>OZ242340.1:0-4588654 GCA_965208525.1 Pseudomonadales bacterium | reverse complement strand
ACTTTCGTCTCCTTCACGCGCGCCCTTTGCCGCCGGTCGGACTAGCGGTCGGCCCGGCCCATGCGCGTAACTGCTTGCGGCGCCCGTGTGCACGACCCTCAAGGGCCGGGCCCTTGCCGGCCGCCCAAATCAATCCCCAGGCGCCGTGAGCCCGTTCCTGAAATACTATTGCACGATGCCTGCCACCGACACCTGCCCGGAACGCGGTCAGCGCTTCAGCGACCCCTCTACTCGCTGACCACGGGGGAGCCCGTCAGCCCGCACGAATGCGAAGGCAAGATCATCGTGTGCAACTGCGGCGTCCTACTCGCCGTCGCCGGATTCGACGCCGATGACCGCCACTTCCTCCGCGTTGCCACCGAAGGCGACCTCGAAGCGCAGTCGATCGACGACCGCCGGCGCTTCAAGGTGGCAAGCCGGGTGATCCCGCAGGCACCGGACGGACTCACGGCGACGCAGCTGCACGCGCTCATCGCCGACGCGTTCGGCGACGCCGGGATATGAAGGACCACGGCAGCGCACGTTGCCGTCCGGCATCCTGGTGCGCCAGAAAACTGACTCCGCCTCGCGGCGGCCCGCGGAGTCCCCTACACTGAACGACCTTTCCGCCATCCCATCACTGGAGCCCCCTTGGACATCTACGTCGGCAACCTGCCCTACGACGCCACCGAAGACGACCTGCACAGCCACTTCGCCCCTCATGCCGAGGTCGCCTCCGTGCGCCTGGTCACCGACCGCGACACGGGGAGGCCGCGGGGCTTCGCCTTCGTCACCATCGAGTCCGACAGCGCCGCCCGGGACGCCATCCGCAACCTCGACGGCCAGCCGATGGACGGCCGCCCCCTGCGCATCAACGAGGCGCAGGGGCGCCGCCCGGCACGTTCGCTGGGACGGGACCGACGCTGACTCCCTACCGAACCAGGTTCCCACCGTCCAGCAACGCCCGCGCTAGCACAGTCATGGCGGGAGCCCGAGAGCCGGTCCATGGCTTCAGACCACCAGACGCCTGCGTCCCTGGCCTGCGACCCGTCCAAAGAAGAGTGGGGCTACCTCAATCCCTGGAGGGTCCTGCTCCAATGAGGTCTGGATGGCGATCCCAACCGCTCTGCCACGCGCTGCCCTCCCGCCACAGAACCACTAACTCTGTCAGTAACCCGCCGTGGACACATGCGATGAACTGTAGTTAAATCAGAGCGTTGAATGCAGTTCGCCTCGGACAAGCCCGTCCCCTACGAAGGAAAGCGACACAAGATCATTGCGTTGCAGGAGACGTCACGCATCCTCTTCCATACCGAATGCCTGTTGCAGATCGGGAGGCCACGCGTCGAAGTCCTCCGCGATCCAGATCTGACCGGCTATATCGCCGATCTTCCTGTGCCGCTTGCGGACCTCGCAGCGGCTGATCCGCACTGCCGCCTTGCCCATGCGGGTAACGACGAACTCCTCTCCGTTGACGGCTCTCTCGACGATTTCCGAAAAGCGCGCTTTCGCGTCGCTCAAAGTGATCGTGCACTCCATACGCGAGCACCCTTTGGTCAGACCTAGTCAAGACTATCGCGCGATCGACGCGGCGGTCACCAAGCATCGCCTGACAGCCTAGGCTCTCGCCAAATTTACGCGAGTATCAAGTCCCGCCCATTGATTCCCCGATCCGCAAACGCCGTGGCTCGTTGTGTTTCAATAACGCCCGCTTCGTCCTTTGGAGAACCCTACTGTGGCAGGACCTCTCGACGGGTTCCGCGTTATCGACTTCACCACGATGATCGCGGGGCCTTACGGCACCATGATCCTGGCCGATCAAGGGGCGGACGTGATCAAGGTGGAGGCGCCGCGGCAAGGCGACCATGTTCGGCGGGCAGGGTATGCGCAGAGCGAGTTCAGCGCGGCGTTCCTCAACAACAACCGCAACAAGCGCTGCATCGCGGTGGATGTGAAGTCGCCCGCCGGCCGGGACGTGATCCTGAAGCTCGCGGCCAGCGCCGATGTGTTCCTGCAGAACTTCCGCCCCGGCGTCATGGCGCGGCTTGGCATCGACTACGACGATCTCAAGGCCGTCAATCCCAAGATCGTGTACGTTTCCATGAGCGGCTGGGGCGAGAAGGGGCCGTTCGCGCACAAGCCCGTCTATGACCCCATCATCCAAGCGCTGTCGGGGCTCGCTTCCGTCCAGGGAGGCTCCGACGAGGCGCGCCCGCGCCTGATCCGCACGATCCTGCCGGACAAGCTCACCGGCATCACGGCGGCGCAGGCGGTCTCGAGCGCACTTCTTGCCCGCGAGCGCACCGGCGAAGGCCAGCACGTGCGGCTTTCGATGCTCGATGCCGTGGTGGCGTTCATGTGGTCCTCGGACATGGGCAGCCAGACCTTTGTGGGGCGCGAGGTGGACGTGGCGCGGGCAGCGACGTTCATCGACCTCATCTACGAGACCAAGAGCGGCTACATCAGCGTCTCGGTGATGAACGACCGCCAGTGGGACGGCCTCTGCCACGCGGTTGGGCATCCCGAATGGCTCGAGGACGAACGCTTCAAGACCCCCGGCGGCCGCGACCGCAACGCCGACGCACGGTTGGAACTGACGCAGGAATGTTTGCTCGAACGCCCGGCCGAGGAATGGCTGACGATCCTCGAGGACGCCGGCGTTCCTTGCGCGCCGGTGCTTCGCCGCAGCGAGATGGTCAAGCACCCGCAGGTGGAAGCCAGCGGCATCGTCATGGAACTCGACCACCCGGACGCTGGCCGCATCCGCCAAACGCGCAACGCCGCCCGGTTCGAACAAACGCCGACAGAGATGCGCCACGGCGCCCCGCACCATGGCCAGCACACGGCCGAGGTGCTCGGGGAGCTTGGCTACGGCGATGCCGAAGTGACGAGCCTTGCCGCCGATGGCATCGTCGGCATCCCTGCGTAGCCAACTCCCACCACAGGTCAACAAGGTAGCCAACGATGCTCAGACTGCACGGTGTCCGCTTCAGCAACTACTACAGCCTTGCCAAGGCCGCGCTCCTTGAGAAGGGCGTGGAATTCGAGGAGGTGAAGGAGTCCCCGGCGCAGAGCGATGAGTTCCTCGCCAAGAGCCCCATGGGGCGCGTGCCCGTGCTTGGCACGGACGAGGGCTTCTTCTCCGAGTCCTGGGCCATCGTTGACTATCTGGAACGGGTGCAGCCGGCGCCGGCGCTCTTGCCGGCGGAGCCATTCGCCCGTGCCAAGACCATTGAGCTCAGCCGCCACATTGAACTCAACGTGGAACTGGTGGCCCGGCGCTGCCTGGGAGCAGCGTTCTTCGGCGGCGAGGCGTCCGAGGACAAGAAGGCGGAGACGAAGGAGGACCTGGTCAAGGGAGTTGCCGCCGTGCAGCGGCTGATGGCCTGCGACCCGTACGCGGCCGGGGCGGATTTCACGGCGGCAGACCTCTACGCCTTCTTCTGTTTCGGCCTCTCCGGCCAGATCGCGCAGAAGGTGTTCGACGTGGACATCCTGGCGGAAGCACCCGAGATCAAGGGCTTGTTGGGGCGGCTTGCCACTCGGGAGAGCATTGCCAAGGTGACGGCGGACCAGAGGGGCTAACCGTTTGGGACCGTAGGGGACGGGCTTGTCCCCGCCCCGTCTCGAATGCACCGAGGAATCCGGCGAAGCGCAGCAGTTCGCGCAAGCGAACTGCCAACGCGCTCGTCAGGGCGCCGGGACGGGACAAGCCCGACCCCTACAAGGAAAAGCGCCTATCGGCGCTTAGGGAAGGCAGAATGCCTTCCCTCCGAGTCCGCTCCAAGGGGCAAAGTCCGCGTGGACAGGCCCTTCGGCAGGAGGGCGTCTCGCCGCCGCACCCAACGGGCGCGTTCCGGTGTGTGAAGGAAGGTTGAGTCGCGTGCTGCTCGAAACCACATCCACCGATCAAGCGCCGCCGGACTTCCTCGCGTCCATCGGCGAGGTCTTCGCCCGCTTCGACCAGCAGGACTCGGGCAACATCTCGTTCGGGGTTGAGACGGAAGCGGGCCGCCACTTCGTCAAGACGGCTGGGCCGCCCGGCAGCGGTGGGTTGCCGCTCGCGCACAAAGATCGCGTGGCGCTGCTGTACAACGCCGAACGTCTCGCGCAGGAAGTGTCCCATCCGGCTCTGGCGTGTTTCGAACGCTCGATTCCGTCGGCTTGGGGGCCGATGCTCGTGTACGGCTGGGTCGAAGGCGAACACCTCCACGCACCGCGCGAACGGCGCGAGGACCCAGACACCGCATGGCAACGCTTTCTGGCGCGCCCAACCTTAGAAAGGCTGCCCGTCGTGCGCACGCTCATTGACCTGCATGTCGAGCTGGCGAAGAAGAACTGGGTGGCGGGAGACTTCTACGACGGTTGCCTCATCTACAACTTCCCGAGCAAGTCCATTCATGTCTTCGACCTCGACAGCTACCACCAAGGCCCCTACCGCAACAACATGGGGCGCATGTTCGGCTCCACGCGCTTCATGGCGCCGGAGGAGTTCGAGCTCGGGCGGGCAATCGACGAACGCACGACAGTGTTCGCCCTCGGCCGCACCATCGCCATCTTTCTCAGCGATCTGACTGCCTTGTCTGATGTGGTCGCCCGCGCCTGTGCGACGAATCCAACCTCCCGCTACTCCACGGTGGCAGAGCTCGCTCGGGCGTTCGCCGGTGCGTCAAACCGCTGAAGGGAGCCTCTGCACAAGGTGATCGTAGGGGCAAGTACAAGCCCCAAGCAAACCGCTTTGATCAGCAAGGGCCGTTGCTCAGGACGCCAGCTTGCCCTTCTTCGGGTCGGGTTTCGGCTGGAAGTCGAACCACGTTTGGGTTATCGAGTCGTGGATTCGGCCAAGGTGCTGCTGGCATTCATCCATGAAGGCGCGCAGCGTCGGGCCTTCAAGGCCGGCGACGTCGGCGTTGGCTAGGGCGACGATGGCGGTGTTGCAGTTGCGCATGGGGCGGCGATTGCGCGGCAGGTCGCGGACGCTGCTTCGCATTTGCGCGAGGCAGCGGGCGTAGGAGCGCGGCAGATTGCCGGCGCGGAGGAGAAACTCGAGCACCGGGCCGCGGGACACCGGCTGCCCGACTGCGGCGTGGTAGGACTGCATGGCGTAGAGCGAGATCAAGACGCTGCGCCACTGCGCCTCGTGGAAGGGCTCGAGGCTGTGGCCTGGGGGCAGTAAGCGAGCCGAGCCGACATCGATGGTGCGGGTGGTCATGTCGGCGCGTTCGAGCTGGTTGCCGAGGCGCAGGAATGTCCAGTGGGCGTCGTGCAGCATGTTGCGAGAAAGAAAGCCCTCGAACTGGTGCACGCGCGAGCCAACGCCATCGAGCGCTTCGCGACGGCGCCGGCGAGAAGTGCCTGGGGGCAGCTCGGAGCGGGCGAAGTGATGCAGGTCGTTGACGTACTCGAACGTCACCCGCGGCATCGTCTCGCGCACCGTGCGGGCGTTCTCCCGCACGCCCTCGATGGAGCGGATGATGGACCCCGGATTGCGCGCGTCGCTGATGAGGAAGCGGCAGACGTTGTGTTCGCTGGCTTCGTCGAAGAGCGAGTCGAACAGCGGCCCGGAACCGGTGATGTCGATGAGTGGTCGCCAGCCGAGCGGCAGCCGCACGGGCAGGTCCATGAGCAGGTTGGAGGTGACGGTCACCAGCCGTGCTGTGCTTTCCACGCGCTCGATGTAGCGACCGAGCCAGTACACGCGCTCGGCCACCCGCGACAGGATGTCCCTCTTGCCGCCCGCAGCGCGGGCTTGTCCGGCGGGCATGGCTGGCCCTGGTGCCGCACTCACGGCTTTTTTCACGTTGCGCCTCCCGCAGAGGAACCAGCTTCCTTTCCGACCCCCGCGCCAAGGGCGGAGGAAGCTTCCCCGGCTGAGGGCTCCACCTCCACCACCCAAGTGTCCTTGCTGCCGCCGCCTTGGGACGAGTTGACCACCATTGAGCCTTTCTTCATCGCCACCCGCGTGAGGCCCCCTGTCGTAACGTAGGTATCTCGGCCGGAGAGGATGAACGGGCGCAGGTCCAGGTGTCTGGCTTCCACCCGACTATCGGTGAGCGTCGGCGCGGTGGAGAGGGAAATCATCGGCTGCGCCACGTAGTTGCGCGGATTGGCGCGAATCGAGCGGGCGAAGGCGTCGCGTTCGGCGTGGGTCGCCATCGGCCCCATGAGCAGGCCGTAGCCACCGGACTCGTTGGCCGGCTTCACTACCAGCTTGTCGAGATTGTCGAGCACGAAGTCGCGGTGTTGCTTCTCCACGCAGCGATAGGTCGGCACATTGGCGAGCAAGGGCTCTTCGGCGAGGTAGTAGCGGATCATGTCCGGCACGTAGCTGTAGATCACCTTGTCGTCGGCGACGCCACACCCCGGCGCATTCGCCAGCGCCACGTTGCCGGTGCGCCAGGCACGCATGAGGCCTGGCACCCCAAGGATCGAGTCCTCCCGGAACGTCTCCGGGTCGATGAAGAGATCATCGATGCGGCGGTAGATCACGTCCACCCGCTGGACCCCGGCGATGGTCTTCATGTACACGCAATCGTCGTCGGCGACGAAGAGGTCCGGCCCCTCCACCAGTTCCGCCGCCATGGTCTGGGCCAGGTAAGCATGCTCGAAGTAGGCGGAGTTGTAGATGCCCGGCGTCAGCACCGCCACCACAGGCATCGTGCCGCGGTCGGGCGCGAGCGAACGCAGGCAGGCGGCCAGCGCGAGCGGATAGTCGTCCACCGGATGGATGATGTAGTCCTCGAACAGTTCCGGGAACACGCGCTTCATCACGGCCCGGTTCTCCAGCATGTAGGAGACGCCGGACGGCACGCGCAGGTTGTCTTCGAGCACGAGGAAGCGGCCGTTCTCGTCGCGCACGAGGTCGGTGCCGCAGACATGCGACCAGACGCCGTGGGGCGGGTCGATGCCGATGCACTCCTGGCGGAACTCGCGGGACTTGAGGATGTGATCGGCCGGCACCAGGCCATCACGGATCGCACGCTGGTCGTGGTACACGTCGTCGATGAAGGCATTGAGTGCCTTCACCCGCTGCTTGAGTCCCCGCGCCACCTCGTCCCATTCCTGCTTCAGCACGAGGCGCGGAACGATGTCGAAGGGCCATTCGCGGTCTATCTGTGCGGGGCCGCCGTCCTCGTCTTCGCTATAGACCGTGAAGGTGATGCCCATGGCGCGGATCGCCACATCCGCCGCCGCCTTGCGCTCGGCGAGTTCTTCGGGGCTGAGGCCGGCGAGCACCCGCATGACGCTGTCGGCACCAGGGCGCGACGCACCGTCCGGCGTCACCAGTTCATCCCACGCACGGGTGGCGTCGTAGCTGGTCCAGTCGATGCTCATGTTGCGATCAAGCAGCCGCCGCCGAAGCTGCGACCAAGTCGTGGACGAAGCGCAGCTTGTCGGCAGTCGTCGCGGCCAGCGAGAAGGGATACGGGTCCGGCAGCCCCATGCTGCGGTTCAGGCTGTTCATCACCGTTGCCAGGTCTTGCCAGTCGTCCAAGGTTCGGTCGAAGGATGCGCAGGTCGGTGGTAGTGGGGAGGCGAACGTGCGGCCCCCGGCAACAAGGCCGGCATCATGCGCGCTCTCCAAGGTGTCGGTCATGTGCAGGTAATGCGCCCAGGTCTCGGCGAAATCCTCGAGCGGGTGGGAGGCGGCATAGGGCGTGACGTGGCGGCTTTGCCAATCCGCCGGCGGGCCCTTGGTGTAGTGGCTGTCGAGGGCGTCCGCATAGCTCCCACGCTCGTCGCCGAACCGCTCACGGAATGGTGTATGCGCGGGGCTTTCCTGCACGAGCCGGCGCCAATAGTAGTGCCCCGATTCGTGGCGGAAATGCCCCAGTACGGTGCGGTACGGTTCGTCCATGGCCTCGCGCATCTGCTCGCGCAACTCCGGCGCAGCTTCCATGAGGTTGATGGTGATGATGCCTTGGTCGTGGCCGGTCATCACCGGATCGTCCACCGGCGCCGTCGCCTGTGCCGTGTCGAGGCGGGCGTCGGCGAGGATGCGAAAGGCCAGACCATCGGCGCGCTCCCCCTTCCCCTCCACCGGCAGGCGGAGGCTCAGCAGGGAGAAAAGGAGCCGCCGCTTGGCCTTCTCCACTTCGTACCAGAGCTTCACGCGGCGGGCATCGGTGGGATCGGGCACCACCTCCGTGAGAGCGCAAGCGTCGCACAAGCCGTCCTTGCCACCGACCAGCCAGTTGCAGACCCGCCACTCGTCGTAGTTGCGGCAGAGGCGGTCCGCTGGAGCTAGGGGGCGCAGCGTCATTTGTGCGGGGTCGAAGCCAAGCCGGCGGCCACATTGCAGGCAGGTGTCGTTCTCGAAGTGGATGCGGTTGCCACAGGTGCAGGTGAATGTGCGCACGATGCTTCCGTCTTCTGCTTCAAGCCCTTCCGCCGACATCGGACGCGCAGGGGCGTTCGCCGTCCAAAGCGCCCGAGAGGCACGCATCTTGCCCATCGACCGACTGTCCCTACGCGAGCGGCCGGAACGAACGTCCGCGTACTCGCTATTATCGCACCGACCAATCGGAGGCAAAGCGCACACCATGCTTGACGGAACCGTTCACCCCGACTTTGCCGATGTGGCGGCCACGCTCATCCGGCTGCTGCCCAGTTCCGGCCACGGCGGTGGGGCGGCCACCGTGTATCACCGCGGCCGCTGCGTGGCGGACATCTGGGGCGGCACCCGCGACGACGCCGGCACGCCTTGGGGCGAGGACACCATCGCGCCGTGCTTCTCCACCGGCAAGGGCATCGTCGCGACGCTCATGCATATGCTGATCGATCAGGGCAAGGCGGCCTATGACGATCCCGTGGCGCAGCATTGGCCCGGCTTCGAGGCCGGTGGTAAGGAGCGCATCACGATCCGGCACGTTCTCTGCCACGAGGCGGGGCTGTATCGAATCACCGACATGATCGCCTCGCCGCGGGAGATGCTGGACTGGGATCACATGTGCCGTCGGGTGGCCGCTTCCGAGCCGGCACACGAGCCTGGCGCCGCACATGGCTATCACGCCTTCACCTTCGGCTGGCTGGTGGGTGGCCTCATCGAACGACTCACGGGCAAGTCCCTCGCCGAGGCCCTCGCCGACGAGCTAGTGGCACCACTCGACCTCGACGGCTGCTTCATCGGCCTGCCGGGGGAGGCCATGCCACGGCGAGCCGAACTCGAGAACGGCATGGCGGAGCCCCCCTCGGACAAGCCGGCCTGGCGCGAGAACGCGCAAGAATGGATCGAGACCGGGCTCGCCCGCGTCGGCGTCGACCTCGCGGAGTTCCGCAACGCACTGACGCCGTTCAATGAAGCGTTCGACTGGAATGCCGAGGAAACCGTGCAGGCGACGATTCCCGGCGCCAACGGCCAGTTCACCGCCCGCTCGCTGGCACGCGTATACGCCATGCTGGCGGAAGGCGGCGAGATCGACGGCGTGCGCCTCGTCTCGCGGGAACGCCTGGTGGAGCTTTCGCGGGTGGAGAACCGGGGCCGCGACCGCGTGCTGATGATCCCCATGCACTGGCGGCTCGGCTATCACCGGGCGTTCACCTTGGGCAAGACCGCACCGGATGCCTTTGGCCACTACGGCTATGGCGGCAGCGGTGCGTTCTGCGACCCTTCGCGGCGACTGGCCGTGGCTTTGACGGTGAACACGGGCAGCGGCACGCCGGCCGGCGACTGGCGGATGCCGCGCCTGGCGAGGGCTGCGATCGGTGCCGCGGACCGCATCGCCGCGGCAGACCCGGTCGGGATGGACGCCTGATGCCGCAAGCAGGAGGGCTGTACGAAGGTCTCGAGGAGCGCTTTCGCACCATCGGCCACCTGCGTCATGCCGAGTCGATGCTGTCTTGGGACGAGGCGGTGATGATGCCGAGCGGCGGCGGCAAGGTGCGCGCCGACGCCTTGGCAGCGCTTGCCGGAACCGTTCACGCGCTTGAAGCTGCGCCGGACATCGCGGAGTTGACCGAGGCCGCGCTCGAACGCGAGGACGATCGGTGGCGACGCGCCAATTTGGGTCAGATGGCGCGGGTGTCACGACGCGCGCGGGCACTTCCCGAGGATTTGGTGACGGCGCTCACCCGCGCTTCGGCAGCCAGCGAACAAGCCTGGCGCACGGCCAGAGCGGCCAACGACTTCGACGCCGTGGCAACGGGCCTAGAAGAGGTGCTTGCCCTCACGCGCGAGCAGGGTAAGGCCCTTGCCGAGGCGGCTGGCGACGGCACCGAACCGTACGACGCGCTGCTCGACGAGTACGAGCCCGGCCTCACCAGAGCGATCATCGATCCGATCTTCGGCGAACTGCGCGATGTCCTTCCGGACTTGATCGACCGCGCCATCTCCCGACAAGCGCCAGCCGAAGCGCCGGCCGGCCCCTTCCCCATCGCCGCGCAGGCAGAACTCGGTCGCAGCCTCATGCGAAACATGGGCTTCGACTTCGAGCGCGGGCGGCTCGACGTGAGCCACCACCCCTTCTGCGGCGGCGAACCGGATGACGCCCGCATCACCACGCGCTACGACGAGGGCGATTTCCTCAAGTCCATGTTCGCGGTGTTGCACGAAACCGGCCACGCGCTCTACGAACAGGGCCTGCCGCCGGCTTGGCGGGGACAGCCGGTGGGCGTGGCGGTCGGGATGGCGCTGCACGAGAGCCAGTCGCTGCTGATGGAAATGCAGGTGTGCCGCAGCGCGCCCTTCCTTGCCTTCGCGGCGCCCATCGTTCGCCAGGCCTTCGGCGCCGAGGAAAGCGATCCCACTTGGAGCGCCGACAACCTTGCAAGGCTTGCCACTCGCGTCGAGCGCAGCTTCATTCGCGTGGATGCAGACGAAGCAACCTACCCGCTGCACATTGTCCTGCGCTATGAAATCGAGACGGCGCTGCTCGACGGCTCTCTCGCCGTGACCGACATTCCGGACGCGTGGGACGAGAAGATGCGCACTTATCTCGGAATCAGCACCGCCGGCAACTTCACCGATGGCTGCATGCAGGATGTGCATTGGTTTGCTGGCCTCATCGGCTACTTCCCCACCTACACGTTGGGCGCCGTCACCGCGGCCCAGCTTTGGCAGGCGGCGAGAGCCGCTTTGCCGGGAGTGGAGGACGCCATCGGCACAGGCGACTTCCGACCATTGCTGGGCTGGCTGCGCGACAACATCCACGGCCAAGGCCGGGTGATGGCCGGGAGTGAGCTGATCGCCCGAGCCACCGGGCGACCCTTGGGCACGGAGGCGTTCCTTAGCCATCTGCGCGCTCGCTATCTCGGTGAAGACGGGGCATCGTGACTAGGGCTGCCGCAGGGCCCCTTGGGACGAGGGCGTCTCGCCCCGCCCCAAGGCCCGCCTTCCCTTGCACGCCGCAAGGCGCCGCGTCTACTGCTCGGTGTTGAGGCCGTGTACCTCTCCGTGAAGCCGAACGTGGACGAGGTGGCGAGGCTCGCGGACTTCGCGGCCCGCCACGCTCCCCTTTTCGTCATCTCCGGCGCAGGATGCAGCACCGAGTCCGGCATCTTCGACTACCGCGGCCGCGACGGTCAGTGGAAGCGCAAGCCGCCGGTGCAATTCGACCAGTTCATCGGCAGCGAAGCGGCCCGGCAGCGCTACTGGGCGAGGAGCCACGTCGGCTGGCAGCGCTTTCGCGCCGCGCGGCCCAATCCTGCGCACTGTGCCCTCGCGAGGCTGGAACGCGCTGCAGTCGTCGGCATTGTCGTAACGCAGAACGTGGACGGCCTGCATCAGGCGGCGGGACACGAACGCGTGATCGACCTGCACGGCCGGCTTGATGCCGTCATCTGCACCGCATGTGGGCGGCGGACGGATCGCACCGACGTGGCCGCGTGGCTCGCCGGGAACAATCCTGGCTTCGAGACGCCCGGGCACTCCCTCGCGCCAGACGGCGACGCCGATTTCGAGGGCGTGGACCTGTCCGGCTTTCGCGTCCCCTATTGCGACCGCTGCGGCGGAGTCGTCAAGCCGGATGTGGTCTTCTTCGGCGAGAACGTACCGCGCGCGAGAGTGGACGCGGCATTCGACGCGCTCGCCGCCTGCAACGGCGTGCTGATCTGCGGATCGTCGGTGATGGTGCAATCGAGCTTCCGCTTCTGCCGCCGCGCCGAGGCACTGCACCTGCCGGTCGCGGCGCTGAACGAAGGCGTGACGCGAGCCGACCCCATGCTCACCCTGAAGGTCGAGGCGCGGTGCGGTCCGGCACTCGCGGCCCTCGCTGCCAGCCTCGGCTGCTGAGGATGTTCCAGCGCCGTTCCTGGGGCGCTCCCGCCACAGAGGGTTGCCTCGGAGGGTGTCTCGCGGTATGCCTTCGTGTTCGGTGGCGCAGGCGCTCGGTGCGTTGGTGCCTCGTCATCGGCCTTTGTTGGGTGGCGCTGCCTTTCGCGCCCGCAATGGCGGCTGAGAGCGAGGCCACGCCAGCCGCGCCGCAGGAAGATCCTGCCCCGGCGAATGCCGACATCGAGGCGATTCTTGCCAACCCGCTTGGCAATTCCGCCTACGTGACCGAGTCCCGGTGCATTCCCGGCGGCGGCTTCGGCAACGTAGAAGTCGTGGATGACCGCAACCTCGTCTTCGAGGGCCGCCGCGGCAAGCTCTGGTGGAACCGGCTCCGCCAGCGCTGCCTTGGACTGCACAGCAACATGCGCCTGACGATGGAGCGCCGCAGTTGGCGATTCTGCGCCCGCGACCGCTTTCGCGGAGTGGGCCGCAGCTCCACCGAACTCCCGTCCACCATCTGCGAACTCGGCAACTTCGTCGAACTGGACCCGGAAACCAGCGAACTGCTGCGCCGCGCCATCGAAGCGAGCCGCCGCAACACGGTGGTCGGCACGACGGTACGCCGTGCCACACAGTAGGTCGTGCCTCGTCAATCCTCCCCGTTAGCCAGGGCCCGCTTGCTCTCGATCAAGTTGGCGTATTGAGCCGCTAGCCAAGGCGCGTGTTCCGGTGGGCAAGCCTTGCGCGCTTCCGTCAGTTCGCGGCGGACCCGGTCCGTCATCGAGCGCAGGTGTGTTTCCGCGCCGGTGCCGACGAGTTCCGCCTTGGCCCAGTTGTGGGTTGGGTACACCGCGAGATTGCCCACGATCGTTCGATCCATGAAGTCCGCGAGCGCTTCTGCCGAATCAAAGCTGCCTTCCACGGGGCGTGCGAAATGGGCGTGGACGCGGCCCTTGAAGCCGAGGATGCCGAGTTCGATGCTGCGGAAGTCCTCATCCGGCGCCTTCGCGTATGCGCCGTCCCGGTCGCGCAGATACAATTCCCGAGCCTTCATGGCCGCGCACGGATCGAGTTCGTAGGAGAGCGACACCGGCACGAGGCGCACGCGCTGCAGCCAGCCGAAGGGCGCCGCGACTTCCTTGCGCCAAGCCAGCCCCAGCATCTTCAGGAGTGCCGGATCCGTGCGGTCGAAGCCGTCCTTGGTGCGCCCTTCGCGCTGGGCGATCCACACCGAGGTGCCGGACTCGAGCGTGTGGCGAATGTAGGCCGAAGTGCGTCTGAGCGCCGCGTATTGCGCGCGGGCGCTGCCGCCGCCGCGCGGCACCACGAAGCTCTTGTTCAGGCGCATGAGATCGCTTTCGAACGGGCGATTGAACAGGTTGTCGCCCACCGCGATCTCGGCGGTCTCGTGGCCTTCAAGCCAGATCGCATAATTGACGAGGGCCGGATCCACGGCGATGTCGCGGTGGTTGGAGACGAACAGATGCGGCACGCCGCGCTGCAAATGCTCGACGCCGGCGTAGCTGAACTCGGCCATGGTCTTGCGCACGAGCTTCTCGACATGGGTCGAGAGCAGTTGCTGCATGTCTGCCACCGAGGCCACTCCCCTGAGGCGGCGCCGTAGCAGAGCTCGAACCCAATGGCGCACCAGGCCCGGCAGCAGTCGATGCCATGTCGGCGCAATGCGCGCCGCCGCAAGCTCGATGAGCTCGCCAGTGTCGAGCAGCCGCGCCAGAACACCGGCAACCTCCGCATCTCGATACGGACGAATGTCCTCAAACTCGTCCAAGACGGCCAGCCCTTCGCCCTCTCTTCGGTGCCCGGCAACGCGCCCGCGCAGTATCGCACGGCCCTCTGGAGGGAAGGCATTGACGGCTTCCCTGGCACCGATGGGCGCCTCTTCGGCGAGCCTGAAGGTCAGCGCGCCTATCGGCGCGTAGGGAAGGCAGAATGCCTTCCCTCCAGGACTGCGGACAGAAGGGAGTGGAGATGGATTTGGAGCTTGATGGCAAGACCGTGCTGGTCACGGGCAGCTACCGCGGCACGGGCCTAGTAATCGCCGGCGCCTTTCTTGGCGAGGGGGCGCGGGTGTTCGTGCACGGCTTCGAGCAGGACGAGGCCGAGTCGGCCGTGGCTGAAATCGGGGACGGCACGGCCGTGTTTGGCGACATACGCACCGAAGAGGGTGCCGCGGCCGTGACGGAGCAGGTCGGCACGGCGCCGGACATTCTCGTCAACAACTACGGCGCCGCCAGCGGCGGTCGCTGGGAGGCTGCTGCCGACTCGGATTGGCTCGCCATGTACGAAACCAACGTGCTGTCGGCACAACGCATGATCCGCCGTTTCCTGCCCGAGATGCGCGAGCGCGAGAGCGCCCGGATCATCAACCTCGGCACCGCCGGCACCCTCGCGCCGGCGGCGCGCAACCCGCACTACTACTCCGCCAAGGCTGCCCTCGTGACCATGACGTCGAGCCTCGCACAGGAGGTGGCCGGCACCGGCATCCGCGTGAACCTCGTTTCGCCCGGCATGATCCGCACTCCGGAAGTCGAGGCTGGCTACATGCGTCGAGCTGCCCGCGAAGGCTGGGGCGAGACCTGGGAGGAAGTGGAACCCCACGTCGCCGCCCGCATACCGATCCGCCGCATCGCCCGACGCAAGGAAGTGGCCGATCTCGTCCTGTTCCTCGCCAGCCCCCGCGCCGATGCCATCCACGGCCAGAACATCGTCATCGACGGCGGCGCCGTCGCCCGGTCTTGAAGGCTCCGCAAGCCGCGTCTGCTATGGTGCGGCGCGCACGTGACAGGAGCGCACCGATGGAGTGGCTGGCGGGAACGAGCGGCTACAGCTACAAGGAGTGGAAGGGCAGCTTCTACCCCGAAAAGATCAAACCCGACGGCATGCTGGGCTGGTACGCAACGCAGTTGCCAGCGGTGGAAATCAACAACACCTTCTATCGGATGCCGTCGAGCAAGGCGCTGGACACATGGCGTGACGCAGTGCCGGAGCACTTCCGCTTCTCCATCAAGGCGCCACGCAGCATTTCGCACAAGGCGAGGCTGCACGACTGCGAAGACGCCACCTCGTACCTCGTGGAAAAGGTGCGGACGCTAGGCGAGAAACTCGGTTGCGTGCTGTTCCAACTACCGCCCTATCTGCGCAAGGATGCCGAGCTGCTCGATACCTTCCTCGGCACCTGGCCGACCGAGCTGCCGGTGGCGCTGGAGTTTCGCCACCGATCCTGGTTTGACGAGGAAGTCGAAGAGACGCTCGCCAGGCACGACGCCGCCATCTGCGTTTCCGAAGACGGCAAGCTGGACCTGCCGACCTTTTTCGCCACCACGGACTGGACGTATTTCCGCTTACGCAAACAGGACTACGACGATGCTGCCTTGGCCCTTTGGCGGGCGCGGGGCGAGGAGGCGGGCGTGAGCCGTGGCCTCGCGTTTTTCAAGCACGAGGACGAGGGTGCGGGCCCGGCGCTGGCAAGGAAGTTCCTTGGCATCGAGGCTGTCGGGGCTTAAGGCGGCTCGCCATGCTGACTGACGAGCAGGTTGCCGAGTTCGAGCGCGAGGGTTTCGTGTTGGTGCGAGGCTTGCTGGAGCCGGCGGAACGCGAACGCTACAACACCCGTTTCCTCGACATCGCCGCCGGCAACGCACCGCCCGAAATGACGGTGATGCGCGACGTAATGGTGGTGAAGGGCGCCGTGACTCCGAAGACGCCGGTGCACGGCATCAACAAGATCATGAACCTGGAGACGGACCCGGTCTTGTTCGACTACGCCCGGCATCCGGCAACGCTTGCCATCGCCGCGCAGCTAACGGGCGACCAGAGGCTCTACACCATCTCCACCAACGTCTTCAACAAGCCGCCCGATATCGATGGTCGCCACCCGCTGCACCAGGACTTGCGCTACTTCCGCCTGCGACCGGCGAGCGGCATCGTCGGCGTCTGGACGGCTCTTTCGCCCTGTACGCGGGAGTCCGGCTGCCTCGCCGTGATCCCGCGCTCCCACCATGGCCCTCTGCTCGGGCACGAAGACCCTGATTGGGAGTACGTCAACCGCGCCTTCTACGGCGTCACCGACGTGGACCGCGACTCTCGCCAACACATCGAGATGGCACCCGGCGACACGCTGTTCTTCCATCCCCTGCTGGTACACGGCTCCGGTCGCAACCGCACAGACGGCTTCCGCCGCGCCATCTCCATCCACTACGCGAGCGCAGATTGCACGACGCCCGGAAGGGACTGGAAGACCGGACCGCACGTCACCTTCATAGGCTGAGGACGGGCTTTTTTTTGGGAACAGGGCATCGCGCCCTCCACCAAGAGGTGCGGCGGTAACGCATGAGGAAGGCCACCCGAAGAAGGGCGACGCATGCGTCGCCCCTACGGCCCGGGACATGACCGACACCTTCCTGTAGGGGCGACGCATGCGTCGCCCTGTCCGGCAGCCGGGTGCATCGCCGCCAAGTCCGACAGACTGCTAACGCACCGCTTCAGCAATCGTTGGCGGGATACGCTGCGCGATGGCCCGATACTCCGCCAACACCGGTGCGTAGTCGTCCATCGACGCCGGAATCACGCCCCGCAGGAGCAAAGCCTCTCGCGCCGCCTTGGTGGTCACGTCTTGCATGGCGGCGGCCAACCGATGTGCGACCGCCGCACCTTGTCGACCTCTACGGATAACGTAGGGTGGCGCACGTGCAGGGCAGGTACGCTCCAGCACGGCCAAGTCGCAAGTCGCCTCCGGTTGGTCACGCTCCAGAATGTGCCACGTCACCGAGTCGATGCACGCCATGTCCGCCCGGCCTTCGCGAATGGCGACAAGGCTCGCCGCGTGGGAGCCGGTGACGATAAGGGCGTGCGGTTGGCAAACGGTGAGGAGCGCGGTGAACCCAGATCGGGATGACAGCGCGTTGACGGCGGCGACGCCTTCCCGCGAACCCACCAGATAGCTGTAGTAGCAGCCGTCTTCGCAGTCAAGGTCAAACACGGGCGCCAATACCGGCTCAATCGGCGCATCGGCGACAAACAGATCGAGTCCACAAGCCTGCGAGACAATCAAGTCTTCCGCCCGCCACTGCTCCTCCACGGGCGTGGCCCGATCCAAACCCCCGCCAAACCCCGTGGCGCGCCAGATCGCATCGTTGGCCCACCGTACGGACGCAAGGTCATACCATGGAAACGAGGCGGTCATCCAAGCCCCCCGCTAGGTCGCATCCGCGGAGCGAGGGCGTCTTGCCCCTCGTTACCCGCCCTAGGGCGGGTTTCCTGTGGACGCGCCTTCGGGCGCGTAGGGAGGGCAGGATGCGCTCCCCCCAAAGGACACGTCCCGCCCTAGGACCTACCTCGCGTTCACCAAGTACTCGCCGTTGACGCAGTTCTCCAACCGGCCGCCCTGCAGATAGCGCAACGCCGTACGCGTTGAGAAGGCGCGGATGTCGCGCACGCTCTCCGGCGTGAAGAAGGCGGAGTGCGGGGTGATGATGACGCGGTTCTTGATCCACTCCTCGCCCCGGTGCCAGGCGGCCACCAGCGGCGCGTTCATGTTCGCCGGTTCGTCCGGCAGCACATCGAGGCCGGCGGCAAGCACGGTGTCGTCCTTGAGCGCATCGTGCAGGGCGTCGATATCGATGATCGGGCCCCGCGCCGTGTTGATGACGATGATGCCCTTCTTCGCCGCCGCCAGCGCCTCGCGGCCGATGAGGCCCCTCGTCTCGTCGTTGAGCGGCGTATGGATGCTCACCACGTCGCATTGCCCCATGAGCTCCTCGAGGCTGCGCGCCCGACGCAGGTTAAGCGCGAGTTCCACGCCGTTCGGCTGGTACGGGTCGTAGAACACGCAGTCCATGTCGAAGGCCTGGGCGCGGCGAATGGCGGTGGTGCCGATGCGGCCCAAGCCGACAACGCCAAAGGTGCAGGCGGAGAGACGGCGGCCATAGGGATTGAGCGCCGGGCGCCAGTTGCCGAGGGGGTCTTCGCGCAGCGCTTCGTCGTGGAAGGCGATGCTCTTCACCAGCGTCATCATGAGGGCAATGGCGTGATCGGCCACCTCGCGCGTGCCGTAGTCCGGCGTGTTGCACACCGGAATGCCCCGGCTGCCATAGCCGTCCAGGTCCACCTCGTCGAAGCCGACCGCGGTCTTGACGACGATGCGGCACTTGTCGAGCCGGTCGAGGTACTCCGAAGGGGGTGCGACCCCGACGATGGCATCGCAGTTCTGCCACTGCTCGTCGCTCACCTGGTCGAAACCGCGAGCAAACTCGCAGGTGGCGGCGCTACCGACTTCCTCTTCTTCCACCGAATGATCGCGACCCGTGCGCGGCCAAAGAATCCGCAAACCCATGCCTTCCCCGCTCCCAAGCGAAACACGAAAGGGCGGCATTCTACGGCACAATGGAGCGAGGGCATCTTGCCCTCGCGCGCACCGCACACGCGCCGTCAGGCGCCGTCATTCCGGGGAAGTCAGACGCGCAAATGCGCCGGGGCCAAGCGACGTTCTATGGCTTCGAAGACGAGCTCCGTGACGATGGCTAGCAACGCCGCAGGTACCGCGCCTTCGAGAATCTTCCCCGTATCGTTCAGCGCAAGCCCCGTGACGATGGGGTCGCCCAAGCCCCCAGCGCCAATGAAGGCCGCGAGAGTGGCTGTGCCGATGCAGATGACTGCGGCCGTTCGGATGCCGGCCAGAATCGCCGGCACCGACAACGGCAGATGGATGTGGCGCAGTTCCTGTGCTGGTGTGAGGCCCATCGCCTTCGCCACCTCGAGGAGCACAGGGTCCACCGTCGTGAGCGCGGTCACGGCGTTGCGCAGGATGGGCAGGATGGAATAGAGCAGGAGCGCCAGCACGGCCGGCAGCCAGCCGATGCCCGCCAGCGGAATCATCAGCGCGAGCAAGGCGATGGACGGCACGGTTTGCAGAAGGCCCGCCACATAGACGACCGCCTTCGACAGCCAGCCAACGCGGAAGATGGCAAACGCCGCCAATAGAGCGATGGCAGTTGCGGACGAAAGGGCGATGGCGGTGAGTTCGAGATGGCGCAGGGTGTTGTCCAGCATTTCCCTTGCCAGCCGTTCGAGATCGCCTTGGGGTTGCTCAGCAGTCGGATCGGCAGCGCGGTCGGATCGGGTCTCCGTCAATCCAGCATCGCCCAAGAAACCGCCGGCGATGGCCGCGAAGCTCTCGCCCTCGAACACCGCGGCGGCATTCATGGCGCGCATTGACGCGTCGTCGATGGTCCCCGCCAAGCGGGTCAAGGTGAATTTCGCCCGGGCATCCACATCCGCCCGCACCAGCGGCAGCGCGAGGTAGCGGGGGAAGAAGCCCTGATCGTCTTCGAGCACCACGAGGGAGTAGCGCATCAGTTCGCCGTCGGTGGAGTACACATCCGTCACGTCGATGGAACCCTCGGCGATGGCCTGGTAGGCGAGCCCGTGCTCGATGCCGGTCACACCGAGGTCGAGACCGTAGGTTCGCGAGAGCCCAGGCCAGCCATCGCCGCGCTCCAGGAACTCGTGCGAGAAGGTGAGGCGGAGGTCGCCATGGTGCTCTAGGTCAGAGATCCGCGCCAGGCCGCGTTCGGCAGCGAGTTGGCTTGGCGCCGCGAGGGCATACGTGTTGTTGAAGCCCAACGCCGGCAAGGACTCGATGCCGGCGTCGCGCAGTGCAGCACCCATCTCGGCCGCATCGGCCCGCGAGAGCTTGAGGATGGCCTCGGCGATGGTGCCGGTGTATTCGGGGTACACATCGATCTCGCCATTCACCAGCGCCTGATAGCAAATCAGCGTGCCGCCGAGGCCGAGCTTGCGCACCACCGCGAAGCCCTCCCGCTCAAGCAGTTGCGCCATGGCCTCGGCGAGTATGTAGGACTCGGGAAAGTTCTTGCTGGCAACGGTGATGGGCCGCGCGGCCTCGGCGCTCGCGGGGACCGCGGCCAGGAGAAGAGTGCCGACAAATGCCACTGATGCCGGCCACTTCATGTGCCGGCTTCCAACAGTCGAGTCACAGTGGCGTTCGCGGGCGCTCCTAGCACGGCTTCGCGGGCACCAGCCTGGATCACGCCACCGTCGCCGACGATGACGAGGTAGTCCGCCAAGCGGCGGGCTTCCGTCATGTCGTGAGTCACCAGCAAAGTCGAAATCGGCTCGCGTTCGTGCAACGCCTCGAACACGGGATAGATGTCGGCGCGGTTGATGGGATCGATGGCTGAGAAGGGCTCGTCGAGCAGCAGCATCTCTGGGTACAGCATCATGGCGCGGCAGAGGCCCACGCGGTGTTGCTGGCCGCCGGATATCTGGTGGGGATAGCGATCGGCGATGTCGGCTTCGAGGCCCATGGCCACAAGGAGCTCGTCCAGGCGGCGCTGGCGGCGTTCTTCCGGCCATCCTTCAAGGCGGGCCAAGAGCGTGACGTTCCGCGCCACCGTCATGTGGGGAAACAGGCGCGCGCCCTGCACGGCATAGCCGATGCGCCTCCGGAGTGCCTCCACGTCGCGCTCCGGGACCGGCTCGCCGAGCACCTCCACCAGCCCTTCATCGGCTCGGCGCATGCCGTTGACAAGCTGCAACAACGTGGTTTTGCCGCTGCCACTCTCGCCGACAATCGCGGTGACGGCGCCGGCCGGGAACGAAGCATCCACGCCACGCAACACCCAATTCGAGCCAAAGCGCTTGCCGACCTGCTTGAGTGCGACGCAAGGCTCGGCTGCTTCCTGATTTGCGCCATGGGCGTCCGGCGGCATCAGTGGGGCTCCGGCTGGTAGCGCTCGAGTTCGTCGAGGAGCGCGACGGTTTCTCGGGCCGTCGTTTCCTTGCGCAGTTCCTCGATTCGCTTGCGGTACTCCACCAGCGAAGGGCGGCGCCCCAGGCCCTCCTGTTGGCAAGCTGCCACATGCTCGTGCCACTGGCCCCGTTCGCCCGCATCGAGTTCGTCTGGCCGAACACGCGCCTTCAGCCGCGTCGCCAAGGTGCGCACGCGCCCATCGTCCGGCGAGAACGGCGGCCACGGCAACCCTTCCTGCAAGGCGCTCTGCAAGCGATCCATCGCCCGCCGGTCGCCATCGTCGAGAAAGCCGTCGTAGAGCGAGAGTTCCGCATCCCGAGGTTGCGAGTCCCTCTCTTCACGCCGATAGGCGTCGGCAATCGTCCGCTCGAGGCCCGGCACCGACGTCAACTGCTGGCGGCGCCGCTCGATCTGCCCGAAATCAAACCCAAGCCGCTCCGCATCGGCCTTGCGTACCACATTGAGCGGCGCCACGAACGGGCAGCGGTTCAACGTCACCTCCTTGAGCGGCGGCGGCTCGTCCTCGCCGCGGGTGAAGATTGCCTCCTTGAGCGTCTCGGAGTTGGACTCCAGCAGCAGAGATATGTCCCGCGAAACGTCCGCGACGATCAAGCGGTTGGCAATGTCCGGATGCCGCGCCACCGACACCACCGGCGCGATGTTGTGGCGGGCGTTGGGGTACATGCGGGAGACATGCACGTTCGCCTTCTCGCCGAGCGGCAACAAGAGCGGCACGACGGAGTCCTTCAGGCGATTGGCGAACGCGTACTCCCACAGCTTCGGCTGCACCTCGCGCAACCGCCGAGCGAGGAACAGCGTTGCCTGCACGTCTGCCAGCGCATCGTGGGCGTCTGAATGGTCGAAGCCATTGGCTTCACTCAGGATTTCAAGGCGGAATGTCGGTTCCCCGTCTTCGGTTCGCGGCCATTGCATGCCCGCGGGCCGGAGCGCCGCCGCCGCCCGCAGAAGGTCAATGATGTCGAAACGGCTGTTGCCGTCCTTCCACTCGTGCGAGTAGGGGTCCATGAGGTTGCGGTAGAAGCCGTGGCGCAGGAAGTTGTCATCGAAGCGCAGGTTGTTGTAGCCGGTGATGCATGTGCCTGGCTGCATCAGCTCCGAACGGATGCGGTGAAACGCCTGCCACTCCTCCATGCCCTCGCGGTTCGCGCGTTGCGGCGTGATGCCGGTGACCAGGCACGAACCGGGGTCTGGCAGCACGTCGGGCGTCAGCCGGATGTAGGTCATGAACGGCTCGCCGACCGACGCCAGCGCAGCATCCGTTCGCTGACCCGCAAACTGCACGATGCGGTCAGCGGCGGCGTCCGTGCCGGAGGTTTCCAAGTCGTACCAATAGAAATGCTCCAGCGCCGCGTTCGCCATGCTATTGCGCCGCGCCTGCAAGTTCCGACAGACTTGCGCGCTTCGACAAATGCGCCGGTGGTTTCGAAAGGGCCCCACGCCACCACACAACGAATTCGCCGACCATGACGGAAACCGCCTCCCCACCGGGCACGCTGAGCGCCCGTACCCGACGCATCGCGCTTCTCGCCGGCCCCATGGCGGCGGTGGCCGCTGGTCTCGCGCTCCGGAGCGCCGGGTTCGAGGATGGCGCCGCGATCACGCTCGGCGTCACCGTGCTCTGCGTCGTCTGGTGGGTGTTCCAGCCCATACCCATACCGGCGACGTCATTGGTGCCCCTCGCGGTATTGCCGATGTGCGGCGTGCTGCCGATGGAAAAGACGTCGGCCTCCTACGGCCATCCCCTGGTGCTGCTGCTGCTCGGCGGGTTCATCCTCTCCACCGCCATGGCAAAGAGCGGCGCCCACCGCCGCATTGCGCTGACCATGGTAAAGATTTTCGGCGGCAACAGCAGCCGCCAACTGGTGTTCGGCTTCATGGCCGCCGCCGCGGTGCTCTCCATGTGGATTTCCAACACCGCAACCACGCTCATGCTGCTGCCGGTTGCCCTGGCCGTGCTAGAGCGCGCGAAGGACCCGAAGCTCGCCATCCCGCTGCTGCTCGGCATCGCCCACGCCGCCAGCGTCGGCGGCATCGGCACCCCCATCGGCACGCCGCCCAATGTCGTGTTCATGGCCGTGTACGAAGAAACCACCGGCAACTCCATCTCCTTCACCGACTGGATGCTGATGGCCGTGCCCGTCGTCGTGCTGTTCCTGCCCTTGATGGGGCTCTGGCTCACGCGGCACCTGAAATCAACCGGCCAGGCACCCGTGGAGTTGCCGGAAGTGGGCGAGTGGCGTCCGGAAGAAAAGCGCGTGATGACCATCTTCGGCCTCACCGCCCTCGCCTGGGTCACCCGCAAGGAGCCTTTCGGCGGCTGGAGCGCCCTTCTCGACCTCCCCTACAGCAACGACGCCATGGTCGCCTTCTTCGCCGTGGTGGCCATGTTCATCGTCCCCAACGGCAAGGGCGGCAAGCTGCTCGACTGGGACACCGCCGCAGACATCCCCTGGGGCATGCTGATCCTGTTCGGCGCCGGCCTCGCCATCGCCTCCGCCTTCTCCGCCACGGGCCTCTCCACCGCCATCGGCGAAAGCCTGAGCGCGGTCTCGCTCTGGCCCATGCTCGCGGTCATCTTCGCGATTTGCCTCGCGGTCACCTTCCTGACGGAGGCAACCAGCAACACCGCCACCACCTCCCTCCTGATGCCGGTCCTGGCCGCAACGGCCCTCGCCGCCGCCATCGACCCCAAGCTCCTGATGGTCCCCGCCGCCATGAGCGCAAGCTGCGCCTTCATGCTCCCCGTGGCCACCGCCCCGAACGTCGTTGTCTTCTCCAGCGGCAAGGTGCCGCCAACGAGCATGGCAAGGGAGGGGTTCGCGTTGAACCTAATCGGGGCGGTGGTCATCACCCTCGTCTGCTACACGCTGGTGGTGTGAAGCGGAAGAAGAACGTCACCGTCGAGCTTCGGCTTGACATTATATTAGACAAGACTTATATAAATTGTCGCTTGATTCAATGGAGGAGCCGATGGAACTGGATGTCGAAGGCTTGCTTGGCGCGGTGGAGCGCACCGTTTGGTCGCTTGAGCGCGATGGGCAGCCTGCTCGCGCGGTGATGCTCGCGCGCAGCTATGCCACCACGGTCGACGACCTGTGGGACGCGGTGACAAGCGCGGAGCGCATTGCACGATGGTTCGCGCCGGTCAGCGGGGAGCTTGAACTCGGTGGCCGCTACCAGTTGGTGGGGAACGCCGGAGGCACGATCACGCATTGCGAGCCCCCCGCGTATCTGGGCCTCACCTGGGAGTTTGGCGACAATGTGAGTTGGGTGGAGGCGCAGGTTGCGGCTGACGCTGCGGGTCGCGCGCGCCTTTCGCTGACGCACACGGCGCTGCTGTCGGATCACTGGCACGAGTTCGGTCCCGGCGCGGTCGGCGTTGGCTGGGAGATGGGCTTGCTCGGGATGGAGCTGCACCTGACGCGACCGGACGAGCCGAAGATCGACGAGACGACGTTCCACACAACGCCCGAAGGCAAGGCCCTCCTCACCGGCAGCAGCGAGGCTTGGGGCCGGGCAGCCATCGCCGCCGGAACGGACGCCGAGGTCGCGCAAGCCTCCGCACGCCGAACGACGGCCTTCTACACGGGCGAGCCCGTGGCATCCCCCTGATGCACTCCTTCGAGGTACTCGGCGACCCGGTGCGGCGACGCACCCTCGAAATGCTCGGTGGCGGCGAGCACAGTGCCGGCGAGATCGTCGAAGTCATGCGCGAGGAGTTCGCCATCAGCCAGGCAGCGGTCTCCCAGCATCTCAAGGTGCTGCGAGAGCACGGCTTCGCCAGCGTGCGTGTCCACGGCGCCCGCCGCATCTACGCCATCGACGCAGACCCCTTGCGCGAGATCGACGCGTGGCTGAGCCCCTTCCGACGCTTCTGGGAGCCGAAGCTCGACGCCCTCGCAACGGAGATTGCGAGGGGCAAGGAAGCAGAGTAGGGAAATTCGAAGCGCCCCCTTTTTGCGGCCATCTCCAACCTTGAATCCTCCGGGAGGCAAGGAGGGCTGCTCGCCGCTCAGCCTACCCGTGCCGCTTGCAGGGCATCGTAGCGGAAGAGCCCCTCAGCGATTCGTCCGCCCGCCCGGCTAGCTGCTCGGTTGCGCAGCCAAGCCTTGATGCCGGTGAGGTGGAAGAGCCTGGCGTTCAGTCGCGAACCCTTCTGCACTCCTGCCGTACGCCGGCGGCGCAGGTCTTCGTAGCGCTTGAGTGCAGCGGGCACGGAATCGTCGGCGGCGAGGCAGCAGGCGAGAACGGCGGCGTCCTCAATGGCCATTGCGGCTCCTTGCGCCAAGAAGGGCAAGGTGGGGTGGCAGGCGTCACCCAACAAGGTGACCGCGCCCTCGCCCCAACGGGGCATGGGCGCGCGGTCGTGCAGCGCCCACTTGTAGAGGGAGTTCGGGTCCATGTTGTCGATCAATGCTTGAATCTCGTCGTGCCAACCGGCGAAGTCGCGCTTGAGCTCCTCTAGCTCGCCCGGCTCGGTCCAAGACTCCACCTCCCAGCCGGACTTCTCCACCACGCAAACGCAGTTCACCAATGTGCCCGCACGCAGGTAGTAATGAACGAAGTGCTTGTGCGGTCCCCACCACGCGGTGGCCATGGGGCGCACGAGGCCCTTCGACAGCCGTTCCGTGGGCACCAGCGCGCGCCAAGCCACGTTGCCAGTGAACCGAGGCGCGTCGGTACCAAAAAGGCCGGTGCGTACCTCCGAGTGGATGCCGTCGGCGCCGATCAGCGCATCGCCTTCGTGCATGGTGCCGCCGACGTAGGCGCGCACCCGGCTCCCCTGCTCGAACCCGGTCACCTCCGATGCTGTGTTGAGTTCGATGGCAGAGTTGCGCTCGGCAGCTTCCACCAGCACATGGAGCAAATCGCCACGGTGGATGTGGTAGTAGGGGAAGCCGTATGCATCCCGCACGGCTTGGCCAAGCGGCGACGAACCAACCACCTTGCCCGATTTCCAGGCCCGGAACTCCCCGCCCTCGGGCAGGAAGGCGCATGCAGCCAATGCGGGCTCTAGGCCAAGATGGTGCAGGACTCGTGTGCAGTTGGGGCTCAACTGAATGCCCGCCCCGATCTCGCCGAACTCGGCCGATCGTTCAAACAGCGCCACCTCGAAACCAGCCTCGGCTAGGCAGAGGGCCGCGGTCAGTCCGCCGATGCCGCCGCCGGCGATGAGTACCCGGCCGCTATCCAAACCTGCCGGCCAGCGTCGTGGTCATGGATTCGCCGGTCCTTTAGCGCTTGGGTCGGCGGTAGTATGGCCTGATCCGGTGGTACGGATGCGGCGGTATGGGGCATGTTCGGGGAATTCTGGCGTTCGCGTTCATTGCGGCGCACACGGTCGTTTGGTGTACGCCGCTCTATCTGATGGGCCTTGTGCGGGCCCTTTTGCCGGCCCGGGCCAAGGTCTGGATCAACGGGCCGATGGTGCGGATCATCGATGGCTGGGTGGCGTGCAATCGGGCGATGGTGCGGGTGCTTGGCGTCACGCGCATAGACGCCAAGTGGCACGGCGAGCCGCTCGCCCGCGATGGCTGGTACCTCGTGTTCGCCAACCATCAGAGTTGGACCGACATCATCGTCTTGCAGAACACGCTGCTCGGCCGTATTCCGCCGCTCAGGTTCTTCACCAAGCGGGAGCTCATTTGGGCACCGCTGGTGGGCGTGGCTATGTGGCTGCTCGGGTTTCCGTACGTGCGCCGCCACTCGCGGGCGGCATTGGAGGCGAATCCGGCCTTGAGGGGGCAAGATCGGGAAGCCGTGGTTCGCGCCTGCGCCGGCTTTCGGGAGCGGCCCACGAGCGTGCTCGCCTTCCTCGAGGGGACGCGTTTCACGACGGCCAAGCACGCGGCGCAGGAGTCGCGCTATCGACACTTGCTGAATCCGCGCAGCGGGGGCTTCGGCTATGCCTTGGACGGGCTCGCCGACAAGGCGCCGCAGGCGGTGGATGTGACGATCGTCTATGAGGGGGAGGTGCCGGGGTTCTGGGACTTCCTCTGCGGGCGGTGCCGGCGCGTTCGGTTCGTGGCGCGGACGCTGCCGCCACCTGAGAACGATCGGGATGCCATCGGGGCCTGGATTGAGGAGCGGTGGATGGCGAAGGATGCGGAACTGGAGATGGTTCGGAACGGCTAGGAGGTAAGCGCCGCTTTTACGGCGCAAGCTCCTAGCCCTCCGCGGGCCCTCATTCCGGCTCGCCAAACCTGTCGGCGATCAGGTCGCGGACGGCTTCGAAGGCGGCGGCCTCGTCGCGGCCCTCGCAGGTAAGGGTGAGCTCGGTGCCTTGCGCCGCGGCCAGCGTCATCACGGCCATGATGCTCTTGGCGTCGATAGGGGCCTGGCCTTCGGCAGCGAGGCGAATGTCGGCGCCGAAGGTTTTGGTGAGGTTGACCAGGCGCGACGATGCCCGGGCGTGCAGCCCGAGCTTGTTGATGATCGCCACCGTCTCGGTCTTCACGGTCGGGGCAGGTCTCGGTGGCGGATGAGCACGTCGGCAGTGCGGGCGGCATCGAAATGCTCGGCCAGGCGTTCGGCCATGTACACCGAACGGTGGCGGCCGCCGGTGCAGCCGATGGCCACCGTCATGTAGGCGCGATGCGATTCCTCAAAGCGTGGCAGCCAATCGCTCAGGAAGGCGCGGATGTGCTCGAACAGGTCGTCCACATTCGACTGCCGAGCGAGGTAGTCCTGTACGGGCCGGTCGCGGCCCGTGAGCGGCTTGAGTTCGTCGATCCAGTGCGGGTTGGGCAGGCAGCGCACGTCGAATACGAAGTCGGCGTCCACCGGCACACCGGATTTGTAGGCGAAAGAGCGAAACAAGAGCGACATGCCAGCGGCGCTGCTGCGCTCGACGATGCGATGCCGCACCATGTCCACCAGGCGTTCCCGGGCGAGGTTGGTGGTGTCTATCGTGAGGTCCGCCAAGGCAGCGATGTCGGCGAGCAGTTCCCGCTCCATGTCGATGGCGGCTCGCAAGTCCGTCGCGCGGTCCGTGAGCGGATGGCGACGGCGCGTCTCGCTGAAGCGGCGCACGAGGGTGGGGGAACGGGCGTCGAGATAGACCACTAGGCTGTTCGCCACCGAAGTGCGTGCCTCATCGAGAAGGCTCGGAAAGCCGGCGAGGTCCGTGGGGTCGTTGCGCGCGTCGATGGAAACGGCGATGCCTTGGCTACCGCGTCCCCCAGCATCCGTTGTCGGCCGGCACAAGGTAGGCAACAGCCGCGCCGGCAAGTTGTCGATGCAATAGAAGCCGCCGTCCTCGAGAGCATTGAGCGCCGTGCTCTTGCCGGAGCCGGAGCGACCGCTGACGATCACGAGCTTCACCTTCCGCTCAAGCCACCAAGCCCTGGGACCCCAAATTCTCCACCCGCGCAGGAGTTTTCGCGCCAACGAAAACTCCCAACGCGCGCGAAGCGCGCGCTACCACTGCTGCACTTCATCCATCTGCCAGCAGATCGTATCGAAGAGTTCCGCGTCCGTGGGGGCTTCCCGAAGGCTTGCGAGATTGTCCGCCTCGCTGAAGATGCGCGTCAGCATCGCCAGCACGTCGAGATGGGTGCGGTTCTGCTCTTCCGGCACCACCAGACAAAACAGCACATCCACGGGCTCGCCATCCACAGCGCCGAAGTCAATGCCCTCGGCAAGCGTGATGAGGGCACCCACCGGCGCCGGGCAGTCCGGATGGCGGCAGTGCGGAATCGCCACGCCCTCGCCGAGGCCGGTGGAGCCGAGCCGCTCGCGGGTTAGGAGACCCTGCAGCAGACTCCGTTCGGCGACGCCGGGGCACGCCTCGGCAATGACCTTGCTGGCGAAGTTCAGCACGGCCTTGTGCGAGCGCGCCTCGACGTGGGCACGGACGCTGTCCGGTTGCAGCAGCTGTGTGATGTCCAATGTCGCGCTCCGGCACCCTGGCCGCGGCAGCAAAGCGCGCCATTCTATGCGCCTTAAGGCGAGGACCTGCGCCATGTAAGGGCAGGCGTCCTGCCCTCCTTCCGATAGCCGGTCCTTTACTGGGCTCCTACCGATGGTTGGCGAGCTTTTCCTTGTGCTTGATGACCTGACGGTCGAGCTTGTCCGAGAGGGCGTCGATGGCGGCGTACATGTCGTTCGACTGGGCGTCGGCGTAGATTTCGTTGCCGCCGGCGTGAATCGTGGCTTCGGCGATGCGGTGAGGCTTGTCCACCGCTAGGACAACGTGGACGTTGGTGATGTGGTCGTAGTGGCGTTCGATGCGGGCGACCTTGCTGGTGACGTAGCCGCGAAGGGCGTCGGTGATGTCGATGTGTCGTCCGGTGATATTCAGTTGCATGGCTTGCTCTCCTAAGATTTTGCTCGGAGGCACTGCTCCGAGACGGCCTTGTTGTCTCGCCATCCGCGGGTCTTGAACGTCTCGAGACACCGCCTTGACCTGATGTGATTCCGTTGCCCGGATCATAGCGCCCAAATGCCGCACGGCGCTTCGCATTCGCAGTGCACGTGTTGCGCAACTCGCTTCGTGCAAGACGGGAATGGCAGCCGACCCGGTGCCCCCGATGCGGCTCACCCGCGCGGCTCCGCCACTGCCCACGCCATGCGCTTGCGCTCGTTCGAGGACGGGATGGCGAGCGATTCGCGGTATTTCGCCACCGTGCGCCGCGCCACCTTGATGTCGCGTTCGCCCAAGAGCGCGGCGATGCGACTGTCGGACAGCGGCTGGCACGGATTCTCCCGCTCCGTGAGCTTGCGGATCAGGGCGCGGATGGCGGTGCTGGAAATCTCGCCGCCGTCGGCGGTGCCGACGTGGCTGGAGAAGAAGTACTTGAGCTCGAACACCCCCCGTGGCGTGCGCATGTACTTGCGCGCGGTGGCACGCGAGACCGTGGACTCGTGCAACCCCACCGCGTCCGCCACGTCGGCAAGCACCAAGGGCCGCATCGCCTCCTCGCCGCGCTCGAGAAACTCCGCCTGACGCTCGACGATGTTCGCGGCGACGCGCAGCAGCGTGTCGTTGCGATTCTCGATGCTCTTGAGGAAGAAGCGAGCCTCCTGCAGGTTGCTTTTCAGGAACTGGTTGTCGCGGCTCGTGTCGGAGCGGCGCACGAGCCCGGCGTAGTGTTCGTTCAGTCGCACCTTGGGCGCCGCCTGGTCGTTGAGTTCAACGATCCACGTGTTGCGTGCCTTGCGCACGACCACATCGGGCTCCACGTAGTCGGCCTCCGAGTCGCCGATTGCCGCGCCCGGCCTCGGGTTCAGCGAACGCACCAAGGCGATGGCCGCGGCCAGATCATCGCCTTCGAGTCGCGTGCGGCGCGCGAGTCCACGCAGGTCCTGCGCGGCAAGCACGTCGAAATGCTCCTGAACGATGTCGAGCGCCTCGCTGCGCCAGGGTGTCTCGTCCGGCAACTGTTGCAATTGCTGGGCGAGGCATTCGGCGAGGTCCCGTGCCGCCACGCCCGGCGGGTCGAATTGCTGCACCTCCAGCAGCACGCGTTCGGCGTCGGCCAACGTCGCGTTGCATCCAGCGCTGTCGGCGATGTCTTGCAGCCCTTCCGTGAGCATGCCGTCCTCGTTCAAGGCGTCGATGATGGCAACGCCGATGCGTTGGTCGGCCTCCGAGAGGCGAGTCAGGTTGAGTTGCCAGGCGAGGTAGTCGTGCAGCGTCTCGGCCGGCGCACTGCGTTCCTCGATGGGCGTGTCGGCTTCGCCGCGGGGGCCTTGGGTGCGCGAATCCGGCGCGGAAGGAGCGTCGCGCCCGATGCGGGCGTCGCCTTCGCTCCAGTCGCCGGTTTCAATGGCTTCGGCGGCAGGTTGTTCGTCCCCTGCCTGGGTGGGCTCAATGCCGTCGCGGTCGGCCTCGGCAATCGGATCGTCTGTGCTGGGGGCTTGATCGTCGTCCGAGGCTGTGGCCACGTCTTCGAACGAAGCGCCGTCGAGGGCGCTGTCGTCGAAGGAGGCGTCTTCGTAGTCGGTGTCGTCCCAATCGTCGTCGCTGGCGGCGTCGGAGTCCTCGGTGCCGTCCAGCATGTCGTCTGCTCCCGTCTCCTCGTCGTACTCCAGCATCGGATTGGACTCGATGGCGGTGCGGATCTCCGTGCTGAGCTCAAGCGACGACAGCCCCACCAAGCGAATGGCTTGCTGCAGCGCCGGCGTCATGGTCAGTTGCTGACCCATGCGCAGCGACAGCGTTTGCCTCACCGCGCACTCCCGAATTTCGCCGCCGAACGGCTCCTGTCAAAGCTTGAACTCGTCACCGAGGTAAACGCGCCTGACGGTTTCACTCGATAGTATGGCCACGCTATCGCCTTCCGCAATGATGTGCCCTTCGGCGACGATGTAGGCGCGGTCGCAGATGTCGAGGGTTTCGCGGACGTTGTGATCGGTGATGAGAACGCCGATGCCGCGCTCGGCCAGGCCCCGGATCTCCTGCTTGATGGCATCCACCGAAATGGGATCGACGCCGGCGAACGGTTCGTCGAGCAGCATGAAGGCCGGCTCGCTGGCGAGTGCGCGGGCGATTTCCAGCCGCCGCCGCTCGCCGCCGGAGAGTCGCTCGGCGAGGGTCTTACGCGCGTCTTCGAGCCCGAACTCCTCGATCAGCCGTTCGATCAGTCGCTGCCTCTCGCTGCGGCCCAAGTCGCGCCTGAGCTCCGCGATGGCGCGCAGGTTCCCCTCCACCGTGAGCCGACGAAAGACGCTCGCCTCCTGCGGCAGATAGCCGATGCCGGCCCGTGCACGCACATGCATGGGGGCGTCGGTCAAGTTGCGCTCGCCCAAGTGGATGGTGCCGGCATCGAGCCGCGTGAGGCCCAGGATCATGTAGAACGTGGTGGTCTTGCCGGCGCCGTTGGGCCCGAGCAGACCCACGATCTCGCCCCCGGCGACGCGGAGGTCAATGCCGTCCACCGCGGCCTTGCGGCGGAAGTGTTTGCGCAGGCCCTCGGCCCGCAGGACGACCGGCGAGCCCGCAGTGGCGCCCATGGAACTAGGCGCCGCCGCCGGGGCTGTGAGCGGCTTCGTCCGCCTCGGCGGCCCGTTCAGCGCCACCGGCTGACGGCTCCTTCGCCGGATGCAGTATCAATTTCACTTCGCCCGATTCGGGCGCCGAAGCGTCGATGCGCCCCTCGCGGATGTCCCAGCGGATGCGCTCGCCGTGGAACTCGTCGTCGTCCTGAAACAGGAACACATCGCCAGAGAACTCCACCCATTCGTCGGCCGGCCGATAGACGATGCTGTTGGCGCGCGCCGTCACCGGCGACTCGTCTGCCTCCAGGCGCTGTTGAAATGTCGCCGGGCTGCCTTCGCCGACAATCACCTGCACTCGGTTGTCGGCGTCACGCTCGATGGTCATGCGGTCGGCCAGCACCAAGAGCGAGCCTTGTTCGAGCCGAACCGAGCCCTTGAGCACCGCCACCCCGTCGGTGTTGGCAACGCCCTCTTCGGCGTGCACTTCTATGGGCTGCTCGGCATCATCCGACAGTGCCAATGCAATGCCCGGCACAATAGCGGCCAGCAGGGCGAGTGTTCGCATCAGCCGGACCGCTCCGCAGATGGTTCGGTGGAACGCACCCGCCGCGAACCATCGCCTCCATCCACCACATCGACGCCGCCGTGCAAACGCAGCGCTCCGGCTGCGAGGTCGGCGTCAAGGCCCCCGGCCTCGATGCGACTTCGCTCGGTGGTGATGGACACGGGCCGCTCCGTGGCGGCGCGGCGCGCGCCGGGATGTAGCTTGAGTGCCTCGGTCGCGACCTGCACGAAGGCATCGCCGTCGTCCCGACGCAGCACCACCATGCCTGAGAGGTCGACCTGCATGGAAGTTCCGTCCTGGCCGCCTTGCACGTCCCCGCGCTCCGCCACCACGCGCCACGGCACCCCCTGCTCGTCTGGCACGACAAGCTCGGGCGATATGAGCGCCATCTCGCCGCCTTGGCGAAACCACTGGGCCTTGTTGGACCGCACGGAGTAGCGTAAGGCGCCGCCCTCGCCAAACTGCAGGATGTTCGCGTCCTCAAGCAGGACATCGGGTTCTTGCGCGAAGCTCGGCGCCGATGGCGCCGGCGCGAGGGGATCGTCGGCCACGAGCCAGGCAGCCACCGCCACAAACAGGAGTCCAAGCGAGGCGAGCCACGCCAGTCTTTTCAGTGGCGTCGGCGCTCGCATCCTAAAGGCTCGCCTCGAGCGCTTCCTTCCACTTGCCTTGGGCGTGGAGAATGAGGTTGCACACCTCCTGCACCGCGCCCGCGCCTCCGGCCCGTTCCGTGACGCAATGTGCCGCCGCGGTCACCAGTGGATGACCATCCGGCACGCTGAACGAAAGCCCGACGCGGTCGAACAGCGCGAGGTCCGCGATGTCGTCGCCCACATGCGCCATGTGCAGTGCCTCCACACCGCTTTCGGCCACCAGCCGGGCGAGCGCCTGGGCCTTGTCCGCAACGCCGTCGTAGAGCCAGCGCACGCCCAGTTCTTGCGCCCGTCGGGTCACCGCCTCCGAGCGCCGTCCGGTGATGATGGCAATGGGGACGCCCGCCTGCATGAGCATCTTCATGGCGCTGCCGTCCTGGGCGTGGAAGGCCTTGTACTCCGACCCGTCCGGGCCGTAGTACAGGCGCCCGTCCGTGAGCACGCCGTCGACGTCGAGGATGAGCAGGCGAACGGCGCGGGCGCGCATGGCAACGGACGGCCCAGCGGGCCTCCGCTCGCCGCCCGGGTCCGCTGCGCCCTCAGGCATGGCGCTGCAGGTAAAGCAGGCTCGTGTAGCCGATCCACGCGCACACCAGCACCGCACCCTCAAAGCGCGTGATGAGCTTGCGCGAGCCGGGTCCATAGGCAAACAGCACCAGAAGCGTGGACATCGCCAGCATCATCCCGAAGTCGCGCCACAGGGCAATGGGCGCTATGTCCGAGGGCGCCACCAGCGCCGGCACCGCCATCACGGCAAGGATGTTGATGATGTTGGAGCCGACGATGTTGCCGATCGCGATGTCCGGCTGCCCCTTGATGGCTGCGGCGAGGGTTGCCGCGAGTTCCGGCAGGCTCGTGCCCACGGCCACGATGGTCAGGCCAATGGTGAACTCGTCCACATGCAGCAGTTCCGCCACGTCGACCGCCGCCTCGACGATCTTGTCGGCCGCGACGAGCAGCACCACCAGCCCCACCAGCAGCCAGAAAACGCTGCGCAGCGCACCCATTTCCGGCAGTTCGGCCAGTTCCTCCTCGATGCCTTCAGGCAGTTCGCCGCCGGCGCGACCGCGCGAGGCCAGCCGGTACATGACGAACCCGAGACCCGCGAGCAGCAAGAGGCCATCCCCGAAGCCGAGGCGGCCGTTCAAGAGCACGATGAGCGCAAGCAGAGTCGCGCCGATCATCCACGGCACCTCGCCCTTGAGCACGGTGCCGGCAAACGGCAGCGGCCGCATCATGGCGGTGATGCCGAGCACGATGCCGATGTTGCAGGTGTTCGAGCCAATCGCATTGCCGATGGCGAGTTGCGGCGTCCCCCTGAGCGAAGCGTCGAGGGCGACCAGGATTTCCGGCGCCGAGGTGCCCACCGACACCGCGGTGACACCGATGACGATCTTCGACACCCCAAGATTCCGCGCCGTGGCCGCAGCGCCGGACACGAACCGATCCGCCCCCCAAACGAGAGCGATGAAGCCGATGATCAGCGTGAGAATGGCGAGCCACATGGGCGTGAGGCGATAGACCAAGTGCCCAAAGGGCAAGAACGGCAAGGATTGCAACTTGCCCGCTTGCCGTCAAACGCCTTTGCCACCGGGGTTGCTGTGTCAGTCTGAGTCCCTGAGAGCATCGTCGTGTGCGAGAAGCCCGATGGGCAAACGAAGCCTGGCTCAAGGACTACCGTCTCGGACAGCTTTACCTCAGGTGAGATCGGCGGCAACCGCTGGTGAGCGCCCGCCTCTATGTCGAGGGTGGTGGCGACACTCGGGAACTCCAAGCCCGCTGCCGCAGAGCGTTCGCGGGTTTCCTGGCGGAGGCAGGCTTGAAAGGACGAATGCCCAAGGTAGTCGACTGCGGGCCCGGAAATCGCGCCGGCCGGCTGCTTGGCCCGAGTCCGCCCGGCGGGGTTGTTTGGTCTTTCGGACGCGGGCTTCGAGGCGACGCTCGGGGAGGGCCTGTCCGTCGGGCTGGCGCTGCCGGTTTGGATGGCAGTTCGCTGACGTAGGAGGCGCACGGTAGGCGGCCAACGGCCCTTTTTTCGCTCGATAAGTACAGCTGTCGCGAACCAAGCGCACCCCGGGCGCGGCGGACCACAAGGGTCGCCCCTACGGGGCCCGTGCCGAGTCCACCGGTGCGTTCAGGACACATTCCTCGCAGGGACGGGCTTGTCCCGTCCCGTCTCGAATTCTTCGATGCGTTCGATCCCGTCGCGATGTTGCGCAGCCAAGTCTAGTTTGCTTGGCCACGCGATTTGATCGCCGCGGGCGATTCCGCCACTATCCGGGCAGTAGCAGAAGACAGCCGACATGGACAGACCAGGAATCAACGAACCACCCGAGGACGGCGAAGGCATGACGGAGGTGGAGAGATACCTCTTCGACCTGCGCGGCTATCTCGTAGTCAAGAACGCTTTGACGCCCACGCAGGTCGCCGACCTGTCCGAGCGGCTGGAGAAGCATCGCACCGAGGGGCAACGGCTCTCCGGATCGGACCGCCCCCGGTATCCGGGTGGTGAAAGCGCCGCGTTCTCCGCCAAGTCGTTGATCGAGTGGGGCGGCACATACGTCGACCTGATCGATCTGCCCGCCATCGCCCCCTACCTGCAGACGCTGATCGGGACGAACTACCGGCTGGACCACGACTACATCAAGATCGACAACGCCGCCCATGCCGCGAAGCTCTTCCTGCATGGCGGCGGCCAGGGCGCAGGCGGCGCGACGGACTTGGTCGGCCCCACGGACGGCGGCCAGTGCTACTACCGCTACAACAACGGCAAGTTCTACAACGGCCTGGTGGCGGTGGGTTTCGAGCTCGACACCGTGCCGCCGGGCGCTGGCGGGTTCGCGTGCGTACCCGGCAGCCACAAGGTGAACTTCCAACTGCCCGCCGACTGGAAGATCAGCGAAACCCAGGACGATCTCCCCGAATGCGTCCATCGCGTCGAAGCCGAGGCCGGGGACGCGATCATCTTCACGGAAGCCTGCGCCCACGGCACAGTACCGTGGGAAGGCGACGGCGAGCGACGGACCATCTTCTACAAGTACTGCCCGCACGCGGTGGCATGGAGCCCTTGCTACTACAACGCCGACGGCTACGGGAAGCTGAGCGAACGGCAGCGCGGCATGCTGATGCCGCCGAGCGCGTTCGGTTACCACGAATACAGCCGCAAGGCCTGGGAAAAGGTCCAGACGGACCAGGCCGAACTCGGGCGACGGCATAGCGAGCCGGCCAAGCCAAGCTGAGCCGACGAGCGACACGGCGGCTCAAAACAGCCGTTTCCCCCGCGCGACCTGCCCGCTTACTTGAGGAAGAAGACACCAACCCGGTATTCGCAGCTCTGCCGAACCGCCGCGTCCGCCGGCGCCTCCGGCTCCTCGAACGCCGAATGAAAGCAGGTTCGCAGTGTTGCCTGCGTCGTCCTTGAAGCACTGGAAGTTCTTGAAGGCCAGGGCCTACAACACGTCCACGATGTGGCTGTACTTGAGGATGAGTTCCCGACGGCGTTCGCCCGTGCGTTCGTCGGCCTCGTTGTAGACGACGTAGAGCCCCGCATTTGCCGACTGCAACCAGGAGAAGCGGAAGTTGGTGGCGAGAAGGTCGGTTTGGTCGTTGTATTGGACGTAGAGCTGCGCCGAGATGCGGGGCGTGAAGGAGTACGACAGTCGCAGTGACACGAGGTCCACGGTGAACGCCTCCACCTCCGGCAGGTCGATGCGGTTGCGGTTCATGGCAAGGCCCGTGGAGAAGGTCTCGCCCACGCGATAGCCGAGGAACGGCGACAGGCCCAGCCGCTCGCCGTGGAAGAAACCTCCGGCCACGAGGTTGAGTCCGGCGCTGAATGCGCTGCGGTTGTCGGTGGCGCCGCCGACGATGAGTTCCGCGGTGTCGTAGTCCCCCGCCGGCACGGTCGCGTCGTTGCCCAAGGGGAAGGCTTGCTTGACGCCTTCATGCAGGACATTGAACCCCGTGTAGGCCCAGGCGCCGTTCTTCCAGTTGTACGAGTTGTCGATGTGCAGGAAGCCGCTTTCGTAGAAGCCGTCGAAATCCCAGTGGCCGAAGTAAGTGACGTGCGGCTTGATGTCGAGCAGGCCCATAAAGTCGTCGGGCCGATAGGTCCATTGGCCAAAGAGATTGACGCTGCGCACGCCCTGCCGCGCCAGCCACCCCACCTCCGGATTGAAGCCTTCGCCGATCTCGGTGAAGCTGCCGTTGAAGGACCAGTCCTCGGAGTCGAAGTAGCCCGTCAGCCGATAGGCGTGGTCGTCCTCGTCGATGCCAGGAGTGCGCGTCTTCGCGGCCCAGGCCACCACCGACGCGACTTCGCCGAGCCCCATCCAGCCGTCCACGGCGAAGGTCTGGTTGTCGCTGCCGGCGCCGTCCCGATTGGCGAAGAACATGCCGACGGCGGACCGGCTTGGCAGTTCCCGGCTCACGCGCAGCACGGAGAAGTCCGTGGACTCCGCCGACTCCATCCCCTCCGCCTCGCCGACGCGCATATGCAGAAGGCCCACGTTGGTGGCGCGGCCCAGCTTCCCGGAAACCCTCGCCCCGCCGTCGATAGGCAATTGCCGCCCGCCCTCGCCAATGCCGATGCGACGGCTGTGAAACAGGTTCACGGTGCCTCCGCCGACAGTGAACCTGCCGGCGTTTTCGAGGAAGAAGGGGCGCTTCTCCGGAAAAAAGAGGCTAAAGCGGTTGAGGTTCACCTGCTGCTGGTCTGCCTCCACCTGGGCGAAATCCGTGTTGTAGGTGAGATCGAGGGTGAGGCTGGGGGTGAGGGAGTACTTCACGTCGAGCCCTGCGTCGCCATCGCGCTCGGTGCCGTCGCCGTCGCCCTGCCCCAGCTTCCCGCGCGCGTACGGCATGACCTTGAAGTTGCGCTGCGGCGGCGGACGGATGCCGCTCACCGAACCTGCCAGCATCAACCGGTAGAGGCCGTACTGGCGCGGAATGGGCGCCCAGTGCGCGATTTCGTTGTTGCGGCCGATGTTGCGCTGGAAGTTGATGCCCCATGTCTGCACCTCTTCCGACGGATAGCGCAGCGACCGGAACGGAATCTCGAACTCCGCGCTCCAGCCGAAATCGCCAGTGACCGCATGCACCGTCCACGCCGTGTCCCAGTTGTTGTTGGCGTTGAAGCCGCCGTGGGTGAGCTGCGTGTCCACCTGCACCCCGCCCGGATTGGTGGCGAACGCAAAGCCGTTCTGATAGTCGCGAAAGGTGTCGAACACCACCTCGAAGCTATCCGACCCCCAGAGCCAAGCATCCCGCCGCGTCGTGGGAACCACCAGCGCATCCGGCTCGTCGTCATGGCAAACGACGCCAAGGTAGAGCGCCTCCTCCGTGAAGCCGATGTACACCTCGGTGCGCTGCGACGCCGGCTGATCCGCAAGCGGCTGCACCTGAATGAACCCGGTGACGGGAACCATGCCCCGCCAAGCCGCATCGCCAAGAACATCGCCATCCAACACGGGCGCCACCGCCAACGGCGCCGCCTCCCCACTCGGCGGCCCAACGCCATGCTCGTGCTCGGGGTCCCCTACGGCCCCAAGCGCAAGCAACGCGGAAAGGAAGCACATCGTCGAACGAGACAAGGCAGCCGACCTCAGGAATGGGGATTCCAGCGCCCGGTGCCGAGCGCCGTGGCGCGCAACCATAATCGCGGGCGCCGCACAAGGCCACCGTTCGTTTTTCGCGACCTCTAAGAGGGAGGGCCGGACGCCCTGTACCTTCCTCAAGTGACGCGTCCACCCGAACTTGATCGCAGCCGAGCCGCTCGTTAGGTTAGGTGGCTCACGAGGACCGGGCGCAATGTCCTGACGAACATCACCATCCGAAAACCAGACAACGACGTGGAAGACCGCTTACGGGCGCGTGCCGCCAGCAACGGGCGGGGACAAACCCCGCCCCGCTACGAAGCCATCGCATACGCAAGGAGACCGTAAGCCTGAGAATCCGCTAAGGAATCTAGTCCAAAACACTCCCCGCGCCGGGGCGGAGCACGAAGTCTTTGTCGCGGCCGGCGACGAAGTTGACGGTTGCGCTCATGCGATAGCCGAGGAGCTGCTGGGCGCGCGGCGGGAGGGTCTCCGCGATCTCCGGCGGCACGGAGAGGAACTGGTTTTCTTCCTGGGCCAGGTGGTCGAGGGCGAAGGAGTAGATGAAGCCCGTGCGTGGGATGCTCGTGTGGTTGATGCCGAGGCCGTGGTACACGCTGCCGAGCCAGAAGGCGGCGGATCCTCTCGGCATCACGGCCTGCACCACTTCGGCTTCCGTGGGCGTGCGTCCTTCGGGCCAGCGATTGCTGCCGGGGACGAATCGGGTGGCGCCGTTGGCGGCGGTGAAGTCGGTGCCGGCGACCATGATCGCGAGGCTGAGTTCCGGCCCGTCCGGGTCGCGGTGCATGTAGGGCTTGTAGCGCCATTCGTCGCGATGCAGATACTGATTCGCGCCGCCCTGCACCACCTGCATGGCCACCGTGGCGTTGATGCGGTAGTGGTGGCAGTTGGGGCCGACAAGGGGGTCAGGACGTTGGTGGAAGTCCGTCGGCAGGCCGTCTGCGCCCGTCGCCTGCCTCTCCTGCTTCTCGCGGCGAGTGGCGGCGGCCATCGGGTGTTCGGGCAGCAGGATCGCATCGACGACTTCGAGCACCCGCTCGCTCAGCAGCAGGTTCTCTGCGAACTCCTCCCCGCGGGCGAACAACGCCCCCACGGAACGCCGGCGATGGCCGAAGAAGTCGCCGCCGCCGGGCTCCTGCTGCTCGAGGGCCGGCGTGACTTTCGCCACCAGCAAATCCGCGACTTCGGGCGCGAAGAGACGCTCCACCACGGCAACGCCGTTGTCCCGAATCTCCGCCGCGATGCTTGCGGCCGGGTCATCCGGCCGAAATCGGCGGATCGATGGCGTCAGCGCATCCGTAGGGGCCGCTTGGTTCATGCGTACAGTGCTCCGTCCACCGCGATTACCTGTGCGCTGATGTAGTGCGCCGCTGGCGACGCCAGAAACAGCGCAACGGTGCCGATGTCGGCCGGCGCTCCGACCCGGCCGAGCGGAATGTAGCTCGCGAGCGTGTCCCAGTTCTCCTCGTCCTCGCCCACGTCCGCGGTGAGCATGTCCGTGCGCACGGCGCCGGGCGCGATGCAGTTCACGCGGATGTTGTGGGGCGCGAGGTCCTGGGCAAGGCCGCGCGTCATGAAGTTCACGCCCGCCTTGGCGATGCCGTAGATGCGGCATCCCTCGGGCCGCGTCGCCATCACGGACGAGATGTTGATGATGCAGCCGGTCTTGCGCTCGATCATGCCGGGTGCCACGGCACGACAGCACAGATAGGCGCTCTTGAGGTTGGTGTCGACGATCTCGTCCCAGCGTTCCTCGTCGCTGTCGGCCATCGAGGGGCCAGACCCGCCGTGGGCAGCGTTGTTGACGAGGATGTCAATGCCTCCAAAGGCTTCCGTCGCCGACGCGATCAGGCGCTCGATCTCTTCACGTTTGGTCACGTCGGTCGGCACGGCCAGTGCCCGGCGCCCCAAGGCGCGTATCTCGTCGGCGGCTTGGTCCAGCACATCGGGCCTGCGACCTGCGATGGCGACGTCCGCCCCTGCCTTCGCAAACTCGAGGGCAATGCCCTTGCCAATCCCGGTGCCACCACCCGTGACGACGGCAGTCTTCCCGTCAAGCGAAAGGCTTGCCGTGCTGGCTCCTATGGTCATCGCGCGAGGCCCCGTTCCCTAGAGCATTCGCGCACGCTATCAGCGGCGTCACCACGTCACAACCGCGGGGGCGCTACGGCGTAAGGAAGGGCAGCATGCGGGCTGGCGCTGGACGTTCGACTTGATCGGAACGAGGTCGCATTCTGGACGAGTTTGGAAATCCCGACAGGTTCTTCGGAGTCACGGGCTTTCGTATGATGGCGCGCGAGCCCGACCACGGAGGCAAACTTGGAACTCAACCACACCATCGTTCCGGCACGGGACAAGGAAGCGTCGGCACGATTCTTCGCCAAGATCATGGGGCTCAGCTACGACGGCCCGCTGGGCCATTTCGCGCCCGTGGTCGTCAACGACGCACTGACCATGGACTTCGACAACGCGAGCGACATTCCGAGCCACCACTACGCGTTCAAGGTGACCGACGAGGAGTTCGACGGCATCTTCGCGCGCATCAAGGCGAACGGCGTCACCTATGGCGCCGGGCCGTTCTCGCCGGACGACGGCGAGATCAACACGCGCCACGGCGGTCGCGGTTTCTACTGGCGCGACATCGACGGGCACCTGATGGAGGTGCTCACCCGCGACTGATGGCGCCCTTTCGTCTCTACAGTCAGGAGATCGGGTTCCATACGCCGTACCTGGCGATGCTGGCGCGGGAAGCAGCCGACGGTTTCGCGGAGGCGCGGGGCCGGTATGCGCGTGTGCCCCGGTATGCCGGGCTTGATCCCTCGCGAGCCACGCTCATTGAGGCGCTTGAGGTCAGTGCCGTCGAACATGGGTTTGCGGACTGGCGGGCGATGGAGCTGCGCTTGCGGGATATCCAGGCGGGGCGGGCGGAGGAGCGTTCGATCGATTTCTTCCACAAGGTTGAAGCGGGCGACCTCGATGCGGTTGCTCGGCACTTGGACGCAGAGCCGGAACTGGTGAATGCGGTGGCTTCGACACAGAAGTCGGCGCTGCACAGTGTGGGTTCGGCGGCGATGGCGGAGCTGTTGCTTACGCGAGGTGCGAACGCGCGCAGCGAGACCATGCTGCCGGGCGGAACCGCGCTGATGCACGCGATCATCTGGGGCTGGCCGGATGTGGCTCGCGTGATCGCTGCCGAAGACCGAGCGCCCGACAACCTGCGTGTAGCGGCTGGGCTAAACGATGTGGAGGCCGTTGATCGCGCCTTTGATGAGGCTGGCGCGTTGAAGCCAGCGGCCAAGGCGAACCGTGCCTACTACCGCCCGAACTACGGCTGGTTCCCCTGGGAGACGAGCGACGACGATCAGGAGGTGCTCGACGAGGCGCTGATTCTCGCCGCCACCAATGGCCACATGGACGCCGCGAAGGCGCTGGTCGCGAAAGGAGCGCGGATCGACGGTCGCGCCTACGAAACGACGCCCTTGCTCCGGGCGACGTTCCGGGGCCGCATCGAGATGGTGGACTGGCTCCTCGAACAAGGTGCGGACCCGAACGGCACCGGCTGGCTCGGCGGCCACGCCAAGGGCGTCACCGCCTTCCATCTGGCGGCGGCGGATGGCCTCGTGGAGATCGTCGAGCGACTGCAGAGGGCCGGCGCGGACCTGCGGGCCAAGGACGATCTATACGGCGGCACGCCTTCGAGTTGGGCACGCTTCCACGGCCACCCGGAAATGGCTGAGCGGCTGCGGGTGGATTCCTAGCCCAGTTGGAGCTAGGACCAACCCCAAGAGTAGCGCGGGGTTTCGGCGGCGTTGGCGCTTTTTTGGGCGTTGTCTGGAACGCGGATCGCGGCGGCCTTGGCCGGCTCCGCTGCGTGCGCGCCTTCGGCACGCTTTGGAGGGCGGGACGCCCTCCGTCCAGAGAGGCCCTCGCGCCGCAGGGGCTGTTGTTTCAGGTGTTTGCCGGCGGGCTTTGCCAAGGGGGGGTCGCTGATACCCGCTCGGGACCCTCTGCAGGGTCCCTTTCGCGAGGGTGTGCGTCCAGATCAACCCATCGAGCCCGTCATGTCCAGCCGGTAAACGCGCGCCGCCGTGCCGCTGAACAGCGCCGTCTTCTCCGCCTGGCCGAGGCCCATCTTGGCGGCGATGCGCTTCATCAGGTTCCACAAGGTGCGGTACGAGACGGACTCCTTGTCCACCGGGAAGTTGCTCTCGAACATGCAGCGGTCGGGGCCGAATGCTTCGATGGCGTACTGATAGAAGGGGTAGAGCAGGTCGCAGAGTTCCTCCGAACTCAAGGGGCCCTCCGCCTGGCGGTCCATGTGGAAGGGCGGTTGCCAGTCAAGCCCCACGCGTTGCTGGGCGCCGCCGCATTTGATGACGACGTTGGGGAAGCTGGCGACGGAGTCGATGCACTCGCGCCAGCGGGATAGTTCCCGAGGAGAGGCATCCGGGTCGATCTTGCCGCCAAGGTGATTGACGATGATCGGCACTTCCGGGTGGGCCTCGGCCAGCTTGGCGAGTACGGGCAGGCGCTCGCAATCTGGGGAGTAGTGATCGAAGGAGAGGCCATGCTTGCCGAGCATCGCGTAGCCGTCCATGAACTCGGCGTTGAGGTCGGAAGGGAACGCGGTGCGGATGCCGCGGAAGTTGGGCGAGGCGTCGAGGTGAGCCTGGAGGACCGGCTCGACGGCCTTGCCTGGCCGGAGATCAGCGCCACTGAATATGCCGGTGCAGAGCCGCGCGGGGCCGTACCTCCCGGAGCGGCTCATCGCGGCCACCCCGTGAACAAACTCCGTCTCGCCAACGCAGCGCATCTCTTCCGGCCCGTCCGCCCGGTAGAAGGCGTTGCACTGGGCGAACACGGTCTGCACCACGTTGTGGCCGGAGGCGCGGATTTCCTCCGCCATCTCGTCGCAGAGATAAACCTTCTGTGCCCAAGGAGCCGACGTGTCGCGCAGATCCCACAGGTGATGGTGCGGGTCGACGATCGGCAGGTCTGGTTCCAGGACATCTTCCGGCGGCGTCTGCGCCAGCCACTGCTCGATCACGGCGTTTTCGGCATAGGGCATGAGTGGCACTCCAAGCGAGGGACGCTCGATCATACAGGCGGGAGTGGGATAATCCGTCGGGTGCCGGCACGGTCCCGACGTCCTGCATCCAACATTACTTGCTGCTAGTGCCCGAACAGGACGGGCCTCGGAGGGAAGGCAGAATGCCTTCCCTCCAGAAACAGTCCATTGCCAAAGTCCGTTAGTCTGCCAGCCACCCGAGAACAAGACCATGCGACGCCTGCCCGTCCACATCCTGTCCGCCGTGCTCCTCAGCCTCGGAGCAGGCGCTGCCTCGGCTCAGGAGCAGGGCACGGCCCCCGTTGCGGACGACGAAGCCGATCCACCGGTGTTGGGTGCCGCGCCACGACCGGCACCGAACGAGCCCCCTTCGCCGGCCTTCATGGCGGAGATCTACGCCGCCGCGCGCCATGGCGGACGCCTCTACGACCAGCGACGCTACGCCGAATCGCTTCCCTATCTCCTCGCCGCCGCGGAGCGAGGCTTCAAGCTGCCGCAGGCTTCGGCTGGCGACATCTACCTGCACGGGCGCGGCGGCGTCGAACGCAATGTGCTGGTGGGCATTGGCTGGCTCGGTGTCGCTGCGGAGCCGACGACGTCGCGTCGCATCGCGGACTACTTCGAGAGTGTCCAGGCGCAATTGCCGGACGCCCACGAGGGCAATGTCGAGCGGGTCGTGGAGGAGTTCCGGGCCCGCTATGGCCATGCTCGGCACCGAGTCGAATGCCGCGTGTTCGGCAACGTCGTGCAGGACATCGGCTGCCGCTTCCGCGACGATCCCGAAGCGGACCCTCTCTTCGAGCAACGGCAGAGGGCACAAAGCGATGTCGAGGAGGTGGTGGTCACCGCGCCCATCATCGACACGCCGGCGCCGGAGATCGGGGAGGTGCCCTCCGGCGAGTTCATTGCCGAGGTGTACGACGCCGCAAACCGTGGCTCTACGCTATACAACGAGGGCAAGTACAAAGAAGCCCTGCCGTTTCTCGTCGCCGCCGCCCGACGTGGCTTCAAGTGGGCGCAGGCATCGGCGGCGGACATCTACCTGAACGGCCGGGGCGGCGTCGCACCGGACCTCGAAGCGGGCATCGGCTGGCTCGGCGTGGCCGCCGAGCCTCGAACCGCCGGCTCCATCAGCCGCTACTTCAAGGACTCGATGGCGCGACTGCCCGATCGCTACACGCCCGAAGTGGTGCAGACCATCGTCGCCGATTACAGCAACCGATACGGCAACGACCAACACCGGGTCGCCTGCCGCTTTGAGTCTGACGAGGGCCGAACGTGGAGCTTCTACTTCAAGAGCCTGCAGTGCCGCTTCATCGACGAAGCCACCCAATGCCGCAACCTCGTCTTCGACGGCACCGAGGTCAACTCCCAGTGGACCTGCGAACCCCTACGCGGCAGCCGTGCGCTGGACGCGAGACCTTACTGAGCCAGCACGCGAACAAGCCGCCCCTCGGAGGGAAGGCATCCTGCCTTCCCTGCGCTGTCAGGCGCGCTGTCCGCGCTTACCGAAACGCCTATCGGCATTGGAGAAGGCAGAATGCCTTCCCTCCGAGCGCCCGCCCGCCGCCGAAGTCCGCAGGCTGACAAGAGGTTGCGCCGTAGAACACGACGCTTGCTCCGGAGCTGAGAACTCCCCTCCTGCGAGAAGCCCCCCCTTCGAAATGCGAGGCGCTAGTCCGGCTAGGCGACTGTTCGCAGCAGGTTGCCGACCACGCGTTCGAGGTGCATCAAGGAATTGCATTCTTCCGCTTGATGCACGTAGGCGGTGTACTTGCGCATCTCGGCGTCGCCCATGTTCCAGGTGGCGCGGGGTTCGGGGTTCAGCCAGAGCACGCGCTTCGCGCGGTCGTACATCTCCTTGAGGATGTCGGTGCGGGGGTCGCCGTAGTTGTTGCGGGCGTCGCCCAGGATGATGATGGTGGTGCGGCCGTCCACGTCGTCCATGCAGTGCTTGCGGAAGTCGGCGAAAGCCTGGCCATAGTCGGTGGAGCCGCCGCTGTAGTCGCGGAGCGTCTTGGCGATGGCGTCTTCGATGTGGTTGCGCTCGAAGAGGTCCGTCACCTCTGCAAGGTCGGAGGAGAAGGCGAACGAACGCACCTTCGGCATCACCTCGTCGAGGCTGTAGAGAAACATCAGCATGAAGCGGGCGTAGTTGGCGACCGAGCCCGAAACGTCGCAGATGGCGAACACCTTGGGGCGATCCACCTTCACGGATTTCCAGCGCAGGTCGAAGATCGCGCCGTCGTAGGCCATGTTGTGGCGCAGGGTGCGCGGCACGTTGAGCTGCCCGCGCTTGAATACCTTGCGGCGCCGGGAATGCAAGGCCACCAGCTTCTTGGCCATGCGAAACACCACTTCCTGAATCAGCCGGAAGTTGCGGTGCTCCACGTTCGAGAGCTTCACCTTGCGCAGGAGTTCCTCGCGCAGCCGCCGCCCGGTGGCATCGGCGTGGAGCAGGAACTGGCGCTCCACATAGTCGCGCACCTGTTCCCGCAGCGCATCACGCCGCTTGCCGAGTTCCTGCGCCATGCGGCGATCCGGCACCCGGCGGCTCTGCTTGGCGGCGCCGATCTCCTGCTGCAGCGCCGTGAGGCCCATCTCCTCCATGATCTTGCGGGTGTAGAGGCCCTTCTGGGTGAAGACCTGAATCTCGTCGAGCTGCACCGCCTTGGCCGCATCGGCCATGCGCATGGTGAGCTCCACGGTGCTGTCCTGCATGAGAAGCTTGCCGAGGGCCGATTGCGGCTCGCTCGTCTCGCCGTGGCCGAGGTCTTCCTCCTCTTCCTCCTCGGCGGCGAACTTGCCCTTCTTCTTGCGTCCCTTGCCGCCGCCGCCGCCGGCGCTGCCCTCGCCTTCGGCCTGGCCCTCACCACCCTCGCCGGAACCGCCACCGCCTTCGCCTTCCTCTGTGCCTTCCGCCGGCAAGGCAGTGCCGCTCACGTCGTCGAAGGAGAAGAACGAGTCGAAGGTGTCGCTGAAGGTCTCCTTCTCATCCGGAGTCTTCGGCAGCACCAAGGAGAGGGTGTTCTTGAGGAACTCGCGGTCGCGGTAGCCCACCAATTCAAGGGCGCTCATGGCGTCGAGGGTTTCGGCCGGCGAGATGCGAACCTCCGCGTTGCGCAGAGCCGCGATGAAACTGGTGAGGGTTCGATCCATCCCTAGTTGGCGCCCTCCGTCCGTCCTAGGCCTTCACGGCCTTGCTGGTGAGGGCGGCGATCTCTGCGTCCACGTTCTCGATGTCTTCCTGGAACTTGAGGATGACGTTCAGGGTTTCGCGCACGAGTTCGGGGTCTAGCGTTTCGGTGTGCAGCAGCAGGAGGGTGCGCGCCCAGTCGATGGTCTCGGAGATGGCGGGCACCTTCTTGAGGTCTAGCTCGCGCAAGTCCTGGATGAAGGTGACGAGCTGGCGCCTGAGTTCCGGCGGGATTTCCGGCACCCGCGCGTGGATGATGCGCTGCTCTAGGTCGGCATCCGGGAACGGGATGTAGAGGTGCAGGCAGCGGCGCTTCAGCGCGTCGGAAATCTCGCGGGTGTTGTTGCTGGTGAGGAAGACGATGGGCGGGTCGCGGTGTGCCTTGACGGTGCCGATCTCCGGGATCGAGACCTGGAAATCGGAGAGGATTTCAAGAAGGAGCGACTCGAACTCGTGGTCCGACTTGTCCACCTCGTCGATGAGCAGGACGCAGCCTTCCTCTTCCCGCAGCGCCTTCAGGAGCGGGCGCGGCTCGAGGAATTCCTCGGAGAAGAAGATGTCGCCAAACTCATGCAAGCGGGTGACGGATTCGGCAAAGCCCTGGGCACCTTGCAGCACCTCGTCGAGGGTTTCCTTCAGCACCTGGGTATAGAGGAGCTGCTTGCCGTATTTCCACTCGTAGATGGCCTTGGCCTCGTCGAGGCCCTCGTAGCACTGCAGGCGGATGAGAGGCAGGGCGAAGAGTTCCGAGGTGGTCTTGGCGAGTTCTGTCTTGCCGACGCCCGGCGGGCCTTCGATCAAGACGGGCTTGCGGAGGTGAAAGGCGAGATAAACCGCCGTGGCGATCTGGTTGCTGCAAATGTAGCGGTGATCCTCGAAGCTGACCTTGAGGGTGTCCACCGACTCGGTAAGTTGCGCGATGTCTGTCACTCGTCCTCCGGCTAGACCGTGCCCCGCGTGCGACGCTGCAAGCGCGAAGCGCAAACGAGTCATTATCCCGACCTCGCCGGTGGATGTATATGGCGGATTTCCCGGCCTTCGCCGTATCCCCTTGTCGCATGCGTGCTTTGGGCGCGTTTGGCAGCTATCGGCCTTGTGCAATAGGCGCTTGAGTTGCCCCTTTACAATTCTCGCCTTTGCGCACGGGAGCCATTGATGCTGCGTCCTCTCGACGGAGTGCTGGTCGTCGCCCTCGAGCAAGCCGTGGCGGCGCCGCTTGCCACGTGTCGCCTTGCCGACGCCGGCGCTCGCATCATCAAGCTCGAACGCCCAGAAGGGGACTTCGCCCGCGACTACGACACCGCCGCCAACGGCCAATCCACCTACTTTGCCTGGGCCAACCGGGGCAAGGAATCCCTCACCGTCAACATCAAGGACGCGGCGGACCGCGACCTCGTGCTGCGCATCCTCGCCAAGGCCGATGTCTTCGTGCAGAACCTGGCCGTGGGCGCGGCGGCTCGGGCTGGCCTCGGCAGCGATGAGCTGCGCGAGCGCTTCCCACGCCTCGTCACCTGCGACATCTCCGGCTATGGCGAGAGCGGCACCTATGCCGACATGAAGGCATACGACCTATTGATTCAAGCGGAGTCCGGCCTCGTCTCCATCTCCGGCGCGCCGGGAGAGTACGGCCGCGTGGGCGTTTCCGTTTGCGACTTCGCCTCGGGCATGGCGGCGGCCCTCGCCATCAACGAAGCGCTGGCCTTGCGGGAACGCACCGGCAAGGGCTCCGCCATCAAGCTTGCGCTGTTCGATGTGATGGCGGAGATGATGACGGTGCCGCTCCTGCACCACGACTACGCCGACAACGCGCCCGAGCGCGTGGGTCTCGCGCATCCCAACATCACGCCCTACGGAGGCTTCCAGACAGCCGATGGCGCGACGTTGGTGATCTCGATCCAAAATGAACGCGAGTGGGTGGCGCTCGCGAGCGAAGTGATGGAACGCCCAGACGTGGCAAGCGACCCCCGCTACGCCGGCAACAGTGCCCGCACCGAGCGCCGAGCCGAAGTGGACGGCATGGTGCAATCCTGCTTCTCGCGCTTCACCCGCGAGGAAATGGAAGCGCGGCTGCGCGCTGCGCGCATCGCCTACGGCACGGTGAACGACGTCGCGGGGCTGTCGCAACACGCGGCCTTGCGGCGGTGGACTGTCGATAGCGAGACGGGCCCGGTGCAGATGCCGGCGCATCCGGATGCTGCCCGCGAGCAACCGCCGGCGTGCCTTCCCACCCTAGGCGAGCACGATCAAGCGATACGCGCGGAGTTCTCTCGGTAGCGGCGACCCTCCATTTGACGCGCCTTTGCGGCGCGTTGAAGGCAAAGATGCCTTTACCCAACAACGGGCCCCTTTGGGGGGAGGGCGTCTCGCCCTCCAAGCGTGCCGAAGGCGCGCACGCAGAGGACTCGAATCGGGGAACAGGGGCCGTTCTCGCAATCTCTTGGATCAAGGGGTCTTTCCAAATCACCCAGTTGCCGGTAGTTTGCCCAGTTTTGTCAACGCCACGGAAAACGCCCATGCCCTCCCGCCGCAAGCTGATCGAACTCGATGCCGACGAAGTGCGCGACTACCTCACCGCAGAGAAGACCCTCATCATCGTCTCCAACGGTCGTGGCGGCTATCCGCACGCGATGCCCATGTGGTTCGCGGTGGATGACGATGACGCCATCGTCTGCACCACCTTCCGGAAGAGCCAAAAAGTGCTGAATTGGCAACGAGATGCCAAGGCGACGCTGCTGGTGGAAACCGGCGAGGAATACGCCGAGCTCAAGGGCGTGATGATCTACGCAAGCTGCGAGATCGTGGACGAATTGGAGGCGGTGAAGGACACGCTGGCGGCCATCAACTCCAAGGGGCGGGAGCTTGGCGACGGCGAATGGGAGAAGCTGCGCGAGGCGGTGTCTGGCACCGCGCCAAAGCGCGTGGTGCTGCGGTTCAAGCCGGAGCGGTACATCACTTGGGATCACACGAAGCTCGGCGGGCGGTATTGAGGCACGGAAGCGCTGCGACCGGGCCGTTTTCCCGAGAACAATGCCTCGTGTAGGTCACTTTCAGCCATTTCCTACGTTAGTCGGGCAAAAGCCTGACTTTTTTATCCTTTCGACCCGGCCACAATGCCCCTCGATTCATTCACGCAAATCAAAGGAGGAAAGCATGAAGAATCGGACTCGCATTGCAGCAGGAGCTCTGGTGGTGGCTGGGTTGGCTTCGACGGCGTTTGCCGGCGCACCGGAGGCGGACGCCTTCGCGCCGAACGCCCAACTTGGGTACGCCGTCGCGGCGGCCGCCACGGACAACGGCTACGTCCACAACGCCCTTGCGGCTGCCGGAGCGGGCGCTGGTGGCTGGGCGGCCGCATGGCTTGGCGCCAAGATCGGCGGCAAAGTCGGTGCCGTGGTGGGCGGCCCCATTGGAGCAGCCGTCGGCGCGGGAATCGGCGGCCTCTGATCGGCCCCTTCAGTCGAGGAGTAGCACCATGGTGGTGTATTCGATAGTTGGTGTTTCGGTTGCCGCGCTCGCCGCAGGCACCTTGGTTGCCTTGCGACGGAAGGCAGCGCACACCCGCTCCGACTTCCTCGACATGGCCGCGGCCATAGGCGGGCTTGTGTTCCTTGCCTCGCTCGTGGCCGCGGCAACGCCACCCTTTTTGGCCACATTGGAGCTTGTCAGCGCCTCACTTCCACCAGAGGGGTGGCGACGATCTGCTCCCCTCGGCGCGTTGGCTGGCTTGGCGATGTTCTTGGCAACCCGAGTGCTGTTTGCGGACGTGCTTACTTCTGTCCTCCTGTGGACAACACGCCGGGAAAACGACGATGCCCAAGCCCTCGCGACGATCGTCAAGGACCGCTTCATTCAAGGGGCGGTGTTCGCGTGCCTCTTCGCCGCCTTTTTCTCCCTCTTTGCGTTCGACATCACATGGCTCCCTCTCCTAGCCCTCCCGATACTCGTCGTCGCATTGCCGATCTACCAAGGCCAAATCCACCCTTGGATCGAGTATCGAAAGGCAAGGGAGGTGGAGGATCTGGAACTGCTTGAGATTAGGGCTTGGTTGCGCGAGACCTGCAAGGACGGGCGAATGCCTCGATTCAAGATTCGGGTCCGGGAAACCAACGTGAACAACGCCATGGCCACTGGCGGGATGTTCGGCCACCTGATCGTAGTGGGGGGTGGTCTCCTCAAGAACATGGAACCGCAAGAGTTGAAGGCGATCCTCGCTCACGAGGTGGCTCATGTCGTGAACCGCGACATGCTTTGGCTCACGCTCATCAGCATCGCGGGATCGGCTTGCTTCATCGCCTGGCTGAATCTCGTGTCGCCGGGGCCTCTCATGCAGTCTGGCGGCATCAGCATCGCAGCCGGCCTCAGCCTATTCTTCGTCGGTGCCGCCATCTCGTTCTACCCATTGCCCGCGATCTTCTCTCCACGCCTCGAATTCCGAGCCGACCGGGTCGCTGCCACCATGCTGGGCGATACCCGGGCCCTCGCTAGCGCGCTGAGGAAGATGTCCGAGCTGACGGAAATGCCGATGGAACAGAGGACTTGGACCCATCCAAGCTACAAAGCGCGACTCGAGGCCCTGGCCCAACTCCAAGAGCGCCTCCCTGAGCGATCGGACCAGCCTTCATAGGGAAGGCAACCAACGTTCCCTTGTGCCGTCAGGCACGTTTTTTCGCGACCCTAGTTCCGCGCGTCCCGTCCGCGCGGCAAGGAAGGCAGCACCTGTCTTTTCCGACCCCCGCCTTGTCGAGTTCCCTAGCGCCTGTTCAGTTGGCACTGGCATGAGTCATGCCCGATTTTTCAATCCAACGCTGCAACGTCCCCATGTAGTGCACGAATGGTGGATTTCCTACGACACCATGGCAAAGGCCCGGCTTTTTTATCCCTTGGACTTGGGCAACATTGACCAACGCGACCCAGCACGCAAAGCGGCAAGGCTGAGCGGCGAGTCGCAGAACGTGCCGAGTGCCCCACTAAGGCAGCGGCACAACCCCATGATTCCAAAGGGAGAATCCCATGAAAAACCGAATCCGGTTCGCAACAGTCGCCATCGTCCTGATGGCATCTTCGGCAGTGGCACTGACGCCAAGCGCCGGAACGCAAAGCAGCAGCGTGCAGGCCAAACTCCAATATGTGGTTGGCCCCACTCCGAGTGACTTCCCAAGCATGTCCATCTACATAATCGCCACGACCCCTTGGCCGTCCACCTTCGTGACGCAATCAATCTCGGCTCTCTGAAGCGGCTCGACCGTTGAACAACCCGGCATCTCGGCTGCCCTGTGCCTAGGTGTCGGGCACCCTTTTTTCGCCAACTCCTGGAAGCCGCCAATGGACCGCAGACTCTGGATCAGGAACATCGCCGTCGCCCTTGCACTGTGGGTCGGCGGAGCAACGCTTGGGTTTGGCGTTGCGACCCAAATCGCCCCGACAGCCGTCGAAGCCCTGCCGAAGGCAGCGACCGGCGCAACCGCGAACGCGTCCGGCCCAACTGGCCGAGAACTGTACTTCGGCATCCTCGGAAGGAATCTCGCCGTCTATGTCTGGCTTCTGTGCGGCGTCGTGTCGCTCGGCATCAGCACGGTCGCGGTCACGCTGTTCAACGGCATCCACCTTGGCCAGACAATCGCGCTAGCAGCCATAGCGGGCACCTCCGCCACCTCCGTGGCCTGGCTCATCCTCCCGCACGGCGTGCTCGAAGTGTCTGCCTTTCTTGTTGCTGCCGCGCTCGGCATGCTCGGCCCCGGACTCGCTCACGTATGGCTGTCGAACGACGGGCGGCTTGGAGAGAAGTGCCGTCAACTGGCGAGGCTTTGGCCCATCGCAACTCTTGGTGCCGTCGCTCTGGTGGTCGCCGCCGGCATTGAGACATACATAACCGCGCCGCTCGCGGGGTGGCTGGGGGCGGGGCGATGAGCAGGTTTCCGCTCCCCGACACCTGGGCCCCTGCCCGGCTGGCCTACCTTTCACCAGTGGTGTCAGCAAGCGCCCCGTGGGTGCTGTGGCTGATCGGACTCGGCGTAATGACGGTGGTGGCCACCGAAAGCCTGTTCGGCGACATGCCGCCGGATATGGCCATCATCGGCGCTTTCGCAACTTACATCACCGCTGCCACGGTGGCGCTGCTTCTGGTCGGCTTCATGTTCCTGTTCGCCCTCAGTTGCTCGCTCATGCTCTCGTGGCTGCAAGAGTCGCTGCGTCCAGCGATGGTGGCCCGCGCCGTGTGCCTCGCGTTCTGGGCCATGACAGCCAATGCGTGGATCGGTGCCGTGCTGGTGCTTGTCGACCCCCCGCCTAGCATCGACATGGATGTGCTAATGCACCCATCCTCCGACGAGAGCGCCGAGGATGTGCTCGGCCTGCCTTGGCTGAACGAACTGCGCAACGTCTGCAGCGTCATCTTCGCGGTGGCCTGCTTCGCCCTGCTCGCCCGCTCTGTCAGGCCACTACACGCCCTCTTGGCGGTGCTGTTCGCCTCCGCCACGGTGGCCTTCGTCACCACCGCAATCAGCTGGGTCGGCGACACAGGTCTGTGACGCGTTTGCGCCGGCAGGCTCGCGGGCGTAGGCTCGAACGCAATGCCACCAAAGCCCAAGGAGGCAAACTCGTGGACATTTCCATCAAGTTCTGCATGTCTTGAAACTACAAGCCCAAGGCGGTCAGTCTGGCTGCCAAGCTGCGCGAAGCCTTCGATGCGGAGCCCATGCTCATTGAAGGATCGGGCGGCATCTTCGATGTGCGCGTGGACGGCAACCTCGTGTACTCGAAGCACGAGACCGGGGAGTTCCCGGACGAAGAAGCGCTGCTCGCGGAGCTTCAGGCCGCGTAACGGGGGCTTGGCCGAGGGGCGATTGGCGCGGCTTTAGCAATTCCGCGTCAACCCCCGAAGCGCGCCTCCAACCGCAGGAACACCCGCCGCCCACGCGGGTCGGCCGAACGCGGGTCGTAGCTGCCGGCGATGTTGACGAAGGGCGGGTCGGTGGCCGCCAGGTTCACGACGCCAAGCGTGATTGTCGTGCCAAGGCCCTCGGCGAACCACTCGCCAAGGTCGAATCGCACGTTGGCGTCCACCGTCGTGAAGGCGTCGATGTCCACGCCACGGTCGTCTTCGTAGCCGCCGATGTGGCGCAGCAGGAGGTTGGCGTGGAAGCGGCCTCGGGAGAACCCAAGCCCGGCGTTGGCCTTAAACACCTGATTCGGTGCCCCAACGTTGGCGCGGTTGAGTCGGCCAAGGCCGTCGATGCTGACGCCAGCGTTGGTGACGTCGTAGGCAAGCATCATCGTTGCGCGGAAGAAGGGACGCAGGCTGCCGATTGCCGAATCCAACTCCGCTTGCCCGAATAGGTCGATGCCGCGGGTGTCGATGGCGTCGGCGTTGATGAAGGCGACGTTGACGATGGAGATGGTACCGGCCGAAGTGCGCTCGATGCGCGCGTCGTAGGGGTCGGCGTTCACGATGGCCTGGGCGTTCTCCTTGCGCAGCACGTCCTCAAACGAGTAATCCCACAGGTCCAGGCCGAGTTCGCCGTCGAACGCGCTTGGCTGCCACGTGATGCCGAAGTTCATTGCCTGTGAGTTCTCCGGCTTGAGATCCGGGTCGCCCACCGTGCGGCGTCCGGCGAACGTGGTGCTGCCGTCCACGTCGGTGATGTTGACGAAGTTGGTTTGCACGCCGAGGGTCTGGAACGCCGAGGGTGCCCGGAACGAGGTGCCGGCCGAGGCGCGTAGCGAGAGAGATGGGCCGGGCGCGAGTAGCAGGGTGAACTTCGGGTCCAGCGTGGTGCCCACCTCGCCATAGTCCTCGAAGCGCAGCGCTCCGGTCACCTCCAACCACGGCTGCAACGGGACCATCAGCTCGCCATAGGCAGCCACCACGTCGGTGTCGCCGCTGAAGTTCGGGTTGCCGATGAGGAAGGCGAAGCCGTCGTGCCTCGTTACCGTGTCATAGACGAAACCGAGCGTGCGTTCGCGCTGCTGCACGCCCACCGCAAAGCCGGCCGCGCCGCCCTTGAGGTTGCCGAAGAACCCGGTGACATTGGCATCGAGGGTCTGCAGCGTCGAGGTGCCTTCGCCCAGATAGTCGCCAACGATGAACTCTCGTAGGCGTGGATCGTTGTAGGTGGGATCGCCCGGGCGCGCCGAGAAGGCGGAACTGAACGGGTTGAAGTACAGGCAACCGCCTTCGCCGGGCCGCGCCGGCGCGCGCGCGGTCGGCGTCGTGTCGCAGTCGCCGCCACCGAACCCCTGCAATGCGGCCTGGAAGTTGGCGGCCACGATGTCGCGGGGGTTGAGGACTGCATCGTTTGCCGAGCGGACGAGGGAGACGTCCCAGAAGGTTCGGTCAGACCAATGGCCCTCGGCACCGAAGGCAACGCGCACGGTGTCGTGGCGGTAGTAGTTGATCTCCGTGGGCTGGCCGACGCCATAGGGGCGGCCCTGGAAGAGCACGTCCTCGCCGAAGATGTTGGCGGGGTGGCTCGCCGGCACCAAGGGCGTGTTCAACACCGGGAAGCTTGGCGACACCTCGCGGCTGATGTCGTTCCTGGCGAATCCCGTCTCCATCCACAGCGTGGTGGCATCGCTCCAATCCCAGTCGGCGCGGGCGTAGCCCTGCATCCGATCCTCCACCGGCACGGCGGTGATCTGGGGGCCGTAGTCGAAGCGACAGATCGTGCTGCCCGTGGCGAGTTCCTGCATCAAGCCGCCGCCCGCGGTGCAGCCGGGGTCCGCCATGGTTCGCCCCAGCGAAGGTACTTCGAAGCTGCCGGGATTGCCAAAGCCGCTGGTGGCCGGGCGCAGCCAATCCACTTCGCCCAGCACCAGGCTGCTGCGATCGAGCCAACTGGCGGCGACGAGGAACGACCCGCCTGACCCCAGTCGCCCGCCCAGCCACGCATCGACATTGCGGTCGTCCTGGCTGCCATTTCCCGTGCGCGAGCGAACCTCCACGTCGAGCCCAGCGCCGTCCTCGCCTTGCCGCGTGATGACGTTCACGACTCCCGCCACCGCATCGGTGCCGTAGATGGCGGAGGCGCCGTCTCTCAGCACTTCCACCCGATCGATGGCTGACACGGGGACGAGGGCGGCGAGATCGACGAAGCTCGCGCCATCGTCGGTCTGCACGGCGGAAGCCACTTGGCGCTTGCCGTTCAGCAGCACCAGCGTCGACGCAACGCCGAGCCCACGCAGATTGACGTTGGCGGTGCCGACAGTGAAGTTCTGGGTGAGGTTGTCGGAGTTGTTCTCGGCGCCATTGCTGGTGGTGAGGGTGCCCACGAGGTCGCGAAGGTCTCGCGCGGCAAGGTCGCGCAAGGTCTCGGCGTCGTATTCGGCGATCGGCGAGGGATGGTCCGCCTGCCGGGCGATGCGGCTCCCGGTGCGGGCGATCACGATGATCTCTTCCACGACACGAGGCTCTGCCGGCGCGGCGACTGCTGCGGTCGGGATAAGCGCGAGCGTCGCCAGCATGGTGGGCACAAGGGCCAGCCCGCAATCCAGAACATGGCGCCGGGGCCTACCGCGCCACCATGCCTTCTGGTTCCGTTCCCTCGTCACGTTCTCCCTCCCTGACTTTGGGGTTTCCGCCGCTGCGCCGCCAGCCGGAGCGACGCGAGCACGCCTTGTCGGCGTGCCGGCGCGCCCTGAAGGGCGCGTCGGCAGTTCGCGCGAACTGCTGGCCTTCGTGCTCGCGTTCGCTCGCAGCTACGGCTAGCAGTCTGTCGCACTTCGCCGCTACGCGGCAAAGTCCGACAGGTTGCTAGGAAGGCAGGATGCCTTCCCTCCGAAAGCTCGTCCATGCCGACGCCCAACGGCGGCGGGTCTGCCACCGAGGAGCCCACGCAGCCTGCTACGATGCGTCGATGGGGACGGAACTCATCGTCGTGCGCCACGGCGAGACGATCTACAACACGCGCAACCTCTATCAGGGGCACAGTGACAGCCCTCTAACGGCCGACGGCGAAGCGCAGGCGCGGGCCTTGGCGCCTCGGATTTGCGCGCTTTGCACCGCTCCGGCACTGTATTGCTCCGACCTCCTTCGCGCCCGGCGCACCGCCGAGTTGATCGCAACGACGGGCCACCACGAAGTTACTGCCGAGCCGCGGTTGCGCGAGCGTGGCTACGGCGTCTTTGAAGGCCGCAGCAGGGACGAAGTGCAGCAGGCGATCCCCACCGGCGACATCGAATATGCGCCGCCGGGCGGAGAGAGCCAGCGGCAATTGCATCACCGCGTGGTGGCGGCCTTCGATGCCATTGCGTCACGCCACCTCGGTGAGCGAGTCGTTGCGGTGAGCCACGGCGGCGTGCTGATCGCCTTTGCCAAGCATGTGCTGGGCTTGCCCCAGGGGGCGGCGCGACGCTTTCACATTCACAATACGAGCCTCAGCGTCTTCGAGCGCGACGATGCCGGCGAGTGGAGCGTGCGGACCCTCGGCGACCTTGCCCACCTCGAGGGTTAGCGCGGAGGTTCGTTGGGGGGTACGTCAGAAGGTGCCTTTCACGACTCCCCTTGTCGCATCGCCCAGAGGCAGCCGCGGCGCATGATCTCCTTTGCTTCCGGGACGTCGAAGTCCGAAGCGACGTGGCCTAGGGAGCTGTAGAAGACGCGACCCTTGCCGTAACGCTTCTTCCACGCCACGGGCATTGTCACGTCCTTCACCCAGTCAACCCCCCAGTGTTCGCCGCTGAAGGTGGTGGTGGCCAGCACCTCGTTGGAGGGGTCGACGTGCATGAAGTACTGCTCCGAGGTCATGGCGAAGTCGTCCATGCCGGCGACGATGGGATCGTCGCTCGTGATGTTTACGCGGTAGTCGATGATGCCGCCTGGGTGGCAGATGAACTGGCCGCCCACCATGAACTGGTATTCGACGTTGTTGCGGAACGAATCGCCCATGCCGCCGTGCCAGCCTGCGCAGCCGGTGCCTTCGCGCACCGCCTTCAAGAGGCCGGCTTCCTGCTCGCGAGCGATGGTGGACATGGTCCAAACCGGCACCACGAGGTCTTGCTTGGCCATGAAGCTCTCGTCTGCGAGGGGTGCAAGGTCATCCGAGACGGTCACATCGTGTCCGTCCGCGCCGAGCACATCGGCGCAGATGGCGGCCGTCTGTTCCGGCTCGTGGCCGTTCCAGCCGCCCCAGGTGATGAAGACGTTGGCCATGTCGAGGCTCCTTTGCTTGGGCTAGGTTCAGATTGGCGTCAGTCGAGCGTGCCGCCCTCAAGCCCGGTGGGCAGGGGCGCGGGGCGTTCCGGCTGGCTTTCGACCGTGACGTGTTCGCCGCTCGCGGAGGAGGCCCCGAACGCGTCCATGATCTCCAGCACATGCTGTGCGAGGTGGCCGTCGCAGCGGTGCGGGCGGCCAGTGCGTATGCCCTTGCACATATCGGCGAGGCCAATGCTGCGCATGTTCTCGGTATAGCCGTGGCTGAGGTCGCGCTCTTCCCACTCGCGACCGTTGGAGACCCGCACTTTGCCCCCGAAGGTGTTGGGGTCCGGCGCGGACATGCTCGCTTTGGTGCCATGCAACTCGATGAAGCGGCTCGAATGCAGCCAGACATCGAAGCTCATCACGACGGTCACCACGGCGCCCGAGTGGAACTCCAGCGTGGCAGCGGCGTGGGTGTCCACCTCTACCTCGATGATCTCGCCGGCATAGGGCTCGGATGTAATTTTGCGGGTGTCGAGGCCGCGGGTGGTGATGGCGGCCACACGGCGCACCGGCCCGAGTGCGTGGACGAGGGCGGTTAGGTAGTAGGGGCCCATGTCGTAGAGCGGGCCCCCGCCACGGTGGTAATAGAAGGCGGGGTTGGGATGCCACGTCTCAACGCCGTGGCTCATCATGAAGGCGGTTCCGGCCACCGGCCGGCCAATCGCGCCAGCATCAATGAGACCGCGCACGGTCTGGTGGCCGCCGCCCAGGAAGGTGTCGGGGGCGCATCCGGTGCGGAGCCCCTTCTCGGCGGCGCGTTCGAGAACCCGGCGACCGTCTTGCGCGGCGAGGCCAAACGGCTTTTCGCTGTACGCATGCTTGCCAGCGTCGATGGCCGCGAGGTTGATCTCGCTGTGGGCGGCGGGGATGGTGAGGTTCAGCACTACCTCCACATCGTCGCTGGCGAGCAGTTCATCCACGGAACGCGCGGCAATGCCGTGCTTGGCTTCGGTTGCCGCGGACGCCTCGGGGTTGATGTCGGCACAGGCGACGAATTCGAGAATGTCGAACGTGGCGGCCGCGCGCAGATACGCGGGACTAATGGTGCCGCAGCCGACGAGGCCAATGCGGACAGGTTCAATGGTCATAGAGGTTCCTCCCCGGCCGGGATTCTACGCGCCCACGCCGGAACAAAGTGGGCATTGGAGCAGGCAGACGGGCCCTCGGAGTTTCCCGCCCGGCCGAGCACGCCGCGTCGCTCGACGCCGAACCAGGCGGTGCTCCGCCACCGACGGCCGTCTCGCGGGGAGGCGGCTGGTTGCAACTTCGGGCCCTTGGTCTTCTTCGCCTGCGGCGGGAGGAGCGCGACGGACCTTCTCCGATACGCTTCTCACTGCGCCATCCGCGCCGGCACGTCGGTGTTGACTCCGCTTCGAAGCGCATCCATGTTTGTCAAGGCGTTACCCAATCGCCTTGACAACGGCACGGTTGGGTTTCGACAATACGCCGCTTAAGAGCTTGGTGCGCGAGGCTACGTAGCTCAGCTGGTTAGAGCACAGGATTCATAATCCTGGGGTCGGCGGTTCAAGTCCGCCCGTAGCTACCACCCAAGCCGCGTCCTCATGCAAGAACTCCGCATCCGCCCTGAGACCCTGGCCTTCTTGCGCCGCCGGCTAGCCGAGGTTTTCGACGGTGAGCCGACGGCCAGCGTGATCGCCTCCAACATCGCCTTTGGCGCCGCGGTTGCAGGCGCCGGGCACATCGAGATGGTGGAGCACAACGGCTGGTGGATCCTCGCTAGTGAACACAACTGGCTGCGAGGGGAATCCTTGCAGGAAGACAAAGCCACATTGCCAGCGTCCCGGCCTCGTCACGGGGCTGCGGCGGAGCTGTTCGAGCGCATCGTGCCGTTCCCACAGCAAGGCCCAACCAGCCACCGGGCCGAGATTCAGGTGACGGCGTTTGCGGAGCAGGCCTACTACAGCATCGACGGTGCTGTCACTTGGGTGATCGGAGAGGCCACCGGTGCGGTGCATGAAGGCGTGGCGCCGCCTTGGTGCCGCACCGTGCTGGCGTTCCGCACGTAGGCCAGCACTTCGGCAAGCGCAACCCAACGCACTCTCTTTTCGGCGCGTAGAAAACCACGCTGGCTGCTAGCAGCCAGCGGTGTGGGTTCGATGTCTGGGCGCCTGAAGGAGGCGCTTCGACGATCAGTCGCGAGGTCTGCCGTACCCGCCGCGGCCGCCACCGCCGCCGGGTCCGCCTCCGCGCCCGTGCGCCTCGCTAACACGCAACGGGCGAGACCTGAAGTCTCGCCCGTTCAATTCGGCGATGGCGTCGTCCGCGGCGTAGTCGTCCATTTCGACAAAGCCAAAGCCTCGGGAACGTCCCGTTTCACGGTCGGTGATGACCCTTGCAGAGATCACCTCACCGTGGGCGGCAAAAAGCTCCGCCAATTCCTCGTCTCCCGTCGCCCACGGGAGGTTTCCAACGTAGATCTTCTTCACTGGGTCTCCATGATCCGGTTCGCCGCGCATTTGCCTCGCCGTTCAACTTGGCCTCCGGCCACCTAGCGTCAAGACGCCGGCGTTCGACCCGACTGCGAAGTGCTCACCAAGGGCTACGACGCGCGTACTCTACACGACCGATGCCCGCTAATCCACGACGCTCTTTGCTTTCGCAGTTCGTAGTTTCCACCCCGCCGAGTACGCGCCGAGTCGCTGACGCGGAATGAACATGGCAGCGTTGCCCGCCACCCACACCGGGGCCCGTCTTGCGGGGAGAGTGCTGGTTGCAGGCTTGGACCCGGCTGCATCGCCTTCGGCGCGAGGAGCGTGATGTGCCCTCACTCCGAATGGCGTGTCGGACCGCGCCATCCGCGCCGCCAAAGCCCACCCAGCGTCGGTGTGGACTCGGCTACGAGGTACTTCCACGGCTTTTTCAACGTGTTATGTGGTTCGTTCCATGGAAGGGGGAGGTGGTGAGCCGGTCCATAAGCCGGGTTCTGTCGTGGGCAATCATTCATCTGCGACGACCGTCACCGGTCGCCTGAAGCAGCCTACCCGAGTCGGACGCGGACCGCGCCGTGACTCCTATTTGGCCTTGCTCCGGGCGGGGTTTGCCTAGCCGAGGTTGTTGCCAACGCTCGCGGTGCGCTCTTACCGCACCGTTTCACCCTTGCCGCGCCTTTCGACGCGGCGGTCTGCTCTCTGCTGCACTTTCCGTGGGCTCACGCCCCCCAGGGGTTACCTGGCGCCCTGTCCTGTGGAGCCCGGACTTTCCTCACGTTCGCCAGGAAGCCAACGCGCGATTGCCTGGACCAGCTCGTCCGCTAGCTTAACCCGTCCGACCATCGGTGGAGCGATGCTTGCCGGCCAGCGCCATAGCCAGAGCGTAGAGCTCCGAACGCGGGCGTCCGGTAATGCGCGCGGCGACCCGCGCCGCCCGTGCCGGAGCGAGTTCGGTCAAGAGCGCGTCGAGCAGGATCGAAGCCGAGTCTGGTTCTGCTGCCGGTCCGGGCGCGAGCACGCAGACGAACTCGCCTTGCGCGCGCACCCGATCTGGCTTGGCGACGAACTCCGACACGACGCCCAGCGTCGCCGACTCGTGCAGCTTGGTCAGCTCCCGGCACAGCAGAATGTCGCGCATTCCGCCACCGTGCGCCTCGATTGCGGCGAGCGTGGCACGGATGCGGCGGGGGCTTTCCAGAAACACGACCGCCACGTCGGCGGTGAGCAGGCGGGTCAGCACGGCATCGCGTGCGGTCGCTCTCGCTGGCAGAAAGCCCTCGAAGCGAAAACGTCCCGTGGGAATCGGCGAGATGCTGACGGCGCTGGTGATCGCACTCGCACCCGGCACGGGCACCACGTCGATCCCTCGGGACCAGGCTTCCCGCACCAGCACGAAACCGGGGTCCGACACCAGCGGCGTGCCGGCATCGGATACCAATGCGACATCTTCCGCCGCTTCCAAGCGCTCGAGCACAGACCCCGCAACGTCGCGCTCGTTGTGATCATGCAGTGCAGCCAGCTCCGGCGGCGAGACGCCGAGGTGCGCGAGGAGTCGGCCGGTGCGTCTGGTATCTTCGCAGGCGATCAAGGAAACGGATCGCAGCACGGACACCGCCCGGCCGGAGATGTCCGCCAGATTGCCGATGGGCGTTGCCACCACATACAGCCGACCTGCGCTTTCGTTCGTCATGAAAGCCCCTTGTCCCGCCGTCCTGCCGGCTGGTGCGCTGTCGCTCGCCAAGATTGTCGTTCATCTTGCTCTCGCCGTGGTGCTGTGGTCTTGCGCTGCGCCGGCGGCGCCGCCGCCTGAACGACCGCTCAGCGATGCGGAACGGCTGCTGGCGCAAGGTATGAGCCTGCCTCGGGCGGCAAGGGCCGAGTTCTTTCTCGACGCCCTGCTCGAACGCCTGCCGCCGCCACAGATCACCGCAGGCCCCGAGCGCCTGGCCACGGCCCGGCAGTTGGTGGCGTGGCTCGAGGAGGTTGACGGTGAGCCGCTGCATTTGACGCTGCCCCCATCGCGGCGTTTCGAGTGGCAGAGCGCTGCCATGCGCGCAGCGCTTGCCGCCGGCGAAGTGGGGGCCGAGGAGCGCCTCGCCGACCTCGAACCCGACGGTGGCGAGGAGATGCGTCAAGTGACGCTCCTGCGAGCGGCATTGGCCGAGCGCCTAGCTGACCACGAGGGCGCTGCGAAGTTGCTGATCGCGGCGAGCACGACGCCAAATGTCGCTATGAGCGAGCGCATATGGCGCAGTGTCGCGCGCGTCGATCCGCGCCGGCTGACGCTGCTGGCGAGTGGCGCGACATCTGCGCAGGAGGGTGCCTGGTGGTCGCTGGCGCTGACGCAGTACGAGGCTTTAAGCACGCGCAAGCGCCTGGAGGCGTGGAGGGAGTGGAGCGAGGCGCATCGGGGGCATTTGGCAAGTCAAGCGCCCCCGCCGGCTCTGGAAGCGCTTCGAGGCGCGCCGCGAGGCATTCGGATCGCGCTTTTGGTGCCGCTGTCAGGCCCATTGGCAAGCGCCGGGCAAGCGATCCGCGACGGGTTCACGGCCGCGTATCTCATGGCGGGACCTGGCGCCGAAGACTCTCTCGCCGTCGTTGACACGGCCCGACACGGGGCCGTGGACGCCTATCGCCGCGCCGTCGCCCGAGGCGCGGAACTGGTGGTGGGCCCGCTCCGCAAGGAAGCGGTGACGGCTATCGCAGCATTACCTCCGTCCGTGCCAACGGTGGCGCTGAACGCCATCGATGGACGCGGCCCGAGATTGGTTCAACTTGCCTACGCCATCGAGGACGAGGCCACCGCCATCGCCCAAGCCATCGGCACGGCTAGGCTCGAACGGGTGCTGCTGCTCGGAGTTTCTGCCCCTTGGTCCAGGCGAGCCGAAGAGCGCCTGCGCGCGGAACTCAGCGCCCTTGTTCAGCCGCCGGAGATCATCGACGGCGGTGAGGTGGCTGGCGTACGCAGCGTCACCGGAGCCGTCGGTGAGGGGCTAGGGGTCGCCGCGAGCCAGGCCAGGCGCGAAGAGCTCGGTCAATTGCTGCGCCGCGAACTTGCCTTCGCGCCCTGGCAACGCGATGACATCGACGCAATCGTTGCGCTGGTAGGTGCCGCGCAGATGACTGCGCTGACGCCGGCGCTGGACTTCCACTCGGCGCGAGAACTTCCCCTCTACGTCCCCTCCACCGCCCTGCGCGGCGTGGGGCTCGGACGATTGCGCGGCGTCCGTGCCTGCGGCGTGCCTTGGCAACCTCGCGAGCCAGCCATTGCCGCCACCCTGCGCCGCTCCTTTTCCGGCACGGCGACTGTCGCCGCCTTGCAGGCGCTGGGGGTCGATGCCTTTCGCGTTGGTCATCGCTTCGTCCAGCCCCCGCGCAGCGCGCTGCTGCCCGTGGTGTTCGGCAGCACCGGCATCCTCACCATCGGCGCGGACGACCTCAGAGTGGCCCGCGAAGTGCATTGGAGCCGGGTCGTCAATGGCAGGTTCGAGCCGTGGTCCCCGGAGTTGGACGTCGCCCAGCGATGAAGGGCCGCGACGGAGTCGGCCGCATCCGGCAACGACTCAGGCACTGGCGGAGGCGCCGGCAACGGCGCAAGGCTGCGCCGGATGCGACCTCGGAGAGGCAGCATGCTGCACGCACTGCACGCAAGGCGCGCCTTCGCAAACGACGCCGGGGATTCGGCCAGCGGCTGGAACGTTCTGCGGAGCGGGTGCTGCGCCGTCGGGGTCTAAGGACACTTGCCCGCAACTACGAACGGCGCACAGGGGAACTCGATCTCGTGATGCTCGACGGAAACACGCTGGTGTTTGTGGAAGTGCGCTTCCGTGGCACCGGGGCCTGGACCTCGGGCATCGCCTCCATCGATACGGGCAAACGCCAGCGCATCGTTCGAACCGCCGAGCTATACCGTCGCGACCACCCCGAACACCGCCTCCGCACCGTGCGGTTTGACGTAGTGTCGGGGTCAAAGCGACACTATCGCGTTCATTGGGATTGGATTCGCAATGCCCTATGACCTTCTGCCCCGCGTGGCGGCGCTTGCACTGCTTTTTGGTCTGGCTGCCTGCGCCTCGATCACCACGGACGACCCCCATGCCCGCACCCCGGGCGTGATCCTCGACGACCAGGTAGTGGAGCGAATGGCACGGCGGCGCATCTATGAGGCCGACGAACTGTTCCGCACCGGCAATGTCAGCGTGGTGTGCTTCAACGGCATCGTGCTGCTGACCGGGCAGGTGGAGAACAGCGCCCTGCGCAGCAAGGCTGCCGCCGCCCTCGACGGCATACGCAAGGTGCGGAAGGTCCACAACGAGATTCAGGTGAGCGGCCCCACCAACTACGTCGCCCGCACAAACGACTCCTGGATCTCGACCAAGGTACGCACGAGGCTGCTCGCCAACGCCACCATCGAGAGCGATGTTGGCGTCACCACCGAGGATGGTGTGGTGTATCTCTTGGGCCGGGTCCGCCGCGAAGATGCAAACGCTACCGTGGAGGAGGCGCAGGAGGTCTTTGGCGTGCGCAAGATCGTGAAGGTGTTCGAATACGTCGATTAGGCGGATGCCGTCGACTCCGGCGATGCTTCGCAGCGGCCGGGCTTGTCCAATCCCTGGCCACGGGGGCACTTGCGCGGCACGCGGGCAACGGTCAGGTCACGAGGGTGAGCTTGGGGCCCTGCTTTGGTGGCGGCTTGGTGGGCGGTGTGTCGTCGGTGGTTGGCGTTTGTCCGGCTGCCGCCGGCTCGAAGGACATGCCTTCGCCGCTTTCGCGGGCAAACACGGCGACGACTGCGCCCATGGGGGCAGTGACGCGAAACGGCTTGCCGCCGAAGCGACAGTCCACGGTGAGGCGTTCGTTCGAGATTTCGAGATTGCGGGTGGCGGATGCGGAGAGGTTGAGAACCACACGCCCGTCCTTGGCGGTTCCCGGGGGCACGGTCACCCCGTCCATGTCGCTGGCGATGGTGACGAAGGGCGTGCAGTCGTTGTCCACGATCCAGTCGATCAGCGCCCGCACGAGATACGGGCGGGGAGGCGTCACTCGCGCATCTCCCGTTCGAGTTCGGTGAGGCTGGCGAGGAACGACGGGCGCTTGAACATCTTCTGCATGTAGCGGTTCACCGGCCGCCCCTGGCGCTCCGGCAGCTTGATGTCGATGGCCTTCAGGCGCCACAGCACAGGGGCGACGCAGCAGTCGACCAAGGTGAACTCGTCGTTCATGAAAAAGGGCTTGTCGGCGAACACCGGAGCGATGGCCACCAGCCCCTCGCGCAGCTCCTGCCGCGTGCGGCTAAGCACCGATTCGCGCCCTTTGCCGATCATGAGCAGGTCCACCGCCTTGCCCCAGTCGGTGTCGATGCGGTGCATCAGCAAGCGGCTGCTCGCCCGCGCGACGGGATACACCGGCAGCAGCGGCGGGTGCGGAAAGCGCTCGTCCAGATACTCCATGATGACCTTGCTCTCGTAGAGCACGAGGTCGCGGTCCACCAAGGTCGGAACCGTGTTGTAAGGGTTGACCTCGGCGAGTGCCTCGGGCTTGCGCGAAGGGTCCACCTCCACCACGTCCACCGTCACGCCCTTCTCCGCCAAGACCATGCGGATGCGATGGCTGTAGTGGTCGCGTGGCGACGAGTACAGCGTCATGGAGGCGCGGCGAACGTTCAGGTCCATCGTTGTGTCGTCTGTCCGAGGGCTGGTGAAATGCGGCCTAGCGTCGCGTCCCGGAAGTACATTACCTTCCCTACTGGACGCTGGCTGGCGCAACGACGCCGGAAAAAAGGAGGATGTGCTGCCGAGGCTTGTCCCCCGAAAGGTCGGTCGGGACGAGGATTGGGGCATCCCGAAGTGCTCAAATTTGTGGGACGGCACACTAGTGCCTGCGTCGAAATCGCTCGGACGTCCCCTGTATGCGACGGACCGTAGCAGTTTTCGCGCCAGCGAAAACTGCCAGAGCGCCGCGAAGCGGCGCTAGCGCGCCCTGAAGGGCGCGTCGGCAGTTCGCTGGCGCGAACTGCTGGCCTTCGTGCTCGCGTTCGCTCGCAGCTACGTCCTATCACCCCGTCGGATTTCGCCGAGACGGCGAAATCCGACGGGCTACTAGTGCACATCCTTCCAATACTCACGGTTGAGCAGCCAAGCGATGACGAAGAGCCCGGCGAGGAAGGCCAGCACCCAATAGCCGAGTCGCTCGCGTTCGAGCCGAGTGGGTTCGCCGACGTAGTAGAGGAAGTTGGTGATGTCATATGCGGCCTGACGGAACTCCTCTGGCGAAAATGCGCCGGATCCGTCGGCCAACGGCGGCAGGTCACAATTGGGTTCGCGCGCCGGCTCGTAGCCATCTTCCGTTGCGACGAGCACGTCCTCGCCGTCGAGCAGGTCCACGGGCCGGTTGCCCCGACATTGCTCCGTGGGCACCCCTTGCAGCCCCATCAGCACATGCGGCATGCCGATGTTGGGAAACACCTTGTTGTTGACGCCGAAGGGGCGCGACTCGTCTGCATAAAAGGTGGTGAGCAGGTTGTATATCCACTCGGGGCCTCGCACCCTCGCCACCATCGTCAGGTCAGGCGGTGGCGTGCCGAACCATCCCTTGGCCTTTTCGTCCGGCATGGCACTGACCATGAGGCTGCCGATCTGCTGCCCGGTGAACACCAGGTTCTTGAGCGCCACCGAATGCGGAATCTCAAGGTCGTCCGCGGTTCGCTCGTAGCGCTGGAACTTCAGCGAGTGGCAGCCGAGGCAATAGTTTGCGTAGAGCGCCGCGCCGCGCTGCAAGGACGGCATGTCCTCGAGGTTCGGGTCCATGGGCTCCATCACCCAATTGCTCTCGGCGGCAATACCGGCCAACGCCCAGAGCACCACCAGCGCGGTTGCCCCGGGCCGCAGAGCGCGCTTGGTCCATGCCGCAACGCCTAGGGCCACAGCTCTCATGCCCTGCGCCTTCACGTCACGCGCTCCGGCGGAGTCTTGGTTTTCTCCACCCGCGTGTACCAGGGCATCAGTACGAAGTAGGCGAAGTAGATCACGGTGCAGACCTGGGCGATGGCGGTGGCGATGGGCGTCGGGTGAATCGTGCCGAGGTAGCCGAGCACGAAGAAGCTGATGACGAACGCGGCCAACATCAGCTTCGAGGGCAGCCCCTTGTAGCGCATCGAGCGCACTGGACTGCGATCGAGCCAGGGCAGCACCGCCGGCAGCAGGATCGCCGCGCCCATGACCACGAGGCCCCAGAACTTCGCCGCCAGCCCCAAGAACGGGAAGGTGGCCGCTCGCAGCATCGAGTAGAAGGGCGTGTAGTACCACACCGGCGCGATCAGTTCCGGAGTCTTGAGCGGATTCGCCTGCTCGAAGTTCGGCTTCTCGATGAAGTAGCCGGCCATCTCCGGGGCGAAGAACACCACCGCGCAGAACAGGAACAGGAACACCACCGTGGCACGGAAGTCGTGCACCGTGTAGTAGGGGTGGAACGGGATGCCGTCGAGGGGCTTGCCGTCTGCATCATTGCTGGCCTTGATTTCGATGCCGTCGGGGTTGTTGGAGCCGACGTGGTGCAGCGCCACGATGTGGACGAACACCAAGCCCACCAGCGCCAGCGGCAGCGCAACTACGTGCAGGGCAAAGAAGCGGTTGAGGGTGATCTCCGACATGAGGAAATCGCCGCGCACCCATTCCATGAGGTCGGCACCAACGATGGGAATGGCGCCGAACAGCGACACGATCACCTGTGCGCCCCAGTACGACATGTTGCCCCAGGGCAGCAGGTAGCCGAAGAAGCCTTCCGCCATCAGCACGAGATAGATGCCCATGCCGATCAGCCACAGCAGTTCGCGAGGCTTGCGGTACGAGCCGTATGCGAGCGCCCGGAACATGTGCAGATACACCACCACGAAGAAGGCCGAGGCGCCGGTTGAGTGCAGGTAGCGGATGAGCCAGCCGTACTCCACGTCGCGCATGATGTATTCGACCGAGGCGAAGGCACCGTCGCCGCTCGGCACGTAGGACATCGTGAGCCAAATCCCGGTGACGAGCTGCAGCCCCAGCACCACCGTGGCGAGGATGCCGAAGTAGTACCAGAAATTGAAATTCTTCGGCGCGTAGTACTTGGTGGCGTGATACTCGATGGTCTCGGTGAGCGGCATGCGCTCGTCGAGCCACGCCATGAGGCGCGCTAGGGGCCCAGCGGGCTTCGCGGTGCCCTCGGCCATCAGGCGTTCTCCTCGTCGATGCCGATCACGATCACGGTGTCGGACTCATAGGAATACGGCGGCACATCGAGGTTGTCCGGTGCTGGCACGCCCTTCACCACCCTGCCGGCGAGATCGAAGCGGGAGCCGTGGCAGGGGCAGAAAAAACCGCCTTGCCAGTCCGGATCGAAGCCCTCTGGCTTGACCTCGCCGTGATACTTCGGCGAGCAGCCGAGGTGGGTGCAGATGCCGAGATAGACGCCGACTTCCGCCTCTCTCGAACGCCACGGATTGCGGGCGTAGTCGGGCTGACGCTCGGGGTTCTCCGAGGCTGGGTCGGCAAGGTCGGGGTTATCCTGCTTGAGACGCTCCACCGCAGCCGAGTCGCGGGCGACGATGAATACGGGCTGGCCCCGCCATGCCGGGATGGGTCCCAGCATTTCGCCTGGTGACAGGCGGGAAATGTCCACCCGAATCGGTGCGCCGGCGGCGCGGGCCTTGGCGCTTGGCACCCAGGACTTCACGAATGGCACCGCCGCGAACATGCCGCCGACCCCGCTGAGAGCGGCTGTCGCTCCGATCAGGAGATAGCGGCGCCCTACGTTCACTTCCGGCGCCTCGGCGCCATCAGACCCATTGGCCGGCACATCGGCCGGCGCGTTTTCAGCGGCCAAGCAAGCACCTCCCGTTGCTCGCGGGGTTCAAGCGTCCCGACGGATCGGGCGCGGATGCTACCACGCGCGTCCAGGCGGGCGCGTTGGAAGTTCCGTCGACGCGCAACTTCGGGTCCCCCATGCCGAAGGCTCCCCCGAACTCGCTCGATTCCACGCGGCTCAGCGTTTCGAGTATTGCGGACGCTTGCGCGCCTTGCGCAGCCCCACTTTCTTGCGTTCCACCTCGCGAGCGTCGCGGGTGAGGAAACCGGCGTCTCTGAGCGGCTTGCGGTAGGTCTCGTCGTAGTCCACCAACGCACGGGCGATGCCGTGGCGGATGGCACCGGCCTGGCCGGAGCCGCCGCCGCCCCGCACCGTGACCGCGATGTTGAAGCGATCGCCGGTGCGGGTTACGTCGAGGGGCTGGCGGACGATCATGCGCGCCGTCTCACGGCCGAAGTACTCGTCCACGGGGCGGTGGTTGACGAGGATGCTGCCATTGCCGGGCCGGATGAACACCCGCGCCGCCGCAGTCTTGCGGCGGCCGGTGCCGTAGTTGTTCGGCGTGTTGCCTCGCCCGGTCCGGGGAACGCCGAATGTGTTGCTTTCTGCCATGGAGGATGAGCCTTAAGTGCTGATTGCCGCCGGATCGCTTGGTTGGCGCATTTGCGGCGTGCGGATGAACTTAGGGAGCGGCTAGCCCACGTCGTCAGGTGAGTTCGAGCGCTTGCGGCTGCTGCGCTGTGTGCGGATGCTCCGGCCCCGCATACACCTTCAGCTTGCGGAACATGGAGCGCCCCAACGGGTTGCGCGGCAACATGCCCTTGACGGCGTTCGCCAAGATGCGCTCGGGGTGCTCCTCGCGCAGCTTGCGCACAGTCGTGCTCTTGATCCCGCCCGGATAGCCAGAGTGGCGGTAGTAGAGCTTGTCCGTCTCCTTTTTGCCGCTGACGCGAATCTTCTCGGCATTGACAACGACAATGAAGTCGCCCGTGTCCACATGCGGCGTGTAGGCGGCCTTGTGCTTGCCGCGCAGCCGGTGGGCGATTTGACTGGACAGTCGGCCGAGCGTCTTGCCCTCGGCATCCACGACAAACCACTCCCTTTCCGCATCCTGCGGGCGAGTGCTGATGGTCTTCATTCGGATCTTGGCGGGTCTTGTTGGAGCAAGCGGGCGATTCTACCTGTGTGGGAAGCGGCGAAGCAACCGGGGCAAGTTGTTGGCCGTAGCTGCAGCCAACGGGGCCCCTCGAGCCATGTAAGATGCGGGGGAGCAGATCAGGCGCGGTAACGGAGCTTTCAGCGGTTTGTTCAGCATCGGTTTCATGGCGCGGCCACCTGGCTGCTTGAACGCCCCCTCGGCGGGATGGCTTGGGCGGTGCCTTGTGGTGGCCTTCCTTGGGTCGGGGGTTGTCGCCTGTTCCTCGATGCCGACTTGGCTGGTGCCGCGGGAGGCGCAGGCACGCGATGCCGCCTTGGTGGAATCGGCGGCCTCTCCTTCCGCAAGTCCTTCGGGCGAGGCGACCGCTTGGTGGCAGGAATTCGAAGATCCTGTGCTGAGTCAGGTGCTTGGCGCTGCCTTGGAGTCGAACTTCGACATTCAAGAGGGGATTGCACGGGTGGACCAGGCACGCGCTCAGGCGCGGGTCGCGAGTTCGGCACGGTTGCCCGCGGTTCGGCCATTCGTCGGTCAAGACGATGTGAGGGCGCCAGCCAACACGGGCCTTGGCGCGCAGCTAGACGAGTTCGGCCTCGGCGCAGACACGTTCGAGCAACTCGGCTTTGCAGCGCCAGAGCGCATTGACCTCGCGACGTACTCCGTCGCGGCCGGCTTCTCCTATACGGTCGATGTTTGGCGCCAGGGCCGCCAGGCGGCCGGTGCCGCCGGCGCGCGGCGCGAGGCGGCGAAGTGGGACCTCCAAGCCGTGCGCATGGGTGTCTTGACCGAAACCGCGGCGACGTATCTGGAAGTGGTGGATCTGCGACACCAAGTCGACCTGGCAACCCGAGCCGCCACGCTGCTTCAGGAATGGGAACGGCACGCCAAGAGCCAATACGTCGGCGGATTGGCCGATGCCCACAGCTTCTACTCCGTGCAGCAGGCGGCGCGCAACGCCGAGAGCGAGCTTCCCCGTATGGAGGCGCGACTGGCGGATGCCGAGGCGCGGCTTTGGGTGCTGGTCGGCGACTATCGCGCCGACCTCGCCGCCATCTTGCCGGAAACGCTGCCGGCAGCGCCGTGGCAGTCGCCGGTGCCGAGCGAAGTGGCCGCCGATGTCCTCTCGCGGCGGCCCGACGTGCGGGGCGCCCAGGAGCGGGTGACTGCGGCACGCCTCACCGTCGGCGCGCGCAAGGCGGAACTCTTGCCGGCACTAGCGCTTTCCGGCTCCATTGGCCTCACGAGCGCCGAGTCGGGGACGTGGTTCGAACCCGATCAGTGGTTTCGGAACCTGACGGCGAACGCGCTCTCGCCGGTGTTGCAGCGTGGACGGCTGCTTGGCAACGTCGATGTGGCCGAGGCTGAGCTCGCCGCGGCCGTTGCCGGCTACGGTCGCTCAGTGCTGACCGCAACGCATGAAGTCGAAAGCGCCTTGGCGGGGCTCCGGGCCAGCTACGACCGCCTCGAGCTGCTCACATCCCACAAAGAGGCTGCGCGCGCCGAAGCCTTGCTGCGGCAGCGCCGTTACGCATCGGGCCTCGATGACTACGTCGCCACTCTCCATGCCTCACGCCTTGCATTGACGGCGGAGTCCAACCACGCAAGCGGCTTGAGAGAGGTAGCCCTTGCCCGCCTCGCCCTCCACCACGCAGTCGGCGGCGCATTTCGACGCTAAGGGGCTGCGCAGCAGAACGGCGCTGGCTCTTGGGGCGACGCATGCGTCGCCCCTACGGAAAGGTGTTGGTCGTGCCCCGGGCCCTAGGGACGACGCATGCGTCGCCCCTACGGAAAGGTGTTGGTCGTGCCCCGGGCCCTAGGGACGACGCATGAGTCGCCCCTACGGAAAAGGTGTCGGTCGTGTCTCGGGTTGTAGGGACGACGCATGAGTCGCCCCCCACGGAAAGGGGTCGGTCGTGTCTCGGGTTGTAGGGGCGACGCATGCGTCGCCCTCTCTCGGGTGGCCCTTCTCACGTGCTAGGCAAGGACGGGACGGCCGGACCAGCAAGCGTCAGTAGATGCCCGGTATCAGGGCGCGGCGCCCGGGCGGGTAATCGTCGAAGGTGTCGACGTACCAGCGGTGGTTGCTCCTGGCCCTTGGCGCGAGATTGGCGACGGTGAGCAGCAGGAAGGCGAGACCGGCGAAGGACCAGGTGGCGATTGCCCAGCCTAGCCATTCGAGGATTTCGCCGAGGTAATTTGGGCAGGAGACGAAGCGGAAACCGCCGCCTTGCGGAATCGAATAGCCGGCCTCGCCGGGGCGGCGCAAGTGCATGAGGGTGTTGTCGGCGTGGAGGTTCAGCGCGAACCCGGCAAGGAAAACCGCGACGCCAACGAGGAAGCGGGGGTCGACCAGCCACGCCATTGCGTACTCGCCGAACTCCGCGACGAAGCGGGCGTTGGTGTACGCAGTGACCGCATTGAAGAGGAAGCCGGAGCCGACCACCACCACGGGCGTCTTCCGGTCGCCGGTGCGGAAGCGAAGCGGATAGATGAAGGTCCGGTTCAGATAGTGCACTTGCCACATGGCCAGGAACAGGAGCGGAACGGTCTCGAAGGCGTGCTGGCCAGAGAGGAAGGCCGCAAGGAAGACGACTGGCGCCGGCAGTTCCATGACGATCCAGGCGAGCCGCGAGGAAATGTGGGGCCCCCAACCTGCACCCTGGTAGTGACGCCCGTAGGGCGCGACTCTGCGCAGCAGGTACGCGAACATCAGGATCGCCGCCACGAGGACACCCCAAACCAGCATCCCGTGCAGCGTTTCCTCAGTCACCTCGTGCCTCTCAACCCGGCTCGTCCAACATGCCGTGCTCGTCGAACCAGCGATATGTGTCGTTCACAGTTTCCGCAAGCGGGCGTGGGTTTAGGCCCAGTGTCCGGCGAGCCTTGGCGTTGGATATACGCCGGTTGCCGGCGGCCATGACGCGAACCGCCATCGGCGTGTAGAGGGGCCGTCGACCACGTCGTCGATCCAGGAAGACCTGGCAGGGCGCCCACAGTTGGGCTAGAGAAACCGGGAACCGGATACGGGGCGAGGCCACGCCGGTCGCCTGCTCGGCGAGTTCGGCCAGTTTCCCCATCGTTTGCCAGTGACCCGATAGGAGGTAGTTCTCGCCGCATCTCGCCTGCGTCTCGGCAGCCATCGTGGCGGACGCGACGTCGCGCACGTCCACCCAGTCGTAGCCACCTCTGACGAGCGCGGGGACCCGCCGCCGGTAGAGGTCGAGAAAAAGCTGCCCCATGTGCGAGGGCCCAGCGTCGTATGGACCGATGACACTGGTTGGATTCACGATCACCGCATCAAGGCCCTTCTCGATGCCGCGACGGACCTCCACTTCGCCGGCGGCCTTCGAAAGGCCGTACGGATCGTGCGGGTCGTGCGCCGGCCCCCGGCTCTCATCGAGGACCTCATCGGCGGGCTCTTGATCGTAGGCGTGGATCGAGGAAACATGAACCAGCCGCCGCACGCCAGCGGCAAGCGCCGCAGCCACGACGTTGCGTGTGCCCAAGACATTCGTGCGATGGAACTCCTGCGCCCGGTCGCCGTGGAGCGAGATCAGCGCAGCCAAGTGATAGACCACCTCCGCCCCCTGGAAGGCGGCGACCAGCGACTCGGCGTCCTGCAGCTCGCCACGGACCCAGCCGATATCGAGGTCCGCCGCCGTGCCCCGTTGCCCCCGATCGATTGCGCGGATATGGCCGGGCCCGAACCGGTGCACAAGCATGCGCGCGAGAACCCCACCGATGTGCCCGCTTGCCCCCGTGATTACTCGCACGGTGTCAACTCGCCCGGCATCTGAAGACGTCATGCGTAGAGTCCGGACTTTGGGGCAACGTCTGCGCCGCTAGATGCCTGCGGCAGGCTGCCGCGCCCTCATGGGCGCGTTGGCAGTTCGCGTCGCTGTTCGACCAGCTTGAACTCGAGCTTGTTGCTCGGCGACTGCGAGGGCAGCGGATCCATCGGCACGCGCTTGTAGGGGCGGGCCAGCTCGATCTTGAAGTAGTGGGTGAGCATCAAGAGGTTAATCACCATTTGCATATCTGCCCAGCGGCTGCCGATGCATGAGTGCGTGCCCAGTCCAAAGGGCGCGTAGCCTCTGCCGCTTTGTTCATTGCGGGGCGGCAGGTAGCGGTCAATGTCGAACGTCCACGGGTCAGGAAAGGACTCCTCCGAGTAGTGTGCTGCCGTCTGCGCAATCACGAGCTGGGCTCCAACTGGCAACTCGTAACCCTCCACCACACAGGTATTCATCACCGTGCGCATCGACATGGGCACGATCGGCGTCATCCGCAGCGACTCCATCATCACTCGGTGGGCTACGTCGATCCGCTCGCGAGTAAAGTCCTCTTCCGAGGGGTCGCCCTTTGCCCACAACGCGTCCGCTTCCGCCGTCACCCGCTCGTATAGATCGGGATTCTGCAGCAACCAATAGAGCGCGAAGCCAATCTGATCGCCCATGTACATGGCCGTCATCAAAATCGCTCCCAGCGGCAGCGACAGGTCCGATTCGGGCAGGAACTGGGGATCGGATGCGTGCAGCGCCAGATAGGCATCCACTACATCGCCATCCTTCCCGGCGCGCTGCCCGGCGGTGTGTGTCATGGCCATGCGGTCAACGATCCTCTGCATGGACGCTGCCCGGCGGCGCATTGACGGGGTCTTCAGCATGAACTTCGGCATCATCTTGATGATGCCGACATTGAGCACACGCACCTTGTACTCGAGCGCATCGACAATCTCGTCCTGTGTGTCGATGTTCGCGAGCAGCGGTGATGTCTGTGCGTTTACAAATGGTCGCAGCATCGTCTGCACCGGCATCGTCGTGCCGATTTCCCAGCGCGCCATGTGGGCGCGGGCCAGGTCGTAGACCTCATCAAGACGCCTGGTAAGGGTCTTGCGAGAATATGCAGTGTTCATTGACTTGCGAAAGCGAAAGTGATCGGCGCCGTCAATGGAGTGCATCGAACGCGACACGCCATACGCCTTGTCAACCCCCTCGAAATACTCCTTCGAGCGCAAGTACACCCGCCCCATGCGATGCGCCCATTCATTCGTCTTGAGCCCCGCAAGGACAATGATGTTTGGCCGGAACGGCACCGGAATCTCGAACACCGGTCCGTGCTTGGCGGCGAGATTGGCGAAGGCTGCGGGCAGCCTGCCCTCTCGCAGCTCCTTGTTGAACACGAGATCCCGCAAGGACACGGTGGGAATGGGCTTGGTAAGAGAAGGCCGGCGCAGCGCCGGCGCAAGGATGCTCTGACTCACCGCGGCCGCAATCGCCTGGCCAATCAGGTCCATCTGGCTCACGAACCGAATCCGCTCTTCCACTTCCTCATCGAGTTGATACATCAAATGGAACACGCGACAGGCATTGACGAGGCCCGTGAGGATGACCTCTCGCGGCCCCGGAATCTCGTCCGTGAAGATGACTTTCGCGAGCTGCGCATTGACATACTCGCCAACTACCTGGTCTTCTCCGGACGCGGTCTTGCCCCTCCGCTGGCGCCTTGCGAAGGTATAGAAACCGCCGTCGTGGGCATCGAGATACTGTCGCCGAACCAGTTCGTCCAGCGCCTCGGAAATCACCGAATCGGATTGCGGCGCAAGCCGCTCGATCCAGTAGCGGGCATCGTGCGTTCCCGATGCGGCGGCGACTTCCCGCAAGATCGGGTCGAGCAGCGGGCGACCCGTGGGGGTCGCATCGAGCAGGGTCAACGATGTGAGATCGGTATCGATGCGGCCAAGCAGCGACAGTTCACCGAGTGCCGCGCCAACCATCGCACAGTTGAGGTTCCAGCCGGGAACCTGACGAAAATAGCCTCTCTCTTCGTCAAGCAGTGCCAGCAGCAGCTCTTCCGGCAGACTCAGCGAGGACGCTTCCTGGCCCCGTTCAACCAATGTCGCCTGAGTTGCCACCGATCATCCTTTCCGTTCGCAACACGCCCAGATCGTGTGGGTCACAAAATTGCCGTGAAGTCACGGATTTGGCCCACTTTGGTCTCCGCCGTAACGGTACCACATACGGGCGCAAGCCGCCCCAAGGCAACGCGCATCGCCGTCAGGCCACCGCAGGTGCGGTTCCGGCCCTAAAGCGGAGGTAAATGGACATCAGAGCCGGGATCAGCACCATGAGCAAGGCCGTGGTGACGAGGATGCCGACACCCAGGGAGGCGGCGAAGGGTACGAGAAACTGGGCTTGGATGGCGCGTTCCAGGATGAGGGGAGTGAAGCCCAGGAAGGTGGTCAGTGACGTGAGCAGAATCGGGCGGAAGCGGCCCTTTGCCCCTTCGACGATCGCTTCTCGGGGCGAGTCGCCAGCCTTCAGGCGCTCGTCGATGAAGTCGATCATCACGAGGGAGTCGTTGACCACCACGCCGCTCAGGCCAAAGAAGCCAAGGAAGGACGCCGCGCTCACCGCCACGCCGAGCACCAGGTGCCCAAGGATCACGCCGATCAATCCGAACGGCACGATCGCCATGACGATGAATGGACGCCCGTAGGAGGCAAGCGCAATCGCGAGCAAGGCGAAAATCACCAGCATGGCAAGCATGAAGCCCCGATAGAGCGAGTCGAGGGACTCGAGCTGCTGTTGCTGCTCGCCGCCGAACGAGTAGGTGAGTTCCGGATTGGACCCCGTGAGCTCGGCGAGGATGCTGTCCTCGAGCACTGCATTGGCCTCGCCGCCGCTGATCACGCTGTCGTCCACGTCGGCCGTCACCGTCACCACGCGCTGGCCGTCCTTGCGTCGGATGGTGGGTGGCGACGTGCCCATGCTCAGCGCCGCCACATGGGTGAGCGGCACGCGTTCTCCGGAGGGCGCCTGAACGATGAGTGCCTCAATGTCGGCTATGGCGTCCCGCTCGTCCTCCGGCAAGCGCACGTAAACCCGCACTTCCTCCGCTCCGCGCTGCAAGCGCAAGGCTTCGGCGCCAAAGAAGGCAGAGCGGACTTGCCGTGCCAGCCCTGCCACGGTGAAGCCGAGCGTACGCGCGTCCGGGAGCAGCGAGAGCTGCAGCTCTTGCACACCCGGCGCATGGTCCGAGCGCACGTCGAACACGCCAGCGACACTGCGCAGGCCCTCGACTACGACATCGGCGATCTCGCCGAGCCGGTCCGGGTCCGGATGCGACAGCACCGCTTCCACCGGCGCGCCGAGATCGATCACCTCGCCGCTGAAGGCGACGCCCCTCGCGTATGGCACCACGCCCACTTCATCACGCCATGCCTGCATGACGGCGATGGTCGAGATGTCGCGCTCCTGCGCGCTCACGAGCTTGAACTCGATGGTGGCGATGTTGGCTTGCGGGTTCAGCCTCGGCGCAGGATTGAGCCCTCCTCCTTCCACGCGGGGCCCTTGGCCGACGCTGATCATCACGCCTGTCACCAACTCCTGTCCCTGTTCCGCCGAGAGCCGATCGAGCACGCGCTGGCCAATCTCTTCAAGTGCCAGCGCCACCTCGTGCGTGCGTTCGGCAGTGGTGCCGTCCGGCATTTCGATGGTGGCCGAGACGAAATCTCCCTCCACCACGTCGGCAAAGGTGGTGGGCACGATCCCGGCCGGGAGCAGGGAGACGGTGAAGAAGAAAAGGCCGATGACCGAGGCCAAAATCACGCTTGGCTGCTCGGTCGAGAACCTGAGGGCGCGATCGAGCGGCCCGTCGATGAACCGCCGCAACGCCCGTTCCACCCCGCCTTGGGTGCGGGCAAAGAAGCGATCGACGACGCCGGTTGGCGTGAAGTCGGGGCCGGGCAGGTGGGCTAGGTGCTTGGGCAGGATGAACAGCGATTCGACCAGCGAGATCAACAACATGCCAATGAGGATGACCGGCAGGGCTGTCCACACCTCGCCGATGCCGCCCGGAATGTAGAGGAGGGGAACGAACGCCGCGACGGAGGTGAGCACGGCGAAGGTGAGCGGCCCCCGAATTCGGCGGGTGCCGCGAATCGCCGCGACAACGCTGTCCGTGCCGCGCATCCGCTCTTGGTGTATGTGCTCCGCGACGACGATGGCGTCGTCGACGATGATGCCGATGGCAAGGACGAAGGCGAACAGCGATATGGTGTTGATAGCGATATCGAACACCATCATCACCGCAAGGGCGCCTATGCCGGCCGTCAGGAGACCCACCACGACCCACACGGCCAAGCGGATCTCCAGGAACAGCGCCAGCGCCACCATGACGAGAGCGAGGCCCAAGAGCCCGTTCTTGAGCAGTAGATTCAGCCGTTCGGCGTAGGTTTGCGAGTCGTCGTTCCAGATGGTGACGCCAACTCCATCGGGCAGCGATGGCACCACCACGTTGGCGATGTGCTCATGCACCGCCCCCGCCACATCCATCACCTGCTCGCCATCGGCGCGGGACACCTCGACGAAGACGGCGGGATTACCCTGATGGCGCAGGATCAGGTCCACGTCCTCGAAGGCGTCGTGCACGGTGGCGACGTCGCCAAGCCGAATCGCCGTTCCGTCGGTGCGGGCAACGAGCACGATGTCCTCGAAGTCCTGCTGGTCGTAGCGCTGGCCGAGAGTGCGAACCCGCACTTGCGACTCGCGCGTGTCGATGCTGCCGGCGGACAGGTCGAGCGACGCGCCTCGCACCGCCGCAGCCACGTCTTCCAGCGTCAACCCAAGCGCCCGCAGCCGCACGAGCGGCACTTCGACGGATATCTCGTAGCGCCTTGTTCCGGTCGTCTCGACATAGGAGACGCTCGGCAACGTGGCCAGCTCCTCCTCGATCTGGCTCGCAAGCTCCTTGAGCGCGCGCTCGGATATGTCGCCATGCACGATGAGCCGAATCATGCTCTGGCGGTTGCTCATCTCGCGGAACTCGGCACGCTCGGCCGCGCCGGGGAAGGACTGAATGCGGGCAACGGCAGACTTGATGTCCTCCAAGGCGCGGCCGATGTCCGTGTCGGTCTTGAGTTCCGCCCGGATCGACGCCATGCCCGGCGCCGCCACCGACTTCACCGCCTTCACATCCTCAAGCGGACGCAACTCCTCCTCGATCTTGGCGACGATCGACTCTTCAATCTCGTGCGGAGTCGCGCCCGGGTACGCCATGCTGACTTCAATGGTGTTGAAGGGCACAACCGGCCAGGCCTCGCGCTCAAGGCCACCGAGCGAAACCAGCCCCGCGGCGAAAATACCGAGCATGAGCAGCGTGGCGGCAACGCGGTTGCTCGCCATATAGGCGATAGGACCGGCAGGTTCCCCGTGGCTAGCGCCGTTCATTTCGCGGGCGTCGCAGGACTCTCGTCGTCTGCCGTGCGCACCGCCATTCCGTCCGTGGCGAAGCGAATGCCGCCGACGATGACTGGCTCATCGGTATCGAGCGGGCCGGTGACGAAGACCTCTTCGTCCAGCCGCTGCAAGACCCGCACCGGCACGATGCGCACGGTGCCGTCCTCACGCAGGCACCAAACCTCGTCACCCGGTCGCAGGGCCGCACGCCGAAGGCGGAAGTACGCCACCGGTGCCGCGCCGTCGATGGTCACTTCGGCGAACTTGCCCACCAGCAGCGGGGGGTGTGCAGGTTCCGTTGCGCCGCTCACAGCAAACGGATTCGGCACCCTGACGATGACTTCGATCGTGCGGGTGGTTTCGTCAACGGACGCCAGGGCCCGGTCCACAAACCCGCGCCAACTGCCCCGCACGTCGCCGTATTCGGCATGCACGATCGCTTCGGCGCGTTCGGTGCCGTCGTCCTGCCAGAGCCCAGGGATGAGGCTTGCTTCCGAATCCGCGAGCGGCACCACCACCTCCACGGCGTCGGTCGAGAAGATTCGCCCAACCCGCACATGCGCGGTCATCAACTGGCCGATTTCGACCGACTCCTCGCGCACGATGCCGTCGAAGGGGGCCGTGACCCGCGTCCGGGCAAGCGCGAGCTTGGCGTGGGCAACCGCACCTTCCTCCCGCCGCAACGCAGTTCGGGCGGCCTCCAGTTGTGGCTGGTGCAGCACCAAGGGGGTAGCCGGCAGCGCGTCCGCGCCGGCACGAGCGGCGAATCGTTCGTACTCGTCGGCGGCGATCGCGGCGGCCTCCTCGGCCTTGAGGAGTTCCACGCGACGAGCCTCCAATGCCGCCTCGGCCTGGAGCACGCCGAGCCCATAGTCCGCGGCATCCAGGCGGAACAGGACCTGGCCGGCAGTGACTCGTCCGCCACTCTGCAAAGCCGTGTCCACCCAGACGACGCGCCCGCCGACCTGTGGGGCAAGGTCGACCTCGGCGACCGGTCGCACGACGCCAGCACCGTGCACGGGGATGGCCCCAACCCCCGCTGCCACCGCCGATGTCTGCACAAAGGGAACGCGAGATGGTGGATCGCGCCGCTCCGGCTCGGGTGCAAGGGACACCAACAATGCGGCAAGAGCGAGGAACCCGGCGAGTACCGCGGCGGCGATGAGGAATCCCTTTCGTCGCGACATCCTTGTATCCGTTCCGCCATCCTTGATGGCGTCCCGCTCCCCACAGCGCTTCGCCGGCATCATACCAACGGGCTAGAAGGCAAGCGCCGTAGAAAGCGGCTTACCTACTAGCCGGACGCATGACAGGGCTGGAAGTTGGTGGCGTTGTTCGGGGCTGGCGCTTTGGTGGCGTTGTCTGGGACGTTTGCTTGCGAGGGCTTTTGGCCGGCGCCGCTGCGTGCGCGCCTCCGGCACGCTTGGAGGGCGGGACGCCTCCCCCAGAGAGGCCCTCGCGTGGCAGGGGCTGATGTTTCGGTGTTTGTCGGCGGGCTTTGTTCGAGGCGCCTTAGGAGCCGGCGTAGAACTGCTCGCAATATCGGCGGAAGCGCAGGAGGTCGCGATCGGCTCCGGAGAAGACGGGCCTAGGCCGATAGTCCTGCCGTGCCCAGATCTGCGCGTCCTTGCGCACTTCCAGCACCAACTCGTGCAGGAACAGGCGCGGCAGGATGGCTCGAACAAGCGAAGCCAGCGGGCCACGCAGCCAGCGCTCGTGCGGCGGCGCCTCCAGGTCCATTCCGAGCCACAAGTCGATCAGCTCGCCGTCCACGGGCGTCGCCAGCACCCATTGGCGTACGCGCAGGCCGCCACGGCCCTCGATCAATACCGTCGAAACGCCAAGCCCCCACACGGAGATGGCGATTTCCACGGAAAGCTTGAACAGGCGAAGGCCGGGAGTGAGCATGTTGCGGGTGAAGGCATAGGAACTCGACAGAATCGGGCCTTCGATCTCGGTCGCAGCCGTCTGCTTCAGCTCCTGATACCCGTGCACGTGGCCAAGGTGGGCGCTATCCACCGAGTTCTCCGTGGTGGTCTGCGGGTGCGCGCGCAGGCGCAGCACGGCAAGCGACCGCGCTCGCTTCCCCACCGACACTTCCTGAGGCCGCCACCCCGGTGCCTCGCCCCTAGAGTGATACCAACCGAACACGAAGCCGTTGCACTCCGCCACCTCGAATCGGGTCAACTGCGCCGACCGCGGCGGCGGCCCGTCGGGCGTCGCCACGCAGTGTCCGTTGGTGTCGTAGCGAAAGCCGTGGAAGGGGCAGACCAGGCAATCATCCGACACCCTGCCGCCGCCACGCGGACCCAGATGCGCGCCGAGATGCGGGCAGATGGCGTCGGCAACGCAAACTGCACCGGATCGATCGCGCCAGACGACGATCTCATGACCCATCCACTGCTTTTCCACCAACTTGCCCACGGGCAGGCGCGAGCTCTGCTCGACGACATACCAGCCGTCGGGAAACGGGTCCAAGCGTTGCCGGCTATCCATGATCGGTTCGGCATCCATCGGTGGATCTTCAATCACCATCTGCAACTGTCCATTGCTCGCCGGACGATGTCAAACGCGCGGCAAGGCCCCTCACGCCGTTCGCAAAGCGTCGCCCGTGCACCGCTTGCGGAGTGGAAGCTGCACCACATCCGCGTGGAGTCGCAATTCGCTGCACAACGCGGTACAAAGTGGTTGTGAAACCGAAGCTTCGCATCGCCATCGGCCCCAAACGGACATAGTGAGAGGCGGGGCGTGAATCGACTTACGGCTTGGCTGGGCGTCGGTGGCGCAATCCTCGTAGGCCTCTTGGTCGCCCTGGCTGGGGGCGATGGCGGCGGCGGCCTGGGAGCGCTGCCCGTCTTCGCCTGGTGCGTGGCAATCGCCTACGCGATGCAATGGCTGGCGTTCGTGCCGGCGTGGCTCTCGCGCTCGGAGCACTTCTTCGACCTCACCGGTTCGGCGACCTACTTGGCCGTGATGGGCGTCGCGCTAGTGGCGGCCAACCCCGTCGATCTCAGGGCGGGTTTGCTCGCGGCGATGGTTGCGCTGTGGGCGGTGCGCCTCGGCCTCTTTCTGTTCCTGCGCATTCGCCGTGCAGGTGTGGATCGACGGTTCGATCGACTGAAGGCGCAGTTTCCGGCGTTCCTGATGACTTGGACGCTGCAGGGCGCATGGGTGTCACTCGCCTGTGCGCCGGCGCTGGCGGCCATCACATCGCGGGCGTCGGCGCCGCGCCTTGATGGCTGGTTGCTCGCCGGCGCGGCGCTGTGGCTGGCTGGCTTCGCCATCGAGGTGCTTGCCGACGAACAGAAGCGGCGCTTTCGCATGCGCCCAGAGAACGCCGAGCGCTTCATCGACAGCGGACTCTGGGCGTGGTGCCGCCACCCGAACTATTTCGGCGAGATCCTGCTTTGGTGCGGGGTGGCGCTGGTCGCGGCGCCGGCACTGCAAGGCTGGCAGCTTGCCACCTTGCTCGCGCCCCTCCTGATCGGCTTGCAGCTCACCTTCGTAAGCGGCGTTCCGCTGCTCGATGCGCGCGCCAGGAAGCGCTGGGGTGAGGACGCGGCCTATCGCCGCTATCGCGAGCGCACGCCGATGCTGTTGCCGTTGCCACGCCGCCGATGACCGCCGGCCAACACGCCAAGGCCACCGCCGCCTTGGTCGTTATCGCACTGAACTTGCTCCTGTGGTGCGTGCCACTGCTCCTCCTGTTGCCGATCAAGGTGCTCGTGCCGCCGCTGCGCCCTTGGCTCGCCCGCCGTGCCGCCGACGTGTATCGCGCCGCCGTGACCGTGGACGACTGGTGGCTCGGCACCGTATCCGGCGCGTCCTGGCAGCAACCGGCGCTGGAACTCAATGCCGACGAGACTTGCGTCGTCATCTCCAACCACGTCTCGTGGGCCGACATCTTCGTCCTGCAAAGCGTCGTTTCCCGCCGGGGCCCGATCCTGAAGTTCCTCTGCAAGCGGGAACTGGCGTGGATTCCGGTGCTGGGGCTCATCTTCCTCGCCTTCGACTTCCCGATGCTGCGGCGCCGTGCCGGCGGCCAGAGTGCACAGCGAGACCGAGGCGACATCGAGCGCATCCGCGAAGCCTGCGCCGGCCTTGCCGATGCGCCTGCGGCAATGCTGGCGTTCGTCGAGGGCACTCGCTTCCACGAGGCCAAGCGTGATCCCAAAGCCGCTCTCGAACGCTTGCTGCCGCCTCGGGCTGGCGGTTTCGCGGCAATCCTCACGGCACTCGAACCGTTGCGGGTGACGGTGGTGGATGTCGCGCTCGTCTATCCAGTGCCGCGGCCGGCCCCGCTGTTCTGGCATTTTCTCGCTGGCGTCGGCGGACCGATCAGTGTGGTCGTGCAGGCAACACCGGCGGTCGCCATCACGAGCGAGGGGGCCAAGCCTTGGCTCACGCGGCGCTGGGCGGAAAAGGACGCGCTCTTGCGTTCGGCCTGCTTGGGGGCGGTGGAGAAGCCCACTTGAGCCGGAGCCTGGACATCCTGCTCGCGGAGGACCACGCCGAACTCGCCGAGACCACCGGCGCCTATCTCGAGGCGTGCGGCCACCATGTGGACTATGCGCCCGACGGTCTGGTGGCGGTGCATCTCGCGGTCACCGAAACCTACGACGTAATGGTGCTTGACGTCATGCTGCCCGGCATGGACGGCCTCAAGGTCTGCGAGCGGCTGCGCAAGGATGCCCGCATCGCCACACCCGTGATCATGCTCACGGCCCGGGACCGGCTTGAAGACAAGCTCACGGGATTTGACGCCGGCGCCGACGACTATCTCGTCAAGCCCTTCGACATGCCCGAACTCGTGGCTCGGATCGAGGCCCTGGCGCGGCGTGCCCAAGGGCTGACGCGCCGCTATCAGGTAGGCGACCTGGTGCTCGACGCCGACACCGCCGAGGTCACCCGAGACGGCGTGCCCATTGCCCTGTCGCGCACCGCTTTCCGACTGCTCGAGCTCTTGCTGCGCGAACATCCCGGCGTCGTTTCGCGCCGCACCATCGAACGCGACCTCTGGGATGGCGAGCCGCCGCACAGCGACGCACTGCGCAGCCACATCTACAATCTCCGCCAAGCCCTCGACCGCCCCTTCGCCGAGCACATCGTCACCACCGTGCCGGGGCGGGGCTATTGCCTGCGCTTTCCCGGCGGCGACTCGTCCTCGCCCGGAAACTGAACCTCCACCGAGGTGCCGTGGCCCGGGCTGCTGCGGGCCTGCAGGGTCCAGCCGTACTGCGCCGTCAGGCGACGAACGATCGAGAGTCCGAGGCCATGCCCCTGCGCCATCGCCCGGCCAGCCTCGGCGCGATAGAACGGATCGAAGGCGCGCGCGAGTTCCTGTCGCGACATGCCGACACCGGTGTCGGATACCCGCAACCGCCGGCCTTCGAGGCTGATCTCCACCTCGCCGTTCTCGGTATATGCCAAAGCGTTGCGCAACAGGTTTGCAATCACCACGCGCACCGCCGGCACCGGCGCCCACGCCTGCAGGGCATCTCCTTGGCGCACCGTCAGGCGATTCTGCCGTTCCTCGGCGAGATCAGCCAGGCGCCCGGCCTCTTCGGCGACGATGTCGCCGACCTCTACCAGCACGTCGGTAGCGACCGCCTCCTCGTGCGCCAGGGTGAGCAGGGTTTCGAGCAACGACTCCATGTCGTCGGCGGTGCGTCGCATCCTTGCCAGTGCCCGTCGGTCGTGCGGTGGGCGGTCCGGATTGCGGTCCAGCAGGTCCAGCGAGCCCTTGAACACCGCTAGAGGCGTGCGCAGCTCGTGTCCGGCATCGCGGGTGAACAGGCGCTCGCGCTCAATGGCGGCGTCGAGCCGGTTGGTGAAGCGGTCGAGGGCGTCCACCATCGTTGCCACTTCCGCGTCGGCGACGGTGCGAACGGCATCGAGATGGAGCGCAACGCCGCCGGGCCGGTCGAAGTCCACCGTCTCGAGTTCCCGCGCCAGACGCACAAGGGGCGACAGGGCGGCGCGAGACCAGCGATAGGCCACGAACAGCAGCACGTACATCAGCAGCAGCACCACCGACAGGGGCAGGATGCCAAAATAGAAGGCAAGGTCCGACACTTGCCCAGCGTTGAAAACGAGATACAAACGCTCTCCAGCGCGCTCGGAGACGTGCACGAGGCGGCTTCGTCCCTCGAACGCCAGCCGCCGGAACCCCGGTGCCTCGCCTTCGAGATCGGCCGGCAACGATGATCCGCCGAGGTAACCGCGCATGTTGGCCGTGTCCGGCAGCCGGTGACCGTCGTCCTCGGCACGGCGCTGCCAGTAATGCTCCGCCTCCAGCGCCAGCGCCTGGCGCGTGAGCAGGTCTTCCACCACCGCTTGCGTCGCGAAGATGCCGGCCATGGTCGCAGCGCCAATGACGGTGAGCTGCACGGCAAAGAGCCGTCCGAGGCGGGCGCTGAGCCCCCGACGCACACCCATTCGCATCCTCCTTCGAGTGCATCTTGCGCCACCCGCGTTTCGCGAGCCACCGCGCATTCACGCGCCACCGCTGCAAGCGTTACGAGAGTGCCGGCACTCCGCCCTGCAAGCTGGCGGTGCGGCTAGGCTGGAACCGATAGTGACAGACAAGCCATTCGCTGCCACCGTTGAAGCCGAACAGTTCCTCGCAAGCCATGAAGAACATGCGCCAGCGCTGCAGTTGGATGCTCGCTTCGCCCGGCTCGGCACCGATGGGCAACGCTGCCGACAGCGCCTTGCCGGCGGCTTCGCGGTTGCGGTCGAGATTGTCGAACCAGGCGCGGGCGGTGCGCCGGTAATGGCTGCCTGACACCTCCCACGTGCGCGTCAGCCGCATGTGCTCCTGAAAGCGCGCGAGCGTGTCCCGGGCCGGCATGGTCCCGCCGGTGAAGAAGTGGCGCGCCATCCAGTCGCCGCCGCCCTCTGCCTCGAACGGATAGGCAAGGCCGCGGTGGCAAAAGATGTGGACGAAAAGTGCGCCGTCCGGCACCAGCCACGACGAGACTCGTCGCAAGAGTTCCGCGTAGTTGCGCATGTGCTCGAACATCTCCACCGAGACGATGCGGTCGAAACGCTCATCCGGCATGAAGTCGTTCACGTCGGCGGTGCGGGCATCCACGTTCGCAAGGCCGGCCGCGGCTGCCCTGGCGGCGATGTAGCCGCGCTGCTTGGCCGAATTGGAAACCGCAATGACGCGGGAAGCCGGGTGCCGCTCTGCCAGCCAAAGCGCGAACGAACCCCAGCCGCAGCCGAGATCCAGCACCCGCATCCCGTCGGCTAGGCCGGCCCGCTCGGCATAGAGCTCCAGCATCCGCTCCTCGGCTTGCGCCAGCGTGGTCGTTCCGGCAGGCCAGAGGCAAGCGCTGTATTTCAGGCGCGGCCCCAGCACCTGACCAAAGAAGCCCGGCGGCGCGTCGTAGTGCTGTGCATTCGCCGTGGCGGTGTGCTCAGCGATGGGGCCGCGCTCGAGTTGCCCCAGGATGTCCCGCTGGCGGACGGCGCGTCGCGCCCCGTCGCCAGCGCCCTCCTGCCGCAGGCGGCGACGAATCAGTTGACGAATGCCGAGCCGCAGGAGCGCATCGGGAACCCGACCGGCCTCCGCCTGGCGCACCAGCGCGTCGAAGCCCGGTAGCCTCATGGCCTACCTCGCGCACGCCACACGGGCTCGCGCCAGCCCCCCGGCGCGAGCAGCATCTGCACGTCGCTGGTGGCGCGTTCGGCAAACCCTGCCTCGCAATAGGCGAAGTAGAAGCGCCACATACGCAGGAAGCGGCCTGGGCTGGGGCAAGAAGCGTTGCCCGAAGGCAACGGTTCTTGTGACGCCAAGTCTGCCGAAAGGCGATGCGCGCCAGCGTCGAGACGAAGCCGCCACTCGCGCAGGGTGCGGGCATAGTCGAGACCGAAGTCCTCCAGGTTCACGAGGGTGAGGTCGACCTTCGCCGCGGCGCGGGTGAGCACCGATACGCTGGGGATGAAGCCGCCGGGAAAGATGTGCTTCTTGATGAAGTCGGCCCGGTGGAGCGCGCGGCGGTAGCGGCTGTCGCGGATGACGATGGCCTGCAGTGCCATGAGCCCGGTTGGCTTGAGTAGGCGCGCGCAGGCAGTGAAGTAGCGGTCCAGATAGTCGTGTCCCACCGCCTCCACCATCTCCACCGAGACGATCTTGTCAAACTGCCCCGTGATGCGGCGATAATCCCGCGCCAGCACCTTGACGCGTTCACTCAGGCCACACGCAGCAACGCGCTCGAGAGCGTAGCGATACTGCGCCTCGGACACAGTGACCGCGGTCACGCGACAGCCGAAACGTTGCGCGGCGTGGATCGCAAGACCTCCCCAGCCGCAACCGATGTCCAGCAAGTGGTCGTCCGCGCCGAGTGCCAGTTTGCGGCAAAGGCGCGTGAGCTTTGCCTCGGAGGCATCCTCCAACGATTCTGCGCCGGTGTCGTACACCGCGCAGGAGTAGCTCATGGTGTGGTCGAGAAAGGTGCGGAAGAAGCCGTTGCCAAGGTCGTAGTGCGCGTGGATGTTGCGCCGACTGCCCCGCAGCGTGTTGCGGCGGAAGCTATGGCGGAGGGCAGCGGCAACGGTGGCCGGCAGCGATGCGACTCCCTCCAAGCCCTGCAGTGCTGAGCGATTGCGCAGCATGATCCGAAGCAGCCCCGGCAGGTCGTCGCAATCCCATTCACCATCCATGTAGCTCTCGCCAGCACCCACGGACCCATGCAGCAGAAGGCGACGAAAAAAGTCGGCCTGATGGACGGTGACGCGCACGGTCGGCGTTCCCGCCCCGTACTCGCTGGTGCCCGCAGCCGTCGTGAGCAGCAATGTGCCGCCCCGCAGGTTCCGGAGCGCACTTTCGACAACGGTCACGGCGAGAGGACGGATGCTCATCGCGAACCCCGCTGCGGATGGACGTGGAACTTCGCTCCCAGAAGCCGCAGCCGCGACGCCTGCCAGTAGATGCCGCAAAGCGTGACGATGCTCTGCACTGGACGACGCATTGAAGCGGCGAGGGCCCGCGTCATCGTCAACGGCCGTGTGCGCAGGACCAGCCGAGCGCTGACGGCTTCGACTCCTGCGAGAGTGATGACGATGCCCAAGGCACCGTCCCGAATTGCGAGCCGCAGCGTGTAGCGGCCCGCCACCGGCAGGAACGGCGAGACGTGAAACCCCTTGTCGAACTCGAACCGGTATTTGCCCGGCCCCGCGCTCGCCGAGGCAGCGTTCAAGGCATAGCAGTGCCGTTCGCCCCAAGGCGTGTTGGTCACGTGCAGCACGAGGCCCGTAAGCGCTCCGCTTCCGCCAGCACCGACGCTGAAATAGAAGTTCACCGGGTTGAAGTTGCCGGAAAGCGAACGCGGCGCAGTCAGGGCGAGCAGGCGACCATCGGCCTCGACGCCCACGCGACGCAAGTGATCGCGGATGACATTCGGCGGCAGCAAATGACCATCGCCCGCCAGCAACCATCTCATACCACTCTGGACGCGCTCCACATCGACGCAGAGCATCCAAAGCGGGTAGCGGAAGGAGTGCCGTGGCACTGCGCGCGCATGAACCACGGCGCCGACGCAGACCATCTCACCGAGCATCGGCCAACGCTCCCTCTTGCCCTGCCGCAGCCGCAACCGCATGGGCGGCCTCTACCCCACTCTGAAAGCCGTCCTCGTGGAACCCCCAGCCCCACCAAGCGCCGCACCAGAAGGTCCGGTTTGCGCCCTGCACCTCGGCACGGCGACGCTGCGCCGCCTGCGTTCTCCGCGTAAACACGGGGTGGCTGTAGTGCCGTTCGGCCCAAACTGCCTGCAGTTGCCGCTCGGGGTTCAGGGTGACGAAGAACGGATGCGGCGAGTGGATCCCCTGCAGCCGGTTCATCCAATAGGTGAACTCCATGCCGCCAGCGCGATCGGCGCGGACGTTCCAACTCGACCAAGCGCCAGGGCGCTGCGGCATCGCCGAAGCGTCGGAGTGCACCACGGCCCGGTTCGGCTGGTAGCGAAAGGCCCCCACGACCTCGCGTTCGAGTGGTGTGGGCGCTATGAGCTCGAGCGCTTGGTCGGCGTGACAAGCGAGCACCACATGCTCGAATCGGTCCCTTGCCGCATCGGTCTGCACCGTGGCGCCCTCGGTGTCGCGCTCCACGCGCCGCACCGGCTGCGAGGCGCGGACGCAACCCCGGAAGCGTCGCGCGAAGGCGCGCACATAGGCTGCGGAGCCGCCCTCGACGACTTCCCATTGCGGGCGGTCTCGAAGCTGCAGCAAGCCGTGGTTGGCCATGAAGCGCGCGACGTGACCGATGGGAGTCTGCCGCGCCCGGTCGGGCGGCACGGACCAGATGGCGGCGCACATGGGCAGCAGGTGCCGGTTCTCGAAGCTCTCGGAGAAGCCCTCTTCCATCAGGAACCCCGCCAACGTCCGAGGGTCGTCCTGGCTGACGCAGGCAGCGCGGCGGTGGAAGCGACGGATGTCGCGCAGCATGGTGAGGAAGGTGGAGCTCACGAGGTTGTTGCGCTGGCAGAACAGAGCCCGCAAGTCGGTGGTGCCGTATTCCACACCGTCGACGCTGACGCCGAAGGACATGCTGGTGGGTCGTGAGTCCACGCCGAGTTCGTCGAGCCAAGCCGAAAAGCCTGGATAGTTGCGGCGGTTGAAGACGATGAAGCCGGAGTCCACGGCATAGGTACGCCCGTCTACGAACAGGTTGTGGGTGTCGGTGTGCCCGCCAAGGGAGCCGCTCGCCTCGAACAGCGTCACGTCGGCGAATCGCTGCGCGATGTGGGCGGTCGCCATCCCGGCGATGCCGCCGCCAATCACCGCGACGCGCATCGTCGTTCCTTCTCCACGGGGGCTGGTTTCAGATCCGTCACGAGCCCGAGCCCGGCGAGAAGCTTGAGGCCCAGCCACGCGAGGTCCAACTGCCACCAGCGAAAGCCCAATCGCGCCGAGCCGGCGTGACGGTGGTGGTTGTTGTGCCAGCCCTCGCCCATCGTGAGGAGCGCCAGCCACCAAAGGTTGCGACTCGAGTCGCGAGTGTCGAATGGCTGCTGTCGGCGGCTCCCGGCACCTGGCCGATGGGCGACCGAGTTCACCAGGAACGTCGCGTGCATGAGCGCGACGGTCGATATGACATAACCCCACACCAGCATCTGCCAACCGTTCGTGCCGAAACCTGGGCCAAGTGCCTCACCGAGCGCGAACATCGATGCGGCGAAGGTCACGGGGGCGATCAGGTCGAACCGATTGAGCCAGCGCAACTCCGCCAGCGCAGCCAAGTCACGCACCGCCAGCAGCGGTGTGCGGAAGTGGCGCCTGGTGAGAAACCAGCCCATGTGCGACCACCAGAAGCCGCGCTGCGGACTGTGCGGATCCGCATCGGTGTCGGCCTTGGCGTGGTGTATCCGATGATGCGCGGCCCACCACAGCGGCCCGCGCTGGGCGGCCGCCGCCGCCAGCGCGGCGAACACGAACTGCGTCGCCCGTCCGGCCTGAAAGGCGCGGTGCGAGAACCCGCGGTGGTAAAACGCGCTCACCGCAAAGGCGCGAACGAGATACGACGCCACCGCCACGGCTAGCGCAACTGGGCTCACCCCGACAGCGAATGCCGCAAGGCACGCGACATGCAGGCCAATGAACGGCACGATCCGAAGCCAACTGACGGCATCGTCGGGGTCGATCGGAAGTGCCTGCACCGCGCGATCCATGTGGCGGGCTCCGCGACTGTCACGGCAGCATCGTCACCCCGCGCAGGTGAAGGCTGGGTGAGCGAAATGCCACCGCGCCTTCACGCATCCTTCACATGGACGAGGTCATTTGTCAGGACCGACAAGGGGGCGAGGTGGTCCCGAGTCTGTCCTGTGTGGGCTCGCACGTGCTGCTGTGGGTTTAGCTGGCGTGCCAACCGCGCCACCGACCGCACGGCCATTCGCCATGCGAGACCGCTGGCCTTCTCGTACGTCTGCGGCAGCAACGTATGATGCGCCACCCATCGGAGCCTTCAGGCGGGACTTCCTTGGCAATCGTGCGGCAAATCCAGGTTCAGGGCGTCTCTTCGCCGCCTCGCATCCGCAAGGCGGCCACGGTGCTGGTCGTGCGACAGGCGACTGCCGACATCGAAGTGTTCATGGTGCAACGTCCGGCTCGTGGCGTATTCCCGGACCTTCATGTCTTCCCCGGTGGCAAGGTGGATGCCCTCGACGACGACTTCGAGCACGCCTGTGCCGGCCTCGACGACCGCGACGCTTCACGTCGCCTGATGGTGGCCCGCGGCGGCTTGCGCTACTGGGTGACCGCCATCCGCGAGTGCTTCGAGGAGAGCGGCGTGCTGCTCGCCTATCGAAGCGGCACCATGTTCGAGCCGGCGGACGATGCGGAGTCGGAGCGCTTCGACGGCTACCAGGACGCACTTGGCGCCGGCGAAGCGACGCTAGGCGAGATCGCGCGCCGCGAGGGGCTGGAACTCGCGACCGATCGCGTTGCCTACTTCAGCCACTGGATCACGCCGGAGACGGCACCGGCCCGTTTCGACACGCGCTTTTTCGTCGCTGCCATGCCGCCCCGTCAGTCGGCGTTCGGCCATCAGCACGAAACCGTCGGCGGGGAGTGGGTGACGCCCACGGCGGCACTCAGCCGTTTCGACGATGGCGACTGGCAGATGATCTTTCCGACGTTGACCACGCTGCGCATGGCGGCGCCCTACCGCTCTGTCGAGGACCTGCTCGGAGCTGTGCGTGCCGGCGAGCATCGCATCGAGATCAGCGGCGACCTCCATCGCCAGGGCATGCAGTACTCCTGACGGCAGCGCGGCGGTGACGACCGAGGTGGCAGAGCCCCGCACCGGGTCGCGCGGCGACGGCACGGGAACGCTGCTCGAAGTCGCCGGGGTCTCAAAGAGCTTTCGCGATGGCGGCCGCGACCGCTCGGTGCTTGCCGACGTGTCCTTTCGGGTCCAAGCCGGCACCGCCGTCGCCCTTCGAGGCCCGAGCGGCTGCGGCAAATCCACTCTTCTCAACATCGTCGCCGGCATCCTGCAGCCGGACTCTGGGACGGTGCACTTCCACGGCGATGAGGCGTCGTTCATCGTGTCCGCCGGCAATGAACAGGAGCGCGCGTGGTTTCGTCGCCGCCGTGTGGGCATGGTGTTTCAGTTCTTCAATCTCGTGCCGACTCTGACGGCGGCGGAGAACGTCCGCTTGGCGGTGGAACTCGCCGGCCATGGCGATGCAGACCGGGCACTGGGCCGGCTCGAAGCGCTCGGACTCGGGGCTCGGCGTGATGCCTTTCCTGCATTTCTCTCCGGCGGCGAGCAGCAGCGAGTCGCCATCGCCCGAGCACTCGCCGCCGAGCCACCGCTGGTACTGGCCGATGAACCCACGGGCAATCTCGACCGCACCAATGCCGATCAGGTCATCGACGCCCTTTGGCGGGAGACGGGCGAGTCTGGGGCCGCCCTCCTGATTGCGACCCACAGCGAACGCATCGCCGCCCGGGCCGATCGCGTGATCGAGCTCGCGTAGCGCGTCTGGCGACGAGAGGGCGCGGTGAACGGCATGTTGCTGTTGCTTCGCAGCCAGCTTCGGTTTCTGGCGCGCAATCCCATCGGTACGGGCGTTACGGGCCTCGGCATCGCTCTCGCCGTTGCCTCGGTGGTCACGGTGCATCTGACGGGGCAAACCCTAGCCGACTCGGTACGCGACACTCAGGCACTTGCCGGCTACAGCCATGTAGCCACGCAGCCCAATCTCACCGAGGAGGCCTACTTCAAGCTGCGCACACGCTGGCGCGACGGAGAGTGGTCGGAGCTCGCGGGGTTGCTGCCGGTGGTGCAAGGGACCATTCGCACTGGCGGCGAGTTTCGTCGCCTCCTCGGCATCGAGCCGCTCGCCGACATGGGCCACTCCGACCGTGCGTTGGTGTCCCCCACGACCGGCGCGCCCGTCGCCCCCATGCCGGTCGGGCTCGAACGCTTCTTGACCGCGGACGTGCTGGTGACCAGCGAGCGTGTTGTGCAGGCCGCCTTAGCGCATGGCGACACGCCGCGAGACACGTCTCTGGTCGCCCTGGCGGACGGCGACGTGCTGCTCGCAGACCTGCCCACCGCCTGGCGACTGCTGGAACGCCCCGGCCAGCTGGACGCCGTGTGGCTGCGAACCGAAGCTCCGCCCACTGGCTTGATGTTGCCCATGCAATGGCTCGAGGCGTTGTTGCCGGGCCTGTCCGCTGCCCTCGATCCACCACCCGGCCCGCGCATCGACGGCTTCGTTGTCACGCCGGCGGCGAACTGGCAAGGAGTCGGCCGCTACGCTGACGCAGTGGTGTTCAATCTGGGTGCCTTGGGTGCGCTGGCGCTGTTGGTGGCAGGATTCCTGGCGGCGGAACTCGGCATTGCCAACGTGGCGCGCCGGGAGCGGGAGATTCAACGCCTGCTGGCGCTTGGCGTGTCCAGGCGCGTCCTCGCCGGCCTGCATCTGGGCGAGGCCGCCGTGGTTGGCACGATGGCGGCGGGCCTCGGGCTCGTTGCCGGCGTCTTGCTGTCTGCAGAGCTGTCGGCACCGTTGTCGCCGCCGCAACCGGCAGCCGGCGATGGCGTAGTGGACGCTTGGGTGATCGGCAAGGCATTCGGCACCGGCGTCCTTGTGGCGACGCTCGCCGCCTTTGCAGCCGTTCGGCGCATCGGCATCGGGGCCGCCCCCGCAAGGCCCATGCGGCGCTGGCTGTCGGCGATTGGCGCTGTCATTGCCCTTGCGGCCGCAGCCGGGTTGCTGGCGGGCGGCAGCCTGCTCGCGGCCTTCGCTGCCTTGCTGGCGCTCAGCGTCGCGCACATGCTGGCGGTGCTGCCGGCAACGGTTTTCGCCGTCGGACCGCGTTCCTTTGCGCCCAGGCGGGCCTCGCTGCGGCTCAGCATGCGCGCCGCCGGCGCACATGCTGGCGAAATCGGCTTTGCCCTCGGCGCGTTGTCCGTCGCCACGGCAGCAGCGATCGGCATGGGCGTCATGGTGGAAAGCCTGCGCCGCGACTTCCTCACGATGCTCGATCAGCGGCTTCAGCCCGGCATCTACGTAACCGGAGTGCCGGAAGCCGCCGACCTGTCCTGGCTCCAGGAGCGCGGCTTGGACGTGCGACGCCCCGGCGCAATGCGGGCGCACACGGACGAGGGCACGCTGGACGTGACCTTTGCGCGCATCGATGCCGAGGAGGCTCGGCGCTACGGGCTGGGGACTAGCCTCAGCGAACGGGTGATGGTGAACGAGCTGGGCGCGCGGCGGCTTGGCGTCGCTGCCGGAGACACGTTGCGCCTCGGCGCCGGCGGCCACACTCGCTCGGTGGGGATCGCGCACGTGTTCCGCGACTTCGGTGCGCCGACGCCCCGAGTCATCGCGCCCGAGACCCTGGCAACCGCATTCCCAGGCGTGTCGATTGCGCGGGACCGCCTGTTCGTTCGTACGTCTGGCGGCGAAGCAGTCGCCATCGCCAGCGAGGCGCGGGAACGATGGCCGGGCAGCCGTGTGCGGGACCAAGGGCAACTTGGCGCCTTGGCAGAGGATGTCTTCGACGCGTCATTCGCCGTCGCCACCGGACTTGCCGTGCTGGCGTTGGTGGTAGCGGCGGTGGGGCTATATGGCGTGTTGACGGCGTTGCAGACGCGACGTGGTCCGGAGTTCCGCCTGCTCCACGCCATGGGAATGCCGCGGCCGACGATGTGGCGCATGGCACTGACGCAGTGCGCCGTGCTGGGCGCGGTCGCCACGGTGGCCGCCATTCCGCTCGGCTACGCGACCGCATGGGTGCTATGCGCCTTCGTCAGCCCCGCCGCCTTCGGCTGGAGCATCGATCTCTATCCCGACCTCGGCGCAACGCTGACCCCGCTCGGTTGGGGGATGCTGGCGGCGCTCGCGGCCGGTGCGCTGCCAAGCTGGCGATCCGCGTTTCGGAGCCCAGCACCAGCAGATGAGTAGTCGCTTGGCGCGCCGTGGCGCAGTGCGAACGCCGCTGGCGTTCGGGCTGCTGGCGCTGCTCCTTGCCCTCGCCGGCTGCACGGAACCGGCTGCCGAAGGCGGGCGCTTGCGCACCGTGCTGGGCGGTGAAGATTCAGACGGCTTCCGCCGAGCGACCTCACCCGCCAGCATCGAGTTCCCACGGGACCACGGCGCCCATCCGGATTTCCGTAGCGAATGGTGGTATCTCACCGCGGCGCTGCGCGACGACCGGGGTCGTGACTTCGGCGTGCAGTTCACGCTGTTCCGGCAGGGCCTGCTGCCCCACAGCGGCCGCGGGCCTTGGCGCACCGCCCAAGTGTTCTTGGGGCACCTTGCCGTGTCGGACGTGGCGGCGGGCATTCACCATCAAGCGGAGCGTCTAGTGCGAGGGCATCCACGGCTCGCTGGCGTCAGCCATGTGCCCAACGTCCCGGCGGCGCCGGCACCTCCGTCCACGGCATCGTTCGCGGCCTGGATCGAAGGCTGGCGGTTGGCGTCGGTCTCCCAGGCCTTTCTGCCCATGACGCTGCAAGCCGAGGACGTCGAGATTGGGCTCAATCTGCACCTGGAGCAGACCAAACCCATCGTGCTGCAGGGCGATGCCGGCTTTTCCGCCAAGGGCCCCGAGAATGCGTCCTACTACTACTCGGTGCCTCGCCTTGCTGTCTCCGGCACCGTTCGCGTGGCCGGCGAAAGCCATGAGGTCACCGGCCGCGGCTGGCTGGACCGGGAGTGGAGCACCAGCGTGCTGGCGCGCGAGTATGTTGGCTGGGACTGGTTTGCGCTGCAGCTCGACGACGGCCGCGACTTCATGCTGTATCAACTGCGCCGCCGCGATGGCGCGCAGGACGCCTACAACGCCGCCACCGCGATCGACACCGGCGGCAACGCAACACGTCTCGATCCCACCGAAGTGCGCCTGACCTCAACGCAAGAATGGCGCGGCTGGCCCGTGCGATGGGAACTGACGATTGGCGACGAGCGCCTCTTCATCGCCGCCGCCTTCAACGATCAGGTGATGGAGACGTTCGTGCGCTATTGGGAAGGCCTGATTTGGGTCGTGGACGAAAACGGTCAGCGACTCGGTTCCGGCTACATGGAACTCACCGGCTACTGACGAGGGGAGAACTGATGGCAGACGAAGACTTGATCTGGCAGCGCGAACGATCGGAACCCGGTCCGAATTTGCGCATCCTCAGCGTGCGCCATGACTGGATGCGTCACCCCAAGGGCGAGCCCGTGCTGAAAAGGCTCGTGCTCGAGTCCGTGGACTGGATCAACATCGTCGCGTTGACGCCGGACGGCCTGTCCGTAATGGTCAGGCAGTTCCGCTTCGGCATTGGCGACTGCACGGTAGAGACGGCCGGCGGCATGGTCGATCCGGGTGAAACGCCGCTTGAGGCCGCGCAGCGCGAACTGCTTGAGGAGACCGGCTACGGTGGTGGCGAATGGTCTTCCCTTGGTGCCGTGGAACCGAACCCGGCCATCCACCCGCACCTGTGCCACCATTTCCTCGCCAAGGACGTCGAGCGCATCGCGGACCCGATGCCTGGCGAGGGCGAGGCCATTCGCGTTTGCCTGATGACCTTGGACGAAATCCGGGCAGAGGTAGCGGCCGGCCGCATCCGCCATGTGCTGGCGCTTTCCGCACTCTGCCGCGCCTTCCCGCTCTTTCCACTGCCCCCGCCGGCCTGACGGGTGCATGCAGGGGGGAGACGGCAATCGACCGCCGCCACGACGTTCGGCTACGGTATATTTCGCGCTTGTCCCTTGATGGCCGCCAGCGCCGCCGAGCCATGCGCGGATTCACCACCAGCGTCGTGCATTCGGACCGATCGAGTCCGATCGAGCACGGCTCGCTGCAAAAGCCCATCCACGCCACCGTCGCCTACGGCTACGACGACGTGCAGGACCTTGCGGACGTGTTCCAGGGCAAGAGCAGCGGCTACTCCTACGGCCGCCAGGTGAACCCCACGGTCTCCGCGCTCGAAGACAAGATCACGCGCATGGAGAACGGCGTTGCCACGGTGTGCTTTGGCACCGGCATGGGCGCCATCGGCACGCTGCTTTTTGCCTTGCTGCGGCGGGGAGACCATTTCATCTCGAGTTCGTTCCTGTTCGGCAACACCAACAGCCTGTTCCAGAGCTTCGCCGCGCATGGCGTCGACGTGACGTTCGTCGATGCGACGCAAACCGACGCGGTGGCCGAGGCAATCCGCCCCGAGACCAAGCTCGTCTTCGTCGAGACCATCGCCAACCCGGTGACGCAGGTGAGCGACCTGGCCGGCATCGGCGCGCTGTGCCGCGAGCACGGGTTGGTATATGTCGTGGACAACACCATGACCTCGCCCTATCTCTTCCAGCCGCGCACGGTGGACGCCTCGCTGATCGTGACGAGCCTGACGAAGTATGTTGGCGGCCACGGCAACGCCCTGGGCGGATCGGTGACCGAGACGGGCCGCTTCGATTGGACCGCCTACGGCAACATCTACGACACCTATCGCAAGGGCGACCCCGCCAAGTGGGGCATCACGCAGATCCGCAAGAAGGGCTTGCGCGACTTCGGCGCCGCTATCGGCGCAGAGGCCGCCCACCACCTAGGCGTCGGAGCGGAAACCCTTGCGCTGCGCATGGAACGCCAATGCGCGAGTGCAGCGACGCTGGCCGACTACCTAGCGGCACACCCGGGCGTCGCGAAGGTTTTCTATCCGGGCCTAGCCACCCATCCGGAGTACGACCGCGCCAAGGCGTTGTTCCGCCACCCCGGTGCATTGTTCAGCTTCGAACTCGCCGACGGCATCGAGCCGTTCCCCTACCTGAACCGCCTGAAGATCGTGGTCAAGTCGAGCAACCTCGGCGACAACCGCACGCTGGCGATCCCGGTCGCCCACACGATCTACCACGAGATGGGCCCGGAACGCCGCGCCAGCATGGGCATCGCCGACTCCCTGATCCGAATCTCGGTCGGCATCGAAGAAACGGAAGACCTGATCGAGGACTTCCGCGCCGCGTTTCCGAACGCATCCGATCAACCACTTTCGTCTTGATGTACTGAGGCCAACCGACGATTTTCGAGCAATGCACCGGCGCTTGATCCAGCAAGGCGTGCGCCCACCAGAGAGGGAACCATGGACAGACTAGCCGACAAGACCGCCATCATCACCGGAGGCGCCGGGGGCATCGGTGCTGGGGCCGCGCGCATCTTTGCCGCCGAGGGGGCCAACGTCCTCATCGTCGACCTGGGCGAAGACGCGCTCGAACGCACGGTGCGCGACATCGGCAGCAATCGCGTTAGTTACTGCGTTGCCGACGTGACGCAGGCAGACGACAACGAACGCATGTTCGCCACCGCCGAGGAGCGCTATGGCGGCGTCGATGCGTTTCTCGCCAATGCCGGCATCGAGGGCGCGGTGGCGCCCATCGTCGACACTCGGGAAGAGGACTTCGATCGCGTCATCGCAGTAAACGTCAAGGGCGTCTGGCTCGGCATCAAGTATGCGATTCCGGCGATGGCGAAGCGCGGAGGCGGCAGCATCGTCGTCACCTCTAGCGTCGCGGGTCTCTCCGGCACACCTGGCATTGCCCCGTATGGAACCAGCAAGCACGCGGTGATCGGCCTCATGCGAGCGGCGGCGCGGGAGTGTGCACCCATGAACATCCGCGTCAACACCGTCAATCCGTCTCCGGTCGAAACGCGCATGATGCGCAGCCTCGAGGCCGGCATGTCGCCCGATGACCCAGAGGCGGCGCGTGAACGCATCCGCGGCACCGTGCCGCTCGGGCGCTATGCAGAGCCGGAGGACATCGCCAAGGTGATGCTGTTCCTCGCTAGTGACGACGCGGCCTTCGTCACCGGCTCCATCTACAAGGCAGACGGCGGCGCGAGCGCCTACTGACCGCGGGCCGCAACAGTTCGAAGTTAGCGAGACACACGGAGGACTCCCTTGCCCACCCTAGTGATGGACACCAACCTGTCCCTGCCCAACAAGCGCTCCGGCAAGGTGCGCGACCTTTACGACGTGACGATGCCGGACGGCGACGAGGCACTGCTCATCATCGCCACCGACCGCATCAGCGCCTTTGACGTGGTGATGGCCAACGGCCTGCCCGGCAAGGGCGTGGTGCTGACGCAGATCTCCCGCTTCTGGTTCGACCACTTCGGCGACGAGGTACCGCACCACCTCATCTCCACGGATGTCGCCGACATTCCGGGCTTAAGCGACGATGAGCGTCGCGAGCTCGCCGGGCGCGTCACGCTTTGCCGCAAAACGGAAGTGCTGCCCGTGGAGTGCATCGCCCGGGGGTACCTGGCCGGCAGTGGCTGGAAGGACTATCAGCGGTCCGGCGCCGTTTGCGGCATCGAACTGCCAAAGAGCCTCGACAACGGCGACCGTCTCGAAGAACCGATTTTCACGCCCTCCACCAAGGCGGACACAGGCCACGACGAGAACATCAGCTTCGAGGAAGGCGCGGCCATCGTCGGCAATGACACCATGCGCTGGCTGGGCGACACGACGCTTTCGCTTTACTCGCGAGCACGCGAGTACGCCTTGGAGCGCGGCATCATCCTGGCCGACACCAAGTTCGAGTTCGGCACGGTGGACGGCGCCGACGCGCCCCTGCTGATCGACGAGATCTTCACGCCGGACAGCTCCCGCTTCTGGCCGCTGGACGAGTGGGCACCGGGCGGCGAGCAGCCGAGCTTCGACAAGCAATACGTGCGCAACTACTTGGAGACGGTGGTTGCCGACGGCCGCTGGGACAAGACACCGCCGGGCCCGGAGCTGCCGACACAGGTGCTCGAAGACACCATGGCGCGCTATCTCGAAGCCTATGAACGGCTCACGGGGCAGGCGCTCGATCTTGACTGACTGCGCGGGGCCAACGTGAAGCTCCGCTACGGCTGCAATCCGCATCAGGGCCAGGCCGCGTTCGCGGCCACGGATGCGGTGCGCGTGCTTGCCGGTGCCCCGTCGATGATCAATATGCTCGACGCGCTCAACGCTTGGCAACTGGTGCGCGAGTTGCGCGCTGCCCTGGACCTCCCCGCCGCCGCCTCGTTCAAGCACCTTTCCCCGGCGGGAGCGGCGGTGGCGGTGGAACTCGGCGACGATTTGCGTCGCGCCTACGAGGTGGGAGAGCGGGAGCTTTCGCCCCTGGCGACTGCCTACGTGCGCGCACGGGGCGCCGATCCGAAGTCGTCCTTTGGCGACTTCGTCGGGCTTTCGGATCCGGTGGACAACGCCACGGCCAACTACCTCAAGGGCGTCGTCAGCGACGGTGTCATCGCGCCCGGTTTCGAGCAAGGGGCACTCGCGACCCTTGCCGCCAAGAAGGGCGGCTCGTTCCTCGTCATCGAGGCCAACGCGGACTACGCACCTCCCGGCCGGGAGACGCGGGAAGTGTTCGGCGTGGCCTTGACGCAGGAGCGCAACAATCGCCCGATCACCGTGCGCGATCTGTCCAATGTGGTGTGCGGCGAACTCACCGGCGAGGCCAAATGCGACCTGATGCTCGCGCTCATCACGCTCAAGTACACGCAGTCGAACTCGGTGGGCTATGCCTTGGGCGGCCAGATGATCGGCATCGGCGCCGGACAGCAGTCGCGGGTGGACTGCACGCGCCTGGCAGGGGCCAAAGCCGACACCTGGCATTTGGGAAGGCACCCGAAGGTGCTCGGGCTCGCATTTGCAGCCGGCATGCGCCGCCAAGAACGCATCAACTGGCGCGTGCGTTTCATCGACGACGACATGACGCCCGACGAAAACGCGACATTCGCCGCTGCGCTCGGCAAGCCGGCGGCGCCGCTTACCGCCGAGGAACGCAGCGCCTGGCTTGCAGAACTCGACGGCGTCTCCTTGGCGAGCGATGGCTTCCTGCCCTTCCGCGACAACGTGGACCATGCGGCCCGCCACGGCGTGCGCTTCATCGCCCAGCCGGGGGGCTCGGCCCGCGACGCCGAAGTGCAGCAAGCCTGCCAAGACCACGACATCGCCATGGCGCACACGGGCGTGCGCCTGTTCCATCACTGAAACCCGCCATGGCTGCGGACTGGGCTAGCTACAAGGCGGCGTGCGACCGTCCCGAAGTCCTTTCGCGTTGGATGCTCACCGAAACCGCGTCCCTGCTCGAACCGCCGCTGCGGCTGCGCTTGCTGGCAACGCTGGCCGATCCGTTGCCGAAGCCCACCGATCACCGGGGAGGCACAGACACCGACATGTTCGAGGTGACGCTTTGCGCCGAGGACATCCGGTCGGTTCGTCGCGCCGTCGAACGTGCAGCGGCGGCCGGCATCACGACGCCGCGCACCAGCGCGCGCGGCCTTGGCGGCTTCGCCGAGGCATGGCGCGAGCTGGAACAAGCCGGCGCAAAAGCGGATTGAGCATGTTCAGGCGCGTCTTCATCGCCAATCGCGGCGTCGTGGCCCGCCGCATCGTGCGCGCCTGTTCGGAGCTCGGCGTCGACAGCGTGGCAGCGTACTCAGACCTCGACCGCAACGCGCCGCACGTCGCCGATGCCACCGCCAGCGCTCGCCTGCCCGGATTCCGTGCGGCGGACACCTACGTCAACATTGAGCGCGTCATCGCCGCCGCGAAGTCGGCAGGAGCCGACGCATTGCACCCCGGCTATGGCTTCCTCGCGGAGAACCCCGACTTCGCCAGTCGCGTCGCCGATGCCGGCATCGCCTTCATCGGCCCTACCCCGGAGGCGATCCGCGCATTCGGCGAGAAAACCCGAGCCCGCCTATACATGGAGCAAGCGGGCTTTCCGGTCGCACCGGGGTCTGAACTGATCGAGGACGAACGCGCCCTATCAGCTGCGGCACGACGCATCGGCTGGCCCGTGATGCTGAAGCCGGCGGCAGGCGGGGGCGGCATCGGCATGCGTGTAGCCCGGAGCGAGGCTGAACTCGTCGCTGCCTTCGCCGGCACCAAGGCCCTCGCCCAAGGCGCATTCGGCAACGCTGCCGTGTACCTCGAAGCACTGCTGCCAAACCCCCGCCACATCGAACTGCAAATGCTCGGCGACGGCGAACGGGTGCGCTGCGTCGGCGAGCGCGAATGCTCGGTGCAACGGCGGCACCAGAAGGTGATCGAGGAGGCACCGGTGACCGGTGTTCGACCCGACCAACTTGCCGACATCGGCGAGCGTGCGGTTGCCGCACTCGAAGCCATGGGCTACGCGAGCCTGGGGACTGTGGAAACACTGCTGGCCAAGAGTCGATTCGCCTTCCTCGAAGTCAACACGAGACTTCAGGTGGAGCACGGCGTGACGGAGGAAGTCACCGGCCTCGATCTTGTGCAGTTGCAGATTCGCCTCGCCGCCGGTGAACGATTGGACGAGCTGCTGCCGCCAGAGCAAGCCCCGCTAGGGGGCAGCGCCGCTCTACGGCGCAGCCCCCTAGCCGAAGTGGTGAGCGATAGCGAACCTGTAGGCCAGCAGTTGCGAAGCAACTCCCGACGCGCCCGCAAGGGCGCGCAAGCGCCCGGCCGCTTTGCGGTGCAAGCGCGCATCTACGCCGAGGATTCGCGGCGCATGTTGCCGTCCACGGGAACCCTCTCCACCTATCGGCCACCCCGCCTAACCGGGGTTCGCGTGGAGGCGGGATACGCCGAAGGCCAAGCGATGACGCCCTACTACGACCCGCTTCTCGCCAAGGTCATTGGCACCGGCGCCACCCGCGAGCTCGCCATCGGCCGAACGCTCATTGGCGTCAAGGCGTTCGAGATTCGCGGCGTCGACACCAACCGCGACCTGCTGCAGGCCATCCTGCGCCACCCCGACTTTCTCGCCGGCAAGGTCCACACCGGCTGGCTCGAGGCGCACCTCAATGCCGCGCCGGGACCGGCCGGCGCACCGCTTCTGCTATAAAGGCGCGTTTCAACAGGCGCGCAGGGGCTTCGCCAGTTCGCGCGTGTGGGCATCAAGAGTCGCGGGAAGGGGTGGTTCATGGCGCGAGTGCAGATTGAGAGCGAGGTCACGGGCAACGTCTGGAAGGTGGAGGTTGCCGCTGGCGACGCGGTGCAGGAAGGCGATGTGCTCATCATCTTGGAATCCATGAAGATGGAAATCCCTGTGGAGGCACCCGAAGCCGGCAAGGTGGCGGAGCTCCTGGTGGCGCCGGAAGACTCCGTGGAGGAGGATCAGGTGGTCGCCGTGATCGAGACCGCCTGACCGTGCCCGAAGCCAGGCAACGCCACCATACGCCTCGTCGGCTCGGCGTCTGGCCCCAGCCCCCACCCATCTATGACCTTGCACCGTAGAATGACGCCATCGCGCCATTCCTACGCGCAAGCTCCTAGATCACGGCAAAGAGCGTCGCGATGAGTTGGGAACCGGAAGTCAAGGAGATCGAGCGCCGCCGCAAGCTGGCACAGGTGCAGGGCGGCAAGGACGGCATTGCCCGCCAGCACGCGAGCGGCCGCCTCACCATCCGCGAGCGCATCGAGGCGCTCGTGGACGAGGGTTCGTTCCAGGAGCAGGGCCTCGCTACCGCCATTCCCGACTACGACGAGGACGACAACCTCGCCGGCTATGTGCCGGCCAACTACGTGGTCGGCTTCGGCCGCATCGACGGTCGCCGGGTGGTGGTGGGCGGCGAGGACTTCACGCTGAAGGGCGGCTCGCCGAATGCCGCTGGCCTGCGCAAGAGCGTCTATGCCGAACACATGGCGGTACAGTTCAAGGTGCCCCTGGTGCGCTGTCTCGAAGGCGGCGGCGGCAGCGTCAAGGGCGGCGGCGGACGCAAGGGCGGCACGGTTGGCGAACCCGTGTTCAGTGCCCCGCGCTTTCGCATCATTGCCGACGCCATGGGACAGGTTCCCGTGGTCTCCACCGCAGGTGGCGCAGTGGCCGGCTTCCCCGCCGGGCGCATGGTGGCCGCACACTTCGCCGTCATGGCGCGGCAAACGGCGCAAGTGATGATCGGCGGCCCCAAGCTGGTGGAACGGGCGTTGGGGGTGAGCCTCACCAAGGACGAACTCGGCGGTGCCCACATCCACTGCAAGAGCGGCATCGTCGACAACATCGCCGAAGACGAACACGACGCCTTCCGCCAGACCCGACAGTTCCTGAGCTACCTGCCCACCAACGTCCACCAGCGCGCACCCCGCATCGACTGCGCCGACGACCCAGAGCGCATGGAGGAGGAGCTCCTCACCGCCATCCCGCGCGACTCCAACGCACCGTTCGACGTGCGCGAAATCGTCCGCATGGTGATGGACGAGGACTCGGTGTTCGAGATGGGGCGCGAATACGGCCCGAGCCAGATGGCGGCACTCGCACGCCTGAACGGCCAACCGGTGGGCGTGCTTGCCAACGACTGCCGCCACTACGCCGGCGCCATGACTGCAGAGGCAGGGCAGAAATACCGCCGCTTCGTGGAGATGTGCGACACCTTCCACCTGCCCATCGTCAACTTCGTCGATCAGCCAGGGTTCATGATCGGTCCCGAAGCGGAACGCAACGGCACCATCCGCTATGGCATGGCGGCGGTTTGCGCGGCGGCACAGGCAACCGTGCCCTGGGCCTCGATCCAGATCCACAAGGGCTTTGGCGTCGCCACCGCGGCCCATTACGGCCCCAACGCCTACGTGCTCGCCTGGCCTTCGGTGGAATCCGGCGCCTTGCCGCTCGAAGGCGGAGTCGCAGTGGCGTTCCATCGGGAGATCGCCGCTGCGGAAAACCCCGACGCAAAGCGCCGCGAAATCGAGGAGCAACTGCGACAGGCACGGTCGCCCTTCCCCCGAGCCGAGTCGTTCGCCGTCCACGAACTCATCGACCCCCGCGAAACCCGCCCCATGCTCTGCCGTTGGGTGGACTGGATTCAGCCGCAACTAGAGGAACTCACCGGCCCCACCACCTTCATGATGCGCCCCTGACCATGCCAGCGCTGGTGCTCTCCCTCGGCAGCGCCGTAATCCTGGGCGGCGGCCTGTGGCTCATCATCGGTGCCCGCCTAAAGCTCAACCCGGACGCCACCCAAAACGACATCCTCAACGTCTTCGCCTACATAGCCGCCCTCCTCCCCATCTGCTTCGCCCTGGTGTTCTTCGTCTTGGGAAGCCTCTGACGGGGCCCCCAAGAGGTTGCGTCAGCGCGACGAGACACTCACGCAAGGGCGGAGCGGAAGCTACAAGGCGGCCAGCGCGTTCCTAATGCCAACTTCGCCGTCGAGCAGGCTGAAGCGTTTGCCAATCGTGTTTTCGTGGTCCAGGCACAGGGCGAGGGCTTCGGCCAGGTTTTCGCGGGAAGTTAGGCCGCGGCCGTGGAGGTCTGGCGAGATGGCCACCTTGCCTGTGCCTTCGTCGTCGGTGAGGCCGCCGGGGCAGACGATGGTGTAGTCGAGGTCGGTTTCCATGAGGTGGTTGTCGGCGTGGGCCTTGGCCTTGTGGTAGTGGGCGATGGGGGAGGTGCTGTGGATGTCGTTGCCGATGGAACTCAGCATGATGTAGCGCCGGACGGCGGCCACCTGTGCAGCCACCATCGAGCGGATGGCGCCGAGTTGGTCCACCAGCACGGTCTTGTCCTTGCCGGTGTGGCCGCCGGAGCCGGCGGCGAAGATGACGGCATCGCAGCCGGCCACGGCGTGGTCGATGGGGTATTCGAGGTCGGCGAGGACGGTGGGCACGCCGAGGTCGTCGAACTTCGGGCGCTGGCCGGGGTGGCGGATCATGGCGATGGGGTCGTGTGCGCCTTGGGCGAGGCGGCGGACGAGGCGCGTGGCGGTGTTGCCGTTGGCGCCGATGACTAGGACTTTCATGTTGGCTCCGGTGTGGCTTGTGGGTTAGTCGCCGAAGAGGCGTGAAAGGGCTCGGCCGGGGTCGTTCTCGCGCATGAAGGCGGTGCCGACGAGGAAGGCGTGGACTTCGGCTCTGCGCAGAAGGGCGATGTCGTCTCGGCTGTGAATGCCGCTTTCGGTCACGAGCGTGACGTGAGGCGGCACGTGGGAGCGGAGTTCCAGGGTGGTTTCGAGGCGGGTCTCGAAGGTGTTGAGGTTGCGGTTGTTGATGCCGATCAAGGGCGCGTCGAGGGTGAGGGCGCGGTCGAGTTCGGCACCGTCGTGGACTTCCACCAAGGCATCCATGCCGAGCTCGATGGCAAGGGCGTGGCAGTCGGTGAGTTCCGCATCCGAAAGGGCTGCGGCGATGAGGAGCACGCAATCTGCGCCCAAGGCGCGGGACTCGGGGACTTGCCAAGGGTCGATGATGAAGTCCTTGCGCAGGGCGGGTAGGCCCGAGGCATCACGGGCTGATTGGAGGTAGCCGTCGTGGCCTTGGAAGAAGCGCTCGTCGGTGAGGACGGATAGACAGGTCGCGCCAGCCTCTGCGTAGGAGCGGGCGATGGCGGGCGGGTCGAAGTGCTCGCGGATCACGCCTTCGCTGGGGGACGCTCGCTTGATCTCGGCGATGACGGCTGGCGAGGCCGCGGCGGCCTTGTCAATCAGCGCCTGGCGGAATCCTCGGGGCGGCGGTTGCTGCTCGAGCTTGGCACGAAGGGTGGCGACCGGGCAGGTGGCCTTGCGTGCATCCACTTCTGCACGCTTGTGCTGGAGGATGCGGCGCAGGATATCCGCCGTCGTGGAGGAGGTCACGCCGATGCGACCATTGCCTGAGTCACGTCCACGAGTTCCTTGAGTCGCTCGTTCGCGAGCCCCGTGCTGATGAGGTCTTGGGCGAGGGTTACGCCGTTCGCCATGCTCGTGGCGACTCCCGATGCATAGATGGCGGCACCGGCGTTGAGCGCCACGATGTCGGCGGCGGCTTCGTTCCTGCCGGTGAGGGCCGCACGCACAAGCGCGAGGCTTTCCTCGGGGGAGTTGGCGGCCAGGTCGTCGATGGGGCGCTCGCGGATGCCGAAATCGCCCGGCAGGATGTCGCGGGTCTCAATGGCTCCGTTCTTGAGTTCCGTGACGTGCGAGGCGGCGTGGATGGATAGCTCGTCCAAGCCATCGGAATGGACGATGAGGACGTGTTCGGCACCGAGCAGGCGCAGCACTTCGGCGAGCGGCTGCATCCACTCGGCAGAGAAAACGCCGATCACCTGACGCTTGGCGCCGGCGGGATTGGTGAGGGGGCCGAGCAGGTTGAAAATGGTGCGAAAGCCGAGTTCGCGCCGTACCGGCCCGGCGAAGCGCATGGCGGGGTGGTGCGCCACGGCGAACAGGAAGCCGACGCCCACTTCCGAGATGCAACGCCCCACTTGCTCCGGCGTGAGTTCAAGCTGCACGCCAGCGGCTTCGAGCACGTCGGCGCTGCCGCTCTTGCTGGTCATGCCGCGATTGCCGTGCTTGGCCACGTGCGCGCCGGCGGCAGCGGCCACGAAGGCGGCGGCGGTGGAGATGTTGAAGCGCTTCGCCCCGCCGCTGCCGCCGGTGCCGCACGTGTCCACGAGGTTCGGCACGTCCACTTGCACCTTGGTGGAGACGGCACGCATGGCGGTGGCGGCGCCGGCGATTTCTTCCGCAGTCTCGCCCCGGCTTGCAAGAGCGGCGAGGATGCCGCCGATTTGCGCCGGTGTCGCTTCGCCCGTGAGGATGAGATCGAAGACCGCTGTGGCCTGTGCCTGCGCAAGCGGCTCGCCGGTGACGAGCATCTGCAGAGCATCTTGAAGGTTCATGGAATCGCGCTTTTCTCCGACACGGCGGTCATTCTACTGTCACGCCCTCGGACAGCAGGGAGGGGCGGCGTGCCGAATCCGTCGGTTCATTCGAGACGCACTCCTCGTAGGGGAGCGCTTGTCGTCGTCCGTACGAACTGCGTTCGGCGCAGCCTCTAGCCGCTTTGGAGGAAGTTGCCGAGGAGTTGGTGGCCGGTGGGGGTTTTGATGGATTCTGGGTGGAACTGGACGCCCTCAATCGGGAACTCCCGGTGGCGCAGGCCCATCACTTCGTCTTGGTTGCCATCGGCATCCAGCGTCCAGGCGGTCTGTTCCAGGCAGTCGGGCAGGTCTTCAACGATCAGGGAGTGGTAGCGGGTGGCTGGGAAAGCTGCGGGGAGGCCGTCGAAGACGCCTTCGCCGGTGTGGTGGATGTCGCTTAGCTTGCCGTGCATCACGTTCCTTGCCCGCGTCACGGTGGCGCCGAATACCTGGCCGATGCTCTGGTGGCCGAGGCATATGCCCAGGGTGGGAATGTCGCGGCCGAAGGCTTCCACCACCTGCATGGAGATGCCGGCCTCGTTGGGCGTGCAGGGGCCGGGGGATATGACGATCTTCGACGGCGCCATGCGCTCGATTTCGCGCACGGTGATCTCGTCGTTGCGATGCACCGTCACGTCTGCGCCGAGTTCGCCCAGGTACTGCACCACGTTGTACGTGAACGAATCGTAGTTGTCGATCATCAGGAGCATGGTCTTTCTGCCTTCAGGCCGGCTTGGCCTCGACCAACTCGATGCTCACCCCATCTGGCGCTGCGACGTAGCATATGAGGGAGCCTGGCGAAAACTCCCACGGCTCCACGGAGAAGGTGGCACCGCGGGCGCGGATCTGTTCGCAAAACGCCTTGAGGTCGCCGTGATACTTGAAGCCGAAGTGGTCGGTGCCCCACTCGTCGTGGCTGGAATAGGCTTCGAAGTGGCGGATGGGTCGCGGCCTTGCCGGCACCTCGCCAGGACGGCGACCACGGATGAGGAGCGTCATGCCGGCGAGGCGGACCGCAATCTGCGGCGCCCCCCGCAGCTCGAACTCGGCGGCGATGGTGGCGCCGAAGATGTCCTCATACCAGCGCGCCGCAGCGGCGGCATCCTCGCTGATGAGGTGGATGTGGTCGAAGCTGAAGGGGGAGTCGCTCATGGATGTCTCCGTGGTTTCGTCTGTTGGGCAATGTCACGGGCGGCGGCTTAGGAGTTCCGCGCCGGGCCGGGGACGGCAGGGAACAGGGCCGCTTCCCCCGCCACCCACAGCCCCGTCTCGCGGGGAGAGGGCCGGTTGCACCTTCCGGCCCTCGGACTCGAAGCCTTCGGCGGGAGGAGCGTGATGGGCGCCGCTTCGAGGCGCTTCACACTGCGCCGTCCGGCCTGCACGTTGGTATTGACTCGGCTTCGAGAATCTTTGTTGCATCAAGGTGGTAGCTGGGCTCTCCATGGAAGTTCCCACCCGGGCGAGGAGGCCGGGCTGCGGATGCCAGGGAACAGGCCCCTTCCCCCGCTGCCGACAGGCCCGTGTCGCGGGGAGAGGGCTGGTTGCGATCTCGGGCCCTTGGTTGCTTCGCCTTCGGCGGGAGGAGCGTGAAAGGCCCCCGCTCCGAAAGACGTGTGGGACCGCGCCATCCAGCCGGCACGTTGGTGTTGGCTCGGCTTCGAGCCACATTCTTGGTTTTCAACGTGTCGCGCATGCTAGTCCGGCAGGCCCAGCACCCGCTTTGCAATGATGTTGAGCTGCACTTCGTTACTGCCACCGGCGATGGAGCCGGCCTTGCCGGCGAGCCATTGGCGGGTGGTTTCCTGTTCATCGCCCGTGAGGTGTTCGCCTTCCCAGCCGATGCCCTGGGTGCCCATCATCGACACCTGCATCTCGGCGCGTTCCTTGCGCAAGTTCGCCCCGTAGTACTTGAAGATCGACGTGGCCGGGCCCGGGGTATTGCCTTGCGACTCCTCCACCGTGCGCCGCTGGGTAAGGCGGAAGGCTGTGGCGTCGATGTTGTGACGGGCGAGGTCTTCGCGCAGGTTCGGATCGCTGATGCGACCGTCGTTGTGGCCCACGTAGTCGCGCGCGAGTTCGTGCAGTTCCGGGCCGGATTCGCGGTTGTCGCCGGAGGCAAGTGAGCCGATGCCGGAACGCTCGTGCTGCAGCAGCCGCTTGGCCACCGTCCAACCTCGGTTCAGGCCGCCGACGAGGTCATCCTTCTGGGCGATGGCATCGTCGAAAAAGGTCTCGTTGAAGGGCGATGCGCCGGAGATGAGGCGGATCGGCTTCACCGTCACCCCAGGCTGGTGCATGGAGAAGAGCAGGAAGCTGATGCCCTCGTGCTTCGGCACGTCGGGGTCGGTGCGCACCAGGCAGAAGATCCAGTCGGCGAACTGCGCACCGGAAGTCCAGATTTTCTGGCCGTTGATGACGAAATGGTCCCCAGCATCCTCGGCCCGCGTGCGCAGGCTTGCGAGGTCCGAGCCGGACGAGGGCTCCGAGTAGCCTTGGCACCACCACACCTCGCCGCGGGCGATGCGCGGCAGGTGGCGCGCCTTCTGTTCCGGGGTGCCGTATTCGAGCAGGGTTGGGCCGATCATGATGGTGCCCATGCCGGACACCGGCGCCCGCACCTCGAGACCGCGCATCTCTTGCAGCAGGGTGACGTATTCCTCTTTGTCGAGTTCCGCCCCGCCGTACTCCTTTGGCCAGGTCGGCACCGTGAAGCCCCGATCGGCGCAGCGGTCGATCCAGAGCTTCTGATCGTCCGTCATCGGTGCGACGGTGCCGCCGCCGGGCACGACGCCAGGCCCGCGGCAGCTCTCCGGACAGTTCTCGTCAAGCCACTCCCGCACTTCGCTGCGAAACGACATGCCGCAATCCTCCCTTGCTCAAATCCCGTGTTCCGAAGTGCCTACAGTTTGTCGGCTTGACCCGTGCACGGCAAGTGCCCGCGCGCCCCGCGGGCGAGTCCCGTACCGGGTCCATCGGTGCGTCAAACACGGGCTTTCTCTTTCGTCTCCAGCCCGCCGAGGGCCGGGTCGCTGACGCACAAGGAACATGGCGGCGGTCATCGCCAGCCACACAGGGGGCCGTCGCGCGGAGAGGCGGCTGGTTGCACCTTCCGGGCCTTGGTTGCTTCGCCTTCGGCGCGAGGAGCGTGATGGGCCTCGCGCTTCGAGGAGCTTCACACGACGCCATCCGGCCGGCACGTTGGTGTTGGCTCGACTTCGAGGCACATCCGTGTCAGAGGTGGGATGGGTGACCTTGGGGGGATTTCACGCCACAATGGAGCGGTGCCCAAGGTGACGAGGAGGGGCTGCCATGGATTACGCGATCATCTCGGCGGACTGTCACATCGACCTGCCGTGGTTGCCGCCGGACCTGTTTACGAGCGAGGCGCGCGCGCACCTGAAGGAGCGCATGCCCTACGTTGCCGAGACGGAGAAGGGGCCGTATTGGGTCAGCCGTGGCGGCGGGCAGTTCGGGTTGCAGAACGGCATGGGGTCGGCCGGGCGCGTGTATGTGCCGGGGCAGATTCACCGTTCCGATCGCATGGCGGAGACGGGACTGTATTCCGACGGCGCAAAGGGCATCCGGCGGCTGACCGAACCGGACCTGCGGCTTCAGGACCAAGACCGCGATGGCGTCCAGGGCGAGGTGCTCTACGGCATTCTCGGCGCCGCCATGCGGCTCGGCGACGACGAAGCCGCCGACGAGATGATGCGCATCTACAACGAGTGGCTGGCCGGCTTCTGTGCCACCCATCCGGACCGCTATGCCGGTCTCGCCACCATTCCGAGCCACGATGTGGACGCTGCCGTGCAGGAGGTGACGCGGGTGGCGGCACGCGGCGCACTGCGCGGCATTGAAGTCGCCAACACGCACGAAATGGCGCCGCTGTTCGATCCGTCTTGGGAGCCGCTCTGGGCGGCGGCGGAGGAAGCGGGGCTGCCGGTGCACTACCACACCATCGGCCCGCGCATGGACTACGACTACAGCACCATGGCACCCCTGCAGCGCCGGCAAGCGTTCGCTGTCCACATCACGAGCTTCCAGCTCGCCATGTCGAAGATCATCATGGAAACCATCTACGGCGGCGTGCTCGAAGCCCATCCAGGCATGAAGCTGGTGATCGGCGAGAGCGGAATTGGCTGGATTCCCTACATCCTCGAGCATATGGACCTCGAGTGGGAAGACCAGTTCGCCGACCTCACCCTCACCATGAAGCCGTCCGAGTACTGGAAGCGACAGTGCTATGCCACCTACCAGAGCGACCCCATCGGCATTCGCTTGCTCGACATCCTCGGCGAAGACAACGTGATGTGGGGCAGCGACTTCCCCCATCCAGATGGAGTCTGGCCAGATTCCAAAGAGTTCATCGCGAGAGAACTTGGCGGTGTGGACGAGGGCGTGCGGCGCAAGATTATCTGCGAAAACGCGGGGCGCCTATACGGGTTCATCGACTGATCGCGAAACGACCGTAGGGGACGGGACAGGCCGGCCCGCCCCTACGGAGCGGCGATCAACGCCGCCTTGCGGGGACCAGCTCCGTGAGGATGCCGCCGGCGGATTTCGGGTGGAAGAAGGCTGCCGAGACGCTGTTCGGGTCGGCGACGCCAAGGTCGATTTGGCGTAGCCCCTGAGCGCGCAGGCGCGCGGACTCAGCGGCAACGTCGTCGCAGCCGAAGCCCCAATGGTGCAGGCCCGGGCCGAAGCGCTGCAGGTATTTCCAGGTGCCAGCCTCCTTCACCGCCGGAATGAGCACCTCGATGCGGGTTTGGCCTTCGCCCACTTGGAACATGTAGTTGTGGGTTCCTTCTGGTGCGAAGTAGGCGCCGTCGGGGAGCGGCGTCGCACCCTCGTCCAAGGGAAATCCAAGGCGCGAGTCGAGCGTCTCCATCGCCTCCTCAATGGTGTGCGCGACGACACCGATATGATCCAGCATGACGATCATGGCTGTCTTTCCTCCTGTTCACTTGTGGGCCTTGGGGGCGCGTGGCATCTTGCCCTCGCCCCCAAAGGGGAGTTCAGGCTTCCCACGGTGCCACCAGAACCTTGCCTTGCTGGTTCGGCGTCGCCAGCGTCTCGAAGGCTTCGCCAACGCCATTGAGGCCCACCGTGTGGGTGATGATGGGTTCAACGGGCAGCACGCCGTCGGCGATGAGGCGCAGGGTTTCGGCGAATTCTGCTGCCGTGTAGCCGAGCACGTATTGCACGTTGAGTTCTTTGTTGATGGCGATCAAGGGGCGGGCGTGGTCGGTTTGCAGGCAGACGCCGACGATGACCAGGCGCGAGTGCCGAGGTGCGCCTAGGAACATCTGATCGATCACGCCGGGGACGCCGACGCATTCGAACGCCACGATCGGTTCGCGCTTGGCGATTTCCGGCAGTTGCCACGGTGGGCGCTCGGCCGGGTCCACCACCGTGTCGGCACCGAGCCTCTCAGCCAAGCGGCGTCGTTCCGGCGAGTATTCCGCGACCAGAATCGCGCCGGCCGCTTTCGCGTTCGCATCTGCCCGGCGTGCCTTGAGCGCCGCCACCACAGCAAGCCCCACCGGCCCGGCACCGATCACCAGCGTCGTTTCTCCGCCCTCAAGGCGCGCCATGTTCACCGCGTGGTAGCCGACCGCCATCGGCTCGGTAAGCGCCGCATGAGAAGGCGGCAGTCCCGTGGGAACTCGCTGCAACAGCTCTGCCGTCAGCAGCATGTATTCGGCGAAGCCGCCAGGAGCGTCCGGGCTGTAGCCCACCGGAACCACCGGCTGACGCGCGAGCATCGGCACCGAGCACACATGGTCGCCGACGCGAACCCCAGCCGGTGCCTCGCCGGGCCCAAAGTCCACCACCTCCGCGCAGAACTCGTGCCCCAGCACCACCGGATCGAACGTCGTGAGTTTGAACGCCCCGCCAGCCTCTCGGCTAGTCGCAACGAAATCCTCCGTATGCCGAGCCGCGTGCAGGTCGGAGCCGCAAATGCCGCAGGCGACGGATTTGGCGATCACCTCGCCCGGCCCAGGAACTGGATCGTCCAAAGTCTCGACGCGGAATGCGCCACGCTCCATCACCGCAGCTCTCATGCTTGCCTACTCCTCGTCGTCCTCCGCGATGGCCTCGTCGTCGCCGTCGTCGTCATCATCATCGCCTGCAGCGGGCGCCGGCGGCGCCTTCACCGGCAATTCCACGATCATCGTCGTGTACTCGCCGGCCTCGGTATCGACCCGAATGCTGCCGCCGTGGTTGCGGATGATGTCCGCGGAGAGGGCAAGGCCGAGGCCAGTGCCCTGGTCGGTGGGCTTGGTGGTGAAGAAAGGATTGAAGACCTTGTCCACCAAATCCGAAGGAATGCCGCTGCCGTTGTCGTGAACCCGAACCTCGACGCTGTCGCCGAGACGCCGGGTGCTGAGCCTGAGGCCGGGTTCCCAGCCATCGTCGGGGGCGCCGGCCTCTTCCCGCGTTCGGCGCTTGTCGTTGGTGGCGTATGCGGCATTGCTGACCATGTTGAGGAACACCCGCCCCACATCCTGCGGCACGACTTCGATCTCCCCGGCCTCGGGATCGTAGTCCGTCTCGATCTCCATGTTGAAATCGGAGTCCGTGGCACGTGCGCTGTGATAGGCAAGCCGGGCGTGTTCGTCGAGCAGGTCGTTGATGGGGGCTGGGCGACGCTCGCCGCCACCCCGGCCCATGGACAGCATGTCGCGAACGATGCGATCGGCGCGCTTGGTGTGGTGCAGGATGCGTTCGAGGTTCTCACTCATGTCGCCGTTTATCTCGGCCACGTACTCGCGCTGCTCGTCGTCGAGATGGCCCGCCTCGGCGGAGATGAGCTCGGCCAGTTCCTCGTTCAGCTCGGTCAACAGTTCCGTGCAACCCTCGGCAAAATTCTTCACAAAGTTCAGTGGATTGCGGATCTCGTGCGCGACTCCGGCGGTGAGTTCGCCGAGCGCGGCGAGCTTTTCGCGCATGACGATCTGATCCTGCGCCCGGCGCAGTTCGCCGAGGGTATCCTCCAGCCGCGAGTTGACCCGGCGCAGTTCCTCCGCCTGCCGCTCGACGAGGTTGAGGCGCTGCGCCTCGATGGAGCGCAGCCGAAACACCTCCAGCGTGCGGCCGAGTTCCGCCACCTCGTCGTTGCCGTCGATCTCGACGCTGGACTTGAGGTCCCCCGCGGCCATCTGCCGCATCCGATCTGCCAGCCGCTGCAACCGACGCAGCAGCGGCGCCACCACGACCATGGCGATGGCCAGGGCACCGACGATGCTGAACGCATTCAAGAGCAGCAGCGCGTTTTCGCCGATGTTGATGACCTCGGCCGCCGCCTCGGTGGCGGCGGCGGCGTCCTGCTCTGCTACACCCACCATGACGTTGATTTCGTCCACGAGTTCGGCAGCGAGGCCCCGATTGGCGACTGCGAGGGCCTGCTGTTCCTCGAGCAGGGCCAGCTCGCTGGTGCGCAGGGAAAAGCCAGCATCCTCGCCAAAGCCGATGGCGAACAGACGGTTGAAGTCCTGGACGAGCCCTTCGGGCAGTTCGGCTTCGCCGAGCCGGGAGAGACTGCGCCGGGCACCGTCGCTAGCGGCCTCGAAGCGCTCCCGCAAGGGTTCGAGCAAAGCCGAGTCGGTGGAAGTGAAGGCCATCGCCACGAGGCGAGTGCCGATGGTGGCGTTGGCATAGAGCTCGGTCAGGTGGCGGTAGCGCATCACCTGATCTGCGTTCAAGTGGCGCTGCCGCGGGGCTGCCGTGGAGTCGAGACCGCGGAAACCCGTGACCGTGAAGAAAAGCTGATCGTCCAAGGCACTCGCGAAGCTGGCCTCGAAGCGAGTCTGCAACGCGGCCAACTCGGCGCTCAGGTCCTCGCGCCGACCGGAGAGAACGAAGCGCTGCGCCACCGAGCGTTCGACGGCCTCGATGTTGGCAGCGAGTTCGTGCGCCGGGGTCCGCACCGCAAGCACGGCGTCGCCGGCGTCAGCGTTGGCGAGTGCTTCGAGATGCTCCTCGAATAGCTTCAGGTCCTGTCCGACCGCGCTCCGAACGCGCTCGAGCTCCGCCGGCGTCGTGGCAGCAGCAAGGCGCTCGGCCGCCACCGCCAGCAGGTTGCTCTGTCGTGCCAAGCCAAACGCCCCCACGAGCCCGGGCACGCTGCGTTCCCCAACGCGCTCCTGAGCGTCGCCAACTGCGTCGAACGACAGCCAGCCGACGATGCTTGCGGCCATCGTCAAGAGCACCGCGCCGCCGATGGCCAGATAGAGGCGCACCGCGATGCGGTCCAGCATGCGCGCCAGGCGACTGAGCCAACCGCGCCGCTTCGCTGGAGAGGACTTGGCTTCGCCGCCGTTCGCCGGCTCGCTCATCGGCGCCCTTCCGCGAGATTCGTGACGCTGCGATAGCCACCGCCGGGGCCGATGACCGTGACGAACACCTCGTCTGAACCCTGATTGTCGTCGCTGCCGTACTCGAGCTGGAATCCGCCCATGTCGATGGCACCGGCCTGGTGCAACGTTTCGAGGAACCGTGCGCGAGTGACTTCGGCGCCAGCGCCTTCGAGCGCAACGATGGCGAGGCGGCCGGCCAGGTATCCCTCGAGGGAGACGAATCCCGGTGCGGCGTCTTGGTTTACCGCCGCGAGCGCATTGCGGTACGCCCGCACCACGTCGAGGTCATCGCTTGGCAGCGGCACGACCTGCGTCACGAACACGCCCTCGCCGCGAGCGCCCAACTCGGCCGCAAGGGCATTGCTGCCGACGAAGGAGATGGTGAGGAACACGGGGTCAAAGCCGAGATGACGGGACCAAGCTATGGTCGCGGCCACGGGCTCGTACGCGCCTATGAGGATGACGGCGCCCGGCGCGGCGCGCATGAGATCCAGCACGCCCGTCTTGACTGCCGTGGTGTTGCGCCGATAGACCGCGGTGGCAGCGAGTTCCATGTCCCGTCGCTCCATCGCCATTCGCACGCCGTTGTACCCAGCGAGGCCAAAGGAGTCGTCCTGGCGCATCACGGCGATGTCGCGGATATCCAGGTCCTCGATCAGGTGCGCCACCATGGCCTCGGTCTCCTGATAATAGGAGGCACGGAGATTAACCACGCTTTGAAGCTCCGAGGAACGCAGAAACTCGGCGCCGGTAAAGGGCGCGATGTAGGGCACGCCCGCAGCTTCCGCCACCGGAGCGGCGGAACGCGATGTGGGCGTGCCGACCGCGCCGATGAGGGCGAACACGCCGTCTTCCTCGATCAGGCGACGGGTGTTGGCGATGGCGGCTTCCGGCTCGTAGGCGTCGTCGCGAGACAAGAGCTCGAGCCGCCGGCCATGGATGCCACCGGCTCTGTTGACCTCGGCGAAGGCCGCCTCGATGCCAAGCCGCATGTCGCGTCCGAGCTGCTCCGCCGGACCGCTGAAGGCGGCGGACTGGCCGAAGACGATGCGCCCATCGGCAACACCGGCAACCTCACCCCAACCAGAGGATGCGACAAGAACGAGGACGGCAAGCAGTCTGTCGGACTTTGCCACGTAGCGGCGAAGTGCGAAGGCTGCTAGCCGTAGCTGCGAGCGAACGCGAGCACGAAGGCCAGCAGTTCGCGCCAGCGAACTGCCGACGCGCCCGCTAGGGCGCACCAGCGCCGCTTCGCGGCGCCCTGGCAGTCTTCGCTGGCGCGAAAACTGCTGGGGTCTCGTCGCATTCGGGACCACGCCCACGCGAATTTCTTCCGCGCAGGCTCCCCGCGCGATGCAATGGGCTCCGTAGGGGCGGCGCTTGTACGCGCCCGTGTTCGCGTGTCGAACGGTCTTGGTTTCGTCGGTGCGGACCACACGGGTCGCCCCTACGGGGGCCGGGGTCGGTCGTAGGTGCTCAAGCACGGGCTAGAGCTTCTTGATCAGGGTGACGACGTTGAGGTCTTGCTCGCGCACATAGTGAAACTCGTCCATTACCCGCCCGACGAGGAAGACACCCAGGCCACCAATGGGCCGGTCATGGAGTTCGGCGTCGGTGTCGGGCACCTCCGAGTCGTGCGTCGGGTCGAACGCCTTGCCGTTGTCGCTGATGCGCACGGAAACCGTGTCTGGCCCGGGCGAGATGTCGATGTCGATCTTGCCTCCACCGACCACACCGTACTTGATGACGTTGAGGACGATTTCCTCGATGGCGAGGCGGATCTGGTAGGCGGCAGCTGGGGGCCAGTCGTGCGCCTCGGCCAACTCGTCCACCTTCTCGAGCGTTTGCTCCAAGGCATCCTCGTCTTCGGGAATCGACAGCGTGAGTCGCATGTCGGCCATGTCGAAGCCCTCAGTTACGGTGCAGCACCAAGCAGGTGATGTCGTCGGATTGCTGTGCGCCGTCGGCGAAGCGACGCACCGCATCGAACACCAAGTCGTTGATCTCGCGGGCATCACGGGGTGCGCCTGAAGCAAACACCTGGTGCAGCCGCTCCATGCCGAACTCCTCCTTGGCAGCGTCGGTGGCCTCCGTCACCCCGTCGGTGTAGAGCACGACGCTGTCGCCGGGATCGAGGGAAATCTGCGTCTCGTTGTACGTGATGCCCGATGCGACGCCCAAGGCGATGCCACCGGTAGTGGCGAGATCAGTGACCGTGCCATCGGGCTGGACTCGCACCGGCTGGTTGTGGCCGCCGTTGGCATAGTCCAAGGTTCCGGCGGCCGGATCATAGATGGCGTAGAACATGGTCACGAACATGGCCGCGTCGTTGTCGTCGGACAGCAGATTGTTGACTTCCGTGAGCGCGGGACCCGGGTGGCGGTTGCCGATGGCCGAACCCTTGAGCAGCGTCCGACTCGACATCATGAACAGCGCCGCCGGCACGCCCTTGTCGGACACGTCGGCGATGGCCAGGCCGACCCGGCCGTCTTCGAGCTGGAAGATGTCGAAAAAGTCTCCGCCGACATCCCGCGCCGGGTCCATGCTGCCGTAGATCTGATACTCCGGATTGGAAGGAAAGGTGCTCGGCAGGATGGATTGCTGCATCTGGTTGGCAATCGTGAGTTCGTTCTGGATGGCGAGCAGCTTGTCGCGGGACGCCACCGCCTCGCGCCACATCTCGGCATTGGCGAGGGCACGGTCCACGGTGGTGCGCAGGTCGTTGAAGTCGAGGGGCTTGGTAACGAAATCGAATGCGCCTCGATTCATCGCCGTGCGGATGTTTTCCATGTCGCCGTACGCCGACACGATCACGGAGCGCAGATCCGGATTCAGCTTGCCTACCTCATCGAGCAGGGTGAGGCCGTCCATGCGCGGCATGTTGATGTCGGAGAGCACCAGCTCGACATCGGGCGCTTCGTGCAGGCGGGCGAGGGCCTGCACCCCGTCGCCAGCAAAGAGGAACTCGTACTTGCCGGAACGGATGTCCCGGCGCATGCGTTGCCGGATCAAGCGCTCGACATCTGGCTCGTCATCCACGACGAGGATTTTCTTGCTCGGCTCGCTAGCCACCCGTTCGTCCGCCGTACCCTCTCGACCCTCGGACAAGGATTCTAACCCCTTGCGGGCGCGTCGTAGAGGACTGGCTTGTCGCGTCCCTTACCGAGTTTGTCGCGGGCGCCTCGCGACGCCCAGGGGACAAGCCCCTTCCCTACCGCAAATGTCCCTAACATCCGTCGGTTACGAACTCTTTGGCACGCCGGACATCGGTTCCCAAGCGTGCGCTCCGGCTATGAGCCTGCGCCGCGGAAAACGGCGCTGGCACATGCCGAAGGCGCGAGCGAATGCGAGCCCGTAGGCCGGCAGTTCGCGTTAGCGAACTGCCGGCTCCCGTCAGGGCGCTACCCCCGCCGGCCCGCAAGCCTTAGGCGCAGGGCATTCAGGCGGATGAAGCCGGTGGCGTCTTCCTGTTGGTACGCGCCAGCGTCGTCCTCGAAGGTGACAACGCCTTCGTCATACAGGCTGTGGCTGTCGGACCAGCGCCCGATCACGCTCACGGCGCCTTTGTAGAGGCGCACGCGGACGCGACCATGCACGACCTTTTGCGTCTCGTCGATGAGAGCCTGCAGCGCGAGCCGCTCGGGCGAGAACCAATAGCCGTTGTAGATCAGCGCCGCATAGCGAGGCATGAGTTCGTCCTTGAGGTGCGCCGCCTCGCGGTCCAGGGTGATGGACTCGACCGCTCGGTGCGCCTTCAGCAGGATGGTGCCGCCCGGAGTTTCGTAGCAGCCGCGCGACTTCATGCCGACATAGCGGTTCTCGACGATGTCGCTGCGTCCCACGCCGTGCGCGCCGCCGATCTCGTTCAGGCGTCGCAGCAGCGCGGCTGGGCTCATGGCTTCACCGTCGAGTGCCGAAGCGTCGCCTCCGGCAAAGTCGATGTCGAGGTCGAGCGGCGCATCCGGTGCGCGCTCGGGCGACACGCTCCAGCGCCACATCTCTTCGTCCGGGGGGTTGCCGGGGTCTTCGAGCCCGCCGCCCTCGTAGGAGATGTGCAGCAAGTTGGCATCCATGGAGTACGGCGAACCGCCGCTGCGCTGGAAGTCCACGGGAATCTGGCGTTCGGCGGCATAGGCCATGCAGGCCTCGCGGGAGTGCAGCTCCCACTCCGGCGACCGCCAAGGAGCGATCACCTCGATGTCGGGATTGAGGGCGTAGGCGGCAAGCTCAAAGCGCACCTGATCGTTGCCCTTACCGGTGGCGCCGTGGGCGATGGCATCTGCGCCGGTGGCGGCGGCCACCTCCACGAGGCGCTTGGCAATGAGGGGCCTCGCGATGCTGGTGCCAAGCAGGTACTCCCCCTCATAAAGCGCATTGGCGCGGAACATGGGAAAGACGTAATCGGCCACGAACGCCTCGGTGAGGTCCTCGATGAAGATCTCCCGCACCCCGAGCGCCTCGGCCTTGGCGCGCGCCGGCTCCACTTCGGCACCTTGACCGATGTCGGCGGTAAACGTGACCACCTCGGCCTCGTGCATCTCCTGCAACCAGCGGCACATGACGGAGGTGTCGAGCCCGCCGGAATAGGCGAGCGCAATCTTGCGGGGCATGGGGGACATCCGGCAACCAAGAACAGGGCGGCGAGTGTAAACGCGCATCGCTCCCCCGCAACCTCGACAGGCCAGATTTCCTTCCTTACGCCGGAGGGGAAATGCCCCACAACGGCACCGCGGTCGACGGTTGCTGCGTGGCAGGGCGCCGCCGCCCCTCGATTTGCCTGCTACGCTTCCGCAATGGAAGGAAATGCAGGCCTCGACCTCCGCTCCCGGTTTCGGGGCTATTTGCCGGTGGTGATCGACATCGAGACGGGCGGGTTCGAGCCTAGGAATCACGCCTTGCTCGAACTTGCCGCGGTCACGCTTGAGCTTGACGGGGGCCGGCTGAGGGCGAAGGAAGCCCATCGCTGGGCGATTGCACCGCACCCGGACACGAAGGTGGAGGCGGCATCGCTGCAGGTTACTGGAATCGACCTCGGCGACCCGGCGCGGAACGCGGTGGCGGAGGAGAAGGCTGTGCGGGAGCTTTACCGGCTAGTGCGGCGGGAGATTAAGCTCGCTCGTTGCCAGCGCGCCATCCTCACCGCCCATAATGCCCACTTCGATCACGCCTTCCTGCGCACGGCCGCAGCACGCAACGGCGTCAAGCGCGACCCATTCCATCCGTTCTCGGTGATGGACACCGTTTCGCTGGCCGGCGTTGCCTGTGGCCATACGGTGTTGCGGGAGGCATGCGCCCGCGCCGGCATTGCCTTCGATCCGGAACGCGCCCACAGCGCAGCGTATGACGCCCAGATGACGGCAACGCTGTTTTGCGCCATCGTCAACGCATGGCCGCGCCTGATGGACCCCTGATCGAGCCTTAGTTCCCTAGCCCGCGCTCCGGTTTACTCGCTCGCTGCCGCTGCGCCAGCCTGTTCCACCAACGGCTGCAGTTCGCCGGACTGGTACATCTCGGTGATGATGTCGCAGCCGCCGACGAGTTCGCCATCGACATAGAGCTGCGGGAACGTTGGCCAATCCGAGAATTCCGGCAGCGTCGCCCGGATGTCGGGATTGCTGAGCACGTCCACATAGGCGAAGCGCTGGCCGCATGCCATCAGGCACTGCACGGTCTGCGCGGAAAAACCGCACTGGGGCGCCTGCGGCGAACCCTTCATGTAAAGGATGATCGGGTTGTCCTGAATCTGCGACCGGATCGTGTCGATGGTCTCGTTGCTCATTGCGTCTCCTCGCGCGCCGCCGCTTGCATTGGCCTTGGGTCGTTTGCATTGTAGCGCGGATGAACCGAAGCATCCCTAGGCTCATCGGCAAAGCGCTCGCCGACGGGATAGACCGCCGCGGCACCTCGAGCAGCAAGTGGGAGAAGTACGCCGGCCGGGACATCCTGCCGTTCTGGGTCGCGGACATGGACCTCCCTACCGCCCCGTTCGTCATCGAGGCGGTAGAGTCCCGACTCGCCCATCCCGTGCTCGGTTACACCACCACGCCCGAGGACGCCATCGCTGCCTTCCAAGGCTGGGTGGCGCGCCATTGCGGCTGGCAGGTGCATCGCGACTGGCTGGTTTGGCTGCCGGGGGTCGTGCCCGGCTTCAACGTCGCCGCGCGCGCTTTCGGCGGCTCACGCGTGGTAGTGCCGACCCCCGTGTACCCGCCGTTCCTGCGCGTTGCCGCCAACGCTGACCTTGCCGAAACCCGTTCCCCGCTGGCCCGACAGACGGGCCGCTGGGAGATGGATTTCGACCACCTAGCCGCGGCGCTCGAGGCTAGCTCGGCGCTCATGTTCTGCAATCCCCACAACCCCACCGGTCGCATCTACGGGCAGGACGAACTCGAACGCGTCGCCGAGCTGGTGCTGTCGAGCGGCGCCCTCTTGGTGAGCGATGAGATCCATTGCGGCATCTTGCTGGCAAAAGAGCGGCGGCACCGCTCGGTCGCTGGCCTCGATCCGGAACTCGCCCGGCGGTCGATAACCCTCCATGCACCCACCAAGGCCTACAACATGCCGGGCCTCGGCGTCGCCGTTGCCGTGATTCCCGACGCGGAACTCCGCGCCCGCTACGAGAGCGCGATGCACGGCTTCGTTTCGGGCGTGTCGCCGCTCGCCTATGCGGCGGCTACCGCAGCATGGAACGACCAATCCGACTGGCTGGGCTCCGTTAACGCCTATCTGGCCAGCAATGCCCGCACCGTGGTAGACGCCGTGCGGGCCTTGGGCCTCGAAGTCACGCCCGTCGAAGCCACGTGCCTTGCCTGGATCGACGCGACGGCACTTGGACACGATTCGCCCGCCACCTGGCTCGAGAGCCACGGCATAGGCCTTTCGCCGGGCGAGGACTTCGGCGCTCCAGGCTTCGCCCGCTTCAACTTCGGCTGCGGCGAGGCGATGCTTGCGGAGGGCCTGCGCCGCTTGAACGAAGCGCTTCAACACACGTCGAACTGAACAAGACGGACCTTGGTCGCCCCCACGGAGGCAGGGCAAGGGCCCTCCGACACTCCCCTTTGCAGGAACCAGCCACCACCCAAACCGGAACCTGCTATGCTCGCTCGTTTTTCCGGGCAGCCCTCCATCGCTGCCCGGTTTCTTTTAGAGGCAGTTTTTCTCCGGCGCAAAGGCACCGGGACAGGGAAGGAAGGGGAAGGAAGCCGATGACGTCCATCATGCCAACCTACGGGCGCCTGCCCGTGTCTTTCGTGCGGGGTGAAGGCAGCCACGTCTATGACGAGGCCGGCAAGGCTTATCTCGACGGCCTCACCGGCATTGCCGTCTGCGGCCTGGGCCATGCCCATCCGGCGGTGGCGAAGGCGCTGAGCGAACAGGCGAACACCTTGCTGCACACCTCCAACCTCTACCTCATCGGCCCGCAGGAACGCCTCGCCACGCGCCTCACGGAACTATCCGGCATGGACAACGTGTTCTTCTGCAACTCCGGTGCCGAGGCCAACGAGGCGGCGCTGAAGATCGCCCGCCTGCACGGCCACAATCGCGGCATCGAGGCGCCGGACGTGGTAGTCATGGACGGCAGTTTCCACGGCCGCACCATGGCGACGCTCACTGCCACCGGCAACCGCAAGGTGCAGGCGGGGTTCGAGCCGCTGCTTTCCGGGTTCGTGCGGGCTCCATTCAACGATGTCGAGTCGGTGCGTCAGATCGCCGCCAACAACAAGAACGTGGTTGCGGTGTTCGTCGAGCCGGTGCTCGGCGAGGGCGGCATCCAGATTCCCTCGAGCGACTATCTCGACAGCTTGCGCGAAGTGTGCGACGCCAACGACTGGCTGCTTATGCTCGACGAAGTGCAGACCGGCAACGGCCGCACCGGCAAGTTGTTCGCGTTCCAGCACGGCAATCTGTTACCGGATGTCATCACCACAGCCAAGGGGCTCGGCAACGGCATGCCCATCGGCGCGTGCATTGCCCGCGGCGCGGCGGCCGACGTGCTGGTGGCGGGCACACACGGCTCCACCTTCGGCGGCAATTTCCTCGCCTGCGCTGCCGCCAATGCAGTACTTGACGAACTCACCGAAGGCGGCGTGACCGAACGGGCGGCGGAGCTTGGCGAGCGCATGGTGGCGGCATTCCGCAAGCGCCTGGCTGGCAACAACCGCGTGCGGGAAATCCGCGGCAAGGGCTTGATGCTCGGGGTGGAACTGAACGAGCCGTGCCCGACGCTGGTGGCCGATGCCTTGGAGGCTGGCCTCCTCATCAACGTCGCGGTCGACAACGTCGTCCGCCTGCTGCCGCCGCTGAACATGAGCGATGCCGAGGCGGACCGGATGGTGGCCATGGTGGCGGACCTCATCGACGCCCTCGACTGACCGGAGCTTCGAGTCATGGCAGTGCGCCATTTCCTCACGCTGCCGGACTGCACCGCCCAGGAACTGGCGGGGCTCGTTGCGCGGGCGGCAGAACTCAAGGGCATGAACCGCGAGGGACTCGTGCACCACCCCCTCGCAGGCAAGACCTTGGCGATGGTGTTCCAGCTCAACTCCACGCGCACGCGGGTGGCGTTCGAGACCGGCATGCACCAACTCGGTGGGCACGCCCTGTTCCTTGGCCGGGCAGATACACAGCTCGGCCGCGGAGAGCCCGTAGAGGACACGGCGCGGGTGCTGTCACAGATGGTGGACGCCGTGATGGTGCGCACGCTCGCGCACGAAGAGGTGGAGCGCATCGCGTCGGCATCGAGCGTACCGGTCATCAACGGCATGACGAACCGGTTTCATCCTTGCCAGCTTCTCGCGGACGTGCAGACCTTCCACGAGTTTCGCGGCTCGATCCAGGGCGCGACCGTAGCGTTCGTCGGCGATGGCTACAACATGTGCAACTCCTACATCCGCGCATCGAAGCTGTTCGACTTCCACCTTCGCATCGCGGCGCCCAAGGGACACGAACCGGATGCGACACTGCTGGCGGAGTCCAATGTGGCAGAGCTGGCGCCGTCGCCCCGCGATGCAGTCGCCGGCGCCGACCTCGTGGTAACCGACGTATGGTCTTCCCTTGGCCACGACGAAGAGGCCGAAGCCCGACGCAAAGCCTTCGCTGGCTATCAGGTGAACCCAGGACTCCTCGACTGCGCCGCCAAGGACGCCCTCTTCATGCACTGCCTGCCAGCCCACCGCGGCGAGGAAATCAGCGAACACCTCCTCGAAGACCCCCGCTCGGTGGCATGGGTGGAAGCCGGCAACCGCCTGCACTCGCAAAAGGCCCTGCTCGAATTCCTGCTCACCCCCTCCTGACCGACACGTATTTCGGGGCGAGGGCATCTGTCTCGTAAGCCGCACGGCGTGGACAAACTGAGTGCCTTGGGGCTCTGCGGGGCGCTGGAGCTGGTGCGCCGGGTCGGCGCACGGCAGGGCAGGATGCCATCGCCCAGGGAAACCGTGTCCAGTCCCGTCATGTCCCGAACCGATAGCGAACCTTCAGCAGCAGCCCTTCCTCGTCCGGTGTGCCGAAGCTGTCGTCGAACAGGTGCGTGAATCGCTGGCGCCCGACGCCGTCCGGCAGGCTGCCCGTGCGGTTGTACACGATGAAGAGGTCCGACAGGGGCGCGATCTGCCAGCGGTAGCGCAGCTGCAAGACGACGTCGCTGATGGCGAAGGCGTTGGGCTCCACCTCCGGTGCGCGCTGCACCTGGTCTAGCCATGTCTCGCCATTGACGGAAAAGCGTTCGCTCTCGAACGCCTTCACCGCCGCCCACTGAATCTGCACTTGCAGGTGCTGCCTGGCCGTGAAATAGGCTTCCGCGCCCATCGACGTGAACCAGTGCTCCGAGGCGAACGACGTCAGGTTGGCACCGCCCTGCCACACGAGCCAGCTTTCGCGACTCTGGTAGCCGGTGGACAGTCGCAGCCGTATGCGGTCAAGCGGACTGTAGGTCAGAAACACATCGACTTCGCGGGACGTACCGCCGAGCGACTCCCGCCCGAGATCGAGGCCAATGCCGGCGTTGAATTTGCCGTCCGGCGCGCTGTTCCAGTTTGCCACCAAATCCCACGCCCGACCGAGCCGGAACGTGCCGTTGCCGCGGCTCGCGCGGTCGTCCCAATACGACGGGTAGTACTCCACTTCGACGCTGATGCGGGTGTTGTTCTTGAAGCCCCAGCCATAGTGCAGTTCCGCCACCCCCTCCACCAATTGCCCAGCGCCGTTGACGTCGGCATGGAAGTAGGCCCAGCCTTCGGTGTCGCGGATGCGGTCGTATTCCTGCCGCCGGCGCCAGAACTCATAGAAGACCCGCGTGTAGTCGTTGCGCCAGAGATAGCCGAGGTCGTTGAGGTCGAGGCCGTCGTCGAAGCTCGCGATGTGGAAGAAGTGCTGATCGCCCGTGCGCGGCACGTTTACGACGTCGAGTATTCCGCCCCAGCCCCCTTCTCCGTCCACGTCGCTGCCGAGCACTTGCGCTTCGACGCTCCAGTCGCCCGAAGGCGTGCGGTAGTTGGCGTCGACGGCTTGGGTAATCGCCCGCCGCTCGGGATGCTGCGCCAGCGTGCCGAGCCAGCCAATCGCCTTGCGAGCGCCGGCGGATGTGTCCTCGTATTGGTAGCGCAGCACGCCGAAGTCGCGCCCTCGCGCGGTGACATGGCCATTGCCATCGGCGCGGCGGAGCTCTGTGTCGTCCTCCGCCACGAGCATTGTCCCGTAGCGGGAGCGGCCGGCCTGCCCAACCGCCTTGGCGGCGATTCGCAAGTCCACCGGTCGGGTCAGGTCGTGCCCTTCGACTCGCTCGTCACCGAGGTCTGGCCGACCGCGCCGGGATCCGACCGAGGCGCCCATGCGTCGGGTGTGCAGCGGGCTCGCCGCGTTGCCGTAGCCGTACTCGCCCGTGCTGAAGATGTCCTGATTCTCCTGAAAGAAGAGCCGCTTCTCCGGGAAGAAGGTCTCGTAGGCGGAGAGGTTCACCACCACGTTGTCGGCTTCGACCTGCCCGAAATCGGGATTGATTCCGGCGCTCAGAAAGAAGGCCGACGACGGTCGCCAGAACACGTCCACGCCGGCATCCGTGGCCCCGGCTCCCCGCACAAGATCGTCGCTAACCGCGGCGTAGGGGAATACGCTGACCTCCTGGCGCGGCGCGACCCCGGCCAGAGTCAGCGGCTGGAACAGCGAGATGAACTGCGGCTCGGTATCCGGCAGCGCCGGCCACGACCAAACTTCGTTGAGATGCGGCACGAAGCGGGCGATCTCGATGGCGATGCGGCGCTCGCCGTCGCCGGCCGGCATGTTCATCATGGACCAGGGCAGGAACATCTCCACGGTCCAGCCATCGTCCGTCCGCTCGGTGCGGGCATCCCAGGGCCCGTCCCAGTCGCGCGCGAACCGCCGCTCCGGAAGGAGGGTGCCGTCCATTAAGGAGTCGCCGAGCTTGACGCGGAACCAATAGCCGTAGAGCCCCGCCCCGGACGAATCCACCACGATCTGGTAGGCATCGGCGTACTCGAAGGAGTCGCGCCCGGACAGCGGCCCCATGAGCGTGTCGCTCGGCTGCTCGTTCCACGCACCGACATAAAGCCCGCGCTGGGTATAGAGAAGGAACGTCTGCGTTCGATACCTCGCCGGGCGCCGGACGTCCGGGGTGGTGACCAGCATGTGGTCGTAGGCCGGCACCCGGCGCCAGATGTCCTCGTCAAGCCGGCCGTCGATGGTGATGTCGACAGATGCATGGTCGTGGCGCGGCGGCACGATGGCCTGTTCCGTGGCGTCTGCGCCGCCAGCCGGATTGAGCGGCCCGTCAACGATCGACGATGCCGGCCCATCGGCAAACGCAACCGCACCGGCAACGAACAAAGCCAGAGCACCGGCTGCACGCAACGTGCTCGACAACCTCGCGATGGACGCAGCGGGCATCGACGGACCCAAAGGGATGCAGGGCGCGGGATTGTCTTTCAGGGCGCCTGCTTGTCGCAACCGGCGCGCCGTGACGGGCGTTTGCAGTTCGCTACGGGAACTGCCGGGCTTTCGTGCTCGCATTCGCTCGCGGCCACGGCTAAGGGCCAGCCGGGCTTCTACCGCCCGGCCTTCACGCCGTCGTCGCGGACCACTCCCGCGAACGCCGCACGGTTACGCGCATGCAGGTGTCGCCCAGGCGCGTGCTCCGGTATTGCGGGTACTTGACCCGAAACGTCGCTGCAACGTCGGCCGGCATCGTCACTACCTCGGCCGCGCCATCGACCCGCACCCAGCGCAGCTTAGACCAGTTCTCGTCGTATTGGTCCACAAGGAGCGAAACGTGCCCATTGGTTTCGATGTTGCGCACGCGCTTGAGCTTTGCACCGCTCTTGGGCTTGCCGTCGATCGGAATCCAGATCGCCTCGCCGACTTCGCAGAACACCACCGCCACCACATGCGGTACATGCCCGGCGCTCGTCGCCAGATGTCCAACCGGCCAATCTGCCGCCCATGCCGGCAACAAAGGCATCCGCCTCTTCCATCCACCAAACGGAAGCCCAGTCTGGCCTCCAATCCGACGCCCCACAACTCCGCCCGCACACTTCAGACGGTGCCGTCTCAGCAAGGCAAGGGATCGAGTAGGCTCAACGCGGGAGCGGTAGCCGGCGGCGTCATGGGACCCTGCCGAATCGTGGCCCGCTGTTCGCACAGGGAATGAGGTTGTCATGATTCATCGAGCCTTGGCGCTGGCGGTCACCTTGGCTGCCGTGGTCCCGCAACACGGTTCCGAGGCACAGACCAACGTGGCCCTGCGGGAGGAACTCGTCGCTCTGCGCGAGACCGATCAGGCCGGCCGGGTCCAGCTGAATGCTGCCCTCCGGGAGCACGGCCCCAACTCGCAGGAGGTGTTCGCGCTTTGGGAGGAACAGGAGCGGTTGGACTCCGCGAATCTGCAACGCCTGCGGGAGATCATCTCTCGGCATGGATGGCCGGGCATCAGCATGGTCGGCTATGAGGGAGCCGCCACGGCCTTTCTCATCCTCCAACACGCCAACCATGAAGCCCAGGTGGAGCTCCTGCCCGTCATCGAGGCAGCGGCCGAGGCCGGAGAGGCGGACCGCCAACACGTGGCAATGCTGCAAGATCGAATCCTCGTCACTCAAGACAAGGCTCAGGTGTACGGCACTCAGCTCTATCACGACGAGACCACCGGCAAGTTGGAGCTCTATCCCATCGAGGATGAGGCGAACGTGGACGCGCGACGCCTTGAGATTGGGATGCCTCCGTTGGCGGAGTACGTCAATAGGGTTAGAGGCATGGGTCGCGATGAATGAGTTCCGGCAAGGGTGCGCTCTTGCCCGTCGATTCCTGCTGCAATCCACCACCGAGGAAGATGCGGTGGAGTTCTTTCATAGCCACGGTGGGCCATCGCTTTCACAGGGCCAGATGCAGCCGCATCGCCGCATCGACTTCGTTCATGGTCTGGCGCGGTACCTGCCCGACCCGGCGCCGCAACCGTTCGACCGCGATAGCCCGGATCTGCTCCGCTTGCGCCTTGGAGTCGCGGCTCAGTCCGCACGAGCAGGCCCCCAGCCGAACCTGGAACGGGTACACCCTTCGGATGTTCCCGGTGATCGGTACGACCGTAACCACACCACGACCCATCGCTGAGGCGCCGCTCGGACTCTTGCGACGGCCATCGCCGAACGCTGCGCTGGCCTGATAGGCTTGGGGCAGGAAAGCCGTGAGGGCTGGACTGTTGGCAGAAGGGGTCGTTGGTGGTGCGCGGGCGCCGCTGGATCGCGGGGCGCTGTTGCAGCTTCTCGGATTGGGGCTCGCCGGGGTGGTCGGTCTCGGTGCGTTGCTGGCGGTGCTGGCGTTGTGGACCGGGAGCGGTGCGGCCGATGGGGTCGATGCCGCCACCGGCACGGTCACGCTTGCGTTGTCCGAAGAGCCGCCGCAGCTCGATGCCACGCGCACCACCGATCAGGTGAGTGGTCGCATCCTAGGGCACGTCATGGAAGGGCTCTTGCGCTACGACGCCCGCAACCGACTCGTGCCGGGCGTTGCCGAAAGCTGGGAGATCGGCGAAACGTCCGCCAGCTTCCGACTCCGTGCCGATGCGGTGTGGAGCAACGGCGAGCCGGTCACGGCCCACGATTTCATCTTCGCCTGGCAAAAGGCGCTCGATCCTGCCAATGCCTCGCAGTACGCCTTCATCCTGTACCCCTTGAAGAACGGCGAGGCCATCAACCGCGGCCAACTGCCGCCCTCCGCGCTTGCGGCCCGCGCCGATGGCGACCGAACCTTGGTGGTGGAGCTCGAGCGTCCGGTGCCTTACTTCGCCAAGCTCCTCGCCTTCCCCACCTACTTTCCCATCAACGAGGCGTTCTACCGCGCCCGCGAAGGCCGCTACGCCGCCGATGCCGAGGACCTCCTCTACAACGGACCCTTCACCATCGCTCGCTGGGTGCATGGCGCCTCCGTGCGGCTGGAGAAGAACCAGAGCTACTGGAACGCCGATGCCATTCGCCTGAACGCCATCGACTACGCCTACATCACCTCGGACGCCAACGCCTCTCTCAACTTCTACAAGGACGGCAAGATCGCCATGACGGGGCTGAACTCGGAGAACCTGCGCGATGCCCTGCAAAACCGCTGGAATATCCGCCGCTTCGCCGACGGCTCGGTGTTCTTCATGGAGTTCAACTACCGCGAAGGCCGCCTCACCCGGAACTGGCACCTGCGGCGCGCCATGCAGCTCGTAAACGACCCGGCGGAGCTGGTGTACAAGGTCATCAAGGTGCCGGGGAATCTGCCGGGCGAGTCGCTCTTCCCGGTTTGGCTCAAGGGCGTGCGCGGCTACTTTCGGCAGGAATACCCGGCTCCCACCACCCGCGTCAACGAGGCCGAGGCACGACGCCATCTGGAACTCGCCAAGGCGGAACTCGGCCTCACCGAAATGCCGCCACTGGTGATGCTCACCGGCGACTCGGACAGCGCCAACAAGCAAAGCGAGTACTACCAGAACGTGTTCAAGCGCAGGCTCGGCCTCGACATCAAGATCGACCGGCAGATCTTCAAGCAGCGCCTCGCCAAGATGACCTCCGGCGAGTTCGATATCGTCATGGCCGGCTGGGGCCCCGACTACGACGATCCCATGACCTTCGGCGACCTCTTCGCCTCCTGGAACGAAAACAACCGCGGCCGCTACGCCAACGCCGAACTCGATGCCGCGGTAGATACCGCTCGCTCGAGCATGGACCCCAAGGTGCGCATGGACGCGATGGCAGAAGTGCAGCGCATCTTGCACGAGGACGCGGTGCTGCTGGTCAACTACGAGCGCGGCAGCGTCTATGTGGCCAACCCGCAGCTCAAGGGAGTGGTGCGGCGAGCGGTTGGCACGGACCCGGACTTCACCCACGCCTGGATCGAAGCACCGGGCCAGCCGAGCGATTTGGCAGCTACCGAACATCCGCCCGCGGAAGCGGAAGGACCCGCAGGTGCCTAAGGAACGGCCTTCGGAGTTCGCACCCCGCCGGGGACGTCGAGTCGCTGACGCGGAAGGAACTGACGCCGGCCACGCACCGGGACGGCGACCTTGGGGCGAGTACTTGGGGGGAGGGCATCTTGCCCTCCCACGCGTCGCAAGGCGCGGTCCGTGCGTGCCTGTTGCGTCCACCTTGAGCCGCGCGCCTATCGGCGTGTGCGAGGGCGGGACGCCCTCGCCCCCAGGGCCTTCGCTTCGAGTTGAATTCTCGAAGTATCAACTGGTTACGAGACTTGCTCCATACGAGGGAAGGCGTCCTGCCTTCCCTGGCGTGCGGCAGCGCGCCTGCCTCGTCGCGGGCGAGTGGAAAGCGCGCCTATCGGCGCGCAGGGAAGGCAGGATGCCTTCCCTCCAATGCCCCTCATGTTCAAGCGGCAAAGCGTCGATTGGTGCGCCTCTTTCGCCGATGCCTTCTGCCATGGAGGTTCGCGGCTGATGGGACGCTACATCCTTCGCCGTCTCGTGCAGGGCGTCATCACCGTCTGGTTCATCGCCACGGCCACCTTCTTCGCCATGCACAACGTGCCGGGCGACCCATTGCAGAGCGACAAGGCGGTCTCGGCAGAGATTCGGGCCAACCTCGAAGCTCGCTATGGCCTCGACAAGCCCTTGATGGAGCAGTATTTCATCTATCTGGCCAACATGGCCCGAGGCGACTTCGGCATCTCCTTCACGCAGCAGAACCGCGAGGTCAACGACATCATCGCGGAGCACTTCCGCATATCCGCGGCCTTGGGCATTCTCGCCATCGCCTTCGCCGCACTCGGCGGCATCCTCTGGGGCGCCCTCACCGCGCTCTACCGCAACCGCCTGCCGGACATCGTCATCATGCTGCTGGTGATCCTCGGCATATCCGTGCCCGGTTTCGTGTTCGCGGGGCTAGGCCAGCTCGGCGTCGTCAACCTCAACGCGGCCTTGGGCTTTACGCTCTTTCCGGTCGGGGGCTGGGGCACCGTTTCGCACATGATCGTGCCGGCGCTGGTGCTGGGCCTCGGCACGATGGCCTTCCTCACGCGCCTCATGCGCTCGTCCATGCTGGAGATCGCCAATGCGGACTTCCTGCGCACGGCCCGTGCCAAGGGCCTGCCGGCCAACCGCATCTTCCGCAAGCACCAGTTGCGCAACGCGATCCTGCCGGTGGTGACCGTGCTGGGCCCGTCCATCGCCGCCATCACCACGGGCGGTTTCGTGGTGGAGCTCGTGTTCGCCATTCCCGGCCTCGGCCGCTACTTCGTGCAGGCGGTGCAGCAATCCGACTACACCGTGATCATGGGCACCACCGTGTTCTACGGCGCATTCCTGGTGTTCATGGTGATCGTGGTGGACATCATCTATGGCTTCGTCGATCCCCGCGTCCGGTTGGAGTGAGGTGGCTGGAATGAGGCGACGCGAATGAGCGAAGCGGACATGACCACCGGCACCGGCGTGCCCTCGTTCGCGCCGGTGCCCACCTCGGCCACCGAGGCGCAGGTCATCTCGCGCCCGTCGCTGTCGTACTGGCAGGATGCATGGCGGCGGCTGAAGGCGAACCGGCGGGCGCTGATCTCGCTTTGGATCGTGGTGGGCTTGCTCCTCTTCACGGTGTTCGGTCCCTTCGTCTGGCGGGTTGATCCGGACGATCAGGACCTCGACCAAATCAGCAAGCCGCCCGGCCCTGGAAGAATCGCCACAGTCGCCACGCCATTCGAGCCGTGGGCCGGCGTTCGCGATGCCTCCGGCCGTGTGCCGGACACCTCCGTTTCGGCCGATCGCCTGCTCGCGCCAGCAGAACTCGCGGTGGTCGGCGAGGCCAACACCCAAGCCGTGCGCTTGACGTGGCGACCGGATCAAACCGCACCCGGCGCCTCCGGCTGGCGCGTCTATCGCAATCTCTACGACCCGGCTCCAGACCGCGCCTTGGGGCTGCCCGTCGGCGAAATCCTCAACCCCGCCGAAACGGGCTTTGAGGACCGTCTTGACCTCGAGCCGCGACGCTACTTCTATTCGGTGCTGCCGCTCGACGCCTGGGGTGTGGAGTCTTCCGACTACATCACGCTGCCGGTGGACGTAAAGCGCGTCATCACCGCCGAAGAGGCGGTGGCCAAGGGGCTCGCGGAAGACGCATTGGACCTTGCGCCCGGCGACTCGGTCGAACTCGCCTTCCATCCCCTCGGCACCGACTATCTCGGCCGCGACATGCTCGCGCGGCTGATGCACGGCGCACGCGTGTCGCTCTTCATTGGCATCGTCGCCTCGTTCGTCTATGTCGCCTTCGGCATCCTGTACGGTGCGGCGGCGGGGTTCGCCGGCGGGCGGGTGGATCAGCTCCTCATGCGCTTCGCCGACTTCGTGGTCGCTTTGCCATTTCTGCTCTTTATGATCCTGTTCCGCATCCTCTTCGGGGTCGAGTCCGGCGACAGCGGCATCGCGCCCATGCTGGTGGCCATGGTGCTCCTAAGCTGGCCCGCCACAGCGCGGCTCGTGCGCGGGCAAATCCTGCAAATCCGCGAGGAAGGCTACGTCGGCGCGGCGCGCCTGCTCGGCGCCCGCAGCGCCTGGCTCGTCATGCGGCACATGATTCCGAACACGATGGGCGTGATCCTCGTCACCCTCACCTTCGCCGTGCCGAGCGCGATCTTCACGGAGGCGTTCCTGTCGTTCATCGGCATGGGGGTGGCGCCACCGACGCCTTCCTGGGGCAGCATGTGCAACGAAGGATTGAAGACGATGCTGACGACGCCGCACGAATTGATCGCCCCGGCACTCTTCATCAGCATCACTGTGCTCGCGTTCAACCTCTTGGGCGACGGCCTGCGGGACGCCTTGGACGCTCGCATGAGAGCCACGGAGTAGGGGCGGAGCAGGCGAAGATGGCGCTTCTGGAAATCACCGACCTGCACGTCGAGTTCGACACCTATGGCGGCACCGTCCATGCCGTGCGGGGAGTGGACTTCCGTCTCGACGAAGGCCAGACCCTCGCCATCGTCGGCGAGTCGGGCTGCGGCAAGTCGGTCACCGTGCAGAGCTTCACCGGCCTCATCCCCATGCCGCCAGGGCGCATCGTCCGCGGAGCCGCAACGTTGCGCGGCCACGACATCCTGGGCGGCGGCAGGATCGACGGCAAAGAGGTGCGCGGGCGCGAAATCGGCATGATCTTTCAGGACCCGATGACCTCGCTCAACCCCACGATGACCATTGGCGACCAGATCGCCGAGCCGCTGCAGGTGCACGCCGGCATGAAGCGCCGCGCCGCGCACGCACGGGCGGTGGAACTGTTGGAGATGACGCGCATCCCGGAACCGGCCAAGCGCGCCGAGCAGTACCCGTTCGAGTTCTCCGGCGGCATGTTGCAGCGCGCCATGATCGCTATGGCGCTCTCCTGCGAGCCGGCGGTGCTGATCGCCGACGAGCCCACCACGGCGCTCGACGTCACCATCCAAGCGCAAATCCTCGACCTCATGGTGGACTTGCAGCGTGAAAACGGCATGGCCATTGCGCTGATCACCCACGACCTCGGCGTCGTGGCACGCATGGCGGACGAGGTGCTTGTGATGTATGCCGGGCAGGTCGTGGAACGGGGCTCGGTGGACGACGTGTTCTACCGCAGCGCTCACCCCTATACCCTGGGGCTCAAGGCGGCGATGCCCACCAATCAGGGCGAGGGCGAGCAGGACTTGCAGCCCATCGACGGCAGCCCGCCGGATCTGTTCGCGCCACCAGCCGGCTGCGGCTATGCGGCGCGGTGCCCTTTCGCGATGGAGGCGTGTCAGGGGCAGTCGCCGCCGGTATATGGCATCCAGGCCGCGGATGCCTACGACCATGAGGCGCGCTGCTGGCTCCACCACGAGGACTGCGACGTCGCCGCCGAGGGGGTGTACAAAGGTGAGTGAAGCCGCAGCCGATACGCCGCTGGTGGAGATGCGCGGCCTCACGCGGCATTTCCGCATCGGTCGTGGCGAGGTGGTGCATGCCGTGGACGATGTGTCCCTTGCCATCGCTCCACGCGAGATCGTGGGACTGGTCGGCGAGAGCGGCTCCGGCAAGTCCACCCTCGGCAAAACGCTGATTGGCCTCCACGACAAGACCGCCGGCGAGGTGATCTACCAAGGCCAGAGGATGCCGGATCGCTACCGGCCGGTGGATTTCCGCCGCTATGCCCGCGACATGCAGATGATCTTCCAGGACCCCTATTCGTCGCTCAATCCACGCATGACGGTGGGCGAGATCGTCGGCGAGGGGCTGCGCCTGCACAGCGACCTGCGTGGTGCAGAGGCGCGCGACACCGTGGCTTCGTGGCTGGTGCGGGTGGGCTTGTCGCCGGATCACATGTCGCGCTATCCACACGAGTTCTCGGGCGGTCAGCGGCAGCGCATCGGCATCGCCAGGGCCTTGGTCCTGGAACCGGAGTTCGTGGTCTGCGACGAGCCGATCTCGGCGCTCGACGTTTCCGTGCAGGCGCAGGTGGTGAACCTGCTCGGGGAACTCAAGGCTTCACTCGGCCTCACGATGCTGTTCATCGCCCACGACCTGTCGATGGTGCGGTATGTCTCGGATCGCATGGCAGTGATGTATCTCGGCTCGCTGGTGGAGCTTGGCGCGGCCAACCGGGTCTTCTTCGCGCCCAAGCACCCCTACACGGAGCTCCTCATCGGCTCCAACCCGGAGCCAGACCCAGTGAGCGAGCGTTCGCGCCCCTCCACCGCGATCCGGGGCGAGATCCCGTCGCCGGTGAACGTGCCCCCCGGCTGTCGCTTCGCCAATCGCTGCCCGAAGGTGATGGAGCGGTGTCGCACGGAAGCCCCGGAGCTCATTCCCGTAGCGGACGAAGGCTACGGGCATCGGCAGGTGGCTTGCCACCTCTACGACGCCGCTGCCTGACGCGCGTCATGGCTTCCCTGCGGTGGCTGACCGGCACACTCTCCCTGGCCACCTTAGTGGTCGCGAGTAGCGCGGCGAACGCGCAGGAGGCGATCGGCGACCCCATTCCCGAACGCATCGAGAAGGGCGAGATCGTGCTTGCGGCGGTGCCTCTCGCCCGCGCGCCGCGCACGACGGACCCGGTGCGCCCGGCCGCCACCAACAATGCCTATGCACGCGTTCAGGTGCTGCGGCAACTGCCCGATGGGAGCGGGCGTCTCGCCTTCAACGACACCCGGGGCATTCTCTATCTCACCGACATCGACGGCCGCGCGCCTCGCGTGTATCTCGACCTCCGCGACGAGGGGGTCGATTTCAGCAACGCCGCCTTCCCCAACGAAGCGGGCTTCATGGGCTTCGCCTTCCACCCGGAGTTCGCGCAGGAAGGCCGCCCTGGCTACGGCAAGCTCTACACTGCCTACAGCGCGACGCCGGCGAGTGGAACCGCCGACTATCTGGAGGCGTCGGCCAACGTGCAGGAGAGCGTCGTGCGGGAGTGGACGGCGACGAATCCATCCGCCTGGGGGTTCTCCGGCACATCCAGAGTGCTGCTGCGTGTGGGCCAGTTCGCTGGCAATCACAACGTCGGAGCCTTGGCCTTCCATCCCACGGCGAGTCCGGGAGACGCCGACTACGGCCTCCTCTACATCGGCTTCGGCGACGGCGGCAGTGCCCACGACCCGCGCGACTACGGTCAGGGGCTGGCAGAACCGCTCGGCGCCATCGTCCGCATCGATCCGCTCGCGACCGGCGACGGCGCAAGCTATGGGATTCCCGCGGACAATCCTCTGGTGGCGATGGAAGGCGCGGCGCCGGAGATCTGGGCTTGGGGCCTCCGCCACCCGCAGCAATTCTCGTGGGACACCTTTGACGGCCGCATGTTCATCTCCGACATCGGCCAGGACCAGATCGAGGAGATCAACCTTGGCGTGGCCGGCGCCAACTACGGCTGGCGGCTGCGGGAGGGTACGTTTGCCACCGGTCACGCGGTGGGTCGCCGCTTGGGATCCGTGTATGAACGGCCCGCCACCGACCCTGAACCGTTCGCCTATCCGGTGGCGCAGTACGACCACGACGAGGGCTTTGCCATCGGCGGTGGCCATGTGTATCGCGGCGCCTCGATCCCGGAGCTTGTCGGCAAGTATGTGTTCACGGAGTTCGTGCGCGGGCGCATCTTCGCGTTCGATGCGGACCAGGTTGTCCCCGGCGATCCCGCGCCAATCGAGGAGATTCGCCTCGCCTTCGACGGGGTGGAGCGGGAGTTAGCGGATGTCTCCGGCTATCCCAATACGTACAACAACACCCGGCGCGTGGATGCACGCCTCAGCGTCGATGCCGCTGGCGAGCTGTATCTCCTCACCAAGGGCGACGGTCGCATCCGCCGGCTCGTGTCGAACGAGGCCAACCCACGCTACGCCCTCGACTTCATGGGGACCGGCGACTTCAACGCCGACGGCAAGGCGGACCTGCTGCTGCGCCACTTCGACGGGCGCTGGCACTACTATCCGATGGACGGGCGTCGCTCCATTGCCGACGAAACCGGGGCAGCGAACCTGCCGCATAGCCTCGACTGGGCCTTCGTGGGTATCGGCGACTTCGATGCCAACGGACGCGACGACGTGCTCCTCCGGCACACCGATGGCCGCTGGGGCCTCCATGCCATGGACGGACGCCGGCAAACCGACGACAGCATCGTGAGCGGGCTTACCATCGATGCTGCCTGGCAGGTGCGAGCGCTTGGCGACTTCAATGGCGACGGCGCCGACGACCTGTTGATGCGGCATCCCGACGGCCGCTGGCATTACTACCCCATTCGCGCAGGCAACGTCGTGGAGGCCGACGCCGGGCCTGCCGACCTGCCGCGCAACCTCAACTGGCGCCTGGCCGGCACAGGCGACTTCGCCGGCGACGGCACGGACGATGTGCTGCTGCGCCACAACATGAGCGGTGCATGGCACTACTACCCGATGGATGGTCGTGTCGTCGACACTGATGCCCAAGGCCGCGCGCCGCTCACGCGCAACCTCGACTGGCAAGTGGCCGCCGTCGCCGACTTCAACGGCAACGGTCGCGCTGACGTGCTGCTGCGCCATCGCGAAGGACGCTGGTATTTCTACCCGATGAACGGCCGTCGCTACACTCCCGGCCGCGGCGGCGCGAATCTCACCCGCAATCTCGCCTGGCAACTCGCCGCGACCGGCGACTTCAACGGTGACGGCCGCACCGACACCTTAATGCGCCGCAACGACACCGGTCGCTGGTTCCTCTATCCCATGAACGGCCGCCGCGTCATGGCCACGCGCGGCACGGTTCGGATCACCACGGACCTTGCCTGGGACATGCCGTAAGGCCACGGCATCCTAGGCCGCGCATCGACCATCCGGCAGTGCCGGGGATGGGCGATTCAGGCGTTCGGAAACCCGAGCGACTGCTGAAACTTACGCACCAAACGCAGCACGGATTCTTCGTCGGTGTAGGTCGACATCCTGTCGAGCGGCACCCAGGCCAGAGACAGCGACTCCGCCGTCGCGACGAAATCCTCCGAACGCCGCACCTGCAACAGAAAGCGAACGTCGTAATGGAAGTGGCGGGGCTCTGACCCGCGCGCCGGGATGGTGTGGATGTCGATGTCGAGCGGCGCCGCCGACAGCGGCTTCACTGCCAAGCCGGACTCCTCCGCTGCCTCGCGGCAAGCCACTGCCAGCGCGTCGGAGTCGCCGTCGCAATGGCCACCGAGCTGTAGCCAGCGCCCCAGCTTGGCGTGATGGGTCATCAAGGCCGCATCGCGACCTAGGTTCAGCACCAATGCCGAGCCGGTGACGTGGCCGTCGTCGAAGCAGTCCCGCTCGAAGCAACGCGGCTGCCGCTCGACGAAGTCGACAAAGCGTGCCGACTCCTCGTCGGGAAACCGGCTCGCGTAGTTGGCGAGCATCGCGCGAAGTTTGTTCCGATGCATGGCCGGGGTATGCTGCCGCCGCTCACAAACCAAGGGACCCGTACATGATCGCACTGCTCGCCCGCCTCAACGTCGCCGCCGGCAAGGAATCCGAGTTCGAGGAAGTGATGCTGGGCCTCGCCGCCCAGGTGCGCGCCAACGAACCGGGCAACAAGCTCTACACCCTCGTCAAGGACGACGAAGGCTACGCGGTGATGGAGCTCTACGACGACACCGACGCCCTCGCCGCCCACGGCCAAAGCGACCATTTCAAAGCCGCCGGCGCCAAGTTCGCCGGTCTCATGGCCGGCCGCCCCACCATCCACCAATTCGAAGTCATCGGCTGAGGCGGGAAACGCCGGTACGGCGGAACCCCGACTGCCGTGGCCAACGCCGGACACCCTAGCGCAACAGGATTCCTCGCTGTTGACGGCGGCAATCTCTACTACGAGGTCGAAGGAGCGGGAGACGCGCTGGTCCTGATCCACGGCGGGCTTGGAAGCCTGCGCATGTGGGATTTCCAGGCGCGGGCGCTCGCCGACAGCTACCGCGTCATCCGCTCTGACCTGCGCGGCTTCGGCCGCAGCACGACCGAGCATGTCGAGTTCGCCTATTGGGCGGACATCGCCGCACTCCTAGGCCACCTCGGAGTCGATCGCGCCCACGTCGTCGGCCAGTCCATCGGGGGCAAGGTGGCGCTCGATCTCGCGTTGGCTCGCCCGGCTTGCGTAGCCACCCTCACGAGCGTTGCCGGCGGCATCGGCGGCTTCCGCCCCGACCTCGATGCCGAAGAAGACAGCGTGCCCTGGAGCGAAATGGACCGGCTCTGGGACGAGCAGAAGTGGGCAGAGCTCGCCGAACTCGAGACGCAGGTTTGGGTGGATGGTTGGGGGCAGTCGACCACGCGGCTGGACCGCAGCCTCCGAGACCGCGTCAAGGGGGATGTCCTCTCGACCTACCAAGCGGAGAATGAGGAAGGCCTGCCGCAGCCGCTCGAGCCGCAAGCGGCGGATCGGCTTGGGGAACTGACCATTCCGGTCCTCGTGATGATTGGCACCTTGGATGAGCCCCGAAGTCGCGCCACGGCCGCCCATCTGGCTGCCTCCGTGTCTGGAAGCCGGTCCGTCGAGGTCCAAGGCGTCGCCCACATGATCCAGCTCGAAGCGCCCGAGCGCGTAGCCGAAGAGCTACGCCACTTCATCCAGAATCATCCCCTCTGATTTCTGGTCCGCCGGAGGCTCCTCCCGACATTGCAGGTCGCGGGCGGCATGTGTGGCCGTTCCCATAGCGGCCCGGCCGCCGACAGGAGGGTGCCTCGCGCCCAAAGCCTAGGGCGTCGTCAACGCCCGCCGGAAAACGAGACTGCCGTCGAGCCGGAAGCCGTGAAGCTCCATTTCAGTGCCCGGAGGTAGGTACATGTCCGTCTTTGCCGCCATCACCTCTACGCGGTCGTACGGCACCGCGCGCTCCTCCCAGTCGGCATCGAACGCCGAGATGACGCAGGCTTCGCTGGCGCATTCCGGTGTGTCGATTGCGACCGCGACTCGACGACCGCCCATTCGCATCCAGGCAGGGCGCCCATTGACGTATTGCGTGCGCGGATTCACGACCCGGATGTCCACGTTTTCTTGTTCCCGGCGCAGCAGGTCGCCAGCGGCATCAAGCAGCACCACCGGGCGAGCTTCGATCAGGCCGCGTGCCTCGGAACCTTGTCGCCATCCGTGTTCCGCCTGTTCGATGCCGCGCTCCGCAAACGCCGTTTGGTCCACCGTCAGCGGGTCGAGGCCCGTAGCCTGGTGTAGGTAGTACGCCATCGGCGTCCAGCGGGCAGACGCCGTTTCCTGAAGGTGGGCGTATCCGCAGTGAACGAGCACCTTGGCGTCCGCATCCTTCTGCAGCGTGGCGGCGAGTAGATTCTGAGCCTGCCAGTAATCGCGCGCCTGCTGTTCGTTCATGGTCTCGGTCGCGTGGTATTGCTCGCCCTGGGCCTCATACGGCACAACCTCATAGCCGAGGGCAATCGCTTCCCGCACAAGCTCCGCGAAGACAACATCGTTGATGTAGCCCCCCGTCTCCCGTATGGGATAGCCGCGTTCGCCCAAGCCCTCCTCTCCTGCCCAAAGCGCCTCGAGGGCCAGATACCGAAAGCCCTGCTCGTACAGGGGACCGAGCAGATCAAGGGTCAGCAGCCGATCGGTGGAGACATGATGTCGCTCATTGACCATGACGATCCGGTGCCCGGCGGCGCGTTCAATAATGTACGGCAGGGCTGGCGCCGCAGTGGCGTCAGGCGGCAGTTCTCGCTCAGGTGTTGTGCGGCCCCGGAGGCGGTAGGGCCGGTCGAAGTCGGCAAGCGCCGTGTGATGGTTGCCGATCAGGCCCTCAGCGCCGCCACGCAACTGCCAGTAGATAACGTTCCGGTCGGACGAGACACACTCGCCTTCCATCGCCCGTAGGATCGGGGTTCCGCTCCACGCGTGCTCAAGATCCATGGGTGTCGCAACACGGAAGAGTTCGTCACGGGCACATTCCCCGCCACTCGTCTCGCCCGCAGCGGATTCTCCGGCCAACGCCGTACTCGCCCCCAGCAAAAGGCCAGTCGCAGCGAGCGCAGGCCAAGCCACCTTGAACGCAGCAGCGCTCCCGCCCCTCGCAGTTAGATGTGGGGACACGCCATCCTCCTTGATCAGGCCGAGCACGGGCGGCGCGCGCTACGGGTGGTGTTCGCTATGGTTGCGGAAGTTTCGCACAAGGGCGAGCAGTGGCATCGACTCGGGCTCTCGTCGGCGAGCGCGCGGGAACATCACAGATCGCGCAGGAACTGCGCTTCATGCGGTGGCCAGTTGGTCACCACGCCATCTCGGCCCCCGCGCGGCCCCGCCATGTGCGTGATTGCACGCTTGGGCGAGTACCGGTCGTCGTAGACCGACCGATCCATGGCGCTGCACGACAGATTGAAAGGCCGCAGCACAAGCACGTCCGGTTTTTTTTGCGCATAAAGGTCGACGAATCCCTACTTTTTGGTACAAAAAAGTACGTCAAAGAGGCGCGTTTTTCACTTAACTCGGCCTAGGAGCCTCGGGTTGAGCCGCCTTGGGCGGAGAGCATCCCGCCCTCTCCACGTTGCGGGCGTCCACTCGCGCCCTTGTGCACCGAAGAGACGTCGGATCACGTAGCATCGTAGGCAGTGAAGAAGCTCGAAGCGGTTAAAGGCGACATCGTTCGCGAGCGTGTTGACGCCATCGTCAATGCCGCGAACACGTCGCTGCTCGGCGGTGGCGGTGTCGATGGCGCCATCCATCGCGCGGCCGGCCCTGGCCTCCTCGCCGAGTGTCGCCTGCTGAACGGCTGTTCCACGGGAGACGCTAAGGTCACGAAAGGCTACAACCTGCCAGCCCGCCACGTGATCCACACCGTGGGCCCGGTGTGGCGCGGCGGCGACCAGGACGAACCCGAACTGCTCGCTTCGTGCTACCGGCGCTGTCTGGAAATCGCCGCCGAAATCGGCTGTCGCAGCCTCGCCTTCCCGGCCATCTCGACCGGTGTGTACGGCTATCCGTCTAGGGCGGCCGCCGAGATCGCCGTGCAGACCGTGCACGCGGTCGCAGGCTCCCCGATCCAAGTTGTACGCTTCGTTTGCTTCGACGCGGAAACAGCGGCGATTTACGAGGAGCTGCTGACAGGATAAGAAGCGCCTGTTTAGCCAGGGAGACATCGGTTCGCGCGGCCCCGGCGGGTCGTTTCGACACTGCCGGCAATGCGTGACACGACCTCCGCGGCGGCCATACGGTCGGTGTCAACCACTTCGGTACCTAACGGGTTCCTTACCCCTGAATCTCGAACAGCGCTGCGAGCTGTTCCGTCATTGCGCCGCCGAGTTGTTCGGCGTCCGTGATGGTGACGGCGCGCTTGTAGTGGTGGGTTACGTCGTGGCCGATGCCGATGGCGATGAGTTCCACCGGGGAGCGGTTTTCGATCTGGTCGATGGCGTACTTCAGGTGGGCTTCGAGGTAGCTCGACGGGTTGACGAGGAGGGTTGAGTTGTCGACGGGCAGGCCGTCGGAGATGACCATGAGCACGCGCCGTTCCTCGGCGCGGGTGACGAGGCGGTTGTGCGCCCAGATGAGTGCCTCGCCGTCGATGTTCTCCTTCAGGAGTTCTTCGCGCATCATCAGGCCCAGGTTGCGGCGGGCACGGCGCCAGGTGTCGTCGGCGGCCTTGTAGACGATGTGTCGAAGGTCGTTGAGGCGGCCAGGGTTGGCCGGCTTGCCGGCGTTGATCCACTCCTCGCGGGACTGGCCGCCGCGCCAGGCGCGGGTGGTGAAGCCGAGGATTTCGACGCGCACCGAGCAGCGCTCGAGCGTGCGGCCCAGAATGTCGGCGCACACCGCGGCGATGGTGATGGAGCGGCCGCGCATGGAGCCGGAGCTGTCGATCAGCATCGTCACCACGGTGTCGCGGAACTTGGTCTCCTTCTCCTGCTTGAAGGCGAGCGGGTTCATGGGATCGATCACCACCTGCGGCAGGCGCGACGTGTCGAGGATCCCCTCGTCGAGATCGAAGTGCCAAGAGCGGTTTTGCTTGGCGAGCAGGCGGCGTTGGAGCCGGTTGGCGAGCTTTGAGGTCGCGTATTGCAGCGGGATGAGCTGCTGGTCGAGCAGGCTGCGCAGGCGCGCCAGTTCGTCCGGTTCGCAGAGTTCCTCGGCCTTCACCACCTCGTCGAACTCGACGGTGAACGGCTCGTAGTTGGCGTCGACGCGAATGCGCCCGTGCTCGTCCGGGGCGAAGTCGGGGGCCTCCTCGGGATCGGTTTCCGCGCCGAGCTCGGTCATGTCCATGTCGGCGTCCATTTCCACCGTGGTGGATTCGCCTTCGCCGTCCTCCTCGCCGAGGGAATCCTCGTCGAGCATCACGTCTTCGGGGGCGAACTCGGCCTCCGGTTCTGCGTCCTCGTCCATGGTTTCCATGTCTTGGTCGTTGTCGCCGAGCTCGGGCTGATCCTCGAACTCGGCGGCGAAGCCAAGCTCGGACATGAGCGAGCGGCAGCGACGGGCGAAGCCGCCTTGGTCGGCGACCACGTCCCTGAGGGCCGCGATGTGCTCGCCAGCGCGCTCGTCCACGTAGTCGCGCCAGAAGCGCACCACGTTCTCGGCCGATGGCGGCAGCGGCCGCCCGGTGAGCTGCTGGCGGACGATGAGGCCGACCGCGATGCTCAAGGGCGCTTCCGTCTCTGCCGTCACGGTGTCGAAGTTGGCCTGCTGGCAGAGCGCCTCCAGAGAGGCTTCGAGGTTCTGCGCAACCCCTTCCATGCGCATGGAGCCGATGGAGGCGATGCGGGCGTCTTCCACCCACTGGAACATCTCCTGCGCCGGCCCCGCCTTCGGTGCGTTCTGCCGATGTACGCCTTCGTCGTGATAGCGCAGCTTCAGGGCGAACTCGTCGCCGACACCGCGGATGGCGTTGAGCTCTGCATCGGAGCAGCCCACGCGCGGCAGCGGCACGTGGATGTTGTTGCCGCGCGCAGACGGATTGCCCTTGCCGAAGGAAACGTCGAGTTCGTCGTTCTCGGCCAGCGCGCGCATGGTGGCCGTGGTGGCGCGCTTGTAGGTCTCGATGGGCAGGTCGTCGTCGCTCATGGATGGATCATGCCCTAAAGGTTCACGACTTCAGGGTGATGCCACGGGTGGCGTCGCCAAGGTCCTCTCCGAGGCAGCGCTGGTAATACTCGGCGACGATGGGGCGTTCGAGTTCGTCGCACTTGTTCAGGAACGACACCCGAAAGCCAAAGCCCACGTCGTTGAAAATGTCGGCGTTCTCGGCCCAGGTGAGCACGGTGCGCGGCGACATGACGACCGAGATGTCGCCGTTGATGAAGCCCTTGCGGGTGAGGTCTGCCACTCCCACCATCGACGCAATCATGCGACGGCCTTCGTCGTGATCCTGCCAGGCCTTGGCCTTGCCATAGACGATGTCCACTTCCATGTCGTGCGGCAGGTAGTTGAGGGTCGTGACGATGTTCCAGCGGTCCATCTGCCCCTGGTTGATCTGCTGCGTGCCGTGGTAGAGGCCGGTGGTGTCACCGAGTCCGACGGTATTCGTCGTAGAGAAGAGGCGAAACGCCGCGTGCGGGGTGACGATGCGGTTCTGGTCCAACAGCGTCAGCTTGCCCTCGACTTCGAGCACGCGCTGGATGACGAACATGACATCCGGGCGCCCTGCGTCGTATTCGTCGAACACGAGCGCCGTCGGGTGTTGCAGTGCCCACGGCAGGATGCCTTCGCGGAAGGTGGTGACCTGCTGGCCGTCCTCGATGACGATGGCGTCCTTGCCGACGAGATCAATGCGGCTGATGTGGCTGTCGAGGTTGACGCGGATGCAGGGCCAGTTGAGCCGCGCCGCCACCTGTTCGATGTGGGTAGATTTGCCGGTGCCGTGGTAGCCCTGGATCATCACCCGGCGGTTGTGGGCGAAACCGGCGAGGATCGCGAGTGTCGTATCGGGATCGAAGCGATAGTCGTCATCGATTTCGGGGACATGCTCCGTGCGCCGGCGAAAGGACGGCACAGTGAGGTCTTGGTCCAGGCCGAAAGACTCCCGCACATTCACGGTGGAGTCGGGCAGCATTTCCGGAGAAAGGGTCGAGTCGTGGACGTTCATTGAGTGGCGTCGGCGGGGCAAAACGCCGCATTGTACGGCTTTTGGCGGGGAGCAAGAGGGGGAGATGTGGCCACGATTTACATGGTGCGACATGGCAAGGCAGCAGCAGGGTTTGGCGCGCACCGAGACCCTGGGCTCGATGACCTCGGCCGCGAGCAGTCCAGCCGGGCCGCTCGGGAGCTAGCGCGAATGCTGCCCGAGCCGGTGCCCGTATTCGCGAGCCCGCTTGCACGCACGCGCGAGACCGCGACGCCACTCGTCGCCATGTGGGGCGTTGAACCCACTATGGAAGAGCGTATCGCCGAGATCCCCTCGCCGACGACGCACCTCAAGGAACGCGCCGCCTGGCTGCGCGGCGTGATGCGCGGCAAGTGGACCGATCTCGAACCGTCGCTCCTCGAGTGGCGCGAGGCAATGATCGCCTGGGCGCTCGCGCAAGAAACGAACGTCGTCGCATTCAGCCACTTCATCGCCATCAACGTGCTGGTGGGCGCCGCCATGGATGCCGAAGACCTCATCACCTTTGCCCCAGACAACGGCTCCATCACGCGCCTGGACAACGGCGGCGGCACGCTGAAGCTGGTGGAACTCGGTCGGCAGGCGCAGACGCGGGTGAACTGAAGTGGCTCTGCTCGAGTTCCGTGGTGTGCCCATCCGCCGAATTTTGATCGAGGTTCCAGTCAAGGCCTCCCGACATCCGCCGAGGCGATGTACTGCCCGAAGCTCTCGCACCAGATGGTGATGGCGCGCGTGCGGTCGAAGTCCGCTGCGGATGCGGCATAGACCTGCGAGCCGGTGAAGCTCTTGAGCTTGGCAAGCCGGTGGCGCCCAGCATCGGCTTCGAAGCCCGACTCATCGTCGATTCCGCCGCGAGCGTTAAGGTAAACCCAGAAGTTGGGCCCGGGACCCACCTCGAAGTCGGGCTGCAGTTCGATCAAGACGTTGCCGTCGTCACTCCGATACGCCCGAACCCCTCCGCGTCCCCAGTGAGCCGCATCCTGCCCGGCAACACCCTCCCGGAAGCGAGATTCCACCAGCGGCGCGACGTCTCGTCCGGCCATCGCAGCCACCGTCTCGTTGACCTCGGGCGGCGGAAACAGGAACGGGAACGCCAGCAGCATGCCAAGAGCGCCGCCGGCCAACCCCAGCAATCCACCGATCAGGAACCCGATCAAAGCGTTCTTCATTGGCGATCTCCGTGAGGGCCAACGATCACCGTAGCGCAAATGCCGCCGCCACCGCACGACCTGCCGATGGCGCCAGTGTGCGCTACCCTCACCCACACAACGGGCAGGAGTCGACATGGCGCGACAGGAGTCGAAGCGCAAGGAAACGCTCGTCTTCCGCAACGCGGATCGGCCGCGTTCCGGCGGTTTGTCCGCAATGGCACGACGCGGGTTGGCAGCGGATCGGGCGTTGCCAAGCCGGCACCGCAGGGCGGCGGTCGACGAGATGCGCAAGTACATCGCGCACGGGCGGCAACTGTGAGCAACATGCCGGAGCTGCCGCGGCGCGTGTACGCCTTCGGCCGGCGCACCGATGGCCACGCGGATATGCGGGATGTGCTCGGCGGCAAGGGTGCGAACCTTGCGGAGATGGCGCGCATCGGCTTGCCGGTGCCGCCGGGATTCACGATTGCCGCAGAGGCGTGCAACCACTACCACGCGCACGACGGGGAACTGCCCGGCGGGCTCCTCGAAGAGGTCGAGGTCGCGCTCGCCGCAGTGGAGGAGCAGCAAGGGCGCGGTTTCGGTGATGCTCGCAATCCCCTGCTCCTGTCCGTGCGCTCCGGTGCGCGGGAGTCCATGCCCGGCATGATGGACACCATCCTCAATCTGGGGCTCAACGACACCACCGTGCAGGCCCTGGCCGAGCGCACTTCAGACACCCGTTTTGCATGGGACTGCTATCGGCGCTTCCTGCAAATGTACGGCGGCGTCGTGCTGGGCGTCCGGGCTCCCTCGGCGCACCTGCCGGATCCGTTCGAGGAGGTGCTGGCGGCGGCGAGGCGAAAAGCCAACAGGCAAAGCGACGGCGAACTCGATGCGGAAGTTCTGATGGGTGTCGCGGCGCAGTTTCGCCAACTGATCGAGACGCGCACCGGCGAGGCGTTCCCGCAGGACGCCCGAACGCAGCTATGGGGCGCGATCCGGGCCGTGTTCCGGTCTTGGATGAACGAGCGCGCGGTGCTCTATCGCCAGCGTTACCGCATCCCCCGCGACTGGGGCACGGCGGTGACGGTGCAGGCGATGGTGTTCGGCAATCTCGACGACGCGAGTGCCACCGGCGTCGCCTTCACGCGCGACCCGGCCACCGGCGAAAAGACCCTGTATGGGGAATACCTCGTGCGCGCCCAGGGGGAGGACGTGGTGTCCGGCGCGCGTACGCCGCGGCCGATTGCGGAGATGGCGAATGAAGTGCCGACGATTCACCGCGAACTCGACGAAGTGCGCCAGACGCTGGAGCAGCGTTTCCACGACATGCAGGACTTCGAGTTCACCGTCGAATCCGGGCGCCTGTACGTCCTCCAGACCCGCAACGGCAAGCGCACGGGCCCAGCTGCGGTACGCATTGGCGTTGAAATGCACGACGAAGGGCTCATCGACCGCGCCACGGCCTTGCTGAAGATCCCCGCAGACGCGATGGACGCTCTGCTGGTGCCGGTGTTCGATCCCGATGCCCTCGGCAACGCGACGCAGATTGCCGCCGGTCTGCCGGCAGGCCCTGGCGCTGCAAGCGGGCACGTCGTGTTCACCTCGGACGAGGCGCAAAGGCAGGCACGGGCGGGGAACCGCGTCATTTTGTGTCGCGTCGAAACCAGTCCCGAGGACCTTCGGGGAATGCTCCACGCCGACGGCATCGTCACCACCCGCGGCGGCGTCTCGTCGCACGCGGCCTTGGTGGCGCGGCAGCTAGGCAAGGTCTGCGTATGCGGGGCCGCTTCCATTCGCATCGACTACGCGGAGCGCGCGCTCACGGTGGGTGATGTGGTGGTGGAGGAAGGCGACGTGATCTCGGTGGATGGCGCCACCGGTGCCATCTACGCCGGCGCCATCGCCAGCACCGACTCGGAGGTGCGGCGCGTGCTGTCCGGTCGTCGCGAGGCGGCCGGCAGTGCCGCATATGCCCGCTACCGCACGGTGATGGACTGGGCCGACGAGTGCCGTCGATTGCGCGTGCGCACCAACGCCGACACCCCGCAGATGGCGCGACAGGCCATCGAATACGGCGCCGAAGGAATTGGTCTGTGCCGCACCGAGCACATGTTCTTCGGTGGCGAGCGCATCGACACCATGCGGCAGATGATCCTCGCCGCCGATGAGACGCAGCGACGCGATGCCCTCGCCGGCCTGCTGCCGTTCCAGCGCCAGGACTTCACGGCGCTGTTCCGCACCATGGCCGGGCGGCCGGTGACCATTCGCCTGCTGGACCCGCCGCTGCACGAGTTCCTGCCGGCGGACGAACGCGTCCGTCACGCCCTGGCGGAGAAGCTGGGCCTTTCCATCGACTACATCGCCGAACGCACCCGCGCTCTTACCGAGGAGAATCCGATGCTCGGCTGCCGGGGCTGCCGCCTGGGCATCCTCTATCCCGAGATCACGGAGATGCAGGCACGCGCCATATTCGAGGCCGCCATCGCTGCGTCGTCAGGTTCCGATGCGGTCATCGTTGCACCGGAGATCATGGTGCCGCTGGTGGGGTTCGCCGAGGAACTGGCGGACCAGACGGCGATCGTGCGACGAGTCGCCAAGCAAGTAATGACGGACGCGGGCCGCACGATCGACTATTCCGTCGGCACGATGATCGAGGTACCTCGCGCTGCCATCACCGCCGACGAAATCGCCCGGGTCGCGGAGTTTTTCAGTTTCGGCACCAACGACCTGACGCAGATGACCCTCGGCCTCTCCCGCGACGACATGGGACAGTTCTTCGACAGCTATGTGGAGAAGGAAATCTACGCCGGCAATCCCTTTGCAAGCTTGGACGAGGCGGGCGTCGGCAGGCTAGTCACCGAAGCCGTGCGCCTCGGCACCGGCGAGCGCCCGGACCTCAAGCTCGGCATCTGCGGCGAGCACGGCGGCGACGCTGCGTCCATCGACTTCTGCCACCGGGCGGGCCTGGACTACGTGAGCTGCTCCCCGGGCCGCGTACCAGCCGCCCGACTCGCTGCAGCCCAGGCCGCGCTTAGGGCCGCGCAGACTTCACGCTAGGAGTTCCATCCCGCCGACGACGCCGTCGTTTCTGAAGGTTCACCGCCACCGCTGCGGCTGCATGGCAATGCCGCCGAGTCGTTCGGCCAGGCGGTCGAACGCTTCGCGGTCCGCGCCGTGCCACTCGAGGTCCACAAGTCGCTCCGGGAGCGGCACGTCGCAGTCGAGCGTTGCCAGGCGGCGATACAGCGCTGCGGCCTCGCGGTGTTCGTTCAGAGCCTTGGCGAGGCGAGGTGCGCCGCGCACCGCCGCCGGCCAGTCGAATGCTGAGCGGGGGATCGCGTCTATCGTGCGGAAGCGGTTCAGCAAGGTTGCTGCGGTCTTGGCGCCAAAGCCTGGGACGCCTGGAATGCCGTCGGCGGTGTCGCCCACGAGGGCGAGCCAATCCGGGATGCACTCGGGATCGACGCCGTTCTTCTGCCGCACGCCGTCGGCATCGATCACCTTGCGCCGCATCCGGTCCACTTGGACGATGCGATTGCCGACGACCACCTGCCCCAAGTCCTTGTCCGGCGTCATGATGCGAACCTGATCGACGCCGTCGCCCCAGCGGAGGGCCGCAGTGCCGAGGGCATCATCCGCCTCGTGGGTGTCCATGGACCACACCACGATGCCGAGAGCGGCGGTTGCCTCTTCCACCAGGTCCATCTGCGCAACCAGCGCCCGATCCATGCCGGCGCCGGTCTTGTAGCCATCGAAGAGATCATTGCGGAACGACTCGATGGGATTGTCGAAGGCGACGGCGATGTGCGTGACGGCCTCTTCCGGGTCGGCCAGCAGTCCGAGCAGGGAGGAGACGACCCCGAGCGTGCCCTTGACGTCCATGCCGTCCGGCGCGATCCGGGTGGGGCGCCGGGAGTAGTGGGCGCGGAAGAGTTCGTACGTGCCGTCGATCACATGCAGGCGCATCGTTGGTCAGCCTCATGGAACATCCACCACAAGCGTACACTTCCCGCCTTCGGCCAGAACCCGAGGCGTCCATGCCGCGCATCTCCTACTGCCCTCGCTGCGCAACCGAATTGGTCATGCGCCATGACGGTGGCCGCGACCGCCAGGCCTGCCCGGATGGCGAGTGCGGCTTCGTGTTCTTTGGCGACTTCTCCATCGGCTGCGCCGGCGTCGTCCTGCGCGAGGACGGCGGCGTAACCCGCGCGCTGCTCATACAGCGCGGTCAGCCGCCCTATGCCGGCACTTGGCAACTCCCCGGTGGCTATGCGGAACACGACGAACTCCTCACCACCGCCGTCGAGCGGGAAGTGCGCGAGGAAGCGGCGGTCGAGGCGCGCTTTCGCGACGTGGTGGGATTCCGGCACATGATCGTGGGCCCGAGCACGAACATCTACGTCGTCTGCCGGCTCGACTATGTGAGCGGCGAACCGGCGAGCGACGGCGACGAGACCGCGGCGGCCGGCTTCTATTCGTTCGACGAGATGGAGTCCATGGACGGCGTGCAGGGCATCTCCCGCTGGGGCATCCGCCATGCCCTGGAGTCGCACCCCGGCAGCGGCCTTAGCGTCGACGACAACGGCAGCGACAACCGCTGGCAGATGTTCGGGCTCACAGACGTGGACCCGCGCCATTGGCGCGGATGACTTGCCTGTGGACGACACCAACAAGCAACGCCTGATCGATCTGGAGTCGCGCTTTCTGTTTCAGGAGGAGACCATCCGCGAGCTTGGCGACGCGCTGGTGGGACAACAGCAACGCATCGACCTTCTCGAAGCGTCGCTCAAGGTCGTGGTAGAGCAGTTGCAGCGGGGCGATGCGGGCGACGACGCAACGCAAAGGCCGGAAGACGAACGCCCGCCGCATTATTGAGGTGTAGGTATCGCGGTGATTGACTGCGCCAGGGACCTCGGCCTCAGTGTGCCTAGCCTTCGCGCTCGCATCCGCTGGCAGCTCCAGCTACGGGCCGTCGGACTTGGCCGGGCCCCGAGTGGCACCGGAGGGAAGGCATTCTGCCTTCCCTGTGCGCCGCAAGGTGCACGGACGGGGGTTGGCCCATAGGAAGCGCCTGTCGGCGCTCAGGGAAGGCAGAATGCCTTCCCGCCGATGGCCCGTCATGTTCGGACGCTAGCAGTCTGTCGGACTCGGCGGCGGCCCACCGGTCCACCGGACAGGGCGACGCATGCGTCGCCCCTACAGAAAGGTGTCGGTCAAGCCGCGGGCCGTAGGGGCGACGCATGCGTCGCCCTTCTCGGTTGGCCATCCTCAGGCGCTACTAGGAGCCAGCGCCGTTTCTACGACGTAGCCTTCTAGCAGCTCGATGGCTGGCCCCAGCCCCTACCCCCTTGTGACCTACATCTTCGAATACTGCTCCTCGAACTCCCGTGCAAACGCCGCATCGCGCAACCGAGGCATTTCGTCACGCCACCAGGCCGCAAGTTCCCTCATGGGAAAGCGCCGCCCTGGGCAGGTGGTCTTCTTGGCCCGCCGTACCTGCCGGTGGGCGCCGAGTTCCGCCGCCGGATAGCGCCGCTTGAGCCGCAGCAGCAGGTCACGCAGCGCCGCGAGCTGCGCCTCGGACGGCACGGCATTGTCGAAATCGCCCGCCACTGCAACCGCGATGCTGCTCGGGTGCTGCCCACGCAGACGCTCCGCGAGCATGGGTGCCACGGCACCCTCCTCGGAAACGCAGTAGTGAAAGCCCCCGCCGGTGCAGGCGGTGTGGTGCGGCAGCACGAACTTCACGGCGCCACGCCGCGGTGCGTCTATGGATGCCATCGGCTTGCGGCCTCTCTGCTCCCAGACCCCCATTGTCCACCGTGGTCACGGCGAGGATTCATGGGTAATCTGCGCCAAATGCGGATTGAACTGCTTTTTGGGCGCACCGGGCTCGAGTTGGAGCTGCCGGGCGACCTTGACGTAACGGTGGTGCAGAAGCCCCCCATGCCGCTGGCGGCGGATGCCGATGCTGCCGTGCACCGCGCGCTGCGTTCGCCCATTGGTGCGGCACCGCTGGCCGAGCTTGCCCGTGGGCGCCGCTCCGCCTGCATCCTCGTCTGCGACGTGACCCGGCCCGTGCCGAACCACCTCTTCCTGCGCCCGGTCATCGAAACGCTGCGCGACGCGGGGCTTGCGAAGCAGGACATCGTCGTGCTGGTGGCTACGGGCCTGCACCGGCCGAACGAGGGCGAGGAGCTCGAAGCAGTCATCGGCGACCCCTGGGTGTTCGCCCATGCGCGGGTGGAAAACCACTTCGCCGGTGATGCCGAGGCGCATGTCGATCTCGGATTCACGCCAACTCGCCAGACGCCAGTGGAGCTCGATCGGCGATTCGTCGCCGCTGACCTGCGCATCGCCACCGGTCTCGTGGAGCCGCACTTCATGGCCGGCTACTCCGGCGGGCGCAAGGTGATCGCTCCCGGCATCGCCGGCGAGCGCACCATCCGCACCTTCCACAGTGCACGCTTCATGGAAGACCCGGCAGCGACATCGTGCAACCTCGACGGCAATCCCCTGCACGAAGAGCAGCTCGAAATCGTGCGCATGGTGGGCGAGGTGTATGCACTCAACACCGTAATCGACGACGAGCGGCGGCTGTCGCTGGTGAACTTCGGCGCGATACACGAAAGCCATCAGGCTGCGGTGGACTTCGTGCACGGCTACTGCACGGTGGAGTTGCCGCGCCGGTTCCACACGGTGGTCACGACATCGGCTGGCTATCCGCTCGACCAGACCTACTACCAGACCGTCAAGGGCATGGTGACGCCCTTGACGATCGTCGATGCCGACAACGCCACCTTGATCGTCGCCTCCGACTGCGGGGAAGGCTTGGGTTCGAGCGCCTTCCGTGCGTCCCAGGCTCGACTGATCGAGGCCGGTGCGGAGGACTTCCTCACCGCCATCATGGCCAAGTCCCTCGCCGACATCGACGAATGGCAGAGCGAGATGCAGGTGAAGTCCCAGCGCCACGCCCGTGTGCTGCTCCACTCCAACCTCGACGCCGCCGACCGCGCGCTGACCGGGGTGGAGCACATCGACTGCGTCCGAGCCGCGGTTGCCGAAAGCGTCGCCGCAAGCGGCGACAAGGCGGTGGCGGTGATCCCCGAGGGGCCATACGTCGTGCCGATGGCAGCCGACTCGCGCGAGTAGCCCACCCGCTGGCGGACACCCTGCCGCACCGCACAAGGGGCTCGTCTCGCGGGGAGGAGGCTGGTTGCACCTTCGGGCCCTTGGTTACTTCGCCTTCGGCGGGAGGAGCGTGAAAGGCCCTCGCTTCGAGTGGCGTGTGGGACCGCGCCATCCGGCCGGCACGTTGGTGTCCACTCCGCTTCGAGATACATCCGTGGTTCGTACATGCGTTACGCCATTTGTTAGCCGAACCCAGTGGCGCAAAACGGGAGCGCAGCCGCTAAGCCCTTACAATCGCGCCCTTTGTCTACGGGGTGCGTAAAACCGTGGGAGCGCTAGCCGGGGTTCGTGTGGTCGATCTGTCGGGCCGGTTGTCGGGCGCGTGGGCCGCGCGGCTCTTTGCCGGTTTCGGGGCGGAGGTGATTCTCGGCGAGCCCGCAGATGGACATGCGCTGCGCGGCGAACCGCCGTTTCTCAAGGGCGAGCCCGGCCCGGAGCGTTCGCTGCTGCACGCCTATGCCAACGCCGGCAAGCGTTCGGTGCTGGTGCGGGACCAAGCCGAGCTCGCCACGCTCTGCACCGGTGCCGATGTCGTAATCACCACTTCCGTGGACTTGCCTGAATGTCTCACAGGCCACCCCGGCGTGCATCTTTCCATCACCGCACATGGCCTGGAGGGACCGCTCTCTCATGCGCCCGGCAATCACCTCACCGCCTGTGCCCGGGTCGGTTGGGCCACCATCAACGGTCGCGTGGATGAGCCCCCGTTGCAGCTCCCTGTGCGCCAGACTGGATACATCGCTGGCGTCGCCGGCTTCGTCGGCGCCACCGCTGCCCTCGTGCGCGGCGGTGCAGAGCGCGTGGACGTCGCCGAGACGGAAGCTCTCGCGCTCACCTGCGCGCCCTGGGCGGTGATGGGCATCTTCATCGGCGGCGAGAGCGTCGCGTTCGGGCCGAACGGGCCACGCCACAAGGGTCGCTCTGGACCGTTGTGGAAAGCCAAGGACGGCCTCATCAACTATGGCTACGGGGATTGGCAACGCTGGACTCCCGCCCTCAAGTTCCTGGGCCTCGACGACCTCGCGGTGGACGAGCGCTACGTGAAGGCGTGGGGTCGGCACCAGCAGGACACCCGCCCGGTGCGCGACGGCCTCTCTAGAGCCTCCGCCGTGCGCGGCAAGTGGGATCTGTTCCACGGCCTCGCCGGCCATCGCTGCATCTCCGGCGTCGTGCAGGATGCCCGGGAGTTGCGCGACAGCGAGCAACTGAACGCACGCGGCTTCATCGTCGAGACCGAGGTGGACGGCGCCCCGGCACGCGCATCCGGGGCGCCGGCCAAGCTCTCCGCGACACCTTGGGACTCCGGCAAACCGGCACCTGCGCTTGGTGCGGGCGGGGCCGCGGCTGCAGGAACGGGCGAACCTTCGGCAGCACTGCCAACAGAGCGCAAGCAACCTCTCGCGGGCGTGCGCGTGCTCTGCTTCACCCAAGCCTGGGCCGGCACTTTCTGCACGGAAGTCCTCGCGCTCCTGGGCGCGGACGTGGTGCAGATCGAGACGGTCCGTCGCCCTGACGTGTGGCGTGGCGCCGGCTCTCCGGTGCCGCCGGCGGTGCGAAACCCAGACATCGAGCAGTCCGGCATCAACACCAACGGCATGTACAACACGGTCAATCTCAACAAGCGCGCCATTACGCTGGACGTCACCCACCCGCGCGGCAAGGAGATGTTCTGGGACTTGATCCCGAAGTTCGACGTGCTGGTGGACAACTTCAGTCCCCACGTGATGACGAACTGGGGCGTTACTTTGGAGACGCTGCACAAGCGACGTCCCGACATGATCTTCGCTTCGGTGTCGGGCTATGGCCGCCAAGGTCCATTGGCTGAGTACCCGGCCAATGGCGCCACCACCGAGCCGATGGCGGGGCTGGCGTCCATCCACGGCTACGAGGGCGACGAACCGATGAACACGGGCGGGCTCATCCCAGACCCCATCAGCGGCTACTACCTCGCCGCCGCCATCATCGCTGCCATCCACCATCGCCAGCGCACGGGCGTTGGCCAGCGCATCGACGCGGCGATGATTGAGGCGGTGGCCGTGCAGGTGGGCGACGCGATCCTGGAATGCGACGTGGGTGGCGACATTCGCGCCCCGCAAGGCAACCGACACCCCCGCTTCGCGCCACATGGCATCTACCGCGCCGCAAATGGTGAATGGCTGGCACTGGCGACCGAGAGCGATGCCGAGTTCGCCGCCCTCGCCGCGGCCATGGACCGCCCGGAGCTTGCGCAAGAGCCGAGGTTCGCAAGCGTCGAAGCCCGCAAGGCGAACGAAGCGGCGCTCGACGAAATTGTGGCCGCATGGCTCGCGGAACGGGAGGCGGCTGTCACTGCCGAGGCATTGGGCGAGGCCGGCATCCACGCCGCCCGCGTCGAACCCTTCAAGCCCATCTATGCGAACGCGAACCCGCAGTGGGAGCTGCGCGGCTTCCTCACACCGGTGCCCCATCCCGAGTCCGGCACCCACCTCATGCCGCTGATGCCGTGGGTGTTCGCCCACACGCCAAGGGGCGATGTCCGCCACTCCCCCTTGTTCGGCCAACATAGCCGCGAGGTGTTCTCGGACGAGCTGGGCATCGGCGATGCCGAATACAAAGAACTCGAGGAGGCAATGGTCACGGGCACCCAGCGCGTGGGGTAGGAGCTTGCGGTAGGCGCGCCACGAAGCGGCCGTCAATCTCCGACATGCCCCGCATCGTTGACAATGCCGCCCTGCCCCTGAATCCTGTTTCCATCATCAGGAGGAAAGCCATGCGTTTGCGAACGGCACTAGCGGCATGTTGGTTTTTGGCGGCGTCGACACTCTGGGGCAGCGAGATTCCGGTCGCCGAGGCGGAGTCGGTCGGCATGTCCACCGAGCGCCTACTGCGGATCGGCACCGCCATGCAGCGCCACATCGACTCCGGCGACATTCAGGGCGCCGTGACGGCGGTGGCCCGTCGCGGCAAGGTGGTGCACTTCAAGGCGCACGGGCTCATGGATGTCGAGGCCGGAACCCCGATGGCCGACGACGCCATCTTCATCATGATGTCCTCCACCAAGCCGGTCCTCGGCGTCGCCGCGATGATGATGATCGAGGAAGGCTTGATGCGGCCAACCGATCCGGTGTCGAAGTACATCCCGGAGTTCGAGGGCATGCAGGTCGCCGTGCTGGCGGAACCGGCAGACGAGGACGTGAGCCCCTATCGCGTGGATCGGGAGAATCTGCCCGCCCACCGCCTGGTTCCCGCCGCAACGCCGATCACCATCCAACACCTGTTGACGCACACCTCGGGGCTCGCGAGCGGCGGCCTGGGCTCCGCCGTGTCGCCCACTGCCGAGCGGACAACGCTGGCCGAGTACATCCCGACCCTAGGCGACACGATCCTCGACTTCCAACCCGGTTCACGCTGGGCCTACAGCGGCGGAACCGGTCTCGACGTGGTGGCGCGCATCGTCGAAATCGTCTCCGATACACCCTTCGACGAGTTCCTGCAGACACGCATCTTCGATCCCTTGGAGATGACGGATACACACTACAACCTGCCAGAATCGAAAGAGTCGCGCCGCGTCGTCATCAAGGACCGCGACCTGTCGCGATGGATGGGCCCAACCACCTACTTCTCCGGTTCCTACGGCCTTTCAAGCACAGCGAAGGACTATCTCCATTTCGAGCAAATGCTGGCGGGCGGCGGCGAGCTCTTCGGCCAGCGCCTGCTCAGCCCACGTTCGGTTGCGATGATGGGAAGCAACCATCTTGGCGATCTCTACCGCGGCTTCTCGCAAGAGGCCAAGGGTCAGGGATATGGCTACACCGTCTCTGTGATTCTCGACCCCATCGCCGCGGGAAGCCGCCGCAGCGCCGGCGCATTCGGCTGGGGCGGCGCCTTCGGCACCCGCTCCTGGACGGACCCGGCGGAGGAACTCACGGGCGTCATCATGCTGCAGCAGCCCTACGGTCCTGCGCAGTACGACTTCGAAAACGCAGTGCGGCAGGCGATCATCGACTGAAAGTGCAATGGGTACCATCGCTGCAATACGCCCCGATGTGCCGGCGCGCTTGAGGGCGACGACCGGTCCTCGATGATGCGGGACCCCGCGCCCAAGGACCTTGTTGCCCGCACCTGGACGCAAGACCTGCGCGCTGCCACTGCGATCCCGTCGAAGGCGGACGTGGTGGTCATCGGCGGCGGCATCATCGGCGTCTCCACCGCGTGGTTTCTGGCGAAGCAAGGCGTGTCCGTCGCGGTGTGCGAGAAGGGACACATCGCCGGTGAGCAATCCGGACGCAACTGGGGCTGGGTGCGGCAACAGGGGCGGGACGCACGCGAACTGCCCATGATCGTGGAGTCGCTCCGCATCTGGCGGCAACTCGCGGAGGAACTCGGCGAAGATGTTGGCTACCGCCAACACGGCATCCTCTATCTTGCCCACAGCGAAGCCCAGCTTGCCCGCTACGACGCCTGGGCGAAGCTGGCAGAGGAGTTCGAGACGGGCACGAGAGTCCTTGCACGCAAGGAGCTGCAGCAGCTCATTCCCGGTGCTTCCGGGCCGTGGCTAGGCGCGCTCTACACCCCCACCGACGGCCGTGCGGAACCACACAAGGCGACCGCCGCCCTGGCGCGCGCCGTGGAACGCGAAGGCGGATCGATTCTCACTGGATGCGCCGTGCGCGGCATCGAGACCACGCAGGGGCACGTGTCGGCGGCAATCACCGAGCACGGCCGAATCCACACCTCGACCGTGCTGTGCGCGGCTGGCGCATGGACCTCGATGTTCTGCCGCTCCCTCGGCATCCGCCTGCCGCAGTTGCGTGTTCGCGGCACGGTGGCGCGCACGGGACCTGCGGCGGCGGTGTTCGAGGGCGCGATGAGCGATCGTCGCTTGGCATTGCGCCGACGCCAAGACGGCGGCTACACGGTTGCCCCGTCATCGTTCATCGACCACCCAATCACACCGTCCACTTTGCGCTTCGGCGCGCAATTCGGCCGGGCCCTGCTGGCTGACGCTCGCAGCATGCGCCTGTCGGTCGGCCGTCCGTTTTTCGAGGAACTGGCGACGCCAAGGACCTGGTCGCTCGATCAACCATCGCCGTTCGAGAAGCGCCGAGTTCTGAACCCCACGCCCAATCCCAAGGCGCTGCAACACATCCGCAAGCATCTCGACGCCACGTTCCCCAAGCTTGCCGGGATCCCCCTGGTGGAGAGCTGGGCCGGCATGATCGAGACGACACCCGACGTCGTGCCCGTGATCGACGAGGTGGATGGGCTCAGCGGCTTCCATGTCGCGACCGGCTTCAGCGGCCACGGCTTCGGCATCGGCCCCGGCGCCGGCAAGGCGATTGCGGGCCTCGTCACCGGCAAGGACACGGGCCCGGGCCTCCACGAGTTTCGCCTCAGCCGCTTCTCCGACGGCACTCGCCTGTCGCCCCAGGCCACGGCGGGGTGACGTGCGCTCAGATGGCGAGTGGGGGTTCGTCTAGCGCCGCTAGCTGCTCTTTCAACGCCAGCACGTGGTCGGACCAGAAGCGCAAGGTGTTGAAGCTTGGGAAGGCGACTGGGAAGGCGGGGTCGTTCCATCTGCGCCCGATCCAGGCCGCGTGGTGCATGATGCGCAGGGTTCTTAGGGCTTCGATGAGGGCCACTTCGCGCACATCCAGCGAGGCGAACTCGTCGTACGCCTCGGCGAGTTCGGAGAGCTGGCCGCTGCGTTCGGCGCGCTCGCCAGACAGCAGCATCCACAGGTCCTGAATGGCGGGGCCCATCGCGGTGTCGTCGAAATCCACGAAGTTCGGCGCGTCGTAGCGCCAGAGCAGGTTGCCGAGGTGGCAGTCGCCGTGGATGCGCTGCGCCGCTGTGGTGGCCTTCATCACGGGCTCGATGCGTTCGAGCAGTTGGCTTGCTACCGCTTCGTACGCGTCGCGCATCTCGGCGGGAATGAAATCGCCCTCGAGAAGGTCGCGCATGGCCTCGAAGCCGAGCCGCTCCACGGTGATGGCGACGCGGTGCTCGAACGGCTTAACCGCGCCCACGGCGTGCATCCGGCCCAGGGCATGGCCCAGAACCTGGAGCACGTCGAAGTCCTCGACGTTGGGTGGGTGCCCTGCCTGGCGCGGGAACAGGGCGAAGCGATAGCCGTCGTGCTCGAACAGCGTGCGTTCGCTGCACAGCATAGGCGCCACGCAAGGCAGCTCCATCTCCAAGAGCTCGTGGGTGAAGGCGTGCTCTTCGAGGATCGCCTCGTTCGTCCAGCGATTCGGGCGGTAGAACTTGGCGATGATGGGCGCCTCCTCTTCGAGGCCCACCTGATAGACGCGGTTCTCGTAGCTGTTGAGCGCCGTCAGCGTGCCGTCGGTGCGAAAGCCGAGCGCGTCGATGGCGTCGAGCACCGCTTCCGGTGAAAGCCCGGCGTACGGAGTTTCGGCATCCACTCAGGCAGGGCTCGAGCGGCGGGCGCCGCTGCGCGGAGGGTCGCATGCAAGGATGTGCCTCGAAGCCGAGTCAACACCACCGGGCGGGCCGGATGGCACAGTGAGAAGTGCTTCGGAGTGACGGTCCATCACGCTCCTCGCGCCGAAGGCGAAGAAACCAAGGCTCGGAAGTCCAACCAGCCTCCTCCTCGCGTGACGGGCCCTGGCGAAGGTGGCGCCGCCGCCTGTTCCTTGCACGCTTGCGATTTACTCGACGGATCGGAATCCGAAGGAGTGGCGGTCAAGCAGACAGCACCGCTGCAGCCTCTTGCGCCACCCGTGTGCCGTCGAAGAAGTTGGGGTTGGTGCCGCCGAAGAAATGCACCGGGTTTTCGAACACGAACCGCTTGAAGCCCGCCTCGTCGATGCGTTCGTCTTCCACCAACTCCCAAGCCTCCGGAAGCACGCCTGCCATTTCCTGCACGTCGAAGTGGCCGATGTCGGAGCCGAACAGGGTCTTGATCTCGGCGTCGAAGGGATTGCAGTCGGTGTTGAAGGCCCAGGCGTTGCTCGAGTCGTCCGCCTCGCAGCCGAAGTAGAAGGGGCCGACGAAAAGGTCCTTGATGTCGCTCGCCTGGTCGATGCCGCAGGCGGAGTAGTCGTCAAGCTCGTCGATCCCGCCGGTGGATTGCGGCCCGTTGTTGGTGCTCACTCCCGCGCCGGCACGAATGGCCTCCACCATTTCCGGCGGGCCGTATTCCTGCGCCAGTTCCAGGAGCACATCCGGCTTGAGGTTGGCGGGATTCGTGTCTTCGAGCGCCTTGCCGTTGCGGATGTTCCAGTGGCCGATGAGGTCTGCGTAGAGGAGGCAGGCGAAGCCGACGCCGCCCTCCAGGAAGCCGAAGTTGAGCTCCGGGAACCGGCGGGTGACGCCACCCAGGAAGATGGCCTTGCAGACGGCCTCGGAGGCGGCGGCGAAATGGCCGATGTGGTTGTAGCAGAAGTTCGTCGGCGACATGCGGAAGGCACGGCCGCGCGAGCCCCGATGGAAGGTGGGAGAGACCTTGAGTTCCCGGCACTTCTCCCACACAGGGTCGTAGTCATGTACGCTGTCGAGGCCGATCATGTCGTACCAGGTGGCAAGGTCTGAAGCGTCCGGCCGGTCTTCGGCCACCTTGGCGATGGGGCGGTCGATCATGCTGTTCAGCATCACCGCCTTGAGGCCCAGTGCGCTCGCGTGTTCGAGCTCGGCGATGGCTTCGTCCGGCGTGTGCATGGGAATCACCGCCGCTGGCGTGATGCGGTCCTTGAGGGGCTCGAAGAGTTCGGCCTGGTAGGTATTGAATGCGCTGCACGCCGCGAGGCGCGCTTCGTCGTCGTTCACCCGCGGCAGGCCGAGCCCCATGGTGGGAAAGAGGATGCTGAAATCGATGCCGAGTTCGTCGAGACGTTCGTAGAGCAGGCGCGGCATCATGGCGGTGGCGCGGTCGCGGGTGTTCTTCGTCGGCGCACCCCAGAAGGACTCCTGGGCAATGTGCTCGCGGCGGCGTTCCTCCGGCGTCATGCCGAGGGAGCGGCGCACTCGCTCGCCGTTGATCTCCATCGCCCGCACCGCGGCGTCGCCGCCGATCTTGCGCATGGCCGGCCCCACCACCGGGGCGTATTCGAGCCAGTGGCCGTCAGCGTCGATGACGGGATGGCCCAGACTCGATCGGAGTTTCGCTGCTTCGCTCATGGTTTGTCTCCCCTGTGTTCAGGCGATGCCTCGGAACAGGTGTCCCGCGGTCGCCCCCGTGTGCTCGTTGTCTTCCAGAAACACTTCGCCGTTGACGATGGTGTTCTTGATTCCCTTGGCCACCTGCTTGAGCCTCTTGGCACCGGCGGGCAGGTCGTTCACCACTTCGGGCATCGCCGGCGCCACCGTTTCCGGGTCGAAGACCAGAAGGTCGGCATTCATGCCTTCGCGCACGAGACCACGATCGAACATGCCCCAGTGGCTGGCATTGTTGAAGGAGAGCTGCCGCACTGCCTCTTCCAGCGTCAGCGCTTCCTTCTCCCGCACCCAATGCGCCAGCACATGGGTCTGCAGGGAGCTGTCCATGATCTGCGAGACGTGGGCGCCGGAGTCGGAGAACGTCACTACCGAACGCGGGTGCTGCATGAGTTCGAGCACGGCATCCTGATCCTCGTTGGCGGCAGGCTGGCGGAAGAACTGGCCGAGGTTCTTCTGCAGGCTGAGCTCGATCATGAGGTCCACGGGGTCCATGCCCCGCTCGGCGGCCACGTCGCGCAGGAGGCGATCCTCCCCGCGCATGTCGTCCATGATGTAGAGATGGTCGTAGTCCGGCGGACGCGCCTCGACGCCGACAATCTTGCCGCCGGGAGCGGGGCCATTCGCCACTTCCACGAGCTTGGCCCTAGTGTCGGGGTCGCGCAGGGCCCGTTGCTGTTCGTCAAGCGGCAAGGCGCGGATGTCGCGCCAGGTGTCCCAGCGGTCGAACGGAAGCTGGGTCTTGAACGAAAGCAACGTGTTGAGCGGGCGCGAATGCACCTGAGCGAACATGCGCCCGCCGGCTTCGGCCGTTTCGTCCAGGAGATCCATGAACGGCCGCCAGCGGTCCGGCGCGAAGCGGGAGGCGAACATGCCCCAGGTGAGGGGCACGCCGGATTCCACGGCGAGGTCGCGGATGCGTTCGTGGTAGGCGCGGATGGATTCCGGGTCGCGCCCGGTGTTTTCCTGGGCGATCTCGAAGATGCCGCGGCCGGTGCGTCCCATGGCATGGACGATGGCCCGCACCTCGTCCCAACTCGCGGCGCGGCTGGCGACAGGGCGGTCGTCGGCGGTGACGTGATTGGGCGTGCGCGAAGTGGAGAAGCCCATTGCGCCGGCGCGCACCGCTTCCTGCACGGCGTCGCACATGGTCTGCAACTCGTCGTCCGTGGGAGCTTCGGTGAAGCCGCGCTCGCCCATGACGTAGTTGCGCAGCGCCGAGTGGCCGATGTAGCCAGCGTAGTTGATGCCCTTGGGCAGTGCATCGAGGGTGTCGAGGAACTCGGGGAATGTCTCCCAAGACCACTTGATGCCGGCCAGCATGGCGTCGCGGGAGATGTCTTCGGCGCGTTCAAGGTTGCGGATGACGAGCTCGGCATCCTCTTCACGGCAGGGCGCGATGGTGAAGCCGCAGTTGCCCATGACGACGCTGGTGACGCCGTGGTAGCAGGAGCAGGAACCAAGCTGATCCCAGAAGATCTGGGCATCCATGTGCGTGTGGCCATCGACGAAGCCGGGCGTCACCACATGCCCGTCGGCATCAAGCTCGCGCCTGCCTCGTTCCGGCACCCGGCCCACTGCGGCAATTGCGCCATCCGCGACGGCAACGTCAGCCCGAAAGCGAGGTGCCCCGGAGCCATCCACGACCGTCCCGCCACGAATCACCAGGTCGTAAGGCATGTCCCCTCCACGCGTGCCGGACCGAATCTCCGATCATACGCCTTCCGAGCCGGGCACGGGCGCTGCCTGCGGCTTGAGGTGGCGGGAGCCGCGGGGATGGGGCAAAGTTGCGGGTTTGTTGGGGAGGAGGGGGTTGATGCTGAAGACTGTTGCGGTGATCGAGGGCGACGACGCTGCGCCAGAGGCGATGCAGCCGGTGGTGGGCTTCCTCAAGTCGCTGAACATCGGGCTTGAGTTCGTCTATCCAGTCGTGGGGGAAGCAGCGGAGGCTGCAACCGGCGACATCTTCCCCGCCGAGGCGCGGGAGATGATCGACCGGGTGGACACGACGTTCTTCGGTTCCACCAGCGGCAAGTCCGGCGCCGCGCTGACATACCTGCGCTGGGGCAAGGGCACGTTCGCCAACGTGCGGCCTTGCGTGCATCTGCCCGGGTGCGCGAGCCCGCTGGCCAACCCCGAAGGCATCGACTTCGCCATCGTGCGGGAGAACCTCGAAGACCTCTATGTCGGCTGCGAAGGGCCGCTCGGCGATCTTGCGCCGCTCAATCTCTCGGGGCGCACGATCCGCCGCCCGGTGCATGATCTTGGCGAAGGTCGCTACGCCATCAAGGCCATCACCCGCGCCGGCACCGAACGCATTGTTCGCTTCGCCTTCGACCTCGCCCGCAGCAGACGGCGGCAGGACCCGTCGCGCTCCCCCAAGGTGACCTGCGCCACCAAGCACAACATGCTGCGCGGCAGCGACGGCTTCTTTCTCGAAGTGGCCGAGGAAGTGGCCGAACAGAACACCGACGTGGCGTTCGAGTCGTTCATCGTCGACGACTTTGCCTGTCGCTTGATCCGCGAACCGCAGCGACTCGACGTGGTGGTGATGCCAAACCTCTACGGCGACATCCTCTCCGATGCGGCAGGTGGCCTGCTCGGCAGCCTGGGGCTCGCGCCAAGCGGCTGCTATGGCGACGACTACGCCTACTTCGAGCCCGCGCACGGCACCGCACCGGACATCGCCGGGCGCAACATCATCAACCCCACGGCGGCGCTGCTGTCGGCCACCATGATGCTGGATCATCTGGGCTTCGAGCGCGAGGCGCGGCGCATTGAGGATGCGGTGCAGCGGGTCTATGCGGAGGGCACCGCTCTAACCCCGGATCAGGGCGGCGAGGCAAGCACCACGTCGTTCTGTGACGCGGTAGCGGCGGCGCTGTGACGGACGCGGAGCGGGCAAGACTCCACAGCGAGGACTCGCCAGCCATCGGCGCGGACGCGCCGCGTTGGGACGTGCATCCTGGAACGGGGCCGTATCTGCTGCTTGTCCACGGCTTCCTGTCGAGCCGGGCGCAGTGGGGACCGAACCTCGAGGCATTGTCTCGGTTCTGCAAGCCGGTGACGCTGGAACTCTACGGACACGGGCGTTCACCGAGCCCCGCTGACGCTGCTCTCTACAACACCCGGAGCTATGCGACATCTATCGACGCGATTCGCGAACATCTGGGGGTCGAGCGCTGGTTCGTGTGCGGCTACTCGCTCGGCGCTACGGTGACGATTCGCTATGCGCTCACGCATCCGCAGCGACTCCATGGTCACGTCTTCACCAACTCGGCTTCTGCCTTCGCGGAGCGCAGCCTGACTGGAGATTGGCAAGCAACGGCGGCCGCGAATGCCAAGCGGATTCGGGATGGAGGCAGGGAAGCGTTGGACCGCATCGCCGTGCATCCCCGCCGCGCCAAGCGCTTGCCGCCGGCAACCTACGAAGCGTTGGTTGCGGACGCCGAAGGCATCGACCCCGAAGGCATCGCCATGGCCATGGAACACATGATGCCGACTGCCTCGGTGCGATCCGACCTCGGAGCAAACACTCGCCCGGCGCTCCTCGTCTGCGGCCGCTTCGAGAAGCGCTTCGCTGCTAACCGCGACTTCGCCGCCGCACAAATGCCCCACCTCGAAATCGTCGACGTGGATGCCGGCCACGCCGTCAACATGACCGCCACCGAAGCCTTCAACATGGCGGTCGAACGTTTCGTACGCGCGAATTCGACCAAGACGTAGGGGGCCATCCCTCGGAACAATCCGCCGCGAGGCTGGTCACTCCTCGGCGCATGCCCTTACGCAGACACGAACGGGAATACGTCCTCGGGTTCTGTCACGCCGCAGCTCGGGATCATCTGCCACGGTGACGAAGCGCGCTGAACCCGCACGGTTTTATCGCCCGACGCCGTTGCGAACGTCACATCCTCGCCTTGCACCTCTTTCAGCGTGCTCGCGCCCTGCAAAAGCGCTTCTGCGGCCTGGGCTTCCGGGGGCCACATGCTGCGGCCCCGGAGGAACTCGGTGGCTAGCTCGCCGGCCTCTACAGCTTCCACAAACTCAGGCACGGCATCTTCCGTCACGCGGCCATAGAGTGCGCCTTGCGGCAGCACGAGCACATTGGGGGCGAAGCGGTGGCCGCCGACGTGGGTAGTCTGCCAAGCGCGGTCGCCAACGGCTTCCTGCAGACGGGTCCATGCCGGCAGGCCGTAGCGGGCGCAGCACAGGTCGCGCTGGCCGTTGGTGCAGACGAAGTAGTGTGGCTGGGCCACCGGTTCCAAATCGGCCAAGGCCAGATCCAAACCGGCAAGGTCGCGGTAGTCCTCCACCTCGCGGCGGCCGAGGCCACCTTCTTCGGCTACAAATAACGTGACCCCAGCGTCGTCGCGCCCCGGACGGCGAACCAGTTGCGGGCGCACCTTCCGGCCCTTTGCCTCGAACGCCGCCACCTGCTCGCGCAGCCAGGCCTGGATCTCCGGGGACAGGTCGTTGTCCTCCACGGCCTTGCGACGCCAGGCCGGGCGGTACTCAAGCAGCAGCCAGACATCCACCTGCACGGCCGTACCCAGCATCGGTTCGCCCGACGCAAGGCAAAGGTCCGAGCAATACACCCGCTCCTCACTCATGCTTGTCCCACACTCGCCTGCGACCCTTGAACAGTGTAACCCCGCGCAAGTGCCGCCAAACCCCTCGCGCTCGGGGTCTCGGCCCAGCCCACCTCGCGCCTCGGGGAAGCTCTCTCTCCGGCGGACCGAGCAATACGCGAATGGGCAGGAGCCGCTCGCGAACAGCCGAATGGGCGTTTGCGCTTCGGTTGCCCGGTGAGCCACACTCTGCGAAGGTGCCGGCGAAGGCGCAAAACCGAACAAAAGGACAATTCGAGCTATGGCTGCCAGAGCTGCGAAAGCGAAGACCTTGGGGAAGCTCAAGGCATCCGGCTTCCAGATGCTGCCGGTGAAGGCAGAGATGCGCCAGAACCTCATCGCCAAGATTCGCGCTGGCGAGCCCCTGTTCCCCGGCATCGTCGGCTACGACGAGACGGTGCTGCCGCAGATCACCAACGCCATCCTCGGCGGCCAGGACGTCATCCTGCTCGGCGAGCGCGGCCAGGCGAAGTCGCGCATCGTGCGCAGCCTCACGAGCCTGCTTGACGAGTTCACGCCCGTGATCGAGGGCGCCGAGATTCCCGAAGACCCGTTCGCGCCCATCACCGCCCAAGGCCGCGCCATCGTCGCCGAGCAGGGCGACGCAACCCCCATCCGCTGGATGCATCGCGAAGAGCGCTACGGCGAGAAGCTGGCGACGCCCGACATCACCATCGCCGACCTCATCGGCGAGGTGGACCCAATCAAGGTGGCCGAGGGTCGCTATCTCTCGGACGAGTTCACCATCCACTTCGGCCTCGTGCCGCGGGTGAATCGTGGGATTTTCGCGATCAACGAGCTGCCAGACCTCTCGGAGCGCATCCAGGTAGGCCTCCTGAACGTGCTCGAGGAGCGCGACGTGCAGATTCGCGGCCATAAGGTGCGCCTGCCCCTCGACGTATTCCTCATCGCCACGGCGAACCCGGAGGACTACACCAACCGCGGCCGCATCATCACGCCGCTGAAGGATCGCTACGGCGCCCAAGTGCGCACCCACTATCCGGACGAGATCGGCCAGGAAATCGACATCATGGAACAGGAGGCGGCGTCGCTCGACATGAGCGACTACCGCGTCCACGTGCCGGACTACATGAAGGAGATCGTCGCCGAGATGACCCGCCAGGCGCGCTCCTCGCCGGACATCAACCAGCGCTCCGGCGTTTCCGTGCGGGCTTCCGTCGCCAACTACGAGGCGCTGCTCGCCAACGCCTTCCGCCGCGCCCTGCGCCTGAACGAACTCGACGTGATCCCGCGCATCTCGGACCTGCCCTTCGTGCTGCCCTCGCTGCAAGGCAAGGTGGAGTTCGAGGCGATGGAGGAGGGGCAGGAGGACAAGATCGTCGAGCGCATCCTCACCGCCTCCGTGAAGGCGGTGTTCGACCGCCGGATGGACGTGAACGAGCTTGAGAACATTGTGCTCTCGTTTGGCGATGGCCTCTCCGTCGAGACTGGGGAGAGTGCCGCGGTGATGTCCTACGACTCCGTGATGGAGTCGATTCCCGGCATGGCGGAAGTGGTCTCCGGCCTCGTTTCTGAACCGGCCGCTATGCCGAGCGCCGTCGAGTTCGTGCTCGAAGGCCTGCATCTGCACAAGCTGCTGAACAAATACAGCGCCGGCGGGCGCGCGACCTTCACCGGATGAAGGTGCGCCCTGCGGGCGTGTTGGAGCTTTTCGCTAGCGCGGGAACTCCAAGGGTCACCTGAAGCCTGCCAAGGCAAGGGGGAACGAGCCATGCGCCGATTCGTCACTCGCCACCGCTTCTCGCAATGGGACGGCAGCCAGATGCTGGCCCACTCCGCCGACGATGCCCTGGGCGCGATGGTGGACGACCTGATGGAATACGGCGACCTGCGCTGGGCGATGCGCAACCTCTTCTCCCGCGGCATGGACATCCCCGGCGGCGACCGCCTGCAAGGCATGCGAGAGATGCTCAAGACCCTGCGCGAGCGCAAGAAGGAGCGGCTTTCGCAGTTCGACCTCTCGAGCGTGATGGACGACATCGGCCGCAAGCTCGACGAAATCATCGACATGGAACGCTCGCGCATCGATGAGTGGAAGGGCCGTGGGAACAGCGAGGCCGGCGGCGAAGGTGGTGAAGGCAACGAGAGCGCCGACGCCGCCGGCGAAGACGCGGGCGAGGCGGAGAGCTTCTCCGACGACCTCCTGCGCCAGATCGCCGAAAAGAACGCCAGTGAGCTCGACAACCTGCCGGAAGACCCCGCCGGCAAGATGAACGCCTTGCAGAAGTACGAGTTCCTCGACCCCGAGGCGCAGAAGAAATACCTTGAACTCTTAAACCAGCTCCGCAAGGCCATGACGCAGTCGTTCTTCAACAACATCGAGCAGATGGTGAAGAACATGTCGGACGGCGACATCAAGCGCATGAAGGACATGCTGCGGGCGCTGAACGAGATGCTGGCGCGACGCGCCGCCGGCGACGATCCCGAGTTCGACCGCTTCATGGACGAGTTCGGCGACATGTTCGGCGAGAACCCGCCGAAGAACCTCGACGAACTCCTGGAGCAGATGCGCCAGCAGATGGCGGCGGCGCAGTCGCTACTGAACTCGCTGAGCCCAGAGCAACGCTCCCAGCTCAGCCAGCTCATGGCCGGGCGCTTCGACGACCCGGAGCTCGAATTCGAGATGCAGCAGCTCGCCAATGCACTCGACTTCCTGAACCCTCGCGGCCAGCGCTACAACTTCGGCGGCAGCGAAGACATCGACCTCGAAGCCGCCATGCGCCTCATGGACGAGATGCACCAGCTTGACGAACTCATCAACCAGGTGCAGGCCGCCGAGCGAGGCGGCGACCCGGATCGGATCGACATGGACCTGCTCAAGGAACTCCTGGGCGACGAAGCGGCCGACTCCCTTGACGAACTGAAGAAGCTGCTGAAAGCGCTCGAGGAAGCCGGCTACATCCGCCCCACCGGCGAGAACCGCTGGGAACTGACGCCCAGGGGCTCACGCATGATCGGCCAGAAGGCGCTCGGCGAAATCTACGCGCGCCTGAAGCGCCAGAGCCTCGGCAACCACGCCGTGCCGGAGGAAGGCCCGTTCGGAGAGACGCAGGAACAGGCGAAGCCGTGGGAATACGGCGAACCGTTCCACCTGCACCTGCCGCGCACCGTGCGCAACGCCATCGACCGCAACGGCCCCGCAACGCCCGTGCAACTCGAACCGGGCGACTTCGAGATTCACCGCTCGGAACTCATCACCTCCACGTCCACGGCGATGCTCGTCGATCTCTCCTGGTCCATGGCCTTGCGCGGCTCCTTCCAAGCCGCCAAGAAGGTGGCGCTGGCCCTGCACAACCTCATCACCTCGCAATACCCCAAGGACTCCTTCCACATCATCGGCTTCGCCGCCTACGCCCGCGAACTCAAGGCGCACGACCTGCCCTTCCTGCAATGGGACGAGTACGTTCTCGGCACCAACATGCAACACGCCTTGCTGCTCGCCGAGCGCTTGCTGGCAAAGCACTCCGCCGGCGCCAAGCAGATCATCATGATCTCGGACGGCGAACCCACCGCCCACCTCGAAAACGGCCAGGCCCGCTTCGCCTACCCGCCAACCGCCGCCACCATCCGCGCCACCATGCGAGCGGTAAAGCGCTGCTCCCAAAAAGGCATCGCCATCAACACCTTCATGCTGGACGCCAGCTACTACCTAAAGGCCTTCATGGACCAAATCGCCCGCATCAACGGCGGCCGCGTGTTCTACACAACGCCGGACAAGCTAGGCGAGTACATCCTCGTGGACTACGTGCAGCACAAGAGGAAAAGGCTCGGTCGGTAGAAGGCAACTACGAAGGCCAGCATTTCGCGCCACGAACTGCTAGCCACCCGCTTTGGCTATGATGGCAGCTCTGCAAAGACCGCTCTCGGGGGAGATTTGAGCATGCACGATCTGGTCATCCGCAACGCAACCATCGTGGACGGCACGGGCGCCCCTACCAATAGCGGCGACGTTGTAGTCGACGACGGCAAGATCATGCACGTCACACCGTCAGGAGCCAGCCCGGCCAAGGCGCGGCGCATCATTGACGCCAAGGGCGACCTCCTGACTCCGGGGTTCGTCGACATCCACACCCACTACGACGGCCAGGTGTGCTGGGACAAGCACGTCACACCGACGAGCTGGCATGGCGTGACCTCGATTGTCATGGGCAACTGCGGCGTCGGTTTCGCCCCGGTGCGTCCGGGCAGCGAGGACCGGTTGGTGGAACTCATGGAGAGCGTGGAGGACATCCCCGGCACCGCGCTGCACGACGGCATCCCTTGGGGTTGGGAGTCGTTCGCCGACTACCTCGACGGCATCGACACCCCCTACGCGGTGGACGTGGGCACGCAGGTGCCGCACGTAGCCATGCGGCTCTACGTGATGGGCGAGCGCTGCTACGACGATGCGACGCCCGAGGACATGGTGGAGATGCGCGCCCTGACCCGCGCGGCGCTCGAGGCGGGGGCACTTGGGTTCTCCACCTCGCGCTTCTACGGGCACGTGGACCGGGCAGGCAACCTGGTGCCGGGCACGCGGGCGTCGGCGGAGGAGATGAAGACCATCGGCAGCGCGTTCGAGGGGCTGGACTTCGGCACCATGGAGTTCGTCTCCGACAGCCTCAACCAGCCTGAGGAGCTGGCGTGGATCGAGCACATCACGCGCACCACGGGCTGCATCGTCACGCCGTTGATGACTGCGGGTCCCGCGCCGGTGTGGGACCTCGCGGAGAGGCTGCACGCCGAAGGCCATCAACTGCGGCCGCAGGTGGGCGCGCGCCCGGCCTCGATCCTGATGACGCTCGACGGGACCATCAATCCCATGCGCCAGTTCCCGGCCTACAGGGAGATCCACGGGCGGCCCCTTGCGGAGCGCCAAGCAATGCTCCGGGACCCCGACTTCCGCCGGCGGGTGCTTTCGGAAGAGCCAATGCTGCCGCCCAACGCGGACGCCGTGCGCTTCCTTAGCGATCACGAACACCAGTACGTCATGGACGCCGAACTCACCTACGAGCCCGGCCCCGACGACACCGTGGCGGCCGTGGCGCGCGCCCGGGGAGTCCACCCGCGGGAGGTCATTATGGACACCCTCGCCGACGGCCAGCCGCTCTTGGCGCTGTTCGGCCGCTACGAAGGGGACCTCGAAGGCCAGCGCGCCTCCATCGAGCATCCCCAGAGCGTGTTCGGCCTGTCCGACGGCGGCGCCCACTGCGGCGTGCTGGTGGACGCGAGCGTTCCGACCTACATGCTGAGCTACTTCACCCGCGACCGTAAGCGCGGCCCGTGCATGCCGCTCGAATTCGTAGTGCACAAGCTCACGCAAGACTCGGCTTCCGTGTATGGGCTGAAGGACCGTGGCGTGATCGCCCCCGGGTATAGGGCGGATTTCAATCTGATTGACTACGACGGGCTGCGGCTAATGCCGCCGGAGATGGTTTACGACCTTCCCGCCGGGGGGAAGAGGCTGGTTCAGAAGGCCCAGGGGTATCGGATGACGATCAAGTCCGGGGAAGTGACCTATGAGGGTGGGGAAGCTACCGGCGCGATGCCTGGGAGGTTGATCCGGGGGCCACAGAGCGGGCCGCGCGCCGAGGCACTCTGAAGCCTTCCACTCTGAAGCCTTCGGGGCTGGGAGACAAGATGTCGGAAGAACCCACGCCTGCTATAGGACGACTGCTCGAAAAGCGGGGGCTTCGGCCCGACGACACGAGGTCGACAATCCTGCGTAGCCGCGAGAGCTTCTTCGCGGAGCTCGCTCCTAGGCTTCAAACCGCGAAGGCGTTAGGGCTCGACTTGGACCGGCATTTGGCGCGACGGTTCAACGTTCTCGACTATATGCGAGACGATGAACTTGGGTTGTCGAGGATCATCGCAGACCTGCTGGATCCCGACGCGACACACGGTCAGGGATGGCTCTTCCTCCAGGCATTTCTGGAGTGCCTCAACCAACCCAAAGGTGCACCCCTCTCCACACCGGATTGGAGCTTTGTCGACGAGACCGCCACGGTGACGGTGACGACAGAGCGCGCAATCACGGACCTCCGCCGCATCGACGTCTCTGTCGAGATTCGGACGCGGACCGCCAGCTTCTGCCTCGCGTTCGAGAACAAGCCGTACGCTCACGATCAGCCAAATCAAGTGAGCGACTACTTGGTCTTCCTCGAGCAGACATACGATCAACGGTTCTTGTTGATTTACCTGTGCCCCACCGGAGAAGCACCGTCTGAAGAAAGCGCGCCGGCGAAGGAGCTCGCGGAGCGCTGGACCGGTCGGTTTGCGATCATGCCCTTCTACGAGTCCGACGAGGACTGGCAGGACGGATTGGCGCGGACCCCCAAGTCCTTCGCAGCATGGCTGGAGGAGTGTCGCCGTCGTTGCGAGGTCGATCGATTGCGCTGGTTCCTGCATGACGCCGAACTCTTCTGCGCGCGGAAATTTGGAGGCAAAGCTATGGTTGACAACTCCGAGCGGCAGGCTGTGCTCGAGTTCGTGATGTCTGCTCCCGAGAAGTTGAAGACGGCACTAGCCGTGTACGAGTGCTGGCCGGATATCAGAGATGACGTGTGCGGCCGGTTTCTCAGCCGTCTGTGCGTGCGAGTGCGGGAAGACCCACGTCTACAGGATATAGGGTCGGACCTGACCATCGATTGTCGGTACGACGGGGAACCCAAGAAGCGGAACCGTTTGTGGTTGCACCGGAACGCTTGGCACTGTCACCCGAACGCCGCAAGGTCCAACAATCCCGACTCCGAGCATCGGTGGGCCGTCCGTCTGGAGTCCGATGGGCCCGGCCCGAAGGGCTGGTACATCGGAGTCCTAGCTCCGAAAAAGGGAAGCGATCTCCCCGAAGAAGAGCGAAACGCCAGAGTCGAGCACTTCTCCAGTCTCAAGGCGAACTTCCCACGCGGGGACATTTGGCCCCCGAGTTGGTGGGCGTGGTACGAGAACTTAGACGAGAAGACGAGGGATTGGAACCGGCTCGTCCCCGAGCTGGAGAGGGAGTGCCGAGAAGAAGACGGTCCAATCCTTCGATCCCTCGCCGATCGGTTCGTCGCGATCGCGCTGGAAGCCGTTCCGAAAGTCAACGCCATCGACCGCGAAGTCCGTGCTGCAGGCGGCCCGAGCCGGCCGGGACAACTACCGTCTCCGTAACACCTCCGCGCTAACGCTCCGGCGAGCGGAGGGTTACGCCGCCGTCCACGACCAGCGCCTGGCCCGTGATGTACCGGGCGTGGTTCGAGGCGAGGAAGGTTACGGCGTGGCCGATGTCCCAAGGGGAGCCTTCGATGCGTAGGGCCGAGGCGTTCTTGCGTTGCTCGCGCACCTCGGGGGTCATGTTGGGGCCGTTCACCATGGGCGTGAAGACCGGGCCCGGCATCACGGCGTTGACGCGGACTCCGGCTTCGGCGTGATCCACCGCTATTGCTTGCGTGAGGGCGATGACGGCACCCTTGGAGGTGGAGTAGGCGGTGTTGCCCTTGGGGCGGATGGCGGAGATGGAGCCGATGTTGACGATGGCGCCGCCGCCGGCTTCGGCCATTGCCGGGATGAGGGTGCGGGAGGTCAGGTACATCGACGTGACGTTGGTGTTCATCACGCGTTCCCACACGGCGGGGTCGGTTTGGACGACGGTGCCGGCAGCGCCGATTCCCACGTTGTTGACGAGCACTTGGGGCGGGCCTAGCTTGCGAGTCACCATCGACCGCAGCGCTTCGCAGTCGCTCTCGTCCGTGACATCGGCGGCGAAGGGAACTGCGGAACCGCCCTCGCCTTCGATCATCTCCACGGTGCGCTGGCTCGCATCGGCGTCGCGGTCAACCACCACCACGGCAGCACCGGCGCGAGCGAGGAGGATCGCCGCAGCGCGGCCATTGCCGATCTCGTAGCCCCTTGCGCCACCGCCCGTGACGATGGCGACACGCCCCGCGAGGCCTACATCATCGATGGCGTTCTCGGGCTCGGACATCGATCAGAACGGGTGCTGGTTGTCGGTGTGGGGACACCAACGGGCGGTGCGCAGGAACGGCAGCAGCGCTTCGAGGGCCTCGGCGGTGCCGATTCGTTCGAGTGCTTCGGCGGCGTAGCCGCTGACGTAGCGGTTGGTGTCGTAGAGCGCCTCTTCGAGTGGCGCGACGGCCCCGGCCATCAGTTGCTCAGACCCTTGCGCGGCGGCTCGAACGAGGGAGAGGGCGGCATCGAAGCGCACTTCCGAAGCGCTGTCGCACATGGCGCCGAGCAGTGCATCCCGGCTTTCGCTTGAGGCAGGGAGAATGCCGATGGCCTCGGCGGCGGCTATGCGCACATGCACATCGTCGTCGCTCATGGCCTCGATCAAGGTTGGGATGGCTACGTCCGAGCCGATCTCACCCAAGGCAAACGCCGCGTGCTTGCGGCCGCGCGGAGTTCCATTCAAGGCTACATCCTGCAAGCCGGGGAGGGCCTCACCGTCGAGTTGCACCAGTCCGTGTGCGGCGTTGCGCACGGCCACGTCCTGCTGCCAGATGCGGCCGTTGTCCGAATAGCGACGCTCGTTCTCGTGCGGTTCCGCGTTGCTGTCGAGGGCATTGAGCAAGGCGCGCTGTTGGCCAGCCGCAGCCAGGCGATAGCCGGCGTTGATGCCGGTGGCCTCGTCGTCCGACGCGAGTTCGTCCGCATGAGACTTGCCGCTCACGCGGCAGCCAGCTTGCCCGGAAAGCCAAGCCCAAGTCGCTTGCCAGACCGGCGAGAGGTCGAGCGCGGGCACCTGTTGCGGCTGCTGCCACGGCTGGCTGGCTTCCGTCTTGCGCGGCGGCGCCATGCGCGTGAACTCGAACTTGAACATGTAGCGGTTCAAGTCCGTCTGGTTCTTCATCTTCCGATGCCAGATGTCGTAGTGGATCAGCACGAACGAGCCGGCCGCCCCGGCTATGGGGACCTCGGTGCAGATGCCTTCCGGCCGCTGGTTCAGGTGCTGGCTGCCGGCCATCACCGCCGTCGGGCCCTTGACCAGCTCCGTGTCCTGCGGAAAGTACATCACCATCACCCACCAAGGTCGGTGGTTGCGAACGCGACGCGTGTAGCCCCAGTAGCTGTCCTTGTGGAACTCCTGCTCGTCGCTGCCAGGGGGATTGCGGTGCAGGGCCCTGTGCGGGTGCATGGAGTAGTCGGGCCCAAGCACGCTTCCCAGCGCCCCCCGCACCACGGGGTCGTTGAAGAACTCGATCAGTTCCGGGATCAGCGGCAGCAGGTTGTTGCCGAAGTGGCCCATGCCCGTCGCCCCTTCGCCTCGGCCATCCGCCACGGCATCAAAGCGCTCGAAGATGGTGCGGTGATAGCTCTCCGGCAAGGACGAGCGCAGCACCAGAAAGCCATTGGCAAGGAACTCCCGGCACTGATCCGCGCTGAGGGGGATGGGTGGGCGACTGGCGTTCTGCCGCCTCACGGTCAAGGGATAGGTACGCATGGGCAAAGCCTAGCACCCTGTCGGACTTGGCGGCGATACACCCGGCCGCCGGACAGGGCGACGCATGCGTCGCCCCTACAGGAGGGTGTCGGTCATGTCCGGGGCCGTAGGGGCGACGCATGCGTCGCCCTTCTTCGGGTGGCCTCCCTCATGCGCTAGCCGTAGTTGCGAGCGAACGCGAGCACGAAGGCCAGCAGTTCGCGCCAGCGAACTGTCGACGCGCCCTTCAGGGCGCGCTAGCAAACTCGGCCGATGCCTCGAGCCGAAGGCTCAGCGATACAGCACCCGCACGCGGTGGTTGTCCGTGTCGCCGACGAAGATGCGACCGTCTGGCGTCGCGTACACCCCGTGCGGTCGGGCAAGGCCGCAGTGCAAGGGATCTCCGTCGGGGCCGTCGTGGTTCTCACCGTCGCCGAGAACGGTGTCGATGATCCCGGTGGCGCGGTCGATGCGGCGCACGGTGTGGCTTTCGGTGTCGGCGATGTAGATGTCGTTGCCGCAGACGGCGATGCCCTTTGGCCCCGCTAGGCTGGCCGCGCGAGCGTCGCCACCGTCGCCGGCGTAGCCGAACTGGCCGCTGCCGGCGACGTGCTCGATGTGCCCGTTTCGCATGTCGATGCTGAGCACGGCGTTGCCCTCGCGGAGCGTGAGAAAGAGTTCGCTGCGATCCCCGGCATCGTCGAAGGCGAGGGAACGCGGGCCGTTAAGCGGTGCGTCTGCAATCGAGCCACCGGGCGGCGTCGGCGCCTGCTCGCCGGTGCCGGCAAACGTGTCGATGACTCCGGTTTCGGAGTCGATGCGTCGAATCCGGTGATTGCCTATGTCGCAAACGAGGATAGCGCCGTCCTCGGCAATCTCGATGGAATGCGGCTGCCGAAGCATGGCGTCGGTCGCGGGCCCACCATCGCCGGAGAACCCAGCCTCCCCGTTGCCAGCCACCGTCTCGATCCGCCCGCTCCCGGCATCTACCCGCCGCACGACGTGTGCCGTCATGTCCACGAACACGAGATTGCCGGCGGCGTCGAAGCGCAGTTCATACGGCTGCTCAATGTCTGCCGCGGTGGCAGGCCCGCCGTCGCCGGCGTTCCCCTTGCGACCACTCCCCACCACCGTCTCGACAATGTGCCCTTCCGGATCCACGCGCCGAACCCGATGGTTGCCAAGGTCGCAGAAGTAGAGCCACCCATCCGGCCCTACAGCCACCCCAAACGGCTCCGCGATCCGGGCCCCGGAATCGAACCGCCCATCCGGGCAAACGCCCACAACCCCATCGCCAATGATCGTCGCAGCACGCGGCTCAGCCATCGCTCACCCTCCCCGCAAAGCCCACAATCCTGCAACCTCCGCCCGCGCCATGTCCAACCCGAAGGCGCTATAGTCGCCACGCGCTTTGGGGGGACCGGCCGGCATTCGATCTACTGCGGGCGGAATCAGCGTGTGACAGACAACAGGCGAAGCAAGAATGCTGGTCAAGATTGAGTCGCTGAAGCCGGCGGAGCTTCCGGAACGCAAGAAGCCGATCCTGGCGATGATCGGGCCAGGGGTTGTGATGGCCGGGCTCGCCATCGGCTCGGGCGAGCTCATCATGTGGCCGTGGATCACGTCGGTGGTGGGGGCGCAGCTCCTCTGGGCGGCGGCGATCGGCATCTTCCTTCAGCTCTGGGTCAACATCGAGATTGGCCGCTGGGCGGTGGTCACCGGCGAGAGTCCGTTCACCGGCATGGCGCGGGTGATCAAGCTGACGGTTTACGTCTTCGTGTTCGTGATCTTCGTCGGCAAGTTCCTGCCGGGGTGGGCACGGGAGACGGGCATTGCTCTGCGCGACCTGATCTTCGGGCCGGGGCACGACAGTCCGGCGTGGCTGTGGACCGCCATCGTCTTCGCCTTGGTCGCGGCCATTCTGTTCGGGCCCAAGGTGATCTACACGGCGGTAGAGCGCTGCATCATGGGTCTGATCGTGGTCATTGTGGCCGGCCTCATCTACGTCGTCTGGGAGATCGGATCGGCGGACATCTTCCTCGCCATGTGGCAGGGAGTGATCAGCTTCTTCAGCTTTCCCGACTTCCCCGTGGATGTCCTTGCCGACGATGGCTCAGTGCGCGATCAACTCACCTTCAACCGCTTCTTCGGCGCCGTGGTGTTCGCCGGGGCTGGCGGCCTCGGCAACCTCTACTACGCCTACTACCTGCGCGAGAAGAACATCGGCATGGGCGAACGCATGCCGTCGCTGATGAGCCCCGCGCACAAGCACGAGATCAAGGAACTCGACACCGGCTATGTCTATGCCGACACGGCGGAGAACCGGCGCCGATTCAAGGACTGGTTCCGCTACATCGTGGTGGATCAGACGCTCTTCTTCTGGCTGCTCGGCAGCTTCACCATGTTCCTGTTCGTTTTCGGCGCCCTTGCCGTGTTGCATCCGATTGGCCTCGTGCCAGACCGCGCGAGCCTGGTTTGGGACCTTGCATCCATCCTCGAACAGAGCATGGGCACGTTCGGCCGCTACCTCTTCCTCATCGTCGGCATGGCGGCCCTGTTCAGCACGCAACTCGGCGGTGTGGACGGCGGCAGCCGCATCTTCGCGGACCTCCTGCACACGAACTTCAAGCTCGGCAAGTGGCTGAAGCTCGAGCAGTGGTATCTGGTGCTGGTTGGCACGACGATGGTCATTGGCGTCTTCAGCGTCTGGTTCTTCGGCAAGTACGACATCGCTGGCCTCGACTTCCTGTTCATCGCGGCGCTGATGAGCGGCTTCGTGATGGCCATCTACGTGCCGATGGTGCTCTACATGAACCTCACCTACCTGCCGAAGTCCGCCCGCCCAGGCTGGATCAACATCTTCTTCATGGTGCTGGCCTCGGCCATGTACATCGGCTTCGCCGGCTACACGATCTACAGCAAGGTGGTGGAGGTCGTGGCGGCGTGAGGCGCCACCGCACAACTCCCAGAAGCGGGGCCTTTGGAGGGAAGGCATTCTGCCTTCCCTAACGTGCCGTCAGGCGCGTCGAAACGCCGGCTCGACGAGAAAGCGCCTATCGGCGCTAGGGAAGGGGCAGAATGCCTTCCCTCCAAAAGGGGCCGCTCCATCGAGTAGCGGGCTGCCTCTCCTTCTATCACGCCGCCCTTGAGGTGGGTCGAAGAAGCCGCAAGGCCCCTTCGGTGCGCATTGTTCCTGCTATGCTCGACGCCATGGACACCGCTTGCCTGGAACACCGCCTTACCGACGACGAGCGTCGGCATTTCGACGAGCGCGGCTACCTGATCGTTCGCAATGTGTTGCCGCCGGACTTGATTGCCGAACTCACGGAAGCCGCCGACCGGCTCGATGACGAGTTTCGGCCCAAGTACGAGCTGAAGCCCAGCCAACCGCTCAACCGGCTCGACTTCATCGGTTTCGACTCCGCCTTCCTCAAGCTGCTCGAATGGCCGAAGACCATTGCGCGGGTCATCGACATCCTTGGCTGGCACATCCAGCTCTACCACAGCCACGCCATCGTCACGCCGCCGATGCCGGCGGACCACGTGCCGTCTTCGCCTCGCCTCGGCTGGCACCAGGACAGCGGGCGCCTCAACATCGACATCGAATCCGAGCCGCGGCCCCGCATCTCGCTGAAGGTGGGGTTCTTCCTCACTAGCACGCTGACGCCGAACCGGGGTAACTTCCATGTCGTGCCCGGCAGCCACCTCTCCAACGCGCTTGAGTTTCCGCAGGAGGGCGAAGAACACCCAGACGCCACGCCCATATTGGCAGACGCCGGTGATGCCGTGTTCTTCGACCGCCGCCTCTGGCACGCCGCCGGCCGCAACCGCTCCGACGTGACGCGCAAGGTGCTGTTCTACGGCTACAGCTATCGCTGGCTCCGTCCGCGCGACAACATGACGGTTGACCACTATCTCAACGATGCCGACCCCATCCGCCGCCAACTCCTCGGCGCGAGCCCCAACGGCGGTTTCGGCTATACCTCGCCAGCAGACGAGGACGTGCCGCTCAAGGCCTGGGTGCGCGAGCACATGGGCGAGGACGCGGTGGTGGCGTAGGGCCGCCTCGGTCGTAGGCAACGCCAAGCAACCAAGACGCACTTCCATCGAGGGAACCATGCTCACTATCTATCACGTCAAGGGCACCCGTTCGGTGCGGGTCATCTGGGTCTGCGAAGAACTGAATGTGCCGTATCAGGTGGAGGTCATCGACTTCTCGCCGGAGTACCGCGCCAGCGCCGAGTGGCGCGCGAAGAGCCCCACCGGCAAGGTGCCGGCCATGACCGATGGCGACCTCACCATGTTCGAATCCGGCGCGATGGCGGAGTATGTGCTCGACCGCTACGGCTACGGCAAGCTGCAGCCGTCGCCCGGCACGCTCGCCGCCGCCCATTGCCGGCAGTGGTGCTGGTTCTCGGAGGCGACCTTCGCGCGGCCGCTGGGCGAGATCGTCAACCACCGCCGTGTGGCACCGAACGGTGAACTCGTGGAATTCGTGATCGAGGACTGCAAAGCGAGAGCCCGCACCTGCATCGACGCCATCGAGGGTGTGGTTTCCACTTCGCCCTACCTCGTTGGCGGCACCTTCAGCCTCGCCGACATCATGAACGGGTACACGCTTATGCTGGCGGACAACTTCGGCGTGCTCACAGACGATCACCCGCACACGATGGAGTACTACCAGCGCTTGGGCGAGCGGCCTGCGTTTCAGGTGGCGCGAGAGGCCGGCTAGAGGCGCAACGCCAAACGGGAGAGGCGATCGTGGGAAACGCAACGCAGGAGGCCAGCCTCGACACCGAGCTGCTCGAAGAGCGCCAATACCTCTTCGATCTCAACGGCTACCTCGTCATCGAGAACGTGCTGACAGAAGGCGAAGTGGCCGAACTCAACGCCCTCATCGACGCCCAAGAGCTACCACCACCGCCCGACAACTTCCCCCGCTTCGGCAGCGCCGCCGGCGCCATCCGCAAGAGCGGCCCCGGCTTCCTGCAGTGGGGCCAGCCATTCGCTGGTCTGATGGACCATCCGGCGGTCCTGCCCATCCTGCGCTTCCGCCTAGGCGAGTGCTTTCGCCTGGAACGCCTCTACGGCATGTACATGCGCCAAGGCTCCCCGGCCGGCCGCCTACATGCCGACTACGGCGCCATCGCTCCCAATGCCACCTCCGTGCCCGGCGAGTTCTACCCCTTCCGCGACAACCGCATGTCCGCCGGCTTCATGGTGGCGGCATGGAACCTCTCCGACACGGGCCCTGACGTCGGCGGCTTCTGCGTTGTCCCCGGCAGCCACAAGAGCGCCTTCCGAATGCCGGAACGCCTCCGCAAGGGCCATCAAGACAGCGATTGCGTGCAGATCGTCAAGGCCCCCGCCGGCAGCCTCACCGTCTTCACCGAGTCCCTAACCCACGGCACTGCCCGCTGGGACGCCGACTACGAACGCCGCACCCTGCTCTATAAATACTGCGTCTCGAACATGAGCTGGGGCGCCACCCGGGTAACGGCACCCGAAGGCATCGACCTCACACCCCGCCAACAGCAGCTCCTCGCTGGCCCCGCTGACCCGCTGACGCACTTTCCTTCGCTGTTCTCGGAGGAACTCGAGGCGGCAGATTGACGAGAACTGTCGAAGCCGGCAGTGGTGAAAGCCGAAATGTCCTAACGGACGGGCTTGACCCGTCACGATAGGTACTCGCGCCGGACTCGGGACGGGACAAGCCCGTCCCCCTACGGCCCATCCGTCTTCCTCCGTGTCAGCGACTCGGCGTCCCGGCGGGGTGGCAACTCCGACTCGCAGGTCTCCGACTCCCCCAAGGGGCGGTTGGAGCAGTCGTTCGGAACCTAACCCGCCGATTCGGCGGCGGCTCCAGTCCGATAGAGGATGCTCGCACCTACCGCAGTCAACCCCCACCCCGCGGTCAGGCGAACAGTTCTCGTTGCCCCTTGGCAGCCGGTGGTGTGACCGAGTCGTTGCCTTTCCAAGGCAGTGCGCCCCTTTCCCGCAGGGCTTCGAGGCCGGGGGATGGGGCTCCGTTGGAACGTGTGTAAACGGGGGTGCCGTACTTCGACATTTGCTCTACGGCACCGGCCCAGGTGCCACCCTCGTCTATCGCTGTGTCCATGACGAGGCCGGCGTCGGCCATTGCGTAGATCAGCTTGTTGCGGTGCATGGCGTGGCCGACGTGGAAGCGAGCCAGCGGATCGAACGGCGAGACGAGCAATAGTCGCTGTTCCAGAATGAGGTTGCGGTGCGTGCGATTCATGCTCGTGCGCTCCAAATCGCCAGCCAATACGCCGACAGCGGCGCCGCCAGCGTTGGTGGCGCCGTCCATCGCGGTGCGGTCCACTCCCCGCGCACCGCCGGAGACTACGACCTTGCCGTTGTGCGCCGCATCGGCGGCGACTTCGCTCGTGTAGGCCAAGATTTCCTTGCTGGCGTTGCGCGAGCCGACGATGGCCAATGCCGGACCGTTCGCGATCTCCGCATCGCCGCAGCAGAACAGCAATGCCGGTGCGTTGCCTTTCAAGCGCTCCTTGACGCGGGCTGGGTAGCCGGGATCGGCACGACCGACCACCCAGATTGCCCGCGCGGACCAGCGTTCGAGCGCTTGGGCAAGCTGGAAGCCACGATCGAGCAGGCACTTCAGGCGCTCGGGGTCGATGGGCGCGGTTTTCCCACCGAGCAACTGCGAGTCGCCCCGCAGCAGATCTGCGGGCTCGCCGCCGACAGTCTGAAGCCATAGGGCCATATCGCGGTATTCACGCGGCGTGAGGAGGGGAGCCTTTGGACTGCCTGACCCGGTCAGCAACGGCGCGGTCAGCAGCAGGACTGCCTTGGTGTTTGCCGACGGTCCCGGGTTCAACTCACCGCCCCGATGCCCGAGCCAAGGCCAGGGGCCAGACTTCGCCGCTGCCGGCTTCACGCAGCAGTTGTGCAGCCACGGTCATGGTCCAGCGTGAATCCACAATGTCATCCACCAACAGCACCGGCCCCGTGAGCATAGCGCCATCCTGTACCGCCATCGAATCAGTCACGTTTTGCGCCTGCCATGCGCTGTTCTGCATGGTCTTCTGCTCAGGATGCTCCCCGGTTCTCAACAAGGCATCGCTGTAGGGGAGGCCGAGGATGGCAGCCAACTGTTTCGCGAAATCCGGAACTAGGTGGGGGTGTCGGCGCGATGGGATCGCCGTGACCCAAAGGGGTTCGGGATGCGGAGCCCACCTGCGTACGAGATCCGCGCACGCAGTCACGAGCGCTTTGGCGAAACACCCGTGTAGATACTTGCCGCGGCGCACCAACTCGCTCCACCCGGGGTCACCCCAGTCGCACAGCGCCTTGCCCTTCTCTGCCATATACGCCGGGTCGATCTTGCGCCGATCAGGCAGCCGCTGCCGCGGCTCGATGTCCAAGCTCAAACGCCCCAGAAAGTCCACGGCTGCCCGGATTTGCTCCGGGTGAGGTTGGGATAGCAGTGGCGGCAGATTTGGGCGCGTGTACCCCGCCGGATCGCCATCAAGTGCTCGAATGAGGAACTCCATGTGGCCGGACGAGAGGTTGACGTATTCCTGCATCTGTTGCTGTTCGTCTCGGCGCAGAGATGTCAGTCTTTCGGCGCGCTCCCAGAAGCCGTCGCTCAACGTGGCCGCGGTTAGTTGCCACCGTGAGCCGCTCCTTGCGAGGGGTGCCGGCGCCTCTAGGGAGAGAAGCTGGATTGCCTTCTGAATGCGGGTGTTCTTCACGTTCGAGCGCCGTTCGATCTCGGGCACCGAGAGTCCGTCCGGTGCATCCTCGAGCGCGTCAATCACTTCCTCCACCTCCGCTCGCGACGGGAAGGCTGTGTCGATGAAGTGGCTGGTGATGTCCGTGTCCTCGCTCCCGGCAAGCAGCACCCCGTAAGCGGTGGCGAGCGACCGCCCTGCGCGACCCACCTGCTGGTAGTAGGCCACGACGGAACCCGGAGCTTGGTAGTGGACGACGAACGCCAGGTCTGGCTTGTCGAAACCCATGCCGAGGGCAGTGGTGGCGACCAGCACCTTGAGGTCGTTTGCCAAGAGCTCTTGTTCAAGTTGCTCGCGGCGCTCGTCCGGCTCGCCAGCGGTGTAAGCGGCGACTTTGATGCCTCGTGATCGAAGCCATTCGGCAACGCGATACGTGTCCCTATGCGTGAGCGTATAGACGATCCCGCTGCCAGGCATTCCGGGAAGTTCGTCTGCCAGCCATGCGAGCCGCTCCGCCCGGCTAGGAAGGCGGATCGTCTGCAATGCGAGGGAAGGGCGAGCAAGGTCGCCGCGCAGGGTCGTGAGACCGGGGCCGAGCGTTGCCGACAAGTCGGCCATCACGCGGTCATTTGCCGTCGCGGTTGTCGCAAGGAGGCGAAGGTTGGCAGGAAGGTTCGTGGCGATTCGTTCGATGAGGCGGTAGCGCGGACGGAAGTCGTGTCCCCAGTCGGAGATGCAATGCGCCTCGTCAACGACCAGCAAGGAAACGCGCCCGGCAATTCGACCCAGCACCTCGTTCAGGAAGCGCTCATTCGCGAGGCGTTCGGGTGAGATGAGGAGGATGTCGACATCGTCTGCTGCGATCCGTTGCTCGACCTTCTGCCATTCGCTTGCGTTGGCGGAGTTGATGGTCGTGGCGTTCACGCCCATTCGCTCGGCGGCGGCGATTTGGTTGCGCATCAGTGCGAGCAACGGGCTGATGAGGAGCGCCGGCCCGGTGCCTTGCTCACGGAGGAGTTTGGTGGCGATGAAATAGACGAAGCTCTTTCCCCAGCCGGTGCGCTGGACGACCAGCAATCGACCCTTGCCCATCACCACATGGTCGATCGCTTCGAGTTGGTCGGCCCGAAACTCGGCGTCGGGGATGCCTGTTCCGGCGCGCAAAAGCGCAAGCGCGCGAGTCGCGAGATCTGTCGTCATGTTGATTCATTCGTGTGTGGGGGTGATGCGCATTTGGTAACGGTGGCGCAGGACTCGCATGCGTTCGCCCAGGGGATTGGCGCGGTCGGCATCGCCTTCCGGGCCGAAGGTGAGCCATTGGTTGCCATCCGTATCCCATCGCCGCCAGTTGGGTGTTGCCTGTGGGTTTGGTTTGCCGGTGCGGGCGAAGGCGAGCCAGTGGGTCATCAGTCGGGAACCGAGGCTGCGTAGGTGTTCGTTGTCCGAGTCTTGGCTGCGGAACAGCAGGGCGCCGTCGAAGCCGTGTGGGGCGCCGGGCGAGTCTTCCACGGGTGGGGTGGCGGGGAAGTCTATGTAGTAGAGCCACGCTGGGGAGCCGGCCTTGGTCATGCCTTCGGCGAGTGCCTCGGCTGCCAGCAGGTAGCGGTTGTCGCCGAAAATGCGTTGGATGCCGCGCTCGTAGCTGACGGCGAAGTCGGTGGCGTAGGCGGCCTTCGCGGCGGGGAAGTCGTCGCCCCACCAGGCTTGGTATTGCGCGGGGATGACGCCAGAGGCGGGCATCACGCTGCCTTCGAAGCTGTTGCCGCCGGCGATTGTGGGCACTTGGTTGGCTTCGCCGCGCAGGGCCACGATGCCCGGCTCTTCAACGAGCGTGATGCCATCGACGATGGGGAGCTGGAAGCCTTGCAGCGCGGCCACCAAGGCATCGGCGTCGAGAGCGCGGAGAGCTTCGGCTGTGGTGGCGTCCGCTGAGACACGCTCGATCAGCTCTTTGCCCATCGCTTCCGCGTTGGGTGCGGCATCGAGTCCCATCCCGAGCGGCGCTGGCGTGGGAGCGCTCGATGTCCTCGGCAACGCCCACGCGCCGTAGCCGCTTTGCGAGATGGCGCCGTGGAAGAGGCCGGCGGCCGCTTCGCTCGCGAGAAGCAGGCTCACGGCCATGCCGCCGGCAGAGATGCCGAAGATGGTCACCTGATCGGGGTCGCCGCCGAAGGCGGCGATGTTGTCGCGCACCCAAGTCAGCGCCAGCACCATGTCCATGAGGGCGAAGTTGGCTTCGGGGCGGTCGAGCGCCGGATGGGAAAGGAAGCCGAGCGGGCCCAGCCGGTAGTTGAGCGAGGCGACCACGACGCCCTCTTGGGCGAACAGCTCGCCGGGGATGGCGCCCGATCCGGCGCGGAACCCACCGCCGTGCAACCACACCATCACAGGGCGTGCAGCATCGTCGGCCGCGGGAGTCCAAACGTTGATCGTTAGGCAATCTTCATCGGCGTTTTCCGCCCGCGGCTGGGGACATACCGGCCCATAGTCCGTCGCCTCAAGCGCGCCGCCATGTGCCGGAGCCGGCGTCGGCGGCAGCCAGCGGGCAGCACCGGCAGGCGGCGCGGCGTAGGGAATGCCAAGAAAGCGAAGAACCCCATCCTGCTCGACACCTTGAACAGCGCCTTGGCGGACTTGAACGGTGACGGCCCTGCTAACGACCTTCGTTCCATCGTCTGCCACCGCTTGCTCGCCGAATGCCGACGTGCCGAGCAGCAGGCCCAGTGCGGTGCCCAACACAGCTACTCCGCTTACACATTGCTTTTCTTCGCTGATCAAGACGCTCTCAACTCAATGCGTTTGCAGAACATCGTAGCGCCTTCCACGCGGGCGCGCCCTCACGGGACGCTCCCGAGGGCAAGGCACCCGCCAAGGGGCTCGACTCGCTTCAGGGTCGCTACCCTCATGCCATGGCTATCGGCTCAAGACGGGCCCGTTTTGGGGCGAGGGCGTCTCGCCCTCGCACGCGCCGAAAGGCGCGCCTCCGGCGCGAACAGCAGCGGAACCCGATGGGCGCGCGCCTATCGGCGCGAACGAGGGCAACATGCCTCGCCCCCAAGGGCCATCACCGTTGCCAAGGGATGGTCATGAGGACGGCACCGCCCGCGAGGGCCTCCGCAATCTCTCCACGTACAGACTCGAGGTCTCTTGTTCGTGCCGGCGCGGAGTCCTCGAAGAACAAACTCAACGCTTCGATCGAGTTGGGGACGACTTCGCCGAAGGTATCGGCGGCCGAAAAGCACCCGGGAAGCTCGGGAAACCAAACCCGTAGGCGCTGTCCGCTTCCTTATCGATGACGGCGACGTAGCGCATGGTGTTCCTACACAAGTCGCGTTAGCCCAATAGCTCCAGCGCTCGGTCGATAAGGGTGGGCATGGATAGGCGGGTGATTTCCCAGCTTGGGTCCACGCGTTTGCCGCGGCGGTGGAGGCTTAGGTTGAAGCCGGTGATGATGGCGAATTTGTAGGCGGCCAATGCCCGGAACCAGTTGAGGTTGGGCAGGGGCTTGCCCCAGGCATCGACGTAGAGGGACATTAGGGTGTCGGGGTCCAAGAACGATGGGCGGGGGGCGGCGCCGGCGTCGGGACTTGGGGCCCACGCATCGCGGTCGCTGAAGGTGCAGATCCAGCCAACGTCGTTCAGGGTGGCACCGATGCCCGTTAGCTCCCAGTCGATTACTGCCAGGAGCTTCGGCGGTTCGCCGGTCGCAGGTGGTGGCTCGAAGAAGACGTTGGAGGTTTGGAAGTCGCCGTGGAAGATGCCCACCGGAGCGTCTTCCGGCAGCGTTTCGAGCAGACGGCGGCGGCAATCCGGTGCGCGTGAGAGGAGTTCGGGATCGGCGGCGCGCTCAAAGAAGCGATCCCAGCGTTCCACGTCTTCGTTGAATGGCACGGGGTCGCCGAGGTACGGCGTCTTGGCGTGATCCACCGCGTGGATGCCGGCCAGCGCCTGCATCACCTGACGGCCCATGTCGTGCTTGGTCTCGTCTGCCAGCGCATCCGTCCACTCGCCGGGGCCCAAGCGCAGCACGTCGCCCTCAAGCTTCGGCACCACGAAATAGGGACAGCCGAACCATTCGAGGTCGGCGCCCGACCATTGCACCGAACAATGCGGCACGTCGGTTCCGTCCAAGGCGTTCAGCACCTCCACCTGGCGCAGCACGTCGGCAGTGCCGCGCCAGTTGACGTTCGGCGGCGGCAGGCGAATGAACCACGACTCCCGGTTCGCATCCGAAGCCTCGCCCAGAACCACGTCGAAGCCCCACGAGAAACCGGCATGGCCGGGCATGGTGTGAACGCCTTCGATGGCTAGGTCCTCGCGGCCGTATCGGGCCGCCGCGAATGGCCCCAGTCGCTCGGTGAGTTCGTCGAGTTCCACGGGTCGCTAAACCGGTGCCGGGCCGGGGAACTGATCCCGCAAGAGGCGCTTCAGAATCTTGCCGCTCGGGTTGCGCGGAATCGTCTCCACGAACGCGGCCCCCTTCGGCTGCTTGTAGCCCGCAAGCCGTCCTTGGCAGAAGTTCACGACGTCGGCTTCCGTCAGCGCCGGGTCGGTTTTCACCACCACAGCAAAGGGCGACTCGCCCCATCTCTCGCTCGGCTGGCCGATGACGGCCGCCTCGGAGATGTTCGGATGCTCCTGCAGCACCTTCTCGATCTCGGCGGGATAGATGTTCTCGCCGCCGGAGATCACCATGTCCTTGATCCGGTCTTCGATGTAAACGAAGCCGTCGGCGTCCATGCGGGCGACATCGCCGGTGTGCAGCCAGCCGTCCACGAGCGTTTCTGCCGTGGCTTCCGGGCGATTCCAGTACTCGCGCATGACATGCGGCCCCGCCACCAGCACTTCGCCGGCCTCGTCGGCGTCGCAGTCCGTGCCGTCTGGACGGACCACGCGCAGGTCGGTGTGGAAGAACGCCTTGCCGGTGGAGCCGATGCGCTTGAGCGCGTTTTCGGGGTCGATGAGGGCTGCCGGACCGCACGACTCCGTGAGGCCGTAGATCTGATGCACTTCGATGCCGATCTTGGCGTACTCCTCGATCAACGACTCCGGCACCGGCGCGGCGCCGGAGAGGCACCAGCGCCAGCTTGAGAAGTCGTAACGGGAGAGGTCTGGCACCTGCAGCATGAAGTTCAGCATCGCGGGAACGGCCACCGCGATGCTCACCTTCTCTTCCTGAACGAGTTCCCACGCACGCACCGGATCGAAGCTGCGCATGACGATGCTGGTGACGCCGCGATAGACGTTCACCGCGATGGGGGTGAGTGCGCCGACATGGAACATGGGCAGGGGCGAGAGAAAGCGGTCGTCCTCGCGGTAGTAGGTAGTGGCGGCGATGGTGATGCAGGCCCAGATGGAGGTGGAGTGGGTATGCACCACACCCTTGGGGAGGCCCGTGGTGCCGGAGGTGTACATGATGTAGAGCATGTCGTCGGCGCCGGCGCCGATGGCAGGTTCGTCATCGGCAGCCGTGTCGCGGAAGGCTCGGTATGGTTCCGCGAAATGCGCCGTTTCGCCGGCGCCTTCGAGCTGGAGCCATTGGTGAATGTCGGTGCGGTCGCCTCGAGAATGCAGATCCGCCACGAGCTCGGCGAAGTCGTCGTCGAAGATGAGTCGAGTGACACCGGCGTCTTTGAGGATGAACTCGAGCTCGTCGCCGACGAGACGCCAGTTGAGCGGCACCACCACCGCGCCGATCTTGCCGAGGGCGAAGAACGCCTCGACGAACTCGGGGCTGTTCATCATCAAGAGCCCCACCCGCTCGCCCTTGGCGATGCCGGCGCCGAGGAAGGCATTCGCCACCCGGTTGGCGCGCAAGTTCAACTGCTCGAAATCGAGCCGCTCCCCGGTGTGGCTGTCCACATACGCCTCTCGATGCGGCGTCAGAAACGCCCGCTTCGTGAGCCACCAGCCGACGTTGTCTTCCAATGTTCCCTCCCCTGTCTTCGCGTCTTGCTTTGTGATGGCGCCGCCCTGTGCGGACGCCATGCCGATGGCGCGGCGCAGAAGCCGGCGACTGTAGCACCGGCGATAGGCGGCGGCTATAAGCCTCGGGGCTGCGCCGTGGAACCCGTCTGCCGAGATTGCGTCCGCGCTCTCGGTGGGTGTAGTCCACCGCATTGCGCCCCAAGCGGGCTCAGGCAACCTCGCTGCGGTGCATGGTGCGGAAGGCATTCGGTTCCCATTCGCGCAAGGCGACCAGTAGGCACGTGCCGGTGGCGGCGGCATCGGCACGCACCTCGTCGCTGCGGGTGAGTTCGTCGAACTCGTCCATTGCTTCGGCGAGCCTGGCGCGAAGCTGCGTGGCGGACTCTGCCGAGAGCATGCCCCAGGCGAACCGGTGCAGGTCTCGATCCGGGTCGAAGCGGCCGGCCAAGAGGTCTCCTTGGATGTGCTCGACGAAGTAGCGATGGATCGGCCCGTCCGGCAGCCAGGCGAAGTTGCGCGTGATGAGCAGACGAATGCGGTTGCCGGGCAAGAGTTCTATGACGCCCATGCGGTCGAGGCGAGCGAGCAGGCCAATCAGCTGCGGTTCGGTGAACCGGTAGCGCCCCAGAATCCGCTCGAACGACCATCGGTTCAGCACACAGACGGAAACCAGCAGCAGCGCCGGATTGTTCACCACCTCGCGCTCCTGTTCGATCGTGAGAGACGGCACCCGAAGGCGCTGCTCGTCGGCGAGACGGGCGAGTTCAAGGAGATCAACGTTCGCCAGTTCACTCACCGTTTCGAGGCGGGCGAGGGAGAATGCGCCGGTGGAGAAGAGCCGCTTCACGCTGCTCTCCGAGAGCGCCAGGTGCCGTGCCACGTCGGCGTATGAGACGCCGCGAGCCTTGAGGGCCCGCTTCAGCGCGCCGACGATCCTCATCGATTGGGACATGGGTATCACTATGTAGTACCAAGATGCTAGTACAATGACACTTTCGCGGTGGTGGTTGCAAATGCTAGTCCATGAGGCGAATGTACCAGCACATCCATCGCAAGGAGAAACGCCATGAACATGCATCTTGGCAAGGCTCTGTCCACGCTTTTGGCAACGTTCGGCAGCATCGCCGCCGTGGCCGGAGAGGAGGTCTGCCCCTTCCAGCTCCACGAAATCGACACCGGCATTGCAGAGCATCAGACCATCGTGCCCGGTTCGTTCACCGACCCACAGAGCGCGGAAATCGCCGTGCTGGAGCGTGTGGGCGGCGGCGTCCTCGTAAGGATTCTCCAACTCAAGGCCGGCGAGTGGCGGTTCGTGGCTGGGGCGGCGGCTGAGGGCCAGGTGGCGTTCGTGGATGTCCTGCAGTTGGACGGCCGCGATCACCCTGTACTCTATCGGGACGGCGGCCTTGCCATTATCGACGTCCACCAGGCCCGCGACCGCGCCTTCGTGCCCTTCCCGCTCCATGTGCGAGCCCCCGAAGGCGGTGGTCTTCCCCGCGTCGACGTGACGGTAGACCTGAACGGTGACGGTCTCGACGACCTCGTGATGCCGGATGCCGATGGCTTTTGGATGGCCATGCAGAAGGCGGATGGCACGTTTGGCACTCCCGTTCGACTTGGGCCAAGGGAGCCGCACCTGATGGAGAAGGCATACGGCGACGAACGCACCTACAGGGAAGTCGGCATCACGGTGCAGAACATCCCGTGGTATCTCGGGCGCATCCACCGGCTGGACTATGACCGTGACGGCCGCCAAGACCTCCTGTTCTGGAACGAAGACCATTTCGAGCTGCATAGCCAGAACACCGATGGCAGCTTCGGTGCGACGCCCCGGGAACTCCCCACTGATGTGGAGTTCGATTTCGACGGCACCTATGCGCTCGCCTTCCAGTTCGGCGACCGCGGCGTGCCGTCGCTCCTGCTCGGCCTCGGCGGTCGCTTCGACTACACCGTCCTGCACGGCTTCCACGACCTCAACGGAGACGGCGTGGCGGACCTCGTCACCGTCTCCTTTTCCGGCCGGCGCGTGTTCAGCCTGCGCGGGACGTTCGGCATTCACTTCGGACGGCCGGAACCTGGTGCAACCACCTTCGCGGCCACGCCCGACACGGTGGTCGCGACACCTGGCCCCGCCGGCGGCCTCGCATGGGGCTATGCGACCCAGCGCTATCTCGACATCGACGGCGACGGCGCGACGGACTTCGCCCTGGCCGCCGTGGATACGGGCCTCGGCGGCATGACGCGGGCGATGGTCGGCAAGTCCATCACCATCGACCTCGCCCTCTACCGCTTGCGCGACAACGCCTATCCCTCCGAACCCGATGCCGTCCGCCGCGTGCGAACCCGCTTCGCTCCCTTCGACAAGCGCGGTGTGCTGTTTCCCTTGGTGCTGATCGGCGACATAGACGGCGATGGCCGCTCGGACCTTCTCACCGGCAATCGCTGGGACCGGCTGTCGGTACACATCGGTGGCGAGGGGCCAGACCCGTTCGCCGGCGAGCCCCAGCACGTCACGGTGGACCTCCCCAGCAACGAGCTCAACTCCATGATGGCCGACTTGGACCACGACGGTCGGGAAGACGTGGTGCTGTTCCATCCATCCGAAACAGCCGCAAACCGGGTCGTCGTCCTGATGGCCGGAGGAGCGTAATGAACGAAGCAGCATCGGGTCAGAGCACTCGCCTTCGCCTGCAACGCCTCGCCAAGGGCGCACTCTTCGTCGGCATCGCCGCCGGCTACACCTTGCTCTTGGCCTTGGCCCTTGTCCTGCACAGTTGGAAACCAGCGCTCCTCGCCCTCTTCTTCGTCATCGTCGGCCAGTTCTTCCGCCACATCGCCGGCGAAGCCGACCGCATCGGCTGGCGCCTCGATGCCGAGCGCGACGACGAGACGCCAGAGGCACAGGCGGACTCCGACACCAGGACGTACCAGAAGCGCATGCTCTGGCTATTCGCAGGGCTGGCACAATTGCCGAACGTCGCCTTGGTGGCGCAAGCGACACTTTTGGCCGGCGCTGAGTCAGCCGCAGTCACGGCGGGTTTCCTGCTCGCAATCGAAGTGCTGTACCTGACCGTCCGCCGCCTGAACCGACAAACCGCCTTCCGCGAGGCAAGCTACGGCTTCAAGGACCGCGGCCCTCTATCCGGCGGCCCCACCCCCATCGACGCCTCCCGCGAACGCCGCGAGGCAGACGTGGAGCGCAAGCTCGCGGAGCTCCGAAAAATGGCCGAAGACGGCCGTATCTCCCAAAGGGCGTACGAAAAGGCCCGCGACCGCCACCGCGTCCGAGTGGTGATGGCGAAGGATGAAACGTGACGGTCTCCACCGAGGCCTAGCCTTGTCCAGCAACGTCGGCACAGCGAAGCTCAGCCAGACTCTGTTTCTGGTCAATGCTGCCGACTCTATCCCGTACGACAAGACGACGGCCATCCACGGCGACTGGCGGGCGCATCACGTGGATCGGTCGATGCGACACTACGGCCCGGCGTTTGGCCACCCATGCCGCTCAATGTTGTGGCCAGTGTGGACTCGTGTATAGCTCGCCTTGCATCACTTCCATTCACAGCTTGAATGATTATCATCCGAGGCATGAATGATCTAGCACCCAGGCTGGCCCGGGCGACTCTTGAAGAGCGGCTTCACGTCATGCCCGCGGTGGTGATGAGTGGTGCCCGGCAAACGGGCAAGAGCACGCTCGCCAAAGCGCTGGATGTCCGCCGGAGGTACTACTCGCTCGACGACCTTGACGTCATGGAGACGGCAAGACGCGACCCTGAGACTCTCCTCGGCGGTGGTCGCGTGACGCTGGACGAAGTGCAGCGGGCTCCAGAGATCCTGCACACCGTCAAGATGGACATCGACCGGCATCGCGAAGCCGGCAGATTCCTGCTCACGGGGTCGGCCAACCTACTGCTGATGAACCGTGTCTCGGAGTCGTTGGCGGGGCGCGCCAGCTACGTCACCCTTTGGCCAATGACGCGGCGGGAGCAGCTCGGCCTCGGCCAGGCCGGCATCTGGAGCGACCTGCTGCAGCACGACGAGTCGGAGTGGGTCGAGATCGCTTCCGCGTCGCGGGGACCGCCGGAGGACTGGCGCGACCTTGCGCGCCGCGGTGGGTTCCCCGAGCCGGCAGTTCACCTCTCGTACGACACCGAGCGCACGATCTGGTTCGACGGATATGTGCGAACCTACCTAGAGCGCGACCTCCTGAACCTGTCGGCGGTTGCCTCCCTCCCGGACTTCCGGCGGCTGATGCGGGCTGCCTGCCTGCGCCTCGGCCAGCTCGTGAACCAGACCGAGCTAGGCCGCGACGTCGCGTTGCCACAGGCCACCGCGCACCGCTATCTGAACTTGCTTGAGGCCAGCTATCTGCTCGTCCGCGTGCCCGCCTATTCGGTGAACCGGGGCAAACGCCTGATCAAGTCGCCGCGGTTGTACTGGGGCGATACCGGTCTTGCGCTGCACATCGCCGGTAGCCCATCCCCGGCCGACGCCCATCTCGAGAACGTGGTGCTCGCTGACCTGCTCGCTTGGCGCGACACTAGGATCCCAGCCCCGGAGATCCTTTACTGGCGCACGGTAGCCGGAGAGGAGGTGGACTTTGTCATCGACAACGGTGACCAGTTGTTGCCGATTGAGGTGAAGGCAACCCGAAACCCCCGCTTGCGTGATACCGCGGGGATCCGTTCGTTCCAGAGGGAGTACAGCGACGTGAGCCGCGCTGGGATCGTTGTGCACGAGGGCAACTCGATCGAGTGGCTCGCCCCGGGCGTGCTGGCACTCCCTTGGTGGCGCGTGATCTAGAGGCGAGCGACTCAAGCCGGCAACCGCGCCGCGTGGTCGTATCGAGGATGGCGGGGCCCACGCCACGCCGATAGCAGGGCGCCGGCACCAACCGAGACGAGTTTTCCGTCATGCGAGAAACCGGGCGAGGACAAGCCTCGGCCCTACAATGTGCATCGGCGAATAGGGAATGGCGGAGGACGAAATGAAGATCGGCTTCATCGGGCTTGGTGGCATCGGCAAGCCCATGGCGCTCAACGTTGCGCGGGCGGGTTTCGAGCTCACCGTTTGCGACTTGCGCGACGAGCCGTGCCAGGAGCTTGCGGGGCATGGCGCCAGCGTTGCGGCCTCTCCTCGCGAGGTCGCCGAGGCGTCGGACATCGTGCTTGCTTCGCTGCCGTCCAACGCGGCAAGCGAGCAGGTGGCGTTTGGGGCTGATGGCGTTCTCGCCGGCGCCAAGTCTGGGGACATCTACATCGAGCTCAGCACCATCAGTCCAAGTATCGTGCACCGCATCGCGGAGCAGGCTGCCGCAAAGGGCGTGACGGTGCTCGATGCCCCTGTGAGTGGCGGCATAGAGCAGCGCCAGCAGGGGACGCTGTCGGTGATGGTGGGTGGTGATGGAGCGGCGCTCAACAAGGCCATGCCGGTGCTGCAGGCGTTCGGCGAGAAGGTCTTCCATGTGGGCGGCACCGGCTCGGGCGCCACCGTGAAAATCGTCAATAACCTGCTTGCCGGCATCGGCATGGCTGCAGCGATGGAGGCGCTGGCACTTGGGGTGAAGGCGGGACTGACGGTGGAGACGCTCAAGGAGGTCATCAGCGCAAGCAGCGGCGGTAGCCCCATGTTCCGCTCCATGGTGGAACGTGTCACCACCCTCAGCGCCGACCCGCCGCCCGGTCAGACCGCCAACATGGGCCTGCACACCATCGCCAAGGACATGAAGCTCGCCGTCGAACTGGCGCAAAGCGTTGACGCGCCGTTGGCTGTGGGAACGGCCGCCACACAACCGTTCGCGGCCGGTCTTGCCAATGGCTGGGCGGAGAAGGAACTCTGGGCGATCATGGAGCTGTTCGAGAGCGCGGCGGCTGTCGAGGTTCGGCCGGCGGAACTGCGCGGCGATTGACTACGGATTCGGGGCTGCGTCGAAAGTCGAATCCTCAGCGGGTAGGGAATTCTGCCCTCTACCAAAGAAGGCCCTCCCAAGGCAGCGGGTGCGCTTAGGCTGGCGAGACCCAGCCGCGCACCGACTCGGCCTTCGGTCCATCCGGGCGGAGCATTACCACTGCCTCGTCAAAGCCTGCTTCCGCGAAGGTGTCGAGTCGTGCACGGTGGGACTTCTCATCGCCTGCGCCCATGACTATGGAGGAGATGATGGCTCGCTTCCCACCGTCTTCGCGGTAGGTCTTGAGCGAGGCGATTACCTGCTCGTCGCTGCGGTAGAGAGCCGAGCCGATCCAGCCGGCAAACTCTGTCGCCGCGCGGGCGACGCGCTTGCCCCAGGTGCCGTAGAGGAGGGGCGGGCCGCCGGCAAGCGCTTGTGGTGGCGATAGGTCGATGCCTTCCGCCTTGCCGGTGGTGAGAAGTTGCCGCAGCTCCACCAACTGGCGGTCGAACTGTTCGAAGCGGCTCGCGTAATCCTGCTCGAAGATGCGGAAATCGCTCTCTGTGGAGCCGCAGCCCACACCGATGCAAAGCCGATCCCCGGCGAAATGCTGGAGTGACAGGAGCTGGTGCGCGAGCGCCGCGGTCGGGTAAAGCGGCAACTGCAGCACGGCGGTGCCGAGCCTTGGGCGTGTCGTGCCGGCAGCAGCCGCGGCAAGCACTTGCAGCGGATCCGGCAGGAAGCCACCGCGGCCGGCCGCTTGCACGGCCCATAGGCTGTCGAAGCCGGCCTCTTCAAGCTCGCGGGCGCGTTCGGTTAGGTCACTCGTGGCCGGGTTGGCCGATGTGGGCAGCAAGACGGCACCGAGATGCATGTTTCGTGTTCCTCTGCATTGGAGGGAAGGCATTTTGCCTTCCCTACGCGCCGTCAGGCGCGTACTCGCCGCCCGCCTGCCGACAAGGCGCCGGTTCGGCGCCAAAGGGAAGGCCGCATGCCTTCCCTCCAAAGGTGCGCGCCCATCGCGGAACCCGACCGGCCACAAGCCATTGTTCATTCCCGATCAGGCGCGTATAGTGCGCCGCCTTCTCCAACAGCACTTGGGAGCGATGCCGATGGACAATGTTCAAACTCGCCGTGACGCCCCGGGTGTGTCGTCTTGCCAGATCGCTGGCACCGCCGTCCGGCGGAACGGGCTGAACTGACTCCTTGGGCGATGCGTCCTTCCTTGGCGCCGCCCGAAACAGCCTGACCGCAACCCCACTCGGGTTCGTCCGTCCTGCGCAGGACGCGCTGACATGCGCGTCCCCTTCACGTCAATGTCCAGCCAGGGAACCGTCATGACCCAGGCCCGACCTCGAAACTTATGGTTCATCACCCGCGGCCAGCGGGCGCGTTATCTTGCCGCCGTGCTGGCGATGGGGGTGAGCAACCTGTTCATGCTGTCCTCGCCGCTGGTGGGGATGTATGCGCTCGACGCCCTTTCCGCCGACGATCTGGAGCAGGGTGCACCTGGCCTCGCGGAAACCGCGCTTGCCATTGCGTCGGTGTTCGGCGGCACACCGGTCATCGCCTATCTGATCGTCTCTGCCCTCGCCGGCGTGCTCGTCACTGCGCTCGGAGGGCTCTTTCTCTATCTGCGCGGTCGCTGGGCGGCAATGGCTTCGGAGGCCATCGCCCGAAAGCTGCGCGATGCCCTCTATGAGCGCCTGCACCACCTGCCGGCATCGTTCTTCGACACGGCGGACACCGGCGACCTGGTGCAGCGCTGCAGCTCGGATGTGGAAACCGTGCGCATGTTCCTGTCGGCGCAGGTGGTGGAGATTGGCCGCGCCGTGCTCCTGCTCGCGATCATGACGCCGATGCTGTTCTGGCGCGATGAGCGGCTGGCGATGCTGTCGGTGTGTCTGATGCCGTTCATCGTCTTGGGCGCGGTGGTGTTCTTCACGCGGGTGAAGCGGGTGTTCCTCGAGGTGGACGAATCCGAGGCGGCCATGACGGCGGTGCTGCAGGAGAACCTCACCGGCATTCGCGTGGTGCGGGCATTCGCTCGGCAGGAGTTCGAGATCAAGCGCTTTGGCGAGCGCAACGCTGCGTTCCGGAACAACTATTTCCGCATGAATCGGCTGATGGGGCTGTATTGGGGCGTCAGCGACCTGTTCTGCATGGCGCAGATCACCATCGTCCTGATCGCCGGTGGCGCGTTCCTGGCGGCGGGCACCATCACCGTCGGGGAGCTCTTCGCCTTCATCACCTTGGTGGGCATGGTGTTGTGGCCGGTGCGGCACTTGGGCCGGGTGCTCACCGACACCGGCAAGGCGATGGTCGCGCTCAAGCGCATCAATCACATTCTGGAGACCGAAGAAGAGACGCAAGAGCCGGTGCCGGAGATTGGCCGCGCCCGGGGCGATCTTGCCTTCGAGGACCTCACCTTCGGCTACGAGCCCAAGCGCTTCGTCCTGCGCGACGTGAGCGTCGCCATTCCCGCCGGCCAGACGGTGGGCATCGTCGGGGCGCCGGGTTCCGGCAAGTCCACACTCATCCGGCTGCTGCTTCGGCTCTATTCCTTCGCCCAGGGGCGGATCACGCTCGACGGGCTGGACATCACCCACGTGGACCGCAAGTGGTTGCGGGCGCAGGTGGGCGTGGTCTTGCAGGACCCGTTTCTCTACTCCCGCTCCATCGAGGAGAACCTGCGGGTCGCGCGCCCCGATGCACCGGTGCAGGACCTGATCGACGCCACCCGCGATGCCGCGATCCACCAGGCCATCGAGGACTTTCCCGCTGGCTACGACTCGCTGGTGGGCGAACGGGGCGTCACGCTGTCGGGCGGGCAGCGGCAGCGACTGGCATTGGCGCGGGCCTTGCTCAAGGACCCGCCGGTGCTGGTGTTGGACGATTCCCTTTCGGCGGTTGACACGGGCACGGAGCTGGCGATTCTGGCAGCGCTCCGACGCCGCCAGGGCCGGCACACGACTCTCGTGATCGCCCACCGGCTGTCGTCGGTGCGGGACGCTGACCGCATCCTCGTGCTGGACGAAGGGCAGTTGGTGCAGGACGGCGACCACAGCACGCTGGCGGCGTTGCCCGGCCCCTACCGCCGCCTGTGTGAAATCCAAGGCGCCTTGGACGAATCCATCGACGCCGACTTGCAGAACGCAAGGCGTGACGGCGGGCCCGCAAGGGCGCGCCAGATGCAGGGAGAGAACCGTGGCTGAAGTGGACAACTACGACGACGAGAACTTCCAGGACGGCTTCGACGAGGCCGCCGCCGCCGAATCTGTCAACCTGAACCTGTGGAAGCGCCTGTTCGGCTTCATCCTGCCCTATCGCGGGCAGTTGACCGCGCTCGGCATCTCCGCAGCGCTTACCGGCGTGCTCGAGGCCGTGTATCCGGCGATGGTTGCCAAGTGGATCGTCGATGACGTGACCGAGAACGGCGCCGACGCCGACTTCGTGCTCTGGGGCATGGTGGCGCTCGGCTGCAACGTGCTCTTGGCGCTCTCCGTCGCCGCCTTCGTCTGGGTGGCGGGGCAGATTCGCGTCTCCGCCAGCCACGACCTGCGCCGGGAAGCCTTCGCCAACCTGCAGCGGCTGTCGTTCTCGTTCTACGACTATCGTCCGGTGGGCTGGCTGATGGCGCGCATGACCGCCGATTGCGAGCGGCTGACGAACATCCTCGCCTGGGGCTTTCTCGACTTCATCTGGGGCGGCACGATGATGCTCTCCATCGCCGTCGTCATGTTCGTGCTCAACTGGCAGCTTGCGCTGGTGGTGCTGGCGGTGATGCCGGCGGTGGCGTGGGTGTCCGCCAAGTTTCGCCGCAGCATCCTGACGAGCGCCCGGCTCGTGCGCGCCACCAACTCGCGCATCACCGGCTCCTACAACGAAGGCATCATGGGCGTGCTCACCAGCAAGGCGTTCGTGCGCGAGGACGCGAACCGCGCCGAGTTTGGCGACCTCACCCACACCATGTACGGCGCCTCGGTGCGCAACATGGTGCTGGCGGCCATCTTCCTGCCGGTGGTGCTGATCTTCAGCGCGGTGTCGGTGAACCTGACACTGGCCGTGGGCGGCTGGCAGATGAGCCTTGGCCTCGTGGGCGCGGGGACGCTGATCGTCTTCATGGTCTGGGCACGGCACTTCTTCGATCCGGTGGAGATGATGGGCTACTGGTTCGCCGAGATGCAGATGGCGCAGGCGTCGGCGGAGCGCGTCTTGAGCCTCATCGACGCGCAGCCAGAGATCGAGGATTCCGAGAGCGTGAAGCGCGCCATCGCGGCGCAGCGGGCCGCGGACGAATCCGGTGCGCCGCCACGCTCGCGCATCGCCCACGACGGCGGCGCCCAGGCCATCCGCCGCATCGAACTCAAAAACGTGGCGTTTCACTACGACGCCCGCCGGCCGGTGCTGCGCGACGTGAGCCTTGCGGTGGAAAGCGGCGAGACCATCGCCATCGTCGGCCCCACAGGCGGCGGCAAGAGCACGCTCGTCAACCTCGTCTGCCGGTTCTACGAGCCGGTGAGCGGCCAGGTGCTGATCGACGGGGTGGACTATCGCACCCGCAGCCTGCACTGGTTGCAGTCGAACCTCGGCATCGTCTTGCAGAACGCCCACGTCTTCAGCGGCTCCATCATGGAGAACATCCGCTACGGTCGGCTCGACGCCATCGACGAAGAGGTGAAAGCCGCCGCGGTGTTGGCCGGCGCTCACGACTTCATCGCGGCGATGGAAGACGGCTACGACACCGAGGTGGGCGAAGGCGGCGGCCGCCTCTCTGCCGGCCAGAAGCAGCTCGTGTCATTCGCCCGCGCCATCCTCGCGGACCCGCAGATCCTCGTGATGGACGAGGCCACGTCGTCGGTGGACACCGAAACCGAGCAGCGCATCCAGAAGGGCCTCACGAATGTGCTGTCGGGGCGAATCAGCTTCGTCATCGCCCACCGCCTTTCCACCATCCGCAACGCCACCCGCATCGCGGTCATCGACGGTGGCGAACTGGTGGAACTCGGCGCCCACGAAGAACTGATGGCCGCCCAGGGCCACTACGCCCAGCTATACCGCCAGCAAAGCCTGAACGAGACCACGCAGGATTGGGGCACCACGGACATGCAGCCGGAAGGCGCATGACGGGAACGCGGATGTGGCGGGAATCAGCGGCGCCGGCAGCACGAAGGCCAGCAGTTCGCGCAGCGAACTGCCAACGCGCCCGTCAGGGCGCGCTAGCGGCGGTCGTCCTGGCGGTAGGATGGAGCGCGATGGGGACGGAGCCGGTGCCAGCCGAAGCCGAGTTCGAGTTTCGGGTCGAGCTGCCCGAGCCACCGGCGCTTGAAGCCACTGAAGAGGACCTGGCCTTGGGCGCAGCGCTCTACACGACGCATTGTGCCTCGTGCCACGGCGACGGAGCTGTTTCCGACAGCGAATTCTCCGACCTTCGCTATAGCCCCACTCCGGTACACCGGTCGTGGAACGCAATCGTCGTCGAAGGCATCTACGCCACCGGCGGAATGCCGGCATTCAAGGCGACCCTGAGCACGAAGGACGCTGAAGCAATTCGAGCCTTCGTCGTCCACCAGGCCCGCCTCGCCTACGAGACGTGCAACGCCATCGACCGGGACGCGGAGCCAGCCCGCTACCAGAGCCTTTGCACCCGCGTTCTCCCGGGCGATTGAACGCTTCGCTTCCTTTGGGGCGCACCGCGCAGAGCCACATTCGCGGCTAGAGGGAGCCTGAGAAGGCGCTGCCTGATCAGTTCTTCGTTTTGTCCACCAGTTGGTTCTCGGCGATCCAGGGCATCATGGCGCGCAGGCGGCTGCCGACATCCTCGATTTGGTGGCTGCTGCTCATGCGGCGCATGGCCTTGATGGTGGGGGCGCCGGCGCGGTTTTCGGTGACGAACTCGCGGGCGAAGGCGCCGGACTGGATTTCGGCGAGCATGCGCTTCATCTCGGCCTTGGTTTCGTCGGTGACGATGCGGGGGCCGCGGGTGAGGCCACCGTACTCAGCGGTGTTGGAGACGGTGTACCACATGTTCGAGACGCCGCCTTCGTAGAAGAAGTCGACGATCAGCTTGAGTTCGTGAAGGCACTCGAAATAGGCCATCTCCGGGGCGTAGCCGGCTTCCACCAGGGTCTCGAAGCCCGCAGTGACAAGCGCCGCGGCGCCGCCGCAGAGCACGGCCTGTTCGCCGAAGAGGTCCGTCTCCGTCTCCTCGCGAAAGCTCGTCTCGATGATGCCGGCGCGGCCGCCGCCGTTGGCGGAGGCGTAGGAAAGCGCGATTTCCTTGGCGTTGCCGCTGGCGTTCTGGCCGATGGCGATGAGGCTCGGCACGCCGCCGCCCTCGACATAGGTGGAGCGCACCGTGTGGCCGGGGCCCTTCGGCGCGATCATGATGACGTCGAGGTCGGAGCGCGGCTCAATCAACTCAAAATGGATGTTGAAGCCGTGGGCGAAGGCGATGGCGGCGTCCGTCTTGATGTTGGGTTCGATCTCTTCGTTGTATATCCGCTGCTGATGCTCGTCCGGCGTCAGGATCATCACGAGGTCCGCATCCTTCACCGCTTCCACCACCGGCTGCACGGTGAAGCCGGCGTTCTCCGCCTTGGGCCACGAGCCCGAGCCCTCGCGCAGGCCAATCTTGATGTTGGCGACGCCGGAGTCGCGCAGATTGTTGGCGTGGGCGTGGCCCTGGGAGCCGTAGCCCACCACAACCACGTTCATCTTCTGGATGATCGAGAGGTCGGCATCCTTGTCGTAGTAAACCTGCATGGTTGTCCCCCTGTGTGCTGTTGCGCCGCGGCTTTGCGTTCCTAAAGGCCCAGTATCTTCTCGTTCCTGCCGATGCCGGAAACCCCCGAGCGCACCACTTCGACAATGGCCGTTTTCGGCAGCGCACGAATGAAATTGTCGAGCTTCCCCGAAGTGCCGGTGAGCAGCACGGTGTAGAGGCTTTCCGCCACATCCACGATCTGTCCCCGAAAGATGTCGCAGGTGCGCTTCACCTCGGCCCGCATCACTCCCTCGGCGCGCACCTTGAGCAGCATCATCTCGCGTTCCACGTGCTCGCCGTCGGTGAGGTCCACCACCCGGATCACCTCGATCAAGCGGTTGAGATGCTTGGTGATCTGCTCGATCTTGCTGTCGTCGCCGCTGGTGCAGAGCGTCAGCCGCGACAGCGTCGGGTCCTCCGTCGGCGCGACGCTGAGTGACTCAATGTTGTAGTTGCGCTGGGCAAAAAGGCCCACGACGCGCGAGAGCGCGCCGGCCTCGTTCTCGATCAGCACAGCGATCAGGCGGCGCATGGTGATGTGTCCAAACCCTAAGTCAACGAACGGTCAGACGGCCCGATCCAGGATCATGTCCTTCATGGCGCCGCCCCTGATGGCCATGGGATAGACATGCTCGTCCGGGTCGATGTGCGCGTCCACGAACACGAGGTCGCCCTTGTGCTTCTCGCCGAAGACATCCGCCATCACCGCATCGAGTTCGCCGAGGTCGTGAACCCGGTAACCAACGTGACCGAAGGACTCCACCAGGTGCACGAAATCCGGCAGTGCATCGCGATAGGTGCTGTGCGAGTGGCGACCGCCGTATTGCATGTCCTGCCACTGCTTCACCATGCCGAGGGCCTTGTTGTTGAGGTTAATGATCTTGATGGGCAGTGCATATTGCATGCAGGTGGATAGCTCCTGCATGTTCATCATGAAGCTGCCTTCGCCGGTGATGCAGGCGACCACCGCATCGGGATGGGCGAATTGCACACCCATCGCCGCCGGTAAGCCAAAGCCCATGGTGCCCAGACCACCGCTGTTGATCCACCGCCGGGGCTGATCGAAGTGATAGTACTGCGCGGCAAACATCTGGTGCTGCCCCACATCGCTTGAGACATAGGCGTCGCCGCCCGTCGCCCGATACACCGCCTGCACCACCTGCTGCGGCAACAGCGAACCCGCAGCCCCGTTGCGATGGCGCTGGTCGTGGTCGAGGCCGTGTTCGGCCCGCCAGCGGGCGATGCGCTCCCACCATTCGGCGAGAGCGACGCGGTCGGGGCGCGAGGGGTCCCGCGCCATCTCCGCATTGACGATGCGCTTGAGTTCCGGCAGCACCGAGTCCACGGGCCCGACGATGGGGATGTCGGCACGGACGATCTTCGAGATGCTGGCGGGGTCGATGTCGATGTGGACGATCTTGGCATCTGGCGAGAACTGCGCCGGGTCGTTGGTGACGCGGTCGTCGAAGCGCGCACCCACCGCGAAGATGAGATCGGCATGATGCATGGCCATGTTGGCTTCATAGGTGCCGTGCATGCCCAACATGCCGAGAAAGTGCGGCTTCGAGCCGGGGTAGGCGCCGAGGCCCATCAACGTGCTGGTGACCGGATGGCCAAGCATGTCGGCAATGCTGGTGAGAGTGCTGCCAGCGTTGCCTTGCACCAGACCCCCGCCGGTGTAGATGACGGGCCGCTCGGCTTCGAGCAGCGCCGTAGCCGCCTTGCGAATCTGGCCGCCATGGCCACGCGTCGTCGGGTTGTAGGAACGCAGTGTCACCGAATCCGGAAACTCGTATGGGAACAGTTGGGCCGGATCGGTGGTGTCCTTCGGCACGTCGATCACCACGGGCCCCGGGCGCCCTGTGCTCGCGATGTAGAACGCCTCGGCGACGATGCGCGGAATCTCGGATGCTTCCTTGACGAGGTAGCTGTGCTTCACGACCGGCCGCGAGACCCCGACCATGTCGGTTTCCTGAAACGCATCCGTGCCAATGAACTCGTTCGCCACCTGCCCGGATATCACCACCATCGGGATGGAGTCCATGTACGCGGTGGCGATGCCGGTCACGGCGTTGGTGGCACCTGGCCCGGAAGTGACGAGCACCACCCCCGGCTTCCCGGTCGCACGGGCATACCCATCCGCCATGTGCGTCGCCGCCTGCTCGTGACGAACCAGGATGTGCTCCACCCGCTGCTGGCGGAAGATGGCGTCGTAGATGTGCAGCGCCGCGCCGCCGGGATAGCCGAAGATGTACTCGACCCCAGCATCCTGCAACGCCCGAATCAGCATGTCGCCACCGGACAGATGTTCGGTTTGCTCGCTCACCAAAGGAAACCGCCTTCAACCCTCGCGAAAAAGGGCGCGAATCATACCAAGACCGCACAAGTGCCCTTGCCCCCAACCGAGAAAAAAGGGCGAAGACGCCCCCTCATTTTCGGGGCGGCAAGTTTGGCAGTGGAGCGAAAGTCTGCGGTGCAGGCGCTTAGCCGATGTTTCTCACCAGCGCTCGTGGCGACGGCCTCGGATTCGCCCCGCTAGGCGTCATTCAAGAGTTGAGCCTACGGGGCCTCGCTCAACGTACGTCTGCATGTGGGCCGGCTGGGAGACGCACGTCGTTGTCGAGCAGCAGGCTGCCGCCGGCATTGCGGATGCGTACGGCGTGTACCTCGCGAGCCTGCAAGGGGACACGCACGGCCCACGCGCCGGCACGGCCTGCTGACGCGCCCATGTCTGCGGTGGCGAGGAGTTGGCGGTACATCTCAAGCCCCGAGTCGTCGTGGAGCGTGAGGACGAAATCGCCGGGTGCATCGATCCGTGGCAAGGAGGTGCTGGTGGCAGCGGCGAACAGGGCCCAGAAACCGTGTTCGTCCACCGATCCCGACAGCGCGAGGCTCTGAACGATGGCGGGGGCATCGCTAACCCGACCATCGACTGCGATCGCGTGCCCGCCCTGACCGCCACCGCCAAGGTTGCTCCGGACATCCGACGCCACCGGCATCGCGGCGCCGTTACGGTCCGCCGCTTCGCTCGCCCCGTCGCCCCACGCCACGGCCTTCTGGTAGCTGTACGTGGAGATATGCTGTGGCACGCAGCCCGACATCAGGTCGTAGTAGCTCTCGCTCGCCGTGATGAACCGCTGCTCGAGGAACGAGTAGCTCCCCTCGGCGCCGATGCCGGCGTACGGGAACGCAGGGTCGCCCAACGCTTGGCAAGGCACCGACCGCAGCCCCATGCCCCATCCGAGTCCGAACGCCACCCGTTCGGCCAACGTGGCGTCACCGAGGACGACCTGATTTGCGCCGCCATAGACGTGGTTGGTGTCGGGCTCCCATCCCGGCGGCATTGCCGCGACGGCAATGTAGAACTCGTCCGCCGCACCCTCCTCGTTGGCCAACTGCACCACTCGGTCGAAGAGCCGATCCGCATCAACTCGTCGGCTGTTTCTCTCCGCGGCGGAGAGTTCATAGACGAGTGCGGCTCGCACCCGCGCACGCACGCGGGCAATCGGCAACAGGCTGCGGGCCACCTCAAGGAGGGCGTCGGCGCTCACGGTCGGCGTCGTGTCAACGACCTGAATGGGCACGAACACTGGTTTGAGCGCCGGCAGCGTCTTCGGCGTGAGCGAGGCGAAGTTCAGTCGCGGGGTCGCGAGGACATCGGCGTCCAACTGCGCGCTGGGGTCGGCCACGAGTTCAAGCCCGTTTCCTCGCATAAACTGCGCCGCTGGCAGGGGCATCGTGTAGCTTGACACCCACTTTCTGCCGCGCCGCATGGAGCCGGCGTACTCGGCATCCAATGGCGTTCCCACACCCGCGACGTGGATCCCGGCAGCGAGTGGCGGTGTTGCCGCAGACTCGTGCTCGACATGCACCCGTACGACGCTGCGCCGGTTGGCGATGGCGTCCACGCGTCCGGTTCCGCCTTCCAAGGCGAATCGGCCCGCGAGGGGCCCTTGAAAGACCTCCACTTCCCTGACGCGAATCACGCCGTCTCGACAGAGCACGTCCCAGGCCACGGGCACGCGGGTGCTCTTCACGCGAATCGTCAGCCGCACATTGGCGGTTCCACCGGCCCTGCAGGCCATCCGCAGGTTGTTGGTGACGCTCTGGCCGCGCCGCACGAAGCCACTGGCGCGGCCAATGAGGACATCCGGGTGATCTGCCTGCACCGCGTAGGACATCCGCGGCTGCCCAGCCCATGTGGACGTGGCCTCCCAAGTCAGGCTTGACCTCGCGGCTTGGGCGGGTGAACCGAGCGTTGCGGTGGGGGCCGTGGCCACGCGGATCTGCACCGGCGTGGTCGAGATGTCCGCAACGCTCCCGTCCACACGGCGCGTGCTGCTGTCGCCCACGGCGTTGTGCGCAAGCGATGCCTCGTTGCCGGCCAGGTCCGTGATCGCGCCGCCTTCGAGCCGAAGTGCATCGGCCGGAATCGCGAGCCCGTTGGCGTCCGCATCGGCACGCGAAACCACGTAGCTAAAGCGCAGCCCGTCGGCGCCGGCGTTGCCATCGAACGACGCGAGCCGGGTGCCGTCACCAATGACAATCGCCAGCTGCTCGGAACCAGTGGCAACCACCGGCTCGCTGAATCGCACCACCACCGAAACAACGGCGCCGGCGCCAAAGGTGCCGTTCGCTACCGGTGCGGCAATGCTCACGCCTTCGATGCGGGGCACCCTGGTGTCGACGCTGAAGGGCTCGATCGTTTCCGCGTAGGCCGAAAGATCCCCGCTGACGACATTGCCTTCGTCGTCCCTGATGGAGATGGCGAGCAGGCGGAATGCCCCTCTTGCCAACTCCAGGTCCGTCACGTTCTCGCCGGCTTGGATGATTCGGCTGCAGACGAAATGGCGGTCGCGCCCGTTTCGAGGCGTGCACGGGAGCTCGCGTACCCCCACCTTCAGCCTTGCCGCGCCGCCGACGTTCACCGGCTCCGTAAAGACGACATGAAACGTGAGGGTTTGTCCCTCGCCGTAGCGCGTGCCGCCATGGGCCGGCGGCTCAAGGACAACGCCGTGGAAGCTCGAACCGATTGCCGGGCCAAACGAACGGGGCAGCGCAATCGAATCAACCACGACTTCGCGCCCCCGACCATCGAGGAACGACACGTCGGCCCAGCCTTCGGGGGGCAGTTGAACGCCTACAAAGTCGAAGTCGTCCTCGGCGAAGCCGGGAAAGCGGTAGCCGATGTCCCACAGGTTCCTGTCCTTGTCCACGAAGGAGTGTCGCGGCCTGTCGAAGCGCGTGACGCGACGCTCGCCGGCCACAACAAACTCCGGCGTTCCCCGAACCACAACCATGCCGTCGAAGGACAGTCGGCCCCCGCCGAACGACAGCCTGGAGCCGACTTGTCGGGGGCGGGCCGCGGCCACTCGCGTTCCATCGACCTTGTGGTCCACGTCCGTGAATGGCGTGAACGCCAGCGACTCGCCATCGACGACGTTCCCGACTGCGTCCTCGACCGGCCCCACGTTTACGGCACCGGCAAGGGACACGCCGTCGGCGTCGATGTCGGCCGCGGTTACGAGATACGTGAAGGTCGCCGACGTTGCCCCACTGCCGATCCAGGTCCCAAGCGTCTTGGTGCCGGTTTCCAACAAGAGGTCGGTTGTCGCCCAGACGCCTCCGGACATCTGCAGCGCTTCGGTGAACCGGATCCGCACGGCAATCGCCTCGCCCCTGCCATAGGCCGCGCCTAACGGCCTCGACGCAATGGTGGCGGAGTGGACGGCCGGCGGTGTCGTGTCTGGCTGGCTGCCATCTATCGGTGCGTCGTGCCACTGATTGGCCTGGCTGTATTCCGTGCTCGCCGCGTTGCCGGCACGGTCCTGAATGGACGGCCATTGCTCCGCGAGTCTCACCGGTCGAGCAAGTGGGCCCGCGCCGAAGAAGATCCTCCCCACGGTGTCTTGCGCCAAGACGTTGAAGCGAAACACGATGGAACGCTGCCGGCTCTCCGCGGCGGTTGCCGCTCTCTCCCCGCCGCCGCCCATCTGGGTGCTTTCCACCTGGGGCAATCCGCCGACCGGCATGCTTGCACGGCCCGTCAGGTACACCTCTTCGTCAAAGCTCACCTCGATCTCGACCATGTCGCCTTCGCGGTACACGCTGCCAGACGGCGGCCTCGAAACCACACTCAGGCCAACGACTTGCGGTCCGACGGCGTCCACCCGATGGCGCCGCTGCCGGCCGGGTGCCGAGTAGTCTGTCTGCGCGACATTGCCGTCGGCATCGCGGATGCTAGCCCCGCCGGCAAGGCCGCTTTCCGGCAGCACAACACCGCCGGCGGCGAGGTCGCCGCGCCAGATCCTCGTCGTGAAAGTGAGTCTGTTGCTGCCACTGCCGTCGCGATAGGGCGCCTCGCGGGACTCGTTTCCGACTTCAATTGCGAGCGTAGGCAAGCCGTCGACGAACACCGGTTCGTCGAACTCCGCCGTCACTTCGATCACGTCGCCGCTGCTGTAGGTGTCGTCGACGCCGGGGTTGGAGGTAACGGACACCGAGACGATGCTTGGCGGCCAGGCGCCAGCTCCGTCCACCCGGTGTCCTGGCGCGTTGGCGATGCCGTGGCCACGAAGAGAGAGCAGAGCGGCGTCGCCATCAGGCCCGTCGATGCTCCCGCCGGCGAGCTTGATCGCCCCGGCCTCGATGCTGATTCCGTCCGGATCGTTGTCGGCGGCGCGCACCGTGTAGCCGAAGTGCAGCCGACTGCCACCGTGCATCCACATCGTCGCTCGGCGCGTGCTGCCGCCGACGTCGATCTCAAGCGCGGGCGTGCCGGAAACCTCCACCAAGGCATCGAATCGCACGGTGACGCTGATGCGGTCGCCGGCGGAGTAGGTGTTGTCGGGCCCGGGCGTTGAGCCGATCGTGACTTGCCGAACCTCGGCGGCACCGGCGGCGGTGGCGAAGCAAATGGCCAACGCGAGAGCCGACAGCTTCAGACACCAAAGTCGCCCGCTGCCAACCGTCTGCCAACGACTATGTCCAGCGGCGAGGGCCCGCGTCCTCTTTGGATTCATAGCGCTTGCCGCCTCCGCACGCCGAACAGGCTCGCAGAAGCCTGGGCGGCGCAGTATAGCCGCGCCACCTCGTCCGGCGCGCAAGGGACCTCGAGCTTGTAGGACGCCCATTTGGAGGGGGCGCCCCAACACCGGCTTGGTACGCCGCGTTACTCGGGCAGCCAGACAACGGTCGCCATGCGGCCACTGTCGCTTCGCTTGCGGTGGGAATAGAAGCCCGGATCATGAGCGGTGCAAACGGCGGCAGAGGCGATGTTGCGGACTCCGGCGGCTTCCAGGCGGTGCGAAACTAGAACCAGGAGGTCCATCCACCAATGGTCGGCGTCTCGTCCGTTCGTCAGGACGGCGGCGCGTTCCTCCTCCGTGAGTTGGTCCCTCACGGGCGTGTCCACTTCGTAGCAGTTGCGGCAGATGGCCGGGCCGATCCAGGCCGAGACCCGGTCGGGAGGGGTCGCGAGGGCCGTGAGCGCGTTTTCGACGATGCCCGCCACGGTGCCGCGCCAGCCGCAGTGGACGGCGGCGATGGCGTCTGAACCCTTGCGCTTGGCGAGTAGCACGAGAGGGGCACAATCGGCGGTGCGGATGGCAAGACCAATGCCCGGTTCGCTCGTGTACGCCGCATCGGCTCTGGCGACAAACTGAGCGGTCTCGGTCGACGCTTGGATCACGTCCGTCCCATGCACTTGGTCCAGCCACTGAACGGCGCGAACGTCGGCGCGTTTCTGCAACAGCTCGCGGCAACGCGTCGCACCAGCCGGATCGTCGCGCTGCAGCGCCGAACTGAAGTCGAACGGGCGCATGGTGGTGAATGCGGACATGCGCGCCTGTGTTGCTGGAGACGCTGGCTGCGCCTCGAGAATCGGCATCCGAGCCCTCGCCATCACGGCAGCGCCTCTCGCAGCGTCGCCAAAAGCTCGCTCATGTCCTGCGGCAAGGGCGAGTCAAATCGCATCCTCCCGCCGCGGCTGGGATGGGCGAAGGCTAGATGGTGCGCGTGCAGGGCCTGCCTCGGAAATGTTCGAAAGCGTCGGCCCTGATCCGGCGCGGTCCCAGGCGGCACACGACCATCGGCGCCGTAGCGCCCGTCCCCCACCAGCGGATGACCGATGGCGGCAAGATGAACGCGAATCTGATGTGTGCGCCCGGTTTCCAGCCGGGCCTCTACGAACGAATGCTGGGCGAATCTCTCGCGGACGCGAACGTGGGTCACCGCGGGCCGCCCGTCTTCGCGCACTGCCTGTCGCGTCCTTTGCCGCGGATGTCGACCGATGGGCGCGTCGATGGTGCGGTCTTCATCTACGGCACCCTCCACCACCGCCAGATAGCGCCGCTCGACGCGCCGCTCACGCATCGCCTGCCCCAGCCGAAGCAGGCTTTCCGCATTCGCGGCTACCACCAGCAGGCCGCTGGTGTCCTTGTCGAGCCTATGCACGAGACCGGCGCGGGGCAGGACGGCGAGGTTCGCAAAGCGGTGCAGCAGGCCGTTCACCAGCGTTCCTCGGGGCTGGCCGGCGCCTGGGTGGACAACGAGACCAGCCGGCTTGTCCACGACGATGACCGCGCCGTCCTCATGCACAACCTCGAATGCGAGCTCTTCGGCGGTGTCCCAGTCGAAGCGCGGGGGCCGCTCGATGCACCCTCGCATCCGCTCGCCCCCGGCGACGGGCGTGCTGGCCTTGACGGCGCGTCCGTCGAGCGTCAATTGCCCCGCTCGAATCCAGCCCGTGAGTTCGGAACGAGAAATGGCGGTGAACAACCGCGCCGCAGCACGGTCGAACCTCTCACCGGCGAGGTCCGACGGCAAGACGCAGTCGATCTCCACGCGGTCGCCTGCCCTGTCGTGGCCGGGCGCCCTCGCGGCCGGTTCGGGTTGATCCGTCAATGGCTTGGTCCTTTCGAACATCGTGGCCCTGGCGGGTAGAATAGTGCGGAAGCGGAACGTCGAGCGAAGGAGCTGGAAGCCAATGCAACAGGCGCGAACGCGAGCGACGAGGCTCATGCCTGTGCTGCTCGCATCCATGCTGCTCACCGGCTGTGCCTTGTTTGGTACCGAGGAAGACACCGAGGCTGTGGACGCCACCTCCACTCGCCAGATGCTCTACGAGGCAGCCCAGCGGAGCCTGCGCACCGGCAACTTCTCCGACAGCGTCACGCGCCTCCAACGCCTCGAGGCGCGCTATCCGTTCGGGCCCTACGCCGAGCAGGCGCAGCTCGAGCTCATCTACGCCAACTACATGGCCTGGGACATCGAGGCGGCACGCAACGCGGCCGATCGCTTCGTCCGCCTGCATCCGCAGCATCCGAACGTGGACTATGCGTACTACATGCGAGGGTTAGCCGCCACGGCACGCTCGCGCGGGGTGCTGAACCGCCTCTTCGCCATCGACGAGTCGAAGCGGGATGTCACCACCGCGCGCAAGGCGTTCAATGACTTCGACGAGTTCTTGAAGCTCTTCCCCTCAAGCGAGTATGCCCGCGATGCCCGCCAGCGCATGATCCATCTGCGCAACGTGCTGGCGCAGTCGGAGGTGCACGTGGCGACCTGGTACATGAGCCGGGGCGCCTATGTGGCGGCGGCCAACCGTGCCCGTTACGCCATCGAAAACTACTCGCAGACGCCGGCAGCGCCGGATGCCCTGGCGATCCTGGTGGAGTCGAGCTGGAAGCTCGGCCTCACCGAAACCGCCAACGACACCCTTCGCGTCCTCGCCCTCAACTATCCGGAATACCGCGGCTTCGACGAAAGCGGCAACCTGGTGCTGGCCGCCGCCATCCAGAACCGCGATCGCTCGTGGATGAACATGGTGACCTTCGGCCTGCTCGATCGCCCTGAGACGCCGCCACCCCTGCGCATCCGCCAACCGGAGCAAGTTTCGGCGGTATCGCCCTCCGCCAGCCCCACCGACTCCTGAACCGCCCGCGTCTCAACAAGGCGGGCCTTCGACCTCGAAGGCCCATTGCGCCCGGTCCGTAGGCTGACGCATGCGCCGGCGGAATCAAGCAGAGCCCGGCGCCCCTACGACAATTCCTCCAAAGCGGTGATCCGCTGCATCGCCTCCTCGAAGCCCGTGCCGCACACGGCCACTTCCGGAGCGAAATCGCGACACACCGCGGGGCGGGAAGGCAGGCCAAAGAGACGGCAGCGGTTGTCGTGCGTCAACTGCAGGCAGCGCACACCGGCCGGCTTGCCGCTTGGCATGCCCGGAAGCGGCGACGAGATGGAGGGCGCGATGCAGCAGGCACCGCAACCCGGGCGGCATTGCATGTTGCGTCGAGCCAAGGCCCCTGCGGTAGGCTTGCCGCCATTGTATGCGCGCCAAAGCGCAAGGATTGCGGATGGAACCAGCACCCTACTGCATCTGCACCGACATCACCGAGCGAGCCCTCGAGGCTGCCGTGGAGCACGCCGAGGCGTTCGCGCGGGGCGTCTATCGGGATACCCATCCGTGGCTGGTGGCCTCCGAACTGCTTGAGCGCTGCATCGCCGCCGGTCAGTCGCTGCCGCTCGTGTTTGCCTCGGGGCACCCCATGGAGTTCACGCACTGGGCGCTCATCACCGACATCGATGTGCAGGAGTTCCATCACGAGACCCGCTGCGAGTTCACGAGCCTCACCGCCGTCAACCCCATCTTCCGCAGCCTCGACAGCATCGCCCTCTACCCCGGCGCGGAACAGCTTCACCGCGAGGCCGTGGAACCGGTGACCATCCACCGCCACTACCTCGACGAGCATCTCATCCATCCCTACGCCATCGCCGAAACCCCGGCGTTCGTGCGGGCGGCCGGAAACTCTCCTGACCCTGCGGTGGCGTAACGTGGCCAGCATGTACGGTCGTTCCCGACATGCAAACATTCGTTCCTCTGGCGGGTTGACCGATGTTTGGCCGCATCCTGTCCGGGCCGGATAGAGGAGCTACTCGCCCAGGCGGCGTTTCAGCTCCTTGATCTCTGCCTTCGCCGCTTCGAGCGCACGGTCCTTCTCTGCTGAAGCGTGGTGTGCACGCGCAAGCAGGTCGTCCTTCTCCAGATTCGTCGGAAGGAACTCGCCAAGGGTGGGGTCGAACAGGCGCAGGCGACTGCCGTCGCGACACACATGTAGGTCGAGCACGCTCGACACGCTGTAGAGCATGCCGTTCGGCGTCGTTGTCAGGGACAGGGGTTCGTAGGTGCCGTTCGCGTTCAGGCGGAGACCTTGCAAGGCAGGGCTCAGGTATTCGCCGGTGGGGTCGAACTGCCAGTACTCGGCGATGCCCATGCGCTCGTATATGGCGCGCTTCTCACCCTCGTCGCGCAGGTGCGTGCTCTTCGACGCCACCTCCAGCACGAAGTCGGGGAGCTTGCCTTCCTCCCACGCGAGCCACACGCGGCGCGGTCGATTCGGCGACCCGAACGACACGAACACGTCCGGCTGGATGGCCCTCTCCTCAGTGCCATCGACGTAGTACAGCGTCAGGCTGGCACCCACGAAAACGTCGTCGCGGTGGGCGTAGCGGGTCTGAAGGGTGCCGGCACCGTCCATCAATGCCTGCCAGTGGTCGGAGGTCATCGGCGGTACACCCAAGTCTGGGTATCTGACCTCGTCGTCCTTTGCGAGCGGGTCTGCAGCGCGGTTCGCCGACTGCTGCGGCTTTGGCGCGGCCCGACGGGGCCACAGCGGCTTGCGGGCGGGTTGTGGCTCGGAGCGGGGCATGGCGTGTCTCCTTGGGCGTTACGCCGGCCGGATGAAGGGACGTTAGCACAGGCGCCGCTTTGCGGTTGCAGGGCTGGACGTTGGCTGGGCGCTCGGTGCACGGCGGTGGCTCGGGTGGGGTCGGTGGCCACACCGTGGCACGGAAACCAAGGCTGGTCTGTAGTCCATCGCCACCACGGCTTGTAGGAAGTCCGACTTTCGCGGGGGTGGTCGTAGGCGTACCGCCTTGGCCGCACCGACCTCAACATGTGGCTCGGGGACCTCTACAAGCTCAGCGACCACGACTTCACGAAGGCCGTTCGATGTAGTCGAAGGGTCGTTGCCGGCACGTACCGCAAAGCGCGTACCATGCCCGACTTCACTTTCGGAGGGGTCGGCATGGCGGAAGGGGACGGTACGGCGGGCTGGCGGCCGGAGGTGGCGCAGATCGACCTGCGGCGGAAGTTGCGGGCGCAGATGGGCGGTGCCGAGGGCATCGAGCGTCAGCACAGCAGGGGCAAGCTCACGGTGCGGGAGCGCATTGATGGGTTGGTGGATGCTGGCAGCTTCCGCGAGTTTCACTCGCTGGCGGGCAGCGGCACCTATCAAGGCAACACGCTCAAGTCCTTCGTTCCGCGAGGGTCGGTGGAAGGGACGGCGCGCCTGGGCGGGCGCAAGGTGGTGCTGTCGGGCGGCGACTTCACCGTGCGTGGCGGCTCTGGGGGAAGCGGTGGCGGCCTCGGCAACGAGCTCTCCTCTACCGAGCGCGCTCGCGAGTGGAAGTTGCCCTATGTGCGTTTGCTCGACGCCGCCGGCGGCAGCGTCAAGAGCTTCGAGGACATCGGTCGCACCTACCTGCCGGATGGCAACGGCTGGACGCAGTTCGATGTGGAACTCCTTTCCAAGGTGCCCGTGGTATCCGCGGTGATGGGTTCCGTGGCCGGATTGCCCGCCATCAACGCCTGCCTTGCCCACTTCAACCTCATGGTGAAGGACACGAGCCAGCTCTTTCCCGGCGGCCCGCCGGTGGTGAAAGCGGCCCTCGGCTACGACATCACCAAGGAGGAGCTCGGTGGCCCCCACATCCACACGCGCATCAGCGGCAGCGTGGACAACCTCGCGAACACCGAGGCGGAAGCCTTCGACATGATCCGGCGCTTCCTCGGATATCTGCCGGCCAACGTCTGGGAGATGCCGCCGCGCGGCGCCACCGACGACGATCCCGAACGCCGGGAGGAGGCGCTCGTGGACTTGATGCCCCGAGACCGCCGCAAGATCTACAAGGTCCACTCCTTGATCGAGGCCGTGGTGGACGCCGGCTCCTTCTTCGAGATTGCGCCGCGCCACGGCCGCGCCCGCGTCACTGGTCTCGCCAGGCTCGACGGCTACCCGGTCGGCATCATGGCCAACAACCCCCGCCACTACGGCGGCTCCACAGATGTCGCTGCCGGCGGCAAGGTGATGCGCCTCCTGCAATTGTGCGACCTCTTCCACCTGCCCATCGTCAGCCTCGCCGACGAACCCGGCTTCATGGTGGGGCTCGAATCCGAGAAGCAGGGCATCGAGCGAGCCGGCGCGCAGCTCGTGGCGGTGACCTGCCAATCCCGAATGCCGTGGATCACCATCGTCATCGGCCGCCTGTTCGGCGTCGCCGGCCAATGCCACCACCGCCCCACGGGCATGTTCCGTCGCTACGCCTGGCCCTCGGCAACCTGGGGTTCCATGCACATCGCTGGCGGCACCTCCGCCGCGTACCGTCGCGAAATCGACAACGCCGAAGACCCGGACGCGAAGCGACAGGAGATCGAGGAACGCCTGAACGCCATCGCCTCCCCGTTCCGTACGGCGGAAGCCACGGGCCAAGACATCATCGACCCGAGAGAAACCCGCAGCGTCCTGTGCGAGTTCGCCGAAGACGCCCAGCGGGTGCTTCGAACGCAACTGGGCGAACCGCCAATCCCGTATCGACCTTGACGCGGGTTGTTGGGTTCCCCCGGCACGTTCCTCTGGAGAGGGGCATCCTGCCTAGGCGTGCGCTGTCAAGTGCGCGACCTCACGGCCTTCGGCCCGCTCCCAACAAAGCGCTGATTTCGCACACGAAGTTGCGGTGATGGATTACATACCGCGGGTTGACTTCGTGGCACTGTTGGACAGTCCAGACGATGGCCGAGCCGATCCGTGCCCGAACGCAGCGACAGCCCTTTCCCGAGGGACAGCAGCCGGTCCTCCACACGAGGCAACACCAGCCGACCTGTGCCAGCGGCTGTGCTAATTTCCCGTCAACTAGCCGGTGTCATGCCCAAGGAAAACGCCATGCCCACCGCACCGCAGCCACACCGCACGCGCAAACGCCACCGTCCCGAGGCGACGTCCAGTGCGCAGCAGCTCGCCAAGCGAACTGCCAACGCGCCCCCGAGGGCGCGCGAATACCCGGAGTCCGACGGTAAGCCGATGGCCGAGACTCCCATCCACATGAAGGCGATGAACGACGCCATCATGCCGCTCGAGGAACACTACGCCGAACGAGACGACGTGTACGTCGGCGGCAACATGATGATGTACTACGTCGAGGGCTCACCGCGCATATCGGTCTCGGCGGACGTGTTCGTCGCTTTCGGCCCGTCCCGGGAGCCGCTGCGCCGAGTGTGGAAGACGTGGGAGGAGGGCAAGCTCGCGGACTTCGTTCTGGAAGTGACCTCGAAGAGCACCCGAAGAGACGACGAGGAGCGCAAGCGCGACATCTATCGTCGTCTGGGCGTGACCGAATACTGGCAGTTCGATCCAACCGGGGACTACTTGGAACCCGTGCTGAAGGGGCGCCGCTTGAACGCGACTGGCGCCTACCGCCCCATCCGCGTGACGACCGCCCCGGACGGAACTCTGTACGGCGAGTCGAGGGTGTTGGGCCTCCACCTGTGCCTCGACGGAAGCCGCCTGCGTCTGTTCGACCCGGCCACCGGTGCGTTCCTTCCCACCAACGATGACAAGTACCGCATCATCAAGGACCAGGAGCGTGCCCTTGCCGAGCGAGACCGTGCCATCGCGCAAGAACGCAGAGACCGGGAAGCCGCCGAAGCGGAACTGCGACTCAAGGGCCGCCGCACCCGCCATTGATCGGCCTTGGCCGGCGCCTCGTCAAGCCCCACTACCTTCGTGTCGCCAGCGCCAAGGTGTTCCCTGCGGGGTCCTCAAAGAAGGCCATCCATTCCGTTTCCCCCGCCGGACCGAAGGTGCCGTCTTCGTCCTTGTGGATGGGGTGCGGCGGGCCGGTGAAGTTGGCGCCGCGGCTTTCGTACTCGGCGACGGCGGCGTCGATGTCGTCCACCCATAGGTAGAGGACGGAGCTCGCGGAGTTGCCTTCGAACATTACCCGGACGCCGCCTATGTCGAAGAAGACGAGCCCGGGCGGGTCGAAGGTGGCGAGGTGGCGCGCTCCTACCACGTCCTGGTAGAAGCGCGTTGTCTCGGCGAGGTCTTCGCCGGCCGCCATGCTGACCTGGTGTAGGCGCATGGCCTTTATGCGGTCAGCGCTTCGACGATGCGGCGGCGACGGTCGCTATCGAGTTGGGCGTAGGCCGCAGAGGTACGGTCCACAATGTCGCCGTAGCGGTCCTTGATGCCGGTGGCGATCTCGTCCGGTTCGGCCACCACGGCGAAGTTGCGCATGAGGTCCTCGTCGATGAGTTCCGCCATTTCCACCCAGCGGCCCTGCTTCGACATTGCGTTGAGCTGCGGCTGCAGTTCGCCGGCGCCGACGCTGTCGAGCACGGGCTTGTAGGCTGGGGTCGAGCCGTAGAAGGCGATCTGCTGGCGGGTGGCTTGCGCCGCGCCCGCCTGCTCCTTCTCGTCGCGGCCCGTGACCACGAAGCAGGGATAGGAAATCTCGAAGTCATCCCGCGAGCGGCCAGACTTGGCAAGGCCCCGCTCGATGGCCGGAATGGTGGTTTCGCGCAGGTATTTTTCGGTGGTGAAGGCGTGCACGATGATGCCGTCGGCGACTTCCCCCGCCACCTCGGTCATGCGCGGCCCCACGGCAGCGAGGAACACTCGGGGTGCGCCGTGCTCGGTGTTGGTGGGGGTGAAGAACGGCGTCATCAGGGTGTGGGTGTAGAACTTGCCGGTGAAGGCGAGGGGTTCGTTGTCGTACCAATTCGCCCAGATGGCCCGGAGGGCAAGGATGAACTCGCGCATGCGTGCCGCCGGGTGCGACCAGGGCATGCTGAAACGCTTGGTGATGTGGGGGCGAATCTGCGAGCCGAGGCCCAGCACGAAGCGACCTTCGGAAGTGGCGTTGAGGTCGTGGCCGATTTGCGCCAGCACCATCGGCGTGCGGGCGAAGGCGACGGCAATGCCGGTGATGAGGTCCACCTTCGAGGTGTGCTGGGCAGCGAACGCCAGCGGCAGGAAAGGGTCGTGCGAGGTTTCCGCCGACTGAATGCCGCTGTAGCCCATCTCTTCGAGTTCCCGCGCCTGGGCGCCAACCTTGGCAAGGTCCCAGCCGACTCCGCCGTCAACCTTCATGTCCGTTCCTTCTCTCGTGTGAGTTGCCTGCGCCTGCGTCGGGCGCGGGATGTGGGCGGCGCATTCTAACCGCGCCGCGCCGGCAGCATCAGGATCAGCCAGCCCACCGCGAACGGCAGGGCGCGCTCCGCCACATCACCCGGCGTGTCCGGCAGCGAATAGAACAGCACCGTGAGCGCGAATCCCGCCGCCATGGCAACCGGCGCCATCGTCGGGTTGATCGGGCGGCCGAGCAGTCGTTGCATGACCAAGGGGCCGAACGTCGCGCCGAGCGCGTTCCAGGCGAACAGCACGCGGGCGAAGATGGTCTCCGGCAGAAACAGCGCCAGCAGCACGGCCACGATGCCCACCAGCACGACGTAGATGCGCGAATTGGCGCGCCTTAGGTCGTGCGATGCAACGCCGGCCGCCACCAGCAATTGACTATCGGCCGTGGACATTACGGCAGACAGCACGGCCACGGTCAGCAGCGCCCCGACGACCGCCGGCAGCAGCGCTTCGGACAGTTGGAACAGCAACGATTCCGGCTCGGGCACCCGATCGAGCAGCGCATGACCAGCGAGCCCGGCGACGAACATCCCGCCGAGGACGACGACGAACCACGCCAGCGCAATGAGGCGCGCCCGCGCCAGCGCGCCCTCGTCCGCGAGCGCCATCATGCGGTTCAGCATGTGCGGCTGGCCGAGCGGGCCGAAGCCGATGGACACCATGCCGAGCAGGAAGCCTGCCGCCAGCCAACCGGCGTTGGCGCCGGTTGGGCTCAGTTGCTCGGGTTCCAGTGCCGTGAAGATGGGAGCGAAGCCGCCAAGCTCCACCAGCACGGCGATGGGCAGGACCAGTGCGGCCACGAACATCACCACCGCCTGGAGGGAGTCGGTGATGCTCACGGCCCAGAAGCCGCCGAGGCACGTGTACACGAGGATGATGGCGGCGCCAATGACGATGGCGGCGGTGGCGCTGATGTCGAACGAGGCCGCGAGGGTCGTGCCGGCACCCTGAAACTGCGCCGCGACATAGAACGAGAAGCAAAACAGGATGGCGGCGCTGGAGACGACAATGGCGGCGCGACGTTCGCGGGCCTCGAGGCCATCGACCAGAAAATCGGTGAGGGTTACGTATTGCCTATCGGCGGCCAGGCGGCGAAGCCTTGGCGCCATGAAGAACCACGCGACGATGTGGCCGGTGATGGTGCCGGGCAGCAGCCAGACGGCGGATATGCCCTGCGTGTAGGCGATGCCGGTGACGCCGAGGATCGACCAGGCGGAAGACGCGCCAGCGGCGTAGGACAAGCTGGCGACGAGCGCTCCCATGCGGCGGCCGCCGATGAGGAAGTCGTCATGGCTGGCGCTGCGATTGCGCGCCCAGAGGCCAATGCCGACGAGCACGATTTGGTAGCCGATGAGAATGGCGATCAACATGTGGGGCCTCGCCGCCAGCCCGATCGGTCAGGGTTCAGTCGAATCGGAAGCGATCCGAGGTGAACGCCTGGAAGGTGACCTTTGCCTCCTCCGGCCCCGGAGGTGGCGCGCCGATGGGGGCGACGATGGTGGTGTCGATGCCCGCCTCGGCCTGCTCCTTCACCCGTTCCGCCACCTGCTCCTCGGTGCCGATGATGGCCACTTCATCGACGATCTCGTCGGTGAGGGACGAGGTGGTCTTCTCGCGGTCGCGCGCGGCCCAGCCGTCGAGCACGTTCTGCGCCTCCTCTTCGTAGCCTGCCCACTTGAGGAAGTCGTTGTACACGGGGTTCGCGTAGTAGGGCGCGAAGTGATGCCGGAAGCGGGCGCGGCCGTCTTCGATGTCGTCGGTCACATAGACCATCGAGCGGTTGAGGATTTCGATGTCGTCAAGCGTCTTGCCGGCCCGCGCCGCACCAATCTTCACGTGTTCGAGCATCCTCGGCAGCGCCTTGTGTGGCCACAGGTTGAAGACGACGCCGTCGCCGTGCTCGGCAGCCATCTCGATCATCTTGGGCCTAAGGCCGGCGAGGAAGATGGGCACGGGATGTTCGAGCGGGGTTTGGCTGTAGCCTCGGCTCGCGAGCGTCGTCAGGTCGAAGTTCGATTTCTCGCCAGCCAGCATCGAGCGAACGATGATCGCAGTCTCCTTCACCCGCGTGAGCGGCTTTTCCAACGGGATGCCGTTGAAGCGTTCCATGATGGCTTGGCTGGACGAGCCGAGCCCCAAGGCGAACCGCCCCGGCAGGAGTTGGCCCAAGACGTTGGCCGTTGCCGCCAGCACCGCCGGGGTGCGGGTATAGACCGGCGTCACCGCCACCCCCAGCCGCATCCGCTGGGCGTGCGGCGCCATCGCGGCCACCATCGTCAGGCTGTCCGGTGCCATCGCGTCGCTGAACCAGGCGTCGTCGAAGCCGTTGTCCTCGGCCCAGCGCACGACCTCGATGTTGTCTTCGAGCACCGGCCCGGCCGGCAACGTGACCGCAATCCGCTTGCGCATGGTGACCCCTCGCTCCATTTCACCCGTGACAGCGAGATTCTAGCGCCACAAGGATCGTCGCCTGACGGCAACGCAGTTCGGGGCGGATGTTGACCGCGCAGGGTGTTCTCCCGTTCAATCTCCCGCTGCGATTGGGGCCTGGGGGAGCGATGGCGAAACTGCGGATGGGACTAGTAGGCGGCGGCGAGGGAGCCTTCATCGGCGCCGTACACCGCATCGCCGCGGAGCTAGACGGGCGCATCGAACTTGCGTGCGGAGCCTTCTCCAGCGACCCGGAGCGGTCCCGCACCGCCGGCCCTGCGCTGTATGGCTTGCCGGCAGAACGCAGCTACGGTTCGACCCACGAGATGCTCCAAGCGGAAGCCGCGCTGAGCGCCGACGACCGCATGGACTTCGTCGTCATCGCCACGCCAAACCACACCCATGCCCCCATCGCCGCCGAAGCGCTCAAGTCGGGCTTCCACGTGATGTCCGACAAGCCCGCCACCTTCGATCTCGCCGAGGCGCGGGAACTCGCGCGTCTTACCGAAGAATCCGGCCTCGTCTTCGGCCTCACCCACAACTACACCGGCTATCCGATGGTGAAGGAGGCAAGGCATCTCGTCCGTTCCGGCGCGTTCGGGTCGGTTCGGCGCGTGGTGGTCGAATACATCCAGGGCTGGCTCGCAGGCGCAGAGGAACAAGCCGGCAACAAACAGGCCGAGTGGCGCACGGACCCTACCCGCTCCGGTGCCGCTGGCTGCATGGGCGACATCGGCACGCACGGCGAGAACCTAGCCGAATACGTCACTGGCCTCCGCATCGATTCCCTGTGCGCAGACCTCACCACGTTCGTCCCCGGCCGCCAGCTCGAAGACGACGGCAACGTGCTGCTCCGCTTCGAGGGCGGCGCCAGAGGCGTGCTCTTCGCGAGCCAAATCGCCGTTGGCGAGGAGAACGGCCTGCGTCTGCGCGTCTATGGCGAAACCGGCGGCCTCGAATGGGCGCAGATGGAACCGAACTCCCTCATCGTGCGCTGGCCGGACCGGCCTTTCGAGGTGCGCCGCACCGGAGGACCGGGAGTCGGCGATGCCGCCACGGATGCCACGCGCTTGCCGGCCGGCCACCCGGAAGGATTCCTCGAAGCCTTCGCCATCCTCTACCGCAACTTCGCCGATACCCTCGAAGCCAAGGCTGCGGGAGGCGAGCCAACCCCCGAGAACCTCGACTTTCCCACCATCGCCGACGGCGTGCGCGGCATGGCGTTCATCGAGACCGTGGTGGCGAGTTCCCGCGCCGGCGCCAAGTGGATGGACTTCCCCGAATCGTGACACCCATGCGGGCGCAAGGGCGACCCGCCAAGGAGCGAAAGATGAAGACACTCAAGGGCCCCGCCATCTTCCTGGCGCAGTTCATGGCGGACGAAGACCCGTTCGACAACATCGAGGCCATGTCGCGCTGGGCCGCAAGGCTCGGCTTCAAGGGCATTCAAGTGCCCATCGGCAACGCCGCCTTCATCGATGTTGCCAAGGCGGCCGAGAGCAAGGGCTACTGTGATGACCTGAACGGCCGGGTGGCCGAGTGCGGCGTGGAGATCACTGAACTCTCCACCCATCTCGAGGGCCAGCTCGTGGCGGTGCACCCCGCCTATGACCGCCTGTTCGACGGCTTCGCGCCGGAACGGCTGCACAACAACCCCACCGCCCGCACCGAATGGGCCGTCGACCAAGTGAAGCTGGCCGCGAAAGCGAGCCAAAATCTGGGCCTCACCGCCCATGTCACGTTTTCCGGCGCATTGCTGTGGCCGATGATGTATCCGTGGCCGCAGCGTCCGCCGGGCCTCGTTGACGTCGGCTTTGAGGAGCTCGCGCGACGCTGGCGCCCCATCCTCGACGCCTTCGAGGACGCCGGCGTCGACTGCTGCTACGAAATCCATCCCGGCGAAGACCTGCACGACGGCGTGACCTTCGAGCGCTTCTTGGCAGAGGTGGACGACCATCCCCGCGCCAACATCCTCTACGACCCCAGCCACTTCATCCTGCAGCAGCTCGACTATTTGGCCTTCATCGACCACTACCACGAGCGCATCCGCATGTTTCACGTGAAGGACGCCGAGTTCAATCCGAACGGCCGCGCCGGCGTCTACGGCGGCTATCAGGACTGGGTGGACCGCCCCGGCCGGTTCCGCAGCCTAGGCGACGGCCAGATCGACTTCCGCTCCATCTTCTCCAAGTTCGCCGCCTACGACTTCGACGGCTGGGCCGTGCTCGAATGGGAGTGCTGCCTCAAGCATCAGGAAGACGGTGCCCGCGAAGGCGCAGAGTTCATCCGCGACCACATCATCCGGGTGACCGACAAGGCGTTCGACGACTTCGCCTCCTCAGGCGCAGACGACGCGACCAACCGGGCGGTTTTGGGCATTTAGGCCGCACCAACATCCGCCGCAAGCCCGCTAGCCGCCGGGAGCCCAACTGCAAAGCAAGCGCCCCGTCGGGGCGGGTTTGTCCCCGCCCGTATTGAGCTAGGAGTCTGCGCCGCAGAAAACAGCGCTGGCTCCTAGCCGGAGGGTGAGCGTAAGCGAACCCGTAGGCGCGCGCTCGTAGAGCGCGCTAGCCGCCTTTCCTGCCGACGACCAAGCTAAACGGCATCTCCTGCCACACGCACTCGGCTTCGAAGCCAACCTCGCGCAGCGCCGCCAGTTCCTCGTCGAGCGGGAAGTAGGTGTCCTCATCAGCCCACTCCGCGAAGTGCTCCCGCGCTCGGCGTTGCTCGATGCCGCTGGCCACCAAGTGCCGCGCCCAGCGCTCGTAGGCGGCTTCCTGCAATCTGGCGTCAGCCGGCATGGTCACGTCCGCGTTCACGAACACGCCGCCCGGTTTCAGCGCCGCGTGGATGCGCGCATACAGTGCCATCTTCCGCGCCATCGTCGGCACGTGGTGCAACGCCAGCGAGGCCGCCACCGCATCGCACCCTGGCAGCGCAGCGTCGAATGATTGCTCGCGGAAGGCCGTCCGCTCGCCAAACGCCGCCAGCCGCACGCGCGCCTGTGCCAGCATCTCGCCATCCACGTCAATCAGGGCCACCTCGCCAACACCCTCGAGTGCCAGCATTGCAGCTGCCAAGGCGCCGGTACCTGCTCCGAGATCAAGCACCCGCCCGGGCCTCGCCCGCGCCACCAACTCCGCTGCGCGCGCAATCCCCTCCTCATACCCTGGAATGAACTGCCGAATGGTCCGGTCGTACGCCTCAATCGCGACATTCAAATGCCGCCGAACGGAATGAATGCTTGTCCGCTCGGATGCCATCGGTCAGCAAGGCGTACGCCGCGTCAGAACAACGGGATCCCCGGCACCTTCACGCGCGTTCGGTAGAGGCAGGTTGAGGATGTCAGGAAGAACGTGAGGAGGTCGTCGTCTCCCCAGGTGAAGTTGGCGCAAAACGCCGGCGTGTGGATTACACCCAGACAAGTGCCGTCCTCCGGGTGATAGACGTGCACGCCGCCGGGGCCAGCGCAGAAGACATGGCCTTGGCTGTCGATCTTGAGACCATCCGGGGCGCCGGCGCCCTCGCCGGTGGACTCGGCGAAGACCTCGCCACCTTCAATGCTTCCGTCGTCATTGATGTCGAAGCGACGGATGTGCCGGTTCGGGGTGTCGGCGACATAGAGGCCCTCGTGATCGAGGGTGAAGGCGAGGCCGTTGGGTTGGCCGAAGTCGCTCGCGAGCAGGGTGAGTTCGCGGGAGTCTGGGTCGAGGCGATAGACGCCGACATGATCGAGTTCGAGGTCTCGCACGACGCCGGTGCCACCGAGCCGCCCGAAGGTGGGGTCGGTGAACCAGATGCTGCCGTCGCGTCGAACCACGATGTCGTTGGGGCTGTTCAGTTCCTTGCCGTCGTAGTGGCTTGCCATGACGGTGACGCTGCCGTCCGTCTCGGTGCGGGTGACGCGGGAGGAGGCGTGTTCGCACGAGAGCATGCGCCCGGAATGGTCGTAGGTGTTGCCGTTGGTCATGTTGCTCGGGTCGCGGAACACCGTCACGCCACCCTCCGCGCTCCAGCGGTGCATGCGGCTGTTCGGGATGTCGCTGAACGTGAGGTGGCGCTCCGTCGGATGCCAGATGGGCCCCTCGGTGAAGGCAAAGCCCTCGCCCAGAGTCTCGAGGGCAAGGTCTTCGGGAACGACGTCAAGAAAGCGCGGGTCGCGGATTTCGATGCTCAACGGCTGGATGCTCCGATGGTCGGGATGCGCCAGAATACCCGCTTACGAACGCGGCCTTGCGAGGGGCAGAACTCTTGAGCGACGAACCGGACCCCACAACCGCACCAGCCCCAACCAGCCCCGCGCTCCCCCAAGCCCCAACCGGCCGTCGCAGCCGAGCGGTGGCGGTGGCAGTGATCCTCGGCATGGGTCTGCTGTTCCTCGGTGTGGTGGCCGGCATCATCGCCATGTGGCTGATGGTGGAACCGGTGGCAGTGCCGTGAGTCTTTGGCGCCTGGCTTCCCGGCTCGTCGCTGCGGGGGCCATCGTCGCGGGCGGGTCTCTTGCCGCGCAGCCCATCGTCGACATGCACGTTCACACCGCCGGGATTGGTGCCGGTGGCAGCGGCGCGTTCATCAATCGGGAGATGCGGGAGAGCTGGAAGTTCCGCATCTACCTCGCGGCGTTTGGGGTTTCGCTGGAGGAAATCGAGACGCACGGAGATGCGCTGCTGATCGGGCGGATCAGCGAGCGGATCGAGCGGTCCGAGCGCATCGACAAAGCGGTGGTGCTGGCGATGGACGGCGTGATGGGCCCCGGCGGCAAGATCGACCGCGAGGCAACGCAGGTTTTCGTGCCGAACGAACTCGTCGCCCGGGAGACCGCGAAGTACGACAACCTGCTGTTCGGGGCGAGCGTGAACCCCTATCGGCCCGACGCGATAGAACGCTTGGAGTGGGCGCACGAGAACGGCGCGGTGCTAGTCAAATGGCTGCCCAACATCATGCACATGGACCCAGGCGACGTGTCGATCGTGCCCTTCTACAAGCGCATGGCGGAGCTCGGGTTGCCGCTCCTCAGCCATACCGGCGCGGAACGGTCCTTCGAGTCTGCGCAGGATGAACTCGGCGACCCCGACCGACTGCGGCTGCCCCTCGAAACCGGCGTCACCGTCATCGCTGCGCACATCGCGGCCACAGGTCGCACCGATGGAGCGGGGAACTTCGACCGCTTGGTGGCGATGTTCGCGAGCTACCCCAACCTCTACGCCGACGTATCGAGCCTGACGCAGATCAACCGCCTGGGCTATCTCAGGCGAGCGCTTGGCATCCCGGGCCTTGCGGAGCGCTTGGTGTACGGCAGCGACTGGCCCCTGCAGTTCTTTCCGCTGGTGTCGCCCTGGTATCACGTTCGCCATGTGGGCATCGGCCGCGCCCGTTCCATCGGCAAGATCGACAACGCATGGGACCGAGACGTGGCGCTCAAGGAGGCTTTGGGGTTGCCGAGGTCAGTGTTGCAAAGAACCGCAACGCTCTTGCCCGCACACGCCTCCTCGCGATAGACGAAGGCCGGTTCGCGCGAGCGAACGCCCGGACGCCAGCAGCTCGCCCAAGCGAAATGCCAACGCGCCCGCCAGGGCGCGCCGGCACGGGAGGGAAACCCGACCCTACAGGCTGGCCTCCAGCCGATTGAGTTCGTCCTCAAGCATCCCCGCCATGCGGAAGACATGCGACGGGAAGATGTACGCGGGTTTCTCGATCGGCGGCAGATCGACGTCGTGCGCGTCGAGTTCCAAGGTTAGATATGCGAGTTCCGCTAGCAGTGTGGTGACGAGGTGGTACACGTCGGATGGCTCGATGTCGCGGCGGCGCTCTTCACGTCTGAGATTGAGGTCCAGCACCCGGATGCCACGGCTTTCGCCAATCCGCTGGGCGATGCCGAGGCAAGTGAGGACGCGCCGATACACGTCCACCGGCCGCTTGCCCGTCTCGAACGGAGGCAACGTGCCGTACACGGGCTCAGCCGGATCATCCGTGAGTTTCCCGGCGACATAGGCGGCGGCGAGTTCGATCCGTCCGTACACATCCTCCGGACGGATAGGGGTATCCAGCAAGAGGTTGATTTGCCGATTGATCTGGACGATTTCGCGCAGCACGTCGCGAGGCGCTCGATCGGCGTCGAAACGGACCTCGCCATCTGCCGCTGGGGCACCAATCTCCTGCTGCACACTCTTGATGGCCTGGTGCGCACCTTGCACCAGCCCCAGCACGTGGCCCGGCAAGATCTCTCCAATCGGTGGCTCGGGCAGGGCTGTTTCCGTACCGTTGATCTGCCGCACGAGGCGATTGGCCTTGCGTGCCAGCGTCTGCGCCTGGTAGTACACGTGGCGGGGTTCGGCATAGTCCACCACCCAGCCAGCGGCGGTGACTTCGGGCCTCCCCATGTAGTCGCGCAATGCATCGACATCCGCCGCCATCTGCCGGGCCGCTTGGAAGACATGCGGCGGCGTGACCTCCTCTGCGGCTCCGGCGAAGGGTCCGCCCAGCCCTACAACAACAGCCAGCCACGGAACGAGTCGTCTTGCCATGCTCTCCTCCCCGATGTGTCCGCGTTTCGCCGGAACGCCAAGCAGTCTAGCAGCAGGTTCTTGTGCAGAGGCTCCTACACGGCCATGAGTTCCTCGAAGCTGTCGAACACGGCATCCGCACCGAGGGATTCCGGATCGATGCCGTGGTTGTAGCCGTGCCGAAAGACCACCACCGGGCAGCCGGCAGCGCGGGCGCAGGCAACGTCCGTCGCCGAGTCGCCGACGAACAGGGCGTCGGGTGGGGCGCACTCGAGGCGCTCGCAGGCGAGGAAGGCAGGCTCTGGGGCCGGTTTCGGCTTCGGAGAGTTGTCGTGGCTGACGACGGCGGCGAAATGGCGGCGGAGATCCAGCGCTTCCAGCAACGGCAGGGTGAACCGCGAGAGCTTGTTCGTGACCACCGCAAGCGGCGCGCGCTCTGCGAGCTTCTCGAGGGTCGAGACCACCTTCGGATAGGGTCGCGAACGGTCCGCAACGTGCGCTTCGTAATGTGCCGACAAGGCCGCAACGGACTCCTCGAAGCGGGAGTCCCGGGTGGGCAGGCTGTGATGCTCGAATGCGGCCGTGAGCATGGCGCGCACGCCGTGGCCGACCCAGTGCCGAGTGAGCGCCTCGCTGACTGGCGCAATGCCGGCGCCGGCGAGGGCATGGTTGAGCGCCACGTGGATGTCCGGGGCCGTATCGACCAGCGTGCCATCGAGGTCGAACAGATACGCGGCACGGCGATTGCCGGCCACGTCAGCGACCGATCTCGTCGCGCATGGCGGCGACTACGCGGCGATAGTCGTCGCGGCGGCTCGGCGCCTCCTCGGGGACGCCGAAGATCGCCGAGCCGGCGATGAACGTGTCGGCGCCGGCGGCGGCGACCTTGCCAATATTGTCCACCGTGATGCCACCGTCGATGGCAACGCCAACTTTCGAATGCCCGTTTTCGTCGAGCAGGCGCCGTACCGCGCGAATGCGTTCCAGGCTGCCCGGCAGGAACGACTGGCCGCCGAAGCCGGGGTTGACCGACATCATCAGCACGTAGTCGATGCTGCCGAGGAGCGGCTCAAGCACGCTGATCGTCGTACCGGGATTGAGCGCCAGACCCGCCTCTGCACCGCCCTCGCGGATGAGTGCCAAGGATCGGTGCGGATGTTCGGATGCTTCCGGGTGGATGGCCACGGAGCAGGCGCCGGCCTCGATGAACTCGCCGATGATGCGGTCCACCGGCTTCACCATCAGATGCACGTCGATGGGCGCCTCGATGCCGTGGCGGCGGAGCGCCGAAAGCACCAGCGGGCCGACGCTGAGATTCGGCACGTAATGGTTGTCCATCACGTCGAAGTGAATGAGGTCTGCGCCGGCGGCCAGCACATCTTCGACCTCGGCGCCAAGCCGGGCAAAGTCGGCAGCGAGAATGGAGGGGGCGATTTCGGCCATGGGCAACTCCGGCGGCTCAATGCGGATTATTCACGAGACCGTCCGCACACAGAAGGCGAGGACCGATCTCGGAGGCGATCAACTCGCGGCCTATAGATTGATGCGGCGTACGCGACGCAATTGGTCGTGGGTGCCGATGTCCACCCAAAGGCCATCGAAACGCTCGCCTTGCAACCGGCCTTCAGCGGCGGCGCGGAAGTACAGGTCGCGCATGGAGAAGGCGCCGCCCGGCGGCGCGTCGTTGAAAATGGCTTCGCCCAGGACGGCAATGCCACAGAAGGTCAGATCGTGGGTGTCGGAACCGTCGGCATCGCGACGCACGCTGTCGCCATCGAGCCGGAAATCCCCCGCCTGCCCCGCTGCTGTCGGAGTCAGCACCAGATGCGCGAGTTCCGGCGCAGCGTCGCAGAGGGTGCGGAACGGATAGTTGGTCCAAACGTCGCCGTTCAGCACGAGGAACGGTTCGGGGCCGAGCATCGGCAACGCCTTGCGGATGCCGCCTCCGGTTTCGAGCAACTCCTCCTCCACGCTGTACTGCACGCGCACCCCAAAGTCGCCGCCGCGACCGATGTGACTGCGGATCTGATCCCCTAGGTGGTGCAGGTTGATGACCACGTCGCGAATGCCGGCGCGGTGCAGCCAGCGCAGTTGATGCACGATCAAGGGCTCGCTGGCGATGGGGATCATGGGCTTCGGCATCGCTTCGGTGAGCGGTGCGAGACGGGTGCCGCGGCCGGCGGCGAGGATCATGGCCTTCACGGCTCGGCAATCGCCCGGAGCTTGGGCTCGGCAACGTAAATCATGGCTTCGAGCCAGTCGGCGAGCGCAAGGAGTTCTTCGTAGCTTCGGCAGAGGGCGATCACCCGGCGCAGCACCGGCAGCACATCGGCCAGATGGCTCCCGCGCCCAAGGCGATAGCGCAGCCGCACGAAGATGCCGATGGCCTTGAGCTGGCGCTGGATGGCGGTGAAGTCGAAGGCGCGGGCGAATGCGCCTTCCTCGACGGCAAGCCCGGAGCGAACGCGGAAGTGCCGGCGCCAGCGCGCCACTTCCGCCTCGCTGAAGGTGTGGTAGCAGTCGCGCAGCAACGAGGCGATGTCGTAGGTGACCGGGCCCACAAGCGCATCCTGGAAATCCACGATGCCGAGGCGACCCTCGCTCCAGAGCAGATTGCGGCAGTGGTAGTCGCGATGCACGACGCAGGTGGGCATGGCTGCGATGGCGTCGATCAAGAGCGGTTTCGCGGCGTGGAACGTCGCGTCCGGCACCATCCCGAGAAGCTTGCCCACGAACCACTCGGCGAAGATGCCGAGTTCGTCGTCGAAGCGACGGGTGGTGTAGGGCGGGATGTCACGGCTCTGAACCCGTTGCAGCCGCACCAGCGCCTCGATGGCAGCGTGCAGCGGGGCCTCGGGTTCGCTCGCGTAAACGGAGGCGAAATCGCGGTCCCCGACATCGGTGACAAGGAAGAAACCTCGCTCAGCGTCTTGGTGCAGGATCACCGGCACAGGCAGCCCGGCAGCGCGGAAGATTCCTGACAGCCGAACGAACTGCGCGTTGTTCTCGCTCGCTGGCGGCGAGTGCATGGCAACGCAGGTGTCGCCATCCGCCACCACCCGAAAGAACTGCCGCGTGCTGGCTTCCACTGGCAGGGGCGCGAAGCTTGCATCAGTTCCGATGCGGTCCCGCACCCACGCCTCGAGCGCACGCACGGCGGCAATCGCGCCAGCCCGATCAATGCCCTCAGAGGAATCGCCCACGCCACGATTATGGCAGGTCGCCCGCTAGAACCTCGGACCAGGGCGGGCGGTGTTACCTTGCGCGCTGGCAAACCCAAGGAATCCAAGCTCCATGGAAATCGGCATCGTCTTTCCGCACAACGAAATCGGCACGGACCCCGGCGCCATCAAGGCATGGGCGCAGGGGGCGGAGGCTCTTGGCATGGGCCACATGCTCATCTACGACCACGTGCTCGGCGCGGACCCAGACCGGCCCGGCGGCTTTCGCGGGCCCTACGACAAGGATGTCGCCTTCCACGAACCGTTCTCGGTGTTCTCCTTCATGGCAGCGGTCACGAACACCATCACCTTCATGACCGCAGTGCTGATCCTGCCGCAGCGGCAGACGGCGCTGGTGGCGAAGCAGGCGGCGGAGCTCGCCATCCTCTCCGGCAATCGCTTCCGCCTCGGCATCGGCACAGGCTGGAACGAGGTGGAGTACGAGGCGCTCAGCGTGCCGTTTGCCGGCCGCGGCGCCCGCCAAAGCGAACAGGTGGAACTCATGCGTCAGCTCTGGCGGGAAGACAGTCTCACCTTCGAGGGCAAGCACCACACCGTCACTCGTGCCAGCATCCTGCCGCGACCCACCGAGAGCGTTCCCATCTGGTTCGGCGGCATCGCCCCGGCGCTGCTCCGACGCTGCGCCCGCCTGGGTGATGGCTGGGTGCCGCTCGGGGGCCCCAACGATGCATCGGCCGAGGCGCTCGCCACCATCCGCGAGCATCGCGAGGCCGCCGGGCTTGCATGGGACGGATTCGGAATCCAGGCGCAGGCGCAATACCGAGGCGGCACCCCGGAACGCTGGCAGAACCATGCCTCACGCTGGAAGAACCTCGGCTGCACGCACCTCGCCATCGCAACGCACAACGCCGGAAACGCCACGGTGGAAGACCACCTGCGCGCCGCCGGGGAGTATCTCGACGCCGTTCGCTGCGTCTGACCTCGCACGAACGCCGTCACATGGCCGAGGTGGCGCCGCGTTCGCCGTTTGCCTGGTACCTCGGCGGCGCTAGCCTCTGGTTCGCAGCCGCGAGCCTGCAGGTCTTCCTGCTGCAATGGCTGTTCGTGGGCGAACTCGGCATTCGCCCCATGGACTACGGCTTCATCCGCGCCTTCCTCGAGACGCCGGCACTGGCGCTGTTGCTCGTCGGCGGCGTCATCGGCGACCGCGTGGACCGGCGGCGCCTGCTTGTGGGGCTGTCGCTCTTGGCCTGCATCCCACCGCTGGCGATCGCCGCCTCGGCAGGCGCGCTCTCGTTCTGGCCGCTGGTGGCGTTCGGCGCGTCGCTGGCATTCCTGCAATCGCTGAGCGATCCGGCGCGGCAGTCGATGCTGAGCGCGGTCGCGCCCACCGACATGCAGCGCACCGTCACGGTGATGACCATCGTCACCACCCTCACCGGCATCGGCGGCTATTGGGTGGGCGGTCAGCTCGAAGCGCTGGGCCTTCGCACCGTCCTGGCGATCCAGGCGGCCTGCTTCCTCGCCAGCGGCCTCGCCATGCTGCGGCTTCCACCCGGCGTCGGCGGCGGAATCGCCCGGGCCAGAAAGAGCCTCGCTTCCGGCTTCGCCGTGCTCTGGCGCTTGCCGCTACTGCGCAACGTGATCCTGCTCAACCTCTTCTCGTCGATGTTCAATGCCGGTGCCTATCTCGTCGGCATGCCCTTCATCGCCCGCGACATCTACGGCGGCAACGAGGCGTTCTTCGCCCTGATGATGATGGTGTTCACCGCCGGCACGGTGGGCTGCAACGTCGTGCTGCTAGCGTTGATGCCATTGCGCCGCCCCGGCCGGGCCTTCGTTGCGATGCAGCTCACCCGCATCGTGATCCTGGTGGCGCTTTGGCTGGAACCACCGCAGTGGCTCTTCTTCGTATTGCTGGCGGCTTGGGGCGTCAACATGGGCGTGACCTCGACGGTGGCGCGAGCGATGGTGCAGGAACTCGCGCCGGCGGAACACCGGGCACAGGTGCTGTCGGTGTTCCTGTTCGGCTTCATGGTGGCGGCACCCGTATCGAGCCTGGTACTCGGCGCCGTGATCGACTTCGCCGGCCCAACCACCGGGCTGCTGCCCGGCGTACCGGTGTCCCTCATGCTCTTCGCTGGGGCGCTGGCGGCCGGCCTGTGGCGGTTCGAGTCGCCCAGTGCCGCTCGGCGGGCAGGAGGCTCTGACTGAACCCCGCCTATCGGCTGCTCGGCAGTCGCCCGTACGTCAGCACGCGCCACACCCATTCCATCGGTCCGAAGCGGTAGCGCCCCATCCACCAGAGGCTGAAGGCGATCTGGAAGGCCCAGATGGCGAACACCACTAGATAGAGCTCAGCGCGATCCAGGCGATTCCACAGGCCGAGGCCGACCGAGTGGTGGAAGATCAACAGGAAAAAGAGGCTGTGCATCAGGTAGTTGGTAAGAGCCATGCGCCCCACGGCAGAAAGCGCTTTGCGGACGCGAGGCAGCAGTCCGCGCTGGCACACCAGCATCACGAGGCCCACGTAGCCAAGCGCCGTCGCCACTCGGCCGATGTCATAGGTGGGTGTGGTGATCATCGGCGACCACGCGAGGCCGAAGTCCGTGCTGACGCGCATGGCCACTTCCAGCACGTTCACCGTGAGGCCGATGGCAATGCCCCACACCGCGAGACGCACGTAGTACCCGTCAGATTTCGCGCCACGCAGTACCCCGGCCCGGTACAGCGCCATGCCCACCAACATGCAGGCAAGCGCGTCCCAGAACAGCGTCCACGGCAGCGCCGCCAGCCACATGCCCACCACCTCGTCGAGATTGGCGAGGAAGGCCTCGCCGTAGGGCGCGGTATGCGCCACCACCTCGTTCTCGATTTCCTCCGGGCTCGGATCCAGAAAACTCAGCGCTTCTTCCATCGGCGCGGCCGATGGCGGCGGGGCGGCCGTGCTTGCTTGGTTGGACCCAGCCTGCTGGTCAAGGTACGAAGCCGCCGAAAACAGCCCGCCGTACACCAGCCCCAGCCATAGGTACACCACGCCAGCCACGATCAGCAGCGTGCGCGGACGCCAATTGCGCGCAAAGTAGAGGATGAAGCCGGCGAGGGCGTAGGTGACGAGGATGTCGCCCGAGAACATCAGCACCAGTGCGTTGAACACGCCGAACCCGAGCAGCAGGGCTTGCCGGCGGTAATACGGCCCGGCCCCGCGCCCGTCGGCAAAGAGCGCCACGCCAGCGCCGAAGAGCATGGAGAAGAGCCCCCGCATGACGCCCTCGAACAGCGTCTCGACGGTGACGAAGGCGGCGAAGTTGATGCCGCTCAGGGCACCATCTGCTACCGGCGTGAAGTAGGACAGGCCCGGCAGGCCGTAGAGGATGTTCAGCAGCAGGATGCCGAGGAGCGCCACTCCCCGCACCACGTCGAGCGACTCGATGCGCGCAGAAGGAGCCGTAGGAGCAGGTCGCGAGGATTCAGGTGCATGCATCGGGTTGCCTCCTCATGGCCGTTTGGCCAAGCCTAGGGACAAGTCACGTGACGGCGCGCGGCGCCACCCGCCCTCCAGCATTGCGCGTTGCCAAGTCGAACCATTCGTCCGCGTCCATGCTCGCATAGCCCCGCATCAGGCGCTTGATGCGGGTGGCGGCCCCGCCCGGAAAGCCGGCGACTTCCGCAGTTAGCTCTCGCGCACGCGACAGCACCGCATCATCCGCCACCGACTCGTGGGCAACGCCCATCTGTACCAGTTCCGGGCCATGGAAGCGCCGCCCGGTGAGGGTCAGCCTCGCGATCACCGCCTCGCTCTGGCGCAACCGCAGCCAAGCCATGTTGTAGGGCGCCGCCATGCCAACACGCACCTCCCCCACTTGCAGGAACGCGCCGTCGCCCACCACAAGCAAGTCCGCCGCTAGGGCGAGGGCAGCACCACCATTGATCGCAAAACGCTCGAGCGCCACCACAACGGGCTTGCGACACTGGAACAATGCCCGATGCGCCCCGCGCCAGATTTGGCCAAAGCGAGGCAGCCACTCCGGCGGCGGCTCGGCATTGAACTCCTTGAGATCAAGTCCAGAACAGAACGCGCGCTCGGCCCCGCACAGCAAAACCGCATGAACGTCGTCGTTCGCGTCCGCAGCCAAGAGCGTTTCCGCCAACCCCTCGCCCAACGGCCCGTTGATCGCATTGCGCGTCTCAGGCCGATTGAGCGTGATCTCCCGCCAACCACCGTTGTCGGTGGTCTCCACCACAGCCATGCCTTTTCCCAAGAATCGATTGAGTGCTCATGTTCCCACGATCCGCCGGACGCTCGTAGGGGCGGGGGCTTGTCCCCGCCCGTCTTGAGCGCACCGGTCGATTCGGCGGAGGCCCGTAGGGGCGGGGCTTGTCCCCGCCCGTCTTGAACGCGCCGAGGAACTCGTCGAAGCACAGAAGTTCGCTACGCAACCTCTCGGCTTATGGGTTGGCGACTCGTCGCGTCATTCAGGCTCCAGGCGCCGGCATACATGGTCAATCCGAGTTTGTGGGCCACCGCCAGCGACGCGACGTTGTCCCATGACGTGCTGTACAAGGGGACTCTGCCCGACGAGCGTACCGCGAGCGCCCATGCGGATGTCACGCGGGCAGCGAGTCCGTGACCGCGGAATGCCGGCGCCGTTTCCAACCCGGCTTCCGCAGCAAGTGGGGAATTCCTCGCCGAGCAGCAGACGCTTATGGCGCGTTCGTCGCGCTCGACCGTTGCGATGGGTGTCCGACCGTCCACTTCGTCCGCTCGCCAATCGGGGAAGAGCGGCAGGAGCCTGCCGACGTCGTTCGCAAACACCACACCTGTTGGTTCGGGAAGTGAGTAGGGGAAGTGGAACGCCGGACCTGCGGTCACCTCGCCACCGATGAGCGAGCGGTATCGTCGCGCATGGATGGGAGGCGCTTGGAAGTCCGCTGCCGGTGGCTCGTCCTCGACCAGTCCTTCCAGTTCACGCCGAACGCGCTTTGGCGTGTCGCGTCGCACCGCCCAAGCGCAGCCCTCGAGGCCCCGGGCGATCCAGAACACCGGCCCGTGGACAGCACCCGGTTCCCGTGTGCCGACGATCAGTCCCTCGTCGTTGAGCGAAAACAAGGTCTGCATGTGCAACCGTGGCGTAGCTACCGCACCCATCGCACCCTCGCTGCCATGTAGAAAGTCACCAAGGGCTGCCTACAGTCATCCGCATCGCCGACGCGACGAATGCCTGGAGCGGCCTCCCCATTGCGGTTTGAACGCAGGCAAAGCACGAGGCCCAGTTCGCTCACCCACTCACCACACTTGGCTGCCAATCCTTAGCGCCTGTCGCCCACGCTTCCGAGCAGGAAGAAAAGCGAGAGGAGCGTGACACCTGACGAGCGAGAACTGCTAGGCATGAAATGGGCCCTCGATTAGAACCACCAGCAGGTCGTGCTTGTCTTTCTTGGTAGCGGATCCAATCATAGGCCGTCGAATTGGCCCGACCAGTTCGTGCAAGACACACCTTGCAGATGGCTCCTGGCACGGGTACGGAAGCGCCATATGCCGTTGCAGGTCGCGGGTGCACGAAGAATGCGCCAAGGCGCCGCGCCTAGTCGGCGAGCGGGGTCAGGACAGTTCCGAGGCGCGCCGGCCGCCCCTTTCGCGCAGGTATGCAGCGACGGCGTCGTTTCCCTGGGCGATGGCGATGTCGAGTGCCGTCCTCTCGTCGTCTGCGAGTGCGTTGATGTCCGCGCCGCGGGACAGGAGGAACTGGACACCGATGAGTGGGTCGCCGTAGCGTTCTTCCCAGGACGGGGGATAGATCAATGCCTGGAGCGGGGTCCGCCCCAACCGATTCTTCCGGTTGACGTCCGCGCCATGCCGAACGAGTAGCTCGGCGACTTCGATTCTCCCCTTGGTGGTGAATTCACCAAGGTGCGTTCGCCACGTCTCGCGAGCGGGCTCGACATCCGCCCCGGCATCGATGAGCAGTTTTGCTGCCGTGAGCGAGGTTTCGGCGGGGAGGTCGACCGTGAGCGGCAAGGCCATCTGGTCCCAGGTTCCCACACCGTTCGGGTCCGCGCCCTCTGACAGGAGGTAATCCAACACGTCGAGTTGACCGGATCGGACAGCCCACAGCACCGGAGGATCGGACCATTCGGCGCCGATACTGCGGTTGACGAAATCCGCGTCCTGGGCGACGCGTTCCTTGATCCCGTCGAGCATGCCTAGGCAGATGAGCACTTGCGGAGTCACCTCCGCACCCCGCCCGATGAGGTATTCGCCGACTTCCTCCTGCCGGCGGAAGGCGGCCCACTCAAGCGCGGTGCGGTTGCGGTACAGGTCCCGCCGGCGCAGGAGAAACTCCCCGTCGTCCAGCTGCCTCTTGACCTCCTCGAGATCGCCGACCACCGCCGCGGTGAAGATGTCGTGCCTCGCCCCGTAGCGAAGGAGAATCTCGATCTTCCGCGGGTCCCAGTGGCCGATGGCGGAGTGAAGGGGCGAGCCGCCGTTTATGGCGGGCAGGTTCGGGTTGGCCCCCGCTTCGAGCAGGATTCGAACGGTCTCCCGCGATCCCTCCCAGCAGGCCAGCACCAGTGGAGGCGACCACTGGTGGTTGGGCTCGTAGCCGTATGCATCGACGTCCGCCCCGTGCTCGATCAGAAGGCGCAGGAGGTCGTCGTGGGCGTAGGCGGCATAGTGGATCGCACGGCTCGTCTGACCCTCGGGAGGATTGCCGCCAGGTGGCCCCCATCCCCAATGGCCGCGGATGGCGGCGATGCCCCTGACGTCGGCGTTCGCAAGCGTGGGATCCTGACTCAAGAGTTCGCGCACACGGTCGAGATCCAACGCGCCAACGGCCTTGAAGAACTCGTGGTCGGGCGGGCACGCGGCATCGTAGGTCTGGCTGCGCGCCGTGTGCGTCGAGGATGGTTCGATCGCGGTGCGCAGCGCGTCCCAGTCGTGGAATCCATACTCGCGGGCGACGAGGTTGCGGGCGTCGGCGACGGCGAGGGCCGTGCCGTCGTCCTTCGATGCCTGCTCGTTTACGAGGGCTTCGACCTCGTTTCTAAACATCCTGAGGTCGGGGTTGGCGGGAAACGGCTTGTGGGTCATGGGGACTCCGCGTGGCAGACCGTCCGAGCTTAGCTGCTCCTGCGCCAGTCTCGAGCCGGGTACGGGGAAGTTCGACCGGCGTGAGGGGGGCGCTGGCGGGACGAATCGGTGACCGCGTGGGCGGTACGGCTCAGGTTGGCGTTGCAGAATGACGGTCGCCCATGCGGCTCACTTGTGTAACCATTCGGGCGAGGCCGAGGGTTGCCGATTCAGATGTACGGGATCCGGTTGAAGACCGCTGTTGCGGGCTTGTGCTTGGCACTGCCATGCACGTCTGCCGAGGCTGGACGCGCCGTGTTCACCGGCGCGAGGGACGTCGAGCCGGTCAACGCGGGGTTTCGCCGCGACACCATCGTCCTCCACGACAACGGATTCCAGGTCGTGAACGGCGACAATCCCTACCGCGACTACGCCGACCACGCCACGCACCCGTGGAGCGGCACGTTTCCCGATTTCTTCCCGGAACTCGACGGCGATATCCACCCCGAGATCGTCGAGGCGATCGGCACCAACGACTTCACCCTTGAGCTCACGCTCGATCCCGAGAGCACCCGCCTGCACCCGCACACCAACACTTCGGGGCAGCGTCTTGGCGTTTACCTTCAATTCGACGAACAGGTGTTCGGCGGCAATTACATACTCGTCGGATTCGACAGTCTCGGCGGTGTGATGGAGCCCGGGAACCGGCCCTTCGCGATTGTCGGGTCCGGATACTGGACCTACCACATCGACCGGCGCGACGTCACGGGAACGGCCGAGACGATCACCCTGGCGCGCCGCGGCGACGTCTTCCAGGTGTACACCGCATCGAAGGGAAGCAGCTTCATCGCCGCCGCCGGCCAGCGCGCCGACGAGACGGTACATGCCGACATCAACCGGTTCGGACCCGGCGCGACGCTGACCGCGATGGCATTCTGGACGGAGTCCGCCGACGGCACGCCGTTCGATTCCGACGCCGGCCGGCTCCGTTCGCTCGTGATCGCGTCCGACGCGCTCCCGCGGGACATCAACCCGGGGAGCCATGTCCCGCGCCGAGCGGCCATCCCCGGGACGGGCCCAATCGTTGAGCTCTCAGGCACCGTCGCCGACGCCGTCACGGGAATGCCGGTCGACACCGCCCCGGTCGAACTGCTCCGCGACGGCGTCACCTATCTGGCGCTCACCGACCGGGACGGTCGCTACGCTGCAGACGTGCATCCAGGCGACTACGCCCTCGCGGTGACACGCAAGGGGTACGAGCCGCTCCTTGCCAAAGTCGCCGTCGATGCGAACACCGTGCGGGACCTCGCCATTGTGGACTACGGCCACGACCATCGGGTCGGGGCGGACCGCGCACTCAAGACCATCGAGGCCGCGTTCGCCATCGCGAACGACGGCGACACGATCCGCCTCGATCCCGGTGTCTACGCTGAGCCGCTGGCGCTCATCTCCAACGTCACGATCCAGGGTGCCGGCCACGACAGAACCCGCGTGGTCGGCAAAGCCTACGCGGACTTCGCCATCAGACCGTTCCTGGCCGAGTACCACCCCCCCTACGGAAGCGAGGCAGTCTTCAAGGCGGGGCTTACCGACGTCGTGCTCGCCGGCTTCACCCTCGACGGCGGCCAGGAGCACGAGTCCTTCCGGGCGGAGACCGTCTCGGAGCGCCTAGCCCTCCTGATGGCAATCGATCGTGTCGATCTTGCGACGGTGAAGGCCATGCTTGAGGCCAACCCCGCGCTCGCAACGGTCCGCTACCACACCGAAGAAAACCCCGGCAAGGGCGCCACCTTTCTTACGCGCAACATGAACCCCTGGGTGGACTGGACGCCCGAGCTTCGCGCCGACAACGTCGAAATCACGCGGCTCCTGATCGAAAACGGGGCCGATATCGAGGGCACCGGCGGCTATGCGTGGTCTGCGGGCGGCAGGCCCCTGCACCTCGCGGCCAACCACGACAACGTGGGGGCTGCCCGCCTTCTGCTGGCAGCCGGCGCAGATCCCAATGCGCTGGCCAGGGACCGGCCGCCGCTGGAATGGAGCGTCGGACAAGGTGTTCGGGTGGCAGCGACCGCGAGTGTGCTGATGGACGGGGGCGCCGAGTACAACCCGCTGCATCTCGTCCGCTTCAAGCTGCTGGACCGGCTGGCCGAAGAGGTGGGCGACCGGATCAACGACCTCTTCCCCGTGCATGACGCCGCGCCGACGACGCTGCTGCACATGGCGGTGCGCAACGACTACCCCGACGTGGTCGCGTGGCTGCTCGAACGCGGAGCGGATCCGAACCTCGTGGACGCGAACGGCTTGACGCCGAAAGGGGTGGCGGTCACGACCGACCGGTCAGACGCCGTGCGGAAGCTGTTGGGACTCGAGCCAGAGCCCGCAGCGGGGGAGCGCGAGCGGCGGCATGCGCCTCGCTAGCGCCTGAGGATGGCCACCCGAGACGGGCGACGCATGCGTCGCCCCTACGGCCCGAGGCTTGACCGACACCTTTCTGTAGGGGCGACGCATGCGTCGCCCTGTCCGGCAGACCAGTGGGCCGCCGCCAAGTCCGACAGACTGCTAGCCCGGATTATTCATGAATGCGCGTAGCGAGGGCGACGAGACGCCGCTGTGGCTGGGCGCACTTCGTTCCGGAACCCGAAGGCATAGCTGCGCACTATGTTGAGGGGGCCGGAGCGAACGCGTCCGCAGGACGCGCGAGTACCGCACAGTCACAGCGAGTGGATCGTCGTCCGCAGTAGGGCATTCATGGGTAATCCGGGCTGGGTCCCTGACGGTCCGCCGTAGGGCCTCGTGCTGGTTCAACGGACTCCATCACCCATGTCCCAACGACGTTGCACCGTGCGCGTCGAGCAGATCGCAGAGGGCATCGCCCTTTTCCGTCCCCGGACGGCAAAACGACCGCGGCGAGTTGCCGTGCTGGTCGGTGGCATTGACGCTGGCGCCCCGCTCGATCAGGCATTGGGCGGCCTCCAAGCAGCGGAAGCGCACGGCGTCGTGCAGCGCCGTACCCCCCGACTCCTTGGCGTCGATGGCAGCACCCGCATCGAGCAGGAACGTCATCGCGCGTACGTTGTTGAACTTGGCCGCCGTGTGCAACCCCGCTTCGAGGGCGCCGGGTCCGTCTGCCAGTCGCTCGACCTCCTCGAGGTGGTCGCAGGCGACGGCAGAATGGATCGTCCAGGGCACGCCGTGTTTCACCAGCACGTCGACCGTGGCGAGCCAGGGCTTCAGGTCCACCTTGGCCTGGTGGTTGCCCGTCGCATGATGGAACAGCTCGTTGCGAACGAGATTGCGGTCGACAAGCTCCGGGTGCTTGCCGATCAGCGCATCGAGGCCCTTGCCATCCTCGCTGCACAAGAGATGCATGAACTGCGCGCGAGGCCCGAGGATGGCGTCCCGCTCGTCCTTGGGCAGTTTGTGGATCTCGTCGAGTTCGACGAGGAGCTTGAGCGCCTCTGCATGCTTATTCGCCCGCGCTCGATGCAGCGCATCGCCGCCGGGGTGCGGATCGTGCAGGTCCGTGTCCAGCGTCCCGAGCAACTCGATGATCGACAAACGCCCGTGGTGTGCGGCCCCGATCAACGCGTGGCTGCGTGCTGCCTTGTCCGCGCCCGCATCCACGAGCATCTTGGCGCAGCGGAGGTCCCCGACGAAGGCGGTCCAGCCGAGCGGATTGCCAATCCCACCCGAGTCGCTGGCGATGCTCGGGTCCGCGCCGGCGGCGAGCAGCATCTCGACGCCCGCGTAGTTGCCCCAGCGCACCGCGGCCGTCAACGGGATGTTCCACTTGAACGCCTTGGGCGGGTTGACGTCCGCGCCGTGTTCCAGCAGGAGCGGGACTAGGTGTTCGTGGCGGTGGGACACGGCCGTGACCAGCGGCGAGTCCCGCATCCACTCGTGCTGTGCCTCGTTCGGGTCCGCGCCGGCCTTGAGCAAGGCCTCGACGATCGCCCGGTCACCCGAGGCCGCCGCCAGGATCACTGGGGTAACGGCCTCGGATCTGTGGCAATCCGGGTCCGCCGCGAGCATCTCCTCTACCGCTTGCCGATCCCGCGAGGCGATGGCGAAGAAGATGTCGGGCGCGGCGCCGCCCCCGAGCAGCGCCCCGACGACTTCCTTGGCGCCCGCCTGCGATGCTTCCATGAGCGCCGTCACGCCTCGGGCGTCGTGCCCGTTGGGATCGGCTCCGTGGCGCAGCAGGAGGCGCGTCATCTTCACGTCCCGCGCGGCCTGGACGATCGGCAGGGTGCCACCGTCGAGCACGTTGACGGTGCCCGCGTCCCGGGCGAGCAGTTCGCGCGTCAGCTTCAGGAATCCGAGAGAGACCGTCTCGTACAAGGTGTAGTCGGCCCCGGCCTTCAGCAGCATCCTGAAGATGGCCTTGCCCTTGTGATTCGCCGCCGTTCGCACCGGCCTCGTCATCGTCCAGTAGGCGCGGTTCGGATCAGCGCCGTTGTCCAGCAGCAGTTTCGCCATGCGTTGGTTGCCGATCCACGACGACGCATCGATGGGCGGCGTGAAGCAGGAGTCGCCGCAGCCGCCCATGGCGTTGATGTCGATGCCGCTGTCGATGAGGAGTTGCGCGACCTGCAAATGGCCGTTCGTCATCCGAGCGCCGTTGGTCGCCCGGGGATCCGCGCGATGCAGCAGCGTATCCCCGCAAGTGATGTCGCTGGCGACGCGCGCGTGCACCAGCGACGGGTTCGCCTCGATCAGCGGCTTGAGCCTCGCCGCGTCACCGGCATCGACGGCCTCGACCACCGCCGCCACATCGGGTGGCACGGCCCCCGGCGTATTCAGGAACCCCTCGGTAGCAGGATGGCTGCGGACAAAGGCGCGCAGTCCCCGCCACGTGCCGAAGCCGTACTCTCGGGCGATGGTCCGCTGTGCATCCGCGAGAGCGATCGACGCGGAGAAGATGTCGTCGTCCGATTTCTCCCGGAGTGCGGGCAGCGCCTTTCTCAGCCTTGCCGCTGCCGTCGAGTTGCGCGCCGCGTGATCCTGGGCGAGGAATTTGGCGCGGTTGCGAAGCTGCGCGAAATCGTCGTGCTCCATGGTTTCGCACAGGAAGATTAGGTCCTGCCAATCCCGAGCTTGGTATTCGAGCGCCAGCGCGTGCCGCACCTTCGCCCGCGACAGGCGACTTTCGCGGATCTGCGGCGCCGACATGCCCGAGAACTCGTCGAGGTTCCGGATCATCGCGATGGTTGACTCGGGCCAACTGTTTTGGCTTGCGGCGATGTCCTTCGCCTCGTCGCGGACGGCTTGGGGGCTCGGAGCCGTGTAGAAAGGGCGAGTCATTTCGTCTTGCTTCCGCGTAAGCCTAGGCCAGCGCCATCAGGGACAAGCACGTCCTTGACGACGGCGATGATCGGCGATGCCGTCCGACTCCGCCCCCTGCGTCGAGAATGCTCCATCGTACTCTCAACTGCAGAACACATCCTCCGTCGCCAACGCAAGCGTCGTCGTCGGACAGTGTCCTGCGTCGAGCGTCTATGCCGAATGAACCACAGGGAGTCTCGATGTTGGAGGTTCGGCTGGCGCTGGCGGCTGGAGTGTGTGACAGTCGTTGAAATCACCTTGGGCTCGCCAATGCACTCAAGCCTCAGCGCCACCACCGCCGCGGCCGCGCTGCTCCTCACGCTCGCGTGCGCCCCGGCAGAGGCCGGCCGCGCTGTCTTCACCGGTGCAAACGACGCAGAGCCGATCAAGGCCGGATTTCGCCGGGACAGCATCGTGCTGCACGAGACCGGCTTTCAGATCGTCAACGGCGACGATCCGTATCGGGACTTCGCCGACCACAGCATGGGCCCGACGGGTTACAGCGACACATGGCCCGATTTCTTTCCTGAACTCGACAGTGACATCCACCCCGAGATCGTGGGGGCCATCGGTGGCGAAGACTTCACGCTGAGCATCACCCTCGATCCCGCGAGCACGCGGCTTCGGCCGCACACCAACCGTTCGGGTGAGCGCTTCGGCGTTTACCTGCAGTTCGACCACGGACAGGTGCATGGCGGCGCCTACCTCATCGTCGGCTTCGACGGCATCGGCGGCGTGCCGCAGGCAGGCAACCGGCCTTTTGCCCTCGTCGGACAGGGATACTGGACCTACTACGTGGACGAACGCGACGTGACGGGAACGGCGGAGACCATCACCCTCGTGCGGCGCGGGGACGTCTTTCAGTTGTACACCGCGTCGAAGGGGAGCAGCTTCGTCGCCGCCGCCGGCCAGCGTACCGACCGCACGGTGCATGCCGACGTCAACGGAACGCTGGCGGTGAAGCCGAACATCATCAAGGACCTCGGCCCAGGCGGTCGGTTAACCGCCATGGCGTTCTGGACCGAATCTGCCGCCGATACGCCGTTCGATGCCGGCGCAGGACGGCTCAAGTCGCTGGTGATCGAATCGGATGCGCTCCCCCGCGACATCAACCCCGACAGCCATGTGGCGCCCTTGGCTGCCATCGACACCGGCGCCGACAAGCCCATTCGCCGCCTCTCCGGCACGGTCGTCAACGCCGAAACCCGCAAACCCGTCGACTACGCGCACGTCGGGTTGCGACGGGAGGGCGTGTCCTACGTGGTGATAACGGACCTGGCCGGCCGCTACGCCGCCGCGGTGCGACCCGGAACGTACGCCATCGGTGTGTCGGCAAGGGGGTATCGAACCGATGCCGCCGAGATTGTGGTGGTGGGCGACGATGTCGTTCACGACGTCGCGATTGCCGACATCGGCAGCGACCACCGTGTCGGAGCGGACCGAGAACACAAGACCATCCAAGCGGCGCTCGATGTGGCGAACGACGGCGACACGATCCATCTTGACCCGGGCGTTTACAGCGAGCCGCTCGAACTTGCTTCCAACATCGAGATCCGCGGCGCCGGCCACGACCGTACCCGCGTCGTCCGCGAGGCCTACCGCGACCTTGCCATCACGCCGTTCCTGGCGGAGTACTACCCGCCTTACGGCACGGATGGCGTCGCCCTCAAGGCGGCGCTTACCAATGTCGCATTAGCCGGATTCACGCTCGATGGTGGCGAGGACTACGAGTCGTTTGCGGCGGAGACGGTTTCCGAACGCCTCGCCCTCCTGATGGCAATCGACCGGGTGGATCTACCGGCGGTCAAGGCGATGCTGGAAGCCACCCCGGCGCTCGCCAAGGTGCGCTACTACACCGAAGACTCGGACACCGGCGCCACCTTTCTCACGCGCAACATGGACCCCTGGGTGCAGTGGACGCCGGAGCTGCGCGCCGACAACCTGGCCATCGCACGGCTGCTGATCGACAACGGCGCCGACATCGAGGGCTTCGGAGGTTACGCGTGGTCGTCGGGTGGCAGGCCCCTGCACATCGCGGCCAACCACGACAATGTGGGCGTGGCGCGGCTGCTGCTCGAAGCCGGGGCCGACCCCAATGCGCTCGCCAGGGACCGTCCGCCACTGCAGTGGAGCGTTGGACAAGGCGTGCGAGTGGCCGCGACGGCGGCAGTGCTGATTGACGGCGGCGCCGACTACAACCTCCTCCATCTCGCGCACTTCAAGCTGCTGGACCGGCTCGAAGCCGAACTTCACGGACGGGTCAACGACCTCTTTCCCGTGTACGACGCCGAGCCGACGAGCCTGCTGCACATGGCAGTGCGCGACGACTTCCCGGACGTGGTGCGATGGCTGCTTGAACGCGGCGCCGACCCCGATCTCGTGGACGCCAACGGCATAACGCCGAAACAGGTAGCCGTCACCACCGACCGCTCCGATGCGGTGCGCGAACTGTTGGGGCTCGAACCCGCGGAGAATCCTTAGCCGCGTAACACGCTGAGCTCTTGCCTGCGAGCCTTTCATCCCGCCGAGGGCGCCGAACCGCCGACGAGCGGAGAACAGGGCAGCTTTCTTCGCCGTCTGACGGGGCCCGTCTCGCGGGGTGAGGGCTGGTTGCAGCTTCCGGCCCCTGGTTGCTTCGCCTTCGGCGGGAGGAGCGTGATGGGCCCTCACTCCGAGACGCTTCTCACGGCGCCATCCGGCCGGTACGTTCGTGTGGACTCGACTTCGAGCAGCATCCTCGGTTTATCAACGCATTGGGCAGTACTGTTCCATGCGAGAGGCAGGCCCCTCGCGCTCCCCGGCTGAGGGCTCTTTCATGCGAGGGGCAGGCCCCTCGCGCTCCCCGGCTGAGGGCTCTAGCCGGTCAGGCTTCGTCCTGCCAAGGGTCGTAGCTGCCGAAGCTCCACAGATTGCCTTCGAGGTCGCGACAGCCGTAGCCGCGACCGCCGTAGTCCTTGTCTTCCGGTTCCATCACGATCACCGCGCCGGCAGCCAGCGCGCGTGCGTGGTGCGCATCGACGTCGGTGACGATGATGTAGGGACTCTGCGACACTGGCGCTTCCTTGGACGCAAGTGGCCGTTGCATCTGGCCGAACTCGTCGTCGTGGGCGGAGGACAGCATGATCATGCCGTTGCCGAACGTGAGCTGAGCATGGGCCACGCCGCCCTCGCCATCCTCCACGACGAAGTGTCGATGGAAGCCGAAGGCGCGCTCCAGCCACTCGATCGCTGCATGGGCGTCTTGGTAGCGCAGTGTCGGGACGATGGTGGCGGTGGTCGCTTTCGCCAGTTCGCTCATGGTTTGGTCCAGCCCAAAGGAAGATACGAGGCAGCCTACATCATCGGCAAACGCGCTTTGCTACGCTTTCGCCACAGCCAAAGCGGACTCAAGCCATGCCCACCGACCTCACCTTCTACACGAATCCCATGTCACGGGGCCGGATCGCCCGCTGGATGCTCGAAGAGACCGGCACCGCCTACGACGTGCAGGTGCTGACCTTCGACGACAACATCCGCTCGGAGGACTACCGTGCCGTCAATCCCATGGCCAAGGTGCCGGCGATCCGGCACGGCGATGTGGTCGTGACCGAAGCCGCCGCCATTTGCGCCTACCTCGCCGATGCCTTCCCGGACGCGGGCCTCGCCCCGTCGCCGGCCAGCCGAGGCGCCTATTACCGCTGGCTCTTCTTCTGCGCCGGCCCGTTCGAGGCGGCAACGGTCAACAAGATGCTGGGCGTCGAAATCTCCGCTGAGCAGCAAGGCATGGTCGGATACGGCACTCTCGACCGAGTGCTCGACACCCTCGAACACACGCTCGAAGCCTCCACGCACATCGCCGGAGAGGCATTTTCGGCCGCCGATGTCTATGTGGGTGCCAACCTCAACTGGAGCATGAACGTGGTGCACACCGTCGCCCCACGCCCGGCCTTCGAGAGATACCTCGCCCTGCTTGCGGCCCGCCCCGCCCTCACCCGCGCCAACGAGCTGGACAACACGCTGGCCGCCACCCTGGCTTGACGCTCAGCCAACCGCGAAGGAGCGATTTGACATGGTTGCACTCGAACGCTTGTCGCCTCGCCTGCAGAAGCACTTTCTGGACATGCCGTGTCCGACATTCGAGACCGCGCCGTGGGTGGCGGGGCCGCCGATGACGCAGCGCAAGGTGGCGTTGGTTTCGACTGCGGGACTGCACCGGCGCGGCGATCTGCCCATCACGCCGGGGAGCCCGGACTATCGGGTGATTCCTGCGGACACGCCAGCCAATGACTTGGTGATGAGCCACGTCTCGACCAACTTCGACAGAACCGGCTTCCAGCTCGACTGGAACGTGGTGCTGCCGCTCGACCGACTGCGCGAACTGGGCCAGGCGGGAGAAATCGGCGGCGTCGCCTCGCGCCACTACTCCTTCATGGGCGCGATCGGGAAGCTCGACGGCCTCGAGCCCCGTGCCGCGGAACTCGCCCAAGACATGCGGGCCGATGGCGTCGATGCCGCCCTGCTGGTGCCTGTCTGACCGGCCTGCACGCGTGCCGTTGGCGCGCTTGCGCACTACCTGGAACGGGCCGGCATCGCCACCACGCAAATCAGCCTGATTCGAGACCACACCGAGCGCATTCAGCCACCGCGGGCGCTGTGGGTGCCGTTCGAGCTCGGACGTCCCGTGGGTGCGCCCGGCAATCCCTCCTTCCAGAAGCGCGTGCTGCGGATGGCGCTCCACCTTCTCGAACGTACGCATGGGCCCGTGCTGGAGGACTTCCCGGACGACGAACCTGAGGGAACGGCGCCCGAGGTGCCGCTGGCGTGCCCGGTCAGCTTCGCCACGAGCGTCGATGCCCTCGACGGTCAGAGCGAACTCTTGCGTGCGTTTCGGGCCGAGGCGGCGGGCTTGCGCGACTGGTACGAAGGGGCGGTGCAACTGCGCGGGCGCACGACCGCCGATTCCACCGGCCTCGCTCCCGACGCGGTGATCGACTTCGTAGCCGCTTTCGCCAAGGGCGAGGAGCCGCCGAATCCCGTGCCGAGCGTGTCCCTCGGCATGGCCCTGAAGATGGCAACCGAGGACCTGAAGGCGTACTACAACGAGTCGGTAACCGCCCAGCCGGGCCGGGCAACTGATGTCGTGGGCCTCGAAGAATGGTTCTGGACCGAAACCGCCGCCGCACGGGTGCTGAACGAAGTCCGCAAGCACTGCCTCACCCGCGAAGGCGCCCTGTTCGAGCAGCTCGGCCACACATGGCTGGTGCCGAGACGCCAGTTGCCCCGATTTGGGGAGTGAGGGGCGTCAACACCGAAGAAGCAAACAAATGGAGAGACCTGATGGAGAAGATGCCACCGCCGCGTCGCGCCAAGGCAGTGGGCATTAACCACATCGCGCTCGAAGTTGGCGACATCGACGCCGCCCTCGACTTCTACGGCGCGTTCCTGGATTTCGAGATTGCCCGTCGCAGCGACACTGCCGCGTTCGTGTACTTCGGCGACCAGTTCATCAACTTCGCCAAGGGCCGCCGTCAGGGCCCGGACGAACGCCGCCACTTCGGCATCGCCGTCGACGACAAGGAACTCGCCCGGCAGCGGCTTGAGGAACTCGGCGTGACGTTCTTGGGCGGCCGCTTCATGGACTTCCTCGACCCATGGGGCAATCGCGTCGAAATCACCACCTACACGAAGATCCAATACACCAAACCCGACCACATCCTGCGCGGAATGGGCCTCGACCATTTGCGCAAGACCGACGAAGCGCTGGCAGAGCTACGCGCCAAGGGCATGGGGCCGGAACTCTAGGTAACCTGCGCCTAAGAGGGATCGCTCGCAAGGAGTCGCGGATCAGAGCTTCCCCGGTCCGGACGTCTCAAGTGCCGAGGATTTGCCCTATTTCCTCCTCCGAGAACCCCGCCTCGCGCAGCACTTCCTCCGAGTGCTCGCCAATCTCTGGCGCGACGGCGCCGGGCTGGAGCGGTGTGCGTCCCATGCGGATGGGGTTGCCGACGACCTTGCGGGGCGTGCCGTCGTCGCCCGTCGCCTCGGCGAGGTAGCCGTTTTCCCAAATGCCGGGGTCAGCCGCGGCGGCGTGGTAGTCGCGAACCTCGCCGTAGCGCACGCCGGCTTCCCTGAGGACCACGCTCCACTCGGTGGTCGTGCGTTTCCGAAAGGCCGTGCGCAGTTGCGCCTTGGCCTCGGCGAGCACTTCGGGCGGTGGCGGGCGAAAGCTCTGGAGGCGCTCGTCAATGGCCAATTCGGGGCAATCTACCGCTAGGAAGAACGCGTCGCGCGCTTCGGGCGGTACGCCGACGATGCCGATCCAGCCGTCGCTGGTCTCGAACAGGCCATAGATGCCGTGAATGATGGGATGGCCGAGGTTGGCGCGGCCCGGCTGCTTGCCGGAGAGAAAATAGTGCGTGTATTCAGTGGCCTGGGCCCAGATTTGGCCACCGAGCAGCGAGACTTCGACGCGCTGTCCCTTGCCCGAGCGTTCGCGTTCGTGCAGTGCCGCAAGGACCCCGGCCACCATGTTGAGCGAGCCGATGTGGTCGGCGATGAAGGCACCCACCGGTGTCGGCAGGTCGCCGTCGCGACCGGTGGTGCTGATGAGACCCCCGGCCGCCTGTCCCGCGAGGTCGGCCCCGCCCCGGTCCGCATCGGGGCCAACGGGCCCGAACGTGCTCCCCGCAGCCCAGATGATGCGCGGATTGATGGCCGCGAGGTCGTCGTAGCCAAGCCCCCAGCCATCGAGCGTTCCGGGCGTGAAGTTGCTGATGACGATGTCGGCATCCACGACCAGGCGACGGAACGCATCTGCGCCTCTCTCCTGCCGGAGGTCCAGTGCGAGGCTGCGCTTGCCGCGGTTGCAGGCCACGAACGTGGCGCTGCGATCGTCGTCTGCGGACAACGGGATGTAGCGGCACGGATCGCCGATGCCCGGCAGTTCGATCTTGATGACGTCAGCGCCCATGTCCCGCAGCAGCGCGGCCGCTTGCGGCCCCTGGATCAGGAATGCGGCCTCGAGTACCCGAATGCCGGCGAGGGGACCCATCCGCAGTTCAGGCTTCGTGCGCCTTGGAAAGGAACCGATGAAGCTGGCGGTCGTGGCGGCTCATGGCCGACGCACGGCCCTTGCGGACATGAGGCGCCCATCGCGGCGCGGCCACACCGACCGGCTTGTCGCCCATCACCGTGACGCGCTGGATGATGCGTTCCCCCTCGAAGTCATTGAGCACGAAATGTTGCGTGCAGCGGTTGTCCCACATAGCGACGGTGCCTTCGCTCCAGCGGTACCGAACCGTGAAGCGGGGGCTCGTTACCCAGCGCGTGAGGTAGCCGAGCAGCGCCTCCGACTCGCCGGCATTCATCTCGACGATGCGGCGGGTGAAATGCTCGCTGACGTACAGCGCCCGCCGGCCAGTCTCGGGATGAACCCGCACGACCGGGTGAATTGCCATCTTGTCGGCGCGGTCGTGCGGGTGGGCGTCGTGCAGCGCCGTCAGTCCCTCACACAGTTCCCGCATCGGCTCGGAGAGCCCCTCGTACGCCGCGTAGAGGCTGCTCCACATGGTGTCGCCGCCGGTCGGCGGACAGCGCAGCATGTGCAACACCGACATCAGCGCCGGTTCGTCCTGAAACGTAATGTCTGTGTGCCATTCATCGGCCACCCCGCCCTTGCTCGCGGCGAGCTCGAAGAGTTCCGGGTGGTCGGTGAAGGGGTTCTTTAGGTTCGGGTGCCCTTCCAGCACGCCGAAATGGCGGCCAAAGGCGACATGATCTTCCACGGAGAGATGCTGCTCCGGGAAGAACAGCACGAGGTGTTCGAGCAACAGTTCGCGGATCGCATCGATTTGCCGGCCTTGCGCTTGGCCGAGATCGACCCCACGCACCTCTGCCCCAAGCGAAGTTGCTAGGCGAGACACCTCCCAGTCGGCAACGTTGGCCTCAATCTTCACCGCCTCCGCCATGGCCGCCCCTCACCGTTCTTCAAACCGCTCGGCATGTTACACCCAGCCCCCCCACTACTTCGGCTGGGCGAGCTGAATCACGTTGTTCTCTGTGTCGAGCACGTGCGCGATGAGCACCGGGGCGTGCTCGTTGTCGTGGCGGCTTTGCAATGCGCCCCCGGCCGCCTCCACGTCGTTTATCGCAATGTCGAGGTCGGCCACGGTGAAGATCACCATCGTGTGGACGGCCTTCTCGGGATCTGGCCGGTGGCTCTGCAAGGCTAGATTCCCATCCCCACAGGTGAGGTCGGTCCAATACGGTGTCGTGCGCAGCACTTCCAAGCCCAAGGCCTGCCGGTAGAACTCGACGGTCCGTGTCATGTCAGTGACACCGATTACGCGCGTGATGTTCGTTGCCTTCAATCGCTTCCCTCGCATGCACTCAATTCATTGGCAAGCCTCTCACGCATGCGCGAGAGACGGAAAGACCGCCGATCCGCGCGGGCTCGGGGTCGTTCTTGGCGCCCACTGTGTGTACAAGCCGCCGATGCAATCGCTGATTTGTACGTTCTGGAAAACGCCCCAAGACACGCCGATAATCGCCGGATGCGAGCCGGATTCAGCGAACAGGAGATCGAGCGTTACCGGAGCGAGGGCTTCCTCCACGTGCCGGCGTTCCTGGACGAAGGCGAACTTGAGCGCTGGCGAGATGCCGTTGACGGCGCCACCGCGGATCGGCGTGGGCAGACGCTGGATGGAACCCCCGCGGGGCATCGAGAGTCGGCCTATGCCAACGTCTTCCTGCAGATGATGCTGCTGTCGCGATCCTCCGCGGCGGTGCGCGACTTGATGCACGACGCGAACCTCGGCCGTTTGGCCGCATCACTCGCCGGTATCGACGGCATCCACATCTGGCACGACCAAGCGCTGATCAAGGAACCACTGGCGAACGCCACGGCGTTTCACCGCGACGTACCCTTCTGGTCCTTCGACAGCCGCAACGCCATCTCCATCTGGGTGGCGCTGGATGACGCAACCCTCCAAAACGGCTGCCTCTACTTCCTGCCGGGTTCGCAGGGCTTCACGGACTACCGGCAAGCGCCCATCGGCGAGAACATGGGCGAACTGGCGGCACGCTATCCGGAGCTCGCCTCCATCGAACCCGTTGCCGTCCCAGCCGCCGCGGGCGATGCCATCTACATCGACGGCATGATCGCTCACGGCGCTGGCCCCAACATGACGCTCGGCTACCGGCGCGCAATGACCTGCGCCTACATGCCCGAGGGCGCCCGCTTCAACGGCAAGCGCAACGTGCTTTCCGAGACCTACTTCAACTCGCTGAAGATCGGCGACGTGCTGGACAACGAACGGGAACTGCCCCTGATCTACGCGACGGCCAGCAGTTCGCGCCGGCGCATTGCCGACGTGCCCGCAACGTAGGCTCCACCGTTCGGGAACCTTGGAGATTGCATGGCGTCCTTCGCGTACGTGACATTGCAGGTTGGCGACATCCCTCGGGTCCGTGACTGGTACGTCGAGGTGGTTGGTCTGTGCCTTGAAAAACAAACCGCCGGGCAGATCGCGGTCTTGCGCGGTGAAGGCGACTGCCGGCTTTGCCTGGAGAGCGGTCCGCCCGTCAGCGAACCGAGCCGCGTCGATCTCTTGTTCGAGGTGGCCAATGTCGACGAGACCCATGCACGCCTCGTTCGGCGGGGGGTCACCTTCTGGCGCGGTCCAACCGATGAGCTCTACGGTCACCGCAATGCGATTCTGTTCGACCCGGTCGGCCACAAGGTTGAGTTCTTCGAGCATCTTGCCGAAACGTGAGGCGCGGCGCCGAGGCACCGAAATCGGGGTAAGTCGCATACCATGCTCGCCCGATTTCCGCTTAAGGAGTTAGCGCCCCGTGCCACCGCTTGTCAGCGTCATTGCCGGAAGCAAGAACGACGAGGAGTTCCTTGAACCGGCGTTTTCGATTCTCCGCGACTTTGCCATCCCGTTTGAATTCAAGGTGTTGTCTGCGCATCGAAATACGGACCGCCTCTTCGCCTACATCGAGGAGGCGGACGAGCAGGGCGTTCAGATCTACTTGACGGCGGCGGGATTCAGCGCCGCCCTTCCGGGCGTGGTCGCGGCCAAAACGCTGCGACCCGTTCTGGGCATCCCCGTGCCCGTGGGTCCGCTCCAAGGAATCGACGCACTGCTGTCGATCGTGCAACTCCCGAGCGGCATCCCGGTCGGCGGCGTTCCGCTTGGCGCGCACGGTCCAAAGAACGCCGCGCTCCTCGCAGCGCACATCCTCGCCCTGCACGACGAAGAGATCGCAAGCCACGTCGCGGCATACAGGAAAGCGCTTAACTCTGGCTAAGGCCTCTGCAAAAGGAGGCCGGCGCGATCCAGCCTCTGGCGAGTGTGCTGCGGCTCCTCAGCGCTTGGTTCCGCAAGCCAAGGCCACCGCCTCCGCGAACGCCTCGTGGCGCTCGGGTCGTGCGGAGATCACTGCTCCGTCCACGGCGATGCCCGATGGCTCGAACACCGTTCCCTGCCAAAGCGGATCGGTGTGACGGCGCACTTCAGATGGCACGTCCACAGCGGTGTAGTTGTGCGCCACACGGCGACCCTGCAACACCCCCGCGAGCCCCAGCACGGCGACACCCGCGCAGATTCCAGCCACAACGCCACCATTCGCTACTACATCTCTCACGATCTGCGTCGCGCCGGTGTCGCTAGCGATGCTGTCCGGGTTTCCCCCAGGGATCAGGAGGCATCCGATGTCCGCGATCGCCGTCGCGTCGTAGCTGTGGTCGGCGAGAACGCGGATCCCGCTGCGATCTGTAACGGTTGTGCCGTCGGGCGTGGCGACACGGACAGGCAAGCGTTCGTGGACCTTTGCGGCAGCCTGAAGGACCTCGAAGAGGATGCAGCCCTCGTATGCGAGGATGACTGTGTTCATAGAAGCCCCATGTGCTTCTGCCCACGATGAGCGTGGCGACGCGCGACGTCAACGACTTCGAAGTCACCGGCATCTCGTTGGTGAATCCCTGGGGCTTCATCATGCGAGCCGGTTCCTGCCCCGGAGGCATGATCACGCTGGATACCGGTGCTCCACGAGACCGCCGGCCTGTCGTTGCTGCGAGTCCCTGCTATGGTCCACCCCATGCCCCCGCCAACTCATCCTAGGCATATCGTTGCCGCCGGCATGCTCGTGCAGCGGGGAGACCAGGTGCTGCTTGTACGCACACCGCGCCGAGGCTGGGAATTTCCCGGCGGTCAGATCGAAGAGGGCGAGTCGGTGCTCGACGGCGTGGTGCGTGAGGTGCTGGAGGAGGCCGGCGTCGTGGCGGACGTAGAGCGGCTGGTGGGCGTCTACTCGAACCTGAGCGGCAGCCGGGTAATCTTCGACTTCCTCGGTTCCTGGCGGTCGGGAGAGGCCGTGGCGAGCGACGAGACAATCGATGCGGCCTGGATCTCGAAGGCTGCCGCCGAGGAGATGATCGAGCGCCCCGGCTACCGGCAACGGCTGCGTCAGCTTCTGGCGTTCGACGGCCGGATCCTGTTCCAGTCCTACACCACGGAGCCGTTCGCGGTACGGTCGCAGCAATTGGTTTAGCGCCCCGCAACCGTCGCACTCAGGGGCTTTGCAACGCTGGATGCACCAGCAAGCCGATTCCGCCGACGATCAAGACGGAACCGGCCACTTCCATCAGCCGGACGCGTTCTCGGAAGATCGCCGTCGCGACGACGAAGGCGAATAGCAGTTCCACCTGACCGAGCGCCCGCACCAGCGCGGCGCTTTGAAGGGTCATGGCGGTGAACCAACCGGCGGAGGCCGCCATGCCAGCCAGCCCCACCCAGATCCCGACGCGCCAAGCGGAGCCGACTCGGGCCAATGCACCGGGCTCGCCCCCGGGACGCGCTAGCCACAGGCCCATCACCAGCGTCTGAATGACCGTGGCCACTAGCAGCGTCACGGCGGCGGTGACATGTGCCTCGCCATGCAAGGCGAGCGAAGCGCCGCGATAGCACACCGCCGAACTCGCAAAGCCCGCCCCGGCTCCCATGCCGAGCCAGCCCCCGGTGCCGATCCATTGCCGCGCTTGGCCGCCAACCTTCGGCGCCCGCGGCGAAAGCAGCAGCACGCCGACCAGACTGACGCCAATGCCAAGCGTGGCGCCAAGCGGCACGACATCGCCGAGCAGCACCAAGCCGAACAGCGCCGTCTGCACCGTCTCGGTCTTGGAGTAGGCGGAGCCGACCGCGAAATTGCGATGCGCGAACGAGGCGATCAGCGCCACCGTGCCGAGGATTTGGAGCACGGCACCCGCACTCACGAACGCGAGGAAGCGAGCCGTGGGCACAGGCACCTCGGCGCCACCCGCCGCCAACAGGGCCACGTACACAAGCGCGAAGGGCCACGCATAGCAGAACCGCACATAGCTCGCCTCGGTGGCGTCGAGCCGGCCGACGAGCTTTTTTTGCAACGCCGTGCGAGCGTTCTGCAAGAACGCCGCAACAAGCGTGATGGCGATCCAAGGCTCCACTCTTTGCCGGCGCTCGCAGGAAGGGTCGCGTGCCGTCAGCGCGTGCTGAATGCCGCGATGCGGTCCGAGTCTGCCGAAAGCCGGTAGAGCCGGATGAGGAGCAACGTCGCGGCGATGCCAAGGCCGATCACCACGCCCCACCAATAGCCCGAAACGCCCAGCTCCGGCAGCGAGCCCATGCCATAGCAAAGTGCTGCGCCGACGGGCAGGCCGATGCACCAATACGCCACCACGCCGATGGCCGCCGGGGCGCGGGTGTCCTTGTAGCCCCTGAGGGTGCCGATGGCCCCCACCTGCGCGCCGTCGAAGAACTGGAACAGCGCACCGAGCACCATCAGCGCCGACGCCACCTGAATCACCGCCGGATCGCTGCTGAAGAGCTCCGAAACATCCTGCCGCAGCGAGAGAATCAACGCTGCGGACACGAGCGACCACGCCCCCACCACGCCCATCGCCACGGCCCCGGCCAGGCGGGCACCGTCGATCTGCCCGGCGCCGATGTTCGTCCCCACCCGGATGGTGGCGCCGACACCCAAGGCCAGCGGCACCATGAAGGCGATGCCAGCGACGTTGAAGGCGATCTGGTGCGAAGCCACCTGCACCACGCCCAAGGCACCGATGGACAGTCCCACCACCGAAAAGAACCCCACCTCCACGAACATGGTGATGCCGATGGGAACGCCGAGGCGCACGAGCCTCAGGATCTCGCGCCGGTCCGGCCAAGAGAAGCGGGCGAACAGCCGCGCCATCCGCACCCGGGAGAAGGCCACCACCGTCGTCATGGCGGCAAGCTGATAGAACATCACCAGCGCCGTGGCCCAACCGCAGCCGACGCCGCCCATCGGCTCGATGCCGAGAGATTCGTTGCCGTAGATGAACAGTGCATTGAGCGGCACCTTGAGCACGAGCCCGGAAAGGCCGATGCACATGGCCGGCAGCGTCCACGAGAGTCCGTCGCAGAGGTTGCGCAAGGCCATGTAGCCGAGCAGCGGCAAGAGCCCCGTGCTCAGCGCTGCCAGATAGGCGGCAGCGATGGGGATAGCCACCGGATCGACGCCGATCAGGTGGTACACCGGCTCGGCGTTGTGCAGCAGCCAGGTGGTGACGGCGCCACCAACGAGCGCAATCCAGAGCGCCTGTCGCACCACCTCGCCGGATTCCCCCGTGCGACCGCCGCCATGCAACTGCGACACCGACGGCGTGATGGACATGACGATGCCGGACAACAGCAGCATCGACGGCCAGTAGAGATTGCCGCCGAGCGTCACGCCGGCAAGGTCCGCCGCACTCACCCGACCCGCCATCATGGTGTCCGCCACGCCCATCCCCATCTGCGAGAGCTGGGTGACGACGATGGGCCACACCACGCGCGTAAGGGCGCGCAGCTCGGCGACGGTTGCGGCGCGAGTCCACATCACGGGCTTGGTGCGAGTTGGGATGGCAAGCGCATTCTACTGTTCCGGCGCTTTGTCCGACGTTTTATACTGCCTCTTTCGCCGATTCGGCCCCCACGTGATCCAAGAGAGGAAGACCATGGAACTGCAGGACAGCCAGACACTTCAGAACCTGAAGGATGCCTTCGCCGGCGAATCGCAAGCCAACCGCCGCTACCTGTACTTCGCCGCCAAGGCGGATGTGGAAGGCGAGAATGACGTGGCAGCGGTGTTCCGCTCCACCGCCGAAGGCGAAACTGGGCATGCCCACGGCCACCTCGAATACATGGAGACGGTGGGCGATCCGGCGACGGGCCTGCCCATCGGCACCACCAGCGCCAACCTCAAGGCGGCCATCGCCGGCGAGACGCACGAGTACACCGACATGTACCCCGGCATGGCGAAGACGGCGCGCGACGAGGACTTCGACGAAATCGCCGACTGGTTCGAGACCCTGGCCAAGGCGGAACGGTCGCACGCCAACCGCTTCCAGAAAGCGCTCGACGCGATGGAGTGAGGGCCGCAAGGCCCGTTCATCCACGCCACCAGCACACCGTTCGCTAGTTCAAGCGGGTGAAGGAAAGCAATCTCGAAGCGCCTCGCCGCGAGACCATCGACTGGCGCAGCGTCGAATACGGTGACAGGGACGCGCTCGATGCCGAGCTTGAGCGCGTCTTCGATGTCTGCCACGGCTGTCGTCGCTGCGTGAATCTTTGCGATGCGTTTCCGACGCTGTTCGACTTGGTGGACGAGTCGGACACCATGGAGGTGGACGGCGTCGACCGCGCCGACTACGGCAAGGTGGTGGAGCAGTGCTTCCTGTGCGACCTATGCGCGGAAACGAAGTGCCCCTACTTGCCGCCGCACGAGTGGCGCATCGACTTCCCGCACCTGATGCTGCGCGCCAAGGCGGCGAACTTCAACGATGGCGATGCGGCGCGCTCGCGCAGTTGGTGGCGCGACCGCCTGCTCACCAGCACCGACCCGGTGTTCCGCACACTCGCGGTGCCGGGCGTTGCACAGGTCGCAAACGCTGCCGCGAACGTGACGCCCCTGCGGGCATTGGGCGAGCGCCTGGCCGGCATTCACCGCGACGCGCCCTTGCCGGAGTTCCAGCACCGCACCGCCTCGCGACGCGTGCGTGGGGGCGCGCCGGCGACGGCGGCGGTGCCCGGCACCAACACAACCGGCAAGGTCGCGATCTATCTCACCTGCTATGGCGAATACAGCGAGCCGGATGCGGTTGACGACCTCGTCCGGGTGCTGCGCCACAACGACATCGAGACGAAGCTGCTCGAAGGTACCGCCTGCTGCGGCATGCCACGGATGGAACTCGGCGATCTCAAGTCGGTGGAGAAGCACAAGGATCGCAATCTGCCAGCCTTTCGCGCTGCGGTGGACGAGGGCTTCGACCTCATGTCCATCGTGCCCTCGTGCAACCTCATGTATCGGCAGGAAGCGCCGCTGTTGTTCCCGGAGGACGAGGACGTGGCACGCATTGCCCGCGCCTTCTTCGATCCATTCGAGTACTTGGCCGCGCGACGGCGAGATGGCCTCGTCAAGCTCGAGTTCGCCCGGGGCCTCGGCAAGGTTGCCTATCACGCCGCCTGCCACCAGCGCGTGCAGGCGTTCGGCCAGCGCACACGGGAGTTTCTTTCGTTAATCCCCGACACCGAAGTGACGCTCATCGAGCGCTGCTCCGGCCACGACGGCACCTATGCTGTGAAGGAAGAAACCCACGCCAAGGCCACGAAAATCGCTCGGCCCGTGGTGCGACGGGTGCGGGAGTCGGGCGCCGAGGTGTACGGTTCGGACTGCCCCATGGCCGGACGAATGATCGCCCACGGCTTGGACGACGGTTCGGCGGCGCTGCATCCGATCTCCATGTTGCGCCGTGCCTATGGCATCTGACGCAGCCGCGAGTCGGGAAGGGCAGTTGCCGCGCGACGGGAAACTGGCCCGGGCAGACTTGTGGCGGCTCGAGGAATACGCCGTGGAGCGCAAGGCGTTCCGCGCCCGCGTGATCGCCCACAAGAAGCTGCGCCGGGTTGCGCTCGGACCCCATGCGACGCTGTTGTTCGAGGATTTTCTGACGATGAAGTACCAGGTGCAGGAGATGCTGCGCATCGAGCGCATCTTCGAGCCGGCAGCCATCGACGAGGAACTCGCCGCCTACAACCCCCTCATTCCGGATGGCAGCAACTGGAAGGCGACCTTCCTGATCGAGTATGCCGATCCGGAAGAGCGCGCCCTAGCCCTCGCACGAATGCCCGGCGTCGAGCACCGGGTCTGGTTCCGCATCGGCGCCCGCGAGCGCACCTTCGCCCACGCCAACGACGACATGGAGCGCACCGAACGAGACAAGACCGCCGCCGTTCACTTCCTGCGCTTCCAACTCACCAAGGACAGCGCCGTGGCCGTCCAACGCGGCGAAGAGGTCCGCATCGGCATCGACCACCCCGAACTCCTCTGCGAGACCCTGCTCCCGGCATCCACCGTCGCCTCGCTTGCGGAGGATTTGGACGGCACCGCTTGACTCGAGCCTTTGGCGGGTCACGCCGAAGGGGGGTATCGGGACTGCTTGCCTAGCCCTCGATTCCCGTTTCTAGACGATTGGTTCCACGTGAGTTCGCTCCCCTCGGGACGCCGGGTAGGGAACAGGGTCCCTTCCACGCCACCGACAGGCCCGTCTCGCGGGGAGGAGGCTGGTTGCACCTTCTGGCCCTCACTTGCTTCGCCTTCGGCGCGAGGAGCGTGATAGGCCCTCGCTCCGATGCGCTTCTCACGGCGCCATCCGGCCGGCACGTTGGTGTTGACTCCGCTTCGAGGCACTGTTGCAGGAAATCAAGGAGTTGCGAAGTTCCTTCCATGGGAGTCTCCATGCCGCCGAGGACATCGACTCTCCGTCCAGGAGTCAGATGCGATACGCGCTCTCGGTCATCGCTCGTGAGGCGAGGCGCATTAGGCGCTTGATGGGGCTCGGAAAGGCCACGCCGCCGCTTCGCAGGGCCTCATTGCCGTGGCGGGATTCGTCCTCGCGCATGGCGGCAAGGATCGCGCGGCTCTTGCGGTCTTCGTCTGGGAGGCGTTCGAGGTGGCGGTCCAAGTGCCGGCACACCTCGTCTTCGGTTGCCTCCACGAAGCCGAGGCTGATGCGGTCGCCTAGGAGTCCGGCGGCCGCGCCCAAGGCGAAGGAGGCAGCGTAGAAGGCGGGGTTCAGCACGCTCGGGCGGTCTTCGAGTTCTTCCAAGCGCTCTCGACACCAACCGAGGTGGTCGTGCTCCTCGTTGGCGGCGGCGAGGAGCGCCTTGCGCGCCTGGCCGGATGCGGCCGTGGCCGCCTGCCCTTCGTATAGCGCCTGGGCGCACACTTCGCCGGTGTGATTGACGCGCATGAGCGCACCGGCGAGTCGCCGTCCATGCGAACCGAGTTCGCCTTCGTCTATGTCGCTGGCGGGGCTCGCGCGACGAGGTGCATCCTCGCCAAACACCGTGCGCAGCCCCTGGTCAAGAATGCCCACAAGTCGGTCAGCGGCTGTCCGCTCGGGCTCACGTTCCATTGTGTCCTCCTACGCATACACGAAGGCCAGCAGTTCGCGCCAGCGACTGCCGACGCGCCCGTCAGGGCGCGCAAGCACGCCCCTACTTTACGGCGAAACCGGCTTGCATGAGCCTCGATGCAACTGCCGCGCGGCGTTCGCGGTCTGCGCCACGCACGGCGATAACCTTGGCGGGGTCCAGCCGAGTCAGCACGCCCGCCTCGTCGGCCACGGCGATGGTGTCAAGGTCGAGCCGGCATGTGGGCTGATCCGTATCCGGTGGCTCGTAGTCGTCGAGCAGCTCCACGAGCGCTTCCCGGGAAAAGCGCACGAACACGCCGGGAGCCGTCGCCAGCGTGTCTGCCGGCATCGGCGCCCGCGTCAGCGTGGCGGCGGCACCGATGGCATCGCCGGGCCCGAACCGCTCGGTGCCGCATGTTGCCGCGCCTTGCACAACCACGAACAGCTCCTGCGGCACCTCGCCCATCCGGAACAGCGTCTCGCCGCTCTGAACGCTACGCACTTCGCCCACTTTCACCACCCAAGCCCACGTGCTCGGCGGAAACCAGCGCATGACCGGGCCTTGCAGAAAGGCGGGAATCCACGACGCCGGCAACGCTGCTTCCGGCGTCGGTGGGGACGAGCCCCCAGGCTTTGCGAAGGCGGCGCGGTCAACTGAAATCGCCTCGACAGACGTGAGCGTGACGATCTCGTCGGCGCCGTGCGTGCCCAGCGCCTTGCCAGCGGCAGCGGCGGCGTCCAAGCGACGATTGGCACCGCCCAAGCGGATCGTCACTGTGCCCTTGTGCAAAAAGAGCTCGCGCCTCGGCTCTTGGCCGGCGCGAAGGACCGTACGCTGCGGCGGCAATCGCAGCATGCGGGCATGGCTAGCGGCGGCGTGGAGCGCCCGCGTGTCCATGTTGCGGAACGGTTCGAGGGTCTTGAGTGCTTCGAGCATGGCGTGTCCCCTGGTGGCTTTGGCGAGGATCCTGCCCGGAACGCAAGAACAAAAAAGTCAGGCGTTTGCTCGATCTATTGCGCGAAATCCGATGTCCTTTCTGTAAGCCATCGCCCTGAACCGCACCGTTGCGGCGCGCTCGTAGGCACGACGTTGCGCCTCGCGCACGTCGTCGCCGACGCCGACGGCATAGAGCACCCGGCCGCCGGCGGTGACGATCTGGCCATCTGTTTCGGCCGTGCCGGCGTGGAAGATGCGTGTGTCGGCAAGCTCCTCGTCAAGGCCCGAGATGGGATCGCCACGATCGTAGGCGAGAGGATAGCCGCCTGCCACCAAGGCGACGCAAAGCGCGCTGCGCAAGTCCCATTCGACACTCGCCTCATCGAGCCTCCCGTCCAAGGCGGCGAGGCAAAGCGCAGGCAGGTCGGAGCGCAGCCGCATCAGTAGCGGTTCCGCTTCCGGGTCTCCCATGCGGCAGTTGAACTCCACCACGCGAACGCCGCCGTCCGGCAGCACCATCAGCCCGGCGTAGAGAAAGCCCTGATACGGGGCGCCTTCGGCGGCCATGCCAGCCAGCGTGGGTCGAATCACTTGCGCCATGATCCGGTCGTGAACCGCGTCCGTGATGACCGGAGCGGGCGAATACGCGCCCATGCCGCCCGTGTTGGGGCCGCGGTCGCCATCGTCTCGCGCCTTGTGGTCCTGCGAGGAAGCGAGCGGCAGCGCGGTCTTGCCGTCGCAGAGGCAAATGAAGCTCGCCTCCTCGCCGCGCAGGAACTCCTCCACGACGATGCGACGGCCGGCGGCGCCGAAGCTGGCCCCGGAGAGCATGTCGCGTGCCGCCGCGACGGCGGAGTCCGCATCTTCGGCCAAAACCACCCCCTTGCCGGCGGCGAGTCCGTCTGCCTTGACCACGATCGGCGCCCCAGGTTCGTTGTGTTGGCGGGCGGCGGCGCCGCGGATGTGCTGCTCGGCCTCGTCGGCATCGGTGAACTCCGCCCAGCCGGCGGTGGGAATGTCATGCCGCGCCATGAATGCCTTGGTGAACGCCTTTGAGCCTTCAAGCTGCGCCGCGGCCTTGGAAGGCCCGAAGCACTTCAGGTCGCGGGCGTCGAAGAAGTCGCGGATGCCGGCGACGAGGGGGGCTTCCGGCCCGACAATCGTGAGTTCCACCCCTTCCCGTTCGACAAATGCCGCGAGGCTCTCGAAATCGTCCTCGGCAATGGAGAGGTTCTTGACCTTCTGTTCGCGCGCGGTGCCCGGGTTGCCTGGCGCGACGAACACAGCCTCCACCGCGCGGGACTCGGCCACCTTCCATGCCAGCGCGTGCTCGCGGCCACCGGAACCGATCACGAGGACCCTCATGGATTCGCCTCCAGGGCGGCAAGGTAAGTCGCGATGGCCTGGTCGTAGGACGAGGTGTGGCGGAACGCCTTCCAGGCCAACGCTCGCCGCAACGGCGGCTCGGGCATGGCCGGCACGAGTTCCATGATCTGGCCATAGTCGTCCGGGTCCACCAGAACCGTCACGCGGGCATGGTTCTTGGCGGCGGAGCGCAGCAGGGTGGGGCCACCGATGTCGATGTTCTCGATGGCGAGTTCGGGTGTGCAGTCGGGCCGCGCCACCGTCTGCTCGAAGGGATAGAGATTCACCACCACGAGGTCAATCGGGCGAATGCCGTGCTGCGCCATCGCCGCACCGTCAATCTCCCGCCGCGCCAGGATGCCGCCGTGAATGCGCGGATGCAGGGTCTTGATGCGCCCGTCCATAATTTCCGGAAACTCGGTGACCTCGGATACCTCGAGCACCGCAACGCCGGCGTCCCGCAGCGTTGCATACGTCCCTCCACTAGCCAGAATCTCGACGCCCGCCCGTGCCAAGCTCGCGCCGAGCGCCTCGACGCCCGTCTTGTCCGACACGCTGATGACCGCGCGCTGTATCGCGGGTTCAATCACGACTCATCCCGTTGGCTCTGTGGCGCACTGTTCCGCAGCACAAGGGGCTTCCAACACCTACGACAAATTCGGATCCTAGCCGGAGCCGTGAGCGCACGCGAACCCGGAGGTCATCCGTGCACCGAGTGCCCCACCAGCGCCGCCCACTCGCCCTGCTGCATCGATAAAGCGAACTCCACCGTGCCACGGTATGCGTCCACCACATCGCGTACCTGGCCCGCCAAGATGCCGGAGACCAACAACCGACCGTCTCTGGCAAGTCGCACCGCCAGCGCCGGTGCCATGTCGATCAGCACGCCGGAGACGATGTTGGCGACGACCAGTTCGAATCGACCCTCCACCTCGGCAAGATCGGCGAACAGCGCTAGCCGGTCTTCGACTCCGTTGGCGGCCGCGTTCTGCCGGGTGGACAGCAATGCTTGCGGGTCATGGTCCACCGCCACGACCGACTCGGCACCCATGGCGAGAGCCGCAATGCCGAGGATGCCGGAGCCGCTGCCCACATCGAGCATCCGCTTGGCGACGAGATCGGCGCTCGCGAGCCACTCAAGGCACAGCGCCGTCGTGGGGTGAGTGCCGCTGCCGAATGCGAGACCTGGATCCAGTCGGACAACGGCGTCTGGCGCGGGGCCGGCAAGTTGCGCGCCAGCCTGCGAAGGCGCCACCACCAAGCGTCCAAAACGCCGCGGCGACAAGTCACGCCGCCACGTGTGCGACCAGTCCTGATCCTCAAGCGGCGCGGAATCGACCGGCTGCTGGCCGCAAGCTGCCGCCACCGCAGCAACATCCACATCCGCCGCGAACAGCCCCTCCACCGTCGCCTGCGGCCATAGCGGCGTCTCGTCCGGCAGCGGCTCGACAACCTCGCCTTCGTCACCCGTGATGGTGGCTGCCAACGCCCCGAGTTCCATGAGACGTTCACAAAGCGCTTCGGCGTCACCGCCTGCCGCCGCAAAGCGAAGCCGCAGCCAGCGCGCCGTAGCGTCGGCAGTTCGCTGCGCGCACTGCTGGGTTCCGGGTTCCAACCGGTGCCTTATGCGATGCGGAAGAGCGGAGCGCCGGTCTCGATGGGTTGGCCGTCGGCGGCCAGCACGGCCACCACCTCGCCAGCCTCTTCGGCCTCGATGTGGTTCATCATCTTCATGCTCTCGATGATGCAGAGCACGTCGCCCACGGCAACGGTGGCACCCGGTGCAACAAAGGGCGTTTCGCCCGGCGCTGGCGCACGGTAGAAGGTGCCAGCCATCGGCGCCGCCACCACATCGCCACCCTGTGCGGAGGTCGCCTCGACGGGGGCCGCCGCCGGCTCGGGGACAGACGCGACCGATTGCGTCGCGACGGGGAGCGTCGCGCGCGAGATTCGCACCTCCTCCTCCCCCGATCGCACCTGCAACTCGGTGATGCCCGACTCCTCGACCAGCTCGATGAGCTTCTTGATTTTCCTTAAGTCCACCGAATCACTCCTCGCCCGACCGGGCCTCGGCCGCAATTCCAGCCATCAATGCAAATTCGTATCCCGCCGCACCGAGCCCGGCGATGACGCCGACGGCGATGTCGGAAAGATAGGACTGCCGCCGAAACGGCTCGCGCGCGTGGACGTTCGACAAATGCACCTCGATGAACGGCACGCCCACCGCCAAGAACGCATCGCGCAAGGCGACGCTGGTGTGGGTGTACGCGCCGGGATTGATGACAATGAAGGCCACACCCTCGCGCCCTGCTTGCTGCACCGCGTCCACTAGCTCGTGCTCGGCGTTGCTTTGCAGGGCGCGAAACTCGTGCCCCGCCTCCTCGGCAAGCCGCGCAAGCCGTGCATTGATGTCGGCCAGCGTGTCCGCGCCGTAGATCTCCGGCTCACGCGTTCCGAGCAGGTTGAGGTTGGGGCCATGCAAGGCCAACAGCTTCGCCATATGCGGCGCTTCCGCCAACTGCGAAACCCGCGATATTACGCCAGAACGCGGTGCCCCTCGCGAGCCGTCAGCCGGGCGCGACGGCGCCGGCAGCGGCGGTGATGGTCTCGATGACGATGCCTGGGCTCAGCACCTGCGGCAGCAGCACGGGTTCGCCCCCCGGTGGGTAGAAGACGTACAGCGGCACGCCGCTGCGTCCGAAGCGGCCGAGCGCCTCGGTGATGGCGGGGTCGGCGTTGGTCCAGTCTGCCTTGATCTCGCTGATTCCGTTGGCAGCGAGGAACTCCTGCACGCGCGCCGTCGAAAGCGTGGTGCGTTCGTTGGCGAGGCAGGTGATGCACCACGCGGCGGTGAAGTTGAGCAGCACCGGTTCGCCGGCCGCCACGCGCTGCTCGATTGCGGCCATGTCGAACGAGGAATCCCGAGCCTCTCCCTGGGGACGCGGCAGAAGCCAAACGGTCAGCGCCAGCACGAGCGCCGCCGCCGCCCAGACGAACGGCAACCGCGCCGGCTTGCCCAAGGCCAGCCATGCGCAGAAGCCGAGCACCGTGCAGGCGCAGAGCGCAGCCAGCACCGCGTCGGCTCCGGCTTGTCGGCCCAGCACCCACACCAGCCAAGCCACGGTAAGAAACAGCGGAAACGCCAGCACCTGCTTCAGCGTCGCCATCCACGGGCCCGGACGAGGCAGCCGGTCCGCCAACGCCGGCACCACGGCCAGCACCACATATGGCAGCGCGAGGCCGAAGCCAAGCGCCGCCATCACCAGAAGCAGCATGGGCGTCGAATGGGCAATCCCATAGCCGAGCGCCGCACCCATGAAGGGCGCCGTGCAGGGAGTTGCGACCACCACGGCGATTGCGCCGGCGGCAAAGGCGTTGCTGCCCTCCATCGCGACGCCAAACCCCGGCACCTCCAGCACGCCGAGAAGATTGAGCCCAAGCAGGAAGAAGACGAGCGCCATGGCGACGACGAAGCCGGTGGACTGCAACTGGAATCCCCAGCCGATGGCTTCGCCGGCACTCCTGAGCGCCGCGAGCACGCCACCCAAGACCAGAAAGGTGACCACCACCCCCGCCGCATACCCGGCGGCGTGACGCCAGCGGCTTTGCGGCTCGGCCTCCACTAGACTCACCGCCTTGATGGCCAACACCGGAAACACGCACGGCATGAGGTTCAGGATCAGGCCGCCGAGAATCGCCGACGCCAAGGCCGCGAGAACAGCGGCGACGTCAGCCCCCGCGCCAGCGGCATCCACCATGGGACCGACGCTTGTGCCAGCCGTTTCGAACGTCACTGTCCGAGTCTCCGGCGGGTAGCAAAGCCCGGCGTCGGCGCAGCCTTGGTAGCCAAACTGCACGGAGAACGAGGACCCGGCCTGCCCTGTCACCGGGACGACCACTGTCACTTCGTCGTAGTAGACCTCCACATCGCCGAAAAACTCATCCACCTTCGGCTGGCCCGGCGGGATTTCCGGCTCGCCGAGCGTTGCCCTGGCGTCCGGCTGGAAACCAAAGCGGCTGCGATAGAGGTAATAGCCGGGCTCGATCTCCCAGCGGGCGACGATGCGGCCTTGGTCCAACACGGCGGAGAAGCGGTAGGCCTCGTCCACGGGCAGGAAGTCGATCTGCGGCGCGAGGGGGTCTCGGCCGCGATCAAGGCCCAGTCCCGCCTCAGCGGCCAGGCTAGCGGGGGTGGACGGGAGCGCCAAGGCAACGAGAAGCCATCGGCAAGCCGCCCGGAAGCGGCTTCGTCGCCAGTACTCCGTCCAGGGACTTCGGCCCGGCGTCAAGGCACTCAAGAACATGCTGCCCGTCACACGCGCGAGACACTCTGCCGCGGAGACGCCGGCGCGAGGACGCCCAACGGCTGCTGTTCTGATCTGCCCGCTGCGGTGCATTTCGTGTCGGCCCGATTGTCCATAGGAGCTTGAGCCTATATCGTGCAACAAAGTTCCGTTGACCGATTTGAACGCTCACCCCGGCCGCGCCAATGCAGTCCATCCACGCCAAGCCCCACGTCGCGACGGCATTCGTCGCCTTGGCGCTACTCGTGGGCGGCTGCAAAACGCCCGAAGAGCCAGCGCCGCAACCCGAGCCACCCGCCGTGTCGGCCGAACCTCCGGCCGAACCCGCGCCTCCCTTCGATCAAGCACAGGTTGCGCAACTGCTGTGGCTGGCGGAAGCGGCGTTGGAAGCGGACCAGCTGCTGACGCCACTGTCCAATAGCGCCGCCTATTGGTACCGGGAGGTACTCGACCTGGCCCCGGACCATCCGCAAGCACTGCGCGGTCTCGAGCGGGTTGTGGAACGCTACATCGTGCTCGCCCGGCGTGCCATGGACGGCGAGCGCTGGAGCAGCGCCCGGACGATGCTGGACCGCGCCAGCGTCGTGGACGCGAAACATCCCGGCATCGACCCGTTGCGGCAGCAGGTGGATCTCCTCTCCCGGGCGGAACGGCTGACCCTGGCGCTCACCGCCGAGGAGGTGCGCTCGCGGGCGGCGGTGGCGCGGCGCAAGCTAGAGAACTTCGGCAACAACGCCCGCCTGCCGCGCTCCCGAGTCTCCATCCGCGCCGGCAGCGACGCGGATGCGCGCTGGATGTATCAGCAACTCGCCCTCGCCCCTGGCGAGCGCCGCATCCGCGCCGGCATCGATATCGGCTTGCCGCCGCTAGTGACGGTGACCATCCTGCCGAACCAGGAGAACGGACGCTGATGGCGTCGAATGCGCCGCTGGCGCGCCCTGAAGGGCGCGTCGGCAGTTCGCTAGCGCGAACTGCTGGCCTTCGTGCTCGCGTTCGTTCGCAACTACGGCTAGCAGCCTTCGCACTTCGCCGCTACGCGGCAAAGTCCGACAGCCTGCTGGCCAGCATGGTCGGCTCGCTCTTGCTGTGCGGTTCCGCCCTCGCCGCGCAAGCGGACAGCGTGGTCTTCCGCGACGCCTGGTTTCGTGCTCCCCTGCCCGGCGCGGCCGTCACGGCGGCGTACTGCGACGTGGAGAACCGTGGCGACAGCGCCGCCACGTTGGTCCGCTTCGGCGCTTCGACCGACGACGATCTCAAGGTGGAGATGCACGAGACGGTTCGCAGCCAAGACGGAGACGGCATGGAGATGGTGCGGATGCGGCACTTGCAGGAAGTCGAGGTTCCACCGCGTGCCACGGTGGCGTTGGCCCCCGGCGGCAGGCACCTGATGCTCTTTGGCGCGCCTGAAGCTCGCAACCTGACGTTGCAGGCATCCTTCGCCGACGGCAGCGCCCGGGAAGTGGTCTTCGAGCGCCGCACGGAGGGCAGCCCATGAACTGGAAACCTTGGCGCAAGGTGGCGGCCGAGGGCGTCGACGCCGCCGCCGAGAGTGTCGAGGGCACCGAGCCCAAGCCAAGCCGTCGCTGGCCGTGGCAGCGGTTCGAATACGTCTATGCGACGCCGAAAGGCGTCCTTGCGAGTCTCGGCAAGAGCCTCTGGCGTACCGCCTTGGCGGTGGCGGCGGCGCTTGTCGCCGTCGTGCTGGTTCTCGGCTGGTGGTGGTCGTATGAGCCGGACCCAATCGACGTCGTTGCGCTCGCGCAGGAGCGCGCCGCAGCGGCCGGCGTGTCGCCCGTCACCGGCTACACCACAGCGACGGCGGTGGTCTTCATCGGTGAGACCCTGCTCGACAAGCGCGGCGGCTATCTCTCGAACGACGTCTCGCCGCCGGGCCTGTATCTCGACAACACCCCCAATTGGGAGTTCGGTGCGCTGGTGCATCTGCGCGACATCTCGAGGGCGCTGCGCAACGACATTTCGCGCTCGCAGAGCCAGTCCACTGAAGATCCGGACCTTGCCGTCGCCGAAGGGCACTTCTTCTTCGACAACGCAAGCTGGATCCTCCCCGCCACCGAATCCGAATACCGCGACGGGATCGGACGCATTCGATCCTATGCCGAACGTCTCGCCAATCCCGCCGAGCCAGAGGCGCAGTTCTATGCCCGCGCCGACAACCTGTCGCGTTGGCTGATTGAGGTGGAGCGACGTCTAGGCGACATTTCACAGCGCCTTTCCCAAAGCGTCGGCAAGCGCCAACTGAACCTAGACCTCGCCGGCGAGACCGCAGCCCGCATGGCCACCGACGCGCCGGCCGACATCGAACAGCGCACCAGCTGGTTTCGCATCGACGACGTCTTCTACGAAGCGCGCGGCCAGACCTGGGCGCTCGTCCACCTCTTGAAGGCGGTGGAGCACGATTTCGCCGCCGTGCTCGAAGACAAGAACGCCCGCGTCAGCCTGCAACAGATCATCCGCGAGCTTGAGGAGACGCAAAACGCCATCTGGAGCCCGGTGATCCTGAACGGCAGCGGCTTCGGCTTCGTCGCCAACCATTCATTGGTGATGGCATCCTACATTTCGCGCGTGAACGCAGCCCTCATTGACCTGCGCTCGCTCCTCGACAGGGGATGAACTTCGTGCAAGACAAGCCCAACATTCTGTTTGCCTTTGCCGACGATTGGGGCCGCTATGCCAGCGCTTACGGCAGTCGCGGCAGCGGTGCTGGCGAACGGCCGAATCCGCTCTGCGACCTGATCGAAACGCCCAACTTCGATCGGATCGCCGCCGAAGGCGCGCTCTTCACCAATGCCTTGGTGCCGGCACCGTCCTGCACGCCCTGCCGCAGTTCCATCCTCTCTGGGCGCTACTTCTGGCAGACCGGGCTCGGCGCGATTCTGCAAGGAGCGGTGTGGGACGAGACCATTCCCACCTTCCCGCTCGAACTCGAGGCGCAGGCCGGCTATTTCGTCGGCTACCAATACAAGGTGTGGAGCCCGGGCCGCACCGCCAACGCGCCCATCGGCGCCTTGCGCACCCGCTTTCAGCCCGCCGGCGGCGACTTCAACCAGTTCTCGCATTGGGTAACCGCGCACGCCGGCGAGCTCAGCGTCGAAGGTGCCAAGCAAGCCCTGCTCGGCGAGACCCGCGACAACTTCCGCGCCTTCTTGGGCGCCCGCCCGGCGGACGCACCGTTTTGCTACTGGTGGGGCCCCACCAACACCCATCGCACTTGGGAGCGCGGTTCCGGCAAGGCGCTTTGGAACATCGAGCCCGACGACCTCAAGGGCCGCCTGCCGGACTTCCTCCCGGACGTCCACGACATCCGCGAGGATGCCGCCGACTATCTCGGCGAGTGCCTGGCGGTGGACTTGGGTCTCGGCGTCCTGCTCGGCGAGCTCGAAGCCACCGGCGAGCTCGACAACACCCTCATCGTGGTGAGCGGCGATCACGGCATCCCTGGGATGCCCCGCGCGAAGTGCAATCTCTACGACATCGGCTGCGAGGTGGCGCTGGCCGCGCGCTGGCCGGGACGCATCGAGCCGGGCCGGGTGGTGGACGACTTCGTCAACCTCATGGACCTTGCGCCCACCTTCTGCGAGGCCGGCGGCATCGAGCCGCATCCGACCATGACCGCGAGAAGCCTGCTGCCGCTCTTCCAAGCATCGGCAAGCGGCCAGATCGACCCTAAGCGCGATTTCGTGGTGACGGGCCGCGAACGCCACGTCGGCATCGCCCGAGATAAGTTCCTGCCCTATCCGCAGCGCTCGCTGCGCACTCGGGACTTTCTCTACATCGTCAACTTCGAGCCGGACCGCTGGCCCATGGGCGACCCCAAGGGGCTGGACCAACCGGGCACGGAGGCCCCGGCCTATGAAGACCTGGCAAGCAAAACGGCCGTCGCCTACCCCGACATGGATGCCAGCCCCACCAAGGCATGGATGATCCACCACCGCGACGAGCTCGACGTGGAGCCGCTATTCGAACTCGGTTTCGGCAAGCGTCCCCGCGAGGAACTCTATGACCTCACCACCGACCCCCACTACATGAACAACGTCGCCGCCGACCCGGCCTACGCCAACATTCGCGCTGATCTGGAAGCGCGCCTGCTCGGGCTCTTGGAAGCCGAGGACGATCCCCGCCTCATGGAACAGCCCTGCCGCTACGAGTTCGAGCCTTACGCCGGGCCGCCCACAAGCTGAAGTTTCGTGACGGCCCCGGAGAGCAAGTCACACGCATTCCCCGGCGCCCGTTGGTGGAAGTTCGATCTGCACACGAGGACGCCTGCATCGGCGGACTACGGCAAGGGCCCCCATCAAGCCGAACGCAGGCAGATTGAACCCCAGGACTGGCTGCTCGGCCTCATGCAGGCCGGCATCGACTGCGTAGCGGTGACCGACCACAACTCCGGCGACTGGGTGGACCGGTTGAAATCGGCATTGGACCGGCTCGCGACCAGAGGACATCCGGATTACCGTCCCCTGCACCTGTTTCCTGGCGTCGAGATTACCGCCGCCGGCGGCGCGCGAGCGCTGGCTATCTTCGACCGCGACAGCGGCACCGCCGACATCAACGCGCTGCTCGCCGCAGTCGGCTACCGGGGTGTACGGGGGCACAGCGACCGCACTGCGGATCAGTCGCTCATCGAGGTGATGCAGGCCATCGTCGAATGCGGCGCCATCGCCGTGCTGGCGCACGTGGACGGGCCGGCCGGCGCCTGGAACCGAATGACCGGCAGCGACCTCGCGGCGCTCTTCGACTGCGAGCACCTCTTCGCAATGGAAGTGGCGGAGGCGTCCGCCACGCCACCCGAACAGTATCTGCAGCGCCGGCTCACCTGGGCGAATGTGCTTGGCTCAGCCTCGCACGACTCCGCTAGCGAAACGAACGAGCCCGGGTCGCAGTTCACCTGGGTGAAGATGGGTGAGCCGAGGCTGGACGGACTCCGCCTCGCCCTGCTCGACGGCGACGGCTTCTCGGTCCGCCGCAGCGACGAAGCCGAAGCGCCAGATCCGAACGTGGTTCCACCCCACTACATCGAGGCGATCGAAATCGACGCCGCCCGCTACATGGGGCGCGGGCGTAGGGAACGGCTCGACTTCAGCCCCTGGCTCAATGCCTTGGTGGGCGGGCGCGGCACCGGCAAGTCCACCGTCGTGCATGCGCTCCGCGTTGCGGCGCGGCGCGATGCGGAGTTGACCGGGCTCGATGACCAGAGCCTCGCCCGACGCACCTTCGAGCGCTTCCAGCGCGTGCCTTCGCAGCGCAGCGACCGGGGCGGATTGACGCGATCCACCGAATATCTCTGGCAGGTCGTCAAGGGCGACACCCGCTATCGCGTGCGCTGGCGTCAGGCCGCCACTGGCGTGGCGGTGGAGGAAGCCAACGCCGACGGCTGGCGACCCTCGTCGGTGCAGAGCGTGGAGAGCCATCGCTTTCCCTTGCGCATCTTCAGCCAGGGTCAGATCGGCGAACTCGCCGGCGAAAACCAGCAGGCGCTGCTCGGCGTGATCGACGATGCCGCCGGAACGGCCGACGCCAGGCGCCGGCTGCAAGATGCTGTCAACGAGTTCCGCACGCTGCGCGCCAGGGTGCGGGAACTCAACGCCCGTCTGGCGGCGCGAGATGGCCTCCTGGTGGAGCGCGAAGACGTGGCGCGCAAGCTCGCGCGCTTCGAGGCCGGTCGCCACCGCGCCGTTCTGGCCGCCTACCAGCGTCGCCGCCACCAACTGCAAGAGCTTGAGCGTCAGTTCGAGGTGGCGGAGCAGACAGCAGGACGAATCGACGTATCCGCAGCAGAGTTGCTGCCAGCCGACGTGCCGGACGGGACTTTCGACGACTCGCCCGAAGATGCAGCCGCCACAAGCACCATCCGTGCCGTTGGCGCGGGAGTGAACGCGGCCCGCGGCACGCTCGAAGCAGCGGCGAGGGACCTGCGCCAACTCGTGGCGACCGAGCGGCAAGCACTCGAAGCCGGGGCTTGGCGCGCCGTGGCGCGACAGGCGGAGTCAGACTACGCCGCGCTCGTGCAGGACCTGCAGGCCGAGGGCATCTCCGACCCGCGCGAATACGGTCGCCTAAGCCAAGACGGGCAAAGGCTCGACGGCGAACTTGCGCACCTCGAGGCGCTGGCAGAGCGGCGCGAGGAACTCGCGATGCAGGCCGAACAGTGCCTGGATCGCGTGCTCGACTGCCGGCGGGCCATTAGCTCGGCGAGGCAAGACTTCCTCGAAGGGGCACTTGCTCGCAATCGTTTCGTGCGCATCGCCGTCAACCGCTACGGCGACGACAGCAAGGTGATCGAACGCTCCATGCGCGAGGCACTCAACGTTCTCGACGACCGCTTCGCCGCCGACATCCTGCTCGAGCACGAAGATGGCGCCAAGGGCAGCGTCGCTGAACTCTTGACGCAATTGCCGAGCGACGCCGCGCCTCGGGACCACGAAATGGAACGGCGCATCGCCCACTGGAAGGATCGCGTCCGCGCCGCAAGCGACGGCGAAGCAAGCGGGTTCGGCGGTGCCTTCAGTAACTTCCTCGCGCGCGAGACGAGGCGGTCGCCGGCGCTCCTCGACGGCCTCCTGACCTGGTTCCCAGAAGATGCCTTGCAGGTGGAGTACAGCCCCGCTGGCGACGGCACCGACTTCCGCTCCATCGGTCAGGCATCCGCCGGCCAGCGCGCCGCCGCCATGCTCGCGTTCCTCCTCGCCCACGGCAACGAGCCGCTGGTGCTAGACCAACCCGAGGACGACCTCGACAACCACCTCATCTACGACCTCGTGGTGCGCCAGATGCGCGAGAACAAGCGCCGGCGCCAGATCATCGTCGTCACCCACAACCCCAACATCGTCGTCAACGGCGACGCCGAAATGCTCCACGCCCTCGACTTCCGGAACGGCCAGTGCATCGTCACCCAATCGGGTTCGCTGCAAGACCCCGCAATGCGCGAGGAAGTCTGCCGCATCATGGAAGGCGGCCGCGAAGCCTTCGAACGCCGCTACCGCCGCTTGGGCCGCGAGTGAAGCGAGCTACACCGAATGCAACCTTTCACGGAACAGACTTCGTAAGACGTTGACTTCCAAAAGGTAGCGCGTCGAAGCCGACTCAACACCAACGGGCCGGCCGGATGGTGCGGTCCCACAGGCTACTCGGAGTGAGGGCCTGACACACTCCTCGCGCCGAAGGCGAAGCAACCAAGGGCCAGAAGATGCAACCAGCCGTCTCGCCGCGACACGGGCCTTGTCGGCGATGAAGAGTGACCTCCCTTGTTCCACACGCCATTCGGAAGCGTGGGTCTCCCCACACTCCTCCCGCCGAAGATGAGAAACACCAGACCATCACCGGCCCTCTCGTGCCTACGCGTATAATGCGCGCCCCCATGAGGCCGTGCCATTTCGCACGCCGCGAACTCTCCTGGAAACCTGACGGAGTCGAATCTCCATGAATGTCTTGACCATTGCCCTCGCGTGCGGCGTGCTCGCGCTTCTCTACGGCCTTTGGGCCAGTCGTTCGGTGCTGGCCGCGGACGCGGGTTCAGAACGGATGCGGGAAATCGCCGGAGCCATTCAAGAGGGGGCGAAGGCCTACCTGAACCGGCAATACAGCACCATCGGCATCGTCGGCATCATCGTCGCCATCGTCCTCGGCATTACCCTCGGCCTCTATGTGGCCATCGGCTTTGTCATTGGCGCGGTGCTTTCGGGGGTAGCCGGCTACATAGGCATGAACGTCTCGGTGCGGGCGAACGTGCGCACCACCCAAGCGGCGCTCGCATCGCTCGCCGAGGCGCTGGGCATCGCCTTCAAGTCCGGCGCCGTCACCGGAATGCTGGTAGTTGGGCTGGGCCTTCTTGGGGTAGCAGGCTACTACGCCATCCTGCGCGCCATGGGCGTCGATCAGCGCGTGCTCATCGAGGCGCTGGTGGCACTGTCGTTCGGGGCCTCGCTCATCTCCATCTTCGCCCGCTTGGGCGGCGGCATCTTCACCAAGGGTGCGGACGTCGGCGCCGATCTCGTCGGCAAGGTGGAAGCGGGAATCCCCGAAGACGATCCGCGCAACGCCGCAGTGATTGCCGACAACGTCGGCGACAACGTGGGCGACTGCGCTGGCATGGCCGCGGACCTGTTCGAGACCTATGCGGTGACGCTGGTGGCCACCATGCTGCTCGCCACCATCAGCTTCGAGGGGGATCAGGTGCTGGCGCGGCTGGAGCTGCCCATGCTGATCGGCGCCGTCTGCATCGTTGCCTCCATCATCGGCGCGTTCTTCGTTCGCCTCGGCAAGAGCGAGAGCATCATGGGCGCGCTCTACAAGGGCTTCATCGCCAGCGCCGTGCTTTCCGGCATCCTCATCTATGCCGTCACGCAGTGGCAGTTCGGCGCGGCCGGCCTCACCTACTTCCTCTGCGCCCTCGTCGGACTCGCGGTCACCGGCACCATCATCTGGGTGACCGAGTTCTACACCGGCACCAACTATCGACCGGTGCGTTCCGTGGCGCGTGCTTCGGAAACCGGCCACGCCACCAACGTCATCCAGGGGTTGGCGGTGTCCATGGAGGCGACGGCGCTGCCAGCCATCATCGTCGCGCTCGGCATCGCGGCGGCGTTCGGGCTTGGCGGCCTTTACGGCATCGCCCTTGCCGCCACCACCATGTTGGCTCTCGCCGGCATGGTGGTTGCGCTCGACGCCTATGGCCCGGTCACCGACAACGCCGGCGGCATCGCCGAGATGGCGGAACTCGACGAAGACGTGCGCAAGACCACCGATGCGCTCGACGCCGTGGGGAACACCACCAAGGCGGTCACGAAGGGCTACGCCATCGGCTCGGCGGGGCTTGCTGCGCTGGTGCTGTTTGCGGCCTACACCCACGACATGGAGCATTTCTTCCCCAATCTCGACGTGACCTTCGAGCTTTCGGATCCCTACGTCGTCATTGGCCTCTTGATCGGCGGCATGTTGCCGTATCTGTTCGGCGCGCTCGGGATGCAGGCGGTGGGCCGCGCTGGCGGTGCCGTGGTGGAGGAAGTGCGGCGGCAGTTCCGGGAGATGCCCGGCATCATGGAAGGCACCACGCGACCGGACTACAGCCGAGCGGTGGACCTGCTCACCCGCTCCGCCATCCGGGAGATGATCGCGCCATCGCTGTTGCCGGTGCTGGCACCCATCGTCGTGTACTTCGTCATCCAGTTCTACAGCCAGACGGCGGCGCTCATCACGGTGGGCGCGATGTTGCTCGGCACCATCGTCACGGGACTGTATGTGGCCATTTCCATGACCGCCGGCGGCGGCGCCTGGGACAACGCCAAGAAGTTCATCGAGGACGGCAATCACGGCGGCAAGGGCTCCGAGTCGCACAAGGCGGCGGTCACCGGCGACACCGTCGGCGACCCCTACAAGGACACGGCGGGCCCGGCGGTGAACCCGATGATCAAGATCATCAACATCGTCGCCATCCTGCTGTTGGCGGCCATCGCCGGCTAGTCAGGGCGAGCAACCCACCGCTTGATGGAAGGTTCCGGGTCCGAGGGGCTGCTCGACGGCGTTCGCGTCGTCGACTTCACCCACGTCCACGCCGGGCCGCTCTGCACCTATCAGCTCGCGCTGATGGGGGCCGATGTGGTGAAGGTGGAGTCGCCTGACGGGGGCGACCAGATGCGCGCCAGCGACCCCGACGGGCTGCCGCCGGCGTTTCTGGGTCAGAACGGCAACAAGCGGTCGGCGGCGCTTGATCTTAAGCACCCTGAAGGCCTGGCCGCGGTCCACGCCTTGGTCAAGACCGCCGACGTGGTGATCCACAACATGCGCCCCGGCACGCCGGACCGTCTTGGGATCGGATACGAGGCGCTGAAGGAAGTAAACCCGGGCATCGTGTACTGCGCCATCTCCGGCTACGGCCAGTCCGGCCCCGAGAGCGACCGACCCGCCTACGATCACCTCATTCAGGGCGAATCCGGCATGTTCATGGCCACCGGCACCGAAGAGCAGCCGGTGCGGGTGGGTTTCGCCATCGCGGACTCGAGCACGGCGATCATCGCCAGCTCCGCCATCAACGCGGCGCTGCTGCGGCGGGCGCGTACCGGCCAGGGCGCATTCGTCGATGTGTCCATGCTCGAGTCCTGCATGACGGTGATGGGGCTCAACTACTACGGCTATCTCGCCACCGATCGGCTCAGCCCTCGGGTCGGACCCAATCCACTCGCCCAGGCAGGTTCCGCCGGCACCTTCGCCACCGAGGACGGCACGCTGCTGGTGAACGCCAACAACCACCGGCTGTTCCTGCGCATGGCCGAGGCAGTGGGTCGGCCGGAACTTGCCGAAGACGAGCGCTTCGCGACGCCCGAAGCTGCGGACCGCAACCGGAGGGAACTGCGACGCATTTTCGCGGCGCACTTCGCCACGGACACGGCTTCGAACTGGGACACCAAGCTGCGCGGCGCCGGGGTGCCTTGCGGGCGTCTTAAGGATGCAAGCGAAGCGGTGCAGAACCCGCAACTTGCGTATCGCCGCACCCTGGCGACCGTGTCGGACGTGGCCGGCATCGACGGCGGCGAACTGCGCTGTCTCGGTGCCGGGTTTCTGGTGGATGAACAGCCGCAAGTGCCATCAAAGCCGGCGCCGCGTTTGGGGCAGCACACTGCGGAGGTCTTGGCCGAACTTGGCTACGACGACCAGCGCATCGCCGACTTGCGTGCCGACGGCGTTTTAGGAGGTTGAGGCGATGACTGAAGCACCCGACTATCTCATTGAGGTAGGCGGTCTGCACAATCTGCGGGCCGTGGAGAGTTATGTCACGGCTGGCGGACGGATGCGGCCCCGGCGCCTCTATCGTTCCGGAGCTTGGGAACTCGTCACGGAGGAGGGCCGGGCTTGGCTCGACTCCAATATCAAGACGGTCATTGACCTGCGCCACCCGGACGAAGTGAACGGTGCCGCCGCGTCCCGTCGGGGCCCGCCGCCCACCGGACTGGTCCCCCACTCGATCTTCCGCGCCGATGTGTCGATGGCGGAATTCGTCAGTGAACTCAATTCGTTGAGCGGCGACGGCATCAGCAGCGAACGCTATCTCGATTACCTTAAGGTCGGCGCGGCGGAGCGCTTCGCTCGTGCGGTGGAGATGCTGGCAGACGAGTCCAACTACCCCGTGCTCGTGAACTGCACCGCCGGCAAGGATCGCACCGGGCTCCTGATCGCCATGGTCATGGACCTCGTCGGTGCAAGCGACGAGGACATCGGCACCGAATACGAAAGGAGCAACGCCGGCATCGACGGCCTCATCGCCTATCTCGCGGGGGTCGGCCGCGTTCCACAGGGCATCGACGCCGAGGTCCGCGCTCGCATGGCGACGCCAGCCGAGCGCATCCGCCGCTTCCTCGAAGGCGTTCGCTCCGAATACGGCTCTGTCCGCGACCTCCTCGGCAACGAAGGCGTAACCGAAACCACCTTCAAGGCACTGCGGGAACGTTTGGTGGATTGACGACGGACGGACCTTCGGCTAGGGCATTCCGCCGTCTCTCTTATGGAACAGCTTGTTCAACTCGTTGAACTTCGACAAAAGCGCCTCGAAGCCGAGCCAACACCAACGTGCCGGCGCGGATGGCGCAGTGTGAGGCGCATCGGAGCGAGGGCCCCGTCACGCTCCTCGCGCCCAAGGCGAAAAAAGCAAGGGCCGGAAGGTGCAACCAGCCTCCTCGCCGCGAGACGGGTCCCTGCGTGGGTGGCGGGAACGCTGCCATGTCCTTTGTGCGTCAGCGACCCAGCGTCCTCCCCGGGCTGGGAACTACGGATATCTTCTCGCCATCTCCTCATAGCTCCCGGCGACGATTTCGCGCAGGACATCCATGTCCACATCCGCGAGCTTGTTGATGTAGAGGCACGAGACGCTGGTTCGGTGTTTGCCTAGGCGCGAGAGGAGGGCTTCGTACTCGTCGAAGCCGGGCATGATGTAGATAGCGAGGTATTGTTTGCGCGGGGAGAAGCCAGTGCGCGGCCAATCGCCTTCGCGGCCGCTCTTGTAGCGGTAGTGATAGGTGCCGAAGCCGACGATGCTGTCGCCCCACATGCGCGCCGGCTCGCCCGTGACTTCGAGCATCAAGTCAAGCACCTTGCCCGAGTCCTCGCGCCGGCGGGCGTTGGGGACGGCAGCGAGGAAGTCCTCCACGCTGGCGTCGTTCGCTCGGGTCTTGAGGTCGCTCAAGGTGATGTCGAAGCGGCGCCGGCTACGTGCCGCCGAGTTGTCGGTAGCGCTTGAGGTGGCGCAGCGAAGAAAGCTCGTCGCCGCGCAGGCCAAAGATCCGCGCGAGGTTGTAGTGTGCGTCAGGGATGCTGGCGGCGCGGCGGTAGTAGTCGAGCGCGATGTCGCTTTCATCGAGTTCGTCGAACACCGTGCCCATGTTGTAGCACGCAAGCTCGTGCGCCGGCGCCGACTCGAGCGCCCGCCGGTAATGCCGCTTGGCGCGCTTCAAGTCGCCGCCGATCTGGTACAGACGCCCTAGATTCACGTGGGCGTCCGCATTGGCCGGGTCCAAGGCGATGGACCGACGGTACGCCTCCGGCGCCCGACTCGGATCCACCTCTTCCATGTCGAGACCCAAGTTGTACCAATCGTCGCTGCTTAAGGTGTTGATCTCCACCACCGTGGCCATGCGCCCGGTGCCTTGCTCGCGCGGCTTGGCTGCCGAAGGACGCCCGCCTTCGCCGCTTCTCTCGCGCCCGAGCGGCAGGCGGCACTGACCGGACAGCGCCTCCCAAACCGTTCGGTCATCGCGCACCACCACTGTGCTGCCCTCCGCCGCGATCCGGAGCGCCGACAGCGATGGCGGCACATTCTCGCGCCTTTGCAGTCGATCGAGCGCCTCGAACACGCGCCGCACCGGTACGTCGGCGTCCACGAGCCGCCTGGCGGAACGCAAGAGCGCCATGTCCTGAAACGAAAAGCGATACTCCGCCCGCACACCACGCGAGGGATGGACAATGCCGCGGCGGGCGAAGCGCCGCACCTGTTCCCGGCTGAAGCCGATCAGGTCCGCCACTTCCCGCGTGCCGTAGCTGTCCGCAGCCTTGCGCGGCGCGGCATGCCGCGTTCCGGTCGGCTGGGGTCGGGCAGTCACTGGGCGAACCTCTCCGCGTCGTTCGCGCTATCGACCGGAACTCGCCGCCTTGGGCCCTTCGCTCGCCGCCTTGCGGGACCGGCGCTTGGCCGGGGCCTTCGCGCGCTCCGGCGCCCGCCGCGCCGGCTTGCGGTCGCCCACGGACGCCTTGAGCGCCTCCATCAGATCGACGATCTTGGCCTCTGGTCGTTCTTCCGGCGGCACCGCAATGTCTTGGCCGTCCACCTTCTGCTGGATGAGGGCGAGCACCTTTTCTCGCACTTCGTCTTTGTAGTTCTCTGGTTCGAACTCTTCGTTGGTGCGCTGTTCGATGATCTGCACGGCGAGTTCGAGTTCGCCGTCGGCAACCTCGCACACGTCGAGAGGCACATCTTCCATGGTGCGGAGCTCTTCGGAGTGCTTGAGTTGCTCCATCACGAGACCCTCGCCCATGGGCCGGATGAGCACGAGATAGCTCTTGCCCCGCGAGGCGTAGCGGGCGAGCGCCGCGCGACCCGTGTTGGCTAGCGCGGCGCGCAGCAGGTGGTACGAGCGCCCGGCGCCGCGGTCTGGGCCCAGGTAGTACACGCGCTCGATGTAGATGCGCTCCACTTCCTTGAGAGGGATGAATTCGGCGATGTCGATGGCGTTGGTGGAGGCAACGTTCAGCGCCTTGATCTCCTCCGGCTCGAAAGTGACGTATTGCCCCTTCATGAACTCGTAGCCCTGCACGCGTTCCTCGCGCGGCACAACCTCGCCGTCGGACGCCCGGATATACTGTTGCTTCAAGCGGGAGCCGTCGCGGCTCAGGAAGTTGAAGCGCACGGCGCTCGTGGTGTCCACCGTGGAAAAAAGCTTGACCGGAATCGCCACCAAGCCAAACGAAATGGTGCCGGTGCCTATGGCGCGAGCCGCCATGCGCGTCTCCAACTGCCGCCGCCCTGTGGCGCAACGCGGGCGACTATAGCCCGTTCCCAAGATGCCCTCAACACGCGACAGCCGTTCCGCAAGCTACCTCAGCCGCTACCGCGCCAAGCGCCGCGCCTCGGGCACGCCGGAGCCATTTGGCGACGGGGAACTCGGGCCAGCGCCCAAGGGCGTCGGCTCGCGCCGCCTGTTCGTGGTGCAACAGCACGCAGCCACGAACCTGCATTGGGATTTCCGGCTTGAAGTGGACAACGTGCTGCGTTCTTGGGCGGTGCCGAAAGGACCTTCCCTCAACCCCGAAGACAAGCGCTTCGCCGCCTTGGTGGAGGACCATCCCCTCGACTATGCCCACTTCGAGGGCACCATCCCCGAAGGCAACTACGGTGCCGGCCACGTCATCGTCTGGGATCAGGGCACCTACACCGAGCTTGAGGACTTCGATGTCGGCTTCCCCAAGGGCAAGCTCCTGTTTGAACTGCACGGCCACAAGCTGCACGGACGCTGGACGCTCATTCGCCTGAAGGGGCGCGAGAACACTGGCAAGGAATGGCTCCTTATCAAGGAACGCGACGGCCACGAAGGCGATGCGCCGCCGCCGGACGATTCGGTTTTCTCTGGCTTGACCCTTGAAGATCTTGACCAACCCGAGGCCGCGCAGACGCGCCTCTACCGAAGGCTTAAGCGGATCAGGCCGAGACTGCCGGAAACCGAAACCCTCACCGAGGAGCCGATGCTCGCCAAGACATCGGAGCCATTCCGCCGCAAAGGCTGGGTGTATGAGATCAAATACGATGGCTATCGCCTGATGATCGAGCGCGATGGCGACTTCGTGACGTTGCGTTCGCGCCGCGGCATCGACCTCACCGAGCGCTTCCCTGAGATCGCCCGCGCCGCCGAACGCCTGCCCTACGACGAGTTCGCCATCGACGGCGAGGTGGTGGTCACAGACGAGCGCGGCGTGCCGAGCTTCTCGCGCTTGCAGGAGCGAGCTAGCCTGCGCGGCGAAGTCGCCATCAGCCGCGCCTCCAATCACGATCCGGTGCGCTACTTCGCCTTCGATCTTCTGCACGCCGTGGGGCTGGACCTCAAGAACCTGCCGCTCACCAAGCGCAAGCAGTTTTTGCGCGACATGCTGCCGAGCGCCGGACCGATCCGCTTCTCCGAGCACGTCGAAGGCGATGGCGTGCAAACCTACGAGGCGATGGTGCAGCTCGGCCTCGAAGGCGTCGTCGGCAAGCGTGCCGACTCGCCCTATCGGGGCGGGCGCAGCGACGATTGGCTCAAGGTGCGCGCACAGCGTACCTCCGAGTTCGTCATCGCCGGCTGGGCGCCGGTGAAGTCAAACCAGGACGACGTGGGCGCGCTGGCGGCGGCGGAGTACCGCGGCGATGCACTGGTCTTTTGCGGTGGCATCGGCTCCGGTTTCAGTGGCGCCACCAGAGCCGAGTTGAAGCGCCGTCTTGCCGAACTCAAACCCGCGCCGCCCATGACCGACTTGCAGCCCTTCAACTGGGTGGAACCGGCGCTGGTGTGCGAAGTGGAGTTCAAGGAATATACCCGGGACGGATTCCTGCGCCACGCCGTGTTCTTGCGCCTGCGCGACGACAAGGCGCCCCAGGAGTGCCAGAGCGGCTATGACGATCCGAACCCGGAGCCCATCGAGGCGGCGCCGGAACCGGAAGTGATCGTCACCAACCGCGACAAGGTGTTCTTTCCGGAGAAGGGACTCACCAAGGGCGATCTCGTGGACTACTACGACAACATCGCCCAGTGGATGTTGCCCTATCTCACCGATCGACCCCTTGTGCTCACGCGCTTCCCAGACGGTATCCACGGCAAGTCGTTCTATCAGCGCGATGCACCGGGATTCACCCCCGATTGGGTGCGGCTCAAGACGCTGTGGAGCGACAGTGCAGAACGGGAAGTGAACTATTTCATTGTCGATGACGCCGCATCGCTTCGCTATCTCGCAAACATGGGTGCCATTCCCATCCACGCCTGGCACAGCCGGGTAGCGGATCTCGAGCATCCCGACTGGTGCGTGTTGGACCTCGATCCCAAGCCTGCGCCTTTCGCCGATGTCGTGCAGGTGGCGAGGGAGATCCGCGACCTGCTCGCCGAGGTGGAACTGCCGGGCTTCCTCAAGACGAGCGGCGCAAGCGGACTGCACATTCTGCTGCCGCTTGCCAATCAACTCACGCACGATCAATCGCGCACGCTTGGGGAGCTCTTGGCGCGGGTGATCGTGGCCCGACGTGGCGACATCAGCACCGTTGCGCGGTCGGTGCGGTCGCGCCACGACAAGGTATACATCGACTTCATGCAGAACGGGCATGGCCAACTGCTGGTGCTGCCGTTCTCGGCACGGGCGGAGCCGGCGGCGTCGGTGTCCATGCCGCTCGAGTGGGAAGAACTCGAGGGGGAACTCAGCAACGCCAAGCACCACATCGAAAACGCACCGGCGCGGATGCAGGCGCAGGGCGATCCAATGCGTCCGCTGCTGGACACCGAGCCGGACCTGGCCCGCACGCTGGCGCTCTTGGGCGAGCTTTAGGCGGGAATGGACAGGCACGCCTCGTACTGGAAAGCTGGACCGAGGGCTGGACTGGCCAGTTTTCGGTCTACGGCTGCCGATGCGGCTCGACGAAGCGCGGCACATGCGCGGTTCGTGCTGAGAGGGCGACCTCGCCGAGTTGCGCCGAAGCCGTGCGCAGTGATCCTCGTCCACACGTCCGCCTGGATCGACGCCCTGCGAGACGCCGGTTCCGCCAACCTGCGAGCGCCTCCTCGCCTAGCTGGTCGGCGAGAGCTCGCGACTGTGACGCGATTCGCCGAGAGCAGGGCATGCCCCTTGGGCGCCATCATCATCAGTTCTGGAGCAACGACATGGATCTCGCTGACAAGCATGCGGTCATCACCGGCGGCGCCAGCGGCATTGGCGCGGCAACGGCGCGCGAGTTCGCCCGCCTCGGCGCCACGGTCACGGTGGCGGATATCAACGGCGACGGTGCGCGCGCGGTCGCCGGCGAGATCGGGGGCACAGCGGTAGTCTGCGACGTGGGTTCCGAGGCGGACGTGAACGCTCTCGTCGCCGAGGCGCAGGCGGCAAGCGGCCCCATCGACCTCTTCTTCTCCAACGCAGCGGTGTTCACGGGCGCGTCGCCCCTCGACACGCCGCTGGACGTCTGGCAGACCCAGTGGCAGGTCAACGTCATGGCGCATGTGTACGCAGTCCGCGCAGTGCTGCCGGACATGCTCGAGCGCGAGTCTGGCTACCTGCTGCACACCGCGTCCATGGCCGGCATCCTGACGTCGCACCGCAACCTTCCCTACTCGGTGACCAAGCACGCGGTGGTCGGCCTCGCGGAATGGCTGTCCATCACCTACCACGACAAGGGCATTCGCGTATCCCTGCTGGCGCCGCTCGGCGTACGCACGCCCATGCTCGGCAACGCCACCGGGTCTTTCTCCCGAGCCGTCGGCAACGTGCGCGAACCGGAGGAAGTGGCGGCCATGGTCTCCGGAGCGGTGCACGACGAGCGCTTCCTCATCCTCACCGATCCCATCGCCCAGACCTGGATGGAGCGCAAGACGGGGGATCTCGAACGCTGGCTGAACGGCATGCGGCGCCTGCAGGCCGGCATCGAGGCCGACGAAGGCTGAATCCGCGCGCCATGGACAGACACGCGATTGCCACCATACCTCGCGCAGGAGATGTGTCGCTGCGAGAGCGGGCCGTGGATCCTCGAAGCTCGGCATTGCTGTTGGTGGACCTGCAAAATGGCCAATGCGGCCCCGACGCGCGAGTAGCGCAGCCGACGACACGGGCGGAGTTCTTCGATCGGGTGCAGGAGGTGGTCGTGCCCGCCGGCAAACGCCTGATCCATGCCTGCCGCGCGGCCCGCGCAGAGGTCATCTACACCGTCATCGAGAGCCTCACGCTAGACGGTCGCGACCGCGGCCTCGACCACAAGATATCCGGCATCTTTGCAGCGAAGGGTTCCTGGGAGGCGCAGGTGATCGAACCGCTCGCGCCAAGCGACAACGACATCGTCATTCCCAAGACCTCGTCTAGCCTCTTCAACTCCACCGGCTTCGACCATGTGCTGCGCAACCTCGGCATCGAAAGCCTGATGGTCATGGGCGTGGTGACCGACCAATGCGTCGAGACCACGGTCCGCGATGGCTGCGATCACGGCTATCTGATGACGCTGGTGGAGGATGGTTGCGCGGCGTGGTCGCCACATCGCCACACGGAGTCCCTCCTCGGCCTCAAGGGCTATTGCCGCGTCCGAACATCCCGGGAGCTAGTCGCAGAAATCACCGCTTGAACGAGAGCCGTACGAATCTCTGACGCCAGGACGGACGAGGACAAAGCTCGTCCTCACATGGAACAAACGTAACACGTTGATGCTTTTTCGATTTGATTCGAAGTGAGTGCTCGGAGGAAAGGCGTCCCGCCTTCCGGGGCGCGCCCTAGCGCATGAGGAAGGTCATCCGAAGAAGGGCGACGCATGCGTCGCCCCTACGGCCCGGGACATGACCGACACCTTCCTGTAGGGGCGACGCATGCGTCGCCCTGTCCGGCAGCCGGGTGCATCGGCGCTTAGGGAAGGCAGGATGCCTTCCCTCCGAGGCCCTTCAAGCCCGTTTCTCGCACGTCAACGACCCGGCGGACCGGAAACACGAAGGCCCTCGCTCCTATTCGACGCCCAACGCGGTGAGCATGAAGGCATATTCTTCGGCCACCTCCCGCAGGGAGTCGTAGCGGCCGGACTTGCCGCCGTGGCCGGCGCCCATGTTGGTTTTCATGAGGAGCAGGTTGTCGTCGGTTTTGAGGGTGCGGAGTTTGGCGACGTACTTGGCGGGCTCCCAGTAGGTCACTCTGGGGTCGCTTAGGCCGGCGGTGACCAGGATTGGCGGATAGTCGCCCCGCTTGAGCTGGTCGTAGGGGGAGTAGGAGCGGATCGTCTCGAAGGCTGCCGGGTCTTCGATGGGGTTGCCCCATTCGGGCCATTCGATGGGGGTCAGCGGCAGGGAGTCGTCCAGCATCGTGTTGAGCACGTCCACGAACGGAACATGGGCGGCGACGGCGCCCCAGAGCTCCGGGGCTTGATTCACCACGGCACCCATGAGTTCGCCGCCGGCACTGCCGCCGGCGATGGCGATGTTGCCGGACGTTGCCACCTTGCGCCGCACCAAGTCGCGGGCGACATCGACGAAATCGTTGAAGGTGTTGGTGCGGTGCTCGAGCTTGCCGGCTTCGTACCAGTGGTAGCCGAGTTCGTCGCCGCCGCGAATGTGGGCGATGGCGAAGATGAAGCCCCGGTCGAGCAGCGACAGCCGCGCGGTGGAGAACGAGGGTGACATGGCGTTGCCGTAGGCGCCGTAGCCATAGAGATAGAGCGGGGCGCTGCCATCCACCGGCGTGTCGCGGCGGCGGACGAGGGAGACTGGCACAGATGCGCCGTCCCTTGCCGGGGCGAACAGGCGTTCGGTGATGTATTGCGATTTGTCGTAGCCGGACGGAATCTTCTGCACCTTGCGCTCTTCGAGGGTGTCGTCACCCACGTGGAAGTCGAACACCGTGTTGGGCGTGACCATCGACGTGTAGGCCAGGCGCAAGGTCCGGGTGGCGAATTCCGGGTTGTCGTCGAAATGGACGGAGTAGGCCGCTTCCGGGAACTCGATGTGGCGCGCTTCGCTGCCGCGCTCGAGCACGCGCAGCTGGTCGAGCCCAGCCACGCGCTCGTGTACCCCCACGAAGTCCTCGAAGACCGCGAAGCCGAGAATGTAGAGATCGTCGTTCCCGTCGAGCAGCGACTCCCACGCCTGCTCGCCCGGGTTGTCGTTTGGCGCGGTGACTAGCCTCGTGTTGGGATGCTCATCGTTGGTGCGGATGACGAAACGGTCGCCTTGGTGGTCGACTAGGTACTCGTGGCCCTCGCGCCGGGGCACCACCACTTTCGGGGTGGCTTCCGGCTCGCCTGTCGGAACCAGCCACGTCTCTGAGGTGACGTGGTCGGAGGTGTCGATGACGAGGTAGCGGCGCGATGCAGAGGCGCCGATGCTGACGAAGAAGCCGGGATCGGACTCTTCGTACACCACCGCATCGTCCGCCACCGGTTCGCCAAGCCGGTGCCGGCGCACTTGCCAAGGGCGCCAGTTTTCATCGACTACGGTGTAGAAGAAGGCGGAGTCGTCCGCCGCCCACACCGGGGTGCCGATCGTGTTCTCGATCGCGTCCGGCAACAGTGCATCCGTGGCGAGGTCACGAACGACCAAGCGATAGCGTTCCGAACCGTTGGTGTCGGTGCTGTAGGCAAGGTGGCGGCCACCGTTGTCGGGGGCGAAGGCACCGAGGCGGAAGTACTCGCCGTCCGCTGCCAACGCGGGTTCGTCCAGCACGACCTGTGCGGCGGGCGTGGGGCCTTCGCGGCCGTTCGGGTCCCCGACGGGCCAGCGACTCCACACGCGGTACTGGCCGCCTTCCGGATAGCGCCACTGGTAGTACCAGTTTCCGTCCTTCGACGGCACGCTGGCCTCGTCCTCCTGCTGGCGACCGCGCAGCTCGCCGAAGATCGTCTCCACCAAGGACTCCTGCGGCGCCATTGCCGCCTCGAAGTAGCGGTTCTCGGCTTCGAGATAGGCAATGATGTCTTCGTCATCGACGGTGGGGTAGCTGTCGTCGCGCAGCCAATGCCAAGGGTCCTCCACGGTGATGCCGTGGTAGGTGAACGAGTGCGGCTCGGTCTTCGCCTTGGGCGGCTCGGGAAGCGGGGCATGGGTGGCGATGTGTGCCTCCGAACTCTGGTTTGCTGAGGTGTCTGGCTGCTCACTGCACGCGGCGACGGAGCATAGCCACACAGTGGTAAGGGCGACGTGCCAATACCGACGTACCCTAGGAGGTTCAGCCGTAGAAACGGCGCCGGAAACCGGCCATCGTGTTCGACTGGCTGCCGGCCCCGCTCCGCAGGGTGGGCGTCCCGCACTCCCTCCAGAGTACGACGCGCCATGCACTGTGCAAGTCAAACTGAGACACCACCGAAGCGTGCGGAAGGCGTGCATTCTAGGGAAGGTGAGAGTCGAATTCAGCGGCAGACCCCTACGCTTTGGTGGAGCCGAGTTCCCTGCCGTGGGCGCGTGAAATGTCGATAATGGCAACGCTGTTTGCGAATCGGGAGAGCCGACTTGTCTGAACCTTCCGAACCGACGGGTACGTCGGGTGGCGATGAAGCCGAGCGGCGCAGCCTGCCGGTACCGGAGCGTGTGTTGGCGAGCCGTGGCCTTCGGCTAGGCGCGTTCCTTCTCGATCAGCTCATCGTTGGGTTCACCGCTGCCTTGCTCGTGTTCGTACTCGGCATGGACGAGGAGCTGATGCGCGTGGTGAGCGGCGAGGAGCTTCCGTCCGGGTCGCTCTTGGTGCGGATATTCATCATCCAGGTCGGCGTGCATCTGGCCCTCAATGGCTACCTGCTCGGCTCGCGCGGCCAAACGATCGGCAAGATGCTCGTGGGCATACGCATCGTCGATGTGGGCAATGGCACACTGCTGCCGCTGCCGAAGCTCTACGGCGTGCGCGAGTTGCTGCCCCGGGCGGTGTTCGCGCTTCCGACCGTTGGCCCACTGATGATGTTGGCGGACGCGCTGTTCATCTTTGGCGATGCTCGCCGCTGCGTCCACGATTACCTATGCGGCACCGTGGTGGAAGAGGCACCCCGGCGGGAGCGCTGATCGCTGCGCGATTCGAGGTGGCGGCGGAAAACCCGCCCCTTCCATGGCAAAGCGCATAACACGTTGATACTTGCACGATTTAGCTCGAAGTAGGGGCCTCAGAGGGAAGGCATTCTGCCTTCCCTGCGCGCCAGCGCACCTTCCTCATTGTGGGAGGTGGAAGGGCGCCTGCCGGCGCCAGGGAAGGCAGAATGCCTTCCCTCCGAGGCGTTTCAAGCTCGCTCGTCGCACGTCAGCGACTCGGCGTTCCCCGAGAGGGCATGTCCTCAAGCCTTGCCGTAGAGCCACTCCATCTGCTCGGCATCGAGAACGATGTCCAGCGCCTTAAGCGAGCTCGTGGTTTCCGACAGTTGCCGCGGCCCCACCAGCGGGAAGCACGGAAATGGTTGGTTCAACACCCAAGCCAGTGCCACGACGATGGGCAGGGCGCCTTGCTCCTGCGCGAGTGCCACCGCACGTTCGCGCCTCGCGAAGTTGTCCTCCGAGAACCAGCAACGGCGCATTTCCGCATCCGAGGGTTGGTTGCCGGTCAGCACCGCCGCCGCTGGTGCCTCGGCCTGCACCGCGTCGAATCGCGGCGTGAAGAATCCCCGCGCCTGACTCGACCACGGGAAAAGCGCCATCTGCTCCGCCTCGAGCCATGCCCGGAACGAAGGCGTAGAAGCCGCAATGCAGCCGGGCCATACCGGGTCCACCATCCGCGCGAGGCTAAAGTTGTTGGACACCGCGACGAAGGGCTTGAGGCCCTTGCGCTCGGCGTAGGCATTCGCCTCCTGCACCCGCGCAAGCGACCAGTTCGAAGCACCAAAGGCCGTGACGCGACCGGCGTCGCACTCCCGGTTCAGCACATCCATCCACTCCGAAACGTCCACGTCCGTGTTGTCGCGGTGCAGGAAGTAGAGGTCCACATGGTCGGTCGCCAGCCGCTTGAGCGACACGTCAAGCTGCGGCGCCACTCGATCGGGAAAGTTGGCCGGCGTGTGCGCGCCCTTGCCGATCACCACCACATCATCGCGCACGCCACGGTTCGCCATCCACGCGCCGAGCAGCGACTCCATCCTGCCGCCACCGTAGATGTGCGCCGTGTCGAAGGTGTTGCCACCATGCTCGAAATAGTGATCGAACATAACCGACGCATGGGCGATGTCCGGCTGGTTGTCGCAGCCCATCACAAGACGCGAGATGGGCTTGTCGATGCCGCGCACGGAGCCGTGCTGCATGGTCCGCGTTTCCCCACGCGCCACGCGCAACGGGCGGCCATGCACGGGCACGGTCTGCCGTTCGGGGCGTTCCTGATCGAACACCAGACCAATGCTGCGCCGCCACGCATCGAGGGTGCGGGCGTTGCCGAGGCTGTCCGCCCAGCTCATGCACGGCGACTCCTTGGCGCCGCTAGCGAGCGCTTCGGAAACCGCTTCTACCTCATGCACATAGAGCGGTTCTGAGTTGCCAGACACCGTCTCGCTTTGGCCGTCGCCACGCACAATTTCGAAACTCCAATCGCCGTTCTCGTCCGCACAGCGCCACGGCTCGGCAATGCGCATGGCGCCTTCGGAACCGGACACCACTACCCGGTTCTGCAACCCCACCGTAACCGCGGTCGCCACCTGCGCGACGATGCCGGAGGGGAATCGCAACACCGCCGCGGCACAGGCATCGACGCCCGTATCGGCAAACGTGGCGCTGCCTTGCACATCCACCGGCTCTTCCTCCCCCGGCAGCACCCCGACCGCTCGAGCGGCGATCAAGCGACTCAACGATACTGGGTAGCAGCCGACATCCATGATGCCGCCGCCGCCGAGTTCGTTGGCGTACAGGCGGCCTTGGGGCCGATACGGCGCGTTGAAGCCGAAGCTCGCCTCGATGTGCCGCACCTCGCCAATGGCGCCGGCTTGGACAAGCTCGACGATGCGGTGCGTCATCGGGTGGGCGCGGTACATGAAGGCCTCCATGAGAAAGCCACCGTTCGCATCAGCCGCGTCCACCATCGCCATCACCTGCGGGTGATTGAGGCCCATGGGCTTTTCGCAGAGCACCGCCTTGCCGGCCTCGAGCGCCTTGATGGTCCATTCTGCGTGTTGCGGGTGCGGGGGTGCGATATAGATGGCATCGACATCGGCGTCGTCGAGCAGCTCTTGGTAGCTGCCGTGGGGTTTCGCGCCTTGCCACCTGTCGACGAACGCTTGCGCGGATTCCTTGGTGCGACTGCCAACGGCAGTGAGCGTGGCGGTGGCCGATGCCTCCACCGCACCGGCAAAGGTGTGCGCGATTCGGCCCGTGGCCAAGATGCCCCAGCGAGTTTTCATGCGGATTCCCGTCCTCCCCCGATGTGGGTGGATTATGGTGCAGGAAGTGCGGGCGTTGGTTGGAGGAACGGACCGTTGGACAAGAGAGGATTCGCGCGGCCCTGGCTCGCAGTCGTCACCGTGCTTGCGGCGCTGCTGGGCGGGTGTGATGCGGTGAACGATGTCTTCGTGTGCTCGGTGGAGGCGGCGTTTCGGGCCGGAACCTCCTCCGCGCCACCGCCAGCGGATGCCGTCACCGTTGCAGCGCATGTGGAAACGGAGCCGGTGGCGGACCCGTGCGATGCGGCGGACGATCCTGCCGTGTGGGTGAATCCTGACGTGCCCGACGCCAGCTTGATCGTCGCCACGAACAAACGGCGCGGCCTCGTGGTGTATGGCTTGGACGGTGGCCTCTTGGCGCAGCTCGACGTGGGGCAGACGAACAACGTGGACTTGCGTTCGCTGCCGGGCTCGGCTGAGGCCGGCGAGGTCACTCAGGCGGTGGCGTTTGTGGCGGCGAGCAACCGCAGCCGCGACACCTTGGACATCCTTCACCTCTTCGCCGATGGTCGCCTCGTCCCGGAACGGGCCATCCCGGCCGGCTTCGACGGCGAGTCGCCCTATGGCATTTGCCTGTACCAAGGCACGGCAGACCTCTACGCCTTCGCAACCTACAAGGACGGCGCCGTACGCCAATGGCGACTCGCATCAGGTGCTGACAGCCTCGTCCGCACGCTCCGGGTTGCCTCGCAAGTGGAAGGTTGCGTTGCTGACGACCCGGCGGGCGCGCTCTTCGTCGGCGAAGAGGACGCCGGCATCTGGCGCTTCGACGCCGAGCCAGATGGCACTGCCGCCCCCATCCTCATGGACACGACGCGCGAAGCCGGCGGCCACCTCGTCGCCGATATAGAGGGCCTCGCCATCCACGCATCAAGCGATTCCGCGGAATCCGGCTATCTGGTCGCCTCAAGCCAGGGCAACAGCTCCTTCATCCTTTACGACCGCTCCCCGCCCTACAGCTACCGTGGCTCCTTCCGCATCGGCGCCGGCGGCGCTGACGAGGTGACCGACACCGATGGCATCGCCATCGCCTCCACCCCGCTGGGCCCGCAGTTCCCCAGCGGCCTGCTAGTCGCCCAAGACGGCGACAACCAGGGCCCGGCCGGCGAATCCCAACACCAGAACTTCAAGCTAATCCCTTGGCACAAAGTGACATCGACGGTGGGCGCGCACTAGGAGCCGGCGCCGTAGAAAACGGCGCTGGCTCCTAGCCGTAGCTGCGAGCGCATGCGAGCACGTGCGCCCGTCAGGGCGCGCTAGCGCCGCCCTCCTAGAACAAAGCCCGCCAGCCAACGCGAAGCAACAACCCCTGCCCTGCGAGGGCCTTTGGAGGGAGGGCGTCCCGCCCTCCAAGCGTGCCGAAGGCGCGCACGCAGCGGAGCCTGCCGAAGCCACCGCAACCCGTGCTCGAGACAACGCCGACAAAGCGCCAGCCTCGAACAACGCCACCGAGAATCCAGCCCCTTCCATGCGAGGCCGCCTCTGGACGGAGGGCGCTCGCCCTTCAAGCGTGCCGAAGGCGCGCACGCAGCGGAGCCGACCAAGGCCACCGAAACCCGCGTCCCAGACAACGCCAACAGGCGCCAGCCGCAAACAACACCACCAACAAAGCAGCCTCTGCTCGCTGGCGTCCGCCATGCCTTGACGTGCCTGCGGCACGATAGAGGGCGAGATGCCCTTCCTCCAGAGGCGCCACCTGACTTGCCCAAAGGAGGCCATCGTCGCACACTGCGGCATTCGCTTAGGGAGTCTTAAGGGGAGTCGCGTGGGGAGCACGGACGCGGCGCAGTTGGTGTCCGCGCCGGATGATGCGTTGGCGGCCATCGACGCGTGTTTCGACAACGGCTGGACCGACGGCTTGCCGGTGGTACCGCCGGAGCAGTCGCGGGTGGAGGCGATGCTGGCGATGGAGGGGCGTCCGCCGGAGACGGTGATTGCGGCGCACCCGACCACGGGCCTCGAGTGCTCGATCCTAGCCGCGGCCGCGAATGCCGTGATGGCGGGGTGTTTGCCGGAGTACTTTCCCGTTGTGGTCGCGGCACTCGAAGCCGCGGGTGAGACGCCCTACAACTATCACGGCTCCGCGGCCAGCACCGGCGGTTCCTGCCAGATGCTGATCGTCAGCGGGCCAGTGGTGCAGGACATCGGCATGAACGCCGCCGGCAACGTCTTCGGCCCCGGCAACCGCGCCAACGCCACCATCGGTCGAGCCATGCGGCTCGTTCTTCTGAACGTCTTTCGCATGACGCCGGGCATCGCCGACCAGTCCACCCAAGGCCACCCCGGCAAACACACGATGTGCATCGCCGAACGGTCCGAGCGCAACCCGTGGCCGCCCCTGCACGAGGAATTCGGCTACGGCCCGGACATCTCCAGCGTCACGGTCTATGCCGGCGCTGGCTTCTGCAACGTCGAGAACCACGGCGGCAACACGCCGGAGTCCATCCTCGACTCGGTGGCAGACTCAATGGCCAATCTTGGCTGCATCACTGCCGGCGAGTCCGTGGTGGTGCTGTCGCCCGAACACGCTGAAATCGTCGCCAGCACCGGCTGGAGCAAGGCCGATGTGCGCGAGTACCTCTTCGAGCAGGCGCGCCAACCGGTGGCCGCCATGCAGCGGGTGATGAAGTTCGTGCCACGCGAGTACGAGCGCCAGGGGCGCGAGGACATGCATCGCGGCTACAGTGCGGATGACATCCTGATCACGGTCGCCGGCGGCGACGCCGGCGGTCACTCGGCCTTCATCCCTTCCTGGAGCCGAGGCCGCGGCTCGTTGATGCAGACCAAGCCCATTGGCGTCTGCATCGACTGTTGATGGGGTGAGCCTGCGCGCCCTGAAGGGCGCGCCTGCACGAAACTTGTGACGAAAGGAGAAGACGATGATCCAGATGGTGGACCCCGCCGGCATCGGCGGCGGTCAGAAACGCAGCATGGCGCCGAGGCTAGCGGACCTCTCGCGCCTGAAAGTCGGGCTCTTGTCGAACGGCAAGGCCAATGCCGACGCGCTCTTGCACGAGACCGCCGCGCACTTCGAGCGCGATCTCGGCTGCTCGGTGACGCAGTTGCTCGACAAGCGCAACGCCAGTCGTCCGGCACCGCCGGACTTCCTTGCCGAGCTCGCCGCCGAGTCGGATTTCCTCATCACGGCGGTGGGGGATTGAGGGAGCTGCTCAACGTGCAGTGTGCATGACGGCATCTCCTTCGAACAGCTCGGCAAGCCGGCGCTGGTGATCTGCACCCATCCGTTCGAACTCACCGGGCGCAACATCGCCCGCACCCTCGGCGTGTCGGACTATCCGTTCGCCATGGTGGACCACCCCATCGGCAGCCGGACGCCGCCCGAAATCCGCGTTCGCGCGGCCGACGCCTTCGCCCAAGGACAGCGAATCCTCACGGGCGGAGCCTTCAGCCCAGGGGAGCGCGAGGGGCTTCCCCTCGCTAGAGGAGCCTTCAGCGGGAGCGAGGGGCCGCCCCTCGCTAGAGGAACGCCGTGACGGTCGAGTCGTTCGAGGTAACCGAGCACGGGCCCTATGCCGGCGGCCGGCTGTTCGGCGACTTCGGCCCGTTCGAGATCAGCCACGGCCGCATTCACTATGCGGTCGATCCCGAATCCCCGCGCAACGCCGCCGTGGTCGATCTCGTCCACGCGCCTCGGGACGACGACGGCAAGGTCCGCTTTCACGGCGACTTCACGTTCATCCACACCGTCGCCGGAGGTGCTGGCAAACCGGCACGCACGCTCCTGATCGATGTTCCGAACCGCGGGCGGCGGCTGTCGTTTTCGATGTTCAACCGGGCCAGGCCTGAAGACCTCCTAGCCGACCCCTGCGCGCCCGGCGACGGCTTCCTGTTCGAACGCGGCTTCGCGCTCGCGTCCATCGGCTGGCAATGGGGAGTCGCCGCCGGCCTCGGCCTCGCGCCGCCCGAAGCGCTGGTGGATGGCGCGCCGGTCGCGGGCGACGTGATCTGTCGCGTGCAGCCGGGCTCGAACCGCCCGTTCGTCTCCTTCGGCCAGCTCGGCGAGGTGCTCTATCCGCCGGCGAGCTCCTCTAGCGCGGCGGAGCTCCTCGGCGACCGCCTGTTCGAGCGCGCCCACGACAACGCGCCCCAGGTGCAACTACCGCGCAGCGCCTGGCGCTTTGCCCGAATCCGCGAGGGGAAGCTGATACCGAGTGCCAAGCACATCCACCTTGACGGGGGCTTTCGCGCCGGCCGCATCTACACCCTGGTCTATCGCGCCCGCGGCGCACCGATAGTGGGCTGCGGCCTGCTGGCGCTGCGCGACGCCGCCGCCGCGCTACGTCGAGGAGCCTTCAGCCCAGGCGACCAGAAGTTCCGCGAAAGCGGAACTTCCAACGCGCCCGCAAGGGCGCGCGAGCGGGAGGGGCCTCCCCTCGCTAGAGGAGCTTGCAAGGAAGACCCCACAAGCGGCGGCTTCGACCGCGTGCTGGCCTTCGGTGCCTCGCAGACGGGGCGCGTGCTGCGCCATCTCCTGCACGCAGGACTCAACGTCAACGAAGACGGCAAAGCCGTGTTTGACGGCGTTCATGCCCACATCGCCGGTGGGCAGCGTGGCGACTTCAACCATCGTTTCGCACAACCCTCCGCTGCCGGCGTGCTGGGCCTTGGCCAGCGGTTCCCCTTCGCCGGCGTCCGCCAAGCCGACCCCATCGGCGGCACGACGGACGGCCTTTACGAGCGTCTAGAACACATGCCGAAGGTGATGCTCACCAACACTTCGTGGGAATACTGGCGCGGCGATGCGGCGCTGACCCACGTCTCCCCCGACGGCCAGCGCGACCTCGCGAGCCACCCCGACGAGCGCAACTACCTGTTCGCCGGAACCCAGCACACGAACGGCACCCTGCCGCGCACCGACACGTTTGCGGTCAGCGGCGAGCGGGCGCGCTATCCGTTCAACGTGGTCGATCACGGCCCCCTTGTGCGCGCGGCGTTGGTGAACCTCGAGCGTTGGAGCCGTGGCATTGTGCCGCCGGAATCCCGCGTGCCGACCCTGGGCGCAGGCACGTTGGTGGAACGCGGCGCCGTGCTCGCCAAATTCGCTCGGCAAGGGGGCCTCGCCACCCTCGATGCGGGCGAGCTCGGCGGTCTCGCGCAAGTGCAACTCGGCGCGTCCGCGGCCGAGGGCATCTGCACCTTCCCTGCCGTCGAGGCCGCCGCCTATGCGCGACTCGTCGCCGATGTGGACGATACGTTCAACGAGGTGGCCGGCATCCGCCTGCCCGACATCGAGGTGCCGCTCGGCTGCCACACCGGCTGGAATCCACGGCATCCCGATCACAGTGCGCCGACGCAGGCGGCCATGTTCGTCGGCTTCTCCCTGTTTCGGCCCATCGAGCTCTCACGCGCGACATATGAGACGCGCGTGCGAGAGGTGGCGGAGCGCCTCGCCCGGCAGCGCTACCTGCTTGAGGAGGATGTTGAGCTAGTGGTGGCGAACAGCCTCAGCCGCTATGACATCGCCGCCAAGATGCCAGCGGACCTGCCCTCGATGACCGCATGACGCCTTGCGTCGTGGTGCCGCTGCGCAACGATGCGACTGCCTTGAAGCGGGTGGTCGCGGATCTGCGCGAAAAAGCCGCGCACTGGCCCCTGCTGGTGGTGGACGGTGACAGCACCGACGGCGGTGCTGCATTGGCCGAGGAGCTGATGGGCGACGGCACCGGCGAGTTGCTGCGCTCGGCACCGGGCCGAGGACGGCAACTGCGACTTGGTGCCGAGTACGCCATCGAGCGCGGTCACGACTGGCTCTGGTTCCTGCACGCCGACAGCCGCGTGAGCGGGCGGCTCGTACGCGCGCTCGAAGCCGTCGCCGACCGACCCGCGTGGGGTCGCTGCGACGTCGCGTTCGAGGCGGACGATTGGCGCATGGGCATTGTCGCGAAGACCATGAACCTGCGTTCCGCTGCCACGCACATATGCACGGGCGATCAGGGCATGTTCGTCCACCGCCACCTGCTAGAAGCCGTCGGCGGCGTGCCCGATCAGCCCCTGATGGAGGACATCGAACTGGCGCGACGATTGCGCCGCGTGGGCGTGCCGATCCGCGTGCGGGCACCGCTCGTGACTTCGGCACGACGTTGGCAGCGCGATGGCCTGCTCCCGACGGTGCTGCAGATGTGGGCCCTGCGCGTGCGCTACTGGCTCGGCGAGCCGGCCGAGGTGTTGGCGAGGGACTACTACGACAGCGATCCGCGCATGCCGACTGCCAGGGCCGACGAGGCGCATCCACCGCTCAGGGGGCGTACACGGCGCGGGCGCAGGGGCACTTGAACGTGGGTGCCAAGAGCCGGTCGCGGCTCGCGATTTTCGCGCGGGCGGGCCGGCTCGGAGCGGTGAAGCGGCGATTGGCCGCGGACATCGGTGACCAGGCAGCGCTTGAGGTCCATCTCGCGCTCTTGCAAGACACGCTGACGGCGCTCGCACCGGGCACGGAAGCCTTCGACTCGGAGCTCTGGCTCGCGGGCGAGGGCGAGTTGCCACCGGGCGCATCGGCGCTGCCACGGCGCCAGCAGCCGGCTGGAGACCTCGGTGCAAGGATGCTGGCGGCGTTCGAGGATGGGGTGCACGTGCTGGTAGGCAGCGATGTGCCGACGCTCACTGCGGCGCATGTGGATGATGCTTTGGCGCGCCTTGCGCGGGCGGATGTGGCGTTCACACCGACCGAAGACGGCGGCTATTGCCTCGTCGGCATGCATGCGCCGGCGCCGAAGGTCTTCCGTGGCATTCCCTGGGGCACGCCCTGCGTGATGGAGTGCACGCTGGCACGGACGGGCGGCCAACGCGTTGCGCTGACCAAGGCGCTGTGGGATGTGGACACGGTCAGCGACTACCGCCGCTGGCAGGCGGGCAGTCCCCTTCAGCTTGGGGGACCAGAAGTTCCGCGCTAGCAGTGAGTCGAGGCTGGCGCTTTGTTGGCGTTGTCTGGGACGCTTGCTTGCGGTGGCCTTGGCCGGGCTCCGCTGCGTGCGCGCCTTCGGCACGCTTGGAGGGCGGGACGCCCTCCTTCCAGCGAGGCCCTCGCATGGCAGGGGCTGGTTCGGTGCCCTCCCTCCTTAAGGCCCCGCTAAGGCCGGTTAACTTGCCTTGGCGGTGGTCTTGCGGCGACGGGAGATGACGATGTTCTTGCTGCGGCCCAGCTTGTCCTGGCCGCTGACGCCCATGGGGACGTGCTCGATCTTCTTGCCGGAAGCGAGGAAAGCGGCGAGGTCGCGCTCTAGTCCCTTGCGAATCTCGATGTTGGATTGCGTAACGCGGTTCTTCTGTGCGCGACTCATGGTCGTCCTCCCTCCTGCAATGGGCGGCTGCAACGCATTGCTGCGCCCATCGGATGCTCGACTGGTCTTCCCCCGACGCACCCGCCGTTCTGGCGGTTGCACAATCCGCGCCAATTGGAGATTTCGCGCTGTGCGCTTATGCTGGCACGACTCAAAGGCTACCTCTAGAAACCCGGCGGGCACTCTAGCAAAGTCGGTGCCCGAGCGCACGTATTTGTTTGACTTTCTCCGGTTTTTTCTAGGTCGATTCCGTGCTTTCTTGGTTCGTGTCGCTTTCTTGCGTCGTCGCGCCCACGCCCGAGGCTCGGGCAACGGCGCGGATGCGCTGCACGATTACCCTGAGGCCATTGCCCCTGGTGGGGCTCAGGTGGCTGAGAAGGCCCAGTTCGTCGAACAGCCCCTCGATGTCGAAGGCGACGATCTCGGCTGGCGAGTGGTCGTCGTAGACGGAAAGGAGGATGGCGATCAGGCCACGCACGATGTGGGCATCGCTGTCGATGTCGAAGCGGAGGTTGCCGGAGCCGGCATCGCGGTGAGCGTGCAGCCACACCTGACTCTGGCAGCCACGCACCAGCGCTGCCGGGATTCGCTGCCCGGGCGGCATCTCGGGCACCTCCTGACCGAGGTCAATGACGAAGCGGTAGGTGTCCTCCCAGGCGTCGAAGAGTTCAAACGCCATGCGGATGTCGTCGAGGGCGGTGGCTGGCACGGGCTAGAAGAGGCCCAGTTCGAGCTGAGCCTCCTCGGTCATCATGTCCCGACTCCAAGGCGGGTCGAAGACGAGATTCACGGTTACTTCGGTGACGAACGGCACCCTCCCAACCATCCGTTCCACATCCTGCACGAGCACAGGCCCCATGCCGCAGCCTGGGGCGGTGAGGGTCATGTCGATCTCGACCCTGCCGCCGTCCACGTCGCAGCGATAGACGAGCCCGAGATCAACGATGTTGACGGGGATTTCCGGATCGTGGACGGTGGCCAGCGCCTCCCGAACCTGGGCCTCGCTGACGCTGCCGTCGGCTGGCGCCGTCCATGCCGGCATCACCGGCTCGAAGCCGAGCGCGTCGGCGTTCTCGCCGTCGATTCGCGCCATGTTGCCGCCCCAGACCACCGTGTAGGCCGTGCCAAGGGATTGCGTGAGCGTGACGAAGGCGCCGCCGGGAATCGTCACCGGCGTGCCGGTAGGCACCAGCCGCGCCTCCGTGGTGCGGGTGAGAGGCACCACGCGCCGCTCCATGTGGAGGCCGTCGAAGGGCAAGCCGTCTGTCGTCACCGATTCGTTGGACATCGCAGTGGGCGCTAGTGTCGTGTCACGCGTCTTTTGACGCATCAGAGCGCCTGCAGCGCGTCGGCGCGAGGCGCAGTCCCGCAGGGAATGCCTCGCCGCATCGCCAAGGGCTGCAACGACGCGCGGGCGCGCTGCAGGCGCTCCCGAAGGGCGCTCGCTGATGCGCCAAAGACGCGTGACACGACACTACAACGCACCCTCATTTGATGGCGAAGCTCTCGCCGCAGCCGCATTCGCTCACGGCATTGGGATTGTTGAATCGGAGCGCCGAGTTGAGCCCCTCGGTGACGTAGTCGATCTCGGTGCCCCGCACCAGCGCCCAATGTTCGTCGGCGACGCAAATCGTCACGCCGCCGAAGTCGAAGCGCTTGAGTCCGGCTGCGTCGTCAACGCTCTCGCCGAGCCATTCGAGCTCGTACATGTAGCCATTGCAGCCGCTCTCGCTGATGCCGAGGATCAAGGCGTCGGCACCGTGGCGCAGAAGCTGCCGCCGCACGTGTGCCTCGGCCGCCGGCGTGATGGAGATGGTTTCCGGATCGTAAACGTCGGCACCCATATTTGGAGCCTCCTGAAGAGCCTTGCCGCAAGCGGCACGCGGTAGCGTCGATGCGGGCGCGCTTGAGGTCGGGATCAGAGGAACTCCCTTGCCTTGCGCACCGCCAGCACGAATCGTTCCACGTCGCTCGCCGAATTATACAGAGCGAAGGAGGCGCGCACCGTGCCTGGGAGGCCCAACGCTTCCATGAGCGGCATGGCGCAATGGTGGCCGGTGCGCACGGCGATGCCCTGCTGGTCGAGCAGTGTGCCGATGTCCTGCGGATGCGTGTCCTCGATCACAAAGGACACCACGGGACCTTTGGCGGCGTCCGGGCCGATGATCTCGAGGCCCTCCACCTGGCGCAATCCCGACTCCGCCAACTGCACGAGTTCCGCCTCGTACGCTTGCACCTCGGCGCCGTCGAGGCCGTCAAGATAGTCCACCGCCGCGGCGATGCCGACGGCGCCAGCGATGTTGGGCGTGCCAGCCTCGAAACGGAACGGCAGGCCGGCGTAGCTGGTGCGTTCGATGCGCACCTCCTCGATCATCTCGCCGCCGGTCTGCCAGGGCGGCATCCGCTCGAGCAGGCGCTCGCGCCCCCACAGCGCCCCGATGCCGGTGGGCCCATACATCTTGTGTGCCGAAAAGGCATAGAAGTCGCAGCCGAGTGCGGCCACGTCCACGTCGAGATGCGCCATGGCCTGGGCACCGTCCACCACCACGGCGGCGCCGACCTTGCGGGCAAGCCGGGCGATGGCCGGGACGTCGTTGACGACGCCGAGGACGTTGGAGACGTGCGCCACGGCGACGATGCGGGTGCGCTCGTCCACCTTGGCGGCAAGGTCGTCCTGATCGATGCCGTGCATGGACACGTCCACGGCTTTCAGTTCCGCGCCTGTGCGCTCGCAGGCCACCTGCCACGGGACGATGTTGGAGTGGTGCTCCATGCGGGTGATGACCACGTTGTCGCCCGCGCCAAGCACCGTGGGCGCATAGGACCCAGCCACCAGATTGATCGCCTCGGTGGTGCCCTTGGTCCACACGATCTCGTTTGGGGACTGGGCGCGAATGCGCCGCGCCACGGCGCTGCGGGCGGCCTCGAATGCCTCGGTGGCGACGCCGCTCAAGGCATGGGCGGCGCGATGGACGTTGGCATTGGCGCGTAGGTAGTGCTCGGCGATGGCGTCGAGCACGGCCTGGGGCTTTTGCGTGGTGGCGGCACTGTCGAGATAGACGAGATCCGCCCGATTGGCGATGAGTGGGAAGTCGTGCCGCAAGGCGGCGATGTCGGGGGGCTGCGTCATTGCGCTTCGCCACCAGCGCGCGCCACGTCCTCTGCGGGGGCGGCTCCGAGAGACTGGCCCGCGCCGGAAAAATCTGCCGCCAGCACGCTCATCGCCTCTTCGCCAACGATGGCCTCGCGCAGGAAGCCGCGCAGCAGCAGGCCGCGGGCAGCGTCGCGGTCGATGCCGCGCGACTCGCAGTAGAACAGCATGGCCTCGTCCAACGCGCCCACCGTGGCGCCGTGGGAGCAGCGCACGTCGTTGGCGTAGATCTCCAGTTCCGGCTTGGCATAGACCTCGGCTTCGGTGCTCTCGAGCAGGCTCTTCGTGGTGAGGGAGGCATCGCTCGCCTGCGCCCCGGCGGCAATGTGGATGCGCCCGTTCAGCACGGCGCGGGCGCGCCCACCGACGACGCCGCGGAAGGTCTGGCGGCTCAAGCAGTCGGGGGCGAGGTGGTCCACCGTCACCTGATTGTCGAGATGTTCGCGCTCGCCCAAACGCCAGGCGCCGTGGAGGTGCGCCTCGGCGCCGCGACCCGTGAGCGCAATGTGGATGTCGTTGCGGCGAAGTTCGGTGCCACGGGCGACCAGCCACAGCGAGTACTGAGCTTCCTGCTCGACCCTGGCCGCGATCAGGCCGCATTGGGGGGCTTGTCCCTGCGGCTGGACACGACGGTGCCTGAGCCTTGCCCCTTCGGCGACGATGCATTCGACGACGCGATGCGTGGCGCTGATCGGCGTCTCCACGAGCGCTAGTTCCGCGCCGGGTTCGACGATGAGGAGGATGTGCTCGTAGGCCGCGCCGATGTCGTCCACGTTCACCGGCTCGTCGATTCGGCATCCTGCCGGCACTCGCACCACCACGCCGCTGCCGAGCAGGATGCGATTGACGGCGGCGAGCGGATGCCGAGCGAGGTCGATGGCGGTGCCGAGGTGCTTCGTCAGGAGCGGCGCGGCGGCGGGGTCGTCGAATCGATGCAGTTCCACGCCATCCGGGACGCAAGTCTCGCCGACGCTTGGAGCCTCTGCCGGTGCCAGCGCCGCTTGATACCACTTCGCCACGTTGGTGTATTTCCACGCTTCCGCACGAGGCACCGGCAAGCCATCGGCGGCGATGCGAGCGCGCGCGGCATCGCGGTCAATTGCCCGGGCATAGGAAACCGCGCCCTTGCCAAGCAGCCTCGCGTACAGTGCCTCGGCCGCTTGCGGGCTAGCAGGCATCCTCGATCCAGCCATAGCCGTCGCGATCGAGCGTCTGCGCCAAGGAACGGTCGCCGGAGCGGATGATGGTGCCGCCGGCCAGCACATGGACGTGGTCCGGGACGATGTAGTCCAACAGGCGCTGGTAATGCGTGACGAGGATCACGGCGTTGCCGGTGTCGCGGAAGTCGTTGACTCCGGCTGCCACCACCTGCATGGCATCGACGTCGAGCCCGGAGTCGGTCTCGTCGAGAATGGCGATGCGTGGTTCGAGCAGCAGCATCTGCAGGATTTCGTTGCGCTTCTTCTCGCCGCCGGAGAAGCCCTCGTTGACGCCGCGCTTGAGAAAGCCGGCGTCCAGCCCCAAGCGCTCGGCGGTCGCCCGAGCGCGGCGGATGAAGGCGGCGGCGGAAGGCGCGCCCTCGCCGCGCGCTAGGGCGTGGCTGTCGATGGCGGCCTTGAGGAACTCCATGTTGCTGACGCCGGGAATCTCGATGGGGTACTGAAAGGCCAGGAAGAGCCCGAGCAACGCGCGCTCTTCGGGGCTCGCATGGGTGATGTCCTCGCCGCCGAGCCGCACCGTGCCGCGCAGCACCTCGTAGCCTGGCCGGCCCGCCACCACGTTCGCCAGTGTGCTCTTGCCGGAGCCGTTCGGCCCCATCACGGCATGAACCTCGCCCGGCGCCACGGTCAGATGCACGCCGCCGAGAATCACTTGATCCTCCACCTGCACGTGGAGGTCTTCGATGTCGAGCAGCGGCATCAGCCTACGGCGCCTTCGAGGCTCACTTCGAGCAGCTTGCCCGCCTCCACAGCGAACTCCATCGGCAGTTCGCGAAAGACATCCTTGCAGAAGCCACCGACGATCATCGCCACCGCTTTCTCAGGATCGATGCCGCGCTGGCGGCAGAGGAAGAGCTGGTCGTCGCTCACCTTGGAGGTCGTGGCCTCGTGCTCCACCACCGCCGAAGGCTGTCGCGACTCGATGTAGGGGAACGTGTGGGCGCCGCACTCATCGCCGATCAGGAGCGAGTCGCATTGGGTGTAGTTGCGCGCGCCGTGGGCGTTCGGCGCCGTGCGGACGAGGCCCCGATAGGTGTTCTGGCTGCGGCCGGCGCTGATGCCCTTGGAGATGATGGTGCTCTTGGTGTCCGGCGCCATGTGGATCATCTTGGTGCCGGTGTCGGCCTGCTGCAGGTTGTTGGTGAGCGCCACCGAATAGAACTCCCCCACCGAACCCTCGCCCCGCAGCACCACGCTCGGGTACTTCCAGGTGATGGCGGAGCCGGTTTCGACTTGCGTCCAACTGATCTTCGAGCGCGCACCGATACAGGCGCCGCGCTTGGTGACGAAGTTGTAGATGCCGCCGCGGCCTTCGTCGTCGCCGGGATACCAGTTCTGCACGGTGGAGTACTTGATGTCGGCGTCGCCCAAGGCCACGAGTTCCACAACGGCGGCGTGAAGCTGGTTTTCGTCGCGCATGGGTGCCGTGCAGCCTTCGAGATAACTCACCGAAGCGCCCTCGTCGGCGATGATGAGAGTGCGCTCGAACTGGCCTGTGTTTTCGGCGTTGATGCGGAAATAGGTAGACAGCTCCATGGGGCAGCGCGTGCCCTTGGGGACGTAAACGAACGAGCCGTCGCTGAACACCGCCGAGTTGAGCGCGGCGTAGAAGTTGTCCGAGCGCGGCACCACGGTGCCGAGATAGCGCTGCACGAGCTCTGGATGCTCGCGCACCGCCTCCGCCATCGAGCAGAACACGACACCAGCGTCCTTGAGTTGCTCCTTGAAGGTGGTGGCGATGGAGACGCTGTCGAACACGGCGTCCACGGCCACCGGGGTGCGGCCCGCGCCTTGGACCCCGGCTAGCATGGCCTGCTCGTGCAGCGGAATGCCGAGGCGGTCGTAGGTTCTGAGGAGCTCAGGGTCCACCTCGTCGAGGCTCGCGGGCTTGTCGCCGCGCGGGGCCGCGAAGTAGGAAATGCTCTCGAAATCGATCTCGGGAAAGTGCACGTGTGCCCAGCGCGGGGGCGTCATGGCGCGCCAGCCGCGATAGGCCTCAAGCCGCCACTCGGTCATCCATGCCGGCTCTTCCTTCTTGGCGGAAATCGCGCGCACGACGCTCTCGTCGAGACCTGGCGGGAAGGTCTCGGTCTCGATGTCGGTGACGAATCCCGCCGCGTACTCGCTGGAAACCAGCGTGTCGATGGCATCGTCCGTGCGTTCGGATGTGTCGGACATGGATGGGCTCGGTTTTGCCGGTTGCGGCCCCACGGCCACGACTGGCCGCCCGCCATCGCCTAGGCGGAATGGGATTGTAGCAGGGGACGGTTGGATAGGCGTTGGCTTTGACGGCGGCGGAGCCGAACAAAGGGCGACGCATGCGTCGCCCTTATCGCGGTGGCCCTGTTCACGCGCTAGCCGACGCGGCGGTCTCCTTGCCAATACGGCTCGCGGAGCTTGAACTTTTGCAGCTTGCCGGTGGCCGTGCGGGGCAGCTCGGGGCGGAATTCCACCGATGTGGGGCACTTGAAGTGCGCCATGTTGTCGCGGCAGAACGCAATGAGTTCGGCTTCGGTGGCGGCGGCACCGTCGCGCTGCACCACCAGCGCCTTCGGGGTCTCGCCCCAGCGCTCGTGCGGCACGCCGATGACGGCGCATTCGAGCACGGCTGGGTGTTTGTAGAGCACGTCCTCGATGTCGGGGGAGCTGATGTTCTCGCCGCCGGAAATGATGACGTCCTTTTTGCGGTCGACGATGTGGATGTTGTTGAACTCATCCCATACGGCGAGGTCGCCGGTATGGAAATAGCCGTCCCGAATCGCCTTGGCGGTCTCCTCCGGCTGCTCCCAATAGCCCTTGAACACGACGTTGGAGCGGGCACAGACCTCGCCGACGGTCTCGCCATCCTGCGGCACCGGGTTGCCGTCGTCGTCCAGAACCTTGAGGTCCACGCCAATGCCGGGCACGCCGGCGCGGGAGCGGCGCTGGTAGTCCTCGACTTCGGTGTGGTGGTCGGGATGCGAGACCGTGAGCAGCGGCGCCGTTTCGGTGAGGCCGTAGATCTGCAGGAATTCCCAGCCGAGTTCGGCCTCCAGCCGCTCGATGAAGGCGGCCGGCGGCGGGGCGCCGGCGACGGTGAAGCGAGGCCGGGTGGTGATGTTGTGTCGGTGCTTGTCGGGGTAATCGAGAATCGTGCGCAATACGGTGGGCGCCATGCAGGCGAAGGTGACCTTTTCCCGCTCGATGAGGCGGAAGATCTCAGCGCCGTCCACCGCGCGCAGGACGACATGGGTGCCGCCCATGCCGGTGATGGCGTACACGCCGCCCCAGCCGTTGCAGTGGAACATCGGCAGCGTCCAGAGTTCAACATCGTCGTGGGCGACGCGCAGGTGGGCGATCAGGCTGTAGGCGTTCACGTAGCAGTTGCGGTGGGTCATCATCACGCCCTTGGGGCGGGCGGTGGTGCCGGACGTGTAGTTGATGGACACGAGGTCGTTCTCGTCCCGCTCGATGGCTGCCGGAGCCGTGTCCGGCTCGCCGGCGATGAGTGCTTCCCAGTCCTGCCAGCCTTCCGGTGCGGCGCCGGTGTCTTGGGCGACGACGAAGTCGCGCACGCTCGTGAGGCCCCCACGGATGCCATCCACTACGTCGGTGTACTCGTGGTCCACCAGCACCACGGTCACGCCGGCGTGATTGAGGATGTACTCGTGGTCCGCCGCCACCAAGCGATAGTTCAGCGGCACGAGCACCGCACCGATCTGACTCGTGGCGTAGAAGCTTTCCAAGAAGAAATGCGAGTTGGGGCTCAAGATGCAGACCCGATCGCCTTGCGCCACGCCGAGCGACAGCAAGGCATGTGAGAGTCGATTCACCCGTGCCTGCAATTCGGCATAGCTGAAGCGCAACTCGCCGTCCACGACCGCGGTCTTGTTTGGGTAGAGCAGAACCGATCGCCGCAGAAAGTCATCGACAAGAAGGGGAACCTGCATTTCGTGGCATCTCCTTTTGGCTGTGCGCGGCGCCCAACCTTCCGCGCGAAGCGAAGAATCCTACACCTGCATGGCAAGCCGCGGGCAGCAGCCCACGCCTGCATCTGGCCGCTCGGCCAACCTGCCGACCCCGCCCGTGTTGAACGCACCGGACGCAAGCAGTTGCGCAGCAAACTGCCAACGCGCCCGTCAGGGCGCGCCGGCACGGGACGGGACAAGCCCGTACCCCTACGAATTGCGTTCCACGGCAAATAAGCGAACGGAAGCGTTGGCCTCTAGCGTCGCCGTCTTCTGGAGGGAGGGCGTCCCGCCCTCCCTCCGAGGCGCCGCGTATGTTCTAGGCGCTAGCCTGCCCCTACCAGCGCAGCACGCTCTGGGCGGCGGGTCGTTGCCGATAGTGCTCGTCCCACGCGCGCAGCCGTTCGCGTTCGCCGAAGAGATCCGCTTCCACAAAGCGCAGGAACTGCAGCGACGCCTGCAAGGTGCAGTCGGCGATGGAGACGCTCTCGCCCAAGAGCAGCGGCCGGCCATCGGCCAGGAGGTTTTCCAGATAGTCGAGCGGGGTTTGCAGACTCGCCTCCATCTGGGCGGCCTTTTGCGGGTCCGGCGGACGGCCGAGGGGTGAGTTCTTGGCATGTCCGTACTGGCCCATCGGGCCAGCGACCCTGAGGTCAACGATGCATTCGACATCCCGGGCCCTGCCGCGGCGTTCCGGGCCGCCGTCCAAAAGCCGCCCGTCCGGGAACCGGTCCTCCAGATACTCGATGATGGCCAACGACTCGACGAGATAGCCGCCGTCATCGAGCTCCAAGACGGGCACGGTGCCGAACGGGTTTCTCGCCAAGTGCGCGGGTTCGCGATGGCGTCCCTTGACCGTGTTCACAACGATCTCGTCGATGCCCATGTCCACGCCAAGCTCGGCGCGCTCGGCGATGTAGAGCATGACCTTGGTCGGGTTGGGTGCTAGCGGCACCATGTACAGCTTCATTCGATGTCCTTCATCAAGTCGGCAATCTGTTCAAGAAGCTCGAAGCGGGCGGGGCCAAGTGGGGCGCTGTCCAAGCCAAGCTTCAGGGTAGTGACGCCGGCGGCACGATAACGGCGCAGCCTTTCGCGCACCATGTCGGCTGTTCCTAGCGCCTGAAACGCCGTCACCATGGCGTCCGGCACGCGCGCAGCGGCCTCTTCGCGACGGCCGGCGAGCCACAGCGACTGCACGGCCCTGGCGTCCTCTTCATACCCCGCCCGCCGGTAGGCGTCGTTGTAGAAGTTCGTGGTGGCCGAACCCATGCCTCCCAAGTTGAAGGCGACTCCGGGCTTGCGACGCTCGATCATCGCCTCCACGTCATCGCCGATTTCCACGCGCACCGAGACGCACAAGTCCAGGTTCGCGAGCGACCGACCGACCCGGTCGGCACCCTCGCGGATGTAGTGCAGATCCGCCTCGGGGTGATCCGGCGAAAACGACGTGCCGAGCCAACCATCTGCGGCAGCACCGGTAAAGCGGAGCGCATTGGGGCCTAGGGTCGCGAGGTAAATGGGCACTTCGGCAGGTTCGTGGCCAATCCTGAGCGCCTTGCCTTCGCTGTCCGGCAGCGGCAACTGGAAAACCTGACCCTGGTAATCCACCTTCTCGCCAGCGAAGATCATCCGGCAGATGTCCACGGTCTCCCGGAGCCGCGTCAACGGAGCGCGAAAGCGCACGCCGTGCAGCCCTTCCACCACCTGCGGCCCACTGGCGCCCAGGCCAAGCACGAATCGTCCGCCGGAGAGGTCGTGCAATGTCAGCGCCGTCATGGCCGCCATGGCTGGCGTCCGCGCCGTGACCTGCATGATGCCGCTCGCCAGCCGGATGCGCTCGGTTTTGTCCGCCAGATACGCGAGCGGCGTCGCCGCGTCGCTCCACCAAGCCTCAGCCGAAAACGCCACGGCCGCGCCAAGCCGCTCCGCATGACGCACCCAGTCCGCCATGAGCACAAGGCCGCCGGCGCGGACTCCGCCAATCTCGATGGCAAATCGCATCAGGCCTTGCCCCGCACCCATTTCTTAAGCAGCCGCCGGCAATTTACGCACAGCCGCCGCCTGCAGACAAAGGCGGCGGTGTGCTTGCAGTTCGCTGCCGCTTGCATGATGCTCTCGCGTCTTCGCCTAGCCCGCGACTTCATGGAGAAACGCCTTTGTCCGCCACCGACGAATTCCGCGCCGAGACGCGCGCGTGGCTCGAAGAGAACTGTCCGCCCGGCGCCCGTGGTCCCGGCCCCATCCACAGCGGCAGCACCAAGATCCCGCTCACCGATCGCGACACCATCCTGTGGAAGGAGCGGATGGTGGAGAAGGGCTGGACCGCGCCCACCTGGCCCGCCGAATACGGCGGCGGCGGTCTTTCGCACGAGGAGTACATGGTGCTCATCGGCGAGATGCGCGCCATTCGCGCCCGCTCTCCGCTCGGCGGCATGGGGTTATCGCTGATCGGCCCGACGCTGATCGAGCTTGGCACCGAGGATCAGAAGGCGCGCCACATTCCGCGCATCGTGCGCGGCGAGGTGGCTTGGTGTCAGGGCTACAGCGAACCGAGTTCCGGCTCCGATCTTGCGAGCCTGCGCACCCGCGCCGAGGATGCCGGCGATCACTTCGTCATCAACGGCCAGAAGATATGGACCTCCGGCGCGCAGTACGCCGACTGGATGTTTGCGCTGGTGCGAACCGACCCCGACGTACCCAAGCACGTCGGCATCAGCTTCGTGTTGCTGACCAGGATCAGCCCGGCGTCACCGTGAAGCCCATCCGCCTCATCAGCGGCGAGTCCCCCTTCTGCGAGACTTTCTTCGACAACGCCATCGCCCAGAAAGCCGACCTCGTGGGCGAGCTGAACCAAGGCTGGACCGTCGGCAAGCGCCTCTTGCAGTTCGAGCGCGGCAGCATGGCGACGCTGGTCGGTGGTGCCGCCGCAGCCGACGCCGGTCCAACCCTGGCTGGCGACGCGAAGAAATACTCTGGCGAAGAGAACGGGCGCATCCGTGATGCGTCCCTGCGCCAGCGCATCGCCAACCACGAGATCAACGATCGCGCCTTCCGCCTCACCCAGCGCCGCACCGCGCAGGAAGCCGCCGACGGCAAGACCCCAGGCCCCGCCACCTCCATCTTCAAGATGTACGGCACAGAACTCGAACAGAGCCGTGCCCAGCTTCTCGTCGAGATGCGCGGCAGTCTCGGCGTCGGCTGGTCTGGCGATGGCTTCTCGCCCCGCGAGATTGGCGAAACGCGCGGCTTCCTGGCCGGTCGCGCCGCGTCCATCTACAGCGGCAGCAACGAAATCCAGCGCAACATCATCGCCAAGCGGGTGCTAGGCCTGCCGGATTAGAGACAAATCATGGACAACGTGCAGAACAAGGTGGCCGTCGTTACCGGCGCCGCCTCCGGGATCGGCCTCGGCATGGTGCGGGCGCTCGCCGGCGCCGGGGTTCACGTCGCCATGCTCGATGTCGAGGAAGGCGCCCTCGCGTCCGCCCATGCCGAGTTCGACACCGCCAACGTGGATGTGCAGCGCTTCGTCTGCGACGTAAGCCAGCGCGGCCAGGTGCGCGACGTTGCGGAATCTGTGCAGCGCCACTACGGTCGCGTGGACATCGTCTGCAACAACGCCGGTGTAGCCGCTGGCGGCCCCATCGACGAGACATCCGAGGACGACTGGGACTGGGTGCTCGGTGTCAACCTGCACGGCGTCGTCAACGGCATGCGCACCTACGTGCCCATCATCAAGGCTGGGGGCGAAGGCGGCCACGTCGTCAACACCGCATCCATCCTCGGCCACTTCACCGGACCCCGGCAGTCGATCTATGCCGCCTCGAAGTACGCCGTGGTCGCCATCTCCGAGGCCTCGCGGGAAGACCTTGCACCGTTTGGCATCGGTGTTTCGGCGCTCTGTCCCGGCATGATCGACACCCGCATCCTGCGCTCGGAACGCAATCGCCCGGCGGCCTTGGCGTGCCCCTCATCGGGCATGTTCGAAGGGCGCGCCGAAGTCGAACGGCGCTTCGCCACCGAAGGGCTGAACCCTAACGTGGTGGGCGAGCAGGTGCTCGAGGGCATCCGCCGCAACAAGCCCTTCATCTTCACCCACGCCTCGCTCGCCGAGGGCATCCGGGCGAGGATGAAGACGGTGCTCGATTCGTTTGACGGGTCTGAGGTCGATTGAAGTTCCCGCTTAGGCGGGGACGGCAGGGAACACGCCAGCCTCCGCAACCGACGGGCCCGTCTCGCGGCGAGAGGGCTGGTTGCACATTCGGTTCCTTGAACTCGAAGCCTTCGGCGGGAGGAGCGTGAGGGGCTCTCGCTCCGAAGCACTTCTCACGGCGCCAACCGGCCGGCATGTGGGTGTGGACTCAGCTTCGAGGCACGTCCTCGAACGCGGGCCTCGATGGCCCGCCGTCGCCTGAGGCCCGTCGCCCGGGTGGCCGATAGGCGTCGTCTTGGAGGGCGTCAGGCGGAAACGGCTTCGTCGCGTGTGTCGAAGATCTTGATGATCTGGTCGAAGCCGCTGATCTCGAACACTTCGCGGATCGGCGCCGAGAGGGAACAGAGGCAGAACTTGGCCTTGCGCTGGTCCAGGGACTTGGCGATCAGGAGCACGGCACGGAGCCCGGCGCTGCTGATGTAGATAAGGTCTGCGAGATCGATGACGACGCGCTCATCAGAGTCTTGGATCGCACCGATGAGGGAGTCCTGAAAGTCGGTCGCGTTGCGGCCGTCGATGCGGCCTTCCGGCATTGCGACCAAGGTTGTTCCGTTTCGCTCGGTGGAGATGTCCATTCGGGGAATCCTTGCCTGGCAAAGTGCAACCGCGACCGCGCCCTGCCAGACCTTCTGACGACGCGCATCGCAAACGTGTCCCAATCCCTCGCGGGAAGGCGGCGCATTATAGCCATTTGCCTGCCCAATGAAACGCCAGTCGCCAAGCTTTGCCGCAGCCACGCCACAAGGACCGTTGCCAGCGGACAACGCTTCTTGCCCCAGCCCAAGCCATCAGCCGGTTTCCACCTTGTCCCGATACTCGCAGAGATCCTCGATCACGCATGAGCCGCACCGCGGCCGGCGAGCGACGCACACGTAGCGACCGTGCAGGATCAGCCAGTGGTGTGCGTCGACCCGGTAGTCCGGCGGCACGAAGCGCATCAGCTTGTCCTCCACCTGCCGCACCGTTTTGCCGGGCGCGATGCGGGTGCGGTTGGCGACCCGGAATATGTGCGTGTCCACGGCGATGGTGGGCTCGCCGAACGCCGTGTTGAGCACGACGTTGGCGGTCTTGCGGCCGACGCCCGGCAACGCTTCGAGCGCCTCGCGGGTGCGCGGCACCTCGCCGTTGTGCTCGGCGAGCAGGATCTCGCACATGCGCACGACGTTCTCGGCCTTGGTGTTGAAAAGACCGATAGAGCGGATGTAGTCCTTGAGTCCGGCAACGCCCAGCGCCACGATGGCCTCTGGCGTGTTGGCCACGGCGAACAGCGGCCCGGTGGCCCGGTTGACGCCCACGTCCGTCGCCTGCGCCGAGAGGATCACGCTGACCAAGAGTTCGAAGGGCGAGCCGAAGTTGAGCTCGGTGGTGGGCTTGGGATTCTCCGCCCTCAGCCGCTCGAAGATCTCGCCGCGCTTTTGTCGATTCATCGCTCCTCACTGCCTCCCCAAGTCCTACTCTCAGCGCCGGACGCGGTTGTCGAGGAACCGCTGTGCCACGCCACAAGAACCGCTGCCTTCGGACAACGCTTCTTGCCCCAGCCCAAGCCTTCCTATCACCCGGTCGGATTTCGCCGAAACGGCGAAGTCCGACCGGCTGCTAGGCGCATCATTGCCAACAACACCCCTGCCACCAAGAACGCACCGGGAGCCATTGCCGCGAGTGGAAAGCCGAGCGCGAGGAATTCTCGCACTGCACCCATCGCCAGCAATGCGAGCGCAAAGCCCGCCGCAGCACCCGACGACGACACCAGGGCCCGCAGGATGCCACTGCGGGCGGCACCGCTAGCGATCACGGACCGCTCGATATGCGCCAGGATCATGCAGTTGGTGACGATGATCTGCACGAACAGGGCGATGCGCTGATACAGCTCAAAGGCATACGCCTGCATCAGCAGCATAGCGACGGTGGTGAAGGTGGCGATGAGCAGCACGTAGCACGGCAAGCGCACCTCCGCGGGGATGATGCGGCTGAGCGGCGCCGCCAGCAGCGACGAGCCGATCAGCACGCCGGCGCTCGCCACCGCAAGGCCAGCCGCATTGGCGACCGTGTTCGACACCGCGAGCAAAGGACACAGGCCCAATAGCTGTACCGCCGCCGGATTGCGCTCGATCGCTGCGCGGGTGAAGGAGCCGAGGGCCGTCTCGCGGGCGGGAGCAGTCACGGCGCCGCTCCGCTCGGTACGGGTGGACATGCGCTGGACGATTCCAGGTGCCGCCGTCGGGTGGCGGTCACGCCGTCGACGACGGCGCGAGATGTGATGGTGGCGCCGGTCACCGCATGCACTTCTCCGTCCCCAACTGCGAATCCGGTCAGCCAGTCCGACTGTGGCAGCAGGATGTCCGCAAAGCCCGGCGTTTCCGCATGGTGCAGGACCCGTACGCCGGCAATGCGCCCGTCCGCGGCAAAGGCGACGATGTAGTCCACCTCTCCCCCATACCCGCGAGTGGTGTCCCGCCGCAGCACGAGGTCCCGCTCGCACAGCAGCATCGAGTCGTCCGGCACCGTCGCCGGCACGCCGGCAAGCTCTCGAACCACTTGCCGCTCCGCGGCCAGGGCGTTGGCGCGCACGCGCTCCTCGGTGAGCTGCTGCACCCCGGCAAGGATCGCGCCGGCGGCGGCCATGAGTCCGGCGGTCACAAATACGCCCTGCACCGCCTGCCTAGCCCTCATCGACGGTTCCCCGGCGCTGCAGCGCATCGAGCGCGGGGGCCGCGAGGTTGCCGAGTAGCACGGCGAATGCGAGACCGTCGGGATAGCCACCGTCGGCGCGGATGAGGAAGGTCACTGCGCCAATGCCGATGCCGAACAGCCATTGATGCGCCTCGCCGCGAGGAGCGGTGACCGGGTCGGTGGCGATGAAGAACGCGCCGAGCATGGTGGCGCCGCTGAACCAATGGAAGAGCGGCGAACCGAAGCTCTCGGAACTGCCACCGTCGTGCAGCGCCAGTGCCGGCAGCGCCATCCCCAGCAGCACCGCCAACGGGATGCGCCAATGCACCACGCGTGTCGCCACGAGGTATAGCCCCCCGACGAGAGCCGCCGCGTTCACCCACTCGAACCCCCTGCCGCCGACGACGCCGAATGTCGCGGCGCGAAACGCCTCGTCCACCGTGTCCGCGCCGCGAAAGCGCAGCGCGTCGAGCGCCGTGGCACCGGTCTGGCCATCGACCCAGGTAAGGGCGTGGGGCCATGCGACCAATACCGCCGCATAGCCGGCCATGGCGGGATTGAAGACGTTTCGGCCGAGCCCGCCGTAGGCCTCGCGGGCAAGGCCAAGCCCCACAAGCACTGCCACCGGTGTGATCCAAAGCGGCGCAGACGGCGGAACCGCGAGCGCGATGAGCAGGCACGTCACCGGCGCTGCTCCGTCCGCAAACACGCGCAGAGGCAACCCCCGCGCGGCACGGGCACACCCTTCCACCAGGGCACCGGCCCCCAGCGCCAGCGCGCAATGAGCGAGCGTGAGCGCGCCGAATGCGACCGTCGCCGTCGCGATGCACGGCACCAGTGCCACCACGACGCGGAACATGATGGCTTCGGTGGACGCCGGCGAGCGTAGCAGGGAGCCCACCACAGCCGCCGCCCTCGCAAAGGACGAACTGCTCGGCTCGTTGGTTCCCATTCAAGAGCACCTCGAAGCCGAGTCAACACCAACGTACCGGCCGGATGGCGCCGTGTGAAGTGCATCGAAGCGAGGGCCCGTCACGCTCCTCCCGCCGAAGGCCAAGCAACCAAGGGCCCAAACATGCAACCAGCCCTCTCCCCGCGAGACGGGCCTTGTTCGCGCCGCCTGCGTCACTCGTCCCAAGGCCGTCGCCCAGCCAGACGCTGCCGGCGGCGTTCGTCGCTCGTCGCTGCCTGACGCGCAAGCCGCTTTGTCCGCGCGTCCGAGCGCTCCCGCGCCTTGTCGGCGGCGGCGCTTCTCGCCTGAGCGGCGAAAAGCTCGCGCCTCGCACGCCGGAACTCACCGACGAGGTCGATGCGGCTTGGGCAGACGCTGGTGCAGGCGCGGCATTCGACGCATCGTGCGAGCGAAGCATCCTCCCGGCCCGTCTCGATGGCTTCGAGCAGGCCGTCCGGCAGCAGCGCGACCGGACAGGCCGGCGCACAGCGGCCGCAGCGAATGCACGGTAGCGCATCGTGTACGCCGGCAAGGTCAGACATGGGCCGCCGGCGCGTCTGCAGGACTCTCGCGCATCGCCATGTCAATGCAGTCCACGGGGCACGCCGGCACGCAAAGTTCGCAGCCGGTGCAGTGCTCCGGGAGCACCGCGTGCAGATACTTGGAAGCGCCGGCGATGGCGTCCACCGGGCAGGCGTCGAGACACAGTGCACAGCCAATGCAGCGGGCAGCGTCGATGCGCGCCACGACTGCTTCCGGCTCCGCGAGCGTATCGCGCCCCGCTTCGCGCCCGAGCAGTTCCCGCAAGGCCGCTGCCGTGTCCGGTCCACCGGGCGGGCAAAGGTCGAGCGGCGCCCCCGCCACCACGGCTTCCGCGTAGGGACGACAGCCCGGATGGCCGCATTGGCCACACTGCGTCTGCGGCAGGAGGGCGTCCACCGCGTCCACCAAGGTATCCGCGTTGGTTGCTGCGAGGGGCGCAAGCAGGCGGCGGGCAAGCCACAGCGCCAAGGCAACCAAGGCGCCGATGCCGCCTAGCGCCAGCGCCGCGGTCATGAACCGATGCCCTTGAGGCCAAACAGTGCAAGTGACATGAATCCCACGGTCACCAATGCCAAGGGTGGCCCCCGGAAGGCGCTCGGCACGGCGGCGTCGACGATGCGCTCGCGCAGCGCCGCGAAGGCAACGATGGCGAGGCCAAAGCCGAGGCCGGCGCCGATCGCAAGGGTGAGCGTGTGGAGCAGGCCAAAGTCGCGCTCCACGGCAATCAATGCCACGCCCAAGACGGCGCAATTGGTCGTGATCAGCGGCAGGTAGATTCCGAGCAGGCGGTGCAGCACAGGGCTTGCGGCGCGCACGAACGCCTCGGTCAATTGCACCGCAGCGGCGATCACGACAATGAAGGCGATGACGCGCAGGTACTCGATCCCCAGCGGAGCAAGCAGCCATGTGTGCACGGCCCAAGTTCCGAGTGCGGCGACACAGAGGACGAAGGTCGTCGCCAGCGTCATCGGCACGGCGGTTTGAAGGCGCGCCGACATGCCGACAAAGGGGCACAGGCCCAGGAACTGCACCAGGACGAAGTTGTTGACCAGCGCCGCCGAGAGCAGAAGCAGGAGCAGGTCGGTCACGTCAAGCCGGCACCGCAGCAAGGCGCTGCACCCGAAGGGCTTCGCAGAGAACGCAACATGCTTTCCTCCGGAGCCCATCCAATGCCGTTGTGGTCATGGCGAACTGTCCGGCAGACCCCCTAGGAGCTTGCGCCGTAGAAGTGGCGCGACAGCGTTATTCTACGGCGCAAGCTCATAGGTAGGTGGGGGCTGGGGCCAGACGCCGAGCGCAGCGAGGGGTTTGGCGGCTAGCGCATGAGGAAGGCCACCCGAAGAAGGGCGACGCATGCGTCGCCCCTACGGCCCGGGACCTGACCGACACCTTCCTGTAGGGGCGACGCATGCGTCGCCCCGTCCGGCAGCCGGGTGCATCGCCGCCAAGTCCGACAGGCTGGTAGGAGGCTGCGTCGTAGAAACGGCGCAGCCTCCTAGCCGAAGTGGTGAGCGAATGCGAACCCGGAGGCCAGCAGTTCGCGCTAGCGAACTGCCAACGCGCCCGCAAGGGCGCGCTAGCGCACGACCATGCCCGGTTTGGCGCCGGGGTCTGGCGCGAGGAGGAAGATCTCCTTGTCGCCCTCGCCGGCCGCGAGCACCATGCCCTCGGAGGTGCCGAAGCGCATTTTGCGAGGGGCGAGGTTGGCAACAACGACGGTGTGCCGACCGACGAGGTCCTGCGCGTCGTAGGCCGACTTGATACCGGAAAAAACGCGACGTTGATGGTCGCCGAGATCCAGCGTGAGTTCGAGCAGCTTGTCCGCGCCCGCAACCGGCGCCGCGGCCGCGATCCGGGCAACGCGCAGATCGACCTTCAGGAACTCGTCGATGGAGATGGTGTCGCTGTCGCTCGCCTTCTCGTCGGCGCTGCCCGCTGGCGGCTCCTTCTCGCTGGCCTCGCCGCGGGTCGCTTCCACGACCCGATTGAGCGCCTTGCGATCCATGCGCTGGAACAGCGGCTGAAAGGCTTCGATGCTGTGCCCGCGTAGCGGCTCGGCCGCATCCTCCCAAGCCAAAGGCGCCACGCCCAGGAATGACTCCGCCCGCTCCGCCATCGCCGGCAGGATCGGCTTTAGATACACCGCCAGCGCCCGGAAGACGTTGATGCCGAGGGAGCACACCTCGTGCGCCTCGTCCTGACGCTCCGGGTCTCGCGCCGCCTTCCACGGCTCGTGTGCGGCAATGTGGCGGTTGGCGCGATCTGCCAGCGCCGTGATCTCACGCACCGCCCGCCCCACGTCGCCGCGTTCAAACAGTTCCGCAAGACCATGCCTGGCGTCCGACACCTCGCGCCAGAGCGCCTCGTCGTGAATTCGCTCGGTGAGCGTCCCGCCGAAGCTCTTGCCGATGAACCCGGCGCAGCGGGAGGCGATGTTGACCACCTTGCCGACCAGGTCCGAGTTCACGCGCTGAACGAAATCGTCGAGGTTGATGTCCATGTCGTCGGTGTTCGCCGCCATCTTGGTGGCGAAGTAGTAGCGCAGGTACTCGGGGTCGAGATGATCGAGATAGGTGGCGGCGTTGATGAAGGTGCCGCGCGATTTCGACATCCGGGCGCCGTCCACCGTGATGAAGCCGTGCACATGCACCCGCGTGGGGGTGCGGAAGTCCGACTGCGACAGCACCGCCGGCCAGAACAAGCAATGGAAGTTGACGATGTCCTTGCCGATCACGTGATGCACCTCGGCGTCGCTGTCCGGGCGCCAGAAGTCATCGAAGTCGAGCCCCTCGGTGCGCGCGCAGAGGTTGGCGAAGCTCGCCATGTAGCCCACCGGCGCGTCCATCCAGACGTAGAAGAACTTGCCGGGGGCACCGGGGATGGGGAAGCCGAAGTAGGGTTCGTCGCGGCTGATGTCCCAAGGCTTGAGGCCGCCGTCGAGCCATTCCGCCAGCTTGTTGGTCACCTCCGGCTGGACGGCGTCACTCGCGGTCCACTCGCGCAGGAACGACTCGAACTTGGCCAAATCCACGAAATAATGCTCCGAGCGGCGGAGTTCCGGCTCGGCGTCGGACAACACCGATCGCGGACTGCCGAGATCCACCGCGTCGTAGGTGGCACCGCACACATCGCAGTTGTCGCCGGGCTGATCCTCCGCGCCGCAGCGAGGGCAGGTGCCGCGCACCTGCCGATCGGCAAGGAAGAGCCCCCGCTCCGGGTCGTAGAGCTGCTCCACCTCGCGCGTGAACGTGTAGCCGCGCTCTGCGAGACGGGTGTAGATCAGGCTCGAATAGCGCTCGTTTTCCGGCGAGTGGGTGGAGTAGTAGTTGTCGTGGCTGATGTGGAAGCGCTTGAAGTCCGCCTCGTGCTCGCCCCGCAGCCGCTCAATCAACGCCTCGGAGGTCACGCCCTCGCTTTCCGCGAGCAGCATGGTCGCCGTGCCGTGGGCATCGTCGGCACAGACGTAAGTGCACTCGTTGCCCATCATGCGCTGGAATCGCACCCAGATGTCCGTCTGGACGTGCTCGAACAGGTGTCCGAGATGGATCGCGCCGTTGGCGTACGGCAGCGCACTGGTGACGAGGATTCGACGCATGACAAGGTGCCTCGGCGAGGCGCATTCGTTTCGGGCGCGCACTATAGCCGCCTTCCAAGTGTCGTTACACCACGTCTTCCCGGTCGAACACCCGTTTCTGCAGGCGCCGGTGCAGTTCCACGAGGTCTTCCGGGTCGGCTACGAACGGCATCGGTCCCTTCGGGGCATGGCGCTCGGGGTACCAGCGCAGAAACGGCAGATAGTTGCGGGCGACGCGGCAGTCGCGCTTGGCCGCGCCACTCAAGGGCGAGGCGTAGCGCTCGAGCACGAGCAGGATGCGGGCCACCGCAATGCGGCGCGCCACGTCCCTGGAGCGCGGGTTGCCACGCACTTCGTTGCGGTACTCCGTGTGCAGGTCCCGCTGCAGCATCGATAGGGGGTCGCGCCGCCGACTCGCGCGGCTCTGGTGGAAGTCGTTGCGCAAGGCGGCATCGATCAGCGCCAGAAGCTTGAAGGCGTGGTCTCGGCGCGTCTCTTCCACCAAGGTGCCGCGCATGGCCTCGCGCTCGGTTGGCGTGAGATACAGGAAGTGGTCATCGTCGAGGCCGCGGATGCACCGCAGCGCGAACAGGTAGTCGTCGATCAGCGACTCTACGGTGATTTCGTGCATGGCATGCCCCAACGGTCGGTTGGCGGCGCTAGGAGCCAGCGCCGTTTTCTACGCCGCAGGCTCCTAGCTAGCGGACGAACCCAACCAGGAAATCGTGGAAGCTGTCGCGGTCGAGCTTCCACGTCAACGGCGGCCCGGTGCGCTCCTCCCGTCGGGCAAAGCACCACTCGCCGTCCCGCCGAATCAGCATGGCGAGACAGGCGTTGATGGACATGACATCGATGCGACCGTCGGCGCCGAGCACGTGCCGTGCCACCGGTACGAGGCTGAGCACCCGCTCGTCGACGAACACGAGCCGCACGCCCTCGGCCTCGTAGTCGCCAAGCAGCTCTTCGTGGATCGGCGTCGCCACGAAGCTCACATCCACGTAGCCCTTGGTCTCAAGCGGTCGCAGCCAGTCGGCGATGCGCCTGGCAATCGCCCGGCATTCCAGAACCCAGCGCTCGCGAACGCCAGCGTGGCCGGCGAGATTGCGACGGCGCTCGTCCAGCCGCCGCTGGAGCAGTCTCTCGAGTTCGGTCATGGCGCACTCCAAGGTGGTTTGGAGCGGCCGATTGTGGCCCGGTCACGGGCCGCGGTATGTAGGCCGACGCGGTCGCGTCGTGTAGGAAATCGACGCTTTGGCGTGTCAGCAATCGCTTACACAGACGGTGCGTTCAGACGGGCGGGGACAAGCCCCGCCCCTGCGGGGGCACTCGCGCGCCCTAACGGGCGCGTTGGCAGTTCGCTGCGCGAACTGCTGGCCTTCGTGCTCCCATGCGCTCCTAGCCGTCACCAACTGCGGGCGAGGCCTTGCTCTGCGAGTTCCTCCCACAGGGCGTCTGGGATGGATGCGTCGATGAAGCCGAGGTTCTGTTCCACCTCTGCGTGCGCCCACACGCCGGGGATGACCGCGGCCACTGCCGGATGGCGGAGCGGATATTGCAGTGCCGCCGCGCGCGGGTCCACGCCGTGCCGCTCCACGGTGCGGCGAATGGCTTGTGCCCTGTCGTACAGTTCGTCCGAGGAGGGCTTGTAGTCGTAGGTGGCGCGGCGGCGGTCGTCGGTGGCGAGAATGCCCGAGTTGTACGGCCCGCCGATGATGATGGAGACGCCCCGCTCGACGCACTTCGGCAGGAACGAGTCCAAGGGTTCCTGTTCGAGCAGCGTGAAGCGTCCCGCCAGGAGGAAGCAATCCACCTCGAAGCGGTCCATGACTTCGCTGCACACCTGCCACTCGTTGACGCCGAGGCCCACGGCACGCACGACGCCTTGGTCGCGCAGTTCGCACAAAGCCGGCAACGCGCCTTGCACGGCGGCGTCGAAGATGCCGGGTTGGGCATCGCCGTGGGTCCATACGTCGATGTCGTGGCAGAGCGCAATGTCGATGCGGTCCAGGCCAAGCCGGGTCAGGCTCGCTTCGATAGACCGGCGCACCCCTTCGTAGCTGTAGTCGTAGCGGATCGCGAAGGGTTCGCTGTCGCGCATCCCGGCGTACCGCTCGCCCTCGGCCGCCGGAACGAGCAGCCGCCCGACCTTGGACGAGAGCGTGAACTCGTCCCGCGGCAAGGTGGCGAGCGCAGCCCCCAGCCGCCGCTCGCTCAGGCCGTGGCCGTAAAGCGGTGCGGTGTCGAAATAGCGAATGCCACCTTCCCAGGCACGGTGGACGATGGCCGATGCATCCGCCTCGGTGAGTCGAGCCCCCACTGCGCCGAGCGGGGCGCCGCCGAAGCCTAGCTTGGTGACCTGCGTTTGCGTCTTGCCGATGCGCCGCATTTGGATCATGCGTTCCTCCTCTCCACTGAGGGGCATGTTGCCAGATGACGGTGCGATGGGGGTCAGTTCGAGGCCTGCCTCTTTAGGGATGTGGTGGTCTTGTAGGCCCGTCTCGCGGGGTGGCGGCTGGTTGCTTGGCTAGGGGGTTGTTTCTTCGCCTTCGGCGGGAGGAGCGGGGGAGGGCCTCGCTTCGAGGGGCTTTGGGGACCGCGCCATCCGGCCGGCGGTGGGGCGGGGGTCGGCTTCGATTGGCGATGGGAATGCGTTGAAAGCCGGCCGGTGCCGAAGAAGAAAGCGGCGCGGGGGGACACCCCGCGCCGCCTAACTGGAAGGGCCCCAAGGCCCTTCGTTCAGAACTCGTGCCGCAACCGGGCAAACAGCATGCGTCCGCGCGGGTCGTGGATGGCGAGTTCGATGTTGGCACCGAAGGCACCGCTCAGTGGGTCTGGATAGGCGTCGAACAGGTTGCGCGCGCCGAGTTCCATGAGCGTGCTGCTGTCGCCGATGAGGCCCGCGAAGCGGTACGAGTACGTCAAGTCCACATAGGTGACGCCCTCGATGTCCACCGAGGTCCAGTTGGCATCGATGGCCGAATTCCAGCGACCACGCACGAGTGCGTTGTGGTTGCCCTGATTCCAGTTCACCGAGCCGATGACGCGGAACTCCGGCAGGGTCGGGATCACGTCGATGCCGAGGTTCTGCAAGCCCACGGCGTCGCCGGTGTTGCCGCCACCGAAGTCGTACATGTACTCGAGAATCTGCGTCGCCTGCAGGTCGAAACGCAGCGTGCCGATCGAGTCGAGCCGCCAGGTGTAGTTGGCGTAGGCGTCCACCGAGGTCTGGTCCATGACGTCGGCGTTGACGTACTTGCCGCGCACCGAAACGATCGAATACGACGGCGGCCCGCCGCGCACGATGTTCGGATCCTGGAAGTTCTCCACCCAGTTGACGGCGTCGTCACGATTGACGCTGCCCGGAGGGCAGGCACTGGACGAGGCGCCGGTGCAGCCGGGCTGCGGGAACCGCGCGAGGAAGTTTCGCAAGTCCGTCTCCACCACCCGCGGGCCGCGCAGGAACGTGATGCGGTCCGTGAAGTAGTAGTTGGCGTAATCCATGCCGACGTTGAGGTCGCCATCGAGCAGCGCCAGCGAGAAGCCGACGTTGTACACCTCCGCTTCCTCAGGCTGAAGGGTCGGGTCGCCGCCGCCGATGTTGGTGCGGTAGGTACCCTCGAAGTCGCCGAAGAAGGGGTCGTTGGTGGATTGCAGGAACGAGAACTCCGGCGCGAAGCGCTGGCTGATGCTCGGCGCCCGGAAGGCGGTCGAGTAGGAGCCGCGCAGCGAGATCCAGTCGAGCGGCTGGTAGAGCACCGCGACCTTCGGATCGAAGGTGCTGCCAACGCCCTCGTAGGACGAATAGCGCCCGGCGAGTTGCACCTCGCCCTCGCCGAAGGTCTCGTCGCTGACGAACGGCACCGCCACCTCGAAGAAGGCGGATTCGATCACGTCCTGCGCCGTGTAGTCGAACGAGCAAGCGTCGTACCAGTTGTTGCACTGGTTCTCGTCGCTGCGAGCGTCCCAGATGAGGCGCACCGAACGCCGCTCGAGGCCAACCGCACCGGCGATGGTGCCGGCCCAGCCGTCGTGCAGGTCGCCGGTGGCGAGCACGTCATACGACGTGAGCGTGGTCTTGAGCAGCCGAATGGCGTTGATGTCGATGGCATCCGCCACGAACTGGTGGTTCGGATAGTCGCCGAGGTTCGGATTGGCCGCCGCGCCCGGGTCCGTGCAGTTGCGGTAGCGGCAGTTAAGCGCGCTGGTCGAGAACGGGTTGTAGTAACGGTACTGGTCTGGATGGCCGTCCGGCACACCCGGCGCCGGCCCCAGTTCCCCTTGCAGGCCCAGCAGAACCGCGCGGTAGCTGCCGTTCTTGCGGAAACGCAAGTCCACGTTCTGTTGCAGTTGCACCGAGCCGATCACCTCCCAGCCGCGGTCGCCCAGCCAGCCTTCGCTGAAGGTGTAGGTGAGGTTGTGACCCATGCGGTAGGTGTTGATGTCGTAGGTGGCGTAGCCCAAGTTCGCGCCGGAGGCGTCGAGGTTCGAAGGCAGGTTGCCAAGCTTGCCGAACAGGCGCAGTGCGGCAATCTGCACGTCCTCGTTGAACTCGATGCCCATGCTGGGATCGAACGGATCCTCTGCGAGGATGACGTTGTTGTCAGCGTCCCGATCCGGGATGCCGTCGCCGTCCATATCCTGGGCGTGCAGCACTTCCCTGTTGCCGAGATCGACCCTGCCGTTGCCGTTGCGGTCGTAGAAGGCCGTGAACGGGTTGCCGGGGTGGTCGCCGGAGACGCCACCGAGCGCGAGGTTGATGTCGCGGACGCGCCCACCCGGGTTGGTGGGGGAGCCTCGGCTGCGGGTGCGCTGGCGGGAGTAGATGAGGTCGGCGTTGTAGGCGAGGTTGTCCGTCACTTGCCGTTCGAAGTTGACGTAGGTGTTGAGCACCTTGTTGGGCGTGACGAAGTTGAAGAACTCGCCAAACTGGAAGCGGCAGGTGGTGCCGACCAGGTTGCCGGAGATGTTGTTGCGGTAGTTGCCGATCTCCGTGCCGAGGCCGTTCCCGCCGGGGCTTTGCGCCACGCCGCAGCCCGGGTCTGGGGTGCGGGCGCGGCCGACGATGGAACCGTCCTCGCCCCTGACGGGCACGTTGTACGTGCCGGGGTTGCCGGTGCCGGAGCTCGAGAAGCTGTTGCCGAGCAGGTTCGGGCGCTCCGTCTGGTAGAGCGCCGTGCGCTGGCGATACTCGAGGGCAACGGTGAAATAGCCGTTGTCCGTGAGGTCGCCCAGGAGGAAGTTGGCCACCTGTTCGCTGTGGTCGCCTCGGCTGTCCATCTGGTACTGCACGCCGGCTTCCGCGCCTCGGTAGCCCGTCTTCGGCACGATGTTGAGCACGCCCGCCACCGCGTCGGAGCCGTACAGGGCCGATGCGCCATCCTTGAGGATGTCGATCCGCCGCACGGCGATCTGCGGGATGAGGTTGTTGAGGTTGGCATCGAGCACACGCTTACCGTTCAGCAGGGTGAGCGTCGCGCCGCCGCCCAGACCACGCAGGTTCGCGCCGGTGCGGTTGCCCTCGGGGTTGGTCACCGAGTAGTGCGAGGCGAAGGCGTCGGAGCCGTAGTTGAAGGTCTGGTTGTAGATGATCTCACCCATAGCCGGGGTGGATTCCGCCTCGATGTCCACGGCGTCGAGCACCTTGAGCGGCGAGGCCGAGTCGAAATTGTCCTTCTTGATGAGCGATCCGGTGACGACGACTTCCTCGATCATCCGATCGTCGTCGTCAACCTGCTGTGCCTGCGCGAACGCCGCGCCGGCGACAAGGCCGATGGCCGTGCCCCACGAGAGGCCGCGAAACAGCGCCGCCCCGTGCAGTACCTTCTTCGTCATTGAGTGTCCCTCTCTTTGCGTTCGACGCACCGCTCGGTGGGATTGTTGGTCGGGCGGCGCGCCTTGCGTGAGTGGCCATGCTTCTGGCCACCTTCAAAAGGCGCACGTGGCAAGCGGCCACTTCTAACGCGCCGCAAACCCACATACGCGGGCGGCGCGATGTTTCAGAAAACGGCGGGTTGTGTCAACCTCTTGCATCGGGCACTTCGCAGGCGTTTGTGCCTGCGGTGCAGGGTGCCGGATCGACCCTCGGCCACCCCTCATGGAACAGATCGTGCAACGACGATCGTGGCGCATTGTGTCGTAGGGGATGGCCTAGCCTTAGCGGCGGACGAACACCCGCTCGCTGCGTACTTTCTCTCCGCCCGTATCCACCGAGACGCTCACCCGCAAGCGGCGCCCGCCGTCTTCGAGGCGCAACCGTTCGGTGCCTTCCACGCCACCGCGTTCGGAGAGGATGACGAGCTCGCCTTCCTGCCAGCCGGTGCGGACCTGCCAGAAGTCGCGCTCGCGCAAGCCCCAGGTGAAGTCGAGATAGCTCGAATCGTCGCCACGGAAGTAGTGCACGCCCATCGACTCGCGGTCCTGCTCGATCACGAGGCGCGTCGCCGCCAGCACAGGAAAGTCCTGCGCCACGAAGGCACCGGATGCCGTGGGATCCCTCTGCCGCCCACGGGCGACGCGTCGATCCTCGCGACGGCGAATGGCATCCACGTCCGGTGGCGGATCGCTCGCTGCTTCGTCAACCACCCATTCACCGGACAGGTCAAGCCCGGCCGGCGCCACTTCGGACAGCGAGGTGCAGCCGGCGAGCCAAACCAGCGCCAGCAGAGCGGTTGTCAATCGGGACAGGTACACGAGGTCTCCCCTTGGGAAAGGCGGCACAGAGCTTATCGTCTAGCCGCAGCCGCAAGCGAGTCCACGGAGGCGCCAGCTTGCGTAGCGAACTGCCAACGCGCCCTGGAAGGCCGCGCGAACGCGCCTGGAAGGCCGCGCGAACGCGCCTGGAGGGCGCGCGAACGCGCCTGAAAGGCGCGCCGTCACCCGCTGTTGCGTGCATAGACGATGGCGTTGCCCTCCTTGCCAACGATCTCCACGACGTCGCAAGCGTGCAGGCAATACGCCGCCTGTTGCCCCAATCGGCGCGGCCGGCGCATGGCGGCGGCGAGGTGGGCTGTGGTGAAACGCTCCGGCAGCTTGGGCGAGAGCAAGGCGAAGAGATCCGCCATCGCGCCGATCGAAACGGTCTCGCGCACCTCCACCAACCGCCGCCCCACCACCACCCAGCCGTGGCGGCGGCGCCCTCGCCGACCATCGAAGACGCGAATCTCGTCCTCTTCGATGAGCACCACGTCGAGCGTCAGGTGCGGGTGTTCGAGCAGCGTCGGCATGTACACCAGCTCGGCAAAGACATCGATCACCGCGCCGCGGCGGGGGGAACGCCGTCGCGTGGTCTCGCCGTCGGAGTCCTCCGGCAGCTTGACGATGTGGCGCACTTCGGCGATCGGATGCACCAGCGTCACGCGATGGTTGCGCAGCAGCGAAGGCAGCTTGCGCTTGAGGCGGGAAAAGCCGGTGGTCTGAATCTCGAACAGGCGGCCGCGGAGCACCACATCGGCGACAAAGCCGTCGATCGGCACCTCAAGCGCGGCTTCGCCGCCACCGCTCGCGGCATAGCGCCGCTTGAGGGCGTCGTGTACCGATCCCTCGTTGAGAGTGCCGATGGCGTTCGGCGCAACCACCGCACTGCCCCCTGCATCGGCGTCTGTCATAATCGCCTACATCGAAACGGCGCGCCGCCACCGACCACGAGGCGAACGCGCGTCGCGCAAGCTGCCCACACCCTATCCATCGCGAGGACCCAACGCATGAGCAACGTCGACGGCACTTGGAACGTTACCACCAACACGCCCATGGGCGCCCAGAAAGGCACCCTGACGCTGGCCGCCGACGGCGACAAACTCACGGGCACCATCTCCGGCGCCCAAGGCGCCACAGACATCCAGAGTGGCGCCGTTGACGGCAACGACGTGTCCTGGAAGCTCGACATCACCTCGCCCATGCCCATGACGCTCGAGTTCAGCGGCTCCGTGGACGGCGACAGCATCAGCGGCAACGTCAAGCTCGGAGCCTTCGGCAACGCCACGTTCGAGGGTACTCGCGCGTAAGGAGGGCCTCGGAAGGAGGGCGTCTCGCCCTCCATCGCGCCGCAAGGCGGGCTTTGTTCTGGGCCGGTGCTTTGTTGGCGGTTGTCTGGAATGGATTGGCGGGGGCGTGGATCGGGCTCCGCTGCGTGCGTGCCTTCGGCACGCTTTGGAGGGCGAGACGCCCTCCCCCCTTTGAGGTCCTCGCTGGCAGGGACTGCTGGGCTTGCGTCGCAAGGGGGGCGAGGCGCGCTCGCGCCTCCGAGGTCCTCGCCGGCAGGGATTGCTGGACTCGCGTCGCAAGGCTGCAAGGCGCTTTCCTCAACCATCGCTGTCCAATGTCGCCCCGATTGCCCATACTCGCATGCTTTTGGCAGCGGCGAGGGAGCTTGGCATGGCAGATGGCTATCGGGTGATTGGTTCGGAGGAGTCGCCCTATTCGGTCAAGGTGCGCTCGTACTTCCGCTACAAGAACATCGACCACGAGTGGATGGACCGCGCCACCGCCGGCGACCTCTTCGCCAAGCACGCCCGCCTTCCCCTCGTGCCGCTGGTGGTGACCCCGGACGACACGGGCATCCAGGACTCCACCCCCATCATCGAGGCGATGGAAGAGCGCTTCCCGACGCCGTCGATCCACCCCGACGAGCCCACCGCCGCGTTCGTTTCGGCGCTGCTCGAGGAATTCGGCGACGAGTGGGGCAACAAGTGGATGTTCCACCTTCGCTGGGCGCGCGAGATCGATCAGATGACGGTGTCGCGCCGCTTTGCCAAGCGCAGCGCGCCGCCGGAGAAAGTGGAGGAGACGGCCAAGGCCATCCGCGAGCGCATGGTGCCGAGGGTGTGGTTCGTGGGCGCGAACGAGGTCACCGCGCCACAGATCGAGCAGTCGTTTCAGGACACCTTGGCGCTCGTCGATACGCACCTCGCTGGCCGCACGCACCTCTTCGGCGCGCGTCCTGCCTTTGCCGACTTCGCGCTCTGGGGCCAAATCTACAACGCCGGCCGCGACCCCACCGGCGGTAGTTGGGTGCAGCGCCATGCCAACGTCGTCCAATGGATCGAGCGCATGTTGAACCCCGCCGCGGGCGGCGACTTCGAGCCTTGGGCCGATCTCGCACCAACGCTGACGCCCCTCCTCAGCGATCAGGTGGCCGGCGTGTTCCTCCCCTGGAGCGTCGCCAACGCCGCCGCCATCGCCGCCGGCGACGAGGAGTTCGAAGTGACCCTCAAGGGCCAGCGCTGGGTGCAGAAGCCGCAGAAATACCACGCCCGCAGCCTCGCCGTGCTGCGCGCCAAGCACGCCGCCGCCCAAGGCAATCCGGAACTCGACGAGCTGCTCGAAGCCACCGGCTGCCGCAGCTATCTGAAGTAGATGAGTTAGTCGGATGAAGCCACCTGTGACGAGCACCACCGTGCGCGACATCCTGCTGCGCATCGCCGTGGTGGGCCTTGGCCTGTGGATCGCCGGAGAGATCGTTCCCGGCGTCAGCATCGTGGGTCTGCCGACCCTCATCATGGCGGCGGCGGTGCTCGGCTTCCTCAACGCCATCGTCAAGCCCATCCTCGTGCTGTTGTCGTTGCCGTTCATCCTCGTCACGCTTGGGCTCTTTCTGTTCGTTCTCAACGCGGCGACCTTCGCCCTCGCGGCTTGGCTCTTCGAGGGCTTCCGTGTGGCCGGCTTCGGCTCCGCCTTGCTCGGCTCCATCGTGGTGAGCATCGCGTCATGGGCGGTCGCAGTCCTGATTCGGGACGACCGGCGCCGGTCACAATCCTGAGGTGCCAATAGAATCCATCCAATCTCCAAACCAAAGGCTCCGTCATGACCATTCAACTCCGCCAAATCTGCCTCGTTGCCCGCGAACTCGATTCCACCATCGACGATCTCGAGGCCATCTTCGGCATCCACCGCTGCTACGTGGACGACGGCGTCGGCAAGTTCGGCCTTGTCAACACGCTGCTGCCCATCGGCAGGAACTTCCTCGAGGTGGTGGTGCCGGTGGAGGAGAACACGGCGGCCGGCAGGTATCTCGACCGCCGCAACGGCGACGGCGGCTACATGGTCATCTGCCAGGCCGACACGAAGGAGAACCAGCAGGCAGCACGTGGGCGGGCGCTCGACAATGGCGTCCGGATCGCCTGGGAGGTGGAGCGGGAGGCGTGGAACATCTGCCAGATCCACCCGGGCGATATGAAGGCCGCCTTCTTTGAAGTCGATTGGGACGGCTCGCTGGGCCAAGATGAAGCGGATTTCCAGGGCAACTGGGAGCCCGCCGGCGGCCTGCAGTGGGAGCACAAGGTGGACCAAACCACGACCATCGACTACGCCGCCGTCGAACTGCAGGCACCGGACCCCGTGGACCTGGCCGAACTTTGGGGCAAGGTGGCCGGTCTGCCGGTGCGCCGAGATGGTGCAACCCTGCACATGGCCCTCAACAATGTCGATGTTCGCTTCGTCGAAGCCACCGACGGTCGTGGCGCGGGTCTCGGCGGCTTGGACCTGCGTGTGGCGGACCGCCAGAGCATTCTCGCAGCAGCGCGCCAGCGCGGCGCCTACGTCGCAGACGACGAAGTTCATGTCTGCGGCGTCCGCTTTCGGCTGGTGGATTGACGAACGAAGCCCTCCTGAGGCGAGCAACGTTTTAAAACACATCCGCAAGAAAAGCGTGTACGCTTGCTTTCGGGATTGGGAGTCCCGTGTGTCCCTGCCTTTGGGGGGACAAACGGAAAAGTGCAAAGGCAGCGCGAGAACTTGGCCCGCTCCCGCGCGCTACGCCGATGCAAACGGCGAGTTGGTGCCCCAGCCGGGTTTCGAACCCGGACGGCTTGCAGGTGTTGCTGCAATGGCCGGGGGAGTGCGAGTCCCCTGCGTCTACCAATTCCGCCACTGGGGCTAGGACTGGCTCGCTCTCGGCAACGAGAGCGAGCCTTTTCTTTGTCCGCCCCTCCTATTCCGACGCTTCCTCGGCTGCACGGCCCTCTTCGCTGACGACGATGCGGCCCTCGTTGCGGCGCACGGTGGCCTCGCCGATGCCCTTCACGCGTGTCAGCTCGTGGGCGTCGTTGAAACGACCGTTGGCTTCGCGGAACTCGACGATGGCTTGCGCCTTGGCGAGGCCTACGCCATTCAAGGTCTTGGCGATGGTTTCCGCATCCGCCGTGTTGACGTTCACCTGCTCGGCGACGCTATTTGTCGCGAACAGAAACGCGACGAACATCGTCGCTGCACGCAGGCTGCGGAGAGTTGCCTTGGCTGCCGCGCGAGCCACGCTGCCGACATGGTCCTTGATTCCGATCATCTTCACTTCCTTGTGTTGCAAGTCGGTGCGCTCGAGCCGACTGCCGGCCCAACCGCCGGGCGAGCTTGGAAGGAAGGGAACGAAAAATATGTAGGACACTGACACCAAGCGATGTGCGAAATCGCCGCTTTCTCGTGTCAGCCAATCGGATGTCGGTTACGAGCACGAAAGCCAGCAGCGCGCCGCGAGTTGCACGCGCGCATTCGCTCGCGCCTTCGGCTACGAGCCCGCGCTGTCTATCCGGCGGTGGCTCCTTGGCTTGCGTAGGCGGCGCGGCAAGGTACAAAGGAAGCCAATGCCAACACCGGCGGCAAATGACGCCAGCAGCCACCAGAACAGGGGCAAGGCCGGGGATGCGAGCGTGAGAAAGCGAACGTGCACGGGCTCGGCGTTGTCGATGTGCAGAACCACGGCGACCAGCAAGGTTACGAGCCCCACCAGGGCAAGCAGGTAGCGCCTAAGCCGCGACATTGCGTGGGTGCTTGCCGCCGCTACTCGCCGCGGTCGGCGGCGGCCGCGCCATCAACGCGCTCGCGCATCTCCTTGCCAGGCTTGAAATGCGGTACATGGCGCCCGCCCAAGCCCACCTGTTCCCCGGTGCGTGGATTGCGGCCGATGCGGGGCGGCCGATAGCGCAGCGCAAAACTGCCGAAGCCGCGAATCTCGATGCGGCCGCCTTCGGCAAGAGTCCCCGACATCTGATCGAGCATGGTCTTGACGGCAAGCTGTACGTCTCGCGCCGGCAGCGATTCACACTCCGCCGCAATCCTGAGTATCAACTCCGAACGGGTCATCAGCCCCGCACACCCTCCACCAGTCGGACAAACGACACTACCAGCCCTTCGCCACCAATGCACGCTTGCGGTTGCCGAAGAGGCTGCGTCGCAGAACGCGCAGTTCTAGGGGGCCGCCCCGGCGCGCCCTACGGGTGCGTTGGCAGTTGCTGAGCAACTGCTTCTGTCGATGCATTCAAGACGGGCGGGATCAAGCCCCGCCCCTACGGCACGACACGTTGATCGTTGGGGATTTGATTCGAAGCGAGGGCCCTTGGGTAAGGGCGTCCCGCCCTCGCACGCGCCGACAGGGAAACGGCGCTGGCTCCTAGCCGTAGCTGCGAGCGAATGCGAGCACGAAGGCCCGCAGTTCGCGCAGCGAACTGCCAACGTTAGGGCGCGCTAGCGCCTATTCCTCCTGGTCCTGGTCGGCCTTGCCCATCTGCTCCTTGATGAGCGCCCCCAACGTGGTTGGGGCAGGGCGCGAATCGCGACCTTGATCGCCGCGTTGGTAATCGCGGTGGGCGCGGCGTTCGTCGTCGAGGTGGCGTGCCTTGATGGAGAGCCCCAGGCTGCGGTTCTTGCGGTCGATGCTGACGATCTTCGCTTCCACCTCGTCGCCGACGTTGAGCTCGCTGCGGGCGTCCGCGACGCGGTCCACGGAAATCTCCGACACCTTGAGAATGCCGCGCACGTCCTCGGCGAGTTCCACCTCGGCCTCGCGCTGATCCACGTCGGTGACAACGCCCTTGACGATGCTGTTGCGCTCGTGAACGGCGATGTAGTCGGAGAAGGCGTCCTGGTCGAGCTGCTTGATGCCAAGCGAGATGCGCTCGCGCTCGGGGTCGATGGCAAGAATGACTGACTCGATCTCCTCGCCCTTGCTGTGCCGCCGGATGACGACCTCGCCGGGCTCGTTCCAGGAGATGTCGGAGAGGTGAACCAGGCCGTCGATGCCGCCTTCGAGGCCGATGAAGATGCCGAAGTCCGTGATCGACTTGATGCGCCCGCTGATGCGGTCGCCGCGCGCATGGCTGGCAGCGAACTCGTCCCAGGGGTTGGGGCGGCACTGCTTGATGCCGAGCGAGATGCGCCGCCGCTCTTCGTCGATGTCGAGCACCATGACTTCCACGGCATCGCCCACTGCGACGACTTTCGTCGGATGCACGTTCTTGTTGGTCCAGTCCATCTCGGAAACATGCACCAGCCCCTCGACGCCCTCCTCGATCTCGGCGAAACAGCCGTAGTCGGTGAGGTTGGTGACCGTGGCCGGCACCCGGGAGCCGACCGGATAGCGCCGCGTGAGGTCCACCCATGGATCGTCGCCAAGCTGCTTCATGCCGAGCGAAACGCGGTTTTTCTCGCGGTCGAACTTGAGGATGCGCACCGTCACCTCGTCGCCCACCGTCACCATCTCGCTCGGATGGCGGATGCGCCGCCATGCCATGTCGGTGATGTGCAGCAGGCCATCGACGCCGCCGAGATCGACAAAGGCGCCGTAGTCGGTGAGGTTCTTGACGATGCCGGGCACGTCCTGACCCTCTTGCAGCGATGCGAGCAGGGCTTCCCGCTCGACGCTGTTCTCCTCCTCGAGCACCGCCCGCCGGGAGACGACGACGTTGTTGCGCTTCTGGTCCAGCTTGATGACCTTGAAGTCGAGCACCTTGCCTTCGAGGTGCGCCGTCTCGCGCAGGGGTCGGATGTCCACCAGCGAGCCCGGCAGGAAGGCGCGGATGTTGCTGATGTCCACGGTGAAGCCACCCTTCACCTTGTTGTTCAGCATTCCCTTGACCGCTTCGCCCTGCTCGAAGGCGTCTTCGAGCATCAGCCACGACTCGGCGCGGCGGGCCTTCTCGCGCGAGAGCCTCGTCTCGCCGAAGCCGTCGTCGACGACTTCCATCGCCACCTTCACCTGATCGCCCACCGCCAGCTCGAATTCGCCGCCTTCGGTGACGAACTGGCTGCGCGGGATCACTCCCTCGGACTTCAGCCCAGCGTGGACGGTGACGAACTCTCGGTCGATGTCCACGACCGTGCCGGTGACGATGGAGCCTGGTGCCATCTCGATGGTCGCCAAGCTCTCCTCAAAAAGGTCCGCGAAGTTTTCTGCCATGTTGTCCCGTGGTGGTCGTTTGTCTGGCGAGCGCCTTAGCGCGTCGATGTGGCCTGCCGACTGGCCGCAAGGGCAAGCACTTTGCGGGCGACTTCCTCGATCGACAGCGAGGTCGAATCGATCGTCACGGCATCGGGTGCTTGCACGAGAGGCGCGACAGGCCGGGTGCGGTCACGTTCGTCGCGTTCCCGGATGCTCTCAAGAAGGCGCGGCAGACTAACACTAGGCCCCGTTTGCTTCAACTGCTTGAGTTGCTCGAGACGGCGCCGCGCGCGTTCCTCCACGCTGGCGGTGAGGAAAACCTTCACCACGGCATCCGGAAAAACAACGGTCGCCATGTCGCGACCGTCCGCGACCAGGCCCGGCGGCATGCGCAGCGCCCGTTGCGCAGTGAGCAGCGCGGCCCGCACGGGCGCCAGCGCCGCCACGCGGGACGCCGTCGCCGCAGCCTCGTCGCCGCGGATGGCATCGCCAAGTTCCTCGCCGTCCACCGTGACGCCGGCGGGGGTGAAGCGAATCGTCAGGCTTCGCACCATGGCGGCAAGTGCCGTCGCATCATCCTCCGCCACGGCGCGCCGCCGGGCTGAGACCCCAACTGCGCGGTAAAGCGCACCGCTGTCGAGCAGATGCCAGCCGAGCTCGTCCGCCACGGTCGCGGCCACCGACCCTTTGCCGGCGCCGCCGGGGCCGTCGATGGCGATCACTGGTGCAAGTCCCGTCAAGGGTTGCGGCGCCTCCGTAGTGTCTTGCCTTGCCTTGCACGCCTCGCTGCGGGGCCCTCCTTCGGAGGGAGGGCGTCCCGCCCTCCCTCCAGCAAGGTTCGCGCCGCCGACTTGCGCTGGGCTCCCCTACCGCTCGGCATCGAGGCCACGTCGGATGCGGCTCGCTTCGGCGATGGCGGCGCGAAGCGTTTGCGGGTCATTGCGCGTCGCGCTTGCGAGTTCCGCCAAGCGTTCGTAAAGCTCGCTCAAGCGGCGTGTTACGGCGCCCGAGTTGGCGGCCAGGATCTGGCTCCACACGTCCGGGTCGGCGCCAGCGATGCGGGTGAAGTCGCGAAAGCCGCCGCCGACATGGCCCAAGGCGCCGGCGTCGTCGGCAAGGCGCATCAGGGCGAAAGCCAGGAGATGAGGCAGGTGGCTGGTGACGGCGAGGAGGTCGTCGTGCACTGCAGCGTCCTCCGTCACCGTCTCGGCTCCCACGGCTTGCCACCACCGCTGCACGCTGGCGAGTGCTTCGGGATCCGTTTCATCCGTCGGAGTGAGCACCACGCGGGCACCTCGAAACATGGCACCGTCGGCCGCCGCCGCGCCCTGCCGCTCGGAACCGGCGATCGGGTGGCAAGGCACGAAAGTGGCCGGCGCATGGGGTTCTAGGGCATCGAGAACCGGTTTCTTGACGCTGCCGACGTCGAACACGGGCACGCCGGGGGCCACCGCAACGGCATGGCGCACCATTTCTGCGATGGCCGCCACCGGCACCGCGACGCAAACGCCCGCCACACCCTCGGGCATCGGTGGGGCCTCCCCGTCGATCACACCATGCGCCAGTGCCTCGCGGATCGCAGCCGTAGATGCATCCATCCCCAGCACGCGGTCAAACAGTCCCGCCCGTCGCGCCGCGAGCGCGAAGGAGCCGCCAACCAGGCCAGTGCCGACGAGCAGCAGCGAGCGGCTCACATCACCTCGGCAAGCGCATCGAGAAAGCGACGGTTCTCGTCGGGCAAACCCACGGTTACGCGCAGGTGGTTTGGCAGCCCATAGTTGGCGACAGGGCGGACGATGACACCGCGATGCAGCAGGGCGTCGTATACGCCACCAGCTTCGCGGCCGATGTCCACGGTGACGAAATTGCCCACTGAGGGAATCCAGCCCAAACCGAGCGCAGCAAGACCCGTCTCGATCTGGGCCATGCCCTCCTCGTTCAGGCGGCGACTTTCCATGACGTAGTCGCCGTCGGCGAGCGCGGCCTCCGCCGCCGCCAGGGCAAGGCTGTTGACGTTGAACGGCTGTCGCAACCGGTTCAGGAGGTCTGCGAACTCCGCTGAGCTCACGCCATAGCCCACCCGCAGCGATGCCAGCCCATGCACCTTGGAGAACGTGCGCGTCACCATCAAGTTGTCGTAGCGCTCCGTCAGACGCACGCCATCCGGGTAGCCGGGTTTCGTCACGTATTCCGCATAGGCCTCGTCCAGCACCACCCAGACCGAGGGCGGAACGGCGTCAAGGAAGCGCACCAAGGCGCGCTCGTCCACCCAGGTTCCCGTGGGGTTGTTGGGATTGGCGATGAAGATGACGCGCGTCGTCGCGTCGATGGCATCAGCGAAGGCCTCAAGGTCGTGGCCATGCTGCCGTGCGGGGATGCGCGTCAGCACACCGCCGGCGGCCGTGATGGCAAGTGGATAGACGACGAAGGCATGTTCGTCGCAGATGCCACGACAGCCGGGCGAGAGTGCCACCCTGGCGGCGAGTTCGAGCACGTCGTTGGAGCCGTTGCCGAGCGTGATTCGCTCCGGCGCCACCCCCAGGTGGGCCGAGAGCGCGTTCTTGAGCCGGTGTCCGCTGCCGTCGGGGTAGCGGGAAAGCTCGGCGAATCCGCCTTCGAGCGCTCGGCGCACGCCCGGTCCCGGGCCGCGCGGATTCTCGTTGCTCGCGAGCTTCACCGCATCGTCGATGCCAAGCTCCCGCGCCAGCTCTTCGAGTGGCTTGCCCGGCTGATACGGCGTCAGGCTGGCAATTGCGGAGTTGACGCTAGCCGGATGCGGGCTAGCCATCACAGCGCCGGGGCCCGCGGATACGAGCCGAGCAGCTTCAGTTCCACGGCGACCTTGCGAACGTCGGCAAGCGCCGATGCCACCGGGGCGTCCGTCTTGTGCCCCTCGAAGTCGATGAAGAACACATAGGTCCAGTTCGATCCCCGGGAGGGGCGCGTCTCCACCCGCGACAGGCTGATGCCGTGGCGGTTGAACGGTTCGAGCACGCTGTAGAGCGCGCCGGGGGCGTTGCGTGTGGAGACGATGATGGAGGTGCGGTCGGAACCGCAGGCTGGCACGTCCTGGTCGCCCACCACGAGAAAGCGGGTTTTGTTGTCGGCTTCGTCCTCGATGTTGGCGTGGACGATGTCGAGGCCGTAGCGCTCCGCCGCCATCTCGCCGGCGATCGCGGCGACATTCGTCGTCTCCGCCGCCAACCGCGCCGCCTCGGCGTTGCTGGCGACGGGCCGCCGCGGCACACCGGGGTAGTTTGCATCCAGCCAGCGGCGGCACTGTGCCAGCGACTGCTGGTGCGAACAGATCGCCTCCAGCGCCGAATGGTCCGTGCCCCGCGTCACCATGAAGGCGTGGTGGATCGGCAGTTCGATCTCCCCGCAAATGCTGAGCGGCGAGCCGATGAAGCAGTCGAGCGTGTGGTTCACCATCCCCTCGGTGCTGTTCTCCACCGGCACCACGCCGTAGTGGGCGGCCTCCGCCTCCACCTCGCGGAACACCTCGTCCACCGACGCGAGCGCCCGCGTGCGGACGAAGGCACCGAACTGTTCCCGCGCCGCCGCTTCGCTGTAGGTGCCGTGCGGGCCCAGGAAGGCGATCCTGAGCGGCTGCTCGAGTGCCCGACAGCACGAGATGATGGTGCGGAAGAGACGCTCCATGTCGCGGTTCGACAGCGGTCCGGCATTGGCCGCCCGCAGCCGCGCGAAAACCTGCGCCTCGCGTTCCGGACGGTAGTACACCGTCTTGCCGCCGCCGCTTTCGGAGGCCTTGATCTCGGCGGTTTCAATGGCGCAGTTGGCGCGCTCGTTCAACAGGCGCGCGATCTCGTCATCGATGTCGTCGATGCGGTTGCGAATCCCCTGCAAGCGTTCGGAGACGGCGTCTGCGGGTGGCTTAGCCACGTTTGGCCTCAAACTCCTGCATGTAGCTCACGAGCGCGTCCACGGCGGCTTCGGTCACTGCATTGTAGAGGCTGGCGCGCATCCCACCGACGCTGCGATGCCCCTTGAGGTTCTTGAGGCCCCGCTCCTCGGCGCCGGCGAGGAAGGCGGCATCGAGCGTCGCATCGGCGAGCGTGAACGGCACGTTCATCAGCGAACGATCTGCCTTGGCCACCGGCGCCCGGTAGAAGTTGCTCGCCTCAATGGCCGCATAGAGCTTGCCGGCCTTGCGCTCGCTGCGACGCGCCATCTCGGCAACGCCGCCCTGGGCCTTCACCCAAGCGAACACGAGCCCAGCGAGATACCAGGCGAACGTGGGCGGGGTGTTGAACATGGAGTCCTCGGCGGCGTGAACGGCGTAGTCGAGGATCGAGGGCGTGCCCGGCCGTGCCTTGCCGGCGAGGTCTTTGCGCACGACCACCACGGCGAGCCCGGCGGGGCCGATGTTCTTCTGTGCGCCGGCGTAGATGAGGCCGAAGCGCGCAACGTCCACCGGACGGGAGAGGATTTCCGACGACATGTCCGCCACCAGGGGGACGCCAAAGTCTGGATAGTCGTGAAACTGCACGCCACCGATGGTTTCGTTGCTGGTGATGTGGCAGTAGGCGGCTTTCGGCGTCAGCCGCCACTCGGCAGCCGGCGGGATGCAGGTGAAGTTCTGCTCCTCCGAAGACGCCGCCACATGCACGCGCACAAGCTGCGACGCCTCCTTGATGGCCTTGGTGCCCCAGGAGCCGGTGTGGATGTAGTCGGCGATGTCGCCCGGTGCGGCAAGGTTCATCGGCACCAGCGCGAACTGCTGCGTCGCACCGCCTTGCAGGAACAGAACGTGATAATCGTCGCCTATTCCGAGCAACTCGCGGAAGTCTGCCTCCGCAGAGGCGGCGATCTCGATGAACTCGGCAGACCGATGGCTCATCTCCAGCACGGAATGCCCGGTGCCTCGATAATCGAGGAGCTCCGCCTGCGCCTGCTCGAGCACCGCCTCGGGCAACGCCGCCGGCCCGGGGGAGAAGTTAAACGCTCGCGTCATGTGACTAGCGTTTTCCTCGACGCGCCTGACGGCGCGTTGGAGGGCGAGACGCCCTCCCTCCAAAGGAACCAACGCCGCCTCGAAGGCGAAGACGCCGCGCCCTCCACGCGCCGCGAGGCGCTTCCTTGGAGCGAGGGCGTCTCGCCCTCGATACGCCGACAGGCGCGCTGCCCGGAAAGCCATTTGCCCGCGGCATTTGGCTAGCACCTTCCCTCGGATGCGTCTGACGACGGGGGTGGAGGGCGGGACGCCCTCCCTCCAAAGGAACCCGCCGCCTCGAAAGCGAAGGCCCGCGCCCTCCACGCGCCGCAAGGCGCTCCCTGGAGGGAGGGCGTCTCGCCCTCCATACGCGCCACAACGGGTAGGGGCCGTGTCACTCGTCGGTCTCCACGATGCGTTCGAGTTCCACTAACTGTTCGCCTGCGCGCAGGGAGATTAGGCGGACGCCCTGGGTGTTGCGGCCGAGTTCGGAAACGCCGTTCGCGCTGGTGCGAACCAGTGTGCCCTGGTCGCTGATGAGCATGATCTCGTCGCCGTCGAATACCTGTACCGCCCCCACCAGCGCACCGTTGCGGCCCCCGGTCTGCATGGCGATCACGCCCTGCGCGCCACGGCCCCTGATCGGGAACTCGTCCATGCGCGTGCGCTTGCCATAGCCGTTCTCGCTGGCCGTGAGCAGGCGCCCACCCTCTTCGGGAATCAACAGCGCAATCAAGCGATGTCCGCCCACCAAGCGGATGCCGCGCACGCCCCGCGCCGTCCGCCCCATTGCCCGCACGTCCGACTCCTTGAAGCGCACCGCCTTGCCGGCGGTCGACACCAGCATCACGTCCTGGGAGCCGTCGGTCACCGCCACGCCCACCAGCGTGTTGCCCTCCTCCAGTTCCAGTGCGCGCAGCCCCGCCGCCCGCTCCCGCGCGAACTGCTGCAGCGGCGTCTTCTTCACCGTGCCGTTGGCCGTCGCCATGAACACGAACTTGCTGCCAGCAAAGTCGCGGATCGACTGAATGGCGGTGATGCGCTCGCCCTGATCGAGTTGCAGCATGTTCACCAGCGGGCGCCCCTTTGCGCCTCGCGAAGCCTGCGGGATGTGCCACGTCTTCAGCCAATAGACCTTGCCGGCGTTGGAGAAGCAAAGCAGCGTGTCGTGGCTGTTGGCGACCACGAGGTGCTCCACGAAGTCCTCGTCCTTCACCGACGTGGCGGCGCGCCCGCGCCCGCCCCGTCGCTGCGCCTGATAGTCGGCCAGGCGCTGCGTCTTGGCATAGCCGCTGTGCGACACCGTGACCACGACGTCCTCCGCCGTGATGAGGTCTTCGTCGGTGAGGTCCAATTGCGAATCGATGATCTCGGTCTTGCGCTCGTCGCCGAAGCGATCGCGCACGTCGATGAGCTCTTCCCGAATCACCTGCTTCAGCCGCTCTTCGGAAGAGAGGATTTCTTCGAGGTCTTGAATCTCGACCAGAATCTCCTCGTATTCCTCGATCACCCTGTCCTTCTCGAGCGCCGTCAGCCGCTGCAGGCGCAGATCAAGGATTGCCTGCGTCTGCACTTCGGAGAGGTAATACAGGCCGTCGTCTCGCTTGCCGAACTCCGGCCCCAAGTCGTCTGGCCGGCACGCCTCGGCACTGGCTCGTTCGAGCAGTCCGTCCACCGTGCCGGAGCGCCAGCCCCTCGCCATCAGCGCCGCCCGCGCATCCGCCGCGGTTTGGGAGGCGCGGATCGTCTCCACCACGGCGTCGATGTTCTCGAGCGCCACCGCCTGGCCTTCAAGCACATGCCCGCGCCGCCGCGCCCGCCGCAGCAGGAACGCGGTGCGCCTGAGCACCACCTCGCGACGGTGCTGCAGGAACGCCTCGAGCATCTGCGGCAGGTTGACGAGGCGCGGCTGCCCCTGCACCAAGGCGACGCAGTTGATGCCATACACGGCCTGCAACTGCGTCTGGGTGTAGAGGTTGTTCAGCACCACATCGCCCGATTCGCCCCGGCGGCACTCGATGACGATGCGCAGGCCATCCTTGTCCGACTCGTCGCGAAGTTCGGAGATGCCCTCGATGCGCTTCTCCTTCACGAGCTCGGCGATCTTGGCGATCAGCCGCGCCTTGGATTTGTTGAGCGGATACGGGATCTCGGTGATGACGATGGAATCCCGGTTGCCGTCTTGCTCCACGGTTGCACGGGCACGGATGAGGATGCGCCCCCGCCCGGTGCGATAAGCGCGCACGATGCCGGCGCGGCCGTTGATGATGGCGGCGGTGGGGAAATCCGGCCCCTTGATGTACTCCATCAGGTCGTCGGCACTGAGGCCCGGCTCGTCGAGGAGCGCGAGCAGGCCGTTCACCACTTCCGTAAGGTTGTGCGGCGGGATGTTGGTGGCCATGCCGACGGCAATGCCCACCGAGCCGTTGACAAGCAGGTTCGGCACGCGGGTGGGCAGCACCACCGGGATTTCGAGCGTGTCGTCGTAGTTGAGAGCCGTGTCCACGGTCTCGCGGTCGAGGTCTGCGAGCAGTTCAGCCGCGAACGGCCGCATTCGCACTTCGGTGTAGCGGGGCGCGGCCGGAGGGTCGTCGTCCATGGAGCCGAAGTTGCCCTGCCCGTCGACGAGCACGTAACGCATGGCGAAATCCTGCGCCATGCGGACGATGGTCTCGTAGATGGCGCTGTCGCCATGGGGGTGGTACTTCGCCATCACCTCGCCGGTGATGTAGGCGGATTTCCGGTGCGGCCGGTTGAAGGTGTTGCCGAGGTCGTTCATGGCGAACAACACCCGCCGATGCACGGGCTTCAGGCCATCGCGGATGTCCGGCAGCGCGCGCTGGACGATCACGTTCATGGCGTAGTCGAGGTAGGACTGCCGAAGCTCCTCTTCGATGCTGCGAGGGAGGATGCCGCGCCCGAGACCGGGCGGCTGCGCGCCCCCGGAGGAGCCGTCCGAACCCGGCGGCAAGCCGCCATCAGCCGGGATATCGCCCCCGGACCCGGCCTCAATGTCGGACATGAAACGGCACTGGCGGAAAGATGCGAATTATATCAGCGTTGAGCGCGAGTCTTGCCTTGTTTCGCGTGACTTTTTCTCTGGCGGGCGAGTGAATCCTGCCCTCCGAGGCCAGCGGCGAACGGTTACGCGTTACTGGCGGCGAACGGCCTACTCAATGGGTCATTCCTAGCCATGCGACGTTCGAGTCGCAGCATCCGACCCTCCAGTCGTAGCACCTCGCGTTCGAGCCTTCCAACGTGTGCCTCGAGCCGCAGCAGTTCCGGGTCAAGCTGCCTAGGCTTGGGTTCGGGCTTCGCGCCGATTTGCACAAATCGCTCGTCCGACTTCTCCCATCTACCTTCCATGCGCCCGAACTGCCAGCACGCCACCGCCGTCACTACGGCAGCCGCGAGGAGGAAAACAATCATCAGAGTCAGGAATTCGTGACCCATCGGCGTGTTCTCCCTACCGTTTTGCGGAGAGCATGCCACACCCTGAGGCTCGCTTCCTCCGATAGCGAGATGTGCCTATTTGGAGGTAGGGCGAGACGCGCTCCCTCCAGAGATTGCCTCACCAAGGCAACGCCGCCACAAACGTCCCATACCCCGGCAGAACCAGCCGATGGGCGTGCAGCATCAGCCGCGGTGCCGACTGCTCTGCCGAGTCCGGCGCACCGTACAGCCGGTCTCCCACCACGGCGTGCCCCACCCAAGCAAGATGCACCCGAATTTGGTGCGTGCGGCCGGTGAGCGGCCGCACGGATAGCAGCGACCGCGCCGGGCCTTGCCGCGAGTGCGCCAGCACCCGAATCCGCGTGACGCTCGCCGCCCCCTCCCCCGCATCGGCGATTGACCAGCCGCCGCGACTCGCCCGAATCTCCTCCCGAAGCCCCGCCACCCGATAGCGGCTCTTGCGCCCCGGCTTCAGCGGCAGCTCGATCGTCAGCGTCGTACCCCGGGGAACGTGACCCGTCACCTCCGCCACATAGTGCTTGCCCACCTCGCGCCGCGTGAACGCCTGCGAAATGCGTCGCTGCGCCGCCCGCGAAGTGGCCAGCACCAGCACCCCGCTCGTGCCCTTGTCGATTCGATGCACCAGCCTCGCGGCAGGGTATTCGTCGCGGATGGCGTCGAGCAGGCAAGGGGCGCCGCTCCGGTCCGCCAGCACGGAGACGCCCGAGGGCTTGTCGAGCACCAAGAGCTCGGCATTCTGGTGGAGGACCTTAAGGCGCATCGCTCGCTATGCTGAGCCTTCAGGACGCCTAGTTCGCTCGAAAACCACCGATTTTGTTCCTGCATCTGTTCCCACAGTGAAACGCACTATACCCGGCAGATTTCGAAACGGAAATCCAAGTAGGTCAACAGCGTACAATCTATGGTTGACTGTAATTTGTTCGGCCCTTTGTTCCCACACGCAGAACTCGGTAGAGACACGTTTCGGCATCTAATGTCTATATGTTGATCGACATCGCCTTCGCGGCCACAACATATGGCGCTCTAAACCACCCCTGTAACCGTGGTGGTCGCGTGCGTTGCGGGGTTCGGCACCTGGGGGCAGGGCTTCACGCAATCTGTCGCCAATGCGCCCACCTACGCGTCGGAACTGTTCGGCGGGGCTACCAAGCTCACGTATCCGAGCGGGGTGCCGGTGGTGCATCTGACCCTGAAGAACCATCCGCAGGTTCGCAATGCTGACGACACCGCTGACGTGGACTTTGCTATTGACGCCGCGTCCAAGTCGAAGGTGACGTTCAGCTTCGCGAACGGGACGTTCACCGGCGTCGTTCCTGCCACCGCATTGGTGTGTGAGACGACGGCGGATAGCGCTGCGACTCCAATCGTATGGTCGAGCGACAACTGCACGGTCACTCTCACGGAAGGCGGGGCCAAGGATGGCAGCACGGTCACATACGAGCTAACGATCGGCGCCACCGCAGTGACCGTCTCTCCTCAGGGCGGAACGGAAGCTGCACCGGTGGATGGTGCCTCGCAGATGCGTCTAGTCCTGACGGTGCCGGCGCTCACGGCAACCAACAAGGTAACCGTCGCGTCCTCTCTTGCACCTTCGGTCGGCGACATTCCGAGCATCGTGAACGATTGCCCGACGGACAAAGAGGCCAAGGCGATGTGCAACAGAGTTGTCAATACCATGGACGCCACTACGGCAACCGTGACAGGCGGTGGCGACGCACCATACATCCACCCCGATGACTTCAAGATGCTTCAGCCAATGGCAGATGGCAAGCCCAGAACGACCGTGACGTTGGGAAGCTACAAGCTCATGGTCAGCAACAACGACGGCAACATCCTGGACGCCAGCGGGAACGCGATCACCGCTTCCATGCTCGAGGCGTCAATGCAGGTCATGGTGAGCGGCGACGTCAACGAAGGCGATCAGATCATGGTCGAGGGCGACGACAACAAGACCATGACCGTGGCCGCAGGTGCGATGTCGGTTTCGGGGCCGGTGAGCGGCGTCACGGGCAGCAAGGGCGTTACCCTGAAGTACAAGCCGGCCGGCAAGATGGACCTTTCCCACGGTGCCGAGATCAAGGCTAGCTTCATGCCAGCGTTCAGCAACGCATCGCGCATGTCCATCAAGGCAGAGTCACGGACGACCATGCTCAAGATCCACGGCATTGAAGGCGAGGATGTGATGGCGTACGGCCTGCCGGGCACCATGAACGGCAAGAACGACGTGTCCAATGTTCGGGTGCGGTGCGAAGACGGCTCCGGTACCATGAACGACTGCCGGATCTTCTTGGAGTGCTGGGACAGCGACGGCATGGGCGACATCGGGGAGATCGGCAAGCTCGCCGAGAATGCGCTGATGGTGCTGGACGCCGAGGACATCGAGATGTATTCCGGCGTGGAGGCCGGCATGAGGCATTCCTGCCGCGTCTTGTCATCGGGCACCGTGGCCGTGCAGTCCCTGGTTCGCGACGGAACAACGGGCACGTTGGTCAACAACACGGCCGTCAGCACCAACCAGTAGCGACCCAACCGCCTTACGGTATTCTCTTCGGCAATAGCCCGCCCATCCTTTAGGCCCGGTTCCGCAAGGAGCCGGGCTTTTTTCTGCCGGATGGGGGTCGCTGAAGGTGAAGGCTCCCTTTCCCGACACACGAGCATTCGTCCCGCGGCAGGATTGACAATGTCTCGCACGAGCGCGGCCCTCGAGGCCTGTCGGCAAAAAAGTGGAGAAAAAAGCCCGGCTCCTTGCGGAGCCGGGCTTGTCGGAGGACCGGGTTGACCGGGATGGGAACGGTCAGGTCCGGTGGGTTGCGGCTTAGTCGCCTCCGCCGATGAAGGTGTTGTTCACCAACGTCTTCGAGTTGCCGTCGCGAGTGAGCTGCTGGACAGTCACCTTGCCGACGGAAAGGATGCGGCAGGAGTGGCGCGAGGTGGGTTCAGTAATCCCGAGTACGCCCTCGATGGCCGCGGCGTCCCACGTCACCAGTGCGTTGCCACCGATCATGCCTGCCTCCTCGAACTCCCTCATGCCCATGTCGTCCCAGCACTCCAGGAACACGCGACAGCCAGCGGACCCCTCGCAACGAACGCGGACGTTGGCCTTGTCGCCAGTGCCGTTGGTCGAGTGCGGGATCGCGTAGGCCATCACCGGATTGCCCACACCTTCCAGGTTGAACGTCGTGGAGGTCTTCTTCGCCGCTTCGTCGGTCGCGGACGGGGCGCTGTAGTCCACCATGGCCGTCAGGTTGATCTTCGCACCGTGGAGGATGTCCATCTTGCCGCCGGCCCTGTAGTACACCACGAAGCTGCCTACGCCGCCCTTGAAGACGTCGGGATCAATGGAAAGGGCAGTGCCCTCTGCCATGTTGCCCATGTCGGGATCAATAGCGATGGTTTCGCTGCCACCGATCTTCTTGTCGCCATCGTAGTCGATGAACAACATGTCGTCCTCGTTGAAGAGTTCCCGCGTGCCCATTGCGTCCACGGTCAGCGTACCCCGGAGGCCAGCGTCGATCTCCTTGCCATCCAACCCGTAGAGCTTGTCCGACTCCTCACCTGACATCATAGCGGGTACTACGATGTCTGGGTCTGTGCCCTGTGCCGTGAACGTCCCGTCGGCCGCGAGCGTGCCTTGCTGGTACATACGCTTGGCCTTCGTATCAACCTTGTCCTTGGTCACATGCTTCGTGCGGGTGGTCACAGTCACCGTGGCGAGCATGACGTTCCCTTCGTTCTTAGCGTCAGCCTCCTTCACCGCCTTGAACGCGCTGTCACCCTTGATGACGATGTTCCTCGTGTTCGCGTCGCTGATCGTAACGGTGACGGCATCGCGGCTCCTGACGACCGGGGTTGTGTACCCGTTCGCCTCGTTGCCTGTCAGAAAGTTGCCGGGGAACGAGCCGCTGATGATCCTCAACTGCGCCCGAAGGGAGACCTGCTTCACCATGGTCTTGGCTTTGGACGCGTACGCCAGACTGTCGCTGAGGTTCGAGAGGGCTGGCAGGTCGAACGAAATCGTGTGAGACGCGCCGTCAGCGTACGTTACCCCGCAAGCTGGCGCAGCAGCCCGCGTTCCCGTCCGCTCTACGATAGGTCGGGTGCCGGCATCAGAGCTTGCGGCTTCAATCTTGATCGTTATCGACGTGTCATCCTTGCGACCGCCCGAAACAATTGACGCCACGTCACCGGTTGCTGTGCCCTCGGTGGACGTTGTACCGGCGCCGTCAGCATCGTACATAAGCCCGGCGACGTTAGCATCGAACATTGCGCCGCCGAGCAGCTCGAACGTGACTTCTGCCACGCCCCCGTATGTGACCGCAGGAACTGCGGCGCAGGCGGGGTCGGTGCCACTCGCATCCCTCGCAACAACCGCGCCCAAATCGGCGGGAATGGTCAGCACGACCTTGGGTGTCATCTTGTCCGGGTACTTGATGGCGGCATGGCCAGACCCGAACAGCTCGGACGCGTAGGTGTGCACGGTGTCAACCGCCACAGACGCCTGCCCCCAAGCGCCGAACCCCGCAACGCACGCGACCACCACGTCCGCAAGGTCGGACTCTCAGCGCATATTTGCCGCCACCGACGCCAACATCGCACCACATCCTGTGCCAACGACCTGGCGTGCACATTCACGTGTGGGTTCCAGTGTGGTAACGACGTACATCGCCTACGCTCGTTCCAATCGGTTGATCTACGGTGGATTCAAGGGTCGCAGGATAGGGAGCGATCTGCGTTTGGCATTCCGCCGTGTGGGCGCGCACGTGGGAAGAAAACGGCATTTTCGCGGCGCCATGCGCCATGCTGGCGAGCCCCTCCAGCGCGCTAGGCGTCATTTAGTCCGCACACGGGCGGGGCAAGCTGGCGCGCCAAACGACCTGTACGCCCACGCTTCGTGTAGCACCGGCTGCAAGTACGTCTCATAGTGGGCAGCCCGGTCTGTCGCTGGCGCTGCTAGAGGCCCGCCCGTGGACATCGCGGGCAGTCCGTTCGTTTCGCGTGGCTAGACCGCTTCGTTCGTCCGCACATGCAAGCAGCCGGAAACGGCTCCTCGTTTGGCAACGTCGGGGCCTTCTCCAAAAAGAGGGCGACAAGGCGAACGCGCAACCGCCAAGTCCAGTTTCCGCTAGACGCGGAAGCCGGCTAGACCTTGATCTGTTCGAAGGAAAGCAGCCCTACAAGAAACACGTCGGCCTGCACCGACCCACGGACACGACTCCAATCAGTGAAGGCGCGCTCCACCTCATCAAGCAGGTCGAGCACTTCCACACGGCCAAAGCGACGCACCAGGTCGTAGTCCGCTTCATGTCGTGCCTGCTGCAGGTCGACAAAGGTCCCGGCAAGACGAACCAATGCGTCTTGAAGCTGCTCTCCGTTCAGGCCGGGACGCAGCCGCGGCGACACGCCATCGTGACCTGCGGCGAACTGGCTTGCAACCTTCTTCATGGTGCCGTGCGCAAACGCCCGGCCCAAGCATCGCCGCAGGGCTTCCCGGTCGCCGCCAGCGACCAGCCGCTTTACCGCATCGTCCACCAAGAGGTGAAAGAACGCGTAGTACGCCGTTGACACACTTCGCCGCAAGCTTGCCTGCTTCGGCCGACGAGGCTCTTGCCGCGCCAAGCGCTTTGCCTGGTCCAGCAGGTCGACCGCCAGACTCACGCCGTTTCGTCTTCCTCGAACGCGCTGCGAATGCGGACGTACGGCCAGAGACGACCGCCAGTCTGGTCACGCACCACCTTGCGGGCCATGGACTTGAGCTGCAGCCGGGTGTCGGCGTCAACGTCCCGGTCCTCGAGCAATGCCCACACCCATACGGCCTCGTCGTCGGTCGCGTCCACGCCCTCCTCGACGATCCAAGACCTCACCGGTGTGGGCAGGTCCCCGAGCTTCTCGAGTTCGCTGCGGATTCTGGCGGCATCAGCAATCATGGATCCAACCTACGCCATTTGAGCGTTGGCATCAACCGAGTGCGTTCGACAGCGCACGATGGTTTGGTACTGGGGACCCTGCGCCAAGACGCGATCTCGCCGTAAGGCCCTGCTTTGCTCCCACACGAGTTCCCACTCGCTGGACGCATAGGAGAGGATGGCCCAATGCCCGATCGGTCATCCCAACCCGGCGGAGATCAATGGGTTGGAGCGGAACCAAGGCAATACATGCGTTACCACAGCGGAACCCACACGTGCGGACGGCCGCCAGCAACTCGGCACACGGGCTTGTGTGCCGAACTGCTTCGCCGCAGCACATATGGGCTGAAACCGCCGCCTTGCGGACGTCGTGGTCGCGTGCGTTGCGGGGTTCGGCGCCTGGGCCGGGGTCTTCGTGCAGGAGGTCGGCGATGTCGCCACCTACGCGGAGGAGCTGTTCGGTGCCGATTCGGACAAGCTCGTCATTCGATATCCGGACGAAACCGTCACGGGAGATGGGCCGGACAGCGATACCGATGCCACCGCCGGCGTGATCGTCTATCCCTGGGTGCGGCTGCACTTCACGCTCGATGGGAACATCGACCACGATGCTGACGGCACAGCAGATTTGGACGCCTTCGAAGGAGATACTGTGCCCAATACGGCCGATCCTGGCGACTCGACCTTCGAGGTCACGTTCACTCTGAGCAGTGGCGAGTTCGGCGAAACTGTCGCCGCCTCACATCTGACCTCGTCCAACAGTGCCCTCGCGGTTTCAGTCGAGCGTGATGGTGCCATCGGTGGCGATTCCGTGACGTTCAAGGTTGTTGGCGATCTGGCGGCAGCCGACACCCTGACATTTGAGTTGCCTCGGTTGAAAGGACTCAGCGGTCTAGGTGCCAACGATGACTTGGCTCCTTTCGTTGGAAGCCACGCGATGGCCGACGATGTCAGGGTGACCTCGATGACCCGCCTGATCACGGGTGATGCGGGCGTTGCAACCGGTAGCGTAAGTTCGTACTACTGCCCAAGCACCAGCACTACCATGCCCGATGCATGCGACGACACGAAGGCTCGCAGTGGGGGCGTGCGGGCTGGTCAGATCGTCGTTGCTGACGAAGAGGCGGTCATGCTGAGTCTCGGCGGCACTGCGGGCGGTCGAGCTATCGCCGCAAACATCGACATCGACCAGCGTACTGCATTGGCGGACAAGTCCCCACGGCAATTGCTTGGCACGTTGTCTCTGACCGTCAGCCAAGGCACAGATGCCGATCCGATCCTGCAGATCGACGGAACCAAAGTCGATGACGACCTCTCCGGTGTCATCCAGTTTACTGCGAAGGGGACGATGGGGCTGTTTCAGGATGGTGACGTGATCTTCGCCGACTACGACGGTGGTAAGGATGCGGACTCGAACGAGAATTTCACCGTTGCGGGCGACACCGCTTCGTTCAGTGGATTCTCCACCGATCCTGACGACGTTGGCAGCGATGCGCGGAAGTTCTCCGTGTACTACGTTCCGGGCGGCAAGATGGAACTGCGCCACGGTTCGAAGATTGCGCTCAACGCCGCGATTCGGTTCAACAGCCCCACGTCCATCCACTTGCCTGACGCAGACGACACGCACGTCGAAAAGGACGTCGCAGTCACGACGACGTTGGGTTACAAGGGCGTGGGCAGCGCTCGCAAGGCGTATGCAATCCCGCAGGTCGGCAACGGCCGAGGTGACAAGGCCAATGTGCGCATTCGTTGCGAATCGGGTACCGGCAAGGCACGAGAGTGCCGCGTGTTCCTTGAATGCTTCGATGACATGGGCATGAGGTCATTTGGCGAGTCGGATCGGATCCCGCACGACGCGGTGGACATCCTCAGCGCCGAAGAGCTCGAGATGACGGTGGGTGTCAGCGATGCAATGTCCCGCCACTCGTGTCAGGTCCTCACGACTGGCGTCTCGTCGGTTCAGGTCCTCGTGAATAGCGGCGGCACCCTCGTCAACAACACATACGTTCGGGACATGTAGCCACGGCAACCCGCCGAGCCCGACGCGCCCCCGGCCAGCTCGGTCCTCCGACCCCACAAGCCCGGCTCCGCAAGGAGCCGGGCTTTTCCGTTGGAGGTGGGGCTCCCCTCCGCGACACACAAGCATTTGAGCCCCGACTCACAATCGTCTCGTCCCACACAACAATGGGCAATGTTTCACATCGGCCTGCGCTCTACGCGGCACCTAAATCCGTTCGCGGACCGTGATCGCGCGGGCCCCTTGATGCGGAGTCCCGAGGCTGGAGCAACTCCCGAGCACGAAAAAAGCGGTCCGGCGATGAAGTATCCGGTTGTCAGCGACACGAGCCGCGCCGGCTGCGGGGACGACGGGCATGCGGTACGAGCTGGCCTGGTTCCTAGCTTGGCGCACGACGGTTTCTCTGGTGCCGGGAAGCGCCTTGCCCTCCACCTCTCATTCTGGCAGCAGAACGCCGCGCCAGGCATTTCATCGTTTCGGGTAGGCAGCTAAAGAAGCCGCCCATGACCGTTTGTGTCGGGAAGGAAGAGGTAGGTAGGCAGGCAGGGTGGCTAAGCGAAAAAAAGCCCGGCTCCTTGCGGAGCCGGGCTTGTGGGATCGGAGGACCGAGCTGCCCGGGATGGGTCAGGCTCGGCGGGTTGCCTTCAGTCGCCTACGTAGGTGTTGTTCACCAGCGTCCCCGACGAGCCGTCGCGGGTCAGCTGCTGCACCTTCACCATGCCAGCCGAGAGGATCCGGCAGGAGTGGCGCGAAGTGGCCTCGTCGATGCCTAGGACCTCCTCGATGGCAGCCGAGTCCCACTTCGCCAGCGCGTTGCCCGCGACGATGCCTGCCTCGCCGAAGCTGCGCATGCCGTCGTCGTCCCAACACTCCAGGAAGACCCGGCAGCCCATTGATGCCTCACAACGGACACGGACGTTCGCCATGTCCCCCTTGCCGTTGCCCGACTGCGGGATCGCGTAGGCGTCCACCTCGGAGGTCACGCCGTCGAAGTTCATCGTCGTCGAGGACTTCTTCGGCGCCTCGTCGATGGCGGTCGGGTCGCTGTAGTCCACCATGGCCGTGAGGTTGATCATTGCGCCGTGGTTGAGGTTGCCCTTGCCGCCCGGCATGTAGAACACCTTGAACGCGCCCGTGCCGCCCTTGTCAAACGACTCGGACTTGCTGGAGTCCACCGAGAGCGCGTCACCCATCCCCATGTCGCCGTCGATCTCGATGGCCTCGCCGCTGCCCATCTTGCCGTTCTTGTCGTAGTCGATGAAGAGCATGTCGTCCTCGTTGAAGAGGTCGCGCGTGCCCATCGCGTTCACCGTCAGCGTCCCGCGCAGGCCTTCGTCGATCGCCTCGCCGTCCAGGTCGTGAAGCATGTACGGGGCCGCAGGCACGGCCTTCACGGCGGGCTTGTAGAGTTCCTGATCGGCGGCGGCGTCAACAGACGCGCCCGCCGGTCGCAACTTGCCCACGACCATCCGCTTGCTGCCTTCCACGGCCGTTGCGGGATTGGGCTGCTGGGTGGTGACGGTCACAGTCGCCAGCTCTACGTAGCCGTCCTTGTTCTTCTCCTTGACGCTCTTGAAGGCCGTGAGCCCCTTGGCGGCGTCGTCCTTGAGCGCGATGGTCTTCATCCCGTCGTCGCTGGCCTCGATCTTCAGCGTCACCGAGTCGCGAGCCCTGATGACGGGCGTGACGTAATGCGGGATCGCGCCGGTGATGAATCCATCCGTGAACGCACCGCTCACGATCCGGGACTCGGCCCTGGCCCACACCGTCTTCACGTCGTTGTCCGTCTTCGCGTCGGTGATGTTCGCACCCGCCAGTGCGGCGTTGACGAGCTTCGGAAGGGCGAAGCGAATCCGCTGGTAATTGCCGGGGTCGCGCTCGCCAACGGTATTGTCCGCAGCTCCCGCAGCCATGACCTTAATCGTGATGGAGCTGTCGCCCTTGCGACCACCGGAGACAATGGAAACAGCCGTGCCGGGCGCAGCGACGTAGTCGTTCATCGTGTTGCCGGTGGCAGGGTCGCTGTCGTCGGCTCCGTCACCGTCATCACCCTCGTCGGCGTCGTTGCCATCTGCAGCGAGATCAACGTCCCACATCAGGCCCGTGACGTTGGCGTCGAACGTCCCACCAAGGATGTTGATCGTGATCTCCGCCTCACCCATGTGGGTCTCGCCGCCGGTCGAGTTGAAGTCCGTTTCAACCGACGCCGTAAGCGGGTTGTCGCCACCGGTCGTTGCGTCACCATCATTGCTGACGTCCCCGGGAATGGTCAGCATCACCATTGGCGTCATGCCCTCGGGGTACGAGATGGCGGCATGGCCTGCACCGAACAGCTCGGTTGCATATTCCGGGTTCGGCGAAACGGTCACGCTCGCCCCCCAGGCGCCCACCCCCGCAACGCACGCGACCACGACGTCCGCAAGGTGGTGCGTTCAGCCCACATATGCCGTCGCCAAGGACCAGCTACCCACTACATCGTGGGCCAACGTGTTGGCGTCTGTGGCCGCGTGTGGGTTTCAACGTGGTAACGACGCCGCTGCTTCATTTTCTCCAACTTGCTGATGTCCAGCGTTTCCGCAGTACGCAAGGGCGTCCGACACACGCTGTGGCCGGTCCGCCATGTGGGTACTGGTGTGGGAGCAAAATGCGCTTTTGCGAGCAAATCCTCCGATCTTGGCCGCCCATCAAGGACAAGAGGGCCGTCGGTGAACCCGCACAACCCACTCGGCCAAGCCGAAAAAAACTGGCCACTGATTCCGTCACGCCGAACATCTCGTATAGGCGGCCCTCGCGTCGCGGTTCGGCACATCAGGACGCGGTCTCCGAAAGCATGCGCACGCAGCGGTGGAGGCGGGGAGCGGCGAATCTCACGATCCTGGCGATCGGATTGCTGTTTGCGCGCGGTCGCGATGGATGGCTGGGCCGGCGTCCACGGCCACGACCAGTTCCATGACATGGGCCGATCAGTCTTGCCTCGCCTGCCGCCCTTCGCGCTCTCGCATCCAGCGCTCTCGCAACTCCTCGCTCCGATGCACGTCCCGCGCGAGAATGAACATGGAGCGCCAATGGGCGAACAGTCCTCTCAGGTTCCGCGCAACCAACCACAGCGCGAAACCTATGTGGATCGCGCGGACGAGCAGGTAAGTGACCGGCAGCGGCGCCACAGCAAACAGAATCAACATCGCCGCGTTCTGGTCGACAGGCATCTCGTCAGCCAAGGCATAAAGGGCAGCCGCGATTGCGAACGCGAACAGCAATCCGGTTCCTTGGCCACAGCGAACGATCACCTTGGACCACTTCCCGACGCTGTCGTACGACGCCGCACCGGGCTTTTCCGCATACTTGCCGACGCCACCGCGCCGCCTGGTCAGGCTTGTGGGAATGGCATGCCACGCGTTGAACAGGACGTTCAACGCGAACGCGATCTCCAGAAAGGAGGTGTAATCGCCGAACTGGCCCGGCGGAAATCCCCCACCGAACATGCCCTCGGCCGGCTAGCGGCCGACCCTCGTCAGCACCGCGCCCTGGTCGACCAGCACGTCGTCGAAGAGGCCGGCGAGTCGGCGGGCGTCCTTGGCGTTTCCGAAGTTGACGTAGGCAGCGTCGGTGCCGCCCGCACCTTCGATCCTGAAGGCGCTTTCGTCCATGACAACCATCCGATGACCGAAGTCGTGCGCCTCGAGAAACTCCTCCGCCCCTTGCGGTGCGGATCGGACCTCCATCGTCCCGGCGATGGATCCTTGGTTTTCGAGTCGACGCATTCCGCTGACGAACGGGACATCCTCCACATCCGCTTCGCACATGCGCGACGGCAGGACCACAACCAACGTCGCTCCGTCCTTGGACAGCAGGCTCTTGGCCGCGCCGAAGACCTCGGCCGAGTCGTAGATCCCCCCTTTGCCCAAGTCGTTCGCAGCCGGAAAGATGCGCACAGACCGTTGTGCATCGCCCAGCAACTTGCTGATGGCGTAGCGTGCGTGTTCGGGGTCTGCGTTGCTGACGGTGGCGTTGACCTGCCGACGGGCGATGTCGTCCAAGTAATCGACGTAGAAATCGTCTCGCTCTTCCACTGTCGGTGTCCCCAGCGCCGGATGCGCGTCCAATGCGGCCATATTCGGCAAGACCCCTGTCGTTGTCAAACGAGCAACCGGGCCCGACAGCGGGTTCGTCCGGACGAGTGGGCAACGACAAACGCGGACGCTGTCTTCCGTCGGTCGTCGTGCAGGTCACCCTGGCGCGCCAACTTTCCCCTTCACCACGCGGACAGTGTTTCCTCAGGCGACGTGAGTCGGCGGTGCGAGGACAAGCGTTGGGAGCCGCGAAACACCGCTTTTCTTCCCACACTCGTCCCCACGGGTGAGGGCGCATGCCGGAACGGGCGCATTGTCTCGAGGTCCTCGAATCCAGCGCCCCATCAAAGGAATAGAGCTTCGCTACGCGGCTGACGTTGTTACCACATTAATACCCACAGACGGAGACGCACGCGAGGCCGCAGACACCGGATGTAGGCGATAGGGGCGCGGGCGGCGCCACATGTGGGCTGCGAGCACGGCCTTGCGGACGTCGTGGTCGCGTGCGTTGCGGGGTTCGGCGCCTGGGGGGCGAAGGTGACCGTCGCGCCCAATCCGGCCTATGCATCCGAGCTGTTCGGCGCGGGCCATGCCGCCATCACGTACCCCGATGGCATGACGCCGATGGTTGTGCTGACCATTCCGCAGGACGATCCCGGGCGTGAGGCGGCCGGTGCTGACACTCCCAATGACGACACGGACGATCTCAGCGCTTGCGCTGCCAGCGACCATTCCGGTTCCGCGCAGGTTACATTCACGCTGCTCGCTGGCATGTTCGACGGCAACATCTCTGGCCTGATGTGGGATCCGATTGCCGGGGATGGAGCCGCAACGGCGAGCAGGGCCGCTCCTGCCTCGGTTGCCACCATCGAGAGCGGTGGCCGCAAGGGCGACAGCTCGATCACGATCGAGGTCAAGGAGGCGACGAACACGGCCGCCGCCGCGGACGCTGACACGGCCCGCTCCTCGCTAGAGGTGACGCAAACCACCACCCCCGGCGACGCGTGTGCGACGCGTGCGAACCAGACCATTTCGTTCAGCCTGCCGAAGCTCGCGGGTCTCGATGGGGCGCTGGCTCATGCGCACGCCGGAGCTCCCGTGAAGACGGTTTGGGCCCGGGCGGAATCGCGGATCATCAGTGGCGCCTTCTCCAACGGCTTCATCACCGGCGGTGCTCCGCACTACAGGGCAGCAGTCGTCACCGCGCGCGACTCGCTGACGCTTGCGATCACTCCCAAGGCGGGGACGAAGACCATCGCCATCAAGGACGACGCCGCCAAGGGGCTCACCGCCTTCAAGAGTGTTAAGGAGAAGAACGCGGCCGGCTACGTCGAACTGGCCACCGTGACGGTTACGACCAAGCAGATGGCGTCCCCTGCCATGCCCGCAACCAAGGCGAAGCATGAGTTCAACCTAGTTGTTGCCGCTGACAATGTTCAGGCGATAAACACAGTCGCCACGCCTGCGAAGACTGCGACATTCCACGAACTCCTCGACTTGGACGGAGAGCCGATCGACGAGGGTCTGCGCGGAACGCTGACCGTGAACGCAATGGGCACCCGCGACCTCTTCAACGAGGACGACATGCTGTTCATCGACTACGACAACAACGGCAAGATGGGCAGGGGCGAGGCCATCGAGATCGACGGGATGATGGGGATGGGCGACGCGCTCTCCGTGGACCCAGATCGGTCCGAGTCGTTCGACAAGGGCGGCACGGGAACCTTCAAGGTGTACTACATGCCGGGCGGCAAGGGCGACATCAACCACGGCGCGATGATCAACCTCACCGCCATGGTCGACTACAGCGACCCGACCGCGAACGACGAGGCACCGATGAAGTCCTCGACGACACTGAGCTTCGACGGCGTGACCTCGGAGGTGGACGCATACGCGATCCCGCAGTCGGGCAACGGCAAGGGCGACATGGCGAACGTCCGCGTCCGCTGCGAGGCCGCCGCCGGCTGCCGCGTGTTCCTGGAATGCTGGGACGACGACGGCATGCGCAGCTTCGGCGAGGCGGGGATGATCGCCGGCAACTCGCTGGCGAAGTGGGACTCGATGGCCATCGAGGGCGTGATAGGCGTCGAGGACGCCACGTCCCGCCACTCGTGTCGGATCCTGTCGGCCGGCATGGTGAAGGTTCAGCAGCTGACCCGTGACGGCTCGTCGGGGACGCTGGTGAACAACACCTACATCGGCGAGTGAGGGCAGCCCGCCGAGCCTGAACCGTCCATCCCGGCCAAGCTCGGTCCTCCGACCCCAAGCCCGGCTCCGTAAGGAGCCGGGCTTTTTTCGACCAAAAAAAGTACCCGTGTCCCCGCTGCGTTGACGCACAGTGAATACAGCGCCGGTCCCCGCATCCACGTAAGGCCTCCCAGCGCCTCCCTTTGGTGGGACGGCAATCCTCCCCTCCAACGACGCCGTCAGGCGCGTCCACGGCGGGGTTGCCCCATCGAGTACGCGGGTGAGGAGTGACCTTCCCCGAACAGCTCCGAGGCGTAAACGGTAGAGCCGTTCTTCACAGACACCGCCTCCCAAGCACCAACAAGGGGGGCACGACCACGACGTCTGCCCGAGCGCGCCCTCCACAGTATTGACGTCGAACAAGGGGGTCGAGGAATGGGGTGTTGTGCTCGGCAACGAGGTGATGGCGGCGGCCCTGACCGACCGCCTGCTGTACCCTGCCACCTGGTCAACCTCCGCGCCAACAGCTACCGCATACGCGAGCATCAGGACCTACTGTGTGCGACCCGGCACGAAGACGACCTCCGATGAACCCCGCGCGCGCTTGCAGCCTCTGGAATGCGGTGACGCGCCCTATGCTTGAGTGTTTTGGCGTGCACACCGTGCAAGCAAGCGCGCGCTTCACCCTCGCCAAACCCAACGTCCGGTTCGAGCCCCCGCGCGATGCCGGCCGGGCTCGATGTGGGAAACAGGTCGTCACAAATGGAGATTTCCGGTCGCCATTGACCACCGCCCTTCGGCGGCCCGATGCCACCGCGCAAACCCAGTGGACTAAGTTGTGGCAAAGGGAAAAACTCGGCTCCCCGAAGGAGCCGGGCTTTCGTTCGCGGGGCAGTCTGGGACAAGTGCAGGAGTCCCTCATCCACTATAAGGCCGCGCGGGGCGGAATGGCGCTCGCGAGTCGACGAGCGCTGGCGACCTGCCCAGCTCCTGCGTTCACCAACTTATGCAAACGCTGCATCGATGGGATCAGGCCACAGCGACTGGAGCGCTTCAGGTTTCCCCGAAAAAAAAGCCCGGCTCCTTGCGGAGCCGGGCTTGTCGGAGGACGGGGTTGGCCGGGATGGGAACAACCAAACGTCAGTCCTGATTGGAGACGTAGGTGTTGTTCACCAGAACGCCCGCACTGCGCGTGAGCTGCTGGACGCTGATCTCGCCCTTCGAGAGGATCTGGCAGGATATGCGCGAGGAAGGCTCCAGGCCCGTCACGGTCTCGATGGCGGCGCCGTTCCAGACCGCAACGCTGTTCCCTTCGATCATGGGCGCCTCGCTGAATTCGCGCATGCCCATGTCGTCGAAGCACTCCAAGAACACCCGGCAATCCGCGGTCTGCTCGCAGCGCACCCGAACATTGCCCTTGTCCATCGCCGCAGAGTGCGGGATCGCGTAGGCCATCAGGGCATTGCCGACGCCGTCGTAGCGGAACATGTTCTCGGTTTTGGAGCCGGGCTCGGGCAGTGAGGTGGAGCTGTTGTACGCCACGCTGGCGGACACCGTGAGCGTCGAATCGTGGGTGATCCGATCCTTCCCGCCGGGGACGTAGTACACGTGGTAGGTGGCGCTGTTCGTGATGCTGTCGATCGAGATCGACCGCCCCTGCGCCATCATGCCGTCCCTATCCATGCCCTCGCCGCCGTCCATCTTCTTGTTGCTGTTGTAGTCGACGTACAGCATGTCGTCCATTCCGAAGTTCTCCGATCCCATGGCGGCCACGGCGAAGGTTCCGGGCAGGCCCTTCGTGATCTTGACGCCGTTGAGATCGTAGAGATCCAAGGGGACAGCCTTCGTGGCGGACTTTTCGGGCCGGTAAATCTCCCGCAAGGCGTTCAATGCAGCTTCGTCGGCGGCATCCACCGGAGGAGTGGCCTCCGCTTGAAGGTACCCAACGAGCACACGATCTTCCTTCCCTTTCGCCGGTGTCATGGTTTGCACGGTAGTGATTTTGACGGTGCCGACCATCGCCTGGCCACCGCCCTTTACGACGGTGAAGGCCGTGTCGTCGCCCTTGTCGTCAATGGCGATCGGGTGCGTTGCGCCGCCCGTGACCTCGAGGGTCAAGGAGTTCTTGGCCGTGATGACCTTGGCCGCGTGAAAGGGCGGGCTCGTGCCCGGAACCGCATCCACCAGCTCTCCGTCGGTGAACGAGCCGCTCACGATCCTCGACGTGGCGGACAGCCACACTTGCTTCTCGTTTTTGACCCCTGGTTTTGCGCCGCCCAGACCGCTGAGGCCCGCAAGGCGCGGAACCTCGAAGGAGATTGTGTGATCCGACACGTTCGCGGGAATTGCACCGGTGCCGGCGGTACGAGCCACCGACGTGGTGGGGCGCGTATCGTCAGCGGTCGACGCCTCTTCGATCTTGATCGTGATCCAGTCGTCGCCCTTGCGACCACCGGACACGATCGACGCGACCGACGCGGGAGCGGCTATCACCACCTGAGGGTCCGCGGTGGTGCTCGCGTTGTACATCAGCCCCGTCACGTTGGCGTCGAACATCGCCCCATGCAATTTGAACTCCACCTCGACCGAACCGTTGTGGATGCGGGCCGGTATCGCGGCAACCGCTGGTGGACCCTCTACGGCATCAAATGCATCCAGATTGCCGGGAATGGTCAGCGTGACCATCGGTTCCATCCCCGTCGGATACTTGGGCGAAAGACGGTCTTCGCCGAACAGCTCGGAGGCGTAGGCGGGGCCAGCCTTGACCTCGACTTCCGCCCCCCAGGCTCCAACCCCCGCAAAGAGGCACGCGACCACGACGGGAGCGTGTTTGATCTCCACCACAACATATGGCGTCTCGCTGATGCAACCGCGCCCATATGTTGAGAAAGTTTCGGGTATCCCGCGTTCAGTTGTGGGAACGAATGGCTGAACAGAATCGGAGCACTCGGCAAGGCGGGCTTTGTTTCTGGGATTGACGAAAATGCAGGTTCTTGGCGTGGTTGGAGTGGGTTATGCGTGTGGGAACAAACGTGGGAACGTGATTTTGCGCCATCGTGGCGGCCCCTCACGGAAGGTCGGAAACGAGGCTCTTGCGAGCAGTTCGAGGCGGCGCCGTGGCCTCTCTTCCCGCCGAGATGGGCGTGTCGGTGGGTTCACCGCGGAGTCGGGCCAAGTGGGGCCAATTGACGGGCCAGTTCCACGTAGTCGTCCACGGACAGTTCTTGTGGCCGCAGAGTCGGTTCGAGGCCTAGGGCGGAAGGGTTCAGATCGAGTGGGGCGAGCGCGTTGGCGATGGTTTTGCGGCGCTTGGAGAACGCTGTCCGGAGCACTTGCGACAGGGCGCTCACGTCGCAGTTGGGTTGGTTGGGGCGGGGGCGGAGGCGCACGAAGGCGGAGCGCACCTTTGGGGCGGGTCGGAAGCTGGTGGCGTGAACGTCGAACAGGCGTTCGATGTGGCAGTGGTACTGGGCCATCACGGTTAGGCGGCCGTAGTCTGCGCTGCCGAGGCGAGCGGTGAGACGGTCGGCCACTTCGCGTTGGAGCATCACGTGGATATCGGTGATGGGGTTCGGCGTTGTGGCATTTGGCGAGTTGGCCAAGCCGAACAGCTGACCGAGGAGGGGGGTGGCTATGTTGTAGGGAAGGTTGCCGACTATGCGGGTGTGGGCGGCGTGGCCTCGCGTGCGTTGGGCGAACTCGGCCAGGTCCGTGCGCAGGACATCTGCAACCTCCAGCCGCAATGTGGGGAATCGGGTGGTGAGGCGGGTCGCCAGGTCGCGGTCGACCTCGATGGCGGCGACGCTGGCGGCTTCGGTGAGTAGTCGCCCGGTTAGGGCGCCGTGGCCGGGGCCCACCTCGATCACGTGGTCGTCTTGGGCGAGGCTGAGCGCTCGGAAAATCTGCTCCACAACGCCTTGGTCGACCAAGAAATGTTGGCCGAAGCGCTTGCGGGGCCTCAGCCGCCGTGGACGAGGGGGATCGTTCAACCGGCGGTTTCGCCGCAGCCACCCATGGTCTTCACGAAGGCTTCGTCGCGCAGTTCCGATTGCCACTCCTGCAGCTTTTCCTCGAAGCGGCGCTGGTGCAGCACGCGGGCGGCTATGTCGGTGCGCGCTTCCTTGCTCATGTCCTCCTCGCGACGGCCTAGCACTTCGAGGATGTGCCAGCCGTGTTCGGTCTGGAAGGGTTCGGAAAGGTCGCCGAGCTGGCTGCCATCGAGCACTTCGCGGAAGCGATCGACGTAGTTGGTGGCCGGCGCCCAGCCCAGTTCGCCGCCGGCGAGGGCACTGCCCGGGTCGTTGGAGTGTTCGCGGGCGAGGTCGGCGAAGTCCTCACCGGCGACGATGCGGGCGTGGAGGTCCCAGATCGCTTCGACGGTTTGCTCCTCCGAGCGAATGGTGGAGGGCTTGAGCAGGATGTGGCGGGCGAGGGTTTGCTGTTCGCGTCTTTGCGATGCGCCGCGCTTGGCCACGAGTTGCACGATGTGGAAGCCAGAGGAGGCGCGCACCGGGTCGGCGGTCTCGCCGACTTCGAGCGCAAGCACCGCTTCGGCAAACAAGCCCGGAATCTGGCTTGCCTTGCGCCAGCCGAGGTCGCCGCCCTCGAGGGCCGTGCTGGCGGCGGAGTGTTCCACGGCCATGCGGGCGAAGTCCGCGCCTTCACGCAACTGGCGCACGATGTCGTCGGCTGTCCGGGTGGCTTCCAGGGCAGCCTCTGGGGTGGCGTTCTGGCTCACTTGCAGCAGGATGTGGCCGATGCGGTATTCGTCGGAGATGTAGTCGCGGAAGAAGGGCGAGGCGATGAGCGATTCCACGTCCTGCTCGGTGAGGTAAATGCGGCGGTTGACGACGTTTTGCTGCACCCGCTGCAGGGTGAGTTCCCGGCGCACCTCGTCGCGGAACTCGCGATAGCTCATGCCGCTGGCGGCTAGCTGCTCGCGGAACTGGTCGAGCGTAAGCCCTTGCTGCTCGGAATAGGCCTGCACCGAGTCGGTGAGAGCCTCGTCCTCAATTTCGACGCCGCGCGCCTTGGCCTCCTGCAACTGGAGGTTCTCCATGACGAGTTGCTCGAGGATTTGGCTGAGGATGGCGTCGCGTTCCGGCAGTTCGTCCTGCCCCTGGGCGCGCATACGTTCCTCGAAGAGGGCAAGGCGACGCGCCACTTCGCTGGCGAGCACGACATCCTCGTTGACGATGGCGGCAATGCCCTCGACGCACACCTGCGCCGGCCAGGCGGGCGCGGTGATGGATAGGGCCGCTGCAAGGGCCAGCGTTGCCAAGGGGCGGCTCCGCCACCGCGCGTTGCTTGTCAGGTGCCTGTGCAAGTCGCTCACCGTTTGTCTCCGCTTGGGGGAAGGTTACCGGGTTGTGGAATGGGAGGTAAGGCTGGGTCGTTATTGGGTGAGGCCCTTGGCACTTCCCTATGGCGTGCGGCGGTAGCCTCGGACGCCGCGTTCCAAGTGGGATTCTATGCGGCGGCCGAAGCCGGCGAGGCCGCTCAGGGACACTTGGAGCATCACTCGGTCTTCTGGGGTTGCATCGGGGGCTCCGGTGGCTTGGATGGGGTTTCCCGCGTTGCCGAAGGATGGGTGTCTTGGGGCGTCGATCAAGCGGCGCCACAGCAGCTTCACCTCGACGCAGCAGCCGCGCCAGCCAAAGCCGGCGAATCCTTCCACCATTTGACCGTTTTGCCAGTCATGGTTCCATCGGCCGAAGATGCTGAGGCGATGCGTGACGGGGGCGTAGATGCCGATGTCGGTCTGGTCCACGTCGATGGCGGCGCGGCGGCGGTAGCCGAAGCTCACGATGCGGCCGGACTCGGATCGGGTCATGGCAATCAGGCCAGCTTCATCGAGGCGGCGGCCGTCGGTGTCCCAGGCTGCGGTGCCGGTGACGCGCACTGGGCCGATCTGGCCCGTCATGTCGCCGGCGAAGGCGGCGGGGCGGGTCTCGTTCGCGCCGGGTTTGCCGTTCAGCGTCACGCGGCGGTCATCGAGCCAGGCGATGGCGCCGACGCGGACGACGAGGCGCTCGACCCCGCGTTCGGCTTGAAGCATGCGACTGACGACCCCGGCGGAAACGTGATTGGCATCGCCGATGCGATCCAGGCCCGCGAAGCGGTCCGTGCGGAACAGTTGGTCGTAACCGAAGGTGAGTGCGGCGGCGTCAAACCTCGGTAGATGGGCCTGCTCGGCGTGTTCCTGGCGGAAGTAGGCGACTCGCGGTTCCAGGGTCTGTATCCAGCCTGCGCCGAGAGGGCGCTCGAAGAAAAGGCCGCCGTCGATGCTGGCGCGGGCGAGGGCGCGGTGCGGCGTGGCGTCGCGGCGGGCGTGATCGAGGTCCCACTCGGTGTAGCGGTAGGCGGCGCCCAGGGTCAGGAATCCGAACGGGCGGGCGAGCCGCAACCGGGCGCCGGGTTCGATGTGCAGGCGACGGCCGGCGAGGGACGGCGCGGCGAGGGTGGCATCGTCGCGGTCGAACCAGGACCAGACGCTTGCCAGCGACCATTCCAATGGGCCAGCCAGCTGGCCGCGATACACCACGTTTGCTTCGGGCACGCGGCGCCAGGGTGCTGGCCGTTCCGTTAGGGGCTGAAAGCTCTGTGCCCAGACTCGTGCGTCCCAGCCACCGCGCCGGTAGCGCGCTTCGGCGCGGCTCGGCAGGGTCACTTGGCTGGCAAACTCGAGGTCGGGGCCAGCGCCGTAGCCGAAATCGGCGAGATAGTCGCGGTCGCTTGCCTTGGCGTAGTTGACGAGGGTGCTGAAGGCGCCGAACTGTCCTCGATGGTCAAGCCTGGCGAGCCAGCGGTCGGCCGGGTCGAAGCTCGTCACGCCTTCATTGCCGGCTCGCAGCCAGTCGCGGCGTGACAGCACGCCGTTGTACTGCTCGTCGTCGCCGAGCCAGGCGGTGCGGAGTTCGGTGTCGCTGCCTGGGGACTTGTGGCGAAACTCGCCGTCGATGCCGGTGCCGCGACGGGTCATCAGGCGCGGGATCAGGGTTGCGTCGTAGTTGGGCGCGAGGTTGAGGTAGTAGGGGAGGCCGAGTTCTATGCCGCTGACGCCGCCGTGGCTGAGTTCGGGAAAGAGGAATCCAGACACGCGCCTTTCGGTGACGGGGAAGCGCAGATAGGGCGCTCGGAACACAGGCATGCCACCGACGCGCACCTGGGCGCCCCTAGCGGTGGCGAATGTCTCGTCCTGGTCGATCTCGATGCGGTCGGCGCGGATCATCCAGCCGTCGTGGCCGGGCGGGCAGCCGGTGAGAGAGGTGTTGGTGAGCCGGAGGCCTGCACCATGCTTCTCGAGACGGTCGGCCGTGCCGCGCATCTGGCTCTCACGCATGACGAACTCGGCTTGTTCGAGGGAGGCGGAGTCGTCCTGCATGGAGAGTTCGAGGTTCTTGCCGCGCAGGTGGAGGGCCGCGTCGCGCAGCTCCGCGACCCCTTCGGCGCGGGCCGTCTGTGCCTCCTCGTCGAGGGTGAGGGCTGGTGCGCGCAGTTCTCGGTCTCCCTGACGGACGAGGACGTTGCCGCGCAGAGTGGTCATAGCGCCGAGGCGAGAGAGGGTGGCTGCCGTGGCAACGGTGGCTTGTTCGCGCAAGGGCGCGTTGGGGCTCGCGAGCGGTTTGGCCGCGTAGCCTCCACACACGCCGCGGCCGGGGTCGTGCGACCAAAGCGCCGTTGCCAAGTCGCCTTCGTCAGCGAGGGCCGCCGGCACAAGGCATTGCAGCAGCAGAGCCAGCAGTTTCGGAGGGCGCAAAGAACGTGCCGTGGCGGGGGCGTTAGGGCGAGGTCTGGCGGGGCTATCGCTTGGAAGCGTTCGGTGCATGGCAGTCTTGCCTTGCGTTTGGCTGAGCGCCCTTACGGGTCAAGCGAAGTCGTCTCCGAGATCGCCGCGCTGCCGCTCGAGGTCTTCGGAGTCGATGTCGTCATAGACCGGGTCGCCGGGGATGACGTGGCCTTCGCTGGCCCAGGCGCCGAAGTCGATCAGTCGGCACCGCTCCGAGCAGAATGGGCGGAACGGGTTGGCTGGCGTCCACTTGACCGGCTTCGAGCAAGTTGGGCAGACGACGATGCGGGCCGTGTCATGCGCCATTGGCGAGCTCCAGATACTGGGCGTGCAGTTTCCGCACGGGGCCGTCGAGTTCGTCGAGGGTGCCGTCGTTGACGATCACGTCGTCGGCGAAGGCGAGTCGCTCGCTGCGCGGAAGTTGGCTGGCGATGATGGCTCGCGCCTGCACTTCGTCCACGCTGTCTCTGGCGACGGTGCGTGCGACCTGCACCTCTTCTGACACGTCCACCACGAGGATGCGCTGGGCACGGGCGTCGCGCGCCCGCATGAGCGGGTTTACCAGCAGCGCATAGGGCGACGTGGCGGCGGCGAGACGCTCGGCGATGAGACGGTTGATGGCGGGATGCAAGAGCCGCTCCACCCAGCGGCGCTCATCGGTGTCGCGAAAGATGCGCTCGCGCAGGGCTGCCCGATTGAGTTCGCCGTTGCCATTGATGACGGCGCCGCCGTAGCGCTCGGCGATGGCGGCGAGACCCGGTTCGCCGGGGCGCACCACGTCGCGGGACGCAACATCCGCATCCACCACGACGATGCCGTGTCCGGCAAAACGATCGGAAACGGCGGTTTTGCCGCTGCCGATGCCGCCGGCGATCCCTACTACGTAGTTGGCCAAGATGTCTCCGGTATTCGGTGCAGGCGTGCCCTTGCGGGCGCGTTGGCGGTTCGCTGCGCGAACTGCTGGCCGTCGTGTTCGCATCGCCCGTAGGGGCATGGCTCCCCGCCCGTCATGAATGCGCCAACCGTCCCCGGATTGCGCGCCTTGCGGCGCGATGGAGGGCGAGACGCCCTCCCTCCGAAGGCGCGAACCCACCGCCGTCCGCGTTGAAACGCACCGGTGGATTCGGCACGGGCCTCGTAGGGGCGGGGCTTGTCCCCGCCCGTCTTGAATGCGCCGGACGGAAGCAGTTGCGCAGCAACTGCCGACGCGCCCGTCAGGGCGCGCCGGCACGGGACGCCGCCTCTTGGCACCCCGGCGAGTTCCGACAGGTTGCTATGGCGCGAGGAGGGTTCCTCGGAACAGCGTTGCATGGACGATCCAGTCATGGAGAAACAGCGTAACGCAGCCGCCGATGGCAAGAAACGGGCCGAAGGGCATTGCTGCGGCCATGGGGTCGTTCGTGGGCGGCGGGCCCAGCCGGACCCTTCGTGCCAAGGCGAAGGCGAGGCCGGTCAGCGAGGCGATCAGGACGATTGCCGGCAGCGCTTGCCAGCCGAACCAGGCGCCGAGCGCCGCCAGCATCTTGAAGTCGCCGTGGCCCATGCCTTCCTTGCCGGTGACGAGGCGGAAGGCATGGTAGATGCCCCACAGCACGAGGTAGCCGGTGGCGGCGCCAATTACGGCATCGGCGAGGGCAGGACGCTCGGGGAATGCCCACGCGCAGCCGAGGCCGAGCCAAAGCAGCGGCAGGGTGATTTCATCGGGCAGCAGACGGGTGTCGCAGTCGATTAGGGCGGCAGTGAGGAGGGCGAGCAGGAAGACGCCGTGCAGGAGCGCGAGGGCGGTGAAACCCCAAACGGCGGTGGTGGCGAGCGCAACTGCGAGCCCCGCGAGTTCCACCAGCGGGTAGCGTGCCGGAATCGACGTTCCACAGTCGGCGCAGCGCCCGCGCAGCAGTAGCCAGCCGACCACGGGGACGTTGTGACGCACGCGGATGGGCGCGTTGCATGACGGGCAGTGGGAGCGCGGTCGAGCCAGGTTGAAGGGCGGCGTGGTCTTGGGCTCGATGTGCAGCGTTGCCAGCGCCTCGTTCCGCCAGCGCCGGGCGAGGAGGATCGGCAACCGCCGCGCGGCCACATTGACGAAGCTGCCCCCAGCGAGACCGAGGCCTGCGGCCAAGAGGAGTGCAAGAAGGTCGGTGGCGTTCATTGCGTCGATGGTGGCGGATTTCGGAGCGGCAGGAAACGGGTTGCGGCGCGATGGGACAGGATGCACGCCATCCAGAGAGGCGTCGCACGATTGGCCGAAGGGGTAGCGAGGGGTGGTCTCGGGACGTGGAACGGCCCGCTATTCGGGCAACCACTCGGGGTTCAGGAACTCAAGAGTGCCATTTCGCATCATGCGCTCATCCGCCCCATCGGGAACAAATGGACACTCCTCTGGAAACGTGTCGATCGCAAGGCCCGTGTCCTTGGCAGCATAAAGTCTGGCCTTTTGGTACACGTCATGCACGCCGGCGCCCAGATCTCCCCACAGGCTTGGCGAGTCTTCCAGTATTCCTTGTATCTCGTCCCGCGCGTTCCGTATCGAGCCCTCCCAGCTCGACGACCGGTTGTCTGGCTGTGCTTGCCACTTCAGGAGATGATGCATGAGCACCCGCAAATGGCTAAGAAGAGCACGCTTGTCTCGCTTCGCCAACGCGCCCAACTCCTCGGTCAATTCCTCGATGTTCAGCTTGGCCCATCTACCCGCCCGGAGCAGCGCGACCTGTTCGGCAATCCACTCGGCAAAGTCGATGTTGTAGTCGGTGCCGATCTCGACCTGTTGGCGAGAGCCGAAGAGATCGAAGTAAACGGTCCGACCGTCCTCGCGCAGCAGAAAAACCTCGCGGAATCCCGCGCGAGTGGGAGAGTCGCCTGGGGCCATCGAGGCGTCGTCGCGAATCTCGCGCAAATCTCCAAGGTCGTCGCCGATGTCCGAGTACGCGTTGCAGTTGTCGTACACCACGAGATCACACCTCGTCGGAAACCCTGGACGGTTAACGTAGTCCTCGTTCAGCTTTCGCGTCTTGTTTTTCAGCGCTTCGGTTACGGCTTCCCTTCTCCGCCCAAGTGGCAACAAATGTCCTTCGTTCGCGGGGCCGTCAGATCGTGCCACCCGAGTTCTGCGCTTTTGGATTGCCTCAGAACCTGCTTCCGTTACCTCCAAGCCCCACTTCCCACGGCTGTCTTGGATGACGAAGTCTGGCGCACACTGGTCCTGCGCCCAGATCGTGAGTGGATGGTTGAGCCGGTTCTCGCGATGCAATGCAACGAGCACGCGGCGCAGTACATAGTCTTCTTTCTGTCCCTGTAACCGACTCGATGGTCCCCGGCGCGGGGCCACATACGCACCCAATCCACCAAGATCCTCGGAAAAACTCGCGGCGCTCTGGAACTCCCGGCACCAGCGCACATCACTCTTGGTCGCGGGTCCGCTCACGATGAGGTTACCTTGGTGTGGCTCCAAGTTCACAATCGAGCCGTGTGACTGTATTGCGCCACGGCAGTTTCGGCATGTCAACCGCGTCCCGCCGGCCCTAGGGGCGCAGGTCAGGAGGGCGTGAGCAGTTCCCGCAAGAGTTCGTTCACCTGGCGCGGGTTGGCCTTGCCTTGGCTTGCCTTCATGACTTGGCCGACGAAGAAGCCGAGGAGCTTGGTCTTGCCGGCGCGGTATTGGTCCGCTTGGTCTGGGTGGCGTTCGACGGCTTCTTGGGCGAGGCGGCGCAGCTCGTCGTCGTCGTTGAGTTGGGCGAGGCCGGAAGCGGCAATGTGCGCGTCCGCGTCGCCGCCCTCTTGCCAGAGCGTGGCGAGAACGGTGCGGGCGGCGGCGCCGGAGATCACCCCTTCGTCGATGCGGGCGATCAGGGTGCCGAGCTCTTCTGCCGGCACGGGGATGTCGTGGGAGTCGCGTTCGTCGCGGTTGAGGGCGGCGCTCACTTCGCCGAGCACCCAGTTGGCGGCTTGGCGGGGTTCGGCGCCGGTGGCGGTGACGGCCTCGAAGTAGCGCGCGAGGTCTGGATCGTCCGTGAGGCGGGCGCAGGCGTAGTCGTCAAGGGCGAAGTCGCGGGCGTAGCGCTCGCGCTTGGCGGCTGGCAGTTCGGGCAGGCGGGCGCGGGCGTCGGCCAGCATGGCGTCGGTGACCACCACGGGGAGCAGGTCCGGGTCCGGGAAGTAGCGGTAGTCCTCCGAGGTCTCCTTGCCGCGCATGGGCCGGGTTTCGTCGCGTTCGGCGTCGTAGAGGCGCGTCTCTCGCACCACCTCGCCGCCGGCTTCGACGACGCCGATCTGGCGCTCGATCTCGAAGGCGAGCGCGCGCTCGACGAAGCGGAAGGAGTTGATGTTCTTGATCTCGGTGCGTTCGCCAAGCTCCTCGCGCCCCTTCGGGCGAATGGAGACGTTGGCGTCGCAGCGCATGGAGCCTTCGTTAAGGTTGCCGTCCGAGATGCCGAGCGCCCGCACCAGAGAGTGCAGGGCGCGGAAATACTGTGCCGCCTCTTCGGGGCTCCTGAGTTCCGGTTCCGAAACCACTTCAAGGAGCGGTGTGCCGGCGCGGTTCAGGTCGATGCCGGAAAGGCCGGCGTAGGCGTCGTGCACCGACTTGCCGGCATCTTCCTCGAGGTGCGCCCGGGTCAGGTGGATGCGCCGACTGCGGTCGTCGCCGAGGTCGATGTCGAGATGCCCGCCGCTCACCACGGGTTCGGCCAACTGGCTGATCTGATAGCCTTTTGGGAGATCTGGATAAAAGTAATTCTTGCGATCGAAGCGGCATTCGCGGGCGATCTCGCCATCCACCGCAAGGCCGAATGTCACCGCCATGGCGAGTGCGCCCTCGTTCAGCACAGGCAGGACCCCGGGCAGGCCCAGGTCCACGCCGCAGGCGCGGCTGTTGGGGTCGCCGCCAGCGGCCACCGGCGCGTCGGAGAAGATCTTCGACTCGGTGGCGAGCTGAACGTGCACCTCCAGTCCGATCACGCTTTCCCACTCTGTGCTCACTTGGGTCGCCTCCGGGGCTGGACGGGGTTTAAGTTGGACGCAGCATGTGCCAGTCGGTTTCCCGTTGCCATGCCTCGCCTAGGGCCAGCAGTCGATCTTCGGCGAAATGCGGCCCGATGAGCTGCATTCCCACCGGCAGGCCGTCGACTTGGCCGCAGGGCACGGAAAGCGCCGGCAGCCCGGCCAGGCTAGCCGGCACCGTGAACGCATCCTGGCGGTACATGTCGGTGGGGTCCGCTTGCATGGCGCCCTGTTCGAAGGCCGGCGTCGGCGTCACCGGGGCCAGGACTGCGTCCACCGACGCGAATGCGTCCAGGAAGTCCTGGCGGATGAGTCGCCGCACTCGCTGCGCCTTCTGATAGTAGGCGTTGTAGTAGCCGACCGACAAGGTGTACGCACCGGTGAGGATGCGCCGCTTCACTTCCTCGCCGAAGCCCTCGCTGCGGCTGCGGCGGTAGAGGTCTTCGAGGTCCTTCGGCGCGCTTGCGCGGTGCCCGTAGCGCACGCCGTCGTAGCGCGAGAGGTTGGTCGAGGCTTCTGCACTGGAGACGACGTAGTACGCCGCCACTGCGGCGCGCGTGTGGGGCAGGGATACGGCGGCTAGCTGGTGCCCTAGTCCCTCGACGGCGCGGCGGGCCGCATCGAGAGCGGTGCCCATGTCGGTGCCGAGCGCATCCCAGTACTGGCCCGGGATGCCTATGCGCAAGGGGTGTCGCTTGGCTTCGGCAGCGGTAGGCGGCACCTCGGCGCTGGTGGAGTCGCGTGGGTCGCGCCCCTCCATGCAGGCGAGCAGGAGACGCAAGTCCTCGGCCGTGCGCGCCATCGGGCCGCCCTGATCGAGGCTCGAGGCAAACGCGATCATGCCGTAGCGCGACACCCGACCGTAGGTGGGCTTGAGGCCGGATATGCCGCAGAAGGCCGCTGGCTGGCGGATGGAACCTCCGGTGTCGGTGCCGGTGGCGCCGGGCACGAGTCCTGCGGCCACCGCCGCTGCCGAGCCGCCGGAGGAGCCGCCAGCGACACGGCCCGTATCCCAGGGATTCCGCACCGAGCCGAGATGTCCGGTCTCGCTCGACGAGCCCATCGCGAACTCGTCCATGTTGGTCTTGCCCACGAGCACGGCACCGGCGGCGTCCATTCGTGCCGCCACGGTGGCGTCGTAGGGGGCAACGAAATTCGCCAGCATGTTGGAGGCGCAGGTGGTGGGAAGCCCTTGCACGCAGAAGATGTCCTTGTGCGCGACGGGGAGGCCAACGAGTGCCGTCTGTCCTTCCTTGGCGATGCGCCGGTCGGCGGCCTCGGCACGGGCCAAGGCGCGTTCGGGGCACGTCGAGACGAAGGCGTTCAGATGCGCCTCGGCGGCGATTCGGTCGAGGCATGCCTCAGCCAGTTCCACCGCGCCAACGCGCCTCGCGGCCAGCTCCGTGCGAAGCTCGGAAAGCGTGGCGAACGCACCGCCTGCCATGCTGCTATTCGACAACGCGCGGTACCAGGTAGAGTCCGTCCCGCGTAGCCGGAGCGCCTTGTTGCAGCGTCGCCCGGTCCACGTTGGGATCGGCGCGGTCGGGCCTGAGCGGCTGCACGGCATCGAGCGGATGTGCCAAGGGTTCCACCCCCTCTGTATCGACCGATTGCATCTCGTCGATGAGGGCAACGATCCGGCCCAAGTCGCGGCGCAGGCGCCCGCGCGCGTCCTCGTCGAGCTCGAGCGCTGACAGCCGCAACAGTTTCTCTACCGTCTCCGAATCCATCTCGCCGCAATCGCTCCATCTGTGCGCGCCGCAATTGAAGGCGAAAGCAGCCCTGTAAACAACCCGCCGGCGCTTAAGACCATATGGAGTGTGGCCCGCGCTGCCCCTCGGCACCGCCCTGGAGGGAGGCGCCCGCCCTCCTCCGCGCCGCAAGGCGCGGGGAACAGTCGCAGCACCAGCAAGATGCGCGCCCTTGCGGGCGCGATGGAGGGCGTACGCCCCCCTTCCAAGGACGCGAGGCGCTGTGCACGAACAAGGCACCGCCCGCTGCAACGGCGCACCCGCTGGCATGGCAAGCGTGTTAAGGTTCGCCTTTCACGTCGGGGCGTCGCGATTCCGTGATCTTCAAGGGCTTGCGCGGACTGTTCTCGCGCGACATGTCAATCGACCTTGGCACGGCCAACACGCTCATCTATGTCAAGGAACAGGGCATCGTCCTGAACGAGCCGTCGGTTGTCGCCATCCGCAACAACGGTGCCCAGAAACAGGTGGCGGCGGTGGGCATCGAGGCCAAGCGCATGCTGGGTCGAACGCCCGGCAACATCACCGCCATCCGCCCCTTGAAGGACGGCGTGATCGCCGACTTCGTCGTCACCGAAAAGATGCTCAGCTATTTCATCCATCGGGTGCATGACGACGCACTCATCCGCCCCAGTCCGCGCGTGCTCATCTGCGTTCCCTGCAAGTCCACTGAAGTCGAACGACGCGCCATTCGCGAATCGGCGCAGTGGGCTGGCTCGCGGGAGGTGCGCCTGATCGAGGAGCCCATGGCGGCGGCCATCGGTGCCGGGCTGCCGGTACACGAGGCGGTTGGCACGATGGTTGTGGACATCGGCGGCGGCACCACCGAAATTGCCATCATCTCGCTCAACGGCGTGGTGTATTCCGACACCGTGAGAGTTGGTGGCGACCGCTTCGACGACGCCATCATCGCCTATGTGCGCCGCACCCAGGGCAGCCTCATCGGCGAGGCCACGGCGGAGCGGATCAAGCAGGAAATCGGCGTCGCCTACCCGCAGGAAGTGGAGGTGAACGAAGTGGACGTGCGTGGCCGCAACCTCGCCGAGGGCGTGCCGCGCAGCTTCACCCTGAACAGCAACGAGGTGCTCGAAGCCCTCCAGGAGCCGCTCTCGATCATTGTCCAGGCGGTGAAGAACGCCCTCGAGCGGACGCCGCCGGAACTCGCGGCCGACATTTCGGAAACCGGCATCGTGCTCACGGGTGGCGGCGCGCTGCTGAAGGACCTTGACGTGCTGCTGAAGGAGGAAACCGGCCTGCCGGTCATCATCGCCGAAGACCCGCTCACCTGCGTTGCCCGCGGTGGCGGCATGGCGCTCGACATGATGGACCGCAACGCCACCGCCGATCTGCTCTCCACCTAGACTCCAAACGCAGCCCAAGCCGGAGGCGCCCTCGATCCCTCGCTCAACGTTCCGTTAACCATCCCAAGCCGGGTGTTGTCATCAAGAGCCTGTTTGTTCGCAGAAGCATTTCCGGCTACGTCTTGGCCGGGCTTTGCGTCGCTTCGGGCGCGCTAGTCGCGGTGGACGGCGGCACAAACGCCCTGAAGCCCTTGCGCGGTGCACTGACCACCGGAGTCTCCCCCCTCTACTACGTTGCCGAGTCGCCCTACCTTTTGGGCAGCCGTCTGGATCGGCTGTTCTCCACCCATGCTCGATTGCGCGGCGACGTTGACCGGCTCGAGACGGAACTCGTGGAGCTGCGGCGAACCGCGGGCCTCTACCAGGGCCTTGTCGCGGAAAACGACCGTCTCCGAGCGTTGCTTGGCTCTACGGAAAGCCTGCCCGAGGGTGTGCTGGTGGCGGAGATCATCGCCATCGTGCCGAATCCCGCCCGGCACGAGGTGGTGATCGACAAGGGGCTCGGCGATTCCGTCAGCACGGGGCAGGCGGTAGTGGACTCCGGCGGATTGTTCGGGCAGGTGGTGCAGTCGGCGGCCACGACGAGCAGGGTGCTGCTGATCTCCGACACCACCCATGCGGTGCCGGTGCACGTCAATCGCAGCAACCTGCGCTCCATCGCCGCCGGCACCGGCGCGTTCGATCGCCTGACGCTCGAGAGCGTGCCTGTTGCGTCCGACATCGTTCCGGGCGACCTGCTGGTGAGTTCGGGCCTCGGTGGACGCTTTCCGTTTGGCTATCCCGTCGGCATCGTGCAGTCGGTGGTGCGCGACCCCGGCGACGACTTCGCCCGGGTGGAGGCGATGCCGAGTGCGGCCCTCGACCGTTCCCGGCACGTGCTCGTGGTGCGTGAGGGCGACGCATGAACCCTCGCCGCGGCGGCTGGCTGATCTTCGTGACGTTGCTTGCCGCCATGCTGGCGAGCGTGATGCATCTTCCCGCCTCGGTTCCCGACTGGGTCGGCCACTTCCGCCCCGACTGGACCGTCGCCGTATTGTTCTACTGGGGCTTTGCCGCCTCCGAGCGGACGGGGCTGGTAGAGGCTTGGCTGCTTGGTTTCGTGGTCGATGTCCTCGTTGGCGATCCGCTGGGCCTCAACGGCGCCTGCATGGCCGGGGCCGTGTTCAGCGGCCACGTCCTACACGAGCGCATTCGCCTCTACTTGGTGCTGCAGCGGGCTGGCGTCGCCTTGGGGGTCCTGCTCTTGGCGGCCCTCGTGCGCGAGGTGGCGCGGGTGCTTGCGCTCGGCACCACGCCGTCGCTGTGGTTCCTCGCCGCGCCTGGCGTCACGGCGCTCTTGTTCCCGCTCTTGGCGCTGGCGCTCGCGGCCCTGCGACGACGGTTCCCGGTGCGATGAAGACGCACATCCTGCTCGCCTCCGCCTCGGCCCGGCGGCGAGACCTGATGCAGCAGGCGGGATTCGACTTTCGCGTCTCGCCGGCGAACATCGACGAGACGCCACATCCCGGCGAGACCCCCTGCGATCTCGTGCTGCGGCTCGCGCTCGGCAAGGCGCGTGCGGTGGCCGGCGAGACTGCGCGCGCCGCCCAGGACGACCGTCGGGTCGTGGTGGTGGGCGCCGACACCGTCGTCGTGTCGCCGAGTGGCGATGTCTTTGGCAAGCCGACCGGTCGCGACGACTTCCTTGCCATGTTCCGCACCCTCGCCGGCGGTTGCCACCAGGTGCTCACCGGCGTCGCAGTGGTTGTCGGGGAACGTTCCCGAACAGCGTTGGCGGAAGCTCACGTGACATTGCGCGACGTGCCTGAACCCGAGATGGCAGCCTACTGGGCTACCGGCGAGCCGCGTGACAAGGCCGGTGGCTATGGTCTGCAAGGATTGGGCGCGATCTTCGTGCGCGCCATCGCGGGTAGCCCGAGTGCCGTCGTCGGACTGCCACTCGACGAACTCGAACGGCTGCTCACCGAACTCGGCGTGGAAACCTGGCGCTTTCGCGGCGTCGGCAAGGTGTCGGACTTCGCCGTACCAGCGGCGAAGTCTGAAGGCTGTTAGCGGTAGTTGAGCGCGAATGCGAGCACGAAGACCAGCAGTTCACGCGAGCGACCTGCCAACGCGCCCTTCACGGCGCGCGGGCGTCCGTCAGTTGCAGGGCCGGGACGCGTGACCGGGCGGCTCCTGATCGAGGACCGCGGGTGTGACGCGCGGGTCGCGCTCTTGCAGGGAGCCAGCAACGTTCGAGACGGGCTGGGCCAGGCGGTCGTCGAGGTGCAGATCGAGCGAGCCGACGCGCCGAGTCTCGTCGGCAGCATTCGCCGCGGCCGCGTGCGGCGGGTGGTTCCAGGCCTCAAGGCTGCGTTTGTGGAGCTGGGGCTCGAAAGGCCCGGCATGCTGCATGTGCGCGAGACTCCTATGGCACGCCGCGCCATCGCCGATGCGCTGCACGTCGGCGAGCACGTGCTGGTGCAGGTGATCCGCGACCCCGTGCGGGGCAAGGGCGCGCGCCTGTCCATGCGGCCGACGCTGCCGGGGCGGCGCTTGGCACTTCTACCGGATCAGGACCGCGTGGCGATTTCTCAGCGCATCGGCGATGCCGACGAACAAGGGCGCCTCAGGGCCTTGACGCAAAGGGCACGCGAATCCCTCGGCACGTCCCACGGCTGCATCATCCGCAGTGCCGCCCAGGGTGCAGGAGGGGACGCCATTGAGGCGGAGCTCGAAGGTCTGCTGTCGCTCTGGGCTGACGTGGAGGAGGCGCGAGGGCGTGTCCGCGTCGGCGAGGTGCTGCATCAAGATCTGCCCCTGCCGCTCCGGGCCGTGCGCGATCTGGCGCCGAACGAAGGTGCAGTGACGGTGAACGAACCAAGCACGTTTGCACAAATCCAACAGTACATGCGCCAACACTCCCCGGAACTCGCCTCCCGCCTTGCCTTGCATGAGGGTTCGACGCCGCTGTTCGAGTCCGCCGGGGTTGAGCGCGCCATCGACGCAGCACTCGATCCCCGCGTGGCGCTGCCATGCGGCGGTCATCTGGTCATCGAACACACCGAGGCGATGACCACGGTGGACGTCAACTCCGGTTCATTTGCTGTGGCCGGCGAGGACGATGTGGCGCGCGTCAACCGCGAGGCGGCCGAGGCTTTGTCGGGCGAGCTGCGACGGCGCAACGTCGGCGGCATCGTCGTCATCGACTTCGTCGAGATGCCGAGCCGCAGGCACCGGCGGGAAGTGCTCGATGCATTGCGCGCGGGTTTGGCAGACGACCCGGCCGCGACTCGCGTCTCGGGCATGTCGCCCCTGGGATTGGTCGAGCTTAGTCGCCGCCGCCGCGGGCCCAGCCTCGCCGAGCAGCTTGAACGGCGTTGTCCGGTCTGTCACGGCAAGGGCCGCAGGCGCGTCGACACCGCCGTCGTTGGGGCGGCGCCATGAAGTGGACACTGGCGCCTTTTGTCGCCACGGCGACGGTGGTGGCCGTGTTGCTGGCGCTGATGCAGCTTGCTGGCCGCGCTGCTGTGTCCCTGCTGCCGGCCTTCGAGCCGGAACTCAATGCGTGGCTCGAAGACATCGGCGCCGAGGTGCACGGCATCGAAGGGCGATGGCACGGCATCAACCCTGGGTTTGCTGTGCGCCGCCTTCGCTTTGCGTCGGGCGAGCTCCACGACGTGCGCTTCGAGCTAGACATTCTGGAGAGCCTTTGGCGAAACCGCGTCGTTGCCCGTCACCTTGCGGTGGCGGACGGCACCGTCGACTTCGAACGGCACGGGCAGGGCTGGCGCTTGCGGGGCGCCACGCAGCCGCTCGACTTCGACTTTGCCACCCTTGCCGCGTACAGCGACGCGGTCAGGGTGACGTTGCGCCTGCGCATGTTTGAGGCGGAGGACGTGCACGAACTCGGGCGGCTCGCCTGGCTCGGCAGCAACTACAACAACCGCCACTTGCTGTCGTTGACCCTGACGCCGCCGGGCACGTGCGACAGTTGCGGCCTGCTCTTGGAAGGGGAGGTGAGGAGCGGCGGCGACGGCCATGGTCGCCTGATCGCCTCGCGTTTGGCCAGTAGGGCACTGCCGCTGGTGGGCGGCGCCGAGATCAACGCCATCGGCACGTGGCGTCGGGACGAGGGCTCGGGGCAGGCGCGCCTTCGCCTCGATATGAACGATGCGCAAGTCCCGGGCGGGGCCTTGGACCTATCCGCGCAACTGTCGGCGTGGAGCGTTGCCGGAGGCGAAGGCGAGCGCCGGCGGGGGCGCATCGATCAGCTGCGCGTTACCGTCGGCAACGAGTCGATTGCGCTCGGCGGTGGCTTCGCCATCGATGGAGACGGGATCGACATCTGGAGCCCGGAACTGAACCTCGCCGAGGTGGCGCGCTTGGGCGCGCTCTTCCTGGGCCCGCACGCTGGCGCGGCGTGGCTGCGGGGACCGGCACCCACGGGGCGCCTGCGCGCGGTGCAGGCTCGCTTGACCACCGACGGCAACGTCGCCTGGATGGCGCAGGCTGAGGACGTTCACTTGGCGGGCTACCGTGGTGCACCAACGGTGGCTGGGGCGGACGGCCGCCTGGTGGGTGTGGTGGAAGAGGGCGTGGCGCGTGTCGCGGTGCGGGCGCGCGATGGCCTCGAAATCGGCTTCACCGACCATTTTGCGGGCTCCTGGCGCCTGCAGCGCGCGGTGGGGGAACTCACCTTTTGGGTGGGAGGCGGCCACCTGCACTTGCGCGGATCGGGCATCGAAGTCGCCACCGCCGATGTGCAGGCCCGGGGCGGCTTTGCCCTTGCCCACGATGGCAGCGACGGCGAGACGCGAGTGCTGATTGAAGGAGCGATCGATCGCGCCGACGTGGAATCGGCCTTCTCCTACATCCCCCGCAAGCTGCCGGCAGCGACACGTAACTGGCTGCGGAGTGCCGTCGGCGGCGGCGTGCTGCGCGATGGCCGGTTGCTGTGGCACAGCCGTGCCCGACCGGTTCACGGCTTGCTCTCGCGTCGGTTTGAACTCGCGGCGAGCGTGCAGGACGCGACCGTCGCGTATGACCCGGAATGGCCTGAAGCGCGGAACTTCGATGGTCGCGTCACCATCACGCCGGACGGCGTCGTGGTGCAGGGCGATGCGACGGTGTTCGGCGCGCGGCTCGAGTCGGCGGATGTCCGCGTGCCACCGTCCGGGGACCTCGTGCAGGTTCGCTTCGCCGCGGAGCACGACGCCGACCGACTGCTCGCGTTCCTGCGCGTCATGCCAGAGCCGCGCCGCCTCGACTTCCTGGATGACGAGTGGAGCGCGACTGGCAACGTCGCCGTGGCAGCGTCGCTCGCTATACCGCTCCGCCAGCCAGAGCAGGACGCCTTGCCGATCGAACAAGCCATCGACATCGAGCTGGACCTAAAGGGCACGGATGTCGACCTTGCCAACCTTGGCCTTGCCTTCGACGACATGGTCGGGCAGGTGTCGCTGCGTCTGCCCGATGTCGTTCGCGCCGACGGCCTTGCGGGTACGCTGTTCGGTAACCCGGTGACGATGGTCATCGCCAGCGAGACCGAAGGCGATGGGGGCGACCACGCTATTCGCTTCGATGCACGAGGCGCGGCCAGCGTCGCGGATGCGGCGGCGCTGCTCGAGGTTGAGCCGCCGCCGGTCGTGGCGGGCGAGGCCGGCTTTCATGCCACGTTCACCGCCTTCCCTGAGGCCGGCAGGGCACCCGAACTGACGGTGCACACCGACCTTCAGGGCGTTGCGCTGGACTTGCCAGCACCCCTTGGCAAGTCGGCGGAGACGGCGCGGGAACTGCACTTGACTGCACAACTGCTCGACGGCTACGGCGCCGTCAACTTGCGCTATGCGATTGACCCAGCGGCGCACGAATCGGCCGATGAGGCGGCACGCGGGGCAACGGCAGGCGGCGACGATCTTGCCCTTTCTGGCTGGCTGCATGTCGTAGACGACGGTCTGCTGCGTGGCGCACTGGGCATAGGCGCCCCGGCACCCATCGCGGACGCCACCGCCGACCGCATCATCCTCCGAGGCTCGCTCGGGGCCGTGCCCTTCGCGGCGGAGGCGATTGCCGCGCTCCCGGACTGGGAGGCAAGGGAACTGCGTCTTGCGCGACTGGACCTCGGCCAGTTCGCGCTCGACGACGTGGTGGTTTCCGGCCAAACCATCGGCAGCGAGTCGACGTTTACGCTTCGATCGCGTGAGGCAGAGGGGACCTTTGCCCGCAGCGGCAATGCACCCTGGCAAGTGAACCTGGCATCGATTCGCCTACCGGCGGGCGAAGAGGAGGACGAATCCGATCCGCTCACCGTGGCCGTCATGGACGACCTGCCGGATGCCGACGTCAACATCCAAAGCGTCCACGTGGGAGAGGACGATTACGGCAGTTGGCGCTTCAACCTGCGCGGGAACGCCGAGGGTATAGCGCTGGTGGACCTCTCGGCCGAGGTGCGCGGTCTCGAGGTGGAAGTGACGGAGCCGCTGCGTTGGTCGCGGGCGAGCAACACGACGGAGTTCGTCGGGGTCGTTGGTGCTGGCAACGTCGCCGAAGTGCTGCCGCAGTGGGACTTCGCGCCGAGCGTGGAGAGCGAGTCGTTCGCCATGCAGGGGCGGCTGTCGTGGCCCGGCTCGCCGCTCCTGTTCGACCTCGCCCACCTTTCCGGCAATGTCAGCCTCGCGCTCGACAGCGGCCGCTTCGTGGATGTCGATACCGGCTCCGGCGCCACGCGCATCATGAGCCTGGTCAACTTCTGGACCATCGCCAAGCGCCTCAACCTCGACTTCTCGGACGTCTTCGGCGAAGGGATCGGCTTCGACGAGGTGCGCATGCAGCTTGCCCTCGACGACGGGCTCGTCCGCTTCGAGGAGCCAGCGAGCATTGCCGGCACGGGTTCAAGCTTCCGCATCAACGGCACGGTCGATCTCGACACCGGCGAACTCGACAACGAGATGATCGTCACGCTGCCCCTGCACCAGAGCCTGCCTTGGTACGCAGCCTTCATCGCCCTGGCCAACCCCGCCGGCGCGGTGGGCGTGCTGGTTGGCGGCCAGCTCCTGCGCGAGCCGCTGAACCGACTCACCAGCGGCAAGTACCGCATTGGCGGCACCTACGACGAGCCGGAAGTGGACTTCGTTTCCATATTCGCCGAGGACATCGAAGGCACCGCCGCGCCCGAAGCCGCCGAGGAACCGATGTCTGCACCCGCCGATGCTGCTTTAATGGAAACATCAGCCCGCTAGGAGTGAACGTGACGAACCCGATCGATAGTGCCCGCAAGGCATTGCTGGATGCTGGAGAGATCGGCGATGGCGACGTGGATCGTCTGCTTGGGCGCCTCACCTCGAAGCAAATCGACACCGGTGAGCTGTTCTTCCAGGTCAGCCGCAACGAGAGCTGGTCGCTCGAGGACGGTCGCGTCAAGGACGGCGCCTATCACGTCGACCGCGGCGTAGGCGTGCGTGCCGTCAGCGGCGAACGCACCGGGTTCGCGTACGTGAACGACATCGCCTTGCCGCGCCTCGCCGAGGCCACCGACGCCGCGCGCAGCATTGCGAGGAGCGGCGGCAACGCCATCGCCGGGCCCGTGTCGCCCGGGACGCCGACGCCCCGCTACGGAGCGGTGGACCCGCTTGCTTCCGCTGGCGAGACAGACAAGGTTGCGCTGCTCTCCCGCATCGACTCGTTCGCCCGGGGCCTTGATCCTGCGGTTCGGGAAGTTCACGTCACGGTGGCGCTCAATCAGGACATCAACCTTGTCGTCGCCACCGACGGCACCCTGAGCGCCGATGTGCGTCCCATGGCGCGCTTCTCCATCGAGGTCATCGCCGAACGCGACGGTCGCCGCGAGCGGGGCGTGAGCGGCGGCGGCGGGCGCATCGATGCCGCGTGGCTGTTCGACACCGACGCCGCCGAGGGCCACGCCCGCGAGGCAGTCCGTGCTGCGCTGGTCAACTTGGATGCGGTGGACGCGCCGGCTGGGGCCATGCCCGTTGTGCTCGGGCCCGGTTGGCCGGGCGTCCTGCTGCACGAAGCCGTCGGCCACGGCCTCGAAGGCGACTTCAACCGCAAGGGCACGTCCGCCTATGCCGGGCGAATGGGCGAGACCGTGGCATCGAAGCTGTGTACGGTGGTGGACGACGCGACGTTGGCGGACCGGCGCGGCTCGCTCACGGTGGACGACGAAGGCACCCCCGGCGAGCGCACGGTGCTGATCGAAGACGGCGTGCTCTGCGGCTACATGCAGGACAAGATGAACGCCCGCCTGATGGGCGTTGCCAGCACCGGCAACGCCCGCCGCCAGTCCTATGCCCATCTGCCGATGCCGCGCATGACCAACACGTTCATGCTCGCCGGCGAGAGCGAGCCGGAGGAGATCCTCGCCAGCGTCGATCGCGGCGTCTATGCCGTGAGCTTCGCCGGCGGTCAGGTGGACATCACCAACGGCCAGTTCGTGTTCTCGGCCACCGAGGCGTACCTGATCGAAGACGGAAAGGTGACCACCCCCATTCGCGGCGCCACCCTGATCGGCAACGGTCCCGACGCCATGCACAGGGTATCGATGGTGGGCAACGACCTCGAACTCGACGCCGGCATCGGCATGTGCGGCAAGGACGGTCAAGGCGTCCCGGTCGGCGTCGGCCAGCCGACGCTGAAGATCGACGAACTGACGGTGGGTGGCACCGCCGCTTGACTTAACGACCGGACGACTAACGCCGCAACAAGGAACGGGGCAGCGATGGAAGCCATCGACATGGCAGGGCTCGAAGGCGAGCTCAAGGATTTGGTGGGGCGAATTCTCGACGAGGCAGAGCGCCAAGGCGCGACGGCGGCGGAAGTGTCCGTCACCGACGACGCCGGGCTCGCCGTCAAGGTTCGCAACCGCGAGCTCGAGACGGTGGAGTTCACCCACGACCGCGGCTTCGGCATCACGGTTTTCGACGGTCAGCGCAAGGGCAGCGCATCCACCTCCGATGCCAGCGAGGAGGCCGTACGGGGCACGGTGCGGGCGGCGCTCAACATCGCCCGGTTCACCGAGGAGGATCCCTGCAACGGCCTCGCCGCGGCAGAACTCATGGCGCGAGAGCTGCCGGAACTCGACCTGTACCATCCGTGGCCGCTCGACGTGCCGGAGGCGGAGCGCCGGGCACTCGAAACCGAGGCCGCGGCGTTCGACCACGACGACCGCGTCACCAACTCGGAAGGTGCGGAGGTGTCGAGCCACCGCAGTTGCTCCGTCTATGGCAACAGCCACGATTTCGTCGAGGCCTTGCAAGGCACCCGTCACAGCGTCTCGGTGAGCGTCATCGCCGAAGAAGGCTCGCGGATGCAGAACGACTATTGGTACACGATGGGACGCGTCGCCGACGCCTTAGACGACCACGAAGCGGTGGGACGCAGGGCGGCGGAGCGTGCCGTGGCCCGGCTCGGCGTGCGACCGGTGGCGACGGGCCAGCATCCGGTGCTGTTCGATCCACAGATGGCGTCCGGCCTCATCGGCCATCTCATTGGCGCGATCAGCGGCGGCGCCCTTTACCGCAAGGCGTCGTGGCTGCTCGACTCCCTCGGCAAGCAGGTGATGCCGAGTTCGATGTCGCTCGTGGAGAATCCGCACCTGCCACGCGGCATCGCCAGCACGCCCTTCGACGGCGACGGCGTCGCAACGCGGGCCAAGGCCTTCGTCGAGGCTGGCGTGGTGGCGAGTTACGTGCTTGGCAACTACGCGGCCAAGCGTCTCGACATGGTTACCACCGGCAACGCCGGGGGTGTGTTCAACCTCGAAGTGCAAACCGAGCGCAAGCCAGCGTCCGAGCTGATGCGCGAGATGGGTACGGGCCTCATGGTCACCCATCTCATGGGGCAGGGGATCAATCGCGTGACCGGCGACTACTCCCGCGGCGCCTCCGGCATCTGGATCGAGAATGGGGAACCCGCCCACGCCGTGGACGAAGTGACCATCGCCGCCAACCTCGCCGACGTGTATCGCAACATCGTCGCCGCCGGCGACGACGTGGACCGCCGCGGCACCATCCACGTCGGCTCCCTGCTGGTGGAAGGGATGACGGTAGCGGCTTCCTAGTCGCTGGCCCGATGGAAACCGCGAGTACAGAACGGCACAATCAAGCGGTGCGCTTCCGATCGGCACTCGGCAGCCGAGCTTGGCTTTACATCACCGGCCCAGCACTTGCGGGCATCAGTGGTGGGTTGATTTGGCTTAGCAATGGGCCAATCGACAGCATCGGCGGAACAACTGACAGCGTTCACGTGACGTTAGCCAGCCTCGGTGCGCTGCTGTTTTGCTGTGCCTTTGCCGTGGTGGCCTGGACCTTGGTGGGAGTCTGGTACGCAGTCGTTGACGGCGACCTCGTGCTGAAGCGACTGTGGCGTCGTCGCGTGATCCCCCTCGCAGACATCCTTGAGGTAAAGCGCGTCGGCTATCGCGGTACATGGAAGGATCCAATGCCTGACGATTTCGCGCTAGGCACCAGTGTCTTCTGGATCGAGGTCGAAGGTGCTGACCGACCGCTGATCGTCTCGCCGCGGGACGAGGACGAGTTTATCGCCGCGATTGGACGATGACGGGGCCCTTGGAGGCCTGGGTGTCGGGAACCCTGCCCTCGTAGGGGCGGGGCTTGTCCCCGCCCGTATTGAGCTAGTACTTCCGGTCAAGGGCCTCGTCAACGTCGACGGATCGAGGGCCCTCGCCCTAAGCCGCTTCTTCCTCCCGTGCCTTGCGGCCGCGGCGCGCGAACAGCTTCTTCGTTTCCTCCGACGCGTACTTCATCGTGCGGCTGTAGTCGGGCCCGCTCTCGTCCCAGCCCATCGTGTCGTCGGCAGCCACGAGACGGGCGAACTCCGGCGGGTTGCGGTCCAGCATCTCTTGCGTGACGCGCCACTGATACGCCTCTTGAGTCTTCAGGCGCTTGTGGCAGTGATAGCTCGTCACGTTCAGGCGCAGGCCGTCCGTTTTCTTCTCGAATGCGCCGTGCCAGGTGTTGCCGTGCCAGACGATGAGTGACCCGGCCTCGGCTTCCACCGGGATGGCCTCCTTCTCGCCTTCTCCGGCGCCGCCGGGTTGGCGGCAGCGGGTGTGGCTGCCGGGCACCATGGCGATGGCGCCGTTCTCCAGGGTGTAGTCGGTGAGGCAGTAGGCCGCGTTGGCGACGTCCGAGCATGCTGGCAGCCGTCCGTCTCGGTCCGGCGGACTGTCGCTGTGGAGTCCCAGACCCTCCCGCTCGCCCTTCCACTTGACAAAGGAGGTGAGGCTGGAGAGCTGCTGCTGGCCGTGCATCAGGTAGTCGATCAGGGTGTAAAGCGTGGGGTTCAGCACCCATTCCTCGAACACTCGATCCGCCATCAGGAGGTAGAACAGCAGGAACTGCCCATCCGTCTGCGGCTGCGCCTTGTAATGCCCCATCGCGCCATTGCTGTCGAGGGCGAACTCGACGCCGGTGCGCTCCTTGCAGAGCCGGAGCACAGTGGCGCGAATCCGCTCAAAGAATGCCGGTTCCGCCACCTTGTCGGGCGGCACGACCGTGAAGCCATAGGTGTCGAGCTCGACGACGTTCTCGCCAAGCCCCAGTTCCTGAATGCGCTGGAACGTGGGGTTGAGAACGCCGGTGTTGCGGAAGTCGCCGAATTTCATGGGGGCCTCGCTGCCTGTCGCTTGCCGGGGAGCCGGAGCCATCCTACTACCAGATGCCCGGTCGAGTTGATGGGCTTGGCCCGTCCCGGCGCGCCCTGACGCGCGGTTGGCAGTTGCTACAGACGCTGCGGTGCCCTCGGATGCGGGCGGGGACAAGCCCCTCCGGAAGCGCCTCTAGACCTCCGCCCGCAGGTAGTCCGCCCGTTCCTCCAACCCGTCGCCATCCCCGCCGGCAACCGCCACCACCATCCTCTCCAGTGACTGCCAGGCGTCGCCGCGCAACATGCCCTTCGATTGCAGGTCCAGCACTGCGGCGGCGCGGAGCAGGGCGTCGATGCGGTCGGCGCCCAAGCGTCGCACGGCGCGCTGCACTTGCTGGGCGCGGTTCCTCGGCATCCTCGGCGACCCACCTGCGGCCACTTCGCGCGCCCGCCGCAGTTGGTTCACCAATGCGCCCATCACCATGAAAATGGGAATGCCGTCCTGGCGCAGCACCCGTGCCATGCGACAGGCCCGGGCACCCTCGCCGGCGAATGCCGCGTCGATCATCTGGAACGTGTCGAAATGTGCCGAGTCGCCCACCGCGTCGCGCAGTTCGTCCGCGCCAATGGTGCCCTTGCGGCCAGACAGCCGGAGCTTCTCGATCTCCTGCGTCGCCGCCAGCAGGTTGCCCTCTACTCGCTCCGCGAGGATGCTGATCGCTTCGCGGTCGAGTTGCAGGCCACCGGCGCGGCAGCGCTGATCGAGCCAGCGCGGCAGCTCTCGCGCACCCACCGGCCACACCTGCACCACGGCCCCGGCCTTGTCGATGGCGCGATGCCAGGCCGAGGACCTCGTGCGCCAGTCGAGCCCCACCGCCCGACACAGCAGCATCGTCGAGGGCGGCGGCGAGCCCAGATAGCGCCGGATGGTGTCGCTGCCCTTGCGGTCGAGCCCCTTGGCCGGCAGGCGGATGTCGAGCATGCGCTTGCTGGCGAAGAGCGAGAGATTAGCGGCACCCGCCAGCGCCTCCTCGAGCCCTCCGTCCACCGCAAGGTCGAACCGCGTGCGGTCGGAGAAGCCATTCGTCTCGGCGGCGGCGACGATGCTGGCGCAGGCCTCGTCCACCAGCAGCGGCTCGTCGCCGGAAACGAGATACACCGGCGCGAAGCGACCGGCATCGAGGTGCCGCTGCAACTGGTTCGACTTGATCTGCATCAGGGGCTCCCGCTGCTTGTGGACGACTGCGACCCGCCCGCGAGCGCGGCTGCGTCAGTTGCCTGTGCACCGTGCGCCTTGGCCACCATGGCAAGACTCCGCACCATGCGCGAGGCAAGTTCCTGCCGCATTTCCTCGCGCAGCAACGCTTCTTCCTCGCTGCTGCCGACGATGTTGTCCACGTCAATGCGTTGCACCCGTGCAACCCGGAGAACGCGTTCCGGCGCGAGCTCCTTGCCGGCCGCATCCTGCACGGAGACCGTCACCTCCAGCGCCAACTCCACTTCCGCCGCCCGTCCCGCCGCCGTGACGGCTGCGCTCCGCCGTTCTTCCCGCTCCTCGGACAGCCGCAGCACCACATCGCTTCCTTCCGCCACCACCTCAAGCCCCGAATACCCAAGTGCGCGCACCAGCGCGTCATCCAAGGTGACACCCTCGCTCGCAACCACGGACGCAGTCGCGAATGCCGAAGAGAGATCCCAGTTCCGAAGCTGAAACCCGCAGCCGAGCAGGGTCGCCAAAGCAACACCTGCAATGGCTGTGCGAGCTTGCTGCACCGTCATGCGTTCGTGCCCGTTTCGGCCGCCGCGCGCATGCGAGCGTCGCGCCGTTCGATGAAGCCGCGCATGCGCTCCTGGCGGGTGCGGTTCAGTGGGTAGCGCCACAGAAGCGGCAGCGCGATGCAGGCGATGATCGCGGGAATGATCGAGTACAGCAGGGCCACGGACATCTTGGCGGTGGCGTCGTTGGCCTCGCTCTGCGGATCGAAGCCCATGTAGGCGGCGCCGGCGGTGGCGATGAAGACTCCCAGCGCCGTCGCCCCCTTGTTCACCATCCCCCAGAGCGAGAAATACAGCCCCGTGCGCTGCTCGCGGGTGCGCAGGGTGTCGAGATCGACGATGTCCGCGGCCATTGACGTCGGCAGGAAGACGAGGGCGCCGATGGCGGAACCCTTCAGCAGCATGATGACGAAGAAGAGCGCGAAGTCGTCTGGCCCCAGCAAGGGAATGAAGGAGCTCCAAAGCGACAGCCAGGCGATTCCGAGAACCACCGTGCGGTGCTTGCCGAGTTTTTTCGAGATCTGAAACCAGGCCGGAATCGCGACGGTGCTCGAGATGTAGTAGGCGAGCACGAAGATCGCATAGCGGTCGAAGGCCTGTTCCATCACGCGCTGGACAAAGAAGAATGACATCGACGCCGTCATGCTGATGCCGGTGGCAAAGAACGTGAGGCAGATCACCAACCGCCGAAACGGCCCATTCCCCCAAACGATCTTGAGCCCCCGTGCCCAGGTGACGTGGGGCGTCGTCACCCCCCGGATCGGCGGCTCGCGCACGAAGGCAATCGCCGGGAAGGTCAGGAGCGGCATCAGCACCAGCACGGCAAAGGCGACGCCATAGAGCGCGTTCTCCGCACCCGGACGCGCCAGGCCAAAGGCAATCGCGAGCGGAATGATGAGCGACATCATCGTGCCGCCATAGCCGAACGCCTCGCGCCAGCCGGTGACCCGGGATCGCTCGTCGTAGTCGGGCGAAAGCTCCGCGCCCCAGGCCCGGTACGGCAGATCGACCAGCGTGAACGAGAGATACAGCGCGCTGATCCAGACAAACAGATACAGGTTGTCGACGCCGCTGCCGCCGAGCGCACTCCAGACCGCAACGGAAACCGCGCTGTCGGGCACAAACAGCATCCACAGCGATAGCACCATCAGCGGCGTGCCCGCCACCATCCACGGCTTGCGCCGCCCAAACGGCGTCCGCCATCGATCCGAAAGAATGCCGATGAGCGGATCGGTAACGACATCGGTGAGCCGCGACAGCGCGAGGAGCGCCCCCACGGCCGCCAGCGAAAGCCCAAGATTCTGCGAATAGAAGGCCGGCACATAGAGCGCAATCGGCAACCCCACCACCGACGTCGGCAGGTTTGCCGCCCCATACAGCGCAATCCGAACCCGCCCAACGCGCCCCGCTCCAGGCTCTGGCATGGTGTCTCCCGCGACTAGCGCATCCATCCTATCGCAAGGGGGACGGGGCAGGCGGTTCTACGCCGGTGCTGATTCGCGACACTGCTGGGGCGATGTACGATGCGGGTTCGACCCGGAGACAGCCACCATGCCCATGCGAATCATCGGAGCCCTGTTCGTCGTCATCGGACTTGTAGTCGCCGTCCACACGGTAGTGGAGCCGCTCTATCACGTCTCCGGTGAAGGCAGCCCCTACAGCCCGCTCTGGACCTACATCAATCCCCTCATGGCCTTGGCAATCATCGCCGGCGTGGTTCTCGGCTACCGCCGCAAGATGGCACTGGACGCCGAAGGCGACGATGCCCCGGTGACCAGGGCCTACATCGGCGCCAACGCCTTGCTATACGGCTTCCTGTTCATCGGAATCCTGTTCTTCTTCAACTGGTTCAACTACATGACGCCCACTTACACCGCGGTCGGCGCCGATGCCATGTCCGCAATCTGGGCCTTAATCGACGCCGCCCTGCCTCTGCTCTGCCTCGCCATGGGCCTGGCACTATGGCGAGAGGAATCGACGTAGCGAAGCCCCACGCCGAGGTGCGCCGGTTGTCACGGGTCGCGGCCTTCGAGGAACGGGTTGACCACGACGACTCCACCATAGTCCTGGCCGTGGGTGAGATCCTCCGTATAGAGGATGTCGCAGCCCAGAGCCTCCGCTGCGGCGAGAATGGCGCCGTCCCAGTACGACAACTGGTAGCGTTGGCTGAGTGCGACGCCGGCTCGGAAGATGTCGAGCGTCATATCCTGCACCGGAAAGTGACGGATGCTGTCGATGAACTGTGTCGCTCGGTCGCGGCTGATCGCTCCTCGGCGGTTGGAACGGGTTGCCTGATGATAGAACTCCTGCAAGACCTGCACCGACAGCCCCAGAGCCTCTTCCGATAGTAGCTGTTGCGCCACCTCCTGCTTCCGTTGCTCACCCGGTGCAGGACTGACCGCGTACAGCAGGACATTCGTGTTGACGAACCGCATGCCGCTCAACTGCGCTTGAGGTTCTAATCTCGGTCGGCTGGTGCCCGTACCTCAGCTCTTGCTCTGGCGCGATCGTACAACTCGTCCCTGGGTAGGTTGTCGGCGCAGCTGAAGTCTGGGTGTTCGGCGTGGATGTGTGCGATAGCTTCCCGGATCCCCCGCACGCGGCGCTCAGCCTCCGACTCACCGACTGATGCGCGAGAGGGAACGTCATCTTTCCTGTCCGTCAGATCCACGAGATACTCGCGCACGAGCGCCGACACCGACGTATCCATCTCAGCCGCACGAATCCGAGCACGACGATGCGTCTCCTCGTCCACGGAGACGGTGATGTTCTTCATGCCCACAGTCTCACAGTTCCACAGTTTCTGTGGTCCGCATCATAGGCCGGGAAACGAGTCGGAGCAAGATTACCTACCGCCACCTGCCAAACAGGCGTAGGGCATGTCCACGTTCGATCTTCCAGTGCTGCCCTAACGCAATCGTCGGCATCACGGGGTCGTGCCCGTTGAGAAACGGGTTGATCACGACCCCCCGGCGTAGGCCTGGCTGGGCTTTACTCCGGTGAGCGTTGACCGCCGGCACGTATGCGCAATCCGACGCCTAGCATGGCCGCCACCAGCAATCCGTCGACGAACAGCCATGTCGAGAGGCTGACTGCTCCGCCGGTTAGCTTTCTCAGCCAAGCGTCGAACCAGACGACGGTGACGAACGCGACGGCGACGAACTCGAGCCGGGCGCTCGCGTCGCCGGCCCCGGCGAGGGCCAGTCTGCGGGTGCTGGCTGCTGCCGCGAGCAGCATCGCGAGGCTGATGGGCCAATCGAGATAGGCCCAGATTGCGTCGGCGCTGCCGAGGTAGAACGAGTCGAACACCATTTGCAGTGCGACCACGGCACCGACGACGAGCAGGTAGATGCTGATGATCGGTCGAAGTGATTCCACGACGCGCTCCTGCCCAAAAGGAATGTCCACCGTACACCAAGTACGGGGGGCCGCAAGATCTCTGCCGGGAGGCGTCGGGAGACAATGCGTTTTGGGGCGCGCCTTTGCGGCCTCCTTGCAGGGGCCTCTCCCTTAGGGTTCTGCGGTCGCCTCCGCTACCGCCTTTGCGTTCTCGCGTCGCATGGTCCAGGCGCGTTCGATGAGGTCCATCCTGGCCATGCGCAGTCCGGTTTTGGCGGCGACGGTTTCGCCGAACTCCATGTAGGCCTCGTTCTCTCGCGTGTAGGCGGGCCATTCGGGCGAGCCCTCGCCGTTTGGATTGCCCGTGCGGGCGAACTGGGTCCAGATCGTCGCCATGCGTTCGGAGAGGGCGCGGTCGGCGTCGGTGGGAGTGGCGCCGAAGAGTTCGAGGTTGCCGAAGACGTAGCCGATTTCCGCGGCGTGGAAGGCGCCGTAGCGCTCGCTTTCCTCGATCGGCGGTGCCCACGTGAACCAATAGAGATACGCGTCGCTCGGAACGGTTGCCATGGCACGGGCCCAGGCTCGCATCGGATAGGTAAACAGGGCATCGCCGAAGAGATCCATCCAGGATGCGGTCGCTTGCTGGTCATCGCCAGCGGGATAGTGCTCGCCGACTTCGTCCTTCACTTCAGCGAGGGTCGTTTCGACGTAGGCCGCGAATCCGGCTGCACCCTCGCCGAAGCCGGCAGACATGTAAGGCATGAGCGCCGTTCCCTCGTCGGCGTTCGAGCCGATCAGAACCGGAACGTTGGCCTGTTGGCCGGCCTCGAAAACCGCTTCAACCTCGTTCTCGAGCACGTCGCCGTCAACGATGGCGAGGGCGCTGAGGAGCGCGGGATTGGCGAGATAGGTGGCGAGGACGTGTTCGGCGGAGAGGGCTCTCAGGGCCTCGAGCGACGTGTCTTCCCCCTCGCCGGCGAGCGCTGCTGCGAAACCTGCGCCGATTGCTTCTGCCGGGTCGCCGTTGACGGAGCGCCGGTCGCGGAAGGTCATGGGGCCGAACAGGCCGCCGCTCTGGCCGATGATGCGGTGGAAAAGCCCCCTTGCCGGGGGACTTGCCTGCAGGATCGACACGCTCATCGAGCCGGCGGATTCGCCGAAGATGGTGACATTGCCGGGGTCGCCGCCGAAGCTCGCGATGTTGTCCTGCACCCACTTGAGGGCGGCGATCTGGTCTTGGAGGCCCTGGTTGCCGGAGGCGCCGTTCGCGTTTTCGGCCGTGAGGTCGGCCAAGGCCAGGAAGCCGAAGGGACCAAGGCGGTAGTTGACGGTCACGAGAACCACGCCCTTTGCGGTGAGCAGCTCGCCGGGGTAGGCGTCTCCCGAACCGACGGTGAGGCCCCCGCCGTGGATCCACACCATCGTCGGCAATCGCTCGTCAACTTGTTGGGCTCGCGTCCACACGCTGAGGATCAGGCAGTCCTCGTCCATCGCCGCGACCGCCGTGGCCGTATCGTAGAAGCCGCCTTGAGCGCCCTGCTGCACGCAGGCCGGTCCCGGCGCGGCAGCATCGCGCACGCCGTCCCAGGATTGCACAGGCCCGGGAGGTGCCCAACGCCGTTCGCCGACGGGAGGCGCCGCAAACGGAATGTCGTGGTATTGCTTGAGACCGTCTTCGCCAAGCACGCCGCGAACAATGCCGCCCGTGACGGCGACCTCCGCACCGATGGCGGCCGGCGCGGATGGCTCTTCGGGCGCCTCGCGCGGGCCGCAGCCGGCTGCTGTGACTGCGAGAGCCGCGAGCGTTGCTAGAGTCCGCATTTGCATGGCCGAGTTCCTCCGCGAGGTGTGTGGCTAGTCCGTGGCGGTCGGTGCCGCTCCAGTGCGCCGGCCCGCGAGCCACTCGGCGAGTGCCTTGCCCGGGTCAGCTAGTTCGTGGATGGATGAATACCAGTGTTCTCGCCAGGTTGCCTCGGGCAAACCGGTGAAGAGCATTAGGTTGAGGGGATAGCCTTCGCTGTCGGTGCAGCGGCGGAAGTCGTCGCGGAAGAGGAATACCGGCTTCTGCCAGGCGATGGCCATGCCTAGTTCCACCATCACGCCTTCGTCGGGGGGGCAGCCGTTGACGACGGCGAAGATGCCGTCTGCGTCCCGAACGTCGCGCAGATCTGCCTGGCCGATCTGGTAGGCCCAACCGGGCGTTGTGCGATCCACCTGATTGTTGCGAGCGAACGGCTCCCAAACCTCCACGCCCATGCGTTCGAGTTCGGCTACCAGGGCCTTCAGCGGCCCCTCTCGCTGCTGTTCGGAGAAGCCGTAGGGATTCGCGAGATAAAGGCTGGCGGAAGGGCGCTTTGCTGCGGGTGCGTCCTTGTCCGAGGCGTCGCTTGCCGCGGTGGGTGCTGCGAAGGGGAGGACCGCGAGGAGGGTTGCCAGCGTCCGGGCTTGCAGCCTCGCCATGACCTTGGAGGGAAGGCATTCTGCCGTCGTGCCCGAAGGGCGCGCCCCTACAGGCCGGGAGGCCTGTCGCGTTGTGCTGAGTGGGCGCGCTGCTGCGCGCCAGGGAAGGCAGAATGCCTTCCCTCCGAGGGCCCGTAGGCTCCTACGACACCACGACATTGAGCAACCTCCCGGGCACGTGGATCACCCGCCGCACCTGGCCGGCCTCCAGATGGCGACTGACGTTGGGCTGCGCGCGCGCCGCCGCAACCACCGCCTCCTCGGTGGCGTCCACCGGCACCGTGACTCGGCCGCGCATCTTGCCGTTCACCTGCACGGCGACTTCCACGGACTCCTCCACGGTCTTGGCGGGGTCGTAGTCAGGCCACGATGCCGATCCGAACAGACCCTCGGCGTGACCCAGGCGTTCGTAGAGTTCCTCCGCGATGTGGGGCGCGAAGGGGGCCAGCATGACGACCAGCGGCTCGAGTTCGGCGTTCTTCGGCGTGCGGCCGCCGGCGCGGGCCTCGTTCAGGTATTCCATCATGGCGGCGATGGCGGTGTTGTATTGCAGTTCCGGTACCTGTTCGCTCACCTGCTTGATGGTTCGGTGCAGGGCGCGTTCCACATCTGGGTCAGGGGTGTCGGGGGCCGCCTCTTCGACGCTCTGCCAGAGGCGGCCCAGGAAGCCGTGGGGCCCTTGGATGCCGCGCCCTTGGTAGTCGCCGCCCTGCTCGTAGGGACCGAGGAAGAGCAGGTACAGGCGCATGGTGTCGGCGCCGTAGCGGCGGATCACGTCGTCCGGCGTAATGACGTTGCCCTTGCTCTTGGACATTTTCTTGCCTTCGCGGATGAGCAGGCCGTGGGCGCGGAAGCGGGTGAATGGTTCGTCGAAGTGCAGCACGCCGTGGTCGTGCAGCGCCATGCTGATGAAGCGGGCATACATCAGGTGCAGCACCGCGTGCTCGTTGCCGCCGATGTAGGAATCCACGGGCAGCCATTTGCGGGTGAGTTGGGCGTCGAGCGCCACGTCGTCGCGGTCGGTGCTCGGGTAGCGCAGGAAGTACCAGCCGCTGCAGAGGAAATTGTCGGTGACGTCGGTGTCGCGGTGCGCCGGCCCGCCGCACACAGGGCAGGGCACTTCGTACCACTCTTTCACGCGGGCTAGCGGGCTGATGCCAGAGTCGTCAGGGCGAAAGTCGTCGAGGTGGGGCAGTTCTACCGGCAGGTCGGATTCGGGCAGCGGCACCGGGCCGCAGTGGTCACAATGCACCATGGGGATGGGCGGCCCCCAGTAGCGCTGGCGCGAGACGCACCAGTCCCGGAGCCGAAAGTTCGCCTGGCTCGTGGCTTGTTCCTTCGCTTCCAGGCTCGCGACGATGGCGCGTTTGGCGTCCGCCACGGAAAGGCCATCGAATTCGCCGGAGTTGACGAGGGTGCCGTCCCCAGCCCATGCCGCCTCGAGGGGTGTTTCGGCGGTTTCCCCATCCGCGGCAATCACGCGCACGATGGGCAGGTCGAACTCGTGAGCGAACTCGAAGTCGCGCTCGTCGTGTCCCGGCACGGCCATGATGGCGCCAGTGCCGTAACCCATGAGCACATAGTCCGCAATCCACACACCGATGCGCTCACCGTTGACCGGGTTTACGCAGTAGGCGCCGGTGAAAACGCCGGTCTTGTCCTTGTCGGTTTTCTGGCGTTCCACCAGATCTTGTCTTGCCACCTGCTCGCGGTAGGCGTTCACGGCTTCGCGCTGGGCGTCGGTGGTGATGTCGTCCACCAGCGGGTGCTCCGGCGCCAGCACCATGTAAGTGGCGCCGAACAGCGTGTCGGGGCGGGTGGTGAACACGCGAATGGTCTCGTCATGGCCATCCAAGGAGAAAACCACCTCGGCGCCTTCGCTGCGGCCGATCCAGTTGATTTGCGCCTTGCGGGTTTTGTCGGACCAGTCGATGTGCCCCGTGTTGGCGAGCAGCCGCTCCGCATAGTCGGTGATGCGGAAGAACCACTGCGGCAGGTCGCGCTGCTCGACAGCGCTTTCGCAACGTTCGCAAAGGCCCTGGATCACCTGTTCGTTGGCAAGCACCGTCTTGCACGACGGGCACCAGTTCACGGGGGCCTGCCGCCGTTCCACGAGCCCCGCCTCGTGCAGCTTGAGGAACACCCACTGGGTCCAGCGATAGTAGTTGGGGTTGGTGGTGTCGACCGTGTGGTTCCAGTCAAACATGCCGCCGAACCGGCGCAGCATGCCGGTGAAGTTGTCGATGTTGCGCGGGATGAGGTCGTTCGGGTTGACGCCCACCTTGAGGGCGTAGTTCTCCGAATGGATGCCAAAGGCGTCGAAGCCCATGGGCTGGAACACATCCTTGCCCTTCAGCCGCCAAAAGCGGCCGTTGGCATCGGCGCCGGTGTAGGCATAGATGTTGCCGATGTGCAGCCCCTCCGCCGAAGGGTAGGGGAACATCATCAGGTTGTAGTACGGGTCCTTGGCGCTGCGCAGGTCGTCCTGGCTCAGCCGGTTCACGCCCAGCCGCTCCCAACGCTCCTGCCATTTCTCCTCGACCGCATGCGGGTCGTAGCGCTCGCCCATCGGCCCGAACCTCAAGAAAACGGCGCACCTTACCGCATATCCGGCGCTTGCGGCACGACGTCGGGCGACCGGAAGCTGGGCCGCGCGCAATGGCGCTCGTGGAGGCAGCGCTAGTCTCGGCTTAGGAGGACGATGACACCCTTCGGGTCCTGGCCGAATCCGGTGCGAATGAGGAGATCGTCGCGACCGTCGTCATCGAAGTCCCGCTCCTCCACCGAAACGGCCTCGTGCAGCGTGGTGAACTCGATCTCGTGCCCTTGTTCGGCAATCACGGTCGCGCCGCCTGTTCCCGGATGCACCACGAGGCCATCGTCGGTGTTGATGAGCACCGCGTCCTTGATGCCGTCGCCGGTTACGTCGGCGAAGGTGGCATCGGGCGAGCTGATGGAGCCGGTGCGGAAGCTGAACTCGAAGTGGAATCGGCGGCGGAAACTTGGCTCTTCCGGGTAGGCGCCGTTCGTGAATGCGTACATTTCGGCGTCGAACGGCACGGAACCGGTGATGAGCGCGGCGATGATGCGCGCTACGCTCACCTGCACGGTGATGATCATGAACTCCTGAATGCCGTCGCCGTCAACGTCGATCGTGTCCATGACCTGGATACCATCGGAGACGAAGGTGGCATCCGGCGTCGGTCGAAAGGTGGTGCGGCCGTCTTCGTGTGTCCCGAAATGCACGAGGTAGGTGGTTTTCTTCGACAGGAGGCCAGAACTCGTCACCCGCTGCGTGGCGATGTCTGGTGTGCCGTCGCCGTTGTAGTCCTCCATGCCCCAGAAGGTGAGCAACTCCGCTTCCGCGTCCTCGCCCATGGCGACCGAGACGATCCGCTCGTCCTTCTCCAGTTCCAAGCCAAGGTTGGCCACCAGCGCCTTGTCGGCATAGCCGTTGTCGGTGGCAAGGTGGACCAGAAGCTCGCCTCTGTCCCAGAAGGCAATGTCCGTCAGTCCGTCGCCGTTGAAGTCGACGGGATAGGCGTAGCGAGGGCGGTAGCTCCATGCGAATCCACCGGATACGCCGGCGGTAACCGCCACTTTGGTGGGTTCGTTCCACGAACCGTCTTCGCGTTGCCGCACGAGCCAATAGCCGTCGAAGTCGGCGAGTGCAATGTCGTCGAGACCGTCGCCGGTCACGTCGCGGGCGATTTCGACGCGCGGCATTTCATCGAGTGGCGCGACGTTGTAGATGGAGGACAGGTCGAGGAATGGGCGCTCGCTGCCGGACGCCGCATCCAGCCAGGAAATCCGCCCGCGCCGGGCCACGAGCAGTCGGTCGGTGCCGTCCGCTAGGCCCACCACATCCATGAAGATCACGTCCTCATCGAGGCGCTGCCGATGCGCGAGGTGCCAGGTTCGCTGCCCCGGCTCGCCAACGATCGAGTGGATGCTGAGCTCCCGCTGGTTTTCCTCGTCCACCGTGACCACGGCGAGGTCGTCCAACGCCCCACCTCGGAAGCGGCCCGGCAGGACGATGTGGTCTTCCGGCGTGCCCAGTGCGAGGTCGATGCGCTCGAACGATGGGGCGGGATCGGGGCTGGCGGCAATGGAAGAGAAAAGGAAGCAGGCGGCAAGGGCACCCACGCGACCCAATCGACGGGCCGCAGCCACGGTGTTGTGCATTGGTTACGAACCCATCCCCAGCAATCCAAGCGACGGCGGTTAGTCGCAAGGCAAGTTGGGAAGTTCCCCAGTTGGTACCAAGGAACCGAATCGAGCCCACACCACCGTTGATGCGGAGCCTCCTTGAGGCGGTGGCTCAGGGATCGAACGGCGGCAGCAGCTTCGGGGTGCGTTCGTTCTTCAGCTTGGCGTAGCGGGGCAGGCCCCCCACGTACTCTGGATAGTCCTCGCCGGCGATGAGTGGGCGCAGGTAGCGCAGTGCTGCGCCGGTGATGCCGAAGCCGTCCTCGGAGATGTAGTTCGGTGGCAGCTTGCGCTCGACGTTGGCCACCTCCGCGAGTGGCGCTTGGCCCGTGCGCCAGGCATAGGGGTCGTCGGCGGTGCGTTCGATGGTGACCATTACGCCGCCGGTGCCGGCGAGGGCTAGCTCCACGGCACCCTTGCCGACGGCATAGGCCTGTTCGACGTCGGTGGCAGAGGCGACGTGTCGGGCCGCGCGCTGCAGGTAGTCCGCCACGGCCCAGTGGAACTTGAACCCCAGCTCGCCGCGCACGAGTTCCGCCAGCATCGGTGCCACGCCGCCGAGTTGGGCGTGACCGAAGGCATCGACGGTGCCGGACTCGGAGAGGAAGCCGCCGTCCTCGTAACGGGTGCCCTCCGAGGCGACGACCACACAGAACCCCACCCGTTGCACCGTTTCGCGCACGCGTTCGAGGAACGCGTCGCGCCCAAACGGCACCTCCGGCAACAGGATGATGTGCGGCGCATCGTCGCGGGTCCGCTTCGCCAGTGCCCCGGCGGCGGCGATCCAGCCGGCGTGCCTCCCCATCACTTCGAGGATGAACACGCGGGTGGAAGTCTCGGCCATCGATGCGACATCGAGCGCCGCTTCCTGCACCGACACGGCGACGTATTTCGCCACCGAGCCGAAACCCGGGCAGACATCCGTGCACGGGAGGTCGTTGTCCACCGTCTTGGGGATGCCAACGCAGGTGATGGGGTAGCCGCTGCGAGCCGCTAGCTCCGCCACCTTGCTCGCGGTGTCCTGGGAGTCGCCGCCGCCGTTGTAGAAAAAGAAGCCGATGTCGTGGGCGCGGAAGACCTCGAGCAGACGGTCGTATTCGCGGGCGTTGTCTTCGTAGCTCGCGAGCTTGTAGCGGCAGGAACCGAACGCACCGCCAGGCGTGAAGCGCAGCAGAGCGATGTCGGCGTCGCTCTCGTGGCTCGTGTCGATCAGCTCCTCGCGCAAGGCGCCGAGGATGCCGTTCTTGCCCGCGAACACCTTGCCAATCCGTTCACCATGCTCGCGAGCGGTCTCGATGACGCCGCAGGCACTGGCATTGATGACGGCGGTAACGCCACCGGACTGCGCATAGAAGGCGTTGCGGGGGGGCACGGCAGGCTCCGATGGGTCGAATGCGCCTAGCGTAAACGAGAGGGGGGGTCGGTGCTTCCCTGGTCCCTCAGGCAGTCGTGCAATAAGCCGCGCTTCTGCCTACCGGCAGTTGGGACGGACAGCCTCGTTTCGTTAGCGCTACAAGAACCGTTGCCTTCGGACAACGCTTCTTGCCCCAGCCCACGCCGTCCAATCGGCCTATTGGCATTCGGCCGGCTTGCGCCGTCCAAAGTCCGACTTGCCTGCTAGGGCCGCCCACTCTGGAGCAGGGTGGCTAGCTCCAACATGCCGATGGCTTCGACGTTCTCGGTTAGCGGGAACCGCTCGTCGCCGGCGTAGGCTACGAACGCCCGCGCTGGCTGCAGGTCTGCACAGGCAATGTGGAAGCCGCGCGTGACCTTTGGGGCGAGTGATCGCTTGATCTCGATGGCCCAGATCTCGTCGGGGGCAAACTCGATGACGAGATCGATCTCGGCTCCAGCACTCGTTCGATAGAACCATGTGGTTGCGGGCCAGGGCACTGCGCTTGCCAGCGTCTCGACCACGAAGCCCTCCCAGCTGTGGCCAACGACCGGATGGCCGGAGAGTGCCTGCAATGTGGGGATGCCCAAGAGCGCGTGAACGAGGCCGCTGTCTCGCACATAGACCTTCGGCGACTTCACGAGGCGTTTGCCGACGTTGGCGACATATGGGTGTAGCCGTCGCACCAGCAACAGGTCGACGAGTAGATCGATGTAGCGCGTGACGGACTGCGGGCTTGATTCGAGCGCATGGGCCAAGGCGGATGCGTTGAGCGGCTGGCCTTGACGGTGCGCCAGCATTGTCCAGAGTCGCTCCAAGGATGTCGCCGGAATGCGAGGGCCAAATGTCTGTACGTCGCGCTCGAGGTACGTGCGGATGAAATCGCGGCGCCACGCCAAGCTTGCGTTGGCGTCGTTCGCGAGGTAGCTCATCGGATATCCGCCACGCAGCCACAGCCGCTCGCGTGCGGCGCGGTCGGACTCCACCTCCAAGGGTGTGAACGGCGTTAGATCGAGATAGCTGATGCGACCCGCGAGCGATTCGCCGGACTGCCGCAAGAGGTCAATGGTGGCCGAGCCGAGAACGAGAAATCTCCCAATGCCCTTGCCTTGGCGGCGGCCTTCGTCGATCACGCCGCGCAGGGTCGGGAACAGTCCGGGCGCGCGGTGGATCTCGTCGAGGATGACTAAGCGGTCGTCCACGCTGTCGAGGTAGAGCACCGGTTCGGAAAGGCGATTGCGGTCATCTGCGTTTTCGAGATCGAGATAGGTCGCGTCGCGCCGTGCCGCTATTTCGAGCGCCAATGTGGTCTTGCCGCATTGCCGTGGACCGATGATGGCGACAGCCGGCTGCATATCGAGCGCGGCCAAGAGATTGGGTAGAACGCTGCGGGGGATCATATTTCCTTGCATATTGTCCAAACTTTGGACGAATTGCAAGGATAACATCAATCCCGTCACTCCTCCTCGCGTAACGAGCGCAGGAGTGATGCGGTCATCAAGGCGAGCACGCCGAGCAGGGGCAGCGAGGCCACCAGCGTTGCCGACTTGGCGGCACTCATGGTGTCGATCACCACAAGGCCCACCGGGAGGAGGGCGAGGGTGAAGGCCCAGAACACCCGATGCGGGCGGCTCGGATCGGTGCCGGGGGCGAGGTTGTTGGTGGCTGAGGCGGCGATGGCATAGGACGCGGAGTCGTAGGTGGTGGCGACGAAAATGAGGCCGAGCAGGAGAAAGACGGCAAGCGGCATCGGCCCGCCGGCGACGGCGCCGACGGCGGTGGCGATGGCGGTGGCGGGGCGACCGTCGCGCACGAGTTCGAGGAAGCCGAGGCCTTCGTTCATGTCCATCCACATCACGCTGTTGCCCCAGATGACATAGAACAGGGTGCAGCCGAGCGTGCCGAAGCCGATCATCCCCAGAATCACGGAGCGCAGCGTGCGACCGCGGGAGATCTTCGTGACGAACAGGCCCATGAAGGGGCCGTAGGCGATCCACCACGCCCAGTAGAACACCGTCCAGTCCTCGATGAACTCGGTCTCGAGGATGGGATCGGTCCAGGTGTTCATGCGCACGAACTCCTGCAGCATCAGGCCGATGGACGAGGTGCCGAGCTCCAGGGCAAAGATGGCCGGGCCGGTGATGAGCACCCAGCCGAGGAAAATCCCGGCGAGCGCCACGTTGACGTTCGACAACCGTCGGATGCCGCGCTCCAGGCCCATGTACACGCTGCCGGCGAACAGCAGCACGCACAGACCAGCGATGGTCATGGTGAGGGCGAAGGATTCCTCGATGCCCAGCAGGCGCGCGGCAACCGCGCCCAGCATGGGTGTGGCCAGACCGAGCGACGTGCCCGTGCCACCCACCATTGCGAGGATGAAGCAGAGATCCACCAGCCTTCCCCAGGGCGTCTCGGAAAACCTGCGCCCGAACAGCCCCGTGAGGGCGCCCGAAAGGCGCAGGTACGGCAGGCGATAGCGGTAGTACGGCCAGGCGATGGCCACCGTCGGCAGGCAATACAGGCACCAGGCAGATATGCCCCAATGGAAGATGCCGTAGGTGGCAGCCCATTCCAGCGCCTCGGGACTCTCCGGCGCAACGCCAAAGGGTGGCTGGTCCACATAGGCCGCCCACTCGACGCCAGACCAATACAAGATGCCCGAGCCGATGCCGGCACAAAACAGCATTCCCATCCAGCTCACGGCACCGTATTCGGGCTTGGCCGCGCCGCCGAGCACCTTGGCGCCGTGGCGGCTGAAGGCGAGCCAGGCCAGGAAGCCCGTGGCGAAAATCGTCGCCCATTGGTAGAAGAGCCCCAGCTCCTCAGCGATCCAGCCGTAAATGGCATCCACGACGCCAGCGGCCGCTTCGGGATACAGGATCATCGGCACCGACGCGCCGACCACGCAAGCAAGGCTGATGGCGAACACGGGCCGGTCGATACGGGCCCCTCGGTCGCTTCCTGTCAGCAATTCAGCATTGCCGACCGGGACGGTCGCGTCCTCTGCCAAAGCCCTCTCCCCCGAAGTTGAGTGCGGGAGCGTAACAGGCGGGCCGGGGCGGGGGGCTGAAGGGGACGCTTACGCCGCGGCGTAGCGTCGGGATTGGCCTCGGAAGAGATTGCGGATGTCTTCGCGCACCACGATCAGGGATGGCACCAGGAACAGGATCACGACGCTGGCGAAGACGATGCCGGTAGCGAGGCTCACGGCCATTGGGATCAGGAACTGCGCTTGGGTGTTGGTCTCGAACAGCATGGGCGTGAGGCCCAGGGCTGTGGTGGCGGTGGTGAGGAAGATGGCGCGGAAGCGTCTTTGCGCGGCGGTGACCACCGCTTCGGCGGGGTCGGCGCCGCTGTCGCGGATGATCTGGTTGTAGCGATCGATCAGCACGATCGAGTCGTTCACCACCACCCCGGACAGTGCCACCATGCCGAGCACGGAGACGAACGAGATGTCGAAGCCGAGCACCCAATGGCCGATCACGGCGCCGGCGGCGCCGTAAGGCACGGCAATGAGGATGATGAGCGGCTGCACGTAGCTGCGAAGCTGCGATGCCATCAGCGCGAAGATCACCAGCAGCGTCACCGGCAAGAGACTCGCGAGGGATGCCAGGTCCTGCGCCTGTTCGCGTCCGAACCCAGCTTGCATGACCTGCAGGCCCGGATACTGCGCCCGCAGCCCGGGCAGCACGTTGGCGACAAGGTCTGCGTTCACCTCGGTTGGCGTCGCGACATCGGTGTCCACGGCGGCCGACACGGTGACGACTCGAAGCCCGTCCACCCGGTCGATGGACGAGAAGCTGCGCGACTCGATGACCCGCGCCACCGACGACAGTGGCGCCTCCGCCCCGTCGGCGAGACGGATGCGCACGTTGAACAGGTCCTGGGTGCTGCGGCGCTGTTCGTTGGGATAGCGCACCATCACCTTGAGTTCGGAGCGGCCGCGCTGCACGCGATGCACCTCGTCGCCGAAGAAATTGCGCCGCAGCTGGCGCGCCACGTCGGCTGGCGTGAGTCCTGCGGCCTCGCCGGCGGGGGTGAGTTCGATGTCGTACTGGCGTTTGCCGAGGCTGTTGGAATCCTGAATCTCAAAGGTCGAATCGTAGCTGCGGTAGGCGTCCTTCAGCGCTTCCACCGCCGCTTCGAGGGTGGCATCGTCCTGATGCGCGAGCTCGTACTCCAAGTCGGCACCTGGCCCGAATTGATCCGCGACAAAGGTCAGTCGTTCGACACCCGGGATGTTGCCCACCTTGCGCCGCCAGATGCGGCTCAGCTCGTTGGCGGACTGGGTCCGCGGCGGCTCTGGTGCGAGCCGAAGGTCCACCGTTGCGACATTGGGCGCGATGCTCATGGTTGAGGTGCCGCCGGGCCCGACCCCGCCGAACGACTCGCTGCCGCCGATGGTGACGCTAACGGCGCGCAAGGCCGTGCCGCCGGTCTCGATGTTGAGCGCCTCCGCCGCGGCGACGATTTGCTCTGCCGCGGCACGGGTCACGGCAAAGGGCGTACCCACGGGAAACTCGACGTTGGCGCTCATCTCGTCGCCTTCGAGGTTGGGGAAGAACAGGAACCGCGCCTGCCCGGAAGCGAGCAACGCGATTGCCACCGCCGGCAGGGCAAGGCTGACGAGCAGTGTCAGGTAGCGGCGGCGCACGGCGCTTGCGATCCAGCGGCAGAGGACGTTGTCGCGGAAACCGCGAACGCCACGCCCGACGGCGTCCTGGAAGGCGTCGAGGGGCCAGCGGCTCCACTTGCCGGGGTGCGACAGGTGCGCCGGCAGGATGAAGAAGACCTCTAACAGCGACATGGCGAGGACGGCGATCACCACGATCGCCACCGAGCCGAGAATCTGCCCCATGATGCCGGTGACGAACAGCAGCGGCGCAAAGGCCGCCATGGTCGTCAGCACGCCCACCAGCACCGGGCTCAGCACGCCGCGCACGCCGGCGATGGAGGCCGCGGGGCCCGTGAGCCCCGCCTCGCGTTCGGCGGATATGTTCTCCCCCACCACCACGGCGTCGTCGACGACGATGCCGAGCACGATGATGAGGGCGAACAGCGACACCATGTTGATGTTGACGCCGAGGAAGTCGAAGAACAGGAAGCCGCCGAAGAAGGCGATCGGCACTCCCATCGACACCCAGAAGGCAAGCCTTAAGTCCAGCATCACCACCAGGAAGAGGAACACCAGCGCAAAGCCGAGCACGCCGTTGCGCACGAGGAGGCTAAGGCGCTGGCCGAGGATTTCCGTCTGGTCCTGCCAGAAGGTGAGTTCGACGCCGGACGGGGGCTGGTAGGCGGCGTACCAGACCTTGATTTCCTCAGCGATCGCAAGCACGTCTTCGGGTTCCGACTTCTGCACCTTCACGAACAGGCTAGGTCGCCCGTTGTATAGATGGACGAGATCGACATCCGCGAAATCGTCGCGCACGTTGGCCACGTCGCCGAGCCGCAGGATGGTGCCGTCTGGCTGTGCCGTGAGAGGGATGTCCTCGAACTCCTCGCCGCGCTCCCGCTTGGTGTTGGTGCGGAGCAAAAGGTCGCCGGCCTCGGTGCGGATTTCGCCTGACGACAGGTTCAGCGACGAGGAACGCACCGCATTCGCCACCTGGGCGATCGTCAAGCCATAGCGGCGCAGCGCCTCCTCGCGCACCTCGATGGCAATCTCGTAGTCGCGGGCGCCCACCAGCGAGACCAGCGTCACGGCGGGCAGCGCGAGCAGCTCTTCTTCCACCAGCTCGGCGGCGCGACGAAGCTCCTTCTCGGACAGCGCCCCGGAAACCACCAGCGTCATCACGTCGCTGATGGTTTCGGCGCGGACGATGTCCGGTTCCTCGGCGTCTTCCGGCGGAAAGTCGGCGATCTGCTGCACGGCCGACTCGACGTCGTCGCGCACCCTGGATGCGTCCACGAAGTCCTTGAGTTCCACCGTGACGGTGCCCATGTTCTCCGACGCCTTGGAGACCACCCGGTCCACGCCGTCGATGCCGAGCACCGCCTCTTCCACCCGACGGGTGATGCCTTCTGCCACCTCGGTGGGGGTCGCTCCCGGGTAAGGCACGCTGACGGTGACGATGCCGGGGTCCACGGTGGGGAACACCTGTGCCGTTAGCTGCGTGACCGCGGCAAAGCCGCCGATCAGCATCACCGCCATGACCAGATTGGCGGCCACGGTGTTGTGGGCGAAGCGGGCGACTATGCCGCGCTCCTCGAAGCTCGGTGCGCTCCGCAGTGGCGCAGTGGCCTGGCCGTCTCCGGCGGCCTCGCTCATGTGCCGAGCTCCGCTGTGTCCACTTCGAGCCCTTCGCGGGCGGCTGGAACGGCGCCGATGACGATGCCCGTGCCGTATTCGAAGGCATCCACCACGAACGAGCCTTGCCGGCGGCCATGCATCACCGGCGTGCGTCCTTCGAGCCTGCCGTCGGTCACCACCCACACTTGGCCGTTGAGTTGGTCCGCGGCATCGGGCAACTCGAAGGTTCCGGGCAAGAGCGGACCGTTGATGTCGAGGTCCACGAAGGTGCCCGGTGGCAGCGAGGCCGAAAGGGGCTTACTGCGCTCGCGCCCGGCACGGCCCGTGGGTTCGTCAAAGTTGAGATAGATGCGGGCAAAGCGGGTGCGCTCGTCGAGTTCCGCCGAGACGCGCTCGACCCTTGCTGTCAGGCTTGCGTTTCTGCTGCCGGCGGGCAGGGACGCAGCATCGACGTGCACGAGTGCCACGCGTCCTTCCGCCGGGGCGATGCGGGCAAGGTCGTCCGGCGCGATGGGTGCCACCACCTCCACCGAGTCGAGGGCAAACGCCTCGGCGAAGGGTTGTCCCCGGCTCAAGAGTTGCCCCACTTCGGCGGTGTTGGAGGTGATCCTGCCGGCGAACGGCAGCGAGAAGCGGGTGCGGGAAAGGTCGAGCGCCGCGATGTCGGCGCGGGCCCGGGCGGCGGCGAGTTGGGCGCGTGCCTGTTCGATCTGCGGCACCTTTGCCACCAGTGGCGGCACCCTCTCGCCGGGGTTCAGGATGGCGTAGTTCTGGCGGGCGGCATCCCCCTCTGCAACCCGGAGCTTCAGCGTCGAAACAGCATTGGCGATGTCGGCCTGGGCCTGACGCAGGGCGAGCTGGAAGTCACGCGCTTCGATGCGCAGCAGTTGCTCGCCGGCCGCGAAGGCCCCGCCTGGTCGCAGCAAGGGAGACACGGAGGCCACCCGCCCGGTGATCTGCGGTGTCAGGGCAACGCGATTGCGCACGGTGATGGTGCCGGTGACGCTCACGGACAGCGTCGTGGAGCGGGGCTCCGGCCGCACGACCGACACGAGCGGCTTGGTGGTGGTGTCGGTCATCATCGTGAAGTCGGGCTGCTCGGACGAATCGGGCCCGCGCGCGAAGATGAGCGCCGCCAGGATCAAGACCACCACCACGAGAATCTGCAACGAACCCGTCAACGCTCGCCGCCGCGGCGCCTCCCGCCCAAGCACGGCCTCGCCGGACGGCGCCTCGTCGCCCGACGGCGCCTCGTCGCCGACCCCTGGCTCCTTGCCACGCAACAGCTTGGGAAACCTCATGGCCCGTTAGCACGCCCCTTCGATGTCGCCCGCATTATGGCGAACGACTCGCCAATTGCTACCGTCGGCCTTGTTTACGTAGGTCTGGTCGAAGTCCGTCGCATGGTTGAAGAGGTGCCCGCACATGCGGATGGAAGGGAAACCGGTGTCGTTGCGCCCGTGGCTGGCGTGCGCCTATGCTTCGCGCCCCTTTTTCGGTGGCGGCTTGGACGGGTCGGCTTGGCGGAATGCGTACTCGGGTGAAGATATGCGGCGTCACCACGCCCGCTGACGCGGCCTTGGTGGAGCGTGCCGGTGCTGATGCTGTGGGGCTGAACTTCCATCCGCCGAGCCCACGGGCGCTCGATTTGGCGCGGGCAGAAGAGGTGGCAGCCGCGGTTTCGCCGTTTGTCGCCGTGGTGGCTGTGGTGGTCAACCCGGATGCCGGTTTCGTCGAGCGCTTGCTGCGGCGGGTGCGGGTGGATTGTCTGCAGTTTCATGGCGAGGAAGAGGCTGCGTTCTGTGGCTCGTTCGGCGTGCCGTATCTGAAAGCCGTGGGCGTGGACGCCGCCTTCGACATCGGGGCCTTGGAGCGCTCCCACCCCGACGCCGCCGGCTTCTTGCTCGACGCGCACGATCCACAGCGCCGGGGCGGCACGGGGCAGACGTTCGATTGGTCCCTTTGGCCATCGAGCCAGCGGCCGCTCCTGCTTGCCGGGGGCCTCACGCCGTGCAACGTTGGCGGCGCCATCGCTGCCACCCGGCCCTTCGGCGTGGACGTGGCGAGCGGCGTGGAGGGCCGAGTGAAGGGACGCAAGGACGCCGCACGGATCGAAGCCTTCATGGCGGCAGTTGCCGCGACACCCACTGCATGACGCCCTCGTCGATGAGGAACCCATGACCCAAGCCAATCTCGCACCGTACGATGCGCCCAACGCGGCAGGCTACTTCGGCGACTACGGCGGCCGCTTCGTCGCGGAAACCCTCATGCACGCGCTCGAGGAGCTCACCGGCGTCTTCGAAGAGCTGCAGGGCGATGCGGCGTTTCGCGCCGAGCTCGAGCAAGACCTCATCCGCTACGTCGGCCGGCCGACACCCCTTTACCGAGCGGAACGCCTCACCAGACACGCCGGCGGCGCCGCCATCTGCCTCAAGCGCGAAGACCTCAACCACACCGGCGCTCACAAGATCAACAACACCGTCGGCCAGGCGCTTCTGGCCCGGCGCATGGGCAAGACCCGCATCATCGCCGAGACCGGCGCCGGCCAGCACGGCGTCGCCACGGCCACGGTCGCCGCCCGCATGGGGCTCGAATGCCACGTCTACATGGGCGCCCAGGACATTCGTCGCCAGAGCCTGAACGTCTATCGCATGAAACTCTTAGGTGCCGAGGTGATCCCGGTGAACTCCGGCTCGCGCACGCTCAAGGACGCCATGAACGAGGCCATGCGCGACTGGGTGACGCATGTGGACCACACCCACTACATCATCGGCAGCGTCGCCGGGCCGCATCCCTATCCGCTCTTGGTGCGCGAGTTCCAGAGCGTTATCGGCGTCGAGGCGCGGGCGCAGTGTCTGGAACAGGAAGGCCGGCTGCCGGACCTCTTGGTGGCGTGCGTTGGCGGCGGCTCCAACGCCATGGGACTGTTCCACCCGTTCGTCGACGACGAGGGCGTGGACATGGTGGGCGTCGAAGCCGGCGGCTTGGGACTCGCCACTGGCGAGCACGCGGCGCCGCTCAACGCCGGCAATCCCGGTGTGCTGCACGGCGCCCGCACCTATGTCATGGACGACGACGACGGTCAGATCGTCCCCACCCACTCCATTTCCGCCGGGCTCGACTATCCGGGCGTCGGCCCCGAGCACTCGCACTGGAAGGACATCGGCCGGGCGCGCTACGGCAGCGTCACGGACGAAGAGGCGCTCGCGGCATTTCGCCTGCTGAACCGCACCGAAGGCATCATGCCGGCGCTTGAGTCGAGCCATGCCGTCGCCTACGCCGTAGCCGAGGCCGCGAGGCGTCCGGCGAGCGATCTGATCGTGGTGAACCTCTCCGGGCGGGGCGACAAGGACATCGGCACCGTCGCCGAGGTGGATGGGATCGAGCTGTGACCGCCACCCGACTAGGGCGATGCCTTGCTGCGCTGAAGGGAGCGGAGCGCAAGGCCCTCAACACCTTCATCACGGCCGGTGACCCGACCAAGGCAGCGACGGTACCGGCCATGCACGCCTTGGTGCGCGGCGGCACCGACATCATCGAACTCGGGGTGCCGTTTTCCGATCCTGAGGCGGATGGCCCCGCCATTCAGCTTTCCTCCGAGCGAGCGCTGGCCATGGGCACCACGCTGCGCGATGTGCTCGACATGGTGACTACGTTTCGTGCGTCCGATACCGCCACCCCGGTGCTGCTCATGGGCTACCTCAACGTGCTCCTCAAGATGGGCCTCGAAGAGTTCGCGTCGGCAGCGGGAAAGGCTGGCGCGGACGGCGTGATCCTCGTCAACCTGCCGCCGGAGGAAGCCGCTGACGTGAAGGAGTTGCTGGCAGCACAGGGCATGGACCTCGTGCTCCTGGCGGCACCCACGACCACGCCGGAGCGTGCGCGCGTGATCGCCGGCGTCGCCAGCGGCTTCCTCTATTACGTCAGCTTTCGCGGCACCACCGGCGCCAACCTGCTGGACCCGGCCGCGGTAGGCCAGGCCGTGACGCGCCTGCGCGAAGCCACGGAACTTCCCATCCTGGTCGGCTTCGGCATCCGCGACGGCGACTCCGCACGTCGCGTTGCCGCAGTGGCAGACGGTGTTGTAGTCGGCACTGCCCTCGTGACGACAATGGGCGAGGCGCCGCCAGACGAAATCCCGGCCCGCCTCGAAGCCCAGGTCCGATCCCTCCGCCAGGCCCTCGACGCCTAGGGAGGGGGAACGGCTTGCACCGGTGAAGAGCCCGATCACCCCCGAAGACTGGCTAGAGCGGGTTGGCCGGGAGATCCCCGCCAACGTGATCCGCGGTCTCGACCATGTCGCGGAGGTTGCCGCGCGCCTTGGCGTCAATCCTCCAGCCCCACTCTCCTTTGTCGTGGCGGGCACCAACGGTAAGGGCTCCACGGTGGCGGTTCTCGAGCGACTGCTGCTTGCACATGGACACACTGTTGGCACTACCACCTCCCCGCACCTGCGCCGCTTCAACGAGCGCATCCGCATCAATGGCGTCGCTGCGGACGACGCGGCGATTGTCGAGGCGCTAGACGCCGTGGACGCCGGACGAGGCGATGCGGAGCTTTCCTACTTCGAGTTCGCCGTGCTGGCGGCGCTATCGCTGCATCGACGAGCCAACGTTGAGGCGAGCGTGCTGGAGGTGGGCCTCGGCGGACGGCTCGATGCCGTCAACATCGTCGACGGCGACGTGACCGTCATCGCCAGCATCGGCCTCGACCACCAGGCGATCCTGGGGCCGGATCGAGAGGCCATCGGCGGCGAGAAGGCCGGCATCCTGCGTCCAGGGACGCCGCTCGTGTTCGGCGGTGACGATCCGCCGGACTCGGTGCTGCAGCGGGCCACGGAGTTGGAAGCGCCGGTGTATCTGGCCGGGCGCGACTTCGGCCATGATGCACAAGGGTATTGGGTCACCGGAAAAGACGACGCCGTGCGTCGCTTTGACGATGTGTCGTGTGCCGCGGCGACAGCCAATGTTGCGACCGCCTTGCAGGCGGCGGCCTTGGGCGTGAAGGACCTTGGCGATGCCGGTTGGCACGAAGCCGCCGGGTTTGTCCGCATTCCTGGCCGCTTCGAGACCGCCCGCGCGCGCGGTCGACAGTGGGTACTCGATGTTGGGCACAACGCCGATGGCGCGGCGTTCCTTGCCGGCCAGCTCGCCGAACGGTTCCCGAACCGACCGGTGCATTGCGTTGTCGGGTGCCTCGAGGACAAGGACATCCGGGCAATCGTCGCGCCGCTAGCCAAGGCCGCGACGACGCTTCGCTTCGCGGACACCGAGACGTGGCGCGCTCGCTCGGCGGCGTCCATGCGCGAGGCGGCGCGGATGCCCGAAGCCTTCGTCGGCAACCTCGACGCCGCCATCGAGCATGCGCTCGCCAGCAGCGCCGAGGACGGTGTTATTCTCGTCTGCGGTTCCTTCGACGTCGTGGAGCGGACACGCCGTTTGCTGTCGCTACCCGGATGAAACTGTCGGAACAGACACGTCATCGCGTCACCGGCACGGTGTTTCTGGTCGCCGTGGCGGCAATCGTCCTGCCCATGCTGTTCGACGAAGAGCCGCCCGAGCTTGAACGGCCCTATCCTGCCGCGCCGCGGGAACTGGCCGTGCAGCCAGACGCTTCCGCAATCGCCGACATGAACGAACTCACCGAAGCCGCCGGCCGCCTTGTGGATTCCGTGGATGCCGATGGCTTCGCCACCGCTACCGGGGTGCGGATCGGCGAACCTGTGCTGCTGCCCGAAGCGGTGGCAGAGCCGGACTCGGCCGCGACGGAAGGCGCGCTGGAACCTGCCTGGGCCGTGCAAGTGGGTGCATTCAGCGACCATGCCAACGCCGAGGCACTGCGTCAGCGCCTGCGCGCAGACGGCTATGCGGCGCTCAAGTCCACGATCAGAAGCGATGCCGGCGAAAGCACCCGCGTTGCCGTCGGGCCGATCATCAGCCGAGAGGATGCCGCTGCCCTCAAGCAGGAACTCGAACGCCGCTACAGCCTCGACGCCGTCGTGCGGCGCGTGACGCATTGAAGCTGGCCGCACGAAGTGCCCCTGCCGACGGCCGATATCGTCATGTTGATCGCCATCGGCGCGTCGGCAGCCTTCGGGCTCTTTCGGGGCCTCGTGCGCGAGGTGGTGTCTCTGGCGATCTGGGCGGGGGCGTTCTTCCTTGCCCTCCTTCTTGGCCCGCTCTTGGCCGAGGCGATGCAGTTCAACGTCGGCGCCGGCGTCAAGGGCGCGCTCGGCTTCGCGGCGACTTTCGTCGTGGTGTTGGTCGCCGGCGCGTTCCTGCAGAAGATGCTGGGGGCCATGGTCGAGGCCACGGGCCTCACCGGCACCGACCGCACCCTGGGCCTGGCGTTCGGTGCCGTGCGGGGCGCGATTCTGGTGATCGTTGCCTTGGTTGCCTTGCGCCCGTTCGCGGAGGAACACGCTTGGTGGGCCGACTCCACCGTAGCGCCCGTACTGCTGCCCTTCGAGGGTCTTGTGATGGAACTCGTCGACGCCGTGCTCGCGCTTTTCGGCGTCGGCTCTGACGGCGAAGAAACGGGAGCGGTCTGAAGCATGTGTGGTGTCGTCGGCATCGTCAGCAGGAGGCCTGTCAACCAGCAGATCTACGACGCCCTGCTCGCCCTGCAGCACCGTGGTCAGGATGCCGCCGGCATCGTCACTGGCGATGGCAACCGCCTGTATCTGCGCAAGGACAATGGCCTCGTGCGGGAGGTGTTCGAGCCGCGCCACATGCAACGGCTGCGGGGCAACGTCGGCATCGGCCACGTGCGCTATCCCACTGCCGGCTCTTCGAGCGCCGCGGAGGCGCAGCCCATGTACGTCAACTCGCCGTACGGCATCAGCCTCGCGCACAACGGCAACCTCACCAATGCGGCCGAGCTCGAAGACGATGTGTTCCGCGCGGATCTGCGCCACGTCAACACCAACTCCGACTCGGAAATCCTGCTCAACGTGCTGGCGCATGAGTTGCAGAAAATCGGCGCCCGGGAGCCGCGCCCGGAGCATGTCCTCGACGCCGTGGAGGGCGTGCATCGGCGGTGTCGGGGCGCCTATGGTGCGGTCGCGATGGTGCGCGGCTTCGGCATCGTCGCGTTTCGCGACCCGCACGGCATCCGCCCGCTTGCCTATGGCGTCCGCGAGACCGTGCGCGGCACGGAGCACATGGTGGCGTCCGAGAGCAATGCCATCGACATTCTGGGGTTTGAATTCGTGCGCGACGTGGCGCCCGGTGAGGCCATCTGCATCACCGAGGCCGGCGAGGTGGAGGCGCGGGTGTGCGCGCCACCGGCGACGCACTCGCCCTGCATCTTCGAGCATGTCTATCTTGCCCGCGAGGATTCGATCCTGGATGGCGTCTCGGTGTACAAGGCGCGGCTGCGCATGGGCGAGCACCTGGCCGAGCGCATCTTGGCGGAGTGGGGTACGAAGCACGACATCGACGTGGTGATACCGATCCCGGAGTCGAGCCGCACCTCGGCGATTCCGCTCGCCTATGCGCTGAACGTGAAGTTTCGCGAGGGCTTCGTCAAGAACCGTTACATCGGACGCACGTTCATCATGCCGGGACAGAAGCAGCGGCAGCGTTCCGTGCAGCAGAAGCTAAACGCCATCGACCTCGAGTTTGCCGGCAAGAACGTGCTCTTGGTGGAGGACTCCATCGTCCGCGGCACCACCACGGGCCAGATCGTTCGCCAGGCGCGCGCGGCCGGTGCGAACAAGGTGTTCATGGCCGTGGCGGCGCCGCCCGTGCGCTATCCGAACGTCTATGGCATCGACATGCCGGCCTCGCACGAACTGTTGGCATTCAACCGCACCGAAGAGCAGATCGCCGAGCAAATCGGCGTGGACGGATTGGTGTACCAGAACGTGGACGATCTGGTGGCATCGGCGGCGGAGGGGAACCCCGCACTTACGCACTTCGACTGCTCGGTGTTCGACGGCGACTATGTCACCGGCGACATCGACGACGACTACCTCACGCGCCTGTCCATGGTGCGCAGCGACCGCATGAAGCAGAAGCGCGAAGCCGACCGCGCCGGCATGGTTCGCACTTCCATCGACCTGCACAACGTGGACGCTTAACGCAGTGGCGAGCACGAGGGTCGCCACTGGGGCGGGGTCTGGTCGGGGCAGAGAGATTCGAACTCCCGACATCCTGCTCCCAAAGCAGGCACGCTACCAGACTGCGTCATGCCCCGAATGGCGGCGATCATACGCCGGTAGGAGCGCGCCCTGAAGGGCGCGTCCGCAGTTCGCTGGCGCGAGTTGCTGGCCTTGGTGCTCGCGCGCCCTGACGGGCGCGTCCGCAGTTCGCTGGCGCGAGTTGCTGGCCTTGGTGCTCGCGCGCCCTGACGGGCGCGTTGGCAGTTTGCTGCGCAAACTGCTCGCGTTTGCTCGCGGGGCAAAGTCCGACAGGCTGGTAGGCTGTCGCAAACGCATCCTCCAATGGGTCAAGAGCCGCCGCATGACCGCTCAAGTCCTTAACGGCAACGCCATTGCCGCCGGCATACGCAAGCGCATCGCGGTGCGGGTGCGGGAGCGCGAAGCCGCCGGGTTGCGGCCGCCGGGGCTGGCGGTGTTGCTGGTGGGCGACGACCCAGCATCTGAAATCTACGTTCGCCTCAAGCGCAAGGACTGTCAGGAGGTGGGATTCAAGTCGGATGTTCGACACCTTTCGGCCAATACACCGCAGGAGCGCTTGGTGGACATGGTGCGGGCCCTGAATGAAGACACAACCATCGATGGCATTCTGGTGCAGTTGCCGCTGCCGTCGCAGATCGACGCACTGGCGGTGATCGAGCACGTTTCGCCCGACAAGGATGTCGATGGCGTGCATCCGACCAACATGGGCCGGCTGGCGCTCAGAGCGCCGAGATTGCGGCCTTGCACGTCGCTGGCGGTGATGACGCTGATCGAGCACACTGGCGTTGCCGTGCGGGGGCTGCATGCGGCGGTGGTCGGCGCGTCGAACCATGTCGGGCGGCCGATGGGGCTTGAACTCCTGCTGGTTGGATGCACCGTCACCACCGTGCACCGGTTCTCCCGCGATACGGCGGCGCATGTGGCCGAGGCCGACATCGTGGTTTCGGCCACGGGCAAGGCAGGCCTGGTGGGGGCCGACTGGGTGAAGCCGGGCGCCATCGTCATCGATGTCGGCATCGTCGCGCAGGCGGACGGCAAGCTCAGGGGCGACGTGCGCTTTGACGAGGTGCGAGAGCGTGCGGGGTGGATCACGCCGGTGCCCGGCGGCGTAGGCCCGGTCACCCGGGCGACGATGCTGGAGAATGCCCTGCGCTCCGCCGACTCAGGCGATGGCGTGGAGGAGGCGTTGTGACGGCGCTCTTTCTGTCGGACCTGCACATCGACGAGACCGTGCCGCATGTGCGGGCGGGGCTCGAGCGGGTGCTCACCGAAGCCGCCGGGGTGGCCCAGGACATCTACATCCTGGGAGACTTGGTGGAGGTGTGGGTCGGCGATGACGACGACGCCATCACGGCGCAGCGGCTGCGCAGTGCGCTGAAGGCCGCGTCGGAGCAGAGCCGAGTGCACGTGATGCATGGCAATCGCGACTTTCTCCTTGGGCAGCGCTTTGCCGAAGAGACCGCTGTGACGCTGCTTGCAGACCCAACGTGCGTAGAGATCGGAGCACGCCGCGTACTGCTGGCGCACGGGGATGCGTACTGCACCGGTGATGTGGATTACCAAGCGATGCGTCGGATGTTCCGGTCCCCTGACTGGCAGCGCTCTGTGCTGGCGCGATCGCTGTCCGAACGCCGCCAATTGGCTCAGGGACTGCGCGCCCAAAGCGTCGCCGCCGGCGCAAACAAGGCGGAAGGAATCATGGACGTAACCGCCGAGGCGGTGGCCGAAGCGATGGCTGAGCACAATGCTGACCTGCTCGTCCACGGCCACACCCACCGTCCGGCAATCCACCAACTCGGCGACGGAAAACGCCGCATCGTCCTCGGCGACTGGGACCGCTGCGGCTGGACCCTGCACCTCGGCGAGGACCCAAGAGACGACCGCCTGCTCTGCTTCGCACTCTCCTGACAGCACGCTCCTTCTATGGAACAGAGCGCGTGACACGTTGATACTTGGACGAGTTTGACTCGAAGAGAGAACCTCGGAGGAAAGGCATCCTGCCTTCCCTAAGCGCCGATAGGCGCTTTTCCGACTGCCACAATGAGGCAGGAGCGCTGCGCTTCGGAAGGCAAGCTGCCTTCCCTCCGAGGCCCATCAAGCCCTGTTGCATGCACGTCAGCGATTCGGTGTCCTTCGGCGGGATCGCACGGAACCAGCCGGTTGACAGGCCGACAGGCCCGCGGATGTAGTTTCGGTCAGCGCGCCAAAACCCGATAGCTGCGTTCGTAATGGGCGAGGGATCGCTCGTGAAATTCGCGGTCGATGCGTTGGGTGGCTTCGGCGGCGCGACACGGAGCGGCCCGGTCGCCGACCGGGGCCAGGCCGAGCTCGGCAACCAAGGGGTCCGCGTCCCGTGCGAGTTGCTGACGAAGCACGTCATAAGCCACGAGTTCGATGGCTGCATCAGCCGAGGGCGCCAGGCCGCAATCGGTAGCCGCTGCACGCAGGCGTGCTTTGTCGTCGATGGTGACGCAAGCGGCGACGCTCTCGCGCAGCAGTCGTCCGAGCCGCTGCCACACCAATGCCCGCTGGGAATCCTCGAAGCCGTTCCAGCCGACCACCTCGTGGGCGAAACGCTTGCAGCCCCGGCACACCAGATCGCCGTAGGTGGTGGAGCAAATGCCGATGCAGGGCGTGCGCCTGAGCGCGATGGCTGAATGCTCCTCAAGGGCCAATCAATGCCGGCATTGTACGGGCGACGGGCGAGCGAATGCTGGCAAGTCCGCGTGCCAAATGCCGTATGATTCGCGCCCGGCTCGCGTGTGCGGGTCGGACGATGGTGGATGTAGCTCAGCAGGTAGAGCCCCGGATTGTGGATCCGGCTGTCGTGGGTTCGAGCCCCATCATCCACCCCAGTTTTGTGCAATGACCGTCGGCGACGCTCGCCGACAAGAGCGGACGAGCGCCATGCGGATATCCGTGGAGACCACCGGCGGACTGGAGCGCAAGCTCAATGTGGCCGTACCGGCGGAATCCTTTGAAAGCCAGGTGCAGGAGCGCCTGAAGGACACGGCAAAGCAGGTTCGGTTGCCCGGATTCCGGCCGGGACGCGTGCCGATGAAGGAAGTGCGCCGGCGCTTCGGCACCAGGGTGCGCGCCGACGTGGCTAGCGACGTCATCGACCGCAGCTTCACCGATGCCGTGATCCAGGAGTCCCTCACGCCGGTGGGCCAGCCTCGCGTCGACATCGTCAATCTCGCCCCTGGCGCCGACTTCGAGTATTCCGCCACGTTCGAGGTTCTGCCGACATTCCAAGTGGCGGACCTCTCCGGCATGGAAGTTGTGCGCCTAGCCGCGGAAATCACCGAGACCGACATCGACCAGATGGTGGAGGACCTGCAGAAGCGCGCCACCATCTGGGAGGAAGCCCAGCGTCCTTGTGCTGACGGCGACCGCATCACCTATCGAGCCCAGATGCCGTCGCAAGCGCGCAAGGCCGACGACGACGGCTGGACCACCGAACGCAAGTTCATTCTCGGCGAGGACGCCGTGCCGATCGGCGACACCTTGCGGGGGCTTTCCGCCGGCGAGCAGGCATGGCTCAACCTTGAGGAACTGGCCGCAGACGATTCCGCCGAGGCCGGTGACGAACCAGCGGAACCAGATGGCGCCACGGCCGACGACCCCGACGGGGCGACCGCAGCAGGCAGTTCGAGCGCAGCCCTCCCCGATGGCGGCAACGAGCTTGCTGAGGCGGAACCCGCCCGAGAGACCGCCGCACCCAACGAGGGCGCTGCGGCCAGCCCGGCAGCCCCCCCCGAAGACGACGCCGGCACCGACCCAAATGCGGGCTGGATGCTCGAACTCACCCTCGTGGAAGAGGGCCGATTGCCCGAGATGGATGCCGAGTTCTTCACCGGCTACGGCGTCGAGGACGGCACCGAAGAGTCGTTCCGCACCCAGGTGCGCCAGAACATGCAGGCGCGCCTCGACGAAGCCGTGCGCCAGCACCTGCGCAACTCCGTAATGGATGCGTTGCGCACGGGGCATGACTTCCCCTTACCGAACCCGATGGTCGAGGACACCATCGCCGCGCAGCGGGAACGCTACCAAGGGTTCGGGGTCGATCCCGCACAGATCCCCAAGGAAGTGCTCGCGAAATCCGCCGAAGCGATCGTGCGCACTCAACTCGTGGTGCGGCGCATCGTCGAGGACGAGGCGCTGACGGTGGACCCGACCCGGCTGCGCGAGCGCATCGATCAGTATGCAAGTTCGTTCGACGACCCGGACGCGCTGGTGCAGTACATTTATTCCGAAGACCAGCGGCTCGACCGCTTCGAGGCGCAAGTGCTCGAGGAGCAGGTGGTGGAACTCGTGGCGGAGCGGGCGCAATCCCGCATCGAACAGTTGAGCTACATGGAAGCGCTGCAGCGAGCGTCCGAGGGCGACGCGCCGGCCGACGACGACTTGGGCGACGCGCCCGCCGACCCCGATCAGGCTTCCGGAGAAGCTCCGGGCGACGCCTCCGAGGAAGAGCGCGGCGAGGAAGCTCCCGCGCCCGAGGCGCAATCCGGGTCGGACGAGAGCCGCTGAAACACGCGACGGCACCGAGGCGCTTGAGCAACCAGAAGGAGACCACCTTGGCGGACCACATTCCCGACAGCTTCCCCGCGCCAATGACCGGCCTTGGCCTGGTGCCCATGGTCATCGAGCAAAGTGCCCGCGGGGAGCGGGCCTACGACATCTTCTCGCGCCTGTTGCGCGAGCGGATCATCTTCCTTGTGGGGCCCATCGAGGACACCGTGGCCAACCTCGTGGTGGCGCAGCTTCTGTTCCTCGAATCCGAGAACCCCGACAAAGACGTGCATCTGTACATCAACTCGCCGGGGGGTGCCGTCACGTCGGGCCTGTCCATATACGACACCATGCAACTCGTGCGCTGCGACGTCGCCACCTGGTGCATCGGCCAGGCCGCCAGCATGGGTGCCTTCCTGCTCGCCTCGGGGGCCGAAGGCAAGCGCAAGGCGCTGCCCAACTCCCGCATGATGCTGCACCAGCCCTCGGGCGGGTCTAGGGGCGTTGCCGCCGACATCGAGATCCAGGCGCGGGAAATCCTCTCGATGCGACAACGCATGAACGAGCTGCTCGCGGCGCACACGGGCCAGTCGGTGGATCGTATCGCCGAGGACACCGACCGAGACTATTGGATGAGCCCGGAAGAGGCGGCGGAGTACGGCCTGATCGACTCCGTGCAGTATCCAAGGGAGCCGGACCGAAAGGCACTCGGCTCGGTATAGGGCCCGTCCCCTGCGAAGAAAACGTGGGGTTGCAAAATCGGCGGCAACCCATCATGTTTGCGTTTCCTCCGTTTCTTGAGAGCCAGGGACATTCATGGCGGACAACCACAGGGGCAAGGGCGACGAAGCGGGCAAGATGCTCTACTGCTCGTTTTGCGGCAAGAGTCAGCACGAAGTTCGCAAGCTCATCGCCGGGCCGAGCGTCTTCATCTGCGACGAGTGCGTTGAGCTTTGCAACGACATCATCCGCGAGGAAGTCCAGGAGACCGGCGAAAGCAAGGAGAGCGACCGGCTGCCGGCCCCGGCGGAGATCAAGGCCACACTCGATGAGTACGTCATCGGCCAGGAGTACGCCAAGAAGGTGCTCTCGGTGGCCGTGTACAACCACTACAAGCGCCTGAACTACAAGGGCAAGAAAGACGACGTCGAGCTTTCCAAGAGCAACATCCTCTTGATCGGCCCAACCGGCTGCGGCAAGACACTGCTCGCGGAAACCTTGGCGCGAGTGCTCGACGTGCCGTTCACCATCGCCGATGCCACTACCCTCACCGAGGCTGGTTACGTCGGCGAGGATGTCGAGAACATCATCCAGAAGCTTCTGCAGAAGTGCGACTACGACGTGGACCGCGCCCAGGTTGGCATCGTCTACATCGACGAGATCGACAAGATCTCGCGCAAGTCCGACAACCCGTCCATCACCCGCGACGTTTCGGGTGAGGGAGTGCAACAGGCCCTGCTCAAGCTGATCGAAGGAACCCTCGCGGCAGTCCCGCCCCAAGGCGGGCGCAAGCATCCGCAGCAGGAGTTCCTGCAGGTGGACACCTCCAACATCCTGTTCATCTGCGGCGGCGCCTTCGCCGGGCTCGACAAGGTGATCCAGAACCGCACCTCGAAGAGCGGCATCGGCTTCTCCGCCGACATCGCCGGCGAGGCCGACCGCGCCAAGATCGGCGAAACCCTGCGCGGCGTGGAACCGGAAGACCTCATCAAGTATGGCCTGATCCCGGAGTTCGTCGGCCGCCTGCCGGTGGTGGCAACGCTCGAGGAACTCGACAGCGAAGCGCTGATGCAGATCCTCACCGAGCCGCGCAACTCCCTCACCCGGCAGTACACCAAGCTCTTCGAGATGGAGGGTGTCGAGGTGGTGTTCCGCGACGACGCCCTGCAGGCCGTGGCGCGCAAGGCCATGGAGCGCAAGACCGGCGCCCGGGGCCTGCGCTCGATCCTCGAAGGCGTCTTGCTCGACACGATGTACGACCTGCCAACCCAGCAGTCGGTGAGCAAGGTGGTGGTGGACGAGTGCGTCATCGAAGGACGGCGCCCGCCCATGGTCATTCCGAGCATGGACGAGAAGGTCGCCGGCGCCGAGGGCTAACCCCTAACTTGGCCACACACGCATGAGCGAGGAACAGGGCAAGCCGACGCGCATCGCCAGCATCCCCGTCCTGCCACTCAAGGACATGGTGGTCTTCCCGCACGGCGTGCAGCCGCTCTTCGTCGGCACAGAGCGCTCGATCCGGGCGCTCGAAGCCGCCGCCAGCGGCGATGGCGAGCGCCGCATCCTGCTGCTTGCCAAGCGCAATGGCGAAGCGGCGGAGCCAAAGCGCGAGGATGTCTTCGGCGTTGGCGTCGTCGGCCTCGTGCTGCAAATGCTGACGCTGCCGGACGGCATGGTGAAGGTGCTGGTCGAGGGCCAGGCCCGCGCCAAGCTCGAAACCTACGACGCCACCGGCGAGCACACCCTCGCCAACGTAGAGGTGTGGCACGAACCCATGCTGCCGGACGATCAGGCGGATGCTCTGGTGCGCGAGGCCAAGCAAGTCTTCGAGCGCTACTGCAAGGCGACCAAGGTGGCGGAAGACGTGATCGCCGCGGCCACGAGCCTCGACGACCCCGGTCGCCTGCTCGATACCCTTGCCGGGCAACTGCCACTCGACTTGCCGCAGCGCCAGCAGGTGCTCGAAACCCTTGATCTGCACGCGCGGCTGAAGTCCGTGTCCGATTTCCTCGGCACTCGCATCGAGGCTGGCGACGTCAAGCGCGACATCCGCCGCCGCGTCAAGGGACAGATGGAGAAGAGCCAGCGCGAGTACTACCTGAATGAGCAGATGAAGGCCATTCAGAAGGAACTCGGCGGCGGCGAGTCTGCTAGCAGCGATGCCGACGAAATGGCGAAGCGCATCGAGGCCGCCGGCATGACCCGCGAGGCGAAGGAAAAGGCCGAGACCGAACTCGGCAAGCTCAAGCTGATGCCGCCCATGTCGGCCGAAGCGACCGTAGTGCGCGGCTATCTCGACTGGCTCGTGGGCCTGCCGTGGCGCAAGCGCAGCCGAGTGCGCCGAGATCTGCGCGCCGCCAGCCGCATTCTCGACGAGGACCACTATGGCCTCGAGGAAGTCAAGGCGCGCATCCTCGAATACCTTGCCGTGCAGGGACGAGTGCGCAAGGTCAAGGGGCCAGTGCTTTGCCTCGTCGGCCCCCCAGGCGTCGGCAAGACCTCCCTTGGCGAGTCCATCGCCCGCGCCACCAACCGGCGCTATGTGCGCATGGCCTTGGGGGGCGTGCGCGACGAGGCGGAAATCCGCGGCCACCGCCGCACCTATATCGGCTCGCTGCCGGGCAAGGTGCTGCAGAAGCTCTCCAAGGCCGGGGTGCGCAACCCATTGTTCCTGTTCGACGAAGTGGACAAGATGGGTCAGGACATGCGCGGCGATCCCGCCTCGGCCCTGCTCGAAGTGCTGGACCCAGAGCAGAACCACTCCTTCAACGATCACTACGTGGAGGTGGACTTCGACCTCTCGGACGTGTTCTTCGTCTGCACGTCCAACTCCATGAACATCCCCCCGGCGCTGCTCGACCGCATGGAAGTGATCCGCCTGCCCGGCTACACCGAGGAGGAGAAGCTGAAGATCGCCACCCGCTTTCTGACGCCGAAGCAGAAGCGCCTAAGCGGCCTGAAGGAGGACGATTTCGAGCTAGGCGAGGACGCGCTGCGCCACTTGGTGCGCTACTACACGCGCGAGGCTGGCGTCAGGGGCCTGGAGCGGGAGATCGCCAAGATCTGCCGCAAGATCGTCACCGAGCAGGCCTTCGGCGAGCGGGAGGCGGGCCCAACAGCGATCACCGAGGAGGACATCGAACGGTACAACGGCGTGCGCCGCTTCACCTACGGCCTTGCCGAGGAGGCGAATCAAGTGGGCGTCGCCACCGGACTCGCTTGGACCTCTGCCGGCGGCGAACTCCTCAGCATCGAAGCCATTGCCGTGCCCGGCAAGGGCCGTCAGATCAAGACCGGCTCCCTCGGCGACGTGATGCAGGAGTCCATCCAGGCCGCCATGACGTTTGTGCGCAGCCGTGCCGCAGCCCTCGGCATCCCCGCCGACCACCACGAGAACCACGACATCCACATCCACGTCCCGGAAGGCGCAACGCCCAAGGACGGCCCCAGCGCCGGCGTCGGCATGTGCACTGCCCTCGTCAGCGTCATCACCGGCATCCCGGTCTCCGCCGAGGTCGCCATGACCGGCGAAATCACTCTGCGGGGCCAAGTGCTTCGCATTGGCGGCCTGAAGGAAAAGCTCCTTGCCGCCCGCCGAGGCGGCATCCGCCGCGTCATCATCCCGAAGGAAAACGAACCCGACCTGAAGGAAATCCCCGACAACGTCCTCGAAGACCTGACGGTTACGCCCGTGTCCTGGATGGACGAAATCATCGACATCGCCCTCGAACGCCGGCCCACGCCGAGAGAGGACACCACCGACCTCTCCCCACCCCATCCCGACGGGTCCCAACCAACGGCCGATTTAACCCTCAACCCTCAATAGGGCCCAACCGAGGAACAGGCTTGAAGGGCCTCGGAGGGAAGGCATATTGCCTTCCCTAAGCGCCGACAGGCGCTTTTCCCACCTGCCACAATGAAGCAGGTGCGCCAGCGCGCACCCGGAAGGCAGAATGCCTTCCCTCAAAAAAGCTCTCACTACGGGTCAAATCGTCCAAGCATCAACGTGTTACGCACTTCGTTCCATGCAAGGAAGAGCGCATCGTTGCACCAAGAGGGGCGACGCGTACGTCGCCCCTTGCGCCCCTTGGGTCATTCCACCGTGAGGATGTTGCTTGCGTAGTGCTTGAGGACGCCGTTTTCCTCCACGTCGCCGATCATGCGGTATTGGCCAGGGTCGGTGGGGGAGTGGGGGCAGAGTTGGCCTGTCACCTCGGTGCCCGCCACGTCGGTCCAATCGTCGGCTTCGTCGGCGCGCATTTGCCAGACGGATCGCAGGACGTTGTAGGTCGTGCCCAAGAGGGTCAGATTGACGATGGGCAGGCAGGTGGTGTACGGGATGCCGGCGAACGAAAAGGAGCCGACATCGACGACTAGGGGATCGAAGCGCTCGTAGACGATTTCCTCCTCCGCGCCGTCTTCTCCGGTCTCCTCATCGGTTGCGTCACCGTCATCGCCGGTGTGGGGGATTTCCGGGTTGCCCGAGTCGGGCACGCGCACCGCCGGATTGGCGCAGACGAGGTGGCCGTCGAACTCCGCCTCCACGCTGTAGCCACCCGTTTCGCCGTCCTTGGCCGAGACCATGAGGTAGTAGATACCGGGCGTGAGGGTGGTGTCGATGACGAAGTTGCCGCGGTCGCCGCCGGTGTCCGCCTCGGCGAGCACGTTGCCGGCGCTGTCCTGCAGTTGCCCCACGGTATCGGTGGGCCCCCTGGTGCGGAGCACAGCGCCGGTCTCGGCGTTCACGTCGATGCGGAAGGCGTCGACGTCGCCTGCCGGGCGGAGGCTGCCGGCCGTCTCCATCGCGGTGATCCGGGTCGATGCGCCGACGGTGTCGCCGTGGTCGTCGCCACCGCGCTGGATGCGCGCGAGCACGCGGTACGGACCGGTGGCGCCGGCCGAACCGCTGACGGTGAGGTAGTACACGCCGCCATCCAGCGTCTCGACGATGCGGAAGTTGAGGCTGGTGGCGCTGGCATCGTTGTTGGCGGCGATGGTCTCGCCTTCGCTGTCGGACAGCACCGCCATGATGTCGGTGGTGCCGCCGCTCTGCACGGCGATCTCCGCCCGGCCTTGCAGTTCGATGCGGAACACGTCCACGTCTTCGCGATGTTCCAGACTTGCCTCGGTGCGGATGCCAAAGGCGATCACCGTGGAGGTCGCGCGAGTGTTGCCGTCGTCCGACATCGCCGTGTCGGCGCCCGCGGTGCCGGTGGCGAGCGCAACCACCGCCGCGAAAAGGCTCCCGATAGAGGGGCGTCTTGGTGCCTTGACCATGCCAGAGTCGAAGGTTTCCTGGTTCATGCGTTTTTCCTGCCTTGGGTTGAGTGCGGCGAGTCTCGCGCGGATTGCCGGGGCGGACGCGGCTATCGGCCCGGCCCGCGGCAAATCTACTACGAGCGGCGCCGTCGTTGGCAGGCAAATTGCCCGTCGGGAAGGCACTCGGCGCCGGCCCCCAAAGCGAGGGCACCGCGTGCATCCTGCGTTGTGTCTGCGGCCAGACGCCTCTCGCGGACGCATGGACGTCAAAGGGAGTTTGAAAGTGTTTGCGCGGGTGGTTTAATGCATTCGCACCGGATGGCCAATGGCCACGGGTAGCGTAGGAATGCCTAGACTGACACGGAGCCGCACGAATGAACAAACCCGAACTCGTTGACGCCATTGCGAAGGCCGCTGACATCCCCCGCACCAAGGCCGCCAAGGCGCTCGACGGCACCTTGGATGCCATCCGTCAGAGCCTCAAGGATTCGGAACCCGTCTCGATCGTCGGATTCGGCACCTTCGAGGTGCGCGAACGCGGTCCTCGCATGGGGCGCAATCCGCGCACCGGCGAGAGCATCCAGATCGCCGCATCTCGCTCGCCCACGTTCCGTGCCAGTCGGACGTTGAAGGACGCCATCAGTTAGGTGGCCGCGCCGTAGAAGCGGCGCTTACCTCCTAGCCGGAGCTGCGAGCGAACGTGAGCAACGCGCCCGTTAGGGCGCGCTAGCGTGCGTTGATTCGGCTGGTGCAGATGGCCGGCGGCCGTGTTGGCTCGTTGCTGGCGATGCGGGCACTGCCCCGTTTTCGCCGTTTGCGCGTTGGCGGGGACTTGGATCAGAGCGGTCTTCAGGGAGTTCGTCCATGCTGATGCAGAAAATGCGCGATGGCGCCCAAGGCATCGCCGCCAAGGTGGTCATTGGCCTTTTGGTGTTCGTGCTTGCGGCGTTCGGCTTTGGCACGATTGACCTCTTCTCGGTTTCCGAGCCGGTTGCCGCCACCGTGAACGGCGAGGAGGTCTCCCAAGGCGACCTCGAAGTCGCCATCGCCCGGCAGCGATCCATCATCCGGGCGCAGATGGGCGAGTCCGCGAACGACGAGCTCTTGGACCGAATCGTCACTCCCGACGCCGTGCTCGGCGTGCTGGTGGACGAAACCTTGCTCGCGCAGGCGGCCGAGGACCTGGATCTCGCCGCCTCAGAGGAACTGGTGGAACTGCGCATTCGCTCGGACTTCGCCGGCATTTCGGACCTCGACGAGACGGGCTTCCGCAACCGCCTTGCCACCGCCGGCTACACCCCCTTGGGCTATCAGGCAGAGATCGTGGAACTCGAACTCAGGTCGCAGCTTTCCGGGGGATTCCGCGACACGGGCTTCGTCACCGAGCGCGAACTGCGCCGTGCTGCCGAGGTGATGACCCAGCGTCGCGACATCGCCTGGCTCGAGTTCCCGGTGTCGGCCTTTGAGGCCACAGTGGAGGTGGAAGAAGTGGACATCGAGGCCCACTACGAGACCGCCATCGACGACTACATGACCGAAGAGACCTTCGATTTCAGCTACGTCAGCCTGCCGCTCGCCGGCCTCGAGGCCGAAGTGGAGGTAACGGAAGATGAAATCGTCGAGCGCCACGAGGCAGAATCTCTAGCCCTCGCCGACAAGCCGCCGCGTCGCCGCGGCAGTCACATCCTGTTCGAGGTGGATGACGACCGCTCAGTCGACGAGGCGCTTGCCTTGGCGGAGGAGGCGCGCGCCCGTCTCGCAGACGGCGCCGACTTCGCCGAACTCGCTCGGGAACTTTCCGACGATTTGGGCTCCGCCAGCGAAGGCGGCGACCTTGGCATGGCCGATCGCGACACTTTCGTCACGCCCTTCGCCGACGCCCTCTGGGCGCTCGAAATCGATGCGTTGTCGGAACCTGTTGAAAGTGAGTTTGGCGTGCATCTGATCCGCTTGCAGGAAGTGGAAGAGGTGGTCATCCCGACGCTGGAAGAGCGTCGCGAGGGCATCGCCTCGGAACTGCGCCGCAGTGCGGCAAGAGAGCTCTTCGCCGAACGGCTGCGGGAAATGGACGAAGTGGCGTTCGAGAATCCGGACTCGCTCGACCCCTTGGCGGAGGAGTTCGGGCTCACCGTGGAGCGGCAGACGGGCGCCACCCGCAACTCGTGGGAAGGCCTGCTTGCCGACGCCCAGGTGCGGAGTGCAGCGTTCGGCGACGAGGTGGTGATCGAGGGATTCAACAGCCGCGCCGTGGCGGCGGCCAGCGACAACATCGTGGTCGTGCGGCTTGACGAACGTCACCGTGCCCTGGAACGCCCCTTGGGCGATGTGCGTGACGACATCCACGCCGCCCTTGTTCGGGAACGCGCCGAAGTGCTGGCCCGAGATGCTGCGGCAGAGGCGCTCGACGCGTTCCGGGAAGGCACGCCCACGGCGGACATCGCCGCCGAACACGGCACGGAGTGGCAGCGAGCCGACGGAGCTCAGCAGCGCGAACCGGAAGTGCCGGGCCAAGTGCTCGAAAGCGCCTTCGCCTTGGAGGTGCCGAGCGATGGTCGGGCCTCCGATGTCGCCGCACTTGCCGGCGGCACCCATGCCGTGGTGGTGGTCTCGGCGGTCAATCTTGGCGATTTCGCGGCCATGACGGAGGACGAGCGATCGTCGGTGCGAGTGGAGCTTGCGCGGCTCACGTCGTCCCGAGGCATGGACGCGCTGCTCGGCACGCTGCAAGGCGAGGCGGACATCGACCGAGTAGCCTTCGGCACGGACGATCCGTAAGGGAAATGGCGGCAAGCAGCCCGGATTCCGGCACCGGAGCACCGATGCCCGCCGGACCGTGCTTGCGCGTTGCCGTCTCGTCGCGGGCGCTGTTCGACCTTTCCGAAAGCGACGAAATCTACCGCAGCGAAGGGCTCGAGGCGTACCGGCGCTACCAGATCGCGAGGGAAAGCGACCTGCTCTCGCCCGGCGACGGCTTCTTTTTTGTCCGCAAGCTGCTCGATATAAACAAACGCGCCGGTGCGGCGCGCGTGGACGTGATCCTGCTCTCGCGCAACACCGCCGACACGGGCCTGCGCATTTTCAACTCCATCCGCGAGCACGATCTCGGCATCGTTCGCGCCGCTTTCTGCGGCGGTGAAAGCCCCTATCGCTATGCCCATGCGTTCGATTGCCACCTGTTTCTTTCCGCCGATGCCGAGGACACCGAGGAAGCGCTGGCGCGGGGTGTGCCAGCGGCTCGGCTGCTGAGCGGGCGCCGCGAAGGCGATGCCGAGGATGGCGGCCTGCGCATCGCCTTCGACGGGGACGCGGTGCTGTTCTCCGACGAGGCGGAGCGGGTGTACCAGGAACGCGGCCTCGATGCCTTCGCAGAGTCGGAAGCGGCGGCGGCGGACATGCCGCTGGCGGGAGGCCCCTTCAAGCCGTTCCTGTCGGGCTTGCATCAATTGCAGCAGGAATTCGATGAAGCGGATTGCCCGATTCGCACGGCGCTGGTCACGGCTCGCGGCGCGCCGGCGCACGAGCGGGTCATCAAGACGCTGCGCGCGTGGGACATCCGCCTCGACGAGAGCCTGTTCCTTGGCGGCCTCGACAAGACGGCCTTCCTGCGCGCGTATCGGGCGGACGTGTTCTTCGACGACCAGAGCGCCAATTGCCGGGCGGCGAGCGGTCACCTGGCCTCTGGTCACGTACCCCACGGGGTTGTCAACGAGGAGCCGTCCGCCCGCAAAGGGCCATCAGCCAGTAGAGAGCCATCAGCCAGTAAAGAGCGAGGCAGCGCGTGAAGCTGCAGCAACTGCGCTACATCTGCGAGGTGGCCAAGCACCACCTCAACGTCTCCGCCACGGCGTCGCATCTGTACACGTCCCAGCCCGGCATCAGCAAGCAGATTCGTCTCTTGGAAGACGAACTCGGCATAGAGATCTTCGCCCGCAGCGGCAAGCATCTGGCGCGGGTCACGCCGGCTGGCGAGGTGATTCTCGCGAAGGCCGCGGAAATCCTGCGCGAGGTGGAGAGCATCAAGCACATCGCTGAGGAATACAGCAACCAGACAAGCGGCCAGCTTTCCATCGCCACCACGCACACCCAGGTGCGCTATGTGCTGCCCACCATCCTGAGCGAACTGCGAGCCCGCTATCCGGACGTCTCGCTGCACATGCGCCAGGGCACCACGGAGGAAATCGGCGAACTGGCGACGGCCGGCGAAGTGGATTTCGCCATCACGCCGGAGCGGGTGGATCGCTATCCGGAACTCGTGATGATGCCTTGCTACCACTGGAACCGCTGCGTGGTGGTGCCGAAGGGACATGCACTCGCCCGCCGCAAGCGGGCCACGAGGGAGGACTTGGAAGCCCATCCCATCGTCACCTACGACTCCGGCTTCCGCGAACGCCTGCCGCTGGTGGGTGAAATGGCCGAACGGCCCGATGAGGAGCACCACCTCAACATCGCCATGTCCGCCGTGGACACGGATGTCATCAAGACCTACGTGCGCCAGGGCTTCGGCGTCGGCGTCATTGCCGGCATGGCCTACGATCCGGCCAGCGACACGGACCTTGTGGCCATCGACGCGAGCGACGTGTTCAATCCGAGCACCACCTACATCGGCTGCCGCAAGGGCACGTTCCTGCGCCGCTTCATGCTGGACTTCATTGAACTCTTCGCCCCGCACCTGACAGAGCCCATCGTCCGGGACGCATTCAGCGCCCACACCGCCGCAGAACGTCGGGCCCTCTTCGAGGACATCGACCTGCCACACCGCTAGCCGGGCCCTGAAGGGCCCCTTGCAGAGGAAGTGGGGGTAGATGTCGAGGTTTGGCTCCGCCTGCTGGGCTCGAACCAGCGACCCGCTGATTAACAGTCAGCTGCTCTACCAACTGAGCTAAGGCGGAAGAGGGCGCGTATGTTACCCGCTTTCGTGGCTGCGGCAAGAGCGGCCAGGAGGCTCGGGTCGCGAACATGCGCTTGTTCGTGGGGACGGCACACTAGCGCCGCTTCGGGGCGCTCTGGCAGTTTCGTTAGCGCGAAACTGCTAGGGTCCGTCGCATACGGGCACACCCGCGCCGTTTCCTACGGCGCAGCCTCCTAGCGCGCCCTGAAGGGCGCGTCGGCAGTTCGCTGCGCGAACTGCTGGCCTTCGTGCTCGCATGCGCTCGCAGCTACGGCTAGGAGCCAGCGCCGTTTCCTACGGCGCAGCCTCCTGGCTCCTGCAAACCCGCTATGCTTGCGAGCGTCCTTGAGGAGGCGGCGTGTTTCGCGCTCCACGCGGTGCCGTGGGGCGCTTGCCGAAGCGGAATGAGTTGGAGACATTGATGGCTGAGCGCTTGGGTTCGTTTCGGGGTGCTTCGGTTGCGCTCGCTGTTGCCGCGTTCGCGTCGGTGACCTCGGCACAGCCCGCGGGCGAGGGCGGTGCCATCGAGGAGGTGATCGTCACCGCCCAGCGCATCGCAGAGGGGATGCAGGACGTGCCCATCCCGGTCACCGCGCTGACCGGCGAGATGCTCGAGGAAGAGCAGGTCATCACCCCGTCCGACTTGCAGATGAACGCCCCCAACGTCAGCTTCACCGCCACCAACTTCGGCGGTTCGAGCTTCAGCATTCGCGGCATCGGCAACCTCGTGATTGCAAACAGCGGCCAGAGTGGGGTTTCCACGCACATCAACGAGGTGTCGGTGGTGTCCAACCTCAACTCCATTGAGTTCTTCGACATGGAACGGGTGGAGATCCTGCGTGGCCCGCAAGGCACCCTGTTCGGCCGCAACGCCACCGGCGGCGCCGTCAATTTCGTCACGCAGATGCCGAAGCAGGGCGTCTTCGAAGGCTTCGTCGATGTCGAGACGGGGGACTATGCCCACACTCGCCTCAAGGCTGCCGTCAACGTGCCGCTCGCGGACACGGCTGCGCTCCGCCTGGCTGGCTATCGACTCACCCGCGATGGCTACATCGAGAATCTGGCCTTCGGCCAAACCGACTTCGCCGGCAGACGCCTCCCCGGCATCGACGGCGACATCGATGGCCGCGATGTCCTCGCGCTCCGAGGCACGCTGTCCTGGGAGATCACGGACCGCGCCGGTGCCTGGCTGCAGTTCCACATGCTCGATGAGGACGATGATCGGGTTCGCATCAGCAATCAGGTATGCGTGCGCAACTCCATCCCCACCAACGGCTGCCTGGCGGACGGGTTTGGCTTCGACACCCCGCACTTCGGCGCGACTACGGCGGGCATCTTCGCCGGCGGCGTGGGTGCGCTGCCGCTCGGCACGAATGGCAGCGAGGCGGCGCTGCTGGATTTCCCGCGCCCCGACATTACGGGCTTTCGCGAGATGCACACCGACCTTGACCCCGTGTTTCAGGAGCGCGACGACATCATCGCCTGGGGCTTCGACTACGACTTCGGTGAGCTGATGCTGGACGTCATCGGCGCGGTGCAGAAGTCGGAGGGCCTGTCCCGTCAGGATTACTTCATGGACGTGGGGCCGCGCCTGCTCCCGACCGAACTCAATCCGCAAGGGATTTGGCCGGTGTCGGCGCCGGCGGGAGGCGCCGGCACGTTTTGGACCTCGGACACGTGCAATGTGGCCGCAGGCACCGCGGGCCTGTTCGGCGGCTGCACCTTGCCCGTCGATGGCACGCGAGCGTTCGTCTATGACCAGAACGACGGCTCGCAGGATTACCGCACGGTGGAGGTCAAGCTGCGCTCCAGCCTCGACGGCCCGATCAACTTCCTCGTCGGCGGCAACGTCTATACGAAGGAGGAGGTCTCCGACTACTACGTGCTTGGCAACACGCTCGACATGGTGTCCACCTACGGAGCGCCGCTGTTCGAGCTTCCGCCGCTGTATCCCGGCATGTTCAACAACAGTAGCTCCCCCGACAAGGGCACCGTGTCCGAAGGCAGTTCGCTGTTCGGCGAGGTGTACTACGACATGACGGAGGACTTTAGCCTCACCGTGGGCGTGCGCTACAACGAGGATCGCCGCGAGTCCAACGAAACCAGCGTGCTGTTCAATTCCATGGACATGAACGCCGTGCTCGGCGGCTACTTCGGCACCGGGCCGATCTGGATTCGGCAAGGGCTCGCGGACGATTTCGTCGGCCAGTTGCTGGCCCTCGCCGGCGATCCGATGGCCCCGCCGCCGGATGTGAGCGAAACGACGGCGCGCCTCTTGGCCTTCCATGACGCGACGGACATCTACAATGCAAGCCTCCTCGATGCCGCTGGAGCCGTGGGTGCGGTGCTGCTGGCGCCGCTCATCGGGTCGTTTGTGGAACTCGGCCTGATTCCCCCGGAGCAACTGCCGGCGATCGCGGCGGATTCTGGGCTGCCGCCGTTGTATCAGGCGACGTTGCTGACATTGCTTTCCCAGGATGCGGCGGCAATCGCGGCCGATCCGGGGCTCGCCACCGGGTCGGCGGCGGTGCGGTCGGTGGCGGATGCGGTGGGCCCCGTGCCGGCCTTCAACGAGACGCGCTTCATCACCGGCAGCCCGACGGAAGCTGAGTGGAAGGAGATGAGCGGCCGTGCCGGCATCGACTGGCGCATCAGCAACAACAGCCTCGCCTATGCCTTCGTCTCGCGCGGCTACAAGCCCGGGGGATTCAATCCGCCCATCGCGCCGGTGTTCCAGGATGTGTCTTCCTTCACCTTCGATGCCGAAGCCGTCAACGCCCTGGAACTCGGCAGCAAGAACACGTTGCTTGACGGCCGCATGCGGCTGAACGGGTCGCTTTTCCTCTATGACTACACGGGCCTCCAGATCACCCGCATCCGCAACAACTCCTCGATCAACGAGAACATCGACGCGAGCATCCTTGGGCTTGAGGTCGAGGGGTTGTGGCGACCTGAGGCGCTGGCAGGGCTTCAGCTCGACTTTTCCTACGGCTGGCTCATGAGCGAGGTCGATGAGTCGATGTCCATCGATCCCATCAATCGCACCGGCGGCAATCCCGAGTACATCACCCTCAACAACATCGATCCTGGGGCGGCCACGGGGATCAACTTCATCGCCAAGGAAGCCGAGATCACACCGGCGTTGCTGAGCTGTGCGCTGCAGATCGAGTGTCCGCCCGGGGTGGAGACCTTCGGCCCCGCAGCCTTGCCGGTGCCGGGGACGATGTACCCCGTCAATGAAGCCGGCGTCGCAATCCCCGCATACTTCTCGCAGCAGTTCCTGAGTGCGTTTGGGGTGGAGACGGCGGAGGGGATTCCGGTTTCCCTCGACGGCAACCGACTGCCCAATGCACCGGAGCACACACTCACGGTGGGGGTTGCCCAAACGTGGCCAATCCCCGCACTGTCGGGCTCGTTGACCGCGCGTTGGGATTACTATTGGCAAGGAGCCTCGTACGCGCGAGAGTTCAACACCAAGGGCGACGAGATCGAGGCTTGGGGACAGCACAACGCTTCGCTCATCTTCGAGAGCGACGACGGCCGCTGGCTGGTGAAGGGATGGGTGCGCAACATTGCGGACGACGAGAATGTCACCGGTAAGTACCTGACGTCCGACACCTCGGGTCTCTTCCGCAACTACTTCCTCACGGAGCCGCGCCTGTTCGGTGTCTCCGTGCGGTTTGGCTTTGGCAGATAGGAGCAAGGGCATGAATCCGGCGCGCGCGCTTTCCAGAACCGTTTTTGGGGCTGGGCTCGTCGCCCTCGGGCTGCTCGTCGGGGGTTGCGCGACGACCGAAGAGGAGTCGGAATGCACCGGCATCATGGACCCCGATGCCCATGCCCGCTGCCTTGCCGAAGAGCGTGCCGAGTCCGACCGCAAGGCGGCCGAGCGGGAACGCACCCGCGCCGTGCGACGTGCCTGGAAGCAGTGCGCCGACGGCATGGTGGAGTACTACCGCCAGAGCGTGAACATGGGTGTGATGACGCGCACCCAGGCGCAGACGCAACTGCGCCTCACCCTACGGCAACGCTGCGGCGAAAAGCCGATGGGCACATCGATTCCGATGCTGTAGTGCGCCCCTGATCCGGTTGGAGGCTCGCGCAACGTGGTGTTCCTGAAGTGGCTCCTGATCGCTGTCGCGGCAGTGGTCTTGCTGTTCTTGGCCATGCGGATCTACTTCGGCCTGGTCGCCAATCCAGCGGTCGTTCAGGAACTCAAAGACGACCCCCAAGGGGAGAGGGCAAACATCGTCATGCTCCTCACCTTGCCGAGTGGCCGCACTCTGCCGGTGAACTACCGCCGCGAAGGCAACCGCGTATTCGCCGGCGCCGATGGCCGCTGGTGGCGGTCCCTGCGTGAAGGCGATGCGCCGGTCAGCGTGTGGATTCGCGGCGAGACCTTCGAGGGCCGGGCCCATGTCGCCCTCGACGACCGAGAATACAAGCGCGATGTCTTCTCACGCCTGCGCCCGGACGTGCCGAAGTGGCTGCCCGAATGGGTCGACGCGCACTTGGTGGTCATCGACCTCGACGAATGACAGCCCGCGGCAGCGAAGACGTGCGCTACGAGGATGTGCCGCCCAGACGCGCCCGCCGAGAGGTTCCTCAGGACGAGAATCGGCATCCCGACGTAGGTCGGGCCAATGGGAGGGCATTGGCAGCCTGCTGGACCTTGGGGATGGACGGGCCATTGGAGGGAAGGCATTCTGCCTTCCCTGGCGCGCCGTCCGGCGCGCCGACACCTGCAACAAAGCGCCTGTCAGCGCTAGGGGGCGCAACCTTCGGGCGCTCTCGGGATGCCTTCCCTCTGAGGCTACTGCCTGCCGCCGGCGGCGTGTTCTTCCAGCCAGGCCTTCAGCGGCACGTCGCCCGGTTCGGGCGAGGAATAGCCGTGGCCGTCGCGGCTCGCGCCCAGAAGTTGGCGACGGATGGGATCGTGGCAGTCCGGATAGTCCTCGATTCGCAGGTTGTCGCGGGGGCGTAGCCAACGGTAGCTGTAGCCGTAGAACACGGCCTTGCGGGTGATGGTGGAGGTGTTCGGACTTGGCGCGTGCCAAAGGCGGCGGTCGAACAGCACCGCCGTGCCTGGCGCCACGCAAACCGGCATGCCGTCTGGTGGATCGGCATCGTTCGGGCCTTCCAGCCGATTGCGACGGTGGCTGCCGGGGACGACGCAGAAGTTGCCGCGCCCCGGCACAGTGACATCCGACAGGAAGTAGCCGACTTTCACGGACAGTCTTGGTCGAGGGTCCCCTTCCATCTCCACGTTCACGCGGCCACTGTCCTGATGCCAGCCGAGCCGCTTCGGCAGCGGCTGTTCAGGCTTCCACGGCGACGTGATGTCCACGTGCGAAAGATAGAGCTGGATGTGCCAGCCCAGGATGCCCCAGATCTTCGGGAAGGTCGTGGGCCAGTCGAGCAGGTCCATGAACATCGGATCGTCGTGCAGGAAGTCGCGAAGATGCAGCCGACCCCCGGGCTCCACCTCACTCGCCCGGCGCCGCCCCATCTCGTCCACCAGCACAGTGAGCCGATCCACCTCGACGGCAGAAAGCGCATCCGGCACAAGCAGGAAACCGTCCCGCTCGAACGCTTCCCGCTCGGCGTCGGTCAGGCAATGCTCGGTGCAGCTCGGATCCACGTTCGCCGCCTTCAACGGCCGGGGAGCAGGAAGTATAGGGCGCGAGCGTCAGGCTGCTAGCGCATGGGGAAGGCCACCCGAAGAAGGGCGACGCATGCGTCGCCCCTACGGCCCGGGACATGACCCGCACCTTCCTGTGGGGGCGACGCATGCGTCGCCCCTGCGGCCCGGGACATGACCGACACCTTCCTGTAGGGGCGACGCATGCGTCGCCCTGTCCGGCAGCCGGGCGCATCGCCGCCAAGTCCGCCAGGCTGCTAGCGCGCCCTGAAGGGCACGTCGGCAGTTCGCTGGCGCGAACTGCTACAGTGCGCGGCTCACGGTCAATCAGATGCAAGAGGGCAAGGAACTATGGACAACGTGCAAGGCAAGGTTGCCATCGTCACCGGATCGTCGCGCGGCATCGGCGAGGCCATCGCCCGGCGGCTCGGCAAGGGCGGCGCCAAGGTGGTGGTGACGGCGCGTACCGTGGAGGTGCGGGACGAACGGCTTCCGGGAACCGTCCACACCGTTGCCGCCTCGATTCGGGATGGTGGCGGCGAGGCCACCGCCATCGCCTGCAACCTGATGAAGTCCGAGGAGCGCGAAAGCCTCGTCGAGCAGACGCTCGCTGCCTACGGCGGCATCGACATCATCGTCAACAACGGCGCGATTCTGGTGCCCGGCGAGACCATAGGCTTCTCCGAGCGCTACTACGACCGCATGATGGAGATCCTCGTCAAGGCGCCGTTCCACCTCTGCCAACTGGCCTTGCCGGGCATGATCGAGGCGGGGCAAGGCGGCGCCATCATCAACATCTCGTCGAAGGCGGCAATCCATCCACAGCCCGATCGCAAGCATTTCGACGGCCCCGTGTACGGCATGGCCAAAGCCGCGGTGGAGCGCTTCACCACGGGTCTCGCCACCGAGATGTTCCAGCACAGCATCTCCGTCAACGCTCTCTCGCCGGACCTCGTCGTGGCAACCCCAGGCCAGATGTTCGGCCGTCCCTACACCCAGGAGATGATCGACGACGCCGAGCCCGCGGAGGCCATCGCCGAAGCCTGCCACGCCCTCATCACGGGCGATCCGAAGGAAATCACGGGCGGGATTCGCTACACGCAGGAGGTGCTCGATGCGTTTGGCGTGGAGCCGATCGACATCGGGATGCCACCGCCGCAGCCGAACGCGGGTTAGCGCCCTTGCGGGCGCGGTAGCAGACTTGCCGGACTGGTGCGCGCCTCTGGAGGGAGGGCGGGACGCCCTCCCTCCAGAAGACGGCGCGCTAGAGGCCTGCGCATCCACTCGCTTCTTCTTTGCGCTAGTTTCTACGGCGGAGCCATTCAAAGTGCACGCAACCCACCGCAATATCGACATTTTTCACGTCCTCGCAGAAAGCCTGCCCCACCAAACGACACCTTCCCGGGCGCGACCCCAGGCTTCCCCACGCCGTCGCGCGACACGACCTGACCTCTCGATTCGGGCCCCAGCACCCAGCACCCCGGGCATCGGCCCACGGTTCGACGACCCCGGTCCGCCCGTTCGTCGCCGAACATCATCGCATCGATCGAGGCCGCCGTGGCGGTCCGGAGCGCCGCCTTCGAGGATTCGCGCCCGTTCGTCGCCGATTCCGCCGCGACGCAGGCAACGAGGGACGCCTCCTTTCGGATCGCGCGGGCGAGGAGTCGAACCAGACAACGCCCGTGCGCGTCCGGACCGGGCAGGTCGCGGGCCAGGGCGACGCTGGGTCACGTTCGGAGCGCCGCAGCGTGTCAAGGGCGGCGTCCTCGCCGGCGAAGCCTCCCTTGACGCGATCCGGCGCGACCCAACGCTGTCCGCAGGGAAGGTGGCCGCCTCCGCTCTGCAGTGCTTCCGCCGGGAACTCCGCCACCCCGCCGACCGCTCCCCCGGCCACCTTCCCTGCCCCCGCGGCGAGCGGATCCGACTCTTCGGGGCCGTGGCGCAGGGGCGGCAGTCCGCCCACTGCCGGAAAACCGCGCCAGGAGCGCGTCCTTCGGCCATCCCGCCACGCAGAACGCGCACGAGCGTGGCGTTCTTCGCGCGCTTGCGGGCAACGAGCCGAAGCAGGCCGCGCTCGTGCACGCGACAGGCGCTCCGGGCGAGGTGCGCCGCAGCCGGCACACGCCAGTGGCCGCCGAGGCGCCGCGCCGTTCGTCGTCGGGGATCGGGATGGGTGCGGCATTGCCGCCTCTGGCCGCACCCCGCGGCCGCAGGGCGCGGCCGGGAGCGGGTCGTTTCGCTTAGTTCTGATGGACGGCCCGCTGCCCGCCAGGGCATGCAGACCCCGCACCGAAGTGCGGAACTGTCCGTCGACGCGTCTTCCCTTGCCGTCTCCTGCGGCAGCCGCGGCGTGTCTTGCGACATCAGGCCCGCCAGCCTTTTCGGCACCCGAGACTCCGCACGCTGCGCCCTTTCGGCTGCAACGACAGGGATCGCTCCCCGTCCGCGCGAAGCCTCGCGCCGTGACCTGGGTTCCCGCCAAACGCCGGACAAACTCTCCGGCAGCGCGATCGACTCCGCGCTTCCACGGCAGTCCCCAGGTCTCGGTGGCATCGCCCCCATCCGCGCGCTACTGCGGATGTGGCGAGCCGTGCCTTGCGATGCGTCGACCGCCTGCGCTGCAGCAGTTGCAGCTAGGCACTGGGTCGTCACCTCAATTCCGGTGACGCCATCACGCCGGGCCTCTGCCCAGCCACGTCGCCAAAGGGCGACAGGGTGATGGGACGCATCATAGCGGCGCTTCACCACGCCATCATCAGCTTTTTTCTTACCGAATCGCTGGCCGCCACTGGCCCGAATGCCGCGTTTTCCCTCCGTCACTACCGGCCGCCGCGCGCGGCAGGCATCCGCCCCGGCTGCCGTCCGGTAGTGACGGAGGGAAGGGCGTCGAGCCTCCGGCGTCGCACGGCGTCTCGCCGAGATCGCGCCCCACGCGCCAGCGCCGCATCGCCGCATGGCGCAGGCCGGTGGATGCCACCGCCCCGCGCCGGGTACGGTCGCGGCGCGGCACACACGCCGCGCCGCATCCTGCCCGGTCCCGCGGCCCGCCGTGGCCCCTCCCGGCCACGCCGTCCCGCTCCGCTCGGGAAGCCGCAACGCCGCAGGGGATCGACGAACCCCGCCCCGCCGACGCCCGTTCGGCAACGTTCGCCGGCCCACGATGCACTCCTTGCCGCAACCAGGGGAAGCAGGCCCGGCGCGGGGCGCCGCAAGCCCCCAAAGGGACGCGACGGGCGGCCGGCCACACCATCGACTGAAATGAAAGGCCGCCTTCCCCGACCGGGCCGGCGCGCGCATGGTAGCGGATGCAGAGGTGCCCCCAGCCGGGGATTGCGACCTTCCTGCGGCTGCGGGTGCGCCGGCGGAAGCCCCGACCAGGGGCGGTGCCCCCGCCCTCGGCCCCTTCGGCTGTCCGGGCCTCAAAACACGGAAGCCGGGAGGCCTGAGACATCGGGCGGGGGCCGCTCGGAAGCGTAGCACGGTGCCCCATTGGGACCCGACTCGCCGGGTCGCGCCGCTGGCCATGCCGCCGTCCTCGACGGACCGGCGCCCCGTTCGCCAACGTTCGCCGGGACACGTTCGGGCAGGGCGCGCCAGCGCCGTGCCGACCGTCCGAAGGTCAAGACCGCTCGGACGACGTCCCCGAAAGCGCGCAGTTTTCAGTTGCCATTGACAGCGACCGCGTCCGCCCAGCGCTGCATCATGGGCCGCCGCCGCTCCAGCAGGTCGTCGCGCGCGTACGCCGCCACCGTCGCCGAGCCCTCCACGTGCGCCAGCGCGAACTCCGACAGCAGCTCGTCCACCTCGTGACCCCGCGCCCAGTCCTTGAAGCTCGAGCGGAACCCGTGACCCGTCGCCGCGATCCCCGCGTTCCGCAGCGCCTGCGTCATCACCCGGTCCCCCAGCATCGAACCCGGACGCGAGCCGGGGAACACCAGCCCCCCGCCCCGGGCGCCCTCGCGCGCCTCCGCCAGCACCGCCAGCGCCTGCCGCGACAGCGGAACCCGGTGCGCGCGCCCCGCCTTCATCGACTCCGCCGGCCGCACCCACACCGCCGCGTCCAGGTCCAGCTGGTCCCACGTCGCCCGCCGAACCTCCACCTGCCGCGCCGCCGTCAGCGCCGTGAACCGGACCGCCCGCTTCGTCGACGCCGCGCACCGCGTCGCGTCGATCCGGTCCAGCGCCGCGCCCACCTCCGACCAGTGCAGCGCCGCGTGGTGCCTGGGCCCCGACTCCCGCCGCGGCAGCGCACGCCGCACCGTCTCCACCGGCGAGCCCTCCGCCCGGAACTCCTCGATCCGCGCCCACTCCAGCACCGCCGTGATCGCCGACCCCGCCGCCTTCACCGTCGCGTGCCTCCCGGACACCGCCAGTGGCCGCAGCACCTCGTGCACCGCCGCGCTGCCCACCCGGTCCACCGGAACCCCGCCGAGCCGCGGCAGCACGTGCCGGTCCATCGCGATGCGCCAGGTCTTCGCCGGACTCTCGGTGCGCCAGCACTCCCGCCTCTGCTCGAAGCAGGCCGCCTCCGCCGCCGCGAAGGTCGGCACCCGGCTGCGCCGAGGGTCCCCGCCGGTGCGGGCGATGGCCCGGTTCTCCGCCGCCGTCCGCCGGGCGTCGGCGAGGCTCACGAGCTCCGCGCCGCCGAGTCCGAGGTCGACGCGCCTTCCGTGGATGGTGATGCGCTGGATCCACTGCCTCGATCCGCTCTTGCGGACGCGCAGCATGAGCCCGTTGCCGTCGGTGTGGCTGCCGGGGGGCGCGGTTCGGACCCTTGCGGCGGAGAGGGCGTTGCGGCACAGTCGGGGCATGGTCGGACTCCGGCGAACGGTTGCCGAAGTCTACGCCCACGTCGAACGGGAATCCAACATGCCCCACAAAACCTTGTGCTGCCTGCCGCATTCCGGCGAGACGCCGGGAGCGTCAGCGACACGCTCAGTGTGGACTCAATGCATTGTTTATCAACGGAATAACCCTACTGCGCGCCACCTTGCGGATCGCCCTGACGCCTTGCTGGGAGTCTGCAACTGACTGTACGGCGTAGGCTCCTAGCCGCCAGAAACCCAACTGCCCAAGTGTCCCCGTAGGGGCGAGGTTGTCCGCCCCCGTTGAACGCATGGACAGATTCGGCGCGGGGTGGGGCAAGTTGCCGCATAGGAATCGCGTTCTACGGCCCAAGCTTCCAGGAAGCCTCCGCCTCCGGTCAGGGGGTCGAGTCGGGGATGGGGACGTGGATGTGCTGGTTGGCGGCTCTGAGACCGTCGGGGTCTGTCGCGAGCTGGGTGTAGCCGTACTGGTTGCGCCTTGCCGCGGCGCCGGCGCGGTCCAGCACCGGTTGTTGCAGGGTGTCGTGCTCGTCGGGGCAGACGTGCCGGAAGAACGGCTGCACATCTTCCGGCAACGCGTTGAACTCGGCTTGGGAGAGGGGCCGGCAGACGGTGTTGAAAACACCGCCGGGGGCGTAGTCGTCCACGGACAGCCACCACGGGCACCAGCGGTTCACCACTGCCACGCGCTTGCGGCCTGACGTGTTGTGCATGGTGGAGGCGTGCCAAGTGCGGGAATCTTGGATGAAAACAGCGCCGGCCTTGGCGCTCACCTGCATGTCGCCCGGTATGGGTGCCGTGACCGTGATGCCGTCTTCCGGGCCACGGGGGTTGCGTCCGTCCTTGTGCGAGCCGGGCACCACCCAGGTCGCGCCGGAATCTGCGTCGACGTCGGTGAGATACCAGATCATCACCAGGCACATGGCCACGTCCGGGAAGGGCTGGCGGATGCAGCCGGCGTTCTGTAGCGGTTGATCTGCACCGTAGGCCGAAAGGTCGTGCGGCCAGTCGGTGTGCCATTCGCGCGTGTCCGCGCGGCCGCGGTAGCGGGCCTGGCCAAAGCCGCCCGGCGCATCGCCGTCCCCTGCGGCGATCGGGCGCAAGTGCAGTTGGGCGATCTTGAGGTGATCGTCGAGCACTCGCTGGGCGATGCCGACGAGGGTCGGGTGGGCAAGATGGCGGGCGTATCGGGGCAGCCAGACGATGTCGTTGGGGGGCTTTGGCGGCAGGCCGACGCGCCGCACCGGGCGAAGCTCGATGTTGGCAGGGGCGGCTTCGAGCGCAGCCTTGGTCGCTGCGACGGACTCGGCGCTGCCTTGGCGCTTGCCGAGCCAGTCTCGAATGGCTCCCATGTTGCCGGCGATGGCGGCCTCGGCGCGATCGACTTCGTCGCGGATGGCAGGCACGTCCTGCTGTGGGATCACGTTGTCGATGACGCAGAAGCCATAGCGGGCGAGGGCGTCGGTTGCGCCTTCGACCGCGCCTGACTCGGCAGCGTCAAAGGCATAGCCGCGGGTCTGGCTCAGCTCTTTCGCGTGGGCCAAAAGCTCGTCAACCATCGAGAGCCTTCCGCAGCGGGCCAAGATGCCCCTCGAACTGCCGCCACTGGTCCAGCCCCTCCCGGAAGATCGGCTGCCGCACCTGCTCGGAACTCGGCGTGCGCACGGCGCGCTCGGTGCGGTGGTAGTCGAGGCAGGCTTCCTCGAAGGGCAATCCCAGGAAGTCCAACATCCGGCGCACTTGCGTCTCGAGGTCTGCCACCACCTCTTCGTACTGCACGCGCAGTGCCTTGCCCGGCAGCACGCGATCCCAATGTTCCATCAAGGCGACGTAGTCGCGGTAGTAGGTGCCGACGGCTTCGAGGTCGTAGCTGAACTCCTGGCCGCTTGCGAACAACTGCTTGTAGTTGCTGAAACAGCAGGCCATGGGCTGGCGCCGCGCGTCGATCACGCGGGCATTCGGCAGGATCATGTGGATGAGGCCCAAATGACGGAAATTGTTGGGCATCTTGTCGATGAAGAAGGGCGCGTCGCGGCGCTGTATGCGGGTGTCCGCGAGGAAGCGCTCGCCGAGTTCGCGGGCGTTGTCGGCGGTCATTTCCTTGAGCCGCATCGGATAGCGGGGCGCCTCCCCGCGCCGCCGACGACCGTCGAGACGTTGGGCGATGGCGCCGATGTGGTGGAACTCCAGCGCGCCGTCGATGGCGGAGTGGGAGGCGAGGATCTGCTCGATGAGGGTGGAGCCGGAGCGGGGGAGGCCCACGACGAAGATGGCATCCGGCGCCGGGCAGCCCCAGCCTTCGCGTGCCTCGAAGAAGGCCGCCGTGCAGGCTTGTTGCTGCAGCTTCATGCGCTCCGAGAGTTGCGCGGCTTCGTGCGGATGCTGGGCGTGGCGCAGCGAGTTGCCCTGCTCGTAGAAGCCGAAGGCACCGTCGGCGTCGCCGGCGTCCTCGAATGCCTTGCCGAGAGCGAAGAGGACGTGGATGCGGTCTTCCTCCGGCGTGTCCGGTGCTTCGGCCACGGCCCGCATCTGCGCGAGCTCGTCGGGTGTGAAGCGGTAGGTCTTGAGATTGGCGAGGCTCCAGAAGGCATCGCCGAAGTTACCTCGCAAGCGGTACGCGCCGCGGTAGGCGTCCACGGCTTCTGCCACCCGTCCGGTGGCCTTGAGGGCGTGGCCTCGGGTGAGTTGCAGCGTCGGTCCGGTGAACGAAGCTCCGAGGTTGGCGGCGACCACTTCATCGTAGATGCGGATGGCATCGTCGAACCTGCCGGCGGCGGCGGCTTGATTGGCATAGGAAAGCTGGGCGATGGGATCGTTCGGGTTGGCGTCCAGCAGCGTCTGTGCCTCAGTCAATGACTGCTCGTACTTCTGCCGCTTGTGCAGCACGTCGATGTAGTCGATGCGGGCGCGGCGGTTGTCGGGTTCGAAGGCGAGTGCGCTCTCGAGCAGAAACTCCGCGTCGTCGTAGATGCCGTGCGATGCGCCGAACGAGGCGAGCAGGCGCATGGCTTCGACATGCTTGGGATTGCGCTTGAGGAAATCGCGGCACAGGCGCTCGGCGATCAGGGTTCGGCCTTCGTTCGCGAAGCTCTGCACTGCGATCAGTTCTTGGGGGAGGCTCCTTAAGTACTCGACCCGGGCGAGAGCGCGGCGGCGAAGGTCGGCGTTGCCGGCTTCCTGCGCCAGTTCCGCCAGCGCCTGCCAGCACGCTGGCAGGGCGTCGTTGTGCCGGACGGCGCGGCGATAGGCGGACATCGCCGGCGTCGCCTGACCCATCGCCCGCAGCAGGTGACCACGTTCCTGCCAGCCTCGCGCGTAGTCCGGGGCCTGCTCTGCGAGCTGATCGAGTGCCGCGAGGGCGGCTTCGCCTTGGCCAAGGTAACGTCGGCAAACCGCGAGGCAGTAGAGAGCCTCGTGCGATGCCTGCCCCTCAGCCAGCAGTCGCTCCGCCGCTGCCGCCCCCTCCTGCATCCGACCAGCACGCATGTCCGCCTGAATCGCCTTGATCTGGGCGGCAAGGTCGGTCGTACCTTCGTCGGAAGGTGCCTCGGCAGACATCGACGGGTTTGAACTCATGCCGGCGTCAGCCAAGGCACAGCGCTAGCGCGTGACAAGGCGGGCCATTGGAGGGAAGGCATTCTGCCTTCCCTAGCGCCGATAGGCGCTTCTCTTTGCCGGTCGCGGTTAGCGCGCCAGGGGGCGCGCAGGGAAGGCAGAATGCCTTCCCTCCAATGGCCCCGGCACAAGTCCGACAGGTTGCTAACGCGCCCTGACGGGCGCGTCGGCAAGTTCGCTAACGCGAACTGCTGGCCTTCGGGCTCCCATTCGCTCGCGCCTTCGGCTAGGAGCCAGCACCGTTTTCTACGGCGCAGGTTCCTAGCGACAGACATGGCCTCAGCCGTCCACGGCAGAACCTGACGCGGCGCAAGGCGCGCACGTGGCACCGCCAATGCGCGTGGCCCTCGCCCAGGGAAGCGCAGCCCGGTCGTGATGCCTACAGCATCTCCCAAGACACCCTGAGGCCCACGGTCAACGGACGGTTGGTCGTGATCCGCTCGCGGAAGTCCTGCCGGTTGATGTGCAACTGCGCGCGTTCGTCGGTGAGGTTGTCGATGAATAGTTCCGCCGCCCAGCCCTCGTTGCTGCGATAGCCGGCGCTTGCGTCGACGATGGCGTAGGAGTCCTGCACCTTGCGCGGGTCGGTGCCGGGGATGTCCACCAGGGAGTTGAAGCTCTCGCCGGCATACTTGAGCGAAAGCTGCCAGTGCGCCATGCCGCCGGCCATCTCCCACTCGTAGCGGCCCCGCACGGTGTATTGCAGTTCCGGAGTCAGCGGCAGTTGGCTGCCGACATCCGCCACCACGAAGTCGAAGGTGGGATTCACCGCCACCAACTCGGTGTCGTTGTAGGACAGCGCCCCGTAGATCGAAAGGTTGTCCGAGGCCAGCCACTCCATGTCCACCTCGAGGCCGCGGATTTCCGCGTCGCCGCCGTTGTCGACGATGGTGAAGATGGAGATGTTCTGCGAGTCGAAGTGGGACACCTGAATGTCGTCCCAGTTGATGCTGTAGATGGAGCCGTTGAGTCGCAACATCCGGTCCATCAGCACCGCCTTCCAGCCGAACTCCATGTTCTGGACGCTGTCGCTGCGGTAGGTGACGGGAATGAAGTAGTCCGGGAAGCCGCCGGGGCCGTCGTTGCCCCGTGCCGCCACACCTTGCGCGGTTGCCACCCCCGCCGCGGCGGCGCGGTTGAAGCCGGGTGGCCGGTAGCCCTCGGACACCGCTCCATACAGCAGCACGTCGTCGCTTGCGTGCCACGACAGGCCGAAGCGAGTGATCACGTCGTCTACTTCGAGCGGTTGGAAGCCGCCGAGGTTCGTGGCGTAGTCACGCCCCCCGGTGACGTTGGGCATCACCGTCACGCCCCGCTCCCCGGCCAGGTTCGGCACCGGGCGATTGCCGTAGCGGAACGCCGAGAATCCCTCGAAGCCCGTCTCGAGCGTGTACTGCCGCGCCCCGACGGTGGCCGCGAGGTCTTCGGTGATGTTGACCGAGATCTCGCCGAAGAATGCGGTTTCCTCCTCCGGCCGCACGATGTCGTTGGTGAACTGCACCTCGGGGCTGCGAATGACCGTGCTGCGGGCGCGTCCGCGGCTGATCCGCGACGGGTCGATGGGATTGCCGCCATCGATGCCGTAGCGGAAGTTGCCCGTGTGCAGCGCCTCCCGTTCCTGGAAGAACACGCCGCCGGTGAGGCCAATGCGTCCGGCAATCTCGGTTTGGATGCGGAACTCGTGGTTGAGGCGGTCGAAGTCGTTGGCACCCAGGAAGGCACCGTCGCCTGGCACGCACTCGATCACGCCGGGGTCGCCGGAGAGGGTGGGGTCGTAGCTGTAGCCAACGCCGCCCCCGCCGTGGTAGCCCGGCGTGTTGTATTCGCAGATGTAGCCGGGGATGTAGCCGCCGACATTGACGTACTCGGAGTAGTCGTAGGAGTGCTCCACCTCGCGTTCGAGATAAGCGCCCGTGTAGATCGCTTCCAGAATGCCGAGCCGACCCTGCAAGGTCCAGGAGGTCTGGCCGAAGGCATCCTCGAGCGAGTCTTCGCTGTAGCGGGCAACCTCCAGGTCGCCGACTTCCTGGTCGTAGTCGAACACGCCCTCTGCGGTCAGCGTCTGCTGGTGGTGGGAGACGTTCAGGGTCCAGTCGTCGGTGATGTTGAAGGCGCCGCTCAGCCGGAAGCCGCTATAGGCCGCGTCGTTGAAGTCGTCTTCGACCAGGTGGTCGTTCTCGGCCGGTCGGTAGCGCACCGGATAGGTGCGTCCAGGCACGGCAAACGTGCCGTCGGCGAACTCGTGGCTTTCCGGATCGCCGCCGGCGGGGACGAACATGATGCCGCTCGCGGACGGCAGCCGGGGATTCTTCGAAGGATCGGGCCAGAGCTGACTATGAACGTTGTCGATGTAGCCGCCTTGGTTGTCGCTGAAGAGCGCGAGGCGCACCGCGGTTCGGTCATTGAGCGGCACGTTCAGCACGCCTTCGAGCGCCGTCGAAGGCTCGCCCTCCCAGGTCGCGGACGTGCTGGCATCGAGCCGCGCCTCCACCTCGTCCATGTTCGGCTTGTTGGTGATGAGCCGCACGGTGCCGGCCTGCGAACTCGCGCCATACAGAGTGCCCTGCGGGCCGGGCAGCACCTCGATGCGGGCGATGTCGGTGGCATAGACGTCGAGGTTGCGCCCGCCGGCCGTCACCGGCTGCTCGTCTAGATAGAGCGCGACGTTGGGGGCAGATCCCTGCGCTTCCGCCACCGATATGTTGATGGCGTCCACCGCGGCGCCGCGAATGTAGATTTCGTTCTGGCCCGGGCCGCGCCCCCCTGCGGTGGCACTCGGCAGCAGCTTGATGTAATCGACGAACGTGTCGATGCGCTGCTCATCGAGGGACTGCTCTTCCATCGCCTGCACGGCAATGGCCGTGTCTTGCATGCTTTCGGTGCGCTTCTGCGCGGTGACGATGACTTCCTCGATTTGCGCCTGGGCGACGACCGCCCCCCCAGCCAGCGAAACCGCAATCACCGAACCCACGGCACGAGAGAGCTTCGTTTCCTTGAACATGGAACGACTCCGCCTTGCAGATGCAACCGACCTTACCCGACTGGTCGGAGGTTGTCACATTCACGGCCAGGGGCATGGGACGGCGCTTGAAGGGCCGCCATGGCCCAGACACCCCACGCACGTCTTAGTGGACGCAAGCGAGCTCGCCGCAATTCAGTCGGTTCCACAAGGGGCATCCTGACGCGACGCGACGGGACGCGCGCCGCGTTGGCATGGCATTCTTTGCCGCTGCTACCGCGAAGTCGGTCAAGGACCGGAAGCGAGCCCCATGCTCTTCGAAACTCGGCTTTGGCAGTTCACGCGCGGCGTTCGCGTGCGCATCGTCGCCGCCGTGGCAATGGGCGTTGCCGCGTCGCTGGTAGGGATTGGACGACTCGCGCTACTCGGCTGGTTGCTTGCGCTGGTCTTTGCCGGTGCCGCACTTTCCGAGATGGTGTTGCCGCTTGCGTTGGTGGCGGGGGTGATGCTGCTGCGGGGTTGGGTGGAACACTCGCGCGCCATGCTGGCGCATCGCACTGCGGCACGGGTGCAGCTTGCGCTGCGCGAACGGCTGTATGCCAAGGTCGTGGCGCTCGGCCCCTCGCACTTTGGCCTAACGCGCACCGGCTCGGTGATGATCTCCATGATCGACGGTGTCGAGCAGCTCGAGACCTACTTCGGTCAGTATCTGCCGCAACTACTGGTGGCTGTGCTCACGCCGCTGGTGGTGTTCGCGTTTGTGGCGGCCTTCGACCTTCCTGTCGCCACGCTGATGTTCGCATTCGCCCTGTTCACGCTGTTCGCACCGGTGGCGTTCCAGCGTCGCGAGGCAGCGAGCAGCATGCGGCGCTCCCGTGCCTACCGCGCCTTTGCGGCGGAGTTCCTGGATGCGATTCAGGGGCTTGCCACATTGAAGGCGTTTGGCCAGAGCACGGCGCGGGGGCGGCTTCTTGCGGAGCGTGCGCACGAGGTCTTCCGCAGCACCATGTGGGTGCTCGCTAGCAACGCCGCCACACGGGGGCTCACTGACACCGGTATTGCCGTGGGGAGCGCAGCCGTGCTGGCGTTGGGTGCCTGGCGGGTCAGCCAAGGCCAGATGAGCCTCGAACTGCTGCTCGTCGTGCTGATGATGGGCATCGAGGTGTTCCGGCCGCAGCGCGACCTGCGGGCCCTGCTGCACAACGGCATGATGGGTCGGGCGGCGGCGGACGACATCTTCGCGCTGCTGGACGCTCGCGCGGACGTCAAGCCGCCGTCAGCGCCCGTGGTGCTCGATGCGCCACTTGCCCCGGTCGTCGAGTTCGAGGACGTGTCGTTTGCCTACCCCGCTGCACGCCGGCCGGCACATCGGCGGCTATCGTTCAAAGTCGAGCCCGGCGAGCGCATAGGGTTCGTCGGCGCAAGCGGAGCCGGCAAGTCCACCATCGTCCGATTGCTGCTGCGCTTTCACGACGCGGACAGCGGCAGGGTGCGCCTCGGTGGCCACGATGTGCGTGATCTTGGCGCCGACGACATCTATCGCAACGTCGCCGTGGTGAGTCAGGACACCTACCTCTTCCACGGCACCGTCGAGGAAAACCTGCGCTTCGGCAAACCCGACGCGACCGTGGCCGAGCTCGAAGCTGTGGCCCGCGCCGCCAATGCCCACGAGTTCATCGAACGCCTTCCCGACGGCTACGGCACAGTCATCGGCGAGCGCGGCATTCGGCTCTCCGGCGGGCAGAGGCAGCGCGTGGCCATTGCCCGCGCCCTGCTTCGGGACGCCCCGATTCTGGTGCTGGACGAGGCACTGTCGGCGGTGGACGCCGAGAACGAGGCGGTGATTCAGTCGGCACTCGATCGCCTGATGCAGGGCCGCACGACGCTGATATTCGCGCACCGGCTCTCGAGCGTCATCGACGCCGACCGCATCCTCGTGCTGGACCACGGCGCCATCGTCGAATCCGGCGACCACGCCTCGCTGATGCGTGCCGGCGGCGCCTATCGCCGGCTCATGGGGAGTCAGGCCGAGGAGCTTGGCCGTCAGCATGCTCCGCTCGCACCAATCACTGGGGATGCGGCGAATCGCCGAGAGGTGCCGCTCGAGGACCTACATGCCGACGACGCCGGAGCGCAGTTGGAACCCACCGACGCGATCCTCCGCGCCGAGGGCCTGGGCTGGACCGGCGCGTTCCGCGAACTCTTGCGCCACGTGATCCCGTGGCGCGCCAAGTTCTCCGTGGTGCTGGCGTTTGGCATCGCCCGTGTCGCTGCCCTCATCGGTGTTGGCGTTGCGAGTGCGCTCGCGGTGGCTGCGGTGAAACGCGGCGAGCCCTTTGCCGAGTATCTGATCGTCTTGGGCATCGTCGCGCCTCTTGCAGGCCTGTTGCACTGGCTGGAGTCGTGGTTTGCCCACGACATGGCCTTCCGAATGCTCGCCGAGATGCGCATTGCCCTGTTCCGCAAGCTGGATCGGCTGGCGCCGGCGTACCTCGTGCGGCGCCGCACCGGCGACCTGGTGGGGATGGCAACCCACGACGTGGAGCTTGTGGAGTATTTCTTCGCCCACACCGTTGCGCCCTTCTTCGTCGCGGTGCTGGTGCCGACTGCGGTGCTTGGCACGCTGGCATGGTTCGGCTGGCCGATGGCGCTTGCCCTCGCGCCGTTCCTCGTGCTGGTGGCGGCGAGCCCGGTGCTGGCGCGACGTCGCATCGACAGCTTGGGCTCTCGGGCGCGGGAGGCGTTCGGGGACATGAACGCCCACGCGGTGGACACCATCCAAGGGCTTTCGGAGATTCTGGCGTTTCAGCGCACGAAGACGCGGGGCGACGAGTTCGTGGCCCGCATCAAACGCCACGTTTCGCTGCGGTTGCCGTTTCACTCGAGTTTGACGAAGCAGACTGCCCTGTTGGAAGTCGCGACGGGCCTCGGCGGACTGGTAGTCGTTGCCACCGGCGCCAACCTCGTCGCTTCCGAGGCACTCGCGCCGGCGATGCTGCCGATGTTGACGCTGCTGGCGATGTCGGCGTTCCTGCCGGTGTCGGAGATCGCCCACATCGGCCGCCAACTCGCAGACACCCTCGGTGCCACACGGCGGCTCCACGCGGTTCACAGCGAAGCCGAGGCGGTTGTCGACGGGCCGGGCGTTTCCGAGCAGCGAGACGGTGACCGGTCGGGCACGGGCGTAGGGATCGAGGCTCGTGACGTCCGCTTCTCATACTTCGGCAATCGCCGGCTCGCCCTCGACGGCGCCACGTTCACAGTGCCGGCCGGCAGCACGTTGGCGCTGGTTGGCCCGTCAGGAGCCGGCAAGACCACCATCGCGCACCTCTTGATGCGCTTCTGGGACCCGGACTCCGGCACCATCCGCTTCGACGGCCGCGACCTTCGCGAGTATCGCCTCGACGAGTTGCGCGAGAAAGTTGCCTTGGTGACGCAAGACACCTACCTCTTCAACGAGACCCTCGGCGCCAACATCCTCATCGCCAAACCAGACGCCACCTCCGCCGAACTCGACGAAGCCGTGCGCCGCGCCTCGCTCGGCCCGTTCATCGACGCCCTGCCGGAGGGGCTCGCCACGCCGGTCGGCGAACGCGGCGTGCGCCTGTCGGGCGGCCAGCGCCAGCGCGTGGCCATCGCCCGCGCGTTCCTGAAGGACGCCGCCGTGCTAATCCTCGACGAAGCCACATCGCATCTCGACGCCGTCAACGAACAAGCCGTGCGCCAGTCCCTCGAAGAGCTGATGAGCCAACGCACCACCATCGTCATCGCCCACCGCCTCTCCACCGTCCGCGACGCCGACCGCATCGTCGTCCTCGACGCCGGCCGCACGGTCGAGACCGGCAGCCACGAGGAACTGCTAGCCCGCGGCGGCCTCTACAGCCGGCTAGTGCGCCGGCAAATGGCGACGGAAGGGCGATCGGCGGACCCGCCAACGCAGTGGGACGCCGAAGCGGCGGACTAACCGCGTCTGTACCAACAAGCGGCCGACCGCACAGTGACGCTCGCCGAAGGCCGATTGGTGCTGTCATGAAGGGCCATCGGGGGACAGCATCTTCCGTCGCTCAGGGGCCCGTCTTGCGGCGGGTAAACTGACGCTGGACGTAATGATGTGGGAAGGGCCATGAGCGATGTACGCGAGTTTCGGATTGACGTTGATGCGGACGCGATTGCAGACCTGAAGGAGCGGCTGCGGCGAACGCGCTGGCCGGAGGCGGAGATGCCGGATGCGGCTGAGGTACAGCCGGCTTCGGTCCGGGGCTCGGCGGCGAGCAAGGACTGGGGGCAGGGCTTGCCGCTCAGCTATGCCCAGGAGCTGCGGGACTACTGGCTTGAGGAATACGACTGGGGCGCTCGACAGGACTACTACAACCGCTTCCCGCAAGGCATCACCGAAATCGATGGGCTCGACATCCACTTCATCCATGTGAGAAGCCCCAACCCCGACGCCATACCCTTGCTCATCACCCACGGCTGGCCGGGTTCGGTGGTGGAGTTCCACAAGGTCATCGAACCCCTTGCGGATCCGGCGGCGCATGGCGGCGACGCGAGCGATGCCTTCCACGTCGTCTGCCCGTCACTGCCCGGCTACGGCTTCTCGGCCAAGCCTTCGAGCACCGGTTGGGGCGTCGGCAAGATCGCCGAGGCGTGGGATGTGCTGATGCAGCGCCTCGGCTACGAGCGCTACTTTGCCCAAGGCGGGGACTGGGGCGCGGCGGTGACCACGCAGATCGCCGTGCAGAACAACGGCCGCTGCGCCGGCATTCACCTCAACATGCCCGGCGCCGGCCCCACCAAGGAAGCGCGGGAAAACCCCACCGAGCGGGACCAGCTCGCCTTCGACGGTGGCCGCCACTACAACGCCTGGGGCGCCGGCTACTCCAAGCAGCAGAGCACGCGCCCGCAGACCCTTGGCTACGGCCTCGTTGACTCGCCCATGGCGCAGGCGACCTGGATCATCGAGAAGTTCTGGGAGTGGACCGACTGCAACGGCCATCCGGAAAACGCCCTCAGCCGCGAGGAACTGCTCGACAACGTGATGTTCTATTGGCTCTGCGGCAACGGCGCATCCTCGGGGCGCCTCTACTGGGAGAGTTTCAACCGCGCCTTCGGCGGCGAGCAGCCCAAGGTGACCCTGCCCACTGGATGCAGCATCTTCCCCAAGGAGATCGTCCCAACCCCCCGCAGTTGGGCCGAACAGCGCTTCGGCAACATCGTCTATTGGAACGAACTCGACAAGGGCGGCCACTTCGCCGCCTTCGAGCAGCCAGAGCTCTTTGTGACGGAACTACGCGACTGCTTCCGACAGTTGCGTTAGATGTCGTCTTCGCCCTCCTTTTGGGCGAGGGTGTTGGGGGGAGGGCGTCTCGCCCTCCTACGCGCCTGAAGGGCGCGCATTTGCAGGGCCTTTCGAAGTCGCCGTTACTCGTGCCAGCTCAGCATCGGCCGGTCTTCGACCCGCCGCAGCACGTCGTCCGACAGCGTGACGCCGAGGCCCGTCCCCGAAGGCGGTTCCAAGTGGCCTTCGCGAACCTCCCCAAACGGCGTATCGACCAGCGCGTCGAACAATGGGCTTTCGTCGAACTGCATCTCCAGCATGTCGAACGCATCGAGTGTGGAGGAGACCTGCAAGCTCGCCGCATGGCAGATCGGTCCACTCGGATTGTGCGGCGAGACCTCAACCCCTAGCTCCCGACAGGCGGAGGCGGCACGCGCCACCTCATGCAGGCCGCCCATGTACTTCACGTCCGGCATCACTACGTCGTACGCGCCCGCCTCGCAGTAGGGGCGGAACGCATCCCAGCCGATGCCCATTTCCAGCCCCGCCTGGCGGAGCCCCAGCGCGTTGCACTGGTGGCGAAGACGCACGAGCGCGGGGATGTTCTCCAGGGTTTCGGCCGCCGGCGTCTCGATCCAATGCACGCCCAGCTTCGCCGCCGCCTCGTTCAGTTCGCGTGCGGTGGCCTCATCGAAGCGCCAGTGGCAATCGACCATCAGGCGCGTGTCGTCGCCAATCACCTCTCGCACCGCCGCGACCCTTGCGAGCCCGGCCTGCATCGCTGGCACTCCGTCGCCCGCGCTGCACACCCTCGGGTCCACCTCGTCAAATGGCGCGAGCTTGAATGCGACGTGCCCGGCTGCCATTGCCACCTCGGCACTGGCGGCGAACCCTTCGGGCGTCCGTGGTTCCGTGCGGCGGTTGATGTTGGCGTACACCGGCACGGCGCTTCGCTTGATGCCGAGAATCTGCGCCAGCGACCGCTCGCGGATCTCGGCGTGAAGGCTCCAAAGCGCCTGATCCAAGGCGCTGACGACGCTCGCCTCCTCGATGTCCCGAGGCGCGTGTTGCCGAGCGAAAGCGCCCGGATCGTTGAGCGACGCCTGCCGCAATGCCGCCGGCACCAGTCGTTCGGCGGTGGCGATCAGCCCGTCTTCGCGACCTTGCAGCGTGGCTTCCCCGTACCCTGTGCGGCCATCCTCTGTCGTCAGGCGCACGAAACTCCAGCAGGTCTTGTGTGTGATGCGGGCACAATGCAGCGTGGCGCTGTGAAGTGGGTTTGGCATGGATTTCCAGCGCCTGCGCGAGGGCATGTCGGTGCCGCCACAGCTTACGAGGAGACGAGCCCATGGCCAACGAGCCGGACGAAACGAATCTGCGCGAACAACTCGCGGCGCAATACCGCCATGTGGAGCGGATCGGATTGAACCAATTGTCGTCCGGCAATCTGAGTGTGCGTTTCGGCGAGAAGATGTTGATCTCGGCCTCGGGCGCAACTGCGGACAGCATCGCCGCAGACAACGTCGTGGAGGTGTCGCTACGCGGTGCTTGGCAAGGCCGCCTCAAGCCTTCGTCCGAGTGGCGCATGCACGAAGCCATCTACACCCGCCACGCCACAGCCCAGGCGGTGGTTCACACCCATTCCGACCACTGCGTCGCGCTGGCCAGCCACGGGAGGGCCTTGCCGGGCTTCCACTATCTGGTCGGAACCTTCGGTGGCGACGACGTTCCGTGCGTGCCCTATTCGACGTTCGGCACGAGGCAACTGGCGGACGATGCAGCCGCGGCGCTGACCCACCGAACCGCTTGCCTGCTCGCCAACCACGGCATGATCGCCCGGGGCCAAAGCCTTGAAGAAGCCGTGGAGCACGCGCACCGACTGGAGATCCTGTGCCGCCAGTACCTCCTGGCCCGGCAGCTCGGCGAGCCGGCGCATCTGACGGCGGCCGAATGGGAGGCGTTCTTCAAGCAGTTCCGGGGAAGCGGCTACGGCCAAGCCACTTGACGCCGCCGGCGCGAAGGAGCGGCTCGGGCGCGACGTCTTAGTCGCGCATTCCAGAGAAACCCACGATGCGCCAGCGGTCCTCCTGCCGCGCCACGAGGAACACCGCAGAAACGCGCATTTCGTCCTCGGCCAACCAACGCGCCGCGACCACCACACCGTCGCGCCGCGTCTGTGCAGCGCCGACTTCCTCAATCACCCGGGGCGATGGCGCGGCCGCCAGCGCGGAACGCACCCCCGCAGCGTCCGCATGACGCACCACTCGCCCGACGCCCACATCCACCAGCGGGAGTCCGAACGCGCCCACGACCGAGTCCAAGTCACCCTTCACGAAGTCCTGCAGATGCCGCTCCACCACACCCACCGCGCCGGATACATCGGATTCCTCTGCTTGTGCGAAAGAGTCGGTGCCGAACCGCGCCTGAATGCCCCACGAATCGTCGATGCGCGTGAGGATGTAGGTCACCCGATTGCTGAGAATGGGCTCGTCGTCGGCATTGAACCGAGTCCATCCCCCGGCCAGGTGCACCTTGTCCGCGGATTCCTGCAACCGCACCGGCTCAATCCCCCGCGACCGCACCCAACCGGTGGCCTCCCGCGCCTCCCACGAAGCCCGCGACGCATAGTCCTCGGCCGTCGGGTAGTAGTCCACCCGCCCCGCCGCCGACACCCGCACGTGCGGATAGCTCATCACCGCCGCCCACGCCTCAGCTTCCTTCGCACTGTCCGCCCGAAAGAACTCGAAATACGCCTCTTCCGGCGTCGCCAACGTCTTCCCCGCCATCCCAACCTTCCTTGTACCCAAGCCCGTTCGATCAACTTTGCCACAAAGCTGGCAGCGCAACGCGTCGTCACAAGCCGAAGGCGACGAACTCTCGGGAGGGAGCGCCCAAGGCCGGCCGAGACCCGCTTGATCTCGGTACGGTACGTGCCCGCTCGCGCGTCACGGTCCTTTTGATTGCGGCAACTCCGGCCGATAGCGTTCCAGTTCCCGCTTCACCACCGGCGCCATGAGGTAGAGGCCCAGGAGGTTGGGGATGGCGACGATGAAAATCAGGGCGTCGGATAGGTCCACTAGGGCGCCGAGGGTGATGCTGGAGCCGACCACGACGGAAAGGCAATAGAACGCCTTGAAGCCTAGGTCGCGGGCGCGTCCTTCGCCGGCGAGGTAGGTGAATGCCTTCAATCCATAGTAGGCCCAGGCGATCATCGTCGAGAACGCGAACAGCACGGCGGCAATGGCAAGCGGCACCGAGGAGAAGGGAAGCGTCGAGGCGAAGGCGCGGGCGGTCAGTTCCACGCCGCTGACGTCTTGGCTCGCGAGGGCTGGGTCGTAGATGGTGGTGATGATGACGAGGGCGGTCATGGTGCAGATCACCACGGTGTCGATGAACGGTTCAAGCAGCCCGACGAATCCTTCGCTCACAGGCTTCGCGGTGCGCGCCGCGGCATGGGCGATGGCGGCGCTGCCGAGGCCGGCTTCGTTCGAGAACACGGCGCGGCGAAAGCCGATGACCATCACGCCGAGCAGGCCGCCGGCGACTCCTTGCGGCGCGAAGGCGCCGTTCCAGATCGCGACGAAGGCGCCCGGCACGCGCTCCGCATTCAGGCCGATGATGACGAGGGCCGAGACGACGTAGAGCAGCGCCATTGCCGGCACGAGACGCGCCGTGGTGTTGGCGATGGAGCGGATGCCGCCGACGATGACGAGGCCCACGAAGAACGCCAGCACCGTGCCGACGAGCCATGCGTTCTCGGCCAGCAGGTCGCTGCCGGTTACGTCCACGACGATGGCCGTCGCTTGGTTGGACTGGAACATGCTGCCGATGCCGAGGCAACCGACCACCATGCTTGCTGCATAGAAGGCGCCGAGGCCCCGGCCGAGTCGACGCAAGCCGAGATCCGCCAGACCCCGCTCCAGGTAATGCATGGGCCCGCCCGACACCGAACCGTCCGCATTTGTGCGCCGATAGAGCACGCCAAGGGTGCACTCGGCAAACTTGGTGGACATGCCGAGGAGGCCCGAGACGATCAACCAGAAGGTGGCGCCCGGGCCGCCGATGGATATGGCGACGGCCACTCCGGCGATGTTGCCGATGCCCACGGTGCCGGATACGGCGGTTGTAAGTGCTTGAAACTGCGATACGTCACCAGCGTCTTCGGCGGTTCGGTAGCGCCCCGCAGCCACCCGGATCGCATGCAAGAAGCCGCGCACGTTGACGAATCGCAGATAGCCGGTGAAGAACACGCCGCCGGCAACGAGCCAGAGGACGATCAGGGGAACGTCGGCGCCGAACAGCGGCACGCTGTAGAAGACGAAGGCGGATGCGGCGTCGGCGAGGGGACGCATTGCGTCGTCGATAAGGCGATCCATGGTGTGTCGTGCGCTCTAGCGTTGGTTTGTCAGGCCGAGCGGTGCCCGTAAGGCTGCGCCGACAGACACCGGCGTGTTGCGTCTGCCGACTTCGTGCTCCCGCGGATCATGGCGCTACGAGATTGCGTGCTAGTTGGTCAGCTCGATAGCTGGAACGCACGAGTGGGCCGGAGGCCACCTCGCGGAAGCCTTCCGCCAAGGCCCATTCGCGGTAGCGGGCGAACTGGTCGGGATGGACCCAGCGTTCCACCGGCAAATGGTTGGGGGTGGGTTGGAGGTACTGGCCCAGGGTTAGGAGGTCCACGTTGCGGGCGCGGATGTCGGTTAGGCACTCGCAGATTTCGTCGTCGGATTCGCCAAGGCCGAGCATGAGGCCCGTCTTGGTGACGATGCCCGAGTGGCGCTTGGCGAAGTCGAGGACGTTCAGGGTTTGGTCGTAGCCGGCGCGGGGGTCGCGCACTTTGTGCGTCAAACTGCGGACGGTTTCGAGGTTCTGGGCAAAGACGTCGACGCCGGAATCGACGAGGGTTGCGACGGCTTCCTCGTTGCCGGCGAAATCTGGCGTGAGGGCTTCGATCGTGGTTTCGGGGCAACGCTCGCGGATGGCGCGGATGCAGCGGGCATAGTGTTCGGCGCCGCCGTCTGCGAGGTCGTCTCGGTCCACCGACGTGAGGACGACGTAGCCGAGATTCATCAGAGCCACCGACTCCGCCGCGTGGGCGGGTTCGTCGGGGTCGAGCCAGCCGCGGGGGTTGCCGGTGTCGACGGCGCAGAAGCGGCAGGCGCGGGTGCAGACGGCGCCCATCAGCATGAGCGTGGCGGTGCCGTGGCTCCAGCATTCGCCGATGTTGGGGCAGTGGGATTCCTCGCAGACGGTGGCGAGGGCGTGTTCGCGCACCACGCGCTGGACGCGCTTGTACCTGGCATCGCCGCCGATTCGCACTCGGAGCCAGTCGGGCTTGCGTTGCCTGGGCCTCGGCGCGTCGAGTTGGACAAGCTTGATGCCGTCCTTGATGGCGGTGGTGCCTTGCGGGGTTTGGTATTTCGCCCCGCTTGCTGGGCTTGCGGCGCTCACTTTGATCGTCCGCTGAGAAGCGTTGGGCCTTGGGGGGGAGGGCATCTTGCCCTCCCACGCGCCGAAAGGCGCGCCATTGCGCGTGCGTTGAACGGATACTCACAGAGCCGCGCGTCCTTCGGACGCGTGGGAGGGCAAGATGCCCTCCCCCCCAAGGGTCTCGCTCTCGGTGCCCTTGCCGCGAGGGCCGTGTCGCGCACCTACGCCGTCTCCTGGAATTGCAATGAGTGGAGTGTGTAATAGAGACCTTCGCGGGCCAAGAGTTCGTCGTGGGTGCCGATTTCGGCGACGGCGCCGTCTTGTAGCACCAGCACGCGGTCGGCTTCCTGGATGGTTTGCAGGCGGTGGGCGATGAGGATGGAGGTGCGGCCGGCGGTGAGCTTGCGCAGGGCGTCCTGGATCAGGAGTTCGGTTTCCGTATCGATGCTGGCGGTGGCCTCGTCGAGGATGAGGATTTCGGGGTCCGCGGCCAGCACGCGGGCAAAGGCCAGAAGCTGCCGTTGGCCTTGGGAGAGGTTCTGGCCGCGCTCCGATAGTTCCGTGTCGTAGCCGTCGGGCAGGGCACTGATGAAGCCATGGGCGTTCACGGTGCGCGCCGCCTCCACGGCGCGTACGCGATCGACGTTTTCGTTGCCGAGCGCAATGTTGTCGAAGATGGTGCCGGAGAAGATGTGGAAGTCCTGCAGCACCACGCCGATGCGGCGGCGCAGGTCGCGGGTGTGGATGTGGTTGAGGTCGATGCCGTCGAGGTAGATCTGGTTGTCGTCGAAATCGTAGAAGCGCCCGAGCAGCTTGATGAGCGTGCTCTTGCCGGAGCCGGTGGGCCCGACGATGGCGAGCTTCTCGCCCGGTTTGATGGTGAACGACACGTCGCGCAGCACCGGCACGTCGAAGTCGTAGCGGAAGTCGAGATGGCGGAACTCCACCTCGCCCTCGAGCCTTGGCGGCAGCGTCACCGGCCGTGCCGGCTCGTGGATCTTCTCGTCCCAGTCGAGCGCCTGGAAGATGCGCTCGCCGCTCGCCATGGCGCGGAACAGGATGTTGAGCTGTTCGCCCAGGATCACCACCGGATGGAACAGCATGTTGATGAAGTGGGTGAAGAGGATCATCTCGCCGAGGCGCATGTGGCCTTGGATTACCTCGCCGCCGCCGTACCAGAGGATCGCCCCCATCGCCACGCTGGCCATCGAGTCCGTGAAGGCGGTGTAGAGCGTCGACAGCTTCATCGACTTGGTCTCGAGTTCGAGATTGCGCCGGTTGATCTTCATGTAGCGGTCGTGGTTGTAGCTCTCACGCTGGGAAATCTGCACCACTTGCAGGCCTGAGAGGTTCTCTTGCAGGTTCTGGTTCATGGCCGAGACGGTCTGCCGTGTCTGCCGGAACAGCACGCGAGTGGCGGCGCGGAAGTAGTGCGTGGCCACGGCCATGAGGGGCAGGGCGAGCAGCAGGATGCCGGTCATGGGCGGCGAGATGGCGAGCATCACCACGAGCGCCACGAAGAACGGCACCAGTTCGCCGATCAGGCTGCCCATGCCGCGCAGGAGTTCGTAGAGCGCCTCGACATCGTTGGTGACGCGGGTCATCACGCGCCCCACGGCAACCCGGTCGTAGAACTGCGATGGCCGCGTCTCGAGATGGGCGAAGAGATCGCGACGCAGGTCCCTCAGGCCATTGATGACCGCCGTCACCAACGTCATGCGGTGGTAGTGGCCGGTGATGGCCCAGAGGAGCTGCACGAGTGCGTAGAGCACGCACGCGGCGCCAAGCGGCGGCAATCCCGTGGTGCCGACGAACCACTCCGTCAGATCGATCATGCCGAGGTCCATCGCCGTCTCCGGCACGTCGCCCCGGACGATGTGGTCGATGACGACGATGGAAATGATGATGGGCAGCAGCACCGCCAGCGTCGAGGTGATGAGTACCAGCACAGCGCTTTGGACGAACTGCACGCGGTAGGGCACGAGCCATTTCAGGAGCCGGCCCAGGAGCCGGAAGTTGAGCACGTTGCCGGAGAGGTCGGCATCGAACATGGAATAGTCGCGGCGGTAGTTCTTCAGCTTGTCCGCCTGGGTTTGTCCGGCCCTTCCCGCCTTGGCGGCGCCAGCCGAATCCATGATGGGCTCCGCCATCGTCTAGCCTCCCGCCCCGGCGGCAGTCGCGGCCGCGGCCTCGAAGTCGGCCTCGTCGGCGCCTTCGCGTTGGATGCGCTCGAGTTCGGCGTAGAAGCCGCCGGCTTCGAGGAGCTCCTTGTGGGTGCCCACCTCGAGAATGCGGCCTTCGTCCAGCACGACGATGCGGTCGGAGTGGCGGGCGGTGGAGACGCGGTGCGAGACGATGATGGTGGTTTGGCCGCTGCGCAGGCGCTTGAGCTCGGCGAGGATGTGTTCCTCGGTTTCGGTATCTACGGACGAGAAGCAGTCGTCGAGAATCAGAACCGGCGAATGGCGGATCAGGCCGCGCGCCAACGTTGCACGCTGCTTCTGGCCCCCGGAGAGCGTGATGCCGCGCTCGCCGACCACGGTTTCCATCTGTTCCGGCATGGACTCGATAGTGTCCTTGAGGTCGGCCGATTCGGCGGCCATCCAGATGCGGTCGAGCCTTCGCGAAGGATCGTCGTAGGTGAGGTTGTCGCGCAGGGGCTCGCCGAACAGGAACGGGTCCTGGGGCACCAACGCCACTTGGGCGCGAAGCTGGGCCAACGGATAGTTGCGCACGTCGTGGCCGTCGATGAGCACGGTTCCGGGTTCGGGGTCATGGATACGCACTAGTTGCTTGAGCAGCGTGGATTTGCCGGAACCCACCCGTCCCATCACCGAGATGGACTCGCCGCGAGCGATGGCGAGGGAAATGTCGGCGAGCGCCGGCGTCGTGGCCTTGTCGTACGTGAAGGAAAGCCCCCGAATCTCGAGGTCGCCGCGAATGTGCGCCGGGATGCCCTCCTGCGGCGCGTCGGGAATCTCCGGCGGTCGGTCGAACACCTCAAACAAGCGATCCGACGCCACCGCCGCGCGCTGGAACATGTTCACCACCATGCCGGCGACGCGGAACGGCTGCACCACCATGGTGACGTAAAGGAAAAAAGCAGTGAAATCGCCGATGCTTATGTCGCCGTTCAGCACCATGATGCCGCCGACGCCGAGGATGGTGACTGAGCAAACCGCCGCCATGGACGGCATCACAGCGCTCATCAGCGAAGTGATGCGGGCGTGGCGATAGAAGGCGTCTGCATAGCCTTGGTTGGTGCGCTCGAAGCGCTTGATCTCGATGTCCTCCTGCACCATGGCCTGAATGGTGCGGATGCCGGAGAGGTTCTCCTGTACGTGGGCGCCGAGGTCCGAGAGGCGGTCCTGCACCTGGCGTGAGGCGAGCCCCATCTGCCGCGAGGCGCGGAACGTGTACATGAAGACGAACGGCAGCGGCGGCAGGATCAGGAGCGTCAGCATCGGCGAGAGATAGAGCATGTAGCCGAAGCCCACCACGGTCGCGAACACCATAATCACCAGCAGCGTCGTGCCGTGCGAGATGAGCCGCTGTATGAGAGAGATGTCGGCGATGGCGCGAGTCATCATGTCGCCGATGGAGTATTGGCCGAAGAACCTTGGCCCCATGACCTGAAGGTGCTCGTAGAGGTCGCGCCTCAAGTCGCAGGCGAGCAGGTATGCCGAGCGACGCACGGCGATGCGTGCCCAGCTCACCGTCACAAAGCGCAGCGACACGGCGACGACGATGCCCGCCACCGGCAGCAGAATCTGCCCTTCGCCGCTGGCAATGGAATCGATGCCGACCTTCAGGAAGTACGGTATCGAGCCTTCGAACAGCCGCGCGACCAGAAACAGCGAGATGCCGAAGGTGATCCGGCCCCGGTAGCGACCGGCATAGGGCTTGAGGCGTGCGAGGGAGCGAAACATCAGCTTATGGGGCCCGGGAGGGTCCTTGGGGGGGAGGGCATCTTGCCCTCCCACGCGCCGCAAGGCGCGTCCGTGCCGATGCTTGCAGACCGTCGCAACTTAGTGACCCGAGGAACGCGCCTGTCGGCGCGTGCGAGGGCAAGATGCCCTCGCCCCCGGTGCCCTCCGTCCAAACGCCCGTGTTGTTCGCCGATCGACACGATGGTGTGGGCGTCAAAACGCAGCATGTTTCGGCGTGCGTGGGAAGGGGATGGCGTCGCGGATGTTCTCCATGCCGGTGGCGTAGAGCACGAGTCGCTCGAGGCCCAAGCCAAAGCCGGCGTGGGGGGCGGTGCCGTAGCGACGGAGGTCCAGATACCACGCGAGTTCTTCGCGCATGGTGGGGTCCATGCGGCTCTCCAAGGCGCCGAGACGCTCCTCGCGCTGGCTGCCGCCGATGATTTCGCCGACGCCGGGCACCAACACATCCATGGCCGCGACGGTCTGGTCGTCGTCGTTGGCGCGCATGTAGAAGGCTTTGATTTCCTTCGGATAGTTGACGACCACTATTGGACGACCGACGTGTGCGGTGAGATAGCGTTCGTGCTCGGATTGCAGATCGCGCCCCCAAGCCACCGGAAACTCGAACTCCTCGCCGGAACGTTCGAGGGTGGCGATGGCATCGGTGTAATCCATGCGCTCGAACGGCGTGTCGATGACGTGTTGCAGACGCTCGATCACGGTTCGGTCGATGCGCTGGGCGAAGAAGGCCATGTCGTCTTCGCGTTCGTTCAACACGTCGCCGAGCACGGCCTTGAGGAAATCCTCGGCGAGGTCGGCAAGGTCGCTTAAGTCCGCGAAGGCGATCTCTGGCTCGATCATCCAAAACTCCGCCAAGTGGCGGCTGGTGTTGGAGTTTTCGGCGCGGAAAGTGGGGCCGAACGTATAGACCTTGGTAAGCGCGAGGCAATAGGACTCGAGGTTGAGCTGGCCGGAGACGGTGAGGAAGGTCTCCCGCCCGAAGAAGTCGTCGTCGAAGCCACCGGCGGGCATGTTGGCGAAGTCCAAGGCGGATACGCGAAAGAGCTCCCCAGCCCCTTCGCAGTCGCTGGCGGTGATGATGGGGGTGTTGACCCAGACGAAATCGTTGGCGGCGAAATAGCGATGCACCGCCTGGGTGATGGTGTTGCGCACCCGGGCTATGGCACCGAAGGTGTTGGTGCGCGGGCGCAGGTGGGCAACGCCGCGCAGGTATTCGAAGGTGTGGCGCTTCTTGGCGACGGGGTAGGTTTCCGGGTCTTCCACGGTGCCGACGACGGCGACGTCACTCGCTTGCAATTCCCGGTCCTGCCCTCGCCCTTGCGAGGCGACGAGCTTCCCGCGCACGGAAACGGCGCAGCCAGCGCCAAGTTCGACGATGCTGGCGTAGTTGGGCAGCGATTCGTCTGCCACCACTTGCAGATCGGCAAAGCAAGAGCCGTCGTTCAAGGCAAGGAAGGAGAACCCGCCGCGCGACGTGCGCCGCGACTTGAGCCAGCCCGCGACGGTGACTTCGGGTCCTTCGGCGAGTGGGCCTTCAAGCACAGACCGGATGGTGATTGGGCGAGACAAGGGCATGGCCTTAGCGCCGGTGGTGGTGACCTTTGGTTGTGGAACGCGGTTGGTCTCGCTTGGCTGGGCTGGTGCCGCGCGCAGAGCGCACGGACACTAGCCGCAGGACGATGATTGATGCCTCATAGATTGGTAGCTTCCCCCTTCTCCTTCTTGATGAGGCCCTCGATCAGGCCCTCAAGATGAGCGATGCGTTCCCGCATTTCGGCCTCGAATTGCCCCATGCGGTCCTGCAGCGATGCGACGTTCCGGCGCAGCTCCCGAAAGCCAGGTAGGGTCGATCCGAGAATCAGACCGGCCAGTGCCGTGCCAACTCCGAGAATGGCGATTACTTCCGGCGTCATGCTTGCGTTCCTCCTCTTTCGCAGCATTCATTGAGGCGCCAACGTCATTATAGGCGCATGTTGTGCGGTCCGGCATGACAGCCGAGGCTTTCGGGACCGCCGGACGGGCGAGGACGAGCCTTGCCCATAGGAGAAGGACTATCGGCGCGGCGCCGTTCCGCGCACCAACAACAACGCCGGCAGCGTGCCCATCGCGACGATGGCGAGTGCTGCCGTAGACGCTTCCGCCAGCCGTTCGTCCGACGCCAAGCGATACACCCGGGTCGCCAATGTCTCGAAGTTGAACGGGCGCAGGATGAGGGTGGCGGGGAGTTCCTTCAGCACGTCGATGAACACCAACAGCAACGCCGTTGCCACTGCGCCGCGCATCAGCGGGGTGTGGATTTCCCGCAGCACCCGCCCTGGGGTGGCGCCCAGGCTCCGCGCCACGGCGTCAAGATTCTGATGCACTCGCTCCATGCCGGCGTGGCAGGAGTTGTAGGCGACCGTCAGGAAGCGTGCCAGATACGCGAAAACCAAAGCCGCCGCCGTACCGGTGAGCAAGAGGCCCACTTGCAGGTCGAGGTTGCGGGCGAGAAAGCCTGCCACGGCCCGGTCGAACGCGGTTAGCGGCACGAGCAGCCCCACGGCCAGCATCGCACCGGGCAGCGCATAGCCGAGCGTGGCCATGCGCACGCTGAATCGCGTCACCGGGCCGGAACTCGCCCGCTGTGCGGACACCAGCCACAGGGCGAGCCCGGCAGCGAGCACCGCCGTGACACCGGCGACGCCGAAGCTCGCCTGCACGAAATCGGCGAAGCTGCGGCCTAGGAGCGGATCCCCCACCGTGAAGGCGTAATGCGCCAGCACAGCGAACGGCACGGCGAAGCCGAGCACAACGGGAGCGAGGCAGAGGGCCGCTGCCAACAACGCACGATGGCCCTTGAGCTCTTCGGGTGGCGGCGGCGCATTGCGAGAGACGGGATTGTCGAACCGCCCCCTGCGCCCGTAATGCTCCGCCACCACCAACACAGCCACCAGCAGGAACAAAAGCCCGGCAAGCTGCATCGCGGCGTCCCTGTCGCCGAGAGCGAACCAAGTGCGAAAGATGCCGGTGGTGAAGGTGGCGACGCCGAAGTAGTCCACCACACCATAGTCGGCAACGGTCTCCATCAGCACCAGCGCCAATCCCCCGGCGATCGCCGGCCGCGCTGCCGGCAAGGCGATGCTGTAGAAGGCTCGGCGTGGAGAGGCCCCGAGCACCCGTGCCGCCTCGAACATTGCCGCCGCCTGGGTCGCAAAGGCGGTTCGGGCGAGAAGATAGACATAGGGATACAGCACCAGCGCCAGCATGACCGTGGCACCGCCAAGGGAGCGCACTTGGGGAAAGGAGTAGTCGCCCGCCTGCCAGCCGGTGAACTCGCGCAGCGCGGATTGAACTGGGCCTGCGTACTCGAGCAAGTCCGTATAGACGTAGGCGATCACATACGCCGGCGCCGCCAACGGCAACGCCAACGCCCAAGTCAGCCAGCGCCGCCCGGGGAACTCCTTCGTTGCCACCATCCACGCGGTGCCGACGCCAATCACCCCGGCGAGCAACCCAACGCCAAGCATGAGGAGGGCGGTGTTGGCGAGGTAGTCCGGCAGCACCGTCGCGCGCAAGTGCGCCCACGTCTCCCCCGCCGGCAGGAACAGCGAACCGAGCACGGTCAACAAGGGCAACGCGACGATGCCGGCAGCGACAAGCCCGCCGATGCGCCAAAGGTGGGCCCTCACCCCAATCCCTCTGCAGGGAGGGCGTAGTCCCCTACGGCCCCTCGTCCCTCCACGGTGGGGCACGGAGAGGCTCCTTCCTTGCGTAGCCGCGACTCGTCCTCGACGAAATGGAAATCTCCAAGGGGTATCAACCGGCGGCCCGCAACGCCGCGATCCGGTCGTCCAGCGGCGGGTGCGAAGAGAAGAGCGCCCTCAGGCCGCTGCGTGCGCCAGCCGAGATACCAAAGGCTGCCATCGACTCCGGCATCGTGTCCTCCATCTGGCTCGACACTTTCAGCTTTTCGAGGGCCGCGATCATGTTGGCGCGGCCGGCGAGTTCTGCTCCGGCGGCATCCGCCCGGAACTCGCGTTGGCGGGAGAACCACATGACGATGGCGCTAGCGAGGATGCCGAGGACGATCTGCGCGATGATGGAAGTGACGAAATAGCCGATGCCGAGGCCGCGCTCGTTGCGCAGCACGACCCGGTCCACCACGAAGCCGATGATGCGCGACAGGAACAGCACGAAGGTGTTCACCACCCCTTGAATCAGCGTCAGCGTCATCATGTCGCCGTTGGCCACGTGCCCCACCTCGTGTGCCAGCACCGCCTCGACTTCGTTGCGCCGCATGTGTTGCAGTAGGCCCGAACTTACCGCCACGAGCGATTTGTTCTTCGAAGCCCCGGTGGCAAAGGCGTTGGGCTGCGGCGAGGGAAAGACCGCGACCTCCGGCATGCCGATGCCCGCTGCCTTCGCCTGCCGCGCCACCGTGTCCACCAGCCAGCGTTCGTCCGCGCTGCGCGGTGTTTCGATCACTTCGGCCCCGGTGGAACGCTTCGCCAGCCACTTCGACATGGCGAGCGAGATGAACGAGCCGCCAAACCCGAGCAGCGCACACCAGACGAGCAGCGCCTGCAGATCGAGGTCCACCCCGTTTGACGCCAGAATCCCTTCGAAGCCGAGCAGCGAGAACACCACCCCCGCCACCAACATGACGGCAAGGTTGGCGAGGAGAAAGAGCATGATGGGCACGGCAAGGGTCTCCCTTAAGTGGCTGGGCACGCGCCACAGTCGGCACAAGCGAGACTTTACCCCGGTGCGGCGCATTCGCAAGGCGTGGCGGCGTGGCTGACGTGCTACGGTAGCGCCCATGCGACGACTCGGTCTTCCTGAAGCAGGCTGCCGTTGAGCCTTGAGTTTCGTGGCGTCAGCCACGCCTACGACACGCAGGTCGTGTTGCGGGACATCGATCTCAGAGTCCACCCCGGGGAAATCACGTGCCTCCTCGGTCCGTCCGGGAGCGGCAAGAGCACGCTGCTCAGGCTCGCCGCTGGACTCGAGCGATTGCAGGCGGGGGAAATTCTGCTCGATGGGCAAAGGATGGCCGGGGAGGGCGTGGATGAACCCCCCGAGAGCCGGCCCGTGGGTCTCGTCTTCCAAGACCATGTGCTGTTTCCGCATCGGACGGTGGCGGAAAACGTTGCGTTTGGCTTGGCGCGGGGGCGCAAGGCCGCCGATCGGGAGAACGTCCGTGCTGTGGTGGAAGAGCAGCTTGCCGCGGTGGGTCTCGACGGTCTTGAGGATCGCTATCCGCACACGCTCTCCGGCGGCCAGCAGCAACGTGTGGCGCTGGCACGGGCACTGGCGCCCAAGCCTCGGGCCATGCTCCTGGACGAACCGTTCGCCAACGTTGATGCCACCCTGCGGCGACGCTTGCGGGAAGACACGAGGCGGGCTTTGCGGGAAGCCGGCAGCATGGCCCTCGTGGTCACGCACGACCCGGAGGAGGCGCTCGAACTCGCCGACAGCATCGCAATGATGGTGGCGGGGGAGATCGTGCAGGTAGGCACGCCGCCCGAGATATGGCAGCAGCCGACCGGTAGCGTCGTGGCGGCCTTGTTCGGCAACGCGCAACGCCTCACCGGCGAGGCCCAAGGTGGCATCGTCAGTACGCGCTTCGGCACCATCGAGCCGACCGCCCCGGTGCATGACGGCGCCGTCGAGATCATCGTTCGTCCCGATGCCGTGTCGCTTGCCCGGGCAGCCGCCGGTGCGACATTCGCGGCGACCATCGACGATGTGCGATTCTTGGGCGATGGCTGCCTCGTCTTGGTGCCAGCCGGCGACGAAGTGCTTCGCGCTAGACTGTCTTCGCTCGGCGACCTAGCCGTCGGCGATCGGGTGTCGGCGACGTTCCATCCCGCGGGCACCTTTGTTTACAATTGCTAATCATTCTCATTTGCGAGCAAGACACATGCGAGCTGCCTTCACCCTCCTTTCTCTCCTCCTGCTTGCGGCCCCCGCTTCGGCAGAGGAAGTGGTCAACGTCTATTCGGCCCGCCACTACGACACCGATCTCGCCCTTTACGACCGCTTCACGGAAGAGACCGGAGTGGCGGTGAACCTCATCGAGGGTTCGAGCGACGGCCTCATCGAGCGCATCGTCAACGAGGGGGAGTTCAGCCCCGCCGACATGCTCATCACGGTGGACGCCGGGCGACTGTGGCGCGCCGACCAAGCGGGCGTGTTTCAACCCGTGCATTCCGACGTGCTCGCCTCGCGCATCCCTGCCCATCTTCGACACCCCGAAGGGCACTGGTTTGGCCTGTCCAAGCGCGCTCGCGTGATCGTGTACAACAAGGAAGCCGGCTTGCCGGAAGGCATCGACGCCTACGAAGACCTATCGGACGCAAGCCTCAAGGGGCAGGTGTGCATGCGATCGTCCGGCAACATCTACAACCTGTCGTTGCTCGCCTCCCTGATCGAGCACCGGGGTGCCGAGGCTGCCGAGCGGTGGGCCGGCGGCGTCGTCGCCAACTTCGCCCGCGCCCCGCAAGGCAACGACCGCGCGCAGATTCGCGCGGTGGCCTCCGGCGAGTGTGGCGTCAGCGTCGCCAACACCTACTACATCGGCCGTTTCTTGGGTTCCGAGGATGCCGAGGAGCGTGCCGTGGTGGATGGCATTGGCGTGTTGTTTCCCAATCAAAAGGGCCGCGGCGCGCACGTGAACATCAGCGGCGCCGGGATCACTCGCCATGCGCCGAACCGCGGCAACGCCGTGAAGTTCCTGGAATACCTCACGAGCGATTTCGCGCAGCGCCTGTTCGCGGAGGGCAACAACGAGTACCCCGTGCATGGCACTGCGAGCGGCCCCATCGCCGAACTCGGCGAGTTCCGCGAGGATGAGGTGGACGCCAACGTACTCGGCGCCAACCAAGCGGCCGCCGTCATGGCCTTCGACAGGGCGGGCTGGCAATGAAATCCATCGCATCGCTAGGAGCGCTGTTTCTGCTCGCCGCCTGTCCGGGCGAGCGGGCCCTCGTAGGAGACGGCGAAGGCTCCGCTCCTCTTGCGACGGACGACACCGCGTATCTCGTCCAGCTTGGCCTCATCCGAGGCCATCTGCGGGTGGGATATGCATTGCTGGAAACCGGTGCCGATGCCGCCGCCGCAACGCATTCCAAGCACCCATCCGACGAACTCTATGCCGATCTCGAAGGCGCGTTCGAGGCTCGCGGCAAGCCCGGTTTCGCACCTGCCCTCAGCGAACTGGCCACAGCCTTCGAGGCCGGGGATCTCCGTGACGCGAGCGCCGCGCACGACGCGGTGCGTGAGGCGATCTCGGATGCGGAGTCGGCAGCCGTAGTGAACCCCGTCAAGGCTGCGAACGTGATCCTCGGCCTCCTGCGCGTCGCCGCCTGGGAGTACGGCGTCGGTATCACCGACGGCGAGGTAGCCAACGCACACGAATACCAGGACGCTTGGGGATTCACGCAAACCGCCAAGGATTGGGCCGCTAAGCTCGCCGAATCAGGTGAACACGCCCCGGTGTTCTCGGCCATCCAAGCACGCCTTGCGGAACTAGACGACCTCTGGCCAGAACTCGTGCCAAGCGAGGTCGCTCCCACGATGAACGCCGCGCGTCTCTACGGCGCCGCCGCCGACGTGGAAATCATGGCGCTGGAGCTGACGCGTTAGCAGTCTGTCGGACTTGACGTTAGCCTCTGGAGGGAGCCGGCCAAGGCCACCGCAACATGCGTCTCAGACAATGTCAACAAAGCGCCAGCCTCAAGCAACGCCACCAACGCGAGGACTGTCGGACATAGCCCGGACCTCTGGAGGGCGGGACGCCCTCCCTCCAAGTCCCCCGGAGATACCCTTGATGTTCTGGCGCTAGCAGTCTGGCGGACTTGGCGGCGGCCCACCGGTCTGCCGGACAGGGCGACGCATGCGTCGCCCCTACGGCCCGGGACATGACCGACACCTTGCTGTAGGGGCGACGCATGCGTCGCCCAGTCGCTCGAAACAACGACGGTCCCCGGAGGGAAGGCATCCTGCCTTCCATCGCGCGCCAGCGCGAAATGAACCGCTGACGAAGTGGCCGGCCCGCCGCCCATCGGCGGTTGGGAGAGGTGGATGCCTTCCCTCCGAGGACCGTTCATGCTGAAAGTTCGTCGACCGAGGTTTGTGGCGACATACTGGGAAATCCCGGGGCCAACAATCACCGACCTGGAGCGGAGCACGCCACTATGTGGATTCGCCGGCGCCTGGACATCGGCTGGACAGACATTGCGTGGGCATGCTCGCGCTGCCTGTTTCCCACCGCAGCGGACGAAAGCGCACGGCCTAGGCTGGAGTCGGCATGGGCCGGCGAGAGCGATGCGGTCGCCTGTCTCTCCGTCCGCACCGGCTTCGACCTGTTGCTGCGCGCACTCGCATTGCCGCCCGGCAGCGAGGTCCTGATGAGTGCGCTCAACGTGCCCGGCATGTTCCGCATTGTCGAAGCGCACGACCTCGTGCCCGTGCCGCTCGACCTAGGGCCGAGCCTGTCGCCTTCCCCGGAGTTCGTCCGCGACGCCGTCACTCCCCGCAGCCGCGCGATCGTCGTGGCACATTTGTTCGGCGCAAGAGCCAACCTCGCGCCAATCCGCGCCCTTGCCCAAGAACACGGGCTGTTGCTGATCGAAGACCGCGCCCAGGCATTCGACGGCCTTCCTGCCGCGGCCCCCGAAGGAAGCGACGCGGCCCTCTACAGCTTCGGCACCATCAAGACCGCAACTGCCTTCGGCGGCGCGATGCTGACCGTTCGCGACCCGGCATTGGCCGAGCGCATACGTTCCCTGGAACGCACCCTGCCGGACCAGACGCGCTGGGCGTACCTGACTCGCCTGCTCAAGTACGCCGGAGCGAGGGTGCTCACCGGCCAGCGCACCTATGCGGCGTTGCGCAAGGCATTCGACTGGGCTGGGGCAGACGCCGACGCTTGGCTGCAACGCGTAGCGGCCGGCTTCCGGACCGACGAACTCCTAGACGCAATCCGTCATCGACCAAACACTCCCAACCTCGCCCTAATGGAGCGCCGAGTTCAACGTTTTGACCCTGCCCGAGCCAAACACCAACGCCAGCGAGGCACCCGACTGGCCGCCTCGCTCGGACACGACCTCCCGGTAGCAGGAGACCCCACCACCCATACCTTCGACCTGTTCCCCTTGCGCCTCGGCAACCCCGAGACCGTCCGCACCGCCCTCCAGGAAGCCGGCTTCGACGCTACGATGCGTGGCAGCCTGACAACGGCACCCTGTCCAGACAGGCGCGCCAGCGTCGCCGGCGCCAAACGCCTCTTGGGCGAAATCCTTTTCCTCCCCCTCTATCCAGCAATCCCCGATCCGGAACTCGACCGCATGGTGAACACCGTCCGCCAATGCGCCGAACCACCGCCCAAGGTGGGCTTGTAGCCAATCCATGCAGAGGCCATTGGGGGTCGTTGGAACCCCAAGGCCCCATCCGTAAGGCAGCGCTACGCGGGGAGCGGCAGCGTCGGGAAGAAGCGCACTTCGACGCTTTCACGTTCCTGTAGGCCTTCGGAGCCCGGCAGGGGGACGGCGGTGTGGAGGGTGGGGCAGAAGATCTCGCCGTCGGCGGGGTGGGAGTCGTAGGTGGTGAAGACGAGGGCTTCGTCGCGGGTCATGCGGGAGTAATAGTGCCAGCGCTGGGCGGCGTTGGGCTTGCAGTAGTGGGCGTTGAAGGGGCGGGGCTTGGCGTTGGGGTTTAGGTCGTACTCGAGGTCGGCGCGGTCGATGGAGGTGCGGTCGCAGACGGCGAGTGGATAGCGGGCGAGGGGTTCGGGGGAGACGGAGCGCCAGATGTTGATGCCGAGGACGCGCCGGTCTGTCCTCATGCCCTGGATTTCGGTGAACTTCTCGCTGACGGATTGGCCGTCGTCGGTCAGCGAGTCGGCATAGTCGTTGTGCACGGCGGCGGCGCAGGGGCCGTATTGGATGCCGTTTTCCCAGTAGTGCTCTTTGATCTCTTCGTTGCGGTAGGTGTGGCTGCCGAGCGGGCCGATGTCGGCGGTCGGCAGGAGCCCTTTGAGGAGGGCTTGCGCTTCCTTGTAATACACCTCGGCCACTTCGTCGATGTCCGTCCAGTCCCGCATCGCTGACGGGGCGTGGACGAGCAGGAACCCGCCACCGTTCGCGAGCAGGTCAGTGGCGTCTGTCGGCTCTGCCATCACGCCGAGAGCGGCTCGGGCGTCGCGGATCAAGGTGGGTCTGCCGAGGCGCGCTGCCGCGAACGCCTGGCGCTGTTCGTCGCTGCCCTCGTTCTGTGCCACGGGGTTGGCGAAATTGAGCTTGCCGACGAAATCCGTCGCGGAGCTCGATTCGGCGGTTCGGGAGGGTGCGGGTTCGGCCATGCCGTGATTGTCGCCAGCTAGGGTTTGCGCCGCAACCGCTGACCGGGACGACGGCTTCAGCCGGCGGCGTTGTAGAACTGCGGCTCGGGCTGGCGCTCGTTGACGATGTCCTGCACGAACTCGCGGCAGGAGCCGCAGCCGGTGCCGACGCCGAGCTCGTCGGCGAGGGAGTTGACGTCAACGGTCCCTTGCGAGATCGCGCGTTGGATCTCGGCCTCGTTGACTCCGGCACAGAAGCAGACGTACATGACGAGGCGGATACTAAATGCGAACGATTAACGATTGCAAGCACAAATCTAGGCGATGTTTCTCGGAAGTTCCCGCCCGCCGAGAATGGGCAGGCGCTTGCTCGACTCCCTGCACGAGGGGGTGACGGGAGGCGCTTTGCCCCCGAACCCTGCTACCGTCGACGATGCGGGCGCCTTAAGAGGCTCACTCTACCTTGAAGTTGCCTTCCACGCGCCTGGCCAGTTCCTCGCGGGTCACGGTCTCGACTTGCTCGCCGATCATCCAGCGGTAGCCGAACGGGTCCAGGAACGTGCCTCGGCGTTCCCCGTCGGCCTGTGCTGCCACGGGCTGCTTCACTTGCGCGCCGGCCGCCACCAACCGCTCGGCTGCCGCATCTGCATCGTTCACTTCCAAATGCAGAGCGACGTGGGTGCCGCGGAGGGATTTCGGGCTGTGGACGTCGAAGTCGGGATACTCGTCCGAGACGAATACGGTGTTGCCGCCGATGCTGATCTCGGCGTGGCCGATGCGGCCATCGCTGTCGGTAAACCGCGCGCCTGTCTCAATGGCGCCGAACGCGTCCTCGTAGAAGCGAATGGCGGCCGCGCAGTCGTGGAAGCTGAGGTAGGGCGTGAGCGTCGAGGGCATGTTTCGCAAAGCCAAGCTGTCGTGGAACGTGCATCGTAGTCGACGACGCCTACTCCTTGGTGGCTCTTCGTCCGGTTGCCGGGCAAACCCGCTTGCGCTCACCCCTCCCGGTTAGAACGCCCCGCGTCGCTAGCGATGTGCACCGAGGCGAGGAAGCGTTCGGCCACGGCAGGATGGGTTACGTGTACCGTTTGCATCCCCACAGCCTCGGCGCCGGCGATGTTGTCGGCGTTGTCGTCGAGGAAAGTGACTTCCTCACAATCGAAGCCCATATGGTCGGCGACGTGTCGGTAGGCATCGGCGTTGGGTTTGCGCAGGCCAATGGTGGAGGAGACGTAGATGTGACGGAAGGTGGTGAGGCGGTGGCCGTAGAGCTCGCGCCAGCAGGCTTCGTGGACGGGGTTGGTGTTGGTGAAGATGCACTGGGGGATGACGTCGCCGATCCGCTTTGCCTGGGCGAGCACCTCGTCGAAGGTGCCGGCCAGGAGCTGGTTCCAGCCTGCGCGCCAATCCTCCAATGAGAGTGTGATCTGCAGTTGCCGCGACAGGGCGGCGGCGAACTCCTCGAAATCGATGCTGCCGACCTCGAAGGCGCGGTACGCCTCGCCGGCCCGCCAGCGTCGCCGGAGGTTGGCAATGGGCTCGCCGGCGGCGTTGGACCAATGTCGGAACACCGCCTCGTGGTCGGTGCGCACGAGCACGCCGCCCATGTCGTACAGGAGTGCCTTCAAGTCTCGCTGCGCTCCAGCCGGTGTGCGGGGTGCCCCTTGCAGGGCGCCGCAACAACCAACTAAGCCTCTGCCATGCGCCGCTTCACGGTTTCGATCGGATTGCGGTAGTCCACGGTGCCGAGGCCGAAGTTCGTGAGCTTGTAGCCGATGAGCGCCTGGAGCTTCTGCGGCATCTGCAGCACCACGTCGTGAGGCACGCCAATGAACTGGTTTTCGCGCTGCTTGAGCCAGGCGAGGTTGAAATTGACGTTGATGGAGCGGCGGTACTCGTTTTGCGTGCTGTTGCCGCCGCCGCGGTGCCAGAGGGCGCCTTCCCACGCCAGGAGCGCCCCCGCCGGCATTTCGACCGAAACCGTCTCGACATCGGGATCGACTCGCTTCGTCCACAAATGGCTGCGCGGCACCACTTCCGTCGCGCCGTTTGCCTTCGTGAAGGGATCGAGCGAAATCAAGGTGTTGACGATGAGCGGCGGGTGCCGACGCGGGATCGGATAGTGGCCGTCGTCCTGGTGCATGCGCTGGCGCTCGTCGCCCGGCCCCGGCCGCATCGCCGCGACACCGGAGATTTGGTAGTCCGGACCCAGCACCGCTTCGACGATGTCGAGCATGCGGTCGTTCATGAGCAGTTCGTCCACCGCTCTGGTCTTCGCCAGCAGGTTGTGGGTATGCACGGTCTGCTGGCCGTGTTCGGTGTCCTGGCGGCTGCCAATGGCGTTGAACACCGGCTCAAGGCCCTCACGAAGCCCTTCCACGGCATCCGGGCTCAGGAAATCCTCAACCACGGCGAAACCCACTTCCTCAATCCGTCGCGCAGCCGATTCGGTGTCCATCGCTCTTGCTCCCGTCACTTGGCGCCACGTTTCTTCAGCGCCGCCACTAGTCCCTTGTTGCCGCTTTCCTTTGCCGCGCGCAAGGGCGTCCAGTCCATGAAGCCGACCCAGTTGATGTCGGCGCCTCGGGCCAGCAGAAGCTCTGCCGTCGTCGGCTGGCCGCCTCGGCAAGCGTGCCAAAGGGCGGAGGTCAAATCATCCTTCGGCGCGCTCTCGGCGAGCTCCCGCACGCGCTCGTAAAGCCCGAGCGCCGCCGCCTGCCAAAGCGTTGTCACCGCGCCGCGAGCGAGCAGCCGCTCCGCGGCGCGCCACTGCGCGAACACCACGGCATCCGACATCGGCGTGCCGCCGGTGAACACGGCACCGCTCGCCTCGATGTTGGCACCATTGTCGAGCAGCGCGTCGATGGCCTCCACGTCGTCCGCGGAGGCCGCCCAATGCAGCGGCCTTTCGAAGGCATCCACGGGCGAGTCGGCGAGGCCCGCGTCCGGGTCCGCTCCTGCCTGGGCCAACAATGCAATCGTCTCTCGGCAGTTGGGGAAGTGCCCAGGCCAGTCCGTGGCGACATGCAGCAGCGATCGCCCGGCGCCCTTGTCGTCTACCAGCACGCAGGTGGCGAGATCGGGAGCGGCGGCGAGCATGACCTTCAGCCGGGTCGCATCCCCGCCCCGAATCGCCTCGGCGAGCTCTTGTGCCCGGCCGTCGTCGTGCTGGATGGCCAGAGGCGTCGCCAACGTCAGAGCAGCTCCTCGGCCATGAACTGCAGGGTTTCGGCATCGCCGGAGCCGACGTTGATCATCGTCACGGGGCTGTCCTTCCACGCCTCAAGGCGTTCGCGGATGCGCTCCTTGGGGCCAACCAGCGAAATCTCGTCGCAGAGCTCGTCCGGCACGAGGGCAATGGCCTGGTCGCGCTGGCCGGAGAGGAAGAGGTCCTGGATTCGGTCCGCCACCTCGCCGAAGCCCATGCGGCTGACGTGATCCTTGTGGACGTTGAAGCTCTTCGCGCCCATGCCGCCGACATAGAAGCCGACGTTCTGCTTGATCTGCATCAGCGCCCGGTCCACGTCGTCGTCGATGATCACCGGTACCGACGCGGCGATCTCGAAACCGGGGGCGCGGCGGCTCATGGCCTCGCTGTACTGATCCATCATCCGGTAGGGCGACAGGAACATGGGAATCCAGCCGTCGCAGTTCTCGACGCCCAGCAGCACGTTCTTCGGCCCCTCGGCGCCGAGATAGAGCGGAATGTGCTCCCGGGCGGGGTGCAGAATCAGCTTCAGCGGCTTGCCGAGCCCGGTGCCGCCGGGCAGCGGCAACTTGTAGTGCTCGCCGTCGAAGGCCACCGGCCCGTCCCGCGCCACGACCTTGCGGAAGATCTGAATCCACTCCCGCGTGCGCGCCAGCGGCTTCGGATAGGGCTGGCCATACCATCCCTCCACCACCTGCGGCCCGGAAACGCCGATGCCGAGGATCAGGCGGCCGTTCGAGAGGTAATCGAGGGTGGCTGCCTGCATCGCGGCACTGGTGGGCGTGCGCGCGGAAATCTGCATGATCGAGGTGCCGAGGTTGATGCGCTCGGTGTGCGCGCCGATCCAGGTCAGAGGGGTGAAGCAGTCCGCACCGTAAATCTCCGGGCACCAGATGGTGTCGTAGCCGAGCGACTCCGCCTCCTGCGCCACCTTGACGATCCGGTCGCCCCCCGGGGCTCCCAGCGCACCTATGCCCAAACCGAGCTTCATCCGAAGTCCCCCACGTCCAATGACAAAACCGGCGAGCTTACACGCAATGCGCCTGTCGCCCTCCAAGCGACGACGACCCATCGGAAGGAGGCATCCTCCCATCCTCCGAGGCCCGTGCCACCTGTTATGGTAGCCGCTCGACCATGAGGACGGGGTGGTTTCATGAAGTTCGGGCTCTTCTACGAGTTGCAGTTGCCGAAGCCTGCGGGCGAGGAGCAGTGGGGGCCGGAGGACGAGAAGCGCATCTACCACGAGATGCTGGACCAAGTGGAGCTCGCCGACAGCCTGGGGTTCGACTACGTCTTCGAGGTGGAGCACCACTTCCTCGAGGAGTATTCGCACTCGCCGGCGCCGGAAATGATGATGGCCGCGCTTTCCCAGCGCACGAAGAACATCCGCTTGGGCCACGGCATCGTGCTGACGCCGCCGGGCTACAACCACCCCGCGCGTGTGGCGGAACGCCTTTCGGCACTTGATCTGTTGTCCGAGGGCCGTGTGGAGTTCGGCTCCGGCGAAAGCGCCTCGGAAATGGAACTCGGTGGCTTCGGCGTCGAACGCGGGCTCAAGAAGTCCATGTGGGAGGAATGCACCCGCGAGATCACCAACATGATGGTGCAGACCCCGTATCAGGGCTTTCAGGGCGAGTTCTTCGAGATGCCGCCACGCAACGTCATCCCGAAGCCGATGCAGAAGCCGCATCCGCCGCTGTGGGTGGCGGCGTCGCGCCGGGAGACCACCATGCTCGCCGCCCGCTTCGGCATGGGCAGCCTCGGCTTCGGCTTCGAGACGCCCGACGAACTCGCCGAGCGCACCAACGAGTACTACCGCATCGTCCGCGAGGAGTGCTTCCCCATCGGCCATGCCATCAATCCGGGCCTCGCCGTGCTCACCACCTTCATGATGGCGGACAGCGACGAAGAGGCGCTGAGGCGCAGCGCCAACGGGCCGGCGTTCTTTTCGCACTCGCTCGGCTACTACTACAGCCCAGCCAGCGGCGGCCGCCACCAGCCCGGCGAGAAGAACATCTACGATGACTTCTTGAAGCAGAACGAGCGCGACAACACCATGTCCGCCCGCACCGGCTTCATCAAGGAGGACGAGATCCGCAAGGGCGAGCCCGAGGACGAAGTGCAGCGCGCCCTCTATCGGGCGGCGCGCAGCGGCACCGCCGTCGGTACGCCGGACCGGGTGCGCGAGACGCTCAAGACCTACGAGGACAACCACCTCGACGTGATGATCTTCGTCGCCCAGTGCGGCGACCGCGAGCACGACCACATCATGGAGTCGATTGAGCTCTTCGGAAAGGAGCTCCTGCCGGAGTTCAAGGAACGGCACGAGGCCGAGCACGGCAAGTGGCGCGCCGAACAGCTTGCCGGCATCGACTATCCAGTCAACTCGAGCATTTGACGTGGCGCGCCAGGACCAGATCCAGGACGAGCGTCTGCGCGACCTGATCGGCACCGCCCATGGCTCGATGCGAGCCGGCGCGCCGACCGAGGCCATGCAGACCCTGGTGGAAGCGCTCTACCGGCTGATCGAACTGAAGCCGGAGCTCGCCACCGAACAGCTTGAGCCGCGGCCGGGGTGGAAGATGCCGTTCCTGTCGCGCTGGCCGCAGTACGGTGCCAACTGGAAGGACGGCTCGCTTGCCGCCGGCAAGCCCGAGATCGAGTTCATCCGCGAGCGGTTCGCCATGTCCGAAGCGATCACCTGCTACGAATTCCTCCTCGACACGGCGATTGGGCGCGAGGCGTAGCTCTCGACGGTTTTCGAACGCATTGGTGGATTCGGCACGGGCCTCGTAGAGGGGGGGGCTTGTCCCCGCCCGTCTTGAATGCAGATGTCCCTCGAAGTCGAGCCAACACCAACGGCCGGCCGGATGGCGCGGTCCCACGCGCATCTCGGAGCGAGGGCCCATCACGCTCCTCGCGCCGAAGGCGAAGCAACCAAGGGCCCGAACATGCAACCAGCCCTCTCCCCGCGAGACGGGCCCTCCCTACGGAATGCGTTGAAATGCATGGATAAATTCAAACGGAACGGCACAGCCCGTCCTGTATAGAGGCCCGTCTTGAACGCTAGAAGCTGTACTGCAAGCCGAGGCGCACGGAACGCGGCTGCTGGAAGCGAATGGGGAAGCCGAAGGTGGAGGATGCCCGCCCGCCCCAGGTGTCGGCGTATTCGTCCACCTCGATCTCGTCGTCGAAGTCGAAGACGTTGAAGATGTCGATTCGGGCGGTCAGCTCGCCGCCGCCGAAGAGGTCCCGCGTGTGCTTGAGGCCGAGATCGAGGCGATAGACGAACGGCGTTGACCCCGCAGAGCCGCGTGGCGCCGGTATGCCTTGCTGGTAGAACGAGGCTGCGCCATACAAGCTCGCGTAGGGATCGTTCGGGTGGTAGCCGAAGGCGTTGATGGGCCGGCCGCTCGAAAGCTCGAACGCGCCACTCAAGAGCCAGTTGTCGGCGAACGCCCAAGCGCCCCAGGCACGCACCATGTGCCGACGGTCGTTCGGCAGGTCGCCGTCGGCGCCGTCCAACATACCGGCAAAGTCGAACTGGGTGGTGTAGCCGGCGATGTCCTCGCCGGTGTCGCTGCGCACGGTCCCTTCGTAGTTGCCGTGGCTGCGCGAAACGGTATAGGCACCACGAACGGTGAACACGCCGTCCCAGCGCCGCTTCACGTCGAACGTCAGCGCCAGGTAGCGCCGCTTCGCCGCGGGGTAGCCGAGGTCTTCGGCTGCCAACGTCACCTCGTCGAGCACGCCATCGCCGTCGAGGTCGTAGAAGGTGTGGATGTCGCGGCCCGGATTGGCGAGCACGTAGTTGAAATCGCCAAACCTGCCGAGTGCCTGGTCGGTGGTGACGTCTTCAATCCCTTCGGCGAGGTTGCGATAGGTGAACGTGGTGCTTGCGACGATGTCCTCGATCAGCTCCCACTCGTAGCCAACGATGTACTCGTCCTGCACCATGGGCCGAAGGCTCTGGTCGGCGATGGTGCGAACGTCGCTAGGCGTGCCGTCTGCGTACGCAGTCTGCGGGCCCAGGCGGGTCTCAAGCGCAGCCGTACCGTCTTCGGCGATCGCGCCATCGAGCACATACCAATCTTCGGTGAAGAGCGTAGCACTCGCCATGCGGATGTTGACGATGCTGGCGACCGGCAGGTGGTAGCGGCCATAGTTGGCGAATAGCCTGGAGGTGCCGTCGCCAATCGGATCCCAGGCGAGGCCGACGCGGGGCGCGAACTGATCGGTCATCTTCACGAAGCTCGCGCCGACCGAGTTGCGGTTGACGTAGCGTTCGTTGCGCAGGCCCAGGCGCAGCGTTGCGCTCGGTGCGATGAGCCATTCGTCCTCGATATAGAACGAGGAGGCGATCACGTCGAAATCGCCCCGGCGTTCGAACTGCCGGTACCGCGTGACTTCGGTGATTCCGTCGGGCACCACCGCGCCGTTGTCTAGCACCATTCCGGGCTCGACGCGGAAGTAACGGTAGTAGCCGCCGCCGGAGTAGCCGAGATGGTCGAAGGAGGTCTTCACCTCCCGGTCGGCGCCAAAGCTCAGCAGGTGGTTTTCGTCCACCACCCACTCGACATCGACGCGCCCCACCTCGCGCTCGTCCTTGCCGCCGCTCCTCGTGAAGTTTGTCCAGCAGCCGAGCACGCGGCGAAAGCGCTGTCGGTTGTCGAGGGCAACCGGGCAACCCGCATCCTCGGGAGAGGTGTTGGTGAGATCGTATTCGCCGGTGCCCCAGAGCGCCGACGCGGCGAAGCGCGGACCGAAGTAGCCTCGGTAGGCAAGGATGTGGTTCACGCCGCCGCGCGAGAACTCCGTCATGCGGTATTGCTCGCCCACTTCGCCGGTCTCGTCGTTCCACGGGAACGAAGTCTGGTGCGCCGTCTTCTCGTCTGAAAACCCGGTGTACTCGATGCGGTGGTTGTCGGACAGCAGCCAGTCCACCTTGAGTCCCCAGAAACCGGCTTCCTCGGTGGCCTTGCTGAGTCGCCCGTAGGCACGATAGGTGTCCTCGTCCACCGACCGGAAATCATAGATGCCGTAAATCAGCAGGCGTTCGCTCACGACGGGCCCACCGACCGACACAAAAACGTCGTGTTCGTCCTTCTCATCGAGACCGCCCACCGTGTCGTAGCGCCGCCAGGGCGACGGATGCTCCACATTCGGCACCCGGCCACGCAATGCGTCCGGCTCGAAGTAACCACCCAATGTCCACTCCCATTGGTTCGTCCCCCGCTTCGTGACGGAGTTGATGACGCCTCCAGTGGCGCGCCCGAAATCGGCCCCGAAGCCGCCCGTCTTGAGTTGGAACTGGTCGTAGAACTCGAACGGAACCGTGCTGGCACCGAGTCCGGTGCGAACGTTGGTCACGTTCATGCCGTTGATGTAATAGACGTTCTCGGCGACGGACGCGCCACCGAGCGAGGCATAGCCATAGCCCGTGCCGTATTGCTGACGTCTGCGGCCGGTGCCGAACGCCGTGTCGCCATACACTGCACCCGGCGCCATCATCACGACGGCATTGGGATCTCTCGGGATCGGCAAGCGCTCAAGGTCGCCAGCGGTGACAATCCTGGTGGTTTCGGAGCGGGTCGTGTCCACCAAGGGAATCGACTCCCGCGTGACGATGACCTCTTCCACCGCCCGCGCGCTCTCGACCCGGAGATCGACCACGGTGCCTTCGCCGACATGCACCTCGGCGATGATCGTGCTGGTTTGCGAGCCACCGAGCACCCCGGTGACGGCGTAGGTGCCGACGGCAAGTCCGGAGAACCGATAGCGGCCATCGCTGCCGCTGACGGCGGTTCGAGTGCGGGCCGTGTCCACATGCCATGCGGTGACCGTCACGTCTGCCACCGGTCCCGAGCTTGCGAAAACCTGGCCTTGAATGTGGCCGAGAGTCTTGCCCTGGCCATTTGCCGGCAAGGCGAGGGCAAGACCCAAAGCAGCCAACAGCAGGCCCACCCGGCCCCGGTCGCTTGGTGTCAAGTGCAGTCTCCCGAGTCGATCAGAATGGGCATCACGTAGTCGTGCCTGCCTCTCGTGCCTGCAGTTCGCCGAGGCGTCCGTCGAGGGCGCGCTTGCGTGGCTTGGACAAGCGAGCGCAACATGCCCGCCGGCGAGGCGCGGCCGGCCTTAAGGCGGATTGACAAGAGGGCACGATTGATGCACGAGAAAGGCACGCATTTTATCAAGAACTATCGGCTTGACCGGATGGCCTCCTACAGCAACTACCCCGAGTCGCTGCTCGCGGCCATGCAGGTCAAGTCATTGATCGGCCCGCGAGGACCCATACCCGATCAGGACATCAACGTCTCGGCCTTCCGGCTCGAGCCCGGTACCGTCTATGGTGGCCACGCGCACGCCCATCCGGAGGTGTACATCTTCCTTGCCGGCACGGCTGAGTGCGAGTGGGGTGACGAAGCCTTTACCGCAGAACCCGGTACCGTCACCCATTGCCCCCCCAACATGCCGCATGCTCTGCGCGTCACCAGCAGCGAACCGCTGCAAGCGATCATCGTCGGCTGGGCTCCGGGCGGCGACGGAAGCGTCTGGAACGGCATCAGCACGCTGCTCGAGACCGAGTAGGGGCCGGGGCTCATCCCCGTCCGTCTTGACAGTGCCGTGCCTTGCGAACTGCCTCACGCACCGGGATCGCACGGTGCCTGACGGGTCATGTCGTTTAGTGGCACCGAGTCGGCGGTGAGTTGGGCGAATCGGGATGGTGTGAGGCCCAAGGGACCAAGGATGCCGCAGACCCTTGGCTCCAACCCCGCCAGCGCGACACATGACGAAGCCGGGGCAATGCCCTCCAAGGCGGCGGCGGCCAGCACAGCCTCGCCGCCGATCCAGCTTGCCAGAACGTCGTGGTCGGACGCCGCGAACACGTCCCGATGCGGGTCCGTGCTTGCGGATCGCACCAGCACCATGTCGGCGGGCGTTCCGGCCACGATGGCGCCGAAGCGCGCTTCGAGGCCCAGGGCATAGGCTCCATGCAGCGTCGCCATGCGCCAGAGCGTGCGCCACTGCAACGCCACGCCCGCCGTGGCCGCAGCGCGGCGAGCGCAACTCGCCTCCTCCTTCATCGTGAACGAGCCGCTTGGCGACCAGTCTGTGGCCAGCGCGATGCGGACGCCCGAGTCAAGCGCGGCAGCGATGTCCACCGTCTCGCCATAGAGCGAGAAGTTCGAGCGTGGCGACCACACGAGCGTCACGTCGTGTTCACGCATTGCTTCGAAGTCACTCGCGTTTGTTGCCACGCCATGCACGAGGGAGTAGCGGCGGTCTCCTTGCCGAGCGAGAGCCAGGAATCGGGCCACCTCCTGTCGCGCCACGCAGTTCGAGACGCGCCCCTCGCCGACGTGGGCGACATAGGCGGCATAGGCGGGGATCACGCTCGTGGTTGCCGCGAGTTCAATCGGCTCGCCGGCGGCGCACGTCGGCGCCAGTTCCTCGAGTGCGCGAAACGAGAAGGGGAAGGTGTCCATGTCGGCTTCGGCATCGTAGAGGGCAAGGTGCTCGGCGGTTTCCTGCAACCCTACGTTCCGAATCACGCCCGGCATTCCACCGGGCCCCGCCAAGAGGGTGGCGCCGCCGATGAGGTGGCGCAGCTCCATGGCCACGAGCCTTGCCGTGGCCGCGGGGTCGCCGCCGGAAGTGTGCGTCATGGGTTCTGGCACCGTCAGCTCCGGTTTGCCGTTCAGGCCAAAGCGCCACTCGTCTCGATGCTCGTAGCCCGGGTTTCGATCTGGGTGCGGGAAGGCATAGCTGTATGCCGGATGTTCGTGGGCGTTGACGAATCCGGGCGAGAGAACGGCGGCATCCCGGCAATCAAGCACCCCGGCGTCGGGATAGGCGGCCAGCAGGTCGTCGAAGGGAGCGACGGCGCCGACCTTGCCGTTGATGCGGACATGGACGCCGTGACCGGGACGAGGCCCTTCCGGCAGCAGCACCGTGGCGCCCACGAGCAGACCGGCGTCGGCGTCCTTCGCTGCCGTGAAGACGCAATCTGCGGGCGCGTCGTTGGCGAGCGCACCGAGGGTTGGCAACGCGGCCAGACAGAACTTCCATGCACCGCGCACCACCATCCAGGCTCTCCATCGCCCCGCCCATCGACTCCGGCGCGGATGGTACGCCGAGTTTGGATCGTTGGAAGACCGTTGCGCCTCACGAGCTTTAGCCGTGCCACACTATGCGCCCATGGAACCAACTCGAACCGGCGCCTTCCTTGCCCTGCTTGCGTTGGAACGTGCCGAGGATGGTGGCTGGACCGCGCCGCCGCCGCCGGACAAGGGCGACAGCACGTTTGGCGGGCAGCTTCTGGCGCAGTGTCTTGTCGCGATGCACGAGACGCTGGATGCCGACCGCGCCGTACACTCGCTGCATGCCTATTTCCTCCGCCCGGGGGATGTCCACCTTGCGGCGCACGTCGAGGTGGAGGCGGTGCGGGATGGGCGGTCGTTTTCGTCGCGGCAGGCGGTGGTGCGGCAGGGCGGCAGGGAGGTGTTTCGGATGACGGCGTCGTTTCAGGTGCCGGACGAGAGCCCCGAGTACACCGATGTCCGGATGCCGGAAGTGCCGCCGCCGGAGCAAGTCGCCTTCACCTACGACGACTTCACCTTGGCGCAGACCGGCGAGAGTTCGTGGTACGGCAGCGACCGACCGATGGACATTCGCTACATCAACCCGCCCGGCGAACGCGGCAAGGCGGTGACCGAGCCACAACGCATGTGGATGCGCATCGACGCCACGCTGCCGGACGATCCTCGCGTGCATCACGCCGGCCTTGCCTATCTCTCGGACAGCACCCTGGTGGACCACATCATGCTGCCGCTCGGCCGGCGCTGGCAGGACGAGGGCTTCCTCGGCACCAGTCTCGACCACGCCATGTGGTTCCACCGCTTCGCCCGCGCCGACGACTGGCTGCTGTTCGAGCAGAATGTGGAGACCACCGGCAGCGGCAGGGGACTCGCGAGCGGGCGTTTCTTCGACCGAAGTGGCAAACTCATCGCCACATGCGTGCAGGAGGGATTGATGCGATGGCTGAAGTAGTGGAGCCTTCAGCGCGGGGGAGCGCGAGGGGCCTCCCCTCGCAAGAGGAGCCTTCAGCGCGGGGGACCAGAAGTACTGCGCCAGCGGAAGTTCCAACGCGCCCGCAAGGGCGCGCGCGTACCACTCCGGGCGACTACCATGCCGGCCACGCCACTGCCACGCCGCCGCGCAAGCCTGTGACGCCGCGAACGCCAGTGGCAATCCAGGACCAAGAATGGGCCAACTCGAGCCCCGACTTGAACCCGCAAGAGATCGCCCATTTCCGCGAGCACGGCTACCTCGTCAAGCGGGGCCTGATCGATGAGCCGGAGGCGTTCGCGAAAGCGAACGACCACCTGTGGAAGCACGTGCCGCACGACCTGTTGGATCGCAACGACCCGGCAACATGGCTCTCGGACCCGGGGGATGCATGGACGGACGAGGATGCCCGCCGGGTGGGGATGCTCTCCCATGGCGGCTGGAAGATGCGCTCCCGCGGCGAAGGCGGCATCGGTACCGAGCCGTTCCTCGTCAATCGCATCGCCAACCATCCCGACATCCTCGCCGTGGTGCGCGCCTTCCTCGGTCGGCCCATCAAGCCCGTGGGACGGGTGCGCGGCATCTATGCAGTCTTTCCGAAGAAGCCCGACGCGCCGCCGAGGCTGGGACCTCACGCGGACTACCACGCCGCGCAGATCTCGACGATGGTGATGGTGCACGACACCCCACCCCGCTGCGGCGGCTTCACCATCTGGCCGGGCTCGCACCGCATCCTGCATCCGCATTGGGACACGGTGCACGGCGCGCAAATCGCCGAGGAGAAGCGGGAAGGATTCGCCGACGCGCGCGATGCGGTGCTGCGCGACATCACGCCGGTGGAGTTCAGCGGCAAGGCCGGCGACGTGATCTTCTGGCACGGGCGCATGCTGCACTCGGCCGGCATCAACCACTCGGCCGAGACGGCGAACCCGATGGTGCGGCTGATCGTGCCCTGCGACTACCAGATCGACGGCCAGACCTACGTCGACGACATGGAGTTCGGCCCAGGCCCCAACGTGCAGTGGTGGGTGGACACGCGCAACTTTGCGGAGGACGAACGCACCACCCCAGGCAACATCTTCCACGGCTGGGCGATCTGAGCTTGGCCTAGCGTGAAGTTACCGTTCCTCGGAGGGAGGGCGTCTCGCCCTCCATGCGCGCCGCCAGGCTGCTCCGTGGCTACCTCAACGAACGAGAAGCGTGCCTTCGGCATGCTGAGGAGGGCGGGACGCCCTCCCTCCGAGCCTTCCCTCCTAAGACAAGGAACTTGCCGCGATGACCGACTACCCCCTGCCGCAAGGTGACGCCGCCGCACTCGGCTTCGGTCCCGAACGACTCGCCCTCATCGGCCCCGCCATGCAGGAGTTCGTCGACGACCGACGGGTGCCGAACTTGGTGACGCTGCTCGCCCGCCGGGGCCAGGTCGTGCACATGGAGGCGCGTGGCGTGCTCGACTTCGACACCGGCAAGCCAGTTGGCCTCGACAGTCTCTTCCGCATGTACTCCAACACCAAGCCGGTGGCTGGCGTGGCGACCCTCATCCTCACCGAACGCGGCGTGCTGACGCCGGATGACCCGGTGTCGAAGTTCCTGCCGGAGTTCCAGGGCCAGCGCGCGATGCGCACGGACGAGCCGATGATGACCGAGCCGGTGAAACGGCCGATGACAGTGCGTGATTGCCTCACCAACACCACCTCTCTGATGAGCCCGGCGATGATGCCGAACTTCTGGCGCCAGCAATATCGCGCGGAACTCGAAGCGCTCGGCTGGGTGCGGCCGGCGGATGGTTCTGTGTCGAGCCCCATTAGCAACCGCGAGCGCGTTCGCATCCTCGCTGGCTTGCCTCTTGCCGCGCATCCAGGCGAACGGTTCGTGTATCACGTCGGCTATCCGATTCTTGGCGCGGTGCTCGAAGAGGCGGTGGACGAGCCCCTCGACGTGTTCTTCCGCGAGAACATCTTCGCGCCGCTCGGCATGAACGACACCGACTTCTATCTGAAGGAGGGCGCTCTGCCCCGCTTCGGCGCCAACTACGCCCCGCAGGCAGACGACGACGGCACCGTGCGCCTCGTCTGCGTCGAGAAGGCAGACGCGAGCGAGAAGCATGTGGGGCCGAGGACCGAGTTTGGCGTCGGCGGAGACGCCGGCGGCATCCTCACCACGGTCGGCGACTACGCCCGCTTCGGCCAAATGCTGCTGAACGGCGGCGAACTCGATGGCGCGCGCATCCTGGGCCGCAAGACGGTGGAGCTGATGATCGGCAACCACACCGGTGACATGCGGATCCCCATGACCGGCCCCGGCTTCCACTGGGGCTTGGGGGTTGCCAACTACCACGGCCGGGACCGCTTCCCCCTCATCCGCTCCGTCGGCACCTACGGCTGGGGCGGCGCCGCCGGCACCACTTACTTCGCCGACCCCACCGAGGAACTCTTGGGCGTCTGCCTCACGCAAGTCCTGACGCACGGCACTATGCCGAACAACAACTATCAAGAGACGTTTCAGCGACTGGCCTACCAAGCGCTCGCTTGAGACCTGCACTTCAGCCCCACATCGAAAGGGGGGCAGCTTCGTTCGTTGTGCCCTCGGCACTTACTGCATGGTGAGCACGAACAGGCCGCTCTGGATGTCGCTCACGATGATGGTCCCGGATGGCAGGTATGGATACACGCTCCAGGCGCCGTCGAAGTCGGGCCCGTCGCCGTCGGGAAACGTGTCGAAGAAGGCTTCCTCCTCGAGCCTGCCCGTAGCTGGATCGACCAACCTGAGCACTCGCAGGCCGGAAGTGTAGTTGGCTGCGAACACGCGCTCGCCAAGGACATACAGGTTGTGGTCGGTCGCATCGGTGTCGAGTTCGTGCGCATGGAGGTATTCCGGCGCGTCGACATCTGACACATCGAATACATGCGTGCGCGTGGGCACGCCAAGGCGGAGTTCGTCCAACTCGTCGCCAAGAAGAAACAGGGCTTGATCCTCGGTCAGCCATCCCTGATGCACGAAGGCGCGCTCGGGATAGTCCGTGGACGAGAGCGTCAGCGGAGCGATCTTGTCGGTGACGTCGACAATCGCCACATGGTCTTCGTTTGAACTGAAGCAAAGTTCCCGACCGTGGTGTTCGGAATCCGGTCCCCGGTACACGACGCACTGCGTGTCGTGGGTGCTCGCCTCGTCGTGGCACCCCGCGAAGAGCGGGTTGTTCGGCATGTCGAGGTCGACCATGTGCAGGCCGCGTTGGCAGGTGTTGGATCCGACTACATAGGCAAACCCCGTCTCTTCGTTGATCGCCAAGTTGTGTGCGGTCTCAAAGTCGCCGTAAATCACGTCGGCCGCAAAGGTCTGCGAGCCTGCCGGGTCCCGCAGGCGCGTCAGGTCGAACACCTGCATGCCATGCGTGCCCGACTCGTCGGCAACGATGTAGGCGTGGTTGCTGTGGACCTTGATGTCGCGCCAGGGGGAAGCGAGAGTTGCCGTCGGCAGGCGCCCCAAGAAGACCGGATTCCGAGGCTCCGTCACATCGACGAATGCCGTGCCGTTGCTCATGCCCATCAGGGCGTATTCGCGTCCCGTCTGTGCGTCGTGCCAACCCCAGATGTCGTTGCCGGCGGTGCCGCCCATCGCGTCGAGTGGCAGCCGGCTCGCCAGCGAGATTCCATCGCATGCGAAATCGTCGGCGCTGCCGTCTGTGCAGGCGGCCGGCCCCGTGCTGAGGGAAGTTGGCGGCGTTGTCGGCTCCGGCTCTGGTTGGGACGCGGCAACTGACGGCGCGGGGGCACTGCCACCGCTACCACCGCCACAGCCCGACAGGAGCGCGACGGCAAGGACAACCGCCCCCACGCTTGATGGAACCCTGATCTCCATATGGCGCGGGATCGGCACGCGGTCGCTTTGTTCGCGGTCTAGCGGCGTTCGCTGGCCAGGCGACGCTCCTGGATGCGACGCGTCGGGGCGATCAGGTAGTCAATGGGCCCTTGCACGTATTCGGCGTTCGCGTCCACGCCATGTCCCTCCAGCGCCGCTTCGCAGCCACGCTCGAAACGCAGTCGCTGCACCGGTGCGCCGGGAAAGCGCTTGCTGACGATGAGCGCGATCATGTGACGCGGGCGGTCGGAGTCATTGGGAACGCCGCGATGCCAGAGGCGCACGTCGCGGATCAGCGCGTCGCCGACTTCGGTCTCTGGTCGCACCGGCGCCACCGCCCGCCGCCGCTCGGTCGCCAGCGCAGCGATAGTCGAACCTGCAGCCTCTCGCGCCCCGGTGCCGGCATCATTGACACAGTGAATCCGGTGCGAACCGGGCCACAGTTCGATGGCGCCGTTGCCGAGCCTCGTCGGGCCAGGCGGAATGTTGACCACCACGGATGCCGTCGGGGCTACCGTCTCACCAATCTCGGTGTAGTGCTTCCCATCCATGTGCAAGTGCTGCACCACGCTGCCCGGGCAGTTCGTGTTGCCGTTGTAGAAGGTGAGAAGCGGCCGACTGTCACCCTCCGCCCCCTCGGCGCCGTAAAGGGCCCGGCAAACGTCATTCACCGCACGATTCATCGCGACATCCGCAAAGACCAAGTCCGCCGACACCGGCGGCCCCTGCTGCAAATGCCCAAGCGCCCGCGGGTTGCCGCCAATGCTGTCGCAGTAGCGCAAGAGTTCCTCGGTGTCCTCGTCCATGCGTCGCCGCAGCAGCGCCAACGGCTCCGCGGGAACCGCCCCTATAAGGATGACGAAGCCGTGCTCGTGGATGGCCTCCACCGCGCGGGTGGTGTCGCCTGGGGCAACGCGAACGATCGTCTCTATCAACGACTGCAACCAATGGATGGAAAGGGAGCATGATAGCGATCCTGTCGCAACGACCTGCGACGAGCGGGACGTACAGGCGTATGCTTGCGACGCGGTGGCTTGGAGGAGATGCGATGAGTGCGAGCGCTGCCAACCGGGAAATGAAGTGGGTGGAACCACCCGCCTGCCTGCCCGTGCTTGTCAATCTGCCAATGGCGAAGCAGTTCTCGGACGACGAGTTCCTGGAGTTCTGCCAACTGAACCGCGACTTGCGAATCGAGCGAACGGCGGAAGGGAGACTGTCGATCTTGCCGCCTACGGGATTCGATACAGGCCGACGCAACGTCGAGATGACGCGCCAACTGGCGAACTGGGCGATTGACGACGGCACAGGTGTAGCAGGCGAGTCTTCAACCGGCTTTCGCCTGCCAAATGGAGCCGTTCGCGCACCAGACGCTTCGTGGATTCGCGCGGATCGTCTTGCAACCGTGCTGCCCGACGCCGCGGAGGGCTTCCTTCCCCTATGCCCCGACTTCGTGCTCGAACTTCGCTCGCCCACGGATCGCCTCGCCACTGTACAGGCGAAGATGGTCGAGTACATGGAAAACGGGGCGGAGCTCGGCTGGCTGATCGACCCATCCGATCGCACCGTGCACATCTACCGGCCGGGGAAACCCGTCGAACGCCTGCGGGCGCCGGCGAGCGTGTCCGGCGAAGACGTGCTGCCGGGGTTCGAGCTGCTTCTAGGCGAGGTGTGGTAGTCGCGCTTCCGCCTGCCGCATGACTGACGTAGTCGTCATCGGCGGAGGCCCCGCCGGCAGCACCGTTGCCACGCTTCTCACGCGCGCCGGCCTCGCCGTAGCCGTGTACGAGCGCGAGACCTTTCCGCGCCCGCATGTGGGCGAGTCCTTGTTGCCGGCGACGCTGGCGATTCTCGACGACATTGGCGTATTGCCGCTGATCGAGGCCGAGGGATTCGTGCGCAAGGCCGGCGCCACGATGTCCTGGGGCCGAACGGGCGAGCCGTGGAGCTGGTACTTCCGCGAGACCAACCGCCGCTATCCCACCAGCTTCCAGGTGTGGCGGCCCCGCTTCGACCAAATCCTGCTGGACCACAGCCGCGCCGTTGGGGCTGACGTGCACGAGGGGGTGGGCGTGCGGGAAGTGCTGTTCGAGGGCGGAACTGCCACGGGCATTCGCCTCGACGACGGAGCGGTGGTGCGCGCTCGCATGGTGGTGGATGCCAGTGGCCAGCAGTCCCTCGCCGCCCGCCAGCTTGACCTCAAGCAATGGGACGGCTTCTTCCGCAACCTCGCGCTCTACGCCTATTTCGACGACTGCCCGCACCTGCCGCCGCCGGACGACGGCAACATCTTCATCGAGTCGGCAGAAGGCGGTTGGACCTGGAAGATTCCACTGGCGGGCAACACATCGAGCGTTGGCGCAGTGGTGGACCGAGACATAGGCGTACGGCGCATTCGAGAGGTGGGCAGCGATGCCTACTTCGCGGAGCAAGTGGCAGCCGCGACACGTACCGCCGCAATGATCGGCGACCGGCGCCCGAACGGCCCGGTGACGGTGGTGCGAGACTGGTCCTACGCAGCGTCACGGATGACCGCGCCAGGGCTGACGCTCGTGGGCGATGCGGCCTGCTTTGTCGATCCCCTGTTCTCCACCGGCGTGCATCTGGCCGTGTCCGGCGCTCACCTCGCCGCCGCCCAGGTCGTATCGACCCTCACCGATGCCACCATCGCTGGCGAGGCCGCCATCGCCTACGAGCGCCTCTACCGCACCCAATACGAGCACTTTCACCAACTTGCGCGCCTGTTCTATGCCGGCAACCGCAGCGTTGACTCCTACTTCTGGGCAACCCGACGCATCACCGCCGAAGACGAACGCTCGCCCCGGGAAGCGTTCGTGCGAGCGGTGTCGGGGCAAACCGCGGCCGGCTACGAACGCTCCGTGCTCAGCCGAGCCGAACTGCCCGCCACCTTCGACACAGCGCTCACCGAGATGCAACGCCGCCCAAGCGCCCCCGACGACATCGCCAAGGCGTCCCCCCGCCTGGCGCGAGAGCTACAGCTCATCCGCACCGCCGTTTTGGGCGAGAACCGCTTCGAGTGGGGCTACGCCGTCCGCGGCGAAGGCCGCGACGACCTCCCGGTCAGCCCGCTAGTGGCACACCTCCTCCACAACGCCAACGGCCAACGCACCATCGCCGAGATCGCCCAGGCCATCGCCACCGAAAACAACCGCCCAATCGCCGAGATCGAACCCATCACCGAACGCGCCGCCCGCCTCCTGATCGAGGACCGCGTGCTGCACTAAAGAAGGCGAGCGCAAAGACAGGTTTAGTCTGAGATCGCACCCATGCAGCTCCGGCGGATGGGGCTATGCCGCACCGCCTTAGCCCGTCAACGCCAGCCTTGCCGCCACGCCTTGGAACTCGGCCGGTCGCAGGCGATAGCGCGCAATGTTGCCTTCGTGGAGGCTCATCGATCCAGGGCGCTCGCCGACGGCCCGGAGCAACTCGGCCGGGATCAGGCTGTGAGGAACACGCAGGTTGGACAGGTGAGGTCTGCCGCGTCGGCGTCGGCGGGCGTCTGGTACTGCGGCTCGTCATGCCTCGGCAGGCGACTGTCCTTCTGCATCACGCCGTCCTTCCAGTCGTCGTTCGGGGCCCAGCGATGGGGCAGGACCAGCACTTCTCCCGGTGATTTCGCGTCGCGGATGTGGTTCAAGGCACGCATGGTCACGTCGCGTTGCTTGGTTAGGTCGAACGGCGGGCCGGCGGTGCGGCCCAGGGGATAGTCGAGGAAGGCGATGCGTGGGGCGGCGGCGCTTGCCGAGATCGACAGGGCGCTTGAGAGGCTAACGGTGGGGATGCCGCGGGCTTCGGTTTCTCGGGCGATCAGTCCGACGGACTGGTGGCAGACTGGTCAGACGGGCACCATGAGGGCCACGTCCACCTCGTCCGCAACGAGGCGATCCGCCAAGGCTGGCGCCAGAGTTTCACGCACCTTGCGGGCGGAGTAGATGCCACCCATGAAGGTGTAGGCACGTTCGGACACATTGCCGATGACGCCCTCGTTCGCCAGCCCCCGCAAGGCGGCGAGTGGGAAGACTACGCTGGGGTCCTGGCGGGCGTCGGCGTAGTCGTAGGCGAAGTGGGTGATGCGGAGGTCTTCGCTGGGCGTATCGCGGTGGATTTCGCGATAGCTCACGTCGTCGCGGAAGTGGAAGGCCACTTGGCCGAGTGCATAGATGCCGCCGGAGGCAACCAGCCCCACGCGCCATTCGGACATAGGGCGGTCGGTCGAGGCCAAGGGCATCGGCTCGTTGTGCACCCATTGGTAGGGGGCGTAGCCCTTGGAGGAGTACACCGCGCGAGTACGTTCGATGTAATCGACCGGAGGCTGTCGCCCGGAGTCCTGCCCCTCGGTCGGGTTGCTCATTTGCTCGTGGACTCCGCTGTCTCGCCCCAAGATTCGCGCCGGCTGCGATCGCCGGCCGTGGACTCGATCCACACATCGCCGTTCTCACGGCGTTCCTTCTTCCAGAACACCGCATCGGTCTTGAGGTAGTCCATGATGAACTCGCAGGCCGCGAAGGCGTCGGGGCGATGCCCGGACGCGGCCAGCACCAGCACGATTTGCTCCTGCGCTGCCAAGTCGCCCACCCGATGCACCACCACCACGTCGAGGAGCCGCCAGCGCTTGGCGGCTTGTTCGACGATGCGCCGTATGCTGTCTTCCGTCATGCCCGGATAGTGTTCGAGATGGAGCGCCTGCACCTCGCTGTCGCCGAATCGGTCCCGCACCAGGCCGCCGAAGGCGACAATGGCGCCGCAGTCGCCACCACAGCGCTCGCGACACGCGGCCCATTCGGCCGAGATGTCGAAGTCTTCCGTCTGTACGCGGATGTCGGCGTGCATGTCAGCCTCCGGTCACCCGGGGCAGGAACGCCACCTCATCGCCGGGGCGAAGCGGCGTTTCGCCCTGCACGATGGCCTGGTTGACGGCGATGCGCACGTCGGCCACGTCAATGGCGCGGAACTGCTCTGGCGTTAGCTTCGTCGCCAGTGCCGAATGCAGGCCAGCAAGCGTGGGAGGATCGACTTCGATACTGAGGTCGCCAAAACCCACCGCCTCGCGCAAGGAGGCGAAAAAGCGCACCGTGAGCGCCGTCATGGTATTCCGTCCCGGTTCCAAGTGCCGGATTTGCCGCCGGATTTCTCCACCAGTGCAATGGATTCGATGACGATCCCCTTGTCCAATCCCTTGGCCATGTCATACACCGTCAGCGCGGCTACGCTGGCGGCGGTCATCGCTTCCATCTCGACGCCAGTGCGTCCCGACACCTTGCAGAGGGTCGTGATCTTCAGGGTGTCGCCCCGAACCGTCTCGAAATCCACCGCCACTTTCGACAGAGGCAGCGGATGGCACAGCGGAATGAGCTCGCTCGTGCGCTTGGCGGCCTGGATACCGGCGACCCGCGCCACGGCCAGCACGTCGCCCTTGGGAGCGTTGCCTTCGACGATCTCTTGCAGCGTCGAAGGCTGCATCCGCACGACCGCGCGCGCCCGCGCCACACGTTCCGTGACCGCCTTGGCGCCCACGTCCACCATGGACGCTTCCCCGGCCTCGTTTAAGTGGGTGAGACCCATACTCCGCGAATCTCCGCCGCCGACCACAAACCGCTACCAGCACAGAAGCCTAACACCCGACCTTTATCGGAGGGGCCTTTCGGGCGGGCGTCACACAGCGTCCGCGTATAATCGCGGCACTCGCGAGTCACTGCTCCGAACGCCATGACTGAGCCCGCACCCGACGAAGGAGACACGCCCCTGCGGGTGATGGTGGGCATGTCTGGTGGGGTGGACTCCGCCGTTGCCGCGCTAACGCTCAAGGAACAGGGGCACAGCGTCGCGGGCCTCTACATGAAGAACTGGGACGAGGACGACGGCACCGAGTACTGCACTGCCGAGGCCGACTACGCTGATGCGGCCCTGGTGTGCGGGCGCCTCGGTATCGAGCTCTTCGCCGCCAACTTTGCCGCCGAATACTGGGACAACGTGTTCGCCGCCTTCCTCGCCGACTACCGCGCCGGGCGCACGCCCAACCCGGACGTGCTGTGCAATCGCGAGATCAAGTTCCGCCTGTTCGTGGACTACGCGGCGGAGCTAGGCTACCCCCTCGTCGCCACTGGGCATTACGCCCGCCGCAGCCCGCTCGGCGAGCCGTTCCGGCTGTTCCGAGGTGTGGATCGGAACAAGGATCAGACGTACTTCCTGCAAGCGGTGCCGACGGAGCAACTCACCGGATGCATCTATCCCATTGGCGAGATGACGAAGCCCGCATTGCGACAGCGCGCCGAAGCGGCTGGCCTGCCCGTGCATGACAAAAAGGACAGCACCGGCATCTGCTTCATCGGCGAGCGGCGCTTTGCAGACTTCCTCGCCCGCTATCTGCCGGACGATCCCGGCCCCGTCCTCGACATGGAAGGCACGACGCTCGGCGAGCACCGAGGCCTCGCCTGGTTCACTATCGGCCAGCGCCAGGGCATCGGTATTGGCGGCCAAGCGGGGCGCGCCGAAAAGCCGTGGTATGTCGCCCGCAAGGACCAGGATGGCAACGCCCTCTACGTCACCCAGAACGAGTGCGACCTGCTCTCGCGGCAACTGCGTGCCAGCGGCCTCAACCGCATCGCCGGCGAACTGCCGGAGCGCTGCACGGCGAAGACGCGCTATCGGCAACCGGACCAGCCCTGTAGCGTGGATGTCGCGGGGAACACGGTGACGGTGACGTTCGACCAGCCCCAACGCGCCATCACGCCCGGGCAGTACGTAGCCTTCTATCTCGGCGAGGAATGCTTGGGCGGTGCCCGCATCGACCACACCGACAGGGATTGTCCGTGAATCTCGAACCCCTTACTGCCGTATCCCCTCTGGACGGGCGCTACCGTTCCCGCGTCGCGCATCTAGCCGAGCATGTCAGCGAGTTCGCACTCATTCGCTATCGCGTGCGGGTGGAGGTGGAGTGGTTCGTCTTCCTCGCGGGTCTGGACGAGGTGGCAGAACTGCCTCCCGTGGACACAGCCACGCAGGAGCAACTACACGCCATCTGGAAGGGTTTCTCGCGCCAGGATGCAGCTGCGGTGCGAGCCATCGAAGCCCGCACCAACCACGACGTGAAGGCCGTCGAGTATTTCGTCAAGGACAAGGTGGCCAGCATCGAGGGCCTTGCTGCGCACATCGAGTTCGTCCACTTCGCCTGCACTTCCGAGGACATCAACAACCTTGCCTACGCCCTCATGCTGAGCGAGGTGCGCGAGCAAGCGCTGCTGCGCCCGATGCGCGAGCTTGCCGGCACAATCGGCGAACTTGGGGAATCGTTGGCCGATGTTCCGATGCTGGCCCGCACCCACGGGCAGGCCGCTTCGCCCACGACTGTTGGCAAGGAACTAGCGAATGTCGCAGCCCGGCTGCGCGGCCACATCGGTAAGCTCGCGGACGTTGCCCTTTGCGCCAAGATGAACGGCGCGGTGGGCAACTACAACGCCCATCTCGTCGCCTTTCCGGAGGTGGATTGGCCGGCAAGGGCACGCGAGTTCGTCGAGGGCCTGGCGCTGGCCTTCAACCCCTACACGACGCAGATCGAACCCCACGACTACATCGCCGAGTTCTGCCACGCGGTGATGCGGTTCAACCAGACGCTGCTCGACTTCGACCGCGACATCTGGGGCTACATCGCGCTCGGCTACTTCCGCCAGCGCAAGGTGGAAGGTGAAACCGGTTCTTCCACCATGCCGCACAAGGTCAACCCGATCGACTTCGAGAACTCGGAAGGCAACCTCGGCATCGCCAACGCCTTGCTGGGGCATCTGGCGGACAAGCTGCCGGTGTCGCGCTGGCAACGGGATCTTTCGGACTCCACCGTCTTGCGCAGCATCGGCCCGGCATTCGGGCATTGCGCGGTTGCGTACGCAAGCGCTGAGCGCGGCATCGGCAAGCTGGAAGTGGACACGGAACGCCTTGCCGCGGACCTCGACCAATCCTGGGAAGTGCTGTCGGAAGCGGTGCAGACTGTGTTGCGGGCAGTGGGGGGGAAGGAGCCATACGAAGCTCTCAAGGCCCTCACCCGAGGACGGCGGCTGGATCGCGAGGTGTATCTCGGCCTCCTGGCGGGGCTTGATCTCACAGAGCGGCAACGCGAGCGGCTGGCGGCGCTGACGCCGGCGACATACATCGGCGCGGCGGAACGCCTTGCGAGAGAAGCAGCCGCCCCGCAAGTCGTCGTGCGCGAAGTAGCTTGGAGCGACTGCGCTGAAATCCTGCGCGCCATCCGCGAAAAGGTATTCATCCGGGAACAAGACGTGCCGGTCGAGGAGGAATGGGACGGTCGCGATGACGACAGTCGCCACTTCCTGGCCGAGTCGGACGGTCGCCCCGTTGGAACGGCCCGACTCCTCGCCAGCGGCCAAATCGGCCGCATGGCCGTGCTGCAACCAGCGCGCGGCCTCGGCACCGGCCGCCTCCTGCTAAACGCTGCCGTAAAGGCCGCCCGCCAAGGCGACTACCCGGAGATTTTCCTCGAAGCCCAAACCCACGCAGTCGAGTTCTATCGCAAGGCGGGCTTCCGCCCCGAAGGCGCTACCTTCCTGGAAGCCGGCATCCCCCACCAACGCATGACCTTGGACTAGCAGCCTGTCGGACTCTGCCGCGCCAGCGGCGAAGCGCGACAGGCTGCTAGCCGTAGTTGCGAGCGAACGCGAGCACGAAGGCCAGCAGTTCGCGGCGGCGAACTGCCGACGCGCCCTTCAGGGCGCGCTAGCACGCCCTACAAGCGCGCCTTCGTGCTCGCATTCGCTCGCAGCTTCGGCTAGTAGCGAGCGCCGTAGAATGACGCGGTCGCGCCATTCCGACGGCGCAAGCTCTTAGGCGACTTTCGTGGAAGAGAGGTTGCGACTGAACGGTGCCGTGCCGCGCGACCCGGCCGTCGAAGCGTGGTTCGCGGAACGCGACAACGCCCTCGGCACGATCGCCCGCACGTGGTTCGAGCACATGCGCCAATGTGGCTCGGAGGTGGTGGAACTCGTGCACGATGGCTGGGCCGTCGCCTGCGTAAAGGACCTGCCCTTCGCCTACGTCAGCACCTTCACTAAGCACGTCAACGTCGGCTTCTTCGCCGGCTCCGCCCTTCCCGACCCGGCGCAGCTCCTCCAAGGCACGGGCAAGCGAATGCGCCACGTGAAACTCCGCCCCTGTGAATGCGTCGATTCCGAGGCGCTTGGGGCCCTCATCACAGCCGCCTACGAAGACGTTCGCGACTTCGCCCACTTCGCGAGATGATCCTCTGACCCAACGCGCGCCGAGTCGTTTAGGTCACGCGCGGTTACTCCGCTGGTGGCGGTCGAGGCCGCCGGATTCTCTGCGGCAAGCTGTCGATATCGAGCATGAGACCAGTGTCGTCGCGGGAGACGTCGAAAAGCCCCTCCAGTCGATGCAGTTCGCCAAGAGCGAGGAGTGCCATCGCCACAACGCCCGCCGCGACACCCGGCTCGCCTCGTTCGAGCCGCACCACCGTACCCGGCGACACACCCATCCTCGCCGCGAAATCCGCTACCGGAAAGCGCCGCTTCTTGCGCGCAACTCGAATGTCACGCCCCAACGCGCGAAGCGTGCGCTGCACGGACGGAGGTAGTGGTCGGTCCTGTCCTGAGCGATGGCCATTTGGTCCACCTTGGCGCCGAGCGCTTTTATTAGCTCGTGGGTACGGTCCTGGGAGACCGCAAGGCTCGCGACCAGCGCCTTCAGTTCGTCATCGGTCATGGCATGGAGCCTGATGGGTGTGGGTGTGCTCTGGCGGCGATTGTATCCAGCAAGGATCTGAGTGGCACCACTCTGTGCCACGTCGCAGGCAAGGGCGTCCATGCGTCCGTTCGCCGGGGCAAGATTGCAGGCAAGAAGGGAATAGGAAGCCTACGGTGACAGGCATCTGACGTGGAAGGAAAGAATCACTGGAATGCCCTTCCATTCCCCATTTCCGCCGCTACAATGCGCGCCCTTTGCCCCTACCCAATCAGCAAAGGAACCCCGACCATGGCCCTGCACTTCGTGCCCCGCAAGTCCCGTGCCCTGCAAGTTGCCGAGCTTGAGGACGAATGGATTACCAACTCTCGTTGGACGGACGTGAAGCGCGGCTATTCTGCGGAGGATGTGGTGAAGCTGCGCGGCACTATCCCGCACCGCAGCATGCTAGCGGCGCATGGCGCCGACAAGCTTTGGGAGCTCTTGCAAACCGAGAACTTCGTCAACTGCCTCGGCGCCGTCACCGGCGGCCAGGCCGTGCAGCAGGTGAAGGCCGGCATCAAGGCCATCTACCTTTCCGGCTGGCAGGTGGCTGCGGACAACAACGACTCCGAGACGATGTATCCGGATCAGTCGCTCTACGCCGTGAACTCGGTGCCGACGGTGGTCAACCGGATCAACAACGCGTTCCGGCGCGCGGACGAAATCCAGTGGGCGAAGGGGATCGACAGCGGCATCGACTTCTACGCGCCCATCGTTGCCGATGCGGAAGCCGGTTTCGGCGGCGTGCTCAACGCCTTCGAGCTGATGAAGTCCATGATTGCCGCCGGCGCCGCCGGGGTGCATTTCGAAGACCAGCTTGCCTCCGTGAAGAAGTGCGGCCACATGGGCGGCAAGGTGCTCGTGCCCACCGTTGAGGCGGTGCAGAAGCTCATCGCCGCCCGGCTTGCCGCCGACGTGTGCGACGTGCCAACCGTGCTGATGGCACGCACCGATGCCAACGCGGCCGATATGGTGACGAGCGACGTGGACGAGTGGGACAAGCCGTTCATCACCGGCGAGCGCACGCCAGAAGGCTTCTACCGCACCAAGAACGGCTTGCCGCAAGCCATCTCCAGGGCGCTCGCCTACGCGCCCTATGCCGACCTCATCTGGTGCGAGACGGCAGTTCCCGACTTGAACGAAGCGCGGGAGTTCGCCGAGGCCGTGCACAAGGAATACCCGCGTCAGATGCTGGCCTACAACTGCTCGCCGTCGTTCAACTGGAAGGCGAACCTCGACGACGCCACCATCGCCAAGTTCCAGCGCGAACTGGCGGCGATGGGGTACAAGTTCCAGTTCATCACCCTGGCTGGCATCCACAGCATGTGGTACGGCATGTTCGACCTCGCCAAGGGCTATGTGGACAACCAGATGACCTCATACGTCGAACTGCAGGAGAAGGAACTCGCGGCCGCCAACGAAGGCTACAGCTTCGTCAGCCACCAGCAGGAAGTCGGCACGGGATACTTCGACGAGGTGGCGAACGTCATCCAAGGCGGCCAGTCGTCGGTGACGGCCCTGACCGGTTCCACCGAGGAGGCGCAGTTCGCCTGACGGGCCCGCCGGTCCGATCTCGAGGGGGGAGGGCATCTCGCCCTTCCCCCGAGTGGCGCCCTCTAGGCGCCGTTAAGCGGGTTCGCGGCGCGAAGCGACCGCTGGCGCGCCTTTGCCCATGCGCCGCACCCGCACATCCGTGCAGGGGCCCCACCTGTTCCGTTAGGCTCGTCCCATGGACGAGGACAAGATCGACGAAGCCGTGCTGGCGCTGCTGATTCTGGGCGTTCACGGTGAAGGCGGACCGATGCCGCGGGTTTGGAGTCCTTCGACTGGGACGCGCTGGACCGGCTGCACCAAAAGGGCCTCATCTCCAACCCGCGCTCCAAGGCGAAGTCAGTGCTGCTGACCGACGAAGGGTTGCAGCAGGCAGAGGAGGCATTCGCCCGGCTGTTCGGCGGCGACTGAACCCGCAGCGCCGCTCGGTCCCTGCCAAATGTGGCGAGGCGTGGTCCCATGCGTGCGCTTGGCGCAGGGCCTACTTCACAACCGGCGCTTGCTCGTGAGGGTGAGTTGGTAGCGGTCCACGCCGGGGCCTTTGGTCAGCGGCCGCGCGAGGTCGATGTGATAGACGACGTCGCGGTTGGTGCGGGTGGATTCGAAGCGAAGGCCCACACCGATGTTGGCGAGAACGTCGCCGGCGATTCGCCCTTCGGCGTCTTTGTCGCCCCATGCATGGCCTGCGTCGAGGAAGGCGGCGGCGGCCACTCGCAGCACTCGCGCCAGATAGAGGCTCGAGTAGAGCCGCTCCTCTAGCGTCAGCTTCCAGCGCGTTGTGCCGGCCTGAAAGCGGTTGGGATAGCCGCGCAGGCCCGTGTCGCCGCCGAGCAGCAACTGGCGATCGAGGGGCAGGCCCCAGCCGCGTTCCGCCAAAGCGCTTACATGCAGTGCGAGGCGCGGCGAATGACGGCGACGCCAATCCGCCCAGACCGCAAAGGTGGCGTTTTCGACCTTGCCTGCCACCCGGTTCCAGTAGCCGGAGGCATTCAGGCCATACAGCAAGGTATCTCGCCCGAGCTCGCCCTCGGCGTCTGGTGAGCGCCATCCATCGCGAAAGCTGGCGGCGGCCACGAAATGCCCGTCGCCGCGAGGGGAATAGCCGATCTGTGCCGTGGTCTGTTGGCCAAGGAACAGATCCTCCGTTGTGCGAACGCGACTGACGTTGCGGGTGCGGACGTAGGCATCCTCGATGCGCTCCAATGAAATCCACGGGAACGTGAAGGTGCGGTCTTCGGGCAGCACCGGAGCCGGTTCCACCACCTCGTTGCCGTCGAGTTGCGCCCCGGACGCTGGCGCAAAGCGGTGCGCTTCCGACGTGAGGCCAGCTCGCCAGCGTGAAGCGCGTCCCTCCCGCAATCCCGCCGACCAACCGAACGACGCCGTCGCCACATGCCGCTGCACCCGAAACGCGGCGAGTTCCAGGCCGTCGCGAAAGCGTCGCTCGCGACGTTCCGACTCGGTCCAAAGAAGCTCCCAAGCGCGGCGTGCATCCAGGGAGTGGAACGGCAGCCCGACCATCGCGTACCGGCCGCTTCCATCGTCGGTGTCGTCGGCCCGCAGGCGCAGGCCAACGCGACTGCCGAGCAGGTTGGGTTCGGCGAAGCCCACGACGAAGCCCTTTCGATCCAGATTGTCGAAGTAGGAAAGCTCCAGATCCGTACCGGTGCCGAGCCAGTTGCTGTCCGAGACCCCCGCCGTGAGGCGCTCCTCGCCGCCGGTGCGGGTGAGGCCGAGGCTCGGCGACAGCGACCAGACATCCCGCGTCACCACGGCCACGTCGATCTGGCCGTCGCAGGCCCGATTGGCAAAGACGCGGGCGTCGTAGAGGAAGGACTTGCCACGCAGCGCTCGTTCCGACTCGGCGAGGAGCGAGGTCCCCACCAGGTCGCCTTCCCGGAACAGCAGGATCGCCCGAAGCACCCGCTCGCGGGTGTCGATGTGCCAGCGGTTGGCGGCTCGGAAGAGGAGCTTGTCTTCCGCCGGGTCCTGCGTATTGAAGAGGGGCCGGCGCACGAACTCCACGGCGGCGACGCGATACTCTGCGGTGGCATCCAGCGAGACGCCTGCAAGCGCCTCGAACGGCAGTTGTGCCAAGGCTGTCGAGTCGTGTTGCGGCTGGCACACATCCTCCTCGGCGGTGGCCGCGAGAGTCACCAACATCCCGGACGCCAGGATGGCTGCCGCCACCGTCCGCACACCTTCTCCACGCATCCGCCTATGGTAGTTTCGACGCGTGGACTTGCGCTTGATTCCCGTGCTGGTGTGGCTGCTTTCGTGGGGCGGCGTGATCCTGGCCTACGTCCTCTCCACGAGCGGCGGGCACATCCCCGAGTGCTTTCCCCACCTCAGCGGCTGCACCACTGTGAGCGCCAGCGGACGCTACGGCGCTGCCTACTTTGTCTTCAAGGCAACGATCCTTCCAGCGGCGGCGTTGCTGGCCGGCTACTGGGTCTTGTGTGGGGCATGGTTGCGTGCGGCCGGCGACTCCCGCGTCGGGTGGCGGCGGTGCATGGTTGCCGCCGGTGTCGTCGGCGCTATGGCGCTGGTGGTGTACGCGACATTTTTGGGTTCCGACGGCGACACCTACCGAGCGTTGCGCCGCTACGGGACGGTGATCTTCTTCGGCCTGACCTACCTCGCCGAAGCCATGCTTGCGCAGCGGATGCAGGCACTGATGCCCCGTTCGGTCGTCTCGCGCATCACCACCGCACTGCTGGCGGCGATGCTGCTCGAAGGGCTCATCCTCGGCACCCTCGTCAACCTGGCTGGCGCCCCTGTGGCGCTGCGCAACGTGGCCGAGTGGCATGTCGCCTCGGCCCTGCTCTTCTACCCCGTGCTGACGTGGCTGAGCTGGCGCCAGACCGGATTCACCGTAACCTACCGCGTCGGCAAGCTCTGACCTCAGCACCTTCCCGACCTCGCCTGGGACGCGGCCGGTCAATCCGGGGTGTCGCCACCAAGGTCGCGGCCTGTCGAGTGATGCATCGCGCCTATGAAGCCGCGGCGAAGTCACCGAATGCTGCCGGCAAGGGAGCGCGGAAGTCCAATGCGATGCCATCAATCTCCACGCGCAGGCGGCTTGCGTGCAGGAGTAGGCGGCCGCTCCGGGCCTTGCCGCGAGCGTACTTGTCATCGCCCAGGATGGGATGGCCGCTTGACGCGGCGTGCACGCGAATCTGATGCGTGCGGCCTGTCTTCGGGAATGCGCGCACGTGCGTCGCCTCCTTGCTCCTCGCGACCACCTCGAAGTCGGTCCTCGCCGACTGTCCATCCGCCGCAACGCGCATCCGCCGTTCGCCGCCAGCAAGCGTCAAGCGCCTGAGTGGCGAACGCACGGTGCGCAAGGTCGTCGGCCACTCGCCCTCGACGACGGCGTCATAGCGCTTGCGCACCCGGCCGGCACGGAACGCCTCGTGCCACGCCAGCAATGTCCGCCGGTTCTTCGCCAGCACGAGCACGCCGGATGTGTCTCGGTCGATCCGATGCGCCAGTTCCAGCCAGCCCGTCGGCTCCCTCGCCCGCAAGGTCTCGACGAGTCCGGCGCGCACCCCGCTGCCTCCATGCACAGCGATGCCGCTCGGCTTGTCGACGACGATGAGATCTTCATCCTCGTGGAGGAGTGCATGGAGAACCTGGACGGCAAGGCCGTCGGCGGAGGGCGGTTCGCTAGCATCCGCGCCGGTGTGGGGTGGGATTCGTACGCGATCGGCTGCCGCGAGGCGTTGTCCCGCCTTGGCCCGACCGCCGTTCACGCGCACCTCGCCGCCACGCACCATGCGGTAGATGCGGCTTTTCGGCACCCCCTTCAGGCGGGCGATGAGGAAGTTGTCGAGACGCTGCCCGGCAGCCTCCCCAACCTCTACGACCTGCACCGGCTTGGCGCGCACCTAACATGGCCTCCTGACTTGGCGCCATTGGATGGCGAAAACGAAGTTTGTCACCGTCCGTCAAGGGCTGCTATAGTGCGCCCCCGTCGGAGGGATGCGCCGCTTGACCAATGCGCGGCAACCCAACCTGGGGGCAAGCCCCCGCCCTTCCGATGCTGAAACCGGCGAAGCACACGGCCGGCAGAAGAAACGGGGCAGCCCCAACCGGCTGCCGACCACATTTTCGATTGACGTCAACGACACGCGAACCGTTAGGAAAGAACACCGCACGCACGGCCTTGAGGGGCGTGCCTGCTTGGCTGGTGCCTGCCCGTCTTGGGCGGCAGTCGGCACTTTGGGTCTTCATGCTCTTGTCACCAAGCTTCACGCCCCAGGTGAGCCCGGGAACGTTGCCTTTCGTACCTTGCCGAAAAGCGAGCCCGACGCGCGCTCGCCAGGGCCGAACAACGAGCACGACGCCAAGCAGTTCGCGAAGCGAACTGCCTACGCGCTCCATGGGGCGCGCGTACGCACCCTGATCTGACGAATCTCGCGTGTCGGCGTCCGCAAACGGATACGCCACATGAAACGCATGCTTGTGAACGCGACGCAGCCCGAAGAGGTGCGCGTTGCCATGGTCGATGGGCAGAAGCTCTACGACCTCGACATCGAGAACCACTCCCTCGAACAGAAGAAGGGAAACATCTACAAGGGACGCATCACCCGCGTCGAACCGAGCCTCGAAGCCGCCTTCGTCGACTTCGGCGGCGAGCGCCACGGCTTCCTTCCGTTCAAGGAAATCGCCCGCAGTTACCATCGCGGTGGCGGCAGGAGGGGTGGCCAGGAGCGTGACGATGGCCGCAATGGTCGCCCGGCCATTGCCGATGCGGTAAGCGTGGGCCAGGAACTGATCGTCCAGGTCGAGAAGGAGGAACGCGGCAACAAGGGCGCCGCCCTCACGACCTTCCCCAGCCTCGCCGCCCGCTATCTCGTGCTGATGCCGAACAACCCCCGCGCCGGGGGCATTTCGCGCCGCATCGAGGGCGAGGAGCGCGAGGCGCTGCGGCAGAGCCTGTCGGGCCTCAACATCCCCGAGGACATGGGCGTGATCATCCGCACCGCCGGCATCGGCCGCAGTGCCGAGGAGCTGCAAGCAGACCTCGACTACCTGCTGCAACTGAACGACGCCATCAACGAGGCCGGCAAGCGGCGCGGCCCAGCGCTCTTGTATCAGGAAAACACCGTCATCGTCCGCGCCCTTCGCGACTGCCTGCGTCAGGACGTGGGCGAAGTGCTGATCGACGACGAAGATGCCTATGACGAGGCGCGGGACTTCACCGAACAGGTGATGCCGAACCTCCTCGGCCGCATCAAGCGCTACAACGATGCGGTGCCGCTGTTCAGTCGCTACCAGATCGAGAGCCAGATCGAGACCGCCTTCCAGCGCGAGGTGCGGCTGTCCTCCGGTGCCTCCGTGGTCATCGACCCCACCGAGGCGCTGGTGTCCATCGACATCAACTCGGCCCGCGCCACCAAGGGCGCAGACATCGAAGAGACGGCGCTCAACATCAATCTCGAGGCCGCCGAGGAAGTCGCGCGCCAGCTTCGGCTCCGCGACGTCGGTGGCCTCATCGTCATCGACTTCATCGACATGGTGGCACCCCGCAGCCAACGCGCCGTGGAAGCGAAGATGCGCGAGGCGCTCGAAGCCGACCGGGCGCGGGTGCAGGTGGGGCGCATCTCCCGCTTCGGCCTCATGGAAATGTCACGCCAGCGTATCCGTCCTTCGCTCGACGAACTCACCACCGAAGTCTGCCCCCGCTGCAATGGCCAGGGCCGCATTCGCGACATCCGCTCGCTGGCGCTCACCATCCTCAGGGTGGTGGAGGAAGAGTGCCTGAAGGAGCGCAGTTCCATCGTCCGGGCAATGGTGCCCACCAATACTGCGGCCTACCTCCTGAATGAGAAGCGGCGCGAGGTTGCCGAAATCGAGACCCGCACGGATACCCACGTCGTGGTCGTGCCGGCGGCGCACCTTGAGACGCCGCACTACGACATCCAGCGCATCCGCGAGGACAACGCGGAGGCGGAAGCGAACGTCCTCAGCTATGAACTGGCGGAGGTGCATGTCGAGACGGACATGCCGGTGCGCGACTCGCGGCCGTCGCGGGCAGCACCGGCGGCGCCGGCACGCGTCGCACCGGTCTCGCCGGTGAGCGCGACGCCAGCGCCACCGGCGACCAAGCCACCGGCTGCATCGACGGCGGGCGAGGACAAGCCTGGACTCATGGGCTTCATCCGCAATCTTTTCGGTGAATCGACAGCCGCCCAAGCACCGGCGCCGAGGCGTCAGGAGGCCCGTCCCGCGCAAGAGCGCCGGCGCCGCGACTCCGGCGATAGCCGCCGGAGTCCGCGCAGGCAGGGCGGTCAGACCGACCGCAGGGCCAGCGAAAGCCGCAATGGGCGCGGCAACGCGGCGCGCGGCGAAGGGCAAGGCCGAAGTCGTCGCCAGCGCGACGGTTCCGGGCGCGATGCCCGTGGCGAAGGCCGCGAGACCACGCGGAGCGAAGGCGGGACTTCCTGTGCTCGCAGCGCACGCGACACGCGTACCGACTCTCCCCGTGGCGACGTTGCCCGTGAAGCCCAGGACGAAGCCCGGGATTCCGGCGGCAGGCGTCGCCGCGGCGGTCGCCGCCGGAGCGAAGAGACGCGCGCCGGCGCCGCTGCCGAGGCACCGACCAGCACGGACACCCCGGAGCGCGAATCGCGCCGCGCGGACTCGAACCGCGACGCTCCCGACGTGGCGCAAAGCCGTCGCCGGCCGCGTAGAGATCGCTCCACCGTAGGGAAGGACGCGGACACGGTGGCACCGGCGACCGACATGCAGCGGCAGGCCACTGAGGCTCCGGAACCGGCAGCCACGCCACAGGACGTCCAAGCCACCGAAGAGCGAGCCGAAACGCAACCCGCCGCAACCCAGGCGACGGAGGCAGTGGCGGAACCCAAGCCTCCGGCCGCAGCTCCCCCGCGTGCTCGCGCCAGCAACGACCCCCGCGCCAAACGAGCAAGACCCGAGCCTCAGGCAGGCAGCGGGTCCACGACCGCTGAGGCCGCAGCCGCAGAGGAGAAGCAGGATGCAGCCCGGAGCATGCCTGAACCCGTCTCCAAGGCCGAAGCGGCGCCCGAGCCCACCGAGCCGGTAGCGACCCAGACGCCACCGAAGCCGAGCCCCGACGGGCCGGTCGCTCAGCCGCAGCCAGACGAGCAAGCGTCAGCCCGGGAGGAGCATGTGGACGCGGACATGCCGACGCAAGCAGCACCGGCAGAGCCAGAGTCGCCACCGCCGCCGCACCCGGAGGCAGAGGCAAGCGCGACTCCGCCAGCGGACGCAGAAGCGTCCCCGCCGGCCGTCGAACCTCAGGTAAGCCCGCGCCGAGCCGCAAACGATCCGCGGGAGGTAAAGCGCCGCCAAGCCAGCGCCAACACGCAATAGCTTCTGACGAAGCGGTTGCAATGAGCCGCTCGGGGAGGGGTACGCGCCTGCCAGGGTGAACGGGGAGTAAACGGCGTGCGCCGTGGGAGATCTCTCACAGTACACATGACGAAAGATGCACCTGTGCGGGCCCTTGGCTTGGTGAAACTCGGGGTACCCTGAAGCAGGTGCGCGCGATGTGGCGAACGCGGTCAGCCACGACCCGAACCGGTCGCGGCCGGCGCCGGCCAGCAGTGCTGACGCCCGAAGGGAACCCGACCGGAGGCTACTGCGTGGCTTCGCGTCGCGTAGCCGACATCAGGCGTTCCAGGGCGCGGGCCACGGTCTGGGGAGAGCCGCTGCGGCGCGCCAGGAGGGCGTAGAAGCTCGGCACGACGAACAGTGTCAGGAAGGTGGCGAGGGAGACTCCCGAGAAGACCACGATGCCGAGCACCGTGCGGCTTTCCGATCCGGCGCCGGTGGCGAGGATCAACGGGATCGAGCCCATGACCGTCGAGATGGTCGTCATGATGACCGGCCGCAGGCGGATGCCCGAGGCATAGACGATGGCGTCTTCGAAGTCATAGCCCTGATCGCGCATCTGGTTGATGAACTCGACAAACAGCACCCCGTTCTTGGCGGCGATGCCGATCAGCATCACCATGCCGATCTGGCTGTAGATGTTGAGCGTCGAGTCGGTGAGGAAGAGCCCGAGCAGCGCGCCGCTGATGGCGAGCGGTACTGTCACCAGAATCACCAATGGATGGATGAAGCTCTCGAACTGCGCCGCCAGCACAAGGAAGACGATGAGGAGCGCGATGCCCACCGTGAACGCGAGGCTGCCGCTCGCTTCCTTGTATTCAAGCGACTCGCCCTGGTAGTCGATCTGCGCCTCGTCCGGGAACGACTCGCGCACCACCTGTTCAAGGAAGCCGAGGGCGTCGCCGAGCGCCACGCCGGGTGCGAGGCTCGCCGAGAGCGTCACCGAGCGCAGGCGGTTGTAGCGGTTTAGCCGGCCAGGCCCCGCGCGCTCGTTCACCTCGATCAGGTTCGCGAGCGGCACCAACTCACCACTGCGTTCGGAGCGCACGTAGATGTTGGTGAGGTCCTGCGCCGAGGCGCGCTGGTCGTCCTGCGCCTGCAGGATCACGTCGTACTCCTCGCCATCTTTCACGTAGGTGGTGATGCGCTGCTCGCTCATCATGGTGGAGAGGGTGCGGCCGATGTTCTGCACCGAGATGCCAAGCTCCGCCGCGCGGTTCTTGTCGATGCGCACGATGGCTTGCGGCTGCGTCTCCTTGAGGTCGCTGTCGAGACGCACGAGGCCCGGGAACTCCCGCGCCCGGTCCAGAATCTGGTCGCGCCAGTCGGCGAGTGTCTCGTAGTCCGGTCCGCCGAGCACGAACTGCACCGGTTGGCCGCCGCCGCGCCGCGACAGTCCCGAACGCATGAAAGCGAAGGCGCGCACGCCCGGGATCGTCTGCCACTGTCTGTTGATGCGCCCCTGCGCCTCGGCGGTGGTCACGTCGCGATCCTGCCAAGGCCCCATCGTCACCATGATGACGCCGCTGTTGGAGGAACTCCCGCCCCAGCCCGGCACCGCCATCACCACCACGTCGGCAATGCCCTCGCGCACCATCTGCATGGCCGGCATCTCAAGCTTCATCGCCTCCTGCTTCATGCGCTCGATGCCCATGCCCTCGGCCCCGGAGAACATCGCCATGAATGCCCCCTGATCCTCCGCCGGCGCGTACTCCTGCGGCACCTCCTGCAGCAGCAGCCAAGCCGCACCCAAGGTCGCCGCCGCAACCACAACCGCCGCCCAACTGTGACGTATGAGCACACGCAGCACGGCCGTGTAGCCGCGCCGGAGCGCCGCGAAGCCCCGCTCGATGCCCCGGGTGACGAAATTCTCGCCGGAGGACTTGCGCAAGAGCTTGGCGCACATGGCCGGCGTCAGCGACAACGCCAGTACGCTCGAGAACACCACCGCCGCGGCGATGGTGACGGCCAGTTCGCCAAAAATAACGCCGATGTTGTCGGTGAGGAACATGATGGGCGTGAATACCGCCACCAGCACCGCCGTGGTGGCGATGACGGCAAACGCCACCTGCCGCGAGCCGTTGTAGGCCGCGAGCAGCGGCGGCTCGCCTTCCTCGATGCGCCGGTGGATGTTCTCCAGCACGACGATGGCGTCGTCCACCACGAGGCCAATGGAGAGCACCAGCGCCAGCAGCGTGATGAGGTTGACCGTAAAGCCGAATGCGGCGAGAGCGATGAAGGCGGAGACGAGACACACCGGAATGGTCACCGCCGGAATCACCATCGTCCGGAGCGAGCCAAGGAAGGCGAGGATGACGAGGCTCACCAGCACGATGGTGATGGCGATGGTGGCATAGACCGAGTTGATGGCCTCGCGGATGAACACGGAGTCGTCCGAGCCGGTGGAAAGCGTGATGTGTTCGGGCAGGGTCTCGTTGAGCTGATTGAGCTCCTCCTTCACCTGCTCCAAGGTTTCGAGCGTGTTCGCCGTGGACTGCTTGATGATGCCGATGCTCACCGTCGGCAAGCCGTTGGCGCGATAGATGGCACGGTGGTCGCGGGGTGCCGTCTCCACCCGCGCCACTTCGCCGAGGCGCACGAGGTGGCCGTCGTCGCCCCGCGTGATGACGAGTTGCTGGAAGTCGCGCTCGGTCTCGAAGCCACGGGCGACGCGCACGGTGAGCTCGCGGTTCAGGGTCTCGATGCGCCCTGCCGGCAGTTCCAGATTCTCGCGCCTGAGCGCCGCCTCGATGTCGTTGACGGTGAGGTTGCGCGCCGCCAGCGCCAGCCGGTCGATCCACACCCGCATGGCCGGCCGCGCGCCGAACACGCTCGCGTTCGCAACGCCGGGAATGACGGCAAAGCGGTCGGCGATGTAGCGCTCGGTGTAGTCGGTGAGGTCCATGCGCGAGAGGTTCTCGCTCACCACGTTGATGTACATCACCGGCCGGGCGTCCGAATCTTGCTTCCGAACTTCCGGCGGGTCCACGTCTTCCGGCAGCGAACGGTTCACCCGCGCCACCCGGTCGCGCACGTCGTTGGCGGCGCCGTCGATGTCGCGGTCGAGGTCAAACTCGATGTTGATGGAGGAACGCCCGTCCTGGCTCGAAGACCGGATCGACTTGATGCCGGCGATGCCGCTGATCTGGTCCTCCACCACCGTGGTGACGCGAGACTCCACCACATCCGCCGAAGCGCCGGGATAGCTCGTCGAGATGGACACCACCGGCGGCGTGATGTCGGGATACTCCCGGAGCGGCAGCGCGCTGAAGCTCAAGATGCCAAACGCCACCAGCGTCAAGCTAATGACGGTGGCGAAAACCGGACGCTTTACCGACGTGTCGGACAGCCACATGGTCCTATCCTCCTCGGGCGGCCGGTCCTCCCGGCCGTCCTCCGGGCGGTCCTCGCCGACCCGCGCCGGGAGGTTCGTTGCCAGCGACCCGCACCGGAACGCCGGGCCGCACCTTTATGACCCCCTCGGTGATGACCTCCTGGCCGACGTTGAGCCCGGTGATTGCCTCGGCCCAGCCGGCGCGACGGATGCCGAGGTCGATGGCGGTCATGGCGGCGCGGCCTTCGCTCACCGTATAGACGAAGGTGTCCTCGCCGCGCTGCAGCAAGGCGGTCTCCGGCACCATCAGCCCATCTCGACTGGCGGTGGTGAGGCGCACGGTCATCAGCATTCCCGGACGCAGCAAGAGCTCGGTGTTGTCGATCAAGGCGCGCACCGGCACCGCGCGAGTGACCGGGTTGATGCGCGAGGAGATGGTCTCGACGGACGCGGTGAACTCCCGGTCGGGGAAGGCGACGCTGTGGGCCGTGAGGGCGAGCCCGGGCCGCACCTCGCCGAAGTGGACTTCGGGTATGGCGAAATCGAGCTTGATGAGGGAGATGTCGTCGAGCGTCGTGATGGCGGTGCCGGGGGTGATGAGCGTGCCGGCGCTCACCATGCGGAAGCCGAGCACCCCCGCAAAGGGCGCCCGGATCAGCCGATCCGAAAGCCGGGCGACGATGGCCTGATAGCGGGCGGTGGCGGCGGAGAGCCGCGCCCGCGCCTCGTCGACGTCGGAAACCGGCACGCTGCCTTGGGTGAGGAGGTCATTCAGGCGCGTGTGCTGCGTGCGGGCGTCGACGAGGTTCGCCTCGGCCTCCGCCAAGAGCGCGGTCTGCTCCTGATTCGTGAGCTCTACAAGAACGTCGCCTTCGTTCACGTAGTCACCGTCGTCGAAGCGCACGCGCCGGATGGCGTCGGTGACCTTGGCCGTAACCGTGACGGATTCGTTGGCAAGCGTGGTGCCAACGGCCTCGACGACATCGGCAATGGCGCGCACTTCCGCTGGCGCCGTCACCACCAGCGCCGGCGGCCTACCGCCACCGGCCGCACCGGGCCAGCCACCGCCACCACCGCCGGAAGCGGGCTCGTCGCCGCAGCCGGAGAGCAGCGGGAGTCCTAACGCGAGAAGAACAGGTCGCAAGGCGATGCCTCCTCCAAGTCGAGCCGCACTTTAGCACCTACACCGACACACACGGCAAGACCCTGCAAAAAAAAGCAACCGTCGGTCGCACCCGGTCCCTACGAGGAATGCGTCGAACGCGCCGACCGACTCGGCGTCACCGACACCGCCGCGTCCGCACGGCCCCCCCTTGGGGGCGAGGGCAAGATGCCCTCGCCCCAAGGGCCGCCGCTTCGAACCAAGTCCTCAAACGATCAACGTGTCGTGCCCCTTCGGGGCGGGCTTGTCCCCGCCCGTGTTGAATGCGTCGATGGATTCGTCGAAGCACAGCAGTTCGCGCAAGCGAACTGCCGACGCGCCCGTCAGGGCGCGCCATCACTCCGACCGTTCTTCGAACTCTCGCACCAGCTTTGCCGTGGCGACCCGGCGCCAGGCCCTTTCGATGATGTCCGGCAGGGCGTCCCAGCGCACCGTTTCGAGGTTGATCAGCACCATCGGGTAGTCCGCGTAGTGGTCCGTAATGTAGAACGTCTCCGGCGCGGCTTGCATCAGCATTTCGCGCTCCATCATGTCGCAATGGATGGCGAGGCCACCCTCCGCCTCCGACCGCAGCCTAGCGAGAAACCTACGCTTTACCTTCAGCGAAGGCGTGCCGTAGCTGCGGCTCTCCTCGACGCCGGGAAACTGCTTGGCGACCTCCACCACGCGGGCGAAGAGCTCGGCCAAGCGCTCGTTCGGCGGAAACTTGATGGGGACGGGTTCCCTTGCCATCACCGCGCCCTAAAACGAACAGGGTGCATTGAGAAGACCAGCGATGGCCTCGTCTGACGGCGGCCCGGCATGTCGTTCGCAAATGCGTCCTTGGGGGTCGATGCGGAACACATAGGCGGCAGCCTCGTCGCCCACCGCAGCGACTTCCCGCCACGCATCGGCGCGCTCGTAGGCGAGGAAGAAGCTCCCCTCGACCTCCTCCGGCATGACTCCCTTCATCATCCTCCGGAACATCCCCCGCATGAAGCGGGAGGCTTCGCCAATCACGACGATGCTAAACACCGGCATTGGATCCTCGGTGGCGGAAGACTCCATTGGCAGGTGCATGGGGGGTGGTGGCGGCGCGTCGCCGGCGTGCTCGTCTGCCCACTCGGCAACATGCTTGCCCCAAGCCCGCGTCTGCTCGCTCGATTCCTGCGAGAACCCGACGATGAGCAGTGCCCCAAGCACCGAATGTGGCTCGATTGTCACCTCGTCGCCGTTGAGCGCCGTCAGCGGCAAGGCGCCAACTGTCGCCCCGCTTTCCGCCCACGCCCAAGCCCCGCACGCGAATGCGCACGCCACGGCGAATCCCCTACCCCTGTGCATCCTCAAGTTCCCCACCATCCCCTCCGGGATTATCCCCCGTCCGACGATTGTCGTCACGGACCCCGTCTTGGTTTTCCCCGTTCCGAACCGGGTCACGTGAGACATCGCCCTCACAACGCGCGCGAAATCGCCCTTTCGGGTTCCAACCACTTGCGTCCGGTCTCCAATGCCGCTCCACCCGAGCTTCCATCGGAGAAACCATGCTCAAGTTCATCCTGGAGGAACCCGAACGGCCCCCCATTCTCGATGAGGTCCTGACCCACGCCGAGACCATGCTCGCGAAGATCAAGCCCGGCATGGAGCGGCAGGTGCGCCCCGCCGGCCACCGTCACGCGGCCGACTGGATGATGTTCGAGTCCGCCGCCATCATGACGGTGTACGTCGAGTGCGTGCAATCGCTCAGCTACGACATTGGCGATCTCAACTTCGTCCTTTACGGCACCGAGCAGGGCGAGGACTCGGTTGCCACCGCGATGGGGCGCATCGAGCGCCATGTCGATGCCGTGCTGTGGCGCCACTGCAAGCTGCGGGCGCTGCGCTGCGACCCCTTGGGGACGGAGGGGCGCGACATTCTCGTGGCCATCCACGGCCACCTGCTCGGCGAACTGTGTGCTTGGCTTGAGTCCATCATCTCGACCCTGCGTGATCCCATCGCCGCGTTGGAGAAGCGCGGCGAAATCGTGGCGCCTGGCGTCGTCAAGCTGCCGATCCAAGCCTCGTTCGTGACGCCGCCGCAGTTCGACGACCTCGAGGATTGGGCGGAACGATGCCGTGGGGCGCGAAGACAATGAGGCCAATACCGGGAGTTTGTCACCGCCCGCGCGCACCACCACAATACGCGGCGCAGGTTGATGTTGGCGAGGTGTCGTTTGGAATCGATTGCAGTACCGCGGATGGCCCGTCGGTGGGCCGCAAAGGCGTTGACGGGCGCCGTTCTCGGCACCGTCATGTGGCTGCTGGCCGGCTGCGGCGAGAGCAATCCCGAGGCCGAGCGGGCCGCCGTCGCCGCCACCGTGCCCATCCTTGAACGCCTCGACGCCGGCGACTACGAAGCCGTGCGCGCCATCGCTTCCCCCTTCCTCAAGGAACAGGTGTCGCGCGACGAATGGCTCGCCCAAGTGCAGGCGCTGCGCGACCCCCTCGGCGCGCACGAGTCCCGTGCAGTGGGCACCACCACCTACGTCAGCAACCCTTGGGGTGCCCCCGAGGGCGAATACGTGATCGTCAGCTACGACTCGCACTGGCAGAACGGCAGCATCCACGAAAACCTTTCCATGCAGCGCCAACCCAACGGCACTTGGGCGCTCGCCGGCTACCACGCCCAGCAGCAATAGCGTAGGGGAGCGGCGGGGCAAGATACCGTTCCCCGTGTATGCTCTCGCCGCTCCGCCACCCAGGCCAGGCAAGACCAATGTCATTTTCCAATGCCGTAGCCATCGCCGGGGTCGGCGAGACCGACTACTCCCGCGACAGCGGCCGCACCGAGCTCGCCCTTTCGCTGCAGGCCATCGGCGCCGCGCTCGACGACGCCGGCATCGCCGCAGCGGAGGTGGACGGCCTGATGAAGTGGTTCGTGGACACTAGCTCCGAGGCAGAGGTTGCCGTCAACCTCGGCATTCCCGACCTCGCGTGGTTCGGCGAGATCAACCAGGCTGGCAATGTCGGCGCACCGCTCGTGGCCCATGCCGCGGCGGCCATCCACGCGGGCCTTGCGGGCACCATCGTCATCTATCGCGGCGTCAACGGCCGTTCCGGAAGGCGCTACGGCCGGGGCGACGTAACGGGTCAAGGCGGTCGCGGCTCCGGCGCGTTCACTGAGCCGTTTGGCTTGCTCACGCCGCAGCACGGCCTCGCCATGTCGGCGCGGCGGCGCATGTTCGAGACCGGTGTCACCAGCCGGCAGTTTGGTCAGCAGGCGGTGATACAGCGCAAGCACGCCAACCGCAATCCGCGCGCCACCTTCCACGACCGCCCGCTGACGCTAGAGGATCACCAAGAGTCGCGTCTCATCGTTGACCCGTTCCACCTCTTCGACTGCTGTCTCGAAAGCGACGGCGGCGGCGCGCTGGTGCTGACCCGTCCTGAACTCGCGCGGGAACGCCGCCCCGACCGCCCGCTGGCGCTGATCCGGGCCGCTGCACAGTCGGGGCCAGGACAATCGTCCCCCGTGCATCGAACCGCTCGGCGCCTCTTCGCCATGGCCGGTTTGGAGCGGTCGGACATCGACGTCGTGCAAATCTACGACCACTTCGGCCCGTTCGTCCTATTCGCGCTCGAAGACTACGGTTTCGTCGAAGATGCTGGTCATTTCGTCGAAGATGGCGGCACGATGTGGAGTTCGGGCAAGCTGCCCGTGAACACCTCCGGGGGCCATCTTTCCGAGGTGTACCTGCAGGGCATGAACCATCTCATCGAAGGCGTGCGCCAGGCCAGAGGCGAATCCACGAGCCAGGTGCCGAACGCACGGCTTTCCTTTGTGGACACCGGCATCGGCACCGGCGCCGTGATCCTCGAACGGAGTGACGCATGAGCGACTGGACCTTCGAGCGCCCGCCCGACCTTCCTCTGCCGCAGGCATCGGAAGAGTCGGCGCCGTTCTGGGAAGCGCTGAAGGAAAGGCGCCTCGCGGTACAGCGCTGCGCTGCGTGCGGCGCGATCAGCCATCCGCCCCGCGCCAAGTGCGGCAGTTGCGGCGCCATGGAGTTCGTTTGGCAGGAGTCCGACGGCCGCGGCGAAGTGCATTCCTACGTCATCACCCACCAAGCCGTGCATCCGGCCCTACGCGGCTACACGCCGTTCGCCACGGTGGAAGTGGCTCTGGACGAGGGCGTCCACATCACCTCCAACCTCATCGATACGCCACCGGAGCAAGTTGCCATCGGCCAGCGGGTGCAAGTGGAGTTCCTGGATGTGGGCGAGGGCGTCGTCCTACCCGTGTTTCGACGTCAGCGAAGCAAGTAGCGACCCAGCCAGAGCCGCTCCGCAGCAGCCCTGCAACGAAGACGCGGCTCCATGTTGAGGCATCCTGCCTGCCCTCCGAAGGCCCGTAAAATCCTCTCATGTTCCCCACCATCCCAAACCCCCACGCGCTCGTGCTGTTGCTGGTGACGGCGGCGGCGCTCTATCTCTTCAGTCAAGACAAGATTCGCCTCGAAATCACGAGCTTGGGCCTGCTGTCCCTGCTGGCCGTCGGCTTCTCCGTGTTCCCCTTCGAGGGTGTCGAGCCGGCCGGACTCTTCTTCGGGCTCGGCCACGAGGCGCTCATCTCCGTATGCGCGCTGATGGTGCTCGGCCAAGGCATCGTCGTCACCGGCGCCCTCGAACCGGTCGGACGGCTCTTGGGCCGGGCATGGGCGCGGGTGCCGTTCCTGTCCCTGTTCGCGACGCTTCTCGTTGGCGCCATGCTGTCGGCCTTCGTCAACAACACGCCCATCGTCGTGCTGCTACTGCCCATCCTCATCAGCGCGTGCCTGCGCGCCAACGCCTCCCCCACGCGAGTGCTGATGCCGATGGGCTTCGCCACCTTGGTGGGCGGCATGGCCACCACCATCGGCACCTCCACTAACCTCCTCGTCGTCGCGGTGGCCAACGACTACGGCCTCGAACGCTTCGGCATGTTCGATTTCGCCGTGCCGGCGGCCATCGCCGGCGGCGTCGCCATCCTCTACCTGTGGCTGGTGGCGCCGCGGATGCTGCCCGAGCGGGGTATTCAACTGGCGGATTCCTCTACGCGCCTGTTCGATGCCCGCATCACCCTTTCGGAAGCGAGCAGCGTGGTAGGCAAGACCGTGGAGGAGGCCACCCAGGCGGTGGGCGACGGCATGAAGATCATCCGCATCCGCCGCGATGACCTGTCGCTCTATGCCGGCCCGCACGAAATCCTTCGCGCCGGCGACCGCCTGCGGGTGCGCGACACCTCCACCCATCTTGCCAACTTCGCTCGCGCCATGAAGGGCACGTTGCAGCGTCGCGACAGCGCCGGCAACGACGAGACGCCGGAGGGCCTCGCGATGGCGGAGGTGGCGGTCGTCGGCGGCTCGAGGCTGGACCGCGCCAACCTCAAGTCGTCCTCCTTCCTGCGGGACTACGAGCTCGCCGTGCTCGCCCTGCACCGCCGGGGCAAGGACATCTGGCAGCCGCACGAGGAAATCCAGGATGTGGTGCTCGAACAGGGCGACGTGATGCTGGTGCAGGGCCCCCCCAACCAGATTCGGCGCCTAAAGCGCAACGGCGAGTTCCTCGTGCTCGACGCCACCATGGAACTGCCGCGCACCCGCAAGGCCAAGCTGGCCCTCGCCATCCTCACCGCCGTCATCGTGCTCGCGGCCACCGGCGTGATGCACATCGCGGTAAGCGCAGTGTTCGGGGCCCTCTTGATGCTCGCCACCCGCTGCCTGCGGATCGGCGTCGCCATCCGCGCCATCAGCCCCGCCGTCTTCTTCGTGGTGGCGGCAAGCCTGGCCCTGGGCGACGCGCTCGTGAAGACCGGCGCCACCCAATACCTTACGGACGTATTTCTGTTCGCCACCACCGGCGCCACGCCGACGGTCATCCTGGCCGCCTTGATGATGCTGCTCGCGCTCCTCACCAACGTCGTCTCCAACAACGCGGCCGCCGTCATCGGCACCCCCATCGCCATCGGCATCGCCGCCGAGCTGAACCTGCCCCCGGAACCGTTCGTGCTCGCGGTGCTCTTCGGCGCCAACATGAGCTTCGCCACTCCAATGGCCTACAAGACCAACCTCCTCGTGATGAGCGCCGGCGGCTACCGCTTCAGCGAGTTCGTCCGCGTCGGCACCCCGCTCACGTTCCTGATGTGGGCCGTGCTCACATTCCTGCTGGCGTCCATGTACTTCTGACGATCTGAAGGCACGCCGTCCATGCAGCGCTAAGGCACGTCCTCACCACCTTGCGGCCGCAATCGCGGTTCGGAGCGACGGTCGCCAACAGGGCTGGGACCGCCTGGCGTAGCTACCGTTGGCGCTAGAAGGACTTGACTCGAAGCGAAGCCTCGGAGGGAAGGCACTCTGCATTCCCTGCGCGCCAGCGCACTTGCTTCATGTGGCAGACGGAAAAGCGCCTGTCGGCGCTTAGGGAAGCAGGATGCCTTCCCTCCGGCCCGTTCCTTGCGCGTCGGCGACTCTGCGTCCTCGGCGGGATAGGAACTTCCAATGGCGTAGCGCGCGACTCAGGCGTGGAAGGCGAGGAAGGTCTCCAAGGCGAGTTCGCGGTGTTCGAGGATGGCGTTGTGACCAACGTCCTTGAGTTCGACGAGGCGGGCGTTGGGGGCGGCTTGGGCAATCTCGCGGCTGGAGGCGAGGTTGGGGTCGTGGTCGCCGGTGGCGATCAGGGTGGGCATGGTGAGTTGGGGAATCACGGCGGCTAGGTCGAACTTGCGAAGGGCCTGCATGGCGAGGGGGACTGTGGTTGGGTCCTTGTGGTCGCCCATGCCTTCGGGCAATCGCGGCGTTTCGATGCCAGTGACCCGGCGACGTTCAGCGGCTCGGCGGGTGCCTTCGCGTTGTGCAGGGACGTCGGGGAGATCGGTATTGGCGGCGTAGAAGGCGGCGGAGAGCACCCTCTCGGGGTGCAGTGCCGAGAAGGCGATGGCTGGGCGGGAGCCCCAGGATTGGGACCAGACATGGCAGGCATGGATGCCTAGGTGATCCAGGACGCGGCAGGCGTCGGTGGCGTATTGCTCGAAGGTGAACTGGTCGCTGGCGGTATCTGCGGCCGTGCTCTGGCCGACGCCGCGGATGTCGAAGCGCACCACGTGGAAGGTCTCGGCGAGGCGTGGAGCAAGGTGATCCCAGACGTGGAGGGAACTGCTGCCGGAGGGCCAGAGCATTAGGGCTGGAAATGAGGAGTCGCCGTTGGTTTCGACGTGAAGGGATGCGCCGGAAGATTCCACGGTTGCGAGCATGGGGGTTCCTTTGGATGGGGCGCTTGAAGCATGGCAATCCGCCTTCCCCTGCGCCGGCAGGCGCTGACTGGCCGGGTCGCAAGTAGGGATGTTCCGAGCCCCGGTGCGTCGGGCGCGTTAGTCCGGTAGGCCCAGCACGCGCTTGGCGATGATGTTGCGCTGCACTTCCGAGCTGCCGCCTTCGATGGAGTTGGCCTTGGAGCGCAGCCAACCGCGGGTGGCGCCGAGTTCCGCCGGAGCATAGGCGTCGCCAGACCAGCCGAGGCCTTTGAGCCCCATGATGTCCATGGTCAAGTCCTGGCGGCGCATGTTTTGCTCGGTGCCGTAGAGCTTGAAGAAGCTGGACAGAAAGCTCGGGGCGCGGGAGCTGGTGGACTCCTCGATGGAGCGGCGGATGGTGAACTGGTAGGCGGTTTCGTCGATGCGCAGTGACGTGACTCGGCTGCGCAGGTCCCGGTCGGCGATCTTGCCGTCTTCGACTCCGGCGTACTCCCTTGCCGTCTCATCGATGGTCTTCACTTTCTGTCGGGCGTTGCCGCGCCCGCCAATGGAACTGCGCTCGTACTGCAGCAGGCGCTTGCCCACCGTCCAGCCCTCGCCGGGCTTGCCGATGAGGTTGCGCTTGGGCACCCGCACGTCGTCGAAGAATGTCTGGCAGAACTCGGACGAGCCGCTGATGAGTTCGATGGGGGAGACGGTGACGCCGGCGGTGTCCATGTCCAGCACGAGGAAGGAGATGCCTTCGTGCTTGACGCTGAAGTCGGTGCGCACCAGCGCGAAGATCCAGTCGGCCTGATCGGCGCCGGAGGTCCAGATTTTCGAGCCGTTGACGAGGTAGTCGTCGCCGTCCTCCTCGGCGCGGCATTGCAGGCTCGCGAGGTCGGATCCGGCGCCCGGCTCGCTGTAGCCTTGGCACCAGCGGATTTCGCCGCGGGCGATGCGGGGGAGGTGCTCGAGGCACTGTTCATGCGTGCCGAACTCGAGGATGGCGGGGCCGATCATGGTCAGGCCGTGGCCGGAGAGCGGGGCTGCGGCGTTGATGCGCCCCATCTCGTCGGCGAGGACCTGATGCTCTTCGGTGGAGAGGCCGCCGCCGCCATACTCCTTGGGCCAGTGCGGTGCCGTCCAGCCGCGCTCGGCCATGCGATCGAGCCAGAGTTTGGTTTCCGGGTTCGGATACTTGGCTTTGCGGCCGCCGGCCGTGTAGCCGCCGGCACGGCGCATGGTGGGTGGGCAGTTCTCTTCCAGCCAGTCGCGGGCTTCGGCGCGGAATGTTTCGGCGGTCATTGGATCTTCCTCCCTGGTGTCCTTGCTCGCGCCCCATCTCGAGGCACCGATCGGCGCATCAGCTACACGTAGCCGTACTACGCCAACTGGCCCCCTAGAACGGCACTCCAGCGACCATGTTGAAGGCGCCGTGTGGTGACGGTGCGTCCCTCTCCTCGCCCCATTGGCTGATCTGGCGGTGGGCCACTTCCACGCCGTTGTCAGGGCAGAGGGTCACCAGCGCCACCTTGCCGCCTTCGGAGCCGGCGTAGTGTGCTACTGGAGAGCCGCAGTAGTGGGCCACGGTGTCGCCTTCGCTGTGGTCGGCGTGGACGTGTACATGGCCCAGCGCCAGATAGTCGAGCCCCGAGGCACGGATTTCCTCGCTGGTGATGGGCGATGAGCCCCAACCGATGCGGCGTTCGCACACCTGTCCGTGCGCCATGCCGATGTTCCACCACGTTTCGTGGCGATCGGGCACGCCTTCGAGCGGGTAGTTCTCCGGCGCGTGCTCCAACATGGCCTTGCCCCAGATGCGGGCGTGGATGTGCGGCAGGTCGATGGTGGAGCCCTCGTGCGACATCAGGCCATGCACGTGGTTGCCGCAGGCGCCGAAGTCGAAGCGGTTCCACACCGAGCGCTGGTCATGCACGTCGTGGTTGCCGGGGATCATGGCGACGGGGCAGGAGACCCGCGCGAGCTGGGCATAGACGAACTCGATGTTGGAGTCGTCCACGCGGTTGTTGTCGAAGAGGTCGCCAGCGATGAGCAGCAGATCTGCGTCTTCGGCAATGGCGACGTCCATGACGCCGGAGAAGGCGCGTTCGGCGCGGCTGCGGAAGCCGTCCTCCTTGGGCGGATCGCCGATGCGGCTGTCGAGATGGACATCGGAGGTGTGAACGATCGTAAGCGACTGCATGGAATGGCGTTCTTCTTCGGCGGAGAAAAGTGGTTGGCGTCGTCGGCGTCTATTCCTCCACCGTGGTTGCGAGCCGCTCGGCTGCACTGGCGAAGTCTTCCATGAACTCATACACCACCGAGCGGGCGGAAATCGTCTCGTTCATGAGCCCCACGCCCTGCCCGACGTAGTAGTTGGCGAGCCGCTTGGCGCCGGGATGGTCCGATTGCGCCAGCTTGTCGATTTTGCGGAAGGCGGCGCCGGCGAGGATGCCCTGCAGCGGCATGGCGAGCGGATCCGGGCAATCTTCCGCGGTCCATGCGTCTGTCCAGGCGGACTTGAGCTGGCGCGTGTACTTGCCGGTGCGGCTGCGGGAGCGAACCGTCTGACGGGAATTGGCAGCCAGCATCTTGTCCTTCACCACAGGCGAGGTCTCGGCCTCTGCCGTCGTGAGCCAGACCGAACCGGTCCAGACGCCGGCCGCCCCCATCGCCATCGCCGCCGCCATCTGTCGGCCGGTGACGATGCCGCCGGCAGCGAGTATGTGGGGGCCGTCGTCCTCGCCGAGCCACGGCTCGAGCGCGTTCAACACTTCTGGCACGAGCACCATCGTCGAGACTTCGCCGCAGTGTCCGCCAGCTTCGGTGCCGGCGACGATGATGACATCCACGCCCGCCTCTGCGTGCTTGATGGCATGTTCGCGGGCGCCGGCGAGCGCCCCTACCTTCACACCTGCCGCCCGCGCCTTGTCGAACATGAAGGAAGGCGGCACGCCAAGCGCGTTCACCACCATCTTCACCGGATGCGAGAAGGCGACATCCAGAATCTTGCTCGCGCCGACTTCGCGCATGCTGTCGCCAACGCCTTCGGTGGGCATGGCGTCCCAGAGGTCCGACGTGTCGATGTCGTTCTGCGCCAGCAGGTTCTCGATGTAGCGCTTGTGTTCTTCGGGAATGCGCTCCTCGAGCTCGTGGGCGCTCAAGGCATGGTCCTTGCTGTCCATGCTGGTCGGCACGAGGAGATCAACCCCGTAGGGCTTGCCGTTCACGTGCTCGTCGAGCCAGGAAAGCTCGATGTCGAGGGTGGCGGGGGAGTGTCCGGCGGCACCCAGGACGCCGAATCCACCGGCGCTGGAGACGGCAGCGATCACGTCGCGGCAATGGCTGAAGGCGAACAGTGGAAACTCGATGCCGAGTTCGTGACAGAGTCGGGAGTTCAAAGGCGTGGCTCCGAAACTTGGGCGCGAAGCCCGCTAAATTAGCACGAACGGAAGGCAAACGGCGGCTAAAATGCAGCCCGGAGGCAAGCGACAGCGACCCGCAAAGCAGCAGTTGCGAAGCAACTGCCTACGCGCCCAACGGGGCGCGCCACGAGCCAAAGAGGACTTCATGGCGGACATCGGTACCGAAACTCTGACGGAAAAGCACAAGAACGACATGTACGGCGACGTGGACAATCCCGCCGCCATCGAGAACGCACCGCCGGCGGTGCCGGCGGCCACCGTCGTGCTGCTGCGCGACACCGACCAAGGGCCGGAAGTGCTGATGCTGCGCAAGAACTCGCGCATCGCCTTCGGCGGCATGTGGGTGTTTCCCGGCGGCAGGATCGATCCTGAGGACTACCCGGAAGACGGCAACAAGGACGTCGGTGCCCGCAACGCTGCAGCGCGGGAGGCGCACGAGGAAGCTGGCGTCGAACTCGACCCGCAGGACTTCGTTTGGTTTGCCCATTGGACGCCGCCGCCGAGCACGCCCAAGCGCTTTGCAACCTGGTTCTTCGCCGCCCGCGCCGGGAAAGATGCCATCAGCATCGACGGCGGCGAAATCGAGGACCATCGCTGGATTCGCCCCGGGGACGCCCTCGTCAAGCACGCGGAGGGAGAGATCGACCTTGTGCCGCCCACTTGGGTGACGCTCTACCACCTTTCGCAGCGGAACTCGGTGGCTGCCGTGCTCGGCCATTTCGCTGGACGCGAGGCGCGGGTTTACCAGACACGCGTGGTCAAGCGGGCCGACGGCGTCCGCGTCGCCATGTGGACTGGCGATGCCGGCTACGACGACTGGAACGCGGACCTTTCCGGCCCGCGCCACCGCCTGAACATGCCAGCCGGCGGGTTCTCGTTCGAGAACACGGTGGTGGACTACTGACGGCGGCGCCTCGTCGCTCCCGTAGGCGCTCTTTTGGCGGGCCGCCTGCCGGCGTTGCTCGCTACTTCTTCCGTGCGCCGGTGAACTCGGCGCTGCCCATGGCCATTTCGACCGTGCCGGACATGGTGTCGCCGGCGATGGTGCCGCTGTAATCGAGGTCCACGTCGAAGATGCGTCCTTCCACGGTCGCGGTGAACGCGAAGCTATCGCCGTCAACGGTGATGGACTCTACCTCGATCGTGCCGCGGGGGCTGACGAGGGTGCCTGAGTACTGACCATCCGTTTCGACCACCGTCATCTCGGTCTCGACCGGGCCGTCGTCGGTCTGGCGGGTGAGGGTCCAGGTTCCTGCGAGCCCTTCGGCAAATGCACTGGTGGCGAGGAAGGCGATGCTGGCTGTGAGGGCGATGCGGGCGGCTTTCATGGCAAGTTCTCCAAGGGTTGGCATGAGGTTGTGGGCGGCATTACGAGTAGCCGATGGAAAGCAGGTTGTCCACCGGCTGGTAAAGCTCTTCGAGGTAGGTCATGTCGGAATCTTCGAGTTCGATCTCGGCCGCGGCGACGAGTTGCTCCACCTGACTCACCTTCGACACGCCCACAACCGGTGAGGTGATCTCGGGCTTGTTCAGCAGCCATGCGAGGGCGATCTGCGCCGGGGTGTGGCCAAGGCGTTCCGCCACCTCCACCACGCGGTCGGCGATGGCGAAGACGTTCTCGCCGCGATAGAGGCCCTCCGTGCGGTCCCGGTCGCGGCCCTGGGAGCGGCTGGTGGAACCGGAGTCGAAGCCGCCGCGGTAGGAGCCCGTGAGGATCCCCCGGGCCAGCGGCGACCACGGCGTGAGGGCGATGCCGGTGCGGGCGCAGTAGGGATTCATCTCGCGCTCTTCTTCGCGATAAACGAGGTTGTAGTGGTTCTGCATGGAGACGAAGCGAGTCCAGCCGTTGGCGGCGGCAAGCATCTGCAGCTCGGTGAACTGCCAGGCGAACATGGAGGAGGCGCCGAGGTAGAGCACCTTGCCGGCCTTCACCACGTCGTGCAGGGCCTCCATCGTCTCGTCAATGGGTGTGTCTTGATGTCCCGGCACGCCTTGCGGGTGGCGGTGGATCACGAGATGGTCGATGTAGTCGAGGCCGAGGCGCGCAAGGCTCGCGTCGACGCCTTCCATGATGTGCTTGCGCGACAGGCCGCTCTGGTTTGGCCCGCGGCCCATGGGCATGGCGACCTTGGTGGCAAGCACGTATTCGTCGCGCGGCAACAGCTCGCGCAGCAACCCGCCCACCACCTTCTCGCAAGCACCGATGCCGTAGGTGTCGGCACAGTCAAAATAGAAGAGGCCATTGTCGATGGCGGCCTTGAAGATGGGCCGGGCCTCGTCGGGCCCAAGCGTCCAATCGCCCTGATGGCCGCGGCCGGGCTCACCGAAATTCATGGTACCGAGACAAAGCTCGGACACCTTGATGCCGGCGTTCTCGCCAAGCTGCACGGCCTTCAGCATCTATCGTTCCTTCCATTCGCCAGTATTTGGGGCGGGCGCATCCTATCGGAATTCGCCGTCTCGGCGAAGTTCGATGGGATGATGGGACGGCTTGGGGCGCGGCGCAGTCTTTTGCTATCCCGACAAGAGGGTGGCTCTGCGGTCCAGGAGAGGCAGGAGCGTGTCGGCGGGAGCCGATGGCAACGCCAGCACGGCGCGGGTGATGCCGGCTTCGCGGTAGCTCGCCAGTTCCGCCGCATCCGGCGGAGCGCCGAAGACGGTGATGGAAAGGGTGCTCATGTCGCGTCCTGCCTCGTCCGCCACCGCGCGCAGACGGGCGACGTTTCCGGCGGCGTCGAAGCCGCCCCTGGCCCGAGGGAACCAGCCATCACCGTATTCCACCACGCGGCGCAGGGTGTGGATGGATTCGCCGCCGATGAGGATGGGTGGATTCGGCTGCTGCACGGGTTTGGGGAAGGACCACACCGGGTCAAAGTCCACGAACTCGCCGTGGAACTCCGGCTCCTCCTCGCTCCAGAGCGTCTTCATCGCCTTGGCGCGCTCGCTCATCACGCGAAAGCGCTTGGCGAATTCGGTGCCGTGGTTTTCCATCTCCTCGGCGTTCCAGCCGGCGCCGATGCCGATCTCCACGCGGCCGTTCGAGAGCAGGTCCAGACTGGCAACTTCCTTGGCGGTCACGATGGGATCCCGCTCGGTGAGCAGCGTGATGCCGGTGCCAACGCGCAGCGTCGTGGTGGCGGCCGCTGCGGCCATGAGGGAAACGTAGGGGTCAAGGGTGTGCCAATACTCCTTTGGCAAGTCGGCGCCGCCGGGCCACGGACTCCGCCGGCTGGTGGGAATGTGCGTGTGCTCGGGCACGAACAGCGATTCGAAGCCGCGCGCCTCCACCTCCCGCGCAAGGTCGTCAATGCGCATCGCATAGCCGGTGGCGAAAATGAATGTACCGATCTGCATGGAGTGCTTCCCCTGATGGACCAAGTGCAACCGTAGCATCGTTTGTAGGGGCGGGCTTGCCCCTGCCGTCTTGAACGCATCGATGGACTTGGCACGTCCCCCGTAGGCACTGGGTAAGCCTGTCTCCTCGCATGGAACGAAACGCGTAGCACGTTGATGCTTGGACGATTTGACTCGAAGCGAGGGCCTCGGAGGGAAGGCATTCTGCCTTCCCTGCGCGCCAGCGCACCTGCCTCATGGTGGCAGGTAGAAAAGCGCCTGTCGGCGCTTAGGGAAGGCAGCATGCCTTCCCTCCGACGCCCTTCAAGCCCGCTCCTTGCACGTCAGCGACTCGGCGTCCTCGGCGGGCCGGAAGCTACGAAGAGGGCCGTCTTGAACGCGCCGATGGACTTGGCGCGGGACGCGGGGCGGGGGTTGTTGCCGCCAACGCGCCGGCGCATGATTCGTGGGTCGGAGGGAGGAGCGACGCATGTACGACGACACGCGCTACCCAATCAGCGCCGCGGTGGTCGAACGCCACGGCGAGGCTTGGCGCCTGATCGGGTCGCCTGGGCCGTTCTGGACCGGCGCCGAGCGTGTGCAGATCGTGGCGGAGGCGCGGGCTGCGATGCACTGCGATCTTTGCCGCCGCCGCAAGGAAGCGCTGTCGCCATTTGCGGTGCAGGGCACCCACGACACAGTGTCCGACTTGCCGGCGGCGCTCATCGACATGATCCACCGTCTCCGCACGGATCCAGCGCGATACACGCGCAGTGTCTTTGCCAGCGTCATTGCCACCGGCATCCCCCGCGAGCGCTACATCGAGGCCGTGAGCGTCGTCAACGCCTCCGTGATCGTGGACACCATGCACGCTTCGCTGGGCTTGCCGCTGCCGGAACTGCCGGTGTCGGAACCTGGGCTTCCGACGGGGCAGCCGACGCCGGACGTGGTGGAGGAGGGCGCCTGGGTGCCCATCACCCGCGTCTCGGACCGCAATGTCAGCGACACGGGCCTCCCGGGCGCACCGAACATCGCCCGCTCGATGGGTTGCGTGCCAGCGGCGGTGGACCTCTTCTTCACGGCGTTCCGCGGCCACTACGCCTTGCGCGACATCCCGCTTGCGGTGTCGCAGCCCCAGGCGGAATTCATCGCCTCCCGCGTCTCGGCCCTCAACGAGTGTTTCTACTGAACCACCTCGCACACCATGCTGCTCCGGGCGAGCGGCCAGCGAGAGAACCGGGACTTCAACCTGAACGCGGTGAACGAGGTAGATTCGGATTCCGGCGTCGAGCACTCGGACCATTTGCGTGCCTTGACGGAAGCCGCAGTCGGCAGCCGCTGGGAGGAACTCGACGCCATCCGCGACGAAGCTGCCGCAGCGATGGGCGAGCAGGCAATGGTGGATGCCCTGACGGTAGCCGCCGGCTTCAACGGCATCACGCGGGTTGCAGACGCAACCGGCATCCCCCTAGACCCCACGACGCAAGAGTCAACCGTCTCCATGCGATCGGAAACCGGCATCGACGACTTCGACTACGCGGCCAAGACCGCCCGCTACGAAGGCAGGGCCGCGGCAGGAGGCTAGCCCTCCTGCAGGAAGGGATCCCGGTGTCCTTGGGGGGGCGTCCCTTTACGGGCAAGTGGGAGACGTCCTGCCGAAAAGACGCCCTCCTGCCGAGGGAGGCCGGCGGGCTGGCCAATCCTCAAGGGCGGATGTCGTAGTAGCTGTTGATCGCGTTGCCGTATTCGAGGACGGTGAAGTGCTGGAAGCCGGCTGCGGCGGTCATTTCGCGGGCCACCTGTTCGTTGAAGCCTAATGTGCCGAGGCCAGCGCCGTCGGGGGTCGACAGGCTGGCGGACATGCATACCAATACGGAGAAACCGTAGAGCATTGCCGCGTTGGGGTGCTCGGCGAGGTTTTGCTCGAAGGTGGGGAAGCTGTTGATGTCGGCGCAGAGCCACGCGCCGTCTGGCTTGAGGGCGCTGAAGACGGCGGCGATGAGGCGGTCGGGATAGGGCGTGTCGTGCACCACGTCGAAGGTGGCGACGAGGTCGAACTCGCCCTTGCCCATCGGTTCCTCGTCGGGGTTTGCCACCCGCACATTGGTCGCTCGGCTGGCGGCGCAGTTGGCGCCCGCGCGATTTAGGGCGTGCTTGGAGGTGTCGTAACCGACGAACGTCGAGTTCGGGAACGCCTCCGCCATCGCCACGGTTGCCGTGCCGGCGCCGCAGCCCACGTCTGCCACCCGGGCACCGGCTTCGAGGCGTGCCACCATGCCTTCCACCTGCGGCAGGATCTTCGGCACCAGTTCATGCTTCTGCACGAACGACGACATGCGTTCGACGCCGCAGGCGCAGGCCGCGCCGTGGTCGTCGTAGGTGAGGCCAAGGCCTGTCTCGAACACCTCCGGCATCTTAGGCAGCGAGGGATAGGTCGCCGTCACCGCGCCGAAGCCGCTCGCGAAGAAGAACGGGTGGCCTTCCTCGGCCAGCACCGCCGCAGCCTCCGGCGAAAGCGAGAAGCGGCCGTCCTCGTATTCGACCTGCTGCACGCAAGCCTGGTGCCGCAGCCACTCGCGCAGCCAGCGCTCGTGCAGGCCTGTGTGGGTAGCCAACTCGTCGCTATTCATCGGGCCGGCCTCCGCCAAGGCGCGGTAGAGGCCCAATCGGTCGCCGAGATGGGAGAGCGAGCAGTTGAAGCCTGCTGCCACTTGGGAGCCGATCTGCTTGATGAAGGCTTCGAGTCGGTCCCGATCCAGTTGCGGGCGCTGCCCTGCTTGCGCTGTGTCATTCATAGCCGATCAGGATCAACCTGTTGTCGAGTTCGTTGGTATTGCCTTCGGTTTTGGGCACCGTGCTCGCCAGAATCTTGCCGCACCGTTCGATGGCGTGGGTGAGGCCAGCCTCCACGCGTCCGGCACGAACCTCGCCCAAGAAGTCCGCCACGATTTCCCGCCAGGCGTCGTCTTCCACCAGCGCGCTGATGCCCCGATCCACGAGAATCTCCACGAAGTGCTCCGCCTCGCTGACGAAGATGAGCACGCCCGTTTCCCCTTCGGTGTGGTGCAACCCCTGTTCGAGGAACTGCCGACACGCCATATTCGAGGCGCGCCATTCGCGCACTGCGCGGGGGATGAGGCGCACGCGGAAAGCACTCATAGAGAGGGCCAACGCCAGAACCACGAACACGCCAGCCTGCGCCCAGAAGAGATAGAGCGGGCCCTGTTCGTACAGCGGCGTGAAGTAGAGCAAGGCCGGCACGATCAGCGCCGCCAGCGCCGCCCACAAGAGCGGGATGTAGCGGTAGTCGTCGCTGGCCGCGGCGATGACGGTGACAAGCTCCGCGTCGGTGTGCCGCTCCACCTCGGCGATCGCCTCGGCAATGCGCGTCTGTTGCTCTGCGCTCACGAGACTCATGCGTTCCCCTCCATCAGCGCCGCATCACCAACTCCCGGAGGCGCCGCCGCCGCCGAAGCTGCCGCCACCGCCGCCGAAGCTGCCGCCAAAGCCTCCTCCTGCACCGCCGCCAAAGCCGTGTGCGTCTCGAGCTACCGAGCCAAGCACAGAGCCGAGCAGCAGACCACCCAAGAGGCCTCCGCCACGTCGGAAGACGAAGAAGCCAATCAGCACTAGCCATATCAGGCCGAACGCGCCGCCGCCACGACGGTCTCGTTGCTGCCTCGGCGGCTCCCGCACGACGTATTCGCCGCCGAGTGCCGCGATGATCGAAGTGACCCCCGCTGCTACGCCGCCGTTGAAATCGCCCTGGCGGAACCGGGGCAGGATGTCCATGTTGATGATGGCCGAGGCGATGGCGTCTGGGAGGTCGCCTTCGAGGCCGTAGCCGACCTCGATGCGAACGTCTCGCTCGGCTGGCGCAACCAGCAGGATGATGCCGTTGTCCTCGCCTTCCTGGCCGATGCCCCAGGCGCGGCCAAGATCGACGCCGTAGCTTTCGATGCTGTCGCCGCCGAGCGACTGCACCGTCGCCACCACCACCTGATTGCCGCCGGCGTTCTCGTGCGCTTCGAGCTGACGCGTCAGTGCGCGAACGGTGTTGGGGTGCAGAATGCCGGCCTCGTCCACGACGCGGCCGGTTAGCTTCGGGAACTCGGCAGCGCTGGTTGCGGCGGCGAGCAGGACGCCGGCGAACGTGACAAGCAACACCTGCATCCAGCCAAAGGGTCGCTCTTGGGGGAGGGCGGGTTGCCCTCCGTCCGTTCTCAAGGTCGTCAAAACTCTACCGTGGGCGCCACGTCGGCCCCTTCTGCGGCCTGGAAGGACTCTCGCACTTCCATGTCGCCGTGGAGAATGGCGTGCCAGATGAGGCCAGGGAAGGTGCGGATTTCGGTGTTGTAGGTCTGCACGGCCTGGACAAAGTCGCGCCTTGCCACGGCAATGCGGTTCTCGGTTCCTTCGAGCTGCGCCTGCAGGGAGAGGAAGTTCTGATTGGCCTTGAGGTCGGGATAGCGCTCGGCCACCACCATCAGGCGGCTCAAGGCACTCGAAAGCTGGCCCTGGTTGCGCTCGAACGTGCGCAGGGCCTCGGGATTGTCGATCACGTCCGCGCCGAGTCGCATCTGCCCCACCTTGGCGCGCGCCTCGGTCACCGCCGAAAGGGTCTCGCGCTCGTGTTCGGCATAGCCCTTGACGGTGTTGACGAGGTTCGGAATCAAGTCCGCCCGACGCTGGTACTGATTCTGCACCTGCCCCCAGGCCGCCTTCACGCCCTCGTCCATGGTGGGGATGTTGTTGATCCCGCAACCTGCGAGCGATAGCGCCAATAGCACCACCGCCACCATTGCCGGCAACCGGCTCCTCCTGCCCATCGATCCGACTCCTCTTGTGGCAATGCACGAATGCGGGACGCGGCGGAGACTATGCGTGTGGCCACGCGCAGATTCAAGCCGGACGGGGCCGTTCAATCGGTGCCGCGGCCGCAACCCCTGCGCTAGCAGTTCGCGCCGGCGAACTGCCGACGCGCCCTTCAGGGCGCGCTAACATCGCGCCGCCGTTTGGTTGAGAGGGGAAGGGCATGTTGTGGCGCAAGGGATTGGGCGTGGCGTTCGTCATCGGGCTGGGCCTGGCGGGCCATGCGGACGAGGCGGCACCCCGCCTAGCCGAGCCACCCCCCATCGGTGCCTTCACGGACGAGGCCGAGTTCGGCTACGTCTCCATCTCACCAGACGGCAAGCACCTTGCCCAGTTCATGCGGGTCGATGGCATCGGACGATTTCAGGTGCTCACCTATCCGGACCGCGAACCCGTCGTCAACTTCAACCTCGGCGAGCGCCAGCAGGTGGGCAACATGCTTTGGCTCTCCGATACCCGCGTGCTCACCTCGCCACGCCGCATCCGGGTCGGGTTCGACTTCCTCGCAAGCACCGGCGAGCTCTACACAGTGGACATCGAAACCGGCTCGGTGCGCTCGCTCGGCATTGGCGCACCGCTTCATCTGTTGCCCGAAGACCCCGACCACATCCTCATCATCCGCTTCAGCGCGAAGGGGTTCGTCGAGGCGTACCGTCTCAACGTCAACACCGGCCACGCCCGCCACCTCACCCGCAGCGCCATGCGCTTGGGCAACCTGCTGGCCGACAGGAGCGGCGAGCTCACCATGAGCGAAGGCATCAACAACGACAACGAATACGAGGTCCGCCACCGCAAGGACGGCGAGCGATGGCGCTTGATCCATTCCTCTCCATACGCCGCCCCACGCTGGGCACCCTTGCACTACGGCCCGAAACCGGGAACTTGGTTCACGGTTGACGACCGCGGCGCCGACACCACGGGACTTGGCCTCTACAACATCGAGGACAACACGCACGAGATCATCATCCGCCATCCGAAGGTAGACCTGTCGGGCCTCATGACCGATTTCGACGACAACGTCTATGGCGTTCGCTTCAACCACCACTATCCCGCAGTGCAGTACCTCGACAGCAAACATCCGCTCGCCGCGCAGCATGCCGCGATCAGCAAGATGTACCCGGAGGACACCGTAAGTCTCCTGAGCCACACCCGCGATCACCGCCTGAACGTCGCGCTGGTGTCGGGCGACCGCAAGCCGGGCGACTACCTCCTCGTCAATCTCGACACCCGCAAGGTGGAGTTGCTCGCCGAGCGGCGCCCCGACCTCACGCGCGAGATGCTCGCGCCCATGAATCCCGTGGAAATCCAGGTGCGCGACGGCGACACGGTCTATGGCTACGTCACGAGTCCAGAGACAGCCGAAAAGCCCGGGCGGATGGTGGTGATGGTGCATGGCGGCCCGCACGGCATCCGCGATTTCTGGGGCTTCAACACCCAGGTGCAGTTGCTGGCAAGCCGTGGCTATCACGTGCTCAACGTCAACTTCCGCGGCTCCGGCGGCTATGGCCGTTCCTATATGCGCAAAGGCTTCGGCGAATGGGGCGCGCTGATGCAGGACGACGTGACGGACGCGACGCGCTGGGCAATTGACACGGGCATCGCCGACCCCGACCGCATCTGTATTTTCGGCGCCAGCTACGGCGCCTATTCCGCGCTCATGGGCGTGGCGCGGGAGCCGGAGCTCTATCGCTGCGCCATCGGCGCCGCCGGCATCTACGACCTGTCAATCCTCGACTCTTCCGGCGACATACGCCAAGGACGAGGTGGCCTTGCCTTCCTCCGCCAAGTCATGCGGGGCACTCAAGATGACCCGGAGCGCTCCCCGGTTAACCTCGCGGACCGCATCAAGGCACCCGTGTTGCTGATGCATGGTGGTGGGGATCGTCGCGCACCCATGGAACATGCCCGGAGGATGCGAGCCGCCCTCAAGGAGGCTGGCAACCCCGCCGAGTGGCTATACGACATCCGCCAGGGCCACGGCGCTGCCGGCAACGAGCCGCGCCGCGAGATGTACCAGCGCGTCCTCGACTTCCTCGCCGAAAACACGGAGGCGCGTTCGACTGACGGCGTCTAGGGCCGGGAGGCTTGGAGTGGCGGCGTGGGTTTGCCACCGATGGACCTGAGGGCGTCAGTGAGCCAGGCTTCGGCGTAGTGGGCGTAGCTGCGGCGGACGATTATTTCGAAGGTGCCTTCTGTTGGGGTGGAGATGAGGGCCTGGGTTTTGGCGAGGGTGGTCTGCACGCAACGACCGGGGGGGAAGTTGCGGGGGTGGAGGTCGTACGGGGTGGCGCTTGCCAGGGCTTCGCGGGCTTGGGGGCCGCTTAGCCGGAGGAGCATGTAGGCGCCCGTTACGTCCGTGACGGCAGTGCCCGAGGCGGACGTGGCCTCGCGCAGGCGGCGTTCGATCTCGGCCTCTTCGCCGAGCGGGGCGACGATCAGCCACTCGTCGGGAGCGAGCCAGTGGATTGCGATGCTTGTGTCGCGGGCGGTGGTGCATGGTTTTTCGGGAAGGGCGAGGTGCAGCGCCTCGGAAGCCGCTTTGCGGAACTCGTGTGTCCCGTCGCCGCAGAGGTTCAGGATCGATGGGGCTGTCGCCCTAGGTAGCGGTGCTAGAGCCAGAGTCTGAGCTGCAACCTCGCTCTCGCCTTCGTTCGCATCCACCACCGGTTTCAGGAACACGCTCGGCACCACCTTCGCCGGAATGACGCTGCCGTCTGCCTGGGGGCTGTAGAGGGTCTCGCCCATGCGCTCGCGGCCACCCTTGACCATGGCGAGGGCAAAGGAGTGGCCCATGGCGGCGCTCAGGTAGCTCGATGTGACGTGGCCCTGCATCTTCGCCGGTAACTTCGGGCGCGGTTCCTTGACGAGTTGCGCGCCCTCCGGCAGCACGGCGGCAGGGTTCAGCGGCGTGAGGCCCACGAGTTGCGGTCGGTCTGGCCGCTGGTGCTCCGGCAGGGAGAGGGAACGGTCGCCCAGGAAACCCCACGGCTTGCCGTGGCGCACGAGGCCCGCGAGGCCCATGTCGTCCGGGATCATGGAGCCGTCGGTGTCCTGGCCGACGATGATGAACCCCATCTCGGCGCGCAGCACGTGCATCGTCTCGGTGCCGTAGGGAGTGATGTCGAAGTCCTTGCCAGCCTCCATGAGGGCCTCCCACACCCTCGGCCCGTGTTGTGCGGCCACGTTCACCTCAAACGAAAGCTCGCCGCTGAAGCTGATGCGATAGACGCGTGCCGGAACGCCGGCGACATGGCCGGCGCGGTAGTCCATGAAGCGGAACGCGCTTGGTGCCAGGTCGATGTCGGTGCAAACCCGCCGCAACACCGCCCGCGACTTCGGCCCTACCGCCGCCGCCGTGGCCCAATGATCCGTCACGGAAGTCAGATGCACGTTTAGCTCCGGCCACTCGGTCTGACGCCAGAGTTCGAGCCAAGAGAGGACCGCTTCGGCGTTGGGTGTGGTGGTGTGCACTAGGTAGCGGTTGTCGGCCACCCGCACCGTTACGCCGTCGTCCAGGATGGTGCCGTCCTCGCGCAGCATGAGACCGTAGCGGCAGCGACCGACCGCCAGCCGTCGAAAGCCGTTGCTGTACACGCGATCCAGCAATGCTGCCGCGTCGGGCCCCTGCACGTCGATCTTGCCGAGCGTCGAGGCGTCCAGCATGGCAACGCCACCGCGTGCCGCCAGGCATTCGCGCCGCACCGCCTCGTCCATGCTCTCGTCCGCCTGGCGGGCGTAGTAGCGCGGGCGCTTCCACCGACCCACGTCCTCCCATACGGCGCCGTGCGCCTCGTGCCACTGGTGCATGGGCGTGCGTCGTGCGGGATCGAAGAACTCGCCCACATCGCGGCCTGCCACGGCCCCGAAGGTCACCGGCGTATAAGGCGGGCGGAACATGGTTGTTCCGGTTTCGCCGATGCCTTGCCCTAGGGCCCTCGCGAGAATGGCGACGCCGTTGACGTTGCCGAGTTTGCCCTGGTCGGTGCCGAAGCCGAGCGCCGTGTAGCGCTTGGCGTGCTCGACGGAGCGATAGCCCTCTCGCGCCGCGAGTTCAATGTCCGCGACGGTCACGTCGAGCTGCATATCGACGAACTGCTTCGATTCGCGGCCCGGTCGCGGGTGGGGAACGAGGAACAACGCCTCGGGCGGTGCGCATGGGCCTTCGTCGCTGTCTGGCAAGTCGGGCTCGTCGCAGGGACCATCGAAACCGGCCAGCCTTGCGGCTTCGTTGCCGACGTGGGCGCCTTCGCGCGCACATGCCGAGGTGGATGTGTGCCCGTTGATGGCGCCGGCGTGATGCACACCGGCACGGGGGGACCCGGGGAGAAAGGCGAGGGCGGCTTCCGACCACTGGGGTCGCACGCCGGTCTGTGCCGACAGATGCACCAGTGGATTCCAGCCACCAGAAGATGCAACCAGATCGCAGTCGAGTCGCTCGATCTTGCCGCCGCCGACTGGCGCGATTTCCACGCCGTTCACTCGCCGGCGGCCATGCGCCTCCTGCACGACGTGGCCCACGCGGATGTCGATGCCGGCGGCCCGTGCCGCGTCAGGCCCCGCGCCGTCGGCCGTCGGCCTCACATCTACCACCGTCACCTCGCGGCCGATGCGATGCCAGGTCAGTGCTGCTTCGTAGGCAGAGTCGTTGCTCGTGAACAGCACCAGCCGCTCGCCGGGTGCGACGGCGTGGTGAATGGTGTAGCCGGACACGGCAGAGGCCATCATCACGCCGGGCAGATCGTTGCCGGCAAAGACGATGGGCCGTTCGATGGCGCCGCAGGCGAGCACCACCTGCTTGGCGCGAATCTGGTGCAGGCGTTGCCGAGGGGCCTTGCCTGGGGTCTCTGCATTGCCGACACGGCGCTCGAGGATGCCGACAAAGTTGTGGTCGTAGAGCCCGAACGCGGTGGCGCGAGGGAGCAGGTCGACGTCCGGATTGTCCCCGAGTTCTGCCAATGCGTGTCGACACCACTCGCTGGCGCTCTCGGAATCGGTGGCGACCGACGACCACCGCAGCGTACCGCCAAATGCCGCGTTCTCGTCGGCCAAAATCACCCGCGCCCCGGCACGCGAGGCCGAGAGTGCTGCCGCAAGCCCTGCCGGTCCGGCACCCACCACCAGAACGTCTGCGTGGCCGTACCGCCTTTCGTAGATGTCAGGATCGGCACCGTCCGGAACGTCGCCGAGCCCAGAGGCCTCGCGCAGTCGTTCCTCCCAAAAGCCCCACAGCCCGTGGGGCCGGATGAAGGTCTTGTAGTAAAACCCCGCCGGCAAGAGCGGTCCGAGGGTCCTTGCGAGGGCACCCATTGTCGGGCCCGGGCCTCGTGCGGCGGAAGTCGCAACCATGCCGTCTTGCAGCTCCACTCGGGTGGCGCGCAGATTGGGTGTGCGGGCGTTGCCTTCGCCCAGCTCGACGATGGCGTTGGGTTCCTCCACGCCGTAGCCGACGATGCCGCGGGGCCGGCCGTACTTGAAGCTTCGCCCCACGACATCGACACCGTTCGCGAGCAGGGCCGACGCCAGCGTGTCGCCTTCGTAGCCCTTTAGGGTCAAGCCGTTGAAGGTGAAGGCAAGGGGCCGCGAACGATCGATCGCGCCTCCTTCCGCCAGCCGTCGCGTCACGTCAGTCATCCGTTTCCCGGGTTGCGCGTGTCGCGCCAATGGGCGTCGTGGAGTGGATGGCATAGGTCACCGTGTCCCGCACGACATCGAAGTAGCGTCGGCAACCGGCCGTGTGGCACCAGATCTCCCGATGGAATCCCTTGGGGTTGGTGCGGAAGTGCACGTAGTCGGCCCATTGCGCATCGGAAAGATCGCTGGGGCTCACCGGCCGGCGGATGCCCCCCTCTCCGGCGCAGGTGAACTCCTCTTCGCTCCGTTCCTCGCAGCAATAGGGGCAGCGGATCAGCAGCATCAGTGCGCCACCCCTGCGGCGCCGTGTTCGTCGATCAGCGCTCCGCGCGCGAACCGTTCGAGCGCAAACGGCGCCGCCAGCGGATGGGGGCGGGCGTGCGCCAGCGTATCGGCGAAGACATAGCCTGAGCCCGGGGTTGCCTTGAAGCCGCCGGTGCCCCAGCCGCAGTTGAAGTAGAGCCCGGTCACGGGCGTTTCTCCGATGATGGGACAGGCGTCCGGGCATATGTCCACGATGCCGCCCCAGTGGCGGTTCATCCGCACCCGGCTGAAGGAGGGGAACAGCTCGCAGATGGCTTGCAGCGCATGCGCAAGCACGTGGAAGGACCCGCGCTGGCCGTAGCCGTTGTAGCCGTCGGTGCCGGCGCCGATCACGAGGTCCCCCTTGTCGGACTGGCTGACGTAGCCATGCACCGCATTGGACATCACCACCGTGTCGAGGCAAGGCTTGAGCGGCTCCGACACCAGCGCTTGCAGCGGACGCGACTCGATGGGCAGCCGAAGCCCGGCCATCGCCGCCAGCACGCCGGAATGCCCGGCCGTCACGCACGCCACCTTGTCCGCGCCGATGAAGCCTCGGTCCGTCTCCACCCCTTGCACGCGACCGTCGCCGCAGCGGATGCCCTTCACCTCGGTGCGCTGCAGCAAGTCCACACCCAGCGCATCGGCGCCCCGCGCGAAGCCCCACGCCACTGCATCGTGCCGGGCCACGCCGCCACTTGGCTGCCACGAGGCGCCGAGGATGGGATAGCGAGCGTTCGTCGAGCAGTTCAGGATCGGCACCATTTCCTGCACGCGCGCCGTCGCCAACACCTCGCCGTCGATGCCGCCCAGGCGGTTGGCGTTCACCCGGCGCTCGATGTCGCGCATGTCCTGCAGGGTGTGGCCGAGATTGAGCACGCCGCGGGCGCTGAACATGACATTGAAGTTGAGCTCGGCGCTGAGCCCCGGCCACAGCCTGAGGGCGAACTCGTAAAGCTCTGCCGCCTCGTCGCGCAGATAGTTGGAGCGGACGATGGTGGTGTTGCGACCGGTGTTGCCGCCGCCAAGCCAGCCCTTCTCCACCACGGCAACGTTGGCGATGCCGTGGTTCTTCGCCAGGTAGTAGGCGGTGGCGAGGCCGTGACCGCCGCCGCCAACGATGACCACGTCGTAGTGCTGCTTCGGTTCCGGCTCCCGCCACGCCGGCTGCCAGCGGCGGTGGCGGCTAAGGGCGTGGCGAACGAGCGCTAGGGCCGAGTAGCGGGACATCAGGCGCGGAGCCGTTCGTTGGTCGGATCCCACGGGCTTTCCGGAACCACCGTCGCCGGGCACCGCTCGCCGAGGATGTCGATCTCCACCTCCGTTCCTGGTTCTGCCAGCGCCGGCCGCAGCATGGCGAGGGCCAGCGACTTGCCGACGCGAAAGCCGAAGTTGCCGCTGGTGGCGCGGCCCACCATCTCCTGGCCAAGATACAGCGGGTTGTTGCCGATTGCGTCGGCGTCCTCGGGGGCATCCACTTCGAGCGTCACAAAGGCGTTCTCGAACCCTCGCTGCTGCCACGCCGCAAGGCCCACCCTGCCGTGAAAATCGCCTTTGCCGAGGCGCACGAAACGGTCCAAGCCCGATTCCAGCGCGGCGTATTCGATGGAGAGCTCCGTGCCAACCATGCGGTAGGACTTCTCGATCCTGAGCGAGTCCATGGCGCGGATGCCGAACGGCGCGAGGCCCAAGTCTTCTCCGGCGTCTATCAATGCATCGAAGATGGTGTTCTGGTACTCGATGCCGTGGTGAATCTCCCAACCCAGTTCGCCGACGAAGTTAAGCCGCAGGAGGCAGGCCTCGGCAAGGCCCACGTTGGCCGATCGCCCGCTCAGCCACGGAAAGGAGTCGTTGCCGAGGTCCGCGTCGCAAACCCTCGCGAGCAGTTCGCGTGACTTCGGCCCCGCCACCACCAGCACACCCATGGAGGCGGTCAGGTTCTCGAAGCGAACCGATCCATCGCGCGGCATCTGGCGCCTCAAGAAATCGTGGTCGAGCCGCTGAAATGCGCCGGCGGAAACGAGATAGAAGGTGTCTTGCGATCCGCGCCAGATGGTGAACTCGGAATGCACGCCGCCGCGTTCGTTCAAGGCATGCGTGAGCGCAATGCGACCGATGCGGGGCAGACGGTTCGCCACCAGCCGGTTCAGGAAATCCCGCGCGCCTGGCCCGCTCACCCGCGCCTTGGCGAACGCCGTCATGTCGGAGAGCCCTACGTTGTCGCGCACGTTGCGGCATTCCACCCCCACCGCCTCGAACCAGCGCGAGCGGCGGAAGGACCAATGGTCTTCCTGTGCCGCTTTGCCACCCTGGAGGCCCCGCGAGTCGGCCGGCACGAACCAGTTGGGGCGCTCCCAGCCGAACTTCTGCCCGAACACGGCGCCTAGGTCGCGCATGCGCCCGTAGCAGGGCGCGGTGCGAAGCGGGCGTCCGGCCGGCCGTTCCTCGTCGGGGTAGTGGATGGTGAAGACGTTGGCGTAGGCCTCTTCCGTCTTCGCCTTGAGATAGGCGTGGGTGGCGTAGTCGCCAAAGCGGCGCGGATCGACCCCCAGCATGTCGATCGAGGGTTCGCCCTCGACGATCCACTCGGCAAGCTGCCAGCCAGCCCCGCCGGCGGCGGTGATGCCGAAGCTGTGGCCCTCGTTGAGCCAGAAGTTCGGCAAGTCCCATGCCGGGCCGATGATGGGGCTGCCGTCCGGCGTGTACGGAATGGCGCCGTTGTAGGTTTGCTTGATGCCGAGTTCACCGAAGGCCGGCACGCGGCGGATGGCGGATTCGATGTGTGGCGTGAGCCGATCCAGGTCCGCGTTGAAGAGCTCGTACTCGGCGTCGGCATCGGGGCCGTCGAGGTAGCACGCTGGTGCTCCCTTCTCGTAGGGACCAAGCAGGAGGCCGCCGGCTTCCTCGCGCATGTACCACGAGCCGTCGGATTCGCGCAGCACCCCCATTTCCGGCTGGCCGGCGCGGCGGCGGCTGACGATCTCGTCGTGGGCCTCGGTGACGATGTACTGGTGTTCCACCGGCAGCACGGGGATGTCGAGGCCCACCATCTCGCCGGTGCGGCGGGCGAAGCTGCCGGTGGCGGCGACGACGTGCTCGCACAGGATGTCGCCGGCATCCGTGCAGACGCGCCACTCGCTGCCGGCGCGTTCGATGGCGGTGACGCTGGTCTTGACGCGAATGGTTGCGCCTCGGGAGCGAGCGCCGCGTGTAAGCGCCTGGGTGAGGTCCGCTGGCTGGATGTAGCCATCGTCGGGGTGTCGGATGGCGCCGATGAGTCCGTCCGTGACCGCGAGCGGCCAGATTTCCTGCACTTCGTCGGGGCTCAGGAACTCGACGTTTACGCCGATGGTGCGAGCTACGCTGGCGTACTGGCGGTATTCGTCCATGCGATCGGGCGTCATGGCGAGGCGGATATTGCCGACGGTGCTGAGCCCCACGTCCTGCCCGGTCTCTGCCTCGAGGGTGCGGTAGAGGTTCACCGAATACTTGTGAATCTGCCCGACCGAGTAGCTCATGTTGAACAGCGGCAACAGCCCCGCGGCATGCCAGGTGGCGCCGGAGGTGAGATCCTTGCGCTCGAGCAGAATGCAGTCGCCCCAACCCTTGCGCGCCAGATGGTACAGCGTGGAAACCCCCACCACGCCACCACCGATCACGACGACCCGTGCGTGCTCCGTCACGGCTTGCCCTTCATCAGCGCTCAAGACGGGCGGGGACAAGCCCCGCCCCTACGAGGACACGACACGTTGACCGTTTGCGGATTCGATTCGAAGCGAGGGCCCTGGGGCGAGGGCAAGATGCCCTCGCCCCAAGGGGCCCGTGCGGATGCGGCGATGACGGTCGCACCGAGTCGGCGTTTGGCTCGCCCTCGGCACGCCCGGCTGCGTTCATTCGGCGGTGTCCCGGCCTTTGCTGTGCGCCACCTCGCGGGTATTGGGATTGACGGACGCGCGGAATGGCACAGCCACCACCTGCGCCGGCGCGAAGCCGTCCTCGAGATCGCCGGCGTATTCCTGCGGCAGCCGCACCCCGAGCCGCGTGCCGACCTCCCGACATTCCCACGGCACATAGGCAAGGGCGATGTTGGTTTCGAGTTCCGGCGAGAACCAGGGCGAAGTGACATAGCCGAGGGCGTCGCCGCCGTCTTCTCCGGTGACCAGCCAGAAATCGTTCGCGTAGTCGGTTACCGGAGCACCGCCGAAGGTGAGACCCACCAGCACGTTGCGGAATGGCGGACTGCCGGCCTCGATGGCGGCTCGGGCACGTTCGAGTGCTTCCCGGCCGATGTAGTCCGCCCGCTTCCTGCGCGGCACCTGGTAGCCGAGGTTGCACTGGAAGGGCAGGGTCTCCTGATCCATGTCCTGGCCCCAGGAAAGGATGCCGGCGGCGATGCGCCGGTGGTGCGCCGGGGCGATCACCATCAGGTCGTGGGCGCGACCGGCTTCGAGCACTGCATACCACATGTCTTCGGCGTGGAGGCTCGCGTCCTTCAGGTAGATTTCATAGCCCTTCTCGCCGGTGAAGCCCGTCTGCGAGATCACCACGTCGTGGCCGGCAACCTGGCCTTCCATCAGGCCGTAGAAGGGCACGTCGTGCACGCCGGGGCCGAAGAGATCCGACATCAAGGCCTCGGACTTCGGCCCCTGGATCTGCACCGGCGCCACATCGATCTCGCCGATGGAGACGTTGCGCTTCATCCCCACATTCACGCCGGTGAGCCACATCTCGAGGTCGCTGTCGGAGAGCGAGAACCAGAATTCGTCCTCCGCCACTCTCAATAGCACCGGATCGTTCAGCACGCCGCCCGATTCGTTGCACAGAATCACGTACTTGCCGTTCATGGGCTTGATGCGCGCGGCGTTGCGGGTGATGACGTAGTTGACGAAATCCTCCGCATCCGGCCCCTTTACGCATATCTGCCGCTCGCAGGCGACATTCCACATGGTGACGTGGTTGACGAGCGCGTTGTATTCCACCATCGCGCCGCCGTCCTCGGGCCGCACATAGCCACGCGGGTGGTACACCCGGTTGTACACGGTAGCGCGCCAGCAACCGGCTTCCACGGAAAGATGCCAAAAGGGAGACTTGCGCACCCGGGTGGAAATGAGCATCTGCACCGGAGTGGGTCCGGTCTGACGCAAGTTGATCGGGACAAGACGGTCGGACTGATCCACCGTGGTGCACTGGCTGGCCCCCTCGCGGAGGCGCGGATCGACGGCTACGCTCATCGTAAGCTCCTGTCCCAGCGACGGGCACTGCCCACGCTCTTTGCTTCCTTGGAATGTCCTCTCGCCGGCAGCCCTTCTCGCCCACCGACCCAATGCGATGCGCGGCGAATATGGCACGAGGGATTCCTTCTTGGGAAGCACCCGAGGCGTTGCGAAATCGCACCACGGCGATGCACAAAAGAACGCACAGGCGGCACGGATTGCGCTTGGAGACGGCCGCTGCGCCATCACTGGCTGAGATTCCCTTGAATGCCGCGTCGTTTCCATACCGGTAACGGTAGCTGCCGTCGAGGCGTTCAGAAACATCGGCAAGTGCCCAATCGGGGTGTGAGAAAACGGCTATGCGTTGGCCCATCGGAGCGTCAGCAATGGCGCACGCGCACGACGAGCCCAGCCTCCGGTTCGCGTCCCGTCATTGCGCGTACAATCGTCTCCCCCTCCAACCGCTCTAGGTGCCCCCATGCCCGACCTTCGATTTGGTGCGTTTCTCGCGCCGCACCACCCCATCGGCGAACATCCCACGCTGCAGTTGCAAAACGACCTCGAGTTCGTGGCGCAGCTAGATCGGCTCGGCTACGACGAGTTTTGGTGTGGCGAGCATCATTCGACGGGCTGGGAGGTGATCGCCTCGCCGGAGCTCTTCCTTGCCGCCGCGGCGGAGCGCACGCAGCGCATTCGGCTCGGCACGGGCGTGGTTTCCTTGCCGTACCACCACCCATTCATGGTGGCGCAGCGTTTGGTGCAGCTCGACCACCAGACCCGGGGCCGCCTCATCTTCGGCTCCGGGCCCGGCGCGCTGCCGTCGGATGCGCACACCCTTGGCATGGACCCGATGGTGCTGCGCGATCGTCAAGACGAGGCGATGGGCATCATCCGGCGGCTGTTCCAGGGCGGCGAACGATTCAGTGCCGAGAGCGAATGGTTCACGCTGAAGGACGCCAAGCTGCAACTGCTGCCGCTGCAGCGCGACATGGAGTTCGCTGTGGCGTCAATGGTGAGCCCGTCGGGGATGACCCTGGCCGGCAAGCATGGCGCCGGCGTCCTCTCCATTGGCTCGATGACCAACGCCGGCATTCAGGCGTTGCCATTGCAGTGGAGCTTTGCCGAGGAGTCCGCCGCCAAGCACGATCGCACCGTGGATCGCTCGATGTGGCGCATCGTCATGAGCTGGCACATCGCCGAGACCCGCGACAAGGCACGGGCGCAGGCGAAGGAGGGGCTGTTCGCCCACAACAACCTCTACACCGTCGGCACGCTCGCGGCCGGCGTCGGCACCATCTACAAGACCCCCGACGAGGCCGTGGACGCCACTGCTTTCAGCGAAGACAGCGTCGCCACCATCGGCACGCCCCGCGACCTCTGCGACCGCATCGAGAAGATGATGCAGCTCACCGGCGGCTTCGGCTGCGTGATCGGCTTCGTCCACGACTGGGCCAACCGCGCCGACACCTCGGAAAGCTGGGACCTGGTGGCGCGCTACGTCATCCCGGAAGTGAACGGCATGCTCGACAGCTACCGCGAGTCCAACAAATGGGTGATCGAGGCGCGCGACACATGGATGCGCGCCGGCGAAGCGATCATGAGCAAGATCCAGGAAAACAAGCGTGCGGCGGAAGCGATGCAGGCGGCCCAAGGACAGCCCGTGCGAACCGCGCTGGGCGCGCACTCCGCATCCGCAACGAAGGCGGCCGCGGAGGCGGGGGACGGCGCAGACTGACACACGGGCCTCGTAGGGGCGGGGCTTGTCCCCGCCCGTCTTGAGTTACGGATCGAACGCTTCCGCGAGCGCCCCTGCGGGCGGGGCGTAGTAGAAGCTGCCGCTGATCGGGCGGCTGAAGCCGAGCAGGCGGTCGTGCATGCCGTCGGACGCGCGGCCGAACATGGAGTCGAGCAGGCGGACGAAGCGGTCCGGGTCCTTGCTGAAGGCAAGGAAGAAAAGCCCCGCATCGCGCACTCCGCCAACCGGGACGCTGCGCCGGTAGATCTTCGTGTCCGGGAGGTCGGTGCGGCTGACGTGGCTGTCGGGCGGCATCGCGTCGCCCGTGAGTTCGATGCTGTCGGCCTTGGTGCGGCCGATCACTCGCTCCTGGTCGCGCGTTGGCAGGCGGTCGAAGCGCGGCAGGTCGTGAATCCAGCGCTGCGCAAGCACAAAGCTGCCGCCGGCGTGGGGCGGCTCGCTCACGAGGGCCGCTTCCTGTCGCGCCTCGCCCTTGGGATTGGCGGTTCCATCGACGAATCCTGTCAGGTCGCGACTGTCGCGGAACACGAAACCCTGCTCCTCGCGGACGATTCCGGCGCGCGGCGCGAGCGCATCGCGCCACTCGAGCGCCCGGGCGAACAGCTCGTCGCGGCGGTGCCCGTGGAGCCAGACGAAGAGGTCTCCCTGGGTGGCTGGCGCCGTGTGCCCGCCCTCATAGGCACGGAACGGCGGCAGCCCCGCCGGCGCATCCAAGGCCCTCAAGGCCTCGGCACCGAACGCCACCACCTGGCTGCCGCCCTCGACTGGCGTTTCGATCAGGTGCCTGCCCGGCAGACGCAGCGCCTCGCCGGACGTCGCGATTTCAAACTCCAAAAGCACGTGGTGCGGGGCACCTTCCTCGAATATCCCTTCTTGGTGGGCCATCTTCTTCAAGTTCCTTAGGATGTTGCTTGCGTTCCGTGCATCGTCCGGCGCCAGGCGAGGAATCCCGTCACCGCCATGCCGAGGTAAATGAGGTAGAGCAGCGCATATGGGAGCACGCCTTGGGTGTAGTAGAGCGCCACCGAGACGATGTTGACGCCGAACCAGACCACCCAGTTGTCGAGTTTCTTGCGCGCGGTGAGCCACATGGCGGCGAGGCTGGCAGCGAACACGGCATTGTCCCAGTAGGGCCAGGCGGCATCGGTGGCGGTGTCGAAGTACCAGCCAAGCGCCGCCGTCGCGACCAGGCACATTCCGGCGAGGATCGCGAGTGTCCTGGACGAGGCGCGGGTGACGGGCAGTTCGTCGTCCTCCTCCTTGCCGGCGATCCAGAAGTACCAGCCATAGAGGTTGAGCGGCAGGAAGCCCACCACGTGCAGGAGGAGGTTGGCGTAGAGCCGCGCTTCCCAAAGCGGCGTGATGGAAACGAGCACGTAGGCAACGCCGAGGGGCCACGCCCAGAGGTTCTGCCGGATCAAGAGCAGGACGACCAGGAGCCCGAGCACGAGGCCCACCCATTCGTCGGCGACAAGCCAGGCATCGATCAGTTGCGACATGCGGCGGCGGAACCTCGGGCGGTCTGCAGAGGCGTGCAGCATAATGCGCGCTTAGGCGGCGCGTGGGAGGGTGGGATACCCTCGCCCCCAAGGCCCTCGTCACGGGATCCTCCTTGCATGGAAATGCTCATCCGCCTGCTCATCGTGGCAGGGCTTGCCTATGTCGCCTTCTGTGCGCTCTTGTTCTTCCTGCAGGACCGGATGATCTTCTTTCCGCGGCCGCTCGAAGGCCGGCCAAGCGGGCCGGACGTAGAACCGCTCGAGATCCACACCGGCGAGGTGTTGCTCCGGGGCTGGGCCGTCAATCCCCGTCAGCGCGGCGTGGTGGTGGTGTACTTCGGCGGCAATGCCGAGGAGGTTTCGCACCTCGTGGCGCCCTTCGGCAGGCTCGACGCCACCAGCATCCTGCTGAACTACCGCGGCTTCGGCGATAGCGAAGGCACGCCCTCGGCGGCGGCGCTCCTCACGGATGCGACGTTTGTCGCCCGGTGGGTGCGAGAGCGGTTTGCCGGTCGCGAACTCGCGCTTGTCGGACGCAGTCTCGGCAGCGGCATCGCCGCCCGCGCTGCTGCCGAGGCTGGCGCCGAAAGGCTGGTGCTGGTGAGCCCGTATCGGAGCATCGCCCAAATCGCTTCCTCGCGCTTCCCCTTCGTGCCCGTGCGCTGGCTGCTCCGGCACAACATCGATGTGGCGGAGGTCGCCCGCAAGCTGCCGCCTGGCGTGCTGGTGGTGCACGCCCTGGACGACCGCGTGGTGCCGACGGCGGAGTCGCAAGCACTCGTGGGGCTCTTGCACGAGCCCCAGGTCGTCATCTGGAACGGCCCCCACAACGTGCAACTCGACCTGCCCCCGATCTGGCCGGCCATGCGGGCCTATCTGGCCCCGACGCGTTGATGGTTTGAGGATTTGATTCGAAGCGAGGGCCCTTGGAGCGAGGGCGTCTCGCACGCCGACAGGCGCGCAGGTTGGCAGGAATGCGCTTACGCGGGGACGCGCCCCGCGGCGCGTTGCGAGGGCGAGGTGCCCTCGCTCCAAGGGACGCAGCGGCGTCGGGTCCTCGTAGGAGACGGGACAAGCCCGTGCCCTACGGGGATAATGCGCGGGTTTCGCCCGCTGTCAGGAACCCCCATGAAAGTCGCGCTGCCCCAGAGCCCCTACAACCGCGTTGATCTGTTCGAGGCCGCTGGTCTTGAAGTGGTGGAGGCGCCGGTGCGGAGCAAGGAGGACTTCATCGACCTCCTGCGCGACGCCGACGGTGCCCAGGTCGGCGTGATGCCGCTGACTTCGCGCGAGGTGCTCGAGGCCTGCCCGAAGCTGAAGGTGGTGAGCCGGTTGGGGGTTGGGGTCGATTCCATCGACCTCGACGCCGCGACCGAGCTTGGCGTGCTCGCCTGCAACGTGCCCGGCGTCAACACTACCGAGGTGGCGGATCACGCCGTCGCCATGCTGCTCGCCCTGACCCGACGCATCCCCGATGCGGTGAATACCATCCGTGCCGGTGGCTGGCGCGAGACTCCCCGCAAGGCCGGCGAGTTCCAGCGTAGCGTGCGCCGCATCGCCGGCCACACCGTCGGCATCGTCGGCTTCGGCAACATCGGCCGCGCCTTCGCCACCCGCATCCGCGGCTTCGGCCCGTTCGACATCGTCGCGTACGATCCGTACGTCCCGCAGACTGCCGGCGACCTCTACGGTGTGCGCATGGTCTCCTTCGAGGAACTGCTCGAATCGGCGGACTACATCACCATCCACTGCTCGGCCACCAGCGAAACCCGGCACATGTTCGACTCCAATGCCCTCGGCAAGCTCAAGCCAACGGCGTTGCTCGTGAACACGGCGCGCGGCCCCATCATCGACGGCAAGGCACTGGCAGCGGCCCTCGAGGCAGGGCAGCTCGAGGCGGCGGCGCTGGACGTGACGGAGATCGAGCCGATCGAATCGGACGATCCTCTCCTGAAGCTACCGAACTGCATCGTCACGCCGCACATCGCTGGCTTCTCACCGGTGTTCCTCGAAGAGTGTCCGATCCGTCAGGCGGAGAACATCATTCGCGTGCTTGGCGGCAAGGCGCCGCACGGCCTCGCGAATCCGGAAGTCATCAAGACCATCGCCGTCATGCGTTCCACTGATCCCGGACGCTGGGAGGGGGTGCCGGACTTCTCGACCGCGCTCGCGGTTTGAGCTCCGGCGGGTCGTAATCAACCAAGAGGGAAGGGCAATGGGCAAGGTAGCCATCGTTACGGGGGCAGGAACGGGCATCGGCAAGTATTCGACGCTTGCCTTGGTGCGCGAGGGATACTCGGTGGCGCTCGCCGGGCGCCGCCAAGAGCTGCTCGAGGCGGTGGCTGAGGAGGCTGGTGCCCCCGAGCGAACGCTCGTCGTGCGCACCGACGTGCGCGACGCCGATTCCGTTGCGAACCTCTTCGCGCAGACGAAAGAGCGGTTCGGGCGCCTCGATCTGCTCTTCAACAACGCCGGCACCGGCGCCCCCGGCGTACCGATGGAAGAGCTTTCGCTCGAGCAGTGGCAACGGGTGGTGGACATCAACCTCACCGGCACGTTCCTCTGCACCCAGCACGCCATCCGCCTGATGAAGGAGCAGGACCCCATGGGCGGCCGCATCATCAACAACGGCTCCATCTCGGCGCACGTGCCGCGCCCGAACTCGGCGCCCTACACCGCCACCAAGCACGCCCTCACCGGCCTCACCCGCTCCACCTTCCTGGACGGCCGCAGCCACAACATCGTCTGCGGCCAGATCGACATCGGCAACGCCCTCACCGACATGACCGGCCGCATGGGCGGCGGCGTCCCCCAACCCGACGGCACACGCAAGGCCGAACCGACCATGGACGTGGAAAACGTCGCCAGGGCAGTCGTTTACATGGACAGCCTGCCCTTGGACGCCAACGTGCCGTTCATCACGGTGATGGCCTCGTCTATGCCCTTCATCGGCCGCGGCTGACGGCGGTGCGTCATCCGCAGGGAGGGCGAGACGCCCTCCCTCCAGTAACGTTCGCGAAGCGGGACTTCTGCGGAGGTCCTAGGCGGCGGAGAGGACTTCTAGCACCTTGGTCGGGTGGTCGGCGGCGCGGGCGACTCGGCGCCAGTGCTTGACTACCTTGCCGGTCGGGCCGATCAGCACCGTGGAGCGGATCACGCCCACCACCTTCTTGCCGTACATCATTTTCTCGCCGTAGGCGCCGTATTTGGTCATCACCTTGCGATCGGGATCGCATAGGAGGGTGAAGGGCAGGTCGTATTTGTCGCGGAACTTCTGGTGCGACTCTTCGGAATCTGGCGATATGCCGAGCACCACCGCACCGATTTCCTCGATGTCGCTCCAGTTGTCGCGGAAGCCGCAGGCTTCCTTGGTGCACCCGGGTGTGTCGTCCTTCGGATAGAAATACACCACGACGTGCTTACCCTTGAGGTCCTTGAGGGCGACCTTGTTGCCGTCCGCGTCGTTCAGGGTAAAGAGCGGTGCCGCCTTGCCTTCCTCAATCGCCATGCCTTGGTCTTCGCCTGCGTTGCTGCAAAACGCACAGTCTAGCGTAGGGAACGTCACCTCGACCGATTCGGCACGGACCCCGTAGGCGCGGGGCTTGCCCTTGGAGCGAGGCCGTCCCGCCCTCGAACGCCCGACAGGCGCCCTATTCGCCTTCGCCGGCCGAACCTTCCTCTGCCGCCGCGGCGAGCAAGTCCTCCTTCTTTGGCAGCCCCTTGAACCAGGTTGGGAGCCAGGTGTCGTCCACGGCGCCCGGGTTCTCGCGTTCCTGTTCGCGGGCGCCGGAGAGCATCAGGTGCATGGCGACGTTGCCTTCGTGGCAGGCGTACTCGTACACGTCGTCGTCGGTGCGGCGCATGTCGTGAATGACGGTGAAGGGAGCCTCGAATGACTCGGGGTCGTTCACCGTGTATTCGTAGCGCAAGGTGTCGGCGTCGACGCGGCTGAACTTCTCGGTCAGATGCATGTTCTCGCCGGAGCCGCGGAAGTTGGTTTCGGGGCGGAAGTTGGTGGTCTCCACCACCAGCTTGTCGCCTTCCCAGCGGCCGACGGAATCGCCTTGCCAGAAGCGCATGTGCGCCGGCGCCGCCTCGCCACCGCCCGTTGGAATGATGCGGTGATCGTTCACCATCTCGTTCAGGATGGCGACGTAGCCCGGCCCCTGCACCAGCTTCATCATGTTGTTGTACGCGCTCGACACCATCGGCGGGCCGGCGTTGAAGCCGATCAGGCAACGGGTCGCCGGCGGCCTGTCGGCGGGCGTGCGCGGCGAGCGGCTCCACGTCTCCCGATTCTCCGCCATGCGCCAGAGGGCGTCCGTGGTGTTTGCCGGCACGCGACCGTTCGGCGGATCGACCACCAACGAGGTGCGCATGTGGGGGCTCGTCTGGGTGCCGGTGTCGATGAAGAAGGAGTTGTAGCCGACATCGAGGTCGCCTTGGCTGGCATCCGCCTCAGGGCTTGGCGTGATGTCGCGCTCCGCCTTGCTGTCGGCGGCGCGTGCCTCCCACTCGGCCACTTCCTCGGCCGTGAGGAACTCACGATCTGCGAGTGCCTCCGGGCGCTGGAAGGGAGTGATGGTGCGGAAGTCCCAGTTGCCTTGCAGGTCCGGCACTCCCCAGGAGGTCTGCATGGGTTCGGCGGCTTCGTCGGCAGTCGCCGGCACCAGCGCGACGCCGGCCGTGATTGCCGCTGCGAGGGCGGCTCCAAAATGCGTGTTCAATCGCATGGCATGTCTCCTCTGTCGCGTTGCTGCGGGCTTACGTGAGGCTTAACCGTCGCCGGCCTCGTCTTCATCGGTAGCGTATAGATGCCCATACACCGCCTCTTCGGCGAACTCGACGCACTTGAACTCGAGCAGGCGCGCGCCTTCTTCCTGGCGCCGATAGAGCGGCATAGCGATGCTCCACGGCTCGGTGAAGACCTTGGGGTCGTCAATGGTCGCTTCGTATTGCATGAGATTGGGTCCCACGCGCGTGTAGCGCTCGGTGACGCGCAGCTCGTCGCTGTGGAAATTGCCGGCGCTGTCGAACCATGTGTCGGGCACCTGCGCCGTCACGTCCACCACTAGGCTTGCGCCTTCGTAATGGCCGAGGGAATAGCCCATCCACGACGGTAGCGGCGCTTCGGTGCCAGGCCGGTCGAGGTGGATGATGCGGGTGGAACTGGTGAACTCGTAGGCAACGAAGATGCTGTCCTTGCCCTGCACGATCTGGAACGGGAAGGGCATGTAGGCGGCGCGCGGGATGCCGGGCATGAAGCATTTCACGGCGGGGTCGCGAGCCACCCAGTCGGCGGCGTTGGCATCGCGCTCTTCGGTCGCCCAGGGCTGGTAGGGAATCGTGCCGCCCACCACCACGCCGAGGCCAGCGGGAATCGCGCCCAGCGCGCCGAGCGCGGGAACGGGGCCCTCGCTCGCCGCATGGGCTTCGAGATTCCAGTGCGCGGTGCCGAGCGCCTGCCAGATGCCGCCAACGTCCACCACGCCGTCTGGCGTGAGAGGCACCGCATCGCTGGCCTTGTCTGGCGCAGGTGGGGGCGATTGGCATGCCATTGCGGCCAGCAGCCACGCGGCGGCGGCAGCCACCGTCAGGAGTCGATTGAGCCGCATGTTTTTAACCCCCTCCTTGGCCGGCCCCCGTTTGGCCGACCGGTTCAGTAAACCGCATATCGCCCCCCGCCGCCACCGCCACCGATGCGGCGGCGGCGAGGGGGGAGGGGGGAGGGGGGAGGGGGAGGGGAGGGGAGGGGGAGGCAGAGGGGGAGGGGAGGAGTCGCCTACACCAAGCCGACGTGGTCGAGGTTCATCACCTTGGTCCAGGCCGCCACGAAGTCCTCGGCGAATCGCTGCCCGGCGTCGTCCGCGCCGTACACTTCGGCGATGGCGCGCAGTTCCGAGTTCGAGCCGAACACGAGATCGACGCGTGTCCCCGTCCAGCGGAGCGCCCCAGTGGCCCGGTCCCGACCTTCGAACACGTCCGCACCTTCGGGCACCGGCGTCCACGCCGTTCCCATGTCGAGCAGGTGCACGAAGAAATCGTTGGTGAGGAGCCCCGGCCTCTCGGTGAACACCCCGTGCGAGGACTCTTCGAAGTTCGCGTTCAGCGCGCGCAGGCCGCCCACGAGCACCGTCATCTCGGGCGCCGTCAGGCCCAGCAGCTGCGAACGGTCCACCAGCATTTCCTCCGCCGGGGCGCTGCACCCCGCGGCGACGTAGTTGCGAAAGCCGTCGGCTTGCGGTTCAAGCACCGCGAAGGAGTCAACGTCGGTCTGGTCCTCGAAGGCGTCGCCGCGGCCCGGAGCGAACGGAACCGTAATCGCGTGCCCCGCGTCCCTGGCAGCCTTTTCGACCGCAGCGCAGCCGCCGAGCACAACGAGATCGGCGACCGAGACCGCCTTGCCGCCCGAGCGCCCATCGTTGAACTCCCGCCCGATGGCCTCGAGCGCGTCCAGCACCTTCGCCAGACGAGCCGGCTCGTTGACCTGCCAGTCCTTTTGCGGCGCCAGGCGAATGCGGCCGCCGTTGGCGCCACCACGCAGATCAGAGTTGCGGAACGTCGATGCCGAGGCCCAGGCCGTGGCAACGAGGTCAGATACCGACAGCCCTGACGCCAGAATCGTCGCCTTGAGGCCGGCAATGTCCTCTTCGTCGATCAGCCGGTGCGTCACCTGCGGTATCGGGTCCTGCCAGATCAGCACCTCGTCCGGCACTTCCGCGCCGAGATAGCGACGGCGTGGCCCCATGTCGCGGTGCGTGAGCTTGAACCAGGCGCGCGCGAACGCGTCGGCGAAGGCGTCCGGGTCTTTGTGGAAGCGCCGCGAGATGGGCTCGTAGATCGGGTCCATCCGGAGCGCCATGTCGGCGGTGGTCATCATGGGCGCGTGGCGCTTCGACGCGTCGTGGGCGTCCGGCACGGCGTTGGCGCCGGCACCGCCGGTAGGCTTCCACTGCCACGCACCGGCCGGGCTCTTGGTCGCTTCCCAGTCGTGGCCGAACAGGGTGTCGAAGTAGCTGCCGTCCCATTGCACGGGCGTCGGCGTCCATGCGCCCTCGATGCCGCTCGTGATCGCGTCCGCGCCCTTGCCGCTGCCGAACGTGCTCTGCCAGCCGAGCCCCTGCTGTTCGATCGGCGCGCCTTCGGGTTCCGGGCCAACGTGGGCGGTGTCGCCGGCACCGTGTGCCTTGCCGAAGGTGTGCCCGCCAGCGACGAGCGCCACGGTCTCTTCGTCGTTCATGGCCATGCGCGCGAAGGTCTCGCGGATGTCGCGGCCTGACGCAACCGGGTCGGGGTTGCCGTTCGGGCCTTCCGGGTTGACGTAGATGAGGCCCATCTGCACGGCGCCGAGCGGCTGCTCAAGGTCGCGCTCGCCGGTGTAGCGCTCGTCGCCCAGCCATTCGGCCTCGACGCCCCAGTTGATGTCCTCCTCAGGCTCCCAAACGTCCTCGCGCCCGCCGCCGAAGCCGAAGGTCTTGAACCCCATCGACTCGAGCGCACAGTTGCCGGCCAGAATCATGAGATCCGCCCAGGAAAGGCTCGCGCCGTACTTCTGCTTGACCGGCCACAGCAGGGCGCGCGCCTTGTCGAGGTTGCCGTTGTCGGGCCAGCTGTTGAGCGGGGCGAAACGCTGCGCGCCGCTGCGGGCGCCGCCGCGACCGTCGCCGACGCGATAGGTGCCGGCGCTGTGCCACGCCATGCGGATGAAGAGCGGCCCGTAATGGCCGTAGTCGGCGGGCCACCAGTCCTGGGAGGTGGTCATCACCCCCTCGATGTCCTTCTTCACGGCGTCGAGATCGAGGCTCTCGAATGCCGCGGCATAGTCGAAGGACGCGTCGAGCGGGTTCGTGAGGCTCGAGTGCTGGCGCAGCACGGCGAGATTCAGCCGGTTCGGCCACCAATCGGTGTTCCTCGTGCCGCCGCCGGCACCGTTTGTACGACTTCCGTGCATGACAGGGCATTTGCCTTGGCTCATCGGTCGGTCCTAAAAAGTGGGCTTGGGGGAGAGCGTATGGTGTCGCATTGTTCGTGTATAGCGATTAATATTTGATAAACCAATCGTAATATACGAACGATGGCAGATAAGGAGATTGCGAGAAGGAAGAGCCAAGAAGGAGAAGGCCGAGAAGGAAAGTGGAGAGGACGAACGATGAAGCGACTGCCGACCATGAAGCAGCTCCAGTATCTCGTGGCGCTTGCCGACACGAAGCATTTTGCGCGCGCCGCCGAGCGCTGCCACATCACCCAGTCCACGCTCAGCGCCGGCGTCCGCGACCTCGAGTCGGTGCTCGGAACGCCTGTCGCGGAGCGCTCGAACCGACACGTGCTGATGACGCGGGTCGGCGGCGAGATCGCCGAGCGCGCAAGGGCGCTGCTGCGCGACGCCGAGGAGGTAATGGAGGTCGCACGGGCGGCGCGCGAGCCGATGACCGGCGAGCTGCGGCTCGGCGTCATCCCGACGATCAGTCCCTTCTACCTCCCCCGCGTGCTGCCGGCCCTGCGCGAGCAGTTCGGGCGCCTCACCGTGTATCTGCGGGAAGAACAGACGGCACCGCTCCTCGCGCGATTGGAGAGCGGCGAAATCGACGTGGCGTTGATCGCATTGCCTTACGACACAGGAGATCTCACCGCGGAAGCGATCTTCGAGGACGAATTCCTGTTCGCCTGCCCTCAAGACCATCCCCTGGCAGGTGCCACCGCCGTCCACCCCGAAGCGCTGGCAAACGAAAACCTCCTGCTCCTCGAAGAGGGCCATTGCCTCCGCGGCCACGCCCTCGACGCCTGCGACCTAGGCGACAAGCGCGCCCGCGCCCAGTTCGAAGCCAGCAGCCTGCAAACGCTCATCCAAATGGTCGCAGCCGGCATAGGTGTAACCTTGGTCCCCCGCCTTGCGGTAGATGCCGGCATCCTCCAAGGCACGAACATCGCCCTATCCCCCCTCGCAACCCCAACCTCCCGCCAAATCGGCCTCGCCTGGCGCCGAACGTCGCCAAGGGCCGACGAACACCGGCAGCTGGCGGCGGAACTACGGGAGCTTTGCCATAGCGGCTTGATGCTTGTGGTGCGGGGCTTGTCCCGCCCGTCTTGACTACCGACGCCCATCGACCCGATGCGGGAGTGCCCCTTCTCGGACCACCTAGCCCGGATTATTCATGAATGCGCGTAGCGAGGGCGACGAGACGCCGCTGTGGCTGGGCGCACGGAGTGAAGGAACCCGAAGGCATAGCTGCGCACTATGTCGAGGGGGCCGGAGCGAGTACGCCCAGCCACAGCGAGTGTATCGTCGTCCGCAGTAGGGCATTCATGAGTAATCCGGGCTAGGAGGCTGTACTGAAGCAGTTGCGCAACAACTGCCAACGCGCCGGTCGGGGCGCGCCGGGACCGGGCAAGCTCGTCCCCTGCGGGGAAAGTGCGAAGCCATCGAGGTCCCCTTGCGTCTGCTATCGAAACGTGACCTTTGCGATGTTGTGGTTTTGGTCGAGGGTGACGGCGGTGTCGGCGCGGTGGGGTAGGTCGCGCATCATGGCGAGGGTGACGCGGTCGTAGTGCTGGACGAAGCGGTCCACCTCGGCTGCGGTCATGCGCAGCTGCGGGGGTCTTTCGCGCTCCTGCTGCAGGCGCCAGCGTCGCACTGCGGCCATGTCGGGGGCTTGCAGGTGGACGAGGGACTCGAGCCCTTCGAACAGCTCCGCATAGGCCGAGCCGAGGGCGTCGTTGACGTGGTTGCGCCAGGCGGCGTCGGGGTCGCGCTCTCGTTCCAGGCTGTTGACGGGCTTGGCGAGCAGCTTCGGCGGCGACGGCCGCGCGCCGACGCACCAGCCCTCGAGCACGACGACGTCGACGTGGCCGGCCACGGTGCGCGACCCGGCGCGGTCGTCGCGGCCCTTGTCGAACACGGGCACGGCGACCTCGCGGGAGTGGGGTAGCGCGTCCAGCACCGAGCGGCAGAGCGCGATGTCGTGGGTGCCGGGCGGCCCGCGCGTCGCCAGCAGCGGGTGCACGTGCCGGGCGAGGTCAAGCCGGTCCGCGCGGGGCAGGTAGAAGTCGTCGATGCTGAGCACGCAGGTGTTGAGGCCGGAAAGCTCGCCGGCCTGCATCAGCAGGCGACCCAGGGTGGACTTGCCGGCGCCCTGGCCGCCGCCGATGCCGACATGCCGCACGCCTTGCTCGTACCAGCGGTCGAGCAGCAGCGCCGCGAGTTGCCGGTAGTCCTCGGGCGCCGTCGGGTCCAGCGCCCGCCACGTGGAGCGAGCCTCCAGTGACGACGCGACCCCGGCGAGCTGTGCCAGCCGCATGGGCTCCTTGGGCGAGTTTCCAGCCCGGTCGGGACGGGTCGCCGACGCGCCGGGAACCGGGCCTGCCTCTTTCACGGCCTGACCGGCCCGTCACGCGGGGGGCGGGCTGGTTGCATGTTCGGGCCCTTGGCCGCTTCGCCTTCGGCGGGCGGAGCGCAACGGGCCCTCGCTCCGAAGAGCTTCCCACTGCGCCGTCCGGCCGACCCGTTGGTGTGGACTCCGCTTCGAGATGCTTCCATGGCCCATCAACGCGTTACGTGATTTGTCCCACAAGGGGAAGCCCCTCCCGCTCGCGCGCCCTTGCGGGCGCGTTGCAGGTTCCGATGGCGCGGAAACCTCTGAGCCCGAACGCCGAAGGATCCTCTCTCTCCGCGCTTCCCCGCGCTGAAGGCTCCTCTACCGAGGCGAAGCCCGTCGCGCAGAACACGTCGAGGTCTGCGCGGCATACGGGCACAGCGGACGGAAGGTTCCGGGTTGGTGGCGGCATCTGTCGGCGCTGGTGCATGGCGGTTGCGGAGGTGGCCGGAATTCTGGCCGGCGTCAGTGCGGCGGGGAAGCGTCCCCCAAGCCGCTCTTTCGCGGCTGGAATCGGCGGCGGGCAGCGGGCCGGAGTGGGTGGCGGGGCGGTTCGATCACGCACAATTCCTTTACTGGTACGGGTTTAGGTGGCAGCATTGGACACGGCAGCGGGGCTCGGGGATGGGCGTTGGCGGTGGTTCACGACGCCATGCGCGCTACCCGTGCGGGGGGTCCGCCGGATGTGCGGCCGGCTCTGTCGGTGGGTTCAGGACGGGCCTCGTAGAGGACGGGCTTGTCCCGCGCCGGCGCGCCCTGACGGGCGCGTTGGTGTTTGCTGCGCAACTGCTTCAGGCGTTGCGATGGATTTCGCACGCGCGGGGACAAGCCCCGCCGCTACGCGTCCTGTGTCGAATCGGCCGGCGGCTCCGAGCCGGGCGGCTGCTCCGGCAGGAGGCCGAGGTCGGTGGCACGGCGCACGGCGTCGAGACGGCGGCGGACGCCGAGCTTGTCGAATATCTTGCGCAGGTGGTGGCGGGCGCCGTCCGGGGAGAGCCCCATCGCCCGGCCGATCTCCTTGTTCGTGTGGCTCGCGAGCAGCCGCAGCACCGCCATCTCTTGGCCGTCTAGGCGCACGGAACCGGCACCGGCGGCGCCGGCCATGGCGAGCAGCCGTCGGGCGGGTCGGGCGCGGGGGCCGCCGGGGTCGGCATCGAGCACCCGCTCGAGCACCACGGTCGCGGCGCCCGTGGCGAGCAGCGGGCGGGCGTAGTCGGCGCGCGCGTAGTGGGTCAGGTATTCGGCCGCGGCGGTGTGGGCGCCGTCGCGGTCGCGCGCGTCGTTCGCCAGGCGCACGCGCAGGGCGAGGGAGCGCATGAGGGTGCGGCAGAGGCCATGCTGCTCGGCGGCGCGCGCGAGGGAGCGTTCGAGTTCGGCTGCCCTGGCAGGCTCGCCGGAGGCACCGAGAAGTCGGACGCGCGCGCCGGCGACCGCCTCCGTCCAGCACCAGCCGCGGCCGTCGATGTCGACGCAGGCCGCGTCGGTGTTGGGCAGCTCGCCGGTGCGCCACGCCGAGTCCGCGTCGCCGGCACGCCCCGCGTCGGCGAGGAGCGCGACCCGGTGGGCGGCGAACAGCGGCGCGAGGTAGCGGATTCCCGACGCGCGGGCGCGTTCGGCGAGCTCCTCGACGAGGTCGAGCGCCGCGGCGGCGCCCCGGGTGTCGGTCTCGAGCGCCACGGCGACATCGGTGGCGGCGGCGTAGCGGGTGTAGTCGTAGCCGCCCCGGAGCATCTCGAGGGCGGTGCGGCGGTCCTGCATGTGGTGTTCGGCGCGGCTGCGCTCGACATCGAGCTCGCGCTCGGCGAGCTTCGTGTAGGCGGCGATCTGGGGGTCGTTCAGGAAGCCGGCCGGGACGATTCGCCTAGCGTTGTCGGCGTGGCGGCGCGCCTCGCGCACACGGCCACGCAGCATCGCCGTCTGCGCCAGCAGGCAGTCGACCAGCATGGTCAAGAAGGTCGACTCACCGGTCGCCATGGCGCGCGCGCGGCGGGCGCTGTCCGCAGCGGCGTCGAAGCGGGCGTACGTGTAGCCGGCGGCCGCCTGCCCGTACAGGCTGGCGGCGCGGATGATGCGCGAGGTAGTCGGCCGCGCCGCGAGCGCGAGGGTCTCGGCGACGGTGGCGCGCCCGACGGACGGCTCCGAAGCGCGCACACCGTCGTACTCGAGAATCGCCCGTGCGAACAGCAGGTCGACGTCGAAATCGTGGTCGCCCGATGGTGCCCGCGCTGCGCCGTGCTCAAACGCACGCGCAGCCGCGGCCGGCTGCTGGGCGAGATGCAGGGCGACGCTTCGGAACAGGGCCAGCCGCGGATGCCGCGCCACCGTGTCCTCGGCGAGCAGCCGGTTGGCGGCGGCGACAGGCCCCGCCCCCTCGCGCAACCACCACTGCACTCCGCCGGCCTCGAGCAGGATGGCGCCGGCGAGGTTCGCATCGCCGGCTTCGACGGCTTGCCGCATGGCGCCCAGCGTAACGCCCCGGCGGGCAAGGGCGATGGCGATGCGGCGGCCGAGGCGGCGCGCACGCGCGGGACGCTCGCGGCAGAGCGCCGCGGTGCCGTGCTCGCGGAGCAGCGGATGCAGCCGGTGGACGCCGCACGAGCCACCGGCGGTCGGCACGAGCAGGCCGGCGAGGGCGGGCAGCGCCGTGGCGCGGTCGAACGCGCCGGGGGTTTCGAGCACCTCGTCGACGAGGTCGCGGTCGATCCAGTCGAACAGCGAAAGATCAAGGGCAAGGCGGCGGTCGGCGGCGGGGAAGGCGCGCCAGAAGCCGCTGTCGATCCATTTGCCGACGGCGTCACGCAGGGCTGCGGCCGGCGGGTCATCGGTCGCGTTGCGGCGCATGCGCAGCGCGATCGGCCAACCGTCGGACTCGGCGGCGACGGCGGCAAGGCGGTTGCGCGACAGCGCGAGGCCAAAGAAGCGGGCGATGTCGGGTTTCTCGAAGCTGAGGTCGTCGGCGCCGACGACGTCCGCGTCGTCAAGTACCCGCCGGGCGGCGCCGAGCCCGGCCGGGAGCGCCCGGTAGGCCATGGCGAGATGTAGGCAAGAGGGCGCGTGCGCCAGTAGGCGGTCGAGCACAGCGACGGCGTCCCGGTCGGCGAGGTTCTCGAGTTCGTCGAGGGCGAGCACGAACGTCCGTCCGCGTGCCTCGACGGCGCGCAGAAGCACATCGGTGCGCGGCCTGCCCGAGCCCGACGGCGGACCGTGTTCAGCGATCGCCGCGCCGAGGTCGAGTCCAGCGCGGTGGAAGGCGAACGCGAGGTAGGCGTCGAGCGTGGCGGCGTCGTCGTCGGCGAGGGTCAGCCAGGCCACCGGCGTGCCGGCAGCCAAAGCAGTGCGGCAGGCCGCGGCGAGGACGGTGGTCTTGCCGAATCCTCCTGGCGCCATGAGCACGGTGAAGGGGCGGCGCACGGGGTCGCAGAGGGCGGTCACCGCCGGACGGTCGCAATAGTCCTGCGGCCCGTCCGGGACGGTTGCGCGGTGCGCGAGCAGCCACGCGGAGTCGGGAACCGAGCGGGTCAAGCGGCCGCGGGCAGTCCGCGCCGGCTGCGGCCGGGGGCGTGTTGGCGGCAACAATTCGGGCTTGGGCGTGTCAATTCAGTCATGGTAGAAACACGGCAGTCCCAATGAGAGGGCTCAGTGCAAGCTTAGCGGTGCGCACCCCATATTGTTCTCGCTGACTGTAGTTATGCAGAGCAATACGGTCAATATCCCTTTCCCAAGTTGCCTCCTGCCGCCACCCCTGTAGCTGGCGGGCTTGTCGCGCCCGTCTTGAACCCACCGACAGATCCGACATGGGACATACCCGTCTTCTACGAGGAATGGGTTTGAATATCAGCGCCAGTCGACCGATCCGGAGCACGTCCCGTCAGGGCGGTGCTTGTCCCCGCCCGTCCGGCGGCCGTCGTAGTGCGGGAATTTCCCGCCTTTCTCGAATTTGTCAATGTATTTCAACGTACTCCCCGCCCTACGAGGCCGGCGGAACCCATCGGTGCGTCTTCAACGCCGGACAGGGCGGACTCGCGGGCCTCGGAAGGTGGGCGTCCCGCCCTCCCAACGCCGCAACGCGCGCAAGCTGGGGGGCGAGAGGGACGAGATGTTTGTGTGTTGGGAGGGGCATACACTTCGCAGATCCATCGCCGAAGACCCAAGCATGAACCTCTCCAATCTCCCATCCATCCGCGCGGGGCGCACTGGCCGCTTCTCCTCCTGGGACACGACCGGCCGCAACAACGATGCCTGGACCATCGACCCCGGAGAGCGCCGTGTGCTGGCCGACATCTCGGGCCCCGGCACCATCACGCACATCTGGATGACCCAGCCGAATCACTACCGCGAATGCCTCATCGAGGTCACCTGGGACAACGCCGCCTCGCCCAGCATCCTCTGCCCGCTGGGCGATTTCTTCGGCCTCGGCCACGGCATCGTCAACTCCTATCAATCGCTGCTGTTCTCGGCCTCGACCCGCAGCAACAACCGCTTCAACCAAGGCTGCGCCCTGAACGCCTACGTGCCCATGCCCTTCCGCGAGCGCGCCGTGGTGGCACTGGTGAACCAGAGCGCCGAGCCGCACCGGCAGTACTTCTACATCGACCACGAGCTCGGCGAAGTGGCGCCGGACGCCGGCTACCTGCACGCGGAATTCCGCCGCGAGAATCCAACGCCCGGCTGGGGCCACGAGATTCGCGTGAACACCCCGGAGGCCAACGTCGTCAACCGCGGACGGATCGCCTGGGACAACAACTACGTCATCCTCGACGCCAAGGGGCGCGGCCACTATCTCGGCTGCAATCTCTCGGTCACCAACTTCCAGGGCACGTGGTGGGGCGAAGGCGACGACATGATCTGGGTGGACGGCCACAAGTGGCCGCCGGACCTCCACGGCACCGGCTCCGAGGACTACCTGAACCAGGCCTGGGGCATGCAGGAAAACGCCTTCCTCCGCAACGGCTCGTCCATCCACGAGCGCAACACGGCTGGCTACCAGACGAGCTACGTCCACCACATCGAGAACCCCGTGCGCTTCGAGCGCGAAATCCGCGTCACGATCGAACACGGCCACGGCAACCACCTCGCCAACGAGATGTCGAGCGTCGCCTACTGGTACGCCGACGAGCCGTCCCCGGCACATCCCTGCCCGCCGGTCGAGGCCCGCGCCGCAGTGCCCCGCGACAACGTCACCGGCGCCTGGCAAACCGACGCCTCGCCGACCCGCGAACTCCGCCTCACCGCCGAGATGCGCGCCATGAAAAGAGAATGGGCGGAGCGAACCAAGCCGTAGCGAGCGGTTGTATCCGCGCGGGCAGGGGCGGAAAATCGACGTCAAGCCCAGGTGCTGGAACTGGCAGACAGGCCGGATTTAGGTTCCGGTGTCGAAAGGCGTGAGGGTTCGAATCCCTCCCTGGGCACCAAATTGCGGGTTTTTCGAAGGCACGGGACGCGAATTGAACAGCACCGAGCCTTCCCGCCACATTCCGCTTCCGAGCCTTCCAATTCCGAGCCCTCCCGCCACACACCCATTTCGTCCCACACGAGCCCTCCCGCCGAGCCCTCCCGCCACACACCCATTTCGTCCCACGGGCTACGTGGCCGATGTCTCACGAGTCTGTCCCCGCCCGTCTTGAATGCACCGAGGAACGCGGAACGGGATTCGGCCAGCCCGCCCCACCGAGAAAAGGCGAGGACGGCCTCTCTCGGAGGGGGGCAAGGTCGCGCCAGAGGCGATGGCGACGCAGGCCGCCTCGGGCATGGAGACGAGGTCGAACGGGGCGAGTCGGCCTCGTAAGGGGCGGGGACAAGCCCCCGCCCCTACGAGGAATGCGTTGGAATGCGCCGAGGCCCGCCAATCCCCCCGCCGTGGTAACGTGTCGCGCTTTTCAAGGGGCGAGGAAGCCATGTCCGATTTCGAGAATGTCCTGATTGACCGCGTCGGCACTGACGACCGGGTTGGCAGGATCACGCTGAACCGGCCGGAGAAGATGAATGCGCTGTCGCAGGAGCTCCTGTTCGAGCTCAACGACGCTCTGCACGATCTGGAGGCGGACGATTCCTGCCGCGTCATCATCGTTCGCGGCGGCGGGCGCACGTTCAGTGCCGGCTACGACCTCACCCCGGCCTCCGGCAAGGGCGCGGACGCGGTGGTGCGGCGGCACAAGGCGGTGGACGACAAGGGGCGGCGCCTGCTCATGGGCATCCGCACCGGGATGCAGGCCATCACCAACATCCACATGTATTTCTGGAACATGGCGAAGATCACCATCGCGCAGGTGCACGGCTATGCCATCGCCGGCGGCTGCGAGCTCGCCATGATGGCGGATCTTGTAGTGGCGGCTGAAGATGCGCAGCTTGGGCATCCGGGGCTCAGGGGCCTCGGCACGTCGCGCACGGGCGTGATCTGGCCGCTGGTGATCGGCATGAGGAAGGCCAAGGAGCTCTACTACACTGGCGAGAACGTCAGCGGCGAGGAGGCCGAGGAGATCGGCATGATCAACTACTCCTGGCCCAAAGACGAGCTCGAAGAGCGCACCATCGCCTTCGCTGATCGCATCGCGGTGATGAGCGCCGACCATCTCTCGATCCTGAAGCTCAACATGAACCGCTTCTACGAGAACATGGGCATCTACTCGTCCGTGCATAGCAGCACCGACCTCGACGCCGCCGGCCAGTTCACCGGCTTCTCCTACGATTGGCAAGACAAGAATCGCGAACTCGGCATGAGGGACGCGGTGCGCTGGCGCGACGGGCTTTTCCGCGACAACGACTGGTACAAGTACAAGGACCGCAAGGCGCCGAGGAAGTAGCTCGGAGGGAAGGCATTCTGCTTTCCCTGGCACGCCGATAGGCGTGCGTCCTTCGCGACCACGCACGTGCCTTCCCTCCAAGGTGCGTGCGTGCTCGTTGCGCGGTAAAGTAGGCGTCAACGCATCTGATCTGAGGACTTGATGGTCGAGATCTCCCAAGCCGCCCAGGCGTACCTGCGCGATCTGCTTGCGAAGCAGGAGGACGGTTGCGGCATCCGCATCTTCGTCTCGGAACCGGGGACGCCCAATGCCGAGACGTGCATTGCCTATTGCCGCCCCGGTGAGGAGCAGGACGACGACACGCCGGTGCCGTATGAGGGCTTCACGGCGTGGCTGGAGGATCGGAGCGAGAAATACCTTCTCGATGCGGTGGTGGACTTCCGCGAAGACCGCATGGGTGGCCAGCTCACCATCAAGGCGCCCAACGCCCGCGTGCCGAATGTGGACGAGAACTCGCCCTTGGAAGACCGCATCAACTACGTGCTCTACAACGAGATCAACCCCGGTCTGGCCGCGCACGGCGGTCAGGTGACGCTGGTGGAGATCGTCGAGGAGAGCGTCGCCGTGCTGCAGTTCGGTGGCGGTTGCCAGGGCTGCGCGGCAGTGGATATCACGCTCAAGCAGGGCGTGGAGAAATCCCTCACCGAGCGAATCCCGGAACTCACGGAAGTGCGTGACGTGACGGACCACACCATGCGGGAAAACGCCTACTACCGTTGATGGACGCTGGAAGGAGGCAATCTGCCTCTTTCCCTAGCCGGCAGCGATGGCGTTCGTCTGGCTCTCGGCTTCCAAGCGATCTCGCAATGGTGCCGCCAGTCGTGTCGCCAGTGACCGCAGCAGGGTTTCCGTCTCGTCCCAATCGACGCAGGCGTCGGTAATCGAAACACCGTATTCGAGGCTCGCCGGGTCGCCGAGCTTCTGGTTGCCGGCGCTGAGGTTGCTTTCCAGCATCAGGCCGACGATGGATCGATTGCCGCCGGCGATCTGTTCTGCCACAGCTTCTGCAACCAGCGGTTGGCGGGTGTGGTCCTTGTTCGAGTTGGCATGCGAGCAATCCACCATGATGTTGGGGGTGAGCCCTGCATCGGCGAGCGCGCTTTCGCACCCCTGCACGGCCTGGCGGTCGTAGTTGGGGCCGGAACTGCCGCCGCGCAGGACGATGTGCCCGCAAGCGTTGCCGCGGGTGTGGACGACGGACACCTGGCCCCGCTGGTTGATGCCGAGGAAGCGATGCGGGCTCGACACCGATTGCAGGGCATTGATGGCGACGTCGAGCGAACCGTCGGTGCCGTTCTTGAATCCCACCGCGCAGGAGAGCCCGGAGGCCATCTCCCGATGCGTTTGCGATTCCGTGGTGCGGGCGCCGATGGCTGACCAGGCGATCAGGTCCTGCAGGTATTGCGGCATGATGGGGTCGAGCGCTTCGGTGGCGAGGGGCAGGCCGAGATCTGCAATCTGAAGCAGCAGTTGCCGCGCCACGCGAATGCCGCGCTCGACGTGGAAAGTGTCGTCGAGGCTTGGATCGTTGATGAGCCCCTTCCAGCCGGTGGTGGTGCGCGGCTTCTCGAAATAGGTGCGCATCACGAGCATGAGCGAGCCCTTGGTCTCGCGCGCAAGACCCGCAAGCCGAACGGCGTAGTCGAGCGCTGCCTCGGGATCGTGGATCGAGCACGGCCCGACCACGACAAGCAGCCGATGGTCGCGCCGTTCGAGGATGGCGCGGATGGCCTCCCGCGCCATCGCCACGCCATGTACCACGGCCTCGCTGGCCGGCAGTTCCACCTTCACCTCATGCGGCGTCGGCAAGAGTTCGTGTGCCAGCACGTTCAGGTTCTCCGTTCGTTCGGCTTGGTCAGACATGTCGTGTTGCTCCCCATCTCCGGTTGTCCCGTGCCTTCGCCCCGCCCAAAAAAAGAAACCCCGATGGCATCGCCAATCGGGGTTCTTCGACGGGCGACACCTGCGCCCTCGATTTCGAGTGCGCGTTAGCTCGTGAAAAACCAATACCCGCCCGTCGTCGCCGCGGCTGCGGCGCGCCTTGGGCTCGGTCGGAAGTTCGTTCGGGGATTCATGGGGCGGCGATTGTCCCTATGTGGGGATTGATGTCAACCGTTTTTTCGGATCTGGCTTGTCTTCTCATGGCTGCCATTCGGTGACTTACACTTCGCCGCGAGCTTTGCCATGCCTTGGGAGGCGCTCATGCCGTCAACCACACGCGAACGGTTCGAGCAGGCACTTGCCGACCTCATGGAAGAGGTGCAGGAGGATCGCCACATCCTCGCCGGCATCCTTTGCGGCAGCCTTTCCCACGACGAGGTGTGGGACAAGTCCGACATCGACCTCGTGCTGGTCTGCACCGACGATCAGAAGACCGGCGTTCATGGTGTGGCGCTGACCATGGACGACATCAACATCCACACCTCGGTCGAGCCGCGGGCCCAGTTCCGGCTCCGCCTCGAGGCATCCACGCGCAACATGTTCGGCCACTCGATGTATGCCAAGGGACGCCTGCTCTTCAGTCGCGACCCGTCCATCGACCGCCTGTTCGCCCAGCTTCAGGACATCGGCGCCCGCGACACCGAGATTCAGGTGATGAACAGCGTCATCCACGCGCTCACCACCCACTACAAGGCACGCAAGTGGCACGAGGTGAAGGACGATGCGGCATACACGGCGCTGTGGATTCTGCAGACGGCACGGGCTCTGGCGGAGGCGGAGGTGGGCCTGGCCGGCGAAATCGTCGGCCGCGAAGCGCTCGCCGACGCGGTGCGCCTGAACCCGGCGCTCTACGGACCCATCTATCTCGACTTGCTCGAAGGGCCGGCCACGGCCACGGCCAATGGCGTGGCCCTCGACGCAATCGACGCCTGGCTCGAACCCCGCGCCCGGCAGATTTTTGCCCCGTTGCTCGAGTATCTGGAAGTTTCGGGCGGCGAACCCCGCTCCACCACCGAGATATCACACCACTTCACCCGCAACCACAACGTGGAACACATCCTCATGGCCTGCGAGTGGCTATCCGACATCGGCGTGATCGAGAAGGCATCGACGCCGGTTAAGCTCACCACCCGCAGCCAGGTGGAGGTGGAGGAGTTGGCGTTTTTCGCGGCCTGAGGGGCTGCGCCGATCGTCTCTGGATTGCGCGCCTGTCGGCACGTTGGAGGGCGAGACGCCCTCCCTCCGGGGCCCCGCCTGTCGGCGCGTTGGAGGTGCGACAGGCCTTCGGAGGGAGGGCGTCTCGCCCTCCATGGAGTTTCGCCTCGCGAAACTCCAATGCGGCTCGTATTGAAACGCATCGGTGGATTCGACACGGGCCTCGTAGGGGCGGGGCTTGTCCCCGCCCGTCTTGAGTTACGACCCCGTCGACGTGTAGTGCCGAACACCCGTGCGCCAAGCCAGCAACGACGCGCCGAAGAAGGCGAATCCGGCGAGTGGAGCGGCGAACTGCATCCAGGCGGTGCTGCCCAACGGATCGGCGACTCCCATGACGCCGACGAGTGGGAAGTAGGTGACGCAACCTAAGGGCACCACGAAGGTGAAGAAGCGGCGGAAGTCGCGGGCGTAGATTGCCAGCGGGTACTGCGCCGTCTCTACGCCGCCGTAGGTGAGGAGGTTGAAGATGTGCAGCGTTTCTGTGGTCCAGAAGGCGAGCGTCGCCTGCAGGATGATGAGGCCGTAGAAGAAGAGGAAGGTGCCGGCCAGCGACAGCGCGAGCAGGAGCACTCGCGCCGCGTTCCAGTCGATGTCGAGCGACCACAGCGCCCACACGAGCACCGCCAGGCCCGGAATCAGGCGTCCGACCCGAAACAGCGTGAACTCGTGCCCCGCCACCTGCGGCACCAAGGGCCGTGGCCGCAGGAGGATGCGGTCGAAGTTGCCCGTCTTGATGAACTGATCGCCAAAGAGGTCGAAGCCGCGGGCGAGGGCGTCGGTGAAGGCGAACGCGACGCTGACGGTGCCGTAGAGCAGGGCGACCTGCGGCAGCGTCCACACGGCAAGGCTGCCGAAACGGTCGAACAGCGCCCAGATGGCGAATGGCTCCAACGAGTGGGTCAGCAACTGACCGAACGACATGACGAGGAAGGTGCCGCGATACTGCATCTGCCCGCGCACGCTGACGCCGATGAGCCGCAGGTACAGCCCCACCGTGCCCGGCTTGCGCGGGTGCCGGTCGTCCGCGAGCGTGGCCTCGCGAGATGCGGTTCCGGACGGCGCCCTATCCACCTTGAATCACCAGCCGACCACGGCCCCGGCTCAGCACCGCATAGCCGATGCCGACGAACACCGCCGTCCAGCCGAACTGCAATGCGATCTCCACCGGCGCCGCCGATGCCGCGATGTCGCCGCTGTAGATGCGAAACGGCGTGTCGCCGAGCCCGCGAAACGGCTGCCAATACAGCGTCGGCTGAAGCCATGCAGGCAAGAGCGGCAACGGCACCGCCAATCCGGACAGCAGCGAGATGAGCCCATACATGCACGCCTGCAATCCGCGACCGGAAACGAGCCAGAACAGGGTCGTCTGGAACAGCATGGTCACCGCAGTGGCGAGGGCCGCCATGCCGAGCAGCGAAACGGCAAAGGCAATGCCGCTCGCAAGGCTTGGCGGCGGCTTCAGTGCCCACGCATCGAGCCCCACCCACGGCAGCACCCAAAGCGCCACGAACAAGAGCGGCAGCATGCGGATGGTGGTGTCCGCCACACGGTGGGCGAATGTCCTCGCGTACCAGAAGGCATAGAGATTCACCGGGCGAAGCAGTTCCCACGCAACGTTGCCTTCGAGGAACTTGCGCTGGATGTCCGGATCGAGGGAGTAGGGCAAAAGGCCAAAGAACGCCTGCCCCAGCCAGATGTACGCCACCACCGCGGCGAAGGCCATTGGCGGCTCGGCGCTGGCGGAGGCAAAGAATGCCGCCAGCACCATCAGCCGGATGCCGCCCCAGAAGAGCTGCACGACGGAGTTGGCGAGCGCCGCCGAGCGGTATTGCAGCACCTCGCGGTAGCGCGCGCCGAGCACGGCTAGATACGGGCGCAGCATGGGGGTCAGGCGCTGGCCGAATGGTAGAGGTCGCGGACGATCTCCTCGATGGGAGGGTGCTCGACGATCAGGTCGCGGATGCGATAGCGGGCGGAGAGTTCGGCCACGAACGCCGGTGCGTTCTCCGCCACCCGGAACTCAACCCGACTGCCGTCGCCTCCGGCGAGGGCCTCGTGCTCTGCTGAGAGCGTTTCGCCTTCTTCGAACTCGACGACGACCCGCCTTTCGCGATAGCGGGGCGAGCGCAGGGAGTCCATGGGCCCGTCGACCAGCAACGTGCCGTCGTTGATGACCATCACCCGCTTGCACAGCGCCTCGATGTCGCCCATGTCGTGGCTGGTGAGCAGCACGGTTATGCCGCTTTCGCGGTTCTGCCGGCGGATGAACTCGCGCACGGCGAGCCGCGAAGGGGCGTCGAGGCCGATGGTGGGCTCGTCGAGGAACAGGATGTCGGGCTGATGCAAGAGCGAAGCCGCCAGATCGCACCGCGCCCGCTGGCCGAGGCTAAGCTGGCGCACGGGCACGTCGAAGAGCGGCTCTAGGTGCAGGAGTTCTGCGAGCTCCTCCAGGACTCGGGCATGGTGCCTCGGTGGCGTGGCGTAGATGTCTCGCAGGAGGTCGAACGACTCGATCACCGGCAGGTCCCACCAAAGCTGCGAACGCTGCCCGAACACCACCCCAATCCGCGCCACATGGCGGGCGCGGTCGCGCCAGGGCGACAGTCCATTGACTCGGCATTCGCCGCTGGAGGGCGTGAGGATTCCCGAGAGAATCTTGATGGTGGTGGACTTGCCGGCACCGTTGGGCCCGATGTAGCCCACGAGCTCGCCCTGCTCGACATCGAAATCGACACCGTGAAGCGCCTTCACCTCACGGTAGCGCCGGTGTGCCAGCGAACGCACCGCGCCCCAGAATCCCGGCTGCCGCTCCGCCACACGGAACACCTTCTCAAGCTGGCGCACAGTGATTTGCGGCACGGCTGGCGGGCCTCGGGGGAAGGGGGGCGCGCGACCATAGCGCCGGATTGGCCGGGCATCAAGGAGGTTGGGGCGGAGGTGCTTCGTAGGGGCGACCCTTGTGGTTGCCCGTCTTGAACGCATCGACGAACTCGGCACGGGTCGGTACAAGCCCGTCCCCTACGAGGTCATGCTTTGCAGGCTGCTACGATGGGTGTTGACGGTGCCGACGTTCCCGGGGGAGGTCAATGGCAAGGAAAAGGAACGGCGCGGCGGGGGCTGAAGCGTGGAAGGTCGAGGGAAGGCAGCGGCCGCAGCTTCGCACCACCATCGCTGTGCAGGGGTCGCGGGTTCATAACCTGAAGGACGTTTCCGTCGAGATTCCGCGGGATCGGTTGGTGGTGGTTACGGGGCTGTCTGGGTCTGGGAAGTCTTCGCTGGCGTTTGACACCATCTATGCGGAAGGGCAGCGGCGCTATATGGAGTCGCTGTCGAGCTTTGCCAAGCGCTATATCGCGCAGGTGGAGAAGCCCGATGTGGATTTCGTCTTTGGCCTGTCGCCGGTGGTCTCCATCGAGCAGAAGACGATCGCCCGCAACCCGCGTTCCACCGTCGGCACGCTCACCGACATCGCGAGCTATCTGAACCTGCTGTTCGCCACCATTGCTGACGGGCACTGCCCGTACACCGACGAACCGGTTCCCATCCGGTCGGCGGCGCAGATCGTCGAGGCGATCCTGGCGCTGCCGAACGGGGCCGAAGTGGAGCTGCTCGCGCCGATCTTCGAGGTCTATGGCGAGGCGCCGGAGTTCCTGTTCACCGAGGTGCGCAAGCAAGGCTGCCGGCATGTCGAGATCGATGGGGAGCGGGTGGACCTCAACGAGGACCCACCCGACTCGCTGCCGCCCGGTGCGCGGCTGTCGGCGCTGGTGGATCGGTTCGTGGTCGCGCCGGATGTGGAAAAGCAGCTCAAGGCAGGCGTCGAGCATGCCTTGCGTGTAGGCGATTCGCTCATGTTTGCGCGGGTGGTTGGCGGCGCGACGAAGAAGCGCATGGCCACGTTTGCCAAGGAGTTCGGCAGCGCCACGCACGGCCTCGTGTACGGCGACATCGTTCCCGACTTCTTCATGTTCAACAATCCCGAAAGCGCATGCCGCACCTGCGGCGGCATCGGCACCGACAAGCGCACCCACCAAGACCTCCTGATCTCAAACCCGGAACGCTCCATCCGCGACGGCTGCTTCCTGCGCGACGCCTTCACTTACCGGCCCGACAACCACCGCGGCTACACGCTCTATTCCCTGTCGGAGGAGTACGGCTTCAGCCTCGACACGCCTTGGCAAGACCTTTCGGAGGAGGCGCAGCAGGCCGTGCTCTACGGCACCGGCGGCGAGCCGTTGCAGCTTCGCATTCCGCCGGACGCCAAGGTTCGAAAGGAGAACTGGCTCCGGCGCCCGTTTGCGTTCCAAGGCATTGCCGGCGGCATTGAGCGGCACTATCGCTGGTATCGCCAGCGCGACGTGCCGAGTTCCGGCATGGAGGCGTGGCTCGACCGGGTGATGGTGGAGCACACCTGCCCCGACTGCAACGGTTCCCGGCTGCGCGCCACGCGGCTCAAGTTCCATATCGCCGGACGCAACATCGACGATTTCGGGCGCATGAACTTCGACGAGCTGCGGCCGTTTCTCGATTCCATCAAGCCGACCGGCCCTCGCGCAGACGCCGGCCGGCAAATCCTGGCCGAGATCGGCAAGCGCATTGACCTGTTGCTCGGCATCGGCCTCGACTATCTCAGCTTCAGCCGCGCCTCGAGCACGCTGTCCGGCGGCGAGGCGCAGCGCATCCGCCTTTCGACGCAGATCGGCTCTGGGCTGATGGGCATGCTCTACGTGCTCGACGAGCCCTCCATCGGCCTGCATCCGAAAGACAACGTGAAGATGATCGACACGCTGCGCTCGCTTTGCGACCTCGGCAACACCGTGCTGGTGGTGGAGCACGACGAGGACACCATCCGAGCGGCGGACTTCGTGGTGGAGGTGGGGCCGGGGCCCGGCATCCACGGCGGCGAGGTGGTGGCGACCGGGTCGCTCGACGACATCCTCGCGTGCGATGCATCTCCCACCGGGCGCTATCTCTCTGGGCGCGAGTCGATCCCCATGCCCGAGACGCGGCGGGAGGCCAACGGCGAGCGGCTCACCATTCGCGGCGCCGCGGAGAACAACCTCAAGGGCATTGACGTTGCAGTGCCGCTCGGCCAGTTCATCTGCGTCACCGGCGCATCGGGCTCTGGCAAGTCCACGCTCGTGAACGAGATTCTCTACAAGGAACTGTGGAAGCGGCTGGTGGACCCGCGCTCGCTTTCCGGTGCGCACGACGGCATGGACGGGGTGGACCACCTCACCCGCGTCATCAACATTGACCAGTCGCCGATCGGCCGCAACAGCCGCTCCAACCCCTCCACCTACGTCGGCTTCTACGACCAGATCCGCACGCTCTTCGCTAACGCGGTGCTCGCCAAGGAACGTGGCTACAAGCCGGGGCGGTTCAGCTTCAACGTCAAGGGCGGGCGCTGCGAGGAATGCCAGGGCGAGGGCGTGATCGCCACCAAGCTCTACTTCATGCCGGACGTGGAGGTGGTGTGCGCCTCCTGCAAGGGCCAGCGCTTCAATGCCGAGACGCTGGAAATCACGCACAAGGACAAGACCATCGCCGATGTGCTCGACATGTCCATCGAGGAAGGCGTGGAGTTCTTCGCGGACCTTCCCACCATCGGCCGCAAGCTCAAGGTCTTGAACGACTTGGGCCTTGGCTATTTGACCCTAGGGCAATCAGCCACGACGTTATCCGGTGGCGAAGCGCAGCGAGTGAAGCTCGGCGCAGAACTCGCCAAGCTCCAGCGCCGCGGCCACATCCTCTACATCCTCGACGAACCCACCACGGGCCTGCACCTGGCCGACATCTCCCGCCTGCTCGAATGCCTCCACCGCCTAGTGGACGCCGGCCACACGGTCCTCGTGATCGAGCACCACCTGGATGTAATCAAGACCGCCGACCACATCATCGACCTCGGCCCCGAAGGCGGCCGTGGCGGCGGCGAGGTGGTGGTGACGGGTCCCCCCGAAGTCGTCGCGGCAACGGAGCGATCGCACACGGGGCGCTTCTTGCGGGAACGGCTTGGGTGAAGCTCTGACGGAGTTCGACGGACGCGCCTTGCGGCGCGAACGAGGGCGAGACGCCCTCGCTCCAGAAATCGCGTCCTCGGAGCGAGGGCGTCTCGCCCTCGTGCGCGCCGTAGGCGCGTCCGCAGTGGGAGTCAGAGGGTTGGGTATAGCGTGCGGGCGTTGCCGGCGAAGAAGGCGGCTTGGCGGTCTTCGGGGATGCCTTCCAAGGCTCTTGTGAAGCGGCCGATGGGGTCGCGGCCGCCTTCGGCGTGGGGGTAGTCGGAGGAGAAGAGGTATAGGTCCGGCATCGACTCTCGGATTAGCTGGCCCACGTCTTCGAACGGGTAGGGCGTGAAGCGGAGTTGATCCTGGAACTGTTCGGAGGGCTTGCGCTGGAAGCCGGCGAGGTAGGGTTCGGAGCGGGCCCAGATGTCGACGGCGTGGTCGAGGCGGCGGATGGTGTCGGGGACCCAGCCGGCGCCTAGTTCGATGACGCCGCCGGTGAGTTTCGGGAATCGCTCCAGCACGCCGTCTAGCACCAGTGTGGAGATGAAGCGCTGGGCGGAGTGGAAGATGACGGTTAGGTCCTTCGAGCCGATCACCTCGGCGCGGCCCCTTGCGCTTTGCCTTTCCGAATGGCCGTCGTTCATCCATTCGTTGGGGATGCTGAGGCTGGAGCTGCCGACGTGGAGGATGAAGGGCGTTTGCGATTCTTGCAGCCGGCGCCAGATGGCGTCGTGTGCCGGGTGGCCGGGGGAGCGGCCGCCTGGGGCGTGGGAGGGAATCCACATCGCGCCAAGCCCCAGTTCCAACGCGGCGTTGATGCTGGTGAGAGCGCGGCTCGGATCGTCAAGCGGCGCCATCGCGACACCGATCAATCTCGCATCGCCGTCGCAGAACTCGGCCATTGCCCGGTTGTGGGCGTCGGCAGCGGCGTAGCGGGCCTCGACATCCTCTGTGCCGAAAACCTTCGTCGCGCAGAAGGACGAGAACACCACCTGCCGCTTGAAGCCGAGGAGGTCCAGAGCGATGCCCCGCTCCTTGCCACTGAATGCTCCGAGTGCTTGATGCCACTTGGGGCCGCGGGTGAGGCGGTCGCCGAGGGCCGTGAGCTCCTGCACCACTTCCGGCGCATGGCCTTGGGCACCGTCGAAGGAGCGCATCTGCTCGCCCACATCGGCAAGGCGGATGTCGTCGAGCGACGGGATGCGATCCCGCATGCGCGTTTCGACATGCCGCGACAGGAAGTCCGGCAACTCCATAAGGTGGCTGTCGGCGTCGAAGACGACCCGGTTGCCGGCGTAGGTCATGGCAGGGTCAGAGGGCGACCACCGCGTGGCCCGGGCAGGTGGGGGCACCGGTCTGGGTAACCACGTTGATGTCGAGATAGACGCGGTTCTCGCCGTCCTCCGCCTTCTTCGCGGTGACTTCGCCCGTGACCGTGAGCACGTCGTCCTTCTGGTTGATGGCGCGATACTGACAGCCGACCTCGCGGACGATGGCATCGTCGCCAATCCACTCGCGCAGGGCGTTGACGATGTAGGCGTAGCGCAGGTTGCCCATGCCGAACGCGCCGGCCTCGTTGCCGGCGCGGCGACCGGCCTCGTCGTCCATGTGGAAGGGCACGAACTCCTCGTTCACCGCGGCGTAGCGGTTCCATTCTGCGAAGCTGGTCTTGCGGGACCAGGTCGGCAGCTTGTCGCCGATCTGGATGTCTTCGAAGCTGACGGTCATGGGTTGTCTCCCTTCTGGCCTCGTTGCGGGTGCTCGGTCAGTAGCGGATGCCGATGGACATGCGCGTCTTTACCAGCTCGCCGTCTTGGTTGCGCCACTCGATTTCGTTGCGAACGTAAAGCGTGTGCCCCAAGCGGCCTTCGCGCTCGTTCCAGTCCACGAGGCGGGTGCGGGCGCTGATGACATCGCCGGGGCGCATGGGCACGCCGTAGGTGTCGGTCTGGCCGCCGTTCATGCCGGTGAGGGGCTTGCCGTCCGGGCGCTGGCCGGCGAGTCCCGGCGAGCCGCCCTTGGGGCGTTCCACCGGCCAGGCGAACGGGTTGAAGTCTGGGGGAGCGACGATGCCGCCCCAACGCGTGGTTGCGGCGTAATCGGCATCCCAATAGATGCGCGGCGGCGTCTCCGGATAGTGCGTGGCCATGGCCCACCGTCGGATGTCGGTCTCCGTGATGGGCGGCGCAGTGCGCGGATCGCTCCACACTCCTTGCGCGGCGCGCATTTCGCCCGTGACGTATGTGACTTCCTGTTCGCTCAATGCGTGCCCCTCCGGATCGCCGGTGGATCGTAGCAGAAGTCCCTTGCCGAGTTGGTCGGTGCGTTGAAGACGGGCGGGGACAAGCCCCGCCCCTACGGGGAAAGCGCCTTACGATCATTGGGTTGCGCGTTGTGCGAGTATTCGGCGCCGTAGCCAAAGGAGACGGAGATGCGTTTGCTTACCCTGTTGGCCTCTCTCGCGCTAGCGGGCGTTGCCGCGGCGACCGATCGTTGCGCGGACCTTTACCTTCTGTCCGACGCGGACCATGCGGTGGAACCGGGCATTCTGGTGGCGGCTGCGGAGGGCGTTCCGACGCACTGCCGGGTGCGGGGGACGATTGACTCGACGATTCGGTTCGAGGTTCGGATGCCGGTCGAGGGCTGGAGCGGTCGGTTCATGTTCCACGCTCCGGGTGGTCTTGCCGGCGTGATCGGCGACACGAGGAGCCTGCTCGAAACCGGTTTTGCCATGGCCTCGACCGACACCGGGCATGAGGGAGGGAACGACGAGGGCTTCTACCGCGACGATCACGCCAAGCTCAACTTCGCCTTCCGGGCGAATCACCTGACCACTGTGCTCGCCAAGCGGATCGTCGCGACGTTCTACGGCGAACCGGTGCGGTTCGCGTACCTCTGGGGCTGTTCCAACGGCGGCCGGGCGGCGCTCGTGGAGGCGCTGCGCTATCCGGACGACTACGACGGCATCATCGCCGGGGCGCCGGCGATCGAATACACGCAACTGTTGGCATGGGCGTTCGAGACCAGCCGCCACCAGGCCCGCGGCCCCCTCGATGCCGAATCGGTGGCGGTGCTCGACGCCAACTCGCGGCGCGCCTGCGACATGCTTGACGGCGTTGCCGACGGCATCGTCGGGGATCCGCGCAAGTGCAAGGTCGAAATGCTCGAACTCGACGCGCTGCAATGTCGCGAGGGTGGTGCGGCCGATTGCCTTACGGCGGGGCAGATCGAGACCGCGCGCTACCTATACACGGGCGTCACCGACGAATTCGGCGCGGTGGTGGTGCCGGGGGTCTATCCCGGCGGCGAACTCGGCGGCGACTTTGATCTGTGGGTTACTGGCCCCGTGCCGTTCCTCGAGGGCACGGCGTCCGACATCACGGTGGACGTGATCAAGGCCGTGATGCACCGCGATCCGGGCTTCGACATCGCGAGCTTCGACCCGGTGGCGGACCTTCCGGGGTTGCGCGAGATCATGGTCTCTGTCGAGGTTCCCGCGCCCGATTTCGGCGCCTTCCACGAGAGCGGCGGCAAGCTCATCATCTACAACGGCTGGCACGACCAGCCCTGCCGCGCCAAGACGCTCGAAGGCTTCCTCGCGGACGCCAAGGCGCTGAACGGCGGCGCCATGGACGAATCTGTCCGCACGTACATGATCCCCGGCATGGTGCACTGCGCCGGCGGCCCGGGCGCCTGGGCGGCGGACTTCCTGCAGCCGATCATCAATTGGGTGGAAAGGGACGCTCCGCCAAACCGGATCATTGCGGAGCACCCGGGCGAGTTCAGCTTCATGGAGGCGCAAACGGCCATTGCCGGCAGAGAGGTGAACTGGGCCGAAGCCATCGTCGAAGCCGGCGCGGCGACGGAGAACTCCCGGAGCTTCGCCCGCCCCCTCTGCCCCTACCCGCAGTACGCCCAGTACAACGGCTCCGGCGACCCGGACGACGCGGAGAGCTTTGCCTGCATGGAAGACTGAAACAGGTCAAGACGGGCGGTGACAAGCCTCACCCCTACGAGGTCGGACACGTTCACCGTTTGAAGGCTTGATTCGAAGCGAGGGCCCTTGGGGGCGAGGGCAAGGTGCCCTCGCCCCAAGGGGCCCGTGCCGCATCCACCGTGTGTTCAAGACGGGCCTCATAGGGCACGGGCTTGTGCCGTCCCTTGCCGAGTTCAGTCCGGTCTAATGCGGCGGCACTCGATGTAGTAGCGCTTTTCGTGGGCTTCGCCCAGGGAGAAGGTCTTGCGCGGGGTGGCGCCGTCGCGGGTGATGCTGGCGAAGAGGTCGTGTTTGTTGAGGGTGGGGAGGAGGAAGCCTATGCGGTCGGGGTGGCCGTGGACGAGGTTGAGGAGGGTGTCTTCGCCGTGGATGAAGTCCAGGTCGGGGGTGCCCCGGAGGGTTGGCAGGCGGTCGTCGAGGAAGCGTTGCAGGGTGGTGGCGGCGAGTTGGGCGTCGGGGGATTCGATCCGGGCGAGGCCAAACATTGTGGCGGACGCGGTGCCTTGCACGAAGGGGATGGCGTGGCCGGCACTGGCTCGGTTCCTTGCCTCGTTCCATTCGGAGGGGGTTTCGTGACGATCGATGGCAAAGTCGGCGTCCGCGAAATGCTCTGCCATGCCTGCGAGCAGCGCCGCCGGCTCGACTTCGGCGACGAGCCGGTGGATGGCTTCAAAGTTGAGCGCCTCGTCGTGGATGTTGACCAGTTCCACCAGCGCATACCGTGCCGGATGATCCGCCGGCGCGCCGGCGTCGCGAAGCTCTTCCCACACGAGGCGGGCGGCGGCGAATGAATGGTTGCCGTCGCCCATCGCATAGACCATCGGCGGTTCGCCTTGCCTCAGAGCCGCGAGGCGCGCTGCCGTCGCCTCGATGCGGGACTCGTCCTGGATCGGCCAGCCACGCACCCGACCGCCGCCCTGCATGAGGTCGAAGTCGTAGGCGGCGGTTTCCTGGGCCTCGAACAGGGGCTCGATCACGGTGGCGTCCGGGTCGTTCAGAAGCACCAGGATGTGCGGCGCCTCCAAGGCTGCACCGCGGCGGACGGCGGCGCGGGCCGGCAGCCGGCGGACGTCGGTTCCCTCGGTGCAGCGGATGAGTTCCCGAGCTCCCGGGCGATGGTCGTAGCACTCGAGGTCCAGCGCCACGATGAGTCCGCGCCGGGGATGTTCGCGTCCCACCTCCCGCTCCACGAGCATGAAACCGGGAGGTTGCTCGACCAGGACGTCCGCAAGATATCGCTCCATGTTGCGGTGAATCGCGGCGATGGCCGCGTCGCGGTCGCCTTCCGCGAGCAGCGCTTCCGGCAGCACGAGGTCGAGGGTGGATGGTGCCCCACGGGTCAAGCGACGCGTCTCGGTCCAATACTCAGGCTCGGAAGTGTGCTGGTCGCAGGCAATCACGGCCCACGTCCCGAGCGCAATGCCGGGAGCTGGCAGCAGCAGTGACGGGACGTGCAGGCCGATGTCTGGGTAGTGCGTCTTCAAGGCGATGCCTGCTTTGGAGGCGTCAGGTTCCCTCGACCCAAGGCATGTCCACGGCCTCGTGGGGCCAAAGGAACTCGAACCCGGCCTCGAGGGCGGGGCGCTTGTCCAAGTCTTCGCGGTCGCCGATGTGGTAGTACACGTCCGCCGCGAACTCGGCCTTCACATCCGGCAGCATGTGCTTGGAGACCGTGAAGTCCACCTCGATGTCGTGGCTGGCCCAGATGGCGCGCTGGGCGCTGATGGGCCGGTCCGAGCAGCTTCCTACCAGACAGCCCTGCTCCTTCACGGCACGCACCATTTCCATCGGCAGGATGCCGGGCGGGTCGCCGACCGTGAGGGTGCCGTCGATGTCGAAGCTGATGAGAATCATGGTGTTGCGTCCTCTCTAGGGAAGGCGTCTCGGCCTCCGTCGCGCCGTCGGGCGCGGGTGTTTTGGACCGGCTAATCGGGCGTTGCGCTCCAAACCGTAAACCGCCCGCCGAGCGGCATCGGCCCGCCGGAAACCGCGACCTCCGGCTTCACTCCCGTCACCTGACGCTCCCCGGCGCGCTCCTGGATCTGCTGGATGCAGTCGGTGTGCATCCAGAACCGGCTCCGGCCGCAGCCGATGTTGCCGCCGCTCGGCAGGATGGGGTTGGGGCCGTGAATCGAGATGTCGGTTTGGTAGAAGTCGAGCGCCTCGCCGAACTTCATGCCGCGGTAGCCGAGCCCCTCGATGTGGAACTGGTGGAACTGGGCGAAGCCGTCGTACATGTTCTCGAACGAGAGGTCGGCGGCGGTGATGCCGGCGCCTTCATAGATTTTCCTCGCCGTGCGGGCGGTGTCGGCCTCCACCTCGTCGAGGGTTGGCGTGAGGCTCCTCGGCCTCGTGTTGCTCGCGGCGTGGTTGAGGATGTAGACCGGCTTCTGGCGCATGTCGCGGGCCCGTTCCGCCGTGGTGTACAGGTACGCGGCGGAGACCATGATGGGCAGGTCGTTGTCGAAGAGGTTTGCGGGCTTGGCGATCCAGCGGGCGGCCTTGTAGTCCTCCGGCGTGATTTCCTCCGGGCGGTGGCTGGCCCAATAGCCCTCCGGGAACTTGAGGCCGTTTTGGCGCGAGTTCTCGATGAACGGCGCCATCATGTCGTGGTTCTTGCCGTACTTGCGGCAGTACTCGGCGAACTGCAGCGCCGTGCCGTAGCAGGCGGGTGTGCCCCAGAGGGCGTGCAACGCAGCCGTGCCGGGCAGGTCGCTGCCGGCGTTGGCGCCGCCTTGGTAGTAGCGTCCCTCGTAGTTGTGCCAGCTCTTGAGCACGAGGCAAGTGCGGGCGAGGCCATCGCCCACGGCCTGGGCGGCGACGCAGATGGCGTTCGACATGCAGCCGGGGCCGTACATCGTGAAGTCGATGCCGGTGAGTTCCGGCATGTTCTTGAGAATCCACTCGGCGCTTAAGCCCGCGATGCCGTCGAGGGGGTTGTCGGTGGAGTTGAAGGCGCTGGTGACTTCCTCGGGCACCGGCTTGCCCTTGGGCCAATAGGCACCGGTGGTGGTGACGGGGTCCATGACCAGGCCGTCGATCTCGGCGGGATCGACGCCAGCGTCCTCGATGGCGCGGCGCAAGGCGATCAGGCTGATGGCGCCGACGCAGGTTTCGGCGCGGCCATCCCAGCGGCGGGCGGTGGGGGAGTGGCCGACGCCAACGGCAGCGACCTTGCCGCGGTGTTCCCAGAGGCCCATGCCCTCGTCGGTGCGATACATGGAGGCGGGTGCGTTCTCGGTCATGCCTGCTCTCCGCCTTCGCCGGAAGACCCGACGACCCGCCACTCCGGCACCATCTGGCCGTTGGCGGTGGCCTCGAACGTGACTTCCACTTCGGCGCCTACGGGCACCTCGTCGACAGGGGTGCCGGGCAGATGCGAGTACATCTGGATACGGGGATCTTCGGCCAGCATCACGACGGCGACGTTGAAGGGTTGATCCTCCTGCAGCAGCCGAATAGGACAGTCGTGCACCACACCGTAGTTGTAGATGGTGCCGCGCCCGCTCATCTCCTTCCACTCGACCGTGTCGGAACCGCAGACGCGGCAAACCGGTGCCGGTGGATGCTGCAAGTGCTTGCACGCAACGCAGCTCTGAATGACCAGCCGATGCTCGTTCGCCGCCTCCCAGAACGGGCGCGTCAAGTCATCGGGCACAACGCCCTGCTTCGGCATGTTTCCCCCTAGTTTCCCCTGCGCGGTGCCAAGCGAACACCGCTGACCAAGCTTCGGATTGTACCTGTCGGAGGCACCGGGCCCGATGCAATGCGTGTTTCAATTCGCGCCATGAAACTTCCTGCCGTTGCCAAGGCCGTGCGCGACAAGGCCCGTGCGCCGCAGAACGAGCGCATTGTGGAGCACCTGAGCTACGGGCTGTCGTTGCCGGAGCGCACCGTGCGGGGGCTCGCCGGGGTCCTCGGCGGCACCCTGCGCGAGTCCGCCGCGCTGCTTCTGCCAAGGGCGTTTCGCAATGCCAAGACCTATCGCATCTTCATCGGCCAGATGCTCGACTTCATGGCGGAAGACATGGGCGGGGCGCCGTCGTCCAAGGCCGGTGCCGACGACCGCGTCGAGAACTACGTCGCGCGCAAGACCGTCGGCAATTTCGTCGAACTCGCGAGCCTCGCGACCTTCCACCTCTCGCCCATGCTCCTGCTCGCCGTGGTGAGCGACGTGGCCTATGGCTCGCGTAGCTATCTGAAGGAACTTGCGGAGGAACTCGAACGGCAAGGCGTGGTGGAAGACGCCGCATCGGTGGAGCATGTGGACGACCTGCTCGACTCCGTGGCGAAGTTCAGCGACCGCACGGCGACGGCCTTCGACACGCCTCCCGTGTCGGTGGAGGGGTTGCGCGAGACGGTGGAACAGACGCGGCAAAGGCTTAGGGATGCGCCGGATGCGTTGAAGTCCTTGCCGCCGGTGGAACTCGACCGACTTTGGCAGGGAATCCAATCGGCCGCGCGCCGTGAGGGTGTGCAACCGTTCGAGCTATCCGGTGCCGTAACGCTCGGTTCGCTCGAACGCATCGGCAAGGTGGGCGGCGGCGCGCTGTCGGGAGCGCGGGCGGCGGGGGTGTTGCTGGACCGGCACGTTTTCGACCACTATCGCGAGGTGCTCGGCGAAATCGAGCAAGAGGGCCTCTATCGTCGTCTTGCCGCAACGGGGAGCCCCTATGTCGAGGCGCTGTGGCGCAACTTCGACGGCGATCAACAGACGCTGACCGAGCGTTTCGTCGCCGGCGGCGGTGCCCAGCGAGCCTGGAAGAAGGGACGCGGTGCGTGGGACAAGGGCCGCGCATGGCTCGACGAGAAGCGCACTCGTGGCTGAGCGCTGCGATGTGGTGGTGATCGGCGCTGGCGTCGTGGGCCTCGCCGCGGCACGGGCGCTGGCGCGGGCAGGCCGGGAAGTGATCGTGCTCGAACGCCACGACGTGATCGGTTCGGAAACGTCGAGCCGCAACTCGGAAGTCATCCACGCCGGCATCTACTACCCCACCGCTTCGGTCAAGGCCGAGATGTGCGTGCGCGGCAAGGCCATGCTCTATGCCCACTGCGATGCCTACAAGGTGCCGCACAAGCGCATCGGCAAGATCATCGTCGCCACTTCCGAGGAGCAGTTCGGCGTGCTGCAGGACTATCAGAAGCAGGCGCGCATCAACGGCGTTGGCGAACTGCCTTGGCTGGATCGGGACGAAGTGCTGGAGCTTGAACCGGAGGTGGACGCCCTCGCCGGGGTCTTCTCCGAATCCACCGGCATCATCGACAGCCACGCCTTCATGCTGAGCCTCGTGGGCGACATCGAAGCTGGCGGCGGCATGATCGCTTTCCTTACGACCGTTCAGGAACTCAAGGCGATTGCCGGTGGCGTGCGGGTCGCGTGCGATGGCTACGAGCTCGACGCCAATCTGGTGATCAACGCGGCGGGGCTGAACGCACCGAACATGGCGGCGCAGGTGGGCGGCGCGCACCGGGGTTACTTCGCCAAGGGCCACTACTACGCCCTCTCTGGCCGTTCGCCATTTGAGCGCCTGGTCTATCCCGTCGCCGAGCCGGGCGGCCTTGGCGTTCACGTCACCCTCGACATGGGCGGTCAGGCCAAATTCGGCCCGGACGTGATCTGGCAGGAAGACGACGACTACAGCTTCGACTCGGCGAACTTCGACCGCTTCGTCACCGCCATCCGCCGTTACTACCCGGCCCTCGACGAATCCCGCCTGCACCCAAGCTACACGGGCATCCGTCCGAAACTGGCACCGGCCGGTGCCCCGGCGCCGGATTTCCTCATCGAAGGCCCCCAAGACTGCGGCGTCCCGGGCCTTGTCAACCTCCTCGGCATCGAATCCCCTGGCCTCACGTCATCGCTGGCCATCGCCGAACGGGTGGTGGAACTCGCGGAGCCCTCCCGGGCTTAAGCCCCGCGCGCCGCTCTACTGTCTGTAACCGTCCAGGAACCCGCCGATTCTCTTGCAGGCGTCTTCTAGGTCGTCCGCGTGGGGGAGGAATACGACGCGGAAATGATCCGGTGTGGGGATGTTGAAGGCGGTGCCCTGCACCAGCAGGATCTTCTCCCGGCGCAAGAGGTCGAGGACGAAGCGTTCGTCGTCCTGGATGTTGAAGCGGGCCGTGTCGAGCTTGGGGAAGAGGTAGAGCGCTCCGTCTGGCTTGACGCAGCTCACCCCCTCGATCTCGTTCAGCAGCCGCCACGCCACGTTGCGCTGTTCGTGCAGCCGGCCGCCAGGGCGGATCAGCGCCTCGATGCTCTGGTAGCCACCGAGCGCGGTCTGGATGGCGTGCTGGCCTGGCACGTTCGCGCACAGCCGCATGGAGGCGAGGATGTTGATGCCTTCCATGTAGTCGGTGGCGCGTTCGGTCGGACCGCTCACCACCATCCAGCCGCTGCGGAAGCCGGCAGCGCGGTATGCCTTCGACAGGCCGTTGAAGGTAAGGGTGAGCACGTCCGTGGACAGCGACGCCAGCGGATAGTGCTTGACGCCGTCGTAGATCACCTTGTCGTAGATCTCGTCGGCGAATTGCACGAGGCCCCGACGCCGGCACCACTCGGTGATGCCTTCGAGCGTCTCCCTGGGATAGACCGCGCCGGTGGGGTTGTTCGGGTTGATGACGACGATGCCTCTGGTGCGACGGTTGGTGCGGGCGCGAATGTCGTCGAGGTCCGGTGCCCAGCCTTCGCTCTCGTCGCAGCGGTAGTGAACCGGCACACCGCCGCAAAGCCGCACCACCGCTGACCAGAGCGGGTAGTCCGGGGCCGGCAGCAGCACTTCGTCGCCGTCGTTGAGCAGCGCCTGCAAGGCGATGGCAATGAGTTCCGATACCCCGTTGCCGACGAAGATGTCGTCGATGTCCACGCCTTCGATGCCGATGCGCTGGCATTCCTGCATCACCGCCTTGCGTGCCGAATAGAGCCCCTTGGAGTCGCAGTAGCCTTGCGAACCCGGCAGGTTGTGAATCACGTCACGCAGGATTTCCTCCGGCGCCTCGAAGCCGAATGGCGCCGGATTGCCGATGTTCAGCTTGAGGACGCGATGGCCCTCTTCTTCAAGCCGATGCGCCTCGGCCTGCACCGGGCCGCGAATGTCGTAACAGACATCCGCCAGCTTGGTGGACTTGTGGATCGGCACCTGGCCGATGGGCGTAAGGCGCAAGGGGGCTTCGTCGGCGGTCGTCATGGGCGTCTTCCGGCGTGGCAGGGCGGTGGGGTTGGTCAGGCGCGCAATGTTAGCATCGCAGGTACGGTCACCCGCGTCTTGAGGGCGGAAGGAGCAGGCGATGGGCAAACGGCAAAACGGCGAGGCAACACCTGCGGACAAGGTCGTGAAGTCCGAGCAAGAATGGCGCGATCAGCTCACGCCGCTTGAGTTCGAAGTAACCCGCCACGCGGCCACGGAGCGCCCGTTCACCGGCGAGTATTGGGCCACGACCACCGACGGTGCCTACAACTGCCGCTGCTGCGGCGCTCCGTTGTTCGAGTCCGACACCAAGTTCGACGCCGGCTGCGGCTGGCCCAGCTTCTATCAGCCGGTGAGCAACGACGCCGTGGCGGTGCGGGAAGATCGTTCCCACTTCCTGGTCCGCATCGAAGTCCTCTGCGCCCGCTGCGACGCCCACTTGGGCCATGTCTTCCCGGACGGCCCACACCCCACGGGCGCAAGGTTCTGCATGAACTCGGCGTCGTTGAAGCTTGAACCGGACGAGAGTGAGGGAGCGGACTAAGCCAACCCGACATGTGCGCTATCGGCGCACCGTAGCCGGCGCCCGCTCCTGGGCTGACCGATAGGACGCTTCCGTCAACCTTGCCACCTGCAAGGCGAAATCCGGCGCTTCGTAGCCCTTGCCGTTGGTGCGAATCCAGCGGAACAGCGCGTTGTCCGGCGTGTCGGGGCGAATTCGCTTCGGTACGGCGACCGGTTCGTCGTTCAGCAGCATGGAGCGCACCTGCCATTGGTGGAGGTGGAGGATGAGGCAGCCTTCGCTGCCGGAGATCATCAGGCGTTCGTCGTGGCGGGAGGCGTTGCCGATGGTGGTCAGGGTGCCGACCGCGCCGCCCCTAAAGGCGATCTGCACGGCGGCGTTGATGTCCACCGGGCGGCGGGCGTTGTCGAAGGTTGCGGACACCTTGGAAGGCTGCAGGCCCGTCATCCACAGCATCGAGGCGACCAAATGGCTGCCGGTGTCCATGTACATGCCGCCGCCGGACTTCGCTGGATCGAGCCGCCAGCCCCCCAGCGCGCCCCAGTTCTGGGTCACATAGCCGACCACGCCGCGAATCTCGCCGAGGGCGCCCTTGCGGATGAGTTCCTGGGCATAGACGTACTCCGGCATCCAATGACGCTGATAGGCAACGACTAGAAGCCGCTTCGCCTGCTCGGCATGGCGCAGCGTGGCGCGGGCATGGGCCGGCGTCAGCACCATGGGCTTTTCTACCAGCACGTGGCGGCCGGCATCGAGGCAAGCCTTGATCTGCGCGTGGTGGTCGCTGTGCGGCGTGCTGATGAAGACGGCGTCGGATTCCGTTTCGGCGAGCATCTCGCGCCAGTCCGAGAAGGCCGGCACCTCGTAGCCGGCGCGCCCGGTGAAGCGTTCGATCTGCTCCGTCACCGGATCGGCTGCGCCGACGATGCGGGCGAATCCGTCCCTCTCGATCCGCGGCACATGGGCGCCGCGCATGTTGCCGCCGGCGCCGATCACCGCGACGGTGAGTCGTTTCTTGGACATCCGGGACCCCTCCCTATGTGAGTACGTACCTGACGACGGGGAGCGGCGCGGCAGTTCGCTGCGCGTCACCGGCTGGGGATAGCTTCCCCGGCAGAAGGCTCCCGGTCGTGCCGATGGCTTTATCATGACCGCTTGCAGCCGTGTGGAGCAACACACTCCTGGAGCGGCGCGTCATCGTAAGGACAGGAACAGGGCATGAGAATCGGAATCTATGGCGGCAATGTGCGCCGGGGTCGTCCCCTCACGAGCTTGGTGGACGAGATTGTGCAGATGGAGGAGCAGGGATTCGCCAGCTATTGGACGCCGCAGGTGGGCACGTTCGATGCCCTCACCATGCTGGCCCTCGCCGGCCAGGCCACAAGCCAAATTGAGCTGGGTACGGCGGTGGTGCCGAGCTATCCGCGCCACCCGAGCGCGCTGGCGCAGCAGGCGGCAACCGTGAACGCGCTCTGCGGCGGCCGGCTGGTGCTCGGCGTCGGGCCCTCGCATCGCCCGGGCATCGAGGCGCTGGGGCTTGCCTATGACCGCCCGGCGCGGCACATGCGCGAGTACGTCACGATCCTGAAGGCGCTCGGTGCCGAAGGGCGGGTGGATTTCGAGGGCGAGATGTATCGGGTCAAGACCGGCTTTGCCTGCCCCGAAGCGTCGCCCCTTACCGTGGTGGTTTCGGCATTGGCGCCGCTCATGCTGAAGGCCGCCGGCGAGGTTGCGGACGGCACCGTCACATGGATGGTCGGACCGCGCACCATCGCCGACAGCACGGTTCCCCGCATCACCCACGCCGCTGCGGCGGCGGGCCGGGACGCGCCCCGCGTGGTGGTGGGATTGCCGGTATGCGTCCACGACGACAAGGCCCAGGCCACGGCCCGCGCGGTGCAGATCTTCCAGGGCTACGGCATGCTGCCGAACTATCGCCGCCAGCTCGATGCGGAGGGGATCGACCAAGCCGGCGAGATTGCCGTGGTGGGCAACGAGGACGACGTGACGGCGCAGTTGCAGGCGTTCTTCGACGCCGGCGCCACCGAAGTCATCGCCAGCATCTATCCGGCCGGTGACGACAGCCGAGGCTCCTTCGCCCGCACCACGGAACTCTTGCAGGCGTTGGCCGCTGCATGAACGCGGAGTTCGACGAGACCTCCGCCAGCCGCGCGATCGCGGACGGTCGGTCGGTGGAGGAACTGACCGACCTGTATCGCTCGATTCTCGAGCACGTGGGCGAGGACCCAGGCCGTGACGGCCTGCTCGGCACCCCCGCGCGGGCCGCGCGGGCCATTTCGTTCCTCACCAAGGGCTACCGCGAGAACGTGGACGACGTGGTCAACAATGCCCTGTTCGAGTCCGACCTCGACGAGATCGTGATCGTCAAGGACATCGAGCTCTACTCCCTCTGCGAGCACCACATCTTGCCGTTTCTTGGCAAGTGCCATGTGGGATACCTGCCGCAGGGGCGGGTGCTGGGCCTGTCCAAGGTGGCGCGCATCGTCGACATGTATGCGCGGCGGCTGCAAATCCAGGAAAGCCTGACCCAGCAGATCGCGCAGACGATCCTGGAGGTGACCGGCGCCGCTGGCGTCGGCGTCATCGTCGAGGCGCAGCACCTGTGCATGTCCATGCGGGGCGTTGCCAAGCAGCACTCGTCGATGCAGACCTCGGTGATGCTCGGCAGCTTTCGGGACAACCCGCCGACGCGCTCGGAGTTTTTGCGGCTGGTGGGGAGCTGACCAGCACGGGCGGGGACAATCCCCGCCCCTACGGAGGCGGAAGGGCCCTTTGGGGGGAGGGCGTCTCGCCCTCCCACGCGCCGCAAGGCGCGGTTTTGGGACGGGGTGAAGGAGAACCGATGAGCATCCTCGCGACATACGAGTACAACACACGCGGCAGCCGGGCGGCGCAGAGGCGCGCCCACGCGAGCGTAGTGGGCGGCAACTCCCGCGGCGCGGCCTACCACCGGCCCTATCCCTTGACCTTGGTGCGGGCCGAAGGCTCGACTGTGGTGGATGTGGATGGCCGTGAGTATCTCGACCTCATCAACAATTTCACCTCACTGGTGCATGGCCATGCCTATCCGCCGATCCTGGAGGCGGTCTCGCGTCAGGTCGCCCAAGGCACGGCTTGGGTTGCGAACAACGAGTGGCAGACGGAACTGGCCGAGACCTTGATCGAACGTGTGGCCTCGTTCGAGAGCGTCCGCTTCACCAACTCCGGCACCGAGGCGGGGATGCTGGCCTTGCAGATCGCCCGCACCATCACGGGCCGCACCAAGGTGCTGATGGCGCGCTATGGCTATCACGGCAGCCTGGAGGAGTTCGAGGTGGGGTCGGCGCCTGGGCTGTATCCGGATCGGGCCAAGGACCGCACCCTGCTTGGCACCTACAACGATGCCGAGAGCTTCGAGGCGGTGCTGGCCGAACACGGGGACGACATCGCCGCCGTGGTGCTCGAGCCGGTGATGGGGGCCGGCGGAGTCATCAGCGCCACGCCGGAGTTCCTTACCCGGGTGCGCGATGCAGCCCACGCCGCCGGGGCACTGCTGGTCTTCGACGAAGTGATCGCCTTTCGACTGGCCACGGGCGGAACCCAGTCGCTCGTGGGCATCGAGCCGGACCTCACCATGCTCGGCAAGTTGATCGGCGGCGGCTTTCCGGTCGGCGGCGTTGGCGGCAAGCGCGAGTATCTCGAGATCTTCGATCCCGAAAACCCGCGTGGCATGCACTCCGGCACCTACAACGGCAACCCGGTGACCATGACGGCGGGACTGGTGTCGGTGCGCGAACTGACGGCGGAGCGCATCCGCGTCATGGAGGAGCTCGGCGAACGCCTGGCGGCCTCGCTTGCACGCAGCGCCGGCCAGCACGGCCTGCCCCTCGGCCTCAACCGCTGCGGCTCCCTGCTTCAGGTCTACTTCACTGACGAGGCGGCGGAGGGCGAAGGCCCAGACCGCATGTCTGCCCTCCACCTAGCCGCCCTCAACCACGGCCTGATGTTCGCCTCCCGCGGCATGATCTGCCTGTCGACGGTGATGGACGAAGCCCTTATCGACGAAGCCGCGCAGCGGGCGGACGCGGCTATGGAGGATGTTGCTCGGGAGGTTGGTTGATCTGGGGCAGGAGTTACGGGCCGTTGGGACGGGGGCGTCCCGTCCTGTGCCGAATGCATCGGTGCATTCAGGGCCTCGGAGGGAAGGCATTCTGCCTTCCCTAAGCGCCGATAGGCGCTTTTCCACCTGCCACGACGAAACAGGCGCTGGCGCGCAGGGAAGGCAGAATGCCTTCCCTCCGAGGCCTCGCCACCCAAGTTCTGTCGGCGCATTCAACACGGGCGCGGACAAGCCCCGCTCCCTACGCCTCCCGTCTCGAATCAGGAGCTGCAGGAGAGCATTGAGCAGCCTGGGCGGTTGCGGGCCCAGTCGGGGCGCTTCTTTGCGTACTCCTCGCGCTCCGGCTGGTCGTCGTAGGGGTGGCGCAGCACTTCGAGCAACTCGCGCACCAAGGTGAAGTCGCCTGCTTCCGCCTTGTCGATGGCGAGTTGGGCGATGTAGTTGCGCAGGACATATTTGGGATTGGCGGCGTTCATGCGCGCTCGCCGCTCCATCTCCGGCAACGCATCCTGCCGCACTCGGCTGGCGTATAGCGACAGCCAGCCTTGCAGCCTTTCGCGCAGGGCGGGGGTGGCTTGGGTGGGAACGTACCAGGCATCTTCGAGCGGCGTTGGGTCGCAAGTCGCGAGGTCCACATCCGCAAGGCGGCGGTAGAAGATCGTCATGTCGGTTTCCACTGCCTGCAACAGCGCGAACATCTCCTTCACCAGCGCCGCGTCGCCGGCCGGGTCCAGCGCAACGAGCCCGAGCTTGCTCGCCAGCACGTCCTGCCAGCGCGTCGTGTGTTCCTTGGCATAGCTCGCGAGCGCCTCTTCGAGCGGCTTCGCGTCGCCGATCAGCGGATAGATGGCATTGGCGAGTTGCACGAGGTTCCATTGGGCGATGGCCGGCTGCTGGCTGTAGCGATAGCGCTTGGTGCCGGCGTCGGTGGTGTTCGGCGTCCAGCCCGGGTCGTAGTCCTCAAGCCAGCCGTAGGGGCCGTAGTCGATGGTGAGCCCCAGAATGGACATGTTGTCGGTGTTCATCACGCCGTGCACGAAGCCGACCCGCATCCACTCCGCCACCATGTGGGCGGTGCGCGAAACCACTTCGGCGAACCAGCCGAGATAGCGGTCCGGCCCATCCTCCGGCAATGCAAGCTCCGGGAAGTCGGTGTTGATGGTGAAGTCCGCGAACCGGCGCAGCAAGTCCGTCTCGCGCCGCGCCGCAAGCATCTCGAAGTGGCCGAAGCGCGTGAAAGAGGGCGCAAGCCGACACACCACCGCCCCCGGTTCCGGCGCCGGATGGCCATCGTAGAGAATGTCGCGCACCACCTCTTCGCCGGTGAGGATGAGCGACAGCGCTCGTGTGGTCGGAACGCCTAGGTGGAACATCGCTTCGCTGCAAAGAAACTCGCGCAGCGACGAGCGCAGCACTGCGAGGCCGTCGGCGGTGCGGGAATAGGGCGTGGGGCCGGCGCCCTTGAGTTGCAGCGCCCAACGCTCGCCCTTGCGGTTGACGATTTCCCCGAGATTGATGGCACGCCCGTCGCCAAGCTGGCCAGCCCAGTTACCGAACTGGTGGCCGCCGTAGCAGGTGGCATAGGGTTCCATGCCCGGTGCGAGCAGGTTGCCGGCGAAGATCGCCGCGAAAGCCTCGGACTCGCAAACATGATCCGGCAAATCGAGGAGTGCCGCTGCTTCGGGTGACCACGCCACGACCTGCGGCTTCGCCACCGGTGTCGGTGCCACTGCCGACCAGCAGGCGCCAGCCACCTGGCGGCGGTAATTCTCCTTCTCCTGATCGCCCGGCAGCGCTTCGAGGAAGCGGTTGTCGAATGGCATTTGTGCCAACTCGGGCGGCAGGATCGAGGGTGTAACTTCGGCGTTCATGCCGCCTAGTTTACGCGTCCTTGCGGCGCGCCTGTGCCGGGATGGCTCGGTGGCTGTTACGATGCGCCCACTTGCGAACGAAGGAGGGGGAGCCGTGAAATCACCGGTTTGCGAAATGTTCGGGATCGACTTCCCGCTGGTGGCCTTCACCCACTGCCGGGATGTGGTGGTGGAGGTGTCGAAGGCTGGCGGGCTCGGTGTGCTTGGCGCGGCGGGCTACGGCCCGGAGACACTCGAGATCGAGCTCAACTGGATCGACGAGCACATCGACGGCAAGCCCTATGGAGTGGACCTCATCGCCCCCACCAGCATGGCGGTGACGGACGACACCACGCCCGACGAGACCCTCGACATGGTGCCCGACGAGCACCGCGACTTCGCTCGCGGCATCCTCGCCCAGCACAACATCGACACCTCGGACGTCTATCAGCACCAGCGCGGCGCCAGCGGCGGATTCCTTACCAAGCAACGTGCCGGCAACATCATCGACGTCGCCTTCTCGCACCCGATTCGCCTGATCGCCAACGCCTTGGGCGTGCCACCGACCTACATGCTGGAGATGGCCAAGAGCCGAGGCGTGGTGGCGGCCGCGTTGGTGGGTGCCAAGGAGCACGCCATCAAGCAGGTGGATGCTGGCGTTGAACTCTTGGTGGTGGCTGGCACGGAAGCTGGCGGTCATTGCGGCGAGGTATCCACCATGGTGCTCGTGCCTGAGGTGATCGAGGCCATCGAGCGACACGGCAAGCCGGCACCGGTGCTGGCGGCCGGCGGTATCGTCACCGGCAGGCAGATGGCCGCCTGCATGGCGATGGGTGCGGCCGGCGCCTGGACCGGCTCGGTCTGGCTGACCACGGCAGAGGCGGAAACCTCGCCCGTCATCAAGGAGAAATACGTCGCTGCGAACTCGCGCCAAACGGTTCGCTCGCAGGCCCGCACCGGCAAATACTCGCGCCAGTTGCGCTCGCCTTGGACGGATGCATGGGAGTCGGAGGAAGCCCCGCAGCCATTGCCGATGCCGTTGCAGTCGCTGGTGAGCGAACCGGCCTTGGCGAAGGTGACGAAGCTGGCCGAAGGCGGCCACGAGGGAGCGCGACATTTGGCGACGTCCTTCGTCGGCCAGGGCGTGGGCCTGATGAACTCGATCCAGACCACCAGGCAGGTGGTGTATGAGTTCATGGAGGACTTCATCGCCGCCAACGAAAGGCTCGCGAAGGCCGTAGGCGACGAATAGCGAGCCCTCGGAGGGAGGGCGGGACGCCCTCCCTCCAGGACGGCGACGCTAGAGGTCAACGCATCCGCTCGCTTGTTTGCGGCTTTCCTACGCGCAGCCCCCTAGCGTCGCTGAGTTGGCGGCCCCCGTGCCGCCGGTCCGAAGGCGTGTCCGTGGTGGAAGTCCGACAGGCTGTTAGACTTCGCCTTCGTGCCGATGCGGTGCGTTTTTTCGTGTTTGGCTGGGCATTGGGCGTACTTGCCGCGCGTCCATATGCCCGCAACCCCTTGCTACGTCGCCGATTCTTGAGGAAAGCCCCCCAATGCAGCAGTCCCGATCCGTAACGGTTTCCACCCTCGACCTCGCCCAGAACGCGAAGTCGAGCCAACTCGCCGTGCCCGACTACGACACCGAGCGCGTCGCCGATGTCGGGTTTTTGACCGCAATGACCCTGACGCTGCTGGGCAACTACGCGCAGACAGGCCACTTCGGCGGGCCGCTGGCCTACACCCCCTATGTGGTGACGAGCCACCTGATCGGGCCGGAAAACGGCGGGCTGCGCTACGACTACCGGCGCCCCAAGCACCCCTATGCGGACAAGTTCATGCTTGCCGGCGGTCACAATGCCCCGGTCACCTACGCTCTGTGGATCATCATGGGTGAGGCGTTGGCACGCCGCCACGCAGCCACCGGCGATGATCGCTATCGCGCGGACCCTGCCACATCCATGCTGGCCGTGGATGCCATCGGCTTCCGGCGCGGTGCCGGTGCCCTCGCGACCCTGCTCGGCGAGCGCGACCTCACCGATCACCCCTTGTTCGAGCAGGCGAAGCTGCGCGGCATCCGGGCGCTTGCCGGACATTCCGAAACCACCGACCTCACCAACGACGTCAATGGCGGCCCCTCTGGCATCGGCATCGCCACCGCCGCCGGCAAGGCCGCCTTCTGGGACATGATGGGTGCCCCGCTGGCAGCCCCCAAGGTGATGGCTGTCGAGGGCGAGTTCGCCATGACGTCAGGCCATTCCCAGGAGATGAAGACCCAAGCGGTAGCGCAGCGCGTGGGCAAGCGCCTCAGGGTGCTGCTTTCCTACAACAACGCCGGCATCGACGACGAACTCGTGGGCAGCGTGGTGCCGGCGGAGTTCGCCGGCTACGACATCGCCAGCCAATGGGCTTCCTATGGCTGGAACGTCTTCACCATCGACAACGGCAACGACTACGACCAGGTAGCCGCCGCCTTCAACGCCATGGAAGAGTGGGACCCGGCAGACCGTCGCCCCATGATCCTCGTCGGGCGCACGGTCAAGGGCTGGTGGCCCGGCGCCGTCGATGGCCAGATTCCCGGCTACGGCGAGCAGATCGTCGACCATGCCTCGCATCCATACGCGTTCCCGCAGAATGGTGACTACTTCCAGGCCCTCGCGCGCACCTTCGAAGAGCGCTTCCAGGTGCAGTTCCAGGGCATCGACGAAGGCCCGGTTGCCGATGACCGCGAGCGCCTCATCCAGTTCAAGACCAACATCGATATCGCCCTGTCGGTGCTGGACACCCGCGGCCTCGGCGAGTGGGTGGCGGATCGCCTCGTCGCCATCGGCGACGGCGTCAAGGACGATCTTGCGCTGCGCGCCGCGCGCGGGGGAGACCCCTTCAACGACTCTCGCCTCAAGGTCCCGGGCTTGCCTGTCGCGCCGCAAGAGGTGAAGGTCACCGATGCCTTGGGCGAAGAGGCCACGGTGGGCATCAAGCTCTTCGAGGAGGCTGGTGCCGTGCGCGGCACGAGGCGGGCGATCTCGGAGATCTTCAAGTACGCCAACTACGTCACCGACAACCGCTTCATCGCCATCGCCGCCGACCTGGCGGAATCCATCAACGTGCAGAAGAGCGCCCTTTTCGGCTACTTCGACCCGGAGGCGAACCCGTCCGGCACGGCCATGAAGGCTGGCATTCAGGAAGCCGGCAACGCCTCGACGGCGGTGGGGCTGGTGGGACAATCCATCTCCCTCGACGCCGACGTCCACAACGGCGTTTGGGCCCTCTCGGGCACCTATGGCGCCTTCACGCCGCTCATGTACCTGCCGGCCCGCGTCTGGAGCCAGCAGAATCAGGACAGCCCCTTCCGCGTCGGCGTGCTGCACATCCTCGCCGGGCATTCGGGCCCCGAAACGGCGGCAGACGCGCGCACCCACTTCGGCATCTTCGCCCCGCAGGTGTGGAAGCTGTTCCCGCGCGGCCAGGTGATCACCTTGAGCTTCTGGGACTACAACGACGTGGCGCCCGGCTATTTCGCCGCCGCCGACATCGCCGCCAACGATCCCAAGGTGGGCGTGATCGTCCTGGAAGTGGCGCGCCCCGACTTCCCGGTGGCAGACCGTTCCACCTTCGCCGATTCCGACCTCCTGGCCGCCGCCAAGGGCCTCTACGTCATCCGCGACTTCGAGCCCGGCAAGCCAAGGCACGGCTACGTGCTGGCGCAAGGGTCCAGCTCCACGGTGAACCTGCTCAAGGTGCTGCCGAAGCTGGCGAAGCAAGGCATCAACGTGAAGGTGGTGGCCTGCATCAGCGAAGAACTCTTCGCCCGCCAGCCCAGCGACTATCAGCGCTCCGTGCTGCCACCGGGCGCGCGCAACGACATGATGGTGGTGAGCACGGGCACCCAACGGGTCATGCCCATCGCCAACGTCGGCCCGCTCACCGCCGATTACTCCCTCTTCTCCGACTGGGACAACCAGTGGCTGAGCGGCGGCACCGAAGCCGACGTAATCGCGGAAGCCCACCTCGACGAAGCCTCCATCGAAGCGGGGATCGTGCGCTTCGCCGAAGACCGCGACGGGCGCCTTGCGCGACAGCGGGAGGAGCTCGACGCAGTCGCATAGCGGTCTCGACCTGCTCGGACAAAGGCGCGAGGAGTGGCTAGCGAACGATGCCGTAGCGGTCCAGCAAGGCGCGGATGTGTGGAAGGTGGGGGCCGACTTCGGCCAGTGTTGCAAGATGGCGCTGGGTTTCCGGGGATTGCGGATCGTCCAGATAGATCACTAGCGTCGACAGGAGGTCTGGGTCCCACGGCCAGCGTTCGATACCGGCACGGAGGGTTTCGAGCGCCTCATCGCGGTGGCCGAGGGAATGCTGTGCCACGGCGTGGATGTACAGGAAACGGGCGGATGCGTCCGGTGTCGCGGCAGCGCTGGCTAGCGGCGCAAGCGCTTCGCCGCGGCGACCATCGCGGATGAGGTGCAGGCCGTACGCTAGGTTCGCCAGAGGGCTTTCCGGTGCCACCCCGATGGCGCGTGCCGCCAGTGCACCGGCTTCGCGTTCTTCGCCTTGGCGCTGGAGAAAGTCCGCGTAATCGATCAAGGCCGGCACGGACGTCGGGTCGATCGTGAGGGCGCTTTCAAAGGCGGTGCGGGCGGCCGCTGCCTTGCCGAGGCGATCCTCTAGGTTGCCGAGCATCCTCTGTGTTTGCGCGAGGTCGGCCGTTGGCGCAAGTAGCTGTCGCTGCTCGGCAAAGAGGTCGCGCGTCGTTGCGAGCGCATTGGCCGGCAGTGCCGGAACGATGTCGGCAAGGGCGATGGCCGTCTCGAAGCGAACGCTTGCCACTGGGTCGTTCATGCGTGGCGCGAGCAGGCGCCAGCGCGCGGCCGGCGGTTGGCCTTGTGCGCCGGCGACGGCACCCCGGCGCACCAACGGCTCTGGATCTCCCAAGCCAAGTTCCAGAAGTGCCTGCACTCTGTGCGAAGGCAGTGCGGCCGCTTGCGCCAAGAGACTGGCCTTGACCATCGGCGGCGTGTCGCCGGCAACCAGCACCTGCAAGGCGTCTGCTGCAGCGGGATCGCCGCGGTGCAGGCGCTGGGCCAGGCGGGTCCAATGCTCCTTCTCTGCCAACCCCCAGTCGCTGAGATGCTCTTGCGCCCAAGCGTCGGAGCGGCCCTCGTGGCAACCCGTGCAAGCGTTGGGCACGTCGAATTCTGCCGACAGGTTCGGGCGGGGGATGGGAAAGGCATGGTCGCGGCGCGGATCGACGCCCATGTAGGTGCGCGCCGGCATGTGGCAGTCGATGCATGCGCTGCCCGGCGATCCGGCGGCATGATGGTGGTGGGTGGGGACATCGTAGCTGGCGGCGCGATGGCACTGCACGCAGACTCCGTTGCCTTCCGCCACCAGGTTGCCGCTGTGCGGATCGTGGCAGTTGCCGCAGGTGACGCCTTGGGCGTGCATGCGGCTTTGCAGGAAGGAGCCGAGGACGAAGACCTCCTCGCGAATCTGGCCGTCCGGGAAGTAGTGCACGTCGTCCGGCAGTTGGATGCGATAGGCGTCGTGGAATGGCTTGCCCTGTGCATCGGCCACCAATGGCGTGCGGAGTGCATGACAGCCCCCGCACTGGTCGATTTCGCGGGAGTCGCCGGCCTTGTCGGGTGTCGCGATCCGTTCGCCGGGGGTGAGGCGCCAGGCGATGGGAGCCGAGGGGCCGTCCGCAAAGCCGGAGTGAGGCGCGCTGCCGGTGGTTCCGTTCGCGGCGTGGCCGAGATGCGCCGTCGCATCGCCGTGACAGGCCGCGCAAGTGACGTTGGCCGCCGCGTAGGCTGTGTTCGTGCGACCGGAGGCGCCCACCGACTTGGTCACGTGGGTCGAATGACAGGCCGCGCACTGACTCCCCCAGTTCATGGCGTGTCCGGTCCAGAAGAACGGGTGTCCCGGCGTGATCGCCTCGTCTGGCTGCAGGTGGAACCACCGCTGGCCGCCCTGAGCGACAGACCTGTCGTCCCACGCCACATCGAACGCTTGCAGCCGGGAGTCGCCGACGTCGAGGAGATACTGCTGCAGCGGTCGCCAGCCGAACGTGTAGCGCACATCAAACACGCCACGCGCGCCGGATGCGCCGACGGTCTCCACGCGGTACTCGTCCCCGCTGCGGAAGAAACGGCTCTCGATGCCGTGGAATGTCACGCGCACGTCCGAGAAGTCGCCAAGCACCGCGTCCTCCTCGGCAAGGCGCATGGACTGGAAATGATCCGACCGCTGCCACGCCTCGAACTCAGGCAAGTGGCAGTCGCGGCACACCTCAGGTGGGATCGGCGCCGCGTCCGTCTTTGCCACCGCCGGCCCTCCGCCCGCCGCGAGAGCGGCAAGCACGAGCACGGCCCCGATCCGTCGCATCACCGACAGGATGCGCGCCTTGCGGCGCGATGGAGGGCGAGACGCCCTCCCTCCGGAGGAAGTCGCGGGCTCCCGGCGGTCGTGTTCGACTGGCACCGGGACTGCCCCGGAGGGAGCATGGCACCGATCCGTCGCTTCACCGGCAGGATGCGCCCGCCAGGCGCGCAGGACAGTCGCCGCACTGGCAAGCGCGCGGTGCATTTTTTTCCTCCCTCCAAGAAGTCGTCGCTAAAGGCCCCGGCCCGCCTACTGCCGCGCCATCGCTGCGCGTGCTTCGCCTTCCGATTCGTCGCGCCTGTCCCTTTCCGTGGGACGACTCGCAAGCTCGAAGGTCACCTTCTTGATCTTGCCGGGGTAGGCGAAGGGTGGTTGGTAGTCGCGGTTGATCGGAGCGATTGCGCGCCCCAGGTCCATGCCGGTGCTCGACAGCATTCCGAGCAGGAGGGGGATGTGGCCCTCGGCCACCACCTCGCCGTTGATCTTGAGTTGCACGGCAGCCTTCCGTTCAGGCAGACGCTGCACCGCGACCGCCACCACATGCTCGCCGCCCTCGAGTGCGGTCGGCGCTACGACCTTCGTGTGGGTGTGGAAGCAGTTGTAGTCGAAGTGCAGCCGGCCGCCCTGGAGGTAGAGGGCGAATCCCGAGTTGATGGTGCCGCGATTGACCAGCGCGCCATCGCCTCCGGAGTCCGGCTGCACGAGTTCCACTTCGGTGGTCCAGCCGCGCGCGGCCGAGGGGCAAGCATCCGAGACGATGTGGGAGACAGGCGGGTAGTACACGAACACGTCGCGTGCCGCCGGCAGTCCGGGTCGCCGGGCGGCGCGGAAGGTCTGCGCCATGGGACGGTCGTCGAGCGGCAGCACACCGTGCTTCTCGGCTTCCTGCCACCAGAGATCAACCATTGCCTGCAGGCGCTCGGGCTGCTCCTGGGCGAGGTCGTTGGTCTCGGAGAAGTCCTCGTCCAAGTGGTAGAGCTCCCACGGGTCGTCGTCGTCCCAGGAAGTGCCCTGCACGTGCCGCACCACCGCCTTCCAGCCGTCCTGCCAGATACCGCGATGGCCGAGCATCTCGAAATACTGCACGGATCGTCCTGGCTTGGCGTCGGCCGAGGCAAGCGTCGGCGCCAGCGATGCGCCGTGCAGCGGCATCTGCACGACGCCGCGGAACTCGTCGGGCGCCTCGGTGCCGGTGAGTTCGAGGATGGTCGGCATGATGTCGATGGCGTGGCAGAAGGAGCGGCGGATTGCGCCTTCCTCCTCGAGGGCCGCTGGCCAATGGACGATCAGCGGATCGCGCACGCCGCCGGCGTGGGTGTTCTGCTTGTACCACTTGAGCGGCGTGTTGCCCACCTGCGACCAGCCCCAGGGAATGTTCGAGTGGCTTTCGGGGCCGCCGATGTCGTCGATTCGTTGTACCGCCTCGTCCACATCTTCCATCAGGCCGTTGAACCACCGCATTTCGTCGAAAACGCCCGTCGGACCACCCTCTTGGCTGGCGCCGTTGTCGGACATGACGATGAGGAGCGTGTCCTCGAGTCGATCGACTTCCTTGAGGAAGGCGACCAGCCGGGCGATCTGCGCGTCGGTGTGGTCGAGCTGGGCAGCGAACGCTTCCTGCAAGCGCGCCGCAAACTGGCGCTCGTTGGAGGAGAGTTCAGCCCACGGCCTGACGCCCGGGTTCAGCGGCGCGAGGCCCGTGTCTTCCGGGATGATGCCGAGAGCCTTCTGCCGCTCGAACCATTCGGCTCGGATGGCGTCCCAGCCAGCATCGAACCTGCCTCGGTACTTGTCGCGGTAGGCCTTCGGCGACTGGTGCGGGGAGTGGGTTGCGCCGAAGGCGAGATAGAGGAAGAAGGGACGTTCCGGCACCAGCGAAATCTGGTCGCGCAGCATGGCGATGGATCGGTCCACCACATCCTCGGAGACGTGGTAGCCGGCCTCGGGCAGCGCCCCCGCCTCAATGTGGTGATTGTCGCTGGTGAGTTCCGGGTAGAACTGGTCCGTCTCGCCCTGCATGAAGCCGTAGAAGCGGTCGAACCCCCGCTGCAGCGGCCAGTTGTGGAACGGCCCGGCCGCCGAGCACTCCGCCATCGGCGTCAGGTGCCACTTGCCGGCCGCGTACGTTCCATAGCCCGCCCCGCGCAGCACGTCCGCCACCGTCGCCGCCGACGGCGGCAGGAAGCCGCGCATGTTGGGAAAGCCCGTGTCCATGTTGGACACGCCGCGCATCCCGACCGCGTGATGGTTGCGCCCGCTCAAGAGGCACGCCCGCGTCGGCGAACAGAGCGCGGTGGTGTGGAAGTTGACGTAGCGGAGGCCCCCGCCGGCCAGGGCATCGATGTTCGGCGTCTCGATCGTCGAGCCGTAGCAGCCAAAATGCGAAAAGCCGGTGTCGTCGAGCACCACGAGCACGACGTTGGGCTTGCCGCTCCCCGTGTTCGGAACCGGCCACCACGGTTCGGACTCATACACGGTCCGACCGATCCGCCCCTCGAACGGCTCCCCCGACGGGTGCTTGTAGCTCATGGATTTCCCCAATGCCTGCGAGATGTCACGCGCATTGTGCCGCACGGCGCTGGTGCCATTGGTTTCCATTTGCGGTGGGAGCCCTCGCCCGGTGGGGCCGTAAGGGCGGGGCTTGTCCCGCCCGTCTCGAATTCGACACGAGGAGTTCGTCGAAGCGCAGCAGTTCGCGAAGCGAACTGCCGACGCGCCCGTAAGGGCGCGCGCGCTCCGGCAAGGTTGGGCTACAACATCTGGTAAGTTGACGGCGTGAAACGCAGCGACCTCCTCGAACACTTGCGGGTGACGCACTTCGAGTCCGGCGATCGCGAGCTCGCCTTGGCGGATGCCGGCCGCATTGCCCGGTTTCTGCAGGCCAGCGGCGCAAAGCGGGTGGTCGGAATCGGCTCCGCGTTCGACCCCGCCCGCCCATTCACGCACCGCTCCGACATCGATCTCGTCGCCACAGGCATCGACCCGGCACGTTTCTTCGCCGTGTCAGCCGAGGCCCAGGCCCTCACGACCCTGCCCTTGGACCTCACCCCGACAGAATCCGCAACCCCCGCCCTCATGCGCGTGGTCGAAGACGAGGGAGTGGAGCTTTGAAGCCAGAAGAGGTGCTGGCCCGACGATTGCGGGCGGAAGTCGAGAGCGAACTTGCGGGCTTGCTGGCCCTTGGCCGGGAGTTTGCGGAGCGACCCCAAACAGAAGACTCGTATGCGCTCCGCGCCCGAGGTTCCCTGCTCCACGACTTCTACAACGCCGTGGAACGGGTGTTCGTGCGCATCGCGCGAGAACTTAACGGAGGCGTGCCCCAGGCGGAACAGTGGCATCAGCAACTGCTCGACGACATGCGGCTGGACATTCCGAAGGTGCGACCGCCCGTCATTGACGACAGTCTCGCCAAGGCACTCGGCGAGTACCTGCGCTTCCGGCATGTCTTCCGCAACGTGTATGGGTCCGTGTTGGAGGTCGACCGGCTCGTGCCGCTCGAAGACCGGCTGCCAGCGATCCTGGCTGCGTTCGAGCAACAGCTACGGGCATTCCTGACATGGATGGTTGACGACGCCTGACCGGGTTCTCCGTGAGTCCGGTCGGCGGGCGATGTTCGGAGGGTCACCGTAGATGTCGGCCCTAAGGCCAGCGGTTGTTTCGCGACTTTCGATGCGCTTGTAGAGCGCGTTACTAGGCTTCGCAACTCACGCTACACGGCGAAGTCCGTCAGCCGCCGCTCGTGCGAACGAAATCCGACACGATGCCAGCCAAGACTTCGCCGCGGCCTTCCTGGAGGAAATGTCCGCCGCCGTTGATGGTCTGGTGCGGTTGTCCTTGGGTGCCCGGAACGCGCTCTCGGAACAGGGCGTCGGCGCCGCCGGTTACGGCGTCGTTGTCGGTGAATGCGCACAGGAAGGGTTTGCGCCATTCGCGGAACACCTTCCAGGCGGCGATTTGTTCGGCCACGCAAGGGGCGTCGGGGAGTAGTGGCACCTGCCTTGGCATGGCGCGGGGGCCCATCTTGTAGCTGGGGTCCGGGAACGGGGCGTCGTAGGCGGCGACTTCCTCTGGTGTCAGCGGGCTCCCTCCGGCGCCGCCGACGCTCATGCCGACCATCATGCCGATCGGCAGATCCTCGGTTTCCCAGGTCCACTTTTGCCAATAGGCGAACTTGGTTTCGCGCGCTTCGGCGTCGATGGAGGCGAGGGCGGCGGCCATCTCCTGCATCGACGGGGTGGGGGTGGCTGGGCTGAGGAACTCCTTGACGGCGCGTAGGCGGTCTTCCGGCATGTCGAGGGCCAGTGGCAGGCCGGTGTTGGCCGCGACGATGCGGTCGAAGCGATCCGGGTTCTCGGCGGCCATGCGCAGGCCGATCAATCCGCCCCAGTCCTGCCCGACGAGGGTAGCGTTTTGCACCTCGTTGGCGGTGAGCCACGCGGTAAGCCACGCCACCTGGCGGTTGTAGCTGTAGTCTTCGCGCCGCGTCGGCTTGTCCGAACGGCCGAAGCCGACCAGGTCCGGCGCCAGCACGCGCAGGCCGTCGGCGACGAGGCGCGGCATCATCTTGCGGTAGAGATAGCTCCACGTGGGTTGCCCATGCATGCAGAGCACGATGGGGCCGTCGGCTGGCCCCTCGTCGAGGTGATGGATGCGCAGTGTGCCGCCCTCGCCGTCGGCGACGTTGGTGTAGTGCGGCTCGAAGGGAAAGCCGGGCAGGTTGGCAAAGCGTTCTTCGGGCGTGCGTAGGACTTGCATGGGGTGATTCCCGTGGTCAGCGAAGGTTGAGTTGCGTGTGGCGCCGCTGCCGTATGAGCCTGACGAGGGCTGCGATCAGGACGACGCCGACGCCGGCACCGGCGACGAGCCAGCCGAGGTTCGCCATCGTTCGGTCGAACAGATAGTTGATGAGCAGTTGCCGCCCAGGCGAATAGGAGGCGGGCACTTCCAGCACGCCCACGCGCTCGGCGTAGGCGTGGTAGTCGGCCAGCATTTGCGCGAGCCGCTCCGGCTCGGCGGCGGCGAGGTCGCGGGTCTCGCCCGGGTCCTCTTGGATGTTGAACAGGCGCCAGCGACCGTCGCCCTCCGGGGCGCCGACTCGAACCAGCTTGTGCTCGCCCTTGAAGACGCCGGCGTGGCCGGCGGTCTCGAAGCCGATGGCCGCGTCGGCGGGGTGGATGCTGGCGGCGAGGTCGCGCAGCGCCGGAGCGAGGCTCAGCCCGCTGATGGGGTGCTTGCCGGCCGGCGTTGTGTCACTCGTGCCGGTGAGTTCGAGCAGAGTCGGCACGATGTCCGTCGCATGGGCGAAGGCGGCCGCGACGCCCCTCGCTTGGACACCGGGCCCCGACATGACGAGCGGCACGCGGATTCCGCCTTCTCCGCCATGGAACTTGTAGTAGGCGAGCGGTGCCGCGGCGGCGCGGGCGAAGTGCGGGCCGATGATGGCGTAGCTGCCTCTCTCGCCAAGGGTCGCGAGGTCGCGGCGATAGCCGACGTCTTCGGCCCAGGAGTCGAAGACGGCGCTTGCGGCTGGGTCGCCAGCTTCCGGGCCGTTGTCGGACAGCACGACGAAGACCGTGTTCTCGGCGAGGCCAGCCCCGGTCAGGTAGTCAACGAGGCGGCCAAAGTGGTGATCCATCGCTTCGAGCATGCCCGCGTTGACCGCCATGTTCTTGGCGGCGAACGCTTTTTCGTCGGGTGTCAGGGCTTCCCAGTCGGCTTGCATGGGGATGTTTGCGGGCGTGGCCGTGGCTGGGAAGACGCCGGCGGCCACGGCGCCCTGGTGGCGAGCTCGCCGGAGCGCATCCCAGCCCTCATCGTAAGTTCCCGTGTAGCGCTCGGTGAACTCGCGCGGCGCCTGCACCGGCAGATGCACCGCCTGAAAGCCGAGGTAGGCGAAGAAGGGGCTTGGGTTCGCGGCCGCCTGGTCCGCGTCGATGAAGTCCACGAGCGTGTCCACAAGGTGCTCGGAGGAGTAGAAATCCTCCGGCAGATCGGTGGGCTTGCCATCGGCGAACCAGGGCGGCGGTTCGTCGTAGATAGGCAGGTAAGGCTTCTTTTCGTAGTTGTCGGCGCCGGTCGCATCGAGGGCAAACGTGCGGTCGAAGCCCCTCGCACTCGGCAGCGAAGACGCCGTGCTGCCAAGGTTCCACTTGCCGCTGAGATACGTGCGGTAGCCGGCTCTGCGCAGGCGGCTCGCGATGGTCACCACATCCGTGCGCAACTCTCCCTCGTAGCCGGGCCGGCCGCGATGGCGAAGCGGCGTGGCGACATACAGGCTGGCGACACCGGCAAGGTGGGAATCCACCCCCGTCAGCAGCATGGCGCGCGACGGCGAGCACATCGGCGAGACGTGGAAGTTGCTGAACCGCACGCCGCTTGCGGCGATGGCGTCGATGTGCGGCGTGCGGATTTCGCTGCCGTAGGCGCCGAAGTCCGAGAACCCCACATCGTCCGCCACCACCATCACCACATTCGGCTGCGATGCCGGCGAAAGGGCTGGTTCTGCCGCCGGCGAGGCCGCCGCGAGCGTTGCAATCGCTGCGAGGGCAAGCGTCAGCCGTCGTCGTGTGATGTGGTTGGCGGCTGCCATGTCCTGGTCCGCGGGGGGTGTCACGCACTAGACCACCGATGGCAGTCAATGTCATTACAATTTCTCGGGCAGGTTCGAGGGTGTGGTGGTCTAGGGGATGTCGATGAGCCGGCGCGCGGGTGTGGTGATCGGTTGCGTGGTGGTGCTGGCGGCCTTGGCTGCCATCGCTTGGATGTACCGTCTCGAACTCCTGCTCGAAGTCGTGGAGTTCCAGCAGCGCCGCGACGTTGCGCCGACGCAGACGATCGATTGGGATTCAGGCACAGACCCCGCCGGCCGATCGGTAGCGGAAAGACCGCCCAACATCGTCGTCATCCTCGCGGACGACCTCGGCTGGAACGACCTGAGCTGGCAGGGCGGCGGCGTTGCCGGCGGCAGCGTGCCCACCCCGAACCTTGACGCCTTGGCGCACGAGGGGGTTCAGTTTGCCAACGGCTATGCCGCCAACGGCACCTGTGCCCCCTCCCGCGCCGCCCTGATGACCGGCCGCTACAGCACCCGCTTCGGCTTCGAGTTCACGCCGACGCCGGCCGGATTCAGCACTATGGTTCCCATGCTCAGCAACGCAGCGCCAGGCAGGTTGCGGCCGAGCGTAGTGGAAGAGACGGGGCCTTCGATCCCCTTCGAGGAAATGGGCGTGCCGCCGTCCGAGATCACCCTCGCGGAGCTGTTGAAGCCGGCGGGCTACCACAACGTACACATCGGCAAGTGGCATCTCGGCACCAGCGGCGGCATGGCGCCCCACGATCAGGGCTTCGACGAGAGCCTGCTCATGGCGAGTGGCCTGTACCTGCCCGAGGACGATCCGAATGTCGTCAACTCGAAGCAGGACTTCGACGCCATCGACCGGTTCCTTTGGCGTGCCATGCGCTTCGGGGCGTCGTTCAACGGCGGCGAGGAGTTCGAGCCGGGCGGCTACTTGACGGATTACTACACCGACCAAGCCGTCAAGGTCATCGAGGCGAACCGGGACCGCCCGTTCTTCCTTTACCTCGCGCACTGGGCCGTGCACACGCCGCTGCAGGCCTTGAAGGATGACTACGAGGCCCTGGGGCACATCGACGAGCACCGCCTGCGTGTGTACGCCGCGATGGTTCGCTCCCTCGACCGCAGCGTCGGCCGGGTGCTTGCCGCCTTGCGCGACAACGGGCTAGAGGAAAACACCCTCGTGTTCTTCACGTCGGACAACGGCGGCCCGGCCTACATCGGCCTGCCGCGCGTCAACGAGCCCTTCCGCGGCTGGAAGATCAGCTTCTTCGAGGGCGGCATCCATGTGCCCTTCTTCCTCAAGTGGCCGGCACGCCTCGCCGCCGGTCAGACGTTCGAACCCCCAGTGCATGGCTTCGACATCTTTGCCACGGCCGCGGCAGCGGCCGGCGTCGAACCACCGAGCGACCGCACCATCGACGGCGTCGATCTTGTCCCCTACGTCGTCGGCGAAGCCGAGGGTGCGCCCCACAAGGCCCTGTTCTGGCGCACCGGCGGCTATCAGGTGGTCCTCGCCGACGGCTACAAGCTCCAGGTCAACGAGCCACCTGCACCCAGCCAGCAATGGCTCTTCCACCTGCCCACCGACCCGACAGAGCAGGTGAACCTCGCCGACGACGAACCGGAGCGTGTAGCTGCACTGCGGGAACTCCTCGCCAAACACAACGCCGAACAGGCGGAGCCCCTCTGGCCATCCGCCGTCCGCTCCCCCATCAACATCGACAAGACCCTACTTGAGCCCGACGCCGCAGACGACGAGTTCATCTACTGGTTCAACTGAGGAACGGCGTGCGCGCCGGCTCCCGACCGCCCCGGGATTACGCGCCTTGGGGCGCGCTGGAGGGCGGACGCCCTCCCACCGATGCCCGCGGCCCGTCTTGGGCGCATCGACAGATCCGACAAGGGACGGGACAAGCCCGTCCCCTGCGAGGCGCCCTCCTTTCCCGTCACTCTCCCGCGAGGGGGGAGTGACAGGAAGGGGCTCTGTCCAGAACTGCGATGTCCGCTCTGATCTCGGTCGTGGCGTCGTCGTTTCGCCTTGGGGAGGTTGCGATGCGGCGATCCGAGGAGTTCGCAGGTTGACCGGCCTTGGACAAACGGTTTTGATGCTTGCGGGCAGGGGCCCCGAGGAGTGTGTCAGGTCGTGTTTTCCGCGCGGGCGGTGCTGGTTGCCGTTTTGGTGGCCTTTGCGGGCGGTTTGCTCGTGTCGCTGGCGGTGCGGACGCCCGGGGCATCGACCGGGCGGCTCGCGCCTGTAACGGGGGAGGGCGGGGCGCCGGTGCGGATTCACTGGCGGATGCCCCTCAGTGCGCCGCGCAATCTGCCGGGGTCTGGGGAGACGATCATCTGGCTCTCGCAGGCGCTGAAGGACACGACCGACGGTGCCTTCGTGGTGGACCTCTACGATCCTGGGGAGATCGTGCCGGCATTTGCGGTCACCGATGCGGTGCGGGATCGGAAGGTGTCGGCTGGCTATACCTGGCTTGGCTACGATCAGGGCAAGATTCCTTCCTCGCCGTTGATCGCGGCGACGCCGTTTGGGCTGGAGCCTTGGGCCTACATCGGCTGGTGGTACTTCGCCGGTGGGCGGGAACTGGCCGAGGGTGTGTACGCCAAGCACAACATGAAGCCGATCTTCTGCGCCGTCACGGGGCCGGAGACGGCGGGGTGGTTTCGCGAGCCGCTCGCTTCTGCCGAGGACATCAATGGGCTCAAGATTCGCTTTGCCGGGCTTGGCGGCCGGGCGATGCAGCGGGTTGGGGCGTCGATCACCATGTTGCCGGCGGGGGAGATCTTCCAGGCGCTGGAAACCGGGGTAATCGACGCCACGGAGTTCTCGCAGCCGCTTACGGACCGAGCGCTAGGTTTCAGTCGCATCGCCAAGTTCAACTACTACCCCGGCTGGCACCAGCCGTTCAGTGCAACGCATGTGGTGGTGAATCTCGACGTGTGGGGCGAGATGCGCAGTTCAGACCAGGCGCTCCTGGAAGGGCTTTGCACGGCAGGGGTGGCGCGCAATCTTGGCTACTCGGAGGCGATGCAGGGGCCCATCGTGCGTGGGCTTGGGGATGTGGGGGTGAGTGCCAGGGCGCTGCCCGACGACTTGCTCGCGCGCCTGCGGGCGGCAGCGAACGAAGTGCTGGACGAAGAGGCCGGGCGCGATGCGGATTTTGCGACGATCCTTGCCTCGCAGCGGGAGTTTCAGGAGGTGTATGGGGAGTGGCGGCGGCTCGCCTATCCGCCGCCGACGACGGAGGGGCAATGAGGGCCTTCCCTCCGAGGGCTCGTAGTGTGTGGGTGACGCTGTGCAAGGGCTGACTCTTCCCGAGACTCGAGCCTCGAGGGCCATCGATGCGGTTCTCGGGCGAATCGGCCGGGCGGCGAGTTGGCTTTGGGTGGTGTTGCTCGCGGTGATCGTCAGCAACGTGGCCTTGCGGTATCTGTTCGGCGAGGGGCGGATCGAGTTCGAGGAGTTGCAGTGGCACCTCAACTCGGTGGCGTTTCTGGTGGCGATTGCCTATGCCTATCAGGTGGATGCGCACATTCGCATCGACCTCGTCTCGAGTCGCCTGCACCCGCGGGCGCAGGTGTGGATCGAGCTGTACGGCACCTTGCTCTTGACGTTGCCGTTCATCGCCCTTGTGCTGGTCTTTGCCATGCCGTTCGTGGCGCATAGCTGGTCGGTCTCGGAGATATCGCCGTCGCCGGGCGGGCTGCCGTTCCGCTGGTTCCTGAAGGGCGTTCTGCCGGGAGCGTTCCTGATGCTGCTGCTGGCGACGCTGTCGCGCCTCAGCCGGCTGTGGGCGTACCTTGCGGCGCCGCGCGGCGAGATGGGCGGGGCATGAGCGGCGCCGAGGCCCTGGCGCTGACGATGATCGCGGCGTTCATCGTGCTGGTCTTCACCGGCTTCCCCATCGCCTGGATTCTCGGCGGCCTCGCGGCAGTTTTCACGGCGCTCGCCATCGTCCTCGAGGTGGACTTCGCCATCCCGATGAACATCGACTGGTTCTACACGTCCATGACCGTGGATCGCATCTGGGACGTGATGGAGAACTGGGTGATGGTGGCGCTGCCCATGTTCATCTTCATGGGCATCCTGCTCGACCGCTCGGGCATCGCCCGCAGCCTGCTCACCGGGTTCGCGCGACTTCTGGGGCCTGTGCGAGGGGGCCTCGCCATCACCGTGACCATCATCGGCGTGCTGCTGGCTGCATCCACCGGCATCATCGGCGCTTCGGTGGTGCTCTTGGGTCTGCTCGGGCTGCCGGCCATGCTGGAGAACGGCTACGACCGGCGGCTGGCGTCGGGAACGGTGTGCGCGGTGGGCACCCTCGGCATCCTCATTCCGCCGAGCATCATGCTGGTGGTGATGGCGGACCGCATGGCCATGAGCGTGGGCGATCTCTTCCTCGGAGCGCTGTTCCCCGGTGTGTTGCTGGGCGGGCTCTACATCGTGTACCTGCTCGGAGTGGGGCTCGTGAAGCCAGCCCACGCCCCGGCGACGCCGCGCGAACCTATTGACCTCGCTGCCGTGTGGGAGCTGGTGAAGGCCATCGTTCCCGCCGCCTTCCTCATCCTTGCCGTGCTCGGCAGCATCTTCTTCGGCCTCGCGACGCCGACGGAGGCGGCCGGGGTCGGTGCCGCGGGCGCGTTGGCGCTGGCGGCGCTCAAGGGCGTGCTGACGCGCAAGGTGCTCACCGAGGTGGTGGAGGAGACCACCCGCACCACCGCCTTCATCTTCGGCGCCATCATTGGCGCCGTGTGCTTCACGCTGGTGTTGCGCGGCCTCGGCGGCGACGAACTGATCGAGCGGACGCTCCTCGGACTGCCATTCGGACCGACCGGCATTGTCATCTGCATCCTGATCGCCACGTTCCTGCTCGGCTTCTTCCTGGACTGGCTGGAGCTCACGCTCATCATCCTGCCGCTCGTCGCGCCGGTAGTGGCGAGCCTGCAGTTCGACCCGGTGTGGTTCACGGTGATGTTCGCCGTCTGCCTGCAAACGAGCTTCCTCACGCCACCGGTGGGCGGGGCGCTTTTTTACCTGCGCGGGATCGCACCGCCTGGCGTGGACCTGCCGATCATCTACCGCGGCGTGGCGCCGTTCATCATCATTCAGCTCGTGGGCCTCGTGGTGATCTTCCAATGGGAGGCGCTGGCGACCTGGCTGCCGGCGCAGGCGTATGGGATCCGTTGAACCTGGTTCGGTGCCCCAAGGACGCGCCAACGAGGGCGGGGGAGCAGTGATGGCGGATGAGTCCCGGGCGGAGCGCGTGCCGATTGGTTGGGTGCTTTGGCACGGTGCGGGGCGGGCGGGGCAGTCCGTGCAGGGGTTTGCGCTGGGGTTTCTGTTTCTCTACTACAATCAGGTGGTGGGGCTTTCCGGGGCGCTAACCGGACTCGCGCTGGCGGTGGCGTCGGTGGTCGATGCGATATCCGACCCGACGGTGGGATCGTGGTCCGACGGGTTCAAGTCGCGCCTTGGTCGCCGGCATCCCTTCATGTTCGCCTCGATCCTGCCGGTGGCGGGGCTGTTCGTGCTGCTCTTCATGCCGCCGGATGGGCTCTCGCAGATGGGCCTGTTCCTCTGGTTCACCGTGACGTTCTCGCTGATGCGCACGGCGCTGACGCTGTTCAACCTGCCCTATCTCGCGCTCGGTGCCGAGGTGACGCAGGATTATCTGGACCGAACCCGCATAGCGGCCTGGCGGTCGATGATCGGCCAGGGCTCGGCGCTGGTGGTGGCGGCCATCGCCTGGAACTTCGTCTTTCGCAGCACGCCGGAGAACCCCACGCCGCAGTTGGATGCGGAGCCCTACCTGCCCTTCGCCATCGTCTCGGCACTGGTGATGGCGGCGTTGATGGGGCTGTCGTCGTGGAAGACGATGGACGCGATTCCGCGCCTGCCGACGATGGGCGCATCCGGGCGGCGATTCCACGTCAAGCACATCTATCGCGATCTCTTCGATGCTTTGCACAGCGTCTCTTTCCGCTCGCTGTTCCTGGGTCACCTCGTCTGCAACATCTATTGGGGCACCACCGGCGCGCTGGCGCTGCATCTCAAGACCTTCTTCTGGCAGCTCGAAAGCGTGGCGATTCAGTGGTGGCAGTACGCCGGCATCGTCGGCGGCATGGTGGGCGTGCCGTTCACCATGTTCTTCAACCGCATCTTCGACAAGAAGTGGACCGTGATTCTGGGCGTCGTGGTGTGCGTGCTTGGGGCGACGGGGCCCGTCATCGCCTCGCTCTTTGGCCTCATGCCCACGTCCTACGCAGTGCTGGCCGTGCTGCTGGTGGGGTTCGCGTTCCTCAGCAGCTACGCCATCGAACCGGTGGGCGTGACGGTGGCATCGATGATGGGCGACATGGCCGACGAGCACGAGCTGCGCAAGGGCACGCGGCAGGAGGGCGTATATTTCGCCGCCTTCAGCTTCGCCGACAAATGCACCGGTGCGGTGGGCCCGCTCTTGGCGGGGGTCGCCATCGACATTGTGGGATTGGACCCGGGCTCCAAGCAAGGCGAGGTGCCGGCGTCGGTGCTGTTCGACTTTGGCCTTGTCTACGCGGTCATTGCCGTGTTCGTGATGGGAGCCATCTGGGTGTTCTGGCCCTACAACCTGAACCGTCGCCGGCACACCGAGATCGTTGAACGGCTGCGGGAGCGCCGGGCTGCGGGGGCGGAACCAGAGTCGGAATCGGCGGCGGAGGCGGCGGCTGCGGTGAGGGCGCCTGGGCCGTCAAGCTGAGCTGCGAACCCTCTGGGGGCCGGTCTAGTCGCTGAGAACCAGCATCCTGTCGACGGCGACGCCTGCACGCGAGGTTTCCGAGCCGTCGGGCCAGCGCACCACGATGTCGGCGCGGGTGTCGGCGCCGAGGCCGAAGTGGACTTCGAGTGGATTGTGGGAGGCGAAGTTGTTGCCGGCGCGCAGTTCGCGCACCTGCGTCCCCGACGTAGTGGTGAGCGTGATCCATGCGCCGACCCCGTGGCGGTTGGGGCCGTCGCTCTCGAGCCGGATGCCGAGCCAGTGGTTCTCCTGGGCTGCGTCGAGCTCGTTGCGGTAGTAGATGAGAGGGTCGTCGTCGTTGTTGGTGAGCACGAGGTCGATGTCGCCGTCGCGTTCCGCGTCGAAGCAGGCGAGGGCGCGGCCCTGGCCTCGGTCCACAAGGCCCAGGGACTGCGCCCGCTCGACGAACGTGCCGTCGCCTTGGTTGTGGAAGAAGCGGATTTGGTCTTGCAGGAAGTTGAAGCCGTTGCCGGGGCTCGTGTCGCCGCGCCAGCCGTTGACGTTGACGAGATCAAGGTGGCCGTCGTTGTCGAAGTCGGCGAAGCATGAGGCCCAGCCCCAACCGCCGTTGCCGACCTTGGCGGTGTCCGTCTCGTCCGTGAACGCGCCGGTGCCATCGTTGCGATAGAGGCGGTTGCCGAAGAAATCCGGGTTCTCGTAGATGGAGGTGACGAACCAGTCCATGTCGCCGTCGTTGTCGTAGTCGCCGACCGAAGCACCCATGCCGGACTGGTCCACGATCACCTCGCGGTCCGTGGTGCGGGTGAATGTGCCGTCGCCGTTGTTGCGGAAGACTTGGCTGGTGTCGTAGTCGGCGGCCATAAGGAGGTCAGGGTCGCCGTCGGCGTCGAGGTCGGTGAGGTTGGCCGTGAACGTGCGGTCGATGCGGGCCACTTCGCCGTTATTGTAGTTGAGCGATTCGACGACGAGCTCGGCGGCGATGCCGGATTCGATGCTGGCGCTTTCGAAGATGCCGTCGCCGCCGTTCTGCCAGACGGTTTCGGTGTCGGCCTGCTCGGGAAAGCCCCAGTGGGCGAGGAAGAGATCGAGGTCGCCGTCGAGGTCATAGTCGGCGAAGGTGGCGGAGACGGTGTTGGCCGCGGTGAGGACGATGTTGGACTGCACGGTGATGTTGGTGAACGTGCCGCCTGTGTTTTCCATCAGGTAGTAGCGCTCGCCTTCCACGGCACCGACGAAGAGATCGAGGTCGCCGTCGCCGTCGATGTCGGCGAAGGCTGGCCCACTGCCGAGGTGGCGCAGGTCCAGACCTGTCTGCCCGGCAACGTCGCGAAAGGTGCCATCGCCTTGGTTCTCGAACAGGTGGTTTGGTTCCTCGTCGCCGCCGACCACGTAGAGGTCGATGTCGCCGTCGTCGTCGTAGTCCGCTGCCGCGAGGCCGCTTGAGAATTCGAGCGGGAAAGTGCCGGTGGTGGGCCCCGACGTCAGCTCCTCATAGCCCCAGCCACGGACGAGGCCGGAAACACCGGCGTCGACTGCGACGAAGCCGTCCACGCCGTCGTCGTCATCGTCATCTGTGCTGCTTGGCGGTGGGGTGGGCGCTGGTGCCGGCGCGGTCGCCGGTGCGCCGCCACCACCTCCGCCACCGCAACCGGCGAGGAGGAGGGCAATCGCGATGACGGCGGTCCTATAGGCCATGGAAGCCCCGAGCCGTGATGGAAGGGCCATCATACGGCGAGCCTCCGTAGGGGCGGGGTGTGTCCCCTCCGTCTTGAATGCGCCGCCGAAACCGGCGCCCACGGACAAGCCCGTTCCCCTACAAAGAAGGCGCGTCTTGAACTAGCGAGCTTGGCCGAGGAAGTGTGCCTCTGCCAGATCGAAGGCGTCGTTGCCTACGCGTGCCCCGATGACCCGCCCGGGGATGTCGTCCACCGGTGGGTGAATGCCGCCCCAGATGCGCGACAGGCTGCATTGGTCTGCCGCGTCCTGGTAGGTGGCCCATTGCAGGGTCATGTCCACCGACGGGCCTTGCTCGAACACGAGGAACTCATTGGCTTTGATCTTGAAGCCGCTCATGCCGCCGGGGAAGAAAGGGCTCCCGGTGAGTCGGGTCAGCACTTCGGCGGCGGCGCGCGAATAGGTGGAATGGCCGGAGACGAAGCCGGCGAACGGGGGCGTCACGAACGTGGGGCGCTGGTATGGCCACCAGTTTTCCGCCAGGATCCAGCCGACGCCGGCCGCGCCGGTGTCCGCATCCTCGATGTGGTCTGGCCCGCGCCAGGCGAGGAGTTTGACCTTGCCGATGTGTTCGCCGGCGTCGCCGGCAAGCGCGTCGCCGGCCGCGACCAGCGCGACGAACCCTGGCACCAGGGCAATGCCGTCCATGTCGTAGGAGGGCAGTGCGGGGTCCGATCCCTGTCCGCGGTCGGCCATCGCGCGAATCGACGAAATGGGGCGGATGTAGTCATACCAGCCCTTCAGGCTCCAGGCTGCGATGGCCGAGTCGTGCATGGCGCCGCCGAGTGCGAAGTAGGTCTTGACGTCCCATTCCAGGCGATCAAGTTCTGGTCCGCCGCCACCCATGCGGTGCTCGAGCAGGGGATGGTCCGACACCTCGTTCAGTATCACGAACCAGTGTCCCGGAGGGGTTTCGGAATCGGGACCGTCCGCCCAGAACTCGGCCAGCACCCGCGTGTAGTCGCCGCGCGGCACGATCTGCGGCTGGTAGGGAGCGCCGGTGACGGGATTGACGGCGCGGCCTCGGCCCGGGTCGCCGCCAGCGGTGAGGTCGAAGAAGGCGGGGTAGTCGTCGAAAGTGGCGGGGTAGGCGACGTTGCCGATGGTGGCCGGGGAGATGTCCACCATCACGCCGTCGTCGGGCGACAGGTGCGACGACCAGACCGCCACGAGGGTGTGCGCCCAGCGGTAGATCTCGGCAAGGTCGCCGTCGATGTACGGAGGCGCACCAGGGTCGTGGTGCAGCAGCCACTCGGCACCGTTGCGTTCGCGCCGGGTTGCCGCGCCTGGGTCGAGCGCAAAGGGCTTGACGCTCCCCCACTCGGGGCCCACGAAGTCCGGAACGCCTGCCACCGGGTTGCCGGCCTGATCGATGAACTGCGGCAGTTCGAGCGGCTGCCAGCGGTTCAGGTCGACGATGTCTGGATTGCCGGGCAGGTCTGGCTTGAGCGGCGGATTGACGGGAACGTAGAGGCGATTGGCGTAGTCGTTCGCCTCGTTCGCGCCATCGGCGAGGCCAAAGGCGATGTAGCAGTTGGCGATGTGGTTGCCGAGCCCTGAACTTCCGCTCGTGGTTCCCCGTTCGCGGGCATCGAGACCGAGGGCGTCCATCAACACGAAGGCGTCGCGGGCGATGCGGGCCGCTGCCGGGGAGTCGCGGAAGCGATGCTCGATGATCCGGTATGCGGCAAAGCTGAGGGCTTGCTGCCGCGCTGCAACGAGGTCGCTCGCGCCGGTGATGCCAAGGGCCTCGCCATCGAACGGGCATTGATCGGTTCCGAGCAGCCAGGGAGTGGCGACGTCGTCGTATGCGGCCCAGGCGTCGTACACGGCGGCGGCGACGTGGAACAGATTGCGGGCATGCACGGTGGGGCGGGCGTAGTCGCCGCGGATGGCGTGCAAAAGCACCTCGTTCCAACGTCGCGCGGCGGAAGCCTCGGCGCCGGTGAGTGTGCCGGGGAGGAAGTTTGCGGTGACGGTTACGTCGTTGCCCGGCATCTGGTAGCTGGTGCGGACGGCGCGATCGTCGCCGAATGCGCCGCCGGCATTGGTGGACCAATGGCTGAAGGTGTAATGCTCGGGGGGTGCATCGGCAACGACGGCAACCACCTGTCCTTCGACGTACTCGCCGTCGCCAGCGCCTTGCACGACGCTCAGCCGATGGGTTGCGGGGGCTGGCGGCGGTTCTTGCGTCGGCGGCGTGGATGATCTCTCGCAGCCGCCGAGCAAAGCGCCGGCCGCCACAGCGGCCGCGATGCCAAACCAGCGCCTGGCTCGCGTCATCGTTTTTCCACCTCCTTGCGCGCCTTGTAGGCCGATTCTGGGGTACGGCCTCTTCTCTTGGGACTATGACATGCCGCGCCACCACGAGCCGGTACAGGAGGAAGAATGGTTTTGCAAATCGTTACGATTGTCGATAGGGTGCCGCGCCTTCGTAACTGTCGGTCAAGGCATGCACGCTTCGCCCATGCACCTTCCCAGCCCTGGCGGCCCCTGCCCGAGGCGGTGACGGATGCCGGACGTTCTATGGCTTGAAGCTGGGCTTGGCCCCCTGGCGTTCCCGTTGGACCCTGCGAAGCGGGTTTTCTGGGGCTGCCTCGTTTCCTCGGCCTTGCTGGCGTCGCTCGCCGTGTCGATCGAGGCCCGTCGGTTCGACATTCGGGCGCAGGTGAAAGCTCTCTTCGACCGCAGCTATTGGCTCCATGCCTCAAGCGCGGTCGATGTCTCGCTCATGTTCTTCAACCACTTCCTGCGCGTATTGCTGCTCGTGCCGCTCCTCGGCAGCCATCTGGCGGCGACGCTGGTGGTTGGGCGCTTCCTGCAGCGGAATCTCGGCGATGCGCCGGAGCTAGAGCTGCCCTGGCTCGCCATCGCCACGATCTACAGCGTGACGATTTTCCTGGCGCAGGACCTCAGCCGCTTCCTCCTGCATCTCGCGATGCACCGATGTGCCGCGCTTTGGCGGTTTCACCGGGTTCACCACAGCGCTCCGGTGCTGACGCCGCTGACGCTGTTTCGCGTCCACCCGGTCGAGCATGGTCTCTACTTCGTGCGCAGTCTCGCGGTGTTTGGCTTGGTCAGCGGCGCCGCCATCTGGCTCTTTGGCCGCGACTTCGCCGCCTTCGACATCCTGGGCGTGGGGCTCGCGGGCTTCCTCTTCAACGTCGCCGGGGCGAACCTGCGCCACTCGCACGTCTGGCTGACGTTTGGCCGTTTGGAACGCTGGTTCGTCAGCCCCGCCCAGCACCAACTGCATCACAGCTGCGAGCATGGTCACTGCAACCTCGGCTCTGCACTGGCGGTGTGGGATCGGCTCGCCGGAACATCGACGCCAGCGCACGGACTCGCGCGACGTGAGTGGCAAGGGCTCACCTTCGGCCACTCGTAGTCTGTCGGACTTGGCGGCGATGCACCCGGCTGCTCGATAGGGCGACGCATGCGTCGCCCCTACAGGAAGGTGCCATGGCCCGGGCCGTAGGGGCGACACATGCGTCGGCCTGTCCGGCAGCCGGGTGCATCGCCGCCAAGTCCGATAGGCTGCTCGCGCTTCATTTACCTTCGAGTGCTGTGGCGGTCTGCTTGAACCCGGCGGCGTGGGCGAGATCCAGTGGAGTTCGCCCGCGGCTGTCCAGAACGTCCCTCCTTGCGCCGGCGGCGAGCAGGGCTTCGAGCAGTTCCACGTGCTCCCGCCACCAGGGTCTTGCCGCGATGTGCAGCGCAGTGGCGCCGTTGCTGTCTTGGGCGTGGACGTTTGCGCCCTGTTCGACCAGAAACGCCACCGTATCCACGCCGCCTTCGCGGGCGGCGATCATGAGTGGCGTCTGGCGGTGTGCGACCGGCGCGTGTTTCGGCGAGGCGAGGTCGTGAATGCGGGGCGATGTGGGCGCGGTGGCCTCGTCGATGTTCGCCCCGTTCGCGAGCAGGCACTCCAAGACGGGGCGCCAGCCGAACGTCGCGGCCAGATGCAGCGCGGTCTCGCCGAGTGGACAGCGAGCGGCCATGTGTGCTCCGCTGCGGATGAGGGCGGCAACCGTCGCGCCGGCATCTGCGTGGTAGCCGTGTGCCGACGCCATGTGCAGCGGTGCCCAGGTTCCGCTCCCAATAGCCTTGAGTTCCCAGACGAAGAAGCCGATGCGCGGCAAGGGGCGGTTTGGATCGTCGCCGGTGTCTAGCAGCGCCTCCACCGAGTCGAGCCGCCCCTTGAGCAGGGCAAAGCCCATCGGTGTTAGGTGTTCCGCGAGGTCGCTGAAGTCGCCTGCATGACGACGGAGGTCGTCGAGCCGACCGAGCGCCGCTGCGCTGTGGGCGTCGCAAGGCAGTCCGCGATCGAGCAGGCGTTGCGCGGCCTCTGCATCGTGGAGTGCCGCGAGCTGCAATGCGCTGAGCGGCGAGGTGGCGCCAAGCCCGACCGCGGCACGGGATTCGCGATGGAGTTCGAGCAGCCGCGTGCGGACGCCGTTCCAGTCGCTGTGCTCGATGGCCTGTCGGGTTTCCGCGTCCATTTCTTGATCCCGTAGGGCGTTGCTTAGGTCGCGCCATCATGGCGCAACCCCGGAGGTGACGGCGCACTGATGCAATCGCATTTGCAAACCATTTGCATTTGCGTTAGTTTGCGCCGCCAAGCCAAAGGATAGTTCCAAGGAGCACGTTCCATGAATACTGGGCATCGCCCTCGTGGCGCCTACCAACCCCGCACGCCGGCGTCTCGCCGATCACGGGGCGGGGCGTTCGCTGGCCTCGCCGTGGCAGCGCTTGCGTTGCCGGCCATGGCCAATGGGGGCCACGACGACCACGGCGATGGTCCTCGCACTGCCACAGTGCTCGAAATCGGCTCGGCGGTGGCCGGCACCGTGTCGGCTGGCGACGTTGACGTCTTCCGCTTTGATCTCGTCGGACAGGCAGCAGCTGTGATTCGCACCAGCGGACCCAACGACACCAGCGGCGAGTTGACGGACAGCGCCGGCACCTCGCTCGCGACCGACGAGGACAGCGGCGCCGGCGACAACTTCAGCATCACCCAAGACCTCTCCGGCGGCATCTACTACGTGCACGTCTCCGGCAGCGGCGACTATGCGGTGGATGTCCGGGTGGGTGCCGATCGGGCAGACCTGCACGGCGACACGCTGGAATCCGCCACGCTGCTGCGACTTTTGAGCGACGCGGAACTGGCGGCCGTCAGTCCGCAGGCGCTACTGATGACTTCGGGACGGATCGGGCCGACCGCCGACGATGTGGACGTGTTCCGCGTTGACATCCCATACAGCGGCACCGACGTCGTCATGCGCGGCGCCGGCGGCGCCAATGTCAACGGCAGCCTCGTGGACAGCTCCGACATGGCCTTGGCGTCGGACTCCGGCAGCGGCAATTTCCGCATTGAGACCACCTTGGCAGCGGGCGTCGTTTACCTCAAGGTGACGGCGGCTGAACCGGGCGCCTACCGCGTGCTGGCGCAAGGCTCGGGCGGAGACGACCACTCGGCCGCCGAGGATCGCGACAGCGACGGCGACGGCGTGATCGACTCCCGCGACGCGTTCCCGAACGACGCCAGCGAGTCCGAGGACCGCGATGCCAACGGTGTCGGCGACAACGCCCATCCGATCGCCGCGACGTACATGTACGACAGCGCCTTCGCCGCCGATGCGAGTTCCGTCAGCTACTCGGGCCAGACTGCGCGGCAGATGCTGATTTCCGCGATGAAGGCCGAGCTCGGTGGCCTTACGGAAGATGTCGGCATGGAAGACACCGTGCGGGCACTGCTCAACTTCTACATGACCGGCGACGGCGTGGATGACACGCCGCACAACTTCACGGTCGCTGGCGGCGAGCCGGTCAAGCCGGGGCCGACCTATGGCGATGTGAGCACCGGCAAGAACCTCGGCAGCAAGACCGCGGGCCAAGACAAGGCCGAGCACGTGCTCGGTGGTGAGTTCTTCGGCTGGGATGCCCTCGATGCCGGCGCCATGCCCATCGATCTCGTCAACCACTTCATCGACAGCGTGTCGGTGGAGGCGTCGGACGGCAACTCGCCCCTGATTTCGACCGTAGGCGGCGACGTATCCCTAGACGTGGTCTATGTGGACGCCCACGGCCGCGACTACCAGCAGTTGATGCAGAAGTTCCTCGGCGGCGCGGTGGCGTTCTCGCAGGGTACCGCCGACTACCTCAGCACCAACTGGCACGAGTACTTGACCCAGATCGACGGCAAGGACTACACCGGCGCCGAGCACAAGTTCGACGAAGCCTTCGGCTACTACGGCGCCGCACGCAACATGAACGAATACACCGACGACGAAGCCGCCGCCAAGGGCGGCCGCGACGGCTGGCAGCATGGCTACCACGACACCGACGGCGACGGCACCATTGACTTGCGCTCCGAGTTCGTCTTCGGCCATGCCCAGAACTGCGCCAAGCGCGACCGCGGCAGCAACGGCATGACCGATTTCTCGATGGAGGCCATGAACGCATTCCTGCTCGGTCGGCAGATCGTCGGCAACGCGTCGGCTGCCGGTTCACTGAGCGCCGAGGCGGAAGCAGCGCTCGACGAGCAGATCAAGATCGCCACAGTGACATGGGAGAAGTGCATCGCCGCCACCGTCGTCCACTACATCAACGATGTCATGGGCGACATGGATGGCTTCGAAGACGGCAGCTTCGCAGACCTCGACAACTTCAAGAACCTCGCCAAGCACTGGGGCGAGATGAAGGGCTTTGCCTTGGGTCTGCAGTTCAGCCCATTCTCGCCCTTCCGGGACGGTTCGGTGGACGGCATCACCGTCGACAGCCTGAAGGAAGTCCTGAGGCTCATGGGCGACGCACCCGTGCTGGCGGACGGCTCGCAAGGCGGCGTGATGCCCGAAGGAAGCGCCAGCGACGCAGCGATGGACTACACGGCCGACCTCTTGGAGGCGCGTGACATCCTCGAGAAGGCGTACGGCTTCGATCACGTTGTGGTGATGAATTGGTAATCGCCTGCTTGGCCACGGGCGCCTGGCCCGTGGGGGGACGGCGCACGGCAAGTCTGCTGTGCGCCGTTCTTGGTTTTGCTCTCGCGGGTTGCGTGGACAGCTCGCGCGATCCGGAGCCGGAGCGTGCGCCGCCGCCGCCACCAACTGCGGATGCCGGCCAGCAGGAGGAAGAAGAGGACGAGACCCGGGAGTTCAGCACCGAGGCTATGCTCGCGAACCTCGTGGATGCGGTGATCGTGCCGAACTACGAGACGTTGGCGGAGCAGACCGCGGACTTCGCCGCGGATGACGGCCCGCTCGCCGAACATTGCGCTGCCATCGGCACCGACGCCGACGATGCCGCCAAGGCCACCGTGCAGGACGCCTGGCGCGCCACGATGGCGGCGGTGCAGGCGACGGAGATGCACGTCTTCGGCCCGGCTGCGGACAACGCCGAGGCGTTGCGCAAGCGCGTACTCTCCTATGCCGACGCGCCCTTGAGCACCTGCGGCGTGGACATCTCGGTGGTGCTTGCCGGCGAAGCCGACTTCGACATCCGCTCGCGAGCGCTGAACCAGCGCGGCTACGGTGCAATCGAGTACCTCCTGTTCAACGACGACCTCACGCACACCTGCGCGCCGCAGGTGCCGAGCACCGCCGACTGGAACGACCAGGGTGAGTCGGAGCGGCGCCTGGCGCGCTGCGCCTTGGCGCAGGACATCGCCCAGGATGCGGCCGAGGCGGCGGCGGACCTCGTGCAGAACTGGCTTCCCGACGGCGACGACTACCGCGCCACGTTCCTCGATCCCGACGCGACCGACGATGCCTTGCAGCATCTCACCGACGGCATCTTCGCGCTGGACCTGCTCGTCAAGGACCGCAAGCTCGGCATTCCCACAGGCATCCACGACGACTGTTCCGAGAGCGCGTGTCCGGAACTGGTCGAGTCGCCCTATGCCGCCAACTCGCTTGCGAACATCCGCGCCAATGCCGCCTCCTTCAAGACGCTCTTCGAGGGCGGGGAGGGCTTTGGCTTCGACGACTTCATTGTCAACGAGGAGTTCCCAGATGTGGCGGAGCGGTTTAGCACCAACACCCAAGCGCTCATCGACCACATCGACGGCATCGACACGCCGCTCGGCGAGCAGGTGCTGGCCATCGAGTCGGAGGATCGCGCCACGGAATGCATGAATGCCTTTGCGAACCCCGACACGCCGACGGAACTCACTGCCTGCTCGCTGCTCGGTTTGGTGAAGCGCGTGACCGACGACCTCAAGATCGACTTCGTGACCATCGTGGGCGTGTCGGTGCCGGGCGGTGCCCAAACGGACAACGACTAAGCGCGATGCCTGCAATCCCCTTGAGTCGCCCCGTGCCGATGACTCCCCAGCGCCCGTTCGTCCAGGAAACTCCCGGCCAGCGAGCAATCGAGCGAAAAACGCCTTCTCGCATCGGCGCATTCGCCGTGGCGGCGACCGTTGTGTCTGGGCTCGCGGTGGCTGCGCAGGAGGGTAGCGGCACCGAGGTCGCGGATGCGGATCTCATCGAGGAAGTGGTCGTAATCGGCAACCGCGAGGATGCGAACATCGTTGCCGGGTCGGGCACGCTGGTGGATCAGGAGCTGCTCGAACGGTTCGATTACGTTGATCTAAACCAGGTGCTCTCGTCCGTACCCGGCGTGTACGTGCGCGAAGAGGACGGCTTTGGGCTGCGCCCCAACATCGGCATTCGCGGCGCATCGGCGGAGCGCAGCCAGAAGGTCGCCATCATGGAAGACGGCGTTCTGATCACGCCGGCGCCGTACTCGGCACCGGCCGCCTACTACGTGCCGAACGTCAGCCGCATTTATTCCGTGGAGGTGCTGAAGGGCCCCGCCGCCATCCGTCACGGGCCGCACACCGTTGGCGGCGCGGTGAACTTCGTCACCCGGCCCGTGCCGGACGAGGCCTTGGCCGAGGTGGACTTCAGCCTCGGCAACCACGGCTTCCACAAGGTGCAAGGCGCCTATGCGCGGCCGTTCGACAATTCCGCGATTCTGCTTGAGGGGATGCGCTACGGCAGCACGGGCTTCAAGGAGCTCGACGGCGGCGGCGACACCGGCTTTGTTCGCAATGGCTTCGACGCCAAGTGGCGCTTCGAGCCAGAAGGCGAGCGCGAACAGGTGCTTACGGTGAAGTTCGGCTTTGCCGACGAGGATGCGGACGAGACCTATCTGGGCCTCACGGACGCGGATTTCGACCGCGATCCGGTGCGGCGCTATCCGGCGTCTCAACTCGCGAACTTCCAGTCGTCGCACACGCTCATGCATGTCAACTACGGCGTGGCCGTCACGGACGAGCTGCGTCTCAACGCCAAGGCGTACTGGAATCGGTTCGAGCGGGAATGGAACAAGGTGGACGGCTTCCTTGCCGGGCCCACGCTGCAATCGGTGCTGGCGCGAGCGGGCGGGTCGCGGCAATACCAACTCCTGCTCGGGGAGATCGACTCGACCCCCACCCTGGCCGACACCCTCGACGTGACCAACAACGACCGCGGCTTCGATGTGCAAGGGGCGCAGCTCACCGCATCGCTCACCCGCTTGATTCGCGATTTCGAACACAACGTCACGGTTGGCGTCCGCATGCATCGGGATGCAGTGGAGCGCGACCACCGCCAGCGCGGCTATCTGATGGCCGGCGGCGACTTGGTGTGGGACGGCATCGCGCGAGGCTCGAAGACCACCAACGAGGCCGATACCGATGCTCTCGCCTTGTTCCTGTCCGACGAGATTGTGCGCGGGAACTGGCGCGTGAACCTGGGCGTTCGCTACGAGGACATCGCCGGCAACTTCCATGACCTGCGTGCCGATGCACGTCGGGAAAGCAGCCAATCGGTACTCTCGCCGGGCATCGGCGTGCTTTGGCAGGCGACGGAGCGATTCAGCTTTCTCGCCGGCGCCTATCGGGGTTTCTCACCGGCGGGGCCAGGCTCGCGCGACCTGGACCCGGAGCAGAGCCTGAACCTCGAGTACGGCGTCCGCTTCGGCACTGCGTCGGCGCGGCTTGAGGTGGTGGGCTTCTTCAGCGACTACGAGAACCTGCTCGGCCGCTGCCGGGTCAGCGACAGCGGCTGCGAAGCTGGCGAGGAGTTCAACGGTGGACGGGTGGAAATCGCCGGCGCCGAGGTCGTCGGCTCGACCGAGTTCGCACTGACGGGGGCCGTTTCGCTGGCGCTCCAGTTCACCTACACCTACACCGAGTCGGCGTTCCAGACCGGCTTTCTGTCGCAGTTCACGCAGTGGGGGCTGGTGCAGCGCGGCGACGAACTGCCCTACTTGCCGGAGCACATCGGTCGCGCCGGGGCGCGGCTCGCAAGCGGTCCTTGGGCGCTCTCCATGGCGGTGCGTGGGCAGACGCAAACGCGGGAGGAACCCGGGCACGAGGCGGTGGACAGCGACCTGCACGCCGACGGATTCCTCGTGTTGGACTTCGCCCTCAGCCGCCAGTTTGGCAACACGACCCTGGCGCAATTGCTAGTCAGCAACGCAACGGACGAAGCCGCCATCGTCTCCCATCGCCCATTCGGGGCCCGCCCCAACCGCCCGTGTTCCTTCGTCCTGCGCTTGAAGCACGCGTTCTGAGGTCGCTCGCCGGTCTCTGGAGGGAAAGGTCTTGCGGCGCACGACTGTGCGAAATTGCCCTGCGGGTTGTGGCACCAAATGTTGTGTGTCGGGAACGCTGCCGCGGCGTTGACAGCGGGGTTAGCATCGGCAGCATCCACGGGGAGGATGCGCACATGCAAACGGCGGTTACGCAAGTCAGCGACGAGATCAAGCGGCTCGAACTCGAGCGCTATGTGCTTCAGATGGAGGTGGATGGGCTCACCGTGGTGCCGCCTTCCGTCACCGGGGTGACGCCGGAGTTCCTGGACCGATGCACGGAGGTGCTGCTCACCGAGTTCACCCGCATGACCGGGTCGCCCATCTCGCTCGAGAACGGGCCGGAGGCGGAGCTCGTGTGGCCCGAACCCACGGGCAAGTCGCGCTCCTTTCTGCGCGACGAGGATGCGCCGCCACCCACCCAGATGCTGATCCAGCAAATCATGCAGCTCGACCGCTGCTTCCGGGACCTGTTCGTCAATCCGGTGGTGGATGCGCTCATCGACCACGCCATCGGCACCGTGCCCTTCGGCGGCGCCAAGGCACGACGCCTGTCCAGCACCAACTCGTTCGTCAAGTGGCAGGGCGAGTACGGCTACGGCGAGAGCTTGGGGCTGCATCCAGACCAAGGCGCCACCCCGCGCCCGTGGGGCACCCAGGCGCTCACCGCCAATGCCACTTGGTGCCTCACCGAATACACCAAGTCCGACGGCGCGCTTGCCTACGTGCCCGGCAGCCACCGGCCCAACTTCGTGCCGTCCGCCAAGCTCGTGGAGCTGGCCCGCCCCGTGGAGTGCGAGCGCGGCTCGGTGATAGTCTGGCCCGGCTCCACGCTGCACGGAGCCTTCCCCAAGCTCACGAAGGGCCTGCGCCTCAACGCCGTCGCCTACTACCGCCACCAGTCCGTGCTGCCGCAGGAAAACATGACGATCACGATGAAGGACGCACCCTGGGACGACTGCGAGAACGCAGACCTCATGCGCGAACTCATCGGCTTCGACGACGTGTTCCCTTACCTCAAGCAATCCCAAGAGGTGCCCCGCGCCAAGGCGTAGCAATGCCCGTTCATGCGCCGCACGTTGCCAGAGGCGGACTGCCGGAGTTGATGGGCGAAGCATGACCGAAAACAGGGTTTGGAGGTTGGCGCGAAGGCCGCTTGCTGGATGGCCGACTGGCGGGGATTTCGTGCTGCACCATGAGGTTGCGGCCGACCCGGGGCTGAATCAAATGCTCGTGCGCACGATCTATCTCTCGCTGGACCCGTACCAATGGGGCCGGCGTCGCAGTGGCATGGAGGCCGTGGGGGACGTCTGCCACGGGCGCACGGTGTCGCAAGTGGTTGCGAGCAACCTGGCCGGCTATGCACCTGGCGATTACGTCTTCAACACCAATGGCTGGCGGGACTACGGCTTGGTGGGGGAGGGCATCGATGTCTTCGGCTACATGTTCCCGCGCCGGCTCGATCCGAACGTCGCGCCCATTTCCACGGCAGTGGGCATCCTCGGCATGTTGGGGCTCACCGCCTACGCCGGCGTCAAGGTGCAGTGTCAGCCGCAGCCGGGCGAGACGGTGGTGGTTTCGGCGGCATCCGGCGGCGTGGGTCAGGCGGCGGGGCAAATCGCGAAGATTCATGGCTGCCGCGTGGTCGGGGTTGCCGGCACGCCGGAGAAGTGCGCTTTCCTGACGGAGGAGCTCGGCTTCGACGCCGCGGTCTGCCATCGCTCCGCCGACTACGCAGCGGAGCTCGCGCGCGCCTGCCCCGACGGCATCGACATCTACTTCGAGAACGTCGGCGGCGACGTGTACGAAGGCGTGCTTCCGCTCCTCAATCGTCGCTCCCGCATCACCCTGTGCGGCATGATCTCCCAGTACGGCAACACCGACGGCCGCGACAGCGGCGAGGTTTGGCGCGAAGCCGGCGCCACGGTGTTCCGTCGCCAGGATGTAGAGGTGCATCCCTTGGCGGTGCGTAACTTCGTCGCCGATTGGCAAGACCACTTCCTGACGGAAATGGCCGAGTGGATGGCGGAGGGCCTGGTCAAGTACCGTGAAGACATCCGCCCGGGGCTCGAAAACGCCCCAGCGGTCTTCGCCGACATGCTGAGCGGCGGCAACTTCGGCAAGACCCTCGTTGAGGTGAGCGAGGACCCGACGCGTGTGGAGCCAACCGCCCCGTAAAGGGCCCCGCTACTGCTACACCGCGTCGCTCGGCTTCATTTCCCCGTTCGCAAAGACGCCGCGCTTGACCCATTCGTAGCCGTTTTCGTAGCCGCCGTAGCCCTGCCAGGGGCGGAAGCCGATCAGTTCGAGTAGCTCCTCCGACGCCCCTTCGAGCACTGCCGGGCTCGTGCCCATGAGGTAGTTCTCTTGCTGGCGAAACTGCGGGGCGCAGAAGTTGGTGGTGAGGCCAATGCGTGGGGCGCTGGTGCGGTTTTCGCCGGTTGAGTGCCAGGTGCGGCCTTCGAAGACGACCGCCGTGCCGGCTTTGCCGAGGGCCGGCGTCCAGTTCGCCTTGGCGTCGAGGTCGTGGTCGGGCTGGCGGCCGCTCAGGTGGCTGCCCGGCACCACCAGGGTTGCGCCGTTCTCCTCGGTGAAGTCGTCCAGCATCCACATGGCGTTGCACACCACCGCCGGGGAGATGGTCGCTGGCGCGATGAGTTCGTCGCCGCCGACGTGGTGGCCGCGATTGCCGGAGCGGGTGACGGAGCCCGGCTTCACAAGCGTCTCTTTGCTTGCGTTGGTGGGTGGCGGCATCCAGAACTGGTCGGTGTGGAACGCCGTCTTGCTTCCGGGATGGGCGAAGTGGGCATGGTAGGACGACAGCAGGTACTGCTCGCCGAGCACGTGTCGGACGATGGCGTGCAGGCTCGCGTTGAGGATCATGTCGCGGAACACTTGGCCCTTGTTGAGCAGGAAGACGACGAGCTGCTTGCGGTCCGGCAGCACGCGACCGACGCTGCGTTCCGTCTCCGCCGCAAGCTGCTCGAAGAGCCGCGCCCTCAGCGCCTCCACTTCCGCTTGGGTCAGGGCGCCTTCGAGCAGGCAATAGCCAAACTCGTCCATGTGCCGCTTGGCGAGCGCTAGGTCGCGGGTGGGTTCCGGCAGCGATCCCATGGTGCCCTCCGGCAGCTTGCTTCCCGAGTACATGATCGGCGCCATGCTAACCCGGCAACGCCGGCTTCGGATCAAGCCTCGCCCGGCGTGGCGGCGAGGTCAGGCTCGCCTGGGTAGCGGCCGAGTCGTTCTTGCAGCCCTTCCAGCACGGTGAGCAGTGCCGGCACGAAGAACAGCAGCACGGCGTTGGCGAAGGCGAGGCCGGCCACCATGCTGATGACCAATGGGATCAGGGGTGCGGAGAAGGCGCTGCCGGTGTAGATGGTGGGCAAGAGCGCCGTCAAAGTCGTCACGGTCGTCAGCAGGATGGCTCGGAAGCGGTGTCGCGTGGCTGCCGACACCATCGCCACGTCTGCCCGCTGCCCGGACTGTGCGCGGATGGTGCGGTATCGGTCCAGCAGCACCAGCACGTCGTTGACCACAACGCCGCCGATCGCGACCATGCCGAACACCGAGTAGGCCGACAGGTCGTAGTCGAGCAGCAAGTGGCCGACCACCGCTCCAGCGGCTGCGAAGGGAACCGCGGCGATCACCACCAGCGGCAGCAGGTAGCTCCTGAGCTGAATGGCGATCAGGCCGTAGATGATGAGGCCCGCCACAGCTACAAGCAGTGCGAGCACGCCGAATGTGCGTTCCTGCAATTCCAGTTGACCGGCGTATTCGAAGTCGAGACCGGGATACTCCGCCAGCAGTCTCGGCAGCAAGTCGCCCTCGAGGTCGGCGTTCACGGAGTTGGGCGTGCGCTGCGCGGTGTCGACTCGCGCCTCGATCAGGGCAGAGCGTCGTCCGTCCTGGCGCTCGATTGCGGCAAGCCCCCGTGTCTCGGTGACGTGCGCCACGAGTGCCAGTGGCACGCCGGGCACCGGCAGGCCGGCGTTGGCGCCTTGGCCGGGCATTCCGGGCATGGCGCCAAACAGGCCCTGCATCGCCCCGCCGCCCTGAGCGCCGCCTTGGCCGGCGGCGAGGTTGGCCGGCAGGGGGATGCGTTCGTCGAGGATGTCTGCCAGCGTCAGGCGCTCTTCGCCGGGGTAGCGCACGACAACCTTCATCTCGTCGCGTCCGCGTTGGTTGCGCTGCACTTCGACGCCGTGGAAGCGGTCGCGCAGTTGCGCGGCAACCTCGTCCGCGGTGAGGCCGATGGCGACGCCTAGGCTGTTGACCTCGATGTCGAACTGGCGCTTGCCAGGGGCAAGGGAGGTGGTGGTTCCATAGACGCCTTCCTGGCCGGCAAGGTATTCGGCGAAGTCGTCGCTGGCGCGGGCGAGCGTGTCGGCGTCGTTGTGCGTCAAGACAAAGCCCACCTCGGGAATGGTCACCATCGAACTTGCGTTGTAGGCGACGCTCTCGGCGCCCTGCAGTTGACCGACTCGGCTTCGCCACATGTGCATGAGCTCGGTTGAAGAGTGCGAACGCACCGGTTCGTCGTTCAGCACAGCCACCACAGTTGCGAGGTGGCTGGCGTAGTCGCTGTCCCGATGACCGGCATCGATGGAATCCACCTCGGGGGCAAAGTCGCCGCCGACGATCACGGCGATGGCGCCGAAGGGATCGCCCTCCGCGGCTTCGTCGGTGGCGTTTGCGGCGCCCACCACCTGATCGACGGCCCGCTCTGTCACCGCGAATGGCGTGCCCACCGGAAAGGCGAGATGGACGCTCAGGCGGTCCACGTCTGCCGGCGGGTCATACAGCACGAACCGCACCAGCGAGGTACTGACGAGCAGCACCGCCACCACGAGGAATGCCACCGACGCCGCAATCGTGAGCCAAGGCCGCAAGAGCGCCGCAGAGATGGCCCGCACGACCACGTTGTCGCGCAACTCGTCGAGCCAGCGCCGCACGCCGGCTTGCACCTCGGCAAGGGGCGGCCGACTCCACGGGCGACCGTATGCCAAATGCGCCGGCAGGATCACGAAGGCCTCCAGCAGCGACACCGCCAACACGGCGACCACCACATACGGCACGGCGCCGACCATTTGCCCGACCGGCCCTGGCATGAAGGCAAGGATCGCGAAGGCGACCATGGTGGTCACAACGCCCGTTACCACCGGCCCCGCTACGGCCCGCGCGCCGGCGATCGCGCCGGCAACGCCGGTGTTGCCGGATTCGTGCTGCGCGGCGATGCTCTCGCCGACGACGATGGCGTCGTCGACGACGATGCCGGTCACCAGCACCATTGCCAAGAGCGTCATCGAGTTGATGGTCAGTCCAAGCGGCTCGAACATCAGAACGCCGCCCAGGAAGGCGATGGGGATGCCGAGGGTGATCCACGTCGCGAAGCGCAGGTCGAAGACGAGGATGAGGAAGGCGAACACCAGCGTGATGCCCAGCACCGCATTGGCGACCATTCGCCAAGTGCGAATGCGCACCCTTTCGCTGCCGTCTTCCCAGGAGACGACGTCGATGCCAGCAGGGAGTTCGATCTCGGCGGCGGCAGTCATGACCGCTTCCGCCGCCGCCACAACCTGGGGCTCGCCGGCATCGGACTCCCGTACCCGCAGGAACACGGCGGGGCGACCGTCGACTCGGCTGACGAGTTCATCGTCCGTGAAGCCGTCGTGAATCTTCGCTACATCGCCCAAGCGCAACATGCTGCCGTCGGGGCGGGTGAGCACGGCGATGTCGGCGAACTCAGCCGCCCGCTGACGCTTGGCACTGGTGCGGATCAATACGCCGCCGGCGCCGGTGCGCAGTTCGCCTGAGGTCTGGTTCACGGACGCCCGCTGCAAGGCCGTCGCCACCTCCTCCACCGTCAGGTCGTTGCGCAAGAGGGCGGCCTCGCTGACTTCGATGGAGACTTCGTAGTCGCGCCCGCCGAACAGGTCCACGTGCGACACCGTTGGTTGCGCCAGCAGCCGCTCCTGCACGAGCTGGGCGGCATGACGCAGATCATTCTCGGAGGCGGTAGCGGACACCACCGCGACCGTGGCGACGTTGCGCAGCAGAGGTTGGCGTTCCACCCGGGGCTTCTCGGCGAACTCGGGCGGGAAGTCGTCCAAACTTTCGACGGCCCGCTGAACATCGTCCAGCACGAGCGCAGCGCTCGCGAAGGTATCGAGCTCGGCCGTCACCGTGCCGATGCCCTGCGATGCCACGGAACGCACCCGTCTGACGCCAATGACGCCCCGAACCCGCTCCTCAACGCGCCGGGTGACGCCTTCTTCCACTTCTTCCGCCGTCGCGCCCGGATACGGCACCGTCACTTGAATCGCTCTCGGATCGAAGTCCGGCGTGCTCTGCACTGGCAGCAGCAGCGCCGCCACGGTGCCGGCGCCGAGGAACAGCAGCATCATCATGTTCGCTGCAACGGGCGAGCGGGCGAAAAACGCGATGGGGCCGTCGCCGGCGCTCCTGATGTCCTCGTCCGTGGCCACGTTGGCGATCAGTCGCCCGAGGACGCGATGGTGACGCGCATGCCGTTGTGCGAGCCGAACACCGATCCGATCACGACGCCCTCACCGGCGTCGAACGCACGCACGAGCCAGGCCTGACTGCCAAACGCGTCCGTCACGGCGCGGCGGAGCAGCGTCGGCGTCACGGCTTCGAGCTGACCGTTCCTGACGACCCAGACGTGGCCGCCGGGTTGCTCGGCCGCACGCGGCAGGAGGAAGGTGTTGTCGAAGGGCTCGCCTTCGATTCGCACGGTGGCGAAACTGCCGGGTAGCGGCAGCGAGTCGAGCGGCGTGTCGTCGGCGAACTTGAGGAACACCTGGGCTAGGCGGCTCATCGGCGCCACCAGCGCCGACACCCGCAGCACCTCGCCCTGGAACATGCCGGCATCGGTCATGATGCTCGCCGCGCGCCCCGCCACCGGTGCCAGATACGCTAGGTCCTCGTTGCCGATTCCGGCACCCACTTCCAAGGCGCCGGTGGCGTAGGCGTTGCCGAACGACACGCTTGGCGATAGCACTTGGCCAACGCTCACCTGCGCTTGACCAATCCGGCCGTCGAAGGGGAGCGAGTAGGCGGTGCGGGTGAGCGCGAGTTCCGCGCGCTCGACAACCACTTGCGCCTTGTCGACGAGTGCTCGCGCCCGACTGATGCGCGCAGCGTTGCCCTCGCCTCGGCGCCGTTCGAGCCGTGCCTCGGCGGCACGAAGCTCGGCCTTCGCTTCCGCGACATCGAGCTCGTAGTCCTTGGCCTCGATCCGGAGCAGCACTTCGTTGGCCTTGAAAGTGCCGCCGATGCGCATCGCCGGCGAGACCCACTCGACGCGACCGCCATTCACCGACGGCATCATGGCGACGATGCCGTGGGGCCCCACCGTGCCAGTCAGGATCACGCTGGCAGGATGCGCTCCGGCCACGGGTTCCACGACTTGAACCGCTGGCGGCTCCGCGTTCGTTGCCAGCGGCGTTGCGGGGTCGATGGCGATTCGATCGGGCGCCTGGCCGAAGTAGATGCCAGCCGCCAAGACCACCGCAACGACTGCCAACTGAATGTAGCCGCCAAGCCTCGTACCTTGGGTCGATTCGGCCATGCGCGGTCTCTATACAGAATCCATTTAGAAAATAGACGAGCAACGCCGCGCTGGCAACACCCGCATTTCCTTCCTGCAATGCCGTACGGGCGGAGGCAAGCCCGTCCCTACGAGGCCCGTCTTGAACCCGCCGATGGATTCGGCACGCCGAAACCACCGCGGCCGCACGGCCCTTTGGGTTGAGGGCGAGATGCCCACGCCCCTCGCTTCGAATCAAATCCCCAAACGATCAACGTGTCGTGCCCCGTAGGGGCTAGGCTTGTCCCCGCCCGTGTTGAACTAGGTGCATGGTATTGTCACGCAATCGCCATTGGCCACGCGCCCGCAACACATTGCTGAAACGACGCCTTATTCCGTTGCTGGTCTTGGTTGCCGGCGTGTTCGTCGGTGCATTCATCGTTGCCACGGGGCCGGAACTCGAGCCGCAATCGACGCCGCCGCTGATTCCCATCGTCAACACCGTGCCGGCGGTGATGGAGACGGTGCGCCTTGCCGTCAGCACCCACGGCACGGTGGTGCCCAAGAGCGAGAGCGACCTCGTCGCGGAAGTGTCCGGTCGCATCGTGCACGTTTCTCCTGCGCTCGTTTCCGGCGGGTTCTTCGCCGAAGGGGACATCCTCGTCGAGATCGAGCGCATCGACTACGAGGTCGCCCACGCGCAGGCCAAGGCGCAGCTGGCGGCGGTGCAGAGCGATCTTGTGCGGGCGCAGCGCGCCTATCGTCGCTACCAGAGTCTGGCGGAGGCGCAGTCGGGCTCCCAGGCGCAGGAGGACGACGCGCTCAATCGCCTGCTGGTCGCGCGGGCATCGCTCGAGGAGGCGGTGGCACGGCAGACCCGCGCCGAACGCGACCTTGAGCGAACGCGCCTGGTCGCGCCCTATGACGGTCGCGTGCGCAGCGAGCGCGTTGACCTCGGCCAGTTCGTCAATCGCGGCGAATCCGTCGCTACGCTCTATTCCACGGACTTTGCCGAAATCCGCCTGCCGGTGCTCGATCAGGAACTCGCGTACCTGCCCCTGTCGCTGGCGCGGCCGCCGGATGCCGCGAGTCCTCCGGTGGAGGTGATCCTCAAGGCGGAGTTCGCTGGCGCCAAGCACACCTGGCATGCCGAAGTGGTGCGCACCGAGGGCGAACTCGACAGCAAGACTCGCATGGTTAACGTCATCGCCCAGGTGGCTGGGCCGTACGATCCGAGCAGCGGGTCGCCGCTCACCGTGGGCATGTTTGTCGAGGCGGAGATCCTGGGCCGCGAGGAGGCCAACGTGGTGGTGGTGCCGCGCACGGCGTTGCAGGCGAACGGGCGGATGTACGTTGTGGGCGAAGACAGCCGGCTGGCGTTTCGCAATGTCGACATTCTCCGCGTCAGCGGCGAAACGGTTTACGTTGCCGGCGGCATCGCCGAGGGCGAGCGAATCTGCACCAACAGTCTCGAAGCCGCGGTCGAAGGCCAGTTGGTACAGCTCACCGACGCCTAGGAAGACCTCTGCGCCGGGGGGTCAATCCTCCATCAGCGCCTTGTGCCGCGTGAGGCCGTGCTTGCGAGCGAGAGCGCGTTCGCCTTCACCGCCGTCGGTTGCCGGGCGGGGGATCATTTCGAAGTGACCGTAGCGGTCTACGCCGGCGACCAGGATGGCACGGTCGCCTTCGACCTTGGTCTGACGCACGTCGGTGGCGCAGTAGCGCAGCACCATGCCGATGCGGCGGTCGTTGGTCCGGTTGGGGTCCGAACCGTGGATGACGCGAACGTGGTGCAGCGACATTTCCCCCGCCGCCAGCGGCGCGAGCACGCCCTGGCTCTCGTCCACGTCCGTCTTGACACGCTGGCCGCGGCTCAGGAGGTTGTTGTCCTCGAAGGTGTCGTCCTGTTCGTAGAGGGGGCCCTTGTGGCTGCCGGGGATGAAGCGCATGGGGCCCGTGCGCGGACCGGCATCCGAGAGCGCCACCCAGGCGGTGGCGACATGGTGGGGTTCCAGGCCCCAGTAGGTGGCGTCTTGGTGGTAGGAAACGAACGATGGGCCCGGTTCCTTGATGAACCAGTCCATGCTCCAAAGCAGCACGTCGTCGCCGAGCACGTCCGAGATGGGATCGACGATGCGTGGGTCATGGACGAGGTCCCAGGCCCAGGCATGGGTTACCGGCAGCCCCGCCCGGGCGGCGCGTTCCTTGCCGGCACCGGCCCGAGCTTCAATGGTCTCCACGCGCTGGCGGAGCGCGCGGGTCTCGCCCTCCGTGAAGGCGGGCAGCGGCGAGAGAAAGCCTCTCTGGCGAAAGCTCTGCACCTGCGCCCGGGAGAGGTGCGGCATGTCAGGCTCCGCTGCCCCCGAGGCCCCAGGGGCGACCCCAGGAGAGTCCCTCCAAGGTGCCGGCCTTGGGGCTGTATTCGCAGCCGATCCAGCCGTCGTAGCCTAGCGAGTCCACGACATCGAACAGGAACGGCATGTTGACTTCGCCGTGCTGGGGTTCGTGCCGCCCCGGCAGGCTGGAGAACTGGATGTGGCCGACCAGGTCGAAATGCTGGCGGAGGTTTGGCGCGAGATTCCCCTCCATGACCTGGCGATGGTAGAAGTCGTACTGCAGCCGAACGTTGGGCTGCGCGGCCGCCTCGATGATGCGCCGGGTCTGGTCGCAGCGGGTGTGCAGATAGCCCGGCATGTCCACGGTGTTGAGGGGTTCGAGCAGCAGCGCGATGTCGTGCCGCGCGGCTTCGGGAGCCGCGCGCCGAAGGTTTGCGACAAACGTTGCCTCGCTGTCCTCGCGCTCGATTCCGTCGGGCACCACGCCGGCCATGACGTGGATCATGCCGGCACCGAGCCCCGTGGCGTACGCAAGCGCCTGCTCGAAATGCTCGCGGAAGTCGGCTTCGCGCCCCGGTAGTGCCGCAAGGCCCCGTTCGCCGGCCTCGGCATCCCCGGGCAGGGTGTTGAGCAGGATCATCTCGACGCCGGCGTCGTCGATCCAGCGCCGCACCTCGGCGATGGGGTCGGCGTAGGGCGCGAGGTACTCCACCGCCTGAAAGCCTGCCTTGCGAGCCGCGGCGAAGCGTTCGGCAACGGGAAGCTCCGCGAACATCATCGACACGTTGGCGGCGAATCTCGGCAAGGCAAAGGCTCCGATCGGACGGCGAACGGGCAGTGTACCGCAGCCGCTCGGCAGGCCGCCGAGACGGTCTGCGTTGCCGTTCCCGGCATCGTTCCGGCAAACTCCCGCGCATGAACATCCTCTTCGTCTTGTCCGACCAACAGCGGCACAGTTCGCTCGGCGCGTACGGCAACGCCGTGGTGCAAACGCCCAACCTCGACCGCATGGCGGCCGAAGGGATGGTGTGCGAGAGCATGTTCTCCAACCACCCGCTGTGTTCGCCGTTCCGGGCGATCCTGCTGACGGGCCGCTACGGCTGGAGGAACGGCGTCATCGACAACGAATACGAGCCGTTTCGCGACATCCCCACACTGCCCGGCGAGCTGAAGTCGGCCGGCTACCACACCGGTCACATCGGCGTCTGGCACCTTGGGGTTCCGCCGTACCCCGAAGAAGATCGCTATGGGCTCGACTATCTGGCGGCGGTGGCGGGAGTGGGGGGCAACTACTTCGACCAGCGCTACCACGAGAACGAGACTGGGCCGACGCTGCACGAAGGCTGGTCGCCAGTTGTGGAGACGGACCTCGCCATTCGCTTCATGGAACGCCACCTCGAGGAACGCTCCAGCGATCCATTTGCCTTGTTCGTGTCCTGGCGCCCGCCGCACTGGCCGTATCCGCAATACCCCGAGGAATACGGCGGCTACGACCCTGCCGAGATGGACCTGCCCGGCAACGTGCCGCTGCAGATGGCCGACTTCGCCCGCCGGGAGATCGCCGACTACTACGGCTGCTGCACCGGGCTCGACGCGCAGATGGGCAGGTTGCTTGCAGCGCTTGATCGGCTTGGACTCTCAGGCGACACCCTCGTCTGCTACTCCTCCGACCACGGCGATCACCTCTCGAGCCACGGCTACGGCAAGCCCATGGATGGCTGGATGCACCCGACCATGCGCGCCTCGAAGGCGACGCCCTATGACGAATCCGCACACGTTCCGTTTCTGGTGCGCTGGCCGGGTGTGACGCCGGCCGGTTCGCGCAGCGCGGCCTACATGGGCGCGATTGACATCGTGCCGAGCCTGCTTGGTGCCTGTGGCGTGGCCTTGCCCGAGGGCCTGCAGGGGCGGGACATGTCGCCGGTGTGGCGGGGCCAGCCGGCACCGCCCGAAACGGAGCGCACGCCGGGCGCCTCCGACTCGGTTTATCTGATGAACATGGGCAACGGCTGGCCAAACCGGCATGCGTGGGTCGGACGCTGGCGCGGCGTGCGCACCGAGCGCTACACCTACGCCCGCTGGTTCGGCCGCGAACGCGGCCCCTGGCTGTTCGACCGCGAGGAGGACCCGCTGGAAATGCGCAACATCTTCGGCACCCCCGAGGCGCAGCCGGCGATGGAAGAGATGGAAGCGCGCATGCACCGCTGGATGGAAGCCACGGGCGACCCCTTCGAGTACGGTCCCCGCGGTCCGCGTGGCTTCTTGGATGTAGGGCAACGCTGGGCCGACCCGGAACGCTGGAAGGAGTGGGGCACAGCCTAACCGCCGATTGCGCTAACCCTGTTCGTGTAGATCTGCGCGCCTTGCGCGCGTTGGAGGGCGAGCGCCGCGCCGGGGCGTGCCTTCGGAGTTCCCACCCGCCGGGGACGCCGAGTCGCTGACGCGGAAACAACTGACGCCGGCCACGCACCGCGCCGGCGACCTTGGGGGCGGTACTTGGGGGGGAGGGCATCTTGCCCTCCCTCGCCCGAAGGGCGCAGGATTCGAGACGTGGGCTTGAGAGGGAACCGCGAGGCCTTGCGCCTACGGAATCCCGACCATTTCCGTGTCCGAGCGCAAGACGGCCATGCGTTCACCGTCCACCCAGCGTTCCATGCCGTCGGGCTTGATATGGTCGCGGTAGGCGGCCCAGCCGTCGGCGCTCGGGAAGTAAAGCTCCGCCATGCCGGCGTAGGGCTCTTCCTCCGGTGTCATGCTGTGACTGACGACGTAGCGAAAGCCGCCGACGGTCTCCATGGTCCCCTGCACGTTCGGTACATGCACGTCGAGCCAGTGGCGGAAAAACTCGTCGTAGTCGGTGCCCTGCTTCGCCGCCACCAGGAAGGTCATCTTGAAAAAGCCCGAGCGGGTCATGGGGTAAGGCGCGTTCAGCGTCAGCGCGGTGGTGTCGAGTTCGCCGTCCATCACCACGTATTCCGTCGTCGCCCACGGCACGTACGGCTCGGCCTTCTGCTGGAAGGTGTCGCTCGGCTCCCACCCGTGCGGCGTTCGGGGGCGTCGCAGGGGAGCGTCCCACCAAAGCTGCGCCACGCCGTCCCAAACATGCTCGCCATCGGCGCCGGCGTCGAACAGCGTTGCGAAGTAGCGCCGCGCAAAGCGCCGCCCGCGCACGGCCTGATCCTTCTGCGACTGAATCACCGCCGGCATGTGGTTGGCGAACCAATGCACGACGAGTTCCTCTCGCGATGTGTCTGGCTTGCGCTTGATGAGAAACAGCATTTTCGCGCCGGGGGTTGCCTGCACCATTTGGGTTGCTCCTTTCGGGGTCCGCGTCAAGGCGCACGATAGTGCGGCCCGGGCGGCAAGGCCATAGCGTCAGCGCCGTCGCGCCACCATCAGCGTCACTTCCTGGGTCAGCACCACGTTGCCGTCGTCGTCCGTCACGGTGTCGGCGAGCGTGATGATGCCGATGTTGGGTCGGCTTGCGGATTCGCGTCGGTCGATGCAGCGGGTGCGATAGGTGAGGGTGGTGCCGGCGCGGGCGGGGCTCGGCAGACGCAGCTTGTCCTTGCCGACCATGGCGACGATGCGAATCGGGTCCTCGAAGTCGAAGAACAGGCGCGTGCAGATGGCGAAAACGTGCGCCGAAGAGGCCACAAGGCCGCCGAAAGGGGACTTGCTGGCGGCTTCCGGGTCGGTGTGGAACGGCTGCGGGTCCCAAGCCTCGGCGAACTCGATCACGTCCGCCTCATCGAGGACAAAATTGCCGATTTCGGCCTCGTAATCGTCCGGGATGTCGTCGAAGTAGCGCACCGCCCGAGGTCAGGATGCGCTTGCCGGCTGTGGCACGAGACCAAGCCCGTCGAACATCGCCATGTCCTCGTCGAAGGCCGGGTTCGGCGTCGTCAGCAATTGGTCGCCGCAGAAGATGGAGCTGGCCCCGGCCATGAAGCAGAGCGCCTGGGCCTCTTCGCTGAGGTCTGTGCGCCCTGCGGACAGCCGCACCACGGAAACGGGCATCAGGATGCGCGCCACGGCGATGCAGCGGGCGAGTTCGAGCGGCGACAGGCGCGGCGTGCCGGACAGGGGCGTGCCATCCACCTGCACGAAGTTGTTGATGGGCACGGACTCTGGATGCTGCGGCAGGTTGGCGAGTTGGCGCAGCAGCTCGGCGCGGTCCGCTCGGCTCTCGCCCATGCCGACGATGCCGCCGCAGCAGACGTGGATGCCCGCCTCTCGCACGTGCCCGAGGGTGTCGAGTCGGTCCTGATAGTTGCGCGAGGTGATGATCTCGCCGTAATACTCGGGCGAAGTGTCGAGGTTGTGGTTGTAGTAGTCGAGGCCAGCGGCGGCCAGTTCTTTGGCCTGATCGCCCGTGAGCATGCCCAGCGTGACGCATGTCTCCATGCCGCCGATGTCCTTCACGGCGCGCACGAGTTCGGCCACCTTGCTCGCCTGCGAGTTGGTCGGACTGCGCCAGGCCGCACCCATGCAGAAGCGCGTGGCGCCGGCGTCCCGCGCTCGGGTGGCGGCCGTTACCACGTCTTCTAGCGGCAGCAGGCCGTGGGCCTCGAGACCTGTGTCGTAGTGGACGCTCTGCGGGCAATACTTGCAGTCCTCGGGGCAGCCGCCAGTCTTGATGCTGAGCAGCGTGCTCACCTGCACCTCGTTGGCGGCTTGGTGGCGTCGATGCACCGCCTGGGCGCGGAACAGCAGGTCGTTCATCGGTGCCCCGAACAGCGCCTCCACCTCGTCGCGTCGCCAGTCGTGTCGAACATCGGTCATGGAGTGCCTTCCTGCTTTGCTGCACGGGACCTGCCAGTGACAGGCATTGCGAGTGGTGGTCAGCGCCAAAGCGCAAGTGTAGGATACGCGCTGCCGACGCGCCCCTGTGCAGGCAGCCGTCGGAGTGTAGCTCAGTCTGGTAGAGCACCGTCTTCGGGAGGCGGGGGCCGCCGGTTCAAGTCCGGCCACTCCGACCACGCATTCCCCCGCAGACTCCTTGAATGCTGAGCGCGTCATCTCGGTGGCGGGATAGGCTGCACCGTTTGCGCCCGAAGGCGATACAACCGGTAGGCGGCGACTGTTCGACGCCTGAATTGGCGCCCTTTGGCGGGTACACTGCACGTCACTCAATGGCCAATGTCACGGGGGCCGGATGCCTGCCGTCCATGACCGTGGAGGATTGCCCACGGACCAGCCAATCGATCGTGCCGAGCACGAGTGGGCGGATTGGGAGCATGTGGCCAACGCGCTCGTCGGCGTCCTGCGCTCACGCGAGATCATCAACGTCGACGAACTGCGGCGCGGCATCGAGGCGATGGCGCCGGCGGAGTACGAGTCGAGTAGCTACTACGAGCGCTGGTCGGCGTCCATCGAGACCTTGTTGGTGGAGAAGAGCGTGCTCACCACCGCCGAGATCGATGCTGTGGCCGCAGAGATGGACGGGCGATGGGGCTAGCGGTTCGTGCGGGAGATGAGGTGAGGGTGCGTGCGGACGAGGTGGCCCACCACCATCGCACGCCTTGGTTCGTCAAGGGCAAGTCCGGCGTCGTCCGACGCGTGCATGGCACCTTCCCGAACCCGGAGTCGCGGGCTCACGGCGGCACGGGAATGCCGAAGCGGAGGCTTTGCCAAGTGGAGTTCCGCCAGTCCGACATCTGGGGCCCGAAGTATCGTGGCCGGGCGGATGACGTGCTGCTCGCAGACATCTTCGAGCAGTGGCTGGAACCGGTGCCGCGAGGGTAGGGCATGTCGAGCGACCACCGCCATCCGCCGTTGCTCCATGCCGATCGCAGCGTGCGGGCGACGCGTATCCTCGCCATCCGGCAGTTGCTCATCGACAAGGGCGTCGTCACCGCCGCCGAGGTGGACGACGTTGTCGGGCGGTCCCGGGCCCGAACCCCCGCGGACGGAGCGAAGGTGGTGGCGCGGGCCTGGGCGGATGCTGCATTCCGGGGTCGGTTGCTCAGCGACGCTCGCGCCGCCGTTGGCGAGATGGGCTATCGGCTGTCCCACGATGCCGAACTCGCCGTGGTCGAGAACACGGTAGAGGTGCATCACCTGGTCGTCTGCACCCTGTGTTCCTGCTATCCCACTTCGCTCTTGGGACAGCCACCGGATTGGTACAAGAGCTTCGCGTACCGGCAGCGAGCGGTGATTGAACCTCGCGCCGTGTTGCGCGAGTTTGGTCTCGAACTGCCGGCTGCCATGCATCTCAGCGTTGTCGACAGCACCGCCGATGTGCGCTATCTCGTGCTGCCGCGGCGCCCGCCCGGAACGGAAGGCATGGCCGAGGACTATCTTGCAGGGCTCGTGACCCGCGACAGCATGATTGGCGTTGCCGAGGCCGCATCCCCCTGACGGTCGGATATGCGCTTGCCGGGGCACGAGCCGACGCGGTAGGGTTGGGCGTGCCTTGCCGAAAGGAGCCGACATGTCGCACGTCGTGTCTGGTGAGGGATGAAGTATCCGCTGGTGCTTCGGCTCGCCTTTGGGATCCAGTCTCTGCTCGCGGTCCTGATCGGCTGGACCACCATCGTCGGCATGTGCGTCGAATGGTATGCACATTATCAGGGAAGGGCCTACGCCACGCGGGCTGAACTTGCGGCGGTTCTGAGCGAAGCGGCGGTGCCGTGGTTGCTCGCGGCCATCTTCCTCGCGCTGACCGCTCTTCTCTGCCACCTCTGGTCGTCGGGAACCAAGTGGACCGACTAGCGGCTCGCTAGCCGTAGCTGCGAGCGAATGCGAGCACGAAGGCGCGCGCCCGTTAGGGCGCGCTGGCGCCACGCCGCGCCGTTGGCGTAATCTTGCGCCTTGCCTCCTGATCCAAACCCTAGCCGGAGTGAGCCATGCCCCGATACGTGATCGAACGAGACATTCCCGAAATCGGCTCTGCCGAGCGCGACGCGTTGCGCGAAGCTTCGCAGAAGTCGAACGGAGTGCTGGCCGCCATGAAGGCGGAGAACAAGAACATCCAGTGGGAGCACTCCTACGTAGCTGGCGACAAGACCTTCTGCATCTACATTGCCGACAGTACGGACCTCATCGACGAACACGCCGAGCGCAGCGGCTTCCCGGCGAGCATCGTGACGATGGTCAAGCGCATGATCGATCCGGTGACCGCCGAGGCCGATCAGTAGTTCCATCGCAAACGGCGCACTTTGTTCACCTTCGCTTCCCGAGGAGTGGAGCCATGCTGACCGGAAGCTGCCTCTGCGGCGATGTCGCTTTCGAGGTGCATGGCGAGATCAGCCGGATGGTGCATTGCCACTGCTCCATGTGCCGCAAGCTGCACGGCAGCGCCTTTGCCACGTTTGGCATGGTCGAAGGCGGCACCGTCCGTTGGCGCAAGGGCGCGGACAAGGTCGTGCGCTATCAGTCCTCCGAAGAGGGCGGACGCAGTTTCTGTTCGCGCTGCGGCTCGGCGGTGCCGTCGCCAACGTCGGGTGGGCCGGTTTCGTACGTCCCCTTGGGCAATCTGGCGGAAGAGCCGGGCGATGTCGAAGGGCTGCACTTCTTCGCGGCTTCCAAGGCCCCCTGGCACACGATCGTCGACGATCAGGAGCAGTTCGAGGACTGGGCGCCCGGGTGGGACGGCCCCAACATCGAGAGCGAAGCGCGAGCGCCTGAAACGGCTGGCGCAACCGGTGGCAGTTGCCAATGCGGTGCGGTGCGCTACGAGTACGACGACGCGGAACGAATGGTCAACTGCCACTGCTCCCGCTGCCGGCGGCAGATGGGCGCGGGCTATGCGACCTTCGTCTTCGTCACCGGCGACGCCTTTCGCTGGCTCGCCGGCGAGGAGCAAGTCGTGAACTTCAAGCTCCCGGAAGCGCGCGTGAAGGGCACCGCCTTCTGCCGCAACTGCGGTTCGCTGGTGCCCCGCGAACGCGAGCCCGGCTCGATGCAGGTTCCGGCGGGATCGCTCGACACCGACCCGCACATGCGCCCGGCAGCCAACATCTTCGCCGGCTCCAAGGCCGCGTGGACAACTCTCGACACGAGCATCGCCTGCTTCGAGGAGTACCCGACCTAGGTAGGTAAGAGCTGGGCCAGACGCCAAGCGCCAGCGAGGCGTTCGGCGGCGTTAGGTTCGTTCGGGGTTTACTCGACCCCAGCCATTTGCCGTCTGCCCCGCTGTTGCACCTTCAGGCGCCGTTCGGCGACGACTTCCGGTGGTGGGCTTGCGTGGCGGCGGCTCAGTTCGGCCTCGTAGGTCATGGCGTCGCCCAAGGCGAGGTCGTGGCCGCGGTCGATGAGGCTTTTGTACTCGAACATCGCTTCCGGGACGCACGAGAGCATGTCGCTGGCCAGCGCCGCCGCAGTTGGCAGCAACTCTTCCGGTGGCACCACTCGATTGACGAGGCCCCACTCCAGGGCGCGCTCGGCACTCAGATAGTTGCCGGTGAGGGAGAGTTCTTTGGCGCGGTTCACGCCGACGAGGCGGGAGAGCCTTTGCGACAGGCCCCAGCCGGCCAAGAGGCCAACGCGGGCGTGGGTATCGGCGAAGCGGGCGTTGGGCGTGGCGATGAGGATGTCGCAGGAGAGCGCAATCTCAAAGCCGCCGGTGACGGCGACGCCGTTGATCGCGCCGATGATGGGCTGGCGCAAGGTTCGCATCAGCTTCGGCGGATCGGGCAGTTCGGCGGCGGGCTGGCGGGACCGTTCCGGGTCCCCCATCTCCTTGAGGTCAAGCCCAGCGCAGAAGGCGCGGCCGGCACCGGTGAGGATGACGACGCGGGTTTCCTGGTCGCGGCGAAGCTCGGCGAACGTATCCGCCAGGGCCGTGCGCAGCTCCATCGACAAGGCGTTCATCTGTTCCGGCCGGTTGAGCGTCAGCGTTGCGACGCCGTCTTTGCGCTTCACCAATAGCACGCTTTCTGCCATGTCCTTCGCCTCCTTTTGATCCACTGCCTGCGCTTGTGCCGATCCTCCGCAAACCGCACCTCAGGAGTTTTTCGCGCTAGCGAAATACTCCCAACGCGCCCGTCAGGGCGCGCGATTACCGTCCCGTGAAGTTCGGCTTGCGACGTTCCAGAAACGCCTTCACGCCCTCTTCGAAGTCCTCGCTCGCGAACAGTCCGTTGAGGTGCACCATCAGGTGGTCCACCGCCGTGTCATAGGATTCTTCGAGCCCCATGCGCATCATGCGCTTGGTGGTCTGCACCGCCATCGGCGCGTTGTCGGCGATCTCCTCGGCCCACTGCATGGCGGTGGGCATGAGTTCCTCGCTCGTGACGACGGTGTTGACGAGGCCAATGTCGAGCGCCTCTTGGGCATCGATGGTGCGGCCTCGGTAGTAGAGCTCCGCCGCCTTGGCCCAGCCGATCAGGCGCGGCAGCAGCCAGGTGCCGCCGCTCTCAGGCACAACGTTGCGCTTCGCCGTCACCGCTGCCATCTTGGCGGAGTCGGCGGCGATGCGGATGTCCGCGAGTAGGGTCATGTCCATGCCGTAGCCAGCCGCGGCGCCGTTCACCGCGCATACCACCGGGGTGTCGATGTTCCACATGACGTTGATGGGAGCGTCGCGCAGGTCGAAGAGCTGGCGTGGACGGTTGCTGCCACGGGGCTCGTTGCGGCTGCCGATGCCGCCCTCGCCAACGGCTTGCAGATCAAGCCCAGAGCAGAAGCCGCGTCCGGCACCGGTGAGGACGATGCAGCGGATGTCGGGGTCCTTGTTGGCCTCCACGAGCTTGGCGGACAGCTCCGAGAGCATGTCGCGGCTGATGGCGTTCAGCCGTTCCGGCCGGTTGAGGGTGAGAACGAGGATGCGATCCTGCTGCTCGACAAGGAGTTCCGGCGTGTTGGACGCGCTGATCGTCATGCGTTGGTGGCTCCGTGTTGGCCATTGGGCTTTGTGTGTATGGCCGCAAGTCTATACTGCCCGCCCTCTTGGCGACGGACGCGCCCCTCTGAGTGAAGGCATCCCGCCTTCCCTCAGAGGGCCCGTCGATGCACTGGAACGGAGATTCAAGACTTGCAGCGCATTCACGTCACCGGCAACAGCAGTTCCGGCAAGAGCACCTTTGCGGCGGCCTTGGCGGAAGCCATCGGCGGGGAGTTCGTGGAACTCGACGCTCTCAACTGGCTACCGGACTGGGTAGGCCTCAACGCCACCGACCCGGAGCGGCTGATCGGGCGCTTCGCCGACGCCACCTGTGGCGAGGCTTGGGTGGCAGCGGGTTCTTACATGACCTTCGCCCAAGAGGCCTTCTGGTCCCGCCTCGACACCGTGATCTACCTGGACCTGCCGATGCCCCTCCTGGTCTGGCGCGTACTTAGGCGCTCATGGCAGCGCTGGCGCACCGGCGAGCTCTTGTGGGGCACCAATGTCGAGAGCTTCTGGAAGCAGCTTGCCGTCTGGCGGGGCGAAGAATCGCTCGTCTGGTGGATCGTCACCCAGCACGCCCGCAAGCAAAGGCGTTTTTTCGATCAGGTGGCCGACCCCAAATGGGCTCACATCCGCTTCATACGCCTGAAGTCCAAGCGAGAGATCGGCGCGTTTCTAGCGCGGGTGCAGGCGGAAGCGGCCAACCTGCCCTCCGCCTCTTCCTAAAGGCGCCCCCTTTCAGGACCTCTCCGCGGCGACATTCGCCTCGCCGGCACCGCTCGCATTCCCTCCGGACTCCGCCAACGCTTGCCGCGTTGCCTCGTATTGCGACTTGCTGATGCGGTATTGCGCGTAGAACATCGCCGCAATGACGCCAGGAATGATGGCAAGGGGCGAGTCCACCATGCCGAGCCACCAAATGATGTCGGCGTCCACCTCGCCCGGCTCCGCCTTTTCCGGGAACGCCATCCACGACAGCGCCAATGCCGCCAGCCCGTGTCCGAGCGATGCGTCGAGCTTGGCGAAGAAGGTGCGTGCCGAGTACAGAACGCCCTCCTGCCGGACGCCGTAGCGGGCGGCGTTCTCGTCGGCGATGTCCGCCAGCGCCGACATGACGCTGATGTTGAGAACGCTGCCCGAGACGGCGCCCAGGGCGACGAAGGCGGATATGGCCCACATCAGCCAGAACGAGCCGTTCTCTGGGAACCAGCCAATGAGGCGCAGGATCACGGGCATGGCCGGGAACACCGACAGCAATACCGCTGTGGCGACGATGGTGGCGCGCTTGTCGAACCAGCTGTGGATGCGGGCGGAGAGGGTGAAGCCGGCGAAGTAGCCGACGAACGAGCCGATGAGCAGGATGTTGGCGAAATCCGCCGCCGAGAGTTCCCAGTAGTACACCGTCATGTAGGCATTCAAGGCCCCGCGCACGCCGAGCATGAGCGAAAGCGAGAAGAGGGCAATCATCAAGAACAGGTAGTTGCGGTTGCTGAACGCCTTCATCAGGTCGCGGAAGAAGTCGATCACGCTGAACCGAACGACATCCGCCGCCGGTTGCGGCAGGGTGGGAATGCGGTCCCGCGTAAACCATGCCGACGCCAACAGAACCACGAAAATGGCTGTGGCGTTCGAGAGCGAGAGCGCGCGGTACGACTCCGGATTCAGGAGGGCATTGCTGTATTGCACGGTGACGGCGAAGAAGATTGCGGTGTTCAGCTTGTGTATCGGCGGGCCACCAATCCAGCCGAAGAAATTGTTGTAGGACATAATCTTGGTGCGCTCGAGGTACTCCTTCGAGAGCTCCCCGCCCATGGCGAGATGTGGCACGTGATAGACGGTCATGAACGTGCGCAGCAGGATCGACCAGACGAGGAACCACCAGAACAGGGTCAGCCCCTCGACTTCGGGCGGATTGAAGACGCACCAGAACGAGATCGCCACCGGCAGCGGCGCGATGAACATGAAAGGATGCCGCCGCCCCCATTTCTTCGAGCGCCAGCGATCGGAGAGCGAACCGAGCAGCGGGTCGGAGACGGCGTCGGCGAAGATGGAGATCGTCGGTACGAGCCCCGCGAGCAGCACGTCGAGGCCGAGCACCTGGTTGTAGTAGAGCATGCTGAGGATGCCGACCGGATAGAGCGACAGCGTTTCCGCCGCCGATCCAACCCCGAACGCCATCCGTGTGCGCGTGGGTACCGTGTGCGGATCGATCCCCGCACCCCTGCTCGTTCCGGCCATGAACCCTCCCGTGCCGACGAGGGTCCAGCCCCCGCGTGAGCGTGCGTTGCGAACAATGCCCGATGTTCGGGGCTAGCGATAGGGGGCGCATGGCGTGCCCATCAGGGCGTGCTAGCGCGCCCTAACGGGCGCGTGGCAGTTCGCTGCGCGAACTGCTGGCCTTCGTGCTCGCATTCGCTCGCAGCTACGGCTAGGAGCCAGCGCCGTTTTCTGCGGCGCAGCCTCCTAGGGCGCGTTGAGTCGGCTCCGGCTCGATGGCGTGCGCTTGCAACCGGTGGATGGTCCTTTGATAGGCTGGCGGCGGCGCTCGGCGCCGATGTTACGCTTTTTGGAGAAATGGATGAAGTTCGGCGCGCAAGTCAGCTGCTATCGGAATACTTGGGACAGCATCCGCGAGGTTGCCGAGGTGATGGACGCGGGCCCCTGGTCCAGCATCTGGTTCGCAGACCACTATCTGCCGCCGCCCGGACGCAAGGAAGAGGAGCACCTCACCGCGCACGAGGCGTTCACCGTGGCTGCCGCGGTCGCCAGCATCACCTCCACGCTTGAGATCGGCCACCTCGTGCTCGGCAACACCTATCGCAACCCCGGCCTCACCGCCAAGATGGCCGGCACTGTGGACCACATCTCCCACGGCCGCTTCGTGCTCGGCATTGGCGCTGCCTGGTTCAAGCGCGAGCACGAGGCTTATGGCTGGGACTTCCCGAGCATGAAAGAGCGCCAGGACCGCTTTGAGGAGGCGGCGCAAATGCTGCGGGCACTGTTCCACGACAGTCGAGCGTCCTTCGAGGGCCGCTACTACACGCTGGACGATGCACCGCTCGCACCCGGCAGCTACGCGAGGCCCATCCCCATCCTCGTCGGCGGCACTGGCGAGAAGCGCACCCTCCGCACCTTGGCGCGTTACGGCGACGTGATGAACCTCGACGGCTGGGCCGGCGGCCCGATGACCGCCGAGTACTTCCACCACAAGGTGGGTGTCCTCAACGCCCACTGCGAAGCCGCGGGCCGCGATCCGAGTGAAATCCGGCACACCGTGCTGATGCCAACGATGGTCACCGACGATGCGTCTGCGGCGGGGGCCTTCATGCGCGGCCGCCGCTTGGGCGAGGGCACTGCCGCCGGCCCGAAGAGCTACGTCATCGACCGCATCGGCGAAATCGCCAATGCTGGTGCCGACGAAATCATGATCGGCGGCATCCAGACCGACGACGTGGACCAATACCACCTAGTTGCGGAAGAGGTGCTGAGCCAGTTCGCGTAGGGCGGGGCTTGTCCTTCGCGCCTGTCGGCGCGTGCGAGGGCGAGACGCCCTCGCCCCCAAGGGGCCCTCGCTTCGAGTCAAATCCCCAAACGGTCAACATGTGACCGTGCCGCGCCGCCAGGCGCCAGTGGTTCGCGCTGCTGCAGACCTCCATCGCCACCACGCAGCCTCTCGGCAGCAACGCCAGATACGACTGGAGGCCCGCCCGGCGCAGCTTCCTGCGCTCCACCACGGCTCCCGTGGCGTCCGCCGACGTGACGTGGAAGACCTTCGTGGCGAGGTCGATCCCGACCCGTGCTATGGTCTCCATCGCCCCGCCCCGTTGGGTGTTTGGACCCCGTCATTCTGGCCTTCGAGGCCGTTCGGAATGAACGGGGCGGAGCATCCCATTGGGGCGAAGGCTGCATTCACATGCGTAGCGCGCGACCGCTCACGCGTCTTAAGCCGCACCATCCAGCACAACACGGACACGTCCACTCGCTGAATCGCGACCGTGCCAATGACACCAGTTTCGTCCTGAAGAATGCGTATGACCTTCACGCAACAGCAGCTGTCCCGTCGCGTGATGGCGAGCGTCCCGCCAGAGGCCCTGCGCACCCAAGCGAGGGCTCGCGGATCCGCCGCGAGGTCCCTGCGCGTGGCCGGCGTCCTCGCCGCGTTGATCGCGGCCGGCGCGAACGCCGCCGCGACGGACGATGCCCGGCACCGGGGCCAGGCGACGCACCTTGCCGAGGCGCCGACGCTCGACGGCAACGTCGCCGGCGACCCGGCATGGGAGGACATTCAGCCCTTCACCGAGTTCACCCAGATGCGGCCGGACGCCGGCGCCCCCGCCTCCGAGCGCACGGAGGTCTTCTTCGGCTTCACCGACGACGCGCTGCACGTCGGCGTCATCTGCCACGAGACCGATCCGGCGAACATCATCGCCTCCAACGATCCGTTCCTGTCCGACTCGTTCATCATGGTGCTCGATGCCTTCGGCACGGGCCGCGCCGGCATGCTATTCGGCACGAACCCGGTCGGTGTCGAGTACGACGGTCAGGTCACCCGCGAGTTTCCCGACTGGAACTGGAGCACGCTGTGGGAGGTGCGCACCCGCCGCCACGACGGGGGATGGAGCGCAGAGTTCGAGATTCCCTTTCAGTCCCTGCGCTATGGCGCCGGCGACGAACAGACCTGGCGCGTCAACTTCGCCCGCGAGATTCGACGCAACAACGAAACCTCCACCTGGTCGCCCGTCCCGCGGCAGTTCAGCGTGTTCCGCCTCGCCCTCGCCGGGCGCATCGACGGCGTCCGGGTGCCGCCCCCGCGCCGCAACCTGGAGATCACGCCGTACGCGCTCGCCGGCGCCACCCGAGGCGGCGAGCGCGAGGGTGTCCGGCGCGACGACGACCTCGGCGTTGATCTGAAGTACTCAATCACGCCGAGCCTGACGCTCGATCTGACTTACAACACCGATTTCGCCCAGGTCGAGTCGGACCAGCAGCAGGTTAACCTCGGCCGCTTCAGCCTGTTCTTTCCTGAGACGCGCCCGTTCTTCCTCGAAAACGCGGGTTCGTTCAGCGTCGGCTTTCCGGGCTTGCGGCTCTTCCACTCACGGCGCATCGGCATCGCGCCCGACGGCCGCCGGCTGCGCATTGACGGCGGCATGCGGGTCTCGGGCAGGGTCGGTGCCGCGACCAATGTCGGCTTCCTGCGCATGCGCGCGCAAGGCGCCGCAGGAGACGCCCGCAACGACTTCACGGTGGCGAGGGTCAGCCGGGACCTGCGCAACCGTTCGTCGGTCGGGGTCCTAGCCACCGACCGGCGCGACGGCGACTCGAGCAGGCAGACCTACGGCCTCGACGGAAATCTCGGTATCGGTGACAACGGGCAACTGTATGCGCTCGCCGCCCGCACCCGAACGCCGGGCGTCGAGGCACAGGACCATCTTTTCAACCTCTACGGCGCCTACAACTCCACCGACTGGAACGTCGACGGGGCCTACACCGAGATCGGCCCCGGCTTCGACCCCGGGGTGGGATTCGCCACCCGAACCGACTATCGCCGGGTAGGTGTGTTCGCTATGCGCAGGTTCGTCGACGAGGCGACGCTGCGTGAGTGGCGTCCGCTCGCCTCCTACGCCGGGTTCTGGGACTTCGACGGCTACCACGAGAGCGGCAACCTCCATTTCGAGAGCTGGTGGCTGTGGAAGAGCGGCGCGGACGTGTGGCCGGCGGTCAACTTCATCCACGAGGGCGTCAAGGAGCCGTTCACCATCGCCGGCGTCACGGTGCCGAGCGGCGACTACCAGAACCGCAGCTTCCAGATGGGCATGAGCACGCCGCAGACCGGCAACTGGAGCGCCAACGCGCACCTGGTGGCGGGCGGGTTCTATGGGGGCAAGCGCCACTCGGTCTCTCCGGCCCTCAACTACCGGCGCGATGAGGCCCTGTCCGCCTGGGTCGCCTGGGACCGCAACGTCATCGACCTCGGCGGCGAGGCCGAGTTCGAAGTCAACCTGGCCCGCGCGGGGTTCTCCTACTCGTTCACGCCAAAGGTCACGCTGTCGGCGCTGGTGCAGTACAACGACGCCGACGAGATGTTCTCGGCGAATGTCCGCTTCGTCTGGCTGCGCTCCGCCAGCGCCGGCCTTTACGTGGTCTACAACGAGCTCGACAACCGAGGCGGCCTGCGCCCGCCCGAGCGCGAACTGGTGCTGAAGTACAGCCACATCTTCGACGTGCTGTAGCCGGGGCCGCGCTACGGGTTCTTCAGACCGGTCTCCAGCGTGCTGCGGACCTCTGCCCCGATCTAACGCCAGCCTACCCTGTGCGATGTCGTGGAGGAGCATGCAGGAAAGGACGGTTACGCCGCTACCATGAGCATGTCCGTCTCGACCTCCGCACCAAGCGCTTCCTGTGCGCCGCGGCACTCGACGACGGCCCGGCGCAGCCATTCCATACCCCCTTCGCCACCCTCGCTGCGACCACGGTGGACAGCAGGTAACCGAGGTTGATCCGCGTCTTGGCCCATTGCGTCGGGCTAACGTCCTTCTTGGGCCGCCATTGCCGGGCTGCAGCAGTTCCCCGCCGCATTCCAGCGCCGCTCGGGGCGCCCTCTCGCCCGTCGCCTCCTCGTGCCGAAAGCAGAAATGCACATTGGCCAGCCCGCGTCCGTTCTGCGCGGCGGCCAAGTCCGTCGGAGCACGGAAGTAACGTCCAATCAGATAGTTAAGAGCAGCCTGCCTCGGACAAGCCCGCCCCTACGAGGCCCGTGTTGAATGCATCGACAGGGACGGGACAAGCCCGTCCCCCTACGAGGCCCGTGCTGGATGCGCCGATGGATTCTCGGTGGCGTCTCGCCTTGACTTGCCGAGCGCCTGGCGCGTGCTTCGGAGGGAGGGCGTCCCGCCCTCCTTCGCGCCCGCAAGGGCGCGCATCTTGCTGGCTCAGCGCGTGTTCTGCGCGCCTAGCGGCGCGATGGAGCGCGGGACGCCCTCCCTCCGAGGTTTGCGTTTGAGGCTAGGACGCCTCCCTTCCTGTCACTCCCCCTTTGCGGGGGAGTCGAAAGCGTCCTCGCTTTCGGAGGGGGGGCTTGGGAGGGCGGCGGGTGGTCTCGGCCAGCCCCCCCTCCGAGAAAAGCGAGGACGCTTTTCTCGACTCCCCCGCGAGGGGGGAGTGACGGGAGGGGGCTCCGTTCCGGGATTGCGGTGTGTGCGAGGCGGGCACACGGGGCCCCAAGGAGCCCCGTGCTGAATTCGAGACGGGACGGGGCAAGCCCGTCCCCTACGGGGAATGCGTTTGGCCGCACCGACAGACTTGGTGCCGTCCATGCATAAGTTCGTCTGACCTGGGCGTAGGATGCGAGAAGCGTGTTTCCAACGGGAGCCTGGGGCCATGCAGCACGATGTTCTGATCGGTACGTACACGCACCGCGATGCCGAGGGCATCTACCGTGGCCGATTCGACGACGAGACCGGCACGTTCGAGACCGTGGACCTCGTTGTCGCTGTCGCCAATCCGGCTTTCCTCGCATTGCGCGATGACATGCTGTTCGCGGTCAACGAGCAGATGGACGGCGGCGTGTCGGCGTTTCACCGCGAGGACGGGCGCCTGGACCTCGTTGCCGCAGAGCCGAGCGGGGGTTCCCTGCCGTGCCACATCAGCACGGGGGTCGGCTGGGTCGCGGTCGCCAATTACGGTTCCGGCAGCGTGACCCTGTTTCCAGTCGTGGACGGCCGCCTGCAGCCGATGTCAGACCTGCGTCAGCATGAGGGCGCGGGTCCACTTGCCGCGCGCCAAGCGAGCGCGCACCCGCACGAGGTGCAGCAGATCGGCGCGACGGCGCTGCTGGTGCCGGACCTCGGTACGGACCACCTACACATCTACGATGTTGCCGGTCATCGCCTGCACGAGCGCCGTGCCGTCGCGCTCGAGCCCGGTTCCGGGCCACGTCACACCAAGCGCCATCCCTCGAAGCCGGTCCTCTACGTGCTCGGTGAACTTGGCAACACGGTTGACGTCCTGAGTTGGCCAGACCTCGAACCCATCCAGCGCGCCGACACGCTGCCCGCCGATTTCGAGGGCGAGAGCACCACGGCGGAGATCGTCGTCGCACCGGACGGCCGTTTCGTGCACGCATCCAATCGGGGCCACGACAGCATCGTCACCTTCGCCGTCGACGAATCGGGCTGCCTGTCGGCGCCGAGTTTCGTGCCGACGCTGGGCCAGCATCCGCGCTACTTCTGCCTCGACTCCTCGGGCGGCTGGCTGCTGGTGCTCAACCAGGACTCGGACAATGCGGTGGTGTACCGCATCGACGGTGGCCGACCGAGCGATGTGGTCTGCAAGGCGCCGGCACCGACTCCGGTGTGCCTGCTGTGGGACGACGGCCAGAAGTAGAGGGGCCGGTTGGCGTGGTCGATGGCGACCACGCCAGCTAGCACGCCCTGACGGGCGCGCGTGCTCGCGTTCGCCCGCACTCCGGCTAGGAGCCCGCGCCGTTTTCTACGGCGCAGGCTCCGAGCTACCCGAGAACACGGACCATTTCGTCACGCGCGCAACGGTCAACCCTTGCCCAACGATGGAGAACACCACCACCGCGTATGTAACTGCGAGGATGAAGGGGCGGTGCTCGCTGGCCGGTAGCGAGAGCGCCAGGGCCACGGCGATGCCTCCCCGCAGGCCGCCCCAAGTCAGCACCGTTACTGCGCCCTTCTCGAATGCCTCCCAGCGATGCAGCACGGTTCGCGCCAAGGCGACGCTCAGCCAGCGTGTGGCGAGGACCACGGGGATTGCGGCAAGGCTGGCACACCAGAAGCCGAGGCCAGCACCGGCTACGACCAGCACTTCGAGACCAATGAGCAGGAACAGCACGGAGTTCAGGACGTTGTCGAGGAGGGACCAGAACTTCCTCAGATAGTCCCTCGACGCCGGGCTCACCGCCCGCCGCATGCCCTGGCCGCCGAAAAAGAGGCCCGCCACGACCATGGCGATCGGACCGCTGACCCCGAACCGGACCGCCGCGGCGTAGCCGACCATCACGATGCCGAGCGTGACCAGCAGCTCGAGGTTCGGTTCCTCGATGCCGAGGACCCCGCGGTAGCCGGCGTAGCCGAGCGCGATGCCGAGGGCGGCGCCCCCTGCCACCTCGACCAAGAACAACTCGCCGACATGCCACAGGCCAGGATCGGTGTCTTGCAGGGCAACCCCGAGCAGCACGGTGAACACCACCACCCCCACGCCGTCGTTGAACAGCGACTCGCCCTCGAGGGCCGCTTTCAGGGTCGGTGGCACGCGCACGGATTCGAAGAGCCCCAGCACCGCGACGGGGTCCGTCGGGCTGATCAAGGCCCCGAAGACCAACGCCCACACGAACGGAAGCGGATGGCCGGCCAAGCTGGCCACAAGCCAGATGCCCCCGGCGACGAGCGCGGTCGAGACCACGGTGCCCACCGTTGCCATGGCGCTGACCGTGCGCCACCGACACCGGAGCGCGGGGATGTCCACATGCAGCGCGCCGGCGAACAGCAGGAAGCTGAGCATGCCGTGCATCAACAACTCGTGGAAGTCGATGTTCACCAACACGCCAACGACCGCGGCATCGACCTCCGCCGCCGGCAGCACCGTCTGGGCCAGCAGCAGCGTGGTTCCGACACCGAGACCGATGAGCACAAGGCCGATTGTCGGCGGCGCCTTCAGGTAGCGGTGATTCAGGTTGCCGAACAGCGCCGAGAGGCCGACCAAGATGGCGGCAATCTCAAAGAAGCTCACGGGGCCACCCGCCATCAAGGATCTCCCAGGGAGTTCACGCCATCGTCGCTCGCAGCGGAGCAACATTGGCTACCCTACACATCGGCAACATGGGGGTAAGGGATGAAGCTCAAGGATCGAGTGTGCATCGTGGTCGGCGCCGGGCAGACGCCTGGCGAAACTATCGGCAACGGCCGCGCCGCGGCGGTCACCTACGCCCGCGAGGGTGCGACGGTGCTGCTCGTGGATTGGATCGAGGAGCGCCTCGCCGAGACCGAAGCGTTGATCGCGAAGGAGGGGGGCGATGCCGTCTCCTTCGTCGCCGATGTACGGGCCGAAGCGGGCTGCAAATCCATCAGCGACCACGCCGTGGAGCGATTCGGACGCATCGACATCCTCCACTACAACGTCGGCAAGAGTCAGGGCGATGGCGAGGTGGCGGGGCTTGCCGTCGAAAACTGGTCCGACATCATGAACCTCAACCTCACTGGCTACTTCCTCACCTGCAAGCACGCGCTTCCGGTCATGCGCGCCCAGCGCTCCGGCGTCGTCATCGGCATCTCGTCCATGGCGGCCCACGGCGCCCACGGCAACATGACCTACGGCGTGTCGAAATCCGGCATGAACTCCCTCACCAAGTCGATGGCCATCGACAACGCCCGCTACGGGATCCGTGTCAATGCCATCATGCCGGGCCTCATGGACACCCCCATGGCCATCGAACGCCGCGCCAGCGAACAGAACCGATCCCGCGAGGAAATCCGCGCCGAACGCGCCCGCCAGGTTCCGCTCCTGCGGCAACAGGGTACCGGCTGGGACGTGGCCAACGCCGCCCTGTTCCTCGCCTCGGACGGCGCGAGCTACATCACTGGCATCTGCATGCCGGTTGACGGCGGCCTTTCGGCACGGGGCTGACGCAAGCCACGCATCCGGGTCGTTGCATTCGTTCGTGATGGGTCACGCCAATGATTGGGCGAGCATGTAGCGATTGCCGTCGGGGTCGGTGAAGGTCGCGAGTCTCACCATGCCGGGAATCTCCACGGTGTCGCCTTCGAACGACACGCCGTTGGCCTCGAGTTCGTTGCGAGCCGCGCCGATGTCGCGAACTCCGAACACGGGCGTCGTTCCCGGCCCGAGCGCGTCCCCGTCCTGGTTGAGGCCAATGCTGACGCCCTCCGCAGGTGTGCCTACCTCGGCCCAGCCGGCCTCCGGGGCCCGGAACAGTTCCTCGAAGCCGAGCTTGCCCGTGAACCATGCCAGGGCGGCATCGAGATCCTTCACGGGGGTGGACAGGGTTATGGTGCCGTCGTAGTCGGGCATGGTTGCTCCTGGCTTTGAGTCTTCGGTGGTGAAGCGCGGTTGCGCCTGACGCGAGTGTGCGGCGCGCGCCATGGCGATGTCGGGGAACTCGTGGCTCGTCTCGTCAGGCCGCGTTGTCTTCGAGCACCATTGCCGCGCCCTTCTCGCCGATCATTATGGCAGGGGCGTTGGTGTTGCCGGAGACCAGCGTCGGCATGATGGAGGCGTCGGCGACGCGCAGGCCCTGAACGCCGTGCACGCGCAGGCGGTCGTCCACCACGGCCATGGGGTCGCTGCCCATCTTGCAGGTGCCGATGGGGTGGAAGACGGTGGAACCGGTGCGGCGGCAGAAGTCGAGGATTTCGTCGTCGGATTGCACTCTATCGCCGGGGTAGAGCTCGTGGTCGGCGTATGCGGCGAGGGACGGGGCGTCACCCACTTGGCGGGCGATCTTCATGCCCTCGATGAGGGCGGCGCGGTCGATGGCGTCGTCGAGGAAGTTGGGGCGGATGGCCGGCGGCACGTTCGGGTCCGCACTTTGGATATGGATGGAGCCGGTGCTTTCGGGGCGGAGCTGGCACACCGAGCAGGTCATGCCCGGTTCCTTTTCGAGCGCACCGCGCTTGCGGCCGCGCGCGTAGCTCGCGTGGGCGAAGTGGAACTGCACGTCGGGCGTCTCGAGTTCCGAGCGGGTGCGGACGAAGCCGTGGGCGATGCCGGCTGTGTAGGTGAAGGCGCCCTTCCTTGCGAGACCGTACTTCAACGCTTCGAGGACGATTCGGGCGCCGCGGGTTTGCTCGTTCAAGGTGGTGGTGCCCTTGACGCGCCAGGCCACGGAGCTTGAGTAATGGTCGCGGTAGTTCTCGCCGACGCCGGGCAGGTTGTGCGCCACGTCAATGCCGAGACCGCGCAGTCGCTCGGCTTCGCCGATGCCGGACAGCTCGAGAAGCTGTGGGGATTGCACGGCGCCGGCAGCAAGGATCACCTCGCGGTTTGCGGTCGCCTCGATGGCAGCGCCGCCGCCTTGGGAGTAGCGCACGCCCGTGGCGCGACCGTCCTCGGTGAGCACGCACTCGGCCATCGCGCGGGTGGCGATGGTGAGGTTGGAACGGCTGCGCGCGGGGTCGAGAAAGGCGCGCGCGCTCGAGAAGCGGCGGCCGTTGCGTTGCGTCACCTGATAGATGCCGAACCCCTCTTGGGAGGCACCGTTGTAGTCGGGATTGGCGGGATAGCCGATCTCGGTGCCGGCGTCGACGAAGGCGCCGAGCAGGGGATGGGTCTCCACCATGTCGGCGACGTTGAGTTCGCCGCCGCTGCCGCGATAGTCGTCGTCGCCGCGTTCGCAGTTCTCCGAACGCTTGAAGAAGGGCAGCACTTCGTCGTACGACCAGCCGCGGTTGCCGAGCTGCGCCCAAGTGTCGTAGTCGAGTGCCTGGCCGCGCACGTAGAGCATGCCGTTGATGGAACTCGATCCGCCGAGCACCTTGCCGCGGGGGATGGGGATGCGGCGGTTGTGGGTGCCTTCTTCCGGCTCGGTGTCGAAGCACCAGTTGACGCTCGGTCGCTCGATCATCTTCCAGAAGCCCACCGGGATGTGGATGAGTGGGCTCCAGTCGCGCCCGCCGGCTTCGAGCAGCAGGACGGAATTGCCGGGGTCGGCGCTCAGGCGATTGGCGAGAACGCAGCCGGCGGAGCCGGCGCCGACGATGATGTAGTCAAAGCTGGCCATGTTGGCTTACTCCTGTTGTTTGGCTATCGGGCGATCTCAAATGGGGTGCCGACACCGGCATGGAACGAAACGCGTAACACGTTGATGCTTGAAGGATTTGATCCGAAGCGAGGGCCTTGGAGGGAAGGCATCCTGCCTTCCTTAAGCGCGTCAGCGACTCGGCGTCGCCGCGGGACGGAAACTTGCGTCGAACAGGGGGCACCAATCCAATGACTTCGCCACATTTTCGCAAGGGACGGGACAAGCCCGTCCCCCACGGCCCCAACACCCGACACCGAATGCGGGAAGAGCTTCGTTGGCTCCCTAGCAGGTCGCCGGATTGCGCAGCACGCGACCGGCACGGGTGCCGGTGTGCTCGTCGTTCTCCAGGATGACGTTGCCGTTGCAGACTGTGGCTTCGTAGCCCATTGCCTTCTGGATCAGCCTCGGGGCACCGTCCGGGAAGTCATGCACCAGCACGGGCTGGCGTTCGGCGACCCGGTTTATGTCGATGACGTTCACGTCCGCCTTCATGCCGGGCCTCAAGGCACCGCGGTCCTTGAAGCCGATCACCCGTGCCGAGGCACTGGTCATGCGGCGCACGGCCTCCTGAATGGTGAAGAGGTCGTTCTCGCGGTGCCAGTGGGCGAGCAGGAAGCTGGTCCAGCCGGAATCCATGATCTGGCTGACGTGGGCGCCGGCGTCGCCGATGCCGGGCAGGATCCAGTCGGTGGTGAGGAACGACTTGAGCGTTTCGAGATCGTGGTTGAAAAAGCGCACATGAAAGAGCGCCTTGCCGTCCGTCTCCAGCATCTTGTCGAGCCAAAGCTCCACCGGATGCCGCCCCGCCGCCTTGGCTTGGCTGTAGAGGCTCTCGCTGGCGTCGCGGGCGTACTTGGGACGCTCCTCGTCGCCGAGCCAGTAGAAGTTCCTCGCTGCCTCTTCCACCTGCGGGTGCTTCTTCGCGTCTTCGATCAGCTTGGCGCGTTCGTCCTCGTCCTGGATGAGTGCCAGGCGGCCCTCGAAGTCGAGCTTGCGCAGCTTGCCCCAGGCGGGGGTGGTGAAGGCGATGCCGGTGGTGAGGCCGGACAGGAAGCCGCCGCTTCTCGGCAGGGTGAGGGCATTCACGTCGAGCCCCTCGGACTGCATGGCGGCGATGGCGCTGTCATAGCCGGTGCCGGTTCCGCCAGGCCCCGGGTTGTAGGGGGCGCTGAACAGGATGCGGGTTCCGGCCGCCCGCACCTGATTGGTGAGGATGGCCATTTCCTCGTCGAGCTTGCTGTAGTTGAGCACGCTCTGCAGGATGCCGCCGTTCTGGCCCACGGCGCGGGAGATGGCGACGAGTTCCTCTTCCTGGGCAAACGTGCCCGGAATGGAGCGACCGTCCGGCAGCACATGGCCCGGGAGGCGGTTGGTGGAGAACCCGACCGCGCCTTCCTTCACGGATTGCCCGACCAGTTCGGCGATCTGGCGAATCTCGTCTTCGCTGGCGTCCTCCTCGATGGCGCGCTCGCCCATGACGTAGAAGCGGGATGCGCAGTGGCCGACGAGGCCGGTGATGTTGATCGCGGGGTCCAGTTTCTCGATGGAGTCGAGGTATTGCCCGTAGGACTCCCAGTCCCACGGCAAGCCGGTGAGGATGGCGTTCTTGGGGATGTCTTCGACGGTTTCCATCATTCCGGCCAGGAACTCGCGGTCCGCCGGCTTGCAGGGCGCGAAGGTCACGCCGCAGTTGCCGAAGAGGGCCGTCGTCACCCCATGCCAGGAAACCGGCGTCAGCAGCGGGTCCCACCCTGCTTGCGCGTCGAAGTGGGTGTGCAAATCGACGAAGCCGGGCGTGACGGTTGCGCCAGCGGCGTCGATTTCGCGTGCCGCACTGCCATCCACCTTGCCGACCGCAGTGATGGTATCGCCGTCGATGGCGACGTCGCCGTGAAAGGGCTCCGCTCCGGTGCCGTCGACGATGCGTCCGCCGCGAACGATGAGATCGTGTGCCATGTGGGTGTCTCCTCCTCTCAAGCGGTCAATCATGCGCCGATTGCACGGAGGTTGCCACTACCCGTAGGGTGACACCCTTGCGGTTGCCCGTGCTCGTGCGAAGAGTGAATACAGCTTCGGGACGGGGCGGCCACAAGGGTCGCCCCGACGAAGGCGGGAGTGGCACGCCCGACAGGATTCGAACCTGTGGCCTTTGGCTCCGGAGGCCAACGCTCTATCCAACTGAGCTACGGGCGCGTGGCAAGGGCGAATCATGCGGCATTGCGGCCCGCCACTCAACGTGACAATGTCGGGGGTGGTGTCTCACGTTTGACCTTTCCGGCTGTAGCGGATGGGCGCTGCCGACCTCCCTCCGGAGTACCGCGTCGGGAGTGGCGCGATGACGGTAGCGAGCCTGAAGGAGGTTGCGATGGCGGAAGTTCCGGCACATGCCAGAGAAGCGGCGGTGGCGATGTCCATTGAGCCGACGGATGCGACGCTTGGTGCGGTGGTTCGCGGGGTGCGTCTCGCGACCATGACGGACGACGAGTGGAACGCGATTCACGCAGCGTTTTTGGATAGGGGCGTGCTGGTGTTCCCTGGCCAGTTTCTGACCGATGCCGAGCAGATGGATTTCGGCCGCCGGTTCGGCGAACTGATGATCGAGTCGCAGCCGTTCAGCAACGAACGGCCGGACGGCAGCCTCCGGGGCAGGGACGATCCGGTCATGCAGCTCTTTCGCGGCAACGAGAGCTGGCATACGGACAGCTCCTTTCAGCCGGTGTCCGCCAAGGCGTCCATTCTGTCCGCCCGCAAGGTGCCGGCCACAGGCGGCGAGACGGAGTGGGCGGACATGCGTGCCGCATACGAGGCGCTCGACGACGGAACGCGCGAGCGCGTTGCCTCGCTGTGCGCACACCATTCGCTTTACTACTCGCAGCAGCGCATCGGTGCGGCGGGGGATGTCACCGCCAAGGGGCTTGCGGAACTGCATGGCGCGGCGGGGCCCGCATCCGCATCGGACGAGGACGATGGCGGCGCGTCGCTGCCGGGCTATCGCCAGGAGCAGGTGGTGCCGCTGCGCCCGTTGGTGAAGGTGCACCCGGAAACCGGGCGTCCGGCGCTCTACATCGGCCGCCATGCTCACGACATCGTGGGGCTCGCGGAGGAGGAGTCTCGTTTGCTGCTTGAGGAACTGGCGGTGTTCGGTTGCCGTCCGCCACGCGTGTACGGCCACCATTGGCAGGTGGGCGATGTGGTCATCTGGGACAACCGCCGCGTGCTCCACCGAGCCCGCCCCTGGCCGGCCGACGAGGCGAGGGCCATGCATCACACGCGCGTTGCCGGGGACCCTGCCACGGAGACGGCCCTGAACGTCCATTGACCCGGCGGGGATGCCGAGTCGTTGACCAGCGAGGAACGGGCTTGAATGGCCTCGGAGGGAAGGCATCCTGCCTTCCCTAGCGCCGACAGGTGCTCTTCCACCTGGCACAATGAAGCAGGTGCGCTGGCGCACCGGAAGGCAGAATGCCTTCCCTCCGAGGCCCTCACCTTGAGTTAAATCGTAAAAGAATCTACGTGTTACGCGTTTGTTCCCGGCAAGAAGCTTTGCCTTCGTAGGGGCGCGGTCAGGCCGCCGTGATAGGATGCGCCGCTTTTCGCCCCGGACTTCCCTTGGCTGCCCACGACATCGCCCGCACGCTACGCGCCCGCGATTTCCGCTGGCTGTGGGCTGGCAACGTCGCCTCCTCGTTTGCCATGAACATGCAAATGGTGGCGCGTGGGTGGCTGGTGTATGCGCTCACCTCCTCGGCGCTGGACCTCGCGTGGGTAGCGATGTCGTTCATGGTGCCGCAGATATTGCTCTCGCTCTGGGGCGGGGTGGTGGCGGATCGGCTGCCGAAACGGTCGATCCTGGTGGGCGCGCAGATGCTGAACTGCATCGCCACCGTGTTGATGGGCATCATCATCCTCACCGGACGGGTGGAGTTCTGGGACTTCATCTGGTTCGGTGCCTTCAACGGCGCCGTGCTGGCGCTGTCGATCCCGGCGCGCAACGCCTTCGTGCCAGACCTCGTGCCGGATCAATACATCATTCCGGCGATGGCGCTCAACACGACGGGGATGAACTTCGCCCGCATCATCGCGCCGGCGCTGGCGGGAATACTTATTGCCGTGATTGCCGCCGGGGACACCACCAGCACCTTTGGCGTCGGCATCGTCTACATGATCATTGCGGTCCTGTACTTCGGCTCGGCAGCGACGCTGCTGGTGGTGTCGAAGCCTGGCGAACCGCACGCGGACCATCACGCCGCCGGGCACGTCTCGGAGATGATCGCTGGCCTGCGTTACGTGATCCACAGCGGGCCGCTGCTGGCGCTGATCCTGCTCTCCATCGTGCCGTTCCTGTTCGGAATGCCGCTCAACACGCTGATGCCGGCGTTTGTGGAGGACGTTCTGGGCGGCGGGCCTGACGACCTTGGCTTCCTGCTCTCCGCGATGGGTGGCGGCGCGATCCTGGGCTCGCTCATGCTGGCGGCGGCTGGCGACTTCGACCACAAGGGTGCCTGGGTGATCGGCACCTGCTTCGCGTGGGCGCTGGCCACCGTGGCGTTTGGTTTCGCCAGTGGGTTCGCCTTCGCTGCGGTGGCTGCAGCAGCCTATGGCTGGCTTTCGTCGTGGAACATGTCGCTGAACCGGGGGCTTTTGCAGACCTGCACCGAGCCGCAAATGCGCGGCAGGGTGATGAGCATCGACATGATGTCCCACGGCCTGATGCCGCTCGGCGTCATTCCCATCAGCTTGGTGGCGGAGTGGCAGGGGGTGGCGGCGGCCTTGGTCGTCAGCGGCCTGATCTTCATGGTGCTGATCGCCGCGTTGCTCTTGGTCTCGCCGGCGGTGAAGACGATGAATCGGGAGTTGGTCGCGGCTGGCTGACGCGAGTCGGCTCCTCGGTTGCTTCCTCGACCGGAAGTGCGCAGCGACCGCTTCCTGCCGCTTAGGACTCGAGGAGAGGGTTCCTTTTTTTGCAGGGCCCTAACTACCGTTTTCCAAAATCCGATCCAGCACTGGGCGAACCTCCTTCAAGAACTGCTGTGGATGTTCGCTCATGGGGAAGTGGCCTAGCCCCTGCATGGTCCGATAGCGGGCGCCGGGGATCATGGCTGCGAGTTCCTCGCCGCCGGCCGGGGTGCCGCTCCAGTCGTATTCCCCATTCAAGATGTCCACGGAGCAGACCTTTGTGTCGATGGTGGCGGCGGTGTTGCGCACGTCGTGGTCCACCGAGTAGTAGTAGAGGTCGCCGCGAAACACCGCCGGCGCGCCTTGGCTGTACACCCACGCGGTCTCGCGCCTGAGAGCCTCCGGGCTCGTCGGTGCCATCATCCCGTACATGAGGTGTGCCTTGAAGTCGTTGTTCACTTCCGGGTGATAGAACTCCATATTGAAGCCGCCCGGTGTGTAGGGCACGGTCTCGAGGCCCACCACCGCGCGGAAGCGTTGTGGGTGGTAGAGGGCAAGGTCGATGGCCAGGTGGCCGCCGATGGAACTGCCCATGTACACCGGACGGTCGAACCCCAACGCGTCGGACAGTGCGAGCGGTACCGACATGAGGAACTCGCGGGTGAGGCGGTACTCCCTGCGCCACCATTGTTCGCCTTCCGGCGGCACCGACTTGCCGTGGCAGGGCAGGTCGTAGGCCACCATGCGGAACTTCGATTGCAGCTCCATGTCCTCCAGCACATGGCGCCACTGGCGGCCGTCGGCGCCGGCGGTGTGTTGCAGCAGGAGCCCAACGTCGCCGGTGCCGGTCTCCTCGAAATAAACCCGATAGTCGGTGGGAACCGACTCGCCGTCGCTCGTCAGGGATAGGTGCACGTAGCGCCCTTGGGCAGAGTCGAAGCGAACCGCGTCAGGCATTGTGCATCTCCCGCATGATTTCGATGAGGCGGCGAACGGCCGGATAGTAGGCGCAGTAATTGGTGTGGTCGCCAACCACGGTGAAGCCGTGGTGGATGGCCGCGGGGTAGAGGTCCTGGTAGAAAGGCTGCGGCGTTGCCGCAAGCAGCCGTTCCCACTCGGTCTCCTCCGCCTGGATGGCGAGGTGGCTGGCCATGCCGCCCGACCACGGCGCCGCGCTTGCCACCTCCCCATCCTGAATGTCGAGGCGCGTGTTGCGGTGTCCGACGCCGATCCGTAGCGTGGCGTTCCACAACCTCGCGTGTAGGCGGAACTCGGCGTCCTCGTTGGCGCGATCCTTTAGCCCCGGCCAATCGAGCATGTCTCTCTTCTCCCCCATTTCCGAAAAGCAGTTCGCTGCAGGAACTGCTGGCCTTCGGGCTCGCATTCGCTCGCAGCTACGGCTTCACCTACCTGTGACCTCGCGTCGCAGAAAGCCAACTGCGTGGCTTTCTGCGACGCAAAGCGCCTAGGACGCGCCTTGTCATCGCTTCACAAGGTCGCGTAGGGTACGCACGCCCGAGCAACCTGTCGAACTTCGACCCGGGTCAGTCGTGGCTCACGACGCGGCTCCGAGGCCGACGAGGAACCCTTCCCATGTCCATGAAGATTGGTCTGGTCGCCGACACCCACATCCCCGAAGCCCGCGCCGAGCTCTGGCCGCAGGTGTTCGAGGCATTCGCCGATGTCGATTGCATCTTCCACGGCGGCGATGTGCACGACTTGGCGTTGCTCGACGAATTCGAGCGCATCGCCCCTATCTACTGCGCCCGGGGCAACGGCGAGGACGGCTCCGGAGGACGGCCCATCCAGCCGGAAGACGAGCGCGTGAAATACGTATGGACCTTCGACGATCTCGAGGGGCTCACGGTGGGGCTCACGCACTACATCCCGGTGGAGGCAACCAGCAACCCCGACTTCGCGCTCGCCCGCTGGATCGAGCGCTTTTGGCCCGAGCGCAAACCCGACGTGATCGTCTCCGGCGACACCCACACCGAGTTCATCGGCGAATGTGAGGGAGTCTTCTGCGTCAACCCCGGTTCCCCCATCTATCCGCACAACTACGACACCCAATACGGCACGATCGGCTTTCTGGAGCTGGACCAAGGCAAAGCCTCCGCCTCGGTTTGGCTCATCAACGACGACGGCATCGAACCGTTCAACTGGGATTCCCCACCGCGCTGGCGCTGACTGCACGGGCCCTTCTCGAGGAGGTTGGCGAGGGCCGACCGGGCACCTCGCCATGCACTCGGCATAGTGCGCCTACCAGAAGGGTGCCCGCCGTAAGCAATGTCCTACAAGTGTGGGGCGAATCACGCACGAAGCGTGGGGCGGTCGGCGGGTATACCCCGTCCGCGCCCATTTCTACGCTCCTCCTTCGACTTTTGTCCGCTTGCGGACGCTCGAACACGAAGGAGAAGCATCATGTCGAAGAAGACGCCGTTGGGCGCCATCCCCACGCCGTTTGGTAGCGATGGTTCGCCTCCCAGCGAGGATTGGCAGGAGGTTCGCGACCCCGAAACGGGTGAACTGCTCGCCTATGGCCGCCGCATCGACGCGCAGGAGGCGGAGCGCTTGGGCGAGGCCATGCACGCGGCGGGCGGGATGCGCATGGGCCGTGGCTCTGGCGCGTCGAGGGGGCCCCGGCCGTCGCCTGCGCGCGGCCGCACCGTCGCCCCGCAAGACGGGGCGCTGCTCTTCGGTGGCAAGCCGATGCCGGCCGGCCATTTTCACTTTGCCTTGCCGCTGCCCACGAATCCGCACGCGCCGGACGGGAACGGCACGGGCGACTCACCGTGGCCCGATTCCGACCCAGACGGCGACCGGGACGACGACGACGACCTGCGTGCCGAGCGCTCGAAAGCACGTCACGAGCAGAAGGAACAGCGGCACCGAGACAAGATGCGAGAGCGGGCGGCCAAGGTGATTCGCAATGCCCGCTCGGAGCGCAGGGCGCAAAAGAAGGCGGAGACCAAACGCAAGCGCATCCGCAGTGGCAAGCGCTCGCTCAACCGGCGCCGCTAGCCGCACGGACAGACTCGGCACCGCACGCGTACGGGCGGGGCTTGTCCCCGCCCGTCTTCAACTCGACACCAGGAACTCGTCGAAGCGCAGCAGTTCGCGCAAGCGAACTGCCAACGCGCCCGTCAGGGCGCGCCGGACAAGCCTAGGCAGCTCGATCGCGCTGCTGCATGGCCCACAGTTCGGCATAGAGGCCGCCTCGGGCCAACAGTTCCGCATGGGTGCCGCGGTCCACCACTTTGCCCTTGTCGAGCACGATGATGCGGTCGGCGTCCTGCACGGTGGAAAGGCGGTGGGCGATGACGACGGTGGTGCGGCTGCGGGCGAGCTCCTCGAGCGCTGCGAGGATGGCTTGTTCGGTGCCGGAGTCGAGCGACGAAGTGGCTTCGTCGAACAGCATGAACGCCGGACGCTTGAGGATGGCGCGGGCGATGGCGATGCGCTGCTTCTCGCCGCCGGAGAGCTTGAGGCCACGTTCGCCCACCGTGGTCGCGTAGCCGGCCGGCAAGTGCGCGATGAACTCGTCGAGATGGGCGAGCCTTGCCGCATCGCGGACTTCCGCATCGCTCGCATCCGGGCGGCCATAGCGAAGGTTGTGCATCAGCGTGTCGTTGAACAGCACCGTGTCCTGCGGAACCATGCCGATGCCGGCGCGCAGGCTGTCCTGCTTGAGCCCGGCGATGTTGCTGCCGTTGATGCGCACTTCGCCAGCGTCCACGTCGTAGAAGCGATAGAGCAGCCGCGCTACCGTGGACTTGCCGGCGCCGCTTGGCCCCACGAGGGCCACCTTTTCGCCGGGTGCCACGACAAAGCTCACATCGCGCAGGATGGGCCGTTCCGGATGGTATGCGAAACTCACCCGGTCGAACTCGATGCGGGCGTCGCCGGCGGCGAGGGGCACCGCATCGGGTGCGTCCACCACCTGCGACCCTCGATCGAGGATGTCCACCATCCGCTCGACATCGGTGAGCGCCCGCTTCAGTTGCCGATAGACGCTGCCGAGGGCGTTGAGGGGCGCGAACACCTGCATGGCGAAGGCATTGATGAGCACGAGATCGCCCAAGGTCATACTCCCGTCCACGACTTGGCCGGCGGCCAGAATCATCATCGCCAGCATGCCGCTCGTGACAAACAGCGCCTGACCGCAGTTGAGGAAGGCGAGCGAATAGCGATTGCGCGCCCGCCACCGTTCCCATTCGGCGAGGTCTTGATCGTAAGCGTCCTGCTCGAGCTCCTCGTTGCCGAAATACTTGACCGTTTCGTAGTTGATGAGGCTGTCAATGGCCCGGGTGTTGGCGCGTGAGTTGGCGTCGTTGGAGCGGCGGATGAACTGCGTGCGCCACTCGGTGACCCGCACGGTGAAAGCGATGAAGACGGCAGCGGCGACGGCGACGATGACGGCATAGGTGGCGTCGTAGTTGGCGAGCAGGATCACGGTGATGCCGCCGATCTGTAGGAAGGTGGGGAAGATGCTGAACACGAGCACCCGCATGAGGTCCGTGATGCCGTTTACGCCGCGGTCGAGGTCGCGGGAGACGCCGCCGGTGCGGCGCGACAGGTGGTATTCGAGATCGAGGCCGTGCAGATGCGCCAACACCTTGAGCGAGACCCGGCGCATGGCGCGCACCGTCACGGTGCCGAAGAGGGCATTGCGCAACTCGCCGAACACCGTGATGCTGAAACGGGCGAGACCGTAGGCGACCAGCAATGCCATGGGCACGGCCAGCGTCGGCCCCACTTGGGTCTTGTCGAGGTTGTCGACGATTAGCTTCAGCAGCCACGGCACCAGCAGCGAGGCGCCGGTGGATGCGAGCAGCAGCGCCACGGATATGGCAACGCGGAAGCGAAACTCGAGCAGGAACGGCAACACGCTCGCCAGCACGCGCAGATCGCGCTCGCCCAGTAGGCGCAGGGGGGACGTCGCTGCTTGGGTTGTTTCGGACATCTAGTGGCGCCGATTGGGCTGCTGTCGCTGCACTACCTTTGCTCGTTGGTAGCAGCATAGTGCCCGATTCTGTGCCGCGTGTGACGGGCATTCGGTTGGGGAAGGAAAGGGAGCAACGCACGAACCCGGCGAGGGGAGGAACCGAGTTCGTGCGTCGCCGCAGGCGACTACTATTTCCCAGGCTTCCTAAGCAAGGATGCGGCAGAGCGTGTTTTCGTCGCCGATGCTGCCGCCCTTGGTGACGATGCTGAGGTCGTGGTCCTCGAACCGACTCACCGGAACGCCCGTGACGACACACCCCTCGACATGCATGGATCGGTTTCCAAGGATCGCGCCGGCCGTGTCGCCACCCAAGATGACGAGGGTGCGGACGACGCCTCGAGCCAGCAGTTCCTGGACGCTGGTGGCGACGCTGCTAGCCATTGCGTCAGCGGCGCTGTCCGCGATCGGGCCGGTACTGCCCGCAGTTGCGAGCACCGCGTCGTTGCTTTGGCGCAGTTCCTGTTCCGCAAGGTCCACCTCCGAAGTGCGGAATTGCGCGGCCGGCAGCCGGGCAACTTGCCGTCGGCTCAGCGGATGCAGGCTGCCGCAGACCACAAGGGCTGGCCTTGGCAGCACTGGCGGCGCGGCCGGAGGCCGGTTGCGGATGAGCGCGGCGTACGCGGCAAGAGCTCCGGTCGCGCCCACAGGGATCCGGGATTCGGTGTGGCAACGCTGAGCGGCAGTGTTGAGTTCTGCGTTGTCGTCTGCATCGAGCACCGCCACGCCGCCGTCCCGGAGCGCATCGCCACATCCGGCAGCGCGGAGGTAGTCTGCCGGACGACTGGAAGGCAATGGGTTGCGCGGGTCGCGACCGAGAGGCCCTTCCGCCACGGGCACGCCATGCATATAGACCGTGCCGTCTCGACAGCGCCGCCCGGCGTCGGGATAGCTCGCAATCACGCCAACCCGATGCCCGACACCGAGCAGCGCTGCAACCTCGTGTGCCCAGTTGCCGCGCAGGCCCGAGTCCATCTTGTGGCATCGATGGCGAGCTGGATGGCCGTGCGCGGCCGCAACTAGGCGCCCAGCCTCCGCCCCGTCGACGTGGCGAGAGGCGACATCCAGCAGAAGACAGTCATCTTGGCGTGTGGGCGTTCGCGCCAGCCGAACCGCGAAGCCTAGATCGGCAATTGCACCACCGACTTCAAGCGCCCCGGTACGATCGTCGGCCGTCACCAGCAAAGGGAGTTTCACGCTCGTCGGCCTTCTTGTGGCGCTGCCTCGGAGGGAAGGCACGCCGCCTTCCGCTCCAAGGCAACTCGATGCAGGAACGATCTGGCGTCACGCCGCCTTGCGGTCGAGTCGCTCCCGCACGGCTTGAATGTCCTTTGGCCCGATGCCGCAGCAGCCGCCGACGATGGTGGCGCCGGCGTCGATACAGCGCATGATCGCTGCGACGTAGAGGTCGCGGGGCAAGTCCCTGCGCCCGCCCATGACCACCTCGTTGTCCAGCGTCCAGCCCTCGGGCACGGCATTGAGGCGGTTCGGATAGCAGCCGAGCGGCTTGTCCGTGAGTAGGGCCAGCTCGGCCAGAGCCACTTCGATGGCCTCTGGGTGGGTGCAGTTGAACAGGAAAGCGTCGATGGCGAGCCCGTCGAGGCGACGGTGCGCCTCGGTCACGCTCTCGCCGCTGCGAAGGCCGGCGCCGGGATTCTCGCTTAAGGTCCACGAGACGTACACGGGCTTGCCGCCGCCCGCATCGAGCGCCGCCGTGGCCGCCGTGTGCGCCTCCTCGGCCGATGCCATCGTCTCGCACAGGAACAGGTCCACGTGATCCGCCATCGCCCGCACCATGTTGCGGTACACCGGCATCGACTCCTCCGGGTCTGGCACCAGATCGGGGCGATAGCTCTCGGACATCGGCGGCAGCGAACCAGCCACGAGAACGCCACCCCCTTCGGGAGCCACTTCCCGCGCCAGGCGCGCGGCCTTCTCGGTCAGCTCCACGTAGCGATGCGCGAGGCCGCCCTTGCCGAGATAGCTCGGAATCGTGGAGTAGGTGTTGGTGATGATGACGGTGGCGCCGGCGGCGATGTACTCGCGGTGAATCTCCGTCACCATGTCCGGATTGTCGATCAGGACGGTCGCGGACCAAAGCCCGTGCGCCGCCTCCGGCACGCGCCGTTGGATTTCGCCACCCATGCCGCCGTCGAGAATCGTGATCATCTGACTTGCTCCACATCGCCCTACGACGGCGCAAGTGTGGGGAATCGGGACAACCGGGGCAAGCGGAAGAGCAGCGCTCGGCAATCGGGCCTGGTCTTCGGTACTGTGTTGGCTTTCGGTATTCTGCGCCGCGAGCCATGAACGACGACATCCGCTTCTTTCCCGCCGATCCGGAACACGCGCAAGCCCTCTCCGGGCGGCAGGTGCAGAGCTTCAACGAGCGCGGCTACATCGCCCCGCTCGACGCCCTCTCCCCGGCCGAGGCGAACGCGAGTCGTGCCTATTTCGACGGCTTGCTCGAACGGATGCGCGCCATGCGAGACGGTCGCAACGCCTACGCCATCATGGGCTACCACAACCGCTGCAAGGGCATCTGGGAGCTGGCTCAGCATCCGACCATTCTCGACTACGTGGAAGACCTCATCGGCCCCGACATCATCTGCTGGTCGAGCCACTACTTCTGCAAGGTGCCTGAGGACCCGAAGCGCGTGCCGTGGCATCAGGACGCCACCTACTGGCCGGTGCGCCCGACCATGACCGTCACCGCCTGGCTTGCCATTGACGATGTGGACGAAGCCAATGCGCCCATGCAATTCCTGCCCGGAAGCCATCGCCACGGCCCTATCGAATGGCACCGCGCCCAAGGCGAGGTGGCACTGCAGCAGGAGATTCCCGCTCCGGAACGCTTTGGCGCGCCCGTGAGCAACACCATGCGCGCCGGCCAGATCTCGCTGCACACCAGCACGCTGGTGCATGGTTCGGCACCGAACCGATCGAGCCGCCGGCGCTGCGGCCTGACCTTCCGCTACATCCCGTCAAGCTGCGGCGTGTTGCCGAAAGCGGAACGGGTGCTCCGTGACGGCATCGTCTGCCGCGGCGAGGCAGGGCGCTGGCGCGTCAATCCCCGCCCGTCCGAAGACGACCTGACCCCTATCCATCGCGCGTACATGGATGAGTGAGACCGATGTCGGGGCGGCCGCTTGCGCTTGGGAACGCCACACCTTCGCTGGGGCGCTTCGGGTATGGTTGCCGCGTCTATCTGATCGGATTTGAGTGGGGAGTGGACGATGGGAGAGGCAAACCTCTGGGTAGGGCAGCGCACGATTCGCCCGGACGGTGAAGAGAAAGTCACCGGCAAGGCGCGCTTCGGCGCGGACTTCAGCCAGCCCGGGATGCTCTGGGGCAAGGTGCTTCGCAGTCCGCATCCCCATGCCCGCATCCTCTCGATCGACGCCTCCCGCGCCGAGGCTTTGGCCGGCGTGAAAGCGGTCATCACCGGTGCGGACTTGGTGGACTTCCCCGTGGACACGCCCGTGCAGGTGGGGCCGGCCGACATGCGCTTCGTCAGCCGCAACGTGATGGCGCGCGACAAGGCGCTCTACGCCGGCCATGCCGTGGCTGCGGTGGCCGCCACCAGCGCCCAGGCCGCCTCGGAGGCACTCGAATTGATCGATGTCGAATACGACGAGCTCCCCTGGGTGATCGACGTTGAGGACGCCATGAAGCCCGACGCCCCGGTGCTGCACGACTTCCTCCGCACGGACGGCATCGAGCCGCCTCCCGACGCACCGAGCAACATCGCCAGCCGTTCTGGTTTCACGCTGGGCGACGTGGATGCTGGCTTCGCCGAGGCCGACGTAGTTGTCGAGCGGAACTTCCGCACCCGGCCCGTGCATCAGGGCTACATCGAACCCCACGCTTGCCTGGTCAGCGTCGGCGGCGACGGCAGAGCCACCATCTGGAGCTCCAGCCAAGGCCACTTCATGGTGCGCAACGCCACCGCCAAGATGACTGGCGCGCGGCTCTCCGACATCCGCGCCATTCCGGCGGAAATCGGCGGTGGCTTCGGCGGCAAGACCATCGTCTATCTCGAACCGCTCGCCTATGTGCTCAGCCGCAAGAGCGGGGCACCGGTGAAGATGGTGATGACCCGGGAAGAGGTCTTCCGTGCCACGGGCCCTACGTCCGGCTCCTCCAACACCGTGCGTATCGGTGCCAAGCGCGACGGCACCATCGTCGCGGCCGAAGCCACCTTCCGCTTTCAGGCTGGCGCGTTCCCCGGCTCGCCGGTGCGGGCGGCCTCCAACTGTGCCTTCGCGCCCTACAACATCCCCAACGTGTCGGTGGTGGGCTACGACGTCGTGATGAACCGGCCCAAGTGCAACGCCTACCGCGCTCCAGGCTCGCCCATTGCCGCTTTCGGCGTTGAATCGGTGATCGACGAGCTGGCCGAGACGCTGGGCATGGATCCGATCGCGCTGCGGGAGAAGAACGCGGCGCAGGAAGGCACGCGCGCTGCCTACGGGCCAACCTTCCGTCGCATCGGCTTTCAGGAAACGCTGGAGGCTGCCAAGGCACATCCGCACTACTCCGCCCCGGTTCCGGAAGGCGGTGGCCGGGGCATCGCCTCGGGCTTCTGGTTCAACGTCGGCGGCGAGTCGAGCGCGCAGGTGGCCATCAACGAGGACGGCACCGTCGCCATCACCACCGGACACCCGGACATCGGCGGCTCGCGCGCGTCCATGGTGAACATGGCCGCGGAGATCCTGGGCATCCACTACCGCGACGTGAGTGTGTTGGTGGGCGACACCAACAGCATCGGCTACAGCGCCACCACCGGTGGCAGCCGGGTGACGTTTGCGTCCGGCACTGCGGTTACGGAGGCGACTCGTGCTGTGGTGCAGCACCTGCGTGAGCGTGCGGCGATCCTCTGGGACATCGATCCAGAAGCCGTGGAATGGCAGGATGGACAAGCCCATCCCGCCGGCGCCAACGCCGGCGACTTCGAGCCGCTGTCGCTCGCGGAACTGGCCGCCAAGGCATCCCAGACCGGCGGCCCCATCGTCGCGCAAGTGTCGGTGAACGCCCAAGGCGCGGCGCCAGCCTTCGCCACCCACATCTGCGACGTGGCGGTCGATCGCGAAACCGGAAAGGTGGACGTGGTGCGCTACACCGCCGTGCAGGACGCCGGCCGTGCCATCCACCCCGACTACGTGGAAGGCCAGATCCAGGGCGGCGTGGCCCAGGGCATCGGCTGGGCCTTGAACGAGGAATACATCTACGACGACAACGGCCAGCTCGAGAACCCCGGTTTTCTCGACTACCGCATCCCGGTCGCCTCCGACCTGCCGATGATCGAAACGGAAGTGGTGGAAGTCCCCAACGACGCCCATCCCTTCGGCGTGCGCGGCGTCGGCGAAGTCCCCATCGCACCACCGATGGCGGCGGTGGCCAACGCCATCCACAATGCCTTGGGCTTGCGCCTGCGAGAGCTACCCATGTCGCCTCCGAAGGTGCTCGCGGCGATGGATGGTGAACGCAGCGGCTAACGGCACGCCCCTTCTACCGAGCAACTGCCGCGGCTCTACGATCGCCGTAGACCAGGAAGCAATAGTTCGGTGTGCGCCACCGTCGAGGTTTCTGGTACGCCGATGCTATCCACGACGCGCTCGGCAGCCTTTTTTGGGGAGAGTGCCGATGTCGCAGCCGGCAAATGCTGACGGTGATTGCGAAGGGCGGCGCTACGGCTCGTCCTCGTCGAAATACCAAGTCGAAGGGTGGTAGGACAGGGTCCAGCGGTTGTCCCAGCCCCAGATGCCGGTGGAAGTGACGTTCTTGAGCCGGTTCGACACCACCACGGGATGCGGCGCCTGGCCGACCGTGCCGATGGTCCAAAGGTTTTCCGCGGCGGCTTCGAGCAGCGTCTTGGCGGCCTTGGTGCGGTGCTCCTCGGTGGTTGCCTCGCGCAGTTGGTCACCCCAGAACTGCAGGTTCCTGACCAGCGGTGGCGGTTCTTCGCCGAGGCGGCCGTCGGTCTGGTAGTAGCGCGCCCAGTGGTTCCACATAGCGATGTCCCAGCCCGAGCGGTGGGGGTAGAACCAGTCCGGCACTAACGGGAAGAGGATGTCGGTGACCTTGTCGGCGTGCCATAGGGTCATCTGCATCTTGTTTGCCTGCGCGCGCTCCGACTGCAGTCGCCTTTCCACCGACTTGAGTCTGAGGTCGATGCCCACTTCGCGCCAGTATTCACGCACGAGTTCCATGGTCATCGTCTTCGGGGTCTCGAAGTCGAGATACTCGAAAGTAATGGTGAGCGGCGAGCCGTCGGGGTACTCGCGCAGGCCGTCGCCGTCGACGTCCGCCAGGCCCAGTTCGTCGAGCAGGGCGCGGGAGTAGTCTGGATCGTAGCGGGTGTGCGCGTTGGCGAACCGCTCCTCGTACCAGCGGCTGGTGGGATGGGCGGTCACTTGGCTCGGCACGCCCTTGCTGAAATAGATGACGTCATTCATCTGTGGCCGGTCGATGGCGTGCGAGAGGGCGCGCACGAACCGTCGTTCCCCCGAGCCCCAGAGGAGTTCGCGATATTTGGGATCGTCGTAGTTGTAGTTCGGCTGGATCGACACGTCGCTAACGTGCAGTCGGGTCCAGACGTGAACCTTGTTGACACCCTTGACCTCGCCGAGCTTCAAGAGCGGTATGTCTTCCGTCTTCAAGGCATAGGCGGCGAAGTCAAGCTGTCCGGTGGCCGCCTGGAAGGCGATCATCTTCGAGTTTTCCAGCAGGATGATGGCGTCGATCTCGTCGATGTAGGGAAGTTGATTCCCCGCCGGATCGATCTTGTGATAGTACGGATTGCGTTCGAGCCGCATCTTCGTCGGCGTGCGCTCGGTCACCCTATACGCCCTGAGGGTTGGCACCTTGACGGCATCTTCGTTGCCCCAACCGCGCAGTGCGCCGTACATGGCCATCCACGTCACGAAGCCTTCCTCTTCCACCAGCGCTTCGAGTTCCTCCTTGTCGCGGAAGGCCGCGTGGTAGTCCTTGAAGAAGTGCATCGGGTCCACGAAATGGCTGCCGTACTGGGCGAAGAAGTTGGCGAACATCGGGTTCGGGCCGGGGAAGACATACTGGAACGTGTAGTCGTCGATCTTGACGAACTCGCAACCCTGCACGAGGCGATACACCACCGGCGAGATGTCGGGGTCCTGCCAGACGTGCTTCAGGCGAAACATGAAGTCGTCGGCGGTGAGGGGGTGGCCGTCGGACCACTTGATGCCCGGACGCAGGTAGATGGTGGTGGTGCGGGCGTCCTCGCTCAGTTCCCAGCGTTCGGCCAGATTCGGCAGCACGTCGCGCATGTTGGCGGAAAGTGTCAGCGCATGTTCCCAGTTGAAGAACTGCCAACTGTCCCAGAGCGTGATGCGGGCGGTGCCGCCGTACTTGCCGATGTTGCGATAGGGCTCGATGATGATGGGGTCGTCCGGGAGCCGCTCCTCGACCGGGGGCAAGCCGCGATCGTCGAGGTATGGACTCTGCGAGAAGCGCGTGAGGCCGGCTTCGCTGGCGGTCTTCGGCGCCTCAAACCAGGCCTTGGGCCACGGCGGCTCCTCGTCGGCGCGAACACCGAATGCCAGCACGGCGGCAACGAAACCAAACATCGCGCCTGCCGGGAACCGCAATCCGACCATCCCGTCCGCTCCGGCCCTTCCATGTGTGCAAGTACACCAGCGCCCTTGCGGGCGCGCTAGGAGCCAGCGCCGTCTCCACGGCGCAGCCCCTAGCCTACCGCAGCACGGGCGATGCATGCGTGCCCCTGCACAGAGGGCCTTTTGCCCGCGCCGGCAAAGGCCCTTGGCCGCATGCGGGTAAGGGATGCGGCGTGCTCGGTTCCTTGCTGAAGCCGGGCCAAGGTAAGCCGCGCTACCTCCTAATCGAGGTCAAAGACGTAGATGGTGTTCGCGGCGTCGCCCGTGACCCACGCTGTCTTGCCGTCGGTGGCAATGCCGTTGAAAAGCATCGTGTTGGGGAAGTCTCCCGACGGCGGCACGTGCAGTTCGAGAGGCCCGGCAACCGTCGCCGACTCGCCACCCGCGGGGTCGATCGCCGTGACCTTGCCGCTGCCCGCCTCGACGACGTAGATGGCACTGTTCGCGGCCGCGAGCCCTTCAGGCTGGTCGAGACCTTCGGCGATCAGCTCCACGCCGTCGGTGCCGATGCGATGCAAGGTGCCGGCCAGATTGTCGGCGACGTAAACAGCCCCGTTGGCCACGGTCAGACCGGCCGGGCCTGACAGGCCTTCGGCCAGCACCCGCCTTTCGGCGGGATTCTCGGGCGAGAAGGCGATCACGTTTCCGGCGCCCCATTGGCTGGCGACGATTTCGCCTTCGAACAGTAGGGCATCGATCGGTTGCGCCAGCTCGCCGAAGACCTGCACCAGGGCATCGGCGCCCGGATCCCAGACGCGAACGGCGTTGTCGAACCAGCTCGTCAGCACTAGCTTGTGGTCTGTCGTTGCATGCACCGACATTGAGCTGCCAAGGTCGGAAAAGCCAATCACGTCGCGCACCACGGAGAGTTCCTCGCCGGTCATCGGGTCGAGTTGCCTAAGCGCGAAGAAGTCCGCGACCACGAGGCGGGGCGACTCGGTGCCACCGATCAGCGCCACCCCGCCGGGCATGTTCAGGCCGCCCGCCAACACGACGCGGTTCTCGTCCGGCGAGATGGCTTCGACGATGAAGCCGTCGGCGAAGCTCGAGATGAAGAGGCGGTCTTGCTCGTTGAAGGCGAAGTTGTCGAGCCCGGGCTGAACCCGGGCCACGACCTCGCGGCCGCCGTCGTCGCCCAGCCGAATGACCTCGCCGCGCAAGGCATCCAAGACATGGAGCCGACCCGCGCTGTCGAACTTCACGGCCGCCGGCACCCCGAAGCCGTCCGCCACAGTCTCCAGTTCGCCGCTGTCCACATCGACCCGAGCGACCTCGCCGCGGAACCAGCGCGGTCCGTAGAGCCGTCCGTCCGCCGAACCCCAGTCCATCCCGTTCAGACCGCATCCAGGCCCCAGGTCACCGCGGATCAGACGTGGTTCGGCAATGCCTTGCGGGTCGAGCTCGAAGAGTCGGGTGTCCATGAAGCACTGCGAGACGAACAGGCGGCCGTCGTCGGAGAAGGTGATTGGATTCACGCCAACCCCGGGCGAGGCGACGACTCGTGTGCTCCCATCGGGGCTCTTCATCGCAACCTCGCCATTGCTGATGTCGGTCCAATAGACCGAGCCGTCCGGCCCGAAAGCGAGGTCGTCCGGCGACTTGGGACCGTCGCCGAGCCCCAGGCTTTCCAGAATCTCGCCGCTGTCGGGATCGATCCGGGCCACGGCGGGCGTGACCACGGAGGCGAGCCAGAGATCCCCGTTCGGCCCGAAATGGATGCCGTTGATTCCGCGGAAACTTGCCGAGGCGCCAATTTGGCGCACGGCAGCCTCTGCCGGAGCACCGGCGTCGGTCGAAGCGGCATCGCTGACGGGCGATGCGGCTTCGTCGTCGGTCGATGGGGCTTGATCGCAACCGGCGGCGGTTATGGCCGCGGCAAGCAACATGGCGATGCGGGTGGTGGGGGTACGGTGTGTCGACATCGATGGGTTCCTTCCGAGCATTCACCAAGCCGATGGCGCACATGGGCGGGCATGGCTTGGCCAAGAAAATTGGGCCGTCTGCGCCCGGACCACGTGGAATTCGTGCGTCCCGCAAGTGCCGGTGCGCTCTAACGGGTTTTCGCTACGCTAAAGCTGCGGAGAGGTGCTCGCTCTGTCCTTCGGCTCAATGGTTTCCTACGGCGCAGGCTCATAGCGCCGCCAAACCCCTCGCTACGCTCGGCGTTTGGCCCCAGCCCCCACCTTCCTGCGACCTCGCACCGCAGAATGCCACCTAAGTGGCCTTCTACGGCGCAAACTCCTAGGCCAGAGTATCACGCCGATCAGGCCCAGCCAGAAGCGGCCGCTGGATGCACGCCGGTAGCCGGCGTCGATGTCGATGTAGACGTGGTGAGGTCGCAGGTCCATGCGGCGTTGTGGCGTGTGCAGACGTCCGAAGCTGCACGCTGTTGCTTTGATTTTGGGCCAAGCATCGACGAGTCTTCCGCTGACCAAGTCGTCGATGCTTGCGCGCCGCCTGCTCGAGCGGTTCGGGTTCCGTCGGAAGTGCCGCCACAGGGGGGCTTTCGCGAGGTGCGCCCGTTGAAGCCCTGCCGGACGATTCACTCGCCGGCCGCGTGAAACTCAGGCCGCTGCCTAAGGCTTGCCTCCGAGATTGCTTGATCTCGAAACAGGTTGGGATAGTAGTAGGCCCTGAGGGCGGCATGAAAGTTACGCACCCGTTGTTCATAGGCCAGCGAGGCTGCCATGTTCGTGCCGGCAATGGCCTGCAGGGTTCGTTCCGCGAGCGCGGGTGGCGCAAGCCAAACCAGCATTCCAGCAAGCCGGTCCCGGGCGATGCGTCCGTCGCGATAGGCTAGCGATAGTGGCTCGGCTGTCTGGTCGCCGACCTGCTGAAACGCGTAGTACCACTTCCACTCGAATGGCTGGCTGACCTCCGCGTAGTCCGCCCATTGCGGGTGTCGCTCGACGAACGGCCCCATCGTCGCGGACTTGGGCAGATCCCAGGCATCGTTCACCGCTTCTCGCTGAGCAAGCATGATTTCGCCGCCGCTCGGCAATGGCACGGCGGCCTTCACCGAAATCTCGATCGCGGCAGGGACCACCACGGCAAGCGCAAGCCACGCGCCGACCAGCGTCGTTAGGTTGACCGGGCTGCTCCAGCCAAAGCGGTCGATGACCGCGCAAACGCCCCACCAGAACGCGATGTGCAGGACCACGATGAAGCTTGCGAGCGCGAGGTCCGAAGCGCCCGTTCCGGCCAGCGAGCCGCCGGCCCAGAGCGGCACGATCAGGCAGAGCATCAGGGCTCCAACACGCAAGCCCCCTCGCGCCAGCCAAGGACTGCCCCGACGCGCCGCCATTGCGCTAAGCAGCTCGAAGCGTCCCGCCGACCGCTCTCGGGAACGCAGGTCATGCAAGAGGAGGATCAGCAGCAAAGGAGCAAGCATGTTCGCGGTGAACGCGAAGTCGAAACGGCCGATCAGGGCGAAGGCCGGGTTGGTCGCGTCGGTTTCGTGAATCTGCCCTTCCAGGGCTAGCGCACGGATGCGGTGTTTCCAAGGAGAGGTATCGCGCCGACCCAGCGCGGCGAAGGCGAAATCGGAGGGCGAGTCGTAGGTCAGGTGGAAGGTGTAGTAGGCAGCGTCGCCCCAATCCCGGTACTGTGCGATCGCCACTTCCCGTTCCAGGCGATCGATTTCGGTCAGTTCCGTCAGAACCGTGCGCTGCGTGGCGATTTCGTGCAGGCCAAACGACACCGACAAGCCCGCCACAAGCGCGGCAATCCCAAGCCAAAGCAAAGCCGCTCGGTCCTTTGCAAGCAGCCGGAGCTCCCGCATTGGCGCAGTCATGGCCGCATCCTTCGCGAAGCGAGAATGCCGCCGGCCGACAGCGCAAGTACCCAGGCAAGCAGCATGGCCATGGGCGTGCCAGCGCGAGCTAGGCGTTCGTTGGTCGGGGTGGGCTGAAAGTAGAACGCATCGAGCGCGTTCCAGTTCTGGGCCGATACCCGAGTACGTTGTTCGGACTCGAAGTCGGTGCTGCGGTTGATGTCATCGCCGTGGGCGACTTGCTCGGCGTGGGCGCGGTTGAGGGCCTGCACGAAGCCGAAGCGCACGGACTCGGCTTCACGCAGGAATCGGTGGTGGGTGGCAAGATCGGTGCCCGAGAGTGCACGGGAGCCTGCCGATACCGCCACGACTGGCGACAGCCAGCCAAAGGAGGCGGCGAGCTGCGCCTGATCGGCTTCGAGGGCCATGCGTTGTTCGGAATACCGGTTCATCACCTCCGTCAAGTCGGCTTCCGCCACTTCAGAGACGATGCCCCGGAAGTTGACCGGTAGGTCATCGACGTGTTCGACGCTGTACTGCGCCAGCAGATTTGCCTGAAGCTGCCGGAAGGCCGGGGCACCGGCGTTGTGGCCATCGCCGACATCGCGCAACTCGGCCTGCATGCGCAAGTCGGACTCCAACTTGCCCGACATGGGAATGGCCGCACTGCTGGACTCAACTGCAATGCGGGGGAGGATTAAGCCAGCGCCGAGCCAAAACAGCGTCAGCACGACGATAGCGAGGCTGCGGGACCGAACCCGAGTCGATACGAGCAGAATGAGACTGCACCAGGCTAGCAAATAGAGGAAGTAGAGCCCGATGACGCCGGCGCTGGCCAGTGGCGCCGCGCCTTGCCCGATGGCGGCTGCGCACATGACGGCGAGTGGCAGCAACAGCGCAAGAGAAACTCCCGCCAAGGCAACCCACTTGGCCGTGTAGAGCTCGATTCCCGTCACCCCTTGCGCGAGCAGTGCCGTAAGCGTGTTCTCCTCGCGCTCGCGAATGATCAAGCCATGACCGATGGCGATGAGCAGCAGCGGCAGGAACATCTGGTAGACACCGGCCGCCGTCAAAGACTCGAATCCGCCGAGTTCGACGCTTGCCCGCGCATCGGCGAACATCGCTGTGTTTTGCCGGTGGCCTTCCAGGAACATCGACTGCCCGGTTACCGAGTCCACGCCCGGGTCGACCACCGCAAGGGGTGGGGGAATGCGGAAGACATAGTGTCCGTAATGCACCATACGATGGGGGTGACGATCAGGCTGGGACAGGAAATACTCCTCGGCAAGGGCCTGCTGCTCGGTGCGTTCCCTGTGCTCATTGCCCATCCTGAGCGCGGTAGCAACGCCGGACGAAGTCACGAGCAGCGTAAGGACCAGCAACGCGCTCAACGCCAGCCTTGACCTCAGCCAAAGCCGCAGCTCTTCCCGAGCGATGGCAAAAAGGCGTTTCGTCATCCGGCTGCGTGCGTGGCGAAGGCGGCATGTACCGCCTCGGTGTCGATACGGTCCATTCCGGGTGGTCGGTCAAAGGTGCCGACGAGTTCGCCCCTATGCAGTAGGTCGATTCGGTCGGCCACGTGGCAGGCGCCATAGACATCATGGGTAACCAGCAAAACGGTTTGACCAGCTTCGGCAAGCTCACCCACCAACCGGTTGAAGTCGTCGATCGCCGCAGGGTCGAGACCGGACGTCGGCTCGTCGAGCAGCAAAATGGGCGCCTTTCTCAGGATTGCCATGGCGATCGCTACCTTTTGGCGCATGCCCTTGGAGTAGGTTTGCATGCGCATTTCGCGGGCCCCCGCCGCCAAAGCCACGCGGTCCAGGGCTGCATCGAGCGCTGGCTGGCGCGTGTCCGCCCCCGCGAGTGCCAGGAAGTATCGGAGATTCTCATAGGCGTTCAGATGGCCATACAATGCGGCCGCCTCGGGCAAATAGGCAATCGCCTGCCGGGCCGCGCTTACGTTTTCGTTTACGTCCCGGCCTTGAACATGAACGCTTCCTGACGCGGGTGCGAGGAAGCCAAGAAAGGTCAGCAGGGTCGTTGACTTGCCGGCACCGTTGCCGCCTAGCAAGGCATGAACTTCGCCCTGCTCGATACTGAAGGAGACGTCCTTCAACACTTGCTGGCCAGAGCGCACTACGCTGAGCGCCTGAGCGGAAAGGGCTTTGGGCGTAGCGGGACTCACAAGTAACTCAGCCACGGCTTGTTGCGCTTCTCTCGGTGCTTATAGGACGCGAAAGCTCTCGCGATGGGATAGTGCGCCAGCACCAGGGCGGCGGCGCCCGCCCAAATCCAGACAACGCTGCTGAAGCCAAAACGTTCACCGTGGGTTGGGCCAAAAGCCAGGAACAGACCCCAGTATGCTGCCAATAGGACGTACAGATGCACGACGTAGAGAAACAACGGCACCGAGCCGAAGTCCTGAATCGCGCCCCACAGCCACTTTGCTCCGCGCGTTGACTCGAACCATGCCAAGAGCAAAAGACCGATGCCGAGCGTGGCCAACAGGAAGTCGAGGGAAGGCGGATACTTCGTGAAGTTCAGGAACGACATGACGGTCTGGGCCGCCGTTTGCTGTGCTGACCACGGCAGCGCCTCTCCATAGAGATTGAAGCCTCGCAGCAACAGCAACAGCGCCAAGCACGAAGCCCCGGAGCCAAGCAGCACCTTCCGTCTTCTGGGCGCAGAAGCTGAATGCGCGTACAACGGCCCCGCGAAATAGCCGAGAAGAATGACCCCGAACCACGGCAAGGCGGGGTAGGAGAGACTGATCGTCAAGCCTCCGACCTGCCCGACTTCGCCGGGATCGTGAAGCACCGTCCACAGCACGTATCCGAAATCGCCGGGTTCAAAGTGGATGGGCCCGAGGGCGTTGTGTCCAAACACGATTACAAAGCCTAGGGCGCCTAGCCACCAGTAGTTAAGTCGGCAAGCCAGAGATAGCCCAATCATGCCGAGGCCGATGGCCCAGAGCACCTGCAGGAACAGGTATGACGGGTAGCTGTCAACCCAGACGAGATAATAGAGCACCAGCTCGATCAATATGATGACCAAGCCCCGTCTGAACAGAAAGCCCGCTGGCGATCGATGTTGGAGGCCAGCCGGGTGTGCATAAAGCCATGCCGAGAGCCCCGCCAGGAAAATGAACACCGGTGCGCACAGGTGTGTCAGGTAGCGTGTGATGAACAGATCGGGTTCTATCGACTCGAACATCGGGTCTCCGGTCCGTGTGTGCATGTAAAAGCGCTCACGAACGTGGTCCAACATCATCAACAGGATGACCACGCCCCGCAGGATGTCCAGCGACGCGATCCGGGTTGCGGGGGCGCTTTCGCGGGTCATGGGCTTTCGGCTCGATGGATGACCATGGGCTGGTCTGAGGCGCGACCTCGGTGTCGCGCCGCAGACGCCGCCTTACTACAGCGAATAGGACGCCGTGACGCGGAAGCGTCGCGGTGCCCCCGGCTCTACCCAGACGTCCGCATACGAGTTGGTGTAGTACTCCTCGTCAAACGCGTTGTCTAGGTCCAGGCGAATGGCGAGGCGCTCTGTGGGGTTGATCTGGCCAAAGAGTCGCGCGGTGGTATAGCTCGGCAAGGTAAAGTCAAAGGCCGTGAACCCAAGACGCTTACCGGTGTGTTGAACTCCAGCACCCAACTGCGCCGCCATGCCGCCTACTTGGAAAACCTGGCTGACATGCAAACTCATCTGGTGCTTTGGCGAGTTGATGAGGGGATCTCCCGCTTCGATCGTCACACCCCAATCCGCTTCGAGACTAGTCGTGGTGAACTCGGCATCGGTGTACGCGTAGGAAAACCATAGACTGAATCCCCGCTCGAAGGCGAGGTCTGCGTCAACTTCAAGCCCGCGGCTGGCCGCCGCACCGGCATCGTGAGAAAACCACCCTGCGGCTACGGCTGCTGGCCGGTCGTCGTTCACTAGGATGTTGCTCTGATCGATGTCGAACAGCGAGAGTGTGAGCGAGCCAGAGACTCCTTCAGAAACCTGCGCAACGTCCAGTTTCAGCCCGATCTCGGCCGACTCCGTGAGGTTGGGCGCGAACTGGTTGCCTTGATAGTCAGATCCTGGTTGCTGCCGGAAGCCTTCGCCATAGGAAGCGTAGAGGCTCAAGCGCTGGTTGACGGAGTAAACCGCACCGAACTGGGGTGAGACGCGAGTGTCCGATGACGTGGCCGTAGTAGCGGGAGAGGCGTTGAGGTTGGTCAAGTCGTGCTCAAAGTCATCCCAGCGAAGCCCCACGCGTACTTGCAACCGGTCGGTCACATCGATCTGGTCCTGCAGATAGATGCCGAATCCCGTAAGGTCTTCGTCGCGGTTCGTGTTGGGGCCAGGCACAGGCTGTGGGAACTGGCCATAGACTGGATTGAGTACGTCTAGGAGCAGATAGGCTGCGGGGTCCAGCGCGTTGATGTCCGTGTCCCTCGGAAACCAGCCGGGTCGGTAACGCAGGATGAAGTGGCTGATGTCGAAACGGTCAAAGTCAGCGCCCACTAGCAGTCTGTGACGCAGTGAGCCGGAATCGAATTCACCCGCAACTTCGGCGCGGGCCACGAAGTAATCCGACGCAAAGTTTCGATAGCGGAAAAACCGGGACAAGCTTCGACCATCCAGAAAGTAAGTCTGGCGCCCGCCGAAGTTGGTTTCGGATGCGTTGCCCTCAAAGGACGTATCTCTGTAGCCGAGGCCGGCCAACAGGCTCCAGTTCCCAGAGAAGTTGTGCTGGGCTTCGAGCTGATGGCCAAGCACCTCGGTCGCAATCGGGCCGTCGCCAGGCTCGCCAACGAACGTTTCGCGCGGCGTGAAACCGTAGGTCTCCGAATAGGCGACACCTCGATCGAAGGGAATCTCCTGCTCGGTGAACTCCAGTTCGTAGGTCAAGCTGGTTGCATCGGAAACATCCCAGGTGATGGACGGGTAAAGGCCTACACGCTCTGTCTGAACGGTATCCCTGAAGCTGTCCGCATCCTCGTAGAATGCTACAACGCGCACGCCCAACTCGTCGTTGGTTGCTGGCGTGGCTTGAACATCCCCTTCGAGACGCATCTGATTCCAGCGACCGTAGGTAGCACGGAATGCACGCGCTGTCTCGAACTCCGGCCGTTTGGTGACCAGATTAACCGTGCCGCCAGGCTCGCCACGCCCAAACAACGCTGAGCGCGGGCCTTTGAGCACCTCCACCGAGTCAATGCCTGCCAAGTCCCGTGGTCCGGCAAACCCCCTCCCGGCATTGAACCCGTTAACCAGGAAGCCACTCGGCAAGTTGATGTCGCCTGAGAAGCCGCGAACCGAAAAGCTATTCCACAAACCGCCGAAATTGTTTTGGCGGGCAACAGATGCTGACAAGTCCAGCGCCTCGTTGAGGTTGATTGCGCCGACTTCGCGCAACAGGTCCTCATCTATGGTCTGATCCGCCGATGGTTTTTCGAGATTGTCGAAATTGCCTTGATAAGCTCGGCGCTTGCCAACTACGAACACCTCTTCCACGGCCGGTCCGGAATCGCTGGTCTGGGTCGTTTCCGCTGCAATGGGCAGCGCGCACGGAACGAGGATTGCGGCAGCGCACGCAAGCGCTGCCGGCTTGGATGTGAGTTTGGTCATGTTCTCTCGATCTGTTTTAAGTCATTGAATTGCCGCAAAAGACGGCACGGCAACGCGGCTGCGTCCCTAACGGTGCAACGAGTTCAAAGAGCTTTAGGTCGCGGGTGGGCCGGTAGGCGGATGGCGAATCGAGAGGACACGCCTTGGCGGTGCTTGTCCCGCGGATGGGGATGCAGCAGACACCAGGGCAATGAACGTGGGCGCGGCAACATTGGCAGTCGCAACGGACCCATCCTGCTCATCGGTCAGGATCGCAAGGCAAGCGACGCCGTCGTGCTCATGGGGATGTGGGCCAAATTCACCCGCATGGACAACGGAGAAGGCTTGCCCGGCCAAGACCACGGCCGTAACCAGCCCTGACCACCACTTGTGCCGAGTGATTAGCGACATGGCGCACCATTTTGGCACACGTTGGATCCCGTCACAATCGTCGAGCTACCGTCGCGAGTAGTCCACTGCGAGCCAAGTCTCCGGCCGTATGGTGACCGTCAAGCTGGTGCCGGCCGGCATGCTCTCGGCGTAGGACTTGCCGTCCTCTTCGCCGAGGTAGCGGGTTGCTAGTTCCAGGATGTCCTCGTGGGTGCCGGGCCGGACGCTTTCGACTGGCCCCTCCGCGGTGACGTAGGAGTAGGGGGGCTCTTCGTTCTGCGCGCAGAGCGACACTCGGGTGCCTACCTCGAGCAGCCCGGCCTTGCGGGAGTCGCGGCCGATCATGATCCAGAGGTTCTCGCGGGGGGCGTAGCAGTACCAGATGGGCGCCGTGAGAGGGCCACGTCCGTCTTGGGGAACGGACAGAACACCGACGTGCAGTTCGCTCAGGAAGGCTTCCTTTTCCTGCTGATTCAATGCGGTCATGGATGCCTCCTTTGCTCAGGCCGCGAGTTCCGACGCACGTGCCCGGGCGATGACGTCGTGTACAGGATCGAGCGACGTTGCGGTGTCCCCGGCCAGCTCGCGTTTGGCAAATTCTTGGATGGCAACCTCGTGGTCGAACAAAATCTGCACCGCCTCGCGGTGTTCCTCCGGTGCCAAGTCGAGAAGCCCCCGGAAACGCTCGATGGCGGGCTCGACGAGCGTCATCATTCGCTGCAGGGCGTCGGCATAAGGCAACGCTCCATATGCCGCTGCGGCCGCATCCAGGTCTGCGCGCTTCTCCGCCCGGGGGCCGTCGTCGGCGTCGGCGACGAGTGGCAGCAAAACACCGCCGGTCGCTCGCTCGAGTTCCGCGAGCACCTCCCATTTGGCGCGTCGGTCGGCGTCGTCGGTCGCCGCGGCCAGCATCTCGAAAAACTCCCTGCCCCATTGCTCGCCCCGCCACGCCGACAGGATGCCGTCCCGATATTCCTTCGCTGCGCTAGTCATGCGAGTGCCTCCCTTGGTGGTGGCGAAGATGATCGGTGCAAGCGTCACACGTTGCCGGAGGTCGGTCAAACGCGCCCATCGGCGGACCACCGCCGGTACCGGTTGCCTCGGATCTCTCACGCCTTCCACAGGGGCGATGTCTCGGGCGCTCGCTCACCGTACCCGCCAGACTGTCACGCCACCCCGGGCGTCGAGGGCGGCAAGTGCGCGCCCGTCCGGCCGCCAATACAGTCCGGATACCACGCCCGCCACGACTGCGGCGCCGATCGGACCGCCTTCGCCACTTCGCCGAAGCGACCACACAACCACACCACCATCGCGGCCCCCAGAAGCCAGGCGCAACTTGCGTCGGGCGAAGGCAAGCGTCGTGACGGGTTGGATATGAAGGTCCAAAATGCCGGGGCTCGAGCCCTCCGGGCCACCTCCTTGGAAGCTCCAGACCGTCACACAATGGCCTCCGCCGGTGGCCAATAGTGTGCCCGTGTCATCGAAGGCCAAGGCCGACGGTTTGCCGGTATAGCCGGACATCATGGAGTCGTCCTCCGTCGAGCGCCGCCAGAAGTGCACCGAGTTGTCTTGGCTGCCGCACGCCACGACATCGCCGTCCGGGCTCAGTGCCATCGACACCAAGGAACCCTTCCACTCAAGCGTCTGGCGAAGCTTGCCCGTGGACGCTCCGAAGAACGCAACCCGACCGTAGCAGGCCGTCGCCAGTTCCCCTGCGTGGGACCAGGAGATCGCACTGACCGTGCTGGGGTGGTCGTCGGTGTGCCAACGCTCCCTGCCGTTCGCGTCATACGCGCGAACCTGCCGAGAGGAAGACGCCGCGAGCCAACTGCTGTCCGGCGACCAGGCCACGTTCTCCACCCAACCCGTGCCGACGTCGATGGCCTTTCGCACCTGACCTTCGGCGATACCCCAGAGGAGGACTCGTCCGTCTTGGCCAGCCGTAGCGAATGTGTGTTCGGTTGGGTGGATCGCCGTTGCAAGCACTCCTCCATCGTGAGCCACATGGCCCGCCCACGCGCTTGCACCGGACTTGCCGTCGAACGCGTGGACACCGCCGGCGGCGTCGGCGACCACCAGCGTTTCACCTCGGCGGGTCCACCCGCCGGCGATGGCGTAGTCGTCGACCGTTGCAGACCAGCCCCGATGGAGGACACCGGTTGCGCTGTCGGCGTTCAGACCAGGCATGCCTCGAAACCCTGGCGCATGCTCTCCCCATCGAGGTTGCGACCGATGAACACGAGCTGATTGCGCCGGGGCGAGTCTCCCCAAGGTCGATCCGGCTGGCCGTCAAAAAGCATGTGAACGCCTTGGAAGACGAAGCGACGCGACTCGCCAGCAAGGCTGATGAAGCCCTTCATTCGGAAGATGTCCACGCCGCGCTCACGGAGCAATCGGCCAAGCCAGGCGTTGAGCCTTTCGGCGTCGACGTCGCCGTCGGTCTCGATGGCGATCGAACCCACCTCGTCGTCGTGCTCGTGCTGCGCCACCCAAGTGCGCTCGGCCTCTGGCCCGATCGTCGCTCCTAGCGCGTCCTTGAGATGGAGGTCGAACTCTTCGGCGGTGTGCTGGGCGTACAGGCCAACCCGCAAGGGCACATCAACCACGAGGGTGAACGACTTGCGCCCGGGGGAGTCGAGCTTGAGGTTCACGTGCTTGCCGACCGGAATCTCGTCTCCCGGCTCAATGAGCTGCGCAGGTTCCGCATACCGCCTCACGCACCACTCCGCACCCTCACGCAAGGCAGCGTCGTCCGGTTCTTGGTGGGGCACGACGACTAGCGACATCGCCGGATCCGGTCCGTCGGCCAGGCTGAGTTCGAAACGACCGACACCGAGCGAATAGACACCAGTCCACTCGAACGGGTACTCCGGCTCAAGAAAGGTGGGACGACGCTCGAGCACGTCGTCGAGGTTGAAGGCATCGAGGTTGAGTACGGTGTCTACAGGGACGTCGGCGCGCTCGCTGCGTACCACCTGCGCCATTCGGTTCATTTCCCGAAGCCGAGCTTCGAGCCTGTCGAGGGCCTCGTCGTTGACGAGGTCTGTTTTGTTGAGGACGAGGACGTCTGCGAACGCGACTTGCTCGGTGCTTTCGTCGCTTCGGCCAAGCTGTTGCTCGATGTGGGCCGCATCGACGAGCGTGACGATCCCGTCGAGCGAGAACTCCGCGCGAATCTCGTCGTCCATGAAGAAGGTCTGAGCGACCGGGCCAGGATCTGCGAGCCCTGTGGTCTCCACCAGCACATAGTCGAACTTGTCGCGGCGCTTCATGAGGTTGCCGAGCACGCGAATCAGGTCTCCACGCACCGTGCAGCAGATGCAGCCGTTCGACATCTCGAATATCTCCTCGTCGGCGTCGATGACGAGCGCCTGATCGATGCCGACTTCCCCGAACTCGTTTTCAATCACCGCTATGCGCTTGCCATGCTCCTCGCTCAGGATGCGATTGAGCAGGGTCGTCTTGCCGGAGCCGAGGAAGCCGGTGAGGATGGAGACGGGTACTTTGGGCGGCATGTTCATCTGGTTCTCCTGCAAATGCTGCCTGGTCGTCAGATCGCCTTCGAGGTTTGGGCGACGCGAGGAATCGCCGGCTCTTTGCCATCGCAAAAGGTAATGTTATAACGTTTCATCCGAACGTCTGCAACGGAGGTCCATGTCGTGGGACTCCCCCCGACCCAACCTCAGCCCTGCACCGATCCCAACTGCCGAAAGCCGCATGCGCCAGCTGAACGGGTTGCCCTGGCAGCGTCCCTTTGCGCCGCGCGCGGGACCAAGCTAACCACGCTCAGGCGGCAGGTCCTCGAGTTGCTCTGGGAGAGGGGGCGGCCGACGGGCGCATACGCACTGATCGAGGCATTGGAGCACACGCACTCGCGTCGGGTCGGACCGACCACCGTGTATCGGGCGCTTGAGTTCCTGATGGCGGAGCGACTCGTATCGAAGATCGAAAGTCGCAACGCATATGTCCCCCGCACGCATCCCGAACGCCAGCACGATTGTCTTTTCTTCATCTGCGAGTCTTGTGGGGCATCGACCGAGCTGGACGATCCTCGGGTCGTGCAGGTGCTCGCCGAGGATGCTGCGGCCTTGGGGTACCGTGTGACGAGACGTGTAATCGAGGTGGAGGGTGCCTGCCCAACTTGCGTCCCAGCGGGCGAGGCCTGACGGACTTGAGTGGGTTCTTCGAAGCATTACGAGGGGGCGCTGGCGCGATGATCCGCAAGGCCCAGGCGGACTGTCTTCCGGTTGCCGAGGCAATGCCGTTGCTCCCTTCCGATGCATAGGCCCATCAGGAGCAATGGCGCCGCGCAAGGTGCTCGGTTTGGGCGCGTGGCATCGCCGCTAGGCGGCGGTGTGGTCGCACAGTTTGCCTGGGTAGTGCCGCTCGCGGCCTTGCTGTGGGTTGCCGCCGCTTGGGCCATGGGGTGGCTGCCATGACGGCCGTGTTCTCTCTCCACGACGTCACCTTCGGATACGACCGCCATCCGGCGGTGCATCACCTGACGGGCAGCTTCCGGGCCGGTTCGATGACGGCGGTGGTCGGCCCCAATGGAGCCGGCAAGAGCACGTTGCTCAAGGGGTTGATCGGGCGCATGGCGCCTCTTGGTGGGCGCCTGGAACGCAACGGCGTGCGCCAGGGCGACATCGCCTATCTGCCCCAGCAGGCGGAGATTGATCGAAGTTTCCCGATCTCGGTGATCGACACCGTTTTGCTCGGTCATTGGGCCACGATCGGGCTTTTCCGCCCAGTCACACAAGCGCAGCGGCGGCAGGCTACCGAAGCGCTCTTGGCCGTCGGTCTCGATGGCTTTGGCCGTCGTCCGATTGCCTCCTTGTCGGCGGGGCAGTTTCAACGGGTCTTGTTCGCCCGCATGTTGGTACAGAACTGTCCTGTCATTTTGCTCGACGAGCCGTTCAACGCGATCGACGCCAAGACCTCGGCGGACCTACTGAGGATGGTCGTGGCCTGGCATGGCGAAGGGCGCACGGTTGTCGCCGTCCTGCATGACCTCGACCAGGTACGAGAGAACTTCCCCAACACCTTGGTGATCGCCCGAGAGCCTGTCGCTTGGGGCACGACTGCCGAGGTGCTGCGGGCAGAGCATCTCTTTCGAGCGCGGCAGATGGCCGAGGCGTGGGATGACCATGCCGAGGTCTGCCGCCGAGGCATTGACTGATGCCCGTGTACGCGGCGCTGATCGAGCCCTTTGTCGAGTTCGGGTTCATGCGCAGGGCTTTGGTGGCTTGCCTGGCGCTCAGCGTCGGCGGTGGTCCTGTCGGTGTGCTGCTGGTCTTGCGTCGAATGAGCCTCGTCGGCGATGCCTTGAGCCACGCCGTGCTGCCGGGTGCCGCCATTGGCTTCATGATCGCGGGGCTCTCGATGATGGCGATGAGCCTCGGCGGCTTCGTCGCGGGGCTCGTCGTGGCGACTCTGTCCGGGCTCGTCGCACGCGTGACGCCGCAGCGCGAGGACGCCAGCTTCGCCGCCTTCTATCTCGTCTCGCTGGCGCTTGGAGTGCTCATTGTCTCTACGCACGGCAACAACGTCGATCTCATGCATGTCCTTTTCGGCACCATTCTGGCAGTCGACGATGCGTCGCTGCTGCTCGTCGTCGCGATCGCGACGCTGACCCTTTTCGCTTTGGCGGTCATCGGTCGGGGGCTGATTGTCGAGTGCTTCGACCCTGGCTTCCTGCGCGCGGTGGGTGCCCCGGGCGCAATCGTTCACTTCGTGTTTCTCGCGTTGGTCGTCATGAACCTTGTCGCCGGATTCCATGCGCTCGGCACGCTGATGGCAGTGGGGTTGATGATGCTCCCGGCGGTGGCCGCGCGATTCTGGGCGGGCGAAGTCGCCTCGCTCGCGGCCACGAGCAGCCTGATCGCTTTCGCGTCCGGGTATGCGGGGCTCCTGGTCTCCTACCACGCCGGCCTGCCTTCCGGACCGGCCATCATCCTGGTGGCCGGCGGCCTTTACATCGTCTCATTCGTGGCGGGTCCGCGCGCCAGCTTGAGGGTGGGGTTGACGCCGCGCCGCCACCTTGAAGCCTGAGTGGCAGGGCGGGGGGAAGTCCATGGCTCGCCTCTCACGCCGCTCGTGGCTTGCCGCGGTCGCGACGCTCGCTGTCGCTGCAACGGCAGCCAACAAGCTCAAAGTCGTCACCACCTTCACCATTCTCGGGGACATGGTGAGAAATGTCGGCCGGGAGCACGTCGCGCTCACTACGCTGGTCGGCCCGGACGCTGATGCCCACGTCTACGAACCGACCCCAGCCGATGCACGCGCGCTGGCGCAAGCGGATGTCGTTGTCGTTCACGGGCTCGGCTTTGAAGGCTGGATGGACCGGCTCGTCGAGGTGTCCGGCTACAAGGGGCCGGTTGTATTGGCGAGCGAGGGAATTGCAGCGCTGACACTAGACAAGCACCGACCCGACCCTCACGCGTGGCAAGACCTCGCCAACGGACGCCTTGAAGTCGCCAACATCGCGCGCGGACTGGCTGCGGCGGACCCGGCTTACGCACAAGCCTACAGTTGCCGCGCCGAAGCCTATGACCGCGAACTAGCAGCGCTGGATCGGGATATCCGCGGCCGGCTCGAGGCCCTCCCCGCGGATCGGCGCAGGGTGATCACCTCGCACGATGCGTTCCAGTACTTTGGGCGCGCTTACGGCATAGACTTCCATGCCCCGGTTGGTCTCAGCACCGAGAGCGAGCCGTCCGCGGCCGAAGTGGCGGCCCTCATTCGCCTGATGCGAGACGAGGGCATCCGCGCACTGTTCGTCGAGAACGTCACCGACCCGCGTTTGGTGGAGCAACTCGCGCGTGAAACCGGTGCCTCCATCGGCGGCACGCTCTACGCGGACTCCCTGTCCGGCCCCACCGGTCCAGCACCGACCTATCTCGACATGTTCCGCCACAACGTTGGCGAAATCTCGAGTGCCCTTTTGGACTGAGTCGAGCTGGCCGTGCGTCGCGTCGCGACCGACCACGGCTCGCGAACCGCCTCGAAGTCGACGCGGGGATCAACCAGCCTGTAGATGGTGTCGCCGATCAAGCCGTCAGGCCTTGTTCTACCGTGTGCTGGTGTGACGCAACGTGTGCGTGCTGTTGGGTGTCAGGTCGTGCCAGGTTTCCGATGTTCCGTCGGGCCATCGGACCGTGACGGCCTGAGCGGCTGCCGTAGTGCCGAGGCCGAATGTGAGGGTGGTTTCCACGCTGCTCAGGTAGCTGCGCGCCGGCATGACGGTGCGTACTTGCTGCGTCCCTGCGGCTGTGACGGTGACCGTTGCGCCGATTGCGTTGACGTTGGCGGCTGGGGCGTTGAGGGCGATGCGAATCCAGGCGTTGCCGGTAGCTTGGTCGTTGCGGAGGAGGGCAGCCTTGGCACCGGTTTGGGTTAGAGCCAGGTCGAGGTCGCCGTCGCCGTCGATGTCGGCGTAGGCGAGGCCGCGGCCGATCCGGGGGGTGGCGAGGCTACCCGTGTCTTCCAAGGGGATGAACGGGCCTCGGCAATCGGTGCCGCAGTTCCAGAACAGCTGCGCCGGTTGGGGATACTGCTGGCTGGCCTGGACGCGGTTGATTTCGGGTTCTACGTGGCCGTTGGCGGTGATTAGGTCGATGCGACCATCGAGGTCGGCGTCGAGAAACACGAGGCCAAAGGTCAGGGCGCGGCGGCTGGCGGGGCCGACGCCGGCGACAATGGCGTCGTCGCTGAAGATGCCTTCGCCGGGTCGGAGGACATAAAACGACGACATTTCATTCGCGAAATTGCCGATGGCTAGGGTGAGTCCGTCGTCCCGCCGCACCGCGTCGATTCCCATTGCCCCCGTGGCGAGGCCAGCGGCGTCGAAGGCGGCGCCCAGCTCAACGCCGGCCTCGCGAAAGCCTTTGCCTTCCTGGTTCACGAACACGAAGTTGCGTGTGGTGTCGTTGGCGACGGCGAGGTCCAGCCAGCCGTCGTCGTTGATGTCGAGCGGTCGCACCGCCAGTGCCTTGCCGACTGGAGCGCCGGTGGCGGGATTGGCGACCTCGATGCCGGCCTCGGCGGAAATCTCGGTGAAGGTGCCGCCGTCGTTGCGATAGAGCCAGGAGTTCGTGCCTGGGAAGTCCGTTGGAGGGCCGTAGGCTCGGCCAATGCCGGTGAGGCGGAAGTCCACTTCCCGGTCCACTTCCGGCGACCAGCCGACATAGTTGCAGACGAAGAGGTCAAGGTCGCCGTCGAGGTCGAAATCGAGGAAGGCGGCGCTGGTGCTCCAGGTCTTGCCGTCGCTGGCAACGCCAGCGGCGTCGGTCGCGTCCTCGAATCGTTCGCCACCGATGTTTCGATAGAGGCGGTTCTCGCCAACACCGGCGACGAAAACGTCGACGAGGCCATCGCCGTCGTAGTCACCGGTGGCCACCCCCATGCCGTAAAGGGTGATGTCCATACCGGTCGCCGCACTCACGTCGGCGAATGTGCCGTCGCCTTGGTTTCGATACAGGCGCGATGTGGCGGGGCGAGCTGGTTGCGGTTGCCAGGGCCAATCCATTGAGTTCAGGAACAGAAGGTCGGGGTGGCCGTCCTTGTCGTAGTCGAAGAAGGCAACGCCGCCGCCCATGGTCTCCGGCAGCAGGCGTTCGCCATAGGCGCCGGTGCGGTGCACGAAATCGATGCCAGCTTCGGCAGTGACATCCGTAAACGGCATGGCAGGCGCGTCGACCGCTGGCGCCTTGGGCAGTTGCGGTCCCGCCGGCGCGGCTTCCGGTGAGGTCTGTGTGTCCTCTTCCCGGCGCAGCAGCAGGACCACGGCAGCCGTCACGAGCGCCAAACCCGCAGCCACGGCGAGCGACAGCTTCAGTGCGCGCTGAATGCGCGCCTCGCCGGCAACATCGCTCACCTCCGAGCGATCCCCAATGGTCCGCCCGCGCGAAGGGAGATGGTCATGGCTGGGCTGCCCTCGAAGATGGCGAGTACGCGACGTGGCTGGCCCGGCGGGCAGTCAGGTCATAGACGGTCACGGCTTCGGCGGCGTGATTGGCGGCCGGATCGCGTCGTCTGGCCGCGCTAACGGCGCTGTCGCGGGCGTTGTCGTCGCTGCGGTACTTGGCGTGCAGGGCGCGATGCTGGTTTGCGGCCTCGTCGTCGCCGAGGCGAGCATAGACCTGTGCCAGACCGTGATGGGCGGCGACGTTTTCCGAGTCAATGGAGAGGGCGAGCTGGTGACGCGCTTCGGCGCGTCGCAACCACTCAAGCTGGTCGGCACCCGGGCGGGCCAGTTTTGCGCGCTCGAACAGCGCCCGGCCGAGGGTGTTTTGCAGGCGGTAGTCGAGCGAGAAGTCGAAGCCGCGCTCTCGCGCCTCGGCAAAGCGTGTGTCGGCAAGGCTGGCTAGCGTGGCTATCGCGGCGTCGAACTGGCCGTTCTGGAGATCCACCTGGCCGCTGAACCACGCTACGGACCAAGGATGCGCTCCGCTTGCTGCGGCCTCGCGCAACGATTGCGCCGCCTCGTCGAGGCGCCCCTCGCGCAGCAAGACGCGGGCGACGTTGAGTGCGCCTTCCGGGCGACCGAGTTCGGTCACGGCGCGGAATGCGGCTTCGGCCTGCCGCAGCGCTCCCCGCTCCGGCTTCGCCAGAAGGCCAATGCCGTAGTCGTTCCAGCGCACCCACAGCTCGGTCTCGGGCGTCGTTTGCACATGAGCTTTGCTTGCCGCGACGGGGAACACGACCTCGTCCGACGCGATGGTCACCACCGGCAAATCGTTGCGAACGAACTCGTCGCCCTGAAAGGCGGCGAGATACGTCGTGTCGAACTTGCGGTAGTGCAAGCGCGCGGTGATCACGACAGGGTCCGTGATGTCCTCCGGCAGCGTCAGCCGGTAATGCGCCACATCGGCACTCCCGGGCGGGATCTGGTGGTTGTATAGCGGTGTGAAGATGTCCTCGACGTTGCGCTGGTCGATCCGTGCGCCGTCGCGGTCCAGCACATAGGAGTTGACGAAGTGACTCCAGGGGTCCACCGATCCGCGTCCGTCCTGCGCCCCGCTGTGGCCGAGCAGGCGGTCGCCGCTCGTGGCCATGACTTCGAGCCACACTTCGTTGGAGTCGGCGGTGCCCTGGGTGAAGTGGTGGCCCAAGGTGAGTGTTCTGAGCACCGCGTCGACGACATAGGTGGCACCGGGCTTCAGCGCGGGCACGTCGGGGCGTAGCGGCGCAATCGCCGGCGCGTCGATGCCTTCGCCCTGCCGAATCGCGAATAGGTCCACCCGCAGCGAACCCTCGAGAATCCGTCGGTGGGCTTCGTTGACATGCGCTGGCATGTCGAGCAGCGCCGGCAGCGCGGTGTTGGCAGCCGGGAAGCCGTGGCCGTGGACGGTGAGGCGACCGGATTCGTCGTTGTCGCGGGCCGCGAGGTCGGTGGACTCGATGAGCGGCATGTGGCAGCCGTTGCAGTTGATCTGCGCCTTGTCGGGGTAGTTGAAGCTGGTCACGCCATGGCCGGAGACCCCGCTCAGCAAGAACGAGTCGTAGTGGTTCTGTCCGCGCAACCAACGGTAATCGTTGAGCTCTTCGGGGATGTGCACCTTGTGGCAGGTGCCGCAGAACTCCGGGGTCCGGTGCATCGGCTTCAGGAACGTGCGTTTGTGAAAATCTGGGTTGGCCTTGATGAGCACGCCGTTCAGCCATGCCAGCACCGGCTGGCTGCTGAACGCGAAGGGATAGTGTTCCGGTGCGCCGATGGTGTAGTCGGCGTTGCCGCGCAACGGCTCGTCCACGCTTTCGATGGCGTGGCAGGCGATGCAGGTGATGCCGGCGGTAGCGGAGGGATCGCCCTCGTGGTCGAAGTCCGGATCGTCGAATCGGCCACTGAAGAGGGGCGCGGGGTCGTGGCAGCCGGCGCAGAACCGCGCTGCGTGGACGTTGCCGTCCCGTTCGAGCAATACCGTCCGCGTGTTCAGCACGGAGAAGCGATAGGCAGGATTATTGAACGAGGCAAAGCGATGTGCGCTGTGCTGCCAATCCGCGTGCGCGTCGGCGTGGCAACCGGCGCAGTAGTCGTCCTGCATCAGCGCCTCGGCGGGAATGTAATGGCCGTCAGCCGTGCGTGAGAGGGCGGGATGGAAATCCACCGGCTCGTCCGCAGGTGGCTCCTCCGATCCGGTGATCCAGGCACCCGCGATGCCGGCCGCGACGCCGAATGCCGCGATGCCGCCGCCGGCAGCCCAGCGAATGGGACTGCCCGCAAGCCGGTGCATGACGAACAGCCAAGCCACTAGAACCGGCGTCAAGACATGCAGCCAGTAGGCGATAGAGCGCCCGAACGGGTCCTGCACCTCGATCAGGGGCATCCCGCGAGTCAGTAGCAACCCCGTGGCCAAGAGCACGATGGCGGTGCCGAGCAACGTCAATCCGAGGCGCACGGCGAGCCGGTTCGGATGCGGCCAGGCGCGGCCGAGGTGCAGGAAGCCGTACACGAGCACCGGCGCGATGATGGCAATGCCGAGCACGAGATGGCCGAGAAACATGAACTGGTAGAGGCGGTCCTCGAGCGCGATGCCTTGCAGCCATTGCAGGAAGCTCACGGCGCCGAGGTAGGCGGAGTTCACTGCCAGCAGGGCGAACAGGGCGAGCACCGCCAGCAGCAGCCGGCGCAAGCGCGGGCCAACAACCACCAGCGCGGCGCGTCGTCTGGGTGCGTCCGGTGCGGGCGCGGCTGGCGATGGCGTCTGGGTTTCCGTTTACAGCCCCTCCTGGAAGCGCACGTTGAAGCGTGCGTGCAGGGTGTCGCGCTTGGCAAGGCTGTCCTTGTCGAGACCGGTGGGAACGGGCAGCGGGGCTACGGTGTCGCCATGCTCCGTGTATAGGTCCATGTCTCGGGCCCAGCCCCGGAACTCCAACGCGAACCAACGCGTCGCGTTCTGGGGTGGCGGCGGCAGCTCCGCAAACTCCACGTGCACTTCCTCGCCGCTGCCGAAGATGGCCAGCGCCCCGTCCTCCTCGCGTACGAGTTCGGTGGCATCGCCGATGGCGGTGTAGTAGCCACGCGCGAGCTTGGCGTCCCAGTAGGTTGCACGCTCGCCATAGTCGTAGTGAGGCAGGCGTTGTTCGCCGGTGGTCCTCTGCGCGAACCCGCTGCGTGCCACGCGCGCTTCCACGGGCGCCAAAGCGACAGGCGAGAGTTCCGGCAGGCGTTGTTCGCGCACCACCTGCACCTTGTCCCAGTAGATCTCCATGTTGGAGCTTAGCCGCAGGGCGTTCGTTCCTCGCGGCAGTTCCGGCAGCGGCAGCGCCATCTTGCGCGGCATACCGGCGGGGTAGCCGAAGGCCGGGGCGATGGTGTGCCAGGTGCCGTCGCCGTCGCGTGCTTCGAGGGTCGGCGGGTTGTACGCGAGGCCCGCTTGCCAAGCAGCGAAAACAGTTTGCGAGTAGGGGTACTCCATCCATGCGTCCGCCACGAGCACGGCGTTGTGGCGGGGTAGCGGGGCATCGAACTCCAAGGTCAGGCGCTGTTCGGCTTCTAGCAAGCCGATGAAGCGGGGGTCACGCTCTACGGGTGGAGCGCGACGGTCCGCGAGCGTCGCCAAGGCAGTGACGTCGTTGCTGCCGGCGTCCGTCACTTGAATCGGAACCTGGGCCGTATCGAGCCGCCATGTGATGGGGCGGCCCGTGGCGGCGGGTTCGGCTGTGGCGAGGCGTTCGTCGAGGGCAATACCCCAACCGGGCGGCAGGTCATAGGCATAGAGGCGCGCGGCGTCGATGTAGGCGGTCTCCTCCATCGGCTCGCCGAGCTTGATCTGGTATCGACCATCGCAAGGGACGCCATCCGCCGTAGGGGCGACGCATGCGTCGCCCGTGGCCGGCTTGCGGAGCACGAGTTGCTCCGCCGAGAGGAGGAAGCGCTCGAATGGCCGTGCCGGCACGGTTTCTCCAGGAGAGGCAAACAGCCCCATCGCCGCAACGCCGAGCATGTCGCTGACGAAGGCATGCTCGGTGCCGTTCCACGCGAACAGCACAGGGCAACTGGCGAGCTGGCGCTCGGTCTCCGGGACCGCATGCAACGTGGCGACGGCAAGGTCGAGTTCGCTTTGGGACACGCCGTCGGACCAAACGAGCGACACGAAATCCGCTTGCTCGAAGCCGTCCAAGCCAACACTGAGCGGCATCAGGCTTTGGCCGCGTGCGGAGTTGGCGTCGAGAGCGTCGAGCACGGCCCAGTCGCCGGCAAAGCGGACGCGCACGTGGGTGCCGATGCCGGAGGCATTGGAGCGCATCTGGTCGGCTTCCGAGCGGCCGGTAGGGGCGATGGCGAGAAAGGGGTGGCGTCCGGGGCCGGCGGGCCACAGGTCGAGACCCTGCGGGCCTGCAGACACCAAGGCCGGGCCGTTGGCAGGTTCGATCAGTACCCGAGTCAGGGCGTGCAAGGGTCCTTGTTCAATGTGTTGTACCGCGCCGGAGTTCGAGCGGAGCAGGACGAACCCCTCGGCATTGGCGAGGAGGATTTCGGGGACGGCATCGCCATCGAAATCGGCAGCGTCGATGTGGCGTGCCGGGCGCTTTGCCTCGCTCAGTGTCGTCGATGACCAAGTGGGCTCGCCTTGGGCGTTCAGGTCCCACGCCCAAGCCAACACCTGTCCCGTCCGGTTTACCCCAAATAGCTCTGGCCGACCGTCTGCGTCCGCGTCCGCGACGGTTAACGCCGCGATTGCTGTATCGCGCAGGTGGTCGAAACCAGGCATCGGCTCGTAGCGCCAAGTGCGGTCGTTGCGCCAGATGTCGTGCGGTGGTGCTCTGTTGAGCACGACGATGTCTAGGTCGCGGTCCGCGTCCAAGTCTGTCGCCAAAACCTGTCGGCCGGGGCTTCCTCGCAAACCAAAGTCGTCGGCGAGGGGGCGGAAGGTGCCGTCGAGGTTGTTGCTGAGGAGTTCGTTGCCTTCGTCGCCCGTGAAGAAAATGTCGAGGTCGCCATCGTGGTCGGCGTCGAATAGAGCGCCATCGGTGCAGGGCAGGGCAGCACCTTGCTCCGTGTCCCGCCACTCGCCAGCGGACGCTTGCTGCCAAAGCCGAACGCCCCTGGCACCGCACAGCACGACGTCGATCAAGCCGTCGTTGTCTATGTCGCCCCAAAGTGCCGCCCTTGCCGGAGGCGCTTTCGCGAGTGGGTGGTTCGGTGCGTTCGTGAACGTGCCTGGGGGATCGCCGAGGAACACGGCGGTTCTGTCGGGAGCGTTGACCAGGAGGTCCAGCCCGCCATCGCCGTCGATGTCCGCGACGCTTAGCGCCGCATTGCTCCAGTCGCCGTCGTCGAAGGCAATGGGGCCCGAGAAGACCGCTCCTTCGCGCATCGGCTCCGGCTGTCGAGCCTTGACGGTGACGGCCGCGGCTTCGGCCTTGGGCCCCATCCGCATGTAGGAGAACGCGGCCAGCCGCGCCGCAGGATGCGTCTCGAAGCGCTGGTAGCCGAGAAGCAAGTCCGCCGCCTCGTCCTCGCGACCGACGCGGCGCAGCGCCTGGGCACCGGCCCAATATGCGCTGCGCAGATACGGATCGAGTTCGGCGGCACGCAGGAAGAGCGGTGCTGCTGCGGCATGATCGCCTTGTTGCAGGAGCGCCTGGCCGAGGAAATACGTGGCATAGGCATCGTTCGGATCGCCGGCCATCGCCTGCTCGAGCCGCGCCGCTGCCAACTCCGCCTCACCGAGATACAGATGCACGATGCCGCTTGTGTAAAGCGCCCGCAGGTGATTCGGATCGGCGTCGAGCACCTCGCTCAACATGGCGAGCGTCAGCCGTTCGTCGCCTTCCTCCTGACGGTTCAAGGTGGCGATCGCCTGGTTGACGCGAGCGTCCAGCCAGTCCGGCGCCAATGCGAGAGCCGCCACGAAGGCCCCCTCCGCATCGGCATATTGGTAGCGCCCCATGAGGGCGACGCCTCGGTCGTTGTGCGCCACGGCCTCGTCGGACGGCGCTGCGCGCTCGTCAACGCCACAGCCGGCGAAGCCAACGGCAATGGCTGTGGCTAACGCAATGGCGGCGGCGCGCACAGTGGCTCGACTACGGAAAGGAGCGCGCAAGGCAAGCTCTCGCTGGCAGAAGGGCAGCATGATCGACAACCCCATCGCGGCTTGCAAGCCGTGCGCCGCAACAGGCGACCTATGCCAAAATAGTTGCTTGCTCAATGCTCGGCAGGAACTGATCTCATGCAGGCCGTTGCCGATCTGCACGTCGTTTCCGATTACCGGCCGGCCGGGGACCAGCCGGATGCCATCGCCGGGTTGGTCGATGGCCTGCAGTCGGGCTTGGCGCAGCAAACATTGCTCGGCGTCACAGGCTCCGGCAAGACCTTCACCGTTGCCAACGTCATCGAAGAGGTGCAGCGCCCCACCCTCGTGCTGGCGCCGAACAAGACCCTGGCGGCACAGCTCTACGGCGAGTTCCGCGAATTCTTCCCTCGCAACGCCGTCGAATACTTCGTCTCGTACTACGACTACTACCAGCCGGAAGCGTACGTGCCGGCGTCCGATACCTACATCGAGAAGGACGCTTCCATCAACGCCCACATCGAGCAGATGCGGCTCTCTGCCACCAAGGCGCTACTCGAGCGGCGCGACACCATCATCGTCGCCTCCGTGTCCGCGATCTATGGCCTTGGCGACCCGCAGTCCTACCACCGCATGGTGCTGCACCTCGATCGCGGCGACCGGGTGGACCAGCGCTACCTGCTGCAACGCCTCGCCGAACTGCAGTACACCCGCAACGACATGGCCTTCCAGCGCGGTGCCTACCGCGTGCGGGGCGATGTCATCGACATCTTCCCGGCCGAGTCCGAACGCGACGCCATTCGCGTCGAACTGTTCGACGACGAGATCGACAACCTGGCCCTGTTCGACCCGCTCACCGGCGAGGTGGTCAAGCGGGTGCCGCGCTACACCGTCTTTCCCAAGACCCACTACGTGACTCCCCGCGACCGCATCCTGGGTGTGCTCGACGAAATCCGCGAGGAACTGCGCGATCGGCTCAAGGTGCTGAAGGACGCGAACAAATTGGTGGAGGCGCAGCGGCTCGAACAGCGCACCCGCTTTGACCTCGAGATGATCAAGGAAATCGGCTATTGCAGCGGCATCGAGAACTACTCGCGCTATCTCTCCGGGCGCGAGGCGGGCGAGCCACCGCCGACCCTGTTCGACTACCTGCCCCGCGACGCCCTCCTGATCGTGGACGAATCCCACGTCACCGTCCCGCAGCTCGGCGCCATGTACAAGGGCGACCGCTCGCGCAAGGAGACGCTGGTGGAATACGGCTTCCGGCTGCCTTCCGCGCTCGACAACCGGCCGCTTCGGTTCGATGAATGGGAGTTGCTCGCGCCGCAGACCATCTTCGTCTCGGCCACGCCCGGCCCCTACGAAGCGGAGCGCGGGGCGCAGACCGTCGAGCAGGTGGTGCGCCCGACGGGGTTGGTGGACCCCGCCGTGATCGTTCGTCCCGCCTCCACCCAGGTGGATGACCTGTTCGGCGAGATCGGCGAAGTGGTCAAGGCGGGTGAACGGGTGCTCGTCACCACGCTCACCAAGCGCATGGCGGAGGACCTGACCGAATACTTGGACGAGCACGGCGTGCGGGTGCGCTATCTGCACTCCGACATCGACACGGTGGAGCGCATGGAGATCGTGCGCGACCTTCGCCTCGGCAAGTTCGACGTGCTGGTGGGCATCAACCTCCTGCGTGAGGGGCTTGACATGCCGGAGGTGTCGCTGGTGGCCGTGCTCGACGCGGACAAAGAGGGCTTTCTGCGCGCCGAACGCTCTCTCATCCAGACCATCGGCCGCGCTGCGCGCAACATCAACGGCCGCGCCATTCTCTACGCCGACGACGTTACCGGCTCCATGGACGCCGCCATCGGCGAAACCAGCCGCCGCCGCGAGAAGCAGGTAGCGTTCAACGAAGAGCACGGCATCGTCCCGCGCGGCGTCACCAAAGCCATTGCCGACGTGATGGAAGGGGCGCGCGCCGAGCCAGGGGCGGCGCGCGGCAACGGTCGCGGAAGCCGCCGGGGGGCCAATGGCATGGCGCCCAAGCGGCCGGCGCCGGACGATGCGAAAGGCGTTGGGCGGATGCTCGAGGAGCTTCAGGAGAGGATGATGGAGCACGCCCGCAACCTCGAGTTCGAGGATGCGGCGGCGGTGCGGGACGAAATCCGCGAGTTGCGCGAGGCGTATCTATGAGCTTGCACCGTAGAAATGGCGCGAGAGCGTCATGCTGCAATGCAAGCTCATAGGTAGGTGGGTCCGTATGCACGACCGAGATAGTCGGCAGCATTTGGATGCGGATACGCGGTCTTGGCCAGTCGTCAGTTACCACGTCAGTGTCCACGGACGGTCGGCGCGCTTTGCAGGGGTCTGGGCTCAACGCGGCCACGGCAAGGGGATACAGCCGGGCACCACCCTAGTCAGTCGGCGTGCCCTCTTGCAGTGAAGCGGTATGGATCGAGCCTTGGCGCGAGATAGGGGAGAAAGCGTCCCGGTCCACCTCGCGGACGGGCTGCGGTGTCGCCAGGGAAGTTGGGCGTGGCCAAGTCGCGCGACGTTCCCACAGTCTGCTTCTCATTCCAGCGGCCGAACGCCGCCTGCGCCAGGGGCATTTCATCGTTCGAGGTGGACGACCAAGCCGCGCATGACCGTATGTCGTTATCCCACCGTGGGGGGGATCATCAGATACAGTGCCCAAGCCACTAGCGCGGCCATGATGGCGAACATCAGAACCGAGAACAGCATGAAGCCGACGGCGTACCCGTTCTTGCTTAGGAACTCTTGGATGATCTTCAGCCGCTCCATTGCCCGTGCGTGATCGCCGACTTCGGGGCCTTTGATGTAGCCGAGGATCGCTGCCAAGGCACCCGCCGAGAGCGCTATCAGGTGTCCGGTGCTGATGGTCAGACCGACTCTCGGCAGAACCAGCCAGTCTAGTGCGGCCACGACGATCAGAACGAGGCCCGTTAGCAGCAGTCTTTTGCTTGGCACGGATACGACCCCAAGCTGGAGATACGTTGAGGTGACCATACTACTTCGTCCTCTCGCTATGTACGTATATGCTCTCGGGCAGTTTCGGCGGCGCGTCGGGCGCCTGCTGGTTCGCATCGGGTTGCACGCGCAACTGGGAATCCGAGCGAATGCCGCGTGCGTTCGTAGGGGCCAAGATTGACGAGGCTGAGCCGCCTGTCACTACCCGTGTGGCGATCTGGGCGGCGGCGGTGCGGAACACGCGGCGCGGGGGTAGTGACAGGCGGCGGAAGCGGCATCGAGGCCAGCGGCGGTGAGGGATCGGATAAGAAAATCGGTAGTGCGGTTGTCGTGACGGCGTGCTAGGGTCTGTCTCGTTCCCTGCCGCGCATGGCGCGGCGTGGTCGGCAAGGCCGACGTAAGGCGCCACCAGGCGACCCAGTGCCGCAGCGCTGTAATGGCGCTGCCCGGGCAGACGCACCGACAAGGCACGGCGGGCCACATCGCACGCGATGGGGGCTCGATCAAAACACACGGCAGGCGGCTGCCGCGCGGACTCTTCCGGGACCGCGCGGAGTCGGGCGAAGCCCGGCATGGAGCGGCCTGAACCGTGGCGCGACGAAACGCGCGGCGCCGGGATGCATTCCTGGCGTGCTCCGAGAGGGGGCAGCCGCGCGGGTTCGTCGGGCCGAAACCGGGCTCGCGGCCAACGTCGGCGACGACGCGCCGCAGCCGCCGCCTCTAGGACGGCAGCGCAAATGGCGTCGAGGGCTTTACGCAGCGTGTCTGCGGCTCCGTGGGTCTCGATATGAGGCCGATGGATCGCCCATCAAAACTGAGCTGACCACGCCCGCCCCGCCGGCCGATGCGGCTGCGGGGCGCGGCTGCATTCCCCGCCTGCCGCAATCCGATTCGGGAGACCGGTTGTTGGCGCTAGCGAGAACTGCGCATTCTTGGCGACTGAAAAGCCGCACCTCATGGGCCCTTGTTGAACGGAAGTCGTTCAGTATGGTGCTGTAATTGGATGCAAGGCTGTCAATGGGCCAAGTCGGCACCTTGGTGGGTCGGCTGGACGAACCACCCATGGCATCGTCGCGGTCTTCGGCCCGCGCCAGTACCTGGCGGCGGTCCGGTCGCCGTTCGACTGGCTTGGTGATCGGCCAAGTGCGGACCTGTCATGAAGGTACAGTTCATGCTGGATTTCGACGACAACGGCTCCTGGGCGCCACATCTGAGCAGGGCCCTGGGCGGTTTGCCTGTGGACAGTTTGGTGGACGAGCTGGTCGCGGCGTCGCCGCGGTACGTTGAAGATGCACGCGCGCTGGTCTTCGGCGAGACCGAATAGTCCACGACACGGTCAAATTGCTGAGATCGAAGTGCATCGCGGCGTATCACGGCGGACGCCTGATCCGGGCGGACGTTGAATCGATCCGAGGGCGCGGACTGCTTCCTCTCGACGCGAGGGCGCGTCGCGCACGACTCGAGAGGGCCCCTTCATCGCATCCGAGGTGGAAAGAAGAAGCTGCGCCCCAGCTGGATGAGGTGCTACGAGAGTTCGGGCCGGGTGAAAGGGCGGGGCGTCGGGAGGGGCAGGTACACCTGACGCTGTCGCGCGGTGGCCTGGTCAATGGCTTCAATCACTATCTGACACGCGGCTCCGAATTCGACCAACGGGTGGCACACACTCTCCTCGGCGCAGATGGAACCGCACTGCTGGAAGCGGACGGTGAGCCCATGATCATTAGTGTCGCAGTACCAGGTCAGGTCGCGTTGGACGCGGCCAACCGGTACTCCGCTGTCGACGAGTGCCTTGCGCACGGGGAGGTGCCGGTGCTGGTCGACGAGTTCGTCAAGTCTTGGTGCTACGGGCTGGCTCACCCCGGCTTCGACTGCAGTACGCTCGAGGTGGACTGTGGCTTGGTGTTCGAGTCGACCGTTCCCGCCGCATGGATCGTCGGGATCGACCCAGTGTCCGTGTGACACAGCGGTAGCGGCGAAGAGGAAGCGTTGGACGGGAGGCCCGCTCGGCCATTACAACAATCCCGCGCACTTATCTCGCGGATCCCGCAGGGAAACAAGGGTAGGACGCCCTCCGAATCACCGAGGAAAATCGCAGCCAACGGCGCCGTTGACGCTTTCCTCCGACACCCACTTCACGGTGGCCTGCCTGGTTGCCCCCTTCATCGTCCTTTGACTGCAGTCTATTGACTTGACTCGAAATCGTCATGTTCATGCTGTTCGGCAATCGAGACGTCGGGCGTCCTGCGGACACCATACCACGCATCGAGCAAAGTGGGGGCAAGAAGATGTTCCGGCCTCAACTGGGCTAGCTGGCGGAAGATTGCATTGTAACCCCTTGATTTTTCTTTCCTTTGTAAACAGCTCACGGCCCTGTTGGCCTTGCAGATTCGGATAAAATCATTTGGAATGAAGGGGTTACAGCGAAAGATGGGACGCGGATATGGCCAAGACACGCACTGGCTGCAGCATCCGAGCCGCGCCCCTTCGGGGCCCCTGAGATGTGGGAGCGCGCCTGCCGCGAGTTTGCGGGCCGGCATGCGGTCCTGTTGCGGCCCTAACACGCTTGCCGGCGGGACGCGCGGCGAAGCGACGGGGCAGGCGAGGCCAGCGACCTGTCAACCGAGTTGTCCACAGCGCCGGGCCACCGCACGCGGCCAATGCCCTCCGCGTGCGCAGTTGCGGCTGACGCGGCCTGATGCACGCTAGGTCTGGCTGGACGGGAGAGACCGGGACGTCCCGTGGGACCGGGTGCGTGCCACGCGGCGCCGGTGCGGGGACGGTCCCCCATGGCGTGCGGCGCGCGGAGAGCGGCATCGACGCCATCGCATTCGCGGGCGATGAAGGTGGCGAAGTTGCGACGCGACATTGATGCGGGGGCGCATGGAACGCAACCGGAAGGAAGCCGGCGCTACGGCGCCCGTCCGGTTTCCGCGGCGCGGAGGTAGTCGGCCCACCGCTGCATGAGGCTTCGCCGCCGGTCGAAGAGGTCAGAGCGTGCGTAGGCGGCCTCGACCGGGTTGCGCACCGCGTGCGCCAGCGCCGCCTCCATGACGGCGTGCGGCGCGTCCGTCGCCTCCGCCGCCCAGTCGCGGAAGCTGGAGCGGAACCCGTGCGGCACCGCGTCCACGCCCTGCTCCTTCAGGAGGCGGCCCAGCGTGCCGGCGGCCAGCGGCCGGTCGCCGCGCGGCGACGGGAACACCAGCGCGCCGGCGCGGATCGTGGCGGCCTCGTCGAGCACCGCGAGCGCGCGGTCCGACAGCGGAACCCGGTGCTCGCGGCCCGCCTTCATGCGCCGCGCCGGAATGGTCCAGGTGGCGGCCTCGCGGTCCATCTCGTCCCAGCGTGCGCCCCGCGCCTCCCCGGAGCGAACGGCGCACAGCACCAGGAACTCGAGCGCGAGACGGACCGAGAGGTTGTCCGACGCCCTGACCCTTGCCAGCGCCGCGCCGACCTCCGCATGCGGCAGCGCCCGGAAATGCGCCTTGCGGGCGTCCACCCTCGGCAGCGCGGCGGCCAGCGCCTCGCCGGCGGGGTTGTCGGGCCGGTGCCCCTGCGCGATCGCCCACTTCATCACCGCCGCGATGCGGTGACGCACCCGCGTCGCCGTGGTGTGCCGGTCGGTCCAGATCGGCGTGAGCACGTCCATCACGTCGGCGGTCCCGACGGCATGCACCGGCATGTGGCCGATCCTGGGAAGGACATGGGTCGCCAGCGACGCCCTCCACTGCGCCTCCGTGCCGGCGGCGTCCCGCCAGGTCCGCCGGTGCAGGGCGACGACCGCCTCGGCGGCCTCGGCGAACGTGGGCGAGGGGCGCCCGCAGCGGGTGCGGGGATCGCCGCCGGCGCGGGCGACGCGGCGGTTCTCCCACGCCGCCTGGCGGGCCTCCGCGAGGGTGACGAGGTCGGCGCCGCCGAGGCCGATGTCGCGGCGCACGCCGTGGACGGCGAGCCGCTGCACCCACGACTTGCCGCCGCCCCGCGGGCCGGGCTTCACCAGCAGGTACAGCCCGTTGCCGTCGCCGTAGCGCTTCAGCCGCTCCGTCGGCTTCACGGTGCGCACGAAGGCTGCCGTCAGCCGCTTCATGTCTGGGGCACCCCCGCTCGTGTCCTGTGCCGCTGATCGGCCTTCATGATTCGCTCTCCGCCAGATGGTCGGCCCATCGCTGCATGAGCGGCCGCCGCCGCTCGAGCAGGTCCGTGCGCGCGTAGGCGGCCTCGGTGGCGCTGCCGAGGCTGTGTCCCAGCGCAGCCTCCATGACCTCGCGCGGCGCGTCCGTCGTCTCGGCGGCCCAGTCGCGGAACGAGGAGCGGAACCCGTGCGGGTGGGCGTCGATGCCGAGCCGCGGCATGAGCCGGGCGAAGGTTCTCCGGTGGATCGGCGCGCCGGCCCTGCGCGAGGGAAAGAGCAGCTCCCCGCGGCCGGTCGATGCGGCCTCGCGGAACACCTCGACGGCGCGGTCCGACAGCGGCACCCGGTGCGGCCTTGCGGTCTTGGTGCGCACTGCCGGAATCGTCCACGTGGCGGACCCGAGGTCCACCTCGTCCCGCGTCGCGCCGCGCGCCTCCCCGGAGCGAACCGCGCACAGGACCATGGCCTCGAAGGCAAGGCGCACCGGCAGCGGCGCATCCGAGGCCCTAACCGTCGCCAGGGCGGCGGCAACCTCGGAATGGTGCAGGGCCCGGCGCGGCGTCGAGGAGCGGTCAGGCCGCGGCAGCGCCGCCGCCAGCGCCTCGCCGGCGGGGTTGTCGGCGCGGTGGCCCTGGGCCACGGCCCACCGCATGGCGAGGCCGATGCGCTGGCGCAGGCGCGGCGCCTCGTGCAGCGTCGCCCAGACGGGTTCCAGAACGGCGAGCACGTCGGCACTCGTGACGGCCCCGACCGACATCCTCCCGAGCCGGTCCATCACGTGGCGCTCCATGGAGCGCCGCCAGCGCGCCTCCGTCGCGTCGGGGTCCTTCCACGTCGGCCTCCTGAGAGCGACCACGGCGTCGAACGCCTCGGCGAAGGTCGGCGCGCCGGGCCTGCGGCGCGTGGGGTCCCCGCCCCGGCGGGCGACGCGACGGTTCTCCAGCGCGATCGCCCTCGCCTCCTTCAGCGAGACGACCCGAAGGCTTCCAAGCCCGATGTCGCGCGGGCGGCCGCCGACGGTGAGGCGCTGTATCCAGGACTTCGCGCCGGTGGGGCGGACGACGAGGAACAGGCCGTTGCCGTCGCCGTGGCGTCTGGTATGGTCGGCGGGTTTTACGCCCGCGACGAATGCGGGATTGAGGCGGTTGCGCGCCCGGTAGTTCCCAAGATGGTTACCACGTTCCATCGGAGTCTGCACGGTTCGTCCCGAAGGGTTCGGGGACAAAGGATACCAGATAATGGCTTACTTTTCTGCTAAATCGGGGATGCGAGGGAATTGCGTGAAATCGCGTGCACAGGGAAGGTGGGGGCTGGGGCCAGACGCCGAGCGCTAGCGAGGGGTTTGGCGGCGCTAACAAACTGATTTGCTTGAAACGTTTGGGTTACGAGGAGCACGCGATGCAGGTTCAGCCGTTTGCGGGAGCTTCCTTCGGCGCCGATGTGACGGACATCGACCTCGAAACCATGGGCGACGAGGACTTCGCGGCCCTGCATGCGGCTTGGCTTCGTTACGCCGTGCTGCGCCTGCGCAATCAGCACGTGGACGACGACGTCCTACAATCGTTCAGCGGGCGCTTCGGCCCGCTCGAATACGCGCCCTTCGGACGCATGCGGAAGAGCGATGTGGACAAGCTGCCGAACCCCTACATCACCACTATCTCCAACATCGTCAGAAACGGCCAGCCCATCGGCGGCCTCGGCAACGGCGAGGCGGCCTGGCACACGGACATGTCCTACATCGAGCGGCCGCCCACCGCCAGCCTCCTCTATGCCGTAGAGGTGCCCGAAACCGGCGGCGACACCCACTTCTGCAGCATGATCGGCGCACTCAAGGCACTGCCGTCCGAGTTGGAGGGGCGGGTTCGGGGCCTGAAAGCCAAGCACGACGCCGCCCACGACAGCGTCGGCAAGCTGCGGCGCGGCCACCACGACGTGGACGACCCGCGCGACGCACCCGGGGCGTCGCACCCAATGGTGCTGCGCCACCCGGAAACGGGCATCGATGCGCTCTACCTCGGACGCCGCCAGGACGCCTACGTGGAGGGCCTACCGCTGCGCGAAAGCGAGGCGCTCTTGGACGAAGTGTGGACCTACGTCGCCTTGGCCGGCGACGTCTGGACGCAGCAATGGCGCGAGCGCGACCTCGTGATCTGGGACAACCGCACCGTCATGCACCGCCGCGCGGCCTTCCCCCCCACCGCCCGCCGCCTAATGCGCCGAACCCAGGTCCGCCCACGCACATAGCCGAAGTGCTCTACAATTCTCACCACGCAGGCGCGTAGCTCAGCCGGTTAGAGCACCACCTTGACATGGTGGGGGTCGTTGGTTCGAATCCAATCGCGCCTACCAGGAATGTGGAAGGGGGACGAAACCAGGCCTCGCAGCAGTTTGCGCAGCAAACTGCCAAGCCGCCGCGCAGCGGCGGCCGGGGTCAGTTGGTTCGAATCCAATCGCGCCTGCGCGCCCTAGCGGGCGCGTTGGCAGTTCGCTGCGCGAACTGCTGGCCTTCGTGCTCGCATTCGCTCGCAGCTACGGCTAGGAGCCAGCGCCGTTTGTACGGCGCAGCCACCTAGCATCGAATTGCAGGTTGTCCACATGGGCAGCGGCAAGTACCATTTGCAGTTCCTGCAACGGGCTGGCAGTGCCCGTTAGCCGAATCTCGTTTGAGGAGGAGTGCCTATCAAGAGATCAGCCGCGAAGACGCAGACCAACAATCGAGCCGTGCTCAACGACGACATTCGCGCCTTTCGGGTTCGCCTGATTGGCTCGAGTGGAGCCCAAGTGGGGATCGTTGACCGGGACGAGGCGCTGCGCGAAGCCCGGAGCGAAGGGCTGGACCTGGTGCTCATAGCGCCGGATGCCGAGCCCCCGGTCGTCAAGGTGATGGATTATGGCAAGCATCTGTTTGACCAAAAGAAAGCCAAGGCGGCCCAGCGCAAGAAGCAAAAGCAGGTTCACGTCAAGGAAATGAAGTTTCGCCCTGGCACCGAAGAGGGCGACTATCAGGTGAAGCTGCGCAATCTCGTGCGCTTTTTGGAGGACGGCGACAAGGCCAAGGTGTCGCTTCGATTTCGCGGACGCGAGATGGTGCATCCAGAGATTGGCCTGACGCTGCTGAAGCGGATCGAGGGAGACCTCGACGAACTTGCTAGCGTCGAAACCGCGCCAAAGTTCGAGGGTCGCCAGATGACGATGGTGCTCGCGCCAAGAAAGCGCAAGCGCGGCGGTGCGCCGCGACGCGTGGAGCCAGAGGCGTCGGCGGCAAAGGACGCGCAAGCGGGAGGCGCAACGGGCTAGCGAAAGCCGCGCCTCGATGCGGGAGGGCGTCTCGCTCGCCACCCGCGCCACGAGCCCGCGTGTCGGGCACGCGAGACGCATTCAACCAACGAGAATCAACCAACGAGAAGATGCGAAGGGATTGACCTCCCGAACGCGCCACGGCAGACCCTGCCCGTTCGAGTGAAACGGCCAGAGGTGACTCAAGCAACCAACAAGCCCGGCGATTCATCAGCGAATCGCGACGCGCCAAGGCGCGGGGCGAAAGGAACCAAATCCAAACATGCCAAAACTCAAGACCAAGCGCGGCGCCGCCAAGCGGTTCCGGCGCACCGCGAAGGGCTACAAGCACAAGCGGACCAACAAGAACCACCTGTTCATCAACAAGTCCACCAAACGCAAGCGCCAGCTCAGGGGCTTCGCCGATGTCTCGGATGCGGACCGCAGCTTGGTGGACCGCATGCTGCCGGGCAGAAAGCGAGCCGCCCGCAAGGGGCCTGCTGACGACAGCACGGGCGAGGAGGCGTAAGCGATGCCACGAGTGAAAAGAGGCGTCGCCTCCCGCGCTCGCCGCAAGAAGGTTCTCAAGCAAGCCAAGGGCTACTACGGCGCCCGCAGCCGCACCTTCAAGGTCGCCAAGCAAGCGGTAATCAAGGCCGGCCAATACGCCTATCGCGACCGTCGGCAGCGCAAGCGCCAGTTCCGTTCGCTTTGGATCGTGCGCATCAATGCCGAAGCGCGCCAGCACGGTCTTTCGTACAGCCGCATGATGGCGGGGCTGAAGAAGGCTTCCATCGAGGTGGACCGTAAAGTCCTTGCGGATCTGGCGCTCAACGAGAAGGCGGCGTTTGCCGCGCTCGCGGAAGAGGCCCGCGCGGCTCTGACCGCATAGCGCGTTCAGCGCCTTAAGCGCCAAAGCCGAGGCGGGTTAGCGATGAACGTCGACTCCATCACCTCATCCGCGCTCTCGGACGTGGCCCGCGCACGCGACGAACGGGCCCTGGACGAGGTGCGGGTTCGCTATCTCGGCAAGCGGGGCGAACTGACGGCGCTCCTCAAGTCCTTGGGCGCAATGCCGGCCCAGGAGCGGCCCGCCGCCGGCGCCCGCATCAACGTTGCCAAGCGCGAAGTGCAGGCTGCCGTCGATGGTCGCAGGGACGTCTTGGCTCGAGAGCAGATGCAGGGGGCACTCGCAGCGGAAGCTGTGGACATCACGTTGCCCGGCCGCCAGCGTCGACGTGGGGGCCTGCACCCGGTAACGCACGCGTTGCGCCGCATCGAGGACATCTTCGCGGCCGCTGGCTACGCCGTGGTGGACGGGCCAGAGATGGAGGACGAGTACCACAACTTCGAGGCACTCAACATTCCCGCCCACCATCCGGCGCGGGCCATGCACGACACCCTCTATCTCGACAACGGCTTGCTGCTGCGCACCCACACGTCGCCCGTGCAGGTGCGAACGATGGAGTCGCAAGGCCCGCCGGTGAAGGTGATTTGCCCGGGGCGGGTCTATCGCAAGGACGACGTGGACGCCACCCACAGCCCCATGTTCCACCAGGTGGAAGGGCTGGTGGTGGACGAGGGCATCAGCTTCGCCGACCTCAAGGGCACCGTCATCGATTTCACCAGGCACTTCTTCGAGCAGCCCCTGGGGGTTCGCTTCCGCCCGTCGTACTTCCCCTTCACGGAACCCTCTGCCGAAGTGGACATGCAGTGCGTCCACTGCGGTGGCAAGGGCTGTCGCGTGTGCGGCTTCACAGGCTGGATCGAGGTGCTCGGCTGCGGCATGGTGCACCCCAACGTGCTCGCCATGTCAGGCATCGACCCGGAGCGCTACACCGGCTTCGCTTTCGGCTTCGGCGCCGACCGCCTCGCCTCGCTGCTGTTCGAGGTGGACGACCTGCGGCTCTTCTTCGACAACGAGCTGGCCTTCCTGGAACAGTTCGCGTGAGGCACGTCACTTCGTGAAGGTCAGCGTTGAGTGGCTGCGGGAGTGGGCGCCGGCCACGGTGCCCATTGCCGAACTTTGCGACCTGCTCACCAACGCTGGGCTGGAAGTGGACGGCACGGAGCCCGTAGCTGGCGAGTTCAGCGGCGTCGTGGTGGGGCGCATCGTCGCCGTGCAACCGCATCCCAACGCCGACAAGCTCTCAGTGTGTGCAGTGGACGCGGGCGAGGCGACGCCGCTCAATGTGGTGTGCGGTGCGCCAAACGCCGCGCCTGGACTGGTTGCTCCACTGGCGCGGGTCGGCGCAGTGCTGCCGGGCGACGTTCGCATCCGCGCAGCCGAAATGCGCGGAGTGACCTCGGCCGGCATGTTGTGCAGTGCCGCGGAACTCGGCATCGGCACCGACGCCGATGGCCTGATGGAGCTTGATGAGGGCCACGTGGCGGGCGACGACTTGCGTCGCGCTCTGCATCTCGACGACACGACCATCGACATCGACTTGACGCCGAATCGCGGTGATGCGCTGAGCGTGCGCGGGCTGGCGCGGGAGGTGGGACTGCTCTGCGACGTGCCGGTTACTGCACCGTCCATCCCGGCAGTGCCGGCGTCGACAGACGCTGTGTTCGGGGTGGGGCTCAGTCAACCGGAGGATTGTCCGCGCTACCTGGGGCGTGTCATCGAGGGCATCGACATCACGCGCCCATCGCCATTGTGGATGCGGGAGCGCCTGCGCCGTTCGGGCCTGCGCAGCATCGACCCTGTGGTGGATGTGACCAACTATGTCCTACTCGAACTCGGCCAGCCGATGCACGCCTTCGACCTCGATCGCCTTCGCGGAGGCATCGAGGTTCGCAAGGCCAAAAAGGACGAGCGAATCACCCTGATCGACGGGCGCGATGCGACGCTGAATGACACGGAGCTGGTGATCGCCGACGACCACGGCGCGGTCGCCATGGCCGGTGTGATGGGCGGCGCGAGAACCGCGGTGCGCGCATCCACCACCAACGTATTCCTCGAATGCGCGTTCTTTGCGCCGCTGGCCGTGATGGGCACTGCGCGTCGCTTCGGGCTGCACACCGACGCCGCGCACCGCTATGAGCGCGGCGTGGACTACCAGTTGCAGCACATGGCTGTGGAGCGTGCTACCGCACTGCTGCTTGAGATCGTCGGCGGTACGCCTGGCCCCGTGGTGGATGCCACCAGCGAAGCCCATTTGCCGGTGCCGAAACACGTCACATTGCGTCGCGCTCGGCTCGACGCGCTGGTGGGCGAAGCGGTGCCGCCGGAGGTCACGGAGCGAGTTCTCGATCGCCTTGGTTTCGCTCCGAAGGCGTCCGGCGAAGGGGACGAGACACGTTGGGTCGTCACCTCGCCAAGCTACCGCTTCGATATCGAGCGTGAAGAGGACCTCGTGGAAGAAGTGCTGCGGGTTCACGGCTACAACACCATCGCGAGCCACCCGCCAAAGCTGGCGCAGCCGCTCGGCCATGCAACCCGCAGCCGGGTGCCGACGGCGCGCATCGCAGACCTGCTCGTGGATCTCGGCTATTCCGAGGCCATCACCTATAGCTTTGTCGATCCCGTCCACCTGGACCTGTTCGAACCGGACGGACCGTCGGTCGCGGTGGTCAATGCCGTGTCTCGCGAGCATTCGGTGATGCGCTCGACGCTGCTGCCCGGGCTCGTCGGGGCACTGGCCGGCAACCTTGCGCGGCGGGCGAGCCGGGTGCGGCTGTTTGAGATCGGTCAGTGCTTCCTGCCCGGTACGAAAGGCGAAGTCCAGGCGCAGCAGATGTTGTGTGCCGGCATCGCCTACGGTCCGCGCGAGGCGGAGTCCTGGACCCAGGACGGATCTCAAGTTGATTTCTTCGACATCAAGGGCGATGTCGAACGCCTGCTCGCGCCAGGCGGACGCGAGGCGACGTTCGTTGCTGACGATCACCCCGCCTTGCATCCAGGGCAGCGGGCCCAGGCTGTGCTCGATGGGGAGCCGGTGGGGTGCTTCGGCCGGCTGCATCCGGAAGTGGAACGGACGCTCGACCTGCCGCCGGGGGTGTTCGTATTCGAGCTGTCGCTCGAAGGCCTGCTTGGCCGACGCCCCCGCCGCAACGCCGGCGTCTCGCGGCATCCAAGCGTGCGTCGGGACCTGGCGCTGCTGCTGCACCGGGACGTGCCAGCGGCGACGGTCGAGGCCATCACGCGCACGCAACTCGGCGAGCTATTGCGCGAATTTTCAGTGTTCGACCTATACACCGGCGAAGGCATTGATTCCAGTGAGAAAAGCCTCGCAATCGCCTTGACGTTGCAGCATCCGTCACGCACCCTAGAGGAAGGCGAGATCAACGACAACGTGGATCGCGTGGTGGCGGCGCTGGCAAGGGAGGTTGGTGCGCGCCTGCGATCTGGGCCGGGGTAGCGCCTTTGGGGGACTCTGGTTGGAGGGGTATATGCGGACTTTCCAATGGGCGCGTTGACCAAGGTGCAGATGGCCGAGCGGCTGTTCGAGGATGTTGGCCTGAACAAGCGCGAAGCGAAGGAAATCGTCGAGCTGTTCTTCGAGGAAATCCGCGCGGCGCTTGAGCGGAACGAAAGCGTCAAGCTTTCCGGCTTCGGCAACTTCGAGCTACGCGACAAATCTCGTCGCCCTGGGCGCAATCCGCGCACCGGCGAGGAGATTCCGATCACGGCGCGACGCGTCGTGACCTTCCGCCCGGGGCAGAAGCTACGGGCAAGGATCGGCGACGGTGGACTCGGATCGTAGAGTCGCCACGGGCGCAAGCGCCGCGGGCGCCGAGGCCCTAGCGCAGAACTACGGCTTGCCGCCCATACCCGGCAAGCGCTATTTCAGCATCGGCGAGGTGAGCGAACTCTGTGCCGTCAAGCCGCACGTGCTGCGTTACTGGGAGCGGGAGTTCCCCCAGTTGCGCCCCGTCAAGCGCCGCGGAAATCGGCGCTATTACCAGCATCGCGACGTGTTGGTGGTACGTCGCATTCGCGAGCTGCTCTACGGCCAAGGCTTCACCATCGGCGGCGCGAGACAGCGCATGCGCGAATCGGAACCGAGCGGCACGACCAACTCGCAGCAAGCCATTCGTGACCTTCGCGCCGACCTCGAAGGCCTCCTCGCTGAACTCGAGCGCTGACGGGCGAATCCGGTTCGGCACCTGGGTCGTGCTGCTATAGTTTCGCCACTTCGGGGCGTAGCGCAGTCTGGTAGCGCATCACACTGGGGGTGTGGTGGTCGCAGGTTCAAATCCTGCCGTCCCGACCAACCTCAAGTTCCCATGGGTTGACCCGGCAGCCGTCAACCGCACCGCATTTGCCGACGTGGAGGGTGGATTGTTGCAGGTCCTGACGGAGCTTCTCGCCGCCGGCGCTTCTCGCGGCGCCGCCGCAGGCGAAGCGGATGCCATCGGCGCCCCCGGGCGAACTGCGCTCAGCTGTGAGCGCCTCGGCAGCCAGGTACATGCCATCGGCCGCCAGTTGCGTGGCGCCGGCGTGAGCGCGACCGATCGCGTCGCCATGGTGCTCCCGAACGGCCCGCTCGCGGCCAGCGCATTTGTCTGCATGGCGCCGTGGTGCGCCACCGCGCCCCTGAATCCAGCCTACAAGGAGAGCGAGTTCGAGTTTTTTCTCGACGACCTTGATGCGCGCGCCTTGGTCGTTGACGTCGGCTCGGAGTCGCCCGCCGTCGAGGTCGCTGAAGCGAGGGGCATTCGCGTCATCTCGCTCAGCGAGGGGGAACGCGCTGGCGAGTTCGCCCTCGATGGCGTCGTCGAAGCGGCTGTGGCGGAACGCGACGCCGATGCCACGGCGCTCATCCTGCATACGTCCGGTACGACCTCACGGCCCAAGATGGTGCCGCTCAGCCAGGCAAACCTCTGCGCCTCCGCGACCAATATCGCCCGGACGCTCGCGCTTGCACCCTCGGACCGCTGCCTCAACGTCATGCCTCTGTTCCACATTCACGGCTTGGTGGCGCCGGTTCTCGCCACCCTTGCGGCCGGTGCCAGCGTCAGTTGCTCGCCCGGTTTCGATGCCTTGCGCTTCTTCGCCTGGCTCGGCGAGGCGAAACCGACCTGGTACAGCGCCGTGCCCACGATGCACCAGGCGATTCTGGCTCGCGCTGGCCGCAATGAGGACACCGTGCGTACCAGTGTGCTGCGCTTCATCAGGTCTTCGTCGGCTTCCCTGCCGCCCCAGGTGATGCAAGAGCTCGAGGCGGTATTCGGCGTGCCGGTGATCGAGGCCTACGCCATGACTGAAGCCGCGCACCAGATGTGTTCCAACCCGCTGCCCCCCAAGGCGCGCAAGCCAGGCAGCGTTGGCCCGGCGGCGGGGCCGGACGTGGCGATCATGGACGCGACGGGAGCCGCGCTTGGCGTGGGCGAAGAGGGGGAGATCGTCATTCGCGGCGGCAACGTCACCACCGGCTATCTCAACAATCCCGAAGCCAATGCCGGCGCGTTCCATGACAGCGGCTGGTTCCGTACCGGTGATCAAGGGCTGATGGATGCAGACGGCTACGTCAAGGTCACCGGGCGCTTGAAGGAGATCATCAATCGCGGCGGCGAGAAGATCGCGCCGCTCGAAATCGACGAAGTGCTGCTGGACCACGAGGCGGTGCAGCAGGTGTGCGCCTTTGCGGCGCCTCATCCGAGGCTCGGCGAGGACGTGGCCGCGGCGGTGGTGCTGGCCGATGGCGCAAATGCCAGCGAACGCGACCTCAGGGACTTCGCGGCAAAGCGCCTGGCCGACTTCAAGGTGCCGCGGCGCATCCTGTTCGTGGACGAGATTCCCAAGGGTCCAACCGGGAAGATCCAGCGCATCGGCCTTGCCAAGGCGCTTGGTATCGAGGCATGAAAATCTGCATATACGGCGCCGGCGCCATCGGTGGCTGCCTCGCCGTGCCGCTTGCCGAGGCCGGCCTCGATGTATCCCTAGTGGCGCGAGGGCCGCATCTCGAAGCGATGCGGACGCAGGGCCTCACGCTCCTGCAGGAGGGCGGCAGGCGCACCGCTCGCGTCCGCGCCACCGACAGGCCAGCCGAACTCGGTGCCCAGGACATGGTGATCGTCACGCTGAAGGCGCACTCGATCCCCGCCGTGGTGGACGGCATCCTCGACCTCGTGGGCGAGGAAACCGCGGTCGTCAGCGCGGTCAATGGCATCCCCTGGTGGTACTTCCACGCCCTCGACTCTCCTTGGCGCGAACGCCATGTGGAAAGCGTGGACCCGGGCGGCGTTCTATGGCGACGCATAGGCCCGGAGCGGGCACTCGGCTGCGTTGTCTATCCCGCGGCGGAAATCGTCTCCCCCGGCGTGGTGCGCCACACCGAAGGCAACAAGCTGGTGCTGGGCGAACCGGATGGCTCCCCAAGCAGCCGTGTCACGGCCTTGGCGACGGCGTTTCGCGAAGCTGGCTTCAAGGCGCCAGTGCGCCCGCGCGTGCGCGACGAGATCTGGATGAAGCTCTGGGGCAACCTCGCCTTCAACCCCTTGAGCGCACTCACCGGCGCCACCCTCGACGTGCTGGCCACCAACGCAGACACTCGCAGCATTGCCAAGTCGATGATGGACGAGGGTCGCGCCGTCGGCGAAGCCTTCGGTGCCCGCTTCTCCATCTCGGTGGAGCGCCGCCTGGCCGGCGTCGCCAACGTCGGCGCCCACCGAACCTCGATGCTTCAGGATCTTGAACTCGGCCGCCCACTCGAACACGAGGCAATGCTCGGTGCGGTGCAGGAACTCGCAACCCTTGCCGGCATGGCGACGCCAACCATCGACCTGATCCACGCCCTGCTGCGCCAGCGCATCGCCTCCCGCGACGCCGGTGGCTGAAGGTGCGCCCTTCGCGCGCGTTGGCAGTTCGCTATCGCATGAGGAAGGCCACCCGAAGAAGGGCGACGCATGCGTCGCCCCTACGGCCCGGGACGTGACCGACACCTTCCTGTAGGGGACGCATGCGTCGCCCTGTCCGGCAGCGGGGTGCATCGCCGCCAAGTCCGACAGACTGCTGGCGCGAACTGCTGGCCTTCGGATTCGCTCGCAGCTGTGAAGGCACGCCGCTCTTCGGGCGCGCGGGTTCGCTCGCAGCTACGGCGCGCGAGAGATCCGTTGCGTGATCGTCGGCGTTGCTGTCCAATCGCCATGCGTTTACCCACTAGCAGGTCCGCCGCATGGTCACCGTCGCCGACGACGTTCCCGAAAAGCTCAGGCCAGCCGCGTCGGCGGCGCTCGCGTGGATCAACGAGGAGCGCGGTGCTGCCTTCAAGGTCACCGGTGTCGTGGATGCGGACGCAGCGCTCGCGGCCCCCGCCGACGAGGCGGTCGAGTTCGGCTTGGTGCTGTGCGAGGACGAGATGTGCTTGCGCGAGCAGGTTCGCGTCGAGCGGCAAGACGGTCGATTTCAGGTCTCTGCGGTGGAAGCCGCGCCATCGCTCATCCCCCCGCTTCTGGACCCGCCTCAAGGTGTGCGCCGCGACTGGCTCGGCCGCCAACTCGGCAAGCATGAGTTCGCCGTGCTCCTCGTCTATCGCGGGCTGTGGTGACCTCCCTGTCGCTCCGAGTTGCGGAGCTTCGTCAGGTCCGGTGTCTTGGACGCAATTCGTGCCGCCGGCGGGGAACTGTTCGGCCTCACCAGCGAGCCGCAGAGCCTTGCCACCGAGGCGGCTGAGGCTTGGGAACTCGGTTATCCGTGCATCGGCGATCCGCACCACGAGATCAAGGACCACTGCCGGGAGGAGGGGCTCCTCAGTTTCTTCGCCAACGAAAACTCGGGGCATCTGTGGATGCGTTCGTGGGCCAGCCATCCGAAGGGCTACTACCAGCCTGCCGTGCTTGCGGTGCATCGGAGCGGTCGCGTGCTCTATCGGTGGCGCTGCCGCCCCACGCACGAGAACATGAGCGGTGCTGGTCAGCGGCCGACGCCGCAGCATGTCTGGCAGGAGATTGAGGCGCGGCTCGGCAAGGATATGCCGGATGCCGATCTCGACGACGCCCCGGAGTTCCGCCGCAAGGACGCGTCGTGGCCGATGTTCGTGGGCTTGATGCTGGCACACGGCTGGTTCTTGCGCCCGCGGGCGTTCCCGCTGCCACGAGAAGGCGATAGGCCCTCGGTGCCGCCGCAGCGGATGCGGCGACGCGTCGCCGTTTTCGTTGCAGCTTGGATCGCCGCGTTTGCGTTCCTGCCTACTGCTTGGGTGGCGGGCGCGTTCGCGCTGTGGGCTGTCGTCGCGGGCGTGGGCGTGGCACAAGTGAATGCGTGGTTCCAGAACATCCCGGAGGGTGAGCCGGACGGCTGATCTCCTCGCCGATTGGTGCCTGCGGTCCCAGCAGCTGGGTGCCGCAGCAAAGGTGTAGACTCGACCACAGATCTGGCGCAGCCCTGCCGTCGGGTCGATTCGGCGCCGGGGCTCGGACTACCGCATTGCCTGAGGGAGCCGACCATGCCCATTGAAGCAAGAAGCGGGAACCACGACACCGCGTCCGCCGACATGACCCCAGCGCCATCCGAGGCAAGCCGCTGCCGTGGATGGCTGGCGCGCACAACGCGACCGGTTGGGTTCCTTGCGTTGGCCGTTGTCTTGACCTTGGCAGGGTGTGCGAACACCCCTACCGTCGAGGTGACGCCGAAGCTCGGCAGCGCGAATCTCATTTCCGGCGTCGAGATGACCGTCCCGGTCGGTGGCACCCGCCGCCCGGACGCGCCGCCCGTGGCCTTGTGTCTTCGAGACGCGGCCGGACAGTGCTTGACGGGCAGACAGGTGCTCGGCTGGGGACTCTTGGCCGCAGCGGTCGTGGGGATCGCCATCGTCACGTTCGACAAGGACGACCTCTGCGACGACTGGCCGAACGGCTGGTATTCGCCCCTGGAGGCGCGACGTGGCCCGCAAGGCCAGTTCACCTGCAACACGAACGATACCAACGAGCGCGGCGAGTGGCTGTGCGCGTGCTTGACAGACGTGTAACGCCGCTAGCGTGCCCTTGCGGGCGCGCCTGCGTGCTCGCATTCGCTCGCAGCTACGGCTAGGAGCCAGCGCCGTTTCTACGGCGCTATCAGTTTGTCGGACTTGGCGGCGATGCACCCGGCTGCCGGGCAGGGCGACGCATGCGTCGCCCCTACAGGAAGGTCCACCGGCTATTGTTGCCCTGACGGTCCGCGACTTCCCCTTCCGTATTCGTTCGTGGGATCGCGGTAGACGGAGTGGAAGTGGCCGCCTTCGCCGAGGTCCTGGATCGCGAATTCGATGATCAGGGTGGGGCCTTGGATGTGGAAGTAGGTGTCTTCGTCGTCTTCGTCGATCGCGCCGTTCCATGCGAAGTAGAGCTCGTGGACGGTCTCTTCCAGTTCCGCCATGCGCGCTGCCGCGTGTTCGGGCGGTTGCAGCGCCACCCAGTGGAGAATGGTTTGCAGCAATAGCGAGCGGGCTTCGCTCGGCCAGTTTGCCACGGTGCTGCCACGCAGTTCCGGAATCTCGCCATCCCGTCCGGCGCCGGCCTGCATTTGCGACGGTTCGATGATCGCCTCGGCCTTGAGTTCCGCCGACAGGGCCCGCATGACTGCTCGACCGGCTTCGAGTTCGTCTGCGAGCGGCGCAGCTTCGAGGCCGGCCAGCGTGAACGTTGCCGGCTCGACGCCGACGAAGGTCGGGGAAAGGCTTGTCGCCTTGCCGCCAGCAAAGCTGCCGTTTACGCCTAGGTGGTGACCACCGAACTGCCAGCCCCAAGCGCCGCTGGCAGAAGGCTCGCCGAAGAACGCGAGCCAGTAATTTCCCTCTGTGATTCCCCCGATCCTCGTCCAAAGAGACTGCCCGAGCACCGCTTCTGCGGCCACCACCTGCGTCACGGTCTCGTAGCCGTGCGGACCGAGCGCCGCGGCCAGAAAGTCATATACCCGCGCAAGCTGCTCCGGCGTCAGGTCGCCGAGCCGGACACCGTTGTGGTCGAAGCTCACCATGCTTGCCGGGAGGTTGGACCAGTTGCTGCGCAAGGGACTGTCGATTGGCAGCGTGAGGACGCTCGCCTGTCCTTCGGTCAAGGCTTCGCGCACCGCGATGGCCGCGTCAAAGGCAGCGCCGGCACCGGGCGGGCCGTAGGGTTCGTGGTATGCCGGTGCGGGGGCGATGGCAAGCGTGGCATCACCCGCGGACATCTCGGCGCTTGCCTCGCGTTCGGCCGTGTCACACGCCGCGAGGAGGGTTGCCATAGCGCCGGCAACGACTCCAGTCGCGACGCTGCCTCGCCAGGCTTTCCAGATGTGCATCGACACGCGCGTTGCTACCTCGTGCGGGAATCTTGGGGCATTCTACGAGCCTGGCAGCCTGTCGGACTTTGCCGCGCAGCGGCGAAGTGCGAAGTCTGCTAGTCGTAGCTGCGAGCGAACGCGAGCACGCGCGCCCTTCAGGGCGCGCTGGCACCAACAGGGAAGGGAGCGAACTTGGCCCGGCGGTCAGCAACCACTCGTGGTGCCACTCTTGGGTGCCTCGCCCGCGCGGCATCGCGAGTCGGGCGACGCATGCGTCGCACCTACGAGGCCGTCGTAGTGGTCTTGGCCATGTCGCCGACGGTCGTTTCTGGCGACGAACCTCGCCTGCTCTTCATAGGGCAGGACTTGGATGCCATTCGCGGCTATCTCGGGAGCGGCTGCTGTCCGGCGCCCGACGGCCTGACTGCGTACCTCTCGCTCTACAACCTGCGCTCGAAGGCGGACGGCTTCGGCGGCCTTGGCCTAAACGAGCGCGGCGAGCCGGTGGACGTGGAGCACTCTTGGGGCGCAGGCCCCGTCAACGCCCACCGCACCGCCACTGCGTTCGGCTCGGAGCATTTGGCCGTGGGGCTCGATTTCACGGAAGGGGCGCGTGCAGGTGGCATCGACGCCATCCTGGCGGGCGCCTACGACGCCGAAATCGACCACCTTCAGCACCTGTTCGCGCGGGTCTCGGGGCAGGTGTTCATGCGCGTCGGCTATGAGTTCGATGGCGCGTGGAATACCGGCTACGAGGACGCGGATCGCTTCCGACGCGTGTTCCGCTACATCGTCGACCGCCTTCGCTCAGGGCACGCGGCCGTCAATGTGCAATTTGTCTGGCAGGCGTCCGCGTCGCCGCTCGATGACATTCTCGACGGTGAGCGCGAGGAAATCCGCGCTTGGTACCCCGGCGACGACTACGTCGACTGGCTGGCCTTCTCCTGGTTTCTGCACCCCGACGAAGAGCCCACAACCGGCGCCAAGCCTCCGACTGCGAGGCAACTGGCAGAGGAAGTGCTGGCGCTTGCCGAGAGATCGGGCAAGCCGGTGATGGTGGCAGAGGCGGCGCCGCAGGGCTATGACCTTGAGCGCCTCACCCGTCGATTCACCGGCCCGCTATGGGACGGCATGGCCGGCGACGGCGAGCGAAAGCTCAGCGAAGAGGAGATCTGGCGCGCTTGGTATGCCCCGCTCTTCCGCTTCCTGCACGAACACCGGCGCACCATCCGCGCCCTCGCCTACATCAACTGCCACTGGGATGCCCAAGCCATGTGGGGCCCGCCCTACCAAGCCGGCTACTGGGGCGACAGCCGCCTGGAGACGAACCGGGACCTCGCCCGCCGATTCGCCCAAGCCGTGGCAGATTGGCGGGCCGGGAACTGACGTCCGGCGGCATTTCCGAGGGCATCGTAGGGGCGGGGCTTGTCCCCGCCCGTCCTGAGCTAGAGTTCGAGCTTCGTGCCTTGCGCCACCCGCTGCGGCTCTTCCTTCCAGACGTCCGAAGTGTCCACGTACAGCTCCACTTGGTTCCCGTCCGGGTCCGCGAAGTAAAGCGACTGCGTGACCTCGTGATCCACCGGGGCACACTTGATGCCGGCGTCGTCCAAGTGCCGCTTCGCATCCTTGAGTTCATCGAGCGACTCGCCAATCTTGAACGCCACATGGGCAAGTCCCGCCGCCTTGCGCGGTGCCTCTTCGGCATCGTCGCCCAAACCAAGCACCGCGAAGTCGTGATGATTGCCGAGCGAGAAGAAGGTCATGGGCATCTGCTCGCTGCGAGCGACGATGGGCAGGCCCAACACGCCGTTGTAGAACGCCTCGGCACGCTCGATGTCCCGTACCTTGATGACTACGTGCCCGAGCGACTCAATCTGCATGTTGGCCTCCTGTGATCGCCAATACTGCCTAGTCTGTCGGTTTGCCCCATGGGCGGCAAGCGGGTGGCGGCCGGCCTGCCCCGGTACACCCGTTGGGGGGAGGGCAGGGCACCTCCCCAACTGAGCCGCCTCGAACGCCCGTCACGGCCGTAGGCTGTAGGAGACCTCCAGTCCCACCAGTCTTGGCTCCGACACTTGCGCGGTGCGGCGGTAGCCGTCCACCGCGCCGTGGCGGAGGATTTGGCGGATGCCGATCTTGTCGAAGGCGTTGTGGACGAAGCCGGTCACGGTCCACAGCGACGATGGGCTGGTCCACGTGCCGCGCAGGTCAAGGCGGTCGTAGGCCGGCGCCTTGTCGAGTTCGGATTCGTAGGCGGCGAAGTACACGTCGGAGATGTACGCCCAGGTGCCGAGAAGCTCGAGCGCCCCGGACTGTCCCAAGTCGAAGCGATAGCTTGCGAACGCGCTTACCTTGTTTTCCGGCACTTGCAGCAGCTGGTTGCCCTTGATGTCGCGGCTGCGGTCGGCGTTGTTGGCGAGGTTGTAGAGCACCTGCGGCACGGTCGGGTCCGCGCCGTCGATGATGACGAACGACTCGGTGTATTCCGAGTTCGTCAGGCTGAAATTGCCGCCTAGCGTGAGTTCGGCGGTCGGCAGCCAGAGGACTTCGAGCTCGAGCCCGGTCACTCGCGCACCGGGGGCGGCTTCGATGGAAGTCGTCGAGGAAACGCCGATGGCGCAGACGCTCGACAGGCTGTCGAGGCCGAGCTGCGGCGGACACGCCTCCTCCGTGCGGGTGTGAATGGCGGAGTAGTCGTAGAGGTAGATCGAGCCGTTCACCTGCATGGTGCGGTCCAGGAACTGCCCCTTGTAGCCGAGCTCGTAGGCGATGAGTTCCTCCGGCTCGTAGGTGGGCGTCTGGCTGAAGAAGGTGAGGTTAAAGCCGCCGGAGCGATAGCCCGTCGTGATGTTGCCGTAGAGCTTGGAGTCGTCGTCAAGCGCGTAGTCGAGGTTCAGCCGGAACGTGGTCTTCTCGTCTCGGCGGGCGAGGTGGCGATGGGCGCCGAAGGTGATGGGGGTGCCGCCAAGCCAGGGCTCGACTAGGCCCGTGGGTTGCAGGGTCGCCGGATCAAGCGCCCCGCGCAGCACGTTGGCTACCCCAAGCGGGATGCCGAGGGCATTGAGCACGCCCATCGTTTCCGAGTACTGCACGTAGTCCTCGCTGCCCATCACGTCGTCATAGGCGTAGCGCACGCCGGCGGTGAGCGACATGAGGTCCGTCAGATCCCAAACAGCCTGGGTGTAGATTGCGAACGCCTCGCGCTCGGTCTTGTTGTTGCCGTGCAGGTCGCTGCCGGTGGTGTTGATGCCGTGCTTTACGGAACCGAGGGTGGCGTCGCCGAGCCAGGTGCCGACGGCGCCGGTAAAGACGCCTTCCTCGTAGCCCGTGGCCTGCGCCATTTCCCGTGCGGTGTAGGAATTCACCGGGGTGGGAAGGCCGGCGAGGAACATCAGCGGCGGATCGCCGGGGACCGCGCCCGGGGCCGCGGCGGCGAGGATGCCGTCCATGCCCCAGTTCGGGTCGGTGAACTGCGGCGAGCCGGTGGACGAATGGAAGTCGTAGCGCTGGTCGATGGTGGCGTCGTAGAAGAAGACGCCCGAGGTGAAACTCAAGGCGGGCGGCAGTTCCCAGAAGAGCTGCAGCTCGTGCGAGATGTACTCCGCCTCGTGGTTGACGTAGAAGGAGCGGTCGTCGGTGAGGCTTGCGGTGGAGTCGTCGTCGGTGATGCGATGGTAGATGAGGTCGTTGTAGCCGAAGATGTACTTGAAGGTGGTGGTGTCGCTCAAGGCCCACTCCAACTCGGCCTGATTGCCTTGCTGGTCGAAGATTTCGGAGTTGAGGCCGTTGGTGTAGGCGCACAGGTCCTTGCCCTTGATGTCCTCCCGGTCGAGGAACACGCATTCGGCGGGGTCCAGCGTCACGTCGCGGCCGTGGTTGGGGAACCCGGAACCGCCGGACGGGTCGATGCCGGGTCGGATGCGCTGTGCGAGCAGTTCCGCACCGGTGGTGGGGTTTGTGTAGCGCAGCACCGGCATGCGCGGATCGAGGAACGCGGAGTCGAGCGGATTGGCGACGCTGGCGTCCACGGCGCGGATGCCGTGCGCCTGCACGGTGTAGTTGCGCAGGCCATCGCCGCCGGGAATGACGTTGTTCTCGCCCACGAGCACGATCAGGCCGCCGCCGTCGGCGCCGCCGAAGACGCGGTCCACGTCGGCCTTGTTGCTGCGCACGTTCAGCGTCATGGCGTCGGTGATGCGCCACTGGAACTGCAGCGCGACGTTGGTCTCGTCGCCGCTGTCGAGATCGGGGCCACCGCCGCGTTCCTCCACCCAGCCGTCGTGCTGGCGGGAAGACACGGTGAGCCGGGAGGTGAGCACGTCCTCCACCAGCGGCCCAGAGATGGCGCCGTAAAGGTCGCGGGTGCCGTAGGTGCCGAGCACGGTTCGGCCCAGGAGCTCGAACTCGTCGGTGGGCTTGCGGTAGATGAAGTTCATGGCACCGCCGACCGCGTTGCGGCCATAGAGCGTGCCCTGCGGCCCGCGCAGCACCTCGATGCGGTCCATGTCCCAGAACGAGCCGATGGTGGCCGTGTAGAGGTCTTCGGAGTACACCCCGTTCATGTACGTAGCGACACCTGGGTCGCCGCCCAGGTTGCGGAAGTTGCGTCCGACGCCCCGGATGGCGGAGTCGTAGGGCTGGATCGTGGTGGCGGGCACCAGGTTCTGCAGGTCTGACTGGTTACGGATTCCGAAGTCGTCGATCATCTCCTCCGTGAAGGCGGTGATCGAGATGGACGTGTCTTGGATGGAGGCTTCCTTGCGTTCCGCCGTGACGGTGATTTCTTCGATCTGGCGGCCCTCCTCGGCGGCAAGGAGGGGTGGCACAAGCAGGGCGAGAGACGCCAAGGATGCGGTGCGAAGCGAAAGCAGCGAGGCACGATTCGACATTTTGGGAACCTCTGCGGCCGTTTGCCGGAGGCGGACCGCTCGATTTGTGAGACCACGGAGCAAATGCACCCCTCGTGGGACGGTACGGCCCTTTCCCGCACCTGCTTTGCCGGCACTATGCACTAATTTGACGCATTCTGTTGCGGAATGTTCCGGTACGCGAAGGGGGTAGATTTGTGAATGGCCTTGCCCCCTTCGTCGAGCCGAAAGCCCGCCTATCGCTGATGGCGAACCGCTTCCTCGCGTGAAACAGAGCGTGCAATCCAAGGCCGGCAAGACGCATTCGGTCGTGGGGGACGGGCTGGAATCTAAAGCCGGGCCGCACCGCTATACTCGCTCGCTGGTGTCGGCGAAGGCACGTAATCGGATGCGAAGCAGGAGTGAGGGGAACATGGCGACGGCGAGTGCAGCGCTTGAGTCTCGGCATCAGCCGGCGGGAGAGTTCAATCCTCGGGTCACCACGTTTGAGCGGCCGGCGCATCAGTTCAGCTATCTGCACACCCGGGAGGGCGATTGGCTAGCGTCTGATGGCTCGACCCTGCACGTGCAGGAGCACGTGGACGACGCCGCTCTTTGGGATGTCGAAGGCGACGGTTTCGTCCATGTGGCGAGCGGCCTCAGGCTCACCGCGTCGGCACAGGAGATCGGCGGCGCTTGTCGGCTGACATGGAACGGTGCCGGCGTAGGTGCAGACGGCACGCTCGGAGAGGCAGCCGATTTCACGGTCGGTTACGGCCCCGAGCAACTTCCCTCGGAATCCCTGCGCATCCTGCGTGAGCAAGGCTGGGTGGCGCTCACCTGCATTCTCGAACCGGACGTGGTGGACGGGCTGCAGCAGGTCGGCTGCGTGGATGCCTACGAGAGCCGCACTCCGGTGCGCGAGACGCCGCTGGTGCAGCATCCTGCGGTGGCGAAGATGACCGCGGAGCCGGTGTCGCTTTGGCTCACGCGCCAGTACATGCACACGAACGACATCCGGCTCGGCCACTCGCCGGGCATCACGGCGCTGACCAAGGACGACGGCGCGCGCGAGGTGCAGGGCTGGCACACCGACTTCCCGTATCTCTGGGGTACCGGCGACCGTGTACCGCTGCCATCGGGGGACCTGGTGCTCGGCATGCAGCGCAACGTCTGCGTCTCGGACTTCACGCGCACCAACGGCGGCACTCTGTTCAAGCTCGGCAGCCACGCCACCGCCGCGCCGCCGCCGGAGGAGTGGGGCATCTCGCGGCACACCTATCGCAAGGGCCACAGGGCGAAGTTCGGCCTGCCCTACAGCGGTCCGGAGTCCGACCTCATCGAGGCGCCGGCCGGCACCATCATCCTCTACGACGCAAGGACATGGCACCGCGCTGGCATGAATTTCACCGACCGCAAGCGCGGCGCCCAGATTCAGGCCATCATCCCCGGCTTCATCGTGCCTTTCATGGACACGAGCGCCACCTACAAGGCGTTCTTGGCCAGCGCGGCGTACCAAGGCCTGAGCGAGCGCGAGCGACGCGAAATGGAGCGGTTGATGGTGCAGAAGATCGTCGGCCCGGCCGGGGTGTTCGCCATAACCACCGACGAGGAACTCACCGAGCGGGCGCGCCGCCGGCGCGACGACCGCGAATCGTTGTATTGAGCGCCCGGGAGGTGGCGCGCTTCGGACGCGGGTTGGCCGCCGCCGGAGCCTTGCTGCTGGCGGGCTGGGCGAGTGGCGCCGAAGGGCTCTCGTTCGACGTGGGCGCTGGTGCCGTGTCGGTGGAGTCGACGCGATTTCAGGATGTGAAGGCGGTCGACGCCACCGACTTGCCGGTGCTCTATGGCGGCCCGGCGCTGTTCACGGACGGGCAATACGACCGCGGCACGGAACTCAAGCTTGGCATCGGCTATCGGCCCCTGCCGCGCCTTAGGGCTCGTCTCGAACTTGCGGCTACACCGGGCGTCAATTTCAGCGGCAATGCCAATTACCTGCGCTCCGGCGACGAACAGCCATCCACGGCTGAGCTTTCTGTCCGTCGCTTGCAGCTGACGGCAACGTGGGATGTGTTCTCGTGGCGCTTCGGCGGCGCGGGACCGGCTTCACGCCTCTATGTTGGCGGCGGCTACGGCGCCACCGCTTACCGCCTCACCGACTTCGTGCAGCGATTTCCGGCCTTGCGCCAGGGCCCGAACGGCGAAATCGCGCTCACGGCACTCCCCTCCGGCAGCGACCGAGAAGCCACCTTCACGCTCACGACCGGCGTCGCCATCCCCCTCAAGGGCCCTTGGGAACTCGACCTCGCCTACCGCTACACCGACGGCGGTGATGTCGAGACCGACCTCGGAGACATCGACATCGTCCGCTATCGAGCAGACGGAACCCGCCGCGACCTCGCCATCCCCATCGACCGCACCGCCGGCGAGTACCGTTCGCACACCCTTTCGGCAACCCTGCGCTGGCGCTAGCAGGGACCCGTCTCGCGGGGAGAGGGCTGGTTGCATGTTCGGACCCTTGGTTGCTTCGCCTTCGGCGCGAGGAGCGTGACGGGCCCTCGCTCCGAAGGGCGTGTGGGACCGCGCCATCCGGCCCGCACGTTGGTCTGGACTCGGCTTCGAGGCGCTTCGCGGCTTTTCAGCGTGTTACGTGGTTTGTTCCATGGAAGGACTGCGTCGAAGCGCAGCAGTTCGCGCAAGCGAACTGCCAACGCGCCCGCAAGGGCGCGCCGGGACGGGACAAGCCCGTCTCCTACGAGGCCCGTCTTGAATTCGACACGGATGTGCCTCGGAGCCGAGTCACCAACGTGCCGGTCGAATGGTTGTTCGCCTTGCTACCGCTTCAGCCGCATCCGCCCGAGGAAATCTCCTTTGCCAATCGGGGTGCCCTTCATGCGCAGCATGTCGTAGGTGGTGGTGGCATGGAAGTAGAAGTTGGGCAGGGAGAAGGTGAGCAGGAAGTCCTCCGCCACGAAGGGCATGGCGCGGCTGCCCATGCGGAACTCCATCTCCTTGCCGGCGAGGGCGTTCACCGTGTCCGCCGAGTAATCGGCCAGTGCCTTGCGGGCGTCTCCCACCATGTCGCGCAAGCCACCGTAGTCGAGGTCGTTCATCGTGGGCGGGCTGAAGACGCCAGCCTCGACGCCCTGGATCGCGCCGAGCGAGTGGTGGGTGACGGAGATAAGCTGGAAGCGGAACGGCAGCATGTCGTCGATCAGCCGCATCTCGACCACTTCGTCGAGGTCGATGCCATTCGCCTCGCAATGCTCGCGCCCCTTGTCGAGGACGCCTTCCACGGAACTCAGGATTTGAAGATAGGTGCCGACGCTGGCGTCGTACAACGAAACGGGCATGGCTGTGCCTCCACAAATGGCAGGTTTGGGTGAACGGTGCTGCGCAAGCGCAGCCTCACCGTCAGTGTAGCAGCCAGCACGGGCCGGCAGGGCCGCTCGGCGGACCGAAGCCGCGCGCCCTATCGTCGGGCGCAAGTGATTTCGCTTCGCTCACGCCGCCCGGATGGTGCAGAATGTGGCCGTCAATCGCTTGGCGCTTGCCGCTGGCGCGCCTTGAAGGGCGCGTCGGCAATCTGGCGCGAACTGCTGGCCTTCGTGCTCGCATTCGCTCGCAGCTACGGCTGCCAGCCTGCCGGACTTCGCCGCTGGCGCGGGAAGTCCGACAGACCGATAGCGCGGCAAGTCCGAAAGGCCGCTGGGAGGAAGGGATGAGAATCGCGAAAATCCTCGGCATCGTGGCGCTGGTGTACGTGCTGCTCGTGACCGCTTTCGAGAGCCTGCTGGGCTACTTCCAGCCCCAAGGTCCGGGCACCCTTGTCATCACCACCACGGACGCCGACGGGAATCCTCACGATCGCGTGCTGTCGGAGCTCGAAAGTGACGGCAAGGCCTATGTGGCGGTGAACCACTGGCCGCGGGCCTGGTATGGCCATGTGCTGGCCAATCCAGACGTCACCATCCGACGCGGCGAGGATCCCGCCGGGCAGCCTCACATCGCTGTTGCCGTCGCGGGCGAGGAGGAGGCGAGGGTGGCTGCGGACAACCCCACCGGGGTCGTATTCCGAATCCTCACCGGCTTTCCGCCGCGGCATTTTGTGCGGCTTGATCCGAAGGACCAAACCGCACCATCGAGCGCCCCGTAACGCGTACGAGCCGTAAGAGGGCACTCAAGCAGCCGTCACGGCCGTTCCGCTGGCTGTGACCATGAGCATGCTGCCGCCCTGTCCCACCACCTCGTAGTCGAGGTCCACGCCGACCACGGCATTGCCGCCCAAATCCTGCGCCGCGTATTCCATCTCTTCGAGCGCAATCTGGCGCGCCTTCTGCAACTCCTTCTCGTAGGAGGCGGAGCGGCCGCCGACGATGTCGCGGATGCCGGCAAAGAAGTCGCGGAAGATGTTGGCGCCGACGATGGCCTCGCCGGTGACGATGCCGTGGTAGTTGCGGATGGCCTTGCCTTCGATGTTCTGGGTGGTGGTGAGGATCATGGATTCGCCTTGGTTGCAGGAAGCCGCAAGGATGCGTGCCGACGCGGCAACCGGCAAGCCCGAGATTGGGCGATGAGCCCGGTGAGTCGTACACTGGCGTGCCGTTGCCGGTTTTGGGAGGGGATGAGATGCCGGGACCGCTTGCCGACCTACGCGTGGTGGAACTCGCCACGGCCATTCAGGGGCCTGCGGTCGGGTTGCACTTTGCCAACATGGGCGCGGATGTCATCAAGGTGGAACCGCCCATGGGCGATGCCAGTCGCTACCACCGGGGCGTCAACAACAAGCTGCCGGCGGATGCCTATACCTCGCAGTTCATCGCCATGAACAAGGGCAAGCGCTCGTTGGTGCTCGACTTGCACGTCGCGCCGGGCGCCGATGTGATGCATGCCCTGCTCGCCACGGCCGATGTCTTCATCAGCAACTACCGCGCCGAGGCCCTCGGCCGCATGACGCTGGACCCAGACGCCCTCTCCGAGCGCTATCCGACCCTGGTGGTGGGCCACGTCAACGGCTTTGGCCCGCACGGCCCGGACGCCGCCAAGGCCATGCTCGATGGCGCGGCCCAGGCCCGCGGCGGAATCGCCAGCATGACCGGTCAGCCCGGCGAGACCGCAACGCCGCCGGGCGCGGCCATTGCCGACCACGCCGGCGCCATGCAACTCGCCCTTGCCTGCGTCACGGCGCTCGCGGCTCGGGCCGGGAACGGCCGCGGCCAGGTGGTGCGGACCTCCTCGCTCGGGGCACAGCTTTGGCTGCAGATGTGGGAGCTACAGCACTCGTTCCTCACCGGCACGCCGTTGTCCCGCGAAGGCGGACATCACCCTAACATCAAGGCGCCCTATGGCATGTACACGTCCCAAGATGGCGTCGATGTGCTGTTCGTGGCGGCCATGACGGACGATGCCTGGAGCGAGTTCTGGATCTTCGCGGATCGCCCCGAAACCATCCTCATGGAGGAGTGGAACACGCCCGGCAAGCGCATCGGCGTGACAGGCGCGGACGACGGCGTGGCCGAGATTCGCGCCCTCATGCGGGACGCCTTCGCCAGTAAGCCGTGGCGCGAGTGGGAAGCCTTCTTCGCGACCCAGCCGGAGATCATCTGGGAACGCGTGCGCGGCCACGGCGACATCCCCACCGACCCGCAGAACGTGGCCAACGACTACGTCGTCGATCTGGACTTGCCGGTCAGCGGCACCACCCCAACCGTGGGCACCCTCATGCACTTCAGCAGAACGCCGACGTCGCATCCGTCCCCGCCCCCTGCGCTCGGCGCCGACACGGCCGAAATCATGGCGGAACTTGGCTTCGACGATCAGACGGCAGACCGCGTGATGGCGCACGCAACCGCAACCCGCGACGCAATGCGCGCTGCCCTCCTAGGTGCAGACTGACAAGCCCTTGCCTTAAGCCACCGCCGGCAACACTTCGCGGCCCACGCGTTCTAGCACGTCGAAGCGGGTGTCGAAGTTGGGCAGGATCATCACCTGGTCGAGGCCCACTTCCGCCAGCTCCAGCAGGCGTTCGGCGAGGGCTTCGCGGGTGCCGATCATGGATGACGCTTGCAGCACTTCGGGCGTCAAGAACCGTTCCTCTTCCGGCAGCACCCAGCAGTTGTGACCGGCGTGGATGCGTTGGTGGCGGCGCTCGGCGGGGTGGCTTTCGATCATGGCGCGGTAGTCGTCCCAGATGCCGGCCAGGGCCCCGGAAGGTTGGCGGCCGAAGTTGCGGAACTGGTCGTAGGCGAAGTGGACGCCGGCCATGGCCATCGCCCCGCATTCCGCCTTAACGCGGGGGGAATCCACGGCTTCGCCCGGGTCCAGCACCACCATCGTGGTGAGACCGGTGGTGTAGTAGGCGTCGCGGTCGATCTCGCGTCCGGCATTGCGGGCGCCGTCCTCGATCATGCGCCAGATATTGAGCATCACGGCGCGATTGGCCGGCATGGCGAGCACCGCGCCGTCGCCGTGCTTGCCGGCGAGGCCGAGCGACTTGGGGCCGAAGCCGGACACGTAGAGCGGGATGCGGTCCTTGAAGTTGACGAAGCCGTCGTCGGGCATGATGTGGCGGATGGGACGTTCCTCGCCGCCCCGCCGGAACATCGCTTCCTCCCCGCAGAGCAGCGGCGCGAGGGTTTCGAGGTAGGCGTCGAACTCGCGGATGCGCTGCGGCGGGAATCCCATCACCCGCATGGCGGTGTTGCCGCTGCCGACGCCGAAGAAGGTGCGTCCGGGCGCCAAGGCGTTGATGGTGGCAATGCCGGAGGCGTTGTTTGGCGCCGGCCGGGTGCCGGTGATGGCCACTCCCGTGCCGAGATGGATGGTCTTGGTGCGCACTGCCGCCAGCGCCAGCGCGGCGTAGCAGTCCGACCACAGCATCTGGCTGTCGGCGAGCCAGGCGTGGGAGTAGCCGAGTTCCTCGGCGCGAACGATGTAGTCGATGTCCTTGATGTGGGAAGCGACGCAGATGCCGATGTCCATGACGATGTTTCCTTGGTGACGGGCCTTGGAGCGTAGGCATTCTGCCTTCGCTAGCGCCGACAGGCGCTGTACGTTATGCACCACCGGTCAGCGCGCCTAGCGACGCGAGGGAAGGCAGAATGCCTTCCCTCCAAGGCCCGCCTTTCAAGACTCGGTCGCGGCAAATGCCAACAGCGATGCGCGCGGCAGGGCGGGGTTGCCGAAGTAGGCGATGCTGCGGCGGTCTTCGCTCATCACGGCAAGCAGTGCCTCGCGGTCGCCGGAGAGGTTGACCACCTCATCGCAAGCAAGCTCTTCGGCGGCGAAGAACGCGAGCAGGCGCTCGCCTACGTCGATCAGGTGCATGGGGATTTGTGTGACACCGACGATCCAGCGATCGCTGCAGGAGGCAACGAAGGCGCGCACGAACGTGGGGAGATTGCGCTCTCGGGGCGAGATGTCGAGGAGCCCGCCTTCGACGATGCCCGGGCCCACCTGAATCGCCGACTCGAACATGCCCTGGTGATAGTCATTGCGACCAACGATGGCGACGTCGCGTTCGCCGCCGTCGCGCACGCCGAGCACGCGCGTGTAGCCATGCGGCGTGATTTCGCTTAGCACTTCGCCCTGCACTTGGAGAAGGCCGAGCGGCGAGACGGGATCGAACACCGAAACGAAGCCGCTGCCGAGCACGAGCGTTTGCCCGCGGCCCGTCAAGGCATCGACGGGTGCAACGCCGGGCCCCATGATGCGTGGATCGAAACTCGCCGCGGCAAGCTGCGCGAGCACGATGTCGGCGCTGCCGACACCGTCCCCGTCGTCATCGGCGGCAGCAATGGTGCTGAACGTGATGCCGAGATTCCCGCCACCACGCAGCGCAGCGATGAATCCGGTGGCGGAAAGCTGCTCGTCGAAGCGCTGGGTGTCGGTCATGGGCAACGTGATCACGCCAGACACGAGCGGCGCTTGAAAGCGCGGATCAGGCTGATCCTGGCAACCCCCGAGCCACGCCAGCACCGCCAGCAGTGCGAGGACCTTGGAGGCGAGGGCATCTTGCCCTCGCTCGCGCCGCCAGGCGCGCAATCGGTTGGCTGGAGAGGACGCTGGAAGCGCTTGGCCCAGAAAGACATGCATTCCGTCCGAACGCGCCTCGCGGCGCGTTGGGAGGGCAAGATGCCCTCCCCCCCAGAGGCCCGTCAGCCAGTCCGCAAACGGCAAGCGATGCAGAATGCCCGCGCTCCCAAGGTTCAAGCCATGCGAATCGGCAGCGAGCGGTAGCGGGTGCCCGTGGCGGCGAACAGGGCGTTCGACAACGCCGGTGCCACCGGCGGCACGCCCGGCTCTCCCACACCGGCCGGGAGCCGGCCTTGGGATGGCACCACATGCACCGTGGTTGGCGGCGCCTCGTTCATCCGCAGCATCGGGTAGTCGTGGAAGTTGCTCTGCTCGACCATGCCGTCCTTCATGGTGATCTCACCGTGGAGGGCGAGCGACAGGCCGAACACCACGGCGCCCTCCATCTGCGCGGCGCAAGTGTCGGGATTGACATGGGTGCCGCAGTCTAGGGCGACATAGGAATTGGTCACTTTCGGTCGGCCAGCCTGCATGCGCGCTTCGAGCACCACCGCCACGTAGGAGCGGAAGCTGTGATGCACGGCAAAGCCGAGGCCCGTGCCTTCCGGGCGCTTCCGATCCCACTCCGACAGTTCCCGCACCTTCTCGATCACGTGGCGCAGCCGGCCGATGTCCATGGCGTGTCCAGGCGGCGGCTGCATTCCGGGCACCTCCATCTCGCCGCCCTCGGCGAGCATTTCGAGGCGGTGCTCGATGGCGTCGCGGCCGCCGAGGGCAGCCATTTCGTCGGCGAAGACGTTGGCCGAGAAACTGTGGAAGATGTTGCACACCGAGCGCATCCAGCCGACACGCACGCCGGGGCGGATGCCGGCCGACTCCATGCGCTGGTTGCTGACGCGATAGGGCAGGTTGGTGAAACCCATCTCCAGTTCCCACTCCGCCGGCATCAGCGCCTGGCCGGAGAAGACGGTGGTGATGGACGGGAACGCCGTGCGCTGCAGCCACGCCGTGGGGTGCCCCTTCTCGTCCACCATTGCGCGGTGGAACTGCGCGCTGGCGGCGTGGTAGTAGTCGTGGCGGACATCGTCCTCGCGGGTCCATTGCACGCGCACGGGCCGCTTCAGCCGCTTCGACAGTTCCACGGCCTCGAGCACGAAGTCTGGCTTCGACTTGCGCCCGAAGGCGCCGCCGAGCAGGGTGACGCGAATGTCCACGTTCTCGAGCGGCATGGACAGATACTGTGACACAAGGCCTCGCGTCGATTGCGGGTCCTGTACCGACGCAAACACCTGACACTTGCCGTCCTCGACGCTGGCGACCGCGGCTGGCGGTTCCATCGGCATGTGGCCCAGGAACGGCGTTTCGTACACCGCCGAAAGTTCCTGCCCGTCCGAGTCGAAGGCAGCGTCTACGTTGCCGATGTCGAACAGCGTCTGACCGGGCGACTCGAGCATCGCCTTAAGTTCCGCCGTCAAGGGCTCGCTGCCGAAGCTCTGGTTCGGGCTGGCGGTCCATTCGATGTCGAGCTCGCGGACGACGCTGAGCGCCGTCCAGGTGTCTTCGGCAAGAACCGCGACTCCGCCCCACGGGGCGAACATCGGCCCGGCCGGCGGCGCCGGATCGATGACTTCGAGGCCGATGAGGCCGGGCCTCGGCGCCGGGTCTGCCACCTTGGCAACGCCGCCGCCAAGCCACGGACAGCGCACGATGACGGCGGTGGCCATGTTCGGCAGCTTCACGTCGGCGCCGTAGTTGCCCTTGCCGCGGGCGATGTCACCGTTGTCGACATGCACCACCGGCTTGCCGATGAAGCGGTGCTCGGCTTCGGATTTGCGTACCACCTTCTCCGGTACGGGAAGCGCGGCGGCATCGGCGGCGAGTTCACCGTAGTCGGCGCTTTGGCCGCTGCCGGCGTGGGCAACTTTGTGGTTCTCGGCGCTTACTTCGTCAAGAGGAACGCCCCACTTGGCCGCCGCCGCTTGCCGCAGCATTAGCCGCGCCGCCGCGCCAGCGTCGCGCAAGCGGTCGTAGTTCATCAGGATGCTGCGTGAGCCGTCAGTGTTTTGGTCGCCGTACTTGGCGTCGCCCGGTGCTTGCGCGAGCTTGACGCGGCTCCAATCGGCATCGAGTTCGTCTGCCACGACCTGGGCGATCGCCGTGCGAATGCCCTGACCCATCTCCGAGCGGTGCGAAGTGACCGTAACCGTGCCATCGGTGTCGAGGGCGACGAAGAGGTTCGGCTCGAAAGCCGCGGTGATGCTGCCGTCCGGCAGGTTGGCGCGCGCCGGCAAGGCTGTGCCCAAGACAAAGACGCCCGACCCCTTGAGGAAGTTGCGCCGGGAAACGTTGGCGATGTTCATGCTGCGTCCTCCTCACTGCCGGTAGCTGTGGCGTCGTAGGCTGCGACCTCGTGGATGGCGGCGCGGATGCGCGTGTAGGTGCCGCAACGGCAGATGTTGCCGGTCATGGCGGCGTCGATGTCGGCATCGCTTGGACTGTCGTTGCGGTCGAGCAGGGCCGCCGCCGCCATGAGTTGGCCCGACTGGCAGTAGCCGCACTGCGGCACGTTGTTTGCCTCCCAGACCTCAACCAGCTTGGGGTGGTTCTCGTGCAGCGCCTCGATGGTCGAGATGGCCATGTCCGCCACCGTCGAAACCGGCGTCTGGCATGAGCGGGCGATGTTGCCGTCGACGTAGATCGTGCAGGCGCCGCAATAGCCGCCACCGCAGCCGTACTTGGTGCCGGTGAGATCGAGATGATCCCGCAGCACCCACAACATCGGCGTGTCCGGCGCGACGTCCACCGGCACCGTCTGCCCGTTGACGCTGAGTTCGTATCGCATGAGCGTTTCTCCCCTCCGAGTGCCCGGACTCTACTGTGCCCCGACCGCATGCCGCAAGCGCAAGGAGGCGCTTCTTGTCTGGCGGGAGTCGTCTCTTGCGTCCCGTAAGGTTGTCAACGTGTTGCGCGATTTTTCCCACGCAAGTGTCCAACGCGCCGAGGACGCAGGGTCGCCGACGCACAGGGAACAAGGCAGCTGTTCCCGCCTTCGAAGGCCGTAAGAAGGACATTGGGGGGGGCATCTTGCCCTCCCCCGCGCCGCAAGGCATGCGACTCACGCGCCTATCGGCGCGTGCGAGGGCGAGACCCTCGCCTCCAGGACCCGACCTTGGTTCAGGTCGTCGAAGATTCAAACGTGCTAGACGATTTGCTCCGTGTAGACGCGTAGGTCATCTTCGAAGGGCGGAGTCCGCGGACGGCGGGTACGAGGCGCGGGCGCTCGGCCACAGCGTCTTTACGCGCGGAGACGACAGGGACGACTCAAGGGCATGGCAGGGAGGCGGTGCTGTGCCACTTCGACGGCGAAGCAGCGTTGTTCACGGGGCGCTTGGGCCGCAGGGACTTCAACCTAGATAGAGGAGTACCTGGAGAACCCTTCAGAGCTCGCTCCGTCCATGACGGTACCGTGGGATGGAGGGACTTCTCGGCGGTGTCGCCGGTCCGCACAGGCGCTTGATTGCATCGCAGTCGCCGCGTACATTGGCGGCCATTGGTCCGGAAGCTTAGTGCCCATGGCGAGCATCACCGTCCGCAATCTCGACGACTACGTGAAGACGCGGCCCCGCGTGCGAGCGGCCGGCAACGGTGGGTCCATGGAAGAGGAAGCACGCCTGATCCTGGGCGACGCCGTTGGTGCCAATGCGGACAGCCGCGATATCGCGAGCATCATCCGGTCGTACTTCGGACCGGTGAACAGTGTGGACGTCGAGTCGCCTCCTCGTGGCGGCTCACGCGAGCCTCCGACCTTCGATTGAGTTAGGCGCGGCGTTGATCCTGCTGGACACGAGTGTGGTGTCGGAGTTGATGCGCTCCGCACCCGAGCCCGACGTCGAAGCGTGGGTCCGCGGCCAGCCACCGGGGAACCTCTGCTTCTCGAGCGCAAGCGAGGCGGAATTCCGTTACGGCGCGGCGACACTGCCTGCGGGCCGTCGCTGCGAGAGGCTGTTCGCAGACATCGAGGCGATGCTGCGGCGGGCGTTCGGGAAAGGCGGGCTGCCGTTCGATCGGCAAGCGGCGGGGTTCTACGGCGATGTCGCCGCCATGCGACGGTCCGCAGGGCGACTACCGGATCCGGTCGGCTGTCTGATTGCCGCAATTGCTCGTTCACGCGGTCTGGCCGTGGCGACGCAGAACGTGGTTGACTTTGAAGGCATAGGGGTCGAGAACTGGTCGATCCGTGGTCTTCGGCGTGAGTGGGGCAACGGAGGCGTTCGCCCGCGCCAAGATCGACGACCTGCTGGGGGACGCGGGTTGGGAAGTCACCGACGGCACCAGCGTCCTGTTCGAGTACACCCTGCGGATGGGACTCGATCGGACTACGTGCCTTTCGACCGAGCCGGCCGGCCGCTCGCGGCGCGGAGGCGGAACACGCCGGGATTGATCCCATCCAGGCGCAGGACGAGGACCGACACTATGGCGAAGGGCTCGAAGTTGCCTTCGCGGTACTTTCCGATGGCAAGGAAGTCCGGCATTTTGCGCCGGGGCGGGACGTGCCTCAAATCAGGACAAACGTGAGGCAGCCACCGTTCGGCACTGGGGCCATGGCCACGGTCCTCTCGCGTCACGAGGGTGCGCCGTGGCGCGCATGATTCCGTCGGCCCCGCCTAGCTTCAATGAGAGCGCGGGTGAAGAGCGTGTGTTTCGGGCCCTCCGCACACTTCCCAACGAGATCACTGTGATCTACTCCTTTCGCTGGATTCATCCCGGCCGCCGGCGGGTACTGGCGGGGCCGTTGAAAGCCCAAGGCGAGGGCGACTTTGTGCTATTCGACCCGCGCCGTGGCGTGCTTGTGGTCGAGGTCAAGGGCGGTGAAGTCTGGTGTGACGCGGGACTGTGGTATCAGAGAAACCGTGGGACCGACGTAGTCAAGAGCATTGACCCTGAGAAGCAGTGCGCGAATACGATGTATCGGATCAGATCCGAGGTAAACGACAGGGTTGCTGCAGCGAGAGGCTTGCTCTTCGGTCACGCCGTGTGGTTTCCGGATGGCACAGTGGACCGGAGCCAACTGCCGATGAACTACCACCGCGATACGACACTCGACGCGGAGGACGTGTCGCAAGTTCAAGCCGCCATTGGTCGCGCGTTCGCCTTCTGGGCGGCTCTATACAAGGACAACGGAGGCGTCTCCGAGGAGGTCGCCAGACAGGTGTTCGATACGCTTGCGCCGACGCTCTCGCTAGTGCCCTCGGTGAGGCAGAAAATCGATGAGACGGAAGAGCGCCTCGTGCGCCTGACGGACGAACAGAGCCGTATCATCAGCTTTCTCGACGACCAGGCGCATGCCGCCATTGTGGGGCCAGCTGGCACGGGAAAGACGCTCCTTGCTGTGGAAAAGGCCAGACGGCTAGCGTCTTCGGCGGAGCCCGTGCTTTTCCTTTGCTACAACGCGGCGCTTCGCGATCACCTTGCCAAAGTTCACCAGCTGCCGAATGTTCGGTATCAGAACTTCCACGGCTTCGCTCGAGAGGTCGCGGGTCGGCACGGAACGCTTGACGACGCCGTTGATACGCTGCTCGAACTCCTTGCGGAGGATGGGCCCCTACCTTACGACCACCTTGTCCTTGACGAGGCGCAGGACTTCGATCGCGACTGGCTCGAGTTTCTGCAAGCCCGGTTTCGAAACGGGGCGTTCTATGCCTTCTATGATCCGCACCAGAACATCCAAGGCGAGCCGGATACCGCGTGGCTGGACCAAATCCCGTGCCGACTGAGTCTATCTCGAAACTGCCGAAACACGCTTGAGGTCGCCCGGTTGGCCTACCGAGCCGCTGGCCTTGAGACCGCCCCGACTCTCGGTGCGACTGGACCTCGGCCGGCTTTACATCGCGTCGACTCGACCCGGGACGCGCTCAAGCTAGTGAACAACCTCGTCGCCACTGCTCGGACCAAGCACAAAGTTCCACCGGACGAGATCGCAGTCCTTACGCTGGAGTCCCTCGATGGTTCTCCTCAATGGCGGCACGCGAAGCTGGGCGGTAAGCCCACAGCCGCGCGTCCCGAGCGGGGGCACGTGACTCTCAGCACGGTTCGACGGTTCAAGGGGCTTGAGGCTACGGTCGTTATAATCGTAGATGCCGATTTCTCGAAAGCGGTCCGTGATGATTGGCGTCGGAGACTCTACGTTGCCTGCTCAAGAGCTCGGCAGTTCGTGCATGTAGTCGCCCGAAGAACGATAGAGGCTGAGCTCGCAGAACCGGTGAGAGTGTTGGCTGGCACAGTCAAGGTCCGACCGAGTTGGCCTACTCTCGCGAGACACCTCGGGGCTCGGATTGCAGGAGAAAGCGAAGATGATCCGTTCGTCGAACCAAAAGCTCGGTGAGTATGACCTCATCCGACAGCCGGATCACATTGCGAAGGTGTGGTCAGCCATCGATGCATCGTTGCCGCTGTACTGGGATCGCTTAGCGGCCGGCGCTGTGGCTGCTCACGTGCTTGAAAGCGCCGTTGACGCCTACGAAAACGAAGCCCGAAAGTATCGTAGCTTTTTCGACTTGGATGCGTTCGACGAGTACCACGACGACCCGAATGCCTTCAAGCAGGTGCTGTCGCGCGATGTCCCGATCATTGCCAATACGCTCCGTAGTCGGCGTACCGAGCTCAGGGAGTGGCAGATGAGCTTCAGGAATGCGCGTGCCAAGGACTTACTCGGGGTTTTCGAGAGCGTTCTCGACTTCATCGGCGAGTGGGGGGAGTCGCACCCCGTGGATCAGTACAACCAGCACGCGAGCGAGTCAGAGCCGTCCGGGTTCGGACTAGACGCCCTTGATGACGACGGGACGATGTCTATCCCAGGCGTTATTGGGATGGGTATCAAGAGCATGGTGCTGTTTCACCTCGACCCCGAACGCCTCCCGCATAGGGGTCGCAATGGGCTTTATGGACTGTACTTCCTGTCCAAGATGCAGGACTTCGGCCTTCCGAGCGGCTCCTCCGAGTTTCTCATGGTGAATGACAGCAATCCGACTTCTGACGGCAGCATCATCATGGACCAAAACTATTGGTATCCGTACGGCCTCTTTTTGCTTTACTCGCTTCGTGTCAACAACTGGATCGATGCGCGCTGCGCGGAGGCCGGCGTCGCGCTGGATCCCACACGGCGTTTCATCTACTCCGAGCGGTTTTTCGATGCGGTCTGCGCTGAGCATCGGGATGATCTCAGAACGATGCGCGCCCACGAGCGCTTTGAGATCCCATGGTGACCCGCCGGGATTGGTCGCCCCAGGCGGCGCTCGCAGCGTGGTTCCCTAACGCATCGTTTCGGGATCGTCAGCTCGACGCGGTGTGCCGCCTTCGGGCGGGCCACTCCGCGCTTGTGCTGATGCCCACAGGGATGGGCAAGTCGCTCATCTACCAGCTCCCGGTGCTCGCTAGCGAGGGTGTGGGTCTGGTCATTTCGCCGCTGATCGCGCTGATGCAGCAACAGGCGCAAAAACTGGAGAGGCGTGGTGCCAACGTGCTGACGCTCGGCGGTGCCGATGCACAGTCCGCGCAGGCTAAGTTGAGTGCGTTTTCTTGGTCAAACGGTCCCGCCTTCCTGTTCATTTCGCCGGAGCGACTAGAGACTGACGGATACCTCGAGTTCTTGCTGCGGCGAAACCGCGGCGCAATTGCGCTTGTCGCGATCGATGAGGCGCATTGCATCTCACAGTGGGGTCACGACTTTCGTCCTCCGTACAAGGCCATCCCGAACTTCCTCGACCGCGTTTTCGGGCCGGGAGCGTGGCCGCAAATTCTCTGCCTGACGGCTACGCTCGACAAGAACAGCCAGGACGAGATCGTCTCCGACTTCCGCCTAGGTCCAGAAGACATGGTTCGGAGCGAGAACATGCTACGGACGAATCTGGAGTTGTCGTTTCGCACCTATGACGGCAGCGAAGAGAAGATGTTGGCGTTAGAGGAACTCTTGGACGAACATCGTACTGAGAAGACCATCGTCTACGCGCATCTCAAGAAGGACAGGCGACACGGTACCCGGGCCCTCGCAGAACACTTCCAAGCGTTAGGGCACCGCTGTGCCCCTTTCGATGCGGACCTTGCGATCGATCAGAAAGATCAGATTGCTCGGGAGTTCGAAGCGGGTGATCTTGATATCGTGTTCGCCACAGGCGCCTTCGGAATGGGAGTCGATATCCCGGACATCCGTCGCGTCATTCACTTTCTGCTTCCCGAGTCGTTGGAACAATACTACCAAGAGGTGGGGAGGGCAGGTCGTGACGGGGATCCTGCGTTCGGGATTTTGCTATACACGGCGGCGAACGCGAGAGTACGTCAAGACTTGATCCGACGGGGGCTTCGCACGAGCGATCAAGTTCGAGATTTCTGGGATTCGGTGTGTAAGCCCGGTCGGGCGGCGCTCAAGACCATAAGTCCTTGGACGGAGTTTCAAGGGAAGGACGACGAGTACGCCCTATTTTACGCGCTGCAGCGAGTAGGCGCGCTGACGATTCTTGCGAGGGGGCCCGGGCGGCTTCGGTCCTTTGAGCCTTCCGGCGCCAGCGGAACGGAAATGCTAGCCCATTTGAACTCCGCGACTCGTACTGGGAACACGGCAGCCGCAATCCGAAAGCTTAAGCTCGATCCGGCGGAAACCATGGATAAGCTATTCGAGCTGTACGATGGTGGAGAGTTGAAGCTTGTACGGAGCCCAGACAAGACCCTGCTCTTCGAGGCAGGCGAGCTACTTGACGAGGCCGTCGCGAAGATTGCTGGTGATATCTCCGAGAAGATCAGGAGACGCCTTGCCGACTTCAAGGACTTTGTCTCGCTCGTCGAGGATTCGACTGACCCAGAGGAGGCACTCTCTCGGCGTTTTGGTTCGGGCCTATGAGGCTGGTGGCAGATGCGAAATCGGGCACGGCACGGCGGTAAGCCGGCCGGCCGACTGGGGACAAGCGGGTGGCGGGAGGGAGCGCGTCGGCGGCGACACCGCGCCCGAGTGTCGGCCTTCGGGGTGCGCCACCTCGGTGGCGGCGTCGAAGGGCGTTCTGTGGTGTGGGCGGGACAAGCGGATTGTCATCGGCCGGACAGCGGGCGCGGTTTTTTTCGATGGAGGTTGGATGGAAAGGCATTTGCTCCATGCGAGGGCCTTACTTCTCCGCCAATGCACCCTCGACCAGCGCCATTGCCTCCTCGGAAGCTAGGCGAACGCCCACCTCCACATTGGGCTCAATACCCGAGCGGGAGCGCCGGTCCACCACCGTCATGCCACGGGTGTGTTCGCCGGCCAGTTCCACGGTGACCGCGCACGACTCGGTGTCGAGGAGCCCGGGGTGGGTTACGGCGAGCACTGCGCATGGATCGTGTAGAGAGGCTCGGCGGGTGCCTGTGAGGGAGTCGAGCCGATCGAGTAGGAAGGTGAAGGATTCGGTTGCGAGCTTGCCGGCGGGGGTGTCGATCTGTCGCACGCGGCCCAGAACCGCATCGTCCACGGGTAGTTGGTGGGTGAGGTTGAGGCCGCACATGATGAGTGGGGCGCCGCAGCGAAAGACCCGCGCGGCGGCTTCTGGGTCGGCATAGATGTTGAACTCTGCTGTGGCCGTGACGTTGCCGTTGTCGGTGCTGCCGCCCATGATCGAGATGCCGGCGATGCGCTTCGGCCAAGTTGGGTCACGGGCTATGGCGAGCGCGATGTTGGTGAGGGGGCCGATGGCGACGATCCACGTGTCGGGGTCGCTCGCTTCGAGCAGGAAATCCACGGCGTGACCTTCGGCCAACGCTCGGTCGTGGCCCGGCAGGGTGACGCCGCCGAGACCGGATTCGCCATGCACGATGCGGGCGTCCCTGGCTACGCCGAGGAGCGACGTGTCAGCGCCGGTATACACGGGCGTGTCCACACCGAGCACGGCGGTGACAGCGAGTGCATTGGCCGCGGTAGCGTCAAGCGGCGCATTGCCGGCCACGGCAGTGATGCCCACCACGTCCGCATGGCGGTGAGCCAGGATCAGCGCAATGGCGTCGTCGTGGCCGGGGTCGCAGTCGATGATCATCCGGTGCATGGTGCGTTCGCTCCTTCAATCCGCGGGTCGGATACGGCCCTTCGGAGGGAAGACATTTTGCCTTCCTTGGCGCCGCAAGGCGCCTTTGGCAAGTGCGTGGCCAGTGCGCCTGACGGCGCACCAGGGAAGGCAGAATGCCTTCCCTCCGAGGGCCCAGTTCACGAGGTCAGACCGTGTCGTAGATCGACTGCATCTGCCACGCGTCGAGGGACTTGAGCTCTGTTGGGGAGCCCTGCGAGCGCACGCTAATGCCGGTACTGTCTTCGCGGTCAGGATAGACGCGGGCCGCCACACACTGCCGATCGTTGACGAAAACCTCGACGACGCTGCGATCCACGAACACGGTGAGTTCGAGGGGCTCGTCCTGTGCCAGCCGCAAATGTGCCGTTTCCGGGGCGCGGGCGCGCACGTCGGAGGCGGTGGAGGAGCAGGAGGTGTCGAGGGTCACCAGGCTGCCTCTCGGTCGTTCCCGGAGCACGTTGTCGGCGTAGCCGCGGTCCTGGTAGAAGGCGATGCGGGTGAACTCCTCCCGCCCGGGGGAGACCAGCACGTCGAGCGCCACCATGCTGGCGGAGCTTGGAGCGATGGTGGCGCGGATTTCCACGGCGTCGCCGCCGAGGCCTGGCAGCATCTCGTCTCGGTTGGCGTCAATGGTTCGCCCGCCAAGCGATGTTTGTTCGCCCCGAAGCCCCTGCACGCCTTCCGCCGGGCGCATCGCGAGTTCGCCGTACTCGTCGAGCGACAGCCGCCTCGGCAACGTCATGATCTGGTTCCAGCCGGCGGTCGGCTTGCCGGGGTTCATGTTGAAGATGACGATCACGTCCTCGCCCTCCGGCGTCGCCGAGGGTGCGTGGACGCCGGACGGCCCCGACGGCCCCATGTTGAACTTGCCGCCAGCGGTCACCTTGAGCTTCTGCCGCTCGGTGTCGTAGTCGCCGATGAGGTACTGGCCGCCGCTCATGTGGCTGTAGAAGAGCAGGATGTGGCGGTCACCGATGGGCCAGAAATAGGGGCAGGCGCCATCGTCACCGACGAGCGTGTAGTGGTCGCCTTCGACGAACGGGTGCAGGTATTCCCAATGCGCGAGGTCCGTTGAGCGCAGGAGAAAGTCCGCGGCCACCGGCTTGCCGCCCGGCCCGCTCGGCGTCTGGCCAGCCGAGAGCGAGTAGTAGAAGTCCCCCTGCTTCCAGATGCAGGGATCGAACACGCGATAGGGCAGGGCGCCACCGTCCGGCGCCTCGATCGGAATCACCGGCGCGTTGCCTACCTTGGTCCAGTTGAGGAGCAGCGGGTCCGAGGAAGTCGCCACCATGTTGCCGGCCTTGGTGCCGTGGTACATGGCGATCACCCGATCCTCCTCCACCAGCGTCGCGCCGGAGAAGCAGCGATCCTCCGGATCGGGATAGATGCAGTAGGGCAGGTCGCGCCAATGGATGAGATCGTCGCTGACAGCGTGTCCCCAATGCTGGCGGGTGTCCTCCGGCGGATACGCCTGATAGAAAAGATGCCAACGCCCCTGCCAGAAGCACAGCCCGTTGGGGTCGTTCAGCATCGCTTCGGGATTGACGTAGTGGTAAATCGGCCGATGCCGGTCGCCGGCATACCCTTCCCGCGCCCGCAGCATTCGCTTGAGCAGAGGATTGTCCGCCAGTGCAGCTTCCTGCTCGGCAAGGGTGTCGGGAAAAACGGTGTGCGGCACCTTGGATCGACGATCGGACATGGGCATGGACTCGCGTACTGAAGGGTTCAGCGTCAAGAATATCCGCAACACGAGCGCAAGGCGCCTGGGCAAGGGCCCCTTCGGAGGGAAGGCATTCTGCCTTCCCTGGCGCCGATGGGCGCCGTCCTATGCAGTTGTGTGATCGGCGCGCCTTTCCGGCGCGCCAAGGAAGGCAGAATGCCTTCCCTCCGAAGGCCAGCCAAACCCGGCAATTGCGCGAAATGCAGATGGCACTTGGTCCTGTACGATGCCGGTCCATGCGCTTCGCTACGACAAGGGGTGCTTTGAGGACTCGGCTCCGATGGGCCTTCAGGGGCTCGGTGGGGTTGCTTTGGGCTGCGGTCTTTGTCTCGGCTACTTGGGGGCACGGTGACCGGAGCGAGCACGTGGCGCGCCTCGATGCAGAAGTGGAGGCTAATCCCGACTCTCTTGGCATTCTGCTCAAGCGGGCCGAGGCCCTGCGCCGGATTGGCCACTACGACGAGTCACTGGCCGATCTCGACCGTGCGCTGGTCCTCGCGCCCGGCCATCAGCTTGTCCACTACCTGCGCGGCCTGACCCACTTGGGCCAAGGCGAGTTCGCCGGTGCGGAAGTTTCGCTGCGGCGCTACATCGACTCGGAGCCCGAGAGCCCATCGGCGCACGTCGCCCTCGCCGAGACGCTGACGCAGCAGGGCCGGCACCGAGAGGCCGGCGACGAGTACACGCTTGCCATCACCACGCATCCGGCGCCTGCACCCGACCTCTATCTGGCCCGTGCCCAAACCTATCGGGCGGCTGGTGCCGAGTTTCAGGGCTTGGCCATCCGTGGCCTCGACGACGCCATGGCGTCGCTCGGCCCCCTCGTCACCCTGCAACGACTGGCGATCGAGATCGAACTCGACCGCGGCAATCCCGCGGGTGCGTTGGGCCGCATCGACGAAGTGCTCGCCGACGTGCCGCGCAAGGAAAGCTGGCTTGCGTACAAGGGCAGGGTTCTCGCTTCGACCGGCCGAGAGCAAGACGCCGTCGACGCCTTCCGGCTGGCGCAGGCCACCCTTGAGTCGCTTCCGCCCCGCGTTCGATCGTCCCCGGCGATGGTCTCGCTGGCAGAGACCATCGCCACCCAACTGGAAAACCACCTGAACAGCGACGCCGCACCATGAGTTACGCAATAGCCGCCTCTTTACCCCGACATCCACGCAGGTTCTCGCGACCCGCCTTGCTGGTCGCCGCGACCATCATGGCATTCGCGTCCACCTTCGCCCATGCCCAAGAACTCATCCCGCTCGGCGCAACGTGGCGGTACTTGGACGACGGCAGTGATCAGGGCACCGCCTGGCGGGAGCCCGACTTCGACGACTCCGGCTGGCAATCCGGACCGGCCCAACTCGGCTTCGGCGAAGGCGATGAGGCCACCGTCATCGACAGCGGCGCGATCACCTATTACTTCCGGCACAGCTTCACCGCAGACAGAACCGGAGCCGTCGCCCTCGATGTGAATCTCCGCCGCGACGACGGCGCCGTCGTCTACTTGAACGGCACCGAAATCGTCAGGTCGAACATGCCTTCGGGCACAGTCGGCTACCAGACCCGCGCATTGCTCGCCGCCGACGACGGGGATGGCCTGCACGAGTACTCGGTGGCGGCCGACTTGCTGACGGGCGGTCGCAACGTGCTGGCGGTGGAAGTCCACCAAAACAACGCCGGCAGTTCCGACGTGAGCTTTGACCTCCGCTTGGACAAGCGCACCGAGTCCGACGAGGTGTCGGTGGTGCGGGGACCATACCTGCAGATGGGCACGCCGTCGTCGATGATCGTGCGCTGGCGCACCGACGGACTCACCGATACGAAGCTCTCGTACGGTAGGAGGGTCGGCAATCTCAACACGCGCGTCGGAAGCGAAGAGCCGACCCGCGAACATGAGGTGCTGATCACCGGCCTCGACAGCAGCACCAAATACTTCTACGAAATCGGCAATGCCGACACAACGTTCGCCGGCAATGACGCCGACCATTTCTTCAAGACCTCCCCAAGAGTCGGTTCATGGGAACCGCTGCGGGTTTGGGTGATCGGTGACTCGGGCGAGTGCTCCGCCTCTCAGGACGGTTGCGTCGAAGCGGCTGCGGTCATGAACGAATACCTTGACTGGGCCGCAGCCAACGGCGAGAGGCTGGCCGACATCGTGCTGATGCTTGGCGACAACGCCTACGTCAACGCCACCGACCGCGAGACGACCCGAGGCTTGTTCGAGCCCTTCGCCAAGGTCTTGCGCAACCACGTCCTCTGGCCCGTGCCCGGCAATCACGAGTTCGGCGCATCCGACTCGCCCTCCCAATCGGGCCCCTACTACGAAGCCTTCACCTTGCCCAAGGCGGCCGAAGCCGGAGGTATCGCCAGTGGAACCGAGGCGTACTACTCCTACGACTACGGCAACGTCCACTTCGTGGCCCTCGACTCCCACGACACCAGCCGGGAGGCGCCCAACAATCCCGACACCAACATCTGTCCCGGCGACGGCAGCGGCGCCGCGATGTACAACTGGCTGTGCGAAGACCTCGCCGCCACCACCCAGGATTTCATCGTCAGCTATTGGCACCATCCGCCCTATTCCAAGGGCTCGCACGACTCGGACAGCCCCAGCGAGACGCGTATGCGGCATATGCGCGAGCGATTCGTGCCGATGCTGGAGCATTTCGGTGCGGACCTGAACCTCACCGGGCACAGCCACTCGTATGAACGGTCGGTCTTGATCGACGGACACTACGGAGTGTCCGCACTGTATCGGCGGGACGTCCACGGCAAGGACATCACGAGGGGCCACCCGGATAGCGGCGGCTACCGCAAGGACCCCGGAGGGAACCAAGGCTCGATCTACTCGGTGATGGGCAGTTCGTCCAAGAATCAGGGCGGCTTGAGCAGACATCCCATCATGGTCTATTGGGAGAACATCGAAGGGTCCGTGGTGCTCGATTTCGCCGGCGACCAGATGGACGCCTACTTCATCCGCAATGACGGCGCCGTGAACGACCAGTATCGTCTGACCAAGAATGTCGAAGAAGACGACCAGGGCGACACTGTCGAAAGTGGCCACACGGGGCGCACCGCCTCGTCGCTGCTCGGGATCGGCCCGCCCGAGATCGGCACCATCGACGGCGCGGACGACGTCGACTACTACCGCATCGACCTCGCCGGCAGCGCCACCGTGACCGTCGCCACCGCCGGCCCCACCGACACCCGCGGCGAGCTGCTCGCCGGCAACGGCGCGCTGATCGCCTCCGACAGCGACTCCGGCCCCGGCGGCAACAACTTCCAGCTCACCGAGGCGCTCGAGGCCGGCGTCTACTACGTCGCCGTCTCGGGTTCCGAGGGCGGCTACGCCCTCACGGCGCTGCTCGCCGACGCCGGCGACCAGGGCGGCACCGCGGCGAGCTCGACCCTGCTCACCCTCTACGGCGCGGCCGAGGTCGAGAGCGTCTCCGCCATCGGCTCGAGCGCCCTGCTCTCCACCGTCGGCAGCATCGACGAGGCCATGGCGGACCTCGACTACTTCCGCATCGACGTGCCGCGCGACGGCACCGACGTGACGGTGCGCAGCGCCGGAAGCACCGACACCGCCGGGCGCCTGCTCGACAGCGCGCTCATGGAGGTCGCGGCCGAGGACGGCGGCGACGGCAACTTCCAGATCGACCAGACGCTCGACGCCGGCACCTACTACGTCGAGGTGATGGGCGAGACGGGCCGCTACCGCGTGCTCGCCTCCGGCTCGGACCCCGACTGCGCCTGCGCCGGGGAGGCGATGGCGGCGATGGATCACGGCGGCACCGACGAGACCTCGACGCTGATGCCGATCGGCCCGCCGCTGACCGGGACGATCGCCGACGGCGACGACGCGGACGTGTTCCGCATCGACCTCGCCGGCGACGCCACGGTGGTGTTCGAGACCGCCGGCCCGACCGACACGATGGGCGTCCTGCGCAGCGGCGCCGGCGAGGAGCTGGCGTCGGCGGACGGCGGCGGCCCGGCGATGAACTTCAGCATCGCCGAGGAGCTGGCCGCCGGCGTGTACTACCTGGAGGTGTCCGGCGGCGCCGGCAGCTACGCGGTGAACGCGCAGCTCGGCGGCGGCGACGCGGACCACGGCGACACGGCGGGCCTGTCGACGCTGCTGACGCTGTACAGCCAGGACGACGTCGACAACATCAGGCCGCAGGCGCTCTTGTCGACGGCTGCCCAGATCGACGCCGCGGAGACGGACATGGACGTGTTCCGTCTCGACGTTCCGATGGACATGACGGACGTGACGATCCGCAGCGCCGGCGCCCTCGACACCTACGCCTACCTGCGCGACGCGGACGGCATGGAGCTGGCGATGGACGACTCCGACGGCGCCTTCCGCATCGAGGCGACGCTGGACGCCGGCGTCTACTACGTCGCGGTCGGCGGCCACGAGACCGGACGCTACCGCGTGCTCGCCTGGGGCGAGTCGCAGGTCGAGTGCGACTGCGCCGGGGACGAAGACGACGGCTCGTAGATACTGCCGGGATGCCCACTGGTAGGGGCATCTCGCCCTTTTTGGTGCGTGAACAAGACGGGCCTTGGAGGGAAGGACATTCAGCCTTCGCTGGCGCACCGCAACAGTGCCTATCGGCGCTAAGGGGAAGGCAGAATGCCTTCCCTCCAAGGCCCGTCCGTCGCCAAATCCGAAGGCCCGCAGTTGCGAAGCAACTGCCGACGCGCTCGCAAGGGCGCGCAGGCTCCTAGGTTGTAATTCCCGGCTGAGGACGGCAACGTGTCGCTCATCGCTATCGTTTGCAATGAAGGAGCCGGCCTATGGCCGTGTACGACGCGTTGGGCGCGCTTCCCGGTGGAGAGCCAGGGCCTTGGGGAGAGCCCGTCACGATTCGCTACGACCAGCGCGATGTGCTGCTCTATGCCGTGGGGATTGGCACGCGGGACTTGCGGTTTGTCTATGAGCGGCATGCGGACTTTGCGGTGTTCCCTACCTTTCCGATCCGCTGGGGCGGTGCCGGGGCGCCTATCGACACGGCGCTCGTGCCGGGCTCGCCTGGGCCGCTCAACATCGATGCCGAGCGCTATCTGGAACTCGTGAAGCCGCTGCCGCTGGCTGGGGAGGTGCAGGTTCGTTCGCGCGTTGTCGGCATCCACCCGCGCGGGCGCGGCAACGGCTTCGTCGAGTTCGAGAGCGAGGTGCTTGGCACCGGTGGCGAGGTGTGCGTGCGGATGGTGAACGGCTCGTTCCGGCGCGGCGTTGCGAAGCTTGGCGACATTGAGCCGTTCGAGGGTGTGGGGCAGACGTTCTCGCAAAAGATCGCCGTGCCAGAGCGTGCGCCGGATGCCACGATGAGCGCTGTCGTCGCGGACAACCAGGCCCACATCTACCGCCTTTCCGGCGACTACAACCCGCTGCATATCGACCCGGAGGCCGCCCGCTTCGGCGGCTTCGACGAGGTGATCCTGCATGGCCTGTGCACCTTCGGACACAGCGCCCAGTTGCTGCTCCGTGAGCTTGCCGGTGGCGATCCGGCACGGTTTCGCCGTATCAAGGTGCGCTTCTCGGCGCCGGTGTTCTTGGGCGACACGCTCAGGGTTCTGGCGTGGAACGACGGCGAGGGCCGGGTGGTGTTCGAGGGCCGGGTGGACGATCGCGTCGTCGTCTCCAATGCGTACTTCGAGTACGCGGCCTGACGTACGTTGGAGGCCGACTCTTCCGAGCACGACGGATCGCGTCCGATCGAGTGCGACTATGTGATCGTCGGCGCCGGCACCGCTGGTTGCGTGCTGGCGAACCGGCTGTCGGCAGACCCCAACATCAACGTGCTGCTGGTCGAGGCTGGTGGCCCGGACGACTATTTCTGGATCGACATTCCGGTGGGTTACCTCTACACCATCGGCAATCCCCGCACCGACTGGTGCTTTGAGACGACCCCACAGCCCGGCCTCAACGACCGCGCCATCGCCTATGCCCGCGGCAAGGTGCTCGGTGGCTGCTCGTCCATCAACGCCATGATCTACATGCGCGGACAGGCGAGCGACTACGACCATTGGGCAGAGCTCGGCAACCGCGGCTGGGGTTGGGACGACGTGCTGCCCGTGTTCCGGCGCTCGGAGGACTACCAGCACGGCGCGGATGCCTACCACGGCGCCGCGGACGGCAGTGCGGATTCGAAGGGCGGACAGGTCGGGGGCGAACTGCGGGTGGAGGAACGGCGTGTCAACTGGCCGATCCTCGATGCCTGGCGAGACGCCGCCGAACAGTGCGGCATTCCCAAGATCGCCGAGTTCAATCGCGGCGACAACTTCGGCACCGCGTACTTCCAGATGAACCAGCGCAAGGGCGTGCGGGTAAGTGCCGCGAGTGGGTTCCTGCGCCCGGCCATGTCCCGACGCAATCTGTCGGTGATGACGGATGCGCTGGTGGAGTGGATCGACGTGGAGCGCTCGACATCGGGATTGCGTGCCTCGGGCGCGGTGGTGCGAACCTCTTCCGGGCGCGTTTCCGTGCGGGCGCGACGAGAGACGATTCTGGCGGCTGGCGCCGTCGGTTCGCCACACCTGTTGCAGCTTTCCGGCATCGGCCCCGCCCCACACCTGGCCGAGCAGGGCATAGACGTGCTGCACGACCTCCCAGGCGTTGGCAGCAATCTGCACGACCACCTGCAGATCCGCTCCATCTACAAAGTGGAGGGTACCCGCACGTTGAACGGTCGCGCCCGCACCCTCTTCGGCAAGGCGTTGATGGCGGCGGAGTACGCGATGTTCCGCACCGGTCCCCTCACCATGCCGCCCTCACAGCTTGGCGCCTTCGCCCGCAGCGATGAGGGCCGAGCGGCTGCCAATCTCGAATGGCACGTGCAGCCGCTGTCGCTGGACCGCTTCGGCGAGCCGCTGCACCGGTTTGACGCCATCACGCCGTCGGTGTGCAACCTGCAACCCACTTCTCGAGGCACGGTGCGCCTGACCAGCGCCGATCCGGCGCGGTCCCCGGCCATCGACCCCAACTATCTTGCGACACCGGAGGATCGCGCGGTGGCGATTGCTGGCCTCCGCTTTACCCGCCGCATCATGGCGGCGCCAGCGCTGGCTCGGTTCCGGCCCGAGGAATGGAAACCCGGCCCGCATCTCGCGTCGGACGAGGAACTTGAGCAGGCGGCTGGGGACCTTGGCGCCACCATCTTCCATCCGGTGGGCACCTGTCGCATGGGACGCGACGCCGACGCGGTAGTGGACGATCGCTTGCGCGTCAATGGCGTGGCAGGTCTTCGGGTGATCGACGCCTCGGTGATGCCGCGCATCACGTCGGGGAACACCAACGCTCCCACGGTGATGATCGCCGAAAAGGGCGCGGAGTTCATTCGCGCTGAACGCGACGGGCGGGCGGCCGCATGACGGACATTCCCAGCGACGAGCGCCAAGCGGCCGCAAGCGAAGCGGACTCGCCCTCGACGCCGACCGGTGCCATGCGTGCCATGCGCGGTTTCACGGACGGTTCGGTGGGACGCCACCTGTTGCGCCTCGGCTCGTACATGGCGCTCGGCTCGGTGGCCATGAACGCCTCGATGTTTGCCGAAGCGATCTATCTCGGTGTGCTCGGAACACAGGCCCTCGCCGCCATGGGCGTGGCGTTCCCGGTCACCATCACGCTTTTCGCCTTTGCCGGGGGCATCGGCACGGGCGCTTCGTCGGTCACCGCGCGGACGATGGGGGCGGGCGATCGAGAAGGCGCGGCGCGGCTCATCACCCACAGCCAGATCCTGGCGCTGGCGGTGGGCATCGTCTTGGGTGCCCTCGGCATTTGGCTGGCGCGAGACATCGTGACGCTGATCGGCGCCACCGGCGACCTGCGCGAACTCACGGTGGAATACCTGACCGTCTATCTGCTCGGCTTCCCTGCCTTCATGTTGTCCATCGTCGGCTCCACGTTGCTTCGCGCCACCGGCAATGCCAAGAGTCCCGGCATCATCATGGCGGCGGGATCGATCTTGCAGATCTTGCTCGGGCCGCCGCTCATCTTCGGCTGGTTCGGCATTCCCGCATTAGGAATTGCGGGTGCTGCCTGGGCCTACGTCATCTCACGCACATTGGGCATGGGGCTTTACGTCGTGCTGCTCATGCGGGCACGGATGCTGCGCTGGACGATGGAGGGGGCGTTCGACTCGTGGCGGCGCATCATGCACGTGGGCGGCCCGGCGGTGGCGAGCGGCCTCGTGATGCCAGCGGGCATGCTGGTTATCACGCGCATGTTGATCGGCCACGGCGAGGCGGTGGTCGCCGGCTATCAGGTGGCGTCGAGGGTGGAGACGCTGGCGCACATGATCCTGTGGTCGGCATCGTCCTCGGTGGAGCCGTTCGTAGGCCAGAACTGGGGCGCCAAGCTCTACGACCGCGCCAAGGCGGCGCTTTCCATGACCCACCGCTTCTCCATCGCCTGGGGCGTCGTGACATTCATCGTGATGGTGTCGGTGGGCAAGACCATCGTCGCCATGATCGACGACAACCCCATCGTCGTGGAAGTCTCGGTGGCGTTCTTCTACATCATCCCGCTGAGCATCGGCTTCATGGGCATGACGCAGGTGGCAAGCTCCTGCTTCAACGCGCTTGGCAAGCCGACGCCTTCGCTCGTCATCTCTATCCTTCGGGCCTTGGTAATCGGCGTCCCTCTCGCGGTTCTCGGCAACTACTGGTGGGGCTACGTCGGTATCTTCATCGCCACGGCCATCACCAACGTCGTCGTCGGCATCCTCGCCTGGCGCTGGAACTGGAGTTACGTCAACAAGGCCAGCGCTGGCCAACAATGACGCGAGCTTCCCTGCGACCGCTTGCGCAGGGCCGGCCCCTCGGGCCGCCGGTGCAATCTACGTGCACGGGTTCGCTATGATGCGCCTTGGTTCCCATCTGAAGGGACGAAACCGAGGGACGCTCGATGGGTGATACCGAGTTGCTGAGACGCATTCAGCGGGACCCTGACGTGATGCTCGGGAAACCGGTCATCGCCGGTACTCGGCTGACCGTCGAGTTCGTTTTGAATCTCTTGGCACACGGCGAGACCAAAGAGACCATCGTTGCGGAATATGACGGTCTCACCCCCGACGATGTGCTGGCCTGCACCCTGTTCGCCGCAAAGGCGCTGGAGGACACGGCCTTCGTCCCATTCGCGGCGGGCGAGGCACGAGGGCACGCTGCCTGAAGCATGTGTCTCGCCGGACGTTGAACCGACCGTTGTGATGCCATCAACGGTGATGGAACTCTTCCAATGCGTTTTCTGGTCGATGAATGCACGGGCCCGAGGGTAGCCAAGTGGCTTCGTGAACAAGGACACGAGGTCTTCTCGGTCTATGACGAAGCGCGTGGCGTAAGCGACCTCAATCTAATCGGGAAAGCGCACAGGGAAGGTTGGATTCTCCTGACGAATGACAAGGACTTCGGCGAGAAAGTGCATCGAGAGCGCATGCCCCACCGAGGCATCGTGCTTCTCCGCCTCCAAGACGACACAGCGCCAGCAAGATCGAAGCGTTGGAGCGTCTATTGGCCGAACACCGGGACCGGCTCGCCGATCGGTTTGTCGTGGTCACCAGCGCTGGCGTCAGATTCGCCCAGAGTACCGTCCGTTAGGACTCGAATCCCGCGCCTAGTCCGTGTCCGCGACGCGTCGGAGCCGGAGCACGAAATACAGCGCGGCCACGCCGAGCAGCAGAACGCCGGCAATCGCCGGGGCGCGCCAGTCGCCCGCCCCGACGCGGGCCCCGAACATCGCGACGCAAACGACGGCACCGAGCGCGGGCACTGCGAGCGGCAGTTCGAAGCCGCCCGGAGGTTCGCCGGGGCGCATTTTCAGAACGACCAATGCGCCGTTCACCGCCAGGAACACCAACAGCAGCAGCAGCACGGTCGCCGAGGCCAGTTCAGAGATGTCGCCCGACAGGACGAGCGCCACGACCAGCGCGAAGATCAGCCAGATCGCAACATGGGGGGTGCGGCGCACCGGATGGACTCTCGACAGCACCGGGGGCAGGTGTCCGTCGCGCGCCATGCCGTAGAGCAGGCGCGATGCGGTGATGTAGTTGATGAGCCCCGTGTTGGCGACCGCGAACACGGTGATCACGATGAACACCCACGCCGGAAACCACGGTGCCGCCCGCGCCACGACCTCGGCCAGCGGTGCCTTGGCTTCCGCCAGCTCCTGCCACGGCACCACCGAGACGGCGCTGATCGCCACACTCATGTAGATGACGACGGTCAGGACCAGCGCCATCACGAGGCCGAGCGGCAGGTTGCGGCGCGGATTCTTCAGCTCTTCGGCGACGTTGAGCGAGTCCTCGAAGCCGATGAAGGCGTAGAAGGTGAGCACGATTCCCTGCGCCAGGAACACCAGCGGCAGCCCCGCCTCGGTCTCTGGCCCCACCGGAAACTCCAAGAGGTTCGCCGAGCCCCAGAAGCGCAGGCTAACGGCGATCACCAGCAGCAGCCCTCCCGCCTCCATGAGCGTGAGGGCGACGTTGGCCCACATCGACTCGCGGATGCCGCGGTAGGCGATCCCGCCCACGACGGCGACGTAGAGGAACGCCAGCATCCCGGTGGGCAGGCCCTCGAGAGCCGGCAGGGCCTGCAGGTTCTCTCCCACCACGCGGGCGCCGGCAGCGATCGAGGTCAGGCCTGAGCACGCGACCGTCAGGCCGACGACATGGGTCAAGAGATCGCGGCCGTAGGCGCGCTGGGTGATGTAGGCCGCGCCGCCTGCGCGCGGATAGCGGGAGCCGAGCGATGCGTACGACAGTCCTGTCAGGCCCGCCGCGACCAGCGACAGGGCGAAGGCCAGCCAGACCGCCGACCCCATCTCGCCGGCGACCTGGCCGATCAGTCCGTAGATGCCGGCGCCCAGCATGCCGCCGGCGCCGTAGAGCGTCATCTGCCACAGGCTGATGCTGCGCCTGAGGGTCGGCTCGTCGCCGGACGGTTCGAGTGGCTCGCCTCCCTGTTCCATCGTCCCCTTTCCCCTTCGTCGGCGATCGCCGACGGCCTTCCAAGCCTCGGCCCTCGATGCGTCGTCGCCTGATCGCCCGACCATACGACACCGACTCCGGCCCGTCACGCGTCGGCTCGGCCTATCTCGCCCTTGTGCAGGTAGCCAATGGTGACGGGACTAAACCCCCCTTTCCGAGGGCTACGGCCTTGGTGGGGTGCCTGGGCGCCTTGAGCGGAGGATGAAGGTTTCCGGTTCGAGGTTCAGCAGGGCGCGGCCGGCGTCTTCGATTAGGTGGGGGGCGACGGTGGCGTGTTGGCGGACTACGCGCACGTCGCGGTTGATGCGTTCCAAGGGATGGCCGAGGCGGTTGGCCGTGGTGCCGGCGGCTTCCGTTACGGTTTCCACCACTTCCACGGCGGCGCGGGCGGCGTCGGAGGCGATGATGTGGAAGAGAGCCTGGTCTCTCGGTTGCACTGTGTCGCCACGCACCACGGTGTCCCAAGTGCGTTCGGTGAGTTCCAGGAGAGCGGCGCGGGCGCCGATTAGGCGCGCCTCCGCGTGTGCCACGGCGCGTTGGGCAAAGGGGCGGTCGCGGAGCGTGCGGGTGGTGAAGCGCGGCTTCTTCTCGGTGGCGAGTTCGACGAAGGCGTCGATGCCGGCGCGGGCGATGCCTATTGCCACGGCGGCTTTGTTGTAGGCAAGGCGGTTGCCGATGGGCAGCCGCAGCTGCGGCGAGCCGACGTTGCCGCCGATGGGGTTGACGAACAGGCGATCTGGCACGAATACGTCGTCGAGGCGCACGTCGTGGGAGCCGGAGCCGCGCATCCCGGCGACGTGCCAGGTGTCGACGATCTCGTAGCCGCCCTTCGGCACCACGGCATAGAGGTTGCCGTCCTCCACCGGTTCGTCGTTGTCGTAGCGCCGCACCGTTGCGCCGAAGAGTTCCGCATTGTGGATGCCGCTCACGAACTGCCACTGGCCGGAAACCCGCCAGCCGCCGTCCTCCTTGTCGGCGCGGCCCACGGCGGCGGTGGAACTCGCCATGATGGTCATGGGATCTTCGATGAGTTCCGGGCAGTGGGCGAAGCCGGGGGCGATGAGGCCAAAGGTCTCGATGCCGATCATCAGGTTCCAGCCGGCGCTGCCGTCAGCTCGGGAAACCGCTTCGATGACGCCGATCTGGGTCATTGGGTCTGCATCGGCGCCGTGGAACTCCGCCGGCGCCGCCACCCGGTAGAGCCCCTCGCGGGCGAATGCTTCCGCCACGGGTCGCGGCAGATGGCGTTCTCGTTCCGCCTCGTCGGCATGTTCGCGCACCAGTGGCGCGAGGCCGATGGCGGCTTCGATGTGGGGATTGGTGTTGATGTCAGCCGGTCTCTTGCCGGATCGCCTCGAAGGCGCGACCGAGCACGTCGATGATGGCGTCCACGCTGCGGGCGCCGGACTGGAAAATGGCCGTGGCATTCAGCGCGCCCCACTCGAAGCCCATCGCCCGCACCTCGGCAGCACGCCGCGCGACGTTACTCACGTCGGCATAGAACGCCTTGCCGGCGTCGTCCCTGGGCGGCACATCCAGCATCATCTGATAGCCGATGCCGCCTGGGTCGCGGCCGGCGGCTTCGGCATAGGCGGATATCTTCTCCCGACATCGTGTCGCCACGGCCGCATCGGTGATGGCCGTCGCCAGCCAGCCGTCGCCGCGCTCGGCTACACGCTTGAGCGCCGCTTCCACGTTGCCGCCGACCCAGATCGGCAAGTCGCCTCCCTGCGGAGGCTTCGGCTCCATCGCCATGGCGACCGACGAGTAGTGATCGCCGTCGAAGGAGATGTTGTCGTCGCGCCAGTAGCTGCGCAGCACGTCGATGGCCTCGTCCATGCGTCGGCCGCGGTTGTGGAAGGGCTCTTCCAAGGCGTCGTATTCGGATTCCTGCCAGCCAACGCCGACGCCAAGGCGCACGCGGCCACCGGAAAGGGTGTCGAGGGTGCTGATCTGCTTCGCCACCAGCACCGGCTGTCGCTGCGGCAGCACGAGCACTTCGGTGCCAAGGCCGATGGTCTTGGTGGCGGCGGCGACGTAGGAGAGCGTCATCAGCGCTTCCAGGATCGGCATCTTCGGCGGATACATGGGCGCTTCCCGGCTCTTGGTGGGGAAGCCCATGACCACATGGTCGAACATGTCGAGCTGGTCGAAGCCGATGTCCTCGATGGCCCGGGCGAGCCGCAGCACTGCGTCGCCGCCCTCGCGATAGGACACGCTCGGAAACTCCACCGCCAGTTTCATGCCGCCTCCCGGTCGGTCTCTTGCGAGTTGGTCTCTTGCAGAGGGACGTGCGTCATTCCCCGCGCTCGTCGAGTAGCTGGTAGATGCGCTGGACGGCCTGTAGGTTCGCGCCCGGCTGGTTCACGCCCAGCGTTTCCGCGTGCGCCGTGAGGTCGGCCTCGGCGGCCGTTTCCTCGGCCGACTTGCCTTGGCCGCGCAGCTCCACCACGACAGCCCACAGGTCGCGGTAATACGCCTGCACGTAGGTTGCCACCTCGCGTCCGTGCTCACCGGTGAACGTAGGGCCGTGTCCGGGCACGACGAGGTCCACATCGAGCTCTTTGAAGCGCTCCAAGGTGTCGGGCCACTCGTCCACGTAGCCGTCGCCGAGCCAGGAGATGCCGCCGAGCATCATGTCGCCGGTGTACACGAGGCGTTCGGCGGGCAGATGAATGGCGATGTCGCCGCCGGTGTGGGCGCGGCCCAGGAACAGGAGCTCGATTTCCCGCGATCCCCGGTAGAGCGTGAGTCGGTCCGACAAGGTCACGTCCGGTGGCACTGGGTCGATTTCCTTCGAGGCTTCGACGTGTGCTTCGTACGCCGAGAGCACCGTCTCGGCCTGGGCGCGGGCCTTGTCGTCCGCAGCGACGGCAACACGCTGGCGCATGGCCTCGAGGGTGCCCGGCTGCCGCGCCAGCTCGCCAGCGAAGGTTGGTTCGCTGAAGGGGTCCGTCGCCATCTTCATGCGGGTGAACTCGTGGCCGATGATGGTGGCGTCGTCGAAGGCCTGGTTGCCGTGGGCATGGTCGTAGTGAAAGTGGGTGTTGATCACCGTGGTGACAGGCTTGTCGGTCACCCGGGCGATGGAGTCGATGAGGTCGCGCGCCATGGCCGGGGTGATGTGGGTGTCCACCACCATCACGTCCTCGTCGTTTACCACCACCATCGAGTTGCTGTTGAAGATGGGGGCGACTGTCTGCACGAAGTACACGCCCGGCGCGATGCGGGTGAAGCGGTGGGTGTCGGTGGTCACGTCCCCTTCCGGGGGCACGAACGGCGCTGGCGCTTCGCTGGCTTCAGGCCCGGTCGTCTCGACATTCACCGCCACGTTGTCGCAAGCGGCAAGGGCAAGTGCGACGATCACGACTGGCAGTGCGCTTTTCATGGTGCCTCCTGCACCGCGCGGCTTCAGCGGGGCGGGGCGCGGTGGGTGAAATCGGATATGATCGAAACGACATTGTGCATGACTGGTGGGGTCATGCAAATCGCGCGGCGGGCGAGCGTGGACGCCCGCAGAGCGGGGAGGCAAGAGCGGCAGCGCGAGGGCCGCAAGAGGAGGATTGCGAAGATGCGAACATTGGCCTCTATGGCACTCGTCACGGCCTTGGGCGCATTGCCGGCTTCGGCCCACCATGCCTTCTCGGCAGAATTCGACGCCGACCTCCCCATTCGCATCGAAGGCACCATTACCCAAGTGGACTGGATCAACCCACACGCTTGGGTGCATGTGGAGATCACCACGAAGGACGGTGAATCGGAAACGTGGATGCTGGAAGCCGGCACGCCCAACACCCTGCTCCGCCGCGGCCTCACCCGCACGGTGCTGCAACCGGGCATCGACGTGATCGTGCGCGGCTACCAAAGCAAGGACCGCAAGTGCAACCCGATCTGCAAGGGCAGCGGCCGCGACATCACCTTCGCTGATGGCCGCAGCATTTTCATGGGTTCCTCCGGCACCGGCGCGCCCCGCGACGGCGCCGATCCCACAGAGCCGCCGAGGGAATGAGTCACGTGATGCGCCATTCCGATCTGCAGCTTGTTTTCACGCGGGAGGAACTTCTCTCTGACCACGATTACGCTCGCCCGCACGACATCGATGGCCAGCGCCTGCATGGCGGCTACGACAGCGAAGGCAATTACATCCCCCCGCGGTCTCTCGGCCGCAGCAAGGCCATCGCCAACTGGTCCGAAGCGCTGCGCCGCCGCGGCGGAGAACTGCTCGACGCCGATTCCTCGCTCCTCTCCGGCCCCCGCGTGCCGAACCCCGCACAGCAGAGTCTCTTGATTCGCAGGGGCCTCGATCGCTTCTTCTGGAACTCCCTCACCATCACCGGCAAGATCGAAGGCCGGGGCCGGATGCTCTCGGCGATGCCGCTGCCAAAGCTCCAGCCCTTGTTCGTGGAGGACATCTCCGGCACAGCCCTCGGCCACCTGCACAAGGGCCTGATGCACGCGCACGGCATCGACGAAGGCGGCGAGCCGGAGCAAGGCATCGGCGGCCACGACGTGATGTGGTTCGTGGCACGCGATCTTGCCTTCGGTGCGGGCGCCCACCCGGATGCTGAGCCGCCGGAACGCATCGCGCGTCCGGAAGAAGGCACACGCTGGATGCCCGAGGTGGATCAGCCCTTCGAGATGTTGTTCGCCTTCCTCATGAACCTCTTGGTGATCGAGTTCCGCGCTGAAATCGGTTTCGCCGCCACGCAAGAGATCATGCGCACGCCCGACCTCTTTCCTGCCCGCCGCCCGCAGGCCGAGGAAGCCGCTGAAATCATCGAGCGCATCCGCACGGACGAACTCATCCATGTCGAATCGCTGCGGCTCTATCTCGGCGAACTACGCTCGCTAACCGTGCGCACGGTGGACGGCGGCACTATGCCCGGTTCGGAGCTAGTTGATCCGTTCTGGCAGGGCCTGCTTGACTGGGCCACCGTTGAGCAGCCCCGCATCGTCGCCGAGCGGATGCACGCCGAACTCAGAACCCGCATCCTTGATGTGCCAAACGGCCAACGCGTCCTCACCGAATTCGATGCGCTAGCGGACCCAGGCTACTCCTTGGCTGCGTAGCCACCCGTGGCTGGCGTTGGGAACGGCCGAGGACGTCGAGCCGCTAGCGCATGAGGAAGGCCACCCGAAAAAAGGGCGACGCATGCGTCGCCCCTACGGCCCGGGACGTGACCGACGCCTTCCTGTAGGGGCGACGCATGCGTCGCCCTGTTCGGCGAAGAAAGCGCCGTACGATCATTGGGTTGTGCAGATCAGCCGTAACTGACCCCCATGCCTGCCCGCACGTCGTTGTTCACGCCGTACTGGGGAATCGGATATCGCAGGCCGTTGCGGGAAAGGTGGCCGAGCCCCGCAATCACCTTTGGCAGGTAGGCCGGGGGAATGGCCATCAGCAGTTCGTCCTCCATCACGCCGCCATAGCGCCGTTCCGCGAAGCACGGGATCGACAGGCTTGGTTCCCCCGTCGCCAACGCCCGCCCCCAGGAATCCGCGCAGGCCGACTCGCCCACACACCCCCACTCCAGCTTCTTGTAGCCGCTCCACTGCAACCCGTTGATGAACAGGATCATCTGCGCCGGCGTCGCGTAGATCAGCGCGATGTCCGGCGGGTTCAAACGCCCGCTCGCCAAAGGGCTCACAGCCATCGCCTCGTACGAGCCAAACGGCGCCACGTCCATGGAGTGCTGGTGCAGCGAGGAATCCTCCACCGTCTCGTACCAGACCCCGGCCATGTGCTGCCCGGAGAGCCAGTCCTCGTCTCGCGGCGCAAGCCCGATTACCGTCTTGCACTGCGCGCCCACGAGGTCGTCGGCGGTGATGCCTACGGTCCACCCGTTCCGGCTCGCCTGGCCGACGATCTGGTCCGTCGTGTGGATGTCCTTCGGCCGCCGAACCCGGGGAATCTCCTCCATCTCGGCTGCATCCGCAAAGAGCTTCATGCCGATGGGCGTGGTCCTGAGGCGCAGGTAGCGGTTCAGGCCATCCACCAGTTCCTGCCAGTCGATGTTGCTGAGGTCGGTGGCGATCAGGTCGTTGTCGGGCATGTTCCCTTTCCAAGGCTCGCTTGCTAGGCAGTGTACGCCCCCGGCGGTGCGATAGGGTTCCTACCACACTCGCGTCTGGCATATGATCGCGCCCTCACGAACCGTCGCCTGAAGGGTGCGACGGCAGCCACAGCCCAAGGGGAATGCACGCGATGCCCATGATTCTCAACGAAGAGCAGAACATGCTGAAGGACCAGGCCAAGGCCTTCTGCACCGACGAAGTGCCCATCGGCCAGTTGCGCAAGCTGCGCGACGACGACAGCGCCGACGGTTTCGACCGCGACACTTGGTCCAGCATGGTGGAACTCGGCTGGGCCGGCATCCCGTTCCCGGAAGAGCATGGCGGCCTCGCCTTCGGCTACAAGGGCCTCGGTGTCGTCACGGAAGAGACGGGCCGCACGCTGGCCGCAAGCCCGCTGTTTGCCACCGTGTGGGTCGGCGGCACCATCCTCAACTTGGGCGGCAGCGATGCCCAGAAGGCGGCGCTCTTGCCGGGCATTGCCAGTGGCGAGAAGCTGCTCGCGCTCGCGCTCGAGGAATCCCATCGCCACAGCCCTTACGGCATCTCGACCGCCGCCACCAAGGGCGATGCCGGTTACACCATCTCCGGCTCGAAGAAGTTCGTTCTGGACGGGCACGTTGCGGACCAGTTGATCGTCGCCGCCCGCACCAGCGGCAGCGCCGGCGAGCGCGAGGGTATTTCGCTGCTGCTGGTGGATCGCGCTGCCGACGGTGTCTCGGTCACCCGCACGAAGATGGTGGACAGCCGCAACGCCGCCAACATCGAGCTCGAAGGCGTGCAGGTGGGTGCGGACGCACTCATTGGCGCGGAGGGCCAGGGCGCCGACATCCTCGACCGTGCCCTCGACATCGCCCGCATCGGCATCTCGGCCGAAATGCTCGGTGCGGCGCAGGAGTGCTTTGACCGCACCATCGCCTACCTCAAGGAACGCGAACAGTTCGGCGTGCCCATCGGCTCCTTCCAGGCACTCAAGCATCGTGCCGCCAACATGTTCTGCGAGCTCGAACTCTCCCGCTCGTGCGTGCTCGAAGCCCTCACGGCCCTCGACGAAGACCGCACCCCAGAGGAGGTCGCCAAGCTCGCGAGCCTCACCAAGGCCAAGGTCGGCGAAACCTTCCACACGGTCTCCCGCGAAGGCATCCAGATGCACGGCGGCATCGGCATGACCGACGAGTTCGACATCGGCTTCTTCATCAAGCGCGCCGCCGTCACCGAACAAACCTTCGGCGATCAGAGCTTTCACCGCAACCGCTATGGGGAACTCGAAGGCTATTAAGGCGAGTTCGTTGCCGCGATGGCGGGCACGGGCGAGGACAAGCCCGCTCCTGCGAGGCCATCGAAACGCAAGGAAAGCCGCGAACTTAGGCTCCATTCAAGGAACAGGAGGCGACGGGAAGCCATGGTGGCGAGGAACTTCCTGCGAGCGGCGGTGGTTGGTGCGATGGCGCTTGTGGCCGCGCCGCTCGTGGCGGAGGGTGAGGCATCGGATGCGGCGCTGGCACACGTGGCGCTCAACGTAGCGGACATCGGCCGCTCCGAGGAGTATTACGGGGTGGTGCTTGGGTTCACCCGCATCTGGCAATACCCACCGGACTCGGAAACCCCCATCGAGATCGGCTTGGCGGCGCCGGGTGGCGGCGCCGGCCTCGTCCTCGCCCGGCTCAATGACGAGCCGCTGCCGGAAGGCAAGGGCAGGTACGGCAGGGTCATCGTCAACACAGCAAATGCGAAGGCGCTGGCAGCGAGGGCGGCGGCTGCCGGCTCGGAGCCCCGCTTCGTCACCATTCCCGGCGACAACCCGCCGACGATCGTGTTCTTCCGGGACCCGGACGGCTACGAGATCGAGTTGTACGAGGCGCCGACGCAGGAGTAGTCGTAGACCGGCACTCTTGCCGGAACTCGCCCCTTCAAGCCCCTTGGCGAGGCTGCCCCAAACGAAGAACGAGGACGATCGACTCCCCGCTTGCGGGAAGTCGAAAGCGCTTTCGGTTTTGGTTGGGCGTGATCTGGTCGAGGCCGCGGCGGCGCAGGACGTGCCCGTACGGCCTAGGCGCCGGTGGCTGCGCGCCCTAACGGGCGCGTTGGCAGTTCGCTACGCGAACTGCTGATCTTCGTGCTCGCATTCGCTCGCAGCTACGCCTAGGAGGTAAGCGCCGTTTACGGCGCAAGCTCCTGGGAGCAATGTCGCACAAAGTCGCGACCTTGTTTGTCGCGTGAGGGCGTCAGAGTTGTCCCCGGTTCATCCACCGGGAGTCCACAGATGTTCAACAGTCGCGAACGGGCCTTGGTTTTGCGTTGGAGTGGCAACGTGCTGGCGCGGGTTGGGGCGGATTCGCCAGAAGCGCTTGAGTTGGCCGACTGGCTCAGCGCACATGCCGGCGAGCTCGGACTCGCGCCAGCGGGAGACCGCGCCGCCTTGGCCGGCTCCGATGCGGTCGCCCCGGCCCCGCGCCGGCATGTCGCCGAAGCCGAAATCGTTCAAGAGGACAACGCCTTCCGGCGCCTCGCGGATCTCCGAGCCGTGGTGGGGCTCGACGCTCGGGAGTCGGCCGCGCTCGAGCTGCTGTTGCGCTACGAGACACAACCAGCCATCCAGGCGATGGTCGATGCCGTGGGCGGCGTTCGAGCGAGCGGCTTCAGCCTTCGCGAGCCGACGCTGGCTCGGCTGCTCGGTGCCAGCCCTGCTTTGGTGCAACGACTGTTCCGTGCCGACGGGCGCCTGGTGCGCTCTGGCCTCGTGCGTGTGGACGAGGATCAGCGTCTGACGTTGCCACGACGCCTGAACCGCCTCGCGTGGTCGGCGGGAGACGCAGATGTGCGCCGCCTGTTGCTCGGCGGCGAAGGCGAGAGCGAGCTCGATTGGGAAGACTTCGAGCACCTCGGTGCCGTCCGGTCAGACGTGATGGCGCTGCTGCGAGGGGCGGTGGAACAGGGGGCGTGCGGTGTCAACATCCTCGTGCATGGGGCGCCCGGCACTGGCAAGACGGCCTTCTGCCAGACGCTCGCCAAGCACCTTGGGCTTGCGCTGTTCAGCGTCGGCGAATCCGGTGACGGAGGCGGGGAGCCCGTGCGCAGCGAACGCCTGTCGGAACTGCAGCTCGCCCAATCCCTGCTCGCCGCCGACCGCCGCGCACTGCTGCTGTTCGACGAAACCGAAGACCTGCTCGTCGGCGGCGGCGAGGCGGTGTTCGGACTTGCGCCGGAGCCGGCGAGTGGGGCGTCGCGGGTGTTCTTGCATCGTCTGCTCGAACGCAACCCCACGCCGACCCTGTGGACGACGCATGATGCCGAGGCACTGCATCCGGCGGTGCTGCGGCGCATGATGTACGCGGTTCGAATGCAGGCTCCGCCTGTGTCGGTGCGCACGCGCATCTGGTCGCGCCAGCTTGCGCTGCACGGCATCGACGCATCCGAGGACGATGCTCTGGCCCTCGCGCGGGAGTTCGGGGAGGCGCCGGGCCTCGCCGCCGCTGCCACCGCCGCCGCCCACATCGGCAAGGGGGGCCTCGCGTCCATTCGACGCGGGGTGCGGAGCCTTGCCGCCGCCATGGGGCACGACTGGCATGTCCAGCGTGCAGCCGCCGAGCTCCTCCCCGATGCTGGCGCTGACGTTGCGTTCGACCCGAGCCTGATCGAGTCGGACACCGATCTTGTGGCGTTGGCGGATCGCCTCGCCGAGATCGAAACTCGCGCCTTCTCCCTCTGCCTGCAAGGTCCGCCCGGCACCGGCAAGACGTCAAGCCTGCGCTATCTGGCAGGGCGCCTGGGGCTTGACTTGACGGAGGTGCGCGGCGCGGAACTCCTCGGCATGTGGCAAGGCGAAACGGAGCGCAACATCGCCGACGCGTTTGCCTCGGCCGCCGAGCAGGGCACGTTTCTCGTCATCGACCAGGCGCAGGCGCTGCTCGCCGAACGCCACGCGATCTCAGGCTGGGAGACGGGTGCCGGCAGTGAGGTGCTGGCGTGGATGGAGCACCACCCGCTGCCGTTCGCCTGCACCGCCACGGATGAAGAGCGGCTGGACCAGACTATGCTGCGCCACTTCGTCTTTCGCTGCGCGTTCGGCTTCCTCGGCCCGGCGACGGCGGCGAGGGCGTTCCGGCTCTGGTTTGGTCGCGACCTGCCGGCTGACCTGCGCCTGCCGGCCTCCCTCACGCCCGGCGATTTCCGCATGGTGCGGCGCCGGGCGGCACTGCTCGGAGTCGAGGACAGCGACGAGACGCTCGTTGCCATGCTTCGGGAGGAATGCCGGATCGCACCGCCGCCGGGCAGGGCGTTGGGGTTTGGCGTCGAATCCGACCGCGCTTTTGGCCACCCTCGCAGAAGCGGTGCTGGCCCATAGCGAAGGCGCACCGGTCAGAGCGCACCGATTGCGAGACGGCAGTTCGTGCAGCGAACTGCCGACGCGCCCGCCAGGGCGCGCGGTTTACCAGTTGGTGAAGGCGCCGTCCGGGCGCCGAAGCTGCGGCGGCCAGCCGTTAAGTGACGTGCTCTTGGCCCGCGCAAGTTCCTCGTCGAGTTCCACCCCCAACCCCGGTTCGTCCGGGCAATGGGCGTGGCCGTCTTCCCAGTGAATCTGCTTGGGGAAGAGGTCGGTGGCGAAGGTGCCTGGGGCGCGGGGCATCTCCTGCACGCCGACGTTGGTGGATGCCATGCAGAGCGCCACCCCGGCAGCGGCGCTGACGGGTCCGAGCGGGTTGTGTGGCACGATGTCGATGTAATGGGTTTCGCACCAATGCGTGATCTTCAGCGCTTCTGTGAGGCCGCCGACGATGCACAAATCAATGCGGGCGTAGCGGACGAGTTCCTCCTCGATCACTTCCCGGAAGGCCCACTTCGAGCACCACTGCTCGCCGGCGGCGATGGGGACGTTGGTGTGCCGCGCCAGCGTGCGGTAGCTGGCGGCGTTCTCGGAGCGCAAGGGATCTTCGATGAAGAACGGGCGGAAGCGCTCGAGGCGATTGCATAGCTCCACGGTGTGTGCCATGTCGAGCCGGGTGTGGACGTCGAGGCACAGGCCAATACCCTCGCCAACTTCCGCACGCACCGCCGCCATCTGGGATACCGCGAGTTCGATGGACTGGCCGGGGTCAAGCAAGGCTGGATCTGCATCGACGCCGCCTTCGACCGCCGTGGGAAGATGCCAGCGCAGGTATTTCCAGCCATCGTCCACCGCCCGACGGCAATGCGCGAGCAGCGCCTCGGTGCCGTTGCCCTGTACGTGCGGATAGCACACCACGCGGTCGCGTACGGGGCCGCCGAGGAGGCGATACACGGGCTGGTCCAGCGCCTTGCCCTTGATGTCCCACAGGGCAATGTCGATGGCGCTGATGGCCGAGCCGTAGACCTTGTCGGCGGGAAAGAACGCGCCTCGGAACATGCGCTGCCAGAGGCGTTCCGTCGCCATCGGGTCTTCGCCGATCACCATGTCGCCGAGGTGCCGCACGGCCTGGTCCACGGCGCCGCCCCAGTGGGTGATGCCGACTTCGCCGAGACCGTGGATGCCGGCGTCGGTTTCCACCTTGACGATGAAGTACTTGCGTCCGCCCTCGTCGAGAAAGCAGAAGGTCTTGAGTTCCGTGATCTTCATGTGGCGCTGCTCCCGGGCTTTTTCGATGGTGTGGTGCCATTGTGTACCGACGGGCGGCGGCCTGCGGACGATCGGTTACGCTTCCGGCTCAGATCGCACACGGACGAGAGCAGAATGAAGGTCAGCATCGGCATTGGCGGGGCGGCATCCGGATCGCGTCGGGACTTCGAGGAGGATGTCCGGTTCGTTGTGGAAGCGGAGAGGCTTGGCGTCGACACGGTGTGGACGGCGGAGGCATGGGGACATGACGCGGTCGCGCCCCTCGCCTATCTGGCTGCCAAGACGAGCCGCATCCGCCTCGGCACCGGCATCATGCAGATCAGCGCCCGCACGCCGAGCATGACCGCCATGACAGCACTGACCATGGCCGCCATCTCCGGCGACCGCTTCATCCTCGGCCTCGGCGTCAGCGGCCCGCAGGTGGTGGAAGGCTTGCAGGGCCGCCCCTTCCGCGCCCCGCTCACGCGAATGCGGGAAACGGTGGACATCGTGCGTCTCGCCTTTGCGGGCGAGAAAATCGCCTACGAAGGGCGCTTCCACCAGCTTCCGCTCCCGGGCGGCGAGGGCAAGGCGCTGCGGCTGGCGCAGCCCGGCAACGACGGCATCCCCATCTATCTCGCAACTCTCGGTCCCAACGCGCTCGAATACACGGGCGAAGCCGCCGATGGCTGGCTTGGCACGTCCTTCACACCAGACCATGCCGGCGCGCACCTCGACTACATCTCGGCCGGTGCACGGGCGGCCGGCCGCAGTCTCACGGACGTGGACATCCAGGCCGGCGGCAGCGTGGCCTTTGGCGACGTGGCCGAACTGGCGGCGCCCCTCAAGCGAGGCATGGCCTTCACCTTGGGCGCGATGGGTTCGGCGCGCACCAACTTCTACAACGATGCCTTCAAGCGCGGCGGCTGGGAGGATGTGGCAAGGGAGTCGCAGTCGCTGTGGGTGGCGGGGCGTCGCGACGACGCGGTGGCCGTCATTCCCGACGCCATGGTGGAAGAATCCAACCTCATTGGCGACGAGGCGCGAGTGCGCGAACGCATCCGCACCTATCGGGACGCCGGCGTCAACACGCTGCGCGTGCAGCCAGCGGGGCGCACGGTCGAGGAACGACTCGAGACGCTAGGCCGAGCCATGGACCTGGTCCGCGCCGCAACCACGGCGTAGAACCGCAGGCGCCCGTTCTCGGTAGCGGCCAGGTGCAAAGCTAGCGCAACAGTTCGACGCTCCGGGCGTGTTCGACGATGGCTGCCACGACACGCGGCACTTCGGGTTCCGGCAGGTCGTGGCCCATGCGGTCGATTTCGACGATGCGGGCACCGTCAATGGCTGCTGCCGTGTCGCGGCCGGCCTCAACGGGCACCAGCGGGTCGTCCACGCCGTGGATCACCAGCGTGGGTGCGCGAACCACCGCCAAGCGTTCCCTACGGTCGCCGTCGGCGACGATCGCGCCAAGTTGCCGCATCAGCCCCGCCGGCCGGAACGACCGCTCCACCGCACGACGCGAAAAGCGGGCAAACCCGACTTCAGCGGAGTTGTAGTGCTCGCTGCCGATGGCCTGAAAGGCTCGGGTCTGGGCTTCGACGGCTGCGTCGGTGTCGTCAGCGCCCAACGGCTGCAAGAACGCCATCAATGCCTCGTCGCGCCGCGGCAGGTCGGGATTGCCCGTGCTCGACATGATGGATGTGAGGCTGAAGGCTCGCTCCGCATGGGAAATGGCTACATGCTGGGCGATCATGCCGCCCATCGACAGACCTACGACGTGGGCGCCGGCTTGGCCCAAATGGTCCAGCAAATCCACCGCATCTTGCGCCATGTCCGCGAGCGCGTATGCGGGCGCGAGCGCCGAATCTCCGTTGGCGGTGGCGACGATGGCGTCGATTGCCGGCGGCTCCTCGGTTGACTCATGCGACAGCCCCGCGTCGCGATTGTCGAGCATCACTACGCAAAACCCGGCATTGGCGACGCCGTCTATGAGCGAGTCGGGCCATTGCACGAGCTGGCAGCCAAGCCCATGAATGAGGAGCACGCGAGGGTCGGCCCGTGCACCACGCTGCTCAAAGTAGATGTCCCCGGCCCGGGCATGGAATGTTGGCATCGAAGAAGACTTACGGTGCTGAAGGCAAGCGCGGCATCGTATCGTATCCCGCACGCCTGTTGAAACTGCGGGGCTCGAGAGCGCTCTCCATCCCTTCCGGGGTGGCCGCAAGCGGGCGTTGGCGGTCCTAGCCCACGAATGCGTCTTGGCTTTGCTTTACAGTCGCTCCTTTCCTGGTCGGGACGCGGCCAACGAGGGATTGTCTCGCGGCATGGCGATTAAACCCATTGTGCATTCCCCTGCAGGTGGGGGGGTCATGGTGTCCATGGTGGTGGACTGGCTCGATGCGCATCCATATCAGGCGGAGGTGCTCCTCACCACGTTGGAGGAAGTCGGCGGCATCCCGCGCCATCGGACGGTGGTGCAATGCACCAATCGGGTATCGGGCGAGGTCGTCCGTGCGTTTCAGCGGCGAGGGAATGAGGTCGTTGTAATCGAGCCCTATCTCGATCGCACCTATTGCAACAAGATCGCGCAGCTTGACCACTTCCTGACGCCGGCGGGCTTCGATGCCGACGCCCAGGGCGTGCTCCTGCTTGATCTCGACATCGCTGTGTTGGCGCCACTCGACATACCTGATGGCGAGGTGGTGTGCGGCAAGGTCGTGGATGGGCCGAATCCGCCTCTTGCCGACATCGAGCAAGTGTTCGCGAAGGCGGGGGTCGCGCTGCCGGAAGTGATTGCGTGCGACTGGCGCGCACGTGGTGAAACCGTCGCGACCAACCTCAACGGTGGCGTCCTCTACATCCCGCGCCGGCAGGTGGCGGTCGTGCGCGAGCGGTGGCGGCACTGGGCAGCGTGGATGCATGCAGACCCGACGGCGTTGCCGGCAGCCCGCAAGCACATCGACCAGGTCTCGTTCGCGCTGGCTCTGGCGGAGAAGGAGATACCCTGGCGCCACCTGCCAACCCACTGGAATTTCCCCGGCGGGCACGACCGCACGCCGAGCCTTGATCCGGTCGAGCGGGTGCGAATCCTGCACTATCACTCGTGGGGGCTTGACGATGCGGGCCTCGTCCAGCCGACGTACTCGGAGACTTCGGTGCTCGATGAGGGAGTGGCCAGGGTCAATGCCCTCATCGCCGGCGGAGCGATGGTGTTTTTCGAGCGTTTCCGGCGCGACAGGGCATTGGCCGGGATCAGTGCTGTACCGCTGCTGGAACCTGATCTGTTCTCATCGGAATTCGTGCAGCGGGAGGTGGCGACCGACTGCCGTCGGCGCCTGGTGCTGCACGGGGGTGCTCCGAAGACCGGTACCTCGTCGCTGCAGTGGCATCTTGCCGAGAATCGTGCCGAGCTTGCGGCGCGTGGCATCTGGTTCCCACCGCCCTCGTTCTCGCCCGAACCCAAGCACCAGCCCTTGAGCGCTAGGCTGCGCAAAGGCGACATCGCCGGCTTCGTGGCCTACATCGAGTCGGCGCTGCGCGACATGCCGGACGACACACACACCGTCATCCTCACCACCGAAGGCGTCTTCAACCATTGGTGGGACTACCCGCCAGAAGCGAAGGCTGCTCTGCGGCGGCTTGCGGCGTTGTTCGACTTCGAGCTTTGCCTGTGGCTGCGCGAGCCGGTCTCCTTCGCGGCCGCGCTCTGGGAACAGTACCTCCGGAACCCGCAAACGGAGGGGCCGTCGGCAAGCGTGCAGGGCCGCGACGTTTCCTTGGCCGAGGCGATGGAAGACGACTGGTTTCGTCGCCATCTCGATTGCTTCGGCGTCTATCAGGAAATGGAACTGCTGTTTGGCAAGGGCCGCGTGCGGGCACTGCGGTACCAGGGCGACACCGTGCAGCGGTTTCTCGACGAATACGACATCGCACCGCTGCCCGTGCCGTCGAGGCGACGCAATGCCTCGCTGGGCAGGTTTGGCGTCGCCCTCGTGCGATTCATAAACCGTCATTTCGGTGATGTGCCAAGGCGCGCACGAGCGCTGCGTTGTGTCGAATGGCTGGATCGTCGTACCGGACCGCTGACAGGGCGCGTGCGCGTGTCGGCGGTAGAGCGGGCGCTGATCGAACAATCGAGCGAGGCGCAGTGGCGTGCGATGCAGCCGTTGCTTGATTCCTCGCGCCCGCGCCGCAGACGACAGCAACCGAAGGTGTTCTGCATCGGCTTCCACAGAACCGGCACGAAGTCCCTCGCGGCCGCACTCAAGGCGCTCGGCTATCGCGTCACCGGCCCCAACGGCGCTCGCGATCCAAACATAGCCAACAATGCGCTGGCACTTGCCATGGGGCTCGCGCCCGAGTTCGACGCGCTCAACGACAATCCCGCGGCTGTGCTCTACAAGGAGCTCGATACCGCCTTTCCCGGCAGCCGCTTCGTCCTGACTGTGCGATCCACCGAGGCCTGGCTCGCTAGCGCAGTGCGTTACTTTGGTCTGGACGAGACGCCGATGCGCGAGTGGATCTACGGGTTTGGCTCGCCGGTCGGGTTCGAGTCCGTGTACAGAGAGCGCTACGAGTCCCACAACAGGGAAGTGGCCGCGCATTTCGAGGGCCGTTCGGACTTGCTCGTGCTCGACTTCGAACGCGGTGACGGCTGGCCGGAGCTCTGCGCCTTCCTTGGCGAGGATGTGCCCGAGGTGCCGTTCCCACACACGAACCGCAGCGGCACGAAGGCTTCGGGCGCGCGTGACGCGAACGCCCGCCGCAGCTAACGTTGCGCCTCACAACCACATGACCGGCAAGAGCGACGCGAATGCATGAGTGACGGAACCGAAATCGGGGCGACGTCCCCGCAGAATCTCTTCACCGTTGAGCATCGCGTGCCCACCGCCGAGCGCGAGGCACGTAACGGCCATCGCGGCGGCGTGCTTTGGTTCACGGGCCTTTCCGGGGCTGGCAAGTCCACGCTTGCGTTCTCGCTGGACGAGGCGCTGTTTGCCGATGGTTATCACACGTTCGTCCTCGATGGCGATAATATGCGTCGTGGAATCAACGCGGACCTCGGCTTCTCGCCGGCGCACCGGAGCGAGAACATCCGCCGCGTAGGTGAGGTGGCGGCGCTGTTTGCGGCGTCGGGCACCATCTGCATCTCGGCCTTCATTTCGCCCTATCGCGCACACCGCGCTCGGGCGCGGGCTGCAGCCGGTGACCATTTCCACGAAATCTACGTTCGCGCCGCCCTCGAGACCTGCGAGCGACGCGATCCGAAACGCCTCTACGAACGCGCTCGCGCCGGTGAGATTGCCAATTTCACGGGCATTGACGACCCGTACGAGGCGCCGGATGCACCGGAGCTTGTGGTGGATACGGACCGGCTTAGTGTCGAGGAGTCCGTGCAGAAGGTGCGCGCATATGTCCATCGGGAATTCCGCTTGTCCTAGCAGCAGTTCGTAAGGGGCGGGCGTGCCCCGTCCCGGCGCGCTCTGACCGGCGTGTTGGCAGTTGCTGCGCAGACTGCTTCAGACGCCGCGACGGACTCAACACGGGTGGCGACAATCCCCGTCCGACGAGGGCACTGACGCGTCGCGAAAATGCAGTACAGTGCAGATGGACGCCAGCGCACCATGACGCGGGCGAACTTCGGCCTTGTTCAGCGGAGGTGAATGTGAAACTGCTCCTTCGATCGACGCATTTCGCGCGATGTGTCGCGCTCGCGCTCATGTTGCTTGGTGCCGCGGGCGTGGCGGCCGACGACTATCAGGACGACTGGGGGCCGGCTGTGGGCAGCGCGATGCCGGCCATCGATGCCCCGGACCACACCGGCGCTCCGCGTGCCTTGGCTGACCTCACCGGGGCGAAGGGGCTTCTTCTCTTCGTCAACCGCAGTGCCGACTGGTGACCCTTCTGCATTCGTCAACTGGTCGAGTTGACTGAGTGGCAGGAACGCTTCGAGGCGGTGGGTGTGCGAGTTGCGGCGATGACCTATGACGGCGTGGACAAGCTCGCCGCCTTTCAGGAGAAGCACAGCGTCGGCTATCCCGTGCTGTCGGATCAAGGCGCGGCACACGTCAACGCCCTCGGCATCCGCAACGAGGAGTATGGCGAGGGACACGGCGCCTATGGCGTTGCCCATCCCGGCATCTTCCTCATTGACGCGGAGGGGATCATCCGTCTCAAGCGCGCGCTGCCGGGCTATCGGGACCGACCGCCGTTCGAAGAACTGATCGACGCCGTGACGGCGGTTGTGGGCACGGCCCAGGGGGACGAGGGCGAGTCGTGAGCCGCGCATCCGTCGCCGTCGTTCGGCTCGCTTTGGCTAGCTGCTGCGGCCTTGCGCTCGCTGGCTGCACCAATGTCGTGACGGGAATGACGGAAACGCTCGCGAGCGACCTTACCGCCGCGATGCTCGACAACGATGACCTCGAGGTGGTGCGCAACGGAGCGCCGGCCTACCTAATCATGCTCGACGCGCTCCTGCGCTCGAACGCCAACAGTCCGGCGCTGTTGCAGGCGGCGGCGAGCCTCAATGCGGCCTACGGCTCGGCGTTCGCCGACGACCCCGGTCAGGCGCGCAACTTCGCCGACAAGGCGCTGCGGCTGGCCTCCCGCGCCGCTTGTACGGAGGTGCCGTGGACTTGCGAGGCGCGCGCCATGCCCTTCGCCGAATACGAGGAGCGACTGCCGACGTTGCGCGAGGAGGATGTGCCGGTTGCCTACACCTTTGCGACCTCTTGGGCCGGCTGGATTCAGGCACACAGCGAGGATTGGAACGCGGTGGCGGAGCTGGGCCGGGTGAAGGCGCTCATGGCGCGCATCGCCGAGCTTGATGGAAGCTGGGAACACGGCGGCCCGCACATGTATCTCGGCGTTTTCGAGACGCTTGCGCCCCCGGCATTGGGTGGCCGTCCCGAAGTGGGGCGCGAGCACTTTGAACGCGCCATTGCGGTTTCCGAAGGCCGCCACCTCATGGCGCGCGTGATGTTTGCATCCCAATACGCTCGCCTGGTCTTCGACCGCGAACTGCATGACCAAACCCTGCACGACGTGTTGGCGGCCAACCCCCGTGCCCCGGGGCTAACCCTGTCGAACCGCGTCGCCCAGGTGCAGGCACGGGCGTTGCTCGATTCGGCGGATGAGCACTTTTTCTAGGATGCGAACCGTGAGTTCGCCGACAATGGAGCCACCGCTCGTGGGGAAATCCCGCACCGTGTCTCGAACCTCCCGCAGGTCGATCTTCGGCGTCGCGCTCACCTGTCTCTTGCTGGCCTTCCCGACGGGCGCAACCACCTTCAAGATCGCCACCCTCTCCCCCGCCGGTTCCACGTGGATGAACATCCTGCGCGCGGCGGCCGAGGAAGTGGATGCGGCCACCGAAGGGCGGGTGGCGTTTCGGTTCTATCCGGGCGGCGCGATGGGCGACGACTGGGCGGTGCTGCGCAAGATCCGTGCTGGTCAGTTGCACGGCGGCGTGGTGACCACTACGGTTTTCAACCGTATCTATTCTGACGTTCAGCTTTACAACCTGCCGCTCATCTTTCGCGACCTGTCGGAGGTGGACGCGGTGCGGGCGCGGTTGGACCAGGTGCTGCTCGCCGGCATGGAACGGAACGGGTTCGTCGCCTTCGGCATCGCCGAGGTGGGCATGGCCTATGCGATGAGCCAGCGCCCCGCTGCCACATTGCAAGCCATGCGCCGAGCCAAGGTTTGGTCGCCGGAGGGCGACATCTCCGTCGCGCGGGCGCTCGACACCTTTGGCATTGCGCCGATTCCCCTCACCGTGGTGGATGTGCTGCCCGGGCTTCAGACGGGCCTCATTGACACGGTGGCATCGCCTCCGGTGGCTGCGGTGGCACTGCAATGGCACACCCAGCTCGACTATGTGCTCGACATTCCGCTCATGTATGTCTATGGCCTGCTGGCGGTGTCGGAACGGCGCTTTCGCGGCTTGTCCGACGCCGACGCGGCTGCGGTTCGGCGCATCTTGGCCGATGCCGTGGCGGAGGCGGACCGGCGCAATCGCGGCGACCACGATGCCACCATGCAAGTGTTGATTTCGCAGGGGTTGAAGCTCGAAACCCCCGCGCCGGATGAGCTGGCCAACTGGCGTCGGCTCGGCAAGCAGGCGGAGGTGCGCTGGGTGCGTGAGGGCATCATATCGGACGGCCTGTATCGGCAACTGGTGGCTGCACTTGCGGCAGCGCGGGGCACGGCAGCAACTGTCACCGCGCCCGATGCAAGCTCTTCCGTGGCACGAGGTCGGCCCGGTGCCCCGGCGCGCCGGATAGGGCGTGCCAGCCGTCGGTGAACGACCGCTTGAGGCGTGCCGTTCACACCGTGGAAACGGCGCTATTGGTCGCCCTCCTCTTGGTGATGATCGGCGTCGCCGTTTATCAAGTGCTGGCGCGCAATCTCTTCGGCACCGGCATCGTCTGGGGCGACGAACTGGTGCGCGTGAGCGTGCTCTGGGTGACCATGATCGGTGCCGCATCCGCCGCCGCCACGGACAGCCACATCCGCATCGACATCGTCTCCCGCTTCGCCAGCGAGAAGATGAACGCCTGGGCGAACCGCATCACCTCCGCCTTCACGGCTCTCGTCTGCGGTCTGCTCGGCTGGTATTCGGTGCGCTTCATCCGCTGGGACTACCTCGACGACACCATCGGCTTCGGCGCCGTCCCGGCCTGGGTGTGCGAACTCATCATCCCGGTGGCGGCCGGGGTGATGGCGTTGCGCTACGTTGCTCGTGCGGTGACTGGGGGTGAGGCGCGAACCGACGCGGAGGATGGAGCGTGACCTGGAGGGAGGGCATCTTGCCCTCCAACGCGCCGCCAGGCGCGCAGTTTTTTGGAGCGACTAGATCACGATGGCGGGCTTGAAGACAAAAACGTCCTTGAGGCTAGCAAATGTGCATGTTCGCCTCTGACGCACCCTGCGGCGCGGTGGAGGGCAAGATGCCCTCCCTCCAGAGAAAGGCGAGCATGGCGGGGAGGCGGCGGTGATCTGGGCCGGCATTGCCCTCGTCGCGTTCATGGCGCTCCTTGGTGCGCCGTTGTTTGCCATCGTTCTCGCGGCAGCCATGCTCGGCTTTCTCGCCTCGGACATCGACCTTGCGGTGGTGGCCATCGAGCTCTACCGCATCTCCGACACGCCGCTTCTGGTGGCGCTGCCGTTCTTCACCTTCGCCGGCTACGTCATGGCGTCGGCGAACACGTCGGAGCGGCTGATGGGCCTCGTGCGGTCGCTGTTCGGCTGGATGCCGGCCGGGCTTGCCATTGTCGGCTTCGTTGCCTGTGCGCTCTTTACGGCGCTCACCGGCGCCTCCGGCGTAACCATCGTGGCCTTGGGCGCGCTGCTCTTGCCGATGCTGAAGGCGGGTGGGTACGAGGAGCGCTTCAGCCTTGGCCTCGTGACTACGTCCGGCAGCCTTGGCCTCTTGATCGTGCCCTCGGCGCCGCTGTTGCTCTACGGCATCGTTGCACAGCAGCTCGATGTGGGCGAACCGTTCACCATCGGCCAGCTCTTCCTGGGGGGTCTCGTGCCGGCGGCGCTGATGGTGCTGCTGCTGTCGGCCTGGGCCTGGTGGCAGCACGGCGATGCGCCGCGCACGAGGTTCGATCTCAAGGACGTCCGCGCTGCACTGGTGGCGGCCCGCTGGGAGCTGCCGCTGCCGTTTGTCGTGCTTGGCGGCATCTATTCGGGCTATTTCGCCATCTCCGAGGCGGCGGCGATGACGGCGCTCTATGTGCTTATCGTCGAGGTGGGCCTGTACCGGGAAGTGAAGCTCAAGGCACTTCCGGCGGTGATGCGGGAGTCCATGGTGATGGTTGGCAGCATCATCCTCATCCTCGGCGCGGCGCTGGCGTTCACCAACTATCTGGTGGATGCCGAGGTGCCACAGCGGCTGTTCGCGTTCATGCAGGAGCACGTCTCGAGCGCGCTGGCCTTCCTGATCCTGCTCAACCTCCTGCTGCTGGCGCTTGGGGCACTGCTCGATGTCTTTGCGGCCATCGTCATCATGGTGCCGCTGCTATTGCCGGTGGCGGCGGGCTACGGCATCCACCCCATCCACCTCGGCATCATCTTCCTCGCCAACCTGCAGATCGGCTATTTCACGCCCCCCGTGGGCATGAACCTGTTCATCGCCAGCTACCGGTTCGGCCGACCGGTGCTCGAACTCTATGCCGCCTGCTGGCCGTTCATGCTGGTGCTGCTGATTGCACTCCTGGCCATCACGTACATTCCGGCGCTGTCACTTTGGTTCTTGCCTTGACGGCTTGCCGGGCTGGAAACTCGCTGGAGGCCCCAGATGGGTCGTCTGAGGCTATAGGTTCTCCTGATAGTCCCTCTCAATCGCCTCGTCGATGGCCTCGGCCGTTTCTGCCGGGGCGTTGTTGCGCTTGGCGTAGAGCTTGCCGAAGGAAACCTTGTAGCGTTCGCCCCAACCGTCCGGTTGCCAGAGCTTCGAGCGCAGGAACGCCTTGGAGCAATGGAAGAACACCTCTTCCACCTCCACCCGGATCACCAACACCGCAGGGCGACCGCGTGCGGCCAGACGTTCGAGCAGGTCAGGATCGGCGGTGAGCGACGCCTTGCCGTTGACCCGCAGCGTTTCGGTGGTGCCGGGGATCATGAACAGCACGCCGACGTGCGGATTGGCAAGGATGTTGCGGTGCCCGTAGGCGAGCCGATTGCCGAGCCGGTCTGGAATGAGCAACGTCTGCTCGTCCTCCACGGCCACAAAGCCGGGCGCATCACCCTTGGGCGAGGCGTCGAGTCGGCCTTGGTCGTCGGCAGTCGAGAGCACGAGGAACGGCGCCCTGGCGATGAAATCGACGGCGAACTCGTTCAAGACGGGCTCATTCTTCTCGCTGAGGCCGGGGATTTCCTCGCCGATCACCTCGCGGAGCGCTTTCTCGGTTTCGATGGTTTCCACACCAATCTCCCTTGGCTGTTTGGCGCAGTGCCTATGGCGCCATTCAAACGCATTTGAGAATTGTTTGCATCGCCCTCTCTACGCGAGCAGCGCGAACTTCACGGCGAAGATGACCGCCACTAGATACACCGCCACCGAGCACTCCCGCATCCGCCCAGAAAGCAGGTGAATCGCGGCGCAGGTGATGAAGCCGACGCCGATGCCGTCGGCGATGGAGAAGCTGAGCGGGATGCAGATTGCCGTCGTCACGCCGGGGACCGCTTGCAGCGCGTCGTCCCATTCCAGGTCCCCGAAGCTGCGCGCCATCAGGCAGGCAACGAAGAACAGCGCCGCACCGGAGGCAAACCCCGGCACGCTTTCCGCCAGCGGTGCCAGCCAAAGGCAGGCGAGGAACAGCACGGCCACTACCACCGCCGTCAAGCCCGTTCTTCCGCCGCTTTCGACGCCAGCGGCGCTCTCGATGTAGCTGGTGGTGGAAGAGGTGCCGGCGATGCCGCCAAAGATCGTTGCCGTCGAGTCGGCCAGCAGCGCCTGGCGGAGCCTGGGCATCCGGCCCTCGGCATCGAGCAGGCGACTGCGCGCACCCACTGCCACCAAGGTGCCGAGTGTGTCGAACACGTCCACGAGCAGCATGGCCAGCACGATGGTCATGGCACTCAGGCTCAATGCTGCCGAAATGTCGAGCTGAAGAAGCACCGGGGCGGGTGAGGGCGGCAGGGATGCAACGCCGCGGAATTCCGCTTGCCCCGTCACCCAGGCGATTGCCGCTATCGCCAGCATGCCGATCACCAACGCCCCCGGAACCCGCCGCACGGCGAGCGCCGCGATGAGGCAGAAGCCGGCAATCGCCGCCAGGGGCCCGAACGTGGTGAGGTCGCCGAACTCCACTAGCGTCGCCGGGCTCGCCACGACGATGCCGGCGTTGGTGAGGGCGATGAAGGCAAGGAACAGCCCAATGCCGGCTGCCATGCCGGCCTTGAGGCCGCGTGGCACAGAGTCCATGAGCCACGCCCGCACCGGCAGCACGCTCAATACCACGAACAACACGCCGGACACGAACACCATGCCGAGCGCCGCCTGCCATGTGTGGCCGCTCGCCAGTACCACGGTGTAGGCAAAGAATGCGTTCTGCCCCATCCCAGGCGCCAGCGCCACTGGGTAGTTTGCCGCCAGCCCCATCAACATCGTGCCGACCGCCGCCGCGAGACAGGTGGCGACGAACACCGCCCCGAAGTCCATGCCCGCGTCGGCCAGGATGGCCGGGTTGACGACCGCAATGTAGGCCATGGCGAGGAAGGTGGTGCACCCAGCCGTCACCTCCCGGCCGAGGCTGGAACCCTGCTCTGCGACCCGGAAGCGCCGCTCAAGCCATTGGGTTACGACAGACACCGTCCCTCTACGCTTGCGCAGCAAACGATGGATGGCGCAGGTGCTGAATCACTCCAATGGCTCATTGAAGCGCGGACAACACGCGGTCCACGATGTTGTTGGGGTTGGCGGCCCAACGCGTGACGATAACAAGCCCGCGTTCGGGCGCGACGAAGACGACGTTGCCGCCAGCGCCGATGGCGGCGAATGCGCCCTCGGAGGCGTTTGGCCAGACCGACTGCACCGGATTCAGCCACCACATGAAGCCATAGCGGTCGTTTTGTGGGCAGGCCGAGAGGGAAGCGCGGATCCAAGGTTCCGACAGGATGCGTCGGCCGTTCCATTGCCCTTGCGCCAGCCACAGCAGGCCAAAGCGGGCGTGGTCGAAGCTGTCGATCATGAGGCCCCCGCCCCAGTGACCGCCGCCGGGAACCGAGGCCATGTCGCGTCCGGCAATGGACACGGTGGCGTTGTCGTAGGCCTCCCACCGCCAGCCGGAAGATGCGCCGATGGGCCCCATCACCTCGCGCGCGAGCACGTCGGGCAGCGGCTCGCGCCAGATACGAAGCGCCGCCAGGGCCAGCGCGTTGACGCGCACGTCGTTGTATTCCCAAAAGGTGCCGGGCCGCTGCAGGGGGCGAGAAATGCCCTTGCGCGCCGGGGCGTCGGCGGCGGAACGGTTGTGGTCGACGGTGTCCGGGATGCCGAACAGGGTGCCGCTCCACTCGCTCGTTTGGTGCAGCAAATGTCGCCAGGTCACGAGCCTGTTGTGCTCGCCGTCGAACCCGTCCGGCACGCGGCGGCAGACCGGCTCGTCCACATCGCCGATCAGGCCGCGGTCCAAGGCCAACCCAACGCAGGTGGAGACGTAGCTCTTGGTGGCGCTGAAGGTCATGTCCACACGCTCAGGTTCGCCCCACTCGGCGACGACCAGCCCATCCTTCACCACGAGACCGGTAGCGGGGCCGCGAGGACGGGTGGGACCAATGGGTCGGTTGAACGGCGGAGGGTCGTCCTTCGCCACCATGCCGCCCACGTCTATGGGCCACGGGGATTCGTGGCCCTCGGCGTGGCGAACGGCTGCTCGCAGCGCTTCGGCATTGAAGCCCATGTCAGCGGCATTGGCACGGGCCCAGGTGCCGGCGGGTGGGAAGTGGAGTTCTGGCATGGTCAGTTTCCGATGATCTGGCGCAGCCCGCCGACGATACACAACGTGGCGAGTGCGAGGATCACCCACCCGGAGACGCGGCGGAACTGGTTGTCCTCGAATCGGGCGAGGAACTTGGTGCCGATGCGGGCACCGACGACAGCGGTTGCCATGCCGGCAAGGATGATCCAGATGGGCACGGCCCCCGCCGACGCCTCGCCCCATGCGAGACCGCCCAGCGTCGCGTAGTAGGCAAGCTTGACGAGGTGACCGAGGGTCTGCGTGAACGCCTTGGTGGCGACGATGCGGAATCGGTCCACCGGCGTGTTGACGTAGAAGGCGTCAAGCAGGGGACCGGAGGCGCCAGCAAGCAACTGTGCGCCGGTGACGACGCTACCGCAGCACATGGCGGTGACCGGCTGGCGCACGTCGAGCTTGCCGGTCTTCGGCAGGATGCGCGCGAGCCAGGGCAGCGTGCCGACGAGCACGAGCACGACGGCGGGGTCGGGGACGAACGCGGCGAGCGAGAACAGCATGACCACCAACGCAGCGCCAACGATGTAGGGCGGCACCACCGACCACATCATGTGTTGCCTGAGGAACACGAACCGAGCGCCGTTCGACGCCGCCTGCACGGCGCCATGCAGCACCATCGCCCCAGACACAGAAAGCGTGGCGACAAGAACCGCCATCAGGATGACGCCGCCGGCCATTCCAAGGATGCCGGAGAGGATGGACGTCGCCAGAACGGCGAAGAGAATTCCCGCGGCGAGTGCCAAAGTCATGTGAGGTCGAGCTCCTCGCTGGGCAACGCCGCCCATTTCGCCAAGGCGTCGGCCCAGTCGGCGCGGTCGTTCAGGCAGGGGATAAGGGTCAGGCGTTGGCCGCCAGCCTGGCGAAACGCCGCCTCCCCCTTCATGCCCAGTTCCTCGAGGGTTTCCAAGTTGTCGGCGACGAAGGACGGGGAGGCGACTGCGAGATGTCGCACGCCGCCCTTGGCGAGTTCGCCGAGGTGTTCTTCCGTGTAGGGCGTGAGCCAGCGCAAGCGGCCCAGGCGGGATTGGAAGCTCGTGCTGTGGGGGATCGAGAGGCCGGCGGCGAGCCGCCTGGTGGTCGCCAAACACTGATGTCGATAGCAGCCTGCGTGTGCGAAGGAGGGCGCCTCGCAGCAGTCTGGGCGTTGTAGGCAGTGCTCTCGTGTGGGGTCGGCCTTGCGGATTTGGCGCTCGGGCAGGCCGTGGTAGCTGAAGAGCAGATGGTCGGCGTCGTTGGGTAGCTCTTGCGACAGCAGGTCGCGCATGGCTTGGAGGTACTCCGGTCGGTCGTAGAAGGCCGGCAGGACGAGGAGCCTGCGGCCGGAGGCGAGGGTCCTTGCCCGTTCGATCGTCGTGCTGCGGGTGGCGCCGGCGTGTTGCGGATAGAGCGGCATGAGCAGGATTTCGTCCACCGATGCGGCGGTCAGAGCCTTAAGGGCGTCTTCTAGGCTGGGAGCCCCGTACCGCATCCCCAGAGCCACCGGGATGTTGACACGCTGCCGCAGTGCGTCGGTGAGGCGCTCGCTCCAGTGCAACAAAGGCGAGCCGGGTTCCTCGTTCCGCCAAATCGCCTGATATGCCTTTGCGCTCGCGTCGGGCCGCTGCCTAAGGATGAGAGACACGACGAGACGCCGCATGGGCCATGGCACGTCGATGACGTGTCGATCCATCAAGAACTCGTTCAGATAGCGGCGTACCGCATCGCGTTCGGGCGCGTCGGGGGAACCGAGATTGGCGAGGAGAATGCCGCGAGTGGTCAACGCGCTACCCGTGTCGGGGCGGGAGGGCGATTGTAGTGGCGCGAGTGAGGGTTGACGCGCTTGGAGGGGCTGGTCGCTGATAGTATGCCGCGCCTTGCAGCCCTCTCGAGTCTCGCCATTGGACGCTGAACGCGACAGATCACGCCGCAAATCCGGAATGCCGCGTAGTGCAGTGATCGTCGACTACGACGCCGGCAACCTGCGCAGCGTGCAGCGGGCGTGTCGGGAAGTGGGGCTCGATGCCGTCATCAGTGCGGCTGCGGACGAGGTGCGGCGGGCGGAGCGGATCATCTTCCCCGGCGTCGGGGCAGCCGGCAGCGCCATGCAGAGCCTCCGCGCCACCGGCATCGGCGCGGCGCTCACCGATGCCTACCGCGCCGGCACCCCCATCCTCGGCATCTGCCTGGGGCTGCAGATCTCGCTCGACCGTTCCGAAGAGGGCGACACCGAGACGCTTGGGCTCATTCCGGGGTCGGTACGCCGATTTCGCCTGGCGGACCCTGCGCTCAAGATTCCCCACATGGGCTGGAACGCCGTGGAGGTGCTGCGGCCCCATCCCGTGCTTCGGGAGGTCGAACCTGGCGACGAGTTCTACTTCGTCCACGCCTATTTTCCGAGGCCGGCGAACCCCCGTGACGTGCTCGCCGAAGCGGATTACGAAGGTCGCTTCTGCTGCGCTCTCGGACGCGACAACTACATCGCCACCCAGTTCCACCCCGAGAAGAGCGGCCGCGTGGGCCTCGCCCTCCTCAAGCGCTTCGCCGAGTGGGACGGCCATGCTTAGCAAGCGCGTCATCGCCTGTCTCGACGTGCGCGACGGCCATCTGGCCAAGAGCGTGCGCTTCGTGGACACCAAGAACATCGGCGATCCGGTAGCCAAGGCGCGCGAGTACTACGAAGACGGCTTGGACGAGCTCGTCTTCTACGACATCACCGCCAGCAGCGAGAAGCGCCGGATCATCCTCGATGTGGTGGAGGCGGTGGCGGCGCAGGTGTTCATTCCGCTTTCGGTGGGTGGCGGCGTGCGTTCCGTGCAGGACGCTACCGACTTGCGTCTTGCCGGGGCGGAGAAAATCAACGTCAACTCCGCCGCAGTGCGCCGGCCGGCGCTCATCGCGGAATGTGCCGAGGCCATCGGCAGCCAGAATGTCGTTCTCTCCATGGACATCCGCCAAGTCACACCGGACGAGCGCCACCCCTCTGGCTACGAAGTGGTGATCGACGGCGGCCGCACGCCGATGGGCATCGACGCGCTCGCTTGGACGCGGGAAGGGGAGCGGCTGGGTGCCGGTGAACTGGTGGTGAACTCCATCGACGCCGACGGCACCCGCGAGGGCTACGAACTGAACCTAACCCGCAGGATCAGTGAAGCGGTGCGAATTCCGGTAATCGCATCGGGTGGCGCGGGGCTTCCCGCGCACCTGTTTGAGGTCCTTACGGAAGGCAAGGCGGATGCAGCCCTCGTCGCCTCGATGGTTCACTACGGCGACTACAAGGTGAGCGGTCTCAAGCGCTATCTCCACGGGCGTGGCGTGAAGGTGCGGATGTCCTGGTAGGGCGAAGGAGGGGGATGCGATGCAAGCGATCTTGGTGAAGGGCGACGAACTCGTCTGGGGCGATGCCTCCGAACCATCCTTGGGCGCCGGCGAAGTGAAGATCGACAACCGCGCGACGGCGGTGAACCGCGCCGACCTCGCCCAGCGCGGCGGCGGCTATCCACCGCCGCCGGGGGCGAGCCCGATCCTCGGCCTCGAGTGCGCCGGCGTCGTGCGTGAAGTGGGCGAGGGCGTCACAAGGGTGAAGCCCGGCGACGAAGTGTGCGCCCTGCTTGCCGGCGGCGGCCATGCCGAAGTGGTGGTGGCGCCCGCGGGCCAGGTTCTGCCCAAGCCCAAGGGGCTTTCGTTCGCCGAAGCCGCAGCGCTGCCGGAAGTGTTCGCCACGGCCTGGATCAACCTCTTCCACGAAGCCGCGGCACAACCGGCAGAGCGAATCCTCCTGCACGCCGGCGCGAGCGGAGTCGGCACCGCCGCCATCCAGATGTGCCGCGAGTTCGGCAACCCCTGCTTCGTCACCGCTGGCTCGACCGCGAAGATCGACCGCTGCGTGGAACTCGGCGCAGATGCGGGCTTCAACCGCCACGACGGCAGCTTCGTGGACTCCGTGCGGGGATGGTCCGGTGACGGCGTCGACGTAATCCTCGACCCCGTGGGTGCCGCTTACGTCGCCGACAACCTGAAGTGTCTGAACCTCGACGGTCGTCTCGTCATCATTGGCCTGCTCGGCGGCGCAGTCGCAGAAGTGCCCTTGGGCGCGATGATGGTAAAGCGCCAGCGCATCATCGGCTCCACCCTCCGCGCCCGCACCGTCGCCGCCAAGGCCGCCGTGATGGACGCCCTTGAGGAGCGCGTTTGGCCCCTGATCGAGTCGGGCGCAATCAAGCCGATTGTGGAAACCATCCTGCCCGTGCAGCAAGCCGCCGCCGCACACGAACTCTTGGCCACCAACGACACCTTCGGCAAGGTGGTGCTGGAGATAGGCCGGTAGTCAGCGTTGCTCGAACTCCGAGCGAGGCACGCCGGATTGGCGCACGATGGACATGAGCGTTCCAGTCCGTAGCTCTCGGTGATCTGGCACTAAGGCGGTGGTCGTCCCCTCCGGCGTGGATTTCTGCATCACGATGTGACTACCCCGTCGGCCGTTCGCTGAATCCATGAGATTCAAGCAGCCGACGTACATCCTGCCCCGAGAGGATGCGCAGCCTAGCCAACCGCCACCTCGACGTGCGTGATGTACACCTCCGTACTGAGCCTGCGCTCGACCTCTTCGGCTCCAGCGGTCTCGAAAAAGAGCGTAAGGGCTTCGGCCAGATTGTCGCGAGCTTCGGCCACGGTGTCGCCCTGGCTCGCGACATCCACTTCTGGGCACAAGGACACATAGCCGTTGCCCTCGCGTTCGACGATCGCGGTCAGACGCGTCTTCATGGCTCGCTCCTCCTCCTTCACGGAATGTCGAGATTCAACGCAAGTATTGTCCCGGCACCCGATTCGCGGGGAACTTCACGTTTGGGTCGCGTTCGGCTATCTCGGACGGCACGTCTGCATCCCAACCCGTGGGCACGTCGATGGAGCGGCGGTTGAACCAGCCGAGCAGTACGGTGCGGCGTTCGTCCGTGGTGTTCGGATGGGTGCCGTGCAGCAAGCGGGCGTCGCCGATCATCAGTTGTCCTGGGCGCACCGGCACGTCCACGGCGTCCGGGTGGTCGTGGAACATCCATTCGTTGGTTTCCTCCACCTCGTAGCCGCCGCTTTCGTGGGGCGGAATGAGGTGGCCGTGCAGGTCCATGCGTCGGCGGTGGCTGCCGGGAATGACGCGCAGGCAGCCGTTGGCGACGTGGGTTTCGGTGAGATACCAGTTCAGGAACACCACCTGCGGCCACGGCGAGAGGCTCATGGGGTCGTCCCAGCGCATCCAGTCCTGATGCCAGTAGAGCGGCGGGCCGCCGGGCGGCTTGGAGATGATCTGAAAATGGCCGATGGAGCGGAACTCGCCAAAGCCGAGCGCCTCGAGCAGGGCAGCGGGTTGCTCGATGAGGAAATCCACGGTGCTGTCCCTGGGGAAGTGGTGGAAGCGCTTGGCGCGGTGGGCGCGAACGCCGGAAATCTTGACGTCCGAGCCTTGATACTTCCACTGCTTCGGATGTTCGGTGCGCGCAAGCCAGTCGTCCGACCAATGCCGGAGGCGCTCGATGTCCGGGCGCTCCATCGCGTCGTCGATCAGGCAGTAGCCATCATCGATCAAACCCTGCCGCGCGGCGGACAACTGGCCTTGGTCCATGGGAATCCAGCCTTCGGTGTGAACGGTCCATTATGCGGGGTTTTCCGGCCCGTCTCGCGCGGAGAGGACTGCCGTCTACTGCACGTACCGGCGGTGTGTTAACGGGTAGAGTGTGCGTGAGAGAGTGGGGGTTCGCTATGGCAGACGATGTGGTTGACGTGCTCATCATCGGCGCGGGTGCGTCTGGGGCGGCGGTGGCGTGGAGCCTTGCCGAGACGCGGATGCGGATCGTGTGCCTGGAGCAGGGCGGGTGGATGAACCCCGCCGAGTATCCAAGCACGCGGCGCGATTGGGAGACGGCGCGGGCGCAGGAGTTCGCGCCGAGCCCCAACATTCGGCAACTGCCTTCCGACTATCCGGTGAACGACACCGATTCGCCCATTGCCGTCTTGAACTACAACGCCGTGGGCGGCAGCACCATCCTCTACTCGGCGCACTTTCCGCGCTTTCATCCCTCGGACTTTCGGGTCCGATCCCTCGACGGCGTGGCCGACGACTGGCCCATCGACTACTGGACACTCGAACCTTTCTTTGCCCAGAACGACAGCAACATCGGCGTCTCCGGGCTTGCTGGCGACCCGGCCATCCCCGCGCATGAACCGCCGCTGCCGCCGGTTCCCTTGGGGCGAATGGGTGAGGCCATGGGGCGCGGCTTCAACAACCTCGGCTGGCATTGGTGGCCTTCGGACAGTGCCATCGTCACGCGTCCGTACGAGGGCCGCGACAAGTGCCTGAACCTCGGTCCATGCAACGCCGGCTGCGCCCAGGGCGCCAAGAGCAGTGCCGATGTGTCGTACTGGCCGATGGCGCAGCGTGCTGGCGTGGAACTCCGTACACAGTGTCGCGTCCGCGAGATCACGGTTGATGAGCGCGACATGGCGACCGGCGTCACTTACTACGACGCCGACGGCGTGGAGCAGCATCAGCGCGCCGAGGTGGTCATCGTCGCCTGCAACGGCGTCGGCACGCCGAGGCTGCTGCTGAACTCCACCTCCGCACGCTTCCCGACCGGCCTCGCCAATCGCTCCGGGCTCGTTGGCCGCAACCTGATGCTGCATCCATGGGGCATGGTGGCCGGGGTGTTCGAGGAGCCGCTCGCCTCGCACTACGGCCCGCAAGGCACCTGCATGTTGAGCCAGGAGTTCTACGAAACGGATGCCGAGCGCGGCTTCGTGCGCGGCTACGACATGCAGATCACGCGAGGCGGTTCCGCCGTGCAGACCGCCATGGGAGGGCTCGCGAGCGGCAGCATCCCGTGGGGGGAGGGCCATCACGAGGCATTTCGGCGGCATTACGACCGCACGGTGCATCTCGGCATTTGCTGCGAAGACTTGCCGGAGGAGCACAACCGCGTGACGCTCGATGACGAACTCGCCGACTCCGACGGCATTCCTGCGCCAAAGGTGAGCTACACCTTGAGCGAGAACAGCCGCCGAATGCTCGATCACGGCCTCGCCCACGGCGCGGAAGCGATGCGCGCCGCCGGGGCGGTGGAGGTGCATCCAGCGGCATCTCCCATACGCATGGCCGGCTGGCACCTGCTTGGCACGGCCCGCATGGGCGAAGACCCGGAGCGCTCGGTGGTGAACGAGTGGGGCCGCAGCCACGACGTGCGCAACCTCTTCTTGGTGGACGGCAGCGTCTTCGTCACCTCAGGCGGCGTCAACCCGACCACCACAATCCAAGCCGTCGCGCTCTACATCGCGGACTCGATGAAGCGCAATCTCGCGAACCTATTTGATTAGCGCATGAGGAAGGCCACGCGAAGAAGGGCGACGCATGCGTCGCCCCTACGGCCCGGGACATGACCGACACCTTCCTGTAGGGGCGACGCATGCGTCGCCCCCACGGCCCGGGACATGACCGACACCTTTTCTGTAGGGGCGACGCATGCGTCGCCCTGTCCGGCAGGCCCTTTGGAGCGGGGCAACTCAGAACGTCAGAGAGCCGTCGCCGGCCAGTGTCGCTCGCCGGCCACAGAACTCCTCCGCGACCATCGCAGCGAGCGTGTCGGCATCTTCGGTGTTGCCCCAGGTGCGTTCGCCGGCGCCCGTGATGCAGGCGGCGATTCCCTTGGTGGGGCCGTTGGCGCCGTACATCACTGTGTAGCCCTCGACTTCCACGTCGCCCTCGTGGTCGGTTGCCACCTCCCGCGTGGGGGTGGCGTCCACTTCCGCTTGCGGCTCGTCGTGCAGGAAGGCGCCTTGGGCCGATGGTTCTGTGGAATAGATGCCGAAGGCGTGCTTGGTGAGGAAGCCGCCGTTGCTGGTGACGAGGCCCTTCTCGCCCGGGTTCTCCCGCAGCACTTCGGCCATGCGGGCGATGGCGTGCATGACGTAGTTGTTGAGTGGGCCGCCGCCGAAAGTGAGGCCACCGGTGACGGTTAGGGGACGCGCTTCACTCAAGCCCAGTTCCGCCGCCGACACCTGCACGGCGGAGGGGAAGCAGCTATAGATGTCCACGTGATCGATGGCGTCGACGTCGAGCCCGGCGAGTTCCAAACAACGACCGCCGGCGATGCGGATGCCGGGCGACGTGTGCAGGTTGTCGCGATTCGATACCGCGTAGGTATCGTGCGCCTCGGTGGCGGCCCACGGGTGGATCCAGCGCTCAGCCGGAACGCTGAGCTTGCGCGCCAGCCCCGCGGAACACAGGATCAGCGCCGCGGCTTGGTCAACATTGCTGTTGGAATTCATAAACTTGGGATAGGGGAAGGACACCGGGCGGTTGATTGCGCTGGGCGTGCGAATCTCCGCGGCGGTTTTCTCTTCTCGAATCCACGCATGGGGATTGCCGGCCGCCACGCGGCTGAAGCCGGCCCAAAGCTCGGAAACCCGCTCAATGTGCCCATCGAGCGACTCGCCGCGAGCGTGGCGCAGGGCGTTCTCGAAGATGGGGTACATCTCGATGGGCTGGGCAATGCCCCTTTGCGCCTCGATGCGGTGGCGCATCTTCAGCTCTACACCGAAGCGCTCGTCCGGCTCGCCGGGCGCCTCCTGCCAGTCGAGCTCAACCCCCGCCCGTCTCGCCCGCGCCTGCGTCTGGCCGCATTCCGCGCCGGTGAGGATCACCGCTTCGTGCGTTCCCGCCGCGATCTCAAGCGCGCTCTGGCTCAACACCGATTGCACCGAGTTGCCGCCCCAAGTCGTGACGCCCGTCTTCGCCCCCGGGTTGCCGATGGCGTCCGCAACAACAGCGGCAGGATTCGAGTACGGCCACATGCCGCGAACCACGCGCACGGCACCGGCTCGTTTCAGAAGCTCTGGCGCATGGGCATCTTCGGCGGCGGCACGAACCGCCTCGATCATCAGCTTCAGCGGCTCCTTGGCGGCAAGCGGGTCGCTGGCGCGCTGTTCGAGTTGGGCAACTCCAACCAGAACGGGGGTGCGATCGGCGTCATTCAAGGGTTTGCTCCTTGCGGGGGGCGATTGGCGCAAGGCACGGCATCATACGGCACAATGTCGCGCTCGGTCGGGGTGGTGTTCGCGACGACCTCGTGGGGCAGCTTGTCCTCGGCCGGCATTTTCGCAACGGACAAAATCGGTTTGCTTTGAAACGGGCGACCACAAGGGTCGCCCCTACGCGGTTAGGAAGGACAAAGGAGGAGTTTGCCCCAATGCTTAAGCACTTTTTGGTGCCGGAAGAGGATCAGGTACGGGTTTCGGAACAGGCGGCGCGGGCCGGCACGCAAGCGGTGTTCGAGGCGATGGGAGTTCCCGAAGCCGATGCCGCGCTTTGCACCGACGTGCTGATCACCAGCGACCTCAGGGGCTGCGAGAGCCACGGCATCTCCAACACCTTGCGCCAGTACGTGGCCGGCTACCGGGCCGAGCGCATGAACCCGGTGCCGAACGTGAAGACGGTGCGCGAGTCGGCCGTCAGCGCCACCCTCGATGCCGACACCGCCATCGGCTTGCAGGTAGGGCCCAAGGCGATGGAGATCGCCATGGACAAGGCCGAGGAGTTCGGCATGGGCGCGGTGGGTGTGCAGAACTGCGGTCATGTGGGGATGCTCGCCTACTACCCTCTCATGGCCATCGAGCGAGACATGATTGGCGTGTGCATGGTGTCGGCCGGGGGACACCTCATGGTGCCGACGTTCGGTTCCGAGACGGTGTTCGGCACCCATCCCATCGCGTGGGCCGCACCGGCGGACGAGATGCCGCCGTTTGTGTTCGACGTGGCGACGACGCAGGTCGCGGCCAACAAGATCATGCTCACGCGCCGCATCGGCTCGAAGCTCGAGCCGGGCTGGATCACCGACCTCGAAGGCAACCCCATCATGGATCGGGTGGATGCCCCAGACTACGGCAAGTTCTTCATGCCTCCCTTCGGCGGTACGCGGGAGAACGGCAGCCACAAGGGCATGGGCTTTGCGACCGTGGCCGACATCATGTCCGGCATCCTCTCCGGCAACGGCCCCGGCTTCATGGCCGGCGGTGGCAAGCTGTCGCAGTTCGTCATGGCATTCCGCATCGACGCGTTCACGGACCTCGCCAAGTTCAAGGAGGACATGGACGCGCTGTTGCGACGCATCGCCGACATGAAGCCGGCCAGCGGTCATGAGCGCGTGTACTACGCTGGCCTCATCGAACACGAGGAGGCGGCCAGCCGCCGGGAACTAGGCATCCCCTACCACCGTGAGGTGGTGGAGTGGTTCAACGGCGCCAGCGCGGAATTGAACCTGAACCTGCGCTGGCCTTGAGGGCGGCCCGAGGGAGCACCTGAGGGCCGGCTGGTCCTTGTGCATCAGCAGACGCTATGCCAAGAACCTCGTCGTTCGTTGCCAAGCGGGCAGCTTCCATCCGGCGATGCAGCCGGCGAGGAAGCCGGCGATGTGCGCCTCGAACGAGATCTCCATTGCGGTTGGCAAGAGTCCTTGCAGCAATCCTCCGTACAGGGCTGCGGCGAGGATGGCCAGCAAGAACGACGACAGCCGGCGCTCGGAAACGCCCCGCGCGAGGACGAAGCCCAGATAGCCGAAGACGAGGCCGCTCGCACCCACGTGCATCCCGCTGCGCCCGAAGCACCACAGCAGCAGCCCGGCAATCAGGCTGATGGCAACGGTCGCAAAGGCAAGTTGCACACCACCTCGCAGGGCGATGATGACGGCGAGTCCCGCGAGGGGAAGGGTGTTCACCGCCAAGTGCGCAAGCGAAGCGTGAACGAAGGCCATGCTCGCCACTCCCACGAGACCGTCCAGCGACCTCGGCTCGAGTGCCAGCAAGCCCACCACGTGGGGATCGATCAGGCCCCACAGCGAGACCAGCCAGATCGAGGCAAGGAAAGCGCCAACGCCAGTCCATGTCGAAGGGCCGCCGCCACGCCTCGGCAAGTTGGCGCTCTTCGGTTCCAACGCGAGGGCGGTGGAGCCGCGCACCGAAGTACGCCTCAAACGAAATGCAGCCAATGGTCGAACGCCGGGTCTTCGCCGGAGACGATGGCCCGATAGCGCCCCGCCAGCCGCTGCGTCGTGGCACCGGGTGTGCCGTCGCCAATCGGCTCATTGTCGATGCGAACCACCGGCCAAACACCCACAGACGTTCCGGTGAGGAACACTTCCTGAGCCGACTTTAGCGCGGCTTCGGTCAAGGGAGTCTCTCGGCAGGTGAGGCCCTCGGCACCAGCAATCCCCATCACCGAGGAGCGTGTGATGCCGAGGAGCACGCGGTCGCCTTCCGGCGTCAACAGCTCCCCGCCGTCGTCCACGACGAACAGGTTCATCGTCGGCGCTTCCGCTACATGCCCATGTTCGTCGAGCAGGATCACGTCGTCGTAGCCCTCTCGTCGCGCCTTCCACTTCGCCGTCATGGGTGCCGTGTAGCTGGCCGCGACCTTGGCGTGGGGCGGGATGACATCGTCGCGGCGACCGGACTTGTCGCGTTCGACCTTCAGCGACAGCGTCTGCCGGCGTCGCAGTTCCCCGGGATTCTTGGCGATGATGTCGGCCGCGCTGTCGTAGGCGGCGATGAACACGGCGACGCGGGGGTCCTGGGGCACCAGTTCCACCTCCACAGATGGGATCAGCGCGCTGATCTTGATGGACGTGGCGCCCTGGTTCCGCCGTACTGCTTCGGCACAGGCCTCGATCAGGTCATCGGCGGCCCATGCGAGCGGCAAGCCGACGATGCGGCAGGTGGTCAGCAGGCGTTCCACGTGGTCCCGCAGCCGGAACACCGCGACACCCCGGGTCGTCTCGCGAACGCTCACGTAGTCGAACGCGAGCGAGCCGCGTTGCAGGCTCTGCGAGAGGACGTGTACGGTCGCTTCGTCCCAGGCGATGAACTCGCCGTCGCGCCAGATCAGTCGCTCGCTCATGTCATCCCCACAGGCCGGTGTCGGGCATCGACACCACGCCGCCATTGTATTGAAGGCCGCCCGGGCGGTCCTTCGCCAGCAGCAGGGGACCATCCAGATCCACGAAACGGGCGTGGAGCGCCAGCATCAATGCCGGTGCCATTGCCAGGGAGGTGGCGACCATGCAGCCGAGCATGATTTCGAAGCCGAGACGCCTCGCTTCCTCGACCACCACGATGGCCCGGGTGAGGCCGCCGGTCTTGTCAAGCTTGATGTTGACGACCTGATAGCGCCCCGCCAGGCCGTGGAGTTCGGAGCCGTCGCGAATGCTCTCGTCAGCACCGAGGGCAACCGGAGTGTCGTAGGCAGCGAGGCCTGCATCGGCCCCGGCCGGCAGCGGCTGCTCGATGAGCTCCACGCCAAGGTCGGCGGCGACCGGGGCGACGCTCGCCAGCATTTCAGCGTCCCAGCCTTCGTTGACATCCACGATGAGGCGACAGTCCGGTGCTGCCCTGCGCACGGCGCGGAGGCGTTCGGCATCGCGACCATCCGTGTGGCCGAGCTTCGCCTTCAGCAAGGGCATGTGGGCGTGGCGTTCGGCTTCCTGAGCCATACCCGCGGGCGAGGCGAGGCTGATGGTAAAGGCCGTGACGACGTTGGTGGGGGGAGGGATGTCCAAGAGTTCCCAAACGCGCTTGCCTTGGCGTCTTGCACCGAGGTCCCACAGTGCGCAGTCGATGGCGTTGCGGGCCGCTCCGGCCGGCAGTGCTCGCGCGAGGTCTTCGCGGTCGTCTGGAATCCGTGTCGACTGGACCTCGTCTGCCACCTGCTCCGCAGACTCACCGTACCGACCGTACGGAACGCACTCACCGCGACCCTGCGCGTCGCCATCGACGACCGTTGCAACCACAACGTCCGCGGTCGTCTTCGATCCGCGAGCAATGGTGAACTTGCCGGCGATGGGCCAGCGCTCAATGGTAGCCGTTGCCCGCAGCGTCACGGAGTCAAGAGCTCGTCCACGAGCGGCGCAACGCCGGTTCGCATCGGGTCGCAAACCGGCAGGTGGAAGCGCGCAGCCTGTTCGGCCAAGGTGCCCTCCGCTTCGTCGGGGGCCAGACGCGACGTGTCGATGGCCAGCCCCACGCAGCGAATACCGGGATTGGTGAGCCGGCCGTGTCGGATCGTTGCCTCAATCACGTCGTCCACGGCGGCGATGGGCGTCGCAACGTTGCGCATGGTGCGCCGTGTCGGCTCGTGGCAGACGACGAAAGCATCCGGCTGTGCACCGTGCAGCAAGGCCAGAGATACGCCGGCGAACGAAGGATGAAACAGCGATCCCTGTCCCTCGATCACATCCCAGTGCTCAGGATGGTTGTCGGGCGTGAGCGCCTCTACCGCGCCGGAGACGAAATCCGCTACCACCGCATCGATCGCGACCCCTGAACCCGCGATGAGAATGCCGGTCTGACCGGTGGCGCGGAAGTCCGCCGCAACGCGCCGCCGGTGCAGTTCCCGCTCGATTGCCAGCGCCGTGTACTTCTTGCCGATGGAACAGTCAGTGCCCACCGTCAGCAGGCGCCGGCCGCTTCGACGCTTGCCGCTGCCCGTGGGGTATTCGCGTGTCGAGTGGCGAACGTCGTGCAGCCTCCGGCCGGTACGCGCCGCGGCCTTCGCCACGGCATCGACGGAGCCGAGCCGGGCGTGCATGCCACTCGCCACTTCCATGCCGGCGTCAACTGCCGCCACGATGGATGCAACCCAGGCTTCCGGCAGCGTGCCGCCCGGATTGACCGCACCAATCACGAGGGTCTTGGCACCGAGCCGACACGCCTCGCCAATGCCAAGCTCCGGCACCCCAAGGTCGGCCCCACACCCCGTCAAGCGCATCTGCCCAACCACCCGCTCGCGTCGCCAATCCACAATCCCCTGGCCGGTCTTCGCCGCGAGTGCGTCAGGCACGTCGCCAAGGAAGATCAGAAACGGAGGGACAATGTCGGGGAAGTCAGCCATTGCCTGTGGTCACGAAGGGCTAGTCGGATGCTGGGCCCGGGTCCAAGGCCCTTCGCCTCAGTTCCGCTTCACGTCGCGGAAGGGGCCCGTGTCCATGCGGGGTTCCTTGGGCAGGCCCAGCACTCGTTCGGCGATGATGTTGCGCTGGATTTCGTCGGTGCCGCCGGCAATGGAGGTGGCGGGAACGGAGACGAGGATTTCGGCGATCAGGCCGTCCAAGTCGCCGTCTTCGCCAGCGAGCATGGCGTTTGCGCCGGCGATCAGCGTGTGCACGTCGGATGCCTGGCGGGCGATGTTGCTCGACGCAAGCTTGCCGAGGGAGCCCTCAGGGCCTTGCGGGCGGCCTTGCTGTTGCGCCGCTCTTGCGCGGCGGGCGGTCCATTCGGCGCTCTTGGCCATCGTCAGCAGCTTCGCTATCTCCTGCCGCGTGGCGGGGTCGGTGTTGCGGCCCTTCGCCTGCGCCCGTTCGAGCACGAGATCGACCCGCCCGGCGCGCTGCGGATACCACTTGTAGGGCTCCAGCGCCACGGCAATCTCTTCGCGCTCCTGCTCGTAGATGCGACCGGGCAGGTTCCGCTCTCGCTGCACGCCACGCAGGCCGTCCGCCCCTCGGCGCTCGTGCATCAGCGTCGTGATGGCCACCTGCCAGCCATTGCCGACGGTGGAAACGAGGTTCTCGGCCGGCACCACGGCGTCGGTGAAGAACACCTGATTGAACGACGCATGGCCGTTCATTTGCTTGAGCGGGCGCACCTCGACGCCCTCTTGGTGCATGTCGAGCACGAAGTACGTGAGGCCCTGGTGCTTCGGCACGTCCCAGTCTGTTCGAGCGAGCAGAAGGCCGTAGTCGGCGTGGTGGGCGCTCGTGGTCCACACCTTCTGGCCGTTGACGAGGAAGTGGTCGCCGTGGCGGTCGGCGCGGGTCGTGGCGCCGGCGAGGTCGGAGCCGCTTCCGGGCTCGCTGAAGAGCTGGCACCAGGTGTCTTCGCCGGTGAGGATGCGGCGCAGGAACCTCGCCTTGTGGGCATCGCTGCCGTGTTCGAGCAAGGTGGCTGCGGCGAGGAGCCGAATGCCGGTCTTGGCGACGCCAACGGCGCCGAGTCGGGCGAACTCGTCGTCCACCACGGGTGCGAGGCCCTGCGGCAGATCGCGCCCATGCCACTGTCGGGGCCACACCGGCATGCCCCAGCCGGAGTCCGCCAGCAGGTTGCGCCAGGCGACGAGGTCTTCGTTCGGGTCCCAGTTTGCCTCAAGCCACTGGCGCACTTCGCGGCGAACGGCGTCAGCCGCCGGGTCCGTGGATGTGATCTCGCTCACGCTATACCTCCCAGCACTGCATTAGCCGCTCGCGGTGCCACGCCGGCGTGCCGAAGAGCACTTCCGCGCTCTTGGCGCGCTTGAACCAAAGGTGGGTGTCGTTGTCCCAGGTGAAGCCGATGCCGCCGTGAATCTGGATGCAGTCTCGCGCGGCCCGCATGGCGGCATCGGCCGCGGCGGCCTTGGCGAGGCTGGCGAGGGCGGGCAGGCCGGGGTCGTCTTCGGTCGCGGCCTCGGCGGCGTAGCGAGCGGCGGATTTCGCGAGTTCCACCTCCAGCAAGAGGTCGGCGCACTTGTGCTTGATGGCCTGGAAGGAACCGACCGCGCGGCCGAACTGCATCCGCAGCTTGGCGTAGTCCACCGCGGTCTCAAGCAAGGTTTCGGCAACGCCGGCGAGCTCACAGGCGACGGCGACACAAGCGATGTCCAGCGTCCGACGCAGCGCCGGCGCGGCGTCGCCGGATATGCAGCGCGCTTCCACATTGGCGAAGTCGATGCGGGCGAGCTTGCGGGTGGGATCGAGTGCCGTAAGGTGGCGGCGTGTGATGCCGGGGGCGTCCGCGGCCACTACATGCAGCGACAGACCCTCCTCGCCGGTGGTGCCCGACGCCCGTGCCGCGACGATGAGTAGGTCTGCAACATGGCCATCGATGACGTGCGTCTTGCTGCCGCTGAGTCGGCTCCCGCTGGCGATCAGTTCGACGCCGCCGGCGTCCCAGCGCCCGTTCGCCTCCGTCAGCGCGAGTGCAGCCAGTTGCTCGCCGGCGGCGATGCCGGAGACGGTTGGCTCAGCATCCTTCGGCGCGCACGCCTCTGCGACGGCGGTGGTCGCCAGCACGGAGGACAGATAGGGAGCACACAACAGGGCGCGCCCCATCTCCTCGAACGCGATGCCGAGTTCGGTGACCGAGAACCCTTGCCCGCCACGATCCTCCGGCACATGCAAGGCGCCAAGGCCAAGCTCCTGGCACATTTGCCGCCACACGCCCGGATCGTGGCCGCGCTCGTCGTCCATGAGCCGGCGAACCTCGGCGGGCGGCGAGCGATCGCGCAGAAACCGACGCACTGCGTCGCGAAACTGCTCCTGTTCCGGGGTGAAGGCGAAGTGCATCGTCGCCTATGCGGGCAGCGACCGCGCGAACTGGTGTGGCTGGTGCATCCGCGCAACATACCGCGCCCCGATCGATGTTGCATCCACGGATCAAATTCCCCGTCGAGGGTTGCGGCGCCGTTCCTTCACGTCCTCCATCCAGCGGCGGTGGCCGTCTGGGTCCAGGATCATGGAGGAGAAATACAGCAGCAGTTGGCGGTGGGTCTTCGACACCTTCGCCTTGTCCATGGCGAGTTCACCGGCGCGGCTGTTGACGAATCGGAAGCAACCGGCGATGGCCTCGTCTTCGCCGAGCACCTGCTGGGCGCTGAGGTTGATGAGATCGTGGACGCTCTCGAGTTCGTCCTCGCCCGCGCCCAGAGCGCTCGGGTCCATGACGATGTTGGCCCATACGGTGGCGAGGTAAATGCGATACGCCTCCTTGTCGATGAAGCTGCCAGCCACCGAGGCGCGTTCGGACACTTCCTTCAGAATCGGCGTGAGCGCCCGTGCGATCTCGGCCTCGGTCATACGAAAGGGCACCCCTGGTGCGTGGCAGGAGCGAGCGATCATAGCGCCGGTGCCCTCGGAGGGAAGTCGTGCCGCCTTCCCCTCCAAGAGTTGCCCCGCCGAGTGGTACGCTTTCGCGCCTGGCAGCAGCGGCGGGATAGGGCGAGGGTGTTTTCCGGATTGACGTTCGCGCCGGCGCGGCTGCCGGCCGGGGCGGAGGCGCTGCGCGCCGAAGTGCGGGCGTTCCTGGCCGATCAGATGCCGTCGGACTATTGGCCCAACTCCGACTTCAACGAAGGCCACAGCCCTGAGTTCACACGCCGCTTGGGAATGCGGGGCTGGATCGGCATGACCTGGCCCAAGGCGGTGGGCGGCGGCGAGCGCACGTTCTTCGAGCGCTATGTGGTGACCGAGGAGCTGCTGGCGGCTGGAGCCCCGGTTAGTGCCCACTGGATCGCTGACCGGCAGAGCGGGCCGCTGCTGCTGCGCTTCGGCACCGAGGAACAGCAACGTCGCTACCTGCCCGGTGTCGCCCGCGGGGAGACTTGGTTCTCCATCGGCATGAGCGAGCCGAACACCGGCTCGGACCTCGCTTCGGTGGCGACCAAGGCCGTCCGCGTGAAAGGCGGCTGGCGCGTGAGCGGGACGAAGATCTGGACCACGGATGCGCACCGCAACCACTACATCATCGCCCTCGTGCGCACCGAAGGCACCCCGGCAGACCGCCACGCCGGGCTCACGCAGATGATCGTCGATCTCAAGGGCGAGGGTGTCACGGTGCGCCCTATCGCCAACATCGCCGGGGGGCGTGATTTCAACGAAGTGGTGTTCGATGAGTGCTTCGTCCAGGACGCGGACGTGGTGGGTGAACCGGGCAACGGCTGGCAGCAGGTGACGAGCGAACTCGGCTATGAGCGCAGCGGCCCGGAACGATTTCTCTCGGCCTTTCGCGTCTTCGTGGAGTTCGTCCGCGCCGTCGGTAGCGCGCCCACGCCGGAGCAGGCGGCCCTCATCGGACGCCTCGCGAGCCATGTGATGACGCTGCGGAAGATGTCCATCTCCGTTGCTGCCATGTTGCAGGAGGGGGCAAATCCGGGTGTGGAAGCGGCGCTGGTGAAGTCTCTCGGCAACGATTTCGAGAAGATGCTGCCGGAGCTTGTGCGCCTGGCGCTGCCGCCGATGCCGCCGGGGCATCCGTTCGCGCGCAGCCTGGCCCAGACGCTGGTGCACTCGCCGTCGTTCACGATTCGGGGCGGCACGCGGGAGATTCTGCGCGGCGTGATCGCTCGCGGGTTGGGATTGCGTTAATGGACGCGCTGGTAGCCGACGCGGCGGACCGCATCTTCGCCGACCATGTGGACAAACCGCTGCTGGATCGGGCGGAATCCGGGGAGTTTCCACAACCGCTTTGGCGGGTGCTGTGCGACGCGGGGCTGCATCTGGTGGGAACAAAGGACTCGGGCACGGGCCTGGCGGACATCCTTGGCCTGCTCAAGGTCGCGGGCCGCCATGCCGTGCCGCTCCCGTTGGCAGAGGTCTGGGTCGCAGGGTCCGTGCTGGGTGGCGAGGACACTGGCGGTTTCACGGTCGTGGCCGACGACGGGCTGGTGGCCGCTTGGGGCCGTCGTGCGGAGCGCGTGTTGACACTGGATGGCCGCTTGGCAACGAGGTTGTCAGTCGAAAACGGCACCAACCTTGCTGGCGAACCGCGCGACCGCATTCACGTGGATGTGGCCACCGAGGTTGATTTGCCCGGTGAGATGCCCGAACTGATGGCGACCACTCGTGCCGCCTTGGCCGCTGGTGCGCTTGAGCGCACGCTCGAACTCGCCATCGAGTACGCCACCACGCGCAGCCAGTTCGGACGCGCCATCTCCCGCTTCCAGGCGATCCAGCACCAGCTTGCGGTGTTGGCTGGCGAAGTCGCGGCGGCGGTGCGAGCCTGCGACGGTGCCATCGAAGCCTTGGATGGCGACGGTTTCGGCACCCAAGCCGCGGCGGCCAAGGCGCGGGTGGGGGAAGCGTGCGGCATCGCCGCCGAGATCGCCCATCAGGTGCATGGCGCGATGGGGTTTACCCACGAGCACACGCTGCACCACTTCACGCGCCGGCTGTGGTCTTGGCGGGACGAGTTCGGCAACGAGGCGTACTGGCAACGCCGCTTGGGCGAACGCCTGGCGGCAACCGGCGCGGACGGGCTGTGGGACTTCATCGCCCGAGAAGGGTGACCGACGGGCCGGCATCGGAGTGCCTATCGAGGGAAGCTCGCCTGCCTCTCCCTCCGAAGGCCGTCGCTCGCGAGTGAGGGTGTCGTGAATCTTGCCGAGCGGCTGGCGAAGCGTTCCATCCGAGTGGCCGTGAGTGAGTGTCTGCTTGGAGCTCGCGTCCGCTGGGATGGTGACCACAACGGCGATGTGTGGCCCCGAGAGCGCCTTGGAGCGGTGTTCTCGCTGGTGGGGCTTTGCCCGGAAGTTGGCATCGGCATGGGCGTGCCCCGACCGCCGATCCAACTCATCGGCAACGTGCCAACGCCCCGCGCCGTGGCTGTCCATGACCAGACGCTGGACTACACCGACCAACTCGCGTCGTGGCACCGAACCGCCATGGCGTCGATTGCAGGCGTTTCGGGCTATGTCTTTGCCGACCACTCGCCAAGCTGCGGCTTGAAGGATGTGAAGGTGTATGCACCGGACGGATCGTGGAAGCGCGCAGGCAGAGGAGTCCACGCCGCGGCAGTGGCCGCGCGGTGGCCAGAGCTGCCGTTGGTTGACGCGGAGGAACTCTGCGCGCTGGACGCATTGGAGCGCTTTGCGGTCTCGGTGGTCCGTCACGCCATGCGGGCAGAGCCACTCGACGAAGAAGCGATATCGCGCGAGCTCGCGGGGCGTTGGTAAAGCGGCCTCCTTAGGCGCGTTCTTCGATGGCCCGCCTTGACGGCCCGTTTGGAGGGCGAGAAGCCCTCGCCCCGTGGAGGGTTCCCCGTGCGCAGCATTGTGCGACATTGCCCCCTGAGTTTGTGGACGAAATGTTTGCTGTGTCGGAGCCTATCGGGGGAGGTCGAGTTCCAGCCAGTGCAAGAGGAGCCGTTCGACCTGCACCTGGCGGTTTAGGCCGCTGTTGACCTGGGCCGCACGGTACACGTCGAAGGCCGTGTCGGCGAAGGCGAGCATCTGTTGGCGGTTTGGTGGTCCTTGAGCGTCGGTTCGGCGGATGAGTCCGTGGACGATGCGCAGCCAGCGCGCTAGCAAGGAGGCGAGGTTGTCGTTGCGCAGCCGCTCCGAAAGGCCGGCGAGGTCGGAGGATGAGCGCGCCTGCATGAGCGCCGGCCAGAGGGGCTCCTGCCCGCGCTCCACGGCATCGAGTACGTGGAAAGGGGCGCTGCCGTACTCCAGCGTGAAGTGACGGGCCAGCGTGGGGTCAATGCCTTGCCCCTCCAGCCATCGTGTCGCTTGCTTGGCGCTTGGCGCTTGCACTACAACGCTCTGGCACCGGCTGCGTACGGTGGGCAGCAGGCGCTCGCTGGCCGAAGTCACCAGCACGACGAAGCTGTCCTCGGGCGGCTCCTCCAGCGACTTCAGCAAGGCGTTGGCGGCATTGGGGTTCATGCGTTCCGCTTCGTCGATCACGACGAGCTTGCGTGGCCCTCGCTGGGGGCGCTGGACGAGGAAGTCCGAAACCGTGCGGATCTGATCCACGACGATAAACGCCGCGTCTTCCGTGGCCACCCAACGCAGGTCTGGATGCGCGATTTCCCGAGCCGGACGATCATCGACAAGCGACAGGATTTGTCGCACGAGATGCTCCGCGAGCAGTTGCTCCCCGCACCCGCCCGGCCCCTGAATCAGCAAGCCATGCGGCAGGCGGCTTCCCATCGCGTCAACCGTCGCGCGAGCGGATTCCAGCCAGGGCGGCAGCGTCATTGGGCGGCCTCAATCCGATGGATGAATGTCTCAACCGCATGCTGCACCGCCGCGGACACGACCTCCAAGGCGGAACTTCCGTCAATCACCACGATGCGCGCCTCCCGCGCCGCATGCTTCAGGAACCCCTCTCGAACGCGACGATAAAAGCCGTCGTCCTCGCGCTCAAAGCCATCGAGTGTGCGTTCCTGCATGCGCTCGGCAGATGTCGCCGGCGGCACATCCAGGCAGAGCGTGAGATCCGGCCAGCAACCCGGGTGCGTGAAGGCCGCGAGCGCTTCGATGTCGCGCTTGGCAATGCCGCGCCCATCGCCCTGATAGGCGAACGTCGAGTCGGTGAAGCGGTCGCAGACCACCCAGCGCCCCGCGGCCAGCGCCGGTTCGATGACATGGGTGACATGCTCTGCCCGGGCGGCGAACATGAGCAATGTCTCGGTGGTGGGCTGCAGGGGAGTTGCCGGGTCCAGCAGCACCTGCCGCAAGCGATTGCCTACCGCCGTGCCGCCTGGCTCCCGCGTCGTCACCACCTCCCTACCGTGTGCGCGCAGGATGTCGGCCACGAGTCGGGCTTGCGTGGTCTTGCCGGCGCCGTCGGGGCCCTCCAGCGTAATGAAGCGGCCACGGCGCGGTGCGGAATCCACTCGGCTACCTCCCACCAAGCTGAAACCGCCGCACGGCGCGGTTGTGTTGCTCGAGGGTGGCAGAGAACTCGCTCGAACCGTCACCGCGGGCGACGAAGTAGAGCGCGTTGCCGATCTCTGGATGCAGCGCCGCGTGGATGGAGTCTCGGCTTGGCAGCGCGATGGGCGTCGGTGGCAGGCCGTAGCGGCTGTAGGTGTTGTAGGCGCCGTCGGCGTCGAGGTGCACACGGGTGAGGTTGCCGTCGAACGCATCGCCGAGACCGTAGATCACGGTGGGGTCAGATTGCAGCCGCATCCGGAGCTCGAGCCGCCGCACGAAGACACCGGCGATGCGGGCTCGGTCGCTGGCACGGCCCGTTTCCTTCTCCACCAGCGAGGCCAGCACGAGGGCGTCTTGGGGGTTCTCGTAAGGCAGCTCCTTGGCGCGCCTGTCCCATGCCTCGGCCAGCACCTCGTCCATTTGCCGCAGCGCCCGACCGAGCAGCTCGGATACGCGGTGCCCGCGATCGAACTGGTAGGTGTCGGGAAAGAACCTCCCTTCGAGCGCCGGATTGCGTGGGCTGGCGATGCCAAGGTTGTCCGCAAGCGATTGAGGAGCGGAGTTCGCGAGGTCGAAGTCGAGGCGTTCATCCGCTTGAAGCCGGCGCAGCAGAGTCGCCACGGTCTCGCCTTCTTCGATCCGAACGTGGTGCTGCACCACTTGGCCGTCCGAGATCATGTCCAACAGACCATCGGGCGTGACTCCGGGTGTGACGCGGTACTCCCCCCGCCGTATCGCCTCGATGAGGCCGCGCTGTCGGGCTCGGAGCGTGAGTCGGGTAGTGGCGTCCGTGATGCCCAGCTCGAGCATCGTGTCGGCTACGTGGGCGAAGGTGGCACCGTTGGGGATGTCGAACAGCACGGCGTCGGTCAGCTCCACGGGCGTCTGGGCCCAGCGCTCAAGCCATGCATCGAGGCTCAGGAACGCGGCAAGGCCGAGAGCAAACAGGGTCGCTGGTAGCGCAAGCGCCCGCGCCGTGCGTCCGGACATCCAAGCTTGCTTGGTCACGCGTGCCCCATGAACCGATCCATGCGAGGCATCCCTGCCGAGGTTCGCGCGCCTGCGCGAGCTCCCTAACCCACTCTACACCGCGCTGAAGATCAGTGTGCCGTTCGTGCCGCCGAAGCCGAACGAGTTCGATAGCGCCGCGCGAATCGGCATCTCGCGGGCTTCGTGGGGGACGTAGTCGAGATCGCAGGCGTCGTCGGGGTTGTCGAGGTTGATCGTGGGGTGCACCGTCTGGTGGTGGATTGCGAGGATGGTGAAGACGGCTTCCACTGCGCCGGCCGCGCCGAGCAGGTGGCCGATCATCGACTTCGACGAACTCACCGCCACCTTGGTGTCGTCGCCGAAAACCGCCTTGATGGAGAGGGTCTCGGCGATGTCGCCCTGAGGGGTGGAGGTGCCGTGGGCGTTAATGTACTGCACGTCGTCCGGGCTCAGCCTCGCGTCGCTGAGTGCGTTCTGCATGGAACTCACTGCACCGCGGCCGTCATCTGGCGGGCTCGTGATGTGGTGTGCGTCGCCGCTCATGCCGAATCCTGCGACCTCGCAGTAGATGTTGGCGCCGCGCGCCCGGGCGCGTTCGTATTCCTCCAGCACCAGCACGGCGGCGCCGTCACCGAGCACAAAGCCGTCGCGGTCTCGGTCCCACGGCCGGCTGGCGCGTTCCGGATCGTCGTTGCGGGTGGAGAGGGCGCGCATGGAGGCGAAGCCAGCCACCGTGACCGGCGAGGTGGCCTGCTCGGACCCGCCAACCACCATTACGTCCGCTTCGCCGTACTGGATCAGGCGAGCGCCGAGGCCGATGTTGTGAGTGCCGGTGGTGCACGCCGTCACGAGGGCGAGATTGGGGCCTCGAAAGCCGTACTTGATGGAGAGGTTGCCAGCGATCATGTTGATGACGCTGGAGGGCACGAAGAATGGCGAGACGCGCGAGGCGCCTCGATTGAGGTAGGTCGAGTGGGTCGCCTCAATGGTGTTGATGCCGCCGATGCCGGAGCCTATGGCGACGCCGATGCGTTCGCCGTCGTCCGCTGCGTGCTCGAGCCCCGCGTCGCGCACAGCCTGAATGCCCGCAGCCATGCCGTACTGGATGAAGGTGTCGAGCCGCCGCGCCTCGCGCCGCGCCATGTAGGGCTCGACATCGAAGTCCTTGACGCAGGCAGCGATGGTCACCGACTGGCCCACAGTGTCGAAGGAGTCGATGGTCGCTGCACCGCTGCGTCCGGCTAGGGCGCTGGCCCATGCCTCGTCGGCAGTATTGCCGATGGGGCACAGCACGCCGAGGCCGGTCACCACTACTCGCCGCTTGGTCATGCAGAAAGTCCGAAATGTCTTGTAGGGAGTCCCGATGTGGTCGCCTTGTGCGACGGATCAGGTGTGCGCTTGTATGTAGTCGATGGCCTCTTTCACGGTGGTGATGTTCTCGGCTTCCTCGTCCGGAATCTCCGTCTCGAACTCCTCCTCGAGCGCCATCACGAGTTCCACGGTATCGAGTGAGTCTGCGCCGAGATCGTCGACGAAGGAGGCATCGTCCTTTACTTCGTCCTCCTTCACGCCGAGTTGCTCGCAGATGAGCTTCTTCACCCGTTCTTCCACACTGCTCATGGTTTCCCGTCACTCCCTCACAAGGATTTGGATTTCGCCGAAGCATCGGCATCGCAAGAGTTTCGCTTCGGCGTGTGCCGGGGCGCGAAATCAGGGCGCGCATTATACAGCCCGGCTTGGCGTCGCTTCCGAGTTTGGCGCTGACGCGCTTTAGGCAATCACGCCGAGTAAAGCCCACCGTTGACGTGCACCGTCTCGCCGGTGATATAGCCGGCGCCGTCGCTGGCAAGGAAGGACACCGCCGCCGCCACATCCGCCGCCGCCCCCATGCGGCCGAGTGCAATGCGTTCGACCAAGGCGGCGCGGGCGTTCTCGGCGAGGGCTCGGGTCATGTCGGTGTCGATGAAGCCCGGTGCCACCGCATTCACGGTGATGCCCCGTGCTCCCACCTCTTGGGCGAGGGCTCGGGTGAACCCCTCGATGCCGGCCTTGGCGGCGGCGTAGTTCGATTGCCCCGCATTGCCCATGCGTGCCACCACGGAACTCAGGTTGACGATGCGTCCCCAACGCACCCGCATCATGCCGCGCAGCAGCGGGCGGGTTAGCCGGTACAGACCCGTGAGGTTGGCGGCAAGCACGTCGCCCCATTGCTCCGGCGACATGCGCACAAGCAGGTTGTCGCGGGTGATGCCGGCGTTGTTGACGAGCACGGCCGGCGCCCCGCAGCGACTTTGCACGTCGTCGATGGCGGCGGCGACGCTGGCTTCGCTTTCGAGTCGCAGCACGACACCAATGCCGGCGCCGCCAAGGGCATCCTCGATGCCCCGCGCGCCCTCCTCGGTGGTCGCGCTGCCGACCACGCGGAAGCCGTCGTCGACGAGGCGCTCCGCGATCGCCGCGCCGATGCCGCGCGATGCGCCCGTGACCAGCGCAATCCGAGGCGTGTTGCCGCTCATGCCGCGAACTCGGTCAGCGCCGCCTCCAAGGCATCTAGTGTGTCGATGCCTCGCACTACCAGCTTGCGGTCGATGCGTCGCGCCAGACCAGCCAGCACCGTGCCAGGGCCGCACTCGACAAAGCGCTTCACGCCTTGGTTAGCCATGTGTTTCACCGAGTCGGACCAGCGCACCGGCGAAACCAGTTGCGCAAGCAGCTTTTCGCGGACGCCGGCGGGATCGTCGGCAACGGTGGCATCGACGTTCTGCACCACCGGAATCTCCGCCGGCGCGAGCTCAACGGCCGTCAGCAGTTGGCCCAGGCTCTCCCCTGCCGGCGCCATCAACTGGCAATGGGAAGGCACGCTCACATCAAGCGGCACGGTGCGTCGCGCGCCGGCTTCCTGACACGCCGCGATCGCGCGCTGCACCGCGTCGTGCGCGCCGGCGATCACTACCTGACCCGGGGAGTTGTAGTTGGCTGGCGCCACCACGCCGCCGGCTTTCTCGCAGCAAGTCGCAATGACATCGTCGTCGAGGCCAAGAATGGCGGCCATGGCGCCTTCGCCTTCGGGCACCGCTGCCTGCATCCGCTTGCCGCGCTCGTGAACCAGGCGCACCGCATCCGCGAAATCCATGCACCCGGCGGCGGTGAGTGCCGAGTACTCGCCGAGGCTATGGCCGGCCGTCATCGCCGGCGCCGCGCCGCCGCGTGCGCGCCACACATCGTGGAGCCCCACACTCACCGCCAGCATGGCCGGCTGGGTGATCTCGGTGCGGTTGAGCTTTGACGCTGGCCCCTCGCGAATGATGTTGGCAAGGTCGAACCCCACCGCCTCCGAAGCTTCCTCGAAGCGTTGCGCCAGGACGGGTTCGGATGCGGCAATGTCCGTCGCCATGCCCACGGTCTGTGCGCCCTGACCCGGAAAGAGAAAGCCCACGCTCATGCAATGCTCCTTGCTTTTGTCTGCGGCTGGTGCCTTCAGGCGAGCCGGCCGGCGAGGCAACCAGCAATGCGCTCGGGCACGTTCATCTCGACCTCCTCAATCGCTGTCCGCACCGCTTGTGCAAAGCCCTCACGGTCGGCGCCGCCGTGGCTCTTGACGATGACGCGAGAAAGGCCCACCAGACTCGCGCCGTTGTAAAGCTGCGGATTGTATGCGTTGAAAACGCGGCGCAGACCGGCGATGACTTGCTCGGCGTGTTCTTGGCTGGCAGTTTCGAGGGGCGCCAGGCGGTGCAGCTCTTCTCGGAGTACATGCGCCGCCATCTGCGCGGCGCCTTCGGAAGCCTTGAGCGCGACGTTGCCGGCGAAGCCCTCGGCGACGATCACGTCGGCGGTGCCGGCGAACAGGTCGTGTGCCTCGACGTAGCCGACGTGGCGAATGGCGTCGTCGTCGGCAAGCAACTGCGCCGCCGCACGGACGTTTGCGGGCCCCTTGTGGAACTCGGAACCGATGTTCAGCAACGCGACACGAGGCGTCGCGATGCCGGTGACGGACTCAGCTAGAGCGGCTCCCATGTGCGCGAACTGATGCAGTTGCTCTGGTCCGGCCTTGAGGTTGGCGCCGAGGTCGAGCAGCCACACCGGCTGCCGTGAAGCTGTGGGCAGGCGCTTGGCGATCGCCGGACGGTCCACGCCTTGGGCTCTGCCGACGAGGTGTCGGGAAAGGGCCATCAGCGCACCTGTGCTGCCGGCGCTCACGAGAGCGTCACAACTGCCGTCGGCGACACTCTCGACCGCCGAGCGCATGGAGGAAGCGAGCGCACCACGCAGCGTCAGGCGCAGCGAGTCGGTCAATTCGAGGGGGCGAGGGGAGGGGGTGATGGTGTGACGGCTGTGGTCGGAACGACCGCTCAGGGTGCGGCGAGTCGACTCCGGCTCACCTATCAGGTTGAGGGCGATGTCTGGCCGAGCCACCACCGCATCGAGCGCACCATCGATCAATACGGCAGCACCGGCATCGGCACCGAGGGTGTCGATGGCAATGCGCAGCGTCACTGGTGGGCTGGGAACTCCGCAGTGCATCCTCTGGTTATCAAGGCGTTACGAATCTTGGTCCCAGGGCGGTCTCCATCCCGGCGCGGTGAAGATGATCGGATTGCGTGGTTTGTTCGATGGGAGTCTTCACGCTGCTGGGGGGCGCCGCCTCCAGCAAGGCGTGCGAACTGGCGACGATCCCTACTCGCCGGTGTCCACCACGCGGCGACCGCGGTAGAAGCCGTCGGCGGTGATGTGGTGGCGACGGTGGGTTTCGCCGGTCTCGGGATCGATGGAAAGAGTGGGCTTCGCCAATGCATGGTGCGACCGACGCTTGTCGCGTTTCGACCGCGTCACCCGATTTTGTTGTACCGCCATGTCTTTCTCCTTGTGCTGCACCGGCCGATTCGAGGCCAGCGCCGAGTTGCGTTCGTTGGGCGCCGAGGGCGCCGAACCTATTGCTCGTCTGCGCCAGTCTTCAACGCCGCCAACGCGTCGAAGGGGCTGGCGCGTCCCGGCGACGGGTCGTCATCGGCAGCCGGATACTCCGTCGGCGGCACGTTTGGGCACGACTCGTTGTCGCCGCATCCGGTCTCCGGCAAGCCCAGCAAGAGGTCGTCCTCGATTAGGTGGGCGACCTCGATCTCCCGGGACGGTGCGACGATGACATCGCAGCCGGCGATCAGTTCACTCGCCTCTGCTTCGCTTCGAACCACCCGCGCATCCACTGTAACGCGAACACGGACCGGAACATCCTCCATGCAGCGCGAACATGCGACCGTCGCCGAGGCAACGGCCTCCCCGGCCACCTGGAGCCGACCACTGCCGTCCATGCGAAAGCCTAGCTCAACCTGCACGTCGTCGGTGCCGCCTTCGCTGGCAACCAACGCCCGAAACCGGGGCAATGCCGTGAGCGAGACCCGGCCCGACCACTTCCCCTCGCGCCGAGCAAGGGAAAGCATGTCTACCCAAGGTCCACCACGCATGGCGCGCGGACTATAGGGAGGGCATGGGTTAGTGTCAAAGCTGGACAGTCCGGCATAGAAACGCTCCTCGGCAACGCGGGGCCGAACCCCAAGGGAGACGCAGACATGGCATACGAGTTCGACATCGCGAACACCCCAGCAACGACCTTGGCGACGGCCAGCGCAGTGGTGCAGATGGAGGAGATTCCGCTGCGCATCACGGGGCTGTTCGATGTGGTGTACGGGTGGCTGCGGGAAAGCGGCCGGCGGCACGGCGGACACAATCATGCGCTGTACCGGCCGCATCCGGATGGCTTGGTGTTGCAGGTGGGCGTGCCTGTGTCGGCGCCATTCGACGGGGCGGACTTGGTGCGTTGTGTCGAGCTTCCGGCCTTGCGTGCTGCCCACACCCGACACCATGGGGAGTACTCCGGTTTGCCTCGTGCCAACGCAGCGTTGCGGAATTGGTGCAGCGAGCGGTCGCTGGCGACGGGCCCGCTGTGCTGGGAAGTCTACGGCGACTGGTCCGACGAGCCGAGCCGTCTCGTCACGGATGTTTACTTAGAGCTTCTCTGACGTCGCCTTTGCCGCCGCTCCTTCCAACGGCGAACTACATGCATGCGCCACAGCACCCGGGAGACCACCATGCCGGTGAGTCCGCTCACCCAGGCGCAGACCAGGCAGCCGAGCAGGAACGGCTGCCAGTTGGTTCCTAGGCTCGACACCAGCCACTGCCAGGAGAGGTCGGTGTCGCCAGCCGAGGCCGGCATGTCGAGGAGCCAAGCGCCGAGCTTGTAGGCGAAGAAGAACATCGGCCCAGCGGTCAGCGGATTGGTGACCCAGACAAGCCCCACCGCGATCGGCAGGTTGCAGCGAAACGTGATCGCCAGCACGGCAGCGATCAGCGTCTGCCCCGGCACTGGCACGAAGGCGGAGAAAAGGCCAATGAAGAACGCCCCGCCGACGCTGCGGCGATGCAGGTGCCACAGCTCCGGGTCCGTTAGCCGATGTCGCACGGGTCCGAGCAGCCTTTGCCTACGGATCGAATGGCGAGAAGGGAGGTATCGCAGGAACCAGTCAGGTGGCATAAACGGGGGCCATATCGGGTGGTTTGTTTCGTTCCTGTGTTGGTGCCGGATGTCCGCGAGGTCGCGCTTGCATTTTGCGCAGGTGTCATTGTCGTGCATTGGCTGCCGGCGGTGCACGCGTTTTGGTGGGCGCTGTTCGGCGCGGCTGGCGTTTTGGCGCCGGCGGCGTGGGCCCGCGTGTGCGCTGACGCTTCGACTCGGCATTCCTTGCGCGGGCAAATCGCGGTGCTCGTCGCGTTGCTCGCCGGTCTCGGGCACGGCGCTTTGCACATCGATGCCACCAATCCCGTGGTGGGCACAGCTTGCGTCGGCACCGGCGAAGTCGCGGGACGCGTCGTTGACCTGCCGTTCGAACGGGATTCTTTCTGGCGCTTTGCGTTCGCGATAGAGGACGCCCCGGCAGCCGCCCTGGGAGGTGCCCGGCCTCGCCTTGCCGAGCGCTGCCGCGGCGCCATGGTGCGGCTCATCTGGCACGGAATGGAGCATGTGGCACCGGGCCAGCGCTGGCGTCTGGTCGCTCGCCTGCGAGCACCGCACGGCACTGTCAACGCCGGCGTCTTCGATGCCGAACAGTGGCATCGTCGCGCCGGCATAGTCGCTACCGGCTATGTGCTCGAAGGGGAGCTGCTCGAGGTCGAGGCGACGGGTTGGGGACGCGTCGATCGGCTGCGGGACAGCATCCGCGACCGCATCGAGGGCTTGGGGCTGGCGCACGCCGACGTCATCCGGGCGCTGACCGTCGGCGATGGAGCCGCGCTGGGCCCGGAGGCGAAGGATCGCTATCGCCGCACGGGGACGATGCATCTGCTCGTCATATCGGGTCTGCACGTGGGCCTCGTGGCGGCGCTTGGGTTCCTCCTCGGTCGAACGATCGCCTTCGTGCTCGGCGGGCCGGCGATCGTGCTGGGGGCATTGGGAGCGCTTTCGCTGTCCGGTGGCTACGTGCTGCTGGGCGGCGCAGGGTTGTCGCTGGTGCGTGCCTTCGTCATGTCGGCGGCGGCGTTGTCGGGAATGCTGGCAGGGCGTGCGGCGCGACCTATGCGCGTGTACGCACTGGCGATGGCCGCCGTGCTGGTGCTCGACCCGATGGCGCCGCTGGATGCGGGGTTTTGGCTTTCGTTTGCCGCAGTGGGGGCGTTGCTGGCGTTCTTCGCGCCGCGTCAACTCGTCGCCGAGCTTGGCGAGCCTGGTTGGCGGCGTGGCGGGCTCGGCGAGTCTTGGGTCGGTTCCGCAGTGCGGGTGCAGGTCGTGGTGGCGGTGGCGCTGGCGCCGGTGACAGCGGTGTTGATCGGTCGCATTCACCCGCTTAGCCCCGTGGTGAATCTCGTGGTGGTGCCGCTGGTGACGTTCGCGGTGACGCCGCTTGCACTCGCGGGCGCATTCCTGCCTTGGATCGATCCAAGTGGCTGGCTCCTGATCGGTGCCGACTTCGGCGTCCATGCCATGGAGCAAATGCTCGCGAGCGCGGATCGAATCGCGCCGAAAGCGACGCCCGTACAGGGCTGGCACATGGTGCTGGCAGGCTGTCTTGCCGCGCTGTGGCTGCTGCCCGTGTCGCGCACGACGGCAGTGGGTGCGGCGGCTGGACTCGCGTTGCTGTTGTTTGTTCCCAGTACAGCGCCGGTGCCGTTTGGCGAGGTGAGGATCACCGCGTTCGATGTCGGACAAGGCACGGCGGTGCTGGTGCAAACCGAGACGCAAAACCTGCTGTACGACGCCGGGCCCAGCTATTTGACTGGGCGAGATGCCGGCGCGTCGGTGGTAGTGCCGGCGCTCAATCACCTGGGCGTGGCGGAGCTCGATATCCTGGTCGCGAGCCACGGTGACACCGATCACGCCGGCGGCGTCGCGAGCGTGCTGCGAGCGGTGCCGGCGGGGACGGTTCTTGCCGGCGAGCCGCTGCCGCACGTCGCCACCGCGCCCTGCCGTGCCGGGCTCATGTGGGAATGGGACGGAGTGAAGTTCTCGGTGCTGCATCCACCGGCATTGGGGCTCGTTGACCGCGAGGCAGCACATGGTCATGGCGACGAGTTGAAATCCAACGACGCATCGTGCGTCCTGCTCATCGAAACTCGCGCCGCGCAGGCGCTGCTGCCGGGGGACATCGAGCGTCGGGTCGAACGGCGGCTCAAAGTGCCACCCCTCGACTACCTGCTTGTGGCACACCACGGCAGCACCAGCAGCACGTCCGAGTCCTTCCTCGCTACCGCCCGTCCCCGTGTCGCGGTGGTGAGCGCGGGTTTCGACAACCGCTTCGGCCATCCACATTCTGACGTGATGGAACGCCTGCGCGGTGCCGGCGCAACCATTGCCAACACCGCGCACTCCGGCGCCGTGCAGTGGTCCAGCGCAGAGCCGGACGTGGTGCGGCGAAAGCGCTGCAGGGGCGGCCCCTATTGGCGTGTGGCGGCTACGGGGTCCTGTGGTCCATGAGCCGCTCCGCCACCGTCAACGTCCTCGCGCCCCCGTCAGGGCGCGCCAGGGATGCAGTTCGCGCGAGCGAGCTGCCAACGCGCCCGTCAGGGCGCGCCAGGGATGCAGTTCGCGCGGGCGAGCTGCCAACCGCCCGTCAGGGCGCGCCAGGGATGCAGTTCGCGCGGGCGAACTGCCAACGCGCCCGTCAGGGCGCGCCAGGGATGCAGTTCGCGCGGGCGAGCTGCCAACCGCCCGTCAGGGCGCGCCAGGGATGCAGTTCGCGCGGGCGAACTGCCAACGCGCCCGTCAGGGCGCGCCAGGGATGCAGTTCGCGCGGGCGAACTGCCAACGCGCCCGTCAGGGCGCGCCGCCGCAGCGTTGAATTGCAGGGCTTGGGGCCGCATGTAGGACTTCAGTCGCTTCAGAGAGTTCGAACATGCAGATCGACAAGCTCACCGCCCGGATGCAGAAAGCCCTGGCAGGGGCGCAGTCCCTGGCCGTGACGCACGACCACCCTGCGGTGGATCCGCTGCACCTGTTGTCAGCGCTGCTCGAGGACGGTGGGGTCAATCCGCTGTTGGCGGCGGCGGGCGTGCGAACCGGTGAGTTGCGGGCGCGGGTGGATGAGGAGGTCGGCCGGTTGCCACGCATCGGGCGCCCCACCGGCGAAGTCAACCTGACGCCGGACTTGGGGCGGGCGTTGAACCTGGCCGAGCGCGAGGCGGCGCGGCGCAAGGACGAGTTCGTCTCGTCTGAAGTTGCGGTGCTGGCGCTGGCGCAGGCGGGGGGCAAGGCCGCTCGCCTGCTCGACGAAGCCGGCTTCGATGCCGCTGCGTTTGAGCGGGCACTGGGCCAGGCACGAGGCGGCGAGACGGTCAACGATGCCAATGCCGAGGAGAATCGCGAAGCCCTCGAGCGCTATACCGTAGACCTCACCGAGCGCGCCGAAGCCGGCAAGCTCGACCCGGTGATCGGTCGGGACGACGAAATCCGCCGCACGATCCAGGTTTTGCAAAGGCGCACCAAGAACAACCCCGTGCTCATCGGTGAACCTGGCGTCGGCAAGACAGCCATCGTCGAGGGCCTCGCCCAACGCATCCTGAACGGCGAGGTGCCGGAGGGGTTGAAAAGCAAGCGCATCCTCGCGCTCGACATGGGCGCGCTGATCGCCGGTGCCAAGTTCCGAGGCGAGTTCGAGGAACGCCTGAAGGCAGTGCTGAACGAGCTCGGCAAGCAGGAAGGCAGCGTGATCCTCTTCATCGACGAACTGCACACCGTGGTGGGTGCGGGCAAGGCCGAGGGTTCCATGGACGCCGGCAACATGCTCAAGCCCGCCCTGGCTCGGGGCGAACTGCACTGTGTTGGCGCCACCACCCTTGACGAATACCGCCTGCACGTCGAAAAGGACGCAGCGCTAGAGCGCCGGTTCCAGAAAGTGCAGGTGGACGAGCCGGACGTGGAGGACACGGTGGCCATTCTGCGCGGCCTCAAGGAGCGCTATGAGCTGCACCATGCCGTGGACATCACCGATCCGGCCATCGTCGCGGCGGCAAGGCTCTCGCATCGCTACATCACGGATCGGCAGTTGCCGGACAAGGCCATCGACCTCGTGGACGAAGCGGCGAGCCGCATTCGCATGGAGATGGACTCGAAGCCCGAGAGCATGGACCGGCTGGAGCGACGCCTGATTCAGCACAAGATCGAACTCACCGCCCTCAAGGACGAAACCGACGATGCCACCAAGGCGCGCCGGGAGGCGCTTGAGGGCACCATCGGCGAGCTCGAACGCGAGTATGCGGACCTCGAAGAGGTGTGGACGGCGGAGAAGGCGAGCGTCAACGGCGCGCAGCAGGTCAAGGAATCGCTTGACGCGGCGCGACTGGAATTCGAGGCGGCGCGCAGGGCCAGCGATTTCGCCAAGATGTCGGAGCTGCAGTACGGTCGCATCCCGGCGCTCGAGAAGTCGCTCAAGGAAGCCGGCGAGGTTGCCGAGAAGGGACGCCACCTGCTGCGCAGTTCCGTCACCGACGAGGAAATCGCCGAGGTGGTCTCGCATTGGACCGGCGTGCCGGTGGCGAAGATGCTCGAAGGCGAGCGCGACCGGCTGCTGGCGCTCGAGGACGAACTGCACAAGCGGGTCGTTGGCCAGGACGATGCCGTACAGGTGGTGGCGGAGGCGGTGCGTCGGGCGCGTGCCGGGCTTGCCGATCCAAATCGGCCGAACGGCAGCTTCCTGTTTCTGGGCCCCACCGGCGTTGGCAAGACCGAGCTTTGCCGGGCGCTGGCCGTGGCGCTGTTCGACAGTGAGGACGCGATGATCCGCATCGACATGTCCGAGTACATGGAACGCCATACCGTCGCTCGGCTGATCGGCGCACCGCCTGGCTACGTGGGCTACGAGGAGGGCGGCCAACTCACCGAGAAAGTGCGCCGTCGCCCCTATGCGCTGATCCTGCTTGACGAAATCGAGAAGGCGCACGCAGACGTGTTCAACCTCCTGCTGCAAGTGCTCGAGGACGGTCGCCTCACCGACGGCCATGGCCGCACCGTGGACTTCCGCAATGTCGTCCTCGTGATGACCTCGAACCTCGGCTCGGACGCCATCCAGACACTTGCCGCCGAAGGACACGACGATGCCATCAAGGACGCCGTTCTAGCGGTCGTGGGGGAACGCTTCCGACCGGAGTTCATCAACCGCATCGACGACGTGGTGGTGTTCCACGCGCTCAAGCGGGAAGACATGGCAGCCATTGCGGACATCCAGCTCGCTCGCTTGCGCGAGCGTTTGGCCGATCAGGACCTCGGCCTCTTGATGGATCAGCACGCCACCGACGCGCTGGTGGAGCAAGGCTACGACCCCATCTATGGCGCGAGGCCCATGAAACGCGCCATCCAGCGGAGCCTGGAGAACCCGCTCTCCACCGCCTTGTTGGAAGGCCGCTTCGGCCCAGGCCAAACCATCGCGGTGACTTGGCGTGACGGCACCATGCAGTTCCATGCAGCGAGTTGAAGCGAGTGCCGAGTGCCATGAGCACGCCATGGCATGGCCTCGCCATTCCAAGCACCTGGCCCTGGTTGCGAGCGAACGCGGGCGGGCAGGCCAGCAGTTCGCGCAGCGAACTGCCAACGCGCCCGCAAGCGTATGCCCCCTGACATAAAATCCATGATTGTAAAAACGTACAGTATTTGATAAGCTCCATGCATTGTGCGGGAGGGCCTTGAAGCAACGGGACGAGAGGCATGAGACAGGCAGACCGTGAGAGGAGTCACGACAACGACAGGGCGATTGGCATTGCCATGGCGCGCAGCGCGCGTGAGTTGCCGCTGACCTCGCCCACGGCCCCTGCGCCAGCGCTCGCGCGCCCATCGCGGCCCGGACAGCGCTTAATGCCCCGCCGCGGGCCACGCACCGAGCAGGCCGAGCACCGCGAAGCCGCCTGGCGTCTTTCGCGTGCCATTCGCCGAGCACCGGGGCCAGCCGCCCAGGCGCGAATTGGCGGTCTGGTGTGCGGTCATTTGCGGGCGATGCTGCGAGAAGGGCGCGAGAGCGGGGGCGAGGGACAGGCGCCATAGGCACCCGTTCGCGCCGAGTGCGCGTCTCGGCTTCGATCGCGTGGGCTTCGCCGAGGTCGTCGCGGCGGCGTCCTCTGCCGGCGTTCTGGTAGGGTCGCAGGGACGAAACGACGCAGTTGGGTCTCGCCATGTTTCCGACCAGCCTCAACTGGGGCCTGTTGGCAGCCTTGGGCTGCATCGCGGGCGTCGTTGCGACCGCGGGCGAGACCCCGCAGCCGGCGGATCCGTATCCGGAGGCCGGCGAGGTAGCGATCTATCGCGACGGATGGGGCGTCCCGCACATCTACGCCGAAGTCGAAGAGAACGGCTACTTCGGCCTCGCTTATGCCATCGCGGGCGACCAGCTCGAGCGTTTCCTGCTGTCGATCCATGTCGTGCGCGGCACCGTCGCGCAGCACATCGAGCCCGGTGCGCTGCCGTGGCACATCATGGGGCCGCTCTCCGTCGAGCAGACGGTGGAGGTGGACTTTCAAGCGAGGCTCTGGAACCTCCGATCCCACGCCGAGGCGGCAGTCGACGGGCTCCATCCACAGGTGCGCCGCAACTACGCGGCCTTTGTCGACGGGATCAAGGCTTACCTCGCGGACCATCCCGACCGCGTGCCCGACTGGGCACCTGGGGACATCGAGATTGCCGACTTGATCGCGATGCCGCTGGGGCTGCTCTGGGGTGACTACAGCGCCGGCATCGGCATCAACGACTGCCGGCGGGGCGGCGCGCGGGTGCCAACGGCGGCGGAACTCCTCGCTTCGCTGCCTGGCACGCAATCCAACCAGTGGGCGGTGATGCCGAGCCGCACGACGACCGGCGGCGCGATCCTGCTGACCGACCCGCACGGTGGCATGGACGGGCGCTTCACCTACGAGTACGTCATGCACGCGGGCGAGTTCCACGCCACCGGATACGCGCTCGGTCCGGCGCTTTTCCTGGGCAGGAACCGGCATGTAGGTTGGGGATTGACGACGGGATCGCCGGATGTCGCCGACTGCTACGAGATTGCGACGGTGCATGGCGATGCGGGCAAGTATCTTTTCGACGGCGTCGAGAGGGCTTTCGTCAAAAGGACCATCACCATTGCGGTAAAGGGCCGCAAGCCGTTGACCGTGACGGCCGAATACACGAACCACAACGACGTGCCGTCGCCGGTCGTGGCGCGCGATGGTGACCGGGCCTGGGTCGTCAGCACGCCGTACTACGCCAACCTTGAAGGGCTCGCCAACGTCTCCCGGGCCATGAACATGGCCACCAGCGTCAACGAGTTTTTCGACGCCCAGCGCGCCGGCTGGATGTTCCCGCAGAACTTGCTTGCGGCCGACCGCAGCGGCGACATTCTCTACGTTCGCGCCGGCATGACCCCTGTTCGCCCCGACGCCGACATCGACTGGCTGCGGCCTGTGGACGGCAACAGCAGCGACACCGCTTGGCAGGGCATCCACGAGGTCGAGGATCTCCTTGTCATCCGGTCCCCGGCGGCCGGCTACCTGCAGAACAACAACGTTGCCCCCGCCTTCATGGACACGAGGCCGCCGCCGCAGACGCACGGCAAGCCGACTTACCTGCTTACCGCGGGCTATACCACAGGGCCGAACAGCCGCGGCCAGCGCGCCATTGACGTGTTGTCCGAGACGGAGCAAATGACCGAAGCCGATGCCTTTGCGCTCGCCTTCGACACGCTGAGCCTGGGCTGGGAGCGATTCATCGCCCCGCTTCGCGGGGGCCTCAAGCGCGCGGCTCTTTCTCCCGAGGTGCGGCGCTTCGCCGACGATCTCTTGAGCTTCGACGGCCACCTCGACGCCGAGTCCACTGCGGCGCTGAAGTACATGTACTGGCGCGAAAGCCTGCGCACCTCGCTCGCCGGTTTCGACCGTTACATGCTGCGCGACGTGATCGAGCGGGGAATGCCGCCCGACGGCGGCGTCGTGCGCGCCATGGTTGCCGGTCTCGAGGACGCCGCCACGCGGATGGCCGGAATGCCTCACGGCTTGAGCCGCCGGTATGGCGACGAGTTCCGCGTCGGCGGCCGGGAAGGCCGTGACTGGCCCATGTCCGGCGGACGCATCGCACCGGGCGGGGCACTCCATGTCAAGGACCAATGGCGGGACTGCGACATGGGGCCGGTGTATTTTTGCCCGACCACCCTGTTCGCCGTCACCTACAGGCCACGCAGTTTCGAGAAATGGGTCGCGTTTGTCGGTTCCAGGATCATGCGCCTTGACTTCTACGCCCCAGGGGGAATCCGCTCCCACTCGCTGCAGAACCCCGGCATCAGCGATGACCCAGAGTCCCGCCATGCCGACGACCAGGCTGAGCTGCTGACGAGCCAGCGCAAGATGAAACCCGTGCGATTCGAGTGGGAGGAACTGCGCCCCCACGTGGAGTCAGTGGTGCTCCTGCAGCGAGATTGACGGCTCTGGCCGCTCGCGCTTTGCGGTCAGTTCGCGCAGCGTAAGTGACGTCCAATGCCGCGTTGCACTGCCGCCTATAATCGCCTCGACGCCCCTTGGGCGCCGGCGTGGCCAGTGCCGCCATGATTGCCAAATGCCTGTTTCCGGTGGCCGGCTACGGCACGCGGTTCTTGCCGGCGACACGGGTGGTGCCGAAGGAGATGCTGCCCATTCTCGACAAGCCGCTCATCCAGTATGGCGTGGAGGAGGCGGCAGCGGCTGGCATCCGGCACATGGCGTTCGTCACGGCGCGCGGCAAGGGCGCGATGGAGGATCACTTTGACGATGTGCCGGACGTGGAACGACGGGTTCGGGGTTCGGCAGCTGAAGGACGCTTGGATGGTATCCGAGCGCTGCTCGCTAGCTGCCGTTTCTCCTGGGTGCGACAGCGGCAGATGCTCGGGCTTGGGCACGCGATTCTGTGCGGGCAGCCGCTGATCGGCGAGGAGCCGTTTGCGGCCGCGTTGCCGGACGATCTTTGTCTGCACGAACCGGACGGGGTCTTGGAGCAGATGAAGCCGGTGTTCGAGCGGCACGAATGCAGCGTAGTGGCGGTCGAAGAGGTGCCGCGAGAGGCCACGTCGCGCTACGGCATCGTGGCCGGCACCGAGATCGACACAGACACCCTTCGGGTCACCGACATGGTGGAAAAACCGGCGCCGGACGATGCGCCGAGCACGCTCGGCATTGTCGGTCGCTACATCTTCACCCCCGACATCTTCGGCCTGATCGAAGGCACGTCACCGGGTGCCGGCGGCGAGATCCAAATCACCGACGCGCTGCGCCAACAGGCGCAAGAGGGGCGGGTGGTGGCGCTCAGGTTCAAGGGCCGCCGCTTCGACTGCGGCACCCTCGATGGCTTCGTCGCAGCCACCAACCACTGCTATACCCTGCGCCGAGGCCATGCCGGCGTCGCAGCATGAGCTCCCTCGCGTCGTGAGCGAAGAGCGAAGCCAGGCCACTCCGGAAGCCATGACCGCGCGTGCGGCCCTCCCGGCTGCCAGCAGCGACTGGCGCATCTATCGCCGCCTCCTCAGCCATGTCGCGGACCAGAAGCGCTACTTTGCCCTTGCTGTGCTCGGCTTTCTGCTCGCGGCGGCCGGGGAGGGCGGCTTCGCTGCCGTTTTCGGCCTCGTCGTGGACGCCTTCCAGCCGGCTGCGGCCGAGGCAGGGGGGTTTGCCGGAGCACTTCTGGGGCTGGCCGAACGCTGGGGCAGGGGCGCCGGGGACCTCCTCTGGCTGCTGCCAGGCCTCATGCTCTCCCTCGCCATCGTGCGCGCCATCGGCTCGGTGGCCGGGGAGTACCTGCTCTCGCGCATCTCCTTCCGTGCCATCCACGTGATCCGCTGCCGCCTGTTCGAGCGGCTGCTCGTGATGCCGAGCAAGTGGTTCGACGGCACCGAGCGAGGCCACGTCGTCTCCCGCCTCACCTACAACTCGGCGCAGCTGCGCGACACCACCACCGACGCCCTCAAGATCCTCGTGCAGGACGGCCTCAAGGTGGTCGTGTTCCTGGCCGGGATGGTCTTCCTCAACTGGCGCCTCACCCTCATTTTCCTGCTCATCTCGCCGGTGGTGGCGCTCATCGTCCGCTTCGCGTCGCGGCGTTTCCGGCGCATCAGCGAGCGCATTCAGGAGTCCATGGGCGATGTCACGCAGGTGACCTCGGAGGCGGTGTCGGGCTACCGCGAGATGCGCGTCTTCGGCGGCGAGGAGTACGAACGGCGACGCTTTGTCGCCGCGAGCGAAACCAACCGTCGCCAGAACCTGAAGATGACCGCCACCAAGGCGGCCAGCACGCAGCTCATTCAGGTGATCGCCGCGCTGGCGCTGGCGGGGCTCGTAGCGCTCTTGTTCCAGCCGGAAGTGGCCGGGCAGATGACCACCGGCGAACTCGTGACGTATCTCGGCCTCGCGGGGATGCTCGCCAATCCCATCAAGCGCCTGTCGGACGTCAACTCGCGCTTGCAGCGAGGGTTGGCGGCAGCCGAGGACATCTTTGCCCAACTGGACCAGCCGCAGGAGACGGACGACGGCACCGTGGAAGTCGGGCGCGTGGAAGGGGCCTTGCGTTTCGAGGGAGTTTCCTTTGCCTATCGGGAAGACCTCGGCAATACCCTCACCGACATCAGCTTCGATGTGGCGCCGGGCCGGACCGTGGCCTTGGTAGGCCCTTCCGGCGGCGGCAAGAGCACTCTTGCGAGCCTGATCGCCCGCTTCCACGAACCCACAACCGGCCGCATCCTGCTCGACGGCGTGCCACTCGCGGACTATCGCCTCGCGTGCCTGCGCGAACAGATTGCGCTGGTGAGCCAGAACGTGACCCTGTTCAACGACACGCTGCGCAACAACATCGCCTACGGCCGCTTGGCGGCGGCGTCGGATGGCGAAATCCGCACCGCGGTGCGACGCGCCCACGCCGAGGACTTCGTGGATGCGCTGCCGCAAGGTTGGGATACGCCGGTCGGCGACGATGGCGCGCGGCTTTCCGGTGGCGAGCGCCAACGCGTGGCCATCGCCCGCGCGTTGCTCAAGGACGCGCCGCTACTGATTCTGGACGAGGCCACCTCTTCGCTCGATGTGCGCGTGGAACGGGAGATTCAAGCCGCCCTCGACGAGGTGATGCAAGGGCGCACCACCCTGGTCATCGCCCATCGGCTGTCCACCATCGAACGCGCCGACGTGATCATGGTGGTGGTGGATGGGCGCATCGTCGAGTCCGGCCGCCACGAGGACTTGCTGCAGGCGGGCGGCGCGTACGCGGGGCTGTATCGGTCGCAGTTCGGTGGCGAGGCGGAAGCTGTCCGGCCCAAATCGATGGTACAGAAGGGCGATCCCGCGCCTGTCCAGCCGGCGGGACGGCTCGAGGGGCTGTTGGAGGCTTGGTATGGCGACCAGCGCTGGGTTCGATTGCTGGCCCCCCTCGGGGCGGCTTTTCGACGCCTCGCCGTGCGGCGTCGGCACCGGTTCCTCTCCGGGCGCAAGCCAGGTTGGCGGGCGCCGGCCCCGGTTGTGGTCGTGGGCAATATTGCGGCCGGTGGCACCGGCAAGACGCCGCTCGTGATTTGGCTCGCCCGCTGGCTCAAGGAACGGGGCATGTCCGTGGGCGTGGTTTCCCGCGGGTACGGCGGCAAGGCTTCCTATCCCTTGCTCGTCGATGCCGACACGCCGGCGTCGCAGTGCGGCGACGAGGCCGGCCTGATTGCTCGCCGGGCCGAGTGTCCCGTGGTGGTGGACCCTGACCGAGTTCGGGCCGTGCAGGCGTTGTTGCAGCGGCAAGCGGTGGACGTGGTGATTGCCGACGACGGCTTGCAGCACTATGCGCTGGCGCGCACAGTCGAGATCGCCGTTGTGGACGGGGCTCGTGGCGTCGGCAACGGCCTGTGCCTGCCGGCGGGGCCCTTGCGCGAGCCGCCGTCGCGGCTGACGGAATGCGATTGGGTGGTGGCGAACGGCGTCGCTTCTGGGCTCGTGGCGGATGAATCGGTGATGGTGGCGGTACCCACGGCCTTCGTGAACCTGGCAAGCGGCGAACGCGTGGCGCCGGAGCAGTGGGTGGCGAGGGAGTTGGGGCCCGTGCTCGCGGTGGCAGGCATCGGCAATCCGGATCGCTTCCACGAGACGCTGCGCGGGCTCGGACTTTCGCCCACCATGCGGACATTCCCGGATCACCATCGCTTCAAGGCTCGAGACCTCGCGACGGAGGCGGAGATGGTGGTGGTGGTCACGGAGAAGGATGCCGGCAAGCTCCGGCAACTGAATGGGGCTGGGGGTTCGCTGCTGAAGGACGTCTGGTACCTGGAAATCGCCATGCAATTCGCCGAGCCTGTGGACGACAAGCTCACCGAAGTGCTGCGCCGCGCTGGCATCGATGTGGCGGAGCCTGCAGCCGTCAAGGCTGAGCCAACCGTATGAGTGGAAGAAGAGGAGCGCTCCGCAGGCCGCGGAGTGCGTGACTTGATGCAGGATGGCATGAGCTACCGGGTCGTAATCCCTGCCCGCTATGCATCCACGCGGCTGCCCGGCAAGCCCTTGGTGGAAATCGGCGGCCTGCCGATGGTGGTGCGGGTGATGCAGCGGGCGCTCGATTCAGCCGCGGCTGCGGTGGTGGTGGCGACGGACGATAGGCGGGTGGTGGATGCAGTTGTCGCGGCAAGGGGTGATGTGGAGATGACCCGACCGGAGCATCCGTCGGGGTCGGATCGGGTGATGGAAGTGGCCGAGCGCCGTGGCTGGCGCGATGAGGACATCGTGGTCAATGTGCAGGGAGACGAGCCGCTGATCCCGCCCGCGGTGATCGATCAAGTGGCGCGCCTTTTGGCCTCGGCACCGGACGCCGGCGCTGCCACGCTGTCGGAACCCATCGAGACGGTGGCCGATGTCTTCGACCCCAACATCGTCAAGGTGGTGGCGAGCCAAAGCGGCCGGGCCATCTACTTCTCCCGTGCGCCCATGCCTTGGCACCGCGATGCATTCGTCGATGGCCCGCCAACAGCCCTGGCCGGCTACTGGAAGCGCCACATCGGCATCTACGCCTACCGCGTCGGCACCCTGCGGCGCTTTGTCAGCCTGCCGCAAAGCGGCATCGAACAAACCGAAGCCCTGGAGCAACTCCGCCTCCTCGACAACGACATCGGCATCGTGGTCGCAAACGCCGTCGCCCCCGTACCGGGCGGCGTCGACACCGAGGCCGACGCAGCGCGCGTCCGCGCAATGCTTGCCTGACGGCGGACGTAGCAAACTCTGCTTGGGCTAGATGGCGCGGCCTGTCCCCGCCGAGATGGAGCGCTCCACTATCGCGGCTGCATCCGAATGCCGCCGTCCAAGCGGATCGTCTCGCCGTTGAGGTAGGGGTTCTCGACGATCTGCCGGGCGAGCAAGGCGTATTCGGTCGGCTCGCCCAGGCGATCGGGGAACTGCACCATGTCGATCAGGGGGCCGCGCACCCGGTCTGGCATGCCCATCATCATCGGCGTTTCGAAAAGGCCCGGCGCGATGGTGCAGACACGGATGCCGGAGCGGGCGAGGTCGCGGGCGATGGGCAGCGTCATGCCGACCACGCCGCCCTTGCTGGCGCTGTAGGCGGCTTGGCCGATCTGGCCGTCGTAGGCGGCGACGGAGGCGGTGTTGATGATGACGCCGCGTTCGCCGTCTTCGTTCAGCGGCTCGTTCTGCCCCATGTGGAAGGCGCACAGGCGCAGGCTGTTGAAGGTGCCGATGAGGTTCACTTGGATGACGAAGCTGAAGGCGGCGAGGTCCAGGGGGCCGTCGCGACCTACCGTGCGGGCCGCGGCGCCGATGCCGGCGCAGTTGACGTTGATGTGGATGGCGCCGAAACGTCCCATGACGCCGTCGATGGCGGCCTGCACGGAGTCGGCATCGGTGACGTTGGCGACGAATGCCGCCGCATTGTCGCCAAGTTCGCTTGCGGCCTGCTGCACCAGGGACTCGTTCAGGTCCAGAAGTGCGACCTTGCCACCAGCGGCGACAACGGTATCGGCGGTGGCGCGACCGAGGCCTGATGCGCCGCCGGTGATGACGGCCACGCGATCATTGAGTTCCATGCAACGCTCCATGTGAGTGTGGACAGGCGTTCACGTAAGCGAACTGCCGACGCGTCTTCCTGGGACGCGCGAACGCGTCCGTTTAGGACGCGCGAACGCGTCCGTTTAGGACGCGCGAACGCGTCCGTTTAGGACGCGCCGCCAGCCTATGATAAGCGGATGGATGTCGCGACCGTGGAGACGGAGGTCATTTACGCACCGCCCGATGCGTTGGTACGCGCCGGCGCGGACTTCCCCGTGCCGGACACGCTGCTGGTGCCGGACTTCGTCGCCCGGGACTCAAGGACCAGCTTGCTCAGAACGGCCCTCGCCGACTTCGATTGGCAACAGGAGCGATTCGTCATGTTCGGGCGCCAGGTGGCTGCGCCACGACTGTCCGTGTGCTTCGGCGAGCGGGGTGCGGCATATCGCTACAGCGGCGTGGAGCGGCAAGCGCGACCGTGGCCCGACGCGGTGCGTGCCCTGGCGGGACAGGTGTCAGCCGCAACGGGTTGGCACACCAACTTCGTGCTGGTCAACCTCTATCGCGCCGGGCACGACCATTTGGGCTGGCATTCGGATGACGAGCGGGACATGGGCCCCGCGCCGGTGGTGGCCACGGTGTCGATCGGCGCGCCACGCACGTTCCGCATGTCGGCACGGCGAAAGGGAAGCCCCAATCACGACGTGACGCTGCCGAGCGGTTCGCTATTCCTCATGTGGGGGCGCAGCCAGCGCGACTACCGCCATTGCGTGCCGCGTCGGCTGCGGGAGAAGGGCGAACGGATCAGCTTCTCGTTCCGCAACACCGCCAACGTCAAGTGCCCCTCCTCCTGTCACTCCCCCCGTGGGGGAGAGTCGAAGAAGCCGTAGGCTGCCTTGGAGCGGGACAGGGCGCACCCATGCACTTGAAGCGAGCGCGAGTACCCAACACCCTCGGCGTGCCCTGCAAGGCCGAGGAACTCGTCAAGGTGGACAGTCGCGACGCCTTGGCGCGCCGCCTCGACGCTGCAGACGCGAACGGACAGCCAGTCACCCTCATCGGCGGCGGCTCGAACATCGTCCTCAGGCGGCGCCTTCCGGGCATCACCATGCTGCTCGCGCTGCGGGGCATTTCGTTCGAACCGCTCGGGGGCGGCGTGTGGCGCGTGCGAGCCGCGGCGGGGGAGACCTGGACCGACTTGGTGCGGCGCACGCTTGCCGAAGGGATCCGCGGCCTCGAAAACCTCGTCGAGATTCCGGGCTCAGTGGGGGCGGCGCCATACCAGAACATTGGCGCCTACGGGCGCGAGCTCAGCGAAGTGCTGGAGTCGGTCGATGCCTATGACCGCGAGGCCGGCTGCTTTCGCAAACTGGCAGCGTCCGATTGCGCCTTTGCCTATCGCGACAGCCGCTTCAAGTCCACGGACGCGGGCCGGTTTGTGGTGACTGGCATCTCGCTGCGCCTTGGCAACCAGTCGGTGGAGGCGGGCTACGCCGATGTCGCACGCGAACTTGGCGAGCTGAAAGGAGAACCGACGCCCTCGGCCGTGGCGGACGCGGTAACCCGAATACGGGCAGGCAAGCTCCCGGACCCAAACCGCATCGGCAACGTCGGCAGCTTCTTCCGCAATCCGGTTCTCAGCGAAGCCGCGGTCGATGCCCTGCGTGGCAAGCTGGCCATGCAAGCATGGCCCCACGAGGGCCGGATGAAAGTCTCCGCCGCACGCCTGATCGATTGCGCCGGCTGGCGGGGCCGAGAGTTCGGTGCCGTCGGCGTCTGGCCACGCCAACCCCTCGTTCTGGTAAACCGGGGCGGCGCCACCGGCAGCGAAGTTCTCGACGTCGCCGAGCGCATCCGCGACGACGTGCGACGCAAATACGACGTTCTTCTGGAAACCGAACCGGTGGTCGCTGGCGTGGACTGACGCGCTTGCCGGCGTACCAGGGCTGCGAGAGGTTCCCTCCGAGAGCCGGTCGGCATACCCCCAACCCCGAGAACCTGCCGGTTTCCTCAATTCTCCCCTTAAGGGGGGCGTCCAGGAGCGGCTTCGTTCGGAGATTGTGGCGTACGCGCGTTTGGGTCGGCGGCCCCCCCTCCGAAAAGCGAGGACGCTTTTCTCGACTCCCCCGCGAACGGGGAGTGACAGGAAAGCGCACGCCACGACCGTTGTTGGGGGTGCGAGGGCCTTCCTGTCACTCCCCCCTAGCGGGGGAATCGAGAAACGGCGTTCCTCGCCGTTTCTCGGAAGGGGGGTGTCGGGGGTGCAGAGGCGCCAGTCCGCCCTAGCCCTCGTGGGGTTCGATGCGGATGGTGCCGCCGCTGGTGCGGAGACGTACGTCGGGACCGCCGCCGTTGACCGTGCCGGTGAATCGGCTCCTTGAACTCGTGCCTTGGCTGGTTAGTGCGAAGGCTTCGTCGATGGCGACGTTGCCGCCGCCGGTTCTCGCGTCGACGGAGAAGGCGGCGTCTTCGGGCACGCGCAAAGTGATGGAGCCGCCGCTCGTGGTGAGGCTGCTGTCGCGGCTCAGTGTGCTGAGGTGCGCCCGGACGCTGCCGCCGGAGGTCGTTGCCTGCACTCCCTCGGCTGCCTCGCGGATCACGATGTTGCCGCCCGAGGTCTTCACCTGAACGGCTGCGTTCGCGCGCCTGACAGAGATGTCGCCGCCGGAAGTGCGCGCCGTGACTTCGCCGCCGATGCTGCCGAGTTCGATGTCGCCACCGGATGTTTCGATGTCTGCCGTGCCACTGGTGCCGTCGAGGCGAATGTCGCCGCCAGAAGTCCGGCCACGGATGGGGCCGTCCACGTCTCGGAAGCGGATGTCGCCGCCGGAGGTGTGGACATCGATGTTGCCGGACAGGCGCACGACTCTGAGATCGCCGCCGGATGTTTTCACGTCGACATCGAACTCGCGCGGCAGGTCTACATCCACCCGCAGGTGCCGCCGCTCGGGCCAGATGCGGCGCCAGAAGCTGCGGTCGCGTACACGGATGGTCAACTGAACCCGGTCGCCCGATTGATGGAAGGCGACATCGAAATCGTCACGGATGTCGGCGTCGTCGTCGTTTCCGCGGAGCACGGCGATACGCGCTTGGTCGGCACCGCCGCTGATGCGCACGTCCGATGCCTCGGCATCAACCACCAGGCTTCCGCCCGGCGAAACCGCGAATGTGCGCTCGATGCTGGCGGAAGCGATGGGTGTTGCCGTGATGGCAAAGGCCGCAAGCAATGCGGGGGTCAGAGGTGGCTTGCGTTGCATGGCAATGGCCTCCTTGGCCAGGTTGTGTTGGCGGGGCGGAATGTCTGCCTCATCAGTCGCTCGGCGAGTGCAAATGGTTTTCCCGGCGAGTTCACCAGCCGGTCGGGAGGCTGGGTCGCCAACGCACAAGAAACAGGCTTCTTGCGACCTTGCCGGGGCGGGTCGAGGGGCCGTAGGGGACGGACTTGTCCCGTCCCGGCGCGCCCTGACGGGCGCGTTGGCAGTTGCTGCACAACTGCTTCTGTCGCATTCAACATGGGCGGGACAAGCCCGCCCCACGGGGGAACTTGCGCGCCGTGGCGCGTCGGCATTGGTTCCCGGTGCCTAGGTCGTGGTGTAGCGTGTGCGGACGGTGAAGACGCTGTCGCCGGTCAGCACGCCCCCCCGCGCAAAGAGGCGGCCGCCCTGCCAGTTGGAAAGGCCGAGTTCCGGCTTGCCAAGCGCGTACTGGCCATCCACCCAGCGGGTGTGCCCGTCGCCGACGAAGGGGGCGTCAAGCGTGCGCCAGAAGCGCTCGTGCTCATCGGTGTCGGCGGACACCAGGGTGCCCACTAGGCGGGGGCTTTGGGCATTGAATGCGGCAATGGCCTCGTCGAGGGTGGCGGCTGCCGTGAGCGTGACTTCCGGCGTCTCCTCCCACTCCCACTCGTGACCGAGCGCGTCTGCCGCCAAGATGTCCGCCTGCATCTCCGTGACTTCCCCTTCGGCGCGCATCACGCGCACCGGGGTCGTGAACATGGACTCGGGCACCAGGTGCCGCTCGCCATCTGCCACATGCAGGCGGAAGGATTGTCCGCGCGCCTCCCCAGCGGCGGCGAGCGCCTCGAGCACCGTGGCGACATGCTCTTGTGGGTTTGCGCCCAGCACACAGCACGTATTGAGCGTGTTGCAGACCTTGCGGTCCAGCGAGCGCATCACGGCCTCGCGCAAGCTCGCGGTGGAGGCGGACTCGGATACCACCATCCAAGCCCCGCCCGTGCCGTGCAGGCTCACCGGCGTTCCCGCCGATCGCGCCAAGGCACCGAGCAACTCCACCGCTGCTCCAGAGCCACGGGCAACGGCCAAGGCCAATCGCGGATCGAGGAAGAGCGCCCAGCCGGCGGCATGGGCGGCGCTGTCCACCAAGGACACGGCACCGGCGGGCAATCGGGCTTCGGCGAGTGCGGGTCGGACGACCTGCTGCATGATCGCCTGAGCCGTCTCCAACGCGTCCGAGCCGATGCGAAATACAACCGTATTGCCCCCCCGCAACACCCCGCACGCGTCCGCGAGCACGTTCGGCCGCCCTTCGAACACGAACGCCACCGGTCCCAACGCCGCACCCACAAGCTCGACGCGAAAGCCGTCGTGCGCAATTGTCTCCAACACCGAACCGCGCGTCGAAGGCATTTCGGCCCAGCCCCTCAAGCCCTCGATCATCTTGGCGCGCATGGCGTCCGACACCGCGAGCCGCGTCGTCGAGCGACCTCGCCGGTGCGCCCGCCGAACATCCTCGGCGTTGACTTCGGCAATGGCGTTCCAAACCGCATCGTCTTCAAGGCGTGCGGAAGCCTCGGCGTAGAAACCGACGATGGCGTCGTCGTTCACCGCGTTCATGGCGCCGAATGCGTCGCTCGCCGCCGTCACCGCCGCATCGGCCCGGCGCGCCTCCACGGCGGGAATGCGGAGGAGGCCGGCTTGCCGCGTCGCTACCAGCCGGTCGCCCGGCTCAAATGCGGCGGCCAGTTCCTCATCGACCGCGAACGCCGTGCCGTCTGGCGACAGCACAGTTGCGCCGGCCTTGAGGCGCTCGATCATTCGATCACCTTGTTAATCGGGTACTCGATGATGCCCGTTGCGCCCGCCTGTTTCAGCGCCGGAACGATGGTGCGCACCGTGGTCTCGTCGATGATGGTATTGAGGGCGAGCCAGTCGGTGTCGGTGAGATGCGAGATGGTGGGGTTGCGCATCGCCGGGAGGATGGACGTGACCTGATCCAAGTCCGCGGCCCGCACGTTCATCATCAGTCCCACCCGACCTTCCGCGGCCAGGCACGAGCGCAGCATCAGGGCGATGTTGTCGAGCTTGGTGCGAATCCAGGGCTCGGCGAGCGCGTCGCGATTGGCGATCAGGCGAGGCGTGCTCGAGAGCACTTCGTCGACGATGCGAAGGTTGTTGGCGCGCAGGGAGTTGCCGGTCTCGGTTACCTCAACGATGGCGTCGGCCAGGCGCGGCGGCTTGACCTCGGTAGCGCCCCAGGAAAACTCCACGTCGGCAGTGACGCCGTGGCGGGCGAGATACCGATTGGTGAGGTTGATGACCTCGGTGGCAATGCGCTTGCCCTGAAGGTCGGTCACCGACTGCACCTCCGAGTCGTTCGGCACGCACAGCACCCAGCGGGTGGGGCGACGCGTTACCTTGGCGAACACGAAGTCCGCGAGTTCCTCGACGTCGGCGCCGGTTTCCACCACCCAGTCGTGGCCGGTGATGCCCGCGTCCAGGACGCCCTGCTCCACGTAGCGCGCCATTTCCTGCGCCCGCACCAACATGCAGTCGATCTCGGGATCGTCGATCTCGGGGAAGTACGAGCGGGAGGAAAACGTGATGACGTAGCCGGCGCGGCGAAAGAGGTCCGCGGTGGACTCCTGCAGGTTTCCTGCCGGAATGCCGAGTTTCAAAAGGTTGCTCATGGCGATGTAACCCGTTGGTTGGGTTTAGAAATGTGTGGCGTAGATCGACCGAAAAAGTCGGCACGGGGCGCGATCAGGAGCGGCCGTACACCTCGGCGGGATCGAACACTCGCTCAGCGATGATGTGGGCCGCTGCCGTGTCCGGATCCACCTCCCGGAAAAAGCAGCTCTCGTAGCCTTCATGACAGGCCGCGCCACCCACCTGCTCCACCCTTACGAGCATCGTGTCTCCGTCGCAGTCGTAGTAGAGGTGCTTCAAATGCTGCACGTTGCCGCTTTCCTCGCCCTTGCGCCACAGCTTGTCGCGAGACCGGCTGTAGTAGCACACGCGTCGCGTGCGCAGCGTCTCGGCATAGGATTCTGCGTTCATGTACGCCAGCATCAGCACCTTGCCGCTGGTGGCATCCTGCGCGATCGTCGGAATGAGCGCCGACTTCTCAAAGTCCGGTCCGTCCATGATCCTGCCATGTGGGGCTTCGGAAAGGCGGCGCATTCTATAGGGAATCCGCGCGTGGTTGGGCATCTCGTCGGTCGACCCGACGCACTACGGTGCGCCACTGGGCGGTGTGCGCTCCTGCGGCGCCATCTCGGGGAGGATGTCCTTGCCTCCAGAAGCGAGGCGGACCTCGGGCGGGATCCACCAAGAGGAGCCCGGCGCGAAGGGCGTCTGGGGCACCGTGCCCTGGTCGATGGCTTCGAGCAGCATAGTCGCGTCGGGGTGGGGTGATTGCCGCTGGGCGAGGTCCGTTGCCGCCGCGACGTCGCCGGCGGCGAGGAGAACGAAGGCGAGGGTCAGGCGCGTGTCCGGGTCGTCGCGGGCACGGAGGAGGGCGGCGGCGCGGGCAGAGGCCCGTGAGAGGGTTTCTGCGTTCCTGGCTTGGTCACAGCCGGCCTCCGCCCGGGCCAGCGTCAAGTGCGCTTCGCCCCAGTCGCCTCGCAGCCGCAACGCTTGCTCGAGTGCTGTGACGCCATGGCAGTCACCCATGGCAAGGCGGGACATCCCGAGCCAGTAGTGATGACGGGGCTCCGTGGGTTGGGCATTGGCGAGATGGCGATAGTGGCCCAGGGCGGTGGCGAAGCGTCCATCGCGCATGGCAAGGGCTCCCGCGAGGGCTCGCGTGACGGGCGCATCGGCGAGTGCCAGGGAGCGCGCCGCCGCTTCGGCCGCTCGCGCGTTCGCGTTCGGGGTAAGACGCAGTACCCACGCCAGCAGACGCCAACCGGTGGCGGAATCTGGTGCTAGCTCCAGCAGGCGTTCCACGACCGCCATAGCCTTGCCCGGCGCATGCTCGGCGAGTACGGCAGCGAGGCGTTCGTGCAGGGCAACGTCGCTTGGGGCCAAGGACACGGCGCTCTGCAGTGCCTTGATGGCAGCATCGACATCGCCCCGGGCCAATGCCCAGTCGGCAGCCATGCGATAGAAGCGCGGCGTGCGGCTTAGGCTCGCCACTTCCAGCAGGATCGGATCGTCGATGGTGGGCGCGAGGCGGTTGCCGGGGGCGCGCTCGAGCCAAGCCTGTGCCTCAGCGACATTGCCGAGCCTTCGTTGCACCGAGGCGATCTTGTAGGCGAGCTGACCGGCCTCGGGTTCCAGCCGGAAGGCGGCGCTTAGCAGCGCTAGTGCCTCTTCTGGCTCGCCCTGCAGGATGCTCACGTCCGCAAGGGCGGCAAGCACCAAGGCGGACTCCGGCGCGAGGCCCCTCGCCCGTTCCAGCGCAGCTCTGGCGGCAGCCGCATCTCCGGCCTGAAGCAATGCCGTGCCGAGCCGGTACCAGGCCGGCATGTCGTCGGGCGCCAGCACCACGGCACGGCGGAAGTCCGGGACGCTTGCCGCGAGCGCACCGGACTCGGCGAGGACTACGCCGTGCAGGTAGCGCCAGCGTGCGGACTCCTGCTCTTCGATCGCCTTCTCGTAGGCGTCTTGGGCTTCGCCGAGGCGACGCTGGGCGTGAAGAAGCATCCCCTCGTTGCCCCAGATCATGGCGCGTTCGGTCGGTGTGGTCGCGGCGTCGAGCCGCTGCTTCAGACGGGCCTCGACCTGCGTGGTGCCAAGGCCCCCCGGGTCCGCGGTCTTGAGCGCAAGGCCCTCGCCTCCCATCGCCAAGACGGCGGCGAGGAGGAGGCGCCTTACCCACGTTTCCCTAGTGCTTGGCATTGGGGCGGTGGTAGCGGTTTGGGTGCAGCGGAGCGGTTGTGGTCTTGCGGCCGTCGGGCCAGCGTAGATGGACGCGATGGGGCTCGTCGCGGGTCAGACGAAACAGAAGGCGGGGGTCGTTTGCCGATGCATAGCTGCCGTCCGTGCTGGCGCGACGCAGGGGGCATGTTTCGCCCTCCAAGGTCGCGGTTGTGCCTTGCGGCAGTTCGAGACCAATCCAAGGCGCTGCGGCAGCGTCGTTGCGGTAGAGCCGGGGCGGGCCTGAGTTGTTGCTGACGACGATGTCAGTGTCGCCGTCGTTGTCGAGGTCCGCGAAGGCTGCGCCTCGGCTCACCTCTTCGGTGTCGAGTGCGCTGGCGCTCGTGAGTTCGCGATAGATGCCGGCGCCGTCGTTGATCCAGAGCTGGTTGCGCTGACGCAGAGGGTAGGGGTCGCCGGCGAGGCGTTGGCGTTCCACGGGGAACACGGCACCGTTGGCGCTGAAGAGGTCCAAGTCGCCGTCGTTGTCGGCGTCGATCCAGCCGGTGCCGAAGCCGGTGTAAGGGCCGCTCGAAGCGGCGAGACCCGCGCCGGCGGTGCTGTCGCTGAACCAGCCGCCGTGATTGACGTAGAGCGTATTGGTTTCGGTGGCGAGATGTGTGACGAAGAGGTCCGGGTCGCAGTCGCCGTCGTAGTCCTCCGCGTCTACGCCCATCCCCGCTTCGGGAGCTCCGTTGGCGTTGAAGGCTGCGAAGGCGAGCTCTGCGCCGTCGCGAAGGGTGTCATCGCCCTGATTGAGCCAAAGATGGTTGGCGGCACCGTCGTTGGCGACATAGAAATCGGTGTCGCCGTCGCCGTCGAAGTCGTGCGCTGCGACGCCGAGGCCAGGAGCGCGCAGGTCAGCGATGCCGGCGTCGTCGGTGATGTCCTTGAGGTGACCTTCGCCAAGGTTGCGGTACAGGCGGTCCGACACGGCGGGATAGGCGGTGGGGGCACAGTAGCTCGGCCGCCCCGACAGGTCCGGGCAGTCCTTGTGCGCCCTTAGGGTGAAGTCCAGGTAGTTGGCGACGTAGAGGTCCAGCCTGCCGTCGCCGTCGATGTCTGCGAAGCTCGCGCTCACGGACCATCTCGCACCGCTCAGTGCGGCCCGCACCTCTCGGAAGCGCCCGCCGCCGACGTTTTCGAACAGCTGGTTGGGGCCGTAGTTGGCGAGGAAGACATCCGCATCGCCGTCGCCATCGATATCGCCTGTGGCGATGCCCATGCCGTAGTGCGTCGCGCGGACGCCGGAAGCGTCTGTGATGTCGTGGAACCGCAGTTGCCCATCCGAGGTGACGTTGCGGAACAGTCTGTCCTTGACCGCGCGGGAGGCGGTGGCACCCGCGGATGCATCCTCGGGCACGGCGCCGCCCTGCACCAGCCAGATGTCCAGCAGCCCGTCGCCGTCGAAGTCGAGGACCCCGACTCCGGCGCCTACCGTCTCCAGGATCCAGCGTTCGCCGGTCATGCCGTTGACGTGCTGGAAATCGAGCCCGGCTTCTGCCGCGACTTCGGCGAACTGCACGGCGCTCGCGTCCCTTTCCGTGGCTGTGCCGGGGAGCACGCCGCCAAGCGATGCGAGGGCAAAAAGAAAGCCCCCGCGCAGACTGCGCGGGGGCTTTGCGGATGCCGTCCTGCTACCCAAAAGGAGGGCCTGCGGGACGGTTTGAGCTACATGGAGAACGCCAGTCGCACCAGCATCATCCGCCCCATGATGTTGTCCAGATACGGCTCGTGTGCCGAGAACTGGGTGATGGGGTCGGGATAGGTGTCGAACACGTTGCGCACCGCAACGTTGAGCAGCATGGAACTGAAGCCCAGCGTTTGCGGTCGCCGATAGCTGTACGACACGTCCCAGTAGTGGCGCGAGTCGATCTTGCACACCGGCCACGGCTGGAACGCGCAGCGTTGCGACTGTTGTTCGCGCGGGATGCGCTTGGTCACCGCATCGTCGCCCGAACCGATCGTTACCTCATCGAAGCCGCGGTACGGCACGTGGTGCGGATAGGACGCTCGGCCGCTGCCCGTGTCCCATGTCCACGAAGCGATTACCGTGCGCGGGTCGAGGGCTTCGCGCTGCTTCATCGCATCCCAGGCGACGTTCAGGTTCTCTACCCGATCGTGCCAGCGGACGGCAACCTGCACCGTGTGCGGGCCGTTGAACCAGCGCAGGTTGGCGTTTGCGCGCCACTCCGGCGTCGGCGGCAGGTCCGAGTACAGGTTCATGTTGGGCGGCGAGAAGTACTGCGAGTTGCGGTTGCCAACGCCATCGACACGAATGTCTGCGAGCACGTGGTCGCTCGGGCAGAAGCCTCCGACGTTCACGTTGATGGGGTCGCAGCCGAAGCTCTTGTACTTGGTGAGTGCCTGGGTCAGGAACTGCGTGGCGCTGAACGTGAACATGAACAGGCCCGTATCCTCGCCGATCCAGTCGGTGAAGCGGTTGCGCGGCAGCTCGAAGCCATAGCGCATGCCGTAGATGACCGTTTCCGCCTCCCGCTTGCCCTGCGCGGTCCACGAGTTCTCGACGTAGTCGAGGATGATCGGGCTCATGTAGGTGCTGCCGTCAGCCGCCGTGAGTTCCCGGCCCCGCTCCAGCGCGCTGCCGGCGAAGGCGATTTCGCCAGCGCCGGCGTTGGCGCCCGAATCGATCCAGCTCAACGCGGCGTTGCGGCGGCACTCGAGGTCCGCGGCGTTCGTGTAGCTCGACGTGCGGAACTCCTCCTGGGTGAGTGCCGCGAGCTCTGGATCTCCGTGCTTGCGCTCGTTGTCCCAGTCCACCAGGGTGCCCGGGCAGGCCGCCAGGAGATACTCGGTGAAGCCATTGGAGTTGAGTCCGACCCGCTGCCCGGCCCCCAGTTCCTCAAGCTGGCCCCGGAACTCGACGCTGGTGTAATCCACATCGAACACGAGGTCGCCGTCGAGGAACTTGAGCGAGAACCCGATGTTGTAGAGGTCTGAGGTCTCCGCATCTAGGTTCGGGCTTGCCGCACTGGCCGTGCGCACGTCGGGCGTGCCGCCGCCCTTGCTGGCACCGGCGTCGATGCAGTCCTGCATTTCCGGCAGGTAGTCGCAGATGTAGTCGCCGAGGGTGCCGACGTTGGACACCTCGGCTGCACCGAACAGTGCATACAGGCCCGGCGTCACGAAGCCTTGGGTGATGCTGCCGCGCAAGGCGAGCATGTCCATCGGCTCGTAGCGCAACGCCAGCTTCGGAATGGTGGTGTCGAACGTGGTGGAGCCCGGCTGGCCGTAAATGCCCGTCGTCTCGATTTCGGTGTAGCGCAGCGCCACCTGTGCCTCCAACGTGCCCAAGACGTCGCTCGACAGCAGCGGTAGCGCCAACTCGGCAAAGATCGCTCGACTCGACTGTTCGCTCTTGCGCAGGGCGAAGCGGTTGCCGCCGATGGCCGACTGCGCTAGGGCATGAGGTCGGTACTCCTCCTCTTCGAGCCGCCAGTGCGTGCCGATGGCGAAGCCCACCGGCTCGTCGTTGTACCAGAGGTCGAACAGGCTGGAGTTGGCCGCCACCACATCGACGATCGTCATGCCGAGGTCCTGGATGTTGTAGGACATCACGTTGCCAGCGAGCCGGTGCTCTTCCTCGGTATTGACGTAGTCGTGGTCAGGCGGCGTGAAGCCAGGGTCGTTCTCGGCCGGGAACTTGGTATTGGGGTTGCCGGTGATGAAGCCGTTCTCGTCCATCATCAGATAGGTCGTGCTGAACGGGTTCCAACAGGAGTTGTTGTTGGGTCCGGCGTTGCAGCGCAGCGCCTGGATCATCGCCGGCGTCACTTCCTGGAACTGGTTCTGCTCACGGTTGCCCTTGGACCAGATCCAGTCCGCATCGACGATCCAGTCCGTGTCTGGGATGCGGATTTCGCTGCCGAGGCGGATGCGGATGTCGTTGCGCTGCGTGCGGCGCAGGAAGTGCAGGATGCCGTCGTCCACGGCCCAGTCGAGATTGTTGTTGCGCGGATGCTTGGGAAAGGCGAACAGGCGCCGTTCCTCGAAGCGCACGTCCTCGTAGAGCACGATGCCGCCGCCGTCCGGGTCGAAGCGGTCAGGGATGCCGTCGCCGTCGGCATCGCCCATCCCCATCAGAACAACCCTGGCCTCCGGCAGGCGCTGGGCGTGGTCGTCGGCAATGCCGTCACCGTCCCAGTCGCGGTCGGGAATGCCATCGCCGTTCATGTCCTGCGCGAACACCAGGAGCTCGCCGGGCTCCATCAGGTAGTCGTAGCGGCCGTTGCGGTTGACGTCGATGAAGTCAAGCTGGCGGGTCGGCCGAGCAGTCCCCGTGCTGGAGCCGCCGCCCCACACGGCCGGGTTGCTGCCGGGGTTGCAGTCCGAGAAGCCGGGCAGGTCCCGGCATGGAGCGACCCCCGCCGGCCACACGTCGGGCGTGACGCCCGGCCAGAAGACATTCGTGCCCGGTGGCAGGAAGGTGTTGTTGTCGTTCGGATCCCACAAAAGGCTGGGGATGTAGTCCGTGATGGTCGAGCCGTCTGCGAAGGCACGGAACGGGTTGCCGGGGTTGGATCCGATCGCGATGGGATACCGGTCGTCGACTCTGCCGCCGTTGCCGGAGTAGAAGTCGTTGAAACCCGGCGCGTAGAGACGCGTGTTGTAGTCCACGGCGCCGGAGACGAACTCGCCGCGCACGGTGATGTTGTCGGTGAACTCGTACTCGAAGTACGCCATGCCCTTCTGCCGCGAGCTTTCTGCCTGGATGTCCTGATAGTCGGAATCCACCATGCGGCAGTGGTAGGCCGGGTCGTTCGGGTCCATGTAACCGTTCATGAAGTTGCCGTGCTTGGCGACGTCGTTGTACTGGAACGTCTCGCCGGGCACGTTGCGGAAGTCCGTGCCCCAGTGGGCGCCGAACTGTGCCTGCCACTGATCTCGGCGCACGTCGTGTGCCTCTGCGCCGTTGCCCCAGTCGAAGAACGGCCCGAACTGGCTCATGGGCGGCGGGCCTTCTTCGTCGTGCCCGGCAGCGAAACCGTGTGCGCAGCCAGGGTCTTGCGTCCTGCCCACGGCGATGGTGCCAATGTTGTCGGCCCATTGTCGGCTCTGTTGCTGGCCTGCGAACCCGTACCCGGCATCGTCGAGTGCGCTGCGCTCTTCGGGCGTCATCAGTTCGCCGAGCGGCGATCGCACCGGCACGTGGATTCGGCTCGCTGGGTTGCCACCGGCGTCGTAGGCATCCTTCCAGAAGCGTGACCACTGGCCGAAATGGTAGTGGTCGTTGCCTACCGTCGTGTGCCGCGCCCAAGGGTTCTTGGTGTCGATGATGTAGTCTGGCCGGTCGGTGAAGCGCATCCGGTCCGTCTCGCGCAGCTCCATCGCGAAGATGGCGCGTCCGCGGTCTCCCTGTACGCCGCCGAGCATGCTGAAGGCTTGGTTCGGGGCGCCGTCTTCGAGTGGTGACTGCCAGTCCACGCTGAACGTGAGCCCTTCGAAGTCCTTGCGCGGCACCATGTTGATGACACCGCTCACGGCTTCCGCGCCGTAGAGTGCGGAGGCGCCGTCGAGGATGGTCTCCACCCGACCGATGGCGATGGACGGATACATGCCGCTCACGTCCACGCCAGCGCGCTCTCCGCGCGGCGTCGTGTCCGCCGGCAGGCGGTGGCCGTCCATCATGGTCATGGTGGCGCGGGTGCCGAGGCCGCGGAGATTGGCCCAGACTTCCGTGCCTTGGTTGCCCTGCTGGTTGTCGGCCTGTCCGCCCCATTCGTCGTTGCTGATGCCGTCCTGCCCGGACTCGGAGCAGCAAATGCCCTCGAACGGTGCGGCATTGGCGTTGACGCCGAGCTGGAATGACTGGTCGAAGATGACATCGCCAATCTCGGCGTTGCCGGACATCTCGATGTCGATGTTGTCGAGGATCGACTTCGGCGATGGCAGATCGAAGTTGTCGCGCCGGATGTACGACCCGGTGACGAGCATCTCCTCGATGTCGCCGTCGGCCTCCGCGACTTCGTCCTCGTCGGCCTCTGCGTCCTCGTCCTGCGCCGTGGCGCCGACGCCAAACGTCAGGGTGAGCGCCGCGCACAGGACGCGAATCAGTTGCTTGCGTGGGTGCAGAACCATTTTCCCTCCTCGGCCCGGCGTCAGGTTAGGCGCGGACCCGGTGAACCTAGCTGCTCGTGTGCAGGTGCGATCGTTTGCAGAACGTCGCACACGATGGCGCGGAAACTATGCCCATCGTCGGCTGCGGTCAAGGGGAGTTTTCGACGCCCGCGGTTGCGTTGGCGGCGGCGCCTTTGCCGCGCGCGAGAACGGCGCTTGTGCCGGCGGCAAAGTCACCGAACCGCTCCACCGTTCCTCCGGGCCAGCGCACCGCAACATCTCGCGCGAACCGGAACTCGCCGAGCCCGATCTGGACGCGGGGATCGTGCGCTGCCAGATAGCTGGAGGAGGGCGCGGCGTCGCGCCGGATGCGACGGCTGCCTACCGTTGCCAGCACCACGGCGCCCGGAACGTCTGCGCCCTGCGAGTCCAAGAGGCGAAAGCGCGTCCAGTTGCCCGCTGCCGTCCGGTTCATCAGCAGGTAAGCGGGGCTGTCGCGGTTGACAACGAGGATGTCCAGGCGGCCGTCGTTGTCCACGTCGCCCACGGCAGCGGCGCGGCTGGTGTGTACGAGTGGCGCCGTGGTGCCGGCGCGGGGCCGCGCCGGGGAGAATCGAATGCCCGAGTCTCTCGCTCGGCCGCGGTAGAGCAGATTTGGCTCGGCGAACGGGTCTGTGGCGGCGTTTAGGTCGCCATCGACCTTGCCGTTGGCTTGATAGATGTCAAGCCAGCCGTCGTTGTCGAAGTCCTGCGCAATGACGCCGAAGCGGGTGTGGCGGCGACCGTGCACGGTGAGCCCGGCTTGCGCCGTCCTGTCGGTGAAGTAGCCGCCATCGTTGCGATGGTAGGAATCGGTTTCGCCTTCGAGATTCACCACCAGCACATCGGCGTCGCCGTCGTCGTCCATGTCGGCCACCGCAACGCCCATGCCGGCCTTGGCGCCGCCGTGGTCGTCCACCGCACAGCCCCACGCCGCCGCCGCGTCCTCAAAACGCAGCCCGCCCTTGTTGAGCCAGAGCCGGTTCACGGTCTTGTCGTTGGCGACGAAGAGATCGACGAGACCGTCGTCGTTGAAGTCCGCTGCACCGAGGCCCAGGCCATTGCCGCGACCTTGGGCGAGCCCGGCCGAGACGCTGACGTCGGTGAAGGTGCCGTCACCGTCGTTGCGAAAGAGGCGATCCATGGCCGGCGCCGCGTAGGTGGTGGGGGCGCAGTAGGTGGGGCTGCCGCGCGAATGGCAGTCCTTCTCGATGGCGAGCGACCAGTCGATGTAGTTGACGAGGAAGAGATCGAGGTCGCCATCGGCATCGAGGTCCAGGAACGCGGCCGCGGTGCCCCAACCGGGGTCGTCGACGCCGGCCACGCCGGCGACATCGTCGAAATGCCCGCTGCCGTCGTTGCTGAGGAGGGCATTGGCGCCGACATTGGTGACGTAAAGGTCGATGTCGCCGTCGCCGTCGTAGTCGCCGGCGGCAACGCCCATGCCATAGCCGCGCTCCGCCTGCGGCCGAGGCTCGAAACGGCCATCCCCGCGGTTCACGAACAGCGTGTCGCTGGGCGCATCGGCGTCGCCGCCATCGAGCCGCCAACCAGCCTGCACAAGATATGCATCGAGATCGCCGTCCCCATCCACATCCACCAACGCCGCGCCACCGCCGACGATTTCCGGCAACAGCGGCAGGGCGCCGGGGACGTAGCCGGAGCGATGGGTGAAGTCGAGCCCGCGCTCCCTCGCTTCGTCGACAAACCAGGGCTCGGCCGGTTCTCCGCCGGCATTGTCGTCGGGTGCGCAAGCGGTGAGCGGCAACATGAGCGTCAACAGTAGAAGCGTGACAAGCATCGGTGTTGGGCTGCCGGCAGTACGCCTCCCTCTCTGGCGGCAGCGCATCATGACGACTCGCTTGCCCGGAGCGCCTCGAGGCGCCGTCGGGCACTTGCGATGTCCGCCGAGGCCGCACCGAGGCGTTCGGCGTCATCGAGCGCGCCGCGTGCCTCGTCGTGGCGACCAGCCTCGGCGAGACTGCGCCCGAGTGCGAGGTGGCCGCGGGCGAGCCGGGGTGCGAGGCGCACAGCCTGGTGAAAGTGGCCAATGGCGTTCCTCCAGCGTCCCCGACTGCCTTCAACAACCCCGGCGCGATACATCATCGAGGCCGTCTGTGCGCCTTCCGCCACCGCGGCTTCCACTGCGGCGAGGGCGTCATCGTGGCGCTGCTGCTCGATCAGCACGAGCACCTTCCTTTCGTGCGCCGGCGAGAAGGCGGGCTGCAGCGACAAAGCCCGATCGAGGTGCATGAGCGCCGTTCGCGTGTCGCCGCGCTCCTCGTATGCCACCGCCGCGTTGAAGTGAAAAAGATAGTAGTCGTCGTGCAGCCGGAGCCCATCTTGCAGCGTCTCCATCGCAGTTGCGGGCTTGCCGGTCGCGGCATAGGCGATGGCGAGGTTGTTGAGCAGCGTGCGATCGCCGGGACGCTGCTTGCGCAGTGGCTCAAGAATGTCGAGTGCCGCCTCGGCATCGTCCCGGCTGAGCAAGCCTTCGGCCTGACGCAAGCGCGCATCGAAGCCGCGCACGAAGCCATCGAGACGCGCTCGTCGGGAGTCCGCCCACTCTAGTGCCACAGCCTCGGTCTCGACACTCGGCGGTAGATCGGTTTGCTTGCCAAGGGCACGGCCAGCGTTCGCAAGCAGCCGAAGCACAGCGGGATGGGGCGCACTTGCCGCAAGTCTCGAGAGCAGCCGGTGGGCCTCCTCGGCACCGCCTTGTGCCAACAGCGCACGTGCCAATCCGGCGTCGGCGGCGACCCGTGTGGACTCCTCGGGCGCAAGCTCGCGCGCTCGCCGGAAGGCATCGGCCGCCCCGCTTGCGCGGCCTAGGTCCAACAGCCACGTGCCGCGCCATAGCCACACGGGCGCGTAGTCGCCGTCGATTCCCGAGGCGCGGCCAACGTCTTCAATGGCGCGCTCGTAGTCGCCTTGGTGAGCCAGCAACAGCGCACGCAGATACGGCCAGAGAAACTCGTCGGGCTGCAGTGCCGCCGCCTGCGAGTAGCTTGCAATGGCGGCCTCATCGAATCCATTCGCGTCATAGGCCATCGCCAACCGACCACGGATGGGCCCAGATCGTGCGTTCGCCACGGCAGCATCGACGTGCTCCCGCAGGAAAGCGACGAGCTCGGCATCGTCTGCATCGACGCCCGCCACCACCGGCGGTTCAACGCTCGCGCGATCCGTGCAAGCGGACAGCGCCACCAGAGCAGCTAGTGCCGCTAACCGGGTCAGTAGTGGTACGGGCATTGGACGATCAGGCAACGGCGACCTTCCACCTTGTAAACCAGGCGGTGCTCCTTGGTGATCGTGGACTCATCTGGGTGCGTACAACCTATCGTACTTCAGGTGGTTCTGTTCATGGAGCCCCGACGGGCGGCGCCTTCCGGTTTGTATCGGAAAGCCCGTGGCTGATAGGCTTCGCGGCTTTCGCTCAAGCGATCACCGGGGATCAGGGGACACATGAACGGTTACGACTTGGTTGCGCGCTGCCTGAAGGCCGAAGGGGTGGAGTGGATGCCGTGCTTTCCGGCCAATCCGCTCATCGAGGCCTGCGCCAAGGTGGACATCCGGCCGCTGGTGTTCCGGCAAGAGCGGGGCGGCATCAATGCCGCCGATGGCTTCAGTCGGCAGCGGCGGGGCGAGACGGTGGGGGTGTTCGCATCGCAGTCGGGGCCGGGCGCCGAGAACTCGTTCGGCGGCATTGCCCAGGCTTGGGGCGAGGCGGTGCCCATGGTGTACCTGCCCGGCGGGCATGGTCTCGGCGGCTATGACGTACAGCCGAACTTCCACGCTGCCCGCAGCTACGAAACGGTGACCAAGCTCGCCATTTCCATCGACCGGCCGGATCGCATCACCACGCAGATTCGGCGTGCATTTCATACGGCGAAGCAAGGCCGACCCGGCCCGGTTCTGGTGGAACTGCACGGCGACGTCCTCGGGCGGGATGCCCCGGAGGGAGCGGCGGAGGCTTACCGGCCGTCCACGACCATGCGCTATGCCCCCAACGCGAGCGACGTCAAGGATGCGCTGAAGGCGCTGCTCGGGGCGAGCAATCCCGTGATCTGGGCGGGGCAGGGGGTGCTCTATTCGGGCGCCACCGAAGAGCTCAAGACCTTCGCTGAGTTGGCGCAGATTCCCGTCATCACCACCATGCAGGGCAAGAGCGCGTTCCCGGACGACCATCCGCTGGCGCTCGGCAGCGCCAACCGCACGGCCCCCAAGGGCGTGTGGAAGTGGCTGGGGGCCTCGGACGTGGTGTTCTCCATCGGCTCCGCACTCACCCGCACCACGTTCGGCATCGCCATTCCGGATGGCAAGTTCATGATCCAGTCCACGGTGTCGCCGGAGGACATCAACAAGGACTACGCCATCGACATTGGCCTCGTGGGCGACGCCAAGCTCACCCTCGAGATGATGATCGAAGAGCTCAAGGCGACGGTGGGCGAAGGCGGCCGCGCCACGGCGCAGGAAACGCTCACGGACATCCGCACCACCCGGCAGGAGTGGCTGGCCGACTGGGCGCCGCTCCTGAACTCCGACGAGACGCCCATCAACCCCTATCGCGTCATCAACGAGATCAACCAGGCGGTGGACCATGCCGACTCCGTCGTCACGCACGATGCCGGCAACCCGCGCGATCAGATCATGCCGTTCTACAAGGCCGCCGCGCCCCTCGGCTACATCGGCTGGGGCAAGACGACTCACTTGGGCTACGGCATCCCGCTGGCGATGGGGGCGAAGGTGGCGGACCCGTCGAAGTTCTGCATGAACTTCATGGGCGACCTTGCCTTTGGCCACACGGGGCTTGAGATCGAGACCGCCGTCCGCGGGGAGATTCCCATCACCACGGTGGTGATCAACAACCGCACCATGGGCGGGTACGACAAATCGATGCCCACGGCCATGCAGCGCTACGGTGCTGGCAATCAGTCTGGGGACTACGCCGGCGTTGCCAAGGCGCTTGGCGCGAAGGCCATTCACGTCAACAAAGTGGACGAACTCGCACCAGCGCTCAAGGCTGCACGACGCGCCAACGACGAGGGCGAAGTGTGCGTGATCGAGGTGGCAACGCGGCAGGACACGCGGTTTTCGCAGTACACGGATTTGCTGCGGCCCTGATCGTCGAGAGTCCACGGCTGGCCTTCCGCGCACCAGGTCGGCGCATTGAGTCGCCGGCGCGAACCGACATGGTGCAGTGGTCAGGAGTAATGCCCGCGAACGGACGGGGCCCTCGTTGAGAAGGCATCCTGTTTTCTTGTCGCGCCGTTCCTGTCCGAGCATTGGCCGCGTTCTTCAGGCCAGCATTTGACGCCTGCGCCCGGACGGTGCATGGTTCCGCGCCGTGCGGCCGTCCCGGCGCGCGTGCGCCAGGGTGGCGTGCGCATTTGCCCGGACGGGGTGCGACGACGCGTACGCAGTCGGCGGTCAAAATGGCGCGCATGTTGCATGGATGCGCTTGAGACGCGGGCCGTCCGGTCCCGCATTGGGGCAACCACACCACACCATGTGTTCGATGAACGGAAAGGAGCAAGGGCACTTACATGAGCAAGAGCAAGTTGGAGTACATTTGGCTCGACGGCAACAGGCCGACGCAGAGTCTGCGCGGCAAGACGCGGGTGGAGACGGACTTCGGCGGCACGCTGGAGGACTGCCCGGTGTGGTCGTTCGACGGCAGTTCGACGCAGCAGGCGGACGGCAGCTCGTCGGACTGCCTGCTGAAGCCGGTGGCGATCTTTCCTGACCCCTGCCGCAAGAACGCATACCTCGTGATGACCGAGGTGCTGAACGCCGACGGCACGCCGCACGAGTCGAACGGCCGCGCCACCATCGAGGACGACGACGACGATTTCTGGTTCGGCTTCGAGCAGGAGTACTTCCTGTGGGACACCCAGACCAACCTGCCGCCCGGCTTCCCCGCTGGCGGCTATCCACCCCCGCAAGGGCCGTACTACTGCTCGGTGGGCGGCGCCAACGCCTTTGGCCGCAACATCATCGAGGAGCATCTCGACGCCTGCCTTGAGGCCGGCATCAATGTCGAGGGCATTAACGGCGAAGTTGCCGCTGGCCAGTGGGAGTTCCAGGTGTTCGCCAAGGGCGCGGCCCGTGCCGGCGACGAGACGTGGATCGCCCGCTACATTCTCGAGCGCGTCGCCGAGGAGCACGGGTATGCCATCAACTGGCATCCGAAGCCGCTCGGTGACACCGACTGGAACGGTTCCGGCATGCACGCCAACTTCTCCAACGGCCCCATGCGCGACTCCGGCGAGGAGGGCACGTTCACGAAGATCTGTGAGCATTTCGGCAACCACATCGACCGCCACATCGTGGTCTATGGCGCCGACAACAACAAGCGCCTCACCGGCGCGCACGAGACCCAGTCGATCGATAAGTTCAACTACGGCGTGTCGGACCGCGGCGCATCCATCCGCATCCCCATCGCCACCATCGACGATGGCTGGAAGGGGCGGCTGGAAGACCGGCGACCGGCCTCCAACGCTGACCCGTACAAGGTCGCGGCGGCCATCGTCAAGACGACGAAGGAAGCGTTGGCGTAGTTCCGCTTGCGGGAACGGGCTGGCAGCGAGCGTGCAAGCTGCCAGCCGCGCCACCTGCGGGAGGTTTCTAGTCAGGGCCCAGCCTACTTGAAGCCCATTGCCGTCACGATGGGCGATGCCAGCGGCGTCGGGCCGGAGATTCTCCTGCGCCGCTTTGCCGATGGCCTGCTCGGCGAGGGCACCGTTGCCTACGGCGATGCGGCGATTCTTGCGCGGGGCGCCGAGATGCTCCGGCTGCGTATCCCCTTGCGCGTCGTGGCTTCACCCGGGGAGGCGCGGCCCGGCTGCCTCAATGTAGTCGACGTGGGGGTGCTCTCGGCCAGAGATCTAACGCCCGGTGAGCTCAATGCGAACGCGGGTGCGGCGGCTTTGCGCTACGTCGAGCGTGCCACCCAAGATGCCTTGGCGGGCGAAGTAGCTGCCATGGTTACCCTGCCCATGAACAAGGAGGCGACCGGGCGCACTCATCCGGGCTTCATCGGCCACACCGAGACCATTGCATCGCTTTGTGGCACGGACGACTACGCAATGATGCTCGCGACCGAGGATGTCGCGGTGACCCACGTGAGCACGCACGTCTCGTTGGTAGAGGCCATCGCCCGCGTGACCCCCACCCGGATCGGCACCGTAATCAGTCTGACGCAGCAAGCGCTCGCGCGGTTCCTGCCCCGCCCGCGCATCGCGGTGTGCGGCCTCAATCCCCACGCCGGCGAGAACGGCCTCATGGGCACGGAAGAGCGCGACGTCATCGCCCCCGCCATTGCCCAGGCGCGATCCACCGGCCTCGAAGTCACGGGCCCTCACCCTGCCGACACGGTCTTCTACCAAGCCATCCGCAAAGACGCCCATGACGCCATTGTGTGCATGTACCACGACCAAGGGCACGCTCCCATGAAGCTCATCGGCTTCGAGAGCGGCGTCAACGTCACCATTGGCCTCCCGATCGTCCGCACTTCTGTGGACCACGGCACCGCCTTCGACATCGCCTGGCAGGGCAAGGCGTTCACCGACTCGCTGGGGCACGCCCTCCACTACGCGAGAAAGCTGATCGGCCGAGGAACGTAGCGGGGGCCACGCGAAACCGTTGCCGCGAGCCCCGGCAATCGCCAACATGCGGCCATGCTGCACACCCTCGCCATCGCCAACTACCGTTCCCTGCGTGATGTGGTGCTTCCGCTCGAGCGCATGAACCTCGTCACCGGCGCCAACGGCAGCGGCAAGTCCAACCTTTATCGGGCGCTGCGCCTGTTGTCCGAGACCGCGTTCGGTGGCGGGGTGCAGGCCATCGGCCGCGAGGGTGGCCTGAGTTCCGTGCTTTGGGCCGGTCCCGAGCAGTTCGCGAAGTCTGTAAAGCGGGGCGAACACCCGGTGCAAGGCGGCCCGCGCAGGGAGCCGGTGAACCTGCGGCTTGGCTTCGGCGGTGACGACTTCAGCTACTCCATCGAGTACGGCCTGCCGGTGCCGGTGCCGCGAACGATGTTCGGCAAGGACCCCGAGATCAAGCGAGAGGTCATCTGGCACGGCGACATCTGGCACGAACGCCGCGCCTTGGTGGATCGCAAGGGCGGGCTCGTCCGCAGCCGCGACGAGAGCGGCACATGGCAGGTGGTGGAGCAGCATCTGCCCACCTTCGACAGCATGGTGTCGCGTATCGCCGACCCTGAGCGTGCACCGGAAGCGGTGCTGCTGCGCGAGCAGGTTCGCTCGTGGCGCTTCTACGACCATTTCCGCACCGATGCGGACGCTCCGGCGCGCCACGCACGCATCGGCGTGCGCACGCCCGTGATGAGCAACGACGGCCACGACCTCGCCCCGGCCTGGCGCACGATCATGGAAATCGGCGATGCCGATGCGCTGGCAGCAGCCGTGGAGGACGCCTTTCCCGGTGCGGAGGTGGAGGTGGAGGAACGAGCCGACACCTTCCAGCTCCTGTTTCGCCAGCACGGGCTGCTGCGGCCGCTGTCCCAGGCGGAGCTGTCGGATGGCACGCTGCGCTACCTGCTGTGGATAGCAGCGCTGCTGACGCCGCGCCCGCCGTCGCTGATGGTGCTGAACGAGCCCGAGACCAGCATCCACCCAGAGCTGTTGCCGGCCTTAGCACGCCTCATGCGCCACGCGGCGACGGAGACGCAAGTGTGGGTGACATCGCACGCGGCGGCGTTGGTGGAGGCGCTCGCGGAATCCGGCGAGTGCAATCACATCGAACTCGCCAAGGACATGGGCGAGACGACCCTAAGCAACTTCGCCCCGCTGGAACTGCCCCCTTGGCGCTGGCCACCGCGTTAGCGGTAGAGTGCGCCCCTTTGGCTCAAGCCACGGGAGGGCAGGGGAATGATCATCGTCAACGGAAGGATCGAGACCACCGCGGACAACATCGCACACCTCAAGGCGGCGATTGCAGCGATGGAGACGGCGAGTCGCGCCGAGGATGGCTGCGACGACTACACCTTCTCGGTGGAACTCAACGATCCGAACGTGATCCGCATCACGGAAAAGTGGCGCGACATGGCGGCGCTCGCGGCGCATTTCGCCAGCCCGCACATGGCTGAGTTCCAAAAGGCCATGCGTGAGCGGCCGGGCAAGGGCGGGGGCGTGACGTTTTACGAAGCGACGGAAGTCGAGCCCCCACGCTAGCGCATGAGGAAGGCCACCCGAAGAAGGGCGACGCATGCGTCGCCCCTACGGCCCGGGACATGACCGACACCTTCCTGTAGGGGCGACGCATACGTCGCCCTGTCCGGCTTGGCCTCTAGCGTCGCCCTCCCTCCGAGGGCTCGCTAATGCCCGCTAGCTAGCCGGCCCGGCGCGCCGGTTGGGGGCTGGTCCCCTTGCGAGGCGGCTTCTCAGTAAATCCCTGCCTCGAGTCCTGCGGCCAATGCCATGCCTAGGTCCCGGCAGGCTTGGAGGTGTTCCGGCAGCACCGCACCTTGGGCAATGACGGGTTCCTGCACTTCGTTGAAAGGGTAACCGCCGATGATGCGGCGCAGCGCCCGCAGCGCGCCGGAGCCGTCGTTGCCGGCGCTGACGAAGATGCCGCAGGGCATGGGGGCGATCCTGCCTTCCACGGCGTAGAAGGTGCGGTCCAGGAAGTCCTTCATGGCCCCTGACATGTAGCCGAAGTTCTCCGGCGTGCCGAGGAGCACGCCGTTCGCCCACAGCAAGTCGTCCGGGCCCGCGTCCTTGGCCACGAGGAAGCGCGTCTCAACCTCCTCGATCAGCGCGTCGGTGGCACCGTCGCGGACGGCGCCGGCCATGGCGGCGGTGTTGCCGGTCTGCGTGTGATAGACGATGAGCAGGTGCTTGATGTGGACGAGCCCTATACTGCCAAGGATGAAAGATAGCCCGCTTTGTCGTCCGCTGCCGTGACCGTCGATCTCGCCGCCATTCAGAGCGCTCGGGAGCGCATCGCGGAGCATGTAGCGGTCACCCCTTTGGCGCCGTCGCGCACGCTCTCGGAGTTGACGAAACGCGAGCTCGTGCTGAAGTTCGAGAACCTGCAGTTCACGGCGTCGTTCAAGGAACGCGGTGCACTCAACCGGCTTTGCCTCCTGTCCGAGGATGAGCGAAAACGGGGCGTTGTCGCCATGTCTGCCGGCAATCACGCTCAGGCGCTGGCCTACCACGGCGGCCGGCTCGATGTGCCGGTCACCATCGTCATGCCCAAGAACACGCCGAACGCCAAGGTGCGCCAGACCAGCGTTTTCGGTGCCGAGGTCCTGCTGCGCGGCGACACTTTCGCAGCGACGCTTGCGGTCACGCAGGAACTCGCTGCAGAGCGAGGCGCGACGCTGGTCCATCCATTTGACGACGAGGCCGTGATTGCCGGGCAAGGCACGCTGGGTCTTGAACTCCTCGACCAGGCACCGAACCTTCACACCATCGTCGTCCCCATCGGCGGTGGGGGCCTCATCGCCGGCGTCGCGGTGGCCGTGCGCAGCATCCGCCCGGACATCCGCATAGTCGGCGTTCAAACGGAACGCTTCGCCGCCGTGCATGACGCACTGGAAGGCAATGAACCCCGAGCGACCCGACCAGGGACCGTGGCGGAAGGCATCGCCGTCGAAGCGCCGGGAAGCATCACGTTGCCCCTCATCCGCGAGCACGTGGACCGCGTGGTGACGGTGACGGAGCCGGAGATCGAGGATGCCGTGTTTGCCTTGCTGGAGGTGGAGAAGACGGTCACGGAAGGCGCCGGCGCCTGCCCATTGGCGGCGGTGAAGGCCCACCCGGACATTGGCGCCGGCGGAGTCACCGCGCTGGTACTGACCGGCGGCAACATCGACATGATGATCCTGTCCTCCATCCTGCAACGCGGCCTCGTTCGCACCCGCCGTCTCGTCCGCATCAAGGTGGAAGCGCCCGACGTGCCCGGCGCGATGGCGGACCTGACCCGAATCCTCGGTGACCTCGACAGCAACATCGTCGACATCGCCCACCAACGCGCCTTCGCCGCCTCCACGGTACGCACGACGGCCATCGAGTTCGTGCTGCAGATGCGGGGCAAAGAGCAGGTGGAAGCCGTGCTGGATTCCCTGCGGGGCGCCGGCTATGCCGCGGCGGAGAGCTAAGGAGCAAGCGCCGCAGAAAGAAGCGCTATGCGGTTTCCCATGCAAGCTCCCACCCCGGCGTAGGGCGCATGGGCAGGCGAGGACGAAGCGCTCTGTCAGATTTCAACCGCGACGGAAAGGAGCAGCCGACGAGGGTTGAAGCGGTTGCGAGGCAGTCCGAAGGTGGGGTCGCGGACGTAGGGGTTCATGTTGTAGCCGGTCTGCCGGTCGAAGACATTGAAGAGGTCTGCGCGCAGGGTCGCCACGAGGCCGCCCCGAATGTCGATACGCTGGCGGTACGACAGGTCCACCTGCCAGTGGGCTGGGCTGCGGCGGCTGCCGGCGGGCTCGGCATGGCGGATGGTTGACGAGTAGTACGAGGGCAGGCCATAGGCCAAGGCGTCCCATGCCTCCCATGGCTGCCCGGACTGGTAGACGCCGAAGATGCCCACCGTCGCGCGCCACGGCAGGTCGAGATGGCCGAACACCTTCACCAGATGGGGACGGTCGCCGCGCAGCACACCGTCCTTAGAGTCCCAGAGCTGGCGACCGTAGCCGTCGGCGAGGTTCGAGGAGCCGATGAAGCGGTTGGCGTCGTTGACCGCGCTGGTGTTGTCCTGGTCGAAGTTGCCCGTGTAGCGGCTGTGAACGTAGGAGCCATGGAGCGCGCCCCGTTCGCCGCGCCACTCGACCTCTACCGAGGCTTCCCAATACTCGGTGTAGGCGTCGTCGAGTTCCGCAATGACATAGCTGGATCCGCCGATCTCGGCCCGAATCCGGTCGAGGTCGGGAACATACAGGCCCTTGGCGGCGATGTGCGACGGCGCGTTGTCGTAGCCGCGAGACCCGTTCCAGGTGTCCTCCCAGAAGTGCGCGCCCTCGCGTCGCCGCAGGTGTGCGCGCACAGCTAAGGCGGGCGATAACGCGTGCGTTGCGCCAACCGTCCACTCGTCGATTCGTCGTGGCTCGAGGCTGGCTTCGAACACCTTGCCCGACGAACCGGGCAGCGGGTCGTGGGCGATGATTCCGCCGCCTTCGTCGAACAGCACCCGCAGCGTCGCGCGGCTGTTGCGATCCCAGGACGCGGCACGAGCGAGCGAGCTCGCTGCCGGGTGATAGCGCGCGAAGCCGACGAACACCTCGTCGTCGGCACGGACCTTCCACCTCGCCGCAAGGCGGGGCTGGATCATGTCGCGCCAGTCGATCCTGTGCATGCGATACCTCCGCCCGGGTGCGACGACGAACCCCGAATAGGCCCCGGGCGCGGCGCGCAGGCCCTGGCCGTACAGGACATCCTCGCTGAAGAGCACCCCTAGGTTGAAGGCGAGGTTGCCGTGGCGGATCGCGTCATTCAGCTCCAGCGAAGCGGTTTGTGTGGACGAGACGATCGGGTCAACCACGCTGCCGTCCAACTGCCTGAGGCTCATCTGCTGCACGGTCGCAACATAGAAGATGGGCGTGCCGTCAGAGGCGAGGTCCACGCCGCCAGGCACCGTGATGGTTCCCCAGCCGTTGGACGTGCGAAGCAGGCGCTCGCGTGCCTCGGCGCGACGCACCCCGATATGCAGCGCGTGGCTCGCCCTGCCCCAGTCGAGTTCGTGATCGATGGCGACATCCAAGCCACGGCGAGAAAACGCCTGTTCCCCGATTTGCGGATGCGCGCCGACCGTGCCGCCACCTAACCGGCGGCCAGCCGCGTCCAGGTAGCCGTAGCGGTCGATCAGCCCATCGACGGCGGCGTTGTAGTCGACGGCACCCTCGATCCGCGCCGGCACCCGGAGCTGCCCCATTTCGTCGAGGCGCTTGACGTCCAGCGAGCCTTGCAGCGAAGGCCGAACGGTAAGCAGCACGTCCGGCAGTTCGAAACCGCGCAAGGCGTACTCGCTGTAGCGAAACGACAACCGGGGTCCCACCGTCGGCACCCACGAGCCGTCGACACTGCCGATGTCCTGTTCGGTGCGGCCGCCCAGGGAAACCGAGTCGGCATCGTGAGGGCCGATGGACACGCCCCGCTCGTCGCGCCCGGAAGTGCGCCAGGCGGCATTGAGCAGGACGCTGTCCCATGGCGCATAGGTCAGTTTCCCGTAGTACTCCTCTCGCCGGCTCGAATGGTCCTTGGTCGGTCCGTACGCGGTCGCCCTATTCGCGCGCTTGGCCCACGGTCCGTAGAACGAGCCGTAGGCGAACAGCTGAGACGGTACCAGCGGGCCGCCGGCAGATGCGGTGAGCCACGTCTGATCAAGCCGCTCCGCTGGTGGCGACTGTCCAAGCGGCCGGCGCTCGGCCAGCAGTCCGCGCGGCACGGCGGCCAACTCGATCCGGGCCTTGAGTTGGTCCGTGCCGGTCTTGGCCGTCGAATCCATGGTGAACCCGCCGCTGCGGTTGAAGCCAATGGCATCGACGCCGCCGCGTACGAAAGTTACCTCGTCGATGTCGTGGGTCGAGGGTTCTGCCGCCAGGGTGCCGAACATCGGCAGCGAAACATCCACGCCGTCGAACCGATAGATGTTGTCCTGCCCGTTGCCGCCGGCAGAGGGCCCGCGCACCAGTTCCTCTGTGTACTGCACGGCGGGTGCGAGCTTGACGAGGTCGCGGTAGTCGCGCCCCACCGGCAAGGCCGCCACGGAGTCGCCATCGATGGCATCCGCAACCAGCGCGCCGTCGCGCACGCTGACGCGCTGGGCGACCACCACGAGCTCCTCGATTTCGCGGCCCACCGGGGTACCTACCACGACCGTGAGAGAGGTCATTTGGCCCAGCAACACGTCCGCATCCAATGTCCGGCGCTTCTGACCTGGCACCGCAAGGGTGACCCGGTAGCGTCCCGGCACGAGATGCGGAAGTGTGAAATGCCCGGTCGCGTCCGTCCTGGCCCGCCTCGGCGAGGGCATCGTTGTGCTCGCCGCCACCACTGCGACGTTCGCCACGCCCGCACCGGCGCGCTCGACCCTGCCCTCGATGCTGCCCGTTTGTTGCGCCAGGCCGCTGGCACCCGCGAGCAGCACGCAGGCACCGAGTACGCAACGGCGGAACCTCAAGCCGACAACCTCCCACGCCGACGCCGGCATCCGAATCCCTCCCTCGACACTGGCGCGCCCTGAAGGGCGCGCGTGCTCGCGTTCGCTCGCAACTACGGCTAACAGCCTGCGCACTTCGCGCTACGCGGCAAAGTCCGAAAGGCTGCTAGTGTGCCGTCCCACAAGTTCGTGGTACTTCGGGATGCCAAGTGCAGGCATTCAACGACCTCTCGGGGGCGAGTCCCAGGCGGCACATCCTCGCTTTCTCCGGCATTGTTGCACCAGCCAACGTCCAGCTCGAAGGGTGACGTATTTCTGGGACGCCACACTAGCGTCCTATGAATCAACCCGAACCGTGACGATCTCGGTGTCGTGGTATTGCTGGTGGCGTACCGACGATGCGTAGTGGCGCAGCAAGCGCAGGGGCGTTTCCGACTCGTTGGGAAGCTCCGTCACGCCTTCGCTCAGCATTGCCAGTTGGTCCTCTAGGTTGCCTTCGGTGCCGCTGGCGATGAACTCCAGGTCTGTGGCATTGCCGCTTGCTCTCGCCACCAGCAAAAGCCCGCGCTCCGTGCCGGAGGCACTGTTGGCGAGGAGGGTATGCACGGTCTCCTCGGCAACGGCGCGCAATCGGGAGGTCATCGCTTCGTCGCACCGTGCCTTGCTCGCGAAGCGGCACAGGAAGCTGTCGATTTCCGCAAGGGCGGTCGCGGAAAGGGTGGTGCGCAGGCGCTTTGGCCGCGCCGCGGTCAGGTCGAGAAAGCCGGAAAGGAGGATCACCGTAATGCCGCCGGCAGTCATCCCATGACCGAGTAGCTCCGCCCAGGCACCGGTCAAGAGCTGCGGAAACACCAAGTCGAACTGGAACGCGAGGCCCACCCAGAAGGCGAACCCCACGATCAGGCTCTTGCGGTAGTCGAGCCCGTCGGCTGTCAATATCTTCACGCCGAACACGAACAGCAGCGCGACGATCACCGCAAGATAGGCGCCAGCCACCGGCCCCGGCATCGCCACGATTAAAGCTACCAGTTTCGGCATCAGGGCGAGGGCGACGAACAGGATGCCGGCGCACACGCCAACGGAACGAGCGGTTATACCGGTCAGTTCGGCGATCGCGATACCGCTGCCATAGGTGGTGTTCGGCACCGTGCCGCCGATGCCGGAAAGCAGATTGCCGAGCCCGTCGGCGTTGATGGCGCCTTGAATGGAACGGAAGTCGATGGCGCGGGCCTTGCGCCACGAGGCGCGCTGGATGGCGATGGCATCGCCCAGCGTGTCCATCGCCCCAACCAGCGTGACGATCAGGAAGCCCGGCAGCAACGCCCAAAAAGCGCTGCCGAAGGTCAGGTCGAGGCCGGGATAGGCACTGAGTTGCGGCAACCCGAACCATGGTGCGGCCGCCACCCGCTCGATGTCGTAGATCCCGAAAGCGAGCCCAGTGACGCCCCCGACCACGAGGCCAATGGCGGGCGCCCACACCCGCCACGCCCCCGCCAGGCGAAGCGCGACGAGGACGATGGTTGCGAGGGTCACGAGCGCAGTGACCGGTGCCGCCAACTCCGACGCACCGGCAGGGACATCCTCCATCTTCTTGAAGACGATGGGCGCAAGGCTGACGGGAATCAGCATCAGCACGGTACCGGCGACGGTGGGAGTGAACACGCGTCGCAACAACGCCATCTTGGCGCCCAGCACGAACTGCACCAGGGAGGACATGACGATCAACGTCGCCAGCAGAGCCGGCCCGCCTTCGGCCAGCGCGGTCACGCTCATCGGCAGGAACGCCGTGGTGCTGCCCATGATGAGGATGTAGCCAGCCCCGATCCGACCGAGGCGCACCGACTGCACGACCGTTACCGAGCCGCTCACGATGAGCGCGGCAAACACGGCCCAATTGAGATATGCCTCGCTTTGGCCGGCGACGCTGATCAGGATGGCCGGCGTCAGCACCACGCTGCCGAGGGCGACGACCGCGTACTGGATCCCCAATCCGATTGTCAGCGGTAGGGGAGGTCGCTCATCGGCTTCGTAACGGACTTCGTGCTCGGCGGACGGCATGGGATTCCTATGGGACTTGCGGAGCGCGAAGTTTAGGGGCGACGGACTTGAGCGAAAACGGGCTGGACTATCCGGCTGCTGTCCAGCCGTCTCCGAGGAGGCGGACGCTGGCAAGAGCAGGCCCACCGTCCGGTTTGCTGGCGGCATAACGGGCGCGGAGGGGCCGGCCACCGGCCTTGGCCGCCTCGATGTGCCTGCAGGTGATCGACGACAGCGGCACCTTGACGCGCCCGGACCATTGCGGCTCCACCAGCTCCGAACACTCACCGACGCAGAGATAGAAGAACCGTTCGCCGGGTCGTCCCTGCACGAACGGTCCGGCAAAGTCCGGCATGCCCTTGACCTTGCCTTGGCGCACGGTCACGGTCAGGTCGAACGAAATGTCGTCGCCGGCCGCGTCGATGTAGTCGAGGCGTTCGGCCTTGGCGCCCTTGCCGCGTTGCAGACAGAAGGCAAACCCCTCCGGCGGCTCGGCCAAGACGATCGTCAGGTGCACGTCATCGGCCACGCAGGCGTTCCTCCTCTGGCGACGCGTGAGGTGTTCGAGGAACCCGGCGCGCGCCGTACAGGCGGCGGAACTCGTCCAGAAAGCGAAGGATGTCGGTTGGCGAAAGGTCCCGGCAACGCTCCAGGTACTCATCTGTGAAGTACTGAACCGGGCGCGGCGCAGGGTGTTCGTCAGGTTGGGTCATCGCAGACGCTCGAGAGCCTGCACGTCTGCGACGTCCTGCACGCGATCGGATTTGCGCTTCATGGCGATTAGGTCGTCGATGGCAAGGACTCGCACTGGTCCGCTCTCGGCTTCGATTTCGACGGCATTGACTGCCGCGAGGTCGTGCGTGATGAGGATGTCCACCTGCTCAATCGGATTGCGGGGGTTGTGGAAGTTCCACGCGATCATATTGCGACGGTGAATGTACTCGTCACGGTTGTCGAAGACGCTGGCCGCGGTGACGGGCAGGCGCGAGACCAGTCCCATCCCGCCCAGCGCGTCCTCGGCCCGCTCCAACGTCCGTTTGGTCCAGCGCAGCACCACATCGACGTCGATCGAGCCCCGAACCGCACCATGCAAGGCCACGGCGTGGCCTCCGGCTACCGCATAGTCCACGTCCGCAGCCCGCAGTGCGGCGCAAACACGTTCGAGAAATGTCGTCGCTCCGTCCATCGTTCAAGCCGTTTGCAGGTTGACGAGGTCGCCGGTCGATTCGTCGTCGCCGCGTTGGGTCATGGCTCGGCGGGGGTCCAAGGCGTCGCGGACACCTTCGCCGACGAAGATTAGCAGGGTCAAGAGCAGTGCCAGCGTGATGAAGACGGAGATGCCGAGCCAGGGGGCGTGTAGGTTGGCCTTTGCGGCCGACAGCAGGCGGCCGAACGACGGCGAGTCAAGCGGCAGGCCGAAGCCGAGGAAGTCGAGCGCCGTGAGCGAGGTAATGGAGCCGTTCAGGATAAACGGCAGGTAGGTGAGCGTAGCCACCATCGCGTTCGGCAGCACATGGCGGCGGAGGATCGTCATGTCGGACACGCCGAGTGCCTTGGCAGCGCGTACGAACTCGAAATTGCGCGCCCGCAGGAATTCGGCGCGCACCACGCCCACGAGCGCCATCCAGCTGAACAGCGACAGGATGACGAGGAGCCAATAGACATTCGGCTCGACGATGCTGGCGAGGATGATGAGCACGAAGAGGATGGGCAGACCCGTCTGAATCTCCACGAGTCGCTGGCCCAGCAAGTCCACGAGGCCGCCGAAGTAGCCTTGCAGCGCGCCGACGGTTACGCCGATGGCGGAACTGATGGCGGTGAGGCCGAGCCCGAAAAGCACCGATAGCCGGAACGAATACAGGAGCTTGGCAAAGACGTCCGTGGCGCCACCGTCGGTACCGAGGATGTGCGTGCCGTCCGGTGGCGACGGCGTGATCTCGTAGGAATAGTCGATCGTGTCGTGCGAGAAGCGAAGTGGTGGCCAGATGGCCCAGCCGTCCTCCTCGATCAGCGCCATCACGAACGGGTCGCGGTACTCCGCCTCCGTCTCCAGCACGCCGCCGAGCTCCACCTCCGAATAGTTGAGCAGGATCGGGAAGTGGAGCTTGCCGCCCTGCGAGAACAGAATGGGCTTGTCGTTGGCGATGAACTCCGCCGCCAGCGAAGCGGCGAAGAGCACAAGGAAGATGCGCAGCGACCAATAGCCGCGGCGATTAGCGCGGAACAGTTCGAGCCGGCGGCGATTGAGGGGTGTGAGTGCCATCGCTACGCCCCGGTCATTCGCGCTTCTCGAAGTCGATGCGCGGGTCCACGAAGGTGTACACCACATCGCCAATGAGCTGCATGGTGAGGCCAATCAGCGTGAAGCAGAAGAGCGTTCCGAAGAAGATCGGATAGTCGCGCTTCACCACCGCCTCGTAGCCTAGGAGGCCAATGCCGTCGAGCGAAAAGATCACCTCGATCAAGAGCGCCGCGGTAAACAATAGCCCCACGAACGCCGCTGGAAAGCCGGCGATGACGATCAGCATGGCGTTGCGAAACACGTGCCCGAACAACACGCGCCGCTCCGTGAGCCCCTTGGCGCGAGCCGTTAGCACGAACTGCTTGTTCACCTCTTCGAGGAAGCTGTTCTTGGTGAGCATCGTCAGAGTGGCGAAGCCGCCGATGGTGAGCGCGGTCAGGGGCAGGGCCAGGTGCCAGAGCCAGTCGGTGATCTGTGCGTGCCAGGGCAGGTCTTCCCAGCCTTCGGAGACGAGGCCACGCATCGGGAACCAGTCGAAGTACGAGCCGCCGGCAAAGAACACGATCAGCAGCACCGCGAACAGGAAGCCTGGCACGGCGTAGGCGGTGAACACGACGGCGCTGGACCAGACATCGAACCGTGTGCCGTCCCGCACCGCCTTGGCCATGCCGAGCGGGATGGAGATCGTATAGATGAGCAGCAGCGACCACAGCCCCAGCGACAGCGAAACCGGCAGTCGTTCCGCCACAAGCTGCATCACCGGCCGGTCCTGGAAGTAGCTGTCGCCGAAGTCGAGCTGCAGGTAGTTCCACATCATCGCACCGAAGCGCTCGTGCGCTGGCTTGTCGAAGCCAAACTCGGCCTCGAGCCGGGCGACGAACTCCGGGTCCAGCCCCTCGCTGCCCGAATACCCAGTCTGCGTAGCGGGTCCCATGCTCGCGGACGAGACGCTGGCGGTGGACGACATGCCACCGAGTCCTGATGCCGCGATGATGGCCTGCTCCACCGGCCCGCCCGGCGCAAACTGCACGATGACGAAGTTGATCACCATGATCCCGAACAGGGTCGGGACGATGAGAAACAGGCGGCGGAGGAGATAACGCCCCATCTAATCCATCCCCCGAAAGCTCGCCACCTTGGCGGCGCGATCTTCGTCGTACCACCAAGTGTCCCAGAACACCTCGCGCTTCAGCGGGCCGTCGAGTTCTGGACGGCCGAAGCGATCCCAGAACACGGCGCCAATACGGGTCTTGGTCATACCGGGAACGTAGTAGAAGTTCCACAGCAGCACACGATCGAGGGCGCGGATAGCGGCGGTGTAGTCCTCGTAGCTGGTCGCGGCGGTGAGCTGCGAAATCAAGTGATCCACCGCTGGATCGCGCATGTTGGGCCAGTTCAGGCTGTAGTCCTGATCCGCCATCACGCTGTGGAAGCTCTGGAAGATGAGCAGCGTCGGCGTGTAGCTCGGGCGAAACCAGTGCGCGCCGGCGTCGTAATCGCCGGAGCGCAATCGATAAAGCCAGTTGGAGATTTCCGGCGATTTGATGCTGGCCGTGATGCCAAGGCGCTTGAGGTTGCGGGTATAGGGAATGAAGGAACGACCGAGGGCGGGGGAGACGGCGACGAAGCGGATGTGGAACGGCTCGCCGGTTTCGCCATGCACAAGCCGGTCGTCGCGCACCACCCAACCAGCCTCGCGCAAGAGTTCCGCGGCTCGGATGAGGTTCTCGCGGTGCCAGCCGCCACCGCCGTTCGGCGGTGCCTGGTAGGGCTCGGTGAAGGCCCGAGGCGGCACGAACTCGCGCACCGGCTCCAGGAGCGCGAGCTCGCGCTCGTCCGGAAGCTCCCGCGCCGCCAGTTCGCTGCCGTGGAAATAGCTCGTGGCAAGGCCGAAGAAGTCGTAGTTGGTGCGATTCAGCCAGACGAAATCCGACACCAGCCACAGCGCCTCACGCACGCGCACGTCCTGAAACCGGGGTTGGTCCAGGTTCCAGAACACGGGCCACCAGAGCCCCCAAGGTTGCTTCACCGGCAGCCACTCGCGGCGAAACACGCCGGCCCTGAACGCTGGCGTGTCGTAGTCGCGCTCCCAATAGCCCGGCACGTTCTCGATGTGGAAATCGATCACGTCGCCCTTGACGGCTTCGGTCTTCAGCCGGTCGTCGGCGAAGTAGTCGTACTTCAGCACGTCGAAGTTGAAGCGCCCGCGCATCACCGGCAGGTCGCGCCCCCAGTAGTCCGGCACCCGATCCCAGCGAATCCAGCGCCCTACCTGAAACTCGCCGACGCGGTAGGGCCCCGAGCCGAGCGGCGGCTCCACAGTGGTGCGGCTGATGTCGCGGCTTTCCCAGTAGTGCTTGGGAATGATGGGTACCTGGCCAATCTGGATGGGCAGCAGCGGGTCGCCCCGCGCATCTTCGCGGATGCGGAAGCGAATCTCCCACTCGCCGATGATCTCCACGGCCTCGATGGGTTCGAGCGGCGTGCTGATGGTGGAGGTGGCATCCTCTCGATAGACCTTGAAGGTATAGGCGACGTCTTCCACGGTGAGGGGGCGGCCGTCGTGCCATTGGGCGTGGTCGCGGATGCGGAAGGCGATCCATGCGCCGTCCGGAGCGATGGCGATGCCGTCGGCAAGGCGGCCATACCAGGTGGAAGGCTCGTCGGCAGCTTCCGTGAGCAGCGAGTCGTGCAGAAAGTTGGCGTGCGGAGCTGCGGTTGCGAGTCCGGCCACGACCTGAGCGGCGCGCAAGGCTGCGGGATTGAACGAATCCCAACTGCCGGTACCGTGGCGGCGCAGCATCCCGCCCTTTGGAGCATTGGGATTGACGTAGTCGAAGTGCGCGAAGTCGGGCGGATACTTGGGCTCGGCGAGGAAGGCGTAGCCGTGGCGATAGTCGATTGTGCCTGCGGTGCCTTCGGCTGCAAGCTGGGCGCACGCGAGCGAGACAAGGAACATCAGTGCCGCATGACGGGAGATTGTGCGCACCGGTCTCCCCGTCAGGCGTTCATGAGACCCCGCGCTTCCTCTTCCAAGGCAACGAGGCGCTTGACCCAGTTGTCCATCAGAAGGAAGCGGTCGTCGTCGATGCCGAAGGCGCGGGCGATCTCCTTGAGCAGGCATTCCTCTTCGACCTCGAACGCACCGTCCACGTAGGACAGCCGGAGGAGGTTGAGGACTGCTACAGCACGGGCGCGGGGCGTGTCGAAGACCTCGCTGATACCGTCGAGCTCGAGATAATCAGCCTCGATTTCGGGCTTCAGCGCCATCTCGCGCTTGAACTCGTCGAGCATGAACTCCTCGTTGGGATCGAGCAGCCCATCCGAGACCACGACGTTGTGGGCGAGCCCTAGCAACGCATCGCGCTGTTCATCGGTGAGAGAGGAAAGCCACATGCAACGCCAGCCTCTGGCGGTTAGGTTGCGCTTACGGTCAGTTGAGGAGCGGCGAGATCAGGCTCAGCAGCATGATGGCAATCGCCAGCCAGCCGACGGCGATGAAGAGCTTCATCACAATGCTTTGCTCAAAGAAATCCTCGATCAGATGCCACATTGGGCCACCCCTCCCGACAGTCTCCGCCGACACCCACTGGCCCCGGTCCCGGAGCGGGCGCGAGCATAGCACGCGCGTCCCCCGCGCTAGCGCGCCCTGAAGGGCGCGTCGGCAGTTCGCTGGCGCGAACTGCTGGCCTTCGTGCTCGCGTTCGCTCGCAGCTACGGCTACCAGCCTTCGCACTTCGCCGCTACGCGGCGAAGTCCGACAGGCTGCTAGTGCATGAGGAAGGCCACCTGAAGAAGGGCGACGCATGCGTCGCCCCTACGGCCCGGGACATGACCGACACCTTCCTGTAGGGGCGACGCATGCGTCGCCCTGTCGGGCAGCCGCGTGCATCGCCGCCAAGTCCGACAGGCTGCTACCGCGCCGGCCAAATCGTGTGGATCAGGCCGCCTCCTGCGTATCCCCAAACATCGCTTCGAGGTGCTCCTCCGGCAGCGGCGCGGTGGCGCGGGAGACGAAGTAGGTGACCACGACGCCCACGCCCTCGCCGATGGCGGCGCAGGATGTGGGATTCGGGCCTTCCCCAGCGAGCCAGGCAACGACGATGTAGAGCGGACCGCTGTCGCCGAACCACGCCGGATTCAGGAGTTCCGCGTGGAGAATGCAGAAGGTGGTGAAGCCGGCGATGAGCCCGGAATAGGCGCCGGCCTTGGTCACGCCCTTCCACAGCGCGCCGAGCACCAGCGGCCCTGCGAAGGCGGCCATCATGCCGCCGACGCCGATCCAGACGATCAAGGCGATGTTGCGTTCCACCAGCGCCCAGGCCATCGCCGTACACAGCACCATCACCACCACCGTGGCGACCCGGCCGATGAGGAGTTCGTAGCGGTCGCGCTGCTCCTGGGTGGCGTTGGGCGTCAGCTTGTCGGCAAAGGTGCGGCGATAGAGGTCGTTGGCGATGATCTGTGATGAAGACACGACGAGGCCATCGGCGGTGGACATGATCGCCGCCAGGATGCCGACGCCGATCAGAGCCGCCAGCCACGTCGGGAACAGCTCGATGAACAGCATCGGCAGCGATTCGTTGGGATTCGAGCCTTCGTTGTAGAGCACGTCGCCAAGCAAGCCGCGCGCGAGGAGGCCGGCGAGCCCCAACATGCCGAGCGTGATGCCGAAGGTGAACGCGAGCTTGATGAACGACTTCTGCTGATCCGTGCCTTTGAGCGCCCATAGCTTGTTGCCGAGGTGGGGCAACAGGCCCAGCGGAATGTGCGCGAGGACAATGCATGCGATGGACCACCACGAGTGATACAGCGGAGTGCTGGTGTTGAGTGGCCCGACGAGGTTCTCGTCCTGCTGTTCGAGGTTTTCGAGCAGGGCACCGAGGTTTCCATCCATGCCCACGGCGAACACGAACAGGAAGATCACCACCACTGCGAGCACTAGCATCATCACGCCCTGCGCGCCGTCCGTGAGGATGTCCGCATGAGCGCCGCCCATGAAGACATAGATCGTCAGCACCGAGGACGTGACGATGAGCGCCCAGATCGGCGGCATTCCCAACATCACCTCGAACATCACCAGCCCCGACACGAGCTGTCCGGCGAGATAGAAGAACAGCACCAGCGAGAAGATCGAGACGATCACCCGGATGCCGTCGGACTGATAGCGGTCGCCGAGGTACTCCGGGATCGAGCGGTTGCCGAAGCGGTTGCCCGAGGTGGCGATGAGCCGCATCGAGATCATGACGCCGAAATAGACGCCGATGGGGTAGAGGAAGTTGCCCCAGATGGTGGCCGTGCCCCATTCGTAGGCAAGCCCCGGCCCGCCCAGGAAGGTGGCGCCGCTAGCCGTTGTGGCGGCGAAGGCGAAGGCGAGGAACACGGGGCCATAGGAGCCACGCGCCGTAGCGAAATCGTCCGCGTGCTGCACGCGGCGCTGGCCGAGCACGCCGATGGCGAGCATGGCACCGATGTAGAGCACCAAGAAAAGCCAGGACCAAGCTATGAGCGACACGAGTTGGCACCTCTCCCGTAAGCGGCGTCGTTTCGCAGGACGGGGCGCAGTGTAAGGCAAGGCCTTCGGGAAGTGTCCGGAGGTGTGGGGCGCGCAACCGGAGGCACGAGGCGCCGATGTCGCACAAGGTGTGACGGCAATGTCCTCTTTCGCCAGCGTGCCAGTGCAGACACCATTCGCGCATGAACCGAATGGTGCAGAGTGCAGGCGGCAGACGGTGCCGGGGCGGTGCCCGTAGCGCTGGCGTCACCCTTGCGGAAATGCTGACGGCCCTTGCCGCTGGGGCGTTGCTGATGGCCGTGGCGCTGCCTGGCTTCGACAGCCTGCTCGAGCGGGAGCGGGCCGGCAGCGCCATCAACCAAATGCTCGCCGCCGTGCAGTTTACGCGGGCAGCGGCGGTGAGCCGTCGCACCACGGCGGCGCTCTGCCCCGGTGCCGGCGATCGCTGCGGCAAGCGCAACAGCTGGCACGACGGTGCGTTGATCTTTCTGGACCCCAACGGTAACGGTCGGCGCGACTCCGGAGAGGAGATCCTGGGGCGCCTACCGCCACTCCCGGCCGGCCACCGCATGTATTGGCGGGCGTTCCGCAACCGCACGGCGTTGGTGTTTCGCCCGTCCGGCCTCACGGACTGGCAGAGCGGCAACATCCTTTACTGTCCCCCGGACGGCGACCCAACGCTGGCGCGCCAGATCGTCCTCAACGTGCAGGGTCGTGCCCGCCGTGCCATCGATACGGATGGCGACGGCATCGTCGAAGACTCTGCAGGGCGACCCGTGACCTGCCGGGCGACGTAGGCTGAGGTGGAATAATGCTCGGGCGCCGCGTTCCTATGGGACCACCTCTTCGCGGGTCGCCGAACCGCTTTTAGGCAGTGGGTGGATCCCGTCACCCGGCATCTCGTCCGCCATCTGGTTGCCGAAACGAGCAGGAAGGGGTACGACTCCTGGCCCTTCGCGGGCGCCAGAGAACGAGACGCGAACGTGAGCATCATCGAGGCGGGGTCCGATTCACCCGTGCGCAAGCTGTGCCTGTTGCAGCGGCGGCGGTTAGACTTGCCGGCGGTGCGCCAGTTGTCCCTATGCCGCGACATCAGGAGATGCCATGCTCGATGCAACGAAATCCGCTCTGCCGGACTTGCGGGGCACCAGACGCCTCGCAATCGTCGGGCTTGCCGGGCTCTTGGCATCGCCCCCGGCCTTCGCTGGTCTCGCCGACGCGCTTCGCGACGGCAAATCAAACGTTAGCGCGCGCTATCGCTACGAGAGCGTCGATCAGGATGGCTTGCCGAACGACGCGTCGGCATCTACGGTTCTTGGCCGCCTGACTTGGTCTTCCGCCGCATGGGGCAACCTCACGGCCGGCATCGAGACGGATTTCGTCGGCGTCGTCGGCATCGACGACTACAACTCCACCACCAACGGCAAGACTACCTATCCGGTGGTGGCGGACCCCGAAGGCTTCGACCTCAACCAGGCTTTCGTCCGGCGCCAGTCGGGCGCCGTCACGATGACGGGGGGACGGCAGCGCATCCTGCACGGTCGCCAGCGCTTCCTGGGCGGCGTGGCGTGGCGTCAGAACGAGCAGACCTACGATGCCGTGCGGATCGAGACCAAGGGTGACGACGTGACCCTGGACTACAGCTTCATCGCCAACGTCAACCGCATCTTTGGCCCGGAGGACGGCGCCCAACCGGCAGACTGGCAAAGCGCAATCCACGCCTTCCGCGGCGTCTGGAGTATCGGCGGTGGCGAGCTCTCCGCATTTGCCTACGACATCGACCTCCAGAACGACAACGGCATCCCCAACTCCAACCGCACCTACGGCGCGGAATACACCGGCGAGCACGGCGGTTTCACCTTGAGCGGCGGCATCGCCCGGCAATCGCCATCTGGGGACAGCCCTCTCGACTACGACGCGGGGTGGTATTGGGTCGAAGGGAAGACGAGCCTCGGGGGCGTTACCTTCACGCTGGGCCACGAGGTGCTCGGCAGCGACGGCGGCGAGGCCGGCTTTCGCATGCCGGTGGCGACGCTGCACAAGTTCAACGGCTGGACCGACCGCTTCCTCGCCACTCCGGCGGCCGGGCTCGAAGACACCTATCTGACGATGGCGGAGGACTGGGGCAAGGTGAGCCTCGCCGCAACGTTACACGCCTTTTCCGCCAACGAGGGCGGCGCCGACTATGGCAAGGAGTTCGACCTCTCCGCTTCCATGCCCTTGGGCGAGTCCCTGACGGTGCTGTTCAAGTTCGCAACCTACGCCAGCGACGGATACGCGGCCGACACCACCAAGTGGTGGCTCACCTTCACCTATCGGCCATGACGAGCAGCCTCACCAGCCTCGGTGCCAACGTCGCCGCCGAGTGGCGCCAACGACCGTGGTGGATGAACCTGATGTGGCTGTTCTGCATCTACATGACGTTCATCTACCTGCCGTTCGATCTCTTCTTCAAGCCGGTGCACCTTGACCAGGAAGTGTGGTTCGGCATCGTCCTGCACGGCTGGTGGGCGAAGGCCACCGAACCCCTGCATTGGGCGATCTACGCTGCCGGCGCCTACGGATTCTGGAAGATGCGCCCGTGGATGTGGCCTTGGGCCGCGGTCTATGCCGCGCAGGTGACCTTCAGCATGGCGGTGTGGCCGCTGTTGGACGAACGCGGCAGCATTTGGGCGGCGCCCATCGCCGGCGCGATCTTCGCGGTGCCGACGTGGGCACTGTGGCGAGCCAAGGACCGCTTCCGTCCAACATCCACGTGACCTGTAGGGGATGGACTGTCCCGTCCCGGCGCGCCTTTGACGGGCGCGCTGTCAATGTTGCTGAGCAGCTGCTTCAGACGCCGCGATGAACTCGGTAGGGGCCGCCCCGTCCCTACTTCGCCGCGATTTGCGCCTGCTCTTCGGTCTTGGCCGGTTCTTCCTTGGGCTTGTTGACGCCCGGCACGTCGTCCACTTCGAACGGCCCCTTGAGGCCCAGTTCCTTGCCCATCTCACGCACTGCGGGGATCACTTCCTGCCCCATGAGGCGGAGGCTGCGCATGGCGTCGTCATGGTCCATGGCGCCGTCGCCGTCCCAGAAAAAGATGGTGCCGGGGCGGATGGTTTCGAGTACGTGACGCACCTTGGGGATCACCGTGTCGGGAGTGCCGGAGATGATGGAGAGCTTCTCGGTCTGGTCGATGTAGGTGTCCTTGGGCGGGGGCGGCGGCGCGTCCTTCTGCTGGTTCTTCAGGTGCTGGTCGGCACGGCCTCTTGAGGCTGCGGCAGCGAAGCTCTTCATGGTCGGCAGCAGGTTGTTGCGCTGAGTGAGCCCCGGCAGGTTCTGGATGAAGGGGCGAACGATGCCCTGGTTGCCTTCGAGGAAGGGATTGGAAGGGCCTTGGACGTACTTGCGTCCCGCCTGTTCGGCAAGTTCCTCGGTCTCGTCCACATGCACCTTGAACAGATACCCGCGATGCTCCGTGCCGGCCGTGAAGCCGGACTCCTCCGCCACCTCGTCGTAGTACTGGAACGATTCCACGGTGGGCTGTAGCTCGGTCGCCAGCATCAGGTAGGGGTAGCGGTGGCGGGCGGCCCAAGCGACGGTGTTGCGGCTCATCACGCCCGGAATCCAGATCGGTGGATGCGGCTCCTGATACGGGCGTGCCCACGGGTTGACGTAGCGGTAATGGTAGTGCTCGCCCTCCCAGCGGAACGGGCCGGGGCGCATCCAGGCGTCGACGATGAAGTCGTGGGCTTCCTGAAAGCGTTCCCAGTTGTAGGGCGCAGCCGCGTTGTGGGCAACGCTTTCGCGCCCGGTGCCGCGCACCCAGCCGGTGACGAGACGACCGCGCGAGATCATGTCGATCTCGGCCAGTTCCTCGGCGAGCCAAAGCGGATCGTCCCAGATGGGCAGGATGTTGCCCAAGAGGACGATCTTGGCGCGTTGGGTGATGCGGGCAAGGATGGCGGCTTCGAGGTTCATCACTCCGCCCATGCAGAAGGGCGTGGAGTGGTGCTCGTTCAGCATCAGGCCATCGAAGCCCATCTCCTCGGCGTATATCTTCTCGTCGAGGTAGCGGTTGTAGAGGTCGGCGCCCAGCTTCGGATCGTAGCTGGAGTTCGACATGCCGAGGTCCATCAGGTTGCGCCCGGTGGCCCCGAAGTAGCCGGAGTTGGGGTCCTGGTAGGGACGTTCGGTGAAGTAGCCGATAAACATGGTGGACTTCTCCTTGGCTTCGCTTGCCCGACCTAGCCGGGGAACCCGACGATGAGGTCAGCGGTGCGTTCGGGCTCTTCGATCTCCACGACGTGGCCGGCGCCGGCGACCACCTCAAGCTTCGCGCCCGGAATGCCGGCCTCGAACTGACGGCCGCAAATCAGCGGCACGATGGCGTCCTGCTCGCCCCAGATGAGGAGCGTGGGCACTTTGATGTCCGGCAGGAGCGGCGCAAGGCGGCGATTGAACATGTAGGGTTTCCAGCTGACGCGTGCCGTCATCTCGCGGGAGAAGTCCCAGAGCTCGCGCACTTCTTCCGGCGGCTCTTCGTCGCCGAGGAAACGCACGTAGGTGTCGTGGTCGCGGAAGCTCTCTTCGATGTAGGCGCGATGCGAGAGCATCATCTGATCTGCGATCTCGCCTTCGTCTGGTTTGAGGCCGGCTGCGCCTACGAGGGTGAGGGTGCTGAGCCGGGAAGGGTTCATTGTGGCGAGTTCCGCCGCAATGTAGCCGCCGAAGCCGAGGCCGACGAGTTTGACCTCGTCGAGATCGACCCCGTCGAGCAGTCGTCCGACCAGTATGGCGATGTCGCGCGGCTCCCGCGCCCAGGCCGGGCGTTCGGATCCGCCCCAGCCCGGCAGGTCCGGCGCGATCACGCGATGGGACTCGGCGAGTCGTTCGTGAAACGGCAGCCAGCCGGGGCTGCCCCAACTATGGTGCAGGATGACAACGGGCGCGCCACTGCCTTGTTCGAGATACTTGATGCGGCCCGTGGCAAGCGCCAGCTCCCGCTCGGCATAGGAAACGGTATCGGGCAAGTTGGCCTCCCCTCCAAGGCGCTCCTTCGCGTGCGCCGCAGTGTAACTCGATTGGCGCTGCTTGCATTTGCGCTTTTTGCGCTAGCGTTCCGTAGGTGCGGGGCTCGTCCCCGCCCGCAAAATGCCCGGCCCAAGACCCACCTGCCAAGCATCTTCGTGTTGACAGGCTGGCGTTGCTTGACGATGCTCGTGTTCGCTGACCACATGCACTACATGCAAAGGGGGAACGGTCTCATGTTCAGGTTTGCCATCCGACCCGCGAAGACGCTGCTGGCCGCCGGCGCGGCCTTGGTTCTAGTCGCCTGTGGCGCGACGGGGCCGCAGGGCATCGAGCCCACTGCCGCACACAAGGCGCTCTTTCCGGGGCAATACAACACCACGGTTTCCGGCGGCGATGTCGTCACGCTCGTCATCTCGCCGGAGCTTGAGTACGAATACGAACAGCCGCTCGAGGCGCGCAAGGTCAGGAAACAGCGGGGCACGCTGATGGTGACCGGCGACCGCACCGCACGCGCTGGCCGGATTCGGCTCGACTGGGCGTCGCGCAACACGGTGGAGGTCAAGTCGCCGTATGGCACGGACCTCGAGTCAGGCGGCGGCACCGGCGGTGTGCAGGGCACGTGGGGACGCGAATACAGGTTGCGTCGGCAATAGGCGGCTTCTGGTCCCGGGGGCGCTCTCTTGTACGCGACTGCACGGGGACGCCCGGAAGCCGGCCCGGCACCATGACGGTCATACGCCAGGACGACCTGATCGACAGCGTCGCCGACGCCCTGCAGTACATCTCCTACTACCATCCACCGGACTTCATCCGGGCGATGGCCGCGGCCTGGGAACGCGAGGAGTCGCCAGCGGCCAAGGCGGCACTGACGCAGGTGCTCGTCAACTCGCGCATGTGCGCCCTCGGCAAGCGCCCCATCTGCCAGGACACGGGCATCGTCATCGTCTTCCTGGAAGTTGGGATGGACGTGTCTTGGGACGCGACGCTGAGCGTTGAGGACATGGTCAACGAGGGTGTCCGGCGGGGCTTTTCGCTGCCCGCCAACGTGTTGCGAGCGTCGGTGTTGGCCGATCCGGATGGCGCCCGCCCGAACACCGGCGACAACACCCCGGCAGTGATCCACACCCGCATCGTGCCGGGTGACCGGCTCACCGTGGAAGTGGCCGCCAAGGGCGGCGGTAGCGAGGCCAAGGCCAAGTTCCGGATGCTGAATCCGTCGGATTCGGTGGCCGACTGGATCGTCGACGTGGTGCCGGAAATGGGTGCCGGCTGGTGCCCGCCCGGCATTCTCGGCGTCGGCATCGGCGGCACGCCGGAGAAGGCGATGCTGCTCGCCAAAGAGGCGATGATGGCGCCCATCGACATTCACGAACTGAAGGAGCGGGGGCCAGCGAACCGCTTGGAGGAACTGCGGCTCGAACTCTTCGACCGCGTCAATGGGTTGGGCATCGGTGCCCAGGGCCTCGGCGGCCTGACCACCGTGCTCGACGTGAAGGTGAAGGAATATCCGACCCATGCGGCCAACAAGCCGGTGGCGGTGATTCCCAATTGCAGCGCCACCCGGCATCTCAAGTTCGAGCTCGACGGCTCTGGCCCGGCGACCTTCGAGCCGCCGGACCTTGCCGATTGGCCAGATGTCGCCTTCGAACTGGGCGACGATGTGCGTCGCGTCAACCTCGACGGGATCACCCGGGCGGAGACCACCGAGTGGAAGGCCGGGGACACGATTCTGCTGTCCGGCAAGCTCCTCACCGGCCGTGACGCCGCCCACCGCCGCTTGGTGGAGATGCTCGAACGAGGCGAGCCGCTGCCGGTGGATTTCGAGGGCCGCTTCATCTACTACGTCGGGCCGGTGGACCCGGTGCGTGACGAAGTGGTGGGCCCCGCCGGCCCCACCACCGCAACCCGCATGGACAAGTTCAGCCGCGCCATGCTCGAACAAGCTGGCCTGCTTGGCATGATTGGCAAGGGCGAACGCGGCCCGGAGGCCATCGAAGCCATCCGCGACAACGAGGCCGTCTCCCTAATCGCCGTCGGCGGTGCCGCCTACCTCGTCGCCAAGGCCATCACCGCCTCCCGCCTCCTGGCCTTCGAAGACCTAGGCATGGAAGCCATCTACGAGTTTGAAGTCCGCGACATGCCCGTAACCGTCGCCGTGGACGCCAAGGGCCGCTCCACTCACCAAGTAGGCCCTGCCGAATGGGCGGCGAAGATCGCCGAGCGGGTCGAGACCGTAGAGATCACCTGACCCCTTAGTCCGCTTGGGCGAGCTCCGGGTGGTTGTTGAAGGCCGCCAAGGATTCTGGGTTGGCAAGGGCCGAGAGGTTGGTGGCTTCACGGCCATGGACGGTCTCGCGCACGGCGAGTTCGGCGATCTTGCCGCTTAGGGTGCGGGGGATGTCCGGGACTTGGGCGATGACTGCCGGTATGTGGCGGGGGCTGGCTCGCCTGCGGATGTTGCCGCGGATGGTGGTGCGGAGTTCCGCGGTCAACGATTCGCCTTGGCGGAGGACTACGAACAGCACGACGCGGGTGTCCTCTTGCCGTTCCTGGCCAATGGCTAGGGCTTCGACCACCTCGTCCATGGCTTCCACGACGCGGTAGATTTCGGCGGTGCCGATGCGGACACCGCCGGGGTTCAACACGGCATCGGAGCGCCCGTGGATGATGATGCCGCCGTGCTCGGTGATCTCGGCGAAGTCGCCGTGCGCCCAAACGTGCGGGAATCGGTCGAAATAGGCTTCGCGGTAGCGGGTGCCGCCCGGGTCGTTCCAGAATCCGACGGGGGCGCTGGGGAACGACTTGGTGCAGACGAGTTCGCCCTTGATGCCTTGCGCTGGCCGTCCGGACTCATCGAACACGTCCACGGCCATGCCGAGTCCCTTGCACTGGATTTCGCCGACGCGCACGGGCAGCCACGGATTGCCGAGCACGAAGCAGGAGAGGATGTCGGTGCCGCCGGAGATGGAGGCGAGCCAGGCGCCGGGGCGCACGTCGCGGCAGACATAGCGAAAGCCGCCCTCCGTCAGCGGCGAGCCGGTGGAAAGCACGCTGCGCATGGCGGTGAGATCGCGTGTCTTGGCGGGGCGGACGCCGGCCTTCTGCAGCGCGGAAAGGTACTTGGCACTCACGCCGAACGCGGTGATGCGTTCCCGTTCGGCGAGTTCCACCAGCGCGCCTGGTGTGGGGTGAAACGGCGAGCCGTCATAGAGAACGATGCGGCAGCCCGCGGCCAGCGCCGAGACCAGCCAGTTCCACATCATCCAGCCGCATGTGGTGAAGAAGAACAACGTGTCGTCGGGCTTGAGGTCCACGTGCAGCCGGTGCTCCTTCAGGTGCTGCAACAGCGTGCCGCCGGCGCCGTGGACGATGCACTTCGGCTTGCCAGTGGTGCCAGACGAGTACATGACGTACAGGGGATGCTCGAACGGCATCTGTTCGAAGCGTGCCTTGGCACCCGGAAAGCGACGCAAAGCGTCGTCAATGGCGTCCGGCGCGTCGGTTGCGACCCAAAGCAGGCGGCGAACCGAAGGCAAGGCCGAAGCCACCGACTCGGCGCGTTCGCGCACATCGAAGGTGCGGCCTCCGTATTGGTAGCGCTTGCAGGCGATGAGCACCACCGGCTCGATCTGTCCGAAGCGGTCGAGGGCGCCTTCGGTGCCGAAGTCCGGCGAGCAGGACGACCACACGGCGCCAATGCTGGCGGTTGCGAGCATGGCGATCACCGTCTGCGGCACGTTTGGCAGCCATCCGGCTACACGATCGCCGGGACCAACGCCGATCTCTCGCAGCTCTGCGGCCAGGGACGCAGTGGCGGCGGCGAGTTCGGCATAGGTGAGTTCGCGTCGCTGTCCGTTCTCAAGCGCGGAGACGATGGCGACGCGATGGCGCTGGACTGGGCCCGAAGCCGCCCGCAGCAGGTTCTCGGCGAAGTTGAGGCGCGCACCGGGAAACCAGCGGGAACCCGGGAACCGGTCGCCATCGGCGAGTGGCGTGTCTGCCGGGCGACTGGCAATCACGCCGCCGTCCTCCCAAACCGCGTTCCAGAACTCCGCCCGCCGCTCGATGGACCACGCGTGCAAGGCGTCGTAGTCCGGTGGCGTGAAGCCGCGACCTGCCGCAAACGCGGTCAGGTTCGCCTGCGCGATGGTGTCGTCATCGGGTCGCCAGAGGATTTCGGACATTGGCTGCGCCGGAGTGAAGGAGGGCGGCAATTTGCAGAGCGGGCCGGGGTCAAGTCAAGCGGCGCCAAGGGCATGGGCTGCGCCGACGGAATCGACCGGCGACTGTGTCAGGAGAGCGTGCGCGTTACCATCGCGGCTCCGCAATCGCTCGGGCCCGCCATGAACCTGTATTCGCGGTTCGAACACGCCTTCTCGCAGGCTCTCGACAAACCAGCACTGGTGCTGGCGGATGCGCCGGACTGGACCTACGCCCACCTTAAGGGCCAGGTGGAACTTGCTGCCGGCGCCCTGACGGCAGCGGGCGTGGCACCGGGCGACAGGGTTCTGGTGCAGCTTCCGAAGCTGCCCGAGACGGTGGCGCTCTATCTCGCCTGCCTAAAGATCGGCGCCGTGTACGTGCCGGTGAACACCGCCTACACGCCGCGCGAGGTGGCCTACTTCATCGAGGATTCCGAGCCCAGACTTTTCGTCGCCACCGACCCCGAAGCCGGCAACGGCGGCGTGCGGGTCGAAACCCTGACCGAGTCCGGCGGCAGCTGGCGCCCCCGCTTGGCAGAGGCTCAACCCGTGCAAGACACCATCGGGCGCGACGACGAGGGCCTCGCGGCCATCCTCTACACCTCCGGCACCACCGGTCGCGCCAAGGGCGCGATGCTGAGCCACAACAACCTCGCCAGCAACGTCCTGGCGCTCGATCGCTACTGGGGCTGGCAGGATGACGACGTCCTCCTGCACGCGCTGCCGATCTTCCACGTCCACGGCCTCTTCGTCGCCCTGCACTGCGCGTTCCTGCGCGCCACCCCCGTGATCTTCCAGCCCCGCTTCGACATCGACGCGTTGGTCGCCGAACTGCCGAACGCGACAGTGCTGATGGGCGTGCCGACGTTCTACACGCGCCTCCTTGCCGATCCTCGCTTCGATGCGGCGCTCGCTGCTGGGATGCGCCTCTTCATCTCCGGTTCCGCTCCGCTCACGGAACAGACCTTCGCGGAGTTCGAGGCGCGCACGGGAATGCGCATTCTGGAGCGCTACGGCATGACCGAGACCTTGATGAACACCTCCAATCCGCTCGACGGGGAGCGCGTGGCCGGCAGCGTTGGCTTCGCGCTGCCACGCATCGAAGCGCGAATCGCCTCCGAAGACGGCCAAGTCCTCGGCCCGGGCGAAGTCGGTGGCATCGAAGTGCGTGGCCCGAACGTCTTCTCCGGCTATTGGCGGATGCCCGAACGCACCGCCGAGGAGTTCCGCGCCGACGGCTTTTTCCGCACCGGCGACCTCGGAGTGATGGATGTCGAGGGACGGGTCTCCATCGTCGGCCGCGCCAAGGACCTCGTCATCTCCGGTGGCTACAACGTCTATCCCAAGGAAGTGGAGCGGCTGCTCGACGAGATGCCAGAGGTGACCGAGTCCGCCGTCATCGGCGTGCCGCATCCGGACTTCGGCGAGGCCGTCGTAGCCGTCCTTGTCGCCGCCGAAGGCGTTTCCGAAGATCGGGTGGACGTCCACCTGCGCGGCAACCTGGCCCGCTACAAGCAGCCGAAGCGCGTCCTCTGTGTGGACGAACTGCCGCGCAACACCATGGGTAAGGTGCAAAAGAACGAACTGCGGGAGCGCTATTCGGACATCTTCGCCGCTTGACCATTGGCGGCGCCGCCATCATTGTGCGCGCTTCGCGGAAGCGAACCTGCAGAAGCGCTCGTTGGTGGCCGGCAGGCGACTTCCAAAACGGACGAGAGGGGAACCCCGAATGAAGAGACTGGGATGGATGCTGCTGGCGTTGAGCGTTGGCGTTGCCGCCGCCGCGGGGGACTTGCGCGAGGCACCGGCGGACGACGTGGGGATGTCCTCCGAGCGCCTGGATCGCATCACCGCCATGACGCAAGGCTACGTGGACGAGGGCAAGCTCGCCGGCGTCATCACGCTGGTGGCTCGCGACGGTGCCATCGTTCACTACGAGGCGGTCGGCAATCGGGGCGTGGATGACGACCGGCCTCTCACGAAGGATGCGCTGTTCCGCATCTTCTCTATGACCAAGCCCATCACCGCGGCGGCGGCGATGATCCTCTACGAGGAAGGCAAGTTCCAGCTTTCGGATCCGGTGAGCAAGTTCGTGCCCGAGTTCGAGAATCTCACTGTGCTCGGTGACGACGGCGTGATCCGCCCGGCCGAGAATGAGATGACGATGCAGCAGCTTCTGAGCCATACGGCGGGTCTTTCGTATGGCTTCAACCCGGCGGATGCCGTGGACCAGCGTTATCAGGCGGCGGAGCTTTGGAGTTCCGAGGACCTCGATGAACTGACCGAGAAGATCGCCGCGATACCGCTCAAGTTCGAGCCCGGTGCGCAGTGGCACTACAGCGTGGCGGTGGACATCACCGGGGTCGTCGTCGAACGCATCTCGGGGCAGACGTTTGACGTTTTCCTGAAGGAACGCATTTTCGATCCCCTCGGCATGGAGGATACGTTCTTCAACGTGCCGGAAGACAAGCGCGCCCGCTTCCTGCCGAACCACACGTGGGATGCCGAGAACGAGACGCTTGTGCAGACGGGCAGCGACGAGGACGTGTTCCTCGGCTACACCAACACCACGCTCTTCTCCGGCGGCGGCGGTCTCGTCTCCAGCACCATGGACTACCTGCGCTTCTCCGAGATGATGCGCCGAGGCGGGGAACTCGACGGCGTGCGCATCCTGAGCCCGAAGACGGTGGCCTACATGGCAACCGACCACCTGCCCGGTGCCATAAGCGCTGGCGGCGAGGGCGAGCGCCCAGCAGATGCCTTGCTCGGCAACGGCTTTGGCTTTGGCTTGGGCTTTGGCATCGTCACCGATCCGGTGGCGGCTCGCGTCATTGGCTCGGCTGGCGAGTTCAACTGGGGCGGCGCTGCCGGGACTGTGTTTTGGATTGATCCGGTGGAGGATCTGGTGGTCATCGGCATGATCCAACTCATGGGCTCGCCTTGGCCTTTGCGCGCCGAGTTGAAGACGCTCACGTATCAGGCGTTGACGGAGATGGAATAGTCCGCGGGGCCCGTCCAAAGCCGCCGGCGAATGCACTTCTGGAGGGAGGATGTCCTGCCTTCAGGCGTGCTGAGGCGTGCACGGCAGCGGCGCCGGAAAGCCCCCCGGCAACCGGCGTCCTAGACACCGCCAACAACGCGCCACACCCTCCCTCGCACCGGCGCGAGGGAGGGCGAGACGCCCTCGCTCCAGAGCGTCTTGACGATGACACAAGGGGTGCATGATTGGCGCATTCAACTAACAGGCCCCGCGAGCATTCCGTGCGCCTGCGCGACATTGACCTCGCGTTCTTCGAGTGGGGCAAGCCGGGCGATCCACAAGTGCTGTTGGTGCACGCCACAGGCTTCCACGCCCGATGTTGGGACCAGACCGTCGCGGAGTTGGGGCCGGGCTTCCACGCCTACGCCCTCGACATGCGCGGGCACGGCCGCTCCAGCAAGCAGGGTCCCTACAAGTGGAGCGCGTTTGGCGCAGACGTTGCGGCGTTCGCGGAGGCGATGGGCATGGAGCGCGCCATCGGCGCCGGCCATTCCATGGGCGGCCACTCGGTGGTGCAGGCTGCCGCAGCGCACCCGAAGCGGTTCAGGAGCCTCCTGTTGGTGGACCCCGTAATCATGTCTCCGGAGGCCGTTCGCGATCATCCCGTCGGCGCTTTCCTCTCGGCCGAAGACCACCCCGTGTCCCGCCGTCGCTACGAATGGGATTCGCGAGCCGCCATGTTCGAGCGCTTCAAGGACCGCCATCCCTTCAACCTCTGGCGACCCGAAGTGCTGCGCGACTATTGCGACCACGGCGTCATCCCCGACGGCGACCGTTTTGTACTCGCCTGCCCACCGGTGGTGGAGGCGTCCATCTATCTCGAAAGCGGTCGCCCCGACCTCATGCCCATCATCGAGTCGCTTCCCCATCCGGTGGCGGTGCTGCGCGCCCACAGGCGCGAAACCCGTGACGGCCCGATGGACTTCTCGCAGTCCCCGACCTGGGAGGGCCTCGCCGCCGCCTTCCCCAACGGCCAGGACGTGTACCTCCCGGACCTCACCCATTTCATCCCCATGCAACGCCCCGACCTGGTAGCTAGCCACATCAAGGCGTTGGCCGCAGCAACGTAGCGGCTGTTGGCGGAAGCCGTTGGGAGCGCGAGGCGCGCTTCACGAAAGGAGTCGACTACCCTTCGAAGAACTGCGCCACCACGGGCCGGAAGCGGTCCATGTCAACGAGAAAGGAGTCGTGGCCTTGGATCGAGGGGAGGGCGTGGAAATCCACATCGCCGACGGTGGATCGCAGCCCTTCGGCAAGTTCCCGCTGTTGCTGCAAGGGGAACAGGAAATCGGTTTCGACGCCGACGATGAGTGCTCGTTCAGCCTTGATCCGCGCAAGGCCGGCCTCGACGGAGCCGCCGTGGTCCGCCACGTCGAACAGGTCCATTGCCCGCGAAAGATAGAGGTAGCAGTTGGCGTCGAAGGTGCCGATGAATTTGTTGGCGTGGGCTTCGAGATACGACTCGATCTCGAAGTCGATGTCGAACCTTGCGCCCACGGCCAGATCGTCGGTGGCACGTTCGCGGCCGAAACGTCCGCTCCATTCCTTGGCCGAGCGATAGGTAATCATGCCGAGCTTGCGCGCCAGACGCATGCCTAGCACGGGTGGTGCGTCGTAGGCGTATTTGCCGTTGGCCCAAGCCGGGTCCGAGCGGATCAGTTCGCGCTGCAAGGAACGCAAGGCGATCGAGAAGGGCAGGCTGCGGGCCGCAGCGGAGATGGATACGAGTCCCTCGGCCTGCCCTGGGTGGAGAATGGCGTATGCGAGGGCGGTCATGCCGCCCATGGAAGGGCCCACCACGGCCTTGAGCCGCGTTAGACCTAGGTGCTCCACCACCGCATGTCCGGCGCGGGCGATGTCCTCGAGCGTCAGGACGGGAAAGTCGAGGCGATACGTGCCGCCTTCCCGGCGCTCGGAGGCGGGTCCGGTTGAGCCGAAGCAACTGCCGAGGGAGTTGACGCAAACGACGTAGAGCCGCGATGTGTCGATGGGCTTGTCCGGGCCGATCATGTCCTCCCACCAGCCGCTGGTGGGATCATCCGGGGACGACGCTGCATGGGCGGATGGCGATAGCCCGGTAAAGAGCAGCACCGCGTTGTCACCGGCTGGCGTCGGCTGGCCCCAGGTCTCGTAGGCAACGGTGGGGCTTTCTATCGCACCGTGCAGCATCTCGAATCGACCGCCGACCGTGACGTAACGGCGGGCGTCGCTAGCGCTCATGCGGCCACCTGCGTCATGAAGTAACAAAGGCAGTCTTGGCGGGCGATGGCGACGTCGCTCGTGTACATGGAGAGGGTGACCGACTGCGTTAGGCGCGTGGCGCTGCCGTCGGCTTCGAGGTATTGATCGGTGACGATCCGGCCTTGGCTGTCCTCGGCCACCAGTTCGCCGCGATGGGCAATGCACTGGCCGGGCGTGGCAACGCCGAAGTTGAGCCGTTCCAGCCCCGGATGCGGTTCGACATCGCCCCGAACCGTCACACGAACGGTGTTCTCAAAGAGCGCGAGCCGGGAATGCTCGGCTGAGGGAGGCTCGGCGCTGCGAAGGCAATCGAGCAGGTACGCCTGGGCACGCTCGGCGCTTTGTGGGTCTTCCGGCTGCCCGGTCTCGATGGTGACGGCAGGACAGAAACGGGCGAAGCGCCGGGTTTGCACGCCCGCCGGGTGGCGCGCATGAATGGCTCGGGGCGAGAACGCCGCCGCGGCCGCAAGGGTAGTTGGGTCGAGCGACGTGATCACTGAATAGGGTGGGTTGTGGCCGGAGTTGTTGTGTACGTCCACAGCGAAATACGGCCTCGCCGCCTGCGCCGCCTGCGTCACGGCATCGGCAAGTTGCGCCTCGGCCGGGTGCGCGTGGCTATCTTCCTGCCATATGCCACCATCGGCAGTCGGGCGCGTGGCGTCCTCTGCGGCGGATGCGTCCCAAATCCGGTTGAAATCGGGTTGCTCTGGCAAGGAGCGGGCCCCTTGCGCTGCCGCCTGGACATTGCCGAGGAAGAGCATCCACGAAAACTCCGCGGCCTCGTCGCTGAGGGCAATGCGGCGCGCCGCGTCCCAGCCCGACGTTTCGTTGCCGTGCAGCAGCGTTGACACGAAGAGCGGCGGTTTGCCGGGATGCCGAAGGTCGAACAACGTGGGGCCGCCGAGCGCGGCCAGCAATCCCGCCGCCGGCAGTGCGGCGACCTGCCTTGGCAGCGTTGTCGTGGTGCGCACGGGCGCCCCGCTTAGATAGCCCATGTATGCACGGGCTCGCCGGTTTCCTGCTTGTCGAGATAGGCGCAGGTGAGGCCGCTCCAGTCCGCGCCGTGGCGGCGCACCCATTCCGTTTGCCATGCAGCCCCGTTGCGGCCGCTGTCCACCCGGGCGGCGACGATGTCGAGGTAGCGCTTCGTCTCTTCCCGAGGAATGTCGAGTTCTTGCAGCGCCTTGCCGGCAAGCGGCAGCAGCGTGTCTTGCAGGAGTGTGCGCACGGGCACGGTGCCGAGGCCAGGCCAGGAGATGTCGGCTTCGAGCCCCATTTGGGCCGCGTGGTAGAAGTTCCGCCGTGCCGTGTCGAAATCGAGCTCCTGCTCGATGATGCCCGGATGCAGATCGACTAGGCCCCGCACCATGCCGAGATAGGCCGCCGCATTGGCGACGCTGTCGCGAATCGTGGGCCCGGAGGGCGTCACCCGATGCTCGATGCGAACGTGGGGCTGGCCGTCGAAGTCGAAGCCGAGCAGCGGCCGATTCCAGCGCCACACCGTACCGTTCTGGAAGCGCACATGGGTGTACTTGCTCGGCGGCTCGTCGGGCTGCACGAACGGAATCAGGACGCGATGCACGCTTTGGTTCTCGCGAAAGAGCTCGAACAGCGAGTCGTTGGCATAGCCGCTGCCGAAGGTAACCCGCTCGGGATTGCGCCGTCCCATCGATACCGCCTGCTCGAACAGGGGAATGCGCGTTTCCGCCCACAGCGAACGGCCAAACAGGAACGGCGAGTTGGCCGCCAGTGCCACCATGGGCGCGGAAACCGCGAGGGAGGCGTTGAAGTCGCGCACGGCCCGGTCGGGCAGGCACTGCAGGTGGATCTGAAACGAGGTGGTGGCTGCTTCCAGCATCACGTCGTCGTGTTCCATCGCGAGATGGTCGACGCCCTCGATGTCGATCTCGAGCGGCGCACCGTCGCGCACCGCCATGATGCGGTCGTTGAGGGCCTGATACCGCACCATGGGGGACATGTTGCTCGAATGCAGCAACTCGGGCTGCACCGTGGGAAGCGTGCCGATGCTGACGAGTCGGCAGCCGATTTGGCGCGCACCTTCCGTGCAGCGGGTCCAGGTGGCGTTCAGTTCATCGAAAATGCGCGAGAAGACCCGCCCTGTGAGGCGCGTGGGGCTGCCGTTCAGTTCGACGCTGAACGTCGCAAGCTCCGGCACCAGCAAGGGATCGTCCACAGCACGAAGCAGCTCTTGGTTGACCGGCGAGGGATTGCCATCGCCATCGACAATCCACGCCTCGAGCTCGAACCCGGTGATGTCCCCCCGCGTGCTGAAACCACCGTCGCGGAACAGCGCTTCGACGAGATCGGTCTCCTCAGCCAACCGCCGCCGGAAGCGGCTGAAGTCTTCCGCATGGAAGTCGCGCTGACCGATTTCGTCGCCCATGTGTCGGCTTGGGACGGCCCTAGGGGACGAGCGGCCCTGCTGGAGACTCGATCTTGACGCCTAGAAAAAGACGAACGACCGCACCACCACGTTCTTGCGGCAGCGGGCGTCCTCCGGCGCGGTCGGATCGACGCAGGCGGAGTGGAACGACCAGCGGGAGACCGAGCCGTCGGTGACGGAGTCGTAGCACTTCAGCATCGACACTTCGGTGGATTTCTGCTGCGGGAACCAATACCACTCGTGCTCGGCGCGATGGGTGAAGCGGGTGGTCTCGCCGACGCGGTCGTCGTAGATGCGGTAGTTGGTGATGTAGGGCTGGTCCGCAAACGACGGCCAGGCGCACAGCACGAACGGGAACTGCTCCACCGTCTCCATGGGCTTGGCGAGGTTGATGGACATGAACCGGCGCGACATCTTCTCGTCGGCCTCAGCCTCGGTGTAGTGCTGCTCGCGGCCGAAGTTGCGCAGGTTCTTGGTCAAGAGTTCGCGGCAGCGCACGCGGCCGCTGTTGTCGTTGAGGTCGTTGTGGACGAGGTTGGCGTAGCCGGCGTTGACGCCGGGGTTCTTGGCGTCCTGATCTTCCCTGCGATCGCCGTCGTAGTCCTTGTTGAACACGTCGTGGTTGTACACGAGGGCGTCGGTGGCGCCGGGGAAGAAGTCCATCAGGAGCTTCTCGATCTCCAGATAGAAGATGCTGCGCACCTCTTCGGAGTCGTAGAAGTTCTTGCACTTGGACTCGAGATGGGCGAGGGAAACGCCGAGCTTGTCCATGCATTCGTGACTCGACGGGGAGAGGCCGGGGTAGTACTCCTCCATCCGCCGGGCGTCGCGCAGGACTTGCGGAAAATAAAGGTTGCGGCGACCATGATCACGCTCGTATTGCCGCACGCGCTCGGCTTCGTCCTTGCGCGACGGGTCACGCCAGAGCGCATTCGACGAGACAATGGAATAGGTCGGCTCCTCGTGAACGGTATAGCGCAGCGGCAAGGCAACGCCCCCTGGCGGCGCCGTGATGTTGTTCTCGCGGATGTACTCCATGCACTCGTCGTATTCGCGAAAACCCAGCCCCCACTTGGTCTGAATGGGTCCGGCCGGCGCGTTCTCGATCATCTCGATCACGTCTTGGCCTGAGCCGGCCTCGACTTGGGCCAAAGCGACCTCGGTGGCGGCAGCCGTGCCGGCATCGCCATCCTTGTCGAGCGCCATGTACGAAATACCGTCGTTGTGCGCAATCGGCGGCGGCTGCCCCTCTGTCAACTCAAAGGTCGGCACATACGCCTCGGAACCCGGACTCACGACGTTCTCCTGCGCACCCATGCAATGCCCCCACCGGAAAGCCCGAAAGTATGGCACACCGGCTTTGCTGCGGGAAGCTCCAGCAGGCAGGTGCGACTTCGGACGGCAGGCCGGCCGAATGCCGATAGGGTTTGGGCGGCCTTCGTCGACGGTCACCGCCGCGCGCATCCTTGACGGCAGCGCAACGGCGATCCCGGCGCGGAGAACCCCGGGCACTCACAGTAGCTGGGGCCGGCGGCCGGTAGCGCCAAGCATCAATCCGGCGCGAACCCGCGTGCGCCTGATCAAATGTGACGGGGCCGCGAGGAGCAGTCGAAGGCGCGTGCTCGCAGAGGCATTGATCGGTGGGGGATTCGCGCTGTGGGGTTCCTCTGGCCGGGGTCGTCAATGCTTGCACCAAGGGACCAAGCTGCCTAGCATTGTTGAAATCTTCAACAATCGACCCCGTGCCATGGCAACCATGAATTTCAGCGTCTCCGATGATCTAAAGACGGCCTTCAACGCAACGTTCCAGCATCGCAACAAGAGCGCAATCGTCGCGGCCCTGATGCGCGAGGCGATCGAACGGGAGCTTGCCGATCGTCAAAGCCGCGCGGCCGTCCAGCGTATCTTGGACCGTCGCAGGCAGGTGCCTGTAGTCGCGGAGGAACGCATTCGGGCGGCGCGGCTGGAAGGTCGTCCGTGATCGTCGTCGTGGACGCCAGCGTAGCGCTCAAGTGGTTCCTCAAGTGGCGTCCCGACGAAGGGGACACCGAGGCCGCGGTCGGCGTCCTCGAGGCGGTTGGCGACGGGCGCCTGGAGATGCTGCAGCCCCCGCATTTCCTCGCCGAGGTGGCGGCGGTTTTGGCACGGGTACATCCGGACGGAGCGCAGCGGGACCTAGACGACCTGCAACAGGTCAATTGGGCGGTTGCGGAGTCGCCGACGATCTACTCGCTCGCTGCGACGCTGGCAATCCGGCTGCCGCATCACCTGTTCGATACGCTCTACCACGCAACCTCGCTGTCGACGCCGGGTGCGATGCTCGTCACCGCGGATGACGCCTACGTCGACAAGGCGGCACCGGAAGGCGGAGTGGTACGGCTCGCGGAGTTCACCCTGCCAGCAAGTTGACGCCCCCGTTCCCACCCGTCCTTCCAGGCTCCCTTGGAACCCTCCTCGGAAGGTTAGAAGGTGAGTTTCATTTCCGTCTCCAGCACGGGACGGGACAACCTCGTCTTCTACAGCGCCGAGACCGCAGCTTGGTATCGCTCCGGGATCGGGAACTTGAAGATGCGGGCGGCGTTCAGGCCCAGCACTTTCGCCCGTTCTTCGTCCGTGAGCTGTGACATCGTGCGTTCGATGGCCGCGGCGGAGTGGGGCCAGGTGCCTTCATGGTGGGGGTAGTCGTTGGCCCACATGAAGTTGTCGATCAGGTTGTGCTCGCGGGCGAGGTCGAGGCCCGGCTTGTCTTCCTGGAAGGTGGCGAAGCCGCATTCACGGAAGTACTCGCTCGGCAGGCGGTCGAGTTTGGGGCGCACGTACATGTGGTGCTTGCGGTAGGCCTCGTCAAGCGCCCAGATGGCCCACGGCACCCAGCCGATGCCCGCTTCCACGCTGCCGAAGCGCAGCCCCGGAAAGCGCGCCAGGACGCCGGAGGCGCATAGGTTGGCGATGGGTTCCATCGTCGGTGCGAGGGAGTGAACGGCGTAGTTGATCACGGCGCCGCCGTTGCCGCGGGACGTGCGCGGGTCGCGGCCGGTGGAGACGTGGAAGGTGATGGGGAGGTCCACTTCCTGAATGCAGGCCCAGAGCGGGTCGAAGTCCGGCAGGTTGTAGTTGAGGTGCTCGTGGCTGCCGGGACCCCAGACGGGCTTGCAGGGGAGCGAGAGGCCGCGGAAGCCGAGTGCCGCGAGGCGCTGGATTTCGGCGATTGCGCCGGGGATGTCGGCGCTGGCGACGCATCCCATGGGCGAGAGGCGGTCGTTGTAGTCGCCGAAGACTTCCCAGGCCCAGTCGTTCCAGACGCGGCACATGGCCTGGCTGAACTCTGGATCAGGGGTGGCCCAGATGGTGAGCCCCTTGTTCGGGAACAGCACTTCGGCGTCGACGCCATCGGCGGCGAGGTCGGCGAGGCGTTCCTCGGGCGTCGTGCCGGCACCGTTGCGCAGGCCGTCTTCGCCCTCGAACTTGATGTTGCGGATGCGTAGCGGGCGGAAGCCCTCGGTCTTCTGGTATTTCTTGCCGTCCTTGTCAACGGCGACGCCGGGCAGGCGATCGCGGAACTTGGCATCCATGCGCTTCTGCCAGAGGTCGGCCGGTTCCTGCACGTGGCCGTCCATGGAGACCATGAAGTACTTGTTGGGATCGTCCGGACGGGCGGTGCGGGGCCAGCCATCGACACCGGGGGTGTCGAGGCGCCAGACGTTGTTCTCGTCGGGGAAGGGGATGGCAGATGCCACGATGGAGTCTCCTCGAATGCAATCGGACAACTTTACCGCGCAATGCCGACGCTGCGCCATTGGTTGCTCCTAGCGCATGAGGAAGGCCACCCGAAGAAGGGCGACGCATGCGTCGCCCCTACGGCCCGGGACATGACCGACACCTTCCTGTAGGGGCGACGCATGCGTCGCCCTGTCCGGCAGCCGGGTGCATCGCCACCAAGTTCGACGGGGTGATAGGACGGCTTGGACTGGGGCAAGAAGCGTTGTCCGAGGGCAACGGTTCTTGTGGCGTTAGCGCGAGGAGCCAGACCAATACCCCGGCTTGCGTCCCGGCTCCCACACGTGGGCGCCCGCCATTTCCTCGTTGAGGTCGGCACCCCAGCCAGGGCGGTCGGGGATCAGCACCCGCCCTTCCTCGAACGCCAAAGGCTCGGTGACGAGGTCGTCCTTCCAGGGTACGTCGTCGATGTCGATCTCGCAGATTCGGATGTTGGGGGAAATCGCGGTGAGGTGCAGGGAATGGAGCGTCGAGAGGTGGCTGTAGTAGTTGTGCGGGGCGCAGTTAACCTCGAAGGTCTCCGCCATTTCGACGACGCGCCGGGAATTGGCGAAGCCGTTCCAGGGCACGTCCACCATGCACACGTCCATCGAGCGCGCCTCGAAGTAGCGGCGGTAGTCGCGGGAAGTGAAGAGGTTTTCGCCGGAGCAGACCGGCACCCGCACCGCGTCGCGGATCTCGCGCAACCCCTCCGGCTCGTACATGTCGATTTCCACCCACATCATGCGCATGTCCTCGAGGACGTGGCAGATGCGCGTGGCCGCTTCGACGCGAAAGTTGAAGTTGAGATCGAGGGCTATGTCCACATGCGGCCCCACGGCATCGCGGAAGGTGCCGATGTGCGTGCGGATGTGGTCGAGCATGGCGTTGTCCACGGTGCCGTCCGTGGTTCCCTCGCCGCCGCCGAAGCCGCCGCGATAGGTGTGGGCGGGGTCGCCCGGATAGACGATGTTGGTCTTGAGCGCCGTGAAGCCGCGCTGCACCACCTCGTGGCCGAGATCGGTGATGTCTTGCCACGAGCGGATCGGCGGGACGCCGATGATCTCGTGGTTGCCGGCGCGGGAACTGCCGCAGTGCGACCAGTACACGCGCTGCCGGGTGCGCAAGGGGCCGCCGAAGAGTTCGTACACCGGCACGCCGAGCGCCTTGGCCTTGATGTCCCAAAGCGCGAGCTCGATGCCGGCGATGGCCTTGGCTGCGATCCCGCCGGGACTCTGTCGCGCCATGCGGTACATGTCCCAGTAGCGCGCCTCGACCGGGCGCGGATCTTGGCCGAGCAGAATCGCCTCGAACTCCTTGGCGGTGTGTACCACGCTGTAGGGCATTCGGCCGTCGGAGCATTCGCCGTAGCCGGTGATGCCTTCGTCGGTGCGCACGGCGACGAACTGCCAAGGACGCCACCCGGCGTCCACCACAAAGGTATCGATGGCGGTGATCTGCATGGGTTCCTCCGTTGACGATGGGACAATCCTTGCGCGAAGCGGCGTTACGCGCAATGGTGGTGGCCATCCAAGAGCCGAGCATGGGCGTGCATGTGATGCCCCTTGCGCGCATCGGCCCGTGCGCGGCCGAATGGCCTCGCCCTGAGGGCCTCGAGGTGCCAGGGCGCATGCGGTTTTGCGGCGGCGCAGGGAGGGGACATGAACAGCGGGATGTCCAAGACGACACCGAATGACGTGATCGACTATTGGTTCGGACCGGCGCCGAGGCACCCTGACGACCTCAAGCCCTACAGCGGTCGCTGGTATCGCGTCGATGCGGATGTGGATGAGGAGATCGGCAAGCGATTCGGCCAAGTCGTCGAGCAGGCGCGGTCCGGCGAGCTGTTGCATTGGGGCGAGGAGCCCAAGGGCGCGCTGGCGCTGGTGCTTCTCCTCGATCAGTTCGGTCGCAACATGTACCGCGGTTCGCCCCTTGCCTTCCTCGGCGACTCGCTTGCCCGGGCCATCGCCGTCCGGGCGCTGGATCGGGGCCTCGACACGCAGCTTTCCGTGCCGGAGCGGGCCTTCCTCTATCATCCGTTCGAACACAGCGAAGACCTTGCGGATCAAGCGCGGTCGGTGGCTCTGTTCGAGCGCTTGGTGGAGGAGGCCGCGCCGATGTGGCGCGATTTCGCAGCGAGCTTCGTCGGCTATGCGACGGCGCATCGGCGTGTGATCGAACGCTTTGGTCGCTTCCCACATCGCAACGCGGCGCTTGGCCGCGAAAGTAGCGCCGAGGAGAGGGAATACTTGGAGGCAGGGGGTGGGTTTTGAGTCTTCCCGCGGGCAAGGGCATGTTTGAACGAGTGCTGATCGCCAATCGGGGCGAGATCGCCATACGCATCGCGCGTGCGGCGGCGGAGCTTCAGATCGAGTCGGTGGCCGTGTTCGCGACGGACGATGTCGCGTCGTTGCACGTCGCCAAGGCCGATCGAAGCGTGGAACTTGGCGGCAGCGGTGCAGCCGCGTATCTCGACGTCGATGCCATTGTGGCGGCCGCGAACGCCACGGGCTGCGACTGCCTGCATCCCGGCTACGGCTTCCTCAGTGAGAGTTCGGCTCTTGCCGCGGCTTGCGCGTCAGCCGGCGTCGTCTTCATCGGCCCCGAACCGGCAACGCTCGACATGCTTGGCGACAAGACGGCCGCACGCGCATTCGCGGAGGATTTGAGAGTGCCAGTTCTCGCTGGCACGGGCGCGGCGACCGCAGAGGACGCGGAGGCATTCGTTGCGACGCACGGTACGGCGATCATCAAGGCGGTCGCGGGTGGTGGCGGACGCGGCATGCGAGTGGTGCAGGAGCCGCAGGAGGTAGCCGAGGCGTTCGCCCGCGCGTCTTCGGAGGCGAAGGCGGCGTTCGGCAGCGGCGCGCTCTATGTCGAGCGTTTCATGGAGGGCGCGCGTCATGTCGAGGTGCAGGTGCTCGGCGATGGCGCGAGGCGATGCACTTGGGCGAGCGGGATTGCAGCATCCAGCGTCGGCATCAGAAGTTGATCGAGATCGCCCCGGCGCCTGGCCTGCCGGAGTCCCTGCGCGCGGACCTGCACGAAGCGGCGCTGAAGCTGGCGCGTGCCTGCGGTTATCGCGGCGCCGGTACCTTCGAGTTCCTTGTGGATGTCACGAGCACGACGCCGACTTTCGCGTTCATCGAGGCCAATCCCAGGCTGCAGGTGGAGCACACCGTCACGGAGGAGGTGACGGGCGTTGATCTCGTGCGAGCGCAGTTCGAGATTGCCGCTGGTCGACAACTCCGAGAACTCGACCTCGACGGTCGTTCAACAGGGTTTGCCATCCAGGCGCGGGTCAACATGGAACGGATGACAGAAGGCGGCGACGCATTGCCGGCCGGAGGCGTGCTTGTCACCTTCGATCCGCCGTCCGGGCCGGGCCTGCGCACCGACACCTTCGGCTATGCCGGCTACGAGACCAACCCACGCTACGACTCGCTGCTTGCCAAAGTGGTGGCCTCTGCCCGTGCACCGTTTCGTGCGGTCGCGGCAAAGCTCAGTCGAGCGCTCAGGGAGTTCCGCATCGAGGGCGTGGACACGAACATCGCCTACCTGCGGGCGATTCTCGATCATCCAGCGTTCCAGGATGGCCTTCTCTCCACTGGGTTCGCAGCCGAGCGGCCCTTGCACTTCGACGAGCGTCCCCTGTTGCACGTCGCCTCGACAGACTCGGGCCCGGTTGCGCCTGCGACTGCAGGTGCCAAAGTCGATGCCGGCGATCCGCTGGCGGTTCTTGCCTTTGGCCGCGAATCCCGAACCGCACCGCCGACCGCCGACAGGCCGGCCGCCGAAGAAGGCGAGGCACTGGTGGCTGCGCCCCTGCAAGGCACGGTGGTGTCCATCGACGTGGTGGAAGGCGATGCGGTGGCCCCCGGGCGCTGCGTGGCGGTGATGGAGTCCATGAAGATGGAGCACGAAGTGCGTGCCGAGATGGCCGGTATCGTGCGGCGCGTCCATGCGAGTGCAGGCGATACCGTATATGCGGGTCACCCGCTGCTCGTCCTTGAGGAAGCCGACGTCGACGATGCGCACGGCGGTGCCGAAGAGGCGGTCGATCCCGACCACATACGTCCTGATCTCGAGGAGGTGCTCGCGCGCCACGCCGTAACACTCGACGACGCCCGGCCAGGGGCTGTGGCCCGCCGTCGCGCCAAGCAACTGCGCACCGCCCGCGAGAATGTCGAGGACCTAGTGGACGCGGGAACGTGGGTGGAGTACGGCCCGTTGGTGATTGCCGCCCAGCGTCGCCGCCGCTCGCTCGACGACCTGATCACCAACACGCCCGCCGACGGCATGATCACCGGCGTCGGCAGCGTCAACGGCGAACTGTTCGACGATCCCGCCAATCGCTGCGCCGTGATGGCATACGACTACACCGTGCTGGCCGGCACCCAGGGCGCGCAGAACCACCGCAAGACTGATCGCATGATCGGCGTTGCCCGCGAGGGCCGGATGCCGATGGTGCTCTTCGCCGAAGGCGGCGGCGGGCGCCCCGGCGACACCGACATGGTGGGCGGCGGCGGCGGCCAGGGCACGTTTTCGCAGTTCGCGACGCTGTCGGGGTTGGTGCCGATGGTGGGCATCACCGCCGGTCGTTGCTTTGCCGGCAATGCCTCGCTGCTCGGCTGTTGCGACGTAATCATCGCCACCGCCGACGCCAACATCGGCATGGGCGGCCCGGCGATGATCGAAGGTGGCGGTCTTGGCGTGTTTGCGCCGGAAGACATCGGCCCCATGTCGGTGCAGGTGCCGAGCGGCGTGGTGGACCTTGCCGTTGCCGACGAGGCGGAAGCGGTGGCGGTGGCGAAGCGCTACCTCGCGTTCTTCCAGGGACGCACGAAGGACTGGTCGGCGCCGGATCAGCGTGCAATGCGACACATCGTGCCCGAAAACCGCCTGCGCGCCTACGACATCCGCGACGTGATCGCGACGCTTGCGGACGAGGGGTCTGTGCTGGACCTGCGTGCCGGGTTCGGCTTTGGCATGGTCACCAGCCTCATCCGCGTTGAGGGGCGACCCGTGGGGGTGATCGCCAACAACCCATTGCACCTCGGCGGCGCCATCGACTCCGACGCCGCCGACAAGGGCGCCCGCTTCATGCAGCTATGCGATGCGTTCGACATCCCCATCCTGCACCTGTGCGACACGCCCGGCATCATGGTGGGCCCGGAGATCGAGAAGACCGCATTGGTGCGGCATTCGAGCCGCATGTTCCTGACCGGCGCGAACTTGGGCGTGCCATTCTTCACCGTGGTGATCCGCAAGGCCTATGGCCTCGGCGCCATCGCCATGGCCGGCGGCTCGTACAAGGTACCGTTCTTCACGGTCGCCTGGCCCACAGGAGAGTTTGGCGGCATGGGCCTCGAAGGCTCGGTGAAACTCGGCTTTCGCAAGGAACTCGAGGCCATCGAAGACCCCGCGGCCCGCCTGAAACGCTACGAGGAGATGGTTGCGAACGCCTACGAGAACGGCAAAGCGCTCAACACCGCAACCCACTTCACCGTGGACGACACCATTGACCCCGCCCATACCAGACACTGGCTATCGAGCCTGCTGCGATCGGTGCGGCTTGAGCCCCGCCACGGCAAGAAACGGCCCGCCATCGACGCTTGGTAGGCAAGGGCTCAGGGCTGGTGTCGTCGCCTGGGCAGCCCGGTCGCGGCTCTCTTGGGAGGGGGAGAGTTGCCCGCGCTCTTCAATTGGGGCGTCGTGACGAGAGCCGATGCGTGGGGCCGTGCAACACCCCGTGCGAGATCCGTAAGCAACGACCGCGACCTAGGAAGCCGCCTTCGCCGCCGCTTCCCGCGCCGCCCGAACCTTCTCGTTTGTCTGGTTGAAAAGCAGCTCCCGCCGCGCCTTCTCTTCCTCTTCCGTAAGCTCCCGGCGGCCTAGGTCTCGGCCCACACGTCGCCCTGTCTCCACAGCCGGACGTTCGCCCACTTGGTCCACCCAGCGCTTGAGGTTCGGGAACGTCTCCCACACGCCCTCGTCGATCAGACGGCCGATCAGAAAGGCCCACGGCCAACTGATGATGTCGGCGATGCTGTACTCGCTGCCGGCGAGGTATTCGTTGACAGAAAGCTGTGCATCCATGACGCCAGAGAGCCGATCCACCTCCCCAACGAAGCGCTTGGTGCCGTACTCAAGCTGCGCTGGATCATCGGCGATGTTCTTGCCGTAGTTCTTGAAGTGGTTGGCGTTGCCCATCATCGGGCCCAGGTTCGCCATCTGCCAATGCACCCACTGCAACGCCTTGTACTTGCCGACCGGATCGGCAGGCAGAAACTTGCCGCTCTTCTCGGCGAGATACTCGAGAATCGCCCCAGACTCGAAGATCGCCAGCGGCTCGCCACCGCCGATGGGATCGTGATCCACAATCGCCGGCATCCGGTTGTTCGGACTGATGCGAAGGAAATCCGCCTTGAACTGGTCGCCGCCGCCGATGTCGACAGGTACGACCCGATAGTCGAGCCCACACTCCTCGAGCATGATGGAGACCTTCCAGCCGTTGGGTGTGGGCCAGTAGTGAACGTCGATCATGGCTGTCCTCTCGGTATCGGTTTCGCGTGGAGCTTCGTGCAGCGGCGCATTATGCATGTCCGACTCCGAGCCGTGCTGGACCCTCGCATCTTTCCGGACTGCATAATCGCCGCCATGGACACCGACGTGCTGACGTTACGGGCATATGCGGCTGCCGTTGAGGGCGGATGGACAGAGGCCGAACTTCTGCGGGCGATCGTGCACGACTTGCCGAGGCGGTTCCACGCGCTGAGCCACGCGGCACAAGCGAACGTGCTTGCTGACGTCCCACCGCTTACGGGGAGTCGGTGGGATGCTTTGCTCGCCGCCACCGTTGAGCATGTTTGTGCGCTACACGGCCACACCTCACCGGCCTGGGTGGACGAGCCAAGTCGGTTCTTGGCCGAGACTTGGGTGGTCACGGACGTTCCCTCCATACGGATGGACGCCATCGCGTTTGCACCGGCGGCGTTCATTCGCCACGGTGCGCTGCCGGATCCACGCGACCTTGACCACCGATGTGGAGAGCACCGTGCCTGGGTCCCTTGACCGGGAAGCGCTAGTCGAGTTGCTTGACGAGCTCGCAAGGCGACTTGAACGGCGCAAGGTGAGGGCGCAGATTTACGTCATCGGCGGCGCGGCGATGAGCTTGGCGTTTGACCGCTCGCGCACCACCCACGACGTTGACGTTAGAGTCGACAGCGGCCACGGCGCACTCGTCGAGGCGGTACGCGAAATCGCGCGCGAGCGAGGGTTGCCTGAGTCATGGCTCAATGAGCAGGCGACGGCAAACATCCCGAGGCTACCGGACACACGGGCGAAGACGGTGTACGAGTCGGAGTACCTGACGATCACCGGCGCCTCTGCCGAACACATACTGGCCATGAAGCTCGAAGCGGGCAGAGCGACCGATGTCGAAGACGTTGCGACGCTGGTCGAACGGCTGGACATCACGGCCCCGAAGGAGGCGCTGGCGATCCACGGACGGCTCTTTCCCGACTCTAGGCGACGCGACAGGGTCGAGGAGATCCTGGGCACAGTCCTGGCGTCACGACGTACCTGATTGTCGATGCGGCATGACTTGGGAGGAGTGTCGGCGGCTAACGCCTCCCAACGCCTTAGACCTGTTCGAACCGCTAGATCCAGCCTTGCGCCTTCGCCGCCTCCTCGCGGACCAACTCCGGGGCGCCCAGGAGTTGGCGGTTGAAGCCGATGCGCTTGAACCAGTAGTGCAGACCCAAGAGGTCGGTGATGCCCATGCCGCCGTGGACTTCGGTGGATTTGCGGGCTACGAATTGTCCGACCTCCGCGAGGTGGGCCTTGGCGTGGCAGGCCATGGCTCGGCCTTCTTCCGGGATGGCGGTGTAGGCGTGGGCGGCGTACCAGATCATGGATCGGCAGGGCTCTAGCTCTGCGGCCATCTCCGCGCACATGTGCTTGACGGCTTGGAAGGAGCCGATGACGCGGTTGAACTGGCGGCGCTCTTTCGCGTAGTCGATGGCCTTGTCGAGCATGGTTTGGGCGGCGCCCAAGGTGTCGGCGGCGAGGATCAGGCGGCCCACGTCGATGGTGGCGAGCAGGGGCTCGCGACTCGTTGTGGAGCTAGGGAGGGTGTCGGCCTTGGCGCCGTTCAGCGTGACTTCCGCCACCGTTCGGGTGCGGTCGATGGTCTTCAGGCGTTGGCGCTCGACCTCGCCGGCATCAACCATGTGCATGGCGCCGTCGTCCGAGGCGATGAGATAGGCGTCTGCCTCCGCGCCGTCGAGCACGAACATGGCCTTGCCGGTGAGGTTGCCGCCCGCGCTGGTGATGCCATCGCTTTCGCGGCGGCCAATCTGTTCGGTGACGCCCACCCCAACCACGACCTCTCCGGAGGCGATGCGAGGCAGCCAGCGTTCCTTCTGTTCGCTGGAACCGGCGGCGGCGATCGCCGTGGGTGCCATGACCGACGAGGCGACGTATGGCACCGGGGTTGTGGTTGCGCCGAGGGCTTCGGCGATTAGTGCAGCTTCGAGGTGTCCCAAGCCCACGCCGCCGTAGTCCTCGTCGATGAGCACGCCGTGGACGCCGAGGCCGGCCAGTTCCTGCCAGACATCGTCAGCCCGGGCGCCGCCGGATTCGGCGACTTGGCGTACGCGCTCCAGGGATGAGCCACCTTCCAGATACCCCGAGATGCTGTCTTGCAGCATCCGCTGCTCTTCACTGAGTGCGAAATCCATCGATGTCCTCTGGTTTTTTTCGGTCTGCAGAACCGATCTTCAGGCGGCCGCCTGGTCGTATTTCGGCTCCTTCGGCAGCCCAAGGGCGCGTTCGCCGATCATGTTTTTCTGGATCTGCGCCGTGCCGCCGCCGATGATGAGGCCGAGGTCGAGCATGTAGCGCGCCTGCCAGAAGCCGTGGTCGCGCAGGTACGGGCTGCCGTCGTAGAGGAGGCCCAACTCGCCCATCACGTCCACGGCCATGCCGGCCATCTGGTGGTTGAGCTCGCAGCCGTTCAGCTTGACGATCCAGCGCGGCAGGCCCGCCTCTTCGCCCTTGATGTTGTGCGAGAGCACCCTCATGCCGTTGAACTTCATCGCAAGAATGCGCGCTTGCAGCTTGAGGAGCCGGTCGCGGTAGATGGGGTTCTCCATCAGGCTGATCCCGCCAACGGTTTCGCGCTGCATCATGTCGACGATGCGCAGGAAGCGGTTTTCCGCCTCGTTGGGGTCGCCCAGGCCCCCGCGCTCGTAGCGCAGCGTCGTATTGGCAACGAACCAGCCTTCGCCGCGCTTGCCGACGATTTGGTCCTTCGGCACGCGCACGTCGGTGAAGAAGACCTCGTTGAAGAACGCCTCGCCCGTCATCGTGACGAGCGGGCGCACGTCGATGCCAGGGGTGTCCATGGAAAAGACGAGATAGCTGATGCCGTTGTGCTTGGGCGCGTCGGGTTCGGTGCGGACCAGGCAGAACATCATGTCGGCGGTCTTGGCGCCGGAGGTCCATATCTTCTGGCCGTTGATGACCCATTCGTCGCCGTCGAGTTCGGCCTTGGTGGAGAGGGAAGCGAGGTCGGAACCGGAGCCGGGTTCAGAGTAGCCCTGGCACCAACTGACCTCACCGCGCACGGAAGGCCCGACGTATTTGCGCTTCTGCTCCTCGGTGCCGAGTTCGAGCACGGTGGGCACGAGGCGGTTGTCGCCGGAATGCCCCGGCGGCACCCGGGCACGGGCGAACTCTTCGGCGATGATGCGCGTCTTGAGGATGTCCGGTTCTGCGCCGTAGCCGCCGTACTCGCGCGGGATGGTGCGGGCCGCATAGCCGTGTTCGATGAGGAGCTGCTGCCAGTCGCGGGGCTGCATTCGGTCGTCGCCGCCTTGCGGGCGCGGTGCCTTGCTCCCGTGCTGGTCGAGAAACTGCCGGACTTCGTCACGGAAGGCCTGATACTCCGGGCTGTACTCCAAGTCCATCGAAGTCTCCGTTGCGGCTCGTGGACGCCATCCTAGCAGCCCGTCGGACTTTCGGGCGGCGTAAGCTGCCCGAAAGTCCGATAGGGTGATGGGAGGGCTTGGGCTGGGGCAAGAAGCGTTGCCCGAAGGGCAACGGTTCTTGTGGCGCTAGCAGCCCGTCGGACTTGGCGGCGATGCACGCGGCTACCAGACAGGGCGACGCATGCGTCGCCCCTACAGGAAGGTGTCGGTCATGTCCCCGGCCGTAGGGGCGACGCATGCGTCGCCCTTCTTCGGGTGGCCTTCCTCATGCGCTAGCCGAAGTGGTGGGCGATGCGAACATGGGCCATACTCGCGACAGTCGCAAGGAATGTTGCGAGCGGAGAGGAGTTGCAATGCCGTTGTCGCGTCTTGTGCAGAGGCTAGGGCTCGGTTGGGTCGGTGGCGTTGCGGCTTTGGCTTTCGCCGGCTTGGCTCATGGTGACGTCACACCCGAGCAGCCCGGCACCACCACCTTGGGGCCGCCGTCGCCTTCCTGGTTCATCATCAAGAACGTGATGGGCAGCGCTTCCGTGTTCGACGCCGCCGATGGCGAGATGCTCGGCACGCTGTCGCTGACGCCGTGGACGCCGACGGTTAGCCGGCATCGGGGGCGGGGCGAAATCTACGCCGCGGAAGTCTTCTATGCCCGCCAACACGACGGCGAACGCACCGACGTCCTTCGCATCTATGCCCACGAAACGCTCGCGCCGGTGGCGGAGGTGCCCATTCCCGCCAAGGTGGCGTCGCTGCACCGGCACTACATGGCGCTGTTGTCTGGCGGTCGGTATGTCGTGGTCTTCAACATGACCCCGGCGCAGTCCGTGAGCGTCGTGGACGTGGTGGAGCGCCGCTTCGTTGGCGAAATCTCCACGCCCGGCTGCGCCAACACGATGGCGGCGGGTGAACGCGGTTTCCTGATGGTGTGCGGCAACGGCACGCTGCAATGGATCGGCCTCGATGAGGACGGCGAGGAGGCGTCGCGGGTGCGCAGCGAGGTTTTCTTCGATGTGGACAAGGACCCGCTCCTCGGCAAGCCCGTTGCCAGCGGCGGTGGCTGGCAGTTCATGACCTTCGAAGGCCAGGTGATGCGGGCCTCGGTTGCAGACGGAAGCATCGTCGTGAGCGAGGCCTGGTCGCTCATCGGCGAAGACGACCAAGGCTGGCGGCCGGGAGGCACGCAGCCCTTCACCGTTCACGACGAGCTCGGTCTCTTGGTAGTGCTGACGCACGAGGGCGAGAAGGACACGCCGGACGAGGCCGGAACGCAAGCATGGGTGTTCCACCAGGACGGGCAGCGTCGGGTGGGCAAGATCGAGTTCGAGGAGCCGGTGGGCGCCGTGCATGTAGTGGAGGGCGACGTGCCGCTCTTGCTTGCCAACTCGGGCAGCAATGTCCTCGTCTATGAACTCGCCACCGGACGGCTCGAACGCACGATCGAAACGGGACGGGGCGGCTTCCTGCTGTCGTATTGAGATGACGCACGCCGGTTCGCCCATGCTGGCCATCGCCTTGGGGTTCGCCTTGCTGCTCCTTTGGGCGGCGGTGGGCAAGGCGCGGGACCTTGCGGGGTTTCGGGCTGTGCTGGCGGACTACCGGATTGTGCCGGCGCCGCTCCTGGCGATGGCGACGGTGGTGGTTCCGGCCGTGGAAGCCGCGATCGCCGCCTTGTGGTTGGTGGCGCCGTGGTCTTCTTCGGCCATGGTGTGGGCTTCAAGCACGACCACCCTTCTCATGCTGGTTTACGGTGGCGCGGTCGCCGCCAATCTCGTGCGCGGCCGTTCTTGGATCGATTGCGGCTGCGGCGCCGGGGAGTCGGTCTCTTGGCCGATGGTGGCTCGCAATGCAGTGCTTGCGGCTTTGGCTGCTCTACCACTCGCGATTGTGGAGGCACCGCCGCCCGGCCTGCTTGATTTCGCCGTGTCGCTGCCTCTGCTCGCCTTGGCCGCACTCGTCTATCACGCCGGCAATGCGCTCATCCGCAATGCCGTCCTCTTGAGAACCTGAGGCGGCGATCGATGGAAGCAGGCGTGGTGTTCGATGTGCTGCTATGGGCGCTCGTGCTGGTATTGGGTGTGGCGGTGCTGGCGCTGGCGCGACAGGTCGGCGTGTTGAGCCAGCGCATTGCGCCCGTGGGCGCGCTGACGCCCGTGCATGGCCCGAAGGTGGGTGAACTCACCGAAGCCCTCGAAGCGGTGGACCTCGACGGTCGGGAGCAGCAAATTGGCGGTGCGTCCGCTGGCGAAGCGACGCTGCTGCTGTTTGTCTCGCCCACTTGCCCGGTCTGCAAGGCGCTGCTCCCGGCAGCGAAGTCGCTCGCGGCGGCGGAAGGGCTGCGGCTGGTGTTCGGTAGCGACGGCGGCGAACCCGAACGGCATCGGGCGTTCGCGAACGAGGCCGGCATCGGCAAGTTCCCGTATCTGCATTCCGAGGCGCTCGGTTTGCGCTACGGCGTCAGCCGGCTTCCGTTCGCCGTGCTGATCGGCGCGGACGGCACGCTGCGTGGGCGGGGGCTCGTCAATACGCGGGAGCATTTGGAGAGCCTGCTTGAGTCGTGGCGCACGGGCATTGCTACATTGCAAGATTACGTGCGGGAGTTTGATCCCGTCCAGTCGGAGGAAGTTCGATGAAGGGGCCATCTGGTCAGCAGGGCGACAACGGCGCCGGCATCGCCGGCTGGTTCGACGGCGCGGCGCACCGGGCCACGGCGGGACTTGCCCGCCACACGTCGCGACGCGGTTTCCTCGGAAGGCTAGGAGCAGTATTGGCGGGGGCCGCTGCCGTACCCTTGTTGCCGGTGTCGCGTGCCTTTGGCGCGGAAGAGGAGGGTGCAGAGGCGTCTCTGCCGGAACCGGCAGCGGACGGCATCGTCGAGTACGGCGACCCGCAAAGCTGCGAATACTGGCGCTATTGCGCGTTGGGCGGCTCCCTCTGCAGTTGCTGTGGCGGCACGATGAACTCCTGCCCACCCGGCGCCGAGCCTTCGCCCATCACTTGGGTCGGCACCTGCCGCAACCCGGTGGACGACAAGGAATACCTCATTTCCTACAACGACTGCTGCGGCAAGGCGTATTGCCCCCGTTGCTCATGCCATCGCACCGAAGGCGCGAAGCCGTCCTACTTCCCGAGCAAGAGCCCCAACGTGCTGTGGTGTTTCGGGGTGGAGAGCAACGCTTACCACTGCACCATGGCCGCGGTGATCGGCGCTGCCCCGGAGGAGGCGGAAGCGACGGCCCAGGAGTCGTAGGGGCTTCGGCGCCGTGCGCAATGGGTAGCCACCTTTGGCGCTGCACCGCGCTTGCTCTGCTCGCTACGGGCGCGCTGGGAGAGTCGGCATCCGAGTCGCCTGACGCGGCAGTGGCCCGTTACGATTACCTCCTGCACTGCGCCGGCTGCCATCTAGCCGACGGCAGCGGCGCGCCCCCAGAAGTCCCGCCGCTGCGCTCGATGGCTCGTCTCGCGGCGATGCCGGACGGGCGCGATTACCTCGTCCGGGTCCCGGAGGTAGCCCAAGCTCCCCTCCCGGACGGCCGCTTGGCAAACCTTCTCAACTGGGCCGTTCAGGAATTCGGCCGCGACGCATCGCCAGCAGGATTCCGTCCCTTGAGCGCCAAGGAAGTCGGTGACGCCCGCCGCCGCATCCTCAAGGACCCGCTCCGCGCCCGAGCCGAAATCCTCAAGGCCGCGCGTTAAGGGTGCCCGGGCGGTCTGGCAGAGGGTTGCATCAAGGCGTTCGTTCGCGCCTGAGTTCCCTTAGGGCGAGCTCGTGCAGCTCGGGGTCCCCAGTTGCGAGCACCTGGCCGCCCATTGCGGGGTTGCCGCCTTTCCAGTCGGTGATGACGCCGCCGGCACCCTCCACCACCGGGATCAGCGCCTGCACGTCGTAGGGTTTTAGGCCGGCTTCGATGACGAGGTCTGCTTGGCCCATCGCCAACATGGCGTACAGGTAGCAGTCGGTGCCGTAGCGCACGGTGCGTACCTTGGTGCGGACTCGCTGGAAGGCGGCGGTTTCTTCCGAAGTCTTGAAGAGGTCCGGGGCGGTGGTCCCGGCGAGGGCGTCTTGGAGCCGCGGGCAAGGGCGCGCGCGCAGGGCGCGCGAGTCGTCGTTGCGTCTGTATTGCGCCGTGTGGCCGTCGCCCGAGAAGGTCTCGCCGAGGAAGGGCTGATGGATCACGCCAACCACCGGCCTTTGGCCGTCGAAAAGCGCCACCAGCGTGCCCCAGTGCAACAGCCCCATGACGAAGCCTCGCGTGCCGTCGATGGGGTCCAGCACCCAAGTCAGCCCATCGCCCGGCTGGTGGCCGAATTCCTCGCCGAGGATGCCGTGGCTGGGGTAGCGCTCGCGGATTGCGTCGCGCATCACCTGTTCGGCGGTGCGGTCGGCTTCCGTTACCGGGTCGTAGCCACCGGCCTTCTTGTTGTCGATTGCGGGCGATTGGCGGAAGTGCGGCAGGATCGACTGGCCTGCGCGTTCCGCGAGTTCGCATGCGAAATCGAGAAACTCGGTGCGCTGACTGGCATTCACGGGCGTTCGCCCTCCTGAGTTGGTGATGCTGGCCAATACGAAAGCCCAAGGGCGGTGGGTGCGCGGATTCTACTGTCCGTCTTGACCGCTGGGCTTGGCCCTCGTTTGACAACGCATCCGGGGCGCGAAATGCTTCTATTCAACCTCTGCCGAAGCGGAGATGGCATGAAAGCGACCCGCGACCCGGTTTCCAGCCGCCCCACCAAGGAGGAGGAGCTCGAAGGCTTTTGCGTTTTCGGCGACAGCCTTGTTGGCTGGGATGCCGCCGTGCCACCGAACGAGGTGGTGGACGAGGACGGCGTGCCGATGCAGAGCATGGTTGGCCGAGCGCCCGACCCTCGCTGTCCTTCACGCAGGGTCATCGACGACCCGGAAGTGCAGGCCCTTCGCCGCCATCTGAAGTCCAACAACGGCATCCGCGGTTTGGAAATCTGTACGCCAGACGAAGTGGATCGGGCAACCCGCATCTTCCGGCGCGATGGCTTCGTGGTGGTGCGCGATGCCTTGGACGCCGAGGGCCTCGCGCTTTTTCGCGAAGGCTGCGCGAGGGTGCTGAAGGAAATCCTCGCCATGCCGGGGCGCGATGGCCGCCGCTATCTGGCCGAAAGCGGGCGCCTCCCGCACCGATACTGCTACGGCACCACCTCCGCATCGCGCCAGATGATGCACGACCCGGCGTGGACATCGATGATCGACCTGCCCACCACCACGCCCATGCTCAAGGCCATCTTCGCCTCACCAGACTACGGAGTCTGGGGCGGCGGCGGCGACCTGAGCTTGCCGGGCGCCATCGAGTACCAGCACCTGCACACCGACGGCATCGACGAACAGCAGGGTGGCGATGCCCGGCTGGCCGCCTATCGGCGACAGGAGCCTTCAGCGCGGGGGAGCGCGAGGGGCTTCCCCTCGCAAGAGGAGCCCACGGTCGAGGCGGAGCATTTCGCCGACCTGCCATTCCGCACCCAGCGCCTCGTCATGGACTGCACCTCGCCCGGGGTGACCATCAACTTCGCCATGACGGACCTGACATGGGAAAACGGCCCCATCCGGGAAATCCCCGGAACGCACACTGCGACCGCTCCCCCGCCGAAGCCCGAAGACGAGCCCGAGTGGATGCGTCTGTCGACCTTGGTGGGTGCCCCGGCGGGTTCGGCCATCTTTCGAGACGTCCGCGCTTGGCACGGCGCTACTCCCAATCTCTCCCGCGAGGTGCGCGCCCTGCCGAGCATCGAGTATTCCGCCCCTGCCCGCCACGGACGCCACTTCCAGAAAACCATGCCCCACGAAATCTGGCAGTCCCTTTCTCCCCACGCCCAACACATCACCCGCTTCATCAAGCAGGAACCCGGTGTGTGGCCCCACGGCGCCGGCATCACCACACCCCTCGCCTGCGACCGCCAAGCCGCCTTCGAGCGCAGCGCCGGCAAATCCGCCAACGCCAACCTAGTCCGCACTGACCCGAGTTCGGCCGGCACCGTGGTGCGGGTCTTCAACCACGAAACGGGCGATTGACGATTCTCGGCACAAGGCCCCCGCCAGAACGGTCGGCCACAGGAAGGAGTCTCGCCCCACGCCGCGTTGACAAGCCCGATGGACCCCTTGGGTCGTGGAGGTCTCAGCCCTGGCCCGCTTTACGCGCTACGATCTCCGGGCGCCAACGAGACCATGCGGGGAGTACGAATGGGCGACGATGCCACCTGGGAAGACCGGCTCGAACATGCGTCGGCGACGTTCTCGCGCTTCGTTCCGGACGCGGAACCGGCGCGGGTGCTTGCCTCCATGGAGCGGCGCATGGGCGCACTCGGGACGTTTGCATTCACGGCGGTGGGGGAGATGTGGGACCGGCCCGGCCTCACTCGGCGCGACCGCAGCTTGATGATCATCGCCGTGCTGGCGGCGCAAGCGCGTAATGAGGAGCTTGAGCTCCACACCGCGGTCGGGTTGCGTCACGGGCTCGCCCGCATCGAGATCGAGGAGATCAACCTTCATGTCGCCGCGTATGCAGGCTTCCCGGCCGGCATGGCGGCAAGCCGCCGGATGGACGCAGCGTTCCGGGAGGCGGAGGGGGTGGCTGAGATCGAGGGCCGGGCGCCGGCGGACCACCTCTCGGATCCTGAGCGGATGGAGCGTGCCGCAGACGTGCGTGCGTCGCTGACCGGCGGCCGCGCGAACCCAGACCCGCGAGCCGATCTCGAGGCGTTGCGCGGCCACCTCGGTGAACTCGGCGACTGGGCGATGAAGTGGGCGTTTGGGGAGATCTGGTCGCGGCCGCAACTCTCGCGTCGCGACCGGTCCTTGGTAGTGATGGCGATCCTCGTCGCGCTCGGGCAGGAAGCCGAGCTCTCCTTCCACGTGCGTGGAGGGCTCAACCACGGACTTGGCCGCGACGAGATACGCGAGGTGATGACCCACCTGTGCTTGTATGTGGGGTTTCCGCGCGCGGTTCAAGGCATGCGCACCGCGATGGAGGTGTTCGCACGCATCGACGGATAGCGGGTGCGGCAGGTGAGGCGACCGAGCGCCCGCCAAGGCGCGCTAACGGTCTGTCGGACTTGGCAATGGACGGGCCTTCGGAGGGAGGGCGTCTCGCCCTCCATCGCACCGCAGGGCGCACAGAACATTCGGTGACGAACAAAAGATGCGCGCCCTTGCGGGCGCGACGGAAGGCGGGACGCCTCCCTCCGAAGATTTCCTGCTGACAAACTGCCGACACGCCTTCAGGGCGCGTTCACGGGGTCCCGATGCGCCTCGACACGGAATCGGAGTGATTGGCCAAGTTGACGAGGCAATGCGCGACGATCGCAGGGCGGATGTTGTGCGTATGCATGGTGATGTAGATGAGGGGCAGGAGGCCAAGCGTCCGAACCGGGATCATCCACGGCGTGTCGAAGTGATAGATGGAGAAGAGCAAGCTGTGGGCGACAGGTTTCAACCGCCCGAACCGCGTTGGCATTCTCGGCAGCAGGTAGCCGCGGAAATAGAGCTCTTCGGTGATGGGCACGAGGAGGCCGCTCAAAAGGATGTGAGCGACTAGGACGATCCCCACGACCTCCGAGACTCCTGTCATCCGATACTTGGCGTAGATGCTGACACCGAGGAACGCTTCCAGCCAATCGGAGACGGGCCCCAGCACCACGAACACGACGGCGGTGGGCACGAGTATGGCCGGAACCCAAAGGAATTGGCGAAGCCAGGGGAGGGGCCGGGTGTACACGACCACCCCTTCGAGCGACCACCCCGGGTTGCCCCGCTTCTTGGCCAGGTAGTAGAGGTAGCCGAGCTGCACCGGGATCAGTACGAAGACGTTCGCGAAGACGCCGAAGATCAGCTCCGGCGGCAGGGTGGGGTTCCACAGCGCTGCAAATCCCAGCAGGATCGCGGCCATGTTCGCGGCACCGGGAGCTAGGTGGAGGAGCAGACACTTCGCCAGGGAATGAGGCTCTACCGCCGCGCCAACGCGCTCCGTCTCATGCTCCATGGGCTATCGGAAGCAGTGTTCGGCCTCGGAGAAGCTCGGAGAAGGCAGGAGCCTCCGCCGAAGGCCCACACGACATTAGCCAGCCCTCTTCCGACTCGTCCGAATTTGGAGCTAAAGGCCAGCCGCGTCCTGCACAACTGCGCCGCTACCCTCGATTTGGTAGAAGGTGAGGGGTTGGGGATTGTCCGGTTCCTCGTACTCCTCGCCGCGTTCCTCGGCAAGGTGCCTGAGCCAGCGCATGGCTTGCTGCGGCGACATCTCGTGCCTGCGGAGGGTGCCTTCGGCGACGATTTCTTGGCCTCGGGCTTCGGCGGGGAAGACGATCACATCGTCTTGCACCTTGAGGCGGATGATCTCGCTTGACTGCTCCTCCACGATGTCCACCCAGCATCCCTTCATCGGGCAGATGTCGTTCACCAAGCCTATGACCTTGATGCGGCGGTCCACGAAACTCTCCGGGTCGCCGGTTAGTTCGCCGATTCGCACGGGCTCAAGGTCGGAAAGCGGTTCGCCGTAGGCGGTTTCGGCGGCGACTGGAAGTGCAAAGCCTGTCGCCATCACCAGCAAGCCCGCCAGCGCCGCAGCCGGCCTGTCGAATCGAATCATCCGCCCTATCTCCTGGTTGTCTTGGAAGGCCACCGTGTCGGTCTCGGCACGGTAAGCGGCGGCCGTTTTAGCGCGAATGTGAATGATTTGCAAATGGGCGTCACATATGTGGATGCATGAGCCGGAGCAATCCCACTACTGCATCGGCACGTCGTCTTGGCGGGTGAGGTCGATGGGGTGATCGGGAGTTGGCAGGTAGCCGTCCTGCAAGGCATCGACGATGCGCCAGAGGATTGTCGCCGCTGCCGTCTGGCCCTCCACCTCGATCAGGCGGTTGACGGCGACGTTCAGCAGCGCGTTGTTGAAGCGAGCGCGCACGGCTGCGGGCGCATCGTCGAGCGCCGATGGAACGAACCTAGACAGGGCACGCATGGCGACTTGGGTGTAGTGGGCATCCGGATCGATCGTCGTTTCCAAATGAGGACTCCTGTGTGGTCGGCCGTCGCACATTAATGCAAACCATTCGCATTAACAAATGGGCCAATTGCATGGGATGGCAGAGGGGGGTAAGTTCTGCGCCTTATCATTCGTTTCGGCGTAGCGGGGTTGGCGTGGCAGACGAAAGACCGGTCTTTGCGGTGGGCCATATGCGGATGGACGTGACGGACGTGCCGTCGGCCTTTCATTTCTTCGTGCGGCACGGGATGCGGGAGATCTTAGAGCGCCCGGAGTTCGCCATCCTGGAACTTCGCGGCGGCACGCACCTGATCCTGTCGAAGTCCGAGGAGGCCATCGAACCGGGCCGCCGCGCCCCGTTTGATCTCATGGTGGACGACGTGGACGCAGTGCATCAGCGCTTCGTCGAAGACGGCGTCGACGCCACGCCCATCGAACGCGGCTCAATCCACGACTCGTTCTCGATCACGGGGCCTTCGGGCTACCAAATCCCAGTCAACTCCTCGCATGTGGAGGGCGTTGTTTGAGGTTGCGCGCGGTCGCCAAGGCCGAAGCGTTACCCCTGGATCGACCTCTGACGCACATCAAGGGGCGGTGCCCGCCGTTTGCGGTCGCACGTCAGGACGGTAACAGCGACTCTGGAATCGTCACCGTTCCGGATGCTGGGGGACCGGCGCTGCGATCGTTTCGGGCCCGAACTTCAATCTCGTAGGTCACGCCGGGCTCGACACCGTGGATGACGATCGATTGGTCGGTCGCCTCAATCGCACCGATCTCCAGCCACCGGCCCCACGAGGGAGAGCTCGCCTTCTCCAGCCACCGACCCCACGAGCGAGAGTTCGCCTTCCTCATGCGCAATTGGTAGTTCGTCATGGCGAACAACCCTAGGTGTTTCGGGCGCTGCCATTCAGCCAGCACCTGATTCGTACCCGCATCGAAGGACAGGCGCAGACCAAGTGGGGCGGTCGCTCGAGGAAACGCCTTGCCGGGTGGGTCGGTGTTGGGCGGGGTTTGCAGTGACCAGTACCACGAGTTTGGTGCTGACGGCTGCCAAAGGTCGCGGTAATCGCCGTCCCCTACCCACGCCGGGGGCGAAGCGGCTAGGTTACCGGTGCAGACACTTGCGAGGACCGCAAGCGTGGCCAGCGACATTCTTGCGCATCTTGCCTTGCACTTGGCGACCGTGGGCTGGGCTGGATTCCGCAAGGTCATGTCCCTCCGCATAGGTTGGAAGAGAATGCGGCACGCAACGTGAACCGAACCTGAACGGCCAGTTCGGAAGCCGGGCTGGGCCATAGAGGGGCGCCGAGCGCATGAGGTACCGGTCCGTCCCTGCGTCGTCCCCCTCCGGAGATGACGCGGCCAACGCCCTTCGTTAGCACGCTCCTCTGCCCAGGAGTCGCGGAAGTCGGAGGAGGTCCCTGGCGCCTCCTATCCTTGACCGTGCCTCAGGAGTTGGCCCGGCGTGTTGCCCGTGCATTCCCCTTCTTCGAATGTCGGGACGCCGTTGACGAGGATGGCTCGGTAGCCCTTGGCGTGCTGCACGCGGCGCCATTCGCCTGCCGGGAAGTCGTGGGCAACTTCGCCGACCCAGCTTGGCGTGACCTCGAGGCGGTCCAGGTCATAGACCACGATGTCGGCCGGGGCGCCTTCGCGCAGGAAGCCTCGGTCGCGGAAGCCGGCGGCGAAGGCGGGCAGGAAGCTCAGGCGGTAATGCGCCTCTTCTAGAGTGATCTTCTTCTCGTCGCGCACCATCCAGGCGAGGAAGTCGGTGGTGTAGGCGCCGCCGGTGAAGAACTTGGTGTGGGCGCCGCCGTCGGACACGCCGGGGATGGAGTAGGGCGCCGAGATCATCTCCGCCATGTAGTCGGCGTTCTGGCCGCGGTCGCGGCCTAGGAACTCGACCTTGAGTTCGCCTTCCACCGCGAGGTCCAGCATCGCGTCGATGGGGTGCTTGCCGGCTGCGTCGGCGATTTGCTGCACGGACTTGCCGACGTAGCCCTCAAGGGCATCCGCGTTCGGGCAATCGTCCACCGATTGCACCAGCAGCTCTTCGATCGGCCCGCCGAGCGCTTGGGTGCGGCCGAGCTTCTCGATGGCGGCGTCGGTCTCTGCGCGGATGGCAGCGCGCACCTCCTCGTTCTGGAACTTGGCCATCTTCTCGTCGAATGTGCCGGTGGTGGCGTGGTTCCATGCCGGGCTCGAGTCGTAGAGGTTCCAGTGTTCCAAGGTGAAGGCAAAGCCGGTGCGAACGGTTGCGCCCTGGCCGAAGATGCGCAGGCCCTTCGCATTGGCGCCGGCCAGCCACTCGAGCCGGTTGCGGTGCACCTCCGGCTTCTCGCGGTTGACCGCGAGGATGTTGTGCAGTATGGGGCGTCCGCTCACTTCGGCGAGCTTCTCCTGGAAGGCGAGGTCTTTGTCGAGGTCGCCCGTGAACTGGGTGATCTGGATGAAGCCTTCATCGCGCTCCGCCAGCACTTCGCCGAGTGCCAGCACGTCCTCGTCGCACATGGTGTCGGTGACCATGGGAGTGCCGTCGAAGTCGGCCTGCACGGAGTGTTCGCCCAGACGCTGCACGGAGAAGCCGCAGGCGCCGGCATCCATCGCCTCGTGCAGCAGCGCCTTCATCTCGGCCTGTTCCTGGCGCGTGGCCGGCCGGGTCTTGGCGGCTTCGAGCCCCATCACCCATGTCATCAGCGGCGCCACGGGCATGTAGGTGAGGCAGTTGACGCCCTTGGGGATGCGTTCGAGGCTGGCGAGCCACTCTGGGAAGGTCACCCAGTCCCAGATCATGCCTTCCTTCATGGAGTCGAAGGGAATGGCTTCCGTGCGCGACATGGTGAGCATGGCACGGTCGCGCCCGTCGGGCACCACCGGCGCGAAGCCGAAGCCGCAGTTGCCGAGCACGACGGACGTGACGCCGTGCCAGCCGGAGATGGTGCAGTACGGGTCCCACTGAATCTGCGCGTCGTAGTGGGTGTGCAGATCGACGAAGCCGGGGGCGACGATCAGCCCATCGGCGTCAATCACCCGCTCGGCGTCGCCCTTGACGCGCCCACCGATGTGGGCGATGCGGCCGTCCTTGATCCACAGATCGCCTCGATAGCGCGGCACCCGAGTGCCGTCCACAATCGTCCCGCCCTTGATGCACACATCGAACTCGGCCATGCCGCTTCCCCCCCTCGTGAGTCGCTTGAGGCTGCGCTTCGAGCCGACCGTTGTCAACACAAATCGTCGGGCCTGTCAAGGTGGTTGGCGAGCTTGCGGTGAACTGAGGGCGAGACGCCCCGGTCAAAGAGGCCACTCCCATGAGCCACCCTCGACCCCAAGAGGCTGTGCTAGGAGGCGCCACAAACGCAGTTCGTAGGGGGCGGGCTTGTCCGGTCCGGCGCGCCCTAGGGGGCGCGTTGGCAGTTGCTGCGCACTCTACGGTTTGTGTGCGTCAAGTTGCGCTAAAAGGGGTGGCTTGGTGTGCGGTTGTTCATGCGGCCTCCCGTCCGCGCCCATCGCCGTAGGGCCATGCTTGGCTCGGCGCGTACCTAGAACCGCGCCTCGATGCGCAGCCCGACCGCGTGGTCGGACTCGACGCCCGCGCCATGCCCTGCCCCTAAGCCGCTTGCGCCCTCGCGCCGGATCGCCTCCAGCGACAGGTCGAGCGCGCCGGCGCCCGCGCCGCGCGAGAGCCGCCAGCCGAGCCGGTAGTCGCGCCCCGCCGCAGAGAGCCCGAGGCCAAGCTCGGGCGTCGAGGTGAAGCGGTGGCCGAACGCCGCGAAGCCGTAGCCGAACCGCAACTCCAGGCGCCGACGTGCCAGCATTTCGCCGCCCTCCGCGCCGCGGTCGTGCGCCGCGAGGCCGGCGAGCGTGCCCCGCTCCAGCAACGCATCCGCGCCGCCCGAGGCCTGGGCGCCCATGGTCTGCGTGAGCGTCAGGCTCGGGCCCCGGCCGCTGCCGGCCCGCGGCTCCCAGAGGAGCGAGCCCGACAACCCCGCCTCGCGCAAGCCCTTCGAGTCGTGGCCCACCAGTCCCCGGCCCCGGAGATCGACGGAAAGGCCCCGCCGCGGGTCCCTCCAGGCGATGCCGCCGCCGACATCCACGCCAAAGCCGGTCTCGGCGTCGCCGCCGTCCTGGCGCACCGCGACCTCGACGCTCGGTCTCAGTTGTGCCCCGCCCTCGAAGCGCAACGGCCGCGAGCCCTCCAGGCCCAGCCGCAGCCGCGTCACTTCGGTACTCGTGCCCGCAAGCCCCGGCACCGCCGCCGAGCGCGTGCGCACCCCCATCGCGTCGGTCTTGACCGCAAGCTCGAAGCCGCCCTCGTTCGGAGCCTGCGCCAGCGCGCGGCGCAGGCCCACCGCGCGCATCGCAAGCTCGAGGTCGGTACGGATCACCGCCCGGGGCACGCCGTCCGCGTCCGCCGGCGCCACCGTCAGCGTGCCCTCGCCGTGGCCGGCAACGCCCCAGACCGAGACCCGCTCCCCCAGCGCCTGGCGCATCCACGGATAGAGCCCGGTCAGGGTCGAGGACACCGTGCCGCGGCCGGACTCCGAGTGGTAGCCGCCGTCGCCGACGCTGTGCCCGAGGATCAGCCCCACCGCGGTCCGCTCGCGCTTCCAGTCGGCGCCAAAGAGTGTGCTCGCCACCTCGCCGTCGACCGCGAGGTCGCCGTCGCGCCCGTCGAAGCGCGACACCGACCCCCGGCCCCAGAGCGCGTAGCTGCCGGTACGAGCATCGCCCGCCGCCAGCGAGAAGGAGCTCCCGAACAGCAACTCGCGCGCCGTCATGCCCCGGCCCTGCGGTGCGTGTCGGCTCGGCCCTTCCAGGCCTTCCGCTCCCATGGCTCGAAGGCCGGGACCCGCTCCCCCCGGTCCGGGATGCGGACGCGTCGCGTCCGTCGCCGCGCCGTAGCCGGCGCGCTCCCACGGCGACAGGCGCTTGCCCGCCGCATGGCGCTCCCAGTCCCACCGCGCCCCGGATGCGCCGACCCGCTGGCCGGCGAGGTGCACCTCCCTGGCGGGAGCCCGTGCCGCCTCCATCCGTCCCTCGACGGCATCGATCACCTGGTCCGCAACCGTGCGGCCGAAGCGCGCGAGCCACGCCGCCGGTATCGGGTCCGAGTTGGTGATGGTGCCCGTCGCGTCCGCCCGGCTGATGGTGACTGTCCTCGACGCGTCGTCGCACAATTCCGCGTCGCTGATCCTGACCTGCACCGTCTCCCCGCCGTCGTCGATCGAGTCGTCGAGGATGCGGACGAACTCAGTCCACTCGGTGACCCCGGGCGGCTGCCACAGCGTCGACTTCGGGCGCTGCAGGTAGTCGACCCCCTCGCTCGCGGTGCCGGTGCCGAGGGTCTCGAAGTCGTAGCAGACATGCTCGTCCAGCGCCCGCGAAAGCGCGATGGTGAAGTGCAGCCAGCCGCCTCTCTCGCTGCCGCTCGTGTTCTCGATCCGCATGTTCACGTTCGGCAACGGGGTCCTGCTGCTCGCGGGCGCGTCGATCGTCCCCGTCGCCTGCGCCCTGGTGATCGACAGCGGGCCGAACTCGGCTCCCCGGGGTGTGATCACCCGCGCATTGGTGATCTCGACCATCACCGTCTCGCCGGCGTCGCTGGCTGCATCCTCGATCAGCGCAACCGAACCCGGCTGCACCGTTTCCCCGGCCGAGAAGACGATCCGGTGGTTCGCCTCCTGGTAGTCCGCATTCGCGGTGGCCGTGCCGCCCGAGACGGTGCGGAAGTCGACCGCGATGGTCGCGCTCACGGCCTTCGACAGGCTGACGTCGAAGGCGAGGTTGGCGGAGTCCTCGGTGCCGCTGGTGTCGGCGATCGACAGGCTCGGCAGGCTGCCGAGGTCGGGTGGGTTCGTCTCGGTGCTCAGGGTCAGCGTCGGCGAGCCGAGAAGCTGGCCCCCGCCGGCGGTGCACAGGGCGCCCCTCTCGCCGCAGGGCCGGTCTCCGCGCAGGGTGACGGTAACGCTTTCCGTCTCGTCGTCCGGCGCTACCGTCATGCGCCAGTGATTGCTGTACAGCTGGCCCCCCGTGCGCTCCTTGTGAATGCGCACGGCCCGGTCCATGTGCCCGTTGGTCACGCGGAAGGCGTGATCGCGCATCTCCCGGTACGGAATGCTCACGCCTTCGGACAGCCGGAGGTCGAACCGGTATCGCAGGGCGCCGTTGACGAAGAGGGCTTCGGCGGACTCCAGCGTCGGGATGAGGGGCGGTATCCAGTTGCTGCCTTTGACGTTCATCATGATGGACGAGGTAACCAGGACTCCATTGAGCCTGAAGGCATCTTCGATAAGCCATCCTGCGGCCCCCGTCTCGGCATCGCTGTTCGTCACGCCTAGTTGGAAATCATGCGTGTGGTTGCCTTCGGTAAAGATACTCACCAAGTACCTGGTATCCGGAAGCAACACGGCATTTGGAGGCGCCGTGAAGTCATTCACAGCTCCTTCGTTCAGCGTGGACGGAGTGCTTAGGGTGACCACCAGCTCTCCCAGATTGTTGGTCTCGCTGCTGTCGAATCTGTGAACCGAGACCGTAATGGTCTCACCGGTCGCGGAGTTGTCCGTGTGGATGTAGATTCCAACGGAACTCAGTTCGTAACCCGTAGTATTGCTACCGGTAGTAAATCGTTGCGCTATTCTGCCGAATGCGGAGTTTCCTACGTTAATGGCGTTGTCGCGACCTTCGCCCGCATTGCTGACAAGCGTCGTTTGGGCTTGTGCGGCGGCGGCCGCAGCGAGCAGCAGGACCAGGGCGGCGAGCCGCGCGGGCACGAGGCCGGCGCCGAAACCAGGAGTCCTGAGTGCCGCCGCGATCGCGAATGCCCGCGGTTGCCCGCCGCCTTCGCGAGGAGCTGATCGGAAGTCGTCGAACGGGACTTTGAGATACATGTGCGCCGGCCGCTTCGCGCCGGTCCGGATGACTCAGACCCGCACTGTCCCGCATTCCGGGGCACATCGTTAGTCCCGCAAGCGAAAGGCCGCCGGATCGTGGCTGTTGCGCTCCGCGAACCCGATCGTGGCGTTGGCCCCGCCGTTACGGCGGTCCGGAGGCGGCGAAAACGGGCGTGCGGCGCACGGCGTGGCAAGGCCGGTGGGCGCGTCCCCGATGCGGATGCAAGCATGCGGCAGCGCCGGGCGTGCAAGGAAGCCTCGCTTCGCTTTTGAGACAATCATGCTGGGAAGAGGCCAGTACCACGGCCCTTCCGCCTTCGGACCCGGGGCAACTTCCATTCGCTTGCCAGACTAACGGTGTGACCCCAAAGTTGGGGAAAATGGCATGCTGCGCATCCGGACGGGCGCATCCGATCGAAAGGTTGCTCGATGAACGACGATTCGGCACCAGGGAAGCCTGCGGCGACATCCGAAGGCGGCGCCGGTACGCCGGGGACGGAGCGGCGGGCCTCCGGCCAGGACGGCTGTACGGAAAACGAAGGCGCCTTCTCCTGTTCGAACATGGAGTTCGACGACTTCGACGCCCAGTCGGAGCAGTTGGACGGCCATCGCCAGGATTACTTGAAGCTCTCGACCGGCCCGTTTCGCGGCCGGTTGGTGTCGGCTTTCCTCGGCATGGGCGTCTCGGTCCACCGCGAGACCGTGAACTGCGCCATGTACCAGCGGGTCGGATGCCCGGAGGGCCTCGTCGAACTCGGCGTTTCCCTCGGCCGGCCCCCCGTCGCCGTCAACGGCATCGAACTGGGCTGCGACGACGTGGTCGTCGCGCGGCCCGGTTCGGAACTGGAACTGGATATCCCCCAGGAAGGGGCCGAGTACCTAGTGCTTGCCGTTGAACTGTCGGTTCTGAAGTCCCTGATTCGGATGGACACCGGCCTGGAGCTTCTCGACCCGCATGGACACGGGGCCTCGGTGGCCCGCGCCGCATGCTTGGCCAGTGCCATTGAGATAGGCGGCAGAACCATGCTGCGGACCTGCGCCCAAGCGCCCGCCGCATGGCGGCCGCAGGATGCGGCGCGCGCTCTGGCCGCCGAGTGCGTCGCGGCGCTAGAACTGGACGCGTGCCTCGGCATCGCCCGCGCAAGAACACGCGTCAAGAGGAGCGCGGCCGTGCTTGCCGCCGCGCGGGACGCCCTTTCGGTTATGGAGGAGTTCGACTACGCGACGCTGACCGCTGCGACCGGAGGTTCCCCCAGATCGATCCAGCTGGCCTTTGCCGAGCGCATCCAGATGACGCCGCGGCGCTATTTCCGCACCATCAGGCTCCACCGTGCGCGCCACGCGCTGCTGACCGGCGTAGGCGGCCGGTCGGCGACCATCGGCGACATCGCCGCGGCCCATGGCTTCTGGAACTGGAGCCTATTCACGCAGTTGTACCGCTTGCAGTTCGGTGAAGCGCCTTCCGAGACGCGAGCTCGCGCCAATGTCGGAGACGCCCTGCACAAACGGGGTGCCTAGCCCGCGTTTCTCACCACCCCTCGTTTGCGGACGACGATGCACTCGCTGTGGCTGTACGTACTCGCTCCGGCCCCCTCAACATAATGTGCAGCTATGCGTGCGCGCCCTTCGGGCGCGTTGGTTCCGGAACGAAGTGCGCCCACCCACAGCGGCGTCTCATCGCCCTCGCTACGCGCATTCATGGATGATCCGGGCTAGCGCGCCCTGACGGGCGCGTCGGCAGTTCGCTGCGCGAACTGCTGGCCTTGGTGCTCGCATTCGCTCGCAGCTACGGCTAGGAGCCAGCGCCGTTTTCTACGGCGCAGCCTCGTAGCGGGCCCCTGACAGGCTTTGGCGGAGGCTGTCGCTCACTGTACGCCGTACACCCTCGCGGCGTTGTCGTGGAGGATTTTGCCGAGGGACACCTCCGCCACGCCGGCCAGCAGGGACTCGGCGTACTGGCGTGGGGGCAGGGCGGGTGTTGCCGGACCGGGGGACATGGAGGTGGGGTGGGGAAAGTCGGTTTCGTAGAGGATGTTGTCCGGGTATTGGTCGATGGCGGTGCCCAGAGCTTCGCGTTCGAACCAGAAGCAGGCGTAGACCTGGCGGCGGAAGTACTCGCTTGGCAGGAGGTCCCACTCGGGGTGTTCCTTGCTGACGCCGCCGTTGCGCCATTGCCAGTCGAAGGCTTCGAGCAGGGAGGGAATCCAACCGGCGCCGCTTTCCACAGAGACGAAGTCGAGATTGGGAAAGCGGTGGCAGATGCCGCTGAAGAGGAGTTCGGCGATGCCCTTGGCGTTCTCCATGAAGGAGAGGGACGAGATGCGGGCGAAGTTGGCTTTGGGGCCAATCTTGGCGCGATCCTTGGAAAGGCCGGAGAGGTCCTGTCCGCCGATGTGGAAGCTGATGGGGAGCCCCGCGTCTTGGGCCGCGGCCCAGAGCCGGTCCCAGTGGCGTTCGCCCAAGGCGGGCTGGCCAAAGTCGTGGGGTTGGCTGGGGAAGAGCACGGCGCGATGGCCCTTGGCGGCGGCACGCTCGAGTTCGCGGACGGCGGCTTCGATGTCCCAGAACGGCAGCGCCGTCACGGCGACGAAACGCTCCGGGGCAGGAGAGGTCCAGTCGGTGAGGAAATCGTTGTAGGCCGAGACGCATTCCAGCATCAGTTCCGGCTCTTCGAGGCGCAGGAAGGTCTGCGAGCCGAAGCCGCCGACGTTGGGGTAGAGCACCTGCGCGTAGATGCCGTTCTCGTCCATGTGCTTGAGGCGCGCGTCCGCCTCGAAGCAGGCGTTTGGAATGTCGGCGTAGGTGGCTGGGTGGTCCGGTACCGTGCCGTCGAAACCGGCCATGGAGACGGCGCCGGGCTTGAAGATCACCTTGTCGCCCACCACCCACGCGTCCTCGTCGTCGCGGCGTTCGATGTGTGGCACGAGGTCGCCCCACTTGCTCGACACGCGGTCGGTCCAAACGGTGGGCGGCTCGGTGAGGTGGGTGTCCACGTCGATGACCCGGTAGCGGTCGAAGAGATCAGCCATGCGCGTCTTCCCCGTCGGTGGTACGTTCCAATCTTAACGCCGATTGACTTAAGGGCGTGGCGTGTGTGCCAATCGCCGTCGCCACGCCCCTGCCAGGGTGGAAGGCGACGCAGAGAAGGGAGAGAGTCATGCTGACCTTGGAGCAGAACGAGACGCTCACGAAGACGGGCCCGGGAACCCCAATGGGCACCGCGTTCCGGCGCTATTGGCTGCCGGCGCTGTTGTCGCGAGAGCTGCCGGGGCCGGATTGCGATCCGGTTCGCGTGAAGCTCCTGGGCGAGGATTTCGTGGCCTTTCGCGACACGGACGGTCGCGTCGGCATCGTCGAGCCGCGCTGTCCGCACCGGGGCGCCAACCTCTTCTTTGGCCGCAACGAGCATTGCGGGCTGCGCTGCGCCTATCACGGCTGGAAGTTCACCACCGAAGGCAAGTGCGTAGATGTTCCGAACGCAGCGCCGGACGTGGCGGCGCGGTTGATGCCGCAGGCGGGCATTCGCGCCCTGCACGTTGCGGAGGCCGGAGACATCGTCTGGGCGTGGTTCGGCGAGGCGGACGAAACGCCGCCGCCGCTACCGGACTTCGAGTTCATGGCGGTGCCGCCGGAGCAGCGCTTCGTTGGCAAGAAGTTTCAGCAATGCAACTGGGCGCAGGCCTGCGAGGGCGGGCTCGACACCGCGCACTTCTCCTATCTGCATGCCGGAATGCGGGCCGGCGAAAAGGTGGGGCTGCACGAGGCAGGGCGCGGGCCTAGGCCGTCGATGGGAGACAACGAGCCGCCGAACCTGGCGCGGCTACGTTGGCTGGCGGAGGACGGGGCGCCGCGATTCACGGTGCTGAAGCACGCTGGCGGGCTCTTGCTCTGCGCCGCTCGCAGTACGGATGACGACCGGCTCTATTGGCGCATGACGCAGTTCCTGATGCCCAACCACTCGCTTACGCCAGGCAACTTCCCCGAGGACACGGCGCTCGCCAACACATGGATGCCCGTGGACGACACGTCGTGCTGGATATTCTGTTACGCGTGGCATCCGGATCGGCCCATCGGCGAGAGGGAGCGAGCACGGCTGGCGGCAGGCGCCGGCATCTTTGCGGAGGTGGACGAGAACTTTGTGCCGCTGAGCCGGCGCGAGAACGATTACCGCATGAGTCGCGCGGATCAGCGCGAGGTGAGCTTCACTGGCATTCGTGGCATCTCAGAGCAGGATCAGGCGATAGCGGACAGCCAGGGGCTGATCGCAGACCGTACGCGGGAGCTCCTCTGCCAGACCGACCTCGGCGTCGTGCGCTTCCGTGAGATGGCGCTGGCGGCGGCGCAGGATGCGGTGGAGGGGCGGACGCCGCAAGGGGTGGACCAGCCACAGGCCTATCGCGTGCGTTCCGGAGACCTGGTGGCGCGCGGCGATGCCACGGTGGAGGAAGTAGTCCAGGAGCGGTTCGGCGAGCACTGGGGTATGGCTGCAGGGGGTTGACCCAGACCTTGCGCGCCCTTCGGGCGCGATGGAGGGCGAGACGCCCTCCCTCCAAACGCGGCGGCGACGCCCGAATTCCGAGCGAGCCGACCACTCCATTGCACGCCCCTGCACAGCGGCCGTTGCTGGCGGAGCCGTCGTTTCTCGTGCTCTGGCTTGTGGGTGCGCTAGTAGGTGCCGCGCGCTGGCTCGAACTGCTCGTGGTGGGCATCTACGTTTTCGATGAAACCGGGTCGCCGCTCCTGGTGGCGTCGATGCTGATGTTGCGGATGCTGCCGCTGGCACTGTTTGGGGCGTTTGCTGGCGTCATTGCGGCACGGTTCGATCGGCGGCGCATCCTGCTTGGTGGGTTGGCGCTGCTGGCGCTGCTCGCTGGCGGAATGGGTTGGCTGGGCAGCACCGGGAGATTGGAGGTCTGGCACGTTGCCGTTGCGGCCTTTCTGGCTGGCACGGTTTGGGCGATGGACTTCCCGGTGCGGCGCACGCTGATTGGGGAGATCGCGGGGCCGGCACGCACCGGCGCCGCCATGAGCCTCGACACGATGGCAAGTTCAGGCACCAAGATGGCGGGGCCGATCGCTGGCGGGGCGCTCTATGCCGCGGTGGGCATGGAGGGTGCCTTCTTGCTGACAGCGGCGACATATGGCGTCGCATGCGTGGTTCTCGCCGGCACGAGGCCGCGTGTGCCGGGCCGGTTGACGAACGTCGCTAGCGGGGTGTTCTCCGGCGTGCGCGAAGGCATGGCGGGGCTCAGGGATTCGCCGACGCTGGTGGGCGTTCTTGCCGTGACCATTGTCTTCAACGTCTGGGGCTTCCCCATCCTCTCGATGGTGCCGGTGATCGGCAAGGACGTGCTGGGGCTGACGCCGTTCGAGGTGGGGCTGATCGCCAGTATGGAGGGGCTCGGCTCGCTGCCAGCGGCCATTTGCCTCGCGCTGTTTGGGCGCACGGTGCAGTTTCGGCGCCTCTACATGGGCGGGGTTGGGCTTTATCTTCTGTTTGCGCTCGGCTTCGCGCTTTCCACCAACACCGTCCTTACGGGCTTGCTGCTGCTCGGATTGGGTGTGGGGCTTGCCAGCTTCGCGGCGATGCAGAGCGCGCTCGTGCTGCTCAATGCGCCGGAGCGCCTGCGGCGGCAGATGATGGGCGTCCTGTCGGTTTGCATTGGCATGGGGCCGTTGGGGTTCGCCCATCTCGGGTTGATGGCGGCCTGGCTCGGCGCCACTACTGCTTGTCTGGTGGTGGCGCTTGAAGGCTTGATCGTGTTTGCGCTGGTGACCCTGCGCTGGCGCGGACTGCTGGCGCAGCAGCCTGACCGTTTCCCCGACGATTGAGCTACCTTGTTGGCGGACGCCGGTTCGCTGACGTGCGAGCAACAGGCTTGAAGGGACTCGGAGGGAAGGCATCCTGCCTTCCTAAGCGCGCCAGCGTGCCTGCTTCATTGTGGCAGGTAAAAGCGCCTATCGCGCTTAGGGAAGGCAGGATGCCTTCCCTCCGAGGCCCTCACTTCGAGTCAAATCGTCCAAGCATCAACGTGTTACGCATTTGTTCCATGCAAGGGACGGGCGCTAGCGCGCCCTGAAGGGCGCGTCGGCAGTTCGCTGGCGCGAACTGCTGGCCTTCGTGCTCGCATTCGCTCGCAGCTACGGCTACCAGCCATCGGACTTCGCCGCTGCGCGCCGAAGTCCGACAGGCTGCTAGGCGAACCGGTCCGGCGCCCTCGAATCCTCCGCCCGGGTCTTCACATCGATCAGCACCGTCTTGCCTTCCCCGTTCAGCCGCTGCGCCTGCTTGAGTGCTGGGCCCATCTCCGTGGCCTTCTCCACATGGATGCCTTCGGCGCCCATCGCCTTGGCGAGACCGGCGTAGTCGCCCTGCATGTGCGAGACGCCGAATTGCTCGCGCGCAGTAGGGAAGCCGCCAGGGTAGGTGGCCATGATGCCGTTGTTGAGGACGACGGTGGTGATGGGAATGCCGGCCCTGGCCGAGGTCTCGATGTCGAGGCCGGACATGCCGAAGGCACCGTCGCCCATCAGGTTCACGCACATGCGCTCCGGCATCCCCATCTTCGCGCCGATCATTAGGGGGATGGAGAAGCCAAGGTGGGTCGTCTTGCCCCAGCCGATATAGCTGTGCGGGGTAGTGGCGGTGTAGAAGGGGACGATCTGGTCTCGTGGTGCACCGGCGTCGTGGGTGACGATGCTGTTTTCGCCATCGAGGTTCTGGTTCATCTCGTGGATGACGCGATAGGGCGAGAGCGGGGCGTCGTCGTTGGTGAGATAGGGCTGCCACTGGGCTTGCCACGCCTCTCGCGCCGCGCGGATGCGTTCGCGCACGCCGGTGTCGCGGCCCTCCTCGCCGATGAGCCCGCGCACGGCGTCGATGATGGCCGTGAGGGTGAGGCCGGCGTCGCCGGGGAGGCCAATGTCGGCGGCGGTGTCCTTGTTGATCTCATCGTCGTTGACCACGGAATGGATCAGGAACTTGCCGGGGCGAACTCGCTGGGCATAGGGCGAGGTGGTGAGGGATGCTCCGACCGCGAAGAGGACATCGCAGTCCTTGAGCCATTGGAGCGCGGGGCCCGTCACGCTTGAGCCCCCGGCGCCCACCGATAGCGGATGCCGCTCGTCGAATGCGGACTTCCCCGGCATCGTGGTGAACACGGGCGCGTCGAGGAGTTCCGCCAGAGTGCGAAGTTCCTCCGTGGCGCCGGCGGTCATTACGCCGGCGCCGGCCCACAACAGCGGTTCCTTGGCGGCCACCAACTTTGCGGCGGCGTCGGCGATGGCACCCGGGGAGGGCATGGCCACCGCGGGTGCGGGGGAGGTGTACTCGCCGGCGTTGTCGGGGATGTCTGCCATGCACACGTCCACCGGCATTTCCACCGCCACCGGGCCCGGACGCCCGGAGCGCAGCGCATGAAAGGCGCGTCGCATCACGGTGCCGGTCTGGTCGGGACGGCTGATGAACTCCACCTGCTTGGTGACAGATTCCCAGGTCTTGGCGGCGACGAAGTTGGGGCGCACGAACACCATGTTGATGGGATTGCCGCCGGGCAGCACGAGGATGGGCACATTGTCGGCATTCGCCTGGGCCAGACCGCCGACGGAGTTCTCGGCGCCGGCCTGGGACTGCATCGCCACGACGCCAATGCGCTTGCGGTCGCCTACTCTTGAGTAGCCGTCCGCCGCCATCACCGCACCCCGTTCGTGCCGGAACGCGACCGGGCGGATGCCCTCCTTTGCCACCGCTTCAATGAGCGGGTTCGACGGGTAACACGACATCCACTCGACGCCTTCGGACTTCAGGATCTGCGCGACATACTCAATGCTGTTCATGGAATCCCTCCCAAACGAAGGCGGCGATTCTATACGCGGTAGTGGATTTCGCTTACCGCGACGGGCCTTCGGAGGGAGGGCGCTAGTCCTCGGAACCTGCGCGGTCGGGGGCGTGGTCCCAAACCCCCTCCTCGTTCACCGCATAGGCGTAGCGGATCGACGCTGGTTTCCGACGGTGGATGAGGTTGTCGGTATCAAGCAGCCAAGCGCCGTCCGCATCGGTTCGACGCACTACCAAGAGCGCGTGGTGCTCGCCGACGCTTCTGTCGAACGCCACCACCACGCGCATGTCGGGTGCGGGAACGCCGAACTCGCGCAACAGGAAATACTTGGCGAGGGCGAAGTCCTCGCAGTCGCCGCCGCGGGCCAGGAACTCGCCGAGGGTCTGCCAGTGCGACTTCATGCGTGTCTCACCGCCCGCGCCTTCCATGCGGCGAGGTCGGTCGTGGGAATAGCGGCGGTTGTTCACGAAGCGGTTGACAAGACGCAACTGCTGCTCGCGCGTGAGCGTTGCGCCTCGCTCGAGCACGACGCGCACGCGCTTCAAGTGCCCCGGACAGTCTCGTGCATCGGCGCGACAGGCCGCCAAGTCTGCCGCGGTTGCGCGGTGCCGCTCCAGCATGGCGGCAAAAGAAGGCCAGTCCGCAGCATCGGCGAATCGGCCGCTGTCGTCGAACGAATAGGCGGCGAGACAAAGCTGTGCCATGAGCACCACCGCGGCACCCATGCTCGCCTGGCATTTGCCCACAGTTCGCATCACGGATCGCGCAACCAACACGGCTCCAACCTACCCGAAGCCGGGCGCGGAAGCGAACGCTCCTCTCGAAGCCCGCGGCCGGTTGGCGGCGTGGACGCTCGCCAAGGCGTCCGTACGGGTTGCGTCCGTGGCCACCCCGCTGTGCGACCATGCGCACATGGTCGATGAAGTCGGCAACGGCGGGCAATCCGACACGCCGCCTGGGATGGAGCGGTGGGTCTTGCTCCGTTCCGGGTTTGCGCGAGCTCAGCTTCGAGATCAGGCCCTTGTGCTTTCGGCGCGGGGCATCCGGCATCGGTTGCTTTGGCGAGAGGCGCGTTGGTGGCTGGCGGTGCCAGAGGCGCAGGGGGAGCTCGCGAGTGCAGAGCTTGGGGAATACGCGCGGGAGAACGTGCCGGTTCCGAGGGTAGCGCCGCCGCCGAAGATCGACAGTGGCGTGGTGGGTGTCGTCGCCTATCTCGTGGCCATCTGGGCGGTTTGGTTGTTGGACGTGAACGGCGCATTTGGCTGGGACTGGCGCGCCGCCGGGCGATTGCATGTAGCGAGCGTCGCCGATGGCGAGTTCTGGCGCGTGCTCACCGCGCTCACGCTCCATGCAGACATCGGCCACATCGCCGCAAACTCGCTCTTCGGTGCCGTGTTCGGCATTTTTGCTGGGCGCTGCCTCGGTTCCGGCCTTGCTTGGGCGGCCATTGTCCTGGCCGCCGCTGTCGGTAATGCACTCAACGCGAGCGTACAGCCGGAGTCCTTCCAGTCCATCGGAGCTTCCACTGCCACCTTTGCCGCCGTCGGTGTGGTCGCGGCGTTCGTCTGGCGCACGGGCTACTACCGGCAGTTCGGCTGGCGCAAGGGGCTCGCGCCGGTATTCGCCGCGGTGGCGCTGTTCGCCTTCACCGGCGTTGGCGGCGAGCGCACGGACATCGTCGGCCACCTGATGGGGTTGGTCTCGGGGTTCGTCGTTGGGCTTGCGCTGGCGCGCCTTGGGCTGGAACAAGCCGGCAGGGACGCGCAACGCTTCTTTGGCCTTGCCGCGCTTGCCAGCATCGTCATCGCCTGGATTGTGGCGTCGGCCTGACGCTCGCGCATTTTGCAGCTACGTCCGGCGGCCATCGAAGGCGGAATGTCGTCGCCCCCGACCCCGTTCCAAGGCACGAACGAGGTTCTATACGGTCCCAAACCAACGCCGTTCGTGGCAAACGGTGGCGCGCCGGTCGGCAGTCTGCTACAAATCAATGCCGAAGAGGCTGCCGACGCGCGCCAACGGCGCAACCGCAGCATCCACAAACGCGCTGCAGGAACCGTGAGGGGGTTTGCCATGTCCTTGTTGCCGAAGAGCGTCACCATCACCGACGACACCATGCGGGAGGGCTTGCAGATCGAAAGCCCGGACATCCCGGTGGACGAGAAGCTCCGCTTGCTCGATGCGTTGGGGGAGACAGGCGCCAAGGTCATATCCATCGGTTCGTTCGCGCACCCCAAGTGGACGCCGTCGATGGCCTGCATCGACGAGATCGCGCAGCGCTTCGTGCCGAAGCCGGGCGTGAAGTACACCGCGGCCGTCTTCAACAAAAAGGGCTTCGATCGCGCCGACTCCTATTACCCGAAGATCGACGTGCGGGGCCGCCGCTTCGGCGCCCATGTCGAGATGTGCGACTCCTTCGCCCGGCGCAACTACAACCGCACGCAGGCGCAGCAGATCGCCAGCATCGATGCGAGCGTGGAAGGGGCCAAGAAGGCCGGGGCGGAATCCGCCTCCTGTGCGCTCGGCAACCCGTTCGGCTCCAACTTCGAGGGCGCATTCAGCCTCAAGCAGCGCATGGATCTCTTGGAGCTCATGATCGACAAGTGGCACGGGGCAGGGATTTCGGTGAGGAAGGTATCGTTTCTCGACGCCATGGGCTGGAACATGCCACACGAGGTGCGCGAGACCATCACCGCGATCCGCGATCGCTGGCCGGAAGTGGAAGTGTTCCACATGCACCTGCACAACACGCGCGGCGCGACCATGGCGAGCTTCTTCGAGGCGCTGCAGCTCGGCGCCACGGAGTTCGACACCTCCCTCGGTGGCATGGGCGGTTGCCCCTATTGCGGCAACGGCCGGGCCGCGGGGCACGTTCCAACCGAGGACTTCGTGCATTTGTGCCACGAACTCGGCATCGAGACCGGCTATGACCTCGACAAGCTGATCGAGGCGGCGGTGATTGCCGAAGAGGTGGTGGGACACCCGCTCTATGGGCATGTCTCCAAGGCCGGTTCCCGTCCCCATCGGGATGCGGAGCTCTATCCCGTCAACATGCCGTTCGTGGAGTCACTGGAGGAAGCATCGCACTTCCGTCAGGGGCCGGAAGTGTACGAAGGCCAGATTTCGCCTTGGCAGGAGGGCAGCGCCCTGATCGATGGCGGCCCGCCGGCACGAGCCACCGCCTGACTCTTCGCATCTGCCGGGGACCTCACCTATGGCCATCACGCTCTATCACTGTACGCGTGCGCGCTCCATGCGGCCCCTCTGGACGCTGGAGGAAATGGGTCTCGACTACGAAGTGGTCACCATGCCGTTCCCGCCACGCTACCTGCATAAGGAGTATCTGGCGGTGAACCCGCTCGGCACCGTGCCGGCACTCACTGACGGCGACGTGACCATGACCGAGTCCGCCGGCATCTGCCAGTATCTGGTGGACCGCTACGGGCCCACGGACCTCGCCGTGGGAAAGGAGGAAGCTGACTATGGCACCTACCTCAACTGGCTCCACCGCAGCGACGCCACGCTGACGTTTCCGCAAACCCTGGTGCTGCGCTACACGCGCCTCGAACCGGAGGAAACCCGCAACCCGCAGGTGGCAAACGACTACCGCAAGTGGTTCGCCCACCGCTTCCGCTCCGTGGAACGGGCATTGGAGGATCGCACCTACCTTTGCTCGGAGCGCTTCACCATCGCTGACATCTGCATCGGCTACTGCCTCGTGCTGGCCGGCTCCCTAGACATCGATGAGGTGATGACTCCCAACGTCACCCGCTGGTGGAACGTCATCACAGAACGACCGGCCTACAAGAAGACGTTCGAGATATAGCGGGATTCACGGGCCTTCGGCGGGAAGGCAGAGCGGTTTCTCTCCGCAGGCCCGTTGCGTCGGCAGCGGTAGCCGCACCGCTCGCTATCTGCTAGAAAGTGCCACGCCCTTGCGGGCACGGACTTACAGGTCAGGGGACAGGGGGAAGCCGCATGGCGGTTCTGCAATCGAGGCTCGACACGCGCGCCGAGCAATACCAGATCAACCGGCGCGAGATGCTCGCCAAACTCGACTTGCTCGATGGGCTCTACATGGAGGCCTCGAAGGGTGGTGGGCCGGAGGCGATGGCTCGGCTGGCCTCGCGGGAGAAGATGGCGGTGCGGGAACGGGTGGCGCATGTGCTGGACCCCGATGCACCGTTCCTCGAAATCAGTCCGCTGGCAGCGTGGCATTCGCACTTCAACATCGGTTCCGGCTTCATCGTTGGCATCGGCATCATCGAGGATGTGGAGTGCGTGATCCTGGGGCACGACCCGTCCGTGCAGGCCGGGGCCATGAACCACTTCAACTCCAAGAAGCTCATGCGGGGGCTTGAAATCGCGCGCGAGAACCGGCTGCCCTATGTGCAGTTCGTGGAGTCGGCGGGCGCAGACCTTCGCGGTGGTGGCAGCCGCGGCGGTGGCGAGCGCAAGCCGATGACCCCCGAGGAGGAGCGGCTTGAGTTCGAGCGCCAGGTGGCGGAGAGCCTGCGCGGTTCTACCGGGCATTTTGCCGAGTCGGGGCGGCTCTTCTACGAGATCACGGAACTGTCGAAGATGCGGATTCCCACCATTTCGGTGGTGTTTGGCGTCTCGACGGCCGGCGGCGCATACCAACCCGGCATGAGCGACTACAACATCTTTATCCGCGGGCGTTCGCGGGTGTCGCTCGGCGGCCCGCCGCTGGTGAAGATGGCGACGGGGGAGGATGCTGACGGCGAGACCCTATCCGGTGCAGAGATGCACACGACCACTTCCGGTCTTGGCGACTATCTGGCCGAGGACGAGCTCGACGGGATTCGCATGTGTCGCGAGGTGGTGGCGCATCTGAACTGGCGCAAGCTAGGGCCTGGGCCCTCCATGCCGGCGGACCCGCCCATCTACGACCCCGACGAGCTCATTGGCATGGTGGGGGAGGACCTCTCCATTCCGTTCGACATGCGCGAGGTGATCGCCCGTGTGGTCGACGGCTCTCGCTTCGAGGAGTTCAAGCCGCTGTATGGGCCGACGCTGGTCTGTGGTTGGGCCTCCATTCACGGCTATCCCATCGGCATCCTCGGCAACAACGGCGTGCTGATGAACGAATCGTCCGAGAAGGCAAGTCAGTTCATCCAGCTTTGCAACCAGATCGACGTGCCGCTCTTGTTCCTGCACAACATCACCGGCTACATCGTCGGCACGGACTTCGAGCAGCAGGGCATCACCAAGAACGGCTCGAAGATGATCAATGCCGTGTCGAACTCCACCGTGCCGCACATCATCGTCATCTGCGGGGCTTCCTACGGCGCCGGCAACTACGGCATGAGCGGCCGCGCCTACGGCACGCGTTTCTCCTACACCTGGCCCACCGCCAAGATCGCGGTGATGGGGCCGAAGCAGCAAGCTGGCGTGATGACCATCGTCCAGCGCGCCGCCGCCCAACGCCGGGGGCTGGAGTTCGACGAAGCAGCCAATGACAAGCGGGTGGAACGGGTCGAATATCAACTGGAAGAGCAGTCGAAGGGCCTCTTCGCCACCTCCCGCGTCGCCGACGACGGCATGATCGACCCTCGCGACACGCGCGACATCATCGGCATGTCCCTCTCCGCCTGCCACAACAACGATGTCAAGGGCACCAAGGAGTTCGGCACATGGCGGATGTAGAGGACTTTCGAGGCGCAACCATGGCCTTCGCAAGTCGCCCCTTGCGACAATAGTCACATCTGAGGAACCGAAGGTCGCGGCCCATGGTCAACGCGAACGACCCAAGGAGCGGGCGCAAGCCCGCGCTTGATGCCGAAAGCGTGGGCGTTGTTCCGAAGACCGTGAACCATGGGACCCGCCTGCCGCATGTGCAGGCCGACGGGGTTGCGCAGCACGTTTGCTTTCGATTGGCGGACAGCCTGCCGGCGAAAGTGCGCCGCGAGTTGGCGGGAAGGTCGTCCGTCGGCAACGACCCGGGATTGCAGGCGAACCGGCGTGGGAGGTTCGATGCTGCGCTGGACGCGGGGTACGGCAGGTGCTGGCTGCGCGAGCCCGACATCGCAGCGACGGTACGAGATGCGCTTCGGCACTTCGACGGCCAACGCTACCTCCTGCACGAGTGGGTCATCATGCCCAATCACGTGCACGCATTGTTCACGCCGCTTCGCACGATCCCTTTGTCGTCGATTGTGCACTCTTGGAAGTCGTACACGGCGAAGCGCGCAAACCGCCTAGCTGGTCTCACCGGCTCCTTCTGGCACGTCGGCTGCTTCGACCGGATGATCCGCAACGAAAGGCACTTCCGCGTTACCGCCGACTACATCCGAGCCAACCCCGTCAACGCCGGCCCTTGCGAGGCCCCCGAAGACTGGCGTTGGAGCAGCGCCTACCAACCGTGCGTGCGTGATGCGCGGCCCGTGTATCTGCTTTCTCCTGTCCCTCGACCGCCAAGAGCGACCGTCCGTCCCCGACAATTCATGAGGACCCTCCATGCCAGCTAACGCCATCCAGCCCATTCGTCGCCTGCTCATCGCCAATCGGGGCGAGATTGCTCGGCGGATCATCCGCACGGCGCACGACATGGGCATCGGCACGGTTGCCGTGTATGCGAACGGCGATGCCGGCGCGCCCTTTGTGCGGGAGGCAGACACCGCCATCGCACTCAATGGCCGCACCTCCGCCGAGACCTATCTCGATGCCGAGAAGGTGCTGGCCGCCTGCCAGCGCACCGGCGCCGACGCCGTCCATCCTGGCTACGGCTTCCTTTCCGAAAACACGGGCTTTGCCGATGCCGTCACTCGTGCCGGCATCCTCTGGGTGGGGCCCAGTTCCGAAGCCATCGCCGCCATGGGGGACAAGCTCTCGGCCAAGCGCATCATCCAAGAGGCCAACGTGCCCACGCTTCCGGCCATCGAACTCGCGTCTGGCCAGGACATCAAGGCCGCGGCGGAGGAAATCGGCTACCCGGTGCTGGTGAAGGCATCCGCCGGCGGTGGCGGTCGCGGCATGAGGGTGGTGGAAAGCCCGGAAGGCTTGGAAGAAGCCGTCACCGGTGCACGGCGCGAGGCCGGCGCCGCGTTCGGGGACGACACGCTCTTCCTCGAACGCTGGGTCACGTCCTCACGCCATGTCGAAATCCAGATTCTCGGGGACAAGCACGGCAACCTCGTGCATCTGTTTGAGCGCGAGTGCTCGATCCAGCGGAGGCATCAGAAGATCATCGAGGAAGCGCCCTCGCCAGCGGTCAGCCCGGAACTGCGCGCCCGCATGGGGGAAGCTGCGGTGTCCGCGGCGAAGCAGATCGGCTATTCCTCCGCCGGCACCGTCGAGTTTCTGCTCGACGGCGACGACTTCTGGTTTCTGGAAGTGAACACCCGGCTGCAAGTGGAGCATCCGGTAACCGAAGAGATCGCCCGTCTCGCCCAAGGCGGCGTGCACCGGCGGCTGGACCTCGTGCGCGAGCAGCTCCGCATCGCCGAGGGCGAGGAGCTTGGCTATACCCAAGACGACCTCACCATCGACGGCCACGCCATCGAGGCACGGCTCTACGCAGAGGACCCGGAGCGCGACTTCCTGCCATCCCCAGGAACCGTGCTCGAGTGGGTGCCGGCCGAAGGCGCCGCCCGCTACGACTCCGGCGTCGAGTCCGGGAGCCCGGTGAGCCAGGAGTTTGATCCGATGATCGCCAAGGTCATCACCCACGCCCCGACCCGGCGTGAAGCCGCCTCCAGACTGGCGCGGGCACTCGAACAAACCCGCCTGCAGGGCCTCAGCAACAATCGCGATTTTCTGGTCGCGACCCTTCGCCACCCCGCGTTCATCGCCGGCGACACCACCACCGATTTCATTGAGCGCATCGCCCCGCCCCGCGCGCGGGACGTGAGCCCGCAGGAAGTCACCGACGCCGTCGTTGCTGCCGCGATGTACGCCCAAGCCAAGCGCCGGGCGCTGGCAAAAACTCTAAGCGGCTTCCCGAGCGGCTGGCGCAACTCCCGCATGCCCCCGGAGCGCACCAGGTATCGCGTGGGCGACGAGGAAATCCCCATCGAGTACCGCTCGCAGCGCAACGGCTCCTTCGAGATGGAAATCGCCGGCGAACAATCCACCGTCGCCGTCTTCCACGCCGAGCGCGGCAGCGTGGACCTCGAAATCGACGGTCGCAGAACGCGAATGTCGGTCACCGAACACGGCGACAACTGGCTTGTCCACGGCGCCTTGGGCGACGTGGAAATCGAGGAACTCCCGCGCCTGCCCATCCCGGGCCTCCTCGACATCAAGGGCGGCCTGACCGCCCCCATGCCCGGCAACGTTCTCGCCACCCACATCGGCGTTGGCGACACGGTGCAGGCCGGTCAACTCCTCTTGGTGATCGAAGCCATGAAGATGCAGCACCGCATCACCGCCCCCTTCGACGGCAGCGTCACGGAGGTACACGTCGCCGCCGGCGATCAAGTGGACAACGGCGCGCTGTTGGTGATGCTGGAGGAGGATGGGGCCGCCGCGGAGTAACGCGGCCGGCTAGCGCGCCCTGAAGGGCGCGCGCGCTCGAACTCGCTCGTAGCGACGCCTAACACCCGTCGGATTTCGCCGCTGCGCGGCCGAATCCGATAGTCTGCTGGCGGTAAGGTTGGGTGGTCGTTTGGTTGGAGGACAAGATGGACATCTACGCAGGAACGGCACGAGGCGTCTTCTCCTTGTCTGGGGATGGTGCCGAACAGGTTCATGAGAGCCGCGGCGTGCGCGAGCTCGTGCAAGTGGGCAGGCGGCTGTTCGCGGGCACGGGGGATGGACTGTTCGCTTCTGACGATGGCGAGGCGTGGAAGCCATCGGGGCTTGAGGGCCGCGAGGTGTGGCAGGTTCGGGGGGATGGCAACGGGTCGATTTATGCCGGCACGGCGCCGACGGGCCTTTTCCGCAGCGACGACAATGGCGATAGGTGGACAGAGCTTCCTGCCCTAGCCCGCTTGGCAGAGGAAGGCGGGTGGTGTGTACCGGTGAAACCGCCGGTAGGGGCGAGGGCCAGAGCGCTGGTGGCGGCCGGGAAGCGGCTTTGGGTTGGCGTCGAGGTGGGTGGCATTGCGGTCTCTGAGGACGCTGGCGAGACGTGGCAGATGGTGCTGCCGGGCGACAATCCCGACCTGCACATGATGTTCCCGCATCCCGCGCAACCCGACACGCTCTACGCCTCCACCGGCTACGGTCGGCTCGACGGAGTGGCCGAGATGGTGGAGCCCAATGCTGGCGTCTTCCGCTCGGACGATGCCGGCGCTACGTGGACGTACGCATGGAAGGGCATCACGCCGCGCTACTCGCGACCGATGTGCGTCGACGCCCGCGCCCCCTACGGCCTCACGGTGGCAAGTGCTCCCACCGCGTTCTCGAACCACCGCGAGAAGGGCGGCTCAAAGGCGATGCTGTTCCGCTCGGAGGACGGCGGTGAGTCGTGGCGCTCGCTGTGCGACGAAGCCCACTCGCCGAGCGCCGCGAACTTCCACGGTCTCACCGTGGACCCAGAGGTGTCCGGCGGTGTCTTGGTTGGCACCGACACAGGCGAAGTCTGGCGTGTGAGCAACGATGGTGAATGGCAGCAATGTGGCAGCGGGATGCCGGCGGTGCTTGCGCTAGCGGCGGTTGTGTAGGACGCGAGGCGTCTCACCCAAACACCCTATTGTTTCCCTCGATGCGTCTCGGGCGCCAAGGTTGCGAATAGCGCAGTAGCGACCGCCAACGCGATGGCGGCGGCCCACATCGGCGCGTCGAGCCCCTGCCAGTCGCCCAGGGCACCGAGCAGGATGGGACCGGCGACATAGCCGATGTCGCTCAGCATTCGGTAGCCGCTCATGGCTGCGGCGTTCATTCCGGGCGGCGCCGAATCCGCTGCATAGGCTGCTGGGGCTGCGCCACTGGCGGCGGTTGCGCCGCCCCATACGGCACAGGCGACCAGGAACCAGGCATAGTCGGGTGCGAGGCTGAAGGCCAACATCGATGCGGCGGTAAAGAATGTCGCTGGGACGATGACGGACTTGCGCCCGTAGTAGTCCACCAAGGCGCCGGCGGGGTAGGTGATGAGAAGCCCCAGGATGCTGCCGACGGCGAAGCCAAAGCCGATCTGGGTTGCCGTGAGGTCCAGTCGCTCTCGAGCCAGCACCGGCACGACGCTGAACAACGCACCGGTTCGGGCGATCGCGCCGACGAGGCTCAGCGTGCAGGTGAGGAGGAAGCCAACATTCGCTGCAAGCACTCGAAGCTGCTGGCGCAGGGGTAGGGCGGTACCACCTTGCGCGTCCGCGTGCGCCGATGGGCGGGTTTCCGCGACGCCGAACCACGCCACCGCAGTGACAACGGCACTCGCGACGCCGTAAACCAGAAACGGCACATCGAGCCCAAACCGTTCGGCGAGAAAGCCGCCGGGGAACGGCCCGATGCCCACCGCGAACAGGAACGTGCCCTGATAGATGGCCATCGTTCGACCTCGCGTGGCGGTGCGCGTGATGTCTGCCAGCACGATCATCCCAGCGGTCAGCACCACGCCGGCACCGGCGCCGGCCACGAACCGCGCCAGCACGAGTTCGGCGTAGCTTCCGGCCACGGCGCACCAGAGATTACCGATCGCGGAGAGCGCGCCACCGGCGGCCAGCGCCGAACGCCGCCCGAGCCAATCCGCCACCTTGCCGGTGGGGATGCTGAGCAGAACCCGCGCCAGCCCATACACGGCCACCGTCGCCCCGATCGCCGCTTGCGAGACGCCGAACGACTGTGCATACAGCGGCAACACCGGAATCACCGCACCAAAGCCGAGTTGGTTGACGGCAATCAACACGCACATCCACACGAGGACGCGTCTCGCGTTCGATTCGTTGCTGACCAACGGCCTTCGTCACCTCGTCATTGGGCGGGATTGCACGGGCGCTTCTTGGAGCGCGCATTCTCGCCCAACGCGACGTGCTGCGGTCCCGCGCGACATCGCGGCGTTCAGAGGGTTAGGCTTGGGCTTTGCCGCAACGGGCCGCCGGCTGGCGGACCTCATTCGTCTATTGCCTTCCGACGCCTCCGCCGCACGATCCCATGGCATGTTTGCGCCGCTCGCCGTGCGCGACTTCCGCCTCCTCTTCCTGGGCCTCCTGATCGCCCACGCCTTGAGCCCGTTTCAGTTCGTGGCGCAGATCATCTGGGTGCAGGCCAGCGCCGAGGAAGACCTTCGTATCGTGCTCGTGGGTCTCATCGCCGCCGTGCGCGGTGGTGGAATGCTCCTGTTTGGCCTCTACGGTGGCGCGCTCGCGGATCGATTCGACCGCCGCATACTGCTCATCGTCACCCAGCTCGCAGCACTCGGCTTCAATATCGCGATCGGCGTGCTGATGATCTTTGGGGACGCGCAGGGCTCTAACCTTGTCCTCTTCTATGCCTTGGTGTTCGTCTCGTCGGCGCTGGCTTCCATCGACGCGCCCACGCGGCAGGCGATCGTCCCCGACATACTGGGACGTGAGCGAACCACCTCCGGCATTGCCTTGAATGCCGCTGGCGGTCAGGTGGCCTTGCCAGTGGCGCTGGTGGGCACGGGCTTCGTAATCGCCACGTTCGGCCCTGGTGTCGGCTATCTCGTCGGCGCATTCGGCCACTTGGCAGAGGTGGCGGCGTTGCTGCTGATGCGCCACCGCACGCAGCACCGTCGCCCGGCCACAAGATTCAGCCTCGGCAACGTGCTGCGCGACATCGGGGAAGGGTTGGCCTATACCAGGCGGGAGCCGAGAATCCTCTGGGTAGTGGTGCTGCTGGTCACCATGATGGGCCTCGGCTTCCCAGCCGTCGCCAACTTGGGCCCGACTTGGATCACCACGGTGGTGGGTGTTCCCGTAAGGGATTTCGGCTTGGTTGCTGCCACCTGGGGCATTGGCGCAGTGCTCGCGTCCGGCATGATGGCGCGCTTCTCGGGCTATGAGCGCAAGGGCCGCATCGTCGCCCTGAGCGCCGTGGGGTTCGGACTTTCGTTCCTCGTCTTCGGCGGGGGCCACACCCCCGCCAACGCCGTCATCGGCAACTTCGGCCTCGGCATTGCCATGGCCACCTCGCAAATCGCCGGTACGGCTTTGATCCAGCTCGTGGCGCCGGCAGGCTTGCGTGGTCGGGTGATGAGTGTCCTCAACCTCAACATGGGCATCGCCCAAATCGTCACCCTGCCTTTGGCGGCGTTGGGCCAGTGGGTGACGTTGCAGGCGCTGTTCCCGGCGTTGGCGATCTTGCTACTGCTCGTGACGGTCGCCATCCTGTTGCTTCGCCCCGTGGTTTGGCGCAGTGAGGTTTCGGCATGAAGGCGCCTCGATGGCTCGCCCCCATGCGACTCCGAGGAACTCCCCCGCAATGTAGAGCGCAGTGAGTTGGCATTCGTATTCGATCCTGACAATCCGCCGACTCCGGCTTGCCATGCGGCCACCATCGTCGCCCTGGCGGATCGGCTTGTGGTGGCCTGGTTTGGCGGCACGCAGGAGAAGAACCCTGATGTCGGCATCTGGGTTGCGGCAAGTCGGGGGCTTGATCCCGGCGAAGGCGACTGGGAGGCGCCTCGTCAGGTGGCGGATGGCGACGGTCAAGCGTGCTGGAACCCGGTTCTTGCCGACACCGCCGATGGCTTGCTGCTGTTCTACAAGGTGGGCAGGAGCCCCGGAACGTGGCACGGCGAGATGATGCGTTCGTGCGACGGGGGTGTGCGTTGGGAGGCGGGACCAGCGTTGCCAACCGATTTTTTGGGGCCCATCAAGAACAAACCCCTCATGCTCGCGAACGGCGACCTCTTGTGCCCGTCGAGCTTGGAGGTGGGTGGCTGGACTTGCCACTTCGAGATTCTGCCGCAGGCTTGGCTGGCAGGGCAGGGTGACCCGAAGCCAACCCGCCACGACGTTCCTGATCCCAAGGGCTTCTCGGCCATCCAGCCTACGGTGCTCCGAGTCGATGGTGGGTTCGAGGCACTGGTGCGAACCAAGGCTGGCGTGATCGCCCGAACGCAGAGCGCGGATGGCAGGAGCTGGTCGCCCCTCGAAGCCACACCACTGCCCAACCCCAACTCCGGCATTGACGCCGCCAATCTCCCCGATGGTCGCACCGTGCTCGCCTACAACCCGGTTCCCACTCCAACCGGTCGCTGGGGTGGGGCGCGCACACCGCTGGCTCTCGCGGTGCGCGAGGCGGACGGCCAATGGCGGCAGACGCATGTGCTGGAGGACGCCGAAGGCGAGTTCTCGTACCCCGCCATCATCAGCACCGAAGACCAAGTGCATGTGGCCTACACCTGGCAACGCAGGAGCATCCGCCACGTTGCGTTGGACATCGCCGACACGACGCCGCACTGATGGCGCGAAGGCCAGCAGTTCGCGCTAGCGCGCTCTGCGAGCGCGTCGGCAGTTGCTTCGCAACTGCTGGCCTACGGGTTCGCTTACGCTCGCCCTCCGGCTAGGAGCCAGCGCCGTTTCTACGGCGCTGGCTCCTAGCGAACTGCCGACACGCCGTCAGCGCTGGGACCACGGCAAAAGGACCCGGCTACTTGAGGTTGCTCTCCATATAGAGCGTGAGTTCGAGCACACGGTCGAGGAGTTCGGGAGCCGAGGCGCCGCGGAAGTTGTGCAGCACCAGTTCCTTGATGAACAGCCTGGCGATGTAGCGCAGATGGGACGCTCGGGAGCCGGACGCAAACACGAAATCCCGATGCCCGCTGTTGATGACGATGAGTTCCCTGTCCACCTCGTAGCGTGAACGCCAAAGCTGTCCCGGAGAGTTCTCGTAGGTGTAGCCAGGAAGTCCCTGCCGGGCTGCCGTTCCGTCGCGGCTCGGCAGCAGCGAGTCAGTGACCGTGACAAGCGCCTTCGCCTCGCAGACGACATCCCGTTGCGTCGCGACGAGGTTCAGAGTTGTCAGACCAGGTTCATCAGGAGTGCGGAAGTCGATGACCTCCGCGTGCGGATCGGCGATGGATCCGCCGCCCTCGACGACAGTCCATGCGAACACCACGCCGTCGTCGACCTGTCTGCCCGATCGGTCCCGGCAGACGGCCCGCAAAGTGCGATTTGCGCCGATCTTGACCACCGAAGATGCAGGCGACACACGGACGCTATAGAGCGGACCCGCGGTCTCGAAAAACGCGGCTGGCGGTTGCGGCGTGTGGTTTGGTTCCGGGCCGTCGCGCACCTCCAAGTCGTGGCTCGACTCGGTTGGCGCCAATGCCGGCGCCGTGGATGACTCCGCCCGGCCAGACGGTGCGGTGCGATGCACCTCGAACCAGTCGTACTCCTCGGCCGGCAACGCAAGCAGTGCTTCACGAAAGGCGCGGCGGATCGACTTGAGCGTCCGCTCGCTGGCGCGCTGCTCTTCTGCGCGCTTGAGGTCGGCGATCAAGGCTTCGAGGGGTTCCCGCACAGACTCGATGCCCTCGCACATCGCCGCAAACGCCGCGTCGTGAATCACGCCTGTGCGGGTTCCCGGCGTGAGATTGAGGAAGGGCACGTCAACCAAGCCGTCAATGTAGCCACTGCTCCACGGGCCCTCCTGAAGGCCACCGAAGGCTCGGAGTTCGTCAACGCGGGTGCCGTTCCTGTATAGCGACACGACCCGGTCAGGCGAGGGATCGTCGAGGTAAAGCTCGAGCCCGACCTCGCCGAACCGGGTTGCCGGGTTGCCGATCTCGTGGATCAGCCGGCCGTCGAATTCTCGGGGCGTGACGGCGAAGGATTTGCGCGCCGTGCGGTCGTTGATGCGCACGCGCACACCGGTTTGGCGAATGCGGTCCCGCAGTTCCGCAGCCAAGTACCAGTTCAGCTTTTCGCCGTTGAACTGACGCACGCCGGACAACAGCGGCCAAACTTCGAGGGTGGTGACTGCTTCGGCGACCAAGGTGTGGCGAACCTTGACTGCAAAGCCTTCGTCGCCGCGTCGCATCGACATCTCGTGCACGGTTCCGTCTGCGGCTGGCGAACTCAGCTTGAGGTTTTCGCCGAGGGTCCAGAAGCTCAAGAGGCCAATACCAAACTCGCCCTGAATGCCTTGGGCGCCGTCTTTCTTGAGGCGCTTCTTGATCGAGTCGCAGATATGGGTCGCCACATAGTGGAAGTCGGGCGCACCGGTCGCGTCACGACGAATCCCTTCGCCATCGTCAATCACTTTCAGGAACGGCGCGTTCTGCTTCCGGCCCCGAATGATCTGGATTTCCTTCGCGCCGGCATCGATGCTGTTCTCGACGAACTCCGCAACCGCCTTAAGCGGGTTGTCCTGCGACTGCGCGATGATGCTGATCGCCGACCAATGGTCGCCGATCCGTAGCTTCCCTCCAGCGTTCCGTTTTCCAGCCATACACTCGCCATTCGCTGCCCGAACGGCCAAGCGTCGCCTTGTCGCATGGCCAAAGTCAACGGCCGTTGGTCCACGGCTCGATGGGGCGCACGTTGCGCTCGTCCTGCGCCATTGGGGGGCATGCGGTCGTTGGTTGCACCGTGGGTTGGCTGGGACGAGGCCCTCTTCTCCCTGACGGGGCGCTGATTTCGCGGTTGGCACGCGTGTTGCTTAGCGTGGTGCATGGACTTGCCAAGCGGACAGAGCAGCATTGACGACCATCGGGTTGTCGTGGTCGGCAATGGGATGGTGGGGCATCGCTTCGTGGAACTTGCGGCGGACATCCCAGGAGTTGGGGTGACCGTGTTCGGCGAGGAACCTCGCGGTGCCTACGACCGGGTGCACCTCAGCGAGTATTTCGCGGGAACCAGCGCTGACGATCTGGCGCTTGGCACACCTCCGGAGGTCGCCACCGTTCACATTGGCGAAGGCGTGCTGCAGATAGACCGGGACGCCAAGACCGTCACCACAAGCCAAGGCCGCATCGTCGGTTACGACACGCTCGTTCTGGCCACTGGCTCGTACCCGTTCGTGCCGCCGATCGAGGGCCGCGATGGGCTGCATTGCCACGTCTATCGCACCATCGAAGACCTCGACGCCATCCAGGCTTCCGGTACCGGCAGGGCCGTCGGCGTCGTCGTGGGCGGCGGCCTGCTCGGGCTCGAAGCAGCCAATGCCCTCAAGAACATGGGGCTCGTCACCCATGTCGTCGAGTTCGCGCCAGGACTCATGGGCACCCAGCTCGACGAAGGCGGCGGGACGATGCTGCGGGGCATGGTGGAAAAGCTCGGCGTGGAGGTACACACCGGCAAGAACACCCTGCGCATCGTCGATGGGGAATCTGCCCGCCACCGCATGGAATTCGCCGACGACACCGCGCTCGAAACCGATCTCGTGGTGTTCTCCGCCGGCATCCGCCCCCGCGACGAACTGGCACGCGACGCTGGGCTCGAAGTGGGCGAGCGTGGCGGCATCGTCATCGACGAAAGCTGTCGCACGTCGGACCCCAACATCCTCGCCATCGGCGAGTGCGCGCTCTACGACGGTCGCATCTTCGGCCTCGTCGCACCCGGCTACGAGATGGCCAAGGTCGCCGCTTCCGTGCTGGCCGAAGACGACTCCACCACCTTCCGCGGCGCCGACATGAGCACCAAGCTCAAGCTCTTGGGCGTCGATGTCGCCAGCATTGGCGACGCCCACGGTCGCGGTCGAGGCGCAAGCACCTACACCTACATCGACGAACGCGAGCAGGTGTACAAGCGCATCGTCGTCAACAAGACCGGCAAGAAGCTCCTGGGCGCCGTCTTGGTGGGCGACACCGCCGACTACGGCATGTTGCTACAGACGATGCGCAGCGAACTGACGCTGCCGAAACATCCCGATGCCCTGATCCTGCCGCAGCGGGAGGGGGGCGGGATGCCGGCCGGTGCCGTCGACGCGCTGCCCGACGAAGCTCAGATCTGCTCCTGCCACGATGTCTCCAAGGGCGCCATCGTCGCCGCCGTCTGCGAGGGCGCAACCACGCTCGGCTCCGTTCGAAGCTGCACCAAGGCGGCCACGGGCTGCGGCGGCTGCGCACCACTCGTGACACAGGTGTTGAACGCCGAACTCGAGCGCCAAGGCGTCGAGATCAACACCGACATCTGCGAACACTTCCCCCACACCCGCCAAGAGCTCTACCACCTCGTGCGCGCGCGCGGAATCACCACGTTTGCCGAACTGATCGAGAAGCACGGCAGGGGCCGGGGCTGCGACATCTGCAAGCCCGCCGCCGCGTCCATCTTCGCCGCCTGCTGGAACGACCACGTCCTTAGGCCCAAGCACGCGCCGCTGCAGGACACCAATGACCACTTCCTCGCCAACATGCAGAAAAACGGCACCTATTCCATCGTGCCCCGCGTGGCTGGCGGCGAAATCACGCCGGACAAACTCATCGCCTTAGGGCAGGTGGCCAAGAAATACGACCTCTACACCAAGATCACCGGTGGCCAGCGCATTGACCTCTTCGGTGCCCAGGTACACGAACTGCCGCTGATTTGGCGCGAATTGATCGACGCCGGCTTCGAGACCGGCCACGCCTACGGCAAGGCGGTGCGTACGGTGAAGTCCTGCGTCGGCAGCACTTGGTGTCGCTACGGCGTCCTCGACAGCGTCGGCATGGCCATCCTCATCGAGAATCGCTACAAGGGCTTGCGCGCCCCGCACAAGCTCAAGTTCGCCGTTTCGGGCTGTACCCGGGAATGCGCTGAGGCGCAGAGCAAGGACGTGGGCGTCATTGCCACCGAGATTGGCTGGAATCTCTACGTCTGCGGCAACGGCGGCATGAGACCACGCCATGCAGACCTCTTCGCCACGGGTCTCGACGACGCCGCGCTGATCCAACTCATCGACCGGTTTCTCATGTTCTACGTCCGCACGGCGGATCGCCTGCAGCGCACGTCCGTGTGGATGGAGAACCTCGAGGGTGGTCTCGACTATCTCAAGAGCGTCGTAGTCGACGACAGCCTGGGCCTCGCCACTGACCTAGAGGCGCAGATGGCGCATGTCATCGACACCTACGAATGCGAGTGGAAGGCGGCCATCGAGGACGAAGAGAAGCTTCAGCGCTTTCGCACCTTCGTCAACAGCGACCGTACCGACGACTCGCTCGTGTTCGTGCGCGAGCGCGGCCAGCGGCGCCCGGCCGTCGCGGACGAACTGGCGGCGGAAGTGTTGTGAACGCCAGTTCCTCGGGAACCCGGCCTTGCGGTGCGGTGGAGGGCGAGACGCCCTCCCTCCGGAGGCCAACGCCAGATGCGATCGAGTGGACCCCGGTTTGTTCGCTCGACGCCCTCATCCCGGACGTGGGCGTGCGCGCCTTGGTCGGCGAAGAGCAGGTGGCGCTGTTTCGCCTGTCCGGCTTGGGCGAGGTCTTCGCCATCGACGCCTTCGACCCCTTCAGCAGGGCACCGGTGCTGTCGCGAGGCATCGTCGGCGACCTAGGCGGCCAGCTCGTTGTCGCCTCCCCCATCTTCAAGCAGCACTTCAACCTCGAGACCGGCGTATGCCTCGAAGACGAAGCGATGTCCGTGCGCACGTACCAGACGAGAGTCGTTGGTGGTCGCGTCGAAGTCGCGAGCCGCCTTGGTAAGGACAACGCGGTGGGGTCGCGGCAGCTTTCGCGTGGCGGAAACTGCCAGAGCACCCCGGAGGGACGCTAATGCTCTTTGGAAGACGCAAAAAGAATCCCATCCGCATTGCCGACAAGGGAGTGGCCGAGTGGAAGTACGCCACCTGCGGCTATTGCTCCGTCGGCTGCTCCATCGAGGTGGGTGTCGACGCCTCGGGCACTCCCGTCACCACCCGCGGCGTGGGCGGGGCCGACGTCAATCGCGGCAAGCTCTGCATCAAGGGGCTGACACAAGCGCAGATCTTCGCGGCGCCCGGACGCGGCAGCTCGCCGAAGGTGCGCAGTCGCATCTACGAGGATTGGCAGCGTAGCGACTGGGACTCGGCACTGGACCGCGTGGCTGCCGAGTTCCAGCGCATCCAAGCGCAGCACGGCCGCGACTCCGTCGCCGTCATCTCCACCGGCCAGATCATGACCGAGGAGTTCTACACCTTGGGCAAGCTGGTGCGCGGCGTCATCGGCACCAACAACTACGACGGCAATACCACCCTCTGCATGGCCTCGGCAGTGGCCGGCTACAAGCGCTCCTTCGGTGCCGACGGCCCGCCCGGCTGCTACGGCGACTTCGACCACACCGAGTGCCTGCTTGCCTTCGGCTCGAACCTGCCGGAGCAGCATCCCATCATCTACTGGCGCCTCAAGGAGGCGTTGGAGAAGCGCTCGTTCCCGGTGATCGTGGTCGATCCGCGCGTAACCATGTTCGCCCAGTTCGCGGACATCCACCTCCCCATCACGCCGGGCACGGACCTCGTGCTGCTGAACAGCCTGTGCCACGTCATCCTGGGCGAAGGGCTTGCGGACGAGGCCTACATTCGTGCTCACACCGAGGGCTTTGCGGACCTCGCCGCCACGGTGGAGCAATACGACCCCACTACCGCGGCGCGCATCTGCGGCATCGACGAGGACACCATCCGCACCGTGGCCCGGCTCTACGGCAAGGCTGGCGCCGCGATGGCCATCTGGACGATGGGCATCAACCAGTCCACCCACGGCACCGATGGCGTGTGCGCCATCAACAACCTGAATCTCATCACCGGCAACATCGGCAGGGCCGGCGGCACCAGCCTTTCCATCACCGGCCAATGCAATGCCATGGGCACGCGGGAATGGTCCTCCTGTTCTGGCCTGCCGGGCTATCGGCAGCTCGAGAACCCGGCCCACCGCGAGGCAGTGGGCAAGTTCTGGAATGTCGATCCCGAATTCTTCCCCACTAAGCGGGGGCTCTTCCAAACCGACATCTTTCCCGCCATCGAAACCGGCCAGATCAAGGCGCTGTGGGTCATCGCTACCAATCCCATGACCTCCATGCCCAACTCGCCGCGCATCCGCAAGACCATGCAAAAGCTCGACTTCTGCGTCGTGCAGGATGCCTACGAGGATGTCGAGACCGCCGACTACGCGCACGTCTATCTGCCGGCCTCGGTGTGGGCGGAGAAGGAAGGCTGCTTCACCAACACCGAACGGCGCGTCAACATCACCCGAGCCGTGACGAAACCGTACGTGGACTCGAAGCCCGACCACTGGATCTTCACCTCCCTCGCCAAGCGCTGGCCCAAGCTGCGGAAATGCACTGGCCGGCAACCCCCGAAGCCACGTTCGAGGAAATGAAGCAGTTGTCGAAGGGGCGCGGTCGAAACCTCGATATCTCAGGCATGACCTACGCCAAGATCGAGGCTGCGCGCGGCCTGCAATGGCCCATGCGCGAAGGCGACGAGACCGGCTCGCCCCGCCTCTATGCAGATGGCGTGTTCGCTTTCCCGGACGGCAAGGCCAGGCTGCTCGCGCTGCCCTACGTCGAGAACAACGAGCGACCCGACGAGGCATTCCCGTTTTGGCTCAACAGCGGCCGCGTGGTGGAGCATTTTCACACCCGCACCAAGACCGGCAAGGTCGGGAATTGCAACAAGTTTTCGCCGACCCCCTACATGGAGATCAACCCGGACGCGGCACAAGCGCTCGGCCTCGACCACATGGGCTATGCCCGGCTGGTGTCGCGGCGCGGCGACGCGGTGGTGATGGCGCAATGCACCCAGCGCGTGCCTAGCGACATGGTGTTCATCCCGTTCCACTTCCACGAATGCGTCAACCGGCTGACGCTGGGGCTGCTCGACCCCTATTCGCGCCAGCCCGCTTTCAAGCAGTGCGCGGTGAGGATTGAACCGGTGGACCAAGACGAAGCGGCGCAGTGGAACGCCGGCATGAGGCCCTTCTGATGGTCCCGCTCCGCGAAGACGAACCCGCCTATTCCAAGCTCGCCGCCATCGACGAGACGGCAGCGCTCTCCCGCGCCAATGCGAAGACCCTGAACCGCTACGGCAATCCCATCGAGCTCCTCCCGGACGGCGACAACGGCGTGAGCCTGAACATCAACGGCGACGCCGGCATCGGCGACAGCCCCAACCGCACGCGCCAGCACGCGTTCCATTTCACCGCCGACAACTGCATTGGCTGCCATGCCTGCGAGGCGGCGTGCAGCGAGAAGAACGACTTGCCGCCGCATCTATCGTTCCGCTCCGTGGGCTATGTCGAAGGCGGCACCTTTCCCGACTACGCGCGCATCAACATCTCGATGGCCTGCAACCACTGCGACGACCCGGTGTGCCTGAAAGGGTGCCCCACGCGCGCCTACACCAAGCACCCGGAATACGGTGCCGTGATCCAGGACCCGGACATCTGCTTCGGCTGCGGCTATTGCACATGGGTGTGTCCCTACAACGCCCCGCAGCTCGATCCGCTGGCGGGGCAGGTGGAGAAATGCAACATGTGCGTGGATCGGCTGGAGGTGGGGCTGAAGCCGGCTTGCGTCTCCGCCTGTGTGGGAAATGCGCTGGATTTCGGCGTGGTGGAGAACGTGCCGGCGGGCAGGGCGCAGATAGAGACGCGCATTCCCGGCTTTCCCGATCCTGAGATCACCAATCCGAACATCCGCTTTCAGCAGGAGCGAAGGACGCCGCTGGAGGTTACCCGACCGGATTCGGCACCGGTGAAGTATCGCAAGGAAAGTGCGGACGCGACCTTCCGGCCGGTGGTTGATGCGGCAGCGAGTGAAGGCATTGGCTGGAATCTCTCGCGCTTGTCGTCGCGGGAGAACCCGCTGGTCGTGTTCACGCTGGCCGTGCAGGCTGGCGTTGGGGTCTTCGTCACGACGTTCCTCGGCGGGATGGCGGATTACCGCATGGGTCTCGTTGCGCTGCTCCTCGTCGGGCTTGGCATGGCGGCGTCTACGGCACACCTCGGCAAGGTTCTGCGGTTCTATCGAGGATTCAATAACTTGCGACACTCGAACTTGAGCCGCGAGGCGCTGGCGACGGTGCTGTTCGGGGGCTTCGCAGGGCTCTACGTGCTGGCGGATTTCGCCGGGTTCGCTTCGGTGGCTTTGGCCGCCGGCGCCGCGGCCATCATCGCCGGTGCGGCCACTCTTTACTTCATGGTGCGCTGCTACCTCATCCCGGCGAGACCGTTCTGGAACCACTGGCAGACGGGCGCGGCGTTCGTCGGCACTTCCCTGGCGCTCGGGGGCTGGCTGGGCCTCGCCTTCCTGCCCGCCTCGTCGGCACCACTCTTCGTCGCCATCGCGTGCGGCATTGCCATCGAGGTTGCCGGGCTTGCGGGTCACGCGCGAGCCATGCGTGGCGCGGAACACGAGGGCGCCGTCTCCCACCACGTGCAACGGACCACGTTCGGCTGGGTCTATCGCCTCCGCAACGCATTGCTGGGTGCCAACTTCGCCTATCTCGCTTGCCTCTTCGTCGCGGGGGTCGCCCATCCACTGCCGTGGACTCTGGGCGCGGCCATTAGCGTGGCGGTCGCGGTCCTAGGCCGAGCCATCTTCTACGTGGTCGTCATCCCGACCACCATGCCGGGCGCGTTCTTCTGGAAAAACAAGGCATTCGAACAACACGCCCGCGACATTGGCCTTGCCGCCAACCCGGCCGTCGGCGTTGCTCCAGTCGATCACTGACCCCGTTCCGGCCGCGAAAGCCCCCGTCAGGAAAAGGAGCATTTCCGTGTCCACCCCCGAAGGACGATTCAACCTCTTTGCCTTCCACGGCAAGATGAAAATCCTGCACATGAGCTGGATGGCCTTCTTCGTCACGTTCGTGGTGTGGTTCAACCATGCCCCGCTGATGGGGGCGATCTCCGGGTCGCTGGGACTCAGCAAAGCGGAGATTTCGACGCTCCTCACCCTCAACGTCGCGCTCGCCATCCCGGCAAGGATCCTGATCGGGATGCTCACCGACAAGTTCGGGCCGCGGCTCGTCTACTCCACTCTCCTGCTCGTCTGCAGCATTCCGTGCTTCCTGTTCGCGCTCGCGGACTCCTTTGCCCAAGCGGCGATTGCCCGCTTCCTGCTCGGTTGCATCGGCGCCGGCTTCGTCATTGGTATCCGCATGGTGGGGGAGTGGTTTCCGGCCAATGAACTCGGGCGTGCCGAGGGCATCTACGGCGGCTGGGGCAACTTCGGTTCGGCGGCCGCCGCCATGTCGTTGCCCGCGCTGGCGCTCCTGTTCGGCGGTGACGATGGCTGGCGCTACGCCGTTGGCCTGACCGGCGTGCTGTCGATCGTGTTCGGCGTGCTCTACCACCTGAATGTCTCCGACACGCCAAAGGGCTCCACCTACTTCAAGCCGAAGAACCTCGGTGCCATCGAGGTCACCAGCAAAGGCGATTTCTTCTTGCTCCTGGCCATGAAGGCCCCGGTCTTCCTCGCCCTCGCCCTCTTGACGTGGAAGCTCTCGCCGAGCGGCGTGGAACTCCTGTCCGCCAGCGCCGCCAACACCATCTACGCCTTCCTGCTGGCCGGCTACTTCTACGACGCATGGCAGGCATGGCGGGTCAACAAGGGCGTGTTCGAGGCGCCGGTGCCGGAACTGCACCGCTACAAGTTCAAGCAAGTTGCCGTCCTGAACGTGCTCTACTTTGCCACCTTCGGCTCCGAGCTCGCGGTGGTGTCCATGCTGCCGCTCTACTTCATGGACGTGTTTGGCTTGGGCATGGTGCAGGCGGGGCTACTCGCGTCGTCCTATGCGTTCATGAACCTGATGTCGCGCCCCGCCGGGGGGCTCCTCAGCGACTGGTTCGGGCGCAAGACGACCCTCTTGTTCCTGATCGCCGGCCTCGCGGTCGGCTACTTCACGTTCGCCCTGGTGGATTCCTCCTGGCCGCTGGCGCTCGCCGTCATCACCGCGATGGCGTGTTCCTTCTTCGTTCAGGCTGGCGAAGGCGCCGTGTTCGCCGTGGTGCCGCTGATCAAGCGCCGCCTCACCGGCCAAATCGCTGGCATGACCGGCGCCTACGGCAACATCGGCGCCGTCGTGTACCTGACGATCTTCTCCTTCGTCGGCTACGAGGCGTTCTTCGCCATAATCGGTGCCTCGGCGGTGGTGGGCTTTCTCACCCTCTTCTTCATGGAAGAGCCCCGCGGGCACATGGCCGAAATCCGCGAAGACGGCACCGTGGAACTGATTGAAGTGGCGTAATGGACAGTCGCCGCGACGGGCATGGACCCTTGGAGGGAGGGCAGGATGCCTCTCCTCCCGAGGGGCCATGCGCGGGTTGACGGACATGGCAGAACCTACGGCACAAACGGCGGACACACGCGAACTGACGGTGAGCTACGGCGGCGTCTCGCTGGCTGGCGTTCGGGCCTCGAACGAAGACGCGTTCGCCGCCGCGCCGCCACATCGCCTCAAGGGTGCCGTGGCAGTCATCGCCGACGGTCTCTCGAGCGGCGAACAGGCGCAGAAAGCGAGCCAGACCGCCGTCACGGAGTTCATCGACGAGTACCTCGCAACTCCCGAAACCTGGACCGCCAAGGCCGCTGCGGCACGGGTGCTGAATGCCCTCAACCGCTGGTTCTGCCATCACGAGGGCATGGCGACCACGGTGAGCGCCGTGATCGCCAAGGGCCGCACCGCGCATGTCTTCCATGTCGGCGACAGCCGCGTCTATCGCCTCCGCGACGGCAATCTCGAACAGCTCACCCGCGACCACCGCAAGCAGGCAATGCTCACCAACGCCCTCGGCATGGAACTGCACATGGAGGTGGACTACCTCGCCGAAGACCTTGCCGACGGCGACGTGTTCCTGCTCACCACCGATGGCATCCACGACGTACTGGGCGCCCAGCAATTGCGCCGCGGCGTAGCCCTTGCAACCGCCGTGGATGCATCGCTAGAGGACGTCGCCAAATCGGTCGCGGACTCCGCACTCGAGCAAGGCAGCAAAGACAACGTAAGCTGCCTGATCGCCCGCATCGACGCCGCGCCGGCGGAAGACATCGCCGAGGCGCATCGCCGACTCACCCGCCAGGTCATTCCACCGCCTCTCTCCCCGGGCGCCCGCATCGACGGCTTCCGCGTGCTTCGCACCATCGACGAAGGCACCCGCAGCCACATCTATCTTGCCGAGGACGAGTCCGGCCGGCGCGTGGCGCTCAAGGTGCCCTCGGAGGCCTTCGCCGAGGACCCGGTGTATCTCGACGGCTTCATCCGCGAGGAATGGATCGGCCGGCGCATTGAGCACCCGGGGGTGATGAAGGTGCTGCCGCGCCCGGAGAGCCGCTTCCTCTACTACATCGCCGAGCACATCGACGGCCGCACTTTGCGTCAGTGGATGCTGGACCATCCACGTCCGGCCATCGACGAGGTACGGCGTCTCGTGGGCGAGATCGCGCGGGCCCTCAGAGCGTTCCAGCGCCTGCAGATGGTGCATCGGGACCTCAAGCCCGACAACGTCATGGTGGACCGCGACGGCAACGCCAAGATCATCGACTTCGGCACCGCCTACGCCCAAGGCTTCGACGAACTGTCGAGCGCCGTGCGCGAAACCCATCCCGTTGGCTCGGTGGGCTACGTCGCCCCGGAATGCCTGCTCGGCCAGGGCGCCACCCATGCCGCCGACATCTACGCCCTCGGCATCGTCACCTACGAAATGCTCACTGGAAAGCTGCCCTACAAGCCTCCATTGGCCCGCGACGCCAAGGCATATCTCGGCCGCCCCTACATCCCCCTGGCCGAAGCGGGCCGCCCAGACCTCCCCAAGTGGATCGATCTGGCCCTGGCCAAAGCCACCGCCCAAGACCCAGCCAATCGATACGAGGCCCTGTCAGAATTCACCACCGACCTCTCCCAACCGAATCCGGATCTCGTGCGTCGCGCCGAATCCGCCCCGCTTCTCGAAAAGAACCCCACGCTGTTCTGGAAGCTCGTCAGCGCCATCCTTGCCGCCCTCTTTACTCTGAGCCTGGTCCTTTAGCCCGGATGCGCCGCAAGGCGCGTCAGCCCGACGCGCCGGTTTGAGCCGTTCGCTGCTACGCTACCTGCGACAACCACCTGTCCCCTTGTTTTGGAGACCACGAATGCCCCTGGAAACCCGCCTTCTGGGCCGCACCGGCGTCCGCGTCAGCAACCTATGTCTCGGCGCCATGATGTTCGGAATGCGCACGGAGCTCGACGACTCCTGCGCCATCATCGACCGCGCCATCGAGCGGGGCGTCAACTTCATCGACACCGCCAACGTCTATTCCCGAGGCCGCAGCGAGAGCTTCACCGGTGAGGCCCTCAAGCACAACGGCAAGCGCGACCGCATCGTCCTCGCCACCAAGTTCCACGGCGCCATGGCGGACGACGACCCGAACATGCAAGGCGCCAGCCGCCGCCACATCATGGCCGCCTGCGAAGCAAGCCTCACGCGCCTGAAAACCGACTACATCGACCTCTACCAAATCCACCGCCCGCGCCCCGACACCGCCATCGACGAAACCTTGCGTGCCTTGGACGACCTCATCCGCCAAGGCAAGGTGCGCTACATCGGCACCTCCACCTTCGCCGCCTGGCAGTTCGTCGAGTCCCTCTGGGCATCCGAAAAGCATGGCTTGAACCGCTTCGTCTGCGAGCAGCAGCCCTACAACCTGCTCGACCGCCGCGTCGAGCGCGAACTCATGCCCATGGCGCAAACCTACGGCGTCGCCACCATCCCCTGGAGCCCCCTCGCCGGCGGCCTCCTCACTGGCAAGTACAAGCGCGGCGAATCCGCCCCCGAAGGCACCCGCTTCGCCAACACCGCCCGCATGAACCCCGCCCAACGCCGCCGCTTCAACGAAAACGTGTACGACGTGGTGGAAGCCATCGAACCCCTCGCGGCCGCGCTCAACGTCCCCGTCTCCCAGTTCGCCCTGGCCTGGGTAATGGCCCAACCGGGAGTCACCAGCCCCATCATCGGCCCGAGAACCATGGAGCAACTCGAAGACAACCTGGACGCCGCAGACCTGACCCTCACCCAAGCCGACTTCGACGCCGTGGACCAAGTTGTCCCTGCAGGCCGAATGGTCGCCCCCTACTACGAAGCCAACTTCGGCCCCCACCACTTCCGGGTCTAGTGTCGCGTCCCGAAAATACGTCACCCTTCCCGCTGGGCACTGGCCGGCGCACCGATGCCGGGAAAAAGGAGGATGTGCCGCCCAGACTCTCCCCCCGAAAGGTCGGCCGGGACGAGGATTGGGCATCCCGAAGTACGTCGAACTTATGGGACGGCACACTAGATCCCCCCGCAGGAGACCCTTCAGATCGACAACCGTGACAAACAGCCCCTTGTTTTCGCCATACTATGGTCGAAACACCCCTCTGTTTAGTCGGAATGGCGTCCATAACACCCACCTGTTGCGCTATTCTCCAAGTATGGAACGAAAGCAACTTGCGCTCTTGGACAGATGGCTCGCCACGCCAGCCCGGAAGCCGCTAGTCCTTCGCGGTGCCCGGCAGGTCGGCAAGTCCACGCTGGTGCGTCTGTTCGCGGAACGCTGCGGCCGACTGTTGGTGGAGGTGAATCTCGAACGGCACGCCGATTTGGGACCGGCCTTTGCGCGCAATGATCCTGCACATCTCCTGAACGTCCTTGAAGCGCTGCCCGAATTCGGCGAATTCGGGCCGAACGCATTGCTGTTTCTCGACGAAATGCAGGCCGTGCCCGAGTCCATCCCTGCATTGCGCTACCTGCACGAGGACATGCCCGATCTGCCCGTGCTCGGCGCCGGCTCGCTGCTCGACTTCGCCCTTGCGGACCGCCGCACCTCAATGCCGGTCGGTCGGATCGCCTATCTGCACATGGGCCCGATGAGCTTCACAGAGTTCCTGAATGCCGTCCGTGCCGAAGGTCTGGCCCGCGCCATAGACGCATTCGAGATGGAGCGCGGACTCGATCCCGCAGTACATCAGCGTCTAATGCAGCAATTGCGCGCGTACCTTTTTACCGGCGGTATGCCGGAGGCGGTTCAGGCGTACGCGAACACTGGACGGTTCCGCGACACCACAGAGGTCCACCGCTCCATCGTCGACACCTATCGCGAGGACTTCCCCAAGTACGTCGGCTCACGAAGCCTCTCCCGCATCGTCAACGCCTTCAACTTCGCCGCCCGCAACGTCGGGCGCAAGGTCAAGTACATCCACTTCTCCCGTGAAGACAAGGCCGCGACCATCAAGGCCGACATCGAGCTTCTGTGCATGGCGCGGGTGCTGTCGAAGGTGACGCACAGCCACTGCAACGGCCTGCCGCTGCAAGCGGACTTCGATCCGCGCTCCTACAAGCTGCTATTCATGGATGTGGGCTTGATGAATGCCGTGTCCGGTCTCGGCTGGAGCGCCATCGAGAACACCGACGAAACGCGACTCGTCAACGAAGGCGCCATGGCCGAACAGTTCGTCGGCCAGCATCTCGAGGGTTTGCTCGCCGAGTCGCCCAACCGCGGCCTCAGTTACTGGCTGCGCGAAGGCCGCGCAGCAAACGCGGAAGTGGACTACGTGGCCGCGTTCGACGGCCGCATCGTCCCCATCGAGGTCAAGGCCGGCGCCAGCGGAAGCCTGAAATCGCTGCATCAATTCGTCGCCGAAAAAACCACACCAGTCGCCGTCCGTTTCGACGTCGCCCTGCCATCGATCCAAACGATCCGCACACGCGTGCAGCAAGGACGGGGTCCGATTGACGTGGCCTACCGCCTAATCTCCCTGCCAATGTACCTGGTGGAGAGGCTGCCAGCGATTCTGGCGTCGATCTGACGGGCTTGGGGGGCGGGCAACCTGCCCTCGCACGCACCGATAGGCGTGCGGGTCCAGTTGGTCGGCCTACACGGGTGGAGTCAGCCGTGTGTAGGGCTCATTCGTAGCCTGCATACTCTTCCTATTCTTGTGCGCCCTTGGCGTACCTCTCGACCATCTCGTCGGTCGAGCGCCAGAATTCCGGCACGGCGTTCCATTCGCGGAGTCGCTGTGCCGACGCGTGGGCGATGGAGTAGTTCCTCGGTGCCGAGGCCAGATAGAAGCGCTCGTAGAGTTCCATGCGGCCGCCGAGTGCGGAGCCGGCCAGGTCCCAGGCGGTGCGGAACAGTCGGGCCCGTTCGCGTGCATCCACCTCGTCGGCGCCGCGCAGGTGTTGGCTGAGCAGCGGCTCTAGCTCGGCATCGTCGAAATCGGCCCGCGCCGGCGTTGCGAGCAGGTTGTGGGAGCCGATCTGCTTGAGGATGTCGTTCACGCGCACCATCCAGCCGGGCATGGTGGGACGCAGGGCCGCGAAGGGACGTTCGTCGCAAAACCAGGTGCCGTCGCCGTAGTCGAAGGCACCGTCTTCCGCCGCCTTGATGGCGCTGCGGGTGAGCTCCGCGTACGACCACAGTTCGCCGAGCAGGCGCGTGATCTCGCTGCGCTGGTGCTGGCCGGTGGCCTCGGCCATGCGGGTGGCGAGTTCATAGGCGAACTCCAGCTTCACCAAGGCTCGAATCGCGGTCTGCTGCATGATGTTGCCGGTCCAGCCGCGGCGCAGCACGGAGTTGAACACTTCAACGTTGCAGTCGCAGAACACCCGGTGCTTCGGCACCTCGACGTGATCGAAGATGACGAAGGCGTCCTGTTCGTCGAACCGGCTCGAGAAGGGGGCGTCGAACGGGTCGCGATCCACGCCGTAGTGGTCACGGCAGAGCACCTTGAGCCCCGGGGTGTTCATCGGCACCGAGAAGGCGATCGCAATGTTGGTCTGCTCGGCGGGCACCGGGTGGGCGGGATAGACGGCGATTTCGTCGGCGAAGGGCCCCAGCGTTGCCAGAATCCGCGAGCCATTGACGACGATGGTGTCTGCCGTTTCGTCCACCTTGCAGAGGGCTGCTTCGAGATTGACGCCCTCGTAGTCGGCAACTCGCTTGTCGACGACGGGGTGGACGATGGTGTGCGTCAGCGACAGGTCCTTGGCCGCGAGCTCGCGCTGGAAAGCGACCAGGTTGTCGTGTCCCTGCTCATTCCCGGCTGCACGCCAAAGGCTAGGCTGGCCGGCGAACCCGGCGAAGGTGACGTTGAGGTAGTCCGGCGTTCGCCCCAGCATCCCGACGCTGTAGCGCGCGGTTTGCTCTAGGCCGCGGTGCCGGACGGTTAGGTCCTCTCGGCACGTTGGGATCAGATGGCTGACGTGCCTGCCGTCTCCATCCGCACTCTCGACGAGACACGCCTCGCGATGCATGTGCTGCCAGTCGAAGTACCCGGCCATGCCGGCCAGGGAGCCCCTGAACGGGGAATAGGCAGTGACATCGGCAATGGCATCGCCATCAACCCAAACCGCCCGCCGGCCCTTGAGCCCGGCCAGATACTCCGCCCCGGTTCGCGCAACCATCCGTTAGTTCCTCCATGCCCTGCCACGAGTGTACGCTCCGACAGAACCGCACAGCAGCAATTGGCGCGGGATGGGGCCCGGACGGCAACGGCACTCGCGGGGTCACGCCGCTCAATTGCCTTCCGTCCTATCGATCCGTTCGTCAACGTCAGCCGCGGCTTTTTGCCCGGCGGCTGTCAACTGGTGTACGCGACAACAGTTCGCGCCGATGCAGCGCCTTCCGACAGGCAACCAAGGGGATTGCATACACCTTCGGCGAGGGCGATTCGTGGCGCTTGCTTCGCAGGTGGCGTGTTCCAAAGGGTCAGAGGGGACTTAAACCATCACATGAATAAGATTTCTTAAAACATTGATGTTTATCATATTGAAACTGGATCATACCTAGGGGAGAGCGCATGCACCAAGGCTCGCGATCCAGCGGGCCTCGCCATTGTCTCGCCGACTCCCGGAGGGGCCCATCACGTGGAGAGGTCGTGATTGACGTCGCTCCCCTGAGGAGTGGCAGGAGGGGGGTCGTTCGGGGATTGGCGCGTACGGGGTGTGGGCCGGCGGCCCCCCTCCGAGAAACGGCGTTCCTCGCCGTTCTCGGAGGGGCGGCCACCGGCAGGATGTGCGGAGGCGGTAGTCCGCGCTAGCAGGACTTCGGTGTTTGGCTGGTGATGTATGCCACTAGGCGCCAGATGTCGTCGTCGCCTTCGGGTAGGTTGCCGCCGAAGGAGACCATGCGGGTTTCCGGAACGCCTTCGGAGATGACGCGGAAGATGTCTGCGTCCGTGCCACCGTGCAGCCAGGTGCAGTCGAAAAGATATGGGGCGTCGCGGGGACCGGGGGAGCTGCCGTGGCAATAGCCGCCGCAAGTGCCGTTGTAGAGCAGGCGTCCGCGCTGCATGGCGATCGGGTCGTTGCGGAAGGCGTCGGCCGGAGAAGGCGGTTCGCCTGGGCCGCAGGCGGTTAGGGTGATGAGAAGCGTGATGGCGAGGGCGGCGCAGGGACGAACGCTGCCCCCCTTTGAAGACGCCGTCACAACGCGTTCAGGGCTTCGGTGGTGTGGACGGTCTCGAATGGGCCACGCTGGGGGATGCCGTGTCTTTCCAGGAGGGCCGCGATTGCGTCCTGCACCCCTGGCGCCGAGAGTGCGGTGTTGATGGCGCTCGTCATTGCTTCGTCGTCCGCCCGATAGGCAAGGTGCATGTTCCAGCGCAGCGCCTGGGGTGGTTCGGTGTTGGTCTTTCGTTCGACGTCGAGACTGCCCAAGGACGGTCCCCACACCAATCCCGCGCTTGCTGCGCCGCGTTCGACGGCATCGACGATGGAAGGGTTGTCCGGCTGCATGGTCCAGTCGAAGCCGAGTTCATGCACGGCGCGGTGGCCGACGGTATGGGCGCGGACGGCGACTTTGCCGTCGTAGGGCTGTTTCCAGTTGAACCCGGAATCTGCGGGAAACACTTCCCAGCTTGCGCCGTAGTAGGGCTGGCTGAGGGTGAGGGCGCCGCCGAAGTGGGCGATGTCAGAGGCGCCGGGGACGGACATCATCAGGTTGCACTGGCCGCGCAGCAGGGGGCGGTAGTCGGTGTCCGACGACTCGATGTCGGTGAGGTTGGGGGTCGGCAGCCAGAGCACGCGGAGGGGGCGGTCCAATTCCTTGGCGAGAAGGCGCGCAACGTCGATGTCGAAGCCTTGCTCGGTGGCGCGGCTCGCTCGTGGCAGGGCGTTTTCGGGGAGGCAGACGTCGAGCGAGGGCCCATTCGCCCACGACAGCGATGCCGCTGCGCAAACGGCAGCAACGAGTATCCGTCGCGCGTTCATCCGCTTGGCTCGGCCGAACGCGGAGCCGGTGCCGAGCGCAGGCAAGGTGCCGGGGCGGCTATGGGGCGCTCCATCCAGAGGCACCCCCGATCACTCCGGCAAAGCGAACACGAACAGGTGGCCGCCTTCTGGAATGTTGGTGGGGCCGCCGGCGAAGGTGGCGAAGGTGTTGAAGTTGCCGGAGCCGATGGCGACGTAGCTGCGACCGCCGGCACGATACGCCACCGGTTGGCTGCGCACGCCCCCGCCCATGCGGAACTGCCAGAGCACCTCGCCCGTGTCGGCATCAAGCGCCATCGCGTGGCCGGACTGGTTGCCGGTGAAGACGAGGCCGCCGGCGGTGGAGAGGGCACCTGCCATCATCGGGTCCGGGTCCACATAGCGCCACTTCACCTCGCCCGTGTTCTTGTCCACCGCAACCACGTTGCCGTGGGCCTTGCCTTCGTCGACATCGACGGTGAGCGGGCCTCCGCCTAGGAACGGCTGCCCTTTGACGAAGGCGGAAATGCCCTTCTGGTAGTACTGGCAGGATTCCACGGACGGGATGAAGATGAGGCCGGTGTCGGGGTTCATCGCGGCGGTCCAGGCACCGTTCAGGCCACCCAGATTGCTCGGGCAAACGCGGTAGTCGGGCTCCTCCACAGGCTTGGCCAGCGGATTGACCACGGGACGGCCGTTTTCGTCGATTTCCGCCCAGTTGAGTTCCTCTACGTATTGCGTGGCCGCCACGAAGGAACCGTCAGTGCGGTCCAGGATGTAGTAGAAGCCGTTGCGGTTCGGCTGGACGACGGCCTTGATGGTCTCGCCGTCGCGCTCCACGTCGGTGAGGAAGATGTGGGTGTTGCCGTCGTAGTCCCACACGTCGTGGGGCGTGAACTGGAAATGCCACAGGCGCTCCCCGGTGTTGGGGTTGATCGCGAGGATGCTGTTGGAAAAGAGGTTGTCGCCCTCGCGCAGGTCACCGTTCCAGTCGGGGGCAGGGTTGCCGGTGGTCCAGTAAAGGGTGTCCGTCTCGACATCGTAGGCACCGCTGGTCCACGCAGGGGCGCCACCGGATTTCCAGGAGTCGCCAGCCCAGGACTCGATGCCGGGCTCGCCTTCCACGGGCACGTTGTAGTGGCGCCAGCGCAGTTCGCCCGTTGCGACGTCGTATGCGTCGAAAAAGCCGCGCACGCCATACTCGCCGCCGGCGATGCCGATGATGGCCATGTCCTTGACGATCATTGGCATGGATGTCGCGCTGAAGCCGTCGGCGTAGTTGACGATGGTGGTTTCCCAGTTGATCTCGCCGGTGAAGCGGTTGAAGGAGAGGATCTTCGCGTCGAGTGTCGCCATCAGCACGCTGTCGCCGGCGATGGCGGCGCCGCGATTCACCGCGCCGCAACAAAGGCGCAGGTCCTCCGGGAGCTGGTGGTCGTAGCGCCAGTGCAGTTCCCCGGTCGCCGGATCAAGGGCGAAGAGGCGGTTGTAGGAGGAGGTGACGTACATCACGCCGTCGTACACGGTGGGCGAAACCTCGAACTGGTTCGGCATGCCGGTGGGGAATGCCCACGCCACCTGCAGGTCCGAGACGTTGCCCGTGTTGATGTCGTCGATGGGCGAGTGCCGATGTCCGGCGTAATCGCCGGCATAGAGCACCCATTTGCTCGGATCCGAAGCGCCAGCCTTGAGGTGCGCATCGGTGACCGGTCCGGTGCCCTCGCCGATGTCGCCATCGCTTAGCCAATGCGTGGGTGGCGGCTCGACGTCAGCTTCAACGCTGGTGAGGTCCTGCTCGGGTTCTGGGGTGTCAGGCGCCTCGGCCTGTCCGCAGCCGCCCAAGAACCCGCCGGCCACGAGGCCCACCGCCGCCCAGGCGGCCCGCAACGAATGACGCATGATTCCCCTCGGTGTTTCGCTTGCGCGCGAGGGCGCGAATATAGCGGATTGGATGGTGCCGGTGGCGATGGTGTTTGCGTTTCACTGGGCCTCGGGTTGAAACGCCTGAAGCACCTCTTGGCCGAGATCCGTCACGCGATAGCCAACTTCCAGGCTTTCCGTCAGACCCAGCGCCTTGAGGCGGCGGACGTTGGCCTTGAATGGTGCTGCCTCGAAGCCGAGCGCCAAGGCGAGGTCCGCGGCGCGGCGTTCTGGATTCTGGGCAATGAGGGCGAGCGTGGCTGCGGCCCAAGGCCGCTTTGCGCGACCGTCGGTGGCGCGAAGGCGCCGGGCAATCTCGTCGGCGGGCAAGTGCGTCGGTGCGGGGACCTGCTCCGGGGCGACGTATTCGAACGCGACACGATAGACCGGGGAGTCGCCGCCGCCGAGAACCGCCAGCGTCTCGGTTCGGTCGGCGTGGCCCGCGAGCCTCGCATCCGCATCGGTGATGTCACTCGCGTCGACCACCTCCACGCTCGCGACGCGAATCGCACCTATTGGCGGCAGCTTGTAGAGGCCCCCCGGCTTCGCCTGCGGTCGCCTCCAGCGACGGAACGTTAGCGTCTGCTCGCCGCGGCGGATGCGTTCCTTGAACGGTTTGGTGAAGAGCATGGTGTTGCCTCGCGTAAAGGCCTGCCGAGTTGCAGCCCGGTCGCTTGCCCTGAGGTGGCGGCCGTCACTCGGCTGGCGCAGCCTCCGACCCGCCCGAATCCCGTAACGTCGCCGTCGCGGCGTCGGCGGCTTCCTGCTGCGCGATGTCTGCCTGCACTTCCGAAAGCTTGCTCTCCGTGAGCGGATAGATCCACAGAAACGGCATGCCGACAAACTTGAAGATCGCCGGGATCACCGAGTAGGTGCAGGCGAGCATTAGCAGCGAGAAGTCGGAATTGGTGGTGTCGCGCGGATCGGCCAGGGCATCGAAATCCCAGAACACCACGAGCCACAGTCCAATGGCCGTGCCGAGTGCATAGGCACCCTTGCGCACCATCGACCAGATGGCCATGTAGGCGCCGGCCCGGCGCTGCCCGGTTTGGGCGGTGTCGATGTCGATCACGTCCGCGCACATCGCGAGCGGCAAGGCCGAAAGCGCGCCGATGGCCGAACCCTTGAGGCACATGATGATGATGAAGAAAAAGAACTTGCCGGTCTCGATGTCCGCGAGATAACCCATCACCGAAGCGTGGGCGCCACTCGGCAGCCAGCCGAGGTATTGAGGAATCTCGAAAGCGCCGTACCAGTGCATGGGCGTGACGGCGATGATCGGAATGAACGACGACCAGAACGCATACCAGCCTACGGCCCACATGGTCGCCTTGTGCTTGCCGATTCGGCGCGAGAGGCGGAACCACAGGGGGATTGCCGCCATCTGGCAGACGAAGTACGGCGTCAGGTACACGGCGTACAGTTCGCCAGCCACCAGAACGTGCTTGACGAAGAAGAACGACAGGCTGTTGGTCATCGCGGAGCCGATGGCGCCGAAGCCAAACACGATCACGAGAAAGACATACGGTCGGTTCTGCGCGGCGATGCGCAGCCCCTCCTTGAAGGGGATGCGCTTGGCGATCTCCACCTGCCGCCATTCCGGAACGGTAACCAGGCAGTTCAGGTTGATGATGGGCATGAAGATGCACATCACGAGGACCAGCGCGAACACGGCTTCCGTGGGCTTGTCGTAGCCGAAGAACAGGATCAGCAGCGGAATGAACACGGACAGCAGGGAGCCGCCGGTGCCAACGAACTCCTTCCAGCTCATGATGAGCGTGCGTTCGTTGTAGTTGCTCGAGAGTTCCGCGCCCCAGGCGGTGAAGGGGATGTCCTTGATGGTGGAGCCGAGGTAGAAGAGCGTGAGCGTGCCGAAAAGCCACAGATAGCCGTTCGAGAAGGTCGAGCCGAAGACGGAAACTTCGCTGAACTCGAACGGCGGTATAAACAGGTACCACATGCCAAGGGCGAAGATGGGCGTGCCGACCAACACCCAAGGCTTGCGCCGCCCCCAGCGGGTCTTCCAGCGATCCGAGAGATAGCCGATGAGGGGGTCCGTCACCACATCCGAAATGCGGGACAGCGCAAGCAACGTGCCGACCACCGCCAGCGACAGGCCGAAGCCGTCGGAGTCGCCGTAGATGACGGGCAGATACACCGCGATCGGCAAGCCGGAGAGCGCCAGCGGCGCGGCGGGCGCCGCGTAGGACACATAGTTCCACTTGGTGAGCGGGCGTCGATCCGACCCTGCCGCTGCCTCCGCCATGCGTTTCTCCCCTCTTGTGCGCCCGGCCTCCACCGGCGAGGGAGGGGCGCGACCGCGTCTCCCGCATCGGCACCCAGTTAGCTCCCCCGGCTGAAGGCTCCCGCAAGCGGGGCGCATTATGTGTGACTTCGCCGGCCGTGTGTTCGCCGGCGGCGCGCCGCCAAGAGCGGTACTTGCTTCGCAGTTGGGTTCCGGCGCTAGAGCACTCGCCGGAGCAAGCCGATGCTGCGCTTGTCCAGGCGGTCGAGGGCGGGGATTTCGAAGCGGTTGCCGTCCACATCGAGCAGGAGCAGGCGATTGGGGCCGAGCCAGCGGGCGTTTTCCGCGGCGTTCTGCACCACGAAGTCACGCGCGCCGCGGTCGGTTTGCACGTCCCAGTACGAGGTGCCGAATTCGTTTCGCGCCGAGTCGATGGAGAGGATGGTGGCGGTGAGGTAGTGCGCGGCGAGGTCCGCTTCCACGACCTCGCGGGATTCGTCGTCGAGTTCCGCAAGGTCGTTCACCATGCAGATCTCCTCGTTCCTCGCGTCGAGAAAGGAGATGTAGCGGTCTGGATCCGTCAGTGGCGCGGCCCGCACAGGCCTTGCCACTAGAAAGGAAACGACGCCGTCCACCGTGAGCCGGGTCTGCCAGGGTGGCGCCCGAAACACGCGCAGACTAGACGGCTCCGCGTTGGCCGCCAGCACCGCAGGATTGGCCTCGTCCTCGTTCGCTGCCGTCACGCCGCCTCCCGCTCGGCCGCCTCGTCCGCAAGCACGCGGGAGGTCGCCCGCTGCGCCTCGACAAGCGAGTGGAAGATGCCTCGCTTGGCCATCAGCTCTCCATGGGTGCCCGTCTCGGCAATGCGGCCCTCATCTAGCACCACGAGTCGATTGGCACTGCGCAGGGTGGAGAGGCGGTGGGCGATGGCGAAGGTGGTGCGACCCTTCACCAGTCGAGCGATGGCCTCTTGAATCTTCTTCTCGGTCGCGGTGTCCAGCGAAGAGGTCGCCTCGTCGAGGATGAGAATCTGCGGATCGTGCAGGATGGCGCGGGCGATGGCGATGCGCTGCTTCTCGCCGCCGGAGAGGCGGTTGCCCATCTCGCCGGCCAAGGTGTCGTAGCCGTCTGACCGGGCGATGATGAACTCGTGCGCGTTGGCGGCGCGGGCCGCACGCAGCACTTCCTCGAAGGATGCATCCGGGCGTCCGTAGCGGATGTTGTCGGCGATGCTGACATTGAACAGGAGCGAGTCCTGCGCCACCAGCCCGATGCGGGAGCGGAGTTCGTCCAGGGGCACCTCGCGGATGTCCCTGCCATCGAGCCGCAGGGTGCCGTGCTCGGCATCGTAGAAGCGGGTGACGAGGTTGATCATCGTGCTCTTGCCGACGCCGGAACGGCCTACCAAGCCGATCATCTCGCCGGGGGCCACGTCGAGCTCAATGTCGCGCAACACCATTTGCCCCGGATCGTAGCCAAAGGACACGTTGTCGAAGGTGACCCGACCGGCGATCCCCACACTCTTCCCGGCAGCGCTCCTCCTCTCGGCTGCCGGCCCGTCGTGCGCTTCCGGGCGACTGTCGATCACCTCGAAGATGCGTTCGGCGCCTGCATAGGCGCGCACCATGAAGCTGTAGTAGTCACCGAACCACTGCATCGGCTGATACAGCATCCACAGGTACGCCACGAACGCCAGCAACACGCCCAGCGTCAGCTCCTCCCTGACGACACTCGCGCCGCCGAAGTACCAAACGAAGAACGCGCCAAAGCTCATCACGAACTGCGACACCATCATGAACTTCAGCCACGACCGCTCGGAGGCCACCGTGGCGTCGCGCAGGGCATGGTTGCGGCCGTCGAAGCGGCGGCCCTCCCGCTCTTCCTGGGCGAACGCCTTCACCACCCGGATGCCGCCGATGGATTCGTTCAGGTGCGAGGCGAGGCCCGCCATGCGGACCGACCACCGCCGCCAATGCACTTCCATCCGATTCCACACCAGCGCAGCGCCCACCACCAGCGGCGGCACCGGCACGAGAACCCAGAGCGCCAGTTGCCAATCCATCACGAACAGCATCGTCAGCACACCCACGAGCATTACGGCGTTGGAAAGGATGAAGGGCGCATCGAAGATGAGGTGTATCTCGACGAGCTCGGAATCGGTGTTGACGCGGGAGATGAGCGAACCCACCTTGCGGCGGTCGTAGAACCGAAGCGGCAGAAACTGCAGCGCCCGGAAAAGATCTGCCCGCAGTTGCTCCGAGACGCGAAGCCCAACGATGCCGTTCAGCCACCGGCGCAGGATTTCGATGCCCCAGGCGAGCGCAGCGATGCCGGCCAGGGCGCCAACGAAGGCAAGCAGAAGCCCGGTGCTGCCATCGGCGGTAAGCACATCATCGACGATGCGTTTGGTGATGTATGGCGGTGCAAGAGCCAGGAGCGACCCGCAGGCCGTGAGGCCAAGAAGTGCCAGCGCCGGCCAGCGATGCGGCACGACGAGGCGCAAGAGCCGCACCAGCGTGTCGCGCTTGCGGATGCAGGCGGGGCAGATGCCGCCGCGTTCCGGCAGCAGGCGCTTGCAGCGGGAGCAGCGGGCGTCGTCCACTTCTTGCGGCAGGTTGGGTTCCTTCTCGTTCTTGAGCCTCCGCACCGCCTCGGCGGCTTCGCCAAACGCAAATGCGAGCGACCTCGAGTGGACGATCTCAAGCGGCGGTGCCCCTTGTACGGAGAGGCGCAGCGCGTCGCCCCCGACGCGATTGGCGGTGTCGACTGCGGTAATGGTGTCGATGGGCAGCCGGCGGTCGTCCTCGGGCCGCTCGCCGATCCTGTACACCGCCTCGCGACTCAGCACCAACCACTGCTGGCCAAAGCGTTCCGCGGCGGCCATGTCGCTGGCAAGGCAAGCCACCGACGCGAGCGGTGCGCCACTTAAGGCCTCGACCCGCTGCCGGATGTGCGTCGGCAATGGCTGGTCGAAAGCCGCCATCAGTCCGCCACCGCGATGATCTCGGACGTGGCCTGCTGTATGTTCACCAGTTCGTGGAACGTGCCACGCTTCGACATGAGTTCCGCGTGAGTTCCCTGTTCGGCGATGCGACCGTCCTCGATGACGACGATACGACTCGCGCCGCGCAGCGTGGATAGGCGGTGGGCGATGGCGATGGTGGTGCGGCCCTGCATCAGCCGTTCGAGGGCCACCTGAATGTGCCGCTCCGTCTCCACGTCCACGGAAGCCGTAGCCTCGTCGAAGATGAGGATGCGCGGGTCGCGCAAGATGGCGCGCGCAATGGAAATCCGCTGCCGTTCGCCGCCGGAAAGCCCGGTGCCTTTCTCCCCCACCGGCGTCTCGTAGCCGTCCGGCTTTGCCATGATGAAATTGTGGGCATTGGCGGCGCGGGCGGCGTCCATGACCTCGGCCAAGGTGGCTCCCGGCTTGCCGTAGCCGATGTTGTCCGCGATGGTGCCGGAGAACAGCAACGGTTCCTGCAGCACCATGCCGATGTGCGAGCGGAGGTGCCCAGGATCCATCTCGCGCGCGTCCACTCCGTCGACTTCCACGCTGCCCTGGTCCGGGTCGTAGAAGCGGGCGATGAGGTTGACGATGGTGGTCTTGCCGACGCCGGAGCGCCCGACGATGCCCACCATTTCGCCGGGGTTGAGTTCGAGATCCACGCCCTTGAGCACGGGCTTGCTCTTGTCGTAGCCGAAAGTGACATCACTGAGGCGCACGTGCCCCGCCAGCGGAGGTCGCTTCGCGACCGCACCTTCGATGGCACCTTCCGGGGGCGTGTCGATGATCTCGAAGATTCGCTCGGCGCTCGCAAAGGCGCGGGACATGCTGTCGTTCATCTGGCCGAGCCACTGAATCGGGCCGAGGAACATCCACATGTAGGAGTAGAACGCCACCAGTGTGCCCAGCGTGATTGCGTTGTCGAGCACCTGCTGCCCACCGATGCCCCACACCAGCATCATGCCCAGCGCTGAGATGAGTGCCATCGTGGCGAAGAAGATGCCCTGATGCAGCGTCACGCGGATGCCGGCGGCGCGTATGCCGGCGTTGGCGACGTTGAAGGAATCGATCTCCCGCGCTTCCTGCGCGAATGCCTTCACGACGCGAATGCCTGTGAGCGATTCGACCGTGCGATCCGTCAGACGCCCCCAAGACTGCATCAGGCGCGTGAACAGCATGCGCAGCCGCGACCAATAGAACGCGCCCCAGAGCAGGATCAAGGGAACCGGAAGGAGGACGTAGAGGCTGAGGTGCAGGCTCATGCCGACCATCAGCGCAAGGATGCCCACCAGCGTCAGCAGATTAGTGACGAGATAGGGCACGCCGTCGATCAGGAACCCCTGCAGCATCTGCACATCGCGGGTTGCCCGGGCAATCAGCGAGCCCACCGGATGCTTGTCGTAGAAGGGCAGCGAGAGCATCTCCAGTCGGTGGTAGAGCTCGGCACGGATGTCGGCGGTGACGCGTGCGCCGAGCCAGGTGGCGTTCCAGCCATGCACCCACTCGCCGGCCCATGAACCCACCCGGATGCCGACCAGCCCCGCCACCAGCAGCGCAAGCAATCCGAGGCGCTCCTCCATAGGCGGGGCCCCATCGGCTGGCACGAGCACATCATCGACGATCATCGCGGTCACAAGCGGCGGTGCGAGGGCAGCGGCAGTCACGAACAGCGACGCAACTGCCACGGCCACCGTCCGCAGCTTGTGCGGCCACAACCGCACCGCCAGCCGCGCCAGTGTGGCAGCCTTGTGAATGCAGGCAGGGCAAATGCCGTCCCTTTCCGGCAGCAGGCGACGGCAAGTGGAGCAACGATTCCGCTCTACATGCCCATTGATCCGAAACGCCTTGCCCTCCCGCAACTGCTCAATGCCCCGCACCACCTCGGAGAACTTCGCCGCTTCCGATTGCGAATACCGAATCCGAACCGGCACTTGGCCGGTCCGCTCCAGCACAATCGCCCCACCCCCAACGCTTGACTCGCTGCGACAGCCCACAAGCTCGGCAATCGGTACCTGCTGCACCGTTCCGTGCGCACCGCCATCGAACACCCGCACGTCCGTTCGATCCACCACGACCCACCGCTCACCAAACGAGCCGTCGCCGGCAACATCCGCACGGGCCCGAATCAACACCTCCTCCGCCTCAACGGCGTCAAGGAATGCAGGGGCGGATTCGAGCAGGAATGCGTTCATGGTGTGACAAGTGTACGGTCACGCCCCCGCGGGGGCTTGGACCATCCAACAACAACGCAATGGACTATTTTCGCAGGGGCTCTGATCCCTACCGGCGCGAGAGGCGTTCGTAGTCATGGACGGTATTATCGCGGCGATGTATCGGCTTCTACTCACTGCGCTGTTTCTGGCCGTGGCCACGAGCCATCACGCCCATTCGGCCAGGATTGCGGTTGTGATGGATGGGGACGAGCCGGCGGCGCCTCTGACAGCAGAGCGGCTCGATGCCGCCGGGATCGAGGTTCGGCACGATGTCGTCTATGGCGAGATGCCGGGTGTCGATGCGGAACGACGGAGCCTTGATCTCTACACTCCGGCAGAGCGCCAGTCCGAGGAGCGGCTTCCCATCGTGCTCTATCTGCACGGCGGTGGCTGGTACGCAGGCGACAAGAAGCAGTCGTTCCTGCAGCCGCTCGCCTTCGTGCCGCAGGGGTTTGTGTACGCCAGTGCCAACTATCGGCTCGGGCCGGAGGCCACCGTTGCGCAGATGGCGCAGAGCGCGGCCGACGCGGCAGGGTGGCTTGTGCGTCACGCAGACGAGTTCGGCGGCGACCCGCATCGGCTCTTCCTGATCGGTCATTCCGCAGGTGCCCATCTCGTCTCCTTGCTCGGCACCAATGCGACGTTCCTTGAAGAGGCGAGCGTCGATCTGGCCTCGGTGCGGGGCGTGGTCTCGCTCGACACGGCGGTGTACGACCTGCCGAAGCTGTTGGCCCAAACGGATGTGGACTTCTATCAGATGGTCTTCGGCACCGCGCGCGATGTCGAGGAAGTCTCGCCGTGGCACCACGTGCGCTATGACGCGGCCCATCCGCCGTTCCTGATCTTCTATTCGGAGGGGCGGCCAGAGGCACTTACCCAGACGATCCCGTTCGCGGAACGTCTTCGCGATGCCGGCCATTCGGCCACAGCAGTGGAAGCCATCGGCCGTAGCCACGGCGCGCTCAATGCCTACCTTGGCACCGAAGGCGACCGTTCAACCAGGCAGATTGTTGGATTCCTGCGACGCCAGGCAGACGCATCGGATTACGCGGAAACCACGCTGAAGACAGAGCTGGTACCAAGCCCCCTCGAGTACAGCGTGCTGCGGCCTGGCCCCGCTTTCCTGCCCGATGGAGGAGGCGATGCGCTGCCGATCCTCCTCTTCCTGCACGGCGGCAATGGCGACCGGCGTTGGCTGGCGAGCAACCGCCGCCTCATCGAGCGCGCATGGGCACTTGGCCTGCTGCCGCCGGTGGTCGTCGCCACTCCGTCCGCGGCATCGCTTGGCTACTACGTGGATTACCACGACGGTTCCGAGATGTGGACCACGCTCCTCGCCGAGGAGTTCCCGCGCGAGGTTGGCGAACGTCACGGGGGCGACCCGGAAAGGGTCGCCATCGCCGGGTACTCCATGGGCGGCGTCGGCGCGCTTCGCGTTTCCTTCAAGAACCCCGAAGGTTTCATCGCCGTGGCCGGCATGGCTGCCGGCATCGAGCCGGCGCTTGCCTTCGACGACCTGCCGCCGTGGTACGAAGGCTGGAAAGGAGCCCGACTCGGCGACCGCTTCGGCACCCCCGTGGACACTGCCTTCTGGGCCGAAAACAACCCCGCCAGCATCGCAGCGGTCAACCCAGAGCGCTTGCATGCGAGCGGCCTGGCCATCCTCGTCGAATGCGGCGCGGAGGATCAGTTCCACAACCACATCGGCAACGAGTTCCTGCATCGGGTCCTCACAGAGCATCGCATCCCCCACGAATACCGCTTGGTCTACGGCGAAGCCCATGTCCCGGTGTCACCGGAACGAATGCTGGCGACGTTCGAGTTCCTGGGTCGAGCCCTGCGCGGCCCCAGCGAGGCAAAGCGCGCGGCCCGCACCCGCTATGACACAGTGCTTGCGCCGATGCAGGCACTGGGGCCGCCCGATGCGCCGCCGTAGATGTCCGTCGCGAGCTTCGGTGGTCTACGATCCGGGGCTCAAGCACCGCTTCCCGGGACAGTGGCGCTACCGGCGCCGATGGCGGTGTCCAATGGCCCGGTGGTGTCGGTTCCAGGAGCCGCACCCGATGGACATCCTGCTGTGGGGAGAAGCGGCGCTGTGAGTGGTGGAGAGGTAGTACAAGGCCCAGCGGCCAATCGCACGTCGGGGTCGTATACGGCAAACCTGCTGGGCAACATCCAGAGCCATCTGGCCGGGCTTCATGGCTTTGATGTCATGGGCCTGGAGCTAATCCAGAACGCCGACGATGCGGGTGCGCAAAGCGTGGTTTTCGATGTCACGGACGCAGGGCTCGTCGTTCGCAACAGCGCGCGGTTCACTTACTGTGGCGACCTGAATGCCCGTCCTTGTCCGTTTCGGGCGAGTTCGGGATACGACTGCGATTACCACCGGATTTCGGATGTGGGCAGCGCCGGGAAGCTGCTGCGGGGCGACAACATCGGGCGCTTCGGCATCGGGTTCCTGTCGACCTACCAGGTCACCGACCACCCCGAGATCCGCTCCTCGGGCATGAGGCTTACGCTCCTCCCGGCGTCGGGTCAGTGGACCGTTGACGAGCCTTACGATGCATCTGACGGGACTGTCTTGTTCCTCCCCTGGGCCCGGGATCCGGACAGCGAAACGCGTCTGGCGCTCGGCCTCTCGGCCATCGGGCCGTCTCTCGTAGACGAGATCGTCGACGGCATTGCTCGAGTCCTGCGGCACAGTCTCTTGTTCCTCCGCCATCTGCGAATGGCGGAGGTGCGACGAGAGGGGGAGTTGGTGCTGGGCTGTGAACTCGACCGCGGCGACGGGTCGGAGCTCCTGGTGACGTTCCGACCTGGCGGCGAGGTCGAGCAATGGCGGATCCTGCGGGCGGACGCGGCGGATGCCGCCGAAATCCTCTATGACAAACACCCGCGCCTCGGTCCGCTCGGCCGCAGCACGCAGGTAGCGGTCGGTCTGCGTATCGAACCGCAACTGCTGTCCGAGGGCCGGCTCTATGCGTTCCTGCCGACGGAGCAGCCGACCGGCCTGCCGCTTCATATCAACGCCGATTTCTTCCCCGAGTCCGACCGCAAGCACGTCATCTTCGCTGGAGGTCAGCACACGCAGGCATGGAACGAGATGTTGGTGGAGGCTGCGGCGGACGAGGTCGCACGCCACACCGAGGGCCTGCTGGAGATGGTGGGGCCGGTCCAGCTCTGGCAGATCTTGGGTAAGGCATACGAACTCGACGCCAACAGCTCGAATCTCCCGGAGTGCTACGGGCGCATCTGGGAACGGGTAGAGGCGGCGGCACGAGTGGCGCGAATCGTCCCGACTCACGACGGCAGCATCCGTCGGCCGGACGAGGTATTCCTGCCGCCTGGCACTCTGGAGGTAGACCAGGCAGAGGCGCTGCTCGAGGTTGGGGGGCGTGTCGTGGCCGAGGAACTCGGCCCGTTCCGGAACGCCATGATCCAGGTGGGGGCGCCGCTACTCACGCTGGAGCGCTTGGTGGGACTGCTGGAGTCCACGTTGTCCGAGAGGGTCGGATCGTCCCGCGTCGACGACGAGCGAATGGCGAGCTTCCACCGACCGCTGTGGCATGTTCTGGACGGGTTGATTCCGGCGCCCGAGCAGTTCGGTCCCGGCACGAGGGATGCGGTCGATCGGCTGAAGAGGTTGCCGCTCGTGGTAACCGAGGATCGGTTTCCCGTCGCGCTGGATCAGTCGTACGCGGCGCCGCAGGGCGTGGATCCGGGCAGGGTCGCGACTCGACTCCCCGGACTCGCCGTGGTGTCGAAGGGCCTTGTCGGGTACACGAGGCTCGGCCGTCTGCCCCGGACCCTGGATCTTGGCGAGTTGGCGGCGCACCTCCGTTCACGCCTTGTCTCGGCGAAACCCGAGGAGGTCGTCGGCAGAGATCCGGCGGCGCGGCGCGACTTCTACGACCTGCTAGTGGACCTGGACGATCCTGGCGGGTCGGACGGGGACGTATACCGGACGTTGTGCGATCTGCCGATCTGGTCTGCGAGCCGGGGGATGACTGCGGCGAGTCGCGCGCTCCTCCCCGGCGACTTCGAAGATCCGCTCGGGCGGTCGGATCTGCTCGACACCGCGGTCCTGTCCGAGCGTGCGCGGGGTTTCCTGACCAGGAAGCTCGGCGTGATGACACAGACGATCCAAGCCTACGTCGAGAAGGTACTACCGGAGTACTTCGGCGATAGCGGGCCGGTGGATGCGGCGAAGTACGGGCGTTTGATGACCGAGCTCGCGGACCATTCGTCGCTCGCGAACGACAAGTCGACGCGCACGTTCCTGGGATCGTTGCCGCTTGTACCCACGCGGGACGGGGGCTGGGCCTGCCCTGGCGACAGCTATTGGAGGACGGAGAACCTGGCAAGGGTCCTCGGTGAGGCGAAGCATCTGTGGCTTGACGGGAGGCGCATTCCGAATCTCCCCTCGGTTCACATGTTCTTGGATGCACTCGGGGTCCGGGAGACGGCGTCGCCCCGACATCTTGTCGAACGAATCATCGGCGTCGCTGGCCGCGCCCCGCCCGACGAAGACGGACGCCGGGCGAGCGGTGAGGCGTTCTACGCGCTGTGCGACAACTACGACGCGTGGAAGGAGGACGCGGAGTTTCTTGAGGCCATTGCGGAACTGGGGAGCGCGGACTGCCTTCCGGCAGAAGGCGACGATGAGCGATGGCATTCGCCCGGTTCGCTGCATGCGCCGTTCCGTGCGGACGCCTTCCGATCACAGGCCGCGATCCTGGATTTCCGGACGACGGCACGCCTGAAGACCGATTTGCTCAGGACTATCGGGGTGACGATCGAGCCGTCGACGAATACCGTCGTGAATCACCTGCGGGACTGCATGGGTCGTGGGGTCGGACCGCATCGATTGACCTACCAAGTACTGAACGAACGGGCGGAGTCGGACTCGACGGTCTCGGAGCTTGCGGGGACGCGGTGCATCTACGCCGAGGACCGCTTCGTTCGGACCAGTCAGGTGTTCTTCGAGCGCCAGCAGCTTGGCCGTCATGCCTTCACTGTCCCGGAGAGCATGAGGTCCTTCGGGCCATTGTTCAGAGCTATTGGCGTGAAGGACGGGCCGGACCGCGCCGACTACATCGAGATCTTGGTCGAGGTGACGGGTGCACACTTCGAACGATCCGAACCGGTCACCGGCGCGGAGCGTGGCGTCTACGAGACATGCCTTGCAGCTATAGCGGGTGCGCACGAACGCGAAGAGTGCGACGAAGCGGATCTCCTTCGGCTCGCGAAAGAGCCGACCGTTCTGAACCTGGCTGGCGTACCGGCTTTCCCGGACGAGATCCTGCTCCACGACAGCGAGTGGTATGCCGGTTTCTTCGGGGACGGTCTGGACCGGGCTCTGTGCAGGCTACCGTCGGAGCATTGGGCGCTTGCTGAAGCCCTGGGAGTGAGAAGGCTCAGCGAGAGCGCGAGGGTCAGTCTCGATTACGTCGGCGCACCCGAACATGAAGAACCGGAGCTGGCCGAGAGGCTGGCCGAGCGGACGGACATTTTCGTCCGCCTGCTGCACGATCAGCCGGCTCCGGTGCGCGAGCGAGTCAGAGACGCCCTCGCGACAATCGAGGCGGTGAGTGCCGCGGACCTGCGCATTGAGGCGTCCGTCGACCTGGATCGTTACCCGACCTCGGGGGAGGTCCGGGCGACACAGGCCTTCTACGATGTCGGGAACGGTCGCCTGACCGTTCGCCGGCCGGTGGGCCGCGAAAGCTGGGCGCACGTTCTGAACGCGGTGTTTCACCAGATGATGCCGAGCGCGACCGGTGGCGAGATCTCTAAGCTGACGCTGGGCATGCGTCCACTGATGGAGGTGGGGCTCCGGGAGGCGCACGTCGAACTTACGGATGCGGGCGTGCCGGAACTTGCGGTTGGTTCGGTGACGACGTTGGACGAGAGCGATCTTGTGTCCGGTGAGCTCGGCGACATCGGGGCAGGCAGCGTGGCCGGCAGCGAGACGGAGACAGACGGAGCCGAGCGGTACCCCGCCAGCGGGCGGGCGGTGAGCGAGGACGACGCAGTCGCAGGTGAGGCAAACCGGGACGAGACTGTCCCCGGAGAGGCCATGCAGGAGCCGGGAGAAACGCGCGGGTTGCCCGACGGCCTCGTGAAGGACGGTGGTGAGGGACAGGGTAGAAGGCACGCCGATGGAGAGGGCCGCGGAGACATCGATGGCGAGGGGCGCATCCCGCGGACACCGGGACGTGACGCTATCCGTCGCAAGGAGCCGCGGCCGAAACATAAGCGGCAATGGGACCGGCGCCTCTACTCCTACGTGCGAGAGAAAGACATGTCGCAGGGCGGCGACGGGGAAGGCCCGCTGGAACACAATCTTGCCGTGGAGGCAGTGGCGCGCGCGGCGGTGTGCGCCTACGAGAAGGAAATGGGCCGCCTACCGGAGGAGATGAGCCAGACGAATCCGGGCTTCGACATCGTCAGTCACGATCCAAAGGTCGGAGAGGACCGCCGGATCGAAGTGAAGGGCGTGGCCGGGGAGTGGAACCAGACGGGAGTCGGGTTGTCCCGTCTGCAATTCAGCAACGCTCAGGAAGAAGGAGACGCGTATTGGCTCTACGTGGTCGAGTTTGTGGAGAGTCCGGCGCACATGCGTGTCCACGCCATCCAGAACCCGGCGTTGCAGGTCACTGCGTTCATGTTCGACGGCAATTGGCGCGACGTTGCGGTAGCCGAGCAGGCAGATCCGACGACGCGGTTCGTTCCGGGCGTCCGCGTCCACCACGAGCATCGGGGGCCGGGCGAGATTCGCGAAGTGGTGGAGCGGGGGGCCTCGAAGACCCTGACGATTTGGTACGACCGGTCGCAGCAGGCGGTGCGGAACGAGCCGCTCAACCTGAGCTTGATCCGTGTCGTGGAGGACGATGATGGCGACGACGGTCCCTGAGCTCTCCGAGGCTCAGTTGGACGCGCTTCAATCGCAAGGGGAGGCGGCCGTTTACCGGGCCTTGCGGGATTCGCTGCCCGACGAATACACGGTTCTCTTCCAGGTCGGGTGGATCCAGCGACGCGCGCGCGACCGGGCCCGGGACGGGGAGACGGACTTCCTGATCTGCCATCCGGACCATGGCTACGTATGCGTGGAAGTGAAAGGCGGGGGCATCGGCTTCGACGCAGAAGTCGGTAGGTGGTTCTCTGTGGATCGCCACGGCCGGCGACACGGGATCAGGGATCCCGTGGGTCAGGCGCGCGGGGCGAAGTACTCGATTCACGCCAAGCTGGACGAGCATCGCCGGTGGCGCGCGGCCGTGAAGGGGGAGGTGTTGCGCGGGCATGCGGTCTTTTTCCCGGATGTGGGCGGCGTCGACGCCGTGAGCAGGCCGGACCTCCCGGCCGTCCTGATCGGCTGTTCCCGGGATCTGGAGCAGGCTTGTGAGTGGGTCGAGGGGGTTTTTGCGTATTGGGAACGGGATGCACGGCACGCGGTGCCCCTTGGACGCAGGGGCATCGAGGTGATGCGGAAAGTGTTCGCAAGGTCGTTCGAGGTGGCTCCCCTAACCAGGCCCCGGGTGGGCTCGCGACTTGCGGCCCAGGAGAAGCGCCGGCTGAAGCTGACGCGAGACCAGATGAGGCTGCTCGATTACATCCGCTCGCACCGGCGGGTGGCCGTGTGCGGGGGCGCCGGGACCGGAAAGACGGTACTTGCGGTGGAGAAGGCACGGCGGCTCGCGGGAGACGGTTTTCGGACGCTGCTGACCTGCTACAACAGGCAGTTGGCCGACCATTTGGCGCGGGTGTGCGCGGGGACGGACAACCTAGAGGTCATGAGCTTCCACCAGCTTTGTCACCGGCAAGTTGCCAGGGCCGATAGCGCGTCGGGTCGCGAGCTGCTGTCGGAGGCCAAGGTCACCTATCCGGGCCGCGACCTGTTCGACGTGCAGCTGCCCAATGCGCTCGCCTACTCGGTGGACGTCCTGCCGGAGCGGTACGAGGCGATCATTTGCGACGAAGGACAGGACTTTCGCGAGGAGTACTGGGTGCCGCTCGAGCTGTTGCTTGAGGACTTCGAGGAAAGCCCGCTGTACGTGTTCTTTGACGACAATCAGAACCTGTACTCGCGTGCCAGCACGTTCCCGATCATGGCTGAGCCGCACTCGCTGACGACGAACTGTCGAAACACGGTACAGATCCATGAGGCGGCGTACGCGCGCTACCGGGGAGCGCCAGTTTCCCCGCCAGACAACGAAGGCCCCGAGGTCGTGTTCGAGCGTGCGCGCAACGTATCGGAGCAGGCCAAACGCATAGGCGCGCGGGTGGTGGACTTGGTTGCCGGCGAGCAAGTCTCGCCCGGCGACATCGTGGTTCTGGTCGCGGATGCCCCGAAGAAGGCGGATCACTATGGGCTACTGCGGCGACTGCCCATCCCGAGACCCGCACGGTGGCTCGAGGAAGGCGTACGAGGCAAAGACACCGTCTTGATGGAAACCGTCGCGCGCTTCAAGGGGTTGGAAGCGGCGGTGGTCATCCTGTGGGGCCTCGACGGCGTGGAATGGGCACGGAGCGAGGAGTTGCTCTACGTTGGGATTAGTCGGGCGAAGTCGCTTCTTGTTGTCGTGGGCAGCGGGCCAACGTGCGCGAGCGTGGAGAGAGGTCTTGCTGATCGTGGTACTGATGGGGTTGGGTCAAGGGCCGGGTGAGTGGTGCACGGGACGGTCACGGCGCGAACTCGCCCGGGGTCACCGTGGATGCCGTGGGGAGGGTCAGCTCTGGTTCGGACAGGCCATGCGCCGTCCCTGTCGTCCAAACGTATCCGGGCTTCGGCAACCGATCGCTAGACGTTGTCCGCGAGCTGGACGACCCTCGCGCACTGCTCCAGTACGGAGTCCGCAATCACGCGGTCGAAGTCCGTGTGGATTGCATAGTCTGCATGGTGTCGGCTCTTCAGGCAGTCGTTCAGGATGACGCCGATCTGCCTTAGGAAAGCTCTGATTAGGTCTGTCCCATGGGAGAATAGGCTGGTGGCCTAGCGGATGGGTTTGTCGATGCGTCAAGCGAGCTTTTCGGAACTGGAGCACGATTGGAAGAAGCGCAAGACTCGCCGAGAGCGGTTTCTTGAGGAGATGGACGCGCTGATTCCGTGGGAACGGCTTGAGAGTCGGATCGCGCCGTTCTATCCGAAGGCGGGTCGTGGTCGTCGTCCGTACCCGCTGCGGACGATGCTGCGGGTTCACTGTGTGCAGTTGTTCTACAACCAGAGCGATCCGGGGATGGCGGATCTTCTCTACGAGGCGGAGTCGTGCGTCGCTTCTGCGGTCTGCGGCTTTCGGGTCGGCTGCCGGACGAGACGACGATCCTGCACTTCCGCCACCTGCTGGAGAAGCACGATCTGGGGGAGAAGCTGTTTGCGGAGATCAACGCGCACCTGGCGTCGCGCGGTCACCGGTTGAAGCGGGGGACGATTGTTGACGCGAGCATCATCGATGCGCCGAGTTCGACGAAGACGCGACGGGGGAACGGGATCCGGAGATGCACCAGACGCGCAAGGGCAATCAGTGGTACTTCGGGATGAAGGCGCACATTGGCGTGGATGCACAGTCGGGTCTGGCGCACACGCTGGCGACGACGGCGGCGAACGGTTCGGACGTGGTCAAACGCACACGCGGCACTGCATGGTGACGAGACGGACGTGCATGGGGATGCGGGCCATGCAGGGGTTGGCAAGCGCCCGGAGAATCGCTCCCGCGAGGTGACCTGGCATGTGGCGATGAAGCCGGGTCGGCGACGGCTCTTGGACAAGTCGGGCGTCGAGGAGGGGGCGGAGCGGGCCAAGGTGGAGCACCCGTTTCTGTACGTGAAGCGGCACTTCGGCTACGCCAAGGTGCGCTGCCGGGGCTTGGCGAAGAACACCCAGCGCATCGCGCTGCTGCTTGGCTTCACCAATCTGCTGGTGGCCGGCCGCCATGCCTCGACCTGATCTGGCCCGCGTCTGCCCGGAATCCGGGCAGACGCGGAAAAAGCAATGAAAAACAGGGCTTTTTGGCGGCCCGAGTGCCTCTGTCAGCCAATCCAAGCCGTCGCGAGCCCAATCACGGCCAATCCCGCTGCCAGTTCAGAGCTTCCCTAATACTCGGGGAACAGCGCAATCGTCTTGGGGACACGAGTGGGTCCGTCTCGCGGGGGAGAGGGCTGGTTACATGCTCGGACCCTTGGTTGCTTCGCCTTCGGCGCGAGGAGCGTGAAAGGCCCTCGCTTCGAGGCGCTTCGCACTGCGCCATCCGGCTGAAGCGGGCAAAATGCCGGTTTGGGGGCCAACTGCCAGGAGGAGACCCGTGTTGAATCTCGTTCCGCAACGCCGTTCTTGGGGCCGTCGGAGCACAGCTCGGCGGAGCCGCAGCCGTTGGGCAGGCAGGAGCTTGCTGTTTGCCGTGCTTACCTTCGCCCCGAGCTTTTCGGCGAGCGCTGAGGTTTCGGTTACGTCGGATGTGGTGTATGGCCACAAGGACGGCATGGCGCTGATCTACGATGTCTTCACGCCAGTGGAGGCGAACGGCGCTGCGGTGCTCTACATGGTCAGCGGCGGTTGGTTCTCGCGCTGGCAGCCGCCGGAGCGGCGCATGGCGTGGCTTGGGCATCTGCTCGATGCGGGATTCACGGTGTTCACGATCCAGCATGGCAGCGCGCCGCGGTTCAAGGTGCCTGATGCCGTCGCCGACGTGCGCCGTGCGGTGCGCCATGTGCGATTGCATGCGGAGCGATTCGGGATCGATCCGGCCCGTCTCGGCGTCCACGGCGGCAGCGCTGGCGGTCACCTTTCGCTGATGCTGGGCCTTGCCAGCGACTCGGGCGATGGGGAAGCGGAGGATCCAGTGCTGCGCGAATCCAACCGAGTCCACGCCGTGGTGGCCTACTTTCCACCGGTGGATCTGGAGGGCATCGTCGGCCCGAACGAGCGCTTTCCGGCCTTGGAGTTCGACCCCGCCGACGCGCAGTCCGTGTCGCCGATCCACTTCGCCAGCGCGGACGATCCGCCGACCCTGCTGATCCATGGCGACCAAGACGAGCTCGTGCCGATCCTGCACAGCCAACGCATGGAGTCCGCACTGGACGAAGCTGGCGTCGCCAACCAACTCATCGTCATCGAAGGGGCAGCGCACGGCTTCCGTGGCGAGGATGGCCAGACGGCGGCGCAAGCGACTGTTGATTTCTTTGTGCAACACCTAGCGCCGCAGGAGGAGTAGGCGCACTTCCGGACGCTACCGGCGCCTCCATAAAAAAACGCATAACACGTTAATTCTAGGACGATTTTACTCGAAGTGAGGGCCACGGAGGGAAGACATTCTGCCTTCCCTGCGCGCCAGCGCACCTGCGTCATTGTGGCAGATGGAAAAGCGCCTGTCGGCGCTTAGGGAAGGCAGAATGCCTTCCCTCCGAGGCCCTTCAGGCCTGTTCCACGCAGTCAGCGACCCAGCGTCAATTGCCCAGGCGGGGTTCCACGAGGATGCGCGCGCCGAATGCGGTGGTGGCGCGCCCCAAAGGGCGCGTTGGCAGTCCGCTGGCGCGAACTGCTGGCCCGTGCAGTGTGAGGGCGTAGAGACCTTCGCGGTGTTCGAGGAAGCTCGCCACCTCGGCGGCGAAAGGGCGGGCCGGGTCGGCTGGGGTGAGGAACTCGATGGTGCCGCCGGCCGGCGGGTGGCAGAGGAAGCTCTGCACTCCGCGTGACTCGTCGTGCTGCTCGGGATCGCAGGGAAGGCCGAAGCCGGTTTGGTACGCGGTTCGTGCACGGCCGAGATCGCGCACCGCGATCAGGACGCGCATGATCCCGGAGAGGCCGCTCTCGCTCGGCGAGGTTCCCCCGGAGAACGAGTTGGTGGGATAGACGCGGATCAGCACGCCGTGGGTCGAGTTTGGATGCACGTCGCGGCCACTGGCGCCGGGCATGAGGGGCAGAACGTTTAGGCCGCGCTCGGCGAGTCCGATGGCCTCTTCGTCCGGATCTGGCGCTTCGAGCATGAGTGCGAAGAGGCCCTCGCCGCGTCGTTCGAGGAAGCGCGACAGGCTTTGGGAGAGCGGCGCGTCCGGATTGGCTGGCGACATCAGTTCGATGTTGCTGCCGCCTTCGGGCACGCACATCGCGAGCTTGGCGCCCAAGCTATCGACGCTACCCGCCGAAATGTCCACGACGGGCAGGCCCAGTTGGTCGCGGAAGGTTTCGACACCGGCGTCGAAGTCGTGGAGCGCGATGGCGATGCGGGGCATGGCGGTGATCATGGTTGCGGCCTCCCTTTTGCTCGGATTATCCATGAATGTGGCACACCCTATCGGGCGCGCGCGCAAGACCCGCAGTTCGCGGCAGCGAACTGCCGACGCGCCCCTAAGGGGCGCGCGGACGCGCCCGATAGGGCGCGCGAGTACTTGCGTAGAATCGTCCGAATGAGTGGAAAGATGCTGACGTGCACTTGGGCTCCGACGGTGTTCGCAGGGCCGCAGGTCGTTTCGACCAATCCCAAAGGCGAGTTTCCGGACGGGCGAGCCTTGCACTCTGCCGTGTTGCCGGCGGTGCAGCGCATCGAGGCGTTGGGACTCTCGCACCTCCTCATCGCACAGCGCTGGTGGGGCAGTGGCGTCGAGATGGAGGGCTCCTCTCTCGACTGTCTCGCCATGACGGCGCTGTTTGCCGCCCACACCGAGCGCATTCGGCTCGTCACCGCCATCCATCCAGGCTTCTTCCACCCCGGCGCCATCGCCAAGTGGGGCACCACCATGGACTGGATCAGCGGCGGGCGCTGGGACATCAACGTCACCAGCGGCTGGAACCTCACCGAGTTCGACATGTACGGCATCGACACCCTCGAACACGATCAGCGCTATGCACGTTCGTCGGAGTTCATCGACGTGCTGCGCGGTGCATGGGATTCGCCCCTGTTCAGCTACGAAGGCGAGTTCTATCGCGCCGAGGAGCTTTGCCTGGAACCACGCCCTTCCCGTCCTCTCACGGTGTTCCAAGGTGGCCAGTCCGACGACGCGGTGGCGATGGCGGCGGCTCGTTCCGATTGGATGTTCCTGAACGGCGGCTCGCTCACACGAATCGAGGACATCATCAGCCGTGTGCGCAAGGCGTGCCTCGATACGGGCCGCACGGTTCGCTTCGCCATCTATGCCGCGCCCTTGGTGCGCCGCACCGATGCCGAAGCGTGGGCCGAGATTGAGACACGCATCGCCGCCATCGACCGCACCCGGGCCGAGCGACGCCGCGCGGCTACCGGTGGTGCTGAGGGCATGTGGGCCAGCAACGAGGACCTGAGCCTGCTCGACACCAACGAAGGCTATGCGGCGCGCCTGATCGGCAGCCCGGATACCGTGTACGAACGGCTGGACGCCTATCGGGCCCTCGGCATCGAGATGCTGCACTTCAGCACCGGCGACCAACTCTTCAACGAGACGATCCTGCCTGAACTCGTGGGCTGAAGATGTGACGGCACCACCCACGCCCTTCAGAGCAAAACTGTCGAATTCTTCGATGGCATCGTACGATTTGACATAAGCGGATCGAAACGTTACGTGGAGTCGGTGCTCCTACATAGGCGTCCGCCCGTTCTGTGGTGGTCGTCACAAGGGGGGCTAGGCGGACAGGCAAACCATGTCGATCATCTGCCGCACTCCGTGTGCATATCCCTGACCGAGGAGGTCGAGGCCGTCCCCCTCGACGGTATCGCGGACGCGTTCACCGGCGCTGGAACCACTCTGGGTGACAAGGCTACGTCGTGTCTGCGCGTGTCCTCGATAGGCGCAGCACGTCGGTGCCGCAGATGAGGTCGTGCAGGCAGCGGCGGTTGCTGCGGAAGATGAAGGCCTGGTCCACCAAGGGCAATAGCACGAGAGCGCCCAGGGAGACCGAGTAGAGGGCTAGGAAGAAGGGCGAGCGGATTGCCAGACGCCACCACCGCGCTGGGTTCGCGGTGGCGGCGTCGACTACCACGAGGCCGAGGATTGCCTTGCCCAAGGTTTGGCTGTGGCGGGCTAAATGCCAACCGTTTGCCAGAAAATAGGCGGCGAAGCCGAGCCCCATGATCCGGGGCAGGGGATTGCCGGCGTAGTCGCCGGCGTCCTCGAAGGCGCCGGTCACCATGACCAGAACGAGGCCCACCACGAGGACGAGCACGAAGTCGATGCCCGCGGCCGCCAAACGGCGGCCTCGGCTCGCGAGAGTGGACGTTGCGGCGTCTGCCGCGCTCACGAGTCGCCCTCCGCTTCCTCCTGCGCCGGCGCCAACCCACTAGAAGGCGCAGCATCGGCACCCTCGAGTGCAAACACCAGCAGCGCGTTGCCCCCGCGCTGGTCAAAGCTGCCGTAGCCGGAAGATACGATGACGAGGTCGTCCGCGACCATCGGCCCGTGCGCGTCGAATGCCCCACCTGTAGCCGTGCCGTTCACCCCATCGAAATCGCGCCAGGTGTCGAACGACCAAAGCACCTCACCGCCTTCGACATGGATCGCCTCCAAGAAGCCGTCGACGCTGCCGGCAAACACCACATCGTTGGCGACGGAAATGGCTGCCGAAATCCCACCCCAGCAAGTGCGCGCGTTGCACCGCGACCGCCGCTCGTGGAACCAAACCGGGGTGCCGTCCTGTACCCGCACGGCGTGCAGCCCTGGCCGTGCCTCGCCGGGTCCGGTGAGGGGGCCGGCCGGCAAGTCGCTGACAGGCACGAGGACAAGCCCACGTCCAGCGTGATAGGCGATGCCCCAATGAATGCCGCCGAGGGCCCCGCCGCGTCCGAGTTTGCGTTGCCAGACGACGCTGCCGTCGTCGGCCCGCAATGCATGGATGCCACCGGACTTCTGCCCGGCGAGAACTAGGTCTTCGCCACCCTCGACGGTCGCAAGGATGGGGGGCGCGCCGAAGTCGAGGTCTGGCCCGACCGGGTCGGGGCAATTCGGGTGTGCGGTCCCCATGAAGTTGCAGGCCATGTTGTAGGCGTCGCCGGCGGTGGCTTGCATGATCCAGCGCACGGTGCCGGTGTCGACCTCCAGGGCGAAGATGGCATCGCTGGTTTCGGTCGTTGGATGGCTGTAGTTCTGGCCTGTGCCGAAATAGACGAGATTGCGCTTCTCGTCGAAGGCCGGAGCGCCCCATGCCGGAGCACCTGACGGCCCGCGTTGCTTCACCACCAGCCAGCGCCGCCCGGTGACCTCGGCTGGCTGCTCGATGGTGCGCCGATACCAGCGTGTGGCGCCGCTTTGGGAGTCAAGCGCGCCCAAGCCGCCGGCCGTATGACAGCAGCCAAGGAAAGGCACCATGGCGAGGCCAATTTCCTGTGACGCCACCGGCACGAACACCGTGCCGCCGGTCGCCAGTGGGGTTCCGGAGTAGAGCGGCGCCTCGTTGACGCCCTCGGGATGGGCGTTCCAGAGCAGCGTTCCATCGCGGGCATTGACGGCGAAGACACCGTCGGTGGATTCCAAGAAGAAGAGCGTAGCGCCGTCGGCGGTCCTTTCGTGGACGATGGCGCTGCGCACCTGACCCGCATGGGCGAATCGCCAGCGTTCGCAACCGGTCTCGCGATCGAGCGCCACAAGCCCATTACCGTCGCCCATGAAGAGCGTGTCTTCGGTGACGAGCGGCATGGACCGCGGCGAGTTGTCGCCGAGGTTGTAGCTCCATTTGAGCTTCAGCGACGCGACGTTGGTCGCTCGAATGGACGTATCCTCGGCCCCGCGGAAGCGCGTGTTGGCGAGGTCAAACCCCCAGCCTGTGGAGCGAATCTGCGTCAGTCCGGGCGTTCGGTCCGTGTCGGCACACGGGGCCGCGTCGCCATCGGCCGCGACCACGGAGGCGTGCCCGGCAACCAGTGCGCACGCAGCGAACAACAATGGCGCGACAGTTCCGCACTTCATTCGGTGATGGCTGGCTCGGGTGGGTGGCGCAACCCTATCACCAAGCGCTGCGGTGGAGCCGATGCCTCGTGGCATCATGCCTTGCGAGGCATACAGCGGCAACGAGGGAGAACCCATGCAACTGCGTCCGAACCGCGTCAAGCGCAAGCTCGAAGCCGGTGAACCGGCGTTTGTCATCGGCGGCTTCACCCATGCCGACGACATCGACTCCTTTGGCCCGGTGGGTTTCGATGGCGTTTGGCTCGAGGGTGAGCATGGCGGCGTGGACGCGGCGGATCTCGGCAACCTTACGCGGGCGTGCGACATCTGGGGCATGACTTCCGTCGTTCGCGTCAATCGCAACGACCAAGGGCTCATTTACCGGACCCTGGATCGCGGCGCCCAGGCCATCGTCGTGCCGCATGTGGACAGCCGCGCCGATGCCGAGAACATGGTGGCTGGCGGCAAGTTTCCGCCGCTCGGCCGGCGGGGTCTCTTCACCAGCCGGCAGGGCTATGGCGTGCCGGACTATCTGGCTCAGGCCAACGACGAGACGCTGCTCATTGCGCTGATCGAGGACATCGAGGCGTGGCGCAACCTCGACGACATTCTCGAAGTGGACGGCATCGGCGTCTTCTTCGTCGCGCCCTCGGACTTTGCGGCATCGATGGGTCACATTGGCGATGTGGGGCATCCCGACGTGCAGGACAAGATCGAGGATGCACTGCGCCGGATCGTCGCCGCCGGTCGCACTGCGGGAACGCTGGCGATGAACGGCAATGCAAGCCATTTCGCCGAGCTCGGCGTTCGCTTTTTCTTCACGGTCACGTCGCCCTGGGTGGCTGCGGGCGCAGACGCCTTTCGCGCCGCCGTATCCGAGGGCGTTGGCTAACGAGGCCCGCTCGGCGAGCCCTACCCTCAAGGGCGCGCTTCCACCACCACGGAGTTGGCTGCGGCTCGCTCTAGGCTCTCTGGGTCCGGTTGCCGGTTGGGTGTCAGGGACACTTCGTGGTATGCCGCATCTTGGGGAAACTGTTCGAGATACGCAGCGAGCAGGCGCGCCCTGGTGGGCGCGTTGGCAGTTGCTTCGCAACTGCGCGCACGGGCACGCGCTTGGTCCGTGACAACGGCAGCTTCGCAGTCCACGCGCTTGCCGCGCACCGTCAGCGTGACTTGCGCGCCGCCTTGCAGGTTGCGCCACCATTGGGTGTTTCGAGAGCTGAAACACCGAACCACATCACCGTCCTCGACATAACGCAGCGGGGTGGTTCGCCAGATGCCGCTGCGCCTTCCCCGATAGCGCATCAGGAGCAGGCTGCCGCTCGCCACGAAGTGCAGCGGCGAGGAAAGCAGCAGTCGCATGAGAGGGTTGATGATGACAAACAGCGGTTCCGGCACTTTCATCTTCGTCCCCGTGATCGTGAGCGTTGAAATCATCATATGCATATGCCATTCCGACACTGCAAACGGTGCCGGCAGGCGAGTATGATTCGGCGTTTTTCGCCCGCGCCCAGCCAATCCATGGGCCTTGAGACACGGAAGGAGCACATGAGCGACAAAGCAGACAACGGAGTCAACGTCGAGGCGTTGCTGAACGCAAGGGAGGCGGTCTCGGAGGCTCCGGATGCGGCGCAGTTCCGCTGGCGCGCTGCCTGCGAGTGGAAGAACGGCACGCACAGCCAGTCCACGGTGGAGGGCTACTTCGGCCTCGGCGCGGAACAGCATCACAAGCGTACTTTTGCTTTCGATGCCGACCACCCGGAGACCTTCGCGGCCGAGGACAACGGCGCGACGCCGGTGGAGTACGTGCTGGTGGGGCTCGCGAGCTGTCTCACCGCCGGTGTGGCGAGCGTCGCACAGAACCGCGACATTCAGCTGCGTTCGGTGCAGGCGACGCTGGAAGGCGATATGGACATCCAGGGCATTCTCGGCGCGGACGCCGACGTGCGCAACGGCTTCAGCGGTATCCGGGTCACCTACAACATCGACGCCGATGCGTCCAAGGACGACATCGAGGCACTGGTGGCGCAGTCGCAGAAGCGCTCGGCGGTGTACGACATCATCACCAATCCCACCAACGTCACCGTGGACGTGAAGTAGTCGAGCGGGGAACACACTCCGACTCGCCGAGCTTCGCGCCATGCCCGCTGCGGATGTCGTCATCGTTGGCGCCGGCCACTCGGGCCTCGCCATGAGTCGGTGTCTTGCCGAGGCAGGGGTCGAGCACGTCATACTCGAGCGTGGCGAGGTCGCCAACTCCTGGCGCACGGAACGCTGGGACTCGCTCCGGTTGCTGACGCCGAACTGGCAGAACCGGCTGCCCGACCATGCCTACGCCGGCGACGACCCCGACGGCTTCGCGACGGTGCCCGACGTGGTGGACTTCATCTCCGGCTACGCCGCACAGATCGATGCTCCGGTCCTGACGCAGACGACGGTGGAGCGGGTGTCCGCTGGCGAGGGCGGGTTCGCGCTCGACACCGATCGCGGCACTTGGCTCGCCGGGGCGTGCGTGCTCGCGAGTGGCGCTTGCAACGTTGCCAACGTGCCGAAATGTGCGGCGGATTTGCCGCCGGGCGTTCACGCGATTACAGCACGAGACTACCGTCGCCCGGACGACCTAGATGCCGGTGAGACGCTGGTGGTGGGCGCATCCGCCACCGGCGTCCAGCTTGCGGAGGAAATCCACCGTTCCGGTCGTCCGGTAACGCTTTCGGTGGGGGAGCACGTGCGCTTGCCTCGGGTCTATCGCGGCAAGGACATTCAATGGTGGATGACGCACGCTGGGATTCTCGACGAAGGCATCGGCGAGATCGACGATCTGGTTCGTGCCCGCAACATCCCTTCGCCGCAGTTGGTGGGCACGCGTGAGCGACGCAACCTCGACCTCAATGCACTTTCCGATCAGGGCGTGCGGCTGGTAGGGCGCTTGGGCGGCATCCACGGCGACCGAGCGCTCTTTTCCGGTTCGCTCGCCAACATCTGCAAGCTCGCTGATCTCAAGATGAACCGGCTGCTGAACACGCTGGACGAATGGGCGACGGAAGGCGGCGAGCATCTTGTAGGCAGTGTGCAGTCCCCGCATCGATTCGACGCGACCCGGGTGCCGGCGGCGCCGAAGTTGAGCCTACGGTTGGGGCGCGAGGGCATTCGCAACGTGGTGTGGGCCACCGGCTATTCGCCGGACCTGTCTTGGCTCGACGCCCCGGCCTTCGATCGCAAGGGCAAGCTGCGCCATGACGGCGGCGTGGTGGCCGTGCCGGGGCTGTATGTCCTGGGCCTCAGCTTCCTGCGCCGCCGCAAGTCGAGCTTCATCCACGGTGCCGAAGACGACGCCCGCGACCTCGCGGCGCATCTTGTCGCCAACTTGGACGATCGCGCGAGTGCGAAAGCACCCAAGCACCCGAAAGGCGGCATGGCGCGGCTCGTCCGATCGGCCCCGGCCCAGCCCAGTCACTCGTTCGAGCAAGAGCCGTCTCGTTCGCTCTCAGCCCAAGGCACTACTTCAAAGACCGCATGAGGGCTTGGCGGCTGCCTCGGCTCGGCGACCCGTGGACGGATCTGGCCGCCGTGGACATGGCCGAACCGACTGCGAAGCAAGCCGCTTCCGTACGCTCCGATGCGGTGGTGGTTCGGGTCGAGGCCACCGATCTCAACTTCGCCGACATCCTGCAATGCCGAGGCCAGTATCAGGTGCGCCACGAGGTGCCGTTCACCCCCGGGATGAATGCGACGGGAACGGTCGTCGATTCATCGCCCAGTTCGCCCCATAGGATTGGCGAGCGCATCGTCGGGCCCACGGTTGCGCCTTGGGGCGGATTTGCCGATTGCGCGGTGTTGGCGGGGGACCTTGCCCATCCTGTGCCGGACGGCGTCGCGTCCATCGACGCGATGGCCGCTCACATCACCTTTGGCACGGCCTGGTTTGCGCTCCACCATCGCGGCCGGCTGCAACCTGGCGAGACCGTGTTGGTACTGGCCGGGGCTGGTGGCGTTGGTTCGGCCGCCATCCGAATGGCACGCGCGCACGGCTGCTGGGTGGCGGCCGCGGCGGGCGGTAGCGAGAAGACGGCAATCTGTCGCGATCTCGGCGCCGACGCCGTGATCGACTACGAGGCGGAAGACCTGTACGCGACGATGATGGAGTTGACGGGCGGTCGGGGCGTAGACGTGATCTTCGATCCGGTCGGCGGCGATTGGTCCGACACGGCACGGCGACTCCTCGTCTGGGAAGGGCGGCTGCTGGTGATCGGCTTCGCAAGCGGCCGGATTCCATCCGCGCCAGCGAACCACGTGCTGGTGAAGAACTACGCGGTGATCGGGGTCCACATGGGCGGCTACCGCGAACGCCGCATCGACCTCGTGCGCAAGTGCTACGCCGACCTGCACGGGCAATTGGAACGCGGCGAGATCAAGCCTTTCGTGAGCGAGGTGATCGACTTCGACGCCGTCCCGCAGGCGCTGCGGCGGCTTGCGGAGCGGCAGACTACGGGGCGCGTGGTTTTTGACCCTCGCCGCTAAGGGGTCGCGCCGTCAGGTGCTCTCGAACAGACCGGCGATTTCGGCAGGGGTGAGCGAGAGGGCCTCGGCTACCATGTTGTAGAAGCCGACTTCGCGGGAGCTGACGCGGCCGTCGCTCAGGATCACGTCGGCGAGGGCGCCGGCGATCATGGCGCGGTCTTGGGCATCCACCTTGCGCGCGACACTGGCGAGGTGGCGTTCGAGGGGCGCGGACTCATAGAGGCGGGAGTGCGCGGCCATGCGCACGTCGTGGGCGGTTACCTGTTCACCGGTGGTCTTCTCCACCACATCGCGCACTGTCTCGATCTCGATGTGCTTGATGTTGCTGTCTGCGGCCGAGGCGCGGGCCAAGGTCAGGAGCACGGTTTCCTTGACGAGGTCGTTTTTTTCGTCCGCCGTCGGCTCGCCGCCGCCGAAGATCTTCAGGATGTTGGTGAGGCTCGCGATGCTCATCGGCTGATTTCCGCTCCTGGGTGTCGTGAAGAATGTCGGGTCGCAAGGCAATGGCGCGGCAGTATAAACACCGGCGGGCGTTGGTGCGACGAATCGCGCCGCAGTCCCGGCAACGGCGCGCTCGGCGCTAGCCCGGATTATTCATGAATGCGCGTAGCGAGGGCGACGAGACGCCGCTGTGGCTGGGCGCACGGAGTGGAGGACGCCGAAGGCATAGCTGCGCACTATGTCGAGGGGGCCGTAGCGAGTACGCACAGCCACAGCGAGTGAATCGTCGTCCGCAGTAGGGTATTCATGGATAATCCGGGCTAGGGTTCGGGCGTTGGTGCCGCGTCCGGCAGCAATCCCTCGCGGCGCAAGGCATGCCAGAGTTCGGTTGGCACGTCGGCTTCGAGATTCTCCCGGTTCGCGCGCGGCTCCTCGGGTGAACGGGCGCCGGGGATCGCGGCAGCCACCGCCGGATGCGCGAGCACGAACTGCAACGCGACGCTGGCGAGAGACACGTCGTGCGCGGCGCAGATGCGCCCCATCCGTGCTGAACGCTCCACAACCCAATCCGGAGCTTGGCTGTACATGTACGTCGTCGCGCCGTCCGGATTTGCGAGCCAGCCACTGGCGTAGGGCGCGGCGATCACGACACTGATGTTGCGTTCTTCGCAAAGCGGCAGGATGCGTCGCAAGGCGCGGGTTTCCAGCAGCGTGTAGCCTCCAGCGACGACGAAGAAGTCAAGCTCCACGATGTCCGCAATTCGTTCGCAGAGTTCCTCGTGGGGGCTGACCCTGGGAGGTGAGGCCCCAGGCTGAGGGCTCGCGGCTACGTCCCAGCTGCTGGCGTTGCGCGACTCCAGGTTGCAGCCGCAGCCAATGGCGGCGATTGCGCCTTCGGCGCGCAGCGCGTGCAGATAGTCGGCGCCCCCGTGCTCTGCAAGTTCCGCGAGATGTGCTTCGACTTGTTCGGGGGAGTGGTAGCCGAGGTCGATATCGTGGATGGTCAAGCTATCCACGAATGACGTGCCGAGTCGTTGCAGTGAGTCCTCGTGATGGCGCTGAAGGGAGTCGGCGTCGTAGGCGAACCGAACACGCATTCCTGTGTCGTGGTCCCTTGGCGTGCGCACCTGGCCGTTTGGGCTCAAGGTCCGGTTTGCGTCGTCGCGCACGGCCTCGGCAACGAGCTGCTTGCCTACCTTGGTGTTGATCCGGTAGTCGCCGCGCGGCGCAAGCGGCGCCAGCGCCAGGCCGAGCCTTCGCTCGGAGCGCCCGAGGCCATACCAAGGCGCGGTGTCGAAGAGTCGAACGCCGGTCTCCCAAGCGGAGGCGACGGTGGCGAGACTCGCTTCGTTGCTGATGGCAGGACTGCCGATGGTGCCGCCGCCAAAGCCCAGCGGGGGAACGGTCAAGCCACCGCGGCCAAGGTGGCGTGGCGTCACGAAATCGCTGGCGTTCATGGCAGCCCCATTGGCCTCCCGGACGAAGCGTCAATTATGGAGCCAAGCCTCAGTTCGGTGCTCGCCCTTGGCGTCCTGCATTGCGGATCAGTTCCGCGATGCTGTTTTGGCGTCGGCGGACCGCGTAGTCGAGGGGTGTTTCGCCGCCGGGTTGCATGCGCGTCTTGCGCGTGCGCGCGGTCAAGTCGGGGTCATAGCGCAAAACCAGCTCCACGGCGCTTCGGTTGGCGATGGCTACGGCCTCGTGCAGCGCGGTCTTGCCGGCGTGGTCGCATCGGTTCGGCGAGGCGCCTTGCTCCAGCAGAAGCTCGGCCATGTCGAGATGTCGATTGGTGAGTGCGCGGTGCAGCATCACGCCGCCGTTGTGGCCGGCTACGGCGTTGCAGTTCGCGCCAGCGTCGAGCAGGGCACGTGCTGCTTGCATGGCGCTTGCCTCGACGGCATAGGCGAGGGGCTCGTGGCCGTGGCGATCGGTGGCTTGCAGGTCGGCACCGGCCGTCAACAACGCTCCCACGCAACGCGTCGAATCTCCACCGGCTGCATGGTGCAGCGGTGTGGCATGGCGGCGGTCGCGCGTGTGCGCCGCAGCTCCATCGTCCGCCAGCATTCGGGCAAGCCCATCGATGTCATCGATTGCGGCTGCGTGATGCGGCAAATAGGGGCATCCACATGCGACGAGGTATTCCGCTATGGCGCGGTGCCCTGCGCTGGCCGCTCGATCCAGAAGAGAAGAGCCGCCGCCATTGACTTGCCGCGCATCCGCGCCGCGTTCGACCAGCAGGCGCACGATCTCGAGGTCGCCTTGGGACACTGCTTCGCCTGCCGGCGTGTTCCCATGTGCATTGCGGGCATCCACCACATCGGGGCGTTGGTCCAGCTCCCGTGCCACCGAGGCTATGTCGCCGCTGCGAATTGCCGCGATGAGGCTCTTGCGCGCTTGGGTCTTGTTCAACTTACCGAAGGAGCTCAATCCAGTGCAGCACCGGCTTCGAGACGGCGTCGTCCAAGTGCGTCTGGCAGCCGATGTTGGCGGTGGCGATCACGTCCGGCTCTCCCGACATCAGGGCGTCGGCCTTGCGATCCTTGAGTTCGCTGGCGAGCTGCGGCTGCAGGATCGAGTAGGTGCCAGCGGAGCCACAGCAAAGGTGGGAGTCGGGCACTCGCGTCAGGCGGTAGCCGGCACGCTGCAGGATGCCCTCGACGATGCCGCCGATGCGCTGGCCGTGCTGCAGCGAGCAGGGCGGGTGCCAGGCGACGCGGTCGATGTCGTCGCGCTTGCGGAACTCGAACCCTTCGAGCACTTCCGCCACGTCGCGTACACGGGACGCTACAGCCTTGGCTGCGTCGGTGCCGAGCAGCCGACCGTATTCCTTCCAGGTGACGCCGCAGCCGCTAGCCGTCGAGACGATGGCACCAGCGGTCGCGGCCGCGTCATGCGACGCTAGTCGCCGCACGTTGCGCCGCGCCATGGCGAGGGCGTCGAAGGTCTCGCCCAAATGCAGGGGGAGGCCGCCGCAACAACCCTCCTCGGAGAGGCTGAACGCCTTGACGCCGCGCGCGTCGAGCAACTCCGCCAGATGAGCGTTCACCTCCGGCGTCACCACCCGTTGCACGCATCCCTGGAGCACCAGCACCGACCCCGTGGAGTCTGGCTCCGGGCTTGGCGGCGGCTTGCGCAACAGTCGGCGATGCGCCTTGGGCGCGAGCCACCGAAACGGCCGCGCCAGACGCAATAGCGCCTGCAGCAGACGCGGCCGAGGCACGGTCGCCAGCAGCAGGCGCTTGACGAGGCCCCCGCGTCCGCGATCCTCTGCGACGATTTCCCGGCCGATTTCCGCCAGTTCGCCGTACGGCACGCCGGAAGGGCAGGTGGTCTCGCAGGCGCGGCAGGTGAGGCAGCGATCGAGATGCAGCTTGGCGGCGTCGCTGACGGTGCCGGACTCAAGCATGTCCTTGATGAGGTAGATGCGGCCTCGGGGGCCGTCGAGTTCGTTGCCCCGCACCTGATAGGTGGGGCATGTGGCGTTGCAGAAGCCGCAATGGACGCAGGAGCGCAGGATTTCGTCGGCACGGGCGCCGCGGGGCGTGGCGAGAGTAACGGCTGGGATATCGGTCTTCACGCGGCGTCCAGCGGCATTAGGCCGGGGTTGAGGATGCCCTTGGGGTCGAAGGCGTCCTTGATGCGCTGCATGTAGCGAGCAAGAGCGGGATTCGACACCGCGGTTGGCAGCGCCGGTCGATAGCTCCGCACGTGGCCGCCAGTGGGAGCGTCGACGTTGTCGTCCCGCAGCCACGCTTGGCTGCCGCCCCACTCGATCAAGGCATCGTCGCGCACAAAGGGGGTGCCGCGCGGGATGGCGATGCGCGTCAGCGGGGCATCGCCGTCGAACCAGAGATGGTCATGGTCGCGCACGCGTTGCCAGAACGTGGGGTCCGGATCACGCATGGGCATGCCGAGTTCGGTTGCCGCGTCGGCAATGGCCGTGCGCGCTCCCGATACCCGCACGCGCAGCACGCCACTCTCGAAACAGGTGGCGGTGATGGGCAGGGGCCAGCGCGCCCAGGCGCGAAGCCAGCGGCCGGCGCGAGCGGCGTCGCACTCCCGCGCGAGCGTTTGCTCCGCCTCCGGCTTGGGCAGCAGGCGCACGCTGGCGGAGAGGATCACGCCGAGGGTTCCGAAGGCACCGGTCACGAGACGCGAGACGTCGTAACCCGCCACGTTCTTGATGACGGAGCCGCCGAACCGGAGGCGCTCGCCCAGGCCGTTGACGATTTCCACACCGAGCACCGAGTCGCGCACGCCACCCCGCCAGGGACGTGCCGGTCCGGCCAGGCCCGTGGCGATGGCGCCGCCAAACGTGCCTTGGCCGCCGAACTGGGGTGGGTCGAAAGGGAGCATCTGACCGTGTGAGTCGAGGAGCCGTTCAATGTGTGCCAGCGGCGTGCCAGCGCGTGCGGTGAGCACCAGCTCGTTGGGGCGATGGGCAATGACACCGGTGTGACCCGCGACGGAGAGCGTCGCCTTCGCCTGCGCTTCGCCAAGGAATCGCTTGCTGCGGTGGCCGCTGATGGCGAGAGTGGTGCCGTCGGCGTACGAGGCCCCCACGGTGGCGACTATCGCTTCGGCATCGTCCCTGCCTTCGGCGCTGGCGGAAGTGGCCACTGCCCCGCTCTCTACCGAGGCTCTAAAGGCGATCGAGTTCGGGGAAGGGCAGCGCGCCACCGTGAACGTGCATCCCACCAAGCTCGGAACACCGCGCCAGCGTCGGAATGGCCTTGCCCGGATTCATGAGGCCAGCGGGATCGAACGCCTCCTTCAGACGATGGAACTGGGCCAGTTCAGGCGCGCCGAATTGCTCGCACATGGTGTCGAGTTTTTCGACGCCCACGCCGTGCTCGCCGGTAACGGTGCCACCCACTTGCACGCACAGCGAAAGAATCTGCCCGCCCAGCTTCTCTGCCTGTTCGAGCTGCCCCGGCACGCTGGCGTCGTAGAGGATCAGGGGATGTAGGTTGCCATCACCGGCATGGAAGACGTTGGCTACGGCAAGACCGCAGGCGTCGGACATTTCGCCAATGCGACGCAGAACGCCACCGAGTTCGCTCCGCGGGATGGTGCCATCCATGCAGTAATAGTCGGGCGCGAGTCGGCCAGCGGCAGGGAACGCGGCCTTGCGACCTTGCCAGAGCTTGACCTGCTCCTCGTCGGTTTCCGCGAGCGTTACGCTGGCGCCACGCGCCTCAAGCACACCGCGCACGCGTGCGACATCGGTTTGTACCTCCTGCTCCGTGCCGTCCACTTCGCACAGCAGGATGGCGGCAGCGTCGCGGGGATAGCCGGCCTCGACGAAATCCTCGGCCGCGTTGATGGCGAGCCGATCCATCATCTCCAGCCCCGCCGGCAGGATTCCCGCGGCAATGATCGCGCCGACCGCATCGCCAGCAGTCTCCACATCGTCGAACGCCGCAAGCAGCACGCGCTTGGCGCGGGGCAACGGAAGCAGCTTGACCGTAACTTCCGTCACGACGCCCAGCATTCCCTCCGAGCCCACCATGGCGGCAAGCAGATCGTAGCCAGGTGCATCGAGCGCCTTGCCGCCGAGCACGAGTTCGTCGCCTTCGTAGGTCTGCACGCGGATGCCGAGCACGTTGTGGACTGTCAGGCCGTACTTCAGGCAGTGCACGCCGCCGGAGTTCTCTGCCACATTGCCGCCGATGCTGCAGGCAATCTGCGACGACGGATCGGGAGCGTAGAAAAGACCATGCCGCGCCACCGCCTGGCTGATGGACAGGTTGGTGACGCCGGGTTCCACGGTGGCCGTGCATGCTTCGAGGTCGATCTCCCGAATGGAGCGCAGCTTCGAGAGCACGAGGAGCAATCCCTCTGCCATTGGCCGGGCACCGCCGGAGAGCCCGGTGCCGGCGCCTCGTGTGACAACCGGAACGCCGTGCTCGCGACAGGCCGCCAACACGGCGCGCACTTGACCGACGTTGTCGGGCAGCGCCACGGCCCAAGGCTTTTGCCGGATGGCGGTGAGGCCATCGGTCTCGAACGGTCGGACTGCCGCAGCATCGGTTACGAGGCCGTTGCGCGGCAGGCAGGCGCGAAGCGCTGTCTCGGCCTCCCGCATGGTCATCGCGAATCCTCTGGCGCGCTGTTGAAGCTGCCTATTCCAACACGGCGAGCGTTGCGCTGCCATCTTGCCGTGGCGTAGCTGCTGTTCCTGGGCAGATGGGACGACCGGCTCACCCTCGACGAAGGTTGCCTTGCTTCGAAAAACGCTTCCGCCCAGGCTGCTTTGGGCGCAAACTTCGATCCATGAAAAGCGAGGCACGCTGACTGGAGTGTGGGTGCGTCGATGACCATGCAGAACGAAAGGCGGCGAACCCGGTGGCAAACCTCCTCCGGGCGAGGCCGGATGCGCCATCGGTGGACGCAGCTTCGTGCCGGACAAGGCGAAAGCGAACGCGACGGCCCCCGTCGTCGCGGCGTCTATCTCCTGCCCAATCTAATCACCACCGGTGCGTTGTTCTTCGGCTTCTACGCCATCGTCGCCGCCATGAACGGCCACTTTGTGGCGGCGGCGCTGGCGGTGTTTGGCGCCTTGTGTCTCGATGTCCTTGATGGTCGAGTCGCACGCTGGACCGGCTCCGAGAGCGAGTTCGGCGCGCAATACGACAGCCTCTCGGACATGGTGGCATTCGGAGTGGCGCCGGCCTTGGTGGCGTTCTCGTGGGCGCTGTCGCAGCTTGGTCAGGTGGGTTGGGTCGTTACGTTCATCTATATGGCTTGCGCTGCGCTGCGCCTGGCCCGGTTCAACACGAGCGGCGACAACTATTCCTTCACGGGGCTCGCGAGCCCCGCCGCGGCCGCCATCGTCGCCAGCACGGTTTGGCTGTGGAGCCAGGCGCTAGATGGCCCGGCGACGTTGTTTGCCGCCCTCGCGATGGCGGCCATCGTCGCCGGCGCAGGCCTTCTGATGGTGTCGGGCTTCACCTACTATTCGCCCAAGCACCTGCACGTGAAGGGACGCGTGCCGTTCGTGACGCTGGTGGCGGTGGTGCTCGTCTTTGGCCTGCTGCTCATCGATCCCCCGTCGATGCTGCTGCTGTGCTTCACCGGGTATGCGCTTTCAGGCCCCGCAGTGCATCTGTGGCGCCGCAGTCGAGGGCTCGAAACACTGGCCGAGGCGGAGGAACCGGACGAGTCGGACCGGGCCCAGGCAACGGAGGAGACAAGGAATGTTGATTAAGGCGCCTGCGCCGCGAGATGTGCGTCCTTCCGAGATCACGCCGGAAACCGTGTACCGCTCGCGGCGTCGGTTCATGGCGCAAGCGCTTGCCGGCGGTGCCGGCATCGCCGCGGGCTCTGCGTTGGCGCTGCCGAGTTCCTGGCTCGAAGAGCGGGCATTCGCGCCGGGCGCAGACATCGGCGAGGAGACAACGCCGGAACGCCTCGCCACCGAATACAACAATTTCTACGAGTTCGGCACGGACAAGGACGACCCCGCGAGCCACGCTCACGAGATGAGCATCGACCCCTGGACCGTCGAAGTCTCCGGCGAGGTGGCGAGGCCCGGCAAGATCGGCATCGAGGATCTCCTAGCCGGCATTGACCTCGAGGAGCGGATCTACCGTCTGCGCTGTGTCGAGGCGTGGTCGATGGTCATCCCCTGGATCGGCTTCCCGATGAAGAAGCTGATCGAGCGCTTCGAGCCCACCGCCAACGCCAAGTACGTCGAGTTCCAGACGCTCTATCGCCCCGACGAGATGCGTGGCCAGCGCGGCTTCTTCACCAGCATCGATTTCCCCTACGTCGAGGGTCTCAGGCTCGACGAGGCCTACCACCCCCTGGCCATCTTCGCCGTCGGCATGTACGGCAAGCTGCTGCCGAACCAGAACGGCGCTCCCTTGCGCATCGTCGTGCCGTGGAAGTACGGCTTCAAGAGCATCAAGTCCATCGTCTCCATCCGCCTCACCGAGCGCGAACCGAGAACGACGTGGAACGTCTCCGCGCCGCACGAGTACGGCTTCTACGCCAACGTCAACCCGATGGTGGACCACCCCCGCTGGAGCCAGGCGACAGAGCGGCGCCTGCCGAGTTCGCTGTTCTCCCCCAACCGCATCGACACGCGCATGTTCAACGGCTACGACGAGGTGGCAAGCCTGTATTCCGGGATGGACCTGCGCTTGCTTTATTGAAAGCGGCGCTCTCTCACCAGCCACGAACCCATCGGACGCAGGCCCTTTGCCGCGCTTCTTGCCGAAAGTCGCTGTCTTTGCGTTGCTCGCGCTACCGCTCGCGTGGCTGGCGAGCGACATCGCCCGCGAGGTCGCCGCCCCGGGCAGCGCGCTTGGTGCCGAGCCCGGCGAGGCAGTCGTACACGAGCTCGGAACGTGGGGTCTCAGAACCCTCCTCGTGACCCTGCTCATCTCGAGCGCGGCCCGGGTCGCCCGCAAGCCCCGCCTGATCCAGTTTCGCCGCATGGCCGGGCTCTGGGCCTTCGCATACGTGGTGCTGCACTTCACCGCATACCTCGGCCTCTTGGCCGGCTTCCACCTCGACACGATCCTCGGAGACTTCATCAAGCGCCCCTACATCACGATGGGCCTCGCCGCCGTGCTGATGCTGATTCCCCTCGCCATCACCTCCACCCGCGGCTGGCAACGCCGCCTGGGCCGCCGCTGGCGCCAGCTCCACCGCCTCGTGTACCCAGCCGCGACCGCCGCATGGATCCACCTGCTGTGGCTCTCCAAGGTGAGCTATCTGGACGCCGTGATCTACGGCACAGTGCTGGCGGTGTTGCTCGGCGAGCGCATAGTGGACGCCGTGCGGCGCTCGCGCCGGCGCCGCGCCCCTGCTAGGGCGAGCGGGGCATGAGCAGGGTCCAAGCGACGATGGGCGTCACGCCGTCGAGTCGGGGCAAACTCAGGATGCTGCTTGACGCAGACCTAGGCTTCCACGGTACAAACGGCAACCAGGGAACGCACGGCTGGCACCCATTCCCTGCCAAGTTCCCGCCACAGTTGCCGGCGCACTTCATCCAGGGGCTCACCGAGAGCGGCGACACGGTACTCGACCCGATGTTGGGTTCCGGAACGACGCTGGTGGAAGCCGCAAGACTCGGCCGCCATGCCATCGGCTGTGACATCGACCCATTGTCCCGGCTGATCGCTGGGGCCAAGCTCGCGCCCCTGCCCACGGATCTCGCGATGGCAACTGGCATGGAGATTCTCGAACGAGCCAAGGCACGACATGCCGCTGACAACGGTGCGCTGGCGGCCGAACGCGACTGCCGCTTCGACGCGAAGACGCGAGAGTTCCTGAACTACTGGTTCTCGGAATCGGTGCAGCGAGAGTTGCTGGCGCTCCTGGTGGAGGTGGAGGCGCTGGCAGACAACGTTGCTCGGCGGTACTTGCAGGTCGTTTTCTCCTCGACAATCATCGCCAAATCGGGCGGCGTCTCCTTGGCCCGCGACCTTGCCCATACCCGCCCCCACCGAGTGTGTGACAAGCCGCCTCGATCCGCCTTTGCGGAGTTCGAGAAGCGGCTACGGAACAACCAGCGATGTGATGCGACACCAACGGGCCGCCATGAAGTGCGCGATGCCCCGGCCGAGGCCACAGGTCTTCCTGATGCGAGTGTGGATCTGGTAGTGACCAGCCCGCCCTACGCCAACAACGCCATCGACTACATGCGCGCCCATAAGTTCTCGCTCGTGTGGCTTGGCTGGCCCATCGGCGACCTCTCCAAGATACGCAAGCGCTACCTAGGTCACGATGCCGTCAGCCGGCCGGCCGACGCTACCTCTCCCGCGCAGTTGCCGGGGCAGTGCGAACGGTCACTCGAGAGACTTGCCGCCGTGGACGAGCGCAAGGCGCAGGTGTTGCGGCGCTACTTCCGCGAGATGGGTTCCGTGCTTGCTGAAGTTGCCCGCGTGCTGAAACCCGGCAAGGCTGCGGTTGTGGTCGTCGGCACTTCGAGGCTGCGGGGTGTTGATGTTGAGACCCACAAGGGCCTTGCGGCCCTCGGCGTCGCGACCGGTCTTGGCCTCGCCGGCATTGGGACGCGCGAGCTAGACCGCGACAAGCGCATGATGCCGACCCGCTGGGGCAAGACCCGGGCATCACGCATTGAGGAGCGGATGTATCAGGAGTTTGTGATCGGCCTGATCAAGCCTTGAACGAGGATGAGTGCCTGGATCCGGTGCGTCCCGGCGCCGCGACCGCCGCTGACCGCTTGTTGGGCCGTACGGTATGGTTCGAGCGCCTAGGTGGTGGAGAAGAGAGTGAGCCAGAGCACCTTTTACAAAGCCGCGTACCCGTTCCAGGACGACGTGCTTGCGTTGCCGGTTGATGACATCGACCGGGCGGCCGAGTGGTATGGCCAGAAGTTCGGCTTGCGTGAGGTGGAACGACATCAAGACCCCGTGCCCACCGTGATCATGGAACGAGACGGCACGCGGATTGGGTTTGCCGTCAACGGTGGCGATGCGAGTCAGGATGGTGCGGCCATTCTGGTTGACGGCATTGCCGAGGCGCGGGACGAGCTGGAGGCCGAGGGGGTCTCGGTCGGGAACTGGCGGGTCGACGAACGCGACGACGGCAAGTATCAGGTCTTCTTCGTGGTGGCGCCGGATGGGCTTTGCTTCTACTTTCACGCTCCATTGGAGTAGCGGCGTGGTAGTTGTCGTGGGGTGCAGTCTGGCTTTCTGCCGTGGTCACCCGACGGTTTGCATGGGTCGCTCGTGCGATGCTCGGACGCCAACTCTGGCCCCGCGAGGTCGGCTGGGTTGAGCCGAGGGGCAACTCGCGCGCGGCAAACCGGCGGGCGGCCCCTTTTGAGCTTTGAGGTTAGGCGGTGTGCGGTATAGGGTGCCCACTCGCCTAAAGCGCCGCGACCAGTCAATGGACGACTACCTCGAAATCCACAATCTCATCGCCCGCTACTGCTTTGTGGCCGACACGGGCACCGCGGACGACTTGGTCTCCCTGTTCTGGGACGACGCGACTCTCTGGTTCGGCGAACGCTCGCGCAACGACGGCGCCGAGGGCATTCGCAGGGGTCAGGACCGCTGGATCAAGAAGATGCGAGACCCGGTTGTGGACCTCAGGCATCTCATCTATGCCCCCGCCATTCGGATCGAAGGCAGCCGCGCGACGGCCGAAACCTACTACGACGCCGACGGCCACTCGCGCAAGCGCGGCAGCCCCATCTTCCTTCGCGGCATCTACCGAGACGTGCTCGAAAAGCGCTGCGGCGAGTGGCGCTTCCGCGAACGCCGCATCGTCATCATGCACTCGACGCGGAAGGACCTACCGCGGGAGGAGGAAGTGGAGACTGGGGGCTGATTTTCGCTTTCGACCGTCCGCAACCCGATCCATTGCACGGCGCGCAGTCGATTTGTGGTGCCTGGGGAGAGACTCGAACTCTCACATGGTTGCCCATACCAGATTTTGAGTCTGGCGCGTCTACCAATTTCGCCACCCAGGCTTGGGTTCGAAGCGTGAGCGTCATTGTGGGGCTGGGGGGCTGGTAGTCAAGGATTCCGGTCGCTGCCGGCGGCTGGCAAGCGTGGAGTAAGATTCTTCGCTTTCGGGGAGAGACGGCTCTTGCGCAGGCAGTTCGCGGCGTTTCTAGGGGCGGCATGCGTCGTCTCGCTAGGGGCGTGTTACACGGAGCGTGGCTCCGGCGAGGTGACCGTGGTTACGCACGACGTCACCGGTTTCACCAGCATCAGCTTGGTTGGCGATGGGGAACTCTCCGTGACGCCCGGCGCATTTGGCGTGTCGGTGTCGGCAGAGGACAACGTCATGCCATCCGTGGTTGTCGAGGTGGATGGCGATACGCTCGTGCTGCGGCGGGACAGCGACTGGGGTGAGGGGGTGCGTGCCACCTATCCCATCGAGTTCATGGTTTCTTTGCCCGAAATCAAGGTGTTGCGCGTTTCTGGGAGCGGTCGTGCGGCGGTGCAGGAGGTGCCGGTCGCGGATGGCTTGATGCTCATCGTCTATGGTTCGGGCGAGATTCGGGTCGCTTCCGCGCAGGCGCCCACGGTGGTGGCGGATGTGGAGGGGTCCGGGCAGGTCACGCTCGATGACGTGAGTGCGTCGCGGCTCGTCAGCCAGATCGACGGTTCGGGGCGGGTTACGGCAACCGGCACCGCGGGAGACCTGAACGTGGACATCGGCGGTTCCGGCCTGCACCGCTCTACGGGCCTAAGGACGACGGGTGCTGCCGAAGTGGAGATTGTGGGTTCAGGGCAGGCGCTGGTTTGGGTGGAGCAGCGCCTCGATGTGCAGATCAACGGCAGCGGCACGGTGACCTATCGAGGCGACCCCACGGTGAACGCGGTTGGCGGCGCTGGCGAAGGCGTGCGCCGCCAGGGCGGCTGACCAGGCGCCGTGGCCTCGCGTGATTGGCGGCGTTCCGACTTTGCCTTCGATCTGCCAGAGGAGCTGATCGCACAAAGGCCCGGCGAGCAGCGTTCGGCGAGCCGCTTGCTGGTGCTTGGCGAGGCGGGCCTCGCGCATCGCCGGTTTGTGGACTTGCCCGAGTTGCTTGCACCGGGCGATCTGTTGGTGGTGAACGACACTAGGGTCATCAAGGCGCGGCTGCACGGCGTGAAGGACAGCGGCGGCCGCGCCGAAATTCTTGTCGAGCGCATAGAGGACGATCGGCGGGCGCTTTGTCAGGTTCGGTCCAGCAAGCCGTTGAAGCCGGGCCGGCGGGTGCAGGTGGCGGACGTTGCCCTCCGCGTGCTGGAGCGTCAGGGCGAGTTTTACCTGCTGGAGTTTCCGGGGGGCGTGGCGGCGGTTCTGGAACGTCACGGCCACGTGCCACTTCCGCCCTATATCGAGCGTGCGGACGACGAGGCGGACGCCGAACGCTATCAGACGGTGTTTGCCCGGCACGCCGGCGCGGTGGCCGCGCCCACGGCTGGGCTGCACTTTGACGAAAACGTGATTGCCGCGGTTCGGGATAGGGGCGTGGGCGTGGAGGCTGTGACGCTTCACGTCGGCGCCGGCACGTTCCAGCCGATGCGGGCGGAGATCGTGTCGGAGCATCGAATGCACGCCGAGCGCTACCAGATTCCGGCAGCGACGCGGGAGCGTCTTGACGCTTGCCAGGGACGAGTCGTTGCCGTTGGCACCACGGTGGTCCGAACGCTGGAAGCTGCCGCGGCGAGCCGGGCGGACGCGGGCGAGACTCGATTGTTCATCACGCCGGGGTTTCGGTTTCGCGTGGTCGATGCGCTCATCACGAACTTCCACCTGCCGGAATCGACGTTGCTGATGCTGGTGTCGGCTTTCGCCGGCGTGGAGCCGGTGCGGCGGGCCTACGCCGAGGCGGTCGCTGAGCGCTATCGATTCTTTAGCTATGGCGATGCGATGTTCTGCACCCGTGGAGGAGGTTGAGGCACGGGCTTGCCCCGTCCCGGGCGGAATCTAGCGGGGCGTTCAAGACGGGCGGGGGCGATCCCGCCCGTGCGGGGCAGCGGCCTTGCGTCGCTGCGGGGTCATCGCGACACTTGCAATCCATGTTCGAGTTGCTTGCCACGGACGGCGCTGCGCGGCGCGGGCGTCTCACCACGCCGCACGGGACCGTTGAGACGCCCGTGTTCATGCCGTGCGGGACGTATGGGTCCGTGAAGGGGATGACGCCGGCGTCGCTGCACGACGTTGGCACGAAGATTCTGCTCGGCAACACGTTCCATCTGCTGCTCAGACCCGGGGATGCCGAGGTGGCGGCGCTGGGCGGGCTGCATGCGTTCATGGCGTGGGACGGGCCCATCCTCACCGACTCCGGCGGCTTTCAGGTGTTCAGCTTGCGGGAGTTGCGCAAGGTCACGGAGGAGGGGGTCGAGTTTCGCTCGCCGATCAACGGCGACCGCATCCTGTTGACGCCGGAGCGGAGCATAGAGGCGCAGCGCAACCTGGGCTCCGATGTGGTCATGTCGTTCGACGAATGCACACCGTATCCCGCAACGGAAGACGAGGCGCGGGCCTCGATGGAGCTCTCGATGCGCTGGGCGGAGCGGGGCCGCGAAGCGCATGGCGAGAGCCCCAATCTCTTGTTCGGCATCGTCCAAGGCGGGATGCACGCGAACCTGCGCCGCGAAAGCCTTGAGCGACTCAACGAAATGGGCTTCGACGGCTATGCCATCGGCGGCCTTTCCGTCGGCGAATCCAAGGAGGAGATGAACGCCGTGCTCGCCGGTATCGCGCCGCGTATGCCCGAGGCTCACCCGCGCTACCTAATGGGCGTAGGCACGCCGGAAGACCTCATCTACGGCGTGTCGCAAGGCATCGACATGTTCGATTGCGTCCTTCCCACCCGCAACGCCCGGAACGGCCACCTCTTCACCTCCACGGGCGTCGTGCGCATCCGCAACGCCGTGCATCGCTCCGACCGGGCGCCGCTCGACCCTGAATGCTCTTGCTACACCTGCCAGAACTTCTCCCGCGCTTATCTGCACCACCTCGATCGCGCCAATGAAATGCTCGGCGGCATGTTGATGACCATCCACAACCTCCACTTCTACCATTCCCTCATGGCCGAATTGCGCGCCGCCATCGAAGCGGGTACGCTCTCGCGCCTTGTTCCCACCCTTGCCGCCGCGTGGCGGAGCTGAATGAATTTGCATGAACTCATCGAGCCGGCGGCGCACGCCGCCGACGCCGGCGGTGCCGGTGGCGGCTGGATTCAATTCCTCTTCCTGGGCGGCTTCATCGCCATCTTCTACTTCCTGCTGATCCGCCCGCAGAGCAAGCGGCGCAAGGAGCATCAGGCACTGGTGGCGAGCCTCGACAAGGGCGACGAAGTGGTCACGGCCGGCGGCGTCGCCGGCCTCGTCACTAACGTCGACGACGACTTCGTCAAGGTGCGCATCGCACCCAACGTCGAGATTCGCGTGCAGAAGAGCTCCGTCGGCGCAACCCTGCCCAAGGGCACACTCAAGACGCTGGATGAGAAGTAACCCGGTCGCTGGGCAAAACCTGTTCGGCACGGCCGTCCGTCAGCGGGCGCCGAACGAAGTCGCTGCATGGCGCTACGTTGCGTTCGCGCTCGTGGTGGTGATCGCGTGCCTGTACGCGCTGCCGAATCTGTATCCGCCGGACTACGCGCTGCAGATCAGCGCCGACAATGCCGCCGAGCAGGTGGACGAGGCGTTTCTCGGTGACGCCGAGACGCGGCTTGAGGTCGCCGGCATCGCCGTCAAGGGATCGGAGATGGTCGAGCGCGCCGGACGACCGGGAGCGCTGCTGCGGCTCGAAAGCAACGAGGCACAGCTTCGCGCCAGTACCCTGCTAGACGCTGCCTTGAATCCCGCCGGCGAGGAACGGCGTTACATCATCGCCCTGAGCCTTGCCTCAACCACGCCGCAATGGCTGGCCGACATCGGCGGCAAGCCCATGGCGAAAGGCCTAGACCTTGCCGGCGGCATCCACTTCGTGCTGCAGGTGGACATGGTGGAAGCACTGGCCAAAAGGCTAGGAGACGAGCTGCAGAAGGCCAAGGACGTGTTGCGGGAAGAGCGCCTGCGCTATCGCAGCCCGGACGATGCGGTGATGACGGGGGACGTCAACGCCATCCAGCTTGGCTTCTCCACGCCGAGCTCGCGGGAACGGGCCATTGAGGTGCTCGAGGAGGAGTTCCGGGAGCCGGACTATGTGATCGACGAGGCCACGGTGGATGGATTCCCCGGCCTCACGGTGACCGTGCAGGATTCCAAGCTCGATGAGATCGAATCCACCGCTATCGAGCAGAACCTGACGGGGCTGCGCAATCGCGTGAACCAGCTCGGGGTTTCGGAGCCCTTGGTGCAGCGGCTTGGCGGTTCCCGAATCGTCATCGACCTGCCGGGCGTGCAGGACAGCGCCCGCGCCAAACGCATCCTCGACAAGTTCGCGAACCTCGAGTTTCGATTGGTTTCCTTGCCCGAGGATCGGCCTTCGGAGGTTGAGGACTGGATCGATGAAGATGGTCGCCCGGTGACCTTGCAGCGCGACATCATCGTCACCGGCGACAGCGTGACCAACGCCGTGCAGTCTCGGGACTCGGAAACCGGCCTGCCGCAAGTGAACATCTCCCTCGACAGTCGCGGCGGCGAGCAGATGCACGAGGCCACGTCGCCTAACGTCGGCCATCGCATGGCCACCATCTTCATCGAACAAAAGCCGGTGGTGGTCACCGAGGTGGTGGACGGCGAGCGGGTAGAGCGCCGCAGTACGAGACAGGAACGCCGCGTCATCAGCGTCGCGACGATTCAATCGCCACTTGCCTACAACTTCCGGGTCACCGGCTTAGGGCTTGCGGAAGCGCAGGAACTGGCGCTGTTGCTGCGCGCCGGCGCTTTGGCTGCGCCCATGTACTTTGTCGAGGAACGAACCGTCGGCGCTTCGCTGGGCGATGAGAACATCGAGCGCGGAATGCTGGCGGTGTCGGTCGGCTTCGTGATGGTGCTGATCTTCATGGCCGTGTACTACAAGGTGTTCGGCCTCGTCGCCAACGTGGCGCTGACGCTCAATCTCGTGATTCTCGTGGCGGTGATGTCGCTCTTGAATGCGACGCTGACGCTGCCGGGCATCGCCGGCATCGTCCTCACGGTGGGCATGGCGGTGGATGCCAACGTGCTGATCTTCTCGCGCATCCGCGAAGAGCTGAAGCGCTCGCCGCCGGCGGTGGCGATCCAGGCCGGCTACGACCGCGCCTTCCTCACCATCCTGGACGCCAACGTCACGACGCTGTTCGTGGCGCTCATCCTCTACGCCATCGGCAGCGGGCCAGTGGCGGGCTTCGCGGTGACGCTCTCCATCGGCATCGTCACGTCGATGTTCACGGCCATCTTCGGCTCGCGCGTCCTGGTGCACCTGATCTATGGCCGCCGCAAGCTCACCAGAGTGTTGATCTGATGGCGTTCGAACTGCCGACCATCGATTTCATGGGGCGCCGGAAGATGGCGGCGGCGGCATCCGCCCTGCTCGTGATCGTCACGATCGTGGCGCTGGCGATTGGCGGCATCAATCGCGGCCTCGACTTCACCGGCGGTGCCTTGGTGGAGGTGGGCTTCGCGACTCCGGTTGAGCCGGTGACGGTGCGGTCGGTGCTCGACGATGCCGGGCTCACCGGGGGCGTGGTGCAGAACTACGGCTCGGAGACGGAGCTTTTGGTGCGGATGCCGCCGGTGACGGGGGTGGATCAGTCCGATCTTGGCACCGAGGTGGCGGCGGCCCTGGCCCGGGCCTTTCCGGGTGTGGACCTCAGACGTTCGGAGTTTGTTGGGCCCGCGGTAGGCGAGGAACTCACCGAGAAGGGGGGCATGGCGCTGTTGGTGGCGCTCGCCGCGGTGATGCTCTACATCATGTTCCGCTTCACGGGGAAGTTCGCGGTGGGTGCGGTGGTGGCGCTGGCCCATGACGTGCTGATCGTGGTGGGCGCCTTCGCCGTCTTCCGCTGGACCTTTGGCCTTGCCGAACTCGCCGCCTTGCTGGCGGTGATCGGTTACTCGCTCAACGACACCATCGTCGTTTCGGACCGCATCCGCGAGAACTTTCGCTCGGTGCGCCGGGGAACGCCGGTGGAGATCATCAACCGCTCGCTGAACCAGATGCTGGGGCGGACGTTGGTGACGTCGCTGACCACGCTGCTGGTTTTGCTTGCGCTCCTCATTGCCGGCGGGGAGCAGATTGCCGGCTTCGCCACGGCGCTGACGATCGGGGTACTGGTCGGCACCTACTCGTCCATCTACGTCGCCGCGAATGTGCTCCTAACCATGGGCATCACGCGCCAGGACCTGGCCTTGCCGGAGAAGGAGTCGGCGGAGACTCCCTGACTCTTGCCTTCCGCCTATACTCCCATCCGACGCCACTTGCTCGAGGGACAGGCATGGATCGCATCGTCGTCTATCACAACCCGGGGTGAGGCAAATCACGCGGCGCGCTGGACATCCTGCGCGAGCGCGACGTCGAGTTCGATGTCGTTCAATACCTCAAGACCCCCATTGACGCGGCCACGATGGCGCGTCTCATCGACCTTGTCGGCGAGCCGCCGGCCAAGTTCATCCGCAACGACCGAAACTTCAAGGCGCTGGGCCTCGACGCCGCCGACTACACCACCCGAGACGCGGTGGTGGGCCTCTTGCAAGAGCATCCGAAGCTGATGCAACGCCCCATCATCGTGCGCGGCGAGAAGGCCGTTATCGCGCGGCCTTCGGAGAAGGTGGAGGAACTGCTTTAGGGGGCCCGCTAGACCCTTCGGAGTACCCAGGCCGCAGAGGACCCCGAGTCGCCGACGCGCAGGGAACAAGGCCAGTCTCCCCGCCACCGGCAGTGCCCGTCTCGCGGGGAGGAGGCTGGATGCGTGTTTGAGCCCTTGGTTTCTTCGCCTTCGGCGCGAGGAGCGTGATGGGCCTTCGCTCCGAAGAACTTCACACTGCGCCATCCGGCCGGTACGTTGGTGTTGACTCGGCTTCGAGGTGCTCTTGCTGAGCGTCACCCCGCGCTATGCGGTCGCGAGCGCTGATTCGTTGCTCGTGGTGGGGTGATATGCCTCGGCGCGTGGGTCCGGGTACGTCGGTGCCAACTCCGTTTCCGGCTCTCCGGCAATCCTCGAGGCGCGCAGAACCCGCGGGTGGCTCGTGTCGTAGGGCCGTGCTCGGTGCATTAGGCAGCGGTTGTCCCAGACCACGAGGTCGCCGACCTGCCACGAATGGCGATAGGTTCGGGGCGGCTGGCAGGCATCTTCCATGAGGGCGTCGAGCAGCGCCTCGGATTCCTCCGGCGCCATGCCGACAATCCCGTATGCGTGGCGGCCCGTGTAGATCGACTTCCGACCAGTCTCTGGGTGGGTCTTGATGACGGGACGCCGCGGTGCACCCTTGTCGTGGAACCCGTAGAGGTGGTCGGTCTTGTGGATGTAGCCGGCCTTCGACTGCGAGTGGTATAGCGAATGGTGCGCCGACAGCCCTTCGAGTTTTCCCCGCATTTGTGGCGAGAGCGCGTCGTACGCCGCGCGCATGTCGGCGAACTCCGTCTCGCCCCCCTCCGGCGGCACCACGAGTGCCATCAACATGGCTGCCTTGGCGGCGAGCGGCATGTAGGTGCTGTCCGTGTGCCAGCCCTCGTTGCCCCGCATGAGCGGGTAGCCTGGGTCGCTCGGCTGCGCTGTCGTGCCGTCCGGCTTTTGGTTCGAGAACTGGACGGTGGGCTTGTCCTGCTTGGGGGTCAGCTTCTCGATGTTGCCGAAGCGAAGCGCGAATGCCCCTTGCGCCTCTTCGGTGAGGTTCTGGCCCGGGAAGATGAGGACGCCGTAGGTGAGGAACGCGGCGTGGATCTCCTCCCAAGTGGCATCGTCCAGTTGCGCGAGGTCCACATCGGTGACCACTGCGCCAAGGGTCGCGTCGGTGGGCGTGACGGTGATGGGCATTGCTTGGCCTCCCTTCCTCGTGGTCTGCCCATCATACGCCCTCGCCGCTTGGAGGGCGGCGCGCTACCGGGCCGGTGCCGGAGTCGCCTGTTCTTCCCTCACCCAGAACAGCATCGCGGCGCCGATCAGCATGAGGATGATGAGGGAGGCGAAGCCGGCGCGCTGGGAGCTGAACCACGCCGTTGTGGTGGCCACCATCAGCGGGGCGAGGAACGCCGTCACGGTGCCGCTCAGGCTGTAAAGACCAAAGAACTGCGTTGCCATCTGCGGCGGCGAGAGTTTGGCCATGAGGGTGCGGGATGCCGACAGCGCCGTCACGAAGAACAGGGCAAAGACCTGGAAGGTGAGGAAGTAGATGAGCTCAGCCGGGGTGTGGAAGTAGGGCACGGCCCAGAGCGGCTCCATGCCGACATCCACCGCGAACAGCACTACGCCCGGCCCCATCGACACTAGCGCCAGAAGGATCAGCGTCGTCATCGCGATGGAGACCTTGAGGGTGCGGATGGAGCCAAGCCGGTCATCGAGCAGACCGCCGAGCCAGGCGCCGACCATCGCCGAGCCGGAGGTGCACACCCCCAGGATGAGCATCGTCGTGGTGTCCCAGCCGAAGATGCCGGATGCGTACACGCCGTTGAAGACGAGGACGCCAGCCATGCCGTCGTTGAAGAACATGCGCGCCACCAGATACACGGCGATGTTGGCGTAGTGGTCGAGGCGGCGGACGGTGTGCACCACTTCCCGGATGCCGCGTCGCACGCTTTCGAGAATGCTCTCTGGCGAGCGCACGCCGTCCGGCGTGAAAATCAGCAAGGGCAGGGTTGCGACGGCCAGCCAAATGCCGCCGATCGGGCCGACAATGCGGTCGTGCTCGTGGGTCGCCTGGTCGATGCCGAACAGCGGCGCATCCGGAAGGAAGGGCCAAGGCTGCGTTCCCGGCAGGGCGAACGCAAACAGCACGAAAATGAGCAGGAAAATCGCCGACATGTTGCCGGCGGAAAACGCAAGCCCCGACACCAGTCCTGCCTTGTCCGCTGGCGTCACGCTCGGCAGCATCGCGTTGTGGAACACCTCGGAATAGCCGAAGGCGATCAGCAGCACCAGCAGCAAGGCGAAGCCGACGCCGACACCGAGCCCAGCGCCACCCGGGAGAATCCACCAGATCAGGATCGCCACCACGGCGAGGATCACATGGCTCGCGGCGATCCACGGCTTGCGCCGGCCGATCTTGTCGGCGATGGCGCCCATGAATGGAATCGTCAGCGCCATCGCGAATCCCGCGCTGGCGTTCAGATAACCGATGAGGGTCTGCCCGCGCACCGGGTCGCCCACCACCACGTTGCTGAAATACGGGAAGAAAATGTAGATGATGACCATGATGTAGAGCGGATCCCGGGAGCACTGCCCCATGGTCCAACTGTAGTAACCGAGCGGCTTCGCCGCCGGTGTTCCCGCCAATGACAAGGGCCGAGCAGCAGTCGTCTCGGTCATGCAGTTGTTCCCCTTCCCGACGGTGCGGCTCGCACCTGATGATGTGGCTCGCACCGTAGAAGCGACCCTTGTGGTCGCCGTGTTGGCCAAGCCGAGGCCGTACATCATACGAACACGGGCGACCACAAGGGTCGGCCCTACGAACGCGTGCGAACTAACGCCAACAACCCTTCGCTTGCGCTTGGGGTCCGGACCCAACTCCGACCTACCTAGACCTAGTGTGGCGTCCCGAAATTCGTAACCCTTCGAGCTGGACGTTGGCTGGTGCAACAATGTCGGAGAAGGCGAGGATGTACCGCGTGGGACTCGCCCCGAGAGGTCGTTGAGTGCCTGCATTTGGCATCCCGAAGTACCACGAATTTGTGGGACGGCACACTAGAAGCCGACGGCGGCACCCTCCTTGCGGTGATCCGAGGCCGCGCAGTAACCGCCGTCCTCCATGCGGTAGATGAGCTGGGCACCGCCGAAGACCCCTTCCGCTTCCACGATGCCGACGGTGTGGCCTCGGCTGGCGAGGTCTTGGGCGACGGATTGAGGGAAACCGGACTCTAGGGCGAGCTGGAAATCCGGCGTGACGTGCCAACGGGGGGCATCGGAGGCGGCTTGCGGGTTTTCGTGGTGGTCGAAGATGCGGGTGACCATCTGCACATGGCCTTGGTGCTGCATGTGGCCGCCCATCACGCCGAAGCTCATGGCGGGGACGCCGGCCCTGGTGACGAAGCCGGGGATGATGGTGTGGAAGGGGCGCTTGTTCGGGCCGACCTCGTTCGGGTGCCCCGGCTGCAACGTGAAGCCAGCGCCCCGGTTCTGCATGGCAATGCCGGTGCCCGGGATGACGATGCCGGAGCCGAACCCCATGTAGTTCGACTGGATCATGGAGACCATGCGGCCTTCTTCGTCGGCGGCGGTGAGATACACGGTGTCGTGGCTTACCGGCAGGGCGACCGGCGGCAGGGGCGCGGCAGTCGCGCGCGAGATGGTCGCAGCAGCGCGACGAATCGAGTCGCGTTCGAGCAGGGCTTCTGGCGGCAGCTTCATCGCCCGTGGATCGGCGAAGTGGTCGAAGGCGGCGCGGATGGCGATCTTCATGGCCTCGACTTGCAGGTGCGTCCAATCCGCGCAGCCTGGCTCGAGCGAGGCAGCGCCTTGGTGTTCAAGAATGGCAAGGGCGATCTGCGCCGCCAGCCCTTGGCCATTAGGGGGGATTTCGAGCAGTTCCACGTCGCGGTAGGGCTGGGCGATGGGATCTACCCAGTCGCACTGGTGTGCTGCGAGGTCGTCATCGGTCATCGCACCGCCTCCCGCAGCAGCGGCGGCGGCGATGCGCGCGGCCAATTCGCCGCGGTAGAGCGCATCGCCCTTGGTCTCGGCGATGCGCATCAGGGTGTCGGCCAGATCGCGGCGATGGAACTTCTCCCCTGGTGCCGGCGCCTTCCCGCTCGGCAGAAAGTGCTCGCGGAAGGCTGGAAACTCGCCCAAGGTCTCGGCGGCGTGGCGCCATCCAGCCGCGGTCTTGTGGCCGACGTGGAAACCGTCTCTGGCATAGCGAATCGGCGCCTCGAAAAGGTCGGCGAAGGGCAAGCGGCCGAAGCGCTCCGAGAGTGCTACCCAAACGCTCACGCAACCCGGCACGGTCACCGCGTCCCAACCGTGCATCGGCATCTCGGCGAGGCCGCCAAAGCGTTCCGGGGTCCATCCGGCCGGCGAGCGCCCCGAGCCGTTGATGCCGCTGATCGCTTCACCGTCCCAGATGATGGCGAAAGCGTCGCTGCCAACCCCGTTCATCGACGGTTCGACAACTGTAAGCGTGATGGCTGCGGCAAGCGCCGCGTCGACGGCATTGCCACCCCGCCGCATGGCATCAAGCCCCGCTTGGGCGGCAAGCGGTTGCGAAGTGGCGACGACGTTTCGCGCCAGAACGGGCGCTCGACGCGACGCGTAAGGGAAATCCCAGTTCATGCTTGGCTCCTGGCGCTAGGGTTGTCCGCCGGCGCTGACGTAGAACTCGACCAGCGCCTGCTTGTCGGCGTCCGACAGGGATTCGTACTTGCTTTCCATCTTGGGGACCATGCGACGGGTTCTGTCGTCGAAGGCTTGAAACTGGGAGGTCAGGTAATCGCGCCATTGACCGGCGAGGATGGCGAGGTCTGCTTCTGGGATGCTGCCGCCTTCGATGTGGCATTTGGCGCACTTGACTCGATGCACCGCCTTGCCGCGCTGGGCGCGTTGGGCGTCGAAGGGCTGACGGTGCGGTGTCCAGGTCTTGTCGGCGTAGTGCAGCGCCACGGCTTCTAGCTCTTCGTCGGTGATCGTACGACTCACTTCCACCATGTCGGTCTCGGTGCCGTCTGTGCGTTTCATGCGCCGACCCTCGCGCATGCCGTCGCGGTAGGTTTGCATCAGGTCCATGATGGCGAACTCCGAGAAACCGGCAATGGAGGGAATGTCAGGCTTCTCGCTGCGGCCGTCGGTGCCGTGGCAGTCGTCGCAGGCACCGGCAATGTCGGCTCCATCCGTCTGCGCTGCGGCCGCACCGGCGGGAACGGCAAGTGCAATGCACATGCAGAGCGACACCCGTCGTGCGGCTACTCTTGTGCGGCTGTCCGGTGTTGTTGACACTGTGTGGCGTGGTGCGTGCAGCGCGAGCAGATGGTGTGGAGGGTTCATCATTCACCGGGATAGCCGCGTTGGGCAAGGCCGCCGCAGATGGAGTTCGCGGTGGGGCTTGCGCTTGAGCGATGGCGTTTCGCTGCGGGCCGTTCTTGCGACCACCGTGGTGCTTCTAGCGGCTGCGCCCGGCGGCCAGCCCGATCGGGCCGACGCCCACGAGGAACTCGTGCAGAAGCTCGCGAGTGGCGACTACTCCCGTCGCGGGGCGGATGGCTGCCTCGGCTGTCATGACGAGGAGGAACCGTTTCCTACCTTGGAGTTGTTCGCCACTGTACACGGGCACCCAGCCATTGCGGGATCGCCATTTGCGGTGGATGTTGCGACCCCTGCGCCGGGCGGCTTGCAGTGCGAGTCGTGCCACGGACCGGCGGGGGAGCACGACCGCCGGATGCTGCCGGACGGCGCCCGTCGCGAGCCGATGCTGAACTTTGGGCGGCGCGGCAATGCGACGGCGGCGTTGCAGAATGCGCTTTGTCTTGCCTGCCACGAGACCTACGAGCGTGCCCATTGGCTGGGCAGCCCCCACGAGGAGGCTGACCTTGCGTGTGCGGACTGCCACCGCCTGCATGCCGACACGGACCCGGTGCGCATGCCTGGTACGCAGGGGCAGGTGTGTGGTGCGTGCCACGGCAGCGTCCTCGCGGACGCTTTGAAGCGCTCGTCGCATCCGCTGCGGCAGGGGCAGCTCCTCTGTCGAGACTGCCACGACCCACACGGCGGGGCAGGGGAGGCGCTGGCCCTGCACGACGGAGTGAACGAGGACTGCCTTGCCTGCCATGCCGAGAAGCGGGGGCCATTCCTCTGGGAGCACCCTCCCGCCGCCGAGAACTGCCTCACATGCCACCTACCGCATGGTTCGAACCAGCCAGCGTTGCTTACGCGGCGGGCGCCTCAGCTTTGCCAGGAATGCCACTCGTCGGTGGGTCATCGCAGCTTGGCGCAGATGGCGGATCAACTGCCGCCGGGAGCGGCGTCGGAGTTTCTGCTTGCCAACGCCTGCCTGAACTGCCATTCCGAGGTGCATGGCTCGAACCATCCATCGGGTGCTTGGTTGCGGCGATGAAGGCAAGGCGGTGTTGTCCGTTTGGAAGATGGCGCGTTGCCGTTGCCCTGCTTGGCGTCGCGGCGGCGGGAATCGCGGCCCTTGGGGACGTGTTCCAAACGGACTACAGCAAGGCGCAGACAGACCGATGGCGGTGTCGCCTTTGCCCGTTTGACGACGCGTTTCGTCGCGAAGGCAACGTTGCGGCGGGCGTGCTGGCGGTGGGCGAGTCGCAGCCTCGGTTTGGTCGCGACAACGGGTTGGACCGCGCTGGCAGTTATGCGGATGTAGCCGTCGATGCTCGCTATAGCGACGAACTGGGTCGCATTGCCAGTATCCAGGGTTCGGATTTGGGGCTGGATGCACGGCAGTTTCGCATGCGGTTGGCCGATCCGAATGCCGGCGTGGCGGCGCTGCAATGGCGGGAGGTGCCCCGCAACGTTGCGGTCGATGGACGCACACCGTATGTGGCAGGCGGCGGTGGCTCGCTTTCCCTGCCGGCAGATTGGACCAAGGCCTACGACACCGCCGAAATGACCGAACTGGGTTTGGCGCCGTCGTTTCGCCTCGCTACGCATCGGCAGCGCCTCGGCGCGGATTGGCGGTTTGAGCCGAGCCCCGGGTGGCGATTGCACGCCGACTATCTTCGCGATACCAAGCGCGGCACGGAGGAGACGGGGGCCGACTTCCTCTACCAAGCGGCAATTCTGCCGAAGCCCGTGGAGTATCGGACGGAGACGCTTGGCGTCCGCGCCAGTTTCCGAGCACGTCCCCTGCTGCTTGCCGTCGAGGCACGCGAGGCACGCTTCGCCAATGCCACGCCGGCGCTGACGTGGGAGAGTGCATATCCGGGTCCGGTACCCGTGGGTCGCAAGTCCCTCGCCCCGAGCAACGCGCTCCGCACGCTGTCCTGGACGGCACGCTCGGCGTTGGGACGCACTAGCTTCCACAGCAGGCTGTCGTGGTCGCGGGGCCATCAGGACGAGGTGTTCGTCTCCGGAACCGCAGGAGATGTTCTTGCTGGATCCCCACTTCCAGCGCCGAGTCTCGAAGGCCACATTCATGGTTTTGCGGGATCGGTGCGGGCAGTAACCCGCGTCACAGAGCGACTGCGACTCGATGTGTCGTATCGTCGATGGCAGCGCGACAACCGCACTCCGCTGCGAACGTGGACACCGATACTCGGCGACTTGGTGCCGATGCCTGCCCGCGCCAACCGCGCCCACGGCTTAGACCGTCACCGCACGGAGTTGCGCCTGAGCTACCGGCTGCCGCGTAGCATTCGACTCGCCGCGGGTGCTTCGAAGGCCGCACTTGGCCGACAGGTTTCGCTGGGTTCGCAGCCGGAGGTGGTTCGCAACGAAGAGGCAGGGCACTGGCTCGAAGCCGCCGCCCGTTGGCGCGGCCTGGGCGCGACCCTCAAGGCCTCGCGGAGCGACCGTCAGGCAACTGCATTTAGGGCACACGGCTCCAACAACCCGCGTACGAGGCGATTCCATCAAGCCGAACGGGAACAGCGCAGGTGGAGGGCGCGTCTGCATGGTGATTTGGGCGGTTCCGGCTTGTCGCTCGGCCTCTATGCGGATCAGCGCAGGAACCGCTACCCCGGCTCGGCCTTGGGCCGCCTCAATGACGAGGACCGAGGCTGGGGCATGGACTTCAGCTATGCGCTTGGAACGAAGGCCACAGTGACCGGCTTCCACGACGGGCAACGAGCCACTTTTTCGAGCGCGGGAAGCGCGCTGTTTGGCGTGGCGGATTGGTGGTCCACGAGTCGTGACGCTGTAGCTGCCCACGGACTCACGTTCGAGTCCCGCTTGCTCGCAAACGACCGGCTGCACCTCTCGGTGGCGTACATACGCTCTTCCGGGGAAGGCATGTACCGGACGATCCATTCGTCGAGCGAGATGCCGGGGAGGACCTCAGTCTTCCCGGCTCTCGTCTCGGGCCAAAGGTCTATCGACCTCACCGCTCGATACCGCTACAGCGACCGGGTCACGCTGGCCTTGCGTTACTACGGCGAACGCTACCGAAGTGCCGACTGGGCGTTCGATGGCGTGGCGGTGGACACGATCCGCAACGTCCTGACGACTGGGCGCACGATGCCGCGCTACTCGAACCGGGTGGTGGGCTTGGTGGTGGAGGCGCGGTTGTAGTGCGACCGAAGGGGTCGAGGCGTGCTGGCCCCTCGACAAACACTCATCGCGGCCTTTCCCGCAGCAGGTTCGCCGGCGAGTACTGGTCCGTCAGCGCCCGCTTGTCCCGGTCCCAGTCGATGCGGGTCGTCAGCGCCCTTGGATAGGAGGCAACCGGAACCCCAAGCGGCCGCATCGCGCCCCGCCAGCGGTTGGCGTTGCTTGTGAGCAGTTCCTTCGGCGGCAGCGAGTCGTTCATCGCGAGGACAATGCGGTTGTCGCTGTCGTTGCGCTTGAGGTTGTAGAACGGCCCGAACACCTGCCGGTAGGTGACGCTCTCGTGGTCGTAGAGTTGGCTGTGGGCAAAGGTGTTGGCCACCACCACGCCACCGGGCGCGAGAAGCGCCCCGATTTCCTCCAGGAATTCGGCGGTCATCAGGTGCTCCGGAATGTAGTCGCCACCGTAGGCGTCGAGGAGGATGAGGTCGTAGCTGGCACCCTCCCGGAGCGCCCGTTTCGCGAACACCCTGGCATCGCGAACGATCACCCTTGTGCGCGAGCCCGGCTCAAACTCGAAGAAGCGGCGTGCGACGTCCACCACGGCGGGATCAATCTCCACCACGTCGATGGTGGCTTCAGGCAGCAGGTCCGTCAGCGCCACCACCAGCGAGCCACCACCGAGGCCGGCCATGAAGATGCGTTCCGGCTCTGGGTTCAGCAGCAATGCGGCCAGCATCATGCGGGTGTAGCCGAACACCAAGCGGTCGGGGTCCGTCTCGTCGCGACAGGATTGGTTGCGCCGTTCTTGCCGGGTGCTGAACTGCAGGCACAGAAGGTCGCCTCGGCGGACGACGAGGATGGTCTGATAGAGCGACTGCTCGCGATGGATCACCTCCGCGCCCCACGCCCCGGCGGCAGAAGGCGCGGCGAAGAAGAGCAGCAGCAGGAGCAATGCCAGGCTCCACCGAAACGCCGACTTCGGTGGTCCGAACCGAGGCGTTCGCACCATCGGGGCGTCAGCCCCCATGCACACGCACCCGATCGAGCACCATTGCCGCAACTCCGAGCGCTAGCAGCGTGGCCGAGAGCGTGATGATGATGTTGTTCACCTCGAACCAGAGCACGAAGTAGAAACTCGTCGCCAGCGTGCCCAGCGCGCTGCCGATGGTGGAGGCGAAGTAGAGGGTGCCGGCGACCTTGCCGGATTCTTCCCGCACGCGCACCAAAAGACTCACGGAATATGGCGAGATCATGCCGAGCACTACCGTCGGCGCGACGAAAAGGGCCAGGGCCGCCAGGAGGCTGCCGTAGCGCGGATCGTGGATGCGGTCGAAGACCCACGTGGTGATGGGTTCGGCGGCGAGCGCGAGGGGGCCGAGGATGCAGCCGGCGCAGAGAAAGATGACGGCGAACCGGGTTAGCGTGGGCCCGTGCAGGGACAGTCGCCCGCCAACCAGATAGCCTAGCGCGAGCGCCAGCATGAACACGGTGATGATGCTGCCCCAAACATAGATGCTGCTGCCGAACCACGGCGCCAACATCCGGCCGCCGAGCAGTTCCAGCGACATGATGACGAACCCGCCGGAAAAGGCGAGAACCGTGACGGTGGCGGCTTTTGCGAGGTTAGGAGATTGCTCGTCGGCGGGCGGACCGGTCGCATCCCGATGTAAAGGCTCGTTCATGTCGGCATTATCGCCGCTTCGTTGGGGGGGTGGGCCCCGCCGAGGTGAGCCGCGAGTCCCCACACGGGGCGTGGGATAGCATCCCGCGAAAACACGGAGGCGATTCGTCATGACGCTGCAGCTTGAGAAGGACTGGCCTCTGGCCGCGCCCGCCGGCATGGAGTGGCTGCACGACCGCGGGGTTGCGGTGCTCGGCTCCGGCCACATCTCGGACGCCATCCCGAACGCCGTCAATCCCGTGGCGTTGTTTTGACCACGCGAAGCCCCGAGCGCCTGCGTGCGCTCTTTCATCGCTTCGGGCGTGTCGAGGCCATGGAGCTCGCATCGCCCCTCTATGCTGAACTCGCGTACGCGGTGTCCGAGAGCCCCGACCTGCTGGCGCTCGCCACGCACACGCAAGCGCACCAACCGCCTCCGAACATGCTGTTCGGCGCCGTGCAGTACTTGCTGCTGCAGGGTGCTACGCATCCCCTCGGCGCACACTATCCGATCGTCTCCGGCAAGCCCCGGCCGATGGTGCCGGCCGCGGCGGACTTCCGCGACTTCTGCCGCACGCATGCCGGCGAGGTTGCCGCACTGGTGCGCACGCGTCGCACGCAAACGAACGTCGTACGCCGATGCACGTGCCTCGTCCCGGCGTTCTCGGTGGTCTCGAGGGAGGCGCAGGGGCGTCCGCTGCACCTGATCGACCTCGGGGCAAGCGCGGGCCTCAACCTGAATTTCGACCGGTACGGCATTCGCTACACGCGCGCCGGCCACGAAATCCTCCGCTGGGGCAGTGCGGGTGCCGTCGTCCAGCTCGAGGCTGAACTCCGCGGCGCGGGGCTGCCTGCGCTCGAGCGGCACATTGCGGTCGGCGGGCGCGTCGGAGTGGACCTCGACCCGATCGACGCGCTCGACCCGGAGGCTCTGCTGTGGCTGCGGGCGCTCATCTGGCCGGAGCATGTCGAGCGCCACCAGCGCTTGGTGGACGCCGCCGAGGAGCTTCGCACGCACCCGGTCCGGCTGTTCGGGGGGGATGCCGTGGAGACCCTGCCGCACCTGCTTGCGGCCGCGCCCGGGGACGACGCCCTGACCGTCTACACGACGGTGGCCCTCTACCAGTTCCCGCATACGGCGCGCGAGCGCATGGAAACGATCCTCATCGACGCCAGCCGAAGCCGGGAGGTCTGGCGCGTCGCGCTCGAGGGCGAGAGCGCCGACATCATGGAACTCACGCTGACCCGCTATCGCGACGGCTCGGCGGCGCCCACGGAGCTGCTGGCTAGGGCCTCGCCGCACGGCTGGTGGCTCGAATGGGTGGCCTCCTGATCCCGGGACCCGTCGCTCAGCCCGCGCACCGACCATTGCCACAGTTTTTGGCCTGCACCCAGAGTCCAGCGCCAAGATGCACCTGCCACCAAATTGCGTTACGGTTTCTGCCTCTGCGCGTAGGAAGCCCCCCACATGTCCAAGGCCCGTGATGCCGACCGCCTGCTGAAAGCGCTCGGCGATTCCGGCTACGACGTTCGCTGCGCGGCGCTCCGCGACGCCTGCCCGTGTCGCAGCCACGTTCGCGACCCTGGCCTGTGGCGCGAGATCTTCGACCGCGCGCTGAACGGCGGGCTGCGCGAACGCGACCGAGCGGCACACGCCATCGGTACCCTGATGGAGAAAGCCGAGCGCAGCGACGAATGGCGCGAAGTGCTAGCACGGCACACCGGCGACCTCGACACGCTGATGCAGGACTCCCGCGCCTCGCGCGTTCTGCTCGGCCAGATGAAGCGCCACGGCCACGCCCATCGTGGCGCGGCGAGGCAGGGGTTCCGCCGCCGCAAAGCCGTGCTGGACCTTCGGACTCCCGCTGAGATTGCTGCTTGGGTCAACGCCCAGCTCGGCCTCGAAGGCCGTGACGCCGTGCCGGCTTCGGACCCGGGCATCGCCCGCATGTGGAAATGGCTCAGGCACCGCGTCACCCGTCAGCCGGGCCGCAACACCAAGGAAGACGAACTGCTCGCCAAGGCACGCCGCTACTTGCCGCACTTTTTCCAGAGGCCCTCTGCGGCATAGGCGTCGGCGGGAGCTCCGGGCTGCGACCGACAGCGGGTCATGAGCCGCTATGCTCGCGCGTCTTGAAATTGCGCATGAGGGAGAAGAACGAATGCACATCGGCGTGACGCTGCGCAACATGGGCGAGCAATCCACCGCAGACACCATGGCCACCTGCGCTCTCGCCTCGGAGGACGCTGGCATGGAGTCCATCTGGGTGGTGGATCACATCGCCATCCCACCAGATGACGCGGAGGGTTCCGGCGGTCGCTACGTTGATCCCTTGGTCTCCCTCGCATGGCTCGCGGGCCTGACCAAGAGCATCCGTGTGGGCGTCGGCGTTCTGATCCTGCCCTACCGCCCGCAACTGCCGACAGCCAAGCAAATCGCCAGCATCCAGGAACTCTCCCGCGGCCGGTTGCTGCTCGGCGTCGGCATCGGCTGGATGGACCCCGAATTCCGGGCCTTGGGAGTCAACCGCCACGCCCGCGGACGCATCTCAGACGAGACCCTCGCGTTCCTGCGCGACTGCTTTGGTGGCGACGACGATGTCGTGATGGCCAACGGCCAGAGCTTCCTGTTCCGTCCCAAGCCCGAAGCGCCGCCCATCTACGTCGGCGGTGCCCCGCCCCACGCGCTTGAGCGCGCGGCGCGCTATGGCGATGGCTGGCTGCCGATGGGCATGACCGCAGCGAAGCTGCCGGCGCGCAAGGCGCAATACGCGGAATACTGCGAGCAGGCCGGCCGCGAAGTGGGCGAGGTCGTCGTCATGGGTGGCCTGCCGAATGACGCCGGGGCGGCGGCCGAGAACTTGCAGGCATTGGCCGAAGCTGGCGCATCACGGTTCGTCCTTGGCGGTCGCTACGCGGACGCGGACGAGTACCGGCAGCGCCTCGACTTGCTGGTCGCCGCACGGGAGAGGATGCAGGCATGAAGATACTCGTCACCGGCATGAGCGGACTCATCGGCACCGCGCTGCGGGAACGCCTCGAACCCCGCGCTGAACTCTCGGCACTCAACCGCAGCGACGTGCCGGGCATCCCTACGACGCAAGCCGACCTCAGCGACTTCGATGCCATTCGTCCCGCCTTCGACGGCATCGACACCGTGGTGCATCTTGCAGCCAAGGCCGGCGAGAACTTCCCCTTCAACGAACTGCTGCAAACCAACGTCGCCGGCACCCGCCATGTGTACGAGGCTGCTCGCCAAGCGGGTTGCCGCCGCGTCGTCTTCGCGAGCAGCGGCGCCACCGTCTCCGGCTGGGAAACCGAAGAGCCCTACCGCTCCATGGTCGCCGGCGACTACGACAACGTGCCAAGCGAGTGGCGGATGATCGACCACACTATGCCACCCCGCCCCGCCGGCGTGTACGGCAGCACCAAGGTGTGGGGCGAAGCGCTCGGGCGGTTCTACGCAGACACCACGGACCTCTCCGTCCTCTGCATCCGTCTCGGTTACGTCAACGCTCCCGACCGCCCGGGCCGCCCCCGCGACTACAGCGTCTGGTGCTCCAAGCGCGACATCGTCAACATGCTGGAACTCAGCGTCGATGCGCCAGAGACCCTCTGTTACGACATCCTCTTCGCCAACTCGAACAACCGCTGGGGCTATCGAGACCTTTCGCACTCAAAGGAGGCGGTGGGTTTCGAGCCGGAGGACGAGGCGGAGCACCATCGCTAGCGCCAAGGACCCGGCGTCAAGGCCACCAAAGGCACGTCAGAGCGCCGAGAAATCGGGTTTGCGCTTCTCGCGGAATGCCGTGACGGCTTCGCGGTTTGCCGGGCCGCCGGAGAGCCTTGCTAGGGCGGCGTTTTCGGCGTCGATCACCGCTTTCAGGCGGTCTCGGTCTGGGTCGGCGATCAGGCGCTTTGCCTCGGCGAGCGAGTCTGGTGGCAAGGCGGCGAGGTGGGCGGCCTTGGCCTGGACGGCCTCGGCGAAGCCCTCATCGGGGAGGACTTCGAGCACGAGGCCTGCGGATTTGCATTGTTCGGCAGACATCCACTCTGATGCCATGAGGAACCACATGGCTTGCTGGCGGCCCATCAAGGCCGGAAAGGTGCGGGTGCTGCCGGCTTCGGCGACGAGGCCGAGTTCGGAAAACGGGCAGCGCAGCCGGGCGCTGGCAGCCATGAATGCGACATCTGCCACGCCGCAAATCGTCGCGCCGATGCCGACGCCGAGGCCATTGATGCCGAGCAGGAAGGGCTTCTCGAAATCCACGATGGTGTGCAGCATGCCGTGGAAGCCATGCCTTGGCGGCGGACCTGAGTTGCCGGAGAGGTCTGCGCCGGCGCTGAAGGCCCGACCTGTGCCGGTGAGCACGACAACGCGGCAATCGCTGTCGGTGCCAGCCGCGAGGAGTGCTTCGGTCACTTCGTCGTACTGCTGGCCGTTGAAGGCGTTCAGTGCATCCGGCCGGTTGAGGGCGATGGTGCGGACGCGGTCTTGGTCGGTGATGACGAGCATGTTGGCTCCCAAAAAAGCGGCGCCTTAGTGGCTGCGTGGTTGACGATGGACGCGGAGTGTAGCCGGGTCGTTGCCAGCGTTGCCCTCCTTAGGGCTTGCTGGCCAGGCAGATCGGGATGATGTCTAGGCGGATGTTGGGTTTGTGGATCAGTAGGGGTGGGGTCGTGTCGGTGGGCGCGTGGACGAAGGGTTGGCAGGTTGGGTCCTCTTCGTCGGAGCGGTGCAGGCGCACCTTGGCGAAGTGCGCTTCGAGGCGCTCAAAGTAGTCGAGGCCGGGTTCGTGCATCACTCGGGTCGTGGGGTCTCGGCTGGGTAGGTCTCGGGTGCGGAAGTGCGTGAGCGGGACGGGCAGGGCGGCGATGCCGTCTGGTCGGAGGACGCGGCGGATTTCGGCGATGGCCTTGCGGTCGTCCTCGGGGTACTCGAGCACGTGGGATGCGAGCACGAGGTCGAAGGTTGCGTCGGGGAATGGGAGGCATTGGATGTCGAGGCGGGTGTTCACGTCCATGCGTTGCAGGTCGCCGCTGACGTAGTGCCCAAAACGAGCCTGCAGCCATTCGTCGAGACGTGCCTCAGGAGCGATGTGCAGCACGCGTTTGCGTTCCGGTGAGAACGCCTCGAGCAGGGGGGCGAGCACGGCGAAAAGCAGGCGCGTTCGTTCGAGGGCGCCGCATGATGGGCATTTGGCGTGCAGGCGACCGCGCTTGTTGCGAAACGGACCTTCGTAGTTGCAGATGGGGCAGGTGAAGGTGGGCTTGCGTGGATGCAGCAGGCGGTAGAGCGGCGCGGTTGCCTTCCGTGCCGTGCGGCGTGCAAGTCCTCGCATGGGTCTCAGGTGACGGATCGCCATGTGAAGTGGGCTCAGCTAGCGCGCCCTAACGGGCGCGTTGGCAGTTCGCTGCGCGAACTGCTGGCCTTCGTGCTCGCATTCGCTCGCAGCTACGGCTAGGAGCCAGCGTCGTTTCTCCGGCGCGGCCCCCTAGCGGCGGAGGGTTTGAGGCGCAAGCACTCGAGCAGTTGGTCGATGGATTTCTCGCGGAGGTCCGCGGCGGTCGCAAGGGCTTCTGGCGGAGCGTCAAGCGGGTCTGCCACTGAGACGCGCCGGCACAGGCCCAGCCGAGCATATCGATCGAGCGCTTGGGCCAACAGCGGTTCCGGCACGCCGTGGCCCACATCCACCACTGCGACCGGCTTCTGCGCGCCGATGCACTCGCTGACCATCGACATGCTGTCCACGGTCACGAACAGCCGTTCCGCGGCCCCCATCAGCGTGCCCAGGATGCGTTCCGGGTGGCGGCTCCACCATACTGCGTAGGCGACGTGGTCGGCCTTCAGGCTCGCCGCCAATGCCTCTTCGCCGGAAGCTCCCGTGCGGCGTGACGTGGAAAGCAGCCAGCGTATGCCGTGGGACTCGGCGGCATCGTTCATCCAGTGGGCAAGTGTGGTCCAGTCGTCGGCGGTATAGGACTTGCCAGCGCCGCTGCCGCCGCAGGCCATGAGCCAGAACTTCCCATCCGCCAGGTCGTGTTGGGCGCGGAATTCCGTTGCGCTCTGGGCGATTGCCTCTGGGGAGACTGGGCTTGGCGCCACCGGTGTCACGACGTTGCCGGCGTCGCCGGTGGGTTCTAGCGTCAGATTGGCGGCGAAGGCGCCCGGGGCAATCCGCCGCGGGGAGCCGATGAAGACGTTTGGAACGCAGAAATGCCGGGCCAGGAGCGCGTTGGCGAAGGAGGTGTTGCCGCCGGCGGAGACGATCACGTCGGGTGCCGCTCCGGTCAATGCGGGCACTTGATAGAAGGATCGCAGCGTCGCCAGGGCCGGCGCTACCTCCACCAACGGCGGCAGGAGGCGGCGTGCCATCGCCCGCATTCTGAGGCGCACTTCCAGTTCCTGGGTCTCGACCGCGAAGCGCGTGCCGAGCCAACAGACAAGGCCGCGGGATTGGTTCAGATGCCCCGGCAGGCCGTCCGAGACGACGAGGACTTTGAGGTTCTTCATGCCGCCAACGCCTCGGCATACACGCGACGGGTCTCTTCCACCATGCGCTCGACGGTGAGCGTTTGCTCCGCCCAGTCGAAGGTGGGAGCCATTCGCCCGCGTGTGGCGTCGAGGTCCAGAAGGGAGCGGCGGATGGTGGCCTCGAGATTATCGGCATCTGCCAACTGTTCGGATGGCAGGATCTCCTCGGGCCCGCAAACGCGGGTGGAAACCACCGGCAGCCGTTCCCGCAATGCCTCGGCCATGCCGAGGTGGAAGGCCTCGCGGACCGACGAGATCACCAAGAGGTCTGCCGCCCGCATTAGGTTCCGGACATCGGGTCGATAGCCGGCCATCACCACCGGGCGGCCGGCGGCGAGCCGTTGCAGGCGACGGCGTTCGGGACCCTCGCCGACGATTACGAGGCTGCCGAGGTCTTCGTTCCAGAACTCAATGAGACGGTGGAACCCCTTCACCGGCACCAGTCGCCCTACGGCGAGGGAGAATGGGCGGCTCGGATCGATGCCGAGTTCTTGGGCGATGACCGTGCGGCACGCGCCGGCGCCGGCATCGGGCGCTGCCACACCGTGGTAAACGACCGCTTTGGCTGGATGGTCGAGTGGCTCGATCACGCCTTGGCTGACGCCAATGACCTGCGTGAAGCGCTCGTAGGCGGAGAGATCGCGCTTGGTCCCATGCACGGTGCCGACGGTGGGGCAGGAGAGCGCCAAGGCGGCCACCAGCGCGGCCGCCTTGCCGGCGTGGGCGTGGACGACGTCCGGATTTGCGGCAGCTATGGCCCGCTTCAGGTCGCGTCGCGCCAGCGGGTTGCGACGGCTGCGGGTGAGGTCCACGGCGTGGAAGCGCACCGGCTCGCGCACGGCCATCGCGTGCTTGGAATGGGCAATCAGGGCGACGTCATCACCGCGCTCGGCAAGCGCATTGCTCAAGGCATAGACGTGGTTCTCCACGCCCCCATCCTCGGCTGCGGCGAGCACTTGGCAAATCCTCATCTTGGATGGCGAAGCGTCTCGCGGCGATTCGAGTCCGGGGGCGCGCACGCCGCACCAACGGACTCGATCAGGCCTTTCCCTAGCGGCCCTGCCAGTTGGGCGGGCGCTTCTCGGCGAAGGCGCGGGGGCCTTCGATGAAGTCCTGGCTCTGGTTCAGCGCCCCTACGGAGTCGTAGCGCACAGCCATGGACTCTTGGAGCGACTCCATGTCGAGACTGCGATAGACCACGTCCTTGCTGGCGCGGATGGAGAGCGGGGCGCATTCGAGCGTCATCTGCACCCAGCGCATGGTCTCTTCCATGAGCTTGTCGTGCGGGACGACGGCGTTGACGAAGCCGAGTTCGTAGCCCTCCTGCGCCGAGACGTGTCGGCCGGTGAGGATCATGCCAAGCGCGCGCTTGGAGCCGATCTGCCGCGGCAGTCGTTGCAGTCCGCCGGCCAGCGCCGCAAGACCCACCTTCGGTTCGGGCAGCGCGAAAACCGCGCTCTCGGAGGCAATGATGATGTCGCAGGACAGCGCAATCTCGAAGCCGCCGCCCATCGCCACGCCGTTCACGGCGGCATAGACGGGCTTGGTGAGGTCGAACCTGCTGGAAAGGCCGCCGAAGCCCTTGGGCGCCGGCACCCTTTCGCCCCCTTCGGCCTGGTAGCGAAGGTCGTTGCCGGCGCTGAAGCCGCGACCCTCGCCGGTGACGATGGCCACCCACATGTCGTCGTCGCTTGCGAACTCGTCGAACACCTCGCCAAGCTCGGCATTGGCCGGGGGATGCAGGGCGTTGAGCCGCTCCGGACGATTGAGGGTCACGGTCATGATGTGATCGGCCTTGTCGACCTTGCAGAATTCGGGCATGTGCCTCCCCTTGATGGGTTGATTCGAACGAGCGGCGGATTGTAGAACAGGCGGGGCGGGGTGTTGTGGCAGATGGGTGCCTTGATCAGGGCGTTGTGGCGGACCGTGTCGGGGCTGGTTGTGCTGGTCAGCTTGGGAACGCTGACCGGCTGCGGTCCCGACTCGCTTTCCGGTGCAACGATGGGCACTCGCTATCGCGTTCTGGCGGAAGGGTGTCCGGATGGGTTGCCCCAAGCGCGGGTCGCGACCGTTCTCGACGAGGTGGTGCAGGAGATGTCCACCTGGGTGCCGGACTCGAGCCTCTCGCGCTTCAACCGTGCCCCGCCAGGCGAGTGGTTCGGCATCTCGGCTGACATGGTGCAGGTGGTGGCTGCGGCTGCCGTGGTATCAGACGCCACCGAGGGTGCGTTCGACGTAACGGCTCTGCCGCTGGTGGACGAGTATGGATTCGGCCCTGGGCCAGCGCTGGCCGATGAAGTGGCGCAAGTGGACTACCGCATGCTCGAGTTCCGGGAGCATCCCCCGGCCTTGCGCAAACGTGCGCCGTTGCAGGTGGACCTCTCCTCCATCGCCAAGGGTTTCGCGGTGGACCGGGTTGCGGAACTCATCGCCGGCGCCGGTTGCACGTCTGCCCTGGTCGAGATTGGTGGCGAGTTGCGCGTCTTCGGTGCCGCACCCGGTGGCGGCGCATGGCGAGTCGCGATCGAGTCCCCGGGCGAGGGCTTCGCTCCCGGCATGCTCACTCTGGACGAGGGCGGCATTGCCACGTCCGGCGATTACCGCCAGATTGGCGAACGGGACGGCGTCCGCACCACCCACATCATCGACGCCCGCACCGGCACGCCCATCGACGGCACCCTGGCGTCGGCAACGGTGATCGCTCCCACCGCCATGCAGGCCGACGCAATGGCGACAGCCCTGATGGCGCTTGGCGCTGATTCCCTTGCCTTTGCCGAAACGCACGACGTTCCTGCCTTGCTGGTGTTCCGCAGCGAACGCGGCTTCGCGAGGAGGGTTTCGCCGGCCCTCGATGCGTCGGGGGCGCTTGCGCGTTGACCCGTCCCTTGCCGGATCGCGGCGCGGTGCGGGCTTCTGTACGGCTATAGTGCCGCCTTCTTTGGGCCATGGGGAAACGCACGACAGATGAAGGCGGCGCTTTGCGAGACGTTGGATGGGGCTGATGGCGTGGTGGTTCGGGAGGTTGACGATCCGGGCGAGCCGGGGCCAGGGCAGGTTCGGGTGGCGGTGGGTGCTGCTGGAATCTCGTTTGCTGACCTGTTGATGACGCAGGGCGGGTATCAGAACAAGCCAGCCATGCCCTTCGTGTTGGGTGGCGAGGCATCGGGGCACGTGACGGCGGTGGGGGATGGCGTGTCCGATCTGGCCGTTGGGGACGTGGTGCTGCTGTCGTCGGGGTGCGTCGAACACGCTGTGGTGGAGGCCGGTGAGGTGCGGCGCATCCCGAACGGCGTGGACATTGAGGCGGCAGCGTCGTTCCGCTCCAACTACGCGACTGCGCTCTATGGGATGCAGCGAGGTCGCCTTCAGGCCACCGAAACGTTGCTGGTGCACGGTGCCGGCGGCGGCGTAGGACTCGCCGCGGTGGACGTCGGCAAGCTCATGGGCGCGACGGTGATAGCCACCGCGTCCACGGAGGCCAAGCTTGCGGTGGCGAAGGAGCTTGGTGCGGACCACCTCATCGATTACACGCAGGGCTTTCGCGAGAAGGTGAAGGAACTGACGGGCGGTTTGGGCGCGGATGTGATCTATGACCCGGTGGGCGGTGATGTCTTTGACGAATCCACGCGTTGCATAGCGCCGTTTGGTCGCATCCTCATCGTCGGATTCACCGGCGGCCGGCCGGCGCTCGCGAAGACCAACCACTTGCTCATCAAGGATGCCGAGGCCATCGGTTTCAACTTGGGCGCACTGCCGCAGCGGGACCCGGAGCGGGCGGCACGCAATCAGCGCACGCTCATGAACTGGCTCGGCTCGGGTCGAATCCGTCCGTACATCTCCCATCGCCTGCCCATCGATCAGGCCGCCGACGCCTTGCGGCTGATCGAGCGGCGCGAGGTGATCGGCAAGGTGATTGTGCTGCCTTGAATCGCGGCTCTGCCGGATACAGAATCCGGGGCTTCTTTTGCGATGGTTGAGGGGCGGGCGCGATGCAGATTACCGACGTAAAGGTCGAGGTGTTCGGCTGGCAGGTTGAGCCTTGGCGGGTTGGCGCCGGAATGCGGTTTGGCGGGCCCAGGCAGATTGGCGTGGTGACGGTTGAGACGGACGAGGGCGTTTCCGGCAACGCCTTCCTGGGCGGGCCGGAGCATCAGGCCGGCTACCTCATCGACACCATCAAGCCGCGTCTGCTGGGGCGGAACCCGCAGGACATCGGCACGATCTGGGCGGAACTGTGGAAACTCAACCGGGGCGTGCCGAATAGCGTCATCGGCGCGGCCGACATTTGCCTCTGGGACATCAACGGCAAGCTCGCGGGGCAACCCATCCATCGGCTGCTTGGCACCTGCAAGGAGTCAGTGCCCGTGTACTCGAGCACGGCTTGGTGGGAGACGAAGGAGGAGTATCAGGAAGAGGCGCTCAAGTTTCAGGAACTCGGCTTCCCTGCACACAAGATCCACCCGCATTCGGACCCGAAGGCCGATATCGAGATCTGCAAGGCCGTGCGGGAAGCCGTGGGCGACGATATGGAGCTGATGCTCGACTCCATGTGGGCCTACGGCTACGAGGATGCCGTGCGGGTGGGGCGGGCAATGGAGGACTTGCGCTACTACTGGTACGAAGACCCGCTCGCCGAGGAAGACCTATACAGCTATGTAAAGCTGAACGAGAAGCTCGACATTCCCATCATGGCGACGGAGTTCGCCCCAGGTCGCTACTACGGCATGACGCAGTGGATCACCCGCTATGCCACCGACATCCTGCGCGGTGACGTGGCGGTGACGGGCGGCATCACGCCGCTGGTGCGTCTGTGCCATCTGGCGGAGGGCTTTCGCATGAAATGCGAAATCCACCACGGCGGCAACTCCCTCAACAACGTCGCCAACCTGCACGTGACGATGGCGGTGCCGAACTGCGAGTTCTATGAGTTCTTCCCCTGCACCGGTTCCAACGTCTTTGGCTTGGTGGAAGACATCGACATGACCGGGGGCATGGTTCACGCCCCGACAGAACCGGGCCTCGGCTACGAGATCGACTGGGAACGGCTACGCAGCGACTACAAGGGGACGGTGGAGTAGGCCGGCACGTTGGTCTGGACTCGGCTTCGAGGCACTTCCACGGTTTTTCAAGGTGTTACGTGGTTTGTTCCATGGAAGGCCCGTCTTGAACGCACCGACGAAATCGACACGGGGCAGGCCCGTCCCTTACGCGGCTCGTCTTGAACGCACCGGTGGGATCGGCACGGGCCTCGCAGGGGCGGAGCTTGTCCCCGCCCGTCTTGAACGCACCGACGAACTCGGTCCGTCCCTACGGTGCATCCACGACGACGGTGCGGAAATCGGCGGGCGAGACAATCTCGAGCACCTCGAAGTCGTCCGAACATGCGATTTCGCGGTGGCGGATCATGGGGCGTTGGTTGATGCAGTCGCCGGCGCGGATGGTGCGCTCGCCTTCGCCCTCGTACTCGAACCTGGCCCAGCCATTCAATACATAGACCATCTGGAAGGTGCACTCGTGCACATGCCACTGCTGCACGTCGTCTTCGGCATGGCCGCCCTTGCGGCGGATGACGTGGGCGATGTAGTCGCCGTCGGTGGCGTCCTTCATGCCGAGATCGCGGTACTCGAAGATGGTCCTTAGGCCCTCGCTCCAGGCCGCCTGATCGGCGCTGGCGATGTGGAAGTTCCAGTTGCTGCGCTCCATTTGCCCCTTCCTCCGGTTCGTCTGAACGCTAACGATACTTCGCCTCGAGGGCGGCGAGTCCAGCGTCGAGCTCGGCGCGGTCGAGCCAACGCCCGCGCACCATTACGCCCTCGATCGTTCTGCTGCCGGTGATGTCGTTCAGCGGATTGGCGCCGAGGAGCACGAGGTCGGCGGCGCGGCCCGGCTCGATGGCGCCCCACTCCGCGGTTTCGAAGAAGGCGGCCGGGGCCGTGGTTCCGGCGGCAAGGGCCTCGAAGGGCGTCAATCCTGCCGCTACCATGGACTCGAGCTCTCGGTGGGCGGAGAAGCCGGGTACGTTGAAGACCTGTGGCGAATCGGAACCCAAAAGCACCGGTACGCCGGCATCGTGGAGTGCCTTGATCAGCGCCTTGCGGATCGTCAGTGCTTGGGCAGCAACGTTGGCGCCCCTCGCCTCCGCTGCACCGCTCAGACTTCGCACATAGCTCTCACGCAGTTCCGCAGGCACATAGCGGAACTGTTCCCGGCGCGCCATCTCCTGCCATCGTGCGGCATTGGCGAAGTTCTCGAGCAGCGTTTCGGTGGGTACCACCGCGGCGCCGGACGCCTTAGTTTGTGCCACCACTCCCTCGATCAGGCCGCTATCCACGTATGGGGCCAGGTCCATGCCGAAGGGCGAGGCGGCCTCGCGGGGATAGGAAGCGACGTCCGGCACCAGAGCCTGCATGTAGCCGTCGAGATGGTCGATCCAGCGTTGGCCGGCCTCGAGGCTTTCAGCAAGTCCCATGCGCTCGGTGATGTGGCCGCCAAACGGGATGTCCACGTCGTTCGCGGTGAAGGCGAGGATGTCGAATTCGTCGCGGGAAAGCCCGGGGTGGATCTTGAGGAAATCGTAACCGGCCCTTTTCTGCCTGCGCGCCATGGAGGCGGAGGCGGAAGGACCGGAGATGGTGCGGCCGCTGAAGGCAGGGCCCGCGGTGAGCAGGCGCGGACCCAGCACTTGCCCGCTCCGAAGCTGGTGGCGCAGTTCCAGATGGCTCGGGTGCCCCAACATGCCACGCACGAACGTGACGCCGTGTGCGAGCCACAGGAAGAACACATCGTCGCGGTAGTCGGGGTCATCCGGCACGTTGGCGAGCATTTCGGCGAGGCCAGGGATGAGAAACCTGCCTTGGCCATCGATGATCCGGGCGTTTGGCGGGAGTTCGGAGCCGATGGAGGCGATGGTGTCGCCGCGGACCACCACGACCTGATCTGGCTGCACGCCCGCTTCGAGCATGGAGATGACATTGACGTTTGTGAACGCAACGGGTGTGGGAGCTTCCTCGGCGACCCCATGCAAGGATGTGCCGATCAATGCCGCGGCGACCACCGCCACGCCAATGCCGCCCAATGAACTCATCCGACCTCCCGTTGCCAAAGGCGCGGATCGTAACAGGGCCTTGGCAATCGCGCCGCTAGTGTGCCGTCCCATAAGTTCGACGTACTTCGGGATGCCCAATCCTCGTCCCGGCCGACCTTTCGGGGGAGAGTCTGGGCGGCACATTCTCCTTTTTCCCGGCATCGGTGCGCCAGCCAGCGCCCAGCCGGAAGGGTGACGCATTTTTCGGGACGCGACGCTAGGAGGTAAGCGCCGTAGAAACGGCGCTTACCTCCTAGCCGTAGCTGCGAGCGAATGCGAGCACGAAGGCCAGCAGTTCGCGTAGCGAACTGCCAACGCGCCCGCAAGGGCGCGCAGGACGCGTCGCGGCGGCGGCAATCGCAGGGCTATTCCGGTGCGGTGCCTTGGGGCGGCCTTTCCGAGGCCAGGCGGTCTTCGTTCAGGACCCTGTAGTGGTCGAGGTAGGCGCGGTAGCGGTCACGGATTTGGCGGACGTAGCGCACCGGTTCGGCGGCGCGGACGTAACCGTGCATGGATTGGCTGGCCCACGGCTCTTCCGCCAGCAGCAGCATGGCGCGTTCGACGTTGTCGAACCAGGCGTTGGGGTCGAGATCCTGTTGCCGGGCCACGCGCCGCGCCTCGCGCACGTGGCCGGCGCCGGCGTTGTAGGCGGCGAGCGCGAACCATAGCCGCGGGCCGGGTGCGAGGTCTGGAAAGCGGTTCCAGGTCCACTCGAGATAGCGCACCCCGGCGCGGATGTTACTGCGCGGTTCGTGCAGGCGGCTTGGGTCGGCTCCCACCTCGCGCGCCGTGCGGGGCAGGACCTGCAAGAGTCCCTGGGCGCCAGCGTAGGAGGAACTGTCGGGATCAAAGCCGCTCTCCTGATACATCTGCGCCACCACCAAGCGCCAGTCGAATGCGCCGTCGGCCACTTCCTGCACTTCGCTCTGCACTACCTCGTCGTAGGGCGACAGGTCGTCGCCGGTGACGCGATCTTCGTGCTGGCGCCTCATGCGACGTTCGTTCTGGAAGTACTTGCGGTAAAGGACGTTGAAGTCGTAGCCGCGCCGCTCGCGGGCGAGAAAGGCGTCGAGTTCCCGCTTGAGCCCTAGGTGCTGGTTCTGCACGGCCCAACGCAGCCCCTCGGGTGGCTCTAGCTGCAGGCCGAGACGGAGCCTTTCGTCGAATTGGGCCGCAAGTTCCGCCAGGTGACTGTCCGCCAACGTGGCGTCGTAGGTGCCGGTGGCCACGTCGCCCAGAATCGCGGTCGTAAGGCGATCCACCAAACGCGGTTGCAAGCCGATGGATGTCGCCATCTCTGCAAGCGTGTGTGCCTGGCTCGACGCTTCGCTGACCACCACCTCGCGGCTGGTCAATTGCTCCAAGGAATCCATGGGGCTGCGCGCCGTGACAAAGGTCTGCTTCACTTCGAGATACGGCTCCGAGAATGCGAGCCCCCGATCGACGCGGTCTTGGGTGGCGAACCAACTCGCGGAAATGAGGTCGCCGCGCCCTTCAAGCAACCAGTCGGCGAGGTGCGAGGAACTCGGTGCGACGACGACTTCGAGCTCTAGCCCGTGCGCCTTGGCGAAGAGTTCGACGAGTTCCTGCTCGAAGCCGAGCCGCTCGCCGCGCCAGAGGTAGTAGGTGGTTGGACCGGTGACGGTGACCATGCGCAGGTAACCGGTTGCCTTGATGGCGTCCCAGTCGCGCACTTCGTGGGTGGCGTCGATGGCATGGCGTTCGGCCAGGAACGCATCGAGCCGCTCTTTGAGCGTGGCCGCTTCGGGGTGCAGCGCCCAGGCGAGATGCCTTGTCTCGGGAAGGGCACGAAGCAGCTTCACGGCGTCGCTTGAGTGGACGGCTCGGCGCGCGGCCGCCTCGTCCATGATGGACGCGGTGATTTCGCCTTGCTCGATGCGGTTCAACACGTCGAGTGGGTCGGCGCTGTCGGGAAGGAGGGTGACCTCCGCGTCTGGATAGTGGCGCGCCAGGCTTTCGGCAAAGGCTCGGCCTTTGGGGATGCCGAAGCGACCATCCGTCGCCGTGCCGATCACCCACTCCCGCGAATGGGTCAGCGGTGCGGTGAAGAGCAGTCGCGAGGTGCGCGCTTCGGTGATCGTGACCGGCGCCACCACGACGTCGGCGGCTCCGCTGCCGACGCTTGCTAGCAGGTCCTCGAAGCCGGGCACAACCACCCACTCGGCGCTGAACCCGTGCTGCTCCGCAAACTGCTCGGCGATGCGTTCATAGTGTTCGGGCCGCAGTCCCTGACGCGGCAGAGTGTCGAATCCTGCCCATTGCTGTCGCGCCAGCCGGATGCTGCCGCGGGCCTCGATGGCCTGCCAGCCGAACTGTGGCGGCGGCTCAGGAGGCGGGCTGCAAGAGACGCCGGCGAGGGCCACCGCAAGCAGGGCTGGGACGACATTGCGCATCGACGGAGGGGTCTTTATGGCGAGTCCGTGCCTTCGCCGGTCCAAACGGTGCCGTCGGGGAGTTCCTCCGGCGGTAGGTCTGGCGACAGCGGCTCGTCTTCGCGCCATGCTTCGAGTTCGGAGCGCACCGACCACGCACCGGCGGCATCGCGCTCCATCAGCAGGAAAAACGAGCGCTCCTCGGGGCCGAAGACTTCCATGCACACCAAGGCTTGGTCACCCAAGACGCCGGCGCGGGAAATCAGCAGTGCCGGCGAGCGCGCGCGGGCGGCAATGCGCCGGGGCGAGTCTCCGCTGTCATCCACCAGCAGCCTTGGTGCGGCGCGGGCGAGGTCGAAGGAGCCGGCACGAGACTGGTTGGCGGCGAGGAATGCGGCGAAGAGGTCCGCGGGAAGTGACGCCTTGGTTTCGCCTTCGGTGCGGCAGTCGCTTGGCTGGCTGACGACCGGGAGCTGGCCCAGGGGCAGCACGTACTCCTTGGCGAATGCCTGCATGACCTCGAACTCCGTTGCGGGGGGCAGGTCGGGAGTGCAGGCAGCGAGCGCTGTCAGCATCGTGAAGGCGCCTCTGCGCAAGGTCGTGCTGCCGACGCTGGTCGCCCCTGGAGTGGAGCGCAGGGCGCCATCCCCCAAAAAGGGATTGCGTTTCCCCAGAGGGGGCCAAGCCGGCCGAAGGGACCCGATCCGTGGATCAGCCACTTGCTGCCGTGGCTTCCCTGTGGGCGAACACGCGCTTGTCGTCGATGAGGGCCTGGGTTGCCGCTTCGGAATAGCCGAGTTCCTTGAGCAGGGTGACGGTTGCGCCGCCGGCGGCGCCGGTGCCGAGGTATTCGTCACCCTTGCGGAAGCGGGCCATCGGGCCGTTGCGCAGGTAATCGCCCCAGTCTGGATGCACCGCCGGCACCGCCAGATGTTCGGCTTGGCAATGGCCGTCACGCAGGAAAAACTCCTGCGGCGGCAGGCCGTCGGCGCGCACGCAGCCGATGCCCTTGGGAGCGAGGCGGTTTTCCCAAGCGTCGGCGTCGTCCGTCGCGAAGAGGGCGGAGAGGGTCTCGGCCAAACCGTCGGCGTCTCGTGCGGACACGATGCCCGTTTCCTTTACGAACGCCTCCCATTGGCGGTCCGTGACGACCATCAGGAACACCCAGCCCTCGCGGCAGCGGTACAGGCGCTGCAGCGGGCCGAGGCCATAGCCGTCGGCATCCACGGGCGCGCGCTCGGGCTTGCCCTCGTAGCTGAGGAAATCGTCCCAGTTGGCCCACGCGTTGGCGCCGAACATATCGACGTACACCTTCTGGCCGCGACCGTGCGAGCGTCGTGCCGCGAGTCCAACGAGGGCCGCCGTCGCCACCACCATCGAGGTGTTGGGGTCGGGGTTCACCTCGTTGGCGCGCAAGAGCTTGCGTGCCGTCTCGCGCAAGCCTTCGTTGTCGAGTTCCTCGTCGGTGGAGGGCAAGCCGCCCATTTGCCATACCACCCCGCCGAGGGCCGCGCCCGGAATCGGATGGGTGGAGGGGCGCTTGGCGCCCGGTCCGTTCGGGCCGTATCCATTTGCCGAGACATAGACAAGATTGGGATTTATGGCCGATAGATCGTCGTAGCCGATGCCGAGCTTCTCCGGCACCCCCATGCGGTAGTTGTGAATCCAGATGTCGGCCTTGGCGGCCAGTTCCTGGGCGATCTTCTGTCCCTCGGCGCTCTTGAGGTCGAGCGAGATGCACTCCTTGCCGGCGTTGCACTTGGAGGCGCCGAAGCCGTGAAACATGGCGCGGAACGGATCGCCCGTGAGCGGTTCGATCTTGATGACACGGGCGCCGAGATCGGCCAAGACCGACGCGCCCAGGGGCGCGGCGATGATGGTGGCACTTTCCACCACCGTGACACCGGCAAGGGGCTTGGCCGGGGAATCGCTGGCCTTGCCGTTGCCCGCCGCCCGCGCGTGTGGCTCGATGGCATGGAATGCGACTTCCGTCGCTCGGGCGCCCACCTTGCCGGGGCTTTCGGTGAGATTCGCAAGCGGGCCCAACTGCGTTACGCCATCGCGTTCCACCACGTGGCCGTTGGCAACACAGTCTTCGTCGCAGAGGGCGTCTTGGGTGGTCTGATATGGGTGGGAGACGACGCCGCCATCGCGCACGAAACGGTCCGTCCAATCCGCCAGCGTGCGGCTCTGCATGTGTTCGAGCAGGCGGTCGCGGAACGCTTCGCGCGCCTCGGCCGGCCAGCGCATGGGGTCGCCTTCATACTGCGGTTCTCGCAGCACTTCCTTGAGGCCGGCGGCGCGGAAGAAATTGTCGAGCAGATGCGGCAGCAGATTGCCGAGTTGGAGCCATTGGCCGTCGGCGGTGCGGACGGGATGGTAGTTGAAGGTGGGCATGGACTTGGTGCGGTCCCGCGCCGCTTGGGGGCGTTCGAGTGCGCCGGAGTCCTGCAACTGCACCATGGACATGATGCCCATCTCGTAGGGCATCATGCCGCGCAGCATGGACGTGTCGAACGACAGCGCCGCGCTGCCGAGTTCCCGCCCGATCAGCGCGGCGAGCATGGCCGCGGCGGCACTTTGCGCGGTGGCGTGTGTGCCCACTTGCAGGGCGGAGTAGTTGGGGCCGTCACGGTCGGCGACCCCGGCGAAGTTGAGCATCCGCCCGGACTTCGCGGCCACAACCGGCTCGTAGCCGGGATAGGCGGCGTAGGGACCGTCCTCACCGAAGCCCGTGATGACGCCGACGATGAGGTCGTCTCTGCCGAGTGCCTCGGCGGTGAGTCCGATACGTTCTCTTGCTTCGGGCTTGAGCGTCGTCAGCACTGCATCGGCGGAATCCGTGATCAGGCGCTGCAGTTGGGCGACATCTTCGGCTGCGCGAAGATCAGCCCGGACGATACGCTTGCCCCGCGTCCACAGTCGGTAGGAAGGCATGTTGGCGAAGGGGTCGCCGCCCGGCGGCACGACCTTGATCACGTCGGCGCCGAAGTCGGCGAGGATGGTGGTGGCGATGCCGGATGCCGGGCCGATGCCGACCTCAACGATGCGGAAGCGGGAAAGCGGATTCATGCGTGCTCCGATGGCTGAACCGGCGCACTATAGCTCGCGCCGGTTGGGAAGGAAGCACCGTCGGATGATTCGAGCATGATCTTCAAGGCGCTCGCGGACATTGCCGTGGTGGTGCACCTCGGCTTCGTGGCGTTCGCCGTACTAGGCGGGCTCACGGCATTGCGCTGGCCGAAGATGGTTTGGGTGCACCTTCCGGCCTTGGCGTGGGCAACGGCGATCGAGACATTCGGTTGGGTCTGTCCGCTCACGCACCTGGAAAACGCGCTTCGCATCTCGGGCGGCGAGGCTGCCTACGAGGAGGGGTTCGTCGACCGCTACCTTGTCCCGATCCTCTACCCCGAAGCCTTACCCGTGCTCCGCTGGCCCCTTGTCGCGGCGTTGCTGGCCATCAACGTGGCCGCGTATTGGTTCGTCTGGCGACGGCACGGACGTTGAGTCGTCCACGCTGCTGCAGTAAACATTGAAAATCAATGTATTGAGAAGTTTTCTTCATGCAATTTCTCGTCCCAGTGGGGACGCCGGGCGGAGGACGACAGGAAATAGCGCAGCACGTCCCCTACAAAGAAAACGATCTAAGAATCAATTGGTTGCACCGCCCTTGTCGATGCGAGGGGCTTCTCAGGTCACCGTGAACTCGATCGTGCCGAAGGACCCGTAGTCGGCGACGTAGTGCCCCGGCGTTGCCGGGTGGATGCCGCCGCAAGCGCCGGTGATGAGGAGCATTCCGTCTTCGACCGCGAGGCCCCGGGCGCTCGCCTCGTTCAGCATCCAGGCGAGGGCCGCGTGGGGGCCGCCCAGGGCGTCCGTGGCGGGGGCGGTGGTGACCTGTTCGCCGTCGCGGGTAAGCGTCACCTGGATGTCGCCGTAGGAGTCCCGAAGCGGTTGCTGTTCGCCGACGATGTAGCGATCGGCGGCGATGTTGCAGGCGGTGAGGTTGGCGCCGGTGCGGTCCGCTTCGTCGGCGAATGCCATGCGCGGTACTTCGATCACGGGGCCCGCTGTTTTCGGGGCGCCGTTGGCGTCCACGACGATGCCGATTTCGCACTCGAGACTCACGCCAGGCAAGCCTTCAAAGGTTGCCCCCGGCTCCAAGCGGCCGGCGCCGTACAGGCTGCCGATCAGCGGATGGGTGAGGCCGAACGCCTGCTGCCCGGCCGGCGCCGTCATCCCCGCCTTGAGGCCCGAGACATCCCCGTCCGCCACTTCCGCTACCACGTCCTTTTGCAGGGCGTAGGCGTCGTCGAGGCTCAACCCTGCGGGCATCTTCGGCAGGGGTTTGCCGGCGCGAATGGCCGCCGACATCGCTTGTGCGAGCTCTTGCATGTCTTCTTCCCGTCTCTAGTTGCCGAAGTCCCAGGACTCGCCGGCGTGGTAGCGCCTGAGGACGTTCTTGGCGATCAGGATGCGATGCACTTCGTCGGGCCCGTCGGCGATGCGCAACGTGCGCGCGCCTTCGTACATGCCGGCGAACGGGAAGTCGCCGGAGACGCCGGCGGCACCGTGCACCTGAATGGCGCGGTCCACAACGCGGTGGTAGGCGTTCGGCACATAGACCTTGATCGAGGAGATGTCGGTGCGCGAATCCGCCCCTTCCTCCATCTTCATGGCGCAATCCACCACCATCAGGCGGGAGGACTGGATGTCCATGTAGGAATCGGCGATGAAGCCCTGCATGAACTGCTTGTCCTCGAGCTTCTCGCCGCCATGCACCTCGCGGGTCATGATGCGGTCAACCATCAGGTCGAAGCAGCGCCACATCGATCCCACCGAGTTCATGCAGTGGTAGATGCGGCCGGCGCCGAGGCGATCCTGCGCCGCCTGGTGGCCGGTACCGGTGCCGCCGAGCTGGTTCGACTTCGGCACCCGCACGTTGTCGTAGATGATCTCGCAGTGGCTTGACGCCTTGCCCCACACGGGCACGCCGCGAATGATGTTCACGCCCGGCGTCTTTCTCGGCACGATGATTTGCGTCATCTTCTCGTTCGCGCCGCCCGGATCGTCGGGGTCCGCCGTTCGGCACATGACGATGTAGAAATCCGCCGCGTGGCCGTTCGAGGTGAACCACTTGTGGCCGTTGATGACCCACTCGTCGCCGTCGAGCACGGCGCGGGTCTGGATGGAGCGGGGGTCGGAGCCGGCGTTGTGCGGCTCGGTCATGGAGAAGCCAGACTGCATCCGCCCCTCGGTGAGCGGGATCAGCCACTTGTCGTGCTGCTCTTGTGTGCCGTACTTGAGCAGGATCTTCTGGTTGCCGGAGTTGGGGGCAACCACGCCGAACAGGGAGGCGGCGCCGGGGCTGTAGGCAAGCACCTCGTTCATGTAGGCGTGCTGCATGAAGGAGAGTCCCATGCCCCCGAACTCGGGCGGCAGGTGCGGCGCCCAGAGCTTCGCCTTCTTGACCACGTTCTGCACATGCGCCCGCACCTCGCGGGCTTCCTTGACCTGCGTCTCGGAAGGCCGGCCGCCGTCGGAGCGCCAGCCGTAAAGCACGTTCTCGTTTGGCAGGATCTCCTGATTGACGATCTCGGCAGTGCCAAGCCGGACCTCGTTGACCTCATCGTCCAGCGTCGGCACCGGCTTCACATTCATCGGCATGGCGGTTTCCCCTTCCCCATTTCTCGTCTCGCTCACCGGCGGGCAGACCCCGCCGCAAAAGCCCGTAACCATACTTCAAAGCCGGCGAGCCCGCACGGCTTGGGTGGGGCAAGAAGCGTTGTCCGAAGGCAACGGTTCTTGTGGCGCTATAGCGTTTGAGGAAGAAGGGCGACGCATGCGTCGCCCCTACGGCCCGGGACATGACCGACACCTTCCGGTAGGGGCGACGCGTGCGTCGCCCTGTCCGGCAGCCGGGTGCATCGCCGCCAAGTCCGACAGACTGCTAACGGTGAGCGAACTCGACCACGACGTGAGCGGTCGCAAGCGAATCGTCCTCGCGCAGCTTGCGCGTGGCGGAAATCTGCCAAAGCGCCGCGAAGCGACGCTCACGCAGCCCGTATAATCCCGGCAATGGCACTTCAATACCCGTACGACTCCCATCCCGAATCCGGTACGACGGTCGAAGTCGTCCCTGGCGTGCGTTGGCTGACGATGCCCATGGGCGGCTCGCTCACCCACATCAACCTCTACCTGATCGAAGATGCGGACGGCTGGTTCGTGGTGGACACGGGTCTCGGCAACACGGAAACGCGCGACCTCTGGCACCGCATCTTCGACTCGGAACTCAAGGGCAAGCCGGTCAAGGGCGTCATCTGCACGCACATGCACCCGGATCACATCGGTCAGGCCGGCGAGATCACGGATCATTTCCGCTGCCCGCTCTACATGACGCGCGCCGAGTACTACCAGGCGCGCTCGTTTGCGACGATGGGCCCGTCCTCGCGCGGCTCCGGCTGGCTTGGCGAGCAGTTCTACCACCGCTACGGCATGCCGTCCGACTACATGCAGAGAGTGCAGGCGATGTGGGAGTCGCGCTCGTCCACCGCGCCCGCCAAGACGTCGAGCATGGCCATGCCGGCATCGTTTCCGGCCGGCTACCAGCGCCTTCGGCATGGCGACATGCTCACCATTGGCGAGCACGACTGGCATGTAGAAGTGGGGTCGGGGCATTCGCCGGAGCACGCGTGCCTCCACTGCCGCAGCCTCGGCGTGATGATCTCGGGCGATCAGATCCTGCCGGTCATCACCAGCAACGTCAGCGTCCATGCCACCGAGCCAGAGGCCAATCCGCTCAAGGACTGGATGGAGTCGCACGACCGCTTCCTCGACACCCCCGAGAGGACCTTCGTGCTGCCGGCGCACAACCTGCCGTTCTACGGCGTGCGTGAGCGCCTGAGGGACCTCATCGCCCACCACGAGGACCGGATGCTCGCGATTGAGGAGACCTGCCAGGACGAAGCGCGCACCGCCAAGGACCTGCTGCCTGTGCTCTTCAAGCGCCACCTGGACGCACGGCAGATGATGATGGCGCTCGGCGAGGCGATAGCCCACTGCCATCTGCTGATGCATCGCAATCGCCTTGAGCGACGGGAAGGCGAGGACGGCCGGTTCTGGTTCCGTTCGGTGGACCCCGATCTCAAGCGACGCGCCCATCCGGGCCAGCACGACGCCCCGGACGACCGACCGATCATGGTGTGAGCGCGCCTTCCGAGCCGGGCCCCGACTGGCGCGAACGCGTCCGGGATGTGGTCTATCGGGGCCTCGTTTGGGGAGACAGGCGCGTGCCGCTCGGCATCCGCTCCCTGCTCGGCGTGCTCTTCCTGTGCGGCGGCGTGCTTTGGTTCCTGCCGGTGCTTGGCATCTGGATGCTCCCCTTGGGAATCGCCTTCATCGCCTTGGACATTCCCTGGTCGCGGCGCCGGGTGCGCGATTGGATGCGGGCACAACAACGCCGGCGGCGAGCGCGAAGGAGCCGCGTTTGACCTTGGCTTGCCGGCGGCGCAGACTCGCGCAACCGAATGCTCTTGAGGGGAACACCACCTTGTCTCACGATCTTGTGATCCGAAACGGTGCTGTCGTGGACGGCACCGGCAGCCTTCCTGTCGACGCCGACGTTGCCATCGACGGCGACACCATCACCGCAGTCGGCGAAGTGTCCGGCACCGGGCACGAGGAAATCGACGCTCGCGGCCACTACGTCACGCCCGGCTTTGTGGACCTGCACACCCATCTCGACGCCCAGATCGGCTGGGACCCGCACATGACCTCGGTCACCTGGCACGGCGTCACGACGGCGCTCCTCGGCAATTGCGGCGTCACCTTCGCGCCCTGCCGACCGGCCGACCGGGAGTTCCTCGCCGGCATGATGGAGACGGTGGAGGACATCCCCAAATACGCCATCCTCACCGGCCTGCCGTGGGACTGGGAGTCCTACGGCGGCTATCTCGACTCCATCGAGCGTTTGCAGCCGATGATCAACGTTTGCGGCCTGGTTGGCCACAGCGCGACGCGCTTCTACGTGATGGGCGAACGCGCGATCGAGGAGCAGGCGACGCCGGAGGAGATCGAGCGGATCGCACAAGTGGCGGGCCAGTCCGTGCGCGAAGGCGCGCTTGGCTTCTCCGTGAACCGGCATCCCGGCCATACGCTGCCCGACCGCCGTCCGATTCCGGGCACCTTCGCGTCCCGCGAAGAGCTGCTCGCCATCGCTCGTGCGGTCGGCAAGGAAGGCGGCCTGATGCAGACGGTGCCGCACTTCGGCAATATCGAGGAGGAGATGGATCTCCTCGCCGAAGAGGGCCAGACCAGTCGCATCCTGTTCAGCGCCATCGGCGAACACCGCGAGGCGCTCGACGAGAAGGTGACCGCCATGCGCGGCGCTGGCGTCGATGTGACGGCGGTGACGGTGCCGCGTTCCGGTGGCGGCGTCGGCGGCCTCGCCACCAACAACTTCTGGCGCACGCCATCTTGGAACGAACTGCGCGAGATGGACTTCGACGCCCGTTTGGCAGCCATCCGGGACGCCGACTTCCGCGCCAAGCTTGTGGCGGAGGTGCAGACCGACGAGGCACTGAACGAGCAGGTGATGAAGTCGACGAGGCGCTTCTATCCGATGGGCGAAGCCGAGCGACCCTGCTACACCCAAGGCCGATACGAAAGCCTGTTCGACATCGCCGCCGCGGCGGGCGAACACCCGGTGGAGGCTTGGCTGCGCCTGACGCTTGCGAGCAACGGCAAGGTGCTGTTCCACCACCGTGGCTTCAACGTCAACCTCGACAACCTCGAGCAGATGATCACCACGGACTGGGCCATGCCCGGCCTTGGCGACGCAGGTGCGCACGTGAGCCAGATGATCGACTCTGGCTGGGCAACGTTCGTGCTTTCCCACTGGCACCGCGACAAGGGCACGTACTCCATTGAGGAAGCGGTGCGTCGTATTGCGGCCGAGCCAGCGCGGGTGTTGGGCCTTGCCGACCGTGGCGTGCTTGCCGCCGGCAAGCGAGCGGACGTGAACGTTATCGATATCGACCGCATCGAGGAACGCCAGCCCTACATCGTCCACGACTTCCCCGGCGGCGCGCCTCGCTTCCAGCAGCGCGCCCAGGGCTACAAGGCGACGGTGTGCAACGGCCAGGTGACCTTGCGCGACGACGAGCACACGGGCATTTGCTCCGGAAAGGTACTGCGCAACGCTTCGTAGAGTCGTTGCCGTCCCCTTGCATGGAGCGAACGCATAGTACGTTGACACTTTGAGATTTGACTCGAAGTGCGTGCCTCGGAGGGAAGGCAGAGTGCCTTCCCTCCGAGGCCCTTCATGCCTGTTCCTCGCACGTCAGACCCGGTGTCCTCAGCAGGGTGGGAACTACGAACTGGGCTATGGCGCAGCGCCTAGACGAGGCTGTGTAGGCGGTTGATGTTGGCGTGGCGGGCGGGGTCCAGGTTGCGCTTGGCCAGGGCCGGATGCTCCGGGGCGTAGCGGTGCGTGCGGTAGATGCTCACCGTGGGTTCGCCTCGGCTGTTCGTGTTCAGGAACGGGTTGATCCACTCCCACACTACCTCGCCGGCGCGGCTAACCTCGAACAGGCGGCCGCTGGTGCCTTCGCACACGAGCACGTTGCGCGACCATAGCTGCACGGCGCCGGAGATGTGGCCGCTGAAGAACTGCGGCGAGGGGTTGCCCCGGTAGCTCCAGACAATCTCGCTCGTCGCCGGGTCGATCTCGATCACGCGCGAGCCGGCGTTGCCGTTGTCGAACACGAGCACGTTGCTCGGCTCGTGCTCGCCTTCCGGTCGCACCCACGTGGGCTGGTGTTGGCCGTGGGTCTGGTCGAACTTCCAGCTGAGTTCGCCATCGGCGCCGATGATGCCCAGGCGGTCGACGTGGCGCGCGGAGAACACGATTTCGCCGGCGGGGTTGATGTCGATGCCGTTGACGTGGGTCCACTCCCAGCGCCGCACGGTGGGGTAGATCGGGTCCTTCACCGGGTCCATGAGCTGCCACAGATGGATGCGGCGCACCTCGTTGCCCCTCGCGTCCACTTCCACGAGATCGTCGCCGATCAGCCTTGGCAGCTTCTCTCGACGCTGGCGCCGGCGCCCGCCGCGCACCTTGCGTTGCACCTCTTCGGGGAGTTCGATCCACACCGGTACCATGGTGTTGCCGTTCTCGAAGCGGAAGAAGTCGTGGTGCTGGTAGGCATTGACGTACTCCCAAACCACGTTGCCGTCCCAATCCACCTCGCAAAGCGTGGTGTGGTAGCCGCCGAGGGTCTTGACGCGCTCCTCGAACGGCGGCGGCGCCGCCGGGTCGGCGTCCTGGCGCATGGGCTGCTCGGGATCCGATCCTGTCATCAACAGGTTGCCGTTCTTGAGCAGGCGGCCATAGCCGGGGCGGATGTGCTGGAACGTCCAGCGGTGCACGACGCGGCCGTGGATGTCGATGAGCCAGGTCGAGTCGCCGCCGTGTGGCGTCAGCAGGGTGTAGCCGGGCGTCGCGAGCCCGGGACGATGGTGTGTAAGCCCGGTGGGGCGGTTGACCGACCAGCCCAAGGCCAGCCCTCCTGCAGTTGCGTTCTTGGAGTTCCGCGAGGGGGCGGAGCGTGTCTGAACATGAAGACGCGCAGGTGCATTCGCTTGGCTCCCAACGCGTCCGAACGGCGCGCAGTTTGCCACACAGTCCTGCGGCGGCCTTGATTACAGGCGATCGAGCAGCACTTTCTTCGCTTCGTTGAGGGTGGCGGCAAGGAACGCACTGCCGCCGCGGTCGGGATGGAGCCGTTGCATGAGGCGGCGGTGGGCGGCGACCACGTCGTCGCGGTCGGCCGTGTCGGGTAGGTCAAGCACCTTGAGCGCCCGCTCGACGGTCATGGTGTCGTGCTGGACGTCCTGGTTGCCTTGCGCTGCGTCTTTCCAGCCGGGGGCACGGCGGTCCAGATAGGCAGTGAGCAACTGTCTCGAGCGTTCGTCATCGAACTCGGTCAGGAGGGTGACCACCTGGGCCAGGTCCAACTCGCCGAGGCGCTTGCCTTGACGCGTTCCGCGCAGGACTTCGCCGTCCATCTCGCCGCTTTCGTGGTTGAGCGTCATCCTGACGTCGTCGGTTTGCACGGAAGACTGGCGGGGGTCGCCATTGGCGTCCGGGGGACTTTGACGGAAGCCCCCGAACATGCCGCCGAGGGGCGAGGGGCCGCCGCGGCCGGCAAGGAAGCGTCGCAGCAGCAGGCCGCCCACCGGATTCAGCGCCAGCCGCAGCGCATGCCGCAGGAAGGGCAGGGCACCGGTGGCTAGGGCGGCGAGCCAGTGCAGGCGGCCGCTCGCGGCGAGGATGGCGAGGGCAACAAGCAGTGCCACCACGGCACCGGTGACGATGCTGGTGGGTTTGCTGGGCGTGTTGCGTGCCCAGTAGAGTTTCATCAGCAGCGCGAAAGCGAATGCGCCCACCGCCGCGACGATGACCAGGAGGATCATGGCAGCTGCCGAAGCAAGCGTGCTGCCGCGGGATGGTCGAGTCGTTCGACGCCTCGGCGTCCGGATGCGGCAAAGTGCGCGACGGCTTTGAGCAGGGCACGCAGGTCCGCGGCGCGACCCGGCGCGAAGGGGGAGTGGGCGCCGCCGGTCAGGCGCGCCACTTGGCGGAATACGCGACTGGCATCGGGGTCAGCGCCTTCCTGAAACACGAACACCGGTGTTTGGAAGAGCGCCAGGCGGCCGGCGGCGTCGGCCACCCTATCCACCGGTTCCTCACAGGCATCGCCGATGAAGACGACGGCCCTGACCCGGGTTTGGCTGGTTTCCGCAAGGGCGTGTTCGAGCACACGCTGGATCTGCGTGAGCCCGCCGCGACAGCGGACCTCGGTCATCTGCCGCAGAAGCGCGGCCGGCCGGGTCGTCCATGACGATGCGTGAAACTCATTGAAGCCGCCGTAGTGCACCAGTTGCACCGCCGTGCCGCCGTCGTCTGATGCTGCTTCGAACAGTTCGCCGTGCAAGCGCGAGGCGAGGTCCCACGTGGGTTCTCGACTGGCGGTGGCATCAAGCGCAAAGAGGATGCGGCGATCGCTGCGCGTTGCCGGCGGCGTGCGCCGGGCTTCGGCGAGAAACCGCGCCACGCCAGCATCGGATGTAGGCAACTGGGCCATCAATCACGCACGGTTGGTGAGTTCCGAAGTGGAACATCATCGCAGATGGCGCGCCCTTGCGGGCGCGTTGGCAGTTCGCTGCGCGAACTGCTGGCCTCGCATTCGCTCACAGCTACGGCTAGGAGCCAGCGCCGTTCTACGGCGTAGCTACATAGAACGACCGTAACTACGTGCCTTTGCTTGGAAATTTTCCGCTTTACGGCTTGCCGATCCCACCATCGATCACCTTCCGAAGCCGCGGTGCCGAGGTGCACCAAGGCACGTCGCGACATCGCCTGAAGCCCTGACCATACCCCGCCGACGCCAGCCCGTCACCCGCACGTTCCCGTCCTGTCGTCGCCGGATTTCGCGGACGACAGCGCAACAAGCCGGCCCTTGCCGACGACGCACCCCGGCGTCGGCATCCCCGTTTCGTGAAAGGAACCTTATGCGCGCGACAGCGCGCTCCTCTGGCTTCTGCTAGCTGAGTTGACCACCGTCCCATCCCTGAACCGCGAACCACCGCAGCCGTCGCTGTGCACCGCACCGACCGTCCCGATCGGTGAGGGCGGCTCCACCGCCGCAAAGTGACCGACACAGACGAATGCCGTCGTCTGCCCGCCAGCCTGCCACGCGTGCTCCGGCGGTCAAACCGGTCGGTTCTCCGCTGCGCTCCGACCTCGCTGGCGCGAGGTGACCGCCCTGCGCGCGCGTGCCCCCGTCCAGGCACCGACGCACCCCGCGTCGCGAACCTGAACGGAGAACACATGGACCCCATCATTCTCATCGCCCACTGGAGCGGAAGGCTCCCCAAGGGCTTCGTCCCGCCCGCCGTCCCCGACAACGACCTGCCGACCTGCAGGCACAAACGCTGCCGCAAAAAGGTGGCCATCAAGCGCGACGGGACGCCGGCGCACGCCTGTCAGCGCTGCCTTGATCGTCGCGCGGCGTCATGCAGGCGTCGCAGGAAGGCACTTGCCGCAGAGGGCGGCTGCCGGCGCTGCGCCTACCGCAAGCGGGCGGAAGGCGACTTCCTCTGCGGGCGGTGCCGCGGAGAGCGCGACGCCGAGCGCGAGCGGAAGCGCCGAGACGCCCTCGACGCCGCCGCCATCGACGAGTTCGCCGCCAAGCCCGTGGGCGTCCACAGGGCGAGCGACCTCGACTGCGGCGTCAGCCCCTGGAACGCCCGCAGGCCCCGCGAGGCCAGCGGCAGCTACTGGTCTCCCAACCCGGATCCCCACCGCATCCTCGATCCGGAGTGGGACACCTACCGACGCTTCCGGCGCTGCTGACCCCACCTCGGTCCGCCGGTCCCGCCACGGGCCGGCGGACCGCACGACTCCGCCAATCCGCCGCGACCGGCCCGCCAGCTCCAGCGGGCCGCCGCATGGCATTTGGCCGCATCGCTTCCCTCCTGCCGCGGTCCGGGCCACGCACCCGGCCCCGCCCGCCCCAATCGCTTCGAGCCTGCTGCCGGACGGGCGGAGCCGTGATCGAGACAACGCCCCCACGCCCTCGCCACGCTCAATCAGGCCGATGCGTTCCGGGTGGAGCCGTCCACTCAGATGCGCCTTCCGAACCGATCGACCGCCTCACCGAACGCTAGTCCGTTCGCCCAAACCGCCCGACCGATCCGGAAACGCACCTCACCTTCCAGAATCTCGAGATCGACCCCCCCGCGCGGCTCCCGAGCGGCATCCGCGGCTTCTCGCAGGAACTCATAGTCCGACAAGGCCGACTCGAGGTGTTGCCCAATCCCGAACACGACACGGAGTCCGTCGCGGATCGTCTCGCCCGTCGGCACGTCGTCGTTGACTGGAACCACGCACAGCGCGAAGCCGTCGCCGAGCTCGCATGCACGAGCCGCCTGCACGGGCGTCATCTTGACCTGGTCGATCCTCGTGCTCTTGACCTCGATCAACGTGGTGCGCTCGCCACCCGAGAGTTCGAGGCCCACCTCCTGCTCGTCCTCCACGAAGTCGCTCTCAACCTCGAAGTCAGACCCGATTCCGGTCCGCCGCACGGTCAGGCCCCGTTTCTCCAGTTCCTGCCGCAGGAGTCGCTCGACCAAGCTCCCGATCTCCTGATTGCGGCGAATTTTGCTCCGGCGAGTCCGCCGCTCTTCGATCGAATCGATGATGTCCGGGTGCTCGCGGATCTCGGTCGCCAGTTTGCGAACGCGCTCGACGTCGCCAGCCGCGGCAGTGAGATCCTGCATCGACGCGATCAACGCCAGCCGCTTGTCCTCGTCATCCGCGACGACCCGAAGCGCAAGGTCCGCCCGGCTAATCGCCAAGGCGTCCAGGAGCCTCTCTCCCCGGACCCCAGACAGGACTTCCGACGTGTCTGGCGAGTCCGCAAGCAACCCCGCCAAAGACTCCGCCGATGCCGTCGTGCCGCGCCGGCCGCTCGAGTCGAGAGGCACCCACCGCCGATGCCGGAGCGGTGCGAGCCACGCACCTCGGTAGGCTCTGTGACTGGACCCACATTCGCACTCGACCTGGCATACCTCGAACGCGCGCTCGTCCGCCTCCGCCACGTACTCGACCAGAAACCGGACGAACTCCGTGGCACGCCTTCGGCTCTTGCGCGCCGTGTCGATCAGTCCGATGTCGGCCTCAACGAGACAAGCCACGTCGGATACACAAAGCTCGTCCGTCGATTTGTGGGACCCGGCGCCGCCGTGAACCTCGGGGAGCGGCTCGTCCGGCAAGAACGCGTCCACCACTCGCCGCGTCTCGATCATCGGGGATGCGTTTGCATAGCCGCAAGCAGCTAGCCGCGGCCATACCCCAGGATCGCAGTCGGCGAAGTCCGCCGCTAGGATCTTTCGTCGCGGAAACAGGAAACCGAATCGCTGCGCTGCGTCCGGCCACGTCGCAAGCGGCGCCAGCGGCCGTACCGGCGCCTCGCGCCCACGTTCGAGACGCACGACGGCGACTCCTGCCTTGGACTCCTCGGCGGTCGGAGCTGGGAAGCCCTCCAGCCGCTCAACGTAATCGGGACGTTCAGCCATCCACCGGAAAAGCCTGACTGCCGAGAGTGCGAGCGGCTTTCGGATCAACTCCTCCCGGCATTCGTCCTTGACGCACGCCAAGATCTTGTCGAGCAGTTCCGGCTCCCGCTCCGACGGCAGAAGCTCAGCCAGTCCTTCCAGCTCTGCCCTCTTGTCAAGCAGTTCGTCGCGGATCTTCAGCCCGAACGTCTCCGCAATGTCCTTGAGTTCTTCGGAGATTCCCGCATCACGGCGAACGTCAGGGCGGCGGCGCAACCATCCGGCCTGCGTCGGTAACAGGCCGTGTCCGTCGAACAGTCCCGTTTCGCCTGCATCCCGCGCAAGTTCCAACAGCGACACGAGCCAGGACAGAGCTTCGCCGTCCGCCAGTTGCCCCCGCAGATCGTCCAAACTGCCCGCGTCGGCGACAAGACGGGCGACTTTGGCGATGGTGAGTGCCTCGTCCATGTCCTCCTGCGATCTGCCTAGGAGTCTCTGCCAGCCCGAGAGGTTCCGAGACCAGGACGCCAAATCATCGAGCCGGGGCAGCTTCGCCTGCGCCCCCTCCCAGGAACACATGAGCCTCCAAAGCCACTCGCGGTGTGCCGCCTCATCCGCTGCCGGCAGCCACGCTCCCTGCGGCGCGATCCATTCCCCGGCCGGAGTCCGCATCAGCGGAGTCTCGCGAGCCTTGTGCACCAGTTCGGTCAGCAATGGGCGGAACCACGCGGCGCCACTGGCCCAGTCGGGCAGATGCCCGATGTCGAAAGCCAGCATTCGCTCGGCCCCCGCCCATCTTTTGCTGGCGCACCACTCGAACAGCTGCCCTTGGTGGCGCACGGACTCCTCAAGTAGCCGCCTGTTCTCCTGCGCACCTGGCGAGTCGCCGGCCACTATGCCGTCCCGATCCTCTCGCGGCTTGAACCGTCGGCTGTTCACCGAAGCCGGGAGCCCCAACTGCTCGCTGCCGACAAGAGGGAACAGAACGAAGAGCTTCGCCGCGGTCTCCTGCGCATCGTCGACCTCAAGCCCGGCCTGCCCGGAGCGCAACTGCAGCGCCGCGCAGCACTCGCTTTCCGCCCCAGCGACTGCGACGAAACTCTCCATCTCGCCGCCATCTCCCGCCGACCGAATGGTCAGAACGCCGCCGTCTTCCCGACTCTCCCGCGCAAGCACCCACCGAGCGTCTGCGGTCTCCATCGCGATCTCCGTGATTTCCGGACAGAACGCCAGCACGAGCGACCCGTTCCGGCGAAGCTCCTCCAACCCCGCCTCGGCGAGCTCGCGCGCCCCCGCTCCAGCAATCTCGTAAGCAAACGAGGTGGTCGCATCCGGGTCCGGGCCAGAGCTCTCGATTGACTGCTCGAACGCCGCCCAGGACCGATCCATCGCTTCCCGCAGCTCTTCGGCGGTTTCGCCTGCGCGGTCCAACGCGAAGTCGAACCCACTCGAGTCCTTGAGCCGCCCTGTGACGCGGATGGTCCTGGACAGCAGGTGCGTTGCCAGAAACCCCGAGCCGAATTGGCCGATGTCCTCGAAGTCCTCGATCTTCGTAGAGCCGTGGTAAACGAGATGCGCTATCTCCTCGGACGTGAACGGCTTGCCGTCATGCTCGAATCGGAACTCCGTGCCCGTGACGCGCGCCCGGACCCGCACCCCGTGCCGCCCTGCCGCGTCACGAGCGTTCTGAAGCAGTTCCCAGATCCAACGCGCCCCCAACGCACTGCGGTTGTCCTCGATACGGTCGAGGTGCTTGGCCACCGCCTGCGCCGTGTTGTCCACGAGAACCCGGTCCCTGGCGCTCTTGAGTTCCTCCGTCATCTGCCGCCTCCACGGCGCAGGTTGCGCCCATACGTTCAGTGATCCATACATCGAGTTCCAAGTTGGCCTGACTGGTCCTCAGCACGACACGCAATCGTCGACCAAGAGTGCGAAGGCAGCAAACACGGCCCATTTCCGCCGCTGCTTCGCGATCGTGTCACCAGGCCCACTCCCGAGACGCGCACCATCGTCTCATGCGACTCCGCCAGCGATCCAAGCCGCCAATCTGCAACTGGAATCCCGTACCCCGGAATCCACGAGCTTGCCTGAATCGCGCTCGACCCAACATACCCCATCGTCCTCGGGACTAGCCGCCGGCGTTCGCTGGCATCGCAGCGGCCCCGCCGCGCGGTCGCGCCCCTGGGGCCGGACTGATCGCACAATCCCGCCATCCTCCTCGACAGGGCCGCCAGCTCGCTCGACCGCCGCGCCGGTATCGGTCGCGCTGCCGCCGCCGCAATGCCTCTTCCTCGCCTTGACTGTCGCTAGACGCCCGAATCCCCTCCACGCCCCTGTCGCTGCCCCGCTCTCGACGCCGCCGCGACCGGGCGGCGCGTGAGGCCGGGGGCTGCCAGCTCGCTCCGCTCGCTCCTGCCAGCCCCCTGCACGCGCCGCCCGCGCGACAGGCCGCACGCACCAGAAAGCAGTGTCGCTTCTCCGGTCCGCAACGTCCTCCGCAGCGGCGAGACGCCGCCCCGGACGACGCCGATCCCGCCCCGCAGCCGCACGCTGGGGCAAGGCCACGTCCGTGGCGCTGGCCCCAGCGTGCGGCTGAAGATGCCGCGACTTCGCGCAGCCGAATCCGCGCAGGCCCTCCGTGCGACGCGCCTCGCGCAGCGTCACAACTTGCCGCGACGGTAAGAACAAAGTGCTTGCGGCACTCGTTCTCCACCGCGCACAATCCACCCCGAAGCCAAAACCCACCCTCCCTTCGGAGGCTCTGGTCAGACGCCGGGATCTGCAACCCGGACCGGAACCCCACCGGCCAAATCGGGAGTGCTGCGCGACGCAGCGTCAACAGCCCACCCGGCTGCCCAAGCCAGGAGTGTCGCAGGATGCGACGTCGCCGCCGGACCGCGAATCCGGCGGCACCGGACACCGAAGGTGTCCCGACAGAACGCGTGACCAGTGCCGGCGTTGTCCACGAAGGACGAACGGGTGCGAATGGGAGCCACGGGAAACCGGGGGCTTCGCTCAGCGCGGCCGATGCGCAAGCCATCGGCCGATGCGAGGGTTACTTACAACGGGTCCGACAGCTTGCACGCGCACGGAGAACGCCGGGCGAACGACTTTCGACGCGGTGCCAGTGACCACTCTGACATGACCAGGCCGGACCACGCCTGCGCGACCGGCCGCCGCCTCGCAGGCAGGCCGTCGCGCGCTGCGTGCGGGGCCTTCGCTGGCCAGGTCCCGGGACCTTCCGGTCCGTTCCGGCCTGCGGAAACGCGACGGCACTTCGTCCCCCTGCCGAAGCGCGCCGGCACAGCCTCCTGACTCGACGGGACTCCAGGGATAAGATGGCGCGCCACACCCTGCAGCAGTGAGCTTGGAGCATGACACAGGAACCGACCTGCATCCCTGGACGGTCGTCGCAACCCCCATTCCCGCAACGAACGCGCCGCCCTTCGGCGGGCCGCGGCATCGGCGAGTTCGCCGCGACGCTGGCGGCCTGCGGGATCGGAAGGCACGCCTGGAGGATCGCTCGAGGGCTTCGCCGGCACGCCGCCGCCTCCTTGGCGTCTCTCGCCCTGCTTGCGCCACCTCTCCTTGCCGCCGAGGAGGGCCGCCAGATCGAAGAAATCACCGTCACGGCGGAACGGAAGGAAGCCTCCATCCAGGACACGTCCATCTCGATCACCGCCTTCACGGAGGAAATGATCGACGACTTCGGAATCCGCAACCAGTCGGACCTGCAGAACCTGGTGCCCGCCACCACGATCCAGCCCTACGACTCCGCCATCCGGGGCGTCGGGCGCAACTTCCGCAACCTGGGCGGCGACCCTGGTGTCGCCACCTACATGAACGGGGTCTATTCCGAAGACCTCTACACCGCCACCATCGGCTCGTTCTGGGACATGGACCGCATCGAGGTGCTGCGCGGGCCGCAGGGCACCCTGTATGGCCGCAACGCCGTCGGCGGCGCCATGAACTTCATCTACCGCAAGCCCACCGACGAGTTCGAGCTCTTGGGCCGAACCGTGCTCGGCACCTACGGCACCCGCGACCTCTATGGCGCCATCTCCGGGCCGCTGGTGGAGGACGTGCTCACCTCCCGGCTCACTGTGTCTTCCCGCCAGCACGACGGCTGGGTGGAGGAACGCGGCGATGGCCCCGATCTTGACAGCGGCGACGAAACCAACGTCGCGCTGCAGTTCGAGTGGCGCATCAACGACGCCATGACGCTGAACGTGCGCAGCAACAAGGCCGACGTGGACCGCGTCTTCGGCGGCGCCGACGGCGGCGGCCTGATCGTGCTCGTGGGCGAGAACAACGTCATTCCCGGCGGCGATGGCCTGCGCAACTACACCGTGCAGGCGCACGGCATCCGCGCCGTGGACGCCAGCGTCGCCAATCCGCTCGACTCCGCGTTCCTCGATCCGCGCATGCCGGTGCTGCGCTACACAAACCCCACCACCGGTGCGGAACTGCTCGCACAGCGCATCCGACCCGGCATCGACCCGTCCGGCGGTTCCGGGTTCCCCAACCACGGCCGCGACGTGACGCTGGACCCCGCCGAATGCGTGTTCCTCGACCGGGAGGACATCAAGGGCAAGGACCTGTGCGCCTACACCAACGGCCTCAACTCCGAAATCTTCGACCAGCAAGGCAATCAGGCCGAGTTGGAGTGGGCCTTGAGCGACACCACCACCTTCAAGTACATCTTCGGCTACAACGACCTCATCTACCATCGCATCACCGACGACGACTCCACCGCAAGCCTCACCGACGACCGCTCCTTCTACGTCAACCACGAGGCGGAGTACATCTCGCACGAGCTGCAGCTCTTCTGGGAACTGCCGCCCGCCTTGAGTTTCACCTCGGGCGTCTTCTTCTACGACGCCACCATCGACCAGCGCTACGACTTCCATTCGTCCACCGGCTCGCCGCAGTTCACCGACCCGAACTGGGGCATCGACGGCATCCTCGCCGCCGCGGCCCCGGGCGCGGTCCCCGGCGATCCGCCGCTGATGTTCCTCGCCGGCCTTCCCACCCCGGTGAATTCCTACACCGCACGGGAAATGGCGCAGGCCACGGGCTACGAGGAAGGCGTCTTTACCGGCGCCGTCGGCACCTGGCTCGGCGACGCCACCCTCGGTTCCGTGAAGCACGGCATCGAAACCCCCGGCAGCGACCTGCACGGCAACAACAAGACCGAGCGGGAAGCGTTCGCGGTATACACCCAGGCCGTTTGGGTGCTGACGGACCTCATGTCCCTCACCGCCGGCGTGCGCTACGCCTACGACGACGTGATGGGCAGCGAGGACTACGTGCAGTACTCGGAAACGATGGGCGTGCTCAATGCCCTCGGCATTCCGCTCGCCATCGCCAACGTGCTGCGCGGGGCGCTTGATCCGGCGACCCTGCAACCCACGGGCCTGGTCGAGCCCTGGCTGGGCGGCACCCCGATCACCTTCGGCGCCCATCGCCACCTCGCCCGCCGAGACGAGAAGACCACGTTCCGGCTGAACCTCGACTACGCACTCGACGACGACTCCAAGCTCTACGGCAACATCACGACGGGCTACCGCTCCGGCGGCTTCAACCTCACCTTCTTCAGCCAGACGCCCACCTACGAGCCGGAAGAACTCATCGCCTACGAGCTCGGCTACAAGGGGCAGTTCCTGGACCGCACCATGCAGGTGAACGGCTCGGTCTACCTCTACGACTACTCCGCCATTCACACCCGCACCGAGGAAGCGTGTCCGCCGCAGATTGGCCTCGACAGCCTGTCGAGCGTCTGCGCCATCGGCGTTTCCTCGACGACTTCCGTCGAAGCCGCGCCCGGTGCGCGAGTGACCGGGCTCGAGCTCGAAGTCCTTTGGCTGCCGACCGCCGAACTCACCTTGGGCGGCAACTTCAGCCTGACGAGTTCGGAATACACCGAGTCGTTCGTGATCATCGACGGCGCGGACCCGACGGTGCCGCAGGTGCTCTACAACCTTGCCAACAACGCCGACCGCAGCCGCGACATCAAGGGCAACCAGCTGCTGCAAGTGCCGGAGAACAAGGCAAGCATGTTCGCAAGCTACCGCTTCGACTTGGGACAGTCCGGGGCGCTCGAGCTCCTCGGCACCTGGGCGTACATCTCCGACGTGTACTTCGCCGCCTACGAATCCGAACTCGACAAGGCCCCGGCCTACGACCGCCTTGACCTGCGCGGCACGTGGACCAGCCCATCGTCGCTGTGGACCGTGACCGGCTTCGTCCACAACGCCTTCGACAAGATCGGCATCCGCCAGATCCTCCGCCACGGCGCCGTGGACGGATACCGCCGCACCGCACAGGTGTCGGAACCGAGGGTGGCGGGCGTGGAGGTGTCCTACAGCCTGCGACCGTGACGGGCGCACCACCGGTCAGAAGGTGCGGGAGCGCACCCTGGGAGCGTTCGAGAACGCCTCGACCAAAGGCCCGGAGCAGGTCCTGCATGGCTTCCCCAGTGGCTTGCAGCGGCGCCGTGCCGCCGCCGCTGCACCACTGGCCGGACCCGTCTTGCGTTCGCCGTCGCCGCTCACGTCGCGCCCCGGCGGGCGATCCGTGCGGCCCCGCGCGGCGATGGACGCGGCCAGCCCACGTCAGCGTTTGATGTCGCCCGGCCAGAAGCCGCGGATCGCGGTCAGGTCCGCGTCCCAGGTTCCTCCGCGTGTCGCGGGGCGTTCAACGGCGCTGGTTCCCTGCGGCTGCCCTCGGGCGCACCGGTGCGCGAGGCGGCGCCTTCATGGCGAGCCTTTCCGCAGCAGAGCTCCCGAACTCGCCCAGAATGTCCTCGCAGACGGTCCCCGGTTCTCCGACCGAAGCGGTCTCCTCGTTGAACAGGCGCAGGAACCTCGATCTCGCACGGCTGCTCCGGACGCCGTAGGCCGCTTCCACATCGATGCAGCCATCCCGGCAGGAGCGCATGTCCTCGACCTGCACTCCGGACAGCCCGCAGAAGAGGAGCCGCAGCACCTCCTCCGTCGCCGCCTGCGTCGCCGGATCCAGGTTGGCGAACGCATCGGAAATGACGACTTCCTGCCAGTTGCTGAAGCTCCTCGCCGTGGCCACGGACGCGCTGGCATACCGCGCGGTGCATTCCGAGTAGCACCTGCCGACCTCCCGACGACCTTCCTGTGCCTTCGTCAGCTGCGTCTGGGCAAGCGCCATCATGGCGGTGCTGCACGCCAGTGCGATCATTGCCGCCGTCTTCATGTCCGTCCTCCCGCTCGACCGCCCAGTCCCCGCCAGACGCCGCCGCGCATGTGCCGCGCTTCCCGGCCTCGGGGCGCGGGCCTCCGACCGGTCGGACCGTACCACGCCGGAAGCGGCGCGAGCCGATGCGGCAACGGGCTGCCTGCCTGCCGCCTCCCGCCACTCCAGGGAAGACCGTGGCGCATGCGGCCCCAGAGGCCGAGCCGCCGCGCTCGCCCGACCCGGCACGGCAGACGATCTCAACGCGGCTCCGAGGTCAGGCCAGGGCGACTGCCAGTTCGCCCACCTGGCGAACGTTCGCTCCAGAATCGGGTAGTGTCCGCGGAGCCGGCGCGGTGCGGCGAGCGCGGCGGGGCGGGAATCGCGGCCCATGCTCCACCGTCAAGCGACCGCCGCGCCGAGCCGGCGCTCTCCCTTGCCAACGGTCCCCTGCACGCGATAGGGTGGTCGCGCGAACGGCTGGCGGGCAACGTCTCTCTCCCCGACAGCTGGGAGCAGGTGACTCTCGAAGCCCGCACCCTGACAGGTGCGGGCTTCCCTTCCCCACCGCGACGGGAGCGAAGAGGTCCCCTGCGGCGGCGCCTGGCGCGCCGACGCCGACGAAGCCACGACACTGCCGTTGCCCGCCACTGCGCACGCGTTGGGGGAAGTGCTCCCGACCGTGTCCGGGGCGGCGAAGCTGCCGCACGGGACGGGCCCACAGGATCCGCGAACGGCGCCTTCGAAGGGGTTCAGGGCGCCGCAGTGCGTTCGAGGATCAGCACGCCCCTTGCGAGGCCCGCGTAGAGGTGGCGCCCGTCCGGGCTCGCGGCGACGCCCCCGGTGACGTGAAAGTCGGGCACGTACCGTCCGTAGCGGTCGGCCGCGAGGATGCCCAGCTCGTCCTCGGGCCGCAGCGTGCCGTCGACGAGCTGCGCCGAGAACGCGGACGACCTGCACACCGCGTCCACCGCCAGCCGGCCGGGCCGCACGCTGGCATGGGGACACGTCGGCGAGGGGTCCGCCGGCGGCACGCCGCCGAAGTTGAACACGTCGAACAGCGCCCCGGCGACGAACGGCTCGAGCGCGTCGAGGAACCGGGGGCTGCCGGGGTCGGCGAGGTCGAACGCCGCCACGCCTGCGCCTCCCGCCCCGAACGCGAACAGCGTCGTCCCCGCGTCGTCGACGGCCAGCGCCGCCACCCGGTGGAGTCCCTCGACCTGCTCCCCGGCGACCTTCTCGCCGCCTTCCACCACCGCATGGGGCACGAGCGCGTCGGTGTCCGCGTCCCGCGCGAGCACATGCAGCTGGTCCGCTGCCGCGACGTACACGAACCCGCCGCCGGCCGAGAGCGCCGCCGCCGAGATCCCCGGCAGGTCGACGGTCCCGACGGCCTCGACGGCCGTGCGGCCCGCGTCGAGGCGGAAGGTCTCGAGGCCGACGGACGGGCGCACGATGCCGACCAGCGTGCCCGAGGCGTCGGCGAAGGCCGACCTGCCGGGACAGGGCGAGTCGCCGGACATCGCGACGGGGGCGTCGAGACCGCCGCCCTGCGCGCTGCGGGGGAACCGCATCCAGCCGTCGCACGAGCCGGCGACGAGGGAGTCGCTGGCGGCGTCCCACAGCAGCAGCGCCTCGCCCTGCACGTCCCGCAGCGTCTGCAGGAGCGTCAGCCGCCCGGTGGCCGCGTCCCGCCGGAAGACCTGGAGGCCGTCGAACGTCGCCGCGAAGAGCGTGCCGCCGTCCGGATGCACGGCCATGGCCCCCACCTCCGCCAGCGACACCGCCCGGCCGGCGGCGTCGATGTCGCCGTCGCCGAGGATGCCGCCGTAGCGCAGCCACGCGGGCGGGCCGTGCCGCGCCCACGACAGCGTGAACTCGCCGCCCTCGACGTCCACCGTGCCGAGCCGGATCAGGTATCGCGCGCCGGCCTCGGCGCGGAAGACCGCGCCCTCGGCATCCCCGAGCCGCCGGCTGGCCGCCACCCGCACCAGTCCCCCGAGGCCGTCGCGCCGGTAGACGGCCAGCGCGGTCGCGTGCGGGGACTCGACCGAGAACCCGAACCAGTCGTCGTCGGGCGCCTCCCACTCCCACCAGAGCGAGGCGTCGCCGAGTCCCGCGGTGTCCTCCCCGGGCTCGGTCGTGCCGAAGCGGCTGTTGCCGGACGTTGTGCCCGAGGCGCCCGCGAGCGCCGCCGCGGCGGCGGCATGGTCGTTGTCGGGCGCGCGCCCCCACTCGATCAGCAGGTCCTCCCCGAATCCGCCGGCGCCGGACGTCTCCGCGAAGGCGGCGCCCTGCGGCAGCCCGACCGACACCAGGTACGTCTCCTCCGCGCTGGCCTGCCACGACAGCTGGAGGTGCGCCGCGTCCGTGCCGGCGACGGGGATCAGGGCGTCTTCGCGGTCGCGGCGAAAGACGCTCAGCCGCAGCGGCGCCTCGAGCCGCCGGCCGAGCCACGTCCAGGTGCCGTCGGAGGGCGGCGTCCACCGCCACCACGCGGTGCGCACCCCCGTCTCGGCGGGCTCGCCGGGCTCCACGGTGAGCGCGGCGGTGTCGAGGGGGATCGTGTGGCCGTCCCCGTCGTTCGGCATGGCCGCGGCCTGCGCGAGGTCGTCGTTGGCCGGCGCGGCGCGCTGCCCGCGGCCCCAGCGCAGCGTGTAGTCGCTTCCCGCCGCATGGGCGTCCGGCGCGGCCACGGCGATGCGGTAGGCGTCGCCGCCGCGCGTGGGAAAGACGGCCTGGGCGGCCGGCAGGCCGGAGACGAGGCGGGCGTCGTCGGCCGTCTCGCCCGCGAAGGCGGCGACGACCAGCCGCCGGCGGTTCACCTCGAAGCGCCAGTCGCCGTCCGCCGGCGCCGTCCAGCGGAACCAGGTCGTCGCCGCCAGCGGACCGAACCGGCCGCCCGCCTCCGTGGCCGCGAGGTTGCTGCCGTCCGCCGCGCCCTCGGCGCCGGCGATCCGCTCCGCGCCGCCCCAGGCGTCGTTGGCCGGCACCGGCGCCCGGGACCAGCGCACCGTCACCGGCGCGACGGCCGGGCGCACGTCCGGGCCCTGCCCGAGCCAGTCGGCCCGACCGAGGCGGACCCGGTGGTCGCGGCCCCGCTCCGCCGCGAAGGCGATCCCGCCGCCCACCGCGGCGCCGGCCGGCGCGAGTTCCGCCAGCGGCTCGCCGGCCGTCGCGGCGAACAGGGCCAGCTCCAGGTCGTCGGCGATGCCGGGCCGGTCGCCGGCGTCGACGCTGAACCGGAACGTGTCCGTCGCAGGCGCCGTCCACGCGTACCACAGGGACCGCGGCCGCACGCCGGGCATGCCGTCGCCGGCCCCCGGCTCGCCCGGCTCGGCGGTGGCGAGCAGCAGGTCGGCGCTGCGCGTGCCCGCGTCGCCGGCGAGACGCTCCGCCGCCGCGTGGTCGTCGTTGGCCGGGGTGCCCGCGCCGGGCGGCGGCGGCGCGTCCGAGCCGCCCGCGTTGACGGCCACGCCGGCGGTCCCCCCGCGCGCGTTCCAGGCCGTCGCAGTGAAGAACAGCCGAAAGCGCCCGGGCTGGTCCGGCGCCCGGAACGCGAGCGCAACGCGCCGCCGCTCGCCGGCGGCGATCTCGCCGAGCGCGATCGCGCGGTCGGACTCGCGGTCGAGCGTCCGCTCGACGGCGTCCCCGCGGTCGGCCCGGCTCGCCGGCGCCACGAGGGCGACCTCCGCGCAGGCGGACAGGTCCCCGTCGCCCTCCGCGGCCGACCCGCGGCAGTCGATGCGCAGCGTCGTCCCCGCGGCCACGTAGCCGTCCGTCGCCACCTCGAGCTCCACCTCGAACTGGCCGCCGGCCGGCGCCGACACCTCGCCGGCCGCCGCGCGCACCTCGAGCCGCGGCGTCGACGGCCCGCGGATCACGGTCCACGCCAGCGCCGCGCGCACGCCGGACAGCCTCCGCCTCGGCACGGCCTTCAGGCGGTAGACGCCCGGCGCGGGGCGGCGCAGGACGACCCATTCCACGTTGTCGCGCCGCGAGCGCGAGGCGTCCTCCCCGCAGGCCGCGAGGGCGCAGTCCGCGTCCCGGTCCACCCACAGGTCGAGGTCGTTCGTCACCGGCTGCACCAGCGTGTCCGCGGGGGGCTCGTCCCAGGTCAGCACGACGTCGAGGCGGCTCGCGCCCGGCGGCACCGCGACGTCGTGCCACGCGTACGACGACGCGTCCAGGTCCACCGAGGCGCCGCCCGTCACCCAGCCGTCGCCCGCGTCGCGGCTGAGCACCGTCGTGCGCGCGGACACCTTGCCGAGCCCGTAGCGGTGCTGCAGGCCGCCGGGCCCGTCGTCGTTGCGCGACGGAAACAGGTTGTGGCTGTCGAGGAACGCGTCCGGCCGGACGGCGCTCGCCATCATCCGCGCGCGAACCGCCGCCGGCTGCCCCCGGTACCCGGGCGCCGCGTCCATGAGCAGCGCCGCGACCCCGGCGACCGAGGGCGCCGCCTGGCTCGTCCCGTCGGCGGGCCAGTAGTCCGTCCGGCTGCCCGCCCCGGCCGCCGCCCGCACCGCGACGCCGGTCCCCACCACCTGCGGCGCCAGCCTCCCGTCGGCGGTCGGTCCGTGGCTGCTGAACCCGGCGACGTCGCCGCCGTCGTGGACCGCGCCCACCGCAAGCGAGTTCTTCGCCGCCGCCAGGTCCCCGAGCGCGGCGTCGCCGGCGTTCGAGTTCGCCACCACGTAGAGCTGGCGGTGGCGCCAGACCACGGCGTCGAGCTTGCGCTCGGCCGTGCCCCGCCCGCTCACCTCGACCTCGTCCCGCGACAGGCTCGCGTTCACCAGCAGCGGCGTCGCCGGCGCCCCGCCGGCGCAGGCCGTCGGGCCGGCGAGGAAGTCCATGCCGCGAAGGACGCCTTCCAGCGTGCCCGTGCCCGAAATCCCCAGCACCTTGGCCACCCGGACGTCGCGCACCGACGGCGCCATGCCGGCGTAGCGCCGCTCCACGGCGCCGCTGCCCAGCAGAATGCCCGCGACGTGGCTGCCGTGGGAGCCGGCGTCGAACCACAGGTCCCGGTCCTCCTCGCGGGCGTCGAACAGGGTCGCGAAGTTGGCGCCGCAGACGCTCGCGCGCCCGCGGCCGAGGTCCGGGTGCGCGACGTTCAGCCCCGAGTCCAGCAGGCCCACCGGCACCGACGCGCCGCCGGCGCCGACGAACGCGTCCGAGGCCGCGTCAAGCGTGCGCAGGGCGTCCGCCCCCATCGCCGGCACCGCGGTGTCGAGCGCCGCCCGCACCCGGCCCGCCGGCTCGACCGCCAGCACGAAGTCCGCGCGCGCCAACGCCTCGAGCGCGGCCGCCGGCACCTCCGCCGCCACCGCCCGAATTGCGGGGTCGTAGTGCCCGGTGACGGCTCCAAGCGCCGCCAGGGCGTCTCTCCAGCGACCGTCCGGGTCGTCGGCCATCAGGGTGACGAACACGCGCACGGTGTTGGACGCCGCCGTCTCGGCGAGGCGCCGCGGCAGCTTGAGGTCGCGGGGCGTGGCCGCAATCCCCGTCACGCCGGGCGCGGCGCGGATCGCCGCCAGGCGCGAACGGTCGCCGGGCAGCCGCGCCCGCAGCGCGGGGCCGGCCTCCCCCAGAACCTCCCCGCCCTCCGCCCGGATCGCCGCACGCACGCCGGACCGGGCGGAGACCGACCCCACGCCCACCCAGCCGAACGTCCAGCCGCGCCCTGCCTCCACCGCCTTCCGGGCAAGCCCTTCAATTCCCAGGCTGCCGTGCAGCCACGCGAGCTGCGGCAACGCGTCCGCCGTGTCCTCCCCCGCCGGCATCGGCGCCGCAGCCGCGACCGACAGCGCCGTGTAGGCGTAGCCGTCCGGAGGCGTGGGACGTTCGGGCTCCCCGTGCGTGGCCGCGGGCCGGAAGCCGGGCGGCGCCTCGGGGGACCGTCCCGTCGCGGCCCCGGGGCGGCCGGCCGTGCCGGCGCGTGGCCGGGTGCCGCTGCCGGAGCGAGCGCCGGCGTCCAGCGGCCCGGCTCCCGCCGGATCGCCCGAACCGGCGCTCGCCGGCGACCTCGGGTCCACCGTCGGGGGGCTGTGGATCAGGGCGCCCGCCGCGGCTGCGACGGCCAGGACGGTGCCCGCGCGCCGCAGGAAGGGGAGTCTCCGTGTCGGCCTCGCCATGTCGCGTTCTCCGTCCGCCGGCCGTGGCGCCGGATGCGCCAGACCACCCGGTCAATGATGACCGGAAGCCTGCCTTGGGTCACCATTCCGTGCCTGCAGGCGGCACGACGAACCGCAACGGCAGAATCCTGCGCCGCGAGGCGCGGAGCCACGGCATCGCCCCGGCAGGGAAGGGGCATCCGGCCTGCCCGCGCGCACGCGCGACCTCGACCGGGACCGCGTAGCATGAGAGGGCCTGCACCATTTCACGCAAGTTCACGCAAGGCGAAGGAGAACGCACATGACCCATGACCGCTACGTGCTCGTGCACATCGCAGAGGGCGTGTTCGCGCCGGTTGGCTACGACACCATCGCAGGGATTCTCGGCGTCGACGAAGGGCGCATCGCCGAAGCGATCGAGAGGCGCGCCGCCTCTGCGGTCGAGCGCATCGCCGCCGAGGAGGCACGCGAAGCCGCGACCGGGAACGAAGCCTGACCGGCAGGGCAACGCTCGCGACAGGCCAGGCAGGACGCTGACCGTCTGCCTTGTTCGCCGTTCCCGGAGTTCGTTGCCTCCTTCCTTGGATCGAGGATCCGCGACCGCAGACCGCTCGTACAACTCGCCCTGGCGCACCGGCGCCCGCCCACAGGTGGGTTGGCCCGCTGCCAGGCGTCGTCCGGGTCGCGCCCAATCACCGTGGCCGGATGCCCACTCCGTGCCCGACGCCGAACGATGCGGCTTGCCCGCACTCTCGCTCGGGGACATGTGCCCAGGTCCGGCGCGGCTGACTTGGGCTCGTGGTTCAGCAGGCATTGCGCAGGTTCACCGTTCGACGGATTCCCGCGACCGAGTCCGAGCCAACTGCCCCACGCCTGCCGACGTGTCCCCGTCTCCGCCGCTTGCGGCATGTCGTCGGTCGTGCCGAACGCGACGCGCGTTCGTCAGACCCACGCCATGCAGCAACGCAAGCAGGATCGCCGCGGAACCGAGGTTCGCCACCGTGACGCGCCGCCTGTCCCGCAGCATGCGGACCACCGCGGACATGAGCGCCGCGGCCACCGCCGCGGTCATGGAAATGGTCGGGGCTGCCGGCGCCGGCCGACATGTAGACTGGCACGGTGCAGGACATTGATCGCATGACGGAGCGCAGCCGTGCATGGCCGCGGCGCGTGGCGTTCGGCCTTGCATCCGCCGGCCTGGCCATTGTTCCAGTCCACTCCCTTGTCGAGTTGGGCGTGAAGACGGAGGACGGCTGGCTTGCCGTCGTCCTCGACCTTGCCTTTCTTGTCCTCTTTGTGGCCTGGGGCACGCTTCCCTACTGGATCATCCGCGCGAGCCACAGGCACACGTCCAACCCGTGGGTCATCGGGGGGGCGGGAGCAAGCGCCCTGGCGGCGGAGATCGGCTGGCGCGCGAGCGTGTCCCTGTGGCCGCAAGGCAACCTGCAATCCGTTGTGCTGATCTACCTGCCCATCCTGGTACTGGTCATCTTCCTCCCGGCAGGTGCGGCGCTCGGCTGGGTGGCGGGCTGGCTGTGGCGGTTCCGGTTCCGCACGCTGCGCGCGACGGTCGTCGCGGTCCTGGCGACGGTCTGGGGACTGACCGTCTTCAAGCTCGCCCGGCCGGACCTCTTTCCCACGGCGGTGCATTCGCGCGAGCAGGCGAAGGCGCGGCTGGGCGAGCCGGGCACTGCCGCTGGCAGCGGGTCCTTCGAGAAGTCCCTCGTCGTCACGTCGATCTGGCCGCCGGGCTTTCACGCCGCCGACTTCGACGGTCGCCCGGGCGACGAGGTCGCCGTCTTCCGCCACAGCCACGTCTGGGCCCTGGATCCCGTGGACTTCAGCGTCAGGGAAACCCTTCCGGTCGTCCGGTGGCCGGAAGGCGGTACGCAAGTCTCCTGGCTGGGCTGGCAGTCGACACCGGCCAGGATCGGCGGCCGCGTGGTCCTGGTGGAGGAACGCCGGGGTTCCGAGACATCCGGCGTTCGCAGCCTCGAAGGCGAGCTGCTGTGGGCCTATCGCCCCGACCGCCCCGCAATCGCGCTCCGCCCCGCCGACCTGAACGGAGACGGCACGGTCGAGCTGTACGGTGCGGGATTCGCCGTGGAGCGCCTGGACGGCGCGGGCAGGCCGGTCTGGAGCCGAGAGGCGGCGGTGTCCGGCATGGTGCTTGCGCCGCGAACGCGCACCGGGCCCGGCTGGGTGGTGGGCCACGGGGCCCGCGGCTGGGCGAAGGTCTGGGACCAGACCGGCAACCTCCTGGGGGAACTCGCGCATCTCGGCGAGGACCGGCCCGTCGCCGTCGTGGACCGGCCGGGCGGGCGCGGCCTCCTGCTCAGCGGAGGCGCCGCGCGGGTGGTCTCGATCGACGGGGACGACCTCTTCCGCTTTCCCCTCGAAGGACTCGACGTTCGCTCCGGCCTCAGCGTCCGGTTCCGCGCGAACGGGGATCTTCACCTGGTCGTCGTCGCGGCCGCGCCGCGGGACATCGAGCGCTCGCGGCTTCTGGTCTGGGGCGCCGGGCAGGATCCCGTCTACGACGAGGTCTTCGATTCGCGCCATCCGCCGAACGTCTTCAAGGCGCGACGGGCGGACGGCGCGGAGACGCTGTTGCTGTGGAGGCACCCTCCCGATGCCGACCTCCACGCCCTCCGGCCCCTGTGAGCAGGGCACGAAATCGGTCGGTCTTGCTGCGATGCGCGCCGGGCGCGAGGTCGCCCCGCCGTCAGCGGGCGATGCAGTCCGCCCATCGCAGCATGACCGGCCGCCGCCTCTCCAGCAGGTCGTCCCGGGCGTACGCCGCCACCGTCGCAGAGCCCTCCACGTGCGCCAACGCGAACTCCGAGAGCGTCTCGTCCACCTCGTGCTGCCGCGCCCAGTCCTTGAAGCTCGAACGGAAGCCGTGCCCCGACGCCGCAACCCCTGCCTGCCGCAGCGCCTGCGTCATCACCTTCTCCCCCAGCATCGACCCCCGACGGGAACCGGGGAACGCGAGACCGCCGCCGTGCACGCCCTCCCGCGCCTCCGCCAGCACCGCCAGAGCCTGACGCGACAGCGGCACCCGGTGCGCCCGCCCGGTCTTCATCGACTCCGCCGGCTTCACCCACACCGCCGCCTCCACGTCGAACTGGTCCCACGTCGCCCGACGGACCTCCACCTGCCGCGCCGCCGTCAGCGCCGTGAACCGGATCGCCCGCTTCGTCGAGGCCGCGCACTTCGTCGCGTCGATGCGCGCCAGCGCCGGCCCCACCTCCGACCAGTGCAGCGCCTCGTGGTGCCGCGGCCCCGCAGCCCGCCTGGGCAGGCTGCGCCGCACCGTCTCCACCGGCGAGCCCTCCGTCCGGTGTTCCTGGATGCGCGCCCAGTCCAGCACCGCCGTGATCGCCGAGCCCGCCGTCTTCACCGTCGCGTGCTTGCCGGCCAGCGCCAGAGGGCGCAGCGCCTCGTACACCGCAGCCGTGCCCACCTGGTCCACCGGCACCCCGCCGAGCTTCGGCAGGACGTGCCGGTCCATCGCGGTCCGCCAGCTGCGCGCGGGGCTGTCCGTCCGCCAGACCTCGCATTTCTCCGCGAAGCACGCCTGCTCCGCCTTCGCGAAGGTGGGCACCCGGGCCCGCCGGGGATCGCCCCCCGTCCGCGCCACCGCCCTATTGTCGGCGGCCACGCGCCGCGCGTCTGCGAGGGAGACCAGCTCCGCGCTGCCGAGCCCCAGGTCCACGCGGCGGCCGTATATGGTCAGGCGCTGGACCCACTGGCGGGTGCCGGAGGGCTTGACGCGGAGCATGAGTCCGTTGCCGTCGACGTAGCTGCCGGGGCCGGCGGTGCGCACCTTGGCGGCGGAGAGGGCGTTGCGGCACAATCGGGGCATCGAGAGTTTCCGGAGCCTGAGCGTGCGAAGCCTACCTCCAATGCAGACCGAACACAATGAGTCCCACGAAAATGCGCGAGTCCTGCGGCGTTTTCCGAGTCCCTTCGAGCCGCCTAGATCTTGCGCTAAACACCGAAAGGAATCCATTTATCAGAAGGTTAACCGACTTCTTGACGCTCGGTGGACTCTCCCGGCCATGTGTCTAGTCGGTTGCAATCGACTGTACGGCGCAGGCTCCTAGCTAGCCCCCAGCCGGGGGTTGGTCTGCCGGTCGCACCACCAGTCGCTGGCCGGGGTGGATGAACGCCTTGGGATCGATGTCGTTCCAGTCCACCAGCTTGGCGACGGAGACCTTGAAGCGGGCCGCGATGGTGGATAGGGAGTCGTTGCGCCGCACCCGGTAGGCGATGGCTTCCTGCGTGACCTGCTTCTCCTCGATGCTGCGGGTGCCGCCGAGGCCTGGCAGCGAGAGCCGCTGACCAATTTGCAACACCGACCGCTTCGTCAGTTCATTGGCTCGCATGAGCAGGTTCATGTCGAGGTCGAGGCGTCGGGAGATCTTCCAGAGCGAGTCGCCTTTGCGGACCACGTAGATCGCATCGCCGCCGGCTCCCGTACGGAACGGCGTCGGGTAATCGGCCCAGTCGCGGAACGGCGTCGGCACCATCAGGAAGTCGCCTTCCTCAATGCGGGTGCCACCTACGCCGTTGACGCGGCTCAGGGTGTCCATGGCCACGCTGTATTCGCTGGCGATGCCGCTCAACGTGTCGTTGGTGCCGATGCGAACGCGGGCCCAGAGCATCCGTTCGTCGTTCGAGAGGCTGGCGAGCGCAGCCTGCGCTTGCTCTGCGTGCTCGGCGCGGACGAGCAGTTGATGCGGGCCATTGGGCGGCGTCGCCCAACGCTTGAGCGCCGGGTTCAGGTTGTAGAGGTACTGCATGTCTTGGCCGATGGCCTCCGCAGCCCGGGCGAGGTCAATCTGCCCACCCGTCTCCACCACGGCGACTCTCGGCGCGGCGCTGTCGAGCGGGCCAAACGGCAGTTCCAAGCCATACCGTTCCGGATCGGCGAATACCGCTGCGTAGGCAAGGATGCGTGCCACGTAGTACTCGGTCTCGCGCGGCAGGCGCAGGTCGAAGGCCGTCTCGGCGCCGGGGGTTCGTCGCAGCGTGCGATGCATTCGTCCCTCGCCGCAGTTGTAGGCCGCAAGCGCCAGCGTCCAGTCACCGAAACGCTGGTGCAGTTGCGCCAGGTAGTCGAGGGCTGCAGCCGTGGAAAGCGCCACATCGCGGCGCTGGTCGGTCCACCAGTTGAGCGTAAGGTCGAACCTGCGCGCCGTACTCGGCATGAACTGCCAAAGCCCCACCGCGCCCTGCGGCGAGAACGCGTGCGGGCGCAGGGCGCTTTCGATGATGGGAATGAGGCAAAGCTCGGCCGGCATCTCGCGCTTGTGTACCTCGGCGCAGATGTAGGGGAGATAGCGCAGGCCGCGTTCGCGCTTGCCCGCCAGATACTCGGGGTTGCGCACCAGCCACGCGACTTCCTTGCGAACCTGCTTGCGCTCTAGGTCGTGGTCGAGCCGGAATCCGGCGCGAAGCTGGGCCAGAAAGCCATCGGCAGCCTCGTCCGCGGCGCTCGGCACCGGAGGCTCTACGGGCTTTGCGGCTGTCGGCTCCGGCGGCTCGGCGGGGCTCGCTTCCGGTTCGACCTCGACCACAACAGGCGTCGGCGGCGACATCTCGCCATCGTCGACTTCAGGCACAGCAACCGGGCCCGGCGCGGGTGCGACACCCGCCATCTGACAGCCGGCCAAGATCAATGCCGTGGTGGGCAGCGCCCACCATCTCTTGCACATGGTTGGAGGATGGCTCTCGGAAATCGAGGGTCGGCAACTTTGCGCCAAAACGGGACGTTTGGCAAATCGTCGAAATCACCGAAGAGCGGGACTTGGGAGTAAGATTCGGCGGCGTGAGACGGATGGTGCCAATCGGGTGACTCCCGAGACGAGTTCCGCGTTAGGGCCACGGCCGTCGGATGCCGAGACCGGCTTCCGGGTTTGGTTGCGATCGCCGGCGGGACGGCTCCTGTGCGAACGCGAGCGGCCGCACATCGGCCGCATCGTCCGGCGTTTTCATGGTGACACGCTCCTTTGGATCGGTCCGCAGTGCGATGCGGTGGCCACCACCGATCGCTGCATGGTGCGCACGCGCATGCTGGCATGGTCGTCCGCACGCGTGTCGCACGCCGGTGGTGTGGGAGTAGTGGCCGCGAATCCGGTGGCATTGCCCTTTCCACCGCATTGCTTCGACAACGTCGTGCTGCACCATGCGCTTGATGTGGCGGAGGACCGGCGGGCGGCATTGCGGGAGGTGGCGCGGGTGCTGCCTCTTGGCGGACGGCTGCTGATCGTCGGCTTCAACCCGTGGAGCTTGTGGTCGCTGGCGAAGCCTTGGCGGCCGTTTCGCGACATGCATCCCGTGAGCCCCCTGCGCCTTGCGGACTGGCTGGACTTGCTGGGGTTCGACCGCGAGCGTGGTGTGCATCTCAGTTACCGCGGTGCGTTGTCGGCGTCGCTGGAAGGACGGCACTGGAAGCGAGCCAGCGAAGCGGTGAATCGCGTGCAACTGCCGTTCGGTGGCGTGTACATCGTTGCCGCAACCCGCATCGGACACGGCATGACGGCGCTGCGCCGAGCGCCTCTGCCAGCACGGGTGGCTGCGTCGGCTACGCCGGCTGCAGCGTCGTCGTCGGCGGTGAAGGGCTGGTAGGCAATGCGCACCAAGGTCGAGGTGTTCACGGATGGCGCCTGTCGCGGCAACCCGGGACCAGGCGGCTGGGCGGCGCTCCTGCGCACTGGCGAGGCGGAACGGATGCTGGACGGCGCGGAACCCAACACCACCAACAATCGCATGGAACTCATGGCTGCCATCGAAGGACTTGCCGCGCTCAGGCGACCCTGCGCCGTGACGCTCACCACCGACTCCGAATACGTGCGTCAGGGCATCACCTCGTGGATCGACGGCTGGAAGCGTCGCGGCTGGAAGCGCAAGGGCGGCCACCCGGTGAAGAACCAAGAGCTGTGGCAGCGACTTGACGAGCAGAACATACGTCACTCCGTGGATTGGCGCTGGGTGCGGGGCCACAGCGGACATTTGGAAAACGAGCGCGTGGACGCCGCCGCACGCGATGCCATCGACCGGATGCAACAAGGCATGGGAGACGAGGAGTGAGACAGGTCGTTCTCGACACGGAAACCACTGGGCTCGAGCCGGAGCGAGGCCATCGGGTGGTGGAGGTGGGGGCCGTGGAGGTGATGGACCGCAAGATCGGCAAGCGCTATCACTGCTACATTCGCCCGGACCGAGAGGTGGATGACGCCGCCTTCGAGGTGCATGGCCTGAGCGACGAGTTCCTCTCGGACAAGCCCGGCTTTGAGGAGGTCGCCGGGGACTTGATCGCGTTCATCGAAGGCGCGGAACTCGTCATCCACAACGCTCCGTTCGACGTCTCCTTCCTCGACTACGAGCTCTCGTTGCTGCCGGAGGGCCGACCGAGGCGCATCGACGACATCTGCACGGTCACCGACTCGATGGTGATGGCGCGACACAAGCATCCCGGGCAGAAGAATGGCCTCGATGCACTGTGCCGGCGCTACGGCGTGGACAACTCAAACCGCGACCTCCACAGCGCGCTGCTAGATGCCGAGCTCTTGGCCGAAGTGTTCCTGGCCATGACCGGGGGACAGGGCTCACTGCTACCGAGCGACGAACCGGCAGAGGCGGTGGCCGACATCGTGCGCCTGCCCGTGGACCGTCCGAGGGTGCCGGTGCTGCGCGCGACGTCAAAGGAACTCACAGCCCACGAGGCCTATCTCGACATGCTCGACAGCAAGTCGGAACAGGGTGCGGTCTGGCGTCGACTGGCGACGGCCTAAGCCGTCGCCACCGGCTTTACAGGATGTACTGCACGGCCAGCCAGCCGGTGATGCCCATCGTGATGGTGTAGGGCAGTGCCATAAACACCATGCGGCCGTACGAGAGGCGGATGAGCGGTGCGAGGGACGAGGTGAGCAGGAACAGGAACGCCGCCTGGCCGTTCGGCGTCGCTACGCTGGGGATGTTCGTGCCGGTGTTGATGGCGACTCCCAAGAGGTCGAACTGCTGGCGGGTGATGGTGCCGGCGTCGAAGGCGTTGCGTACCTCGTTGATGTAAACCGTGGCCACAAAGACGTTGTCGCTGATGGCTGAGAGCACGCCGTTGGCGATGTAGAACATCCCCGGCTGCTGCGACTCCGGAAGGGTCAGCACCCAGACGATCACTGGCTGGAAGAGCTGCTGGCTGGCGATGACCGCGACGATGCCGAAGAAGACGCAGAGCAGCGCCGTGAACGGCAGCGCCTCGTGGAAGGCTGGCCCCAAGTCGTGCTCCTCGACAACGCCGTTGAAGGCGGTCTGCAGGACGATGATGGACAGCCCCACCAGCCCCACCGCGATCAGGTGCAGCGCGAGCGCCACGACGAGAAAGAGGCCGGCGAGCGCTTGCACGACGAGCTTGGCGTTGTCGTTGGGGGTTCTCTTGGCGTTCTCGGCGGCGTCGAAGTCCTGCAGCACCTGGAACACCGGCTGGGGAATCTTCGCGCCGTAGCTGAAGACCCGGAACACCTCGAGCAAAACGCACGTCAGCAATCCGACGGCGAAGACGGGCAGCGTCACCGGCGCCATGCGCAGGAAGAACTCGATGAACTCCCAGCCCATGCGCTCGGAGATGAGGAGGTTTTGTGGCTCGCCGACGGTGGTCATCACGCCGCCGAGGGCCGTGCCCACAGCGGCATGCATCATGAGGTTGCGCAGGAATGCCCTGAACCCTTCGAGGTCTTCCCGGTGGATCTCGTCCACAGCGCTGTCGTCCGAGGCGTCGTGCTCGCCGGCACCGGGGGCGGCCACTTCGCGGTACACGGCGTAGAAGCCGCCGGCGACGCTGATGATCACCGCTGTCACGGTCAGGGCGTCCAGAAAGGCGGACAGGAAGGCGGCGACGAAGGAGAACAGGAACGACAGCGCGATCTTGTTGCGCACCTTGATGAGGAGCTTGGTGAAGATGAACAGCAGCAGGTCTTTCATGAAGTAGATGCCGGCCACCATGAAGATCAGCAGCAGGATCACCTGGAAGCCACCCTCCACTTCGTGGAACACGGTGTGGGCGTCGGTCAGCCCCAGGAACAGCGCCTCGATGGCGAGCAGGCCCCCCGGCTGCAGCGGATAGCACTTGAGTGCCATCGCCAAGGTGAAGATGAACTCGAGTACCAGCATCCAGCCGGTGATGTAGGGGCCGAGCAGGAAGAGCGCGATGGGGTTGAGGACGAGAAAGCCGATGATCGTCAGCTTGTACCACTCTGGCGAATGGCCGAGAAAGTTCGTCCAATACGGATTCGTGGACAATTGGCTCCGCGCGGCATCCGTCATTCGATGCTCCCTCTCGTGACTGCTTTCGGGCTGGCGTTAGAACCGTCGCCCTGTCGTGAGGGGGCGCGGGTCGGTAGAATCGGCGGCGCAGTATAGCAACGGGATCGAGCGCATGTTGTGGCCCATCAACCCGTCGAAGTTCATCTCCGAAGTCGAGCCGCCGAGCGGGCTGGAGGGCGCCGAGGCATACTACTTCGTGTTCTTGGGCGCCGACGAGTTGCTGTCCATCACCGAGCACGGGATTCCGCGTCCGGTCACCGCCGACGAATTCCGTTGGCTCGACGTGCAGGTGGATTTCCGCCACTACCTAGGGCGCTGGGAAAACCGTGCCTGCTATGTGCTGGCGGCGAGCGGCGCCGTGCCGGAGGGCTACGCCGTGTCAGGGCTGCGCGGCTGGCTCGGGAGGGTGGATCCGGACTTTTTCTATCTCGCCGGCCGTGCCAAGCAGATCGCCGAGTGGAACCGCGACCACCGCCACTGCGGCCGCTGCGGTGGCTTGAACGACGACCATGTCGAGGACCGCGCCAAGCATTGCCCGGAATGCGACCTCACCACCTACCCGCGTCTATCCCCCTCCATCATCGTGCTGGTGCGCGACGGCGAGAGGATGCTCCTCGCCCGCAACGCCCGCTGGCCCACGGGCATGTACTCGACGCTGGCGGGGTTCGTTGAACCGGGGGAATCCATCGAACAGACGGTGCATCGCGAGGTGGCCGAGGAAGTCGGCATCCAAGTGAAGAATCTGCGCTATCTCGGCAGCCAATCCTGGCCGTTCCCCAATTCCCTCATGCTCGGCTTCCATGCCGACTACGATGGTGGCGACATCGTCTGCCAGGAAGGGGAAATCGCCGAGGCGCGCTGGTTCCACTTCCGCGAGCTGCCCAACGTTCCTGGCGGTACCGCCATCTCCCGTTGGCTCATCGACGCCTTCATCGACGAGAAATCGGCAGCGGCCTCGTAGGCACCCTTGGGCGAAGTCTCATCCTCTCGCTAAGGCGGCCTGCGAGGTGCCTCAGTCCGGCCTCTGCAGGTGGAGGCCGCGGCGGAAGAGGCTCAGCAACGTGAAGGTGAATGGCAGGTTGCCGTCGCTGCGGACCGTGCCGGCCATGAAGGCTTCCATGAACGCCGTGATGAAGTCGCCGTCTTCGTAGAGGATTGTTGCCGCGGTTTCTGGGCTGTCGAAGCGGAAGGTTGCGTCGGGCTTGCCCAATGGGTCGAAGCGGATATTGCCGTCTGTCAGGGCGATGCCGATGGGGGGCTCGCCCGCAACGTGGAGCTCGATTGTGAGGTCGAGGCCAGTCGTGACCGCGGCTTGAGCGCGACGTTCGAGTTGGGGGCGCAGTTGCATCGTGTCGTTGGCGCATGGCCGCCTGCGGCTTGAAACAACGCCAAGAATAAACGCCTTGCCGCAATCCCCTCGTTCCGACAAACTTCGCCGCTTTGCCCTCACGCCGCGAGGCCCGCGCCGCCAGAATGGAATTCCTGTTCGATTATCTCGGCTTCCTCGCCAGGGTTGCCACCATCGTCGTGGCAATCGTGGTCGTCATCGGCGCCATCGCCAGTGCTGGCCATCGTCGCGCACATCGGCAACAGAGGCCAAGGGGACACATTGAGGTAACGCCACTCAACGACGTGCTGCGCGACATGCGGCATGTGCTCGAACACGCGCTGACCCCGCATGCGGAATACCGCAAGCGGATGAAGGCCGAGAAGGCTGTGGCCAAGGCAGCGGAGAAGGCCCGCCTCAAGGCTTGGAAGCGGAAGCGAAAACGCCCGCCGGCAGCGGCCGAAGTCGCGGTGGAGGCAACGGCCGAAGTGGAGCCTGCGGAGACTGCCGAGCCAGCAGAAGGACAGGCGCAGGACGACAAACGGCGCCGCATCTTTGTGCTCGACTTTGACGGCGATCCGGCGGCGAGTGGCGTCGACGGCCTGCGCCACGAAGTGACCGCTGTGCTGGCCGCCGCTGGCAGCGAAGACGAGGTGGTGGTGCGTCTGCAAAGCGCTGGAGGCATGGTGCAAGGCTACGGCCTCGGCGCATCGCAGTTGGCGCGGTTTCGTGCCCGTGGGGTGAACCTCGTCGTCGCTGTGGACCGGGTCGCAGCCAGCGGCGGCTACATGATGGCCGCCGTTGCCAACACCATCCTGGCGGCGCCGTTCGCCCTCGTGGGCTCCATCGGCGTCGTGGCGCAGGTGCCAAACGTCAACCGGCTGCTGAAGAAACACGACGTGGACGTGGAACTGCACACCGCTGGCCGCTACAAGCGCACGCTGACGGTGTTTGGCGAGAACACAGAAGAGGCCCGCGCCAAGTTCCTCGAGGAACTGAACGACATCCACGCGATGTTCCAGGAGTTCGTTGGCGAGTTCCGGCCAGGGCTGGACCTGGAAGCCGTTTCCACCGGCGAGGCTTGGGCCGGACAGCGCGCTTTGGACCGGGCGCTGGTGGATCGCTTGGTGACCAGCGACGAATACCTTGCTGGTGCCTGCGACGAAGCCGACGTCTTCGAGGTGCGCTGGGTGTTGCCCCAGACCCCCATCGAACGGGCGATGGAACGTTTCAGCGACGGCACGGCCAAGGTGATGCAACGGCTGGTGGGTTTGATCAGCAGGTGGGGTTAGGCGGCGGTGACGAGGCGCGCCGTAGGGGCGATCCCAGTTGTCGCCCGTGCCTGAGTACCGACGCCGTTTTCGGAGCCAAGAAAGGACGGGCGACCACAAGGATCGCCTTGCGGGAAATGACGCTTCGACGGCAAGTGTGATTTGACAGGAAAGGAGGATTCGATGAGTTCGTTCCGCGCGTTTTGGGTAGAGAAGACCGGCAGTCGGGAGTATTCGCGCAGCGTGGTGGAGCGCGACAGCGGCGATCTGCCGGAGGGCGACCTCCTGATCGACGTGGCGTATTCGTCACTCAACTACAAGGATGCGCTTTCCGCCACCGGCAATCCTGGCGTCACCCGCAACTTCCCGCACACGCCCGGCATCGATGCCGCCGGCACGGTGGTGGAGTCGGCCAGTGCAGATTTCGCTGCCGGCGACGAGGTGATCGTCATCGGCTTTGATCTTGGCATGAACACGGCAGGAGGCTTCGCCGGCCGTATCCGCGTGCCGGCCGGCTGGGCCGTGCCGATGCCGGCGGGGCTTGACCTTCGCTCCAGCATGGTGCTTGGCACCGCCGGCTTCACCGCTGCGCTTTGCGTGCACAAGCTTGAAGCTGCTGGCATGGAACCGGATGGCGGCCCTGTGCTGGTCACTGGCGCCACCGGCGGCGTTGGTTCGGTGGCTGTCATGCTGCTCGCTCATCTCGGCTACGAGGTTCATGCCGTGACCGGGAAGGCGGATCGGCACGAGTTCCTGCAAGGAATCGGCGCTACCACCATCCTGTCTCGCGAAGACGCCGCGGCGGGAGGCGACCGCCCCCTCCTGCGCGAGACTTGGGGCGGAGTGGTGGACACCGTGGGCGGCGACATCCTCTTCAATGCCGTCAAGTCGCTGCGCTATGGCGCGAGCCTCGCCGCCTGCGGCCTCGTGGCATCGCCGCAGTTCGCCGCTTCCGTGCTGCCGTTCATCCTTCGCCACGTCAACCTGCTCGGCGTCGACTCGGTGGAACTGCCGCTGCCGCAGAAGGCAGAAATCTGGAACCGCTTGGGCAGCGACTGGCGTCTTGCCGACACCGATGTGCTGGTGGAAAGCCTGACCCTGGGCGAGCTTTCCGGCGCCATCGACCGCATCTTGGCCGGCGAGATGGTGGGCAGGGGCCTTGTCAATCCAAACGCTTGAAGGCGCGAAACGCCGGCACGCCGTCGCAGCGGCCAAGGAGGATGGCTTGACCGCGCGTCCTGACGGGCGCGCGAAGGCCTGTGGCAGGACAGCTTGGCGCACGTCGTTGGTGGCAGGCTTTCAGGGTCTCGTCTGCATGGCCGTGACCTTGGCGGCTGCCGGCACCCTCGCCGCAACCACCTCTGCCGCGGTCAACGGCTATGTCCGAACCATCACGGGCGAGCCTCTTGGCGATGCGCGGATCGAGATCGTCCACAAGCCTTCGGGAACCGTTGCGGTGGCCGTTGCCGCCGCCAACGGCGCCTTTTACCAGTCCGGCCTGCGGGTTGGCGGCCCCTACGAGATGCGGTTTTCCGCGGACGGCCATCGCCGCCGCACGTTCACGCCCGTGACGCTCAAGGCGGGCGCGCAACGGCCGCTCGTCGTTGCAATGATTCCCCTTGACGTTGAGGAAGTCGTCGCGACAGCCATCGCCGCACCACTCGAACGCGGTTTGAACAACGGCGTTGGCTCGGCCTACACCGCGGAAGACATCGGCAGCCAGCCGAGCGTCACGCGGGACGTCATCCGCACGCTGCTGCGGGATCCGCTCGCGCAGTCGCGGGGCGAGGGCAACCTCTCGGTGGGTGGCGTCAACCCCCGTTTCAATGGTCTCGCCATCGACGGCTCGCTGCAGCAGGACGACTTCGGTCTCGGCACGAGCACCTACGCCACGGGTCGTTCGCCCATCAACCTCGACGCAATCGAATCCGCTTCGCTGGTCGCCTCGGACTATTCCGTCAGCGCATCCGGCTTCACCGGTGGCCTTGTCAACGTCACAACCAAGTCGGGCACCAACGAATGGGACGGTGCCGCCTTCTACTACTTCCACGGCGACGGTCAGGTGGGCAACACCTACGACGGCGACCGGCCCTTCGCTCCGGCAGAGTTCGAGGAGAAGGAGTTTGGTCTTTCGGTCGGCGGGCCACTCGTCGCCGACAAGCTCTTCGTGTTCCTTTCCCACGATCAATTCGAGGCCGTCGAACCCCAGGATTTCGCTGCCTTCGACACCACCCACGGCATCGGGCCCGGCTTCTTCGAGGCGCTGCGGGGCGTGATCCAGGACGTGTACGGCTACGACCCCGGTGGCCGCCCCGCAGCCGCAGCGACGCCCGAGGGCTCGGAGCGCACGCTCGTGAAGCTCGACTGGAACGCCGGTGAGCGGCATCGGGCGTCGTTCACCTACCAGCGCAGTCAGGAGACCGGCACATCCACGGCCGCGGACCGGCTGGTCTCGGCGTGGATCGACGTGCCTGTGGACCTCGCTGCGTACACGGCGCAGCTCTTTTCCGATTGGAGCGACCGCGCCTCGACCACGCTGCGCGCCAATCTCAAGCGCTTCTCCCGCGGCCAGAACTGCCGGGCAGAGGGCGTTGGGGCGCTGGAATTCGATGGCATCGCCGCGGACGACCTTGTCGGGTCGCCACTGGCGGGATTGCTGACGGGCGAGGTGGACATCGTTGCCGGCTGCGACCGCTTCCGCCATGCCAATGCGTACGACGACGAGCGTCTGCAGCTGTATGCCGCTTTCGACTATCTCGCTGGCGAGCACATCCTGCGCGTTGGCGCCGAGCTCGAGTCCTTTGACTTGTACAACCTGTTCGTGCCGGGCTCGAACGGTCGGTTCGTGTTCGCCGACTATGCGGCCGTCGTGGACCGCACGGCGCGGGTCGACTATGTCAACGTCCCCTCGAACAACGCGGCGGACGGCGCGGCAGCGTGGGGGTACCGGCGCGCGACGCTGTTCGCGCAGGACACCTGGCAGTTGCGTGACGAGCTTGAACTCACCGCCGGCGTTCGTCTGGAGCGCTTCTCCCAAGAGGACCGACCGGCCTTCAGCCCCCTTGTCGCGACCACCTACGGCGTGCGGACCGATCGAGGCCTCGATGGCTTGAGCCTGCTGATGCCGCGGCTGAGCCTGCGCTGGACCGGCCTCGCCCGAACCCTAGTCACGGGTGGCATTGGCCGCTTTGCCGGCGGCGATCCCAAGGTGTGGACATCGAACGCCTTCCAGGTGCCCACCGTGTTCTCCCGCGTGACCGCCAGCGGTGTATCGCCGAGGGTCGTGCCGGCGGAACTGCTCGCTCGGGTATCAGGCGGCAACGCGACACCGCTCGACGCCATCGCCCCCGACTTCGAGGTTCCGTCCGACTGGAAGGCGTCGCTGCGCGTTGAGCGGACACTGGATCTCGACGCCGGCGGTTTGGGGTTCGGCGACGGTTACGTCTTCACGGCGCAGGCGCTCGTCACTCGCACAGAACACGGTTTCCTCTGGCGGAACCTAGCGCAGACGCAACTGGATCATGCCTTGCCGACCGGCACGGCGCCTGATGGCCGGCGCATCTATGCGGACCTCGACGACTTGGGGCAGCCCAACCTCGTCACCCTCGGCAACCACAGCGAAGGCTTGAGCCGGGTTCTCACGGCCGCCGTGGCGAAGCGCCATGACAGCGGCATCGACGTGCAGCTGAGCTACGCATGGCAGGACGTCGAAGCCGTCACGGAAGGCACCTCTTCGCGCGGCATCTCCAACTGGCGCAGCATCGTCGATGCGGACCGCAACAACCCGTCGCCGCGCACGTCGCCGCATCAGGTCACCCATGCCTGGAAGCTCAGCTTCGGCTATGAGCGGGAGTTCGGTGGCCTCCGTGTGCGGGCTGACCTTTTCGCGCGCGCCTGGTCCGGTGATCTCTTCACCTACACCTTCAATGTGGACCGCGGCAACGCCCTGTTCGGCCGCGCCGGTGCCGGCGAGAGCCCCTACGACAACAGCCCTCTTTACGTGCCTGCGGGGCCGAGCGACCCTGCTGTAGTGTATGGCCAAGGCTTCGACCAGGGCGCCTTCTTCGCGTACCTCGGCGACAACGACGTGCCGTCGGGCATCCACGAAGTCAACTCGGCTGACGCCGGCCTCAATCAGGTCTGGGACGTCCGCCTGCGCGTGGACCTGCCTCGCCTCAGCGTGCTGAACCGCTGGACGGGCGAGAGCCGCGCCAGCGTCGTTCTGGACATCGAGAACGCGCTGAATCTCGTGAACGACGACTGGGGCACCTACCACTCCGGTCCCAGCTTCGGCCAGGCTGCGGTGGTGCGGGCGGACCTTCTGTCCAGGGCCGACGTGGCGGCACTCGGCGTGGACGCGGCGCCAGCACTGATTGGCGATGCGCCCAGGACCACATGCCGCAACCGGTCGGACTGCGTGTACCGCTACAACAGCTTCCGAGCGATCGCGGCGGAGTTCCCCTCTGCCTCGCGGTCCGTGTATCGAATTCGGCTGGGCCTTAGGTTCGAGTTCTGACAACAAGCCCGGCGTCAGTTCCGCCGCAGCCGTTCCGAAACCGCGATTGGGCTCGGGTAGCGGAAGATCACGAGGTAGGTGGAGACCAGCAGCGTTACCACCGTCGCCCCCTGAATGACATGCGCTGCCTCTGCCGACAGCAAGGCTGCGCCGGCAACGTAGGTCAACAGCAGCGAGAACTCGCTCGCCTGGCCCAAGCGAAAGCCGGCTTCCGTGGATGCGCCGCTCGGCTCTCCCTGCCAGCGCAGCAAGGCGCGGAACACGGGCGGCTTGATGGCCACGAGGACTACGGCGAGGATCAAGGTGGGCACTGCCATTTTCGCTAGCAGTAACGGGTCGATGGCGGCGCCAACGGAGAAGAAGAAAAGCACCAGAAAGAAATCCCGCAAGGGGCGCAGGCTCTCGGTGATGTACTGCGCGATGGGGGAATTGGCGAGCGACACGCCGGCAACGATGGCGCCGATCTCGAACGAGAGCCCCACCAGGTGGCCGAGGCTGGCGATGCCGAGGCACCAGCCCACCGCCAGCAAGAAGATGAACTCGTGAAACGCATCGAAACGGGCGATCACGGGCACGATCAGATAGCGCACGCCCACTGCGGCGACCACAGCCACCGCTGGCAATGCCACAACCACCTGAATGGCAATGCCGAGGGCGCTGCCGGAGTCCGCAGTGGAGAGCGCCGCCAGCACCAGCAGTGCAAGGATTGCGATCACGTCCTGAATCAGCAGCAAACTGATGACCAACTCGCCGATGTGACGATGGTGCAGCACGGTGGTGGGCAAGAGCTTGATGCCAAGAATCGTGCTCGAGAACATGGCCGCAACGCCGCCGATGCAGGCTTCCGCCAGCGTGAAGCCGAACGCATACAGCACCCCGAAGCCCACCGCGAAGAAAGCGGCCGAGCTGCCTAACGCCGTCAGCACCGACTTCCGGAACAGGTCCTTGAGCTTGTTTGGCGGCAGGTCCAGGCCGACGAGATAGAGCAAGAAAATGATGCCGATCTCGCCCACCTCCGCCAGCAAGGCGGGGTCCGCCACCAGCGCGAGCGCGTTTGGACCGAGCACGCAGCCGACCGCGATGTAGGCAACGATGAGCGGCTGACGCGTGTACAGCGCAAACGTCGCCAGCGCCGCCGCGCCGACGAAGATGATGAAGAACGACTCGATGATGCCGGTTTCCATGACCCTTCGGGCCTGGCGCCCCTCAAGCCGTGGAGCGTCGGAACGGTGGCACTGGTTCGCGCACGGATGCCTGATAGTGGTCCGACATGCGGCCGATGCTGGCGATGGCGGCTTCGGCATCGCGCTCGCTCGCCATGACGAAGGCGTTGAAGCCGCAGCGATGCATGTATTCGGTGAGGTCGGGTACCACTTCGCCGAAGGCGCGCAGTTCGCCTTGGTAGCCGTGGCGCGAGCGCAGGAGCGCGCCCATGCTGAGGCCCCGGCCGTCGGCGAAGGCTGGGAACTCGATGGCGATCACCGGCGCCGCGAGCACCTCTTCGGCCACGACGTCGATTTCGGTGTCGCTGCGAAGCCACACGCCGGCGCCATCCGGGTTCTCCCGCCAAGCGTCGAGGGGTGCGATCAGTCCCGGTGCGGCAGGGCCCTCGTCCACCAAACGCCAATCGTCTTCGGCGATCTGGAGGTCCCTAACCAGCGTCGGCATAGACCTGCTCCCGGAACGGCTCGATGCCGATGCGGCGATAGCAGTGCAGGAACTCCTCGCCCTCGAACCGGCTCTTGAGATACACGTCGAGAATCTTCTCGATCACGTCCGGCACCTCGGCGCGAGAGAACGACGGCCCGACGATCTTGCCAAGCGATGCGTCGAGGGCCTGATTGCCGCCGAGCGAGACCTGATAGAACTCCGCGCCCCGCTTGTCGACGCCGAGGATGCCGATGTGCCCCACATGGTGGTGGCCACAGGCGTTCATGCAGCCGGAGATGTTGAGGTCCAACGGGCCCAGGTCGTGCAAGTAGTCGTAGTCGTCGAAGCGGCTCTGGATGGCTTCCGCCACTGGGATCGACTTGGCGTTGGCGAGCGAGCAGTAATCGCCGCCCGGGCAGCAGATGACGTTGGTGAGAAGACCCACGTTTGCCTGCGCCAAGCCCTGCTCGTCGGCGAGACGGAACAGCGCTTCAAGATCGCGCTGCGGCACGTCCGGCAGGATGAAGTTCTGTTCGTGCGAGATGCGCAGCTCGCCGAAGCCGAAGCGTTCGCTCCAGTCGGCTACCGCTTCCATCTGGATGTCCGTGACATCGCCCGGCGGCACCCCGGTTGGCTTGGTGGAAAGGGTGACGATGGCATAGCCGGGCCGCTTGTGCGGCGCCACGTTGTTGCTGAGCCAGTTGTTGAACGCCGGATTGGCGAGCCGCGCGGCAGCGAGCAGGTCGGTTTCGTCTTCGAGGCTGGCATAGGGGTGCGGCTCGAAGCAGGCCTTGATGCGGTCCAGTTCCGATTGCGGCAGGGTGCTCGGGCTGTCCTTGACCCGCTCCCACTCCGCGTCCACCTTGTCGCGAAAGCCTTCCGGCGTCATGGCGCGCACGAGAATCTTGATGCGCGCCTTGTACTTGTTGTCGCGCCGCCCGTAGCGGTTGTACACACGGAGGATGGCTTCGAGATAGGTCAGCAGATGGCGTTCGGGCAGGCCGTCGCGGATGCGAGCGCCGATGGCCGGGGTGCGACCAAGGCCGCCGCCGACGAGAAAGTCGAACAGCGGCTCGCCGCTCGGGCCGGGGCGGATGTGAATGCCGATGTCATGCACGTGGGTTGCCGCGCGGTCCGACTCGGCACCGTTGACGGCGATCTTGAACTTACGCGGCAGCCAGTCGAATTCCGGATGGAAAGTGGACCACTGCCGCATCACCTCGCACCACGGGCGCGGGTCGATCAGTTCGTCGTCGGCGACACCGGCGAACTGGTCGGTGGTGATATTGCGGATGCAGCTTCCGCTGGTCTGGATGGCGTGCATCTGCACCTTGGCGAGGTCGGCCAGGATGTCCGGGACGTCGACGAGTTCGGGCCAGTTGATCTGCACGTTCTGGCGCGTGGAAAGGTGGCCGTAGCCCTTGTCGTAGTCGCGGCAGATGCGCGCGAGCGCCCTCAGTTGCGTGGCGCTCAGGATGCCGTATGGCACGGCGATCCGCAGCATGGGCGCGAGGCGCTGGATGTACAGGCCGTTGCGCAGCCGCAGTTGCTGGAACTGATCGTCGGTCAGTTCGCCGGCGAGATAGCGTTCCGTCTGCGAGCGAAACTGCTCCACCCGCTCGTCGACGAACCGCTGGTCGAAGTTGCTGTATTGGTACATGCGCCCTTTGCTGGGAACGTTGGTAAACTCCGTAGTATTGCCGAATCCGCCCATCAAGCGGAAGGGGGGCGGTAACTCGGGTGGTGTCTCATTGTGACTTGCACAGCACGTGGCGCGCCATTCAGAACGACGCCGGCAGCCAGTCGATCACGATCGCCGGCTTCCAGCCCATCCGCTACAGCCGGAAAGGTCAAAGTGAGACACCACCATAGTTCGGGTCGTGTCTCGCTCTGACCTGTCCGGCTGTAGCGGATGGGCGCTTAGAATGCCGTTCGTGAAATCCGGCACTCTGTTGGTATCCCGTCTTCGCCGCGTGGCTCCCATCGCCATGGTCCGTGTGTTGGCAGCGTTTGCTCTTCCGCTGTCTGCGCCGGCACAGGGGGCGGATGTGCTGGTGGCGGTGGCGGCGAACTTCGTGCGGCCAGCGGAACGCATTGTGGACGACTTCGTAGAGATGCATGGCGCTCACGTTGCACTCGTTGCGGGTTCCACCGGCAAGCTCTATGCGCAGATCCGCAATGGGGCACCGTTTGACGTGTTTCTTGCCGCGGACCAGCGGCGTCCGGCGCTGCTTGAAGATGAGGGGTTTGCGCTGGCTGGGTCGCGCTTCACCTATGCAGTTGGGCGCCTTGCGCTGTGGAGCGGGCGGGAAGGCGTGGAAGTGCATGCCGACATGTTGCGTCGCGGTGACTTCCGCAAGCTTGCGATCGCCAACCCCGAGCTTGCGCCCTATGGTCTAGCGGCGCGCGAGGTGCTGTCTCGCCTCGGCTCGCTGGCATGGGCGCAAGAGCGTCTCGTCACGGCGGAGAGCGTTGGCCAGGCATTCGCGCTGGCGGCCACCGGCAATGCGGACTTGGGATTGGTCGCCGCCGCGCAGGCGCAGCGCGCCGGCCACGGCAGCCTGTGGCTCGTGCCCGAATCCCTGCACGAGCCCATCCGTCAGGATGCCGTCATGCTGGCGCGCTCAAGGGACAACGCCATCGCGGCGGCATTCGTCGCATTTCTGCGCACGGACGCCCGTGGTGTCATCGCGAGCCTAGGCTACGGTGTGGCGTCGCGCTGATGGACCTCGGCCCGGTCTGGCTCACGCTGCTTCTCGCCACGGTTACCACCGTGGGATTGCTGCTGCTCGGCACACCAGTTGCCTATTGGCTGGCGCGCACCAAGTCGCGGGCCAAGCCCGTGGTGGAGGCAGTGACCGCGCTGCCCTTGGTGCTGCCGCCCACCGTGCTCGGCTTCTATCTGCTGGTGGCGTTGGGCCCGCTGTCCCCGGTCGGCGGGTTCTGGCTCGAACTCACCGGCGAAGCGTTGACGTTCTCGTTCTCGGGCCTGGTCGTGGCATCGCTGATCTACTCGCTGCCCTTCATGGTGCAGCCGCTCGCATCGGCATTTGAGGCGCTCGGCGATGGGCCTTTCGAGGCCGCCGCTAGCCTGCGGGCATCCCCGCTCGCGGCCTTTGTCCATGTTGCGGTGCCGCTATCCGCGCGAGGATTCCTCACCGCCATCGTGCTCACGTTCACCCACACGATCGGCGAGTTCGGCGTGGTGCTTATGGTGGGCGGAAACATCCCCGGCGAGACGCGGGTGGTATCGATTGCCATCTACGAGCATGTAGAAACGCTGCGCTATGCGGAGGCGCACGCGCTCTCGGTCGGGCTAGTGGTGTTCTCCTTCTTGGTGCTGGTGCTGGTGTATGCGCTGAATCGGAGGTTTCCGCCCCATGTCGGTTGATCCATCCCGAAGGTCAGCAGTTCGCGCAAGCGAACCGCCAACGCGCTCGATAGGGCGCACAGGTACGTTGGCGATGGACTTCCGCCTACAACGGGCCGACTTCGGTCTCGCTGTTAGGGTGGAAGTGCCGCTTGAGGGAGTGACAGCGGTGTTCGGCGCAAGCGGCAGCGGCAAAACAACATTGCTTCGGGCTGTGGCCGGCTTCGAACGCCCCGACCAGGGGCGCGTTGTGGCCGGTAGGGACACCTGGTTCGACTCGGCCACGCACACGGACGTGCCGCCACACCGTCGTGCCGCTGGCTTCATGTTCCAGGACACGCGGCTGTTCCCCCACCTCGACGTTGCCGGCAATCTTGCATTCGCGGCGCGGCGCGCGAGCGCGGACGGCGGCGGATTCGACCGCGCCGATGTGGTGACGGCATTGGATCTGGAACCGCTCTTGCGCCGCCGCACGGGGTCTCTCTCGGGCGGCGAGCGGCAGCGCGTGGCGCTCGGGCGCACATTGCTCACGCGGCCTCGCATCCTGCTGCTCGACGAACCGCTGGCGGCGCTGGAGCGGGAGCGCAAGGCCGACATCCTGCCCTATCTGGAAGGGGCGCTCGCGCGCTTCGGCATTCCCACGCTCTATGTCAGTCACGACATCGACGAGGTGGCCCGGTTCGCGGACCGCATGCTGCTATTGAGCGCAGGACAGGTGCAGGCGCACGGCCCGACACCGCAAATGCTGGAGCGGCTCGACCTGCAGCCGGCGATGGGCCGTTTCGAGGCCGGGGTATTGCTCGCCGGCCGGGTGCTGCGCCGTGATCCGAGGTTGCATCTGACGTGGGTGGATGTGGGTGGCGACGAGATCGCGGTGCCGGAAATCACAAGTGCGGGCGGCGCCGAAGTGCGGCTACGCATTCGCGCCCGCGACGTGGCGTTGGCGACCTGCCGACCGGCAGGCATCAGCATCCGTAACGTGCTGCCGGGGACGTTGCTGGAGCTGACTCCGGGTGACGCACCGGGCTTCGTCGAAGCGCTGGTGCAGCTCAGTGCCGCGCGCATCCGCTCTCGGCTCACCCTGGCGGCGGTGGAGGAACTCGGCCTTGCACCCGGCATGCCGGTATTCGCTCTTGTGAAGACAGTGAGCTTCGGCGCGTAGGACCGTTAATGGGCCCCATGGCCCGCAGCACCAATCGCACCACGTCCGCCGCCGTACTCGACCTGCCGTGGCTTACCATGGGGCCATCGCGACTTGGAGGGGAGCATTGTGAGCGGCAGAACTGTCTTGGTTACCGGGGGTGCCCGGGGGATCGGCAAGGGAATCGCCGAGGCCTTCCTCGAGGCCGGCGAGCGCGTCGTGATTGCGGATCTCGGTGGCGGTGCAAACTGGAACTACGCGCTTGGCAGCAGCGCGCAGATGGCGGAAGCCGTCGCGGACCTGAATCCGCTCGGCGAGGTGGATTCCGTGCCCCTCGATGTCACGGATGCCGAGGCGTGCGCAGCCGCCGTGGCGTTCACTCGCGAGCGCTTTGGTGGTATCGACGTGCTGGTGAACAACGCCGGCGTCGTCGACAGTGGCCCGGTCGAGAGCTTTCCGGTGGAAAGCTGGGACCGCATCTTCGATGTGAACGTCAAGGGCATCTACCTGATGACCCAGGCTGCGCTGCCGGCATTGCGGGAGTCGGACGATGCGGCCGTCGTAAACACCGCGTCCGTGGCCGGCAAGCGCGGCTCCCGCAACATGTCTGCCTACTGTGCGTCCAAGTTCGCAGTGGTGGGCTTCACGCAGTCGCTGGCGCAGGAGTTCGCGCCCGACGGCATTCGCGTGAACGCACTCTGCCCCGGCATCGTCGGCACGGCGATGTGGCACGACCACCTGATGGCGAACCAGGGCGAGGAAGCCTTCGAGACGCGCATGGCGGAGTTGATCCCCCTGGGCCGCCCCCAGACCGCGGCGGACATGGGGCAGGCCGCTGTCTATTTGGCCTCCGCCCGGAACGTCTCGGGCATCGCCCTGGCCGTGGCCGGCGGCTTGGAAATGCACTGACGGGCCTCAAGAAGGCGGCGTCGGTGCACTGGACCGACGCCGTCGGGTGCTACGTGGGGAGCCTCACCCCCTCCGCATCACGATGTCCACGGTTGGTTCGTTGCGCCGTTTCCAGCCCCAAAGGGCGTCGGCGTGGGCCAGCGCCATCAGGAACCACATCAGGCTGTGCAGGTCCATGCCGATGCCGAAGATGCTGAAGTGGACGTGGCCGTCGGCGGTCACCGCAACGATGCCGCCGATCAGGAACGCGAAGGGCCAGATGACCTTGTAGGCTCTTTTGAGCAAGCGACCTTCCTCCTTGTTGGTGCGGTGTGGCCTAAAGTCGCGCGTGCCTTTTGTCAGCGAGCGCTGCTTGGGACACAAGGGGCCTTGGGGGCGAGGGCATCGTGCCCTCGCACGCGCCGCAAGGCGCGCATATCGTAGGGTGGCGCATCGCCGGGAAGGGCTGCCTGACGTCGTTGGCTCTCGTCGAAGGCTATGCGTTCTGCCATGGACGCGCCTAGCGCGCGAGGGCAAGGTGCGCTCGCCCGAAGGGTCACGTACCTCCGCCTTCAGCAACGTCGAAGCCGGCGTCGCGAATCGCCTCGGCGATGGTCGTGAGCGCCACCGTTTCATCGTGCTCGATGCGGGCGTTGCCGCTCACATGATCCACCTGCGCTTCCTGCACGCCGCGAACGGCCGTGACGACGCGCTCTACGGCGGCCGAGCAGCCCTCGCAGACCATGCCGGTCACCTGGATTTGGGTTTGCATCGCCGCCTCAGAACCCGTAGCGGACCCGGCCATACACCAACGCGCCGTTGTAGCCGGCCGGTGAATAGCGCGGATACAGCCGCCCGGAGCTCGGCGAACGATTGGCTTCGTCGGGGTATGTGTCGAGCACGTTGTCGACGCCAATGAGCGCGGAGATGTTCTGATCGAACTCGTACTGCGCCACGAGGTCCAGATAGCCGTAGCCGTCGTGGTCCGCGCCGTCGTCGGAGTCGTACCAACCGCCGTAGAAGTTGTAGCGCGCCGTGAAGGTCCACTTGTCCATCAGATGCGTCGCCATGGCGCTCAGGCGCATCTCGGGCGAGCCGTCCGTGATCGCGCGGCTGCGGCTGCCGGTGGAAGCCTGCTCGAAGTCGCCCACGTCCGTGCTGGTGAAGTTGACCCCGACGAAGAGGTTCGTGGTGCCGACATCGCCGTCGAAGCCATAGGACGCAACCGCGTCGATCCCCGTCGTGTCGGTGTCGAAGTCGTTGGTGAAATAGCGCACGCGATTGAAGTCCTGTGCCGCCGTGACGCCGCTTGCGAGCAGCCTCATGCGCAGCGCCGGGTCCACGTCGAGGTTCTCCGATAGCGCGATGCGGTCGTCCAGGTAAATGGCGAACCAGTCGATTGTGATGTCGATGCCGTTGTCGAGCTCCGCCACAACGCCGACGGTGAAGTTCACCGAAGTCTCCGCATCGAGCGGCTGCCCGCCGAGCGCGAGCGCCACGGGGTTGTTCGAGGCAACCGTTCCTTGCTCGCGGAAGACGCCCGTCGCCGAGTCCACCACGGTCGCTAGGTTGTTGGCGTTCTGCTGACCCGGAGTGGGTGCTCGGAAGCCGCTGCCGACCGAGCCGCGCACTGCGATGGTGTCTGTCATCTGGAAGATGGTGGCGAGCTTGTAGTTGAGCACGCCGCCGAAGTCCTCGAAATCCTCGAACCGCAAGGCGCCGCCGGCGCGCCAGGTGTCCGACACGTCCGCTTCGAGATCGACGTAGGCGGCGACGTTGGCGCGGTCCCAGGAGCCAGCGCTGGCTGGATTGAAGCCGCCGAAACCGTTCGAGCGGGCCGAGAAGCCATCTGCGCCCAAGGGTCCTGTGGCCCACGAGTAACGCTCGCCGGTCTTGATCTCGAAGTTCTCGTTGCGCCATTCGAAGCCAGCGGCCACGTTAAGGTCCGACGCAAGCCCGGCATCGACGGGGTAGGAGACATCGACGTTGAAGTTGGTCTCCGTTTGCAGGTATTCGCCGAGCTCGAATGAGCGTGGGGTGGTGGCGCCGAAGGAGGCATTCACGGTGTCGTCGATGTAGAAGTCGATGCCGTTGTGGCCCTGGCTGACGGAAACGTCGTAGAGAAGCCCGTTGTCCAAGCTGCCTTCGACACCGAACACGCCAGCGTAGTCGGTCATCTCCGCGCCGAAGGCGGGGGTGAAGCCCTCCGGTAGGAACTCGACGAAAGCGAAGCAGGTCGGATCGCGGTAGATCAGGTCGCGCACCATGACGACGTTGGCGGGGGTGGCTTCATAGTCGTACTTGTCCTTGCAGTACTGTCCGCCGCCGATAAGGACCTTGCCGCCCGACTGATAGACGCCGGAGCGCCCCTGTGGTGAGCGGTAGAAGAAGGCCGTCTCGATGTCGCGGGTGGTGTAGTTGCCGAATGCGTAGCCCCGCATGGTGTCGCCCAAGTCCATGCCGGCGTTGAGGAAGGTCTTCACCGCTCGCTTGATCTCGGCGTTGCCCCAGGGCTTGGCCGGATTGACGACGTTGGTGCCGACCGCCTGCATGGCCACGGCGTCCGGATGCTGCACGCTCCGGTCGGTGGGTGCGGCGGAGTTGAACTCGGCGCTGAAGTTGAGAAAGCCGGTGCTGCCGAGCGCGGTGCCGAAGTTGGCGGAAATCAGCATGTTGTCTTCGCGGGCGTCTTCGGTGTGGGCGCCGTACTTGGCCTCGATGCTGCCGCCTTCGCTGTCGTCCTTGAGCACGAAGTTCACGACGCCGGCGATGGCATCGGAGCCGTATTGGGCGGCCGCGCCGTCGCGCAGCACCTCGACGCGTTCGATCGCGGCGGCCGGGATGGCGGAGATGTCAGGGCCTTGGGCACCGTCCGATGCACCGTTGGAAATCCACTGGATGACGGCAGCGCGGTGGCGGCGCTTGTTGTTCACCAGCACCAGGGTGTGGTCGGGCGCGAGACCGCGCAGGTTCACGGGGCGCAGCAGCGCGGCCGCGTCGCGGGAGGGATTGGTGCTGACGTGGAACGACGGGATGGTGGTGCGCAAAAGGTCGGTCATGTCGCCGACGCCTTGGTCTGCGAGCGCGTCGTAGTCGATGGCATCCACCGGCACCGGCGAAGCCGTGGCGGACCGAGGTGCCGCACGGGTGCCAACGGTGACCACCACCTCGTCGTATTCGTCCTCGGCCGGCAGTTCGCTGTCTTGTGCGATGGCGGTCTGCGCGCCGAGCGCAACCGCGACGGCGAGACTCGATCTTGCCCAATACCGGCTGTTCATTGGCCCTTTCTCCATTGGCTTGACGGCGAATCGAAGTTGCAGGCGCCCAAACGAAAGCACGCCGCGACCCAAAGGCGCGGCGCCCTGCCTGCTGTTAGCGGTGATGTGCCTGCACGGCCGGCTGGCCATGACGGATTTCTTTACGGTGTGTCGCTGGCGGCGGATAATACACGACGCTAGGGCCTGCGAAACGTCGTCCGGTGTGCCGGCCGGTTCGTGCAGGGACGTACGGCTTACGGTTGGGGGCAGCGGCCACTTCCCGACCAATTCGACGAGGACTGCAAGCTTGGCGCTACCCCATCTGGACGACTACTTCCCCGACTGGAAGGAACGCGAAGCGCTTGCCGAGGCGATGATTCCGCTGATCGGCCGGCTCTATCGCAACAACGTCGTCACGTACTGCTACGGACGGGCGCTGCACAACCAGAGCGTCACGGACATCATGCGCACGCACCGATACGTGCGTCAGGTGGCGCAGAACGAGCTGTCGGAGTTCGAGAGCTTTCCCATCATCGAGGCGATGTCCAAGCTCGACCTCGGCCCTTCACATGTGGACGTGGGCAAGCTGGCGGTGCGCTACATGGAGCGCATGGAGGCCGGCACGAGGCAAATGCCGCTCGAGTACGCCCGCGAAGCCTGTGCCTCGGTGATCGGCCGCAAGACCCCGCCCATCGAGAAACCCCAGGACGTGGTGTTGTTCGGCTTCGGCCGCATCGGCCGCCTCCTGGCGCGGCTGCTGATCGAGAAGACCGGCGGCGGCGACCAGCTTCGGCTGCGCGCGGTGGTGGTGCGCCCCACGAGCGGCGACGATGTGCGCAAGCGCGCCGCGCTCTTGCGCCGCGACTCGGTTCACGGAGCGTTTCAAGGCACTATCCGGGTGGATGAGGAGAACAGTTGCATCATCGCCAACGGCAACGTCATTCGCTTCATCTACGCGAGCGACCGCTCGGCCATCGACTACCGAGCCTTCGGCGTCGACAACGCCATCCTCATCGACAACACCGGTGCCTGGCGGGATGAAGCGGGCCTCCGTGAGCACTTGGCCTCGCCCGGCATCTCCCGCGTGATGCTCACCGCCCCGGGCAAGGGTGCGATCAAGAACATCGTCTCCGGCATCAACTCGCACGAGGTGTCGGATGCCGACACCATCCTCTCCGCCGCCTCCTGCACCACCAACGCCATCGTCCCGGTGCTGAAGGCGGTGCACGACCACTGGGGCATCGAGCACGGCCACATGGAAACTGTGCATGCGTACACGCCCGACCAGAATCTCATCGACAACTTCCACAAGAAGGCGCGCCGGGGCCGCAGCGCGCCCCTCAACATGGTGATTACCGAAACCGGCGCATCGGACGCGGTGGCGAAGCTCTTGCCGGCGCTTAAGGGGCGGCTCACCGGCAACGCCATCCGCGTGCCGACGCCGAACGTATCGCTGGCAATCCTGAATCTGACGCTGGAACGATCGACCACGCACGAGGAGGCCATCGAGTTCCTGCGCGACACGGCGCTCAACTCCTCGCTGCAACGCCAGATCGACTTCACGGGGTCGCCGGAGGTGGTGTCGAGCGACATGATCGGCAATCGCCACGCTTGCTGCGTGGACGGCGGCGCCACCATCGTCGATGACAACCGCATCGTCCTCTACGTCTGGTACGACAACGAGTTCGGCTACTCCTGCCAGGTGGTGCGCGTGGTGCAAAAATGGGCCGGCATCCGCTACCCCTTGATCCCCGACGATGTGGCCCGGACGGGCTTTGAGGAGATGCGGACTTTGGTGGCCGCGGATTGAGCGCGACAATGGGCGTCGCCTTTCCCTAGGGGGGCGGTCGCGCACGCAGCCACTTGATTTGTCGCGACCGCCCGGAGGCGGGCGAGGGGAGCTTTCCAAATGCACATCGGCGTACTAGCGCTCGACTTCCACCTTGAAGGCTGCCGCTCGCTGAAGGAAAAGCGACATCGCCTGTCGCGGTTGCGCGAGCGGTTCGGACGCAAGCCGCATCTTGCCGTGTGTGAGAGCGGCCATCAGGACTCGCACCGGCAGGCGCGCTGGCAGGTCGTAGCGACGGCGGACAGCTTGCGGGTGGTGGAGCAATCCCTCGCCGAAGTGGAGAATTGGGTAGCGATGTCGATGGATGCGACCCTCACCGGAGTGGACCGCGAGGTCCTGCGGTGACCATCTACCTGCTGCTGGCGGTCATCGTCGGCGCCGTGGTCTTGTATGTGCGCGGCACGCGGGCTGCCAGACTGCGCTGGCTCTCGCAGCTCAGCCTGCCGGGGGCTTGGCATCGAGACGGGGTCGGGGAATCGCGGGTGCTGCGGCTTGGTGGCGAACTCGACGGCGGCCGCTATGTTGCCCAAGACGGCGAGAGCGAGGAGACCGGCGTCTGGCGACTCTCCGGGCATACGCTAGTGCTCCACCCCGACCAGTCGGATGACCCCGAAGCCTCGCAGCACTTCGACATTCGCCTTTTCGACACCGGCCGCATCGGCATCGACGGACCGGGCCGCGAACGCGAGATTTACGTCAAACGTGCCGACAACGTGATCGAACTGCGCGCACGCTCGTGAAGGCGATGGATCGGCGCCCATGAGCGGGTCCAAGACCGACCTCGCGCAGCAAGGCAGCGAACTGCTCTCGAGGCTGCTCGCCATCCTGCCGTCCCGCGGCGCCCTGGACTGGCGCGAGCACCGGGCGGCACGCTGGATGAGCGGCATCTTTGGCGGCCGTCTCGTGCCGTTCGGTCACCTGGACCCCATAGCGCTAAGCGACCTGCTCGGCATTGACGATCAGAAGGCGCGCCTGGTCGCCAACACGGAGCAGTTCCTTGCCGGTCACCCGGCCAACAACGCGCTCCTGTGGGGCGCCCGCGGCACCGGCAAGTCCTCCCTCCTGCACGCGCTCCTGAACCGCTACGCAGGGGAGGGCTTGCGCCTCATCGAGGTGGACAAAGAGTCCCTGGTGGACCTGGCCGCCATCCTCGAACTCGTGGATGAAGAGCCCTACCGCTTCCTGCTCGTCTGCGACGACCTCTCGTTCGAGCCGGGCGAATCCTCCTACAAGGCCTTGAAGAGCGCCCTCGAAGGCTCCGTGTTCGCCACCGCCGAGAACACCCTCATCTACGCCACCTCCAACCGTCGCCACCTGCTGCCTGAGTACATGACCGACAACACCGCCGCCACCCATGTTGGCGGCGAACTCCACGAAGCCGAGGTTGTGGAGGAGAAAATCTCCCTCTCCGACCGCTTCGGCCTCTGGCTCTCCTTCCACGCCTTCCGCCAGGACGAATACCTGGCCGTCGCGCGCCACTGGCTGGAACGCATCGCCGCCGAACGCGGAGTAACGCTGGAATGGAACGAAGACCGCGCCAAAGCCGCCATCCGCTGGGCCCTGGCCCGCGGGGTCCGCAGCGGCCGCACCGCCCGCCACTTCGCCACCAACGAAGTCGGCGCCGTACTATTGGCCGCCTCCGAACGCTGACTCAACGCCCGCCCGTGTCCCGCTTCGGGGTGGGCTCCTCCGTCCGTCGCGATGGGTCCCGAGTCGAGGCTATGATTCGAGAGCAGATTGGCAACGGGACTGACCATGGCGGTCAACACAGAGCCTTCACGCGACCGACGGCGCATCGGGACTGTCACCCAACAGGACCGCGATTACATGCGCCGAATCGGTGCCGCGATGGCCGAACCTCGCGGCAGGTCGCATGGCATGACGCTCGTGCAAGTGCTTGAGCGCGTCGAAGAACTCAATCGCGACATCCCGCCAAGGCGCGACCACGACAAGGAACGGGAACTTGACCTCTACGGGCACTTGCTCGTGCACGAAGCGATGATGCGCAAGAAAGCCGAGTGGGGCGAGTGACCTCCAGCCCAGCTTCCCCCTTACCCCTAAGCGGACGCCCGTTGGCCGCAGTGCGGACCATCGGCACTCTGCTGGAAGCCCAAGGTGCCACATGGGCACTTGCTGGCGCGTTGGCGGCGAACGTGTACCGCCACGACGTGCGTGCCACGGGCGACGTCGATTTGCTGGTGGGATTCGGCGCGTTCGACAGTGCTTCCGCGTTGGCTGCGCTCGCCGACGCACTCGAGCGCACCGGCTGGGCCTTGAGCGACCGGCGGAACCGGGACTGGATGCTGCGAGCGCGGCATCCCGAGTATGGCCTCGTGGATGTGCTCTCGGTCGGCATGGTGTACCAAGAACGGGCGGTCGAGCGAGCCGTTGTCCACGTTGGTGAGGACGGCACGGAACTCAGAGTGCTGGCCATCGAGGACGTACTCATCCACAAGCTCATCGCCGACCGCAGCAAGGACGCCGCGGACGTCGAGTCCATCCTCGCGACGGACCCGGAGATGGACCTCGAATACCTGAACCACTGGCTCGCGGAGTGGGCCATTGAGGATCGCTACGAGCGAACGAAGGCCGTGGTGCGCGAACGCCAAGCTGCGACGTGCGAGTGGAATCGCTGAATCCCGTCGAATCTCGGGGGAAGGGCGTTTTCGGCAACCTCGTTGAACGCGGATTCGATGGCTGGAGTGGGTGGGCAACCTCTCGACTTAGAAAACGCGTTGGAAGGTGCGCGTGCTATGCCAAACATGGACAAGGTACTTTAACCCGTTGATTTCGGAACAAGAATGCCTCGAAGTCGAGTCAACACCAACGCTCGGTACGGGCAAGGCGCTCCCCATCTCGAAGGCCTATTCTTCCCCATGACCCGCGCACGGTGGGTTCTGGTATAGTGCGCGCCGCTTTTTCTTGTGGTCCCCTTCGTCTAGAGGCCTAGGACACTGGGTTTTCATCCCAGTAACAGGGGTTCGACTCCCCTAGGGGACGCCAGCTTGAGGCCCGTTCACTACTACTACATCGGTGCCGGCTCGTGGTTTGTTTGCCACGGGCTGCAGGGCGTGCTGTTTGCGTGGCTCGTGACGATGGTGCTCAGGGAGACGCCGGGCAACGTCGGGTTGGCGCAGATGGCGATGTTGGCGCCGGCGATGCTCCTGATGCTGATCGGCGGCAGCGTGGCGGACCGCTTCGGTGGCAAGCGGGTTGCGATGGTGTCGCACGTGCTTGCCATCGTGCCAGTGCTATTGCTCATGGTGGCGCTGGCGACGGAGCGGCTCGACTTCCATTCCATGATCCTCTACGCACTGGCCATGGGCTGTGCGCTGGCGTTCGTGACGCCGGCGCGGGATGGCCTGCTCAACCACGTCGCGGAAGGTCGGGTGCAGCGCACGGTGGTGAAGGCCACCCTGATTCAGTTCACGGTGCAGGCCTGTGGCGCGCTGCTGGCGGGGTTGGCGCAGGTGGTCGGGGCGGTCGCGATCCTCGGCTTCCAGGCGACAGCGCTTGCGGTTGGGGTGCTGGCGTACAGCCGCATCCATGTCGAAGTGCCGAAAAGAGGAGTACCAGCTGGTGCCGTGCGCGACCTCGTCGCGTCGGTGGCAGAGGGATTCCGCACGGTGTGGCGGTCGCCTTCGATGCGTGCCGTGGCGGGACAGAACATCGCCATGGGCATTTGCTTCATGGGGTCCTACATCGTCACGATTCCGCTGCTCGTGCGCGAGGTCTATGCCGGCGACGCGCTGGATTTGGCGCTGGTGCAGGCGGTGAACGGGTTTGGCCTGATCACGACGATCCTCGTCATGTTGCGGGGCGAGGACGTGCAGCGGCAGGGCAGGGCACTGCTGTTGGCGCACGGCGTAGGGGGAGTGTTCTTGGCGGCGGCGGGGTTGGGGCTTGGCTTCAGCACGCTGCTCGCCTGCGTCTTCCTGTGGGGTGCGTGTGGCGGCGTGGCCATGAGCATGTCGCGGACGATCATGCAGGTCGAGGCGCCAGAGGGGCAGCGCGGGAGGGTGATGGCCTTCTTTTCGTTCTCGTTCATGGGCGCGGGGCCGCTTGGAGCGTTGGGCTGTGGCTATCTAGTGGATTGGATTGGCCCCGGTGCGGCGTTGATTTTGGCATCTGCCATCATGGCGGGGGTGGCGATTGTGTTCGGCCTCAAGTCGTCGCTGTGGCAGCTCGGGGCCGCGGCACAGCACGGGGGCGGTGTTGCCAGTGCGCGCTAGGCAAGTCGGACTTGGGATGGACGGGCCTTCGGAGGGAAGGCATCCTGCCAACGCCCGAAGGGCGCGCCCCTAGCGCCGATAGGCGCTTCCTAATTGCAGGTCGCCGTCAGCGCGCCCAGAGGACGCGCAGGGAAGGCAGGATGCCTTCCCTCCGAAGGCCCGCCTTGTCACGCGCTGGTGCGTTGCAAGGTACGCGCTCGTACGGGCGAGGCTAATTCTCGCTCGTGTTGGCGTGAAGAACATCGCCTGCGCGGGACGGGCGACCACCCCTACGGAATGTGGGCTAGTCTCGTTTGGGCGTGAGGCGAAAGGAGCGATTGGAGCGGGAAACGAGACTCGAACTCGCGACCCCAACCTTGGCAAGGTTGTGCTCTACCAACTGAGCTATTCCCGCTCGCCCATGCCGGCAGGCGGCACGGAGATGGCATTTTGCACCAAATGGCGAGAAAGTGAACCCCTCGGGCGATGACCTGCCGCTTGGTCGGGAGGTGGGCTATCTCGACGCGTACGACGCGTCGCTGCTGCGGCCCGTTCCTCGGGCGGAGGGGCGCTCGGCTTGGCTTGGCCCTGGCGCGTCCCTGCCCTTTCAGGGCGAGGACGTTTGGCACTGCTACGAGCTTTCCTGGCTAGGGCAGGAGGGAGTGCCGCGCATTGCCGTCGTGCGGCTGCGGGTGCCGTGCAGTTCATCGAACATCGTTGAAAGCAAATCCCTCAAGCTCTATTTGGGCTCGTTTGCACAAACGCAGGTGGAGACGCCGTCGGCAATGCGTTCGTTGCTGTCGAGCGACATCGGTGGCGTCGTCGGCTGCGAAGTCGGGGTCGAACTCTTGGGGCTGGGGGAACTGCCGCAGGTGGGTCGGCTGGCCGGCGAGAGCCTTGACGGGCTCACCCCGAGGCTGTCGAAGTATCGTCGCGACCCTCGGCTCCTGACGGCATCGGGCGCTTGCGGCAGCGACTGCATCCACACCAATCTATACCGCTCCGTCTGCCCGATCACGGGGCAACCCGACTGGGGCTCCATACTCATCGACTACGAAGGCCGACTGCTCAAACGGGAAAGCGTGCTCGCCTACCTCGTCTCCCACCGCCTTTCGCCGGGTTTCCACGAGGATGCGGTGGAACGGGTGTTCGTGGACCTGCAACAGGTGGCCGAGCCGACTCGGCTGTCCGTACAGGGCCGTTTCTTGCGCCGTGGCGGCATCGACATCAACCCGTTTCGGTCGCTGCACCAAGAGACGGCTGGCTTGGATCGGGCGCTGCGCCAGTAGGGAGCCTTCAGCTTGGGGGAGCGCGAGGGGCCTCCCCTCGCTAGAGGGAGCCTTCAGCTTGGGGGAGCGCGAGGGGCCTCCCCTCGCAAGAAATTGCACCGGTGGGCGGCCCTTAACGGTCGCCGAGCTGCCGCTCGGGAAAGGGCCGGTATGGATGCGCCGCCAGCGCCTCTTCGTCCAACTCGATGCCGAGGCCCGGCGCCGTAGGGAGCTCGATGTAGCCGTTGTCGAGCGCCCAGTGGGGGCTTGCCCACTCCTTGCCGATGGCCTCGAAATTGACGAAGTACTCGGTGATGAGGAAGTTCGGCATCGCCGCCGAGGCGTGCAGGGTGGCGGCGAGACCTACCGTGGTGCTGTTGTAGTTGTGCGGCGACACGGCGACGAAGTACGCCTCCGCCATCGCGGCGATCTCCTTGAGTTCCAGGATGCCGCCGACATTGCACACGTCGGGGTTGATGATGTCCGCTGCACCTTGCTCGAACACCTCGCGAAAATCGAACTTCGTGTAGAGCGCTTCGCCCGTCACCACGGGAATGCGAATGTCGCGCTTGGCGCGGGCGAGCGCGACGATGTTCTCGGCCAGCACCGGTTCCTCGAACCAGAAGGGCCTAGCATCCTCGATGGCATGGGCGATGCGCACCGCGTGCATGGGGGCAAGGCGGCGGTGCATCTCCACCAGCACCTCCACGTCGTCACCCACAGCGCGGCGAACGGCGAGGACGTTCTCGATTGCCCGCCGTTCCACCTCCTTGTCGACAAATGTGCGCCAAGGCCCTGGAACCGGATCGAACTTGAGCGCCGTGAAGCCTCGTTCCACCACAGCCAACGCCTTCTCGCCGAGTTCCTCCGGCGAGCGGGCGCCGCCCGACCAGCCATTGGCATAAACGCGAATGGCGTCCCGGCACTGCCCGCCGAGCAGCTTGTACACGGGCATTCCGGCGGCCTTGCCGGCGATGTCCCACAACGCCTGCTCGATGCCGCTCACCGCGCAGTAGTAGTCCATCCCACCGCGCCTGGCGGCGAAGTCGTCGTATGCGGCTTGGGTGAACTCCCGGATGCGCGACGGGTCGCGGCCGATCAGGTAGCGGCTGACGGCATCGAGATGCGCGGTCACCTGCAAATCCCGATCCGATTGGGTGTAGCACTCGCCCCAGCCGTGGAGCCCTTCGTCGGTGTCGATGCGAACGAAGCAGAGGTTCTTGCCGCTGCCTGGGTGGGCGAGAAAGTGCTTGAGGGAGGTGATCTTCATGCTTGGAACCCCACGGCGCGCGATACGTTTTTGGCCCTTGAGTTGCGGAGGGGCGCAACGCCAAGCGCCGCCAACCGCCAGCGGATTATTCATGAATAATCCGGTCTAGGTTGAGCCGTGGACTGGCGAATGTCGAGTCACCGCGAGAGTCCCGAACGAGCGGAGCCGCGCACGTCGCTCTTGATCGAACTGCGCGGCGACCGGCCGGGAGCGTTGGAGGCGGCCCTTGCGCCGTTTTCGCGCCATGGCGTGGGACTTACTCACATCGAGTCGCGGCCTCGGCGGGGCCAAACGTTCGATTTCTACGTGGATTGTGAGGGAGACAGTGCCGGCACAGCCATGCGGGCGGTGGTGGCAGAGCTTCGCGAGGCAGCCGTTGGCGTTGTGGTGCTCGACCATCGGCATGTGCCTTGGTTTCCGCGGCATCGCAGCGAGTTGGACCGAATCGCGAACAACACGCTGGAGGCTGGCGGGGACTTGCAGGCGGACCACCCTGGCTTTGCGGACCCGGTCTATCGGGACCGTCGGGCGACGGTGGATGCGGTGGCGCGCCGGCATAGGCATGGCGACGAGTTTCCGGTAGTTGCGTACACGCCGCTTGAACACGCGACTTGGCGGCAGGTCCACGAGCGGCTTTCGGAACTTGGTCGCAGCCATGCGTGCCGGGAGTATCGGCAAGCCCTTGCGGAGTTGGAAGCGCATTGCGGCTATCGAGATGGCATTCCGCAAGGGCGCGACGTATGCACGTTTCTTGAGGCGCGCACGGGCTTTCGGCTGCGGCCGGTGGCTGGGCTGCTTGGCGCGCGGGACTTCCTCGCCGGCCTCGCGTTTCGGGTGTTCTTCTCGACGCAGTACATCCGCCACGGCTCCAAGCCCCTCTACACGCCCGAGCCGGATGTGTGCCACGAACTGATCGGTCATGCGCCGATGTTTGCGGATGCGGCTTTTGCGGATCTGTCGCAGGAGATTGGGCTTGCGAGCCTGGGTGCGAGTGACGAGGACATCGAGCGGCTCGCCCGATGCTACTGGCATTCGGTGGAGTTTGGCCTCGTGCGAGAGGGAGGGACCCGCAAGGCGTACGGCGCGGGTCTGCTGTCGAGCGTCGGGGAACTGGAACATGCCTGTCGCGAAGGGTCCTCTGCCAACTTCGAGCCTTGGGCGCCGCGACGGGCGGCGAACCAGCCCTATCCGGTCACGGAGTACCAGCCGCTTTACTTCGTCGCCGAATCGCTGCAGGACGCAAAGGCTCGGATGCGGAAGTTCTGCGAATCCCTGCCGCGCCCCTTCTATGCGCGCTACAACCCGGCCACGGAGAGCATCTGGGTAGATCGAGCCATTCGGCGGCAAGGTTAGTAGCGAGCCGGGCCGACACTGGGCGGCAATGGCGGGTCGTGCGCAGGGATGTTGCGGTCGGTAGCCTCAAGTCGGGTTACATGGCGTTACGACAGCCTGTGTTTGGTCGATCTTCGTCGTGACTCGTGGCGTACACCGCGGGGTCTGTCAGTGCTGGTGCAACGTGCGGCAATGTCCGTCGAGGGAGGTGAAGCGCGGCGGGGGCACTACACCGAAGGACGCCGGCAAGTTCGCGGGCGGCGACTCTTCGGCCTTCACGGTGCCGGCGAGGTCGAAGCTGATCGAACCGCGGCCGCCGGTCGCTTCGTGGAAGTTCTGGAGGTAGTCGTCGTCGTTGCCGGGATGGCTCATGTAGGCGGCGTGTTCGACCAGCGTTGCGAGCTGTTCCTCGGTCGCCGGGTGATCGTCGTCGACGAGGAGCACGAGGGCCGCGCGGTGGTGCCACTGGGCATCCGCCATGGACGGCACGCGGGGGCCGTGTTTGGCGATTAGGTCCTGAATGGTGTAGGTGGTGACGCCGCTCGCGGTGAAGACGCCGTGGCCGTCGTCGCCCCTGACCAGTTCTTCGTCCTCGATCAGCCAGGCGCCGTCCTCGGCGACATGCAGGTCCGGCACCTCCTCCGGCGGGATGAATCCGGCGTAGTAGAGCTCGATGGGGCTGTAGGCAGGCCGGTTGCCTCCATTCGCGAACGGGCCGAAGGAGCCAGCGGTGTACCGGCCGTCGCCGAGGTCGTTGAAGTCCGCCATGTCGAATCCGCCGAGCTGACCGTGGGCGCTGCTGAAGCCCCAGTGGCTGGGCCAGCCCGTGTCGACGACGAAGTTGGACCAGGCGTGCTGGAGCTCGTGCAGGGCAGGTCCGTTGCGGAGGGCGCGGTTGTAGGGGAAGTGGACGACGCCGCGCAGGCGTCCAGCGGAGCCGTAGTCGCTGCGGTAGAAGGTGTTGATGCCTAGACCCGCGGTGTCGTTCATCACGGACAGGTACACCCCGTAATAGGGGGCGTCTTCGTGGTCGTGGATCGAGTCGAGGTTGGAGAAGAACAGCAGGTAGTCGAACTGGTCCTCGAAGTGGGTGAAGAAGGTGCTGGCGTAGGTGTCGAACGACATGCCGCTGAATGCGGTTTCCGCTGCGATGTCAGCGTCCACGCTCATCAACACGACCGTGTTGTCGTGCACCCCCAGGATGCGCGCGCGGTCCCACTGCACTTCGACGCCCCGTTCCCTGAGGGCGACAACGGCGTTGTCGGCCCTCTCCAACTGCAGCGGGTTTCCGCGGACGTCCAGGGTGTCGCCGGCACCGAGGCCGGTGTTGCGCGCCAGGGGCGACAGGTCTTCGATGCGGTTGAAGGCCAGATTCAGTCGCCGGAGCTTGACCAGCCGTGCTAGCGGCGCGACATCGACGATCCGATTGTGGTCGAGGTGGAGGGTGACCAGCTCCAGAAGGTCCCAAAGCGGCACCAGGTCGACGATCTCGTTGTGCGCCAGCCCGAGTTCGGTCAGCCTGGTCAGCACTTTGAGGTGGGTGACGCTGCGAATGCGGTTCCTGTCCAGTCTGAGGGTCTGGAGCCGTGTCATCCGCACGAGGGGGAAGAGGTTCTCGATCCGATTGCCCCGAAGGTCGAGGCGCCACAAAAAAGTCTGGTCCGACAGCGGGGCGATGTCGGCAATCCGGTTTTGGGACAGGTCGAGGTCTCCGAGGCGTAGATTCTCGATCCCCGCGAGGTCCGAGATTCCGGTACCGCTGACGTGCAGCCGCCACAGCCGGTTCAGGTTCGCAAGCGGTTGCAGGTCGGTAACGCGGGTTCCGTTCAGCGTTAGTTCACGGAGTATGGCGAGGTTGGCGAGCGGCCCCAGGTCCTCCAGGGGATTGCCGTCGAGGTGCAGCCGCGTAAGTCGATGGAGGGCGGCCAGCGTGCCGATGTCGTCAATTCGGTTGTTCTCCGCCGACAGGTAATCCAGGCCCCGCAACTGCGCCAGCGGGCTGATGTCGGTCACTTGATTGTCGTCAACGGTGAGCGTCCTGAGGCCCCGCAGCGTCGCGAGGACGCGCAGGTCGGCAATCCCGGTGTCGTCGATGTGGAGCTGCCTGAGCCCTTGCAGGCTGGCCAGGGGGGAGGCGTCGGCTATCGGGTTGTAGGAGACGTTTAGCCTCGTGAGTTGCCCGAGTGCGACCAGCGGGGAGATGTCGGTGACCCGGTTGCGGGAGGGCCAGAGCCGCTCGAGGTTCGGTAGACCGACCACCGGCGCGAGGTCCTCGATCCGGTTCGTCACCGCCCAGAGCTCTTTCAGGCTGGTCAGCCCCGCGAGCGGCATCAGGTCGTCTACATGATTGCCGTCGATGAAGAGGCGAGTCAGACCGCTGGCGTGGCGAAGGCCGGCGAGGTCGGCGATGCCCGCCCGCTGGGGAGCTCGGAACTCCGTCAGCCCTGCTAGTTCCCGGCGCGTGATGCGTTCGCCCGGCGCCTTGCCAAGGTGGTTCTCGACGGCCGCGCGCAGCGGCGGGTCGGGTATATACACGGCCGGCGCAGGCAATGACCACGCGGAATCCGCAGGCAGTGCAGGCGACCTGGAGTCGGACCCGCTCGCTCTTGGGTCCATGGGGAAGGAGCGCCAGGCGCCGTCATCGTGACGAATCAGGACATCGTCGCTACCGTCCCCGTCGAGGTCCCCGAGACCTGCGAAGCGCCAGCGCCAGTCGACGGGGAGCGGCACCCGAGCGCCCGCGTCGGCGACCGTCGGCGATTGCCACATCCAGCGACCGTCCGCGTGGCGCAGCAGCATGTCGGTGCGACCATCGCCATTGAAATCGCCCGCGGCACCAGCGCGCCAGAGGCTGCTCTTGGTCAGTGTCGGGGTGTATGAGAGTTGGACCCCGTGCCCCTGCATACGGTAAACCCGCCAGGAGCCTGTCTTGTGGTGCCGGAGGAGAATGTCGTCGCGGGCGTCGCCGTCGAAGTCGGCAACCGCCGCCATGCGCCACGCGGGGTCGGTGGGGAGGTTGGCCGATCCGCGTTCGGCGACAATCGAGTGCTTCCCGTCCATCGGATAGTAGAGCCAGCGGCCATCGTCGTGGCGTAGCAACACGTCGTCGCGTCCGTCCCCGTTGAGGTCGCCCGCACCGACCGGACGCCACTCGCGGCGTGTCGTCAGGGCGGCCCGGCCGCGGCCTTCCGCGATTACCCGGGCACCGTTCATCGGGTAATAGCCCCAACGGCCGTCGTCGCGGCGCAGCAGGAAGTCGTCACGGCCGTCACCGTTGAAATCGCCGACGGCGGCCGGGTGCCAAGCGGTGTCCCGGGTGAACCGAATGGGCGCAGGACGTTCCGTAGCCACGGCGACATCCCCAGTGGCGAAATGCCGCCAGGTCCCGTCGTCGTGTCTCAAAACGACGTCAGCGTGGCCGTCGCCGTCGAGGTCCGGAAGCCGGAAGTCGGCGGACGCAGCGAGCGACACCAGGACAAACGCAGGTACGGGCAACAGACGCGTGTAGCGCAAGGGCCTCAGGGCCCCGAGGCGGAGGTTCGGCTTGCCGGAGCGCACGAAGGTCGGTCCGCCGGACTGGACGCGAGATTATGCCCTACTCGCACTCCCCTTGGTCGGGCACGGGCCCAAGAGATCGTTGAATGCAAACGGTCAGAGACGATAATGCTCACCGGTTGGGCTGCGAAGGGACCGCACTCGATGGTGCTCCCCCCATTTCACAACGGCAGTTTCTGGTTCGACTCGCTGGACGAGTTGCCGAAGCCGGTCGCGCCGGACGCCTTGCCCGACCACGTGGATGTGGCCATCGTCGGTGGCGGCTTCACGGGCCTCTGGACTGCCTACTATCTCCATCGCCACCAACCCGATCTCGGCATCGCCGTGTTCGAGGCCGAGACGGTGGGGTTCGGCGCGAGTGGCCGCAACGGCGGCTGGTGCATGGGCATGGCGATGGGCATTGAGGAACGCCTGCACGGACCGGAGCAACCCCAGGGCCTCCAGCTGCTGCGAGCCATGCACGACACGGTCGATGAGGTGGGGCGGGTCTGTCAGGCGGAGAACATCGACTGCCACTTCGCCAAGGGTGGCACGTTGAGCGTTGCGACCACCGAGTTCCACGCCGAGGCGTTCCAGAGGCGGGTCGAGCGCCGGCAGGCGCTTGGCTTCGCGGACGGGGACTACACATGGCTCACGGCTGAAGAGTCGGCACGGCGTATTGGCGTCGAGCCCAACTTCGGCGCCGCCTACACGTCGCATTGTGCGGCGATCCATCCGGCACGGCTGGTGCGGGGCCTGGGTGACGTGCTCCGGCGCAAGGGCGTCGCCATCTACGAGCAAACGCCGGTCACGGGAATCGACAGCGGGCAGGTGCAAACCGCGCGGGGCGCGGTGCGTGCCAATATTGTCCTGCGCGCCACCGAGGCATACACGGACACGATTGCCGGCCAAGCGCGGCAGCTGCTGCCGGTCTACTCCATGATCGTCGCCACCGAGCCGCTGTCCGAGGCGACTTGGAAGGAACTCGGTCTTGCCAAGCGAGAGACCTTCGACGACGGCCGCCGCATCACCATCTATGGCCAGCGCACGCTCGACAATCGACTCGCGTTCGGCGGACGGGTGGGTTACCGATTCGCTTCCGGCATTCGGCCTCGCGTCGATCCGGCCGACAAGGCATTGGCGGATGTCGAGGCTTCGATGCGCCACTTGCTGCCCGCAGTCCGCGATGCCAAGGTGACGCATCGCTGGGGTGGCGTGCTGGGCATTCCCCGGCACGGGCGTCCGTTCGTGACGTTTGACCGGAGTCGCGGCGTGGGCGCGGCCGGCGGCTACACGGGCGAGGGCGTAGGGGCATCGAACCTTGCGGCGCGAATCCTTGCCGATCTCGTGCTTGGGCGAGACACCGACCTCACCCGCCTTGCGTGGGTGGACGATGTGCCGCCGAAATGGCCGCTTGAACCGATGCGGTGGCTGGGCGCCAAGACGGTGTTCGCGCTCGGTCGGTTGGCGGATCGCAAGGAACTGGGCGGCAAGCGCCCCTCCCGCGTCTATGGCGCGCTGTTCGACCGCTTCCTATGATGGGGCACAATTGCACTTGGTCGGGCCCAAGCGGGATAGGGGGAGCGCATGGCGGAAGCTGAAGCTGCGGAACTGCAATCCGAGGCGGCGCAGGATGCCGACCACGAGGTGGTGGTGATCGGCGCTGGCGTTGCCGGCATCTACCAGATCAAGCGCCTGAAGGACCTTGGCGTACGCGCCATCGTCCTCGACGCCAACCCCGACCTCGGCGGAACTTGGTACCACAACCGCTACCCGGGCGCCCGCTTCGACTCGGAGAGCTACACCTACGGCTATTCCTTTTCCCGCGAGTTGCTCGACGAGTGGCACTGGACCGAGCAGTTCTCGCCGCAGCCGGAAAACCTGCGCTACCTCGACTTCGTGGCGCGCAAGTTTGGTCTGCGCGAGCACATGCAGTTTGATAGCCGGGTCGAGGCCATGCGCTTCGACGAGGACGCCAACATCTGGCGGCTCTCCCTTCAGGACGGAAGCGAAATCACGACCCGATTCGTGGTGACCGGCGTTGGGGTGCTGTCCACGCCCACGCTGCCGAGGTTCGAGGGGATGGAGCTCTTCGAGGGGCCGTCGTTCCACTCCTTCCATTGGCCGCACGAACCGCTCGATCTCGCCGGCAAGCGTGTGGCCGTGATTGGCACCGGAGCGACGGCCATCCAACTCATTCCGGAAGTCGCGAAAGTGGCCGGGCAATTGACGGTGTTCCAGCGCCGGCCGAACTGGGCTGCTCCGCTCAACAATGCGCCCATCTCCGAGTCGGAGATGGACGCCATCCGCGGCCGCTACGACGAGATATTCGAGACCTGTGCCCGCACGCCGGGTGGCTTCGAGCACGAACCGGATCGGCGGGGGTTCTACAACGTGACGGCCGAGGAGCGTCGCGAACTGTGGGACCGCCTCTACGACGAGCCGGGCTTTGCCATCTGGCTGCGCAACTTCGTCGAGATATTCATCGACGAGGAGGCCAACGGAGAGTTCTCCGAATACATCGCCGAGCGCATTCGCCAGCGGGTTCACGATCCTGAAGTGGCCGAGAAGCTCATTCCGAAGGATCACGGCTTCGGCATCCAGCGGCTGCCGATGGAGACCGGATATTTCGAGGCGTACAACCGTCCGAACGTGGATTTGGTGGATTCGGCCGCAACCCCCATTGAACGCATCACCCGGACGGGGCTGGAAACGACCGAACGCTCGTTCGAGTTCGATGTCATCGTCTACTCGACCGGCTTCGACTCCTTCACCGGCGCCTTCGACCAGATCAACATCGAAGGCCTGGGCGGCGCCCGCTTGCGCGACAAGTGGGCGGACGGCCCGGTGACCTACTTGGGCCTCCTGGTTAGCGGGTTTCCCAACTTCATCATGCTGGCCGGGCCCCAAAGCGCCGCCACCAACTTCCCGCGCGGTGCCGAACTCGCCGTGGACTGGGCGACGCCGCTCATCGAGTACATGCGCGAACACGGCCACCGCCGCTTCGATGCCGAGAAGGCTGCGGAGGCGGATTGGGTCGAACACGTCAAGGAGATGTACCAAGGCCTGCTCCTGCGCAAGGCCAAGAGCTGGATCACCGGCTACAACTCCAACCTAGACGGCCACGAATACGGCAAGACCCGCTACAACATCTACAACGGCGGCGGCCCCAAGTACGCCCAGCGATTGCGCGAGGTGGCGGCCAGCAACTACGAAGGCGTCACCTTCGACTGACGCGCAAGGAACGGGCCTGAAGGCCCTCGGAGGGAAGGCCTGCCTTCCCCAAGCGCCGACAGGCGCTTTTCCGCCTGCCTTCGAAGCGCCAACGTGATACGCGCTTTGTTCCATGTGAGGGGGCGTCTCTCCCTCGAGGGCGCTGTCCGGTGCGCAAGGGACCGAGCCTGAGAGGTTGAAAAGACGCAAAATCCGCCGCCGATTGCCGTATGATGCCGGAGTTTTGGGCGAAGCCCTTGTGTGGCGGCGAACGGGCTGCCGTTGCGGGCTGGGCGGTCGTCTGTCGGCGGGGAGCGAATGAAAGCAACCGACATCGCGGATCCGGACTACTTCCACAAGGTGGTGGACTGTCAGTGGGCTTGTCCGGCGCACACGCCGGTGCCGGAGTACATCCGGCTCATCGCCGAGGAACGCTACACCGAAGCCTACATGATCAACTGGGATTCCAACGTGTTTCCCGGCATCTTGGGGCGCACCTGCGACCGACCCTGCGAGCCTGCCTGCCGGCGCGTGCGCACGGAGGAAAAGCCCGTCGCCATCTGCCGGCTCAAGCGCGTGGCCGCCGACCACAAAGGCGACATTGCCCCCTACCTGCCGCATGTTCCGAGGCAGAAGAACGGCAAGCGCATTGCTCTGCTCGGCGCTGGCCCTGCCTCGCTCGCCGTGGCACGAGACCTCCTGCCGTTCGGCTACGAGATCGACATGTTCGACCGCGACCCCGCCGGCGGCGGCATGATGCGCAGCCAAATCCCCGCCTTCCGCCTGCCGGCCGACGTGCTCGAGGAAGAGGTGGACCTCATCGTCAACATGGGCGTCAACGCCACCTACGGCTACGAGATCACGAGCATGAAAGAGATGCTCGACATGAACTACGACGCCTACTTCGTCGGCACCGGCGCCCCGCGCGGACGCGACCTCGACCTGCCCGGCCGCAAGGAAGTGGACGAGCACATATCCATCGGCATCGACTGGCTTTCCTCGGTGGCCTTCGGCCACACCACATCCATCTCCGGCAAGGTCATCGTCATGGGTGGCGGCAACACGGCGATGGACTGCTGCCGCACCTCCCAGCGCTTGGGCGCTGAGCGGGTGACGGTGGTGGTTCGCTCCGGCTTCGAGGTGATGAAGGCCTCGGAGTGGGAGAAGGAAGACGCGATGGCGGAGGGCATCCCCATCATCAACAACCGCCCGCCGAAGGAGTTCGTGCACGAAAACGGCAAGCTCAAGGGTATCGTCTTCGAATGCGTCAAGCCGGTGGAAGGCGAGAACGGGCGGCTGAAGTACGTTCCCACCGGCGAGCCGGACGTGTTCATGGAATGCGACCACGTGCTCATGGCCATCGGCCAGGAGAACCACTGCCCGTGGATCGAGCGCGACATCGGCCTCGAGTTCGACAAGTGGGATTGCCCCATCCTCGACGAAGACACGCTGCAGTCCACCAACCCGAAGGTGTTTTTCGGCGGCGATTCGGCGTTCGGCCCGGAGAACATCATCTGGGCTTCGGCGCACGCCCACAAAGCCGCCATCTCCATGCACCTTTTCTGCCAGGGCAAGGACCTGAAGGCCGACCGCCCCCCCGAAGGCGTCAACCTCATCAGCCAGAAGATGGGCGTGCATCAGTGGAGCTACGACGCCGAGCACGACCCCTCGGCGCGCTTCATCGTCCCCCACGCCAACCGCGCCAAGTCGCTCGACAACATCAAGATCGAGGTGGAACTCGGTTTCGACAAGGATTTGGGCCTGCAGGAGGCGCAGCGCTGCCTCAACTGCGACGTGCAGACGGTGTTCACCGAGAAGCTCTGCATCGAATGCGATGCTTGCGTGGACATCTGCCCCATGGATTGCATCACCTTCACCGAGAACGAGGAGGAGGAGCGCCTGCGCACCAACTTGATGGCGCCGGCCGACAACACGGAGCAAGACCTCTACGTCTCGGACATCCTCGCAACGACGGGCCGCGTCATGGTGAAGGACGAGGATGTCTGCCTGCACTGCGGCCTGTGCGCGGAACGCTGCCCCACCAACGCCTGGGACATGCAGAAGTCCATCGTTCACATTCCGCAGCTCGGATCGTTCGCGGAGCCGATTGCTGCTGGCTAATGCCGGCCAAGAACCGGAGGGCCCCAAGTGACCACGTACAACGACTTCGTCATCCGCTTCGCCAACGTCAACGGCTCGGGCTCTGCCTCCGCCAACGGTATGTTCGCCAAGGCGCTGTTTCGCATGGGCATTCCGGTGGCGACGCGGAACATTTTTCCCTCCAACATCGAGGGGCTGCCGACGTGGTTTGAGGTGCGGGTGTCGGAGCGCGGCTATCTCGGTCGCCGCGAGGGCATCGACATCATGGTGGCCATGAACGCGGAGACGTTCGAGGAGGACATCGCCTCCATCGTCCCCGGCGGCTACCTCGTGTACGACAACTCCAAGGAACTGCGCCCCAACTTCCGCAGGGACGACATCAACCTGGTCGGCATTCCCATTTCGCAGCTCGTGCTGCCGGAGTTCCCGAATCCCAAGCACCGGGCGCTGTTCAAGAACATCGTCTATCTCGGCGCGCTGTCGGCGCTCCTCAACATCGACTTCGACATCATCAAGGGCATGGTGTCGGCGCAGTTCAAGGGCAAGGACGAGCTCATCGCGCCCAACATCCACGCGATGGAACTCGGCCGCTCCTACGCCCGCGAGTATCTTGAGTGCCCGCTGCCGATCCAGGTGCGCCACTCCGACGCGGTGGGCGACCGCATCATGATCGACGGCAACGCCGCTGCGGCCATCGGCGCGATCTACGGCGGCGCGACCGTGTGTGCGTGGTATCCCATCACGCCTTCCACGTCGCTGGCCGAGGCGTTCGAGCAGCATTGCGCTCGGCTGCGCGTGGACCCGGAGACGGGCGAGCGCCGCTACGCCATCATTCAGGCCGAAGACGAGCTCGCGGCGATGGGCATCGTCATCGGCGCCGGCTGGAACGGCGCGAGGTCCTTCACCGCCACCAGCGGCCCCGGCGTTTCGCTGATGACGGAGTTCTTGGGCCTTGCCTACTTCGCCGAGATTCCCGCCGTGCTTTGGGACATCCAGCGCGCCGGACCTTCCACCGGCATGCCGACCCGGACGCAGCAGGGCGATCTCGTCTCGTCTGCATACGCCTCCCACGGCGACACCCGCCACCCGCTCATGTTCCCGTCGACGCCCCGGGAGTGCTTTGAGTTTGGGGCCGACGCCCTGGACCTCGCCGACCGCCTCCAGACCCCCATCATCGTGATGAGCGATCTGGAACTCGGCATGAACGACAACCTCTCCGAACCGTTCACCTGGGACGACTCGCGGCGCTACGACCGCGGCAAGGTGCTGACGGAGGAAGACCTCGACGACGTCGAGCGCTTCAGCCGCTACCTCGACGTGGACGGCGACGGCGTCGGCTATCGCACGCTGCCCGGCACGCACGCGGAGAAGGGCGCCTTCTTCACCCGCGGCACCTCCCGCGACGAGCACGCCACCTACACCGAGCAGCCGGAGCACTACATCAAGAACATGGATCGGCTGCTCCTGAAGTGGGAGACCGCGCGCGAACTCGTGCCGAAGGCCGAGATCGAGGCGCACGGCCGTCGTGCCGGCATCCTCTACTACGGCACCACAGCCGCGCCGATGCAGGAGGCGCTGGACCGGCTCGCCGAAGACGGCGTGCAGCTCGACACCATGCGCATTCGTGGCTTCCCGTTCGGGGAAGAGGTGCGCGAGTTCTTGGGCAGCCACGAGATCCTGTTCCTCGCCGAACAGAACCGCGACGCGCAGATGAAGACACTGCTCGTGAACGATCTGGAGCTCGACCCCGCCAGCATCATTCCGGTGCTCTACTACGGCGGCTTCTCCATTTCGGCCGACACCATCCACCAGCAGGTGCTCGACTACTACATCGGCAACAACCTGCCGCGGCTCGATGAAGTGTGGGAGGTGAGCTCATGACCTTCGTTGCCAAGCCCCGAACCCATCATCCGCTGCTTCAGGTCAACGACCTGGGGCTGACCCGACGCGACTACGAAGGCTCCGTCTCGACGCTCTGCGCCGGCTGCGGCCACGACTCGGTCTCTGCCGCCGTGGTGCAGGCATGTGCCGAGCTTGCCTTGCCGCCGCACAAGTTCGCGAAGGTGTCCGGCATCGGCTGCTCGTCGAAGACGCCAAGCTACTTCCTCGGCAACTCGCACGGCTTCAACTCGGTGCATGGGCGCATGCCGTCGGTGGCCACCGGTGCCAACCTTGCCAATCGAGAGCTGTACTGCATCGGCGTTTCCGGCGACGGCGACAGCGCCAGCATCGGCATCGGCCAGTTCGCGCATATCGTCCGCCGGCGCATCAACATGCTGTACTTGGTGGACAACAACGGCACCTACGGCCTCACCAAGGGCCAGTTCTCGGCCACCAACGACCGCGGTTCCACCAGCAAGAAGGGCGTGCCGAACCTTTACGAGCCCATCGACATGATCTCGATGGCGCTGCAGATCGGCGCGAGCTTCGTCGCCCGCAGCTTCTCCGGCGACAAGCGCCAGCTCGTGCCGCTCATCAAGGCCGGATTGCTGCACGAGGGCTTCGCCTTCATCGACGTGATCTCGCCTTGCGTGGCCTTCAACAACCACAACGGCTCCACCAAGAGCTACGACTACATCCGCGCCCACTCCGGCAGCGTGGTGGACGCCGACCTCATCACCCCGCACGACGAAATCACCGTGGACTACGACCCCGGCGCCAGCGAAGACGTGGACATGCCCGACGGCTCCACCCTGCGCCTGCGCAAGCTCGCCCACGACTACAACCCGCACGACCGCGTGCAGGCTCTCCATTACGTCCAGCGCGCCCAGGAGGAAGGCGAGTTCGTCACGGGGCTGCTCTACGTGGACCCGACGGCCAGCGACTGCCACGAAATCCTCGGCACGACGGAAACCCCGTTGAATGCCTTGGGCGAAGACGAACTCTGCCCCGGCAACGCGGCGTTGGACGGGATCAACGCGTCGTTCCGGTAGCCGGGAGCCGCGCTACGGGTTCCGGAATCATGCCCTTGGTGCCCCTGAGCGCTGAACAGCTTGGCGACTTTGCCCGTGACGGGTTCCTCCATGTGCCGGGGTTGGTGCCGGAGGGTGAGCTCGCGGCGCCGGATCGCGACAGCCTCGAACTGATCGAGCGCGGGGTTGCCGGACCTTTCGGTGACAAGCGGTGGCGCTACCAGCAGGACGCGGAGCAGTGCAGGGAGCATTGCCTCTATCGCGTCAACGACCTTGCCGCAGCCGACATGCCGCCGAGCTTTCAGGTGTTGCTTGCGTATCCGCGGCTCCTTGCTGCCATCCATCAACTGGTGGACGGCGACGATTTCGCGGCGTCGGTGCATGCCTTGGTGTTCAAGCTGCCGCGCCACGGGGCACCGGCGCGGTGGCATCAAGACCCGGTGAAGGTCTTCCGCTTCCCAGTATTCAATGTGGACATCTACTTGGACGACGCCACCACCGACAACGCTTGCGTGCGTGCGTTTCCAGGCAGCCACCTCGCCGGGCACCACGACCCCGCGGAATCACCGGACTTCATCGAGAGTTGGACGGGGGGTGGCGACGAGGCAAGCGCCGGCGGCGCCGTCGCGATTCCCGCGAAGCGAGGTGACGTGATCTTCCACGCCACCACCTTGGTGCACGGTAGCCCGTGGAACCGCAGCGAGGATCTGAGGCGCACCATCTACTTCCACATCGACCACCGCCGAGATGTGGAACTGGCTGGCGACCGCTGGCCCCAACACCAGTTTGCAGAAGCTCGCAAGGTCACCGCCCGCGCCATCGCCATGCGGGCAGAGCGACGCCCTGAGGAAGAGCCGTTCCCCTACGGTTGAGCAGAGTCTCCCGGGCCTCAAGGATCGTGCGTAAGCTCTGTGCCGTCGAAGTCCGCGACGATGCGGTCGAAGCGGGCCCTGATGCGCTCCTCGGTGCTCGCGTGGGTGAAGATATAGGTCTTGTTGCGGCGGATGCCGTGCAGCACGAGCTCGCCGATGCCGTCGATGCTGATGCCGCGGGAGAACAGCTCCGCCATTTCCTTCGCCCGGCGCTCCGCGTCCGCGCCGCCCCGTGGCCGGGGAGCGCCGAACTCCGCTGGGCGGTTGCGCCCGGACTGGAGGATGCGCGTGTCGACAATGTAGGGGCATAGCGCCGAGACGCCGATGCGGAACGGGGCGAGTTCCTCGCGGGTGGCTTCGGAGATGGCCACCACGGCGTACTTCGAGGCCGAATACACCGAGCCGCCGGGATGGGTCCACATCCCCATGACCGAAGCGGTGTTGACGATGTGGCCGTCGCCACCGTCCTTCACGGTTTCCTTGATGACCGGCACATATGCCCGCATTCCGTTGACAACGCCATAGAGGTTAACGCCGAGCACCCATTGCCAGTCCTGCTGCGTGGCCTCGTCGATGGGGCCGCCAGCGCCGACGCCGGCGTTGTTGCAGACGATGTGGACGCCGCCGAAGTCGGCCCGAACGCGGCTTGCAACTTCCTCCACCTGGGCTAGGTCGCTCACGTCGCAGCGGTAGCGACGGACATCGACGTTGGCGGTGTCGAACTCGGCATGGGACTTCGCCAGCGCATCCTCTTCCACATCGAGCATCGCCACATGCGCCCCAGCACCGGCGAGTGCCCGCGTCATGCCGAGGCCGATGCCGGACGCAGCGCCCGTCACCACCGCGACCTTGTTCTGAACCGTCTCCATCACCACACCTCCCGCGTTGGTCGTCGCACGATGCTACGCCATCGCAGGTTTGGAGGGTCGCTGCCGGTGCGATGTCTGGTAACTTGGTGGCATCGAAGAGGCGCGGTTTTCCATGAGCAATCCCAACACGCCAGTGCTGGTCGGGGTCGGCCAGTTTCTCAATCGCATCGACGATTTGGACCAGGCGCTCGAGCCCTTGGAGATGATGCTGCGGGCGGTGGCGCTTGCGGAGCGCGACACTGGAGTCGGCGACCTGCTGCCCAAGGTGCGGTCGGTGCGTGTCACCCGGGGGATCTGGAGCTACGAGAATCCGGCGCGGGCCATCGCCGAACGCATCGGCGCGGCGGGCGCGGAAACGGTCGGCACCTTGATCGGTGGCAACCAGAATCAGGCCGTGGTGAACCGCACCGCCGACGACATTCTCGCCGGTCGCGTGGACCTCGTGCTCATCACCGGCGCCGAGAACGGCTACAGTGCGAACAAGGCACGCAAGGCCGGGCGGGAGCTTGTGCAGACGAAGGCGCCGGGCACCTACGACTTCGTCATCGGTGCCGCACAGCAGCCGGAGCATCACGAGTTCGAGGTGGCGAAGGGCATCCGCCAGGCCATTCAGGTCTATCCGATGTACGACAACGCCATTCGCCACGAGCGCGGCGAAACCCTGAGCGAGCACATCGAGCGGGTGTCCGGCCTGTGGGCGCGCTTCAACGACGTGGCGCAGGACAATCCGAACGCCTGGGTGCGCCAGGACATGAGCGCCGAGGAGATCCGCACCGCCTCGCCCACGAATCGCCAGATCAGCTTCCCCTACACCAAGTACATGAACGCCAACATGATGGTGGACATGGGTGCGGCGCTCATCATGTGCAGCGTGGCGAAGGCGAGGGCGCTCGGCATCGGCGAGGAGCGGTGGGTCTATCCGCATGTGGGGGCGCGCGGCTACGATCACTTCTCGGCTTCGGTGCGGGAGAACTTCCACTCCTCGCCTGGCATCCGAATCACCGGCGGCAGGGCGATGGAGCTGGCCGGAATCGGCCCGGACGAGCTCGACTTCGTCGATCTCTACAGTTGCTTCCCGTCCGCGGTGCAGGTAGCTGCGAAGGAACTCGGCCTTGCCGAAGATCGGCCGCTCACCGTCACCGGCGGCCTCACCTTCGGCGGCGGCCCGCTCAACAACTACGTCATGCACAGCATCGCCCGCATGGTGGAGCTGCTGCGAGAGAAACCGGGCGGCTGGGGCCTCATCACCGCCAACGGCGGCAATCTCTACAAGCACGTCCACGGCATCTATTCGAGCGCTCCGCCGGAGACGGACTTCCAGCACATCAACATGCAGGACGAGATCGACGCCCTGCCATCGCGGGAGTGCCTGGCGACATACGATGGCGAGGCAGAGATCGAGTCCTACACCGTGATGTACGCCGCCGACGAGCCGGCCATCGGCCACGTCGCCTGCCTAACGCCAGCCGGGCAACGCACATGGGTCAACACCCAGGACCGCGACCTCATGGCAGCAATGGTCACCGAAGAGTTCTGCGGCCGCCCCGTAACCATCAAGGACGATCGCCTGACCGTAGCCGCGTAGCCCCGGAAAGTGCAACGAGCCTTCTCCCCGGTAGTGACTCACTTTGGCCTTCCTGCTGTGGCGGATCGGCGCCAGCGCTGTGCAAGTCAAAGTGAGACACCACCTTCTCCCTGCGGGACGGGCCGCCAGCGGCGAAGTGCGATAGGCTGCCCCGTTCTCGACCGCCCGACAAACGTAACTCGCCCTTGAGGATCCCGACATGCCCGTCTTCCAACGCAACGACATCCGCATCAACTACGAAATCCACGGCGAGGGCTTTCCCATCCTGCTGTTTGCGCCGGGTGGCATGCGCTCCGCCATATCGTTCTGGCGCGGTTCCGAATGGGACCCCATCGATGCACTCTCGCCCCATTACCAGGTGATCGCCATGGATCAGCGCAATGCTGGCGAGAGCACCGCCCCGGTCACCGCCGACGATGGTTGGCACAGCTACACCGACGACCACGTGGCTCTGCTCGATCATCTCGGCATCGAACGCACCCACGTCATGGGCGGCTGCATCGGCGGCCCGTACTGCTTCGGCGTGATGGAACGGCTCGGCGACCGGATTGCGTCGGCCATCCTGCAACAGTCCATCGGCGACGATGGCGCCAACCGCCCGCTCTTCTACGACATGTTCGACGCGTGGGCCGTCAACTTGAAGCCGACGATGCCGAACGTGCCCGAATCCGCCTGGACCAGCTTCCGCTCGAACATGTACGACCACGACTTCGTCTATAACGTCTCGCGAGACTTCGTCGCCGGCTGCCAGACGCCCATGCTCGTCCTCATGGGCTCAGACCCCTACCACCCAGAAGTCACCTCCCGCGAAATCGCCGACCTTGCTCCCAATGCGACACTGGTGGAACAGTGGAAGAACGCAGCCGAAGACGGCACCGTCCAAATCGCGCTCGACTTCCTGCAAGCCAACACCCCGTAGGGCGACCCTTATGGTCGCCAGTCTCCCGTGGCGACAGAAGCGAGAGAGCCAGGCGTGAGCATCCAACGAGTCGTCCCGTTCTTGGCGGTCGCCGATATCGCCCGTTCGGTAGCTTTCTACGTGGACGGCCTCGGCTTCGAGATCAAGCTGCAATGGCGGCCCGGCGGTGAGCTTCGCTGGTGCCAGATCGAGCAGGGCGGCGCCGCGCTGATGTTGCAGGAGCATGGGCCCGGCCAACATGCTGACGGCAAGGGGCAGGGCGTCGTGATTTGCATCTTCTGCGACGACGCCGTGGCGCTCTACCGGCGGTTCCTGGCGAACGGGATTGCCGCAGAGGAGCCGTACGTGGGCAACGCGCTGTGGGTGACCAGGGTGGTCGACCCCGACGGCTACAAGGTGGATTTCGAGAGTCCGACAGATGCGCCGGAGGAGATGACGCTGTCGCAATGGGAAGCATCGGAGCGGGGGAAGGGAGTTGCCGCGCATGAATGACGAAGACCTTTGTTTCACCTCCGCCACATACCTCGCGCGGCTGATTCGAGCACGCGAACTGTCGCCAGTGGAGGTCACACAGGCCGTGATCGACCGCATCGAGCGCTTCGACGGTCGCGTCAACGCCTTCTCCCGCTTCGCTCCGCACATGGCCATGCGGATGGCAAGGGTCGCCGAAAGTGCGGTCATGGCTGGGGAACCACTCGGCCCCCTCCACGGCGTTCCCGTCACGATCAAGGACCTGTTCGACCTTGAAGGCTTCGTCACCGAATCCGGATCGCAAACCCAAGCCACCGCCACCGGCAAGCAAGCGGCCACAAACGACTCCCCGGTGGCGGCCCGACTCAAAGCCGCCGGCGCGGTCATCCTCGGCAAGACCACCACCCCGGAGTTCGGCTGGACCGGCGTGAGCCGAAGCCCCTTAAGCGGGATCACCCACAATCCCTGGAAGCACGGCTTCAACGCCGGTGCATCCTCCGCCGGTTCCGGTGCCGCCGCCGCGGCAGGCTTCGCGCCCCTGCACCAAGGTTCCGACGGCGCCGGCTCGATCCGAATGCCGTCGCATTTCAGCGGCGTCTTCGGCATCAAGCCCACGTGGGGCCGCGTGCCCCACGTTCCGGTACGCAACAACGACCTGGTCTCGCACGTGGGTCCACTCTCCCGCACCGTCGAGGACGCCGCCCTGTTCCTGAATGCCACCGCCGGCGCCCATCCGCTTGATCACACCAGCCTCACCGAATCCGCACCGGACTTCATGGACAACCTCGCACAGGACGTGAAGGGCTTGCGCATTGCCTTCAGCCCCGACCTAGGCCACGCGCGAGTCGATCCCGAAGTAGCCGCTCTCGTCGCTGCGGCAGCGCAAACCTTCGAGTCCGCCGGTTGCACCGTCGAGGAAGTGAACCCGGAGTGGGGCCCCTTAGGCCCTGAACTCGGCCGCTTCTTCTGGTCCGTCCACGAAGCCCCCTTGGTGCAATACCTAGAAGAATGGGAATCCCGCATGGACCCCGGCCTCGTCGCCTGCATCCACGCCGGAACCGGCCACTCGGCCGAAGACTACATGGCCATGCGCGCCCGCAAGCTCGACTACATCGAACGCCAAAACCGCTTCCTCGTGGACTGGGACTTGCTGCTGACCCCGGCGGTTTCCGTCGCCGCCTTCCCTGCCACGAGGCTTCAGCCAGAACACTGGCCCGAACACCCGTGGGACTGGCTCTCCTGGGCCGAGTTCTCCTACCCCTTCAACATGAGCGGCCTCCCCGCCGCCAGCGCCCCCTGCGGCTGGACCGAAGCCGGCCTCCCGGTGGGCCTGCAAATCGTCGCCCGCCGCGGCGAAGATGCCAAAGTCCTCCAAGCCGCCGCCACCTTCGAACGCGCCCAGCCTTGGGCCCAGCGCCGCCCTTTCTGAGCGAGGCCCCCTTGGGGGCGAGTGCATCCTCCCCTGGCTAGCGCCGAAGGGTGCCCATCCACGCCAACCGGGTACCGAATCGCCGGCCACGGCAGAACACATTGCGCGCACAACTATGCGAAATCCTTCGCTCATTGAGGATTTCGTATACATTTTCTGCCACAAGCTGCGGGAAACGCTTGCTCAGGGGAGCGCTCCGTGTACGTCGGCAGAGTGCCCTCCCTCCAAAGGCGGATTTAGCAGACATGGTTGGGGGAACCGTGTAGGGTTGCGCGCCTTTGGTTGGGCCTTGGTTTTGGGCATTTGCGAGGAGGGCAATCGACATGAGGCTTGAGGACGTTCGGCATATTGCCGTGCTTGGTGGCGGCGTGATGGGGGGCGGGATCGCCCAGATCATGGCGGGGCTCGGTGGGTATCGGGTGACGGTGCGGGATCTTACGCAGGAGATTCTCGACGAGACCCGCGAGGAGGTTGTGGAACGCAAGTGGGGCGTGAAGCGGGCGGTGGAGAAGGGCAAGCTCGGCTTCGACCAGGCATTGCGTGCCATCGAGAACGTCAGCTACACGTTGGACCTGGCCGACATCGCGGATTGCGACCTCATCATCGAGGCGGTGCCGGAGAAGCTTGAACTCAAGCAGCAGGTGTTCGCTGAGCTCGATGGCATCGTCAAGGCCGACTCCATCTTCGCTTCCAACACGTCGGGTTTCGTGATTGCCGAGCTTGCGCGGGACGTGAGCGAGGCACGCAAGGCCAACTTCATCGGCATGCACTTCTCGAACCCGGTGCCGGTGATGCGGATGCTGGAAGTCATTACCACGGAAGAGTCGGATCCGGAGGTGGCGGAAATCGCCAAAGCCGTTGGGGAGAAGGCTGGTCGGGTGGTGTCGATGGTGAAGGACAAGCCGGGCACCTATGGGTTCATCCTCAATCGCGTCTTCGCTGCGGCGGCGCGGGAGGCGCGGCAGATTGTGGACGATGGCTTGGCTACACCAGAGGATGTGGACAAGGCAATGATCACGGGGAGGAACTGGCCGGCGGCGTTCTTCGGCTCGCGCGGGGGTATCGGGAAGCAGTGGTAGTGAGGGGTTCCTCGCCGCCGTGCCGGCAGGGCGACCCTTGTCGTCAGTTCGAATGAACCGAGACCTCTTCATGCCCGAACACGGGCGAGGACAAGCCTTGGCCGCACAGTGACGCGTCTACGGCATGTAGGGAAGGCAGAATGCCTTCCCTACAAGGGCTTGTTTGGGTGAGTGCATGGAAATCTATGACGTGATGCGGACTACGTTTGCGGCGCGGCAGTTCGTGGACGAACCCGTGCCGGACGAGGTGCTGCATCGGATTCTCGACAACGCGCGGTTCGCGCCGAGTGGCGGCAACCGGCAGGGGTGGCGCGTGATCGTCGTACGCGATTCCGCCAAGCGGGAAGCGCTTGTTCCCTTGATCGAGCCGACCTTTCGTCGCTATCTGGCGGAGGTGCGGGCTGGGGCCAATCCTTGGAACGTGGTGGAGCCGGCCGAGGTTAGCCAAGAGGCGCTCGATGCGGTGGTGATTCCGCCCGGGTTCATCGAGCGGTTAGTTCGCGCGCCGGTGCTGCTCTTGGTGACGGTGGACTTGGCGGTGGTGGCGGCAATGGACCGGCATCTGTCTCGCATCGGCGTTGTCCCCGGTGCCTCGATATACCCCTTTGTCTGGAACATCCTCCTGGCGGCTCGGAACGAAGGGCTCGGCGGTACGCTCACGACCTTTGTGGCGGCCCGGGAGCCGGATGTGAAGGCGCTGTTCGACATTCCGGAAGGGCACGCCGTGGCCGCCATGTTGCCGATAGGCAAGCCGGTGCGGCAACTGACAAGGCTCTCGCGCAAGCCTGTGGGGGCGTTTGCCACGGTGGATGGATTCGAAGGCGCGGCCTTTGCGAAACGTGCCGATGAACCCACTGGCCCGAAGGCGTGAAACCGGGGTTTCTTGTCGATAATGGGGGGTAGGAGGCCGCTCTCGCGTGGGTTCTCGATCGGTGAGTGGAGAAGAAGGGTGTCAGCCTACGCGTGAGTACGGGGCATCGGCTGCATCGGTTGTTGACGCTGAGTTGCGGGTCTGTTGGCGCGTGAACCTCAAAGTTGGAGTTGTCGATATGTCGGTTCGCACCATTCGCCCGGCGGGGTTTCCGCGCGCCGCTCGTGTGTTCAGGTTGCTGTCGCAACTGCTCATTTCGGTAGCCGCCATTGGCGTGGCGGCGCAGGATGCAATGCTGGCACTGCGAACCGTGGCGGCTGAGGGTGGCGAGATGCTGGCGTTGCCTGCGGTTGCATCGGCTGGTGTTGGTTCGCTTGGCGGGATGGCGGTCGAGGTCGTTACCGAGGGGAATTATATATGTAGCTTGAACCGGCCATTAAACAAATGAAGGAGCAATCCTGTGGACAACGAACTCAAGCAGGCCGATCATCAGAAGGCCAATCAAGCACCCGCCACTCCCCCTCTCTGCGAAGGCGGCCCTGCAGCGACCGATGTGCTTGCACATATAGAGTATGGAGCCCTGACCCTGTTAATTCTGATTGATGAATTGGCAAGGACACTCTCCGTGAATAACTTGCCCGTACATATTCTACCCCGCGATCACCCGCTTTGGTCTGGAAGATTCCAAAGAGAAAGTGAGCACCTGGAGGATGAACATCAAGTTGCACAACGAACGCATGACAAGGTTTCATCCTAGAGTCCTAGTCCAGCAAATTCGTCTTCGGATTCTAGAATGGAGAGGCGATGCAAATGGAAATTGAGGATTATCAACGCAGTGCTGCGCGTCAGACCTTCCTCAAAGTCGTGAACCATGCGGTACGCTGCATCGAGTATGTCGATTTTCGCAGAAACTGGTTGCTGCGAGGTGGCAACGTCGGCGATTAAATCCAGCGTGATGATGGCTGCTTGCATAACTTCGCGGCGCTGACGCCGCGTAATTCCAGTTAAAGGTTCGTCCACTGCTTTGCTCCTTGCACAGTTTGAGGGGTGGGCGAATCTGACGAGGGGGCGGCGGCTACCGCCCCCTCGTCGCTCTACCCGCCACTAGAGTCGCATCTTCGCCGCTAAGGCGTCAAGGGCGACATGCGCCAGTGCATCGTGGTTTACATCGCCATCAATTCTTGCCGCGCTAGTCCCCTTCCTTGCTTGATTCGATTGCCGGATTGATCTGCACGGTGATCGGATTCCTGCACACTGCGTCTATCGCGTCCATCGTCCAACATAGCCCGTAGATTGGCTCTTTGGTGTCCTTGTCCAGAGTCCTTGAACTGTAAATGCCTAGAAACTTATACCTTGGCCCAACGTCCAATTTGGAGAGGACGATTACTTCGTCCTCCTTCTTGAACAAGACTCCCTTGGATACCCAAAACACAGGTGATCCAGAGAATCCTGGGCGTGTTAAAATGTCCAAGTAATAGGCAGGCAATTTGTCCTGGCGATCAAGGTAGAGTCCCGTCTCTGGCAGGGACGCCACGATACCGGTCTTCAATACGGGGACTATTTTTGGCGGGGCGATGCGCAGGTTTGGAAAGCCAACGACAGTCACGTCGGAGTCTATATCAAACCTCTCGGTATTTGCAAAGAGCATTTCCATATCGTCCACACGGTTGCAGGGCTCGTTGAAGACTTCCTTAGACGTACTAGGGATGCTATAAGAGTGGGAAGGATTCAGGGTTGTTGTCAAATCCGTATATTCCTTTTGGAAATCCAACGCCACCACATCGCACAGCCTTCCGAGGCTGGGGTGTTCTTTCCATGTAGGCATCCTCACGCCTTCATCTGTATTCTTGTATAGATCAAGCTCGAAAACATGGGGTTCCGTGAATAGAGTCCTACGTTCTTGCTCCTTGCTGCTCGTTTCGGTTCTCTCAAGTATTTTTCTCTCGACTTGACAAGCGACAACGTGAACCCGGAGTTGTGTAGGCATAACCTTGTTGCTGAGCAAATGTTTATTGTCGAAGGAATCTCGACCAGAGACTACATGCCAATTGGTAATCAAGAACATGCTTCCTGTTAGACGGTGTTCGTAGAGGAAGCCTGTTGCACTAGAAATAGGTTGACCGTCAGCTAGAGGTTCTACCCGGATCGCGTATCGAACAAGTGAAGCGGGTTTCATTTTCCGTCTCCCTGGTCGTCCATGATGTTTTTCCTTATCCCAGAATCTGGTCACGTTCAAGCACAATGACGCACGCACCTGCAACTGCGCCGTCATCGTCGCGGGCTGTGGCTTTGCCGACGAATGACTGGCACGTCAGATTTCGTTCTTCGGCGTACTTGCTTGCTGCGCGGATGATGTTCTCCGTGCGATCGCTGAGAGATTTTCCTGCCTTTTTTTCTTTCCCGTCCCAACACGCGAGCCAGAACGCGGACATGCCCCATCGAAGCTTAGGTGCGTCACGAAGCGCATCACACAGCCTTCTCACGTCACGCACCACCGAGCCTTTCCTGAGATAGGGAGCGAGCTTCACTTCAATGACGCCGTGAATGTCGGCATTTTCATCCCACACGGCAACGTCAAACCGGCCCTTGGACGGCAGGTTTCCGGCCCGGCCCTTGAAGTGATCGCCTCCTGACCAGCCTACCGCATTGCTGATGTTCTGTTCGATGGTGACGTAGCGATCTTCTACGCTGGCAACCGCCTTTGCGATTTCAACGGTGGCGAAATATTCGGGGGCGTAGTGCATTCCTACGCCTGAGCTTATGCGACGATAAACGGCATCGCCAGACGCCAGAGATTCAAGAACCGTGGATGCAAGCGCGTTCGCTGTCGTCATTTTCGGCTCTGGGGAATCTCGGAGCTTTAGCGTAGCACGGGTGTCGCCCTTGCATTTCTCCTGCGTCTGTGCTTCCGTGTTCCGTGCAACCACTGTTTGGTGGACAACCCGTAGCCGGGTTAGCCGCTGAATAGAACAGCCGAATGCCCGGCAAGGGGTAGCTCCCCGACGCCACGGTGAACAGGCGGCACACTTTCCTCTGAGCGGCGTTCAGCCGCCGTTCGCTGAACAGTGGTTGCAACGGCCCGGCACCTTTGCCGGGGCACGCAACAGAATGCTGTACGGCAGGAGGAAATCGGGTGGCGAATAACACCATCGAGATCGAGAACGTCAGGTTCGGCAACGGCGAATGGCTTAACGAAGTTGTCGAGGTTGAATTCACGCTCAAATCCAAGAAGGAAGAAGAGGACGACGAATCAGTACCGGAAATCAGTGGGACAGTTTCCTACACAGGATCGTATCCGCACGGCGCGAGCTTGAAGGTGCTCAACGCAAAGCTGGCAACGGCATTTGCCGAAGTCGCAGATTGTCTATCCGAGTGGTCGGACGATGCGCTTGAAGAAGCCAAGATCGGGCGAAAGCGATGAAGGCAGCAGTTTCCTTCATGCTTTGCCTATCTGCCGTAACTGGATACGCTGACGAGGTGGATGTCAAGGACATACTATCCGGCGAGACCATGAATGTTGCGTTTCTTGTAGAGAACGAATCGTGCCCGTCAGCCGCGAGCAAGGTCGCCTTTCAAGCTCGTGTGTCAGCGTACAGGATTCCTAATCGTCGTGGGATGGGTGAGCATATGCATCAATGGATGTTCGGCCCCTTGCCCGATGGCGGTTCTCTCAAGATGCTGTGCGTTGAAACTGGCAACGTCATCGAGGTGACCGTAGGAAAAACGAGCAAGTCCGGCAACTACGGCGACAAGCCTTGGCAGGTGAAATACTCTGAATAGAAGGGAGACTTAAGATGGCTCTGAAAGACAAAGACTTGAACGCTCCAGGCGTGACAGGATTTCTGTATCTCCTAGCTCTGACAATTCGCGAGTCAGCAAGTAATGAAGAATCAGCCGCTGCTCGTGATCCAGATAAGGCTCTGCAGGATTTTCGATCTGCCTTGATACGGCGATTAACTTCTGCCGATATAGCTGGTCATCCCTTTGTGGGTGCGGCGGGATGTATTGCAGCGATGGGTAAAGAACTCGACGAACAGCTTCAAAGTCCGCACGTTGAGGGTTGGACACGGCTACCTCCTAGATGAATTACCTCGTAACCAAGTATTTACACCGACGCTCAACGCAAGGACAGAAAATCCTCCTTAATCGTGCTTGTAAATCCAAGTTGCCATTTGGCAATACGGAGAAAGCAGGCAATGAAACGCAACCACAAGTGGAGGGTCAAAGGAAAAACGAAAAGAACGACGATCAAGCGGAAGACCGTCAAGCGAACAGCCAAACGTGCAGTCAAGAGGAGAGTCAATAAACCGAGAAGCGGCCCTGGTCGTTCAGACCGAAAGGGCATGTCCTTGGCGGAACTGGCGGCGAAGTTTTCCAACGAACGCGCCGCACGAAAATGGTTCGAGGAGATTCGATGGAAGGACGGGCGCTTTTGTCCGAAGTGTGGCGGACTCGACACCTACCGTTGCAGGAATCCGAAACCGATGCCGTTCAGGTGTCGTGACTGCAAAAGCTATTTCAGCGTCCGCACTGGCACGGTGATGGAATGCAGTCGGTTGCCGTTGCGACTCTGGGCATTCGGTGTCTATCTCATGTCCACCTCGCTCAAGGGCGTTTCCTCGATGAAATTGCATCGAGACTTGGGAATCACGCAGAAAACCGCGTGGTTTCTCGCGCACCGCATCAGGCAGGGATGGGAGGATTTCAACGTAGGAATGCTCTCAGGCATCGTAGAAGCAGATGAGACGTATGTGGGCGGTTTGGAGAAGAACAAGCACGCCGACAAGAAACTGCGCGCTGGGAGGGGTACGGTAGGCAAGGTCGTCGTGGTCGGCGTCAAGAGCCGACAGACGAAGCAGGTGCGCGCTCGTGTCATTTCAACGCCAGACAGGCAAGAGCTTCACAGATTCGTCAGGAGACACGTCAGGCCCAAGTCCATCCTGTACACGGACGAACACAAGGGCTACAACGGACTGCACCAGAAATACAGGAGAGGCGTTGTCGTTCACGGCGCACGCCAGTACGTTGACGGTGACGTTCACACGAACGGAATCGAATCCTTCTGGGCACCGTTGAAGCGGGCGCACAAGGGCACGTTCCACCAGATTTCCGCCAAGCACATGCACAGGTACGTCACCGAATTTGCCGGACGGCACAACGTCAGGGACATGGACACGGCAGACCAGTTGAAGGCTGTGGCTCGCGGATTCGAGAGGAGGAGATTGACGTGGGACGAACTGACGACGTAAGATGAAATGGCCCGGCGGTCAGGTAACAAATTGCGGCTAGGGGCGGGTCGATTCTCCTCTGCCCCTCCCTCGTCGCTCGTACCTACTAACCGCCGGGCACTTGGCATTTACAACCACGCCCTGGCTCGCTAGAGTGAGGAAGTCTCGGACAGGGCAGCTTTTTGGGCTTGAGGCATTCGCCCGCTACTGGGCCGCCCTGTTCGGGACACCTTGAAATTACCGACGTGCGATGTTGGTTGAGGAAGTCTCCAGGCAGTGCGGTAGGGGACAGAAAGGGAAGAGGAGCAGACCAATGAACCGATACTTCAAATTTGCAGGACAGACCACCGTGCTCGTCGTGACCTTTGCGGCTACACTAGTTTTCCTGTTCGGTGTATTTCCGGCATTGCCCATCGGCGGAGTCATGCTTGACCTCATGCCGGGGTACACGCACGCCGAAGCGATGGCGGCGATGGAGGAATATGGTGCGTCAGGCCGCAGCGTGTACGCAATCGCCAGCCCCACACTCGACACCCTGTTTCCGCTGGTGTACGTCACCCTGTTCGCGGGCTTGATCTATCGCTTCCGTTGGTCAGACCGCACAGCTTTCCTCGCGTGGATTCCAGTGGTGTCTGGCATCGTGGATTTGGGCGAGAACGTGCAGATCACCGCCATGCTCCTCAGTTATCCTGACGTGAGTGCGGCGCAGGTTGCGGCAGCTTCCGCCTTCACCACCGTCAAGGGCTGGCTAGGGCCTGTGTACCAATTGCTCGCCGTCGCCTTGCTGATCGTTGCAGGCATCCGAAGGCTGCGAGTTCGACGATGACGCTGTAAACGACTAGGGGTTAATCAGAACAGGCTGGAACCCGCAATGTCACAGGAAAAAGATAAGGACAGGTTTGGCGGTCAAGAGAAGATCGACGCCGAGCCGGAATCAATCGCTCACGCGATAATGTCCCGCGTCAAGAATCCATTGCCGAGAACCAAGGACAGCAAGCCGATTATCGACAAGGGAAGCAAGGCGCTTGAGCGGCAGGTGCTCAAGGAGCAGGAAGACGAAGCGAAGGCGTTGAAACGCGAGAAAGAGAAGGCGAAGGCCGACGCGCAGGCAAGGCAGCGACGTTCTCGTGGTGGATTTTAGTGATGAGCAAGGGGAGCGTGTTGAAGGAAAAGGAAATAGGCGCTATGTTCTTGGAGTTCCAAGAACTCAAAGAACAGCGTGCGTGCTTGAGAGTCAATCTCGAACGAGCTAGGCAGAAGTTTGAGGAGGCTGCAAAGCGGGTTGATTTTGTGCTGACAGATAGCGACTGGAAAACCAGCGACGACGGGATAGACGACAACGGGCGTCTGTCGGACTACCCAGACCGTGCAGAGTGCATAGGATGGATTCAGGAGTACGACAGCATTATCACGCGCCTAGACAAGTTGACCGATACGTTCAAGGAACTTGGAGTAGAGATCAACTAACAGGAGAAGATCGATGGCTCAAGGGGAAGTCAATCTTGCATTTCTGCGAGAAGATCGCAAAGGTTGTGTGCTGCAACTGAGTGGCTCTTACGAAGTACCGAGAGTAGGCGAATACGTTAGAGGAGACGTAGAGCCTGAGACGCCATTTGACGAGGGCTGGCATAAAGTCCTCTGCGTCAAATGGGAACACACCGATGAGGGATGGGGCGTTGACATCATTGTACGGCCTGTAGAATCGTTGGAGTTTCTTCCCGATGAAGATCAAGAAGGAGTAGCGGTGAATGACCAACCGCTACAAAGGAAGTTTCCATGAGGGCGTGACGAGTCTGTCTAGTACGATGCTGCCCGGCAGACTCACTTCTAGTATGACAGAGGAAAATCAACCATGATGTACTTACTGCTGCGGGATCGCAACAATCATTGGACGGGACATAACCTGGCTGATAACCAGGACAGTCGAGGTCACATAATCAAGCACTATACGCAGCAGATCGAGTCAAACGAAGGAGATTACACTGGAATCTTGTTCGGCTCGTTCCGTGATTGGGGCAAAGCCGATAACCTGATGCGCAAAATGAACACAATACATACTGGCTTGCACATCACGCCGTACCAGGAACTCACGCCCGAGGATCAAGCACGCGCTCGCGAGCATCCAGGCATAGCTTACGAACAAACTGACTAGGAGAAACTGAAAATGAAAATACAAGTCGTGACAATCAAGGGAGTTACGGGAAGGGTGGAATATGTCCGAGCGGTAGGCCCAGATTCAAAGCCCCAAGAAATGGGCTTGACATTGACCCGCCTGCCGCAAGATATGACACAGGAGGAAGGCGAGAAGCTGGTTCGCGATGAGTTCAATCGTCTTCACGGTATATCCGACCAAGGAAAGTGAGGGATTCAGTTTAAGTGTAAATCAAGACGTGAAGGAGTTGAAAAAGGCCCCGCCGATCTGAGGCTCGGACTCGACCGACGGGGCCTGAGTTACATCGTAGTTGGCTTACGCCTCACAGGGCATCACCTCCTTCACGAACCGGGCTTCTCGTCGTGGCTGCGCATTCAGTCACGGCGGGCCCGGTTCACCTCATTTTGGCACACGGCATTTTCTGTGTGGTACGCTGCTCGCGAAGGTTCAGCAATTGAGGCGACGACAATGGGCAACAGTGAATTCGTGGACGTGGAGATTTCCTTGCACGGTGGCTTACACGGAACGCTTCGGGCAGAAGCAGAGCTAGGCGAGCGGCCGAAGCCACCGTGGTACAGGAGGATCAAGCCCATTCTCTGGGCGCAACGTCTTGTTCTCGGAAAGAGCGTATGGGAGATCGGAAAGGATGCGTTGGAGTGGATAAGCGGCTTTCTAAGGGACTCCCCCAAGGAAAGTGAGGTAGCCGGGTCAACTTAGATATATAATTCCCTTACCGAGGGCGGGGTTCGCACCTGGCGAGTCACCTACGGCGGACGCACGTACACGACCCATGCGGCCGAGGGCAGCAAGCCGACCCGTCGGGTGTTCGACCCAGCGTCGAGACGCTTTCGCGTCGTGGAACCCGTGCTCCGGGTTGACGTGGACGACCCGGAACGGCTGTCAGCGTTGGTGCGCGAAATCGACGCGGTCTCTGCGAAGGCCTATCCTGGGCTTGGATTCGCGCTGATTCGGCTCGCCCCTGGCAGCGACCCCATCGTTGCTCGGGAGCAGCTGGCGTCGGGCCAAGGCGTCGTATCTGCGAGTTTGCAGTTACGGGGGCCTGTTCGACGCCCGATGTATGCGCCTCCTCCCGGCGGGGTTCCTGGCGAGCCCGCCGTCGGCGGGCTGGTCGCGAACTCGAAGACGGAGCTGAAAGCGGATCTCTTGGTGTTCTTCAACGGCACCCGGATTGTCTCCGAGGACAATGTGGATGCCGAGGTGTCCGTTTACAACTGGGGAGCGGCGGACTCCGAAGCCGCAACGCTTCACATCCAGCTTGCCTCCGACCCCGATTTTGACGAAGTAATCGTGGAGAGGTCGAGTTCGGTACCTGCATTGGAGGCGAAGGGCGGCTACTCGGTCACGGTTCCCCTGCGCATAGCGGGCCTCGCGCCCAATGCCGTGTACTACCTCCTGGCCTACATGGAGGAGCAGGACAGCGAAATCGCTGGGCGTGCCTTCACCAACAACGACTACAGCGGCTTTCGGCTCGACGCGACGGGTCGGGTGCAGGTTAGGTGTCGGGAGCCTGGGCGGGGTGGCTTCCCCGGTGTTGACGACCCGTTGCGGTCCGAGCAATGGCACCTCACAAACAGGGGCCAGACGGCATGGGCCGCGAACGGCGGAAAGCGCAACGAGGACCTTCGTCTTGGCACCCTTGTTGGCAGCCGCATCGACGGCTCGGGGGTGCGCGTGGCGGTGGTGGATACGGGCCTCGAGACCTGCCATCCGGACCTTGCCGCCGCAGTCGAGGCTGGCGCGTCCTTCAACTTCAACGTCGGTGCGAGGCCAGCCGACTGGAGCCCGGCCCTGACGGACGACCCGTTCAATGTCTACCCCACGGGGGATCACGGCACCAGCGTTGCGGGCCTGATCGCCGCCGAAGCCATGAACGGCATTGGTGGTCGGGGGGTCTCGCCGGGGGTGCTGCTGCGGGGCTACAACTTCCTCAACGCTCTCGACTACGACATCGGCAACTTCCTCGACGCACTCGGCGGCAGCACGCTGGCGCCGGATTCATCGGACGTGGACATCTTCAACATGAGCTTTGGCTCGATCGGCTGGGCCGGCAATGCTGGCCCAGAGGAGGAAGGCCTGCTCGTTTGGGGCGCGCGGCGCTTGCGCGGTGGGCTTGGGGCCATCTACGTCAAGTCTGCCGGCAATGGCTTCCGCAGTTGCAGGTCCCTTCGCTACGACCTCAACAGTGCGATCGGCTGCCTCGGTGCCAATGCCGACGACACCAACAACCTGCCCTATGTCATCGTCGTCGGCGGGCTGAATGCCCAGGGAAGGCGAGCGAGCTATGCCAGTGCTGGCGCGAATCTGTGGGTCAGCTCTCCGGCAGGTGAATACGGTGTCAACCATCCCGCCATGCTCACCACCGATCAGATGGGGGATGCCGCCGGCTACGGGGTTTTCTTCGGCGACAACCTTGCCGGCCAAACGGAGGTGAATCCACATCAGGACTACACCAGCCTTTTCAATGGCACGTCGTCTGCCGCACCCAATCTGGCTGGGGTGGTCGCCCTCCTGCTGGATGCCGAACCGGAGTTGACTTGGCGGGACGTCAAGCATCTTCTGGCGAGCACCGCCCGCCGAGTCGACGCAGGCGCGGCGGACCGGGATGAGACGTTCCGTGGCCAAACTCGCACGGTGCAGCATGGCTGGATTCGGAACGGCGCCGGATATCGCTTCCACAATTGGTATGGCTTCGGTGGGGTGCATGCAAGGCAGGCATTGAGCGCGGCGCGCCGCCACATGCCGGGTTCGTTAGGTGAGTTTCGGCAGTCAGGATGGTTCGTCGGTGCGGGAGGGCGCATCCCGGACCACCGCGGCGGCGGCGTCACGACGGCGATCGACGTGGCCGGCTTGCCTGTGGGCGCCAACATCGAGGCAACCGTGGTGGAGGTGGAACTCGACCACCCGTTCCCGCACGACCTCGGCATCGAACTGCGTTCGCCAGACGGCACGCCCAGCATTCTGAATCCGGTCTTCAACGAGGTGCTGGCCGTGGACCGGGAGGGGGCACCGCTGCGCTGGCGGCTCCTCAGCAACGCGTTCTATGGCGAGGCACCCAACGGAGAGTGGTCTTTGACGGTGTACGACGCCGCAGACGGCGACGCCGGGACATTGGTGGGCTGGAACCTACGGTTCTTCTACGGCGATCATCCAGACGGCTAGACGACCTTCCCAATCAGGTTCCTCCCGAGCGTACTTCGGGCAAGGCCCTATGTCCCAGCGAAGAACCTCTGCGGATTGTCGACGAACAACGTGTCGATGGTGCGGTCGGTGACGCCCATGTCCTTGAGGTCGGGGATCACGTGGCGGTGCATGTAGAGGAACTGGTCGGGGTTGGCCAAGGTGAAGGCGTGTTCGTCGGGGACCTTGCCGTCCGGGCCCTCGTTGTGGATGTGCAGGCAAATGCAATCGTGGGCGGGGCAAAGGCGGTCGCCGTAGCCCATGTCGATGAGTGCCTTGAGGGTCACGGTGCGCATGTGCGGGCTGACGAAACGGCCTGGGTAGCGGTCTAGGCCCAAGTAGCAGCCCTGGTCGAGAATCCACTTCAGGTATTCGGTGTCGGTGGTGTCGTTGGAATGGTCGATTTTGACGCGGGTGAGATCGACGCCTTCCTCCTTGAAGATGGCGATCTGGCGGCGTGCGACGTGGCCGGTGGGGTAGGAGTGCACCATGATCGGCAAGCCCGTCTCGTTGTGGGCGCGGGCGACGGCGCGGGCCATGATTTCGAGCTCCGGGGTGACGCCCTCGAAGTCGGCAGCGCACTTGAGGATGCCGGCCTTGATGTCTGTGCCGCGGAAACCCTCTTCGATGTCGCGGATGAACTCCCGTGCCATCTGGTTCGGCGACACGCCTCGGATGAAGCGTGGCACATCCAGCCACCAGCCGGTGACGTTGACGATGTTGACGCCGGATTCGGTGGAGACACGGCGCAGAAGCTCCGGGTCGCGGCCGAGATCGAAGGTGGTGGCGTCGATCATGGTGTCGATGCCGCCGGCCTTGGCGCGCTTGAGGCAGTCGATGGCGCGTTGTTCGCGGTTCGGGCCCAGGAGATCTGGGTAGCTGCGGTACATGCCGCTCGCGCTCACCATCACGTGCTCGTGCATGAGGGTGAAGCCCATGTCGGCGGGGTCGAGCGGGCCGGTCACGGAGTTGATGGTCATGGCTGCGCCTCCTCGTGGATGATCCAAGCGTACCCTAGGCGCTTGTGCAGTAGAACGGCGGCGGTGTAGCGTCGTTCTGGGGCGCAAGCTCATGGGGAGGTGGGCTGGGGCCAGGCCCCGAGCGCTAGTGCGTGAACGAGGCGGGCCTTCGGAGGGAAGGCATCCTGCAAACGCGCCCGAAGGGCGCGCCCCTAGCGCCGATAGGCGCTTTCTTACTGCAACTCGCGGTCAGCGCGCCAGAGGCGCGCAGGGAAGGCAGGATGCCTTCCCTCCGAAGGTCTGCGCCAAGTCCGACACGCTGCTAGTGTGCCGTCCCACACGTTCGTGGTACTTCGGGACGCCAAATGCAGGCACTCAACGACCTCTCGGAGGCGAGTCCCAGGCGGCACATCCGCGCTTTCTCCGACATTGTTGCACCAGCCAACGTCCGCTCGAAGGGCTACGTATTTCGGGGACGCCACACTAGCGAGGCGTTTTGGCGGCGCTACGGACTTGCAGGGGAAGGTACTGCACCGTTGCGCTTTCGCTTGCGCCGGAGCTCTGCGTGCGCGTCGTCGAGTTTGTCCACAATGTCGGGGTAGGGCAGGCGTTGCGTCGCCATCAGGCGCGGCCGGGGCGAGGCGTTTGGCGCGAGGGTGTGCAAGAGGCGGAGGTCCGTGATGTACGCATCGCCTGCTTGTCCGTCCATCTCCACCACTTGCAGGGGGATGTCGCCGTCGTGGCCCGGCCGGTTCAGGAGACGAGCGCTGTCCGGGTCTATGTGTGAGCCGTCGGACGGGTCTCGATCTTGCGGTCGCGGCCCCATAAGGTGCTGGAAGTAGGGCCGGCGCTTCAGGGATTTCTTCACATCCTTGGAGCGGCGCACGCGGTCGTTCAGGAGGCGGTGGGAACCGGCCACTACCAACGTTGCCCCGCCACCCGGGGGGATGTCGTCCAACAGGATGAATACCTGCACGCCGGGTGCACCGGCTTCGCCCAGGCGGGGAACGTCCAAATGCCAGATGGTGTTGGGCACGAACCAGTGGTCGGCTCCGGGCGGCGTAAACAGGAGTTGCGGGCGGGAAAACGCATCGGCTGCGCCCGATGCTGGTGGCTTGTTCGTGCACAGGCGCTCGCCAGCGAGCTCCTTCGCGGCGGCAAGCGCATCGGAAAGGAACATCGCCCGGAAGGCCGCGGATTTGGCGCAATCGCGGATTCTTCGCATGGGCAAGTGCTTGGTGGGGGCAAGCCAGTGGAACTTGCCTGGCGTGCGGTTTTCGCCCCGCTCGTCATCGAAGACCCAGCGACCGTCCTGCCAGACGCCAGCGTCTTCCAGGATGCCGTACACGCGCTCGCGATTCGGCGCGATTGCAGCTTCTGGAATCAACCCCGCAATCCGCACCACGCCCCGCTCGGCGAACTCGCGTCGTGCCTTCTCGTCTATGTGCGGTACTGAGACCACGCAACCTCCGTAGGTTGAGTCTCGGCCTTGCGATTACGCGCTCGCATCATGTTGCGCACCCTTCGGGTGCGTAGGAGGGCGAGACGCCCTCCTCCAAGATTCGTTCAGCGAGCCGAGGGGCCGGTCTTGGAGGGAGGGCGTCTCGCCCTCCCTGCGCGACCGCAAGGCGCGCCTATCAGGGCTCTCAAACCTCCCCAATCTTCGGCGTGATGATGCCGAGTTCCACGGAGCTTTCAACCACCGCTCGGATCGTGTCCTCCACCGGGCGGATGGTGGCGCCGAGGACGGATTTCGCCTTCTTGCAGTCGTTCAAGGTGCGCGACTCGATGGTGATTGGGTCGCCCTTGCTGGTGACGGTGGCTGGCTCGCCCAAGGCGAATGAGGGGAAGAACTCGTGGATGACTTCCGCCACCTCGGTGCCGAAACGCATCGCCGAGCGGCCGCCGCTGCCGTGCATGACGTAGCGTGGGCCGCCCCGCGTTGCGCGATGGTCAACGCTGGACTCGGCCGCCAGCCGGTGTGCTTTCACAAGGTCGCGCACGTCGATGATGTTGTAGAACATGTCGTAGCGGGAAGGCCAGTTCGGCTCCATGCCGCCAGCCAGGCGCCCGATCTGCTCGATCCACTGTCCGACTTGCGCCTTGAACAGGATCGGCCCGCAGATCATCGCGGGGTTCATGGTGATGGCGTCCCAGGTGCCGCCCGATGCGTCGGCGGCGTCGTTGATGAGGCGTTCGGTGTCCACCTTGCTGCGGGCGTAGGCGTTGCGCGGGTGCTGCCAGCGTTCTTCCGGCACGCCGTCGGACGACCAGTCGGTCTCGGTCCATTCATAGCCCTGCGGCACGGTGGCGCCTCTTGCGCCGGAGACTGCGGCCATGGAGCTCGTGTACACCATGCGCTTGACGCTGCCGCTGGCGTTCACGGCGTCGATAACGTTCTGGGTGCCGGCGATGCCGCCGTTGTACACGTCGGTGGAGACATCGCCGGAGCCAAGCGGCTGCGACTTGCCGTCTGCGGAGTTGCCGAGCACGGCCGCGACATGGAAAACGCCCGCGCAGCCCCGGAAGGCATCGTCGTAGGAGCCAGGAGTGAAGAGGTCGCAGCCATCCACGATGGTGACGTTGGGGAGACGCTCGAGGTATTGCACGCAGTCCTTGCCGCGCCAGGAGTTGGCATCGCGGATGCAGGCGCGCACGTCGTAGCCGTGGATGGCGAGCTCTCGAACCATGTGGCCGCCGGTGAAACCGGAGCAGCCGGTCACGGCAACGGGGCCGTTGTGGGGGGTGATTGCGGGCATTTGGGTTCCTTGTGTTGGTGATCGATGGGCCTTGGAGGGAGGGCGTCTCGCCCTCCTATGCGTCGTGGCGCGCGAGAGCGGACCGACAACCTCCTAACCCATGAAGTAGCTGCGAATCTCAGCGCATGCAAGAACGCGCCTTGCGGCGCGTAACGAGGGCGAGACGCCCTCGTTCCAGAGGGGCTCAGGTTGATGGCGTGGATACATCTTCGTTCCGTCGCCATTCGGAGGCGAGCTTGGCCGTGGGGTTGAAGACGTCGCCATCGTAGAGCACGTCGATGGGGTCGCGGCCGTCGACGCCAATGCCGAAGCGGTGGTAGCCGAGGAGGCGCTGCAGTTCTTTCGGCATCTGCTTCACCGTTTCGCGTGGCACCGAGACGAGCTGGATTTCCTGCGGCCGCAGATACGCCACGTTGTGGCTCATGAAAAAGCCGAGCCGCTCGCGATCGGTGGACGTGTTCGCGCCGCCGCCGTGCCAGAGGCCGCCCTCCCACATGAGCATGGTGCCGGAGCGCATGACGACGCGGGTGGTTTCGATGTCCTGATCCACCTTGCGGTCGTGCCACTTGTGGCTGTAGGGGACGATGTGGGTCGCGCCGTTCTCGAGGTCGTAGTCGTCGAGCGCAATCAAGGCGTTGCAAACGAAATGCGGATGCGGGCGGGGAATGGGCCAGAGGCCGTCGTCTTGGTGTAGGAACTGACGGGTCTCGCCGGGGAGGACGTTGAAGAGGGTGGTCACGTTCACCTGCACGCGGGGGCCGAGCACGCCTTCGATTAGGGCGCGGATGCGGCGGTCGAGGAAGAGGTAGTCCACCGCCCGGGTCTTGGCGAGCAGGTTGTGCGCGCGCCAGGTCTGGCCGGTGTCGGTGCCGATGGCGCGCATCTCGGTGATGGGTACTTCGGTGTCGAAGGCGTGGCGCAGGCGCTCGACTTCTGGCTGCGAGATGAAATCTTGGACGATGGTATAGCCTCGATCCTCGATTTCGGCGACCCGTTCGGTGATGTTCAGGCCATCGATGATGAGGTCTCCGTCGTCTTCGGGCGTCTGCGCCGTTGCGTTCACGAGGATTGCGCCTCCGCGCTCTCGCCGTTCTCTGCCTTGGCGGCCTCGCGCTCCCGCTTCATGCGTTCGGCACGTTCGGCGTTGCGCTCCGAGGTCATCTTGCCGTCGTGGTGCATGTAGTCGTAGGTGGGGCGGATGGTGGTTCGGCCAGCGGCGGGCTCGGTGTCGAACAGGCTCCGGTATTGGTCGACGGTCTGGCCGTTCTTGGCGCCGGGTTCGGCGGCGTTCATGCGATCCATGTCCCAGTCGCTCTTGCCGAAGGGGAAGAGGCTGTACACGTCCATGAGGCCGGCGAAGCGCACGGGGTTGCGGTCCAGCGCCTCTTGGGTGACGGTCTCGCGATACGCCTCCTCGGTCTGGCGGCGACGGCGCATGTACTCGCATTGCAGGGTCATGCGCAGACCCGGCGTCTTCTTCGGGTAGGAGCCGTGCCAGGTGTGGTTGCCCCAGATGACCATCGAGCCGGCGGGCGCTTCCACGGGCGTGGCACGGTCCTGCCAGTGCTTGGAGTCGTCCGGTGTCACCTGCCGCCGCCAGCGATGGCTGCCGGGGACGAAGGATATGGAGCCGTCGTCCTTGGTGTAGTCCGTGAGCATGTAGTGCATGTTGCAGTTGTTGGCGGGTTCCGGCTGGGCAACGAGGGCGGGATCGAGGTAGTCGCCGTGGATGCCGGTGCGCACTTCGCCCGGCCCCTTCACCCACGCCGCGCAGAGGCTCAATACGCAGTCGGTGCCTAGCAGCCATTGGGCGAGGCCGAGGCCGGCAGGGTTGTAGGTGAGCTGCTCGAAGATCGGGTCTTCCCAGAGCATGAAGCGCTGGATGTCGTTGATGTTGGTCCAGCGCTTCTCGGACAGGCCGTCTTCGCCGTAGCGCCGCAGCATGGCGCGTTCCAGGGCTTCCTTGACGCCCTTGCAGAATTCGGGGGGCGCTACCTTCTCCGGGGGCACCACCGTAAACCCGAACGCTTCGAGCTCAGCGATGTTGGATTCGAGGCCCAACTGCCTGAGTTCCCGATACAGCGGCGCCACGGAACCTGCCGATTTCCAGTCCTCAATCTCCATCCTGCTCGCCCCCTCCGCCGACCGACGCGCCACGATTCTACTCGGTGGTGGGTGCCGGCGACCAATGCAAGCGAGGGCCCGCGCCAAGCGTCCTTCCAGAGCGGTGCGTCTTCACGGAGCCGCGGGCCGGTGCGTACAGGCCCGCCGCTGTGCCAACATTGGCGCTGGACATTCGGGTACTCGGGAGAGGTCAGATGGATTTGGGGCTCACAGGCAAGCGCGGCATCGTCGTGGGCGGAAGCCGAGGGATCGGCAAGGCCATCGCTTGGGAACTCGCACGGGAAGGCGTGGACCTTGTGCTCATCGCCCGGGATGCCGAACGCCTCGCTGGCGCGGCCTCGGAGATTGGGCAGGGCACGTCGCGGCAAGTGCTGAGCATCGCCTGCGATGTGCGGGATCGCACCGCGGTGGAAGAGGCGGTGGATTGGTCGGTTCGCGAGCTCGGCGGTTTGGAAATCCTCGTCAACAGCGGCTCGGCGCCGGGTGGCTCCGCCACGGCGGTTGGCAAGATCGACACGATCGTCGATGAGGACTTCCTCGACGACTTCAACGTCAAGTACATGGGTGCCCTGCGTTGCGCCCGCGCCGCCATCCCGCACCTGCAAGCCGCGGGTTGGGGCCGCATCGTCAACATCAGCGGCCTCAACGCCCGCATCGCCGGCAACATGAGTGGCGGTGCCCGCAACGGCTCGATGGTGCACATGACACGCACGCTGGCACAGCAGTTCGGCCGTGACGGCATCACCGTGAACTGCATCCACCCGGGCCTCACCCGCACCGAACGCACCGCCGTCGTGATGGCGACCCGAGCCGAGCGCGCCGGCCTGACGCCAGCGGAAGTGGAAGAGCGCGACTACGCCGACGACAACCCTCGCGCCAACTCCATCCGCCGCATGGTGGACGCCTCGGAAATCGGCCACATCGCCGCCTTCCTCTGTTCCGACAAGTCCTGGGCCATCAACGGCGAGGTCATTGCCGCCGACGGCGGCGGCAGCCCATCGGTTTACTACTAGGATGTGTCCATTTCGCCGGGATACGGGTGTGGCAGGCCGTCGGCCAGCAGGAACTGTTCGACCGTGAGGCCCTTGACCCGCTCCGTCTCGAACTCGTTGCCGCCGATCACCACAAGCTCCCGGTCCGGGAAGGTCCGCGGAAACCAGGCGAAATCGCGTGGACCGGTTCTTCCGACCTTTACTTCGTAGAGTCTGCGCGCGTGGTCCACGAAGTCGATCTCGTGTTCCTTCGATGCCCAGTACCAGATCGTCTCGGGATCGTCGATTCCGGCGATGGCTTGGCGACGGAACAGCTCTTGGGCGACCAGCCATTCCACCCAGCGGCCCTTTTCTGCAGGGGGCAGTTGCTTGAACTCATGGACGGATGCGATGCGATTGGGTGCGAAGGCGAGTGCTACCGAGAGATTGACGAAATGGAACTTGGCCGGTTTGCGCTGCTGGGGCATGTCCTTGTTGTGGTCCCACTGGTATGAGGGAAGCACGGCCAAGGCGTCGGAAAGCTGCTCGATGTAGCCTGAGGCGACCGTGTTGTTGGCGAGCCCCGATTCACGAGCGAGCTTGAGATACCCAGTCCGCGAGCCTCCCTGTACGAACAGGGTTCGCATCAGCGCGATCAGGAACTGGCGCGATCGACCGCTCTTAGCCAGCTCGCCGATCACCCAGTCGCGGATCATCTCGAAGAAGTAGGCCGGGATGCGCTCGAATTGCCATATCTCGCTGGCGGCGACAGGGGAGCCGCCAGAAAGGAGGTAGGCGATCCAGGTATCCTCGCCCAATTCCCTGTGGAACTGCGTGTAGAAGTCCTTGTAGGCCACGCCGCAGAAGAGGTAGTCCGTCCGGGCGAGCTTGCCTTTGCGGCCGGGCAATCGTTCGGAGCCGCGTCGAATGTCGGTGGCGCGGGACCCGGTAGTGACCAAGAGCACGTCGCGCAGGACGCCGCGGTCGGCCAGCCGTTTGACGGCCACCTCCCACTGCGGCAGCGCGGTGATTTCGTCGATGAAGAGTCGTCGCACGGGCGCACCGGATGCGAACATCGGAATCAAGTCCACGATGTTTCCTTCCAAGTCATCGGCATCCGTCAACTCGTCGCCGTTGAGGATGTACGCTGACCCGGGCCCGTAAGCCTCGATCGTCTCCCGGAGCGCCAGTTCGAGCCACGTGCTCTTGCCGTACTGCCGTGGACCACGGATGAGGATCACTCCCGGATCCTCCGGCAACTCGTCGAGCCCGAAGGAGAACCGAAAGGTGCAGGGCCGGGCCTCGAACTCGACGATCCGAGGCCACAATTCGTCCCGGTCGATTTCGCCGCGAGCGAGGCAGTCGTTTCGTGCGTTAACGTCCACAACGTTAGAGTTTTTAACGCTCAGGACGTTAATAGTCAAGAGCGAGGACGGCTCCCGGGGGCCAGCGCGCCCTGAAGGACGCCTTGGTGGTTCGTTCATGGCTACGGATGCCAGCCGCCGCACTTCGCCACTGGGCGGCGGATTTCCGGCCGGCCGTTAGGGCAGGCTGAAGACGAAGTACTCGGAGCCTGAGGGTGGGCCCATGCGGCCGCCGCCGGCGGCGATGGCGACGTATTGCTTGCCAGCGACGCTGTACACGGCCGGGGTGGAGAAGGCGGCGGCGGTTAGTTCGGTTTCCCAGAGGATGGTGCCGTCGTCGGTATTGTAGGCGCGGAACTTCCTATCGGGGGTGGCGCCGATGAAGATGAGACCCGATTTGGTCACCACCGGGCCGCCATAGTTGACGGCGCCAAAGCCGAGGTCGGGGTGCGTCGGGAAGTTGCCGAAGGGCACTTGCCAGACGATTTCGCCGCTGGCTAGGTCAATGGAGTTCAGCGTGCCCCAGGGCGGGGTGTTGCCTGGCAGGTCCTCGTGGTCGCGCAGGTACACGTAGCAGCAGTGGGCGTAAGTCACTTCGGTGGTTGGTTCGTCCACCACCGGTTCTGGCTGCAGCATGTGCTGGACGATGCCGTTTCGCACATGGTCTTCGAGGTGGGCGAAGCCGGCCATTCGGCCTCGGCCCTCGTTGACGATCTTGAGGACTTCCTGATAGCCCACCCGCTCCATGACACCCACAAGGCTAGGGCCGGCGTCGGTGCCGCTGAAGTCGGGGGCGTGGCAGCTGCCGCAGTGTTGGGCGTAGCTGGCGGCCTTGCTGAAACCCACCGGGATTTCGCTCAGCGTTAGCGGGCCGGCGACATCGTTCGCGTTCAGGATCAGGCGATTGGTCGCTGGGTCGAAGGCGGAGCCGCCCCATTCCGCGCCGCCGTCGTACCACGGGAAGAGCAGAATGGTGCCCACCTTGGGCGGCGCCCACGGACGGATGTCGTAGTCCTCGATCTTCTCTAGCACTGCAGCGCGTGCTTCCGGCGTGCGGTTCGTCACCTCGAAGGTCTGGCGGCTGAAGGCGATGCTGGAGATGGGCTGCTTGGCTGCCGTAACTTCGCCCGGCATGGTGCTTTCCATCGCCGTTTCGGCCTCGAAGATGGGATGCAGCGATTCGCCGGTCTCGCGGTCGAAGACGAACAGGTGGCCGGACTTGGTGGTGAGGGTGACGGCGTCGATGGTCTTGCCGCCCTGCTCGAGTTGCACGAGGGTGGGGGGCGAGGGGTTGTCGCGGTCCCACAGATCGTGGCGCATCACTTGGTAGTGCCAGCGATACTCGCCGGTGCGGGCATCCAAGGCGACGATGCTGTTGGCGAAGAGGTTGTCGCCGAGCCGGGGTGCGCCCACGAAGTCGGGGGTTGCGGAGCCGGTGGGCACGAATAGCAAGGCGCGCTCCTCGTCGAGGGTCATGGCGGTCCAGGCGTTTGCGCCGCCGGCCTTTGCTAGTGACCCCTCGGCCCAGGTTTCCGAACCGCGCCCTCCCGGTGCGGGAATGGTGTTGAACTGCCAGACGAGTTCGCCGTCGATGGCGCTGAAGGCGCGGATGGAGCCGGGGAAGGCGTCTGCCCACTCGGCGGTGGTGAAGCCCGTGATGATTTTGTCCTCGAACACGACGCCGGGCGCGGTGAGGCCGAAGTGGCCGCCGCGGTCGTCTTCCTTGGGGCGCATGTCGAGGCGACCGCCGTCGCCGAAACTCGGCACCAGTTGGCCGTCGTCGGCAATGAGGGCAATGAGTTCTCGGCCGGCGGCGAACAGGATGCGCCTGTCGCTGCCCCGCTCCCACCACATGAGACCACGTTGCGCGGCGCCCGGCAGATCGAGGGTTTCGTTGCGCCAGATTTCCTCGCCGGTTGCGGCGTCGAGGGCGAACGGCACGAGCTTGGGAGAAAGGCCATAGAACACGCCGTCGACCACGAGGGGGCTGGTGTACATGGTTCCGCTCGGTTCGCCGGAGTCGTACACCCAGGCGAGTTCGAGGGAGGCGACGTTGTCGCGGTTGATCTGGTCGAGTTCGGAGTAATGCATGCGGCCGGAGTCGCCGAGATAGACGGGCCAATCCACGTCCGGCGTATCGGGTTCCGGCGTGCAGCCAAAGGCTAGAAGGGCGGCGAGCAGGACGGCCTTGGGGACGACCTTCGAGGGGGGGCTTTCTGCCTTTCCTGGCGCCGATGGGTGCCTTCTCTGCAACAGCCCGGCCCGGGCGGCCAACGGCGCATTGCGGAAGGCAGATTGGCCTCCCGCCGAAGAGGCGGCGACGGGAGGACGGTTCATGCTGCCTCCTCTTCGACCGGCTCTCCGGCGGCGCGCGCGCGTTCGAGGCGGTTCGCCTCCTCCGGTACCAAGCGGCCCCGCAGCAGCACCAGGAACACGGCAGGAATGGCGAGTAGCGCCACCGATGCCAGCAGGCTGGTTCGGAGCGCTTCGCCCGGCGCCTGGCCGGCCGCCGTCAGCACATCGCTCATCTCGCCTACTGCATAGGGGCCGATGGCAAGGCCCACTGTCGCCATCAACAGATAGAAGGCCGAGGCAACGGCGCGCATGCGCGGCATGACCAGATCGTTGACGGTGCTTGCCGCCGCGCCGAGCCAGCAGGAAGAGAAGACGCTGACGGCGAAGTTGAATGCGTAGGCGACGATCAGGCTGTCGGTTAGCAACAGCCCGAGTGCCGTCGGTGCCGTGAGCACGACCGCAGCCATGCCGACATACACGCGGGCGTTCCCGGTGCGTTCCTTGAGGCGGTCCGCGACGATGCCGCCGATGGTGATCCCGAGCCAGCCGCCGATGGCAAAGGAGGCGCCGAGCACGAGTCCCGCCTCGGCCGGGCCGATGCCGTGGACCCGGATGAAGTAGGGCGGCGCCCAGGCGGCAAAGGCATAGGTGACGAGCGAGATGGTGGGAAAGCCGATCACGGCGTAGAGGAAGGCGCGGCTGCCAAACATCATGGCAAATGCGGGTGCGTCGCGCAGGCCCAGGGTCTGAATCCACGAGAATGCCGCGTAGGTGCCGATGCCGAGCGCGATCCATTGTTCCGGGTCGCCGGTGAGTGCGATCAGTGCCCAGGCGGCGATTGCGATACCGGCAGCGCCGATGAGATTGCGCGCTATCACCGCGCCCGACGCCTTCTCGCGCGCTAGCGCCAGGAGGGTGAACGGCGGCACCACGGCGAGCAACTCTCGTCCGGTGGCGCGGAAGGGGTGGGGGTGCGGTGGTGTGACGAGGCCCTCGCTCAGGCCCCGCACTGGCTCGCGCAGCGTGTACACCCAGAGCGCCATGAGGATTCCTGGGACGCCCACGGCCAGATATGCTGCTTGCCATCCCTTGAGGCCGAGGGGCGCGAGGGCGGGGTCAGGGTATCTCGCGTCCCAGCCGCCGACGATCCAGCCGCCGATGAAGATGCCGATGCCGGCGCCGATGTAGATGCCGCTCGAATAGATGGCGAGCACGGTGGCGCGCACCCTGGGGGAGAAGTAGTCGGACAGCATGGAGAACGCCGCTGGCGTCGCGCTCGCCTCGCCGATCCCCACGCCCACGCGGTAGGTGGCAAGGGCGCCGAAGCTGCGCGCCGTTCCCGACAGCGCCGTCATCAGGCTCCAGAAGCCAAGGCCGATGGCGATGAGGTTCTTGCGCGTCCAGGTGTCGGCCAGTTTGCCGAGCGGGATGCCGAAGATGGCGTAGAAGACGGCGAACGCGGTGCCGTAGAGGAAGCCAATCTGCGCATCGGAAATGCCGATGTCGGCTTTGATCTCCTCGGCCAGGATGGTGATGATCTGCCGATCGATGAAGTTGAAGATGTAAACGATGACGAGAACGACAGTGACGTACCCGGCATAGCGCCCACCAACCGCCGGTGCTTTCCGTTCCTCGGGCTCGGCCATCGTCACCCTCCCTTCCTCTCAGGATGGGAGACTACCCCACCTGCAGTGCGACGGCCCACCGCAAACGCGCCTTGCGACGCGCTTGCGGGCGATGTGCCGTCGGACTCGAGGCGGTGCTATTCCGGTTTGCGGAAGAGGAAGGTGTAGCGGTCGGTGTTACCGGTTACCGTCTTGCGACCTACCTCGTAGCGGAGTTCGTCGTCGGGGCGGTAGTGGAGGTTGGAGTAGTCCACGAACTCGAAGCCGGCGGCTTGCACCTCCTTGATCGTGCGGACCGGATCCTCCCGGCGCCAGCTTTCGCCGGTTTCGGGCTGCATGTGGCGACGGGTGTGGTCCACGACGCCGTAGAGGCCGCCAGCCTTCAGGGACTTGAAGACCGCAGCGTTGAGCATGGCGCGACCGTCGTCGGTGAAGTTGTGCATGTTGCGGAACGTTAGAGCCATGTCGAACTGAGCTTCGCCGAAGTCCATCGAGCCCATGGTGAAGCGCCGCGTGCCCTCTACGGCTTGGTAGTCGTCGTTGGGGATCACGTCGATGTCCCAGCCCGCTTCCTCGGCCATCGCTGCGGCGCCTTGGGTGAAGATCGAGACGGCCAAGCGACCGTTCTCCGCCAGCACCGGCGCGAGGATCTTGGTGTACCAGCCCCCGCCAGGGAACAGCTCAAGCACATGCATGTCGTCGCTGAGGCCAAAGAACTTCAGCGTTTCCAGCGGCTTGCGATTGGCGTCGCGAACGGACTCCGCTTCTGTTCGGATGTCTGCCGCGAGCGCCGCGTTGACTTTCTCGTCGATGTCGGCGGCAGCGATGCTCGCCGCCAGGGTGGCGGCCAAGGCAATGGAGATTCTCATCGGTTCGGTCCTCGGTTCATCGGATAGGGCTGCCAGCGCTCCAAGGGCGTCTTCGGCAACACGGTGGGGTTGACGCAGCTCATCGGCCAGCGGCCGCGCAGCACCAGCGAGACCTCGCGGCCCACGCGGCGTCTTGCGGTGGGACGCATCCGCGTGGAGGCGGAGGCGACGTGCGGGGTGACGACCACGTTCGGCATGAACAAGAGCGGGTTCTGGGGATCCGGCGGCTCCTGCTCCAGCACGTCAAGGCCGGCGGTTTGCACCTTGCCGCTCGCCAGGGCCTCGATGAGGTCCACTTCCTTGATGATGGGTCCCCGCGAGGTGTTGACCACGATCACGCCGTCTTTCATCTGGGCGAAGGCGTCGGCGTTCAGCAGGTGGTGGGTTTCCTCATTGTGCGGCGAGTGGACGCTGATGTAGTCGGATCGTTCCAGGAATTCGCCCCAGGAAACCGGCTCGACGCCGTGCTCACCGATCGTCAGCTCGCTCACGTAGGGGTCGTAGGCGATGACGTGCAGCCCAAATGCCTTGGCGCGGGCGGCGGTGCAGCGCGCCACGTTGCCGAAGGAGAGGAGGCCCAGCGTGCGCCCCATCAGGCGCGGCGTGTGGTTGAGCTGCGGTCGTCCCTTGCCCCACTCGTTCTCGGCGGCAAAGATGTTCTGCTCCTTGGTGCGACGGATCGCGGAGAGCAGCAGCATCATGGCGTGATCCGCCACCTCCTCGATGAACACGTCTGGCGTGTTGGTGACGACGATGCCGGCAGCGGTGGCCGCTTCCACGTCCACCATGTCGACGCCGACGCTGCCGAGGCCAATGACGACGCACTTGTCGAGGCGGCTGATGATCGCCTCGTCGAAGCGGATGCCCCAGGAGGTGATGACCGCGTCGCAGTCCGCGGCGCCCTCGGCGAATGCCTCGGCGGTGGGGCTTTCCACCTCGACGATGTCAGCCACGGGAGCGAGGGCTTCGAGTTCCAGGGCATAGCGTTCGGAAAGGTCTGCAACAGCCGCCCTGCGCGGAAGCTGCATGGCGACCTTCTTTCTTGGCGATTCACTCATGGGGCGTACGGGTTCCTTGTGGTGGATGGGAGTGGCCCACTACGGGGCGAGGGAGCGGATGGCCTCTTCGCGGAGTCCGCGCTTGAAGATCTTCTCGGAGGCGATGCGCGGCAATTGCTCGTCGCGAATCCAGACGTGCTCCGGCACCTTGAAGCGGGCCAGGTGTTCGGCGACGTGGGCCTTCACGTCGTCTATGGAGAGATCCTGGCCCGGAGTTCGCGCGACCACGGCGGCGACCGTCTCGCCGAGTCGTTCGTCCGGCACGCCGAACACGGCCGCCTCCATGATGGCCGGATGCTCGTAGAGCACCGCCTCCACTTCCTGACAGCCGATGTTTTCGCCGCCGCGCAGCACCATGTCCTTGAGGCGGTCGGTGATGAAGACGAAGCCCTCGGCATCGACGTGGCCGATGTCGCCGGTGTGTACCCAGCCATCGGTGAGCGCCTCGAAGGTGGCGTCGGGTTTGTTCCAGTATTCGCTGAAATTGTTGACGCCGTGAATCCACAGCTCGCCGGTTTCGCCCGGGGCGGCGTCGCGGCCGTCCGGCAGCACCGCCTTCACGTGCACCAAGGGTTCCACGGCGCGGCCGCAACTGCGGGGGCGTTCCATGAGCGCTGGGCCACCGATGGTGGTGGCGAGACCTTGCGTCTCGGTCATGCCCCAGCCGGTGCCGGCTGCGCCCTTGCCGATGGCCTTCTCCACCTGCCGCGACTGTTCCGGCGCCATCGGCGCACCGCCGCCGCCTGCACTCTTGAGGCTCGATAGGTCGTACTGGTCCCGATCCGGCGCCTGTGCCAGTTCCGCCGCCATGGTTGGCACGCCGTTGAAGGCGGTGATGCGTTCCGCCTCGATGATGCGCATCGCTTCGGTGACATCCCATTTGTACATGCCCACCAGCTTGCGGCCGGGGCGGAACGCGGAGAGCGCCTGCACGACCAGGCCAGTGACGTGGAAAAGCGGCACGGAGAGGATCATGGACTGCTGGTATGGCGAAGGGTTTTCTGCCATTTGCCGCGCCATTTCCGGATTCATGGCCATACCCACGGCGCCGCCGCACTCCCAGCCGAGCAGAGCGTTGGTGATGGCGCGGTGGGTCGAGAGAACACCCTTGGGATGCGCTGTGGAGCCGGAGGTGTAGAGGATGGTGGCGTTGTCGTCAGGGGCGATGTGCGGCTCGGGCATGGCATCGCTTGCGCCGGCGAGAAACTCCTCCCAAGTTCGCAAGCCGTCCTGCTGGTGGCGAATGGCCACCACTTCGATGTCAAGGTCGCCTAAGTGCGGCAGCAGCCGCTCGGTGCGCTCGATGTCGGTGAAGAGCAGCTTCAGGCCGCTGTCCTCGATGCCATAGACGAGCTCTTCGCCGGACCACCAGGCGTTGAGCGCCACTGCCACGCCACCCATGGACGTGATGCCCATGAACGCGACGATCCATTCGGGGTAGTTGCGAGCGGCGATGCCGACCCGTTCGCCTGGCGCGATGCCGCGCTCTGTGAGGGTATTGGCAACGCGAGCCGCTTCCCGCCAGATGCCGCCGAAGGTGAGCCGCGTGTCCTCGTAGATGTAGTAATCCGCGGCGGCGTGGGCGAGGCCTTGGCGGTAGAGTTCCCGCAAGTTTGCCGGCGCGTGCGTGAATACCGTGAAGCGCTCTCCACGGATGATCTCGATGCGTGTCTCGAACGGCTGTCCCGCCGCCGTCACTTGGGCGATGGCGTCCGCCCGATCGATTGCCAAAGGCAATCCTCCCCCTTTGCGCAAGGCGCGCAATCTACCAGATCGCGCGCGGCTCTTGTCCTTTCCTGTGCATATCATTGCGCTTTTCTCAAGAGGTACCGGGGCGAGGCCATGGCGCAAGGACCGGTTCGCATGTTCCGTCGTTTTCTGGGCGACCCGTTGTTTGCCTTTGTGGTGATTGGGGCAGCGGTGTTTCTGGCGGATGTGCTTTGGCAAGAGGGCGCCTCCGATGCGGTGGTGGTGACCCAGGGCGACGTGGACCTGCTCGCCGAGCTGTGGAGCAGCCGCATGGGGCGCCCGCCGAACCCGACGGAACTCCAGGATCTCGTGGATACCCACGTCACCGAGGAGGTGATGGTGCGGGAAGCGCGCCGGCTGGGGCTCGACCGCAGCGACCCCATCATCCGGCGCCGGCTGGCGCAAAAGCTCACGTTCTTGGTGGAGGACCTAGCGGCGCTCGAGCCGCCGGGCGAGCAGGAGTTGCAGACGTGGTTCGAGGCGCGCCGCAACGAGTACGAGAGCCGGGCGACGGTGACGTTCGATCACATCTATTTTCGTGGCGACGGTGGCCATGAAGAGGCGATGGCTGCGCACGCCGCGCTGGAGGATGCCGAAACAGGACGATGGCGGGAACTCGGCGATCCGTCGCTGCTCGCTCGCAGCTACAACGCGGCGTCCCGCGACGGTGTGTGCGGCGACTTCGGTCCGGCGTTTTGCGATGCCCTCGATGGGCTGACGGCCGCACCGAACTGGCAGGGGCCGCTTGCCTCGACCTACGGCTCGCACTTGGTACGCGTCATCCGGAAAACCCCGGCTGGATTGCCGGAGTACGAGGCCGTGCGTGAACGTGTCCGTGCCGACTACGAGCAGGAACTGCGCAACCAGGCCGGTGCAGAACTGCTTGAGGACTTGCATGCGCGCTATCAGGTGCAGTTGCCGATGGCAGGCGGGCGAGGGATGTGATGCAGACCTCCGCATGCGGTCTTCTTGTCGCCCTCTTGGCCTTGTGGTCCGGGCCAGTCCTTGGCCACGAGCTCAAGCCCGCTTTCTTGCGCATCGACGCCACTTCCGATACGGACTACGCCGTGGTCTGGAAGCGACCCTTTGGCACCGGGGGGCCGCTGTCGTTGCGGCCGGTGTTGCCGGCAGGGTGCGCGGCGATGCCCGGTGGCATCGACTTCGTGCAGGGCACCTCTCTGGTGCGCCGCGATGTCGTGCGGTGCACGGAAGGCATGGACGGCAAGACCGTCGGCATCGAAGGCAATGCGGTTGCGATGGCGGACGTGATGGTGCAGGTGACGCTGCCTGACGGGCGTCAGGTCAACGGCGTCATCGGCCGCAACCGACAGGAGCTTTCTCTAAGCGGCGGCGGGGCTCCGGTTGCGGACTACCTCACCATCGGCGTGCATCACTTGCTCCTCGGCGCCGACCACCTGCTTTTCCTGCTTTGCCTCCTGTATCTGCTTGGCACCGAGCGGCTCGGTCCGCTGGTGAAGACCGTAACGGCCTTCACCGTCGCGCACAGCATCACGCTCGCGCTTTCCGCATTGGATGTCGTCGTCCTTCCCGTCGCGCCCGTGGAAGCGACGGTTGCACTCTCGATCGCCTTCGTGGCGGCGGAGAAACTGCGCGGCACGAAGGGCACGATCGCCAGCGAGCACGTTTGGATTGTGGCCTTTCTGTTCGGGCTGCTGCACGGCTTCGGCTTTGCCGGCGCCTTGGCCGAGATCGGGCTGCCGCCGGGCCAGGCTGCTCTGAGCCTGCTGCTGTTCAATGTGGGGGTGGAACTCGGTCAACTGGCGGTGGTTGTCGCCGTGGTTGGGATTGGGCGCCTTGCCTCAGGCCGCATCACACTGCCGTCGGCGCTCGTGCGGGCACCGCTTTATGTCGCTGGGGGCCTCGCCGCCTTTTGGTTCATGGTCCGCACCGGCGACATCATCGCGCATGCCTGATTTGCACCAGAAGCTGCATTTGGGGCGCCGCAACAAGGCTGCTCGGGCGCTTGTGCCATAGGGCGCGGGAAGGTACGACGCACATGGCGTGACGATCTTAAGTGGCTTCTTTAACTAACGAACATAACTAATTGTTATGTATTAGAAGATCACCCGACGTTATGGCAGGTACCGCGACGTGTTCGCCTGAGAGATCGACGGTGACGCAAGTCCCGTCCACGAGGGATGCATGGGCGGGCGGCACCTGCCCGTAGGATGCCGGCAGGCCAGTTGGGGTGCCGATGACGGCCTTTCGCGCCGTGGCGAGGCCGTCGAGGGTGATCGAACCGCGGCCCCTGGTCGCCTCGAAAAAGTTGTGCAGCCGGCTGTCATCGCTTGCGCGCAGGCTGAACCAGGCCGCGTGTTCGCTCAGCAAGTCGAGCTGTTCCTCAGTCGCTGGGTGACGCTCGTCGGTGAGAAGGACGACCGCGACGCGATAGTGCCATTGGGCGTCAGCCATCGCTGGCAGGCGCTCGCCGTGTAGAGCCACGATTTCGTCGATCGTGTACGTCCGCTCGTCTTGGGAGCGGAATACCGGATGGTCGTCTTCGGTGCGGATGGGCTTGCCGTCCTCACCGATCTCCCAATGGCCGTCCTGCGCTACCCACAGGTCGGGGACTTCTTCGGGCGGCAGGTAACCAGCAAAGTAAAGCTCGATGGGGCTGTAGGCGGGGCGGTTGCCGCCGTTGGCGAAGGTGCCGAATCTGCCTGCGGTGTATCTGCCTTCCCCGAGTTCCCTGAGGTCTGCAAGGTCGAAGCCGCCGAGCTGGCCGTCCGCGCTGCTGAAGCCCCAGTGTGACCCGACGGCCGTTGGCACCGCGAAGTTAGCCCATGCGTGGAGGATCTCGTGCAGCGAGGGGCCATACATGAGCGCCCGGTTGTAGGGGAAGTGGATGACGCCCTTGAGCCGCTCCCGGGAGCCGTAGCGGTTGTCGTAGTGTTTCCTCCGTCCCGTGCCTTCCACGTCATTGCGCACGGATTGGTACACGCCGTAGTACGGCGCTGCCTCGTGATCCCGAATGTCGTCGAGGTTCGAGAAGAACATCAGGAAGTCGAACTGGTCCTCGAAATGGGTGTAGAACTCGGTCGCGTACTCGCGCAGCGGAAGGCCCGTGTAGACCGTTTCGGAGGCGACCTCCTCGTCCACGGGAAGAACAACGATCACATCGTCGTGCAAAAAGTCGTGGTCCCATCGAACGGGCGTTTCGACTTGCGCACCGCGGTCCACCAGAACCGCCACGGCCTCCTCCAGCGATGTGGCCGACAACGGATTCCCGCGCAGGTCGATCGAGTCCCCGTCACCCAACCCGGCGTTGGCCGCGAGCGGCGCGATGTCGGTGATCCGGTTGTAGGACAGGTCGAGTTTCTCAAGCTCCGTCAGGAACTCGAGCGCCGCGACAATGACGAGGTCGTTGCTGCTTAGGTCCAGCTCGAGCAGCTTCCCAAGCCCGGACAGAGGCGAGATGTCCTCGATGTTGTTCGACTCCAAGAAAAGGCGCGTCAACGAGAGCATGCCCGAGAGCGGGGACACATCCACGATCGCGTTGTTGCCGAGCCACAGCCGCTCCATGTTGGTCAAACCGCGGAGTGCGGAGACGTCCTGTATCTCGTTGGAAGACAGTCCAAGCAACCACAGGTCCGTTAGTTCCGCTAGAGGGGTCACGTCAGCCACTCTGTTCTCGGACAAAAAGAGCACTTTCAGATTCCGGAGGGTCGCGAGAGGCGTAAGGTCGGTGATCCGGTTCCGGGCCAAAGCCAGCCTCGTGAGGTTGGTTAGTGGTGTAAGGGGTGACACGTCCTCGATCCGATTTCGGCTAAGCAGGAGGTCCCGCAAATGGCTCAGGTGGGCGAGCGGCGTCACGTCAGATATCTGGTTGCCCCACAGCCAGAGGTAGCCCAGCTGGTGCAGTGACGACAACGGACCGATGTCTGTGACGTGGTTGCTGCGCAATTTGAGCTCTCGAAGTTCCGTGAGGACTTCAAGGGCGAAGACGTCGACCACGTCATTGAAGCTGAGTTCGAGCCCTTCGAGCTTTCTAAGGTTGCGTAACGTGGATATGTCGGCGATCCGGTTCCTGGCAAGATCGAGGTCTGTAAGCACGGTCAGGTTCGACAGTGGTGTGATGTCCGTGAGCCCTTGGTTGGCAAGCGACAGTCTGCCAAGTTGAACCAGACTTGCGAGTTCCCCTACGTCGCCGATCACCGCTATCGGTATCTCGTGGCGTCGGTCAGGCAACGTTGCATCGAGCGAAAGCTCCCTGAGGCCGGTTGCCAGGCCCAGGCCGGTGATGTCGCTGACACCAGCGCCGTCGGCTTCGAGAACCTCCAGTCGGGAAAGAGCTCGACGCGTGATGGGGCTTCCGTCGCTTAGCCCCAGCGCCGAGAGTACGGCGGCCCGCAAGGCCGTGTCGGGGATATACACCGGTGGCGCGGCGGTCCGCCACGCGAGACTCCGAGGCATTCCTGGAGTTGCGGCTGTCGCTGCGCCGCCCAATGCCGTGTAGGTGCGCCATCTTCCGTCGACGTGCCGGAGCAGCACGTCGTCGCTGCCGTCTCGGTCGAGGTCACCCACGGCGGCGACGCGCCAGCGCCAATCGCGTGGCATCGCCGAGGCGTGCGAGGCGGCCGTGTCGCCTGCCCCGGTCTGCCATCGCCAACGTCCGCTGGTGTGCCGGAGGAGAACGTCATCCCGGCCGTTGGCGTCGAAATCGCCGGCCGAGACGTACCGCCAAGCGACGTCGCCAGCGAGTCGGAGGCGGGTCGCTCGTTCGTGCACGATTTGCCGTCCGTCCATGGGATAGAGCCACCAAGGGCCGTCGACGTGTCGCAGCAGCACGTCGTCCCGGCCGTCACCGTCGAAGTCTCCGACTCCCGCTATTCGCAAATCCAGACTCTCCGGAAGGTCCGCCGGCCCGGACTCCTTTGCAACCACGCGACGCCCGTCCATGGCGTAGTACCGCCACGCGCCGTCGGCGCGACGCAGCAACACGTCGTCGCGCCCATCGTCGTTGAAGTCGCCGACGCCCACGGGCCGCCAGTCGAGGCTCCTCGTCATGTTCGTCCAGCCGCGACCGGTGTCAGCAACGGTTCCGCCGTCCATGGGGTAGTAGGCCCATGGACCATCGGTGCGCCGCAGCAGCACGTCATCCCTGCCGTCCCCGTTGAAGTCTCCGGCGGCCGCGAAGAGCCACTTCGCCTTGGTTGTCATTGCAAGCGGCACCGTTGTCGCTAGCGAGTCGCCTCCGTACGCGCGCCATGCGCCGTCGTCGTTGCGCACGATCGCCGAATGCGAGCCGGTGCCGTGCAAGTCCAGCAGCCGCGGGGCAGCCGTCGCTAGCTCGACTGCGGCCACCAAAACCAGCGCGACGCTGCGGCTTGCGCAACGTCGAGCCACAGCGCCATTGCCGCGTCGCCACGACCGTATCGCGGATTCCAACTTCAGCCGGCCGCCCTCCTGCTTCGCAGGTGTGTGTTCCCGCAACGAGGCAACCCTAGCATCCGCAACGTTAGCCCTTGGTCGTGCGATATCGAACACTTCATCGAAGGCCAATGCAGCCCGAATGCCGTCATAGGACCGATCCCGTAGCGCGTTGGAAGCGGTGTTACGCTTTGGCACAGTCAACACGACTCGGGGAACCTCTATGGGCATTCGGGGTGCTGCTCGATTTGCACTGGCACTCGTGATCGCTGCTGCAGCGGCCGTGGCTGCAGGAGACGAGCATCCGAAGGCGCTGTTCGGCGATTTGCACGTTCACACGCGCTATTCGTTCGATGCCTACCTCTTTGGCACGCAAACGACGCCAGATGATGCCTATCGCTTCGCCAAGGGGGAGTCGATGGCGCATTCGGCCGGGTTCGACATCCAGCTTGAGCGGCCGCTCGATTTCTTTGCCGTCACAGACCATGCCTTCTATCTCGGCATGTTCTCCGCCTGGCAGGACCTGTCCCACCCGGACGCGGAGAATCCCGAGGTGCGCAAATGCGCCGATGCGGACACGATTGAGGAACGATCCTCATCATTCCGGGACTGCTTCGACATTCTCGAGGAGGTGGGCCGGGAGGAAGACTCCCGCACTGCCTGGCAGGCGATTCAGGATGCTGCCAAGCGCCACAACGACCCCGGCAACTTCACCACCTTCATCGCCTACGAGTACACCTCGTCGGACGAGGAAAACGAAGGCAACCTGCACCGCAACGTCTTCTACCGCGGCGAGGAAGCACCGCCGCTGCCGTTCAGCCGCCTCGACTCGCGCAACCCCGAAGAACTGTGGGCGTGGATGGACAACCTGCGCGACGAGAGCGGCATCGACGCCATCGCCATCCCGCACAACTCCAACGGCTCCGGCGGCAACATGTTCGAGCTCGAGAAATACGAGGGCGGGCCACTCGACGCTGCCTACGCCGAACAGCGAATGCGCAACGAGCCCTTGGTGGAGATCACCCAGATCAAGGGCACCTCGGACACGCACCCCTTCCTTTCGCTGAACGACGAATGGGCGGACTTCGAGATCATGCCGTATCACGTGGCGAGTTGGGTGCGAAGCAAGCCGCAAGGCAGCTACGTGCGCGAGGCGTGGATGAATGGTCTGGCGCTGGAACGGGACGAGGGCTTCAACCCTTATCGCTTCGGCGTCATCGGCTCCACCGACACACACAACTCCGGCGACACGCTGGACGAAGACCGCTTCGTCGGCAAGCTCGGCAAGCTGGACAACCCCGCCTATCGGCGCGGCGCGATTCCGGCCGCCGAGAGCGATGCCGGCGACTCGACGTACATCAACAACTATTTCCGCACTTGGAGTGCCTCGGGCCTCGCCGGCGTTTGGGCGCCCGAGAACACCCGCGATGCCATCTTCGATGCGCTGCGGCGCAAGGAAACCTTCGCCACGAGCGGCCCGCGCATCAAGGCGCGATTGATGGCAGCCAATGCCGGCGAAGGCGGCATTGGAGACGACGCCGCACAGTGGGTGATGGACAACGGCGTCGTGCAAGGTGCCGATCTGACTGCCGGCGATGGCTCGCCAGCCTTCCTCGCCTGGGCGATGGCTGACCCGGTCGGCACGCCGCTGCAACGGCTGCAGATCATCAAGGGCTGGGTGGACGATGGCCGCACCCACGAGAAGGTGTTTGACGTTGCCTGTTCCGACGGCTTGGAGGTGGACGCCGCAACGCACCGTTGCCCCGACAATGAGGCCGAAGTGAACTTGGAGGATTGTTCCATCACGGACGGGCTCGGCGCTCGGGAGTTACGCACGGTGTGGACTGATCCGGAGTATGACCCACGCCAGAGTGCCTTCTACTACGTTCGCGTGCTGGAAAACCCCACCTGCCGCTGGTCCACCTGGGATGCCCTGCGCGCCGGCGTCGATCCCCGCACAGGGGTTACTGCAACCATCCAGGAACGCGCTTGGACTTCCCCAATCTGGGTGGGCCAGGCCAGCGAATAGGACACGCCTAGTCCTCTCGGGGATTCTGCTTACCGATCCCGCCAGGCCCAGTGCCGGGTCGCACGCCAGCGCCACAAGAACCGCTAGGGCGCATCTACGGCTAGCGGCCTTCGCACTTCGCCGCTACGCGGCAAAGTCCGACAGCCTGCTAGCGTGGCATCCCAGAAATACGTGACCCTTCGAGCTGGACGTTGGCTGGTGCAACAATGTCGGAGAAAGCGAGGATGTGCGGCCTGAGGCTCGCCTCCGAGCGGTCGTTGAGTGCCTGCATTTGGCATCCCGAAGTACCACGAACTTGTGGGACGGCACACTAGCGCATGTCCAAGGCGGGTCTTCGGAGGGAAGGCATTCTGCCTCCCTGCGCACCGTCAGGTGCGCCGGGCGCGAGGTTCGCGATAGAAGGGCGCCTGACGGCGCCAGGGAAGTCAGAATGCCTTCCCTCCGAGAACCGTCCCAGCGCCAAGTCCGACAGCCTCCTAACGCGGTCCGAAGTCTGACCGGCTGCCAGGCGCCGTGTTAGGGTTCGCGGCTTTCCGGAGGGCGGACTTCCATGAGAGAGAACAAGGCGCTTGCCGCATGGCGGGCCGGGGGGCAGACGGTAGGCGGCTGGCTTTCGATCGGCAATGCCTACACGGCGGAGACCATGGCCGGGCTCGGTTTCGACTGGCTTTGCATCGACTTGCAGCACGGCATGTTGAGCTACGACGATCTCACTTACATGCTGCCGGCCATCTCCACCAGCGAGACCATGCCGTTTGTGCGGGTGCCCTGGAACGAACCGTACGAGATCATGAAGGCGCTCGATGCCGGTGCATTCGGCGTCATCGTGCCGATGGTGAACAACCGCGAGGAGGCGGAACTCGCCGTCTCCGCCTGCCGCTATCCGCCAGACGGTCAGCGTTCCTTCGGTCCGATCCGCGCTGCCATGTACGGCGGCCGCGGCTATATGCACCAAGCCAACGACCAGATGGCCTGCATCGCAATGGTGGAGACGGCCGAAGGCATCGAGAATCTTGAGGAGATCGCCTCCACGCCCGGACTCGATGCCATCTACATCGGCCCGGCCGACCTCGCCTTCGCCTTGGGGCTGAAGCCGGGGCAGGACGACGAGCAACTGCACATCGACACGGTGGCGAAGATCCTGGCGACGTGTCAGAAGCACGGCATCGCAGCAGGCATCCACACCGGCAGCCTTGAGCGCACGCAGCAGTACTTGGAGCAGGGCTTCAACCTCGTGAACCTCGGCTCGGATGGCGGTTTCATGGCGCGGCTGGCGGCGTCGGAACTCGCGGAGGCGAAGCAAACGGCCCAGAAGCAGCGCGAGAGCAGCGGGTACTGACATCCGCCGCGGCCGATCGGGAAACCCGCAGGCCAGCCGTTCGCGCAGCGACCTGCCGACGCGCCCGCGCCCGCCGGGCGCAGCCGGATAGGCCAGCAGTTCCAGCAGCGACCTGCCGACGCGCCCGCCAGGGCGCAGCCGGATAGGCCAGCAGTTCGCGTAGCGAACTGCAGACGCGCCCGCCAGGGCGCGCAGGCTGCTATTCTCTGCCGGTTCGCACCCTGCCGTCTGGGGTGCGCGTTTGGGAGGTGGTCATGTTCGAGCCGATCCAGTTTCGCCCCGAGGTTGAAGCGCTAGTTCGCTTCGTGGAAGAGACGCCGCCCGAGGAAATCGTCGAGGCGACCTATGCGAAGTTAAGCGATGGGTTGCCGGTGCGGGACATCCTTGCGGCGAACGCGCTGGCGGTGGTGCGTTCCACGGAGCTTCCCTCGCAGCACCACGGTGGCCCGCTGCACCCCATCTGCGGAGTTCATGCGGTGCACGAGGTGTCGCGGCGGCTCCCCGGCGAGAGTGGCTATCTGCCGGTGCTGCAACACACGGCGCTGTGTAACAACCATGTGCATTCGCCGACGATGGGGCCCTATCTGATGCCGGCGATCGAACCCATGCCCGGCAACCCCGGCGGAGTTCGCAGCTACCACATATCCGATGCGGAGCTCGCCGAGGGCGTGTCGCGGGAGGCGCTCGACGCCGAGGACGAGGTGCAGGCGACGCTGGGGGCGTTCCACAAGAGCCTGCGGGCGCTCGAACCTGCATCGGCCGAGCATTACTTTGTCTGGCTCCTTGAACGACTGTCGCCCGGTGAGGCGCTGGATCAGCTTCTCCCGCTCGCCATCGCCCGCAACGGCCACGACGACCACAATTTCATCTATCCCGTGTACACGGCGCGGGCGATTGGACACATCGGCCAGGAGTGGGCGTCGGTGCTGTTCCGGCCGGCGGTGCGCTATCAGGCGCGCAGGGCCTCGCGACTGATTCGCAACGGCTACGACTTTGCCGATGTGGAGAAGTTGATCGAGGAATACGGGCTCTTGGATCGGGACATTCCGGAGCGCTCGAACGCGGGCGAAACCGAAACGATCGGGGAACTCGGCATGTCCATGGGCCGGCGGCTCAACTACCTCGACAACATCGAGCCGATGGCAAAGGCGCTGGCGGACGGGCTGTCATTCGAGGGCGCTGGCGAAGCGCTCTCGGTGGGTGCCGCGGCGGCATACGTCAGCACCAGCTACGGCAACCCGATGGACTCGCACCTGCACACCGGCACCAACAACCGCCGCTTTCTCTTGCGCTGCCCCGGAGTCGGCAAGCGCAACCGCATTCTGGCGCTGCTGACCGGGTTCACGGGGCCAGAGGTGCTGCTCGCGGAGCGCATGTTGAACTGGCACGACCATCTCGACGACGGCCTGACCGCATCGCTGCCGCACCTCGGCGAGGGTGCGCTGCTCGATGCCATCGTCGAGAGCGTCGAAGGCCAGCCGTGGCTCGATTGGCGGAAGATCGGCGTCGCCATGACCACCGCGCCGGACAGCGTCAAGCACACGGTGGCGCTGGCGCGGCAGTACGCGGAGCTTGGCTACGACGCCGGCAAGTATTTCGAGCGCTTCGCCGAGATCGCCTGCCGCGACGATTTCACCGAGATGCACTCGCTCAAGCACTTCCAGGCCATCGCGGACGAATACGAGACCACCCGCGAGCCTTTCCGCTGGCTGCACATGGTGGCGGCGGCGAAGTCGGCCGCGATCATCCATCTCGGGCGCGAGCACGGCATCTACAATCACGCAAAGGAGCTGTTGGCCGCGTAACCGCCATCGTCAGAGGGCGAGGGCTGCCGGGCCACGGCGTATGGAATGAAAAACGGCGCAGCAGTCGCGAAGTGACTGCCAATGCGCCCGGAGGGCGCACGTGTACGAGACCATTATGTTGGACGTCGCTGACGACGTCGCCACCATCACGCTGAACCGGCCGGATCGGCTCAACGCCTGGACCGGCCAGATGCACCACGAGTTGGACGCGGCCATCTCGGCCTGCAACGACGATCCCGCCGTGGGCGCGATGGTGGTCACCGGTGCGGGACGGGGCTTCTGCGCTGGCGCCGACATCCGCGACAACTTCAAGAACCGCCTCGAAGGCGAGGAGCGGCAGACTTCCTCCAACTGGATTGAACTCGTGCGTTCCTCCAAGCCCATGATCGCGGCCGTCAACGGGCCGGCAGTTGGCGTCGGCGTCACCATGATGCTGCCGATGGACGTCATCATCGCCTCGAAGCAGGCGAAGTTTGGCCTCGCCTTCGTGAAGATGGGCGTGACGCCGGAACTCGCAAGTTCTCACTTCCTCGTGCAGCGGGTCGGGTTTGGTCGCGCGAGCGAAATGTGCCTGACGGGCCGACTCTACGACGGCGCGGAAGCCTTCTCCCTTGGCCTCGCGGACCGCCTCGCAGAACACGACGACCTGATTGCCGAGGCCCGGGGGCTCGCGCGCGAGATGGCAGCGAATCCCTCGCCACACCTGCGCTGGGTGAAGGAACTGCTCACCAAGAACGGCTCCGAAACCGACATCGCCGCGGTGCAGCGCCGGGAAGGCGAAGTGCTGGCCAAGGCATTCGCCTCCGCAGAACACGCCGAAGCGGTGGACGCGTTCCTGAACAAACGCCCGCCCGTTTTCAAGCGCCTAGGACCGGAATAGCGCAGGACCGCAAGACCGGACGCGCCTTGCCCTCTCGATGAAGTCTGGCAGGGTGAAAGGACAGGCGTAGCCGCACGCGAACTGCCAACGCACCGTCAGGGCGCGCTAGAGAGGGCATTAGTGATCCATCCAGAGGACGGCGACGCTAGAGGCCAACGCATCCGCTCGCTTGTTTCGCGGTTTTCCTACGGCGCAGCCTCGCTAGTCGATGGGTGCGAGCAGTTCCGGTGCCGTCACCAGTTGGCGGACGCCGTGGGAGTGGGACTCGTTGAAGGCGTTGCCTTGCTCGGCCCAGCGGTGCAGGGAGTGGATGTCGAGCTTGGCGCATTGGGGCCGCACGCTCCACGTCACGCGGGCAGGGGAGCAGTTGCTCTGGTCGTATGAGGGGCCGGTGGTGGAGCCACGGTAAAGCACGGGTTCGCCGGTGGCGGAGGGTAGAGACTTGGCCTGGTGGCGACCATCAACGACGTTCCCGCCATAGGCCATCGTCGTGAAATCGAGCGCGTCCGGGTCATTGACCACCAGGAACACCTGCGTTTCCACCCGCAGCAATGGATCGGCACAGGTTTCAGGCACACACGCCCCCAAGCCTTCGCCGGGCGTCGCGTCGCAGGATGTGTGAACCCAATGGACTTCCAGCGTTTCGCCAGGCGCCACGCCGTGGTAGGCGCCCGCCGCCGGCGCAAGCTCCGCCTCGCTCAAGCTAGGCGTCTCGTTGCACGCATATCCGCCGTCGTCCTTATCGCTAACGAATATGCCGAAGCCCGGCCCTTTGTGCTCGGCATTGGTATGCGTGTGGATGTTGCAGAGGTTCATGGCACTCGGCGCCGGCGCCAGCACAAACGCCTCGTCGTTGAGTCCAAGCGGACTGCCGATATCGCGCGGCGCCTGCGGCCCCATGTCAACGCACAGTTCCGCGGTTGCCGCCGCTTCATCGGCCGCCACGCCGAAGCCGCCGACCATGACCAAGGCGATGCCGAAGCTTTGAATGGCTCTCATGCGCTGTCTCCTTAAGGCCACCAGCCGAACCCGTATTGATTTCCAAGTGCGGGGAGTTCACCACTTTCGGGCTTCCGAGGGAAGGCATCCTGCTGCTGGGCGCCTAGCGTCGCGTTCTGGAAGCACGTCACCCCTCGCGCTGGAGGCCCTCCTACTTGCCCGCTCGGTGCTTGGCGACCATTTCCTCGTTCAGTTCCAGCCCTAGGCCCGGGGCCGTTGGTGGCGTGATGAAGCCTTGGTGGAAGCGGATGGGGTCGACGAAGATGTCGTTGTGGAGGGCGTCGCCGTTGTATTCCTGGATCAGGAAGTTGGGCGACGATGTGTCCACGTGGACGGCGGCCGCCGCGGCGATGGGGCCGACATACATGTGGGGGGCGATCATGGCAAAGTGGGCTTCGGCCATGCCGGCGATCTTCTTCGATTCGAGGATGCCGCCGCACTGACCCACGTCTAGCTGGATGATGCCGGCGGCTTGCTTGTTCAGGATCTGGGCGAACTCGTACTTGGTGACGAGGCGCTCGCCGGTGGCGATGGGGATGCTGGTCTGGCGGGCGACGCGGGCCATCTCGTCGACGTTTTCCGGTGGCACGGGCTCCTCGAACCAGAAGGGGTGGAACTCCTCGAGCACCTTCGCCGCGCGGATGGCGCCAGAGGTGCTGAACTGGCCGTGGGTGCCGATGCCGATTTCGAGCTCGTCGCCCACGGCGTCGCGGATGGCGCGGAAGATGCGGGCGGCGTGCTTGAGGTCCTTGAGCGGGATGTCGCGAGGCAGTGGGAAGAGCGGCATGAACGGGTCGATCTTGCAGGCGGTGTTGCCTTCTTCCACCAGCTTTGCGGCCACCTCGCCAGCTTTCTCCGGGTTCTCCCAGATGCCTTCGGCGGGCATGTAGGCGTAGGCGCGCAACTTGTCGTGGTACTGGCCGCCCAGTAGGTTGTAGATGGGCTGGCCGGTGGCCTTGCCGACGAGGTCCCAAAGCGCCATTTCGATGGCGGAGATGGCGGGGGTAGCGTAAAGGCTGGGGTGGCGATAGTCGTGGCGGGTGCCGTAGATGCGCTGCCAGAGCTTCTCTACGTCGAAGGGCGACTGGCCGACGACAAACTCCTCGCACATGGTTTCAAGGAGCTGGATCTGGGAACGGAGGTCTGCCGCGTGGCCCGTGGGGCGCTCGCCGAGGCCGATGAGCCCTTCGTCGGTGAGCAGCTTGATGAAGAGCCATTGGCGGCCGCCACGGTAGGGCGGGATGTTGTCGATGACGATGGTTTCGATTCCGGTGACCTTCATGTTCCTCGTTCCCCTCCGGTTGGCACAAAATGCTGGACAAGAATACACTATCGAATGTGAGCGGAAACGGGGGTGTATCGACGGCTCTGCCGAGGGAGCGGCAGCGGACGTTGTTGACGCCGCTCAAGCCGCCGCCGCCGCATTACTACGCCGGCAACCTGCTCAAGGTGGTGATGCATGTGCAGGAACTCTACAGCGATCTTTTGACGGACGAAGAAAGGGCGTGGGGTGAGCGCCTGGCGGCAGCATCTGAAGCCGCGCAACGGCTGTTTGCTCGCATCGTCACGCGCAAGGGGCCGCTGGTGCGCGTCGATGCACTCGACTATGCGGAGGTGCCCGCGCGGGATGCGGCGCTTGACGAGCTCGGCACCGCGCGTCTGGTCGAGCGCTGTCCAGCGGCCCCTGCGGAAGAAGTGCTGCGCCTGCTCCGTGTAGACGAGCTTTGTGCCGTGTTCCCCGACCTTCCGAGAGCGAACAAGGCGCAGCGGATGGAGCATGTCCTCTGCAACCATGCGGAAGAGGAGGTGCTCGAGCGCGTCGGCGAACACGCGCCGTGGCTGGGTTTGGTTACTGCGGAGGTGCTCGGCCTCCATCAACTGCTGTTCTTCGGCAGTCCGCACCAAGACCTGACGACATTCGTGCTGCGCGACCTGGGCGTGCACCGCTACGCCGAGGTGTCCATCACCCGCGCCAATCGGCAGTTTCCGGACCGGGAGGCGTTGCAGCGCACTCTGGCCTTGCAGGAACTCAGCGCACTCGTGCATGAGTTGGGCCCGCGCCCGGACCCCGAGCTAGCACGCCCCGTCCTGGAGGCGCTTTGGCTGCCGAACGACGACCGCGCCTTGGAACGTCGGCGCAGCCGCATCCTGAATCACCTGGGCCGGGGACTAGAGCGTGCCGGCGAGTTCGACCTTGCCCTCGCGTGCTATACCCGCTCGTCGCTGCCGCCGGGGCGCGAACGGCGCACGCGCATCTTGAAGCGGCTCCGCGACGAGCGCGCCGTGGCCGGCATGAAGCGGGCAATCCTGGACGCGCCAAGGTCCGCTCTGGAGCGCGATTTCGCCCACCGATTCGGTTGCTTCTCGCCGCGGCCGGCGCCGTACTTCGATATGGAGCTTCCGTCAGACTTCGCGCCGGCGAGCGCCTCCGTTGAACAGATTGCGCTCGCTATGCTCACGGCGGAAGGCGGCGTCGGCTGGCACACGGAGAACCACCTGCCGATGGCGCTGTTCGCGTTGGCCTATTGGGAGTGGATCTTCGCGCCTGTGCCGGGTGCTTTCACCAATCCGTTCCAGACCGGGCCCCGCGACCTCTTCTGGCCGGATTTCTTCGCCGCTCGGCGGAACCGCTGCGAGGATCCGCTGGCGTCTCCACTCAAGCCGAGGCTCGTGCGGGTGGAGCGGCAGGCACGCGGAATCGCCAACCGCCTGTTCGGTTGGCGCCGGTTCCCCACAGAGGCCGCGTCGGCGGTGTTCGAGGCGATGCCGGAAGACGACATCCGAGCCGTGTTGCGCATCGTCACCGACGATCTCGACCAGGCGCGCTCCGGCTTCCCAGACCTGACGCTGGTCCATGCCGACGGCAGCTATGAGTTCGTTGAGGTGAAGGGGCCGGGGGACCGGCTGCAGGTGAACCAACACCTTTGGATCGCCGCACTGGAGCGGGAGGGGCTGCCCGTGCGGGTGTTGCGGCTCAGCCATCCGGGTGCGACGAACGAGTGAACGCCACCGCCCGGCCAGCGGACTCCCTCGCTCGACCACCCAACCACGCCATCGGCGTGCGCGACCTTGCCGCTTTCGTGCACCGGCGCGGCGACATCCACCACCGCTACGAGAAGGCGACCTTGGCGGAGGAGGGGATCGCGCGGCAGAAGGAGTGGCAGAAGCAGCGGGGCGACCGCTATCGGCGCGAGGTTTTCGTTTCTGGCGACTGGCATGGCGTCGAAGTCTCCGGGCGCATCGATGGCTGGGACGACGCCGCCGGGGCAGTGGAGGAAATCAAGACCACCCGCGTCGATGCCCGCGCGCTGCACGAGCACCTGGGACACCTGAATCTGGCGCAGCTAAAGCTCTATGCCGGGATGCTGGCGTTGGCCGGCGAAGCGCCGAAGCTGCTGCGACTGGTTTACCTGCATCCGGACGAACCCGGGGAACTGGTGCTCGAGGAACCGGCAGACGCGGACGAACTGACCGCATTCGTTGCGCGCACCTGCGCTGCCTATGCAGACTGGCTTGCCGTGGTGGCGGCGCGCGTGGCCCGGCGGGATGCATCGCTGAAGGCTCTCGATTTCCCCTATGGCGACTTCCGCAGCCACCAGCACGGGCTTGCGCGGCGCATCTATCGCGCCTGGCGGGACGAAGAGCACTTGCTCGTGGATGCACCCACGGGGTCTGGCAAGACCATGGCTGCGGCGTTTCCGGCCTTCAAGGCGTTTGGTGAAGGGGAAGTGGATCGGCTAGTCGTGCTCACCTCGCGCACCACCGGGCAGGGTGCCTTCGAGCGGGCGTTTAGGGACTTGGCGGATGCCGGCGCCCGTGTCTCAACCGTCACCGTCACTGCCAAGGCGCGCATCTGCTTCAACCCGGAACTACCTTGCGATCCGGACCTTTGCGAGTTCGCCAAGGGGTATTACGACCGAATGCCCGCAGCGCGGGACGATCTGCTCGCCAAGGGCGTCGTGGGCCGCGCGGCGGTGGAGGAGGTGGCGCGGGCGCATCGGGTATGCCCGTTCGAGCTCTCGGTGGACAGTGCGGCTTGGTCGGACGCGATCGTCGGCGACTGCAACTACGTCTTCGACCCGGTGGTGCGGCTGGCGCGCCTGCAAACACCCACCTTTCCCCGCGCGGCGATGCTTGTGGACGAAGCGCATCGTTTGGGGGAGCGAGTGCGCGACATGCTCGGCGCGACACTCTCGCGGGAGGCGGTGACGGACGCGCTCAAGGAGTGCTCCGGCACCGGGCCAGCGAATGAACGGGGCGGACTGCTGCCGGGCCTGCGTTCGGTGAATCGCGCGTTAACGTCCTTGGCACGCGAAGTCTTCGGACCTGCGCAGGGGCGCGTTGCCGGGGAGCGGGCAATCAAGCCACCCGGAGCGTTGCTTCGCGCCATAGAGCGCCTGCTGCACAACGGCTTGCGCGAGGCGGAACTAACGCACGGTAGCGTGGCACAGGAAGCATGGTTCGACTTGACGCGATTGCGCCTGGCCTCGGAATGGGCGGCGAGAGCGAGGGAAGCGGGGGAGGACACCGACTTTGCGTGGGTTGCGCGCTGGCAGGAGCGGAACCTCACGGTCGAGTTGGTGTGTACCGCACCCGGCACCCACATCCGCACGCGGCTCGGCGACTTCCACGGCAGCGTGCGCATGTCCGGCTCGTTTCGACCGCACCCGACCTACCAGGAGGTACAAGGGTTCGGCGAGGATGCGGCGGCGGTAGAGGTGCCGGGTCGGGCGGATGGACTCGGCTTGCTCGTGGTGCCGGATGTTTCCACCTACTACCGCGACCGGGAGCGTACCTTGCCTCGGCTCGTGGACCTCATCCGGGATGTCACGCAAGCCCACCGGGGAGGTTATCTGGTGGCCTTTCCATCGTTCCGCTATGCCGAGCGGGCGCACGCCGCATTCGTGGCTTGTTTGTCCGAGGTCGATGGCGGCGGGCCGGCCACTCGCTGTCAACAACGCAAGATGGACTTGGACGAGCGCGCAGCGTTCGTCGATTGGATGGGCAGGGCCGAGGGCGCGGTTGGTGAGACAGCGCGGGTGGGATTCGTGGTGATGGGCGGGCTGTTCGCCGAGTCCGTGGACTACCCACCCGATGCGCTCGATGGCGTGATCGTGGTGGGGCCGGGCCTGCCGCCGCAATCCCTGAACCGCGACTTGGTGGCGCGAGCCGCCGCGGCGCGGGGTATGGACGGCCATGCGGTGGGCTACCGACAGGAGGCGATGACCCGAGTGGTGCAGGCGGCAGGACGGGTAGTGCGGGGGCCCAAAGACCGGGGCTTGGTGCTGCTGGTGGACCCCCGCTTCACAGAGCCGGGCTTTGCAGAGTTCTTCCCCGGCCACTGGCAACCGCAACGCATCCGCGTACAGGACGCCGGTGCCCGTGCACGGGAATTCTGGGACGCGGGCTAGGGCTTTTGGAGTCCGATGTGCTTCTCACTGCCGACACGTTGGTGTTGAGTCGGCTTCGAGGCACATTCTTGGTTGCGCGGAATACACTTACCGGCCGGAGCGCGTGAGAGAGGCCATGCATCGCAAGACCAAGATCATCTGCACAGTCGGCCCCGTCACACACTCCTATGCGGCGCTCGAGGCGCTCTACAACGCCGGCATGTCGGTGGTGCGGCTCAACATGTCGCACTCCGACCACGACTCGGCGGCGGAGATCATCCACTGGGTGAAGACGCTGAACCGCAAGGTGAAGTACCCGGTGCCCATCATGCTCGACACGCAAGGCCCGGAGATCCGCACCGGGGTCCGAGATGGTCCGCTCGCGCTCGTCGCCGGCGAGGAGGTGTTTCTCGATGTGGAGGCGGTCGAGGAGACCGACCGGGACCGCGACCGAACGATCCACGTCAACTACCCGGACCTGCCCTCCGCCGTGAGCGTCGGCGACCGCGTGCGGCTCGACAATGGCCTTATCAACCTTTTGGTGGAAGGCAAGGAGCCGACCCGGCTGCGCTGTCGGGTGGCGGACGGCGGCAGCCTTGGCAGTCGCAAGCACGTCAATCTGCCCGGTGCCTACGTCAACCTGCCGGCCATTACCGACAAGGACAAGGCCGACATCGCCTTTGGCGTCGAGCAGGAAATCGATTTCGTGGCGCTCTCCTTCGTGCGCGACGCCACCGACATCGAGGAGCTGCATTCGCTGCTCGGACCGAAAGGCCGCCGCGCCGTGAGGGTGATGGCGAAGATCGAGAACACCGAGGGCGTGAGCCACGTCGAGGCCATCGCCAAGGCCGCCGACGCCGTGATGGTGGCCCGCGGCGACCTCGGCATCGAGACGGACATCGCCGAGCTGCCCAACCTGCAACGTCGGCTGGTGGAAACCTGTGCCCGGCTCGGCAAGCGCTGCGTGGTGGCAACCCACCTGATGGAGTCGATGATCGAGAACCCCATCCCCACCCGTGCCGAGGTGACGGACGTGGCGAACGCCATCTACGAAGGCGTGGACGCGGTGATGCTCTCTGGCGAGACCAGCGTGGGCAGGTACCCCATTCGCTGCGTCGAACAGCTCGCCAACATCGCCCTTGCCAGCGAACGACAGAAAGGCTTCGAGCTGTGGAAGCTCCTCGCGATCGACGCGCCGCTGCAGCATCTTGCCACGTCGGCGGTTTCGCTGGCGGAGGCGGTGAACGCCGCTGGCATCGTCGTCATCACGCGCAGCGGCCTGACGGCCGATTTGGTGACCAGTTGCCACCCCGAGCGTGTCCCGATCTATGCCTTCACCAATCGCAGCCAGACCCGACGACGCCTGATGCTGAATCGCGGCGTGTTCGCCCACCGCACACCCTTCAGCCGCGATCCGGAAAAGACCATCCAGACGGCGCTCGGCGTGCTGAGGGAACGTGAGGGGATCGACCCGGAACGGGAAGTGGTGGTTGTCTCCGACATTCTCACGGACCGGCGCGTGGACGCCATTCAGATCCGACGCGTTGGGTTGGAACCAGTCAATCCGCCCTTGACCCTCGACGAGTAGGGTTTCTCGTCGAGCAGGAGCCTTCGGAGGGAAGGCATTCTGCCTTCCCTGGCGCGCCGACGACGGCCATGGAAATGCGCCTTTCGGCGCAAGGGAAGGGAGAATGCCTTGCTCCGAGGCCGTCGCCGGCTGGCCTCGTCGCCCACTCGATTTTTCGCGCCGACGTGTCGATGGCTTGGCGAGGCCTCGGGCGCGTCGTGCTCTGGAGGGAGGGCGGGGCGCCCTCCCTCCAAGCGGCGTCGGCAGCCAGTGAACGCGATCGCCGGCTTCCAGCGCCCATCCACTACAGCCGGAAGGTCAAAGTGAGGCACCATCCGACTTCAGCGTGAGTCCTCAACTCGGTGCCGGTTGCAGTACACTCGCGCGAGGACATTTAAGTGTCAGGAGGGGCATGTGCGATTGGCCGGTCGAGGGCTTGCTAGTGCGTTGATCGCCGCGGTGGCGTCTTGGGGAGGCGCGAGCGTTGCTGGTGACGATCCGTACGTCGCGCCGCGCGGGCCTGGCGGCGTGCATCCGGACTTGAACGGCGTCTGGCAGGCGCTGAACGAGGCCAACTACGACATCGAACGCCACATGGCGCGGCCCTCGATGGGGCTCAGGGAAGGCCCGCACGGTCCCGTGCCTGACCTCAAGACGCTCTACATCGGTGCCGTGGCCTCGGTGCCGCCGAGCTTGGGCGTGGTCGAAGGCGGCAAGATCCCCTATACGCCCGAAGCCCTTGCCAAGCGCGACGAGAACCGCGCCCACTGGGCCGAGCGGGACCCGGAAGTGAAGTGCTTTCTTCCGGGCGTGCCCCGCGCCACCTACATGCCGCAGCCGTTCCAGATCATCCAAGGCGAGAATGCACTGGAGATCGTCTATCAGTGGGCCGGTGCCAACCGCAACGTCTACAGCGAAGACCCCGGCCCGGCGCCGGTGGATTCCTGGATGGGCCAGTCCGTCGCGAGTTGGGATGGCGACACGCTTGTCCTCACCGTCACGGGCCTGAACGAGATGACGTGGTTCGACCGCGCCGGCAACCACCACAGCAACCAAATGAAAGTGGTGGAGCGCTACACGCCGACCGGCCCAAACCACCTGCACTACGAGGCCACCATCGAGGACCCCGAGACCTTCACCGAGCCTTGGAGAATCTCGATGCCCCTCTACCGGCGCATGGAGCCGAACGCGATGCTGCTCGACTTCAAGTGCGTCGCGTTCGTCGAGGAACTCATGTACGGCGAGTGGCGCCGCAACCCGCTGCCGCGCTAGTCACGCCATCGCCCTTCAAGGAGGCACCATGAACAGGCACTCGCTCTCCGCTTCCGTACTCGCTCTGGCGCTCGGATCTGCAGCCGCAGCCGACATGCCACGCACCGCCGACGGCACACCCGACCTTTCCGGCTACTACGACGTGGCCACCCTCACCCCGGTGGATCGCCCGCAAATCTTCGGCGATAACGCCTTTCTGACCGTCGAACAGGCCAAGGAGATCGAGGAACGAGCCGCCAAAGCGATGGCCGAAGGCTCTGCCGATCTGGCAGCCGACCGCGGCGCACCTCCCGTGGGTGGCGATGGCTCTCCAGGCGCCGCCGGCAACGTCGGCGGCTACGACAGCTTCTGGATCGACAACGGCGAGCGCAACTTCGAGATCGACGGCAAGTTCCGCACCTCCATCGTCTATGACCCACCGAACGGTCGCCGCCCGGCGATGACCCCCGGGGCGCAGGAGCGCGCCAAAGCGCGGCGCAGTTTCTGGCGCGAGAACACCGGCACCGCTTGGTGGCTCGAGAACGACGGCCTGGGGCCCTACGACGACGTGGAACTTCGCCCACTAGCCGAACGCTGCCTGCTCGGCTTCAGCTCCACCGGCGGGCCGCCGATGATGCCGGCGCTCTACAACAACCACAAACGCATCGTGCAGACGCCCGACCACATCATGATCCTCACCGAGATGGTGCATGACGCCCGCATTGTGCGCATGAATGCCGACCACGCGCCGGGCGAAGTGCGGCGTTGGCTCGGGGATTCGGTGGGCTATTGGGAAGGCGACACGCTCGTGGTGGACACGACCAACTTCAACGACACTCCAGCGCTCGGCCTTGCAACGCGCGATCTGCACGTGGTGGAGCGATTCAAGCGCATCGATGAGGACACGTTGCTCTATAGCTTCACGGTGGAGGACCCAAACGTGTGGGAGGCGCCGTGGAGCGGCGAATACCCGTGGCCTGCCACGGACGAGCCGGTGTATGAATACGCCTGCCACGAAGGCAACTATTCCCTCGGCAACATCTTGCGCGGCGCCCGCCGTCTAGAAGCCGAGGCGCTGGCAGCAGGCGCGGAGCTAGCGGCAGGCGCGGAGTAGGGGTGTTGCATCGGGGCCGGAGGGAGGGCGTCTCGTTCTCCGTCGCGCCGCAAGGCGCGCAAGGCAGTGGTCGCCTACGTGCTCGCAATGAAATCACCCTCCAGCAAGCGCCCCGCCAACGAACAGCAGGAGAGAACTCAATGAAACGAACTTTGTGTACCCTCGCCGTGGCGACGGCGCTAACGCTGGCCGCACCAGCCACCCAGGCCCACCACGCCTTCGGCGCCGAGTTCGACCCGAACCGACCCATCCTAATCAAGGGCCCGGTCGTGAAGATCGAGTGGACCAACCCGCATGCCTGGTTCCACGTCGAGCACACGAACGAGGACGGCACCAAGACGGTCTGGATGATGGAGGCCGGCACGCCCAACACGCTGCTCAGGCGCGGTATCCACCGCAACTCCGTACCGGTGGGCACGGAGGTGGTGATCGACGGCTACCAGTCGAAAGACCTTTCCAAGCGCGGCAACGGCCGCAACATGACCTTCGCGAATGGCCAATCGCTGTTCATGGGTTCGAGTGGCACGGGCGCTCCCCGCGATGGCGCAGACCCCACCGAGCCGCCGCGACCCCAACAAGGCGAATCCGACGGCGAATGAGAAGACCGCACACGAAATCCGCACCCTGAGGCCACGCCATGCGGTCGTTCGTGGAGTGGCTCGACACCCATGCGTGGAGCACGGCGCTGCACGAGTCGCTGTGGATGTATCCCTTGATCGAGTCCACCCACGTGCTGACGGTGATGCTGTTCGTCGGCATGTTGGCGATGGTGGACTTGCGCCTCGTGGGGCTCGCCTTCCGCAACGTGGCGGTGTCGCACCTGACGGGGCGGCTGCTGCCGTGGTCCGTGGCGGGGTTCGTCATCATGATCGCCACCGGCGTGCTCCTCTTCTACGCCATCCCCGTGCGCACCTACGAGAGCGTCTGGTTCCGCGTCAAGGTGGTGCTCCTGATTGCCGGCGGCATCAACGCGTGGTGGTTCCACCGCCGCGTGCAGCGTGACCGGACCTTCTGGGACAACCACCCGAAGCCGCCCACCGCCGTGCGCGTCGCCGGTGGCGTCTCGCTCGCGATCTGGGCTGGCGTCATCGTCTGCGGGCGCATGATTGCCTACAACTGGTTCGACTGCGACCGCGACCCCTCGCCCTTCGTGATGTGGATGGCGGGCTGTGTGGTAGAGGCTTCGATGTAAGGCGATGTTCGAAACATTCGACAGGCTGGAGCAAACCTGGATCGGCCAGACCATCCGCGAATCGCTGTGGCTGTTCCCAGGCATCGAGGCAGTGCATCTCCTGGGCCTCGCCATGCTCGGTGGCTCTGTGCTGGTGGTGGACTTGCGTCTGCTCGGCGCCGGCCTCACGCGCGCCACGGTGCCGGCGGTTCTTTCCTCTGCGCGGCCGTGGTTCCTCGGCAGCCTCGTGCTGATGTTCGCCACCGGCATTCCACTTTTTCTCTCGGAAGCCATCAAGTGCTACTACAACACCTCCTTCTGGGTGAAGATGTGCGCCCTCGCCATCGGTATCGTTTTCACCTTCGGCGTGCGCAACCGCATCGCCATGCGCCGTGACGCGCCAAGGTGGGCAACGGCCTTGGTGGGCGCCATTTCCCTGACGGTGTGGTTCACGGTGGCCGCCGCTGGGCGCTGGATCGGCTTCTCGTGACCTCCGTTCGACGCCTTGCCGCGTTTTCCCTGAGCGCTGCCGCCTTCCTATCGGCCTGTAGCGTAGAGGAAGAGGTGACCACGCCAATGGAGCCCGTGGGCGACATGAAGGAAACCATGGACTGGGTGCTGGACCCAGCCGCAGACGTGATCTGGGGCTTCGCCGGCTTCGTCACGACCGCCGAAGGCGAGATTGACCTCGCGCCAAAGGACGAGGAAGACTGGGCACGGGTAAAGCACGCCGCCTGGGTTCTCGCGGAAAGCGGCAACCTCCTGATGGTGCCGGGGCTAGCCGAAGAGGGCGCCGACTGGCTGGAATACTCCCAAGGCCTGCGAACGATGGGAGGCCGCCTGATCGAAATCGCCGAAGCCCAAGACCCCGAAGCCCTCTTCGAGGCCGGCGGCCACCTCTACAACATCTGCCTCGCCTGCCACCAAGCCTACGCCCGGGAACTGCGGCAGGATTGACGGCGTTGGCCACTTACGTCCTCTTGGACGGGGATGGGATCGAGCCGGCCTGGGGGCAGGGCGCGTTGGCCGTTGCCCCTGGGCAACATAGGTCATCAAAATTAATATTGGATAGATATAGTTACCAATGAAACTTCAAGTGCAGTAGCAAGACTCTGCACACCGGTATCACCAACGACCTCGATCGTCGGGAGGGCGAGCACCAGCGTGATGGAGACCGCGCGTGCAGGACACTTTCACGAGGGCCGTCTTCACGAGGGGTACGATTCACGCCATGGGCAAATGAGGCCGGTGCCGCAATCGACATGACCCGACAGTGGATCCATCGCTGGCAATGGTTGACGCTTGTCGCTCTCCTGCTGGTAGGCACCGTGGCGTTGGGGCACGCTATCTCGGAAGGCAATGCCGCCTTTGTGGAGGGGGTGTCTGGGGTCGCCGTGGGGGTGTTTGGCTACCTTGGGGCCAAGCACATGTTCACGGGGATGGACCATGTCCTCTATCTCGTGGGGGTGGTCTTCTATCTGCGTCGGCTGCGCGATGTGCTGCTGTATGTGACGCTGTTCACCGCCGGGCACAGCCTCACGCTGCTCGTTGGAGTGCTCGCCGAGTGGCGCATGGATGCGCATCTCGTGGATGCGGTGATTGGTCTGTCGGTGGTTTACAAGGCCTTCGAGAACGTCGGGGGTTTTGCGCGGGGGCTGAGGCCGGCACTGGCTGGCGTGTCGGGAGGGTCGGTGGCTGTTGGGGAGCGGAGCTTCGCTCCGGACCCGCGCCTTGCAGTGTTTGCGTTTGGGCTTTGCCATGGCATGGGATTGGCGACGCGGGTGCAGGAGTTGCAGTTGTCGCCGGATGGGCTGCTGGTCAATCTGGTGAGCTTCAATGTGGGCGTGGAGATTGGCCAGTTGCTGGCGCTGGCAGCGGTGGTTGCAGTGCTGGCTTGGTGGCGGCGCCTTAAGGTGTTCGAGCGCTCGGCCTTGGCCTTGAACCTCGCGTTGATGACGGCGGGGTTCGTGCTGTTTCAGACGCAGATCGTGGGGTACTTCCTAGCCGGGGAGGGCGGCTGATGCGCAAGGTGATGATGCTGGCAGGCGCGTTTGTCGTTGCGTTGGTGCTGTTCGTTGCCTTCGTGTTGCCATCGGAGCATGGGCGTGACCCGCTGGGCACGGGGCGGCTCTTGGGGCTCACAGGGCTATACATGCCCGACGGTGGTGTTGTTGGCCCCTTGGTTGAGAGTGGGGGAGGCGATTGGCCTGTGCGCGACGCACGGTCGTTCCCCTTGGCGCCGTTCGAGTCGGTGGAACTGAAGTACGACCTCGCCGCTGGGTACGGCATGGTGTTTTGCTGGACGGCCACAGGGGAGGTGCTGTTTGATCTCCATGCCGAACCGGAAGGGGGGACCATTGACGACGCCCGAGGTTTCAGCACGGGCCGAGGCGTACGGCAGGGCGGCACGTACATCGCGCCGTTCGATGGCATCCATGGCTGGTTCTGGGAGAACCGTGGCGGGGAGTCGGTCACGGTCCATCTCGTGGCCTCGGGCATGATGGCTGGGGCGACTCGGTACCACGACAACGATGCGGCTCGTGTCGAGTTGGGCGGGTCGGCGGAGGCCCCGGTGGGAGATTGTCGATGACCGACTTCGCCGTCGAGATTTCTCGCGCCGGTGAGGCCGAGCGCGACGTGACGGCGGCGCGGCGCTATGCGGCCGTGATCGAGCGGTTGCGAGGACAACTGGCCGCTGGCGGCGATCCCTTTCGCATCGCTGGCAGTGCCGGGTGTGGCCTTTGGCAGAGCGCCGTGGACGACGTTCAGGGTGGATTCCCGGACGATCGGGCGCTCTATTGGGGGCGGCTGGCGGCGCATCGGTGTCTGCAGGAAGCGGGTCACGCGGAGTGTGGCGAAGTGTTGGAGAGGGCCTCGCGGGGACTTTCCGAGGGCGCGGCCGCTGCGGCGACCCTCCTGCTCGCGGGATTCGACCCGTTCCACTTGGACCGCGACATCAGCCAGAGCAATCCGTCCGGCACGGTGGCGCTAGCGCTGCATGGGAGCGCCGTCGAAGGAGCGCCCGGTCAGTCGCTGACGGTGCAGTCCGCCATCCTGCCGGTGCGCTTTGCGGACTTCGACACTGGCATTGTCGAACGCCTCCTTTCCGAGCGCTGTGCGAACGACGATGTGCGGATGGTCGTCACCGTCAGCATGGGGCGCGATGCCTTTGATCTTGAGCGCTTTCCGGGCCGTCGGCGTTCCTCACCGAACCCAGACAACCAACGTCGCTTTGGGGGCGGAACGGCCGAGGAGCCGATCGCGCCGCATGGGCTTGACGGCCCCGAGTTCCTGGAGTTCTCCCTTCCGGCGGTCGCGATGGCCGCCGTTGACGGACGCTGGGCGGTGCGCGACAACCACCGCGTCACGACTGTCGCACGCGGCAGGTTCGATGCCGAATCCCTGGAGGATTTGGCGGGGGAAACGGCTGTAGAGGGTTCGGGTGGCGGCTACCTTTCGAATGAAGTCGCCTACAGGACATTGCTCTCGTCCGAACGGCTCGGTCTCGACTTGCCCATCGGCCACATTCACGTTCCGGCCCTTCGTGGCCACGACGCTGGCTGGGAGCGCGACATCATCGACCAAGTACAACGCATGATCGCGGCTGGGGTCCGGGCGGTCACCAGTTAACGACCACACGTGCTTGAGCCTCCAGAGGGGCGTCCTCATCTGTCGCTTTGCCTGCACGTTCCGTAGAATCCCGCCCCATGAACATCTTCAAGCGACTGGCGGAAAAGCCCTGGATTCATGAGCCTGGGGTTGGCGCCGAGACGCGCACTGCCTCGTTTGCCGTGTCGAACCAGAAGGTTGCGCTGGTGCTCTTTCTCGCCATTGTTGGCGTGCTGTTCTTCCTCTTCTTCGCCGCCTACCACATGCGCATCGAGCTCACCTCGGACTGGGTGGCGATTCCGGAGCCGCCGCTGCTTTGGTTCAACACGGTCGTGCTCGGCATCGCCAGCGTTGCCTTTGAGTGGGCGCGTGGAGCGGCGCGGGGAGGGCGAGAGGGCACGGCGCGCACCGCCTTCCTCATTGCCGGGGCGCTGACCTTGTCGTTCCTGGTGCTGCAACTGGTGGTGTGGGATCAGATGCTCGGGCTCGGCTACTTCGCGCACTCGAACCCCGCCAACTCGTTCTTCTACCTCATCACGGCCGTGCACGGCCTGCACCTTGTGGGCGGACTCGTCGCTTGGGGCAGGGCGCTGACTCGGTTCCGGAGCGCGGCGGTCGTGGAGGGGGGCGATGCCGGCGACATTGCGCAGGAACGCTTGGCACGTCTGTCGCGAAGCGTGGACCTCTGTGCGCTGTACTGGCATTTCCTGCTGTTGGTGTGGCTCGGCATGATGGCGATGTTCCTCAACACCTGACGCGATTTGCGCGCCTGATCGAGGCGGAGATGGCGGAACCAACCGATAGGGCATTTGCGGGGCAATTGCCGTCGAGCCCGCGAGGGCCCGCAAACCCACGCGTACTCGACATCGAGGTCGAGGGCATGACCTGCGCGGCCTGCGTTGCCCGGCTGGAAAGGGTTTTGGGCAATGCGCCGGGGGTGGTGGAGGCACGTGTCAACCTGGCCCTGGCTCGCGCCGCGGTGTCGTTGGACGAGAACGCGCTCGACGCGGCGCAAATTTCGGAAGTCGTTGCCCGAGCGGGCTTTTCTGCCACCACTGACCAAACCACCTACCCCGTCGAGGGCATGACGTGCGCGGCTTGCGTGGCGCGGGTGGAACGGGCGATTCGGGCCGAACCCGGCGTTGTGGATGCGGAGGTGAACCTGGCCCTCGAACGCGCCACCGTCACAACGCTTTCCGGAACCGTAACCGGAGAAGCCCTCGCGGCGCGAGTCGCAGACGCAGGATATCGACTGGTGGTTGGCGCCGGCGACGAGGCGGGCGAGCGGGAACGAGCCGAACGCGAATCCCGTCGCATCGACTCGGAGCGCCGGGTGGTGGTCGCGGCAGCCTTGATGACGCTGCCGATGGTGGTTGGCATGATCTTCCAGGCGTTCGGCATCGAGGAACTGCACCTCATGCCGGCCGGCGAGGTGCTGCTTGCCACCCCGATTCAGTTCATCCTGGGCGCGCGCTTCTATCGCGGCGCATTCAACGCGTTGCGCGGGGGCGGCGCCAACATGGATGTGCTGGTGGCGCTTGGCACGACCGCCGCGTATTTCTATAGCTGGTACTTGCTGATCGCGCTCGGCGAGGCCGCCGACGGCCAGCTCTATTTCGAGGCCTCGGCCGTCATCATCACCCTGGTGCTGCTCGGCAAGCACTTGGAGAATCGAGCCCGTCGCGCTACCACCAGCGCGATCCGCGAGTTGATGGACTTGCGACCGACGGTTGCACGGGTGCGTAGTCCCGATGGCGCCGAGATCGACAAACCGCTGAGCCAGGTAGTGCGGGGCGATGTGGTGCTGGTGCGCCCAGGCGAGCGCGTTGCCGTCGATGGCGATGTGATCGCCGGCGCGAGCGAGGTGGACGAATCGGTCATCAGCGGCGAGAGCATGCCGGTGCCGAAGGTGCCGGGCGATGCAGTCACCGGCGGCGCCGTGAACGTGCACGGCTATCTCGAAGTCCGCGCCACCACCGTGGGGGAGGAGAGCGCGCTCACGCGGATCATTCGACTGGTGGAGGACGCGCAGCGCGGCAAGGCGACGCTGCAACGCCTAGTGGACCGCATCAGCGGCATCTTCGTGCCCGTGGTGGTGGCGCTTTCCGCCTGCACGTTCCTTGGCTGGCTGTTCGCTACAGGCAATGCCGGGGCGGCGCTGGTGGCGGCGGTCTCCGTGCTGGTCATCGCCTGCCCCTGCGCCCTGGGCCTTGCCACACCGACGGCGGTGATGACCGGTACCGGCGCCGCCGCGCGGAGGGGGATCCTGTTTCGGGACATCGACGCACTCGAACGCGTCCACGCAGTGGACACCGTGATCTTCGACAAGACGGGCACGCTCACGGAAGGCAAGGCGCGGGTGGAGGACATGGCGGTCCTTGGCGAGTTGCAGCGCCAAGCGGGCGGCGCCGACACCGAGGCCCAAGAGGAGGAACTGCTGCGGCTTGTTGCCGGCGTCCAGCGCGCCAGCGAGCATCCGTTGGCAGCCGCCATCGATCGCCTTGCGCAAGAATGTGGTGTGACGCCGGCCGCGGCCACCGACTTCCACAATGCCGTTGGCCAGGGCGTAGCCGCACAAGTGGAGGGCCGAACCGTGCGCGTGGGCAACGCCGAGTTCGCGCTGGCCCGAGCTGCGGCGCCGTCCACGCCGTTTGATCCAGCCACCCACACCCTGGTCTGGGCCGCCGACGAACGTGGCCCCCTCGGCGTCTTCGCCATCGCCGATCCGCTGCGTCAACAGTCGGCGCGGGCCATCGAGCGGCTGCAGGCGATAGGGGTGGAACCTGTGCTGCTTTCCGGCGACTCTACCGCCATCGTTCGTCGCATCGGCGAGGCCGTGGGCATAGCCGAGGCACACGGCGGAGTGAAGCCGGAGGGCAAGGCACAGGAAGTCGCCGCGCGCCAGCAGCGGGGCGAGTGCGTGGCCATGATCGGCGATGGCGTCAACGATGCGCCGGCGCTTGCAGCCGCGGATGTGGGAGTCGCCATCGGCTCCGGTGCGGATGTGGCGATGGAAGCCGCTGGCGTGACCCTGATGCGACCCGATCCAATGCTGGTCCCCGAAGCCATCGCCGCGGGCCGAGCGACGGTGCGCAAGATCCGCCAAAACCTCTTCTGGGCCTTCATCTACAACATCATCGGCATCCCTGCCGCGATGCTCGGCTACCTAAGCCCAACCCTCGCCGGCGCCGCCATGGCACTGTCGAGCGCCTGCGTTACGGGCAACTCCCTTCTGCTGCGACGGTCGCTACGACGGTCGGCGCGGCAGTTCGAGACTGGGCGGTACGCGGGCATGTAGCCGAGTGCGTAGCCGTTGGAGGGGGGGCCGCCGACCCAAAGCACCGCTCTTCCCAGAACCCGAAACAACGCCCCCTCTTGGTCCCGCAGGTGCGCGACCCGACGGTTGCGTTGGGTGTCTTCGCTAGCGCGAGCTCGCAAGCATCGAACCATGGACCGGCGATAGCTTCCCAGCGGAACCTAGACTTTCCGCGAGGTGCGGGAGGACGGCCGCTATTGTGTCGGTAAGTTGGGCTACACCAAGAGCTTGGTGGAAGGCGGCAAGAAGCAAAGGGTGATTTCACTACGCCGGCCCACCTGAATACGAACGCGGCTCGCCTTGACAGCCAAAAGCGGCGTCAGCGTTGCTAGTGACTACGACGGGCGTAGATCTCAGCAACGGGTCCCGCGGCGCGGCGGGGCTTTGGAGCACGCCATGCGTGACCGACATTCCCCCCCACGCTGCCCGCAAGGGCAAATCGGCCTGATAGACTGTGTCGGTTCAACGCTTCGGAGGGGCTATGGCTGTCATTTCTGTGACCTTCGATTCGAGCGGCCCGCGCTTCGATTGGGACGAGAAGAAACTTGAGGACGAACTCGATGCCAAGGGCCAGGCGCAGCAGGACGCTGCGCTCGGCGCGCCCCGCGACGGAGACGAAGATTGCCTGTTCCTCACCCGCGTCAACGAGGAAGCGGCAAAGGTGGCGCGAGCAGCGAAGGCTGAACTCAGCGCGCACCATCAAGCAGAACTTGGAAATGCGTCGCATCAGCTCTTCGCAGATGAGGAACTGCGCAAGGAGCGGGATTCAGCTTTGGGAGACATGGCGCAATATTGCCAGTCCGGCATCAACCACGTCGCCCCTTTCCGCGAAGCCGTGAATGGCGTGCGCGTGGAGTACATGAACTTCACAATAGAGCATGGATTGGTGGGCAACGTTGCGCAGCCCAAGGATGAACGGGCAGTAAGGTGGATCGCGGGCGGAGCCTTGCTAGAACTGCTGCTCAACGCGTGGACGCTGGGTACAGCGCACCCGGAAGGCCCAGTTGGCGTCCTACCGGAGATGTTCGTTTTTATGGGTTTCAACGTCGTGGCCGGGTTGGGGTTCGCGCACTCTTGGCGACGTAAGAACCACCATTCCAAGTTTCGCGGTCGCAGCGCTTCCGGTTGGGTGTTTTTGGTTTTGCTGCTGTTTCTCATTCCGGTCGCCAACTTCGTGTTCGGACATTATCGGGATGCCCTAGTGTCGTTGCAGCAGGAGGTGGTCGACCTTCAGAACTACATTGACAGATGGGCAGAGCTGTTCCGCACCGCGCTCGCGAACGCTTTCTCCGAGGAGTGGGTCCCGCGGAGCATGCAGACTGTAGCGCTGATCTTCGGTGGCATGTTCGTGGCCGGAGTTGCCGCCTACAAGAGCTACCACGCGGACGATCCATATCCGGGATTCGGCAAGCTGTCGCGCAAGCGCATTGCCGCGCAGAGCGACTACTCCAATGAGGTGGACAAGATCGTAGGCAAGATCAAGAGCCGGGCGGACGACGCCCTCGGAGTCTTTGGGAATGTTGCTAGCGGATCCGTTGCCGGGCCGGCAGAGGCAGATCGGATCCGCAACAAATTCAACAGTTGGGACGCGGAGTACCGATCCTTGGCCCAAGAGATCGTAAGTGCGGGCCGCAAGCAATTGGAGATCTACCGGGATACCAACCGCAACATCAAGGCTTGGCCGGCAACGCTCGATGCCGCGTTCGACGGCTTTGCTCTGAATGCGGAACTCGCTGATCCGCCTCTCGCGCCTACCATTCTTGAGGTGCATGTGACGGCGATCGAGCCCCTGCGGCAAAGGTGCGACGAGGTCATCGCCGAGGCTCGGGCGCGCTACCAGTCGGAAGTGTTTGCCCCGTTGTCGGCGCTTGACCCCAACGACCCCAACCATCGACGCTTTGACAATCCCGTGGCGAAGGCGGCCGAGATCAAGGCGCACATCGACGGCATGGTGCGAACTCCAGACGGCGATCGGCATTCGTCGTGAGGAGGCTGGGTATGGTGGTTGCCAGCGTGCTCGGGCTAGTGGCTTGCGGTGGTGGCATAGAGGGGGACGATTTCTGTCCAGCTTCCGGGTCGCAGTCCACGACGGTTCTAATCCTCGATACGTCCGATCCGCTCCAGGACCATCAGTTGGCGCGGCTGGAACGCTTCACCGATGCGTTGGTGCGTAGCGGCGGGTCCGATTCCGGGTCCGCGTACCATGTGACGAAGGGCAACCTTCTGATCGTATACGAGCTGCCCGAGGCCGGAGAGAAACCTGACGAGTTGTTTCGCATGTGCAATCCGGGCGACCCTGAGGATCGCAGATGGTGGGAGAGGTTCTTCGAGGGGGCATTCATCGCCAAGCTGCGCTGGTCGGAGTTCAATGAAGCGATGCGGCAAGCCTTCCCGATGGAGGCGGGGCAGGCTCCGGCTCGAACTTCACCGATCATCGAGACCATCCGCTACGTGCGCAATCGAGAGTTCGATCGCGTTTCGGATGGCGGGCCGACGCAAGGTCAGCCGGGGGCCATCCTGGTGATCTCCGACATGCTGCAGAACTCTGAACTGGTGTCGCACTACCGGTTGCCGCTGGCCCCAGTCGAGGGACTTCCGCAATCCCTTGCGGTCGACTTGCGGGGCATCGATGTGGGCCTTCGCTATCTGCGTTCGCAGCGCGACGCGCACTTGCAGACGGGCGAACACTTCGCTTGGTGGCGCAAGTTCCTCGCCGAGGCGGGCGCGCCCCTGAACCGCCCACCGGAATCCTGGTAAGTGCCAGAAACTCGACAACCATTCGGCGATCACCTCCACAGTTGGATGCTGTGGGCGGTGCTGATCGGCAGCACCGTCCTTGTCGTCTCGCTGCGATGGTTTTCGACCGATGGCGTGACGGGACAGGATGTGGTTTCCGTTGTCATTGCCGTCAGCGCAGTGGCCGGCTACGCCATCTACGCGTGGCTGAGGCGCACCGATCTCCCGATCACACCGGATCAGGCTGGCGACAACGCGTACTACATCGGCCTCGTGCTCACGTTCGCGAGCCTCGGCGTGGCGTTGGTGAAACTTGTCGGAGTCATCGGCCCAGAATCTCAGGAGGAGGCGAAGCGGGTCGCGCAGCTCATCCCGGATTTCGGTGTAGCGCTTTCTTCCACTGTCGCCGGAATCATCGCACGCTTGGCGTTGCAGCAGCAGCGCCAATCCCCCGCCGAGGCGGAAGAGCAGGCGAACCGTGATCTTCACGCCGCGGTGCGGGAGTTTTCGCGCAATCTTCGCATTGCGTCGGGCGAAATCCGCCAAGCGACGCTTGCGGTGCGGCTTGGCATCGCGAAACAGCTCGAAGACGCGGCACTCGAGCATGTGGAGAACTTTGAGGCGGTGCAGGAGATGGTGCGGGAAGCTGCCGAGGCGATGGTCGCGCGGATGTCAGAACTTGCCGGCGATGTCGCCGAGGCTAACGGGAAGATGGTCGGTGAGCTGAGTCGCGCTGGTGGTGCCAAGCTAGGGGATGAAATCGAAGGACTGACCGAGGTCGTGGGACGCACACGGGACGCGCTCGACGGCATGGTGAAAATCACTGCGGCTGTGGCGGGCGAGATGGGCGCCGTCGACGAGAACATGGAGCTGCTGTCAACCCGACTCTCGAGTCTCCCTTCCGAAGCGGACGTCGCGCTGGTGCGGGAACTAGTGGTGCGGGCGGGCGGCATGGCGGATCGGGTCGCTTCCGAGCTGGACCAGGCGGGCAACGATGCCGCGATCGCGGGAGATGCGCTCGATCAGTTTAGGAAATCGGCTACCGAAGGACGCGAACTCACGGCCCGTCTGGTGGAGCAGGTGCGTGGCGTCGAGGGTTCGTTGGACTCTGCTCGCATTGCCGTTGACGCGGAGGGTCGAGGCGTCACGCATGGGGTTATGCAAGGTGCAGAGTCGCTGCGACGCTCGATGAGCGATGCGGAACGGGACCTTCGAGCGGCATCCGAAGAGGTGCAGCGCGAAGCCGGCGCTGCCACGAAGCAGGTGCGCGAACGTGCGGATGCCCTTGGCCGGACCATGGCGGATTCGACGCGACGAGTCGATGCGGCGTTCGGAGAGATCGAGGGCAGTGCGAATGGTGCCGCTGCGGCGGTCGAGTCTTACCGCGGCATTGTTCGGGACAGCGCCAGCCGAATCGGCGAAGGAGCGGATGGCTTGTGCACGGACATGGACGAGTCGCGGAAAGCGCTCGCGGATACAGGGAACGCCGTGCGGAACCTTAACGCGACGGACATCGATGCGTTTTCGGAACAGGTGCGTGATGTTGGGAAGCGCGCGGTTGCAGCGGTGGACGATCTAGAGCGGGCCGCCGAGGATAGTCAGGCCGCGGCGCGAACACTCAGCAATGCCGCACGTCGTCCAAGGAACTGGACATTTTGGGGTGGTGGGGACCGCTAGCGGATGCCCGATTTCGTCGACGGTGGCCGGCAGTATCGACGCGGTGTGATTCTTGGCCTGTCGTTGGCCGAACTGTTCACGATACTCGTCTTCCTGCTCCTTCTTGTGCTCGGCGGATACGCCGTCCTGCAGGACCATGCCCTCGCCGAAAAGGCCGCTCTTGTGGACGCGCAGCGCGACGAACTCATAAGGCAAACTGCAGCAGCCAACCCCATCGTGGCGGCGTTACCCGGGGATCTGATAGTGGACGAGGCGGGAACCTCTGATGGCGTCGAGGGACCGGCGGATCCGGGGGACGAGTTGGTTGCCGCCGAAGACGAGCCCCCGCAAGTGGTCATCGAGCGCCAACAGCGCGCAATCGACGTGCTGACACGCGAACTGGCAGAGTTCCAGGAAGCAATCGACCCAGAGGCGACGACTGACGGAGAGACTGCAACGGAAGGGGAACTGGAAGATCAGAACGCCCAGCTCCAAGACGAGGTGGCGCAGCTTGAGGCAACCAAGGACGTTTTGGTGCGCCAGAACGCCCAGCAGGCTGGTGAGATTGCTCGCTTGACCGCTGAGAAGGAGGACTTGGTGCGTCGGAACGTTGAACAGGCCAGCAGGATCGCAGGATTGATTGATCGGCACGATAGCGCGGGACCCGGCGAGCTAGGACAGGATTCCCCCTGTTGGTTCGTGGATGCGAGACGGGGCAACGGCGAATCCTACGAGAAGCCTGTTTACATCTTCGACATCCGCATCACGGATGAAGACATCTACGTCAAGGACACCGTGGCGCCGACGAGCGCGTACCGTGACCAAAAGGCCGAGCTGGCCTTCAATCGTGACGCCCTCGATCGACCCTTGGCGGACGGCGAGTTCGTCCGCGCCTTCCTTCCACTGCGACTCGCTGGGCACGGCCGCGAGATTCGAGCGGATCGCCGATGCACCTTCTATGTTGCCGTCTGGGACGCCACCAGCGCGACCAGCAAGCAACGCTACAAACAGGCGCACAATCACGTCGTGCAGGCCGTGTTCAACACGTACCAGTACATCTCGGAACCGTGGCCACACGACTAGCAGAACGGGGATGATGCGCCATGGACGGGTCTAACCTGCTTCGGCCGGCTACATTCCTGCGACCGCAACAGAGCGATGGATATGCGCTGGCGTTGTGCCCACTCGGACGAGCCAAGGCTCTATCCCTTCGGCCATCGGGTCGAGGACCGAGCCCGAGTCGTTCCATGGGCACTCGGCCTCCGGACTACCACCTAGCGGAGCGAGGCCCCGCCGGCGACCGACGAGGCATGTCCGGTGCGAGGGTCGTAGGGGACGGGCTTGCTCCGTCTCGTGTCAGCTACTTCCGATGTTCTGAGGAGGAAGGCGAGCGCATGTCGATTCGGATGTTTAGAACATGCGCTAGTCTTGGCTCCAGGCAAAGGAATGGAAGCTAAGCGGCGCGTCTGCTAACGCATAGGCGGAAGCCTCTGCCCACAACGTTGCGTCTTGTGCGTGTTGGTAGAACGCAGCTAAAAGCGCACATTTCGCTTGATCCGCGCTAGCCGAGCACATATGGTCCTGGCGGTCGTAGTGCCGAAGGGCCGCGGGTTTGCCAATTCCGGATTTCCAGTCGTTGTTCCTGCCAACGCTTGAGGCGTTAGCTGACGGTGCCGAACTCGCGGTCTCGGAACTGAGGAGCCGCCTTTCGGAGTCTCAAGGGGTGACTGCGGAGGAGCTTCGAGAGAAGCTCAGCAGTGGTCAAGCCATTTTCGCGAATCGAGTGGCTTGGTCGCTGACCCACACGATGCATGCCGGGCTCATCCGGCGCGTCGGCCGTGGCGTGTATCAAATCACCGACGCGGGAACAGGGGTGCTGTTAGGGCAGCCTGAGAACATCGACATTAGCCGCCTTCGTGAGTATCCCAGCTACATCGAATGGACCCGGAGTTGGGGTACATCTTCGCAAAGCGACAATGTGCCACCCCCCGTTGATGTTGTCGTTACGCCCGAGGAGGCACTCGAGCGTGCAGCTGAGGAGTTGCAGGCTGAACTACGCGCCGAGGTGCTTCAACGCATGCGCGCGGCTCCGCCCGGCTTCCTTGAGTCCGTGGTGGTGGACCTAATGACACGGATGGGCTACGGTGGTGGTGACCCCGTAATGGGGCGCGTGACGGGTGGGTCAGGTGATGGCGGCATAGACGGGACGATCCGAGAAGATGCTCTAGGGCTCGACGAGGTTTACGTTCAGGCAAAGCGTTATGCGGACGGTGCGACAGTGGGCGAAAATGCCCTACGGAACTTCGCGGGCGCAATCGATGCTGCTGGCACGACGAAGGGCGTGTTTGTTACGACGTCTGGTTTCACTGGGACCGCACGCAAGTACGTGAAGCGCAGTCCCAAGCGAATCGCGCTGATCGATGGAGAGGAACTCGCGCGTCTGATGGTGTTGCACAACGTCGGCGTACGCGTTCGATCCCGACACGAAATCAAGCGGATCGACGAGGACTACTTTGATCAGGACGCTGTGTAGATCGCCAATGAGAGGCAACTTGGCCGCCTAGATGCAGACGACGGGGCGTTTCCCGCACGCCACATGAGCAGTCGTCCCATATGCCGTGGACTATGCTGACACGCTCTGGCGCAGGGCGATACCGGCCTCGCAGCCACCCACTGACTGGGCGATTGCTACCCGCCGGGGGCGGTGCCGCTTCATTCCGTTGACCACTGGTTGCAAAGCTATTGCCTGATCTCGACGGACTCGTCGTCCAGCCTGGGTCGGAGATGGCGGTGCACTCAGCTAAACGGAACGTCGAAGAGACAACGCGTAACGTTCATCGGTTCCCAATCCCCAACATGTGGCTGTAGACGACGGGCCACAAACCAGGGCCACTACGATTGCAGAAACGCGATGGCGGGTGGCCCGACGGAAACCGCACAGCCGCCAGCCGGTCGACCGTAGATGCACTTACTTTGGTAGTTTCGCGGTCGCCGTGCCAAACACCCGGTTTTCGCCGGCTTCGTTGGTGATGGTGATGTCGATTTCGACGGTACCCTCGTCTTCGTCGATGTCGGTTACCGTGCCGGTAATGGTGTGGGGGGTATCGGCCAGCACCGGGGCGCGGAACACCGTGTCGATGGCGATGATCTCCGCCTCCGGAGCCCAGCGGTGGATCATCGCGCCGAGGAAGCCCTGGCTCAGGACCCCGGGGACGATGGCGCCGGGAAGGCCTTCCTTGCGGGCGCCTTCGTGGTCGGTGAAGCGGGGAGAGTCCCAGCCGACGTACTTGCCGAAGCGCTTGGTGTTGTCGGTGCTGGTGTCGGGGGCGAAGCTCGGCAGTTCCGAGCCGAATTCCACTTCGCCGATGTTGGAAACAGTATCAGGCACGAATCTTCTCCCGGATGACGGTGCGGGTGTCGGCGTTGGCGACGTGGGTGCCGCTTGAGTCGAAGAGCTCCATTCGCGTGACGAGGAACACCATGCGCCCGGAGCGACCGGTCTTGGTGTAGATGTCGTGCAGGTGGCTGCGGCCGGTTAGGGTCTCGCCGGCGCGCACCGGTGCTTTCCACTCGACCCCCTTGCCGGCGTCCATGCCCATGCCGCCGAGATCCGGAAAGTCGGAAGGCATGTTGCGCCGTCCGACGAGTGTCGAGACGAACGTCGGCGGTGCCTGAAAGTCGTCGTGGCCGGGATCGGTGAACTTGGGCGAGGTTTCGCCGCAGGCGAGGGCGTATTGCGCCACCCGCTCGCCGTCGATTTCGAAGGTCACCTCGTCGAACTCGCTGTTCAGGAATCGGTCCCTGAGGTCCTGGATGTCGTCATCCACCTTTTCTGCTTCTGCCATCGCCTCTTCTGCCTTCGTGGTCGCTTTGCTGGTTGGGTGTTCTGGTTGCGCATGTCGTGGACACCGCAATTCATTGCTTGTTGGAAATCGCCTCGAACTCCTCGGCCTTGAGCGCTTCCACCAACTCGCCCTCGGTGGCGAGCACGGCCGGGAAACGCGTGGCGCAGCGGCCGATGTGACTGACGATGTGCGAGTCGCTGCCGCCGATGCCGAGGTAGCCGAGGTCTTCCGCCATCTTTGCCGCCACCGCGTCTTCGTCGCCGCGACTGCCGCCGTTCATGGTCTCAACGATGCGCACGCCGTCCGGAATGCCGTGCTCTTCGAGGTGCGCCACCATGCCGACGCGGGGGCGGCCCGGATGGCAGGGGGCGGCCAAGGCGCCATGTTTCTCGCACTTCTCGATCACGTTTTCGAGGGAAAGACCGATGGTGGTGAAGTCGAACTCGTCGTAAAGCCCTTCGTTGACACCGAATACCAGTACATGGCCGTACTCGGTTTCCACTTCCGCGCCCTTGAGGATGGTGATGCCGAACTTGGATGCGAGTTCGGAGTAGTCGGACTCGAAGTCGAACTGGCGGTGCTCGGTGAGCACGAAGCCGTCGATGGGAACAGACTTGGCGCGAATCCACTGGCAGTAGTTCTGCACCTTGGCGCGGCCGTCGTCGGACTTGATGGAGTGGGTGTGGAGGTCGAGGATCACCGTCGGTTTTGCCTTCTGTGGTTTGTTGCCTCGGGCGTCGCTACGCTGCGCCCACCGATTCGGACGTCAAAGTCGCCCACCGCTCGTCTAGCCGTTCGCATAGCGCCTCGGCGGTGGTGGCGTTCTCGAACGCGACGTCGCTTTGCTCGATGCGCTGCTCGTTGGTCATCTGCGCGTCGATGCGGGCGGAAACTGCCGCCTCGTCCAAGCCGTCGCGGGCCATGGCGCGGGCGATGGCCTGTTCGCGTTCCGCATAGACGACCCACACTTCATCAACGATGTCCTGCCAGCCGGCTTCGAGGAGCACCGCAGCTTCGAGGACGATTGCCTTGGCCTTGCCTTCCGCGCGGGCGGCGTCGATCTCGGCCAGCGCCATCTTGCGAATCTCGGGCCAGACGATGCCAGTGAGGCGATCGAGTTCATCCGGGTTGCCGAACACCTTGCCGCCCAAGGCACGACGGTTGATTTGGCCGTCGTCGCCGACGATGTCGTCGCCAAATGCCTGCACGACCTTGGCAAACGCATCCGTGTCCGGCTCGTAGGCGCGGTGGCCGAGCTTGTCGGCATCGATCATCAGCGCACCGCGCGTTTCTAGGTGGCGCGCCGCGGTCGATTTGCCGGAAGCAATGCCGCCGGTAAGTCCGATGACCCGCAAGAGCCCCCCTTTCCCGTCACGAAACCGCGCATACTATCGGTTTGCGCGGCGCGTCTCTACTCTTTGCGCCTTCACGCGTCCGGAGGGCCTGCTTGCCGAAAGTCGTATTCGTTCAGCCGGACGGTTCGCGGGAAACCCACCAAGCGCCGTGCGGACATTCCGTCATGGACTGTGCGGTGGACAACGGTGTGGCAGGCATAGCCGCCCAATGCGGTGGCGGCTGCACCTGCTCCACCTGTCACGCGGTGGTGGCGGAGCCCTGGTTTTCCGAGCTTGGGGCGCCGGTGGGGGATGAGGCGGATATCTTGGAGTTCGTGCCGGAAAGGCGTTCGGCGAGTCGATTGACTTGCCAGGTGAGGTTGACGGCCGAGCTCGACGGGATCGTTGTGCATGTGGTGGATGGGTGATGGCTGACAGAGAGCAGGTGCCTTACCCTCCTCCGGAAAGGCGTCTTTCCTGTGGGTGAAAGGCGTGCTCAATGGCGCGATAAGCCTTACCGGAGGCCGGCATGGACCTCGCTGCCGAACAAGGGCAACGCATGCGTTGCCCCTACGGAGGCGTCGTCGCCTCCGCTCGCTAGCCGAGTAACGCGTGCCGCCTCATCGGACTCGGGCCGTAGGGGCGACGCATGCGTCGCCCTTGTTCGGGTGGCCCTAGGCGACTCCCACCACGTCGTGTGAAGTCGCTGCCGCCACGAAGTTCTCCCGCAGGATCGCGTAGTTCTGGATGTCCGCGTTTACCACATCCATGCCGTGTTCGAGCACGTAGGCGTAGCTGCGCTGGAAGTGCGACAGGTTCGCCTTGAGCAGCTTCTCGTCGTAGTGCTGGTCGAACGCTTGCGGCTCGGCGCTGCCGAGGAACGTGCGTCCCGCCAAGAGTCGTCCCGCCTTCATGCCGACGAGGCCAATGCCAGCCTCGTGCGCCTGGTCCAATAGCGGCTTCAGGTCGACCATCGAAGGCGTCTCGGCCAGGATGTCGCGGCTGTTCCAGTCGTACCAGCCGGCCGGGGTGATGGCGATCATGGCGAGGTCATACCAGCCTGTGTCGATCATCGCCCGCAGCACCGCGTCCGCGTTCTCGTGGGTGGAAACCCCGAAGAAGCGCACCTTGCCGGCGGCCTTGGCGGCGTCGAAGGCGGCTTTCATCTCCTCCGCGCGAATGAAGCCGGGGTTGTTGGCGCCCATCTGGTAGTAGGCGTCCACCTGTTCGAGACCAAGCTGGCCCAAGCTCTCGTCGAGCAGCTTGCTCCAGTTGCTGGCCGCTTCCTTGGCGAGCGCCGTGGTCACTTCGTCGTGCGGCCCCGCATCCACGTACACGCCGCTCTTGGAGATGAGAAAGATGTCGCCTTGGTGGCGCTTGGCGAAGGGCCCGAGGTTCCGTTCCGCATCGTTGTAGTAGCGGCTGGTGCCCACGTCGAAGGTGTTGACGCCGGCCGCGAGCGCCGTTTCGAGCAGCTTGTCGTTGGGGCGGCGGGAGAGGGCGGCGCCGCAGCCATAGACGAGCCGGCTGGAGTTGTGGCCGGTGCGACCGAGCGTGCGGTAGGTCATCGCCGGCCAGGGTTCGTCGCCGGCCTCTTGGGCGTCCTGCACGGCGGCGCGGACATCGCCGGTCTTGAGCAGCGTGCCGCCACCGATGGCTGCCATGGAGAGCACTTCGAGAAAGGAACGGCGGTTGGTGCGGGGCATGGGCTTGTCTCCTAGCGAGCGGCGGAAAGGTCCTTTGGGGGCGACCGAACGAGCTTCGGCTATGCTGCAACGGCCACGCTCGAATTACAACGGTGTGGGTACGGCTGGCGGGATGGAGCGGAGGAGGGGCGAACATGCCTTGGGCGAAGAGCGGCGACGGCATCGATATCTACTACGAGGCGCACGGGCTGGAGGAGGCTGCAGCGCCGTGCCTCGTTTTCGCGCATGGCGCCGGCGGCAACGCCACGAGTTGGTTCCAGCAGGTGCCGGTCTTTGCGGACAGTCACCGAATCGCCGTGTTCGACCATCGCGGCTTCGCCCGCTCCATCTGCCCCGCCGAGCAGCAGAGCGCGGCGCATTTCGAGGATGATCTCGCGACGGTGATGGATGCGGTGGGCATGGATCGCGCGACGATCGTCTGCCAGTCGATGGGCGGCTGGACCGGCGTGCGGGCGGCGGTCAACCGACGCGACCGGGTTGAGGCGGTGTTCCTTGCCAATACGCCGGGTGCCATTCGCAACGACACGACGGTGGCGAACATGGCGCAGATGGCCGAGCGGCTCGCCGCGGCCGGCGGCCTCGTCAACCGCGCCTACAGCGAGGAGTTCGGTGCCCGCAATCCGGTTGGCGCCTTGCTCTATCGACAGATTTCGGCCTACAACACCCAGGCTCGCCCCAACATCCGCGACGACTCCGTGTACGTTTCGCCAGAGCAGGCGAAGGCCACCGGCGTACCGTTCCACGTGCTCTCGAGCGACTTGGACCCGCTCTTTCCGCCGGACGTGCTGCGATCCGTCGCCGCGGACATCGACGCCCCGATGACGCACATCGAGGGTGCCGGCCACTCGACGTACTTCGAGATGCCTGACGAGTTCAACGCAGCGCTCAGGTCGTTTCTGGATCGCTAGCAGGCTGCGCCGTAGAAAACGGCGCCGGCTCCTGGCCGTAGCTGCGAGCGAATGCGAGCACGAAGGCCAGCAGTTCGCATAGCGAACTAACGACGCGCCCACAAGGGCGCACTAGCCCCTCGCTGGCCGGCCCGCCGCGTTACATGGAATGGATTGCGAAACTGACGTCGACGCCTGCGTCAGAACTCCCGCGCTACATCAACGCCGACAGGGCAATGGTCTGAACCGGTCACCTCCGGCCAGACAAACGCATCCGTCACCAGCCGATTGGCGGAAGGTGAGGCGAGCACATAGTCGATCCGCCACCCCACGTTGTTCTCCCGCGCACCGCCCCATTGGCGCCACCAGGTGTAATGCCCGGGCTCTCCGGGGTGGCGCTTGCGGAACGTGTCCACCCAACCGGCATCGAGCCAGCGGTCGAGTTCCGCCCGCTCTTCCGGCAGGAAGCCGCTGGTCTTGTTGTTCGTCTTCGGCCGGGCGAGGTCGATCTCCTCGTGGGCGGTGTTGTAGTCGCCGAGCACGAACACGGGGCCCCGTCGCCGAAGCCGCTCGATCCGCTCGAACACGCGGGCATAGAAGCCGAGCTTGTAGGGTACGCGGCTATTGTCCCGTTCCGTGCCGCTGCCCTTGGGGAAGTACACCGAGGCGATGGCCACGCGCCCGAAGTGGGCGATCAAGAGCCGCCCCTCAACGTCGTATTCGTCGATGCCGAGGGCGGTTTCCACACGGTCCGGCGGCACCTTTGAGAAAACCGCAACGCCGCTGTAGCCCTTGCGCTCGGCTGCCGAGAAGCTCGCGTGCCAGCCCTCAGGCGAGCGCACGTGCGGCTCGAGCTGTTCGGGTAACGCACGCACTTCCTGCAGACACAGCACGTCGGCATCGCTCGCTTCGAGGAACTCGAGGAATCCCTTCTTCACGCAAGCGCGCAATCCGTTCACGTTCCATCCGATAATCCGCAACGCCATCCCCCCAAGCAGTCAAGAAACCCGTGCTGTCCACTGTTGCAGAGCGCGTAGCGACCATAGGGCCGCATCGCGCCGAACTCAAACGCCTGGCCTCGCTCGGTGCGCCGATCGTGCTGGCGCAGCTATTCATGATGGCGATGCATGTGGTGGACACGGTGATGGCGGGGCGCTACTCCGCCGTGGACCTTGCCGGCGTCGCACTGGCCGGTAGTGTCGTCGGCCCGGTAATGATCCTGCTGACCGGCGTGCTGGGCGCCATCACGCCGGTCACGGCGCAGCTCTTCGGTGGCGGCAAGCAAGCCGAGATCGGCCACATTGCCCGACAGGGACTGTGGCTTGGCTTGATCGCTGCGGTAGCGTCGTTCGTCGTGGTGTCGTACGCCCACTTGGCCTTGGGCCTCGTCAATGCCTCGCCGGAGATGGTACGGGTGGCCTCTGGCTATCTCGACGCGGTGCGCTGGGGCTACCCCGGGATGACGGTCTATGTGGTGTTTCGGGGCATCTGCGAAGGCATGGGGCGCACCCGTCCGGCGATGGTGATCGCTGGATTGCTGCTGGGCGTCAATGCGCTCCTCAACTATGCGTTCATCTACGGTGCATTTGGTGCGCCAGAACTCGGCGGCGTCGGTTGCGGCGTCGCCACCGCCATCGCCATGTGGCTGAACGCCGCATTGATCCTCGTGGTAGTGACGCGACGGTTCTATGCCTCGGCGCAGCTCTTTCGGGGCGGCTGGCGACCAGACTTCGCCACTTTCGCGCGGCTCGGGCGCATCGGCATCCCCATTGGCGTGACGGTCTTCTTCGAATTCGGCGTCTACTCGCTGGTCACGCTGCTGCTGGCGGGGTTCGGTGCCAACGTGGTGGCAGGGCACTCGATCGCTGGCAACATCAACGGTCTCGCCTTCATGATCCCGATGAGTCTGGGCATGGCCGCCAGCATTCGCGTCGGCCATTGCGTGGGCGCCGAGAACTTCGCCGAGGCCAGGATCGTCGGACAGACCGCGGTGCGCGCATCGTTCGCCTATGCCGGGCTCGCGGCTCTCGCCATCTTCCCCGTTCGCACGCTGCTCGTGGGTCTCTACACCGACTCGCCGGAAGTGATCGAAGTGGCTGCCAACCTCCTCATCTTCGTCGCCGCCTACCAGTTCGTGGACGACACCCAAGCCACCGCCATCGGCGTCCAGCGCGGCTACAAGGACACCAAGGCACCGATGTGGCTGGCCCTGACCGGCTATTGGGTGGTCGGCCTCCCGGTTGGCCTGGCCTTCGGCTACGGCTGGCTCGGGCTGCCCCAGATCGGCGTCTATGGCTTCTGGATCGGCCTAGCCATCGGCCTTGCCTTCGTCGCCGTATGCGTAAACCTGCGCCGCATCCGCTTCGCCACCGACATCCCAAGAATCCGCCGCTACGCCGCTGACTCGCCATCTGGCTGAGCCCGCCCCCACCCTGGCGACTGGTTTGGCCTGCATACCCAAAATGCTCTCCAACGGTAGACGTGTCTTCGGCTTGATCGTTGCGCAAGCGCGTGGATACAATCTGGACCATGGCAAATGTCCAAATTCAGTCCGTTCAGCATCCGTTCGACGATCCTCGCCTTGCATCGCGCGCAGTGGCCACTTTGATCCGTGCCGATGCGATGGGCTTGCTGCCACGGAAAATCACCTGTCTTGACGACTCAGCCATCCGATGCCTGGGAGTCGGGCTGGAAGGCGCGGGCATCTGTCGGCGATTCCTGGCCGACCTGCGTCATCCGTTGGCCAGCAATCCAGCGCACCTTCGCGGGGTGTTGGAGGGCGTCCACGACGCGCTCGACCAATCCCCAGCACCGGCGGCTGAATGGCCGGCGCTGCAGGAGGTCCTAGGGCCTGAGCTATTGGCGGGCTTGGTAGGAGTATCCGCATCGAGCACACGGCGATACGCCTCGGGGGTGCGCCCTACGCCTGATGCAATCGCCGTTCGACTCCACTTCGTGGCACTGGTCGTGGGCGACCTCGCCGGTGCGTACAACGACATCGGCGTGAGAAGGTGGTTCCAGCGCCCTCGGACCCGGCTGGACGGAAACACGCCAGCCGGGCTGCTCGGCACGGACTGGTGGCCCGACGAAGACGGCCCAAAGCGGGTGCGAGAGCTTGCGGCCAGCCTTGCATCATCGCCAGCAACATGATCGCCTACCGTCACGCGGATCCTCGCTTCGCCTTCCTGCGTGAGAATCTGCCGCAGTCGGCAGGGCGCTGGAACACGGAAGACGAACTGACCCATTACTTCTGTGACACACCGGACGGTGCGTGGGCGGAGTTTCTCCGGCACGAGGAAATCGTGGACGGGGAGGACCTCCTTGGCATTCGGCGCGATCTCTGGGCTGTCGAGATCGGCGACGAACCGGATGCACGTCCGGAGTTGCCACACCAAACGCTTGTGGGCGGACCCACTGCCTGGCCAGCGTGCCAACGTGAGGCGAGCCGCTGCCGAAGCCGAGGCGAGGTCGGGATCACGGCACCTTCAGCCGCATTGCATCCCGGGGCAGCCCGCGGCTGGCAAGCAGAGGGAGGGCTGAGGCCGGGTCCCGCAAGGAACGGCAAGGTATTCGCCCTTTTTGGCCCGAGACCAGACCTGATCGGCTGGACTGCCGCCGCGGCTGGTCACCCGAGCGAGCACCTCCTGAACCGCGTACGCCACTACTAGGGCCGCGCTTTCGACTCGACGAGGCGTGGTGCTTATTGTCGCCGGTAACGTCAACGCCTTTGCCTACATGACTCGATGAGCCTCGGCATGGCGGCCAGCATCTGCTTCGCTACCGATTTCCCAAGTCACAAGAGTCCGTCGCTTTGCGCTGATGCACCAAGGGGGTGGCTTGTAGTAGGGGCGCCTCTTCCTTTGAGAAAGACTGACGACGGCACGGTGTACAATAGGAATTTCCAACTTTCCGATTGAGGTGTTCCTCGATGGCGCTGGTAACCGTAAAGCCGAAGTTTCAAGTCACGATTCCCGCGAAGCTGCGCAAAGGGCTCGATCTGCGCGAAGGGGACGTGATGGAGGCGTCCGTGCTTGGGGGCGGCATTCTGCTGCGCCCACAGGAGGTTTTGGATCGTGGCGAGGTCGCGGACCGTGTGGCCACCATTCTTGCGGACATTGAACTCGCGCCGGAGGATGCAGGCCGCTCCGAGGACGAGATTATCGCCGAGAGCGTGGCAGCGGTCGCCGAGGCCCGAAGAAAGCGACGTGCGACGGGTACATGAGGGTCGTAATCGACTGCAATGTCTTGGTATCGGCTGCAAGGTCCGGGGGTGTTTGTCGGGAAGTCATAGTCCGTGTGGTGCGTGATCATCGCGTCGTGCTGTCAGACGGAGTTGTCCGCGAGTACAAATCGGTCGCTGAACGCACACCCCATGCGGCCTATCGCGAGGGATTGTCGGCCTTGATCGGGGAACTCGAAAGCGTGGCCGTGGTTGTCGAACCGGCGGACGTCCTCTTCGATCTGCGCGACCCAGATGACGAGGTCTATCTGCAGACAGCTACCGCTGCGGGCGCGGTGATTGTGACGGGCAATCGGCAGGACTTCCGTGAACCGCGATACGGCTCCGTGGCCGTTTTCTCGCCGCGTAGCTTCTTGGACCATTTGATCCGGTAGGCCCCCGTTGGTTGTTCCTGGCTCGGATCGTCAGGTGCCAAGCCCTGACGCCCAGGAACATGACACTGGTCGCGGCGGCGTCCAGAAGGTGATGGAGGCGCGGGCATCCATCAGCCCTGCCGTGGCTGGTGTTAATTGACGCTTGCCCGCAATCGAGTCGTCACACCGTCCAGACACCAGCCTGCCAAGTGCGACAGCCGCTAGCTGGCACCCGTGGTCGAGCTGCGCTGAATCAACCGGTCCGCGACTTCGAGCAGAGGATCGAGTGCATCGAGACGACGGATCCAGGCATTGGGAATGCCCTCAAGTCCGTTTCTGGCACCCAGGATTTGGCCCGTGATGGAGGCAGTGGAGTCGCTGTCGCCGCCGTGGTTGCTCGCGATCCGTATGGCCTCACGATAGTCGGATCCGACCGATGCCGAGTACAGGGCGATGGCTAGGGCCTCGTCGCCGACCCATCCTTCTCCTAGTTGCACGATGGCGTCGTGGTGGTCGCCGACATGGTTGGTCACGAGGCGTTCTGCCTGCTCGACACCTGAAACTACCTCGTCTGCGTGCGGCCAGTCTTTGGCGATAGCGGCAGCTTCGCTGATCGCTGCGTTCAGGTCCAGCCCGTCAACCATCCGATTGACCATCGCCGCGAGAAGGCCTGCGCTAATGTAGCCAGACGGGTGGCCGTGCGTTTGCGCCGCACATCGCGCCGCGAGTTCAAACGCTTCGTTGCACGTTAGTTCCGGTAGCAGTCCGACCGGTGCGACGCGCATCACCCCACCGCATCCTTTGGAATCGTTGATGGGGTGTTCCGGCGTGCCGGTTGCGCCGGCGTCGCAGGCGCTTGTGCACGTACCACCCGGAGCCTGCCATTTGGCCAAGACAGCGTAGCTTGTGAGCATCCCTGGCTTGAAGTCCGAGGATGTGCGGCCCGTCTTCAACGCGTACCAATCGAGCGTAGCGCGCCGGACTGCGGCAAGGGCCGCCCTTTGGTCGATGTGGCCTTCCTTGATGCATTCGACTAGCCCGGCCGCGGTGAACAGCGTCATCTGCGTGTCGTCGCTGACCACCGACTCTCCCGTGGCGTTCAAGACCGGTTCGCGGATGCCGTGCGGGCCGTACTTCGCGTGAATGGCGGCAAGGGAGGAATCGAACTCGACTGCATAGCCGAGTGCGTCTCCCACGGCACCGCCGAGAAGGCAGCCCAGCACGCGGTCGGCGTATACGCGATCGGCTTTATACTCCGTGCATTCGAGGACGTACGCCTCTTGGGCAGACGTTTCGACTGTTCCGCTCCGCGCTCGACGCACCGACTTCAGTGCGTCGGCCGGACTTGCCCCGAACTCCACCGCAAGGCGAGCGGCGATGGTGCCGGTTCTTCCTAGTCCACCCCGGCAGTGCAGAACCACCCGCTCGCCGGCAGCTAGCTTGTCGCGTAGCACATGGCCTGAATAGGACCACTCGCGTTCGAATCGCGCGTTCGGTACGTTGACGTCCACTATCGGGAGGAGGTGCCAATCGAGTCCTGCTGCCTCGGCAACGTCGCCAATCTCGCTCACGCCGAGCCGTTCGAGTTCGGGCGCTTCCATTAGCGTCACGAGGGTCGTGGCGCACCAATCCAAAACTACGCCGATGTCGGCCGCTAGGTCGCGCTCCCACCGTCCGCCGAACAGGCTGTCGGCCTGCTTGCCGGGACATAGAGTCATACCGATCGTTCCGGAGCCGCAGGGGAGCGCGTCAATCTTTAGTGGGTGCGTGCTGCTGGTTTTGGTCCTAGTCATTGCTGCCTTGTGCGGCGCCGCCATCCCTTGAGTTCTGTCCTAGATCGAACACAACCTCAGTTGGATATGCATCGTCTGCGTACTCGATCACAAGCCCGAGGAGATTTGCCGTTGAGTCAATGAAGGTAAGGTGGGTTAGGAACCACTCCTTGCCGGCTCCTCGGTTCCGGTTTTGATTGTGGTCAGCTGCATTGAGATGCGCATGCATCCTAGCTTCAACGTCTTGGTAGTTGAAGGACTTGCCCTTCTTGACGGACGTATAGTGCCTCAGGATTTGGATGGGTTCTGGGAGTGCCGTAGTTTCTTGCTGCTTAATTCGACCTTGCGCGTCCACGTTCGACATACCTACCTTGAGGAAAGTCCGATCATTGGATTGGTTGTCGTCCTTCGCACTCTTGACGGGATGTTCCAAATAATGCGGCAGTGAATAGACGTAGATTCCGGGTCGCTCATTTTGCGATGCTTGCCTTCCCGATTGCATCGTTTCAATAGGGAACCCATCCTTGTCATCGGCGATTCGTTGATGTTCGGCTGCGAGACTATCGAGCTTATTTTTGGTTTCGTCACTGAACATGTGGCGCTTTGCGAAGCTGCGCAACATCCTCGCCCGTTGCGTGACAAGCGTTGGAGCCCGCGAAAGAACTTTGCGTTCCAATAGCGTGTCTATGGAACCAGGTTGATATGGACCGCGCCGACCGTCGCCAATTGCAGAGCGACACGGACGTCCTCCGGTTTGCGACCATGCTTACGGCTCGCTCTCCAAACGTCCCCAATTCGTTGGGTGTCGTTTTCTAATGCGGCTTCGATTTCCCTGCGGTAATCATCCGCGAGCGCGCTATGCTCCTCTGCAGCGTCTTGATCCATCGCACATTCCGACAAAAGGCGCGACAGCCTAGTGCTTGAGTTTCGAATGTCAAGAGCGGGTTGCCGCGACTACGCCGCACTTGCGCGCCGGGGGGTGCGGGGCATAGCGAGGTGCCCTCACTGCAAAGGGCTCCAACAACCTGTGTCGGAGTGTCATGTCGCCGGCAAAGCCGGGCGTTTGGCCGCCAAGAAGCAACCTGCACCGATGAGGGAGCCTGCCGCCAACAGGGCGAAGCCGCCGGTGAAGTTTCCCTGGATGTCGGCCATGGCGCCGGCGATGGTGGGGCCCAAGGCCATGCCGAGCATGGCGATGAGGGAGGAGAAGCCCATGATGGTGCCGAAGGAGGCGGCGCCGAAATAGTCGGCTCGGAGGGCGACCATGAGGGGGCCGCGGGCGCCCCAACCAGTGCCGTGGAGGAGGGCGAAGCCCACCACCATCCAGACATTGGTCGCGAACGCCAAGAGGAAGAAGCCGGATGCGTGACCCAGCATGCAACCGACGCAGACCAGGCGCTTGGGCAGGTTGTCGCCTAGCCAGCCGCCTAGCAACTGGCCGCCCATTTGGCAGGCGGTCATGAGCGCTACCACCAGCCCTGCCTCCGTAAGCGTGAAGGACAGTTCGCGCGTTAGGTGGGGCACTAGATGCACCATGACGGTTGAAACCGTGAGCAGTGCCATCGCGTGGGCGATGGAGATGAGCCAAAACGAGCTGGTGCGCATGGCTTGGCGTGCTGTGAAATCGTCCCGCATCGGGGGTGCCTTGCCGTCGGCATGAATTGGGGCGCCGCCGTCTGGGACCTCGCCGATGTCCGCGGGACGGTGGTGGACGATCTGGATTAGCGGCAGGCCCACCGCCATGACGAAGATGCCGGAGATCACGGCGGTGGCGCGCCAGCCGAAGAGTTCGAGCATGAGGATCACCACCGGCACGCATAGGCCTCCAAGGCCAAACCCTAGCTGCGAGACGGCAACGGCCTTGGCTAGGTGCCGGTTGAACCAGTTGACGATGGCGACCATGAGGGTTGCGAAGCCGCCCAAGCTGGAGCCGACCGCGATCAGCGCAAAGGTGATGAAGAAGGTGATCACCGAATCCACGGTGGCGAACAGGATGAAGCCGCCGCCGAAAATGAGCGTGCCGACGCGCAGCACCGGACGCGGACCGAACCGATCCACCAGCCAGCCTTGAAGGGGACCGAGAATGCCGCTCTCGACCCGCGTCAGCGCGAAGGCGAGGCCGACGATGAAGCTCGACCAGCCGAACTCTTCCTGCAGCAGCACCGTGTAGGCACCGTAGGAGTGCATCCAGAGCATTCCGGCCAAGAGCTGGATGCCGGCCGCGCCGATGGCGATGTACCAGCCGCGGAAGACGTGGCCGCTAGGGCGCAGCATCGCGTCGACGCCGCGTGGGAGGGGCAGGGCGCGTGGAGCTGCCCTGCCCTCCGGTGGAGGGCTCAAATCCGATCCGACACGTCGCGCACGAAGAGCGGTTCGATGCCTAGGCGTTCGGCGTCTTGGGCCAGTTGAGCGTTGGTGGGGGTCGCAAGGGTTTCGCTGGCGATTTCGAGGACGCGGCGCAACAGCGTGGCGTCGCTAGATGTGTTCAGGAACAGCCCCTCGCGCGCCAGCACGAATTGCACGGCGTGGCGCAGCGCGTCCTCGTCGCGGATGGGGCGATACCAGGAGTGGCGCGCTTCGGTGTCGGCCTCGCCCCAGCGCCGGTGCGCGATGCCCTTGATGGTCTGGATCGCCACGCCGCGCTCACGGCAGAGGGCGTAGAGCGCGTCGAAATCGGCGGCATAGCCTTCCTGCGCCACCATTGCGTGGCTGTAGGGCAAGAGCACGGAGTCGAAGGGGAATCCGTCGAGGCTCTCGATATGGCGCGCCGCGATGTAGGTACCGTGCCCCGTCACCCCAATGAAGCGCGTGAGGCCGGAATCGCGCGCCTCCACCAGGGCTTCGAGGGCACCGCCGGGACCAAGCGCCACTTCCTGCTCGTGCGTTTCGGCCAGGTTGTGCAGTTGGATCAGGTCCACGTGATCCACACCGAGCCGGTCCAGCGAGCGCGCCAGGCTGTCGCGGGCGCCGACGTAGGTGCGCTCGCCGGTCTTGGTGGCGAGGAAGAACGTGGCGGGATGGCGCTGCAGCCAGGGCGCAATGCGAAGTTCCGAGTCGCCGTAACCGGCGGCGGTGTCGATGTGGTTGACGCCGAACTCGAGCAGGATGTCGAGCACTTGGTCGGCGCGTTCCTGCTTCATGCGGCCAAGACCGGCAGCGCCGAAGATCGTGCGCGTGCTGAGGTGGCCGGTGCCACCGAACTCGATTCGTTCGATCATTGGGCGGGATCGTGGATCTGCACGGCGTCAATGAGCCTCGCGGTGGCGCGCTTGGCAAGCCCCTCGTTGAGGGAGCCGGAGCGGAAGCCGCCGAGGTCCAGTGCCACGTAGCGATAGCCTGCCGCCTTGATCGCGGTTTCGACCTCGCTGTGCAGTTCGATGGCGCGTGGCAGGTCCTCCACCGGCAATTCGACCCGGGCGACTTCCTCGTGGTGGCGCACGCGGTATTGCACGAACCCAAGCTCCGCCAATGCGTCTTCGGCGGCTTCCACCTGCGCCAGTCGTTCCTCGGTGATGTGCGAGCCGTAGGGGAAGCGGCTCGATAGGCAGGCGGCCTGGGGCTTGTCGGCGTTCTCGAGGCCAAGGTGGGTCGCCAGGGCTCGAATGTCGGCCTTGGCGAAGCCGGCATCCACCAGCGGGGAGACCACTTGGTAGTTCTTCGCGGCGATGAGGCCGGGGCGATGGTCGCCCAAGTCATCGGTGTTGGTGCCGTTCAGAACGTGATCGAAGCCTTCATCGGCGGCGATGCGCTCCAAGGATTCGTAGAGCGAAGTCTTGCAATGGAAGCAGCGGTTGACCGGATTGGCGCGATAGTCCGCCTTGGTCAACTCGTCGGTGACGATGACTCGGTGCTGCATGCCCCAACGTTCGGCCAGTTCCGTCGCGAGCTTAAGGTCGCTGCGCTTGAGGCTCAGAGACCCGGAAGTGACGGCTAGGGCGTTCGCGCCCAGCGTCTCGGCGGCGACGTAGGCGACCAGCGAGCTATCCACCCCGCCGGAGAACGCCACGAGCACCCGGCCATAGGCGCGGATGTCCGCCTTGAGGCGCTCGTGCTTGGCTTTGAGTTCCGCGTTCACAACCGGTTAATCATACTGGCGAGGAAGCCGGCGCCGAAACCGTTGTCGATGTTCACCACCGAGACGCCGGATGCGCAACTGTTGAGCATGCCGAGAAGAGCTGCGAGGCCGCCGAACGCGGCGCCATAGCCGACGCTGGTGGGAACCGCGATGACGGGCTTGTCGATCAGACCCCCAACCACGCTCGGCAGCGCGCCTTCCATGCCGGCGACGACGATTACGACGCGGGTGCGGCGGATTTCCTCCACGCGCGCAAGCAGCCGATGCACGCCGGCCACGCCTACGTCGCTGACGCGCAGCACCGGGTTGTCGTAGAACTCGGCGGTAAGAGCGGCTTCTTCGGCAACGGGGCGATCCGAAGTGCCGGCGGAGACGACGGCGACGGATGTGGTGGCGGTTTCGCGCTGCTGTGGTTTCAGTGTCAACAGGCGTGCATCGGGGTGGTGCGTCGCCTTGGGCCATTCGGCCATCACGGCGTGTGCGGCCTCGGCCGAGACTCTGGTCGCGAGGGCATTGTGGCCGCGTCCGACCACCGCGCCGAAGGCGGCGGCCACCTGCTGGGGCGTCTTGTGTTCGCCGTACACCACCTCGGCGGCGCCGGTGCGACGCAGGCGGTCGTGGTCGATGGTGCTGTGGCCGAGGTTCTCGAAATAGGCCGCATCGATCTGCCTCGCCGCGTCGGCGGCGGAAACTTCGCCGGCGGCGACCCTGGCGAGGATGTCGGCAACGTCGGTCATCGCGCCAGCGCCTCGGCGATCTCGCGGTCGATGCGTGCCTTGAGGGAGAGATACTCTTCGCCGCTGCTGGCCGCCAGCGCGGCGATGTCGTCGTGTTCGGACTTCCAGCGGCTGCTGCCGTCCGGGAGCGTTGCGACCTTGACGCGCACCTCGCCGAGCGAGGTGGCAATGCGGCGTTCCTGCCGCGGCAACATGCGCTTCTCCACGCGATGCTGGCGCACGCCGATGGTGGTGGAGGCGCGAAACATGCGTCTGGTCACGGCGTCGAGGCAAGCATCGTCGACGAGCACTGAGACCTTGGTGCCGGGGCGCGACTTCTTCATCACGATGGGGGTGAGGTACACGTCGCGCGCGCCGGCGGCGAACAGCGTGTCCACCAGCGGTGCGAAGGCTTCCGCGCTCATGTCGTCGATGTTGCATTCGACGAGGATGTTCGATTCCTGTTCGAGGGCGGTGGACGAGGTGCCGAGGGTGGCGCGCAGCACGTTGGGCACGGCGAAGTCCTTCTGCCCCAAGCCGTAGCCGACACGCTCGGGGACAAACCCACTCGGCGGCGCGAATTTGGTCACCGAATGCTTGAGGATGGCGGCGCCGGTGGGCGTGGTGGCCTCGCCGTCCACGCGGCCATAGGTGCAGGGAACGCCGGTTAGGAGGCGAGCGGTGGCGGGCGCCGGCACCGGCATGAGGCCGTGCGCGCAGCGCACCATGCCGCTCCCGAGTTCCACCGGCGCCGCGCAGATTTGTGTGACGTCGAGCCAGTCGAGGCCGATGGCGCTGCCGACGATGTCGACGATGGCGTCGGTGGCGCCGACTTCGTGGAAATGCACCTCTTCTATGCCGATGCCGTGCACGGCGGCCTCCGCTTCCGCCAGTGCCGTGAAAGTGCCGACGGCGCGGTCCGTGACGGTGGGGGAAAGGGAAGCGCGATCGATGATGTCGCGAATGGTGGAGAGGTGGCGGTGCGGGCGAGGGATGTCTGGCTTCAGTCGCACCGTTGCCTTGGTGCCGGTGATGCCCATCTTGGTGTCGGGTTCGGCAACGAGCTCGAATTCCCCTCGGAGTTCCAGCTTGTCGAGTTCAGCGCGAAGATGCGCGAGGGGCACGCCGAGATCGATCAGCGCCCCCAAGTGCATGTCGCCGGATATCCCGGAGAAGCACTCGTAGTAAAGGGTGTTACCGGTGCCCACGTCCATGGGTCACCTCCTCCACTTCCGCGAGCGTCGATCTCTCTGGAGGGAGGGCGTCCGGCCCCCCATCGCGCCGCAAGGCGCGTCCTCTTGCAGAGGCCAGCACAGACCCAGCGGACGAGCAACGAGTTTGTGTTGCCGCGCAGGCGGAGTGCGTCTCGAAAGATGCGCGCCCCTGCGGGCGCGATGGAGGGCGGGACGCCCTCCACCCGGTGGCGTGCACGATTGCGACCTCGTGGTGGATCGTGGAAGACGGGCCTGTCGGCCCCGGGCAAGCATGACGCCTTCCCCTCCGACCGGGCATGCAGGAAGTCCGAAGGCCGCCTGCGGGTGCTACGCCAGCATCTCGTGTGTCGGCGCGCAGAGATCCGCCAGCGGAAGGCCGTGCGTGCAGGCGCTCGCGCAGGGCTCGCCGCTGCACGAAAGGCATGCTTCGCCGTTCGTCTCCAGGAGGGCGTATTCCTCGCGGGCGAACGGCACGTCTCGGTAGTCGGTGGCGTACATGCGCGTGCGCATGAGGTCCGGAATGGGAACGCCGTAGGGGCAGGCGCTAGAGCAATCGTTGCAGGCGAAGCGGCAGTAGCTGGCGCCGTGCTGCTTGGCGTAGCGTTCGAGCAGCTCCATGTCGCCGGCGGCGAGTTGCTCGTAACCGGAAGCGCCTAGGTACTCATCGATCGTTGCCTCTTCGCGCATCGTCACGATCAAGGCGTCGACGTTGGGATTGGAGAGCACCCAGCGGAAGGCTGCCTGGGCGAAAGTGGCATCGCCGGTCTCGTAGGGGCGCATGTCATTCAGGCGCGCGCCCATGAGCGTCTTCATGGCGATGACGCCGACATCGAGCTCCTTGGCGCGGGCAAGCCGTTCGGGCAGCTTGGGGTGTTTGGCCACCCAGTCCACCCAGCGGGTGAGGTTTTCGTAGAACTTCGGGTCTTCGCCGAAGGTGTGGGCGACCAGGATCACGTCGGCCATGTCCTGGTCGAAGGCATAGTCGAGGCAGTCGAGCAGGTAGCCGGCGTGGCCGGACATGCCGGCGAAGCGAATCTTTCCCTGCTCCTTGGCCTTGTCGATGAAGGCATGCCATTCGGGATTGCTGAGCACGGCCACGTCGTTGACCGCGTGGTTCATGAAGATGTCCACGTAGTCCGTCTGCAGCCGCTTGAGGGACTCGTCGAGGCGACCCATGAGGGATTCGCGGCTCGAATCGGGTTCGGTCACCGCCTTCGAGGTGATGATGACTTGATCGCGCATGTCCTTCAGCACCTTGCCGAGCACCTGCTCGGACTCGGTGCGGGCGTAACCCTCTGCGGTGTCGAAGTAGTTGATGCCCCGGTCCAGGGCGTGGTGCACCAGGTGGTCCTGCCCGAGTCGCAGCGTCGAGGCGCCGAAGGAGATGTCGGAGATCTCAAGCCCCGTGCGCCCCAGGGTGACGTAGCGCTTCACCTCGGCTGAAGACTGACGCTCGGTGGCATGGCCCTTGGCTGCGAAAGGCAACGCTGTGGCGGCGGCACCTATGCGAAGGAAGTCGCGACGGTTCGTGTTCAGGCTCGACATGGCACCCTCCCGGAGCCGATCCCGCGTTGGAGAATTGCGTAGCTTAACAGGCTGCCGAGGAGGCTGCCGGGCTTCGTCGCTTGTGGCGGTCGGGCTCGCCTACCAGGAGTTGCGCAGTTCGCGCAGGCGCAGGAACACGTCCTTGGGCGATGGGTCCGGCGGCAGGTCGGGGAAGCTGTCGCGGAGTCTGGCGATCACCGAGGGGCTGCGCAGACGGAAGAAGGTGTTGATGCTGCGCTCCTGGGCGATGGTGGTGACCATTGCGTTGTCTGGGTCGTGGCTGTCCTCGAGCTCAGCGAGCAGGTCGGCGGCGGCTTGGTTGTCAGGTTCGCGGTCCAGCGTGAAGGCGAGGTTGTTGGTGATGTAATCGTGGCCCGGATAGATGCGGGTGTCGTCGCCGAGCGCGTCGAGTTGCGCCACGAAGGTTTGGTAGAGCTCCTCCGGATGGCCGCCGCCGTGGCAGTTGCCGGCGCCGGCGTTGAACAGGGTGTCGCCGCAGAAGAGCGCTGGCGTTTCGGTGCGGGAGAGCAGGCAGACGTGGCTCATGGTGTGGCCTGGGGTGTCGAGCGCCACAAGCTCCACCGACGAGCCCACTTTCACCACATCGCCGGCCGAGAGTCCCACGTCCATACCGTCGATGCGAGCGCCGGCGTTTTCGTGCGCCAAGAGACTCGCCCCGGTTGCCTCGATTACCGGGCCGTTGCCGCCGGTGTGGTCGCCGTGCTCATGGGTGTTGAGCACTTGAGTGATGCGCCAGCCCCGATCGTTGGCAGTGGCGAGGCAGCGCTCGTGATCGAGAGGGTCGATGGCAAGGGCCGCCCCTGTTTCGGAGCAGGCGATCAAGTAGTTGAAGTTCCGGTAGGCGTTCCGGGTCCAAATCTGTTCGACGATCATCATTGGTTGGTGTCCATTAAATCGGTCGGTCGCCGGCGACCGTAACGCGGTAGCCGGAGCGCACCTCGGGATAGTAGTCCCACATGGCGTGGTGCTGAACGCAGCGGTTGTCCCACATGGCGACGGACCCCGGCTGCCAGCGGAAACGGCATTGGAACTGCGGCTTGGCGACGTGCGCGTAGAGGAACGCCAGCACGGCATCGCCCTCGTCCTGCGGCACGTCGCACAGCCGGGTGGTGAACACCGAGTTGACGAACAGTGCCTTGCGTCCGGTGCGGGGGTGGGTGCGGATCACCGGATGTTCCGCGCGGGGATACTCGCGTTCGCTGTCGTCATATCCTATGCGACGGTTTCGGTCGCGATAGTTCGGTCCGCCGTCGTGCTCGGCGCGTAGGCCCCGGAGATACTCCTGCATGGCTGGAGAAAGCGCGTCGTAGGCCGCGTACATGCTGGAAAACAAGGTATCGCCGCCACCGCTCTCGGGCAGCGTGTGCAGGCGCAGGATCGACAGCATCGGCGGCTCGGCGTCGCAGCTCACGTCTGAGTGCCACTTGTCGCCGGCGGTGCGCTTGGTGTTGGCGTCGGCGTGAACCTTCAGCACTTCGGGATAGCCGGGCGCACCCGGCGGTGCACTCGGGTGAATGTGCAGCGGCCCGAAGCGCAACCCCAGCGCTTTGTGCTGGTCGAGCTCCATTGCCTGATCGCGGAAGAACAGCACTTGATGCGCGAGCAAGGCGGCTTCGACATCCGCAAAGCGGTCGTCGTCCAGGGCCGCAAGCTCCACACCGTGGATTTCTGCCCCGATGACCGGGGTAAGCGGTTCGATTTCCATGCCGAGGATTGTACGCCCGGTTGCGGCTGTCAGCGTCGGACTTTGCCACGTTGGCGGGCGAAGTCCGAGGCTGTCAGAACTGGAACTCCGGCAGCTGCACAGTCAAGCCATCAAGCTCATCCGTGACAGGAATCTGGCAGGAGAGGCGGGAGGTGGGCGAACGCTCCGGATTTAGGTCGAGCATCTGTTCCTCCGTCTCTCCGGGCGGCCCGAGCGCCGCGTAGGCGTCAACGGTCAGCATCACGTGACACGTGGCGCACGCGCACTCGCCGCCGCAATCCGCGTCAATGCCGGGAACGAGGTTGTCGACGGCGGCAAGCATGAGGGAGCGGCCGTTTTGGGCCTCAACCTCGTGCTCCGTGCCGTCATGCTCGATGAAGCGAATGCGGGTCACTTGCTGATCCAGGCGGCGTCGCGCTTTTCGCGGAAGGCGGCCATGCCCTCGGCACCTTCGTCGCTGCGGAACATGCGCCCGCTCCACTCGGCGGTCTCGCGGAAGCCCTCCTCGATGGAAAGCTCCGGCACGCGTCGCACGAGCTTCTTGCATTCCACCACCGCAATTGGGCCGCCGCGGTTGATCATGTCGATCTCTTCGCCTACGGCGGCTTCGAGTTCCTGCCTCGGCACGGCGCGGTGTGCGAAGCCCATTTCCACCGCTTCTGCGCCGGTGAAGCGGGCGCCGGTGACGAACAGCCGCATGCCGTGGTGGCGGCCGAGCTTGGGCAGGCACACGACGGAGATCACGGCCGGAATCACGCCAATGCGAACCTCGCTGAAGCTGAACTGCACCTCCTCGGCGGCGATGACGATGTCGGAGGCGCCAACGAGGCCCAACCCACCGGCAAAGGCCGCGCCGTTCACTGCTGCGATCACCGGCTTGGGGCTTTCCATGATGGTGGTGAGAACCTGCGGATAGGGCACGGAGCTGCGCCCCTCGATGCTTGCGCCTGGTGGGCTCTTGAGGTCGGCACCGGCGCAGAAGGCGGGGTCGGTGCCCGTGATGACGATGGAGCGCACCTTTTCGTCGGCATTGGCGGCAAGCAGGTTGTCGTAGAGCTCGGCCACGAGAACGGCAGACAGCGCATTGCGATTCTGCGGTCGATTCAGCGTGATCCAAGCGGCGCCATCACGAACTTCGTACAGCGTGGCTTCAAGGTCCGGCACGGGCTTCTCCTTCACGTGTGCGCGCCTTGTCGGGCGCGTCGACTGTTGCTTTGCGTACAGCGGCAATCTCGGTTAGGCAAGGAAGTCTGTCGCTTTGTGGGGGGAGCGGCAAGGGGTTGCTGGCACCACAGTGGGGCCGTGCGCCTTGAGGGGCATGTTGTGGTAGTCGCCGGGACGCGCCAGCGTGTTGGCGCGGTGCTCGCGCCAGAGTTCACCGAACCAGGCTGGGACCGGCTCGTCGCCGCACTGTGCGGCGAGTTTGTTCAAGTACTGGATCTGGGTGCTTTCGAGACGATGGAAGTGCCGCTCTGCGATGCCGGCGCTGCGGTTGCGCCTGAGTTCCCGTGCCAGCGACCCTCGACGATCGGCACGGGGCGGCAGCTCGAATGCGCCGGCAAGCAGGCGAGCGAACCAACGTGCCTGGCGCTGAAAGAAGGGGAACGGGACGATGCGAAAGCCAAGGCCAACGAAAGCTAGGTTGGATCGGTCGATGTCGAGCAGTTGCCGATAGACGTTGCGCACCCGGTTGTTGCGGACGCGACCGCCTACGAGCGGAGGAAGGAACGGCAGGCGGTAGTGGTATCCGGTGCAGAAGACGATGGCGTCCACCTCACGGATTCGCTCGCCGTCCACAAGCACCGCGTCGGCGCCGTCGAGGCTGGCTATCGACGGACAGCGGACGATGCCGTCTCTGCTCTGGACGGTTTCGGCGAACGCGCGCCCCGAGAAATGTACGGTCGCGACGTTTACCAGTTCCCGCGCGAGGTCAGCGCCGGACACCGACGAGCCCAGCACCACCACGCGTTTGCCGACGAAAGGTTCGGGTCTGCGATAGTTGTGGCTGTGCAGGGCCGCGCCTTGGAAATGCTCGAGCCCCGGCAGTGCTGGCACGATCGGTTCGGAAAAATGTCCGTTGCACACGGCCACCGCATCGAACGGCTCGCCGAAGACCCGCCAGCCCCGCCCGGCAGGCGTCATGCAGGCCACCTCGTGCTCAAAGCGAATGCGGCGGGTTATGTCGCTGTCGTCGCTGAAGCGCTGGAGGTACTCCGCCACCTGGGCGTGCCCCGGATAGCGTGGCCAATCGTCGTCACCGCCGCCGGCGCTGTCGAAGGTGTAGCCGTCGAAGGCCATCAGGTCCCGCGGCAGGTTGGTGGTGAGGGAGGCATAAAGCGACCCGTGGATGCGGCGCTCCGGGCGCTGGCCAAGCGGGTCCGACTCAACGGCTTCCTCGTAGTTCCACAGTCCGCCGACGCGGTTCGACTGCTCGAACACCTTGACGGTGTGACCTTTGCGCAGCAACTCGTGCGCCGTCACAAGACCGGCTGCGCCGGCACCTATGACGGCGACGTCGCATCTTCGAGCAGTGGTCAAACTAGGAGCTCACGCCTTGGCACGGCGCGCATTGTGCCTTCTCTTTAGGGAAGTCGTGGTAGGGGGTGCTCGACTCTGCTCGTTGCGCCATCACACCGTCACCGGGCCGTCCTCCCTGGCGACGAACGAGAGTGCCTGACTGACGGTGCGGCGCAGGTGCTTGCGCTTGAGCGGGGTCTCGAGGAAACGGCGGAGGGCAGCGACGCACAGCGCGGCCACTTCCTCGGGCAGGCCCCGGACGAGCTGCTCCCGCACAGCGAGCGTCGTCTTCAGGAGGTGAACCGAGATGATGAACTCTGGGTCGCCGTGGTCGAACAGCCGCTCCACGGCGGAATCCATGTAGGCGTCGATATCCGCGACGTACCATTGATCGAGGTCGGGCTCGGCGACGGTGAACGCCCGGTTGCGGCCCACGAAGCAGGCCATCTGCAGCAGGCCCTGCGGCCATTGGGTCGGGTGCCGCTCGCAGGATGCCCGCACCGCGGCGCCGAAGGTGAGCGCGTGGGTGAAGTCGAGCCAGTTCACGTTACCCGATATGGGGCCGCTTGTTTGCGTCGCCCGCTCTAGGTCGAAAGCCAGCATGTTCCACGCGCTGGCGCCGAGGAGCGCGTTGTGCAGCCGTGTGGGATCGGCACCGGAGAAGCCCAGCGTCCGTTGCAGGGCGGATTCGATCCCCGTGCGGCGGAAGTCGCGCGGCGTCGGATCGGCGGCCCCCGCATTGCTGGTCGAGGGCCAGGCGGCAAGCGCCGTGGCGTAGTTCGAGAACTCGGGAATCTGGTCCTCGCGACGCGCGTAGCTGAGCGCGCGCACGAGCGCAAGCACAACGCCTTTGCTCGCCCCGTCGCCGAGCCGGCGGCAGAGCGACCTTGCCTTGTCCACGTAGATCAGCGAGTGGCCGAAGCCGCTGTAGTGGGACAGCGCCGCCCGCACCAAGCCCCCGTCGAGCGCATCGAACCCGCCCGCTTTCAAGCCGCCGCGGGCGATGCGGCTTGCCCGGACAACGTCTTCGTCTTCTACAGCGGCGACGAAGGCATCTTCGTCATAGGGTTCGCTGCCGGCGTCGAACGGATAGCGCGGCTGCCGCAGGGCGTCGTCAGCGATGTGGCCGACCGCCTCCAGAATGCAGGTTAGCTTGGCGTCTTGGCCTTGGCGCTCGTCGTGCAGTGCCAGCCAATCGGCGGCTCCGGCGTACGCGTGCGTCCAGCCGAACTCGAAGCGCTCGGCGGACCACTCGATGGCGTCCGCCACAGCGAGTGCCGCATCGCCGTCGATGGCGGCGAGACGTCCGAGCTCGCGCGCGATGCGGAAGTAGTCGTTGTCCTCCATTGCCGCGTGCAGGTCGCGGCGGATGCGGATGCGCTTGTCTTCCGAGGGCTCGTCGGCGGTGTCCACCCAGATCTTGCCGTCGCGCACCTCTACCGGGTACACGCGCAGGCGGTCGCCCCCGTAGAGGTTGGCGCCGTCCTTCAGGTTGAACTTCCAGTTGTGCCAGTGGCAGGTGAGCCAGCAATCGCGATCGAGCGTGCCTTCCGATAGCGGGTAGCCCTCGTGGGGGCAGCGGTTGTTGCAGGCCCGGATGCCGTCTGGCGTTGCGAAGAGCGCGATGTGCTTGCCATCCACGCGCACCGTGGCGCGAGCGTCTTCCTCGCGCAAGATGTCTGCATCTGCGGCAAGGGACCAGCGGGAATCCTTGCGTTCCACGGCGTCGCTCGCCGTCCTTCGGCAAGTCTTGACCGTAGCGTACGCGATGGCCGGCAGTGGCGGCAATTGACAAGTTGGCGAACCTTCGATCCTGCCTCGCCCCTTCTGCGGGCCGCTGCACAAGGTACTTGGCGGGCCTACCCGCAGGCCAAGGCATTCGCGCTGATGGAGTTCCGGTTGCCTTCGCCCCCTCGCCCGTTGTCGAATGCGTGCCACCTACTGCCTGGGCGCAGACATGACATTGGTTCTCGCCGAGCAGCGCTGGCTGCGGCTCAGTTCCTTCACGGCGTTTTACTTCGCGCAAGGCGTCCCCATTGGCCTCATCGGGGCGATCGTGCCCTGGCTGTCGCAGCAGGGTGTCGCCGAGGCGGACATTGCCTGGTACGTCACCGTGGTGGCGCTGCCGTGGGCGTTCAAGCTGCTGGCGGGCCCGTTCATGGATCGCTTCACCGCGCCGGCGATGGGATTCCGACGGCCGTGGGCGCTCGCTGCGCAGGCAGGTCTCGTCGTTGCCTTCGTGGCGTTGGCGGCGACAGCACCGGCGGCGCACGAGATGGTCGCCTTGATGGCATTCGGCTTCCTCGTCAACTCGTTCGCCGCAATCCAGGACGTCGCCGTGGACGGCATGGCCATCGACATCCTGCCCGAGGACGAACGCGGCCGAGCCAATGCCTTCATGGCGTTCGGGCAGACACTGGGCGCGGCCGCATTCCAGGCGGTTTGCGGTTTCCTGTTGGTGCGGTTCGAGGTCGGCGGGGCGGCGGTCGCGTGCGGGTTCACCGTAGGGGCGATCTTTGCCTTGGTGTCCGTCGTGCGGGAACGTGCCGGCGAGAAGCTCATGCCCTGGAGCGAGGGCCGTCCAGCGCTTGTCGAGCGCATGCAGAGCGTGCGGTTCCGCGAGATATTGCGCGACCTGCTGCGGGTACTGTTCTTGCCGATGAGCCTGCTTCTGGTGTTGGTGGAGTTCCTGGCTCGCGTGCGCGACGGCATTGCGATGGTGGTGTTTCCGGTGATCGCGGTGCAGGAACTGGGGTTCACCGCCGAGTCCTACGCTGCCTTTGATGCCGTGGCGGGGTTGACCGCGGCGGTCGTGGGCGTGGCGGTGGGACCGTTCATCGACCGGCGCGGGGCGCGGCGCTATCTCATGGGGGCATTGGTTCTGGCTGCCATAGCGCATGCGGCGTTCGCGCTGCTTGCGCCGCTGTGGGAAAGCCACGCCTTCCTCATCGCCTTGGGCCTGGTCGCCAAGATTCTCGGCCAGGTGGTGTTCGTGGCGGTCATTGCGCTTTTCATGACCTTGTGCTGGACCAAGGTTGCTGCCACGCAGTTCGCTATCTACATGTCGCTTGCGAACCTCAGCCGCACCATCGGGTCGGCGCTGTTCGCGCTGGTGGCCGCCCACATGGGCTACAGCTTGGAGTTCCTGGCGATGGCGGTTTTGCTCGCTGCGTCTGCCGCCGTGCTCCTCCTGTTCGACGGACCGAAGCACAAGGCACGGCTGGAGGCGGTGGCGGCGAAGGGGTGACCGCGAGGCGGCGGAGGCGGAGCATTTGCGGACGGATTTGGTTAGGCGCAAACGCCATAAGCGCATCCGGTTTAAGTGCCAATCGTTCTAACGTGGTTGTTGCCGGGACGCGAACCGAGGCATAGGTTGGGCTTGTCGACAGCGGATCGGGTTCGCAAGGAGGCAGGCAATGTGGATTCGAGATCACATGCGTGTTCGGTGCACCGCCCTGGTGGCAGCGACGGTGGCGCTCTTGGCATCGGCTTCGGTGTTAGCCGACTCCCGACTGCAATCGAGTTTCGAGCAATGGGCCGCCAACGACATTGAGCGGAGCTACTCCACGCCGACCCAGGTGAATGCCGACGGGAAGGCGGTGCCCATCGACACCAAGACCATCCCGATAACGCACTGGCGCCCGTGGTTCGTCCCCCGAACCCCACACCCGTTCGACGGCTCGCCGGCGAGCCGAGACCCCGGCGAGCGCAAAGCGAAGGTGGTGATCAAGGCGGTGGCAGCCAGCGACTGATTCGGGCCTTCCACCACGGCAAAGGGGCGCGACAAAGGCCGCTAGCCGAAGTTGCGGGCGAACGCGAGCACGAAGGCCAGCAGTTCGCGCTAGCGAACTGCCGACGCGCCCTTCAGGGGCGCTGGCGCGCCACGAAGGCCTTTGGAGGGAAGGCATCCTGCCTTCCCTACGCGCTCTCTGGCGCGCAGACCGCGACCTGCAATGAGGAAGCGCCTATCGGCGCCAGGGAAGGCAGAATGCCTCCCTCCGAAAGCCGCCGTCACAAGTCCGACAGGCTGTTAGCGCGGCCTGCACGCGTTAGCTCGCAGCTACGGCTAGCAGCCCTCGCACCTCGCCGCTGCACGGGAAATTCCGACAGGGCTGTTAGGGAAGCGGGATGGGTTGTCCGAGGGCCGGTACGTCGTAGCCTCGTTGTACCGCATCTCGCGCGGCGATCGTGAGATACCAACGCTTGAGGTTGGGGAAGTCGCTCCAGTCGATGCCCTGCCATTGGTAGCGGGATATCCACGGCCAAGTGGCTATATCGGCGATGGAGTACTCGTCGGCCAGCCATTCCCGGTCTTTGAGGCGCTTGTCGAGCACGCCGTATAGCCGCGCCGCCTCCGCGCCGTAGCGGGCTTCTGCATAGGGCGCCTTGCCTGGGTTGAAGCGCAGGAAATGGTGCGCCTGGCCCAGCATGGGCCGACGCCTCCCATCTGCAGCATCAGCCATTCGAGCGTTGCCCAACGGTCTGGCCCCAGAAAGCTCCCCGTGCGATCGGCGAGATAGAGCAGGATTGCGCCGGACTCCATCATGGCGCGCCCGGTTTCGTGGTCGACGATGGCGGGAATCTTGTTGTTGGGGCTGATCTTGAGGAAGTCTGGGGCGAACTGCTCGTCCTTGCCGATGTTCACTGGATGCACGCGGTAGTCGAGCCCCATTTCTTCGAGGGCGATGGACACCTTGCGTCCGTTGGGCGTGGCCCAGGTGTACAGATCAATCATCGGTGGTGGCCTCTTCCAATGGCTTCGTCAGGCGCAGCAGCAAGCGATCGGTCTTGCCCCGCACCGCCTCGTCGAACACCATCTTGGTGTAATCGTCGCTTGGATTTCGCAGGATGTCCGACGGCACCACCTCGAATCCGGCGCCCTCCATGAGCGGTAGCGCGGTGGCGACGTCGAGCCGATGCAGGGCGTTGTTGTCGTTGCCGGATTCGCCGTAGTGGTCGATGAGCCCCAGCACGCCACCCGGCTTCAAGAGCGCTTTGACGGCCACGAGAAATGCCGTGGCTGCCTGTTCCCCCATCCCGTTGTGGACATCATGGAAGTTGAGGGCGGTGATGGCGGCATCGAGCGAGCCTGGCGGGAGGCCGGTATCGGCGAGATCACGGTCCAGGCGCACCACATTGGGCAGTCGATCGCCGGCTAGGCGGGCGGTGATCGCCTTGTCGTAGTAGCCGTCGCGGAAGGCCAGCATCATCGGCGGGTTTTGGGCATAGACGGTGCCGCCGTCACCCACGGCGATAGACAGCACCTCCGTGTACCAGCCGCCGGAGGCCACCAGGTCCATCACGGTCATGCCCGGTTCGATGCCGAGGAAGGCGATCACTTCGGCGGGCCTGCGCCCCGCGTCGCGGGCTCGGTCCTCTTCGCTGCGGCTGGGTGCCGCCAACTCCTCGGCAATATCTGCGTTGGAGGGCAGGGCGATGGTCCATGCCATCGCCAGCGCGGCAAGCACCCGGTGCCGGCCATGTGTTGTTGCTCGGATCATAGCCAGGGCACACTCCGGCCAAATTGGCATCGCTCGCGAGTTTACGCTAGCAGGCCAGCAGTTCGCGTAGCGAACTGCCGGGCCCGCCAGTGCCACAAGAACCGTTGCCTTCGGACACCGTTTCTTGCCCCGGCCCAAGCCGTCCTATCGCGCGAGTGCTGCCTCGGTGCCATTGCGGATCGATCGCAGCAGATGTCGAATAAGGCGCGGGTTGGCGGCGACGACGTTGCCGGTTTCGAGAAACCGGTCGCCGCCGTCGGTGTCGCTGACGAAGCCGCCGGCCTCACGAACGATGACCGCGGCGGCGGCCATGTCCCAGGTCTTGAGGCCAAACTCGAAATAGCCGTCGAGGCGTCCGGCGGCAACCCAGGCAAGGTCCAAGGCTGCGGCACCCTGACGGCGCAGTGTGCGGCATTCCCGGTTCAGGGCGCCCGTCATGTGGCCGTAGGCTGTGATGCGGTCGGGTGCTCGTTCCGACACGAGTCCGGTGCCGATCACTGCCTCGTCGAGCTGCCTGTGGCTGGACACGCGCAGAAGGCGGCGACCGTTCAGGCGCGCGCCGTCGCCTCGGGAGGCGGTGAACTCCTCGTTGTGGACATGATCCACCACCACGCCGTGCATCAGCGTTCCGTCGCGCTTGACGGCGATGGAGGTGCAGAAGTGCGGGATGCCGTAGAGGAAATTGGTGGTGCCGTCGAGCGGATCGATGATCCATGTGTAGCGAGCGTCCTCGCTGTCGCCGGCGGCCGCTCGGGTGCCTCGTTCCTCGCCGACGATGGCGTGGCCGGGATAGGCCGCGAGGATGGTCTCGACGATGGCGTCTTCGGCTTGCCGGTCAATCTCGGTGACGAGGTCGTTCTTGCCTTTGTGCTCGATCGTGAGCGTGTCCACCCGATCCATGGCCGGCAGGATGATGCGGCCGGCGCGACGTGCCGCGCGCAGCGCGATGTAGGCCATCGGTTCCACGGTCCTTCGGTACTTGCTGCTTGCGGCGCTGGCGAGGAGGTCGGCCGCCTAGGCGGCTTGGCGTCTGGCTTCGACCGCTTCGGCCAACCCTTCGAGGCTGCGCACGGTGTCGTCCCAGCCGATGCAGGCGTCCGTCACGCTCTGGCCGTAGGTCAGCTTGCCGCCGAGCTTCTGATTGCCCTCCACCAGATTGCTTTCGACCATCACGCCCATGATGTGGGGTTCGCCGCCGGCGAGTTGGCGTGAGAGTTCGGCGAGCACATCCACTTGGCGGCGGTGGTCCTTGTTGCTGTTGGCGTGGCTGGCATCGATCATCATGCTCTCGCCCAAGCCCCCTTCGCTGAGGATCCGGCTGGCGTAGTGCACCGAGGGATTGTCGAAGTTGGTCTTGCCGCCGCCGCCGCGCAGGATGATGTGGCAATCCGGGTTGCCGGCAGTGGAGAAGATGGCCGAGTGGCCGGTCTTGGTCACCGAGAGGAAGATGTGCGGGTGGCGGGCAGACTTGACTGCATCGGCCGCCACTTGGATGTCGCCGTTGGTGGTGTTCTTGAAGCCGATGGGGCAGGAAAGCCCGGAGGCGAGCTGGCGGTGTACCTGGCTCTCGGTGGTGCGGGCACCTATGGCACCCCAGCAGACAAGGTCGGCGATGTACTGCGGCGTGATGGGGTCCAGGTACTCCGTGCCGGCGCCGATGCCGAAGCCGGCGATGTCGAGCAGGAGCGACCGGGCAGCCTTGAGGCCTGTGTTGATGTCGAACGAATTGTCGAGGCCCGGATCGTTGATGAGGCCCTTCCAGCCGACCGTGGTGCGCGGTTTCTCGAAGTAAACCCGCATGACGATGCAGAGGTGCTCGTGCAACCCCTTCGCGAGTTCGGCGAGCTTGCCGGCGTATTCGCGCGCCGCTTCAGGATCGTGGATGGAGCAGGGGCCGACGATGGCAAGCACGCGGTCGTCCCGCCCGTTGATGATGTCGCTCGCCTCGCGGCGGCTGTTGAACACCATCGCCGATGCGTTCGGCGTGATCGGCAATTCCTCGATCACTTCATCGGGTGCCCGCACCTCCTCCATGCCGGTGATGCGAACGTCGTCGGTGTTGTATTGCATGTCGGGCGCACCCTTGGATGGGGCACGCACCCTATCACGGTGCCCACGGGCGGGCGAACGAAGCGACTTGCGATTGATACACTGGCTCGGCGATGGCGCAGGGCAGTGCGAAACATGCTTGGTTCCGGCGCCTTGGCGTCGATGTCTGGGTGCGTCGGTCTGAACCGAAGGGAGAGGAGCCGGCTGGCGAGCTAGCGGAGGCGGCTGCCGGGGCGCCGCGACGTGTGCCTGCCGCGACCGGCCATCCTGCCCCGGCTCCAGGGCAGTCCCAGCCTGCGCCAGCACGACGCTTGCAGGATTACGAGGGGTCGCCAGCGCTTGGCGATTCCACTTCGGTGCCGGCCGCCCTGGCTTTCACCATCCACTGTCTGCGACTTGGCGATGTGTTTGCGGCCATCGCCGAGGACGCTTGGCCCCGCCGACGGTTCCTGCTCGATGTGATGCGCGCCATGAATGGCTTTCGTGGCGCGAAGGTGCAATCGTTGCGCTTCGACTGGCCGCAGCCCGGAGTCGCCGCAAGCAGCCAACCGGAACGCGCCTTCGCCGCCTTTGCCGGCCATCAGATGGAAGGCGAAGGCATGCGCCGTGTGGTGTCTGGCAGCAAGGCTGCCGCCACGTGGGGTCTCGGCGAGGAGGAACTCCCGACACGAGCCATCGAACGCGGCGTTTATGTGAACCCCGGCGATGAATCGCCTGAGGCGAAGCAAGCCTTGTGGCGGCTGATCGCGGAGGCGAAATCGCCGTCGCTATAATTCGCCGCCACCGATCCGAAATAGACCGTCCTTCGCGTGGAAACCGACCGCCGCCGCACCTTCGCGATCATCTCGCATCCCGATGCCGGCAAGACGACGGTGACGGAGAAGCTGTTGTTGCTTGGCAACGCCATCGTGATGGCGGGCACCATCAAGGCGCGCAAGTCGAACCGCCACGCCGCTTCAGACTGGATGAAGATGGAGCAGGAGCGGGGCATCTCGGTCACCACGTCGGTGATGCAGTTCGACTATGGCTCGCACGTCGTGAACCTCCTCGACACGCCGGGACACGAGGATTTCTCCGAGGACACCTATCGCACCCTCACGGCGGTGGACTCCGCGCTCATGGTCATCGACGGCTCCAAGGGCGTGGAGCCGCGCACCATTCGGCTACTCGAGATCTGCCGGATGCGGGACACGCCGGTGTTCACGTTTATCAACAAGCTGGATCGGGAAATCCGCGACCCGGTGGAGCTGATCGACGAGATCGAGGATGTACTCGCCATTGAATGTGCGCCCATGTCGTGGCCCATCGGAGCGGGCAGTTCCTTCCGGGGCGTGTATCTGCTGGCGAGCGATTGCATCGTCTGCTATGAGTCCGGGCACGGCGACAAACGCCGCGAGTGGCGCGCCATCGAAGGGCTCGACAGCCGCCAGGCGCGCGCCTGGCTTGGCGACGAGCACGAGGGCTTCGCGGAAGAGGTCGAGTTGGTGCGCGGAGCAAGCCATGCCTTCGACGAGGAGGCGTTCCTAGCCGGGCGGCGCACGCCGGTGTTCTTCGGCACGGCCCTCGGCAACTTTGGCGTCGAGCACTTCCTTGACTGCTTCTCGGAGTACGCGCCGGCACCGGGTTCGCGCATGGCCAGCGTCAACGGCGGATCGTCACGGAGCGTTGAGCCACAGGAGGCCAAGTTTTCCGGCTTCGTGTTCAAGATTCAGGCGAACATGGATCCGAAGCATCGGGACCGCATCGCCTTCCTGCGGGTGTGTTCCGGCGGCTATCGACCGGGCATGCGCCTGCGCCACGTTCGGATGGGGCGCGACATGAAGGTGGGCAATGCGGTCACCTTCCTGGCTCGCGATCGAGTGCAGGCGGAGGAGGCCTGGGCCGGAGACATCATTGGGCTCTACAACCACGGTGCCATCAGCATTGGCGACACCTTCACCGAAGGCGAGGAACTGCGCTTCGAGGGCGTTCCAAACTTCGCCCCGGAGCTGTTTCAGGTGGTGCGGGCGCGGGATCCGCTCAAAGCGAAGCAGCTCGAGAAGGGCGTGCGGCAGCTTTCGGAGGAGGGCGCGACACAGGTCTTCTTTCCCTTGGCGCGCAACGACATCGTCATCGGTGCCATCGGCGCGTTGCAGTTCGATGTGGTGGCACATCGGCTGGATGCGGAATACCGCGCCGACTGCGTGTTCGCGCCGGGGGACATTTTCACGGCGCGCTGGGTGCAGTGCGACGATCCGCGTCGGCTCGATGAGTTCAAGAGCCGCAATCTTGGCCGCCTCGCCATCGACGGCGGCGGGCATCTCGCCTACCTCGCGTCGAGCCGCACAAACCTCAGCCTCACCGAAGAGCGCTGGCCGGAGATTCGCTTTGCGGCAGCGCGGGAACACGCGGCGGTGGCGCAGTGAGCGACGACGGCGCGCTCACGGACTTGCCCCTCAAGGGCACCCTGCTCGGCTTTCTCGAACGCAACGACGATCCGGTGGAAGGTGCACTGATCGTTGCGCGCATCCTTGAATCCGGCGACGCCGATGTGGATTGGGCTCGGGGCGAGATCGAGCGCATCGCTGCCTCGGCAGGGGAGAGGGGCGAGCCGGGTGCGATGCATGTCGTTGCGGAAATGGCGAGCCAGGGGTTCACCGGTGCCCGCGAGCGCTACTACGAACTGGAGAACAGCATCCTGCCGCATGTGCTGAAAAGCCGTCAGGGCATTCCGGTGTCGATGGGGGTGGTGGCGATGGGCGTAGCGCGCCTGCTGGGGCTCGACGCGGTGGGCGTCAACTTTCCGCGCCACTTCCTCGTGACCATTGGCGGCGCCTTGGTGGATCCGTTCGGTTTGCGGGTCACTTCGCGAGAGGAGTGCACCGCTTGGTTGCGCGCGAACCGCGTTGGCGAGGCTGGGGCGTTTGCCCAGGCGTCGCCGCGCGAGGTCACCTTGCGCATGCTCAACAATGCCCGGATGCTGGTGCAGCGCGGTGGCGATCCGGCACGAGCCCTTATGTTGTCCGACTACCAACTGCTGATCGTGCCCGAGATGTACGGCATCTACGTCGAGCGTGCGGACCTTTGGATGGCGCTCGGCGCACCCGAGATGGTCACCGAGGAACTCGAACGCGCCGTGCAATACGCTCCGAGCGAGGAAATCGCCAAGCGGCTGCGGGAACGGGCACGACAATCGCGAGGCGGTCGCTCCACCGTCAACTGAGATGGGCCCTGCCCGTAGCTGGTGCGTTACGTCATGTCGCGAAAGGGGTTGTCGGCGTCGAGCGACACGGGCGTGCCGTAGCCCGGGATGCTGAGGCTCTGGCCGTCGATGCCGATGTCTTCGCCTTGGAGCACGTCCTCGCCGAAGTGGTAAATGGGCTTGGCCTCGCCGCGGGTAGCGGCGGCGTCGTAGTCGAGGGCTGCCGCGTGAACGCCCTCGTTGCGGCGAGCGTGGCGCTGCATGGCGTTCGCTCCGTGGCGTTTGGCGAGCATGGCTTGGGTGACGTGGGGCGAGAGGACGACGCCCGTCGCGTTGTTGCCACCGAAGCCCTTGGAATTGACCAGCGCCACATCCATCGCCTTCGGGTCGATCTCGATGTGCTCCGGGCCGATGCGCAGGTTGCTGTGATGCACATCGTCCGCGGGACCCTCGATGGTGGCGATGCCTGGAATCCAGCCGTATTGCCATGCCCCCAGGGCAGCGGCCACCTGGTCGCCGGAAGCAGGCGCGAGGGTGTGGCCGAGATATGCCTTGATGGCAGCGACGTCCCAGCGCACGATGCCGAACGCCTTGGCCATTTCGTTCAGGATGTGCGACTCGGTCACCCGATTCTGCGGCGTCCCCGTGCCGTGCGCGTGGATGTAGGAGCGTTGCCGCACTGCCTCCTCGCCGAGGATCGCCCGCGCCGTCGCCAGCGCCTTGCCCACAGTGATGTAGTTGCCGACGCCGGGTCCGGGGATCGATTTCTTGAAGCCGTCCGCATTGACAAAGACGTCCGGCACGGCGCCGTGGATGTCGGCGCCAAGCTCCAGTGCCAGTTCGTCATCGACCAACACGACGTAAACCGACGCCTCCGCCATCGTAAAGCCACAGTTTTCGGCGAACGGTCGGCAGGCGCGACGGTTGTCCACCTGATCGGTGCCGTCGATGGCCATGAGGGCTTCATCCTCCGCCAGCGCTCCCATGGTGCGAAACGCCTCCATGAGTTCGGGAACGATGGGAGCCTCGGCACTCCCCGCCAAGGCGACGCGGCAGCGACCGCTCTTGATGTCGTCGACGGCGCTGCGGAGGTTGTAGAGGAAGGTGGCGCAGGCACCGATCATGCCGCCTGTGGCGCCGACGCTGCCAATGACGTAGGCGTTGACGAAGTCGGCCGGCATTTCGACGAGGCCCAGCGCCGCCTGCTTGGAGTTGGGGCGACGGCCCATCATGGGTGCTTGCATCATGCCGCGCGTGCTTTGGTCGTCGAGTTGCCCCATGGCGCTGCCGGCATACGCCGAGAACTGGTCTGGACGCACACGGCGCTTGAGTTCCTGCCAAGGGATGCCAACGGAGCTAACCGCATCCGATGCGCCGTAGATGGCAAGTTGGAGACCGCGTGGGTGGCTGCGTGACTGATAGAGGCTGCCCGGATCGAAGCCGGTGGGCGCCTCGCCAGCGGATGTGACCCGGGAGTCGCGTCGGTCCGGGACCAGCACATCCGCTTGCGGAGCTGTGACCTCGAAGGCACCGTCGTCGCGTTGACTGACGTGCCAGGTGTCGGGGATGCGTTCGGGCATGTCTCTGGCCGGAACGGTGAAGGCCAACGCATTGCCGTCAGCTGGCTGAAGACGTGCACGTCGCTGCCATGGGATGTCACTCGGGTCGAAGCACTCGACGCGGCGAATCAGCGTGTGATCCTTGATGCGGGTGCGCACAGCCGGATTGGCGCTGTCGGCGTCCAAGTTCATCAGCGCGGCGAGGCTCGCATAGGTGTCGTCGGCCGCCTCCTTGTCGATCGCGTCGATGACGGTGCGGCGATAGGCGTGGTGGGAGGAAATCCGGCCGGCGGGATTCACTCCTCCAAACCCAATGATGACCGGCAATCGCGCCACGGCTCGTCGTCCTCGTTCGGTTCCGTTGGTTGCAGGCGAGCGAGGCTATCAGACGCGCTCGAGGGCGACGGCCGTGGCTTCGCCGCCGCCAATGCAGAGCGAGGCGACGCCACGCTTGCCACCGGTGGCGGCCAAAGCGTGTGCGAGCGTGACGATGAGGCGGGAGCCTGTGGAGCCGATGGGATGGCCTTGCGCGCAGGCTCCGCCGTAGAGGTTCACCCGTTCCGCACCTAGCCCAAGCTCGTCGATGGCCATCATCGGCACGCAGGCAAACGCCTCGTTGATCTCGAAGACGTCCACATCCTCGTGCCGCCAACCCACGTCATCGAGCAGCTTGGCGATGGCGCCGGCCGGGGCCACGGTGAACTCGGAAGGGTGGATGGAATGGGTGGCGTGGCCGACGATGCGAGCAAGCGGATCACCCGCCGCCGAGCCGCAGGCATCTTCGCTGCCGATCACAAGCGCCGAGGCGCCGTCGGAGATGGAGCTTGCGTTGGCCGCGGTGATGGTGCCGTCGCGCTTGAATGCCGGTCGCAGGGACGGGATGCGGTCGATCTTGGAACGGCGCGGCTGCTCATCCTCGATGACATCGCCCAAGGGGCTGATCTCCCGCGCCAACGTGCCCTCATCCATGGCGCGGCGGGCCTTGACGACGGATTGAATCGCGAACTCATCCATTGCCTCGCGGGTGAGTTGGCGGCTGTCTGCGGTGTCTTGGGCGAAGCTGCCCATGGAGCCACCCGTTTCCGCGTCTTCGAGGCCGTCAAGGAACATGGCGTCCTTCATTTCGACGTGGCCCATGCGGGCGCCGCTGCGCGCCTTTTCCATGAGGTAGGGCGCGTTGGTCATGCTCTCCATGCCGCCAGCCACCACGCAGTCGGCACTGCCGGCACGGATGAGGTCGCTCGCGAGCATGGCTGCCTTCATGCCGGACCCGCACACCTTGTTGATGGTGGTGGCGCCGACGGCGTCGGGGACACCGGCGCCGCGCATGGCTTGCCTCGCTGGCGCCTGTTTCACGCCGGCACTGAGGACGCAGCCCATGAGCACTTCGTCGATGTCCTCGCCGCCGAGCCCGGCATCCTCCAGGGCAGCGCGAATGGCATGTGCCCCGAGCTCTGGCGCCGTGCGGTCCGAAAGGGCACCGAGAAAGCTGCCAATGGGGGTGCGCTTGGCGCCGAGGACGAAGGCGGATTGGGTCATGGGGGAGTCGCTCCGATGGTTGCCAGGGTTGGTTTGGTTAAGGTTCCCCCTCGCGAAAGCGGGGCAGGAGTTCTGCGAAGTTGCAGGGCCGGAACTCGTCGTCGAGTTGGTTCACGAGGATGCGGTCCCAGCCCGTGGCGCAGGCATTGGTGGAACCCGGCAGCGCGAACACGAGCGTCGCGTTGGCGAGGCCACCCACCGCGCGTGACTGAATGGTGGAACTGCCGATTTCCTCGAAAGACACTTGCCGGAACAGCTCGCCGAAGCCCTCGATGTGCTTGTCGAAGAGCGGCGTGAGCGCCTCCGGCGTGCTGTCGCGACCGGTGAAGCCGGTGCCGCCGGTGCTGATGACGGCGTCGATGTCCGCGTCCGCAATCCAAGCGCTAACGACGGCGCGGATGGCGTACACGTCGTCGCGCACGATGTCGCGTGCCGCCAAGCGATGGCCGGCGGCGAGGGCTCGTTCCGCGAGCAAATCGCCGGAACGATCGTCCACGGCGGTGCGGGTGTCGGAGACCGTGAGCAGGGCGATGGCGAGTGAGGTGGCGATGGTGGTGCGAGTCCCGAAGCGATGGGGTTTTTTGCTGAAAAAGCAAGGCGGATGCAATTTGCGGAATGCACCAGCCTTCCATAAAGTGCGGCGATTGTACCCGCCTCGGAAGCGTTCGGTGACCTGTTCGATGGCCCTCTTTCCGTTGAAAGCCTGATGGCAAGCCGGTTTGCCCCTGGCGATCGCCTGTTCCTGATTGCCGAGAACCTGGCGCAGGACTCCTCCCTGTTCCCAGAGGAGGAGCGCGACCTCGATCCGCCCCTGCGCGGGATTCTCTCGGATGCCGATGTCGCGCGTCGCAACGACTACCTCGACAACGTCGACATCGACTCGTACATCGAGGCAGTCGTCAGCGCCGCCGAGGACCCCAAGCGCACGCCGGCGCCAAGCGCCATTGCCGAGCTTGGGGAGGTGGTCTCCGAAACCAGCGAAGCGGCTTTCTATGCCGCCATCGTCAACATGGACTTTGGCGATGAGGTGCGACCCGTCGGCTTCATCGCCCAGGATCGTGGCGTGCGCAGCGGCGAGTGGATGCCGGAGCATCACCTCTTGGCGGCGCGCAAGATCGAGGAGTATTCCAACCGCTCCATCCCCATCGTCAGCTTGATGGACACTCCGGGTGCCGCCGCAGATGCGGACGCGAACCGGGGCAATCAGGCGCACAGCATTTCGCTCCTGATCGCCGAGATGTCGAACACGGACGTGCCCAACCTCGGCATCGTCTTTGGCCTTGGCTATTCCGGGGGCGCCATCCCGCTCGCCGCGAGCAACATGATCCTGTCGGTGCGCGATGGCGTCTTCAGCACGATTCAACCCCGCAGCCTCGCCAGCATAGCCCGGCGACTCAACCTGTCATGGCAGCAGTGCGCCAAGGAAGTGGGCCTGTCGCCGTTCGAACTGAAGCGGCAGGGCAACATCGACGCCATCATCGACTATGCGCCCGGCGAGGATGTGGCGAACCTGCGCCATGCCATCGTCTCCGGCATCCGGCATGTGGAGGAGAGCACGCGGCGCTTCGTCGCTGACAATCCCTACATCATCGACCACTACGCGAGAAGCCTTGAGCGCTATCTGAATCCGTCGCCCAGGCTGCAGGCGACCCAAGCGAGCGCCGCGCTCACGCTCACCCGCAATCCGACGGAGTACGTCAACGTCTTTGGCGTTGCCTATCGTTACCTGCGCTATCTGCGGGTACGGCGGCGCATCCGCTCCACCACCGTTGACGCCTATGGCCGCCTCGCCGAGCACGAGTTGCCGGCGGGCGAGCTTGCCCGCCGCGCCGCCCGCGAGCGGCGCGAGACGTTCCTGTCTTGGCTGCAGGACCCAGACAAGGTCATCTACGACGATGCGCTGGCCAAGCCCTGGCGCAACTATGTCGAGAAGAAAGCGGCGATTCACGACGAACGAGGTCGCATTCGACGCCTGCTGCTCGGCGAGCCGCGCAAGAACTTCCAGGACGCGCGGGTGGGCCTCATCGCCAACGCCGGCATGTATCTGTACAACCGTTGGAAGGTGGACTCTGCCGGCAACTTTGCATCCCTTGGCGGGTTCATCGCCAACCACGAGGATGCCGCGCACCTGTTCACCGCCGCCGACATTCCCGCGCCGCGCCGCCTGGTGGCCGCCATTCGCGCCGACGCCGCACTCGGTCCGGCCCTGCACGAGCGCTTCTCCCACGAAGCCATGCAGCTCGTCACTGGGGACTTGGGCGGCATTCCCGACGCGGTGCTGCGCGAGCAGCTCTCGTCCGCGCTGAATCTGGCCGTGACCGAGGGTCCGCTCACCGGATTCGTGAACGAGGCTGCCCTGCCGCCGCATCTGGCGCGCGCGGCGAACGGCGGCGGGTCGCCGGTGGTCATCAATCGACTGCTCCTCGACAATCATTTCACGGGTCTCGTGCGGCCTCGCGACGGTGCGCGCCTGCCAGCAATCGATACGCCGGATGCGAATGTGGCGGACGTGTCGGTGCTCGATGTCCTGCTTGACGAGGAACTGCGCGACGACTTCGCCCGCGAATGCGAAAACCTGCTTCTGTTCGACCGGGTTTACGACGCTATCCTCGCCAACCTCGACTCCATCGCCCGCGAGGCGGGAACGACCCATTCGCTGTCGCGCGAGTCGGTGCAGAAGCTGATCGATGCGGCGCTGGAAGTTGCCGTGCGGGACCAAGCGGTTGCCACGGTCGGAGCCGGCGTCGACGAGATGCGCCAACGTCTGTTCGACTGGTATTCGCGGGTCAGTGCGCAGCCGCGCGCGAGCGCCTTTTTCCGCGCCGTGGAGGAATGGAAGCAGACCGCCTTCCCGCATGTCTCCGACGCGCTTTTCGTTGTCGTCACGTTCCTCTTTGAGCGGCTGCTCGGGTCGTACCTGAGGGCGCGGCTCGAGGGGCGGCGCTACGAAGGACGCATCTCGCCGCGCAGCATCGGCCGGCGCAAGGATTTCTGGAACCGGCTAAGCCACGCCTACCGGGACCTCTTGATCCAGAACGTCCTCACCACCTACAAGCGACGACGGGACACCGGCCACGAGCGCTTTGCCCGGGAGTTCTTCGACGACTTCCGCGAACTCAACGGCGATCTGCTGAGTTCGGACCCATGCGAATTCCCGGGTTTCCGTTCCTCCATCGAAGCCGCCTTGAACGCCGGCCAGCCGCCGTGCGGCGTCGTGACCGGCATCGGTACGTTCAAGAACGGTGCTGACGGGCTGCCGTGCGGCGTCGTGATCTCGAACGTCGGCTTTCAGGCCGGTTCGTTCGACATGGCGAGCGCCGAGAAATTCTGCAAGCTCCTGGTGCACTGCGCAGAACAGCAGCTACCGTTGATCTGCTTCATTTCCTCTGGCGGGATGCAGACCAAGGAGGGTGCCGGAGCGCTTTTCTCCATGGCCGCCATCAACGACCGCTTGACGCGCTTCGTGCGCGACTTCGACCTGCCGGCCATCGTCTTCGGCTACGGCGACTGCACCGGCGGCGCGCAGGCGAGCTTTGTCACCCACCCGCTGGTGCAGACCTACTATCTGTCCGGTGCCAGCATGCCGTTCGCGGGGCAGATCGTGGTGACGAGCTACCTGCCGGCCCAGGCGCACCTCGCCAACTATCTTGCCGCCGAGCCCGGCGCCATGCAGGGGCTCGTGAAGCATCCCTTCCATACGGACCTCGACGACGAGTTGCGGCGCATCGACCCGGACATCCCGGTGCCCGAGGAATCTGTGGTGGATGTGGTGAACCGCGTCATGGCCGGCGTTCTCGAGCAGGAGCGGCCGGCGGCGCCGCCACTGCGCGCGGCGGTGCCCGAGGGAGACTTGCTGCGCCCGGTGCGACGGATGCTCATTCATGCCCGCGGATGCACCGCCGTGAAGCTAGTGCGGGTGGCGCAGCGCAAGGGCATCGGCGTTGTGCTGGTGCAGTCCGATCCCGACATGGACTCGGTTCCCGTGGACATGCTCGGCGAGAACGACACCGTCGTGTGCATCGGCGGCAACACGCCGGACGAGAGCTACCTCAATGCGTTGTCGGTGATCGAGGTGGCGGAGCAGCAGAAGGTGGACTCGCTGCATCCCGGCATCGGCTTCCTGTCGGAAAGCAGCCAGTTCGCGGAGCTTGTGCGCTCCCGCGCCATCAACTTCGTCGGTCCGCCCGTCACCAGCATGAACACGATGGGCAACAAGTCGAACGCCATCGCCGCCGCCATGCGGCTCGGCGTACCAGTAGTGCCAGGCAGCCACGGCATCGTCACCGATCCCGACCGCGCTGCCGCCAACGCCGCATCCATTGGCTATCCCGTGCTCGTGAAGGCAGTTCACGGCGGCGGTGGCAAGGGCATTCAAGTGGTCGAATCTGCCGACCGCTTCCACGAGCTCTTTCACCGGGTGTCGGTGGAGGCGAGGGCTGCGTTTGGCAACGGCGACGTCTATCTCGAACGCTACATCACGCGCCTGCGCCACATCGAGGTGCAGCTTCTGCGCGACGCCGAGGGCAATACCCGCGTGCTTGGGCTGCGCGACTGCAGCGTGCAGCGGGATCGGCAGAAGGTAATCGAGGAGTCGGGCTCCACCTCGCTGCCTTCGAGGCTGGCGGCGGAAGTCATGCGCCACAGCGCAGCGCTTGCGGACGAGGTGGACTACGTCGGCGCCGGCACCGTGGAGTTCATCCACGACCTCGACGGCGGTGCCGCGTACTTCATGGAGATGAACACGCGCCTGCAGGTGGAGCACCCGGTGACGGAGCGGGTATCCGGCGTCGACATCGTTGGCGAGCAACTTCGCATCGCAGCCGGCGAGAGCATTGCGGACCTTGCGATGGGTGACGATGGCTATGCCATCGAGGCGCGGATCAACGCCGAGCGCATCGTTCGAGGCGCGAGCGGAGAACTTACCTTCCAGCCGAGCCCGGGCCAGATCGTCACATGCGAATGGCCCCAGGCTGACGACATCGACGTGATCTCGATTGCCGCCGAAGGCAAGTTCGTCTCGCCCTACTACGACAGCATGGTGGCGCAGATCATCTGCCACGGCCCCGACCGTGCCACCACCGCAGCGCGGCTGGCCGACTGGCTGGCCAAGGTGCAGATCACCGGCATCTCCACCAACATCGCCTTGCTCGTGCGCGTGCTGCGCGACGAGGTTTTCCTCGGCGGCGACTACGACACCGGCTTCCTGCCAGCTTTCTTCCAACGCATCGACGCGGACGCACTGATCGACGAGATCGCCGTGGCGGCGGGAGACGCCGGGCAGGCCATCGGCCGCGAGGCGGTGGAAATCGAAGGCAGCACGGAACTGCGCGTGCTGGCACCTTCCACAGGCATCTTCTATCTCAATCCGTCCCCGGCAGAGCCAGCCTATGTGCGCGTCGGTGAAGCCGTCCCGGCAACGCAAACCTTGTGCCAACTGGAAGCGTTCAAGATCTTCACGCCGCTTCGCCTCGCCGACTTCAACGTCCCGGACAGCGAACCACTTTACGATCCTGAAACCTCGTTCGAGGTCACGCGAATCAACGTCGCAAGCGGCCAGCAAGTCAACGCCGGCGATCTTCTGTTCGTCGTCCGGCCAACGTCGGCGTAAAGCGCGGCTCGCGGCACGCCTCCCTGGGATGGCGTGATAGAGTGGCGCGCTTCGTTTTGGTGGCGCTTGGGTTGTCATGGCTGAGGTTACTTCGATACGCGAGACATTGAAGGTGCTTGGGCAGCGGGCGGAAGCGCTACGGGGGTATCTTTGACTTTCCCGAGCGCGAGCGGCGGCTTGAGGAAGTCGAGCGGGAGTTGTCGCAGGCCGACGTTTGGAACGACCCGAAGCGGGCCAGTGCGCTTGGGAAGGAACGGGCTGCCTTGGAAGAGGTGGTAAGCGGTCTCGGCAATGTGCAGGGGCAGCTTGACGATCTCGCGGAGCTTGCCGAGCTTGCGGCGGGGGAGAGTGACGGCGATACGCTTGATCTGATCGGCGCCGATCTTGCCGAGGTGGAGGCGCATCTGACGCGCCTTGACTGGCGGCGCATGTTCGATGGCGAGCTTGACGAGGCTGGTGCCTATCTTGATGTTCAGGCTGGCGCTGGCGGGACGGAGGCGCAGGATTGGGCGGAGATGCTGCTCAGGATGTATCTGCGCTGGGGCGAGCAGCAAGGGTTTGGTGCCGATGTGATCGAGGTGTCCGAAGGCGAAGTCGCCGGCATCAAGAGCGCGTCCGTGCAGTTCTCTGGTGACAATGCCTATGGCTGGCTCAGAACGGAAACCGGCGTGCATCGGCTTGTGCGCAAGTCGCCGTTCGACGCCGGCAATCGCCGCCATACTTCCTTTGCTTCTGTGTTCGTGTCGGCGGAAATCGATGACGACATTGAGATCGAGATCGACCCCTCCGAGGTTCGCGTCGACACCTACCGCGCGAGCGGCGCCGGAGGCCAGCACGTCAACCGCACAGACTCCGCAGTTCGCCTGACCCACCTGCCCACCAACGTCGTTGTGCAGTGCCAGAGCGAACGCTCGCAGCACCAGAACAAAGACCGCGCATTCAAGCAGTTGCGCGCCAAGCTGCATGAGCTCGAACTGCAGAAGCGGCGAGCGGAGCAACAGGCTGTTGAGGACGCCAAGTCCGACATCGGCTGGGGCAGCCAGATCCGCTCCTACGTCCTTGATCAATCCCGGGTGAAAGACCTTCGCACTGGCATTGAACGCAGCGACCCCGGCAAGGTGCTCGACGGCGACCTCACCGAATTCATGGAAGCAAGCCTCAAGGCCGGGCTGTGAGCGAGGACGCGCGGCAAGGTGGCGAGACCGGCATTGTTGCTGCTCGGCGGGAAAAGCTAGAGCGCTTGCGGGGGCAGGGGCAGGCGTATCCCAACGATTGGCGGCGGGAGCATCTCGCCCGGGAACTGATCGACGCCCACGGCGAACGAAGCAAGGAAGAGCTCGAAGAGTCGGGCGACGATACCGCCGTGGCTGGCCGAATCATGCTGCGACGCGTGATGGGGAAGGCCAGTTTCCTCACCATCGAGGACGTGAGCGGCCGCATCCAGTGCTATGTGCGGCGCGATGACGTGGGCGAGGCCGCCTATGAGGACTTCCGCGAGCTTTGGGACATCGGCGATGTTGTCGGCATCGCCGGCACCATGATGAAGACGGGGCGTGGCGAACTTACGGTCCATGCGCGGGAGATTCGGTTGCTGGCAAAGGCGCTCCACCCGCTGCCGGAGAAGTATCACGGCCTTGCCGACACCGAACTCCGCCACCGCAACCGCCACATCGACCTCATCATGAATGAGGACTCGCGCCGGGTGTTCCGACTGCGTTCGGCCTTGGTTCGGGAGATGCGGGTGTTCTTCGACGAGCGTGGCTATCTCGAAGTCGAAACGCCGATGATGCACCCGATTCCGGGCGGTGCCACGGCGCGGCCTTTCGTGACGCACCACAACACGCTCGATATGGAGCTTTTCCTGCGGATCGCGCCGGAGCTTTACCTCAAGCGCTTGGTGGTGGGCGGTTTCGAGCGTGTCTACGAGATCAACCGGTGTTTCCGCAACGAGGGCCTCACGCCACGCCACAACCCGGAGTTCACCACGATCGAGTTCTATCAGGCGTACGCCGACTATGCGCATCTGGTTGAACTGACCGAGTCGCTGCTGCATCGGTTGGTAGAGCGGCTTCGGGCGCAAGGGCTCATGACTACCGAGGTGGAGTGGGGTGGCGAGCCAGTGCGCCTGGACGAGCCGTTCCGCCGGATGACCATGCTGGATGCGGTTGCCGCGGAAACAGGCGTAGAACCAGATGCCCTCAAGGACATCGAGCGCGTGCGAGCCCTGTTTGGCAACGAGGAAGCTCCGTCCGACTGGGGCTGGGGCCGCCTTCTGATGGAGCTTTTCGAGCGTCGGGTGGAAGCGAAACTCATCCAGCCCACCTTCATCACCGGCTACCCAAGCGAAGTCTCGCCCCTTGCCCGGCGCAGCGACGACAACCCGGACTTGGTGGATCGCTTCGAGCTCTTCATCGCTGGCCGCGAGGTGGCCAATGGCTTCAGCGAACTGAACGACCCGGACGATCAGGCGCAGCGCTTCCGCGATCAGGTCGCGCTCAAGGATCAGGGCGACCTGGAAGCCATGCACTTCGACGCTGACTATATCCGCGCCTTGGAGTACGCCATGCCGCCAGCGGCAGGGGAGGGCCTCGGCATCGATCGGCTTGCCATGCTGCTCTCCGGCGCACCGAGCATCCGCGACGTGCTGTTGTTCCCGACCATGCGGCCGGTAGGCGAGGCGTCGTGAGCGACGCCGATCGCATTGCGCTGACCGACTCGTGGAAGGCGGCACTGCTCGGCGAGTTCCAGGCCCCGTACATGCGCAAGCTGCGGGAGTTTCTGCTGGCGGAGAAGCGCGCCCGCAAGATCGTCCATCCGAAGGGTGGCGACATCTTCGCGGCGCTGAACGCTACGCCGCTCGATCAGGTGAAGGTGGTCATCATCGGCCAGGATCCGTATCACGGTCCCGGTCAGGCGCATGGCCTGTGCTTCTCGGTGCCACCGGGCGTGGCCGCGCCGCCATCGCTGGTGAACATCTTTCAGGAGATCAACGCCGACATGTCCAATGACGACGTGCCGGCGGGCCGCACGGGCGGTTCCGTGCCGGTAGGCCGTGGCTGTCTTGCGCCATGGGCACGGCAAGGCGTGTTGCTGCTGAACTCGGTGCTGACGGTGGTGCAGCACCGCGCAGGGTCCCATCGCGGCCAAGGCTGGGAGACGTTCACGGATCGTATCGTCGAGGTGGTGAATCGCGAACGGGAGCACGTGGTGTTTCTGCTCTGGGGCGCGTATGCGAAGAAGAAGGGAGCGCAGGTGAGTCCGTCACGGCACTTGGTGCTCACGGCGCCGCATCCTTCGCCGCTGTCGGCGAGCGGCTTCTTCGGCTGCCGCCATTTCTCCGAGGCGAATCGCTATCTGGTGGATCATGGCGTGATGCCGATCAACTGGTTCGACGTGGAATAGCGCCGTGGGGCCGATGGTTCGACGTGAATGGAAATCGTAGGCGCCGCTCGCGCCCAGCGGTTTGACGCGCAGTACGCTTAGGGGCGACCCATGCGCCGCCCTTGTTGAGGAGAGTCGCAAGATGGAAGTGAGCAACGGCGAAGAAAGACTGGGCATGTTCGTGAACGGCAACCCCGTGCCGTCCTCGGGCGAAGCGATTCCGGTAACCAATCCGGCGACGCAAGAGGTGCTTTGCCAAGTGCCGTTTGCGACGCCGGCCGAGTTGGATCAAGCCGTTCAGGGGGCGGCGAGGGCGTTCGAGTCATGGCGGGACGTGCCGGTGCCGGAACGAGCCCGGCTGATGCTCAAGTACCAGGAAATCCTCAAGGCCCGCCAGGAGGACATCGCCCGCGTTCTTTCGCGCGAGACCGGCAAGACCCACGAAGACGCCATGGGCGAGGTGTGGCGCGGCATCGAGGTGGTGGAGCACGCCTGCAACATTCCGAACCTGGTCATGGGCGAACTGGTGGAAAACGTCGCCACGCGCATCGACACCTACAGCATCGTCCAGCCGCTCGGCGTCTGCGCCGGCATCACCCCGTTCAACTTTCCCGCCATGATTCCGTTGTGGATGTTCCCCATCGCCGTTGCCTGCGGCAACGCCTTTGTGCTGAAGCCGTCGGAGCAGGACCCCATGACGCCGATGTTCCTGATGGAGCTTCTGGCCGAGGCGGGAGCGCCGGAGGGCATCGTGCAGGTGGTGCATGGCGGCCGCGAGCAGGTGGACGGCCTGCTCGCGCATCCAGACATCAAGGCAGTGAGCTTCGTCGGCTCCGTGCCGGTGGCGAAGCACGTGTATCGAACCGGCACGAATGCACTGAAGCGAGTGCAGGCGCTCGCGGGGGCGAAGAACCATCTCGTGGTGATGCCGGACGCGAATCGCGAGCAGGCCATATCGAGCTTGGTCGGCGCGGCTTGCGGCGCGGCCGGACAACGTTGCATGGCGATCAGCGCCGCGGTGCTGGTGGGCGATGCCAAGGAGTGGGAAGGCGACCTTGCGGCGGCCATGGCGGCGGTTCGGCCAGGAGTCAGCGACGATCCTGGGGCTGGCTACGGTCCGCAGATCAGCGTCGCGGCACGCGAGCGAATTCTCGGCTACATCGCTGCCGGCAAGGAGGAAGGCGCCCGCTGCGTGCTGGACGGCAGCGAGTGTCGCGTCGACGGATATCCGGACGGCAACTGGGTGGGTCCGACACTGTTCGCCGGCGTAACGCCCGAGATGTCGATCTACCGTGACGAGATCTTCGGGCCGGTACTGGTGGCCCTTGCCGTCGATACGTTGGACGATGCCATTGACCTCATCAACGCGAGCCCGTTCGGCAACGGCGTGTCGCTGTTCACGTCGAGCGGCGCCAACGCCCGCAAGTTCCAGCACGAGATCGGCGTCGGCCAGGTGGGCATCAACGTGCCGATTCCGGTGCCGCTACCGTTCTTCTCCTTCACGGGCTGGAAGGACTCCTTTTTCGGCGACCTGCATGCCTACGGCAAGCAGGCGGTGCGCTTCTACACGGAGACGAAGACCGTCACCGCGCGCTGGTTCGACGACCCGTCAGCCTCCTCGCCCAACATGACCATTGGACTGCGCTGACGGGAGAGAGCCCATGCTTCGAGTTGCCGTGTTGAGTCGTTGGCACGTCCATGCCGACCAGTATGCGCGGGAGGTGGCGGCAAACGACCGCGCCGAAGTCGCCTTGGCCTGGGACGAACAGCCGGACCTTGGCGCCGAATGGGCTGCCAAATTGGGCGTGCCGTTCGAGCCGGACCTCGGCCGCCTGCTCGTGCGAGACGACATCGATGCAGTGACCGTCACCGCACCCACAGACATGCATCCCGACGTGATGGTGCGCGCTGCCGAGGCGGGCAAGCACATCTTCACCGAGAAGGTGCTCGCGACCACGGTTGCCGATGCCGAGCGCATCGCCGCCGCCGTCGCGACGGCAGGCGTCGCGTTCTGCATCTCATTCCCGCGCCGCTGCACCCCAGACATCCTCTATGCGAGGCAAGCACTCGACGAGGGCCTACTCGGTCGGGTGACGGCATTGCGCGTGCGCATCGCCCACGACGGCGCGGTGCGCGACTGGCTGCCGGAACACTTCTACGATCCGAAAGCCTGCGGCGGCGGCGCGATGATGGACCTCGGCGCCCACGGTATGTATCTGGCGCGATGGCTGCTCGGCCAGCCACGCCGCGTCACGAGCGTCTTCAGCACCGTAACCGGGCGCGCCGTGGACGACAACGCCGTCTCGGTGATCGAGTTCGATGGCGGCGCCATCGCCGTCAACGAAACCTCGTTCGCGAGTTCCGGGAGCTATGCCTTGGAGATGGATGGCACGGAAGGCGCCTATCGGATGCTCTCGCCGGCGGAAGGTGCCGAGGTTCGTTCGCAACACCTGGACGCCAAGGGTTGGCACGCGCCGCCGGTGCTGCCGGAGGCCAGGCCAAAGCCTGTTGACCAGTGGATCGATGCTTGCCTGGACGGCACGCCGGTGGACTTCGGCATGGCCGAGGCGGTGGCGCTGACGGAGATCATGCAAGCGAGCTACCTAGCCGAACGCGAAGGCCACACGGTGACGCTTCCCGCGCGCGTGCCCTGACCAAGATTCCCCATGCATGCGCGCCCGCCAGGGCGCGCGTATGCCATTTGCCGGTTGCTGAAAAAGATCGGGGCGGCCCGAAGGCCGCCCCGAGGATTGAATCGGGTGCCGTCAGGAGACGGCACCCTCAACAATGGATTGCACAGATCACCTCCTTTTCTATCCGCCCGACACGGCGCGGGAACATACCACAATTTCGCCGCCGTAAAACCGTTTCGTTGCGTATCGCATGGCGGTACAAAAGCAACCATGGCACGACACACGCGAAAGCGGTTTCGGTGGCCGTCCGATGATCTCTTCGGCGACATCGACGTCGAAGTCGGATGGAATCCCCGCCGTCGAACGCGCATGGGCATTTCGTTTGATCAGGACGGCACGTTGCATGTGGAGGTTCCGCCGGGAGTGAGCTTGCGCGAAGTGCGTCAGGTGTTGCACGAGCACAGGCGCTGGGTTCTGCGCAATGTCCATCAGAGCGAGACCAAGGACGCCGGCTTCCCAAGCCACTACGTCGACGGCGCGATTCTGCTGCACCGGGGCCGTCCGTTGTGCCTGCGCACCGACAAGACAGACGAAGTGCGGCGCGACGGCGAAAGTCTGCTCGCACCACAACACGACACGAAACGTCGTGTTTGGCATTGGTATGCGCGCGAGGCGGCGCAGGTGCTAGCGGAGCGTCTGAGCGCGACGTGTCCACGCCTGCCCTGGGTGATGCGGGTGCCGGTTTGGCGGCACAGCTACATGCGGGCACAGTGGGGAAGCTGCTCCGCCAGCGGTCGGCTCTCGCTCAACACGCACCTCGTCAAGCTCGCCGACGACCTGGTCGACTACGTGCTGGTTCACGAGCTCTGCCATCTCAAGCACCTCGATCACGGGCCCGGCTTCTACGCTCTGATGCAGCGCAGCCTTCCTGACTGGAAGGAGCGCCGCCGCCGGCTGAACGAGCGCAAGGCGCTACTGGCGGAACCGCCGCCTGAGGCCACGGCTCTCGCCTAGTAGCTTGCGCCGCAGAAATTGCGCTGGCGAAAGGGGAGTGACGGGAGGGGGCTTCGTTCGGAGCTTGTGGTGTACGGCCGTTTGGGTCGGCGGCCCCCCCTCCGAGAAAAGCGAGGACGCTTTTCTCGACTCCCCCTCGAGGGGGGAGTGACAGGAAAGTGCGCGCCGCCAACGTTGTTGGACCGCAAGGCACGGGCGCTCTCGTATAGTCTCGACAATCCTGATGTTTGGTTCCGCGCGGAGGATTGCGTTTGCCCGCCGATGTCCATGTTGTCTATGAAGACGTGCGCAAGAGCTATGACGGCAGTAGCTGGGTCGTTCATGGCCTCGACCTCGAAGTGCGCCGGGGGGAGTTCCTGACGCTGCTAGGTCCCTCTGGCTCTGGCAAGACCACTTGCCTCATGATGCTGGCCGGGTTTGAGGCGGCGACGGAAGGCACCATCCGCATCGACGGAGAGTCGGTGCAGGACTTGCCGCCGGACAAGCGCGGCATCGGCGTCGTGTTCCAGAACTATGCCCTGTTTCCGCACATGAGCGTGGCCGGCAACCTGGCGTTTCCGCTCGAAGTGCGTGGCATGGGGCCGGCGGAACGGGCCGAGCGCGTCGCGAGGGCTTTGCGGTTGGTGCGCTTGGAGGGCATGGAGGCGCGTCGTCCGGGGCAGCTCTCCGGAGGCCAGCAGCAGCGTGTGGCCATCGCCCGCGCCCTGGTGTTCGAGCCGGAGCTTGTCTTGATGGACGAGCCGCTCGGTGCCCTCGACCGGCGCCTGCGCGAGGAGATGCAATACGAGATTCGACGCATTCAACGCGAACTGGGGGTGACAGTGGTGTATGTCACACACGATCAGCAGGAGGCGATGGTGCTGTCGGATCGGGTGGCCGTCTTCAACGAAGGCCGCATCGAGCAGATCGACCCACCGGAGGTGCTCTACGAGGAGCCGGAGCGGGCATTCGTGGCGCGCTTCATCGGCGAGAACAACCTCGTGCACGGCACCGTGCTGGCGCTGCACGACGGTTTCTGCGACGTGGACGTAGGCGGCGTTGCCGTGCGCGCGGCATGCATTGCCCCCCTCGAGGTGGGTGAGCCCACGACCATGGCGATTCGGCCGGAACGGGTCGGCGTTGGGGGTCCACCAGATCGCTTCGCCAACGAGTTCGAAGCCACCGTGGACGACATCACATTCCTCGGCGACCATTTGCGGGTGAGTCTCTCGATCGGCGAGATCAAGGATTTCGTCGCCAAGATCCCCAATGTGACGGGGCAGGGCGGCGTGCTCGAGGGCGACCGCGTGCGCCTTGGATGGGCCGCGCTCAATTGCCGTGCGCTTGAAGCCGCGCCGCAGGTGCCGACCGCCCAATGAAGCTGGCTTCCGACCGTGCCGCGCGCCAGCTTCGCGCCGGTGGCCTTGCGTTGCCATTGGTGGCGTTCATCTTTCTCTCGTTCCTCGCACCACTCGGCAACTTGCTCACGCGCAGCGTGCATGAGCCTGTGGTTGCGGATGCCTTGCCGGAAACGCTGCGGGCGCTCGAGGGGGAGTGGAGTGGCGGCTTGCCACCGGAGGCGGCCTTCGACGCGATAGCCCGCGAATTGCCGGCGGCACGACAGACCCGGCAGATTGGTCCGACGGCGACGCGCGTTAACCGGCGAGAGAGCGGGATGCGAAGCGTGATCGTCAAGACGGCCCGCCGGATTGCACGGTTCGAGTCTCGGGCGGAGGCCGGAGAGCCTTGGCGGCGCCTGCTGCCGGAAATCGACGAGGCGTGGGAGCGACCGGAATCCTGGCAGGCGATACGCGCCGCCGGTGAGCGGTTTACAGACCGCCACTACCTCAACGCGGTTGACTTGGATCGAGACGCGAATGGAGACGTGGTGCGCCAGCCACCGGAACGGCGCATCTACGTCTCTCTCTTCCTCCGAACCCTCGTCGTGAGCCTGGGCGTGACCGTGCTCTGCCTGCTGATCGGCTATCCCCTCGCGCACCTCATCGCCAATGCGTCCGCCAGCACGTCGCGGATGCTGTTGCTGCTGGTGTTGGTGCCTTTTTGGACCTCGCTGCTCGTGCGCACCACCGCCTGGATCGTGCTGCTGCAACAACAGGGGACCGTCAACGACCTGCTGGTTTGGATCGGGCTCGTGCCTGACGACGCCCGCCTGTCGATGATCTACAACATGACGGGCACCTTCGTCGCCATGACGCATGTGCTGCTGCCGTTCATGGTGCTGCCGCTCTATTCGGTGATGCGCTCTATCCCGAAGGTGCACATGGACGCGGCGGCATCGCTCGGTGCCAACCCGACCCAGGCATTCCTTCGCGTGTACTGGCCGCAATCGCTGCCAGGCGTCGCGGCTGGTTCGCTCTTGGTATTCATACTCTCCATCGGCTACTACATTACCCCAGCGCTGGTGGGCGGCCAGAGCGGGCAGCTCATCTCCAACATGATCGCCCACCACATGCAGACCTCGCTCAACTGGGGGCTGGCGGCCGCTCTGGGCGGCGTGCTGCTGCTGGCGGTGCTGGCGCTCTATCTCATCTACGACCGCCTGGTCGGCATCGACAAGCTGAGGCTTGGCTGAAGGTGGAACACTCGGTTCGGCTGCCGTTGGCTCGTCGGCTGGGCCGGCGCACCTATCTGACGCTCTGCGGTGCCGGGTTCGCGTTCCTGATCGCGCCCATCCTCGTCATCGTGCCGCTGAGCTTCAACGCGGAGCCCTACTTCACGTTCACGGAAGGGATGCTGCGGCTCGACCCGGAAGCATGGTCGCTGCGCTGGTACGAAGCCATCCTTGCCCCGGAGAACGGCTGGGGTGCAGCGCTCGCCAACAGCCTCCTCATCGGCGTCGCAGCGACGGTCATCGCCACGGTCCTAGGCACCACCGCCGCCCTTGGCCTTGCCAGCGACGCCATGCCCTTCCGTCGTCTGGCAATGGGATTGCTGCTCTCGCCCATGGTCACGCCCATCATCATCGTCGGCGTTGGCGCGTTCTTCTTCTACTCCAGCCTAGGGCTTGCCCAAACCCACTTGGGCCTCATCCTTGCCCACGCCGCGTTGGGCGCACCGTTCGTCGTCATTACGGTAACCGCGACACTGGCCGGCTTCGACCGCACCTTGCTCCGCGCCGCCGCAAGCCTCGGCGCGGGCCCCTTCACCGCCTTCCGCCGCGTGCAACTTCCCTTGATCGCTCCCGGGGTCGCTTCCGGCGCCCTGTTCGCTTTCGCCGCCTCCTTCGACGAAGTGGTTATCGTCCTGTTCATGGGCGGCCTCGAACAACGCACCATCCCCCGGCAAATGTGGTCTGGGATCCGCGAACAGATCAGCCCGACATTGCTGGCGGTCGCAACGTTCCTAATTGTGTTCGCCCTGTTGGTGCTCGTAACCGTCGAGTGGCTCCGCCGTCGAAGTGAGTGACCGGCGATTGGTCTCGGGGGGAGGCAAATCCAAACGGGAACAAGCGCCTCGCCCTGGCTACGCACAAGGAGGCGGATTCGATCATCGAGTCGCGTTGAGCGTATTTGCATGACCTTCGTTGGAGTAGCTCAGAATCTTGGCATCGGCCGTGACGAGGGTCGCCGATCGGTTCCGTGCTGTGGCGATCAGGAAGCGGTTCGCTGGATCGGCATGGGCTTTGCCTGGTAGTCGGACGCTGTCGACGGCTATGGTTGCGTCGATTGGACACAACTCGATGCCCGGCCAGTCGAGGGCGGTGTTGATGGAATCACGGACGTCTGTCGCGAGTTCCAATCGTCCCTTGTCCACGAGAAGGGCGATTTCCCACGGCGTGATTGCGGAATGCCAACGCCTCGTGCTTGCCGTTCTTCCTCGATTCGTGCCCTTGCGTGGCTACCGAGCCGAGCTGAATCTCCCAAAGCCCAGAGCAGCACATGCGTGTCAAGGATGATCACCTATGGGCCGACCAATCCGAGACAGGCGCAGCTGGCTCGAACGGGTCGTCGTACCGGATGACCGTGTCGCGCAAGGCACCGATGAACGACGGCCCCATGTCCTTTGCGGCCTCACGCAACTCCGACTCGAAGCCAACGCCGAGAATCCAGCCTTCCTCCTCGACTTGCTCGCGCTGGCGGGGCCCAAGTCGGGGAGAGCCGCCGAATAGGGGAGCGAGGCCATCTGTGGCATCCAAGGTGGCGAAAGCTTGAGCGTTCACACGTACTTGGGTGCAGTCCACGGCCTCTCCCTTGCGTGCCTGTGTCTCTACCGCGTTGCGAAGCAGCGACGGATACACCTCCGCGAACACAACTGGTTTGTCAGGGAGCTCCAGCCCTCCTTCGAGTGGCCAGACCGCGACTTGCCCGCGAAGTGCTCGTGTGCTCCTAAGTCGCTGGAGGGCCGGAAGTCCGAGCAGTGTCTGCGAGCCAACTGACCCCGGGTAGTAAAGCTGCCACACCGTCTTCGCACCTGTGGCGTGCCTTTCAGTAATGCGCCGTGTTGGCGGATGTTCGCGGTCATTGCCATGCGTCGACACTTCCGGGTAGTCCCACTTCTCAGGGCGTCCCCAGCATGGACCTTCGCCGGGGTAGGTCCGGTTGATTTCCGTTGCTACCGCGAAGCGATTGTTGCGGTTTCGTTCGTCGTCCTTGATGCGATCGGCAAGCCATTGCCATAGATCAAACGCGTTCGCATTCCCAGTCAAATCGCGGGCTACGCCCTTGGGATAGCCAAGGGGGAAGTCAAAGCCCATCAGAACACGTCGCCCCGCCTTGCGTTCTGTTGCCACCAACTCCGCAAGGCCGGTGATGGCGTCGTGGCGCGTCCTTGCGTACGTCTGTGGTTCGTCGACGACGCCGTCACGCACGACGGCCCACCAAATTGAGTCTGGGGCCCCCTTCACAGGACCCGGTTTCGACCTCGCTGACCAGTCCACAACGATGTGTGTGTCGAACAAAGGCATGTCACGCTCGCAGCAGGCCGTCGCGGAAGCTTAACGGATGTTTGCACGGGCTGAATGAGGACGGCAAGCGGCCTCCGAACGAGACCGCGCGGTGTCGCTTGATCGAATTCCGCGTTGGTTGCACGCTTGTCCACATGGGGTCGCTCCGGCAACCCCTTGACGCCCGGTAGAGTGCGAGGCTAGCTGTCCGACATCGTGGAAGGACGTGCGTTGTGGGTGCTAGGTCGTCGGGTTCGTGGCTGAGGGAACAAGGAGTGGAGCGCTTGACCGTGCTCGGTGAGGGGACACCGGCGTGAAGCGGATGATCGCTTGGTTTGCCACCAATCACGTGGCGGCCAATTTGGTGATGGGGTTCTCCGTGCTCGCTGGCCTTGCGGCGATGACGAGGATTCCGGTGCAGATCTATCCAGACGTGGACTTCCCGTTCATCGTCATCACCGTGCCCTATCTCGGTGCCGCGCCGGCGGAAGTGGCGTCTGGTGTTTGCGATCGCATCGAGGAGCGGGTCGAGGGCATTGCCGGCATCAAGGAGATGGTCACGATCGCCGACGAAGGGGTTTGCGTCGTGAATCTGACGCTGTTCCTCGAAGTGGATGCAACGGGCGTGCTGAACGAGGTGGAGTCCACCGTCAGCGCCATCGATACGTTTCCGCGGGAAACCGAGAAGCCGGTCATCCTGCTGCCGGACTACTCCAGCATCGTCATGGAAATCGCCGTCACCGGGCCCGAGGATGAACGCGCCCTGAAAGAAATCGGCCGCCAGGTGCGGGACGACATCAAGGCGCTTCCGGGGATCACCCAGGTAGCACTCGCGAACAGCCGGCCCTACGAGATTTCGGTCGAGATTGCGGAGCATTCGCTGCTGCGCAACAACCTCACCTTCGACCAGGTAGCCGCAGCGCTGCGGCACGGTTCCGCTGATCTGCCAGGCGGCGCCGTCAAGACCGACGCAGGAGAGGTGCTGCTGCGCACCCGTGGCCAGGCGTACTGGGGCGAGGAACTCGAGCGCCTTGTCGTCACCGCCGGCAGCGACGGCACGCGCGTGCTGCTTCGCGATGTGGCCGAGGTTGTGGATGGCTTTGAGGACACGAGCCAAGGCCTCACCTTCAACGGCAAGCCAGCCGCCTTGGTGCAGGTGTCGAAGGTGGGCGACCAGAACATCCAGGAAGTCAGCGAGACGGTGCGCCGCTACCTCGCTGAGGCTCCGTCACGCTATCCGAACGGGGTGGAACTGACGCTCTGGAAGGACGAGTCGGTCATGCTCACGGACCGTCTGGGCGCGCTCATCGACAGCGGCCTGCAGGGCCTGCTCATGGTGCTTGTGGTGTTGGCGCTTTTTTTGCGTCCGCACCTTGCTCTCTGGGTCGGCGCTGGCATCCCCATCGCATTTCTCGGTGGCGTCTTTCTCATCTACTGGTTTGGCTATGCCATCGACGCCGTCTCTGTGGTCGGCTTCATCGTTGCCCTTGGCCTGTTGGTGGACGATGCGGTGGTGGTGGGCGAGGCGGTCTATGTGTCGCAACAAGGGGACCGCGGCCAGCTCGCCGGTGCCATCGAAGGTGCGCAGCAGGTGCTGGTGCCGGTGACGTTCGGCGTGTTGACGACGATTGCTGCGTTCGTGCCGCTACTGCTTGCCGCCGGCCTCATCGGCCAGCTCATGTCGGTGACGGCAGCGACCGTCATCTGCTGCCTCGTGTTCTCGCTGGTGGAGTGTCAGGCTGTGCTGCCGGCGCATCTCGGCCATCGCAGCGCGCGGATGCCGCTTGGCGAGTTTGGGCTCACGTTCCTGCTGGTGGTGGTCGTTGCGGCGTTCGCGGTGGCGCCGGACGCTCGCACCGGCATGGGTTTAGCCGTTGCTGCCTCCACCGCAGTGTGGGTCGCGCACCGGATGGGCGGCCTTGGTCGTCTTGGAGTCGCCTTCGCCAGCTTGCAGACTCGGTTCGAGTCGGGACTCGCGTGGTTCATCGACGTGCCGCTCCGGCGCGCGGTGGAGGCCGCCTTGCGAGCGCGCCAGACCACCCTCGCGTTGGCCGTCGGGGCCTTGATTTCGGCCGGTGCAATCGTCTCGTCGGGGCACCTGCCGTTCTCGCCGTCGATGGATGTGGAAACGGATCGGGTGGTGGCGAGCCTGACGTTGCCGCTCGGCGTTAGCGAGGAAGAGACGGCAGAGGTCGTTTCCCGACTGACGGCGGCGGCACGGCAGGTGCGGGAGGATCTCGTGCTGGAGTTTGGAGACCATCCGCCCATTCAACACATTCTGGTCGCGTCCGGATCGCAGCCTTCGTTCAACGAGAACTTCAGCGGCACGATCAAGCCGCGCGGGTCGCATCTGGCGGAGGTGTCGCTGCAACTGTCGCCGAGCGAGACCCGCGACATCTCGACGCAGGCGATCGCCGAGCGGTGGCGGACGGCCACCGGTGCCATCGCAGATGGCGAACTGCGTTTCAGCACGGCCCTTGCCGGCGGCGACAGCAACGTGGAAATCCGCGTCTTCGGCGAAGACCTTGCCACCTTGCGCGAGTTCGCCGCCGCCGTTCGCGGCGAGCTCAAGAGCTATCCCGGCGTGCGCGAGGCGTTCGACTCCTACCGCGAAGGCAAGCAGGAACTCAAGCTGTCGATCACGCCGGCGGGCGAGGCGCTCGGACTCACGCTGGTTGATCTCGGGCGACAGGTTCGACAGGCCTTCTACGGCGAGGAGGTGCAGCGTGTGCAGCGGGGCGCCGAGGACATCCGCATCATGTTGCGCTACCCGGCCGAACGGCGTCGTTCGCTGGCGGCGTTGGACTCGCTCCGTGTGCGCACGCCGAGCGGCGATGCCGTGCCGTTCTCCACGGTGGCCATGGTGGAGGCGGGGCGCGGCTATTCGGCGATCGAGCGAGTCGATGGCAAGCGCTCGATTCTGGTGTCAGGGGAGGTCGATCCCGCCTTCACCACCTCGGCGGCGGTGCAGGCAGCGCTCCTGCAGAGCGGCTTTCTCGATGAAGCCGCCGCCAGGTATCCGGGCGTTTCCTACAAGGCCGAGGGCCTCGCCATGCAGCAGGAGACCACGGACAGCTTGATGCCGCTGTTCATGCTGTCGATGTTCGCCATATTCGCGTTGCTGGCCATCCCCTTACGCTCCTACACCCAGCCGCTCGTGATCATGTCGGTGTTGCCGTTCGCGTTCGTGGGTGCCGTATGGGGACACGTGATCATGCTGCCCCTCGACGCCATAACCAGCATGTCGATGAGTTCGGTTTTCGGCGTGGTGGCGGCGGCTGGCGTCGTGGTGAATGCGACCTTGGTGCTGATGCATGCCGTCAACCGCCTCCGGGGAGATGGCGACTCGCTTGAAGAAGCTCTGGCGAAGGCGTGTTGCCTGCGCGCGCGCCCCATCCTCATTACGACCGTCACCACCTTTGCCGGCGTGATGCCGCTGATCCTCAGCAAGAACGCCCAGGCGGCCGCCATGATTCCGATGGCCGTCTCGCTGGCCTATGGCGTGCTGTTCTCGGTGCTGGCTGCCCTGTTCGTGGTGCCGGCGCTGTGGCTCGTGCTCGACGACCTGCGTGGCGGGGCGGGTCGCGTCACCGGAGCGATAGGCAGCCTGCTTGGTTCTGCGCCGAGGCTGACGCAGTGGATGGCGCGCTACCCCTACGTCCAGGAGGGCATGCGGTCGAAGGAGTTCACGGACCTACAGATCGACGAGGAGCTCGGGCTCGACGCGGAAACGGCCGCCGTCGCCCGTCGCGGGCTCGTGCGCGTGTACTACGAACGCGAGTTCGATCACGCCGAGATGCGCGCGCAACTGGCGGCGATGGCCGCCAAGACGCCGACGGTGGACGACTTCACTGAGGAGGCGCGGGTGTGGGCCGAGCAACGCACGTTTCAGGTGGGCGTTCACATGCTGAACGGGACCATCTCCCCGCTCGATGCGGCACGTCCCATCACCGACATTCTCGATGCCACGCTGGCGGCGCTTTTCGTCGCTGGCAAGGCAGAGTTCGCTGTCAACAACGGCGGCATGCCGGGTAGTCGCGTTGCCTTGCTTGCCTTGGGTTCTTTTGGTCGCCGGGAGTTCGCCACCGGCACGCCCCTTACGCTGCTGTTCCTGTACGACCATCGTCGCGTCCCGGGAGGAGCAGCCACCGATCCAGCAGCTTGGCACGCGCAGCTCTTGCAACGGGTGATGCGGGCGGCGCGCGACCTGTCGCCGGAGGGCACGTTGTTCGAGTCGGCCACGGCTTACTCTCGGGGGGGCTCGAACGAGAATGGAACCGCTTGGACGCTGGCACAGCTTGCCGAGCATTTGGCCAGCGGCTCGACCGAGGCGTGGCGGATGTTGGTCGATGCGCGGGTGATCGAGGCAGAAGGTGGCCTAGGCGAGGATTTCGCAACGCTGCGGGAAACTGCGCTTGCTGGCGGTGGTGACGGCGCCGCGCCGTTTACGCAGACGCGGCGGGAGCTCGATGCAGTCACGGTAGATCCGTGGGACGTGCGACGGCGCGCCGGGGGCCTGGCGGACGTGGAACTTGCCGCGGATGCTCTCAAGTTGGCCGCCGGCGGGCGCGTGCCGGCGATGTTGGCGGCGAGGCTCGGCAGCACCTTCAGGGCCGCCGCCCAAGAGGGGCTCTTGGCCGAGGAGACGGCGGCGCGAATGGCGGAAGCTGCAGCACTGTGGCAGAACATCGAAGGCTTCCTCCGCATGGCCTGCGTCGGCACCTTCGATCCATCCGCCGCCTCGCTGGAACAGCGGCAAGCCCTTGCTGAGATCGGCGGCGTGGAGGACTTCGACGCCCTACCGGACGCCATGGCAAGCATTGCCGAACGCACGGCGGCGCTCGTCCGGCAATTGCTTGAGGAGACGCCGGACGACGCCCGCGTTGGGTGAGGGCTACCGACCCTTGAAGTGTGCGGCGCGGCGTTCCCGGAACGAGGCAATGCCTTCGGCGAAGTCCTGCGTGTTGGCGGTGGTAGTGCGCATGTGGGGGATCTGGTCGAATGCGGCGCGCTCGCCTTGTTCGAGGTAAACACTGGCGGCGCGCTTGATCTCCTGCAGGGCGATGGGTGCACACTCGAGTATTTCGGCGGCGAGAGCCATCGCTCGATCGATCTGCGTGCCGGCTGCGACGACCTCTTGCACGAAGCCCAGTTGCAGCGCTCGATGGGCGTCGAACTCGTCGGCTCGGAGCAGGTGGTACATCGCGTTACCCCAGCCGGCGCGCTGGATGTATCGAACGTGGGCGCCACCGAAGACGGCGAGGCCGCGCTTCGGCTCCAACTGGGCGAAGCGGGTGTCGTCGGCGGCAACCACGATGTCTGCGGCCAGCGCCATTTCGATGCCGATGGTGAAGCAGATGCCCTGCACGGCCATGACCACGGGCTTGCGGCAGCGGCGTCGGATGGCAAACGCATCGGGCCGGTCGTCGTCCCGGGCGCCACCGCCGTCGCGCATGGAACCGGCGAAGCGGGGCAGGTCCAAGCCGGCAGTGGTGTGCGGTCCTTGAAAGGTCACCACACCGACCCAGGCGTCGTCGGTGTCTTCGAGTTCCGCGAGCGCGGCGGCGAAACCGTCGAACATCTCCGGCGTAAAGGCGCCCAGCTTGTCTGCACGGTCTACGTGGATGCGAAGCACTCGATCCGCAAGCGTCGTGCGTACTGTGCCGGTATCGGAAGCCATCTATGATTCCCCAACTATCCATTGCCGATTCGAGGCCGGAATCCTTGCATCCCGACACGTCTGGCGATCATAGCCAAGGTCCGAGACGGAGCAGAAAGTGGCTCGCCCCGTTGGGGTTGACGATGGCGCTGCTCGGCTGTCGCGGCGGGCCGACGACAGACACCGTCGCGCCAACCGCCACCCCTCCCACCGACTGGTTCTGCGAAGCGACAGGAGCCGAATGGAACTGTGTGGAAGAGGAAGACGGCAAGGTTGCGTCGCGGCAACCCGGGGGTCCGCTTCGTCAGCGCGCCGTTACCACCATTGGCAAGAGCATGGAGAGCGGCGAGGCCCGCATTGCAACTGCCGCAGCGGAACCAGGCACACAGGTCGGACCGTCAGGGCGCGAGCAGCGAAGCGCCACCGAACCATCGCGCAGCAGGGCCGCATTGCCCGGACGGTCTGCGTCCGGCCTCGCCAGCCTGCACCGACACGCCGCCGAACCGAGCTCGCGCGGCGGGCCACCCACCGGTGCCCGTGAGACCAACGTGCCGGCCTACCGCCATCTCGCCTACCGACCTGGTCGCGAAGTTGCCTTCACGGACCTCCCCGATGAGTTTTATGCCGTGCAGCTCCTGGCGCTCGCCTCGCCGGAGGCGGTGGAGAGGTTTGTCGCTGCGGCCGGCGTGCCGGGCCTCGCTGCCGCCCGCGTCGAGCGCGAAGGGCGCTTGTTCTATGTCTTGCTGCTTGGCATCTATCGCAACCGACCCGACGCGGTGCGTGCAGTCGAAAGTTCGCCCACAGCCCTCCATCACCCAACCCCTTGGATCCGCCCCATGCACACCCTCAAGCAAGCCATGCTGCGAGCGGACGAACTCGCTGCTCAGCAGGGCAGCTCTTGACCGAGTCCCTGCGCTAGCGCCGCTTTGCGGCGCTCTGGCAGTTTTTCGCTGGCGCGAAAAACTGCGAAAGGAAGCTCGCTCCCTCCTTCGACGCAGTGGGTTTTCTGCGGCGCAGGCTCCTAGGTCTTCGATACGATTCGGTCGGGAGTATGATGTTTGGTTTTTTGGCGGCGACTGATCATTTCCACGCGCAAGGCGACATTCTCCAAACGAGGCGGCGGCGTGAAGGCCGAGCGTCCGGACTTGAGTCGCTACCAGCCCACATTCCGGCGCGAGCGTTCTACCTTTCGGCATCTCGGCCATCTGAAGCGGCTAACGCCGTATCTCGTGCGTCATCGCTACGTGCTCGGCAGCGTCCTGGCTGGGATGTTGCTTGGACGGGTGCTGGAGGCTGCCGTGCCGCTGCTGCTCAAGACGGCCTTCGACAGCTTGGCCGATCCCGCCGTCGCCCCGAACCTGTTGATGCCTACGCTCGCCATCTTGGCGCTCGTGCTGGGGCGCTTCGTGGTCCATGTCTGGTCGCGCGCCGTGATGCAGCGCGTTTCCATAGCCGTCTGCTACGACCTTCGCAAGCGCTTGTTCGACCACACTCAGCGTCAGGGCCCCATGTTCTTCAACCGCTACTCCACGGGCGACCTCATGTCACGCGCCATCAACGACGTGCGCATGGTGCGGCAGGTGGTCTCTTGGGGTGCAGTCAACATCATCGTCTTCGTCTTCACCATCGTGGTGGGGCTGTACTACATGATCTCTCTGTCGCCAGCGCTCACCGTGTGGGTGGTTATCCCGCTGCCGCTGGTGGCAGTGCTTGGGTTCATCATGTCGCGCTGGATGTTTCCGTATTACCGCGATCAGCAGGAGGCGATGGCCGCGGTCAACACCTTCGCCCAGGAGAACTTCAATGGCATCCGCGCGGTGCAGGCGTTGGCGCGAGAGGATCAGGAGATTCGGCGCTTCGGCGAGGTGAGCACACACTACGCCCATATGGTCTATCGCGCCAGCCGTTTCCACGGCGTGGTGAATTTGGTGATGCCGCTGCTCACGTCTGTCTCTCCCGTCATCATCATGGTCTACGGCGGCGCGCTGGCGCTGGCCGGGGAGATCACCGTGGGCACCTTTGTGGCGTTCTTCGCCTACATGATGATGGTGACCATGCCAGTGCGGATGATCGGCATGTCGCTGGCCATGTTCACCGCCTCGGCGGCGGGGGCGCAGCGCATCTACGAGGTGCTGGACCATCGCCCCGAGATCGACGACAACCCGAATGACGCAATCCCGGACGGCATCGCCGGTCGCGTCACCTTCCGCAATCTGAGCTACTCCCACCCGGACGCCGACGCGCCAGCGCTAGCGGACGTGGACATCGATGTCGTGCCGGGGGAGACGGTGGCCTTCCTTGGCCGGGTTGGTTCGGGCAAGTCCACATTGCTGCGGAGCGTAGTGCGGCTGGTGGACACGCCGCGTGGCACGGTGTTCATCGACGGCCACGACGTGTGCGACTTTCCCATCAGCCGGCTGCGCGCCACCGCGACGATGGTGCCGCAGGACCCGTTCCTGTTCTCCGAAACGCTGCGCGCCAACCTCACTTACGACGACCCGACGCGAACGGACGAGCCGATCTGGAATGCCGCCGACGCGGCGTCGCTCTCTGAAGCAATCCGCGAGTTCCATGACGGCTTGATGACCGCTGTCGGCGAACGCGGCATCACCCTGTCCGGTGGTCAGAAGCAGCGCTCGACCCTGGCCCGGGGGCTGATCCGGGAGGCGCCCATCCTACTGATGGACGATTGCTTCTCGAGCGTCGATACCGAAACGGAGGAACGCATCCTCGGTGGCCTCAAGCGATTGCGCGCCGGAAGAACCACGCTCCTGATATCGCATCGGGTGTCCACCGTGCGCCACGCTGACCGCATCTTCGTTCTGGATCAAGGGCGCATCGTGGAGTCGGGGACCCACGAGCAACTCCTGGCCCTCGGTGGCCACTACGCCGATCTCGAAGGCCTGCAAAGCAATCAGGACGCTGCCCAGGAGCGTCGGCAACGCCTCATTGCCGACTTGGAGCAGGGCGAAACGGCGCTGGAGGGTGCATGAGCGCGAAGACCGCGGCTGACTACGCAGCCTTCGACGCCGAACTCACGCACCAAGCGCTGAACTTCCGGCTGCTGATGCGGCTGCTCGGCTGGCTCAGGCCCTATCGCATCACCGTATTCGTGAGCCTTGTGCTGGTGGTTGCCGCCTCTGCCACGGTCGTGCTGACGCCCGTGGTCACCGGGAGGGTAGTCATCGACACGTTGCTGGTGCCGAACGCAGCGAGTGCGGACTTGCCCGATTACGGCCTGATCGACTTCACCTACGGCACAGCCGATGCGCTGGGCTTAAGCCCCCTGATGGTGGCGGGACTGCTCTTCTTCGGTCTAGTGCTCGCCAACGGCGTGCTGATGCTGGCGCACAGGCTAACGCTGGTGAGCAGTGCGGTGAAGGCCTTGCGCGACCTGCGGCTCGACCTGTTTGCGAGCCTCGAGCGCAAGCCCGCCTCGTTCTACGACCACGTGGCCATCGGCCGGGTGATGACGCGCGCCACCAACGACATCGAGAACCTGTTCTCCCTCATCACCGGCTTCGGGATGATCGCCGGGGAGTTCGTGCCCTTCTTGCTCGCACTCTTCCTGCTCCTGCACATCAGCGGCGAGTTGACCGGCGCAGTGCTGCTTGCCGTGCCGCTGGCGGCGGTCGCCACCTATTGGTTCCGCCGCGTCATGCGCGACATATTCCGTCGCATACGCAACTCCGTCTCGGCGCTCAACCAGTTCATGCAGGAGAACCTCGTGGGCATGGAGGTGGTGCAACTTTCTGGACGGCAGGAACTGAACCGGGAACAATACGGCGAGCTGAACCGCGACAACCGCCGCCAGGAGTTCCGCGCGATCGGTTTCGAGGTGACCTACGACGCCTTCAACCACAGTCTCATTGGCATCGCCACGGCGGTGGTGGTGTGGTACGGCGGCGGCCAGGTGGTGCAGGAGGAGATATCGCTTGGCTCGATGGTGCTGTTCACGCAGCTCATCAACATGCTGGTGATGCCGGTGGTGGCCTTGGGGCAGCAGTTCAACACGCTGTTCCGCTCCATGGCGTCGGGCGAGCGGATATTCCAGGCCCTCGACTGGGACGAGAGCCAGAAGGAGCCGGAGCGACCCGTGGCAATGCCGGAACGGTTGCGGGGCGAGGTGGAGTTCCGCGATGTGCGCTTTCGCTATGCCATGGGCGATCCGGTTCTGCATGGCGTCTCGTTCACCATTCGTCCCGGCGAGAAGCTGGCCGTGGTAGGCCCCACCGGCTCCGGCAAGAGCACGTTGATCCGCCTGCTGGCACGGTTCTATGACTTCGACGACGGCATGGTCTTTCTCGACGGCGTGGACGTGAACCAGATCGCGAGCAACGACCTCCGACGCCGCCTCGGCATCGTCCTGCAGGACTTCCACATCTTCTCCGGCACGGTGCTCGACAACATCACCATGAACGACCCGGCCATCTCCCGCGAACAGGCGATCGATGCCGCGCAGATGGTGAATGCCGACGGCTTCATTCGGGACTTGCGAGAGGGCTATGACACGCGCCTCGCCGAACGGGGCCAGAATCTCTCGCAAGGCCAGCGGCAACTGTTGGCGTTCGCGCGGGTTCTCGCGCGCAAGCCGCAGATTCTGGTGCTGGACGAGGCCACCGCCAGCATCGACACGGCGACGGAGCTCCTGATTCAGGACGCGATCCACAGCCTCACCGAGGGGCGCACGTCCATCGTCATCGCCCACCGGTTGCAGACCATTCAGGAGTGTGACCGGGTGCTGGTGCTGCATCATGGTCGCGTGGCGGAGCTCGGCACCCACGAGGAACTCATCGCTCGGCGTGGCATCTACCACACGCTGTATGAGCTACAGTTTCAGGACGCAAGTAGCGTGTCGAATTTCGTCGCGACAGCGGCGAAGTCCGAAGGCCGTTAACCGTAGTTGCGAGCGGATGCGCGCACCAAAGTCAGCAGTTCGTGCTAGCGGGGCGCTGTCGTTAGGCGCGCCCACGGCGGCAGCATGATAGCGGGCGGCATGGACCGCCATGTCGGCCGCACAGTGCTCGTGGCTGTGCTGGTCACATTGGCCTGCTTTCTCACTCTGGTGACGTTGTTTGCGCTGGTGGAGGAGTTGCAGGACCGCGCCGCCGGCTATACGCCGCTTCATGCCGCGCTGTTCATTGCCTACACCACACCAGGGCGCGTGGTGGAACTGGTGCCCTACGCAGCCTTCATCGGCGCGCTGTTGGGGCTGGGTGTGCTCTCGAACCATGGCGAGCTGACGGCGTTTCGTGCTGCCGGCATCTCTTTGCTGCGACTGTTCGCTGCGGCGGCGTTGCCGGTGGCGGCGCTCCTGGCCGCCGGCCAGTGGCTTGGCGAGGCGGTGGCCGGGCGCGGCGAGGAGGCGGGGGCGACCGTGAAGTTCGAGGCCGCGCAGAATGCTGGCGTCAGGGCGGCAGCAGGGCACGTGCCGTTTGGGCGCTGGCATCGAGAGGGATTGCTCTACACCTACATCGACGGCTACGGGGGCGGGGATCGTCTCGTCGGCGTGCGGCAGTTTCGTGTCGGCGAGGACCGAAACCTCGTCTTCAGCCGCCGCGCCGCCTATGCGACTTTCCTTGGCGCCGGCGCTGGCGGCGCGGACGGTGCCGAGCCCCCAGGATGGCTGCTGCACGATGTGCGCGAGACGCATTTCGACTACGAACGGGGCGCCACCGTCGTGCGGAGCTACGACACTCTCCCATGGCGCACGCGCGCCGACCCGGAACTCCTGAACGTCAAGTCGCTGCTCGATCCAGGTCGCATGTCCGTGTCGGAACTGACGCGGCAGATCGACTACATGGAACGCGAAGGGCTGGACTCTTCCCGCCACGGCGTTGCGTGGTGGAGCAAAGTGCTGCAACCGGTGGCGGTGCTTGGTCTGGTTTGGCTGGCGCTTGGCTTTGTGGCCGGACCCTTGCGCGAAGTGAGCATGGGGGCTCGCCTTTCGGTGGGCGTCGCCGGGGGCCTCGCCTTCAACTACCTGCGCGAACTGTTCGCGCCCATGGCCGTGGTGGTGGATTTCCCTCCTTGGCTGGCCGTGGCCATACCCATAGCTGTCTGCTGGCTTGTGGGCGCGACGCTGGTGCGGCGAGCGGCTTGAGCGCGGTCAGGCGGAGGCGGCGGAGCCGTTGCGGTCGGGTCGCGGAACCCGCACCAAGGCACTGCCCGACAGCCGATCTGGCCAGGTCCGCCGCTGGGGATCGAACCACATCCAAGCGTGGCCGAGACCCAGCGTAAAAAGCGACAGGAGGGCGCCGACGAAACGGCGGAGCGCCTTGGCGGGCGTGAAGCGTCCGTCTGTGCGCAGCTCGAGCCGCCAGGCGAGCATGCCTATGGTTTGGCCTCGGTGCGTCCACGACAGCGTGAAGAAGGCGTAGGCCTCGAGGAAGAGCAGGCTTTGCAGCCATGCCCCGATCACGGCGTCGCCGGTGACGGTGACAAGCAGGACGATGGTGAATACCCACATGGCGAGCACGATGAGGGCGTCGTAGAGCATCGCTGCGAGTCGGAAGCGCAGCGGTGCAACCGTCCCACGGGCAGTGCCGGCTGGGCGCGGTGTGTCAGGCTTTGCCACGAGCTTGCTTGAGGAAAGGCACTTCCGGGGTGCGCTGGGCGTCGTTTGCCGCCTGGGGAAACAGACCGACGCGACCGAGAGCGTCCCAGCAGATGATAGGAGAGGTGGCGAGGATGCTCGGAAGCTCGGTCCGGAGGCGCGTCAGCGCAACGGGCTCGATCTGTGCGCCGCGGAGGTGGGCTAGCCGAGCGAGCGCATCCATCGCCAGCCCCACGCAGAACACGTTACGTTCTTCGCGCACGACTTGCGTGAGGCGGTCGATCAACGATTCGAGCGCGTGGCCCGCCAGCGCGGCACCGTGGGAGCAAAGCGTTACCGTGGCGCCAAGGGCGTTTTCCCGCACCACCGAGCGCACCGGTGCATAGCGCGGCACCTGGTAGTCGATGCCGATACCCTCGCAGACATCGCTCTCGTCGGTAGGGCGGACGAGCTTAATGCTGCGTTTCTGCGCCCGGTCCATGGCTAGCCGGTTTTCTTCTCTGCCGAGACTCTCGACCAGTGCAGCGAGGACCGGTGGCACTAGCTCTGCACCAGTTCCCGCAGCGACGGCACGACGTCCGAAGCAGCCGAGCGCGTCCGCCGCTACCGAGCGCACGTACACGGACGGGTCCTGGTGCAGGCACGCGATCAATGCCTCCCCCACGTCCGAGCGCAACGCCCCGGCTTCGCCCAGGGCAAACGCACCAGCCTTGCGCACCCACTTGACCGACGACTTGGTGGCGTCAAGGAGAGTATCGGTGCCCGGGACGCCAAGCGCGGCAAGTCCATAGACTGCGGCACGCCGGACGTTCTCGCGTTCGTCACGAAGGGCCTCGCCGAGGATCTGCGCGGCCATGGCCGTGTCGGTGCTGGCGGCCAGACGATAGGCGGCACCAATGCGTACCGGCTCTGCGCGATCTTCCTTGTGACGCAAGCGCCGAGCGAGCTCCTTGGGTTTTGCACTGTCCGTCGCCGGCGGTGGTGCATGGCCCGTTCGCAGCCAGTGGCTCTGGTGCCGCCACACTTCGTGCATGTCGGTGGGCGCGTCGGCGCGCGACACGCCCGTCAGACTGTCCTGGCCCGGGACTTCCCAGGGCACCGCCTCGCCGCTCGGTTCGGTGGTGCGATAGAGCCAGAAACGCCACATGAAGCGGGGGTTGTCCTTCCAGGTGCGCCAGTCGTCGCGCCGATGGTTGCCTCGATGGATGAGGTTGTGGGAGTAGATGACGATGCTGCCGGCCTGGAGCGGCGCAGCTTCCCAAGGCCTGTTGAGCGGCCACTGAAGCGCTTCGACCGCGTCTCGCATCCTGCGGTCGTGTTCGGTGCGGCGGTGGACAATGTCGTCGGTGGCGTAGCGCGAGCGAGGGCCGCTGGCGGGGTGCGTCTCCATCCCGCTCAACTGGTAGGCGAAGTCGAGGTGATCCGCGCCGGCGAAGTTGTCGTGGTTCTCCTCGTGGTTGAAGGTCCAGTATTGCGAGTAGGGCACCGTGGCGGTGGGGCCCATGTCCTCGGCGACCGCCTGCGGGTAGTAGAGCATCTCGATCTGCACGGCATGGTGGTGGCGGTGGCGGCGGGCGTTGTACGGGCCGTTATCGTCCTTGTGCCAGTGCTGGTCGCGGGCGCCGCTGACGAACGGCGCATTGTGGGTGAACGGCACGATGGCCCAGTTCTCGCCGACCAGCGCGTCGCATGCCGCCACGACGCCCGGGGCCTTCAGCACTTCGAGCACGTCGGGGATGAGCGAGGTGGTGATGTAGCGCTTGGCGGCGAACGCGGCCTTCTCCTGCTCGTAGATGCGTTCGTGCAGTTCCTGTGCGACGCCGAGTTGCTCCGGACCAAGCACCACGAGCCCACGACTGGCGAAATCGTTGATCAGCTCGTCGATGTCGGGCGACTCGAAGTGCATTCAGGCGGCAGCGAAGGCGGAAAGCGGCGTATTCTACGCGCCCCGCGCGGCACGCCGTTTCACCGTGCCCTGCGATTGCAGCCCCAATGCGGGGCGGATGCGAAGTTACCAGTGGAGGGATCACATGACGGATCGGGTGCAGCGTTCGGGACTGGCCGTGGCGCGGGTTTTGGACGAGTTCATCGAGAAGGAGGCGCTGCCGGGCACTGGCGTCGAGGTGGACGCGTTCTGGGCAGGCTTTGCCGACATCGTCCGGGACCTCGCACCGAAGAACCGTGCCCTCTTGGCCACGCGCGACGAGTTGCAGGCCAAGATCGACGCCTGGCATCTCGAACGTCGTGGCCAGACGCACGATGCCGCTGCCTACAAGGCGTTCCTCACCGAGATCGGCTACCTCGTGCCCGAGGGGGACGATTTCGAGATCGAGACCGCCAATGTGGACCCCGAAATCGCAACGACGGCCGGGCCGCAGCTCGTGGTGCCCGTGATGAACGCCCGTTTCGCCTTGAATGCGGCCAACGCCCGCTGGGGCAGCCTCTACGATGCCTACTACGGCACCGACATCATCCCCGAGTCGCCGGGACGCGAGAAAGGTACGAGCTACAACCCGGCGCGGGGCGAACTGGTGGTCGCCCGCGCCGACCAATCCCTTGATGCCGTGGTGCCGCTCGATGGCGCCAGCCACGCCGATGTGTCCGCGTATCGAGTCGAAAGGGACGGCGAGGGCTTCAGGCTGCTTGCGGACACGTCGAACGGCACCGTGGGCCTCGCCAACGCGGCGCAGTTCGCCGGGTTTGCTGGCGAGGCACCAGGCGAGCCGTCGTCCGTCCTTCTCCGCCACAACGGCCTGCATATCGACATCCAGATCGACCGCCAGCACAACGTCGGCGCGGCGCACCATGCCGGTGTCAAGGACGTGGTGATGGAATCTGCCGTCACGACCATCCAGGACTGCGAGGACTCGGTGGCGGCGGTGGATGCGGACGACAAGACGGCGGTCTATCGCAACTGGCTCGGGCTCATGACCGGAACGCTGTCCGAGACCTTCGAGAAGGGCGGCGAGACGGTGCATCGCGTCCTGGTGGGCGACCGCGAGTTCATCGCCGCCGACGGCACCAACTTGACCTTGCCGGGACGCAGCCTGCTGCTGGTGCGCAATGTCGGCCATCTGATGACTAGCGATGCGATCCTCGATGCGGACGGCAACGAGGTGTTCGAGGGGATCATGGACGCGGCGGTGACGAGCCTTTGCGCAGTGCATGACCTCAAGGGCTTGGGGCAGCACCGCAACAGCCGTGCCGGCAGCGTCTACATCGTCAAGCCGAAGATGCACGGCGCGGAGGAGACCGCGTTCACCTGCGAACTCTTCGACCGGGTGGAAGACGTGCTCGGGCTCGCCCGCAACACCCTCAAGGTGGGGGTGATGGACGAAGAGCGGCGTACCAGCCTTAACCTGCGCGAGTGCATCCGCGTGGCGCGCCAGCGCATCGTCTTCATCAACACGGGCTTTCTGGACCGCACCGGCGACGAAATCCACACCTCCATGCGCGCGGGAGCCATGGTGCGCAAGGAACCGATGAAGCAGGAGCGCTGGATTCTCGCCTATGAGGACGCCAACGTGGATGCCGGCCTCGCCACCGGCTTCCCGGGCCGGGCGCAGATCGGCAAGGGCATGTGGCCCAAGCCCGACGAGATGCTGGAGATGCTGAACACCAAGGCCAACCATCCAACCGCCGGGGCGGATTGCGCCTGGGTGCCTTCGCCGACAGCGGCGACGCTGCATGCACTGCACTACCACGAAGTGAGCGTGGCCGGCAGGCAAGAGGAGCTCGCCACGCGCGCCCGCGCCAGCGTGGACGACATCCTCACCATCCCGCTCCTGACCGGGGAGAACCTTTCCACCGAGGACATCTCCCGCGAGCTCGACAACAACGCCCAGGGCATCCTCGGTTATGTCGTGCGCTGGGTCGATCAGGGCATCGGTTGCTCCAAGGTGCCGGACATCAACGACGTGGGCCTCATGGAAGACCGCGCCACCTGCCGCATCTCCAGCCAGCACATCTGCAACTGGCTGCATCACGGCATCGTCAGCGAGGACGCGGTGCGGGAGACCATGCGGCGCATGGCGGCAGTGGTGGACCGCCAGAACGAGGGCGACGACGACTACCGCGACATGGCGCCGGACTTTGACGACAGCGTGGCCTTTCAAGCGGCTTGCGACCTCGTCTTCAAGGGCATGGAGCAGCCGAACGGCTACACCGAGCCGGTGCTGCACGCCCGGCGGCGGGAAGCCAAGGCCAAACACGGCGCCTAAGGCGCGCAATGCAAGCGAGGGGCGGGACGGCGATGGACATTCTCGACTACGACGAAGCCCGCGATTTCGAGGCGGTGCATCGCATCTGGATCGAATGCGGTTGGATCAGCGATGACAAGGACGAGACGGACGCCATGCGCGGTCTCATCCGCGTGAACGACTGCATTGTGCTTCCCGTGCACGACAGGGCGGAGTGCGCCGTGATGTCCACCCCAGGACAGATCCGCCACGGCGATGTCGACTTGGAGCTTGGCGTGGTGGCAGCAGTCACCACCAGCCATGTGGCTCGACGGCTGGGCGCGGCGGCGAGGCTCACCGCCGAGACCCTGGCGCGGCAGGCGGAGTCGGGCGCTGCCGTGTCGGCTCTCGGCATGTTCGAGCAGGGCTTCTACAACCGTGTCGGTTTTGGCACCGGCAGCTACGTCAACCACTTTCGCTTCGATCCGGCAACGCTGCAAGTGCCGAAGATGTCGCGCCCGCCTGTGCGGGTCGGCCCCTCGCGCTGGCGCGACGTGCATGGCGCGATGATGGCTCGGCGGCGCGGTCACGGCGGCGTAAACCTCACCACGGCGGAACGGCTCGAGGGCTTGGAGATGATGCCGGAGCATGAGTGGTTCGGCCTTGGCTACGAGGACGGACCCGGCGACACGCTGTCGCACTTCTTCTGGGGCGAGGCGAGCGCCGAGCACGGTCCCTACCGCATCACGCTCATGGCGTGGCAAAACGACGCGCAGCTGTTCGAACTCCTTGCCGCCATCGCGGCGCTTGGCGATCAGGTCTCTACCGTGGAAATGGAGGAGCCCCCGGAGATTCAGTTCCAAGACCTGCTGCGTCAGCCGTTTCGCAATCGGGGCCTCACGCAACGCTCCAAGCACGAGAGCTACCAAAGCGCGGATGCGTGGTGGCAACTGCGAATGCTGGACGTGGCGAAGTGCCTGGAAGGAACGCACCTCGAGGCCGAAACGGTACGCTTCAACCTCACCCTCACCGATCCCGTGGAGGGCTTCTTGGGCAGCCGACAGGGCTGGCGCGGAACCGCCGGCGACTACACCGTGACGCTAGGCGAATCGTCCGTCGCCGAGGCGGGCCACGCCTCCGGCCTACCGACGCTGAATGCCTCGGTGGGCGCCTTCAGCCGCATGTGGATGGGGGTCCGTCCGGCCTCAAGCCTGACGCTCACAGACGATCTCGCTGCAGACGAGGCCTTGTTGCACTCACTGGATCGAGTGCTGCGAGTCGTGCCGTCACCCTTTCTTGGTTGGGACTTCTGAGGTACCTCATCGAGACGCTCTCTCGACCGAGCCCATGACGAAGCAACCCCGGACCAGATCGAGTTAGCGGCCCAGCCCGAACGCATCTGCAAGCAACTCATACGAGCGAAGCCGGTCCGCGAACGTCGGGGTGATGGTGAGGATAATCGCCTCGTCGGCACCGCATTCCTCCGCCAATGCCTCGATCTCCTGCTTCACCACTGCAGGCGTACCGACGATCTGGCGCGAGCGGCGGCTGCGCGCTGCCGCGAGTTGCTCGTCAGAGAATGGATAGGAGGCGGCTTCTTCGGGCGTCGGCGGCGGACCATGGCGTCCCTGATCGCGTCGGATGCGCTGCAGCTCGCGGATCTTGAGAAAGATCTCCGCCTGTTCTTCGTCTTCGCAAGCAATGGCAAAGACGCCGACGGAAGCCTGCGGTTCGGCGAGATGCTCCGCCTGGAACGTCTCCCGATAGCGTTGCATAGCGCGTACGGTGGGCTCTGGGGCGATGAAGTGGGCGAAGGAGAAGGCAAGTCCGAATCGGGCTGCGTAATCGGCACTGTCGAAGCTCGAACCGAGCATCCACACCTCCGGCACGGTGGCGGGGCGGGGGGTCACCTTCAGTTTCTGAAATGCTGGCGTGAGTGGTTTGCTGTCGGTCACCCAGGCGATCATGTCCTTCACCTTGGCCGGGTAGTACTCGATGCCGAGGGTGTTGCCGTAGGCCAGGGCCGCCGCCGTGAGGCCGTCGCTGCCGGGTGCCCGACCGATGCCGAGGTCGATCCGGCCCGGGTAGAGCGTTTCCAGCAAGCGGAAGTTCTCCGCCACCTTGAACGGCGAGTAGTGCGACAGCATCACGCCGCCGGAGCCGACGCGAATGCGCTTGGTCTCGCCGGCGAGGCGGGTGATGAGGATCTCGGGCGAGGAACTCGCCAGCGAATCGGAGGCATGGTGTTCCGCCACCCAATAGCGGTGATAGCCGAGTTCGTCGCAGCGGCGTGCGAGGGCGGTCGTGTTCGCGAGGGCCTGCGCCGCGTTTTCGCCTCGGGCGATGGGGGATTGGTCGAGAACGCCGAGTTTCATGGGGTGAGAGAAATGGCTTCTTGTTGCATCGGTGGGATTGACGGTGCGGCATCATCACCGCCGTAGGCATCGACACGCAACCGCAAGAGGCCGTCGGGCCTTAGCGGCACGCGCACGCGGATGCGCACCGGCCACGGCTCGCCCTGCACATCGGCCACCCAAAGCGACACCCGCCGCGTGCTGCCGTCGCGGTAGCGAAAATCGTAGTCGCAGCGCAGTCCCGCACCCGAATACCAAGGCTGTGGCTGCTTGATCTGTACCGGCGCGGATTTGCTGAGGCGAATGCGATAGGGGTCCTCGCCGTCGTGAACCACCGCGCCGTCGAGGCAGTGGGGGGCGAGGAAGAGCACCGACATGATGTCGGAGCCCGGTGGACCTTCGAGTTCCTCGGAGTCGCGGTGGCTGCCATGCAACACGGTGCGTCCTCCCCGCGACAGCAACACCTCGCGCTCGCCCCGGTTTTCCTCCATCAAGAGGTATGCGTCGGTGCGCGGCCAATCGCCGTCGAACTCGCCGGTTGCCGCGAACCATCCTCGCCAGCGCACGAGCTTGGCGATGGCGCCCCGTACGCGCACGGAACCCGACAGTTCGTACTGGTCTCCATCCTGCACGAAGGTGATGTTGATGGCGCCGGCATTGAGCCAGCCGACGCGGGCGTCGTAGTGCAGGTTCTTGGCCGTCGCCACCGGCGCCAGCAGGGCAACGGCCAGCAGAGTCGTTTTGGCGAGGGGCGGGGGCTTTGAGCGGAACATGCTGATAGGCCGAGGATGTGTCGCGAAGTCGAGCCAACACCAACGTGCCGGCCGGATGGCGCGGTGTGACGCACCTCGAAGCGACGCCCCATCACCCTCCTCGCGCCGAAGGCGCAGAGACCAAGGGCCAAAAGGTGCAACCAGCCACTTCCCCGCGAGACGGGGCCTGCCGGGGTGGCAACTCCAAGACATGCGGCTCCGCAAGTCGCTACCCCTTCGCGCCACGATGGCCTGTGGCCATGCGCAACCGGAAGGCGAACATGCCTTCGGCGCCGCTGACCTTGACGCGCTTCAGGCGCAGTGCCTCGGCCTTGAGGTCGCGGCTGATGCCGGGTTCGGTGGTGACGGCGAAGGCGTAGCCGGCCTCGCCCACCAAGGCCACATCCCGATCGTCGAAGACGCCAAAGGGATAGGCGAAGGATTGCACGCGCACGCTGAACTTGCCTTCGAGCGCTTCGCGCCCCCCGACGATCTCGGCACGCCTCGAGCCTTGGTCCAGGGAGGGCAGCGGCGAGTGGCTGATTGTGTGGGCGCCGATTTCCCACAACCCCGACGCAAGCATCTGCATGACTTCGGGATCGCTCAACTTCCCCTCGCCCATGAGTTCGCCTTCGTCGTGATGCGCCTTGCGTGCCACCGACCAGTCCACGTCGTGACGATCCAGCACGAGAAACAGCGTCGCCTTGGCGCCATGTTCCGCCAGGATTGGCTGCGCTGCCAAGAGGTTGTCCCGATAGCCGTCATCGAAGGTGATGGCAACGGTCTTCGGCGGCAAGTCGTCGTGGCCTAGTTCCGAGAGGAACGCGAAATGCCAGCCGTTTTCCTTGAGCCACGCGACCTGCTTGGCGAACATCGCCGGCGGCACGCGCAGCTTGTTGAACCTGGCGCCGGGAATGGTCTCTCGCACCATGTGGTACATCAGCACCCGGGGATGCTCTTCCGGCACCCGCGGTCGCCACCAGGCAAAGCGAAAGGACACCGCCGCCAAGGCGAGGCCCAGCAGCGCGAGTCCGATCAGCGCTGCCATGCGTCGGCCGCCAGTTGCTCGTACAGCGCCAGCGTCTCCCCGCACATGCGCTGCAACGTGAAATCGTGGCCCTGGATGCGCGATCTGGCAACTGCTTCGTCATCGAGCACGGCAGCGAGTCGGTTCGCCGCCTCGTCGGGGCGGCCCACCGGCACGCGTCCCTCCGGGAACACCTGCTCGAGGATTTCGCCCACGCCGCCGTGGTCATAGCCGACCACAGGCACGCCCAGGGACAGCGCTTCGAGCGCCACCCGACCAAAGGACTCGGGCCGGTTCGACAGCGACACCACGGCGCTTGCCGCGGCCATGATGTCGCGCAGATCGTTGCGGTGGCCCGTGAAGACAATGCCGGGCGAGGCGGCGCGAATCGATGCCGCATAGGCGCGGTTTCGCTCTTCCTCGCCACCCACCACCACGCCGATGGCGTCGGGATGCCGCTCGCACAGGCGCTCCATGACGATCGGGAAATCCTCGTGTCCCTTGAGCCGGGTCAAGCGTCCTGGCAGCAGCACGACGCGGCGTCCCTTCAGCACGCCGAAGTCCTGCTGCCAGTTCACGAGCCACCCGTCGCAGGGGCGGTAGCCTCGATGGTAGCGGCTAGGATCGATGCCGCGGTAGATGCGGTGAATCCGATCCACCGTCAGCCCCGTGCGTTGCAGTACCGGGGCGCCGGCGCCGACGTAGTTGTCAAGTAGATAGCGCTTGGCGGTATCCGACACCACGATCACCCGCTCGCCCCGCGCCATGATCGCGCTGAACGGATGGATCGAGTGCAGGCCATGGAGGGTGGTGACGAAGCGCGGACGCGCGCCTACCGGCATCCGCCGCCACGCCAGCCAACAGAGCCACGCCGGCACACGCGAGCGAACATGCAGGATGTCGGGTTGCACGCGCGCCAGCCAGCGTCGCAGGGGCCGCACTTCGAGGGCTACGGCCGGGTGCTTGCGCCCCAACGCCCAATCGACATGCCGACTCCCAGCTTCCTCGAGCTCCGCCACCATCCGGCCGCCGGCGGAGAGCACCAGCGACTCGTGCCCGCCAGCCACCAAGGCGCTGCCGATTTCCAGCGTGCCGCGTTCGACCCCACCGCCCTGCAACGCCGGCAAAACCTGCACCACTTTCATGCGGCAACGCGCCGGTGGAGAAGCGCTTCGGTGTCGGCCAGCCTGCTATGGTGAAGGTTCATCCGCCAAGCATCGCACCCCATGCAATTCGGTCTCAACCGCCTCGACATGACCTCGCCTGCGGCGTTTGCGCACGACGCGCAGCGGCTTGAATCGCTCGGTTGGGACTATGGCTTCATCCCTTCGTCGCCGCTCTTGGCGCGGGATCCGTACGTCATGCTCGCGGCGGCACTGCAAGCCACGAGTTGCATTCGGCTTGGGCCTTTGATCGAGAATCCGGTCATGCGCCAGCCAGCGGTGATCGCCGGTTCCATCGCCACGGTGGATGCACTCGCACCGGGGCGAGCCTGGCTTGGCATGGGAGTAGGGGACACGGCAGTGCGTCTCATGGGACGCAAGCCCGCGACCGTGGCCGAACTCGCCGAATCCGTGCAGGTGATCCGCCGGCTCTTGGCTGGCGAACGGTTGGAAGTGGGCGCCGCGCGGCCCGCACGCCTCGGCCATGCGACGCCGGTGCCGGTCTGGATTGCCGCTGGTGGACCACGCACGCTGCGCATGGCCGGCGCGGTGGCGGACGGGGTGTTCATCCGCGTGGGCGTGCAACGCGCCAACCTTGCCCGTGCGGTGCGTCTCGTGCGGGAAGGGGCCGAGGAAGCGGGCCGAGATCCTGCCAGCGTCCGCATCGGCTGCGTTTTCCACACGGTGCTGGTGTCCGACAGCGAGCCATTGGCCGAGGCCGCGCGGCGTGTCGGTCGCATTGGCCGGGCAATTGCGGCTGGCTACTACGAATACTCGCCGATGCTGTTCGACACCTGCAACGTGGCCTGGAACGGGCCGTCGGTGAGTGAACTGAAGCGCCGCGTCTGGCCGGACTTCCACCACGCGAGGGACCTCGAAGCGGCGGGCGATGCGGTTGCGTTTCTCGGCGATGACGCTGTCGACGCCTTCGCCCTGCACGGCGATGCCGATGCGATCATCGCCAAGCTGCGCGAGATCGATGGTTGGGACCTCGGCATCGACATCGTGGTGCCCCACCCAATGCCCACCGAGCCCACCGGTCCGGGCGATTACACCGCCCGCTTCGCGAGAGACGTACTGCCAGCGTTGCGTTGAGCCCACGCTAGGACCGGCGACGCATGGGTGCCCGTGCGAGCACCACCGATGCCGCCGCGGGGGGTGCTATTGCCAGACTCCGATGATGCCGCCCATCAGCACGCAGTAGGCGACGTGGTAGCCGCTCTGGATCAGCCACAGGTTGAGGCTGGAGCCGCAAAAGCCGCTATCTGTGGCGGTGGCGGTGATGATGAGGCCGACGCCGACGACAAGGCCGAACAGCGCACCTGCCAGCAACCCGGATAGCCCCAGTGACTGCATCAGGGCGGCCGCTACGATGCAGGTGACTAGGGTGGCGAGGGCGGCGATCACGAACGGCCTTGGCGACGGCTGGATGTCGCCTTCCTGCTTGCCAAGCGCCACCAGCCACGCCTTGCCGAACATCGGTCCATACCAAAGTCCGCCCAAGGCGAAGGCGGCAACGGCGGCGGCGACTATCGCCCACCAGTTGAGGGCTACGAGGTCTGGCATGGTTGTTCTCCAAAATGCGCTGCACCGAAGTGTCGAGCAACGCCAAGTGGTTTACAAATGCAGACACGCGGGAGGGGAGCCGACGCCCCAGGAGGATAGACGAGACAGGGCATGGCGTGTCTTTGGCGGGTTCGTTCCGCATTGTTCCCATGCGCTAGGTGCTTGGCCACGCGGTGGATGACGCGTATAGTTGCGCGTGGCCTCAAGTACGCTTCTTTTTGGGGAGAGAAGATGAAATGTAAAGTCATTAACGGGCTCGGCACGTCTGTGCCGATGGCATTGGTTCTCGCGGTGGCGCTAGCGGTTCCAGCCGTTGGCCAAGACGCCGGGCCGCAGGTGGAGCAAGCAGACCCTAACGAGGTTGAGGAACTCACCGTTGTCGGTTCCCGACGGCGAGACCGTTCGGCAGCGGATTCGCCGGTTCCCGTGGACGTGATCGACGGCAACGACTTCGCCCAGGGTGACTCCAATATGGATTCGCTGGTGGCGAGCCTCGTGCCCTCCTACAACGTGAGTCAGGAACCGATCAGCGACGCGGCCACGTTCATCCGCCCGGCGACGCTGCGCGGTCTTGCCCCCGATGCCACCCTCGTGCTGGTCAACGGCAAGCGCCGGCATCGGGCGGCGGTGATCGCCCTGCTTGGCTCCGGCATCTCCGGTGGCTCGCAAGGGCCGGACATCTCCGCTATTCCCGCCATTGCGCTCGATCGGTTGGAGGTTCTGAGGGACGGCGCTTCGGCGCAATACGGCTCCGACGCCATCGCCGGCATCATGAACTTCGTCATCCGCGAGGACACCGAAGGCGCGACGCTGGACGTCAAGTACGGCGACCACTACCTGGGCGACGGCAATGCCGTCACCATCGCCGGCAACGTCGGCATGCCCATGACGGACGCCGGATTCGCCAACTTCAGCTTTGAGTGGAAGGAGTCCGACCCCACCAGCCGCAGCGAGCAGCGAGCCGATGCGCAGGGGCTCATCAGCGCCGGCAACATCGACGTGCGGCGGCCAGCGGCGCAGATTTGGGGCGCGCCGCGCTACACAGACGACTTCAAGATCTTCGGCAACCTCGGCATGGATGTCGGCGGTGCCGAGGCATATGCGTTCGGCAACTGGTCGGAACGGCAGGTGGAAGGCGGCTTCTACTATCGGAATCCCCACACCCGCGGCGGCGTTTTCCGCGGCGACGTGGTGGACGGCTACCCCACCGTCAAGGTCGCCGACATCGATTGGAGCGACAACCCGGAGGGCGTCGTCAACAACTGCCCGGTCGTGAGAATCATGAACAACCGCCCGGACCGCCAAGCCCTTACCGCCGTGCGCCGGGACCCAGGCTGCTACTCGCTGATCGAGAGGTTCCCGGGCGGCTTCACACCGCAATTCGGTGCCTTCATCGCCGACACCAGCATCACCGGCGGCCTGCGCGGCGAAACTGACGGCGGCTGGTTCTGGGATCTCAGCGCTTCCGCCGGGCGCAGCAACGCCCAGTTCTACATCTACAACACCATCAATCCGCAGCTGCTGAGCCTCGGCAACGACATCCCGACGCACTATCAGGCCGGTGCGTACACGGAATTCGACCGGGTGGTGAACTACGACCTCTCGAAGCCGATTGAGGTGGATGGACTTTTCGGCGCCGTCAACGTGGCTATGGGGCTTGAGTACCGGGACGAGACCTTCAAGATCGAGAACGGCGAGCCGAACTCGTTCTTCATCGATCCGACCCTCGCCGCCCAAGGCTTCGGCATCGGCTCCAACGGATTCCCCGGATTCCAGCCTGGCGATGCTGGCGAGAACACCGTAAAGGCGTATGCCGGCTACCTCGACCTCGAGTCGAACGTTACCGAAATGCTGCTAATCGGCGCCGCGGCGCGATTCGAGAACTACAACGAGTTCGGCAGCACCTTGGACGGCAAGCTCGCGGCCCGACTCGAGCTCGTGCCGGAGTTCGCCTTGCGGGGCGCGATCAGCACCGGCTTCCGGGTGCCGACCGCGGGGCAGGCGAACCTGCGCAACGTGACGACGGAGTTCAACATGGGGCAACTCGCGGACATCGCCACGTTGCCGCCGACCAATCCCATCGCCGTGCAGAAGGGCGCCCAGGCGTTGACGCCGGAGACCTCCGTCAACATCACCCTTGGGGCGGTGGCGTCCGTGGGCGACCTGGACCTGACCGTCGACTACTACCAGATCGAGATCGAAGATCGAATCGCCTTCACGAGCCGCTTCAACCTGACGCCTGGTGACATCTCCTCGCTGCTGGCGGCCGGCGTGACGGATGCGACCAGCTTCACCTCCGTGCGGTTCCTGTCGAACCAGCAAACGGTGGAGACCTCCGGGATCGACTTGGTGGCGACGTTGCCGTTCGAGTTCGGCAACGGCAGTTCGACCCTGACCTTGGCGGCGAACTTCTCACAGATCGACCTCACCAAGTTCAGCCCGCAGTTCACCAGCGAAAACCGCCGCCTGCAGATCGAGAACGGACGCCCGGACTCCCGCTTCATGCTCACCTGGAACCACGTGCAGGAGCATTGGCGGTTCATGGCGCGGGTGCGCTACTACGGCGAGTACTACGACGCCCCGACGAACGATGGCTCGGTCGCCTACTACCCCGACCCGGACGCGCTGCTTGACCTGGAAATGGCTTACGACGTGTCCGAAGACCTGATGGTGCTTGTCGGCGTGCAGAACGCCCTCGACACCTATCCGACGGAGAACCCGGCTGGCGAGGTGGCTGGGCTGCTCTACCCAGAGAACTCGCCGTGGGGCTTCAACGGTGGTTTCTACTACCTGCGGATGCGCTGGGACGTTCGGTAGTCCCGACAATCCAAACCTGCCGGCGGGCGAGGCTTGCCTCGCCCGCCGCGCGCCACCCCATAGCCTTGAACAACGCATGGGTCGCCTGGCCTGAGGTTGGTTTCGCCTATGGGCGCAAAGAAGGCGTCGCGCCGCTTTAGGGGGCGGAGGCTGCGTCCGTTCGGTAGCTCGTGAGGTCTATGTCTTGCCGGAACGGCGTGTGCTCTTCCTCGATCCAGGCGATGTCGCGCTCGACGTACTTGCGTTCGTCGTCGAGGTAGTTCGCCACCGCCTCGCGCAATCCCCCATGGCGGATCCAGTGCGCCGAATAAGTCGGCTTCGGTAGGTATCCACGCGCCAGTTTGTGGCCACCTTGGGCACCGGCCTCCACCCGCTTCAGCCCGCGCTCGATGGCGAAGTCGATGGCTTGGTAGTAGCAGGCTTCAAAGTGCAGGAAGGGGTGGTCCTCGATGCATCCCCAGTTGCGCCCAAAGAGCGTGTCTTCGCCGATGAAATTGATGGCGCCGGCGATGTAACGGCCTTCGCGGCGGCACATGATGAGCAGCACCTGTTCGCCCATGGTCTCGCCGACGTGGCTGAAGAACTCGCGCGTCAGGTAAGGCGTGCCCCACTTGCGGTGGCCGGTGTCAACGTAGAACGAGTAGAAGGCATCCCATTGCGCCTCCGTGATGGTGCCCGTCAGCCATTCGAAATCGATGCCATTGGCCCGGGCGCCCTTGCGTTCGCGGCGGATGTTCTTGCGCTTCTTGGAGGCAAGCACGGCAAGGAACTCATCGAAGCTCGCGAAGCCGTGGTTCTCCCAGTGGAACTGCGTGTCCATGCGCTGCAACATCCCGAGTTCGGCGGCGCGGTCCCACTCCGGCTTCGGCATGAAGGTGAAGTGGATGGAACTGACGCCCACCTTGTCGGCGACCTGCACAGCGCCCCCGAGCAGGGCGTTCGCCGTTGCCTCGTCATTCGGGTCGGCGGTGAGCAGGCGCCGCCCGGTCGCCGGCGTGAAGGGAATGCTCGCCTGGAGCTTGGGGTAGTAGCGCCCGCCAGCCCGGCGAAAGGCCTCGGCCCAGCCACCGTCGAAGACATACTCGCCGCGCGAGTGCGACTTGAGGTACATCGGCATGACGCCGCTCGGCGTCGCTTCCTGGCCTGCGGGGGACACCACGAGGTGAAACGGCTGCCATCCGGTCTGCGCGCACACGCTTTCGCTCTCTTCGAGCGCAAGCAAGAAGCGGTGGTCGAGAAACGGGTTGTAAGGCAGCGCAGCGGGATTGGCGCAGCGGTTCCAGGCGGATTCGTCGATGTCTCGAATGTTGTGCAAGACGCGAGCGACGCGTTCCGTCAAAACGACCCCTCCTGAAAGCGCGGGAACTACCGCCATCATTCTACGCCCGAGAGCGGATTGCCAACCTTGCCTCGGTGGGTTGGCGCTCTTGCGGCGTTCGGCAAACCGAATCGCGCCGTGCGGCGACATAATGCCTGTGAGCTCGGGAATGGCTCGACGCGGGTGGCCTTGTGGCATAGTCCGCATCGCGCGCCCCATGGGGCGCTAGAATCCTTGAGTGGGGCTGACGTTTTGCGGTCTTCCTTGCGTTTCCGCGGGCTTCGCAGGGACGGGGGCTTGTCCCCGCCCGTGTCGGGCGGCTGGGTTGCTTCATGGTACGGCTCGGGACAAGCCCGCACCTACAGCGCTGGCACCGCATATGCCTAGTCGGCCGGAGGCGGAGCCTCGTTGAGTGTGCTGGCCCAACGTGATTTGAAGAAGAGCGAGATGGACAAGGCGGAACTCGTCAATCGGCTCAAGATCGACCGCGGGGAGACGGCGTCCTCCGGGCGGCCATTGAAGTGGTTCATCGCCATCGCCATGGTGGCGGGGGCCGCGATTGCGTCGTATTCGCTAGGACTGCTGGACTCTTTCGCACCAACGGCTGCGGCGGGGCCGCTGCCGGTGGAAACCGTTCTCGCGCAAGTCGAAAGCCGTTCGTCACCTGGCGACAGCGTGCTCGATGCCACCGGTTATGTCGTGGCGCGGCGACAGGCCACGGTCAGCTCCAAGGTGACCGCCAAGGTGATCGACGTGCTGGTGGAGGAAGGCATGGTGGTCGAGCGGGGCCAGCTCCTCGCGGTGCTCGACGACAGCATTCCCCAGGCGCGCCTCAGCCTTGCCCAGTCGCAGCTCGACGCCGCCAAGGCCGCGCTGGCGGAGTTGCAGGTGAACCTTCGTCAGGCGCGGCTCGACCTCAGCCGCACGGAGAATCTCGCCGAGCGAAGCCTTGCCAGCCAAGCTGATCTCGACCGCGACAGCCTTTCTGTCGAGGGACTTATGGCGCGGCTCAGTCGCACGGCGCGAGACATCGCCGTGTCGGAGCGTTCTCTCGCGCTGCAGCGGCAGGAACTCACCGACATGGAAATCCGGGCGCCGTTCGGCGGCGTGGTGATCGCCAAGGCGGCGCAGCCAGGGGAGATGATCTCGCCGGTATCGGCTGGCGGAGGCTTCACGCGAACCGGGATCTGCACCATCGTGGACATGGACTCGCTCGAAGTGGAAGTGGACGTGAACGAGGCCTACATCAACCGGGTCTATCCGGACCAGCCCGTCACGGTTGCTCTCAACGCGTATCCCGACGACGACTTCCCGGCGTCGGTGATCGCCACCATCCCCGCGGCCGATCGCAACAAGGCCACCGTGCGCGTGCGCATCCGCTTCCTCGAGCGCGACGCCCGGGTACTCCCGGACATGGGCGTGCGGGTGTCGTTCCTTGAACGGTCGCAAGAGGAGCGGAGCCAAACGACAGGCGAAGCAGCGGCGCAAGCGGAGACGCTTCCTGGCGTGCTGGTGCCGGCGTCTGCCGTGAGCGGTGCCGACGGCGCTCGGTTCGTTTGGGTGGTGGAGAACCAAACCGCCCAGCGGCGTGACGTGGTGGTGGCGGACTCGGTAGGTTCGCGGGTGCGGATCGCCGACGGGCTTGCCGGCGGCGAGCGCGTGGTTGCGAGGCTCGACGCAGAGCAGGGGGCGCTCGCCAACGGCGTCCGCGTGACGGTGGTGAATTGAAGGCAGCATTTCACACGGCGAACTGCTGGCCTTCGTGCTCGCGTTCGCTCGCAACTACCGCTAGCAGCCTTCGCTAGCGCGAAAACTGCTAGGGTCCGTCGCATACGGGGGGCACACCCGAGCGATTTCTTCGGCGCAGGCTCTTAGGAGGGATGCATATGGCGATTGTCGATCTCAGCGAAGTCCGCAAGAGTTACGTCAAGGGGCGGGAGGAAGTGGAGGTGCTCACCGGCATCGATCTCGCCGTCGAGGAGGCCGACTTCCTCGCCCTGATGGGGCCTTCGGGCAGCGGCAAGACGACGCTCCTCAACATCATCGGCGGCATCGACAGCGCCAGCAGCGGCAGCGTGCAGGTTTCGGGGCAAGACCTCGCCGCCATGTCGCGTCGACAGCTCGCCAAGTGGCGCTCGGAAAACATCGGCTTCGTGTTCCAGTTCTACAACCTGTTGCCGGTGCTGAGCGCCCGGCGCAACGTCGAGTTGCCGCTGCTCCTCACCAAGCTCTCCGGCAAGCAGCGGCGGAGCAACGCCGACACCGCACTCGAGATCGTCGGCCTCGAAGACCGGGCCCGACACAAGCCGGGCGAACTCTCCGGGGGACAGCAGCAGCGGGTGGCAATTGCCCGCGCCATCGTCGCCGACGCGCCGATTCTGGTCTGCGACGAACCCACGGGAGACTTGGACCGCGACACTGCCGATGAGATTCTGGAACTCTTGGAAATCCTGAACCGCGACCACGGCAAGACCATCGTCATGGTGACGCACGATCCCAAGGCGGCGAGCCATGCCCGGCATGTCGTGCATCTCGACAAGGGCCAGCTTTCCACCGGCACGGACGAGGAGGCGGCGTGAGATGAGCGGCATGGGCCTCATGTGGGCAAACCTGTTCCGGCGCAAGACGCGCACATTCCTGACGCTGTTCTCGCTTTTGATGGCATTCCTGCTGTTCGTCCTGCTGCGGGCGGTGGCAGAGCCGTTCGCCGGCGGCGGCGTGAGCGTCGATGGCGCCGATCGGCTCGTGGTGACGAGCAAATACTCGATCATCGACCTGCTGCCGCTCAGCCAACTCGGGGAGATTCAGCGCGTGCCTGGGGTGGAGGGCGTGACCCACCAGACCTGGTTTGGTGGCAATTATCAGGACCCGGCCAACTTCTTCCCCAAGTATCCGGTTGAACCGCGGGCGTATTTCGACATGTATCCCGAGTTCGCGATCGACCCGGCGCAGCTCGACGCGTTCGAGAACACCCGCACGGGCATCGTAGTGGAGGAGGGCCTGTTGGCGCGCTTTGGCTGGAACATCGGCGACCGCATCCCCATCGAGGGGGACATCTGGTCGCTGAAGGACGGCAGCCGCCTGTGGCAGTTCGACCTAGTGGGCACCTATCGCCACCGAGACGCGGGCGAGGCGGCGCCGGTAGCGCTCCTCATGCATTACGACTACTTCGACGAGGCGCGGTCGTTCGAGGAGGGGGCCGTCGGCTGGTACACGGTGCGGGTTAGCGACCCCGAACAGGCACCGGCGATAGCGGGTGCCATCGATGCCCTGTTCAAGAACTCGCCAAGCCCCACCAAGACCAGCACGGAGGCGGAGTTTGCCCGCAGCTTTGCAGCGCAAATCGGCGACATCGCCTTGATGGCCACCGGAATCCTGTCTGCGGTCTTCTTCACGATCCTGCTGCTAACGGCCAATACCATGTCGCAGTCGCTCAGGGAGCGCATCCCGGAACTGGCCGTTTTGAAGACGGTGGGCTTCAGCGATGCCCGGACATCGCTCTTGGTGGTCGGGGAGTCGGTGCTGCTGTGCCTCATCGGCGCGTTGCTCGGCGTGGGTCTTGGTGCGTCGGTGCTGCCAGCGGCCAGCGTCGTTACCCAGCAGTTCATGGGGCCGGTGTCGATGTCCGTTGACATTTTTGTCCAGTCGGTGGCGTTCGCCGTGGTGCTGGGTCTTGTGGTGGGTGCGCTTCCCGCCCTGACCGCTCAGCGGCTGCGCATCGTCGACGCGCTTCGGCGAGGCTAGTCGAGGAGAAAGGCCATGTTGGGTCAGGTGCTGCAGGTCACGCTGATGAACCTTCGCAACGTCAAGTCGCGGCTAGGGAGTTCCTCGGTGATCGTCGTCGGCATCGCTGGCGTTGTGGGCGTTTTGATTGCGCTCTTGGCGATGGCTGCTGGTTTTCGCGCCACCTTGGAGACCGGCGGCGCTCCGGACCGGGCCATCGTGATGCGCGATGGTTCAGAAAGCGAGATGCTGAGCAACGTCGCACCGAACGACCGGTTCTATGTCAGCACCTTCGCCGGCATAGACGCGGCGAGTGCGGAGCTGTACACGGTTGCCGACGTGCCCAAGCGCGACACCGGGCTCGATGCCAACCTGATCGTGCGCGGCGTGGAGGCGGAGGCGTTCGAAGTGCGCCCGGAGGTTCGCATCGTCCGAGGCCGCAACTTCGTGCCCGGCCGCGCCGAGATCATCGCCGGGCGGAACGCCCAGACGGAGTTCGAAGGGCTCGACATCGGTAACAGTCTCGAGTTCCGCAACAGCGAATGGACGGTCGTCGGGGTGTTCGAAGATGGCGGTTCTGCACATGAGTCGGAGATCTGGGTGGACCTTGCCGTCGCCCAGTCTGCGTTCCGTCGCGGTGGAACCGTGAGTTCGCTGCGCCTTCGCGTCGACTCGCCCGCCTCCATGGAGGCCTTGCGGGCGCGGGTCGAGGACGACAAGCAGCTCGACCTCAAGCTCGTGCCGGAGGAAGAGTATCTCGCCGCGCAAGCGTCGGGCCTTGCCACCAACATCGAAATGTTCGGCACGGTCGTGGCGTACATCATGGCAGTGGGGGCGGTGTTCGCGGCACTCAACACGATGTACTCCGCCGTGGTCAGCCGCACGGTGGAAATTGCCACGCTGCGCGCGCTCGGATTCGGCGGCCTGCCGGTGGTGGTTTCGGTGATGATCGAAGCCATCGCCCTTGCCGTCATCGGCGGGCTGCTCGGTGCCGCCATCGCCTGGTTCGGCTTCAATGGCTACACCGTCTCCACCCTCAACAACGCGTCGTTTTCGCAAATCGCCTTCGATTTCGCCGTGACGCCTGAGTTGATGACAAATGGCCTGATCTGGGCACTCGTCCTCGGCACCATCGGCGGCCTGTTCCCCGCCGTCCGTGCGGCCCGCCTACCCATCACCACTGCGCTGCGAGGGGAGTGAAACGGGGGCGGCTCCGGTCGCGCCCTTCGCCGCCTGACCTCGCAGGGAGGGCGTTCTGCCTCCCCCGCGCGCCGTCCGTCTATGGTGGTAAGCGGGCGCGCAAGGGCGTAGTGTCCGGGGTTCGGTTTGCATTGGCCTCAAGGAAGTCCGAGGACGGCAATGATCGGCGGGGCCGGGTGTTGCCCTGCGGTTGCGGGGACGCGCAACGCGGTGCTGGGTCGGCGTTTGCAACGGTGGTTGGGAACGTCGGGGGCGTTCCTTGTGCTTGGCTTCGCGCCAGTTGTTGGCGGCGACTTCGATGCCCAGATGCTGGGCGCCGGGCACTACAACTACGAGAGTCCGCACTCGAATCCCCTCGCGCTCCTGCCGGACGGCTCGCTGCTCTACGTTGCCAACACGCCGGCGGACACCGTGGACGTGATCGACACCGCCTCCCACGCCGTGGTGGCGCGGGTTCGAGTGGGCATCGACCCGGTCGGCGTGGCGGTGCGGCCAGACGGCAAGGAGGTGTGGGTCACCAACCACATTTCCGATTCGGTGAGCGTCATCGACGCCGACCCCAACAGCGTCACGCGCTATCAGGTGCTGGCGACCGTTCAACAAATCGATGCCGAGACCCGTTCGACGCGGTTCGACGAGCCGGTGGGCATCGCCTTTGCCAGCAACGCGAAGGCCTATGTGGCGCTCTCCTCTTCGAATCGAATTGCCATCATCGACGTTGCCCGGCGTGAGGTGACGGGGCACCTCCGCATCACCGCGCAGGACCCACGTGCCATCGCGGTGCGCGGCGACCGTCTATACGTCGTGGCCTTCGAGTCCAACAACCAGACGCAGATTTCGGGCTGCTGGCCGGAGAACATCGACGGCGTACTCTGTACCTTCGATGCCCGCGAGCATGTTACCGAGGCGGTGGGAGGCAATGCCCAGAGCCTGTCGCTCGGCTACGTTGCAGATATCGTCAAGCACCCGGACATTCCCGACCGCGACCTCTATGTGTTCGACACCCGCACGGACCGCAGGGTGCAAATTGTCGACGGCGTTGGGACGTTGCTCTACGGCATCGCGGTGGACTCTCGAGGACGCGTGTTCGTAGCCCAGACAGATGCTCGCAACGATGCGAACGGCAAGGCAGGAACCCAGGGACACGGCCTTGCCGAGATGGAGAATCGGGCGTTCCTGAACCGAATCACGCGGGTCGATTGCGCACCGGTGTGCGGTGTGCCTGCGTTCTACGACTTGGAACCGTTACCGCCCCAACACCCGGCGCGGGACATGGCGCTGGCGACGCCGTTCGGCATTGCCGTGAGCGACGACGATGCGACGCTGGTGGCGACCGCCGCGGCATCGGACCAGCTCTTCACCGTGGACGCTGCCAGTGGCGAGGTGATGGGCCGTGTGCCGGTGGACTGGGGTCCCCGCGGCCTGGCACTTCAGATGGCGGATGACGGAGCGCCACATCGGGCCTGGGTGCTCAACGCGCTGGCGAACAGCGTCTCGCTCGTGAACCTTGGCGACCTTGCAAGCCCGGAAGTCTTGGCCCGTGTCGCCCTCGAAGACCCGTCAGATCCAGACCTCAAGCTCGGGCGCTATGCCTTCAATGCCGCCCACGCCTCCAGCACCGGTACGTTTGCCTGCGCGAGTTGCCATCCAGACGGGCACACCGACCAACTCCTCTGGGTGCTCGACACACCGCTGTGCGACGTCGGCTGCGACCAGATCCAGCCGCGCCTGGCACAAGACATGCGAGGCCTGCGCGGCAGTGCGCCGTATCACTGGGACGGCATTCCGGGCGATCCCTACGGCGGCGTGAACACGGCCAGCACGCTCGCTTATCGGGCCCCCAACTGCGACATCGACGTGCCCGAAACCTGCACCCTGCACGTCTTGGAAGGTGCGCTCGCGACCACCATGTGCGACACCACCAACTGCCCGCACAACGAAGATGGCAAGGCGGGGCTCTTGTCGCGGGCCGAGCGCGAGGCGATGGCAAAGTACCTGCTGACGGTGCCGTATCCACCGTCGCCGGAGCGGCCGTACGACGACCGGCTGACGCCGAAGGCAAGGCAGGGCATCGAGACTTTCCAGTTCGTCAAGCAGTGCGGCAACTGCCATCGCTTTCCGTTCTGGACCGCCACCAACATGGGCGGCAGCGGCATGGATCCGCCGTCATGGCGGGGTGCCAACGACCGCTGGAAGAACGCGCCGCAGAACCGCTTTTTCTTTGCGGACCTAGTGCGTGGCGACACCCAGGGGTTCCCCGAGCGCACCGGTTTCACGAACGACCCGCAGATGTTCCAGATGATCCTGGAAGGCAGTGTCGGCTTCTCCGGCGCGCTTGGCCGCCAGTTGACGCTGAACCGCAAGACTGCACCCCAACGTCCGGTGCGCCGGCTCATGGTGGCACTGGAGAGGGCCGCAGCACAGGGCGCCGTGGTGTTGCAGGCCGATGGCATCCGCATCAAGGGAAGCAAGACGCGCACGCTCAACCTGCAGTACAGCGAAGGGCGCTATCGGAACGTGCACGGCGGGCGCATCGCCTACACCCGCCCGCAGATGCTCTCGCTGGCTGGCTCTGGGGGCTTGCTCGTGACGATCACCGCGCGCATTGGGCGGCTGGCCGACTACGCCCACCCGCAGCCCACGCTCGCGCCGGTGGAACTGCCGGTGTTGCCGATGTTTCCCGGTGGCAGGCCGGCCGAGGTGCCGGAGCTTTACCGGAACGCGCCCCTGCGTCTGCGTGCGGAGCATGTGTTCGAGGGCGCTTACCTCCTCGTCGATGGTCGTCGCGTGCGTGGCTCCGTCGCGTGCGAGCGGGGAATGCTGCCGGATTGCGCTGACAACATCGTCATGGTCGAGCTTGATGAGTTGCCGCGCGCGCGCGGACTGCACTTGCTGCAGTTGCAGAATCCCGAGGGCCTCTTCAGCAACGACTTCCCGTTCTATGTCTTGGGCCAGCGCCCGCGACCCGGGCCCAACCTCATATCGAGCGGCGGCAAGTTCGATCGCCAAGGCAACTGGCGAGCGAACACGCAGAACGGCACCGTGACGTGGGACGGCGAGGCAAGCTTCCGCATCGACGAAGCCTCGCGTCAGGCGTGGCGGGTGGAGCTCTCCCACTCGGTGAGCATCGAACGCAACGTCGAATATTGCCTCTGCTACACGGCCCGCGCCGAAGCCACCCGCTACATCCAAGTGAACGTGGACACCGGCGCAAGCGACTACCGCAGCCTGATGGGCACCGCCTACACGCCGGAAGTGGGCGCCGCCACGCGAGGCGACGGCACCACCTTAACGACGGACTACCACTCCTTCCGCCACCGCTTCGTGGCCCCCGAGACCGACAGGAACGCCCGCTTGGTGTTCACCTTGGCGCAAAGCGACTTGGACGTGGACATCGACAACGTGGGGCTCTACGAGGGCCGTGCCTGCGGCAACCCTTGAGCCGCGGTTTGACCGCGCACAAGCTATTTTCTACAAATCCGCGCGCCTAGGAGGCTGCGCCTTAGGGAAGCCGCAAAGCAAGCGAGCGGATGCGTTGGCCTCTAGCGTCGCCGACTTCTGGAGGGAGGGCGTCCCCTCCATCGCGCCCGCGAGGGCGCATCCTTGTGGTGCAGCGAGTGTTCTGCGCGCCTTGCGGCGCGATGGAGGGCGGGACGCCCTCCCTCCGAGGGCTCGCTAATCCGCTAGCGGCGCGTACGAGGGCAAGACGTCCTCGCCTCCAAAGACGGCTCAATGCCCAAGGGGTAGGTAGATTCGGGTTTCGAGCTTTTCCTCCGGCACTTCACCGGGGTCGTTGGCGTAGACGTCCCAGCCGCCGAACTGCGCTTCGGAGCCCATCTCTCGTGCCCGTGCCCACACTTGCTGCCACACGGCACCGACGCCTTCGTATGGGCCGACGTGCAATGCCGTGAGCGCTCGCCCGGCTGGCAGCTCATGCGCCTCGATGTCGTCCGAGCCAGCGAGCGCCGAGGCCACCGGCATTCCGGCAGCGAGTTGGCAGTGGGTTCCGTCCATGTGGAAGTAGCGCGCGAACGGCATTCCGGTGGGCGCCTGGCCCGAACCGATGATGTGTTGCGCCACCCTCGGAAAGATGTCGGCGAAGGCCTCGCCCATGCGCATGACATCCACCGTCCGCCGCACCACCATCGCCGGCTGCACCGCAAGTTCCACCTCTTCGATCTGCACATCCGCCATCGCTTGTCCCGTCAGCTTGCGTAGGAAGGCGCGCAACCTGACACGTCCGGCGCTTGCCTGCAACCCGCACCACGCAACCGAAATCCCGAAAAAACGCTTGCTTGCGCGTGTCTGCCATGTTTACGTTCGGGCAAGGGATGGGCTGTCTCGCCCGTTGGGCGGGCTTGTGTCTTGGGGGTAGCGTGGTCCAGGGCAAGGGCGACGGAAAAGTGGTTGGTCTCCAGCGCGGCGCGGCTTGGCGGCCTTTTGGGCCAGGGACCGCCGTTTCTGACTCGCGCCGCATGACTTCCGCCCCGCCATTCTCGACGCCGACACCCTAGGACAAGCCGCGTGAATCCTGCCGACATCCAGGCCAACCGGGCGCGCGCTCGGGCACTCCCCATGTTCAACGAAGGGGCAATCCCGCCTGAACGCGACCGCCCCTTGAGTTCCGACGACAGCGGCTTCCGCGACGTCATGAAGCTGCTGCTGCGGTCTTGGCCGTACATCCGGCCGCAGTTGCTCGGCCACTGGTGGCATCCGGGCCCCGGCGGAGGGGTTCGTCCGGAAGTCGCCGACATGGTGAGCGGCGAGGGCTTCCGTTTCGGCTATGCACCGTTCCTCGTCGCTGCGGTTGCGGCACTAGGGCCGCTTTCCGGGTGGATGCCGAGCACGTTCGCCTGGCCTATGGGGCTTCTGTACGTGCCAGTCATTGTGACCGTGATCGGCATGTTCCTCATGGCACTCACGCAAGGTCGCTCCCAGATGGTGGGCACCGTCGGCGTGTTGCTCGGCTGCATCCTCACCAACATTGCCGGCGGCTTCTTCATCGAGGGGTTTCCGTCCACCCTCTACGCAGCAACGGTCACCATCGCCTGCATCGTCGGCTGGATGCTCCAGTTCCGCGTGCAGGACGGCCAAGTGCAGTTCCGGGCCCGCGTCGGTGCGCACCTAGTCTATTTTTATGCCATCAACTTCCTGCAACGCGGCATCGCCATCGTCGTGGGCCTTATTCTGGCCGACCTTCTGAACCAAAGCCTGCTACAGGCCGAGCCACTGGCGCCGGGCCTCGCCAGTCTCCTCGGATTCCCGGAACTCGCTGCCGGCAGCATCGAGCAACTGACAGACGAGCAACGTCGCGAACTGACCTGGAGCTACGTGTACGTCGCGCTCGGCTCGTACCTCCTGCAAATGCCCCTGTCCGTGCTCAACCCCTACTACAACATGTGGATCATGCAGCGGATCAACCAGGACTTGCGCCTCGCGCTTATCTCCCGCTGGCACCAGCTTTCGCTCAGCTACCACAGCGACCACCGTACTGGCGACTCGATCTTCCGCATCTACCAGGACAGCGCCATGGTGACCGCCGTGGTTGGCCACATGATCGGCATGACGCTGGCGATGATGAGCTACTACAGTTGCGTCGTGCTGGTGACCATCCTGAATCCGTGGCTGGGCCTTGCGGCCGGCGTCTTGGTCGTGCCGGCCCTGCTGTGGGCGGGTTGGGCCATGCCGCGGATGCGGGTTCGGGCGCTCGTCTATCGGGAGGCCACCTCGGACGTCACCTCGACCATTCAGGAGAGCTTCTCGTCGATCAAGCTCATCAAGGCTTTCGGCACGGCCGGCCGGGCGCAGCGGCGCGTCGAAGACGACTCGGTGGTGGCATTCAACGCCGCCTTCCGGGTGAAGAACCTGATCGCCATCGTCACCATCGTGATGTACACCGTCGCGGCCGTCTTCATGGCCGGCGGTACGTCGTTCATGGCTTGGTGGGCGTATCAGGGCGAGCCCACATGGTTCATCGAACTGCTGGCTCTCGTCGGCCTCAGCTTCGTGGTCTGGAACCTCGCCAGCTTCTCTTGGACGCGCGATCAGTTCCACGAGTCGAGCGGCGACATCCGCAAGCTCCTGCGCGACTGGATGACGGCTCAGGACCTCACCATGGGGCTGCGCCGCGTGTTCGACATCCTCGACATCGAGCCCGATGTGCAGGACCGGCCAGACGCCCAGGACTTCGGCGGCATGCGCGAGGAAATCCGATTCGAAAACGTGAGCTTCGCCTACGAAGCCGCGAGACCCGTACTGAGCGATGTCAGCTTCACCGCCGTGCCTGGCTCCGTCACTGCCATCATCGGTCCCACCGGCTCCGGCAAGAGCACGCTCATGGCGCTGCTTCTGCGCCTTTTCGATCCGAACAGCGGTCGCGTCAGCATCGATGGGCGCGACGTGCGCGGCTTTACGGTGGCGAGCCTGCGCGCCGCCATCGCCATCGCCTTGCAGGAAAACGTGCTCTTCGCGATGTCCGTGCGCGACAACATCCGCTACGTGGCGCCGAATGCATCGGAGGAGCAGATTCGCACGGCCATTCACGTCGCTGGGATGGATGATTATGTCGATGCCCTGCCGAACGGCCTCGACACGGTGCTCTCGGACCGTGGCGGCAAACTCTCGACCGGTCAGCGCCAGCGCCTGTCCATCGCTCGCGCGGTGGTTCGCGATACGCCCATACTTGTCCTCGATGAACCCACGGCGGCGCTCGACGCGGCTACCGAGCACCGCGTGATGCAGAACCTCGCGACTTGGGCCGGCGGGGATGACGGCAAGGCTGGCCGAGCCATTTTCCTGATCACGCACCGCATCTCGACGATCCGCCGCGCCGACAATATCCTCTACCTCGATGGCGGCCGCATTGTCGAAAGCGGCAACCACGCGGCGCTCATGCAGGTCGAAGGCGGCCGCTATCGCAGTTTCGTCGAAGCCGAGTCGGCCCTGACCGACGCTGGGAACAATCGCACGAACACCCAAGATCAACCCACAGGGTCGGCAGGACGATAGCCGTGGCGGAATCTGCCCTCACCACGCGCCGCAGCCGACGCCGTCAGGCGTTGCGCGACCTCGATGCCCGCGCCAGCGGCCTCGACACCAGCACGCGGATCGGCAACGCCGAGGCGTTCGCCATCATCGTGCGCAGCATGGGTTACATCCGCTTCTTCTTCTGGCGCTATCTCGCCAAGTTCCTGCTCAAGCTCTTCGCCTACGCCATCGCCCTCGGCGTCCTGCCTTGGCCAACGAAGATGCTGACGGATCACGTCATCTTGGGCCGGCCAATCGAGGACGCCCAAGGCTACCCGCCGTATTGGCGACCCGCAATCGATTTCGTCCAAGGTTGGTCGCCCTTCGAGATCCTTATCTTCTTGGCCGTGTTGGGCGTTTCCCTCGTGGTCCTGATTGGGCGTTACATCACCGGCTACGACGATGGTGTGGAGGCGGCCCTGGCCGAAGGCCACGACTATGCGACACGAGTGGAGAACCAGATCCACGGCGGCGGTGCCGTATTCGGGGGAGTCTGGGGCTATGTCGAGTTCAAGGTCAACTCGCGCATGACCCAGACGCTCAACCACCTGTTGCGGGCACAGCTCTTTAGCCGCATCGGTGCGCTGTCGATGACCCAGCTTGAAGAGCAGCGCATCGGCGACTCGATTTACCGCGTCATGTACGACGCGCCGCAAGTGCAGGAGATCTTCTACGAGACGACGCATACGCCGATCATGTCAACGCTGCTTTACGTTCAGGCCGGCATCACCCTGCTCACCACCTACCCCACCATGCCGGAGGTGTTCTGGCTGTCGATGAGCCTGTTCGTCGGCGTGCTGATCGGCACGAGCCTGTTCTCCTCCGCGGTGCGGCGCCGGGGCCAGGCGGCACGCGCCGCGGGTTCGCTCACTACAGGCACGATCGAAGAGGGCATGGACAACGTGCTGGCGGTGCAGGGTCTCGGCGCCAACGCAACCGAACGGAACCGCTTTGACGGCGACAGCAAGGAGTCGTTCCGGCGCTTCCGCGGCGTTGCGCTCATGTGGATGCTGATTCCCCGGGTGTGGGAGTTCATCACCTCCCTCCTGCAAACGGCCTTTTTCGTTTACCTGATCTACCTCATCATCGACGGCGTGATGACCCCCGGCGACTTTGCGGCGATGTTCGTCTTCTGGGGCTACCTTATCGGGCCGGCGCGTTCCCTCGGCATCCTGTGGATCCGGTTTCAGGACAACGTCGCTGGCATGAGGCGCGTATTCGCCATGCTCGATCTGCCGTCGGAGGCGGATCTCGGCACGAGGACGCTGCCGGAAATCACAGACGGTGTGGCCATACGGGGCGCCGGGCTCGTCTATCCGGACGGACGGCGGGCGCTCCAAGCTGTTGACCTTGACGCGAAGGTGGGCCAGATCGTTGCCTTTGTCGGCCCGACGGGTTCTGGCAAGACCAGCCTCGCCTATCTCATCCCACGCTATCACCTTGCCACCGAAGGCGACGTCCGCATCGACGGCCAGAGCGTGAACGACGTGACCTTGGCGAGCCTCCGAAGCCAGGTCACCTACGTCTTCCAGGAGACGCAGCTCTTCTCCGACTCCATCGCCGACAACATCCGCTACGGCAAGCCCGAAGCCACGGACGAGGAAGTGGAAACCGCCGCCCGCACCGCCGGCATCCACGACTTCATCGTCTCTTTGCCGGAAGGCTACGAAACCAAGCTGGGCGGTGCGGCTGCGAGCAAGCTCTCGGTGGGGCAGAAGCAGCGCATATCCATTGCCCGCGGCCTCCTGCGAGATTCGCGCATCCTCATCCTCGACGAACCCACCTCCGCGCTGGACCCGGAGACCGAGCAATACCTGGTCCAATCGCTCCACGAGGCCGCCAAGGACCGCCTCGTCATCATCATCGCCCACCGCCTCTCCACCATCGCCCACGCCGACAAGATCGTCTTCCTGGAAGACGGCCGCGTCATGGAACAAGGCAGCCATGCCGAACTGATGGCGAGCGCTGGTGGCCACTACCGCAACTTCGTGGAGCTACAAACCGCCGCTCGCGTGGGACCCTGAGCGCTCGGTTTGTCCGTTAGGCAGCGACGCCCTCGGTTCTGCGTGGGTCGAAGGCGTCTCGGACGGCTTCGCCGACGAAGATGAGGAGCGTGAGCATGATTGCCAGCGTGGCGAAGCCGGTTAGGCCGAGCCAGGGGGTTTGGATGTTGGCCTTGCCTTGCGCGAGGAGTTCGCCCAAGGAGGCCGAGCCGGGGGGCAGGCCGAAGCCGAGGAAGTCGAGTGCCGTGAGGGTGGTGATGGAGCCGTTGAGGATGAAGGGCAGGTAGGTCAGCGTTGCCACCATCGCGTTCGGCAGCACGTGGCGGCGCATGATGGTGGCGTTGCCGACGCCTAGGGAGAGGGCGGCGCGAACGAAGTCGAAGTTTCGGGCGCGCAGGAACTCCGCTCGCACGACGGACACGAGGGTCATCCAACTGAATAGCACGAGGAGTCCGAGCAGCACGAGGGCGGACGGCTCCACCATGCTCGACAGGATGATGAGCAGGAACAGCACAGGCAAGCCGGCCCAGATCTCGATCAACCGTTGGCCGATCAAGTCCACCTTGCCGCCGAAGTAGCCTTGCACGGCACCAGCGGCGATGCCGATGGCGGAGGCAACCACGGTTAGCGCGAGACCAAAGCTCACCGACAGGCGGAAGCCATAGAGGAGTCGTGCCGCCACGTCGCGGGCGCCGTCGTCGGTGCCGAGCCAGTGGCGGGTGGAGGGCGGTGCCGGCGCGCCTTCCTGTGTGAACCAGTCGATGGTGTCGTGGGCGAAGCGGATCGGTGGCCACAGCATCCAGCCGTCGCTTTCGGCGATCAGGTTCTGCACGTAGGGATCTTCGTACTTCGCTTCGGTGGCGAACTCGCCGCCGAGTTCCTGCTCGGTGTAGGTGAAGATCACCGGCGCCCAAAGCTCGCCGTTGTGGCGCATGACGATGGGCTTGTCGTTGGCGATCAGTTCCGAGACCAAGGAGAAGGCAAACAGGCCCAGGAAAATCCAAAGGGACCAGTAACCGCGGCGATTGGAGCGGAAGTTCGCGAGGCGTCGTCGCGTGAGTGGCGTCAGCTTCACGCCGCTTGCCCACCGGTTGCCGACACCATCAGTTGCGCGCCTCGAAGTCGATGCGTGGGTCCACCAGCGTGTAGGTGATGTCCCCGGCGAGCTGCAGCATGAGGCCAATGATGGTGAAAATGAACAGCGTGCCGAACATGATGGGGTAGTCGCGGGAGATGACCGCCTCGAAGCCGAGCAGGCCAATGCCGTCGAGGCTGAAGATCACCTCGATGAGCATGGAACCGGTGAACAGGATGCCGATGAGCGCCGCCGGGAAGCCGGCGATGACGATCAGCATGGCGTTGCGGAACACATGGCCGTAGAGCACGCGCCCTTCCGTGAGCCCCTTCGCCCGTGCGGTCAGCACGAACTGCTTGCTGATCTCCTCGAGGAAGGAGTTCTTGGTGAGCATCGTTAGGGTCGCGAAGCCGCCGATGGAAAGGGCCGCGATGGGCAGGGCCAGATGCCAGAAGTAGTCGCCGATCTTGCCGGCGACGGAGAGCTCGGCGAAATCGTCGCTGACGAGGCCCCGGAGCGGGAACCAGTCGAAGTAGCTCCCGCCGGCAAAGACGATGATGAGCAGCACCGCGAACAGGAATCCCGGCACGGCATAGCCGACGAAGATCACGGCGCTGGTCCAGGCGTCGAAGCGAGTGCCGTTCTGCACCGCCTTGCGGATGCCCAAGGGGATGGAGATAAGGTAGATGAGCAGCATCGACCAAAGCCCCAGCGATATGGACACGGGCAGGCGTTCGAGCAGTAGATCAAGCACCGGTCGGTCCTGATAGAAGCTCTCGCCGAAATCCAGCGTCAGATAGCCGCCCATCATGGTCAGGAAACGTTCGTGCAGGGGCTTGTCGAAGCCGAACTGCTTCTCCAAGTCGGCCAGCAGGTCGGGGTCCAGCCCGCGCGTGGCGGGATCGCGTCCGCCGGAGTCCATGAGCGAGCTGCCGCCCATCTCCATCGTTGCGCCAGCGCCGCGGGTGGAGAGCGCGCCGCTCGAACCGCTCATCATCTGCTCAATCATGAGATCGATGGGACCGCCGGGAGCAAGCTGCACGATCATGAAGTTGATGACCATGATGCCGAACAGAGTCGGCACCATGAGGACGAGGCGGCGCAGGACATAGCGGCTCACGGTTTCTGCCTAGCCCTCGCGCGTGCGCAGGTATTCGGCGACCGCGGCGTCCTTGGCGGGGTCGATCCACCACGTCTCCGGGAACGAGTGGTGACGGTAGCGAGAGGACTTGGCCGGGCGCCCGAAGCGGTCCCAGTATGTCCACCTCATGCCGCTCTCGATCTGCGTCGGGATCATGTAGTAGCCGTGCAGCAGAACCCGGTCGAGGGCGTTGCCGGTGGCGTAGAGCTCTTCGCGATCGTAGGTGGTAAGGGCGCGGGTGACGAGCGAATCGACCGCTGGGCTCTGGATGCCGGCCCAGTTGAGGGTGAACGGCGCATCGGCCCCGGAGGAGTGGAAGAACGACTTGAGGTAGGTGCCGAGCGTGGGCGTGGCCCAGTACGTGTTGATGGCGGCGTCGTAGGCGAATCCGCGCAGGCGGGCACGGAACTGCGTGGGGTCCACGGTGCGCACGCCAGCGTCCACGCCGAGGCGGCGCAACGCCGCCATGTATGGCAGGGCGGCGCGCTCTTCGGCGGGATTGCGGGCGAGGAACTCGAACTCGAACTGCTCGCCCGCATCGTTGACGAGACGCTCGTCAACAACATGCCAGCCGGCCTCGGCGAAGAGGGCCTGCGCCTTCAGCATGTTGTCGCGGTTCATGCCGAGGCCGTCGGAGGCCGGGATTTGGAAGGGCGTGGTGAAGAGCTCGGGTGGCAGTTCATCTTTGAACTCCATCAGGAGGTCGCGCTCTAGGCCCTCGGGAATGCCGGTGGCTTCCAGTTCCGAGTTGTCGAAGAAGCTATCCACCCGGCGGTAGAAGCCGAAGTGCTGCACGCGGTTGATCCACTCGAAATCGTAGGCGTAGAGCAAGGCCTTGCGCACACGGCGGTCCTGGAAGCGCTCGTGGCGGGTGTTGATGACGATGGCGGCGGCCATGGCGGTAATGTTGCGCCGTTCGGCAAGTTCGCGAATGAAGAAGCCGTCGTCCCGGGGCGGGAAGTTCTCGTAGGAGGTGGCCCAGTCCTTGGCGACGCCCTCGCCGCGGAAGGTAACGATGCCCTTCTTGGCGGCTTCACGCGCCACGGTGTTGTCGCGGAAGTACTCGAAGATGATGCGCCCGAAGTTGTACTTGCCGCGCACGGAGGGCACGTCCCAGCCCCAGTAGTCGGGCACGCGCTCATAGACGACGCGGCGGCCCAGCTCGAACTCGGTAATCCGGTAGGGGCCGCTGCCGAGCGGCGGCTCGACGCTGGTCTTGGTGATATCGCGTTCGGCCCAGTAGTGCGCCGGCAGGATGGGAAGGTGGCCGACGCTCAAGCCCGCGGCGGGATTGCGGAAGGCGGGGTCGGTGATGTAGATCACGGCCTCGCGCTCGCTCACCTGCTCGGCGCGGCCGAAGTGGGCGAGACCCGTGCGAATAGGGGCGGAGGCGTTCTCCCGCACGAACTCCACGGTGTAGAGGATGTCGGCAGGCGTTATCGGCACGCCGTCGTGCCAGCGCGCTTTGGGGTGGATGCGCACCTTGAACCAACTGTAGTCGGGAGCTGCCTCCATCTCGCCGAGGCGGGCGTATTGGGCGGAAGGATCGTCGTCGCCTGGTTCGAGGATGCGGTCGAAGATGAAGATGCCGGCGCCGACGAAGCCGTAGCCGGACGGGTTGATGCCCTTCTGAATCCACGGCGTGAAGCTGTTAAAGGTGCCGACGACGGGCAGCACCAGGTCGCCGCCGATGGGTGCGTCGGGATTCACGTAGTCGAAATGCTTGTACTCCGGCGGGTAGCGCAGTTCGCGAAAGAACGAGAAGCCGTGGTGGTAGCCGGGGCCGGAAGCGTCGTACACACCGCCATCGGGCAACGCCTGCTCGTCGCCGAGACCAACTGCGGCGGTGAGCGTCGCGACCAATGTGGCGATTCGGACGACCATGCGTTCCATGGCTGCGGAAGTTACCCGAAAACCGCAGGCAATGGACGGCCCAGCGCTAGGAGGTTGCGCCGCAGAAGACGCTCCATGTGCGTGTCGGCGTGGAACATCCGCTTGCGTTCGCATACGCTCTCAAGGCAGGTGTTCCGCACAAGGCAAGAGGAGAGGGCGAGGATGCTGGAGCCGTATCGGGTGCTGGACCTGACGGACGAGCGGGGAGAGCTCGGTCCCATGCTGCTCGGCGACCTCGGTGCCGATGTGATCCGCGTGGAGCCGCCTGCTGGAACCCTGGCGCGCCAAACGCAGCCCCTGGCCGACGGCGAGTCGGGAGAACTCGCAAGCCTCTCGTTCCGCGCCTTCAATCGCAACAAGCGTTCCATCGTGCTCGATGTGGATGGCACGCCGGCGGACCGCGATGTGCTGAAGCAGTTGATCGCCTCGGCGGACTTCCTGTTCGAGTCGTCCCCACCGAGCACGTTGGAGGCGTTCGGCATCGATCGAGCCGAGGTGCAGGCGGTTAACCCGCTGATCGTGCATGTACGCATCTCTCCGTTTGGCAACGATGGCCCGCGGGCAGGCGAGCTCGGCAACGACCTCGTCGTAGCGGCTCTTGGTGGCCCCATGTCGCTGCAGGGCCCCCGCGATAGGGCGCCGCTCCGCATCAGCGTGCCGCAGGTGTGGCGCCACACGGGCGCGGAAGCCGCGGCGAGTGCCTTGGTGGCGCACGCTCGGATGCGTCGCACCGGCGATGCGCAATTCGTCGACCTCTCCGCCCAGTGCGTGATGACTTGGACGATGCTTCAGGCGATGGGGGCGCACGCCATACAGGGCTTCGACTTCGAGCGCGACGGCTCGCGCATGATCGGGGTGGAGATCGTCCATGCGTGCTCCGACGGTCACCTCATCGCCTTGCCGATGTCCCAGGTGATCCAGGGGCTGCTTGACTGGATGATTGCAGACGGAATCCTCGACGCCTCGGCTCGGGAGGCGGACTGGGAGGCATTCGACCAGTCGCTGCGCGACCCCAGCGTCGAGGCACCCTGGTCGATGGCCGAGATGGTGACCGTGCTCCGTGCCTTCTTCGCGCGGCACTCGAAACGGGAGCTGTTCGACTTCGGCATCGAGCACGGCATCACGCTGGCACCGGTGGGCACGATGTCGGAACTGTTGGGCCTCGAACACCTGGCGGCGCGTGACTATTGGCGGGAACTCGCAAGTGGCGACAAGGCACCAGGCCTGTGGGCTCGTTCCCGGCCGGAGGCGGAAGCCTTGCTGTCGGTACGACGGGAAGCGCCGGCGCTCGATGCCCACGGCACGGAGATTCGGGAATCCCTTCGCTCGACGGCCGCGCGATCTGGATCAATCCCCGAGGCCGAGGAAGGCGATCGCTTGCCGTTCGCTGGCATCAAGGTGGCGGACTTCGCATGGGTTGGGGTGGGGCCCATCTCCTCGAAGTATCTCGCCGACCACGGCGCCACCGTGGTGCGGGTGGAGTCGGAGAACCGGCCAGACGTGCTGCGCGGGGGCCCGCCGTTCAAGGACAACGTGCCGGGCTGGAACCGTTCGCAGTTCTACGGCGACTTCAACACCTCCAAGCTTGGCCTTGCGCTCGACATGAAACAGGACGCAGGTCTGGCTGTGGCGAAGCGATTGATCGCCTGGGCGGACGTGATGGTGGAGAGTTTCGCGCCGGGCGCCATGGAGCGCATGGGGCTCGACTACGCCGAGGTACGCAAGCTCAATCCCGGGATCATCATGGTGAGCACCTGCCTGATGGGACAGACGGGACCGGCGCGGGCCATGGCCGGCTATGGCTACCACGCCGCCGCCATTGCCGGCTTCTACGAAGTGACCGGCTGGCCAGACATGCCCCCGAGCGGACCTTGGACTGCCTACACCGACACGATTGCGCCGCGCTTCGTCTCCACCATCATCGCGGCGGCTTTGGAGCGCAAGCGACGGACCGGGAAGGGGTGTTTCATTGACCTCGCCCAGCTCGAAGCGTCATTGCATTTTCTTGCGCCGGAAATCCTTGACCATCAGGTGAACGGCCGCTCGGTGACCCGCATCGGCAATCGCAGCCGCTTCACGGCGCCGCAGGGGGCCTATCGGTGCGCTGGCGAGGACGAGTGGGTCGCGATCGCCGTCGAGACGGACCACCAGTGGCGGGCGCTCTGTGCCAACGTGCCCGGCTTGGATGCCGGTGCATATCCCACGAACGCCGATCGCCTTGGCGCCCACGATGCGATCGATGGGGTGCTCGCCGCCTGGACTGCCGAACGCTCGCCTGAAGATGTCGCTGCGCTGCTGCAAGCTGCCGGCGTCGCGTCCGGGAAGGTGCAACGCTCCAGCGACCTCGCCAAGGACCCCCAATACCTGCACCGATCCTTCTACCGCGAGTACGAGCACGGCGAAATGGGGACGGTTGCCTACGCCGGCCACCAATACCGCATCTCGGGCTACAACAACAGCCCCCGCGGCCCCGCTCCACTGCTCGGCGAACATAGCTTCGAGGTGCTCACCGCTCTCCTCGGCTTGTCGGAGGAGGAAGTGAGCGAGGTGTTCGCTTCCGGCGCGATCACATAGGTCGCGCCAGGAACCAGCGACCTACATATGCCGTCGGATGACACCGACGCCCAAGCCCTCGATGGCGAAGGCGCCGGAGTCTTGGGTCACCTCGATGGGATCGTAATCGTCGTTGGCGGGTAGCAGGCGGATGAGCCGGCCGCCGCTCGCGACTTGCAGACGCTTGACCGTCACTTCGTCTTCAATGCGCGCCACCACAATGTCGCCGTTTCTTGCGTCCGGGGTCTTGTGCACGGCGAGGAGGTCGCCGTCGAGGATGCCGGCGTCGATCATGCTGTCGCCACGCACCTGAAGCAGGAAGTTGGCTTCGGGGCGGAAGGTTGCTGCGGGCAGTTCGCAGTAGTCCTCAATGTGCTCCTCGGCGAGGATGGGGTTGCCGGCGGCGACCCGACCGACAATGGGCAGGCCCAGCGGCTGCTTCTGCAAGACGCGAATGCCCCGCGAGGCACCGCGGATGATCTCGATGGCGCCCTTGCGGTCGAGGGCCTTGAGGTGTTCCTCGGCGGCATTGGGGGAACGGAAGCCGAGTTCGGCGGCGATTCCGGCACGGGTTGGTGGATAGCCGGTATCTGCGATGTGCTGCTTGATGAAGTTGAGCACTTCGGTCTGCCGTGCCGTGAGACCGCGCTTGCGACGGCGTCGTCCGTTGCCGCTCGCGGTCGACGCTTGCGTTTCCTGCTCCGGGCTATCTGCCATGCCAGCCACCTGCCATGTACATCTTTCGAGGTGTGCAATTCTATACAGCCATGCGCGTTTGTCCAGACCCTATTTTCAAGGGTACGGACGGGGGGCCGCTCGCCGAAGCGTCTTTGTTCGCTTGGGTTTAACATTCGTCGCCACCTGAAGGCCGCATGGCCGGGCGAGGATGGACACGGTGCAGGTGCGCTCTACGAGCGCGTTGGCAGTTCGCCGCGCGAACTGCTGGCCTTCGGGTTCGCATCCGGCGGATAGGGTTTAATGTCCGTGGCCACCTGAAGGCCGCATGGCCGGGGAGGATGGACACGGTGCAGGCGCGCTCTACGAGCGCGTTGGCAGTTCGCCGCGCGAACTGCTGGCCTTCGGGTTCGCATCCGGCGGATAGGGTTTAATGTCCGTGGCCACCTGAAGGCCGCATGGCCGGGGAGGATGGACACGGTGCAGGCGCGCTCTACGAGCGCGTTGGCAGTTCGCCGCGCGAACTGCTGGCCTTCGGGTTCGCATCCGGCGGATAGGGTTTAATATCCGTGGCCACCTGAGGGCCGCATGGTCGGGCGAGGATGGACACGGTGCAGGAAGCGCTCGACTGGGTCACGCGGACGTTCGCTGAGAACCCCAAGGGCATCTACGTATTCCTGATCGTCTTCGCGACTTTGCTCGCGCGTTACCTCATGCGGCACCTGCTCGATCGCGTAGCGGCGCACCTGGGCCGCACCCACACGATTCACGACGACGCCGTGCTCGACGCCGTGCGCCGCCCGCTCGGCTGGGGGGTTTGGACGTTTGGGATTCTGTTTGCCGCCGAGGTGGCCGGCAGCGGTACCGACAACGCGCTCTTTGCCTACATCGATCCCATTCGTGACGTGGCAGTGATGGTTCTCATCGGCTGGTTCGCCATCCGCTACATCTCGTTCCTGGAGAGCCACGTCGGGGACCCAAGCTACGGCACGGGGCGAGTGGACGCAGCCACCGCGTCAGCGGTTGGCAAGGTGCTGCGCGCGTCCGTGGCCATCACGGTGCTGCTCATGGCCTTGCAGTCACTGGGCTTCTCGGTGACCGGAGTGCTGGCGTTCGGCGGCATTGGCGGCATCGCCATCGGCTTCGCTGCGCGTGATCTCTTGGCCAACTTCTTCGGCGCATTGATGATCTTCCTCGATCGCCCGTTTGCGGTGGGTGATTGGATTCGCTCCGCCGATCGCCAGATCGAAGGCACTGTGGAGGACATCGGCTGGCGCCTGACACGAATTCGCACCTTCGACCAGCGTCCGCTCTATGTGCCGAACTCGGTGTTCGCCACGCTGACGGTGGAAAACCCGTCGCGGATGCGCAACCGGCGGATCAACGAGATCGTCGGCGTGCGCTACGACGACATGGCGGTGGTGAAGCGCGTCGTCGACGACATCCGCACCATGCTCCAGGAGCACGAGGAGATCGACCCGGACCGCACCCTCATCGTCAACTTGCTCGAGTTCGGCGCCTCTTCGGTGAATATCATGGTGTACACCTTCACCCGCACCACCGACTGGGTCGCGTTCCACGGCATCAAGGAGGATGTGTTGCTGCGCATTGCCGGAGTTGTCGAAGGACATGGCGCCGAGATGGCGTTCCCCACGAGCACGGTCCACCTCGCACAACTGCCGGAACCGACTGGCGACGAGGGCGCATGATGCAGGCCCTGCCAGAGGGCGCGAAGCTCCTCTTCTCGGCGGCCGAAGTGGATGCCGCCATCGATCGGCTGGCGGTGACGCTAGCGCTGGAACTCTGGGAAGCGCATCCCATACTGGTCTGCATGATGAACGGCGCCTTGCCCTTCACGAGCGACTTGCTGCGCCGATTCCACTTCCCTCTCGAGCTCGACTACGTGCACGCGACGCGCTATCCAAACACGCCGGGGGAGGATGGAACGAGTGGTGGCGAGGTGCGCTTCAAGCACGATTTGCAGCGCGATCTTAAGGGCCGCACGGTGGTGCTTGTGGATGACGTGCTTGATGGCGGCGCTACGTTGGCGGCAGCGCAGGAGCGCCTCGGGGCGCGAGGGCTCGAACGGCTGGTCTCAGTCGTGATGGTGCGCAAGGATGTCGCGAACGCCAAGGCGAGCGCCGACTACGTGGCGCTCGAGGCGCCGGACGAGTTCCTGGTCGGGCGCGGCATGGACTTGGGCGGCGCGTTTCGACAGCTTTCCGGCATCTACAGCTTGCCGGCGGACGATTGATGGCTGGGGTGGGCGCCGCCAAGAAATGGGGGCATGGCTCCCCCAGGGCGCTAGGAGCCAGCGCCGTAGGACGGCGCTGGCTCCGAGCCGAAGGAGTGAGCGAACGCGAACCCGAAGGCCAGCAGCGTAGCAACTGCCGACGCGCCCGCCAGGGCGCGCTGGCCTTGGTTGCCTTGGCCTTGGGTCTTGCCGGTGCGTTGCACGCCGCCGAGGCGAACGATGCCGCCCGCCTCGAAGCGTTGCTCGCGCCACTAGCCACCTTCGCAGCCGACTTCGAGCAGGTGGTGACCGATGCCGATGGCCTAGCGCTCGAGACCTCCACCGGGCGCATGACCCTGAGCCGCCCCGGTCGCTTGCGCTGGGAAGTGCGCGAACCTTGGCCACAACTGGTGCTGGCGGACAGCACTTCGCTGTGGGTACACGAGCCGGACCTCGAACAGGTGACCGTGAGGCCCCTCGCGGGCGCATTGGCAGGCACACCCGCCATGCTGCTGCTCGAGGCGCCCGGCTCCCTGGTCGCGCACTTCGCCGTCGTCGGCGAGGGCGACGGCAGCTTCCGGCTCCTGCCGCAAGACGAGCGGTCGCTCTACCAGGCGTTGCATCTTGAGTTCGCCGCCGACGAGGCGGGTGTCGCAATGGTGCCCCGCTCGCTCGTGATCGTGGACCAGATGAACCGCACCACCCATGTCCGCTTCGCCAATGCGACCACCGCACCCGCGCTATCGCCGGAACTCTTCGAGTTTGACGTCCCGCCCGGCACCGATGTCATCGGCGAGGTTGGCGCACCGGCACCCACCGCGCAGAGCCCGGAAGGGCCCTAACGATGGCGCAGAGAAACCTGTTCCGCGATGGCAGCTCCGCCGACCAAGATGCGGGCCGGCCGCTCGCGCATCGAATGCGGCCGCTCCACCTGGACGAGTTTGTCGGCCAGACGCATCTTCTCGGCGCCGAACGCCCGCTCCGGCGGCTGGCGGAGGCCGGCAGCGTGCATTCGATGATCCTCTGGGGGCCGCCCGGAGTCGGCAAGACCACGCTGGCGCGACTCTTGGCAGAGGCGGCAGGGGCGCGCTTCGAGAGCCTTTCCGCGGTGCTGTCCGGCCTCAAGGACGTGCGCGCAGCCATTGCCGACGCTGAGGCACACGCCGAGGTGACGGTGCTCTTCATCGACGAAGTGCACCGCTTCAACAAGGCCCAGCAGGACGCCTTCCTGCCGCATGTGGAGCGCGGCACCATCACGTTCATCGGCGCAACGACGGAAAACCCGTCATTCGAGGTCAACGCGGCGCTCCTGTCTCGGTCCCGGGTGTATATCCTGCGCTCTCTCGCCGCCGAAGACCTGGCCGAACTCGTACAGAGGGCGCTCGAACGCGAGTTCGAAGGCGTCGAGATGGCCGCCGATGCCCTCACCGAACTCGTCGCCCTCGCCGACGGCGACGCTCGCAGGGCCTTGAACACGCTGGAAGTGGCGGCCCAGCTTGCCGATGGCACCATCACCGCCGAGCACGTGCTGGAGGCAAGCGGGGAGTCGCACCGCCGCTTTGACAAGGGCGGCGATGCCTTCTACGACCAGATTTCCGCATTGCACAAGGCGGTGCGCGGCAGTTCCCCCGATGCGGCGCTGTACTGGCTCGCACGAATGCTGGACGGCGGCTGCGACCCGACCTACATCGCCCGCCGCCTCACCCGCATGGCAAGCGAGGACATTGGCCTCGCTGACCCCCGCGCCCTTGAGATCGCCATGGACGCCTGGGAAGCGTTTCGGCGGATCGGTTCGCCGGAAGGGGAGCTCGCCCTTGCCCAGGCGACGATCTACCTCGCGGCGACGCCGAAGAGCAATGCAGCGCTAAAGGCGTTCGGCGAGGCGATGGCCTTCGTGAAGGCGAACCCGTCGTGGGAGGTGCCGCTGCGCTTCCGCAACGCGCCGACCCGGCTGATGGAGTCGTTGGGCCATGGCAAGGGCTATCGCTACGCTCACGACGAAGACGACGGCTACGCCGTTGGCGAGCGCTACCTGCCGGACGAGATGCCCGACGTGCGGTTCTACCGTCCCGAAGATCGTGGCGTCGAGGCGCGGCTGGCCGCACGTCTCGCGGAACTGCGAGCCCGCGACCGCAGCATATAATCCGCGCTCCTCACGGGAGATTGCCATGCGACGGCTGTTGCCGCCCTCGATCGCACTTGCCCTGACGCTGTTGGCGCTGAATGGCGCCGCAGCCGGGGTCGTGTTCGGCAGCTTCGTCAATCGAGGCATGGCGGACGCGCAGCGCGATCGGGTCGCTGCCGGGCTTGAGGTGGCGGTGCGCGTCGTGGCCGTGGATGTCAATGGCGAGCGGCACTATCGGGTCGTTGCTGGCGAGGAGGGCACCGAGACGCAAGCTCGAAGCATGCTCGCGCGTGCCCGCGCCGCCGGGTTCTCGGATGCGTGGTACTGGCCGGGGGTGGCGCCTCCTCGTGCGACGGCGCCCGTCGATCCGGAACCTGTGCCTACCGCTGTCGCACAAACCGAGCCGGCGACAGAGCCTATGGCCAAGGCTCGCATCGATCCCGTACCCGAACCAGCAGTTGCGCAGCAACTGCCGACGCGCCCGTCAGGGCGCGCAAGCGGCGCCGGACAAATGCGGCTCGACGTGGGCGACCCCATTGTCGTGCCTCGCTACGACAGCGTGGACATCCTTATCGACGGCCACTTGAGCGAGCCGGTGTGGAACGAAGTTCCAGGCTACGACAACATGGTGATCGTGGAGCCGGACACCTTGCAGCCGGCGCGCTTTCGCAGCGTTGCGCGATACATCTACACCGAGCAGGGGCTTTATGTCGGTGTGTGGAACGAGCAACCGCCCGAGACGCTCATTGCCCGACTCTCGTCCCGTGACGATTTCATCAACCGTGATGGCTGGGGCATCACCATCGACACCTCGGGCCAGGGTCTCTACGGCTATTGGTTCAACGTCAATCTCGGCGGTTCGGTGTTGGACGGCAAGGTGGCGCCCGAGCGCGATTTCTCCCGCGAGTGGGACGGGCCATGGGACAGTGCCACCCAAGAGCTCGACGACGGTTGGTCGGCGGAGCTGTTCCTGCCGTGGTCGATGATGACCATGCCGCAGGTGGATGGCGACCGCACCATGGGCATCTTCACCAGCCGCAAAGTCGCCTACATCGACGAGCGCTGGGGCTGGCCCGGGCTGCCCTTCACCGGCGCCCGCTTCATGTCGGCGCTGCAGCCGATGCTCTTGCCCGAGGTGGCGCCACGCCAGCAGATGGCAGTGTTCCCGTATCTCACGGCCTCGCACGACACGGTCAATGGCCAGAGTCGATACCGTGCCGGGGCGGATGTCTTCTGGCGTCCTTCCTCCAACTTCCAGATAACCGCTGCGGCCTATCCCGATTTCGGTGCGGTGGAATCCGACGACGTCATCATCAACCTCACGGCACGCGAGACGTTCTTCCCAGAGAAACGCCTTTTCTTCCTGGAGGGCAATGAGATATTCGTCACCTCCGGGCGTTCGTCGAGCAGCCGACGAAGCAGTTCGAGCAGCACTAGCGGCGCCTCCGGCGGCGGCTCCCGACGCAACCAGAACTCATTCGGCGGCTCGCCCTCGACAGTGCTAAACACGCGCCGAATCGGTGCCGCCCCTGTGGTCGATGTGCCGGACAACGTCAGCGTCGGCGGCGGCTCGGCAGCGCAGCCGACGGAGCTTCTTGGCGCAGCGAAGATCGTCGGTCAGACTGGCGGGCTGCGCTACGGCGTGCTAACCGCGTTCGAGGACGACCCCTTGCTGCGCGGGGAATGGGACGATGCGGACGACGCCGATGCCGAGATGATGCTCGATGGCATTGGCCGCGATTTCGGCGTTGCCAGAGTGCTCTACGAAACCACGGGTGCGGGACGGCAGGCCGTGGGGTACATGGGGACCCTGCTCGACCATCCGCTGCAAACCGCCAAGGTTCATTCCGTGGACACCCACCACCTGGCGTTCAGTGGCCGACTGCGGGCAGACGTGCAACTGCTCGCCAGCGACGTGGATTGCGACCCGAATGCCCTCCGCGCCGGGCGCCAATGGTGGCATTGCCGCGACAACGACCACGGCGGACTCACCAGTTCCACCGGCTACGGCGGCTGGGCGGACATCTACTTCACCCAGCGTCAAGGGTTGATGCACAACATCGCGCTCGACTACTACGACGACGAGCTCAACATCAACGACCTCGGCTTCCTCCGCCGCAACAACATGATCGGCGGGCGCTACTCGCTGTCGTACATCCAGCCGAACTTCCTTGGCCTGCGCCGCATGGCCTCGAACGTCAACGTCGGCTACTACGAGAACGAGGACGGGCAGCCCATTCGCAGCGGCTTGTTCGCCTTCAACTCGCTCACGTTCAACAACCTGAGTGAGGTCCGCACCTCGTTTTTCTACTTCCCGGAGCGCTGGGACGATCTCGAAACGCGAGGCAAGGGCGCCTACAAGGTCGATGCGCGGAGCTGGCTGGATGTCAGCTTCGGCACCGATACGAGCAAGACCTTCAGTTGGAGCGTGATGGGCGGCGGGATGGAAGAGGAACTAGGCGGCATCACCGCGATGGCCGCCGCCGGCTTCACCTACAAGCCGCTGGACCGCTTCTCGCTTGATTTCGACCTCAACTATTTCGGCCACGATGGTTGGCTGCGCTACCAGGAAGAGCGCGACCTGACCACCTTCGAGGCCAGCAACTTGCAGCCGAAGCTGGCGATGGACCTGTTTCTCTCCGCCCACCAGCAATTGCGCCTGACGATGCAGTGGGCCGGCATCGATGCCACGGAGCAGGAGTTCTGGCGGATCGCCGAAGACGGCAGCCTAGTGCCCCGGCCCCAGGGCGACGACTCCGACGATTTCGCCGTCAGCCAACTCACGGCCCAACTGCGCTATCGCTGGCAGATCGCGCCCCTCTCGGATTTGTTCGTGGTCTATACGCGAGGCGGCAGCCGCTATTTCAGCGGCACGGACGCAGAACTCGCCGACAGCCAACTGGACCATCTGCTCGACGCACTAGAGCAACCCATCGCCGACATTTTCGTGGTGAAGCTTCGCTACCGCCTCGGCGGTTAGGAACTGCCAAAGCCCCTCGCTACGCTGGGGCCTGGCCCCAGCCCCCACCTAGCCAAGAGCCTTGCTGCGCAGATCGGCACTTCGTGCCCCTTCTGCGACGCAAGGCTCTTGGCCCGCACGTTGGTGTTGGCTCGGCTTCGAGGCACAATCTTCAATGGGACCGGCGCATTCGCGAGCCTACATCGGGTTGGAGAAATCCTCCTCCAACCACGCCTGCAACTCGCCGCGGTCGCGCCTGCGTGCCTGTGTGCGCCCCTCCAGGAAGTCGAAGGTCACCACCTCGTCCACGTCCAGCGCATCGACCAGGCGCGGCGACTGCGTGACGATGATCACCTGCTTGCGGCCCGCCAGCGCCTGCACCGAATCCGCCACCACTTCGATGGCCGCCGGATGCAGGCCCAGTTCCGGCTCGTCGACGAGCACCACGTTCGGCATCAGGTCGGACGGCAGGTTCAGCAATGTCAGCAAGGCGAAGAGGCGAATAGAACCATCCGACGTTAGGTTGGTGGTAAACCGACGCTCGCTCCAGTTTGCCCGCCAGGCCAGCGTCACCTTGCCGTAGTTTTCGTCCACCTCGAACGTGCCGAAGCCCGGCAGGGCACGGCGAATCTGCGCGCAGATTTCCTCGAATACCTCGGGGTCTTCCTCTTCCAGGCGCCAAAGCAGAGCCGCCAGGTTGCCGCCGTGCCGCCTGAGGCGCAGGTTGTCGTCGGCGTCCCAGCGGCGCTTGAAGTTGGACTCGTCGGAAGTGTCCTGGAACTGATAGGTGGCGCAGCTTCGGAGCAACCGGACGATCGTCGCCGCGGTCGTGCGGTTGGGGCTTGGTTCGGCGCTTGGGTGCCCAGCATCGACGATCTGCGCTTCGTGATGGCCGGCACCGAGATGCCGCCAGTTTGCCTCCGTGGGCAGCCCGTCGCGGCTGAAGCGGAACGCCTCCTCGATGAAGACGAAGCGATCGGGATGCGCGTGCGATAGGGCGAAGCGATAGTCGTTGCGGCCAACTTGCGTACGCAGGCTCAGATCCGCCTCCAGCCGCATGGTCTCGTCCGCGCCGCCGAAGAGCTGATCGTCGGCGCCGCCGTAGCGCGCCACAAACTCGCCCAATCGGCGCGAGCGCAACATCCAGCTCAGCATGTCGAAGAAGCGGACGAAATTGGATTTGCCGGCGCCGCTTGGGCCGACCACCACGGTCAGGTCGCCGAGCTGGTCGAGTTCCACGTCGGCCAGCGAGCGGAATCCACGGATGCGGATGCGCTCTAGGCGTGCTTGAAGTTCCGTTCTCGGTGCATGGTCCTCGTTTCGAGGAGGATGTTCCGAGAGCTGCTGCGAAAATTGTTCCGACATTGGGGACTCCCTTGCATCGCTTTCACCGCATGGTGCGGAACGAGGCGCGCAATTCGCCGACAAATAGCTCCGGCTGTTCGAACGCCGCGAAATGTCCTCCCCTGTCGAGCGTGTTGTAATGCCGCAAGTCCTTGAAGCGCCGCTCGACCCAGCGCTTCGAGGCACGAAAAATCTCCTTCGGGAACATGCTTACCCCCGACGGCACGGTGATGTCGCCACCGCCGCCGCCACGCCCGAAACTCTCCCAATACAGCCGGGCCGACGATGCGCCGCAGGCATTGATCCAATACATCATCACGTTGTCGAGCAGTTCATCCCGGCTCAGCACGTTCTCCGGGTGGCCTTGGCAGTCTGTCCATTGATAGAACTTCTCGACGATCCACGCCGCCTGTCCGGCGGGCGAGTCGGTGAGGCCATAGCCAAGCGTCTGCGGGCGCGTGCTCTGCTGCTTGGAGTAGCCTGAATCCCAGTCTTGATAGAACTGTTGTGCCTTGATGGCGTCCTGCTCTTGCTCGGTTAGGTCGTCCATGTGATCGCGGTCTGGCCCCACAGTCGGCATGTTGGTGTGGATGCCGGCGCAGTGTTCGGTGTCCTGCAAGCCGATGGCGACGGTGATGCCGGCGCCCCAGTCGCCGCCTTGGGCAAAGTAGCTTGTGTAGCCGAGGCGCGCCATGAGTTCGGACCATGCGTGGGCGACTCGCTGTACGCCCCAGCCGGTCTTGGTCGGCTTGCCCGAGAAGCCGTAGCCGGGAATGGTGGGGATGACGAGGTGGAACGCATCTGCGGCAATGCCGCCGTGGCCAGCAGGATCTGACAGGGGGCCGATGACCTTCAGAAACTCGACGATGGAACCGGGCCAGCCGTGCGTGAGCACAAGGGGCTTGGCGTCGTCCTCGGGCGAGCGAACATGCAGGAAGTGGATGTCGACGCCGTCGATGGCGGTGACGAACTGCGGCAAGGCGTTGATGCGCGCCTCCACCATGCGCCAGTCGTAACTCTCCCGCCAGTAGGCGCAAAGCTCCTGTACATAGGCGAGGGGAATGCCCTGACTCCAATCGGTAACCGTCTCAGCCTCGGGCCATCGGGTACGCGCAAGCCGCTCCTTAAGGTCCAAGAGCAGGGAGTCGGGAACCTGCATCTCGAAAGGCTCTATGGCATCCGTCACGACTCGCAATCCTTGTCCTACGTTCGGATCGAGCGATACAGTCTCGATGATCGTATCACGCAAAGTGGGCGGCGGCGCGCCCTCACGGGCGCGTTGGCAGTTGCTACGCAACTGCTTCTGACGCAGTGATGAAGTCGGCACGGGCGGGGCAAGTCCCACCCCTACGAAGCCTCGGAAAAGTGCAAGAAAGACCGTAAACCAAGCTCGGCCCAAAGAGTCTAGCCCGGGGCTTCAGGCGTCGGCTGCGCAGCGGAAGCCAGCGTGGCCGGAGGTGGAGTGGGGCGTGTTGGCGTAGCGGGCGGCGACGCGGTAGCGGTTGCAGTAGCTAGCGTGGCATAGATAGGAGCCGCCCTTGAGCACCTTCGAGCGGCCCCGGGCGGGGCCGACGGGGTTGTTCAGCGGGCCGTGTGAAGCCGTGGGAAGGCCAAACCAGTCGACACACCATTCCCAGACGTTGCCGACCACGTTGTACAGACCGTAGCCGTTGGCTGCGAAGGACTGCACTGGGGCGGTGCCAATGTGCCCATCGGCACCGGTGTTGTGGTCCGGGAACCGGCCCTGCCAGATGTTGCAGCGATACGCGCCTTCCGGACGGAATCGGTTGCCCCAAGGGAAGCGCTTGCCGGTGAGTCCGCCGCGAGCGGCGGTTTCCCATTCGGCTTCGGTGGGCAGGCGCTTGCCCGCCCATTGGCAGTAGGCTGCCGCGTCCTGCCACGAGACGTGCACAACCGGGTGGTCGGAACGGCTTTCGGTATCTGAGCCGGGGCCTTCTGGCTGGTGCCAGCACGCGCCGTCAACTGCGATCCACCAAGGTGCGGTGCGCAAGCGGCCGGCGGGCGTGCCCGTGCCTTGGCGGCGGACTCTCCGACCGCCACGCCCAAGCAAACCCTTGAAGACGAACGACCATCCGAACCGCTCGGCGTCGGTGCGGTGGCCGGTGTCCGCGACGAAGAGCGCGAACTCGGCGTTGGAAACGGCAGTGCGGTCGATCAGGAACGCATCGAGCTCCGCCACACGCACCGGACCCTCACCGTCCTCGGCGATCGCATCGTCATCTTCGGAGCCGAGTTCAAAGGAGCCCGCCCCGATGCGCGCCATGTTCGTGAGGTCTTGGGCGCCCGCAACGACGGGCGTCGAAGGCACTACGGGGCCGCCACGGGACGGCATGCAAGGCGCACAACATACGCCAGCCACATCAGCGCCTCAGTCGGAGTAGCGTTCCCAGAAACGGGCGCTTCGCTCGGTGTGCCCGGCTTCCCAAGCCTCGCGGTAGCGCTGCATCTCCTGCCGCAGGTCTGCAAGGATCTCCCTGCATCCCGGTTCGCCAGCAAGGTTGCTCGTTTCCCACGGATCGCGCTGGATGTCGAACAATTGCGCCTGCCGGCCGCCCTCCCGCGGCGCGTACTCGATCAGCTTGTGCGTGCGGTTCTTCACGGCTCGCTGGGAGGCGACGTAGGCGAAGTAGAGCGTCTCTCTCATGCGCTCGGCAGGATCATTCAGAGCGTTCACGAGGCTTGTGCCCTCGACACTGGCCGGTCGAGGCGCGCCAATGATCTCGCAAAGGGTGGGAAAAACGTCGAACAGATACACATACGCGTCCCGTTGCTCTCCCTCGGGAATGCCCGGTCCAGCCAGGATCAGCGGCACGCGGACGCTGTGTTCGTAGCAGTTCTGCTTGCCCATGAGACCGTGCTGCCCCACGGCGAGGCCGTTGTCTCCAGCGAGAACGACGATCGTGTTGTCGGCTTGGCCGGACCCATCGAGCGCATCGAGCAGTCGCCCGAGTTCGTGATCGAGGTGGGAGATCATGGCGTAGTACTCGGCAATGTGGCGGCGAACCTCCTCCGGCGTGCGCGGGAAGCGGGCCAGCATTTCGTCGCGAATCCTGAGCGCGCCGTTGTCGAACGGATGGCCGCCAAGGAAGTTCGGCGGCAGCGCAACGCTCTCCGCGTCGTACATCTGCCGGAACTCGTCCGGCATCGTGCGCGGGTCATGCGGCGCGAGCAGCGCGACGTAGGCGAAGAAGGGTGCCTCCCCGTTCTGGCGGCGGACGAAATCTGCCGCCGCGCCGCAGAGGATTTCGCTCGAGTGCTGCCCGGCGTGGATGTGGTCGCATTCACGCCAGGAAATCTCGTTGTTGCCGAACGCCGGCGGATCGGCGATGTAGGGCAGCCGGGTGTCGTAGCGCCCGCTCGGGTCGTAGTTGTATGCCGGAACGTTCCAATGATCCGCCATGCCGCCGAAGTAGATTTCCGCGCCGTCGTCGAACGAGCGATTGAACGACTCGCGCCCGTTGTGCCATTTGCCGCACCCCCAGGTGCGGTACCCCTGATCCCGCAGCACCTCCCCAAGCATGGTGTGCTCCTCGGGGATGGTCTCGCCGGAGTCCTTCAGATGAAAGAGCGTCCTGCCGGTGTGCAACATGGCGCGACTCGGCATGCAGATCGCGCCGTGCGTCCCGCAGGGGATGTGTGCGTGTGTAAACGTCGTCCCCCGCGCCACTAGCCGATCCAGATTCGGCGTCGAAACCGCCGCGGAGGTCGCGTTCGTGCCGAGCGAGCGAATCGTGTCAAAGCGCTGGTCATCGGTGAAAACGAGAAGGATGTTGGGCTTGCTCATGGGGCAGCGGCTCTCGTATGGGACACTCGCGTACGCAGAACCTAGCACATGCGGTCTGCCGGGGCAGGGCGACGCATGCGTCGCCCCTACAGAAAGGTGTCGGTCAAGCCTCGGGCCGTAGGGGCGACGCATGCGTCGCCCTTCTCGGATGGCCATCTAGCCTGTAGCTAACGCACGGCCAGGCGGTTCAGCAGGCCCGAGGCTCGTTCGGTCTTGCGGGCGATTGCTGCGCGGATGGCGAGGGGGTCGCCGTGGATGGTGACCCTTTGGCGGGCGCGGGTCAGGGCGGTGTAGAGGAGTTCTCGGGTATTGACTCGGGACTCGGCGGGGCCGGGGATGAAGGCGACCTCGTCGTATTCGGAGCCTTGCGCACGGTGGACGGTCAAGGCGAAGAAGCTCTCGTGTTCGGGGAGGCGCGCCGGGGCTACCAGAAAGCGAGCCGTCGCGCTGGCGGGGGTTAGGTCGGGGAACCAGACTCGGCGAAGACCATCGTGGCCCTCGACGACGATCCCAGTGTCGCCGTTGGAGAGGCCGGTGGCGCGATCGTTGCGGCTGATGATGATGGGACGGCCGACGTAGAACTCATCGCCCGCTCGAATCAGGCCCAGGTCACGCAGGCAGCGCTCGACCACGGCGTTGAAGCGGCGTACGCCAAAGGCGCCGGTGCGGTGGGCGCAGAGCACGCGGCGGGAGGGGAAGGACGCGTCTTCGCCGCGACGGATGGCCTCGATCACCGGAACGCAGTCTTCGAGCGCGTAGGCCTCGGCGAAGGCTGCGAAGTCGTCCTCCGCCAGCGGGACTTGCGTGACCGCCGAATCCATTCCGTCCTCGAGACTCGCGATTGCGGCCTGTGCATTTCCTTCCACCACGGCGGTCGCCAAGCGACCGATACCGCCGTCTTGGGCGAAGCGATGGCTCGTCGTCAGCCGAACCAGCGAGTCGCTGAGCGCAGATTCGCCGGACTCGCCTGCCCCGCAGAGGTCGCTGAAGACCGAGCCTGGCGCCACCGACGAGAGCTGCGCCGCATCGCCGAGCAAGATCAAGCGAGCCGTTTCTGGAAGCTCCGCCAGGAGCCTTGCCATCAATCTGAGGTCGAGCATGGAGCATTCATCGACGATGAGCGTGTCCAAACGCACAAGGCGGCCCCGACCGAGCAGTGAATGCGCCGTGCTCGCGGCGGGCACGAACTGCCCGAGTTTCGGAACCAAGGCAATCAAGTCTTCCATCTGCGACGCCACCGACTCCTGCAAGCGCGTTGCCGCCTTGCCGGTTGGGGTTGCGAGGCCGATGCGGCGCGGGTCGGAGAGGCCGAGTTCCACCTGCAACGCGATGAGTCGAGCTGCCATGGTGGTCTTGCCCGTGCCGGGGCCGCCGGTGACGATGCAGACCTTGCCGCCGGTTGCCGCCCTCGCGGCACTGCCGAATTCCTCGTCGGCGTCCGGGAACAGTCGGGCAATGACGTTCTCAAGCGTCGCAGGCTCCTCTTGCGAGGCATCGCCGGCGGAGGACTTGAGGCGTTGGGCCACGCGTCGCTCTGCCTCGAACACCCGGTGCAGATAGAGACGATCGCCGTCCAAGACCAAGGGACGTCGTTCGCCACCATTGGTCTCGATGGGCAGAATCGACGTTTCCACGACGCCGCTGGCATTCAGCTCCGAGCGCAACTCGGCAAGTGGCGGTAGCCGAACGTCGGCAACGGAGCTGGTCGCTTCGTCGTTGGCTGACGCGCCGGCGCCCGGCAGCCAATCAGCAACTCGCACGACCGGCTGTCCAGCACAGCCGGCGAGCGGCAAACAGGTGTGTCCGACGCGATGCCGAGCGCTCGCCACTGCTGCCGTCAGCGCAACGCTCGCCGATGCGCCGAGTTCCTCCAAGAGGAGTGCGAAGTGGCGGTCGATGTCGGCCAGATAGCCGGCATCGCGCAACCGATCCAAACCCGACGTGTTCACGGCCTCCCTCGGAGGACTGTTTCAACCGATGACATCGCTGGCTCCGGCAAGGCACGCGTCGATGGACTCAATGCACTCGCGCCTCGGCAGATCGTGGAAGACGCCGTGGCCCGGCAATCGGGGGCGCATCGCGCGCAGGAAGAGGTAGAGCGCACCGCCCATGTGGCGGTCGTAGTCGTAGTCTGGCAGGCGCAGTCGCAGCATTCGGTGCAGTGCCGTCAGATACAAGAGGTATTGCAGGTGGTAGCCGTGGTGATGCATGGCCGCTGCCAAGGCTTCCGAGGAATAGTCCGCGAGCTCCCCGCCGAGCCAGTTTGACTTGTAGTCGATGACATACCAGCGTCCGTCGTGGCAGGCGACGAGGTCGATGAAACCTTGCAGGAAGCCCTCCACCTTGGGCAGAGCCTCGCTCGTGAAGGGGTGAGGGTAACCGTGCGCCGCAAGGCATTCGCCGAGATGGCGGCGATCGAGTGCCTTGGCTGGCAGGCGGAACTCCATTTCGGGGATCGGCCGTTCGAGGTCACCCAAACAGAAGCTCGGGCCATCGGACTCGCCCAGAGGCGCCTGCCAGGCGTTTTCGACGATTCTGTTCGCCACAGACGCCCATTCCTCGCCGATGCGCCAACGTCGAAGCGCTCGGCGGACTTCGGCATTCGGGTCACGTTCCGGATCAAGCCGCACTTCCAAGATGCCGTGCAGGCAATCACCGGCCCGTGGCCCACGGGGAAAGGCGAACGCATCGGCCGCGTCGTCGCGCGCCAACTCGAGATCGACCTTGCCGAGGTCAAGCGTGCCGCGACGTCGCGACTCGCTGCCTTCCTCGCCGTCATTTGTCGACTCCTCGGATTGGTCGTGGTCGGCGGCCTCCACGTCGTCATGCTCGGTTGCGGACACTGCGGCCCCGGCCTGCGCCGCAAGAGCCGAGTAGCTGGTCATCTGGCGAATCCGCGCCAGTTCTCGCCCTAGCTGACGGGCACGCAACGTCAGTGCGGGACTAGCCTCTGCACCGGCGCTCAGCGGGCGTTGCGGCACCTCATGCACCGCAATGTCGTCGTGCTCTGCGGCCCATACCGCGAGCCGCGCTTGCCAAGCGTCCTTCTTGAAGAGATCGCGCACATGGTGAGCCGAGCTCTTGTACGCCGCTTCCGGGTCTTCGTCCGGGGCGTCACCACCGAAAACGAGCCAGGCTGGCGATGCGTACTGGGCGTCGGGTGCGGGCGTCCAAGTGATCACGCAGCGGTGCTGCGCCCGCGTCGCCGCAACGTAGAACAGCCGCAGCTCATCGGCCTGATCCTCCACCGCCTCTTTGAGCTTGGCATCGTCGGTTGGATCGAGGTCCAGAATCGTCGGGTAGTCCTCATCCTCGCGGTCGTGGTATTCCGACGATGGCACCTCACCGCGCGTTCGCGGTTGCAGGCGATACCACGCGAAGGGCAGAAAGACGATGGGGAACTCCAGCCCTTTGCTGCGATGCATGGTGATGATTCGTACTAGGTCATCATCGCTCTCAAGCCGCAGCTGGGTTGCCTCGTCGCCACGTTGCTCCGGGTCTTGCCGCCCGAACCACTCGACTAGGCCCGCCGGCGCCAAGCGCTCGCGAGATTCCGCCTCCCGCAGCAGATCCGCCAAATGCAGCACGTTGGTGAGCCGACGCAGGCCGCCGGCCGCTGCCAGCAAATGCCTAGCGCAGTCGATTTCCGGGTCAAACAAGAGGTGACGCACGAGGGTGGCGATCCCGCTTCGCGTCCACATGCGTCGCCAAGATGCAGCGCGTTCGTGCCAAAGGGTCCAGCGCCGATCGTCGTCTTGCAGCGCAACCACGTCTTCGAGGCCAAGCCCGAACAGATCCGAGGCGAGTGCGCCGCGCAAACGCGCCGAAGCCGAAAACGACGATTCGTCGGCCAAGGCCGCCAGCAAGCGATGCAGGTCATCCGCTTCGGGCGTCGCGAAGACGCTGGTGTCGTCCATTTCCACGCATTGCACGCCGACACTGCGCAGCGCCTCCGCCATCCTCTGGCCTTGGTTCGTCGTGCGCACGAGCACGGCGATGTCGGCGCCGATGAGCGGACGACCGTGCAAGGTTGTGCCGCCGCCAAGGAGTTCCGCAACTTCATTCGCGGCGTATCCGGCAACCAAGTCTGCCACTTCGTCCTTGCGTGGCGTGGCATCGCCGAACGGCGGCAGCAGGCGAATCTGCAGCGGCGCCGCATCCATCGTTTTCGCAAGCGCCAACTCTTGCGTTTCGTCCTTGGCGGCCTGCACCGGCTCATGCTTGATCTCTGGCAGCAGGAAGGGGCTTTTGCGGCTGAACAGGGCGTTGACCGCGCGCACAAGGCCGGGAGTGGAGCGATAGTTGTGTGCGAGGGGCAGGGTGCGTTCGATCCCGCGCGACGCCTTGATGTAGGCGAACACGTCGGCGCCGCGAAAGCGGTAGATGGACTGTTTCGGGTCGCCCACCACCATGAGGCCGCTGCCTTTGGTGCCCGTCGGGTAAATGCGCTCGAAGATTGCCGCCTGCAATCGATCCGTGTCTTGGAATTCGTCGATCAGGGCGCACGGGTAGCGCTCGCGGATACGCTCTGCGAGCAGCGTGCCCCCATGCGTGGTGAGGGCGCGATGCAGTTCGGAAAGGAGGTCGTTGAAGCTCAGGCGACGGTCGTCCCACGCGCGGCGCGAGAGGCGTTCCCGGGCATCTTCGAGCACGCGCCGCCGCTGGAAGCGCAGCCACGAGGTGCTTAGCTCGTCCACCTCGTGAGCGGCGGCGGCCAAGTCCTCGAAGCAGTCGGACATGGTGCCCTCAGGAAACTGCTGGGGCGGCCGCTTCAGAAGCAGCCCACTGAGGTTCGATGGCGCCAGGTACATGGCAGTCGCAAGGGGCAAGGCGTCGCCAACGCGTCCCTCGAAGACGGCGCGGGCCTCCTGGCTCGAGTTTTGGATTTTCGGCACACTGCCCTTGCGGAAGCCGAGCTTGCCCAGTGCACCGAGGAAGCCCGTTCCATGATCTTGCCAAGCTTCTCTCGTCACTGCGGTTGCTCGCTTCCAACGCTCGAACGCGTTGCGGAAGCGCTCCTCGAAATCCGCATCCAGGTCCGGCGCACCCCGAACCTCCGACCCGGGGTTCGATAGGTTTCGCCCGGTCCAAGCGGCGAGCTCGTCCGGAGTGAAGTCACGCTCTCGGGCGATTTCCAAAAGCGGTGCCTGGGCATTCGCCATATGAATGCGCCAGAAGTCGCGCACGGCTGCCTGCACTTCAAGCGTATCGACGCCGCCAAGCTCGAAGCCGAAGGGCAGTGCGCCGTCAAAGGCGAACTCCGTGAGGGCGCGCTGGCAGAACGAGTGGATGGTGGTGACGTTGGCACGGTCGAAATCCCGCAGGGTGCCCGCGATGCGGGTGCTGGCCGTGGCCTTGTCGATGTCGATGTCCCGCCAGCGTTCGACAAGCGCCCCGGCTTGGCTGTCGGGTGCGCTGTCCGCATCTTCAGCGCGCAAGTGATCCGAAGTGGCCACCAGTGTGCGCCGGAGGCGGTCGCGCAGTTCGCCGGTGGCGGCGTTGGTGAAGGTGACGACCAAGAGCTCGTCGATGGTGTGGTCCGTTTCCACGAGGAGCCGGGCGACCAGCGTCGTGAGTGCATAGGTCTTGCCGGTGCCGGCGCTGGCTTGGATGAGCAAGTGCCCGTCCAGCGGAACATTTAACGGGTCTTCGCCGCTTGCGCTCACGTCAGGCTCTCGGCGACGGGGCCAAGCAGCGTGTCAGCCAGATTCTGAAAGCCGTCGGTGACGGGGCCTAGCGGGCAAAGCAGCCGGAAATACTCGTCCTGGCTTTCCGGCCAGTTGCCACCCGCCCATGCATTCCACGTCTTTTTTTTGTCCTGTGTTTCGGCCCACGCCCAAGAGGCCCTTGGGAACAGGGGCAGCGGCTCGGAAGTGCCCTCGCGCCAAGCCTCGATCCACTTACCGAGCATCGCTTGTGCCTCTGAGGGTTCGGGCCCCCCGAAGGTCTCCTCCTGCGCTGCATTGGTGACGCCCACGACGTATGCGGTGAGACGCTCGCCTGTGGCGCAGGTGAGGGCCAGCAAACGCAGCCAGACTTCGATGCGATCCTTCTCGCGGATGCGGCCGATCCGCCACCAAAGGAGCTTTGGAGGGGAGGTGTTCTGGCCTGCCTTCGCGCCGACCGGCGTAGGGGAGGCGAGGAATCCCGCCACTTCGCCCGTGACGCGGATGCCTTGCACGTCGATGTCGATTGGCGTCGGCGGTGCGCCAAGATGCTCTGCATGGGGGGCAAGCGCCTGACGCAACGTTGCCACTTGCACGGCACCGCGACGGTGCTCGGTAGCGCCGAGATTGCCGGGCGGCAGGAGACCGCGCGCCCGCACCAGCCATTCGGCATCTTCTTCGCCCGTGTCGTCGCGTTGCAGGTCGAACAGGCCGTCCTTGAGCTTCCACTGTTCCAGATAGCCGAGTTCCAGGGGTTCTTCGTCGCGGGCCGGGTCCTCGTCTTCGATCTCCAAGCGCAGCCCGAGCCGGGTTTGCGCGAAGTGCTTCGCCGGGTGCGCCGCGAAGCGGATCAACTGCGTGAGTTCGAGTTCATTCTCGGTGCGCTCGGGTGGCGGCAGGGTGCCGTGCAGGCGCTGCTCCGTAGGCGCGGGTGCGGTCGCATCCCGAACGGCCGCGGCGGCGAGTGCCATTGGATCGGAGTAGCTGAAGATGGCATCGCTCGAATGGCTGGCCGAAGTCGGTTCGTCCGCTGCCCGGAAGTACTCGCGATTGAACGGTTGCAGCGGATGCTCAAGAGCGACCTCATCGTCCGAGAAGCGGCGCGAGAGGTAGTCCGACAGTTCGCTAATCACCACCGACGGCGGAATGGTCGAATCTTCGCGCAGTTCGCGGCCGGTGTAGGTCACCACAAACGCTCGTCGCGCCGAGAGCAGCGCGGTGAGGAACGCCAGCCGGTCCTCGTCGCGCAGGTCGCGGTCGCCGGGGCGGCGCGAGTCCGCGGCAACGATGTCGAAGGACGGCGGCGCGTGGTGGCGGGGAAAGGCACCGTCGTTCATGCCGACTGTGCAAACGACTTTCGCTGGGAAGACCTGTCCGGCACCGAGCGGCGCCACCGTGACGCCATCGGCGAGCCTCGCCACGGCGCGGGAACTCGCTGCGCCCAACTCGTAGAGCGCCTCCCGTACCACGGAGAATGCAATGGCACCGTCAATGCCGGCGATGTGCCATTCCTCCTCCAAGTCCTCAATCAACCGCGCCACCGTGTCCGCTTCCCTGGCCACCTCGGGCATCAAGTGTTCGGTGGCAAAAAAGGGCTTCAGCACGGCTTCGCGCAACCGCTCTGCCCACGCGGTGGGCGTCAAGGTCTCTTCGGCCATGGCGTCAAGCCCGAACGCAAGCTCGGCGTAGCGGGCGAAGTGGCCGAGGCGCTCGTAGCGATCAGGACCGTCGTTGCCGAAGCGATCCAAATCACACGAGGCGAAATCCCCGAAGCGGTCGGCGGAGCCGGCGAGGGCATAGCCAAGCAACAGCCGACTGAGTCCGTGCTGCCATGTGTGACGGCTTGACGAGGGGACATCGTGCTCGCCGATGCCCCAGTGAATGCCTGCATTGGCGATCCAGCCGCGGATCTCCGGCAAGTCGGTCTCGCGGATGTTGAAGCGAGACGCGACGGAAGAGGCCCTGAGCGGCGCCATCACGAAACTCACGGGGTAACGCGAGCCTGGCAACGCCAACAGATCAAGGAAAGCTCGCACCGCCGCGCCGTCGCGGCGACGGAGACGGCCGATGTTGAACGGGATGGTGCCGCTCGAGTCAAACACCGCCTCGATGGCGGGGGCGTATTCGTCCATGTTTGGCGTGAGCACAAGCACATCTGCTGGCTGGATGTCGTGGTGGACATCGAAGAGGCCAAGCAGGCGGTCGTGCAACACTTCGGCTTCTCGGGTGGCCGAGTGGCAGACGTGAATCTGCACCGAGTCGTCCTTGGGGACTTGAGGCTCGATGGTTTCCTCGGCAAGGCGAAGCTCCAGGATGTCCCGTTGCACGCGAGCGAGGCGGGTGGTTGCGGCGGGTTCCGAATAGGTTTCCTCGGGAGCGCCGACCCCGAGATCGTCCGCGAGCAAGGCCTGCATATCGCGAGCCGTGCGCCCCCAAGCGGCCAGTAGCTCGTTGCCTTCGCTGAGGTACGGGTCCGGTTCGGCGGTGGAGGGCAGTTCGCGGCGCGAGCGGGTGTCGGCCCAGAACTCTCGGCACGGACTTAGTTGAAACAGGTGAATGTCGCGCTCAACACCAGCCGAACGCAGCATGGAAAGGTAGGAAGGGGACAGCGAATCCACCCCGAAGAAGCTGACTCGTTCCTTTAGGTTTATGCCGGAAGAGATTGTTTTTTCTTTTTTTATCTCTGGTACATTCTGCTGGAACAACTCCCGCTGCACCGGCACTTGCGAGGGTTTGATCCGCACTGCACGCTCGAACGTATCCACGGCGTCCACCCAGTGCCGGCCGGTGCCCGATGCCGCCAACTCGCGCCAAACCTGCGCCTGCCATTGGGGCGTCGCGCCGTCTTGCCATGTCCGTATCCACTCCGGGCGGTAAAGCAGGCAGCGGTCGTACACATGCGCCAGCCGATCCGATAGCGCAAAACGCTTGCGTTCATCCGTATCGGCGAGGTAGCGCGCCAGATCGTCGTCGCCATCCCAATCCGCCAGCACGTCGAACACCCGCCAGCGCAACGCGCCAGGCGCGAACGGTTGTTCCTTCGGCAGTTCCACCACCGACCGCATCAGCGACCAGGCAAACTCGGCCGGCAGCTCAATCTTCAAGTGCGCCGCAATCCCGAGCCGCTCTGCCAACTCCAGCGCCAACCACCGCCCAAGCACCGGATGCGGCACCACAATCCGCTCCGCCGCCAGAGCATCCCCCGGCCTCGCCCGCATCTCGTCCGCCAGCAGAGCCGCAAGACTCTCAAACTGGTTCGAGACGTGCAGGTGAAACGGGGATGTCGCAGGCGGGCTCACGGCACCAACAGCGTAACCCGGATGACGCATTTCATGCGCCCCCAACCGCTTCGACGCGGCCGCCTTCCGATTAAGTCACGTCGAGGGCGACCCGCCGATGCCCGTTGTTGAATAGACTCTCCCTTCGGCAAGGGGCGACTGCTGGAGGAATGACTGATGGGACCAATGCAGGGCGTCAAGGTGCTCGATCTGACGACCATGGTGTCGGGCCCGGTGGCGGCCATGATGCTCGCGGACCAAGGTGCAGACGTCATCAAGGTGGAGCCTCCGAGGGGCGAGCAGGTGCGGCATTTCGGCGGGCTGCACAACGGCGTCAACGCCATGTTCTATTCGTGCAACCGAGGCAAGCGATCCATCGCGCTCGACCTCAAGTCCGAGGCCGGCAAGGCGGTGCTTGCCGACCTCGTGCGCGAGACGGACGTGCTCGTGCAGAACTTCCGCCCCGGCGCCATGGAGCGGATGGGCTTCGGCGAAGCCCGGGTGCGGGGCATGAACGAAGAGATCATCTATGTCTCGATCAGCGGCTTCGGCGAACACGGGCCGTATTCCCACAAGCGCGTTTACGATCCCGTCATCCAGGCGCTGTCCGGGGCGACGGACATCCAGGCCAACCGGGAGACCGGCAAGCCGGCCATGTTCCGCATCATCATCGCCGACAAGGTGACTTCGCTCACGGCCGCCCAAGCCGTCGCTGCGGCGCTCTTTCACCGCGAACGCACCGGCGAGGGCCAGCACATCCGGCTGTCGATGCTCGAGTCCATGCTGGCGTTCTTCTGGCCCGAGGGCATGGGCGGGCTCACCTTTGCCGAGCGCGAGTTCGACGTGACCAAGGGCCAGGGCACGATGGACCTGATCTTCGAGGCGCAGGATGGCTACATCACCGCCGGGGCAATTTCCGATAGCGAGTGGATGGGTATGTGCCGTGCGCTCGACCGGGAAGACCTGATTGACGACGAACGCTTCGCCACCGCGCGCGCCCGGGGAAGAAACGGCGACGAGCGCAAGCGCATTACCGCCGCCGAGATCGCCAAATGGCCACGCGACGAGATCCTCGTCCGTCTCGATGCCAACGACGTGCCGAGCGCACCGCTATTGACGCGCATGGAGCTGATGGACCACGAGCAGTTTCGGGTCAACGGGTCGATCGAACGCAGCGAGGTGGCCGGTTTCGGTGAAGTTCGCCAGGCGACGCCCGCCGCCCGATTCAGCGCCTCGCCCAGCGAAATCGCCGGTCCGGCACCAAGACTCGGCGAGCACAGCGTCGAAATCCTCACCGAGCTCGGCTACGAAGAAGACAGACGCAACGCCCTCTTGGCCGCGGGCGCAGTCGTGCAGTGGTCAGGAACGGAGCCGGCGTGACGGGACGAGACCCGTAGGCCAGCAGTTCGCCGTAACAGCCTGTCCAACGTGCTACGGGCGGGCCTTCGGAGGGAAGGCATCCTGCCTTCCCTAGCGCCGATAGGCGCTTTCCTATTGCAAGTCGCGGTCAGCGCGCCAGAGGGCGCGCGGGGAAGGCAGGATGCCTTCCCTCCGAAGGCCCGCCTTGTCCACGCACTAGGACGCGGCGGCTCGGCGCAGGTTCGCTGGGGTGAAGGGGAGGTCGCGGGGGCGGATACTGGTGGCGGCAAAGATGGCGTTGGCGACGGCGGCCGAGGTGGGGCCTTGGAGGGCTTCTCCAGCGCCGACCGGCTGTTGTTCGGGGCGGTCGAGTAACGTCGTTTCGATGTGCGGCACGTCGGAGAAGCGGAGGATCGGGTAGTCGTCCCAATCGGTGTCCGTGACTCCCTGGGTATCGAAGGAGACTTCCTCGAACAGCGTCCACGAGAGGGCTTGGACGAACCCGCCTTCGAGTTGGTTGACGAGCCCGTCGGGGTCCACGACGCGGCCGGCGTCCGCAGCAATCCAGGCACGCCTCACGAGGACTTCGGCGGCATCCGTAACGGCAACCTCCACCACGACGGCCGCACAGCATTGGCGGTTCTTGTAGCGGGCGATGGCCATGCCACGTGGCCCGTCCAAACCGCCAGCTAGCTGCACGACGGCGTTCAACACGGCAAGTGCCCTTGGGTCGTGGGCGAGGTGGCGGCGACGGAACTCATCCGGGGGAACCTCAGCCGCCTGCGCCAGTTCGTCCATGAACGACTCGATCGCGAACACATTGCAATGGGCGCCTAGGCTCCTGAGCGATGAAGTTCTAAGCGGTGAAGCGGCGCAGAAGCGTTTCACGACTTCCTGATTCGGGAACTCGTAGAGCGGCAGGGCATTGCGGTGCAGGCCCGACTCGGCGCCCCGGCCTGGTTGCGGCGGTGTCGGTTCGAACGGTTCTTCGATGAGCCATGCGGCCAGCATGTCGACACCAGGCCGCTGCGGCGCCGGACGGCCGGAGTGGGTGAAACCGCTTACATCGTGACGCCAATGGGATACAGCGCCGCCTTCGATGCTGGCCCCCAACTCCACCTGCATGGCCGGACCGAGCGGCTCGAAGCAATGCTCGTCGGCGCGGGTCCACTGCAACAGGATTGCCTGATCCGGCAGAGCGCGGGCGACCAAGGCTGCGTCCAGCGCGGCGTCGTCGGCACCGTTGTGGCCGTAGCAGCCGGCGCCCTCGCTGTGTGCCACTTCCACCTGTTCGAGTTCGAGGCCGAGCACCTTGGCAAGCATTGCCTTCAAGAGCTCAATGCCTTGACTCGACGAACGCACGAGCATTCGGCCCCCCTGCCACAGCGCCCATGCGGCGGACGGGCCGAGCGAACCGTGCATGAGGAACGGGCGTGAGTAGGTCGCGTAATGAGTGGTGGCGAGGTCTCGCACCGGGCGCTCAGTTGGCTTGCCGTCATCGAGGGGGAGGGCTGCGACCTCGCTCTTTCGCATGTGCTCGGCAAGGGTGCCCCGCATGGCAGGCTCGTTGGCGGCGTGCCATCTTGCTCGGGAACGAACCTGCTCGGCGAGACGGCCGGCCGTGAACTCATCTGGGTGCGCGACCGCGACAAAGGAGCCATTGACCACGAGATGGCCTGGCGCTTCGATCTCAGCCACGATGGCGTCGAGCCGGTGGTGCACCGACGGCGGACGCACGACGCGCGCATGCAGGTCTGAGGGCAGGTCGTGCACGAATGCGGGCTCGCCGCGCACCTTGGCTGGAAGGTCGATGCGCGGCGCATGTCCCACTCCCACCAAACGGTAGTCTGCCGGGCGCTTCTCGGCGGTGGACTCGGAAAGCTCGAAATCGGCGGGCACTGCCTCAAGCTGCCAGTAATCGAGCGGCCGATTGATCCCCGGCGCAATCAAGATGCCGTCTTCAACCGTGATGCGTTCCGGACCCACGCCAAGCTCTGCCGCGGCGCGCTCTAGCAGGAGCCGCCGCAGCCACGCGGCTGCCTGTCGCAATGCCGCCCCGCTCGTTTCGAGTGACATGGAACCAGCCGTGATGCCTTCGTTGGGCGTTCTTCCTGTGTGCGCGGTCTCGATCACGACGCGCTCGGGATCAACGTCGAGCTCCTCGGCGACGATGAGCCCGAGCGCCGTGAGGATGCCCTGGCCGACTTCCACCTTGCCGGTGTGCGCAACCACTCGGTCCGGCGCCTCGATGCGCACCCAGTCGGACAGCCGAGGAAACGCCCGCAGTCCGGGCGGCAGGCTCACCGCCGGGCCCCGCAGGCAAGACTCGCAAGCGCCCGCAGAATGCGCGGATGCGCCCCGCAGCGGCACAGATGCGGCGCAAGCGCCGCTCGGATGTCGGCATCCGTGGGTGCTTGCGCGCCCTTACGGGCGCGTCGGCAGTTCGCTGGCGCGAACTGCTGGCGCCGGAACAGCGCCTCCGCAGCCACCACGATGCCCGGCAGGCAATAGCCGCACTGACCGGCGTTGAAGTCAATCAGGGCCCTGCGCGCGGGCGTGTCGAGGCCGGCCGCCGTCTCCACGTTCCGGCCTTGGGCGTCGTGCGCGGGCATCGTGCAAGCGAACGCGAGCTGGCCGTCCACCAGCACCCGGCAGGCGCCGCATTGCTCGGCGCCGCAGCCGTAGCGCACGCTGACATCGCCAAGCCGCCGCAGCGCATAGAGCAGCGGTTCCCCTTGCTGGACGTCGACTTCGTGGGCAACGCCGTTGAGTTCGAAGGCGATTGGCTGGGAACCTGGCAAGGAATCGCTCGGTTGTCCTTCAGCGCTTCGGCACGCCGTAGAGATAGCGTGTGTTCACCTCGGCCTCGTTGCCGTCTGGGTCGAGGATGAACAGCGCCCGGCCCTTGCCGCGGCTGCCCATGGGTCCGCGGGTGAAAATGCGCCCGTCGTCAACGCGGCTTGCCACCTCGTCGAAGTGGTCCTCGCTGACGGTGAACGAGAAATGCATCGGGCCACCGCCCTGGTGACGTCCGGAATGCCCCTTCACCTGCAGCACCACATGGCTGCGTTCGCACTGGAGGTAGGCGCGCTCGTCGTTCTGCGTCGCCACGGGGATGCCGAGGAGCCGATGGTAGAAGTCCACGGATCGTTCAAGGTCCGCGACGTCGAGAAAAATCTCCTCAAGCCCAATGACGCTCATGCCCCCTCCTTGCCGGCTTCGGCCACGCCGCCGTCGCCGCGTTGCAGTCCGTATTTCTTGAAGTAGCCGCGGAACTGGTCGTAGCTGAGACCGAGCAACTCTGCCGCCCGACGCTGGTTGAATCGTCCCTCGCGCAAAGCTTGATTGATGAGTTCGATCTCGAACTCTTGCACGGTGTCCTTCAGAGACAGCGGCAGCGCCGGCGCCTGTCGGGGGCCACCGTTGTCCTCTTGCGCCTGCGGACGGAACGGCGATGCGAAGGGGTCTAGCACGATCTCGTCCACCGCTTCGTCCTCGGGCGACCGGTACACGGCCCGTTCCACCACGTTCTTGAGTTCGCGCAGGTTGCCTGGCCAGCGGTGCGTGGCTAGGCAGTCCATGGCCGCCGGACTGAAGCCCGGGAAGAAGCCGCGCCCGAGTTCCTTGGCCATGTTCACGGCGAAATACTCGGCCAGGAGCGGGATGTCGCCCGGCCGCTCGCGCAGCGGCGGCAGGGTGATGACATCGAAGGCGAGGCGGTCGAGCAGGTCGTGGCGAAAGCGGTCCGCGGCTGCGAGTTCGGGCAAGTCCTCGTTGGTGGCGGCGATCAGGCGCACGTCGGCCTGCAGCGTCTTGCGCCCGCCCACCCGCTCGAACTCGCCGTATTCGATCACCCGCAGCAGCTTCTCCTGCACCAGTGCCGAGGTGGTCGCCACCTCGTCGAGGAACAGCGTGCCGCCGTCGGCGCGCTCGAAACGACCGTGGTGCGTGCGCGAAGCGCCGGTGAAGGAGCCGGCTTCGTGACCAAAGAGTTCGCTCTCGATCAGGTTGTCGCTGATGGCCGCGCAGTTGAGCTTGAGGAACTCGCGCTCCCAGCGGTCGGAAAGGTAATGCAGGCGGGCAGCGATGAGTTCCTTGCCGGTGCCGCGCTCGCCCACCACCAGCACCGGCTTTTCCAGCGGTGCCACGCGGGAAACCGACTCCAGCACCTGGAGAAAGGCCGGCGATTCGCCGACGAGACGATCCGGTTCATTGCGCATGGCGGCTAATCCTGCCAACGTTTGGCTCGATCCGCCAGCACTTGATCCACCCCTCGAACGCCAGGGCGCCCGCCGGCCAACAATGAAAATCGCCAGCCAGGGCCGAGGAAAACGCGACACCAAGGTGCGGCTTCCGGGGCGCTGGCACGAATCGTGTTAAGCCCCAGTGCATGGCAACCCATGCGAATTTCAAGGAGGACTCGCAATGAGTGTCTTTTCCCGGCTCACCGACATCATCAACTCGAACATCAACTCTCTGCTCGACAAAGCGGAGGACCCCGAGAAGATGGTGCGCCTCATCATCCAGGAGATGGAGGAGACGCTGGTGGAGGTGCGCACCGCCTCGGCGCGTGCCATCGCCGACCGTAAGGAGCTGCAGCGCCGCTCGTCCTACTTCGAGGCCGAGGCCGCCGAATGGGAACGCAAGGCCGAGCTCGCCGTCGCCAAGGGGCGTGACGACCTCGCCAGGGGCGCTCTCATGGAGCGCGCCAAGGCTGAGGAAACCGCGGTAACGGTGTGTTCCGACCTGACCGTGCTGGACGACACCCTGGCCAAGCTCGGCGACGACATCGCCGCCTTGCAGCAGAAGATCAAGGACGCCAAGGCGCGGCAGAACGCGATCGTCCTGCGCGGTCAGGCGAGCCGCTCGCGCCTCGACGCCCGGCGCCAGCTTTCCGATCACAGCATCGACGACGCCATGAACCGCTTCGAGCAGTACGAACGCAAGATCGACGACCTCGAAGGGCAGGTGGAGTCCTACGACATGGGGCAGCGCTCGCTCACCGACGAGATCAACCAGCTCGAAGTGGACGAGGGAGTGGACGAGGAACTCAGGGCGCTCAAGGCGCGGCTGGCCGGCAACGGCGAAGCAAAGCCTCTGCCGGCGCCGAAAGACGGGGAGTGAGTCGTGGACCTCGCTGCAGTGTTTGTCGTGCCAACCACGCTCTTTCTGTTGATCGTGGCGCCGACATGGCTCTTTCTTCACTACCGCTCGAAGAGGCGGGCTGAGGCGGCGCTGTCCGATGACGAACGGGCGGAGCTCGAACGGCTCACCGTTGCCGCCGGGCGGATGTCGGAACGGATCGAGACACTGGAGTCGATCCTCGACGAGCGCACTCCGGACTGGCGCAACCGCATCGCCGCCGGCCCGTAGGGGCGACAGTTGTGCTCGCCCGTGCCGCCGGCCGCCACAAGCCCTAAGCCAAGCAAGGAAAACGAAAGGACAGCAGATGAGCGACGAAAGCCCCGGCGCACGCGCCAAAGCCGAGAAGCGGCTCAAACGGGCGGTCGAGGACATGGTGGCAGAACAGGTGGACAGCGCCGCAGCATACGTCGAAGACGCCGCCGAGCGGCTGAAGGACAAGACCGGCCGGCACAAGAAACCGAGTTCGAGCTCTCACCGAGATGATGCCGAAGCTTGGGACTGGCCCGAGTGGCGTCCGTGGCCCGGTTCCCGCGACCTCATGCGAGACCCAGAGCGGGGCAAGATCGGCGGCGTCTGCGCTGGACTTGCCAATTACTTCGGCGTCGAGACGTGGGTGGTGCGGCTGATCGCGGTGACTGGCCTCATCTTCCTGCCGTCGGTGGTGTTCCCCGCCTACTGGATCGCGTTCTTCGTCATGGACAAGCCCGGCGACGGGTCGCGGCGGCACCGTCGCCGCCGTCGCCGTCAGCGCGACCACGCCCGAGGAGGGCAGTCCTTTCCGAACGAGAAGCAGGACGTGCAGGCCGCGTTCGAGCAATGGGACGGGCGGCCGCCGAGACGTCGGGGCCGCCACGCCGATGTCTCGCCGGCGCCCGAACTCGGCCACCGCCTGTCCCCCCGGCGCTCCCTGCGCCACGTGCGGGCGGACTTCGACCAGATTGAGCTGCGCCTGAGGCGAATCGAAACCCACGTCACCTCCGGTCGCTACGAGTTGCAGCGGGAGCTGTCCCGCATCGAAAGGAGCGAGCCATGAACGCGCACCCGCTAGCCGAGACTCGAACCCGAGTCTTGGCGACTGCCGCAATCGGTATTCTCGGCACCGCGATTGTCGCCGCCACCGGCATTGGAGACGACATGCAAACGCGGGCAATCCAGCCAACCGAGGACTTCCACCGCATTTACGTCGAAGGCCCGGCGACTCTCCACATCCATCAGGGCAAGGAGGCGCGGGTGGAAGTCGCGGCTGCCCACGAGCATCAGGACACCGTCGAAGTGGAGGTGTCGGATGCTACGCTCTTCATCGAAGTGCCGGCGGAGCTCGAAGTGGAGGATGTGGTCGTGCAGGTGACCACCCGTCAACTCACGGAGCTCTACAGCGCCGGCCCCATTCTAGTCACCGGCGGCAAGCTGCATACGGGCACGCTGGTGGTGGAGAACCGGGGCAGCGGCGACTACCGTCTTGATTCGCTCGACGCCGACGAACTCGTCATCGAGGCCCGCGGCGCCTTCCGATTCGAGGTGGAGGGCCGGGCCGGCCGCCAGGTAGTAGACATCGCCGGGGCGGGTGAATACGAAGCGGCCGGGCTCGAAACCCGAACTGCCGAAGTCAGTCTCAAAGGTGCCGGCAGCGCCAGGGTGTGGGCCACCGAACGCCTCGATGTGGACATCGCCGGCGCCGGTTCGGTCGCCTACGCCGGCGACCCCGACGTACACCGCCGCATCCGCGGCTTCGGCACCGTCCACAAGATCAACCAATAACCCAGCGCGCCAGGAGTTCCCCCAATGGATTGGCCAACCGCAACCCTGCTGATCGTCCTACTGTCCGTCGGATTGCCTATGCTCCCCGCCGTGCTGAAGGCTTGGAGATCCCGTCCCCGCCAAGGCGAAGAAGCTGCGGCGACGGTACATGCTCTCGAGCAGGAAGTGACGACCTTGCGCGAACGGGTGACAACCCTTGAAGCCATCGTCACCGACGACGGCTATCGCCTGACGCGGGAAATCGACAAGCTCGACTCGACGGAGCAAGTGGCAGCGAGGGTGGCATCTTCCTGACTGCCCGGCAGCGCCCAGCGAGACTAGTCAAACAAAGTGGAGGTTCGCCTACATGGCCTGGTCAACCGTAGTCCTTCTGATCGTCTTCATGGCCGTCGGCCTGCCAATGCTGGTAGGGGCGCTGAAGGTTTGGACCTCCCGACCACGCGACGGCAGCGACGAGACGGACGCCACGGTTCAGGCCCTTGAGCGGGAAATGGGGGTGTTGCGCGAACGGGTGAAGACCTTGGAAGCCATCGTCACCGACGACGGCTATCGCCTAAACCAAGAAATCGACAGGCTTGAGTCCACCACACCAGAAGAAGCGAGGGCCGAACCGTCCTGACCTCCCCTCTCGCGGCCTGCACCTTTCGAAGGAAGCGCCTGGCGGGCCTTTTTGCAAGGGGCTGATTGCGCCAACCGACTCGATGTCTCACGTATCGTCGCGGCAGACCCGGTCCGGGAAGTCCGTGAACACGCCGCTCGCTCCGAATCCCCTGAGCTCCCTCGCCCGTTCCGGATCGTTCACCGTGTACACCATGCAGGCGAAGCCCCGCTCTCGGATGGTAGCGATGCGGTCGGCGGTGGCGATGCGGTCGGAGATGTTGATGCTGGCGGCGTCCAGCTTCGCTGCGGTGGCGAGGGGGCTCATCCTGCGAGGGGAGGCCCCTCGCGCTCCCCCAGGCTGAGGGCTCCGCCAGCGGCTGAACAGCGGGGCGCAAGGGATGTGGGGGCAGGCGGCGTGGAAGTTCGTGAGTTGGGCATGGTCGAACGAGGAAACGAGCAAAAGCCGGTCTAGATCGCGCAAACGCTCCGCCGTGGGCGCGGCGGTGCCATCGCCCTTGAGCTCGACATTGATCCCCACGTTCACCGGCACGTCGGCCAGCACGTCGTTCAGAAGCGGAACGGTCTGCCCATTGCCGGCATCCAGCGCGCGAAGCTCGGCAAGGCTGAGTTCCGCCACAGCCCCGGTACCGTCGGTGGTGCGATCCACCGTGTCGTCGTGGATCACTACCAACTCGCCCTCCACCAAATGCACGTCGAGCTCGACCGCATCGACGGCGAGAGCTACGGCCCTCGCAAAGCCGGCCAGCGTGTTTTCCGGTTCCAGCGCCGCCGCGCCGCGGTGGCCGACGATGCACCATCCGGCCGGAGTTGGGGGGAAAAGAGGCGTTCGGGTTAACATCCTGTCCGATCATGAGCTATCAAGTGCTGGCACGGAAGTACCGCCCGCGTGAATTCGACGACGTGGCGGGACAGGAACACGCCGTGCGGGCGCTCAGGAACGCCCTCGACCTCGGCCAACTGCATCACGCCTATCTCTTCACAGGCACGCGCGGTGTCGGCAAGACTACGCTCGCGCGCATCCTCGCAAGGTGCCTAAACTGCGAAACCGGCGTCACTTCCACGCCATGCGGCGAATGCCGTGCCTGCAACGACATCGTGGGCGGGCGCTTCGTCGATTTGATTGAAGTGGACGCTGCCTCCCGCACGGGCGTCGAAGATACGCGGGAACTCCTGAACAACGTACAGTACCTGCCGACGAACGGGCGCTACAAGGTGTACCTCATAGACGAGGTACACATGCTGTCCACCTCCAGCTTCAACGCTCTGCTGAAGACGCTCGAAGAACCCCCGGAACACGTCAAGTTCGTGCTCGCGACCACCGAGGCGCGCCGCATCCCGGTCACGGTCCTCTCGCGCTGCCTGCAACTGAACCTCAAGAACATGCGTCCGGCAACCATCGAAGCCCAACTGAAAGAGATTCTGGCGGAGGAGAGCATCGAGGCAGAGGCCGAAGCGCTACGCGTGATCGCCCGCGCCGCCGACGGCAGCATGCGCGACGCCTTGTCGATCACGGACCAAGCCGTGGCGCATGGCGGCGGCAGCGTGCGCGAGGCGGAGGTGATTGAGATGCTGGGCGTCGTGCGAAGTGACGAGGTGGGGGCACTGCTTTCCGCACTCGCCGACCAGGACGTGCAACAATTGCTTGCCGCCGGTGATGCCATAGCGGACCGTGCCGCCAGCTTGCCCGAGGTGGTGGAGGGCTTGCAGCGGGCATTCCATGACCTGGCGGTCGCGGCGGAGCTGGACTTGGCTCCGGATGAGTCCCTAACCCCGTTCCAAGGGCGCTTCTCGGCGGAGGACCTGCAGCTTTGCTACCAGATCGCGCTCATGGGAGGGCGCGACATGCAGTTCGCGCCCGATCCGAAGGTGGGCTTCGACATGACCCTCCTTCGGCTGGCGTCGTTCGAGCCTTCCGGAGAGGGCGGGGGCGGCGCTCGAGCCAGTGAGCAAGCCAGCGAGCTCCCTGCCGCAGGCCCAAGACCACACCGCCAGCAAGTGAGCGCCATGCCATCGGCAGGGCAAGAAGAACGCGACTTGGCCGTGAATGGTCGTCTGGGAGGAGCCTTGGCAGCGGAGTCGGTGGCCGCAGCAAACCCATCACCCAAGCCGGAGTTCGCGGAGCCGCCACCGGAGCAACCGCCTCCCCCAGAACCAGTGCCGCCACCCACGCCTCCCGAAAACGGGGCGCCGCACGCCACGGCCACGGTGCCGCCCCCGGCAGACACTCCCGCTGAGCCACCGTCGACGCCAGGCGAGTGGCACGAGATCGTCGCGGAAATGGCGCCGCAGGGGGTGACGGCAATGGTGCTGGAAAACGCCAATCTGCTCGAAAGGGGCGACAACGTCTGGCGCATCGCCCTCGATCCCGGGCACGAAGCGATCCTCAACGACAAGCAGCGCGCCGAGGTGGCGAACCTTGCTTCTCGCTACGCCGGACATACCGTCCGCGTCGCCATCGAAATCGCCGCTCTGGCAGAGGAGACGCCGGCCGCACGACGAGCGCGCATCCGTGCCGAGCAAGAGGAAGCGGCACGCGAGACCCTGCTGCAGGATGATGCTGCGCGGGCGCTGATCGAAGAGTTCGACGGTCGGATCGAACGCGTCACACCCATCGCACAGGCCAGTGAAGGAGCAACCAAATGAAGGGGCTGGGCGATCTGTTCCAGCAGGCACAGTCCATGAAGCGGGCTGTTGAGGAGCTCAATAGCGAGATGAGCAACGCCCGGGTAACGGGCGAGAGCGGCGCGGGCATGGTCAAGCTGACTATCAACGGCAGCTACGAGGCGCTCGGGGCTGAGATCGATCCCACCATTCTCGCGGGCCTTTCGGAGGGCGAGCGCACCATGGTCGAGGATCTGGTGGCGGCCGCCGTCACAGATGCCTCGCGGCGGCTGCGTCAGCTTCAGAAGGACAAGATGGCAGCATTGGCCCGGGGGGTGGACTTGCCCCCAGATCTCAAGTCGCTGCTGTAGTCCGGATCACCATGCGTGTCGTTGCGACAGCCCCGATGAGGTACGAAAGGTGCCACTATTGGTCGGGCCAACGCGGCTCTCGGAGGTACCATGGATGGATCGCCCCCATAGGGGCAGCCGGTGCGGCAGCGGGTTGGGGGGAACCCCTCGCCGTTGTTCCGCTTTCGGGAATCCCCGGCTGAAAGCGCCCGTATGCGCATCAGTCCCCTCATCGATCGCCTTGTGGAGGCATTGCAGACGCTTCCGGGGGTGGGCCCCAAAACCGCGGTGCGAACCGCCTTGCACCTGTTGCAGCACAACCGCCCCGGTGCCCGAGCCCTTGCCGCAGCCTTGACCGAAGCCGCCGATCGGGTCATGCGCTGCCGTAGCTGCCGCACGCTGTCGGAAACCGAGCTCTGTGCAATCTGCTCGAATCCGAAGCGCGACCCTAAGCTGCTGTGCATCGTCGAGTCGCCCTCCGACATCGTTGCCATCGAACAATCCGGTGCCTTTGGCGGCCGCTACTTCGTGCTCCACGGCAGCCTGTCGCCGCTTGATGGCGTGGGGCCGGAGGAACTCGGCATCGTGAATTTGGCCGAACGCGTGACCGGCCAAGGCGCGGAGGAGGTCATCCTTGCCACCAACCCCACCGTCGAAGGCGAGGCCACCGCGCACTACATCGCCGAGGCGCTGCGCGGCACCGGCGCGAGTCTCAGCCGGATCGCGCACGGCGTTCCGGTGGGTGGCGAGCTCGAGTACACCGACGGTGGCACCATCGTTCATGCCCTGCAGGGGCGTCGTGTCGTCTCCTGAGGGCGCGCGCCCTGGCGGGCGCGTTGGAAGTTCCGCTGGCGCGGAACTTCTGAGCCCCACTGCCGAAGGGGCCTCATCCGAGCACCCCCGCGCTGAGGGCTCCTCACCGCTGTTGGTGGACGATGCGTCCATCGAGGCCGCGGTAGCGGCAGAGGGGCCCTTGGGGCTGGACACCGAGTTCATGCGCACCGACACCTTCTTTCCGGTGCCGGCGCTGTATCAGATCGCGAGCGCGAGCGGCACTGTTTTGGTCGACGGTCAGGCCGATGCCAGCTTTGCCGCCCTCGCCCAGGTGATGACGGACCCGACCCGCCTCAAGATCATGCACTCGCTTTCCGAGGACCTCGAGGTGCTCGACTGCCACCTAGGCGTTCTGCCGCAGCACGTGATCGACACCCAGCTTGCCCATGCCTTTGTCACGCCGGAATACGGCGTCGGTTACGCGGCCCTGGTGGAACGCCATCTCGGCATCGCCCTCGCCAAGCACTCCACGCGCTCGAACTGGCTGCGCCGACCGCTGTCGCCGGAGCAGCTTTCCTATGCGCGCGAGGATGTGGAGTACCTGCTGCCGCTTTGGGAGCGCATCGGCAGCGAACTCGAAAGCTTGGGCAGGCTCGATTGGGCGATGGAGGAGATGGCGCGGCTACTGGTGCGACGCCCGCCACCAGAGGAGCACTACCGGGGTGTGTCCGGCGCCCGGCGCCTTTCCCGCCGCCAGCTTGCCATCCTGCGCAGCCTCATCACGTGGCGCGAGCGCGAGGCGCGGCGGCGTGACATGCCTCGTGCCCACCTCGCTCGCGATGATGCACTGCTTGGCCTGGCCCTCGACGAGGGCCCGTCACCATCGCTGGAGGCGTTGCCGAAGGGCTTGCGTCGTCGCTACGGCAAGACCTTGCTCCAGACACACGCAAGGGGCCGGGACGATCCTTGTCCTCCACAGCGCTTGCCCGAACCCCTCAGCCGTCGCCAGGGCGAACTCGCGGCGGCCCTTCGGAGTTCGGCCAAGGCGTGCTCCGAGCGACTGGGCATGGCACCGGAGTTACTCGCCCGCAGGCGCGACATGGAGTCGTGCGTGTTGCACTGGCGCGAACATGGCAACCTGCCGCCCTGGTTTGGTGCATGGCGAGAGAGCTTGCTTGGCGACGAGTTTCGACGCCGGCTCGGAGGGCTGCCGACGTGAGGTGGCGAAGGCGCGGCAAGCGCAAGGGCCTGACGGAGGCGACGGCCGCGAGCGACAGCGAAGAGCCGTTCTGGCGCCGCAAGCCCCTCGAGGAGATGACCGACGAGGAGTGGGAGTCCCTCTGCGATGGCTGCGGCCGTTGCTGCCTGCTCAAGACCGAAGACCAAGACACCGGGGAAGTGCAGACCGCCGCGATCGCCTGCCGCCTGCTGGACCTCGAAAGCTGCCGCTGCACCCAGTACCCGAAGCGTCACGACTACGTTCCGGATTGCATCCAACTCGACATCGAAGGCATCCGCACGCTCTCCTGGCTGCCGAAGTCCTGCGCCTACCGACGCCTCGACGAGGGGCGGGAGTTGGCATGGTGGCATCCCCTGGTGTCCGGGGACCCCAATACCGTTCACGAAGCCGGCGTCAGCGTCGCCGGGAACGTCATCTCGGAATCCTCCGTACATCCGCAGGAACTCGCGGCCTGGCACGCCGGCCGGTTGCAGGAACAAACCGTGAAGTGGGTGGATGAATGAGTTCCTACGCCATTGCCTGGTGGGTCGCTGGCGTCTCCTGCCTTGGCTTGGCGGCGCTCGCCTTCGTGCTGCTGCGTCGCTATCCGCTGCTGCAGGGCCTGCGCTGGTTCGTGCCGGCGTTGGTGTTGACGCTAGGGCTCGCACCGTATCGATTCGACGAGGCCCATCTCGCGCCGGCATGGGTCGTGGCCGGGTTCCGCACTTTCTTCGAGGCCGGCATGGACCCGGGGCCGCCTTGGCGGCTGTTGGGCGCAGCCGCCACCGGCCTCTCGGCCGCTTACATCGCTGCCCTCAGCCTGCGTGGGGTCGGCCACGCAATCCTGCGGCGCATCCACCCCCGGCGCGTCGGCGCCCCGGCGGCGCAAATCGACACCGAGGATGCATCCGACGCACCAAAGCGGGTAAAGTAGCGGCTTTTGTCTGCGGCACCTCCAACCGGACCGCTGCAGTTATGGCTCTCACGCAAAGGAGATGGACAGCCGAATGAAGTTCGACAGCACCGACACCTACATTTCGACCGACGAGCTGTCGATGGCAGTGGATGCGGCCGTCAAGCTGGAGCGGCCCCTGCTCATCAAGGGCGAGCCCGGCACCGGCAAGACCCTGCTCGCGGAGGAGATCGCCAAGACCTACGACCTGCGCCTCATCACCTGGCACATCAAGTCGCAAACAAAGGCACTCCAGGGCCTTTACGAGTACGACGCCGTCTCCCGCCTGCGCGATTCCCAGCTCGGCGACGACCGGGTGCAGGACATCCGCAACTACATCAAAAAGGGCAAGCTCTGGGACGCCTTCGAGGCTTCCGAACGGGTCGTGCTGCTGATCGACGAGATCGACAAGGCCGACATCGAGTTCCCGAACGACCTCCTGCAGGAACTCGACCGCATGGAGTTCTTCGTGTACGAGACGAGCGAGACGGTGAAGGCGCAGCACCGCCCCATCGTCGTCATCACCTCGAACAACGAGAAGGAGCTGCCGGACGCATTCCTGCGCCGGTGCTTCTTCCACTACATCAACTTCCCGGACCGGGAAACGATGCAGCAGATCATCGAGGTGCATCACCCGGAGATCAAGGATCACCTCGTCAAGGAGGCGATGGAGATCTTCTTCGACGTGCGCAAGGTGCCGGGGCTGAAGAAAAAACCCTCGACCTCAGAGCTCATCGATTGGCTCAAACTGTTAATGGCAGACGATATTCCCGACGAAATCCTGACCAACCGCGATCCGTCCAAGGCGATTCCGCCGCTGTACGGAGCGCTAGTGAAGAACGAGCAGGACGTGCATCTGCTCGAACGGCTGGCGTTCATGAACCGGCGTGACAGCCGGGGTTAGGCGCGTCATCGACACATCGTCCGTCGAAGCAAGCGGAGAACGCCCAACGTGCTGATCAACTTCTTCCTCACGCTGCGCCGCTACAAGGTACCGGTGACCATTCGCGAGCTGATGGACCTGTTGGCGGCGCTGGACCGCAACGTGGTGTACAGCAACGTCGACGACTTCTACCTGCTCGCCCGCACCTGCATGGTCAAGGACGAGAAGAACTACGACAAGTTTGACCGTGCTTTCAGCGCCTACTTCAAGGGGCTCGAAGACCTGCAGGGCCTGCTCGAATCGCTCATCCCGGACGAGTGGCTGCGGCGCGAGTTCGAGCGTTCCCTGACGCCTGAAGAACTCGCCAAGATCGAATCCTTGGGCGGCCTCGAAAAGCTGATCGAGGCATTTCGCAAGGCGCAGGAGGAAGAGGCGAAGAAGGCCGAGGAGGGTGAAGAGGGCAAGGACGGCGAAAAGGGCAATGCCGAGCGCCAGGGCAGAGACGGTCCCGGCCAGGGCCGCGGCAAGAAGCGCAAGGCCAAGAAGGTCTGGGATCAGCGTCAGTACAAGAACCTCGACGATTCCGTGGAGCTAGGCACGCGCAACATCAAGATGGCGCTCCGGCGCCTGCGCAAGTTTGCCCGCACCGGCGCGGACGAAGAGCTAGACATGGACAACACCATCCGCTCCACCGCGCACAACGGCGGCATGCTCGACATCCAGATGCGACCGGAACGGCGCAACACGGTGAAGGTGTTGGCGTTCTTCGACATCGGCGGCTCCATGGACGCGCACGTGAAAATCTGCGAAGAGCTGTTCTCCGCCACCCGCACCGAGTTCAAGCATCTCGAAAGCTACTACTTCCACAACTTCATCTACGAGTCGGTGTGGAAGGACAACCGGCGGCGCATGAACGAGCGCATCCCGACCTGGGAGATACTCAACAAATACGCCCACGACTACAAGGTGGTGTTCGTCGGCGACGCCACCATGGCGCCCTACGAGATCACCCACGCCGGCGGCAGCGTCGAGCACTGGAACGAGGAACCGGGCGCGCTGTGGCTGAGCCGTTTCACGGAAATCTACGACAAGCTGGTGTGGATCAACCCGACGCCGCAGGAGACGTGGGAGTATTCCACCTCGGTCGCCATGACCCAGGACCTGGTGGACGGCGAGATGTACCCCCTCACCATCCGCGGCCTCGAGGAAGGCATGAACACTTTGTCGAAGTAGCGACGCAAGACGCCTTCCTTCGCCTACGGGCGGGCGTTGGGCGAAGGCATCTTGCCTTCCTTGGTGCCGAAGGACGCTTCCCTTTCCATCGGACAAGCCCCGCCTCTACGGGGGAGGCACATGCCGAGTCCATCGGCGCGTTCCATACGGGCGGCATGGACTCGGCTTCGAGGCGCTTTCTTGGTTTGTCGGCGACGCATTAGCATATTGAGGTCGAGCGAGGCGTAGGCTCGAGGGCGTTCCGAGGACCACATCCATGCAAAGCCAAAGCAAGGGCAAGCGTCCGACCCGGCGTCCAAGACATCACCCTCTGCCGCGCAACCTAACGCCCCCGACGCCGTCCTTCCCGGCAGAGCTCCCCATCACCGAACGCATCGACGAGGTCGTCGAACTCATCCGGCACCATCCTGTGGTGGTAGTGGCTGGCGAGACCGGTTCCGGCAAGACCACCCAACTCCCTAAGGCCTGTCTCGCCGCCGGCCTCGGCCGCAAAGGCGTCATCGGCCACACCCAACCAAGACGCCTCGCCGCACGCACCGTAGCGGCACGAATCGCTCAAGAACTCGAAGTGCCGCTCGGCGCGGACGTAGGCTATGCGGTGCGATTCTCCGAACGCCTCTCCGAAAAGACCTGCATCAAGGTGATGACCGACGGCCTACTGCTAACGGAAATCCAGCAAGATCAACGCCTCAGACGCTACGAAGCCATCATCGTTGACGAAGCGCACGAACGCAGCCTCAACGTCGATCTCCTGCTCGGGCACCTCAAGCGTCTGGTCGGTCGCCGACCCGATCTCAAGGTGCTCATCACCAGCGCCACCATTGACGTCGCGGCGTTCTCGAACCATTTCGGCGATGCCCCTGTCGTCGAGGTATCGGGGCGTGGCTATCCGGTGGATGTCGCCTACCGCGAACCGAGCGACAATCCTTTCGACACCCTGGGCGAATGCCTAGAGGAGATCGACTCCGGCAAGGCCCGCTCCGGTGCCCGCGACGTACTGGTGTTCCAGACCGGCGAACGGGAGATCTTCGACACCTCGCACTGGCTCCGCCGCCGCTTCGGCGAACGCTTCGACATCCTGCCGCTCTATGCCCGCCTGCCGCCCAAGGAGCAGCAGCGCGTGTTCGCCACAGGCGGCCGGCGGCGCATCGTTCTCGCCACGAACGTGGCCGAAACCAGCATCACGGTGCCCAACATCGGCTTCGTGGTGGACCCCGGCCTCGCCCGCATCAGTCGCTACAGCTATCGCTCGAAGCTGCAGCGCCTGCCCATCGAAGCGATCTCCCAAGCCAGCGCCGCCCAACGCGCCGGCCGCTGCGGTCGGGTAGCTCCAGGCGTGTGCTTCCGCCTCTACGAGGAAGCCGATTTCGACGCCCGTCCCCCATACACCGACCCAGAACTCAAGCGCACCAACCTCGCCTCCGTGGTGCTGACGATGCGCGCCTTCCGCCTAGGCGACATCTCTACATTCCCCTTCCTCGACCCACCGGACCCCCGCGCCGTCCGCGACGCGGTCCGCCTGCTGCACGAACTGGGCGCCCTCCGCACCGCGTCGGGTGCCCCTCGGGACGGTACCTCCCCGGGGGAAGGGCAGAGCGCCCGAAAGGCGCGCAAACACAGCGACCCGGACGACGAACTCACCGACATCGGCCGCACCATGGCCCGCATTCCGGTGGACCCTCGCCTCGCCCGAATGCTCATCGAAGCTTCCCGCCGCGGCTGCCTAACCGAAGTGTCCATCGTCGTCGCCGGCCTCGCCGTTCAAGACCCGCGCCTGCGCCCCTTGGACCGCCGCGACGCCGCCGACGAAGCCCACCGCGCCTTCGCCGACGATTCCTCCGATTTCCTCGCCTACGTCAACCTCTGGCGCTGGCTCGAAACCACCCGCGACGCAACCACGCGCAGTGGCTTCCGGCGCGAGTTGGAGCGCCGCTTCCTGAGCCCCGTCCGCGTCGGCGAGTGGCGAGCCCTGCACCGCCAGCTTCTCCTCGCCTGCAAGCGTCTCGGAATGCGCTTCAACACCGTCGAAGCCGACTACCAAGGCGTGCATCGTGCCCTCATTGCGGGTTCCCTCTCATTCGCCGGCATGAAGGACGACACCGCCAAGGAGCGCTTCTCCTACGCCGGCGCCCGCGACCTCAGCTTCCGCATCTTCCCGGGCTCGGCTTTGAGCAACCGTCGCCCCAAGTGGATCGTCGCCGCCGAGATCAGCGACACGGGCCGCACCTACGCCCGCTGCGTCGCTGCCGTGGAGCCGCGCTGGCTGGAGGAAGCCGCCGGCCATCTGCTCAGGCGATCCTTCGCAGATCCCGAATGGGACGCCGCCCGTGGCGAAGCCATCGTCCGCGAACGCGCCACTCTCTATGGCCTGCCGGTGGTCAACAACCGCGCGAGACGCCTGGCGGAAATCAACGCCCCGCAAGCCCGCGACATCTTCGTCCGCGAAGCACTCGTGCGTGGAGACGCAAGCCTCAAGGCTCCCTTCCTCACCCACAATCAGCGCCTCATCCGGCAGGTGCTCGCGCGTCAAGACAAGGCGAGGCGAACAGACCTGCTAGCCCCGGAACCAATACGCACCGCCTTCTATCTCGAACGCCTCCCCGACGACATCGTCGGTGCCAAGTCCTTCGACGCGTGGCTACGTCGCGCTTCCCCTGCCAGCCTCACCGCCTTGGAAATGACCGAGGCAGATCTTGTAACCAGCGTTCAGGTACACCTAGCCGAGGACGCCTTCCCCAGCCGTCTGCGACTCGCCGGCGGCGGCGAGGCCAAGCTCCGCTACCGCTTCGCCCCCGGAACCCCCGACGACGGCATTTGTGCCGAACTCGACTCCGGTCTCCTCGCCAATGCGCATCCCGAAGACTTCGAGTGGCTTGTGCCTGGGTTCCTGGAGGAGAAATGCACGTTGCTCCTGCGCAGCTTGCCGAAGTCTGCTCGCCGCCGCCTCGGCCCCATTCCCGACTGCGTGCAGCAGCTCATGCCCGTGCTGCTGAGCAAGAGCCTGCATCGCCAAGAACGGCTCACGCAAGCCCTCACCCAGGTTCTCGGCAGCGTCTTCAGCGTGACCGTGTCCCCTGGCGACTGGCACCCCGAACGGCTGCCCCCGCATCTAGCCGTCAATGTGCGCGTACTGGGGCCGAGTCGCGGTCGCCGGGGCAAGCGCCGCGTCTTGGACGAGGATCGCGACTTGGCCGCGCTCAAGCAGCGCCTGCTCGCCCGAGTGGAGCAGCACATGGCCGATGGGCTGCGAGAAACCCACGAACGGGAGGCGCTGACGGAGTTTCCCGCCGAGGGCGTTCCGAGCCAGCGCATTGCCCGCACCGAAGACGGTCAGTCGGTCGTTTACCCCGTGCTCGTGGACCGAGGTGCCACGGTGGACCTCCTCATCCAATCTTCCTCGAAGGGGCAGGGCGCGACCAATCGACGCGGCCTCGCACGCCTCGCCCTTCTGGCCGACCGCCGCGCAAGCCGCAAGATGCGGCGCGAGGTGGAGTCAGATGCCGAGATGCCGCTCTACTTCGCGCCTCTCGGCACGATGGCTGAGCTTGTGGATGAGGTGTTGCGAGCGACGACTTGGCAGACCTTCTTCGAGGGCCGTCCACTACCGGAAGCCCGCCAAGACTTCGACGAGCGCCTTGCGGCGGCAAGCGAACATCTCCCCGGCACGTTTCAGCGAATCCTGGGACTCGCGCGTTCGATCCTGGGTAGGCGATTCGCCGTCGCCGGCATCTTGGAGAGCCTGGACTCGCCGGCCTACCGCGCCGCCCGTGCCGACATGGAATCCCAGCTCGCGGAAATCGCCGGCAGGGATTTCCTCTCGGCAACCCCCGGCACGCGCTTGGCCGACATCCCCCGCTATCTGGACGGCATGGAATGGCGGGGCCACAACCTCCAAGGCCGCATCCAGCGAGACCAGCAGGGCATCGAAACCCTGACCCGCTGGCAAACCCGCCTCGCGGCCCTGCGGGAAGCCACCGGCGAAACCGAAACCACCACCGACCTCAGGTTCCTGCTGCAGGAACTGCGCATTACCCTGTTCAGCCAAAGAACCGGCACCCGCGAAAAAGTCTCGGAAGTCCGCCTCGAACGCCTGTTCCAGCCCGCCGAACGCGCAGCGGGACTGCGCTAGGAGGCTGCGTCGTAAACGGCGCGGCCTCCTAGCCGAAGTGGTGAGCGAATGCGAAGTAAGGAGGCCAGCAGTTCGCGTAGCGAACTGCCAACGCGTCCTTCAGGGCGCGCTAACGCGTGGCTGTGTTCGGCGTTCCCACCAGAGGAACCTGCGCTGGAGAACATCGCGGGGGGCGTGCCCGCGAACGCGACGAACTTCAGCAGTTTTCGCGCCAGCGAAAACTGCTAGAGCGCCGCGAAGCGGCGCTAGAGCACCGGCGAGCAGGTGCGGCAGAGGGCGTAGATGTGGCGGGGGTCGTTCAGGAGGAAGAGCCGGTCCATCTCTTCGGCCATGTGGCGTGCTGCGGCCGTCGGCAGCCTTGGCGCGCTGGTTGCGAGCTCTTCGACCATGCGGTTCAGGAGTTCCTCCTGGGGGGATAGTTGCCTCATCAAGTAGCGCACCTCGGGGTCGTCGACTTCGGCGAGTTCGGCGGCGATGCGAATGGCGTCGTCGAGGGTGCCCACTTCGTCCACGAGGCCCACTTCGAGGGCCTGCTGGCCGCTGTACACGCGGCCGTCGGCCACCGTGCGTACTTGGTCGGGGGACATGCCGCGACCGCGGGCGACGACGCCCAAAAACTGGCGGTAGGTGTAGTCGACGCTCGATTGCAGCACCCGCTGCATCTGTTCGCCGACACCGTCGAAGACGCTCATGCCGCCGACCAAGGGGCCCGTGGCCACGCCGTCGAAGTTGACGCCGACGCCAGCGAGGCTCTCTTCGAGCGTCTGCACCATGGCGAAGACGCCAATGGAACCGGTGATGCTGAATGGGGAGGCAACGATGCGGTCCGCCGCAGTGGCGATCCAGTATCCCCCGGAGGCTGCGGCCGAACCCATCGACACCACCACCGGCTTGCCCTTCGTGCGCAAGAGTTCAAGCTCTCGGCGAATGGCTTCGGAAGCGAAGGCGCTGCCGCCGCCGGTGTCGAGACGCACCACGAGTGCCTTCACGCTGTCGTCCTTGCGCAAGCTGCGGAGGCGTCGGGTCATGTCGCCGGCGCGTATGCCGGCGTCGCCGGAACCGGAGAGGATGAGGCCGGATGCGGTGATGACGGCGATGGGGGCGTCGGTCGATGGCAGGGCAGGGCGCAAGTAGTCGGCGAAGGAGGTGCCGCGATAGCCGTCGCCTTCTCTGCCTACCATGTCGGCGAGGCGAACGCGCACCTCGTCCGCCTCGACCAACTCGTCCACTAGGCCAGCCTCGAGCGCTGCCCGCGCTGCGTCCCCGTCGGCAGCCGCGAGGTGCTCGTCGTAGCGCGCCGCGAAGTCCGCGAGTGCATCGGTGGCCATGCCGCGGTTGCTGGCAACCTGATTCAGGAACAGTGTCCAAGTCTGGTCTACCAGCGCCTGATAGCTGCGCCGGGACGCCTCGGACATGTCGTTGCGGGTGTAGGCCTCGACGGCATCCTTGAACTCCCCGGCCCGGAAGACGTGGACATTCACCTTGAGCTTGTCCAGCAAGTCCTTGGTGTAGAAGCCGAACAGGCCATAGCCGAGGAAACTCACCTCACCCATCGGCGCAAGGAAGACCTGGTCCGCGAAGCTCGCGAGGTAGTACTGCCCTTGGCTGAAATGGTCGCCGAAAGCGACGACCTGCTTGCCGCTCGCCTTGAATGCCGTCAAGGATTGGCCAATAGTGTGCAGGTGCGCGGGTTGTACGAACGCGAGGTCTCCAACATCAACAAACAAGGCACCGATGCGGTCGTCTTCGGCAGCCTTCGCCAATGCTTGGGTGATGTCCCTGAGCCGCGGGCCCGTCGGTGGCACACCCGCCAGCACGTCAGTAGCAGATGGGGGGGTGCGCTCTTCGACGATGATGCCGGCGGGATCGAGCACCAAGGCGCTGCCGGGCTCGATGGTTTCGGTCGAAGGTCCGGACGACACCACGAGGGCAACGATGCCGATGGCGACAAGGAGCACCAGCGCATTGCCGAGTGCGGCGCGTCCCCACGCGAAGGCACGGGATACGCCGGAGAAGAACCGCCTGATGGCGCTCTGCGTGGACATGGGCGAGGTCGATTGCGACTAGGCGTGCCATTGTGGGAACTCCGGGCGACAATTGGAAGTGTCAAGTTCGCGTCAGCCCAAAGGGCCAGCAGTTCGCCCGAGGGAACTGCCAGCGCGCCCGTCAGGGGGCGCCGTGAGGCCCCCTTTTTGGGTATCGACCGAACCGCAGCATGGTGTTTTGCTCAGATGATTGGGGAGCGTCCTTGAGGTGAAGCCGCTGTGGCGCTGGCAAGAGTTGCGTTCGGCCTTGGGGTTGGCTGCCGAGGAAGGGCCCGACATCGGCGGTTTCGCCATCGATTCGCGCCTGCTCTCTCCGGGCGACTTGTTCGTGGCATTGCTCGGAGATCCGGGGCCGCGTTTCTATGCCAGTTCGGCATCGGAGCGCGACGGCCATGACTTCGTTGCCGATGCGATCCGGCGGGGCGCCGCCGGCGTGCTTGTGCATCGAGACGAGCGCTACGGCGCCCCCACGCTGCGCGTGCCGGACACCCTCGATGGGCTTTGGGCACTCGGCCGCCACCGGCGGAGCCGGCTCGCCTGCCCGATAGCTGCCGTCACCGGCAGCAGCGGCAAAACCACTTGCAAGGAGTTTCTTGCCGGCGTACTCGGCGCGTTCGCCACTGGCGGGAGCTTCAACAACCATATCGGCGTGCCGCTGTCGCTCGCCTCGACGCCTGTGGATGCCGCGGCAGCGGTGTATGAAATTGGCACCAACCACCCCGGCGAAATCGCGCCGCTCAGCCGGTTGGCCGCGCCCAACGTCGCCATAGTCCTGAACATCCATCCGGCCCACATCGAGTTCTTCGAAGGGCTCGATGGCATCCGGCGGGAAAAGCTCTCGATCGCCGAGGGTCTTGGCGCGGATGGGGTGCTGGTACGGAACGAGCAAGTGCAGCCGCAGGGCGATGCGCCCCGGACCCTGACATTCGGCAGGGAGGCGTCGGCGGACGTGCGGCTAGTGGCCGTCGACGGCGATCGGGCGCGACTCGCGACGCCCGAAGGCATCATTGCTGCGCCGGTGCCAGGGGGAGGGCAGCATCGCGCCATGTCGGTGGCTGCCTGCGCCGCCGCGCTGCTAGCGCTCGGATTGCCGCTCGCGCAACTCGAACGGCTCAGTGCCGCCAAACTGCCGAAGGGACGCGGCAATCGCATCGAGGTCGGTGGCGTGACGGTGATCGACGACAGCTACAACGCCAACCCCGCGAGCATGAAGGCGGCCTTGCTGGCCCTCGCCGCCGAACGCTCAGGTCGCGGCGGGCGCCGCGTGGCGGTGCTAGGCGAGATGCTGGAGCTTGGCGATGGTGGGGAGCGGTTCCATCGGCAACTCGCAACCGATTGCCAAGGGCTCGACCACGTGTTCTGCATCGGTTCCGGCATGGTGCCGTTACACGAGGAACTCGGGCCGATGGGCAACGCGCAGTGGCTGCCCCAAGCGGACGCAGATTTCGCCGCCGCGTGTGCGCGAACGTTGCGGCCCGGCGACACGGTGCTGGTGAAGGGTTCCAACCGCGTCTTCTGGGCCAAAGGATTCGTCGACGCACTGGTGGCGGCTTTGAGCGAGGATTGATGCTTGAGGCGGTCGCCGCCCGAGTTGCTGCGACCGTCCACGCGGCGGTCAGTCCGAATGCCGGTCGTCGGGCAGCGCCGGCGATAGCGCAATCAGCTCGTAGCCCTCGCCTTCCATGCAGGCACGATAGGCGAGGAACACCGGCGAGTCTCGCCGCACACCCTGCACGTTCATCTGCGTGTCGGAAATGCAGCGCGAGTTGTGGAGGTTGTACCTCGCCACCGATACATCGGCGCGAGCCCAATGATGGGTGGGCTTGCCCATCTGGCCACCCGATTCGATGCTCGCGCAGCCGGCCCCGGCGAGCAGAACACCGCCACACACCAGCCTTGCGCAAGGGACCAGCTTGTCCAACACGGGCACTGTTTCCGTCTCCGTCGAGACAGGGGCGTTCGAACCTACGCCCCCCAAACGGAAAACGCAACGTCTCTCTAGGAAGAAAAATCCGCAAATCCTAGGAACATGATTCCGCTTTTGCCTAGGAAGGTTCTTCCGCTCGGGTATAGGAAGAAAAATCCTCTTTGCGCGCGAACCGTTCTCACCGTGCAAGCCAAGTGGCGAAGCGCTCGTTCATCTCGTCGCCGTTGTCGCTCCACCATTGCCAGTCGCTGCGGAGCGAGTTGGCCATATTCTCTGGGCTCGTGGGCATGTGCGGACGCATGTCGACGCCGGTGGCGAGGTGGGTCGAAACGAACGGCAGGGCCGAGCGTCGGGCCGGGCTGTAGGCGATGTACTTGCCGACCGCTGCCATGATTTCCGGTCGCGATGCGAAGCGGACGTACTTGAGGGCGTTCTCAAGCCTCGGCGTACCGGCGACGATTCCGAGTGGGCCGTGGTCCAGCACCTGTCCGTCCCAGACGATCACGAACGGCTGCCCTTCGAGAACCTGGGCGTTGAAGATGCGGCCGTTGTAGGCCGTGGACATGGCGACCTCGCCGTCCGCCAGCATCTGCGGCGGCTGGGCGCCAGCCTCCCACCACACCACCTGATCCTTGATTGTGTCCAGTTTGCGGAAGGCGCGGGCTATGCCTTCGTCGGTGTCCATCATGGCGTACACCTGGTCGGGCGGCACGCCATCGGCCATGAGGGCGAACTCCATGTTGACGAGCGGCGAGCGCCGCATCCCGCGGCGGCCGGGGAAGCGTTCGAGATCGAAGAAGTCAGCGACGGTTTGCGGGGCGCTGTCACCCATTCGGTCGGCGTTGTAGGCATAGACCGTGGAATAGAAAATCGTGCTGGCACCGCAGTCGCCGATGGTGTCTGGGAGATAGTCGTCCTCGGTCGGCGTGCCGTCGGCGGAGGGGGCGAGGGTAGCGGTGTCGACCTCCTCCAACAGCCCCTCGTCGCAGCCTCGGGTCGCATCCGCGACTTCCAAGTCCACGACGTCCCAGCGCACCGCGCCGGTCTCGACTTGAGCGCGGATCTGGGCAAGGCCCCCGTTGTAGTCCTCGAGCCGCACCTCGATGCCCGTCTCGGCCATGAATGGCTTGATGATCGCCTCTTGGCAGGCGCGGGCATACGAGCCGCCCCAAGACACGACGGTAATCGTGTCGGCCTGTGTAGGCAGGGCAATGCCCAGTGAGACTGCGAGGCCTGCGACAGTGAGGTTGGCGGCGAAGGGACGCCGGAACCCGGATTTGGTCATGATCTTCTCCGAACGCTCTTGTTGATCCCAACATACCACCTACCGCCGCGTCCCTTCAGCGTAGCGGCTCCGCGTCCCTAGGTTTCGTTCCACGCCGTGCAACAGGGTATGATCGGTGTTGCGCATGAACAGCCCCCTCCCATGATCGTCGACGCCCAAGGCCGGCGTTTCCGCAATCTCCGGCTTAGCCTCACTGCGGCCTGCAACTACGCATGCACCTATTGCGTGCCGGACGGCAAGCGGCTGCAGGCAGCGGAGCTTGAACTGTCCGCCAGCGAACTCGTGCGCGCGGTGCGCCTGCTCATCGACTCGGCGGGGATAGAGAAGCTGCGCATCACGGGGGGTGAGCCGCTGTTGTCGCCCAAATTCGAGGAAGTGCTGCCGCAGGTAATGGCGCTCGGGCTTGAGGACGTGTCCATCACCACCAATGGGCAGCTATTGCCGCGCAAGGCGCGCACGGTGATCGACTCTGGCGTCCGCCGCATCAACGTCAGCCTCGACACCCTGGACCCGGCCCGCTTCCGCGCCATCGCCCGCAGCGGCGATCTCGATACCGTGCTGTACGGGATCGACCTCATGCTCGAGGCCGGCCTCAAGGTAAAGGTCAACATGGTGCCCATGCGCACGGCGAATGTGGACCAGGTGCTGCCCATGCTCGACTATTGCCTCGATCGCGGCATCGAACTGCGCTACATCGAGCTGATGAACATGGGGCATCTGAAGCAGAGCTCGTCGTTTGTTCGCGATTTCTTCGGCATGGAGGACATCCTTGCCCTGATCGGCTCGCGCTACGAATATGCGAGGACCGACGCCGCTTTCGACTCCACTTCGGTGCGTTTCGAGGTGCCGGGGCGCGGTGTGTTCGGCATCATCGCCAACGAGTCGGAACCGTTCTGCGCCTCCTGCACACGGCTCAGGCTTTCCTCCAACGGCTTCCTCTACGGCTGCCTGTCGAGCAGCCACCGCCACGACATGAAGGACCTCTTGGCGCTGCCGGACGACGGCGCCCGGGCAGCGTTGCAGCGGCTCCTGCTGGCGGCACTCGGCGACAAGCAGACCCTCTCGTTCGCCGGCGAGGTAACGGTAATGAAGTTCATCGGTGGCTAGGACAACGCCGCGGGGTTCAGCAGTTGCGAAGCAACTGCCAACGCGCCCGCAAGGGCGCGCGTTGATCGGCGGCTAGCCGGCCGCGCCCGTTGTGGCGATCGATCCATTTGCGAAATTGTTGGAGACGGCACAGAACCGTCGCCTGCCACCGGTGCATCTGTGGCAGCCAGAGCGGGTGGGTAGCATCGACATCCGCATCGCCGCCGACGGCACGTGGTTTCACGAAGGCGTCGCCATTCGCCGCATCGCCATCGCCCGCGTCTTCTCTACCATCCTGCGCTTGGAGGACGGCCAGCACTATCTGGTGACGCCCCCGGAAAAGCTCGCGATCGAAGTGGAGGACGCGCCGTTCATCGCCGTGGATATGGAATCGAACGGGCAGGGGAAGCAACGCCGCCTGGTTTTCGCCACCAATCTCGACGACGCGGTGCTCGCGGACGCAGAACATCCGGTCGAGGTGGAAGGCACGGCCGACCAACCGCGCCCGTACGTGGAAGTCCGCGATGGCCTCCGAGCACTGATCGCCCGCAGCGTGTTCTACCGCATGGTGGACGAGGCGGAAACCGAGCCAAACGGCGATGTGGTTATCTGGAGCGCTGGCGCGCGGTTCGTGCTCGGTCAGGCCGGCGACTAGGAGGCTGCGCCGTAAACGGCGCGGCCTCCTTCCGGAGTGGTGAGCGGATGCGAACCCGAAGGCCAGCAGTTCGCGCAGCGAACTGCCGACGCACCCGATAGGGCGCGCTAGGACTCGCCGGCCGCGAACCCCCGTAGGCCGACCCCTTGTGGTCGCCCGTGTCGGCCGAACCACCGCCCTGCATTCACACGACCACAGGCGAGAGCCCAGAGTCATGGGCGCTGCGTTCCATTCCCTACATGTTCGGGTAGTTGGGGCCGCCCATCCCTTCCGGTACCACCCAGGTGATGTTCTGGGCCGGGTCCTTGATGTCGCACGTCTTGCAGTGGACGCAGTTCTGGGCATTGATCTGGAAGCGGGATTCGTCGGCCTCCTCGATCACCTCGTAAACCCCCGCAGGGCAATAGCGCTGGGCCGGCTCGTCGAACATCGGTAGGTTGTCGCGGATCGGCACTGCGGCGTCGGCCAGCGTGAGGTGGCAGGGCTGGTCCTCCTCGTGGTTGGTGCTGGAAAGGAAAACCGACGAGAGCTTGTCGAAGGAGAGTTCCCCGTCCGGCTTCGGATAGTCGATTACGGGTGCCTTCGCCGCCGGCAACAGGGTTGCGTGGTCGGGCGTCGGGTCGGTGAGCGTGAACGGCATGTGCCCGCGGGCGACCTTCTGATCGACCCAGGCGTAGGCGGCACCAAACAGGGTTCCGAACTTGTGCAGTCCCGGCTGGATGTTGCGGGCAAGGTGCAATTCCCGGCCGAGCCAAGAGTCGTTCACGCGGCCCTCGAAGTCGGCGAGTTCGGTGTTCTCCTCGCCCCGTTCGAGCGCGTCGAAAACGGACTCCGCCGCCAGCATCCCCGACTTCATGGCGGTGTGCGAACCCTTGATCTTGAGGGCATTCAGAAAGCCGGCGTCGTCGCCCACCAGCACGGCGCCCGGCACTGTCAGGCGCGGCAGTGCCCGGATGCCGCCCTTGACGATGGCGCGGGCACCGTACGCCACGCGCCGCCCGCCCCGCAGTACGTCGGCGAACAGGGGATGGTGCTTGAGTCGCTGCAGTTCGTCGAAAGGCGACAGATGCGGATTGCGGTAGGACAGATCGACGATGATGCCGAGCGAAACCTGGTTGTTCGGCAGGTGGTAGAGGAACGACCCGCCGCTCGTGCCGCGCACCCGACCGAGCGGCCAGCCGACGGCATGCACCACGGCACCCGGCTGGTGGCGTTCCGGGTCCACGTCCCAAAGTTCCTTCAGGCCAATGGCGTAGTGCTGCGTTGCGGAGTCCTTGGCGAGGCCGAACTTGGCCATGAGTTCCTTGCCGAGATGCCCGCGACAGCCCTCGGCGAACAGCGTGAACTTGGCGCGCAGCTCGTAGCCGGGCTCGAACACCGGCTTGCGCTCGCCGCTCGCGTCGACGCCCATGTCCTTGGTGGCGATTCCGCGAACGGAACCATCGTCCCCGTAGAGGATCTCGGCGGCGGCAAAGCCCGGAAACACGTTCACGCCCAGTTCCTCGGCCTGGGTGCCGAGCCAGCGACAGAGATTGCCGAGCGAGAGGGCGTAGTTGCCGCGGTTCTTGCTCTCGCCGGGGATCGTCCACATCGGCAGGAGGATGCGGTTGGTGTCGTTAACGAGGAAGTAGAAGCGGTCGTCGGTGACGGGGTTGTCGAGCGGCGCGCCGTTCGCCGCCGCTTCGGGGAACAGTTCGTTCAGAGACTTCGGCGCCAGAACGGCGCCAGAGAGGATGTGGGCGCCGATCTCGGAGCCCTTCTCCACGAGGCAGACGGAGAGCTCGCGTCCGGCTTCGTTGCCGAGCTGCATCAGCCGGCAGGCGGCTGCCAAGCCGGAAGGCCCGCCGCCAACGATTACGACATCGAAATCCATGGACTCGCGGGCTTGGTCTTCCATATGGGGCCTCGTCGGGTTGGTTTGCTGAGGATTATATGGGCCTTGGGTTAGGGAACAGCGGGCATTGTTCTGGGCTGGTGCCTCGTTGGGTTTTGTCGGGAACGCTGGGTTCGGGGCTTCTGCCGGCTCCGCTGCGTGCGCGCCTTTGGCGCGCTTCGGAGGGCAGGATGCCCTCCGTCCCTCGTAGGGCCTCGCACGCAGGGGATGTTGTGCTCGGTACTTGCCGGCGGGCGTTGGCCTCGGTGGGGTTGTCGGAGCGCAAGGGTAGGGCCTTCGCGTCGGCGGGGTTTCATGCCAGGGGCGGATGTAGGAAAATACGCGGCTTTGTCGCGGCGCATGGGCAGCCGCGGCTTTCGAACATGAGGTCTTTCAATGAAGGTACTGGTACCCGTCAAACGGGTGGTGGACGCCAACGTCAAGGTGCGGGTGAAACCGGACGGGACGGGCGTCGATCTCGGCAACGTGAAGATGGCGGTCAATCCATTCTGCGAGATCGGAATCGAGGAGGCCGTGCGGCTCAAGGAAGCCGGCGTCGCGGAAGAGGTGATCGCCGTCGCCGTGGGAGAGAGCACCGCGCAAGAGCAGCTTCGCACTTGCCTGGCCCTCGGCGCAGACCGCGCCATTCTGGTCGAAGCCGACGCTGCCCTCGAACCGCTGGCCATCGCCAAGGTGCTAAAGGCCGTGTATGACAGCGAGCAACCGGGCATCGTTATCTTCGGCAAGCAGAGCATCGACGGCGACAACGGCCAGACGGGGCAGATGTTCGCGGCGCTGACGGGTCTTGCCCAAGGCACGTTCGCCTCCAATGTGTCGGTGAACGGCGACAGTGCCGAAGTCACCCGAGAGGTGGACGGCGGCCTGCAGACGGTGTCGCTGACGATGCCCGTGGTCGTCACCACGGACCTGCGCCTCAACGAACCCCGCTACGCCTCGCTGCCGAACATCATGAAGGCGAAGCGCAAGCCCCTCGACGTGACCTCGCCCGAGGCGCTCGGCGTCGACGTGACGCCCCGCACGGAAGTGCTCGACGTCGCGCCGCCGCCGGACCGACAGGCCGGCATCAAGGTCGAGAGCGTCGAGGATCTGGTGGACAAGCTGAAAAACGAAGCAAAGGTGATCGAATGACCGTTCTCGTCATTGCCGAACACGACAACTCGGCTCTTCGGCCCGTAACCCTCAACGTCTTTGCCGCCGCGCTCGAGATCGGCAGCGAAATCGACGTGCTGGTGGCCGGAGCTGGCTGCGCCTCGGTGGCGGACGAAGCCGCCGCAGTCGACGGCGTGCGCAAGGTGCTGCTCGCCGACGCGCCGTGCTACGAACACCAGCTCGCCGAGAACATGGGCGCGCTGATCGCCGAGGTCGGGGCCGCCTACGACCACGTCCTCGGTGCCCACACCACCACCGGCAAGAACTTCCTGCCGCGAGCGGCAGCCCTGCTCGACACGCAGATGGTGTCGGACATCATCGGCGTCGACGCGCCGGACACGTTCCGGCGTCCCATCTACGCCGGCAATGCCATCGCTACGGTGAAGTCGGGCGACGCGAAGCGCGTGGTTTCGGTGCGCGGCACCGGCTTCGATCCGGCCCCCACGGGCGGCGGCAGCGGCGCGGTGGAGGCCGTTGGCACGGCCCACGACGAAGGCAAGTCGAGCTTCGTTGGCGAGGAGATCGCCGCGTCCGAACGCCCGGAACTGACGGCCGCCACGGTCATCATCTCCGGCGGTCGCGGCATGCAAAGCGGCGATAACTTTGTTCTCCTCGAAGGCATCGCCGACAAGCTCGGCGCGGCCATTGGCGCATCCCGGGCCGCGGTGGACGCAGGCTTCGCCCCGAACGACATGCAGGTGGGGCAAACGGGCAAGATCGTCGCGCCCGACCTCTACATCGCGGTGGGCATCTCCGGCGCAATCCAGCACCTCGCCGGTATGAAGGACTCCAAAGTCATCGTCGCCATCAACAAGGACGAAGACGCACCCATATTCCAAGTGGCGGACTACGGCTTGGTGGCAGACCTCTTCAACGCCCTGCCTGAACTAGAAGCGGCGCTGTAGGCCGCCTCGGAAGGCGAGCAGCCAGGCGACGCATGCGTGGCCATGCTCGCTGCGAGCGCGGCCCGGGAATCAAACGCTATGCCGGCGGCTCGACCAACCTCCACGTCACGCCGCAGATATCCAAGGCATCGAACTTCCTGCGGACGCCCGGCAGCGCAAAGAGGTCCACGCCGACGACGCCCGTGCGTCCTTCGGGTTCGGGCGCGACGAAGCGCATCGCTTGGTTGCCGGCGAGGCGGAGCGTTGTCGGTTTGGCCGGGTCAATGAAGCATCCTGCCCCGAGCCCACGCATCCAGCGCTGGCACATCTCGGCGGGGTCCACGCCGCGCGGAGCGATTTCCACCGCCGCGAATCCAGTGGTGACCCCGCCGTGAGGCCTCGCATCCACATCTAGCTGCCACGTGTTGCCAGCGGGGAAGTACGCGCCCTTGTTGCCTGGAAACTCGTCCGCCCCCGGCCAGTTCTCCTGAATCTCCGCCAGCGTGCCGAAATCCCGCGGGTGAAACTGCACGTTCACGCCGGACACGGTGCCCGGCTCCTTCGGCAGCGCTTCGCCAAGCTGATAGCGCCCCGCCTTGACTCCGGCGAGACCCGACCCAGGCGAGCCAAGACACACGTTCCAATCCCCGGACACGACGCCGATCTGATCGCCTTGGGCAGCCATCGACTTCGACGCCACCGCGACATCAGGCACCTGCACAATCGCCATGTAGCCACAGTCGCCATTGCGCTCAAGCAGGCGCGTTTGCGTGGTCGAACGCTGCCAAGCAAGATCGGTCGGACAAACCGTCTCCAGAAACGAGTCGCCCAACCGGATGTGCGTGTTGGTGAGGTTCCCTCCGGCCGCCATGCGCGGATCCCGAAACACCACCTGCGCATCGAACGCCGTACACAAGAGGTTCGACGTCCACTCGAGATCGTAAGCAACCAAACAAATCTGCCGAAGACGAAGCACCGGATCGACTGCCACAACAAGCTCCTGCCACGAACCCGCACCACCTTACGCTTACGACGCTCCCGGCATCAACAGCCCCTTGTGCGAGCGTCGATGTAGGGCCAGCGGGCGCGTCGGCAGTTGCTTCGCAGCTACTTTTCTTCGGCCTAGTCCAAGTCTGGGGCACGGGCCTCCTTGCGGAAGCGAGCCGGTGTGCGCTTGGCCGTGAACCAGCGCACCTCCGCGGCGGTTTCGTGGACGGTGTGGGCCACGTCGAGGATGAGGGCGAACAGCGCCATGCGCACTAGCACGCCGTTGTCGGTCTGACGGAAGATCGCGAGGTTGGGGTTGGCGTTCAGGTCTTCGTCGAGCTCTTGGGCGGCAGGGCGGGAATCGCGCGGCAGGGGATGCATGATGACCGTGTTCGGTTCGCAGTGGCGGGTGTAGATTTCCTGATTGAGGCGGAAAAGGCCCCGATAGCGGTTGGCTTCTGCAGCGGTGGGGAAGCGCTCTTCTTGGGTGCGCGTGACGTAGAGGATGTCCACGTGGCTGATTCCCTGCTCCAGGTTGTGGTGCTCGGTCACGTCGTGGCCCCGCTCGGCGAGACGGTGAGTGATGTCGGCCGGTGCTTCGAGCCCCGGTGGAGAGACAAGATGCACCTCGATGCGGTCGAAAAGCGCCAGCAGCTTGAGCAGTGAATGAACGGCGCGACCGTACCTGAGGTCGCCGATCAGCGCGATGCGCAAGCCGTGGATGGAGCCGCCACGGGCAGCGATTTCGGTGCGGATGGTGTAGAGATCGAGCAGCGCCTGGCTTGGATGCTCGTTGGCACCGTCGCCGCCGTTGATGACCGGCACGCGCGACGTCTCCGCGAACTCCGCCACGGCGCCGGCCTCCGGGTGGCGCATCACGATTACGTCGCTGTAGCCGGACATCACCCGCGCGGTGTCGTGCAGCGACTCGCCCTTGGCGATGGAGGAAGCTCCCACTTCGGCGATCTCGCGCACATCGCCACCAAGCAGGTTGAAGGCACAGCCGAACGAGACCCGCGTGCGCGTGCTCGGCTCGAAGAACATGTTGGAGAGAATGGCCCCCGCGAGCACCCGCGTCATGCGCTCGCGGCGGGCATAGGGCGCCATGTCATCGGCCACCGCGAACACCCGTTCGATGCCGCCGCGCTCGAACTGGTCAACAGAAAGGATGTGACTGCCGACGAAATTCAACTAGCTTGCCCCTCCTTCTTTTAGCGCCAAGCCAAGGCGCGGCGCCGAATGACGAGCGCTCCTTTCCGCCTCAGGGGCCGCTTTAGCCCGGGCTGGAGGCTCGATGGCGCTGCGACTCGCGCTCCCCCGTCCTGCTATGATGCCACTTGATTCCATTCCCACGCATTGAGCATGGCCGAAAGCGCTCCAACCCCCGAGGTCAGCGAACCGTTCGAGGCCGACGGTGCGAAGCGCGGCGCGGTTCGTCTGCCCTTTGCCTTTGCGCGTCGGTTCGGTGTCGTCATCACCGCTGACCCGCCGGCTGCCGATGGCGCGGTCACCATCGCCTGCCGCGTGCGCCCAGAGCTGACGACGCTGGCCGAGGTGCGACGCTTCGTGCGCGCTCCGCTGCGCCTCAGCATCGTCGGAGACTCGGCGTTCGAGGAAATCCTCACCGCCGGCTATGCCGCCGACGGTGCCACGCGGCAGATGATGGAGGACATCGGCGACGACCTCGACCTCGCCAGCCTCGCCGACTCCGTGCGGGAAACCGAAGACCTGCTCGAACAGCAGGACGACGCTCCCATCATCCGACTCATCAACGCGCTTCTCGCTGAAGCGATTCGGGAGGGCGCATCGGACGTTCACATCGAGACATTCGAGCGCTTCCTGCAAGTGCGTTTCCGTGTCGATGGCGTGATGCGCGAGGTCTTGTGCCCGAATCGCGCCTTGGCGCCGCTTCTGGTGTCGCGCATCAAGGTGATGGCCAAGCTTGACATTGCCGAGAAGCGCATTCCCCAAGACGGCCGCATTCCGCTTCGCATTGGCGGACGCGAGGTGGACGTGCGGGTTTCCACGCTTCCCACGGGCAACGGCGAGCGCGTCGTCATGCGGCTGCTCGACAAGCAAGCCGGCGCCCTGGAACTGCCGGGCCTCGGCATGGACGACGAGACGCTGGGGCGCGTGCGCGAGGTGATCGCTCGCCCGCACGGCATCTTCCTCGTCACCGGCCCCACCGGCTCTGGCAAGACGACCACGCTCTACGCCTCGCTCGGCGAACTCAACACCGACTCGTCCAACATCCTCACGATCGAAAACCCCATCGAATACAACATCGCCGGCATCGGTCAGACCCAAGTGAACGAGAAGGCGGACATGACCTTCGCGCGAGGCCTGCGCGCCATTCTCCGTCAGGACCCGGACGTGGTGATGGTGGGCGAGATCCGCGATCTCGAAACTGCCGAGACCGCCGTGCAGGCGAGCCTCACCGGCCACTTGGTGATGTCCACGGTTCACACCAACACGGCGGTAGGATCGGTCACCCGCCTCGTCGACATGGGCGTGGAGCCGTTTCTGCTGGCCTCCAGCATGGTCGGAATGCTGGCGCAGCGGCTGGTGCGGGTGTTGTGCCCCAACTGCAAGGTAGAGGCCGAACCCGGTCCGCTAGATCGCCGCGTGCTGGGCCTGCACGATGCCTCGGCCAGAGTTTGGGTACCTGGAGGATGCGAGGAATGCGGCAACACCGGCTATCGGGGCCGAACGGGCATCTATGAACTCGTGACGGTGGACGACGGGCTGCGCGAACTGGTTCACGACCGCGCCTCCGAGCAGGAACTGACGCGGCATGTGCGGCAGTCGAGCCCCGGCATCGTCGATGACGGTCGGCGCAAGGTGCTCGCCGGCATCACCTCGGTGAACGAGCTCGTGCGCGTCGCCTTGACGGACATGGACTCCTTCAGCGAGCGTCGAGCCGACGGGCGCGGCTAAGCCTTTAGTCCCGGCGCAAGGCGAGAAGACCGATGGCCGCGTTCGAATACACGGCGCTCGATGCACGCGGCAAGCGACAGCGCGGCATTTTGGAGGGCGATAGCGGGCGCCAGATTCGGCAAATGCTGCGCGATCAGGGGCTTGCGCCGCTCTCCGTGGTCGCGAGCAGCGCTCGCACGCGCCCCGGGGCTGGCGTCGCGGGGCGACTAGGCGACTTGCGCAGCCGACTTGGCAGCGGCATGTCGGCGCTCGACCTCGCACTCTTCACGCGTCAATTGGCAACGCTGGTGGGGGCAGGATTGCCGGTAGAGGAGGCTCTCGCGGCCTTGGCTCAGCAGGCTTCGAGGCGACGCATCGGTGCGCTGGTGATGAATGTGCGCAGTCGCGTGCTGGAAGGGCATTCGCTGGCGGCGGGCCTGGCCCAGTATCCGACGACGTTCTCGTCGATGTATCGGTCCACGGTAGCAGCCGGCGAGCAGTCCGGTTATCTCGATGCCGTGCTCGACAACCTTGCTCGCTACACAGAGAAGCGGTTTGAGTCGGTGCGCAACGTCCAGATGGCGCTGTTCTACCCGGCGCTCCTGGTGGTGATTTCGCTCCTGATCGTGGCGGGCCTGTTGGTCTATGTGGTGCCGGACATCGTTGCCGTGTTCGAGAACACGGGCAGCGAGCTGCCGCTCCTGACTTCGCTCCTGATCGCCGCCAGCGACTTCGCCCGGACGCATTACTGGGCGGTCGCATTGGTGCTCGTGGGGACCGTCGTCGTGACTCGGCAAGTGCTGGCGCGGCCGGCGGCGAGGCTCGCCTGGGATCGACGCAAGCTCGGGCTGCCCATCGTCGGCAGGATCGTGCGTGGCGGGACCGCGAGCCGCTTTGCCAATACACTGGCCGTGCTGACGTCGAGCGGCGTGCCGTTGGTGGACGCGATGAGCATCGCCACGGAGGTCGTGGAAAACGAATGGCTCAAGGGGCGTTTGGGCGAAGCGACGCAAAGGGTGCGGGAAGGGGGCAGCCTGCGCGCGGGGCTGGAAGCCTGCGGCTACTTTCCGCCGATGTTCCTGCACATGGTGGCGAGTGGTGAGGCAAGCGGCGAACTCGACGCCATGCTGGCTAAGGTGGCCGAGCATCAGCAGCAGGAACTCGAGCGCCTTGTGACCGCTTTGGTACAGGTGTTCCAGCCGCTGATGCTGCTCGTGATGGCCGCGCTGGTGCTGTTGATCGTGCTGGCGGTGCTGGTGCCGATTCTCAACATGAACCAACTGGTGGTGTGAAGCCAATGCAACGGATCCAAGTTCCCGGCCTCGCACATGTGCTTCGGCATCGCGGGGGCAGCGGGCGGTCGCGTCGGCGCGGCTTCACCTTGATCGAGATCATGATCGTAGTGGTCATCGTCGGCATTCTGGTGGCCTTGGTGGTGCCCAACATCGTCGGCCGCAGCGATCAGGCACGTCGGGTGGCCGTGGAGAACGACCTGCGCGCCATTGCCACCGCGCTCGACCTCTATCGCGCCGACAACGGCATGTATCCGTCCACGGATCAGGGCTTGAGAGCCCTGGTGGAAAAGCCGGCCGGCTATCCGGAACCCAAGCGTTGGGGCCCGGAACCGTATCTGCGGCGCTTGCCCCTCGACCAGTGGGACAACGAGTTTCTCTACATCAGCACTGGGCGCGCGTTCGAGCTCAAATCCATGGGCGCTGATGGCGAGGAGGGCGGCGAAGAGCTGGGCGAAGACATCGCCTATGCGGACCTTTGACCCTCCGAAGGCGGATACCGCCAGCAGTTGCGAAGCAACTGCCGACGCGCCCGTCAGGGCGCGCGTTCACACTGGTTGAGATTCTTGTCGTCGTGACCATTGTCGCCATTCTCGCTGGCGTCGTGGCAGTGAATTTGGTCGACAGTGCCGGTCAACGCCGGGTGCAGGCCGAGGCGGAGCGGCTGGCGCTGGCGGTAGAACTCGCGCGCGGCGAGTCGGTGCGGCGCAACGAGGTTTGGGGGCTCGCAATCGAGAGTCGCAAATACGGCTTCGTCCGTCAGGATGTGCAACGCCAGCGCTGGCAAGAGGTTGAGGAGCCGGAGTTTCGCTCGCACAGTGTGGAAGTGAACTTGCGCCTCGAAGGCAGGGCGGGGCGGTCAGCACCGAGCGGCCCGGAAGTCGCCATCTTCCCAAACGGCGAAACCACCCCGTTTACCGTGCTCGTGGCCCGGGACACTGCAGGACACGACGCCGCATGGCATGTGACCACAGACGGCATCGGCAGAACCCTCGTGCGTCTAGCCGACGAACCAAAGGCTGCGGCTGGCCGATGAGCAATGGGAGGACCCTGTCGCGGAACGACACCTTGCCCTCGCGGCGCGCGGTCGAGCGCTTCCATGGGCGCGCAAAGCGAGGCTTCAGTCTGGTCGAGCTCCTCGTGGCCCTCACGGTGCTGGCCGTGGTGTCGGTTACGGTTTTCGCCCGCGGTGGTGACACGCTCGCGCAACTGCACGGGCTCGAACAGCGGACCTTGGCCCGCTGGGTGGCAGAGAACGAGGTGGCGCGGTTGCGTTTGGACCGCGAAGCCGCGCTGCGCGCCGGCAGCCGATCAGCGCGCGTTGATGTGGGGGAGCGCAGTTGGCGCGTCGAAACGACGCTGCGCGCCACAGATCTCGATGGCCTTTGGCAGGTGACCGTAGAGGTTAGCCCTGTCGGGGTCAGGAGCTCGGGCAGCATCGCCAATGGCGCCGTGGACACCCTCGTGGCATTCGTGGGCGAGCATTGATGCCCCGCCGGCACCAGGGTGGCTTCACCTTGATGGAGGTATTGGTGGCGCTCGCCGTGTTCGCGGTAATCGGCGTGCTGGCAACCCAGATCCTCCGCCAGATGACCGACTTCGGCGGCCATGCCGTGGAGCGTGGCGGATTGCTCACCGATGCACAGCGGGCACTGGAGATCATGCGGCGCGACATCGAGCAACTCGCCCATCGTCCGGTGCGGGACGCCTTTGGCGATGCCGGCAGTCCGGTCGCCATGGGCGGCAGCGACCGGCTGCTGGAATTCACCCGCCTTGGCTGGCGCAATCCTTTGGGCGAGCAGCGGTCGGACTTGCAGCGGGTGGCCTATGCATGGGACGGCGATGAACTGCACCGCCTGTTCTGGCGGGTGCTCGACCGAGCCCCCGGCTCTGAGCCGAGCCGTCAACTGTTGCTCGCCGGCGTTTCCGAAGCGGCATTTGCGGCGCTCGATTCGGCCGGCGACGAGCACGAGGTATGGCCACCGGCGGCGGCCGCCGATCCGGACGAACCGGAGCGGCGGCTGGTCGGGTTGCGCCTGCGCATCGCGACCGACGAGTTCGACGTGATGCGGCTTTGGACGCCGCCGCAGGGCTTCGACTTCCTCGAAGGCCGCAGCGAAAATCCGCTCACCAGCGACGAAGAGTTGGATGACGAGCCGCCCCCAGACGACCTAGACGCCGACTTCGACGATGAGGATTTCTAGAGTCCGGGGCGTGGCGCTGGTCAGCGTGCTGCTGATCGTGGCGCTGGTGGCCGCGCTCGCATGGCGGATGATCACGCAGCACCAGTTGGCGGTAGCGCACACCCGCCACTTCCTGCATGGTGGCCAAGCGCGCCACTATGCACTCGCCGGCGAGGAATACGCCCGCCAGGCGCTGTTTGCAGATTGGGAGGATGAGGAAACGAGAACCACGGACACGCTGCTTGAGAAGTGGTCAAGCCCGCATCCCGGGGTATCGGGAAGGGCCGGCGAAGCGGGGCAGGGCACGGCACCCCGTACGCTTCGCTTCGAAGGCGGTGAGGTTGTGGTATCGATCACCGATCTTGGTGGCCGGTTCAACCTGAATGCGCTGGCCGGACCAGAAAGTGCAGAGAACCTCCTGCGACTGCGACGCCTGCTCGAAGGCCTCTCCCTCGATCCGGTGTTGGCCGACGCCTGGCTTGATTGGGTGGACGAGGATGCCGAACTGCACGAATTCGGCGCTGAAGACGGCGAGCACCTGATGGCGGCCGAGCCCCATCGCGCGGCCAATGCGCCGGCCGCGGATGCCTCGGAGTTCCTGGTCGCCACCCAGCTTGCCACCGAACAATGGCGCGCGCTGTATCCCCACGTCACCGCCTTACCGCTTGGCCAACTGGCAGTGAACGTCAACACCGCCGGGGAGAAAGTGCTGGCCTCCCTCGCGCCCAACCTCGTGCGGGCGGAGGTTCGGGCGTTGGTAGAATCGGAGCGCGAGTTCGACAGCGTCGAATCCTTCACGGCGGACCACCCCGCCTACGGTGCCAGCGTCGGCACGCTGGCCGTCGCGAGCGAGTTTTTCGAGGTGCATGTGCGGGCGGACATCCTGGGCAGGGTCAGCGAGATCGTCTCTACCCTCCACCGCGACCCCAGCTCTGGCGAGTTGCGGGTGATCCGTCGCCGCGAGGACTCGCCGCCTCTCCCGATTGAAGAAGGTCCCTGATGGCCACCGCGTTCGTGCGCCTGGCGCCCTTCCGGTCCGATGAGCCGGAGCACGGCGCTGCCAGCGGCGCGATGCCCGAAGCGCGCGCGCCGTGGCTGGTGCGGGGCGACCGCGGCGAGATTGTCGCGCAGGGCGAGTCTCTGCACGGTCTGGCCTCGGCGCTGCGGGCACCCGAACAAGCCGCGGACGCGAGGGCAGGGGACACGACCCTTGTTGCGTTGGTGCCAGCGGAGCAGGTGCTGGCGCTGCCAGTTGCCATCCCCGGACGCTCGGTGGCGGAAATGCGCCGCGCCACGCCCTTTGCCGTCGAGGAGCACCTGACCGTGGACATCGAGTCGATGCACGTTGCCACGGGCGCGCTGGTGCGCGGCGCAGAGGTGATGTGTCTGGCGGTGCCGCGCTCGGCCGTGACCGGATGGCTCGAAGTGCTTGCCGAACACGGCCTGACGCCACGGTTTCTCACTGCCGACGCGATGGCGCTACCGGCGGCGCCGCAGGCCATTGCCGTCTTGCACGAAGGCGAGCGGGCATTGGTGCGTTGCGGCGACCGGCTGGCCGGCGTCGACGCCGCGATGCTGCCGGTGGTGCTTGAAGGGCTGTGCGAGCGAGCAGACACAGGCGCGCCCCCGTCGCTCCTCGAAGTGAACGGAGCCGTGCGCGCGGTGGAACTCGGGGCCTTGTCCTTGGGCGAGTGCGAGCGTCGCGACCTTCCTGCCCTCGGCTTCCTGGCCGACTCGTTCGCGGCTGGCAGCGACGCCGTGAATCTGCTGCAAGGGGAGTTCGCGCCCCGACGGAGTACTTGGGCGAATCTGCCACGCTGGAGACCGTTAGCAGCGCTTGCGGCAGCGGGACTCTTGGTTTGGCTGTCGGCGATGGCGACTGAGGGCTGGTGGGCAAACCGACAGGCGACCGCGTTGCGCGAGCAGGCGGCTGCGCTCTACCGCGACATCTATGGCGTGGAGCAGGTCGTAGGCAATCCGGCAAATCGGATGCGCAGCCAGCTCGGCGGCTCGCCGCAAGGCGGGCCGGGGGGCAGGGCACTCATCGGCCATCTCGGCGCGGGTCTCACTTCATCGGTGGGCCAGTACGAGCTACGCACGTTGTCCTATGCCGACGGCAGGGGGCTCGCGGCCGATGTCATCGTGCCCAGCTACGACGCGCTGGACCGTCTGGAACAGAACCTTACCGACAAGGGCGTAGAGCTCACCATCGCCTCAGCGGAGCAGGAGGACGGGCGCGTGCGCGCGCGGCTCCGAGTGGGAGTGGATTCCTGATGGCGTCGTTGCCGGGCATCGCCCAAGTCGTGCAGGCGTGGAACGCATCGCCCCTGCGCCGTCGCTACGAGGCCCTCGACCGTCGCGAACGGGTGCTGCTCAAGGCTGGTAGCGTCTTGATCGGTGCAGCCGTGCTTTGGCTCGCGGCCATTCAACCGACACTCGACTATCGCGCGGGTGCGATCGGCCGCCTGCAACGAGAGGGCGCATCCCTTGGCTGGATGACAGCCAACCGCGCATTGGCCGAAGCCCGCCGAGACGCCGGCGACGGCGCTCCCCAAGCCCAGCTTTCCACGATCAATCGCTCCGCGGGCGAGTTCGGCCTGCCTTTGCGCCGCATCCAGCCAGACGGCGACGGATTCATCGTCCACGTCGAAGCCCGCCCCTTTGCCTCCGTCATCGCCTGGATGGAGGCCCTCGAAACCCAGCACGGCATCCGCGTCGTCAACGTCAGCATCGACGCCGACAAGCCCGGCCAAGTAAACGCCCGCTTGACGCTCCGCTAGGAACCCAACTACCGACGCCCCCGCCAGGGCTTGAAAGTGGCGCGTAGGCGGGGCTTGTCCCCGCGCGTGTTGAACCACCGATGAATTCGGCGCGGGGCGGGACACGCCTATCCGCAAAGGGGCCGCCCCAGAGATAATTTAACATAATATTTATTATGCGCACATGTGTGTGGGACCGCGGCCCGGCCGTCCAAGGCCGAGTTCCCCAGTTTTGGGGGCGGTTGCGCGTTCAAGACGTGTACACATGCAGGCGGCATCAGGATTCTCGCCGCACACGGCGCGTGGAGGGGAATGACCTCACATCGCTTCGACCACGACTTCACGCTGACCGCCAAGCAAAAAGCGACATTTCTGCGCGATGGCGTCGTGAAGCTCGATGGCATCCTGAACCCGGAAGCGGTCAGTGCACTGCTCGAACGCCTTGACGCCGAAATGGCAGCCGGCGCCATGCCCGACCGTTTCGCGAAACGACCCGCCTCCGCTCGGATGAAGTACGAGTTCGTCTACGAACGGGACGATGTGTACTCCCTCCTGGAACGTCCCTACTTCCAACACGCGTTGACGGAACTGGTGGGTCGTGACCTCTTCCTAACATTCGAGCAAGGATTCGTGCTTGATCGAGGGGTACATACCGGCGTCGACTGGCATGTCGGCACGCAGACCTTCGGCTATCAGCCCACCGACGAGTTTGCCTGCACGCTGTGGTGTCCTCTGACACCGATCGATCCCAAGGGACAGCGTGGCGGACTGGTCTACGTGCCGGAGCACATCCTGTCGGGGCGCTTCGTCTACGAATATGTGGAGCCAGGAATCGTCTCGATGCTGGAGGGCAAGGAACGGGCAGGGATTGCGACGACGACCGAAGAGTACTTCACGTTGCGTGTGACGACGTTCAAGACCCCAAGCCTCAGTGGGATTTTGGAACACCACCAGATCGAGTTGGACTTCCAGCCCGGTGATGCGCTGCTCTTCAACAAGATGGTTCCGCACCGCAGCATGCCGTTTGGGGATGGGCCCCTGCCCCAACGATCAGCGTTCGTGTTGCGCTTCGTGGAGACCACGTCACATTACGACCTCAAACGAGCGCAACTGCTCGAATTTCCGGCGCGGACATACCCGTCCTACCAGCCGGTCGTGCGCCACCATATAGAGATCGCCGAGGCAGGTGGAAACGACGGAGACTTACTCGTGGACTGCGAGTACTTCGACAACCCGGGCCGCAGGACGCTACGCCGAGCCGAGGAGCTTGCGCCGTAGAAGTGGCGCGACAGCGTTCCAACCCAGCAGGGCGGGATTGGCTCCGACGGAGGAGCCCTTTCCTCAGAACTTACCCGCCAAGCAGCGCCCTGCCCACCACCTTCAGCGCCAGCGTCTCCTCTGCTCCCTCGAAGATCGAGAGCACTCTGGCATCTGCAAAGTAGCGGCTTACGTCGGATTCCTCGGCGTAGCCCATGCCGCCGTGGATTTGCAGGGCTTCGCGGGTTAGCCATTCCGCGGCGCGGCAGGAGAGCAGCTTGACCAGGCTCGCTTCGAGTTGGCCGTCGCCGGCGTCCATGGCGCGGGCGGCGGCGTAGGTGAACTGCTGGCAGGCGACGATGTTCGCGGCCATGCGGGCGAGCTTTTGCAGGGTGAGCGGATAGGAAGCGACGGGTCGGTCGAACACCTCGCGATCCTCGGCATACGTCAGTGCCTTCTCGAAGGCGGCGCGCATGAGGCCGGTGGCGCGTGCGGCGGTTTGCAGGCGGCCACCGGAGAAGCCGCGCATGGTGTAATAAAAGCCCCTGCCCCGGCCGCCCTCTTCGCCTACCAGAGCGTCGTCGGGCACGAGGAAGTCGTCGTATGCCATCTCGAACGAGTGCATGCCGCGATAGCCGATGGTGGGGATGGCACGGCCGGTCATGCGGCCGCCGCCACTCTCGACGCTGAAATCGTGGCCGGCAGTGCCCGGCTTCTCGACCACGAACAGCGACAGGCCCCGATGCCGTGGTTGAACGTCGGGATCGGTGCGCGCCAGCACGAGGATCGCGCCGGCCATGCCGGCGAACGTACACCACGTCTTGCTGCCGTTCAGACGCCAGCCCTCCTCGGCCCGAGTGGCACGAAGCGTTACCGAGGCGACATCCGACCCCGTGCCGGGTTCCGTGACCGAAATCGCGCAGAGCGGGTGGCCAACGGCCAGCCCAGGCAGCCAACGCGACCGCTGTGCCTCGGTGCCGCCCTCGAGCAACGCCCGGGCCATGATCTCCGGGCGCGTGATCAGGCTGCCAGCGGCACCGAGCGACCCGCGCGACAGCTCTTCGGTGACCACCACCATGCCGAGGCTGTCTTCGTGGTCGTCAGGCTTCAAGCCGCCGTAGCGCTCCGGCACAGAAAGGCCGAAGCAGCCCAGTTCACGCAAACCATTGATTATGCTGGAAGGAATCGTCAGGTTTTGACGGTGGATCGACTCCGCCAGCGGTGCTACCTGCTCGTCAGCAAACTGGCGGAAGGTGTCGCGCATGATGGCCTTCTCGTTGTCTAGGCCATCGGTAGGCATCCGTCCCTGACGCTCTCGCACCGCCTCGCCGATTTGCGCCAGCACCGTGGGATCGAGCGCCCTAGCGGTGAAGGCGAGATGTGCATCGCCCAGGTCGGCGGACGCAAAGCCAAACGCGGCCGGGCGCGCCCGCAGCCGCTGGTGCAAGCTGTTCACGGCATCGGCGCAGAAAAGCTCCGCCAGGCCACGCGCGAATGCTGCCTCGGCGGGCGGCGCATCCAGTCCGGCATAGCGCAGGAACTCCTGAGCCCCGATCAGTTCCGCATGGGACAAGGCGAGATCGAAGATCTCCATCTGGGCGGAGTCCGGGTCGACACCCGTGAGGTGTTGTGCCCCCTGCCCCACCAGTTCGGCGGCACGCTCCACCGCCCTTCGTGCATCGTCCATGCCGTGATTGTAAAGGAGGGCCTTGGGAGCGAAGGCATCTTGCCCTTCCGCGTGCCGCAAGGTGCGGCCTTCTCCTTTGAGCCGGTCATTTGCGGCGCCTGCATGGGCAGGGTGCCATCGCCCCAAGGGGGGCATAATGCGCCGCTTTCCCTGAGGAGGTTGGGGCATGTCCATTCTGGCGGGGACGCGGGTGCTGGATTTCGGGCGGTACATCGCCGGGCCGTTCTGCGGTGCCTTGCTTGGCGACTTGGGCGCGGACGTCATTCGCATCGAGAAGGTTGCCGGCAGCGAGGATCGCTACACCTCCCCCGTCACCGAAGACGAACAGGGTGCCGGTTTCCTTGCGCTGAACCGCAACAAGCGTGGCTTCACCCTCAATCCGCGCAAGCCCGACGGTGCCGAGGTCCTAAAGAGGCTGGTGGCGACCGCCGATGTCGTGATCGCCAACCTGCCGCCGGACACGCTCGCCTCCATGGGGCTCGACTACGCTTCCCTCACCGAGATCAAGCCGGACATCATCCTAACCACCAGCACCGCATTTGGCTCCGGCGGGCCGTATGGAACCCGCGTCGGGTTCGACGGCGTGGCGCAAGCCATGTCGGGCAACATGCATCTCACCGGCCACGCCGATGAGCCGATGAAGAACTATTTCCCCTATGTGGACTACACCACCGGCACGCTCAACGCCTTCGCTACCCTTGCCGCCCTAATCCACCGTGCCAATACCGGCGAAGGCCAGCAGGTGGAAGGTTGCCTGCTCGCCTCGGCCCTCACCATCGCCAACGGCACGCTGATCGAGGAAGCACTGCTCGGCAAGGGTCGGGTCGCCAGCGGCAATCGTGGCCAAACCTCGGCACCGTCCGATGCTTTCGAAACCACCGATGGCTGGATTCTTGTGCAGATCGTCGGCAATCCTCTGTTCGAGCGCTGGGCGCGGCTCATGGGCGACGAGCATTGGCTCACCGATCCGCGCTATGCCACGGACGAGACCCGTGGCGACAATGCCGCCGACATCAGCGCCCGCATGAGCGAGTGGTGTGCAACGCGAACCACTGCGAAGGTCGTGGCAGAACTTGAACAGGCGCGCATTCCCTGCGGCGAAGTGCTCTCCCCTGCTGCCGCGCTTGCCAACGAGCAAATTGTCGATCGCGGCTTTCTCGTGCCCACGGACTACCCAGGGCTGCCGAAGCCGGCACCGGTCGGCAGGATGCCCGTGGATTTCGGCAAGGCGGCGACGCCAATCCGCCTGCGGGCACCAACCCTTGGCGAACACACCCGCGAAATCCTCGCCGAGCTTGGCTATGACGACGCCCGCATCGACGAACTGCGGGCGGCGCGGGTGGTGTGAGCTTGCGCCCTGCCCCACCGGACATCGCACCGGTGCGCGCCTTCTTCGAAGGCATGCAGACCGGGCTTGTGCGCGATTTCGAGGCCATTGACGACGGCGCGAAGTTCGTCGGCGAAGAGCTCAGCTTGCCGGGCGGGGGTGTATCCCGACCGCGCGTTCTCCAAGGCGGTCACCGCCTCGAGAAGGCGGCCGTGCAGTTCACCCACAGCGTTGGCGCCGCCCTGCCCCCGGCCGCCACGGATCGCAATCCGCATCTGGCCGGAAGGCCGTTCCTGGCGACCGCGGTTTCGGTCATCGTGCATCCGTGCAACCCGTACGCGCCCACAGCGCACATGAATCTGCGTTTTTTCCTTGTGGACACTGGCGATGCTTCCACGGAGGAGCCGCACTGGCACTTTGGCGGCGGGTTCGATTTGACGCCCTGCTACCCGTTCCTTGACGACGTGCGCCATTGGCACGAAGTGGCGCAGAAAGCCGCCGGCGAACACTACGCAGCCATGAAGCAGGCGTGCGACAGGTATTTCTACCTGCCGCATCGTGACGAAACGCGCGGCGTTGGCGGCCTTTTCTTCGACGATTGGCGCGCAGGCGGATTCGAGGCCAGCCTTGAGCTCGCCAAGGCCGTCGGCAACGCCTTTCCCGATGCCTATCTGCCGATCTTGCGGCGTCGGCTCGACACGCCTTGGGGCGAGCGGGAGGAACGTTGGCTCGCCATCCGGCGAGGGCGCTATGCGGAGTTCAACCTGGCACTGGATCGAGGCACACGCTATGGGCTGCAGTCCGGCCGCCGGGTGGAATCTGTGCTGGCATCGCTGCCGCCTCGAGCGGCTTGGGTGCACGGCCACCAACCGGAACAGGGTTCGCCGGAGGCGACGCTCAAGGGGTTCCTGCGAGCGCGGGATTGGCTGGGCGGCGAGCGGCCCGACTAGGATGCGAGACCGTGGATGGAGCGCCCCGCAGCCGGGCGGATCCTAGACAGTCGTTGGGCGACGCGAGCAAATCCTAGTACAAATATCCACTTGTAAAACAAACCTTTAAAGGCAAAAGCAAAACCACTTTCTCAAGGCTTTACCTGAAGGCGATTCTCCACCCGCTGGACGCCGCGAATCTGCGCCAGGGTTTGGGCTCGGTCCCGTTCCGCTTCCGAGCGGACATATCCGTAAAGGCGCACCACGCCCTTCTCCACCTCCACGTTGACGCGGATCCCGCCTACATCTGGATCGCGCAGGAGTCGGGTCTTGAGGATGCTGTGGATGGCCACATCATCCGTCAGCTCGCCCGGCGTGCGGTTCTCGGCATCGTCGAGATAGGTGTTGCAGCCGCCAATGAGTGCCAGTAAAGCCACGGCAATGGCCCTGGAGAGTCGTGGTGGCTGTTCGGTGCAGGCCATGAGAGCTCCTTCGTTGCATTACACTGACGCGCCCTCAATACCGAACCAAGCGGCGCCAAGGCGCAAAGCGTAACAGTCCGCGAAGCTCGACAAGCAAGGAAGGAAAGTGAATCAGGAACTGAATGTCGTCGCCACAGGCCTCAAGTTTCCGGAAGGCCCAATCGCCATGCCCGACGGTTCCGTGCTCGTCGTCGAGATCGCTCGGGGCACCCTTTCCCGGGTGGAACCGGATGGCAGGGTCGAGGTAGTCGCAGAAACAGGCGGTGGCCCCAACGGTGCCGCCATCGGCCCGGACGGGCACTGCTACATCTGCAACAACGGCGGTTTCGACTGGGTGGAACGGCGCGGTCGCATCTATCCCGGCGACCAGGCGGCGGATTACACCGGCGGGCGAATCGAGCGCGTCAACCTTGCCACAGGGGAAGTGGAGACCGTCTATGAAGCCGCCGACGGCGTGCGCCTCTGCGGCCCCAACGACCTCGTGTTCGACGCCCACGGTGGCTTCTGGTTCACCGACCACGGCAAGAACCGGCCGAGAGACCGCGACCGCACCGGTGTTTTCTATGCCAAGGCGGATGGCTCCTACATCGAGGAAGCGATCTTCCCGCTCGAAGCGCCGAACGGCGTGGGCCTATCCCCCAGCGGCGACGAGCTCTTTGTTGCGGAAACGCCAACGGGCAGGCTGTGGGCATGGCCTCTCGCCAGCCCCGGCAAACTCGCCGGTGAACGTGCCGACCGGCCCGACGGTGGCCGGCTTTTGCGCGGCCGCCAAGGCTACTTCCTGTTCGATTCGCTGGCCGTGGCGGCGGATGGAGGCGTCTGCATCGCCACCATCATCGACGGCGGCGTCACCACGGTCTATCCCGACGAGCGCGAGCCGAAGTTCGTCCCCATGCCCGACCGCCTTACGACCAACGTCTGCTTCGGCGGCGAGGACCTAAGCACTGCATACATAACCCTTTCTTCCACGGGCCAACTGGTGTCGATGGCGTGGGACACGCCTGGTGCGCCCCTCAACCACTTGAACGTCTGACCACGATGCCGTCGCATGGAAGGCAGGGAACGAGGCCGCTTCCCCGCCACGGAGCGGCCCGTTTTCTGGCTGGGCTCGCCTTGGTGGGTGCCCTTACCGTTTGGGCAGAAGCCATCCATGTCGTGATCCCGGCGGGCCCTGGCGGCGGCCTCGACGGCACTGCACGGGAATCCGGGCGCGTGCTGAAGGACCTGGCCCTGGTTGAATCCGTCTCCTTCGAGAACCTCTCCGGCGGCGGTGGCGGGCGTGCCATGGGCTGGTTCATGGAGAATGCCGGCCGCCACGACTTTCCGCTGCTGGTGAACTCCGCACCGCTCATCGTCCGCAGCCTGCATGGCCTGTTTCCGTACAGCTTTCGCGATCTCACGCCGGTGGCAGCGTTGATCGCCGACTATGGCGTGTTCGTGGTCGCCGCCGACGCGCCAGCGACAAGCTGGGAAGCCACGCTCGCGCGCCTGCGCAACGACCCGGGCGCCATTGTCGTCGGCGGCGGCTCCGTGCGCGGCAGCCTCGACCACATCGTGCTTGCACTGGCGCTCGAAGCCGGCGGCATCAACCCGCGCGAGGTGCGCTACCTGCCCTATGACGGCGGCGGCAAGGCGATGCTGGCGTTGCTTGGGGGGGAAGTGGCCATGCTATCCACTGGCCTTGGCGAGACCATGCCGTTCATCGAAGCCGACGAGGGGAGGCCACTGGCGGTGACCTCACCGGAGCGCATCCCTGGCCTCGACACGCCCACCCTGACCGAACTCGGCTATCCCCTCTCCTTCGCCAACTGGCGTGGCATGTTCGGCGACGAAGGGATGCCGGCCGAAGATCGCAGCCGAGCGATCGAGTGGTTTCGGGCGCTGCGCGCCTCGCCTCAATGGCAGGAGGTGCTTGCACGGCGGGGCTGGGCCAGTCTCGACCATGACGGCGAAGACTACACGCGCTTTCTCGAACAGCAGGAGGAACAGCTCCGCGCGACCATGCAAGCGCTGGGCTTCGTCCGATGACGCGGCGGATCACGCCGCTGACCTTCCTTGTCCTCGCCATCGCCTATGGCTGGATGGCGAGCCGCATCGAATTGGACCCTTGGTCGGCGGCAGAGGCGCTCAACGCCCGCACCCTCCCCTTCATCTATGCCGTGCTCCTTGGGCTTCTGTGCCTGCCGCTCTTGGCGCGCGGAATGCGCGTTAAGCAGGATACCGGCGCTGACGTTGCGGACCGACCCGATTGGCACGGTTGGCGCACCGCTGGCCTCATCGCCGCCGCCGTAATCGGATTCGGCCTCTTGATCCCCTTTGCCGGACTTTGGCCTTCCGCATTCCTGCTCTTGGCGGCATCGCTTCTGGCCGCCGGCGAGCGACGCTGGCCGGTGGTGCTGGGCGCCCCGGCGGGCCTCGCGGCACTCGGCTGGTTGGTGATCGAGAAGCTGCTCGGCGTTTATCTCGACCCCGGCATCTGGTTCGACTGAACCACGCAAGGGGCTGCCGGGCGTGTGGGAAGGGATCGTCACCGGGCTGGCTACGGCACTTGATCCGGGCAATCTGGCTTGGGTCGCTTTCGGCTGCCTTGCCGGCACCTTCATCGGCATGATGCCGGGGCTCGGCCCGATCACGGCCATCGCGCTGATGATTCCGGTGAGCTATTCCATGGAACCGGCGGCTGGCCTCATCATGATGGCCGGCGTGTACTACGGTGCCGTGTTCGGCGGCTCCACGTCGTCAATCCTCATCAACGCCCCCGGTGTGGCATCGACAGTGGCGACCTCGTTCGACGGCTACCCCATGGCGCGGCGCGGGCAGGCCGGGCGTGCGCTTGCCCTGGCGGCATTCGCCTCCTTCGGCGGCGGCACGTTCGGGGCCCTGGCGTTGATGCTGTTCGCAACTTCGCTGGCGGGCCTCGCGATGCAGTTCCAGTCGCCCGAATACACCCTCGTGCTGGTGTTTGCGCTGTCGAGCATTGCCGCCTTCGCCGAGCGAGGCAAGGTGCTGGCGTCCCTCATCTCGGCACTCGCCGGGTTGATGCTCGGCACTGTGGGTACCGACCCTTCCGCCGGCATCCAGCGCTTTACCTTCGGCCGCGCAGACCTCGCCGACGGCATCGGCTTCGTGCTGTTGGCAATGGCCACGTTCGCGCTGGCCGAAGCGTTCCACATGCTCGTTCGCGGCGACTCGGCACCCACCCCGGATCGTGTAGGCAAACGCGTTCGGCTGCATGCCGGTGACGCTCGCGCCATTGCACCAACGGTGGGCCGAAGTTCCGTGCTGGGCTTTCTGGTTGGCGTCTTGCCCGGTGCCGGCGCGACCCTTGCGAGCTTCTTTGCCTACGACCTGCAAAAGCGCTTCCGGCGTGGCGACGAGGCGGATTCCGCACGTGGGGTGGCAGCGCCGGAGTCCGCCAACAACGCGGCTTGCACCGGCTCCTTCGTGCCACTGCTCACCCTCGGCATTCCGGGCTCCGGCACCACCGCCGTTCTGCTCGGCGTCATGTTGAGCTACGGCATCCAACCGGGACCGCGCCTCTTGGAAACGGAACCGGCGGTGTTCTGGGGCGTGATCGTGTCGATGTATCTCGGTAATCTCGTGCTCTTGGCGCTGAACCTGCCGCTCATCCCGTGGCTGTCGCGCATCATCCACCTCAAGCGCCAGGTGCTGATTCCGTTCGTGGTGGCCTTCTCGCTGCTCGGCGTCTATCTCACCTCGCTCAACCCGTTCGACGTCTTTCTCATGCTCGGCTTTGCCATCGCCGCCTGTGCCCTGCGCCTGAACGGCTTTCCGATGGCGCCGTTGCTGCTCGGCTTCATCCTTAGCCCGATGCTGGAGGAGAACCTGCGCCGAACGCTGTTGCTGTCAGACGGCACGCTTGGCGTCTTCGTCGGCGCACCGCTGACCATCGCCCTCCTTGCCGCCTGCTTCCTGGTCTGGACGGTGCCGGCAACGCGGCTGCTCAGCGCATTGCGGTCGCGCAACACACCGCATCAGGGCGTCTGACGGCTCGGCGCTATCGGTGCGCAGACGCCGCGCCGCAGAAACGGCTTTGTTGGCTCGCAACTACGGCTAGCGAACCGCGCGGATTGCCCCTACACTACGCGCCCTTGGGAACACCAATGAGCCGGGGAGGATGCGGTGCGCAAAGGGTTCACGCGACACGGCGAAGACGGGGGCGAAGAAAAGATCAACCTGACGCCCATGCTGGACGTCGTCTTCATCATGCTGATCTTCTTCATCGTCACCGCCACGTTCGTCAAGGAAGTTGGCCTTGACGTCAACCAGCCGGAGGACGACAAGCCGAAGACGGTGGACCCCGACAAGAAGAGCATCGTCGTGCGCATTACCAGCCGCGACCGCATCATCATCGCCCAACGCGATGTGGACATTCGCTCCGTGCGCGCCAACATCGAACGGCTGCACGCCGAGAACCCGGAAGCACCGGTCATCATCCAGCCGCACCCGGAGTCCACAACCGAGAAGATGATCCATGTCATGGACTCGGCACGGCAGGCGGGCGTGTACAACGTCTCGTTAGCCGCCGGCAATTGACGCGCGTTCCGGCCACATTTTCAGGGTAACTACCGTTGTCGACGGCCAAGGTCGTCGACCTGCGTTCGGACACGGTCACGCGGCCAGGCGCCGCCATGCGTCGCGCCATGGCCACCGCCGAGGTGGGCGACGACGTCTATGACGAAGACCCCACCGTAAACCGCCTTCAAAGCGCTTGCGCCGAGCGACTCGGCTTCGAGGCCGGGCTCTTCGTTGCGAGCGGCACCCAATCGAACCTTGCCGCGCTCCTCACCCACTGCAGCCGAGGTGACGAGTACATCGCCGGCCAGATGGCGCACACGTACCGCTTCGAGGGCGGCGGCGCCGCGGTCTTCGGCGGCATCCAGCCGCAGCCGGTGCCGTTCGAGGGCGACGGCACGCTGGATCTCGAGTTGGTTGCTGCGGCGATCAAGCCGGATGACTTCCACTTTGCCCGCACCCGCCTCCTGTGCCTGGAGAACACCCAGGCCGGCAAGGCGCTACCCCTGCCCTATCTCGCCCGCGCCGAAGCACTCACAGAACGCGAAGGCCTTGCGCTGCATCTCGACGGTGCGCGCCTGTTCAACGCCGCCATCGCCGAGGGCGTTCCGGCAGCCGCGATCGCGGGACACTTCGACACGGTCTCGGTGTGCCTGTCGAAGGGTCTCGGGGCTCCGGTTGGATCGGTACTATGCGGCAGCGCCGCCTTCATCGACGAAGCACGCCGCTGGCGCAAGGTGCTCGGCGGTGGGATGCGTCAGGCCGGCGTGCTGGCGGCCGCCGGCTTGTATGCGCTCGAGCACAATGTAGAGCGCCTGAACGAGGACCACCAGCGCGCGCGGGCGCTTGCAAATGCCCTGGCGTCGCATGGGCTGAACGTGACCTGTCACACCAACATGGTATTCGTCGAGGATGTGCCCACCGCACGCATGGTGCAGGTGATGGACGCTGCCGGTGTGCTCGTCAGCGGCTCCCGCTGGGTGGTACACCTCGACGTCGATGACGCCGACATCAAGCGCGCCGCCGACGCCGCCGCTGCCTTGTTTGAGAGCTAGAAAGGCGCTAAGCGCATGAGGAAGGCCACCCGAAGAAGGGCGACGCATGCGTCGCCCCTACGGCCCGGGACATGACCGACACCTTCCTGTAGGGGCGACGCATGCGTCGCCCTGTCCGGCAGCCGGGTGCATCGCCGCCAAGTCCGACAGGCTCCTAGCCAATCAATCCCACCACCACGCCGGTCAAGCAAGCCACCAGCGTTCCGGAAACGATCGAGCGTGGCGCCAGCGCCAGCATCTCGCCGCGCCGGTCGGGTACCAGGGCGCCGATGCCACCGATCAGGATGCCGACGCTGCCGAAATTGGCGAACCCGCACAGGGCATAGGTAAGAATCAGGCGGGACTCTGGCGCCAGCGTCTCGGCAATGGCGGCGAAGTCGAAATAGGCGAACAGCTCGTTCAGGATCACCTTGGTGCCGAGCAATGCGCCAGCCTCCGGCGCATCCTGCCAGGGAATCCCCATGCTCCATGCCAGCGGCGCCAGCACCCAACCGAGGATACGCTGTGCCGTGAGCGGCTCGCCAAGCACCTCGAACTGACCGAGCACATGGTTGACCAGCGCCACCAGCGCCACCAGTACGATGACGGTGGAGGCGACATAGGCCACGAGCCGCAGCCCGTCCATCGTGCCGCGCGAGATCGCGTCCATCATGTTGTCGTACTTGAGCGAGTCGGCCATGTCTCCGGCCGTGGCCTCCCGGGTTTCGGGAATCATGATGCGGGCGATCACCACCGCCCCGACAACGCTCATGATCGAAGCGACGAAGATGTGCCCGAGGGCGCCATCGAGCACGGGCCCAAGAATGGTCGCGTACACCACCATGATGGAGCCGGCAACGGTAGACATGCCGCAGGTCATCACCACGAAGAACTCCGAGCGCGAGAGGTGGTTGAGATAGGCGCGAATCGCCAGCGGCGCCTCCACCATGCCGAGGAACACGCTCGACGCCGCAGCCACGCCCACTGCGCCTCCCACCCGCAAGGCGCGCCGCAGTGCCCAGGCAAAGCCGCGAATCACGAGCGGCAACACGCGCCAATACCAGAGGATTGCCACCACAACACTGAACACCAGGATCTGCGGCAACACCCGAAAGGCGAAGATCACCGGCATGGACCGTTCCGGATAAAACGGATGCGTGTCGCTACCGAGATAGCCGAACACGAGCTCGGTGCCGGCCATGGTGGCACGGTCGAGTGCCACCACCAGCGCATTCAAGAGCAGAATCGAGTCGGAGATGAGCGGCACCTTCAGAAGCACGAACCCCACGGCAAACAGCAGCGCCGAACCCACTGCCACCTCCAGCACACGCACTTCCCGGCGCCGCTCGGAGAACAGCCACGCCAGGCCAAGAATCACGACCAGACCAACAAGCCCCTGCACCGCCCCTCCAGACGGGCACCAGGCCCGCGACGCGGAAACGCCGCAATGTACAGGCTGCGCCCCGATGCGTCATCAACGCGCCCAACGCCGCCACGGCGCTTCGCATTCGGCGTGCGCCGGTCCGCCATCCTCCGAGCCACCCGCCACTTGAACGTTGGCCTGCTACCATCGCCGCATGTCACGCATATTGGTGACCGGCACACTCGCCATCGACTACGCGGCCAAGTACCCGCGCACCTTCGCCGGCTTGCCCCGCCATGACGGCATCAATCTTTCGATTCACCTGAGCCACATCCGGCGCGACTTTGGCGGCTGCGCCATGAACATCGCCTACAGCCTTGCACTGCTCGGCCAGCAGCCATCGCCGTTCGCGTTCGTCGGGCGCGACTACGAGCCGGACTTCGCCGGCCACCTCCGGACACTGGGAATGGACACGAGCGGCATCACGATGCTGGAAGAAGCCCACTCGTCGCACGCTTTCGTCATCACCGACGCGAACCAGAATCAGTTCACCGGCTTCTATCCCGGCCCCGCGCGGAGCCAAGACTTCCTGCCTCGACTGCGCACGTTTGCCGAACGCGGCTTTGACTACGCCGTGCTGGCCCCGGATGTGCCCGAGAACATGGTCGATGCCGCCCGGGTGATGGTCGAACTCGGCATCCCCTTCCTCTGTGACCCGGGCCAGGGACTCACCGATTTCCAGCCGAGCGACAGCGAAAGGCTGACCGAGCTGTCCTCGAGCGTGATCCTCAACGAGTACGAGCACCGCACGCTGCAAGGCCACGTGGGTGGAGCGCTCGCCACGCTCGATTGCCTGATCGTCACGTTGGGTAGTGCGGGAGCCCTCTGGTTCGAGCGCGGACACGAGGCCGGACGGGTGCCGGTGGTGGCCATCGACGAAGTAACGGACCCCACGGGCTGTGGCGACGCCTTCCGCGCTGGATTCGTGGATGCCCGCCTGCGCGGTGCCGAGATGCAGGGCGCAATGCGCGCCGGCGCCCTGACCGCGGCCATCAGCCTGACGGCACCGGGGCCGCAACGGCATTCCTTCGGCGATTACGCGACACGCTACGCCGACGCCTGGGGGGAACGTCCCGCGTGGCTGGCACGGTGAGGGGTTGCGGCCGCGTCATTCTCTTGAACGGCACGTCTAGCGCCGGCAAGACGACGGTGGCGCGGATGATCCAGCAACTGCGCCCGGAACCCATCCAGCACATCGCCCTTGACCAGTTCCGTGACGGCTTGCCAGACCGGTTCCGTGGCCTGAACTCCCCTGACGGTACGCCGGGGGCTCGCGGCCTGAACGTAGTCCCGATTCATGCGCCGGGAGGACCCCGCGGCCCAGCAATGTCCGGCACGGCCATCCGCTTCGGCGACGTGGGCTTAAGAATGCTCGCCGGGATGCGCCAGGCCATCGCCGCGTTCGCCAAGGCCGGCAACGACGTGGTGGTGGACGACATGCGGCTCGACGCCAACTACCTCAGCGACTATCTGGCAGCCCTAACCGGCATCGGCGTGACATTCGCCGCCATCCACTGCGACGCAGCCACCCTCAACCGACGCGAAACCGAACGCCCGGGCCGCTTCCCCGGCACCGCCGTCTTGCACATGCACAGCGTGCATGCCGGTTGCATCTACGACGTCGAGGTGAACACCGCCACCATGTCCCCACGCCAATGTGCCGAGTCGATCCTCGCGGCGGAACGAACCCCGCCCAAAACCTGCGCTTTCGACCGCCTGCGGGAGCCCTGAAAACACCTGCCGAGGCTTGTCCACGAGAGGACATGCGCAGATGTTGCTCAATCAGCCAACGCCCTCTGGCGGTGCCAATCCGAGCCGGTGCGCCACGAGCGGAATCCGGTCGTTGCCGAAGTACATGTCGCTGCCGTCGATGAACATCGTCGGCGAGCCGTACCCGCCGCGCTCGATCAGTTCGTCGGTGTTGGCGCGCAGGCGAGCCTTGTAGCCGTCAGAGCGAATGGCCGCGAAGAAGGCGGTTGCGTCCAAGCCCACTTCGCCGACGATGCCTTCGAGCACGTCGTCCTGGGACACGTCCGCCAAGTCGCCCCAATACCTTTCGAACACCCGCCGTGCATACGGCACCAGCTTGCTCTGCTCCTCGGCAAAGAACGCGCCTCGCATCGCCTTGACGCTGTTCACCGGGAACACCGGCGGCGAGCCGATGCGGATGCCGACATAGCGTGCCCAGTCGGCAAGGTCCTTGGCGTAGTGCCGTGCCTTCACCGGCACGGGCTTCGCCCGCCCTTCGTACACGCTCGGGTTGACGGTGTTGAAGACGCCGCCCACCAAGAACGGCCGCCACTTGAGTTCCACCTCGCCGCTCTCGATGCCAGGCGCCAGCGTGCGCTGAATCTGCTCGAAGCCGAGATACGTCCACGGGCTGCTGCAATCGAAAAAGAACTCGACGGATTGCATATGCTTCTCCCCTTACGCCGTGTGGAGGGTACACGATGGCAAGTCCGCAAGACCTCGACCGCTTTGCCTCGATGATCCGCGATGCGTCGCGAATCGTCGCCTTCACCGGTGCCGGCATCAGCACCGAATCCGGCATTCCCGACTTCCGCAGCCCAGGCACGGGTCTGTGGAACAAGATCAAGCCCATTGAGTTCCAGGACTTCTTGGCGTCCGAGGATGTGCGTCAGGAGTCGTGGCGGCGGCGCTTCGAGTCCCGAGACTCCACTTGGGACGACGCCAAGCCCAACCGAGGCCATTTGGGCGTTGCGAGGCTAGTGGAACAGGGCAAGTGCATCGGCGTCATCACCCAGAACGTGGATAACCTGCACCAGGATTCCGGCGTCCCGGACGAGCACATCGTCGAACTGCACGGCAACTCCCGATACGCGGCCTGTCTCTCCTGCCATGCACGATTCGAGCTTGCCGACCTCAAAGCGCAGTTCCTCGCCCGAGGCCGCGTCGACGCCTGCGACCGCTGCGGCGGCATCATCAAGACCGCCACCATCTCCTTCGGCCAAGCCATGCCGGAAGAGGCGATGCAGCGCGCCCAACAGATGACGGGCGCCAGCGACCTCTTCATCGTCATCGGCTCGTCGCTGGTCGTGTATCCCGCCGCCGCCTTCCCGGAGTACGCCAGCCGCCGAGGCGCTCGCCTGGTCATCCTCAACCGCGAACCGACACCGCTCGACAACATCGCGGACCTCGTGCTGCACGAAGAGATCGGACCGACGATGGGGTTCGTGACCGGAGTGAATTAAACAGCCGCCCCTTGGCGGAATGCTGTATGGGCGTTCCCTTACAGCGTCGTTGCGAGTAACCGGTCGGCGAAGCGTTCGAGGTCGCGCAGCTTGTTGCAGGTGGCAACGGTGGTGCAGTGGGGGGCGTAGCGACGCATTTCGGAATCGCCCTCGCGCCATTGGTCGCGCGTCTCTGGATTCAGCCAGAAGGTCTGGCGGCAACGCCGCGAGAGTTCTTCGAGCAAATCGGGGCGGGGGTCGTAGTAGTTGTTGCGACCGTCACCGAGCACGATCAAGGTGCTGCGGCGACTGAGTTCGGCGCCACACAGTTCGCGAAAGTCGAGGAAGGCGCGGGCGTAATCCGTGTTGCCCTTGCCCCAAAGGAACAGCGCCTCCTCGATCGCCTCCTCCGAGGGCCGGTCCGTGAACACGTCCGTCACCTCACCGAGGTGGCTGGAAAAGGCGAAGGCGCGGATGTTGGGCAGCAAGTCCGTGAGTTCATAGAGCAGCAAGAGCAGAAAGCGCGCGACTCTCGCCACCGAGTTGCTCACGTCGCACAGCACGAACACGGTTGGTTTCTCGCGCACCACCCGGCGCCAGCGCAGGTCGAAGATCGCGCCGTCGTAGGCGACATTGCTGCGGATGGTGCGCTTGATGTCGAGGGTTCCTCGCTGTGCTCGCTTGCGCCGCTTGCGATGGTCGCGGGCAAGGCGCTCCGCCAGCTTCTCGACGACGCGACGCACGTCGTCGCGATACGCCATGGGCAGCTGGTCGAGGTTCGACTTGAGCGCGGCGTCAACCAACGCCCGCTTGCCGGTCGGGTCCACATGCAGGCGGTATTGGGCATCGACGTAGTCGCGAATCTGCTGGCGCAAGTACTGCCGCAGGTAACGCAGCAACGTCTCCTCGTTGCCATCGAGGCCGCCGCCCGCCGCCACCGCGCCGTCGAGTTCGTTTAGCGCCAGTGCTCGGCCGATGGCGTCTGCAACGCCGGCCTTCTCCCGCAGCGTGCGAATCGCATGTACGCCGGCGGCCTCCCCGGCTTGCTGCACACGCACCGCCAAGTCGTCCCGTTCGTCGCGCAGCACGTCTTCGATGGTGGCAAGGAGCCCCGGCGAGACACGCCCGTCGAGCTTGGCCAAGAGGGCATCGGGATTCGCGCTACGCAGGAAAGTGCGCTTGGCCGGCTCGCGAAAGGCAAGCTGGTGGAAGAAACGCTCGAAGGTCTCCGCAAAACGTTGCTTTTCGGCGCGGGTCTTGGCGAGGGTCAGCGAGAGCGCATCGCGCAGCAGCTCTGGATCGCGTACTCCCACCTGGCGCAAGGCGTCAAAGGCAACCAGGGTTTCCGCCGGCGATGCCCGGACATCGGCGTTTCTGAGCGCGGAGACGAAGCGGGTGAAGGTGATGTCCACGCCGCCAACCCCCTTGCTTGCACCCGGGGGCTGGCCCCAGCCGCCACCTCTCCGTGACCATGCGCCTTTGGCACGACGCTTCCACCCCGCTTGCCCGCCCTGAAGAGCGCGCAAGCTCCTGCTTGCCGGCAGTGTACCCGTTTGCGCATCGCCGGGCTTGGCGGCGATGATGGCGCGGTGGACGAAGAGCACGACGCGCACGAAGACGACGCCCGGCAGGTGATTCGATCCTTGGTGCCGGCTTGGCGGGACCAACCGCTCGATGCCATGCAATGGCTGACCGGCGGCTACACCAATCGCAACTGGCGCTTCGCCGTGGAGGGGCACGACTATGCGGTGCGCGTGGTGAGGAATCTCGGACCGCGACCGGTTGAGGCGACCTATCTCGCACTACCTTCGGCACCGGCGGTAGTGGCGTTCGACAAGACGAGAGGGCACCTCATCACCGAATGGATCGACGCGCCGACCCTTGCCCAGGCTCCGGCCTCCGCCGAAGAGACCGGCATTGGCATCGCTCGCCTGCACGGCGAGATTCCGGCCGGCATCCAGCGCTATGACGTCAAGGCGGTTGTTACCGCCTATTTCCGCGCCGCGAGGGATGCCGGCTGCCTGGACCGTCGCGCCGCAGCGGCCTTTCAACGCCTGTCGTGGCACCCAACGCGCATCAAGGGCTGCCACAACGACCTGAATCCGTGGAACGTCCTTTGCACGCCGAGGGGCTGGCGCACCCTGGACTGGGAACACGCCGGCGACAACGATCCGCTGTTCGACGTGCTGGGCCTTTGCACTTGCCTCGAGTGGGAGCAGGACGCGACGTGGCTCTGCGTTCAAGCCTGGAGCGAAGCTGCCGGCACGCCCCCACCCTCCCCCGAGCACTTCCATCGAACGCGCACAGCCTTCTACATCCGCGAATACGCCTGGGCCGCTGCACAACTCGCCCAAGGCAACGACCGCCCGGAAATCCACCAGCAAGCCGCCGACTACCTCGCCCGCATATAGCCAAGTCATTCCCTGCCGTTGCCAAGGAATGCGCCCGTCGGCGAACATACGGCGGAAGGCAGGTCGCGGAGAACCCTTGCACTGGATTCCTAGCCCGCATTTCCTCACCAACCGTCGTTGCGAGGGCGACGAGGTGTCGCTGTGGCAGCAGGGCCCGCGCGTGCCAGGAGGCACGTCCGCACAGGCAAGTGCATCGTCGTCCGCAATCGAGGACTGGTGAGAAATGCGGGCTAGTTCGGCAGTTGGCGTCTGCCTGTCCGGGTGGGTTCTCTGGGCGGCGTGGAGTTCGGTGGCGGAGCCGGTCGAACTCCGGCTGCACACGTTCAACTCTCCGAGTTCCATCGCCGTAACCGAGTTCCTGCAGCCGTGGGCCGCCGAAGTGGCTCTTCGGTCCGGTGGGCGGGTCACGATCCGGGTGTATCCCGCCATGCAGCTTGGCGGCAGGCCCGGAGACCTCTACGGGCAGGCGCGGGACGGTGTGGTCGACATTGCCTGGACCCTACCGGGCTACTCGCCCGGCCGGTTCCCGCTGACCGAGGTGTTCGAGCTGCCGTTCGTGTGCTCCGACGCGGTGGCGACCAGTGCGGCGTTGACAGCGTTCCATCGGCAGCGGATGCAGGGCGAGTACGGCGACACGCACCCACTCGTGTTCCATGCAACCGCGCCAGGCCACCTTCACACGGTAAAGCGGCAGGTTCGCACGCTCGAGGACCTCAAGGGGCTCGAGGTGCGCGCCGCTTCCCAAACCGCCGCAGCCATTGTCGAGGCGCTTGGCGCGGTCCCGGTCGGCATGCCCATTCCCCAAGCCTACGAGGCGCTCTCCAGGGGAGTGGTCGATGGCGCCTATATACCCTGGACCATCATGCGGCCGTTCAGGCTTCACGAAGTCACGCGTCACCACACGGAAGTGGGGCTTTCCTGCACTCCCTTCGTGCTGGTAATGAACAGGACCCGCTACGAGGGCTTGCCGGCCGACGTCAGGGAGGTGCTGGACGACACAACCGGAATGGCACTCGCGAGGCGGCTCGGCCGGCTGTGGCAGGACGATGAACGGCCCGGTCGCGACATCGCAGTGGGGCGGGGCCATTCGATTCTGTCCCTCGATGCGCCGGAGCGCTCCCGCTGGCGCAAGGCCACCGCGTCCGTGATCGCCGGCTGGGTGGCGAAGGTGGATACGATGGGACACGACGGCCGGGCCCTGCTCGCCGAAGCGGAACGCCTCGTCGCGCTGCACGGCGATGATCGCTAGGGTGTCGCGCCGCGACTCGTCTCGACCGGCGCCCACCGCCGCACCACCGTCCCGCTGGACCGGAACATCACATGGCCCAGGTGCAGCGATTGAGCGAATCGCCGAGGCCTTTGCGCTGGCGGGCGGCGTGCTTCTCATGGGCGTCGTCGGAATGACAGTGGCGAGTGTTGTCGGACGGCATTTCTTCGGCACGCCGATACCGGGGGACTACGAAATCACGGAACTTGCCTGCGGCGTCGCGGTGTTCGCCTTCTTTCCCCACTGTCACCTCACGGGCGGCCATGTTGTCGTCGATTTCTTCACGAGCCGCCTGCACGAACGCGGCCGCGCGGCATTGGATGCCCTGCACGGCATCGTGTTCATGCTGGTGGCTGGCTTGGTCACGTGGCGGCTGTTCGTTGGTGCCATGCACAAGCTCAAGGATGCGGAGACCACGCTGTTCCTGGCGATCCCCATGCACTGGGCGTACTTCGCGGCGCTGTTCGCGGCGGGACTGCTGACGCTGGCGTGCGTACTCGTCGCGTGGCGCCATGTCCGAGCACTCAGGGGATGACGGACATCGCGTTCGGTGGGCTCCTGTTCGTCGCCTGCCTCGCGCTCGCGGCGCTGCGCATGCCGGTGGCGGTCGCGATGTTCGTTGTGGGCGGGTTCGGCTTTGCGTCCCTCGCCGGCTGGCCCGCGTTCCTGAACCTGCTCAACACCGCTCCCTTCGGCCGGGTATCAAGCTACACGCTGTCGGTGCTGCCTCTGTTCCTCCTGATGGGTCAGCTCGCCACCCGGGCAGGGCTCAGCCGCCAACTCTTCGATGCCGCCAGGGCATTGGTGGGCCACCGCCGCGGCGGATTGGCGGTTTCCACCATCGGCGGTTGCGCAGCGTTCGGCGCCGTCTGCGGCTCGTCGATTGCGACCGGCGCGACCATGGCCGCCGTGGCGCTTCCGGAAATGCGCCGGCACGGCTACTCCGGGGCACTGGCCACGGGCACGCTCGCCGCCGGCGGAACCCTGGGGATTCTCTTCCCACCTTCGATCATCCTGGTGATCTACGCCGTGCTCACGGAGCAGTCGATCGGCAAGCTGTTTCTCGCGGCGCTCGTGCCCGGCATCATCGCCGCCCTCGGCTACACGCTGGCGATCGCCGCATACGCGCGCCGGCACCCCGACGCAGCGCCGGCCGCGACCGCCATGCCCATCATGGAGCGCATCCGGGCCCTCGGCCGTGTCTGGCCGGTGGCCGGGGTCTTCCTAGTGGTCGTCGGCGGCATCTACGCCGGCGTCTTCACACCGACGGAAGCGGCGGCAGTTGGGGTAGCGGCGGTCGCTCTCGTGGCCTTTGCCGGCGGGCGCCTAGGCTGGCGCGAGCTTCTGGACACGACGCTCGATACCGCCCGGGCGACCGGTATGGTGTTTCTCATCCTCATCGGCGCCGAAGTCTTCAACGGCTTTCTCGCCCTGTCGCAGGTTCCCGCTGCCCTCGCCGAGGCGCTCGGAGGATCGGGGCTGCCGCCCATGGCGATCCTGATCGGTATTCTGCTCGTCTATCTGGTGCTTGGCTGCGTCATGGACAGCCTCGCCATGATTCTCCTCACCGTGCCGGTCTTCTTTCCGCTTGTGGCCGGCCTCGACTTCGGCTACGGCGAGGAGGCAACGGCGATCTGGTTCGGTGTCCTGGCCTTGATCGTCGTCGAGATCGGGCTCATAACGCCGCCGATCGGCCTCAACGTATACGCGATCAACTCGTTGGCCCGAGACGTGCCCCTCGGCGAGTCGTTTCGGGGGACGGTACCGTTCCTGCTGAGCGGTCTGGGCCTGCTCGCGGTCATTCTCTCGATGCCCGCAGTGTGCACTTGGGTCGTGGGGGTCCCATAGGCAGTTGGCACCGCGGGGCCTTTGGCGCCGCCAACCCCTCTCTACGCCCGGGGTCTGCCCCAGCCCCCACCTCCCTATGACCTAGTCCGGGCTTCCGGTGCGCCATTCCCACGGTCGCACCTGCACGTCGCCGTAGACGCCGGCACGGCCGAGCGGACTGTCCGCAACGAAGGCCCGCACGGCGTCCAACGAGGGTGCCTCGAGCACCAGCAGCGTCCCGATCATCGTCGATGTGTCCTCGGACAGGGTCGGCCCGCCGTGGTGCACGGCCACATCGGGATGGTTCGGATGCTCGCGCAGGTACTCGACAAAGGCATTGAAGTGCTCGCGGCGGACATCCGCCGTGCCCGGCTTGTCGGTCGCGAAAACAGCAACGTACATGGGTTACTCCCGAGTCTTTTCTCTCGAACGGAATCCTGTCGCACAGGGGCGGGTAGCGTCAAGCCGTGTGCGTCGTTCGCCTCGTTGCGTCCACGCGCACCGTGACGACGTCCATGTCGTAGTACTGCTGGTGATGCACCGAGGAGGCGAGGTGACGCAACAGCCGCAGCGACACTTCCTCCTCCAGCCTCGCGCCGGCGCTGGCCTCCCCGAGCAGCGCAATCCGGTCCTGAAGGTTCTCGTCGCCGCGGGCGGAGAGGAACTCCAGGGTCGCGCCGCCTCCGTCATCGCGGCGAGCCGTGACAAGCAGGCGCCTTGGCCCTGCCGAGGCAGCCTCCTCCCGCCCGAGAAGCGTCAGCAAGGTCTCTTCGCTGACCGCATCGAGACGCGCCGCCATCCGTTCGTCCCACCCAGACCGCGATGCGAAGCCGGCGACGAACTCGCGGATCTGCGGCAGCGACGAGGAGTCGAGCGCGACTTCGGTCGCCCTGGTGCGCGGCCTTGTCAGTTGCACGAACAGGGTTCCGAGGATCGCCGCCACACCGCCAGCAACGATGCCGTTGAGCGGCATGGCTCCGGTCAGGCTCGCCATGAAATCGGGAAAGACGACACCATGCTCAAAGCCGACGCCAATCCAGAATGCCGCGCCGACGATGACGCCCTTGCGAGGGTCCATGCCGTCCTGGACCACCATCTTGACGCCGACGATGAAGATGGTTGCCATGGTGAGCGTGATGAAGGTCGCCGTCACCGGACCGGGAACCGCGAGCACGACGGCCAGCGCCTTCGGCAGGCAGGCAAGCGCCAAGAACACGATCCCGGCCGCAATGCCGATGGATCTTGAGCCCATTCCGGTAGTCTCCACCATCGCCGCACCGTTCGGGCGCGCTCCTAGCGGCATGGTGCCCGCCAGCGCCGAGAGTAGGTTGCCGACAGAGTCGGCCGCTACCGCTCGCTGCACGGCGCGAAAGTTGACCGCGCGAGGCTTCGACCATGACACCCGCTGAATCGCCACGGCGCCGCTAGTCGTTTGAATCGTGCAGACCAGGCCAACGAACAGAAACGTCGGCAGCAGCGTCCAGAAGGCAATGCCGAAGTGGGGCTCGAAGTGAACGGCGGGCCACACAGCGGTTGGCAGCCCAATCCATGGCGCATCCGCGACCTGGGCCGTGTCGTACAGGCCGAACGCGGCGGCGACCAGCGACCCGGCGACGATGCCGATCACAGGAGCCCACAGACCAATGGATCCGCGCGCCTTCAGCATGATGCCGGCGACCGTTGCCAGGGTGACGAACGCGCACAGAGGGCCAGCGGCCGGCGAGGCTCCTGGCGGTACGTCGTTCATCTGCTCGAAGAGCACTGGCGTCACGGTGACAGGTACGAGCATGACGATCGTGCCCGTCACCGTCGGCGTCAGCACGCTGCGGAATGGTGCAAGCCGCACGGAAAGGCCGAGCTGCAGGAATGCCATGGCCAGCACGAGGGCCGCGAGAAGCGCCGGCCCGCCGGCCTTGAGGGCGGCGATGCTAACGGCGATCGCCGCACCGGAGGCACCGGCGACGATGAGGTAGCGCCCACCGAAGCGCCCGAGTCCCTGCGCCTGCAGGATCGTCGTCGCCCCGCAGGCCACCAGCGATGCAAACACGGCCCACAGCACGACCTCCTCGGACTGGCTGGCGCTGCGGAACACGACCGTGGGTATCAGCACCGCGCCGGGCAGCACCATGCCGGCGAGTTGAAGCCCGAGCCCGGTGGCGAGCGGCCATGAGATGCGCGCTTCCGGACCGGCCTCCCCGTCCGTCCCGTCGGATGGCTCTTCCGGCAAGTCAGGCATCGGCTTCGAGCTTCACGCGTTTCCCCGGCCCGGTGCGGACCGCGAGAGTAGCAGAGTGGGGTCGAGCCCTACCCGGAGACGCGGAGCGTCGAAAAGGACGGGCCTTTGGAGGGAAGGCATCCTGCCTTCCCCCAGCGCCGACAGGCGCTTGGTCGGGAAAATGCACTCCTCCAGAGGCCCTAATGCTTGGACTCGGCACCGAGGATTGGGCTTGCCGCGCTGCGGGCGGCGTCGAGGCGGGCGCTGCCCTGTCCGGCGACGATGGCGAATGGCAGTCGCAGGTCCGTAAGGACTGTCTGGTACACGTCAAACAGGCGTCCCCGGTCGTGTTCGGACTCACGCAGTGGATCCGCCTGCCAGGGCAAGTCTGCGGCACAAAGCAGATACAGCCGCTTCGGCTGGCCGGCGATGGCATCGTGGAGCCATGCGGGTGGCTGCCCGAAGCGCTCGCTCCACCAGATCAAGATCACGATCAGATCCGTGTCAATCACCCCGCCGCGCCCGCTAGATTGCGCGAAGGCCGCTTCCCGGCGGATGTGCTCGTGGGCGATGGCGGTAAGGTCCGTTTCGTCGTACGACGCATCGCCGGTGCGCTCGAGACGCTCCTCCAAGTACTCGCGGGCATACTCCGGCAGGAAAGGCGCATCGAACGCCGCGGCGAGTTCCCGAGCGAGGGTGGTCTTGCCGGTGGACTCAGGCCCCACCACCGCCACCAAGCGTCCCTGCCCCGTTTTCACCGTCATCACTGGCCCCACAACCAAGCGGCGGTAGAATCACCCCATGGCTACGCTCATTGCAATCGTCGAGGACGATCCGGACCAGCGTGCGAACTACGCCGATGCCATCGTCAAGAAGGGCTACGAAACCGCCACCTACGCGAGTCGGGCCGAAGCGCTCGCCGGGTTTGACGAACGCATCCCCGACCTCGCCGTGCTCGACATCATTCTGGGGCCCGAGGTGGACGCCGGCTTCCAGCTCTGCCGCGAACTGCTCGCACGCAAGCCCACCCTGCCCGTGATCTTCCTCACCGAACGCATCAACGAGATCGACAAGATCTCTGGGTTGAGGCTCGGTGCGTGGGACTATCTGCCGAAGCCCATCTCGCTCGACTATCTGGCCGAGCGCATCGCTTCCCTCATCCGCATCAACGACGTGCGCACCAGCGGCGAGGACAGCGTCAGCCCCACCGCCCGACGCGTTGGTGGCCTCGTGCTCGACCAGGACGCGCTGCTCGTGTCCTGGAAGGGTCGCCGCGTCGACCTTTCTGCCACCGAGTTCCGCATGTTGGCGAAGCTCGTGCGGAATCCCGGCCACGCGGTCAGCTACGAGACGCTCATGCAATCCACCATGCAATCGCTGGTGACGCACAACACCATCAACACCCACATGCGCAACATCCGCAAGAAGTTCGAGCGCGAAGACGACGAGTTCGCCGGCATCAAGAGCGAATACGGCTTCGGCTATCGCTGGACTGTGGGCGACTGACAGGCCAAGGAAACCGAAACGGAGTTTCACCGTTGAGAATTGGCTCCGCCATCCACGGTCCGCGGCTTGTCGCCAAGCTGATGGCGCTGAGCGTGGCGCTGTTGGTGGTGCCGTGGCTTTCCTGGCTCTTGCTCGTGGAGATGGAACGGGCCTTGGAGGCCATGCAGTTTCGCCAGCAACTCTTGGTGGCGAAGGGCATTTCCACCTTCCTCAACGGGCGCGAAGACCTCTTCGCCGACCTGCCCATCGATCCCGAGGACTACGAGGCGCTCTATGCCCGGCCCATCACCGGGTCCGCCCGTCTCGACGGTGCCATCGAGGATTGGAACGACGTGGACTCCCACCTTGCCAATGCCTTCGGCGCGAGTGGCGGCACGGCCGACGGCAGCTTCAACCTCTCTCTCGGCGACCGCGAGGGCTGGCTCTATGCCTTCCTCGAGGTGCGCGACGACGTGAGGGTGTATCGCAATCCTGAATCCCTGCGCCTAGACGGCGCCGATCATGTGCGTGTGGACTTCATCCGCGCCGACGGCGAAGACGGCCGCATCGCCATCACCGCCTCCCAGGCTGGCGTCACCACGGCCTACCGCATGGATGCCGAGTGGCGCCTTGCCGAGACCGGGGCGCCGGAGCGTAGCGTGCAGGGGCACCTCGTGGAGACCGGCGAAGGCTATGCGCTGGAGTTCCGGATGCCCCTCGACATGCTCGGTTCCCGGCGCGTCTTCGGTCTTTCCTTCGTGGACGTGGACGACCCGCAAACCCGCGCCATCAGAACCGTGACACGCACGCTCCCCACCGCCGGCGAGGAGAGCTTTGGTCTCGTGGTCTATCGCTCACCGGAGGTGCTAAAGATCATCGAGGGTCTCGGCTACGCCGGCTATCGCATCATGGTGATCGACACCGAAAGCCGCCGGCGGGCGGAAACCGGAGGCTTGGATCTCGGCCCGCGCCCGCCTGCGGAAGCCAACTGGGCAGCGATACCGCGCGGGGCGTTCCTGAAGACACGGCAATGGCTCGAGGCCCTCACCGCAGGCGATGCCGACGTCGCGCGAGACGGCGAGGGCGCGGCGGAAGTGATCGCCTCGGCACTCGCCGGCGACCCGCTGGCCTTGCGTCGCCACGCCGGCGAGAAGGAAGTCATCATGGCCGGCCACCCCATCGTCGGCGCCGGGGGTTCGGTCATTGGCCTGGTGGCGGTGGAGCAGACCATCGAGGACATCGAGACGTTCCAGTACGCCGCCATCGACAGCATCGTCTGGGTGTCCGTGGCTAGCCTCATCGCCTTCGTGCTGGCGCTGATCGCCTTTTCCGGACGCCTGACCTGGCGCATCCGCAACCTGCGCCGAGAAGCCGCCGCCGCCATTGACGAATACGGTCGCCTGCGCAGCGCTGCGCTTTCAAGCGAGATCCACTCAGGCGACGAAATCGGCGACCTGGCACGCAGCGTCTCCAACATGCTCACCCGACTGCGCCAGCACAATCACTTCATCGAGAACATGCCCCGCACCCTGCGCCACGAGATCAACAACCCGCTCAACGTGCTCAGCACGTCGCTGCAAAACCTAAGCGAGGACGTGGCCGAGGTTAAGGGCAGCCGCTATTTGGAGTCCGCCCGGCGCGGCGTGCTGCGCATCGGTGCCATCGTCGAGAATCTGGCCGACGCCGCGAGTCTCGAGGAGTCGTTGCAGGCGGAAGACATGGACGAAGTGGACCTCGAGCAACTCCTTGCCAATTACGTCGGCAACTGCGCGATCACCCATCCGGAACACGGCTTCCTCTTCCGCGGCACAGACGCTGCCGTGATCGTCCTCGCCTCCGACTACCGCATCGAGCAGATGCTCGACAAGATCATCGACAACGCCATCGACTTCCACCGCGCCGGCAGCGCCATCCGTGTCCAACTCGATGCCGGCCCCGAACACGCTCGCATCGCCATCGCCAACCGCGGCCCGCCCCTGCCTCGGGATGCCACGGGTTCGGTGTTCGAGTCGATGGTCTCCCACCGCGGCCCCGACAACCGCCTGCACTTCGGCCTCGGCCTATACGTGGTACGCACCATCGCCGAACACCACGGCGGCACGGTGCGAGCCCTCAACCTAACCGACGGTTCGGGCGTGGTGATCTCCGTGCAACTCCCGCTTGCCGAGCGCACCGGCAAGACCGAGGAACCTGCGCTCGAGGCGACTCAAGGCAAAGGCTGAATGCGGCCGAATGCGCTCCAAAAGGAAGTGGAGGTCATTCGCGCGCAGGAACGCCCGACCGGCCACCGCACCCACACCCTAGACTGGCACGAGGCTGCCCGTTCCCAGCCGTCGCGGGCCGCTTCAAGACGCCAGCCGAAACCGACCGTCCACCGCCAGTTCTCCTTCGCACGCTACCTCGCCCCGCTCGACAAGGAACTTCATCGCCGCGAAGACGCTGCGCGCGGCGGCCGGATGAAGTCCCACCGGAACGGCGGCATACATGGTTGGCACCATGTCCGCGATGTGAGCTGGGCCTTCGGCCAGGAAATCGAGAATCTGCCGCTCGCGCTCGCGCCGATGCTCGATGAACGCCTGCACGTGGGCTTTCGGATCGGTGATTGCCGGCCCGTGCGTGGGCCAATAGACATCGTCGTCGCGTTCGAGCAGCAACTCTAGGCTTCCCATGTAGCTCTTCATGTCACCGTCTGGCGGCGAGATGACGCTGGTGGACCAACCCATCACGTGGTCGCCGCTGAACAGCGTTCGCTCCTCGCGCAAACAGAAGCACAGGTGGTTCGACGTGTGTCCCGGCGTGTAGACGCATTCGACACTCCAACCATCCCCGTCGATGACGTCGCCGTGCCCCACCTGCACATCCGGGCGGAACTCCATGTCGCCGCCCTCCTCCACTTGCACGCCCTCCGCCACCTTGCCGGCGCCATGGGGGCCGAAGCCGTAGGTGGGCGCAGGTCGCCGCCGCGCCAGCAGTCGAGCGGCTGGGGAATGGTCCATGTGCGTGTGGGTGATGAGCATGTGTGTCACCACCTCGTCACCAAGCGCCTCGTCGATGGCCGAAATGTGGGCATCGTCGATGGGCCCGGGGTCGATCACCGCCACCTTGCCCTCGCCGATGATGTAGGTGCCGGTGCCGTGGAAGGTGAAGGCGCTCGGATTCTTGGCAATCACTCGCCGCACAAGCGGTGCGACCCGCTCCATGCGCCCGTATTCGAAGGTCATGTCGCGGCGATAGGGAATCTCGACAGGCATGGATGTGCTCTCTTCAGGTGGCTTTGGCGGGCTGCCGCGCCTATTGTGCCCCTCGCGCTGCCGCTATGGAATCGGGGCTAGGGGAAACCGCCGAGCTATCCCAAGGAACAACACCTGCGCAGCTCCTACGAAGGTACCGTGTTGGCGCCGGCCACGCGTGGGTCTTGGCTGATGGGCTTGCTGGGCCAGGAGGAGGCTGCGTGTGCCGAGGCCCCCTAATCCCCGTCAGGACGGGCGGGCCAGGATGTCGTCGCGGTGCAGGCGGGTCACGATAGTCGCGCCGGCGGCCTGCATTGCGTTCTCGTCGCGACCTAGCTCGCCGGCAATGGTGGCGACCGCAACCCTGGGGCGAGCGCCTTCGCCGATCAGGTTGAGCAGCCGCACCGTCACGGCGTTCGACTCGATCACGCGCACCTCGTCCTGCCGGTTGCGCCATGCAATGAGCCATGTGGCGTTGTCGGGAGACACGGACGGTGGCGCCTTCGGGTCGATCTGGTGTACCGGCCAGTCGTAGCGCAGCGGGTGTGCCAGGGGCGAGACGACGACCGTCTCGTCAAGCGTCGGCGGCTCGCCGCCGAACGCGCAGTCTGCATCGCGGGCGAAATCTAGGTGCAGGCGCAACCACTCGAAGTGGGCTAGCTCTAGGGCAAAGCCGGGATCGTCTCCTTGCCCGCGCTCGTTCGCGAGATAGTCGAGGAATTCCTCCACCAGGCGCCGGAAGAGCGGCTCGCTTGAACGATGGCGACGCAAAAAGTCGCGAACCATGTCCTGCCAGCGCGCTTCGCCCATCGTCTCGCGAAACACGGGCAGCATCCCGCCGAGCAGCCCGTCGATGTTGCGCCGGAACAGGCCGGCGTAAACCGCCATCTGGCCACGTCCCACGCCCGGCGGGGGCGACTCGGGGTTGCCGTCACGGATGCAAGCCGCGAAGTGCGCTTGCACACTGAGGAAGTCCATGCTGCGCTCAAACCACCCTTGCCGCTCTTGGCCCGGCCGTGGCTTGCATCGCACGGATTCTGCCAACCTCGCCTAGGAGTTCCGGCACAGGTGGGTAGTTGAAGTCTCGCTCGATCAGCGCCGGCAGCGGCCCATAGAGATCAAATGCCTGCTCGAGCAGCGACCACACCGGCTCGATTACGGCCGCCCCGTGGCTGTCGATGCGCAAGGTCGGCGATTGCACCGAATGCCCAGCCACGTGCACATACAGCGCGCGGTCGCCGGGCAGGCCGCGCAGGAACTCGGCCGGGTCATGGCCGAAATTGCAGCTGTTCACATAGACGTTGTTAACGTCGAGCAACAGGTCGCAGTCGGCCTCCTCCACCACGGCGTTGATGAAGGCAAGTTCCGACATTTCGGCACCCGGCTCGGCGTAGGCGGATACGTGCTCGATGCCGATGCGGACACCAAGAACATCCTGAACGGTGCGGATCCGAGTGGCGACGTGGTGCGCCGCCTCTTCGGTAAACGGGATTGGCATCAGGTCATAGAGGTGCCCGCCGTCGCTGCAAGCGGACAGGTGCTCGGTGTAGGCCCGGGCACCATGCTCCTCAAGGAAGGCCTTGATGCGCTTAAGAAAGGGAATGTCGAGGGGCTCGGGACCGCCCAGCGAAAGGGACAGGCCATGACAGACGACGGGAAAGCGCTCCGTCCAAGCCCGAAAGGCCCGGCCGAAGCGCCCGCCCATTTCCATCCAGTTCTCGGGGGCGACCTCGATGAAGTCGATTTCCCGAGCCACTCGGTGGGTGTGCTGCTCAAGTGCCTCCAACATGCCTCGGCGAAGGCCGAGGCCCGCACCCGCAAGGGGCGCGAACCGCGACATGTCGAAAGTGCCCTCGCCGCTAGCGATTACTCCTCCGTGGAGTCGCCCCCCTCGTCGCCTTCGCCCTCGCCTTCGGCGTCGTCGTCACCCTCGTCCTTGTCCTCGCCGCACTTGCCTTCGCCGCACTTGCCTTCGCCGCCGTGGGCGTCCGCAAACAGGTTGTATGCAGGCTCGACGTCGCGCGCCTCGAAGGGGTCTTCGTCGAGCGCCGCAGCGCCGGACAGGGAGGCGACGATTGCCGCACCGATGGCAGCCGCGATGGGCTTCAGGTTCGTCTTCGACATTGTTGATCTCTCCTTGATCCATGATCGAAAGCCGCCGACTCGCAACTGGCCGCCAATGCCCTTGGGCACCACCGACAGCCGCAACCGGCTTGCGCATCCACCATAAAGCACAATCGGCGTGCGTCAACAGGAAATGCGGCGGGCACCTGTGGCTACGCCTTCAGTTCATGGAGACGAGAAGGCGTTGACGCGAAGGGTTCCGGCGCCCAGACGCCAGAGGATGAGGGCACCGAGGCCGATGGCACCGGCCCACTGTAGGGCGAGGATTGCCGGAGAGTCGGACGCATCGAGGTTCACGACAATGGACATGCCCGCCGCAAGCAGGGCAAGGTCGATGAGGACACCCAGGGCCACGGTCACGGCAACCACGCCCACCACGTACACCGAGGCGAAGCGAGCGCCGAACTGGCTGACGATGATGGCGATTGTGCCCGTGTTGGTTGCCGGGCCGGTCATCAGGAAGACGAGCGCCGCACCCGGACTCACGCCCTTCGCCACCAACGCGGCGGCGATGGGTGTGCTGGCGGAGGCGCAGATGTAGAGCGGCACGCCCACCAACAGCATGACCGGATACGACAGCCAGCGGGCGTTCTCGTGCGCCATCAAGTCTGCCGGGATCGAGAGGTAAAGCAGGCCGCCGAGAGCGATGCCCACAAGCAGCGGCACAAGAATGTCGTCCGCCACTTCGACGAAGCCGTAGCGAAAGACGTGCCGAATGATGGTAGGGAAGTCCGGCTCGTCGGTCGCTGTCGAGTTGCCAGCAGGCGTGGCATTTGTGGCCCCCATGCTGGCGGCGCCACGATGGGCCACGGGGGCTTGAGGCGCAGTTGGGCGCCTTCCCAAAGTGACAGCTCCCACCAACCACCTTCTGGCAAGCAACTTGAGCTGCGAGATGCTGACGTAGCAGTCCTCGTCGGCGGGGAAGAGGGCCTTGTGGTTCTCGTGGTCGTGGTCGTGGTCACAGCCAGCGCAATCGTCCGTCTCGTCCCGGGCCCCGGCCCGACGCGCCGCCGCGTCGTGTTCGTCCCGCACCAAGGCGATGCAGAGAATTCCGGCCACCACCGCGGTGACGAAACTCACGACCGGACGCACAACAGCCACCACCGGTCCGAAAAACGCGTTGGTCACGAGAATCGAGTCGGCCCCGGTCTCCGGCGCCGTAATGAGAAACGAAAGGCACGACGACCGCGACGCCCCCTTTCGCCGCATCTCCGCCGCTACGGGCACGACCGAGCAGCTGCAAAGCGGCATCGGCACGCCAATGGCCGCACTGGTGGCCACGGACTTCAGCGCATCGTCCCGAAACCAGCGCAAAATTGCCTGCCGCGAGATGAACACGTGCATGAGCCCAGAGAGCAGCAGCCCCAAGAGCAGCATCGGTGCGAGCAGCAGGAACGACGACCAAAGAAAGGCCAGGAACTCCGTCACCACCGCCATTCACCAGGCTCCCGAAATCTCCTGCAAGCTCCTTCGAAGCGAGGGCGATTTGGCGGAGGGACAGTCCTTCACTCGCGATTTCCGGGGACTGTCCGCAAGCCTCCCAAAGAAACTTTAATATATTGATAAATAGTCAATTTACAGTCTCGTGAGGATGCTTGACCTCTCGCCGGAAACCCCTCAGACTGGCGCCATTCCGGGTACGAGTTGGGGTACGAACATGCCGAGGCTCACCGCCAGAAGGGTCGAGACGGCCAAGGGGCCCGCAAAGCTCACGGACGAGCATGGTCTGTATCTCCGGGTGTCTCCGCGCGGCGCGAAGTCGTGGATCCAGAGGCTGACTATACAGGGCCAGCGGACGGACAACGCGGTGGGACACTATCCCTCGATGAGCCTCGCGGAGGCGCGCGCAGCAGCGTTCGAGCGCTGGAAGGTGGCCAAGGCGGGCGGCGACCCCAGAACGACGGAGGGCAGGCCTGCCTCGCCGACCTTCGCGGAGGCGGCCGAGGCGGTCATCGCCCTGCACGAGCCGACGTGGAGGAGTCCGAAGTCCGGGCCGCAGTGGCGGGCCAGTCTCCAGACCTACGCGTATCCGGTGATCGGAAACCTGCCGGTGGGCGAGATCACGACTGGGCACGTCATGGCGGTTCTGCAGCCGATCTGGGGCGAGAAGCGGGAGACGGCGCGGCGGGTGAAGCAACGCATCTCGGCGATCTGCCGCTGGGCGGTGGCGCAGGGGCACCGGATGGACGACCCCGCTGGGGCCGTCGTCGACGCGGCGCTGCCGCGCAACGGCGTGGAGCGTCGGCACATGCCTGCGCTTCCCTACGCCGAGGTGGCGGACTGCATCGGCAGGGTCAAGGCGAGCGCGCGGGCGAGCGCGTCGTCGAAGCTGGCGCTGGAGTTCCTGGTCCTGACGGCGGCGCGATCTGCGGAGGTTCGCAAGGCGACCTGGGACGAGATGGACGTCGAGGGCGCGACGTGGACGGTGCCCGCGGAACGCATGAAGGCGAACCGGGAGCATCGGGTTCCGTTGTCGAGCCGCGCGCTCGAGTTGCTGGGGGAGGCAGCGAGGCTGTCGGACGGCTCGGGGCTGGTGTTTCCGGGCGTGCGTCCGGGCCGGCCGCTGAGCGAGAACACGCACGCCAAGCTGCTGCGGGAACTTGGTTTTGACGCCGTGACGCACGGCTTTCGGTCGAGCTTCCGCGACTACGCGGCGGAGCAGACGCACACTCCGCACGCGGTCATGGAGGCGGCGCTGGCGCACACGATCAAGAACAAGGCGGAAGCCGCCTATGCGCGCAGCGACCTGTTCGAGAAGCGCCGCGAGCTGATGGAGTCCTGGGCGCGGTATCTGGCAGGCTGAGGGCGCTCGGTCGAGGCCGCGACAGGTGTGGGATGGCCCTGTCGCGGGCACGGCGGTCGCGGCGGCAAGCGCCGCCCGCGCCGAACGGCCATGGAGGATCGCCAAGTCCTCGTCCCTCAAGCTGACTTCCTCGCTCATCGTTCTCTTGTCGTTGCTGGCGTTGCAACGGGGATCCATGGCGGTCTATCCGAGGCCGGACTTGATGGCATTGAGCAAGGGAGTCACGTCACCATCTTCCGCGATTTGCGTCGCATGCCACCCGGCATCAGCCTCGCTTCTCAACCCCTCCTTGAGCTTGAATGGCCGAATGTCGCGGTCGCCCCTGTAGCGCAACTGGACTTGAAGCCGTCCATCGGTAGCTCGATTGTGCTTCCCTGGCGTCGCGGTCAGGTCGGCGAACTGCCGACGGTCATCGACGAAGCCCAAGTCGTAGGTGCGTCCCGCGCGGCCGTCGCGCAGGTACTTCGCGTGGCGAAGGAACTCGAAGCCCAAGCGTTCGATGTGGTGCGCAAGATGCGGATGTTCCCGCGCCAGTCCGCGTATCGCGTCGACGGCGTCATCGCCATCGATAGCTCGGGATCGCTTCGTCGTTGCCCGCCTTGCGTCGCCCTTGGCGGGGCGTTGCACCTCGGCGACCATGGTCCGGAGACCGTCCCCATCGATGAGGTCGATGGCCTTGCCGGAAGCGAACGCGTTCGCGGCGGCACTGAAAGACCCCGACGTGACGACGGCGCCACCGTACGCACCTTCGGCCGCCATGACACCGTAGAGTTCGCGAACGACCTTGACGCCAACGTCGCGTCGCCAGTGCTTGCACTGGACGAGGTAGAGTCCCTGGTCGCTGCGAACCCACAGGTCCACTCCACCGTCTGGACCGCCAGCGGGGTTGGTTCGAACGCGATAGCCCTTGCGGCGGTAGTACTCGCCCATCAGCGCCTCGAACCGTTGCCAGTCGAGGAGGTGGATCGCACCGAGGCCCCCGGTAGCCCGGGAATTCAGCAGCCGCTGGCTTTTCCACTGTTGGAATGCCGAGAACGCTGCGGGTACAAGGAACAGCAACGCGAACGGAGCGAACTCCGGCGTCATTGCGGCCAGCGATGCAACGAACCCGGACAATAGGGAGTCGGTCTCTTGCCCGGCGGAGTACCACGGCAGGGCCCACTTCAGCGTGCTGTAGCCAATGGCAGCAAGGACGACGCCAACCCACCAAGGGAGCTGGAAGAGGTCTTCGAACAGAGATGGTCTCCTGCGTGCCAAGTTGATCGGCCCTTTTGCAGAACGCGGTAAGCGGAGATTAACAGTCGTTGGGGGTAGAGCTGCTCACCAGCAAGGATTCGGGCATCAGGAACTCGCCGCGGCCATGCCCACTCCGTCGCGCCCTACACGCTGACCACGCGACAGACCGGACAAGCACGGGATCGCAGCTTCTCGCCTCAGCCCAGGCTGGTTTTCCGCGCGATTTCCGGCCTCGAGAGGCCCAACTTCGCTGCCACCGTCGGCCGCGCCGCCGTCGATGGGACGCTCCGCCGTGTCAGCACCGGCGTGGCGGGCCTCCCCCCGCTGGCGCCGTACAGCCGGTGAGTTCCCCGTACGGTCGAGGCATGCCGAACTGCGTATGCCGCGGGTCCACGTTCGCCTCGTCCTCGATGGGATGCAGCTTCAACTCGCCGGTGGCCTCGTCGTGTTGGAGCCGGAGCCGTACAGCCGGGGCTTGTCCTGGGCGACGAGGGCTCGATCCTGCAAAGTCGCGCCGAAGCCGAGTGCGACACGGCCGGGGGCTACACGGGCTACACTGCAAATCTTGACGGACGCGGCAGAGGCTGGCAGCGGCGGCGCCAGTCGCGGGAAAGGGGGGAAGGGTGAGCGACGACAAGCACTTCGAGCGCGTGTTTGCCGACCCACCGTCAGAGTCGGACATTCTCGGCTATCCCATCGGCAACGGCCGGAAGCATCCCGTCTGGCGCGCCATCGGCATCGCCGTGCTCGTGGCCTGCGGCGCGGGCGTGTTCGGCACGGTGGTCTACGTGGCGGTCGCCTTCGGCCTACTCTAGGAGTGACGACATGGGGATGGGGAGAGTCCTGGACCGCGCCCCTGCCGATCACCCGGACATCGACCAGTTGCCTGGCCGTCCGGCCCGCATCTGGCGCAGCGCGCCCACCCATGAGAGGGTCGCCATTGGCCTGACGTCGCCATTGGCCTGACGCTTGTGCTTGTTGCGCTGATTGCCACAACAGGCGTCTGCCTTGTTGGCGGGGTGCCGTAACGAGTGCGTTGTGTACGGCAAGCCACTGGACAGGAAGCTCTGGCCGGATTGCCGACCTTCGGGCGACTGTCTCGCGCCTCGAAGGCAGGCGGGAAGGGCCGGCACAGGGCGGACGGGGACTTCCGAGACCGGGTCGCGCAGCGGGTCGGGATCGGGCAGCGGCGAGCAACCGCGGCCCGTTGCCCAGGCGGCGCTCGCGCAGTCGGCTCATCCGCCGCACGAGTACGCGGCACCGGCCGAAGAGGTCGGTGCAGCGGCAGGCGGCCTCCGCACCTGTCGCAGGCCGAGCTACCGCATGCGATAGACGGCGCGCAGATACAACATGCGGGCTCGGGGACTTGCGGGGAAGGCCCGGTCGGTGGCAAACGGCCTGGCGGCGGCGACGTTGCGGACGCCGCCGTGCAGAGCCATGGTGTCGGACGCCGCATAGCGGACGTTGAGGTCGTGGAGCCAGGTCGCGTCCATGAAGACGGCTTCCCCGTAGAGCGTTCGGGCGGTCTCGATCTCGACGAAGCTCAGCAGCATCCGGCCCAGGTACTGCGAATGCCAGTCGACGGCGAGACGGCGCCAGTTCCAGCGCAGGTGCACGTTGCCCGCGAGTTCCGGCCGGCGGACCTCCCCAAGTTCCGGGTCGACGTCGTCCGCTGCGCCGGGATTGGTGTGGAAATCCAGTTCCCGGACGTAGGTTCCGGTGGCGGTGACGTCGAAGCTGTGGGTGCCGAGCGCGAACTCGTAGCCGACGCGGAAGTCGATGCCGCAGGTCTTCAGCCTGGCGAAGTTGACGTCGACCGTGCGCAGGAAGTCGAAGCCGCCGAACTGTGCCGAGGTCGGATCGTCGTTGCGCATGAACAGTTCGCAGAAGTCCGGATTCAGGGAGGCGCCGCGGTAGCACCCGTCCACGATGTTCTGGCTGGTGACCGATTCGATGGCGTCCTCGATCTCGATCTCCCAGAAGTCGCCGGCGACGCTTAGGCCCGGCGGGAAGGAGGGTTGCAGCACCAGGCCGTAGGTCGCCGTGCGCGCGGTCTCCTCGCGCAGGTTGGGGTTGCCGCTGGTGACGCCGCCGAAGGAGGCGGACAGCGGATCGGCGAAGCGGTACCGGCCATCGGCGTCGAGGGGATCCAGACCGATGCTCCGGAGGTGGGTCGTGCAGTTGTTCAGAAAGTTGCGGCCCAGCGCCGGATGTTCCGCCAGCAGGGCATTGATCTGCGCCGCGTCGCAGGGATCGGCGGGCCGGAAGCTGGCGCCGATCTCCGGGCGGAACAGTTCGGTGACGTTCGGGGCGCGCACCGACCGTGAAACGCCTGCGCGAAACGCCAGTCCGCGGACCGGAGCCCACACGGCGTTGGCCTTCCACGAAGCGGTGCCTCCGACGGTGGAGTAGTCAGACCACCGTCCCGCCAGATCGACGCCGAGTTCGCGGGCGAGCGGTACGTCGGCCAGCAGCGGCAGCGACACCTCGACGAAGCCGTCGCGGGCGTCGTAGCGGCCATGCTGGTCCTTTGCGCCGATCTGGGGACGGAACGTGAGCGAGTCGTTCTCCGACACGTCGCTCAGAAGCGTGCCGGCGGGGAACGGGGAGCCTGCGGGAATGACGCCGCGCTGCCAGTCGTCGCGTTCGGCGCCGGAGGTCTCGCGCCGAAGCTCGGCGCCGACCACGAAGTCGACCGGGCCGCCGGGCAGCCGCAGGAACCGCGACGTCTCGCCCGTCACCGTGGCGGAAGCCACGAACTGGTCGATCGCGATGTCGTCGAGCAGGGTCGTGGTCGTCCAGGCCTCGGCCGCCGAAGAGACGCCGGCCTGTCCGGCCCAGATGTTCAGCGGCACGCAGTCGCCGGAGCCGGGCGTGAACGAGTAGAAGCCGGCCTGGTAGGCGGGAATCCCGAAGGCGGTGTTCGAGGGCGGGGTGCCCGGGTGGACGTCGGCGCGGCAGGCCGGCTGCCCGCTGGCGGGGTCCGTCACCGCGTCGATCGCGGCGAAGAAGCGGTCCACGATGACCTGTCCGGTTCGCTCGACGCGCTGCCGGTAGCGGCCGCGGTTGACGCTGAGCCCGTAGGTCCAGTCGTTCGACCACGTCCCTTCGATGCCGCCGACAAGGCGGACCGTCTCCCGTTCGGTGGCGCGTCGGGCGTCGAAGAAGAGCGGGTCGACGGTGATCGCCACGCCGCCCGCGGCGGCGGCGACGTCGTGCAGGAACTCCGGCAGGAACGGGTTGTCCGGCGCGCCGAACAGCAGGTCCCAGAACGAGTTGGGGCGGCCGTCGGTCGCCGTCCGCTGGGACACGTGCCTGAACTCGCCAAAGACGCTTGCGCGGGGGTTCAGCTCGATGTTGCCCATGAGGTTGACCGTCGCCTTCTCCGCCGGCAGCACGATGTCGTCGCGCTCGTTCCGGATCGTGCCGAAGGAGTCGCCGCCGAAGCCCTGGAAGTCGCCGGCGACCAGGCCGTCGCGCACGGGGCGGTAGGTCCCGTCGGCTTCGACGTTCCAGCAGCCGCCGACGATGCCGAAGGACGCACGGCCGAACGTCGAGTTGTAGCCGGTGAAGGAGTCCAGGCAGTCCGGCACGCCGTTGCCGTCGAGGTCGACGTCCGTTTCCGGATCGAACCCCCGCCGGGTGAACGGGTTGCCGGGAACGACGTAGCCGTAGCCCGAGGTGATCGGAAAGGCCCGGCCCGGCAATACCGCCCGCCGTGGCGCACTGGCGGCCCGGCTGACGAGCGACAGCTCGGCGTCCGTGAGGTCCGGCGCGACGCCGAAGGCGCCGGCGAAGTCGGACGTGAACGCCTGCAGCGTGGGAATCGGAAGCCCGTAGTGGAACAGGCCGGTGGTTCCGTAGTCGTAGTGGCGGGCGAAGTTCGGGGTGGCCGGACCGATGTCGCCGCGCTGGAAGCGCAGGGCGGGGTTCACCCAGTCCCTGGCGGAGCCGACGAGGCGCCCGTCCGGGCGGTCGGCCACCTGGAGCCCGTCGTCGTCGCGCAGGTCGACCGCCGCCGTGACGTTGGCGCGGCCGTCGAGAAGGTTGCGGCCCCAGACGGCGGAAACTGCGGTCTGCTCGCCGTCGGCGTACTCGGACAGCCCGTAGTGAACATCGACCTCGAGTCCCTCGTAGTCGTCGCGGAGGACGAAGTTGACGACGCCGGTGACCGCGTCGGCGCCGTAGACGGCGGAGGCTCCGCCCGTGAGCACGTCGACCCGTTCGAGCAGCGGCATGGGAATCGAGGCGACGTCGACCGAGGAGGTGCCGTCCAGGCCGCCGACGTGGCGGCGGCCGTCCACCAGCACGAGCGTCCGTTCGGTCCCAAGCCCGCGGAGACTGAGGACGTTGGCGCCGTCGCCGAAGCCCGAGGCAAGCGACTGCTCCGACGTGACCGACTGCAGAAGCGCCGGGAGGTCGTCGACGACGTCCGCGACCGAGAACTTGCCGGAGGCGCGGATCTCGGCGGCGGTGATCGACTCGACCGGCAGCGCGTGGGCGTGGTCGCGGGCGATCCTGGAGCCGGTGACCACGACTTCCTCGATCGCCTGGCTGTGTGGCGCGGCGGCGGGCTGTCCGATCGCTGGGAGACTGGTCAGGGCGATGGTCGCCGCGAAGGCGTTCCGAACGTGCATTGAGTCAGACTAGGCGTCGGATGACGCCTTCTTCCGGCGTGCTCCACCGCGGTGCATTGCGTTGGGCGGACAAGATGCCGGAGCCCTGCCGCTGCGGTCAAGCTGCTGGCAGCCCGGCGACCGTCAGGGGCGCGGCACGGACGGGAGGTTGGGGGAAAGTGGCGGCAGCCGGCAACGGCGCGTGGCGTCAGGTTCCGGAGCGGGCTGCAACGCGCCGAGCGGCGACGACAGCAATGGCGCTGTCTGAGAAAGGGTGGATCGGCGGTACGGCGTTCCCGTGCCAAAGGCGGCAAGCGGCCATTCTGGGCCGTTGTTCCGCGCCGGGCGCGGATGAGTTTCGCGACGGGGTGCTGAAGTTCGCGGAGTTGATCGCATGCGCGCACCGCGCAGGAAGCCCGGCCCGAAGCCCTGGAAGCGGGTTCCGGGCGTCGTCGAGCGCGTGCATCGCACGCCAACGGAGTGGCGCGAGATCCTGGCGCGGTTGCGCGCGAGCGGCCAGTCGCTCGAACTCAGCGGGAGGCGTTCGGTGGCGGAGCGGCGCGTGGAGGCTCATGCCCTGGAGTCGGATGTCTTCTCGACGCCTGGCTGGAGTGGATGGAAGTCGGATGCGCGTTTTCTGCACGGGCGAGCGCGGGCGCGTTGGGCGACGTTCAGGCGAGGTTCATGTCGACAAGGCCATTGTCGGGGCGGAACGACGGGGAGTGGACAGAGTTGAAGTCGAAGGCCCGGCCAGTGCCGTCGACAGGCCAGATGCGCCGCGACTATCGCCGGCTGATGCAGGACGTCAACCCGCTGGAGACGTTCGAGCTTCGACGGACCGGCATGCTGGACGCTCACGTCGACTTCGTGGTCACCGAACTCAATCGCGCGTGGCGCGGCGGCATCCAGGGATCGGCGACGTTCGCGGAGGTGCGGGAGACTGTCTGGCGACAGATGGTGGCGTCGCTGCCCAAGCCACCCTTGGACCCGCCTCCGCTGACGCGTTGTCCGAGCCTTTGCCTGGATGCTGACCCGCACGACATCCTTTGCGACGTGCGTCAACTGGCGGAATCGGTTCGGGGCGACCTGCGCGAGATTCGCGGACGCGTGTCGGCGTTGCGGAAGCGTCGAGGCTGACGGCAGGTCGGACAGGTGCTCCGCATGTTGTTCGGCATCCTGGATGGGCGCCCAACGGACTCGATGCCAGGGCACGGTGCCGTCGTCGGCGATGTGTGCCGTCGCGGTGGCGTGGGGATGGGCTCCACTGGCGCGTCGCAGTCGGATTGGGGATGCTTGGCGGACTCTTGGCGCCATCCTGACGTCGAGACGCTGGGACTCGACGGGTCTTTGGCGAGGGTGCGGAAACGAAGTCCGGAAGTAGCCAGCGTGTTCCCTGGTATGTTTGCCGTGCATTCAGGAATCGCGGTGCTCATGGGCCATGGCGGGGTGGAAAAATCGATTGGATGCGAGTGCGGCGCAGGACCTCGCTGGCCGGGAGGCCCCATGACGGGAAGGCCCGGCCGCCGCCGGTGGCGCTTGCGGCGGGTGCCGCGGGAAGAGCCGGTGACGCGAATCCGCTACGCGGGTCCGCCGCGCCGCATGACGGTGTGGGATCGGATCGTCGTTTGCTGGCGGGTGTGGAAGGGGCACCGCGCCGCTGAGAGGGAGCGCCGACGGCACGAGCTGCCGCGCTTCTACCGTCGCGCTGAACCGGGGGACGTTGCCGGCCTGACAATCGACGGCGCGAGTTGGACGGTCGGCGACTTCCTGCCTGTGGGGTTCGATGCGCATGTGCGGCTGCCGAACCCGTTCTGGAGGGTGGTGGCGGCGGGCACCGAGGGCGCGGTCCTGCACGAACCCTACGAGGGCGTGAGCGGCGAGGCGGTATGGGCGAAGGCGCTTGACTGCGCCGAGGTGGCCGAGGCCAACGGGCTGAGGATGGCGGGCGACACGGGCTGGAGCGACATCTGCGGTCCGCTGGGGAACGACGGCCAGGGGCATCGCGACGGCCTGTGGAGCTGGAGCCCGTTCGAGTGCAACATCGACCCAGGCGTCGCCGAGCGGCTGTTTGGGCTCCTCGGCACCGAAACCCGCCCCCGGGACTGGTGCCTGTGCGGCAAGTGGGAGGGCGGAAGCCACGGGTGGGACACGGACATCCGTCTTCTCGGCGACACCTGGAGCTACTTCGTGTGGCGGGCGCGATTCCGTGACGTTGGCGGCTGGATCTGCCGGCCGTACTCGGGCCAGCGGGACGAGCACCTGCCTCACATTGTCTGGTCCGGCGATCGGCGCTGGTGCCTGGCGACGCTGTACAGCGGCCACTCGAGCTACCTCGCGGGGTCCCGCGCCTTGATCGATGCGGTGCTGGCGAGCGGCCTGGAATCCTACGAGGTGGCTCTTGCCACCGAGGCGCGCTGACGCGGACGAGTCGGCTTCGGGCTGCTGCGGCGGTTTGCCGACATCGCATGCGCACCGTCAACGTTTGCAAAGGCGAATCTGACGGTCCGAGAACGCAAGGCATGGCAGCCGCCTGTCACTACCGCGCGCGTTGCAGGACGTTGCATGGACGGAGCGACGGATCGAGGGCGGCGCGGGCGAAGGGGTAGTGACAGGCGGCGGAAGCGGCATCGAGGCCAGCGGCGGTGAGGGATCGGGTAAGAAAACCGGTAGTGCGGCTGTCGTGACGGCGTGCTAGGGTTCGCCCCGTTCCCTGCCGCGCATGACGCGGCGTGGTCGGCAAGGCCGACGTAAGGCGCCACCAGGCGACCCAGTGCCGCAGCGCTGTAATGGCACTGCCCGGGCAGACGCACCGACAAGGCACGGCGGGCCACATCGCACGCGATGGGGGCTCGATCAAAACACACGGCAGGCGGCTGCCGTGCGGACTCTTCCGGGACCGCGCGGGGTCGGGCGAAGCCCGGCGGATGAAGCCGCCCGAACCGTGGCGCGACGAAACGCGCGGTGCCGGGAAGTCTCCCGGCGTGCTCCGAGAGGGGGCAACTGCGGCGGTTCGTCGGGCCGAAACCGGGCTCGCGGCCAACGTCGGCGACGACGCGCCGCAGCCGCCGCCTCTGGGACGGCAGCGCAAATGGCGTCGAGGGCTTTACGCAGCTTGTCTGCGGCTCCGCAGGTCTCGATTCGAGGCAGGTGGATCGCCCATCAAAACTGAGCTGACCACGCCCGCCCCGCCGGCCGATGCGGCTGCGGGGCGCGGCCGCATTTCCCGCCTGCCGCAATCCGATCCGGAGAGACGCCGCGTCGTTGACGTCGCGGCGCATGTCGTGCGTTCTGGGCACAGGGGTGGCGGGCGCGGCAGCTGCAGGAGTCGGGGCCGGCATGGCGCTACGGTTCGTGGGAACCGGGAACGGCAATGACGGCACGGACCGGCCGATGGTCGGAGCCGCCGGCTGCCTCCCTGTCGCAGTACGCGGCGTCTTCCCGGAACAAAATCTCGGCGGTGGCGGGCCAGTCGGCGGCTCCGCCGGCGAGGAAGTGGAAGTCGAGGATGCTCGTGTAGCGGGGGTTGCAGCCCGTGCCGGTGGCCGGGCACGTGCCCTCGTCGACGCACGCGGGTTTGATCCAGCGGAACGCGTCGCCTGCACGGAAGAGGTCGTGGGCGCGGTTGCCGGCCTCGGTGCGGGGGTCGACGTCGAAGTTGAAGTCGCCGAGAAGCAGGATCGGGGGCGGCTCCCCGACGGCGGCGAGGTCGGTCGCCCACTGGCTGAGCCAGCGCGCCTGGGCCTGTCGCGTTTCGGCGTTGCCGCGCTGGAGGTGGCTGGCGACGACGTACATCTCGTGGCCGGTGCCGGCGATGCGGAACCGCGCCAGGAGCGGATGGCGGGAGCCGCCGGCGTCGGCGAGTTCGACGGGCTGCCCGACGGGCGAGAGGACGCGCGGGTCGTAGACGATCGCGAGGCGGTCCGAGCGGCCGGTGGTGCCCCGCAGGATGGCGTGGTCGCGGCCGATGGCGGCCCGGTACGCCTCGAAGTCCCGCGGGTGGACCTCCGAAAGGCACCAGAGGTGGGAAGGGGGAATGCGGGCAATGTCGCGGGCGACCTGCTCGACGGCGGTGTCGGCGTCGGACTCGACGTTGTAGGAGACCGCGGCGAGTTCGAGGACGGCCGCGGAGGAGACAGACACGCTGCAGAGACAGGCAATGGCCAGGGCTCTTGCGCAGGGAAGGGGGGCGGGCGGCGTTGCCGTCGGCTGGTGAGGCTTGGTCGGGCGGGACATAAGGTGGTTCGTCAGGGGCGGGCCCGGGGCATGGCGTACCGGACGGTGAGCAGGACCGAGAGGCGTCCGGTGTCGCTGGTGCGGGACCACGCGCTGACCGGCTCACTGCCGTCGAGGCGCAGGTTGGGCGGGTGGCTGCGCAGCAGGTCGCCCGTGTAGCCGTCGGACTCGAACGTGTCGAAGCGCGCCCACTGGGCCTTGAGTCCGACCGACACGCGTTCCGACCACTGGCGGTCGACGCCCGCGGCCAAGACGTAGCCGACCATGGCGTCGCGGAGGGTGCGTCGGCCAGCGCTGACGGTGCCGGCGAGGTTGCGCCGGATCTCCTCAGCGTTCGGCTGATCCATGCCGGTCGCAATGTCGGCGGGATCGGCGGCCCGCGCCCAGAGCCACGCGAAGTCCTTGCGCGTGCGCGAGACGGCCACTCCGGCGCCCGCGTATGGCGTCCACCGGGTCCGGTTCGGCCAGTCTCGGTAGGCGACGACTTGGAACCCATCCGAAGTCACGGAGCCAAGCGTCTCCTGGCCGACCGAGAGTTCGTTGCTGATCTTGTCGAAGTCCGCGCCGGTGGCGTCGGTGGAGGACACCGTCTGGTTGAAGTCCGTCGCTCGGTGAGTGTAGCCCGCGGCGAGCCGCCACCGCTGCGATAGACGAATTCCGAGTTCCATTTCGCCGGAGAGGCCTGCGCCCCGATCGAACGGCGCGAGCCATCCGTCACCGGCGCCGCGTTCGGGTGAGGCGCAGCCCGGCACTGCGAGCGCCCTCGGGTTGACGTGCTCGTCGCAGACGCTGGCGCGGTCGTTGCTGCGGCTCTTCACGGTCACGTCGCGGGAGGTGTTTCCGCCCAGGGCGAGTTCTGCGTACCACTGCGCGTGCGCCGGGCCCGCGGCGAGGCACGTCGCCGCAATCGAGGCCGCCGCGACGAGGCTCCGGGCGCGGGAGGCTCCGACGGGATTCACGCGGTTTCGGGGTGCCAAGCGTTTCAGGTCGTGGTACGAATTGGGGTATGAGTCTGATAAGATGTTGTTTTAATTGATGTATTGGCGGAGGGACAGGGATTCGAACCCTGGGAAGGAGAACCTTCTCTGGTTTTCAAGACCAGTGCTTTAGACCGCTCAGCCATCCCTCCGGTTTGGTGGGATTATGGCACGTCTGCTACGGGCCTTAAGGCGGGCAAGCCACCTTTCATCTAGGTGTTGAGCGCGCGACTCGGAGCGGGTGGTCGTGGTGCTGCGGGCGGAATCGTCGTTGCCGGCTCGCAAGTGTGCATAGGCGAGGGTGTCGAGAAACACGTCGCGCTGGGCGTTGCTGCCGCCGAGTCGGGGCAGGTCCCCCTGCGCGCGTTCTAGGATGTCGGCGGCTTGAGCAGGGTCTTGCGACACGCCGGTAATGGCCTCGCAGACGCGAAGCACGACCTCGCCGGACGCTTGCTTACCGCCCGTCAGACGCTCCTTCACCTGTTCGCGCAATGTTGCTGCGGCACTGTCGTTGTCCAGCACGGCGCACGCCATGGCAAGGTGGGCGTTCACGAACGGCAGACCGGCCGCCGGCTGGTGATGGGCTATGTACGCCGCCAGCTCCGACGCCTCGGCTCGGTGAACGGCACCCTGCAGCAGGCTGCGCCAGAGAAACGACGCGCTGTCGATCAGAGTGAACATCGGCAGCGCTTGGGATGCGGTAGGGCCGATGGCGTCTCGGTAGATGGAGACGGCCTCGCCTACGGCGCCCCGCTGCAAGGCGAACAGGGCCAGGTGCCACGACAGGTGGCCATGCAGCGGGTGGGTGCGCGTGAATCGCGGCAGGCATTCCCGGAGGAAGGCTTCACCGCCATCTACATCACCGCATTCGTAGTAGGCGTGGGCGCGGCCATGGACGGCGTTGGCGTTGTCGGGCTTGAGTTCGAGCGCCCGGTCGAGCATGGTTGTGCCGGTGTTCCACTCGCCCACCTCGACCAACGCCCAGCCGTGGGATGCCAGGAACCACCAGTCGTCATCCCACTCCGGTGCCACTTGCGCCAGCAATTGGCACTGGCGTTGGGGAAAATCTCGATAGCCGCCGAAGCCCAGCAGGCCATAGACCCCCAGCGCGTAGGAAAGCGGCATGGCGTCGCGTGGATAGTCGCTCGCGTGCTGTTCCACAAGAGGCAGCGCCTCGGCGCCCCTGCCTTCGGCGACGAGGGCTGCGATGTGGGCGTGGCGACGTTCTCTAGGGGTGGCATGGTCGCTGAGCTGGCGGCCCCGGATTGCGCTCTCGCGGGCTTCGGCAGCCTCGCCCATCATGGCGAGCCCCCTGGCACGGACGCTGTGCGCCAGCGCGAAGTCTGGATCGAGCTCGATGGCGTGGTCGATTGTGGCCACCACGTCTTCGTGCAGTGCGAACACGTCATCTAGGGCTTTGACGTAGATCGCCGCAGCCTCGGCGGAGGCCGTAGTGAGCGGATGTCCGAATCGATCCTGCGGCAAGCGTGCCTCCGGCTTCGTGGCCGAGTGTCGCGGGCCGGGTCGCAACTGCCCGTCTCCCAAGCTGCGTTGGCGGACTCGACCTCGCCTGGAGCCTCATGTGCTTGAGGAGTGGAGGATGTGCCGCCTTTGGAATCGAGCGGTGACGGCGGACTCGGGTGCGAGCGCCAACGAGTTTGCGAGCCCTGCACACTATCATAGGCGCATGACCGAATCGGACAGCATCGCCAAGGTGGCGCGCATCACACTCCTGGTTCAAGGGGCGCCTCGCGCCACGCGCGCCGATGCAGCCGCCCTCGCCTTCGCCCGTGCGGCGATCCATGCCGGGGCCGTGGTTCACAGGGTCTTCTTCTACAAGGATGCGATCTACGCGGCGAGTCGCTTTGCCCGCGACGAGGATGGCACCGCCGGGGCTTGGGCGAAGCTCGCGGACGAGCACGGATTCGAGCTCGCGGTGTGCGTGGCGGCTGCGGAGCGGCGCGGCATTGTCGAGCACGAGTCGCTGGCGGAGGGCTTTGCGGTGGTGGGACTTGGACAGATGGTGGAGGCGATGGAGGCTTCCGACCGCGTGGTGACGTTCGGGTAATGAAGAGCGTGCTCTATCTCGTGCGGCGCCCGCCCGGGCCGCTGGCGGACGAAACGACGGACCTGATGCTGGTTTCCGGTGTCTTCGAGCAGACGACTGCGGTGGTGTTTGTGGACGATGGCGTACTGCAGCTTGCTGGCCTCGACGCGCGGCAGTCGCCGCTCAAGGCGCTGCCGACCTATGAGGTTGAGTCGCTGTACGCGGATGCCCAGAGCCTTGCCGATCGGGGCATCAGCCTCGATGCCGCCTCCTTCGCGGTGGCGCCGATTGACGCGCCAGCGCTGAGGGAGTTGATCGCCAGCCACGACATTGTGCTGACGGATTGAAGCGCGTGCCTGTTTTGCATGTTGTGACCAACCCTCGGGCGATCGCGTCGTGTTTGCGCGCCCATGCCGACGGGGATGCGATCCTGCTGATTGGCGACGGCGTTGTTTGCGTCAGCTCCGTGCCGGAGGAGCATGGTCTTTGGGTGCTGGCCGAGGATGCAGCGGAGCGGGGCGTTGGCTTCCCCGCAGACGCCACCGCCGACTACGCGAAGTTCGTCGCCTTGGTGCTGGAAACGGGCTCGAGCGTCACGTGGTCGTGAGTGCGGCGATGCCAGAACTGAATGCGGACGGGCATCTGGCCGACGCTGCCAAGTGGTCGCCGGCGTTGGCGCAAGAGTTCGCCGCCGACGCCGGAATCCGGCTCACGCCGGACCACCATGCCGTGATTCAGGCGGTGCGCGCCTTCCACGCAGAGACTGGCCTTGCGCCCCCCATGCGCCCACTCGTGCGCCTGGTTCGCGAACGGCTGGGGCCGAGGCTCGGTTCCAGCATCGCGCTCATGCGGCTGTTCCCGTCCCGCCGCCCAAACGGCACGCCGCGCTCTGTGGCACGCATCGCCGGCCTGCCCTGCCCCGAAGGCTGCCGTTGACGACTGCATGCGTGTCCGAGCGGCACGTCCGAGCTGCGCGCCATATGGACTCTCCCAGGGGATTACGATTAGCGAGGCTCCGACCGACCAGGCGTCCGGCGGTAGCCGTACGCCGGCGGGGCATCCTCATCGCCCTCGTCCTCGGAAGCCTGGTGGCGCCGCACCTCTCTCCGGGGCACGCCGGCCAACCCCACCGAGTCCGCAACCCCAGAAATCCACTCCGTCCCGGCGCAAACGCGCGCAAACGCCCAGCCGCTCGTCAGCCCAACCGAGTCCCACCACGTCCGCCCAGCACGTAAAGCAGTCCAACGACGAATCCTTTCATTCGCGCCGCAAGGCGCGCATCCCGGCTTCCTCGTGCCGCACGCCCGTACGCCTGCAGCCTCAGCTGTAGGAGATCCGCCCGCGCGGTGTAAGCCATTTGCCGTATCCGGAACGCCCCCCGTTCGAGCCACCATTTGCGCCAGCCGGACACAAGGCGCGAGCCATGGCGAACGTCAGCCACGACCAGAACTTCAAGAACCTCATCATCGACTACCCCCGCGACGCACTGGCTTTCTTCGCCGCCGAGGAGGCGCCGGGACCCGACGACGACTCGCGCAAGGCGGGCTGGAGTACGTCCACGTCGCGATCGACGACGCGTCCCGGGTCGCTTTCGCAACCATCGCCGACGACCGGCCACGCCACGGCCGCGCTTCGTCAACAGGACAGGGCGGCGTGCGGCCGCTACATGATCCACCACCCGGCCAGGATTCACTTTGAGGTCCGTGAACGGGAATCACGTCCTCGGAGAATCTCGTGCTCATTTGATGGCACCTTCGGTCGGTAGCTGAGTGATCTGACGATAGCACCGGTCAACAAGTCATTTCTGTATCCCGCCCCATGGGATGGTCCTTCCCCCAAAGCCGGAGCGCCGCCCTTTACTGCGTCCCTTTGCTTCTTGCGTGGCTTACGACCTCACCGATGATCGTGATGGCTGGCGCCGAAACCGGGATTTCCTTAGTGGTATCGGCCAGTTCGCCGATTGTGGCCAAGTGCGTTTTCTGTTGCGGCAGAGTGGCGCGGGCGACTACGGCGGCGGGGGTTTCGGGAGGTGCGCCATGGGCGATGAGTTGGGTGCAGAGCGCGGGCAAGGCTTCGAGGCCCATGTAGATCGCGAGGGTTTGCGCGGGGGCGGCGAGCTCGGGCCAGTCCAGGTTGAACTCGCCGCCGGTGCGGTGGCCGGTGACGAAGCGCACCGAGTGGGCGAGGTCGCGGTGGGTGAGAGGAATGCCGGCGTAGGCCGCGCAGCCTAGGGCAGCGGTGATGCCGGGAACGACCTCGAATGGAATCTCGGCTTCGGTCAACGCTTCCGTCTCTTCTCCGCCGCGGCCGAAGATGAACGGGTCTCCGCCTTTCAGGCGCACTACGCGTCGACCGGCACGCGCCTCCTCCACGAGCATTTCGTTGATGACCTGCTGGCGAGTGCCGGGGAATGCGCGCCGCTTGCCGACGTGGATCTTGCGGGCGTCACGCCGACAGCGGTTCAAGATGTCCGCGCCCACTAGGTTGTCGTAGAGCACCACGTCGGCGCGTTGCAGGCATTGCAGGGCCTTGAGGGTCAAGAGGTCAGCATCGCCCGGCCCCGCGCCGACCAGCGCAACCATGCCAACGGGTGGCCCGGTGCGGGCAAGCTCTTCGCTCAACAGTGCGTCCGCGGCAGCGGCGTCGCCGCGAGCGAGCAGGTCGGGCAACCGGCCATCGAGAACGCGATCCCAGAACCGCTGTCGTTCCGCCACCGAACCGAGGGCGGCACGGATTCGCGAGCGCTTTCCCGAGAGGTAATCCGCGAGCGTGCCGACGCCCGCCGGCAGCGTGGCTTCAATGCGCTCGCGCAGCCTGCGCGCCAGGGTTGGCGATGCACCGCCGGTGCTGACGGCGACGGTTACCGATCCACGATCCACGAGGGCGGGAAACAGCGCGCTGGAAAGGCCCCGGGAGTCGACACAGTTGACAAGCGTGTTGCGTGCCTGGCAGGCGCGGCTGACAGACTCGTTGACCTCGGCGATACCCGTTGCCGCAACGACGAGGAGGTGGCCTTCGCAATCGGAGTCCTGCACGCGGCGGCGTTCCACCCGCACATCGCGTTCGGCGCAGAACGCCGCCGTGTCGGGATGCATCGTCGGCGCGACGACCGAAACCCGGGCACCGGCAGCGACGAGAAGCTCGATCTTGCGCAAAGCGACGGGGCCGGCGCCAACCACGAGGCAGGACCGGTCCGTGAGGTCCAAGGCCAGCGGCAGTGTGTCCGTTTGGTCGCTCCCATGAGCTTGCGCCGTAGAAATGGCGCGATGGCGTCATTCTACGGCGCAAGCTATAGGTAGGTGGTGGCTGCGGCCAGACATTGAGCGGCAGCGAACTGCCGACGCGCCCATAGGGGCGCGCCAACTCCTAGGCGGCTTGGCCGTCGGCGCGTCCGCGCAGGTCGAGTTGGGTGGTGCCGCCGAGATAGTCGCGCAGGGCGTCGGGCACATGCACCACGCCGTCGCCGTCTTGGCCGTTCTCAAGCACCGCGATCAATGTTCGCCCTACCGCGAGGCCCGAACCATTGATGGTGTGGACGTATTCCACTCTTCCCCGCTCGCTGTCTCGATAGCGCGCCATCATGCGGCGGGCCTGGAAGTCGCGGAAGTTGCTGCACGAGGAAATCTCGCGGTAGCGGTTTTGGCCCGGCAGCCACACTTCGAGGTCCACCGTGCGAGCGGCAGAGAAGCCAAGATCGCCGCCGCAGAGAAGCACGGTGCGGTATGGCAGTTCCAGCCGCCTCAACACCGCCTCCGCGTGCGCCGTGAGTTCCTCCAACGCCTGCTCGGACTGCTCGGGCGCAACGATCTGGACGAGTTCCACTTTCTCGAACTGGTGCTGGCGAATGAGGCCGATGGTGTCCTTGCCGTACGATCCCGCCTCGCTGCGGAAGCAGGGGGTGTGGGCAACGAACTTGAGCGGCAGTTCGTCTTCGCCCAGGATGCTCTCGCGAACGAGGTTCGTGACCGGAACCTCCGCCGTGGGGATCAGGTACATGCCGTCCTGCCCCACCGCAAAGAGGTCGTCCTCGAACTTGGGCAACTGCCCCGTGCCGGTCATCGCGTCGCGGCCGACGATGTAGGGCACATAAACCTCTTCGTAGCCATGCTCCCCGGTGTGCATGTCGAGCATGAACTGCGTGAGGGCGCGGTGCAGGCTGGCGACCGGCCCGCGCAGCACCGAAAACCGCGCGCCGGACATCCTCGCTGCCGCAGCCGTGTCGATTTGAGCGCCGCCAAGGGCGACGTGGTCGAGCGGGTCGAAGTTGAACGCCGGCCGCTCACCCCAGCGACCGAGTTCGGCGTTGGCGCTCTCGTCCTCACCGGCGGGAACATCGCCGTCGGGAACATTGGGCACGGCCAATGCGAACTCAGCCAGTTCCGTCTGCGCCGCCTCGGCCTGCACCTTGACGGCGTCCAGTTCGCCGCCGAGCTCTCCCACCGCCGCCACCAAGGGCGCGATGTCCTCGCCAGCGGCTTTCGCCTTGCCGATCCGCCTCGAGGCGGTGTTGCGTTCGTGCTGGAGGCGTTCGGTTTCGGTCTGGAACCGACGGCGGCGTTCCTCGATCTCGCGAAATCGCGCAACGTCAAGAGCAAAGCCGCGTACCGCGAGCCGTTCGGCAATCGCATCGATGTCGCGTCTGAGGAGGCGAAGATCGATCACGACCAGATTCCTGCAAGGCGATGCCCCAAGGCCGCGGCGGCGATGCACAGCACCACGGTCGCGCCTGCATAGAGCGCCGCCAATGCCAGGCGGCCATGCGCCGCAAGGTTGAGCACGTCCATCGAAAACGCGGAAAAGGTGGTAAATGCGCCGAGCACTCCGACCACGAGGAAGGCGCGCCCGAAGGAGTCAAACCAAGGGTTGCCCGCCAAAGATGCGACGAGCGCCCCGATGGCGAGACAGCCAGCAACGTTCACCGTGAGGGTCCCCCAGGAGAACGCGTGTGCCGCCGAACCCGGCAGCAAGGCCACCAGCACGAATCGCGCCACCGCGCCGATGGCACCACCGGCGGCAACCCAGGGGAGAGCCGCCAGCAGCCCTTGTGAGCCTTGCGCGAACGCTGCGCTCAATTGCGCCCCACGTCGGGGTCGTACTTGCGCAGCTCCGCGCGGCCTACCACGAGGTGATGCACTTCGTCTGGCCCGTCGGCGATGCGCAAGGTGCGCTGCCCGGTGTACATGCCCGCTAGCGGCGTCCACTGCGACACGCCGGTCGCGCCGTGAATCTGGATGGCCTGGTCGATGATCTGGCACACCCGCTCGGGCACCATCGCCTTCACCATGTGAACCCAAACCCGCGCTTCCTGATTGCCGAGCACATCCATCGCCTTGGCGGCCTTCAACACCATAAGGCGCATGGCCTCGATCTCGATGCGGGCGCGGGAGATGACTTCGAGGTTTTTGCCGAGTTGGGCGATCGGGCGACCGAAGGCTTCCCGTGACATGCCGCGCCGCACCATGAGGTCAAGCGCGCGTTCCGCCTGCCCCACCGACCGCATGCAGTGGTGGATGCGGCCCGGCCCCAGACGGCCTTGGGAAATCTCGAAGCCGCGGCCTTCGCCGAGGATCATGTTCTCCTTGGGCACCCGGCAGTTCTCGAACTTGATGTGCATGTGGCCATGGGGGGCGTCGTCGTGGCCGAACACCGTCATCGGCTCGATGATGTTGACGCCGGGGTTGTCCCGCGGCACGAGAATCTGGCTCTGTTGGCGGTGGCGCGGGGCGGTGGGATCCGTCTGCACCATGGTGATCATGATCTTGCAGCGGGGGTCGCCGGCGCCGGAAATGTAGAACTTCTCGCCGTTGAGCACCCATTCGTCGCCGTCGAGACGGGCTTGGGTGGCGATTTGCTTTGCATCCGACGAGGCAAGGTTGGGCTCCGTCATCGCGTAGGCCGAGCGGATTTCGCCGTTCAGGAGGGGCTTCAGCCACTTCTCCTTCTGTTCCGGGGTGCCGTAGCGTTCGAGCACCTCCATGTTGCCGGTGTCGGGGGCGCTGCAGTTGAGACACTCGGACGCAATCGGGTTCTTGCCGAGCTCAGCGGCGATGAAGGCGTAATCGAGGTTCTTGAGGCCCTCGCCGGTGTCGGCATCCGGTAGGAAGAAGTTCCACAAGCCGTTGGACTTGGCCTTGTCCTTCAGCCCGCCCAGGATGTCTTCCTGACGCGGAGACAGGCTCCAGCGGTCGCCGTGCTCGCCAGCGGCCTCTTGATAGGCCGGCGTCTGCGGCTCGATTTCGGTGTCGATGAAGTTCTTGACCGCAAGATAAAGCGGCTCCACCTCGTCGCTCATCACCAGATTGTTCAGGTCACTTTGCAGATCCGCCACGGCTGCTTCGGCCATCGGTTCCCCCTTTCGTGGTCGCTTGGCTTTAGGTTCGACGCGAAAGCGGCGTATTCTAGCGGGTTTCCCGGCGCGCAAAGCACTCGCTTACCCCCAATATGCCAACCGATCTCGCCAAGGTGCCCGCAACGGAAGTGCGGGCGATTCCGCACCTCAGCGCCGGCTTCGACGTTCGGCTTGCGTTGCCTGGCAGCAAGTCGATCGCCTTGCGCCAGCTCTTGATCGCGTCGCTCGCGCCGGTGCCGACGCGGCTCGGCGGCATCCCCCGCTGCGACGATGTGGACGCGATGCTCGATGCCCTCGGGCGGCTCGGCGGAACCGTCGAACGCGACGGCGACGGGGTGTTGATCTCGCCGCCGCCACGAACGCCCCGGGACGCGTCGCTGCACCTCGGCATGAGCGGAGTGTCGCTGCGGTTCCTGATCGCACGGGCAGCGCTCAACACGGGTTCGACGCAAATCGGCGGGCATCCGCAGCTTTCGCGGCGACCGAACGGAGACTTGCTCGATGCGCTTCGGCACCTCGGCTGCCAGGTGTCGGGAGGCGCCGGCGGCTTTGCCCCGGTGACGGTGCGAGGGCCTCCGAGCCTGGGCGCCGAGACGCAGCTCCGCACGTCCGTCAGCAGCCAGTTCCTGTCTGCCCTGCTGCTGTCTGCGCCAGCGTTTCCGCAAGGACTGACGATCCACCTAGAGGACGAACGCGCGAGCGCCTCCTATGTGGCTCTGACGACGGTGGAGATGGCGCGGCGGGGTGTCGAGGTGCTCGCTCCAGACGATCGCACGCTGGTGGTGCCGCCGGCGCACTACACCGGGGGCGATGCCAGCATCGAGGGCGATGCGAGCGCGGCCACCTATCACGCCGCACTTGCAACACTGCATGGAGGCACTGTAACGCTAACTAACCTCGGCGAGTCCACCGTGCAGGGCGACTACGCCTTCATCGGCCTTTGCGAACGCCTCGGCGCAACGATTCGTCGCGAATCCGATCAGGTTTGCGTTCAGGGCACCAAGGCGCTCCGCCCCCTAGGGGACATCGACATGAGCAACATGCCGGACGCGGCCCCAACGCTCATGGCCATCGCGCCATTCCTGCCCACCCCCACCCGCATCACCGGCCTCGCAACCCTCCGCATCAAGGAATGCGACCGCATCGCCGCCGGCTGCAACGAACTCAGGCGTGCCGGCGTTACCGTGGAAGAGTTCGAAGACGCCATGACCGTCCATCCCGCAAGGGACTTTCGCCCCACGCGCTTCGCGACCTACGAAGACCACCGTATGGCGATGGCCATGTCGGTCTTGGCAAGCCGCATCGGCTCCTGCGAGATCGAGGACCCCGACTGCGTAGCGAAGACCTACGCAGACTACTGGCACGACTTCGAAAGCTACTTTGCCTGAGTGGCGGACGCCTTGCCGAGACGGCGGAGTCCGACCCGGTGATAGGCTAGGCCGCTTGCCGAGCGAGACGGGCCACCGGGGACAGCTATGCAGAAAGCGCTGACGCTGGAACAGAAACGCGCGCTGTACCGGGACGGTTACGTGATCGTGCGCAATGCCGTGCCGGAGCATCTGGTGGCAGCGGCAAAGCGCCGCATCGACCGGGGCGAGGGATTGCTCTCCAAGGCGCCGGAAATGACCGACCTCGTCAACAGATCGAGCGTGACGCCGATCCTGCACGAGGCCATGGGGCATTTCGATGCGCCCATCGCCTGCCAGGTGGGGGTCCGCCCCGTGAGCGAGCCCGGGGATCATTTCAACAACCTCGGCTACCGCGAACGCGACATGCCCTACTACGCCGCGGAACCCCACGTCGACGGCAGCATGACCATCCGAATCCCGCAGCAAGTGCAGGAAGGCACACCTGACGAGATCTATCGCCGCTACATTGGCTCGGGCCCCAAGGGCAACTTGGGGCGAAGCCCCGACGTCATCGGCCACAACATGGTGCCGATGTTCGAGGATCCAGACATGACGCTGGGCCTCGGCAGCTTTACGGCTTTCGTGTTCGTCTGCCTGAACGACCAGACGGCTCCAGGGCGTGGCCAGACCGCCCTCCTCAAAGGCGCGCACCACGCAGTTGAGGGATTCTTCCGATGGCAACGCGACGTGAACAACCATCTTGGCGTCGAAGGCCCGGGCTGGCCACGCCTTGACCATACGGTGCCGAACCGCTGCGGCTTGGTCTATTTGCCCGAGGCCGTGCGCGAGCAGTTTCTCGACGAGGACTCTGAATCAACCCCGGATGGCCGCCGCTGGCCGCGACCAACCCAGATCCTGATGGAACCCGGCGATGCCTGCATCACCATCTACCAGATTCCCCACTCGGGCACGCGCAACGAGGGCACCGAGCCGCGCCAGAGCATCATCTTCCGCCTGCGCAACAAGAAGCGGCAGCCAAATGTGCTGGTCAACGGCATCTCCGACCACCCCGACCGCGGCCAGCGCGGCGAGTGGCTGACATTCGAGAGAGGCAACGATCCTTGGCAACGGTCGAAGTACGCCATGTGCAACATGTGGCACGAATGGGACGGCATGCGCGCGGTCGTGGCCGAAGCGGAACGTAAGCACGCGCGGGTGAACTAGGAGTTTTTCGTGCCGAGAAATAGCGCCATAGCGTCATTTCTGCGACACAAGCCACAGCGGGCTGGGCTGAGGCCAGACCCCGAGCATAGCGGTGCGGTTAGGAGGCTGCGCCGCGCGGGCTCCTAGCCTGAATGGTGAGCGCAAGCGAAGCCGAGGAAGCTGTTGGAGGCCCGCTCGAGGAGAAGGACCGCCCATTCCCTGACACTAGTCAGCCCGGCGATCGCCTGCGTCGTCGTACACGAGCTCTCCGTCAGACACGAAGGGAACCGCATCCCCCCATCTGGTGCCATCGGTGGCGTGGATGGGTTCGGCGCTGTATTGGGTCAGGTACACGCGGCGTTGGCTTGGGGTGGTGTTGGGGGAGCTTCGGTGCAGGCTGGTACTGGAGAAGACGGCGACGCTGCCGGCCGGGGCTTCGATGAGCACGCCCGGGTCGTTGCCTTCGTAGCCGATCAGGTCGTTCGTGCCCTCTTCGTGGCGGTGCGGGAAGACGTGGCTGCGTGAGCCAGCACGTTCGTGCGGAAGCACCGAGATGGTGCCGTTGTCGGCGTTCACGTCGTCGAGGGCACACCAGCAGGTGAGGTAAGGCCGGTGGACGTTGCCGGGATCGCGGAAGTTCACGTAGCCGGAGTCTTGGTGCCAGGCGAACTTCATGCCGGGATCGGTGCCGTCGGCGCTAGCTGCGCCCTTCACCACCCATTGTTCGTTGAAGAGGAACACGTCCGGGCCGAGGAAGGCGGTGGTGATCTCGCGCATCAGGTCGCCGAAGATGAAGCCGGGCAGACGTTCGCTGTCGCGGTAGCGGCGGCTGATGAAGTAACGCTTGCCGCGATGGGTGATGCCGAGCACGTCGGTTCCGAGCTTGTCGAGGTGACGATCCATGCGGGCGACGAACGTGGCGCACTCGGCGCGCAGCATGGCCAAGTCTTCGACGTCGATCACCGATTCGAGAACGGTGAAGCCGCTCCCCTCGAACTCCTCGCGGTGGTGTCGCTGGACCCGAGACGCGCCTTTGGCAACGCCCTCCTGAACGGTAGAATTCACTTTAATTTTCCTTCTCAACTGGTTGTTTAAAATTTATATTTTTGTCCCCACAACGACGTCGGCACCTCCCGCCTGTCACCCCGTCACTGCACGTACTTGCTGCAAGCCGCGAACCCCGCCATTTGCTCACAACTTGCACGCGTCCTGCAAGCGCTGGCGACGCCCCGCACGCTGGCGCGTGTACACTGCCCGCCATGCGCAAAGTTCTTGTCGTGGACGACGACGCCCACATCCGTGATGTCGTGTGCTTTGCCCTCCGGCGCGAGGGATTCGATACCGTAGAGGCTGGCGACGGCCGCTCGGCGGTGACCGCGTTCGAGCGCAACGCACCGGATCTCGTGATCCTCGACATCCTCATGCCGGAGGCCGACGGTTTGGACGTTTGCCGCACACTGCGTGCGGATAGCAACGTCCCGATCCTCTTCCTCTCGTCCAAGGACGCGGAGGTCGACCGCATCGTCGGGCTGGAAGTGGGGGGCGACGACTACATCACCAAGCCCTTCTCTCCGCGCGAGCTAGCGGCGCGGGTGAAGGCACAGTTCCGGCGCCAGGACGCGCTCGCCTTCCCCGCCGCCGAAAACCTGCAGTTCGGGCCGTTGCAGATGAACCTGGCGGAACGCACCGCCACCATCAACGGCGCACCACTTTCGCTCACGCGTACCGAGTTCGGCCTGCTCGCTACCCTCGCCCGCCACCAAGGCAGGGTGCTGGACCGCGACGAACTCGCAAGCGGCGCCTATCCCGGCCATCGCGTGGTCAGTGACCGCACCATTGACAGCCACGTGCGCCGGCTGCGCGCGAAGTTGCGGGAAGTGGGAGCGGACCTCATCCAGACCGTCCACGGCGTGGGCTTTCGGCTCGCATATCCATGATTCGCGTCCGCCTGCGGACGGTCATCCTCGTCGTCAGCCTGTTCGTGCTGGTGCTGCCGCTTGCCGGCATTCAGGTGCTTCGCCTCTACGAGAGCGCACTGGTGCGGCAGACGGAATCCGAACTAATCGCCCAGGCAGGGCTAATCGCCGCCACGTTCCGTGCTCGCTACGGCGAGACGGTTGTGGAGTCAAGGTTGGCACGGCACGGGGAGCTTGCAAGTGGCGAGCCGCGCTTTGCGGAACTGGACTTGGCCTACTCGCCGGTGCATGAACCATATCCCGGCGGAACACCCGGGCCGGCACCGACCCTAGCCGCCTCCAGCCTCGGCAAGGCCATCGAACCGGTACTCGCTGAAGCGCGCAGCCTAACCTTGGCGGAAATACGCTTGGTGGATGCGCAAGGGGTAGTGGTCGCCAGCACCGGTGACGACGTGGGCACCTCCCTGGCCGCCGTGGAGGAAATCAAGGCCGCGCTTGGGGGGCGGTGGGCCAGCCGCTTGCGGCAACGCGACGCCTCGGCGGTTGCGACGATCATTCGCAGCGCGGGGTTGCTTGTGTATGTCGCGAGCCCGATCCTGTTCGACGATCGGGTGATTGGCGCCGTGCTGCTTTGGCGTACGCCAGCGACCATCTTGCAGGCGCTGCAGCACAAGCGAGACCTGCTCTTGCAGGCGGCGCTGTTGCTGCTCGTGGTGGTGGTGGCGACGGCCATCGTCACGTCACGGCTGGTGGTATTGCCGGTGCAGCGGCTGGCCGCCGGGGCCGGCCGCATTGCCCGCGGCGAGGCGACGGAGCTCGATGCGGGTCCATATCGCACGGTGGAGATCGCCCAGCTTGCCGAGAGCCTGGAGGCCATGGCCGAGAGCCTGCAACGGCGCAACATCTACATCCGCGACCTCGCGCGCAGCGTGAGCCACGAGTTCAAGACACCCATCGCGGCCATGTCGGGTGCCATTGAGGTGCTCTCCGACCACATCGACGAGATGGCACCCGAGGAACGCAGCCGCTTTCTTGCCAATCTCGCGAGCGACGTGGAGCGACTGGCGCGGCTTACCGGTCGGCTGCTGGAGCTAGCGCAGGCGGACATGCCGCGGCAGCCAGCGCATGTGCCGCGCTGCTCCGTGGCGGAGGTGCTCGGAGACAATGACCAACTCGCCGGCCTTGACCTCTCTCGGGAAGGTGCGATCGATGCGGCGTTGCCTTTGGAAGCGGAGTCGCTCGCCTCGGTGCTGCAGAACCTGGCCGAAAACGCCGCTCAGCATGGTGCAAGGCGGCTCCGCATTGCGGTGCATGTGGCGCCTGCGCTGGCGCGAGTCGAAATCACCGACGACGGCCTGGGCGTCTCTCCGGCGAACGCCCGCAAGATGTTTGAGCCATTCTTCACCACGCGCCGAGACCAAGGCGGCACCGGCCTTGGCCTGCCCATCGTCCGCTCGCTCATAGGTGCCGCCGGCGGCACCGTCACCCATGTTCCTCAGGAGTCGGGGACGGCGTTTCGCATCGAACTGCCGGTACGGTAGCGTGCCCTGCAAAGGGGGTGTCAGTAGCCGAGCTGCTTGTCGATGACGCCCTCTAGCTCTTCCCCGCGCCGCAGGCGTTCGAGGTTGCGCAGGAATCGTTCCATGTTGCGGCCGGCGCGGAACTGACTCGCGCCAGCGGTGTGCGGCGTCATCACCACGTTGGGGAGCGTCCAGAGCCGACTGTCGGCTGGCAGCGGCTCACGCGGCACCACATCGAGGCCGGCTCCGCGAATCTGGCCGGACTCCAAGGCGGCCACGAGGTCCTCTTCCACCATGACTTCGCCGCGCGTCACATTGACGAGAAACGCGGTTTCCTTCATTCGGGCGAAGGCGGCGGCGTCGAACTTGCCTCGGGTTTCCGGGGTTAGCGGCGTGCAGATGGCCACCACATCCGAGCTTGCCAGAAGCTCATCGAAGTAGCCCTCGCCTTGCACCTCAGCCACCTCTGGCGAGGGATCCACGGGATCGCGGTCCATGGCGATCACGTCCATGCCGAAGGCGGCCGCCCGACGGGCCATGGCACGGCCCGTGCCGCCGAAGCCGAAGATGCCCATCGTGCTGCCGGTGAGCTCCACCTCCTGATAGCGCATCTCGGGGCGGTGGTTCCAGGAGTCCGGGCCGTAGCGCAGCGCCGCGGCCAACTGCCGCGTGAGCATGAGCAGCAAGCCGAAGCCGGTGTCCGCCAAATGGTCGCCAACGAGGCCCTTCTCACTCGTGAGCACCACGTTGCCGTCCCGAAACTCGTCGTATAGGAAGGCATCGACCCCCGAAGAGATGGCGTGGACCCAGCGCAGGTTCTGGGCACCGAGATACATGCGGCGGGAAACGAAGCCAAACACCACGTCTGCATCGGCGATTTCGCTCTCGGCACCCTCGGGGTTCGTGACCACCACATCGGCGTCGCCCCCGGCCTCGCGAATCCGCGCCACGTCTTCGTCGCTCACCTCGCGCAGCGTGAGGCCGGGAATGACAACTACCTTCATGGCGAACTCCTTGGATTGTGAGCTTGGGCCGTTGGAGGTGAGGCTCGACCTACACAAACTCCACAGACACTTGGCCGATGCCCTTGGCCTTGCCGGCATCGAAGTCGCCGTCGAGGCGACAGGCTTCCGTAACGGCGTGCTTGCCGAAAGAGCCGGTGATGACGCGATTGCCGGGTTCGAGCGCTCGGCCGAATCGGGCTAGCTGACGCGCGAGGGCAGCGAGGGAATCGAAGTGGTCGTCGATGTGGCCTGCTGCGGCGACGTTTTCGAGTTCGCTGCCGTCGAGGGAGAGACGCACGGACACGTCCGCGAAGGCGAAGCGGCGCCAGTCGAACACGCGAGGCTCGCCCACGACGATGCCCCATTGCGAGAGATCGTCTGCGAGGCGGTCCGCCGTCGTCGCGCCGGCCGCCAAGCGCCGCTCGTTGAGCTCAAACCCGGCGCAAACGGACTCCACGGCTTCGATCGCATCGTCGCGCGTGGCGTCGGCACCGAGCTGCCTAGCCATCGTGAAACAGAACTCGTTCTCGACTCCCGGAGTGGTGATGCCGGCGCGTTCGATTTTCTCGCCGCTCGGAAACACTCGTTCCGGCAGGATGAAGCCGAACGGGCGAAACCCCGGCCCCATGCTGTCGCGGGCGCCGCCGGAGGTGAGGCCCACCTTCCAGCCGGCCACCTCGCGCTCGCCTAGCACGTCAAGCTGGCGCCGAAGGCCCTCGTCGAGTTCGGCTTGGGAAGGATATCCATCAGACATCTGCGTGATCCTCGATCCTGCCGCGCCAGCCGAGCACGGCCTCCGGGTCGCGTGCCGCCGCTGGCATCCCGAAGGTGGGCGTCACCGGCACCAACACCCGATCGACGCCGAGATTGCTGAGCGCCTTGAGTTCGTCCAAGTCCTCTGGGCAGCTCACCGTGACTTCGAGCTTGGACGGATCCCGCCCAGCCGCCTCGGCGGTCTCCCGCGCCAGCGCAATCAACTCCGCCGATGCGCCGCGGGCGGGGAAGAAGCCGTCGCCAAGCCGTCCGGCACGACGCGCCGCCGCCTTCGAATGGCCGCCGACAATGATCGGCACCTGCCCACCCGCCGGTTGCGGTCGGCAGTAGGCGCCGTCGAACTGCACGAACTCTCCCGCGAAGGAAGGACGTTCCTGGCCCCAAAGGGCGCGCATCGCCGCCACGTATTCGTCGGTGCGGGCAGCCCGTTCGTCGAATTGCGCGCCGATGACTTCAAACTCTTCCCGGAGCCAGCCGACGCCAATGCCGAGCAGTACGCGGCCGCCGGTCATACGATCGAGCGTCGCCACCTGCTTGGCGGTGATGACCGGGTTGTGTTGCGGCAGGATCAGGATGCCGGTGCCGAGCTTGATGCGGCTTGTCTGCCCGCCCACGTAGGCCATCCACACAAGCGGATCGGGCAGCGGAAAATCGTGCGCCCCGCCCGCCATCTTGCCGTCTTCCGAATATGGATAGGCGGACTCGTAACCCTCCGGCACCACCGTGTGCTCGACGGTCCAGGCAGACTCGAACCCCGCCTCCTCCGCCGCCTGCACGAGTTCCACCGCCGCAGCGCCATCGACATAGCGGCCCGTGTTGCAGTAGCGCAATCCGAACTTCATCCCATCCCCCGTGGCTGTGTGCCCTCATGCTAACAGCCTGTCGGACTTTGCCGCGCCCGGCGGCGAAGTGCGACAGGCGCCGGACCATTCCGACTGCCTAGAGACCTCGTTTTGTGGACGACGATGTACGCGCTACGAGGGCTGGTGAGAAATGCGGGCTAGGCATAACATCGGGCGCGTTTGCTTTTTGGAAGGGCCATGCGAGCTCGGCTGGCTTCGTGTTTGGCGTTCATTGCCGCCTGTTCCGCGTCGGCGGAACCGGTACGCGCGTATCTGATGCTGACGACGGCAACCGCGCCGCTCGGCAACGTCACCGAACTGCAGATCATCAACACCTCCAGCGAGGAACTGCGCTTCACGGGAGACCTCTTCAACCATCGTGGCGAAGCGCTAGGCACCGCCGGGGCTTCCCTCAGCGATGCGCCGCTGGCGCCCGGCGCCCGATTGGCGCTCACGTCCGCGGCGCTCGAGATGCGCTTCGCGACCGAGCCGTGGACACATCCCGCCATGCTCGAAATTCACGCCGACGTGGAGAACGCGTCGTTCGTGGCGATGGTGCGGCTCCGGAGCGCGCCAAACGGCTTGACCACGAACCTCAACTGCGTCGCAGAGGGGGCAGTCCACAGCGTCGAGGGCATTGACCAACTGGACAGCACCTACATTCGCTTCATCAACACGACGGACGAACGCATGACCGACATTCGCGGCACCTTGCGGGATGCGGACGGCGACGTCATCGGCACCGGCAATCGCCGCCTGCTAGCTTCCCTGCGGTCCAAGGCCGGTGCCTGGCTGAGCGCCGCCCGGCTGGCGCAAATCGTCGGCAGCCGATGGAACGGTCAGGCGAGCCTGTATGTCTCCCACCATCCGGGGCTGAAGCTGATGAACCTCAACGTCATCGGCAACGAGACGTTTGCGAGCTTCTCCTGCCTCGACCGGGCACCCAACATGCGGGGAATGGAAGCCACCGCGCGTTACTCCGTCACCTTCACGGCGCGGTGGAACGCAGCCGACCACGGCGAGGTGCCGGGCGGCGCGCACTTCACGACGCTGGCGGGAGCCGCCGTCAATGCCGATGCCGATCTCTGGGTACCGGGAGAGCTTGCGAGCCGAGGCCTCGAGAACTTGGCCGAACTCGGCCAAACCGCGACGTTCCTGGCCGAGATTGCCACCAAGACCGCAGCCGGCGACGCCGGCGAGAGCATCACGAGCAGCGGCACCGGCGCCACGGGCACCAGCGTGTTCGAGCTGACGGTCTCCCGCGACCTGCCAAACTTCACCTTCGGCAGCATGATCGCCCCGAGCCCAGATTGGTTCGTGGGGCTCTCTGAGTTCCCCCTCCTGGGTGGCGAAGGCCGCTGGATCGAGGATACGGGCGACATGGGCCTGCCGGCCTGGGACGCCGGCACCGAAACCGGCACCGAGTTCAGCTTGAGCGGCACCGCCACCAACCCGCCACAACCCATCCAGCTCCTGACCGAGACCGTCGGCGGCACAGTCGAGTTCGACGACGGCACCATCGACGGCAGCTATCTCGCCACCATCCGCTTCCGCCGCATTCCGTAGTCGCGCGCCCTCAGGGCGCGCTAAGCGCGTTATAGTCGAACGGCAGCCTAGCCGCAGCCACGAGGGGGAGCGATGCGCAACGGGTATCGAGTGATTGACACCGATTCGCACCAGATGGAGCCGCCGCGCATCTGGGCGGACTACATCGACGCCGCGTTCGCGGACCGGGCGCCCCGCATCGGCGACATGGGCAACGGTCGGCCCGGGATGATGGTGGAGGGCGAGCCCATCACCAAGCAGGACGGCAGCTATCCGATGCACTCGGAGGAATTCCACGAAGCCGCTGCGCGAGGCATGGAAAAACACGAGCAGTCGCGGGCGGAAGGGTTCAGCCCTGAGGCGCGGCTGCGCGACATGGACGCGCACGGCATCGACGCGCAAGTGCTCTACCCCACCGTTGGCGGGCAGGTGCTCGGCAAGGAGTTTCACGATACCGAGCTGCTCGCGGCAGTGTGCCGCGCCTACAACGACTGGAGCATCGAGTATTGCAGCGCCGCGCCGGAACGACTGCGCATGGCGGCCATGCTGCCGGTGCAGGCACCGGATCTCGCACTCGAAGAGGCCGAGCGCATGGCCAAGAAGGGCGCAGCCGGCTTCTATGTGCGCCCAAACCCGGTCTGCGGACGCAATCTCTACCATTCGGACTACGACCCGCTATGGAGCGGGATTGAGGAGCTGGGCCGGCCGCTCTGCATCCACGATTCCGGCTCGCCGTACCTGCCCTCTTACGGCGAGCGTATGGACACCCACACCTCCGGTCACATCATCGCCCACCCCTTCGAGGCGATGGTGGCGATGATGAGCCTCATCTGGTACGGCGTCATCGAACGCCATCCAAGGCTCTCCGTGGTGCATGTGGAGGCCGATGCCGGCTGGCTACCCTACTGGCTGCAGCGCATGGAACAGCACTGGGATTTCTCCGGCAACGCCGAGCACCCCGAACTCAAGCGGCGGCCGACGGAATACTTCAAGTCGAACTTCCTCGTCGCCTGCCGCGGCGACGAGATGACACTCCCGGCGGTGTGCGAACTGGTGGGCGACTCCTACGTCACGTTCAACACCGACTACCCGCACCCCGACGGCACCTGGCCGGCCGGAATGTCAGACCTCGAGAAGCAGCCGCTGCCGGAAGAGAGCATCCGCAAGATCTATTGGGACAACGCCGCTCCGGTCTTCGGCGTCGCCTGACCTCGCCTGCATTTCTGGGGAAAACACGCCTTGCCTTCGCTGGCAAGGCCCGTTCCCCTAGCCGGTGAAGGCTTGGATGCCTGTTTGGGCTCGGCCCAGGATCAGGGCATGAATGTCGTGCGTGCCTTCGTACGTGTTGACGGTTTCGAGGTTCATCGCGTGGCGGATGACGTGGTACTCGTCGCTGATGCCGTTGCCGCCGTGCATGTCGCGGGCCATGCGGGCGATGTCGAGGGCCTTGCCGCAGTTGTTGCGCTTGAGCAGCGAGATGTTCTCGATGGCGAGGCGGCCTTCGTCGAACAGGCGACCCATGCGCAGGCAGGCGGTTAGGCCCAAGGTGATTTCAGTCTGCATGTCCACCAGCTTCTTCTGGATGAGCTGATTGGCGGCGAGTGGACGGCCGAACTGGGCGCGCTCCAGGGTGTATTCGCGGGCGGCGGCCCAGCAGAACTCGGCGGCACCCATGGAGCCCCAGGCGATGCCATAGCGGGCGCGGTTCAGGCAGCCGAAGGGGCCGCTGAGGCCCGATGCGTTCGGCAGCAGGTTGCCTTCCGGCACCAGCACGTCCTCGAGCACAATCTGGCCCGTGGACGAGGCGCGCAGGCTCATCTTGCCCTCGATCTTGGGGGTCGAGAGCCCCGGCATGTCGCGTTCCACCACAAAGCCGCGGATGCGGCCATCGAGCTTGGCCCACACCACGGCCACGTCGGCGATGGGTGCGTTGGTGATCCACATCTTTGCGCCGTTCAGCAGGTAGCCATCGCCGGACTTCTCGGCCTTGGTGACCATGCTGCCAGGGTCGGAACCGTGGTCGGGTTCGGTGAGGCCGAAGCAGCCTACCCACTCGCCAGATGCCAGCTTTGGCAGGTAGCGCAGGCGCTGCTCTTCGCTGCCGTAGGCGTGGATCGGATGCATCACGAGCGAGGATTGCACGCTCATCGCCGAGCGATAGCCGGAATCCACCCGCTCCACTTCCCGCGCCATGAGACCGTAGGAAACATAGTTCACGTCGGCGCAGCCGTACTTCGCCGGCAAGGTCGCGCCGAGCAGCCCCAACTCGCCCATCTCGTTCATGATTTCGCGATCGAAGCGTTCGTGCCGATTGGCCTCGATCACCCGCGGCATGAGCTTGTCCTGGGCGTATTGTCGGGTGGTCTCCTGGATCAGGCGTTCGTCGCCCGAGAGCTGCTCGTCGAGCAAGAGCGGATCGTTCCACACGAACGCGGGAATCTCTGCCATGTTGGGTTCCTTGGGTGTTTCTTCAGTCAGGTTTGCTGCCTGTCGCGAGCACGACGGATTTGGTCGCGAAGGCTCATGGCCGCGTGGCGGGAAGCGGTGGCGTACGCCTTGCCCGTGCCGGCATAGATGATGCTGCGCGACGCGTTGACCACGATGCCTTGGTCGTTTTCATCGACGCCGCTCGCGAATATCTTCCTAAGCTCGTCGGCGCCACCTCCTTGAGCGCCCACGCCAGGCACCAGAAACGGCAGCGTCGGCGCGGCGCGCCGCACCTCGGCGAGTTCCTCGGGGAAGGTGGCACCCACGACCAATGCGAGGTTGTCTGCATCCCGGCTTTGCATCTCTCGCGCCACCTTGAGATAGGCGGGATCGCCGCTCGGCTCTTCCTGCAACCAAGCACTGGTGGGGTTGGATGTGTGGCAGAGCACTACCGCGCCGCGCCCCTCGTGTTCGGCAAAGGGGGCGATGCTGTCCCAACCCTGCCACGGGTTCACCGTGGCGGCATCGGTGTTGTAGCGCTCGAAGAGTTCCCGGGCGTACATTCTCGCGGTGGAGCCCACGTCGCCCCGCTTGGCGTCGATGATCACCGGAATGCCGGGATGCGCCGTGTGAATGTGATCGATCAGGCGTTTGAGGTCTCCCTCGGCGCCTTCCGCATTGAAGAAGGCGATGTTGGGTTTGAAGGCGCAGGCGAGGTCGGCCGTGGCTTCGACGATCTCGCGGCAGAAGTGGAACAGCGCGTCGGGCGCTTGTGCAACGTGGCTTGGCAAACGCTCACGCACGGGATCAAGGCCGACGCACAGGGCAGAGTCGCTGCGGGCCCATGATCGGCGCAGGCGCTGGCCGAACGACTCAGGCACGGACATCCGCCAGCAGGGATTCGTCGGCCAGAATTGCCCGCACCGTCTCGACGACGGCCTGGGTTTGCGCATCCACTTCGAGATTGACGCGATCGCCGAGGTCAGTCGTGTCGAACGTGGTGCGGGCCAGCGTTTCCGGAATCAGGCTCACCGAGAGCGTCCCCGCGGCGCGGTCCAGTTCGGCAATGGTGAGGCTTGCTCCGTTCAGCGCGACGAAGCCCTTCGGCATGAGATAGCGCAGCCATTCCTGCGGCACCTGCGCCGTCAACAAGCGCCTGCCCTCACCTGTTTCCACCGCCACGATCGGCACCGACGCGGCGATGTGACCGGAGAGAATGTGCCCTCCGACCTCATCGCCCACGCGGAACGAGCGCTCCACGTTCACGTGGCTGCCTGGTGTGAGCTCGCCTAGGTTGGTGAGCTCGGTGGTTTCTTGGATGAGGTCAAAGGCCGCGGTGCCACCTTGCACCGCCGTGGCGGTTAGGCAACAGCCGTTGATGGCAACGGAAGCGCCGGTTTGCAAACCCTCGGCGGTGTCGTCGAGAGCGATGGACAGGGTGGTGACGCCCCTCGTTCGCGATACCTCCACGACGCGGCGAACCGCCTGCACTATGCCGGTGAACATGCTCTACCCAAGGACCTAGGGTCGCAGGACGTTGGAGGGCGAGATGCGCCCTCCGCCAAGGAAGCCGCGGCTAAATCCCGGCCGCTTCAAGCTCGGCGCGGCGTTTGCTCTCGTTGTCGATGTATCGGATCCATTGTTGGGTGATCCGCTCGGCGCTGCTCTCTTCGGCGTCGCGGGCGGTGCGCCGGGCCTTGACGAAGGTGGCGCGGGCTTCGCGCAGTTCGTCTAGGTTGAACTGACACATGCCGAGCACGATCTCGACGTTGTAGAGCTTCTTGATGCCGCCCTTGTCCATCGCCCGCTCCGCCGCCGTGCGGCACTTGGAGAACTCGTCCTTCTCGAGGTAAAGCGAGGAGAGGCGGTCGTAGATCTCGCCATCGTCCGACTTGCTGCCAGCTTCTTCGAAGATGCCGATGGCCGAGTCCACTTCCTGCGCCAACTGATACGCCTGGCCGATCTGCTGCAGGTTGCGCGGGGTGCGCTCCACGAGCTCCGAGTCGAGGCCGACCTGCATGTATTTGGCGCCCCGCCACGGCACCTCGTTCTGCATCAGCAAGCCACCGAAGGTCATCACGTCGGACTCCTTGTCGAGGAATCCAGCCACATGCGCAGCCTCGAACGACATGAGCTGCTCGCGTTCATAGCCTTCCTGACCATAGACGCCAGCGAGCTGAATCCAGTACTGCCGCTTGGGGAAGTCGCGCACAAGAATCTCGAGGATCTCGATCACCTTGTCGTAGTTCTCCATCTCGAAATGCGCGAAGTTGAGCATTGCCCACCAGTTTTCGCGCACCGTCAGTTCCCGGCTCTGCGCCAAGGCAATGGCGGCCTCGAGCGCCTGGGCGGCGGCCGGGAAGTCCTTGCGCTGGAAGTGAATCTGTCCGACCAGGATGTACTCGGAGGGACCGGGGTTGTAGGAGATGGCGAACCAGCGCTTCATGTATTCGAGCGCCGTGTCGAAGTTCTCCTCCTGAAGGTGAAGCTGGGAGAGCGTCTTGAGCGTACCTTGCTCGAGCGCCTCTGTGATCTCTGGAACCTGGGCGAGGAGTTGCTCGTAGTGATGCAGCGTCTTGGGGGTGTCGTCCTTGTCGTTGTAGTAGATCACCGCCAGCATCTGGTGAACCTGACCGAGTTCGTTGCCGTTGTATCGACGCTGGCGCTCGAGCATTTCGAGCAGGATGGTGATTGCACCATCCGGGTCGCGGGGAATCTCGCAGTTATCAGGATCGTCCGGGCAAGGATCGATCAGCTCCTGCGCCTGGCCGAACTTGCGGTAGGTGGTTTCCGACATGTTGGGCACCCGTCGCCGTTCCATATCCTCTGTTAGGACAGGGGTCGGCGGGAAGCCATCGAGGCGAGGCAGATCGGCGGCATAGGCCGCCCCGGGCAAAATGCCCTGATGGCTCTCCGGCGCCACCGCAAGAACCAGCATCGCCGCGAGTCCCACGGCGAGAATGCGTCCACAAATGCGTTCCATGACCCGTTCCTCCGCACCCCCTGAAGGGGAGACTCGTTGGCTTAAGTGCGTCAGTCTTCTAGCTGGAAGGTGATGAGGTTGCGCACACCGGCGACCTCGATGGGCTCGCCGTCCACCACCTTGGGCTTGTACTTGAACTTGAGCGCCGCGTTTATGGCCGAACGGTCGAACACGCCCGGCGGCTTGGCCTCGATCACCGAGGGATCGCGCACGCTGCCCGTTGTGGTCACCGTGAACTCGAGCAGCACGTAGCCTTCGATGCCGCGCGACTGCGCCCGCCTCGGATAGATGGGCGCCACCTTGACGATGGGCAGGTATTCGCCGTCCGAGCTGTAGCCAGTGCCGCTCACGTCGACGTCGATCTCCACGTTCACGAGACCAATCTCCATGCCGACGCTAACGTTGGAGTCGAGGGTTGGCTTCGGCATGCTCGGTGGCGGTTCGTCCACCGGTGGCGGCGGCGGCGGCTTGCGCTTCTTCACCTGCACTTCCTGATCTTCCTGCACGCGCACGAAGTCCACGATCCGACCCTTGACGCCGGTGTCCGTTGCGGCTTCCGGGTTCGCGATCACGGCCTGCATCAACATGAACAGCAGGAACGTGGCCACGGCGCCCAGCACCACCCCAAAGGCGTATCTCACTAGCATTTCGTCCCTCCTCTAGCGAGGGGAAGCCCCTCGCGCACCCCCAAGCTGAGGGCTCCATCTAGCGAGGGGAAGCCCCTCGCGCACCCCCAAGCTGAGGGCTCCATCTAGCGAGGGGAAGCCCCTCGCGCACCCCCAGCTGAGGGCTCCATCCACCTCGGCTTTTACTGCTCCTCGGTGGACACGGCAACTTCCGTCACTCCCGCCGCTCGCGCGGCGTCGAGCACGGCCTTGAGCTTCTCGAACGTCGATTCGCGATCCGCCTGCACGACGATACCACCTCGCGGGTTCTCAGCGTGCAGTCGTTCGATGTGGGCGCGCACAGCCTCCGGCTCGACTCTCTTCTTGTCGATCCAGATTTCGCCGCCCGGCGAGATGGCGATGAGCACGCTAACGGTAGGTTTCTTCTGGTCCGTCTCCGCCTCTGGGCGGCGCACGTCGATGCCAGCCTGCTTGATGAAGGTGGCTGTGACGATGAAGAAGATGAGCATGATGAACACGACGTCCAACATGGGCGTCAGGTTGATGTCGCTCTCTTCGTCCCGGCCGGTGAAGCGGCCCTCGGATCTCGCCATGTGGTCGGTCTCCCTTGTCGCCGCCAGGCGATCAGTGGTCCATCGTCAAGTGGTCTTGGATCAGCTCGGTCTCGAACAGGATCTTGCGCCGCACGAAGGTGGTGCCAAACAGACCCGACAGCGAAGCGATCATGCCGGACATGGTCGGGATGGTGGCCTGGGAAACCCCTGCCGCCATCGACCGGGCGTTGCCCCCTTGGGTCGCCATGGCATCGAACACCGCGATCATGCCGGTGACCGTGCCGAGCAGGCCCAGGAGCGGACAAAGCGCGACACAAGTCTGGATGATCGGGAAGCTGCCGTTGATGCGTTCGCTGGCCTGCGAGACGAGCATGTCGCGCACGCGGTGGGCAGACCAGGACTTGCGCTCGTCGCGCGACTCCCAAATCTCCGTCGCCTCGCGCACCACGTGCTTGTGTTCGCTGCGGAAGTACCAGAGCCGCTCGAACAGCAGCGTCCACATGAGGAAGGTCGTGGCGGCAATGAGATAGAGCACGTTGCCGCCCTGGGCGAAGAACCCCGACAGCGCAATGTAGGCGTCGTTGATCATCTAGCGGGTTTCCTTCTCCTTGGCTGGCGGCCCCGGAGGGCCGCCGTTGCCTCGCCGATCAGCCGAGCGGCTGACCGGATTCCTCGGCGTGCTTGGCCACGATGCCCTGGGATTGCTCCTCGAGCACGTGGATGATGCCGCGACTGCGCTGGTTCACGATGGCGTGCAACAACACCGTGGGGATGGCGACGCAGAGGCCAAGCACCGTGGTCATGAGCGCCGTGGAGATACCGCTCGCCATCGTCTTCGGATCGCCGGTGCCGAACAGGGTGATCGACTGGAAGGTCTCGATCATCCCGATCACCGTACCGAGCAGACCCATCAGCGGCGCCACCACCGAGATCACCTGAATGATGGTGATGTTCCGGGTGAGCGCCGGCGTCTCCGACAGAATCGCCTCGCCGAGCTTGAGGTCGAGGGTTTCCACGTCCACGTCGCGGTTGTCGTCATAGACCTTTAGCACTCGGCCAAGCGGGTTGTCGTCCGTGGGGCTCTCCGGCTGGCGATACTGCGCCGACACCTTGCGGCCAACCAGCGTCAGCGTGATGAGGCGCTCGATGGCGAGCAGGACACCGATGATGCCGACCATGATGATGACCGAGCCCGGATAGTCGCCCTGGCCATCGCAGAACGGCAGGTAGCAGGCGCCGGTGGTGAAGCCGCCGAACGGCGTGCCGACCATTTCCGCCAGCGTCGCCTTCTGGATCAGGAGCGAGATGAGGGAGCCGCGGGTCGGGTCGATGGCGAAGGCCACGAGGTCGCCGCTGTCGGCATCGAAGAGGTCCGTTGCCGTGTTGGCGAACTGCGCTTCGGGCTGGCGCCCGAGCTCCACGAGCGCGCCGATGTCGGTGTCGTAGTTGATGTAGCCGTCTTCGCTGACGATGGCGAAGGAGCCGACCCGGATGAGGTCTGTCTGCACCTGCTCGCCGTCGAGCATGTTGACGGTACTCGTGAAGCGCGAGATGCGACCGGACTCGGTCATTTCCCGCTGCAGGTGCTCCCAGAGTTCTTCCATCTCATCGATGGAAGCAAGCTGGGTGGACTTGCCCATCTTCGCTGCCAGCTCTCCAAGCCACTCGCCGCGATTGGGGATTTCAGCGCTGATGAGGGAGGCTCCGAAAAGGCCTCTGGTGTCGCCGGCGACCTGTTGCAGCACGCCGAAGAGTTCACGCAGGCTGCCGAGGCGCTTGTCGAGCTGCTCCTGCAGGTTGCCGATGCGAATTTCGTTCTCTTCGAACTGGGTTTCGAGCCGTTCGCTGCGCTGCTCTTCGCGGCGGCGCTCGGCCTGGGCGTCCTGCAGCATCTGCTGCTGGTCTTCCCGGGCGGCGCGGAAGCGCGCCTCGCGCTCGTTGTGCTCGCGGCTCTCCACAACGCGCCGTTCCTCGACGTTCTTCAGGAGTTCATCCAGGGAGTCGGCTTCGACGACGGTGAGGTCGCTTGCCGTGCCGGCTTCCTGGGCGCCCGCTGACAGGGGCAGCAGGAGGGCCGCGAGGAGGGTTGCACCGCGGAAGGACACTATGTGCCTTGCCATCGAGATTGCTCGCTTCATGTCAGTCCTCCACCAGAATCGGAACGGGCAGGAGATTCAAGGTCGCTTGCCTACGTGCCATGCGAATGCCGTCGCGAACCGGCGATTGATAGCTGTCGTCCAGGAATTCCCAGCGCTCGGCACTCTGGTTCCACATGCCGGTCTCGTCGCCGTCGCTGGTTTGGAAGAGGAGTGCCACCCGACCGATCTGCAAGACGTCAACGATGCGCTCGGCACCATCGATCTCGATCTTGCCGCTGTACGACCCGATGGTGCGGCCATACTCGTTCTCGATCTGGTAGGCATTGAGCACTTGGCTGAACTTCTCGGACACCGCCACGTCGGCGCGTTCCATGATGTCGCGCAGCCGGTCCACGCGCTGCTCCCGCTCTTCGACCAGGAACGGCGCGTCCAAGGCGATGAACTGTTCCAGCCCGTCGATCATGCGCAGCATCAGCGGCGTGATCTGGCGCTCGATGACGGTGACTTGGTCGACCGACTCACCGATCTCCGCCATCTCTCGTTCCTGGTTGGCGATCTGGCGATCCAGCTGGGCGTTGTACACGCGCAGACCCTCGATCTCCTTCAGCACCTGCTTGTAGTCGTCGTAGAGCTCGCGGGTCTCCTCCGTGAGCGCGTCGATGCGGGTCTGGGAGGCCTTGGCCTGCTCGTTGATGCGCTCGGCCGCCGCGAACACCTCGACCAGCGTGGCGGCGACGACGCCGGGCGCGAAGGCGAGCGTCGCGATGCCGGCGATGAGCGGCACCTTGAGCCCCTTGGTGGAAAACATCTTCATTCAACCCTTCCCTGCGGGATTATGGAATTGCCAACACGACATGGGAGGCGATGCCTGACTCAGGGGTTTGCGCAAGGCGTTCCCCCTTGAAGAAGCGCGCAACGCTCCGCCCCTGTCGTCCGTCTGTTCAGCGTCGAGATCGATCCACTAGCGGACGGGCCGGGCAACGCTGCACGCGCCCACCGACCAAACCGAAAGTCCTTTCCCTACCCCCTGAGCCAGTGCGGCGAAGGATTAGCAAACACTTCGGCATTGTCAACACTTGCATTCGCCGCATTCGTCGCACTGTCGGCGGCGCCGACGCATGCCTCGCCTGCCCTCGAAGCACCCTCAGCCGATGTGCTCGCCGAACAGTGCCAGCGTGCGCTCGCGGGCGAGATTCGCCGACGCCTCGTGGTAGCTCGCGCGGTGGTCGCAGTTGAAGCCATGGTCGGCGCCATAGACATGCACCGGGATGTCCGGGTGCGCCGCCTTCACCTGGTCCACATCCGCCATCGGGATGTGCGCGTCGAGTTCGCCGAAGTGCATGATGACCGGGCACTTGGCGGTGCGCTCCAGTTCCCCGGCGATGCCGCCGCCGTAGTAGGCGGACGCGCAGGCGATGCCGGAAAGATCGCACGCGGAGAGCCACGTCATGAGGCCACCGAAGCAGTAGCCGACCACCCCCACCTTGCCGTACTTGCCAGCTTCCTCGATGGTGGCCTGCAAATCCTTCATCGCGTCTTCGCGGGCGAGGCCTTCAAACGCCAGCCCCATGCCGCGAGTCATGTCGTCGCCCTCGTAGCCGAGTTCCACGTCGCGCTCGACGCGGTCGAAGATCTGCGGCGCCAGCGCCGCGTAGCCGGCGGCGGCATAGCCGTCCGCCACTTCGCGGATGTGCGAGTTGACGCCGAAGATCTCCTGAATCACCACGACGGCACCTTTGACTTCGCCCTCGGGCAGCGCCTCGTACACGCCAAAGGTGAACCCGTCCACCGCCCGCAATTGCCTTTGCCCCATGTCTCCTCCCTGGTCGTTTGGAAAGCGCAAGGCGGCGAAGCCTACTACAGCCGCCGAGGCGAGGCTTGTCCCCGCCCGTCTTGGTGTGCCGCACGACTCCGGATTGGCGAACACGGGCGACCACAAGGGTCGCCCCTACGACGGGTGTTTGCCCCGACCGACGCCCTGCAACCGCCCCATCCGGTGCAATCCCCCTGTAACATTCCCCCCGCCAATGGTCCGCCCCCATCAGTCACGCTTGGGCATCATCGATGGACTCGAACGCCATCCTCGTCGTTGAGGATGAAAATGACATTCGCGAGATGCTTGCCTTCTCGCTCGAACGGGCCGGCTTCACGGTCATCCCCTCGGAGACGGCCGAGCAGGCGTTGGCATTGCTCGAAGGGCCCCTGCCTGGGCTCGTCATCATCGACTGGATGTTGCCCGGCATGAGCGGTGTGGAACTGGCACGCAAGCTGCGGCGGGACCCCCTAACCAGCGACCTGCCGCTACTGATGCTCACGGCCCGTGGCGAGGAGGCGGACAAGCTCAAGAGCTTCGACGCCGGCATCGACGACTACGTCACCAAGCCGTTTTCGCCACGCGAACTGATCGCCCGCATCCGCGCCCTGCGGCGGCGCAGCGGCGACAGCGAAGACGGCACGATCACGTTCAACGGGCTTACGCTAGACACCAAGGGACACCGGCTCTCGGCAGGGCAAGACACCCTCCACATCGGCCCTACCGAGTTCCGCCTGCTCGAACTCATGATGCGCAACCCCTCCCGCGTCTTCAATCGAACGCAGCTTCTCGACCGCGTGTGGGGCCGCAACGTCTATGTGGAGGAGCGCACCGTCGATGTGTACGTGCTGCGTCTCAGGCGAGCGCTGGCGCCGTACGGCATGGATCGCATGGTGGAGACGGTGCGCGGGGTAGGCTATCGGTTTTCGCCGCATGGTGGCGGGGCGCCCTCTTCGAGCGGCGTCTCGGAAGCCCCCTGATGGCGAACACGCCGCGACATTCGCAACGGGCAGGCGTACGCGGACTCGTGGAGCGCCTGGACGGCGTGTTCGCCAGTCGGCGGCTCGGGCGCGAACTGGCTCTCCTGCAGCGCACCTTCGACGCGGTTCCCGATGGTTGGATGGTGCTCGGCGATTCCGGTGCCGTCGCCACGGAAAACGACGCCGCGAGACGCCTCCTCGGCATGGTGCGGGGCGACCACCGGACGCTCGTAGAAGTGGCTCGGGACCCGGCAGTGGATTCGCTGATGGCCGGCGAGGTCGAGGATGGCATCGTCGAGATCGCCTCGCCCATGGACGAGTCGACGCGGCTGGAACTGCGCCACATCCGCGCCGACGGGGGTCAATCCATCGTCTTGGTGCGCGACGTGACCACCCTTAACCGCCTTCTGACGATGCGCCAGGACTTCATTGCCAACGTTTCGCACGAGCTGCGCACGCCCCTCACCGTGATCGTCGGCTACCTCGAAGCCCTCGAGGACGATGACATCGACCTCGACACCATGCGCCGTCTGCTGAATCGCCTGCATGCACCGGCAGAACGAATGAAGGCGCTGGTGGATGATCTGCTGACGCTGACGCGGCTGGAATCATCGCCCATGCCGGGGCCAGACGACGTGGAAGTCGTCAACGTGGCGGCGATGGTGGACTCCATCGTTGCCGAGGCGCGGCAGCTTGCCGGCCCCGAGCATGAGTTCCACATCGACGTCGACTCTGACCTCTGCGTCGCCGGGGTGCCGACCGAACTGCACAGCGCCTGCTTCAACCTCGTTGCCAACGCCATCCGCTACAGCCCGGACGGCGGCCCCATCCACGTGCGCTGGCGCACGAGCGACGAGTGGGCGCGCTTCGAGGTCGAGGACGCTGGACAAGGCATCGCTGCCGAGCACATCTCCCGCCTCACCGAACGCTTCTTTCGGGTGGACCTTGCCGACAGCCGCGCCCGAGGCGGCACTGGGCTCGGCCTCGCCATCGTCAAGCACGTCCTGCGCAGGCACAATTCGGAGCTTAGGGTCGCAAGCGAAGTGGGCGAAGGCAGCGTGTTCCATTTCGTCTTGCCGGCCATCTCCACGAGCGAGAGCGGAGCCGCACAGTAGGTAAAGGGAGAAGCCATGATCCGCGCCATCCTCTGGGATTTCGGCGGCGTATTCACCACGAGTCCGTTCGAGGCGTTTGCCCGCTTCGAGGCGGCGCACGGCCTGCCGAAGGACTTCATTCGGAGCATCAACTCCACCGATCCCGACACCAACGCCTGGGCCCGGTTCGAGTCCTCTGGGATCGACGTGGACGAGTTCGACGACGCCTTCCGTCTCGAGGCCGAAGCCCGCGGTCACAGCGTGCGCGGCAAGGACGTGCTCGAGCTTCTCTCTGGCGACTTCCGCCCGCGGATGGCGGCGGTGCTGGCGGAGTGCCGCCGCCACTACCGCGTGGGTTGCATCACCAACAACATGAAGAAGGCCGGCGATGGGCCGGCCATGGCGCAAGACGACGACAAGGCACGCCGGGCGCAGGAAGTGATGGCGATGTTCGAGATCGTCGTCGAATCGAGCGTGGAAGGCGTGCGCAAGCCAAACCCGCGCATCTACCAGATCGCCTGCGAGCGGCTGGACGTGAAGCCGTCGGAAACCGTGTTCCTGGACGACCTCGGTATCAACCTGAAGCCGGCCCGGGCCATGGGCATGACAACGATCAAGGTCGTCACGGAAACGCAGGCCATCGACGAACTGGCCGCGGCGACGGGGCTCGCCTTTCCCCCTTGAGGGCCAGAGAACCAACCCTTGCTGGGGCGCCGCCGCTAGGCCAAGGCAAACGTCGAGCTCCTTAGCCCGCCCCGGGAACATGGTGCCTTCCCCGCCACCGATAGGCCCGTCTCGCGGGGAGAGGGCTGATTGCGACTTCGGGCCCTTGGTTGCTTCGCCTTCGGCGGGAGAAGCGTGACGGGGCCTCGCTCCGAGCTGCGTGTGGGATTGCGCCATCCGCCGGCACGTTGGTGTCGACTCGACTTCGAGGCACTACATTGGTTTCCAACGTGTTCCAAAGTTTCGTTCCATGCAAAAGGCGCAGGCCCGATCAACCCCCTGAGGCAAGCAGCGCTTCCACTTCAGCAGGTGTTGGGATCGAGCTTGCCGCGCCGGCCCTTGTCACTGCCAGTGCGCCGGCGGCGGAAGCTTTGCGGAGGGCGAGGGCCATCTCGTCTCCGGCCAGCAGGGCGGCCATCAGGTAGCCGATGAAGGCGTCCCCGGCGGCGGTTTCGTCCACGGCCTGGACCGGGTAGGCGGGCATGCTTGTGGTTCCGTCTGGGCTCGCGCAAAGCAGGCCTTCGCGCCCAAGCGTCAGGACGATATCCATGTTTGGATACCGCTGGCAAAGGGAACTCAAGGCCGCCGGTGGATCATCCTCCCCGGCAAGTGCCGCGGCCTCGATTTCGTTGACGATGAGCAAGGCGGTGCCCGACAGGTTGTAGCGGGCCTCGCGGCCATCCACAGGGGCAACGTTGAAGGCCACCCGCGCGCCGCGCCGCGAGGCGGCCGCCAGCACTCCCTCGAGATCGTTGATTTCGTTCTGCAACAGCAGCCAGTCGTCCGGCGCGAGTGCATCGAGCGCGGTGGTCACGTCGGCTTCGGCAAGCTCCCTATTGGTGCCGCCGGCAATGACAATGGCGTTCTCCCCCGCCGCGTTCACCTGAATCACCGCATGGCCCGAGGCACCGGTTGCAACGCGCACCCCAGACGCAGCCACGCCGGCCTCGGCAAGCACCTCCTTGAGCCAGGCCCCGTCTTCGCCAACGCAGCCCACGTGTACCACCTCGGCCCCGGCCCGCGCCGCCGCCACGGATTGGTTCAGTCCCTTGCCTCCCGGAAAGACCTCGTGGCCGAGACTTGCCACGGTTTCGCCGGGGCCGGTGATGTCCGGCACCGAATACACATGGTCAATGCAAAGGGACCCCAAGTTCACGAGCTTGCCCACGATCTACTCCTCTCATCGCACCGCGAGATGATAGAAGCTCGCGCGCCCTGGGGTGCGGCCTAATGTGGACGGCCGCAGCCCTCAGCCGGGTTTGTCAATCTATATCCATCCGCGCCATCGCGCCGATACACTTGCGTTCGGGCGTGCTCGTCGGGCGCCGCCAGAAAATGGGAACAAGGAGAAGCGCGAGTGCCGGTCGAGATATTCATGGTGGCCGGCTTTCTGCTGGCGGCGTATTCGGTGGTCGCCAACGACTCGATCCAGACGCTCGGCACCTTTCTCTCCTCCAACTCCCATCGCCCCTGGTGGGTGCTGTGGATGTTCGGCAGCAGCATCCTGCTCGTGGTGCTGCTCTATGGCTGGTTCGTGAACGACGGCGACGCCGCCTATGACCGGCTAGATGCCTTCCCGCTGCCCCCGGGCGGGGTCTCGTGGATTCACGTCATCCCGCCACTCGCGCTCTTGGTTCTCACCCGCCTCGGCGTGCCGGTGAGCACCACCTTTCTGGTGCTCACGCTGTTCGCCGTGACCGGCGGCGCGCCGGGCAACCTCGGCAGCATGCTGATCAAGTCGGCGCTCGGCTATGTCGTCGCCTTCGCGACGGCGATCATCCTGTTCGTGCTCGTCTTCAAGCGCCTGAGCGAATACTTCCATCGCACCCGCGAGGCCGAGATGCCGAGCTATTGGGTGGTGCTGCAATGGGCGTCCACGGGGTTTCTGTGGAGCCAATGGCTGATTCAGGACCTAGCCAACATCTTTGTCTATGTGCCTCGCGAGGTGCCCGGCAGTTGGCTGCTGTTCGGCATCCTCGCGCTGGTGGCAATGCAGGGCTACATCTTCTACCAGTTCGGCGGCGAGATTCAGAAGATCGTCACCTCCAAGACCGACACCACCGACATCCGCGCCGCCACCATCATCGACTTCATCTACGGCATGGTGCTCTTGGTGTTCAAGGAAGCGAGCGACATGCCCATGAGCACGACGTGGGTGTTCCTCGGCATTCTTGCCGGGCGCGAGTTTGCGCTATCCACCTTCCTTGCAGACACCGACGCCCGCGCCACCACGCGCAAGGTGCTTTCCGATGCCGGCAAGGCGTTCGCGGGACTGGTGGTGAGCGTCGTCCTTGCCTTCGGAATGCCGTGGCTCGCGCAGACGCTGTTCGGCTGAGGCCATCGCGCCTGTCGGACATGTGATGGGCGGACCTTTGGAGGGAAGGCATTCTGCTGACGCGCCCGAAGGGGGCGCGCCGATAGGCGCTTTCCTATTGCAAGTCGCGGTCAGCGCGCCAGGGGTGCGCAGGGAAGGGAGGATGCCTTCCCTCCGAAGGGCTGCCTTGTTCATGCATCAACCGCCTTCGATGCGGTGCATGAAGAACACCTCGGCGTTCGGGCCGATCGGTTCGAGCCAGGCGTCCTGGTAGATCTGCCCGTCGATGGCCACGGCGGTCTTTTGCAGCACCTCGTCGATGCCGGGCCACTTCTCGTTCAAGGCACGCACCAGCGCCCGGAAGTTCTTGCACTCCACCTCCACCTCGCGTGTGCCCTCGGTGTTCGTCATCAGGTGGTCGGGAAAGACAACCTTGGCCATGGACCTCTCCGCTGTTCGTTGGTGCAATGGTATCGAACGCGGCGCGTGATAGGCTCGCCACCGTTCCACCCAGCAGTTCACACGGAGAGAACTCCATGCACAAGGTCGCCCTCGCCTTCGCCCTATGCACGGTCGCCATGGCGTCGCCGCAGAGTCCTCCATTGAGAAACTGGCGTGGATGACCGGCACCTGGTCCGGGCCGGTCGGCGAAGGCACGCTGGAGGAGAACTGGACCGTCCCGCGCGACGGTTCGATCCAATCCCTGGTGCGCATGACCGCTGGGGGAACCACGGCAATGGTGGAGTTGATCGTCGTTGAGGAATCCGAAGACGGCCTCGTGCTGCACCTCGAGCAATGGAACCCAGGCTACGAATCCCGCGGCCCGGCGACGAAAATGCGCTCAACCAGCATCGGCGAGAACGAAGTCTCCTTCGAGGTCGTCGGCGAAGGCGCCTTCAAGACCCTTGCCTACAAGCGCCCAGCCGACGACGAGTTCGAGATTCACATCGACGGCGGCGCAATGGTCATCAAGCTGACCGCCGCTGGCGACTGATCCTTCGTCGCGTCAAGCCGACACTCGCTTGATGCCGTTATGTAGCGAAGGCGCGGCCGGTTGCCGCGAGACGGTCCAAAGTCGCCACTCGCTCGTCCTCTTCCCCGAGTGCCTGCACCAGCACGCTACGGACTTCTGCCACCTCCAGAGTGGTGGCCGCGTGCATCTCCTCGAGGTCAACCCAGTCCTTGCTACGGTTGAACAGCGCCTTGAAGATGGCGGTGTCCAAGCAGCTCAGGAACGGCAACTCGGCACCACCGAAGGATTCAATCCGCACCCGTTTGGAAGCCGCCTCATGCATGGGGACGGAGTTCAGGAAGATGTCCACGGGCGTCTGGCCCCAGAACAGCCGTGCCTGTCCATCTTCCTCAAGCCGAGCAACGTCGGCGGGGGAAAGCTCGATGGGTGCCGGTAGTGCGTTCCGCAACAACGACGCGCTGGACTCGGAGATGAAGACGTTCACATCGACGTCAACCGTCCCCCGTGGGTCCCGGACGCACCACGCCAACGCCAGCGCTCCACCGATGGCGTGAGGCAAACCGGCAGCCGCCAGCGCCTGATGGAGCGCGACTACCTTCGCAACGATGTCCACGGCAGAGCGTACCTAAGGTCAACCGGTCCGCCCGTCCACACGGGCCCCAATCAGGCGCTTTAGCACGGGGTACTCCAAGGCGCCTCGCCGCGGCGCTTTGAACTGGGCCGCCAGCAGAAGTGCCTCCTCAAGCTCTTCGCCCTTGGAGCCACGGGGCAAGGGGCGGACCCTCCTTCGCGACCGCTCGGTTGCCGCAATCAGGCGAGTGGTCCTGTCGGCCACATCCGCAGCTCGGTGTTCCATGCAAAGCCCTAAGTCCTGCCGCACGAATGCAATATAGCATCGGAGCCGCCGAGGACTGCGCCACAACGGGCACCCTCACACACTCAAGACGCTGCGCTCGGCGACTCACCTACAGCTTGGAGCGGATTGTCGCCTCGGTGAACTTGGCCATGTCGACCATACTGTTGTCGTGCGCCGTGCCGAAGAACAGGCGTTCACCCAACAGCCCGCGCATCGCTTCCGGGGCCGATGCCATGTACTCCTCGTCCTTCAGCAGGTATGTGTAGTCGTCGATGGGCTGGGTGTAGAGGCGCTGATAGGTCGCGTGGAGCACAGTGCGCACCCCGTCAACAGTGCGTCGCCCGGTGCCGTGCCACACCGAGCCGTCCCACACCGCGACCCCGCCTTTGGCGACCTCGATGGGGACGGTTTCCGAACGGCTCTCCTCGGGAGTCGGGTGCCGGCGTGCAAGGTGCGAGCCGGGAACGACACGGGTCGCGCCTTCCTCGTCCATCATGCCGTCGCAGGGAATGCAGAACGTGATCACGCAATTGTGCTCAGGAAATGGCGCCGGCAACCAGTTCTGGTCCGCGTGGATACCGCCGGCAACGAGCTTGTCGGTCTTGCCCATGATCGAAGCGGCAAACTGACTGGCACGCAGGCCGTTGCCGACGCTCACCTCGGCAAACGCGAGGATCTTTGGGTTCGTGGCAATGCGGTCGATGGCCGGATGCCGACCGAGCAGAAACGCCGCGCCGCGACCGCCCAGCGCACCCTTCGGCTTGGCCAATCCGTGGATCGCTTCGCGCAGTTCGTCCATCTCTTCGGGCGGCGCCACGTTTTCAAGGGCAGCGTAGCCGTGCTCGCGGAAGTGGTCGATGGCATCGCCGAGGTCAAACTCATCGATCCGCGCCTGAAGGTGGTCGGCAACATCGTAGGGGCCGAGCAATCCCCCACTCTTCTGCACGCTGTCGATCAGCGGCTTGAGGCGCTCGCCCACCGCGACGAGGTCGGCGTTTGCCGGCCCTCCTTCGTCGTCCGTTCCTGCTTCGGCGGTCCGCTCTTGTTCGCTCATCTTCAGTTGATCAGGGGCAAGTGCCAACTCTTGCCAGGAGCGACTCTACGAGATTGCAGATACTCGACGGGTCGGCATGGCAACGCCGGGGCCTATTGGCCCCGGCCGAATGCACATGCGCCTACCCTTGCGCGTCAATCGCCTCCAATACCCTCGGCGGCGACAGCGGCAGGTCGTCGATGCGGAACCCGAGTTGGTCTCGGACTGCGTTCGACGCGGCTGCCAGGGGTGCCACGATCGGAGTTTCGCCGACGCCGCGCACGCCGTAGGGGTGCGAGGGGTTCGGCACTTCGATGATCTCGGTGTCGATCATCGGCAGGTCGGAGGCTACCGGCACGCGGTAGTCGAGGAAGCCGGCGTTTTCCATGACGCCTTCGGCGTCGTAGATGTACTCCTCGTTGAGTGCCCAGCCGATGCCCTGGACGGCGCCGCCCTGCATCTGGCCTTCGACGTAGGCCGGATGGATGGCCCGTCCTGCGTCCTGGATCGCCGTGAAGCTGAGCACGTCCACCTTGCCGGTTTCCTTGTCCACCTTGGCGTCCATCAGGTTCACCGAGAACGATGCGCCGGCACCTTGGGCGTTGAGGCTGGCTCGGCCGAGCAGCGGGCCGCCAGTGCGGCCAGCGCCGCGGGCGATGTCGCCCAGGCTCAAGGGCTTTACGTCGGCGTTTACGCCGGGCTTCGGCACCGCTTCGCCGTCCACCCAGTCCACTTGGTCTTCATCAAGGTCCCAGGTGAGCGCGGCGCGCTGCTTGCACTGGGCGATGATGTCCTCGCAGGCCTGGATCACGGCCATGCCGGTGGCAAAGGTCGTGCGGCTGCCGCCGGTGACGTTGCAGAAGCCGGTGGACTCGGTATCGCCCACGTGCGCCTTGATCTGCTCGTAAGGCACGCCGAGGGTCTCCGCCGCCATCAGCGCCATGCCGGCACGGCTGCCGCCGATGTCGGGACTGCCTTCCATCACCGTCACCATGCCGTCTTCGGCGATGCGCACTTCGGCGCTCGACTGCATGCCGATGTTGAACCAGAAGCCGACGGCAAGGCCGCGACCTGCGCCTTCCGGCACGGGGCTCGTCCAGTTCGGGTGCTTGCGCGCCGCTTCGAGGCATTCCTTCAGGCCAACTGGCGGGAATGTGGGCCCATACGGCGCTTGCGTGCCTTCCCCAGCGGCGTTTTTCATCCGCAGGTCGATGGGGTCCATCGAAAGCTTGCGAGCCAACTCGTCGATGGCGCATTCCATCGCGTGCATGGACTGCGGGGCACCGGGCGCGCGGTAGGCGCAGACCTTGGGCTTGTTGACGAGGATGTCGTTGCCCTCGATGCGGAAGTTCGCGAGGTCGTAGGGCGCAAGCACGGACATGCAGCCGGGGCCGACCGGAGCGCCCGGGAACGCACCGGCCTCGTAGGCGAGCCATGCCGTGGCCGCGGTAATGGTGCCGTCGTTCTTGGCGCCGACCTTCACCTTGCACCAGGTGGCGGAGGTGGGGCCAGTGGCGCGGAAGACCTCTTCGCGGCTCATCATCATCTTCACCGGGCGACCGGAGATCTGGCTCATCTTCACAGCCAGCGGCTCGAGATAGATGATCGTCTTGCCGCCAAACCCGCCGCCGATCTCGGACGGGATGACCTTGATGTTGCCAACCGGTTCGCCGAGCACCTGCGCCGTCAGCGAGCGCACCTCGAAGTGGCCCTGGGTGCAGCACCAGACCGTGGACTTGCCGTCTTCGTTGGCAGTGGCCGTGCAGGCGTGGGGTTCGATGTAGCCCTGGTGGGCGGTGGGAACCCGGTGTTCGCTCTCGACGATCACGTCGGCCTCGGCGAAGCCGGCGTCCACGTCGCCGCGCTCGAACATCGTTGTCGCGGCGATGTTGCTAGCGGGCTTGGAAGTGTCGCCGTTGGTGTGCTGGCTCTCGTTGACGAGGGTGGCACCGTCGGCGATGGCCTCGTCGATGGAGAGCACGGGCGGGAGCACTTCGTACTCAACGTCGATCAGGTCGATTGCCGCGTCCGCCTGGGCCAAGGTCTTGGCTGCGACCGCTGCCACCGCGTGGCCGTGGTAGAGCACCTTGTCGCGGGCGAGGACGTTCTTAGCGAGGTCGGAGGGGGATTCGTTCGGAAGGTCGGAACCGGAAATCGCCGCCAGCACGCCGGCGGCTTCAAGCGCGCGGGAGAGATCCACGCTCTTGATGCGGGCGTGGGCGTGCGGGCTCCTCAGAACCTTGCCGTAGAGCATGCCGGGCAGGTTGAGGTCAGCGCCGAACGCTGCCCGCCCGGTCACTTTGTCGATGCCGTCGGGACGGATGGGGCGAGTGCCAATGGCCTTGAGATCTACCGCTTCTGCCACTGTCTGAGTCTCCTTGAATGCGTTGCGTTTGCGTGGATAGAGCCGTGTGAGCGGGCGCCCTCAGGCTTCGTAGGCCAGTTCCTGGGCCGCGTCCTGAACCGCCCGTACGATCTTGTCGTAGCCGGTGCAGCGACAGAGATTGCCCGCCAGCCAGTAGCGAATGGTGGTCTCGTCAGGATCGGGGTTCTTGTCGAGCAGCGCCTTGGCCGCGACGATGAAGCCCGGCGTGCATATGCCGCACTGCAGCGCAGCATGTTCGAGGAACTTCTGCTGCAAGACATGCAGGCCGCCTTCGCCGGCGATGCCCTCGATGGTGGTGAGTTCCACGCCCTCCGCCTCGACGCCGAGCATGAGGCAGGAACAGACGAGGCGACCGTTGACCAGCACGGAACAGGCGCCGCAGTCACCGGTGGCGCAGCCCTCCTTGGTGCCGGTCATGTTGAGGTCTTCGCGCAGCACCTCCAGGAGGGATTGGTGCGGTTCGCATAGGAACTCCACGGCATCGCCGTTGATGCTCGTGGAAACGTGTACTTTGCTCACGGGTACTCCTTGAATCCGTTGCCCGATGGGCCTAGAGCGCGGCTGCGCGGTCGCGGGCAATGCCGGCGGCGCGTTTGCAGAGCACGCCAACGACCTTGCGGCGGTATTCCACCGTGCCGCGCTTGTCGGTGATGGGCGATGCGGCGACGCTGCATGCGTCGGCAGCAGCGGCCAAGGCAGCGTCGTCCACCTTGGTACCCACCAGGGCCGCAGCGGCGTCGGGGACCACCAGTGCGGTGGGCGCGACTGCGCCGATGGAAACCTTGGCCGCGGTGCAGGTGCCGCTATCGTCCAGCGTCAGGGCAACGCCGGCTCCGGCGACCGCGATGTCCATCTCCGTGCGCGGGATGAAGCGCAGGTATGCGCTCGAGGACTTGCCCTTCGGGCGCGGGACGCGGAAACCGATGAGGAATTCCGTGGCGGAGAGCACGTTGGTGCCGACACCGGTCACGAAATCCTCCACCGCCACTTCGCGATTGCCGCCGGGCGAGGCGATGACGCAAATGGCGCCAACCGCGATCAGCGCCGGGATGGTGTCGCCGGCGGGCGATGAGTTGCAGAGGTTTCCGCCGATGGTGGCCCGCCCCTGAATCTGCGTGGAGCCAATGAGGTCCGAGCTTTCGAGGAGCCCCGGCAGGATTCCCTTGAGCTCCTCGTTTTCGAACAGGATGGCGGACGCAATGGCCGCGCCGATGAAGATCTCGTCGTCGCCGATGTCGAGATGATTGGCTTCCTCGACGTGCTTGACGTCGACGAAGGTCCGCTCACCGCGATCCACCGACCGCATCTGCACCAGAACGTCCGTGCCGCCCGCGAGCATCTGCGTTCGGTTGCCGGCATCGGCCTCCCGTTGCAGCGCCGCAAGCGCCTCGCTGACATTGCTCGGCGCCAAGTAGGCGTAAGCCCCCATAGGTTCTCCCTTCCCAAAGTGAATCGAGCGGGCGTATGTATACCATGAAGGCGTTAGGCAAAGCGCGTTTTGCGCGCAAAGAAGTGCATCGGCAGCCACGCCGAGCCGTGCACCGACCGGCGTCGGCCGTCTTACAGCGCGCCGATCCCGGCGTTGACGCCATCCCAGACCGCGCGTTCCTCGCCCCAGGGGTCAAGGGCGACGGACACCGGATCACCGAACAGCGCAGTAGCCCGGGTTTCGGGCGCGTAGGGCTGCCAGTCGTTGAGCGCGTCCGTGCGCGGGTCCCCGTCGGCCGCAAAGGCGAGCCAGGCATCCTGCACGTGGCGCGCCAGCGAGTCTGCCGCGTAGCCGCTGCCGAAGAACTCCGCGCTGCCGGGGTTCAGGGCGTGCGTGCCGAAGACGAACCCGATGTCGATGGCGTGGGGTGACCCGAGCCGCCCGCCCTCCCAGGGCGACTCCCAAGTGAAAAGGTACTGGAATGACTCCCGCCCGCGCGCCGCCAGTGTCTCTCCAAGGCGGATGGCCGGGATACGGAAGACGCGATCCGTCTCGATGGCGGAGAACAACGTCCCGGGATCCGCCGCCTCGCCGCGCCCCTCCCGGGCCGAGCGATAGGCCGCAATCACGGCTCCGGGATTGTCGATGCGACCTGCAAGGGCCTGCTGCAACGCGGCATCGTCCTCCGGCGCCGGGAACCCAGGCATGGCGGTGAAGAGCCTCCACTCGTCACGCGCAGCGCCAACCATGGTCGAAATCCCATCCGCCGAGCCCGCTGCGACCGCATCTATGGGCGGGCGCGGCAACTGCACGCCATCGATGCAAGGCTGGAACACCATGGCACCACCGAGCTTTGCGCTCACGCCGGTCCCCGCCTCGACCAGACGCTCCGGGTCCAGCGCCAGAAGTTCGGCCGTCGACGCGTTCGCCGACACGCCGGCCAGTTCCAGCAGTCCTTCCGCCACTTGTGCGGCCCGCGCCACCGACTGGGCGGTACTGCAAGCGCCGCTCTGGGGAATCGCGCGGTGGAAGAGCCCGGCCGCCGGGGCAAAGGCCATCAGTGCACCGACGCTCATGCCGCCCGCCGATTCGCCGAAGATAGTCACACGTCCGGAATCGCCGCCGAAGGCCTCGATGTTGTCGCGCACCCACTCGAGTGCCTTCACTTGGTCCAGCAGGCCCTCATTGCCCGTCGCCGGCACGCGACCGCCGGTGACTTCGCCCAGATTGACGAAGCCGAGCGCGCCGAGCCGGTAGTTGATCGTCACCACCACCGCGTCGCCGCGCCGCGCAAGGGCGGTGCCGTCGTAGATCGGGGTGCCGCCTGTACCGCCAGAGAAACCGCCGCCATGAATCCACACCAGCACCGGCCGTTTGCGATTGTCGAGGCCGGGCGTCCACACGTTGAGATAGAGGCAGTCCTCGTGACGCTCGGCGCGGTCCGCGTTGAACGCGAACTGAAGCGGCCCCATGCCTTCCAGAACCGGCTGCCACGACTGGGCGCTGAAGTCCGCCGCCCGCCGCACGCCGCCCCACGGTGTCGGATCGGCGGGAGGCCGCCAGCGCAACTCGCCGACCGGAGGTGCCGCGAAGGGCACGGCGCGGAAGGCGTGCAGCCCGTTGGCGCGGACGCCCTCGACCCGACCGTGTTGTGTCTCGACGATGGACATGGACATCTCCTCAAGTCCTGCCGCGCGACCTTACGGGTCGCACGGTAAGACGACAAGGTCAGCGGAGAGTCGGCGCACGAGGAGCCGTGGCGCCAGCGAACTGCCGACGCGCCCGCAAGGGCGCGCTACCACTTCGAGATCACATCTACACGAGTCTCGGGATTGGCATCGTCGCCCGGATCATGGAAGAGCCCTGCCGCTACCCGCACCGAAACCGCCGGGCTCGTTTCGGTCACGCACGCGATGACGTGGTTGTCCGGGTCGTCATCACCGAGCGAGAGTGGATGCACACGGTCGCCGTTTTCAAGCACGACCGACACAGCTTCCCGCTGCGCCTCGGCAAGATCGGCGCCTTGAGGGCCCGTAACCCCGCCTTCCCAGGTCAACAGGATCGCCTGCGCCGCTTCTTCAGGGCACTCCTCTTCGAGCCCTGGCGCGCTGGGCGCAAACCGCTCCGCGAATACGAGACTGGGACCGGACGCGAGGGCGGTGATCGCTTCGGATCGGAGTCCCGCCAGCGGGTTTCCGTGGACGTCCCTGAGTTGACGCACAACCTCGACACCGAGCGGCGGCGAAGCGGCGGAACCAAAGGGCCCGATGAGAAGGACCGTACGACGTTCGAGCGACTCCATTGCAGGTCGAAGGGTTGCACACAGAGGCGTGACCCTGGTGCCGGAGCTGGTTTCCACGGCGAACGCGTCTGCAGAGACCGTGCGGGCATCTACCTGGATCGAAAAAACCACGGGCATTCCGTCCTGGCCGCCGACAAGCCGTCCACAAATGAGCGCGAGGCCCAAGAGAGTTTCCGGTAGCTGATCGAGTCCGTGGTAGGCAGACAGGATGCGCGCCTCGACTTCCGTTTCCTGTGCGCTGGCGGCAACGGCAAAGACGAGCAAGGCGGCGGTTGCCAGTGGTTTCATCTGCAGCCTCGGTTCCCTTGCGGTGCGGGTGTCATGCGAGGTCGATCGGTTCGCGGTCGGTTCCAACGGCGCGGCACACCCTAGCAACGAGCGGCGCATGTTGTCACACGCGACGGAGTCGCGCGCGGCCAAGGGCCCTGGGTTGCAGGAACTACGCACGCGGCGCATAGAATCGGCAGCAGCGTTTGTGCGGAGGCACCGGTTCGATGAATGCCAGCCCGTTCGATGTCGGCTTGTATCGGCAGCACCTTGGGCACCTGCAAGAGGAATGGGAGGCGGCGCTTGCGGCGTTGGGGGCCGATTTTGCGGTGCTGCCGTCTGGGAACGCGGCCATGTACTTTCAGGACGATCAGGCGCCGCCGTTCCACCCCAATCCGCACTTCGCGCGCTGGCTGCCGGGGCAGGAGTGCGAAGGAAGCGTGTTGCTGGTGCGGCCCGGCGCTCGCGCCAAGCTGCACTTTCTCGGCGGCGACGACTATTGGCACATGCCGCCGACACTGCCGGAGTGGGCAGAGGATGCCCTTGACATCGCCCGCCACTCAAATGCCGACGACCTCTCGTCGGCAGTCTCGAAGGAACTCGCCGGCTGCAAGCGCCCCGTGCTGGCCGGACCGGCCGATGCCCTCGACCTCAATCTCCCGCTCGATGACGTGAATCCGAAGGAGTTCACCGCCCGGCTGCACTACGCCCGCGCCTACAAGACCGATTTCGAGCTGGACCGGATGCGCGCCGCAACTGCGGCGGGAGTTGCCGGCCACATCGCCGCGAAGGGCGCGTTCTTGAGCGGCGGCAGCGAGTTCGAGATTCAGCTTGCGTTCCTTGCCGGCAGTTCACAGGTGACGAGCGAACTGCCCTACCCCAGCATCATTGCCCTTGGCGAACACGCCGGCATCCTGCATTACCAGCACTACGACCGAACCCGGCCCGACGGTACTCGCAGCTTTCTCATCGACGCCGGTGCCCGCGCCGACGGCTTCCACTCCGACATCACGCGCACCTACAGCGCATCGCCCGGCGACACCTTCGACGAGCTCATTGATGCGCTCGACGAAAAGCAGCAGGCGATGGTGGCCGAGGTGCGCCCCGGCATGACCTACGTCGACCTGCACGTCAAGATGCATCACGAGATTGCGGAGCTTCTGGTGCGCTTCGGGTTGGTCCGCTGCAGTGCGGAGGCCGCGTTCGAACTCAAGATCACCGACGCCTTCTTCCCGCACGGCCTCGGCCACCTGTTGGGGTTGCAAACCCACGATGTCGGCGGCCAGTTCGGTGCCCCCGACGGCACTGTGACCGAGCCTCCAGAACGCTTTCCCAGCCTGCGGCTGACCCGCAGCATCGAGCCGCGGCAAGTGTTCACGGTGGAGCCGGGGCTGTACTTCATTCCGATGCTGCTCGACGCCATCGAAGAGCGCGACGCCGTCAACTGGAAGGAGGTGGAGCCGCTCTTGGCTTGCGGCGGTATTCGCATCGAGGACAACGTGGTGGTGACATCAGACGGCGCCCTGAACCTGACCCGGCCAGCATTCGCCAATCTCGCCGAATGAGCCCGAGCGTACGGCTCGATCCGGCCACGCTCTTTGGCCCGACGCCGCTGGCGGGAAGGCCGCCGAGTCAGGTCAAGTTCTCGCCAGACGGTACCGTGCTCGGCTTCCTGCGGCCCGCCGCCGACGACCGGGAACGGCTTGAGCTGTGGCTGCACGAGATCGGCGGAGGAACGCGACTCGTGCCAATCGATCTTGGCTCGGTGGATGTCGCGCACCTTTCCGATGTCGAGCGAGCCGAACGCGAGCGGCGGCGGCAGTTTGCGCGCGGGGTCACGTCTTGGAGTTGGCATCCGCATGGTGGCGCCGTGTTGGTGCCACACGCCGACGGTGCCTACCTGCATCGGCTTGCGGACGACACGACGCATCGTGTGACACCCGCCAACACCAGCGCCGCCCGGCTATCTCCGGATGGAAAGCGGATCGCCTACGTTCGAGACGGAGACCTCTTCGTCGCCAACCTCGATGGTGACGAAGAACGTCGCCTGACCAAGGACGGGGGAGGCACCGTTACCAACGGCCTGCCGGAGTTCGTGGCGCAGGAGGAGATGCATCGCTTCGAGGGCTACTGGTGGTCGCCAGATTCACGATCCATTGCCTTCACGAGAGTGGACGACGCCGAGGTCGCAGTTTCCCATCGGCATGAAGTCAGTGCCGACGGCATCACGGTGGTGCCGCAGCGCTATCCGTTCGCTGGCGCTGCAAATGCCGACGTGCGGCTCGCTTTGTGCGACGTGGCTTCGGGTGCGGCGCGTTGGCTCGATTGGGGACTGGCGAAAGGCGACTATCTGGCGCGGGTGCAGTTCGCTGAAGACGGCGCACTGTGGGTGCAGGCACAGTCACGAGATCAGCGGCGGCTCGCGATCCGTCGCTTCGAGCAAGGCTGGCACGAAGTCGCCGAAGTTCACTCCAAGACCTGGATTGATCTCGACGACAACCTGCATTGCCTGACCGACGGACGCGTGCTGCACACCGCGGAGGCGGATGGGCATCTGGCGCTGCATTTGGACGGCGTCCCCCTTGCCTCGGAACTTGGGCGCGTGAACAGGATTCTCGGGGCGCATGGCGATTGGGCGTGGGTCTTGGGCTGGCGCGACAACCCTACCGAGCAGCACCTGTACCGCGTGCCTCTTGGCAACGGCGCGGGTGAGGCCCAGGCCGTCACCGATGGCGCAGCATGGCACGAGGCCGTCGTTCACACAGGCACGGCGCGGGCGGCGGTCACCCGCGCAACACCGCATGCCCCAGCATCGCTTGCGCTGGTCGCACTGCGTCCGGCCGACTCCACGCGCAACCCTACGGTCGTCATGCCGGCACGGGACGAGCCACCCGCTCCCGGTCTGCTCTTCCCCAACCATTGCACGGCCGAGCTTGGCAGGTTCGCTGACGCGGAAGGCGAATCCCTGCACTACCGCCTCACCCGCCCAGCACCGTTCGAACCAGGGCAGCGCTATCCCGCGGTGGTTCACGTCTATGGCGGCCCGGGCGTACAGCGCGTGCGCCAGGAAATGCCGCCCCTGATGCTGCAACTCTTCGCCCAGGCGGGATTCGGCGTGTTCGAGCTCGACAATCGTGGCAGCACGAATCGCTCGGCAGCGTTCGAGAAGGCGATCCACCGGCGGCTGGGCAAGGTGGAAGTCGAGGACCAGCTACGCGGGCTCGAATACCTGCGCACCCTCGATTGGGTGGACCCTGCACGCATCGCCGTGTTCGGCCACAGCTACGGCGGCTACATGACCCTCATGTGCCTCGCCACGGAGCCGGACGCGTTCGCCGCCGGCGTCGCGGTCGCCCCGGTCACGGACTGGCGCCTCTACGACACCCACTACACCGAGCGTTATCTCGGCAAGCCACAGGACAACGAGGCCGGCTACGACGCGAGTTCCCCCCTGGCGAAGGTGGCCGACATCCGCGCCCCGCTACTGTTGATGCACGGCATGGCGGACGACAACGTCCTGTTTACGCACTCCACGCGCCTGATGAAAGCCTTGCAGAACGCCAACGTGCCGTTCGACCTGATGACCTATCCGGGCGCCAAGCACTCGATGCAGGAACGCTCCGTGGCCACCCACCGCTTCGAGACGATCCTGCGTTTCCTTGAGCGGGAACTGGGCGTAGAACGCAGTTCGTAGCTTCCAGCCCGCCGAGGTTGCCAGGTCGCCGACGCGCAAGGAACATGGCAGCGTTGCCCGCCACGCGACAGGGCCCGTTACGCGGAGAGAGGGCCTGGTGGCTGAAGTACGCATGCCTTGGGGCAGATGTCTGCATCGTCTGTGCAACATTCGCTCGACGTTGCGGCGAACGTTTCAAAACGAGGGAAGATGGTGCCATGAAGACGCCATCAAGCCACTCGATCCTTTCGGTCAACATGCACACCGACGACGTGTTGCAGGCCGCCTACATGCCTTTCATCCAGCGTGGCGCGATCTTCGTGCCGTCCGAGGCCAGCCACCGCTTGGGAGACGAGGTGCTGGTCATGCTGCAACTGCCAGATGACCAGACGCCGTTCCCCGTGGCCGGCTCCGTCGTCTGGATCACGCCCCCTGGCGCCGGCGACGGCAGAGCCGCCGGTATCGGCGTGCAATTCGACGCCCGAGACGACAACGCCCGCCGGCGCATCGAAGCCCGCCTTGAGGGGTTTGTCGGCTCGGACCGGCCAACCCAAACGCTGTGAACCGCGCTAGTAGTCTGTCGGACTTGGCGGCGATGCACCCGGCTGCCGGACAGGGCGACGCATGCGTCGCCCCTACAGGAAGGTGTCGGTCATGTTCCGCGCCGTAGGGGCGACGCATGCGTCGCCCTTCTTGGGGTGGCCTTCCTCATGCGCTAGGTCAGGCGCGGAATCACCTCGTCGGTAAGGAGCATGAAGGTCTCGTGGCTCAGGATGGAGGCGATCAGGTGCCGCAGGGGAATCTCCTCCTCGAGTTGCTGAAGCTGCGCTGCCACCCGAGCCGGCGAGCCGTGGATGATGACATCCCGCACATAACGCTCGATGCGCGCCTCGTGGTCGTCCGCGCCCGGCCCGCGGTTGGCGTAGGAGCCCACCGTCCAGCGGGCGCCCTCGCGTGCCACCGTCTCCGCGGCTTCGTCCGTGGGGGCGATGGCCAGTAGTCGCGCCACCGGAATATCGCGGCCGTCGGCGTTCGGGACGCCGCCATCCTCCATCGCGGCAAGGTAGTGCCGGTACTTCGCGCCAATCTCGGCATGGGTAGCGTGTGGGTCCATCAGGATCGAATGGCCGCGGCTTGCAGCCCAGTCAATGGCGGTGACGGACGACGTGGCGATCCAGACCGGCATGGGGTCTTGCAGCGGCTTGGGCAACACTTCCACGTCCTCGAAGGAGTGGTGTCGGCCGCGATAGGTGAGCCGATCGTTGCCCCAGGCCGCGAGCACGATCTCCACATTCTCGCGAAAGCGGTCGTAGGAGTCCTCCGCGCCTACCCCGAACACCTCCATCTCCTTGCGGTCGAAGCCCCGTCCGGCGCCCCAGTTGACGCGGCCGCCGGAAAGGTTGTCGAGTAGCGCCACCTCCTCGGCCAGGCGCAGGGGGTGATAGAAGGCCGCAAGGCTGACGCCCGTGCCGATGCGGATGTTCTTGGTGAGTCCCGCAACATGCATGCCCATGATGTGCACAGACGGGCACACGCTGTAGGTGGAGAAGTGGTGCTCGGCGAGCCAGACGGCGTCGTAGCCGCCCGCATCCATGATCTGCACCCGGTTCAGCGCCCGCTGATAGACCGTTTCCAGCGGCACCCGCCGCCCCGGCCAACTGAAAAACTGCAGGACGCTGAATCTCACGCAGAGGCCCCCCCGGTCATGGTCGCACGAATCTCCGCGCGCAATGTGCGCCCGGCGAGCAGGTAGTGCAAGGCGCACCATGCCAGCACCGGCAGCACCACGAGCAGCGCGAGACGCAACGAGCCCGCGCCGGCACTCGGCGCAAGCGCATCCGAGAGCGCGCCGATGGTGAGGGGGCCAAGCCCGAGCCCAATCATGTTCGCAAAGAAAAGCAGGATGCTTGACACCATCGCCCGCAACCCTTCCGGTGCGACGAACTGCGCCATCGCAAAGGTGGGGCCCATGTTCATGCCAATCAGAAAGTTCGGAACGACGTAGGCAGCGATGGCCAGCGTCGCAGACGGCGCGAGGAAGACGGCGCCCAGGAAGGGAATCGACACGACGAAGCCGATTGCCAGCAGCCACGCGTACCAGCGTGGATCCCGCTGCCCCAGCCGGTCGCAGGCAAGCCCGCCCAGGAAGGTGCCGGCGACGCCCGAGACGAATCCGACGGGGCCAAGCCAAAGTGCGATGTCCGCCGTCGAGAGGCCGTGCATCCGCCCCAAGAGTGCTGGCAGCCAGGCGTTGTAGCCGAAGGTGACGAAGGAAACGAGGGCGAAGCCGAGCACGAGCTGGCGGAAGGTGCGAATGCGCCAGAGGAGGGCCAGGGACTCCATGAACGGAGGCTGCTCGGCAGCAGTCGGCATCAGGCCACCCATCGCCCGCGGTTCGGGAATCACCCACTTGGCCACGAGCGCGAGCAGTATGCCGGGAAGCCCCACAGCGATGAACGCGACCCGCCAGCCCCAGACCTCGGCGATCAAGCCGCCGGCGAGAAGACCGAACAGGGCCCCGGTCGGGACTCCAAGCTGGTAGATGGCAAGCGCCGTGGCGCGTTGCCGCTCCGGGTACATGTCGGCGATCAGGGAGTGAGCTGGCGGCGTCAGCCCCGCCTCGCCCACGCCCACTCCCACCCGCGCCAGCACCAGATGCACGAAGTTCTGCGCCAGGCCGCAGACCGCCGTCATCGCGCTCCACAGCGCCACCGCCACGGAGATGATGTTGACCCGATGCGCCCGGTCTGCGAGCCGAGCGATGGGAATGCCGAGCGTCGCGTACAGCGCCGCGAACGCGACCCCAGACACCACGCCAAGCTGCCAATCGGCAAGTCCAAGGTCCGCCTTGATGGGCTCCACGAGGATCGCAATGATCTGCCGATCAACGAAGTTGAAGAAGTAAAGCAGCGTTAGCGTGCCGAGGGCCGCGGCGCGACGTGGCGCAGAAATTGCCGCAGAAGTTGCAAATGCCAACGGCGGTCGTCCGCACCGACAGGTATTGCGAAGTGTAGGGCTTCACCACGCGCTCGCAACCTGTCAGACACCGCTGCGTCAGCGGCGAAGGGCGACAGGCTGCGAGCCGTAGCTGCGAGCGAACGCGAGCGCGAAGGCCAGCTGTTCGCGCCAGCGAACTGCCCATGCGCCCGCGAGGGTGCGCTCGCACCAGCGGTAAGCGCCATTGGAGTTTCGGGCTGCAAAGCCCGATACTGCACGCGGACGCCGCGCGACTTGCCGTGCGTGGCGACGTGGACGGAGGGGAAAGCGATGCTCACGGCAGCGCAGGTGGCGCAGTATGTGCGTGACGGCTTCACGGTGGTGCGCGGGGCGCTCGACGATCACGAGATCGAGCGATTTGCCACGGCGTTCAAGCGCCATCCGCCGCTGCACGGGCCCGTGCCGGGAGTGTATCCGGCGCCAGGACGCTACACGCTGGCCGAAAGCTGCATGGCCGATCCGGACCTCGCCTTCGTTGCCGAACACCCCACCGTGGTGGATTCTGCCGCCACGCTGCTCGAAGAGGATCCCGTGCTCACCGCGTTCGTGGTGTATGACCGCACCCCCGGCGGCCCCGGCATTCCCATGCACAACGACTACAAGCGCTGGCGCCCGGTGGGGTCGTCCATGAACTGGCTGTTCACCATCGTGCCACTCGACGACTTCGACGAGGAGGCCGGCCAGCTCTTCGTCGCGCCGGGGTCGCATCGCCTGGAACGCATCCACGATCGCGGCGGTCGCACTCTGGAGGTGAACGCCGCCATCCGCCCCGACGACGACAGCTTCATCGACCCAGAGCTCAAGCGCGGCGACCTCTTGCTGATGAACATGCACTGCTGGCACAAGGCGGCGCCGAATCGCTCGAAGCGGCATCGCATCGGCTTCTTCAACAAATACGCTGCTGCGAGCCACCCGCCGGCCACCGGCTACTACCCGTTCACCGACGCCGCGTTCGATGCGCTGTCGGAGTCCGGCAAGCGGCTCATGGCGACGCACAGCGACAAACCCATCGCCAATGCCCGCGTGCTGCTGCAGAACGGCGACACCTATCTCTTCCACGACGGCAAGCTGCCCGGCGGGCCCACGTTCCACGAGCGGGCGATTCCGGATTGGGATCTCGGCAACTACATCGCCTCGGCGCACGCCGCCACCCGCGAGCGGCTGAAGATCGAGGCGCCGTGGCTCACCTGGGTCGGCGATTACGACGAAGGCGACACGCTTTGTCGTCTTTACGCCTATGAACTGAGCGGCCAGGGCTTCCCGGTGCGCTATGACGGCGAATGGCTGAGCCGCGACGAAGTGCTGGACCGCAACCTCGGCTTCGGCTACGAGGCCGAGGCAATAGAGCGCTGGCTCGATCCCGACATCGTCCGCGGCAAGGGCATCTCCCAAGCCCAAGCCCGCGTTGACCAGTATGCCTACTGACATGGCGGAAACCGCAGCACAGCGCGAGATCGATCCCTACACCCAAGCCGAAGGGCAATCGCTGGCACCGCCCACCAGTCTCGTCGGTCGCTTCAAGCACCTGGGGCCCAGCGTGATCGTCGCCGGCTCCATCGTCGGCTCCGGCGAGGTCATCATGACGGCGGGGCTCGGCGCCAACGCCGGCTTCGTCCTGCTCTGGTGGGTGCTGGTGTCGTGCTGGAGCAAGTCCGTGGTGCAGGCGGAGATCGCCCGCTACTGCATCACCACCGGCGACACCTACATGCGTGCCCTCAACCGCGTGCCCGGTCGGATCATGGGGCCCAGAGGCCCTGTCGGCTGGCCCATCTGGCTCGCCACCGCCAGCTTCGGCATTGGCCTGTTTGGTCTGGGCGGCATCGTCGGCGGCGCCGGCCAGTCGCTCGAGCTCTTGACCGGAATCGAGTCCACCATTTCCACCGGCATCATCGTCGCCGCAGCCATCGGCATTCTCATCACGAACTCCTACCGCCATCTCGAGAAGGTGATGCTGTTCCTGGTGATGGGGTTCACCGCCATCACCATCTTCTGCGCCGTGCTCATGCAGTTCACCGAGTACGCGGTCACCGCCGACGACATCGCGCTCGGCTTCTCGTTCGAGTTTCCGGCGGTGTACGCGGCGCTCGCCATTGCCATGTACGGCTACACCGGCGTCAACTCCGGCGAGATCGCCGCCTATACGTACTGGTGCGTGGAAAAGGGCTATCCCCGTCACATCGGATCGGACCCGAGCGACCCGGGCTGGGTGGATCGGGCCAAGGGCTGGATTCGCGTGCTGCAGACCGACGTCGTCGCCACCCTCATCATCCTCACGCTCGCCACGGTGCCGTTCTTCATCTTGGGCGCCGGAGTGCTGAACCCGAACGGAGAGATTCCAGAGGGCCTAGACACCATCCGCGTGCTTTCCGGCATGTTCACGGAAACGCTGGGCGGCTGGTCGCTGTGGGTGTTCGGCATCGGCGCCTTCTTCATCCTGTTCTCCACCACGCTCTCCGGCGTCGGCGCCGGCGGTCGGGTGTTCCCGGACTACGTCATCGAGTGGGGCTTCATCTCCCGGTTGCGCATCCACCGCGCGAAGTGGACTCGGGGCTATGTCGTTGCCATCCCGCTGATGGCGTTCCTGCTCTACTTCAGCTTTCAGAATCCCATCGCCCTGATCCTGATCTCGGCCACCTTTGCCGCCATCACGCTGCCCATCCAGAGCGGCGCCGCCCTCTGGCTGCAACGCAACGTGATGGACCAGCGCGTGCGGCCAGGACGCACGATGCACCTCGCGTTGTGGGCGACCTTCGTCTTTCAGGTCATCATGGCCGGCGTCGCCATCTGGTACGGCGTGATCCTGCAGATATTCGGCGATTGACAGCGCACCACCCTCCACCAAACACGTCCAAGGGGAACCACCATGCAGGTTGCAGAAGCCATTGCCCACGCCCTGAAGCGGGAGGGGGTCGACACGATCTTCACCTATCCCGTCAATCCCATCATCGAGGCTGCGGCGGTGGCAGACATCCGCACGATCGTCGTCCGTCAAGAGCGGATCGGCCTGCACATGGCAGACGCCTATTCGCGGCTCTCCTCCGGCAAGAAGATTGGCGTGTTCACGATGCAGCACGGCCCGGGCTCGGAGAACGCGTTCGGCGGCGTGGCGCAGGCGTACTCGGAATCCGCACCCATTCTCGTGCTGCCAGCCGGGTATCCGCGTCGCATCGCCAACTACTACCCGAACTTCAACTCGACGCTGAACATGCGCCACGTCACCAAGTGGGCAGAGCCGCTCACCATGGGCCGTGCCATTCCGGAAGTGATGCGGCGGGCGTTCTTCCAGCTTCGCAACGGTCGTCCTGGCCCTGTACTGATCGAAGTGCCGGTCGACGTGTTCCGCGAAGAGGTGCCGGAGGGCTGGGAGCACACGCCGAGCTTTGCGACTCGTGTGGGGCCAGATCCTGCGGACGTGGACCGTGCCGCGGAAGTGCTAGCGAACGCCGAACGGCCGGTCATCTACGCCGGTCAGGGGGTCCACTATGCCGAAGCGTGGGATGAGCTGCGCGCCCTCGCCGAAGAGTGGAACATCCCCGTCACCACCAGCCTCGAAGGCAAGAGCGCCTTCAACGAAACCCATCCGCTGTCGCTAGGCTCAGGCGGCCGCGCCAATCCTCGCACGGTGAAGACCTTCCTCGCCGAGGCGGACGTGATCCTCGGCATCGGCTGCAGCTTCGCCCTAACCGGCTTCGGGGTTCCCATGCCCCGCGGCAAGACCATCATCCACGCCACCCTCGATCCCATGGATCTCAACAAGGACGTGGAGGTGCAGCACGCCCTCATCGGCGACGCCCAGCTCTCCCTTGCAGCGCTCAGCCAAGCGATGTCGGACCGCGACCACGGCAAAGCCGACAACCGCGCCGGCAAGGTGCAAAAGCGCATCGCCACCCTCAAGGCCGAGTGGCTCGCCGAATGGCAGGCCAAGCGCACCAACAACGAGGCGCCCATCAATCCCTACCGGGTCCTCGCCGAATTGCACCGCGCCGTGGACATCGACAACACGATCATCACCCATGACGCCGGCAGCCCCCGCGACCAACTCTCGCCGTTCTGGGAGTCCACCACGCCGCTTTCCTACATCGGCTGGGGCAAGACGACCCAGCTCGGCTACGGCCTGGGCCTGGCGATGGGGGCCAAGGTGGCGCAGCCGGAGGCGACCTGCATCAACGTCTGGGGCGACGCCGCCATCGGCTTCACCGGCATGGATTTCGAGACCGCGGTACGGGAACGCATCCCGATCCTGTCGATCCTGATGAACAACTTCTCCATGGCCATCGAGATTCCCATCATGCAGGTGGCGCAGGAGAAGTACGGGTCCACCGACATCTCCGGCAACTACGCCGACATGGCCAAGGCGTTCGGCGGCCACGGCGAACGCGTCACGGACCCCGGCGACATCGGGGGTGCCATCGAACGCGGCATCGCCGCCACCAGGGACGGCCGCCCAGCGCTGGTGGAGTTCATCACCGACAAGGAGATTTCGATCTCCAATGAGTAGGGCCTCCCATGGCGCCGGCGGGTCCCCTGGGGACGAGGGCATCTTGCACTCGTACGCGCCGACAGGCGTGCCGTTTGGTGGACAACATGGGCGTGAGAGTGGAAGCGCGACCTGAAGCCGTTGCTTTCCGAACCGTCGACCTCTCGCGCCTTGCGGCGCGTGCGAGGGCAAGATGCCCTCGCCCCCAAGGCCCACAAGCGACGCACACAGCCTAGAATCCGCACTTTCGCTCCTGGATCGATCGACGCTTGAACGCCACAGCTACCGCCCCAGAACGCCTGCTGGACGACGCGGCCATGCAAGGCTTCATCCGCGACGGCTATCTGACCTTGCGCTCTGAGCTGCCGCGCGAGTTCCACGAACGGATGCTCGATGCGCTCCATGGCCTCGACGAAGGCGGTCCCCTCGGCCACAACAACCTCCTTCCCTGCGTCCCGGAACTCGCCCACATGCTGGACGAGCCGGTGATTCGCGGCGCCCTCACGTCCATCTTGGGTGCGGGCTACTACCTGCATTTTCACCGCCACGACCACTTTGCGTTCCTGAACGCAGCGCAACCCCTGCACAAGGACGGCGACAACCACTCGCACTATGCCGTCGACGGCCTGCGGCGCATGCACCGCACCCGCTACGCCATGTTGTTCTACTACCCGCAGGACACGCCCTTGGAGAAGGGCCCCACCGGCATCGTGCCTGGCAGCCAGTACGTCCCCCGAAGGGCACTGGAGGCGGCGCGGGCGAAGCTGAACGAGCTCAACAAGCAGGCGCGCGAGGAAGCGAGGGCAAAGTTCGGCGGCGACGTGCTCGGCAGCGAGGAGGCACGGCGCTTCCACCGCGAGCGGCTAGAGCGCTTCCGCAAGGACAATCCGTCCATGTTCGCGGAAATGGCCAAGCTCGACGAGCCGTGGGAGGCCGCGAAGATCCCCCTCACCGGCGCGGCTGGCACCGTCACCATCACCCACTTCGACATCGTGCATGGCCGCCACAGCGCCAACGTCACCGACGAGCCGCGCCACATGGTGAAGTTCCTGTTCACCCGAGACCGCGACCCGGTTGCACCGTCGTGGCAACACGCCGGCGTGCCTTGGCCGGAGGACGAAGACCCGCTCGCGCCGGTGTGGCATTCGATGTGGGACTGGCATCGTGGCGACGCGTCATCACGCCCGGTCAGTGGCAACTGCTGCCGGAACCTTGGCAGCGATGACGACCGCATCGCCTTGGGGGCGGCCTATTCCCTTGGCATGGCCCCGGCACGCGGAGAGTCGGGGCTCACGCCGTTGTTCGATGCCTTCCTGAGCGACGATGTGTCCTTGCGAACCATCGCCGCCTACGGCTTGGTTGCCGCCGGCGCCAACGCCGCGCCGCGCCTCGCGGCAATGGTTGATGCCCAAGACGGTAACGGAACCGTGCGAGCGCTCGACGTCCTAGGGGACATCGGGCCACCTGCCGCAATCGCGCTTCCCAAAGTGCTACAGGCGATGCAACACCAAGACCCCAACGTGCGCCGTTATGCCGTCGAAGCCGCCGGCACGATCGCCCAGGCCAATCCCCTCGACGCCTCCGAACTGCTCGCTCCATTGCAGGACGAAGACGCCCTTGTCCGCCGCAACGCCGCCACCGCCGCGGCCCGGCTCGCTCCGAACCTAACCAACCCAGACGCCCTAGTCCCTGCCCTCACGGACAACCTCTACTCTTGGCACCACCATGTCCGCGGCTGGTCCATCGAAGCCTTGCAGCGACTCGACTCCCCCGCAGCCACCCGAACCGCCATGCGCTACCTCGCCACGACCCGCTGGGATCCCACCCCCAAGTCCGGCGACACCCCACCTGGCGCCCGCGCCCCCGCACGCACCGTGCCGGGGCGCACCTAGCTCGTGCCGTGAGGGAAGGCACTCTGCCTTCCTTAGCAGTCTGTCGGACTTGGCGGCGGCCCACCGGTCTGCCGGACAGGGCGACGCATGCGTCGCCCCTACAGAAAGGTGTCGGTCAAGCCGGACAGGGCGACGCGTCGCCCCTACAGGAAGGTGTCGGTCATGCCCCCGGGCCGTAGGGGCGACGCATGCGTCGCCCTTCTCGGTTGGCCTTCCTCAGGCGCAAGCGCGCCGCGAGGCGCACTGATTTGCAGGGCGTTGCCTCAGAAAGGCGCCCATCGGTGCCATGGAAGGCACAATGCCTTCTCTCCAAGGGCTCCCTAATCGTCGCGTGAGCGCAACGCCACCGTTGCCGAACCGAGGGCCGTGGGGAGCCCCGACTGGTTGACGTTTCGGATCTGCACTTCGACTAGGTGCTCGTTGCCGGCGACGGACTTGCCCGTTACCTCGCCGTGTACCGTGTTGGTATCCCCCACCAAGTTGGGGTGGCGAACCTGTGCGCTTAGGGACTTGAGGGTGCCGTCGTCTCCCATCCAGTCGGTGACGATTTGGCTTAACCAGCACACGCGCTGGGGCCCGAAGTCGAACTGGCCCGGCATGTTGCGGCGCTTGCGGGCGTGTTCTTCGTCGAAGCGACCGCCGCCGCCGAGGTCAGCGGAGCCTTCTGCCTCCAACGCCGTACGCGAGGTGCGACCGGTACCGAGCACGCCGTGGGTGAAGAGGAACAGCTCGGTCACCGAATAGGTGCCTTTCTTGAGCGACGGCAGGGCATCGCCTACTGCAACGTCCTCCCAGAACCGCGTGTCGGCACCCCGCCGCTCTCGCTCCCAAACGAGCGGATCCGCCGGCTCGACAACGCTGCCGCCCTCGCCTTCCTTGGGCGCACGGTCGTATTCCAGCGTGTGTCCCATGTTCTGGTATCGCGCCATCGTCGTCTTGATGGTGGCGACCACCTCCTGGCGCTGGTTCGTGAAGGTTACGAAACCAGTGTTGAAGTTGATGGCGCCGATGCGGCGACTGGTCTTGCGAATCGTCTCGCCCACCGTTTCGCTTGCGGTGATCGTGTCGTCGCGCCAGATGGGGCGGACGAACTCGATCTCGGCACCGGCATAGTTCACCGGCAGGTACTCCGTGGACACCCGCCGCCGGTCGATGCCGCCGGTCTCACCGGCCACGACACCCAAGGTGACGCCGAACAGGAACGGCGGCGGCGCCGTGATCATGCCGAAGCGGCTTGCCGAGGCGTGCTCTTCGTCGCGCCACAGGGGGTTGTAGTCGCCCACGCCATCGCCGAAGCGGCGCACGTTGTCGATGTTGGCCTGCTTGCTCGGCCGATGCGGCAGCGTTTGGCCGATGGTCTTGCGGTATTCGTCCTGGAACTCGTCGATGGTGGTAATGAGGTCGCCGTCTGCCATTGCTGTCCCTCCGCCTAGATTTCAAGGCCGCGGGGTACGCCGGGGTTGTCCACAGCCTGCACCCGCTTCAGCACTTCGTTGGCCCGCTCCTGTTGCCCCGGCGTTTCCCGCCGGATGCCAAGCCCGGTGCGGGTGGCGTACTCGCGCCTGGTCGCGAGGAACTCGGGCAATTGATCCCACGTGCAGGTATCGGCCAGCTCGAGGATGTGGTCCGGCTCCACCGTGTCGTGCATCTCCTGCCACTTGCCCTGCAGCGACAGCGCGTGCAGCTTCATGCCGAGTTCTTCGAGGCCGTGCAGCGCCAGCACCTTGTGGTAGGTGCGGGTGGAACCGTAGAAGGACAGCGCTCGCCTCATGCCGTCGATCTTGCGTTCGATCTCGCTGTCGTCGTCGCCGACCACGAGATAGCCGCTCTCGGCGATCTCGAGGTCGCTCCAGTTGCGTCCGGAGCGCACGAGGCCCTCGCGAACCGCCGGCAGCAGCACCTCGCGCATGTACTTGTCCGACATGATTCCGCCATGGGGCATGACGACGTCCGCCACGTCCCCGGCGACTCTCGCCATACCTGGCCCGACCATCGCAAGCCCCACCTGCGGGCGCGGATAGTCGATAGGGCCGGGATTGAAGTTCGGCGTCATCAGGGTGTAGGTGTAGTGCCGCCCCAAGAACTCGGGCCGCTTGCCGTCCTGCCACGAGTCCCACACCTCGTGCATCATGCGGATGTATTCGCGCATTCTCGGCGCGGGAGGGCTCCAGGTGCCGCCGAAGCGACGCTCGTTGTGCCCTTTCACCTGACTGCCGAGGCCGAGCACGAAACGCCCCTTCGAGAGGTGCTGGATGTCCCAAGCTTCCATCGCCAGCACCATTGGGCTGCGCGGAAAGGCGATTGTCACCGAGGTCTGCAAGCCGACGCGTTCCGTCGCAGTCGCCGCGACGGTCATGGTGAGCATCGAGTCGTGCGACAGCTCGCCGCAGGTGATGGTGTCGAACCCTTGCGCCTCTGCCGCCCGCGCCTGCTCGCCGATCTCGGCCGGCCAGCCCCCGACCCCCGTAATGACCTTCACGTTGCTCCGCCGCTCCTAAGTCGCAAAAGCCCACGTTGCATCGTGCCACCTCGCTTTGCAACACTATGGGGCACATTTTGCGGGCCCCGCCCGCACACGGAGGGGAATATGGCGTCCATGCGAGCGCATCTCATCGTCGGGGGATTTCCGATCGGCTCCACTGCGGGGCACGACATGGACTTTGCCCGCATCACGCTCCTGCAGAAGCTCTACGACGGGGGCTACCAAACCACCGTCGCCAATGACTTTGCGGACATCGGCGAGCGGCTTCACGGGGTCAACCTCCTCGTGACCTACGTCGCGGGGCCCTACCCCAACGACGCCCAGTGCCAGGAGATGGAGCAGTGGATGGCCGACGGTGGGCGCTGGTTTGCGCTGCACGGCACCAGCGGCGGCCGCGCCGCCCGCATCGAGGGCAGCCGACGCCGACGCATGGTGCGCCTCGCGCATCACGATGCCTTGGGAGCGTTCTTCCTGAACCACCCGCCGCTCAGCAAGTTCAAGGTTGAGGTGCAGGCAGAGCACCCCATCACTGCCGGATTGCCAGCCAACTTCGAGACCTCGGACGAGCTCTATCTCGTCGAACCGGTGGGGGCAAGCCAAACGCTGCTCACGACGGAACTGCCCAAGGACCCATCGCCGCCGGGATTCGGCTTCGTCTATGACGAGGACACGTCCGTGCGCGAAGACGGCAAGACGCGCGTGCTGGGTCTGGAGCGAACCGTCGGCAAGGGTGCGGTGGTGTATGTCGCCCTCGGCCATTGCCATTCGCCGGAGACCAACGGCCAGCCCTTGGTGGACGAAAGCGTCGGCGCCGGCGGCAAGACGCCAATGGTCTTCCGCGGCTCGTGGGAAACCGAAGCCTTCAACACCATCCTCGACAACGCGGTGCGCTGGGGCGCAGCCGCCTGAAGATTCGTCGCTAGCAGCCTGTCGGACTTGTGACGGGCCTTTGGAGGGAAGGCATTCTGCCTTCCCTGCGCGCCCTCTGGCGCGCCGACCGCGACTTGCAGTGAGAAAGCGCCTGTCGGCGCTAGGGGCGCGCCCTTCGGGCGCGTTGGCAGAATGCCTTCCCTCCAAAGGGACTGCCTTGTTCACGCGCTAGTGCGCCAAACAGGAAAGATGGGGTCCTTAGGCCAAGGCACTGTGCCTTCGCTCGAAGGTCCTGTCAGATGCGTTGGCGGCGGGCTTCGAACAGGAGAATGGTCGCGGCCATCGCCGCGTTCACCGAGTCGGCGTCGCCTGACATGGGGATGGAAAGGGACGCCGAACCGGCGCTGCGCCAAGCGGGGCTTACGCCGGTGTGCTCGGTGCCGATGACGAATGCAATGTCCCCCGTCAAGTCCGCTTCGGTGTAGGGCACGTTCGCTTCGGGAGTGGCAGTGACGGGGCTGATAGCGCGTGCTTGCAGCCAACCTCGCACTTCATCCCCCGTCGCCACCGCCAGCGGAACCGTGAACAGCGTTCCGATGCTTGCGCGGATCACGTTGGGGTTGAACACATCTGTCTTCGGGTCCGCGACGATGACGCCGGCGCCCGCAGCGTCGGCGGACCGCAACATCGCGCCGAGATTGCCGGGCTTTTCGATTCCCTCCACCACGAGCCAAAGGCTGTCGCTCGAATCGCCAAGACGGTCGAGACCGAGTGGCGGCGATAGAGCGACGCCGAGTACGCCGTCCGGCCCCTGCCGATAGGACATCTTCCGAAACGCCTCAGCGCTCGTGGCAACAAGCTCTATGTCCGCCCTGCCGAGACGACGAATCAGGTCGCGTTCGGGCGCGCCTCGGTGCAATGCGTCGCAATGGAAAACCGCCTCAATGGCGGCGCCCGCATCGAACGCCCGCTCGAGCTCGCGCCGGCCCTCCACCACGAACCGCCCTTCCCGTTCCCGCGCCCGTCGCTGCCGCAGCCGCACGACGTGCTTGACGCGGGCGTTCTGCAGACTGGTGAGCAAGTCACCCGCTCGCCAAGGCCGGTCTCGGCGGGCGCTCGCTGAACCGCGAGGCGGACAAGTGCATCACGAAGCGTTGCACCCAATCGCCGGGACAGGCTCCCACATGGCGCTCCAAGGCGGTGATGGCAAGGCCGCGAACGTAGCGATCGTGGTCGGCGAGGCCAAGCTCCGCCAAGCGATCCAGGTCCGCCGCATCGAGACGGACATTGTTGAGCGCGTAGGCAATGCTTTCCCGCACGGTAGAACGGGTCATGCCGCCATTGTTGGAATTGTCCGGTTCCACACCAGGCTCCAGCCGCGCCAAAAGCCGCGCAGCCGGAACCCGCTCCGGCTCGACTCGCGCGATGTTGCCAAGCGAATAGGCAGCGTTCGAGCGCACGAGGTCGTCGGGGTCGCTCTCCAAGCAGTGAAACAGTCTTGCCAGGACGCCCTCGGATTCGAAGCGCCCTTCTGCCGCGGCGAGGCACGCTACCCTGCGAAGCCGTGCATCGTTGTGCTTCAAGGCGCGAAGCACGACTCCCTCGGCGGCTGGGCCGGCCACGCCAAGCGCATATCCCATCGCTCGTCGCACGGACTCCGGCCCGGTAGTGAGCAGCCGCTCTAGCTCCGGCAACAGCGAGTGATCGTCTCGCGCCTGCAATCCAAGTTCATAGGCGAACTGCACGCGCTCGTTCTCGGCTGCCGCGTTCTCAACCCCGCTAGCGGGGTCTTCGGACGACACCCGAGTCCGACATTCGCCCCCACCACCGCGCAGCCACTCCCAGATGGACTCGACAACGCCATCCACCGGGCTCGCCGCCGCCCCCGCAATCGGTGAAGCGGACCCATTCCGCCACGACGCCTCGCGCGGCTCCTCGGTGCGGAAGTAGTAGAACTTGTACATGAACCTGCGCGACGCTGCCGCCGAGGCGCGTGTGCCGCGATGGAAGAGGTCGTAGTTCGCGAGCACCAAGCTGCCCGCCTCCACCGTCAGCCTCCGGCGTTCGAGGCCCGGGACTCCGAGCAAGTCCACCACCTGCCCAATGCGTCGGTCTCGTGCCGCCAGGTCCGCATTGGCCAGTTCGTCGCGCCGCAGCGTCTTGTCCGCCGCATCTCCCCGGTGCCAAGTGCCGTCCTCGAGCTCGAAGTCGGTGGTCCAATACTGCGTCCCCGGCAGCACCTCGGTCGGCCCGCTCTCCTCCGTCACCTGCTGTGGGTAGTAGAACAGCATGGCCCAGTTGGGCCGATGGGTGCGGTAGTGCGCCCGCTCGTTCCACGGCAGGTTGCCGTCCTGGTGGAAGCTCTGGTCGTTCGGCGTCGCCTCATGCACGAAGTGGTGCGGATGCAGCACGAATCCCTCACCCAGCACGCTCGTCAGCGCACCTTGCACCGTGTCGCACGCAAGCAAACGATCCAGCGCCGGAATGCGTGCACGCAGGTTGTCGCCGATCACCTGCAAGTGGTTCGAGTCACCGCCAATCGCCCGGGCATCGTCGTGAACGGCACACGCGGCTTCGAACATCTCTTCGTGGAACGACGCCGGCAACTCATCCGGCGCGAGCACCACGTAGCCGTCGCGCAGATAGCTCGACATCCGCTCGTCGTCGAACAGCGCCTCACGCCCGATCCCTGTCATTCGTTCCGCCCTGCAAAGCCCGCGCCGCCAAGCGCAATCCTACCGGCACTCTGTGGAGGAAGGGCGAGGCTTCGGCCCACCACGCTCGGCGCATTCCAGCCTCAGCCTGCCGAACACCCCACTTCCATCGTGGCGCGATTTGCGCGAAAGTAATCAGTTGGCACGCGATGCAGCACAAAGGGGAGTGTGGGCATGAAGCCGATTTCCGCAGATTCGCATGTGGTGGAGTCCGAGGACGTGTTCATCGGCCTCGCCGAACGCTTCGGCGACGACGCGCCGAGGGTCACCGGCGCCGGCACCGTTCACGACGCCATCGTGATTCCTTCCAAGGGTCCCCGCGGCATTCGCCGCCGCATGGGCTTCGCCGGCATGCGCCTGCGCGAGGGCATCACCGTGCAGCGACGACGCGGCCACAAGCCGGAAGTGGACGACATGACCGACGACGAGGCCAAGCGCATCCTCGCCAAGGGCTACGACGGCCTGCGCGCCGGCATCCGCGACGGCGCCATGCGCGCCGACGACCAGGACCACGACGGCGTGAGTGCCGAGTTTCTCTATCCGGGCTTCTTTGGCCTCTTCAGCTTCGAGAACACCGAGCTCCTTGTCGCCTGCCAGAAGAACTACAACGACTGGCTGCACGACTACGCCAATGCCTCCAACGGACGCCTGTTCGGTCTTGCCGCCATCCCGGTGCAAGACCCCGAAGCCGCGGTGGAAGAACTCGACCGCGTGATCAAGAAAGGCTTCAAGGGCGGCTGCATCCCCTGCACCGCGCCCGTGGATGCGCCCTACCGCGACGAAATCTACGACCCGCTCTGGGCCCGCGCCGCCGAGGCCAACTTTCCGCTCTCCATGCACGTCGGCACCAATGCCTACGTGCCGCCGCAATACCGCCCGAGCAAGCTCGGCCGCGACGAAACCGCCGACTACGCGGCTTCCGCCACCACCATCCAGCGCACCTTGGTGGATCTCATGTGCCGCGGCCCCGCCGAGCGCCACCCCACCATGAAATGGGTCGTGGGCGAGTTCAACGCCGGCTGGATCGCCCACTGGCTCGACCGGGTGGATCAAGGCATTTTCCGCGAGCACCGCTTCCGCAACACGGACTACACCGGCGAGCGCCCGCACGACGTCTGGCTACGGCAGTTCTACGCCACAATCGAGGACGACCGCCCGGCAGTGCTCACCCGCGAACTCATTGGCGTCGACAACCTGATGTGGGGCTCGGACTACCCACACGTCGACTCCACCTGGCCCTGCTCGACGCAGGTGATCGACGAGATCTTCGAGGGCGTGCCGGAAGCCGACCGCACCAAGATCACCCACGACAACGTGAAGGCTCTGTACGGCATCTGATCTAGACCAAGGAAGCCAAGCCACGAGGAGGGAAACGACCATGCAGACACTGACCGCCGAACAGCGCCGGCAATGGCAGGTGGACGGCTACCTGCACCTCAAGGGCGTGCTGGATGCGGACCAAGTGCAGCATTACTCAGACGAGATGGACCGCGTGCGCAAGCTGCCCGGCTACGAGCCGGACCGCAAGCCGGACCTGCCCATCGGCCACTACTCGTGGATGGACCAGACGCCCGACCAAGACCCAAGCGGCTTCATGGACCGCCGCGAACTCCTCACCTACGATCAATCCTTCATCGACCTGATGGACCGCTCCCCCGTGTTCGACTACATCGTCGACATCATGGGCCCGAACATCCTCTTCAGCATGAGCCAGGCCATCGTCCGCCCCCCGTCGCCGAAGTTCCCCGGCTACACCCACACCGACGGCGGCGAATCCCTGCGCCTCACCCGCGTGAGCGAATCGAGCCCGCCCATCGCCATGAAGGCCATGTACCTCCTAACCGACGTGACGGAGAAAGACCGCGGCAACCTGACCGTCTTCCCCGGCAGCCACATGCGCCCCATCCCCCTCCCCGGCGAACGCACAGAACCGATCACCCCCTACTCCCCCGGCGCCGCCCAACTCATGGGCAACGCCGGCGACGTCTACCTCTTCCCCCACGCCCTCTGGCACGGCCCCTCCCGCAACGAATCGAACACCGCCCGCAAGGTGCTCCTCTACAACTACTGCCAACTCTGGGTCCGCTGCTACGACTACGGCGCGATTCCCGACGTGGCCCAGCGTTGCACGCCGCGACAAAGGCGGCTTTTGGGCGATTTGGGCTACGACTTCATGCCGGGCTCGTACTTCTACGTGCCTACGGATCAGGAAGAGGTGATCGCGGGCGAGGCCGCGACGACGTAGTCGCAAGACGACGACTTCGTCGACGCCTTCACCGCCACTGGGCCCGCCAAGCGTCGAACTCCCATGGGTTGACCCGGGCGCGGGCGATGTTGCCTTCGTGCAGGTTCGAGAGGTCTGCTTCGACGATCTCGACAAAGCGGGCCGCATCCGCTGGCGGGAGCGCCGCTGCACGACGGACGACGTGTGCATGGGCGCCCTTTTTTGTCTAATCGGGTACGGACCGCCTCGGCGATCGTGTCGACGATAGCGCCTCGGTGCAGTATCTGCTCGAAGCACTCTTCGATGAGTTGCGGAACCGCCAGCGGATGGTACGTCGAGCCGCCGATGTCCACGGTTGCCGCGCGCAACCGTCCCCAGGCAGCCGAGTCGGCCAAGAGGTTCTCGGCCAGCAATGCGTGCAGGTTCAGCACCGTGTAGCGGTTGAACCCGACGTGTTCCGCCTGGTCGATCAACAGCTCGAATCGCCGTTCTCGCGAGAAGAGTGGCACGTAGCGGACGTTTGCGGGCGTGCCATCAGGCTGTCGGACTTTGCCGCGTAGCGGCGAAGTGCGAAGGCTGCTAGCCGGAGTTGCGAGCGAACGCGAGCACGAAGGCCGGCAGTTCGCGCTAGCGAACTGCCGACGCGCCCTTCAGGGCGCGCTATCGCCAGAGGAAGCCGCGCCCGGTGGTGCGGTATTGCGTCGGTTCCGCCATCGTGATTTCGACTCCTTCCTTGCGCAGTTTTTCGCCCAGGGCGAGGTGGTTCGGATCCGTCGCGTGCTTTTCTACGGCGGCGGCGTCGGTGCAGGCCATCACGAAGAGGAGGTCGCCTTCGGCCCAGGGGTTGGAGTCGGGGAAGTCGGCGACAATGCCGCCGGAGTACACCAGCGTGTCCGGTTCGGCATCCGCGCAGTAGCGGGCGTGTTCGGCGCTCATGGTGATGAACTGGGCGCGTTGGGTTGGTGATGCGAACTTCATGCCGAGGAGGATGAAGGAGTGGTCGGCCAAGGTGGCGGGAGAGGCGACGTCGGGGCGTGACCACCAGCCGTAGTCGGGTACGTCGAAGGCGATGTTGACGAGGGTGCGGTTCTTGATCATGCGGCCGGCGCCCATGGCTTCGCCGATGACCTTGTGCGATGGGCGTTCCATATGGATTTGCAGGCTTGCGAGGCCGCGTTCGTAGCGTTCATACACCAGCACGCGGGTTTCGTCTTCGACGTGGACGGCGGCTTCGTAGGCGGTGGTTTCGGGCTCAAAGTCGTAGGCGTCTTCGGCGCGCTTTTCCCATTCGTCGAGCCACTCGGACATGGTGGTGGTCTCGGTGATTTCGAACTCGACGACGGCGATCATCGGGCGGTTGTCGTTGCTCATTGGGGCGCTCTCGGTAAGATTGCGCCCTAGTTCAACACACCTAACGGCGAGTTGCCTAATGGCATCTGTCGGAACCCAGTACGAGGCCGCGTGCGAGGTTGTCGGACGGCTGATCCGGGAGGCCGGCCGCAAGGCCATTCTTCGTTCCGAACTGGTGTCCCATGCACCGGCGCACGCCTGTGATCGGGCGTTGCGCCATTTCTGCGAGTCTGGCGAGCTAACGCGGGTTGGCCAGGGCATCTATGGCATCGGGGCTGCCAAGGTGTTCGAGATCGTGCCTGAGGTGATGCCGAAGCTGGGTTACCGCATCCTGCCGGGGGAGCCGGTGCGGGGATACAGCCAGAAGGCGGGAGGTGCGGTGTGGCGGCTGGACCGGCCGTGCCGGCGCCTCATCCGCAAGCGTGGCGTGCAGGCGATGTTCGAGACGCCAAGTGGAAGACCGGTGGCAAGCCGGCAACAAGGAAGCACAATGGAACCCATGCAAGAACCCCCAGTGCGGAGCGAAATCGACGCGCATTTCCACACCTTCGAGCGCTGCCACTCCCCGGCCCGAGCAGAGAAGGACCTGATCGTGCGCCGAGCGCTGGTGGCGATGGAGCGCTTCCGCAGTGCAAGGGCCACGCTCGCCATTGAGGGTGGCACCGCGTTGGTGGCCTATCACCGGCTGACCACCCGATTCTCCGAAAACTTGGACATCCGCCTGATTCCAAACGAATCGGTGCGACAGCTTCCCGAAACGGAACGGATCGAGGCGCTGAAGGAGATCGGCCAAGAGTTCAAGGAACACATCCACGCCGAAATGCCCTTCCTGCAACCGACGCGCAAGGGACGGATTCGCAGGGATGCGCTGTTGCAGGCGTTGATCTACAACTACCAAAGCTCCGTGCCTGACGAGGAGGTCGTTGCGGGGTTGAAGTTCGAGGTGGTGCACATCCCGCTGATGATGCCCATCGTTGAACAGGCGGGGCTCGCGGGCGAGCGGTTCGGCTCGATCCATCCCGTGGAGATTGCCAGCGACAAATGGCAGGCGCTCACCACGCGATTGCCAGGGAATGCCGATCCGTACCCCGACTTGGTCCGGCATGTCCACGACCTCGCAGCGCTTCGCCCCGCGCTCATCCTCCTTGCTCCGGAAACTGCCCGCGAGACCATGCTGCAGGGCGAGACCACGCACGAATCCGTTGCCGCGGTGCTGGAGGAGCTGGCCCGCCCCGTCTGCCGCGAACACTACGAGAGCTACATGCGGCGGATGGGGGTGCTGCCGGTGACCGATCGGCCGAACAGCCACCCCACATGGGACGCGGTGCTGGCAAACTGCACAGCGCTCGCCGGCGAGCTTGGGCTAACGCTAGCCGCCGGCGCCCGGCCTTAGCGGCAGGGGTTAGTCGCTCGTTGTAAGGAGGAGGACGAAGTCCTCGTCGCCCTCGTGGTTGGAACTCGGGGAGGTGAAGGTGAGCTCGCCCTTGGCATTGGTCGCTTCGGCTGGTTGCATGGAGCCGTTTGTGGGGTCGTGCCAGGTTGCTTGCACGGGGCCTTGGAACCATGTGGCGTCGATGGCGAGTTCCGTTTGGCCCGCGACGTAAACCAAGGCGAAGGAGCGATCTGAGGCGCCGGCGGCCACGGTGCGGTCCCAGCCGTTGGGGTTGCCGGCGCCAGCGGTGAGTAGCTGCCCCTCGGTGTCGGGCTCGAGTTTCCACCATTCGAGCTGGCGCAACAGGTTCGTCATGTGCGTGCCGATGTGGGTGGCGGATTTCTGCTGCAAGGCTGCCCGCCATTGCTCTTCGGTGGAGTCGTGGAACCATAGGGGCCAGGCGCCGTGGCCTTCGCCCATGCTGCCGCCGCCGAGGCGCGTTTGGTACATGGACTGGCGGATGCGCAGTTCCGGGGCGTGGATCGGGAAGCCGAATCTGGGGTCCTTGAGTTCGGTCCAGTAATACCACGGCTCCACCATCAACACGGGCTTCGCTGGCGTTCGGTGGTAGTCCTCCAACACGCGTGCCGCCATGCGCCCGCCTTCGGCGTGGCCTTGCACGCTGCTGAAGTCGAGCCAAGGTTCGTCGTGGAGGTATTCAGAGGAGGAGTGGCCGGCGCTGCGCATCGGGCCGCCACCATGTGGGTGCCAGCTCATCAGTTGCTTGCCGCCGCCGGCGCGGATGCCGTTTGCCAAAGCGCGATAGCTCGCGAGGTCCGATTCCCGATACGGCGTGTCCCCGCCGATCACCCAGAGCACGTTGGCTCGATCCGCCCAGCGCTCGCCGAGCCAGCGACCGTATTCTCCGATGCCCTTCACGGTCGCCTGGCGGTTGAACTGATTCCACCAGAGCGCCACGGCATATGTGGCCATGCCGCGCGACTCGATGTGATCCAACACGCGGTCCGCGTGCGTGAAATACTCCTCGATTGGCGTGAGCTTGGCTCGATCGGAAAACGAACGGTGTCCTTGTGCGTTCGGGCGGTCGCTGAACGCGCCCACGCTCAGCAACATGACGGTGAAGCCCTTGTCGGCGCGGTCGTCGATGATCTCCCGTGCCTCGTCGAAGGAGTAATGCCAAAGGAGCGGCCAATGCGTGTCGCCCACGAACAGGAACGGCGCTGCGGCGGCGTCCACCAGATAGCGCCCATCCGCGGATACCTCGAGCGGAAACTCCGCCGCTGCCATCGAGCCCGCCAGCGCCACAGCGAAGATTCCAGCCGCGAGTCGCCGCATTGCCCTGCTCAATACCGAATCGACGTGTCCAGCGTCACCCACCGACCGTCGCGCACCACGGAGAGCGCGGATTCGTCCACGCCCTTGTGGTCATTGGGTCCGAAAACAACGCTGTAGCCGAAGATGTCGGTGTAGTCGTTGATCGACTCCATCGCCTCGATGAATCCGTCGCGGGTGAGGTCACGCCCGGCACGCTCCAAGGCAACCACCACCAGGTCGGCACCCCGGTAGCCTTCCATCGCCGGCAGCCCGGCCTCCTCGCCATACCGCTCGCGATAGCGACGCATCCAGTCACGCGCTTCCTCAGGCAAGGTCTCGTCGTCCTCGTAGATCTTGCCCATGTGGACGAAGGCGTAGTAGCCCTCCCCGGCGCCGCTCTCCTGATCTGCGATTACCTGCCCGTACGCGGCGTTGTTGCCGACCCAAGCCACATCCTCGTAACCGAGCTTGCGTGCCGCCTCCAGGATGAGAATGGTGTCGCGGTGTACCGAGCCGAGCATCACAAGGTCGCAGCCGGCGTTGCGCAGCCGAATCACCGAGGCGGTGAACTCGCTGTCGGTGATCTTGTGCGCCGCCGTCTGGGCGATCTCGATGCCCATTTCAGCCGCCTGGTCCTGGGCGCCTTCGAGAATCTCGAGGCCGTAGTCGTTGTTGAGGTACATCACGCACGGCGTCGTCTTGCCCTCGTTCTCGATGAAGTACTTCACGCCGGCACGGATTTCGTCGTAGTAGGTGCCGTGCTGCGAGAACATCAGCTGCTCGAACGGCTCCACCATGGCGCGGGCACCGGTGCCGGGGAAGATGTTGGGCACGCCGGCGCGGAACTGTGCCTGCATCACGGCATTGTTGGTGGGCGTGCCCACCGCCATCAGCATGGCGAAGATCTTGTCGCGGTTGATGAGCTTATTGGCGGCGGAGATGGCGCGGGGCACCTGATACTGCGTGTCCTCGACGATGTATCGGATGCTGCGGGCATGCACGCCGCCGGCCTCGTTGACCTCGTCGAAGCGCATCCGGGCGCCGTTGAGGACGCCGACGCCCCAGATGGCGATGGCACCGGAAAGGTCGGTGTGGGTGCCGAACACGACCTCGGTGTCAGTCACGCCGTCCACCACCGGCGCTTCGGCGGCGGGCGCTTCGGCGTCCGTCCCGGTGGGTGCTTCGCCGCAGCCGACGACGGCCAAGGGCAACGCCAAAGCTAGCAGTCGCCCCATCGCCAGCGATCTCTTCATCTGCAACGCTCCTTTCTCTCGAGTCGGTTCAACACGCCTTGCGGCGCGATGGAGGGCGAGACGCCCTCTCTCCGGGAAGACGCTCGGTTCGATCCCAACGAGGCCTGCTGGTCAGCCGCCACGATACATCGCCTCGATGAGGTCTGCGTATTTCTCGTTCACCACCTTGCGCTTGAGCTTTTGCGTGGGCGTGAGTTCGTCGTCTTCCGGGTCCAGAAGCTGGTCGATCAGGCGGAAACGCTTGATGGTCTCCACTTGCGCGAAGCGTTGGTTGACGGTTTCGATTTCGCCCCAGATCAGGTCTTCCACCTCCCGCGTGTGGCAGAGGCTCGTGTAGTTGGTGAACGGCACGTCGTTGTCCTGGGCGAACTTGGTGACGTTCTCGTCGTCGATCATCACCAGGCACGTGAGATAGGGGCGGCGATCCCCCACCACGACCGCGTCGGTGATGTAGGGCGAGAACTTGAGCTGGTTCTCGATTTCGCTCGGCGTGATGTTCTTGCCGCCGGCGGTGATGATGATGTCCTTCATGCGGTCCACGACATAGACATAGCCGTCGTCGTCGATGCGCCCCACATCCCCCGTGTGCAGCCAGCCTTGGCGAAAGGTCTCGGCGGTCTTTTCGGCCTTGTTCCAGTAGCCAAGGATGACACCGGGACTGCGGATCACGATCTCGTCCTGCTCCGCCAGCGCAACGTCAACGCCTAGAGCGGCCTTGCCCACGCTGCCAATGCGGAACTCTCCCGGCAAGTTCGCGGTGGCAATGCCGGCGCATTCGGTCTGGCCATAGACCTCGTACATGGGCGTGCCCAAGGCCCAGTACCAGGCGATGAGATCCGGCGCGATGGGCGCGGCGCCGGTGGAGAGCCAGCGGCACCGGTCGATGCCGAGCAGACGGCGAATGTTGCGCAGCACCAGCCGATAGGCGAGGAAGAAGAGCGCCGCCACGACAAGCGGCACCGCATCGCCCCGCCTGAGATACGCCGCCCGCCGCTCGCCGATGCCGATGGCGAGGCGATAGGCCGCACGGCCCAAGGCGGTCGCCTCCTTGAGCTTGATCTGCACCAGCGAAAACTGCTTCTCCCATACCCGAGGCACGGCGAAGTGGATCGTCGGGGAGACTTCCTGCTGGTCGTGGTTGATGGTTTCGAGGTTCTCCACCAGGTTCACCACCGACCCGGCCTCGATGGGCGAGAAGGTGTAGAACATTCGCCCCGCAACGTGCGCCAGCGGCAGGAACCCGAGTTGCTCGTCGCTGTCCTCGACGCCATAGCAATGCTGCAGCGTCGCCATCATGAAGACCATGTTGCGTCCGGAGATCATCGCGCCCTTCGGCGGGCCGGTGGTGCCGGAGGTGTAGGTGAGGATCATCAGGTCTTCGGGTGCGGCGCTTGATATCTCCGCGTCCCACGTGTCGGGGTTGGCCTCGCCGTATTGCCGGCCGAGATCGAGCAGCTCGTCGAACGACATGCACATGGGGTCGTCCAGGGCCCTCAGCCCCTCCATGTCGAAGATGACGATGCGTTCGAGGGTCGGGCAGCGCTCGCGCACTTCGAGCACCTTGTCGAGCTGTTCCTCGTCCTCGGCGAAGTAGAACCGGGTGCCGCTGTCCACCACGAGGTATTCCACCTGCGTCGGCGAATCGGTGGGATAGACGCCGTTGCTGACGCCCCCGGCGCAGATGACGCCGAGGTCCGCGAACAGCCACTCCTTGTTGACTTCCGAGGCGATGGAGCACACGTCGCCGCGTTCCAGGCCCAGCGCCTTGAGGCCAAGTCCGGCCAGCCGCGCCTGCTCGCCGTACTCGGCCCAGGTGTACTCGTTCCAGACGCCGAAGTCCTTCTCCCTGAGCGCGACCTTGTCGCCGAGCTCTTGCACGCGCTTGCGGAAGAGCTGCGGGACGGTGGTGCAGCCATCGATCGCGACATCCGTTGCAGCCAGGTTCATCGCCAGGTCTTCCTCTGCTTCCAGCGCCGCCGTCCGCGCACGCCCTGATCCTTCATGCCGAGATAGAACTCCTTGATGTCGGTGGCGCCAGCCAAGCGCTCGCAGGTGTCTTCCATGACGATGCGGCCCACCTCCATGACGTAGCCGTAGTCGCCAAGGTCCAGTGCCATGCGCGCATTCTGCTCCACCAGCAGCATCGTCACCTTCTGCTCTTCATTCAGGCGCTTGACGATGCCGGCGATCTCGGCCACCAGGCGCGGCGAGAGCCCAAGCGAAGGCTCGTCGAGCAGCATGAGCTTGGGCCTTGCCATCAGCGCCCGGCCAATGGCGAGCATCTGCTGCTGGCCGCCCGACAGGAAGCCGCCGGCAAGTTTGCGCCGTTCCGCGAGTGCCGGGAAGTAGCCATAGACGAGGTCGATGTCCGCCGCCACGCCGCGGTCCTTGCGGGCAAAGGCACCCATCCGGAGGTTTTCCTCCACCGTCAGGAAGGGGAAGATCTCCCGCCCCTCCGGCACGTGGCCGATGCCGAGGCGCGCCACCCGGTCGGGGTCGCGGCTGGTGATGTCCTCGTCGTCGAACGTCACTCTGCCTTTCTGTGGCTCCATGGCGCCGCTGATGGTCTTGAGCACGGTCGTCTTGCCGGCGCCGTTAGCACCGAGGATTGTGACAATGGACGACTCCTCGACTTCCAGCGAAACCCCTCGGATGGCCATTACCGGGCCGTAGTAGGTCTCGATGTTGCGCAGGTTCAGGAGCGCCATTGTCTGCCCTGCCCCTCAGTCGCCGAGATAGGCCCGCAGCACTTCCGGATGCTGCTGGATTTCGCTCGCGTTGCCGGTGGCGAGCACGACCCCGTCCGCCATTGCCAGCACGCGGTCGGAGACGGTGGCGACGAGGTTCATGTCGTGCTCCACCATCGCCACCGTGATGCCGAGGTCGGCCACGATGTCCTCGATCCAGAACGACAGGTCTTCGGTCTCCTCGGGGTTGAGGCCAGAAGACGGCTCGTCGAGCAACAGGAGCTTGGGTGACAGGCACAGCGCCCGAGCGATCTCCACCATCTTGCGGGCGCCGTAGGGAAGGCCCCCGATGGGCTGCTCGCGATAGCGCTGCAGGTCCAAAAGGTCAATCACGTCCTCCACCTTGCGGCGGAACTCGAGCTCCTGCCTGCGCGCCCGAGGCAGGAACAGGAAATCGGCCACGAGCGAGGTTGCGCGATGCACATGCTGGCCGATGAGCAGGTTCGTCAGCACCGTCTCGTGCTCGAAGAGCTCCGTGTTCTGGAACGTGCGAGCGATGCCAAGCGCGGCGATGCGATGCGTCGGCACCGAAGTGATGTCGGTGCCGTCGAAGCGCATGGCGCCAGCGTCGGCATCGTAGAAGCGGCTGACCAGATTGAAGATGGTGGTCTTGCCGGCGCCGTTGGGGCCGATGATGCTGAACACTTCCCCAGGCTCGATGGCGAACGAAACCTCCCGCACCGCATGAACGCCACCGAAGCTGAGCGAGAGATTCTCGGCTGTCAACAAACTCATGGTGACGCCGACCCTGGGGGGGAGGGCATCTTGCCCTCCCAACGCGCCGAAGGCGCGTCATTCCTTGCAGCGTGCACGCCCTTCGGGCGCGTGGGAGGGCAAGATGCCCTCCCCCCCAGGCCGCTCGCCACAAGGTGCGTTGCCACCAAAGCGTTCATCTAGCGCACCCGTTCCGTGCGCAAATAGCTGCGCTGGCGCTTGTAGGTGGCCTTGCGATAGAGCGGGAACTCGTCGAACCAGAGCCGAATCTTCACCCAGCGCCCGTAGATGCCGAGCGGCTCGAAGATGAGGAACAAGACGAGGATGAGCCCGAACAAGCCGGGTTCGAGGCCCGGAATCTCCCCAATTGCCGAAGGCAGCACGTCGCGCCCAAAGGCGATCACCTGCGGCAGCAGCCCCAAGAAAATCGCGCCGTAGATCACGCCGTGCAAGGACCCCAGCCCTCCCACAACCACCATAAGCAGCAACTGGATGGAGGTCTGGACGGTGAAGGCGTCCGGCGCGAGATAGCCGATCTTGTGGGCGAAAAGGCTGCCGGCGAGGCCCGTGAAACCGGCGGAAATGGCAAAGGCCGAGCACTTCGTGCGGGCGAGGTCGATGCCCATGCTCTGGGCGGAGATTTCCGAATCCCGCACGGCGATGAAGGCGCGTCCCGTGGGCGAGCGCAGTAGGTTCATGGCGCTGAGCAGGCAAAGCGCGAGCACCACGAGGCACAAGTAGTAGAAGGTGACAGGCGTGTCGAGCGGCAAGCCGAACACCTGCGCCTCGGGCACCCTCATGCCGAAGTGTCCGCCGGTGACCGACTCCCAATGCTCGATCACCCACGCCGCAATGCGCTCGAAGGCGAGGGTCGCCACCGCAAGGTAGATGCCGGTCATGCGCAGCGCCGGCAACCCGACGATGTACCCCACCACGGCGCAGAACGTCGTCGCCAACGGCACCGAGACGAAGAACGGCACGCCTTGCTCCAGCAGCACCGCGTGGCTGTAGGCGCCGATGGCCAGAAACGCGGCATGGCCGAGGCTCACGAGCCCCGTGTATCCCACCAGCAGCATGAGCCCGACCCCGGCGATGGCCCAGATATACACGAGCGCGAACTCGCCGAGATAGAACGTGTCGAGCCCAAGCGGCGCGGCCAGCGCCACCACCGCGAGCAATCCATACCAGAATCGCTGGCCGCCGTGCAGGAACAGGTTCACGTCCTGGCCGTAGTTCGTCTTGAGAACGAAGCGCACGGCCCGTCACACCTTCTTCTGCTGCAACGTCGCGAAGATGCCTTCCGGGCGCAGGAACAACATCACGAGCAAGATCACGAAAGCGCTCACCTCGGAAAGCCCCGCCGGCAGATACAGCCCCACGAACTGCTCTGCGATTCCGATGATGAGTCCGCCGACGATGGCTCCGGGCAGGCTGCCGAAGCCGCCAACGATGGCTGCCGCAAATGCCTTGATTCCAACGAGCCCCATGAGCGGATCGATCAACGACACCGGCGCCACGAGAATCCCCGCGGCGGCGGCGATGGCCGCCGAAATCCCCCACACCAGCGAAAACACCCGCTTCACCGGAATGCCGAGGTAAAACGCCGCAAGCTGGTTCTGCGACGCCGCCTGCATGGCGATGCCGATGCGGGTGAAACGGAAGAACAGGAACAGGAGCGCGCACAGGAGCGCCGTGCCGACAACGATGGCGATGTTCTCGTAGCCGATGATGAGGCCACCGAGCTCCACGATCTGCCCCGCGAAGGGCGAGTCGAGCGCCCGCGGCTGGTTGCCCCAGATGGCCCCGGCAATGGCGCGGATGACGAAGCCGAGCCCAATGGTGAGCATCAGCACTGCAAACGGCGGCTCGCCGATCATGGGCCGCAAGAGCCCGCGCTCGAGCGCCATCCCCAGCGCCCCCATGATGACGAGCGTCAGCACCAACACCGCCACGAACGGCAAACCGGCAAGGTTGCCCAAGCTGAAGGCCACAAACGCGCCGAGCATCATGATGTCGCCCTGCGCGAAATTGACCATTTCGGTGGCCTTGTAGATCAGCACAAAGCCGAGCGCAATCAGGCCATAGACACAGCCTTGCGACACGCCGCTGATGAGGAGTTGGAGGACTTCCATAGGGGGCGCGATGATACGATGGATTCAGTGCCACGAAGCCACGGCCGGCAGCACGGTCGGCCTCGGAGGGAAGGCATTCTGCCGACGCGTCCGAAGGGCGCGCCCCTTGCGCCAACAGGCGCATTCCTTGGCCAGACTAGGAACAGCGCGCCTCGTGGCGCGCTAGCGCGCCCTGAAGGGCGCGTCGGCAGTTCGCTGGCGCGAACTGCTAGCTAGGGAAGGCAGAATGCCTTCCCTCCGAGAGGCCTACTTCACTTCCACCCGCGAGAAGGTAGGCGGCCGTCGCTCCACAAACGAAGCGACGCCTTCCTTGAAATCCCCCCGCGCCAGGCTCTCGTCCATCCAGACGTTGGATTCATCCATCGCCCCGCGCAGTTCCGTGTTTAGGTGGCGGTAGATCTGCTTCTTCATCATCATCAGCGAGTTCGGCGCCGCCATCTCGGCGATTTCCTTCAGGTACGTCACCGCGTCGTTGACGCACTCCCCCGGCTCGCAGACGCGATTCGCAAGGCCAATGCGCCCGGCTTCCTCGCCGTCGAACTTCCGCCCCGTCCACAGGATGTCGAGGGCGTTGGCCGGGCCGATCAGCCTCGGCAGGATCCAACTCGTCCCGTGTTCGGCGATCAGGCCGCGCTGCGAGAAGGCGGTGGCGAAGCGCGCATTGCGGTCCACGAAGCGAAGGTCGCAGAACACCGCATAGCTGAAGCCGAGCCCCGCACACGCGCCGTTGATGGCCGCGATCAGCGGCTTGCGCAAGCCCAGAAAGTAGGTCGCCCCCACCTCGAAATTCGGGTCGTCATCCGGATTTCCAGGGTCGGCCGCCAGGTTGGAATAGCTCTCCCCGAGCCGCTTCCCAGCCTCGCTCATTTTCCCCAGCGCGTTCATGTCGACGCCGGAACAGAATCCGCGTCCCGCCCCGGTGATCACCGAACCGATTACGTCCTCGTCCCGCTCCGACTGATCAAGCGCATGGCGAATCTCCGCCTGTGTCCGATCCGTCAACGCATTCAGCGTCTCCGGCCGGTTCATGGTGATGACCGCCACCGAGTCATCCACGTCGTAGAGGATCTCTTCGTACATCGCCGTCTCCCTCACCCATCTTCTCCCGACGTTACCGCGGGTTCCGTTTGCGCATCTTACCCGGTAGCCGTCCTGCAATCCGCGTTTGGCAAGGGCGCACTGGTTGCCTACACCAAATGCCCCTTCTCATCCCGGATTTCCGGCCCATTCACGCGCACGCGACCGTCGCCGAACTTGCCGTCGCGTTCCCGCAGGGCGTCGCGAAGGCCCTTCTCCGCCACGGCTTGGCGGAAGCCGTCGGCGGCTTTGGCGTTGTGGCCGCGCACGTCGTTTTCCGCGGCCATGCGCTGCAGGGTGCGGGCACCCATGAGTTCGAGGCCCATGTTGATGATGCGCTTGTTGGTGGAGAGGAGGTCTGGGTCGATGAGGCAGAGGCGGTCGGCAAGCTGCTCCACCTCGGCTTCGAGGTGTTCCTTCGGAACCGCCTTCAGCACGAGGCCGATCTGCTGTGCTTCTGCGCCGGAGATCATGTCGCCTGTCAGCATGAGGCGCTTGGCCCATTGCGGGCCAACGTTGTAGAGCCACATGTTGTTGGGTAGGGCACCGAGGTCGCGGGCTGGCGGAAACCCGAACAGGGCGTCGTCGGTGCAGATGATCATGTCGGTCAGCAGCGCCACATCGGTGCCGCCAGCCAGGCAGTAGCCGTGTACTTGGGCGATGGTGGGCTTGTGCATGTCGAACAGCGCCATGCGGTAGCGCTGGGCGCGCTCGAGTTGCCAGGCGTCGTCGTCGATGCTGCGGCCGCCACGGTAGTTGTTCTCTTGCGACTGCACGCGGGAGACAGGGATGTTGCCGTCGGCGCCGGTGAGGTCGTACCCGGCCGAGAAAGCTCTTCCGGCACCGCGGATGATGACGCAATGCACGTCGATGTTGTTGTCCGCCTCCCATAGCGCCTCGTTCAGTTCCGACTGCAGCTTGAGCGAGAGCGCGTTGAGCTTCTCCGGCCGGTTCAGGGTGATGCGGGCGCGACCGTCCTCCACCTCGTATTCAATGCTGTCGAACCCACTCATGCGCTACTCCCCTTGTTTGGTCGCCTTGGCGAAGGCGAGCGAATGTAGCATAGGGGCCGCCTGAAGAGCCTGACAAAGACGCAACGTGAGCCGCGACTCCGAACCGCAAAAACGCCTGTTGCCGGACTGGGACCCACGCATTTGGGGCGGCGTGCTGCTCACGGCGCTGTGGATTCTGGGCGGAATCGTCTACATCGCCAGCGCCGGCGGCTGGGAGTTCTTCAGCCACGATGCTGACACCATCGGTGGCTTCCTGGAAGGGTTCTTTGCGCCAGTGGCCTTTCTCTGGCTGGTTCTCGGACTTTTCGTCCAGCAGGAGGAAATCGCCCGCAACCGAGACGAGATGGAACGCTCGAACCTGCTCTCGGAGCAGCAGGCGCGAGCCATGGAGGAAGCCGCCCTCACCGCACGCCAGCAAGCGTTCTTCCTGATCGCCGACAACGTGCGGCGCCAGACCGGCAACCTCTTGGGCGCCATGCTCGCGAGCGAAGGGAATGCCCCGGACGAGGAGATGGAACGCCGCTGGCTGACACATGCGGCCGGCGACTACGAGTTTTTCCCACGCCTTCTCGTGGAGCGCTACGAGATGCTCAGGGACGAGCACTTCGGCGTCGTCAATGGCGGCGAGTCGCTCTTTTTCGGCACGCCGAACCGCAAGGGGCTCACGGAGGAGTACATCCGCAGCTTCCGGCGTCTCCTGCGTCAGGCCCGCGAATGCGACCAGGACTTTTCCATTCTCGCCACCGTGCTGCAGGCGCCGCACGGCGTCGTGTACAGCGGCATGCTGCAGCACATGCCGGCGGAGTCTGCCTGGGTCACGCTGCTGCAGGACCCCGGCAGCGCCTCCGGCCCGGACGCCGACGTGGTTGGACGCTGGGATGTGGATGTCATGGCGGGCGTCCGATGGGAGGTATCCACCCGCCGCGTGGGAGGCGAAATAGCCACCGACCCGGCCGCAGCCCGCGTCATCACGCTTGCGAAGGACGGCGACCGCCTCGTGGCCACCGCCCAATCGCAACTCGCCTCGCCGCAGGTCGAAACCGTCGCAGTGCGCGGTCGAGCCCTGTTCCTGCGCTTTCTGGTGCCCTTCCCCATATTGATGACCGCCGTCGTCGACGGCGACCGGATGCACGGACACACGGAAACAGGCCAGGGCGAGATCTTTCGCTTCGCGGCCACCCGATCAAACCAGGAGCAATGACGTGTCAGGAAGACTGCAAAACAAGCGCGTGGTGGTGACGCAAGCGGACGATTTCATGGGGCCCATCACCACGGAGGTGTTTCGCGAGGAAGGCGCGCACGTGGTTGCCGACAGCCGCGCCTTGGACACCCCGGACGCCTGTCGGCAACTGATTGCCGAAAGCGGCCCGGTCGACGTTCTGGTGGCAAACCTCGCCTCTCCCAACTTCGGCGGCACACCGGTGACAGAGCTTGCAGACGACAACTGGCGCACGCCCTTCGACATGATGGTGCACCCACTGCATTGGCTCACCCAAGCCGTCCTGCCGCAGATGATCGAGCGCCGCGCCGGCAAGGTCGTCGTGTACGGTAGCGCCACCGCCCTGCGCGGCCTCAAGACCGTGGCCGCCTACTCCGCCGCCCGCGCGGCGCAAGTGGGCTACGTGCAAGCGGTCGGCGTGGAGGTCGCCCCCCACAACGTGCAGGTGAACCTCATCGCCCAGAACTACGTTGAAAACCCCGATTACTACCCACCCGAACTCATGCAAAAGGAATCTTTCGTGGCTTCGCTCAGGCGCCAGGTCCCTGCCGGCCGCCTAGGTACCCCCCGCGAAGACGCCATGTTCGCCCTGTTCCTCGCCAGCGACGAATGCGGCTTCCTGGTTGGCCAAGCCTTTCCCTTCTCCGGCGGCTGGGCGCAGCGGTAACCGACTTCGACCGAGCCGAACCAGATCCACTTCGCCAGCGTCGCGTGGTTCATTTTCGCGGCCAAACGCCGTAAGCTTGGTCTTGCCCACGAAGGGCATCGATGGTGGCCCAACCGGTCCCTTCGCGACGACAAACTGTGAACCCCGCCAGGCCCGGAAGGGAGCAACGGTAGCAGCGGAATCGGGTGCCGGAGTGTGGCTGGGCGGGTCGCCACCCATCGGAGAGGTGTCCGAGCGGCTGAAGGAGCACGCCTGGAAAGTGTGTATAGGTAACCCCTATCGAGGGTTCGAATCCCTCCCTCTCCGCCAATACATTAATTAAAACAACAACTTATCAGATTCGTACCCTAATTCGTACCACAAACCTGAAAGGCTTGGCACCCCGACACCGCGCGAGATCCGGCGCAACTTCCCGGGTCGTCCCGGGGCCGAGGCCAGCCGTCACGCTGTGCGAGCCCAGCGTGATCGTTACCGGTCAGCCAGGAAACCTACGTGGACGACCTTCGTCGCATCGACCTCGACTGCGATGGCGCCTACCCGCAGCATTACGCACGCGCCGTGGAACGCGGTTCCTCGGTTCGCGCGGCAACCTCCCCGCGCGACATGACGGTGGAGCCACCCCAACGACCGCGGCAGCGTCCTCGACGATTGAGTCACGGCATCCCCGGCGCGGAGCGAGTGCCCCAAATGCGCCGCCCTTTAGCGGCACACAGTCTTCGCCGGTCCGGCGAGAAGCCACTTGTGCCCCCGACGACCCTTCCGATCGGGGACGGCCCGCATCGCGGCTTGAGCGCCGGGCCGGTGCCTGGCGGTGTTTCCCGCACCGCGCCGCCCTGCAAAGCGGTCGGTCCGAACCCTGGCGTAAGGTCGCGGACCCTCGTCGAGAACGACTCAGGGTCCGAGTTGGTCCACCCGGCTTTCGAGCCGGCTCAGCCTCGCCGTGGTCGCCGCCATGTTGACGGCCAGGCCGACAACCCCCGCAACCAGCAGGGCCCAGAACCACTCCCACACAAGGAAGGGCGCTGCGATCAGGCAGGGGATCGCGACGAACGCCCCGATCTGCCCCAGCCACCTCCACGTGCTGTCCGCCATCATCCTTCTCCACAACTCGCTCTTGAGGGGGGAGTGGGATCCTAGCCCAGCTCCCTTCGCGCCCGACCTCCAGCCATCAACGCCCAATCCCGACTCGAGGAACCGCCCATGTCCCGCCCGACCGAACCTCTCCAGTCGACCGCGACGCCGTCCACCGCCCTCCCCAGCGCGAGAGCCCTGGCCATTGCCTGTCTCTGCAGCGTGTCTGTCTCCTCCGCGGCCGTCCTCGAACTCGCCGCGGTCTCCTACAACGTCGAGTCCGACGCCGACACGGTCGTCGAGCGGGTCGCCCGGGACATTGCCCGCATTCCCCCTTCCCACCTCTGGGCCCTTTCGGAAGTCCACCCTCGGGACTTCGAGGCGTACCGGGCCGCCATCGGCCGCGACCACGCCATCGTGCAGGGCACGACCGGCCGCTCCGACCGCCTCGCGATCGTCTACGATCCGCGCGTTCTTTTGCCCGTCGGGCAGCCCGTCGAGCTCTCCGCCGCCGGCGGCTCCCGCCATCCGCTCCTTGCGCGGTTCCGCATCGCCGGCACCGGCCACGAGATGTACGTCGTCGCCAACCACCTCCAGCGCGGCAACGCCGAGACGCGACAGGCCCAGGCGCGCTGGCTCAACCGGTGGGCGGCCGGCCTCGCCGCCGCCGAGGCGCCGGCCCCGATCCTGCTTCTCGGCGACTTCAACTTCGACGTCGACCCCCGCACCGAAGCCGGCAACCGCGCCCACGACCTCTTCCGCGCCGGCGACGCGTTCCGCTGGATCAAACCCGCGTGCGTCGACGAGGGCACGTGCCCGGCCACCGGCACCGGCTGCAACCCCCGCTACACGAGCATCCTCGACTTCCACTTCCTCGCCGGCGGAGCCGCCGACTGGCCCGCCAGCGCCGAGATCCTGTTTCGGGACGACGCCGCGTACTGCGACAGGGAGGCAGCCGGCGGCTCCGACCATCGGCCGGTCCGTGCCGTCATTGCCGTTCCCGGTCCCCACGAACCGTAGCCCCATGCCGGGCCCGACTCCGGCAGCCGTTGCCGCGCCCGGCACCCCTGCGCCCAAGACGCACGGCATGGGCCGCGACGTCAACGACGCGGCGTCTCTCCGGATCGGATTGCGGCCGGCGGGAAATGCGGCCGCGCCCCGCAGCCGCATCGGCCGGCGGGGCGGGCGTGGTCAGCTCAGTTTTGATGGGCGATCCACCTGCCTCGAATCGAGACCTGCGGAGCCGCAGACAAGCTGCGTAAAGCCCTCGACGCCATTTGCGCTGCCGTCCAAATGCGGCGGCTGCGGCGCGTCGTCGCCGACGTTGGCCGCGAGCCCGGTTTCGGCCCGACGACCCGTCGCAGTTGCCCCCTCTCGGAGCACGCCGGGAGACTTCCCGGCACCGCGCGTTTCGTCGCGCCACGGTTCAGGCGGCTTCATCCGCCGGGCTTCGCCCGACCCCGCGCGGTCCCGGAAGAGTCCGCGCGGCAGCCGCCTGCCGTGTGTTTTGATCGAGCCCCCATCGCGTGCGATGTGGCCCGCCGTGCCTTGTCGGTGCGTCTGCCCGGGCAGCGCCATTACAGCGCTGCGGCACTGGGTCGCCTGGTGGCGCCTTACGTCGGCCTTGCCGACCACGCCGCGTCTTGCGCGGCAGGGAACGGGGCGAACCCTAGCACGCCGTCACGACAGCCGCACTACCGATTTTCTTACCCCATCCCTCACCGCCGCTGGCCTCGATGCCGCCTCCGGCGCCTGTCACTACCCCTCTTGCCCGTTCCGCACCGCGGCCACCCAGATCGCCGCACGGGTAGTGACAGGCGGCTCAGCCTCGTCGACATTGGCCGCCTCGACGAAATCGCACCGGCATCGCTCCGAACCTCCGAACGTACTCGTGCCGACTGCGCCGCGCGCCACGGATTGGATTCCCCAGCTGCCCGTGCCATTCACCATGCGGTTTCGTCCACCTCGTAAGGGACAACGGCCCCAGAGAACGTCGCCATAGCTCTGTCCTACAACAGAAAGCTGCGTGTGTCCCGGTTTCCCTCCATGAGCGAGCGGGCGCAATGCGGCAATGCCGCGCTCGCTACCGACCTCTCGGACCCGCGGGCTAGACAGAGCTTGGTACCGTTGAGCGTGCAACCCGGAGTCGTACGCGCTGAGCGGCACCCATCGTCAAGCGGATTTCAGTCGCTCGACCCCGCTCCGCCCACTGCACTCTTCCAACGCTCAGGCTCGAGCGGCTCATCGCTCCTCAAGCACGATCCGACGGTGCTCTGCCGCGATCATCCGCCAAGGGCCGCCACAGAGAATCCACTTTCCGGCAACCTCCACTGGGTTTCCAATTGGGAGCACTTCGTAGCATCCATCCCCCAACCGCTCCACGACGTACAAGTACCAGGAGTCCGCCCTTTGCCCCATCCGACATCTCGAACGCCTGTGAACCTGGGCGCGACTCAGCTCCACTACCGCCAGGGCGGTTCGGTAGCGCGGCTCCGCTGCCGCGGCGAAGGAACCCCGACGAGGTGGTCGGGTACCTGGCGCTGTTCACGAAGGGCGCCCGCCTTGACGATGCCGACTAGCGTGAGGGCGGCGATGCCCGTTAGGAACCACGCGCCCGCGAACCCGGCGACGATGCCGAGCACGGCCACGGCCCAGCCGCAAGCCGAGCGCGCGAACAGGCCAAGCCGTCGCATCGTTGGGGGCTAGGGCTGGCGACCAATCCGGCAGAGCGCAACCGGCCCTTGCCGCACGACCGACTGTCGTTCGCTGAAACGGCTCAAGGCCGGCAAGGCCGCCCTTTGGCTTTTTCCCGGCCCCGGGAGGCTTCGTCGTCTACGTCCGGGCGCAGTTCGTCCGCGAAACGGGAGGTTTGGTCTTCCACGAAGATGGCCACCTGTGCGGAGGCTTCAAAACGACCAATCAGCCCGCCGTCGAGATGGCTTTCGACTTCGACGAAAACGACTGGATCGAGCGATCACGGGCGGGCCGCCGTGGGGCATCGTCATCCTGGTCGATCTCATCTGGACGTAAGAGAATCAGCTTGATCTCTACGGCCCGCAACGCAGTCTCTGCCGCTCGCAGGGATTTGGCTCGAAACCATAAGCAGCCACTCGCGACTCGTCAATATCCCTGCCAGGGGCCCCGTGGTGCCCGCGCGTGCCGGGCGGCATATTTGGAGGAAGGCTGGTCAGGTGCCCCTGAGTCGGCCCGTTGTCGGATCCATAGAGTGCGGCGACTTCGTGAGGCTTACTTTGCGATCCGGCCTTGAACAGGTCACGAGTAAGCTGCCTTCTTCCAAGCCGAACCTCACCGTGCGAACGATTGTCGTTTCGGCGATGTTTTCCGGTGCTTCCGCGGATACCGTTCCGAGCTGCTGAATCAGGCGGATGCCCCGGTCGAAGTCCATTGGGATGCTGATGGTTGCAACCTCGCGTTTACCGAGCAAGTCAGCTATCTGGGCTTCGTCGAAACCGTAAGCCGTTACGACGGAGACTATGTCGGTTTGCTTCACAGAGACGGAACCTCAATCTGGCGATGATTCGTCGGATTGTATCCGAGGGAATCCTAGCTTAGCTAGGTCACTACCCTTCGCTTGGCGCTGAAGGCACGCTCTTATCCAGACCGGATGGTTTCTGTGCGACACCTAGAGAAAGATCACCGATTGGTCTTCGAGTGTTCGGCTGGCGATCTTGAGGATTTGCTCCGCTGCCTGTCGGGCCGATGCAGGCTCATTCGACTTTGCCCACTCTTCCAGATGAGCAGTCAGGGTATCCCGGCGCGGGTGCTCTCGGAGCATTTCGCCAACGAGATTGCAGAGCAATCCTTCGATTGGAGTCATCGTCGCAGCCTCCTTCGACTGTCGCTAGCACCCCGCGCCCTTGGCTCAAACCGTTGCGCGGATGAGCTGGCGTATTCGACAGGAGCTTGCATTTTACAGGCTTAGCCGTCAAGCCGAGGCAGGACGTTCAAGCGCCGCGTCGCTGTCGCTCATCATCTGTGAGCGCCCATGAAGCCTGCCCTACCGCCCGAACCTTCCCGGCCCGCTCTGCACGCTTGAGTACCCCGCGAACGACAAGAGCTTGCCAGCCCCACCATCCTGCGTCGGCAGACATGACCTCCCGCCGAATAGCCTGGGTTGAACGAACCGCGCTCCGTTGCAGGACTGACAGCATGGCTTCTTCGAGCAGATCAAGCCCTGTTTGGGTGAGTACTCCTTCGTCCAAGACCACCTCCGTTGCACTGTACTGCCTTCACATGCCAAGCCAATTGGGAGGCGACGTGAAGGGTCGTGTTTCCCTTGCGGTGCCTCATCGAGACATTGCCCGTCGTGCGTGACTCCGATGGCGCTCGCCCTTCAAGTTCGGAAGCTCAAGAGCTGAGCGAGCCCCCCCCTTACGGCGGCTGGCTCACTATTGCAATCACAACGACTGTCGCCGCGATAAGCACGAGGATAAGCACCTGCACCCACCCCAGCACTACCTTGAGTACAAAGGTCGCCGCCAGCAGCAACACAAGCACGGCAAGAACGCCATAGGCAATCAGGCTGGGCGGCGGCCGAAACTTGTTTTTGTTCGGGTCCCAAGGTGGCAAGGCTGGCGATCTCCCCCCTGATCCGCTTCTCTTCTAACCCAAAGCCCCCTTGCAGGCAAGGGGGGCACCACCTTTGATGCGTGCGGCGCTTGCACCCTCCGCGCCCCGCCGGGGTTTTGGGGTGGCCGCTGATTTTGCTACACAATTCTTTAAGCTGCGCGCCCAAATCGCCGACCCCGCGGAAAGACACGTCGCCAACGGTCGGTTCGCCCACTCCCCTCGCTTGCGTTGTGGCGTCGAGGTCCTCGGGGATCAACGTCGTCACTGGACGATCGTCGATCAGGACCAGAATCTCGTCTTGCACCCGACGCGAGGCGGAACGGGTTACGCTCGTCATGTGAACAGACTCACGTCGCCGAAATCCTCAAGCTGATACAGACGCCAGCCCGTATGCAAGTCGCAACCGACGCGGTGTGACAGACGATGCCACTGTGACAATCCCTTGGTGCATTACCCGCCGCACCGCTCTATGTCCGACTTCAGCACGAGGGCAAAGGTAATGCTCAAGTTCGTGCTGAGCATCATGCCGAGAGTCCACATTCGACAGATTCCGTTAACCACCTTGCCCGCTGAAGCATGGTTAGAGTAGATGACGCCAACGCGAGGTTCCGCAGAACCTAGCAGCGCATGCATCTCGACAAGCGCCGTCGCAAGGACGGCCATGTCATCGTCCGTTGCGCCAAACTGCCGCTGCAACGCACCAACGCGGCCTGTCTCAAATGCTCTCGCCGGGTTGACCCCGTAGATCGTCTTTTCAACGTAGGTCACGCAGTTGCCCTTCACGCTGTACATGACTTCCATGGACCCGTAGCCGATTGACGTGCGCTGCGTTCTGTACACGTTACCGAGCGTATCGGCTCCCCTAGGCGCGGCAATGCCAAGACACTTGGCGCTGGGCGGCCTCCAATCCGCGCCTGGTTCGGGCGGCACCTGCGACTGACAGCCCGCAAGCAGGACGGCCAGAGTCGCCAGAGCCGAGCGCATCAACGCCATGATGGGAATGCAGATGACGGAAAGGTCACCCGGAACGGGCGACGGCGGGCATAGGGCCCTCTTCCTCGAGTGCACGCAAGTAGCTATCCGCGAGGCTCGCCGCAGCATTGGCGTCAACAAGGTGCCGCACGGTTTCCTTGGCGGCTTCGATGGACTCGCGGAGTTCACTCCGACTCGCAGGATTGTCTCTTGCAAGGATGCGAAGAATCGCCTTCGTGACGGCGATCTGAAGTTGCTGTTCCGCTCCAGTCATTCAGACCCCCGACAGTACATGAATTGGAAGGGCTCAACGAAGCATACACCGTTACGGAACCATACCAGCCGTTATTCAGGAACCAAGCTGCCGGAGTCCCAAAGAAACCCAAGCCGAAATATGCGCGGACGCAGGACATAGTCGCGCCCCGCCAGGGCGGGGGCACCGAACGAGCCCCCTGGTCGGCCTGGAAATCAGGAACCAAATGGCCGGAGTCCCAAGCAACGGCGGCCGCGGCGATGCCCGAATCCGGCTGCCGACCGGCCTTCGACCGCCGAACCGGCCACCGAAATCGGGGCTTCGCGCCCGTTTTCGAGTGCCGAAAGCGCGCCTTGGCCGCCCGATCCGCCCGATTTCGCCCGCACGCGGCCCGTTTTGGTCGCCTGCGCCGCCCCTCGGGTTCGCGGGAAGGGAGGCGACTCCCCGAAAGCGCCCTCCACGGGGCGTTCTGCGGCCTCCGGAAGGGTTTCGGGCGGTCAGAGATACTTGGACACCGCCCCCTTCTCGGCTTCGGCGCCGGCGGCGTAGTGGGCGACCATCCGGGCGGACTTCCAGTTGCCCGCCTTCATCACTTCCGTCGTGGAAGCGCCCCGGTGGGTGAGTTCGGAAGCGAGTCCGACCCGCGCCGAATGCGCCGTCACGCCGTCGAACCCCGCAGCCTTGGCCGCCGCCGCGAACCGGCGACCGATGGATGCGCCGTTGAGCCCCCCGAACACGCGCCGCCCTTCCCTGCCGTCCGTCTTGGCCGGCCGGATCGCCGCCAGCGCCGCCGCGCATCGCCCCTTGAGGAAGCGCACGTCGGCCGTCGCCCCGTCCTGATTGGTCTTTGAGCGCCGAACGCGAACGAGCAGCGCCCCCTCCGTCCCCGGCGCGTCCTCGATGTCCCTCCATTCGAGGGCGGCTGCCTCGGATCGCCGGAGTCCGCCCTGAAAGAGGACGGCGACGATGGCCGCATCCATCCGTCCGCGCCGCTGCGCCCGCCGTTCGGACTCCATGCGGACGGGGAGCTGCCGGGGCTGGCAGGCCGTAGCGATGACGGTCAGTGCCTCCGCATAGGTGATCGGTCGCGCCTGACCCCTGCCCCGTTCGCTTCGCCCCCTGCGCCGAAAGCCCCTGAGGGCCGCCCGCGTGAGCGCCCCGACCGGGGAGTCCTCGCCGCGCATGGACGCGCCGCACCTGACCGCCGCCACCGCCGCGCCGGCCGTGGCCGGAGCCTTCTTCTCCTCGTCCAGTTGTCCGAGGTAGGCGGCGAGCGTGGCGTCCGTGAGCGCCCGGCCGCCGAGGTGGGCGTCCAACGCCTTGAGGTGGGTGCCGTATGCCCGGCGCGTTGCGGGCGCGAGCGAGTCACGCACGAGGGCGCGCGCCTGTTCGGGGAGGTCGTCGCCGGGGCTGGCGGGGAGGGTTTCGGGGTTCATGGCCTTTGCCTCGCGTTCGGTTCCGGTTCGGAAAATCGCCGTTAGCTGCAACAATGCATCATTCGCCCACAACAACGACATCGTGGACAAGGCGGAAGCCCGCCAAATATTCGACTCCGTGGCCTTTGCGCTTCATCAAGGCCACCGAAAACTGACGCGTTCGGTTGATGAACCGAACTCGGGGTCAAAAAAGGCTAGAGCGCCTGTCGCCGACGGCTTGACCGCTTACACAGGGGGCCGCGGACGCCACTGACTGAACGGGGATATCCCAACCTTGACTACTACTGAGATTCAGAGCGACTCCGGCTAACTGCGAAACACCTGACGCATGTCCTGGCACTCCGGAAGCGTCGACGCCACATCCTGGATTGCACCTGCCCTCCCGCGCCGCGTCGTTGCGTTTCTTGGCGACGAGCAGCGTTTCTTGGCGACGAGCAAATGACGAAGGAGGGCCCGATCGGTTTCCCTGAGGAAGCTGCCAACGCAGACGCGCATAGCTACGCGTTGCAACGCGCCAAGTATCCAGCCCAGGACTCCATCAGGTCTCGGCGCCTCTCGAACAGGTCGCTCCGGGCGTACGCCGCCTCCGCCCTGTTCTTGATCGTGTGCGCCAGCGCCGCCTCCATCACCGCGTGCGGCGTGTGGGTCTGCTCCGCCGCGTAGTCGCGGAAGCTCGACCGAAAGCCGTGCGTCACGGCGTCGAAGCCGAGTTCCCGCAGGAGCTTGGCGTGCGTGTTCTCGCTCAGCGGCCGGCCCGGGCGCACGCCCGGAAACACAAGCCCCGAGCCGTCCGACAGCTCCGCCGCCTCCTCCAGCAGCTCGAGCGCCCGGCCCGAGAGTGGAACGCGATGCTCCCGGTTCGCCTTCATCCGCTCCGCCGGCACCGTCCACGTCGCGCCCTCGACGTCCATCTCGTCCCAGGTCGCCTTGCGAACCTCCGACGATCGCGCCGCCGTCAGGATAAGGAACTCCAGCGCCAGCTTCGACGACGCGCTCGCCCGTGCGCTCGCCCTGACCCTGGCGATGCAGTCCGCCACCTCGGAATAGGGAAGCGCGGGCATGTGCCGCCGCTCCACGCCGTTGCGCGGCAGCGCCGCGTCGACGACGGCCCCAGCGGGGTCGTCCATCCGGTGCCCCTGCGCCACCGCCCAGCGGCAGATCGCCGAGATGCGTTGCTTCACCCGCCGCGCCGTCTCCCGCTTCTCGCCCCAGATCGGCTGCAGAACCGCCATGACGTGCCCAGTCGTGATCTCGCCCACCGGCAGGTCTCCGATCACCGGGTGCGCGTAGGTCCGAAGACTGGCCCGCCACTGCGGGCCGGACTTGGGACTCCTCCACGTCGGCTCGTGCAGGGCGATGACCGCCTCGGCCGCCTCCGCGAAGGTCGGCGAGGCAGGCCTGCCCTCCGTCGTTCTGGGGTCGCCGCCCGCCTTGGCCACCTTCCAGCGCTCGAACGCTGCTGCGCGCGCCTCCGCGAGGCTCATCGAGGGATAGTGTCCCACCGCGTTGTCCGTTCGCCGTCCCTGTATAGTCAGCCTCTGGATCCACGACTTCGCGCCGCGCGGAGACACCCGGAGGTAAAGACCATGCTCGTCGGTGAGCTTCGCGGGCCCCTTGGCCGTCTCGACCCTTCGCGCCGTGAGCTTTGGCATCTTCGTACCCCAACTCGTACCCGTATTGGTGCCAGTCTGGGCGGTTTTCCGCGCGAGGTCAAGAATGCTGGTGAGCCTGATAATTTGCTATTTATCAATATGTTAAAGGTACTTCGTGGACCCTGCGGAGAGTCCCCGAAAACTGCTAGTGACGGACTCCCTCTCCGCCAATAGATCAACCAAGTCGTTTCGCGCGAGTGCCCTCGGCGGGCCTGGGATTCGCGCTGCCACCGGGGCGGCGGAAGCGCTCCGAGGCGTTCGAGTCAGTCGCGTACTCCGACGACCTGCGCGTCCACCTGGCCAACCTGTGCCGCGACGGCAACAAGCCCGTCAGCGCCCGGTTCCGCAGGGACTCGCGGCACGCCATCAGCTAGCTATTCCCCGTAGCTATATGGGGTCAAGCCGGCTTGGGCCGCTGCACCAGTTCGATGCTGACGCGGTCGGGACCCATGACAAAGGCGATGCGTCCCCGGCCGTCCCTGGGTTTCATCAGGAACTCGGCGCCCTTGGCCTCGAGCTCTGCGATCGCGGCCGGCAGGTCGTCGACGCCGAGGCCGATGTGATCAAGGCCGAGGCAACTGTGTGGCCCGGCTGCGGTGCGTGACACCTCCTTGGTCACGGTGGAGATCAGGATGACCTGACCGCCAAGCGTCAGGTTTGCCCGGGGCAGTCCGTTGGCGCCCTTGGACGGCTCGAGTTCGGCGCCGAACATGCGCTGGTAGTACGCCCCGGCAGCCATGGCGTCGTGGCTCATCAGATGAACGTGGTGTGGGTGGTAGCTGGTCAACACTTGCCTCCGATTCTTGCGGCCCCTGTGTTCGCGAGCCTACAGTGCGGGAAGGACCACATCATGGGTGGGCGACGGACATCATGTCTCCGCAGCCCCGAAAATCGAGGTGAAACTGTACGCATGCGGGGCCGTTTGCGATCCCGGACTTCGCGCCCCTCCGGACACCCGTAGGTACAATGCCGCGACCCCTTGAGGAGGCCCTTGCATGATCGAGTTCACGTTGAACGGCGAGCGCGTTCGCACGGATGCGGCGCCGGATACGCCCTTGCTTTGGATCGTCCGCGACAGCTTCAAGCTCAAGGGCTCGAAGTATGGTTGCGGGATGGGGCAATGCGGCGCCTGCACCATGCATGTGGATGGGGAAGCGGTGCGCAGTTGCATCACGCCGCTGGCCGCCGTGCAGGGAGAGAGCGTCACTACCATCGAAGGGCTCGGTACCCCGGCAAGTCCGCATCCGCTGCAAACGGCCTGGCACGAGCAGAGCGTGCTCCAGTGCGGCTATTGCCAGCCTGGGCAGATCATGTCGGCGGCCGCCCTCCTCGCCCACAACCCGAACCCCAGCGAGCAGGAAGTGGAGCAGGGCATGGCCGGCAACATCTGCCGCTGCGGATGCTACCCGCGCATCAAGAAGGCGATCCTGGCGGTTGCCAGCGACGCCGCGGGCAGCGAACTTGCCGAGGAGGTCACGACATGAGCGGCGTGAACCTCTCGCGGCGCAAGTTCCTCACCACCACCGGGCTCGCCGGTGGCGGCCTGGTCGTCGGCGTGAGCCTTGCTGGCTGTGGCGCGAGCCGACCGCCGGTCACGCCAGAGGCGGGCTCGTTCGTTCCCAACGCCTTCCTGGAAGTCACTCCGGACAATGTAGTGCGCTTTTTTTGCCCGCGCGACGAGATGGGCCAAGGGGTGACCACGGGGCTAGCCACCATCATCGGCGAAGAGCTCGACGTGGCGCCCTGGAACATGGACATCGTCTTCGCCGGCCCGCACGAGGAGTATGCCAATCCCATTTTCGGCGTGCAGATCACCGGCGGGAGCACATCCGTGCGAGGCCACTACCTGCCACTGCGCGAGTTGGGCGCCCAGTGCCGCGATTTGCTGCTGCAGGCGGCGTCCGCGGAACTCGGCCTGCCGGTCGGCGCAATCGCCACCGACGACGGGCATGTGGTGGCCGATGGCATCCGGCGCCCCTACGGCGACTTCGCCACCGCCGCAGCCGCACTGGAAATCCCCGAAGCGCCGCCGCCGCTCAAGCCGGCAAGTGCGTTCAAGTACATCGGCAAGGACTTCCCGCGCGTCGATGGGATGGCCAAGGCCACTGGTACGGCCACCTACGGAATCGACATCGACATTCCCGACATGCACCACGCCGTGGTCAAGCGCTGCCCGGTTGTTGGCGGCACGCTGCGGGACCTCGACAAGGCCGCCGCACTTTCTGCGCCCGGCGTCACCGACGTGGTGGAAATCGCGAGCGGTGTTGCTGTCGTGGCGAAGGAGTTCTGGCAGGCGCGCAAGGCTGCCGATGCACTAGAAGTCGATTGGGACCTTCCTGAACTCGGGGGCCTCAGCACCGCCGACATCAAGGCCGACTATCGGGCCGCGATGGAGAACGAAGAAGGGCTCGTCGCCGAGGAAGCCGAGGACATCGAGGCCGCAATGGGCGAGGCCGAAACCGTGGTGGAAGGGGAGTACTGGGCTCCATACCTCGCCCATGCACCCATGGAACCCATGAATGCCGTCGTTCGCATCGAGGGCGACGAAGCCGACGTCTGGTCGGGCACGCAAGGCATCGGCGCGGCCCAAGGTCTGGTGGCGCGCTACGCCGGCCTCGACAAGGACAAAGTGCGCGCCCACAACACCTGGCTCGGCGGCGCCTTCGGTCGCAGGGGTACCCTCACGCATGTGGTCGAAGCGACTGAGGTTGCGGTTCAAACCGGCAAACCGATTCACCTGCTCTGGACCCGCGAAGACGACATCCGGCATGGCCTCTTCCGTCCCGCCTCGCTCATGCGCATCAAGGCGGGGCTCGATGGCGAGGGCAACATGCTGACATGGCAGGCCAAGCGGGTCGGCGGCAACATCACCCCCGACACCATCGCCAATGCCATGCCGGGGCTCCTTCCAACGGCAATCGGCGACAGCATGATTGGCCTCGCTGTGGGCCTCGCCGACCACGCCTTCGGCGGCTGGGTGGTGGACGGCTCCAGCGTCGAGGGGCTGTTCGAAGACTACGAGGCCCGCCACGTCGATGTGCGCCACGTCACCCGCGACCATGGCCTGCCGCTCACCTTCTGGCGTTCGGTGGGGCATTCCTACACGGCGTTTGCCAAGGAGTCGATGATCGACGAGTTGGCGGCCAAGAGCGGCCAGGACCCGGTGGCGTTCCGGCTGCGACACACCCAGAACAATCCAAGGCTGAACCGGGTGATCCGCGTTGCCGGCGAACGCATGGCGGCCATGCAGCCCGCGCCCGGACGCCATCTCGGCTTCGCCGCCCACCACTCCTTCAGCACCGATGTGGCCGAAGTGGCGGAGGTGTCCGTGGATGGCGACCAAATCCACGTCCACCGTGTGCTGTGCGTGCTCGACTGCGGCATCGCCATCAACCCGGACATCGTCAAGGCGCAGATGGAAGGATCGGTCATGTACGGCCTGACGGCAGCCCTGCACGGCAATCTGGAGCTTGTCGACGGCGCCATCCGCGAGAGCAACTTCCACGACTACCCCATCCTGCGCATGAACGAAGCGCCATCGGTGGAGGTGGTGCTGATCGACAGCGACGGGGAACCTACCGGCGTTGGCGAGCCGGGCCTGCCGCCGATTGCACCGGCGGTGGCGAACGCGGTGTTTGCGGCGACAGCGCGTCGGCTCCGATCACTGCCGTTGCGGCTCAGCTAACGGGCTTTGGTGCTACGAGCTCGCGCCGCAGAACGCAGTTTGTAGCTTCCACCCCGCCGAGGACGCCGGCCTCGGAGGGAAGGCATCCTGCCTTCCACAAGCGCCGACAGGCGCCTTTCCAACTGCCACAATGAAGCAGGTGCCGGCGCGCATCAGGAAGGGATGCCTTCCCTCGTAGTGGAGCAAATCGCGTAACCCATGGATATTTCGCGAATTCGACTCGAAGCGAGGGCCTTGGGGGCGAGGGCGTCCCGCCCTCGCACGCGCCGACGGGCGCGCGGCTCAAGGTGGACGCAACAGGCACGCACGGACCGCGCCTCGCGGCGCGTGGGAGGGCAAGATGCCCTCCCACCAGTACTCGCCCCAAGGTCGCCGTCGCGGCGCGTGGCCGGCGTCAGTTCCTTCCGCGTCAGCGACCCCGGCGGGGTGAGAACTCCGAACCCCTCACTTCAACGCGGGCGGGGACGAAGCCCCGCCCCTACGAGTTGGTGTTCTGAGCGCTAGGACCTTGCGCCGTAGAAATGGCGCGCCAGCGTCATTCTACGGCGCAAGGTCATAGGTAGGTGGGTCCGTAGGCACGACTGGGAAAAACGGATGGGTCTGCATGCGGATACGCGATGTGGCCCGTCGTCGGTTACCACGTCAGTGTCCACGGGTCGTCGGTACGCTTGGCGGTAGCCCGCAAGCGTTCCGTGGTAACGGTTCGGTCCCGGTGTCCCTAGCTTCCCTAGCCTTAGCTAGGACGGTAGTTTACCGTTCCGTCAGCCTGGTACGGCCTCGCCGCTTCAGCCCGATAACCCGATGCCCGATGAACAGGCTTCGGATCACGGGCACCGCCGACGACCACCGGCCCTGACGCCGAGCCGCGCGAGGCCGGAGGATCCGCGCCTGGCTCTGGAGTTACTCAACCGGCTTCTGCACGGGGTTCGAGTGATGCTTCAGGTTTTCGAAATCAGCGTGAACACCGCGGGGCGAGGGTCGCCATTCGGAGTGGTAGGGCAACCATCGCCCTTGCAGATGACGGGCGTTGCCCGTCCCGTCTGCCCGGAGCCACGAGGTCGTGTGGCGCGACGAAGGGTGGTTCGAGAGGAGCAGCGGGCTGCGTGTTCGGCATCTGGGCTGGCAGAACGGCCTGCGCGGGGCACTGACGGCGGACCCGCAGTGCATCGAGACGGACGGGGCGCAGTGCAACGCGGGCCGCGAGGACGCGCCCATGGGACGAGTGGTCGGACGACACGTCGAACTCGACGACAGGGGTCGCATCGTCCTGTGCGGGCTTGTCAACTCGCTGGCGGAGTCGTTGGAGTCATCGATGCAGGAGGCAGGCGGGCCATGATGGGCCGTGGCTCCGTGCCCGGCACGATGGGTATCGCGGCGGGCCGCTGAGGTTCGCGGAGTTCACCCCATGCACGCACCGTGGTGGGACGCCCGGCCTGAAGCCCTGGAAGCAGGTTGCAGGAAGTCCGGGCCTACCAAACCCATTACCACGCGCACGAGGTCGGCCTGACGGCCGACGCCCGTCTTTGCGTACAACTGCTTGAGATGCCAGCGGACGGAGGCCACAGAACGGTGGCGCTGGGCCGCCATTTCGTCAACAGTCCGCCCTTGAGCCAAGAGCACGGCGACCTCCGCTTCGCTCGCTGTGACGCCCAATGCGTCGCGGACCGTCGCGAGATCAAGTTCCGGGACTGACCACGGGTCGAGCACGACAGCGACCATGGCGGCACGGCCCTTCAGCATCTCGGCAGTTCGAGATAGCGGGCTGACATGGACCGACAACCAACGGTCGCCGTTGGTCGGAATCCTGATCGCGCTCGCCTCCGACCGACTCGATCCACGCGCAGCCCGGAGCATGGCCACGCGCAACACGTCGTTCGCGGCCTTCGACGTCGCGCGCAGGACGCCGTCAGTATCGTCGAGCCCCGCCCCCGCTTTCAGCATGCTCCGAGCGCGACGGTTGCATTCCACGATCCAACCGGCCGCATCGAGCACGAATACGCCGCCCCGTGCGTAGTCAAGCATTTCCGCAAGGTCTTGACCGAGAGCGCCTGCGGCTGAAAGCGCTCGGCGCATTCGCACCATGCGTCCCATGTGCCCCGCCAGCCCGCGAATCGCGGCCCTTTCGTCCGAGCCGTACTCCCGCGACGCCTCCCTCGTGATGGTCCAAACGTCGCGGTCGCAACCAGAGTTGGGTAGACGCACACAAATTTGATTGGCGCCGCCAACGCTCACCAAGAAGTCGTTGTACGTCGCCGATGTCCGGCGCCTCTCGTCACGTGTGAACAGCTGTTGATTGTGGCGGGGCTCCCCTGTCGGCATGTCGGCCAATCGCGGCACGCGCTCATCGATAGGCAAGTATTCCTTGAGATAGGTCTCCTCCAGTTCCACAGCCGGTGCGCCGTCTTTGTAGAGGCGGCTGAAGGCCGTCCGGGGATCCGCCGAATCGGGGTCGAAGAGCGCCAGGTGGCAGCCGTTGGTGCCGAGGACCACATCGACCTTCTGCACCATGGGCAGCCACGCCGATTCGTCGAACACGGCATCGTAGATGTGCCCTATGAGCGTGTCGTACACCTCCGACGCGACCATCGCCTTGTGACCGTGCACGCGTACCCTCGGCCCTTGCCCAATCTGCAAGGCAGACTACACCAACTCGCACCATTCCAGCGCACAGGCGACGACGCATGGCATCCTGTTCGAAGTACGGCAACGAATGGAGCGGTCGAGATCTGCCGTAGACGGATACAGCCTCAGTTACTCCTAAACACATCGGTAGAACAGAGCGAGTCTCTAGGCTCGCAGCTCCACTCCTTCAGCACCCCTGGCTGAAGGCCGGCATTTGTCCAAGCCTTGCAGGAACCCACAGCGGTGTCGCGGGCTGCATTCCTACCGAACGTGGAAGTGCCCGAAAAGAGCAGCGTTTCAACGTCGTACACAGTGGCAGCAGGATAATCGAGTATCCTCGTGCCAACAATGAGCGCAACGCATCCTCCACGCATGGACGATGTGCCCAAGCGCCAACACCTCGCACCACCTGAGGCGTTTAGGCACGCCTGCTCCGCGTTTCGTGCAGCGTCATGCCCCGAGTGCTCGGACCAGCCCTTGCCGTAATACCACGCGGTCCCGTCTGGAACACGGCCACCAACGGCGGATGTGGCGACCGCGACATACAGGTCGACGTTGCTGCTAGATGATGCAGCGACCGCCCCAACTGCAAGCATGGCTCCAACGAAAAGGCCTACCCGACCTAACAAAGTACAGTGCTCATTTGTCGCTCAATTGAGCCTTTTCCTCACCGTTTCACCATCAAACGCGTTCAGCGGGACAAATACGAGCCTGCGCAGTTGCGCCGCGGCGACGTGGTTCACCTAATAGCTCCCGTCTCCGTATCGACACGCCTCCGTCTGCTCGACTGCCGACCTACAGTTCGTCGAGGAGCTGTAACCCCACTCTTCCCACAAGGTCGCGCACTCGGCCTTTGTTGTCCGACATTGTCCTTGAGCACGTGACACTAGTCGATCGGCGTTACTTTCGTACACGCTCTCATTAAAGGTCCCGTCGGGGTTGATCGCTCCGTCGGCCGCCATGACCATGTCACCGATCATTGAGCAGCCAGACGCCAAACTGACCATCGCGACCGCCGCTGTGGCCGCCGTCCGCTCGCGCCATTTCGATGGCTTGTCACCCAAGAAACCCATGCTCGCCTCCTCCGATTCGTGCCGTTGATCCCGACTCACGACCATGCCAGACATCGGTCGCCGAGAAACTACCCAAATGAGTAGTTCGTCCGTAACGGATCGAACGATCGAACCGACGGCGACTGGTACGTGTTCGTGCACCGACGCCGGACGATGATGAAGATCCTATCGTTCGACCGGGACGGTTACTGGATTTGGAGCAAGCGACTGGAGCTCGGACGCTTCGAGGAACTGACCGGGGTCGGCAAGAGGCCGCTGACCCGCACCGGCCTGCTGGCGCTGCTGGATGGCGTCGACGTGGATGTCCGCGCAAGCGCTTGGGGGGGCCAAGGCGGACTTACGGGTCGCTTCGAGCCGCGCTGGCGTGGCTGGACCGTTCCGGCGATGGCGACTACACTGCGCACCGTTGTCCCGGTCCCGGAGGGAACCCGATCTTGGCGGTGGACGCCCAGGCAGCCTCGCTTCAGGAGGAGAACGCGGCGCGGTCGCCGCCGAACGTGCTGGAACGCACCGTGGCGGACGTGAGTCTGCTGGCGGGATGCTGGTCGACAAGCTCAGCCACCATCTTCCGCTGCACCGCCAGCACGGCCGGATGGGCAATGCCCGGATCATGGTGAGCCGCACGAGCCTGACGAAGTGGGCGGGTCGGGCGATCGATCTGCTGGCGCCGATCGAGCAGGCGCAGATGGCCAACGTGCTCGCCAGCGAAGTGCTGGCGATGGACGAGACGTCGATCAAGGCGGGCCGCCAGTCGCAGGGGAAGATTCGAGCGGGCTCTCGATAGCGAGCCGGCGTCGGCGGGCGTGGCGCTGTCGCTGATCGGCGCCCTGTACCGCAACGAGAGGACGATCCGCCGGCTGACTGACGGGGCTTGGTGCGAACGGCCCAGAATGGCCGCTTATCCAAGGTTGGCGATGCTGAGCCGCCTGTCACTACCGGGAACGAGTTGTAGAACGTCGCATGGACGAGACGGCCCATCACCGTTGGCGCGGCGAAGGGTGTAGTGACAGGCGGCGGAAGCGGCATCGAGGCCAGTGGCGGTGAGGAGTCGGGTAAGAAAATCGGTAGTGCGGCTGTCGTGACGGCGTGGTAGGGTTCGCCCCGTTCCCTGCCGCGCATGACGCGGCGTGGTCGGCAAGGCCGACGTAAGGCGCCATCAGGCGACCCAGTGCCGCAGCGCTGTAATGGCGTTGCCCGGGCAGACGCACCGACAAGGCACGGCGGGCCACATCGCACGCGATGGGGGCTCGATCAAAAACACACGGCAGGCGGCTGCCGCGCGGACTCTTCCGGGACCGCGCGGAGTCGGGCGAAGCCCGGCATGGAGCGGCCTGAACCGTGGCGCGACGAACGCGCGGTGCCGGGAAGTCTCCCGGCGTGCTCCGAGAGGGGGCAGCCGCGTGGGTTCGTCGGGCCGAAACCGGGCTCGCGGCCAACGTCGGCGACGACGCGCCGCAGCCGCCGCCTTTAGGACGGCAGCGCAAATGGCGTCGAGGGCTTCACGCAGCAAGTCTGCGGCTCCGCAGGTCTCGATTCGAGGCAGGTGGATCGCCCATCAAAACTGAGCTGACCACGCCCGCCCCGCCGGCCGACGCGGCTGCGGGGCGCGGCCGCATTTCCCGCCTGCCGCAATCCGATCCGGAGACGCCGCGTCGTGGACGTCGCGGCGCACGCCGCGCGACCTGGCGCTGGGGCCCCGGCCCCACGCGCCGGCCAACCGGTGCATCCCGGCAGCTTCACCGTGGCACCGCGTCGGGCTGGCGCGTTGCCGGGCCGGGTGCCGAAACCGTCTTTTCGCCCACATGATGGTCGGCTCTCGTCGACGTGTCCGGCAACTTCCGGCTAGACCTCTCGAAAGAGAATGACGAGACCTCGAGAAGGCGAAGGTCGAGCGCACTTCATTCAGCAGCGCCAGATCATGGCCGCGGCGAAGAAGCGGAACCAAGAGTGATGCGCCATGAACAAGAAGGAACTGGCGCTGCTGTCGGGCGGTGCCGCAACGGCTTTGGTGGTTGCGGCAGGCGTCTTCACGCCGGTCGTCGGTCCATGACGCCTGCATGCCAAGGCAGCCGCGGCAGGGAAATCCAGTTCGCACTGTGCAGCCGAGGTAGATGCGGCGGCCAGCGAGCACACGTGTTCCTGTATGGCAGGACCATTGAGGGCATGCGACCGCTGTCTGGTGAACGTCGGCGGCAGGGCTGCTGTGCGTGGCGGCCAGCGATGTCGAAGCTCAAGTGCAGGCTCACCATTTGCGGAGCTCTGGCTGAGTGCCGGGCTAGCAAATGCCTGGCAGGTGTCACGTCCAGCCTTTGCTGGACCGGCGTTCAGCCGCCGATGGGAGGTCGGTGCCCACCAGCGGGAACATGCAACTCGGCTTTGACCATCGAAGGCAGTCTCAGTCCGTAATCCCTCTCGAACCTCTCGACGCCACCGAACAGGTTCCGGAACGAGCGCGCAACCCGCAGCCCTACCCGTCTTGCATCCTGGAAATCCTTCGTGGCCTGAGCCCAGTCCTTCTGCATACATCGCGCTACGCCGCGGTAGAAGTGGCTGTCGATGAACGGAACGTGCCCGTGTGTCCCGGCGCCTGCACGGTCTACGGCAAAGTCGAAACATCTCGCTGCCGCATCCAACCGTCCCGCTTCAAGATGCGCCCTTCCCAGATCGATATTGGCGGGCACATGCTTGGGGGACAGGCGAAGCGCTTGTTGGAGGTCGGCAATCGCTGCACTTTCATCCCCTTGCAGCTTGCGGACATTCGCGCGTCCGTGATACGCGTCCGCGAGCCGAAGCATCGCTTCGGCAAATGGCGACAAGTGTTCAATCGCACGCAGGTGAAACGCCTCCAGCGGGAACTCGTTTAGCTCCATCGCCTTGGCGAAATCAGCCTCGGCGTAGTCCACCGATCCCATGAACAGGTGCGCACCACCACGCCAGCAATACGCCTCTTCCAGTGTCAGGCACCGGCCGTGGTCCTCGATGCACGCGGTCATCAGATCGACTGTCTCGCTCGGGTGAAGCGCCAGAACGTGCTGTTCCTGCAGCACTCCCTGATCATTGGTAGCGTCCAGTACGAACATGCTCCCCGAGTGCTCCGCATACTCCATGCCTTTCTGGTGGAAGTCGTGGACTGCGTACGTGCCTCGCCGAATCGTACTCATTGTGGCCACCAGCTGAAGATCCAGCTCAGGCATCCCGGATCGGTAACCCGAATGACGGGCACGGGATTCGGCGACCCACGGCGGCGTCGTAACGTCCTGATTCTGAATGTAGCCGTGAATGTCGTCGTAGACGCGCCTCGGCGTTACGCCGTGAAAGTGCTCCAGGAACTCCCGGATGTCCGCCTTGAGGTCGCCGGGGACAATTACTGTCTCCTCGGCGTCGGGCAGCAGAAATCCTCTCGGCGTACGTACCATGACGCTCTTTTGAAAGACGGCTCGACTGCTCGTGCGTTTGGGTGTGACGACGTTGTCCGACTGTAAGGGGTGGAGGACTATTCTGCCGTCCGTGAGGTGGTCGCCGGCGCTGGCGAAGAACAAGGCGATCAGGTAGTCGTCCGTGAAGTCGATCAGGTTGGTGGTGCCGCCGAAGTGCTGGACCTCCGCAAGATTCTGGATGGCCTGGTACTCCCCGATGAAGTCGGCGGCTGCGGGCGTAACGTAATCATCGGCGTCCTCGGCGATGTGTTCGTCCACGCTGGCGAGATCGAACATCTCGTCCTCGGCGTCGACAAACGCCCGGAAAAGCTTGCTCGAAACGACCTCGTAGCACTGCGGCTCTCCCCGATACACGTAAGGGCCGCCCGTCGCGGACTTGCTCAGGATCTCCGACGTCAGGGCGAGGATCCGCTCCATTTCCACATCAATCACGGGAAATCCGAGTCTCTTTTTTGCGTTGCATACGCCCGCATAGCGGCATTCTAGCCGCTGTCGCGCGCGGGCCGAGGTAGGGTGCCGACGGGACTGCGCCGCGAAAGGACGGACAACCGGGGCTGGTGGCCTGTCAACCGAGTTTTCCACAGCACAAGGCCACCGCGGGCGACCAACGCCCTATGCGTGCGCAGTTGCGGCTGACGCGGCCTGAATCGCCACGGGCTTGACTGGGACAGGAGAGACCGGAACGTCCTGCGGGACCGAGTGCGCGAAATGCGGCCCCGATGCGGGGACGGTCCACCGCGCCGTTCGGCGCGTGGCGACGCGGCATTGAAGCGGGGGTGCCTAGAACGCGACCCGGAGGACGGGGCCGCTACGGCGCCCATCCGATGTCCGTGGCGCGGAGGTAGTCGGTCCACGCCTGCATGAGGCATCGCCGCCGATCGAAGAGGTCCGAGCGGGCGTAGGCGGCCTCGACCGGATTGCGCACCGCGTGCGCCAGCGCCGCCTCCATGACGGCGTGCGGCGCGTCCGTCGCCTCCGCCGCCCAGTCGCGGAAGCTGGAGCGGAACCCGTGCGGCACGGCGTCGACGCCCAGATCCTTCAGAAGCCGGCCCAAGGTGCCTGGGGCCAGCGGGCGATCGCTGCGCGGCGACGGGAACACCAGCGCGCCGGCGCGGATCGCGGCGGCCTCGTCGAGCACGGCGAGCGCGCGGTCCGACAGCGGCACCCGGTGCTCGCGGCCCGCCTTCATGCGCCGCGCCGGAATGGTCCAGGTGGCGGCGTCGCGGTCCATCTCGTCCCACCGAGCGCCCCGCGCCTCACCGGAGCGAACGGCGCACAGCACCAGGAACTCGAGCGCGAGGCGGACCGAAAGGCCGTCCGAGGCCCTGACCCTTGCCAGCGCCGCGCCGACCTCGGCATGGGGTAGGGCCCGGAAGTGCGTCCTGGCGGCCTCGACCCTCGGCAGCGCGGCGGCCAGCGCCTCGCCGGCGGGATTGTCGGGCCGGTGCCCCTGCGCGATCGCCCACTTCATCACCGCCGCGATGCGGTGCCGCACCCGCGTCGCCGTCGCGTGCCGGTCGGTCCAGATCGGCGTCAGCACTCCCATGACGTCCGCCGTCTCGACGGCATGCACCGGCATGTGGCCGATCTTGGGAAGGACATAGGCCGTCAGCGAGGCCCTCCACTGCGCCTCCGTGCCGGCGGCGTCCCTCCAGGTGCCGCGGTGAAGGGCGACGACCGTCTCGACGGCTTCCGCGAACGTGGGCGAGGCGTGCCCGCCGCAGGTGCGGGGATCGCCGCCGGCGCGGGCGATGCGGCGGTTCTCCCACGCCGTCTGACGGGCCTCGGCCAGGGTGACGAGGTCGGCGCCGCCGAGGCCGATGTCGCGGCGCACGCCGTGGACGGCGAGCCGCTGCACCCACGACTTGCCGCCGCCCCGGGGCCCCGGCTTCACCAGCAGGTACAGGCCGTTGCCGTCGCCGTAGCGCTTCAGCCGCTCCGTCGGCTTCACCGTGCGCACGAAGGCGGCCGTCAAACGCTTCATGCCTGAGGCGCCCCCGCGCGCATCCGCTTCTGGCCAACCTTCACAATTCGTCCTCCGTCAGGTAATCGGCCCACCGCTGCATGAGCGGGCGGCGCCGCTCCAGAAGGTCCGAGCGCGCGTAAGCGGCCTCGGTGGCGCTGCCGGTCGCGTGTCCCAGCGCCGCCTCCATGACCTCGCGCGGCGCGTCGGTCGTCTCGGCGGCCCAGTCGCGGAAGGAGGAGCGGAAGCCGTGGGGGTGGGCGTCGATGCCGAGCCGTGGCATGAGCCGGGCGAAGGTGCGCCGATGGATCGGCGCGCCGGTTCTGCGCGAGGGAAAGAGCAGTTCTCCGCAGCCGGTCGACCCGGCCTCGCGGAACACCTCGACCGCGCGGTCGGAAAGCGGCACCCGGTGCGGCCTTGCCGTCTTGGCGCGCACTGTCGGAATGGTCCAGGTGGCGGACTCGAGGTCCACCTCGTCCCATGTCGCGCCTCTTGCCTCGCCGGAGCGAACCGCGCACAGGACCATGGCCTCGAAGGCGAAGCGGACCGGCAGCGGCGCGTCCGAGCCCCGAACCGTCGCCAGGGCAGCGGAGACCTCGGAGTGGTGCAGCGCACGTCTCGGCGTCGCGGCGCGTCTCGCCCGCGGCAGAGCCGCCGTCAGCGCATCGCCGGCGGGGTTGTCGGCGCGGTGGCCCTGGGCCACGGCCCACTGCATGGCGAGGCCGATGCGCTGGCGCAGGCGCGGCGCCTCGTGCAGCGTCGCCCAGACGGGTTGCAGAACGGCCAGCACGTCGGCGGTCTTGACGGCCCCGACCGGCATCCGCCCGAGCCGGTCCATCGCGTGGCGCTCCATGGAGCGGCGCCAGCGGGCCTCCGTCGCGTCGGGGTCCTTCCACGTCGGCCTCCGAAGCGCGACGACGGCGTCGAAAGCGTCGGCGAAGGTCGGCATGCCGGGTTTCGGGGGCGTGGGGTCCCCGCCCCGGCGGGCGACGCGGCGGTTCTCCAGCGCGATCGCCCTCACCTCCTTCAGCGAGACGTCCCGAAGGCTTCCGAGGCCGATGTCGCGCGGGCGGCCGTCGACGGTCAGGCGCTGCATCCAGGACCTCGCGCCGCTGGGGCGGACGACGAGGAAGAGGCCGTTTCCGTCGCCGTGGCGTCTGGTATGGTCGGCGGGTTGGACGCCGGCGACGAAGGCGGGGTTGAGGCGGTTGCGCGCCTGAGAGCTCCCAAGATGGTTACCACGTTTCAGCGGAGTCTGCCCGATTCGTCCCGAAGGGTTCGGGGACGAATGATACCATGCTATGACTTATCTTTTCGCTAAATTGGGGATGCTAGGGAGTTGCGTGAAATCGGCTGTGCAGGGAAGGTGGGGGCTGGGGCCAGACGCCGAGCGCCAGCGAGGGGTTTGGCGGCGCTAGGCAACCTCGGCTGAGGCCGCTCGGGCGCGATAGACGGCTCGCTCTTCCCGCACCTCAAGCGACGTGTCCAATCGCTCTGCCTCGCGGAGCTGCGTCAGCGCATCTGCACGGGAAAGCAGAGAGGCGGCTTGGGGTAGCCCTGACGTCGCCCGCATAACCCACTGTGCTTGTTGTGCATCCAGAAAGGTAGTGGTTCCACCGCGCACGGCTGCGACCAGTCGGTGCTGCGCTCCGGAGTTGTCCAGGAAGTACGCAGCGTGGACAATCCGCGCCACCTTGGGTGCATTGTCGAAGGACCGACCGAAGCGACGGTCTTGGGCCTCCTCCGGTATGTCATGGCCGCCGCTCACCACGCGCAGGGCGACTCGCGTCTTGGTTACCGCTGTTGAGCCAAGGGCGACAAACACCATGACGACGCGGTAGCCGGCATCCGCTGCCGCCGACACGCTGCGCAGGATCTCCCTGCTTGACAAAGTCGTTTCGCGCACGAAGGGACGCCTAGCCTGCATCAGGTCGCGGCTGCGCCGGATGACTTCCCGACCCGCGCGCAGGTCGATGACGGCTGGAGCAGCCGAAACCGCCCCAAGTTCCTTGGCGATGTCGTCCGGATTCAGGTACTCGCCGGCGTCGTAGCCCGCAGCAAGAAAGCGAAGGTAGGCTGTGGACTTGCCGGACCCATTCGGCCCCGCGAAGATGGTGAAGCGTGGCGGATCAGGGGTAGCGGACGCCATCGAGGGACACCTTGTACTGGCTGAAAATAGCCATCACCGCCTCGCGGTCGTAGGGCTCCGGCATCGGCGTGTGGGATCCATCAGGATGGTAGAGCACCGTCTTCCCGTCGAGCATCCTCACGCGGGAGATGCCGAGCCGGTCGCACTCCTCGTTGAACTTGCGCCCGCCCTCCTCGATCACGCCGATGAACTCGAACGGATCGAGTTCCTCCATGTAACGCTTTTTGGTTGCCTTTGCCGAGAACTGCGACATTGGATGTCCCCGAGTCTTCTTACTGGCCGAGGATGGTAACGCAGGCGAGCACCTCCGGTCCGGACTTGCTCAGAGACTCCCTAACGAGTCGCGCCCCTCGACGAAAGCCCTCGCATAGTCCGGTTCCGGAAGGTCGAGCGCCGGCCTGCCTTCGTTCAGCCAGATTTCCAGCGTGTCGAGAAAGCGATGCCACCCGGCCAGCACGGCATTGGCGAAATCGACCTTCGTGCGCTTGTTGTCGAACCAGAGCACGTCCGAGAAGTGGATCACGCACCCCGACGGGGCGGGTGCCAGCTCGATTGCTATCGAGCCGAGGGCGATGCTGCGAGGCGGGCGAAAGTTCGACAAGTGGCCTGACACATGGGACGGGCCTTCGCAATCGTCGCCGAACCAGATGTCGAAGCGTGCGTCAGGCGCCGGATCGAAGCGGAGGCCGGGTGCCCATACGGCGCGTTCCTCGGGCGCAGTGACCGCAGCCCACACGCGCTCCACCGAATGGTGCACGGGACGTTCGAACGCCACGATGTGGTGACCATCCGGTCGCCGCCGCACGGTGCCTAGCCCCGTCGATTGACCCGCCTTCACAGAGCCGCTGCAACCACACGCCATCGGCCTACTCCACCGCCTGATAGATGAGCGCGCGAATCTTGGCAAAGTCGTCAAGGCCCGTAGCTGGAAGGGTCTGCGTCATGTACACCACCGTCAGCTTCTCCGCCGGATCGACCCAATACTGGGTGTGGTAGGCGCCGCCCCAGGAGAACTCGCCAACCGAACCAAGCTGTCCCGCGCCGGCAGGATCGACCCGCACCGCGAAGCCGAGGCCAAAGCCGGTTCCGGGCAGAAGGTTCGGTAGCTCGCCAAGGTGATTCACCGTCATGAGTTCCACCGACTTGCGCCCGAGGATCGGTTCACCACCTTGGCGCATCGCCTCGAGGAAGCGGGTGTAGTCGGCGCTGGTAGAGAGCAATCCCGCGCCGCCGGAGAAACTCGCTCGCGGACCTTCCAGATAATGGCCCTGGCCGTGGGAGGGTGTGTCGTCGGGAGCTACCTCGACCGCACCCTCGTCATTCAGCGCATACACCAGAGCGAGACGCTCCGCCTTCTCGGCCGGCAAGTAGAACGAGGTGTCCACCATGCCGAGCGGCTCGAACATCTGGGCCGCTAGGAAGGCATCAAGGGGTTGGCCGCTTGCCGCCTCCACGACCGCGCCAAGGATGTCCGTGTTGTAGCCGTACACGAACCGTTCGCCCGGCTGTGCGTCCATCGGCAATGCCGCCATGCGGCGCACCGTCTCGCGGATGGGTTCGTCCCGGTGCCCGAAGTACCAATGCTGGATGCCGGCGGCTCGCCACTCCTGGGCCGCGACGCCGTAGCCGTAGCCAATCCCGGCAGTGTGGGTGAGGAGGTCTCGAATCGTGATGGGCCGGGAGGCATTCACCACTTCGTAGCTGCCTTCCTCGCCCGCCACGGCAACTTTGGTGGCGGCGTACTCCGGCAGGAAGTCCGCCAACGGTTGGGTGATGACCAAGGCACCCTGCTCTTGCAGCATCAGCACCGCGGCGCTGACAACGGCCTTGGACATCGACGCGATCCGGAAGATCGAATCCGGCTGCATCGCGGCACCAGCTTCCCTGTCGCGAAAGCCCACCGCCCGGTGATAGACCGTGTTCCCGTCGTGGCTCACCTGCAACACCGCCCCGGCAAGGCGCCCCTCGGCGGCGTACCCATCGAGGAACCCATCCAGCCGAGCAAGACGCGCAGGCGACACATCGGCAAGTGCCGTTACACACAGGACAACGGCAACGAGGCCGGCGAAACGAGGCACAGCTGAACGAACTTGCTGCATGGAAAGGGCTCCGGCGACGAAACCACCATCAAACCGCGTTTGCGCCCAAAATGCGACGGTTGCCCCTGCAAACCAACCGCGCTGGCGGAGGGCGGCGCGCGAGCCGAAGGCTGGTCGGGCTCCACTGCCGGGCAGGGTGCATGTCTGCGCTCCCGGCTCGCGCTACTCGCGCTGAACGGTCCCCTACGGTGCCTTCTTGCGTGCCACCTTTGCCGTAAACGCTGCGTGGCTGCGGGCGCCCCAATAGAAGAACGACACCGCCCGGCGGGGGCGCCGAGAGGGGTTGGTGCCCGACCAATGCACCGTCAGCGCGCTGTGGATAGCGGCATCGCCGGGTTCGACCTCGATGGGGACGGCATTCGTCTCGGTGTCGAAGCCATCGATGTATATCCCGTCCGGGTGCTGCATCCGGTGCGAGCCGCTGCTGTAGTGGAGGCAGCCATTGCTTCGGTCGGCGGCATCGAGAGCGATCCAGATGGTGGCACCAACGGCGCCCGAGCCTCGGCCGCCGCCATCGATGTGGGGCTTGATGCCGGTCGTCGAACCCGGCGGTCGGTCGAACCATGCAGCCGTAGCCGGTTCCAGCTCGTCGCCGATGAGCGTCCTCATGAGCGGAACATGCACACCGGAGGCCAGTTGCTCCGCCAGCCACCGATTGTCCGCCTGCAGGTTCTTGCGGATGTCGCTCGGCGGATGGCCGGCCCGCACACTCGCCGCCGCCAGCCGCTGAACCGTCGCCTCGGCGTGGCAGCCAAGCTGCTCCACCTCTGAAGCGGAAGCGTAGCCGCGCAGGATGACGAACCCGTCGTGGTCGTAGCGTTCCTGGATCGCGCTCACCGTTCCAGCGTCGACCAATTGTGCCGACGAGCAGGCAATGCCGACTGCAGCGGCACGGTCAGGCTGTTGCATCGGCACCAAGCTCAAACGCATCGTGGATGGCGTTGACTGCAGCTTCCAGACTGTGTTCGTCCACCACGACGGAAATCTTGATCTCGGAGGTGGAGATCATGAGGATGTTGATGTTCTTGGCTGCCAGCGCATCGAACATACGCGTGGCGACCCCGGCATGGGAGCGCATTCCGACCCCGACCGCCGAGACCTTGGCGATGCGGTCGTCGCCGCTGACCGCCCTCGCCTCGAGGTCGCTCTGCACCGATTCAACAATCTCCCGCGCACGCTCATAGTCGGCGCGGCGCACGGTAAACGTGAAGTCGGCGAGACCGTCCGCGCCCACGTTCTGCACGATCATGTCCACCTCGATGGACGCCTCGCCCACGGGCCCCAAGATGCGCGAGGCGACGCCGGGTATGTCCGGCACCCCTTGCACGGTGAGCTTGGCCTCGTCCCGTGTGTGGGCGATGGCCGACACAACCGGCTGTTCCATGTCCTGATCCTCCGTCGTCACCAACGTCCCGAGCCCGTCCTCGAAACTCGACAGCACGCGCATCGGCACGCCGTACTTGCCGACAAACTCCACCGAGCGAGCGTGCAGTACCTTGGAGCCAAGGCTCGCAAGCTCCAGCATCTCCTCGAATGTCACGGAATCGAGCCGCCGTGCGTCCGGGACGATGCGCGGGTCGGCGGTGAAGACTCCCGGCACGTCGGTGTAGATGCGGCACTCGTCAACGCCCAGCGCCGCCGCCACCGCCACCGCCGTGGTGTCGGATGCGCCCCGGCCGAAGGTGGTGATGTCGCCGCTTTCGTTCATGCCTTGAAAGCCCGCCACAACCGGCGTGATGCCGCGATCCAGGTCTGCAAGCAGGCATTCGGTGTCGATGCTCTCGATGCGCGCCTTCATGTGGTTGGCGTCGGTGCGAATGCGAACCTGGTCGCCCAAGTAGGAACGCGCCGGGCACCCTTGCCGTGTGAGTGCCATTGCCACCAAGGCGATGGACGCTTGTTCTCCTGCGGAGAGCAGCACGTCCATCTCCCGAGCCTGCGTTTCGCTCGGAGGCCCCCGCAAGACCTCGCCACCTAGCGCCTCGAGCCGGTTGGTCTCGCCGCTCATGGCAGACACAACCACCACCACACGGTCGCCACCGTGCACGAAGCCGGCCACCCGGCTCGCCACGGCGTTGATGCGTTCGACGCTGCCGACGGACGTGCCGCCGAATTTCTGTACGTAAAAGGCCATTGGCTCAAGCGACGGTCAGCGGCCTTGCGAAAGCTGTTCGCGCACCCATTCGGGCACATCGCCGAGAATGCCGGGCAGCGCTTCGGGGCGGTCACCGCCTCCGGCGCGGGCCATGTCTGGGCGTCCTCCGCCTTTCGCGCCCACGGCGGCGCCCACGAAGCGCACCGCATCGCCAGCGGTAACCCGTTCGGTGAGGTCCTTGGACACGCCGGCGATCAGGCTGACGCGCTCGCCAGCGTGGCCCAGCACGATCACGCAACTGCCGAGTCGCTGCTTCAGAGAGTCCAGCATGGCGAGTTGTGCCTTGCCCTCGGCGTCCACAGTCGCTGCCACCACCTTGACGCCATCGACCAGCACCGCGTCTCGTTCGAGGTCCGAGGCGCGATTGGCAGACTGCGAGGTTCGCAACGCGTCGATTTCCTTGCGCAAGGCGCGGTTCTGTTCGACGAGCTGCTGCACCTTGTCCTGCACATCGTCACGATTGCCCCGCACCAAGGATGCGACCTCTGCGAGGCGCTCGTCGGTGTCGTCGATCCAGTCGAGTGCGCGGGCGCCGGTGAGTGCCTCGATGCGCCGGACACCGGCGGCGATGCCGGCTTCCGAGATGAGACGCATGAGGCCAATGTCACCCGTGCGGCTAACGTGCGTGCCGCCGCAGAGCTCCACCGAGAAGCCGTCACCCATCGTCAGCAGACGTACGCTTTCGCCGTACTTCTCGCCAAAGAGCGCCATCGCGCCGGCGGCAATGGCGTCGTCGAACGTCGTGACGCGAGTCTCGACGGGTGAGTTCGCGCGGATGCGCTCGTTCACCATGGCCTCGATGCGACGTTGCTCGTCGCCGGTGACGGGCTTGGGATGGGTGAAGTCGAACCGCAGCCGATCATGCGCCACCAAGGAACCACGCTGCTCCACGTGCGAGCCAAGCACCTCGCGCAACGCCGCATGCAGGAGATGGGTGGCGGAATGGTTGCAGGCAGTTTCCCGGCGGCGTGGGCCATCAATGGCTGCGTTGACGGAATCGCCGACACGCAGGCGACCACGCGCCAGCTTGCCGTGATGCAGGTGCTGGTCTCCGGCTCGAGTGGTGTCACGCACCTCGAACAGGCCAGCTTCGCCTTCGAGACGGCCACGGTCGCCCACCTGACCGCCGGCCTCGGCATAGAAAGGCGTGGAGTCGAGCACGACCATGGCATCGCCGTCCCCGGCGCCACCGTTTTCTGCGTCGATCTGCTGCACGGCATCGTCGCCTTGGAACAGACCAACCACACGTGCCCCACCCTCCTGCACTTCATAGCCTTGGAAGTCCACTCGGGAGTCCACGCGAATGCGCTGGCCGAGGTCGGCGCTGAAGCGCCCGGACGCGGCACGCCCGCGCGCTCGCTGTTCCTCCATCAAGCGGTCGAATTCGACCTGGTCGATACCGAGGCCGCTTTCGCGGGCGACATCCGCGGTGAGATCCGCCGGAAAGCCAAAGGTGTCGTAGAGGCGGAACACGACGTCGCCCGGGATGACTTTCCCGTCCAGTTCCTCGATGCAGCGGCTGAGCAGCGTCATCCCTTGTGCCAGGGTAGTGGCGAAACGCTGCTCCTCATCCGCCAACGCCTCTTCGACGATCTCCTGACGCTCGCCCAGCACGGGATGGGCGTCGCCCATCGCCTCCCGCAACGGGCGCACCAAGCGATGGAAGAACGGCTCGCGAATGCCGAGCTTGTGGCCGTGTCGCAGGGCACGACGGATGATGCGGCGGAGAACGTAGCCACGATCCTCGTTGCTAGGAAGCACACCGTCGGCGATCAGGAACGCTGACGCGCGGATATGATCCGCGATCACGCGCAGCGAGGGTTCCGTTACGGCGTTTTCGCCTCGGCGGATGCCGGCCAGTTCAGCCGCGCTCGCGATCAGGCCCTGGAACAGGTCGATCTCGTAGCTGCTGGTCTTGCCCTGCAAGATCGCCGCGACACGCTCGAGGCCCATGCCCGTGTCCACACCTGGCGCGTCCAGGGGATCGAGCGTGCCGTCCTCGGAGCGGTCGAACTGGGGAAAGACGAGGTTCCAGAATTCCAGATAGCGGTCGCCATCCTCATCCGGTGAGCCAGGAGGACCGCCAGCAACCGCGGGACCAAGGTCATAGAAGATCTCCGAGCAGGGACCGCACGGCCCCGTGTCGCCCATGCTCCAGAAGTTCTCCTCGTGCCGCACGACTCGATCTGCCGGTACGCCGATGGCACCCGTCCAGATATCGTGGGCCTGATCGTCGTCCGGATGAATCGTCACCCAGAGTCGATCGGCGTCGAACCCGAGCGTGCCCGTGACAAACTCCCACGCCCAGCGGATTGCGTCGTCTTTGAAGTAATCGCCAAAGCTGAAGTTCCCGAGCATCTCGAAGAACGTGTGGTGACGCGCCGTGTAGCCGACGTTTTCCAAGTCGTTGTGCTTGCCCCCAGCACGCACGCAACGCTGCGCCGACACCGCCCGCTGGTAACCCCGAGACTCGCGCCCCGCCAACGCGTCCTTGAACTGGTTCATGCCCGCATTGGTGAACAGCAACGTGGGATCGTTCGCCGGCACGAGCGAACTCGACGCACAAACGCGATGCCCGCGCTCGGCGAAGAAATCCAAGTATGCGCTGCGAATCTCGTTGGTTTGCATGGCTCTCGCAAGAAACGACAAGGGGAAAGACACCGGCAGGGCGTCAGAAACCGCGAATTGTGCAGCATTCCGCGATGCGGGTCACCCAACCGCCGCTACGAAGCGTGCGAAACGTCGGCGGCTTGCACCGCTCGCAGTCCCTACGAGGGACTGCCTTCGAAGAGGTGTCCACCCGCCAAGAGTCCGCGGAACAGATGCCCGCAGATTTTCTTGGCTGCTGCCTATCGAGGTACGTCGCCGAGTGCGGTGGCCACTACATCCGACGGAAAGCCGCGAGCGGCCAGGAAGCGGGCGCGACGAGCCCATTCATTGCGATCCGCCGGTTTCTCGGTGAATCGTTTGTCGATGGCCCCGGTGGCAACTTCGATCCAGGACACGTCCGCCATGAACGGATCCGCGGTGGCGTCGTCGATGCCCCGGGCGTGCAGGTCGGCGCGGATCTTTCTCTCTCCTTGCCCACGGCCTATGCGGGAGCGGACGAAGGCTTCCGTGAAGCGGCGGTCGCTCTGCAGGCCCTGGCACGCGAGCTGGCCCACCACCCGCGTCGCAACGTCGCTGTCGTGCCCCTTGGCCTCGAGCTTGCGGGCGAGTTCCACCCGGGAGTGCTCCCGACGAGCCAGAAGGCGCACCGCTTGGGCGCGAACCGCCTCCGTCAACGCAGCGCCGTGGTGGCCGTCGAAGCCTCTGCCTCGCCGTCTGCTCCGTTGCCAGCGCTCGCCCCGTCGCGGCGGCGGTCCGGCAGCAGCCGCGTGCGAATCACACCCTCGATTTCTGCGCATCGCTCGGGATTCTCGTCGAGCCACGCGGCGGCATTGCGCTTGCCTTGGCCGATGCGCTCGTCCTGGTAGCTGTACCAGGCGCCGGACTTCTCGATGATGCCCTGGTTGACGCCAAGCTCGATGATCTCGCCATTTCGGTGCGAGCCGCGCCCGTAGAGGATCTGGAACTCCGCCTGCTTGAATGGCGGCGCCACCTTGTTCTTCACCACCTTCACGCGGGTTTCGTTGCCTACCACCTCGTCGCCTTCCTTGACGGCGCCGATGCGTCGAATGTCGAGCCGCACCGACGAGTAGAACTTCAGCGCGTTGCCGCCCGTGGTGGTTTCGGGCGAGCCGAACATCACGCCGATCTTCATGCGGATCTGGTTTGTGAAGATCACCAGCGTGTTGGAGTTCTTGATGTTGGCGGTCATCTTCCTGAGCGCCTGGCTCATCAGCCGCGCCTGCAAGCCCACATGGGCATCGCCCATCTCGCCTTCGATTTCGGCGCGCGGCGTGAGGGCGGCCACGGAATCCACGATGACGACATCCACCGCGCCCGAACGCACGATCATGTCGCAGATTTCCAGCGCCTGCTCGCCGGTGTCCGGCTGCGACACCAAGAGGTCATCGGTGCTCACGCCAAGGGACTCGGCATAGATCGGATCGAGGGCGTGCTCGGCGTCGATGAACGCGCACGTTCCCCCATCCTTCTGCGCCTCGGCGATCACCTGCAGCGTCAGGGTCGTCTTGCCCGACGACTCTGGCCCGTAGATTTCCACGACCCGCCCGCGCGGCAGCCCGCCGATGCCGAGCGCGATGTCGAGCCCAAGCGAACCGGTGGAAATGGCGGGAATCGCCTCGAGTTCGCGCTCCCCAAGCCGCATGACCGAGCCCTTGCCGAACTGGCGCTCGATCTGCGACAGGGCTGCATTGAGAGCCCGGTCCCGTCCCTTGTCCGCATCCTTGTCCGAACCCGCACTGCGTGTGTTCAAGTCGCTTCACTCCTTGGGCCTGCCAGCACCGCCCTGCCCTTGTCTGCTCTTAAGCCGCCACCGATTCACCGTTTGCTGCCGTCGCGGTGGCGCTCTGCTTCGCCGCTGTGCCACCGCTATCCAATACTGTATGTTCAATCAGTTTCGGGAGTCAACCCACCGCTTGAAAAAAGCGTCATTTCGCACACGCGCGATGGCACATGACGCACACATGGGTGCCATTACAATTCCGCCGATGGCCACCGCCGATGTCTCCGCAGCCGAGGAACGCCGCCCAAGCACCGGGGCTCACGCGGGGCGGCTGACGCCGATGATGGTGCAGTACCTCGGCTTCAAGGAGCAGTACCCCGACGCCCTCCTGTTCTACCGCATGGGCGATTTCTACGAGCTCTTCTTCGACGACGCACGCGAGGCCGCCGAGCTTCTCGACATCACCCTGACCAGTCGCGGCAAATCGGACGGCGAGCCGATTCCCATGTGCGGCGTGCCGTTTCATGCGGTGGACAACTACCTCAAGCGCCTCGTCGACGTCGGCCGCAACGTGGCGATCTGCGAGCAGGTGGGCGACCCAGCAACCAGCCGCGGGCCGGTCGAACGCGAGGTGCAGCGCTTGGTGACGCCCGGCACCCTGGCGGAAGAGAACCTCCTGCCGGCGGATGCCGACAGCGTCCTCGCAGGCGTCAACGCCGTGGGCGATCGCTTCGGCATCGCCTGGCTCAACCTCGCCTCCGGGGTGTTTCGCGTTGCCGAGGCCAGCGGCGAGACCGAGATTGCGGCCGAGATCGAACGCATTCGCCCGCTTGAAGTGCTGCTCCCGGAAGGCGCTCCCGCCCTCGCCGCGGCCCCATGCAAGCACGTCGCCGCGCTCGATTTCGAACCGGGAATAGCCTTCCGTCGCTTAACGGACCATTTCGGCACCAACGACCTCGCGGCCTTTGACCTCGAACACGGGGAACCGTCGGTCGGCGCCGCTGCCGCCGTGCTGCGCTACGCACAAGCAGCACGCTGTCAGGACCTGGGCTTCGTGGATCGCGTGGAGAAGGTTGCAAGCGGCGAATCCGTGGTCATGGACGCACGCACACGCAGCAACCTCGAGATCGACCGCCGCATTGACGGAACGACCAACGCGACATTGTTTGCCGTGATGAACCAAACCATCACCGCCATGGGTGGGCGCCTTCTGCGCGAGTGGCTGAACGCTCCCTGCGCCGTGCGCAAACGCGCCGCAACCCGTCAAGCCACCGTAGCCGCACTGCGCGAGCGACGCGCATTCGAGACCCTCGCGCCCGACCTGCGGCCGGTAGGCGATATGGAACGCATCGTTGGCCGCATCGCACTCGACAACGCATCGCCGCGTGACCTAGGGCGTTTGCGCCAGGGGCTCGAAGCGCTGCCGAACATACGCGACACGGTGCATCGCGTTCCGGACGACGACATCAAGCGTCGCTTTTCCGAGCTGCCCGACACCGAATGCGAGCGAGAGTTGCTGGAGCAAACGCTGGTTGCGTCACCACCGGCAACGATTCGCGAAGGCGGCTACATCGCCGCCGGCCACGACCAGGAACTGGATCGACTCCGGGCGCTGACGCAGCACTCGGCACAGTGGCTGGCGAACCTTGAAGCCCGCGAGCGCGAGCGCACAGGCATCACGACACTCAAGGTCGGATACAACCGTGTCCACGGCTACTACATCGAGGCCGGCCGCGCCGCCGCCAACGCCGTTCCGGCCGAGTACATCCGCCGCCAGACGCTGAAAAACGCCGAGCGCTACATCACGCCGGAGTTGAAGTCATTCGAGGACGAAGCCCTCACGGCGCAGGCACGGGCGCTGAAGCTGGAGCGGGTGCTGTACGAGCGGCTGCTCGAACGGCTCCGCGAGGGGCTGCCGAAGCTACGCGCGACGGCGAAGACGCTGGCGCGGCTCGACGTGCTGGCGTCGTTCGCGGCGGTGGCCGAACGGCGGGATTTCGCGCGTCCGCAACTCAGCGCCGAGCCGGGCATCGCGATCACCGCCGGTCGCCACGCGGTTGTGGAAGCCGCGCTCTCGACGCCTTTTGTGCCGAACGACCTGGAACTGACTGCGAGCCGGCGCATGCTGGTGGTCACCGGCCCCAACATGGGCGGCAAATCCACCTTTATGCGACAGGCGGCTCTCATCACGCTGCTGGCGCACTGCGGCAGCTTCGTGCCGGCGCAGGCGGCGGTAATCGGCCCGGTGGACCGCATCTTCACGCGCATCGGCGCCGCCGACGATCTCGTGGGTGGCCGCTCCACCTTCATGGTGGAAATGACGGAAGCGGCCAACATCCTCCACAATGCAACGCCAAAGAGCCTCGTCCTGCTCGACGAAATCGGTCGCGGCACCAGCACTTACGACGGCCTCGCCCTCGCATGGGCCATCGCCGACCACATCGCCCGCCGCATCGGTGCATTCGCCCTGTTCGCGACGCACTACTTCGAACTCACCGCCCTCGCCGACGACATCGCCACGGTCGCCAATGTGCATCTCGACGCCACCGAACATCGCGGCGAGGTGGTCTTCCTGCACGCAGTGCGCGACGGCCCCGCGAACCAGAGCTACGGCATTCAGGTGGCGAAGCTCGCGGGCCTCCCTCAAGCGGTGCTGTCGGCCGCCAGGAAGCATCTGCAGGACCTAGAGACCCGACTCCTCGCCTCCGCACGCCAGCCCGACCTCTTCTCTACCCGCCAGCCCCCACCTCACGAGGCCCTGGTGCAACTGCGAACTCTGGACCCCGACGCGCTCACACCGCGAGAGGCGCTCGCTGCCCTCTACGAACTGCGCAACCTCGCCGACGACGAGAGCAACGCTGACAGCTAGCGCCGCTGCGCAGCGAAGTGCGACAGGCTGCTAGTATCGTCCGATGGTTGAAACGGAGGTACGCGCTGTCGCCGGACGCCACGTAGGGCGCGTCGGGGGCGTGTTGCAGGCGCTTCGCGAAGTCGTGCTCGAACAGGGTTTTGTGTCCGAGGACGATCAGCGGGTGGTGGCGGATGTATTCAACATCAGCCGCGCCGATGTGCGCGGAATCGTGAGCTTCTATGAGGACTTGAAGACCCATCCACCGGCGCCGCTGCGCGTGCGAATCTGTCAGGCAGAGGCTTGTCAGGCGGTCGGTGGGCGGCGATTCACGCGGGCGGTGGAGGAGCGGCTTGGCATCCCCCTCGGTGAGCGGAACGAACAGGCGAGCATCGAGGCCGTGTATTGCCTTGGACTTTGCGCACAAGGGCCCGCCTTCACGGTCAACGAACGGCCCTTCACCCATGCCGATGCACTCGATCTGGACTCGGCGCTCGACTTGCTCGGCGAGGTTGGTTCGCCATGAGTCGCGATGGCTAGCACCCGGGTCCACATTCCCCAAGACGTGTCCGCAGTTGCCTGCGGTGCCGATGCGGTTGCCGAGGCTTTTGCGGCAGCCGGGTTGGAGGTTGTGCGCACCGGCTCCCGGGGGGCTTCTTGGGCCGAGCCGATGATGGAGATGGCCGACGACGCCGGCACCCGTAGCGCCTGGCGCAACGTCACGACCGACGACGTGCCGGAAATCCTCAAGCGTGGCAGCGCGCACCCCAAATGCCTCGGCGCCGTGGACGCCATCGACTGGCTCGCCGGCCAGCACCGCGTCGTCTTCGACCGCTGCGGCACCGACCATCCTCTGGCGTTGCCGCCTGCTGTCGCCCTCGAATCCTGTCTCGACGTGGCGCCCACCGCCCTCATCGACGAGATCGAAACCTCGGGGCTGCGGGGTCGCGGTGGCGCCGGCTTCCCTGCCCATATCAAGTGGCGCACCGTTCGCGACACACCTGGCGAACAGAAATACCTTGTCTGCAACGCCGATGAGGGAGACTCCGGCACGTTTGCCGACCGCCTGCTGCTCGAAGGAGACCCGTTCCGCCTGATCGAGGGCATGACCATCGCCGCCATCGCCACGGGTGCCTCGCGAGGCTTCGTGTACCTGCGTTCCGAGTACCCGGACGCGGAGCGGACGTTCGCGGCAGCCCTCGAGCGCGCCTACGAGCAAGGGCTCCTCGGCAAGGGCATCCTCGGCAGCGCGCACACCTTCGATCTCGAACTCTTCGTCGGCGCCGGTGCCTACATCTGCGGCGAGGAGACCTCCCTCCTCGAAAGCCTCGAAGGTCGACGCGGGGAGATTCGCGCCAAGCCGCCGGTACCCGCCATCGCTGGCCTCTTCGGCCAGCCCACCGTGGTTCACAATGTCATTTCCTACGCCGCGGTTCCCGGCATCATGCAAGGCGGCGGCACCGCCTACGCCGAGCTTGGGGTCGCGCCTTCCACGGGAACGATGGCCTTCCAGCTCGCCGGCAACGTGCTCCGAGGCGGCCTGATCGAGGTTCCGTTCGGCATCACGCTGGCCGAAATCGTTGAAGGCTATGGCGGCGGCACCCGCTCTGGCCGGCCGTTGCGCACGGTGCAGATCGGCGGTCCGCTCGGCGCATATCTCGGTCAGGAGGACTTGGACACGCCGCTCACTTACGAGGCCATGGCCAACATCGGCGCTGGCATCGGCCACGGTGGCATCGTCGTGTTCGATGACACGGTGGACCTTGCCGAGCAGGCGCATTACGCCTTCAAGTTCTGCGAAGTGGAGTCCTGCGGCAAATGCACGCCGTGTCGCCTCGGTTCGGTGCGCGGCAAGGAGACGATGCAGACGATTCTCGATGGTCGCGGAGGAGCACGAGAATTGACTATGATTCGGGATCTCTGCGAGGTGATGGAATCCGCCAGCCTCTGCCAGATGGGCGGCATGACGCCGATACCCGTGCTGAGCGCCATGGAGCGGTTTCCGGAGGACTTCAAGCGATGACAATCGCGATTGCCGATTTCGGCACGCCGGCGCCCTCGGCGAACGGCCATGCCGCCGATTCGGTGGAAGTGAACATCGACGGCCATCCGATGGAGGTTCCGGCCGGCACCTCCATCATGCGCGCCGCCCGCACATCCGGCCTCGACATTCCCAAGCTCTGCGCCTCCGACAACCTCAAGGCATTCGGCTCCTGCCGCATGTGTCTGGTGGAGGTCGAAGGCCGGCGCGGCTTGATTGCCTCCTGCACCGAGCCGGTCGCGCCCGGCATGGTGGTCCGCACCCAGACAGAGAAGGTGGCGCGGGTGCGCCGGGGCGTGATGGAGCTCTACATCTCGGACCATCCGCTCGACTGCCTCACCTGTGCCGCCAACGGCGACTGTGAGCTGCAGGACATGGCCGGCGCCGTGGGTCTGCGCGACGTGCGCTACGCCGAGGGCGACAACCACCTTGGCCAGGCCAAGGACGAATCCAACCCCTACTTCACCTTCGATCCCTCCAAGTGCATCGCCTGCTCTCGTTGCGTGCGCGCATGCGCCGAGGTGCAGGGCACCTTTGCCCTCACCATCGACGGACGCGGGTTCGAGTCCAAGGTGGCCACCGGCGCCGACGACTTCCTCGCTTCGGAATGCGTCTCCTGCGGCGCTTGCGTGCAGGCTTGCCCCACCGCCACGCTGATGGAGAAGTCGGTCATCGACCAGGGCGTGCCGGACCGCACCGAATCCACCACCTGCGCCTACTGCGGCGTCGGCTGCTCGTTCCGTGCCGAGATGAAGGGCGATCAGGTGGTGCGCATGGTTCCGCACAAGGACGGCAAGGCCAACCACGGCCATTCCTGCGTCAAGGGCCGCTTCGCGTGGGGCTACGCCAATCACAAAGACCGCATCACGACGCCGATGGTGCGGGAGTCCACCGCCGATCCGTGGCGCGAAGTGGGATGGGACGAGGCCATCGACTTCGCGGCAACGCGGCTGAAGGCGGTTCAGGCCAAGCACGGTCGCAAGTCCATCGGCGGCATCACGTCCTCCCGCTGCACCAACGAGGAAGTGTGGCTGGTGCAGAAGATGGTGCGCGCGGCCTTCGGCAACAACAACGTCGACACCTGCGCCCGGGTGTGCCACTCACCCACTGGCTACGGGCTACGGCAAACCTACGGCACCTCCGCCGGCACGCAAGACTTCGATTCGGTGCAGGACGCCGACGTGATCGTCGTCATCGGCGCCAACCCCACCGAGGCGCATCCCGTGTTTGCATCGCAGATGAAGCGCCGCCTCCGCGCCGGCGCCCGCCTCGTCGTTTGCGACCCGCGCCGAATCGATCTCGTGCGCTCGCCCCACATCGAGGCCGACCATCACCTTCCGCTGCAGCCAGGCACCAACGTTCCCTTGATGAATGCGTTCGCCCACGTGGTGGTGACGGAAGGGCTCGTGGATCGAGCCTTCGTGGAGGAGCGCTGCGATCTCGAATCGTTCGAGGAATGGGTGGGATTCGCCAAGAGGGAGGAGAACGCGCCGGAGAACGTGGCGGAGATCCTTGGCGTGGATGCCGAGGAATTGCGCGCCGCAGCCCGCCTCTATGCCACCGGCGGCAATGCGGCCATCTACTACGGCCTCGGCGTGACGGAGCACAGCCAAGGCTCGACGATGGTGATGGCGATGGCCAATCTCGCGATGGCCACCGGCAACGTCGGCCGCCCGGGCGTCGGCGTCAATCCGCTCCGGGGGCAGAACAACGTCCAGGGCTCATGCGACATGGGATCGTTCCCGCACGAGTTCTCGGACTACCGCCCGGTCACCGACGAAGCCGTGCGCACCGAGTTCAACCGTCACTGGGACGTCGAGCTCGACGACGTGGCAGGTTTCCGCATTCCCAACATGCTCGATCATGCGGTAGCCGGCGACTTCCTCGGCCTCTATGTGCAGGGCGAAGACATCGCCCAGTCGGACCCCAACACGCAGCATGTCGAGGCGGCGCTCGCGAACATGGAATGCCTGATCGTCCAGGACCTGTTCCTGAACGAGACGGCCAAGTTCGCCCACGTGTTCTTGCCGGGCGCCTCCTTCCTCGAGAAGGACGGCACCTTCGTCAACGCCGAGCGTCGCATCAACCGAGTGCGGGCGCTGATGCCGCCGAAGTCCGGCGTTCACGAGTGGGAGGCAACGGCGCGGCTGGCGACGGCTTTGGGCTATCCGATGGCGTATTCGTCAGCGGAGGAGATCCTCGGCGAGATCGCCGAGTTGACGCCGAGCTTTGCCGGGGTGTCATTCGATCTCCTCGACGAAGTGGGCAGCGTACAGTGGCCCTGCAACGAGACGGCACCCCTCGGCACGCCGATCATGCATGAGCAGGCGTTCGTGCGCGGCAAGGGCCTGTTCGTGCTCACCGACTACCAGCCGACGCCGGAGCGGGCCAACCGCAAGTTCCCACTGCTGCTGACGACAGGCCGCATCCTCACCCAATACAACGTCGGCGCCCAGACGCGGCGCACCGACAACCTCGCCTGGCTCGACGAAGACGTGCTGGAGATTCATCCTGCCGATGCCGAGATGCGCGGGCTCCAAACCGGCGACTGGGTGTCGGTGGCGAGCCGCAAGGGCGAAATCACGTTGCGTGCGCAGGTGACCGAGCGGGTGGTCGCGGGGGTCGTGTACACGACCTTCCACCACCCCGAAACCGGCACCAACGTCGTCACCACGGAGCTTTCCGACTGGGCCACCAACTGCCCCGAATACAAGGTCACCGCGGTGGAAGTGCGGCCCGCCAATCATCGCAGCGAGTGGCAGGAACGCTTCAGCGAGCGAACGCGCGTTCAGGTTGAGGCGCTGCCGACGCCATGACCAAGCGGCCGGCGGCGGCAATCGCGCCGGCATCCTCGATTGCCGTTGCCCCAGAACCTGCGGCGAGTCGTCGAGTGGCGGTGACCCGGCAGTCCGTTGCATCCAAGCGTGCTGGCGACGACACGGACCTCGTGACGGTCGAGGAGCCGATGGAGGTGCGACTGTCGTTCGTGAACGAGGGTACGCGGCGCGAGCAAAGCATCTCGGTGACCATGCGCACGCCCGGCAACGACTTCGAACTGGCAATCGGCTTCCTGCGCGGCGAAGGGGTGATCCAAGGCGGCCGGGATGTCGTTGATGTGGAGCACTGCGGCCCGCCGAGCCCTGACAAAGGCATCCACAACGTCGTCAAGGTGGAACTGGCCGATCACGTCGAGTTCGACGCCGAGGCACTGACGCGTCACGTCTTCACCTCCTCGAGTTGCGGCGTGTGCGGCAAGGCCTCGCTTGATGCGGTGGCGCAGCAATTGCCAGAGCGCCGGGCGCCGCCACCCTCCTTCACCGTGGACGCCGCCATTCTCCGCAACCTGCCGGCGCGCCTCGGCACGATGCAAACGGAGTTCCGCCGCACCGGTGGGTTGCATGCGTCGGCGGCATTCCGCCCGAACGGTCAGATCGATCGCTTGCGCGAGGATGTGGGGCGCCACAACGCCCTCGACAAGCTGATCGGCGCCTACCTGATCGAGGATTCCGAGCCCTTGGCCGAGACCGGTCTGCTGCTGAGCGGGCGCGCCAGTTTCGAACTGGTGCAGAAAGCGGCCATGACCGCCACCTGCTTCGTCGCTGCCGTCGGGCCGCCATCGAGCCTCGCGGTGGAACTTGCTCAGGAACGCGGCTTCACGCTGGTGGGTTTCCTCAAGGATGACGGCTTCAACATCTACACCCACCCCGAACGCATCCGCAACTGACGTCGATGCCGTCACGGCCATCGTCCTTTGCGGCGGCCGCGGGCAACGCTTGGGCGGCGTGGACAAGCCGCTCTTGCTCGTCGCCGGCAAGCCCATCGTCATGCATGCGGTCGCGCGCCTCACGCCGCAGGTGCAGCGCGTCCTCATCTCACACGCGCCCGGCAACGACGCCTATGGCGACCTAGGCCCTGAATGTGTGGCAGATCACGCCGCCCACCACGGCCCAATCGCTGGCCTTGCCGCCTGTCTGCCCCACGTCAAGACCCCGCGGCTCCTAACCTGGCCCGGCGATGCGCCAACTCCGCCCGCAAACCTCATCGCCCGTCTGGCTCCCGCCTGCACGGCGGCGGGCGCCGTCAGCGTGACCGCCGGCGAGGAACGCCAAAACGCCACGTTGCTGATGACCCAAGCCCGAGCCGCCGAACTCGTGGCCGCATTCATGGACGGCGAGCGTGCCCCCCGTCATTGGTTGGACCGCGAGTCCATCCCCTCCATCGCATTCCCGGAATCCGCCTTTCTCGATGTGGACACGCCTGACGACTTGACGAGGCTTGAGTCCGGATTCCGACGCGCACTCCAAAAGGGCTAGAGCAGGCACCTCGGCGCCTCAGAAGCGTCAAGAGCCGCTGGCCGCGGCTCGCAGCGGGAGACTTTCCTTGGGTGTTTCGTAGAGATAGTCCCGCGTCAGGGGCACGCGGTCGTTGCGTTTCGCCAGCTGAAGCTGGAACACCACGAGGTCCGCAACCTCGAAGGCCGTCTCGCAGGCCGTGAGGTAGAACTCCCACACGCGGCAACCTCGCTCCCCGAGCGTGTGCTTGTGTTCGTCGCGGGAGGCCTGGAAACGACGGTTCCACTCCCGCAGGGTGGCGGCGTAATGGCGGCGCCACACCTCCATGTCGCTCAGCACCAGGCCGCTCGCTTCCACTGCGCGCATTAGGTCCGAGGCCGCCGGAATGTAGCCCCCCGGAAAGATGTGCCGCCGAATCCACGGGTTCACCGGCTCCGGCGGACCCGTCTTGCCGATGGTGTGGATGAGCGCCACGCCATCGTCGCTCAGCATGTCGCGCACGACCTCGAAGAAGCGGCCGAGGTTGCGCCGCCCGACATGCTCCAACATCCCCACCGACACCACGGCGTCGTAGCTGCCGCGATGGTCCCGATAGTCCTCGAGCAGGAACTGCACGCGGGCGTCGAGGCCCTGGCGTCGTGCCTCGTCCTGCGCCACCCGAAGCTGCTCCTTCGACAGCGTGACGCCGTTCACTTGCACACCGCCCTCCCGCGCAAGGTAGAGGCCGAGGCTCCCCCAGCCGCAGCCGATGTCGAGCACGCGGTCACCGGGTTCGGTGCAGAGCTTGCGGCGGATGTGTTCGGCCTTGGCCTGCTGCGCCTCTTCCAAGGTCATGCCAGGCTCGGCGAAGTAGGCGCAGGAGTAGTGCATCGAGTCGTCGAGGAAGGAGCGGAACAGCGCTTCGTCGCGGTCGTAGTGGTGACTGACGTTGGCAAAGCTCGCACGCACGTTGTTCCAGCTTGTCAAGAGGGCGCTTCCCACGCGCAGGAAATGTGGCAGCCGAGAGGCGCTGACCACTTGCTCGAGATTGCTCCGCAACACCCGAAGGAGCCCCGCGAGGTCGCCACCGCCGGCATCCCAGCGCTCGTCAACGTAGGTTTCGCCGAGATTCATGGTCGGGTTGCGGACGATGCTGCGCATCACGCCATCGTCGCGGAGAATCCACTCGGCGCGCGGTTCGTCGCCATCGCCGAACACCTGACGGGTGCCGTCCGGCAGCACTAGAACCAGCGTCCCTTTGCGAACCCAGCGCTGCAAGAGTGACAGGAACATATAGACTTCTGGGCGCGGCAAGCCGGAAATGGACGCAAACGCAAATTATGGCACAGGAGAGCACAGGCGGCGGCGTTGCCCGCTTCAGCTTCGATGGCCAGCCCATCGACTACGCCGTCCTCGATGCGTTCATCGACTGGTGCCGCTCGGTCACGAACGATCCCGAAATCCGGGCCCTCGCCATCGAAGCCCGGAGCGAGGGCGATGCCGGCGACGACATGGGCGCGTGGCCTGCCCGTCTCGCGCACCGCCACCCCGCGGGCACCCACGGTCCAGGCCCCCTCCTCGAACAGGAAGCCATCAAGGCGCTGAGGGCCTGCATGAAGCCCACCATCGCCATCCTCGATGGCGACACGCTCGGCCTCGCCTTCGATTTCGCGTGCACCTGCGACATCCGCGTCGCGTCCGACACGGCGCGGCTCGGCGACCCGCGCATCCACCAGGGCCGAGTCGCAGCCACGGGCATTGGCTATCTGTTGCCGAAACTCATCGGCCAGTCCCAGGCCATGCGCCTCCTGCTGCTCGGCGAGGTCGTCGAAGCCGCCGAGGCTCGGCGGATGCTGCTTGTCCACAAGACGTGGCCAGAAGCCGACTTCCGCACGGAAGCCGAAGCCCTGGTGCGGCAGATAGCGGCGTTGCCCACCCGCGCGTGGGAAGTCCACAAGCTGCAAGTGCTGCCACAACTGGACCTCCCCTTCGACGCGGCGATGGTGCACTCCCTCGGCGTGCGACAGACCCATGTCATCGAGGACCGGCTCGAAGGCATGAAGGCGTGGCGCGAGCGCCGCGACCCGGAGTTCACAGGCCGATGAGCGACCCTGGTCCATTTGTGGTGGAGGATGAGGCGACTGCGCACGGACTCATTCGCCACCTCGTGCTGAACCGGCCGGACAAGCTGAACGCGTTGGACCTCGATCAACACGTGCGCATCAAGGCTGCCGTAGAGTCCGCAACGGATGACGAAAATGTACGCGTGGTGTGCCTCTCCGGCCGCGGCCGCGCCTTTTGCGCCGGCGACGACTTGACGGCCCGTTCCACCCCCGAACCCGATCCCCTGGAAGGCCGCCGCGTGGACCTGGACCTCGGCAGCGGTCCCACGTTCCTGCTCGAGTCCGCCGGCGTGCTGCGCCATTGCCCGTTGCCGACCGTCGTCCTGCTGCACGGCCATGCACTTGGCTCTGGCTACGACTACAGTCTCTCGTGCGATTTCCGCCTCGCCACGGAGGACGTGAACTATGGCGACCCGCGCATCCACCGGGCGCTGTGGGCGGCGGAAGGCTGGTCGTACAAGCTGCCGCGACTGGTGCATCAGTCGGCGGTGACGCCCATCGCCTACCTCGGCGAAACCATGAACGGCGCCGCCGCCCACGCATGCGGCTTGGTCCATGCGGTCTTTCCGGCCGGCTGCGACCTTCGCGCCGCCGCAAAGCCGTTTCTGAACCAACTCGCCGCGCTATCTCCCGCCGCCTATCGGGAAACCAAGGCGTTGATACTCGCTGGTGTCGATCAGGACTTCGCCAGTGCCCTCGCCCATGCCCGGTCCGCGGCCGCGTAGAACCCCAACCGGAGTTGCCATGTCCCTTCAACCCCTGCACGCCGAGCGCCAGCCAACGCTCTTGAACGACGACCAGGTGCGCGAGTTCATCGCCAACGGCTTCCTGCGCCTGACGCCCGATGTCGACCCCTCGCTGCACGTGGAGATCGACGCCCTCGTGCGCTATGCCTGTGAGAAAGAGTCGTGGTATGGCAACAACATCGTCTCGCGTATTCCCAAGCTGCACCACATCGTGCGCTGCCCGGTCGTGGACGGGGCCATCGAATCCATCGCCGGGCCGGGCTACTACTTCCACCCGCACCGCGCCGTCCACATCAACACGCCGGTGGAGGAACGCGAGGACCTGACGCCGGAGATCGACGGCCCGAAGATGGGCAAGGGCTCCATCGCCGGTTCCGGCTGGCATCAAGACGCGCAAAGTCCGCTCTCACGCGCTCGCCACCACGTGCCACGCTACCTGATCGGCTTCTACTACCCGCACGAAACGCCACTCGACATGGGCCCGACGCGCATCCAGGCCGGCAGCCACCTCTACGCCCATCCCGTAGCGCCGCACGGCGTGGTGTTGCCGGATGTGGTTCCGGCCGGCACTTTCCTGCTGGTGCATTTCGACATGGTTCATGCCGGCTTTCCGAACCATTCCGACCGCACGCGCTACATGGTGAAGTTCGTCTTCGCCCGCACGCGCAATCCCACTGGGCCGTCATGGAACAACGTGGATGCGGATTGGAAGCGGCCAGAGGCTTGCATCCCCGCATTCGACCTGCCGGAGACGTGGAGCTACATCTGGCACTGGATGCGCGGCGAACCGCAAGTGCAGACAGGCCAAGACACGGCAACGGTAGATGAGCACGTCCAGCGACTCAACGGCCCCGATCAGCCTGCTCGCCTTACCAGCACCTATGCCCTCGCCCAATTGCAGGAAGTCGAACGCTTGGCGGCGCTACTCGAAGCGGCGGCCGGCTGCGACCGTCACGAACGCACCCTCGCCACCGACGAACGCGGCCAGCCCGTCCCTCGCGACGACGTGCGCGGCTATCCGAGACGCTGGAACGAACGCGCCATCGTCATGGACGACGCCACCTACGCTCTGGCGGCATGTGGCCCGCGAGCAATCACCACGCTCGAACGCTTGCTGGCTCACGAAGACCCATGGGTGCAGATCAACGCCGCCTTCGCCTTGGGCGAGATCGGCTGCCCCGCACGCGAGTCTGTAGCGACCCTCGCCAGACTCTTGGGCAGCCCCCACCAACAGGTGGTGCGCCAAGCCTTGGACGCCATCGGTGCCATCGGCGAGGGCATCGCCCCCGCTCTGCCGGCCATCGAGCGTTTGTTGACGACCACCAACCTCGAATGGCAGGAACCGCAGGTGATGCGTGGCTGGACCGGCGAGAATCAGGTACGCATGAACGCCGCCTTGGCGCTCTTGAACGCCATCAACGCCGGCGAGCACACAGAAGAGATCGAAGGCATTCTCACGGGATCCCTCGGCGACCCCAACGGCTACGTCTCCGCCATCGCCACTGAGGCGCTGACCCGCATCGGCACGCCTACGGCCACCCGCGCCGCCCTGACCTTCCTCTCCGACCGCCGCTGGGACGACACGCTCCTGGGCCGCGCAAAGGCGTTTTAGCGAGACACGCGACAAATCCCAACACGGGCGACGCATGCGTCGCCCTTCTTGCCTATAGCGGGCCCGGCCCCTCCTGCCCCGTCAGCAGCCAGCGGATCATGGGCAGGTGTTGGCGACCCATGAACATCTCCCCCTCCACCAGATAGGTGGGAACACCGAACGCGCCTCGCTCCTCGAGTTCCTGACGCAACTCCTCAAGCCTTCGCGCGCCCGCGTCCAAGTCGAAGCCAGGGGCGCCCAAGTCTTCAAGAATGCCCGTGATGGTCGCCGCATCCTCGATATCGAGCCGCGCCTCCCAGAACCCCTCGAACACGCGCCCCACGAACTCTCGGCCGGCGTCGTGTTCGCTGGCCCAGATGGCGGCAGCGGCGGCGAGCCAAGAATCCACGCCCGCGCCGCTGCGCTTCAACGGCACACCGAGGCGTTCCGCATAGCGAGCGTTCTCCGACGCCATGTACTCCGCACGCACCCGAGCATGTCGCTCCGCAACCGATTCGTTCTCCCTTGGCTCGGCCACCACCTTCGCCGGAACGCACATGGGCAGCCAGTTCGCCGGCACCTGAAGCTCGTCGGCGAGACGGCAGGTCGGCCCGAACGCGAGCCAGCAATCCACCGAAGCGAAGTCGAAGACGAAATCGATCATTTGCGCGCGCGCCCTTCGGGCGCGTTGGCAGTTTCTGCTGGCGCAGAAACTGCTACGGGAACGTCGAAGCGATCGTAGGCGATGTCCGGTGCCGGCCCGTCGCGGCCGGCGAGTATCCAGCGCACGGTTGGGAGATGCTCGCGACCGAAAAGTATTTCTCCGTCAATGACATAGGTAGGCACGCCAAACACCCCCACGGGATGAAGCGCCGCTTGCAAACGATCGTGCTCCTCACGGCCTTCCCCGGCGAGGAACGAAAGAAAGCCGTCGCCGTCACCCCCGACCTCGCGCACGATGGCAGCCACCACGTCGGCATCCTCGATGTCGAGGTCGCGCTTCCAGAACCGCTCGTAGGTGAGATCGAGCCAGCGCGCGAGCACCGTGCGCCCCTCGCGCTTCGTCCACAGCATGGCGACGCCAGCGAGCGACGAATCCCAGATCTTCTGCGGCCCGTACACCAGGATGTCCTTCAGCCGCGCATAGCGCTTGGCGTCCATGTACGCGTAGCGCACAGACTGCCACTGCCGCGGCGAGCGCTTGCTCTCCACCACCTTGCCTTTCTTGTCTGTGCGAGCCGAGCCGAGGAAGCTCGGAATGTTGAGGGTGAGCGGCCGCCAGTCCACCTCGATGCCGAAATCCCGCTCCAACTGCCGCGTGGGATCCTTGGCGAGATAGGCATAGGGGCTCTTGATGTCGAGATAGCAGATGAGCGGTGAATCCGACTCGAGCGGATGGGTTGCAACGTCAGCCATGCGGGGATCATAGCAGTCGCCTCTGCTAGAGTTGCGCGTTTGTCTTGCCGAGGGGGCAAAGCACCCATGAGTTGGCAGCCGGAAGTCGATGAACTGACCCGACAGGTGGGATTCGCCAAGGAAATGGGCGGAGCCGACAGCGTCGCTTTCCACCACGGTCGCGGCCGCCTCACCGTGCGCGAGCGCGTGGCCTTGCTCGAAGACCCGGGCACTTTCCACGAAATCGGCACCATCGCCGGCACCGCCAACTGGGAAGGCGACCAAGTGACGGCTCTCAAGCCAGCCAACTCCGTCGCTGGCACCGTTCGCATCGATGGCCGCAAGGTCGCGTTCTCCGGCGGCGATTTCACCATTCGCGGTGGCGCAGCGGACGCCGCTGTCGGCAACAAGGGCGGCTTCGCGGAACAGTTCGCCATGAAGGCGCGCATCCCCTACGTGCGCCTGCTCGACGCCACCGGCGGCAGCGTGCGCACCTTTGAGCAGATCGGCCGCACCTATCTGCCGGGCAATGCCGGCACCAACGTCTCCGCCGACCTGATGCAGCGCGTGCCGGTGGTCTCCGCCGTGCTCGGTTCCGTCGCCGGTCTGCCGGCCGTGCAGGCCTGCATGTGCCACTTCAACGTGATGGTGAAGAACACGAGCCAAGTCTTCGTTGCCGGCCCCAAGGTGGTCGAACAGGCCACGGGCCGCAGCATTACCAAGGAAGAACTCGGCGACGAGCGCGTGCAGCTTCGCAACGGCGTCATCATGAACCTTGCCGAGGACGAGGCCGACGCCATTGCCCAGGTGCGCCGCTTCCTGTCCTACCTGCCCCAGAGCATCTGGGGCGAGCCGCCGTCCGTGGAACCCGAAGACGACGCCAATCGCCGTGATGAGTCGCTCATCGGCATCGTCCCCCGAGACCGACGCAAGATCTACGACCCGCGCCGGGTGCTGGACGCGGTGCTGGACCGCGGCAGCTTCTTCGAGATGGCACCGTACTACGGTCGCGCTCGAGTGACGGGCCTCGCTCGAATCAACGGTCGGCCGGTGGGCGTAATGGCCAACCATCCGAAGTTCAACGGCGGCTCCATGGACATCGCCGCCGGCGAAAAGACCATCCGCCTGATCGAGCTTTGCGAGACGTTCCACCTGCCGCTGGTGTACTTCGCCGATGAACCGGGCTTTTCCGTGGGCCCTGCCCAAGAGAAGCTTGGCATCGTCCGCGCCGGTGCCCGTGTGGTGACCACCCTAACCCAAAGCCGCACGCCCTATGTCTGCATCGTCATGCGTCAGCTCTATGGCGTTGCCGGCGGCTTGCACCAACGCGGCGGCGACGCCCTCTACCGTCGCTTCTGCTGGCCCTCCACCCACGGCGGCTCCATGCACATCGAAGGCGGCGCTGCCATTGCCTACAAGCGCGAGATCGAGAACGCCGAAGACCCCGAGGCAAAGCGCCAGGAAATCGAGGCGCGCCTGCAATCCATCTCAAGCCCCTTCCGCAACGCGCACGCCTTCGGCATAGAGGAGATGATCGACCCACGGGACACCCGCCCACTCCTGGTGGACTTCATCGAAGATGCCTGGCCCATCGTCAAGACCCAGTTGGGCCCACGCAGCGGACCGACCTACACGCCCTAAATGCCTAAAGCGCCAGCATTTGGGGCCTTCCGCGACCGTCCTCGTCGCCGTCCTCGCAGAGCAACCCCGCGTCGTTCTGCCGCACATCGCCAACGCGGCGGCTCACCCGACGCGCGGACAGGTCGTTGCCTTCATAGGGCCTGAGCAGCGGCATCACGTCCGCCAGCGTCGCATCGGAATCGAGCCAGCCGGCAAGTTCGTGCTCGCCGAGCATCGCCGGCATCCGATCATGCCAAGGCTCCACGACGGAGTTCGCCGCCACGGTGACGATGGTGTAGCTGACGAGGCGGAGCGAGGAGTTCCACGCCCACAACCCTGCAAAGGTCATCACCCCTTGGGACTCGAACACACACGGCTGCCGGATACCGCCTTCCTTGCGCCACTCATACCAGCCGGTGGCAGGAACCAGACACCGTCGCCGCTCCGCGGAATCTCGAAAGGCGCGCCGCTCACCGAGCGACTCCGCCCGCGCGTTGATCATCCGCGCCGCAGACTTCCGATCCTTTGCCCAGAACGGCACCAACCCCCAATGCGCGGTTTCCAGCACCGCCGCGTCCCGGCCCGGCCGATGCCGGATGATCGGCAGCGAATCGGTGGGTGCGCAGTTGTAATTGGCGGTCAGCTCCTCGCCGATCTGCTCTTCGAGGGTTTCGAGCATCGAATACGCGGCTCGCAACGCCGCAGCGTCCGAGACCACGTTGTAGCGCCCGCACATGCCGAATGGCCTGCAGTCAGGAGCCCAACCGATAGCGGAGTTTCACCACCAACTGTTCGCCGAGGGTCTCTTCCCAGGTGTTCGCGAACATCCGCGAGTAGTCCTGCCGCCAATACTCCGAGTCCCCATCGCCGGAAAGCCCCGCGTTCGTCGTGTACACCACGAACAGATCCGAAAGCGGTGCAAGTTCCCAGCGATAGCGAAGCTGGAAGTTCATGCGCGAGAGCGCGAAATTGTCGCTTGCCTCCTCCGGCGCAGCTTGCGGCACCAGGTCGCCGGCCGAGTCGGGAGCCATGAACGCCCGCTGCCCGTCCGCCTTGATGGCCACCCACTGCAGCGCCAGCCGGAAGTGCTGCCGTGCCGTGAGGAAGAAGTCGAAGTCGAGGTTCGGCGCCAGCTCTTCCGCCTCGTAGGCGACGAACCGTCCGCCGCCCCGATGCAGCAGCCACGCGTCCCGGTCGCGCATCCCGACGCCGAGGTTCATCGTCAGCCGATCGTTCGGCCGCCACGTCACAAAGCCCTGCGTGCGACGCGTTGCGTCGCCGAGCTCCTCCTCCCCCCACAAGTGCCGCACGATCCACGAAATGCGCCGCGACGGGTCGGACTCATACCGAAACTCGGTATTCCACTGGTCTCCAACCCGGAACACCCGCCCAGGGCTGCTCCAGTCGTCGTACTGCCGCGGCATCACGTCGCCCGTGAATCGCAGTTGCGAGAGGTTCGGGAGGGTCAGCCGCTGATCGAGCCCGAGCCCAGCCCCCACCATGCGCCCGACGCCGTTCCACGATCCGGTGGTAAAGAGATACGTCCGCACCTCCCGCAGCCGCTCCATGCCGGAGCGCGAAAACCGATAGCGATAGCGGAACTTGCGCAGATCGTTGCGCCTGAGAAAGCCCATGTCGCGGATGTCCACCTTGTCGTCGAAGACATCCACGGACAGCATGTGCCGCTGTCCCTTGCTCGGCGAGAAGTTGATGTCGACGATGCCCCCGGCACCACGCTCGCCACCGACGATCTCCGACTGCAGCACCTGCGCGTCCGCCGTCCAGGTGCCGCCGGGGCTCACGAAGTGTCCATCCACCGCATGAACGTACGCCTCGCGGTTCGGATGCGCGACTGCCGTCGACATCCAGCCAAGCGCCTGATAGCCCCCGTTGGCGTGCTCATAGAGCAGGCGTGCCGCGCCGTAGTCTCGTCCCGGCGAGGTGAGGGTCACCGCAGCGCCGTCGGCGCCCTGCGCCTGGAACTGCCCGTCGTCCTCCGCCGCACCAAGAAGACCAAAGCGAAACGCGCCCTGTTGTCCGGTGGCCTTGAGCGCACCGAGCACGTCCAAAGGACGCCGAAACTCGCTTGCATCCACCACCACATCCTCAGGCAGATCGGGACGCAGCGGCGCTCTGCCGATGCGCCGCGTGTGCAACATCACCGTGTCGGCTAGAAAACGCGAGTTGGTGGTGAAGATCTCCTGCCCCTCCTGGAAGAACAGGCGCTTCTCCGGGAAGAACGTCTCGTAGCGGGTGAGGTTGACGATCACGTCGTCCGCCTCGACGTTGCCGAAGTCGGGATTCAGCGTGCTCGTGAGCTGGAAGTTGGAAGAGGGCCGCCAGTACACGTCGAGCCCGGCCTTGCGCCCCGTGCGCCCCGCCACCATGTCCTGCGTGGTCGAAACATAGGGCGTCGCGCTGTATTGCTGGCGCGGGTTCACCTCCGACAGCGCGAGCTTCTGAAACGCCGACATGAACTGCGGCAGGGTGAACGGCAGCGCCGGCCAGCCGAGGCGCTCGTCGCGATAGGCGATCATCCGCGACGCATACAGTCCCATGGCCCGGTCGCCTTCGAGCCTCGGCATGCTCACGAGCGACCAAGGGATGAAGAACTCGGCACTCCAGCCCGTGTCCGTGCGCGCCGAAGCGCCATGCCACGCACCATCCCACGTCCTGCTGAACTGCCGCTCCGGCAGGATCGTGCCGTCCGAAACGCTCCCCCCAAGACTCACCTGGAACCAGTAGCCGTAGCGCCCCTCGCCTGAGGTGTCGAGCGTGAAGGAGAAATAGTCGCGCCGCAGATACTTGTCCCGGGATGACAGCACCTGCACCAAGGTCTCCGGGTCCTGCACCATGTCTGCGCCGACATAGAGGCCCCGATCGTTGTAGAAAATGCGCACCCGCGTCGGCAGATCACTCGGACGCAATGTGTCGGGATCGACCGAGACGAACCGATCGTGCACCGCAAGGTCGTCCCATGCATCGTCGTCAAGTTGCCCGTCAATCCGCACACGCGCATCGTTGGCGCGCCGTGCCAAGGGAATGTGATCGCCCGTAGCCAGCAGCGAGAGCGCCGCGGCCTGAACGAAATGCTCCTCTTCGGGAAGCGGCGCCGCGCTGCTCGGCGGCGCAGCCGCGTCAAAAGGGCCGGGCGTGGCGACCTCCCCGGCGCCTTGCGTGCTGGCCATCATCGTCGCGGCGACCTGATACGCGTAGGAAGGAAGAGGCTCCTCCTCCGGTGGGAAGCCCCTCACGCTCCTGCCGACCGGTGGCTCGGCCGGCGAGTGTCCCGGAGCTGCGGAAGGGGAAGGTGCTGAAGGTTTCACTGGGACTGCGGGCCCTTGTGGCTCCGCAGGCTTGGGGGGCGAGTTCATCGCGCTGCCACGCCGCAGCCGATGCGCGCCGTAATCCTCCGGCGGCGGCTCCCCGAGCTCCTCGGGCAATGCGTCCGGCGTCGCTGGCGCCGTACTCGGCTGTACCGGCGCAGGAGCCGTCACCTCGATCGATTGCGCCGCCTCGGCTTCAATGGCCTTCAGCCATTCCTCCACCGACTGGTCCTCGGAGAAGTCCGTCAGGTAGTCGTCGCCCAAAAGCACATCGTCCGACAGCAGCAGATCGTCGCCGAGAAGCTCTTCGAGCAAGGGATCGCTCTCGATGCCGTAGTCCACGGCGGGCAAGTTCGCGTCGCTCGCTTCCGCAGCAGGCGCCAGCGCAGGGGAGTCGGCCGGTGATGCTGCAGGATTCGCAGGCGCCGCCACCACAGCCTGGCCAACCCCCATCGAGGCCCGCGGCGGAACGACCCACGCATCGGCATATCCCGCGCCGACAGCCTTCGCCCGATCACCATCCGCACCGGCGGCATCCCCATGCGGCCCTGCCACAACCCGATACGTCGTGCCCGCCCCGGTCTCGAACGCCCGAGCCGAGAACTCCACGCCGACCTTTTGCGTCGCAGTCGCAGCCAGACTTCCAGCCTGCTCGGCGCGCGAAAAACTGCCAATGGAAACCCAGTAGTCTGCCCCGGCAAGCGGCGCACAAAGCAAGAGCGAGAGAGCGGCCAGTCGACGCATTCGGCCCCCTGATCGAGACAAGCGGCGAAGCATAGCATCTTGCAGCCCGAATCGGGCGGCACGCAGCACCGCCAACCTCTGCCTCGCGCCAGCAGGCGTGTCCGTCGAAGACCCTCGATCTCTCCATCCAGATCGCCCCTAGGCCAGCTTTTCCGCTACAATTCGCCCCCTGCTAGCTCCGATGGCCAAACTGGATAAGGCATCGGCCTACGAAGCCGGGGATTGCAGGTTCGAATCCTGCTCGGAGCGCCAGACCACCAGCCCTTGGCAACCCAAGGGCCGACCCGCCGGAGAGGTGGCCGAGCGGCTGAAGGCGCTCCCCTGCTAAGGGAGTATGGGCTAAACCCCATCGAGGGTTCGAATCCCTCCCTCTCCGCCAATATGCAAATAAAGCAAGGGATTACCGCAGGCTCATCCAAGCTTGTAACACTGAAATGGACCAATCGCGGACCAATTCGGTGTGGTTTCCCTCATGCCCGGCGCGAGACCGGCAAACCGCGATGCCACGTCGAGGACCAGTGCGCCGGTCGCCGCCTGGGATTGGCGGGCGCCCACGGGCCTCATGCTGACGTTCAACTCCAGGTTCCTAGCGGCGGCCCGCTCGGAGAAATGCACGAGGCGCCCGCTGGAAGCGCATCCACCGATAGTGATCGTTCCTCTCGACCTTACCTGCCGAGTGCATCAAGGCGGGCCCTCAGCACCGCCTGCGGGTTCGGCACGGGACGCGCAACGACGCCGGGCCGCTGCGGCCGCCTGCGAGGCGCTACTGGGGATGTTCGCTCGAAACCACCAGTGCCATAGACTCCGCCACTATCCCGTTCCAAAGGGGCTGCCTGTTGTCAAAACCGCCCGCCCACAGGTCGTCAGACGGCCGGTCCATGCGACTGGTCAGTTGGTCCGAGTTCCAGCAAGCGACGCCTGACATGGCCGCCATCGGACATCGGTTGCTGCACCATCCGGATCGCGGTGAGGTGGCGATCCTCGCCACCGTCGGTGACCGGGGCGCACCCCGGGTTGCGCCCGTCTGTCCTGTGTTCACGCATCGCGCCCTATACGTGCTCGCGAGCCGCGCCACGCCCAAGGTGCTGCAGCTCCAGCGCGATCCTCGCTACGCCCTGCACGCCCAAGTGGGCGCGACCGACCTCGAGTTCCAGATCGTCGGACGCGTCCGACCTGTGGCTTCGCCGATCGAACGTTCGAGCGTGCTTGCCGCCATCACTTTCGACAGCTTCGACCCGGAGGATCCGATCTTTGAGCTCCTGATCGGCCGAGCCATCGCCGTTGTCTGGCCCGCACCCGACACCCCGACGAAGCTGCGTTGGCCGCCTGCCGACCGCGCATCCGCCGGCTGATGATCCAATGTCGGGGCCTTCCCCACCCGGTAGCGGGTGGCCCTTCCCAACACACCGATGTTCCGTCTCACGCGAACGGGGACGATGTCCTAAGGGTCTGTGCCACCAAGGAAACGCGGTTGCATGGCACTAGGCCGTCGGACATGTCCTACAGCCTGTAGGACGGAGTGTTGCGTGTCGGGCAGGCGGGTCATACGATCAACAATACCGCGAGGGCCCTCACTTGCGCGTCCCGCCTTGACGACGCCGGAACTGCACCTCCGGACGCTGTTCCGCATCGACCGGCGAGAACGCGTCGCCGGCACACGGGAACCCGACTCAAGGCGGGGTCCCGTGTTCAAGCTGGTGCGCGGACGGGAACATTGCGCGTGGGCCGTGCGGGCCGACACCCCGGACCGCGTGGCCGATGCGCTGCACGATCTGGCCGCCGAGGAGAAGCCGGTTGAAGATGGACGCCTTCCGCCGCTACACGCGGCCCGCTACCGTGCACTGGCGGGCGAAGCGGCCGACTCGGGTCCCGCCTTCGCATTCCCCGACGACATTGCCGAGGTCGACGGCGTCGTGTTCCTTCGGACCGTTGACCGGCTTGTCCGGCACTTTCCCGAGTGGAGCCAGGCGGAGATCGCTGGACGCGCCCCGATCGCGGCCATCGAACGCGACGGACACGCGGTCAGCGTCTGCTGTTGCGCACGGCGGTCAGATCACGCGGCCGAAGCCGGTCTCGAGACCGCCACCGCGTTTCGACGCACGGGCCTCGGTGCACGCGTTACCGCAGCTTGGGCGACAGCGGTCCGCGCGTCGGGCCGGATGCCCCTTTACAGCACGTCCTGGTCCAATACGGCTTCGCTCGCGGTGGCAGCGAGGCTGAACCTGGTCGCCTACGCCAACGCGTGGAGCTTTAGCGACGGCCGCGACGCACTGCCATCAAGATACTGATTCGCGGATGCGGCGTTGCTTTCGTCGCAACTCCAGAGGGTCACCACGGACACGATTGCTCGTCTGACGGCGGCGGAGCGCGGACCTTGGCCAACTGTGCGCCCTAGCCAAACCTGCAGCCTGCGCCACCGGCACGAAAAATGTCCAATGCTGCCGGGGCCCCTAGCACTGCCGCGAGCGCCGTGGATGCGGCCGCTGCCCTTCCCGACCCCGGGGCAACGGAGAGGGTTCGCATGGAACCGCGCCGTTTCGCGCCAACTGGCAACGCGAAACGGGCGACGGCGAGCTGGCCTTTAACCCGCCGGCGTCACCCTAAGGTTACGGAAGTGCGCCGCGGTCCCGGGACCGACCCATAGCCCCACCGAACCCGACGTCTCGGGAAGCTTCAGGTCGTTGACTATCAGCGTCGGCTGCTCGTTGCCGTGTACGTACAGGCGCGCCTGGTCGGCGTCCACCACAATGCGCACGCTCGTCCACTCGTCGGGGACGAGGTCCACGTACGCCTCGTACCGGCTCGGCGTCTCTTCGCGCAGCTTGTGCCATGGATGGTTGGGGAAGGAGATGTACTGGCTCGAATGGTTGCGCCGTTCCTGGTCTTGGGCGCGGCCGTTCGTCGGGCGTAGGTAGAACGCCTCGAACTTCTCTGCGCCCTCCTGGACGTGGAACGCGACGCCCACGAAGCCCCGCGCCGCGGCCATCGCGCCCTGCTGCACGCCGCCGGTCAACTCCACTTCGATCGTGCCGTCGGCAAGCTCCACGTCGACGATCACGAGCTTGTCCTCGGCGCGGGACATGGGCCCGAGGACCTGTAGGGCCGGATAACCCTTGAAGGTCGTCAAACCGCCTTCGGTGTTGTGGAACTCGAGCGCCTCGACATTATCGAGGGGGATCTCGGCGGCACCCGCTGACGCGACGAGGAGACAAACGAGAGAGCAAACGGCGAGGCGGCGCATGTGACGGATCCAACGGGAACAGACGACGCAGCATAGCGCCTCCCCGACACACGAACCTTCTTGCCCATGCAAGCGGAGGCGATGTCCCAACGGTTCGCCACCCCCATGCCCTTCGACATTGGGCAGGACGGAATGTCTACGTGCCGGATGGTTCCAGCGTTGCTTCAATGTCGACTAGCGTCGGGCCCGGCTGTCGGCCACTCGACGGGCCGGGGTGTCGCCGCCTTGGGCGTCTTCGGCAACCGTGCGATCCTCCACGCTCAATCGCGCAGTCGGAGAGCGCATTGGGTCCAGTCACGCTCAGAGAAATCACCAGCGGGAATCTGCGGGCGATCCTGGAACTTTCCGTGGCCAAACATCAGCTTCAGGCCTACCCTCGGTCGAATGCCTACTCCATCGCCGAAGCCCACTACCCGCCCGACAGCGACCCCGTGTGGCTGCGGGCAATCTATGCCGGGGAAACGCCGGTAGGACTCATGATGACTTCCGAAAGGCCGGATCAGGGCGAGTATTTCCTGTGGCGGCTGATGATCGATCAGCGTTTCCAGAGCCGCGGCTACGGGAGGCGCGCGGTGCAGTTGCTGATCGAACGCATTCGCCGATCCAGCAATCCCAAGGTCCTGATCACGAGCTACCTCAACGTAGACGCAAACAGCGGGCGCTTCTATGAACGGATTGGCTTCAAGTACAGCCGGGACTTGGCTGATACTGACGAGGTCGAAATGAAGCTCACCTTCTAGCCCCTCCGAGACGCCGAGACCGGCCAATGACGATCCCGTTCAGGCTTGCCGTCAGCAACACCTTCAGGAGCCCCCTGCGGTGGACTTTGACGTTTCTCGCCACGTTCGTCGCCTTCATGCTCTACACCGTTCTGAGCGGCGTTGTATCGGGGCTCAACGGGGCAATCGACAGGCTCAGCGAGACGAGGCTTCGCGTCCTGAACCGCACGGGGCCGCTGGAGACCCTGCCCATCGCGCACGCTTCGCGGATCGCGAATCTGGACGGCGTTCAGAGGGTCACGCACGCGACCCTGCTCGGCGGCTACTACCAAGACCTAAGCCAGCCGGTGACGTCCGCGGCGGTGGAGCTGCAGGCCCTTCTGGACGTGGTTCCGGAAATCAGGGTGCCGGAAGATCAACTCGATCGGGTACTGGCATTGCGAACCGCCGCGATCGTGGGCAGTTCGACGGCAAACCGTCTTGGCTGGCGCGTCGGTGACCACGTTCCCATCAAGTCGGCCATCTGGATCAACGACCAAGGCAACGAGACCTGGACTTTCGATGTCTTGGCGATTGCCAACAGCCGGCCGGAGGACGACAAGCTGTACGCGGACGGCGTGTTTTTCGACTATGCGTACCTGAACGAATCCCGGGTGGCGGGAAAGGACACCGTTCAGCATTTCATCGTCGCCTTGGAGGACCCGGCGCGGGCCGCTTCGGTGGCGAAGGCCATCGACCAGCTCTTCGCCAACTCGTCGCACCGAACGCGCACCCTGAGCGAAAAGCAATGGGTTTCCGGCCAGCTCCGGCAGGTTGAGGATCTCCGCCTGTTTGTCGAGCTGGTGGTTGGCGCGGTGTTCTTCTCGCTCCTGTTCCTGACGGGAACGATGATGGTTCAGGCCGCAAGGTCGCGCCGGCCGGAGTTCGGCGTCCTCAAGGCCTTGGGCTTCTCGGACGGCTCGATCTCCATGATGATTTTGGCCGAGGCGTTCGTCGTCTGCGTCGGGGGCGCCCTCGCCGGCCTGCTGGCGGGCGCCCTGTCGCTGCCGTCCATTTTCGAGTTCGCCGGTGTCCCGGGTCTGGACCTGCCGGGCGAGGTGTACGCAACCGCCATTGCCTTCGGCATTGGCTTGGCGGGTCTGATCTCGCTGTGGCCGATGGCCTATCTTCGAAGCGTGGCGGTCACCGACGCCATCGGCGGCAAGTGATGGCGGCGATGCAAGCAATCCACATCACCTTGGTGAGCCTGCGCAGCATTTCCGCTAGGTTGGGCGAATCTCTGGTAATCGCGGTCGGCATCGCCTGCGTGGTCTTCGTCCTCGTCATGACACTCGCCCTTGCGTCCAGCCTGACCGATGCCATAGCCACGACAGGACACCCGGACCGCGCACTTGTGCTCAGGAACGGCTCCGTTGTGGAGTCGCTCAGTTCCCTCAGCCGCGAGAACGCCGCAAGGCTGCGTTCCCTTCCCGGCATTGCGCGTCAGCGAGACGGCGACGTTGCGGTCTCGCCCGAGGTTCTCGTCAACGTGATGCTCGACGACGTGGACGGCTTGGTTCTCATTCGCGGACTCACTCCCACCGGGTTCGAGCTCCGGCCAGAGGTCCGCGTTGTCGAAGGCAGGACGATCACGGAAGGCCGCCACGAACTGATGGTCGGCCGACTGGCACAGCGGTCGACGCCGTCTCTCGCCATCGGCAGGCACCTGAAGGTCGGCGGCGTCGATTGGCGAATCGTTGGTGTGTTCGAGAGCGGTGGCAATGCGCACGAGTCGGAGCTGCTCGCGGACGCTCCCGCGCTCATGGCCGCGGTGGGTCGCAACGAACTCAGTTCGGCGACGGTACAGCTCCTGTCGGCGGATCATTTCGAGCGATTCCATTCCGCGGTCGCCGCCATCCGCGGCGCGAACCTCAAGGCGGAGCGCGAGTCGGACTACTACCGGGGTCAGGCGGAGACCATGTCCCGGCTGTCGTACGTGATCGCCTACGTCGTAGGCGCGATCATGGCGTTCGGGGCAACCTGCGGCGCCCTCAACATGACCTACTCCACGGTGGATGCGCGCACGGTCGAGGTGGCGACATTGCGCGCCATCGGGTTTGGAACCTTCCCGATCACCGTGGCGGTTCTCGTGGAATCGACCCTGCTGGCGGCCATCGGCGCGGTGGCGGGAGCGTTGCTCGCTTGGATCTTTGTCGACGGCAGCACCTTCGGCGCAACGCAGTACCTTGGCCCCGGTGCAAGCGTCAATCACCTAACGCTGCGTCTGGACGTTGCCGCGGAGCACATGGTCGTCGGAGTCGTCTGGGCTTGCGGAATCGGACTGATCGGAGCGTTGTTGCCGGCCGTGAGGGCCACGAACAGGTCCATTGCCCGGGGCCTACAGACCGTGTGAGGGCCCTGAGGCCCCTCGCTTTACCATTGCCAAGGAGGCATGCACATGGATCAGGCGGCGCTCGCAAAGAGGATTGGCGAGGTGCTCAAGGAAGTTCCTGGTGTTGGCAGCGCGTTCCTTGGGGGAAGTCACGGCCGCGACGAGGCGGATGCTTACAGCGACGTCGATGTATATGTCGTCGCAGATGCCGATGAGGTGTCCGATGTCCTCCCTCGCATTTCGCATGCGCTTGAGAGGATTGCCCCCATTCTCTTCTCCAAGACGTTGCCGAACGCCCGCACAATCAACTGCATCACGGACGACTGGCTCCGGTTCGATCTCACCGTGGTCAACGGGTTCGAGCTCGCTTTCCTGACGAGCGGGAGGGTCAAGCCACTGTTCGACGAGCTTGGATTGTCGGAGCCCCTCTCCAAGGCCAAACCGTCACCCGCCCAACCTACCCCGGAGGCATTGCTCGACATCGCCAACGAGTTCATTCGCGTCCTTGGGCTCTCTGTAGTGGTCAAGGGCCGCAATGACCTCGTAGTGGCGCAAACCGGCACCAACCTCCTCCGGGACATGCTCATCCGCGTGTTCGTCATGGGCAATGGCGGGCAGACACGCAGAGGCGTGCTCGCCTTGCGCAAGGACTTGACGGAGAGCCAGCAGGCCGCGCTCGTTGCGCTTCCCGCTGGAACTACGTGGTCGTCAGTACACGAACGCACACGGATGATTGCCGATGAATTCTTCCCGGTCGCACGCTCCATTGCTGACAAGATCGGTGCACCCTGGCCCGAACGCTTCGAGCAAGCGACGCGCGCGCACCTGACGAATAACCAACTACCGATCTGAGCCGCCGGCGCTTCGAAGGGTCCGAACTCCTCGGCAGGCCCGGTGATAGACTCGCGAGCCACCTGAGTGGCTTGCCATTTCGGATGCAATGGAAATCGGTCTCGTCGTACTGACCGTACTTCTGATCGTCACTGTCATTCTGTGGTGGCGAACCGCCGCAAGGGCGAAGGCCCGGTATGAAGAAGGCCATAGCGTTGGCGTGCGTTTCGGTCGGGAAGACAGCCGGCAGCGGAGTCGTGCGGTCAACCTCGGGCAAGTCGTCGAGCACCTCGTACCGTTCATGCCCGACTTCCCGTTTGATCCGAAGGATGCCCACTTCCTGGGCAACCCCGTTGATTACGTCGTCTTCGCGGGTCTCAACGAGGACAACCACGTCCAAGAGATCGTGTTCGTGGAGGTCAAGTCGGGCACGTCAAAGCTCACCGCCCGGGAGAGGTCCGTTAGGGACGCGATAGAAAACGGGCGCGTTTCCTATTGGGAAGCCCGCGTAAGTCCAGAGCGAGGGCTACTCACCGAGCCGGAAGAGTAGCGCGACACAATCCTTTCTGGAGGGGTCGCGACGTACCCCTTTCAGGCGGGACGTATGCGGAGGTTCCGCTAACGGCCTGCCGCAGCCGCCTCCAAGGCCGCGATGTCGATTTTCTTCATTGCCATCAGAGCCTTCCACACTTGCGTGGCTTCCGATCCATACATCAGTTGTTGCGCGCGCTGCGGCACGATCTGCCAGGACAGTCCATACCGGTCCTTCAGCCATCCACACTGGCTCTCAGTGCCGCCGTCGGCGGTCAGGGCCTTCCACAGTCGATCGGTTTCCGCTTGGTCCTCGGTGGCCACGAAGATCGAAGCCGCCTCATTGAGCGTGAAATGCGGGCCGCCGTTGATCGCGAGATAGGGCACTCGGCCGAGACGAAACTCGACGGAAGCGACGGACCCGGGCGTTCCCATCTCGTGGCCTTCCGGATAGCGCTCGACATGCTCGACCCCGCTCTCCGGCAACAGCCCGCAATAGAACTCCGCCGCCGAGAGTGCTTCGTCGTCAAACCATAGGCAGGTACGAACCTTCGAGCGGTCACCCACGACCCGTCCTCGCGCTTGCTCGCCGGGGCTACTGATTCGCCTCGAGCGCGTCGAGGTCGCTCGCGTCGTGGCGTTCGGCGAGACCGCTCTTGCTGGCGCGGTTCACTCGTCGGCCGCGCTTCACCGCCGGTCGGTTGTGGATTTCCTGCGCCCATCGAACCACGTTCGTGTAGGAGTCCACCTCCAGAAACTCCTTTGAGTCATAGAGCCCACTCAGCACAAGTTGCCCGTACCAAGGGTAGGTCGCCATGTCGGCGATGTTGTATGAATCGCCACTCAAGAACGGTCGCGACGCGAGGTTCCGGTCTAGCACATCGAGCTGGCGCTTCACCTCCATCGCGTAGCGGTCGATGGGGTACTCCCATTTCTCCGGCGCGTAGGCGTAGAAGTGGCCAAAACCCCCGCCGAGATAGGGTGCGGAACCCATCTGCCAAAACAGCCAAGACATGCACTCCGCCCGCTCTCGGCCATTTGCGGGAACGAACTCGCCGAACTTCTCGGCCAGATAGAGAAGGATCGCAGCGGACTCGAACACCCGCGTGGGCGGCGACGTGCTGCGGTCGAGCAGACCCGGAATCTTCGAGTTGGGGTTGATCTCGACGAAGCCGCTGCCGAACTGGTCCCCCTGACCGATGTTGATGAGCCAAGCGTCGTATTCGGCACCCTCGATGCCGAGCGCCAGCAGCTCTTCCAGCAGGATCGTCACCTTCACGCCGTTGGGGGTGCCGAGGGAGTAGAGCTGCAGCGGGTGCTTGCCGACCGGCAACTCCTTGTCGTGGGTGGCGCCAGCGATGGGTCGATTGATGCTGGCAAAACGGCCACCGCTCTCGGCCTCCCACTTCCAGACTTTCGGCGGGACGTATGGGGTGGACTCGGGCATTGAGGGTTCTCCTGATTGTTGCGGGCGGGCTAAACGGATTCGCCGGGGCTGCATTGTAAGGAATGAGCGCCTCTGGCGGACCTCGGCGCAGCCCATGAGGTAAGCAACATATTATGTTGATCTACATAATTTTCTACAGCATAATCCAAGGCGATGGAGTTCATCGACCGCATTGAAGAAATGGCTCGCCTTGACACGGTAGTTGCCAACCCGCGTGCCTTCGCTGCGCTCTGGGGCCGGCGACGGGTGGGCAAGTCGCGGCTATTGACCGAGTGGGCGAGCCGGAACGACGGGCTCTACACTGTGGTGGATCGTTCTGCCCCTGCCGTGCAACGGCGCTATTTGGCGTCGGCGTTGGCGGCGCGGTTTCCCGGCTTCGACGAAGTGACGTATCCCGACTGGCCGACGCTGCTGCAACGGCTCGATCGGGAGGCCGGCAGTCAAGGGTGGCAAGGCCCGCTGATCATCGATGAGTTGCCGTACTTGCTGGCTGCAGAGCCGGAAATCCTTGCCGTGTTGCAGAACTGGCTCGACTCGCCGGATCGGAATGTCGCGTTGGTGGCGAGTGGTTCCAGCGTTCGCATGATGCACGGTGCCTTGCTCGATGGCGGCGCACCACTGTATGGGCGCGCGACCGAGGCGTTTGCCGTGCGCCCGCTGCGAGCGGGGTTTCTTGCGGACGTATTCCCGAAGGCAACTCCTCGGGAGTTGGTCTCGGCCTACTCCGTCTGGGGCGGGATGCCGCGCTATTGGGAACTGGCCGAGCCATTCGGCAATCGTCTGGATGCCGCCGTGGACGCCTTGGTGCTCGACCCTTCGGGGCCTCTCCATCGAGAGCCAGACCGTTTACTGCTGGCCGAGATGCCGTCGGCTGTGGCGCTCCGCCCGCTACTTGACTGCATCGGCAACGGCGCCCATCGCGTGAGCGAGATCGCTGGCAGGATCGGCCGTCCGGCGCCAAGCCTCGCCGGACCGCTCGCGGCCCTGGCCGAGATGGGCCTCGTCCGACGGGAAACCCCGTTCGGCAGCCATCCGAGGTCCGGCAAGCGCAGCGTGTACCAGATCGCGGACCCGTTCCTTCGGTTCTGGTTCCGCGTGGTGGCGCCGAATCGCTCGCTGCTGGCCGAGGCACCCCGCGAGACACGCCTTTTGCTCTGGCAACGCCAACGCACGCGGCTTGAAACGTATGCATGGGAGGAACTCAGTCGCATAGCGGTTCCGCACCTGCACCACGTCGTGCCGGTCATCGCGGAACTCGGTCCGTTTGCCCAGGCACAGCGCTACTGGCGCGGCAACGACCCCGAACTCGATATCGTGGCCCAGTCGGTCGCCACCCCAACCTTGCTCGTCGGCGAGGCCAAGTGGAACGCATTCGGCGCACGGCAGGCCGCAACGCCGCCGCCGCTCGGCAGTCTCCCCACCCGCAACGCCGCGGTTCACGCATTCCTGTTCACGCCGGACGGGTCCAAGCCTGGCGACGTGACCGGGATGGTGATCGACGCGCGCATGGTGTTGGACGCGCTACGCTGACCGCTGGCCAGGCCCGCCAGGTGATGGATACCTTCGAAGCAATAGCGGCCCGGCCCTAGCGCCCATCGCCCACGTAGTCGAGGACGCTCTGCTGGAAGTGGGCGACTGGCGATTCCGCGCCGGCGCCGTCCGCGAGCGGCCCTACCTCGAAATGAGGGGAGTGCAGATTGCGTTGGATCTTTTCGCAGATCCACATGTCTTCGATCTGGAAGTCGCCCGATTCCAGCGGATGCTGGTCGGCGTCCGCAAGGCGGTACACGGACGGCTTCTTCGCATGGCCTGATTTCCGTGTTCGCTTCGGCCGACCGAGAACTTTGGCGAGCCACCCCTTGGCGCTTGCGGGTGTCCAACTCAAGGTGCGCATTCGGGTGGTTTCGGTGTCCACGGGCTCGAGCACGGAGGCGGAGATGCCCCAGGGGTTCGGCGTCAGGAAGGTCAACGGAAACAGCGCGACGACGCCGGGATAGGTCGCTGGTTGGTGCCCCTGAAGACGCCGTGCGCCGGCGCCGTCCACGATGCGTTCCGTCAAGACGCTGTTCGACTGGGGCGGTCCCGCGCGCTCTGTCGAATACCACAAGGCGTGGCGGCCCGCCCGGTGCCACACGTTGCGGTTGGGATACAGCGGCCCCAGGGTGCGGTCGTGCAGGTAGCCGAGGTGATAGCCGTCCACGGCGTTTTCGTAGAAAACCTTCCAGTTGCAGCGAATCTCGTAGACAGTCTCGCCGGCAAACTTCAGGCTGCCGTCTGCGAAATCGTGCGGCCAGGCGTGTTCGTCAAGTCCTGCCGCCCATTGTGCAAACGGCTCCGGCGGCGCAGGATTGGGGTTCACATAGACCATGCCGAGGTGCACGCCGACGGACGCCGGGTGCAGCGAGAGACCTTCCCGGGCCACCGAACCGAAACAGTCAGCCTCGTTCGAGACGGCACGTAGGCCGCCGGAAAAGTCATAGGTCCAGCGGTGATAGGGGCAGCGAACCACCTTGCCCACGTTGCCCTTCCCCTCCACCACCTCCGAGCCTCGGTGCCGGCAGATGTTGTGGAAGGCGCGAAGCTCGCCCGACTCGCCCCGCAGGACGAAGAGTTGCTGACCTTGAATGCTCGTGGTGAGGAAGTCGCCAGGCCGCGTCAGGTCCGCTTCGATGCCGGCCCACACCCAAGCCCGATCAAACAAAGTCCGGCGCTCGCGTTCCAGCCAGTTGGCGTCGGTGTAGGCGTCCCTCGGCAGTAGTTGCCGTGGCCGCTCGAACTCCCGGTTCATTTGGCTCTCGCTTGTTGCGGCACCACACCATCCTCCCGGTCAAGCGCCTCCAGATGTGCCACGTGGTCGTCTCGGCTCAGGCGGTAGAAGCGCAACACGGCCACCGAGGCAGCATAGAGGCAGGCCAGCAGTGGGCCATACCACCAGCCCAGGCGCTCGACCATGTCTCGATCAAGCGCGGCGATCTCTTCGCCGCTTGGGAAGTCGATCACGGCGAGCACCAAGCCGCCGAGCCACACGCCCATCCCTGCCGCCACCTTGCCGACGAAGGATAGGGTCGCCATGACCAGGCCCTCCTCGCGCCGCCTCACCGCCACCGCCCGCGCGTCCACCACGTCCGCCACCATAGATGCGGCCAAGGCGCCAGTCATCACCGAGAGGATCACCTGCAGCACGCCAAGCACAACCAGTGCCGGGAATCTCGCCGGGTGCCCATCCGACGGGAACGCACCGATCAGGTCCGCAATTACCGGTCCACAAACAACCAGAATCGACAGCACGGAGAACTGGATCATCCTGAGCTTCTTGTCGCTGCCGAGGCCAACGCGAGGCAGCAACACGACCGCGGCAACCGGTGCCAGCAACTGTGCCGCCAGGATCGTGCGAATCTCCTCGCTGCCAAGGCCCCAGAACCAAGGCTGCATGTATGCCCAAAGCGCGCTGGAGGTGCCGCCGGCAATCGCGCCCAGAGCCGCACTCGCCACCAGGATGATCAAATTGCGGTCGCGCAGCGTTGCCACCATCTCGGCGAGTGCCCGGCCACCCGACTGCGCATGCGAAGGCGGCTTCGCGAGCGCGGGGATGTGCCGGTGGGTGGCGGCCGCGGCAAGTGCGAGGCAGATGCCCACCGCCGCCGCGGCAACGGCGCCCGCGTCTTCGTAGCCGGCCCGACGCAGCACGCCCGCCCCGTCTGGGTAGTCCGGCGTGTCGGCCAGCCACCAGGCATACATGGCCACCGAGATGAGCGTGCCGAAGAACCACGCCGAACCCACCGAGTAGTTCATCAGCCTCGTGCGCTCATCGTAGTCCGGCGCGAGTTCCGGCAAGAGCGCGTTGAACGGCACCGAATGCATCGTCAGCGACAGTCGGAGGCCAATGGTGAAGATCAGCAGCCACGCAAACGTGCCAGCTTCCGAGAGCTCCGGCGGCACCCACAGGGCGTAGTAGCAGACCGCAACCGGTACCACGGAGGCATACAGCAGCGGGTGGCGGCGGCCAAGACGGCTGCGGATGTGATCCGACCAACGCCCCACCAAGGGATCCGAAACCGCATCGAAAACCAGTGCCAGCAGCAGTGCGAAGCCCGCGAGCGAAGGGTCCAGGCCCACCACTTGGCTGTAGTAGATCAGCAGGAAGAACGCGATGCCGTTGCTGACGAGCCCCAAGGCAGTGCCGGATGCGCCAAAGGCCAGAGTATTGGACGCAAGTCGCATCAAGCACCCCTGTCGCCGGTAGATCGCGCGCCCGCACGAATGAACGCGAACAGGAGATCCATGGTCGCTTGGCGCCTCCTCGCCTCCTGTCCCTTCCGTCCCTCGCAGTGTACCGTTCGTCCCAGCTTCTTCGGGAAACCAACTTGGGGGAGACGAACTTGCGCGACGCAACAGAGGAGGAGCGACAGCGCTACCACCGCGACGGGGTAGTGCATTTGCCGGGGTTCCTTGACGACGACTGGCTTGCGTGGTTGGAGGCGGCGTACGCGGAGGAAATGTCTGTCGATCAGACAGAGCTCCACGTGGTGGATTTCCAGGCGCTCGCGCCCATGATCGAGGCGAGCGGCGCCGAGTTCGTCACTCCGGGCACCGAGTCGGCGACCGGGCGGTTCTGCATCAACAGCTTCAACTGGCGCCGGCTGCCAAGACTGGCCGCCCTTTGCTGCGGGCCACCGCTGCCGGAGCGGATCGCGAGTCTCATGCAGTCGCAGCGGATCAACTTCTACGGCGAACAACTGTTCCTGAAGGAAGCCGGCTCGCTGCACCGCACGGCGTTCCACCAAGACACGCCCTACTTCCACGTGACCGGCGAGAAGTGCTGCACTGTTTGGGTTCCGCTCGACGCCGTGAACGCCGACAACGGCATGATGGCGTACGTCCGGGGCTCCCACCGCTGGCAGACCCATGCCCCCAACGGCTTCGTGACCCAAACTCCGCTATACGGAACCCCTTTGCCAAAGCTGCCGGACATCGAAGGCGACAATGCCGGGTACGACATCGTGCATTACGCCACCGAGCCCGGCGACATCATCGTCCACCACGCCAACACGGTGCATGGCGCAAGCGGCAACACCACCGACCGAGACCGACGCGCCTATTCGCTTCATTACCTCGGCGACGATGTCCGCTACCGGGAACGCCAAGGGATGGCACTGGACCTCGGCAAGTCGACCACCCTCAAGGAAGGCGATCGCATGGACAGCGAGGAATTCCCCTTGGTGTGGTCACGCGAGCAAGGCTACGTGGCCGCGTGAGAATCGCTACTCGCTACCATCGATGGCGGCGATCATGTGCTCCACGCGCCGCGTCGCGCGGGGTGCATCGCCGTTTCTGAGTGCCTGCACCGCCCGCTTGCAGTGCTCGAGAGCAACGTCGATGCTCTCGACGGCTTCGGCATCCTCCGCTTCCTCCGCAGCGCTCGCAGCCCGACGAAGGACTTTGCAGGCGCGTGGCACCGTCCCCATCATCCTGACGGCGTTGCCGTCACCCTCGCGTGCGAGTTCGATAGCTTGCTGAAGATCATCGGCGACGTCGGCAGTCGCCGGTGCCGCGAGCAGCAGTGCTGCGATGGCAAGTCCAAGTGCGTGCTTCATTTCTTTCCCCCGGTGCCTCGAGTTGCTCGATGCCGGCCATGAGCCAAGGGGGCGATGTGGGCGCGGTGGCGTCTCCGAAGCGGCCACGGCCTTGCTGGCAACGAACTCGCGACCCCATGCCAAGCAAGGTGGTGGCGTTTTGGGCGTCATCTAACCGTAAGTCGATCCCCAAAGAGGCTTTGAGCCGTGGCCGAAGATTACCACGCCCATCGCCACACGTCAGCGACCAAACCCATAGGCGACCCGCGCGGGCGTTAGAATGCGTAGCGATGCAAACCACCCCACCGGAAGTGGAAGCTCCGGCGCCGCGTTCAGTCCGCCACTGGCAGGGGCTGCGGGGCGCTGCCGGCAGTCTTGAGTTGGCGAACTTGGCCGCGGCTTCGCGGCGCCTGTTCGTGTGCGTAGCCGCAGACGCGGAGGGCGCCGTGCGCGCGCGCGAGGAGATCGGCTGCTTTGCGCCCGACGACCTTCCGGTTCACGCCCTGCCGGAGTGGGAGACGCTCCCCTACGACCACTTCTCGCCGCATCAGGACATTGTCTCCGAGCGGCTCGCGACGCTGCACGAACTGCCGCGCCTGCACCACGGTGTGCTGGTCGTTACAGCAGCAACGCTGGTGCAGCGCCTGGCGCCGGTGCGGTTCGTACAGGAGCAATCGCTGGTAGTGGAGGTGGGACAGACACTGGACCTCGTCGCCGAGCGCGAGCGCCTCGCACGAGCCGGCTATCGCGCCGTGTCCACGGTGTCCGAACGCGGCGAGTTTGCGGTTCGCGGCTCGCTGCTAGACATCTTTCCGATGGGCGCACCCAACCCCGTGCGGGTGGATCTGTTCGACGACGAGGTCGACAGCCTGCGCACATTCGATGCCGACAGCCAACGCACCGTCGCCGAAACCGACGCCGTGCGCGTGCTGCCGGCCTTGGAGGTGCCGCTCGATGCCGCCGGCATCGCCCGCTTCCGCGCCAATTGGCACACCACCTTCGAGGTGGACGTGCGCCGCTGCCAGATCTATCAGGAGGTGAGCGAGGGTGTCGCCTCACAAGGCGTGGAGTACTACCTGCCGCTCTTCTTCGAGACCACGTCCGTGCTCACCGACCACCTGGCGGAAGACGCCGTGCTAGTGGTGGATGACGACACCGAAGCCGCAGTGGCGCGCCACCTCGCGGACGTGGCTGCGCGTTACGAGTCGCTGCGACACGACATCGAGCGACCCATTCTCGCGCCCCGCGAACTCTGCTTGACGAGCGACGAGGTACGCCAGCGGATGGCGCCTTTCGCCCGCATCTGCCTCGACAAGACTGGCGAAAAACGGCGCGGTCGGGTGGTGTTTGCGAGTCGGGAACTGCCGGAACTGGCGGCGAATCATCGCGCCCGCGATCCGATGCGCGCCCTGCGGGCATTCGTCGGCAATGCTTCGGCGCGGATCGCGCTAACCGCCGAGAGCGCCGGACGGCGCGCGCACCTCGACGATCTGCTGCGCCGCGCCGGCATCGTTACCAATGAGATCGACGGCCTCCGCGACTTCCTGCAGGGCACCGAAGCGCATCAGGACTCGAGCCGCCCGACGCTGGCGGTAGCGCCGCTCGAACGGGGCCTCTGGCTGGACGACATCGCCATCGTCACGGAAACGGAGATCCTTGGCCACCGCCACGAGAGCGCCGCCGAAGCAAACCGGCGTGCCGGGGTGGACCCGGACGCGGTCATTCGCCACATGACCGAACTCAACATCGGCGCGCCCGTGGTGCATCTCGACCACGGCGTGGGACGCTATCGCGGGCTCGTCACCCTCACCATCGACGGCTATCCGATGGAGTTCCTGTGCCTCGAATACGCCGAAGAGGCCAAGGTCTATGTGCCGGTGACCGCGCTGCATCTTGTTTCCCGCTACACCGGCGCGGGTGAGGAGAACGCGCCGCTGCACCGGCTCGGTTCGGACCAATGGGACAAGGCCAAGCGTCGCGCAGCGGAAAAGGTGCACGACGTGGCGGCGGAACTGCTCGACATCTACGCCCGCCGCGAGGCGTCCGAGAGCTTCGCCTTCGGTGCCCCTGCGGACGACTACCAACGCTTCTGCGAACAGTTCCCCTTCGACGCGACGCCCGATCAGGCCACAGCCATCGATGCCGTGATCGACGACCTCACCTCCCGCCGAGCCACCGACCGCCTGATCTGCGGCGACGTCGGCTTCGGCAAGACCGAAGTGGCCATGCGGGCGGCGTTCCTGGCGGTGCAGAGTGGCAAGCAAGTGGCGGTGTTGACGCCGACAACGCTCCTGGCGCAGCAGCACTTCGAGACCTTCTCAGACCGCTTCGCGGATTGGCCCGTTAGCGTCGGCGCCGTCTCCCGATTGCGCGCAGACAAGGAAGTGAAGGCGCTGGCCGAAGACCTCGCGAACGGTCGCCTCGACATTGTCATCGGCACCCACCGCCTGCTCGCGGCGCAGTTTCGGTTCCGCAATCTCGGCCTCATCGTCATCGACGAGGAGCACCGCTTCGGCGTGCGGCAGAAGGAACGCCTGAAGAGCCTCAGAGCGGAAGCCGACGTGCTGACGCTGACGGCAACGCCCATCCCGCGCACGTTGAACATCGCCATGAGCGGGCTCAGGGATCTTTCCATCATCGCCACCCCACCGGCGCGACGGCTGGCCATCAAGACCTTCGTCATGCGCCGTTCGCGCAGTCTCGTCACCGAGGCCATCAGCCGGGAACTTGCCCGCGGCGGACAGGTTTTCTACGTCCACAACGAAATCCGCTCCATCGAACGGGTTGCGGCGGAGATCAAGGAACTTGCACCCCAGGCGCGCATCGGCGTCGGTCACGGGCAGATGCCGAAGCGCGACCTTGAGCGGGTGATGACCGACTTCTACCACCGGCGCGTGAACGTCCTCGTCTGCACCACCATCGTCGAGAACGGCCTCGACATCCCCAACGCCAACACCATCGTCATCGAACGGGCGGATCGCTTTGGGCTGGCGCAATTACATCAATTGCGCGGGCGTGTGGGCCGCTCGCACCGTCAGGCCTATGCCTATCTGCTGACGCCCGATCCGCGCGAGATGACTCCGGACGCCCGCAAGCGCCTCGACGCCATCGAATCCTCCGGCGAACTCGGCATCGGCTTCACCCTCGCCACCCATGACCTCGAGATTCGCGGCGCCGGCGAGCTCTTGGGCGATGACCAGTCCGGCCAAATCGAGACCATCGGCTTCTCGCTCTACATGGACATGCTAGAACGCGCGGTCAAGGCCATCCGCTCCGGCACGACGCCGAACCTCACCGAGCCCCTCGACACCAGCCACGACGTCAACCTGCACGTGCCGGCGCTGATACCGGACGACTACCTGCCCGACGTTCACATGCGCCTCATCATGTACAAGCGCATCAGCAACGCGGCGACGGTGGACGCCCTCGACGAACTCAAGATCGAGATGATCGACCGCTTTGGCCTGCTGCCCGATCCGCTCCGCAGCCTGTTCCGCACCACCGCGCTGAAGCTCGCCGCCGGCGCCATCGGCATCGCCCGCATCGACGTGGGCGGCGGCGGCGGTCGCCTCGAATTCGCTCCGGACCCTCGAGCAGATGCCCTTGCACTCGTGCGCTTGGTGCAGGCAGAACCGGGCACCTACCAGCTCCATGGCGGCGCCCGCAACGAGTCCACCAGTCGCCTGCGCATATCCCGGTCGCTCGAGGAGCCCGAGAAGCGATTTCAGTTCGTGGAGGCACTCGTGGAGCGGCTCACGCCGAGGGAGGAAGGTGAGGAGGCTTCTCCGGGCCTTGCAACCATGGATGCCGAAGCCGGCCGCTGGGCCACCCGCGCCGCGGGTGCCTAGTTCTTTTCGAGCGAGGGCGGTCCTCCTCGTCCTGACGTTGGCAGGACCAACGCCAGCGGCGGCGGTCCTTTCCGCCGAAATCGAACGCATGCGAGATGCACTGTGGGTGCGTGTGGAGATGATTGCCTTCGCGCGGGACGACGCCGGTGTCGCGCCATTGCGTCGAGTGGAGGATTTGCGCCTGCCCAATCAAACCATCGCTCGCGCCGTCATGCCAGGAGAGGAGCCCTCGCATGGCTGCGGCTACGGTCCCGCGCCGCCGATACTGCCAGTTCTCCCAACCCCCACCGGGCGGCCAGAACGCCCCGCCTGGATGAAGCCCATCCCGCATCCCGACTGCGAAGGCACCGACGAGCGAACGGTGGAACCCCGCACCTATTGGCCCGCCGGCGTCGTCACAGCGTTTGGCAACGAATTCCATTCCACCGCTCTGCACGCCTGCTTCGAGGATGGGCGCACGCCGCGCTTCCCCCCTGCCACCCATGCCGTGGAGCCTGACGAGGAAACCCTTGCACAATGGAAGGTCCGGGACCAAGCTCAGACGCACTACGAGCAACTGCGAGAGGCAACGCTTCGAGGCTGGTTCGAGCTTCGTTCGCTGCAAGGCGTTCGCGACACCCTCAGCCGGCGATTCCGGGTGCTCGCCGCCGGCGCATGGCGGCAGCGCGCCGAACCACCCCGATCCGCCACATCCATGCTGGTGCAACTCGGTCCGAAACGCGCCAACGGACGCCACGAGATCGAAGGCACGCTGAGGCTAACCGCCCGCCCCTATCCCCAGTTCGAGGTGCTCCTGACCCGCTCCCTGCCGAGTGGCGGACTCGCACTCATGCAGGAGAACCGCCGCCTCGCCGACGGCGAACTGCATTATTTCGACCATCCGGCGTTCGGCCTTCTGGTGCAGATCGACCCGATCGAGGAGCCGCCAGAGCTAGCCGCCGCCCTCGAGGAACTCGGCTACGAGCCGCGCTAGCGGCTCCTCCGAACGCGCAATCACGCCGCGAATGTCGGCTCCGTCGATGGCACCCGTGCCCCGCCCTGCCGCCGGATTCACCACCACACAGACACCGGCATAGGCAATGCCCAGCTCTCGCGCCAGCGCCGCCTCCGGCATGGCGGTCATTCCCACCAGCGTGCAGCCATCGCGCTCCATGCGATCGATCTCCGCCGGGGTCTCCAGGCGAGGGCCTTGCGTGACCCCATAAACGCCGCCATCCCGCACCGCGATCCCTGCCCGCCCCGCCGCCTGACGAATCCGCGCCCGAACCGAGGCATCAAACGGCTCACCAAACTCGATGTGCCGCACACCCTCTTCCGGAGCAAAGGTGTGCTCCCTCCCCCAGGTGTAGTCGATCAGGTCATGGGGAATCGCAAAGTCGCCATCCGCGAGCGTCCGATCGATCCCCCCCACCGCGAAGACGGCAAGCGCCTCCCGAACCCCGCAACGCTTCAGGAAGTGCATGTTGGCCCGGTAATTCACCCGATGCGCAAGAAACTCCCCACCCGCACCATGGCGATTGACGAAGATCGCACTGGCACCCGGATGTTCCGCGGCATGACTGGCCCGCCCAAAGGGCGTAGCCAGCTCTTCCTCACCCACAGCCTTGCCGGCGCTCCCAGCAAGCCGCATCGTCCCGCCAATGATCGCGGTGCGGTAGGTCATGTGTTCCCCCTCGCGTTGCTATGCGTTTCCGGGCCTCACCGCACGACTTCTCGGATGGCGGAACGTGGGCACCGACACCCATGTTGCCAAAGTTCGTATGAAATGCTCGCGGGCGAGCAGGGGCTCGAACTGGGCGCTCCTCGTCTGCCCCCCACCCTATCGGCAAATATCGTCAGGTTCCAGCTGATGAAAATGGTGCGCACCGTCGGCAGTCAATGGAAGTTCCGGGAACGGAATGCCGTTTGGTCTGCGGCCACCATGTCGCCCGAAAGTCCTGCGAGGAGGTGGCTCAGGTTTCGCACTTCTCCGGCGAGGACGTGGATCACCTCTCCCTCGCGTTCCACCACGCCCTTCACGGCGATGAGGCGGGATTGCAGGAGGGCGGCACGGAAGGCGTGCAGCACCCGGTTCCAGACCACGATGTTGCTGTTGCCGGTTTCGTCTTCCAAGGTCATGAACACGACCCCGGACGGGCCGCTTGGGCGTTGGCGGCAGGTGACGACGCCGGCCACCTCGATGAACTGGCCGTTGCGGGAATCCTTGAGTTCCAGGGCGGAGCGACAGCCGCGGAACTCGCCGGCGGAGCGCAAGAGCGCCATCGGATGCGGCCCCAAGGTGAGGCCGAGATAGCGGTAGTCCGCCAGCAGTTCCTGGCCCACCGCTGGCGCCGGCAGCTCTACTTCGGTGCGATACGCCGCCTGCTTGCCGTTAGCGGCCGTTTCCAAGTGCGTGGGACGAGCCACTCCGGCGGCGTCCCAATGCGCCTGATGGCGGTGTCCGCTCAGGCTTTCGAGTGCCCCGGCACGGGCCAGCACCGTCAGTTCCCTGGCTTCGAGGTGTCCGCGTCGTGCCAAATCGTCGATGTCTCGAAACGGCTGCTGCGACTCGATGCGCCGTGCGGCTTCTTCGCGCAACCCCTTCACTTGCCGTAAGCCGACCCGGATCGCCCCGGACTCGATCCGATAGTCGAAGCCGCTTGCCTGCACATCGGCGCCTCGCACCTCCACCCCGTGCGTCCTCGCATCTTGCACGAGCTGCGATGGCGTGTAGAAACCCATCGGCTGGCTGTTGAGGAGCGCACAGCAGAACACTGCCGGATGGTGGCGCTTGAGCCAGGCGGAGACATAGACCAAGAGGGCAAAGCTGGCGGCGTGCGATTCCGGGAAGCCGTATTCGCCGAAGCCCTGGATTTGCCCCCACACCCGCTCGGCAAACTCCTGCTCATAGCCGCGTTCGAGCATCCCATCGATGAGCTTGCGCTCGTACTTTTCGAGCCCGCCACGCCGCTTCCACGCCGCCATGGCGCGGCGCAGGCCGTCTGCCTCCCCCGCCGTGAAGCCGGCGGCCACCATGGCGAGCTCGATCACCTGTTCCTGGAAGATGGGGATGCCGAGGGTGCGCTCGAGCACTCTCTTCACCGCTTCGCTCGAATAGTCCGGCTCCTCTTCGCCTCGGCGGCGGCGCAGATACGGATGCACCATGTTGCCCTGAATCGGCCCCGGCCGGACGATGGCCACCTCGATCACGAGGTCGTAGTAGTTCTCTGGCTTCAGCCGCGGCAGCATCGACATCTGCGCCCGAGACTCCACCTGAAAAACGCCAACGCTGTCGGCCTTTTGCAGCATGGCGTAGGTGGCGGGGTCTTCGGGCGGAATGTGCGCCATGGCCGAAGGCGGCTGCCCGAGCATGGCCAATGCCTTGCGAATGGCTGTGAGCATGCCAAGGCCAAGAACGTCCACCTTCAAAAGGCCCAGGGATTCAAGATCGTCCTTGTCCCACTGGATGACGGTGCGATCCTCCATCGCCGCGTTTTCGACGGGCACGAGTTCCGCCAGCGGCCCCGCCGAGATGACGAAGCCGCCCACATGCTGCGAGAGGTGGCGCGGAAAGCCGACGATTGCGCGCACCAGATGCAGGAACTGTCGCACCGGGCGGCTCTTGGGGTCGATTCCGGAGGCGACGAAGCGCTTGGCGAGCTCGCTCTTGTCGTCCCACCAGGCCATGGATTTCGCCAGCACTTCGAGCAGCGAGGCGTCGAAGTCGAGTGCCTTGCCGACATCGCGGATGGCGCTGCGCAGCCGGTAGGTGATGAGCGTGGCGGCGAGGGCGGCACGATGGCGGCCGTACTTGGCGTAGATGTACTGGATCACCTCCTCGCGCCGCTCGTGCTCGAAATCGACGTCGATGTCCGGCGGCTCGTTGCGTTCCTTGGAAACGAAGCGCTCGAACAACAGGTGCATCCGCGCCGGATCGACCTCGGTGATACCCAGGCAATAGCACACGGTGGAATTGGCGGCGGAACCTCGGCCCTGGCAGAGGATGCTGCGGCTGCGGGCAAAGCGGACGATGTCCTCCACCGTGAGGAAGAAGAACTCGTAACGAAGCTCTGCGATGAGGGCCAGTTCTTTCTCGATCAGCTCCTGAACATGCGCCGGAACCCCGTCGGGCCAGCGCCTAGCTGCGCCCTCTTCCGTGAGCCGCCTGAGCCAGGCGCCCGGGGAGAAGCCCATCGGCACCAGTTCGCGGGGGTACTCGTAGCGCAGCTCATTCATGGAGAAGTGGCAGCGCTCGGCGATGGCGACGGCCTCGTCGAGCATCTCCTGCGGGTAGATTTCGAGCAGCGTGGACACGGGCTTCAAGTGGCGCTCGCGGTTCTGGTGCAGCCCGGTGCCAAGCTCATGCACGCTCGACTTCAATCGCACGGCGGTGAGCACGTCCTGCAAGGGCTTGCGCTCGGCGACGTGCATGACGGCGCCGTTGCTCGCCACCACCTTGACGCCAAGACGGGTTGAGAGCGTGAGAGCACGGGCGGCGCGTTCAAGATCGTCCTGCTCGCGAAAGAGTTCGAGCAGAATCCAGAAATCCTTGCCACAGCGGCCCTGCACCGCCCTGCCGGTTTCGAGCACGTCCGGGAACGGGCCTGTGCCCGGAATCCACAGTGCCAGGCATTCCTGGGCGATGGCGAGGTCGTCCTCTGTCAGTTGGTATTCGCCCTTCGGCGCCCGGTGGCGGGCGCGGGTGATGAGCGTCGAGAGCTGTCCGTAGGCGCTTCGGGTGGGCGCAAGCAAGGCGAGATGGGCGCCGGTTTCCAAATGGAATTCAGCCCCGACGATGAGCTTGATGCCGAGTTCCTGTGCCGCCATGTGCGCCTTGACGACGCCGGCAACAGAGCATTCGTCGGTGATGGCGATGGCGCGATAGCCGAGTGCATGCGCCGCCTGGACGATCTCCTCCGGGTGCGATGCGCCGCGCAGGAAGGAATAGTTGGAAACGGCGTGCAGCTCGGCGAAGGATTCAGGCGAAGTAGCCATGCAGGAACCACCTCTCTTTCTCATTGCCTTTCTCTTCCCGAAAGAGCCAGCATTGCCGGCCATCCCGTGCCGTGGCGACGAAGTAGTCCCGTGTTACGGCACCGTCCCACCAGCCGGTCTCGATGCGTTCGCATTCGCCGAGAAGAGTGAAGTCGTCCCGCCGCACGGGCTCCGGTGTCGGCATGAGCCAAATGGGCCGCACCGGCAGCGTGCCTTGCCGGGGCCGCTCACCCTTGCCGTGCATCTGCCGCACATGGCGGATGCTCCAAGCCCGTTCCGGGCGGTGATCGTCCACCACTCGAATGCCGTGCAGGGCATCCTCGCCGAGCCTTGCCGCCAGACGGTCCACGAGTTCGAGCGCAGCGGAATCGGCATGAATTCCGGCCCCCGACGCCTCTGGCAACAGCGGACGGGTGACCGCCTTGAGGAGCCGCAGAGACTCCGCCCGCAGCGAGACGCTCATCACCTCCGAAGGCGGGCGAAATTCCTCGAAGCTGAGCCGAGTGTGGTCGAACAGTGCCCCGGCATCGCTGCGCGGACGGGCAAAGCGCACGGCAAGGGAGGCTTCCTCGCCGTGCAGCGCGGTGAAGGTCCAGACGATCTCGCTGGCGCCCAGACGGCGGGAGGCGAGCCAGGAAGCGAGTTCGCCGGCCAACCGCCGCACCGGAAACAGGAGCGCATTGCCGTCCTGCACGGAACTGACGAGATGCACCACTGAGGCAAAGGTTTCGGTCGGCACGAGGAGGTCTTGGGGGTCGGGGACGCGGCCCACAAGCCGGTCCAGATAGGCGAGGAGTTCGGGATCGAAGCGCTGTCCGAGTTCCGCCGCCGGCAACGCAAGCACCTGCCCCAGACTCATGACGCCCATGTTGGCGAATCGCTCGATGGCATCCGGCTCCAGATGCGTGCAAGCGAGCGGCACGGCCTGCAGCGACGAAGTGCCGGCCCGCGCCAGCACCGTGGCGGCCAGCGGCGTGTCTGCCGTTGCCAGCCGCAGTTCGTGGTCCAGCCCCCGATAGAGCGCCCCCACTTCCTCGCAAAGCGCCGCCAAGCCGCCGAAGAGACGCAGGCTGCGACCCACTTCTAGCAGCAATCCATCCGGCTCGGCCAAGCTGACATGGGAGGTAAAGCGCCAGGCAAGTTCGGCCAAGAGGCCAAGGCGGGCATCTTCCGCCGATGCGTCGCGCCGGCAGCAGATGATGTCCGCGCAGATGCCCACAGCCGTCGCCTGCGAAGAGCCTAGCAAGACGCCAGCCGCCAGGGCAGCATCGTTCAGCGCCAGGACCTTGCCGTCTTCGACGAGCGCGACAGGCACCTCGGCAGCGCCGGCCAGCCGGCGAATGCACACCTCCAGTTTCAGGCGGGGGAAATGCACGCCCAGCCAACGCTCGTTCGCCATCGGTCGGCTCTTTGGATCAGGCGGATTCGGCGGCCGGCACCAGCGACAGTCTCGGGCGAGGAGAAGCCGGCGGCGCCTCGAGTTCCACCTCGATCCCCTCTACCGGCCAGCCGCTCCGACGCTTGCGAATGTCAAGCCGCAGGCGGCTTGCCGGCGGCGAAGGCAAGGACGTGGCTTCGATGCGCAGTTCTGCGGGGGATGCATGGCCGGCAGCCGATGCGGGACGGAACAGCGTCGCCCAGGCGCCGCCCTTGCGCGCCGCCAGTTGCAGGCGACGAATGTCGGCAAAGCGCAGCCGTGATTCGCTCAGCCAGCCGAGCGCCGCGCAGCAGGAGGCGGTGGCAAGGGTTTGCTCGAACGCCCACAGCGCTTCGCGATGGTCCTTCGGAAAGACCAGCAGCACCTTGCCAAGATCAACGCCGAGCCGCTCAAGCGCCGGCGCATAGGGAACGTGCGGCGGATTGATCCAGACGATCCAGCGATTCTCGCTCTCAGAGAGCCCCTTGAGCGCCGGCGCGAGAAGCCGCAGTTCGCCAATGCCACTCGCCGCGCAGAGCAGTTCGCTGAGGCCGGCACGCGGCCAGCCTCCGTGCAGTTCGTCATCAAGCTCGGGAAAGCCGGTGGCGAGGCAATCCTCCCCCCGCGAGCGCTGCGAATGCAGCCTCCCCCGACGCAGAAGGTCGGAAAGAAAGCGCACCTCCATGCCTTGTCCTCTGTTCTTTCATACAGGGACAAGGCACGATACATGCGTTTTCGTACAGTATCAAGGCATGACTTTAGCCGCGGATGAACTCCCGGATCACCTCGCCCGGGCGGTTGCCCGTGTACTGGCCGTTTTGGATCACGACCTTGCCGGCCACCAGGGTTGCGTCGTAGCCGCGGCTCTTCACCACGAGGCGGCCGCCGTTGTGGGGGAAGTCGTTGACGTACTCGGGGTGGCAGGAGGTGAGGTTGTCGTAGTCGATGACGTTGATGTCGGCGTGCCAGCCTTCGCGCAGTTCGCCGCGCTCCTTGAGGCCCAGCACCTCGGCCGACTTGCCGGAGATGCGGTGCACTGCCTCCTCGAGCGAGTACACGCCGCGGTCGCGGGTGAGTTCGCCGAGGAGGAAGGTGGGAGAATCGGCGTCGGTGAACTGGCCGACGTGGGCGCCGGCATCGCCGAGCATCGGCACGACATGCGGCAGGCGCATGTAGTTCCACTGGTTCTCAAGCGCGCCGCCGAAGGCCCACAGGTTCCAAAGTTCCCTGCCTTCCGAGGCGATCAGGCGCTCGACATAGACATCGACCGGATCCTTGCCGGCGTCGTCGGCCAGTTTCTGCAGGTTGCGGTTGTTCTCGAGGTCGAAGTCCGGGAATTCGCCCGTACCCATCGGGTGCAGAATGCGCGCCACCTCACCGAAGCCGCCGTTTTCCTTCGCTTCCGTCACCAGCTTCTCGCGGGTGGCAGGGTCCTTGAGTGCAGCCACCCGGTCGGCGATCGACGGCAGCTTCATCAGTTCCTGCCATGCGGGGGTGCGCAGGAACGCCTGCTGGGCAAGGCCAAAGAAGGAGCCGCTCGGCCGGGTATGGCAGATCCCGGTGACGCGCTTGCCGTCCTGGTTGTTGCGCTCGAAGAACTCGGCCCAGCGCGCGACGCCGCCGTCGCCATCCGGGCCCGTGCCCCCTGAAAACAGCACCTGGCAGCCGATCTCGGCGCCGGTCTCGAACATCTGTCGTTCGATGTCGTAGCGCGTTCGCATGTCCGGCGCGACCTGGAACATCCCGCCGCGACCGCCCGCGTCGACCACGGCTTGCTGAATGGCGCGGGTTTCGCGGGGATCGGCCCAGGTTCCGGGGGTGAGGCGACCGTCGGGGACGCGGTGGCCCAAGAAGCGCGAGGTGGAGAAGCCAGCCGCGCCGCCTTCGACGGACTCCTTGACGAGTTCGACGATGCGCTTGAGCTCGCGGTCGTCCGCCTGCACTCCTTCGTCGCAGCTCTTGTCGCCCATGGCCTCGAAGCGAATCGCCGAGTGGCCGCACATGCCCACCACGTTGAGGGTGGGCCTCAGCGACTGCACGCAGTCGAGATACTCGCCGAAGGTGGTCCAGTTCCAGGGCAGGCCGTCCATGATGGCGTCGGCGGCGATGTCCTCCACTGCCTCCATCAGCTCCGCCAGATAGCGCCGGTTGTCCTTGCCGCAGGGCGCAAACGTGACGCCGCAGTTGCCGATCAGCGCGGTGGTGACGCCGTGGTATGAACTCGGGCGCATCTCCGGATCCCAGCCGATCTGGGCATCGAGGTGCGTATGCAGATCAACGAAGCCCGGCGTGACGATCTTCCCGGTGGCGTCGATGGTCTCGGACGCCTCTGCACCCGAAAGGTCGCCGATGCGGCTGACGCGCCCGTCGTCGACCGCGACATCGGCCCGCTTGGGCGCCGCGCCGCTGCCGTCAACCACCGTGCCGCCGGAAATGATCAGGGAATGGGCCATGGATTCGCTCCTTGAAGAGGATGGAATGGCAAACCCCCGACTATACCGGATGCGGCGTGCTATGTTGAACGGCAGTCAATCGCATGTGGGAGTCGAGGCGTGGCCGACGAAATGGGCGTCTTCGAGACGATGTACAACTGCCGCGCCATGCGGCGGCTCACGCCAACTCCGGTGCCCGAGGAGACGCTGCTGAAGCTCGTCGATGCCGCCAATCAGGCGCCTACCGGTTCCAATGCCCAAGGGGCGCGGTGGATCATCGTTCGCGATGCGGAGCAGCGGGCGAAGCTGGCAGCGCTCAACAAGACGGCGGTGACGGCCTACGCGGCACCGGATTCGGGCCGAGCCGGGGCGCTGCCGCATCAGGACGCGGACAAGCGGGCACGGATGCTGAAGTCGGTGCTGTGGCAGGCCGAGCACATGCAGGACATCCCGGCCCTCGTCATTGCATGCTACGAGTTCGAGCGCCCCGTCGCCGCCGGCCAGGCGATGGGCGGTGGCTCCATCTGGCCGGCGGTGCAGAACCTGCTCCTGGCGGCGCGCGCGCTGGGGCTCGGTGCCGCGCCCACCACCTTGGGGCTCGCCAACCGGGAAGCTGCGCGTGAGGTGCTGGCGTTGCCGGACAACGTCGAAGCCTTCTGCCTGATTCCGGTGGGGTACCCAATGGGCAAGTTCGGCCCCGTCACCCGTTTGCCCGTGGAACAGACGGTGCATTGGGATCGTTGGGGGTAGGCGGCATCGTGCCCCCGTGCGCATCTGGGACATCCATCCGGGCTATCTGAACCGCCAAAGCCTCCTCGGCGAACATCGCGAACTGCATGGCGTGGTCGCCGTCCTGAGCAAGGGGTTGGCTGGCTACGGTCGCCATCCCGAAACCCTTCGATGGACCGATCTCGGCTGGGCGCTCGGCCAGCGCCACCGCACGCTGGCGGCGGAAATGGCCTTTCGCGGCTACCAGGACCGCACGCCGGTGCGGCTTCGCAAGGCCACGGGACGTTGGCCCGAGACATTCATCGACCCACCGGGCGAGCAATTCGCGCTGCTCGCCGAGAAGTACGCCGACAAAGAGCCCGGGCGCATCCGTCTGCCTCGATCCACCCACGAGCTCTGGGCGCAGCACAAGTATTCGCTCTTGGCCCGCGATCAAGCCGCCTACCGCGAGTTCGGACGGCGGGTGAGCCGGCTGCGCGGCCGCGACGGCTTCGACGCCATCGCCCTTGAACTCACCCTTTGGCTACGGGGGCCACCCACTCCGGGCAACCTGCGCAACGCGCTGGAGCACATGCGCGGGCACCTCAGAGTCCATCGCGTGCTGGCGGCCGGCGCGAGCCGCACGCTTGCGGGCGTGCAGCGGGCTGCGCGGGAGGAGAACGACGCCTACCTCCTTTGCCAAACCGCGCTTACCGAGCTCGCGGCCTGGCCTTTAGTCCGTCAGAGCCCCCGCCGTTCGCGATAGGCGGCCACTTCGCGCCGGATCTCCGGGGCGAACAGGACGATGCCGACCAGGTTCGGCAGTGCCATCAGCACCAAGGTGACGGCGGAGATCAACCACACGAGCGAAGTGTCCATGATGGTGGCGAGGAAGAAGGCGAGCACGTAGAACACGCGATACGGCAGCACCGAGGCGGTGCCGAACAGATACGTCATCGAACGGTCGCCGTAGTAGGACCAGGCGATGGCGGTGGAGAACGCGAACAGCATCAGGCCCACGGTGACCGCGTATTGGCCGTAGTCGCCGATGAAGGAGCGCTTGAACGCCTCCGCCGTCAGCGGCACCGAATGCAGGAGCGATCTGCCCTGCACCGAAACGTCGGTCGCCAGTTCCCCATGGACGAGGCGGATTTCGCCTGTATAGGGCAGGCCGTCCTGGTGGAAGCGCACATCCTCGGCGACCGAGCGATTGTGCAGCACGGTCACAACGCCGGCCTCCGCCAAGCGTCCATCCACCACCGCAAACGTGCCGGAGGCTGGCGTCACCGCACTCCCTTCGCCGCCTCCAAGGTGCCGATACAGCGCATCGACGTGCTCCGCGTCCTGGTCCGACCAGGCACCGGCCACAAACTGCGTGTCGAAGGAAGCAAACTCCGTGTCGAACTTCTCCTGCCAAACCCCGCTCGCCAGAATCACGAGACCCGTCAGCGTGCAAATCACCAAGGTGTCGAGGAACGGTTCGAGCAGGGACACCATGCCCTCCGAAACCGGCTCGTCGGTCTTCGCCGAGGCGTGGGCAATGGGCGCGGAGCCCTGCCCCGCCTCGTTCGAGAACAGCCCCCGGTTGACTCCCTTGGTGAAGGCATAGGCGAACGACGCGCCGAGAAACCCACCGGCCGCGGCGCTGCCACTGAAGGCGTTGCTGAAGACGGCAGCGAAGGACGGAATGATGGCGTCGGCATTGGTCACAATCACTGCCGTCGCGCCAAGCGCATAGATGACGCCCATTGTCGGCACGATGGCCGTCGCCACCGTGGCGATGCGGCGAATGCCGCCGATGATGACAAGGCCCAAGAGGATCGCCAGCGCCCCGCCGCTCACCCACGGCGGGATGCCGAACGAGGTTTCGAGCCCCGACGCCATGTTGTTGCTTTGCGGCATGTTGCCGGAGCCCAGCGTGCTGAACACCGTCGCCACGGCGAACAGCACCGCCATGCCCTTGGCAGCCCACTTCCAGCGTTCGCCGAAACGGGCTCCGAGGCCCCGCTCCATGTAGTACATCGGGCCACCGGCGATCTGCCCCTTGTCGTCGGTGATGCGGTATTTGTGCGAGATGCTCACCTCGACGAACTTGGTTGCCATGCCGAGGAACGCCGTCATCCACATCCAGAACAGCGCCGCCGGGCCGCCGAGGTGCAGCGCCAGCGCGACGCCGCCGATGTTGCCCGTGCCAACCGTGCCGGACAGGGCCGTCGAGAGTGCTTGCAGGTGGCTGGTGTCGCCGGGAGCGTCCGAGCGGGTTTCGCGGCCGAGCAGCACGCGCCAGGCATGCCGGAAGAAGCGCACCTGCGGCAGGCCAAGGTAAAGCGTGAACAAAAGACCCACGCCCAACAGCACGAAGGGGAACCAGGGCGAACTGCCGAGGATTCCGTCCAGCGTGCCGAGAAAGCTGCTCAGTGCGTCCATCGTCAAGGCTTCCGGCTCATCGCACGGTCTCCCGCATGGTCACGAACTCCTCGGCCGCAGTGGGATGGATGCCCACCGTGGCATCGAACTGTGTCTTGGTCGCACCGGCGACGATCGCGACGGCAAGGCCCTGGATGATCTCGCCGGCATCCGGCCCGCACATGTGCGCCGCCACGACCGCATCGCTTTCCCCGTCTACCAAGAGTTTCATCATGGTGCGCTCGCCGCGACCGGAGAGGGTGTGCTTCATGGGTCGGAAGCTCGACTCGAACACCTGAAGCCCCGGATAGCGCTGCCTCGCCTCCTCCTCCGTAGGCCCCACCGTGCCAATGTTGGGCTGGCAGAAGATGGCGGTGGGAACGTTGGCGTATTCCACGGAGCGCGACTCGCCGTTGTAGAGATTCCCGGCGATGCACATGCCCTCGGCGATGGCCACCGGCGTCAGCTGCAGGCGATCGATCACATCGCCAATGGCGTGGATGTGGGGCACGTTGGTGCGGTATTCGTCGTCCACAGGAATCGCGCCGGACTCGGCCAACTGCACACCGGCCGCCTCGAGGCCTAGTCCTGCGGTGTTGGGCGCACGACCGGTCGCAACCATCACCACGTCCGAAGTGTGGCTAGAGCCGTCTTGGAAGGTGGTCACGAACTCTCCGCCGTGGCGGTCCAGGCGGGCGATGTGCGAATTGAGCGACACGTCCACGCCCTTGGCGCGGATCTCGTCCAGCACGAACCGCCGGATGCCTTCGTCGAAGCCGCGCAGAAACAGCTCGCCGCGATAGGAGAGCCGCGTCTCGGCACCGAGGCCCTGGAAGATGCCGGCGAATTCCACGGCGATGTAGCCGCCGCCGACCACCAGCACCCGCTGGGGAAACTCGTCGAGATAGAACGCCTCGTTGGACGTGATGGCATGCTCGACGCCCGGAAACGGCGGCAGCACAGGCCAGCTTCCGGTCGCCACGAGAATGCGCTCCGCGCTCACCTCGCGACCGTCCACGTCGATGGTGTGCGGCCCCGTCAGCCGCGCTCGTGCCTCGAACACCTCGACGCCCGGACCCGTGAGGAGGTTGCGGTAGATGCCGTTCAGGCGCTCGATTTCGCGGGTCTTGTTGTCGCGCAGCACCGGCCAGTCGAATGTCGGCGCACCGCCGTTCCAGCCGAAGCCGGCCGCGTCCTCGAAGTCCTCGGCGAAGTGCGCGCCATAGACGAACAGCTTCTTCGGCACGCAGCCGACGTTGACGCAGGTGCCGCCGAGATAGCGCTCCTCGGCGATGGCGACGCGGGCACCGTAGGCCGCCGACATGCGCGCAGCGCGCACGCCGCCGGAGCCGGCACCGATGACAAAGAGATCGAAGTCGTAGTCGGCCAAGCGTTCCCCGTCCCCAGCAGGCTTGCCCCAAGCTTGGCGCCTGCGCCGTAGAACTCTATCGAGCGTGCCCCCGCTTGCAGGAGACCATCGTTAGTTTCGCGTTAGCGAAAATCGCCAAAGCGCCGCGGAGCGGCGCTCGCGCAGCCTAACGGCAAAGCTCGGCGCTGCAAAGCGAGACGACGCGAACGCGACGCGCTGGCGGTTAGAATCCACCGCACACCCCCTGCTTTTGCGATCCATGCGAGTCACCATTTTCGGCGCGGCCTATGTCGGCCTCGTCACCGGCGCCTGCTTTGCCGAACGCGGCAACGATGTCGTGTGCGTGGACATAGACGACGCCAAGGTCGCCATGCTGAAGCGCGGCGAAGTGCCGATGTTCGAGCCGGGACTTGAAGAGCTCGTCCGTGCCAACCTAGCTGCCGGGCGCTTGCGGTTCACCACCGACGCCGAAGAGGGTGTCGAGCACGGCGAGGTGATCTTCATTGCTGTCGGCACGCCACCCGGAGAGGACGGCTCCGCCGACATGAGCCAAGCGTTGTCTGTGGCGCTGGCCATCGGCCAGTTCATGAACGAGACGAAGGTGGTCGTCAACAAGTCCACGGTGCCGGTGGGGGCGGCGGATCGGGTGCGCGACACCGTTCGTGGGCAACTCGCGAAGCGGCGACGGGACATCCCCTTCAGCGTGGCCTCGAATCCGGAGTTCCTCAAGGAAGGCAGCGCCGTGGCCGACTTCATGAAGCCGGACCGCATCGTCATCGGCAGCGACGATGCCAAGGCGCGGGAGCTCCTCGAACGGCTCTACGCGCCCTTCAACCGCAACCACGACCGCATCGTCCACATGGATCTGCCGTCGGCAGAACTCACCAAGTATGCGGCCAACGTCATGCTCGCCACCCGCATCAGTCTGATGAACGAACTCGCGGGTCTCGCGGACCGTCTCGGGGCGGATGTCGAGGCGGTGCGGCGCGGGATCGGCATGGACCCGCGCATCGGCTTCCACTTCATCTACGCCGGCTGCGGCTACGGCGGCTCGTGCTTCCCCAAGGACGTGCGGGCATTGATCGGCATGGGCCGCGAGGTCGGCTATGACACCGCCATCGCGCGTGGTGTGGACGACGTCAACCGGCGCCAGCACCAGGTTCTGGCAGAACGCATCCGAGCCTACTTCGGCGGCAATCTCGCCGGCCGCACCATCGCCCTGTGGGGGCTTTCGTTCAAGCCCAATACCGACGACATGCGGGAAGCGCCAAGCTGCGCCTTGATGGAAAACATCTGGGCCGCCGGCGGCCGCGTGCGTGCCTACGACCCACGGGCCCTGCACCGGGCGCGGGCGATCTACGGTGAACGAGAGGAGCTTGCGCTCTGCAACCGGCGCGAGGAAGCCCTCGATGGCGCCGACGCCCTGGCCGTGGTGACCGAGTGGAACGAGTTCCACAGCCCCGACTTCGACGAGATCAAGACGCGGCTCAAAACGCCGGCGATCTTCGACGGCCGCAATCTCTATTCACCGGAGGCCATGCGGGCGCTGGGGTTCGATCACATCGCCATAGGCCGTCCGCCGGTGTATGCACACAGCCAAGCAGACATGAGGGTGGCGTGATGGCGGATTCAGCGCAAGGCCGGTTGCGAGGAAAGGCTGCGTTCATCACCGGTGCCGCCAGCGGGATGGGCGCGGCGACGGCGCGGCTGTTCGTGGCGGAAGGCGCCAACGTGACCATCGCCGACCTCAACGAGGAAGCTGGCGATGCCCTGGCCGCAGAGCTCGGCCCTCGCGCCCGCTTCGAGCGCGTGAACGTGACCATCGAGAGCGAGGTGCAGGGCGCCATCGAGCGTAGCGCCGATGCTTGGGGCCGACTCGACTGCATTTTCAACAACGCCGGCTTCGGCGGCGCGCTCGGACCCATCGACGAAACGTCGGTCGAGGATTTCGACATCACCTTCGACGTGCTGCTGAAGGGGGTCTTCCTCGGCATCAAGCACACCGCCCCCATCATGAAGCGGCAGGGCTCCGGTTCCATCATCAGCACCGCCTCCATCGCCGGCCTCGAAGCCGGTTGGGCGCCGCACCTCTACAGCACGGCCAAGTCCGCCGTCATCGCCTTGACCCGGACGGTGGCGCTGGAGATGGCGGAGTGGCAGGTGCGAGTGAACTGCATCTGCCCGGGGATGATCGCCACGCCCTTGGCGGTGGGGCGCGGGTTCACGGACGAAGCGCAGCGCAACTTTCGTGCGGACATGGCCGGGCAGCAGCCCTTGAACCGCGTTGGCGAGCCGGACGACATCGCCCGCTGCGCGTTGTGGCTCGCGAGCGACGACTCGGAGTTCGTGACCGGCCAGGCGCATGTGGTGGATGGCGGCATCACCGCCGGCCGCCCGTGGCGGCGGCAAGCGTCGTGGATGACTCGGAACCGCCCCATCACCGTCTATCGCCCGCCTGGACGATAGCGAAACGGCAAGCAAAGGAGAGCGAACATGAAGCTCGGTGTGGTATTCCCGCAAACGGAAATCGGCGCGGACCCCGATGGGGTCGCCACCTTCGCCCGTGCCGCCGAGGAGTGTGGCTACGATCACCTCATCGCCTACGACCATGTGCTCGGAGCGAACACGGCGAGCCGGCCGGATTGGTCTGGCCCCTACACCTCCGAAAGCCTGTTCCACGAGCCCTTCGTGCTGTTCGGCTATCTCGGCGGCATCACCGAGAAGCTCGAACTCGTCACCGCCGTCATCATCCTCGGCCAGCGCCAGACGGCGCTCGTGGCGAAACAGGCCGCCTGCGTCGATGTGCTCACCGGCGGTCGCCTGCGGCTCGGCATCGGCACGGGCTGGAACGCCGTGGAATACGAAGCGCTCGGCATGAACTTCCACGACCGCGGCGTTCGCAGCGAAGAGCAGATCGACCTCATGCGCCGCCTTTGGGCCGACGACACCATCGACTTCCAAGGCAAATGGCACACCGTCACCGATGCTGGCCTCAACCCGTTGCCGCCGGGAGGTTCCATCCCCGTCTGGCTCGGCGGCATGGCGCCGCAGGTGATCGACCGCGTCGGGCGCATCGCCGACGGCTGGTTCCCGTTCTATAACCAGGCACTTGGCGAACAGCTCGAATCTATGCGAGTATCGGCTAGGAACGCGGGCCGGAACCCCGACGACATCGGTGTGGAATGCATGCAGCCGCTTGGCGATGCTGGGGACAAGGAACTGGATCGGCTGAAGTCCCTCGAAGACCTCGGCGTGACGCACAGCGCCGCGGTGACGATGAACCAAGGCCTCGGCGGCTCGGGCGAGCATGCAGACGCGATCCGTCGCTATTGGGATCAGGTGGCGTCGCGTTTGTGACCATGTGTTTGTGACTGTAAGGAGTGCGTCGATGAAAACCATCGTACGGGGCCTCGCGCAGGGCGCGATTGCGGCTGGGCTGGTTCTTGCAGCGACCGTTGGGTCCGCCGAGCGCCTCACGCCCACTCCGCTGGAAATCAGCAACCGCCTCAAGGCCATCGAGGCGATCAATGTCACCTCGGAGAAGGCCCCGGTACAGAACGAGGCAACCGAGGACGCCAAGGTGCTGGCCATCCTGGCTGAGGCGGAGGCGGTTTCCGAAGAAGGAGCCGACGGGCAGGACGACGAGGCAGTTCGCGAAAGCGACTAGATCACGCCTCGCGGTTCCTCTCCGACGAAGAACTGTCCCACCGTCTCGTAGTGGGCCTCGCGCCCCTGCACTTGCTGAGTGATGACGTGGGCATCCTGGAAGCGACGCTGGATGGCTCGGTCCGCGAAAATCGAGGACGAGCCGCTTAGGTTGTAGCAGATGTCCACGGCTCTCGCCGACTCGCGGATGGCGTGCGTGCCAGCCATGCGCAGTTCCACCCGTTCCTGCAGCGTGATGGCGCCCCGCGCTCGGATCGCGTCCCACACCTCTCCCACCGTGTGGTGCAACAGTGCCTTGGCACCGCGCCAGATGGCCTCCGCCTTGCCCACCGCCTGCTGCACCACCGGATCTTGGGAAAGTGGGCGGGAGCCGAAGCGGGGCCGCTTGTCCGATGCGAACTCCTCGGTCGAGTCGATGGCGGCGCGGGCATTGCCGAGCGCCACGCAGCCGAAGCCGCAAGCGAACAGCAGCCCTTGGGGCGTGAGGTAGATGGCGCCGTCCGCATAGGGCGGCACGTTCAGCGGCATGGTGCGAGAGTCCGGCACGAACAGATCCTTCACCTCGAAGCTGAAGCTGCCGGTGCCGCGCAGTCCCTGCACCTGCCACACATCCACCAACCGCACTTGGTCCTTCGGAATGAGATGCAGCCTGGGCGGTGCACCGCGATCGGCATTCAGGGCTGCCATCCAGTTGGCATGGCGGCAGCCGCTAGAGAAGTTCCAACGCCCGCTCAGGCGATAGCCGCCTGGCACCTCCTCGCTGGTGACCCCTTGCGGCGGCCCGTTCGCCACCACCGTGCGCGGATCGCGCCAAACCTCGTCCGCCAGCGCCGCCGGTGCCCGACAGCTCGTGGTGGCAAACACTGCTCCCTGATTGACACACCAGCCAACGCTGGCATCCGCATAGGCAATGGTGCGCACGACGTCGAGGTAGTCGAGCCAATCCATCTGTTCGCCGCCGAGCGACTGCGGCACTAGCAGCCGGAACATGCCAAGGTCGATCAGCTCATCGGCGAGGGGAGTCGGAATCCGCCGACCTTCGTCGATCTCGTCCGCCGCCGCCCGAATGCGCGGCGCCACCGCCCGCGCCCTTGCCAGCGGCGTCCCGCGCTCGTTAACCCCCGAGTTCATGCGACATGATTCTACAGCCTGCGCGCTCGCCAAAGTGCCACGGCGTGTCAGCCGACGCGAGTGCATGCGCCGCACGCAGGCGAGTTGTGGCGAAAACCGCCAGCGCGCTCGCAGTACACGCCAAGGACCTGCATCCGTTTACACTTCCATCTCATGCACCCCGAAATTGTCACGAGCGCCGCCAATCGTGTGCAGGCGTATCTGGACCGCGTCATGCCTGAGGCCGACGCCCATCCGGCAACCCTGCACGGTGCGATGCGCTATACGGTGTTCGGCGGTGGCAAGCGACTGCGGCCGGCGCTTGTGTACGCAGGTGGTCGCCTGGCTGCCGTGAAACCCGACGCACTCGACCCCGCCGCCGCCGCGGTGGAGCTGATCCACGCCTACTCACTGGTTCACGACGACCTGCCCGTCATGGACGACGATGACCTGCGGCACGGCCAGCCCACGGTGCACGTGCGTTTTGGCGAGGCAACCGCGGTGTTGGTGGGGGATGCCCTGCAAGCCCTGGCATTCGAGATGATTGCTTCGCAAGCAAGGCCGAACGTTGCCCAGCGCTGGACCCAAATGCTGGCCACTGCGGCCGGGGCTGCAGGGATGGTGGGCGGTCAAGTGTTGGACCTTGCCGCCGAGGCTCGCGAGGAACCACTGTCGTCCACCGAACTAGAGGCGATGCACCGGCGCAAGACCGGCGCCCTCATCCGCGCCAGCGTCATGCTTGGCGCAGCCGCTGGCGCCTTGCGAAACGAGGAACTCGAAGCCGTCGATGCCTTCGCCCGCGACATTGGTCTCGCGTTCCAGATCCACGACGACGTGCTCGACGTCGTCGGCACTACGGAAGATCTCGGCAAGCCCCAAGGCTCGGACGAACGCCAGGGCAAGACCACCTACGTCACGCTGCTGGGCCTCGCCGGAGCAAAGCAGGAGGGGCAACGACGCTTCGCCCGCGCCGTCGCCCACCTCGACGCGTTCGGTGCCCGCGCCGACGACTTGCGCGAAATCGCCCGCTACGTCGTCGAACGGACTAGCTGAAAGCCTACGCCGGCCACGGCAACGCATGCGTTGCCCCTACGGAAGGGTGTCGCTTCATGCCTCGGTCGTAGGGGCGACGCATGCGTCGCCCTGGCCGGCTAGCCAGCCCGATTGAAGCGGGCCTCGCGCTTCTCCATGAACGCGGTGACCGCCTCGCTGTGGTCCGGCAGGCGGCGGGCGATCTGGTCGCGGATGCCCTCCCGTTCCATGACGGCCTCCAAGTCGGCATCCATGGGATTCCGGTTCAGGAGCTCCTTGATCATCATCACCGCCGGCGTCGAGTTGTTGGCGATCTCGTTCGCCTTCGCGAGGGCCGTGTCAAACAGCGCATCCGGTTCCACCACTTCCGTCACGAGACCAAGCCGATGCGCCTCCTCGCCCGGCACCATGCGCCCGGTGAGGCACATGTCGGTGGCTGGCCCGAGGCCGATGAGCTGTGCCAGCAGCCGAGTGGAGCCGAGTTCCGGCATCAACCCCATCTTGATGAAGCGGATGCTGAGGCGCGCTTCCGTGGATGCGATGCGCACATCGAACGGCAGGATCATGGTGAGTCCAACGCCAACCGCATAGCCATTGATTGCCGCCACGGTGGGCTTCGACTCGCGAATGAAGTGGGTGAAGGAAGCACCGCCACGCCGCAGCGGCTCGCCGGCACCCTTCTTGTTCGTCTCGGCGCGCTGGGCAAACACGCCAATGTCGGCGCCAGCGCAAAACGCCCTGCCCTCGCCGGTGACGAGGATCGCGCCGATGTCGTCGTCCTCGTTCCAGGCCGTGATCTGCTCGACGATCTCGCCGGACATGGTGTCGGTCCAGGCGTTCAGCCGTTCCGGACGGTTCAGCCGAATGACGCCGACCCGTTCGTGCGTCTCGGCGATGATTTGCTCCCAAGCCACGTAAGCTCCCTCCCAAGGCATCAACGTGCCGGCAAGTGTAACCGCACGTCCTACCGGGCCGGCGCGAGCATTTGAAAGGCGCAGTCGATCTCCTCGGCCGGCACTTCTGGATGCAGGCCGGGGTTCGCATGCAGGCGCTTGTCGCCGCTCGCGAAGGCGTCGAACAGGGCAAGGCAGCCGTCCCGTGGGAACAGTTCGTCCTCGAGCTGCATGAGGAACAGCAGGCGGCAGCGAATCTCGGCCGCGTCCGTGGCCAAGCGCTCGGCAAGCGGCAGGGCCGCGCCGGTCGTACCGAGGAGGCCCAGCACCGCCGCCGTCACTTCCGGCAGCGTAGCAAGGAGCGGTACGCCAAAGATGGAGCCCATCGACAGCCCGAAGTAGCGGATGTCCCCGACTGCAACCTTGCCCTTGGCTGCATCGAGCGCCGCGTGCCAGTCCGCCACCATGTCGTCGACGAATCCTTCGCGACGCATTTCGTCGCCAAATGCGGCGCGTCCGCCGGAGCCGACCTGACGCAAGCCATGCACCGGCCCGTCGATGGCGAGCGAAGCGCAACCGACGTCTGTCAAGCGACGCGCCAGATGACAGATGGGCGCCTGGTAGCGATCGCCCGACGCACCGTGGCCGAACAGCACGAGGGGCACGTCGTTCGTCACGCCCTCCGGGGTCCACAGCGCCCCGGTGATCGGACGTTCCGTTCCGGCCCGTTGAATCCTCAACTCCCGCACCGCTCCCCCAGCCGCATCCGTTGCTCCCCACCACGTCATGAAGGGTCCTCCCGCTTATAGTCGCTACCTTGTGAAGGGAGCCATCATGTCCATGACCGAAGCGGACCTGCAAGCCGCCCTGCCCGATCTCGCATCAACGATTCACGCACCGAACCTCGACGAGGCGGTGGAGGTGGTGCGGGACGGTTGGGGCATCCCCCACATTCGCGCCGCCAGCAGCCACGACGCCTTCTTCGCCCAAGGCTTCGCCACTGCCCAAGATCGCCTTTGGCACATGGACTACGACCGCCACCGAGCGCTCGGCCGTTGGGCGGAGTTCGCCGGCGAGTCGGGGCTCGCCGAAGACCGACTGATGCGGCGATTCGACGTGGAACGTGCCGCGCAGGCTGACCTCGACGCATCGAGCGACGCCGCGAAGGCGATGCTGGAAGCGTACGCGGCGGGCGTGAACGCCTTCCTCGCGACCACTTCCACGTTCCCCATCGAGTACCGCCTGCTTGGCAAAGACCCGCAGCCGTGGCAACCGTGGCATTGCCTCGCCGTGTACAAGGTGCGGAACATGCTGATGGGCACGTTTGAGGCCAAGCTCTCCCGTGTGCGCATGGCCCTTGCCATCGGTGCCGAACGGGCGGCGCCGCTGTTCCGAGGCTATCCGGACGACAGCCTCGTTTCGGTTCCACCGGGCGCAAGCTACGGCGGCGAGGAACTGCAGTGCCTCGACGAACTCGCCGCTTCCTTAAGCGAACTCAGCTGGCTGGACGAAACCGATGGCGGCAGCAACGCCTGGGTGATCGGCGGTTCCCGCACCGCGTCGGGGCTGCCGCTTTTGGCCGGCGATTCGCACCGCGCCCTCGACACACCCAACGTGTACTACCAGACGCACATCACCTGCCCCGAGTTCCGCTGCAGTGGCTACGCCCTCCCCGGCGTTCCGGGGATGCCCCACTTCAGCCATACGGAGCATGTCGCCTGGGGCATGACGCATGGCATGGCCGACTACCAAGACCTCTACATCGAGCGCTTCCGCGCCACGGACGATGGGCTCGAATACGCCTACCGAGACGAGTGGCTGCCGGCACAAGTCAAGACCACAACCCTCGCCGTGCGAGATGGCGAGGCGCAGACGCTCACCATCGTCCGCACGCGCCACGGCCCCATCATCGCCGGCGACCCGAGCGCCGGCCACGGCATCGCCTTCCAACACACCGGCACCCTGAGCGGCACGGCCTGGCCCAACACGCTGCACGACCTCCTCATGGCGCGCTCGGCGGACGAAGCCGAGGAGGCGCTCCGGGAATGGACCGAGCCCGTCAACAATTTCGTCTATGCCGACGTGCACGGCGAGTTTGGCTACCGCTATCGCGGCCGCATCCCGACGCGACACCATGCGAACGCGTGGGCGCCTGTGCCGGGGTGGAGCGGGGAACACGAGTGGCAAGGCCAGATCCCGTTCGAGGAAATGCCCCAGGCCCGCAACCCTGACGCCGGCTTCGTCGTGACCTGCAACAACGCGCCCACCACAGCCGACTATCCGCACTACATCAACACGTTCTTCGCACCCGACTGGCGCGCGCGGCGAATCACCGATCGACTCAGCGAGATTCCAGCGGCCACCGCGACGCCAGCAGACATGGCGTCCATCCACGCCGAACGCCATTCGATTCCCGCTCAGGTTTTCGTGCAGCGCGTCCGCGAACTCGCGCCCGTGGATGCCGACGCTCGTGCCGCACGCGACATCGTTGCGGCATGGGACGGACGGATGGATCGTGCGTCCGCGGCCGCCGCGATCTACGGCACGGCACGCACCCATCTCTTTGCCGATGTCGCCCGCGCAGCGCTCGGCGGGGTGTCCGAGGCCACCTTGACGCCAACGCACCCCTTGGCGCGCGGTGCCGCCTCGCATCTTGGCATGCTGTACGCGCAAGCGGTCGCCGCCATGGCCCGCAACGACAACACCTGTCTCGCTCCTGACGAAACCTGGCTGGGCCGCATCGAAGCGGCACTCGCGAGCGCCATCAAGGAACTCCGCACCCGACTCGGCGACGAAATGAGCCAGTGGAGTTGGGGTGGGGTCCACGGCACCCGTCCCCGCCATCCGTTGTCGAAGGCCTTTCCGGACTGCGCGGCGCTGCTGGACCCGCCGGCCCTCTCGACCCACGGCGACGGCGACACGCCTCTCGCCGGGGCCTACTCCATGACGGAGCGCTTCGTCGCCACCGTGATGTCCGTGAACCGCTACATCCACGATCCGTCGGATTGGAGACACTCCCGCTGGATCGTCCCCTTGGGCGCCTCCGGCCACCCGGGCAGCCGACACTACGCAGACCAGGCCAGGCTGTGGGCGGATATCGAGACGATTCCCCAACTCTGGGACTGGACCGACATCCGCGCCGCCGCAGCGAGCACGCAAACGCTCATCCCCGCTTCGGAAGATGGCCAGGGGCTATGATCTCCCACAAGGCAGCCGCAGCGTAGGGGAGCAGTCATGGCCGCAGACATCCTGCCGCTCAAGGGTGCGATCGCCAACCTCAACTGGTTCGACGCCCAGCGCAAGCACTACGAAACCCCCGACCAGATCGCGCGACGCTTCCGCCTGCCGGACGACGCCGGAATGCGCGCCTTCTGCCAAGGCGCAGCATCCGTGCTGGACCTGCACACGGTGCAGTTCGTGCGCCGGCTACCGTTGACCGCCGATGCGGCGTGGAGCTACTTGGCGGAGCCCGACAGGGTGGAAGAGTGGTTGCCGGGAGCTCGATGGAACTTGGAGGCGGGCGAGGAATACCGTCTTCCCCTTGCAGGCACCGAGGGCGAGGTTGCGGATGTGGAAACGCATCAGCGACTCAAGCTGCAGGCCAGCACCGGCGCCTGGACCCAGCTCGAACTTCAGGATGCCACGGCCAGCGCCCGCGCCCGCCGGGACATCCCGAACTACCAGGGCCCCATCACGGAACTTCACCTAACGGACACCCTTCCAGCCGATGCCGAAGTGCCCAAGCCCTTGCAGGACACCACCGCCGAACACGTCGCCCAGCCGGGCGGCATCGGCACCCATTGGGTAAGCCGGGTCGCAGACTGGCACCACGCCGTGACCCTCCTGCAGAAGCTCGCCTTCGCGAGCGGCAACGCCTACTGGCCGCCCGAGCTCGCCGTGGGTCTCGACGACACGGCCCTCATCGCCGCCTACGCCAAGCTGCTAGCGGCATACCACAAGGGCTAGCAGGCTGTCGGAGTTGGCGGACCTTCGGAGGGAGCCTTCATGTTGTCAAGGCGGTTTCGGTGATTGGTGTTTCGGGTCGCGGAGTGTCCCAGGCGCCCTTGGTGCCTGTCGCCGTTTCGTCGGGTCGCGCACCGCGTCAAGCCGCTGGCGCGGCTGCTCCGCTTCGCTGCGCCCCTTCGGGTGACCCGGCGCGCGACCCGACGAAGGGTTGGGCTGCGGCCCAAAGCGGGGCTTTCGGCCTTCGCCGCAAGCGGCGGGAGGGGCGGCTCAGCCGGCGTCGTCGGCGGCGCGGGGCGCCTGCGGGGTCCACAGGCGGTCGTCGCGGAGCAGGGCGTTGGCGAGAGTCACGAGCTTGCGCATGACCGCCGTCAGCGCCACCTTCGGGGGCTTGCCGCGGCCCACCAGGCGACTGTAGACGGCCTTGATGTCGGGGTTGTGGCGGATGGCCGACAGCGCCGCCATGTAGAGCTGGCGCCGCGGCCGCGCCCGGCCGCCGCCGATGAAGCGCCTGCCGGCCCACTGGCCGCTCTCGCGCGTCCACGGCGCCAGCCCCGCCAGGCTCGCCGCCTCGCCGTGGCCGACTGCGCCGAGTTCCGGCATCTCCGCCAGCAGCGTCGCCGCCGTCACCCGGCCGATGCCGGCGATCGACGACAGCACCTCGGCGCGGTGCGACAGTTCCGCGTCGGACCGCGTCAGCTCGCGGATGCGGGCCTCCACCGCCTTCACCTGCCGCGCCACCTGCCGCAGCCGGTTGCGGTGCTGGTGCCGCAGCAGCGCGCTGCGCGACTGGTGCAGGCGGTTCCGCGCCCGCGTCCGATCCCGCATCAGCGCGTCCCGCGCCGACACCAGCTCCTCCAGCTCCGGAAGCGGCTCCCGCCGCGCCCGAACGCGGCGAAGCGCCAGCGTCGCGCCCATCAGCGCCAGCACCTTGGCGTCCACCTTGTCGGTCTTCGCCAGACGACCCGCCGCCTTCGCGAACAGCCGCGCCCGCAGCGGGTTCACCTCCGCCAGCGGAAGACGCTCCGCAAGGCGCGCCTCCAGCTCCCGGTGCAGGCGGCCGGTGGACTCGTACACCACCCGGTGCGCCGAGTCGCCGACCCACCGCGCCAGTTCCTCGATCCCCTGGGCGTCGTTGGCGAAGCGCCTCGACTCCCCGGTCGACAGACGGTGCGTGTCCAGGCTCGCCTTCGAGACGTCCACGCCCACCGCGTCCAGCCTGCTACCATCGTTCGTGCTTTCCATTGGCTCCTGTCCTTGTCTACGGGCCTCGATGCCCATGCCTTCATTCAGGACCTTTCGGAAAGTGCGGCGGCGATCCGGCTCCCTCGCGGCCCTCGATGGCCTGGGCGTTCACGATCCGCCGCCACACCACCGCCGGCTCACACCGGCGGTGGTGAACCCCCTGAACGTGAGTTCACCGGGACATTTCTAACAGACAAGGGCGTCCCGCCCTCCATCGCGCCGCAAGGCGCGCAGAACACTGGTGACGAACAAAGATGCGCGCCCTTGCGGGCGCGACGGAGGGCGGGACGCCCTCCCTCCCAGGATTTCCTGCTGACAAAACTGCCGACACGCCGTAAGGGCGCCAGCAGTTCGCTGGTCGAACTGCTGGCCGCCCCGTTCAATCCTCCACCAGCCGCTTTCCCATGCTGATGGTTTCGTCCTCCACGTAGCCGAGGGAGCGATAGAAGCGGGTCGCCGACCGGTTCGATTTCCTGATTTGCAGGTTGATTTTCGGACACCCCATCGCGTAAAGCCGCGCCTGCGCCGCTTCCATCATGCGGCGCCCCAGGCCTCGCCTGCGCTGCTCCGGCGCAACGGCCAGATAGTTGATCCACCCGCGATGCCCTTCATAGCCAGCCATCACGGTGGCCACAAGGCCTCCGCCCAGCGATCCAACGAGAAACATCTCCCCTTGAACGCGGAGCTTGCGCTCGATGTCCTTGACGGGGTCGTTCCACGGCACCACCAAGCCGCAGGCGTGCCAGAGCGCCACCACCGCTTCACCGTCCCGTGCCTCAAAGGGCCGAATCTCCCACTCGCCGGCCATGCTCGGGTTGGGTGCGTCAGGCAATGGTCGGGTCGTAGAAGCCAAGCCCCGCGTACATGTCGAACCCGAGCATGCGCCGGGTTTCCATCGACAGCTCGGCGATGCGGCTCGGCGGCACGTTCAGGTATTGGTTCTCTTCCTGCCGCACCCAGCCCAACGAATAGGTGAGGATCACTCCGTAGCGCCGGTCCTCAGACGTGTTCGCCCCCGCCCCGTGCAGCGTTCCGCCCATCCAGAACAGCACCGAACCCGCCGGCATTTCTGCGTTCTGCACCTCGTCCGGCGTGGCCTTCCTGTCCGCTGGCCATTTGTGGCTTCCGGGCACCAACAACGTGGCGCCATTGTCTGCGCGGAAGTCCGAAACGGCCCACATGCTGGCTACGATGATCTTGGGACGCGGCAGGGGAAAGAAGGTGAATGGATCCTCTTCTCGATGCAGAACCTGCTTGCGGGCGCCTGGGCCCACCTCAAGCGCGGCGGAGACGTGCAACTGGTAGCCGTGCTCGCAATTGGGCAGCAGATGGATCTCGCAGATCTGCTGGCAGAGCGGGTGTGCCACCAGGCGGTCGGTAACGCTTGGAGAGCGTGCAACCAGGGCGGTGACGCGCCGCGTGCGGCCGGGGTAGAAATGCGCCGGGTCGTCCTCTTCGATGTATCGCGCGCTCGCCATGTGCGGCGCGAGTTCGCCGGCAATGGACTGCCGCAGTTCGGCATCCATCATTCCCGTCACCACAACGCATCCCGCTTCGCCCAACGCTGCGGCCACGTCACTCGCCGGCGAATCGGCGGAGTACTGGGGGATGGACATGTGACTCAACTCCGTCCGCGGCCCGAATGCACCGCAATCTGACCGTTGCCGCACACCGTGTCAACGGGATCGGAAACGGCCCGCCCTTGTCGCCGCATTCGGGAGATCCGCCGCCAAGAGCTTGGCGTTGTCATCAAAGAAGTAATGTTATAACGTTTCGGTGCACGACAGAGTCAACGCCCCCCGGAAGCCACAGGAGCGTCCCGCATGAGAACCGAACGAGTCGACTTGACGTCGTCGACACCCTTTGCGGAGCGCACGTCGGTTGAGCAGGTAGAGGAGGGGCTGGCCCTCGCGCCGAAGTTCGATGCCGACGGGCTGATCCCCTGCGTCACGACCGACGCCGACACGGGCGAAGTGTTGATGCTGGCCTACATGAACGGCGACGCGCTCGAGCGAACCATCGCAACCGGCGAGGCGCACTACTGGAGCCGAAGCCGCCAGTGCCTCTGGCGCAAGGGGGCGACCAGCGGCCTCACCCAGGAAATCGTGGAGCTGCGCATCGACGACGATCAGGACGCCGTTTGGCTGCGCGTCCGGATCGCCGGTTCCGGCGCCAGTTGCCACGTGGGATACCGCTCCTGCTTCTACCGATCGGTTGTGCGCGGCGACGCTTCGGGCGTACCCGCGCAGCTCGTGTTCACCGAGTCGCAGAAGTCGTTTGATCCGAAGGAAGTCTACGGTGACGCGCCCAATCCCACGCGGCTTTGAGTTCGCGCGAACGCACTTCCCTGCATGAACCAGACGAGGACTTCGATGCCCCTGAACCAAGAGACGAGCACCAGCCCACCACGCCTTCCCGTCACCGTCCTGTCGGGCTTCCTCGGGGCCGGAAAGACCACGCTCCTCAACCAGGTGCTCAACAACCGGGAAGGCCGGCGCGTCGCCGTGATCGTGAACGACATGAGCGAGGTCAACATCGACGCGGCGCTCGTCGAGCGCGGCGGTGCTGAGCTCTCGCGCACCGAGGAAAAGCTGGTCGAGATGTCGAACGGCTGCATTTGCTGCACGCTCAGAGACGACCTCTTGGCCGAAGTTTCACGGCTTGCGCAGGAGGGCCGCTTCGACTATCTGCTCATCGAGTCCACCGGCATCTCGGAGCCCATTCCAGTCGCCCAGACCTTCACCTTCGAGGACGAAGACGGCGTGAGTCTGAGTCAGGTTTCGCGTCTCGATACGATGGTCACGGTCGTGGACGCCGCGAGCTTCCTCCGGGACTACTACGCCGCCGAGGCGCTCCAGGAACGCGGCGAGTCGCTCGGCGAAGAAGACCACCGCACGGTGACGGACCTCCTCATCGACCAGATCGAGTTCGCCGACGTCATCGTGCTCAACAAGCTCGATCTCGTCAGCAGCGCCCATGCCGTCGGGGTCGAAGCCATCGTTCGTGCGCTCAACCCCGGCGCGAAGCTCCTGCCGGCGACGCATGGTCAGGTTCCGCTCGATAGCGTGCTCGACACGGGCCTGTTCGACTACGACAAGGCGGCGAGCTCCGCTGGCTGGATTCGAGAGCTTCAGGGCGAGCACACGCCGGAGACCGAGGAATACGGCATCTCGAGCTTCACCTATCGGACCTCACACCCCTTCGACGCCGAGAAGCTGTGGGCGTTCCTGCACGACGACGAGAACTGGAAGGGCGTGCTGCGCTCAAAGGGCTTCTTCTGGGTCGCCGCCGACCACCGCGTCGCCTACGAATGGGCGCAGGCCGGCGGCGTCAGCAACGTGGAGCCTGCCGGGATGTGGTGGGCGGCCGTACCGCGAAAAAACTGGGGACACCCGGATGGCGAGCGACCCGATCAGCAGTCGAACTGGCATCCTCGCTACGGCGATCGCTCGCAGCAGCTCGTCTTCATCGGCCAGCGGATGCCCGAAGAGACGGTGCGCGCCCGCCTCGACGCATGCCTCCTCGACGACCGCCTCGCCCGCGCCGACAGCAAGGCATGGGCAAAGCTGCCTAACCCGTTCCCAGCGTTTCGCATGGGCGGAGCGTCGCCCTGACGAAGCTGCCGCCAGGCGACGCCTTGTCGCTGTTTCGCCTAGGGTGCGGTTCCTGTAACTTCGCGCCGTCGTTTTTCCAGCACACATACGGGAGTTCTCTATGGCCACGCTGACCTTCCTAACGCACACCATCTTCGACCACGGCGCCAGTCAGAACCTGAGTCGGGTGTTGGCACAGCACGGCATCGAGCGCCCCCTGCTCTGCACCGACCGGGGGCTCGTCGATCTGGGGATGGTCACGGAACTGGCCGGTGCCCTCGGCAACGAGACGGCACTGACGGTCTTTGACGGAACGCCGGAAAACCCGACGCAAGCGGCCGTGGCAGAGGCAACGGCAATGTACCGGGAAACTGGGTGTGATGGCGTCGTCGCTCTCGGCGGCGGCTCCTCCATGGACCTCGCCAAGGCTGTGGCCCTTTCGGTGACACACGAGGGGGACTTGCTCGAATACACCGCCGGTCTCGGCGGCACCGCGAAGATCGGCCCCGTCGCCCCGCTGGTCGCCATCCCCACCACCGCGGGCACCGGCAGCGAGGTTTCAAGCGGCGCTGTCATCATCATGGACAACGGCGAGAAGCTGATCCTCGCCAGTCGGCATCTGACCCCACGCACCGCCGTGTGCGACCCCTCCCTAACCCTTGGCCTGCCGCCCCGACTGACGGCGGCAACGGGCATGGACGCGATGACGCACTGCATCGAGGCGCTGCTCTCTCCCCAGGTGAACCCCCCTGCGGAAGCGGTGGCCTGCGATGGCATCGAGCGCGGAATCAAGGAAGGCAATCTCCTCAGAGCGGTTGCCGACGGCAGCGACAAAGACGCCCGCTGGAACATGATGATGGCCGCCACCGAAGGTGCCATGGCCTTCAGCAAGGGCTTGGGCGCCGTCCACTCCATGAGCCACGCCTGCGGTGCGGACCAGAACCTCCGGCTGCACCACGGCACCTTGAACGCAGTCCTGCTCCCGACGATTCTGGACTTCAACCGCGATCACGTCGGCGACAAGTACGCGCGGCTCAACGCGGCGATGGGCAGCGAAGCCGGAGCAGACCCGGCCGAGTCCATTCGGCAACTCAACGCCGAACTCGGGCTGCCCGGAGGCCTACGCGAGATGGGCGTTGAGCCGAACGCGGTTTCAAGCCTTGCGGACCACGCCGCAAAGGACGTCTGCACGTTCACAAACCCCCGCCCATGTTCGACAGAGGACTACCAGCGCCTGTTCGAGGTCGCGCTCGCGTAGCAACGTCCCTGAGTGGTCAGCACAGCGAATGAGCGAGGCATGATGGACTCCGTGTTAAGTGATCAGGCTGGTGACTTCGCCGCCATCTACGACGAAGACGTCGAGCTTGTCAGCGTTGCACGGCCGGCGTCGGGTTCCCTCGACGCTCTCGCCGAACATCTGTTCGCGTCACGCCACGACGTGCAGACACAATGGGAGCAGGCGACTGGCGTTGTTGACGCGCCATTGGCCGCTCTCGCCATGCGCATCGACGCCGAATGGATTGGCGCGTTGAGCGAGGAGATAGCGCTCGCCGGCGAAATGCTGAGCGAGTTGGTGGGCTGCAAACGTGTGGGAATCCGGGTGACCACGTTGCGTCGCCCCATGTGTCCCCGCTTTCACGTGGACCAGGTGCCGTGCCGCATGCTAGTCACGATCCGCGGCCCCGGCACCGAGTGGATCGCGAACGGCGACGTTGACCAAGCGCGTCTGGCCGCACGCGATACAGACGCGCCGCCCATCCGAAGCGGCCGCGACATCAAGCGCCTAGCCACCCGGAACTGGTCGCTGCTCAAAGGCGGAACCTGGGACAAGCGGTTCTGCGGCGTGGTGCATCGATCCCCCCACGGAACGGACGAACGACTGCTTCTATCGTTCGACCCAATCTTCACGGACCCACAAGCCGAGCGACACCACGCCTCAGAAGGTGTGTAGGAACCATTTGGGCGCGCTTCTGCGGCGCTTCCCTCCTAGCGTCTGTCGGACTTGGCGATGGGACGGTTCTGGGAGGGAAGGCATTCTGCCTTCCCTGGCGCCTTCAGGCGCCCTTCCTTCGCGAACGTCGCGCTCGGCGCACCTGACGGTGCGCAGGGAAGGCAGAATGCCTTCCCTCCGCAGACCCGCCTTGCACATGCGCTAGTGCGCCCTAAAGGGCGCGTCGGCAGTTCGCTACACGAATTGCTGGCCTTCGCATCGCTCCAGCAGCTACGGCTAAGGAGCCAGCCGTTTTCTACGGCGCAGCCTCGTAGCCAGGCTTCGGACGAGGGGGAGCGAACGCTCTCGTGCCAGGCGGATGCGGTCCATTCTCGTCAGCATTCGCTCTTGCTCCGGATCCCTCGGACGTCGACCGGCCACGCGGCCTGGCGGTTCCGCGGCGAGAGTCGCCGACGCAACCGATCCAGCGCCGATCTGATCGATGCCTGCTCCGCCATCTCAAAATCCGCCGCGCCGTCCGTGATGCCTGTCGGCACCCACAAACCGAGTGCCACCACGCTACCCAACCGTCGCCATGCCGCCTGAATGTCAAGAATCCTTGACAAGGGCTGTCGGAGTCTATTATTTTTGACACTGTGTCAACTGCACAAGACTTAGGGACCATCCCTATGGATACATCCTTCGAGGAAAAAAGCGTCTGGGTTCAACTCGTCAGTCTCGTCGTCGGCTTGGGCGGCTACCTGGTCGTGGCAGGCCTCATGGTGTCGAACGGCGTCAGTGCTCTGCCAGCTTTTGTGCCGGTGTTCGCCGTGGCGATCGCGCTTGTCGTGGCCATCAACATCGCCGGCCACGTCGTCGCGGCGGTCGCCAGCCAGTCCGTCGAGGCCGATGAGCGTGATCGGCTGATCGGCTGTCGTGCGGAAAGCCAGTCGTCGTGGATTCTGGGCGTCGGGGTCATAGGCGCGATCGTGGCGCTCATCCTGGCGGTCAGCAGCGTCTGGGTGGCGCATCTGCTTCTCATCTCGCTGTTCGGTGCCGAGGTGGCGAAGGGCGCGCTGCAGGTCGTTCACTACCGCCGTGGGATCTGAGCGTGGCACGATCGAGGACGAGTGTCCGCAACCGGATCAGAACCCTCCGGTTCCACCACGGTGAGATGACCCAGCAGCAACTGGCCGACCAGATCGGTGTCACCCGGCAGACGGTCAACGCGATCGAGGGGGGCAAGTATTCGCCATCGCTTGAGGTTGCGTTCAAGATTTCCCACGTGTTCGACAAGCCGCTCGAGGAGGTGTTTCAGTTCGTGGCCGCGTCCGGTTGACGGACAGAGGCCGCGGGAGAAACGTCTTCGGTGCCGCGGCCCGTGTTGGAAAGCGGCGCCATCGCCCCCACGTAGGACAAACCACCGCCCCAAAGGACAAACCCATGCCACGACACGAGCGAATCTTGGTGGCGGTCGACATCACCGACGAGAGCCGGCAGGTGGTGGAAGCGGCCGCCGAAGTCGCACCACCCAACGCGGAAGTGCATTTGCTGCATGCCATCGAGCCCATCGGCTCCGGATATGGATCGACCATGCTCCCCGACCTGCATGCGCACGAGCTGGCCCGCCTGCAGGAACACGCCACCGCCCACCTTGCGGGCCTCGGAAAGACGCACGGCGTTCCCCAAGCCCGTCAGCACGTAGTCCACGGACGCGCCATCACCGCGATCCACCGCTTCGCCGAAGACAATGCCTGCGACCTCGTCGTGGTCGGAAGCCACGGCCGCCACGGCCTCGGCCTGCTCCTTGGCTCCACCGCCAACGGCGTGCTCCACGGCGCGAACTGCAACGTGCTGGCCGTTCGCGTCCGCGAACCGGACGGGAGGTAGGAGCCTGCCGCAAAGGTGCCGGCTCCTAACCGAGGTGGTGAGCGTATGCGAGTTGAGGAGGCCAACAGTTTTGCGCGAGCGAACTGCAGACGCGCCCCCACGGGCGCCCTAACCTTGACTAAGGATGAAATCGCGCGATGGAGATTGAAGAACTTGCACCCCAACTCCGCACCACGAACCTCGAGCGGGCAATCCGTTTCTATACCAAGGAACTTGGCTTCGCTCTTTCCTTTAGGTATCAGGATTTCTACGCCGGTGTGCGCTGTGGCGACCGGATGATCCACCTCAAGCAGGTGGAGGACTCCGACCCCGGCATCGACTTCGTTCGAAGCGGGCAGCACCTTCACATCCACTTCGCCGTGCGCGACATCAAAGCCGCTTTCCGGCAAGTTCAGGAAGCCAGCGTAAAGATCGTCGAAGGCGTCTCATACCGTCCGTGGGGAATGACCGAGTTCGTGATTGAGGATCCGGACGGACACACGCTCTATTTCGCTGCCGCCTCCGCCGATACTCCCCGACAATAGGCGCCGGTGATGCTCCCTCCAATAGGTCAGGTCGTGCCAATCCGTCTGTCAGCGCTCGGCCTCGAACGCGACAATGGGTGGATTCGCCATGAACTCGTCCCAGAACGGATTGCCCGCCTCGGAGGGATGCAGCGTCACGTCGAACCACCGGAAGCTCTGAAACCCGGCCTGCTCGAAAGCTTCGGTGTGGGTCTGGGGCTTCAGGTAGAAGTTGTCGAACCCAAACTGTGACCCGTCGGCGTTGAAGAACGTGTAGCGCATTGCGTCCCCTTCGGCGAGCGGGTTGGCCCACGTGCGCTCGAGACCGTATTTTCTGAGCGATCCGGCAGCCAACGCAACGTTGCGCACATTGTTGTTCAGGCCAACAAACCGCCCGCCCGGCCGTAGTGCGCCATGGCAGGCCCGGCAGAGTCGCAGAAGTTCCCCGGGCGTCCTCGCGTAGTTGAGCAGGTATGCGGCCACCACAAGATCCACGCGTTCAGCAGGCTCGAAGACGGCAACATCCGCACACACATACCGGCAGCCCAGCGGATGTCGCTGTTCACGGTCCTCGGCAAGCCCGATCATGCCCTCGGACACATCGACCCCTGTGACCACTGCGGCACCCGCGTGCCTGAGCAGGCGCGTATAGAAACCGTCCCCACAGGCAAGGTCCAACACGTTTCGGCCGCGGACATCGCCGATGAGTTCGAACAGCGTGTGCCGCTCGATGGACTCGCGAAACGGCAGCGCCTTGGACTCCCTGTACTCGTTCGCGATACCGTCGTATTCCGCCACTCGACAACCCTCTCGATTAGTTGGGGCAATCCCCAGTGTCGTCGCCGACCATCACCCAATAGTGCAGGACATGCCAGGCCCGTGCCCATGGCGCAACGAGCTCGTAGCTCGAGCGCAGCACCTCTCCCGGTTCGACGCAGCCCGGAGGGATGCCTGTTCGTCCAGGCAGATGTACCTGCTCGCCTCATCCTTCGCAGGCGGAGCGGTAAACGCGTTGATGAGCATTGGATCGGGTGCAGTCAAACCGACTAGAGCACCATGAAATAATGATCTTCATCCGCGATGTCCCCCGACGCATCGCGCCACGAACAAAAGCCGGAGAGCGACCAGCCGGCTAGTGTCCGAACCAACAGATCGAGGTGCCACGGCGCATCCTTACGAAGGGTCCAGTCATCCCTGGTCGTGATCGTTTTGTCACCATTCGTAATGCGGGTATGCATCACTAGTCGTCCCGTCCCCTCCACCCAGTTCCCGGGAAAACTCTCGTGCCAAATGTCGACCTGCCGGTCGCCGACTTGCACGGTTTTGTCGCCCCACCGTTTGTAGCCAATGCCGCCTCCGCGATGGCGATGAGCATCGACGTCGACGATGTAGAGGCCCTTCGGCCGTAACGCACGTCGCACGCTCGCGAAGTGCGACACCAGATCCCGATATCGGTGAATGATCGGGAACGTCTCGGACATGAAAATCGCTGCGTCGAAATCACCGCCGACATCGAAATCAACGACGTCCCCTTCAACAACCTTCAACTCAACATCGCAGCGTTTCGCTCGACGCTGGGAAGCCTCCACCATCGCGACCGATGCATCGAGGCCAACCACCTCGATCCCCTTCTGCGCAAGCTCGACCGCATGGACGCCCGTACCGCAGGCTAGATCGAGCACTCGGCCCAATGTCATTCCGTGCCGTTCCAAGAGATCCACAATCGTGGCCACTTCCGCTTTTACAACTTCGTCCGAGTGACACAGGATCGCATCATAGACTTCGGGATAGTCGAATATGCTCGCGCTCATGCGTCAAATCTCCTTGATGCTCCGCCCCGCCGACAACGGGTCATTTCACACAACACCATCGGCTCGATCATCGCAAATCTGCTAAACCACTCCGATCGGGCCTCAACCCCTCGACGCAACCAGCGTGCTTGTCTTTGTGGGTGGCGTCCCAGATCCTCACCAGCCTTCTCGTTGCGCGTACGCCGAGGCGGTCCGGTGATGGCCGCGGCGGACAGCCGGCGCGACCGCGTGCAGGCGATGCTTGCCGCCTACACAGCTTCTATGCATCACCAAGGGCTGACTTCGTAATGCAAGCAAGGAGTCTGCTCAAAGCGTGTGCGAGATTGTCCTCTTGCCTGTGGGACGAAATGTTTGTGTGTCGGGAGCTCTTCGGAAAAGCCCGCCAAATGTGCGACCATTCCGTCCAGCGTGCATTCATTGTGAAACCTAGTCCATGACGAACGTACCCGAAGCGTCCGTGAGCTTGAATGCATTTGCACGCAGCGGCTTCGTGAATCTCGGCCAGGTCCTCGACGCCGACGACGTGGCCCGCTTTGCCGAGCTCTTCGAGGCGGACCGGCACCGCTATCCGTACTTCTGGCATCCATACGGCCACCACCAACGGGCAAACTACGACGCATTGGTTACGACGCCAGCGTTCGACGATCTGATTCGACACCCGAGAATCCTGCCGGTGGTGGAATCGCTGATGGGAGGGCCTGTCTGTTTCGGCGAAATCGGCCTGCGCCTCATGCCGGCATACGACGGCGAACTACACCAGCAATGGCATCGCGACCGCGCCCACCTGCCCGGCCATCCGCTGCGCCTCGGCTACGTGCAGCTCATGGTTTACCTCAGCGACGTGGACGCCCATACGCATTGCTTCTCGCTGTCGCCCGAGTCGGTGAACGAGCCCATCTTCGACGATGCCGACGCACAACTGCGGCACGGTGGCGTTTACGATCTGCACGGCCCGGCGGGAACCTGCCTGCTGTGCAACGCCGCCGTGCTTCATACGGCGACGACGCGACCCACCGAAGTCGAGCGCAGGACCGTGCAGATCTACTACGGTCACCGGGACGGCGCCCCGCTCGCCAACGATTCGACGATTCCCGCCACGCTCTGGCGCGACCACCAAGACGCCGCCACGCGGGCCTTCTACGGCGTGCTGAACGAACGCACGCGGCTCTTCGCCAAGTCATTCGGCACTGAACCAAACGTGGATCGCGTCGGTGGTCACCCACCCGTCAATGGCAACTGAAAACTGCACATTTCTGGCAACTGAAAATTGCACACTTTCGGGGACGTCGTCAGAGCGGTTTTGACGGCGTCCGGCCGGTTGGTACGGCGTTGGCACGCTGTGCGGAGTGAGCGCAGCGAACGGCGGTCACGCCGGGGCTCCCTTGGAGGCTTCCTCCGATCCGGATCGCAGCAGGTACGAGACCCTTGCGCCTACCATCACGCTCTCCTACCAGCGCGCTACTCGGGCCTCTCGGCGCTCCCATCGACCCACGCGCGGATCAGGTGATGCGCGATCGCCACGGGACCAGGCACCTTCAGCGTCGGATGTTCGCCGGCCAGGGCCGCACGCGCCTCGTCGCGTTCGAACCAGCGCACGTCGGCCATCTCGACCGGATCGATCGTGATGTCCGTGCTGAGCGCATCGCCGTGACAGCCGATCATGAGCGACGACGGGAACGGCCACGGCTGCGACGAGTGATAGCGCACGGCGCCCACCTCGACACCGGCTTCTTCCCGCACCTCGCGCCGCACCGCCTCCTCGATGGACTCGCCCTGATCGATGAAGCCGGCGAGGGCCGAGTACATGCCCGTGCGCGCGAGCCTGCCCGCGGATTGCCCGAGCAGGCATCGGTCTCCGTCGGAAATCACCATGATCGCCACCGGGTCCGTGCGCGGGAAGTGCTGCGCGCCGCAGTTAGGACAGACGCGCAAGTGGCCGCCGCGGGCCTGGTTCGTCGGCGTACCGCACACGCTGCAGAACTGGTGCTTTTCATGCCAAGCGAGCTGAGAGCGAGACTGCGCGAGGATCCCAGCCTCGCTGGCGGACAGTGTCATCCCCGCGGCGCGCGAGTCCTCGAACCGGAACGCTTCCGACAGCCCGAGCGTTGGCACGGGCCTCTCGACGGCGGACACGTCCACGGCGAACCGGGCTCCTTCGCCGTCAAGGCCCAGGAATACCGGCGGCGCTTGCACGTCGAGTTCAGAGATCCGCTCCGGCGGCAGCCAGCCGAGCCTGTCCCCGGCCCCCGCGTCAATCAGCACGTTCAGGCGCCACATGGGCAGGTAGCGCGAGTGGGGATTCCGTTCGGCGGCATCCAGCCAATCCGGATCGCGGCGCTCGGCGTCGGCGCGGTCCAGCGGATTGCCGGCAAACGTGTGGATGATGTCCGTCATGGGAGAACGCTCTGCTCGATTAGGCGCGGGCGGAGGTGGATGCTACTTCGGCCGCCAGCATCTGACACCACCGGAGACCGCACTATGAGTCTCACGCGGCGAGATCAAGCGTTTGGCACCGCAGGCTTGTCATGCTGGAGCGAGAGCGTCGAGAGGCGCCTGCGCAGCTTTACGCGTCACCAAGGACGGACTTCGTGATGCCAAGCTACCGCAAGGAGCCTGCTGAACGCGTGTGAGAGATTGTCCTCTTGCCTGTGGGACGAAATGTGTGTGTGTCGGGAAGGGGGCTCAAGATTTCGGAATGCTCTCGTTGTTAGCACTGGATCCGTTCAATCAAGTCTGTCGTTTGGAACACGGCCCCTCTTCTACACGCCAGACAGCAGGCCGGCCTGCTGGGTCGGCCGACACGGAGCGATGATTGTTGCCCGGACACCGTCCCTCGGGGCATCCTCCGAACCGAGGACCTGACACCGCACTTCGCCCCAGCGCGCCCAGAGAGCCGCCGTCCAAGCACAGATCGCCGCATCAAAGCAGATCCTCCCGGTGCTTGTACTCGCCATCCTCCAGCGGCGAGTGGTGGGCCGCTAGCCTGCGCGTCTCCGGATGCGTGCCAAGGTCCATCCGTGGATCCGCGCCTTTCAGCGAAACCACCCTCTCGATCAACTCGTCGCACTCCTTTGCGCGCAACGGCCGGAAGTCTCCTATTCGCATCCGTCTTGGCTTGCGCTTATAGCGAGGCCGCTCGTCTACGTAACCGAGTTCGTGCGCGCCTACGATCGTGACATACGGGTAGCATTCGCTGAAAACCCGCCCTGGCACTTCTGGCGGTCCTGCTGACCCGTCGTTGTATCTCCAGCCACGCTCCACGAGGGCCCTTCTAAGGGTCACCCCGGCAAGATTGCGTGAGCGCCGGTTGGTCGAGTTGGCTGCGACACGCCAGCGCCAATAGCGCTGACCTACCTCCTTCTCGCACAAGCGCTGCCCCCGTGCGTTGTTCACGACCAATGGCGCGTCAACGAACAGCAGTGCGTCGGCTGGAGCGTGTCGGTCAAGCCAATCGAGCACCTCTTTGACGCCAACCACCCATCCGGCGTGCGCCACAGTGCCCGCCTGATCCAGCATCACCACGCCAGACTCGTTTGGCTTGGACTTCTCCGCCCAAGCTAGATCGATGCCTAGGAAATGCGGCACGTCGCAAGCGTCCGAGCTGGCACGTCCCGACGCCTCAAGTCGCTCCTATGCGCATTGATCGGACTCACGATGGCTACTCCCGACACATGAACATCCGTCCTACAGCTCCGCGGCCGATATCTGAGGCTCCGAGCGATCAGGCGGTTCGCGCCGCGGACTCGCAGGTTTGACCTCTACCTCATCGAGACGAAAGGCGTGGCACCACAGACGCGCGATTGGACACACGAATCCGCTCCATGTTGGCATGCATGATTTCCCGCATGCATGCCAAACGGTCTCAAGACCGCAGAGGGTCGTGCCACACCAGATTCGGAAACCGGGCGAAGTCCCCATCGGCAGAGCACAGTGTGAGGCCGTGTTCGATGGCCAATGCCGCGAGGTGTGCGTCGGGAACAAGGTTGGCGCGCCCTTCGGCAAACTGCATCACCGGGCCGAGCACTTCCGAATGGCGAGCCGTTGGCAGCGGAATCCAGACCGGCTCTTGCTGTAGCCATGCCTCCACCTGCTGCCACGCAATGGTGACCGATACCGGTTGCGCGAAAATGCGCGGATTGCTGACGAGACGAACGAAGGCCAACAGGCTTGGCCACGCCAGGCCCACCCTTGCCGTCCCATTGAGCTGCTCGTCGAGCCATGCCTTTGCGCGCTCGTGTTGCGGGAGACTTCCGGTGTACGCGTACACGAGAAGGTTGGCATCGACCAAGATCACGAAAAGCGCTCGTCCTCCGCGTTGGCGAGCACCTCGGCCACATCGTCCAGACTCCCCACTAGGCACCGTCCGAGATCGACCGATGGCGTACGGTAAGGGCGGCGCGTTGGCTCAGCGGGCTTCAGCATGCCCGTCAAGCCAAGTCGCAGAGCCTCGTTTACGGTCGCCTTGAGACTGCGGCCGCTTGCGTCGCGCACGCGCTGGGTCAGCGCAACGACATCGTCATCCAATGTAAGCGTGGTTCTCATGCGTCAGAACATAGGGCTCGTGATGCCTTGATGTCAAGGATGAGGAGCCCAGAAGTGGCGGAGCGGACGACCGCCGATCAGGGGTTGTCCAGTGCCTCTCGAAGCTGCTAGAATTACCCCTAAGTTCCTGATTAATTTAGCAAATTAGAATCTTTCGGTGCCGCGAGGTTTCGCCCGTTCTTTTCAAAAAAGTGATAACGTAAGTGATACCGAAAACCCCATGAAAAGACCCGACCGACTTTCCGCGACCTTCGTCAAGACCGTCAACGTGCCCGGCCGGTACGGCGACGGGCGCGGCGGCCACGGCCTCAGCCTGCTCGTCAAACCCGGCACCGCCGGCCGCTTCTCGAAGTCATGGGCACAAAGGATACGCCCCCACGGAAGGCCCGCCAACATCGGACTCGGCGCCTATCCGGTCGTGTCCCTGGCGACGGCCCGCGGCAAGGCCCTCGCCAACGCCAAGGCGATCGCCGAGGGCCACGACCCGCGCGCCGGATCGAACCGCGTCCCCACCTTCGAGCAGGCCGTCGAGACCGTCATCGCCATCCACGCGGCCAACTGGAAGAACGGCGGCAAGTCCGCCGACCAATGGCGCGCGAGTCTGCGCGACTACGCCCTCCCCGTCCTCGGCAGCAAGCGCGTCAGCGCCATCACCACGGCCGACGTCATGCGCGTCCTGCTGCCGATCTGGTCCGCCAAGCGCGAGACCGCCACCCGCGTCCGGCAACGCATCGGCGCCGTCTGCAAGTGGGCGATCGCCCAGGGCTACCGCGAGGACAATCCCGCCGGCGACGCCATCTCCGCCGCGCTGCCGAAGAACACCGTGCGCCGACAGCACCAGCGCGCCCTTCCCCACGCCGACGTGGGCGACGCCGTCGCCACGATCCGCTCATCCCGCGCGCACCGCGGCACCGTTCTGGCATTCGAGTTCCTCGTTCTCACGGCCTCGCGCTCGGGCGAGGTGCGGGGCGCCCTCTGGACCGAGGTCGACCGGGACGCCGCCACCTGGACGATTCCCGCTGGACGGATGAAGGCCAAGCTCGAGCATCGCGTCCCCCTGTCCCAAAGGGCGCGCGAGATCCTCGACGAAGCGCTACCGCTCGCGGACGAGAGCCGCCTGGTCTTCCCCTCGCCCACCGGCCGCATGCTGAGCGACGCCACCATGTCCAAGCTGCTCCGGGAGCAGGGCGTCGCTGCGGTGCCCCACGGGTTCCGATCCAGCTTCCGAGACTGGGCGGCCGAGTGCTCCGACGCACCGCGCGAGGTCTGCGAAATCGCCCTCGCCCACGTCAACAGCGACCGGGTCGAGGCCGCCTACCGGCGCACGGATCTGTTCGAGCGCCGCCGCCAGCTCATGGAGGAATGGGCCGCCTACATCGCGTGACAGCGCCATCCGGGCGACCAGACAGCCGAAAGCCGAATTCCCCGCGCCCTGCGTTCACGCCATTGTCGGCGCGACCGCGCGCCCAGGGCGGCCGATTCCTCACCACGGATCGATCGCCAGCCGGCAAGCCGAGTCTCGGCCCTTCGGGCTTCCATCCTTTCGCTGGCGTCCGTTCCCCGCGATCCACCTCACGCCCCCACCGGACCAGCACCCTCGGCCCAATGCATACATATGAATATTTATCCAGCTATTGTAAAGACGGCTGCGGTCCCCGCCACGTACCATCTGAAGATCGCTCAAAGTCAGCCCCATCACGACCTACCGCAACCCATGAACCTGCGCCCACGACCCGATTTTTCCTTGGCCGCGTCGCGCCCCGCACGTATAATCCACCGGTGCCAAGACGTTGCATCCCCCCGCCCGGATGCAACCCCGTATTCCATGGACGACAACTAGCAACGGACGCTTCAAGGAGAAACCATGTCCTTTGAACTCCCGGCCCGCGGGCTGGCTTTCTGGCCTGTCGGCAACGGCGACAGCACGACCATCGCCCTCGACGCCGCCAACTTCCTGCAGGTCGACCTCAACCACCTCGAAACCAAGGCCGACGACGAGGACGACCCGGCGTGGGCAGTCATCGACGAACTCGTCGACCGCCTCCCCGAGGTCAACGGCCGCCCATACCTGGCCGCATTCGCCCTGACGCATCCCGACCAAGACCACTGTCGGGGTTTCGACCGGCTGCTCGACGAAGTCGACATCGGAGAACTCTGGTTCACCCCCCGCGTCTTCGCCGAATACAACAAGGATCTCTGCGACGACGCCGAGGCCTTCAAGAAAGAGGCCCAACGCCGCGTCGCCGCGACCGTCAAGGCCAAGGGAGACCCCGGCACCGGCGACCGCGTGCGCATCTTCGGCTACTCGGACCTACTCGAGGAGGATGACTTCAAGGACTTCCCAGACGACCTCATCACCGTGCCGGGCAACGAACTCTCCGAGGTCGACGGCCAGGATCTCTCCGACGTCTTCCGGGCGTTTATCCACGCCCCCTTCAAGGACGACGACGCCGGCGATCGCAACGACACCAGTCTGGCGATGCAGGTCACCCTGCTCGACGGCGACAAAGTGCTCCGCGCCATGCTCTTCGGTGACCTCTCCTACCCGATCCTGAAGCGCATCTTCGACAAGAGCGACACTGACGACATCGCCTGGAACGTGCTGCTCGCACCCCACCACTGCTCCAAGGCCGCCATGTACTGGCAGGACGAGGGCGACGACGAAGAGACGCTCAAGCAGGACATCATGGACCTCATGGACAACGCCTCGCTCGACCCGAACCGCATCGTCTCGAGTTCCAACCCGGTCCCCTCGTCCAACAAGTCCGGTGACAACCCGCCCCATGCGAAAGCCAAGACGCAGTACGAGATGATCACCGACTCCTTCCTGTGCACGATGGACCAGGACGAACCGATCGTTGCCGAGGTCAAGGACACCGGCATCGTTCTCGCCGGCACCGCCGCAACCGCCAAGACCGCCACCGAAGCCGCCGACAAGGCGCGCGGCCGTCAAAAACCACCGGGCGGCGCGCACACCTACGGCGGCGGTTAGTTGTCCGACGCGTACGACCGCGCAGCGCAGCAGCTGGCCGACATCGCCGACGCCTCCGACGGAACCGTCCAGCTGCACCGCGCCGTGCCGCCCAACGGCGGCAACGGCCACTTTCACATCAGCATCGGCTTCGACGGAATCCAACGCGCCGAGGCCGGACTCCGCGTTCGCGCCCGCGAGACGTTCCTGGTCGCGCTACCCGCCACCTTTCCCTACCGCCACCCCTCCGTCTGGACGCCCCATGCGCGGTTCGCGGGCTTTGGCCACGTCCAGTGGCGCCGCTACCTCTGCCTGTACGGCAGCTCCGCGGAATGGCGTCCGGAGGACGGCATGTACGGACTCGTCGCGCGCCTCGACGCCTGGATTCGCGACGCGGCGCTCGACAACCTCGATCCCGACGACGCTCCGCTCCACCCCCCGGTCGCCTACGCCACCGTCGATCGGCTCGTCGTCCCCCGTGCGGACGCACCCGCCGTTGCCGGCTCCCCGTGGGTGGGCTTCGCCGAACTCCGCCAACGACACCACCGCACAGACATCGTCGGCTGGCATCCCGTCGGCGGCGCCTTTCCAGACGAATCAGCCCTCGCCCTCCTTCTTCACGAACCTCTACCATTCGAATACCCCGAGACGGTCCGCGCGCTGCTCGACGAGTTCGGCAACCACGGCGTCGAATACGCTCCGTTCATCTTCGCCCTCGCCGAGTACGCCAATCACAGCCCTCGCGGATCGCCGCTCCTCATCGTCCTCGGCACCCCCATGCGTCGCCCCGTCCCCGGAGGCCCGCACCTCCAGCACCTAGCCGTGTGGCAGGTTTCTGCCGGCGACGCCGACCACCTGCGCCAGCTCGACGTTTCCGCCGGCGCCGGTAGCAGCGCCGAACGCGACAATGCGATCAACGCCGTCGCCGCCTGGTCGGTGACCGCCAAGGTGGGCTGGTGCCAGGTCCAGGAGATGCGGCCAGAAATCACCCGCCGTCGCGACCAAACCTCGCCGATGGCGTGGTTCCTCGGTAAACGCATCGCCATCTGGGGATGCGGGGCCATCGGATCGCGCGTCGCCGAATCGGTCGTCCGGGCCGGCGCTGCCCAAGTCCACCTTGCCGACAACAAGCGCGTCACACCGGGCATTCTCGTCCGCCAGGGGTTCGAAGACGCCGATGTCGGCCGACTCAAGGTGGACGCCCTCGCGGATCGGCTCAAGCGCATCGCGCCCGACCTGGTCGCCACCGCGTCGTCCAGCGACCTGATCCAGTGCACCCAGGGGCCAGACCCCATTCCCGATGTCGATCTGGTCATCGATTGCACGGCCTCCGACGCCCTGCGCACGGCACTCGAGGCGGCGCTCGTCTCGTTTGGTTCGCGACCTCCGATCGCCTCGATCGCCATCGACGCCAACGCCGCCGCCGCGCTGGCCACCCTCTCCACCGCCAGCCATAGCGGAGCCACACTCGATCTCGTCCGCCGGCTCAAGCTCGAAGCCTGCCGCAGCGACGATGTTGCCCCGTTCCTAGACGCGTTCTGGCCGCAGGCACACGATCTCCCGACTTTCCAGCCCGAACCCGGCTGCTCCGAGCCAACCTTTGTCGGCTCCGACGCCGACATCGCCGCCCTCTCCGCCCGCATGCTCAACGCCACAGCCCAAGCCCTGACCAACCCCGCCGACACCCACCCGGGTATGGCCTGGCTTTGCCAAGGCACCGGCCCCCTCCGCAGCTTTTCCTGGCCCGCCGACCACGTCCTTGTGGACCGCGGCCGCGGCTACTCCATTAGGGTTTGCGCACACGCCCTGCGAGAAATGCAGGCGTGGGCACGACGCTCCTCCCGCATTGCGGGGCCGGACATCGAAACGGGCGGCCTCGTCTTCGGCGAACTCAACGAAGCCGCAGCCACCCTGTGGGTTACCGAGATTGACGGCCCGCCTCCGGACAGCGTCGCAACCGCGGACCGCTTCACATGCGGTGTCGAGGGAACCGCCGAGGCTGCCCGCGGGAGGCACTGCCGCTTCCGCGGCTCCGTGGACTGCGTCGGCAGCTGGCACACCCATCCGTCGTCGGCGCCCGAACTCAGCGACGTAGACTTCACTGCCGCCGCCCAACTGCTCGCGGACCCCACCGCCACGCGGCGGACGTGCCTGCTCCTCATCCTGTCGGGGCAACCCGACACAGGTCAGATCGGCGCCTACGCCTTCCGCACACAATCCCTCGACCAGACCTGGCTCCAGTTCGCCGCGACCGCCGCCGCAACGACCCCTATCCGCAGTCGGCCCAAGCCGAACCGGAACGTCGGACTAGCCCTCTCCGGCGGCGGCTCGCGCGCCATCGCTTTTCATCTGGGCTGCCTCCGCGCCCTGCACGATCTCCGGCTCCTCGACCGCATAGAAGTCATCTCCAGCGTGTCAGGCGGATCCGTCATCGCCGCAATGTACGCCTACGCCCGCGATCCCTTTCCCACTTTCGACCGCCGCGTGGTGGACCTGCTTCGCCGCGGCTTGCACCGCGACATTCGCCGCGAGACCTTCCTACTCGCCAATGTCCTCAAAGCCCTTCCGGGCCACCTCGCCGCAGGCTCCATCGCCCTGGCGCGACTGGTCACTTGGATCCTGCGCACCGCTCTCCGTCTCGGCCCACCCCCAGACCACGAGCCGCCAGAGCGCCCGTTCTCTCGAACCGAGGCGTTCCGGAACGTACTCGCACGCGATCTGTTCGGGGACGCCCTAGTCCGCGACGTCGCACGCGATCGCCTCGCGACTGTCATCAACGCGACTGAGCTCCGCACCGGGTCGGCGTTCCGTTTCGGTAGCCGCCAGAGCGGCTGCTGGCGCTTTGGCAACGTCCCGCAGGACGACGCGTACGTCGCCGACGCCGTAGCAGCGTCCGCCGCGTATCCCCTCCTCCTCCCGGCCCTCGATCGCCGCTACCGGTTCACCGACGATGACGGGACCGCGCGTCGAGAGCGCGTACTGCTCACCGACGGCGGCGTCTACGAGAACCTCGGGACCGGTCCTATGGAACCCGACAGGAGTTCCTCGTTCAGCTCCAACGTGTTCAAAACCGAGTACATCGTATGCTGCGACGCCGGAACCGGCCTCTTCGACGACGGACACTACCCCGCAAGAATGTCCGCCCGCCTGTACCGGTCCTTTCTTACCGTGTTCCGCAAGCTGCAGGACGCCGCCCGCAAACGACTTCACTGGCTCGGGGAGTCCGGCGCCGTCTCCGGCTTCTTACTCGCCTACCTCGGACAGCAGGACCGCGCCCTCCCCTGGTTCCCTGCCGGCCTCCCGCCGCGCGATGCGGTTCGCAACTATCCGACAAACTTCGCGCCAATGCCCGACCCGGACATCGACCGCCTAGCGCTCCGCGGCGAAATGCTCACGCGATTCCTCCTCAGCTACTACCTCCCAGACCTCTAGGCCCGCCACGCCAAGCAGCGTCCCGCCAACCCTGGCGCAACCCCGCAAGTCCGATCCGCCTTGGCTCACCCGGTTTGCCGGGCCACACTGTCCACAACACTCTAGTAGGTACGATCCATGCTTCCCGCCACCGCATTCCTGTTTACCGCCATAGCTGGCCTCGCCTCCCGTGCGCGCGCCATGCGTTCTTTCGCCGCCTGCCTGTGTACAGCCGTCACCGCCTCAGTTTCCGCGTTCGAACTTGCCGTCGTTTCGTACAACGTCGAGTCCGATGCAGACACGACCGCCGAACAGGTTGCCGAAGACATCGCGCGCATCCCCACCTCCCATCTCTGGGCCCTCTCCGAAGTCAACGCCCGCGATTTCGAGACGTACCGAGCAGCCGTCGGCCAGGAATACGCGATCATCCAAGGATCCACCGGCGGCTCCGACCGCCTCGCGATCGTCTACGACCCGAGCGTGCTCGCACCCATCGCGGAGCCGGTCGAGCTGTCCGCTGCCGGCGGCTCGCGCCATCCGCTGCTCGCACGGTTCCGCATCACAGCCGCCGGCCACGAAGTACTTGTCGTCGCCACCCACCTACAACGCGGCAACGCCCAGACCCGGCAGGCCCAGGCGAGATGGCTCAACCAGTGGACGGCAGACCTTACCGACGTTGAAGCACCACCCGCGGTCCTGCTCCTCGGCGACTTCAACTTCGACGTCGAGCCCGACACAGAGACAGGCAACCGTGCCTACCAGCTCTTTCTCGAGGGCGACCACTTCCGCTGGATCAGGCCGGCGTGCCTCGACCACGGCACCTGCCCGCCCACCGGCACAGGCTGCAACCCCCGCTACACCAGCATCCTGGACTTCGTCTTCCTGGCCGGCGCCGCTACCGCCTGGTCCGCCACTGCGCAGATCCTTTTCCAGGACGACGACGCGTACTGCGACATGGAGTCAAAAGGCGGCTCCGACCATCGCCCGGTCCGCGCCCTCATCAGCCTACCCATTGCCCAACAACCGTAGATCCGGCGCGATTCCCGCTGGTACTTGCCGCTAGCCTTCGGCACACACGCCCCGCCGACCTGCCGTCCTACGCCAGCGGCGTCTGCACTCCGCGCTCGTCGCCTTCTCTCCACCTTTCAGGTTTTCCTCGGCGGGCCGCGTGCTCGGCCGTCGAGATCTCGCCGAGCAGGTCGGCCAGGTGGTCGCCCTGCGGCTCGAGGTGTGCCTTTCCACGCACGCTTCCGGGGATTTGGGGCGATCCCTTCGGGCCGGGCTCTCGTGCACGGCACCGAGCCCCGGCAGGCCGGGTCTCGGCCCTGGCGGGCTTCGATCCCTATCGCGGGTGCGCCTGGCGAACGCGGGCCGCCTGCCGGTCGCTCAGTGCAGCGTCACCGGACGATCGGCGTCGTCCACGGGCGACCGTTCCGGCTCGCGCACCCACACCATGTCCTCGTCGATCCATCGCCACACCGCCCCCGTGGCGTCCACCGCGACGAAGCGGAACTCCGCGCGGTCCACCGGGCTCGGCAGCGTGGTCGGCATCCTCGGCCCCGTCATCTTCTCCTCCTCCCGCAAACCGGTGCGATCACCGCACGGGGCGCGCCGCCGGTCAGCCGGACATCGTCCCGGCTCATGCTGATGGCGAACTCGTCTCGGTTTGCCAATCCAGTCTCGGATCTCGTCGCCAAAGCAACTGTCCAAGATCGCCACGCGCCCGCCTGGGCTCTCCACGCACCTTTGCCAACCAGCGCCATTAGGTCGCTCGTCGAGTGTCGCCGGGACGCGCTTTCCGAGCTACTCAGGCGGCTCGCAGGCCGAACGGTAGTCCGAGATCTGCTCGGGCAGGGGCCACCGTACGCGGCGGCGAGCGCCCTACGCCAGTCCCACCCGCGCGCTCGCCAACAGGCTGTCGCGGGTCTGCGCGCGCGCCGCCAGGGCGCTAGTCCTGATCGTCTTCTGCGTCCTCCGGCGGCTTGATGACGCGCCGGACCTTCCCCGCTAGAACCGCATCGTGGATGTCCGCCAAGAAGCCTTCGGCTTCCTCCAGCGTATATGGCTCCCTGTTCTCGCTCACAAGCAGCTTCTTGTGGTTGGTCGATCTGATGCGGATGATGTAGCCGCCGCCATCTTGCTCCCTGGCTACGAAGCTCACGTCCTCGCCCAATCTCCCAAGCGAGGCTTCTATCTTCAAATCGCGGTACGACTTGGTCACTTCTGGATCCTCCGATGTGGTCACGGGTCTTTCGTCGTCTCGCGGCCTGAGGCCGCCAGCCTCCTCGTTCTCCTCGCCCTGTGGACCGGTCTCGCTCCGCTCCGCACCACCTGCTTCTTTGGCCCGGCGGGCGCCTTCCCCCAGTCTCGAAAGGGCTCTTCTCACCGCTCTCAGGCGCAATCCGAGAAACGCGGACACGCCACCGAGACCCGCCAGTAGCGCGGCCCCGAGCGCCACAATCGTGTCGACCCGGTCATTCAGTGCGCCCGTCGAGCGCCCCAAGTCTGCCGCCGCTTCGTCCACCGCTCGATTGACCACCTCCGCAATGGCTTGCCCATCCGGCTCCCCGGCCACCGCCTCCGCACCGTCGATCCGCTCACGCAGCCGCCGTTCCACGTCGCCGATTGCCCTCCTCAGATCCGCTGCCGTTTCTTCGAGTTCCTGCACCGTGGGGTGCTGCTCGGGACCCGGGTGCGCCTCCGCCGCAAGCACCACGGCCCCGGTGACACCCACCGCGACCAATAGCCTGATTACGTCCATCGATCCTCCTTAACGCGCGACCGCTACGCGCTCCCAGCGTTCGCTTTCAGCCAATCCGTCAACTTCGAAGTCAGCCCGTACCAAGCCGACGTGCCCAGAACCCCGACCAGCAGCTTGTCGTTGCTGTCGAGCGCCGGCTTCAGATGGTCACGGACTTGCTCGGACGTCTGCGACGTGACGACAGACCATGTGGACTGCATCAGCTTCGCCCACCGCGGATACGACTTGATCCGCTCCGCCAGGGCTTCGTAGCTCTGACCCGGCGCGTGCAGGTCGTACGTAATGATGTATCTCCGCATGCCTTCCTCCCTCGCGACGCTTACCTCGCCGCGTACCGCCCTCGGCGTCCCGACACGTTCAAACCCACTACCAGTTCGTCTCCGTCTACTGCCCTTCCTGCAGCTTCTCTCCGGACCGCGCCCCGAACCAGTGCGCGATGATCCCGCTCGCTATCGGCATCGTCGCCAGGAAGAGATCCTTGGCGTCGTCCAGGCCGGCCGCCTTGACGCCGATCTCCTCATAGAACAACAGCGTGAACGCGAACGCCGGGATCCCAAGGAACAGGTAGAAACCGGCCAGCAACGTGACGTAGACGCGAACCCGACTCCGGCGCAACGCCGTCCGTTCGCTGACCGAGATTCCGTCCCGTCCCAGTATGCGGTCCAACATCGATCGATACCGCCGCCCAAGGGACCCGGCCGAGTCGCCGCCAGCGGTCCCCCGGCCTTCCGAACCTCCTGCGCTTGCCTCTGCCACCGACCGGTCCCCCCTGACGCCCTACGTCTCGTCCTTCAGATCCGCCGTGGGCGCATTGCGCTTCACCGCCTCGATACCGTTGTCCCGGCTTCGCTCCGTCGTGTAGCGCTCCGACGTGCCGATCACTTGCCCGTTCCGCGCCGTCAGGTTGAAGTAGTGCTGCCCGTCGGTCGACTGCTTGCGCACGTAGCGCGAGTCAATCGCCGCGTTCTCGCGCACTGACTCGATCCCGTTCAGGGCTCCCGCCTTGGCGGCGTAGCTCTCGGACCTCAAGATCACCTCGTGGTTCGCGGCGTGGAGGTTGAACCGGAACGGTTGTTTCGCTGTCGACTTCAACAGCTTGAAATACCCATTGGCCACTGTGATTTCTCCTTGTCGTGGTCTGTCCAATCCCGCTTCGACACCGGGAGAACCCTCCTTGTGCCGGCCTCGAAAGCTGGTACTCTTGTCGAGTTCGCCATGCTCTCGGCCCCAATATGCACAATCATGCCTAGTTCGTCAACAGACCCATTCCTTTTTCGACATGCCTCCTGACGCCAAACCTTCCGAGGTGTTCGCCGAACGCCTCAAGGCGGCTCGCCTGATGCGGGAGTTGACTCAAGCCGAACTCGCCTCGCGTGCAGGGCTACCACCAACTTCCATCGCCCACTTCGAGGCCGGCTCCCGCAAGCCGTCCTTCGATACGCTGCGTCGGCTCGCGGGCGCGCTGGACGTCTCGACGGACTACCTGCTCGGGCGGTCCGACGACCCATCCATCTCGCAGTCGGACGATCCGCTCTACCGGCACGCCAGTAAGCTCACCGGAGCTGACCGCGACCTCGCAGCCGAGTTCCTCGAGATGCTGGCCACCAGGCGCCGCACCGACAAAGGCGATTCCGAACCATGAACCGCACCTTCCGCCTGCTCATGGCGAGCCAGCGCGCCCAGGTCGTCCTCCGCGACCGCGGCATCGACGCGCTCCCCGTCGACCCCGTCGCCATAGCCCGCGGGGCCGGCATCGTCGTCCGAGCGAAACCCGACACCGCGCCCGGTGTGTCCGGCATGCTCCTGCGCCACGGCGACTCCTTCGGCATCCTCTACGCGACCCACCTGCCCAACAAGGGCTTCCAGCGGTTCAGCATCGGCCACGAACTCGGCCACTTCTTTCTCGACGGCCACATCGACCACGTCCTGCCCCAAGGTACCGACAGCCACCGCTCGCGCGCGGGTTTCGAGTCGCCCGACATCTACGAACGCGAAGCCGACCATTTCAGCGCCGGACTGCTGATGCCTGCCGATCCGTGCCGGAAGCTCCTCGCCAAACATGAACCCGGGCTCGCTGCCGTCGAAGCAATGGCGGCCACCTGCCAGACATCGTTGACCTCCACCGCGATCCGTTACGCCGGACTCGCCGACGATGCCGTCGCCGTCATCATGTCGACCGCTGGCGTCGTCGACTACTGTTTCCTGTCCGACACGATGCGCACGCTCCCGCAGCTCACGCCGCCGCGCAAGGGTTCGCGGGTGCCACGTGCAACCGCCACCCACGCCTTTGCCAACGGCTCGACCCCTCGCCACAACTCCCGCCTGACCGAAGCGGCATGCGATGTCCTCGACTGGCTCGGCGGCAACCGTTCGCTGCCCGCCACCGAAGAGGTCCTACACCTCAGGAGCTACGGCAAGACGCTCACGCTGTTGACCGTCGAGTCGCTCCTTGACGAGACGTTCCAGGAAGAGGACGAGGACGAAGACGCCGATCTCGAGGAACGCTGGACCCCGCGCTTCCGGCGCTGACCGAGTGCTCCCCTAGGCCCGGTCAGCCCAACCTCACCGCAAATCCCGAAGCCCCTCAACCGACAACACCCAGCCGGGCCAAGGAGATACAAGAATGCACGCCCACGAGTATAAAAGGCCAACCGACGGATCCATAGTCGAACCAGCCCAGTCCCCGGCGCGCGAAACGCCCTCCCTTTCCGGACCACCATCCACCCCGCCCAACGCGAGCGACGCACACCGTCATCTAGCCCGTCCGCCGCCTCGGCATTCCGACACCGGCCGCCCTTCCCTGACGGAGTTTCAATGTCCATTTGGCAAGACCACTCGGTCAAGGCGCGCATTCGCGACATCCTCGCGTCCGTTTCCCGACGAGGCACTACTTCGGGCGGCCCTTCCTCAGCGCCTATACGCCGGGGGCAGCGACGCGCCCGTATCTTCCAGGCCCCGACCGATCTCGCGCAGGATCCAGGCGGTCTCTCTGTCAGTCCCGCTGCCAACACACCTGCCCCCGCCCCGGCCGACCACGCCTTGTTGCCGTCCACCGCCCGCCCGGTGGTCAGCCCCGAGGGGTCGTCCGGCACCGGGACTCACAGGGGACACTCGAATCCAAGCGCGACCTTGACGCCCGCCGCCAGGCTGCCGACCACCTCCTCGACCAGCCCGCCGATCGCCTTCCCGCCACGCTGCCTGCCGCCGTGCACCACGGCCCAGCCGAAGTTGTCGTTCCTGATGGAGCCGATGTCCGCGCAGCAGATCGCCAATGCGTCGGCATTCACGTCGCCGCTCCCGCCATTCCATCCGTACCGGCGCGGCGGGAGGTCATCCGTTCCCCGTTCGGGCGACCAGGGCCCCGTACACCTTCTCCAGTTCCCGATCCAGTACGCCTCGCGACCGCCCGGCTTTCTCTAGACAGCCGTCATCGAGTCGTCCCGGTGCATGTCCTTCCTTCTCTGTCGTGATCCCCTGTCCTGCCACTTGCGCTCCCGGGGGATGGGCGATGCCCTTCGGGCCCGGGCTGTCGTGCTTCGCACCGAGCCTCGCAGGCGAGTCTCGGCCCTGCCGGGCTTCCATCCCTATCGCGGGCGCGACCGGCGGCCGACCCGCGCTTCCCGCTCGCTCCGTGCCGCGTCCGCGCTCTTGACGTCGACCACCGTCGACAACGTTCCTGCCCGCTCGCGCGCCCACACCCCGTCCTCGTCGTTCCGCTACAGGCGCTGCTGCCGCTTCCTGGCGAACGCCCGGAGCTTCGCGCGGTAGAGGTCCATGTTGTGGTACCGGTCGACGCGCGGCCCGCGGGTGAACTCCCCGCGCAGCCGCCGGGCGATCGCGCGCCCCATGCGCACCGACGGCGAGACCGCGAACTCGACGCGCAGGCGCGGGAAGTCGCCGTCCGGCCCGGCGGCGCAGATGTTCAGGTAGCGCATGAATCCGTAGTGCCGGTAGCCCTGGTACTTGACGAGCCGGTCGGCCGCCCGCTCGACCGGGCCGATCAGCGTGCCGACCAGGCGCAGCGCGTGCTTCGCGAACGAGACGGCTCGACCCGACGGCGGCACGAACGGCACCGGGTCGACGCCGTTCACGATGCGGTAGATCGGCGTGCGGAAACGGTCGATCAGGCCGCTGTCGCCGACCCGCGGCGCGCCGAACGTGTAGCAGGCGGCCAGGCTGTGGCCCGGCAGGTACCAGGTCGCGAGCGTCGCCAGCGCGCCGCCCAGCGAGTGCCCGGTGATGAACAGCGGCAGGTCCTCGTCGCCCGCGAGCAGCTCCTCGATGCGCCGCCGCACCGAGAGGAACGCGCCGTTGAAACCCTTGTGCACGTGGCCGAGCGTGTCGCCCGCCGAGCTCGACACCGGGGTCGTCACGGCGTCCAGGTTCGTCATCCAGTCCTGCACCTGCTGCGTGCCGCGGAACGCCAGCACGGCCATCCCCGGCCCGTCGCCGGGGCGGCGCACGGCCACGTAGCCCTGCGTGTCGGTCCCGCCGTCGAACAGCACGCCCTTCAGCGCGAACCCGCCGGCGGCGAGCGCCTGGCGCAGCGGCGCGTTGTCCCTGCCCGCCGTCGGCCCGCCCCGGCCCGACCCCAGGACCGCCGCCAGCTCCTTCAGCCGCTCCGCGATCCGGTCGCGGTCCGCGAGTTCGGCGAGCTCGCGCGCGAGCGCCAGGATCGAGCTGTCGTCGTCCTGGTCGAACGGCGTGTAGGCGAGTTCCGCGAGCACCGCCATCAGCCAGGCGGTGCGGTCGCTGTACGCCGCGCGCTTGACGGGCGCGGGCGGGTAGCCTTCGATGCGCCCCAGATCGTCGATCGCGTCCTGTGTCATGGCCGATTCCTCCTCGAAGCCGTTGCCCTGCCGCCGCCGTTCCCGCGCCCCCTCGGTCGGTCCGCTTCGAGCCCGACGCGGCGCGGTGCATGGCTATCCATACAGTATACGCCGCGCGCGCGGAATCGTTCCCTGCGCCCGTTCCACCCGCCCCCTGCCGCTACCCTTGCGCCGCGCTCGACCAGGTGGCGTGGACCTTCTTCAGTTCGCCCGCCCAGAACGCCACCTTGTCGCGCGTGTCGCGTCCCAGCGAGCGGGCCAGCTCGAAGAATCCCGCCCCGGGCATCCCGTCGCCCGACTTGTGCACGACCACGACGGTCAGCATGCCGCGTCCCGCCGCGTCCTCCGCGGACGAGATCTCGCCGAGCATGTGCGCGAGATGGGTGCTTTGCGGCTCCAGGTCGATGGTGCGTATGGCGGCCGCGAGTTCGGAGTAGGCGATCAGTCCCCTGCGCCCCGCCGCCGCGACCATGGCCTGCCGCGCCTCCGCCTTCGCGGCGTCCCAGTCGGCCGGCGCGAAGCCGTGTTCGTAGTGTTCCCGTTTCATGCGGTCTCCCCGTTCTCCAGGTCCTGGGCCCTTGGTGGGCGCTCCCCTGCGGGGCCGGGCTGTCGTGCCGCGCACCGGGCCTCGGCAAGCCGAGCCTCGGCCCTACGGGCTTCCATCCCTACCGCAGGGCGCGCCCCGACGCCCAGGCGCAGCCGTCAATGCACCACCTCGCCGCCCTCGGGATTCCGGGCCGCGGGTTCCGGTTCCGCCCGCTGGCGCGCCCACACCATGTCCCTGTCGATCCAGTGCCACACCGCCCCGGCCGCATCGACCGCCACGAACCGGAACTCCCCGCGGTCCACCGGACTCGGCAGGGTGGTCGGCATCCTCTCCATCATTCGCATCCTCCTCCCGTTCATGCGCCGACCGTTCGCCGGCCCGCCCATGACGCCACCGCCGCATGGCCGGCGTCAACGGGCGATCTCCGCAATCCGCGTAGGCATGGGTCCCGACGATGGTGCGGAGCGGGGAACGCACGGGGCGCGCGACGCTCGGCCGCGCTCGCGCAGGCGATGCCGAGCACGCGGGCAGCGTCGTTGCCGGGGTCCGGTGCCGGAGTCCGTCGCCGGCCCCGTGCCAACGTCCGCACCGGGTGCGCCGGGACCGGGCCGTGCGCCGCCGTGCCGGCTACACGCCCCCTCCCACGAACACCACCGTGCCGCGGATCATCGTCTCGTTGTCGCCGTGCACCGCGATCTCCGCCCAGCCCGGATTCAGCCCCCGCAGCACGCGGCGCCCGTCCGCCACGACGAGCATCCGCACCAGCGTCTCGCTGCCGGGACCGTTCTCCCAGACGGCCACGAACCGCCCGTCGACGGCGGGCTCGTCCGGATCAATCCAGGCGAAGTCGCCCGCCGCCAGGACCGGCGCGAGGGCGTCGTCGGCCACACGCTCGATGAAGGTCTCGCCCCCGAACACCGCTCAAGCCCCGCGCCGGGCGCCAAGCCTCCGCCGGCGACGCGGAACCGCGCTCACCGCTCCGCGACGGCGGCGTCCGCGTCCCCAGGTCCTCCCGCCTCCGGCGCCAGCATGTCGGCAGGGCGCGCCGTCGCCGCGCGCACTCCCAGCGGCATGCTGAACCGCAGCAGGTACCGGTGCTCCCGCAGGGCCGGGACCGGGGCCGACGCCTCGAACGCCGCCGCCCCGGCGTCCGCCGGGACCGGGGACGCCGACGGCGCGCCGCCGAACGTCGGGCCGCCGTAGCCGCCGCCGGACGCCGGCGCCCGCTCGACGGAGAACTCCAGCCTCGGACCCCACGCGCCGCGCTGCAGCAGCACGCCCGCGCGCTGCCGGCCGGACGCGGCGGCGTCCAGCTCCAGGAACGGCGTCGCGAGGCCGCGCCACAGCGGCGCCCGGAACCCGTAGCCCAGGGTCGCCGTCAGGCGCGACTCGGGCGGCGCCGCCATGCCGGGCGCGAGCTCCGAGGCGTCGCGCATCGACCACATCCGCTCCACGCCGCTCCACGCCGCGCCGAGCGAGGATTCGAGGCCCAGGCGCAGCCCGCGGCCGTCCGGGCGCGGCTCGTAGCGCAGCGACGCCGAAGCGCCCCATTCGCGGTAGCCGTCGTCCTCGTGCGCGAGCAGCACGCGCCCGCGGGTGTCCAGCGACAGGCCCGAAGCGTGGGCGTAGCCGAGGCCGAGGCCGAGTTCCACGCCGTAGCCGGTCTCGGCGTCGCCGAAGTCGTAGCGCAAGCCGACCTCCAGCAGCGGCGTCAGCTGGTGCGCCCCGAGCGCGAACTGGGCGTTGCCCTCCATCGCGATCCGCGCGCGGCCGGCGTCGCCGCTCGCGGCCACCATGCCCTCGGTCGCCGCCGAGCGGGTACTCGACCACATGGCGTCCGACTTCGCCGCCAGCCGGAACCGCTCGGACGACCACACCTCGCCGGCCAGCCCCAGCCCGCCCATGCGCGACTCGAGCTCGGTGTCGATGGTGCCGAGGTGTTCGCCGAGTCCCAGGCGCAGGCCGCCGCGGCCGTAGCCGAGCATGCCCCAGGCGTCCAGGCGCTCGTTGAGCGACGCCCGCAGGTACGGGTGCAGGCTGGTCAGCGTGCTCGTGATCCCCCCGGCCGCGCCGCTCTCCGCGTCGCTGTAGTCGCCGCGGCCGTCGGCGTGCGAAAGCGCGATGCCGGCCAGCCAGCGGCCGCGCTCGACGTCCGCGCCCACCGTGCCGCCGAACACCTCGCCGGACAGCGTCACGCCGTCGTCGAGCCCGTCGAAGCGCGTCGCGGCGCCCCGGCCCCAGGCCGTCAGGCGCGGACCCGCCGCGTCCTCGTCCCCGGACCCCCACAGGAACGACGACCCGGCGAGCAGCATGCCGAGGTCGAACGTCGGCCCCGCGCCGGCGTGCGTCGCGCCCGGCGCGCCATAGCCGCCGTACGTCGCCGCCGCGCCGAAGCCGGCGCCGCCCCCGGGCAGACCCGGCGCGTGGCCCGGCATCGCCCCGAACGTCGCGCCAGAAGCCCCGAACCCACCGCCCGGCGATGCGCCGAAGGAGGCGTCCTGCCCGAACCCGGCGCCCGGCGCCCCGAAGCCGCCAAACGGCGCGCCCTGGCCAAACCCGCCGCTCGGGCCGAACCCGGCGTCCGCAGTCGCGAATCCGCCGCCGTGTCCGGGGCCACCGAACGGACCGGCACCGTGCCGTTGCCCGTCCAGGAGGGCGTCGTAGCGCGCCGCCGCGGCGGCCGCCTCCGCCGCGCCGAGCGGGCGGTACTGCTCCAGCCCGCCGAGGCGCAGCGCGCCCATCGGCTCCGCGGCGTCCGTCAACCGCCCGGACACCGCCTGCATGGCCTGGTCCGCCGCCGCGCGCCCGAAGCGGGCGAGCCACGCCTTCGGCAGCGGGTCGGCGTTCTCGATCACGCCGGTCGCCCCGTTGCGCGCCGCCGTGCCCACCAGCGTCGCCCCGGACGCGTTGGAGAAGCGCAGCAGCATCGCCTCCTCGCCCTCGTCCACGGCGTCGTCGAGCACTTCGACCGACACCGTCCGCGACGTCTCCCCGGCCGCGAACGTCACTGTGCCGCTGGCCGCCTTGTAGTCTTCCCCGGCGATCGCCGTGCCGTCGGCCGTGGCGTAGTCCACTGTCACCGTCCCGTCCGCCGCGGCGTCCATGCGCACTTCGAAGTCGAGCGTCGCGCCCGGCGCCTCCCTGGCCCGCGCGTTCTCGCTCCACAGCGTCGGCAGCGTCAGGTTCTCCGCCGCCAGGCCGCTGAACGGCTCCACGGCGTTGCCCGCCGCGTCCGCGAGCGCGCTGCCGAAGTACTTGACCGTGTACGTCCGTCCCCGCCTGGCCGGCACGCCGAGCTCCATCGTCACCGTCCGCCCCGACACCGTCGCCCGCTGCGGGTGCTGATTCGCGCCGTCCGGGCCGCCGCGCGTGACCATCACCAGATTCCGCAGCCGGCCCGGCTCCAGCACCTCGACCACGTCCTCGTCGAACGTCAACGTCGCCGTGTTCGCGTTCACGGTCGCGCTTTCCGGCGCCGGCGGCGTCGTGTCCGGCGGCGGCTCCGTGCGGCCCGCGCCGCTGGCCGACCACGGCCCCGTCCCGTCCCCGCGCGCGCGGACCTGCACCCGGTAGGCCGTGTCCGCGGCGAGATCCTCGAGCGTCGCGCTCGTCGCCGCGCCGACGTCGCCCGTCTCCGTCCAGCCGGACGCGTCCGCCGGGTCCGCGTCGCCCGCGAACCAGCGCAACGCGTAGCCCGCGACCGCCAACCCCCCGCTGTCCGCGGGCGCCGTCCAGCTCACCGACAGTTCCGTCGCCGAGACCGCGCTCGCGCTCACCCCCGTCGGGGCGCCGGGCGGCTCCTCCACGTTCGTCACCGAGACGGTCACGGCGATCGTGTCGTCGGCGGTCGGCGTCGCCTCGGCGTTGCCGTCGGCGTCCTCGCCGTCCGTGACCTCGGCCGTGAACGCGTAGCGCGCCTGCGCCTCGAAGTCGAGCGTCGTGCCGCTCCTGACCGTGATCGCGCCGCCCGCCCCGATCGCGAAGTCCGCGGCGTCGTCGCCCGACAGGGAGTAGGCCGGCACGTCGCCGTCGGCGTCGGTGGCCGCCACCGTCCCGACCGCCGCGCCGTCGGCGTGGTTCTCCGCCAGCGAGAACTCCGCGCCGTCGCCGTCGTCAAACGCCGGCGCGGTCGCCGGCAGCGCCGTGCGGCCGGAACCGCTCGCCGACCACGGCCCCGTCCCGTCGCCGCGCGCCCGCGCCTGCACCCGGTAGGCCGTGTCGGCCGCGAGGTCAGCGATCGTCGCGCTCGTCTCCGTGCCGACGTCGCCCGTCTCCGTCCAGTCCGAGTCGTCGGCCGGGTCCGCCGACCCCACGTACCAGCGCAGCTCGTAGCCAGCGATGCCCAGCGCGCCCGTGTCCGCCGGCGCCGTCCAGCCCACCGACAGTTCCGTCGCGGACGCCGCGCTCGCGGTCACCCTCGTCGGGGCGCCGGGCGGCTCCTCGACGTTCGTCACCGCCACGGTCACGGCGATCGTGTCGTCGGCGGTCGGCGTCGCCTCGGCGTTGCCGTCGCCGTCCTCGCCGTCGGTGACCTCGGCGGTGAACGCGTAGCTCGCCTTCGTCTCGCGGTCGAGCGTCGTGCCGCTCGCCACCGAGATCGCCCCGTCCGCGCCGATCGCAAAGTGCTCCGCGTCGTCGCCGGACAACGAGTAACTCGGCGCGTCGCCGTCCGCGTCCGTCGCCGCCACCGTGCCGACCACGGCCGCATCCGCATGGTTCTCCTCGATCGACAGGGCCGCCGCGTCGCCGTCGTCGAACGCGGGGGCGCTCGGCGTCGCCGGCGCGCGCTGCCAGTCCACCTTGTGCGCCGGGTCGTGGTCGCGCCCGTCGTGCCCCAGGTCCGCGTCGGCGCCGGTGGTGCTCGCGCGGATCGTGCCGCCGTTCAGCACCAGCGTGTCGGCCAGCACCGCGACGCCCTGCGTGGAGTAGTTCGGCTCGACCACTTCGTGGGCGAAGACCAGCGTTTCCGTCCCCGTCCCGCTCGCGTACGCGGCCTGCTTCTCGCCCCACTCGGCGGGATCCATGTCAATCGTGAGCGCCGGCGTCCCGCCCTCCGTGTCCACCGTCACCGCCGCGTCGAACGTGACCGCCACCTTGATCGTCTCGCCGAGCGCATACGTCTCGCCGCCCGCCGGGGCCGACGCCATCGCCACCCCCGTCGCCGCCGGCGGCGCGGCCGTGCGCCCGGGCGCGCTCGCCGACCAGGGACCCGCGCCGTCGCCGCGCGCGCGGACCTGCACCCGGTAGGCGGTGTCGGCACCCAGGCCCGCGATCGTCGCCGCGGTCTCCGTGCCGACGTCGCCGGTTTCCGTCCAGTCCGACGCGTCCGCCGGATCCGCCGCCCCGGCGTACCAGCGCAGCTCGTAGCCGGCGATGTCCAGCGCCCCGGTGTCCGCCGGCGCCGTCCAGCTCGCCGTGAGCGCCAGCGTCGAGGCCGCCTCGAGGGCCAGATCCGTCGGCGCCCCGGGCGGCTCCTCCACGTTCGCCACGCTCACCGTCACCGCGATCGTGTCGTCGGCCGTCGCCGTTTCCTCCGCCGCGCCGTCGGCGTCCTCGCCGTCGGTCACCGCCGCGGTGAACGCGTAGCTCGCCTTCTCTTCGTGGTCCAGGGTCGTGCCGCTCGCCACCGAGATCGCCCCGTCCGCGCCGATCGCGAAGTGCTCGGCGTCGTCGCCGGACAGCGAATACGTCGGCGCATCGCCGTCCGCGTCCGTCGCCGCGACGGTGCCGACCTCGGCCCCGTCCTCGTGGTTCTCGTCGATGGCGAGCGCCGCGTCGTCGCCGTCGTCGAACGCGGGGGCGCTCGGCGGCGCCGGCGCGCGCTGCCAGTCCACCTTGTGCTCCGGGTCGTGCGCCCGCCCGTCGTGCGCCAGCACCGCGTCGGCGCCGCCCGCCGAGCGGATCGTGCCGCCGTTCGGCGCCAGCGTGTCCGCCAGCACCGCCACGCCCTCGGTGGAATAGTTCGGCTCGACCACTTCATGGGCGAAGACCAGCGTTTCGGTCCCCGTCCCGCTCGCGTACGCGGCCTGCTTCTCGCCCCAGTCGGCCGGATCCATGTCGATGGTCAGTGCCGGCGTCCCGCCGGCCGTGGCCACGGTCACCGCCGCGTCGAACGTGACCGCCACCTGGATCGTCTCGCCGAGCGCGTAGGTGTCGCCGCCCGCCGGGGTCGACGCCATCGCCACCGCCGTCACCGCCGGGGGCCCCCCGGCGCCGACCACCGCCTCCGTGGAAAACGGCGCCGCGGCGTTGCCGTCCGCATCCCGCAGCGCGGCGCCTGTGGGCGGCCGCCGGTAGCTCACCGTCAGCCGCTCGCCGGCGGCCAGTGCCCGCGCAAGCCGCAGCCGCAGCCCGGCCGGGTCCGCCGGGAACCCGACCTCGTCGACCTGCACCGGCCCTTGGGGCGCATCGCCGCCGCCGTGCGAGCGCACCGTGAACGCCTCCCGGCTCGGCGCGGGGCTGCGCCGCAGCCGCCGGTCGAACCGCAGGGCCAGGGCGGCCTCTCCATCCACCCCCCGGACCGCCCCCCGGACGATCGGGCACCACGGAAGCTCCAGGTCCTTGATGGTCACGGCCTGCGCCGCAAACCCGTCCGGCTCCCGGCCCCAGATGTCGCGCAATTCGTTGCCCGTGCCCGCATTCGACTTGGCGTAGGCCACCGTGAACGGCTTGCTGCAGGACGTCACCCACCGGCTCAGCCCCAGCACCACCGTGGCGCCCCGCACCGTGACGCTCGTCACCTCGCGCGCCTCGGACTGCGACAGCGTGAACGCGTCCGTACCGGGCACGTGAGCAGGATCGAGCGGCTGGTTCCAGGTGAGCGTCAGCACCCCGTGCTGCGCCACCGCCGGTTCCGTCCCCAGCAGCCCCAGCGTACCCGGTGCGTCCGGTCCTTTGTTGATCGCCTCTTCGCGCGACAGGTTCGCCGCGTCGTTGCCCACGAGATCCCGGATGGGCTCCTCGTCCGCCGTGTAGCTCACCTCGACGGCCACGCCCAGGTCGATTTCGGCGCCGAGCGTGAGCGCGACCGCGCTGGCGTGCACCTTGACGCCGCTCACCGTCTGCTCGGTTCCCGCCGCCGTCACCACGAAGTCGCCGGCCGCCGGCGTCGAGTGCCGGTCCAGCGTCTCCCCGTAGTACAGCGTGAGCTTCGTTCCGGCGAGGACGGCCGACCCGAACTGCGGCGCGGTCCGGTCGTCCACCTCGACGCCGAGGAAGCCCCAGATCTCCGCCACCTCGGGCCCCGAGGAGGCCGCCCGCAGCGGGTTCGCGTCGTCGCCCTTGCGATACCACACATACGCCCGCTCGTACTGCTCCACCGACGCGGCCAGCCGGACCGCGACCTGCTTCCCGTCGACCCGCGCCGTGCCCGTGCCCTCGACCGAGCGCGGCGCGGTCCGGCCGTCGACCGAGCGCGTCTCCACCCAGAACCGGCTTCCCGCCGGCGCCGAGCCCTCGTCGAGCGCCCTGTCGAAGGTCAGCGTCAGCGACGTCCCCGCCACCCGCGCCGCCTCGAGCAGCGGCCGGGCCGTCCCCGCGGCCGCCGTCGCGGTGCGCTCGAAACTTCCCACCGCGTTGCCGTCGGTGTCGCGCAGGCCCGCCCCGAGCGACGCCGCCCTGGCCGCGTGGTAGGTCACCGAGGCCTTCCCGCCCGGCGGCACGCCCGAGCCCAGCGTCAGCGTCACCGTGGCGCCGTCGACCGCCACGTCCGGCGACTGGTTCACGACCGGCGTCCCCAGGTGGTAACCGCCCTGGACGGTGAACGCGTAGCGCAGATCGCCGCGCTGCTTCGCCGTCGTCGCGGCCAGGTTCTCGTCGAAGGTCAGCGTCACGGCGGTTCCCGCCACGCTGAGCGCGGTCAGCGCCGGCGCCTCGCACGTCCACGCCGTCGAGAAGGTGAGCGACCGCTCCGCCGTCGCGCCATGGGCGTCGGTCGCCGTCACCGTGACCACCGTGAGGAGCGGGTTGGGCGCCGAAACGAGGTTCGCCAGCTCGCAGCCGTCCCTCGCCATGAAGCGCACGCTGCCGGTCCCGGTGTCGTGATGCAGCTCGCCGGGCACGTGGGTGTCGTCGCGGCCCAGGCGCAGCGCGTACGTCACCTCGTCGCCGTCGGGGTCGCTCGCCTCCGCGCCCAGGGAGACCGACGTACCGGACGGCGCAGCGATGGTGCTCGCGCCCGCGCTGAAGACCGGCGCCCGGTTGGCGGTCGTGTTGACCGCCGCCTGGCCGGTGAAGCCGTCCGCGCGCGTGCCCCACGGGTTCTGGATCGCCCCCTTCGACGCGTCGAAGCTCACCGTGACCGTCTCGCCCTTCGCCGCCGGCGCGGCCAGGGTCAGGACCACGGCGCTGCCGGAGACCGCGGTCCCGGCGACGTCGCGGCCCGCGCCCGCCACCGTCACCGTGAACGCGCCGGGCCCCGGCACCGTGGCCGCGTGCAGCACCTTGTCGAACTTCAGCGTCAGCGCGGCGCCGTCCACCACCGCCGGGTTCGTCGCCACCAGCGCCGGCTTGCCGGGGTCCGCCGCTTGCGTGTTGATGAGCGCGAATCCGCTCACCGCGTCGAGCGCGTTGCCGTTCAGGTCGCGGATGCCGGTCGGGGCGGTGATGCCGACGCTCATGCTCAGGGCCGCGGTCGAGGCGGTCGCCGTGGTGAAGGTGATCCGCCGCCCGTTCACCGCGACCCCGCTCACCGCGCCCAGCGCCGGCCTCAGCGCGAACCGGTCCGTGGCCGGGACCGCGCTGCCGTCGAGCGCCTCGCTGAAGACCAGCTCCACCGCGGACCCGTGGATCTTGCCCTGCACCAGGGTCGGCTTCACCGTGTCGCCCGAATTCGCGGTCGCGTTGGTCACCGCCCGGTCGGCGAAGTCCGGCACGGGCGTGCCCGCCGCGTTCCGCAACGGGTTGCGTGCCGGCGCCTGGTAGCCCACCGTCACCGCGTCGCCGCGCGCCACCGCCGTGGCCAGGGTGAGCGTCACCCTGGCGCCGTCGATCGCGGGCGTGCCGGTCAGGCGCACCCGCTCCGCGCTCCCCGCGGGCGGGGTCCGCTGCACCGTGAACGCGACCGCCGCCGGCACGGAGCTCGCATCCAGCGCCTCGTTGAAGGTCAGCTCCAGCGTCGTGCCCGTCACGACCGCGCTCTTCACCGCCGTCACGCGGCCCGTCCCGTCCACCTTGCGGCCCGCGTCGCCGCGGGTCGGCAGGCCGGCCCGGACGTTGCTCGCGGTGGTCGTCCCGTTCCGTATCGTCGCCCCGTTGGTCAGGACCACCAAGTTGTGGGCGGTCGCCGACTCGGTCTGCACCCACACCCCGTCGCGGTCCAGGTCGCCGGACTGCACCTCATACTCGAAGGTCAGCGTGTCCGTGGGCGAGCCGGAGACGTAGGACATCAACCGCTGGCTGTTGCCGTAGCTCTGGTCGTCCTCCCCGAGGTCGAGCCGCAGGAGCACGTTGTCGTTGGAGCCCTTGGCGTCCACCGTCACCGGCGCGCTCCAGGTCACCGCCGCCCGGATCGTCTCGCCCAGCAGATACGTGTCGCCCGAGGCCGGCGCGTTGGCGAACGCCACGCGCCTGATCGACGCCGCCCCGGTGGTGGTGAACGCCCGCCAATCTTGCCACCCCGTGTTCACCGCGGAGCCGCTGACGGTCTGCTTCAGGGCGACCCAGTAGGTCGTGCCGCTCTCCAGGCTGGAGATCATCTCGGTGTGACTGTTGGCGACGTTCTGGGACAGCGTAGTGCGCACGCCGTTCGGCCGGCACAGCCAGTAGCTGAGCTGTGCGGTGCCGCCAATGAAACCCCGGAACGAGATGGAGCTGTCGGTGACGGTCTCGTCGAAGAACCAATCGCCTGCGCTCAGCCAGTTTTCGTCCGCCGGCCTCGGATGCACGCAGGGCGCGCTCGACGGGTTGGGCGGCGGGCGCACCCGCACCGTCACCGTGTCCGGCGGACTGTCCACCGCCCCGTCGCTGACCGTCAGCGAAAACACGAGGTCGGTGCGCACCGTCGGCGCCGTGAACGACGGCGTCGCCGACGTGGCCCCCGTCAGCGTCACCGTCTCGCCCCCGGTCTGCGTCCAGCGGTAGGTGAACGTGGTGCTCCCCGTCGTCGACGAGCCCGAGCCCGACAGCGTCACCGACGCCCCGGTCAGGACCTCACGGTCCTCGCCCGCCGCCGCCCTCGCCGTGCTCGTCCCGTCCACCTTGCGGCCCGCGTCGCCGGTGGTCGGCAGGCCGCTCAGGGTGTTGCCGGCGTCGTGCGTGCCGTTACGGATCGTCGCCCCCTTGGCCCGGACCACCAGATTGTGGACGCTCGCCGACTCGGTCTGCACCCACACCCCGTCGGGGTCCACGTCGCCGGGCTGCACCGCATACTCGAAGGTGAGCGTGTCCGTGGGCGAGCCCGAGGCGTAGCGCATCAACTTGCGGCTGTTGACGTAGTTCGCGTCGTCCGCCCCCAGGTCGAGGCGCAGGTGCAAGTTCTCGTTGGGACCCCTGGTGTCCACCGTCACCGGCACGCTCCAGGTCACCGTCGCCCGGATCGTCTCGCCCAGGAGGTAGCTGTCGCCCGAGGCCGGCGCGTTGGCGAACGCCACGCGCCTGATCGACGCCGCCCCGGTGGTGGTGGCCGCCACCCACGGGGTCCAGTCGAGCACCCCACCCACGGTCCGCTCCATCGTCACCCAGTACGTGGTGGCGCTGGCCAGCCCCTGGACGGTCTGCACGTGCAAGGGGCCGACCCCGCTGGCGACCTCCTCGCGCGTGCCGGACGGCCGGCAGAGAAACAGGTCGTGGACCGCACCAATGCGGTTGACCGGCGTGAAGCTGAAGGAGCTGTCGCCGGTACTCTGGATGGTCAGATTGAAGGGGGCGATCCCGGGCGTGCCCCTGCCGGTCGAGGGATGCACGCAGGGCGCGCTCGACGGGTTGGGCGGCGGGCGCACGCGCACCGTCACCGTGTCCGCCGGACTGTCCGCCCCGTCATTGACCACCAGCGAGAACACGAGGTTCGTGCGCACCGTCGGCGCCGTGAAGGTCGGCGCCTGCGCCGTGGTGCTGCTCAGCGGCACCGTCGCCCCGGCGGTCTGCGTCCAGGCGTAGGTCAGCGTGGCGCCGCTCCGCGTCGTCGACGAGCCCGAGCCGTCCAGCGTCACCGTCGCCCCGGTCAGGACCTCCTGGTCCTCGCCCGCCGCCGCCGTCGCGCTGCCGGTGGTGGTCACCGCCTGCCAGTCCTGCCACCGCACCTCGTCGTGGATGGTCGTCCACTTCACGGCGAGCCAGTAGGTGGTGCCTTTCGCAAGCCCGGTCACGGTGCCGGAGGAGCCGCCCCGAACGTCCTGGGCGAGCGTGTCGCGGGTGCCGTCCGGCCGGCAGAACCAGAAGCTGTTCAACGCCGCCGCGAGCCCGGTGCCCGCGAACCTGATGGTGTCGTCGGTGGCGGTCACGCTGTCGAGCAGCGAGCCGCCCCAGTACGTCGTCCCCGCCGGCGCCGGATGCACGCAGGGCGCGGTCGACGGGTTCGACGGCGGGCGCACCCGCACCGTCACCGTGTCGGGCGCGCTGTCCGCCATCCCGTCGTTGACCGTGAGCGCGAACACCAGGTCCGTGCGCACCGAGGGCGCGGTGAAGGTCAGCTCCGTCGTCGTCGCCCCGCTCAGGGTCACCGGCACTCCGGCGGTCTGTTTCCAGGCGTAGGTCAGGGTCGGGCTGGTCCGCGTCGACGCGCCCGAGCCCTCCAGCGTCACGGACGCCCCGGTCTGGACCCCCTGGTCGGCGCCCGCGTCCGCCGTCGCGACCCCTCCGGTGGCGTTGACCACCGTCAGATTGGCGAATCCCTTGACCTCGCGGCCGAAGACGTCGCGCAGCGGCTTCGTGCGGGGTTTGGTGTAGGTGAGCAGGCCCCCCTGGCCCGCGGCCGCCGCCGTGGCGAGGGCGAGCGTCAGGGTCTTGCCCGAGACCGACACGCCGGTCGGGGCCTGGGCGACGCCGCCCAGCGATACCGAAAAGCTGCCCTTCGCGGGGACGGAGTTGCCGTCGATCTCGACGCTGAAGACCAGCTTCACCGTGGCGCCGTCCACCGATGCGCTGTCGATGGCGAGGGGCGGGGGCGGCGCCTGCAGCCTCGCCTGAGCGATGTCGCCGTTGTGCGGCGTAAATCCGGAGCCAAAACGACCACGTGTCCTCGCGACGCCCACAGTCCAGGTGACGCCGGCCTTCAGGCCTGTAAACGTGTAACTGCGCGTGCTGAAGTTACCGATTTCGGTCCAGATTTGAGTTACGTTCCCGCTGCTTTGCTGCTTCGCGTATATCCTCCAGAAGGATGTGCCTTGCGGACCCGTGTTGGCGGGCTGCCAACGCAACGTAATCTCCCCCGCGCCCGGACCTGGCTCCGCAGTGCCGGTCGGCGCGTGCGCGGCGACAGAATTCGTGAGGTCCCTCCCCAGCTCCAACGACACCTTGTGGCTCTCCGCCTTGGCCCCGCCAGCGCCGAGCAGCAGGACGAAGGCCGCGGCGAGGGCGCAGGCGGCGCTCAGCCGACCATGGCGCTCCCGCCGGCGGCCCGGAGCCTGCCCCGAGACTGTCGAAGAGCCCGTCCCGAGCCCGTGGAGGAAGGCGCGGCCCACGCCGTCAACCGCGCGCTACGCAAGTCGGCGGAACGGCCCGCCCGACGCGTCGGCGCCCTTGAGCTGGGAACTGGATCCGCGCGGGGGATGAGGGCCGTCTCGAACAAGCTTCGCCGGGCGCGCAACGCGCGCGTACGGCTCGGCTCGGCTCGGCTCGGCTCGGCTCGGCTCGGCTCGGCTCGGCTCGGCTTAGATTATGGCGTTCCTGCCCTGCCCCTTGTCCAGCCAAACTGCAACTCCTTCCTCGTGCTGCCGAGCCTCGCGCGCGATTCGCCCACGACCGCGACCGGACTACACCCCGAGCCCGTCCGTTCCAGGCTCCATTGTGGGGCAATGGAGCCGGTTTTTCCGTTCCCGCACGGTGATTCTTGTGACGATTTTCGTATCCATATGGTTGTTTTTTGGGCTATCCGGGCTAGACTCGCCGCCGACGGCGCCGGACGCGGGGCTTCGCCGCCCGCGCCGCGACCGCGATCCGAACCCACCGCGGAGGTTGGCCCATGGACGGAACGGACCCGCACGGCCGGGAGCTGCCGGCATCGCCGGAGCGCGCCTCGGCGCTCTGCGCGGCCATGCTGCGCATCGGCGCGACGCTCGATCTCGACGCCGTGCTGCAGGAGGTGGTGGACAGCGCGCGGGCGCTGACCGGCGCCGGCTGGGGGATGATCCTGACCGTCGGCCAGGGGCACGGCTGCGCGGAGTTCGTCACCTCCGGGTTCACGCACGCGGAGACGGCGGCCTTCGCGGCGTGCCCGGACGGGCCGGGGCTGTTCGCGCATATGCGCGGGCTGCCCGGGCCCCTTCGGCTCGCGAACCTGCGCGAGTACGTGCGCGATCTGGGCTACTCGCCCGACCTGATGAACCACGCCAATACGCTCGTGTCCGTTCCGATGCGCCACCGCGGCGAGCAGGTCGGCAACTTCTTCCTGTCCGGCAAGGCGGACGGGGCGGCCTTCGACGACGACGACGAGGACGTGCTCGCGCTGTTCGCGGCGCAGGCCGCGGCCGCGATCGTCAACGCCCGCACGCTGCGCGACGAGCGCCGCACGCGGGCCGACCTCGAGGCGCTCATCGAGACGTCGCCGGTGGGCGTGGCGATCCTCGACGCGCGCACGGGGCGGCCGTCGTTCAACCGCGAGGCGTGGCGCATCGTCGAGCAGCTGTTCGGGCCGCAGGCCGATCCCGCACGCGTCCCGGAGCACGCCATCGCGGCGCTGACCTGCCGGTTCGGCGACGGCCGCGAGGTGGCGGCGCGGGACACGCCGCTGGTCGAGACCCTGCGCGGCGCGACGGCCATGCACGCCGAGGAGGTGGAGCTGTCCGTGCCCGACGGGCGCGCCGTGCGCGCGCTGCTGAACGTGACGCCGATCCGCGCGCCGGACGGCGCGATGGCCTCGGTGGTGGTGACCCTGCAGGACCTCGCGCCGTTCGACGAACTCGAGCGCCAGCGCGCCGCGTTCCTCGGCCTGGTGAGCCACGAGCTGCGCGCCCCCCTGATGGCGATCAAGGGCTCCGCCGCGACGGCGCTCGGCTCCGCGCCCGCCCCGTCGCGCGCGGAGCTGATGCAGTTCTTCCGCATCGTCGAGAGCCAGGCGGACCACATGCACCGGCTGGTCGGCAACCTCCTCGACGCAGGACGCATCGACGCCGGCACGCTGTCGGTGGACCCGGAGCCGACGCCGGTGGCCGCCCTGGTGGACGCCGCGCGCGGCACCTTCGCCGCCGGCGGCGCGCGCCACGCGGTGCGCATCGACCTGCCCGACGACCTGCCGCCGGTGCTGGCCGACCGCGAGCGCATCGGCCAGGTCATCGGCAACCTGCTGTCGAACGCCGCCCGGCAGTCGCCCGAGACGGCGCCGATCGAGATCGGGGCCGCGCACGACGGCACGCACGTCGCCGTGTGGGTCGACGACCAGGGCCGCGGCCTAGCGCCCGACGCGCTCGGCGGCCTGTTCAGCAAGCACGTCGCGCTGGCCGCGGAGGAACCCGGCGACGCCACCGGGCCGGGCGGCCTCGGACTCGCCATCTGCAAGGGCCTCGTGGAAGCCCACGGCGGGCGCATCCGCGCGGAGAGCGACGGCCTCGGGCGCGGCGCGCGGTTCACGTTCACGCTGCCGGTGGCCGAAGCCGGCGCGGTGCCCGCGGCCGCCGCGCGGGCGCGCGGGCGCGCTGCGCACGCGGCGGGGCCGGTGCTGGTGGTGGACGACGACCCCCAGGCGCTCCGTTTCGTGCGCCAGGCGCTGCTCGAGGCGGGTTACCGCGTGGTGCAGACCGGCGAGCCCGACCGGGTGGCGGAGCTCGTCCGCGCCGAGCGGCCGCGGCTGGTGCTGCTCGACCTCGTGCTGCCGGGCACCGACGGCATCGAACTCATGGAGCGGGTGCCGGAACTGGCGGACCTGCCGGTGATCTTCATCTCCGGCTACGGGCGCGACGAGACCATCGCGCGGGCGTTCGAGGGCGGCGCCGCGGACTACATCGTCAAGCCGTTCTCGCCGACCGAGCTGACCGCGCGGGTCGGCGCGGCGCTGCGCGCGCGAACGCCCGTCGAGCCGTTCGCGCTCGGCGGGCTCGCGATCGACTACGAGCGCCGCCGCGTCACGGTCGACGGCGACGAGGTCACGCTCACCGCCACCGAGTACGAGGTGCTGCGCATCCTGTCGGTCGAGGCGCCGCGCGTCGTCGCCACGGGTTCGCTGCTGCGCCAGGCGTGGGGCGCGCATCTCGACCCGAACGTGCGCAGCGAGGCCCACCGGGTGCGCGCGTTCGTGCGCAAGCTGCGCCGGAAACTCGGCGACGACGCCGGCACGCCCCGGCTCATCCTCACCGAGCGTGGCGTCGGCTACCGGATGGCGGCGCCGGCGGAATAGGCACGGCGGCGCGGGGGAACGAGCCATGACGGCATCCGGTCAGGACGTTCGGCAACGGTACCGCGCCGAACTCGGGACCGAGTTCGGCGACGTGTTCCACGGCCTGTGGAACGCCTGGGCGTCGAGCCTGCTGCGCCGCGACGAGTTCCGCGAACTGTTCTCCCGCGCCGAGGACGTCGCCCTGCTGAACGCCCTCGGCGGCGCCTTCACCTGGGACATCCAGACCGTCCTGTGGGACGACCTCCTGCTGCGCGTCTGCCGGCTCACCGACCGGCCGACGACCGGCGGCAAGGACAATCTGACCGTGCAACGGCTGCCCGCGCTCTGCGCGCCGCACGGCGCTGCGCTGCGCGACCGGGTGCGGGATCTCGCCCATGCGGCGGCCGACAAGGCGCGGTTCGCGCGCGACTGGCGGAACCGGCGCATCAGCCACGCTGACCTAGCCACCGCCGTCGGCACCGCCAAGCCCCTGGCACCGGCGAGCCTTGCGCAGGTGACAGGCGCGCTCGACGCCGTCCACGCCGTGCTCAACACGATCAGCATCGAACTGCTGGGCGGCGCCGAGATCGGCAACCTCGTCACCGCCACGCCCAGGGCGCGGGCGTTCCTCGCCCACGCCCGGCAACTGGCGGACTCCGTGCGGTTCATCGACGGCGTCGCAGATCCCGAGGGCGCCACCAGGATCACCGACATCGACACGCCACCGCCTTTCTGGAGACGCTTGGACTCCCGCCAACCATGCGGAACGTCAAGCGGGTCATGGACCTGCGCGAGGCGGCAAGCAGATTCGACTGAGCCGCGGCCCGGCGCCCGCCGCGGAGGACGGAAGCTCGCCTCAGACCGGGGCCGTCGTGCGCACCCCGCCGACGCGCCGACCCGGCTGGCGGCGAGGGGAGGCGGATGCCCCGCCAATCCTGGCCTCCGCGCCCTCCCGACCACTCAAGCGCCCTACCCCGCGCTGCTATACTCGTTCCATGGACCGTTGCCCGAACGCCGCCGAGCTCGACAAGCGCCTGCGCGTGCTGTTCGGCGTCGTGCCGCCCGACCCGGACGCCGCGCCCAAGGGCTCCCCGTACGCCGCCGCCGGGGACATCGAGCCCTTCCACATCCCGATTCCCGCGGGGCATGCCGAGCCCGCCGACGCCGAAGCGGCCCTGAACGCCTGGCTCGCGACGCCCAACCCCTCGTTCGGGGGCCTGTGCCCGCGAAAACTCATCGAGGGCACCGACGACCAGCGAGCCTTCCTCGCCACCTTCCTGGCCTCGCTCGAAGACGGCGCCTTTTCTTGACGCCCGTCCCGCTTCCCCACGCAGGTCCCTGGTTCCGCGCCGCTCCCACCGCCATCGCCACGCCCGGCCACGTGCCGTCGCCCGGGGCGCGCAATCGGTTCAACGACGGTTCCGGCACGTTCGCGCTGCTCTACTTCGCCCCCGATCCCGCGACCGCCCTCGCCGAGGCGGCCGCCCTGCACGGTTCCTACGCCACGGGATTCGTCCCGGCGCCACCGCCGGCACGCCGCTGGACCGTGTTCCGGTACCGCGTCGCGCAATCGCTCACGGTCGTCGACTTCGCCGATCCCGCCGCCCGCACCGCGGCCGACACCACCACCCAGGAGCTGACGGGCGACTGGCTCGGGTACCACCACCGCGCGCTCTTCACCGCCTTACTGCCGACGCATCCGCCGCTTGTCCTGCCCGGTAATCCGGTGCCGCCCACCCAGCGGCTCGCCAGCGACCTCCATGCCTCCACGACGGCCCACGGGCTCGTGGCCCCGTCCGCCAAGTTCCCGACCGTCGCCAACCTCGTTCTTTTCTTCCACCGCCTGCCCGCCGCCTCGCTCGTCCACACCGGGACGGCGACGGCCGTCCTGTAACCGCGGTCGAGCGCCGCCGCCAAGGAACGGCCGCAACCGCCGGTGTCGCCGAGCATGGCTAGAAAGACGGGCCGATCGCGCCGGCTCCAGCTCTGGGACCGCGGCAACGTCGCGTGCCCGCTGTGCTTTACGGAGTTCACCAGAGCCCAGGCCGGGGCCGGCAGAACGGTCACGCTGGAGCACGTGCCGCCCCGGGCCCTCGGCGGCAAGGCGCGGTGCCTCACCTGCAAGCAGTGCAACGCCGCCGCTGGCGGCCTCGTCGACCGGATCGCGGCCTTCGGCGCTAAAACGGACCGGTTCCCGGTCACCGTCGACATCATGGGCAAGAAGGACACCTTCATCCTCTCGTCCCAGGGCAAGCCGTTGACGCCGCCGTTCGGCGGATTCATGCGCGAGGACATCGCGCGGCTCGAAGCGTCGCCCACGCGCGAGTTCACCATGCGCGTTCCGGTAGCCGACCGGAAGCTGGTCGCGGCGTCCGCGCTGAAGTCGGCCTACCTCGCCGTGTTCTCGTTGTTCGGACAACCAAGCGGATACGACTATGTCGGGGGCGCCGCGCTACGACCGGTCAGAGACCTCGTCCGCGACCCCCTGCGCCACGCCAACACCGCCGTCGGCGCCTACGTGATGGCCGCCCCCGACGACGTCATCCGGCCGGACGCGGACATCATGCTGGTCGCGGACCCGCATCGGTGCTGGCTGGTCCGGGTACGCGGCCAGTACGTCTTCCTACCGCTGGATTGGGACGGCGCCGAGCGCGCGCCCCTGAAGGAGCACTACATCAGCAACTACGGCGGGCAAGACGTGCCGTTCAGGATAGTCCGACACTGGACGTTCCAGCGCTTCGGAACCCTGACCACCGTCCCCGTCCACCTGGCGGGCGCCGACCGCGTCGAGTCCCTCGTGGGTCGCACCGTGCGCGGCACGCCGGCCAACGGCGACCCCTTGCGCGGCGTGTGTGTCCGGCACACCGGCGAGAGCGCCGTGCTCCTGTGCGGCGATCCGGCACGATGACCGCTCGCCGCGACCGGCAAGCCGCGGATGAGGTACACGCCAAGGCGTAGCCCGCCCGTCCTCCGACGCGCGCACGCCGCACACCTCGGGACTGCGCGAGGCCGCCGGCGCGGGGGAGCCCGATGGCTCCCCGCGCGCAGGCGGTCCGTCAGATCAGGCCGCGGGCGGCCATGCTGACGGTCTCGGTCCGGGACACCACGATGTGGTCCAGCAGCCGCACGTCGATCTCGTCGAGGAGATCCTTCACGCGGCCGGTCAGGTCCAGGTCCTTCGCGGACGGGCACGCCGTCCCCGAGGGGTGGTTGTGGTACGCGATGAGCGACCCCGCATTGCAGGCCAGCGCCCGCTGCAGGATCACCCGCGGGTACACGACGGTCCGGTCGATGGAGCCGTAGAACAACGGCTCGTCCCGTATCAGCCGGTTCCTCGTATCGAGGAACAGGCAGCCGAACACCTCGCGCTCGCGGTCGCCGACCTTGAGCTGCAGGTACCTGGCGGCGTCCGTCTCGCCCGTCAGCACGGGACCGTCGGCCACCCCCTGCGCCATCACCTCCAGAGCCAGTTTCACCACGCTTTCCCTTTCCGCCTCGCTGAGCGCCTCCGCGCCCAGGCCGGCGAACCTGTTGTCGTCCTTCTTCATGGGGTTTCCTCCGGGAAGGACTCCCGCGCACAGGCACCGGCCTCCGCAGGGGACGTCGGTCCCCTGCGGGAGTGGGCGGGTTCTCCGCCCGTGCTTGCCTACGCCGGTCTCGCGACCGGCTCCTTGCTCAACGCCACGGCTCGCCGCGGCAACGCCGACCGAAGGGCCGGCAGTCAAGCATTCCCAAAAGAAACTAGAACCCCGCCGTCCCGGACACCGTCGCGCGGTTGCGGGCCGCCTCGAACGCATCCGGCACTGCGCCGTCGGGCCGCATTCAGCGCAGCACCGCCGTCGACGCCGGCGGCGCGTCCTTGTCCCAGAACAGCTCCCCGTCGAACAGCATCCCCGACACGCGGCGGCCGTCGGGCAGCTCCGCCGGGAACGCATCCGCGCGGCCGCCCGCCGAGCGGCGGGTGCGGTGCCGGCCGAGCTTCAGCACGCGGTTGCGGATCGACTTCGGCGGCATCGACTCGGCGGCCGCCAGCGCCTCGAAGCAGTCCGGGTCGACGACGTACGCCGCCCCGTCGATGTTGTGCAGCCAGCCGCCCTCGGCGTTCGGCACCACGCCGCCGTCGCGCAGCCCGGCGCGCACCCAGTTGAACCAGCGCCAGCCGACCCGGCCGGTGCCGATGTCCGGTGCCGCCCGGTCGGGGTCCGCGCCGCCCGCCGGGTCCGCGCCAGCCGCATCGTCCGAGGCGGTCGTCGTCCCGCCGGCGGTGCCCGACGCCGCGCCCGCGGCCTCGGGCGCCGCCTGCCGGGCGTCGGCGGTTGACGTCTCTACCGCGGGCGCGGGGTTCTCGACCGGCAGGCCGATCCGCGCCGCCGCGTCGTCGGCGATGGCGCGCAGCCGGCTTGGTCCGCCGCCGAAGTAGGCGGCCGCCTCGAGGAGCGCCTCGGGCTGCTCGGCGAGCCATTCGCGGCCGGCGGGGCCGAGCAGCCGGGGCAGCAGCAGCGCGCCGAACGACCGGGGGACGGCGACATCGGCGCATTCGGCGTCCGCCGGCACCGCGCCGGTCAGCGGGCACCAGCCCGAACGCGCGGCCCGGCCGAGCGCCGGAGCGAAGCGCTCCGCGACCACGCAGGCGGCGAGCGCGAAGCTCATCGCCTCGGTCAGCCGGTAGGCGTCCTCGGCGGCGGCGAACCGGGGCAGCACGTGCGCCCGGCGCACCTTCAGCGCGGCGACCAGGCAGGCCAGCGTGCCCTCGCGCACCGCCGTCCAGTCGGCGCCACGCGGCGCCGCGATCATGCGCCAGGCGCGGCGCAGCAGCGCCCCGTAGGTGGCGTCGAACTCGGCGGGCGGCAGCGCCGTCAGGCGCAACAGTTCGGCGACCGCGGTCTCCTCCGCGTCGGTGAACGGCGCGGCGGCGGCGACCGCGGGCGTCGCGGTCCGCTCCGGTTCCCTGGTTCGCCTGAAGAATCCCATCTCTGTTCGCTTCGTCCTTGGCCGGGGGCGCTCCGATTCGAGAGCGCGGGCCGCCTCCCGACAACTCGGGAGGCGGGCCCGGGCGCGTCGGCGGGCGGTCTACGCCAGCGCAACGACCACCGACGGCGACGGGACGCGGTCGATCCGCGCCGTCGCCACGGTATCGCCCCCGAGGGGGAACACCGCGCGGTCGACGCCGGCCGCGGTGCCGGCATGGATCTCCGCCATGCCGATCTCCATCTCGACGGCCGCCGCGGCGCGGCGGAGGACCTCGTCCTCGGCCAGGCCGCAGGCCGCGAGCACGTCGCCGCCGACGCTCGCCGCGCACACGAACTCGGACGGCAAGCCCGGTCCGCGCACGTCGACGATCTCTCTCAGGTCCGTCATGACGGCACCTCCTTTAGGAAAACCCCGCGGAGACGGACCTCCCCGCGGGGAAATCGCCCGGCGGGGGATCGTTGGGCCAATCGGCCCGGTCGTGTACGCCGCCCGAAAGGGCGGCTCCTCATGCTCACGCCCGATCCCTCGGGCGACGCCGGAAAGTCCGGCTGAAAGCACTGAAAAGCCTAGCATTTTCAAGGGGATGGACAAAGCACGCCCTGCGCCCGCCTGGCGCTTCATGCGCCGTCGCCCGGGCGGGAAATGCCCGCCGAAGCCGCATTCCGGCCCGGAAAACACCCCAAGAACAACGGTTCTCCGTCGAGGCGACCGGCTTGCGCGAGCCTCGGCCGCCGGGCCGCCCGCCGCAAGGCCAGGCCCTTACCGGGCGGCCGCCCTCCCTGCCGGTCGGCCGTCCGGCCTTGCGCCGGCCGGAGGGTCCCGGCGACCGGCCGCGGCGCCGTTCGCTCGCATCGAAGGAGAACCGGCCATGGCCCGCATCAACGAACTCTACGAGCGGATCGCAGCGCAGATCCGCACCCAGCTCGCCGAGGGCGTCCTGCCCTGGCACCGCCCGTGGGCGGTCGATCCCAACGCCCGCGTCTCGAAGCCGCTGCGCGAGAACGCCGTCCCCTACCAGGGCATCAATGTCCTGATCCTGTGGGGCGCGGCCATCGAGGCGGGCTACGCCTCGCCGTTCTGGATGACCTACCGGCAGGCGCAGTCGATCGGCGCCCAGGTGCGCCGCGGCGAGCGCGCCACGCACATCGTGTTCGCCAAGACCGCGAAGAAGACCGAGACCGACCCGTCCGGCGACGAGAGCGAAGTGCTGCTCCACGTGCGGCGCGTGTACGCCGTCTTCAACGCCGACCAGATCGACGGGCTGCCCGAGAAGTACGTCCCGGAGATCCCCGACGTCAACCCCGACGAGCGCGACGCCGCCTGCGACGCCTGGTTCGATTCCCTCGGCATCGACATCCGCTACGGCGGCGAGCGCGCCTACTACGCGCCGGGGCCGGACCGCATCCAGATGCCGCCGTTCCAGACGTTCGAATCCGCGCCGGCGTTCTTCTCGACGCTGGCCCACGAGAGCGTGCACAGCACCGGACACCGCGACCGTCTCGACCGCAGCTTCGGCGCGCGCGGGACGCCCGCGTACGCCCGCGAGGAGCTCGTGGCGGAGCTCGGCAGCGCGTTCCTGTGCGCGGACCTCGGCATCGCCTCCTCCCCCCGCGCGGACCACGCGAGCTACGTCGGCTCGTGGCTGGAACTGCTCGAGGACGAGCCGCGGGCGGTGTTCGACGCCGCCACGCAGGCGCAGCAGGCGGTCGAGTTCCTGCACGCGCTGCACGACGCGGGTTCGTCCGCATCGGTCGCCGCGTGAGCCGCCCCCGCGCCTGCCGTCGATCCCTCCCAGCCTAGTCCGCGCCGCCGCCCGTCAAGGCCAGGCCGCTTGCGCGGTCGCTGACGCGAGCCTTGACCGGCGGCTCGTGGCGCGGACTCGGTGCCGTCGGGCATCGACAGCAGACCATCGGAGGAGGTCATGTACACAACCCAACCATCCAACCAGCTCCACGGCGAAGAACCCTTCGTCTCGGACGGCACCCTGGCGCGCTTCGTCAGGATCAAGGACGAGTGGCACATGTCGCTCGCGCCGGGCCTCGCCGGCCTGGTGCAGGTCGGCACCACAGTCACCTGCGATGTCGAGACCAGGGCCGGCAAGCGCTACACCCGCTCCGGCACGGTCGTCCGCACCCAAGTCATGCAGGACGGCACCCCCAGGGCGCTGTGCCGCATCGAGGAGTTCCGCGCCGGGCGCGCCAGCGACGAGCGCAACACGTTCGCGATGCTGCCGACCGGCGAGTGGGGCGTACGGCTCCACGCCTCGGCGTCGCGGCGGGCGCGGATCGGCGACACGGTCGAGGTCGCGGTGACCGCCAAGTCGGGCCGGGTCGCCCACGTCAAGGCGCGGGTCACCGACATCGTCGAGAACGAGCACGGCGACCGCCAGGCGATCGGACAGATCGTCGAGCGCGACACCGGCCGCGGGCGCGAGCCGCATTTCGAGGCGGCGCACGGCGTCACGGCGGCCTGCCCCGTCTGCGGGACCACGGCGTGCGACTCGGGCATCACCGGCCGCTGCACCATCTCCCCGGAGCAGCACCCGCGCGAGTTCGGCGACATCCCGCTCGCCGACACCCCGCGCGAGGACCTCGACACCCACATCGAGCCCATCGCGTTCGCGCAGGACTGGGACCACTGGTCCGCGCGGATCAACCGCGGCGAGTTCGTCCGGTCGACCGCCTAGCCCCCGACTCCGCGCGGCGGTCTCCCCAGGCCGCCGCGCGGTTCCCTTCCGCCCCGCCGAACCACGAGACCACGCATGCCGAAACGCGCCCGCCAGATGGAACTGTGGCGACCGGAGGAACTGCCGGTCACCCACCGGCGCTGCCCCGAGTGCCGCGGCGTGTGCCGCGCCGATCTCGGGTGCCTCTGGTGCGCGTCCGGCGGCCACGCCCGCGCCGAGGCGGCGCGCTTCGCCAACGGCTGGCTGGTCGCCCAGTTCCCGTGGACGGCGCGGACCATGCCGCGCGCCGCCTACGCCGGATAGGCCGCCGCCTCGCCGCGCTCACCCGCAACCGCCGACTCAGGAGAACGAACCATGCAATGCGAATACCGCGACAACGCCAGCGGCCGGACCACGGCCGCCGAGTCCGTCGCCGACGCCTGGGCCCGCGACGGCCGCGACGTCGACTACCGCGAGATGGACCCGGACTGGCAGCCGCTGACGGACTGGCAGCCGTACCGCGCCGCCACCGCTGCCCTGTACGCCCCGCCCCCGCCCGCCGACGCCGCGCCCGACGCCTACGTCCCGCCCGACCCGATGCTCGAGATCGACCGCGACACCACGGCGCTGCTTGGCGAGCTGGCGGACCTGGCCGGCGGCGACGAGCGCCGGGCCGTCGCGACCGCCGTGGCGGCCCACCACGCCGCCGTCCGCGCGCGCCGCGGACCCGCCCCCGCGACGACGACAGCCGCCGACAACCCGTCCAACCCACCCCAACCCAAGGAGACCACCACCATGCGCATCGCAGTGAAGAGCGCCGGCGGCATCACCGAGTGCTTCCTCCACGCCGGCAACGCGGCAGAGGGCGCGCGGGACGCCGCCCGGCAGATCGCCGAGGACCACGGCCTGCCCGTCGACCTCGAGCTCTGGTCCGACCCGCCGGACGGCGGCACGGCCCGCCGGCTCGGCGAACTCCGGTTCGTGGCGCTGGCCGGCGACGGCACCGTCGTCGAGCTCGACTGAGCCGCGCGGGAACGGCTCGCCGTCCAACCTCGCGCCCGCCCCGCGGCCGGGTCAAGGGGCACGCCCCCTGCGGGGCGTCGCGCATGCGCGACGCGCCTTGACCCCGCCGCGCCCGGGCGCGCCAGGCGGTGCTCGGCCATTCCGCTATGCAACCAAGGAGACATTCCATGCAGAAGGCAACCCCGACCGCCGCCTCTCCCGAGACGCGGCTCATCCCCCTCAACAAGCTGCGCTTCGACGAGCGCAACGCGCGTTCCGCGTCCGAGGATCCCGCGCGGGTCCAGGCCGACGCCGAGCTGGTCGCCTCCATCAGGAGCCACGGCCTGCTCGAGAACCTCGTCGTCGCGCCGCGCAGCAAGACCCTGTTCGGGGTCGCGGCGGGCGCCCGGCGCCTGCGCGCGCTGAACGCCCTCGCGGCCGAGCAGCACATCCCGAAGAACCACCCGGTGCCGTGCCTCGTGATCGACGCCGACGCCGCCGCGGAGTCGTCCCTGGCGGAGAACGTCGTGCGCATCCCGATGCACCCGGCGGACCAGGTGGTCGCGTTCAGCCGGCTCGCCCGCGAAGGCGCGACGACCGAGCAGATCGCCGCCCGGTTCGGCGTCGCCGAGCGCACCGTGCAGAAGCGCGTGCGCCTGGGCGGCCTGCCGGACGAGATCATCGACGCCTACCGCGAGGGCCGCATCAACGCGGACACCGCCACGGCGTTCGCGGTCACCGCCGACACCGAGTTCGCGCGCAACATCTTCAAGAGCCTCGAGGACTGCGGCCAGCTGCACGGCCACGCGGTGCGCCGCGCCATCGGCGCCCGCCGCACGCGCTCCGACGCGCCGATCGCGCGCTACGTCGGCCTCGACGCCTACCGCGCCGCGGGCGGCACCATCGAGGATCCGCTGTTCGAGGACGACCATGTCGCCATCCTCGACCCGGAGCTCATGGAGAAGCTCGCGCTGCAGAAGCTCAACGCCGAAGCCGCGAAGTACGCGGACGCCTGGAAGTGGACCGCGGCGCAGACCGAGTTCGGCTGGCTCGACCAGCAGAACCACCTGATCGCCGACGCCGACACGCGCGCGAAGTTCACCGGCGAGGAGGCCGCGGCGCTCAAGGAGGCCGAGGAGACCATCGAGCAGGCCCACGCCCGGCTCGACAGCTTCGACAGCGACCTCGACGCCGCGGGGCGCGAAGAGCTCTGGAACATCGTGACGCAGGAGCGGAACCGCTACGCGGAGATCGAGCGCGCCCGCAGCGACCGCGACGTCTACGCCCACACCGTCCGCGCCCACGCCGGCGTCGTCGTCGCCCTCGACCGCGACGGCGACCTCGAGATCCACCGCGGCCTGGTCCGCCCCGAGGACGCCGCCGCCTACCGCGCCGCGCGCGCCGCGGAGCGCACCGGCGACGCCGACGGCGCCGACGGCACCACCGGCCGGCCGGATTCCTCCGGCGCCCCGGATGTCCCCGATGCCCCGCCGGCCAAGCGCAACGGCGGCTGGACCGACGCGCTGCGCAACGACCTGCGCGTCATGCGCACCGCCGCCGTGCGCCGCGTGCTGGCGCGCAATCCCGCGGTCGCCACCGACCTGATCGGCTTCGTGCTGGCGCGCATCGTCGGCTTCGGCCGTCCGCACACCGGCTACGAGCCGCCCATCCTCGCCGTGCGCAAGGAGTACCAGGGCGTCTACGCCTCCGACGCCATGAAGGCGAGCGAGCCCATGAAGCACCTCGACCCGGTGCCCGCGGTCGATCTCGGCTGGCTCGCGGAGCCCGACGCGGGGCTCGCGTTCCGCGCCTACCGCGCGCTGCCCGACGAGGACCGCGCCAGCGTGCTCGCGCATGCCGTCGCGACGCTCACCGTGCCGCGCCTCGCCGGCGACCACGACGCCTCCCCAGCGCACGAGGAGGCGGTGCGCGACCTCGACGTGGACTTCCCGGCGGAACTCGCCGCGATCGGCGCCATGCCGTTCGATCCCGACCTCGTCTGGAGCCGCATGAGCAAGGCGCTCATCCTCGGCGCCGCAAGCGACGCGCTGGGCGACGACTGGGCCGCCAGGCACAACGGCCTGAAGAAGGCGGATCTGGTCACCGCGACCGACGCCGCGTTCCGCCCCGATCCGGCGCGGGACCCCGAGGTCGAGGCCGCCGCGACGCGCTGGCTGCCGCCCGGATTCGCGCCGGAAGCGGCCACGGACGCCGAGACGCCCGAGGCGACCGAAGGCAACGGCGAAGCCGTCGGGGCCGCGGCGGACGCGTGCGATCCGGCGGACATCCCCGTCGGCTCCGAAGAGCCTGCCGATGGCGCGACGGACGCCGCAGCCGCGGACGACGCGTCCGGGACCGAAGGCGCCGGCAACGGCGCTGCCGAGCCCGGCGACGACGACGACGCGCTCCCCGCGTTCCTCAACTCCTGAGGCTCCTCCGCCCGCGCCACGGACGGCGCGGGAACTCGCGGCCCGGCAGCCACGGACGGCGCGCCGGGCCGCGCCTTTCCTCTTCCACCCCGCCTCCCCGCCGCCGACACCGCTCCACCGGCACGCAACCGCCCCGCCGCAATCCCAGCCACCCGCCGCACGGCGGCGGACGCGCCCAGAGCCTGCGCCCGCTGCCGCCGTCCCGCCAGGCGACCCGTTCCGGGCGCGCTCCGCGCGGCCTGGCGGGCCGCCGGTCCCGGGCGCTCCCGGCGGCGCATCGCCACCGCCTGCTTGAAGGAGCTGCACATGACCCCGTCCGAAACCGCCTCCCTGTTCGACCTCGTCGCCGACCCTTCCCTCCCGGATCCGCAACCCGTCCCCGTGGCCCGCGCGGAACCCGGCCGCGCCGTGGCCGAGGCCGCCCGCGCGCTCGTTCCCGTTCTCCAGGCAGGCCGCCGCCTCGCGGCGCCGGTGGTGCTCGACGCGATGCGCGACGCCTGGCGGCGGCTCGACCCGGCCGGACGGTCGTGGAACTCGAAGCTCTGCTACGACGCCACGGAAGCCGCGACGGTGCTGTTCCTGCGCCGGTGGGCCAACGCCATGCGCGATGCCGCCGCCACGCCCGCGGCGTTCCTCGCCATGATCGAGCGGATCGCCGCGCTCGAACCGACCCATTCGCACCGCAGCGAGCACCAGGTCGCGTTCGACCAGTTCTCCACGCCGCTCGCGATTTCGTGCGCCGCCTTCCTCGCCGCGGACCTGCGGCCCGGCGACACCGTGCTGGAGCCCTCCGCCGGCACGGGCGTCCTCGCCGCGCTGCCCGCGACCGTTCTCGACGACCCCGCGCGGCTGCACCTGAACGAGCTGTCGCCAGTGCGCCAGGGCCTGCTCGGCGAGCTCTTCCCCGAAGCGTCCGTCACGCGCCACAACGCCGAGCGCATCCGCGACCGGCTGCCGGACGTGCGCCCCGACGCGGTCCTCATGAACCCGCCGTTCGCGGCGCGCCCGACGATCGGCAAGCGCGCGCGCCACGTCGACCTCGCGCACGTCAAGTCCGCCTTCGCCGCGCTCGCGCCTTACGGGCGTCTCGTCGCCATCACCGGCGCCAACTGCGTCCCGGACTCCACCGCCTGGCGCGAGACCCTCGGCAGCGGCGCGTCCGCGCCGCGCATCCTGCTGGCGGTGCGCATCCCCGCCGCGCTGTACCGCCGCCGCGGCACCGGCGTCGAGACGCGCCTCGTGGTCCTGGAGCGGGCCCCGGCGGCGCCGGCCGACCGCTACCCGCCCCTCGACCCGTTCGCCATCGCCGAGGACGCCGCCGACCTGGTCCGGCGCGCCGCCGCGCTGCCCGAGCGCCTGACCGCCGATCCCCAACCCCGCGAGCTCGACATCGAGGCCGTCGAACGCGACGCGGACGCCGCCAGCGGCTCCGCCACCTGGACGCCCTGGTCGCCCGCCTCGTTCCGCGTGCCGGGCGCGGCCGAGCACCCGACCCCGCTGGTGGAGTCCGCGGCCATGGCCGACATCGCGCCGCCGGTGCCCGACTACCGCCCGACGCTGCCGCCCGCGCTGGTCGCCGACGGGCTGCTCTCCGAGGCCCAACTCGAGAGTGTCGCGCTGGCCGGCGAGGCGCACTCGCGGCTGCTCCCGGCGCGCTGCCGCATCGACGCCGACTTCCTGCGCGCCTTCGCCCTCGACGACGACGGCAACGCGGTGCAGCCGGACATCGAGCCCGGCGCGCCACTGTCCGCGCCGGTGCGGTTCCGGCAGGGCTGGATGCTCGGCGACGGCACCGGCTGCGGCAAGGGCCGCCAGGCGGCCGCCATCGTGCTGGACCGCTGGCTGCGGGGCACCCGGCGCGCGCTCTGGATCAGCCAGTCGACGCGCCTGGTCGAGGACGCGCGGCGCGACTGGCGCGAGATCGGCCGCGACGAGCGCGACGTGTTTCCCCTCGCCGACTACCGGCCGGCGCAGCCGATTCCGCGCAGTATGGGCATCCTGTTCACCACCTACGCCACGCTGCGCTCCCCGGCCCGGGGCGAGGCGCCGGCGCGGCTCGACCAGATCGTCCGCTGGCTCGCCAGCGGCATGGACGAAGGGTCGCGCCACGCGTTCGACGGCGTGATCGTGTTCGACGAGGCGCACGCGATGGTCGCCGCCGCCGGACCCGCGAACAAGACGCGCGGCGACGGCAAGCCGTCCCAGCAGGGGCTCGCCGGCCTGCGCCTGCAGCACGCCCTGCCGAACGCCCGCGTGCTGTACGCCTCGGCCACGGGCGCGACCACGGTCCACGGACTCGCCTACGCCTCGCGCCTGGGCCTGTGGGGCGGCGACGCGACCGCGTTCAACGACCGCGCCGACTTCGTCTCCGCCATGGAGCGCGGCGGGGTCGCCGCGATGGAGATCGTCGCCCGCGACCTGAAGGCGATGGGTCTCTACCAGGCGCGCGCGCTCGCCTACCACGGCGTCGAGATCGACATCCTGGAGCACGCCCTTACGGAGCCCCAGCGCGAGATCTGGGACGCCTACGCCGGGGCGTTCCGGATCATCCACCAGCACATCCACGACGCGCTCGAAGCCACCGGCGTCACGCACAACGGCGACACGCTCTCCTCCGGGGCCAAGGCCGCCGCCATGTCCGCCTTCGAGCAGGCCAAACAGCGGTTCTTCGGCCACCTGCTCGCCGCCATGAAGTGCCCGACGCTCATCCGCGCCATCGAGGCCGACCTCGAAGCGGGCCGCGCGCCGGTCGTGCAGCTCGTCTCCACCGGCGAGGCGCTGCTGGACCGCCGCCTGGCGGAACTGCCGCCGGCCGAGCACGCCGACCTCTCCATCGACCTCACGCCCCGCGAGTACGTCATGGAGTACCTGCTGCGCTCCTTCCCCACCACCCTGCACGAGGAGGCCGTCGACGACGCCGGCAACGTGATCGCCGTGCCCGTGTACGACGACGACGGCCGCCCCGTCGAGTCGCAGGAGGCGGTCGAGGCCCGCGACGCCCTCATCATGCAGCTCGGGGCGCTGCCGGCGATGCCGTCCGCCATCGACATCCTCACGCACCGGTTCGGCCACGAGGCGATCGCGGAGGTCACCGGACGCTCCCGCCGCGTGCTCGCGCTGCCCGCCCCCGGCGGCGGCACGCGGCACGCCGTCTCCGCCCGGCCGCCGACCGCCAACCTGTCGGAGGCCGCCGCGTTCATGGACGGGTCGAAGCGGATCCTGATCTTCTCCACCGCCGGCGGCACCGGGCGCAGCTACCACGCCGACACCGCGTGCGGCAACCAGGCCCGGCGCGTCCACTACCTGTTGGAGCCCGGCTGGCGCGCGGATGTGGCCATCCAGGGGCTCGGCCGCACGCACCGCACGCGCCAGGCGAGCGCGCCGCTGTTCCGGCCCGTCACCACGGACGTCAAGGGCGAGCGCCGCTTCATCGCGACCATCGCGCGCCGCCTCGACAGCCTCGGCGCCATCACCCGCGGCCAGCGCGACGGCCAAGCGTCCATGGGCGAGTCGTCGCTGTTCCGGACCGAGGACAACCTCGAGAGCCCGCACGCGCTGTCCGCGCTGCGGCTGATGTACCTCTCCATCCACCACAACCACGTGCCGGGCTGGTCCGAGAAGCGCTTCGCCGACGCCACCGGGCTCGTCCTGTCCGACTCGGAAGGCGGCCTGAAGGACTCCCTGCCGCCGATGCCGCGGTTCCTCAACCGGCTGCTGGCGCTGCCGATCGACGAGCAGAACGACCTGTTCGGCCACTTCCAGGCGCGTCTCGACGCGGTGATCCAGGCGGCGAAGGACGCCGGCACGTACAACCAGGGCGTCGAGGCCATCGTCGCCGACTCGCTGTCGATCAAGAGCCGCCATCCCGGCCCGGCGGGCACCGAAATCGTCGAGATCGCGCGCCGCGACGCGCTCAAGCCATTCACGTCCGACAAGGCGCTGGAGACGGTGCGCAACGCCCTCGCGCGCGGCGCGGATGCGCAGCTCCTCGTCAACGGCTCCTCGGGACGCCCCGCGGTCGCGCTGCCGGCCCCGTCCGCGGTGCGCGACGACGGCTCGCTGGAGCGCCGCGTCCGGCTGCGCCGCCCGAACGACGCGTCCATCGTCACCGAGTCCCAGTTCACCGCCTCGCACTGGGCCGCGGCCCCGGAGGACCGCTGGCGCGCCCTGTGGGACGCCGAGGTCGCCGGCCTGCCGAAGCACCGCGAGCGCACGTTCCACCTCGCCACCGGCATGCTGCTGCGCGCCTGGCACCTGCTGCCCGACGACAACCTGCGCATCCGGCGCCTCGCCACCGACGACGGCGAACGGCTCATCGGCCGCGTGCTGGAGCCCGAGGAGGCGCTGCGCCTGCGCCGCCAGGCCGACGACTCCGTCGCGTTCGACCTCTCGGCCGAGGACATCGTCCGCGCCGTCCTCGACCGCCGCGCCCGGTTCGCGCTGGCGAACGGCTGGGAGCTCGTGCGGCGCCTCGTGCTCGGCCGTGCCCGCCTCGAGATCCGCGGACCGGGACCCGGCGACCTGGAAAGCCTCAAGCGCCTCGGCTGCGAGACCGAGATCGTCTCGTGGCAGACCGTCCTGCTCGCCGACGAGCCCCGCGTCCTGGAGCGCGTGCTGAAGCGCCACCCGCTGCGGCCCGACGACCAACCCGACCGCTGCTAGCGCCGCTCGCAGGAGAACCCCGATGCACCCCTACATCCGCACGCCCCCCTACCGCCCGCCGTCGTTCCTGCCGTGCGCCGATCCGCATGCGCCGATCCAGCTCCCCGTGAACCTGAGCGCCGCGCGGCTCGCGGACGAACTGCACGCCCAGCTCACGCTGCTCGCCTCCGGGCGCGACCTCCGCGTCCTGCGCCGCCAGGCCCGCGAGGCGTTCCGCCCGGTGATGCGCCACGCGCGGGCGCGGCGCCTGGCCGGCCACGCGCTGGCCCCGCTCGCCATCTTCCGCGGGGAGCCACGCCGCGTCGCCACCCAGCGCCAAGGACACCGGCGGCGGACCGGCGTCCGCCGACACCCTGGCGCGGCGGCGCGCGCGGTCAAGGCCAGGCCCTGCGGGCGGCGCTGACGCGCCGGCCGTGACCGCTTCGCGGCGGCCGCGCCCGCCCGGCGCGCGACCGGTCCGCCCAATGGAGGAAGACAACACCATGCAGCCCCGAACCGACGACGCGCCCATCTGCGGCGCCAGCTACCTGATCCCGGCGGACAACGTCCCCGCGCTGGTGCGCCACGCCAGCGGTCTCGTGGAACGCGCCCGCAAGGCCGGGGTCGACTGCGCGCTCCACTACCGGATCGAGCCGCGCCCGCAGATCGTCCGCGACGGCGACCTGCTGCAGTGGGTGACGATCCTCGTGCGCCCGCCCCGCGCCGCCGGCTGGTCGCTGGCCGCGCGCTACGACATCGACCCGCTCGGCATGGCCGCGACGATCCCGCACTCGGTCCCAGGCGTCGAGCTGCCGCGCCGGTACTGGACCCTCGGCGATCCCGTCTGCGAGCACTGCAACACCGTCCGCGACCGCCGCGCCGTGTTCCTGCTCGCGCACGCCGACGGCCGCCACGTTCTGGTCGGCCGCTCGTGCCTCAAGGCGTTCCTCGACCATCCCGATCCGCAGCGGATCGCCGCGCTGTTCGACGCCCTCGTGCCGGACGAGATCGCCGCCCGCCACCTGTTCCGCGACCCCGGCTCCCCGGACTACGGCGGCGGCTACCTCGACGCCGCGGAGGAGCTCGCCTGGACCGCCGCCATCGTCGCCCGCTACGGCTGGCGCTCCGTCGCCAAGGCGGACGACGAGCACACGGCGACGGCGTCCCGCCTCGCGTTCCTCATGAACCGCCCGCACCCGAAGCTCGCGGCGCTGTGGCACGCCGAGCGCGCCGCCTGCGCGCCCACCGAAGAGCACCGCGCCACCGCGCGCCGCGCCGTCGAACTGGTGCGCGCCGCCCCCGCGGACAGCGAGTACCTCGTCAAGCTCAAGGCCCTCGCCGGGGCCGCCGCCGTCCACGTGCGCGACCGGGCGCTCTGGTGCAGCGCGATCACGCTCGACATCCGCCGCCGCGCGAAGGAGCGCGAGCGCGAGGCCGCCGCGGCCGCGCCGCCCATCGAGCCCGGCCGCCAGGTCGTGGAAGGCCGCATCGTCAAGCTCGACATCAAGGACTACCGCAACTTCATTCGCGAAGTCATGACCGTGCAGGACGAGCACGGCCGGAAGTTCTGGGGCACGCAGCCCCGGTTCCTCTACGAGGCGAAGGAGGGCGACGCGGTCGCATTCCGCGCCGATGTCGAGCCGTCCCGCGACAACCCCGCGTTCGCGTTCTTCAAGCGGCCCACGCGCGTGCCGAAGGCCGCCTGACGCCGCCTGCACAAACCCACAGGGAGACAGAACCATGCAAGCCACGCTCACGCCCGTCGCCGAGGCGTTCCACGAACTGCCCGAGGCCCGCCTGCTGTCCTGCGGCATCACGGCGCACCTCGTCGATCCCTCGCACATCAAACCCGCCAGGGCGCTGCGTTTCGACCGGCACGACCGGATCAGCCGCGCGCGCCACAGCGGCTGGTACGCCGACGAAGGCCAGTTCGAGGTCCTCACCGGGTTCGTGTACGCCTACGCCGACGAGCCGCACGACGAGGACGACGACCCGCCCGCGACCTACTACGCGCTGGTCGAATCGAACGACACCGACTGCCACTACCTCGATCCGGACGCCTACGACGATCCGGTGACGGCCGCCCGCGCCGCCGACCGCATGGCGGAACTCCTCGCCGAACTCGAGCGCGACTGCGACGCCACCCGCAACCGCGCGATCGAGGCCCGCTCCGAGCTCGCCGAGGCGAATCGCGTCCGCCGCGAGGCGCTTGGCATCCTGCGCCACCTCCGCGCCTGCCCCGCCGACGGCGAGTCCCTCGGTCCTGCTTTCACACGCCTGTGGAACCAGGGGCTCGCGGGACGGCGTCGCGCCTTCGCCATCGTCGACGAGCACCGCCCGCCGCCGCGCACCCGCCCGTTCGACCCCGAGCGGACCGCCACCCGCGACGAATGCCGCGCCGACGCCTGGCGCGACGGCTGGGACTGCGCCGCCGACCTCGCGCACGCATCGGCCTGCATCGCGCCATGACCCGCCTCCTCTTCGACATGGAACAGGTCGCCGGCCTCGCCCGCCACGCGCGCGAAGCCCCCGCCCGCCGCATGACCATGGCCCAGCGCGCCGAGATCTACGGCGAGGCGCGCTGCGCCACCCACCAGCCCGGCGAGGAGCGCCTCGCGCCGCCGTGCCTGTGGCTCGTCAAGGACGAGGGCATCTACCTGATGTCCCCCGGCATCCATCCCGAACCGCAGTGCGGCGAGCCCCCGACCCGGCCGCCCGTCGCCTACGCCGTCGGCTTCGATCCCACCCGCGACGACCGCATGGCCGTCTGGGACCGGGCCCGCGCCGCGGTGGGCGGCGACGACTTCGCCGAGGCCGTGCCGCTCGAGTGGGTGGACGCCGCGCTCGCCGCGCGCTCGCCCGAGTTCGCCCTGGAGTTCGGCCCCGACGCGATCGGCCTGCTGCTGCCGACCGCATCCCGCGACCCTTCGGACATCCCTCCGGTCCCATGACGCCCGGCATACCACCGCCCGCGCGACGCTCCGTCTTGACGCACCCCGCGCCATCTGCACCCCTCCGCCGCAGGCCGAGGCGGCGTGCGAGACGACCGTGAACTTCCGCATCCTCGGGCGCATTTCGCACGCGGAGACCATCGCCCAAGGCGCGGGCATCCGTGAGCTTCCGAGGCTGCGGCGCCTCCTACGGTCCCGGCAACTGGCGCAAGCAAAAAGGGACCGCCCGCATACAACTGGACAGCGGCGACATCCGCCTGGCCGAACTGCACTGGTACGAAGCGCACCGCATCGGGCGCAAGGAAATCAAGCGCAAACGCTACCTGGACCGACCATGACCGAACCGACAACCGCGAGCCAAGCCGAATACGTCGTCTGCGTCGACAACGCCGACTATCCGGTCTCTCTCGAACTGCACAAGATCTACCGGACCCTCCCCGACGACGACGCCGCGGCTGCCGGAGACCTCCGCGTCGTCGACGAGAGCGGCGAGGACTACCTCTTCTCCGCCGCCGCCTTCGTTCCGATCAGCGTGCCCGAGCGGGTCCGGTCCTCGCTGCGCCGCGCCGCCTCGTAGCCGCCTGCCCGCTCAGTTCACGCGTTCGCGCAGGCCCTTGCCGGCGCGGAACGCGGGCACGCGCGCCGCCGCGATCTCGATCGCCTCGCCGGTGCGCGGATTGCGGCCGGTCCGCGCGGCGCGCTCGCGCACCTCGAACGTCCCGAACCCGGGCACCGTCACCGGCTCGCCGGCCGCCAGGCTCGACGACACGGCCTCCAGCACGGCATCCACCGCTGCTGCCGCCGCCGACCTGCCGATACCCGCATCCGTCGCCACGGCCTCCACCAGCTCCGTTTTGTTCATTTCCGTCCTCCTTTCCATAGCCGCGCGCCCGGCGCAAAGGCGCCGATTCAAACCGGTTTCCCGGGCCCCGTCCACCGGCGGGGGCAGCCGTCGAGGCGAGCGCTAGCGTTCCTGCCCGGCCGAGGACCGCGCAGACCGAATCCCGCCCGGCAGCCTGCCGCGGCCGCCCGCGCCGTCAAGGCGGGCCCCTCCGGGCGACGCCCGTCCGCTTCGCGGCCGGCGTCGGCCTTGACCGCCCGGGCCCGACCGCGGCCCGGCGAGGGCAACGGGCTTCGGCCCCACCACGGAGGAGATTCCATGAACCCGACCAGAGCCGCCGACCCGGCGCCCGCACGCATCGACCGCTTCCGCGGCGAGCACGCCTTCCTGTCCAACTTCCACCGCCACCCGTTCGAGTGGCGCGGCCGCTCGTATGCGACGTCGGAGCACGCGTTCCAGAGCGCCAAGTCCCGCGACGAGGGGGAGCGCGAGCGCATCCGCAACGCTTCCTCCCCCGGCGAGGCCAAGCGCCTCGGCCGCCGCGCCGACCTGCGCTGCGAGTGGGAGCGGATCAAGGACGACGTCATGCACTCGATCCTCGTGGCGAAGTTCGCCGTCCCGGAGCTCCGCGACGCCCTCCTCGCCACCGGCGACGCCGAGCTCGTCGAGGGCAACACCTGGGGCGACGTCTACTGGGGCGTCTGCGGCGGCCGCGGCCGCAACCAGCTCGGCCGCACCCCCATGCGCATCCGCGACGACATCCGCCGCCGCGCCGGACCGGCCATGGACGCGCAGCACGCCGACTGGCTGCGCGAACGGTGCGACCTCACGCGCGCCGGCCGCTGCGACCGCGCGGTCTGCCACAGACGGAGCGGCTGGCGACACGACGCCGACGGCGCCCCGTCCTGCGTCCCGCTCGAGCTCCTGCGCCGCCTGGAACGCTACGCAGCGCAGCTTCCCGACGCCACCGACCGCTGATCCCAACGGAGGAACCCCCATGACCCGCATCCAGCTCCCCGCCCCGTGCCACCTGTGCGGCCAGACCTGCGTCTCGCAGCGCCGCGGACGCGTGACGCGCCGACTCGACCGCGCCGACCTCGCCCGGCCCGCCGAGCGCACCGACGCCGACACGTGCCCCTGGCGGCAATGCCCGCACCGCCCGTCCGGGCACGTCATGCCGCCCGTGCTCGAGGACCAGCGCTCCTTCGGCGTGGTCGCATCCACCTGGCCGCCGCGCGACCGCCCCCCGATCGTGCTGTCCCTGCATCCCGTGCGCGGCGCCGCCGAGGCCGACCGCGACCTCCTCGCCGCGGCGTCTCCCATCCCGCGCCCGCGCGACGCGCCGCGCACGGACTACGACGTGATCGAGCTCCCGCACGCGCTGATCGCCTCGCAACTCGACGCCGCCCAGGAGGAGGGCTACGGGTACGGCTACGACCACGCGATGGAGTCCGCCTGCGAGCGCCTGCGCGAGGACGGGCGACTTCCCGCCGCCACCGCGTCCCTGCACCGCTTCGCCGACCGCCATCCGCGCCTGTTCGCCGACACGATCCGGTACCTGTTCCGGATCGACCGCGACGTCGCCGCCGCCGTGACCGAGAGCGTGCGGCTCGGCTACGCGCTCGACACGCCCCTCGGCGCCGCCCTGAACGCGCTCGCGGCCGCCGCCGACCGGGAGCCGGCGCCATGAAGCTGCACCGCATCGTCGGCCGCGCCGGCAAATGCGGCCCGAGCGCCATGGCCGCCGTGACCGGCCTGCCGACCCAGGACTGCGCGGCGCTGCTGCGCGAGGTCACCGGCCGCACCCAGATCCACGGCGTGCACGGCTACGAGCTCATGGCCGCCATGACGCTCGCCGGCTGGCACTGCGAGCGCACCCTGCATCCCCGCGCCGCGCGTCCGACCCTCGCCGCCTGGCTCGACGGGCAGGACACGTTCGCCGAGTCGTTCGTGCTCGTCGTGCGGCATCACTTCGTCGCGCTCGGAAACGGCGAGATCGCGGACAGCGGCTTCATGTACAGCCGCCGGCCGCAGCCCGTCGCAACAGCGCCGCACCGCCGCGTGCGGGTGCGCCAGACCATCGCCTGCCGTCCCGACGCCTGACGCCAGCCGCTCCCCGGGGCGGGCGCCTTCCCCCGAGCCTGGTCCGCGCCCGCCGCCCGTCAAGGCGTGCCCTCCGGGTGCCGCCGACCCTCCGGCCGTTCCAGCGCCGCCGTAGTCGTCCCATCGGCGGCAGCCTTGACCGGCGGCTTGCGGCGCGGACCTCCCGACCGGGAAAGCGCCACCCCACAGGAGGAATCCAATGAACGAACCACTTTCCGTCGAACGACGCCCGGCCGCGGAGCACGCCAACCGCACGCTCGAGGCCCTGTGCCGCGACCTCGCCGCCGGGGACGTCCGCCTGGACGACTTCGACCCCGAGGTCCTCGCACAGCTCTTCGAATTGCTCGACGGCGGCGAGCCGCAGCCCGCATCCTTCGCCTACGCCGGCGTCGGTTCGCGCCGCACGCCGCCGGACGTCCTCGACGCCATGAGCGACATCGCCCAGACCCTCGGCGACGCCGGCACGGCCCTGTCCACCGGGGGCGCGGACGGCGCGGACAAGGCGTTCGAGACCGGAGCGCTGCGCACCGACGCGCCGATCACCGTCCACACGCCCTGGCCAGGCTACAACGGCTACCGGCCGGGGCGCGATCCCGAGACCCACATCGACGTCGTGCACCCGACATCCACGGAGCGCCTCGAAGGCCGCACGTACGCCGACCTCGCGCGGGAGCACCACCCGTACTGGCAGCGGTGCAGCCGCGGCGCCCGCGCGCTGTTCGTGCGCAACGTCTCGATCCTCGCCCGGGCCCTCGACGACGACGGCGGGACGCTGCCCGTGCGCGCGGTGATCGCCTACACCCCCAACGGTCTTCCGGTGGGGCGCGAGGCGGGCGGCACCGGCCACACCCTCAGGACCGCCGCGTCGCTCGACATCCCGTGCGTCAACCTCTCCCGACGCACGCCGCCCGAACCCAACGCCGCCGCGCTCGCCGCCGTGCCCGCGATCGTCCGCGACGCGATCGTCGGGCGGGTTCCGGGACTGCCGAGATAGCCGTGCGCGACTCCCCCTACACCCTCGACGAACGCGCCGCGCGCGCCGCCGGAGCCGTACTCCAGGGCGCCGAACTGCGCATGCCGTGCCCGGTCCACGACAGCTCGCCGGAGACCCTCGCCATCCGCCAGGGCGACCGCGCGCCGCTGTGGCACTGCCACGCCGGCTGCGATCCGGTCGCCGTCCGCGACGGCCTGCTCGCCGCCGGGATCCTGGTGCGCCGGGATTCGCGGCACGCCCGCATCCAGCCGGTTCCACGCAACCCGGGTTCGCCGCCGCGCTGGATCGCCGGCGCCTGGGCCTCCGCCTCGTCCCTCACCAACACGCCCGCCGACGACTACCTGCGCTCGCGCGGGCTGCTGCCGCCGTGGTCGGAGGAACTCCGCTGGGACCGACGGCGGCGCCGCATGCTCGCGCGCGTCTCCCTCCGCGGCGCCCTGCGCGGCCTCCACGCCACCTCCATCCCCGGTCGCCAGCGCCGCACCTACGGCCCGGCGCGGGGCGCGTCGGTCCGCCTCGCCGCCATGGACGGCGGCGTCCTCGCCGTCGCCGAGGGAATCGAGACGGCGCTCGCCTACGCTGCGCTCACCGGGACGCCCACCTGGGCGGCCCTGTCCAGCGCCGGCATGAAGCACCTCGAACTCCCCGACGGCCTCGCGTGGCTCGCCGTCGCCGCCGACTTCGACGGTCCGGGCCTGCAGGCCGCCGAGCAGCTCGAGCGCCGCGCGCGGGATGCCGGCATCGAGGTGCGGATCGACCTGCCGTCGCAGCACCGCACGGACTGGGCCGACGTCGCCGCCGCCTCCACCCGGTCGCGCCGTTGCCTTTGACGGGACTGTAGCGCACAACTACACTTCGACCGTGAAGGAGATCGCCTACAGCCGCGCCGCCGTGAGAACGCTCGCCCGCATGCCGAAGAACCTCGCCGACCGCATCCGCGCGAGAATCCGCGCCTACGCCGACGATCCGGCGTCCCAGGCCCGCAACGTGCGCCGCCTGCGCGGCGCCGACCGCTTTCTCCGGCTGCGCGTCGGCGACTGGCGCGTCGTCATGCGCGACGCCGACTCGCTGGAAGTGCTTCACATAACCACCCGCGGCCACGCCTACCGGGACTGAGACCATGACCGAGACCGTCACCATCACCCGCGCCGAGTACGACCGCCTGTGCGCCGCCGAGGAGGACTTCGAGGACCTCCGCGCCGCGCTCGCCGTGCGCGAACGCATCGATGCCGGCGCCGAGGAACTCGTGCCCGCCGTCGTCGCCGACCGCCTGATCGACGGCGAGAGCCCCCTGAAGGTCTGGCGCGAGCACCGCGCCCTGTCCCAGTCCGCCCTGGCGCGCGCCTCCGGCGTCAACCGCGTCCAGATCGCGGACATCGAGGCCGACCGCGCCACCGGCTCCGCCCGGACCCTGCGCGCCCTCGCCGACGCGCTGCGCGTGACCGTCAACGATCTCCTGCCCGCCTGACCGCCCGTTCCCGGCCCCCGCCGCAAACGCCCCAACCGCTCGGGGCGGCGTTCCCCGGCCACCGTGACGGCCGGCCCGGCGTCGCGCAAGGCAACCGGCCTCGCGGCCGGCGCCTGACGGCGGCCCTGCGCGCCCGCCGGCACCGGCCGTCCTCCCCGGCGGCGAACACCGCCATCCTCGGGAGGAGAACACGCCATGTCCTGCATACGCCGCGCCCTGCGCATCGACCCGGAAACCATCCGCACCGTCGTCGATCATCTCGAGCGCCACATCGCGCCGCATCTCGCGCCGGACGTCTCCAACTACGCCAGGGGCCGGCAGCGCGCCTGGCTCCAGGTCGAGGCGCCGCTCGGCAGCACGCAACCGTGGCGGCCCGGCCTCGCCTCGCACCGGCTCTGGCCCTGGCTCGCGGCCGTCTGGCGCCGCATCGACCCCGACACCGCGCCCCAAGTCGGCCTGGCGATCCACGGCGACACCGGCATCGCCTGGCACCGCGACGCGTCCTACGCGCATGCCCGCGCCGTGCTCGTCAACCTCGGTCCCTGCATCTTCGAGCTCGACCGGGCGCGCGACTCCGCCAACGGCCACCCCCTCGATCCCGTCTCGCTGGAGCTCTCCGGCGGCGAAGTCCTCGACTTCGACTGCAAGCACCAGCACCGCGTCCTCCACCCCGATCCCTCGCGCTGGTCCGTGGTGCTGTGGCGCCTCAAGCGGCATCCCCGACGGCCCGTCGCCCCGCACGCCGTCCCTTGAGCGCCACCGCGCCCGCCGTTGACCACCGGCGACGAACTCGAAGACACGCTGCGCCGCGTCGTGCGCGAAGAACTGCGCAAGACGGGCTGAACCCCAGCGCCGCCCGCGGTCTCGATCCCTGCAACCGTCGGCTCCCCGCCGGTCTCGCGCCCGCACGGTCCGTCCGCCCCGGCGTCCGTTGCCGATTCCCGCCAGCGTAGTCCGCGGCGCCGCGCGTCAAGGCCAGGCCCTGGCGGGTGCCTGCCGACCGCCACGTTCCGCAGTCCTGTCCCCTTCGGCTGTGCCGGTCGGCGGCAGCCTTGACCCGCGGCTTCCCCCGCGGACTGGGTCTCTTCGAGGGAATCAACAACGGACCATCAAGGAGGTCATCAATGGACAACACAATCCCCAATCCCGATGTCTCGTTCACGCGCGACGGAACAGAGCACCGCTGCGCCGAGCTGTTCGACAGCCGGGACAACGCCCGCGCCTGCCGGAACTGCCGCACGCTGATGCACTACGTCCTGGGCCATCCCATCGACTTCCCCGTCGCCGCCGATGTGATGCAGGCCGCGCACGGGCTCGAAGAGCGGGACCGCCTGCACGATCTCGTCGATCCACTGACGCCCTGCCTCAGGCCCGCCGCGGTCCCCGCCGGGTCGCTCTCGTGAACATCCTCAACCTCCGCCGCATGTCGGGAGACACCTCCGCCGAGGCGCTTCTCGAGCGCGGCATCGTCCGCGTCGACCGCGCGACGCCCTGGGGCAATCCCTTCGTCGTCGGGCGGCACGGCACCCGGGCGCAGGTCATCGCCCGCTACCGCCGCCACCTGTGGCAACGCATCCGCGCCGGCGAGATCGACCTCGCCAAGCTTGCCGCGCTCGACGGTCTCGACCTGGCGTGCTGGTGCCACCCGAAACCGTGCCACGGGACGGTCCTGGCCCGGGCCGCGCGGTGGGCCGCCCAACAGATCGAAAAAAGTTCCGCGCCCCCCTGAAACCGCCCGCCACCTGACGGCGCTTCGCGACGCTTTCCGCTTAGCGCCGCGCTACGAGTTTTGTGCTTGACCCCGCCCGCCGGAGGCGGTTCCATCGCCCCGCTTGCTTGTCGGCCTATGCCGACGTTGCCGCGGGAGACCGGGGCGTTGTGAGCACGTCAAACCGACCCGGAGGGGCTTAACCGCCCCGACGGGGAGGTTGGCTACGACGGGTCTTGTCATCAACCCATTGAGGAGAAGACCATGGCAGCTCGAAGGACACAGAAGTCCGAACAGGCTCCGGCCATGCCGAAGTACCTGGGCGTTTTCGTCACCGAGGAATACCAAGTCGTCATCGACGGCGAAACGGAGACGAAGACGAGCTACCACCGCGTAGGAGCGGCGTTCCCCCATCGCAAGGGGTGCGGCTTCAACATCGAGATCACCGAAGGTATCTCGGTCAGCGGACAGCTCGTCGCGCTTCCCCCGCGTCCGCGCGAGGAAAGCCAACCCAGCTGAGCCCAGCGCGTCGAAGCCGTGACGGCGGAAGGGGGCAGCAATGCCCCCTTCTCTTTTGCACCGCCGCCGCACGAGCGGCGTTCACACAACCGGGCCGCAAGGCCCGCTCAACCCGTCGGGGCGGCGCCCGACGGGTCCGCTCCGACGGTCCAACGAAGGAGGTTTCCCATGGAAACGCTTTTTGGACTGGAAGTCGTCGACGACGACAGCCTCCACGGCCGCGCGGTCGCGGAGGGCATGGGGCTGGAGGACGAGGGCGACCTGTTCTGCTGGCTGGCGGAGCAGGCGCGCGAGACAGGCAGCTGGCCGCGGTGCCGCTGCGCCAGCCGCGGCTCGTGCTGCCTCGACCACCGCGTGGTCAGGTCCTCGGCGGGCGGACTCGCCCTGCAGGAGATCGACCACCGGACCGGCAGGCCGAGGGCTCCGGAGCAGCGCCGCCTCGAAACTGAGGCGCGCGCGTGGGGCCACCGGCACACCTGGGCGCAAGCCTGGCTGTAGGGCCGCTCACCGCGCCGCAACCGCGCCGGCCCTTCGGGACCGGCGCGGCACTCCATCCCTCGATTCCCGCGAGTTCGCCTATGCCGCCCCGTTTCCGACATCCCAGGCGGAACCGCATGCCCGCCCGCTCCGACGACCCGCCTGCAACCGAACGATCGGCCGAGGCGCGGTCGGACCCCTCCCGAACGGGAGGGATCCTTCCGCTGACGTGCGTCACACCACGTTGAACAGGTCCAAGAGCGCCCACATGGCCGCCATCGCCGTGCCCACGACGATCGCCGTGTGCATCAGCTCGAGCAGCCTCTGGGCGTCCACCTCGGGTGCGCGCACCGACTGGCGTCGGTCCACTGGGGTTTCCTCCGATGAGCAGCCCGCCAGCGAACCTCGCCCGCCGGGGAGGTTCCCCGACGGGATGGGCCGGAACGGCCCGGACGTTTCACGCCGCGCTCGCGCGCGGCACCTTGCTTGAACGCCGCTCCCGAGAGCGGCAACGCCGAGACGAGCCCGGCAGGTAAGCGCCTGCCTTGATACCGCCGCGACCGCCCCCGCGCAAGCGAAAAACTCCCACCCCCACGCTAACCGCCCCCCGCGCGACGCCGCCTCCGGCACGCGCGTCCGCCGGCGTGCCCCAGGTCGACGATCCGCCGGATCATCCGCGCGCGCTCCGCGATGCCGGCGTGGTGCGGATTGAACACGCCGCGCTCGCGCGCGACCGCCGTCGCCGCGGACGTCGCCGCGCACACGGCGTCGAACGCGCCGATCAGGCCCGCGAGCCGCAGCGCCTCGCCCGTGCGGATCCGCAGCCTGCGCTCCTCCGCGTCCGACCAAGCCGCCGACTCGGGCGCGGCGTCGGCCAGCTCCTCCCGCGCGAACGCCGCGAGACCCCGCGCCCACCGGTTCACGGCGTTCTCCGCCGCCGACAGCGCCGCGTCGATCTCCGCCAGGCGTCCGGCGGCCCCCGCATCGTCCGCGCGGCGCAGGGCCACCACCCCCGACTGGAAATGCGCGATGCCGGGAATGAAGCGCCCCGCCTCCGCGCGGCCGTCCCACAGCAGCCGCGCGGTGATCGACGCGAGCATGACGCGCCGCGCGCTCACCGACCTGCCCGCCTCCGGTTCACAGCGACCGCACGCGCCTCGGCAGCCGGTCGGCTTCGCCGCGCGATGCGCCGTCCGCGTACACCGTCGCGTCGCCGTCCAGACCGCTGCGCTCGCAGGCGAACACCAGATTGTGCCAGCGCCCCGGATCGCCCGTCGCGTGCGTCCGGCACCAGGCGAACACCGAGCGCAGCGTCCGCTCGATGCGCGAAGCGAGCCGCTCCGGCGCTGGCGGCGCGATCAGGTTCAGGTACAGGGTTCCGCCGTCGGCGAGCCGCGCGCGCGCCAGTTGAAAGAACTCCCGCGTCACCAGGTGCGCCGGCATGACGGCGCGGTCCGCGAACGCGTCCAGGACGATGACGTCGAATACGGCCTCGTGCCGCAGGAGGTACGCCCTGCCGTCCATCGCGACGTAGCTCCCGCTCGGGGCCGGGGCGCCGAGGAACGCGTCGGCGGCTTCGGCGAGCCGGGCGTCGACGTCCACGTAGACCACCTCCGCGCCGCCGCGCGGCCGCCCGCGCCCGAACGTGAAACCGCCGGCCCCCACCACCAGCACGCGCAGCGGCCCGTCCCGCGCCCGTGCGTAGACCCGATCCTCGATCCACTCGATGTAGGGGTGCCCGACGCCGGCGCCGTCCTCGCGGCTGGCGTTCTGGCCGTTGACCCGCAGCAGCCGCGCCGTTCCGGCGGCCTCGACGGCGTAGTCCGCGTGCGCGGTCGTCAGCACGAACGCGTCGCGCTCCGCGGCCAGGTTGGCGCCGCACACCGCGGCGACGGCGACCCCCGCCGCCCACAGCTGCCGGTCCAGCCGCCCCCACGCCCCGAGCGCCCCCGCCAGCAGGAGTCCGCACACCAGCGCCACGGCGGCGGCGACACCGAGATGCTGCATGACCACGAGCGCGGTCAGCAGGCCGCCGGCGACGTTGCCGAGGGTGCTCGCCGAGAACGCCCCGCCGGCCTTGCCGGACGCGGTCTCCCGAACGCCGCTCGCGACCAGCAGCACCACGCTCTCCGCCAGCAGGTACGCGGCCGGACCCACGCCCACGACCGCGTACGCGGCGACCTGCGCGAGCGGCGGCAGCCACCCCGTCGCGTCGAACGCCAGCGCCACCCCGAACCGGGACAGCCAGAACGCCGACCAGACGGCGGCCCCGGCCAGGTTCCATCCCAGCTTCTCCCGGACCTCGCCCGGGAAGCGCCCGCCGGACCGGTAGCCCAGCGCCAGCGCCGCCAGGAACGCGGTCACCACCACGCTCGTCACGCCGACCGACTGCCCGGCGACGGGCACGAGCACACGCAGCGCGATCATCTCCACGGCCAGCGAGCAGTAGCCCTCGACCAGCAGCAGCGCGGTCGCCGCGCGCGGCCCGATCCCGCGCTCAGCGGCCGCCATCGTCGCGCACCCTGGCGGCGTACCACACGGCCTGCACGGCCTCGTCGACGCGCCGCAGCTCGGCCTTCATGGCGAACCAGTCGCGGCCCCGCTCGGCCTCCTCGAACGCTCTGGCGAGCCCGTCGAGCGCCATGCGCCGCGGTGCGTCGAGCCGGTCCCGTTCCCGGTCCCGGCCCCCGCTCGTTCCCCTGCGCGCCGGCGCGTCCATCGGCCTACCGCGGACGGCGCCGCACCGCCCCGAACGCCCAGGCCGCGACCCGCTCCGCGTAGTCCGCGGCGCGTCCGCCCTGCCGCCCGCGCACCGCCGGGCAGGCGGCCAGCGCCGCGGCCACCTCCTCCCGCGCGTAGCCCGCCCGCGCCATGCGCCGGGCCGCGGCCGCGACCGCGCGGCTCCAGTCGGTCGCCGCGCCGTGCGCGCTCTCCATCCGGGCGATCTCCCGCGCGAGCGCCGCCCGGGCGCGCTCCGACTCCCCGCCCCTCCCCTTGCGCGCGGCGGCTGCATCGCGTCTCGCGAGCCGCTCCTCGGCGGCGGCAACCAGATCGTCCGCCTGCGGCGTCACGCGGCCCCGCGCCTCCTCGAGCAGCACCCGGGGCCAGCGCCCGTCCGGACCCGCGAGCTCCGCCGTGCGGTTGCGGAATCCGGCAGCGCGGCCGAGCCGCGCGGAGTCCGCCGCGCCCGGGCCGCCGCCGTAGCGGTCGGCGAGCACCTGCGCCGCGCCGGCGGCGACGCGCGGGCCCACCTCGCGGCCGAGGCGGAACCACGCCTGGAACTCCGCCGGGGCGGATTCCACCACCGCCGCCGGGGCAAGGCCGTCGGCCCGGATTTCGGCCAGGGCCTCCGCCGTCAGGCCGTCGACCAGCACGCAGGCGGTGGTGAACGGGCGGACGTAGACGTGCCCGCCGCGGTTGTTGCGGTGCGTCAGCCAGCCCACCGAGCGCAGCGCCAGCTTCGCCCGCCACAGACGCCGCGTCGTGCGCCCGTCGAACACCGCGAACTCGTAGCGCGGCGCCGGCAGGGCGCGGATCTGCCGGGCAAGTTCCCGCGCCGCGGGGTCTGGGCGACCGGCGCGGGAACTCACCTGACGCCACCGAACGAGGTATCGAACACATGAACTCCGAACAACATCGCGACCGATCCGCGCCCCGCGCGAAGCCGGGCTTCGGGCGAAGGCTCCTGATCGCCCTGCTCGCAGGCGCCGACGAGGCGCTCGCCCAAGCGCGGGCGGAGGAGCAGTACAGGACCGGAGAGGACGACCAGTGCCGTCTGCGGCCCGGCTACAGCCGCCAGACCCGGGGCTACCGCGAGCTCTGATCCGGTGTCGCCGGTCACTTCCGCCCCTTCGTCGCCGCGGCCTTCGCCGCGGACACGGTGGTGTCGCCGCCGGACTGCGCCGCGCGCGCCGCGCTGTCCGCCATCTTCGACAAGCCGCCCATCACGGCGTCGGCCTTGACGCCGACCCAGCCGATCGCCGCCAGCCACAGCATCGGGAAGACGATGTAGAGGAAGCGCTGCACCCACAGCGCCACGAGCCCCTGGATCGGGTTCGCCTTCGGCGCGGACGCGGGGCCGGTCAGCGCCTCGTGCAGGTGGTTGTCGGCCCAGAACGCCATGCCCCACAGCACGTAGAAGAACTGCAGGCCGAAGAAGACGAGCGTCAGCGTGACCAGCACGGAAACGTCGTAGCGCGAAAACACCATCAGGAACGGCAGCACCGCCACGAACACCATCAGCAGGAGCGCGAGGAAAATCGGCATGCCCTCGCGGACCGCGACGCCGGCGGCGATGTTGCCGGGTCCCTGCAGGACCATGCCGAGGCCGGCCGCGCCCATGGACAGCACGTCGTCGACCACGTCCGCCGTGGCGTGGATCACCCCGCCGAGCGCCCCGTGGCTGCCCGCGGCGCCCATCCGGTAGTTCTCCGCCACGCCCGGCTCGTAGCTGACCGAGGAGACGCCGATACGTTCCCCGCTGCGGTGCGCCAGGTACTTGCGCAGCAGCAGGTCCTCGAGCTCGCCGACGCCCGCGCCCGGGTGCTCCTCCCGGAACACCGCGTTCGCGTCGTAGACCAGCTCGTCGCGCGTCGCCTGGTCGATCTCGGCCAGCAGGCGCGCGCGCAGCCCGTTGGCGCCGTCGCGCCACCACTCGCGGCAGGTCGGGTGCGCGCCGTCGAGCCCCGAGTCCCGCGCCTCCACCCGCGGGAACGCCGGGCGGTCGCGGCGCGAGTAGAGGACGTTGTAGTAGCCGTGCGTGTCGAGGAAGAACGGCGATCCCAGGTAGTCCATGTGCCGCCGCGCCTCGTAGGTCGCCCCGGACGGGCCGCCGTTGTGCATGCGCGACACCGCCGGGCGGTGGCAGTCCACCGTGAAGTCCCCGAGCTCGCGCAGCAGCAGCGGGTCCTCCACCGTGTCGCCGCCGAGCGCCATCGACAGCCGCACCACGTCGCCGGTGCACGGGATCGCCGCCGTGCCGGCGGCCACCACCGCCTTGGAGACGACGTGCACGAAACCCCACCAGACGGGGATGCGCCCGGTCTCGCCGGAAAGCGTCGCGAGCGGCGCGTCGTAGGCCGTCCCCGTCGCGAGGCCGTTCACCTCGCCGGGCTCCGCGCCGCGCTCGATCCGCTCGGCCACGGCGCAGTCGAGCGTCGGGCGCACGTAGCTCATCTCGCCGAGGCGCACCTCCGTGAACGGCACCGCCGCGAGGAACATGACGACAATCGCGACGACGACATCGGTCTCGCTCTTCTTCAGCGACTGGACGGCCGCCGAGCCCTCGTCGTCGCCCGCCCGGCGCGACTCGAGGACGTTCTTCAGTACGATCACGAAGAACGGGATGTAGACGATGCCGGTGTCGTTCAGCACCGCCCACAGGCGGTCGTAGACGACCCAGCCGAACAGCACCGTCACGAACTCGAAGTAGCTGGACACGCCCATCAGCGCTGCTCAGCCGGAAGGGTTGCGGCGGACCGCCGAACGCGCGGACGGGAGGTGCCCGCGCGCGCGGCCCGCCGCAGGGGAAAGGCCCTCACGCCGCCAGCCGCCACAGCGCGCCGCCGACGTTGCGCACCAAGACCAGCTCGACGGCTGCCAGCGCCGCGGCCCAGAAGTGCCGGCGGCCGCGCAGGTGCTCCCTGGCGTCGTCGCCGAGTCCCGGCAGCGCCCGCACCAGCCGGTCCCACCAGACCCAGGCCGCGACGATCGCGGCGACGCGCGCGCCGCCCAGCCAGGGCCGCCAGGGCGCCAGCGCGACGTCCGCCGCCGCGATCCACCCCGACGGCAGCGCAAGCGCCGCTGCCACCGCCCCGGCCGTCGCCGCCACCACGACGCCCCATCCGACGGCCCTCACTCCGGAGCGCCCTCGCGCAGGCTTCCGCCCGGCGAGGCTTCCCAGACGGGGACCCGCTTGCGGATGCCGGCGCGCCGCAGGATCGCCACCGAGCTGTTGGAGGCGACGACCGACTTGACGCGCAGCTCCACCTCCATCTGGCGGATCTCGCGGTCGAGTTCCGCCACCGCGCGCTCCGCCTGCGCGAGCGCCGCCTCGTTGCCGGCGACGTGCGGCTCGCGCATCCCCGCGAGCATCGCGCGGCGCGCCATCGCGGCCTGTTCGAGCACCCGACCGACCGCCAGTTCCCCGGCGAGCCGGTTCGCCATCTCCGCCGGGCGCGGCTCCTCGCGGATCGCCTCGATCAGCCGCCGCGTGACGCGGAACCCGCCGCCGCCCGTGAGCCCCGCCAAGAGCGCATCGCCCGGCACGGCGTCGGTCTGCACCAGCGGCCCGAGCAGGTTCGCGAGGTCGCTCTTCTCGCGCCGGTAGATGGCCGGCAGACCGAGTCCGGCCTGGCTCGCCACCTTGCGGCAGCCGTCGCAGGTGCGGACCTCGATCTCCCCGACCGCCTTGCGCATCCACTCCGCCATGTCGTCCGGGTCGTCCCAGACCCGGCAGATGTCGGAGTCGCCGCACGCCGCCGGACCCACGGCCGACTCGTCTCCGGCGGCGCGCCCGAGCAGCAGGTTGTAGCCCGCCTTCGAGACGTCGCCGACGGCCTCGATCGGATCCTGGCCCGCGCCGCCCTTCGCGGTCCCGCCGACCCACGGCACGCCCCCGTCGGCGCCGGAGGCGTCGGCCTCCTCCGCGACTTCCAACACGTCGCGCCCGCCGACGTCGATCTGGCGGCGCCAGTAGTCGGCCTTCGCCACCGCCGACCAGCCCTCGTGCGCCAGCCGGTCGCCCATGTCGTCGGCGATCTCGTCGCAGCGCAGCTTGGCCACCCGGAACTCCTGGCCGGCCTCCAGCACGCCGTTCTGAAGCAGGTCGTAGAGGCCGGGGTTCAGGCGCTGGATGGCGAGCGCCGGCAGCGACGCCACCACCCCCTGGGCCGTCTGCACGACGTTGCCCATCACCTCCTGAAACGCGCCGCTGACGCCGTTCAGCTGGTTGCGTATCGAGTGCGCCACGTCGAAATCGCCGCACACGAGGTTGGCGTTCCACTCCGCGGACACGCCGAGGCGCAAGGTCGAGGCCCGCGCCGACGGCCCCAGGCTGATCGGCTCGCCGCCGCCGAGGCGGTAGAGCAGCTCGTCGTCCGCCACGGCAGGCACTGCCGCCGTCATCGCCATCCACAGCGCCCACGCGGGCGCGCGCATTCGTTTCATCAGTTCCCCCAGTCGAACAGAAGCCACTGCCCGCGCCGCGCGCAGCAGCGGTACGGGCGCCAGAGATTCCAGGCGTAGGCGCCGCTCGCGGCGACGTTGGCGCCGAGCGGATCGACGACGCCGAGCAGCGGGGCGGCGGTTGCCGCGAACACCCCGCACGAGCCCGCGCGGGGCGCGAGCGGCTGCCAGCGGTGCGTGCCCGCATCGCCCTCGACGACCGGGCCGGGCGGCCACTGGCCGCGCCCGCCGCCGCCGGGCAGCGGCCGGTAGACGTGCAGCTGGTTGCGGCGCGTCACGATGTCCGCCGCGCGCTGCGCGGCGACCGCGCCCGCCTTGTAGTCGTGCGCCTGCTGCACGAACCCCGCGCGGGGATACACCGGCCCCCACAGCGAGCCCGACGCGCCCGGCTCGCGCACGGCCCGCAGCATGTGACGCAGGGTCAGGGGGACCTGCAGGTCGGGCGCGCGCCACGCCGGGTCCAGGCTCGCCACGTAGTAGGGAACCAGCGGCGTCGCCGCGGGCTCGCAGACGGTCGTGCCGAGATTCAGCCCTTCGATCCAGGCGATCCCCGGCGAACCGACCGCCTGCGCCAGCTTGAAGCGCAGCCCCGTCGCCGCGCGCGCTCCCGCGCCCTTCGCGTAGGTGCCGCCGTCGCCCGCCCCGTCGAGGGCGCGCATCTCCGTCCAGGGGCTCCGTCCCCGCGCCGGATACGCGGTCACCACCACGTCGGGCACGTAGTGCCGGTACTTGACGCTGGTCGTCGTCGTGCACGACGGCGGCACGCCGGAGCAGCGCAGCCACACGCAGCCGCCCACCGGGCGGTAGTCCAGGCAGCCGAAGTCCGCCGAGCCGGCGAGGATGTCCGCCGACGTGACCGTCTCCGCCGCCTGGGCGAGGCCGGCGAACGCGAGCAAGGCCGCCGCCAGCGCCCTCACGGCGTCCGTACTCCCGGCAGGGAGCGGGCCGGGGGCGTCCCGGTGTCGGGGAGGGGGGAGGAACGCGTGCTCCCCGGCCCGCTGTCGACCGAATCCGTTTCGTTGTCCGCGCGCCACGCGGCCACCAGCTCCAGCGCCCGGCGCACGTCGCGCACGCCGTACACCGCGTAGCGGCCGTCCACCACGACGGCGGGGAGCCTGTCGACGCCGAGCCGCGCGGCCAGCGCGTTGCCTTGCCCCGCCGCCTCCAGTTCCGCGCGCAGCGCCCGCCCTGCGGGCGACGCCAAGCGCCGCCGGGACTCGGCGAGCGCCGCCTCCGGATCGGACGGCAGGTCCGCGCCGAACGCGGCCGCCTGCCGGTCCCGCCGGTCCAGCTCGTACACCGCCGCCGCGCCCGCGGCGCGCACGGGAATCGACGCGAGCGTGAACACCGCCACGCCGGGCGGTTTCGCGTCCGCCGCCCCGACCGCGCCCGACGCCGCTAGGGCCAGTCCGGCAAGCGCCCGCCGGCTCATGCCGCGATCCCCCGCGCGGCGTCGATCTCGCCCGCGATCCGCAGCGCCGCCTCCACCTCGGTGATGCCGTGCTCGGCCATCAGTTCGGCGCGCCGCGCCTTCTCGTGGCGCTCGGTCTGCACGAGCGCCAACACCAGCGACGGCGGCACGCAGCGGAACAGCGTCTCCACGGTGCCGGCGAGCACCACGCCCTCCGTGTACTGGAGATGCGCCTTGGTGGCGGACAGCAGCAGGTCGCGCTGGGCGTCGGAGAGGTCGCGGAAGCGGGCCATCTCGCCCACCTCCTCCTTCGGCATGACCAGGCAGATCCACCACTCGATCATGTTGAGGAGCTTGCGGGCGGCGCCGGGGAAGTCCTCGAGGTTCTGGGTGGCGAGCCACAGCCAGGCGCCGAGCTTGCGCCACATCTTCACGATCTTGACGAGGTACGGGCTGACCAGCGGATGCGTGGTGACGATGTGCGCTTCGTCGATCGCGACCACGATCTCGCGGCCCGTGCGCTGGTCGCGCTCGGCGATGTTGTTCACCACGTTCAGGAGCGAGATGAGCGCGATGGCGAGGTGCGCCTCGTAGCCCTCCCGGGCGAAGTGGGCGAGATCCACGAGCGTCACGTCGGTCTCCGGCCAGATGTCGCCGTCGCGGTTGAACACCTCGCCGGCGAAGCCGTCGCAGAACAGCCCGATCGCGTCGCCCATGTCGCGCAGGCGCTGGCGCGCCTCGTCCAAGAGCCCCTCGCGGGTCTCCGCGAGCAGGTGGAACGCGCGGCGCACGTGCTCCGTGCGGGGCATGGCGCCTTCCGCCCGGGCGTTCTTCGCCGCCTCGATCACCGCGTCGCGGATCACGCGCCGGTCGGCGCGCCTGAGCCGTTCGACCTCCTTGGCCTCGCCGCCGGTGACCATCAACGTCGCCACGGTCTCGAGTTCGCCCAGGATGTCGCGCGGCTCGTCCTCGTCGTCGTCCTCGACGTCGCCGAGCTCCGGCAGCTCCGCGTCCTCCGGCGTGTCCGTATCGAGCGCGACCTCGGCGGCCTCCGGCAGCAGCGCCGCGTCCGCGAACGTCGGCAGCGAGACGCCGCCGCCCGGCTTCAGCGCCACCCGGTTGACCGAGAGCCCCAGCGACTCGAACCAGTCCGCCAGGAGCCCGAAGGAGTTGCCGGCTTCGATGACGAACAGGCGCGGCCGGTGCGCGGCCATGAGCTGCGCCAGCATTCCGCCGAGCGTCGCGCTCTTGCCCGCGCCGGTCGGCCCGACCAGGAGGCCGTGCGCGTTCTTCAGGCGGTCGAGCTTGTTCAGCGGGTCGAAGGTCAGCGGCTCGCCGCCGCGGTTGAAGAAGGACAGCCCCGGGTTCCCCGTGCCGGTGGCACGGCCGAACACCGGCCAGACATTGGCCGCGTGCTGCACCCAGGCGAGCCGCGTCTGCCGCCACCCCGCCTTCCGGTCCGCGTCCGGGTCGTAGGCCATCGGCAGGTGCAGGAGAAAGTTGTCGAGCGCGCGCACGTCGTCCTTCGGCGCGATCGCGCGGAAGCCGTGGCGCAGCAGCACGGTCCGCGCCTCGGCCGTGCGGACGTCGAGGTCCGCCACCGACGGGGCGCGCAGGTGGAAGGCGACGCCCAGCCGGTAGAGCTTGTGGCGCTCGCCCATGATCTCCTTCGCCGCCCGGCAGTCGGCGCGCGCCCGCATGGCGTCGGCCGACTCGCCGGTGGCCGAGGCGGCGATGCGGTCCACGTGCGCGTCCACGCTGTCCTGCGGCACCGGCACCAAAGTCGTCACGTAGACGGTGCCTTCCGGCAGCTGGTCGAGCACGGCGTTGACCGCGTCGCCCCGGCGCGCCTCGCCGGTGACGTGCCCGATCCCCGGCGGGCGCCGCAGCCCTTCGACGGTCAGCACGCGCATCGCGGTGCGGTCGAACATCCAGGCCCCCGCCGCCGCGTCGGAGCGCGGGTGGCAGTAGAACAGCGACTCCGCGAACCCGTCCCCGAACGGCAGTTCCGCGTCCAGGAAGTCGCGCGCGAACGCCGCGGGGTCGTCGGGGGTCAGGTCCGTCCAGGCGTTGAACCAGCGCGTCAGCCACGCGTGGAACTCGCCTCCCGTCAGGCGCCGATGGCGCACGCCCAAGCCCTCCAGCGCCCCCATGAGCTTGCCGCCCGCCTCCAGCACCGCCGCCGACGCGGCCGCGTCGCCACCGTCCGCGGCCCGCGTCCAGCGGTGCACGGTCACGAGCGTGCGCTGCCGCGCGCCCGCCCAGCGGGTCTGCGACAGCCGGTCGGCGAACAGGCCGCCTGGCTTCGCCACGCCGCGGTAGTGGGCGGCGAGGATGTCGGCGTAGGCCGCCGTGAAGGACGACTCCCCGGCGCGCGCCGCCGCGTAGGCGCGGAAGGCGTCGCTCGCCGCCGTCAGGTCCGGCTCGCGCCAGGTGAACGTCTGCACCACCCAGGGCGAGGCGTCGAGCTCCTCGAAGCTGTCCTGCAGCACGTCGTGCAGGCCGTCGCGCACGTCCGCGAGCCACGCGCCGGCGCGGCCCTCCGTGCCGCGCGGCTCGATCTCCCAGACCGCCCCCACGCTCCGGCCGTCCTCCAGCAGCACCGTGCCGCCGCCAAGCGCCTCCGCCCATGGCAGGTGATCCACGAACGAGCGCGCCGGGCGGTACATGGCGGCCGCCGTCGCCGGTTTCACGCCCTGGCGCGGGCGCGCCCGGTCCGCGCCGCCGTTCGACTGCGCCGTCTTCCCGTCCGGCGCGCCCTTCGCGGCCCCGCCGCGGACCATCCCGAGCAGCTTCGACGTCACGCTCACGGCGACTCCCCCTCGCCCGGCGTCTCGCCCGGCAGCGCGTACTCGACGCGTTCGTAGAGCGGCACCGCGGTCGTGTAGCCCGGCACGGGAACCCGCTCCTCCGTCGCCAGGTGCGGCGTCACGTAGATGTAGACGTCCGGGTTCGGCAGCCGCGGGAACAGCAGTTCCAGTTCGTTCGCGGCCGTCCTCGAGTACGAAGGCTCCGGCGCGGACGCCTCCTGCGGAGCCGCCGCCGTCTCGCAGGGCCAGGTGAACCGCCACCAGCGGCAGCGGCGCTCGCCGGCCGACGCCGGGATCTCCTCGGCCGAGGCCGCTTCCCGCTCCGCCGCGGCGCCCCGGTACAGGTCGATCATCCGCGGCCCCTCGCGCAGCGCCGAGCCGGGCGGCTGCGTCGCGCAGCCGGCCAGCGCGGCGGCGAACGCCGCGGTTGCCATCGTTCTAGTCCAGCGCACGGCGTCCTCCCGCGATTCCCGCGTCCTCGTGGCGGACCAGCCGGCCCGCCGGGTCGTAGTCGATGCGCAGCTCCTCGTCGACGTGCACGGCGACGCGCGCCCCGGGCGCCACGTACACCGCGTCGAACTCCTGCGCCTGGCGCGCCCGCAGCCAGCGGGCGACCTCCTCGGCGGCGCCGGCGAGCCCCCGGCCCGCCGCGAACCGCCCGACGTCGCCGTCGACCACCGTCGTCGCGCCGCCGTAGCCGTTCGCCACGGCGCGCGTCTGCGCCGCCGCCAGCCCTTCGGCGGCCGCCCCGAGCGTCAGGGCCGCCGCGCTCTGGCCGAGATACGCCGCGGCGTTCGTGATCCGCTCGCCCGCGACGCAGGGGTTGCCGTAGTCGTCCGACAGCCCCCCGAGGCGCACCGCGCGGGTCCCCGCGCTGCCCGTCGAGACGTCCCGCGGCTCCGGCACGGTGACGATCCGCCCGTCGGCGAACACGAACGTCATGGAGTTGACGTCGCCCGACACGCAGCCGAGCGTCCAGTCGCCGACCGCCTCGCCGCTCGCCACCGCGTAGGCCAGCTCCGGGATCTCGTGGCCGTTCGCCGCCAGGTTGTCGCGCCCGACGAGCAGCTTGAAGAAGTAGGGGTCGGTGACCCGCGCCTCGTCGCCGACCGGCACCCGGCCGATCAGGGCGGTGAAGGCCCGGGCGCCGACCAGGGTGGCGTTCTTCGGGATCGTGTAGACGGCACGGACCGGCGGCGCCGCGTCGCGCTCGCCCTCCTGCTTCAGCGGGATCGCCCCGGTCGGGCCGTCGCCCCAGGGCAGCAGCCCCGCGTCCGCCGCTTCGGCCGCCATCGGCCGCAGCCAGACCGTCTCCGGCGCCCGCCGCCGCTCCGGTCCCGGCTCCCGGCGGGCGGCGGCATTCCCCACCGGAGAGTCGCGCAGCAGGCGCTCGATCTCGGCCTTCAGCCCGGACACTTCGTCGCGGGCGTCGGCCACCGCCCCGCGGTTCTCCTCGCGGAGCCGCGCCGCCTCGTCTCCCAGGTCGCGCGCGACCTCCGCCACCACGCTCGCGCGCATGTCGCGCAGGCGGGCGTTCTCCTCGCGGAGCGTCCGGTTGGCGCCCTCCAGCGTCGCCAGCCGCTCGTTGGTCTGCCGCACGTTGGCGATCAGCGTGCGCACGATGTCGTCCGGCGTGTCGCCTTCGATGCCGAGCGCCGCCGCCGTCTCCGCCGAGAGCGGCTCGCCGCCGACCGTCGGCGCCACGCCCACGGACGACGCCTCGTCGCGCGAGCAGCGCACCACGACCATCATCGCCACCGCCGCCAGCACCACCGCGATGCCGCCCTTGACCAGCAGGTTCGCGGTCACGGCACCACCTCCGCGAGAACGTCGAACGGCTCGCGGGAGACCAGGTAGAACCGCCCGGTGAACCCGGGCTCCCCGGCCGGCGCGAGCGCCGAGCGCGTCCAGCCGACCGCCACGAACCCGTCCGCCGCGCCGGTGCGCGGCCCCGGGCGGGCGGCGAACCGGCGCACGTCCACCTCCAGCGGATCCGCCGACAGGTTCGACGCCTCGACGGTCGTCACGAAAAGACCCGAAAGGGAGAGCTGACGGAGCACGTCCAGCCGCAGGCGTTCGCGGTCCCGATGCCGGTAGAGCGCCGTCGCGTCCCGAGCGGCCGTCTCCACCATCACCATTCCGGCCGGCAGGCCGGCGAGCCGGGGCGGCGCCAGGTCCAGGCGCGCCGCGCGGCGGATCAGCGCCACGGCGCCGCCGCGCGGGTCTTCGGCCGCGCCCGCTTCCGGCGCGATCCCGTCCTGTTCCGGCCGGGCGACCCGCACCTCGAGCGACTCCGCCGTGCCGCCGCCGCGGGCGACCGCGTCGACGTCGAACAGCACGAACTCGCCGGTGCGCTCGAGCCGCACCTTGAACCGGCGCGCGCCGAACGGCTCGGTCGCGAGCCAGTAGGCGGTGTCGTTCGCGAATTCGGCGCGCAGCGCGCCGCTCTCCACCAGGTCCGCCGGAACGCCGACCGTGGCCGGGCCCTCGAAGCGGACCTGGCGCTCCACGCCGACGGCGAGCGTCACGGGGATCGGCGTGCGGTCCCACTCGACCGTCTCGGCCGCGGCCGCCGCCGCGAGGAACAGACCGAGCACCGACACGGCCCTGTTCACGGCGTCGCCTCCGGCGCCAGTTCGATCGCCCGCGGCACGCCCGCCAGGCAGTCCAGCGCGAGACCCCAGGGGTTGAGCTCGCGGTCCACGTCGTAGCGCACCACCCGCACCGGGTAGGCGACCGCGCGGCTCTTGACGCGCTCGCCGAGCACCGTCTCCTCGATCATGAGGTCGAGCGACACCACCCAGCTGCCGCCGCCCTCGTCGAACACGCGCTCGACCGCGTAGCCCCGGCCCGGGATCTCCCAGACGGCGCGCTGCCGCCCGGCCAGCTCGCGCCGGCCGTTGCGCTCGGCGAAGTCGTCGAGACGGTCCTGGCGGCAGGCCGGGGTGAGGAAGTGCACCAGCGCGTCGAGCTTCGCCCGGTACTCGCGCGACCCGTCGTTCGGCCAGCGGTAGAGCTGCTGCCAGATGTAGAGCGCGAACGTGTAGACGTGCGGCGGCGCGGGCGCGTCGGGCCGCACCGTGGCACCGGCCGACAGGTCCGGCGGGATGTGGATGCGCAGCGAACTCGGCGCCGTCATCCAGCCGACGCCGAGGATCAGCGCGCACGCGAGCGCGACCCCGACCGCGCCCCACAGGGCCCGGATCGCCTCGCGCTGGCCGGCGAGCGCGTTGCGGTAGCGGCTCATCGCTCCCGTCCCCGCGGCCGCCGCGCGCGGATGTCCCACACCGCGCTCTCGCGCAGCATGGTCTTCGGCTTCAGGCCCCTATCCTCGAGCCAGGCGGCGACCGCGTCGGCGTGGTAGCCCTCGGGCCGCCCGCGCTTGAGCCGCCGCAGCACCCGCGCGGTGAGCCAGATGCCGCCGCAGGCGGCCAGCGCTCCGGCCCCGAGGCCGAGGACCGCCTGGCCGAACAGCCCGGCGGCCAGCGCGCACGCCGGGATCCACGCGGCCAGGTTCACGAGGCCCGCCATGCGCAGCTCGCCGTCCGACAGCCCCAGGAACACCGCCGGCGACCGGTTCAGCCGGTCGGGCAGAAAGACGATCTCGTCGTCCGTCACGCCAGCACCGTCGCCGCCTGCGTCGCCAGGAAGATCACGATCACCAGCAGCACGACGCCCACGGCGCCGTGCATGCCGACCTCGCCCCAGGTGGCGCGGCCGTCGGCGACCATGCTGTATTTCGTGATGACGTTCTTGGCCACCACCAGGAGCGCGATCGCGGACAGCCCGAGGCCGCCCAGCACCACGATGTCCAGGCCGTACGCCTGCAGCATGCCGATGAAGTCGCCGTCGTCGACCGACCCCGTCGAGGGGTCCGCCACGTCGGGCAGGCCCGCCCGCGCGGACGCCGCGGCCAGCGCCGCCAGCGCGGCGATCCGCCGCCGCATTCCAACCATTCCGTTCATATCCACCTCCGTTGTCGTTTTCACCAGGTGACGACCGCCAGCAGGACGACCGTCAGGAACACCGCGCGCAGCACGTGGCCGCCCGCCTCGCCGGGCGGCGCGCCGCCGCTCCAGTTCTTGTAGGCGTGGAACACGACCCAGGCGCACCATGCGATCGCCAGCGCGCACACCAGCCCCGCGCAGAGCGCCAGGACATCGGCCTCCGTCACCGGGTAGCCGGGGTTCGCGCCGCGGAAGGCCGCCTGCTGGTCGGGATCCACGGCTACAGGTACTTCTTGAACGACGCGGCGACGACCAGCGCCGAGGCGCCGAACAGCGCCGCCCCCGGCACGATCACCGCCGTCGGGTGCACCGCGAACGGGATCGCCAGATAGACGAACGCGGCCGCGAACAGCACCCTGGGCGCGCCGCGCTTGGCGGCGTGGTAGACGCCGCCGAACTCGCGTCCCGCCGACCAGCGGCGGATGTCGCGCAGCGTCAGCCCGCCCGCCAGGCCCACCAGCCCGAAGCCCGCGAACGCCGGCGCGGAGAACGCGAGCAGGACCACGCGCACGATCAGGACCTGCACCGTCCAGAGCGCCGCCTTGACGTACTCGTCCACGCGCGCCGTGCCGCCGAGCCAGCGCAGTCCGCCAGCGAGCCCCGTCCACTCGAACGCGTAGAACCAGGCGCGCTCGGCGGCGCGCACGATGCGCCCCGCGACGGGCCGGAAGTCGGCGTTCAGGTAGCCGGTCTCGCGGCGCAGGACGCCCTCCGCGTGCCCGGAGCCCTGCTCCGGCCACCACCACGTCATGCCGATCCACTCGACCGCCACCGACATCACCAGCGACAGCCACAGGCAATGCAGCGCGCCGCGGGCGCGGCCGCGCCGGTCGCGCGGCGGGGCCGCGCGGTCCACGCGCCGGGTCGCCGCCTCAGCCATCGGCCGCCTCCGGCACCGTCTCCGCCGCGCCGGCCCACCAGGACGCCCCGGGCCGGTAGCGCCGCTCCATGTCCGCCGCCAGCTCGGCGAACGCCGCCGACGGTTCCTGTTTCCCGCCCGCCGGCAGCGGCAGCCGCACCTTCCACAGCACGCCGCCCTCGAGCAGCGCGAACGCCTCGCCCTTGGGCAGCCGCGTGACGTCGTGCGGCTCCAGCATGGTCGCCGTCGAACTCGTGATCCGGTCCTCGTGCCGGGAGCTGAAGTCGACGTCCGTCGCGGGATCCGACGAATCCGTGTAGCCCGCGATCTGGGTGAGCTCGACCACGTTCACGGTCGGCAGCTGGTCGGTCAGCAGCGCCGCCGTGTCCACGTCCTTGACGCGGAACATCACCAGCGAGTTGAAATTGCCCGACACCTGGCGCGCCTTGGCGACGTCGCGCGTCTTCGCCTGGATGTCGGAGAAGGTCTGCGTGTAGGCGGTCACCTGCAGCCCGGCGGCGCCGCCCTTGTTGACGAGCGGAATGAACTCGTCGCCCATCAGTTCGTTGAACTCGTCCATGTGCGCCACGACCGGGTGCCGCGGCGCCTCGACGCGCCGCCGCAGGCCGTGGGTGTCGCCGTGCTTGTAGCGCTCGCCCGCGTAGCTCACGAGGTCGGCGAACATCGAGTTGCCGACCGCCGCCGCCACCGGGGCGTCGGAGAGCGCGTCCAGGCCGACGTAGACCACCAGCCGCTGGTTCACGACCCGTCGCCAGTCCCAGACCGGGCGCGGATCGTCCACGTCGCGGTAGTCCGGGCTCAGCAGCTCCGCCGCCTTGCCGGTCGTGAGCTTCTCGAGGAGCGGCAACAGGCTCGCGACGAGCTTGTCGAAATAGGACTTCTCGTAGCGCATGGCGCTGCGCAGGCCGTCCAGGACCTCGTCGCCGGGATGGCCGCGCAGCATCGCCCGCTCGAACGCCACCAGGCGCCGCGGCCGCCCCGCCATGTGCGGCGGCGGCTCCTCGCGCGCCCGCTCGATCGCGTCCACCAGCGCCAGCACGTCGGGCCGCTCCGCGAAGTACGACTCGGCGTACTTCAGGCACAGCCCGTCGATGTTGGTGACGTGGCGCAGGATGGTGCGGTAGTCGGGCCGCTCGCCGAGCGCCGTGACCGCTCGCGCGACGATATTGCAGAACCGCCACACGAACTCGCGGAACACCGCCGACTGGCCCTCGCCGGACACCTGGCCGGCGACCCGCGTCGCCACCTCCGTGATCCGGTGGAACTGGCCGATCCCGTTGTATCGACTGGATAGCTCGGGATAGCCGAGATGGAACAGCAGAAAGTCGTCCTCCCGTTCGGCCATCCGGCACGCCTCCCGCACCGCGCGCAGGAGATCCGCGTCGCCCTTCGGATCGAACACCACAACCGTCTCGCCGCGCCGGATGTCCTGCGCGACCGCGAGCTCCAGCAGCCGCGTCTTGCCGACCTGCGTCGTGCCGAGCACCAGCGTGTGTCCCGTGCGGTCCCCGAGCGGCAGGCGCACGGGCTCCTCCTTCGGCTCCACGCCGTGCAGCCAGCTCGAGCCGCCCACGGGCGGCGGCGCGCGAAAGGGGTTGCCGCGAACGTCGGCGGCGAGCAGCCGCCCGAGCGGCGCCATGCCGCCCGCGCCGGGCTGCGCGGCGCAAGCGTGCGCCCAGCGCACGAGTCGGCCCGGCTCGACGAACTTCCTGAAACGGCTGCGACGGCAGTCGTGCAGGCGCTGGGTGTGCCGCTCGCCCCAACGGAAGCCGCGACCCAGGAACAGCGCGTCGGTGCTTACCGGGATGCGCTTCGCGGGCATCGTCCAGCGGCGGCGCCGGCGCAGGTTGCGCTGGTAGCGCACGACCTTGAGGCCGCGGCGCAGCCACCAGCCGCCGTGCAGGCCGAGCACGGCGGCGGAGCCGTAGCCGACGCCCGGCGTCATCATGAAGTACTCGGGGCCGAGCGCGACGGCGACGCCGACCAGCACGGACACCATCCCGGCGTTCAGCTCGGCGGGCGGGCGCAGCAGCGCCTCGACCGGGTGCCCGCCGATCACGGCGACGGCTCCGCGACAAAAGGATACGAGCGCGCCCCGTACGCGTCCGCCAGCGCCGCGCCCGACATCGGCACGAGTCGCAGACCCAGCCGCGCCGCGAACGCGCGCGCCAACGAGAACGCTTCCTCCGACGGCGCGTCCACCAGAAAGCCCCGCGCGCCGGTCTTCCGGAGCCACCCCGCGTTCGCCGCGAGCCAGACCCGCGACGCCCGATCCGACGAGACCGCGAACACCGGCCGCGCCAGCCCGCGGATCCGTTTCCGCGACGGCGGACCAGCGCGCAGCGGTCCGGGGTCCACCGGCGAGAAGGCCGGCGCGTCCGAGCGCGCGCCTTCCGCAAGCCGCTCGCGCGCGCGGGCCAGCGCGGTTGCGCGGGTTGCGTCCGAGAGCACGGGACGCTCCAGGTAGGGTTCTGCCGGCACCGTGCCGCCGGCGTCGTGGACCACCACCAGGCCGCTCCCGGCGGCGGGCGCGCAGTACGCGGCGGCCGCCAGCCACAGCGCCGCGCCCAGTCGCCACAAAACCGCGAAACGCCCGTTCATTCGACCGGAGCCCAGCCGCGGCCCGCGATCCGGGCCCACACGGCCGGGGCGGGTCCCGCCGGCGCGGCGTCGCCGCGATTCAGGGTCACGCGGCCCGCACGCACGGCGGCGGGGTCGATGCCCTGCTCGCCGGCCCAGGCGGCGACGTCGGCATCGTCCGGCGCGCCGCGCACGTAGATGTCCACCGGCGCGCCGGCCCGAAGATAGGCGCCGACCGTCCGTCCGCAATCGGCGCAGTCCCGGTCCAGCACCAGGGCGTAGCGCTCGGCCTTCGCCCCGGGGGGCGTCCCGGCCGGGGCCGCGATCCGCGGCCGGCCCGGGAAGAGCCGCGTCCACGCGGCCTGCACGGAGCGCTCGAAGGCGAGCTCGCCCTCGACCCGCTCGTGCTCCGCCAGGACGAACGCCTCGGCGAAGCGCCGCCGCTCGGCCTCGGTGCGGGCGTGCGCCCCGAGCACCAGCAGCGGATCGGCGTCCGGCGACCAGGCGCCGCGCCGGCCCGCCATCAGTTCCTCGTAGCGGGACCAGTCCTCCGCGCGCAGGTTCCAAACGGCGGCGCGCCGCTCGCTGTCGCGCGTTTCGGAAGCCCGAACCGTCGTCTCCGCGCTGTCGGCGGCGTGCCCCGCCCACGCGCAGGCGGCAACGGCGAACGCCCCCGCGCCGGCCTTAACCCGTCGCGCGCACGCGTTCAATCGAAGATCTCCGGATGCCGCACCAGCGAGCGCCGCGGCACGGCCTCCAGGCGCCCTTCCGTGCCCTCGGCCACGCGCCCCGTCGCCTCCTCCAGGCGCATGGCCATGTACGCGCTCGCGTAGCGGTGGCCGCCGGCGACCTGGTAGAGGTAGCCGACCGAGCCGTTGCACACGACCGCGACGTCGTCGCGCTCGGCCTTGCTCGCCCGGCGCAGGTAGTCGCGCATCTCCACTGGTGCCCTCCGTATCACTTTTTTATGTTTACGCATAAAAACGTATCAGACGACAAACGGAGCTTGCAATACCCCTTGGCCTACTTTATGTTTACCTTTGCGCTAAAGGACGCCGCCAATGACAGAAGAGATCGACCGCTTCCGCATCGCGAACCTCCGGCGGCTGATCGCGGAGGCGGGCTCCGCCTCCGAACTCGCGCGCCGCGCCGGCGTCAGCGGTCCCTACCTCAGCCACATCCTCGCCGGCCGCCCCTACGCGAGCGGCCGCCCGCGCCGCATGGGCGACCGCCTCGCCTCCAAACTCGAGCGCGCCCTCGGCAAGCCGCCCGGCTGGATGAACGAGCCGCAGCCCTACGCCACCGGCCCCTTCCCCCCGGGCGCCGGCCATCCGGTCATCTCGTGGGTGCAGGCGGGGACATGGACCGAGGAGCGGGAACTCCCGGCGAGCGCGGAACGCCTCCAGTGTCCGCTGCCGTGCGGCCCGGACACGTTCGTGCTGCGCGTCGCCGGCGAGAGCATGGCGCCGCGCTTCCCCGACGGCGAGTACATCTTCGTCGACCCCGACGTGCCCGCCGAGAACGGCAGCTTCGTCGTGGTGCGCCGCGCGAACGACGGCGCCGCCACCTTCAAGCAGCTCGTCGTCGAGGACGGCCGGCGCTACCTCAAGGCCGCCAACCCCAACTGGCCGGAGCCGATCGTCGAGATCGAGGCCGGCGCCGCCGTCTGCGGCGTCGTCGTGTTCCGGGGGCACCCGGCCTAGCGCGCCGCGGCACGCGGCCTGGCGCGCGGGCGCTTCGGGTCAGCCGGCCGCCCGCCCGGGCGGCTCCGCCGGCACGCCGGACGCCGCCGCCCGCTCCGCGAGCCAGGCGTCGACATCGGCGGCGCGCCAGCCGACGCAGCGCGGCGACAGCTGCACGCGCGGCGGGAACTCGCCGCGCTCCAGCAGCCGGTAGATGGTGGCCTTCGACAGGCCCGTGACTTCGAGCACCGTCGGCAGCCGGTAGATCGCGATCGGGGGTAGATTGCGCATGGGTACGCCTCCCTCCTGGGTAGAGCGTGTCCTGGCCCCCCGCATCGCAACACGGATTTCGGTTCGCCGCGGACGGCGTCCGCCGGCGCGCGGGACTGGAAAGCGGGGGGTGCGCCTCCCTTCCAATCGCGGCGTACCGTAGGCGCGCAGGAGGGCGCGTGTCAAAGGCCGCGTGCTTAGCAAGTGCTTGGTCCGCGCCGCCCCCGCAACCGATGTCACCGCGGTTCCCCGCCCGAGTCCGGCTGCCGCTCCGGACGCCCGAAGGCCGCCAGCAGGCGTTCCGCCTCGCGCTTCGACAGCCGCGTTTCCACGATCATCGTCCGACCGCCGCAGCCGGGCGGCACCAGCGCCTCGAGCCGCAGCGCGACCACGTCGGGCATGCCGTTCACGCGCCGCAGCAGGCGCGCCCGGGCCATGACCACCGGCGTGTCCGAGTCCATGCCAATACTGTACATTCATACACATCTCGGCCGCCACCCGCGCCCCGCGACGGCCCCGACCGTCTCCTACGTGCCCAAGTAGACCGCGGCCGCGTCGAGCCTGGCATGGCCGAGTTCCCGCGACACCGCCAGCCGCGCCCTCCTGTCGACCCGTCGCGTCGCCGGCGACAGCGACCGCCGCCGAGGGCCTCCCGCCGACGGCGCCTTCCAGCCCGTCAGGTTCTCGTAGCGCGTCTGCGCGTAGCGGTGCCGCAGCCCGTGCATGCGGCCGAGCCCCGCCGCTTTCGTCTGTTTCTCGTAGACCTTGCGCTGCGCGACGTAGTTGCGGCCGCCCGGAATCAGCGCCCCGCCGCCCGCCAGGCGGCGGGCTTCGTCCAGCACAGCGCGCTGGACGTCGTTCCAGATCGGGACCTCCCGCGGCCGGCCGCCCTTCGTCCACGCCGCCTTCAGCACCACCGAGCCGCCCCGGTCCGCGTACGCCGGCACGAACTTGATCGCCTCCTCGCGGCGCAGTCCGAACGCCGCCTGTAGCCTCAGCGACATCCTGACGTGCGCGTCCCGCACCCGCGCCAGCCGGTCCGCGTCCAGCGCGCGGCCCTTGTCGCGGTTGGTGACGTAGGTCCGGTGCGCGATGCCGTGCTCGGCGTTGGTGCCGACGACGCCCGGCCGATCGACGTGCCGCGCCCACCAGCGCAGATGCGCCATGCGGTTCTTGAGCGTCCCCGCCGAAAGTCCCTGGCGCAGCCACTCGCGCACCAGCGCGTCCACATGCTTGCGCCTGAGTCCCGCCGCCCGGAGCCGCCTGAAGCCGAGCGCGTGGAGCGCGTTCGCCGCCTGGGCCAGCGCGTAGGAGCGGTCCCGCCGCGTGACGAAGCCGCCCTCCCGGTGGCGCTCCTGCAGGCGTTTCAGATCGAAGTTCAGTTGCCGCACGCGGCGCTCGTGGTCGGCATGGGCCGCGTGGCCGCACGGCCGTCGGCTCGGCGCATGTCCTGTTTCCCGCTCCTTGGCCTGTTCGGACGCCCGTCTCGAAATGCGGCGGCAATTCCGCCGCGATCCCGTCGTCCGTTCGCGCTCAAGAACTACCGGCCGCCGCGATCGCCGTCAAGGAGAAAACTCTTAGCAATCAGCTACATGCTTAGCGTCCGGCTAACACTTTTTCCTTTGCCAGCGCCACGGCCCGGCCCGTACACTGCCTCCCCACTCTCCCAATCGCGGACCTCTGCACACGCATGAAAACCGTCTCGGTCGTCGCGCAGAAGGGCGGAACGGGCAAGACCACGCTCTGCCTCGCCATCGCCTGCGCCGCCGTCCGGGACGGTCTCGCCGCGGCCGTCGTCGACCTCGATCCCCAGGCCACCGCGGCCAGCTGGGGCGACCGCCGCGACGCCGAGCTGCCCGTCGTCCTGCCCGCGCAGCCGCCGCGCCTCGCCCGGGTCCTCGATGCGGCCGACGCGCAGGGCGTCGACCTCGCCGTCGTGGACACCGCCCCGCGCGTCGAGCAGAGCGCCGTCGCCGCCGCCCGGGCCGCCGACCTGGTCGTCATCCCCTGCCGGCCCGCCGTGTACGACCTCGAGACCGTGGCCGCCACCGTCGACCTGATCCGCGCGGTCGCGCCCGCCGCCCGCTTCCTCTGCGTCCTCAACGGCGTCCCGCCCCGAGGACCGCGCCAGCCGCAGGCGCGCCAGCTCCTGCACGACCTGGGCGTCCCGGTCTGCGCCGCGAGCCTCGGACTGCGCGCGGCCGTCGACTACGCGGCCGCCGCCGGCGCCAGCGCCCTGGAGTACGAGCCCGGCGGCAAGGCGGCGGCGGAGACCGCCGCCGTCTACGACTACATCCGCCACGCCGTCGGCTTGTCGACTGCCGGACAGGACCACTTGTGCACAAGTGCAGGAGCCGAACCGTCCACTCTTCGCACAGACGGCTTGTCGACAAGCAGGGAAGACCACACGTCCGCCAGTCGGAAAGCCGACACGCCCGCAAGTCGAAACGCGGGCAAGTCCACTGCCCGCAAGGTCGACTTGCCGACCCCCTGGGAACCCCGCCTCGATGCCGGCCAAGTCCGCTGACCTGCGCCGCGCGATCCTCGACCAGGCCGGTCGGGGATCGGGCGGAAACCGTCCCCGCACCGCTCCCGCGGACGACGCCGCGTCCGAGCGGCCCGCGCGCGCCGTGCAGCCCGGCCGACTCGGCAAGGTCAGCGTCACGGGCTACTTCGCGCCCGAGGTGCGCCGCCAGCTGCGCCGCCTCGCCGCCGACGCCGACACCACCATCCAGGCGCTCCTCGGCGAGGCCCTCAACGACCTGTTCGCCAAGCACGGCGTCGCCGAGATCGCCGATGCCGACTAGCGCCGCCGCCCCGCGGTCAGGCCACGTCCGCGCCGATCCCGTAGCTCGCGTTGTCCTTGCGCACGATGCCGGCCTTGCCGACCTTGTGCGCCCACCACCGCAGGTGGGCCATGCGGTTGCGCATCGTGCCCGCGCCGAGTCCCTGGCGCCGCCACTCCTCCACCAGCGCCTCCACGTGGCGGCCCTTCAGGCCCTTCGCCCGCAAGCCCCGGTAGCCGAGTCCGTGCAGCGTCTCCGCCGCCTGCATCAGCGCGTAGCGCCGCATGCGCCGCGTGCCGTGCGACCCCTGGCGGTCACCCTCGAGCAGGCGCAGCAGATCGAAGTTCAACTGGCGCATCGGCCGCTCCCGTGCCGTGTCTTCCCGAAACCGGACGGCAACGTAGACACCGACTTCAGCGCCGTCAACGAGCGCGTACTTACCCGGCCGCTAAACTGCATCCCCCGCTCGCCGACCCGCGCCGCCGGTGGCTTTCTCTCGGGATCGAAATGAGTCGCGCAGATGGCGCGCAGGGAAACACCGCGCACCCCTGGCCGCGCCACGCGGCCGGGGTGCCGGCTCGAAGAGCTAAGTTGTGATGGGCAATCCGCCCCCTGCCATGCAGGTCAGTCGGATTCCGCAACGAATTGCGGTAGCAGCCCTTCGACGCGTATTCCCGTGCCGTCGCATGCGGCGGCCGCGGCGTGTCGTCAAGACATCGGTCCCGCCAGCCATTCGGCGCGCCGCGCCCGGTGCGTTGCCCGCTACGGGGCACGACATCGGATCACTCCTCTGCCACGCACAAGACCTCGCGCCACGGCCTGTTCCCGCCTGCACGCCCGACTCGTCGTCAGGCTCGCGCGGTTTCCCGCGCGCCGCAGCGCAATGGCCGTTGAGGACACGCCCCCGTTCGCGCGCGACCGCGACGTGGCGCTCGGTGCCCTTGCGGCGCGTCGACCGCGCTGCCGCGCGATTGCGGCGAGGCACGTGGGACACCTTCCGGTGCCGTCTCACGCCAGACGCTTCGTCCGGCCACGCCACCCTGAGGCGGCAAGTGAGCGCCGCGAACTCTACCACGCCGTCATTACGCCAGCATCAGCCGCGTGTTTAGCAGACCCCTTGTCGCCACTGGCCTGGATGCCGCTCCCGCCGCCTGTCACTACCCCCTTCCCCGTCGCTGCACTACATCTCGGCCTCGGTAGTGACAGGCGCGAATACGACTGAACGCCCACTCTCGCCCGCCGGGAACAGCACGAGCCGCACAAACCTAGAGCAACCCACATCCGAGCACCTTTGTGCCAGTGAAAGTCGCTCGCGAGATTCCGAGGGCCGCCCTCGATCACCACTCGCCCGCCGCTGCCGCCGGAGCGCGCTTTCCGATCCCCGCGCCGCGGAACTCAGCCAACAACGAGCGCTCCCTCTACGAAACCGGTGCTCTGGTATGCTGAGGCGACGTTCTATCGGCCCCCTCGGGCAACAGCGGCATGCTGTCCTGCCAGCCACTCCACGAGCAGAGGCTTCAGCGACGACACGCAGCTGTCCTCGGAGTTCCCGGCAGCGTGGCGCGGAGGTGCGGGCTCCCGTGCCGCGCGCCCCATATTTGCCCGCCCGCCGGCCGCCGGGCAGAATGGCCTCCGCGCGGAGCGGCCACCCCCATCGGTCGCCAAAGGAGAAAGGAAGTTGACGGTCGAGTATTCAATGAGGATTTCCCGGCTAACCGTCGACAAGCTGGGCGTCAAACTCTACGACAAGGTTTCCGCCGTCATCGCCGAGCTCATCGCCAATGCGTACGACGCGGACGCCACACACGTGACCGTCGAAGCGCCGATGGGCCAGTTCCTCGCATCCAAGGCTGGCGGCACCGTGACTGACAAGGGATTCCAGATCCAGGTTGCCGATGACGGCATTGGCATGACGCCAGACGAGGTGCAGCAGTTTTTCTTGGTAGTCGGCTCGGAGCGTCGAAAGGACAAGAACCGCGGTGCCACATCCCCTAGACACCATCGCCAAGTTATGGGGCGCAAGGGCGTGGGCAAGCTGGCACCCTTCGGAATCTGCAAGACCATAGAGGTCGTTAGTTCAGGCGGGGGCCTCGCCACGGCCATCGACGGCAGTCAAACGGGTTACCTCACCTCGCACATCATCCTTGAGTACGACGGAATCGTCGCGGTCGACAACGAACCGGACGAACGCTATCCGCCGAAGGTGGGCAATCTGGATGAGTCGTTCCAGCCTAACTCGGGAACCACGATTACTCTCAAGGATTTCGCTTACCGCCGAGTCCCACCGGACGCTGACCTGGACCGCCAGATTGCGCAACGGTTTGGGATTCGCTCGCCGCACTGGCGAGTCGATCTCCAGGACAACACGAAAGCCTGCTCCGCGACTAGGACGGTCGGCGAGTTCGAGGTCGATGTGGCACCGAAAACTCGTCTGACCTTTGCGGAAGACGGCAAGGTCCGCGGCCCGGATGACAAAGTCACCCCAGACCTCCGCGCTGGCTTTGATCACGAAGGCGAGTTTAGACCAGTCGTCGGATGGGTGGGGTACTCCAAGGCGCCCTACAAGGACGACCTCATGGCCGGTGTCAGAATCTACTGCCGGAAAAAGATCGCGGCCCAAACGTCCATCTTCAATCAACGGGCAGGGTTCACGGGTGAGCACGACATCCGCTCATACCTAGTCGGCGAACTCCATGCGGACTGGCTTGACGAAGATGAGGATCTAATTCAGACAGACCGACGCGACATTCTTTGGTCCGACGAACTCGCCACAAGCTTCCAGACCTGGGGACAGGGCGTCGTTAAACGGCTCGGCGTGCTCTCTCGTGACCCCACGCGAAAGGCGACCATGGAGATCTTTCTGACGAAAGGCAATGTCATCGAGCGCATTCGGAGAGCCTTCCCCAGTGACGAACATCTCCAAATCCGCGACCGCGCCACTGAAATGGCCAAGCTTTTCGGACGCACGATGAACCGGAGCGAAGCCGAAGACCCGGACGCCGTCAAAGAACTGGTCGATCTAAGCATCGACCTCGCTCCGCACTTGACCTTGGACGATATGATGCGCGAGGCGGTCGAGGCGGCCGATCGACCCATTTCTGTACTCGGGGGATTCCTGCGAACCGCGCGCATTGCCGAACTCTCGTCGTTTGGCCGCATTGCGCTGGACCGGCTCAAAGTGATCGAAAGGCTCAAGGTGCTGAAGGACGGCTCGGATACGCAGGAGGCCGAACTCCAGCAGCTGATCACCGATGCTCCTTGGTTGGTCCACCCTGAGTGGGCACCCGTCACGGAGAACGAGTGGCTTTCGACACTGCGGTCAGAATTCGAGACATACTACGAAGCCCAAACCGGGCAGCCGATCTCTCTCGCCGAATTCAAGGACTCACAAAGGCGTCCCGATTTCGTGATGTCGAGCCAAGAAAGCGTGGTTCAGATCATCGAGATCAAGACGCCCGGCCACCGACTGACCAACAACGAAATGGACCGAGTCATTTCGTACTATGACAACATGGATGGCTTCCTGAATGACCCGGGCAATTCTGAGTTCCGCAAGCAATTTCACGACTTCCACATCACCCTAGTTTGCGACAAGATGGGCCTGACCGGGGCGCAAAGGGCCGCGCTCAATGGCTATGAGAACGACAGCAAGCTGACCCGCATGACTTGGAACGCATTCCTCCTCCGCACGCGGCAGGCCCACAGTGATTTCCTGGCTGAGTTCCGCAAGCTCCAGGGCATGAAACTCGCTGTCGACGAGGAGCCCTAGGTAATGACACTCACGGCCATCGACGCTTTTTCCGGTTGCGGCGGTCTGACCGTCGGCTTGAAGCGTGCCGGATTCCGCGTAGTGGCAGCAATCGAAATCGAGCCTCATGCTTTCTCGACCTACAAGGCTAACCATCCAGAGGTCCACTGCGTATTAGAGGACATCGGGACCGTCTCCGGCAACGACTTACTGAACATTGCCCGCACTGACACGGTAGACCTGCTGGCCGGTTGTCCCCCGTGCCAAGGGTTTACAAGCCTCACGGCCAAGTTCAAAGGCAAGGTGGATCCGCGCAACGCTCTAGTTTTGGAGATGGCGCGGCTTGCGGAAGAGATCCAACCTCGCGCTGTGATGATGGAAAACGTGCCCGGATTGACGAGAAAGGGGAAGGCACTCTACGGACAGTTGCGCGACAGGTTGGAGTCCGCGGGCTACACCCTGACCGAAGGCATATTGAATGTCGTTGACTTTGGCGTGCCCCAGTTCCGCCGCCGCCTCGTACTGCTTGGGGGCTTCGGATTCGAGATCGGCATGCCCAAGCCGACACACGCGCCTGAGCCGAGCTCAACCTCTGAGCAGGCGCCATGGCGGACCGTGCGTGACGCGATCGACGGTATGGACGCCCCCTTGACTCTGAGCGAAGCCAAAGCACGTGATCGCGATGTCGAGCGGTCCGACTGGCATATCATCCGCACCATGTCCCCAGAGAATATCGAGCGGATCAAGGCAGCGAAGGCAGGCAAGGCTTGGATGGAAATCCCCGAAGACCTGCGTCCGGCCTGCCACCGTGACAACTATGTCGGGTTCACCAATGTCTACGGCCGGATGGAATGGGACCGTCCTGCACCGACGATCACCGGCGGTTGTACCACACTTAGCAAGGGTCGATTCGGACACCCGGAAGCGGATCGCACGATCTCAGTACGAGAAGCCGCACTCCTACAGACCTTTCCGACCGCATATCTGTTCGACACTCCTTACATTGACCACGCGTGCAACATGATCGGTAACGCGTTGCCCTGCGACTTCGCCGAAGCCGTTTCTCACCGTTGCGCCGAACAGTTGATAGCCCGCGCCGCCGCCCGTCTCTAGCCTTCGCATTAGCTCAGCCGAATGATCCACGAGTTCCCCTCCAATTCCTCGCTATTTGAGCCCATCTCTCGACTGGCGCAGCACGGTCGCCTTAAGGAATTGATTCCAGCCGCAGAGCCATTCGGCAACCCCTACCCGCGCAGAATGGCCTCAGAGGTCGCTTTGACACCGAAGGCCGTCGTCCGTCGGGCTCACGCCGATGTCGCCTAGCAGCCCCCCTCCTCTGTACCTGCGCTTCCTAGGCTCGCTCATCGAAGAGCTTGGCGCCAAGATGTACCCGAGCGTCACAGCATCGGTCGCCGAGCTTGTTTCCAACGCGTGGGACGCGGATGCAGAGAACGTGTGGATAACCATGCCACTGGGCACCAGCGTCAGCGCCGGAGGTAACGAAGAAATCATCGTCGTAGATGACGGCTTCGGCATGGACCGCGCCGAGGCTCAACAAAAGTACCTAATGGTCGGTCGAAAGCGGCGAGCGGATGAAGACACCTGGGTTTCACCTTCGGGGCGAGCGCTACATGGGCGGAAGGGCGTTGGCAAACTGGCCGCGTTCGGAACGGCCAAACTGCTCGAATGCACGACTGCGACCAAGTCCGGAGGCACTGCCGCCTTCACGTTGGAGTACGACCGTATCCGAGCATTGGCCGCAGGTGACGCCTACCAGGTTCCCGAAGTGCCCGACCCCGCGCCGCTTAGAAATCCTCGCACTGGCGCTCCGCTCGCCCATGGGACCCGGATTCGACTCACCAGCCTGCTAAGCAAGAGGATTCCCGCGGAGTCGCAGTTCAGGGCCTCGCTGGCACGTCGTTTCGGAGTGCTTAGCCCACAGATGAAGGTCTTCCTCAACGCCAAGCCGCTAAAGCGCTTCGAGATTCCACTCGGTGTTCGCTTTCCTCGGGACGGCGTTCCCGAACCGGGCAAGGGCCTGCCTCGCAAGGACCCGGCGACGGAGAAACCGCCCGCCACGATAGCGATCGACGGAGAGTGGGCTGTAGAAACCCTCCCGCGGGGGGAGGTACGCTGGTGGATCGGCTTCACCCCGGCGCCAATCGAAGCCGCCGAGCTTCGTGGCATCACCGTGTTAGCCCACGAGAAGATGGTGCAGCGGCCGTTCATGTTCGGCCGCTCGCAGGGCACAGCCGGCCAGTTGGGTCAGGAATACCTTGTCGGCGAGGTCGTCGCGGACTGGATTGACGACAGCATCCGTTCCGAGGACGATCTCGTCGAAACAAATCGCGATGAGCTGCAGCTTGAGGACGAACGGCTGCAGTCCTTCCTCGAATGGGGCCGAAGACGCCTGCGCTGGGCGCTCGCCCGGCGGGTTGAACTACGGGCGGCGGCCGTCGAGGAGGGCACCCTCTTCGACGAGAGAATCGTCTCTCGGCTGCAGCACTTCACTAGCTCCGAACAACGCTCGTTCAAGGGAATCGGCAAGCAACTTGCCCGTCTCGCCGAGGTCGAGACCAAGGAAATCACCGACCTAATGATGGACGTGATGGACGCCCACGACGATAGGTCGGTTCGAGAGATGATCACTCGTATAGCTGAGGAGGACGAGCCAACACAGGAACGCATGTGGGCCCTCGTCGCAGAGTTCGGCCTGATTGACGCGAGGCGTACGGCTACCAAGATCCAGGCGAGGATCGGAGTCATCAACAAGCTGGAAGAACTAGTAACCGGAGGCGCGAAGGAGGTTCCCGACATCCACAACCACATCCGCGACAACCCCTGGCTATTGGATCCGCGGTGGGATCTATACGAGGACGAAGTTGACCTTACGAAGATGTTACAGGAGAAGTACGGCGATACTCCGGGCCAACAAGGGGACCGTGCCGACTATCTCTTCGCCGTCGGGCCTAGCGTACCCACATCGGCCGATGAGGTCATCGTGGTTGAAATCAAACGCGCCACCGCCAAAGACGGCTCCGTGAAACACGCAAACCTAGACGAAGTGTTGAAGTTCTCGCGTTACGTGGTAGACGGGCAACGCTACTACGAATCGGCAAACAGCCCTGCCAACTGTCCCGTCGTAAGGGGCCTGATGATCGCGAGCGGCTATACCGATGAGGCCCAAGTACAACGACGTACGTTCGAGTCCGTCCCGGGGTCGATTTACCAGTTCAAGTCCTGGCCTCAGGTGCTGAAGGACACCAATCGCCTTCATGTCGGCTGGCTGGGGCTCGCATCGCGTCGCGGACAATCGCGCACCGCCGAAACCAGCTAAGGCGGCTTCGCTTTCCCTTGCTTCTCCAGATCCCATGCTTTCGCCCGGTCTCCCTGCACGGCGCGCCGACGCCGCCTTCCTCCAGCGCTGCCCCGCGCCATTATCAACCCGCCGGCTACTCGGAGGCACGGACACCGAGGTTTGTTTAGGAGGTTGTCGCCGTGGTCACCCCTCCCATCCCAGTTCCCTGAGCACCGCCCGAACCGTGCCCACATCCTGCTCCGGTTTCGGGTCGCCACCGTGCCCTTCCAGCACCACGACCCGGAAGTCCTCCTTCTCGAGGTACCGGCCCAAGGCCGTCCGGCACTGAATCGCCGTGATCTCGGGGTGGTCCATGTGCACCGGGAGGAGGAGCAGCAGCTTCTTCCTGAAACGGTGGCACAGGAGATCTAGAACGGCCCCGCGCACCTGCTTCGGCTTTCGGGAGTCGATCTCGATGGCGATCCGGCCTCCCACGGCTCCGTCGACGCGCGCCGGACTCCCGGCTCCGTAGTCCACCTCCACGCTGGGTCCGTACTGTTCGTAGTCGCCTCCCACGGCCGCCCGGAGCAGACCCTTCCCGTAGTCGTCGTGTGCGCCCAAGACCGCTCCTTCGCCATCCCTGCCGTTCCCGTCCCCAACCTTGAGCCGTTCCTCCTATTTCGGCAAGATGAATTGTTTTGTCCCCCGTCCCCGAATCCATGCATTGGTCCATACCCCGGCCGTCCGGTAAACCGCTACACGTCGATCTTCACGCCGGCCAGCAGCTTTTCGTCGTCGGGCCCAACGGCTCCGGAAAGTCGGCGCTGCTCCAGCACCTCGCCGCGTCCTCAAGCCAGGGGAATATCAGGCGTATCTTCGCGCACCGTCAAACATGGCTGAAATCCGGCAGCCTGACGCTCACTCCAGACCGAAGGCGGCGGTTCGAGCGCAACAGGATGGACTACGAGAAGAGCCCGGACTCCCTCTGGATAGACCACACGGGCGACCAGACCCACGCCGCCGTCCTCTTTGACCTCGTAGCGGCCGAGAACAAGCGTGCCCGTTCCATCGCCGAGCACGTGGCGGACAACAAGATCAAGCGCGCAAAGAAGGCCGCTAAAGCCGCCTCGCCGTTCGCACGCTTGAACGATCTGCTCGCGCTGGGCACGCTGCAGGTGTCGCTGCACAACCCCGACGATGTGGAAATCGTCGCGCGCATAGGCTCCGGCAAGACCTTCGGCATCGAGAGGATGTCGGACGGCGAACGCAACGCGGTCATCATGGCGGCCACCGTACTGACGGTCGAAGCGGGCACCACGCTGCTCATTGACGAGCCCGAGCGGCACCTACACCGTGCCATCATCGCGCCATTCCTCTCGGCACTGTTCGAGCAGAGGAGCGACTGCGCCTTCATCGTCTCCACCCATGAGCTGTTCCTGCCGCTCGAGAACCCCGACGCCAATGTCCTGACGACGCGGTCCTGCACGTGGGCGGGAGACACCGCCGACTCGTGGGATCTCGAACTCCTCGACGAGTCGGCCAGGCTCCCCGAGGAGTTGAAGCTGGCCGTCCTAGGTGCGAGGAGCCGCGTCCTTTTCGTCGAAGGCACGTCCACCAGCCTCGATCTGCCGCTCTACGCCACCCTCTTTCCCGAGGTGTCCGTCTCGCCCCAGGGTACCTGCGTCCATGTCGAACGCGCCGTGCGCGGTCTGCGCGCCACCCCAGACCGGCACCATGTCGAGGCTTTCGGGATCGTCGACCGCGACGACCTCGACGACGAGGAGGTAGGCAGGCTCGCCGAGGCGAGCGTCTTCGCGTTGAACGCTCGGTCCGTCGAGTCGCTGTACTACTGCACCGACGCCGTCCAGGCCGTCGCACACCGTCAAGCGGAGTCTAGGGATCTGGACGCCGAGGAGTAGGCCGCGAACGCGAAGCGGGCTTCCCTCGCCGCACTCGCGCCCGACGATGTCGCCGAACGCATGGCCGCGCGTCGGTGCGAGCGACGCATGCGGCAGCGCGTCCTCAGCCAATTGCCCGGCTGGGAGGCGTTCGGCACGGAGACCGGCCCGACGATCGAACTCCGCGTCGAGTCGGATTACGCCGACGAGCTCGCCAAGTTCCGCCACCTCCTAGCGGACGCCGACTTCGATGCGCTGGTGGCGCGATATCCCCTGCGCGAGAGCAGAACTTTCGACTTGCTGGCCAAGGCTCTCAAGTGCGCCTCGAGCCGCGACTACGAGCAGATGGTCGTCGTGCAGACCGCGAAGGACGACGCCTTAGCGGACGCCCTCCGCAAACGCGTCCACCCGCTAGCGGAGGCGATTGCCAAAGTCGGCTCGGCCGAATCGTAGCGACGGCGGCGCTCCTGCCACCTGTTGCTGCCCTCCCGCGTTTCAATCCCTCGAAAACCAAGCCAACGAGTTGGCCCTACGCCTCGGTCGCCGTTCCCGCCCCTCCCGAATTCTGTTGCATGTCGTCCGGCCGGTGACGGTGCCGCCGTGCTGGCTTAGGTCTCCCTGTCACCGGTCGAATGCCGCGCCGTCACCATCGACCACTACCTAGTCGAGACGCTTGAGCGTCCGCGGCCACTGACCGATGCTGCGTCGAACCGTCGGATTTGCCTGCAGACCTGAGCGAGCCGCCTCGACCAATACCTGCTGGTAGGCGCGCGACGATAACGCGCCCGAGGACTCAACGGTGGCCGCCGCCCTGCGACACGCGCTCAAAAGACCGGAGAGTCCCGCGACCGCACGACCGACGACCGCGTGGCTGCAAACATCACACGGCGCGCGCGTCGCACCCGCCTTTGCATGTCGACTACAGCCCCGAGATTGTGATACTTGAAGTGATACCCAGTTTACAGGGTGGCCACTTTTTATTTTAATTTCAATAGGTTATAGTAGATATGTGGCGGAGCGGACGGGATTCGAACCCGCGACCCCCGGCGTGACAGGCCGGTATTCTAACCAGCTGAACTACCGCTCCTTTTTCGATACCGCCCGTTGCGGGCGGTGGTGGGTGTTGCAGGGTTCGAACCTGCGACCTACGGCTTGTAAGGCCGTCGCTCTCCCAACTGAGCTAAACACCCGCGAAGGCGCGCATCTTACGCGCTTTGGCACGTGAATCAACGCCTGCCGGCACTTCCGTCGGCTTTTCTCCCGCCGTCCTCAGCTCCGGAGCGTAACCCCCGCGAGGGCGCCGGCGGGTTCGCCGGTTTCCATGAAGACTTGGCCGTTGACGATCACCTGGTCGTAGCCGCGGCCGCGCTGGACGTAGCGGCCGGCGCCACCGGGGAAGTCGTGGCGGTATTCGGGGAGTTCCATCGCCAGGGAATCCATGTCGATGACGTTCACATCGGCGAAGGCGCCTTCTCTGAGCACGCCTCGTTCGCGGATGCCGAAGATGGCGGCGGTGTCGCTGGTCCAGCTTTGCACGGCCTGTTCCAGGGACATAACGCCTCGGTTCTTCACCCAATAGGTGAGGAGCCAGGTTGGCGAGCTTGCGTCCATGATCTGGCCTACGTGGGCGCCGGAGTCGGCGAGGCCCATCGCTACCGTGGGATTGGTGATCATCTCCTCGATGGCGTCCATGGATTGGTTGAGGCCGGGGTGCCAAAGCTGCACGCGGCCCTTGTGGCGCCGGTTGAGTTCGATGAAGGCTGCCACCGGGGTTTGGCCGGTGCGTTCGGCGAGTGCTGCCAGCGAGCGGTCGCGGTCGTGGACGTAGTCGAGGTCGTCGTCGGTGAGGATGTATGCCTGTGCGAGATCGAGGGTTGGCGTTTCGGTGAGGTCGGCGAGGCGAGCTCGGAACGACCCGTCTTCCAGCGCGCGCACGCGTTCCGCGAACGACATGGAGTGCAGCTCGCGCCATGCGGGAGTTGCGTCGAACGGGGTGCGGTGGTCGAGGCCAAAGAGGCCGCCGATGCCTCGGGAGCTGGTTTGCGGGCGTAGCCTCGCGCCCTTGGCGTTCTCTTCCTCGGCGAACTCGATCACACGGCGGTAGAGGTCGGGGCGGCGGTAGCTGTGGGCGAGGCCGAAGGTGCATTGCACGTTGTTTTGGCGCGAGAGTTCGCCCACCCAGGCGATTTCGGCGCGGGTCTTGGGCAGGTGTTCCTCGCGGTCGCGCTCGCCGATGCGGAGGGCACCTTCGAAGATGCCCTTGCCGTGGCGGCCCAGCACGCGACCCATGGCGAGGAGTTCCTTCGGGTCGGCGTAGGTGCCGGGCACGTGGCGACCGTCCGGCACCTTGTGCAGGAAGGTGCGGGAGGTGGAGAAGCCGAGGGCGCCGGCGCCGATGGCCTCGTCCACCAAGTCGCACATGCGGGCGATGTCGTCGTCGGTGGCTTCCGCTGGATCGTCGGAGAGGCTGCGTTCGCCCATGGCGTGGATGCGCACGGCGCAGTGTCCCACCATGCCGCCGACGTTGATGCCCTTGTCCATGCGGTCGATGCTGGCGAGGTATTCGCCGTAGGTTTCCCAATCCCACGGCAGGCCCGCGTTGATGGAGTCGCGCGGGATGTCCTCGACGGATTCCATCATGCTCGCGAGATAGTCGCGGTCGGCTGGCTTGCACGGGGCGAAGGTGACGCCGCAGTTGCCGATCACCGCCGAGGTGATGCCGTGGTAGCAGGACGAGGAGGCGATGGGGTCCCAGGCGATCTGGGCGTCGAGGTGGGTGTGGATGTCGACGAAGCCTGGGGTGACGAACTTGCCGTCGGCGTTGATTTCGCGGCGGCCCCGTTCGGGCACGTCGCCCACGGCGGTGATGCGGTCGCCGTCGAGAGCGAGGTCGCCGGGGCGGCCTGGGGCGCCGGTGCCGTCCACCAGCGTGCCGTTGCGAATGACGATGTCGTGGGGCATGGGAGCGCCCTCCCTCGTGGATTTCGGTGTTGGAATGAGCCTACCAGAGATCGCGCCAGGCCCGTTCGAGGCGCTTCGCCTCCTTCTTGCTGATCCCGCCCAGCGCCGCGATGGCGGTGCGGAGGCGGTCGCGGGTGAGGTCGCGCCCGAGCCAGGCCATGGAATCGAACAGGGGCAGGGCTCGGCTCCGACCGGCGATGGCGAGGAACAGGGCTGGCATTAGGTCTCGGAGCTTCAGCTCCATGGCCGTGGCGAGAGAGGTGACCGCGTCGTGGAGTGCATCCCGCTCCCACGGTTCCACGGACTCGAGGGCGCGGAGCGCGTGGTCGAGGATGCGTCGGCATTCCTCCGGTGAGCGCTTGGTGGCGGCGAAGCTCTCTTCGGTCAGGGAGTCGCGATCGCCAACGAGATAGTCCACCTGCCCTGCCAAGTCGCTGAAGCGCTCGGTCCGTTCCTGGATAAGGGGTACGAGAGAGGTTAGACGGTCTGGGTTCGCCCAGTCTCGGAAGCGGGCCGCGAAATCGTCGGGTTCCAGGGCCCGCAGGTGTTGGCCGCTCAGCCAGTCGAGTTTTTCCGGGTCGAACACGGGGCCGCGCACGGAGACGCGATCGATGTCGAAGTTCTCGACCATCTCCGCCAAGCTGAAGACTTCGCGTTCGTCCGGCATGGACCAACCCATCAGGGCCAGGTAGTTCAGCAGCGCGTCCGGCAGATAGCCGCGGCGGCGGTAGTAGTCGATGCCGGTGGGGTTCTTGCGCTTGGAGAGCTTGCTGCGATCGGGGTTGCGCAGGAGCGGCAGGTGATAGTGCTGCGGCATGTCCCAGCCGAAAGCGTCGTAGAGGAGCTGGTGCTTCGGGCTAGAGTTGATCCACTCCTCGCCGCGCAGCACGTGGCTGATGGCCATGAGGTGATCGTCCACCACCACGGCAAGGTGATAGGTGGGGAAGCCGTCGGCCTTCACCAGCACCTGCATGTCCACTTGCTGCCAGGGAATCTCGATGGTTCCGCGCAATCCGTCCTCGACTTGGCACGTGCCTTCGCCCGGCACGGCTAGGCGAATCACGTGCTCTTCGCCGGCGGCCACTCGGGCGCGGGCCTCTTCGGGGTCGAGGGAGAGGCAATGGCCGTCGTAGCGCGGCGTCTCGCCAGCCCTTTGCTGCTCGCGGCGCACCGCATCGAGCCGCTCGCGGGAACAGAAGCAGTAGAACGCCTTGCCGCTCGCAATCAGCGCCTCGGCGTGTTGCGTGTATGCCTCGCGCCGCTCGCTTTGGCGATAGGGGCCGCTGGCGCCGCCGACATCCGGCCCCTCGTCCCAATCGAGGCCGAGCCAGTGCAGTGCGTCGAAGATGGCGCTCTCCGAAGCCGCGCTCGAACGGGCGCGGTCGGTGTCTTCGATGCGCAGGATGAAGCGACCGCCGTGGCGGCGAGCGAAGGCGTAGTTGAAGAGCGCCATATAGGCGGTGCCGACGTGGGGATCGCCGGTGGGGCTCGGGGCAACCCGGGTGCGTACGCTCATCGCGGAGCCTTGTGCCTTAGGCAAAAGCGCAAAGAGGGCATCTTACCCTCGCCCCCCGGCAAGGCCCTCCCTTCGAGGGGCTTGTCAGTGCAGTTGGGCGGTGCGGCGGACTGCGCCTTGGGCGGCGGCGTCGTCGGACGCCACCAAGGTCCACGCGTCGGTGCAGCGGAGCAGCGCCATTGCCAGCGTGTTGTTGAGGGCGTGGCCGGACATGTAGCCCTCGAAAGCGCCGATCAGCGGCAATCCCAAGAGATAGAGGTCGCCGATTGCGTCGAGGATCTTGTGCTTGACGAACTCGTCCGGGTAGCGCAGCCCCTCGTCGTTGATGATGCCGTGGTCGTCGATGCCCACAGCGTTGGCAAGGCTTGAGCCGAGGCATCGCTTGATCGCTTGCGCTTGCGGGAGCTCTCGCGTCAGGCCGAACGAGCGGGCGCCGCTTACGTCGTCCACGTAGCTGATGTCGGCGAAGTCGAGCTCGGCGTGCTTGGGATAGCGGTTGTACACCGGATGGTCGAACACGAACGTGTAGCCCGCCTTGAAGCCGTCGTAGGGCTTGAGCGTGGCAATCGCATCGCCGTGGCTCACCCGCACCTCGCGGGTGATGAGGATGTAGCGCTTGGCGGCGTCCTGCTCGCGGATGCCGACGCTGTGTACCAAATCGATGAACGGCTGTGCGCTGCCGTCCATGATCGGCACTTCCTCGCCGTGCAGATCAACGTGGAGGTTGTCGATGCCGAGCCCCCACAGCGCCGACAGCAGGTGCTCGACGGTGGCGATCTGCACGCCTTCCATGCCGATGCTGGTGGCGAGGGTGGTGTCGCAGACGTTCTCCGCCCGCGCCTTGATCGGCCGCCGGTGCGGGGTGTCGGTGCGGGTGAACTCGATGCCGGTATCGACGGGAGCAGGGCGCAGGGTGATGCGAGCGATGTTGCCGGTGTGGACTCCGACGCCGATGGCGTGAACCGGTGCGTCAATCGTTCGCTGTCTCGGCATGGGCAGTTGTCCCGGCAGGCAAGAGTCAATGGCGGCGCACTATACGCGCTTGACCGGTAAAAATGAAGATAAAGTGGAGAGATAATTGGACATATCTTGATACAACTTTGGAGTGATTTGTGACTCAGGGCGAGCCTAGGCGTCGACCACGCCCTTTAGCCTTGGATCCAGGATGTCGCGCAAGGCGTCGCCTACGAAATTGAAGGCGAGCACCAGCAGGAAGATGGCGAGGCCGGGGACCACCGAGAGCAAGGGCTGCTGGTCCAGCATGGGAAATGCCTGCTGCAGCATGTTGCCCCACGTGGGGGTTGGTGGCTGGATGCCGACGCCGATGAAGCCGAGTGCCGCTTCCGTCAGCACCGCGTAGCCCATGCCGAGGGTCGCCTGGACGATCACCGGGGCGACGCTGTTCGGCAGGATGTGGCGGACGATGATGCGCACGTTGCTCATGCCGCCGGCCTGCGCCGCGGCCACATAGTCGAGTTCGCGCACCGTCAGGCCTTGGCTTCGCACCACGCGCGCCATCCAGGGCACGTTAGCAAGGCCAATGGCGACGATCACGGTGACCAGCGAGCCGCCCATGGCTGCGGCGAGCCCCACGGCGATCAGCAGGCTCGGAAACACCACCAAGGCATCCATCACCCGCATGATGACGTCGTCCACGAAGCCGCGGAAATGCACCGAGGCAAGCCCCAGCGGGACGCCGAGCGCAACGCCGAGCCCCACCGCGCCAATGCTCACCATCAGCGCCACCTGGGCACCGACGATGAGCCGAGCCAGGGTGTCGCGTCCCATCTGGTCTGAACCCAGCCAGTGTTCGGCGGAGATGCCGCTCAGCAGATTGTCGAAGTCCATCTCCTCGGGGTCCACCGGCACGATCCACGGCGCGAGCAGCGCGGCGAGCACGGTCAGCACGATCACCACGACCCCGAGCGCCGCCTGCGGCATGGCCAGCAGGCGCCGCAGCGTCGTCACCGCCGGATGCTCCGTGGCGAGCGCGGGCAGCGTCCCCTCAGTCACCGTACTTGATCCTCGGATCGAGCCAGGCATAGGCAAGGTCGGTGATGAGATTGGCGGTGAGCACCGACACCGCCATCAGCAGCACGCCGCCCTGCACCACCACGAAGTCACGGGCGAAGATGGCCTGCACCATGTAGTTGCCCATGCCGGGGATGCCGAACAGGGTCTCGATCACCACGGCGCCGGCGAAGATGCGGCCGGTTTGCAGGCCGAACACCGTCACCACAGGCAAGAGCGCATTGCGCAGCGCGTGAATCCAGATCACCACCCGCTCGCTTAAGCCCTTGGCGCGGGCCGTGCGCATGTAGTCCTGCGCCAGCACTTCGAGCATGGCGGAACGGCTCTGGCGCATGATGAGAGCGCAGCTCGTCACGCCCAACGCAAAGGCCGGCAGCGCCATGTGGCGCAGGCCCTCTAGCGGATCTTCGAAGATGTCCACGTAGCCTTGGGTCGGCAGCCATCCCAAGGTGACGCCGAACAGCAAGATGGCCATGATGCCGAGCCAGAAGTTGGGTATGGCCACGCCGCCGATGGAAAGCACCGTCGCCACGTAGTCCACGGGCCGGCCCCGATACACCGCCGAGGCGATGCCGGCCGGAACCCCCACGAACAGCGCCGTGAGCCAGGCGACGATGCCGAATTGCAGCGTCACGAGCGCCCTCGATCCGAGTTCCTCGGCCACTGGCCGCTGGTTCTGGGTGGAGCGGCCGAGGTCGCCTTGCACGGCTTTGCTGAGCCAGATGCCGTATTGCACGAGCACTGGTTCGTCGAGGTGGTGTTGCTCGCGGATTAAAGCGATTTGCTCTTCGTCTAGCACTTCGCCAGGGCCGATCAGGGCGCGGACCGGATCGCCGGGGATCGCCAACATCAGGGCGTGGACCAGGAAGGTGACCAAGGCCAGCACGGGCACCATTTGCAGGAGGCGGCGGACTACGTATTGCCACATGGGTTAGGCGGCCTCAGTCATCGTGTCCATGGCGACGGGCCTTCGGACGGAAGGCATCCTGCCTTCCCTTGCGCCGAAGGCGCATCCTTGGAAACGAGCGGCCAGCGCGCCTGACGGCGCGCAGGGAAGGCAGAATGCCTTCCCTCCGAAGGCGCATCCTTACGGTGCAATCCAGATCTCCCGGAGGTTCATCTTCGCATCCCACCCCATGAGGCGGTCGAGGTTGCCTACCCGGCGGGGGGCGGCGGCGTAGCTGGTGGCGTACAGGAGCGGCACGAACCAAGCCTCGCGCAGCACGAGGGCGTTCAGTTGCCGGTACGCGCGCAGCCGGTCGGCCTGGTCATAGAACGAGGCGCCCTGCTCCACCAACGCGTCCACGTCTGGGCGTGGCAGGTTGGCGGCGTTGTAGAAGCCATCGCTCTTGAAGGCGAGAGAGGCGATCCAGTCCGGTTCCGGGTAGCGGCTCCAGCCGGTTAGATAGAGGGGGAAGCGGCCGGCGTTGAAGAAGCTCTCGCCGGCGACTCCCACCGCCATCACCTCGATGTTCAGCGTCACGCCGATCTTCTTCAGCATGGCGCGGATCACCTCCGCGGCGAGGATGTTGACAGGCGTGTTGTTGACCACCGTCGTCAGCTCGAAGCCGTCTGGGCGACCGCCAAGCGCAAGGTATTGCCGCGCCTTGTCGGCATCGAAGGTGGGCCGCGGCACGTCGGGGTCGTGCGCCCAGGCACCTACGGGCCACATGCCGGAGTCCGCCACCATCACCTTGTCGAAGTAGATGGCGCGGTTGATCACGTGCGGATCGATGGCATGGGAAATGGCGAGGCGCAGGTTCACGTCGCGCACCAACTCATGGCCAACGTTGAAGGCCAGAAGCAACGCCACGCCGCTGCCGTCCATGGTTTCGATGGAGAAGCGCGGGTCGCGGCGGAAGGCGGCCACGTCCTTGTACGGCAGATAGGCGACGTCGATCTCGCCGGTGCGCAAGGCAGAGGCCAGCACGGTTTCGTCGCGGATCACGCGGATGGTCACTTCATCGAGATAGGGCAGGGGCCGGCCGGCATCGTCCTTGGCCCAGTAGTCTTCATTGCGAACCAGATTCACCATGGTGCCGGTGATGACCTTGTTGACCCGGAACGGGCCCGTGCCGGAGGGCCTCCAGCCGTAGTCGGCACCCAACGCCAGCACCTCGGCCGGCGAGTTCATCACCCCGCCGCGATCCGCCAGCATGTTGATGCCGGCGCCCCAGGGACGAAGCAGATTGAAGCGCACGGTGTGTTCGTCCAAGGCATCGACTGACTCGATCACGGTCATGGACGCCCGCGGCGTCGCCATCGTCTTGGGATCGAGGATGCGCTCGACGTTGAACTTCACCGCCTCGGCGTTGAACGGTGTGCCGTCGTGGAAGACCACGCCTTGGCGCAGGTGGAAGGTGATGGAGTCGGGGGCTTCGGAAATCTCCCAAGATGTGGCCAGCGAGCGGGATAGGCGAGGTTCAAGGCTGTGGTTTATGTCCACGAGCTGGTCGTAGATCTGGCGCCAGTAATAGGCATCGCCGCCGGAGCGGCCCAGCACGGCGTCGAGGGATGTGGGTTCGAGGACATAGCCGACGCGCAGATGGCCGCCGTACACGGGTTCCGCGCTCCGTTCAATCGGCGCGGGCGCGTCGATGGCTTCTTGCACCCCCGAGCCGTTGTCGCCGGAACAGCCGGCGAGGCAAAACATCAACCCAACAGCCAACGAAGCCACTCTGGAGGGAGGGCATCTTGCCCTCCACACGCACCCAAAGGCGCGTTCTCGCGATGGGCACGATCCAAGGCAACGCGCGCCTATCGGCGCGGTGGAGGGCAAGATGCCCTCCCTCCGGAGGTGCTCCTTCATCGGAGGTGACATGCCGTGAAATGGCCTTCGGCGACCGGCTTCAGTTGGGGGTCCTCTTCGCGACATTGCTCGGTGGCGTATGGGCAGCGGGGATGGAAGTGGCAACCTGAGGGGCGGTTGATGGGGCTTGGCACGTCGCCTTGCAGGAGTTGCCGGCGCTGGCGCCGGCCGGGTTCCGCGGAAGGCACCGCCGCCAGCAGGCTTTCGGTGTAGGGGTGCTGGGGATTCTCGAAGATGTCCTTGGCGCGGGCGAACTCGACGATGCGGCCGAGATACATCACCGCCACGCGGTCGCTGATGTGCTCCACCACGGCGAGGTCATGGGCGATGAACAGGTACGAGAGCGAAAACTCCCGCTTGAGGTCCATCAAGAGGTTGATGACCTGGGCCTGGATCGACACGTCGAGCGCCGACACCGGCTCGTCGCAGACGATCAGCCGCGGATTCAGCGACAGCGCCCGGGCGATGCCGAGGCGCTGGCGCTGGCCGCCGGAGAACTCGTGCGGATAGTTGCTGAGTTGGTCGCGCCTGAGGCCCACGCGCTCGAACAGCGCCTCCACCCGCTCGTTTCGCTCGGCTCCCCGCGCGACGCCGTGTACGTCCAGGAGTTCTCCGACGATGTCCCGCGCCTTCATGCGCGGATCCAGCGATGAAAATGGGTCCTGGAAGATGATCTGCATCCGCCGACGATGCGAGCGCAGCGCGCGGTTGCCGAGATGCGTGATGTCTTCGCCTTCGAGGCGGATTCGCCCGGCGGTGGGTTTCAGGAGCCGCAGCACCGATCGCCCTACCGTGGTCTTGCCGCAGCCGCTTTCTCCGACGAGGCCCACGGTTTCGCCTTCGCCGACATCGAAGCTCACGCCATCCACCGCGTGGACGTGCCCCACCACGCCGCCGAAGACCCCGGCGCGGATGGGAAAGTGCATCTTCAGCCCTTCGACTTCAAGCATGCCAGCACGCCACGCCGTGGCCCTCGTCCATCTCGAACGGCGGCACGCCGCCTCGACAACGCTCGTCCGCACGGGGACACCGAGGCGCAAAGGCGCAGCCAGCCGGCAGTTCCGACAGCGCTGGCACCACCCCCGGAATCTCGGCGAGGCGACTGCCACCGCCGCCCAGGCGTGGCACCGATGCCAGCAGCCCTTGGGTGTAGGGGTGCAAGGGCTTTGCGAAGATCTCCTCCACCGAGGCTTCCTCGACCTTGCGACCGGCGTACATCACCACGACCCGGTGCGCCGTCTCGGCGACGACGCCGAGGTCGTGGGTGATGAGCACCACCGCCGTGCCGAGCCGCTCCTGCAGGTCGCGCATGAGGTCCAGCACCTGCGCCTGAATGGTCACGTCCAGCGCGGTCGTGGGTTCGTCGGCGATCAACACGCCAGGATTGCAGGCGAGTGCCATGGCAATCATGGCGCGCTGCCGCATGCCGCCGGAGAGCTGGTGCGGATACTCGCGGGCGCGGCGGGCGGCTTCCGGGATGCGCACGAGATCGAGCAGTTCCACCACCCGGGCGCGGGCACTTGCGCGCGACATTCCCTGATGGCGGCGCAGCGTCTCGGCAATCTGAAACCCCACCGTCAGCACCGGATTGAGGCACGTCATGGGCTCCTGGAAGATCATCGCGATGCGGTTGCCGCGCAGGTCGCGCATCTCGCGTTCGGGCAGGGAAAGGAGGTCGCGGCCTTCAAGCAAGGCCGCACCGGCAACGATGTGGCCGGGCGGACTTGGCACCAGCCGCAGCACCGACAAGGCGGTGACACTCTTGCCGCAGCCCGACTCGCCAACGATGCCGAGCGTCTCGCCGGCGTCGACGTGGAACGAGACGCCGTTCACGGCCCTGCCAACACCTGCGGGCGTGCGGAACTCCGTGACCAGGTCCGTCACCTCCAGCGCCCGAGCGCCGCTCTGCCCCACGTGCAGCATTCCCTCTTCCCAAGCGGCGGCACCATACCAGCAACCGGCTACACTTCGTCCATGGAACCAATCACCCCCACCGCCGCTGCACCGTGGCGGCTCTGCGTCGCTCCCATGATGGCCTGTACCGACCGTCATTGCCGGGTGCTGCACCGCATCGCCGCGCCACGGGCAAGGCTCTACACCGAGATGATCCCGGCCGCCGCCGTGCGCCACGGCGACTGGCAGCGGCTCCTGCGCTTCAGCCCGGCCGAGCATCCGCTGGCCGTGCAGTTCGGCGGCAACGATCCGTCGGATTTGGCGCACGCGGCGGGGCTTGCCGAGCGGCTCGGCTTCGACGAGGTGAATCTCAACGTCGGCTGCCCTTCGCCCAAGGTGCGCGAAGGCGCGTTCGGCGCCTGCCTCATGCGGACTCCGGAGCGGGTGTCGGAAGCGACGAGGGCGATGCAGGAGGCCTGCTCAGTTCCCATTACCGTCAAGTGCCGCATCGGCGTAGACGAACGCGACGACTACGGCTTCCTGCGCGACTTCGTCGGCTGCGTGGCAGGCGCTGGCGTTTCCACCTTCATCGTCCATGCCCGCATCGCGGTGCTGAAGGGGCTTTCGCCAGCACAGAATCGGGAGATCCCGCCGCTCAAGTTCCACCGTGTGCAGCGCTTGGTTCGCGACTTTCCGGACTTGCGCATCGTCGTCAACGGCGGCATCTCCGAAGTCGGTCAAGCCCTCGAGTGCCTCGCATGGGCGGACGGCGTGATGGTGGGGCGCGCCGCATACAACCGGCCGGAGTGGCTGGCCGGGCTCCATGCCCGGCTCACGGGCAGCACCGCGCTCGGTGCCGCCGCCATCGTGGATGCCTATGTGCCGTATGTGGAAAGCGCCCTGGCCGACGGCGCACGCCTGCACGACCTGACACGGCACCTGATGGGGCTCGGCAGTGGTCGCCCCGGCGCAAGGCGCTTCCGCCGCGCCTTGAGCGCCTTCGCACGGCGTTCGGATGCCGGGGTGGGCGATCTGCTCGAGGCCTTCGAGCAGGTGGCACCGAACCTCACCCTCAGAGCCGCCTGATGCTGGCGAGGCTGCGCGAGTTCCTGACCGGCCCGGAAACCACGGCCGAAGACGATGAGGAGTTCACCGCCCCACTGGCCGCCACCATGTTGCTACTCGAAGTGGCGTGGGCAGACCACGACATCGCCGAAGACGAGATCGCCTGCATCAAAGAGGCCCTGCACGCGAGTTGGGGGCTAGAGGGCGACGCCGTGGAGTCCACCGTCAGCCGCGCCCGCGAACTGCACGACACCAGCGCCGGCGTCTATCCCTTCACGCGCCTGTTGAACGAGACCTGCTCGCGCAGCGAACGCGCGGACATCCTGCGGCACATGTGGCGACTGGCCCGCTTCGACGGCAACCAGCACCACTACGAGGAGGCGGCCATCCGACGGATCTCGGACTTGCTGTATCTCTCCCATGCGGAGTTCATTGCGGCGAAATTAGCAGCACCGCTTGGAACGAGCTGATCTTCGCTGCATTCTTCGTAGGGGTCGGGCCTGTCCCGTCCCCTATGGCGCTTTTCGGGCCACCGCGCGCAAAGCCTGCCCCTTGCACGCCGTCAATGTCTTAACCTGATGCTTCAAGAGTCGCCACCAAGTCTTGGAATTCCAATCGGTTTTTATCGTTCATTCCCATTAATGTGCGGTGGGCTTCGAGGACGCGGGTACGAAGATCGTCGGTGCCCAGTTCCGCTCCGGGCAGTTCGCCAAGCTGGCTTTCGTGCTCGAGCGGCTCCTCGATGATCTGGAACACGTCGTCGAAGCCCATCGTCAGCAGCAGGCGGGTGATGTCGGGGTTGGTGGAGACGAGGACGGGGGTCGGACGCTCGCTTTCGCGGGTGCGGTTGGATAGCTTGGCCAACATGCCGAGGGAGGTGCTGTCGATGCCTTCGGTGGTGGAGAGGTCCACCAGCACCGAACGGAACTCCGGGTCGTTGAACATCCGGTCCAGGAACTCGTCCACGGCGATGCAGAGGTTGAGCCGCACGTCACCCACGAACTTCATCACGTAGGCGCCGTCGCGATTGGCGGCGAAGATGCGGCCAACGGTCACGGCTGCGGCTTCTCTGGCGACAGGATTCCCCTCTCGCTCGTGCGCCCTTCCGGTCGCGTTGGAAGTTCCGCTGGCGTGGAACTTCTGAGCCCCAACGCCGAAGCGACCTCACTCTCCGCGCTCCCCTGCGCTGAGGGCTCCTCTAGGGCGGGCTCTCGACTCACGACCAGGCAGGTCATGTCATCGGGGCCCGGCGTTGCATCGCGCACTCCGGCGGCGTCCCACATGGCGTCGATGTCCGGTGCCCGGCGCACCGCGCACTCCACCAGACACTCCTCCTTGGCGGTCAGGCTTGGCGCATCCATCGCATCGAGCACGCCGTCCGAGAACACCACCACGTGATCGCCAACGCCGAACGGCACGGTGCGGGTGCGATAGGACACCTGCAAGAAGAGGCCAAGCGGCTTGCCCGTCGCTGCCAGGAACTCGCCTCCGTCGGCGCCGACGTATACCGGATGCGGGAAATGCCCCGCGTTGGCATAGGTGAGGGTGTGGTCCTCCACATCGACCACCCCCATGAACATCGCCACATGCTTGTCGATCTCGTAGTCGAGGATGTCGCCGTTGAGCGCCACCAGCATGTTGGCGGGGTCCGCACCGTTGCCGCGCGGATGAAACTCGCGCCGCAAGCGCCGCGAGAGATTGCGCAGCACGACCGTCAGGAACGCGCTCGAAGCGCCGTGGCCGGAAACATCGGCAACGTAGAACAGGAACTGCCGGTCGGTGATGCGGAAGTAATCCACGAAGTCGCCGGAAAGGAGCAGCGACGAGCGCACCTGGTGGCTTAGGTGGTAGCCGGAGATGACCATTGGGTTGGTGGGCAGCATGGCGCGCTGCACCTGGCGGCCGGCACGCTGGTCCCGTTCGAGATCGGCCTGGAAACGCACCAGCGCGGGATCGGTGGCGCCGGGACGGCGGTCGGCCGTGTTGGCGCGAATGCGCTCGTCGAGTTCGCCACGTCCGGCCGGCCAGACCACGAAGTCATCCGCACCCGCCCGCACCGCCGCCAACAGGTCTTCCGCCGGCGGCATTTGCGGCGCCGTCATCAGCACGGGCACGCCGCGAGCAATCGCTCGAACCGCCTCGAGACGACGGGGCCATGAGCCGTTGAAGGAGCACAGAACCGCCTGCGCTTCGTCGAGCGATTCGGCGAAGGCGACGACGGCCTTGGCCGGGGCAACCGCCTCGTAGCCGAGCTCACATAGATGGTGGATCAGCGGCGATGCAACCGAATCGTCGTCGTCCATCACCAAGATGGTCATGAACGACCCATTCGTGGCGCTGGAGATGCGCGCACCCTACTCCCCTAGTCCCTCAGAAACAACACTTTTTTGCGCCTTTTCGCATTTTTTCTCCATTTTTTCTTGCGTTTTTGCGCGGTGGGGTTTTCGTGCTCCCACTCACTCTCCGCCGTCGGCAATCCAAGCATCGCGACGCTCGCGCCATGCCTGCACGCCGGGAGTCACTGTGAGGGCGAGGTCCAGGTAGCGCCTTGCCTCCTCGGCCATGCCGGCGGCGTGGGCGTCCTCTGCCGCCGCCGCCAACCGCTCTGCGCAGGTCGCAAGCAGCTGTTGCGCCTCGGCATTGCCCGGGTCCAGCCGTGTTGCCTCCCGCAGGCGCGCCACCGCGTTGGCCTCCACGGGTTCGGTGATGTAGCCCTCGGCGAACAGGGTCCTTGCCTCGGCCAAGAGACCCGCCACCCGTTCAAGCCGGGTGATTTCCTGCTCGAGGCGCCCTTTCATGTCGTTCACGGCGCCGTCATCGAGGCCAGACGCCACGGAACGGTCGATCAACCGGCGCGCTTCCTGCTGGCGGCCCGCTTCAAGCTCGGCAACGAAAACCGTCAGCACCTGCGCCGACACCTCCGCTAGCCCCTGCATGGCCACCGCGTTGGCCGGATCCGTGGCAAGCACTTGGTGGTAGATCTGCGCCGCATTGGACGCCGGCGGGTCGATGAGTGCCCCCCGTTCGCGCAAGTCCGCCGCCTGCTGCAGCATGGCCTCCATCTGTGCCTGCAGCGTGGCGGCGGCGTTGATGGTGGCGCGCACGTCGCCAAGGCCGGCAAAGTCGGGGTTTGCCGTCACCGCTCGGCCGAGATTGTTCATGGCATCCGCAACATCCCCGGCGATGGCGGCATCGCGGGCGAGCCCGGTGTAGTGCTCCGCCAGCGCATCGAGCGCCGCCAACGCGATTGGGTCGCCGGGGCTGAGCCGCAGCGCCTCCTGATAGGCCTGGATCGCGGCCGTGGCGGAGGGTTCGTGCGAGAGCCCGGCACGCTCTAGCAGCCGCTGGGTGTCGTTGATGAGCTGCTCGGCATGCCGCCGATTACGCAACCGGTTGAAAAGGCTTGAGATATCGACGTCGTTCGGGAACACCGCCACGACATCGTCGAGCCGCATCGAAGCAAGCGCGAGATCATCCGCCTCGATGGCAGCCTGCACATCCTGCTTCCAGCGGTCAGCCGCATCATCGATGGCGGCAGCGGCATCGGCGTTGCTCGGTTCCAGTTCCAACACCCGACGGTATGCCGCCACCACCGCGCCGAGGGATTGGTTGGGGTCGGCTCCGAGCGCCTCGGCGTCGTTCCAGGCGACGGCAATGTCCGGGTCTTCGGCGAGGCCCATAAATGCCACGGCGCGAGCCGGCCACTCGGGCCGCAGCACCGCCGTCGCACCGACCACAAGCGCAACGCCAAGCACGGCTGCCAACCAACGCCGGCGGCGACGCCTCTTGCGCCATGGTTCCGCGCGCGTAACGAGCGGGTCGGGGCCATCGCCGATGGGCGCCACAGACTGGATTTCCGCCGTGGTCACTGCCGCCGCTCGCACCACCACATTGGGCGCGCCTTCCACCACCACGGCGTCGAGTTCGCGCACGAACTCCGCAGCCGACGCCGGGCGAGCCTCTGGCAGCGGCGCCAACACCCGGCCCATCGCGTCGGCGAAGGGCGCGAAATGGCGCGGCAAGCGCGGCGTTGCCTCGTGCAGTCGAACGACGCCATCGGTGTCGGCACGTGGTGGCGGCTCTCCCGCCAGCATCAGGTGCAGAACCGCGCCTAGGCCATACAGGTCCGCGCGATGGTCGAGTTGCCGACCCGCAAGCTGTTCCGGGCTTGCATACGGAACGCTCGCCTGCGTCAGGTCGTCTGCCGACGAAGTCTCCGAGGCGATCCGCGCAATGCCGAAGTCACTGAGCAATGCCGGGGATCTGGCGCCGGCGCCAGGTGCATCGCGAAAGAGGATGTTCTCGGGCTTGACGTCGCAATGAAGCACGTCGTTGCCGTGGGCATGGTCCAGCGCTGCCGCGATGTCGCGCACGATGCCGCGCACTTCTGCGAGCGACACGCCTTCCTGCAACCGGCGCTGCAAGTTGCCGCCGGCGAGGTACTCCATGACGACGAATGCGACGCCCTCGTGGACACCCGCGTCATATACGCTGACGATGTTGGGGTGCCGTAGGCGCCGCAGCACATCCGCTTCGCGCAGCAGGCGGTTCGCCAACTCCTCTTGCGAGGGCTCCTCTTGCGAGGGCTCCTCTTGCGAGGGGCGGCCCCTCCCGCTCGCGCGCCCTTGCGGGCGCGTTGGAAGTTCCGCTGACGCGGAACTTCCCCGCCCCGACGCTGAGGGCTCCTCTTGCGAGGGGCGGCCCCTCGCGCTCCCCTGCGCTGAGGGCTCCTCCCCAGCTTGCTCCACCACCTTGACCGCCACGTCGCGGTCCATGTCCAACTGACGCGCGAGGTACACGCGCGCCTTTCTGCCGTGCCCGATTTCGCGGCGAAGCTCGTAGCCGGGAATGTTCAAGGCGGCAGCGTCAGCGACACCACCTCGCCCTCCACCAGCTTGCCGAGGACGACCTTGGCGTCGGCCGCCCACGCGCCGCCGTCGATGCGCACCACGTCGCCAACGCCATGCGCGAGCCCGTTCACGCAGGCGTCGCCGTCGAACATCCACTCGGCACCGGCATGGGTGAGGCGACAGGCGGGACGGACCTCGATGCGCTGGGATGCGACCAGGCTGTTCTGCACCCAGTACTCGAAAAAGCGCTCCCCCTCGGGCGTCTCCTTGACGCCAGCCCCGTGCGGGCTGCCGGCGGCAAAATGTCCCCGATAGAGCGTGCCGTCACGCCAATGCAGATAGCCGAAACCGTTGCGCTGATCGCTGGCGAAGGCGCCGACATAACGATTGCCGTTGGGCCAGGTGAGATCGCCGTGGCCGTGGCGGGCGCCGGCGGCGTACTCGCCGCGGTACGTCCAGCCATCCGGGCGGGTGTACTCACCAACGCCGTGCGGCAATCCCTCGCGCACACCGCCTTCGTAGCGGCTGCCGTTGCTCCATTCATGGACCCCTTGGCCGGTGCGTTCGCCAGCCACGAAGTCGCCTTCATACACATCGCCGTTGGCGAAGGTGTAGGTGCCCTTGCCGGTCATGGCATTGGCGACGAAAGCGCCGTCGTAAACATCCCCGTTCGCGAGCTTGAACACGCCCTGCCCGTGGCGGCGCCCGTCGACGAACTCGCCTTCGTATTCGCGACCGTCGGCCCAAGTGAAGGTGCCGACGCCATGCATGCGGTCCGCACGGTAGCCACCGACGTAGCGATGGCCATCCGCCCAGACGTACTCGCCCTGGCCCGACTTCACGCCATCGACGATCTCGCCAACATAGGTGTCGCCGTTCGAGAGGGTTTGTCGCACCGTCGCCGCGAGCGCCGGCGCAAGCACGGCAAGGCAGACGAGAGCAGTGATACAGTGGCGGATTCTCCGCTTGCCGGGCAGGATGCCATGCGAATCGAACCGCTCGACTCGACCCTTGGCGCAGTGGTGCGCGATGTCGATCTCGCCACGATCGACGACGAGGCGTTCCATCGCATCGAAGCTGCCTGGCACGAACATGCGGTGTTGCTGTTTCCGAGTCAGCACCTTAGCGACTCTGATCATATCGCGTTCACCCGACGTTTCGGGCGGCTCGAGATGGGCCTCAAGCGCACCGCCATGGTGAGGGTCACCAAACTCGGCCGCATGTCCAACGTCGACAAGGACGGCAGGGTGGTGGACGCCAATGCCCTGCAGGCGCGCTTCCAACGCGGCAACCAGCAGTGGCATTCGGACAGTTCCTACAAGCGCGTCGGCGCCAAGGCATCGATCCTCGCCGCCCACGTGGTGCCAGAAAGCGGCGGCGAGACCGAGTGGGCAGACCTGCGCGCCGCCTGGGATGCCTTGGACGGCACGATGCAGGAGTGGCTCAAGGACAAGCAGGCGGTGCACAGCTATCGCTTCAGCCATGCCTGGCACGGCGGCCTTGAACTCTTGAGCGAGGCCGAACTCGACCATCTGCCGCCCGTGGTGCATCCACTCATGCGCATCCACCCGGCCACCGGGCGCCCCAACCTCTTCGTGGGACGCCACGCCAGCCACATCGTCGGCGAGGACCGGGAGGAATCCCGACGCCTGCTCCGAAGGCTGACCACCGAAGCCGGCCAGCCGCCGAGGACCTGGAAGCACCGCTGGCAGCCCGGCGACATCGTCATCTGGGACAACCGCTGCGTACTCCATCGCGGCCATCCCTGGCCAGCTGATCAGGCCCGCGTGATGGCACGCTCCACCGTCGCCGGCGAGGATGCCGACAACGAGTGGGCAATGGCGGACTGATGACCCTGGCAAGCGAACTGGCCGAGTTCCGCAGCGACACCCGCGCTTGGCTGGCGGAAAACTGCCCAGACGGCGTGCGCGGCCCAGGCCCGATTCCGTGGGGCAGCCGCAGGCAAGCCCTGGATCAAGATGCCCAGCTCTGGCTTGAACGCATGGCGGAACGCGGCTGGACCGTGCCCTCATGGCCCAAACGCTACGGCGGCGACGAGCTGACCAAGGAGCAATACCGCATCCTCATCGAGGAACTCGGGCGCATCGGCGCCCGCCCTCCCCTCACCGGCCGCGGCGTCAACTACATCGGCCCCACCTTGCTCGAATACGGCACCGACGCGCAGAAAGAGCGTTGGCTGCCCGGCATCGCCCGCGGCGAAGGGGGCTGGGCCATGGGCTATTCCGAGCCCGGCGCCGGCTCCGACCTCGCCAGTCTTTCCACTCGTGCCGTGCGCGACGGCGACCGCCTCGTGCTGAACGGCCGCAAGGTCTGGACCTCGGACGCGATGGAGGCCGACTACATCTTCGTGCTGGTCCGCACCTCCCCTGACAAACCCAAGCACCTTGGCATCAGCCTCGTGCTGGTGGACATGCACCAGCCGGGTGTGGTGGTGCGCCCCATCCGTCTCATCTCCGGCGCCTCACCCTTCAACGAGACCCTGTTCGAAGACGCCGACGCCAACGCGGACGACATCGTCGGCGGCGTCGACAACGGCTGGACAGTTGGCAAGCGCCTGCTGCAATTCGAGCGCTCCACCCATGCCGGCATCAACACCTCCGGCTCCCAGGGCGGACGCAACGACGACAGCCGCCTCGCCGAGCGCATGATCGCCCAGGTGGGGCTCAAGGACGGTCGCATGGCCCATGCGGGACTTCGCCGCCGACTCATCGAATGCCGGGTGAACGACCACGCCCAGCGCCTAACCCGCCAGCGGGTGATCGAGGAGACTTCGGCGCGGGCGCCGGGCTTCGCCTCCTCGGCCGTCAAGCTCACCGGTGCCGTCAACACCCAGGTGTCGCAAGAGCTGCTCCTGGACGCCATGGGCCTGAACGGCATCGGCTGGAGCGGCGAGGGGTTCGCCGAAGACGATCTCGAAGCCACCCGCGACTGGCTCCGCCAAAAGGCCTTGACCATCGCCGGCGGCACGTTGGAGGTGCAACTCAACATCATCGCCAAGCGCGTGCTTGGCCTGCCGGACTGAGCCCCCAGCGCAGGAGAGGCGACGGGCCTCCCTCGCTAGAGGAGCCGCAAAGGAGCATTTGCCGATGAAAACCTTAACCGACGCAGTCGCACTTCTCGAAGAAGGCAACTGGGAAGCCGCCCACGGCATCGCCCAAGCGGACGATACCGAACTCGGCGCCTGGGCCCACGGCATCGTCCACATGCTCGAAGGCGACCGCCGCAACGCCGGCTACTGGTACGGCCGCGCCGGCCGAGAACTGCCGAGCCAAGACAGCATCAACGCGGAAATCGCCGCCCTCAAGACCGCGCTGAGCGTAGGTTAGGAGCCTGCGCCGCAGAAACGGCGCTGGCTCGATGCGGCCGCCATGACGGAGGTCGTCCAGCCGGCACTAACCCAACACCGGACAAGGAACCGCCTCACGCCTTGTCGCGCAGCAGCTTCCTCCGCTCGAGGTTGTCGAAGTACTCGCACTCGGCCAGCAAGTCACCGTGTTGTGCCCGAGCTTCGGCTATCTCAATGTGCTGACGGGTGACCGTCATTCCGTAGGTACGCCGGCTCCAATCCATCACGTCACCATCAGGCGTCTGACAAGCCGCGTGATCGGCGACCTCTTGTCGGCCGGTCAATGTCTAGTTCAAGAACCCCCTTCGCCTCTCAAAAATGTACACCTTTATATACATCGATTGGGAATAGGTACGCGGGTTCGGATTCATGGCGATGCTCCGCCGGATGCTTGGGAAATCCCCAAAGTTGGGGGCGCGTACTGGGCTAGTCATCTCTATGGTGACGGGTCTCACGACCTTTGGAGGCGCAATGAACAGCGATCGACGACCCTTATGACGAGACGCCGGCGCGGCTGGCCGAGAACTGCCCGCTGGGCTCGCCCACGCGGGCCGTCCTTCGATGGTGTCGGGTGGGCACCCATGATCGAGAAGGGCTGGCCGGCGCCCATGTGGCCCTTGGAGTACGGCGGCGAACGGCCTTTCGTTCGCCGAGAACAGGGTGCTCACCCACGAACTGTGGCGTATAGGCAGGTGACTACTGTTGGCGCTTCAAGAAGGAGAAAACGATGGCTGAGTCTGCGGGTGATGAAGGCCCGAACTGGCGCGGAGCGCTGCAGCTTGTTCTCATCGTAGGAGTCGTCGCCGCCGCCATCTTTTTCGCGCGGGCGCCAAGTCGGGACTACCTCGAGCTCGACCCGGACGAGGCGGAACGCCGCATCGAACCGACCGCGGCGGTGATTCGCCCTGTCCCCACCGAAGCGTCTCGAAACCTGCGGCTGACGGGCATGGTGACGACGCTCGGTACCGTAGACGTGCGCCCGGAGGTTTCCGGGCGGATCGTCATGGTGTCCGACAACTTCCGAAGCGGCGGCGAGTTCTCCGCCGGCGAGACGCTGGTTCAGATCGAGCGGGAGGACTTCGAGCTATCTCTTGCGCGCGCACGATTCGGGCTTGAGTTCGCCTTGGGCAAGCTGCGCGAGAAGCAGGACGGAGAAGCCAGGGCGGCGGACCTAAAGGAACGCCGCCCCGGTCAAGACCTCCACCCGTGGCTCGCCAGGGACGGCGAAATCCAGCAGGCGCAAGCCCAGGTCGACAGCGCGGAAGTCCGCATAGGGGTCGCCGAGAGGGCGTTGGACAAGACGCGCATCTGGATGCCGTTCGACGGCTTCGTGACGAGCACCAGGGTTTCCGCAGGCCAAGTCGTACAGGGACTGGAGTCGCACCTGGGCGACGTCTTTGCGAAGCACAGCCTGCGCGTGCGGGCGAAGATATCCAACTTCGACCTGGACGCCCTTGAGCCCGCCATTGGCCGCAAGGCGACGGTTACCGCCAACGGCCGTACCTATGCCGCCGAAGTGGAGCGCGTAGCGCGCGTCGTCGACGTGAATACGCGTCTCGCCAATCTCTACCTCGAGATCGCAGACCAGAAAGAACGCAATGTCTTGCCCCGGCCCGGGACCTTCGCCAACGTGTCCCTCGGCGGACCGACCTACGCCAATGTCTTTGTGCTGCCCGAAGCGGCGATGCAGATAAACGGCAGCGTGTGGCTGGTCGACGACGGAACGGTCGCGTCGTACACGCCGGACTCGCTCGGTTACGCGCAGGACGGCTGGCTGGTGCGCGCCTTCGATGCAAGGGAGGGCGTCGTTGTGGGTCGTATCCCGGGCGTCCGCGAGGGGCTCGCGGTCAGGGCGGTTGCGCACGAGTCGCCCTGAGCGGGCAGTCATCCCGGAGGGAGCTTGAGATGTCCGACGAGGCTGCGCCCACGTCCAACGACCGCCCCGGGGGCAAGTTGATATCGTACTTCTGCCGCAATCCGGTGGCGCCGAGCGTGCTGCTGGCGCTCGTGTTCATTGGCGGCGTCGTGGCGCTCAACGTGACGACGCTCGAGACCTTCCCGGAGTTTGACCCACGCGTCGTGCGGGTCGAGGTGCCCTATCCGGGCGCGAACCCGACCGAGGTCGAAGAGGACGTCGTCAAGCGGGTCGAGGAGAGCCTGGTCGGCACGGTCGGGGTGTCGCGCACGGTATCGGTATCGCGCCCGGGCCGTGCGGTCGTCGAGGCCGAGCTCGAGCCCTTCGCGAACGACATCGACACGCTCAACCTCGTCCGTACGGCCGTCGAGCGCATCGAGGACTTTCCGCCGAGGAATGCCGAGCAGCCGGAAGTCACCCAGGTCGAAGTGAATCGCAGCGTGCTGACGATTTCCGTGAGTTCCGACACGCTGGAGCCGTACCAGTTGCGTCGCTCCGCCGAGTTGCTTCGCAACGGCCTACTGCTGATGCCCGGCGTCGCAATCGTCGAACTCATCGGGACGCGGGACCGGGAAATACGCGTAGAGGTCGATGAGGAGACGCTGACCCGGTATCGCCTGGAGCTCCGCGATCTCGTCGAAGTCATCCGCAAGACCTCGGTCAACGTCACCGGCGGAGAACTGCGCACCCAGTCCGGCGACATCGTGATGAGCACGCTCGCCAAGGGGGACTTCGCCGAGGACTTTGCGCGGATCGTGGTCATTTCGCGGCAGGACGGTTCGCTGGTTCGGCTCGGCGACATCGCGACTGTCCGCGACAGCCTTCTGGCGGACCAAAGCTACGCCACCGTTGACGGCGTGCCGACCGTGTTCCTGCAGGTTCGGGCATCGCCGGACACGTCTCCGCAGGAGGCGAGCTCCCAGGTGCGGGATTACCTCGCTGGGTACGAACACCCGCAAGCCGTTCGGCTGGGCGTTTGGGACAACGAAACATGGGCGGTTGAAGATCGCCTGTATCTCGTCCTCCGGAACGGCGTCATCGGACTCGCCCTGGTGTTCCTGGTGCTGCTCCTCGTGTTCAACCTGCGTACTGCGGCGTGGGTGGCGATCGGTGTCCCGGTCATCTTCGTCGGTTCCCTGATCCTGTTCCCCGCAGTCGATCTCACCATCAACGTCATCGCCCTGTTCGCCTTCTTCGTACTGATCGGCATCGTGGTGGACGACTCGATCATTGTCGGCGAGAGCGTGGCGAGCTTTCGCGAGGCGGGCCACGACGGTCCCTCCGCCGCAATCGCCGGTACCCGGGACGTCATCGCACCTGTGACCGTTGGCGCGCTGACGATCGTCGCCGCCTTTGCCGTGCTGTTCCCCCTCGACGGCCTGATCGGTCAGCTCCTCCGGGCGATCCCGATGGTCGCGATCGTTGTCTTGCTGCTGTCGCTGGCCGAGGTCGCCTTGGTACTGCCCGGCCACCTGGCAAGGGGGGCAGGCAACGACCCTTGGCCCCTGTCCGCGGCCCAGCGTGCCGTGCAGGGCACGGTGAGCCGCGTGATGCAGACGAGGGTCGTGCCGCTGATTTCCTGGTCGGTCCGCAACCCGTTCCTGCCGCCGGCAGTGGTCGCGGTCAGCGTCCTCTTCGCCACGGGCCTGCTGGCCTTCGGGCTCGTCCAGTACGACCCGGACTTCAGCCTCATCGACGACGAGGATGTGCAGGTCGACCTCGTCCTGCCGGCCAGCGCCCGCATCGAGGACGTCGAGTCCGCGGTGGCCTCGGCCAGGCGATCGGCCGAGCAGGTGGACACGGCCTTCGATGGCTCGGCGATCAATGCGGGCGCCGCGGCGGTCGGGTTTCACCTTCCGAGGGAGTATGTCGGGGGCACGGACCCCTACCCGCCCGAGGGCAACGTCGCCTCCGTTCAGGTCCGCCTCAATCCGCCGACCGTCCGCAGCATGCCGGTTCAGGAGTTCAAGCATCGCTGGCGGCAGGCGGTGGCCGACATCCCGGGTGTCGAGAAGGTTGTGTTCCCGGATCGGAATCGGGGGCTCGGCGGCATTTCCTACGCGTTGACACACACCGACGCGGACGTCGTTCAGGCGGCCGCTCGGGAATTCGGCAAGGCACTGTCGCGGCTCGAAGGTGTCACGAATGTCAACGACTCCCTGTCGATGGGCAAGCGGCGCTTCGAAGTTCGGCTCAACGAGGCCGGCCACGCCAGTGGGCTGACCTCGGCGTCGGTGGCACTGCAGCTGCGGCACGCCTTCTACGGCGCTGAAGCACAGCGAGTACAGCGAGGACGGGATGAGCTCCTGGTCATGGTTCGCTACCCTGAGGACCGGCGCACCAGCTACCGAGACCTTCGCAACGAGCTGATCTATCTCCCCGGCGGCAGCGAGCAGGTTCCCCTGTACGCGATAGCGGACTTCGTCGAGTCCGACACCCTCGCCGAACGCCTGCGCATCGATGGCCGCAGCGCCGCGGTGGTTTCGGCAGACATCGACCGAGCCACGGCGGTCGGAGCGGATCCCGGGGAAGAGGTGGCGTCCAGGCTGCTACCGAGGTTGCTGCGCGACTATCCGGGGCTGCACGTCCAGCCGCACGACCAGTCCAAGGAGGCGGCAAGGGCCCTCGACATCCTGCGGATTTCGATCCCCATCGGCCTGCTGGTCATCTACGTCGTCCTGGCGTCTTTCCTGCGCAGCTTCGTGCAGCCGCTACTGGCCATGGCGGGCATTCCCATGGCATTTGTCGGTGCGGTCGTCGGTCACTGGGCGCTTGGCTATGTGTTCAGCTTCACGTCGATCCTCGGCCTGATCGCCGTCTCGGGCATCGTCGCGAGCGACACGATACTTCTGCTGCACCGGTTCAACCGGGTCATGCAGGACCCGGACATGCCGGCGGTCGCCGGCATCGCCGCGGCAACGCGTCAACGCGCCCGTGCGGTGCTGCTGACGAGCGCAACGACGGCGCTCGGTCTCATGCCGATGCTGTTCAACGACAGCGAGACCATTCAGTTCCTCATTCCGCTGGTCGTCAGCATTACCTTCGGGCTGGTGTTCTCGGGCATTGGGCTGCTGTTCTTCTTGCCCGCCGTGACGATGCTGGTCGACTTCGCCAGGAGTCGCCTGCGCGAACTGCGCTCCCGAGCCGATCCGATGACGCTCGCAGGGGAGTAGGGGCGGCCCGGTGGCGAACGGCGATCGCATGACAGACGGCCCGCCCTGGCGCACGCCGTTCGAGTACATGGTGCACAACCGCGTCGGGGTCACCGCGATCACGGTGCTTCTGCTGCTCCTCGGAGCGGCCGCGTTCAGCGCCAGCATCTTCGAGCGCTATCCGCCGATCGATCTTCGCACGGTCGCCATCAACGTCCCCTATGACGGCGCGACCCCGCGGGAGGTGGAGGAGGACATCATCCGCCGCATCGAGGAACGCCTCGTCTCCCTCGACGGCGTCGAGCGGATGACCTCCAGTGCATGGCGCGGCCGTGCCGAGATCCTCGTTGAACTCAAGCAGTGGACCGACACGGCCGACAAGCTCGAGTACGTCAGGACCGCGGTGGCGAGCATCGAGGACTTCCCGCCGCCCGGCGCCGATGAGCCGGAGATCGTTCTCAAGACGATCCTGCGCAACGTGCTTTCGCTAGCCGTCACCTCCCGAACGCAGGACGGCGAACGTCTCAGAGCCTACGCCGACCTGCTCCGCGGGCAGCTGCTGCGCTTGCCCAACGTGCGCATCGTCGACGTGGTGGGCGGGCCCGAGCGGGAGTTTCAGGTCGACATCCACGAGTCCGAACTGACCAGATTCGGCCTGACCATTCGCGACGTCGCGACGGCGATTCGCACGGCCTCGTACAACGTCTCCGGCGGCGAGATCAGCACGGACTCCGGAGACCTCGTCCTGAGCGCGTTGCAAAAGCGCACCACCGCGCCCGGTCTCGCCGACATCGTCATTCTGAGCCGCGCCGACGGCACGATCGTCCGCCTTGGAGACATCGCCGATGTGCGGGACGGCTTTGCCGAAGACCCGCTGATCAATACGGTCGACGGGGTGCCCGCCGTCTTCCTCGACATCGCCGTGCCGGACGGCATCGATCCGGTCAGCGTCATGGACGAGGTCCAGGAGTTCCTTCTGGCGCGTCCCTCCCCCCCGGGAATGGAGGTCTCGCCCTGGCTCGACCGCGTGTTCTCGGTCGAGCGGCAGCTCACGACCATTGCCAACGGCGCGCTGATCGGTGTGGCGCTGGTCTTTATCGTGTTGATCCTGATATTCGAGCTGCGCGTCGGGTTCTGGATCACGGTCGGGATACCGACGGCGGTCATCGGCTCCTTCATCGCCCTGCACATGCTGTCCGTGACGCTCAATGTCATGGTGGTCCTGGGGATCGCGGTCGTCATCGGCATCGTCGTCGACGATGCGGTCATCGTCGGCGAGAGCATCGCCAGACATCGGCAAGCCGGACTTGACGGGGTGCAGGCGTCGATAGCCGGCGCGCGCGAAGTGATGGTGCCGGTCACAGTCGGTGTCCTGACGACCATGATCGCCTTCGCCGCGCTGCTGCCGCTCGACGGCAACGTCGGCCAGTTGATCGCCACCCTGGCCCTGGTCGTCCTGGTCGTCCTGGCGTTCTCTCTGCTCGACGCGTTTTTCCTGCTGCCGGCGCACCTTGCGGCCGGCGGCGAGGCGACGCGCTGGCCACTGAGCGTGGCGCAGCGCCGTGTGTCGGGCGCGTTTCAGGGGTTCGTGGACGGCCGTCTCGGGACCTGGATCGCGGCTTGCACAGCACGGCCGGCGATGCCGATTCTCGGCGGTCTCGCGCTCATCGGGCTCGCGGCCGGGCTGTTCGTCACGAATGTGGTCAAGTTCGATGCGGTCGGCGACAACCTCGACGAACGCCAGCTGCAGGTAGACCTGACCATGGTGGTCGGCACCCCGTTCAACGAAACGGTGCGCGCCACCGAACGCATCGTCGGTGCCGCACACGAGGCAAACCGGACGACGGGCGGCACCGCCGTCAATGCGGTCAACGTCATCGTCGGCATGCACCGGCCCGTCGAAACCCTCTTGGGCGCGGCGGCACCGGAACCGTCCCGGCACCGTGCAACGGTGCAGCTCCGGCTCAACGTCCCGCCGGCGCGCGAGGTGTCGGTTGCGGAACTCAAACAGGCCTGGATCAACCACCTCGGCGCTCTCGAGGGCGCCGAACGGCTGGCGTTTCGAACGTCGACCCAGGCGACGGCCGCCGCCGTGGCGTACGTGCTGCTGCATCCGGACGAAGAAGACGTGGTCGCGGCGGCAACTGCGCTGAAGGAGCAGCTGCTCGCGCTGCCGTCTGTCTACGCCGTCGACGACACGCTCGAGTGGGACAAGATCAACTACGAGATCAGCGTTACGGACCGGGGGCGTGCCAGCGGGCTCGCTGAAGCAGACCTCGCCTACCAACTCCGCAACCGTTTCTTCGGCGCCAAGGTCGACCGGATCGTCAGGGGCGCCGAAACCATCGACGTCATGGTTCGCTATCCGATGGAGCAGCGCCAGAGCCACGCGGACATGAGCGACGAACTCATCGCCTTGCCGAACGGCTCCATGGCGGCCTTCTCCAGCGTCGCCGAGACCGTGCAGCGCCAGGGACTTGCCCAGCGCCAGCGCGTCGACGGCTGGCCCGCAGTGACGTTCACGGTGTACTACGACAATGCGGTGACATCCTCCGAAGAGCTAGAGGACCGGATGGAGGACCAACTGCTGGCCGAGCTGGCGGCGGACTACCCCGAGCTCAGGTTCCTTCCGGCCGGCTCCTCCCGGGACACGGTAAAGACGCTGAGCGGCCTCGCGGTCACTTTCCCCGCCGCCCTGCTCGTCATCTTCGCCTTGGTGTCGGTGCAGCTTCGCAGCGTCCTGCAGCCGCTGTACGTTCTCGTGGGGATACCACTCGCGCTGGCGGGGGCCATCTACCTGCATTGGGCCCTCGGCTACCCCGTGAAACTCACGTCGCTGTACGGCCTCGTCGCGGTGTCCGGCGTCGTCATCAACGACACACTGGTGTTCCTTCACGCCTACAACCGCATCTGTCGGCAGGAGCCCGCGGTCTCCGTCCGAGACGCGGCGATCCGTGCTGCCCGGCTGCGTGCCCGACCCATCGTCGTCACGACCGTGACCACGATTGTCGGGCTGCTTCCGATCGTCTACAGCAAGTTCGAGTCCGTGATCACGATCCTGCCGCTGTTCGTGAGCCTGATCGGCGGACTGGCCTTCGCCAGCCTGGGTCCGCTGTTCCTAGTGCCGGCAACCATGGTCGCGGTGGACCGCATCCGCTCGCGCCAGCCGCGTCAGACGCGGCTGGCCTCTGCGTGACCGCCGCTCTGCCAACGTCGCGGCATCCGATCTGAGCCGCCCAACATCACCCGGAGAGAAAAGAAATGACACACGCAGTGGCCGCGGGGAAGTCCGCGCGGGAGCCCGAACGCACGATGTCCGCGAGGGTGCCTGCCCTGCAGCTCGTTGCCGGCGCGATCTGGGGCCTCGTATGGGCCATGCCGGCGTTCGCCGAAGCGGCCGCCGAGGGCGGCGGCAGAGCCCAGCTCGAGGAGGTCCTGGTTACCGCGCAGAAGGTCGAAGAGAACATCGAGGACGTACCGTCCTCGGTGTCGGCAATCGACGGCGGCGAGGTCGAGGCGCGCGGTGCGGTGGACCTGACCGACCTCAACGGGCTGGTGCCGAACGTCATCACGCAGCGGGTGATGGTCGGCAACGGCGGCAGCTTCGCGATCCGTGGCATCGGCTTCTACGAAACGGACCCGCTGTCGGACTCCAAGACCCAGGTGCTGCTCGACGGTGCGCCCCACGCGCGCAACACCGGCGTTCTCCACGACCAGATCGACGTCGAGCGGGTGGAAATCCTCCGCGGTCCCCAGGGGCCGCTGTTCGGCCGAAGCAGCCTGGCGGGGACGATCAACGTCATCACCAAGCCGGTAGGCGACGAGGCGGGGATTGTCGGCCGGCTTTCCCTTGCCGAATACGGCACCAGACACCTGCGCCTGTCGGCGGAGACTGGCGGGGTGCTGGACAACACGGTGCGGGCAAGGCTGTCGGCCGGACTCCGGAAGTATGACGGTCATGTCGAGAATGCCCATGACGGCCACCCGTTGGGGGGGATCGATGCAAGCAACCTGCGGCTGAAGGTGGACCACGCACTGGACAACGTCTACAGCACGCTCACCGTCTACACGCTTGACGAGGACATCGACGGTCTGCCGGTAACCAGTTTCATCCAGGATCCGCGCGGTGTCGCCGACGGCGACGTCCATCTCGTGCGCCAAGACGAGCGTGGGCTCGCCGACTCGGCTGAGAGGGGAATCACGTTCAGATCGGACATCGGCACGGCCGCCGGCACCGTCACGTTGCTGGCCAACACCCAGCAGGCGGACTTTCTCTCCTACTTCGACCTCGACGGGCGTGCCGGAACGACGCCGCCGGTCAGGGGCTCGGGCCTCATCATCAACCTGGGCTTCGGCATCGAACACGAGGAGGACAGCCTAGAGGTCCGCTTCCGCGACTCCCACAGCGAACGCTGGGATTACACCGCGGGCTTGTTCCTGTTCGGGGAGAAGTCGACCCGCACTTCGTACCAGAACACCGGTGCACCCTACTCCGCGACCTACGGCCTCGAGGACGCCTTCGTCACGGTGGAAGCCGGTCAACGGACCAAGACGGCCGCAGTGTTCGGCCAAACCGACTTCCATGCGACGTCCGCGCTGTCGCTGTTGCTCGGCTGGCGCCTGACCCGCGACGAGAAGACGGTGGACATCCGGCACGATCCGAGGCCCCCGCCAGCGGAGCAGACGCCGCCCCGCACGCTGGAACTCAACAACACCTGGAACGAGACCACGTGGCGGGCCGGCGGAAGCTACGACCTGTCCGAGTCGGCGATGGTGTACCTCACGAGTTCCACCGGGTTCAAGCCGGGAGGATTCAACGGTCGGGCGACGCGCGTCGAGAACATCGGTCCCTACGAGGCCGAGTACGCGACCAACCACGAGTTGGGGCTCAAGGCGCAGACCATGGACAACCGCGCGCGGATTTCCGTGGCGGCGTTCCTCACGGACTACGACAAACTCGTCGGCCTCGTGCGGCGCCCGAATTTCACGGGCCGGGGAACCGAGGCCATCGCGATCAACCTCGGCGACGTCGGCATCCACGGGGTCGAGCTTGAGTCCGAATGGATACTGACGGAGAACCTGAGCGCCGACATGTCCCTCGGCTACCTGGAGGCATCGTGGGACGAGTTCCTCGTCGACCTCAACAATGACGGTATCGCCACGGACAACTCCCACCTCGACGTCGTGCTGGCACCGCGCTGGAGCGCGTCGGCCGTGGTGCGCTACGTGCGTGACATGGATCGCCTAACCAACGGACGCGTCGAGTACCGTCTGGATGCGCGCTACCAGGGGCGGTACAACGCCTATGGGCAGAGCAACGACGACATCTATTACAGGCTGCCCGCAACGAAGCTAAACGGGTCGATTTCGCTGCACTGGGGGGACGGCAACAGCGTCACGCTGTTCGGCCGCAACCTGACCGACGAAGACGCCCTGGCCTTCGCGTACAACGCACTCGTGCCCTGGGGCTCGTTCGATCCGCCGAGAATCCTCGGCATCGAGGTGCAGCTCAGCATATGAACGTTCGGGCCCAATGAGGTCGCCTGTTTCGTATCCTATGGAGTCCCGGCGAAAGCGTCTCGGGACAGCCCCGAGTTTGGCCCGCATCCAGCGCAGACAGATGCCTGCCCAGTCGCGGAAGCTGGACCGGAACCCATGCACCGTGACGCGGTCGGCCAAACCACAGTCCCTCTGACGCACAGGTGAAAACGAGACGATTGGGGACGAGGCGAGAAGCGTGTTTGGTGGAGCCAGGGGGGATCGAACCCCCGACCTCTACAATGCCATTGTAGCGCTCTCCCAGCTGAGCTATGGCCCCACGCGGGAGCGGCCATGCTACAACGGCGCCATCGCCTACTTCAATCCGCCGCGTCTGAGCAGCAGCTGCGCCTGGTCAGCGCTGATCTCCTGAAAGCGGCCGAGCCGACAGCGGGGGCCGGTCTGAATGAGACCGCCCGGGTCCAGGAACTCGACCTCGTCGCGTTCGCAAAGATGCATCGATGAGCGGGAGATGAAGTTCTTCACCTGGCGCCGGAACACGTCGCGCAGGCAAGGGCGCCGCAGCGTGTTGACCCAGTATTGGTCGCGGCGGCCACTGAACAGGAGGGTGGTGCGGTCGATGATCCAGGAGTTGCGATAGAGGCGGCGGCCAATGCACCGCGTGGTCACAACCTCGGAATCCGCTGGCTCGGCGTTCAGGATCTCCTCCACCGTGGGTGCCGGCGCATCCTCGTTCGCCGGCGCCGACGCATCCTCGTCCGCCACCGCAAGTGAGCCGATGACCAGGGTCGCCGCCCAAATGATGCTCCGCATAGCCTCGCTCCGCTGCCGCACCGACTGTTGCATCGTATCAGGGCAGGCGTGACCGCCCTATCTGTTACGCTTGGCTTTAGAACCGCATACCCACTTGCCCCGAGGGAGGGACGACCCCATGTCGGAAGTTTCCGAGCAATTGCTTGCCGATCTTGCCACCATCGACACGCCCACGGTGTGCAACGCGTTGGAGTCGGTGGCACCCGACCGGCGCGGCTTCGGCTACACCGTCGAGCCTTTGGTGTGTACGCGCCCGGAGCTTGGCGTCATGGTGGGCTATGCCCGCACCGCCACCATTCGCGCCCAGCATCCCGCCGATCGTCGCAACCGACCCGGGGACTACTACGAGTACATCGACAACGGCGGGCCGAAGCCGGCCATCTCCATCATTCAGGACCTCGACGGGGACTCGCGCGGCTACGGCTCCTTCTGGGGCGAGGTGAACAGCAACATCCACAAGGGTCTCGGCTGCCTTGGCGTCATCACCGACGGCAGCGTGCGCGACCTGCCGGATGTCGCCGACGGCTTCCAGATGATGGCGGACCGCATCGGCCCCTCGCATGCCTTCGTGCATGTGGTCTCCTTCGGCGGCGTCGTCAGCGTGGCTGGCATGACCGTGGCCGGCGGCGACCTCATCCACGCCGACCAGCACGGCGCCGTGGTCATTCCGTTCGACGTGGCGGGCCAAGTCATGGATGCCGCCGCTGCCATCGCCCGGCGCGAAGGTGTCATCATCAAGGCGGCACAGCAGCCCGGCTTCAACATCGACAAGCTGCGTGAGGCGCAGGGCAACGCCGCCGAGATCCACTGACCGATGGCCGCCGAGCTGCCCGCATTCGCCCTCGACGACATGGCCGGCATCGGCCACGCCTTCCCCGCCGGCCAGCGCACGGCACTGTGCTTCGTCAAGGAGGACTGCCCCACCTGCAATCTGGTGATGCCGCTCATCGAGGCCTTGGGCGACGCCGATGAGCTGACGGTGCTGGCACCCGGCCAGACCGCCGACGGCAACCGCACCCTAATCGAGCGGCACGGCCTCACGATTCCCGTGCTGGACGACTCGACGCTCAAGGTGTCCTTCGCCTACGACCTCGAGACGGTGCCGCTCTTGCTCATGTCCGACGAGTCCGGCAACGAAGTGGATCGGGTGGTTGGCTTCGACCGCGCCGAATGGCAGACGTTCTTCGAGCGCCATGCACCTGGCGTGGACATCGACTGGCAATCGCTGCCCGAATGGCGCCCGGGCTGCGGCTCGCTGACGCAAGACCCGATCATCGCCGACCGGCTGCGGGCGGAATCCGAGAACAGTCCCCTGCGCGCCCGGCGCATCGAAATCGCCCCGGCAGACGACGTCCATGAGTTCCTGTTCGACCAGGGCTTCACGGACGGCTTGCCCGTGGTGCCACCGACGGCAGAGCGCGTGCTGCGAATGCTCGGCGGAACCCGTCGCGACAGCCAGGAAGTGGTGGCCACCGTGCCGCCCAACTACGCCCCAGCCACGGTGGAGAAGGTCGCCATCAACGCGGTGATGGCCGGCTGCAAGCCGGAGCACCTGCCGGTGGTGATCGCTGCGCTCGAAGCGGTCTGCAACAAGGTGTTCAACATCCACGGCGTGATGGCGACGACCATGGGCGCAACGCCCGTGATGATCGTCAACGGCCCCATCCGCCACGAGCTCGGCATGAACATGCGCTTAGGCGCGCTGGGGCAAGGCAACCGCGCCGCCAACTCGATCGGCCGTGCCCTGCGACTCGCCGTGCGCAACATCGGCGGCGCCCGCCCGGGCGGCACCGAGCGATCCACCCTCGGCAACCCGATGAAGTTCACCATGTGTTTCCCGGAATGGGAGGAACGCAGCAACTGGGAGCCGTTGCACGTCGAACGGGGCTTCAAGGCCGAAGATTCGGTGATTTCCATCTTCGCCATGACCAGCGGCCCGACGCTCTGCGTGGACCAAAGCTCACTCACGGCGCGCCAGCTGGCCGGCAGCTTTGGCCTGTCGATGGAAGCGTCGCAGCACGTTCACGCACACAACGCCTCCGACGCCATCTTGGTGGTGTGCCCAGAACACGTGGACACCCTCGCCCGAGACGACTTCAGCAAGGACGACGTGCGCGAGCAGATCCAGAAGGTCACCGCCCGACCGCTCACCGACCTCGTCGCCACCGACGACATCGGCGGCGGCATTCCGGCCGATCGCGTGGCCGCCATGCCGGCAGATCGACAGAGCCGCCCGATGCCGAAATTCGCCTCCAAGGACAACATCCACATCGTCGTCGCCGGTTCCGACGCCGGCAAGTTCTCCGGTGTCTTCCACGGCTGGGTGGGCGGCGAAATCGGCTCGATTCCCGTTTCCGTCAAGATCGAAGATTGACGCTCGCAAAGGAGCAAGGAGCGACCATGACCACAACGATCCTGGACCCCGGAGACGAGCGCACGCCCGTCGCCCGCAAGATCACTCCAAGACCGGAGTCGATCACGGGCAACGTCGCGCTGCTCGACATCTCCAAGCCCCGCGGCAACATCCTGCTGGACCGGCTCGAGGCACAGCTCGCCGAACGCCTGCCCAACGTGACGCTGAACCGTTACGCCAAGCCGACGTTCACCAAGCCCGCGCCTGATGACCTGCGCCGCGACATCCGTGCCAAGAACGACTTCGTGATCGAGGCGCTGGCCGACTGAGGCTCCTGTACCACGTGCAGTTTGCATGACACGGTATGGTTCGAGATTCAGGGCGTGCCGGCAGTGAGCATCGCCTCGAGCGAGTTCAAGGACGCCGCAGCCACCCAAGCGAGCATGCTTGGCATGGAAGAGGCGCAATGCGTCTTCGTCCCGCATCCCATCCAGGACGCCACGGATGCAGAAATGCAAGCCAAGGCGGATGAGTGCGTGGAGGCGGTGGTAGCGGCGCTGACGAACTAAGGTCGCCTGGTCCGGAACGACTCCCTGCGTGAGTGTTTCCCGGGCCGGTTTACTGTGGGAGGGCGCTGACGGCTAAACCCAACTTGACCACGCGATGCCGAATTGGCTATAGGAAGGCATGACCCTCCGCAGCTTGGTGCGCGAAGCCCGCAAACGTGGCGGCCTGACCCAGGCGGCGCTCGCGCAGCGTGCCGGCGTGCCGCAGTCCACCGTTTCCCGGGTCGAGTCCGGCAGTCGCGTTCCGTCAACCGATCTGGTGGAGCGTTTGGTGCGCGCCGCCGGCTTCGACATCCACGTGACGCTCGCCGAACACGACGAAGCCACGGCTTCCCTCTTCGAGCGCACACTCGGCCGCACGCCCAAAGAGCGACTGGCGGACGCCACCCGCGCCGCTAACTTTGTCCTACGCGGCCGCAGAGCGCTGGAACGGCAACAGCGTGGATGACGCCTTCCGCCCCGAGGAGATACTCGCGGCACTTGCGGCACAGGACGTGCGCTTTGTCTTGATCGGCGGCATGGCCGCCATCCTGCACGGCGACGCCGGGGTCACGGTGGACCTCGACATCGTGCCTGCCGGGGATGCGGAAAACCTCGACCGGCTCGCCGCCGCCCTGCGCGGACTCAAGGCTCGTATCCGCACTGAAGGGGAACCGCACGGGTTGCCTTTCGATTGCTCCGCCACGTTCCTCTCAAACCTGGGTCCGGACGCCTTGCTCAACCTCACCACATGCGCGGGCGACATGGACATCGTCCTCATGCCTGCCGGCACGCGCGGCTTCAACGACCTGAGGCAAGATGCGGTCGCGATCGACACAGCCGGCGCCATGTTGTTGGTCGCCTCCCTGCCGGACATCATCCGCTCCAAGGCCGCCGCGGACCGTGACAAGGACAGGCGAGCGCTACCACGCCTCAGGGCGCTGCTCGAACGAAGGCGCAAGACGACGTGACTATGCCCTGCAAGGGGGGCGCGAGTCCTCCTCGGAACGCTACACTCGTTGCTCGAACCCCTCGCGCAGCTTTGGCTTCACCTTCGCCACCGTCAGCAACGACTCCACGCAGTCGCGCAAGGATTCGTCGAATGGACGGAAGGTAACGCCCGTGACGTTGCGCATTCGGTCGTTGCGCAGCTCCACCCCGGCCCAGATGGCGCGGTACTTGGTTTCGCGGTCCTTGATGTGATCGGGGTGGTTGTCGATCACGTCCGGCGTGTCGTGGCCGAGTTCGGGGAGGAGGCGGTCGATGCTGGCGCAGATGTCTTCCACCTTGACGGCGTCGGTTGACCAGGCGATGTAGCGTTCGCCGTTCTTGACCTTCACGCTCTCGAGCAGGCCGACGTGGCAGTCGGCGTCGTCGCGCACGTCCACGGTCATCCACGGGCGGTAGACGCCGTTTTGGTAGTACTCGCCGAGCAGCATCATCTCGATGTTGTGCTGCCAAGGGCCCATGTCCTTCTGGTGCGGCGACTGGATCGGCCCCACGTTGTCCGCCGGGCAGCAGGTGATCGCCTCCCACTCGCCGCTTTCCTCGGCGGCATCCGAGAACGCACGCTGGGCGATGACTTTGCCCATCGAGTAGCCCTGCCGGTCTGGGGTGCGGCGCGGGTTTTGCTCGTCGGGATAGCGGTCTTCATAGAACACGGGGCGGCGAACGTACTCGTTCATGTCCATCTCCGACATCACCGCGGCGATGCTGGAGGTGACCACCACTCGCCCCACCGTGCCGGCCTTGTTGACGCTGGCGATGATGTGGTCGCACACCCGCTGCACGTATTCGTGGTCGCTGTAGTTCGAGACGTGCGAGACGTGGGCAACGCCGTGGCAGCCGGCGAAGATGTCGTCGAAGCAGCCTTCGTCGTCGAGGTTGGCCGAATGCACCGTCAACCGTCCAGAAGCATAGCCCGGCATGGCGCGAAGGAAGCCGCAGCGGTTGTCGTCGTCGGCATCGCGGACGCACGCACGCACCCGGTAGCCCTTGTCCAGCAGCCTCCGAACCACCCAGCCGCCGATGAAGCCGGCAGCTCCGGTGACTGCCACTGTGCCGCCCTTGGGAATGGGTCCCATGTCTAGATCTCCTTTGTGGTTTCTGTCTGATGTGTCTGCACGAGGACGCTCATTCCTCGCACGCCATAGATTGCTCGCTGTTGCATAGGCCGACTCCCCACCGGGGTTGCAGCATGATGTGTTGGCAGGATGGCGTTACCTCAATGCTGACCAACCGACTCCATTTCGAACGGAACTTCGGCAGGTCTTCCTTGTTCAGCTTGATCGTGACGGATTGGCCCCCCACGCTTCCCGCCAGATTGACGTCCTCGTCGTCCTCGTTGTCCCCGGTCAGCCTGGTGTGGAGGAACGCCTCTGGCATGGCATCCGGCTGCAGAACTACATAGCACGCATCGCCGTCGTTCCACGGATTGACATAGTTGCCGTCGTCGTCCCACGAACAGGACAGCACACGGTCCGCGCCCCGCAAAGATACGTCGCCAGAACGCAGACTCACTGCCGTCGCGCGGACGTCCTCCGTGCTCCCAAGCGATAGAAGGACGGTTCGCCTAAACGTGGCTCCATCAATGGTGGTGTCGGCGTAGCCGCGCAACACGAAAAGGTTGCCCGCAACCGCCCCGGCACCGCTGTCTTCGCAGACGGGCGCGTAGGTCACGGTTCCTGCCTCGAGGTTGCCGGCGAGGATGACACAGGCCAGGATGGGGACGATTCTGACGTGCATTGGCGCGTGTGACTCAAACGCCTGTCGGCAACGGGTCCTGCCCCTCCGCGCGCGGCCTGTGGCCGTGCACCATGAGTCCGGGCCGGCCTAGCGATTGCCCTGCCGTCTGGCGGTTTTCCGGGTCGCGGTAGCCGATGCGGACGATGCGGCGGATGTCGTTTGTGGTGTTGATGCGCGAGCCGTGCACCATGTGGATGCTGAAGAGCACGACGTCGCCGCGCTTGGCCGGCACCGGCACGGTATCTTCGAGATCCCACTTGTCTGGGGGAAGGTGCGGGGTGCAAGGCGTGCCGTCCGGGTGCTCGACGACGTGATCGAGGGCGCCGCCCTTGTGCGATCCGACGAGGAAACGAATGCAGCCGTTATCGTCGTCGGTGTCGTCGAGATGGACAAGGCAGTCCACATAGCGCCCGTTCTCGTGCTTGTAGAAGGCCCAGTCCTGATGCATGGGGAACGGATGGCCCGTCTCCGGCGGCTTCGCGTGCAGCGTGGTGTGATGCAGTTCGATGTTGGGGCCGATGAGCGCCGCGACGGCGCTCGTCAGCCGCCGGTGGGTCACCGCATCGCACCAGGCGCGGGAATAGCGATGCAAGTCGTGCAGCGCCACAAGCTTCGACTTGCGCTCCGTGTCCGCATCCATGTACACGCGCCGCCAGCCACCGCTCCAGCCGGGGCCTTTGCCTGCCCAAGTATCGATCTGCCAGTCGAGCTCTTCCTCCATGCGACCGATCTCGTCGGGCGAAAAGACGGCCGGCAGGCGCAGATACCCGTTTTCGTGGAAGAAGGCGACAGATTCCGTCGCAAGATCGACCGTTCCGGCTGTCGCTGCGGCGCTCACCGGAGAACCCTCGCAAGCTGCCGTTCGAGTTCGTCGGCATCGTTGCAGTCGACGATCAACAACCCGACCTCGGCGAGCACTTCCACGTCTTCGACCTGGTCAAGCTCACGAAACAGATGGGAGACGAACTCGGCCGCAAACTTGCGCGACGCAATACGTCGCAAAGCCATCAGTTGTCCTTCGCGCAGCCCCATGGTGCGGCCTTGGCGCAGCCCGACGCGGTGCGCGTCGCGCCTGTGGCCCCGAATCTGCAGGTCGTCTTCCGGCGTCGTGCCTTCCCTGGCGCCGAGCGCGCGTCCCACCCGAGCGAGTTCCGCCATCGTCTCGCGCGACAGGCTTTGCTCGTTGAGTGCGACATGGATCGCCTCGGCACTCCAGCCGAGCAGCGCGCGGCTTTGTTCGACGCGACGGTATTCGCCGTCTTCGAGAACGTGAATCGTGAGCCCGGCACCCAGCCCGCCTGGCCGGCTGCGCGTTCCGGCATCAGGGACATCCACCCAAAGTTCGGGGAATCCCCATTCCTCGTACATGCTGAGTTTTCGACGCCGAACGTCGGTCGTGTGGTCTGTCTCCACCAAGACGTCCGGCAAGCGGTCCCTGCCGAGCGCAATGCCGTCCCCGCGACCCGGCTCGCGCGGATGCAGGAAAACCGCCTGGTCCGGCGCCATCATTCTCCGAATTGTGCCGTCGGGTTGACGCATCAAAAGGTACACCGAGCCAAAGCAATGGATGTCCATGCCCCGTTCCTGAGCGATGCGCGTCATCAGGCTCGCCAGTCGAGACCCTTGCACTTCGTGGTCCGCGCTGCCGTCGCGCACCACCCACGCGGTCTGGGTGTCTCCGTCCCAATACCAGATGCGCCCGCCTTCGGCTGCCAGCACATCGTCCCAAGGCATCGGAACCGGATCGCAACCCGGAAAATCCTCGTGCTCCTCCGAAAGCGATTCAGCAACCACTTCTGCTGCCGCGATGTCCGCGGCTTCCGCTGTTTCCACGACGTTGCTGGACATCGTCCGCTCCACCGGATTGCCTCGCGAAGCGGAGTATTGCACGTCCCCGTGTCAGACCACCGCCCCGGCCTCGCGCAGGCCGTTGATTTCGGAGTCACCGAGGCCAAGGCCAGCGAGGATGTCGTTCGTGTCTTGGCCCGGGTCTGGGGCTGCGTGGTCAAAGCGGTCGGGATGGGGGAAAGCAGAGAGGTTGATGGGCGAACGGATGAGGTGCAGGTCGCCGAGCTCTCGGTGCGGTGCCGCCTTGCTCATGCCTAAGTGTTGCGCCTGCTCGTTGTCGAAGCCGCCGGCGATGTCGTTCACGGGGCCGCAGGGCACGCCGGCCGCGTTCAAGCGCTCTACCATCTCCTCGACGGTGAGGTGGGCTATGGCCTTCTCGATGTCCGGATTGAGGTCTGCCTTGGCAGCGATTCGATTGCGCGGCGTGTCGTAGCGAGGGTCATCGCGCAGCGCGTCTGCCCCCACCGCCTCGCAGAAGCTTGCCCACATGCGCGGGCTGGCGGCGGCGATGTTGACCATGCCGTCCTTGCAGGCGAAGGCGCCCATCGGCGTCGCGGTCGGATGGTCGTTGCCCTGTTGGCCCGGCACGTCCCCTAGCATGGTGTAGCGGGCGCCCTGGAAATCGAGCTTGTTCAGCATCGCTTCGAGCAGCGAGGTGTGAACCCATTGCCCCTTGCCCGTGCGCTCGCGGTGCAGCAAGGCGAGCAGGATGCCTTGGCCCAGGAACATGCCGGCCGCGGTGTCGCTGATGGCGATGCCGACGCGCATTGGGCCCCGCCCCGGCTCGCCGGTGATGGACATGAGGCCGCTCATGCCCTGGACGATCTGATCCACACCCGGGCGCTTGCTGTAGGGCCCTTCCTGGCCGAAGCCGGAAATGCTCGCGTAGATGATCGACTCGTTCACCGCCCGCACCGAGTCGTAGTCCACCTTCAGCCGGTGCTTCACCTCGGCACGGAAGTTCTCCACCACCACGTCGGCCTTGCGCGCCATATCGAGGAAAAGCCGGTGGCCGGCCTCCGTCTTCAGGTTAATGGCGACGCTGCGTTTGTTGCGGTGCAGGTTCTGCTCGTCCGGGCCCCGGCGCGCACCGGTCATGTTGCCGCCGGGGCCGGGCGGCGGCTCCACGCGAATGACATTCGCACCCCAGTCTGCCAAGAGACGCACGGCAGTCGGTCCTGCCCGGGCGATGGTGAGATCGAGAACCGTGTAGCCGGCGAGCGGTCCGTTCATTTGCGTCACTCCCTTGTCAGGCCTTAAGTCAGGCAGCGCGCTGCACCCCGCCGCCGACGCGCCCGAGCACCACCTCGTTGCCCTCGTCGGGCCTCTGCGGCACGTTGCGCGCCAGCAGCAGCGAGCAGAAGGCGAACGCCGCGCCGATCAGGAACACCGCCGGGCGCGATTGCAGCCAGACGAAACCCAGCACTGCGGGGATCACCACCGCCGCGATGTGGTTGATGGTAAACGACACGCCGGCGGTAGAGGCAATGTCGGCGGGGTCGGCGATCTTCTGGAAATAGGTCTTGATGGCAATGGCCATGGCGAAGAACAGGTGGTCGATGATGTAGAGCCCCGCCGCGATCATGCCGTTCTCGACGAATGCGTAGGCGATGAAGACGCCGATCAGGCCGCAGTACTCGAGCGTCAAGGCATGGCGCTCGCCGATGCGCCCGATCCACGCCCCGATCCGCTCGGCAAACAGCACGTTGAAGACGTGGTTGACGAGGAACAGGAGCGCAATGTTGGCGGCGGAATAGCCGAATTTCTCCACCATCAGGAAGCCGGCGAAGACGACGAATATCTGCCGCCGAGCGCCGGAGAAGAACGTCAGGCTGTAGTAAAGCCAATAGCGCGGCCGCAGCACGATCTCCTTGCGCTGCGGCGTCTTCGACTCAAACTGCGGGTATTGCGCCAGCAGCACCGCGATCACCACCGCCGCGCCACCGGCGAAGACGTAGATCCACTTGTACTCGAGGCTGAACACCTCCAGCACCAAGAAGATGGCGCCAAAGCCCACCAGTGAAGTCGCCGAGCCCACCGCCATGAGCCGGCCAAGGATGCGCGGCGTCTCCTCCTTCGACAGCCATTGCAGGGAAAGCGACTGCCGGATGGTCTCGAAGTAGTGGAAGCCCACCGACATCAAGAGCGCCGTGAAATAGAGACCGTATTCGGTGGGGAAGTAGCCGGTGATGGCGACGCCGACGCCGAACACCGCCACGGACAGCACGGCGAAGGTCTGCTCGCGCAGCACCAGGATGACGAACACCGCCGTGAAGGCGAGAAAGCCCGGCACTTCCCGCAGGCTTTGCAGGATGCCCATCTCGCGCCCGGTGAACGCGGCCATCTCGATGGCAAAGTTGTTGAGCAGCGCCTGCCAGGCGGCAAAGCCGAGAGGCATCGCCACGCTCGCGAGCACGAGGAACCCCGTCGGCGTGCGCCAGCGCTCGGCAATCATCCGTCGTAGAACCCCGGTGGATGGAGGCCCAGCAGGCGGCGTTCGCGGCGACTGCGGATGCGCGTCCTCGCCGCATCGTCGACGTGGTTGATGATGGCGGTGGTCTTGATCCTTTGGGCAATGTCACGGCGGGCGTAGTGAACCTGCAGAAAAAAGCGACCGGTGTCGCCGTCTCCGGTGGGCAACCGCCGATGCCAGACATCGGATGCGAACAGCGCGACATCCCCCGCCTTGGCTTCGAGCGGCAGCACCGACACGCCATTGCATGTGAGGGTATCGTCCATGCGCCGGTCCGGCGGTGGCGGACGCCCAGACTTGTGGCTGCCCGGGATCACTCCGGTCGGCCCGCACTCGATCGGACAGTCCTCAAGGAAGATGTGCACGCCGATGGCGAACACCGGATACGGCACCTCCTCCGGCCATTCGGTGCCTTCCGGTCGAGGAATGTGCGGCCCGGCATCGATGTGCCAGCCACCGCCCCCGTGGCGGTGTTCGGTATTGGCGGGATTGCGCCAGCAAGTGTTGGCGATGATGTGGCAGTCCTCGCCGATGAGCGGCTCGATGACATCGAGAATCTCCCGCCGTCCCACCAGCTTCTGCGCCCTCGGGCTGCGGTTGAACATCTCGTAGCGGAAATCGCTGTCCTGCACTCTGGCGCGGCTATCGCCGTTGCCTTCCGCATACACCGCGGCGATTTCGTTGCGAATGGGCGCGATCTGCCGCGCCGAGAACGCCCCGCGCAGCACGGCGTAGCCCTCGCGCTCGATCTGCACGCTCGCCGCCGGCGCTTCGTCGGTGCGCGGGAAGAGGTAGCCGCCTACGCGCCTAAGCAAGTTCGCGTTCCCCGCCGGCCGGGAAAGCCGGCGCGCCCCAGTGGCGGAACGCGTCTTCGATGTGGCGGAACCCGTCGTCACCGAGTTCAGTAAGTCCCACGTCGCAAACCGTTGCACCGAAGCCGGCGCTGATGGGAACGATCTGCACGGCGCTACTTGGTGAGGCTCGTGTACACCCGGTTGACGAAGCCGAGCGACTGGCCCTCCGGGCCGTAGGTTTCGTCGAAATCCGCCGTGGGCTTGGCGGCAATCACCTCCTCCATCGACTTGCCTTCGGCGACCATCCCGGCGACGCGGTCGCGCACCGTCTGCAGCATGTCGATGTATGCCTTGAGCTCCGTCGTGCCGACGATGGGGCCATGCCCCGGGATGACGGTCGCATCGGGCGCGATCTCGTCGAGCACTGCCTGGCAGAAGGCGATCATGCCGTCGATGTCGCCGCCGCTGTCGGCATCGATGAAGGGATAGCCGGCGTTGTTGAAGACATCGCCGAAATGCACGGCGTTGTGCTTGCGGAAGATCACCGCCGCATCGCCGGCCGTGTGGGCCGGGCCGACATGCACGAGGTCGATCTGGCCGCCGTTGAAGTGGAAGCCCATGCGGTCGTCGAAGGAGATGGCCGGGCGGGCCTCTTCCGGATACGCCTCCTGGCGGTACTTGGCCATGACCATGTTGAGGACGTTTGTCTTGGCCATCATCTCGGTGGAGTTCTGCTGCGCGACGATCCAGGTTCCGGCTGGGCCAAGCGCCAAGTTGCCGTCGGCGTGGTCGAAGTGCCAGTGCGTGTTGACGGCGAAATCGACGCCACTGCCACCGAGCTCGGCGATGGCCGCCTCGATCTTGGGCATCAGTTCCGGGAACATGTCATCGACGATCAAGACGCCCTGCTCCCCCACCGACACCGCAATGTTGCCGCCAGCGCCGAACAGGACATAGAGGCCGTCGTCCACCTTCTCGGTGGTAATCTCCACCGCGTCGAAATCCCAGCCGAAGTTCGAGAGCAGGGCCTCGCGGGTCAGGGGCTCGTTGTCTTGGGCATGAGTGGCGCCGGCCAGCAGCAGCGCCGCCGCAAGTAGCTTCTTCATCGGTCTCTCCCTTCAGTCCGGAAGGCGCTTCAATCCGGCAGGCCCAGGATGCGCTTGGCGATGATGTTGAGCTGCACCTCGGAGGTGCCGCCCTCGATGGAGTTGGCGCGCGAGCGCAGCCACTCGCGGGTGACGCCGAGCTCCCGTCGGTTGAACTCGTCGCCTTCCCAGCCAAGGGTTTGGCTACCCATGAACGACAGCATCAGGTCGTAGCGGTCCTTGTTCTGCTCGGTTCCGTAGAGCTTGAACATCGACGACAGGAACGTGGGCGCGCGGCCTGACTGCATCTCCTCGCCGCTGCGGCGGGTCGTGAGGCCGAAGGCGCGGTCGGTGATGCGATGCGCGGTGACGCGGTCGCGAATGTCGGGATCGGCGATCTTGCCGTCTTCCTCGCCGACATAGTCCTTGGCGTAGTCCGCAATGGTCTTGGTGGGACCGCCGCCGCCGATACCGCCGATGGACGTGCGTTCGTATTGCAGAAGGCGCTTGGCCACAGTCCAGCCCTTGTTCACCTCGCTCACCACGTTGCGCTTTGGCACGCGCACGTCGTCGAAGAAGGTCTCGCAGAACGGCGACATGCCGCTGATGAGCTTGATCGGCTTGACGGTGACCCCGGGGGTGGTCATGTCGAAGAGGATGAAGGAGATGCCTTCGTGCTTGGGGGCGTCCGGGTTGGTGCGGACGAGGCAGAACATCCAGTCGGCGAAGTTGGCGCCGGAAGTCCAGATCTTCGAGCCGTTGATGATGTAGTCGTCGCCGTCCTCTACAGCGCGGGTCTTGAGGCTCGCGAGGTCCGAGCCCGAACCCGGCTCGCTGTAGCCCTGACACCACCAGATGTCGCCACGCACGATCTTCGGCAAGTGTTCGTGCTTCTGTTCCTCGGTGCCGAATTCCAGGAGCGCCGGGCCGATCATGGAAAGACCCATGCCGCCGTGGGGATAGCCAGCGCCGATGCGCCGCAGTTCCTCGTTCAGGATGCCGGCATCCTGCTTGTCGAGACCGCCGCCGCCGTACTCGGAAGGCCACATGGGCGCCGTCCAGCCCTTCTCGGCCATGCGCTCCAGCCACACCTTGAGCTCCGGGTTCGGAAACGTGGCACGGCGGCCACCACCCGTGCTGCCGCCCCGTCCATCCCTCATGCTCGGCGGGCAGTTCTCCTCAAGCCACTCGCGGGCCTCTTCCCTGAAACTCATCGCCTGGCGCACCCTCCGGTTCGCGTTGGTGGAATGGCGGCGTAGTCTAAACGACTTGCGGGTCAAGCAACCGCCCGGCCGCGACCACGCGCACGGGATTCACCAACGTTGCCAAGTCCGACAATGGATCGCGGTCGAGAAAGACGAGGTCTGCGCCAAAGCCCTCGGCGATGCGGCCCGTCACCCCGCCAAGGCCAATCGCTTGAGCGCAGTCGCTGGTGGCTGCACGCAGCGTTTGCACCGGCGTCAGTTCTGCGAGGCGTGCGAACACGGGCAACGCTCGCGCAAGGTCGTGATGATGGACGTTGGGGATTCCGGCATCGGTGGATGCGACCAGCCGACAGCCTTGTTCCTTCATCGCTCGAAAACCCGCCGTCACGACCTTGGCGAACGCTTCGCCAAAGCGTGCCCAGCCGGCGTTGACAGTGGGTGACACCCAGATGCCCTGGCGGACGATTTCCCGAGCCACCAACGGATCGTAGGCTCCTCGCTTGCCGTCGGCACCGAGCCAGGAACAATGCTCGATGGTGCGGACGCCTGCACGGGCCGCGTTGCGGATGCCGGAGGTGCCGTGGCAGTGCGCCGCCACCGGGAAGCCGAAACGAGCGGCGGCGGCGACGATGGCGCGCATCTCGCCGCCGTCGAACTGGGCATCGGAAGGACGGCTCTTGGGCGTCAGATTGCCGCCGGTGGCCATCACCTTGATGAGGTCGACGCCGGCGGCACGCTGGCGCTCCACCACTTCCTCGGCTTGCGCGACGCTTGCCGCCTCGCCGTTCCAGAAATGGCAATGGCCGCCGACCGACGTAATGGGTTGCCCGGCGCACACAAGCCGCGGCCCGATGACTTCGCCGGCGGCGATGCGGTCCCGCAGTTCGAGTTCCAGCCAAGCCCCGCCGCCAAGGTCGCGCGCCGAAGTGATGCCGGCACGCACCATGGCCTCGGCCCGCACTGGCAGCTTTGCGCGAATGGTGTCGTCGCTCTCCCCCACCTGTGCCATCGCCGATTTCAAGGAAGGGTCCAACACCATGTGGACGTGGGCGTCGATGAGGCCCGGAATGATCGTGAGGCCCGCACAGTTTTCGCCACGCCAGCCCTTGCCGACGGCGGCGATCTTGCCCTCTTCCACCGCGATGGAGTCGGCATCGAGGTAGTCGTCGCCGACACCGTCCCAGATGCGAAGACGCGAGAACACGTTGGCCAAGGCACTCTCCCTCAGACGGCGGGCGCCAACGATTGTAGCGATATGATTCGCGCCACGACTTACGGGGGCCGGAGGGGCCAATGCTGCCAAGCGATTACGAAGAGCGCGTGTATGCCGGGGTGCTCGGTAAGATCATCGGCGTCTATCTCGGTCGCCCGTTCGAGGGCTGGCCCAACGAGCGCATCGAGGAGCGCCTGGGCGAAATCGACTACTACGTCCACGACAAGCTGAACGTGCCGCTCATCGTCACCGACGACGACATCAGCGGCACCTTCACCTTCGTGCGCGCCTTCGAGGACTACGGCTTCGATCCGCAGCTCAGCCCGAAGCAGATCGGCCAGACATGGCTCAACTACCTGATCGAACGGCGCACAATCCTCTGGTGGGGTGGCCTCGGCAACTCCACGGAACACACCGCCTATCTGCGCCTCGCTTCCGGCGTGGACGCCCCGGCAAGCGGGTCGATGGAACTAAACGGCAAGGTGGTGGCGGAGCAGATCGGCGCGCAGATATTCATCGACGGCTGGGCAATGATCAATCCGGGCGACCCCGAGCGCGCCGCCGACTTCGCCCGCCGGGCGGCCTCCGTCTCCCACGACGGCGAGGCCGTGTACGGCGCCCAGGTGCTGGCCGCCATGGAAGCCGCAGCATTCAGCGAGAACGACACCAATCGCCTCATCGACATCGGCGTTGAGCAGATTCCATCGGACAGCGTGCTCTACCGAATGATCGCCGACATCCGCGACTGGCATGCCGCCAATGGCGACGACTGGCGCGCTACCTATCAGGAGATTCGCGCCAACTACGGCTACGACAAGTACGGCGGCAACTGCCACATGGTGCCGAACCACGGCCTCATCGTGCACGGCCTGTTGCACGGCAACGACGACTTCCAGCGGGCGCTCAAGATCGTCAACACGTCGGGCTGGGACACGGACTGCAACTCCGGCAACCTAGGCTGTCTGCTCGGCATCCAGCACGGCCTCGCCGGCATCGACGCCGGACCCGACTTCCGCGGCCCGGTTTCCGACATCTGCTATCTCCCAAGCGCCGATGCCGGCGGCGGCATCAGCGACGCCGTGCGCGAGTCCGACCGCATCATCCGCATGGGTCGGGCGATGGCTGGCGAAGAAGCGCCCCAAGACAAGCCTCGCTTCCACTTCAGCCATCCAGGCGCCGTTCAGGGCTTCACCGGACACCAATGCCACGTCGCCAACCGAGAGGCCGCAGATGGCCGTCGGTGCCTGGCGATTCACTTCGATCCCGTGCATGGCGCCCCACCGCGGGCCACCACCGGGACTTTCCTGGACTCCCTCGACACCGCCCGCTACTTCGAGGGCCGTGGTTACGCGCTGATGGCGAGTCCCATGCTCTCCCCGGGCCAAACGGTCACCGCCGAGGTGGAACTCGGTCGTGCCGAAGAAGGCGTGGACGTCGCGTTGTGCGTGCGCGCTTTCGATGGCGAAGACAAACTGGTGACATTGCGGGCGCCGAGCGAGACCCTGCAGCCCGGCCAACGCGCCGAACTCTCGTGGCAAGTCCCGGCGTTGGATGGCCACCCGGTAGCCGCAGTTGGCGTGGAGGTGACATCGGCCCCCAGCGGAGGCGTGCTGCACCTTTACGGCATGGACTGGAGCGGCGCACCGGACGTGAGGCTGCGTCGAGTTCCCGGCAGCATGTGGCACCGCGCCTGGGTGAACGGCGTCGATCAGTACGCGCCGCGCTATCCCGAGTCGTTCCGCCTCGTCCACAATCAGGGCACCGGCCTTATGCTGCACGGCTGCCGCGACTGGACCGATTACGAGATGCAGGCAGACGTAACGCCCCACCTCGCCAAACGCTCCGGCATCGCCGTTCGCGTCCAGGGCATGCGCCGCTACTACGGCCTCGTCGTTGCAGCCGGCAACCGCCTGCAACTCGTCCGCGAACTCGAAGGCACCACGGTGCTGGCCGAAACCGACTTCCACTGGCGACTGGGGGGCAAGCTCGATTTCTCCCTGCGGGTCGAGGGCGACCACATCGTTGGCATGGTGGACGGCACCACCCTCGAAGCCAAGGACAACACTCTCGCTTCCGGCGGCATCGCCTTGCTCATCGATGAAGGCCGAACGGCAACGCAGGAGGTGCGCGTCTCGCCGGCCTGACGGGACCTCCTCAAGGGGCAGGACGAAGCCATTGACCCCACCGCGCGGTCCTCGATCTTTCAAGACCTGACTGACGATTCGCGCCTTGTGCCGAAGCCGGCGGCGATGGTGCGAAAGTTCGACCGGGCTTACAATCAGGCGCACGCATCAAGGCGAGGAAGGCACCATGCAGGCGGTGGATCAGGAAGTGCTTGGTCAGGCACACGCTTGGCTCGAAGACGGGCAGGCGTGTTGGCTCGCCACCGTCGTCGCCACCTATGGTTCCTCGCCTCGACCGGTGGGTTCGCTGCTCACCTGCAACCAGAGCGGCAAGCTCGTGGGGTCGCTCTCCGGCGGTTGCGTGGAGGATGACCTGCTCGGCAAGCTCACCGACGGGGTGTTGGCGCAGGACGCGGCACAGTTCTTTCGCTATGGGGAAACGGACGAGGAAGCGGAGGAGCTCGGGCTTCCTTGCGGCGGGCACCTCGACATCGTGATCGAACCCCTGAAGGCCGAGGCATCCGATCAAGCGCATATCGGCGCCTTGGTCGAACGGGTCGAAAAGCGCCGTTGCGTGGAGCGGCGGGTGGACCTTCGCGCCCGGGCAACCTCCAGCCGTCCGGTGGAACGGCACGCGCCACTTGCCTACGACCACGATCGAGGCTTGCTGGTGCAGACTCTCGGCCCCCAGTATCAGCTCTTCATCATCGGCTGCGGCATGGTGTCGCGCTACGCCGCCGACATCGCCGGCGCGCTCGGCTATGACGTAACCATCTGCGATCCTCGCGCCGATGTGCTGGCGAACTTCGACGCCCCGGCAGGTGTTCGCAAGATTCGCGACATGCCGGACGACGCCATCCGGGAGAGCGCCAACGACCCGTACACCGCCATCGTTGCCCTCACGCACGATCCCCGCATCGACGACATGGGACTGATGGAAGCGGTCAAGACCGAGGCGTTCTACATCGGCGCGATGGGTTCTTCGCGCACCTCTGCGAGCCGCCGCGCGCGCCTTGCCGAGCTCGACTTGACCGCGGCGGAGTTGGACCGGCTGCACGCCCCCATCGGCTTGCCCATCGGCAGCAAGACGCCACCGGAGATAGCCGTCGCCATCCTCGCGGAAATCACGGCCGTCCGCACCGGCCGCCTGGCAGAGGCCCACGACGCCCTGCAACCGGCCGAGCGCGCCTTGGCGGCGGGGTAGGCGTCCCCTTCAGGCGGTGCCTATTGCGGCGCTGATCCTCGCGGCCGGCGCAAGCCGCCGATTCGGTGCGGATAAACGTCTTCATGAAGTGAGCGGCAAGCCCTTGCTCGCCCACACGCTCGCACGCTATCGCGAAGTGTTCGAGCAGGTGGGCGTGACGCTACGACCCGGCGAAGAGGAGGTCGAACGCTTGGCCACGGCCGCTGGGGCATTGCCGATTACGGCCCCGGACGCCCATCTCGGCCAAGGACGATCTCTCGCCCACGGCGTCGCGGCACTTGCGGACTCGGACGGCTTGGTCGTCGGCCTCGGGGACATGCCCTTCGTGCAAGCGGACACGCTGCGCGCCATTGCCAATGCGCTTGTGCAAGGCCCGGCGCAGGTGATCCGACCGCAGTGCAACGGCCGACCTGGCAATCCCATCGGCTTCGCGCCATCCGTGTTCGACGCGCTCACCCGCATCCGGGGCGACCAAGGCGCCCGCGACCTGCTCCGCTTCCGTCCGGACCTGGTGGAGTATGTCGAACTAGCAGACACCGGCGTCTTGCGCGATGTGGACCGCATGGAAGACCTCGAATGAAGTGCTCGGTCTCTAACGGCCGCCGAGGCGGGAGCCCCAGTCGAGTTTGCTGCGGCAGGACTCGAAGAAATTGTGGCCCAAGGGGAAGGCAAGGCGCAGGGCGTGGGGATGCTTGGCGATTCGCACCTCGTCGTGAGGATGGAGGCTCGTGTCCACTTGCGAGTCGCAGCTCACCTTGGGAGTTTGGGCAGCATCGCCGATGACGACGCTGATGCGAGCACCTCCGCCCACCAGCAGGGGCCTTGAGGTAAGGGTGTGGGGAAACATTGGCACGATGGCAATGGCATCGAGCCCCGGATGCATGATCGGGCCGCCAGCCGACAGGGAATAGGCGGTGGAGCCGGTGGGGGTGGCAACGATCAAGCCGTCCGAGCGCTGTTCATAGACGAACTCGCCGTCCACCAGCACCTCGAAGTCCATCATGCGCGAGACGCTGCCGGCGTGAACCACCACGTCGTTGAGGGCGGTCGCGCGCTCGATGAGTTCGTCGCCGCGATAGACGCTGGCGTTCAGGAGGAAACGCTCGTCCACCGAGTATTCGCCGGCAAGCACCGCGCCAATCTTGTCGGCGATTTGGTCCGGGGCGATGTCCGCCAGAAAGCCAAGGCCGCCACGGTTGACGCCGAGCACGGGCGTGCCCGACCCCGCCACTTCCCTCGCGATCCCCAGGATGCTGCCATCGCCGCCAACCACCACCACCAGTTCCACCTCGCCGCCGATGGCGCCGCGCTGGACGATGGGAAGTGCGCCATTGCCCAGCATCTTGGCGGTGGCGGCCTCCACCACCACATCGACGCCGCCGGCTTGCAGGGCATCCACCACCGCGTGCAACGAATCCACGACGTGCAGGCTGCCGGGGCGGCCCACGACACCGACGCGCTCGAACTCGCTCATGCAGCTACCCCCAAAAAGGCGCCAAGCCTCCAGATGCCAGCAGTTCGCGCGAATGCGGCTGCAAGGCGCACCAGTATAGACTTGGCACATGAACACATCCGTCCTTGCATCGCCTCAGGAGTTGGCGCGGCGGTTCGAACTGGACCGGAAGATCGACCGCGACGCTATGTGGGATGTCATGCGCCGCGAGGCCGCCGACAAGGCAGCGGAAGAGCCGAGCCTTGGCAGCTACTTTCACGCCACCATCCTCAATCACACCAGCTTCCGCTCCGCACTCTCCTTCCGGCTCGCCAGCAAGCTCGACAACCCCATGCTGCCGACGATGCTGATCCGCGACGTGATCGAGGAGGCGATGGAGGACGACCACGACATCCTCGACAGCGCGCTGGTGGACATGCTGGCCACCTTTGCCCGGGACCCAGCCTGCGAGGACCTGTCCACGCCGTTCCTGTTCCTGAAGGGATTCCATGCCCTCCAGGCGCATCGCATCGCCTACTGGCTGTGGAACCGCGAGCGGCACACCCTGGCGCTCTTCTTCCAGAGCCAGATCAGCGTCGGGCTGGGGGTGGACATCCATCCGGCGGCGCGAATCGGGCGCGGCATCATGCTGGACCACGCCACCGGCATCGTCGTTGGCGAGACCGCGGTGATCGACGACGACGTCTCGATCCTGCATTCCGTCACGCTCGGCGGAACGGGCAAGGAAAGCGGCGACCGCCACCCCAAGATCCGCCGCGGCGTGCTGCTCGCCGCCGGCTGCAAGGTGATCGGCAACATCACCGTGGGGGAAGGCGCGAAGGTGGGCGCTGGCAGCGTCGTACTGGCCGACGTTCCGCCGCACGTCACCGTGGCCGGCGTGCCGGCGCGGGTGGTTGGTGCACCGCGCGAGGAGAATCCGGCGTTCGGCATGGACCACAGCCTCACCTAAGGGAGATTCGAAACATGCAACGCTTCGTCGGCAAGACCGTGATCGTCACGGGCGCCGCATCCGGATTCGGCAAGGCCATGACTCGGCGTTTCTGTGCCGAAGGTGCGACGGTGATCGCCGCCGACATCAACGAGGCCGGCGCGCAGGCTCTGGCCAAGGATATCGGCGAGGCCGCGGTGCCCATCAAGACGGACGTCTCGCAGTCTGACGACATCCAGGCCATGGTCGATCTGGCGGTTTCCCGCGGCGGCATCGACGTGCTGGTGAACAACGCCGGCTTCTCGCATCTGTCCGGGCCGCCATGGGAACTCGAAGAGTCGGAGTTCGAGCGGGTGTTCGCCACCAACGTCAAGGGCGTCTGGCTCGGCGTCAAGCACGCCGTGCCACACATGATCGAAGCCGGTGGCGGCGTCATCCTCAACACCGCATCCATCGGCGCGGTCGCGCCGCGGCCAGGTGTGACCGTGTACAACGCCACCAAGGGTGCGGTGATGACGATGACGATGGGCCTCGCCGTGGAGTTGGCGCGGCATCGCATCCGAGTCAATGCGATGAACCCCGTGGCGGCAGAGACCGGCTTCATGCGCGGCGCACTGGGGGTGGACGAGCTTCCCGACGCGAACCGCGAGGCCATCATTCGCGGCATTCCGCTGCGCCGGCTCACGGAGCCAGCCGACGTTGCCGCCAGCGCCGCCTTTCTCGCCTCCGACGAGGCGTCGTTCCTGACCGGCGTCTGCCTTCCCATCGACGGCGGACGCAGCATTTCCTAGAGGACCGGAGGAAGAGCACATGCAACGCACGGTTCCCGCAGTGGGCATTGGCCTCTTGGCACTCGGAGTCGTCGGCATCGCCCTGCCCATCCTGCCCGGCATTCCACTCCTGATCGCCGGCGCCTTCCTCGTGGCCAGCAACCGGCCTGGACTCAGGCGCCGGCTGTGGCGGCACGAGCGCATTCGCCCTTGGGTGGAGCGGATCGAGGCTGCCGATGCGACCGGTCTTGCCCTGTTCGATCGATTGCGTCTGCGCGTCCTCATGTTCGTTAGCGCCCTTCTGCCGAGGAAGTGAAAGACGCATTGGTCGTTTGGCGGCTGCTCGACGGCAAGCCCGGCCACGAAAAGCAGTCTCTAGGCCTCCTGCAGGGGCTCGCCGCACTCGCGCCAGTGGCTGCATACGAACTCGACATGCGCAGCAAATCCATGTTCTGGGGCGAGATTCTTCGCCATGTCCGGGGCGAGGCAATGCTGCCACCGCCGCATCTGATCGTCGGCGTGGGACACGCCACGCACCTGCCCATGCTGGCCGCGCGGGCTGCCTGCGGCGGGCGCACGGTGGTTTTGATGAAGCCGTCGCTGCCCCCTTTTCTTTTCGACCTGATCTTCGTGCCTCGGCACGACCATTACCCGGACAAGAGCAACGTGGTCGGCACTTGGGGAGTGATCTGCCCCACCACCGACGAGGGCAAGGTGCCGGACGAGGGCCTGGTGCTGATCGGCGGGCCCAATCGCACATACGAGTGGCAACCCGACGCGGTCGCAGGCGCAATCAGCGCCATCGCCGACGCGTCGCCCGAAATACGCTGGACTGCCTGCGACTCGCGGCGGACCCCGGCGGGCTTGGCCGAACGGGTGGCGCCGCGCGGCAACCTTGCCTGGCAGTCCTGGCGCCTGGCGCCCGAGGATTTCCTGCAAGACGCCTTGGCGCGGGCGAGCTACGTCTGGGTAACTGCCGACAGCGTTTCGATGCTCTACGAAGCCTTGTCGGCGCGCGCTCAAGTTGGGATCATCGCCATGCCGACCCGACGGCCCGATGCCGCCAGCAAGTACGCCCGCGGCATCGAGGCCCTTCGAGAACGCCGCCACGTGCTCGGCAGCGAAGACGGCTATCGAATCCAGGACTCGCGGCTCAGCGACTTTCGTCCCGAAAACCGCCGGTGCGCCCACATCGTGCTGGAACGCCTGGTTCAGCCGGTGTAGGTGGCCACCCACCAAGTGTTGCCGAAGGCGTTGAAGCCGCAGCTTCGTTCGCCGTAGGGCTGGTCCGTGGGCGCGTGGATGGTCTCTGCGCCGGCCGCGGTGGCGCGTTGGTACACCGCGTCCACGTCCTCGACATAGACGTACACCGAAGCTGCCGTGGGTTTGGCCGTCGGCGGCAACTCGCCGGCCTCCACGACCATCGCGCCGTCACCAAGGGCGAGTTCCACGTGGGCGCCGCGGCGGTTCGGCTGCTCATGGCGTTCGATCTCCCGGGCGCCGAACACGTCAACGAGGAACTGCGGCAGTTCGTAGGCCCCGTAGAGATACGGACGTACCGTCCCGAAGCCTTGGCGGATGTGCGATGTCATGTCGTCTCCCTTGTGCGCGTCAAAGGCGCGCGGTCACGGCTTCGCGCGGCAGCACGTGCTTGATGTCAAACAGCACGCACCCCGGCCTGCCCAAGGCGCGGATGCTCTCTGGCCCCAAGCGCTTGAACTCGTCGTGCGCAACGGCAACCACCACGGCGTCATACGCGCCCTTTGGCGGCTCCGCCTCAAGGACGATGCCGATGCTCGCCGCCTCGGCCGGGTCCACCCGCGGATCATGCACATCGACTCGGGCGCCGTCCTTTGCCAGGGCGGCCACGAGGTCCGCCACCTTGGTGTTGCGGATGTCGGAGGTGTTCTCCTTGAACGCGAGTCCAAGCACGAGCACGCGCGCCGCCAACGGCGCGGTGCCGTGCGCCTGCAAAAGCCCCGTCACGCGCTTCGCCACATGCTGGGCCATGGTGTCGTTGATGCGGCGACCGGCCAGGATTACATCGGGCTGATAGCCAACCTGCTGCGCCTTGTGGGTGAGGTAGTACGAGTCCACCCCAATGCAATGCCCCCCCACGAGACCCGGCTGGAACGGCAGGAAGTTCCACTTTGTGGCCGCCGCCGCCAGCACCTCGCCGGTGTCAAGGCCGAGCCGCTCGAATATGAGCGCGAGTTCGTTGACGAGCGCGATGTTGAGGTCGCGTTGGGTGTTCTCGATCACCTTGGTGGCCTCCGCGACCTTCAGGCTCGGCACCCGGTGGGTGCCGGCGCGGATAACCGAACCGTACAGGGCATCAAGAAAGTCGAGGGCTTCGGGGGTTGATCCGGCGACCACCTTGACGATGTCCGGGAGGCGATGCTTACGGTCGCCGGGGTTGATGCGTTCCGGACTGTAGCCGGCGAAGAAGTCGTGGTTGAGGACGAGACCCGATTCCCGCTCGACGATGGGCACGCAAACCTCTTCGGTGGCACCCGGGAACACAGTGGACTCCACCACCACAACATTGCCGCGCTGAATGACGCGGCCCACGTCTCGGCTGGCCGTCGCGAGGGGCGCAAGGTCCGGACGGTTGTCCGAGTCAATCGGCGTCGGCACGGTGATGACGAATACACTGCAGCCGCGCAGGTCTTCGGCCGCGTCGGTGAACGTGAGGCGTGCGGCCAACGCCAGATGATCCGCTTCCACTTCGCCGGTGGAGTCCACGCCCTTCTTGAGCGATTCGATGCGCGCGGAGGAAGTGTCGAAACCACGCGTCTCGTAGCGCCGACCGAACTCCACCGCGAGCGGCAAGCCGACGTAGCCGAGCCCCAGCACGCCAATGACGACGCCATCCGACAACGCCGGTGGCATCACTGCCCCGCTTTTTTCCCCCTCCAAGATGCGTCTCTCCGCCAGGAACCTGCGCCGCTGCATGGCGCGGTGGCGTCATTCTACGGTGCAAGGCCATAGTGGGGCGGGCTGGGGCCAGACTCCGGGCGCCAGCGAGGGTTTGGCTCCTAGCCGTAGCTGCGAGCGAACGCGAGCACGAAGGCCAGCCGTTGCGAAGCAACCACCGACGCGCTCGTAGAGCGCGTCAGCGGGCATTGGCGAGCCTCGGAGGGAGGGCGACGCTAGAGGCCAACGCATCCGCTTGCTTGTTTTGCCGTTTTCTCTACAGCGCAGGCCCCTTAGTCGCGTGCCGGCACCAGCACCTCGCGACTGCCGCTCGAGTTCATCGCCGAGACGATGCCGGCCTCCTCCATGGCCTCGATCAGCCGCGCCGAGCGGTTGTAGCCGATGCGGAACTTGCGCTGCACCGACGAGATGGAGGCGCGGCGGGACTCGAGCACGAAGGCCACGGCTTCGTCATACAGGGCGTCGGAGTTCTCCACATCGTCCGGGTCCGCGGCGACAATGCCCCCGCCGTCGAGGTCGGGCACACCACCGGCGAGCACGTCGTCCAGGTATTCCGGCTGGCCTCGCCGCTTCCAGTCCGCCACCACCCGATGCACTTCGTCGTCCGAGACGAACGCACCATGCACGCGCGTCGGTACCGACGTGCCGGGTGGGAGGAAGAGCATGTCGCCATAGCCGAGGAGCTGCTCCGCGCCACCTTGATCGAGAATGGTCCGCGAGTCGATCTTGCTCGACACCTGAAAGCCGATGCGAGCGGGGATGTTGGCCTTGATGAGGCCGGTGATGACATCCACCGACGGCCTTTGCGTGGCGAGGATCAGGTGGATGCCGGCGGCACGTGCCTTCTGGGCGATGCGGGCGATGAGCTGGTCCACCTTCTTGCCGACGATCATCATCATGTCGGCGAACTCGTCGATCACCACGACGATCAGCGGCAGCGGCTCGAGCTCAGGCGCATTGGCCGCCTCCTCCGCCGGCAAGGTTGGGTCGGGCACTGTCTCGCCAACCTGGCGCGCCTCGATGATCCGACCGTTGAAGCCGGCCAGGTTGCGCACGCCCAGCCCGGCCATGAGTCGGTAGCGCCGTTCCATTTCGCCAACGCACCAGTTGAGCGCAGCGGCGGCGTCCTTCATGTCCGTGACCACCGGCGTCAGGAGGTGCGGAATGCCTTCGTACACGGCAAGTTCCAGCATCTTCGGATCCACCAGAATCAGGCGCAGGTCCTCCGGTCTGCACTTGTAGAGCATGCTCACCAGCATGGCGTTGATGCCTACCGACTTGCCGGAACCCGTTGTGCCGGCCACCAACAGATGCGGCATTCGGGCGATGTCCGCCATCATCGGCTCTCCGGCGATGTCCTTGCCGAGCGCCAGCGTCAGGGGCGCGGCGGCGCCCGTGAACTTCGGTGAGTCGAGCACGTCGCGCAGACGCACCATCTCGCGGTCGGCGTTGGGCACCTCGATGCCGATCAGGGACTTGCCGGGAATCACCTCGACAATGCGAACGCTGGTGACCGCCAGCGAGCGCGCCAAGTCCTTGGCGAGGCCCGTGATCCGGCTCACCTTGACGCCGGGCGCTAGATCAAGATCGAACCGCGTAACTACGGGTCCCGGCAACACGTCCTTGACGCTCGCCTCAACACGGAAGTCCTTTAGCTTCCTCACTAGCAAGTCGGACATTCTGTCGCGTGCCTCGCGCGAGAAGCCGGCGGGGCCGTCGTCGGCCATGTCGAGCAGGTCCAGCCTCGGCATCCGTTGCGGATCCGTTGCATCGAACAGGGTTGGCTGCTTAGCTGCTCTCGGCTTCAGTTCCGGCGGCGTGCGACGCGCCTGCTTGCCTCGCTTGCGTCGGGCCGGCGCCTCCACCGGCCCGGCCTCCACTCGGGCCATCGAGGCCCCTTCAGCTTTAGGCTCCGCACGCCGATGCGCTGCGACTCGACTTACGAGGCCGACCAGCCAAGCGCAGGCGCCCCACACGCCCCGACCGACGCACTCCACGAGCCACGCCCACGAGAATCCAAACATCGCCTGCACGCCGATGGCGAGGCCCGCAAGCGCAACCAGCGCGACTCCCCCACGATCGAGCGCCGGCAGCCCCGCCGCCACCAACTGCTCGCCCAAAGCGCCGCCGGCGCCGGCGGGCAGCGCACTTGCCGGGCTCGGCGCCGCCAGTTCCATGAGCGCACTCGAAGCGAGCGCCGCGGCCATGAACCCCGCGACGCGCAGCCAAACGACCGACACGGGCGCCGGCCGACGCATGAGGCCATAGGCACCGGCGACACAGCCGAGCGGCAGGAGATAGGCCATAAAGCCCATGGCAAGCAAGGCGCCATCGGCCGTGTAGGCGCCGCTCATGCCCATCACGTTGGACACCGGCAGATCCGTGCCGGCATGGGTGAATCCCGGGTCGCGCGGGGCATAGGAAACCAGCGCCAGGAAGACATAGACCGCGAGCCCCGCGAGCAGGATCAGCAGGAACTCGCGCAGTGGCAGCGCACGGGAGACTCGCTCCTCGCTCGGGGTCGCCGCGTTCGACGCCGCAATACCCGCCGTGCTCCGCATCGGAATCACCGCCTAAGTCGCCATTCGCGGCGGGCAGTGTACTCTCTGTTGCGGGCAGAAGCCACTACAAAAGTGTTCGATTTCCGTGAATTAGACGCCAAACATAAGGGAGTGCATGAAGTTGGCTCAAGGCCGGGTTCGATTCCCGTATCATGCGGGTCTAGATTCGCACCCGCGGCGAACTGGAGGGAATATGGCGCACACGACAAGGACGGTGCTGAAGGCGCGCAAGGACAAGGAGAAGGTCTTAGACGAGGTGTGGGACGACGCTCGCATCAAGAGCTTCCTCAACAAGACCGCGCCGCGGCAGTCTGGCCTGACGCTTCCGGGCGATGCCGATTTCTTCGTCCTCCGCCATGCCTATCAGGCCATGCGGGCGGACGACTTCGGGCGCTTTCTCGACTTTTTCACGGGCGAAGGGCGTGACGTGCGTGCCCGCAACGGCGACGGCCAGACGCTCGCGCAGTACATCGCTCCCCATGCCAAGGCGGGCCCTTTTATTGAGCTCTTGAATGCCCACTGAACGCAGGGAACACGACCTCATCGTGCTCGGCTCCGGCCCTGCCGGCTACACCGCTGCGCTCTACGCCACCCGCGCCAACCTCAAACCCGTGATCATCACCGGGGTGGAGGTGGGCGGCCAGCTCACCACCACCACCGACGTCGACAACTGGCCCGGCGATGCGGACGGTCTCCAAGGCCCTGATCTCATGGTGCGCATGGACGAGCATGTGCGCAAGTTCGGCGCCGACGTGGTCCATGACCACATCAACGTCGTGGACCTCTCCTCACGCCCGTTCGTGCTCTCAGGCGACCATGCGGAATACCGCGCCGGCGCCCTCATCATCGCCACCGGCGCCTCGGCGAAGTACCTTGGACTGCCTTCCGAGGAGGCCTACAAGGGCCGCGGCGTGAGCGCCTGCGCCACCTGCGACGGCTTCTTCTACCGCAATCAGGAAGTGGCAGTCGTCGGCGGCGGCAACACGGCGGTCGAAGAGGCGCTGTATCTTTCCAACATCGCCTCCAAGGTGCATCTCGTGCATCGCCGCGACGAATTGCGCGCCGAAAAGATGCTGCAGCAACGGCTGTTCGCCCGCGCCGAGGAAGGCAAGGTAGAACTGGTCTGGCACCATGTCCTGGACGAAGTGCTCGGCAACGAGATGGGGGTCACCGGAGTGCGGCTGAACCACGTGCAGACGGACAAGACCGCTGAGCTTCCCCTCCAGGGGGTCTTCATTGCCATCGGTCACACCCCCAACACCACCCTGTTCGAGGGCCAGCTCGACATGCACGATGGCTACATCCGCACGGTCAGCGGCCAGGGCGGCAATGCCACCGCCACCAGCGTGCCGGGCGTGTTCGCGGCCGGCGATGTCGCCGATCACGTCTATCGACAGGCCATCACGTCTGCCGGATTCGGCTGCATGGCCGCTCTCGACGCCGAGAAGTTCCTCTCTGAGTCGTGACGGCGAACTCGGGACTGGTGGCAATCGGCGGCGACCTCTCGCCCGAGAGCCTGATCCGCGCCTACTCCCAAGGCATCTTCCCGTGGTTCAACAGCGACGCCGAGCCGATCCTGTGGTGGTCGCCGGATCCGCGTGCCGTGGTGCCGCTCGTCGATGCCGAGGGCCGGCCTTGGCAGGGCTGCGCCACCGGTGGGCTGCACGTGTCCCGTCGCTTGCGCCGGCGCCTGGGCGCGGGGCATTTCGATGTCACGGCCGACCAGGCGTTCGAAGCGGTGATCCGAGGCTGCGCCGCCCCCCGAAAGGAAGGCGACGGCACTTGGATCACGGCGACCATGCAGCACGCCTACGCGAAACTGCATGACCTTGGCCTTGCGCATTCGGTGGAGGTCTGGCAGGAAGGCGAGTTGGTGGGTGGCGTGTACGGGGTATCCCTCGGCCGCATGTTCTTCGCCGAGTCCATGTTCAGTGCCCGCACCGATGCCTCCAAGGCCGGCCTCGCGCGGCTTGCCGAACACCTCGTGCTGTCGAGGTTCGAGCTGATCGACTGTCAGATCATGAACCGCCACCTCGAGAGCCTCGGCGCCACGTTTATGCCTCGCGACGAGTTTCTCGCCCGAGTTCGCCAGAACAACAGCTGCGCTACCGACCGCGGCCCTTGGACCTTGGCCACATCGTGAAGCAACGCTTCCTGCTGACCCCCGCGCACCCGTGCAGCTACCTCGCGCGCGATGCCCGCACGCTGTTCCTCGATCCGCGCGAAGATCATTCCCCGGACACCTATGCCGCCCTGAGCGGCGTCGGCTTCCGCCGCTCGGGCGATCACCTCTACCGCCCGCATTGCGACGACTGCAGCGCTTGCGTTGCCACCCGCGTGCCGGTGCGGCAGTTTCGCCTGACCCGCAGGTTCCGCCGCGTGTTGGCGCGCAACGACGACCTAGCCATGCGCATCGAGCCGGCCCGCTACGGCGACGAAGCCTACGAGCTTTACGAGCGCTACATCCGCGAACGTCACGGCGAGGGCGACATGTACCCGCCCTCCCCCGACCAGTTCCGCGCCTTCCTTTTGGCCGAATGGAGCGACACGCGCTTCGTCAACGCCTATCTCGGCGAGCGGCTCGTCGCGGTGGCCGTCACCGACGTGCTCGTGAGCGGCCTCTCCGCCATCTACACATTCTTCGATCCGTCGCTCGCGGAGCGCAGTTTGGGGGTGCTGTCGATCCTGCGCCAGATCGCCGTCTGCCAGCATGCCGGCCTGCCCTATCTCTATCTCGGCTACTGGATCGAGGAGGCGGACAAGATGCGCTACAAGACCGACTACCGTCCCATTGAGCTATTCGGGAAGCAGGGCTGGATGCAACATTCCTGAGCCGCGCGTTGGGGTAAACTGCGCCGCCACGGCGGCCAGCCAACCAAGGGGTTTCATGGCGAAGGAAGAGCAGATCGAGATGGAGGGGACGGTCACCGACACCCTCCCCAACACCATGTTCCGGGTGGAACTCACCAACGGCCACGTGGTGACGGCGCACATTTCCGGCAAGATGCGCAAGAACTACATCCGCATCCTCACCGGCGACAAGGTGAAGGTCGAACTGACGCCTTACGACCTCAGCAAGGGCCGCATAACCTTCCGGGAACGCTAGCAGCCTGTCGGAATTGGCGGCGATGCACCCGGCTGCCGGACAGGGCGACGCATGCGTCGCCCCTACAGGAAGGTGTCGGTCACGTTCCGGGCCGTAGGGGCGACGCATGCGTCGCCCTTCTTCGGGTGGCCTTCCTCATGCGCTTGCCTTCGTCGCACTCTGGCGGATTTACGCTACGCGAAAACTGCGAAAGGAGGCCCGCTTCCTGGTTCGACTCGATAGTTTTTCTGCGGCTCAGGCCCCTAACTACGTCGCCGCCCGGGCCGCAGCCCGGGACTCGATCTCCAAGGCGAGGTCGTCGTCCTCGACGGTGACGTGGACGATGCCGCCGCCCTCCGACAGTTCGCCAAAGAGGATGTCCTCGGCAAGCTTGCGCTTGATCTTCTCCTGAATCAGGCGCTGCATCGGGCGGGCGCCCATCTTCTCGTCGTAGCCCTCCCGCGCCAGCCAGTCGCGGGCATCCTCATCGACGTCGATCTCCACCTTGCGGCCATCGAGCTGCGCCTGCAACTCGGTGAGGAACTTGTCCACCACCGTCTTGATGACATCCATCGGCAAGGCGTTGAAGCCGATGATCGAGTCGAGCCGGTTGCGGAACTCCGGCGTGAACATCTTCTTGATGACTTCGAGTGCGTCGGTGGTGTGATCCTGCTCCATGAAGCCTATGGACGCGCGCGAAGCCTCCTGGGCGCCGGCGTTGGTGGTCATGATGAGCACGACGTTGCGGAAGTCGGCCTTGCGGCCGTTGTTGTCGGTGAGGGTGCCGTGATCCATCACCTGCAGCAGCAGGTTGAAGACCTCCGGGTGCGCCTTCTCCACCTCGTCGAGCAGCACCACGCTGTGCGGATGCTTGGTCACCGCCTCGGTCAGGAGCCCACCCTGATCGAAGCCGACGTAGCCCGGGGGCGCGCCGATGAGCCGCGAGACGGTGTGCCGCTCCATGTACTCGGACATGTCGAAACGCAACAGCTCCACGCCCATGATGAGCGCGAGCTGACGGCACACTTCCGTCTTGCCGACGCCGGTGGGGCCGGAGAACAGGAACGAACCGATCGGCTTGCCTTCGGTCTTGAGCCCGGCGCGAGAGAGCTTGATGGCGGAGGCGAGCATGTCGATGGCCTTGTCCTGGCCGAACACCACCATCTTGAGCTTCTGATCGAGGTCTCGGAGCGCTTCCTTATCCGACACCGTTACCTGATTCGACGGAATGCGGGCGATCTTCGCCACCACCCGTTCCACATCGCCGGCGCCGATGGTCTTTTTGCGCCGCGCCGGGGCCACGAGCTGCTGCGCCGCACCGGCCTCGTCGATGACGTCGATGGCCTTGTCGGGCAGGAAGCGGTCGGTGATGTAGCGCTCGGAAAGCTCGGCGGCGGCGCGCAAGGCCGGGTCGGTGTAGCGCAGGCTGTAGTGGTCCTCGAAGCGGGACTTGAGGCCCTTGAGGATGCGATAGGTGTCGTCCACGTCCGGTTCGACGATGTCGATCTTCTGGAAGCGTCTCGACAGCGCCCGATCCTTGTCGAAGATGCCGCGATACTCCTGGTAGGTGGTGGAGCCCATGCAGCGAATGTCGCCGGACGCAAGCAGAGGTTTGAGGAGGTTAGAGGCATCCATGACGCCTCCGGAGGCCGCGCCGGCGCCGATGATGGTGTGGATTTCGTCGATGAAGAGGATGGCGCCCTCTTCCTTGCGCAAGTCGCCAAGCAGGGCCTTGAAGCGCTTCTCGAAGTCGCCGCGGTACTTGGTCCCCGCCAGCAACGCGCCGAGATCAAGCGCGAACACACTGCTGCTGCCCACTACCTCCGGCACCTCGTTGTCGACGATGCGCTTGGCGAGGCCCTCGGCGATGGCCGTCTTGCCGACGCCGGATTCCCCCACGAGAAGGGGGTTGTTCTTGCGCCGCCGACAGAGGATCTGGATGACTCGCTCCACCTCGTCGTTGCGCCCCACGAGCGGGTCGATGTTGCCGGCCCGGGCTTGGGAGTTGAGGTTGGTGGCGAAGGTGTCGAGCGCTCGCGGCGCGCTTTCCTTGCCGCCCTCTTCGCCTTCGCTCCCGGTTTCGGTGCCGGTGGCGGTCTCGCCGGCCGCCTTGGAGATGCCGTGGGCGACGTAGTTGACGACGTCGATACGGGCGATGGACTGTTCCTTGAGCAGGAACACCGCCTGGCTCTCCTGCTCGTTGAAGAGGGCTATCAACACGTCGGCGCCGCTCGCCTGCTTCTTGCGGCTCGTCTGCACGTGGAAGAGCGCCCGTTGCAGAACGCGGCGAAAGCCGAGGGTCGGTTCCGTCTCCTGCTCGTCCACCCCCGCCGGGATGAGAGGCGTCGTCTCGTCGATGAACGAGCCGAGCTTCTTGCGCAGCTCGTCGATGTCGGCAGCGACGTGGTGCAGCACGTCCGCCGCCACCTTGTCGTCGAGCAGCGCGAGCAGCAGGTGCTCCACCGTCATGAACTCGTGGCGCCGCGTTCGGGCGTCCTTGAACGCCCGGTTGAGGGTGGCCTGGAGATCGTCGCTGAGCATCTGCCGTGTACCTTGTGCCGTTGCCTCTACCTTGCCTTCCCCGCGCCGGCTTCGCAACCGATCAGTCGGTCATCTCGACGGTGGACTTGAGCGGGTGGTTGTTCTCCTGGGCATATTGGTTTACCTGCTCGGATTTCGTCTCGGCGATGTCGCGCGGAAAGATGCCCACCACCGCACTGCCGGTCGTATGCACCGCCATCATGATCTGCCAAGCCTTTTCGTAGTCCATGCGGAAGAAGCGCTCGAGGACGTGAACCACGAACTCCATCGGCGTGTAGTCGTCGTTCAGCAGCAGCACCTTGAACATCTGCGGGCGCTTGAGGGCGGGCTTCTCTTCCAGCGTGACGGCGCCGGTGCGTCCCTCTTCTTCGGGATCGTCGTCCCCTTGCGCGAATATTGGCGATGCCGCTTGAATGAGCACGAATCCGCCGTGGCATGAATTCGACCGCCGCATCATAGCAACCCCGATGGAGCTCGCGCCTTTTACATCTTGGCGATCATGGCGTCGCCGAACTCCGAGCACTTCACCAGCGTGGCGCCGGTCATCAGGCGCTCGAAGTCGTAGGTGACCGTCTTGTCGCCGATGGCGCCTTCCATGCCCTGGACGATGAGGTCCGCAGCCTCGCGCCAGCCCAAGTGACGCAGCATCATCTCCGCCGAAAGGATCAGCGAGCCGGGGTTCACCTTGTCTTGGCCGGTGTACTTCGGCGCCGTCCCGTGGGTGGCCTCGAAGAGCGCAATCGCGTCGCCAATGTTGGCGCCAGGCGCAATGCCGATGCCGCCTACTTGCGCTGCGAGGGCGTCGGAGAGGTAGTCGCCATTGAGGTTCATGGTGGCGATGACGTCGTATTCGTCGGGACGGGTGAGAATCTGCTGCAGCATGGCGTCGGCGATCATGTCCTTGATGACGATCTGCCGCCCGGTGTTGGGATTGGTGAGTTCATGCCAAGGGCCGCCGTCGAGCGGGGTTGCGCCAAACTCCTCGGCAGCGAGCTGATAGCCCCAGTCCTTGAACGCCCCCTCGGTGAATTTCATGATGTTGCCCTTGTGGACGAACGTCACGGAGCTGCGGTCCTCGGCGATGGCGTACTGCATGGCCTTGCGCACGAGCCGCTGGGTGCCTTCCACCGAAACCGGCTTGACGCCGATGCCGCAGTTCTGGGGAAAGCGAATCTTGTTGACGCCCATCTCGCGCTGCAGGAACGCGATCACCTGGTCCGACTCCGCCGAGCCCGCCTCCCACTCGACGCCGGCGTAGATGTCCTCGGTGTTCTCGCGGAAGATCACCATGTCGGTCTTGTGCGGCGCAACCACCGGGCTCGGCACGCCCTGAAACCAGCGCACCGGGCGCTGGCAGACATAAAGATCAAGCTCTTGCCTTAGCGCCACGTTGAGCGAACGAATGCCGCCGCCAACCGGGGTGGTCATGGGGCCCTTGATGCCCACCAGGAACTCGCGCATGGCAACGAGGGTTTCCTCTGGCAGCCATTCGTCCTCGCCGTAAAGCTCGAGGGACTTCTCGCCGGAGTAGATCTCCATCCAGGCGATGCTGCGCTCGCCGCCGTAGGCTTGCTCCACCGCAGCGTCGACCACCTTGCGCATCACCGGCGTGATGTCGATGCCGATGCCGTCGCCCTCGATAAACGGGATGATGGGTCGCGCCGGAACCGCAAGCGTGCCATCGGCATTCGCCGTGATCCGCTCACCATCCGCCGGCACCTCGATATGCTGATACGCCATGCGCTTCCCCCCACAAAAAAACGCGGCATTCTAGCAGCCTTGCGCCCATTCACCGCTAAGGGGGCGACGGCGCATACTGTCACTTTCAAAAATGCGAACTTGACAACTGAGGAAAGAAAACCATGAGCAGCGAGAAACCAACTTGGGTTGTGAGATTCCGAGGCAAGGCCGAGTGGAGGTTCAAGGCGAGCTACCTCCATCTGAGTCGGGACGGAGAGACCTATTTCCTCTCTGACTCCTACGATGGAGCCAATGTGGTTGCGACATTCCCTAGAGAGATCGTCGCTCTTGCTTTCAAGGAGTCCTCGAAGGAGTCTTGATCAAACGAGCGGTGCCCGTGGCAGCCTGTCCCTGACCTCGAAGTCTTCGACCAGTTCGAAATGGGGTTTGGCGGGCACCGCTCGACCCAATCCTAGCGGACCCCGTGCCAGCCTTGGTTGATCGTCCACAGCTCGAAGGCTCGGATGGTACTTGGGCAGCGGTCTTGCTGCTTGAGGCGGTCAAGTCCATTGCTCGTGAGGAGAATCTGACGGGACCAGACGACGGATAGGGTCGTTCGAAAACCCGTTGACAGAAACCGCTCGGCTGGGTCAAGCTCGGATCAGCGCTCGGAGCGATCAGTCGCTGGCCCTTCTGAGCAGATTCGTGTAGTTTTCGAACTGGAGAAAGTCAAGCGATGGCAGATCGCGAGAAGGATGCACCGGATACCTCTCAACCCCAAACTCCTGTTGAACAACCTAGCCGCGACACCCTTACGGAGGAGCGGCAGGTCATCATTGGTGACGAGAAGCTCGACATCACCAAGGTTCAGGGTGACGATCCGCCGCCGCCTCCACCCGACAAGAAATAGCCACCTTAGGATGTAGATGCCAGACCGCGAGACGAAGCGCTACAACCTGCTTTTTGACATCCGGCGGTCTCGCCGCTACCACTTGTGGCGTGTTCGGTTTTTCCAGCGGTGGAATGCGGTTCGCATGCTCCTGTTCCTTGCTGCCACGTCCAGCGTGGTCGCGGGTCTGTTTGCAGGTTGGGGCGATCTAGTCGTGAAAGTTCTAGGTTCTGTCTCCGCTCTGTTCGCGGCGGCGGAGATGGTCTTGCGCCTCGGTCCCAAGGAGATTGAACACCGCTCGTTCGCGAAACAGTACGTGTCGCTGGAGCGGGACATCGAGGCCAAGGGCGAGGAACTCTCTGATCACGATCTCGATGCGTTCCGGGCGGCTTACCTGGAGATCGAGGTCGACGAGCCACCGATTTTGCCTACGCTCAACAGCATCTGCCGGAACCAGCAGATTCAGGCCGATCACGGCGACAACGCATACAAGTACCAGAGGCAAATCTCCTTGGCTCGGCAGCTATGGGCACGTTTCTGGTATCAGACGCCCCTGATGGATCGGTCCAGCGTACAAGAGAACTCGCCCGCTTCCAGAATTTCAAGCTGAGACAACACCTGAAGGCGGAAGGCGAGTCGCGCTTCCGTAGGGGCGACCCTCGTGGTCGCCCGTCTCGATCGAACCCAAGCCCTTCAATGGCTGAACGCGGGCGAGGACAAGCCTCAACGTGTTGCGCCCAAGGCCATGCCCACAACCGGTGCAGTTACGCTACGCTTGGCCCTGACGGACGTATGAAGCAGGCTCCAGTTTTGTATGTGAAGACATCATCCAACCCGCGCACGTGCCCCGCCCGCTGTTGGGCTCTCCCGACCCCGCCTAACACCCCATTGATCGAGACCCGTCCGTGAGACCCGGCCAAAGGCGCCTCGACCTTGCCGGCCGGCCAACCGCCGGTACCATCCTCGACCGCATCCGCAACCAAAGCCGCGACGAATCGGAGAAGGGACGTTGGTTCGAGCAGCTCTTCATGCGCATCGCCCTCCAAGAGCCCGAGTTCGAGATTGAGCAAATCTGGCGCTGGCCGGAATGGCCGGAACGCGAAGAGCTGACAGGACACGACGGCCGCGACATCGGCATCGACCTCGTGGCTCGCCGCACATCCGGCGACTGGGTGGCCATCCAGTGCAAGTGCTACGACGAGCGGCACACGCTAACCAAAGGCGCAATCGACAGTTTCCTTGGGGCGTCGCAACATCCCCTGTTCCGCCTGCGCTGGGTTGTCGCCACTTGTCGTTGGGGTCCAAACGCGGAACGCGCAATCCAAGGCGCGAACCCCCAAGTCGGGCAGATCGACTTCCGCCAGCACCTCGACATTCAAGTCGAGGAAGAAGACGCCCGAAGGCCTGTCCAGGAACCCTGGCCCCTCCAGGCAGACGCGATCGAAGACTCCGTCGAGGGCCTCGCCAATCATGACCGCGGCCGCCTCATCATGGCCTGCGGGACCGGCAAGACCTTTACTGCCCTGCGCATCGCCGAGCAGGTGATCGAGGATGGCGGGCGAATCCTCTTCGCCGCCCCAACCATCGCCTTGGTCTCACAGGCGCGCCGGGAGTGGCTGCGCCAGACGACCCACAAGCTCGATTGCATCGTCGTCTGCTCCGACTCGACCGCAGGCGGTCGCAACGAGACCGAAGACATCCGCATCTCTGAACTCGAATGCCCCGTCACCACCGACCCAATCGAGATCGCGGATGCGCTCACGGGCGAAGGCAACACCCGAGCCGTCTTCTGCACATACCACTCACTTGGTCGCGTGACGGATGCGCAAGCGAACCACGGCGCACCGACATTCGACCTTGCCATCGCCGACGAAGCCCACCGCACCACAGGCGCCTTCCTCCGCGAGTCCGGCGCAAGCAGAACGCGCAAGGTGGACTTCCAAGAGTTCCACGACGACAACCGCCTCCACGCCCACAAGCGCCTTTACATGACCGCGACGCCACGCATCTATACAGAACGCTCCAAGCGCAAGCTACGGGACCGCGGCGTCGAAGTCGTGGATATGGGCGACCAAGACACTTACGGCCCGCAGTTCCATCACCTTCCGTTCGCCAAGGCCGTCCATGCCGACATGCTTTCGGACTATCGTGTGATCGTCCTCGGCGTGAGCCAAGCGAGCGTCACCCCTGGCCTCCGCCGCCGTCTCGAAGACCTCGACACCGCTCCGACACGCAAGCAGGCACCGAACACCAACGACATGACCCGCGTTCTAGGCGTCTCGCTCGCAGTAAACGGCGTCACAGAAGGCAAGGCCATCGAGCAACCGGGCAAGCTCCCGCGCACAATGGCATTCGCAAATAGCATTCGTCGCTCCAAGTGGTATTCCCAAGCCCTCATGGACAGGGAAGTGCTGAGCGCCACAACCCGACGGTTGCCCGGCGATCGAGCCATGCGGGTCGTCTCCCGCCATCTCGACGCGTCCGCAAGCGCCCTCCAGCGCAACATGGAACTGCGCGCTCTAGCCAATGCCGATCGCGACGGTGAATGTCGCATCGTCTCCAACGTCAAGCTCTTCACCGAGGGCGTAGACGTGCCCTCGCTCAATGCCGTTGCCTTCCTCGACCCACGAGACAGTCAGGTCGATGTGGTCCAAGCCGTTGGCCGCGTGATGAGAAGGGCGGAAGGTAAGCGCTTCGGCTACATCATCATCCCGGTGGTCGTCGAACCCGGCAAGGACGTAATCGAAGCCCTCGAACGCGGCACAGAGGGCTATAGCACGGTGGGCCGCGTCCTACGCGCCCTCCAAGCACACGATGGCCGCCTTGCCGAGTCGCCGGCAAGCTTCATCAAGGTGTACGAACAGCCGACGTCACGAGCACCGGGCTCCCGCTCCGGCGAGGTGCGAGACGCGCCGGGCCAAATCCAGCGCGAAATCGAACTCAAGGAAGCCGAGCAAGGAATCTTCGCCCACGTCGCAGCCGCATCGGGCCTCGGCAAGCCCGGCCAGCTCGTCGCCGACGAAATCACCGACACAGTTCGTCGCGCAAGCTCCGTACTGCAGGACGAAGAACTCGAAGACCCCATCGCCGAGGCGCTAGACCTCGTGCCCGAAGACGACGGCGGCGCGAAGGGCGTCTGCACCGTCGCCGCACTCATGCTCTGCAACGCATCCCTGCTCCAACGCCGCCTGCGCGACGAACCGGAAATGAAGACCATCGTCCGCCTCGACAAGGTCGCGGGTGCAGCGCACCCGGCAGAAGTACTCGAAGCCGCCTGGGACGCCATCCTCGAAAAGGACTACGAACCCGTCTTCCGCCCTGCTCTAGCGGTCCTCCGTGCGCTGCCGGAGGCCAAACCGGTCCACAACGCCATCCGCATGTTGGCCGAATGCGCCAACCGGGTCGCTGACTCCCTGAGCGAACTCGGGTACGACCATGCCGGCCCGCTCTACCACCGCATCCTCGGCTCCGCCAAGAGCGACGGCGCCTTCTACACAAACAACCTCTCCGCCATCATGCTCGCCCGCCTCGCCTTCCCGAAGGGCTGGATCGACTGGTCCGACGCGGAAGCCGTCGCCAAGCTCCGAATCATCGACCCAGCCTGCGGAACCGGCACCCTCCTGATGGCCACCCTCCAAACCATCAAGGCCCGCGTAGCCGAAGCAAACAAAGCGGGTAACGAAGACCCAAATGCCCTCCACAAACGCCTCGTGGAAGACGTGCTCTGCGGCCTAGACATCAACCAACACGGCATCCAGCTCGCCGCCTGCAACATGACCTTGGGCGCACCGACCGTGGACTACGAGCGCATGAACCTCGTCACGATGCCGCACGGGCCGCAGGCCAACGGCCCTCCCAAAGCCGGATCATTGGAGATACTCGGCGCGGCTGCCGAGACGCTTGACCTACACGCATTGACCGCTCCCCGACGATCTCTAGAGGCCCTTGATGGCACCCAAGTCGACGAGAGTGAGGAAATCCGGTTCCCCCTCCACGGCGTGGACGCCGTGATCATGAACGCTCCATTTACGGACAACCGGAAGCGGAGCCGGAAGTTCGGTTCGGACGCCGTAAGGGAAATGCAGCGGCATGAACTGAACATCCGTGACGGACTACGATTGCGCGATCCGTCTGCAGGCGAGTCATCACGACCAATAGCATCAGCACATTCTTCACACCGCTCGCCGACCAACTCCTAGACTCGTCACGGGGCGTGTTGGCCAAGGTCATCCCGGCCACCGCCTGCACCGGGGCGTCGAGTGTCGCCGAGCGCCGGTTCCTTGCCGAGCGGTTTCACATCGAGCGGATCGTCACCACGCACGATCCAAAGCGCGTCAACTTCTCCGAGAACACCAGCATCCACGAATGCCTACTTGTCTGCCGGCGCCACATAGGCAACCGGCGTCTACCCACACACTTCGTGTCGCTGCGCGAGATGCCCGACAGCGCAGATGACGCAATGGCAGCCGCAGAAACCATCGCGACGGGGCAGCCCAGCCGCTGGGGCAATGTTCACCATTGGCCAGCGGAACGCGTGGAAGCTGGAGACTGGTCGCCAGTGCAGTGGTTCGACGGAACACTCGCGGATGCGGCGCGAGAGGTAGAGCAGAACGCCAACTTGGAGCCAGGCGGAACACGGTTCGAAATCGGCCCTGCCGGACAACGCATCCAAGACGCCTACGAGATCTGCAACCGAGACGATCCAGCAGCAATTCCCGGATTCCACTCGGTAAGCGGCAAACTGCGCCAAACCATCCTCGGTGAGCCAGACATTGGGTATCGTCCCAGGCCCGACAAGCATCGGCTCGCCGCTCGATACCGGGCACAGCGCAGCCACCTTCTCGTCCCTATGCGCCTCGACACAGTCGCAGGCCGATTGACGGGCCTGTGGTGCGAACAACCTTCCTTCGGCTGGTGGGTTCCCGTCGCCGCACCCGACGAAGACACGGCCAAGTCGCTGGCCGTCTGGTGGAACTCCACGCCTGTGCGTTTGCTTCTCCTCAACCGCCGAGCGCAGAAACTCACTTACCCGACATGGCAGCTTGCGCATTTACGGGAAATCCGGGTCCCGAAGGCAGGAAATCCGGCTTGGTCTTCCTTGCGATCGGCATTCGACCTGGTCTCCACGATGGAACTGCTGCCTATGAAGCAAGCACACGAGTGCAAAGCGAGGCAGATCATTGACGATGCGGCAGTTTCGGCGCTTGCCATCGAGCCTGGCATCGTTGTGGACTGGAGGCACCGCCTAGCCGCCGAACCGACAATTGCCAATGCGCGCGCGCCCTTAATCACGACCAATTACGTCGCATAGTGACGCGAGCTACCTAGACCGCCTTCAACCGCGAGATTGGCGCCTGCCGGCCCAGACGGTGCTCCTAGATTTGCCACACGCACTTGCAGCGCATTGCATCATCTAGCTTTAGCCCCTATGGTAGGTTGCTGTCGGGAACGCACGGGAGATCAGGAAAGAAGCTCCGAGGCAGGCTCGAAGCTCAAACAGACTGCGGAGCGCTCAGACCACGATGGACAGCATCCAGCGGTGCGATCGGAACGGTACTCCGCGCGGAACCGTGGGCAACAACTAGCGTTGACAACCCAATCTCAAAGGCGTCAAAGTGCGTCGCAATGTGACCGCGGGCGTCAAGCGCATAGCCGGAAGGACCAGCAACGTGGTTGGACAAGCAAAGAGCGACGACCGGCCTGCCAACGAGCATCCGAAGCCAAGGGCGCACGCATGACACTCAACTCCGACCGTCTGTGCATTGGGCCAGAAGCGCCATGCCTCAGAGCAGCGCGCACACCTTGCGTGACCGCGCCAACCCCAGCGCATGACCCATTTGGGACGAAACCTAAAATACACTCAGGGCTACCCGCCAGCGAACGCCACCAGTCGTGGAATAGCGCCGAGGTCGAACGCCCTTCCAACCTAAAGGGCTGACCCATGAATCAACCTCGTTACACCCACGCGCACGTCTGATGATCGAACTCAAGGAAGTTCTAAATGCGAGCGTCGTCTTAGTGGCCGCACGCGTGCTCACCGAGGAGGCGGAGGCGGTTTCTTTCTGCCGCACGTGGGATGCGGTTGTTGAACCTAACGTGGCAATCGGCCCGGCGGGGCCGGTTCAGTCGAACCGATTTGTCATTTCTCGCGACCGAATGGACTTGACCGCGGGAAACGACCGGGTTCAGGCGAAAATCGAATATCCGGGCAACGACATCAATGGCGTGGCCAAAGCGTGCGAACTAATGACGTCCGCAATTGAAGAAACGGCCTCACCGGGTCCTCAGACCTCTTACGGCTGCAACATTGCCCTGACTTACGAACAGCGATCGGGCGTGCCGGCGTCCGCTTACTTGGCCGACAAGCTCTTCACGAGCACGGTCAAAGAGGTGGGGCGGGTTGGGCGGATTGAAGGCGGTTCCGCCAAACTGACATTTCGTTGTGCCACCGACGGTAGGCCCTTGACAGTTACGTTGGAGCCACGGCACAACGATGCAGAAACGCCGTTGGTGTTCCTTTCTGCAAATTACCACATAAATGAGGGCGAAGTCCTGCCGACTCGGGAATCAATGCGCAATGCCATGGAAAGCCTTTGGAACCATGTACATGCGGTAATTGGTGGGATTGACCGCCAAGGGGAGACGCACGCATGAGCACGGAGGTCCCGCAAGCCGTCGTCCTGGCGCCTTGGCCACGTGAGACTGCGTCTCCGGCCGAAATGGCGCACGCTGAGTCAACGTCCCCAATGGAATTTCCTCCACTGGGCCAGCGATTTGCAGAGCTCCGGCGCATCGTTGAACGCCCCAACCAATCCAAGGTGACGTTCGGCAGCGGCGCCCGTCACGTGAGTTTGCCGCTGACGGCATCTTCTCCACCAGACTTGCTGGACGCGACGCTGTTGGAGCACCTTGGCGCCTTTGCTTCGTCCGACAGGAACGCTATCAACGGTCAGTTGCCAGATGTCTGGGGCGGCCTTGGGGCGCCCCAACAGGTCACGATCTCCTTCCTTGGCTCGGATGCGTACACGCATCGCAGCAGCGTGGTATCCACAGCTGTAGTGCTGCACCGGACACGGGCGTACAAGGAACTCCGAAGCCTCGTCGATGAGGGCGTGGAGCAAGCCGAGATAGACGCTGCGCGACGCATTCTTCACTGGTGCCCGGACACCGCTTTCGCGACCCCAAGACTGTTCAACACGTCCTCCACTGACGACGGGCAAATCATCCTTGATTGGGACGACGACGATGGCCCTTCGATCACCCTATACGTCTCCGGGAAGCGCAACCGGGTAGACTTCATCTGCGATTGGAACGATGACGAAAGACGCCTAATCGGCACGGAGGACGCTGACAGCGACTATCTGCGCCAGATGCTCGAGGGGTGGTGGTTCGCCCGGCTGAACAAGGAGAAGAATGTTGGCGACGGACAGCTCGAAGAGCGCGTGTATCGTCGAGGATGACAACCTAGTTCGGTTCGTGCACAACAACGGTCGACTAGGAAGTCCTAGCGCTCGCAAATCTGCGTTCACTCCTCCCGACCCCAAACCAGGCAAGTGCAGAGAGCTCTCTACGTTCTCAGCAAAGGGTGCAAGTTGCTGCGACCTGAGAGACGCGGCACGCTACGTCGCCAAGAAGTGGGGAAAGCCCGTGATCGGTGCCCTGATCATCAATCGATCGAAAATCACAAGCAACAGCCTAACCCTCCACCCCGGATCCCCGTCCTTCAATGCCTGCGTTCATACGGACATCCGAGGCTGGCCGAACAGCGAACTACAACGAAAGGTTAGCGCGAAAGCGTTGGCCAAGGCGTCAACCCCGGTACGACTCAGATGTCCGATAAACCCACCGCCGTGTACGGGGTGACCATCAGCCCCAAAGCGTGCGCCTCTGGACAGGAACTACCGCACGTCACCTGACTTCGATACGATGCGGCTCCTCTTCGACCCGCTGACAGTGCATCGACCTGACCGTCAGCCTCCACGAGGAACGATGGCACACGATTGGCGTGGTCGGTGGGGTAGCGGTCATCGTCGTGCACACTTGGCCGAGTTTCGTGCCAAGTGAGGGCAACGAGGTGGCCCGCATCATCAGTGCACGGAAGGCCACGCCACACGAACGGAGGGCCTATGAGGAAGGGCGTTTCCAGTGAGCTGACCAAGAAGCAGGCTTCGCAGGTGAGCAAGCTGGCGTCAATGTCAGACGACGAAATCGACACCAGCGACATACCTGAAGTCCTCGACTGGTCCGGCGCAAGGCGCGGGTTGTTGTACCGGCCGACAAAGCAACAAATCACGCTGCGACTCGACGCAGACGTTCTGGCTTGGTTCCGGGCCACCGTCCCGGACGGCCGCGGCTACCAAACAGAGATCAACCGCGTTCTGCGCGAACATGCGAGACGCGCCTCAGGTCAAGGTTCGATTTGATCTCGACCAGCGCTCGCCGGAGAAATCGCTAGCGACATCCCCGACGGGGCGTGGCTCGTCCGCCGGCCCTGCCACCGGGACTCGACATTTGCCCCCACTCGGTCAGAATCAGGCGGCTTACGCGACAACGGTTTTCTGGAGGGGGAAATGACGGCGACGCTGACGGACGAGCAGAAGCGGGATCTCTATCGCGACGGGTACATCGTGCTCAAGAACGCGGTTTCCGAGGAGCTTGTTGCGGCGGCGCGGGAGCGCATTCGCAATGCCGAGAAAGGGCAGAGCCTCGCCCGCGAGAAGGACATGACCGATCTCGTCAACGCCTCCTCCATCACGCCGATCCTGCACGAGGCCATGGGGCAGTTCGATCCGCCGGTTGCCTGTCAGGTGGGGGTCATCAAGCCGAGCCAACCGTCGGATCGCTTCAGCGCGGTGGGCTACCACGAACGGGACATGCCCTACTACGGCGCCGGCACGCACATGGACGGCAACATCACCATCGCTCCGCCACAGGAGGTGCAGGAAGGCACGCCGGACGAGATCTACAGCCGCCACTTCGCCTCGGGCCCCAAGGGCGACTTGGGCCGCAGCCCGGAAGTGATGGGGCACAACATGGTGCCCCTGTTCCAGGATCCGGAGATGACCCTGGGCCTCGGCAGCTTCACGGCGTTCGTCTTCGTCTGTCTCAACGACCAAACCCGGCCCGGCTGCGGCCAGACGGCGCTCCTCAAGGGTGCCCACCACGCCATGCAGGAGTTCTTCCGCAAGCAATATGCCATCAACGGCCACTTGGGGCCCGAAGGCCCCGACTGGCCCCGGCTTGACTACGACGTGCCGAACCGCTGCGGCATGGTCTATCTGCCGCCCTCGGTGCGCGAGCGGTTCGTGACGGAGGACTCCGAAGCGACCCCAGACGGGCGTCGCTGGCCTCGTCCGACCCAGATCCTCATGGAGCCGGGCGATGCCTGCATCACCACCTATCACATCCCCCATTCCGGCACCCGCAACGAGAACGGCACCGAATCGCGCAAGAACATCATCTTCCGCATCCGCAACAAGAGCCGCCAGCCGGACAAGCAGGTGAACGGCATCAGCGACCACCCGGACCGTGGCCAGATGGGCGAGTGGCTCGAGTACGAGGAAGGCAACAACCCCTGGGAGCGGTCGAAGTACGCCATGTGCAACATGTGGCACGAGTGGGAGGGGATGCGCGAGGTCGTCGCCAGAGCGGAAGCTGCGTAAGGCCAGCGCTTAGCCCGAGCACGCCGCCGTGTGCGTGGGTTCTAAAGCCTTCGCGAGGGCGGCCTTGCCCTTGGCCTTGCTCGCCGCGCACGCGAGCGAGGCCGAGTCGGCGCCTTGCGCGAACCCCGACTACGCCCACGCCATCTCATACCTGCTGCCGCTCAAGTACGGCCCCGACTACACCCACTTCGACTACACCAACCCCGCCGCACCCAAGACCGGGCGCATGCGGCTGCCGGTGATGGGCACCTTCGACAACTACAACGCGATTCTGGAGAAGGGCCGCGTCGCTGCCGGCTACGACGACGCTGGTGGCCTGGTGTACGACCGCCTGCTCGAGCCTTCCATCGACGAGCCCGTGAGTGCCTATGGCCGCCTGGCCGACGGGATCGCCAAGGGGCCGAACCTCGACTGGATCGCCTTTCGCATCCGTGACGACGCCTATTGGCACGACGGTGCACCCATCACCCTGGACGACGTGCTCTTCACCTTCGAGGCGCTGCGCGAGCACGGTTCCGTGTCGATCCGCACGGCGCTCGCGGACATCGAGCGCGTCTTTGCCTTCGGCGAGCGCGAGGTGTGCTTCGTACGCCGCCAGGACCGCGAGCTCAACCCGATCCTGCCGTTCGCCATCGGCAACTACAACATCCTGCCCAAGCACTATTGGGATGCGCCGGAGCACGACATCACCAAGACCACGGTCGATCCGCCGCTGGCGAGCGGCCCGTACCGGCTCAAGTACGCCGAGGTGGGCCGTGTCATCGAGTACGAGCGCGTGGACGACTACTGGGGCCGCGACATACCGGTGAACAAAGGCCGCTACAACTTCGACGAGATCACCTTCGACCACTTCGCCGACGAGGGCGTGATGCTGGAGGCGCACAAGGGGCACGTGTTCGACATCCGCGAGGAGGGCGTCTCGAAGAACTGGGCTACCCAGTACGACTTTCCGGCGGTGCGCGAGGGGCTGTTCAAGCGCGAGCTGCGCCCGCTCGGCCGGGTCGAGGGGCTCTGGTGGCCCATATTCTGGAACACCGAGCGCACCCAGCTTGCCGACATCCGCGTGCGCGAGGCGCTGTGGCTGCTCTACGACTTCGACTGGACCAACCGCGTGCTCTTCTACGGCTTCTACAAGACAGGCTTGAGCTTCTTTCAGAACTCGCCCATGGCGCACAAGGGCCTGCCGAGCGAACGCGAACTGGCCCTCTTGGAGCCATGGCGTGACCAGTTGCCGCCCCGCGTCTTCACCGAAGAGTTCAAGCAGCCCCACAGCACGGGATTCGGCCGCCAGCGCCACAACATCGCCCGCGCGATTGAGCTCTTCGCCGAGGCGGGCTGGGAAATCCAGGACGGCGTGATGACCAACGTCGAGACCGGCGAGCCCTTCACGCTCGACTTCATTGGCGTCTCCTACTACTCCATCCGCCAGAACCTCTCTCTGGTGGACAACTTGAAGCGGGTCGGCATCAGGAACAGCGGCCGCTCGCCGGAAGTGTCGCAGTGGCTCTTCCGCAGCCGCACCGGCCGCTTCGACGGCAACTCGGTGCGCCTGGGGCCCGGCCACACCCCCGGACTGCAACTGCGCAACTGGTTCGGCAGCGACGCCGCCGACCAGGACTACGGCCAGAACTGGGCCAAGATCCGCAGCCCAGTGGTGGACAGCCTGATAGAGACCATCGTCGGCGCGGAATCGGCAGAGGAACTCTACGCCGCCACCCGCGCGCTGGATCGCGTGCTCTTGTGGAACTTCTACTTCATCCCGCTCGGCTCGCAGCCTGGCTTTCGCCTCGTTTATTGGGACAAGTTCGGCGAAATCCGCAACGACAGCCTCAACCGCCTCCCCTTCGTCGATGCCTGGTGGTACGACGAGGCCAAGGCCCGCAAGGTCCAGGAGGGCCTCGAACGCTTGGGCGGCTGATTGCGGCTGTCCTACTTCAAGTCGATGTATTTCACCGGAACCAAGCGGTGGCCGAGCATGTCCACGGCTGCCTGCGCTTGCTCTAGGATGACGTAGCCGAGGAGCGGTTCCTGCAAGTCATCCTCGTCTTCTTCGCCCATGAAGATCACCTCGTTGGCGACGGGCCGGAAGCCCTCGATCTTGATTTCGACGGGCCAGCAGGCTTCACCCCGCACGACATCGCCGCTTGTGAGTTGCAGTTCGACGGGCTCGGCGCGCAGGAAGTCACCAAGCTGCTCTTTCCAAGCCGTCGGCAGGATGAGTGCTCCAGCACCCGTGTCCACGAAAAGACCGCAATTGATGGACTTGCTCTGGTCCGCCAGATTGGTGATCTTGGTTTGCGCGATGATTCGGCCCACATCTGCCTCCAACTCGAAGGGGACGCCACGACAAATTCTACGCAGTTTGACGCCAACGCGGTGCGCCTATAGGCTGCGGTGAAGCCTTTCAGACCGTCGCTTCGGATGAGGCAAAGGCGGCGTTAGGACGAGCAAGGGACAACCGAACGGACACTGCACGAGGGGAGGAGTGCCCATGGGGGACAAGCACGCACGATTGTTTGTGGACGGCGCCGACGAGGCCATCGAACTGCCGATCTTGAGCCCCAGCCTCGGCAGCGACGTGATCGACATCGCGCAGCTCACGAAGCAAGGCATCTTCACCTACGACCCCGGCTTCGTCTCCACCGCCTCCTGCGACTCAAACATTACCTACATCGACGGCGACAACGGGGTGCTGCTGCATCGCGGCTACCCGATCGAACAGCTCGCCCAGCAATCCGACTTCCTGGAACTGTGCCATCTGCTGCTCGAAGGCGCATTGCCGAGCGTTGCCGAGAAGGCCGAGTTCGAGCGCACCATCGCCGCCGAGCGCAGCCTTCCCGCCGGCATCGCCGACATGGTGTCGAACTTCTCTCGCGGCGCCCACCCCATGGGCATCATCACCGCCCTCACCGGCGCGCTGGCGGCGGAGTACCACAACGGCCTCGACATCACGGTGGCGGAAGATCGCGACATCACGGCGCGTCGCCTGATCGCCAAGATGCCAACCCTGGCCGCCCTCACCTACCGCCACGGCCAGGGCAAGCCGCCGCTGCCGCCACGCGAGGATCTGGGCTACGCCGAGAACTTCCTCTACACCACCTTCGCCGACGACGAGAACTACGAGATCAATCCGGTCATCGCCCGCGCCATGGACCGCATCTTCATGCTGCACGCGGACCACGAGCAGAACGCGTCCACATCGACGGTGCGGCTCGCCGGCTCCACCGGCACCAATCCCTACTCGGCCATCGCCGCCGGCGTGGCGGCGCTCTGGGGGCCATCCCACGGCGGCGCCAACGAGGCCGTGCTGAGCATGCTTGCGGACATCGGCTCGCCGGACAACATCGACACCTACGTCGCCAAGGCCAAGGACCGCGACGACCCGTTCCGCATCATGGGCTTCGGCCACCGCGTGTACAAAAACTACGACCCCCGCGCCAAGGTGATGCAGGAGACCTGCCACGAGGTTCTCGCCGAACTCGGCGTCGAGGCCGACGAGACGCTGCAGATGGCGCAGCGGCTGGAGGAAATCGCCCTGGAGGACGAGTTCTTCATCGAGCGACGCCTCTACCCCAACGTCGATTTCTACTCCGGCATCACCTTGAAGGCCATCGGCATCCCGACGGAGATGTTCACCGTGATCTTCGTCACCGGCCGCACCCCCGGCTGGATCGCGCATTGGAAGGAGATGGTGAGCGAGGCCTACAAGATCGGCCGCCCGCGCCAGCTCTACCTCGGCGAAACCAGCCGCGATTACGTGCCGCTGGAGCAACGCGGCTAGGAGGCGGCGCCGTAGGAAACGGCGCGGCCTCCTAACCGGAGGGGGAGCGTAAGCGAACCCGAGGCGCGCGCTCTACGAGCGCGCCTCTTCGAGAAAGCGTCCTCGGTTCTCTCCGGAAGCGCCCCCAAGACGCGAGCGTTGCGCGGCGTTACGATGGGCGCTGGAGACAAGCGTCATGTCGATGGAACGCACACGGGTCCGGATGCCGGCCAACCTCGGCTGGCTCGGCCTCCTTGTCATGGGCGTCTGCGCCTGTGCCACACCGCAGTTGCCCGAAGTGTCGCCGGCAACGAAGCGGGAGCTGTTGTCTGGCGAAGTGCTGTTCGGTACCGAGGTGGCGCCGGCCGAGCCCATCGCCATCCAGGACACGAGCCCGGAGATGGAGCGCTTCCTCGCTCCGCTGTTCGAGATCGACAGCCGCCGGGAGCGGCTCAGGCAACTGGTGCGTCACTTGGCCGAGGTGGGCCTGCTCAATGCCCGCTATGACGAACGCCTGACCCTCAGCGCCGCCGCCACCCTCGAGGCCAAGGCTGGCAACTGCCTCTCGTACACCAACATGTTCGTCACCCTGGCGCGGCGCCTTGGGCTGCGTGCCCGCTTCCAGCGCGTCGCCGTGCCACCCACATGGGGCATGGATGGCGATCTGTTGATCCGCAGCAATCACATCAACGCCGTCGTGCCGAACATGCGCAACACGGGCCTCGGCCAAGAGTTCGTGATGGACTTCAACTACGTCGCGCCCGAGTCCAGCCACGAACGCTGGCTTGTGACCGACGCCCACGCTTTCGCGCTCATGTATGCCAATCTTTCCGTCGATGCGCTGATGCGAGGGCAGCAGCGCGAGGCATTTGCCTGGCTGAAACGGACCCTCGTCGAAGACCCCGACAACGCCGACCACTGGGTCAACCTCGGCGTGATCTACGCCCGCGCCGGCGCCACAGACCTCGCCGAGGCTGCCTTTACCCTCGCATACCGCATGACGTGGCGACGCCAATCCGCCATGGCGGGACTCGCCACCCTCTACCGTCAGACCGGCGACGCTGCGCGCGCGCATTACTACGAGGAGAAGATTCGCCGCTTGCGGGCGCGCGACCCGTTCTACCACTTGGCGATCGGTCGCGCTGCCTATGACAAGGGCGCCTACGAGGATGCGCTGCCGTCGTTCCGCCGCGCCATCCAGCTACGACCGCGCACGGGAGTGTTCCATTTCATGAAGGGGCTTGCCTTGCTCCGGCTCGGCGACGAGAAGCGCGGCTTGCGGGGGCTGCGCATGGCAACGCGCTACGGCCAAGTGGACGACTACGCGCTGCGCTACCGGTCGGATCTCGAAGAGTTCCTCGACGTCGATGCAGACGATCCCAACGCCCGCACCATTGCCCGCGTCAGCAGCGGCTTCGACCTCTACGAGCGGCCCGGCTTCGCCGAGACCCGCATCGACTGATGACGACCTAACGCCGGCATCCTGTATGTGGAGGGCGAGACGCCTTCCCTCCCTCCAAAAAGTGCGGTCTTCCGGAGGGAGGGCTCCCTCACGCCCAGGCTAGGAGGCTGCGCCCTAGAAATACGGCGCTGGCTCGAAAGGGGGGAGTGACAACAGGGGCTTCGTTCGGAGATTGTGGCGTACGGGCGTTGCTCCGGCGGCCCCCCCCTCCGAGAAAAGCGGGGACGCCTTTCTCGACTCCCCCTCGAGGGGGGAGTGACAGGAAAGTGCGCGCCACCACCGTTGTTAGGGGTGCGAGGGCCCCCCTGTCACTCCCCCCTCGCGGGGGAGTCGAGAAAAGGCGTTCCTCGCCTTTTTCTCGGAGGGGGGGCCGCCGGAGCAACGCGCTCCCTAGTCCCAATCCTCCTGCAACTCGCGGATCAGGTCGGCGGTGGTGCCGATGCGCCCGCTTGCCTCTTTGGCAAGGCACTGCAAGCACAGCTCTTCCAGCCTTGACGACACGGCCCAGGGTGCGACCTGCGACGGCGGGCGCGGGTCCTTCTCGAGCGTCTGCGCCAGCAGTTCCTGCAAGGTATCGCCGGTCACAGGGGGCTGGCCGGAGAGGATCTCGTAGATGACGGCGCCCAGGCTGTAAATGTCGGTGCGCCAGTCGATGTCCGGGTCTTCGCGAATCTGTTCCGGCGACATGTAGGCCGCCGTGCCCTGCAGCTTGTCCTGGGCGGTGATCGTGAGGTCCTCGAGATTCAGCGCGTCCACCTCTACCACCTCCCCGGCGCCGGGCGAGCCTTCCGGGTTCCACACCTTGGCGAGGCCCCAGTCGAGCAGCAGCACCTCACCGAAGGGGCCGACCAGGATGTTCTCCGGCTTGATGTCGCGATGCGCCACGCCGTGGCTGTGGGCGTACTCCAGCGCGTGGGCGATCTGGATCACCACGTCCATCAGGCGCCCAAGGTCGTAGCGTTCCCGGTAGTCGAGCACTTCGCGGAAGGTATAGCCATGCACGAGCTTCATGGTGAAGTAGCAGTGGCCCCGGTTGTCGCGACCGAGTTCGTAGGTCGGCACCGTATTGGGATGCTGCAACATGGCCGCGATCCGCGCCTCGCGGATGAGACGCGTCTGATCCACCGGATTGTGCGCGAACTCGGGCTTCAGGCTCTTGCGCGCAACGACCCGCATGAGGTGCAGATCCTTGCAGCTCTCGATGATGGAGCGTCCGCCCCGGGCGATGGTCTTGAAGTAGGCGTAGCGTGTGTTCGGGTTGATCGTCTCCGGCAGCGGCCGATCGGTGTCCTTCAGATAGACGATCGGATAGTCGTCCTCCGGTGGCTCCGGAAAGCGAACCATCCGCTATTCCTCGACCCGCCGCAGCCGCTCGATCAGGCTGGAGGTGTCCCAGCGTCCGCCACCCATCGCCTGCACGTCGGCATAGAACTGATCCACCAAGGCGGCGAGCGGCATCCGCGCATCAAACTCCCTCGCCGCCGCCAGGGTGATGTCGAGGTCCTTGCGCATCCAGTTCACCGCGAAGCCGAACTCGAACTCCCGCCGCGCCATCGTCTCGGCGCGGTTGTCCATCTGCCAGCTCTGCGCCGCGCCCTTGGAAATCACCTCCACCACGCCGTCGAGATCCAGCCCGGCTTTCTCGGCGAAATGCAGCCCTTCGGAAAGCCCCTGCACGATGCCAGCGATGCACACCTGATTCACCATTTTGGTGAGTTGCCCGGCACCCACGTCGCCCATCAACCGCACGAACCGGGCGTAGCAGTCGATGATGCCCTCGGCACGGGCGTAGGTCGCTTCCGCACCGCCCACCATCACCGTGAGCTGGCCGTTTTCCGCTCCGGCCTGACCGCCGCTCACCGGCGCATCGAGAAAGCCCACGCCACGCTGCTCGGCCGCTGCCGCCACCTCCTGCGCGACCACGGCGGACGCGGTGGTGTGATCGACCAGCACAGAGCCCTCTCGCGCCCCTTGCAGGATGCCGCCTTCCCCGACCGTGACGGCGCGCACGTCGTTGTCGTTGCCAACACACATGAAGACGACATCGGCCGCCCCGGCAGCTTCCGCAGGAGTGGCGGCAACCGTGCCGCCATGCTCATCCCGCCAAGCATCGGCGCGGGCCCGGGTGCGGTTGTAGACCGTCACGCGATGCCCGGCCTTGGCCAGATGCCCCGCCATCGGATAGCCCATCACGCCAAGCCCCACGAACGCCACCGCCGTCGAATCGCCCATCTGCCGCCTGCTCCTTGTGTCTGCTATGTCCAGTCACCTCAATGGCGGCGCCACCTTACCACTCAAGCGAGGGGAAGCCCCTCGCCAACGCTCGGGGTCTGGCCCCAGCCCCCACCCATCTACGATCTTGCGCCGTAGAATGAAGCCAACGCGCCATTTCTGCGGCGCAAGCGCCTAGAGTGCCGCCATATGTCGCGTCGACTGCCCAGTGTCGATCAGGTGCTGAACCACGGCGCCACCGAAGCGGTCGCGCGGCAGTGGGGCCTCGCCACCACCAAAGAGGCCGTGCGCGCCGTACAGGCGAGGCTGCGAGCCGGCGACGACATCCCCAAATGGGGCACAGAGCCCGGTGGCTACGCCGATGCCCTCATCCGCTGGCTGGATGCGGAAGTAGGACACGGCTACGAGACCGTGTTCAACCTCACCGGCACCATCATCCACACCAATCTTGGCCGCGCCCTCATCAGTCCGGAAACGATGGCCAATGCCATCGCCAAGGCGACACGCCCAACGACCCTCGAATACGACCTCGCCAAGGGCGGCCGGGGCGAACGGGAGCGCATCGTCCGGCATCGGCTGAAGCTCTCCACCGGCGCCGAGGCGGCGACCGTCGTCAACAACAACGCCGCCGCCGTCCTGCTGGTGCTCAACACCCTCGCCCTCGGGCGCGAAGTGGCCGTCTCCCGTGGCGAACTGATCGAGATCGGCGGCAGCTTTCGCCTGCCGGAGATCATGCAGCGCGCCGGCTGCAAGCTGGCCGAGGTGGGCACCACCAACCGCACCCATCCGCGCGACTTCGAGGCCGTCGCAGCCACCACCGCCTTGCTGCTCAAGGTGCATCCAAGCAACTACCACGTCGAGGGCTTCACCCGCGAGGTGACCGCGGGCCAGCTTGCAGAAATCGGCAAGCGGCACGAGGTTCCCACCTGCGTGGACCTCGGCAGCGGCGCCCTGATCGATCTCGCACGCCTTGGCCTGCCGGGAGAGCCCACAGTGCGGGCGACGCTGGCAAGCGGCGTGGACCTCGTGACCTTTTCCGGCGACAAGCTGCTCGGTGGCGTACAGGCGGGATTGATCGTCGGCGACAAGGACCTCGTGCAAGCCCTTGACCGCAATCCCCTAAAGCGTGCCCTCCGGCTCGACAAGCTCACCTTGGCGCTACTCGACGAAACGCTGAAGGCGTACGAAGACCCAACCAATCTCCGCGAACGCATCCCGTTGCTGCACACGCTGACGACGCCCCAGGCGGAGCTCAGGCGACGGGGCGAGGCGGTGGTGGAGTGTCTCGAGACGCTGCCGGGCGTGCATGCAACGCTGGAAAAGGCCGAGGCACAGATCGGCAGCGGCGCCGTGCCCGACCGCTTGCTCCCGAGCCATGCGGTCCGCGTCCGCCGCGACGGCGACACCGCCGACACCCTCGCCGCGGCCATGCGCGGGCTCTCGCCCCCGGTGGTCGCCCGCATCGCCAGCGACAGCGTGTGGCTCGACATGCACGGCGCCGAGCCGCTCGATGAACTCCTCCACGCCCTCGGCGGACTTGGGCGAAGGGCATGATCGTCACCCTCGCCGGCCATGTGGATCACGGCAAGACCTCCTTGGTACACGCCTTGACCGGGGTCGACACCGACACCCTCGCCGAGGAGAAACGCCGCGGCCTCACCATCGACCTCGGCTTCGCCTATGCCAACCTTGGCGACGCCAAGGCCAGCCGCGTTGGCTTTGTGGACGTACCCGGCCACCACCGCTTCGTTCACAACATGGTCGCCGGCATCGCCTCGCGCCAGTTCGCCATGCTGGTCATCGCCGTCGACGACGGTGTGATGCCGCAATCCCGCGAACACCTGCAAATCCTCTCGCTGCTCGGCCTCTCGCGGGGCATCGTCGTACTCAACAAGATCGACCGCGTGGCGCCGGCCCGGGTGGAGGAAGTGCGTCGCGACGTGGGCGCGCTCACGGCGGGAACCTTCCTGCACAAGGCCCCCACGCTGCCCGTCTCCTGCACCACCGGCACCGGCGTCGAGGAAGTGCGCCGCCACATCGCCCTTGCGGCCCGCGCCGACCGCGCCTCCGGGGCGAACGAACCGTTCCGCCTCCCCATCGACCGAGCCTTCACCGTGCGCGGCAGCGGCACGATCGTCACCGGCACCGTGCTGGCCGGAAGCGCCCGAACCGACGACCGTCTCGTGCTTGCCGACACCGGCGCTGCCGTTCGCGTTCGCGGCGTGCGGGTGCAGAACCAAGATGCCGACGCCGCAACCCCGGGCGATCGTGCGGCCATCAACCTTGCTGGCGTCAGCGCAGAAGAGGTAACCCGCGGCGACTGGCTGCTGCCAGCCGAAAGTCGCGAACCCGTTACGCGCGCATGCATCGAACTCGCAGTACTGGCGGACTTCCCCCGCGCCGTGAAGCACAACCACCCGGTACACGTCTATCACGCCAGCAGCCACGCCCAAGCACGCATCCTTCTCATCGACCAAACCCCAGCGCCGGGCGGCGCTGCCCTCGTGGACCTGGCATCGGCGACTCCTCTGCACGTCAAGGTGGGTGACCGCATCGTGCTCCGCGACCACGACCTCGCCAGGACGTTGGGCGGTGGGCGTGTGGTGGCGGTCGGCGATCCGCAAGGACGACGACGAGCGCCGGCTCGCCTAAAGCTCCTGGCGACAGTGCAGGCCGACGATGCCGCCGCCACGGCCCGAGCCGCGATCCACTTGGCGCCGCTCCACGCCGCCACCTTCCGAAGGCGATGGAACCTTGCACCCGAACGCCTGGCAGCCCTTTTCGGCGATGCCACCGACGTCGTCGAGATCGACGGCCATTGGCTCGCAAGGGCCGCCCTCAATGCCGCCGAAACCCACCTGCAGGAGCACCTGACCCGCCACCACCAGCAACACCCCGAAAGCGCCGGGCTTACCGAACCCGAGCTATGTTCAGGCGACCCCAACCAAGCCACCACGCTGCGCCTCGCTCTCCATCACCTAGCCAACACCGACACCGTGCGCGTGGAAGGAGGCGACTACGCACTCGCCTCCCACCAGGCCGACATCCCAAGCCACGTCAAACGCCTGTTCGACCAAGTCGAGCGGCCCCTCGACTCCATCCAGCCGCCGAGCCTCGGCGACATCGCCAAGCGCCTGAAGCGCCCTTTTCCCGCCTTCGAGCGCGAGATGCGCGCCCTGCCCGCCTTCGGCCTTGCCATTCGCGTCAGCGACACGCGCTACTACCTGCCCGCCCGTCTTCTGGAAATGGCCGACCAAGCCGCGAGCCTCGCCGCCCAGGGCCCCTTCACCGTGCGCAACTTCCGCGACGCCACCGGGGTCGGCCGCAATGTGGTGATCGAAGTGCTCGAACACTTCGACCGCACAGGCTTCACCCGCCGCAGCGGCGATACCCGCACCATCGTCGGCAACCGCAACGCCATCCTGTAGCTACAACCACAAGGAGGAAAAGACCATGGAAACGCGGTTTTACTACGCACACCTGACGATCAGGGTCGAGTGGGCCAACGGAGTCTTCTGGACGCCCACAAGCAGGGGACCCATCGTCGTCCCCGACCCCACCAACGCCGCCGATCTGGTGGCCGGCCACGTCGAGCACAGCCTTGGCCTCATAGCCGAAACCAACGCCAAGACCGATCCCGCCTCTTACACCATCAACGGACACGCCGAGGCCTACTACGGCGACGGCCGCCAGGCAAACCTGCCCTTGGCGCACGTCCGAACCGAGACGCCAGGCGACTTGGTGCGCCAGGTCCGCGCGTGGGCGCAGGAGCAGTTCCAGAAGCTGGCGGCGCTCGAATCCTGAGACGCGCCCTCGGAGGGAGGACGTCGTGGCTTCCCCGCCATCGAATTGCCGCCTAACACGTTGATTCTTTGACATTCTGAGTCGAAGTCGGGCTTTTTGGGGGGGAGGGCGTCCCGCCCTCCCACGCGCCGACAGGCGCGCGAGTTCACGCGGAAACGACGTGCCGCGCGGATCGCGCCTTACGGCGCGTCGGAGGGCAAGATGCCCTCCCCCCCAAAGGCCCTTTCCCGCGGCTAAGGCGGGAGAAGCCGCCCTGTCCCTTGTCCGTCGGCGACCCGGCGTCCTCGGCGGGTTGGAAACTCTGCGGTCATCTGTCTTCTACGGCGCCGGTCGCATCTCGGCGTTCCACTGCCGCCACAACGCCAGCAACCGCGCCGCACGCTGCGGCTCCGCTGCCGCCAAGTCTTCACTCTCGCCAATGTCACGGCGCAAGTTGTAAAGCCGGTAAGGCGTCATCTCATCGCGCGGCTCGCCCCGAAGAAGCTCGCCCTCGTCCATCTTGGCGACGTAGCTAACCAGCTTCCAGTCGCCGCGCCGAACCGCCATCTGTCCCCACGAGCGCCAGAACAGTGCCTCATGTGGTCGCCCGGACACGTCGCCATGCAGGTACGGCAGGAGATCAACGCCATCGAGCTCCCACTCGTCCTCAATCTCCACCCCGGCCGCCGCGAGGGCCGTTGGCACCAGGTCCAGCGCGATCACCGGTTCGTCAAACCGCGTCCCCGACGGCAGGGCTCGCGGCCAAGACAGAACGAAAGGCACCCTGATGCCCGCCTCCAGCGTGGTGCCCTTCGATCCCCGGAGCGGCGTGTTGTCGGAGGCGTTGTAGGCATAGCGGTGCAGCGTCGGGCCGCCGTTGTCGCTCAGGAAGAACACCAGCGTGTCCTCCAGCAAGCCGGATCGGTCCAACTGCGCGAATAGCGCCCCCACCGCTTCGTCGAGCGCCAGCATCATGGCGTTGTACACACGCCGAACCGGATGCGACACATTGGCGAACGCCCGCAACCGACGCTCCGTCGCCTGCATCGGCGTGTGTACCGCATTGAACGCGACGAACAGAAGGAACGGCTCTGCCTCATGCCGCTCAACGAATGCAGCCGCCTCTCGCCCTATGGCATCGGTCAGGTAGCCCTCTTCTGCAACGGGCTCCGTCCCTCGCAGTATCTGCCGATTCAGATGCGCCCGCCCCTCCTCGCTCGCCCCGAGATCCTCGCCATGCCCCTCGTGGTCGGGAAAGATGATGCTCGGGACATCGGGCAGAAAGTTGTGGCCGCCGCGCAGAAAGCCGAAGAACTCGTCAAAGCCCCGCTCCAGCGGATGGAACTCGGGCTCAATGCCGAGATGCCACTTGCCCACGAGTCCGGTGACATACCCCGCCGACTGGAGACGCTCCGCGAGCGTGATCTCGTCAAGCGACAAAGCGCCCTCGACCGCGGCCTCATGGCCCGATTCCCCAAACCGCTGCTGATACCGGCCTGTCAGAAACCCCGCCCGCGACGGACTGCACCAGGTGCCGCTCACATAGCCATTCGTGAACCGCACGCCTCGACGAGCGAGCGCGTCCAAACTCGGCGTCGGGATGTCGTCCACCCCATGGAAGCCCACGTCCGCGTAGCCAAGATCATCCGCCACGATCAGCACGATGTTCGGCCGCCGTTGCTCCTCCGCCCCGACCGCAACCGTCGCCAAGCACGCCATGAGGAGTCCGCGCCCCCGACAAATCCACACATTCGCCTCGTGCATGGGCCTGACCGCTTTCTCCAACTCCGCGGCACCAAGCCTGCCACAGCTACCGACAGCGCGCCTGACACACCGCACGGCCTCCCGCGGGAGGCGACCATTCGGTCCCTGGGGCGAGGGCATCTTGCCCTCGCACGCGCCGCAAGGCGCGCTTTCTCGACTAGCCCGGGGCTATCCCGCTCCGCGTATGCTCCATCCCCCATCGGTTGCCTTGATTCCACGCTCGGAGCCCCAAATGCCCGCACATTGCACAGTGACCGCACTCTTCGGCTACCCCATGAAGGGCTGCCGCGCCGTGCCGGTCGAAGCGGCAACGATCTCGCCGGCGGGCATCGAGGGCGACCGACAGCTCATGGTGCTCAAGGGCGGCAAGTCCGCTAACCAAGCCCGGCTGCCGCGGCTCGCGACCGTGACAGCCCAGCGCATCGATGCCACCACCCTTGCGTTCAACAGCCAAGAACGCCAGCCACTCACTCACGCAATCACGTCGTCAGGCGAGGAGACCACCGTCAACTACTACGGCAACCAAATCGCCGTGGTGGACCAAGGAGACCAGCTGGCCAAGTGGTTCTCCAGCGTCGTCGGCGCCACGGTGCGCGTGGCCGCCCTCAAGGCAAGCTACCCCCGCTCGATTCCGCTCGACGAGTTCGCCCCCATCGACGGCATAGCCCATTCCGGCTTCGTGGACGTCGCACCCATTCTGGTCACCAACGAAGCCTCGCTGGCCGACCTCAACGCCCGCCTCGACACCCCGGTGCCGATGAACCGATTCCGCCCCAACATCGTCGTCCAAGGCCTCGACGCCTACGCCGAAGACTCGCTCGCCACCCTCCACAGCCCCAGCCTGCGCCTCATCCGCGCCACCCACTGCGAACGCTGCGTCGTCACCTGCACCGACCAAGAGACAGGTGAACGCGCATCAGAGCCGCTGGCGACCCTCAAGTCCTACCGCCACCGCCAGAACGGCTACGCCGGCGGCGTGATGTTCGGCGCCTACATGGGAGTTGAGGGAACCACAACAATCCACGTCGGCGACCGCCTGACGGTGGGCTGAAGCCACAAGGACAACGTCGCCCTCCAGCTCCAAGCAGGTCGACCCCGCTACGGCCAAGGCATGCCTGGACGGGCCCTTGGAGGAAAGGCATCCTGCCTTCCCTAGCGCCGACAGGCGCTTCTCTACACACCGGCGAAGCGCGCCTTTGGCGCGCTAGGGAAGACAGGATGCCTTCCCTCCGAGGCCCGTAGCCGTTCGCCGAAGCCCAACAGATCGCCCTTGCCGAGCGAGCTCCTACGGCACCAGCCTGGATTGCGCTTCCGAGCCGCAGTCAGCCTGCACCCATGACAAGCTCCCGCCACTCCGTATCCTCGAACAGCTCGACCTGCATCCCGTCCAGGTACTCGGACCACGAGAACGGCACCATCTGCTCGTTGCCAACCGCATTCCAGATGCGGAGCCAGTCGATGCAATGGCGGAGGGGAACCGCGGTTACGAGGGCCTGGCGCTCGGCGTCTGACAGGGGGCGGACGGCGGAGTACTCCTTGAGGATGCGCCTCACAAGCACCGGCTCGAAACGGCTCTTCATCTCCGATACGGCGACATGGCCCCACTGCGTTATCAAGTGGGCAACGTCGAGCACCAGATGGTCTCGGTGCGCCGAGTCCAGTTCCAGCAACGCCAATATTTGTCTAGCGTCGTCCACGAGTATGGTCCAAGCCCCGGGGCAGCCATGGACAACCCCAACGGGCAATCGCGCACCTTCGCAAAACACCTGGAACCGCCTCGCAGCCGCGTCGATTGCATCAAGCACGGCCACGGCACGGCCATCGGCCTTGGCCATGTCCAGTTCCGTCTTCCATGAAGCCAGATTGGTGAGCCAAGGCGGCTCTCGATAGTCCAGCTCCTCAAGCCCCATAGCGGCAACGTGCATCTTCGCCACGAGGCGCGCCATGGCCGCCGCCGTCTCAATGTAGGCATCGGAGGCCTTGGTCGGCGAGTAGTTGGGCCCCTCCTCGCCTTCGATCCGTTCGAGCACCACAGCCGGTTGGCCGCCTACGGTCAGGCGTTCCTCCCCAGCGGGAAGGAGCGCCCTCTGCACCGGCAGACCACAGGAGACGAGACGCCGCCGCAGCGCGAGTTCCGCCTCGGCTCCGGCCGGCGATGCGCCATACCAGACATTGAGCGCCACCGGCGCACCGTCGAGCACGACGTCGTAGCTGAAGTTGTAACGCGACTGCCGCACTTGCTCGCAGGTAGTCACTTGGGATGACGAGCCGACGCGCCGCAGCGCCTCGGTGACCGTCTCGGGACGCAAGCCATCCAGCAGCGAATCCATCTGCTCGTATTCGCTGTCATCGAGGCCCAGATAACGATCGCTTGGTTGGGACATGTTCGCTTCCTCCGCGATTCGGCGGAAGTGCGCGAGGGCAGTGGTGTACGACTCGCCGGTTGCACCGGCGCGGGCTCGAACGAGCCGCTTGAATCGCTTTCTGACTGTCATCGGTCTTCCCGCCGCAGGCTCGATCCCCCAGCGATCACCACCCGAAGTAGATGACCTTTGACCACGCTCCGAGGAATCGATCCCCCTTCACCCCGTAAACCAGCCCTGCTGGGGAGGACTGACCGAGACTAGGCGCGAAGCAGCGCCGACCAAGATCGTCACCCAGCGGCACGACGAATGTCAAGCACCTGTGCAGGCAGACGGACTGCCCATGCCGGGCCGCATCCCCGCCGCCCTATAATCGCCCCTGGAAGAGCATCGCCTCCGGTGGGGCGCGCGGCCTTCAAAGCCGTTGAGACGCCTTGACGGCGCCTGGTGGGTTCGACTCCTACCTCTTCCGCCAGACCTTTCGGGTCTCCCCTCCCGACGCACAAACATCTCGATCCACACACCGCTCGACAAAGCAAAATGTGTGCAGTTTTCGATGCCAGAAACGGGAGATTACCTCCGAGGGTGTGGGACGAAGTGTTCGCGCGTCGGGGCGTGTCGCGAGTGGACCTGCCTCAACCCTGGCCACTACCCACGTGCGGCGCGTTCAGCCATGCTAAAGGCGGCTTGATATTGCGGTTTAAGGGCACGCTTGGAAACGCACCTCTTGCGCCAGATCGCCGACGCGCGCGCGCGGGGCCGCGACGATGCCCGGCCGGGAATCGTCGACGCCGTCCACCGGCACGGACGGCTAACCGCCCGCGAACGTCTGACGGCGCTCTTCGACCAGGAGAGCTTCGTCGAGTACGGCGCCCTCGCGGGGCGCACGACGGATCCCGCGGACGAGGCGTTCGCCGACGGCCTGGTTGGGGGCGTCGGCCTGGTGCACGGCGAGCCCGTGGTCGCCGCCAGCTACGACGAGACCGTGCTGGGCGGCACGCAGAGCGACCGCAACCATCGCAAGATGGCAAAGCTGCTCTACCTCGCGGTGGAGCATCGCTGGCCGCTGGTCTGCTTCGCGAACGGCGGCGGCGCACGCTTGGACGACCCGTTGCCGCCACCGCCGATCGCCGTCTCGCCGCGAGGGCGCTTCGAACTGTGCGACGGGCTCGCCGAGCTCAACGGCTGGGCACCGACCGTCGCGGTCGTGAGCGGGCGCGCCGTAGACGGCCACGCCGCGATCGCGATGCTGGCCGACCTCGCGATCGCGACCGCGAGCGCGGAGTTCGGTACCCAGGACGGACACGTGCGCGGCGCCGGCGATTACGCGAAGACGGGCGATGTCGACGTCGTGGTCGAAGACGAGGCGCAAGCCGTCGCCACAGTGCGCCAGTACCTGCGCCTGTATTTAGTGGATCACGTCCCGGGCGAGGCTGCGGGCGATGCGGACCGGATCGCCGACGTCATCCCGGAAAACCGCCGCCGGCCCTACGACATGCGCCGGGTCATCGACGCGTTCGCGGATGCCGGCAGCGCCCTGGAACTCGGCGCCGCCTGGGGCAGGTCCATGCTGACGGTGCTAGCGCGCCTCGACGGGCGCACGGTCGGCATCTACGCCAACCAGCCGAAGTCGCCGCTCGCGGGGGCCATCGACGCTGCCGCCGCAGACAAGGCGGCGCGCTTCGTTGAACTCTGCGACGCGTACGACTACCCGATCGTCACCTTCGTCGACAACCCCGGCTACATGGTGGGTCCGCAGGCCGAACGCGAGGGCATCGCGCGCCACCACGCCCGACCGCTCGCAGCCCTGCATCACCGCACCGTCCCGCTTTATTCGGTGCAGATCCGCAAGGCCTACGGCCTCGGCCCATACGCGATGTCGGGCTGGGGCGCGGCGCGCCGGGTGCCCGAGATGCGCCTAGCCTGGCCTTCGGTTGAGTCCGGCGGCATGTCCCTCGAAGGCGCCGCCTACCTCGTCAAGCGCAAGGAGATCCTGGCTGCCGAAACGCGCGAGGAGGCAATGGCCATTCGCGACGAATACGCCGAGCGCATGCGCGACGCCGCATCCGGCCTGCGCGCCGGTCGCAGCTACCAGTTCGACGACATCGTCGAGCCTGCTGCGACACGCGCGACCATCGCCACCATGCTGCGCCGCACCCCGCGCGCACGCGCCCCCGTCAAGAAGCACGCCATCGACCCGCGCTGATGGACCCGGAGGAAATCACAGCGCTGCAAAAGGCACGGGACCGCCTGAAGGACGCGGCGCGGCCAGACATCGTCACGCGCGTGCACGGTACCGAAAAGCTGACGGCGCGGGAACGCATGGATTTGCTGCTCGACCCCGACTCGTGCGTCGAGTACGGCGGCATCGCGGCACGAACGCGTGACGGAGACTGGGTCGGTGAGGCCGGGGGCGTGGACTTCGTCGGCACCGTGGACGGACGGCCGGTGATCGCCTCCTCCACCGATTACACGGACCACGGCGGCGGCTACGGCGCGGGCCGGCTCGGCCGCCTGTTCGCGCTGGCGGTCGAGCAGCGCTGGCCGGTTGTCATGTTCGTTGATGGGGGCGGCAGCCGCGCCCGCCATCCCCGCGCCGGCATGGGCCACATCGAAACGAGCGGTCCAGTCGGGCGCTTTTCGTTCCTGGACGGCGTGCCGGAGCTGTCGGGGTGGGCGCCGGTGGTGGCGATCGTCTCGGGACCTTCGTTCGCCGGCCACGCAAGCCTCGCCGGCTTCTCGGACTTCCTCGTCAGCACGCCGGGCTCTTCCATCGGCATGGGTGGGCCGCCCATGGTGGAAGCCGCGCTCGGGCAGCGCCTGCGGCCCAATGAACTCGCAGGTTCGGAGATGCACGAACTGAGCGGCGGCATCGACCTCCTGGTGGCGGACGAACCCGCGGCCATCTCCGCGGCGAAGCGCTACCTCTCCTACTACGACAACCACAAGCCCGATGGCGTGGCGCCCGATGTCGATCTCGACGCGCTTGCGCCGGATGCGGGCCAGCCATACGACATGCGAAAGATCGTAGGTGCGATCTCGGACGCGGACAGCGTCTTCGAGCTCCGCCCCCGGTTCGCACCGGCGCTCCTGACGTGCCTCGCGCGCATTGGAGGCCGCAGCGTCGGAGTTCTCGCCAACCAGCCGCTCACTGACGACGGGGCGATTGACCACGACGCCGCCTCCAAGATCGCCCGCTTCGTGGAACTCTGCAACACGTACGAATACCCGATGCTCGCGCTCATCGACACGCCCGGCTGCGTCGCCAACTGGGACCTCAAGGGCCAGGACCCGTCGGTCGAGCCGGGCCTCACACGCTGGCACTCGCGGCCGCTGATCGCGCACCAGCAGCGCACGGTGCCCCTCGTCAGCGTCCAGGTGCGCCGAGGCCGGGGCCTCGGCGCCGCGCTCATGAGCGGCGTCTCGTCCACACGCGGCGTGCCGGCGCTGCGACTCGCCTGGCCCAGCGTCGAGATCGGGCGGCGGGACGGCTACTCGGCGGTGGTGGACCACAACGCCTTCGACGACGTGATCGCACCGAAGGAGACGCGAGAGCGGGTATCGCGGCTGCTCGGGATGTTCGGCAGGCCGGCTCCGCGGGAACGCAAGAAGCACCCCATCGATACCTGGTAAGTGCAGGGAGTCCGGAGACGGGCGGGACAATGGTGCATCTGCGTACGTCCGATGGGAAGAGGATGGACCGAGCAATGTCGAAATCGTCGACTACCACGCATGAGGTGGCGCGGGTGGAAATCACGTACGGAATGATGAGGCCGGTGCATCCCGGCGCAATCCTGCGCGACGAGATCGAAGCCGCCGAGGTGTCTTAAGCACGTTCTGGCGAAGGCGCTGGAAGCTCGCAGACAATCCGAACCACAGAACCTCCAGAATATGCTAAATTTGCATATTCAGGCCAAAATATGCTCTAGCGTCATCACAGCAAGGAGAGGTCGGCCGATGGCCAGCGCCCGCATCACGCCCCAATCGTGGCATATCGAGTTGAGAAAAGCCCGGCGCAGCCGGCGCATGTCGCAGCGTGAGATGGAGAACCGGACGGGTATTCGCCAGTCACACCTTTCCCGCATCGAGAACGGCCTCGTGGACCCGAAGTTGTCCCACGCCGTGCAGATGGCGCGAGCCGTCGAACTCGAGCTCGTGCTCGTGCCCCGCCGCGCCATAGCGGCCGTGTCGCGCCTGCTGCGGGATTTCGAAGGCAGCGGCGAGCGGGGCCGCCGGTCCACGGCGGTCGAGCTGCTCGTGGGCGACGGCGAGGACGCATGACCGACGCGCTGGAAGTACGCCTGCACGGACAAGACGCGGGTGAGATCATCCGGTTCAGGAACGGCCGCATCGAGTTTCAGTTCGATCCCGGCTACGCCGCCCGGTCCGGTCGACCCACGCTCAGCCAGTCGTTTCTCGACGAACGCGGCGACATCGTCTACAGCGGACCGGCCACCGTATCCGGCGAGCTGCCGCCATTCTTCTCGAACCTACTGCCCGAGGGCCGCCTCCGCACCTACCTCGCCGACATGGCGGGCGTCCGGGAAACCCGGGAGTTCGAGTTGCTTGGCCTAGTCGGCCGCGACCTGCCCGGAGCGGTCGAGGTCGCCCACGAAGGCCGCGACGCCGACGATTACCGCACGCCGCCGCACGGACGGAGCGCCGGCATGGTCGGTTCCCCAAATGTCCTGCGGTTCTCCCTTGCAGGCGTGCAGCTGAAGTTCTCGGCCGTCGAGGAAGCTGCAGGCGGCCTGACCGTCCCGGCACGCGGTATCGGCGGAGACTGGATCCTCAAGCTGCCCTCTGTCCAGTACGACGGCGTGCCCGAGAACGAGTACTCGGTCATGTTGCTGGCGGCTGTCGTCGGCATCGAAATCCCGGAGACGCGCCTCGTCCCCATGGACAGGATCGCCGGGCTGCCACCCGCGGTGGTCGACGGCCGGCTGGCGGGCGCAAAGGCGCTGGCGGTCAAACGGTACGACCGGACCCCGGGCGGACGCATCCACGCCGAGGACTTTGCGCAGGTCCTCGGTCAGCGTCCCGCCGGCAAGTACGACGGCTACACCTACGCCGACCTGGCACGTCTGCTGGCGACATTCTGCGGCGAGCGCGCGGTCGACGAGTTCGCCAGGCGGCTGATGTACGCCGCCCTGGTCGGCAACGGCGACATGCACACGAAGAACTGGTCGCTGATCTACCGCGACCGCAGGAGCCCGGAGCTTTCGCCAGCCTACGATCTCCTGTGCACCGCGGCCTACATTTCCGAAGACGGACCGGCGCTGCGGCTGGGTTCCGCCCGGCGCTGGCAGGCGCTGACCCTTGACGACTTCGCCGCCGTCGCCGACGCCGCGCACGTCAACCCTGAATCCTTCGTGCGCACGGCGACAGAAACCGCCGACCGCTTCCGGGACACCTGGGAGGATGCGGCGAAGTCGCTCCCCGTTGCCGACGCCGTGCGGGACGCGATCCGCAGGCAACTGGCCAAGGTTCCCGCCATTGCCGGCGTCCGCCCGAAACGCCGACGCGGGACGCGTCCGCGCATCCGTTGAGTCCGGGTCCCTGACTACGCCGCTACGGGCGGAGCCATAAACACCGCGCCGAGCCTCGGCAAGTCGATCCCGCGCTCCTGCCGTGTGGACAGGCCACCTCCGCCCCGCGTAGGGGCTTGTCCCGTCGCGTGTCGAATTTGTCGGCGCATTCAAGACGGCGGGGAAGCGCCGCCCCACGGATCCCGATACGTTGATCGTTGGTCCCCAAGGCAGTCCCGACACACCAACATTTCGTCCCACATAGGAGCGGGACATCTCGTGCAGAAACCGCGTGCCCTCGAAGGGAGCGCCACGCGCGGGAACCGGTGTCAACGCTCGGATTCCCGATGCCGAGTAACTGCCCCGCCTAGCCTGTCCGGGGCCCGCAATGTGAGAGACTGCCTCCGAGTGTGTGGAGCGAAATGCTCGTGTGTCGGGGGTGTCAATGACCCTAGGCTCGCTTGGGAACCGTGGCGTCAGATGTTCGAGGAGCGCGGATCAATGCAACGAATCTTGTCGATGGTTTGGGTTGTTTGGAGCGTCGCCGTGAGTGCCGACCCGTTGGACGCCTCCATCGAGGATCTCCAGGCGCAACTCTCGTCCGCTACCTTGTCGTCCGTGGACCTGGTCGATTGGTACGTGCGCCGAATTGAAGCCTACGACCAGCAAGGCCCCGCGCTCAATGCCATCCAGCACATGAACGACAACGCCCGTGCCCAGGCGCAGGCGCTCGACGACGAGCGCGAGCGCTCTGGACCGCGCTCGCTGCTGCACGGGATTCCCGTTCTCGTAAAGGACAACTACGAAACCATCGACGCGCCGACCACTGCCGGCTCGGCGATCATCGAAGGTCACTGGCCGAAAAACGATGCCACGCAAGTCGCGAGGCTCACGGCCGCCGGCGCGATCATCCTGGCGAAGACAACGATGCACGAGTTCGCGTTCGGTTGGACGACTCGCGGCTCCGCGTTCGGCATGACCAAAAACCCCTACGGTCTCGACCGCCACGCGGGAGGTTCGAGCGGCGGCACGGGTGCCGGTGTTGCCGCCAATTTCGGCGCCGCAGGGATGGGCAGCGACACCTGCGGCTCGATCCGTGTGCCGTCCGCACACAACAACCTCGTGGGCCTTCGGGGCACGCAAGGATTGAGCAGCCGACACGGGATCGTCCCGCTTTCGAGCTCACGCGACATCGGTGGCCCGCTGGCACGTAGCACGCGCGACCTCGCGATCATGCTGGACGCCACTGTCGGCTATGACCCGGCGGACCCCCAAACCACCGAGTCGCGCGGCAAGATCCCGGCCAGCTACCTTGCGGATCTCCGCCACGTGGACCTCCCGAGGCTGCGCCTCGGCGTGCTCAATGATTGGTATGAAGACGACGAATCGACAAACGCGCGTGTTCGACACGTTCTCGCGACCCTCGCCGAAGGCGGCGCATCCATAGTCGAGATCACAGACCTCGCCGAGCTCAAGGCCGAAAGCCGAGGATCCACCGCGTTTCTCGTGGACGACTACGACATCATCCATGACCTGACGGCCTATCTGCGCCGTCACCCCAGTCTCCCGGTGCAATCGTTCGAATCCGTCGCCGCACACGATCGCCTCGAACCGGTCGTCGCCGGCCACTGGGCCAACATCCTTGCCGATCCCGAGCGCAAATCGCGCGCCGCCTACCTCGAGGCGCACGCCGCTGGCGACGCCCTCCGCGGCCAACTGCTCACGCTCATGCACGATCACGATGTCGACGCGCTCGTGTATCCCACCGCCACGGAAGAAGCTGCTCCACTCGGTGAGGAGCAAGGCCATTTCAACTGCAAGCTCGCCGCCGCGTCGGGTCTCCCGGCGATATCCGTCCCCGCCGGCTTCGGCGCCAATGGCATGCCCGTGGCGATCGAGTTCCTGGCGGAGGCCTGGGCCGAACAGAAGCTCCTGAACCTGGCCGCTACGGTTGAGCAGCTTGTTCCCGCGCGGAGACTGCCGCCGAGCACTCCAGCGCTCGACTGAGGAGGGCTCCCAAGTACATCCCATCTGGTAGGATCCGACGCTCGTCTGACAAAGTCCCAAGCGGCCGTGTCGGCCCCGAATCGTCATGCGGTCCGACAATGTGAGAGATCGCCTCCGCGGATGTGGGACGAAATGTTTATGCGTCGGGAAAGCTCCGAACTCGCTCGACTCCGACCAAGAGCACGATAGCACGCAGATTGCCAGGGCGACCAGAACATCGCGTCGATCAGACTGCTCAGACCTGACCGCCGCGTTTCGGTTAGAATGCATACCAAGCTAACCACAGCCCCACTTGGAACCGCCAAATGCCTGCTCTACCCTATGTGACCGCATCCGGGAACGTCACGAAGGCCTTGAACGCAATAGTATCTGCCGCCACGCCGCCGAAGGTTACGCAAGATTTCGTCAAGGAGATGCTCCAAATCCCCGGAGGCTCGGGAAATCAGATGACTTCCTTCCTGAAGAAGATCGGAATGGTGGGACCCGACGGAACACCCACAGAAACCTATAAAAGGTTCCGAAATGAAGACACCCGAGGTGCGGCTGCTGCTGCGACATTACGTCACGGCTACGCTTCTCTCTACCAGCGGAATGAGTACATGCACACCCTTTCGGAGGCCAAACTCAGGGGCCTCATCATCGAGGAGACCGGCGCGGATGAGAAGAGCACCTCGGTTAGCATGACGGCGAAGTGCATTCAACGAATCAACGCTTTTGCCACACATGACCCAATCGCCGAACAAGCCAAGGCCGCTCACCAGGAGATCATCGAGCAAGCACCACCCAACGACGGCAATGCACCGCAGAACAGTTCATCGCGCGAGAGACAAGGCGTTGGGATGAATCTTTCTTACACCATCAACCTGAACCTCCCTGCGACCTCCGATATCGCAGTCTTCAATTCGATTTTCAAGAGCCTAAAGGACAACCTTCTGAGTTCCGACCATGGATGAGAGCACACAGAACCACTTGCGGAGTTTTGGCATGTCAGGTTACCTGGCGACGGAGGAACTCAAGAATGTACAGAGTCAGTACGGCGTCGAACTTGGCCACGTCACCTCCGACAACGTTAGTGAATCGCAGTACTATCCGCAATTCGAACAGGCTGTCCGACATGAAGCGGCACGAATGTCGGCCCACTACGAGGTCTTCTATTGCCTCGAAACCTCGATTCGTAGACTGATAAGCGAAACGCTGATGGAGTCAGACGGGGCGAATTGGTGGCAGAACGGACGCATCCAGGCACAAATCCAAAACGATGTGAGATCAGTGATCCAGCGTGAGACGGATGGTGGTGTCTCTCAGCGTTCAGAGAACGAGATTGACTACACGACGTTTGGACAACTGTCGGTGATAATCACAGACAACTGGGATTTATTTGGCACAATCTTCAGTAGCCAAAAGGCAGTCCGCCGCGTGATGAGTAACCTAAATCTGCTGAGAGGTCCAATCGCGCACTGCTGTCCGATGGAAGAGGATGAAGTCGACAGATTAAGGTTGACGGTAAAGGACTGGTTCAGAATCATGGCGTAGACCTCGAAGGGCGCTAACGCGACTTTGGCCAACACCCAAAGGAACTCGTGCCCGCCAGAGCCACGGGCGGCGGTCTGGACACACACAAACGGTCATGGGTCACATCTTGGTTCGCCAGCCCGAACGACGAAATGCCTGGCGCAGGCCGCGTTCGACGGCCAGGAAAGCCAGCGGTCCGGACGCCGGGGGACCCAACACGACGCAAGGGCGGCCAGCGTGGTGGCGCAACCAATCTGGAGAGGACTGTGAGAATCTGGGTCGATGCCGACGCCTGTCCCAATGCCATCAAGGAGGTGTTGTTCCGGGCTGCGGAGCGCGTGCAGGTTCGTACGATCCTCGTGGCCAACCAATTCGTACGAACGCCGCCATCGCGCGTGGTCGAGTCGCTGCAGGTAGCAGCGGGTTTCGACGTGGCTGATCACACCATTGTCGAGCGAATGGCGTCAGGCGACCTGGTCATCACTGGCGACGTGCCGCTCGCCGCCGAGGTCGTTGCGAAGGGCGGCGCGGCCCTCAACCCGCGCGGCAAGATGTACACCCGCGAAAATGTGCGTGACTACCTGCAACGACGCGACATGATGGACGAGTTGCGCAGTGTCGGCGCGGTGTCCGGTGGACCCAGTGCTTTGGGCAAGAGGGAAGTGCAGCACTTTGCCAACGCTCTGGATCAATACCTAGCGAAGTACCACGCGCAACCGCTAAGGTGAACAAGCCAGTTCCTGGCAGCTCCTAAACCGCTGGACGTCGACCGCGGACATTACCCGGTCTCTTCGTCGTTCTCCGAACGCAGGAACAGCGACAGCCCGAACGCGAGCACCACGACCGCTGCGGTGACTAGGAAGACCTCCCCGATGGCACCCGTGAGGGCGGAGGGGAACGCCTCGGCCAACGCTTCGGCGACTGGCCGATCGAGACCCGATCGCGCAAGCTCGGCGACGACCTCCGTGGTCTGGTCATCCGATACCGATCGTGGATCCAACTGGACGTTGCCGAGCCAGTTCGGCGGCAACTGCGCGGAAATGCCTGGCGACGGCGCATCGAAGGACACTGCGTCCGAGAGACGCTCCCGAAGTCGGTTCGTCAGCACCGCGCCTGCGGCAGCGACGCCCAACATGCCGCCTACCGAGCGGTAGAACGACAACGACGAGGTCGCCGCGCCCAGCATGTTTGGTGGTACGGCGCCCTGCACCGCCGAACCGAAAGTGGCCAGCATCCCGCCGAGTCCGAGCCCGACCAGTACGATTGTCCCGTCGGTCGCAAGGATGCTCGCGCCCTCGCCCAGGGTGGACATCAGGACCAGCCCGACGATTGCGAGTCCCGTACTCGTCAAGGCCGACGACCGGTGGGTTCCCTTGCCCCGCGAGAGCCGGCGCCCCATGACCACCGCACCGACCACCATGCCGAGCAGCATCGGGGTCAGGTGGCTCCCGGCGGCGCTTGCCGACATCCCACTGCCCGCGAACAGCAACAGGGGCACAAACAACAGCGCCGCGTAGAACCCGAATCCGGTCAGCACCGACGCCGCCAACGACACTGGCACACCTCGGATGCGGTAGATGTCCACGGTCAGGATCGGGCTCTCAGTGCGCATCTCCATGGTGATCAGAACCGCAGTCATGACGGTGCCGAAGGCTAGGCAGACTACAATCTGCCAAGAGAGCCAGTCGAACAGGACGCCGCCCGACGACAGGGCGAACATCAGCGGCATCACGGCGAGCACCAGCAGTACCATCCCGATGTAGTCCGGCCTGCTGACATCGGTCCCCGCCTGGAGATTCGGAAGGGTCCGAACCACGACCGCCAGGACGATTACGCCCAGCGGGGCGTTCATCAGAAACACCCAGCTCCACCCGACTCCATCCGTGATGAACCCGCCCAAAGCGGGACCCAATACCGAGGCCAGGGCGTAGACCATCGCTACCAGCGCCTGGTAGCGGGCGCGCCGTTGGGGTGGGAACAACTGGGCCATGCCGACCAGGCTGCCGATCATGACCACCCCGCCGCCGATCCCCTGGAGCGCACGGTACGCCACCAGCTCATTCAATGTCTGGCTCATGCCGGCCGGGATCGAAGCGATGGTGAACAGGCCGATACCCGCGAGCAGCACGCGCTTGCAGCCATAGATGTCGGCGATGCGTCCCGCGATGGGCATGGTTACGGTGGCCGCGACCAAGTAGGCCGTGGCCACCCAGGCGTAACGGCCGAATCCACCCAGTTCGACGATGATCGCCGGCATCGCCGTGGCAACGACGGTCTGACTCAGAACCGCCAGGAACATGCCCAGCGCCATTCCGACGACAGCGAGCCGGAGCCTCCTACGGACCTTCTCGAAATCGTCGGTCATGATCCCCCCAAGATCGGCAACGCGGGAACCACGAGTCATCGACGCCGCATGCCCCGCAACCATGGTAGCGTGTTCGAAGCCGACGTTTTCGCCAGAGCCTTCGCCGTTCGAACTCGTCCTTAAGCGCTGTCACGCGGTCGCTCATCGTGCCGTCGGCACCGAGTTCAGGGGGCGGTCCCGACACACAGACAGGGGGGCGGTCCCGACACACAAACATCCCGCCGTACACACCGTGGGACATTGCCTACGCATAACCCCGCTCCATTCAACGCCGGTTCCAGTGGGCGGTCCCCGTGCTCGATGTCGAGAAGGGAACGAGGAGAGGCCGGATCCCTACGTGCGCCGCATGGGAGATATCCCACGTCGTGTAGGAAGGATGTGTGTCGGGAGAGTCACTACCGAATGGCTACCCGCGCGGCAGCCACTTAGCTACCGGTGTAGCAACCACTCGACAGCGGAGGTGAGGACGGCGTCGCTGTTCGGCCTCGCCTCGACCGGGAAGGGCGGCAGCCACGCCTCACGCGGCGTGCCGTCGATGTGGTAGAGCCGTTCGGCGGGCACGCGCACCGGGACCTTGCTGTGCTTGAGGGTAAGCGTCTCGATTGCGCCACGAAGTCCGGCCATTGGTGACCCGAACACATCCGCACGCTGCATCCCGTCAAGGGCGATGGCGACGCCTTCCCCCATGCTCCCGGTCCACCGGCCCACCAGCACGGTCATTGGCTTGTCGTAAGTGAACGGCCCCCGCGGTTTCACTTGCTCCGTCCATGTTCGTTGCGAGCCGGGACGCCTTGGGTCGGGCCTTACGTGGCGTTGATACGGCAGCACGGACGACACCAGACGGCCCAGCAATGGGCGCGCGATGGCCGCGTCTCCGCCGCCCGGCGTGTCGCGCAGGTCGAGAATGAGCCCGTCGCTCTCCCTGAGACGCGCGAGCGCCGCGTCCCAGGCCGGGATCAAGGCATCTTGGCCCAGGCTGTCGTGCAGCCTGACGTACCCGATGTCGGCATCCAGACGCGCGGCGGTCAAGGGCGCTTCCGGGCGACTCCACTGCCCCGGGTCGTAAGAGATGGCGAGACGTCCCTTTCCGGATTGCACTTCCACATGCACCGAGGCGCCATGGCGCCCGGCCAACAGCGTTCGGAGCGCCCAGTTGCGTGCGGCGACATGGTTGCGCGCGACGGCCCGCGGCAACCGGTCGTCAACGGCTGCCGCTACTGGCGACCCACCGATGGACACAATCAGCAATCCGGGCCGAAGCCCCGAAGCCTCGGCGTCCGACCCGGCACGCACGTCAGTGATTACCGCATCGCCCAGTCGATGTGCCGCCCAGACGTCTGCGCCGCTCGGCACCAGCCGCGGGGACGACGCTGTGTTAACGCCTAGGTGCGCGTGGTGGTCGCACAAATGCTCGACGAGCTCCTCGAGCAGGCTGATGAACCCGGTGTAATCGCGGATCTCGGCCATACGTGGACGCAACAAGGCGCGCACCTGTTCCCAATCCACCGCATGAGGGTCGAAGTAGGCGTAGGTGTCTCGGATGAAGGTCCACGCCGCGTCGAAGTCTCGGCGTAGGCGTGCGACGACAGTCGGTCTGGTGGCTCCTGTGTCACGCTATGCCCGCACCCGGCAACAGCTCCCAGGGCACATAGGGCAGATACGAGCAAAAGCACTGCCGTACGACCGCGCACTCGGCTGAGCCTCTCCACGCGACAAACCTCCGACACGCCCCCACCTCCCCTCCGTACAGGCCCATGCCAAGTCCTATGGGCTGTTCCTGCTAGCGAATCTCCAGTCTTCCGACCTCGCCGCTGTTGATGCGATCTGCGTCGTAGGTCACGCCCAAGCCAGGGCCGTCAGGCACGGGGACGCATCCGTCTTCGCCCACGTTGCCCACCTCGTCGCCGTAGCCGTCCGCATAGATCGGTGGCTGGAGGATGTTGACGGGGCTGTCTGGTCGCACCAGACCAAGCTCGTAGAAGTGGGTGTTGGCGATTGCGGCCATGCAGTGGCGGTGCATGGGGCCCGCGGTGTGGAGCTGCACTTCCATGCCGATGGCGTCACAGAAGTGGGCGAGTTTCATGGTGCCGGTGATGCCGCCGTCGAGTTCCGGGTCGATGTGCATGATGTCGGTGCCGCCGGCGAGCGTGAAGTCGGCCTTCTGCTCGAAGCCGCGGATGTGTTCCGCGATCAACATGGGGGTGCGGATGAAGTCGCGCAGCCGCTTGTGGGCGACGGCGCTAGACGAAGCATCCCGGTACGGGTCCTCGTACCAGAAGTAACCGAGGTCGTCGCACGCCCTGCCCACTTCCACGGCGTCCATAAACGACTTCAGGGAAGACGCAGGATCCACCATGAGCTTCATGTCCTGACCGACCCGCTCCCGCACGGCGGTCATGATGTCGATCTCGGTCTTGGGATTGCCGTCGAAGAAGCTGTGGATCTTGTACGCCGGAATCCCGGCGCTCTGGCAGGACTCGGCGAAGTCAGCGTAGCCCTGGGCGCTGCCCAGCCCGCCCCTGCCTGGCTGCCCGGACGTGGTGCTCGCGTAAACGGGCAACCGTTCGCGGAAGCCACCTAGCAGTTGCGCGATCGGCACACCGTATTTCTTGCCCGCGAGATCCCAAAGCGCAGTGTCGATCACCGAGATGCCAGACTTGTCGTAGTGGCGGTGGCTGATCTTGAGCCGCTCGAACACAAACTCCCGCTGCTCCGCATCCACGCCGATGATTCCTCGCGCCATCTCCTGCACCTGCGCCTGGGCGTGCGGGGTGCCGCCAAAGTGCGGCGCATAGCTGCCGGACAGCCCGTCGTCCGTGTCAATGGTGACCAGGAATCGCGTGTATTCGCGTCCGGAGTTGTCGAGCGTGTACTGATAGGTCTGTATCGTGACTCGGTCAATTTTGCTCATGGTGGTCGCGCCGCCGTCGCCTGGGTGGGCACAGCATATCGGGAACCCGGCGCGGCGATGGGCCCTCTGCGCCTCTGCGGCACGCGGTCGGGTGATGTGAGACAATTGCGGCAAGCGTGGCCTGTGGGCCGCATCGCGATACTCTAAGCAGGCCGCCGATCCGGCGCGCTCCATCTACCACTCCCCCTTTTTGAGCCAACCGATTCGCTCGGACAAGGAGTCCGTTTCTCTATGCCCATGCAATCTGTTTCTGCCTCTGCGAGGCGCGACAGCCCTCGCTCGGCCAAGCGTTCCGGCTCCAGGCGTCGTCGCGAGCACGAAATCGTGTGCGCGGCTTGCGATACGCGAGCGACCGTTCCGTTTCGTCCTGCGTCGGGTCGCCCCGTGTATTGCCGCAAGTGCCATGAGGGCAGGCGACATGGGCCCCGGCCTCAGAACACCAGCCGACGACCAAGCGACGCGTTGGAGCCGATGAAAGCCGCGCCTGAGCGCACTGGCAAGTCGGCCGCCGCTTTCCGAGCGATGAGCCTCAGCACGACGACGCAAACTGCGATCGCTTCCATGGGCATCACCGAACCCACACCCATTCAGGAACAGGCCATTCCGCTGCTTCTTGCGGGGCGGGATTTGATGGGCCAGGCCCGGACAGGGTCGGGAAAGACGCTGGCTTTCACTGTACCTCTCGTCGAGCAAGGCGACCCTTCGCTCCACCAAGTGCAGGGCCTGATTCTCGTGCCGACGCGGGAGCTTGCCATTCAGGTCGCCTCCGTCGTGGAAACCTTGGCCGCCGCGATGGCGCTTCGGGTGCAAACGCTGTATGGCGGTCGATCCATCCGGCCGGAACACGCGGCACTGGCCCGTGGCGCCCACATCGTCGTTGGCACGCCTGGTCGCACACTCGACCATCTTCGCCAAGGCAATGTCGAACTCGGCGGTGTGCGGATGTTGGTGCTCGACGAGGCTGACGAAATGCTCGACAAGGGCTTCGCCCGCGACGTCGAGGCGATCCTCGAGCGAACGCCCCGGCAACGCCAGACGGCGCTGTTCTCCGCCACCATGCCCAAGTGGGTGGCGAACACGGCGAAGAAGCACCTGCGCGCGCCGACGAGCGTTGAGATCGATACCGATCTGCAAGCGCCCCCCACGGTGGACCACACCGTCTATGCCATTGAGAAGTCCCACAAGATCCAGGCGCTCAAGACGCTACTCGACGACCGCGCTGGCTCCGTTGTCGTGTTCGGCAAGACCAAGCACGGCGTGAAGAAGCTCGCGCGCCAGCTCGGTTCGCTCGGCTACGACGTCGGCGCGCTGCAGGGCAACCTCAAACAGAACGCCCGCGAACGCGTGCTGGCGGAGTTCCGCTCCGGAGCCGCGCCCGTGCTGATCGCCACCAACGTGGCGGCCCGAGGTCTCGACATCGAAGGCGTGGATCAGGTGGTGAACTACGACCTGCCGGACTCCCAGCAACTGTTCACCCACCGGGTGGGCCGGACCGGCCGCATGGGCCGAAGCGGCGAGGCCGTCACGTTCGTGACGCCCGACGAAACCCGCAAGTGGCGGCAGATCGAGCGCGGCCTCGGCCACCGCTTCACCCACGAACAGTGGCAGCCGCCAGCAGGGGCCAAAGCCGGATAGGAGGGAAGGCATTCTGCCTTCCCTGGCGCCGTCAGGCGCCCTTCCTTCGCGAACCTCGCGCTCGGCGCACCTGACGGTGCGCAGGGAAGGCAGAATGCCTTCCCTCCGAGGGCCCGCCTTGCACATGCGCTAGAGAAGATTTCGTTGGGCGACAGCTGCCTTCCTTTTCTGGTACGGTGCCTTAGATGAACTCCAAGCCGAGCATTGCCATTGTGGTGATCGCGGTCGTCATGTGCGACGACTGCGCGGAGGCTCGTGTTGTGGGTTCATTCAAGCCCACCTAGACAAACAAGAGACCTCCGCGATCGCCGGAGGTCATTCCCTGATTCATGGCCGCTGGCATCGCGAAGGCTCGCGAGGAGCCGCCATGGACACAACGCCACCGGCAACCGCCACCGATCCGGTGATCGAGGAGGCGCGCAACTACTACCAAGACCTCCTGGCCCCGGTCTTCCGCGGGCGGAAGTTTCTGCACGTCGGCGGACTCGCGGTCATGCTCGCCGACCGAGCGCGAAGGCTTGCGGCATTTGGCACGGCGCGGCCGTTTCTGCTCGCGCACGGCAGGGGAACCGGAGAGATGCCGGCACCGGAAGAGGCGGAGCTGGCCGTGCTACCGGTGCGCGGAGAGGACGTCCTCGATCATTTTCGTCAGTCGGAGGCCGCGTTACGGCAACTTCCCGAAGCGATTCAAGCCGCCATCGACGCTTGGGATCCAGAATGTCAGGCACATGCGCTTTGCGGCTTCATGCTCAACGAACGGGGCATGGACGTGATTGCCGGCAGGCACCGCTACGCCCATCGCCCAGCCGCTTGGACTGCGCTGGAGGACAAGGTTCGCGTCGATGCCTTCTGGGATGCCCTTGGAGTTCGCCGTGCCGCGTCGCGCATCGTGCCCACAGATCACAATGCCCTCAAGAACGCGGCTCGGAAACTGGACCGGGGCATGGGCACGGTCTGGGCGGCGGACGCGCGATCGGGCCTGCACGGCGGCGCGGAGGGCTTGCGCTGGGTCCGCTCAGGGGATGACGGCTCGGAAGCCTTCAAGACGCTCGCATCGATTGCGCGCCGCGTGCGGGTGATGCCATTCCTGGAAGGTGTGCCGGCGAGTATCCATGGCGTCGTGCTGCCGGATGGCGTGGCGGTCTTTCGTCCTGTGGAGCTGATCGTGCTGCGTCCAGACACGGGCCCGCGCCTGCTCTATGCCGGCTGCTCGAACTGGTTCGATCCTCGCCCAGAGGACCGAGAGGCCATGCGGAGCCTGGCGCGGCTTGTTGGCGATGGCCTGCGCAGTTCCGTCAGCTACCGCGGTGCGTTCACCATCGACGGCGTGCTTGCAGAAGAGGGGTTTCTGCCGACGGAACTCAACGCCCGCGCCGGCGCCGGGCTTGGGCCGCTGACACGAGGCCTTGGCGACTTTCCACTCACGCCATTGTGTTGGGCGGCGGCGCATGGTGAGGCACTGGACTATCGGCCCAGCCTGTTGGAGCGGGCTGTGCTTGCAAGCGCAGACGGACACCGTTCCGGGGGCGGCTGGATCGTGACGCCTTTCACGCTCCGCGAGCACGGCACGCTGGAGCTGGCGCGGGACGGCGACGATTTCACACGGCGAAAGGAACCAGACGAGGCTATCGCGAGCCTCGTGAGCGGCCCCCATCCGCTGGGTGGCTTCCTCTCCTTGCGACTCACAGAAGCCGCCTTGCCAGCGGGAAGCCCCGCGGCGCCGGAGATGGTGCGAGCGTTACGCCTTGCCGATCGTCAGCTCGGCTCAGCGTTCGGACCACTCACGGCGGCGCGAAATGCAAGGCCATGAGGAGCCCGCGCCAATGGGTCGCGACATTCTGGGCGCCGATCGAAACGGTCACAGCGACGCAAGGAATCCGAGGAGCGCCTGGTTGACCGCCTCCGGTGCTTCCTGCTGCGTCCAGTGGCCGATTCCGGGGAGCACGACGACATCACGCAGATCCGGGACGGCTTCGCGCATTCGCTGCTCGGCGTCGGGGTTGAACGGCACCACGTCTCGGTCGCCCGCCACGAAGAGGGCCGGCTGCTCGATCTTCTTGCCGTGGAAGGGCCCGGTGAGCACCCAGTTGTGGTCGATGTTGCGATACCAGTTGAGGCCGCCGCGGAAGCCCGACTTCGCAAACGACTGCACGTAGGCGTCAATGTCTTCCGCACTCAGCCAAGGCGGAAGGTCATCGCCCGGATCGGGCATGCGTTCCAGCATGTAGGAAGACGCTGGCGGCGCGCCTTCGACGCCGAACGAGCCGCCCGAGCGCTCGATGGCACCGGATGCGCCATAGAGCATCTTGCGCATCGTCATGCCGATGTTGTGCTGCAGCTCGTGTTCGGCCACTCCCGGCGTCTGAAAGTAGATTTGGTAGAAGAAGCGGTCACCGAAGAACTGCCGCATGCCGGCGATGGGAGGCCAGGCCCCGCGACCCGTGAACGGGACGGAGAGGGAAGCCACGGCGCGGAACATATCGGGACGCATCTGCGCGAGGGCCCAGGCAACCGGTGAGCCCCAGTCGTGGCCCACCACCACCGCCTGCTCTTCGCCCAAGGCATGCACCAGCCCGACGATGTCGCCGGTCAGGTGGAGGATGGAGTAGGCGGCGATGTCCTCGGGGGCATCGCTGTCGCCGTAGCCCCGCTGATCCGGCGCCACCACGTGGAAGCCGGCGTCGGCAAGCGCCGGAATCTGGTGCCGCCACGAATACCAAGACTCGGGAAAGCCATGGCACAGGACCACCAGCGGCCCCTCGCCAGCCTCGGCGATGTGAAGGTTGACGTTGTTGGTCTCAATGCTGCGATGCGTGATGTCGGCCATGTCGGCTCCGGGCGAGGTGAGGCGCGTATGGTAGCGCGGCGTATAGGGCGCGTTGGCAATTTGCCAACGCGTGCGGGCCTCGGAGGGAAGGCATCCTGCCTTCCCTGCGCGCCCTCTGGCGCGCTTACCGCCACTTGCAATTGGAGAGCGCCTAGCGGCGCTAGGGGCGCGCCCTTCGGGCGCGTTAGCAGGATGCCTTCCCTCCGAAGGCCCGCCCATCCAAAATCCGGCACGCTGGAAGCGCCAACCGATGCACCGAAGTGCCCGCACATGGGCTGCATTGGGGTTACGATGGCCCCCGGCACCGGGCAGAGGCCATCCACGGAGGGGAGCATGTCTGAGAGCGTAGCCACGAGCATTGAGGAGAACCCGCTTTACGTTCGCCACGCCGAGCGGGCGCGGGCCAACAAGCCACCGTCGAAGTCGACGCCGATGGGGGCGGTGGCCGGGGCAAGGGCCGATGGTGCGCGATCGGAGATGGTGGCGCAGATTCGGGATCAGGACCAACTCGTCACGGCGACGATCGGGACGATGCATTACAAGCCTGTCACCGTCTGCGGCGTCGATCTCAAGCTCGAACCGCTGCAGCCGAGCATCGGCACGGTGGTGCACGGCATTGATCTCGCGAAGGATTTGGCCGAGCCGGAGATGGTGGCGTTCCTGCGCAATCTTTGGCTCGAGCGGCGCGTGATCATGTTCCGCAACCAAAATCAACTCACCCCGCGCCAGCAGTTGGAGTTTGCGAGCCACTTCGGCGAGATTGGGGTGCGCTACGGCGAGCCAGGACACGAGCCGAACTCGCCGCATGACCTTTCGCATCCGGTGGTCATCGACGGCGTGCCGGAGATGCTGGTGCTGATTTCGGACGAGAAGGTGCCTGGCGCCGCCTCGAACTGGCACGCGGACGCAACCTGGCAGCAGCGACCGCCGATGGGTTCGGTGCTGATGTGCCGCGAGGCGCCGCCGATCGGTGGCGACACCTGCTTCTGCGACTGCTACAGCATGTGGCAGGGGCTGTCGAAGGAGACCAAGGAGCGGGTGCAGCACCTCACGGCCATCCACGAGGGCGGGATCATCCACCAGATGAACGGCAAGACGCCCGTGTCGCAGCATCCGGTGGCAAGGACGCATCCCGAGACGGGCCGCACTACGCTTTACGTGCAGCAGGGCTTCGTCCGCCGACTCGCCCCGGAGCACGGCATTCCGGAAGACGAGGAGCGCGCCCTGCTCGGAGAGATGAAGAATCAGGAGGGCAGGCTCGAGTACACCTGCCGGTTCCGCTGGGAGCCAGGCTCCATCGCCATGTGGGACAACCGCGCCGTCTTGCACAGTGCAAGTGCAGATTTCTGGCCGCACCGCCGGCGGATGGAGCGGTTGACGATCCTGGACTACGACGAGTCGCGACGAACGCCCTACTACGCACCTGCGCTTGGCTAGGAGCTTGCGCCGATCGTCCCTGAAGCTACTGCATCCCGATCGCCGTCTGGAATGCCGGGCGCGCGGTTATGCGTTCCACGTAGCCCTTGAGGTTCGCCATCTCGTCGGTGACACAGCCTAGGCGATTGCTCATGAAGCAGGCGTGGCCGAGCATGATGTCGGCGGCGGAGAAGTCGCCGATCAGGTAGTCCTTGCCTTCGAGGGTCTCGTTCACCGGTGCGAGGGCGCGGGTGAGGAGGCGCTGTGCCTGGCCGAGCACGGTCTCGTCGCGACGCTCCGGCGGCAGCAGAAGGGTGTGGACGACGATGGTGTTCACCGGCGGCATCACCATGCCTTCGCAGTAGTGGAACCATTGCAGGTACATCGGGAACTCCGGCGCGTCCACGGCTGGCTTGAGGCCGCCGTTCTTGTGCCGCTCGAGCACGTATTCGACGATGGCGCCCGACTCGTAGATGCGCACATCGCCGTCGTCGAGCACGGGAACGCGGCCGAGAGGATGGCGAGAACGGTGCTCGTCGGACTTCAGGTCCTTCGGATGGAACGCCATCTTGTTGATGTCGTATTCGAGGCCCAGTTCCTCGAGCAGCCAGACGATGCGTCCGGCGCGGGAGTTGGGCGCGAAGTGCAGTTTCAGCATGTGGGTCCCCTCAGGTGATCCGTGGTGAATGGCGCCAGGAGTTCAGCGGCCGGCAGTGGTTGTGGCGCGCTTGCGCGCCGGCGCCTTCTTGCGCGTCTTCGCAGTGGAGGTCTTGCGTTTTGCGGCGGGCACTTTCGCGGCCGACTCCTGCCAGCGACCGTCTCGATAGTTGGCGCGCCAGCCGGTGGCCTTGCCGTCCTTGGCCTCCGACAGCACATATTGCTCCCGCGTCTTGCGAGCGAAGCGCACCTGGGCGGGATTGCCGTCCGGGTCTTGCTCCGGCGCGGCGAGCAGATAGGCGAACTTGGGGTCGAGCTCGTTGGCATGCGCCTTGAGCTCCGTCACCAGCGGCGCCCTCGTCTCCCGGTGGCGCGGGAACTTGCTGGCGGCAAGGAAGATGCCGGCCGCGCCATCGCGCAACACGTAATGATCGTCCACGTTCTGGCACTTGAGCTCCGGCATCGGCACGGGGTCCGCCTTTGGCGGTGCCGGCTGGCCGTTGCGCAGCAGCTTGCGCGTGTTGCTGCATTGGGTGCAGCCGAAATACTTGCCGAAGCGACCCGATTTGAGCTGCATCTCGGCGCCGCACTTGTCGCAGTCGATGACCGGGCCCTCATAGCCCCGGATGCGGAACGTGCCGAGTTCGATCTCGGAGCCAGGACAATCCGGGCTGTTGCCGCAGATGTGCAGCTTGCGCTTCTCGTCGAGCAGGTAGCTGTCCATCGGGGTCGAGCAGATGGGGCATTTGCGCTTGGCCCGCAACAGTTTCGATTCGCCCTCCTCGTCCTTGTCCACGTCCACGGCTTCGTCGCCGGGGATCAGGTTCATGGTGTTGGTGCAGCGATCCGCCGGCGGTAGCGAGTAGCCGGAACAGCCGAGGAAGACACCGGTGCTGCCGGTGCGAATCTGCATCATGCGACCGCACTTGTCGCACTCCACACCGGTGGAGACCGGCGCGTTGGGGCGCATGCCGTGCTCGGTGTGCGCTTTCTCGAGGCGACCGGAAAAGTCGCTGTAGAAACTGTCGAGAAGCCCTTGCCACGACTTGCCCCCGTCGGCGATTTCGTCGAGGTCTCGCTCCATGTCGGCGGTGAAGGAGTAATCGAGCAGGTCCGAGAAGTTCTCCACCAACCGGTCCGTAACCAGTTCGCCGATCTTCTCGGCATGGAACCGGCGGTTTTGCAGCGTGACGTAGCCGCGGTCCTGGATGGTGGAGATGATGGCGGCGTAGGTGGAGGGCCGGCCGATGCCACGCTTCTCCAACTCACGCACAAGGCTCGCCTCGCCGTAGCGCGACGGCGGCTTGGTGAAATGCTGCACAGCTTCCACATCCACCAGCGCTAGGGCGTCGCCTTCGCGCAGGTCCGGCAGCGGCGTGTCGTCGTCGCCCCGAAGCGGCTGCAGCACGCGGGTGAAGCCGTCGAAGCGGAGAATGCGCCCCCTGACGCGCAGCTCGAACTCGCCGCCGGTGGCGATGATGGTGGTGGAGAGATACTCGGCTGGCGTCATCTGCGACCCCACGAAGCGACGCCAGATGAGATCGTAGAGGCGGCCCGCATCGGCCTCGACGCCAGTAAGCGCATCCGGCGTGCGGCCCACATCGGTGGGCCGGATGGCTTCGTGCGCTTCCTGCGCCGCCTGCTTGCTGGCGTAGGAGCGGGGTGTCTTCGGCAGGTAGCGTTCGCTGAACTGTGCGCCAATGTAGTCCCGCACTGCACCGATGGCCTCGCCGGCAACATTGGTGGAGTCGGTGCGCATGTAGGTGATGTGTCCGGCCTCGTAGAGCCGCTGGGCCAGAGTCATGGTGCGACGCACGCTGAAGCCGAGCCTGGTGGAGGCCGACTGCTGCAGCGTCGAGGTGATGAACGGGGCGCTCGGGCGTGCTTGGGTGGGGCGATCTTCCCTTGCGCTAACCGCAAACGCCCGCTCGCGCAAGCGTGCGAGGGATTCATTGGCTGCTTCCTCGCTGCCCGGGCGGTACGGCGCATCACCATCGCGGGCCACAGTGAAGCGCACGGCATCCTCTTCGCCGCGCTTGAGGTCCGCGAACGCTTCCCAATATTCCTCCGGCGTGAAGGCACGGATTTCCCGCTCGCGCTCGACGATCAGGCGTACCGCCACGGATTGCACCCGTCCCGCCGAAAGCCCGCGCGCCACCTTCGCCCACAGCAGAGGCGAGAGCTCGAAACCCACCACCCGGTCCAGGAAGCGCCGAGTCTGTTGGGCGTTCACCTGGTTCTCGTCGATCTCGCCGGGTTCCTCGAAGGCGCGGGTGATGGCGGGGCGGGTGATCTCGTTGAACACCACGCGGCGATAGCGCGACGGATCGCCGCCGATCACTTCGCGCAGGTGCCAGGCGATCGCTTCGCCCTCGCGGTCGCGGTCGGTGGCGAGATAGATGCTGCCGGAACGCGCCGCGGCGGCGGCGAGTTCCCGCACCACCTTTTCCTTGCCGGGGACGATCTCATAGTTGGCGGCCCAGCCGTTGTCCGGGTCCACACCCATGCGACGCACGAGTTGGGCACGGGCGCGGCGGGCTCGATGGGCTGCCTTTTGCTTGGGCGAGAGCTTGCGCGTCTTGGCGCTCTGGCGGGCACGCTGCTTGGCATCCGGCTTGGTGGAGCCGCCTCCCGTCGGCAGGTCGCGCACGTGGCCGACGCTCGACTTGACCACGTAATCCTTGCCGAGATAGCGGTTGATGGTGCGCGCCTTGGCCGGCGACTCGACGATGACGAGAGCCTTCGGCGGGGCTGCGGCGGCGGTGGCGGATCGGGCCATGTCTTGCTTTGGTTCTCCGTTTTGCGGCTTAAGGCTGCCGCGCGGTTCGCGCTTATACGGACTGCACAAAGGCTGTGTCAACCGGTGCCGCGATGCAAACCGGCTGAGGAAGCGGTCTCAGGCGTCGCCGCTCGGAACCTCGAGGTGCAGGTCCCGAATTGCTTCGAGCCCCTGCCGAATCCCCTGCACGATGGCCTCGGCGTTCACCCCGCCCAGGCGTTCCTGTCCCATCCACGCAACGCCGTCCGCGCCCGCTTCGACGCCAACGCAACCTCCCGGCAGCGCTTCGACGATCGCCGCAATCCGCTGCCAGTACCGCTCTGGTTGCGACGGCAGTTGCCGCGGCGGAGTCAACGTGGTCCAACCCGGCAGATAGCGGTTCTCTCGCTCCGAACGATACAGGGTCCATTGCGGTGCATCTTCGAGGCCACCCGGCGCGAGCAGTCGATAGCTCGCGCATTCGATGGTTGGCTCGCGGTCCCGACCGCCGGCGGAGACCCGATCCTCGGCGCTTGCGTGCAAGTGCGGGACACGAGCCACCGACACGGTGAGGCCAGCCGCCCGCGCTGCCGTACGCAATGCCGCCACGGCGCGTTCGCGTGGCTTCGGCCGAAGCATGAGAATCGGCCCAATCGCGAGCGCGACGACCAGCACGATCAGTAGCCAAACCACCCCAGCAAGCTCCTCCTCGCGGGAAGGAAAACGCGCTTGAACCGCGCCCCGTAACGTGTATGGTCGCGGCATCGACCGCCCGGAGGCAACCCACATGGGCAATTACCACCGCATCCTTCTCGCCGTCGATCTCACCGAGGAGTGCCGTCGGGTCGCCAGACGCGCAACTGCGCTGGCGGAAGCCTACGGCAGCGAGCTGCACATCGTCCACGTGATCGAGCCGCTCAGCCTCGCGTACGGCGGCGACGTGCCGCTCGACCTCTCCACGGTGCAGGACCAGATTCACGAGCAGGCGAAATCGCACCTCGCGGAGTTCGCCGGCAGCATCGGCATTCCCGACTATCGCCGCCACCTGGTCTTTGGCCGACCCGAAAGCGAGATTCACCGCATCTCCGTGGTCGAGAAGGCGGACTTGATCGTGGTCGGCAGCCACGGTCGTCACGGCCTTGCGCTGCTGCTCGGTTCCACCGCCAACGGCGTGCTGCACGGCGCCACCTGCGACGTGCTGGCGGTGCGAGTGGGCCCGGACGCGCCCCCGGAGTGACGCTAGGAGGCAGCGCCGCAGAACCGCGCTGGCTGCTAGCCGAAGTGGTGAGCGACAGCGAACCCGTAGGCCAGCAGTTGCGAAGCAACTGCCGACGCGCCCGCAAGGGCGCGCGGGCAACATACGGGGCGGCACGGGGCGGCGTTCGTCGGCTCGTCCCGCTTCTCATCGCGCTTGCTGCATCCGTCGTCGCCGCCGAGGATGGGACGCAACCCGACCGCTACGAGCAGCGCATGGCCTATGCCGACGCCGTGAAGGCGCTGGAAGCGCGCCGGCTGGCGGACTTCCGCAAGCTGCAGGACAGCCTTGCCGACTATCCCCTTGCACCGTATTTGGTCTGGCGTGAGGCAGCCCGCCGCGTAGGGTCGATCCGCCCCGCCGAGATGGGAGAACTGCGCGAGTCCATGCAGGGCATTCCGGCCGGCGAACGGCTGTTCCGCTCCTGGCTGCGGGCGCAGGCTCGAAGCGGTCGTTGGAGCACCTATCTTGCCCACTACGAGCCGGTGGACGATGCCACCATGCGGTGCTATCACCTGCGCGCCCTGTACCGCAGCGGCGAGCGTGAGGCAGCGCTCGATCGGGTGCAGGACCTCTGGGTGTCGCCTGTGTCGCAGCCGAAGGCGTGCGACCCGCTGTTCGACGTCTGGCGCAATGCCGGGCGCATCGACGACGAAACCGCCTGGGCTCGGCTGACTGCGGCTCTCGAGGCGGGCCAGACCGGGCTTGGCCGCTACATCCTCCGCTTCTTCCAGGAGGATGCGGATGTGGCTCGCCTCTATCACGAGGCGCACACGCGCCCCTCCATCGTCGCTCGGGCCGATCGGTTTCCGCGCGACGCCAAGGGCAATCAGGCGCTGGCGCATGGACTGATGCGCCACTCGCGGCGGCATCCGCGCGATACGCGGGCGCTTTGGCACGACTATCGGGACCAGCGCGACTTCGACGACGAGACGCGGCGCAAGGTGACCGGCGCAATCGCGTTGTCCAACGCCAAGGCTGGCAACGATGTCCAGGCCTCGCCGGCGGAGGTGACCACGGAAGGCGCTCGAGCAGTGGCGCTGCAGTTGATCCGCGATCTGCGTTGGCGGGATGCGCTGGTTTGGACCGCGGCGCTGCCGCAGGAGGACGAACGCTGGCTCTACTGGCACGGGCGGCTGGCACTCGATCTCGCGCCGGAGGCTTCCGCGGCGGGCGACGGGGCGGAAAGTGCGGCGCGGGTCGCTCTGCAGGCGGCTGCGCAGAAGCGCAGCTACTACGGCTTCCTGGCGGCGCAGCGGCTGGGGATCGAGTCTCGCTTGAACGAGCAGCGGCCCGAAGAGGCAGGCTCCGGCAACGGACTGCAAGACCTCCCTGCCGCCTTGCGGCTAGTCGAGCTCTACGCCGTCGGCGACCTCGTCAACGCCCGCCGCGAATGGAATGCGCTAAAGGGATCGCTAGACGACGAACGGCTCGCCTTGGTGCTTGAGCGCATGCACGAAGTGGGCTGGATCAATCAGGCCATCGCCGGTGCCTGGCAGGCGAAACTCCCCGACCTTCTGCATGTGCGCTTTCCGCAACCGTTCCCCGAGATATACCGCCGCCACGCCTTCACCACGAACCTGCCACACCCGATGCTGCTCGCCGTATCGCGGCAAGAGAGCGCGTTCGACCATCGAGCCGTCTCCCGCGCCGGCGCGAGGGGGCTGATGCAGCTCATGCCGGCCACGGCCCGCATCGTCGCCCGCCGCATCCGCGCCGCACGGCCATCGGAGGCGGACCTGTTCGATCCCGAGGTCAACATTCGCCTGGGCTCCAACCACCTCGCCTTCCTGATGGATCGTTACGACGGCCACCGCGCCTTGGTGTTCGCCGCCTACAACGCCGGCGAGCATCGTTCCGATCGCTGGAAGCGCAAGGCGTCCGGGATGCCGACGGAGGCCTGGATCGAGCGCATCCCGTTCCGCGAGACCCGCGACTACGTCAAGAGCGTGCTCGCCTTCCAGCACGTCTATGCCCTGCGCGCCGGCGCTTCACCGCCCATGCTGGCCGACCACGAGCTGCTGATCCCCTGATGGCCCTCGTCGACATCGGCGCCAATCTCACTGACCGCAACTTCGCGAAGGATCGCGCCGAGGTGGTTGACCGGGCCTTGGCTGCTGGGGTCGAACAGATGGTCGTCACCGGAGTCAGCGTCGCTAAGAGTCGCGCCGCTCTCGCGCTCGCCGACGGGAGGCGCCTTTTCGCCACCGCCGGCATCCATCCCCACGACGCCGGCAGCGCCGGCTGCAGTTGGGAGGACGCAATCCGCGAGCTTGCGAAGGACCGCCGCGTGGTGGCCATTGGCGAAACCGGCCTCGATTTCAACCGCAACTACTCGCCGCCGGACGTTCAGCGCACCGTGTTCCGAGCGCAGATCGCCCTGGCCGTGGAACTCGACCTGCCGTTGTTCGTGCACGACCGTGACTCGGGCGGCGAAACCCGCGCCCTTCTGCGCGAACGCAAGAACGAACTCGACCGCTGCATTGTCCACTGCTTCACCGGGACGTCCGCAGAGCTCACCGGCTACCTCGACGACGGCTGGCACATCGGCATCACCGGCTGGGTTTGCGACGAGCGCCGGGGCGTGAAATTGCAGGGCCTAGTGGCCAGCATCCCCCGTGAGCGCCTGATGCTGGAAACCGACGCGCCGTGGCTGCTCCCGCGCACCATGTCTCCCCGCCCCAAGGGCCGCCGCAACGAACCTGCCTTCCTGCCTTGGGTGGCACGCAAGGTGGCCGAGTGCCGGGGGGAATCCCTCGAAGAGGTTGCGGCCTACACAAGCGCCAATGCGCGCCGCTTCTTTGACCTTCCCTTGCCGGATGGGGCCTAGCCGAAGTGGTGGCGTAAGTGATGCAAGGAGGCCAGCAGTTCACGCGAGCAGACTGTCGGACTTGTGACGGACGGGCCTTCGGAGGGAAGGCGAGCTCCTAGCGCCGATAGGGCGCTTTCCTATTGCAGGTCGCGATCAGCGCGCCAGAGGGCGCGCAGGGAAGGCAGAATGCCTTTCCTCCGAGGCCCTCACGCACTAGCGAACTGCCAACGCGCCCTTCAGCGCGCTAGTGGCTAACGTTCGAGATACTGCAGCTTGTCTGGCACGTCGCGCCATTCGGCCTCGTCGTCGGGCGCGTCTTTCTTTTCGGTGATGTTGGGCCAGACCTCGGCGAGTTCGGCGTTGAGTTCCAGGAACTGCTCCTGCCCTTCCGGGATCTCGTCCTCGGAATGGATGGCGTCCACGGGACATTCGGGTTCGCACAGGGCGCAGTCGATGCATTCGTCGGGGTGAATGACGAGCATGTTGGGCCCCTCGTAGAAGCAGTCCACCGGGCACACTTCCACGCAATCCGTGAGCTTGCACTTGATGCAGCTATCGCCGACGACAAAGGTCATTCAGGCAACCGACACTGGTCCAAAGGGCGCGCATTCTACCCAAATCCTCATTGAGGGCGCGCTGCGGTGGGAAGGCCGTCAAGAGCCGATCAATGGCTTCGGGTCCACCGGCTTGCCGTCGCGGCGCACCTCGAAATGGAACCGGCGGCTGAGCGCACCGTCGCCGTCGATGGCGGCGAGCAACTGGCCAGCCTTGACCTCTTCGCCCTCGCGCACAATCGGTGCGACGTTCAAGCCATAGGCAGCCAGATAGTGATTGCTGACTTTGACGATCACCAAGTGACGAAAGCCGCCAAGGCCCGGGCCCGCATACATCACCACGCCCCCAGAAGCCGAATACACCCTTGCGCCGGGGGTGAGTACGTAATCCTGTCCGAGATTGCCGCGGCCGAAGCCTTGGGTGGGGCGCACACCCACTGGATGTCGCCAGCCACGGGTCGCCCCGGCGCGGGCCGGCGGCGCCTCGGACGACGCTGTGTTGGCCTTGGGCGCAGAAGCCGTGGCTCTCGTGGCGACGGTGGCTGCTGCCTGCGTGCGAGGCGCCGGCTTGGCTGGTCTTGTCGCCGGGGCTGCTGCCCTCGGCGACGGCTTGCTCGGTTGCGTTCGAGCGGCTGCCGCGGGCTTGCTGCGATCGGCGGTTTGCGCTGGCTTGCCGTGGCGCGCGGTCGTCTGCGGTGACTTAACCGGCCCAGGCGGCGGAGCACGAAAGCGCGCGCCCTCCTTTACCCGCAGGTTGAGCACGTCGCCCGGATAGATGGTGTAGGGGTCACGGATGTTGTTGGTGGCGGCAAGGTCGCGGTAGTCAAGCTGGTAGCGCCAAGCGATGGCATAGAGGGAGTCTCCCCGACGCACCGTGTAGGTGTTGGGCCGCACCGACACTTGTGTCGCGGCGGAACGATCCGCCACCGGCGCTCGCGAATGCGGCGTGCAGGCCGGTACAGCAAGCGCGGCCACTGCCGCGGCCACCGTTACGGCCAAGCCGCCGCGCCACGCTACGCGCACGGTCGCCCGGCCTTCCTGCCGGCTGCCAACAGCACAAGCGCCGCCACGGCGCCCAAGATCGCCACGGTGAGAGTCGCGATCAACAATTGGGCTTCCGCGGGGGGGAAAACCACAGTCCCTTCGCTGCGCCAGGGCCAGAGCCGAAGCAATGAGCCCGCCATCAGTCCCGTGACGAAGCCGAGAACCGCTTGGCGCCGGGTCGCCAACAAACGCGTCAGGAGGCGGGACGTGAGCATCAAGCCCACCGCCATGCCGGCGGCCAACACCGCAAGGTCGCCAAGGTTGCGCTCATGCACGGCTGCCAACACCGGTGCATACAAACCCAGCAATACCAGCACGAAGGCACCTGACACTCCGGGCACGATCCATGCGGTGGCGGCCAGTGTCCCGCCACCGAACAGCGCCCACAGCCTCGCGCTCCCGCCGACCTCCGGCAGGCCGCTGCCGGAGGCGATCAGGAGGCCCAGCAGAAGCCCCGGCACCCCAAGCGCGAGCAGCCACAGCGGCCTTGACTGCAGCGCCACCCCGCCCGTCGCGACCACCATCAGGCCAAACAGGAAGCTCCAAGCCAGTGCCGGACGCGTCGCGAGCACCCAGACGAGGAGTTCCGCCATCGCCAGCAGTCCCGCGGCCATGCCGGCGCCCAAGGCGACGAGAAATGTCAGGTTGTGGTGCTGCCAGAACGCCTTCAAGCCGTTTCGCAACAAGCCGAAGGAAGGCGGCGACAGCTTGGCGATGGTACCCACCAGTTCGTCGTAGATGCCGGTGACGAGGGCAATGGTGCCTCCCGACACTCCCGGCGCCGCCTCGGCCATGCCCATCACCAGCCCGCGCAGACATACGCCGGCAGCGCCCACATTCACCGCTGCACCCCTTCGCGGAGCGGCACAAAGCGCACCTTGCCCAAGCGACGACGACGCCAACCGTCGCCATTGCGGGTAACCACACAAAGATCCTTCACATCGCCATTGCCCACCGGGATGACGAGCCGACCATCTTTGGCCACCTGCTCCAGCAGCGGTTCCGGCAGCACTTCTGCACCGGCGGTCACCAGCACGGTGTCGAACGGCCCCCGCCCGCGCCAGCCCAAGTTGCCGTCGTCGAGGCGTACGTGGACGTTGCGGATGCGCAAGTCGCGCAGGCGGCGGCGGGCACGTTCCACCAGGGGCGCTATGCGCTCGACGGTGAACACGCGGCGCACTAGCCGCGCGAGCACCGCCGCCTGATAGCCGGAGCCGGTGCCAACCTCCAGCACGCGGGCCGGATCCGCCTCCATGGCGGCCTCGGTCATGGCTGCAACGACCCACGGTTGCGAGATGGTCTGGCCGTGGCCTATGGGCAGGGCGATGTCCTCGTAGGCACGGTCCGCCAGCGCAGACTCCACGAACAGGTGACGCGGCGTTGTGCGGATCGCCTCGAGCACGCGTCCGTCGGCAATGCCCTGTTGCGCCAAGCGTTCCGCCAGGCGGTCTCGATTGCGCTGCGACGTCATGCCGGCGCCGTCGACGTCGAGCATGTTCACAGCTTCGCGCCTGGGCGAGCAAAGACCTCGGCCAAAAGCCGCGTCGCGTAGGCGCCCGGTGGCAACGTGAAGCCGAGGTGCAGGTTGGCGCCGACTCGCTCCCAGACAGGGCCTTCGGGCACCGTCACAAGGGCGCGCCGAGCCTGGCGCGAGCCGGTGAACTCCAGCGCCTCGGTCGCATCAAGGTGGCGCGCGAGCACGGTCCGCTCCAATGCCAAGGTGGTCGCGGCTGCAAGAGAGCGACCCCGGCCCCAAAGCGGTCCCGTGGGCGAGCATTCGTCACCTTCGCTCGCCGCTGGGTCGCCGTCGAGGAGCGTGCGCCAACTGCCGTCCTGAACCCGCAATCCAAGCACATCGTTGAAGATCTGCGCCCGCAAGGTCGAGATGTGGAGGGCTCGAACGAAGCGCCGGCAGGGCGGCCGCCCCGCCCGCACCCAAGCCAGCGCCCGCGGAATGTTGGTGCCGCACCGACCGAAGCGCTGCTCGCCGAAGTAGTTGGGAAAGCCCCGCTCCACCAACCGGTCGAGGTTCTCGGCCCAATCCCCGCTAACGTCCTTGACTACGATCGCAAAGCGGTTGCCGCGGTGGTCGCCGGGACGCAGCTTGCGAACATGGCGTACGCGGGCCTCAATCTCGACGCGTGGGTCGTCGGGCACCGCACTGTCGAGACGAGGCGCGCGAACACTGAACCACTGCCGCGTGACGGCATGGCGGTCCTTCATGCCGGCATACCCCACGTCCATGGCGGCAACGCCAAAGCAACGTGCCAGAACGGCCTGCGCCTGCGTCGTCGTTCGCTCCTCGCAACGCACACGCAGGTAAAGATGCTCGCCGCTGCCATCCGGTTCGAAGCCAAGTTCCTCGTCCACGCGGAAATCGGCGGCAACCTGCCGGAGAACACCGGTGGCCGCAGGGCGGCACGCCGGGGGCCACGCAGCCTGCGCCTCAGCGAAGGAGTTGGTTGCCGGACCCAGCCCGTTCGGACTCGCGACCATCTTCCTCAACCACTTGGTAGAAGGTCTCGCCCCGACGCACCATGCCGAGGTCGGTGCGGGCGCGCGCCTCCACCGCCGCATGGCCCTCCTTCAGTGCCAGAACCTCGGCGCGAAGCCGGCGGTTGCGCTCGGCCAGCGCCGCTGTCTGCTGCTCCTCCTGGGCGATCTCGCGGCCGAAGTCGCGCACGGCGAACCAGCCTGACTCGCCGAACCAGTACTGCCACAGGAGAAGCGCGAGGACGATGATGCCGGCGCAGGCAAAAAAGCGCATCAGGGCGCCCCCTTCCCCGGCACTGCCAACTCCGCTCCGCCGCGATATTCCGCCAGTTCGCCGGCCATCGCTTCGATTCGCAGCAGGCGGTTGTACTTGGCCACGCGGTCGGAGCGACAGGCGGCCCCGGTCTTGATCTGCCCGGCGCCGGTTGCCACCGCAAGATCGGCCACCGTCGTGTCCTCGGTCTCGCCGGAGCGGTGCGAGATGACGGCGCGATAGCCAGCTTCGGTTGCCATCCGCACCGTGGCGAACGTTTCGGTGAGCGTGCCGATCTGGTTCGGCTTGACGAGGATGGCGTTGCCGACGTGCTCGCGAATGCCGCGATCCAGCATCTTCACGTTGGTAACGAAAATGTCGTCTCCCACGAGCTGCACCGCCGAACCGAGCCGCTCGGTGAGCCGCTGCCAACCGGCCCAGTCGTTCTCGTCCAGGCCATCTTCAATGCTGGCAATGGGGAAGTCCGCCACCAGCGTCGCGAGTTGCTCGCACATGGCGTCCGAAGAGAGTCTCTCCCCGCGCATAGCATAGGCATCTCGGTCCCATAGCTCGCTGGCGGCGCTGTCGAGGCCGAGCAGCACGTCCTCACCGAGACGGTAGCCCGCTTCCTTCACCGCCTCGCACAAGCACTCGAGCGCAGCGACATCCGAACGAAGGTCCGGCGCGAAACCGCCCTCGTCGCCAACGCCGGTACCGAGCCCTTGGCGACGCAGCACCGCCTTGAGCGCGTGATACACCTCGACGCCGCAGCGCAGCGCCTCGGCGAAGCTCGGCGCCGCGGCCGGCAGTACCATGAACTCCTGGATGTCGACGTTGTTGTCGGCGTGGGCGCCGCCGTTCAGGATGTTCATCATCGGCATCGGCAGCCGCACCGGAGCTTCCCCTGCTGCGACTCCCTCGTTGCCGCAAAGGTGCGCTAGATGCCGATACAGCGGCAAGCCGCACCCCGCCGCGGCCGCCTTCGCCACCGCCAGCGATACCGCGAGAATGGCGTTTGCGCCCAGCCGAGCCTTGTTCTCGGTGCCGTCGAGTTCGATCAGGGCGTGATCGATCGCGTCCTGTTCCGTCGCATTCCGCCCTACCAGGACAGATGCGATCTCGCCCGCGACGCCGGCCACTGCCTCCCGCACGCCCTTGCCGAGGTAGCGACGCTCATCGTTGTCTCGCTTCTCCCACGCCTCGCGCTCGCCGGTCGATGCTCCGGACGGGGCGATGGCCATGCCCACCGCGCCCCCGGCGAGATGCACTTCCGCCTCCACCGTCGGATTGCCTCGGGAGTCGATCACCTCCCGCGCCAGCACCGCTTCGATGCGCCTCACGCCAGTCTCTCCTCGGCGAAGCCTTGGGTCTTGGCCACGTGATCGATGGCCTTCAACTGACCGAGCAGGTCTTGCATCAGGCCGGTGGGCCAGGAGTTGGGGCCGTCCGAGAGCGCCTCGTCGGGATTGGGATGGGTTTCCATGAAGAGGCCCGCAACCCCTACCGCCACCGCAGCACGGGCGAGCACCGGCACCATCTCCCGCTGGCCGCCGGACTTGTCGCCAAGACCTCCGGGCATCTGCACCGAATGCGTGGCATCGAAGACGACCGGGCAGCCGGTCTCGCGCATGATTGCCAGCGAGCGCATGTCCGAGACGAGGTTGTTGTAGCCAAACGACGCGCCTCGCTCGCACACCATGATCTGCTCGTTGCCGACACTCTTTGCCTTGTTCGCCACATGGCGCATGTCCGCCGGGGCCAGAAACTGCCCCTTCTTGATGTTGACGGGCCGCCCCGCCGCCGCCACACGCTGGATGAAGTTCGTCTGCCGGCACAGGAACGCCGGTGTCTGCAGCACCTCGGCGACGCTCGCCACCTCGTCGATGGGCGTGTCCTCGTGGACGTCCGTGAGCACCGGCACCGCCACCTCGGCGCGCACGCGGTCGAGGATGCGAAGCCCCTCTTCCATGCCCGGGCCGCGATAGCTTTCGTGCGACGAGCGATTGGCCTTGTCGAACGAACTCTTGTAGATGAACGGCACGTCGACCGCGGCGGCAATGTCCTTGAGCCGCGCCGCCGTCTCGAGGGCAAGCGCCTCGCTCTCGACGACACACGGGCCGGCAATCAGGAACAATGGCTGATCGAGACCCACCCGGAAGGAGCAGAGTTCCATGGCTGGCAGTCCGACGGTTGCTAGTCTGCAGCGGCCTGCGCCGAGGCCACCATGGCCGCAGCATGACGGTTGGCCGCCTCGATGAAGCCGCGGAACAGCGGATGGCCGTCGCGGGGGGAGGATGTGAACTCCGGGTGGAACTGGCAGGCAACGAACCAGTCTTGCCCCGGCAACTCGATCATCTCCACGAGCTGCTCCTCGCTGCGTCCCGCCACCTTGAGGCCGAGCGATTCGAACTCCGAAATGTAGCGGTCATTCACTTCGTATCGATGGCGGTGACGCTCGGACACCGTGCCCATGGCGTAGAGGTCCCGCGCCAGCGTGCCGTCCATCAGACGGCAGCCCTGCTCGCCGAGCCGCATCGTGCCGCCCCGGTCCTCGTCACCATCGCGTCGGTGCATTTCGCCGGTGGTCTCGTCGCGCCACTCGGAGACGAGGCCGATCACTGGATCGCGCGTGTTGGGGTTGATCTCCGTAGAGTTGGCGTTGTCATAGCCGGCAACATTGCGGGCGAAGTCGATGACCGCCGCGTGCAGGCCGTAGCAAATGCCGAGATACGGGAGGTTGCGCTCGCGGGCGTAGCGGGCGGCGCGAACCTTGCCCTCGAAGCCGCGTTCGCCGAAGCCGCCGGGCACGAGGATGGCGTGTACGTCGGCGAGGGCCGAATCGTCGCCCCGCTCGATGTCCTCCGCATCCACGTAGCGCACGTCCACTTCGGTGCGAGTCTGGATGCCGGCGTGGGCAATGGCTTCTGCCAGCGACTTGTAGGCGTCCGGGACGTCGAGATACTTGCCCACCAGGGCGATGGCGGTCTTGCGCAGCGGATTGGTGAGGTGATCCACCACCCGTTCCCACTCACCTAGGTCTGCGCTGGCGCAGCTTCGACCAAAGTGCTCGACGACGATCCTGTCGAGCCCCTGGCGATTCAGCAGCAGCGGGATCTCGTAGATGCACTCGACGTCCTCGAGCGGCACGACGGCTCGTTCTTCCACATTCGTGAACAGTGCAATCTTGGCGCAGGCATCGCGCGGCAACGGCTCGGTGGAGCGGCAGACGAGGATGTCCGGCTGCAAACCGATGGAGCGCAATTCCTTCACCGAATGCTGGGTGGGCTTGGTCTTGAGCTCGCCAGCCGTAGGCAGCCAGGGCACTAGCGTCAGGTGGATAAACAGGGCATTGCGGGCGCCGACTTCGAGGCGGAGCTGGCGTGCCGCCTCCAGAAACGGCTGCGACTCGATGTCTCCCACGGTGCCGCCTATCTCGACGATCACGGCATCGTGATCCTCGCCCAAAGCCAAGATGCGACGCTTGATCTCGTCGGTGATGTGCGGGATCACCTGCACTGTGCGACCGAGGTAGTCGCCGCGCCGCTCCTTGCGGATCACCTCCGCATAGACGCTGCCGGTGGTGAAGTTGTTGCTCTGCGACATGCGGCTGCCACGCACGAAGCGTTCGTAGTGGCCGAGGTCGAGGTCCGTCTCGGCACCGTCCGCGGTGACGAAGACTTCGCCGTGCTGGGACGGATTCATGGTGCCCGGATCCACGTTGATGTAAGGGTCCATCTTGAGGATGTTGACCCCGAGGCCCCGGGCTTCGAGAAGGGCACCGAGCGAGGCGGTGACGATGCCCTTGCCAAGGGAAGACACCACGCCGCCGGTCACGAAAATGTAATGCGTCGTGATGCCACCCACCTCACTCGAAGATGGGCGTTAACCTTACCACCTTGCGGGAGGGTGCGCCAAGTCGACGCGGTGCTGCGACGGTCCGCCGGCGAAGGATGCGCCCCGCCCGCCAACAAAGCGCCAGCCTCGAACAACCCCCCGGCTAACGTTCCGGGTCTGGCCCCGGCTATGATCGCCCGTCGCTCGAAGGAACACACCACATGGCACAAACGCAAACAACGGACCCGGAGGTCGCCCTGATAGTCGGTGCCGGCCCCGGCATCAGCGCGAGCTGCGCCCGACTCTTTTCCGCAAAAGGCATGAAGGTGGCCGTGGCGGCACGCACGCCGGACAAGCCGGCCATCCGGCAACTCGAACAGTCGCTCGGCGTCACGAGCTATGCCTGCGACGCAGCGAACCCAGACGATGTGGATGCGTTGTTCGATGCGGTGGCGGCGGACCTCGGCAGCCCTCGCCTCGTTGTCCACAACATCGACGGTCGCATGGCGGACATATTCCGCAAGGGCGTCACCGAAGCGGACCCGGAACTCGTGCGGCAGGTGCTGATGAACTCCGCCTACAGCGCCTTCCTCGTTAGCCGGCAGGCGGCGGCGCGGATGCTTGCGCACGACCCGGCAGGTTCCCCAACCCTGCATCGCGGCACCATCATTCTCACCAACGCCAGCGCCGCCAAGAAGGGCTACGCCAGGAGCGGCGCCTTCGCGATGGCCTGCCAAGCGAAGTCTGGGCTGGCCGAGAGCATGGCGCGCGAACTCATGCCGCAGGGCATCCACATCGCCAGCGTGCCCATCGACGCCGCCATCGGCTGGCGCCAAGACGACGGCACGCGTCGCCATCGCATGGCGGGCGAGTCGAAGGACGACAACATGGCCGATCCGGACAGCATCGCCGAAACCTACCTGCACCTGCACCGGCAGCATCGATCGACCTGGGCGTTCGAAGTGGTTCTGCGCCCTTGGGTAGAGAACTGGTAGGGACGCGGCCCCAGGGCCGCGTAACACAAAATCCCCCACCACGACACGATTCGTCGTACTATCGGCGCCGCCCGCGAGGGCAGGAGTCGCACGAACTTCGGCTGAAGCATCGAAAATGCTGCAAACGCTTGAACAGTTCGACCGAGTGCCGCGCATCCTGCGGCTGAACGTGGCCGGGCAGCCCGTCGAGTGGGTGTCCTGGCAGGATGCGGTGTGTCTCTATGCGCGCGACCTCGTCATCTGGACGCTGGGCGAGTCCATCCTGCACCTGCGCGGCGGGCACTGCCGCGAAGACGGCAGCCAGACCACCATCGACATCCACAGCATCGTTGCTTGCGGCGGTCGGCTGGTGGAACCGGATCGTTCGGCGCCGCCGCTAACCAACGCGGCGCTGTTCGCTCGCGACCGCAATCTGTGCCTCTACTGCGGCGGCGTGTTCCGGACGCCCCAGCTCACCCGCGACCATGTGGTGCCCAAATCCCGCGGCGGCAAGGACCGCTGGGACAATGTCGTGGCCTCTTGTCGGCGCTGCAACCACCACAAGGGCAGCCGCCTGCCGCACGAATGCGACATGGAACTGCTCGCACTGCCGTACGCGCCGAACCTGGCCGAGTACCTGGCCCTCACCAATAGCGGGCGCATCCTGGTCGATCAGATGGATTTCCTCATCACCCGCTTCGGCAACCGCCGCGAAGACCGCGAAGCGCTGCTCCAATAGCCGACTGTCAGACCGACGGCACGACCGTCGGGGTGGGGCTTGTCTCCGCCCGCGTTGAAGCGCAACAACCGTCCCCGGACTACGCGCCTGTCGGCGCGTTGGGAGGGCGAGATGCCCTCCCTCCGAGGCCCGCGCCCGCGTTGAAACGCATCGGTGGATTCGGCACGGGCCCGTAGGGGTGGGGCTTGTCCCCGTCCGCATTGAACGCATCGACAGATTCGGCAGGGGACGGGACAACCCCTCCCCCACGAACTGCGTTCTACGGCGCATCTCCTAGCGCGCTCAATTCTCGGCGAGCGAGGCGAGGGCGTGCGAGATGCAGGCGGTTACCCGCTTGCCGGTCGGGATGTCGAGGAATTCATTGGGGCCGTGTGCGTTGGAGTTCGGCCCGAGGACGCCCGTGACGGCGAACTGAACGCCGGCAAAGCGGTCGCCCAGCATCTTCATGAACGGAATCGTGCCGCCGGTGCCCATGGCCATGAGCGGCGCGCCGAAGTGGGCCCCGGAGGCAGCGTCGAGAGCCTTCGTGAGCCAGGCAGCCGCCGGGGGTGCGGCCCACCCGCCGGCGGCATCCTGCACCTCAAACGACACTTCGGCATCATGCGGCGGATCGTCTTCCAGCGCGCCCTTGACGGCGTTCGCAGCGGCCTCGGCATCCAACGTCGGTGGCAGGCGGAAGGCGAGCTTGGCGGCAGTCAGCGGGCGCAGCGTGTTGCCGGCGTCCTTGGTTGCTGGGGCGCCGTCGAGCCCCACCACGCCCAGACTCGGCCGCCATGCGTTGGCAAGAATCAACTCCGCATGGCTCGATGGGCCAGCGTTGGTGGCTCCCGCCCATGGAAACCGCCCCACGGTCAGTTCGCCCAGCACCTCGGCCACCTGCTCGGCCTGCGCCCGCATGGCATCGGGAATCGGCGCGCTCAGCGCCTCGTGCAGGGCTCCTGTGACCGAGTTCTCCACTCGTTCGAGCACCTGCCGCAGCAGGCGGAAACTCGAAGGCACGACACCACCGGCAACGCCGGAATGCACGCCCTCCTCCAGCACCTGCACCGTGAGGGTGCCGATCAGCATCCCCCGCAGCGAGTTGGTGAGCCAGAGCTGATCGTAGTTGCCGCATTCCGCATCGAGGCACACCACCAAGTCAGGCGTGCCGATCTCCTCGGCGAGCGCGTCCATGTAGGGTGGCAGATCGAAGCTGCCACTCTCCTCGCAGCCTTCGATGAACACCACGCAACGCGGGTGGGGGATTCCCTGCGACTGCAATGCCGCGATGGCGGTGAGCGAGCCGAACAGGGCATAGCCATCGTCCGCCCCACCGCGACCATAGAGCCGGCCGTCCCGGATCACCGGTTTCCACGGCGAGAGCCCCTCACGCCAGCCGCTGAACTCGGGTTGCTTGTCGTAGTGGCCGTAAAGCAGCGCGTTGCCGGCGCCCGTGCCTTCCACGATGCAGAGAAGGAGCGGCGTGCGTCCGGGCAGCGTGACGATTCGATGCGTGAGCCCACGCGCGCCGGATGCCGCGGCCCAGCGCTCTAGCTGCTCGGCGGCCTCGCTGAGATACCCATGCCGCTCCCAGTCGGGATCGAAATGCGGCGACTTGCACGGCACTTCGATGTAGTCGCAGAGCGCGGGGACGATGCTGTCATCCCACACCTCGTCCACGAACGTCGTAAGTCGCTTGCTATCCACTCGCACCCTCCTGCGGGAACTATCGCACCATCAGTTCCGCCTCAGCCCGAGAACTCGATCCGCAGCAGCGCGGTGCGCCCGGGGCTCCTGTAGCCATACACCGTGGCGTAGTCTGCGTCCGTCAAGTTGTCCACCGTCAGGCGCGTCGTCCAGCGCGGGTTGATGGCCCAGGCAAGACTCGCCCGAACCAGGCGGAACGAACCGAGTCGCACGGTGGTTGCGGGCCAGGTAGAGAAGTCGCGGTCGAGCTGCGCGCCGTTGTGCAGGATGGACAGATGCGACGTCAATCCCCCGCCCAGCCTCGCATCCAGCGCAACGCTCGCCAAGAGCCGAGGCCGCCGGATTTCCCGATCACCCTCTTCGGTGGCGTCCACCCAGGCGACGTTGCCGCGCACACGCATCGCTCCGAAATCGGCACCGGCGGTCAACTCGGCACCGGTGCGCCGACTCTCGCCATCGATGTTGCGGGCGGTGAAGCCACCGACATCCGGCGCAAAGGCAAAGCCGTCGATCTCGTCTTCGAGCACGGCGTGGAATGCAAGCGCGTTGACCCGCAGCGCCCTCCAGCCGTACTCCATGCCCATCTCCAGCGCGGTCGATCGCTCAGGCGTCAGGTTGGGATTGCCGATGAACGTGCCGGGAAAGTACCCAAAGCGTTCGATGAAGGTGGGGTTCTTGATTCCCTCCGCGACATTGGCGAAGAGACGGCCGCCGAAAGCCGGGGTGGTGGCGCCGACGCGCAACGTCGTGGCGTCATCGAACTCGCCGTTGGTGTCGTGCCGTGCGGAGGCGGTGATAGCACCGGCACCCAAGTCGGCTTGGTACTCGCCGGCAACGCTCCATGCGGTGAACGTGCGGCTCTGGTTTGGATCCCCGAACGCCGAGGCTTCGCCGATCTGCCGGAACTTCTCCCGCTCCACCTCCAGCGCCGCACTGGCCCGATGTCCAGATGCCAGCCGCAGCACCGACGAGATCGCGGCACCCTGACGGGCACCTTGCGTCGCGTTGGTGAACGCACCGTCGGCGACATGGTCCACGTCGCTCTCGCTGTGGAACATCGACAAGCTCGGCGAGATGTGGCCCTTGCCTTGCCAGCGCGTCTCCCAGCCGACCAGAACGGAATTCGTGGACGTCTCGCGGTCCCCGTCCACCGGCACATAGTCCGGGAAGGGCGCTGGATCGAACTGCACGTCCGCACCGGTGTGTCGTGCCAGCACCTTGTGGTGCCATCGCCCCGCAACCGCCGTCGCGACCCCGTGGATGGTGTCGTTGCGAAAGCCGTCGGTCTCACCGCCGAGCCTCGATACGTTGTCGCCGTCGCTCTCCACATGCCCTGCCGCCAACCGCGCCCGCACCCGTTCGCCCACATGGGCAAGGTCGATGTCGGCATCCAGCGTCGCCGCGCCGCCATAGCCCAGCGACACCCGGCGCTCGCTGCGATCCGGCAGCGTGTCGAGGTTGAGAACACCAGCGGTGGCGTCGCTGCCCCAGACCGTGCTCTGCGGCCCGGACACCAGCTCTACCCGAGAGACCCCAGCCAGGTCCAGCGTGCCGAAGTCGAAGGCCGAGCCAATGCCCGGATCGTTCACCGGGAAACCGTCAACCGTGACGAGCAGATGATTCGCTTCGGCGCCCCGCAGCCGCACCTGCGTGAGCGAGCCCCTCCCACCGCTAGGCGACACCGCAAGGCCCGGCATTTCCCGCAGAAGGTCTGTGCCGTGGTGCGTTGCTGCCGCTCGAATGGCGCTTTCCTCAATGGCCACGATGCGCTGATCCACCACACCGATGCGGCTCGCCGTTACGCTCACCCGTTCGGTTGTGACGGGCGGCTCTGTCTCTGCATCGTCCGTCGTTTCAGCGGTTGCCGCCAAGCCGTGTGGCATCGCGAGCAGCGCCGCCACGAGGATTCCCTTACCTTTCAATCCGAGTCACTCCCACTTGATTGTGTGCTGGCCGCCGCTCGCCACCGCGTGCCGTCCCTGGTGTCTTCCAATTCAATGCCTTGCGCCGCGAGTTCATCGCGAATTGCATCCGCGCGGGCGAAGTCGCGGTCGGTACGCGCTTGCCGTCGTTCCTGGATGCGCCGTTCGATCTCCGCCTCGTCCACGCCGGCACCGGCGCGAAAATACTCCCGCGCTGGCGTGGTGAGAAGCCCCAGCATCCAGCCACCGGCTAGGAGCTGGCGCCGCAGCGTGCGGGCTTCGTCGGCAGAACCCGCGCGATGCACGTCCGCGGCCAGCGCGTGCATGGCCGCCAAGGCGCGCGGCGTGTTCAAGTCGTCGCAGAGGGCCTGCGCGACCGTTTCCGGCATTTCATCCAGTGCGGCATCGGCAAAGTCGTGCGAGGTCAAATCGGCGTTTTGCCCCTCGTCGCCATCGCGCAAGGCGCCATAAAGTGTGTCGAGGCTGGCACGCGCCTGCACCAGCAATCGATCCTCCCACTGCAAGGTCTGCCGATAGTGGCCAAGCAGCAGCGCATAGCGCAGCACTTCGCCCGGATGCTTCCCAAGCAGGGCGCGGATGGTGACGACGTTGCCGAGGCTCTTGGACATCTTGGTGCCGCCGAAGCTCAGCATGCCGTTGTGCAGCCAATAGCGCACGAACTCCGCGCCGTGGGCACACGTGCTTTGCGCCTGCTCGTTCTCGTGGTGGGGGAAGGTGAGGTCGGTGCCGCCCGCGTGGATGTCGATGGTGCGCCCGAGATGCTGGCGGATCATCGCCGAGCATTCGATGTGCCAGCCTGGTCGCCCGCGCCCCCAAGGGCTCTCCCAGCCAGGCAGTTCCGGCGTGGAGGGCTTCCACAGCACGAAGTCCTTGGGGTCGCGCTTGTACGGCGCCACTTCCACGCGGGCACCGTCGATCATGTCCTCGAGACTCCGGTGCGAAAGCGAACCGTAGTTTGGATCGGAAGGGACGTGGAACAACACATGGCCACTTGCCTCGTAGGCGTGGCCGGCATCGATCAACTCCCGAATCATCGCCACGATCTCGCCGATGTGTTCGGTGGCGCGAGGTTCTACGTCCGGATCCAGCACGCCCAGCGCCCGCACGTCCTCCCGATAGGCGTCTGCAAACCGATCCGCAAGTTCGGCAATGGATTCGCCCGAGGCAAGCGCGGCCGCGTTGATCTTGTCGTCCACGTCCGTGATGTTGCGAACGAAGCGGACGCCGCCGTACTTCAATCGCAACAGCCGCACCAGCACATCGAAGCAAACCGCCGGCACGGCATTGCCGATGTGGACGAGGTTGTAGACGGTGGGGCCGCAGAGATAGACCGTTACTCGATCCGGGTCCCCGGGTTCGAACCGTTCGCGACGGCCGGTGCGGGTGTTGTGCAGGTGAATGTCCATGTTCGGCAAAGGCTCTCGTAGCTATCGACGCGCGCCGCTGGTAGGCGACACGCCCCTTCGAGACTCGCGCGCCGGGCACCTAGGAAGCCCGACGCGACCGCATCGTCAACAGCTACAGCGAATGGCGGGACGGACCAACATGGCGGCGCGGATCATACACCCGCAACGCGCCGCCCCAAGAAACAACGACCCGGCCGAGGGAAGGCAGCCCTGCCTCGGGGCAAGTTCACCTGCCGAAGCGACCTGCAAGCCAACCGAACACCGCTCTGAGGCCCATCGCCTCGCCGCCGATCGGATGCGCCGGCCGCCGTCGCGTGTTCCAGGCCATGATGTCGAAGTGGGTCCACGGCGCGTTGCCGACGAAACGCTGGAGATAGAGCGCGGCGGTGATTGCGCCGGCGTAGGGCGACGAGCCGGCGTTGGCGATGTCGGCCACCGTGCTGTCGAGCATGGCGAGGTAGTCCGCGTGCAACGGCATGCGCCACACCGGATCCTCAGAGGAAGCACCGGCCGCGGCGATGCCGTTCGCCATGTCGTCGTCGTTGCTGAACATCGCCGGAAGTTCCGGTCCTAAGGCCGAGCGCGCCGCCCCCGTCAACGTGGCGAAGTCGATGAGCGCCTCTGGTTCGTCCTCGGCCGCAAGGGTCAGCGCGTCGCAGAGGATCAGCCGCCCCTCCGCATCGGTGTTGTCGATCTCCACCGTGGTGCCGGCGTAGGTGCGGATCACGTCGCCAGGCCGGAACGCATTGCCGGCGATGGCATTCTCCACCGCCGGAACCAGCACCCGCAGCGACACCGGCAGCCGCCGCTGCATGACGAGATGGGCAAGCCCGAGCACGTGCGCGGCACCGCCCATGTCCTTTTTCATCAGGCGCATGCCCGATGCACTCTTGATGTCGAGGCCGCCGCTGTCGAAGCAGACCCCCTTCCCCACCAGCGTCACCTTCGGGTGCTCGGCATCGCCCCAACGAATGTCGATGAGTCGAGGCGGCGAGGCGCTGGCGCGGCCCACCGTGTGGATGGTGTTGAAGCCTCGCCGCAGCAACTCGTCGCCCACCGTCACGTCGATGTGCGCCTCGTGCCGCTCTGCGAGGCGACGAGCCGCATCCTCCATGTGATGCGGCAGCATGTCCGAAGTGGGTGTGTTGACGAGGTCGCGACAGAGGTTCACCGCCTCGAGCTCGTCGAGCACGGCAGCGCTTTCCGCCGGAATCAGCAGCGTCGCCGGCGCCCGCGTGGGATTGCGGTATTCCGTGAACTGATAACCACCGAGACCCCAGCCGAGCGCTAGCGTTGCGTGCTCCGCTGCGCCTTCGAGGCGGTAATCGCCCGCCGGCAACCGCATCGCGAGATGGCCGAGGCTGGCGATGCTCTCCCGCTCACCCAATCCAGCAAGAACCCGATCCGGCGCACCAGTGTCGCCCGGCAGAAAAACAAACGCATTGGCGCTGGCGGCAAAGCCGAACCGGTCCAGCCACGCCTGCTCCACCGCACGAGCCCGGCCACGCCACTCGGCGAGGTCCCCCGCAGCCACCACCTCCACCGACGTCGCCGGCCGGCCGTCATCAACAATCAGCATGGACATGCAGTATAGGGCGCACCATGTCGAACTCCGCCAGGCAAACGCGTGGGTTCGGGGTACCCGTTCCATCGCCGCGCAGGCACTGCGGCCACAACCATCAACATCTAGGGCGTGGGCCCAGGTGCGATCAACCCCAGCCCGTGCTTTCTGCCAAGGCATCGCCGATGTCGGCGAGGCTCTTGACCGTGCTGACTCCGGCTTGGCTGAGGGCGGCAAACTTCTCGTCTGCGGTGCCCTTACCGCCGGCGATGATGGCACCGGCGTGGCCCATGCGCTTGCCTGGGGGAGCGGTGACGCCGGCGATGTAGCCGACTACGGGTTTGGTGACGTTGGCGGCGATGAACTCGGCCGCTTCCTCTTCGGCGGTACCGCCGATTTCGCCGACCATGACGATGGCTTCGGTGGCCGGGTCGTCCTGGAAAAGGCCCAGGATGTCGTTGAAGTGGGTGCCGGGGATGGGGTCGCCGCCGATGCCGACGCAGCTTGACTGGCCGTAGCCCTTGTCGGTCGTTTGCTTGACCGCTTCGTACGTCAGGGTGCCGGAGCGAGACACCACCCCCACTTTGCCCGGAAGGTGGATGTCGCCGGGCATGATGCCGATCTTGCATTCCCCTGGGGTGATGACGCCCGGGCAGTTGGGGCCGATCAGGCGGCCGCCGGTGGCGTCGAGGCGTTCCTTGATGACGAGCATGTCGAGGGTGGGGATGCCCTCGGTGATGCAGACGATGAGCTCGAGGCCGGCGTCCATCGCCTCCAGGATCGAGTCCTTGCAGAAGCGTGCGGGAACGTAAATGACGGTCGCCGTGGCGCCGGTCTGCTCCACGGCCTCGGCCACGGTGTCAAACACCGGGCGATCGAGGTGGGTGGTGCCGCCCTTGGCGGGCGTGACGCCACCGACGAGCTGCGTGCCGTAGGCGATGGCCTGTTCGCTGTGCAGCGTCCCCTGCGAGCCGGTGAAGCCTTGGCAGATTACTCGCGTATCGCGGTCTACGAGAATGCTCATCGGCTGCCTCCCGCCGCCCGGATGGCGCGGGTGGCGGCATCCTCCAGCGAGGAGGCGGCGGCGATGGCGAGGCCGCTTTCTTCCAGCACGGCGAGCCCTGCAGTGGAGCTGTTGCCCTCGAAGCGCACCACCACCGGAACTTCGACCCCCACCTGCTTCACCGCCGCGACGATGCCTTCGGCAATGACCTTGCACGAGACGATGCCACCGAAGATGTTGATGAGCACCGCCTTCACATTGTCGTCCGAGAGGATGATCTTGAACGCCTCGGCCACCGCTTCCTCGGTGGCACCACCGCCCACGTCGAGGAAGTTGGCCGGTGCACCGCCGTGGAGCTTGACGAGGTCCATGGTGCCCATCGCCAGACCGGCGCCGTTCACCATGCAGCCGATGTCGCCGTCGAGCGCCACGTAGTTGAGGCCGAACTCGTCGGCCTGCGCCTCGCGCTCGTCCTCCTGGGAAGGATCCCGGAGCGCCGCGATGTCGCCCTGCCGAAAGAGGGCGTTGTTGTCGATGTTGATCTTGGCGTCGAGGCAGTGCACGTCCCCTGCCTTGGTGACCACCAGCGGGTTCACCTCCACCAGCGAGCAGTCGCACTCGTGGAAAAGGCGCGACAGCCGCACGAAGATATTGGCGAACTGATTCACCTGGCGCCCGCTGAGGCCGAGGTCGAACGCCATGGCCCGACCCTGCCAAGCTTGCGCGCCCACAGTGGGGTCGATCGCGGCGCGCAGGATCTTCTCGGGCGTTTCGGCGGCTACTTGCTCGATCTCCACACCGCCTTCGGTGGAAGCCATCGTCACCACTCGGCGACTGCCTCGGTCCACCACCATGCCGAGATAGAGCTCGCGGTCGATGTCTGCCGCTTCCTCGACGAAGATGCGGCTCACCGGTTGGCCCTCCGCACCGGTCTGCACGGTGACGAGGCGGCCGCCGACCCACTCGTCGGCAAAGGCGCGCACTTCGTCGGCACTGCTTGCGAGGCGAACGCCTCCTGCCTTGCCGCGCCCTCCGGCATGAACCTGCACCTTGCAAACCCACTTGTCGCCGCCAAGCTCGGCGGCCGCCGCGACGGCTTCGTCCGCGGTGTCCACGGCGATGCCCCGAGACACCGGCAGGCCATAGCTGCGGAACAAATCCTTGGACTGGTACTCGTGCAGATTCATCGTTGTCTAGCGTTTCCGATTGATCATGTGGATGGCGTGTCCGCCGACGCCCAAGGCGGCCTCGTGCAGTGCCTCGGAAAGGGTGGGGTGAGCGAACATGGTCAGGCCAATGTCCTCGGCGCTGGCATCGAACTCCATGGCGATGACCGCCTGGGCGATGATCTCGCTCGCCTGCGGGCCGAGCACGTGAACGCCGAGGATGCGGTCGGTCTCTGCATCCGCCACCAGCTTGACAAGCCCCTTGGCGTCATTGGCGGCAAGTGCCCGGCCGCTGGCGGCGAACGGGAAAGTGCCCACCCGATAGTCGTCGCCGGCGGCCTTTACCTCGTCTTCGGTCTTGCCCACCCAGGCGATTTCAGGATGGGTGTAGATGACGGAGGGAACGGTGTCGTAATTCACCACCGGCTTGTGGCCGGCGATGCGCTCCGCCGCCATGACTCCCTCTTCCGCTCCCTTGTGCGCCAGCATGGGCCCGCGCACCACGTCGCCCACGGCATAGACGTTGGGCGCATCGGTGACGCAAAGGTCGTTGACAAAGAGGAAGCCGCGTTCGTCGAGATTGACGCCGCTGTCGGGTGCGAGAAGCCCTTCGGTGTACGGACGACGGCCCACGGCGACGATCAGTCGATCTACTTCCAGCGAATGCTCGCCACCAGAGGCGTCCTGGTAAGACACCACCACCGCTTCGCCCTGCACCTCGGCGCCGGTGACGCGGGTGCCGAGACGGATGTCGAGCCCCTGCCGACTGAACTCGCGCAAGCCGTCGCGCGCGATGCGGGAGTCGGCAGTGGGCAGGAAGTCCTCGAGGGCCTCGAGAATCACCACTTCTGAACCAAGACGGCCCCAGACGCTGCCGAGCTCGAGCCCGATCGCGCCCGCGCCGATCACGCCGAGCCGCTCCGGTGCGGCATCAAAGGCCAGCGCGCCGGTGGAATCGACGATGCGGTCGCCGTCGAGCGGTGCAGGGGCAATCTCCACCGGCACCGAGCCGGGGGCGAGCACGACGCTGCCGGCATCGAGCGTGCGCGTCTCGCCTTCGTGCGGCTCGAACTCCACGCGGGCGCCGCTCAAAAGCCGGCCACGCCCGGCAAGATGGGTCACCCCATTGCCCTGAAACAGCGTGCCAATGCCGCCGGTGAGCTGCGCCACCACCGCATCCTTGCGCGCCATCATGCGCGGCACGTCGATCGCAACGCCGCTCGCAACCACACCCAAGTCGGCCAGCGACTCGCGGGCTTCGACGAACTTGTGGGAGGCGTCGAGCAGCGCCTTGGAGGGGATGCAACCCCAGTTCAGGCAGGTGCCGCCGAGGGTTGGCTTGCCGTCCGCACCGAGCGCCTTGTCGATGCAGGCAACGCTCATGCCAAGCTGCGCACCTCGAATGGCAGCGGCGTAGCCAGCCGGACCCGCACCTATGACAACGAGATCGTATCTGTCCGTGCTCAAAGGGGTCCAGCTCCGCAGCAATCGGGCGCGATTCTATATCAGCGCGGGGCCGACGTTCGTCACGGCGAAGCGACGCCCGACAAGTGCTGCATCGCCTTGTCGAAGGTGTACACGCCACTTAGCGTGTCTCCCGCCACCGTAGCAACCGACTGCGCCTTGCCAACCACCAATGCGTCTGCAAAGCCCATCACCTCGGAGCCGCCATCTCCAACCGTCGCTCGGTATGCCTGCAAGGCCCGCCAAACAACCTGATCGTCCTCGAAACGGACCTTGGGCTCGCTGAAGAGACGCTCGACAACGCCAATCAGACCCTGCGCTGACAAGCCGTACTTGCCGCCCGTCAACGTCCAAACCGTCTCCGCCAGCACCACATCCGTGATCAACACGTCCTCGACACCATCGAAGAGGCGATCTACGAGCGACGCTTGCTCGGCATCGTCGTGGAGGAGGTAGCGCAGCAGAACGTCGGTGTCGACAGCGATCAACGCACCGACTCTGGCAGCGCGCTCCGCAACGAGTCGTCATCGCTGAGCGACGGGTCCCCTTGGAGATGCCTAAGGCACCCTTTGGCCGCACCGGGTACGAGCGGCATGATGGTGATGCGACCGTCGGCGACGAAGCTGCGGAACAGATCGCCGGGGCCGATCCCCACCTCCCGACACTGGTCCACCGGCAATGTGATCTGACGTTTCGCACTGACCCGAGGCATGGGAACTCCACTGCCATGAGAGGTTCAAGCGAGCGTATTCCCCGGTCTTTACCTCTGTCAAATAGTAAAGAACGTCCGCCATAATCCCAGCGATCCCTCCAATCGGCACCGTGCGTTGGCAGCCGCTTCACGCCATGGCAAGCATGCGCAGTCTCCTCAGCGGAGCTAAAGCAACGGCCGCCATGATTCGTGTCGTAAGCTTGTCTGCTGAGTGGACGTCTTGGGCGGGACATGGAACATCGAAGACTAGGCAACAGCGGACTGTTCGTGTCCGAGGTGGGTTTGGGCTGCAACAACTTCGGCGGCAGGATCGACGAAGCTGGCACCCGGGCAGTGGTGCATGCGGCGCTCGATGCCGGGATCGACCTTTTCGACACCGCCGACATGTACGGCGGTTCGCTGTCGGAGGAGTTCCTCGGCCGGGCGCTGGGCGGACGCCGCCACGATGTGATCCTCGCAACGAAGTTCGGCTTCGCCATGGGCGAGGGTCCGCACCGGAAGGGCGCATCGCGACGCTACATCGTCAGTGCACTGGAGGCGAGCCTCAGCCGCCTCGGCACCGACTATGTCGACCTCTACCAGATTCACTTTCCCGATCCGCATACGCCGATCGACGAGACGCTGCGGGCCCTGGACGACTGCGTTCGCGACGGCAAAGTGCGCTACGTTGGCTGCTCGAACTTCGCCAGCTGGCAGATCGCGGATGCGCATTGGACCGCGGCGCGGGATCGCCTGAACCCCTTCGTCTCCGCACAGAACCTGATGAGCCTGCTCGAACGCGACGTGCTGCGCGAAGTGATCCCGGCTTGCGAGCATTTTGGGCTCGGCATGCTGCCGTACTTTCCGCTGGCGAGCGGCTTGCTCACCGGCAAGTACCGGCGGGGTGAACCGGCGCCCGAAGGCACGCGGCTCGGCGCCCCCCGCGCAGCCGGCGCCTTGAGCGCACGCAACTTCGACCGGGCGGAGGCGCTGGCGACCTTCGCCGAAGAGCGCGGACGGTCACTGCTGGAACTGGCGTTCGGCTGGCTGCTCTCCTTCCCGGTCGTGTCGTCGGTGATCGCCGGGGCGACCTCGGCAGACCAAGTGCACGCCAACGTGGCGGCGGCGACCATGCGCCTTGACGACGCTGAGATGAAGGAAGTCCTGCAGCGGTTGGAGGCTGTGGAGGCCTAGGACGTAAGGCAGAGCGTCGCCGTGTCGACGGGGCATGGTCACCACCGGCGCCATGTCCTCCTCGTTGAAGGCGGTGAGCGGCGGTCTTCGGCGCTTGCACCAATTGCTAACGGTGACGGATGTTGGCGGGCGGGCTTGCCGGGGTTTGCGGACGTACGCTACGCTTTGCGCCATGAGCACGATGAACATTTCGCTTCCCGACTCCCTAAAGGAGTTCGTGGACAGTCAGGTCGGATCCCTTGGATACAGCAGCTCAGACGAGTACCTGCGTGAGCTGATCCGCAGGGATCGTGACCGGCAGCAGCTGCGTGGTCTCCTTTTGGAAGGCGCGACCTCGCCGCAGTCGGCAACTGCAGACCCAAGCTACTTCGACGGGCTTCGCAATCGGGTCCACGCCGCCAGCCAGCAGTGACGGGCAAGCGGGTTGTCCTTCGTGATCTGGCGCGCAACGACATAGATCAGGCAGTCACACACTACTTGGCGGAGGCAGGAGCGGCGGTTGCGCTGGCCTTCGTCGATGCAACCGAGGCCGCCCTACGCCGCATTGGCGAGCTACCGGGGAGCGGCTCACCTCGCTACGCGCACGAACTGGACATCGCCGGCCTTCGCTTTCTGTCGACAGACCGATTCCCGTATCTGATCTTCTACCTCGAAAGGGAGGAGGAGGTCGATGTCTGGCGGGTCCTGCACGGCGCACGGGACATTCCAGCCTGGATGCAAGAGTAGATCGAGCGTTGACTGACTCCTGAAGCCCACCACACGGAAGCTGCGTAGCGGAAAGCCATATGGCCGTCAGGTCTGCGCACCTTCGGTTCCTATACGGACGACCACACTTTGGAGGTCGCATTCAAACGTCCTGCGTCGAGGAGTGCCGGACGTAACAAGACGTCGCGCGAGAGGTTCGCCACTACAGCTCCAGCAGCATCCGCGCCGGGTCTTCGACCAGTTCCTTCATGGTGACGAGGAAGCGCACTGCTTCGCGGCCGTCGATCAGGCGGTGGTCGTAAGAGAGGGCCAGGTACATCATCGGGCGGACCACGACTTCGCCGTCCACGACCACCGGGCGATCCTCGATCTTGTGCATGCCGAGGATGGCGGTTTGCGGTGGGTTCAGGATCGGCGTGGAGAGGAGCGAGCCGAACACCCCGCCGTTGGAGATGGTGAAGGTGCCGCCGCTCACGTCGGCGATAGCGAGGCGGCCGTCACGGGCGCGCTCGCCGTACTCGGTGATGGCGTCTTCGATCTGGTGCATGGCAAGGGCGTCGGCGTCGCGGATGACCGGCACCACGAGGCCGCGATCGGTGCTCACGGCTACGCCGACGTCGTAGTAGCCGTGATAGACGATGTCGTTGCCGTCGATGGAGGCGTTCACGGACGGGAACCGCTTCAGCGCTTCGACGGCGGCGCGCACGAAGAAGCCCATGAACCCGAGCCGGGTGCCGTTGTGGCGCTCCTGAAACTCCACGCCGTAGCGGCTGCGCATAGTCATCACCGGCGCCATGTCCACCTCGTTGAAGGTGGTGAGCATGGCCGCGGTCTGCTGCGCCTCCACCAGTCGACGGGCGATGGTGGCACGCAGCCGCGTCATGGGCACACGACGTTCCACCCGCCCCTCTTCTTCCGCCGCGCTCACCGGATCGTCGGCAAGTGTTGTCGCCGGCGGGGGTGCCGCCTCCGCCTCGGCGCCGGCTTCAAGCTCGATGGCGCGCTGCACGTCTTCCTTGGTGACCCGGCCGGCCCTTCCCGTGCCGTCCACCGCCGCCGGGTCGATGCCCGCCTCCGCCGCGAGCTTGCGTGCCGCCGGGGAAATGCCGACTTCCACTTCCTCTGCTTCAGGAGCGGACGATGAAGACACTGGAGCGGGCGCCGCGGCGCCCTCCTCGAAGGTTGCAAGCGGCTCCTCCGAAACGACCACGTCGCCCTCTTGCTTGAGGATTTCCACGAGCTGGCCATTCGCCGGCGCCGGCACCTCTATCACCACCTTGTCGGTCTCGATGTCCACCAGCACTTCGTCCCGCCGCACCGGCTCGCCAACGGCCTTGTGCCATGCCGCAACCGTGCCGTCGGCGATGGATTCCGGAAAGGTCGGTGTCTTGATCTCGGTTGTCATCGCGCGCCTCGTCAGGTTGCGTTCTTCTGATCACGCGCCGCCGCGAGTGCATCTTCAACGAGCCCAAGGACTATGTCAGGCTCCGGTCGAACGCTCTCCGGTAGCTGCTCAAGGAAATCGTCGAGTACCTCGGCGCTCGCCTCCGACACCTCGGTCATGTAGGCGTCGAAATCTCCATCGGGATTAGTTTGTTGCCATTCCATGTAGTCGCGATGCTCAAAGTAGCCGACTGCGACGATACCCACGAGCGGGACAGCGACCACCACGCGGCGCAGTCGCGCTCGTGCTTTCACCTTCGCGATTTCCTTACGGTGCTGGGCGGATCTATTAGCTAGCTCCTTGCGATGTTGGACAGCTTTGGCGGCAGCTGCGGCCGTTACAGCCGCAATCTGCGCGCCAAGCGCAACCGTCTGCCAAGCGAAGCTAGCCGTAGCAACAACCAAGGCAAAGAAAACGGCAGTGAGGATCCACATCCGTCGCACGGCCCCCAACACTGCCCGTACGGCACTCACTCTCTTCTCCCCTTCTCACAGCAATCATGGCCACACATCACGACGCAGTATCGTGCTGCCGATTGCCCGTCAGCGCGTCCCGCACCAGTGCTTGTTGGCGTTCGATGTGGCGGGCCATGTAGCCACTCGCCGGAGCGGCGAAGGCCTCGCGGCCGGCGTAGGCGAGTTCGATGCCGCCGGGCAGTCCGGCGAGCACGTTGCGCATGTGGTGTTGGCTCGAGTACCAGGCGCCCTGATTCATCGGTTCCTCTTGGCACCACACCACCTCGCGCATGTTGGGCCATTGTTGCAGGACATCGCCAAGTTCCTGCTCTGGGAACGGGTAGAGCTGTTCCAGGCGCACTACGGCAACGTGGGCGAGTTCCTGCTCGCGGCGTTCCTGCAACAGGTCGTAGAAGACCTTGCCGCTGCACAGCACCACTCGTTTCACCGCTTTGGCATCCAGGTCGTCGATCTCGCCGATAACGCTGTGGAAGTGCCCGTCGGTGAGGTCTTCCAGCGTCGATGTGGCGAGTTTGTGCCTGAGCAGGCTCTTGGGCGTGAGTGCCACGAGCGGCTTGCGCAAGGGCCGCATCACTTGCCGCCGCAGCATGTGGAAGACCTGCGCCGGGGTGCTCGGCAGGCACACCTGCATGTTGTCCTCCGCGCAGAGCTGCAGGTAACGCTCGAGCCGGGCCGACGAATGCTCCGGCCCCTGCCCCTCGTAGCCGTGCGGAAGCAGCATGACGAGCCCCGAGAGCCGCTCCCACTTGGTCTCGCCACTGGAGATGAACTGATCGATCACCACCTGCGCACCGTTGGCGAAGTCGCCGAACTGCGCCTCCCAAATGGTGAGCGTGCGGGGAGCGGTGGTGGAGTAGCCGTACTCGAACGCGAGCACGGCCTCTTCCGAGAGCAGCGAGTCGTAAATGTCGAAGTTGGCCTCTTCGCTCAGATGATCGAGCGGGATGTAGCGCTTGCCGTCCTTCTGGTTGTAGAGGCTGGCGTGGCGGTGGGAGAAGGTGCCGACCCCCACATCCTGGCCAACGAGGCGCACCTCGTAGCCTTCCGACACCAACGTGGCATAGGCCATCGTCTCGGCGAAGCCCCAGTTGGCGAGCATGGCGCCGGCGGCCATGCGGCGGCGGTCCTCGACGATCTTCTGCACTTGGCGGTGCAGCACGAAACCCTCCGGCAATCGGTCGAGGCGGCTGGCGAGGTCGCGCAGCGCTTCGAGGCTCACGCGGGTGTCGGCGGAGGATTCGCGGTCGGCATCGAGATACGGCGTCCAGTCCACGAACAGCGCCCGGTCCGGTTCCTCCACCAGCGACAGCGCCGTGAGGTCCGAGGTGTCGAATGCGTAGCGGTACAGCTCCACCTCGGCATCCACCTCGGCATCGGTGAAGGCACCCGTCGCAACCACCCGATCGGCATAGATGCGCCGCACCGTCGGATGCGAGCGAATGGCCTGATACATCATCGGCTGCGTTTTCATCGGCTCTTCGGCCTCGTTGTGGCCGCGCCGCCGATAGCAGACGAGGTCCACCACCACGTCCTTCGAGAACTGCATCCGGTAGTCCACCGCCAGTTGCATGGCGTAGAGAGCCGCCTCCGGATCGTCGCCGTTTACGTGCAGGATCGGCGCCCGCACCATCTTCGCCACTTCCGAGCAATAGTCCGTGGAACGGGCATCCTCGCGCCTGTCGGTGGTGAAGCCGATCTGGTTGTTGACGATGACGTGGATGGTGCCGCCGATGTGGAAGCCGCGGGTCTGCGACATCTGAAAGGTCTCCATCACCACACCCTGGCCGGCAAAGGCGGCATCGCCGTGGATCAGGATCGGCGCCACCAAGGAGCCGGCGTTGTCGCGCCGGCGATCCTGGCGGGCGCGCACGGACCCGGCAACGACCGGCCCCACGATTTCGAGGTGCGAGGGATTGAAGCTCAGCGCCACATGCATCTCGCCACCCGGCGTGATGACGTTGGAGGAGAAGCCTTGGTGATACTTGACATCGCCGCTCCGGTCGGTGTCCGGCATCACGCCCTCAAACTCGTCGAACAGCTTGCCCGGGTCCTTGCCGAGGATGTTCACCAGCACGTTCAGCCGACCCCGGTGCGCCATACCGATGACGGTCTCGACGATGCCGTGCGAGCCGAGCCTTTGCAGCGCCTCGTGCAGCATGGGGATGAGGCTCTCGCCGCCTTCGAGGCCGAACCGCTTGGTGCCCGGATAGCGGGCGTGCAGGTAGTTCTCGAGCCCCTCGGCGGCGGTGAGCCGGTCGAGCACCGTGCGCTGGGTGTCCGGCGAGAACTCCGGCGCGGCATGAACGGACTCCAGCCGCTGCCGCACCCAAAGCTGCTCCGCGGCATCCGTGATGTGCATGTATTCGACGCCAAGCGAGCCGCAGTAGGTTTGCTTCAGCGCCGCCACGATGTCGCGCAGGGTCGCCTGCCCGCCCTCGAAGAACTGCGCGGAACCGGTGCTGAAGACCGTGTCGAGGTCCGCTTCGGAGAGGTGGTGGTGGGTGAGGTCCAACTCTGGCGCCGGCTCGCGCTCCCACATGCCAAGCGGGTCAAGCGACGCCCGGAGGTGGCCCCTGCGACGATAGGCGATGATGAGTTCGAGCACGCGAATCTGCTTGCGCTCGTGCTCGGAAGTGACCTCGGTGGCAACGCGTTCCGGCTGCGCCCGCAGGCGGTTGCGACCTAGCCGCTCGAAGTGCTGGATGATGGTGCTGTGGGGCACGTCCCCCACCACCCCATCCACCATCGGTAGGCGGTCGAAATACTGCCGCCAGGCTTCGGGGATGCCGTTCGGGTCGTCGAGATAGTTCTCGTAGAGCATCTCGACGTAGGCCGCGTTGCCGCCCGCCACATGGGAACTGCGCCGCATCCGTTCGACGAACGACTCAGGCATCTTGCTCTCCTCCTTGCCTGACGGCGGCGATTCGGAACTCAGGTGGCCTCGGTCAGGAGCATGGAGCGAATCTTGCCGATGGCGCGGGTGGGGTTGAGGCCCCTCGGGCAGGCGTTGACGCAGTTCATGATGCCCCGGCAGCGGAACACGCTGAACGGGTCTTCGAGCTCGGCGAGGCGTTCGGTGGTGGCGGTGTCGCGGCTGTCGGCAAGGAAGCGGTAAGCCTGGAGCAGTCCCGCCGGCCCGACGAACTTGTCGGGGTTCCACCAGAACGACGGGCAGGAGGTGGAGCAGCAGGCACAGAGAATGCACTCGTAGAGGCCATCGAGCTTGGCGCGGTCTTCCGGCGATTGCAGCCGTTCCTCGGCCGGTGGCGGTGCGTCGTTAATGAGATAGGGCTTGACCCGTTCGTATTGGCGGAAGAAGGCGCTCATATCCACCACCAGATCGCGGATCACCGGCAAGCCCGGCAGTGGCCGCAGCACCAGCTTGCCCCCCCGCGCCGCCTCCGAGACGGGAGTGATGCAGGCGAGGCCGTTCTTGCCGTTGATGTTCATGCCGTCGGAGCCGCACACGCCCTCGCGACAGGAGCGGCGGTAGGCGATGGAGGGGTCGCGGCTCTTGGCGAGTTCGAGCACGTCGAGCACCATCAGGTCGCGGCCCTCCGGCAGCTCGACTTCCACGTCCTGCATGCGCGCCTTCTCGTCCGCGTCCGGGTCAAAGCGATAGATGCTGACTTTCATGTTCAGTAGCTCCGCTCCATCGGCTGGAACGCCTCCATCGTCTTCGGCGCGAAATTCACGCCGCGCTTGGCCACCCGGCCATCCTTCGGGAAGTACAGCGAGTGGCACAGCCAGTTCTCGTCGTCCCGCTCCTGGTAGTCGTCGCGGGCATGGGCGCCGCGGCTCTCGCGCCGTCCTTCCGCAACGATGGCAGTGGCTTCGGCCACTTCCAGCAGGTTGTCGAGTTCGAGCGCCTCGAGCCGGGCGGTGTTGAAGGCGCGGCTCTTGTCGGGCAGGTGGGCGGCACCGATGCGCTGGCGCAACTCCTTGAGGGTCTCGATGCCGGCCAGCATGTGTTCCTCGGTGCGGAAGACGCCGAAGTTCACCTGCATGGTGTTCTGCAGTTCGCGCTTGAGTTCGGCAACGCCTTCGCCGGTGGATGATTGGTCCCAACGGCTGAGCCGCGCGGTGGCGCGATCAAGGTCGTCTTCGCTGGCTTCGCGGTAGGACACGCCTTGCCGCATCACCTCCTCGATGTGGATGCCGGTGGCACGGCCAAAGACCACGAGGTCCAGGAGCGAATTGCCGCCGAGGCGATTGGCGCCGTGTACCGAAACGCAGGCCACCTCGCCGACGGCGTAGAGGCCCTCCATGGCCACATCCTGCCCGTTTGCATCCTGGGTAAGTGCCTGACCGTCGACGTTGGTGGCGATGCCGCCCATCATGTAGTGGCAGGTGGGCACGACCGGGATGGGTTCGGTGATCGGGTCCACATGGGCGAAGGTGCGCGAGAGTTCGAGGATGCCCGGCAGGCGGGCGTTCAGCACGTCGGCGCCCAAGTGATCGAGCTTGAGGAGCACATGATCCTTGTCCGGCCCCGCGCCTCGGCCGTCGAGCAGTTCAAGAATCATGGAGCGGGCCACCACGTCGCGCCCCGCAAGGTCCTTCGCAGTCGGCGCATAGCGTTCCATGAACCGCTCGCCATCCGCGTTGATGAGATAGCCACCCTCGCCCCGGCATCCCTCGGTCACCAGCACGCCGGCGCCGTGGATTCCGGTGGGATGGAACTGCCACATCTCGATGTCCTGCACCGGCACGCCGACACGCAAGGCCATGCCGACGCCGTCGCCGGTGTTCATCAGGGCGTTGGTGGTGCTGGCGTAGATGCGACCGGCACCGCCGGTGGCGAGGATCGTTGCCCGCGACTGGATGAACACCACCTCGCCGGACTCGATCTCGATGGCCACCACGCCAACCACCGCGCCATCGGCGTTGGTGACGAGGTCCACCGCGAACCATTCCGACAGGAACGTGGTGCCGACTCGCAGGTTGTTCTGATAGAGCGTGTGCAGCAGGGCATGGCCGGTGCGATCTTCGGCAGCGCATGTGCGCGACGCCTGGCCGCCTTTGCCGAAATCCTTGGACTGACCGCCGAACGGACGCTGGTAGATGCGTCCGGTCTCGGTACGCGAGAACGGCAGCCCCATGTGTTCGAGCTCGAACACCGCCTGCGGGCCAACGCTGCACATGTACTCGATGGCGTCCTGATCGCCGATGTAGTCCGACCCCTTGACGGTGTCGTACATGTGCCAGCGCCAATCGTCGTCCGGGTCGTCGCTGCCGATGGCGCAGGTGATGCCCCCTTGCGCGGAGACGGTGTGCGAGCGCGTCGGGAACACCTTGGAGAGCACGGCGGTTCTAAGGCCCGACTGCGCCAGTTGCAGGCTCGCCCGCATCCCAGCGCCGCCGCCGCCGACGATGAGGCCGTCGAACTCCATCCGTCGCAAACGACTCATGCCAGTCCCCAAATGATGGTGACCGACCAGGCCATGTACACGACGATGGCCGCCACGCAGCCGAACTGGTAGATGAGTCGGAGGCCAAAGGCGCTGCCGCCCAAGCCCGCGCCGAAGGCATGTTGGCGGATGTAGTCCGTGCCAACCGTCCACATGCCGATCCAGGCGTGAACGACCAGGGCAAGGATGGCGGCAGTGGAAAACCAGCGCATGGCAGTGCCGCCGAGAAATGCCGCCAAGCTGGCATGGCTCACGTCACCGATCACGAAGAAGCCCACGATGCAGAGCCCATAAGCGCCGAGCACTAGCGCCGATACGCGCTGCAGCACGAAGTCCGAGAGGCCCGATCGGCCAAAGCTCGTGACGTTGGTTACCAAAGCCATGCCCCCGCGCCAATTGCCGCCGCCAGCGTCAGGACGAAGGTGACCCAGCCTCCGATGCGTCCGCCGCGCAGGGAGTCGCCAAAGTGGAAATCCAGCAAGAGGTGCCGCACGCCGGCGAAGAAATGAAACGCCAGCGACATCAGCACGATCCAAAGCCCCAGCTTGCCGAGCGGCGTCGCCGAAATCCGCACCGCCTCATCGAAGCCGGCAGCATCTTCCAGGGCAAGCTCGGCCAGATAAAGCACGTAGATGACCCCCAAGAACAGCGCCACCCCGCTCAGCCTATGCAGGATGGAAACCACCGCAGTCACCGGCATGTTGAGAAACAGGCTCGGCAGCGGAAGATTGACCGGGCGATCGGAGTTCATCGACAGGCGGCTGGTCTCGTCATCAGCTTGTTGTTCCGATGGATCATAGAGCAATCAGGCGCCCCGCGCCCAACACGCTGCCGTCCGGTCGGGCCCTATGGGGGTGCAAGCCGCCTTGAGGGCGACGCATGCGTCGCCCCTACGCGATGTGGCGGTCGTCCATCCGCAGAGGAGATGCGACCGGCGTTGACGAGCGACCCCCGGCCGGCGAACATTTGCGACCGTCGGCTCCCCTCATTGCACCGGATGCCAGACAAGCACCGACTGATCCGCAGAACCTCCCAAGCAGGTTCCGCCTCCAATGAGTTGAAACCGCCCCGACGAAGGCGGCTCCGGATGCGCCAATTCGACTATGCGCAGGCAGGCGCGTATTTCGTAACCCTGTGCACGCGAGACCGCCGCTGCATGTTCGGCAAAGTCGTGAACGGCCGGATGGAGCTGAGCGACTTTGGAAGCGTAGCCGATGCCACTTGGGCCGACATTCCTCGGCACTTTCCGCACGTCCAAGTGCCCATCTGGGTCGTGATGCCCAATCACGTCCACGGCATTCTCGTCATCACGCAGGCACCACCGGGCGTGACGGATGATCCGTTCGCCAATCAACGCCCGACGGGCCCGACAAGGGGGTCCATCGGTGCCATCGTCGGCGCATACAAATCGGCCGTGTCGAAACAGATCAATCGGCTGACGCACAGCACTGGCACACCGGTTTGGCAACGCAACTACTTCGAGCACGTCATCCGCAACGATTCGTCGTTCGCCAAGATCTGGCAGTACATCGCGGACAACCCAGCCAGGTGGCGGGACGACCCCGAAAACCCAGACAACGCAAGGGCGACGCATGCGTCGCCCCTACCGCGGGGTGCGTCGAAGTCGCGCCTGCCGCGTATACAACCCCCTGCCCCGTAGGGGCGACGCATGCGTCGCCCCGGGTGTGCCAAGCTGCGCGTGCCGCCCGAGTGCTGCCCTGCTACGATTCGGTCCGTCGGCGCGGCAATGGACGCGCATGCAGCCCGGATGGTGAAACAGGTAAACACAGGGGACTTGAGCGACTTGAGCGCCCGTGCGGAAACGTGCGGGATGATCGGGGTCAAACTCGGGGAAACCTCAGCAGGCGGCTTTTCCGCGCTGGTGGCAATCCCGAGCCAAGCCGGCGTAGCCCTCTGACCAAGAGAGCGGCCGGAAGGTGTAGAGACTTGACGGCCCCCGCCTAAACCGTGCACTCGCGCGGCATGGCGAAGGGAAAGTCCAGACCCCAAACGCCGCGTGGGCGACCCAGGCGGCGGCGGCGAAAGCCGTAGCGGGCAAGAAAATCTCCCGGGGGCAACCCCTTGCCGGTTCGAGTCCGGCTCCGGGCACCATCATCAACGCGGCGACGAGGGCAGCTCGGCTTCCTTGAGCAACTCGTGCGCTAGGCGGCGCGATCAATGGGCAACGCCTGCACCGCCTGGCGCAGGCCTTGCCTTCGTTCCAGTGCGGCATCGGCTGCCTCCTCCTTGATGAAGCCGTAGCCGCGCACATCCATGGGCCAGCGGGCCAATTCGATGGCGGCTGGCAGGCGATCGGCGTCCAAATGCGCCAGCATGAGGGCAATGTCGTCTTCGTAGAGGCGCAGCAGCTTGCGTTCCAGCTTGCGGTCGCGGGTGAAGCGGAAGGGATCCAAAAGGCTGCCGCGCAGCGGGCGCATTCGGGCCAAAACGCGGAGCAAGGGTGTCATCCAAGGCCCGAGCACCAGCTTTCGGCGTGAGCCGGGGCGGCTCAGGATTGGCGGCGCCATGTGGTAGCTGAGCCTAAAGCCCGGCTCGAACTGCTGCGCCAGCTTGTCGGCGAAACCGCCGTCCGTGTAGAGCCGCGCGACTTCGTACTCGTCCTTGGGCGTGAGGAGGGTGAAATAGGCTTCGGCAACAGCCTCCGTGAGCGGCAAACGCTCCTCAGGGTCGTCCACGCCTTCATCGCTCCGCGAGGCGCGCATTCCCGCTCTGGCGACCGACGCCTCGGCACTTTGCACCTGCTGCACCAAGCGCTCGAAGCGGTCCGCGAGGGCTGCATTCTGGTATGCCGTCAGATAGCGCCGTCGATCCGGGTCGCGCTGCATGGCCTCGCCCTCGGCATCCGTCGCTGGCAGCGAGTCCCGGTCGTGCGCCGCCATACGGCCGTAGTGGAACGCTGCGAGATTCCGCTCCACCGCTACGCCATTGAGTTCAATCGCTCGCTTCAGAGACGTAAGCGAGAGCGGAATCACGCCGCTCTGGAATGCATGGCCAAGGAGAAAGACGTTCACGCTGCCGGTGTCGCCGAGCAGTGCCGATGTGTGTCGGTCCGCATCCACGGTGCGCACGTTTGAACAGCGGCGGCCAAGCCGCCGCAGCAGGTCCCCTGAGGCCGCATCCGTTCGCCGATGCAGCAGGAACTCCGCCGTCGGCGCAACATGCGTATTCGCCACGACGACCGTGCGCTCACTGTTGAACAGTGCCAGAACGTCGCGTCCTGCGGCGGTCACGAGGTCCGCTGCGAGCACGGCGTCGGCACCCCGCGGCGGGATGCGTCCCGCTGGATGGGGATGCTCGAGTTCGGAGATGCGCACATGGCCAAGCACCGCGCCTCCCTTCTGCGCGAGACCGGTCATGTCGAGTGTGGTGGCGTGCCGACCGTCCATGTGTGCCGCGGCAGCGAGAAGCTGTGACAGCGTGACGATGCCGGAGCCGCCGACGCCCGTGAGCAGAATGTTGGCTGCCACGCGACCGGCTTGCGGCAGCGGCAGTTCCGAATCGGAAAGTCCCTCTGGCAGGGTCGCCTCGCGCCGTCTTGGCCGCGCGCCGTGCACGGTCACGAACGAGGGGCAGAACCCGTCCAGGCAAGACACGTCCTTGTTGCAGGCGCTTTGGTTGATCCGCCGCTTGGTGCCGAACGCGGTCTCAAGAGGCTCCACCGCCACGCAGTTCGACTGCACCGCGCAGTCGCCGCAGCCTTCGCACACCGCATCGTTGATGACGACGCGCAGGTCCGGTTCCTCGGCCAGTCCCCGCTTGCGGCGGCGGCGCAGTTCGGTGGCGCATGTCTGCTCGTACACTAGCGCCGTGCAGCCCGGTATGGCTCTGAGTTCCCGCTGCACCTCGTCGAGACGCTCGCGGGGCAGTGCCTTGTAGTCGGCGCCCGCGTGGCGTTCTGGGTCATCGGTGACAACCCGCACCGCCCGGACCCCTTCCGCCAACACCTGCCGCACCACGTCCGCCACCGTCAGGCCACCATCCATGGGCTGCCCGCCGGTCATGGCCACGGCGTCGTTGAAGAGAATCTTGTAGGTGACGTTGACGCCGGCAGCCACAGCGGCACGAATGGCCAAGAGCCCGGAATGGTTGAAGGTGCCGTCGCCCATGTTCACGAAGATGTGGCCTTCGTCCGTGAACGGCGCCTGGCCGATCCAGTTCGCCCCCTCTCCGCCCATGTGGGTGAAGGTCCAGGTGTTGCGATCCATCCACTGCGCCATGTAGTGGCAACCGATGCCGGCCGCGGCGCGGCTGCCATCCGGCACCTTGGTGGAGGTGTTGTGCGGGCAGCCGGCACAGAAGAGCGGCACGCGCGCTTCCTTGGAGGTGGTGGCGACCTCGGCGAGTGCGCGCTCGTCCGCCTCGATGGCTTCGAGGAAGGCGCGATTCGGCACCTCGCCAAGCACCCTCGCGATGGCCTTGGCAATGATGGGCAGCGTCACCTCACCCACCGCGGGAATCAAGAGCTCCCCCGCCGGGTCGCGCTTGCCGAACACCTCCACGCGCGGGGCATGGAAAAGATGCGCCTTGAGCTGCTCTTCGATCAGGCCGCGCTTCTCCTCCACCACAAGCACGCGCTCGGCGTCGCGGCACACCGCGCGGACGAACTCCTCTTCGAGCGGCCAGATGAGTCCAAGCTGCACGAGCCGAATTCCAGCGTCGGCCAGCGACTGCATGGTCGGATAGCCAAGCTCCGCGAGCGCCTGGCGGGTGTCCGCAAGCACCTTGCCAGCGGAAATCAAGGTCAGCCGGGGCCGGGATGGATTGCTGTGGACGCGATTCAGGCCATTCGCCGCCGCGAAAGCCATCGCCAGTTGCAGCTTGTGCTCGAACAGTCGCCGCTCTTGCGACAGCGGGTCGTCGACGAGGCGGATGTTGCCCTCTTGGGGGAGGTCCGGCAGCGTGAACCGCCGTTCTTCCGGCAACAGTGCGGTGGCGCTGCTGTCCATCGTGTCGGAGGTCGTGACTAGCCCGGCCCAACAGCCGCTGTAGCGCGACAGGGCCCAACCCGCGAGACCGAAGTCCAGCACCTCCTGCACCGAGGATGGGGCAAGCGTTGGCACGCCGAGGTCGCGAAGCGAGAACTCGCTGCCGCTCGGCAAGGTGGACGACTTGCAGCCCGGATCATCGCCCACGGCAAGCAAGACACCACCCTTGGGGCTGCTCCCGGCGGCATTGGCGTGGCGAATCGCATCGCTCGAGCGGTCGAGACCCGGCGCTTTGCCGTACCAGAGCGAGAACACGCCATCGACGCGCGCGCCGGGGAAAAGACCCACCTGCTGCGTGCCCCAGATGGCCGTGGCGGCGAGGTCCTCGTTTACGCCGGGCTGAAAGACGATGCTGCTTCGCGCCAGCTCCTCGGTGCGATTCCAAAGCTCGCGATCCAAGCCGCCGATGGGGGAGCCGCGATAGCCGGAGACATAGCCTTCGGTGTTGAGGCCGTCACGCGCATCCAACCGCCGCTGATCGAACGGCAGCCGCGCCAAGGCATGGATGCCGGACAAGAGTGCCACTCCGGAATCCAGCGTGTAGCGATCATCCAGCGAGAAATCCCGTTTCGCCATCCTAAAGACCTCCGCCAACTCACGGACGCCACCAGTGCAAATATACGCCGAACACGCGCCCTCCGCCCTTGCGACGAGGCGCTCTGTAGCCCCGGCCAGGGGCTACTCGGAGGGGGTTGTCAGGCCTGCGGCCATGTCCGTGCGGACCGATGCCGGGTCTCGATCGTGCGCGTCGCCAATGCCGCCCCCACCGGGAGTTTCCATGACGAGGATTGCGCCGGCTGGAACCGTGTCGCGGCCCTTGCCGCGCAAGGACTGTTCCGTGCCATCGGCTAGCCGAAGGAACACGCGGCCGGGTTTGCCAGCTGCACCGCCACGACGGCCTTGGGCCGCGTGCTCGATGCGGTCAAACATCTTGGAGATGACGAACGGTGCGCCTTCGGCGTGTTCGATCTCGATGACCTGGCCAAGGCCGCCGCGATACTCGCCGCTGCCGCCGGTGTCTGGTAGATACTCGCGGCGGCGGATGATGAGAGGGGCTGAGACTTCGTTGACCTCCGTCGGGGTGGTGCGCACGCCGGACGGAAAGGCGGTCGTGGAGAGGCCGTCCTGGGTTGGTCGGGCGCCGGTGCCGCCGTTGAAGATGGGATTGATGACGAAGGCACGGCTTGCGAAGTTGCCTTGCGCTCCGGAGGCCGAGCGCAGCACCGGATTCCAGATGCACGATGCGCCCTCGGCCGGGGCGCTGCCGGGCAACGCTTGCTCTAGGCAGCCCAGGATCACGTCCGGGAGCATTTGTCCCAGGGCGTGCCGGGCGGAGACCGCCGCCGGAAACTCCGCGTTCAGGATGCAGCCGGCGGGCGCACGCACCGTGATGGCTTCGAGCGAGCCGGCATTGTTGGGAATATCGTTGCCAACCACACAGCGTACGCCGAAGGAGGCATAGGCCTCGGTGTAGTTAAGTGGCACGTTGATGCCGCGGGGCGATGTTGGCGAGGTGCCGTCGAAGTCGATGTCGATGGCATCGCCGTCGACCGTCAGGCAGCAGGCGACCGTGATGGGGGAGTCGTACCCGTCCACCGTCATGGTGTGCCGGTAGCGGCCGTCCGGCACCCGCGAGATTTCGGCCGCCATGGCACGGCGCGAGGTGTCGATGATTCGCTGCCCCACGGTGTCGAGTTCCTCGAGCTCGAACTCGGCCAGCGCCTTCAGGAGCTGTTGGCCCCCGGTGCGGTTGCAGGTGGCAAGGGAATACAGATCACCCTCTGCCACCATCGGATCGCGCACGTTGGCGGCAATCAGCCGCATCAGCGTCGCGTTGATCTCGCCGCGCTCGAACAGCGGCATGATGGGAACGTGCAGCCCCTCCTCGTAGATCTCGCGACCGTCCGGGCCAAAACCAAGACCGCCGACATCGGCGATGTGGCTGGTGGCGGCAAAGAGTGCCACAGGCCGAGCTTCGTGCTCCGGCGCGAAGATCGGCGTCACCACCGTGAAGTCGTTGAGGTGACCGGTCCCGTCCCACGGGTTGTTTGTCACCAACACATCGCCCGGGTGCAGCGTTGCCACCGGGTGATGCGCGAGGAATTTGCCGACGCTCCGAGCCATCGCGTTGACGTGCCCCGGCGTGCCGGTCACCGCCTGCGCGAGCATCGCGCCTTGGGTGTTGAAGACGCCCGCCGAAAGGTCGCCGGCCTCCCGCACCACGGTGGAGAACGCTGTTCGCATGAGCGTTTGCGCTTGCTCCTCGACGATGGCGAGCAGGCGGTTCCACACCAGTTGGTCGCGGATGGGGTTCATGGACGAGCCTCCTTAAGGCCCTGCGTTGGCGCGAGCGTTGCGCCGCATCACCAAGTCACCGCGATCGGAAACATGTGCAACGAACCCTTCCGGCACGACCAGCGTCGTCTGCTCCTCGACGATGGCCGCCGGCCCGGCGAGCGATGCTCCCACGCCAAGCGAGTCACGCTCACGCCGCGCGGCCCGAATCTCGCGCTCACCGTCGAACAATGGTGCATCGGCGAGCGCCTTGCGGCCGCCTCCGAGCTCCGGCGGCGCCAATGCAACCTGATTCGGAGGCGTTTCGACCGTCAGGGTCCAACTCAGTACCTCGGCATCGAGGCCCGGGATGATGCGCCCATACAGCTCTCTGTAGGCCGCCTCGAAGGCCTCTCGCAACGACTCCTGGTCCATGCCCTGGGTCAATGCCACGGCAATCTCGTAACCTTGCCCCACATAGCGCATGTACGCACGGCGCCGTTCCCGCAACTCGCCGGTAGCTACCTCGCCGACAACGCCGAGCGCCTCCGCCCGCATATCCGCCATGACCTCGTCCACGAGGCCGGCACGGAACTCGGACAGGCGCATGTAGCGACTGCGAACGACTTCGTAGGAGATGGGCGCGACGAGGAAGCCCACCGCCGATCCCACACCAGCGTCACGGGGCACGACCACCGCGTCGACGTCGAGCTTCTGCATCAGGCGGGCGGCGTGGAGCGGCGCCGCCCCGCCCATGACGATTAGCGTGCGCCCCGCAAGGTCCTTGCCCCATTCGCTGGCGTGGGCACGAGCCGCCGCCGCCATGTTTTCGTCCACCACTTCCGACACGGCGTGGGCACCTTGGCGCGGATCGGCGAGCTCGGGGATGTTGCTGCCGATCTCGTCTGCCAAAGCCTTGCGGGCGGCGCCTTCGTCGAGCGGCAAGCGCCCGCCCGCGAATCCCTTGGCGTCGAGGCGACCGAGAAGAAGGTCGGCATCGGTCACCGTGGGGTGCTCGCCACCCCGGCCATAGCTCGCGGGCCCCGGCATGGAGCCCGCGCTCTCCGGCCCCACATGAATGCGCCCAAGTCCGTCCACCGAGGCGATGGAGCCGCCACCGGCGCCGATCTCCACCATCTCAATCACCGGAATGCGCACCGGCAAGCCACTGCCACGCTTGAAGCGATAGCTGCGATCCACCTCGAACGAGCGCGAGAGCAAAGGTTCGCCGTCGTCGATCAGGCAAATCTTGGCCGTGGTGCCGCCCATATCGAAGGACACGGCGCGGTCGATGCAGAGTTCCCTCGCCATGTGCGCCGCGAGAATGGCACCGCCAGCGGGGCCGGATTCCACCAGGCGAATGGGGTACTCGCGCGCGGATGCCACCGAAGTCAGGCCACCGCCGGAGGTCATCATCAGAAACGGGCTGTTCACGCCCAGCGCGGCAAGCCGACTCGCCATGTCTTCGAGGTAGCGGGACATCAGCGGCCGCACGTAGGCATTGGCGCAGGCCGTGGAGAAGCGCTCGAACTCGCGGATTTCCGGGCATACGCCGGACGCGAGCGTGATCGAGAGGCCCGGCAGAGTTCGTGCGAGTTCGTCCCGGGTCCGTAGTTCGTGCTCCGGATTGGCGTAGCCGTGCAGGTACCCCACCGCGACGCTTTCCACCTGTTCTTGCTCTAGCGTCCGCGCAACTTCCCGCACCGCGGCCAGGTCGAGCGGCATCAATGCCTCTCCCGCCGCATTCATGCGCTCGGGCACCGTCAGACGCAGCCCACGCGGCACCAGCGGCGCCGGCCGGCCGATGTTGATGTCGTATTGCTCGAAGCGGTTCTCGAACGCCATCTCCAACACGTCGCGGTGGCCTTCGGTGGTGACTAGCGCGGTCTTCGCACCGCGCCGCTCAATCAGGGCATTGGTCGCCAGGGTCGTGCCATGGAGCACCACCCCGACGTCGGCCGACGTAGCGCCGGCCAGGCCCAGCACGCGCTCGAGGCCCGTCAGCACGCCGTCAGCTGGCGCGTTGGGCGTGGTGAGCACCTTGGTAGAGGTGCGCCGGCCGCGAAAGTCGAACACGACATCCGTGAAGGTTCCGCCGATGTCCACGGCCAAGCGCCCTACTGCGTTCACTCCTTCGGCCACGGCGGCCTACTCCAGTTCGAAGTAGAGGTGGTAGTGCAGCGCGCAGCCAGGATTGAAGGCGGCGGAGCATGACGGGCAGGTCGAATCGCAGCCAAGGTATTCGCGCACAGTCATTCGATGTCCGCACGCGCCGCACAGCACGGCGTATTCGTCGTGCTCACTCATGGGCCACACCTCAGCCGCGTGTCCGGCGAGTTCGCGGTGGCAGTCGATACAGGGATACCATTCGTCGCAGCAGCGAAAGCGCAAGGCGATGATGTCGAGGGGGCCGTGGTAGTGGCCGCAGCGGGTGCATTCGTCCACATCGACGCCGACCACTTCGGTGCCGTGGACCATGCGCCTGATTGTCGCCGCCTCGCCCACCGCTAGACCGAACCAACGCCGTCTGGTGCCCTGGACACGGGCGCGGACAAGCCCCGCCCCTACGCGGACACACACGTGCTGGTTGCGAACGGCCAAGCATCGCCACCAAAATTGCCGAAACCGCCGAACGGGAACCACCTCGCACGCCATGGCCAACGATATTAGTGTGATCGCCCTCTCCTCGCATCCTGAGCTCGCCGAGGAGATCTGCGCGCATCTCGGCGTGCGCCCCACCGCCACCGAGATCATCCGCTTCGGCAACGAGAACATCCTGTTCCAGTGTCAGGAAAACGTGCGCGAGTCGGATGTCTTCGTCATCCAGACCTCCTGCCCGCCGCTTTCCGACCACATCATGGAACTCCTGATCGCTATCGACGCGCTCAAGCACGCATCGGCGCGACGCATCACCGCCGTGCTGCCGTACTTCCCCTATGCGCGCTCCGACAAGAAGGATCGCCCGCGCATTTCCATCACGGCGCGGCTGATGGCTGACCTCCTCGAAACCGCCGGCGCCGACCGGGTGCTGACCATGAACCTGCACTCGCCGCAGGTCGCGGGGTTCTTCCGCATCCCTGTGGACCAACTGAACGCAACGCCCATCGTCTGCAACGAACTGCGCAGCACCAGCGAACTCGGCGACAGCGTGCTGGTGGCAAGTGACGTGGGTGAGGCGAAGGACCTCGAGGACTACGCCAATCGCCTGGGCGCCCCGATCGCGATCATCGACAAGCGCCGCCCCGATGACTCGGAAAACGCCAAGGCGGTGGGGCTGATCGGCGACGTTGCCGGTCGCAATGCCCTGCTCATCGACGACGAGATCACCAGTGGCGGCACCATGATCGCCGCCGCCCAGTTCCTGCTCGAAAACGGCGCCCAGCGCATCGCGGCCGCCGCCGTCCACCCGGTGCTGAGCGGCCACGCCTACGAACGCCTCGCCGACTCCCCCATCGAACGACTCGTGGTCACCAACACGATCCCCACGCCAAGCGGCCAGAGTATGGAGAAGGTCGCGACAGTCTCCGTCGCTAAGCTCTTCGCCGACGCCATCTACGCCATCCACTCGGGCGAGAGCGTCTCACGGCTGTTTGTCTAGTGCACGCTCTTGCCCTCCATCGCGCTGCAAGGCGCGCAGAACACTCGCTGCATATGAAGGATGCGCGCCCTTGCGGGCGCTTTGAAGGGCCGAACGCCCCTCCGTCCAGAGGACAGCGGCATCAGGCGCAAGTCGAAGTGAGACGCCATCCACAATCCATGGGAGGTTGCCATGACCCTCACCACAGCCGCACCAATCCTCGCCGCCCTGGGCTTCGTCGCCTTCGTACTTACGGTGGCAGTCGTCCCTCTGCGCTCGGAATCCGCACCTCGCGCCAGCGCATGGATGCTCCCCGCGACGATTTGCGTCGCGTTTCTCGCATGGACCCTGTATGCCCTCGCCAGCGATGGACTGGTCGCCATCTGGCAGGAGATCAGCCGCAGTCTCTGGTCGAATCAGATCTTCATCGACCTCTTGATCGCCGCCGGCATCGCCCTCGCATTCCTGGTCCCGGAAGCGCGCCGCCTCGGCATGAAGCCGCTGCCGTGGGTGATCGCCACCGCCGCCACCGGTTGCATTGCCCTCTTGGCCATGTTGGCGCGGATGCTGTTCCTCCGGGCCAGGGAGGCGTCGGCCCGCGTTCCGTAAGGGACGGGCCGTCGCCCTTCGTCAGAAGGACCTGCTGGCTCAGAGGTTCCCGCTACGCGATTGAGTACCCCTCGTTCGCAATGGGCATGATGCGGATGCGGTGCCCGGTGGCGGTGAAGATCGCGTTGCACACCGCTGGCGCCAGCGGCGGCAAGGCCGGTTCGCCGAGGCCGGTGGGCGGGTAGTCGCTTTCGATGAAATGCACGTCTATCGCCGGGGTGTTGGCCATGCGCAGCATCGGGTAGGCGTCGAAGTTCGACTGTTCCACCCGGCCCTTCTCGAACGTCACCGACTGCCCGAGCATGGTCGAAAGGCCATCGACGATGGAGCCCTGCACTTGGTTCTCGGCGCCGCTCAGGTTGATGATCGGGCCCACGTCCGCTGCCGCCGTCACTCCGTGCACCGTGATCTTGCGGCCCGCGTCGACGCTCACGTCCGCCACTTCGGCGATGTGGCCGGCGTGGCTGAAGTAGAACGCGAGGCCGAGTGCCCTGCCTTCCGGCATCTCGCGGCCCCAGCCCGCCTTCTGTGCCGCCAGCTTCACGACTCCGGCGGCACGACCGGTGTGCAGCGCACGCGGGTTGCCTTCCGCCAGCCAGCGCGGCTCGCCGAACATCTCCAAGAGCACTTCCAAGTGATCCCGGCCGGCAGCAACGGCGAGTTCATGGATGAAGCTCTGCTCGACGAAGCCGAACACGTTCGAACCCGGCGCGCGCCAAGGGCCACAGGGCGTCTTCCACTCCAGCGCCGTCTGTTCGTAGCGGCAGTTCTCCAGCACACCAGCCGGGAACACGCCGGGGCGCAGCGAACCACCGCTCACCGGGCGCTGCCCGTCGCGGCTGAAAGTGATGAAGCGGTCGCGCCACGCCGTGATGCGGCCTTCGGCATCGAGGCCGGCATCCACTTGGTGGAAGCCGCCGGCGCGGAACGTGTCGTGCGACATGTCGTCTTCACGGGTCCACTGCAACTTCACGGGCACGTCCAGGCGATTGGCAATGGCCGCCACTTCCACCATGAAGTCGTTGTGCAGACGCCGGCCGAAGCCGCCACCGCCGCGCAATTGGTTCACCGTCACTTGCGCCTTCTCGAGGCCAAGCAAATCCGCCACCGCCTGCCGGCCGCGACCGGGAAGCTGCGTCGGCGCCCAAAGCTCCATGATGCCGTCGTGGCTCCACGCGGTGCAGTTCTGCGGTTCGAGCTGGGCGTGGGAGGCGAAGTGATAGGTGTAGTAGGCACTCAGGCGCTTGTCGGCGGCTTCGAGCGCCGCATCGGCGTCGCCATCGTCCACCGGACGGGTCGCGCCGGGCTTGCTGCGCAGTTCCTCCGCCTTGGCGCTGGCAGCACTCCAGCTGTCAGAGGCGGCATTCGATTCATCCCACTCCACCTTGAGCTCTCGCCGCGCACGGATGGCGGCCCAAGTGGAGTCGGCAACGATCGCCACCCCGGACAGCAAGCCGACCGCCTCGTTGCCGTCAATGGCGAAGGCATCCACCACGCCGGGCAGCGCCTTCACCGCATCGAGATTGGCCGAAACCACCGTCCCGCCCACTGCCGGACATTTGCTGTACGTGGCGAACTTCATGCCCGGCAGCGTCTGGTCGATGCCGAAGAGGGCCTCGCCCCGCACCAGCGCCTCGTTGTCGACGCCTGTGATGCGGCGCCCCAGGAGGCGGTATTCGTCGGTGCTCTTGAGTCGCAGCGAGTCCACCTCTGGCACCGGCAAGGCTGCGGCAGCATCCGCCAGTTCCGTGTAGCGCAGGCTGCGGCCACTGGCCTCGTGGATGACCTTGCTGTCGCGGGTGCTGAGTTCCGATGCGGCAACACCGAGCTTGTCCGCCGCCGCACCAACCAACATGGCCCGCGCCGCAGCACCACTTTGCCGCAGCACGTCCCAGTTCATCGGCACGGACATCGAACCACCGGCCATCTGGAAGCCGAACGCTTCCTCGTCCACCGACGACTGCGCCACCGTCACATCGTCCCAGGCGGCATCGAGTTCCTCGGCAACGATCATCGGCAGCGAGGTCTTCACGCCCTGCCCCACCTCCGGGTTCTTGGCGTGGATCAGGATGCCGTCGGCATCGATGCGGATGAAGGCGTTGGGTTCGAAGGTGGAGGCAGCCTCCGCCTCCCGTCCCTTAAGCGTGAAGCCCAGCATCAAACCACCGCCAACGACGCCGGTGAGCTGCATGAAGCGCCGCCGCGAGAGCTTGCGCGGGGCGATGTCTATGGGTAGGGCGTCCATGCGCTCGGCGAGGCTCTGCAGATCGTCGTATGCGTTCATGCGGCGTCTCCTCCGTCACCCGCCGGCGAGACCTTGCGCGCCTCCCAAGCGCGTCCAGCGGCGACCTTGACCGCCTCGCGAATGCGCGTGTAGGTGCCACAGCGGCACAGGTTGCCGGCCATGGCTTGATCGATGGCGGCATCGTCAGGGTCTGGATCGCGCGCCAGGAGCGCGGTGGCGGCCATGATCTGCCCCGCCTGGCAATAGCCGCACTGGGCGACATCGAGATCGACCCACGCCTGCTGCACGGGCGTCAGTTCGTCGCTTTCGTCGGCAAGGCCCTCGATGGTGGTTACTTCGCCTTCCGCGGCGGCGGCCACCGGCACCGAACAGGACCGCACCGGAGCGCCGTCGAGCAGCACCGTGCACGCACCGCAGCGCGCGATGCCGCAGCCAAACTTGGCCCCCACAAGGCCGAGTTCGTCCCGCAGCACCCACAACAGGGGCGTGGACGGATCGGCGTCGTCCACCTTCCGCTCCTCGCCGTTGATCTTGAGACTCAGCATGGATCTCCTCCCCTTGCATCACCTCTGCATTGTTCACCAATCGGCGACGTTTTGACAGCGTGCGCGGCGGCAAGGTAGGTTGCGAAGTCGCCTTTGGCCGGTTGCGGCCAGTTTTTCGGGAGGAGCGAACGTGGCGGATCTCATCACCACCCTCGACGAGTTCGAGGACGAATACCGCAAGACCATCGGCCACGCGCTGGCGCCACGGGGCGCGCGGGAAGCGAGCCTCGACAACATTCGCCGCTTTGGCGATGGCGTCGGCGACTACAACCCGCTCTACCGCGACGAGGAGCACGCCGCCAAGAGCCGCTTCGGCATGGTCACCGCACCGCCCATCTTCGTCTATGGCGCGAGCCTGGGCATTGCGCTTGCCATCAACGGCGGCATCGACGGCCGCCGCCTGTCGTCGAGCTACTTCCCGATGAACTACGCCGGCGGCACCATCGACTTCCACCGCACCATCTGGCCCGGCGACCGCATCAGCGCCCGCGAGGAAGTCACCGGCATCACGCGCAAGCACAGCGAGCGCATCGGCGACTTCTGCATCTGCGAAGCGCGCATCACCTACCACAACCAGCGCCAGGAGCTGGTGGCGGAGAAAACCACCCTCATGGCTCGCTACCGCAACTTGGGCGGCGGCAAGACCATCCGCTACGACCGCGAGAAGAAGACGCAGGTGATCGAGGAGTCGCCCGATCCCTTGGTCTACGAGCGCGAACGGCAGGGCGCCACGCCGCAAAGCTGGGCGGCGGTGAAGGAAGGCGATGACATGCCGACGCTCTACAAGGGCACCTACACGGTGACGGAACTGTTCCTGTTCACCCACGGCGTGGTGGGCACCGGACGCAGCCCGCGCAGAGCCTTGGAAGCGGAGGACTCGAAAGACCTTGGTGGCGGCGGCCGCTACGACGAAAAGCACGCCCGCGACCGCCGCAACATGCCGGGCCAGTTCGACTGGGGCCCGCAGCGCGTCTGCTGGCTAGCGCAAATGGCCACCGACTGGATGGGCGACGACGGCACCTTGAAGCGAATGCAGACTCGCGTGCGCCACCCCAACGTCGTCGGCGACACCAACACCGTATTCGGCAAGGTGGCGCGCAAGTACGTGGAAAACGGCGAGAACCTGGTCGATCTTTCGGTGTGGAACGAGAATCAGGCAGGGCTCGCGACGGCGGAAAGCACCATCACGGTGGCGTTGCCCGCCTGAGTCACGGCCATTCCATTTTGGGTGGGGCAGGTCGTCGAGCAACCTAACCTTAGGTTGTTGGAGGCTGGAGTCGGAATCGAACCGGCGTACACGGAGTTGCAGTCCGCTGCATAACCACTCTGCCATCCAGCCGAACGGCGCGCGAGCATATCACCTGCGTAGGGGCAAGGCTTGTCCCCCGTGCTTAGCACCGCAAGGGCGACGCATGCGTGGCCCTTCTGCGGGTGACGCTGTTCATGCGCCGACGTGAACAACGGGTCCGAACTCCTACGCCTCGTCGTCTGAGTTCAATCCCTCGACCAGCGAGGGCCAGGCCGCGCGAAGGTACGTTGCCATGGACCACAGCGTCAGCAGCGCGGCGGCGTAGAGCAGCACGAGGCCAACGATCACCCACGGGCGTCCGAGCACGGGTGGATTCGCCAGCAGCATGAAGATCGCGACCATTTGCATCGTCGTTTTGGCCCGCCCGATCCAGGACACGGCCACCACGCCGCGCCGGTCCATCTCCGCCATCCACTCTCTCAAGGCCGAGATGACGATTTCGCGTCCGATGATGACCACGCCCGGAATCGTCAGCAGCAGGTTGGCGTGGTTGCCGATCAAGAGCACCAGCGCCGTGACCACGATCAGCTTGTCCGCGACCGGATCCAGGAAGGCGCCAAAGCGCGTGGTCTGGTTCAGGCGCCGCGCCAGATAGCCGTCCAGCCAGTCGGTGAAGGCGGCGGCACCGAAGAACAGCGACGCCACCCAGTAGTGTTCGTCGGCGAAGAAATAGATGAGCGCGAACACCGGGATCAGCGCGATGCGCGCGATGGTGAGGACGTTCGGCAGGTTGAGCGATGTCAGTTCAAGTCGCATGGAGCGTTCCATGAATCTCGTCCGCGAGCTTGGTGCTGATGCCCGGCACCTTGGCGATCTCCTCGATGCTGGCCCCCTGCACCGACGCCACCGAACCGAAATGCGTCAGCAGTTGTCGCTTTCGCTTCGCGCCCACGCCGGGTATGCCGTCCAGCACCGACTGGCGCCGCTTCTTCTGCCGGCGGCCGCGATGCCCAGTGATGGCGAAGCGATGCGCCTCGTCGCGGATGTGCTGCAACAGATGCATGGCGGGACCGTTCGGTGGCAGCGCAAGCTCCCCCCGCCCGGCAAGCAGCACCGATTCGAGACCGGCCTTGCGTGAAGGCCCCTTGGCGACGCCCAGCACCGCCACGTCGTCGATTTGCAGGTTTTCCAGCACTTCCACGGCCCGTCCCACCTGGCCCTTGCCGCCATCGATCACGAGGGCGTCCGGCAGCGCGCCCTCGCCTTGCTTGAGGCGCGTGTAACGTCGCCGAAGCGCTTGCTCCATGGCACCGTAGTCGTCGCCCCGAGGCACGCCCTCAATGTTGAAGCGACGATAGTCGGACTTCAACGGCCCCTCGGTGTCGAACACGACACAGGATGCCACCGTCGCCTCGCCAGCCGAGTGGCTGATGTCGAAGCATTCGAGCCGCTGCGGCGTGTCTTCCCATTCGAGCGCCTCCTGCAACGCCACGAAGCGGCCAAGCACGTTCTTGCGGTCCGCCAGCAGCGTTTGCAGCGAAAGCTCCGCATTGTCCCGCGCCATGCTCGCCCAGCGCGCCCGCTGCGACCGCACCACGCTCGCCACGGCCACCGCCCGCCCGGCCTTCTCCGCCAACGCTCGCGCAAGCAGCTCCGCGTCCGCGGCGGCAAGGGGCGCCACCACCGACTTCGGCAGTTCGCGCTCCGCACCGCCGAGGTAATACTGCGACAGAAACGCGAACAAGAGGTCCTGCTCGCCGAGGCCCAACTCGTTCCGCGGATACCAGTTGCGGTTGCCAAGGAGACGACCGCCACGCACGAAGAGCCCCTGCACGCAGGCTTGCCCCGAGGCGAGGGCCACGCCAAATACGTCCACGTCGCCGCCATCGCCATGCACATACTGGTTCTCCTGCACCCGCCGCAAGTGCTGGATCTGGTCGCGAAATCGCGCCGCCCGCTCGAACTCCAGCTTCGACGACGCTTCCTCCATGCGCCCCTTGAACTCTTCCAGGATGGCTTGGCTGCGCCCTTCGAGGAACATCTGCGCGAGGCGCAGGTCTTCGGCGTAGCGCTCGCGGGTGACGAGCCCCACGCACGGTGCGCTGCAACGGCCGATCTGGTGTTGCAGGCACGGACGCGAGCGATTCTTGTAGAAGCCGTCCTCGCACGGGCGAATGCCGAACAGCTTCTGCAGCACGTTGATGCTGTCGCGCACCGCGCCGGCGCTCGGATACGGGCCGAAGTAGCGCCCCGGCGCCTTGCGCGAGCCGCGATACAGCGTCAGCCGCGGAAAGGCGTGGTCGGTGAGGTGGATGTAGGGGTAGGACTTGTCGTCCCGCAACACGACGTTGTACGTCGGTCGATGTTCCTTGATGAGGCTCTGTTCGAGCAGCAGCGCCTCGGTCTCGCTGGACGTGACCGTCACTTCCACGCCTTCGAGCCGGGCCACCATGGCCATCGTCTTGGTGGTGAGGCCGGATGCCCGGAAGTAGCTGGTCACCCGCGCCTTGAGGTTGCGCGCCTTGCCGACATAGAGCACCTCACCACCTGCCCCCACCATGCGATACACGCCAGGCTTCGTGGTCAGGTTCTTGAGCAAGGCCTCGAAATCCACTGAAACGGCCTCGGTTGCCGCCGGCAGTTCAAGGGAGGCCCCCTCCGCCGGTTGCTCACGCCCCCGGCGGTGCTTGCCCATCCGAGGGGCACCCGTGTCCGAACGGTAATCTGCCATGCCCGTGCATTGTCAACACGCTCGGCGGTTTCGGCAAATGCCAGCGTCCGCCCGCGGGGCCCCCCGAGAGTCGCGAGGCCGCCCTCAGGGCAGCGACGCGGTGCGTCGGGACGGCAGCCCCTCACTGTGCGCTGGCAGCAACCGTTCGCCCCACGATTCGCCGATGCGGGTCGCGCCGACGTTGCCGAACTTCGGGTTGATCATTCCGTGCTTGACTGCGAGGAGAGCCAGTTCCACATCGCTCGACACACTCAGCTTGTTGAAGATGCGGTAGCGGCAGCTGTTCACCGTCTTTGGCGACAGGTGCAGGTTGTCGGAAATGTCCTGCACGCGGTGGCAGTTGATCACCATGAGCGTGATCTGCATCTCTCTCGACGAGAGCTGGTCGAACGGCGATCCCACGTCCTCCTCAAACGAGCGAAAGGCCAGCCGCTGCGCCACGTCGCTGCTGACGAACCGCTGACCCGCGTGCGCGCACTTGATGGCCGTCACCACGTCTTCACTTGACGAACTCTTCGTGACGAAGCCGCTCACACCCACCCGCAGTGCCTGCGCCGCATACGGTTCGTCGTATGCGCCGGTGACGACGACCACCCGGATGTCCTTGCCGAGCCTGATGACACGCCGAGCCGCCTCCAGCCCGCCAATGCCCGGCATGGCGATCTCCACCAGCACTACATGCGGCCGAAGGTCTCTTGCGATGTCCACCAGCGCATCGCCGGAACCGGCTTCCGCAACGATGTCGATCGTGCGCGTGTCGTTCAACAATCTCCTCAGTCCCGACCGAAACAGCCGGTGGTGATCCGCGATTACAACTCTGATCATTTCGTTTCTCCTCTCTTTTCCTTCTCACGGTTGCCTCTTCGGGCAACAGATATCAGAAGCCCCAGCAGCGCCACTGGCGCCACCAAGCGAGGGGTGCAGAGGCGAAATAGCGCAAACGCCCATTTTTGGTATCAGTAAGATATCAGTCCGACTCGTGACGCCGCGACGGGGCGGTGCGGTCGCTCGAACGAGCACACGTCCCTCGAGGACCGCCCGTTTCGGTCTCCGGCACATACAATCGAGGGCCTATCGTCGGCGGCCACGGAGCCAAGGCGACGAGCCATTCCGAGGGGCGGAGGGCTCAGGTTGCAAGGGATTTCAATGCAAGAGGCAAAAAAATGGACGGTGCCACCCCATCGCGCGACTGGAACGAGCCGGTGCGCTACCCAGACCCCGCCGTGCAGGTTCTGGATCGGCGCTTTCGCCGCTATGTGCTGGGCAGCGCCGCCGTGGAGCGGCTTTATGTCGGCTGTCGCTGGGCGGAAGGGCCGGTGTGGTTCGGCGACGGGCGCTACCTCTTGTGGAGCGACATCCCGAACGACCGCATCCTGCGCTTCGACGAGATCACCGGCGAGGTAACCGTCTGGCGTTCTCCGGCCGACAACGCCAACGGCAACACCAGAGACCGGCAAGGCCGACTCGTCACCTGCGAGCACGGGTCCCGTCGGGTCACGCGCACCGAGCACGACGGCACCGTCACCGTGCTCATGGATCGCTTCGAGGGCAAGCGCCTGAACGCGCCAAACGACGTCGTGGTGCACGCGGACGGCGGCATCTGGTTCACGGACCCCGGCTATGGCATTCACGTCAACTACGAAGGCCACAAGGCGCCGTTCGAGCTGCCAACGCGCGTCTATCGGCTGGCGCCGGAAACGCTCGAAGCCGCGGTGGTGGACGAGAGCCTGGAAAAGCCGAACGGGCTCGCCTTCTCGCCCGACTACAAGACGCTCTACCTTGTGGACACCGGCGCCTCGCACGTGCCCGGGCATCCGCACCACATCACGGCGTTCGACGTCGTGGACAATGCAACGCTTGCGAGCCCCCGCGTATTCTGCGACATGGGTGCCGGCAGTTCGGACGGCATTCGCGTGGATGTGGACGGCAACGTCTGGTCAGCCGCCGGCTGGGGCGGCGATGGCTACGACGGCGTCCACGTGTTCGCGCCCGACGGGGACAAGATCGGTGAAATCCACCTGCCGGAGGGCGTGTCCAACGTCTGCTTCGGCGGCGTGAAGCGCAACCGGCTGTTCATGACCGGCTCGCAGTCGCTGTACTCGCTGTATGTGGAGACGCAGGGGGTTCCTTACGTTTAGGGCTCCGGTCAAGGCACCGGACACGGTGCAGCACCCAACCAAGCGAGTCGGCTTCCCCAGGCAAGCGCTACAGGAACTATCCGACGTAGGCCGCGTGCAGGGCTTCGGCGTGCGCCGTGAATTCGTTGCGCAGGCGCTTTGGCGACAGCACTTCCACCATTGCGCCGAAGCCCATGAGCCAAGTGCGGAGCTCATCCGAGTCGGCAACCGTGGCCTCGACGAGGATGCGGCCGTCGCGTCGCATGGTTGTGCGGTGATCGGACGCGAGCTTGGCGTCGCCTAGCTGACCGAACGCCTCGGGCTGAAACGCCGCTCGCAGCTTGAGCTTGCCGGCGCCCACCTCAGACGAGAACTCCTCCGTCTCGTCGAGGTGGCGCGACAGGCTGAACCCGCGCGGACGTTGCACTGCCTCCGCCAGCACGGTGGGATTCGACAGCCGATGCAGCACGAAATGCTGCACTTCGCCCTCGCCCTCCTCGCCTTCCTCTGTGGCCACCAGATGGATGATGCCGCCCCGGAAGACGACCCCAAGGGGATTCAACACCCGTCGCGTGGCCCGCTCCCCGGGGGCGCTGCATGTGACCTCGATGCGCTGGTCGTCGAGCAGTGCCCGATACACCTCCTCGATCACGTCCTGACGCACGCTCGGCGGTGTCATGGCAATGCCCCGTTCGACGATGCGCGCCTTGCGCGCCCATGCGCCGAGCTTCGACTCGCCCTTGAGCATCTCGTCGGCGGCGCGCAGGTGACCGGCGATCAGACGCAGGGTGGAGGGCGGCATGATGGGCTTGAGGTACTCGCCCGCGAGCTTCAGCGCGAAGGCCGTCTCCCGGCTCATCGCCGGGATTTGGGTGATGGCGTCCTTTTGAGTCCAGAACCAGCGGTTGGCACGACCGTCCCGCTCGCTGCTGATTGGGAAGATGGCAGAGAGTTTCTCGAGGCTGCGCTGGATCGAGCGGATGTCCACCTCGTAGTCGGGGTCCACCGCGAGCAGTTCCTCGCCGATTTCCCGCGTGGTCTTGGAACGGGGCTGCACCGGAATCACCTGCAGCATCGTCAGCGAGCGCATGATCGTGTCGCCTGCCTTGCGCATGGGCCACCTGTCACATAACTGCGATCTGCGCGATTGTACGACACCAGGCGCACGGCGAAAAAGCGGTGCGACAGAAAACGTCGCTTTGTGGGGACTGCGTCGCGGAAACTTCGCAGGCCCCCTAGCCGAAGGCGCCGGCCGCGCGCAGGCGTTCGTATTCGGCGCCGTCGATGCCCAGCATCCCACCCATCACCTCGCGATTGTGCTGGCCGAGACATGGCGCTGGCGTCCGCAGGCGCGGCGGCGTACGGGAGTAGATGGTGGCCGGGCCGTCGTAGGGCGTGGGACCCATGACAGGATGGTTCAGCGTCACGAAGAAGTGACGGTGCGCCAGCTGCTCGTCGTGGTAGAGGTCCGCAGGGCGAGCGACGACATGCGCCGGCACGCCGTGATCGCGCAAGCAGGCTGCGGCGGCGAAGGCATCGCGCGACGCGCACCACGACGTTAACGCCCCATCGAGACCGGCGCTGGCATCTGCGCAAGCATGCCCGATGGCACTCGCCAGCGCCTCGCGCTCGGCGTCTGTCTCCACGCCCACGGCGACATAGCGATGGGTGCCACGACAGGCGAAGACGCCGTGTGGATCGAGCTGTGGCGAGCCCTGTCCCAATCGGGTGGCGACGTTGCCGTTGGCCGCGTGTTCGAGCACCAACGGTTCGAGGAAGCGAATGCCGCACTCGATCTGCGAGACATCGATGTACTGCCCCTTGCCCGTGCGCTGCCTGTGCAGGAGCGCGGCGCCGAGGGTAGCGGTGGCGAAGCGAGGGGTGATGAAGTCCGTGTAGGCGCCCCACGGCCCGGAAGGCGGACGGTCTTGCCAGCCGACCAGCCCAAAGAGCCCCGCAATGGCTGCGCCCTGGCCGCCGAAACCGGAGTAGGTTCGCTCCCTCCCCGTCTGGCCTCGCATGCAGGTGGACAGCATGATGAGGTCGTCGCGCTCGCTCGAGAGCGCGTCCCAGTCGAGGCCAAAGCGAGCCATCGTGCCCGGCGAGAAGCTCTCGAGCACCACGTCTGCCCAATCCGCCATGCGCCGGGCGACCCGTTGGCCCTCCGGATTCTTGAGGTCCAGCGTGATGCCGCGCTTGGAGGTGTTGAAGTTGGCCATGAACTGCGCCCGGTCGGGGTGGCGCTTGCCGTCCTTGAAGGGTGCCGACGTGCGCAGGAGGTCGAGCCGGCTCGAGGACTCGATGCGCACCACCGTCGCGCCATGATCCGCCAGCGCCTTGCCGATCATGGGACCGACACCCACCCAACTGAAGTCGGCCACGCGCAGCCCCTCGAAAGCCGACGAAACACGCCGCGACGAAGAAGGTGCCTGCCGGCGCGCGTCCAGGTTGGCCTGATCGGCGGGCGTCTTGTCCTGCACATCGGTCGCAGTTCGCGTGCTCGCCATGGACTCGCCGATCGCCGGGGCGTGGCGGGCACGCGACAGCGGCGTTCGGGACAGCCGGGCGAACGGACCTGCGTAGCGCCGCCCGTCACAATGCACCCAGTAGTCACGGTCTTCGAGCTGCGGATCGGTGGCGAGATCGGCGACCGTGTAGATGGCGGCAAGGGTGAGACCGTGCTTCGCCGAGAACGACTGGATCTCGCGCTTCGTGTGCAGCGCCAAGACATCCACGACACGTTCCGCCGCGATGCCCACGTCTTCCGCTTTCACCTCGCCGGCTGCCAGCGCCGCCAGCCAGCCGGTCATGTCTCGTCCGCGCAACGCGTCGGGCACGTCGAGCCCGCTTTCCTCCGCCCAACGCAGTAGCGCATGGAAGGTGCGCTCGCCGATCACCGGCATCTGCAAGCGAAGCTGGGCATGGCCGTCGCGGCAGCGCACGATGTTCGGCAGCTTGAGACCCGGTGCGACCAAGGGCGGCAACTGGCCACGAAACTCGCTGGTGCCCGGTGGGTTGCGCCCGGTGTTCGGCGGAAAGCCGGTGGCATTCATCAGAGTCCAGACGATGCATGCCTGCGCGGAAACATCCAGCCGTTGCCCCAGCCCCGAGCCTTCCCGCGCGTTGAGCGCCACCACGATGTCCGCCGCCGCCTGCGCGCCGGCATGGAACGCAGCCTGCGGCATTGCGCCCATGGGCAGCGGCGGTCGGTCGCCGTTGCCTTGCAGGTTGACGAGGCCCCCCGCGGCTTCGACGGTGACCTCGGCGGCTGGCGCATCCGCCAACGGGCCACCGAGGCCAAACGGCGTCACGCAGGCATGGATCAAGCGCGGAAAGCGCTCATTCAGCGCCCCGCGGAAGCCCGACTCGATGAATACATCCGCGTCCGAGAGATACGGCTCCGGGTCGTCCGCAACCACGCTGTGCTTGCCGGCGCCCATCGCCGCCCAGTACAGCGACTCTCCCTCGTGGAATGGCCCCACGCGGCGGGAATCACACCCAGCGGCCGGCTCGATCTTGATGACGTCGGCACCAAGCTCCGCGAGGATGCGTCCCGCCATTTCGCCCCAGCGTGTGGTGGCATCGACGACGCGTGTGCCGGTGAGCGGCGGCGCCGTCATGGCAGTCGCGGCTTGGTGCCGATGACGCCCTTCTCCGCCAACGCCGCGATCTCGTCGGGCGCGAGGCCCAGCACTTCCGACAGCACCTCAACGTTGTGTTGGCCGAGGGTCGGCGCCGGACGGTCGATGTCGAACGGCGCTTCGCCAACGCGATAGGGCGGCGCCGGGTGCGGCAGCTCGCCGACATAGTCGCGCTGCATCATCTTCCAAAAGCCCCGCGCCGCCAGGTGCGGGTCCGTGGTGAGTTCCAGCCCCCCGGCCAAGCGTGCCGCCGGGACGCCCGCTTCCTGCAACTCTGGCATCAAGAGCTCGACAACCTGCGTCGAGGTGAAAGCTCGCACGGCGTCGTCGAGTTCCTCCCGCCGTGCCAGCCGATCCGCAGCATCGCCAAATCCGCCAATGCCACTCGCCGCCTCGAACGCCTTCCACTCCGCTTCCGAGCGAACCTGGATGACGATCCACTCGTCGTCGCCGGCGCAGGGATAGACCCCGTGCGGCGCGTGTTCGAGGGAGCGATTTCCGAGTCGCTGCGGCGGCGAGCCGGTGACAGACTGCGTCAGGATGCCTTTGATGCCGAGCGGAAACAGGCATTCCGACTGCGACAGGTCGAGGTGCTGGCCCTTGCCGGTTCTGCGCCGGGCCCGGAGTGCCGTGAGCAGCGCCGCCGCGCCGTTGAGGCCACCCACCGAATCGCCAAGCGCGACGTGAGTCATGGTGGGCGGCATGGACTCCTCGCCGGACTGATGCGGCAAGCCGGATGCCTGCTCGACCGTTGAACCGTAGGCTCGATAGCCTTGCCATGGGCCGTTGCTGCCGAAAGCGGGCATCGAGATCATCACGACTTCGGGGTTGGCCTTCGCCAGCACGGGGTAGTCGAGGCCAAGCTTCGGCAGCACGCCGGCGGAGTAGTTCTCCACCACGACGTCGGAGATGGCCACCAAGCGCAACAGCAGGTCCGCCCCTTCCGAAGTTGAGAGGTCCAGCGTCAGGTCGCGCTTGTTGCGGTTCACCATGTTGAACGCCGGCGACATCTCGGCGCCACCCTCATCGATCCACTCCTGGGTGGCCTCCCAGCCACGCCACCAGTCGAAGCGGACGCAACCTTCCACCTTGATGACATCAGCGCCCATGTCGGCGAGATGCCGCGCCGCCAAGGGGCCGGCCCAGCCCATCGAGAGATCCACGACGCGCACGCCTTCGAGCAGGCCGGGGCGGCTCATGCGCGCACGCTCCGAGGTGGTTCGACAGGCGTCGGAGGCATCGACCCGAGGGGGGCCACGTCGCCGCCGCGAGTGGCAGGGGTACGGAACAGGCGGAACGGCGTTACCGGAGCCACGAAGCCCTCCTGCCCCGGCGGCCGCACCTCATCGAACGCCCGTCGGGCGACATACTGGTCCACCGTGAACAGTTGCTCCATCGTCGGCACCAACGCCAGCGGGATGCGCGCGCCCTGCCCGCGGTTGAAGAGCTCCGTCGCGCTCTGCTCCCGCACCCGCTCGTGGATGAGCGGGTCGAGCATCTCCGCATCCTGCAAGCGGCCGATCGCGCTCTGGTATTGCGGCACGTCGGCAAACTCCTGCATGTCGAGCAAGGCACAGAAGCTCTTCCACTGCGATGGCGTCAGCGCGGTGACGCCGAGCCAGCCATCACGGCAGGGATAGATGCCGAGCGGATAGGTGGGCGGGTAGCGGTTCACGCCCATGCGTCGGACGCGGCGACCGCTGCGGTGGCCGCCCACGCCACCGACCTCCGTGAAGCAGAGATTGGCCTCGAAGATGCTCGTGTCGAGCCGGACTGGGCCTCGGGCATTGCCGATCTCGCGGGCGATCACCTGGCCGAGGGTGCCGATGTAGGCGGCGAGACCGCCGACGATCTGCGCCTGACAGCCAGCGGGAAGAATGGGCGGGCCCTCCTCGAGACCGATGCCGCGCACCATGCCGATGAGCGACTGCACCACGCCATCCGTGCCTTGATAATCCGCATATGGCCCGGTGCGTCCGAACCAGGTCACCGTAGAAACCACGACGTTGGGCGCGAGCGCCGAGAAGTGCTCGCAATCGAAACGCCCGTCGTCAAGCACCACCTGCGCCCCCCGCGCCAAGTCGCGGATGTCGCCGACCGACTCGACCACTGCGCTCGCCTTGTTGGTGGAGAGCCAAGCGTGGAGGGCGCTGTTTTCCGGAGCCAGGGCGCCGGGCAGAAACGGTTCTTCCCGCCGCGTGGCGAAGCCTTCGGGGGGCTCGGCATTGACCACAGCCGCGCCATGATCCGCAAACAGCTTGCCGCAATAGGCCGTGGCGATGCTCCCGGCGGCATCCACCACCCGAATGCCCGCCAGCGCGGCTTCCTCACTCATCCCCTAACCCTTCCCTGCACGGCAGGCAAGAATAGCGGACTGCGAGCGGGAGCGAGTTCTTACTCCAGGAGGGACGCAGGGCTAGGGACGGCAGGAAACAGACAGCCATCCACGCCGTCTGCCAGGCCTGTCTCGCGGGGAGACGGCTGGTTGTAGCTTCCGGCCCTTGGTTGCTTCGCCTTCGGCGGGAGGAGCGTGAAAAGGCCCTCGCTCCGAAAGGCGTGTGGGACCGCGCCATCCGGCCCGCACGTTGGTGTTGGCTCGGCTTCGAGCCACATTGTTGGTTTATCAACGTGTTGCGTTGGAAGGCGTCAGGGTGGCCTTGAAGCGTTCCGAGGCTTACCACGTGTCAACATAGGGGCGCTTCTTCTTCGTGCGGGGTGGGGTTGGTGGGAGGCTCTTCATGCCTCGAGCGATGAAGGCGCGGGTGTCGGCTGGGTCGATCACGTATCTTGCGCCGGAGTTGACGGCTCTTGCCGACTCATAGCCTTGGGCGACGCGTCGTTCGTAGGCGTCCTTGCGCTCTTCGGCATCTTCGATGGCGGCCAGTTCGCGGCGGGCGGAGAGCTTGACGGCACCGTCGATGTTCATGCCAGCGAATTCTGCCGTGGGCCATGCCACCGTCAGGAACGGTACCGAGGAGGCGCCGCCGATCATGGCTTGCACGCCGAGCCCGTATGCCTTGCGCACCATGATGCCGAACATGGGCGCCGTGCAGTTGGCGCCAATGTTGAACAGGCGCACGGCGTGGCGGACCAGGGCCGTGCGCTCGTGGTCTGGGCCCACCATGATCCCCGGACAGTCCATGAACACCACCACCGGGATGTCGAAGGCGTCGCAGAGCTGGAAGAAGCGGGCGCCGTTGTCTGCCCCTGGGCTGTCCACGGCGCCGGCGAGGTGCGCCGGGTTGTTGGCCACGACGCCCATCGGCTGACCTTCCACGCGGATGAAGGAGGTGATGACGCCGATGCCGAAGTCTTTGCGGATCTCCAGCACCGAGCCCTCGTCGGCCAAGGTCTCGATGATTTCGCGCATGTCGTAGGCGCGCACGCGGTCTTCCGGGATGACATGCCGCATCCGGCGCTGGTCTGGCGCTTCCCAGTCCGACACAGGCCCCTGAAAGTAAGAGAGATATTGCTTGGCGGTGGCCACCGCGGCCGCGTCGTCCTCAACCACGATGTCGACGCTGCCGTTGGCTGCCTGGAACGACATGCCGCCGAGTTCCGCGGCACTGTGCGTGCCCAATCCGCTCGACTCGACGACGGCCGGGCCGTTCATGCCGATGGTGGAGTCCTCCGTGGCGATGATGACGTCGCAGCAGGCGAGGAGGGCGGCATTGCCGGCGAAGCAGTCGCCGGTGTTGACGCCGATGAGCGGCACCAGCCCCGACAGCCTCGCGAAATCGGTGAAGACGCTGGCGTCCATGCCGACGCCGCCGACGTTGCCGTGCGGGCCACCCTCCCCTTCGGAGAAGAGCACCACAGGGACGCGCCAGTCCCTGGCCATCTCGTGAATCTGCTCCTGACGATAGTGACCGTGGGTGTAGGCGGCGGTTGGGTAGTTGCTGTGTACCACCGCCACGCGGCTGCGCTCGTCTCCGACGAGGTCGGCATTGACGCTGCCGAAGCCCATGATGGTGCCGCCGGCGGCGGAGCCGGCCGCTGGGGGACCGAACTCGCGGAAGGAGCCTTCGTCCAGGAAATCGTCGAGATTCTCCCTAGGAGTGCGCCGGTTGCTCTCGCGCAGCCCAGCCACCGCTTCTGCCTTGGCGGCATCGAGGGTTTGGTCGATGAGTTCGTTGACCTCCTGCATGTCGCCCCGGAGGAGATCGAGGTCCATTCCTGCATCGCCCTCGAGGGCGCCGCCTTCCACATCGGACTCGTGCAGGAAGACGATGGGAAAGCCCTCGCGCACCACGTCGCCTTCCGCCATGGAGACGGCGCAGACAACACCGTTGCGGTCCGCCCGGATGTCGTGCTGCAGCTTCATTGCCTCAACGACGGCCACGGCTTGACCAACGCGCACCTCATCGCCAATGGCAACGCCAATCTCGACGATGGTTCCTTGCATGGGGGCAACCAGGCCCACGGACCCCTCTGGCCCCACCGCCTGCTCGGCCTGCTGCGCTGCCGCCGCCTGCGGCTCGAATCCGGGCGGGGTGACGAAGCGTGCGCCTTGCTCGGCGGCGGCGAGGCTGGCCATGTTCTCGTCGACGAAGCGGGTGTGCACCTCGGCGGCGGCGAAGTCCGGGTGGCGCAGGATGCTCTCGAGGAAGGCGATGTTCGTCTCCACCCCCTCGACCCGGAACTCCGCCAGCGCCCGCAGCGAGCGGGCGACGGCGTCGCCGAAGTCCGGCGACGGCGAGTGCGCGATCACCTTCGCCAGCAGCGAGTCGTAGTTCAGGCTCGTCTCGTAGCCGCCGTAGCCGAAGCCGTCCGTGCGCACACCCGGGCCGCTCGGCGCCTCGTACGCCGTCAGCACCCCGCCGGTCGGAACGATGGAACCGTCTTCGCGAACCGACTCCATGCACACCCGCGACTGGATCGCGTAGCCCCGCAGGGCAGGCGGCGCGTCCAGCCCCAGGTCGGAAATCGTCGCGCCCTGCGCCAGCCGGAGCTGCGAGGCCACGACGTCGACCCCGGTGACCTCCTCCGTCACCGTGTGCTCCACCTGCAGCCGCGCGTTCGTCTCGATGAACGCGAACCCGCCCCCCGAGGCGTCCGCCGAAACGTCCACCAGAAACTCGAACGTGCCGGCGCTCAGGTAGTCCACGCCCGAGGCGAACCGAACCGCCGCCTCGATCACCGCCTCCCGCACCCCCTCGGCAAGACCCGGCGCCGGCGCCACCTCGACGATCTTCTGGAAACGCCGCTGCACGCTGCACTCCCGCTCGCCGAGATGCTGGGCCGCGCCGCTGCCGTCGCCCAGCACCTGCACCTCCACGTGCCGCGCCCGGCGCATGAACTCCTCCACGTACAGCTCGCCGTTGCCGAAGCTCGCCTCCGCCTCCGCGCGGCAGCGCTCGAACGCCTCCGCAACCTCCTCCGCACGCTCCACCATGCGCGAGCCCCGACCGCCGCCGCCGCCCACCGCCTTCAGCATCATCGCGCTGCCAGCGCCCAGGCTCGCGAAGAACGCCTCCGCCTCGTCCAGCGACACCGCGTGGTCGATGCCACGGATCACCGGCACCCCCGCCGCCGACGCCGCCGACCGGGCGCGCGCCTTGTCGCCGAACAGCCGCAGCGTCTCCTCCCGCGGCCCCACGAACGTCAGCCCCGCCTCGGAGCACGCCCGCGCCAGCTCCGCGTTCTCCGACAGGAAGCCGTAGCCCGGATGCACCGCGTCGCAGCCCGTCTCCCGCGCCGCCCCCACCACCTGCCCGATGTCGAGGTAGGCCGACGCGCCCGCCCCCTCAAGCGTCACGAACTCGTCCGCCTTGCCCGTGTGCAGCGACCCGGCGTCGTCCCTCGGCGCAATCGCAACCGTAGAAATCCCCAGCTCCGCCGCCGCACGCATCACGCGGATCGCTATCTCCCCACGGTTCGCAACCAACAGCTTCATCTTTGCCTCTCCCCCTGCTTCCCTACCACGTGTCCACATTGGGTCGCTTCTTTTCCTCCCGCGGCGGGGGTTTCGGCACGCTCCTAAGCCCCTGCGCGATCCACGCTCGGGTGTCGGCCGGGTCGATGACGTCGTCGATGCCGTAGTTGGTGCCGCCCGCGTTCACCGCGCGCACTCGATCGACGTGGGCATCCATCAGGCGTTGGTGCACCGCTTCTCGTTCCGCTGCATCCTCAATCGCGGCCAGTTCCTCGCCGTACATGAGATTGACTCTGCCGTCGATGGTCATGTCGGCGAACTCTGCCGTGGGCCAGGCGACGGTGAAGAACGGTTCCAGCGAGCTGCCGCCGCACATCGCTCGCACGCCCATTCCATAGGCCTTGCGCACCACGACGCCGAACATGGGCGTGGTCATGTTGGCGCCGGTGACGAACATGCGGCCTGAGTGGCGAAGCAGTGCTGCCTGCTCGTACTCCGGCCCCGGCATGAGGCCGGGACAGTCCATCAGCGACAGCACCGGGATGTCGAAGGTGTCGCAGAGTTGCAGGAAGCGCGCCGCCTTGTCGGCGGCATCGCTGTCGATGGCGCCAGATAGGTGCGCGGGGTTATTGGCGATGAGGCCCATCGGCTCGCCTTCGATGCGGATGAAGGCGGTGATGATCCCGACGCCGAAGGCTTCGCGGATTTCGAGGATGGAGTCTTCGTCCGCCAAAGTGGCGATGAGCTCGCGCATGTCGTAGAGCGCGCTGCGGTCTTCCGGAATGATCGCGCGGAGGCGGCGCTGGTCCGGCGTCTCCCAGCTATCCACCGCGCCCTGGAAGTAGGAAAGGTATTTTTTCGCCGTCTCGATGGCCGCCTCGTCGTCCTTGACGAGGATGTCCACGACACCGTTTGGCACCTGGAAGGACATGGGACCCACTTCTTCCGGCGTGTAGATGCCGAGGCCCCCGCCTTCGATCATGGCAGGGCCACCAAGGCCAATGGTGGAGTTCTCCGCCGCGATGATGACATCGCAGGACGCCAGCATCACCGTGTTGCCGGCGAAGCAGCGCCCGGAGTTGACGCCCACCAAGGGCACCAGGCCGCTCAGCTCGCAGAGCTTGGTGAAGGTGTAGGAGTCCACCGGCACGCCCCCGCCGCCGCGACCGGCCACGTCCACGGCGCTGGCGCGGGAACCGGGCGGCGCCTTCTCGCCAAGCTTGCGCAGCCCCGCCTCGATGGCGATGTCCACGGCTTCTGCCCGTTCGCCGCCGCTGATGCCGGGTCGACCGCCGCCGCCCTCGGCAAAGAGGATCAGGGGCAACCGGAAGCGTCCGGCCAGTTCGTAGATGCGATCCTGCTTGTAGTGGCCGCGCCCGCCCTGGGTGCCCGCCACCACCATGTAGTCGTAGTGAACCACCACCGCGCGGGAGGCGTCGGCATCGAAGAGATCGCCGTTGATGCTGCCGATGCCCATGACGAGGCCATCCGCCTGGGTCGTCTCCCGCAGCCATTCCTGCTTCTGCCAGCTTGCCGCGGTGACGAGGGGACCGTACTCGCGGAAGGTGCCGTCCATGAGGTGTTCGATGTTCTCGCGCGGGCTGCGCTGCTCCTTGGCGTGGCGTCGACCGATGCGTTCGGCGCGGAAGTCGTCTTCGATGTAGGTGCGGCGCTGGTCCACGAGGGCCAGGTCGGAGCGGCGGGTGTCGAAGTCTGCCTCCGCAGCAGGTTCGGCCCAACGGCCGGCCATGTCGGACTTGACGATTTGCAGCAAGGAGTCGCCGGCGCGGACGACATTGCCGGCGTCCACGGCGACGGTTTCCACGGCACCGCCCTCGTCAGCGCGAACGATGTGGTCGATCTCCAGCGAGTGAATGGTTGCGAGCGGTTGGCCCGTCAGCACCTCGTCTCCGGCGAGGACATGCACGGCGCGCACCTCGCCGGGAACCGGGGCCGGCACGACGACCGGGCCGCTTTCAGCTTCGTCCTCGTCGTCCTGTTCGGACTTGACGCGGGTGTCGTGCAGGAAAAGTGCAAGGGGGTCGCGGGCATCCTCGACTCTGGCACCGGCGAATCCGTCTGCCGCCTGCGGCTCGAATCCGGGCGGGGTGACGAAGCGTGCGCCTTGCTCGGCGGCGGCGAGGCTGGCCATGTTCTCGTCGACGAAGCGGGTGTGCACCTCGGCGGCGGCGAAGTCCGGGTGGCGCAGGATGCTCTCGAGGAAGGCGATGTTCGTCTCCACCCCCTCGACCCGGAACTCCGCCAGCGCCCGCAGCGAGCGGGCGACGGCGTCGCCGAAGTCCGGCGACGGCGAGTGCGCGATCACCTTCGCCAGCAGCGGGTCGTAGTTCAGGCTCGTCTCGTAGCCGCCGTAGCCGAAGCCGTCCGTGCGCACACCCGGGCCGCTCGGCGCCTCGTACGCCGTCAGCACCCCGCCGGTCGGAACGATGGAACCGTCTTCGCGAACCGACTCCATGCACACCCGCGACTGGATCGCGTAGCCCCGCAGGGCAGGCGGCGCGTCCAGCCCCAGGTCGGAAATCGTCGCGCCCTGCGCCAGCCGGAGCTGCGAGGCCACGACGTCGACCCCGGTGACCTCCTCCGTCACCGTGTGCTCCACCTGCAGCCGCGCGTTCGTCTCGATGAACGCGAACCCGCCCCCCGAGGCGTCCGCCGAAACGTCCACCAGAAACTCGAACGTGCCGGCGCTCAGGTAGTCCACGCCCGAGGCGAACCGAACCGCCGCCTCGATCACCGCCTCCCGCACCCCCTCGGCAAGACCCGGCGCCGGCGCCACCTCGACGATCTTCTGGAAACGCCGCTGCACGCTGCACTCCCGCTCGCCGAGATGCTGGGCCGCGCCGCTGCCGTCGCCCAGCACCTGCACCTCCACGTGCCGCGCCCGGCGCATGAACTCCTCCACGTACAGCTCGCCGTTGCCGAAGCTCGCCTCCGCCTCCGCGCGGCAGCGCTCGAACGCCTCCGCAACCTCCTCCGCACGCTCCACCATGCGCGAGCCCCGACCGCCGCCGCCGCCCACCGCCTTCAGCATCATCGCGCTGCCAGCGCCCAGGCTCGCGAAGAACGCCTCCGCCTCGTCCAGCGACACCGCGTGGTCGATGCCACGGATCACCGGCACCCCCGCCGCCGACGCCGCCGACCGGGCGCGCGCCTTGTCGCCGAACAGCCGCAGCGTCTCCTCCCGCGGCCCCACGAACGTCAGCCCCGCCTCGGAGCACGCCCGCGCCAGCTCCGCGTTCTCCGACAGGAAGCCGTAGCCCGGATGCACCGCGTCGCAGCCCGTCTCCCGCGCCGCCCCCACCACCTGCCCGATGTCGAGGTAGGCCGACGCGCCCGCCCCCTCAAGCGTCACGAACTCGTCCGCCTTGCCCGTGTGCAGCGACCCGGCGTCGTCCCTCGGCGCAATCGCAACCGTAGAAATCCCCAGCTCCGCCGCCGCACGCATCACGCGGATCGCTATCTCCCCACGGTTCGCAACCAACAGCTTCATCTTGCCCCTTCCCTTCCCTCAATCCGCACCGCTTCAGCGCGCCGGCCCTTCACGCCATCACCCGCACCGAACAGGCGTCCTCAACATCCTCGGCAGGCAGCGTCTAGGCGCCAGCCATGGTCGCCGGGGCTATGGCTTTTCTTGCCAGGCCTCTTTCAGCTTGGCGATGTGGCCGTCGGCGTCCAGGCCACCGCCTAGCGTCCTTAGGCAGATGCGGCCCACGCCTTTCGCTTGCCAACCCTGAACGCGGTCCTTCCACTCCGCCTCGCGCGCACCCACCACCGCGACGCCAGCTTCCGTGCCGACTTCGCTTGGGTCTCGGCCCGCATCCACCGCAGCGGCGTCGATCCCCGCCTTCACGTCATCAAACTGTTCCGGCGAACAAAGCACGAACCAACCGTCCGCTTGCCGGCCCATGCGGCGCAGGATGCGTGGCACAGGCACGCCGGCGGCACCGATCCAGATGGGAATGGGCCTCTGGACGGGGAGCGGATCGAGGCCCGCGCCATGCACCGCGTCCCAGCGTCCCTCGAAATCCACCGTCTCTTCCGTCCACAGACGGCGCAGGAGGTCGATCTGCTCTTCACAGCGCCGGCCGCGCGTGTGGAAATCCTCGCCGAGAGCCTCGTACTCCGGCGCGCTTCCGCCGACGCCAATGCCAAGCCGCACCCGCCCGCCGCTCATGGCATCCAGCGTTGCGAGCTGTTTGGCTAGCAGCACCGTCTGCCGCGCCGGCGCCACGATCACCGAAGGGCAGAGCTCAATGTTCTTCGTTGCCGCAGCGATATAGGCCAAGGCGATCAGCGGCTCGTGCAGATGCCCGCTGTTCGGGCGCAGCACCTGATCCGGCACCCGTAGGTGGGAATAGCCAAGCTCGTCAGCCGCTTGCGCGAATGCCACCAACGCGCCGATGTCGTCCTTGAGTTCTCGAATGGGGAGCGAGACGCCTATCTTCATGCCTGTCCTCCTGCGCCCACAGTGTCCTCACCGGCCCTGGGCGAAAGCGGCGGATTCTACGCCGTGGCATCCCTCGCCGGAGAAGAGCGCGCCGAGAGCTGCGAACTCCTCTGCATCTGCGGCACGGTCCGCCACGAAGAGGACATGCCGATTCGCCGGCGCATCGGGCGAGAGCTCAATCCCCCACAGCGGATCGATGCGGTTCGGCACGAGGGAGTAGCGGGCGTCAATCACGCGGTTGGGATGCATGGGGTCTGGCGTCAGATAATCCGACGAGAACCACCGAAAGCGCTCGATGTCCCGCGCCTGCTGGCTGGCTCGATCGACCCACGGCAGGTGTTCCGCGATGTCCAGCACCGGCACGCTCGAACCGGGACAGACGGTGCTCTTCCATCCCGTCCGCACCGCGTCGATGTAGTAGCGTCCATCGTGCTCGTACACCACCTTCCACACCAGAAGGTTGGCGAAACCAGGCTTCGCGCCAAGACGCTGCGGTTCGTGGCCACGCATGGCGGCCAGTTCGCGACCGGTCGCTTCCGCGCGCTGGTTCTGCACCACGCCGGCGCCGAGATACGCGAGCCCCCATACCAAGCCAGCCACCGTAAAGCGCCGGTTGCGCCGCACCACCCCGATGCCCAGCATTACCAGCAGCGGCACGGTGAAGAACGGATCCACCACGGCCACGTTGTTCCACGCCACCCGGTGGTTGGAGAAGGGCCAGAAGAGCTGCGTTCCATAGGAAGTGCAGGCGTCAAGCAGCCCGTGGGAACCATAGCCCACCAAGCAAACAAGCCAGGCCACCCCAAACGACAGCCGCCGCCGCACGAACGGATAGGCGGCGGCAGCCACGATCGCCGCCCCAACGGGGACAAACACCAGCGCATGGGTGAACTGCCGGTGATACTCCAGGAACAGCAGCGAATCCGTAGGCGATGAGATGAAGACATCGAGGTCCGGCGCCATGCCGGCGAGACAGCCGAGCAACGCCGCTACGCGCAGGTTCGCCGGCTGCAGCAGCGAGCGTGGCAAAAGCCCCTTTGCCGTCGCCGCGCCAACTGCACCTTGACTGATCGGATCCACGTTGGTCAGGCGTCGAGGACGGGCAGCGCGTCCGCCCCCGCAACGTCGATTTGCACCGGATCGGCACCAATCCGCCGCACGCCAAGATCGAAGCGGCTGGCGTCGGCCAGCGTGTAGATGCCTGTGGCCACGTGGGGGTGCTGCTCGCTGACGTGGAACACCTCTACGCGATGCGGCCCCGGCACGATGCCGTGGCTCGCCGGAATCTCGAACGCGCCGTCCTCGCCTCGGGACGTTCGCACTCGTGCCGGAGGCGAGTGCGGGTCTTCCGGCGTGAGGGTGATCCACGCCATGCCCATCGCCTTGCCGTCCAAAGTGACTCGGCCGCGCACGCCGACCCGCTCTGCAGCGGTAAGGAAACCGCCTCGTCGGAGCCAGTTTGTGAACAGGCGCGGCCAGGCGCGGAAATCCGGATCGCCAACGCCAAGCCCGGTGCCGTGCTCGCCAAAGCCGTAGATGTGCATCTCGGCCGCCACACCGGCCCGCAGCAAGGCGTCGTAGAACAGCGTGGACTGCGTGCCTGGCACGATCGCGTCTTCGTGGGTGTGCACGAGGAAGGTCGGAGGCGTGTGGGCGTTTACCCGGTCGGGCGTCGGCGTGTACTCGTTCGCCTTGCGGCCGCGCTGGATGCCGTCGGTCACCGCATAGACCGGCGCGAGGAAGTCCGGCCTGCTCGATTCACGCTCCACCGCATCCTCGGCACTTGGATCGCCATCGTCCCACGCCGTTCCGACGGCCACCGTCAGGTGCCCGCCGGCGGAGAAACCGAGCATCCCGATGCGGTTGGGGGCGATGCCAAAATCCTCCGCCTGCGCCCGCACCAGCCGAACGGCGCGCAGCCCGTCGAGCAGGGAAACGTCCGAGTGATAGCGCTCGCCGACGCGATAGCGCAGCACAAACGCCGCAATGCCGGCCCGGTTCAACCAGCGTGCGACCTGCAAGCCCTCCCAATCCGAGGCAAGGATGCGATAGCCGCCGCCAGGGTTGACGATGACGCCAACCCCTGTGGCATGCCGATCCGGCAGGTGCACCGTGATCTGCGGACGATCCAAGTCGCCATCACCGAGCGCCCCCGGTGCGCCATCCGACCACAGCGGAATGGCGCTGTCGTGGCGTGCCCCTCGGGCAGGTTGGAGGTTCCGCTTACGCGGAACTTCAGGACGGATATCGTCAGCCAATGGTCGTGGCGCCCCCGTCACAAGGCAGCGTGACGCCTGTGAGATAGGAGCCAGCCCGCGACGAAAGGAAGATCGTCAACCCCGCAGCGTCCTCCATCCGTCCCCAGCGCTTCATCGCAAAACTCTCGATCATCTGCCGATCCATCTCGTCGGTGGCGAAAAGTGGCGCAGTCATCTTCGACTTGAACGGACCGGGCGCAATGACGTTGACGTTGATGTGATCGTCCATCAAGTCCCGCGCCATCTGCGCCGAAAGCTGCCCTAGCCCCGCCTTGGCGGCGACGTACGAGTAGTTCATGAGCCCACTCGGCTTGATGCCGTTCACGGACGTGATGTTGACGACGGAAGCCCGCTCGTCCGGCGTTGCCGCAGCCCGAAGCAGCGGCAAGAGCTTCTGCGTGAGGAAGAACGGGCTTTTGACATCCAGGTCCACAACCCGATCCCAAGCCTTCTCGGTGAAGTCGTCAATCGGCAGGCTCCAAGTCAACCCGGCGTTGTTGACCAGGATGTGCAATCGCTCCTCTCGCGAACCGATTTCACCTGCCAGCAACTCGCAACCGGCCACATTGCCGATGTCGCTCGGAATCGCCGTGCAGTGGCCAAACTGTCCCAAGGCACGCTCGGTCTCGACGCAGGCATCCACCTTCCGCGACGCGACATAGACCCGCGCCCCGGCCCGCACCAGCCCCTCCGCAATCATGAGTCCAATGCCCCGCGTGCCCCCAGTGACCAACGCCACCTTTCCCCGCACGCCAAAGAGCTCCTCGTAGAACGAGTCCGACATCCGCGCTGCCTTTCCACCTCGAATGGCGGCATGGTAACGCCGTGGGACGGAGGTCCTTTCCCGCGCTACGGCTTCGAACATGCGGCTGATCGCGGGAGCGGTCGCCTACTCGTTCTCTGTCTCCGCGTCCGCATCCGCAGGCGGCGACGCTGCCGCATCCTGGCCCACGTTCGCCACCTGCGCCATCCGCCCCAAGTACTCCGGCAGTTCCACACCGGCCATCTTGGCAACCTCGTGGAACGGCGGCAGGGCCTGGGTCAGGCCGCCGAGGAAGTTGCCGACCGCGTTGCCTTTGCCGCTGTCGTACACCACCACCTTGTCGAACGCGATGTTGCTGATGGCGCTCGCTTGAGCGGCTGCGATGTCCTCGATCTTGTCGACAATCATGAGTCGCGCGGCCTTGTCCGGGTCGGCACCGGCTGCTTCGACGATCTCGCGGAAGCCCTCGGCCATCTTGGTCAGGACTTCCATGCGGCCCTCGGCCTCGCCGGCAAGCTTGGCACGGACGGCCTCGCCTTCCGCTTCGCCGGCGAGCACTTCGCGCTGCTTCTCGCCTTCCGCCTCCGTGCGGATCCGGTCCCGCTCGATCTCCGCCGGTACGACGATGTTGGCAAACTCCCGCGCTCGATCGCGTTCGGCGCGGGCGACTTCCGCCTCGCGCTCGGCGCTGTAGCCCTCCTGCTCGGCGGCGGCGTGCTTGACTGCCTCGGCGGCATCGCCTCGCCGGCGCGCTTCCGCCTCGGCTTCCCGCAGATCGGCTTGCGACGACGCCTCCACCGCCTTGGCATCATTCTCGCCGGCCACCGCTCGGGCGTTCGCTTCCGCAACCCGCACGCGTTGCTCTTGCTCCGCTTCCGCAGACCCCACGGCACCGTCGCGCTCCTGCTGCGCCACGTCCACCTTGGCCTTGTTGATGGCCTCGGCCGCGGCTCGCTGACCGAGCGCCTCGATGTAGCCCGACTCGTCGGTGATGTCCGAGATGTTGACGTTGATGAGCCGGAGGCCAATCTTCATCAGCTCCGACTCGATGTTCTCGAGCACCCGAGACTCGAACTTCTCGCGATCGCCGTTAATCTCCTCGATGTCCATCATGGCAATGGTGGCGCGCAACTGGCCGTAGATGATGTCCTTCGCGGTGTCCTCGATCTGCGGATTGTCGAGGGAGAGCAGCCGTTCGGCGGCGTTGTTCATGAGCTCTTCGACGGTGCCGATGCCGAAGGTGAAGCGCGACGGGACGTTGACGCGGATGTTCTGCTTCGAGAGGGCACCGCGCAGGTCAATGTCCACGGTCATGGGCGTGAGGTCCAGGAAGCGGAAGCCTTGTACCACCGGCCAGACGAAGGTCGTGCCGCCGTGGATGGCCTTGGCCATGCGGTCCCCGCCTACTTGCCCGTACTTGACGAGGACCTGGTCGGACGGACAGGTCTTGATGCGCGATGCCGCAGCGATGATCGCAACGACCAGGACGATCGCCAGCACGGCGACGAATATGACGGTGAAGTCCATGACGCTAACGCTCCGTTCCAGTTTCGATTGCCGGCTTCTGGCCGCTTTCCCCTGCCGGGAGTTCCTGCCCGGGGACGCGGCTCCCCACCACCAACTGGTTGCCGGAAACCTCGCGCACAACAACCGATGAGCCCCGATCAAGCGGCGCGCCGTCGTCCGTGACGGCGTGGTACTCCATCAACCTACCCGACACCGCTACGGTCACCTTGCCGACCCCGCGACGCGACGCCGGCACAGTCAGGGTCACGGTGGCGTCAGCACCGGACGCTGACGCCGTGTCCACGTTGCCGCGACTCTCGAGCATCGCCATCAATGCGAGCAACCCGAGGTTGAGCCCGACGAAGGCCGAGCCGCCGAACAGCCCCACCACGACCAGCAGAAACGCATTGGCAACGCCCCAGCCGGTGGCCATGAGCGCGCCCCAGGAGAAGCCCATGAGAAAGGAGACGCCATTGCGGACCGTGAACAGGTCGCCGAAGGAGATGCCGTCACCATCTGCTCCTGCATCGCCGCCATCGGCATCGCCAAGCACGCCCGTAAGCGTCAGGAGGGTCTGGATCGCATAGACCCCCGTCGAGAAGCCAGCAACGCCCAGAAGCGTCTGCTGCAAGGCGCTCAATCCTTCAAGCCACTCACCCATGCCTTGACGCCTCCGCAGGCTGCAAACCAAGCTTTGACATGCATTCTGCCAAGGGAGCCTTGAGGAAGCGTCCGTCGCCCACCTGCGCCGATGGGCCGCAGAAGGGCAACTGCGGAATGCCGGTCAAGCGCGACGACGCCACATGCTCCTCCGTGACCGTGCCAGTTCCGCGAAGTCTGCCACGCAGTCGGTTTCGCCGCAGCCCGGGCCAAAGCACACCGAGGGAATGTCCAAGTTGCGGGCGGCGGCGACGTTGCGGGGCCGGTCGTCGACGAATAGCTGCGGTGTCGTACCGAGGCGGTCCAGGAGGAAGCGGTATGCTGCGGTGGATGGCTTGCGGTGGCCGATGTCGCCGCTGATGACAAAGCCCGAGAAGATACCGTCTAGTCCGAAGCGCTCGCGGAGCTTGATCGACCACCGCGACACGTCGTTCGACAGGCACCACACGTCGATGTCCGAGTCTCGTGTCAGCGCAAGGAAGTCGAGCACGCCGTCGGTGAGACGGTGGGCAGACAGGTAGTCGTCCTCGACGCCAGGGGGCAAGCCGAGCGACCTCCAGAACGCGTCTGCGTCGATCCGGCCGAGGCTCGCCTCCGTATAACGCGCCGTCACTTCACTGGCGGGAACGGACGGGCGATGCCGCTGCACGAACGGGACGAGGAGCTCCGCCACATCATCCCGGGCGCGATATATCACCCCCATCGCGTCGAGCACGATCACGTTTCCTGGCACAGCTACGTTGCCCTTAACACCCAACCCACCATTGGCCGGCACCGCCGCTCGCATCGAGCGCGAGATGCTCTTCCAAGAAGGGGCCCCTTCGACGTACGCAATCGACCTGCGAATGCCCTCCACGGGCGGCATTTTGCCTTCCCCGAGCGGCGCAGGGCCGGCTTTAGTCGAAATTCGCCATCAGGCGCAGCACGTCGCAGACGCGGTTGGAGTAGCCCCATTCGTTGTCGTACCAGGCAAGCGCCTTGAGGAAGCGGCCTTCGCTCACCTGGGTGAAGGAGGCGTCGTAGATGGAGGAGTGGGGATTGCCGATGACGTCGGAGGACACCACGGGTTCGTCCGTGAACGACAGCACGCCTTGCATTCGGGGTGAATCGGCTGCGGCTCGCACGGCGTCGTGGATCTCGTCCATGCTGGTTTCCGTTTCGAGTTCGGCGAACAGGTCCACCACCGAGCCGTCCGGCACCGGCACGCGGGAGGCGATGCCGTCGAGCTTGCCCTTGAGTTCCGGCAGCACTTCGCCCACGGCACGCGCCGCGCCCGTGGAGGTGGGGATGATGTTCTCCGCCGCCGCTCGGCTGCGTCGCCAGTCCGAATGCGGCACGTCGGCGAGGCTCTGGTCGTTGGTGTAGGCGTGCACCGTGTTGATGACGCCTTCGCGAATGCCGAAGGCGTCGTGGAGCACCCGCGCCACGGGGGCGAGACAGTTCGTGGTGCAGCTCGCGTTGGAGACCAGACGATGTTCGGGCAGCAAGCCTTCGTCGTTGACGCCAAGCACCACCGTGTAGTCGATGGGGTCGCCTGCCGGCACGGTAAGCAGGACGCGGCGGGCACCCGCATCGAGATGCCTTGCGATCTGCTCGCGCTTGCGGAAGACGCCGGTGGATTCCACCACCGCATCCACCTCCAACTCGCCCCAAGGCAGGCGCAACGGATCGGCTTCGCTCACCATGCGGGCGCGGCCGTGCGGCGTCACCAGTTCGCCGTCCGTGATTTCCACGCCGCCGTCGAAGCGCCCCATCACGGTGTCGTAGGTCAGCAAGTAAGCCAGCATGTCGTGGTCGAAGAGATCGTTGATCGCTACCACCTCGACATCGCTTTGCCGCTCGGCGATGCGGAACACGGCCCGACCGATGCGCCCAAAACCGTTGATGGCCACTCGCACGACTGCCCTCCCCTACCCCGAAGCCGCCGCAGCCGAGTCGAGCCCGGCGTAAAGGCGAGCCAAGTCCAGGATGCTGCGGGCATGGCCCAGGCTCTCGTGCCAGCCGAGCACCTTCACCAGCCGGCCGCCCGAACGGAGCGTGCCTTGCAGGTCCACCAAGATCGACTCAGCGCTGCCGAGAACATCCGACGAGACGACGGGATCGTCCGTGACGGCGAGGCGGCGCGGGTCTCTCTGGGCCGCGGCGGCAAAGAGGCCGTTGACGACATCCCGCTCCGGCGCGGGCTCCCGATAGGCCACCGTGAGATCCATCAGGGAGCCCTCGCCCACCGGCACGTTCAGCGCGAATCCGCTTAACCTGCCGCGCACGGCGGGTAGGGCGCGCTCCACCCAAGCCGGGGCAAGCGTGTCGTTGGGGATGATGTTGCGCGCTCCGGAGCGACTGCGTCGGTAGTCGCTCGCCGCATGGTCCTGCAGGCTCATGTCGCCGGTGTAGGCATGCACCGATGTCATCGTGGCATGGACGATGGGGCGCTCGTCCACCAGTACCTTGAGAGCAAGCGCGAGCGCAGTGGTGGACGCGGAGCCGGCAGAGACGATGCGATCCGCACTCTTCGCGTCGCCATCGTTCACGCCACTCAGCACCACCCGATCCACGTCGCCCTCCGGGAGGCTGGAGACCAAAACCCGGCGAGCGCCGTTGTCTAGATGGGGCGCGAGTTCCTCGGCGGAGCGGAAGCGGCCCGTGGCGTCGATCACGAGGTCGACACCAAGCAGGTCCCAGGGGATCTCCTCCGGCCGTTCTGCCGCCATCAGGCGGGTCTGGGCAACCGGGTCCGCATTGCCATCGACCTTGCCTTCGAGGTAGTTCCCGACAAGACGTACCGACGTGCCCTTCGGCAGCGTCTTCGCCAGCAGGTGGTGGAGGATTCCCGGCTGGCCGATGTCCGAAACCGCCACCACCTCGCAGTCGGGCTGGCCCAGGGCCAAGCCGTAGATCTGGCGCCCCACATGTCCAAGCCCCATCAAGCCGATTCGCAACGCCGCACCTCATCCGGGAGCGTGGCCAGACTATACCTTGCGCCCACGGAGGCAATGCGAACGAGTTTCATGGTGGCCGTTTCTGGGCGCGAGGTGCAGAGGCGCATCGCAGTCAACCGTTTGCCCGCTCGAAACCAACTGTGCTACGTTTCGGACGTCGTCTTCTCCAAGGCCTTGGCTTCGTGGTGCGGATCGCCAGCGACGAGCCCATAGGCGGACGGCTTCTTGCGCCCGTCCGTGGCGGTTTGCTGTGGCTCATCACGGCGCTTATGTCGGCCGGCCCGGCGTACGCCAATGCCGGCGTCCAGCTTGCCATCAGCGACAATGTGGGGCACCCCACCTTCGCGAGTCCCCACGCGAACCCCATCGCCTACAGCCGTGGCTATGTCTATGTGGTCAACACGCCGGCGGACACGCTCGATGTAATCCGCGCCAGAACTGGCGCGGTCGTGATTCGCATCAATGTCGGAGTCGATCCGGTGAGCGTTGCTGTGCGCCCCGATCGGCGGGAAGTGTGGGTCGTCAACCACGTCTCGGATTCTGTGAGCGTGATCGACGCCCGTCCAACGAGCAGCACGTTCCATCAGGTGGTGCATACGGTTCAGGACCTCGACGCCGGCACCTACGCCACCAACTTCGACGAGCCGGTGGGCATCGCCTTCGCCAGCAACAGCAGGAAAGCCTACGTCGCGCTATCGCCCGCCAACCGCGTCGCCATCATCGATGTGGCGACGCGTTCGGTTGCCGGACACCTACCCATTCGCGCCCAGGAGCCGCGGGCGCTGGCCGTTCACGGCGACCGGCTGTTCGTGCTTCCATTCGAGTCCAACAACCAGAGCCAGCTTTCCGGCTGCCTGGAGGACGACATCGACGGCGACACGTGCACGTTCGATGCCGTCGAGCACGTATTCACCAACAACAACGTGCTCTCTACCCACTACGACGCCGACATCGTGAAGAACCCGGAACTGCCGGATCGGGACATGTTTGTCTTCAACACCCGCACGGATCGTCCGCAGCAGATCGTCGAATCCTTGGGCACCCTGCTCTACGGCCTCGCCATCGACAGCCAAGGGCGCGTTTTCATCGCCCAGACCGACGCCCGCAACGTCGAGAATGGACGTGCCGGCACCGAAGGCCATGGCCTCGCGGAGATGGAGAACCGCGCCTTCCTGAACCAGATCACTCGGGTGGACTGCTCGGTGCGCTGCGGCGTACCCACCTTTTTCGATCTCGAACCGCTGCCGCCTTCGCACCCTGAGACGGGACAGGCACTGGCAACCCCCTTCGGTATCCAGGTCAGTCCCGACGACTCGACCCTCGTGGTCACCGCAGCCGGCTCCGACAAGCTTTTCACGATGGACGCCGACACCGGCGAAGTGCTCGGTCGAGTCTCGGTCGAGTCCACGCCGCGCGGCGTCGCGCTGGTGTCCGACCGAACGGGGGCCCTGAGACACGCATGGGTGTTGAACGCCGTCGCCAACACCGTCTCGCAGGTCAACCTTGCCGACACTGCCAACCCGGCACTGCTGCGCACCGTCACGCTCGCCGACCCGACGCCGGAAATCGTCAAGCAAGGCCGCATGGCCTTCAACGATGCCGACGCTTCCTCCACCGGCACCTTTTCCTGCGAGAGCTGCCACCCGGACAACCACACCGACCAACTCATCTGGGTGTTGGAAACGCCGGTTTGCGACGTGGACGGCTGCACCCAGATTCCGCCCCGCCTGACCATGCCGGCCAAAGGCTTGCGGGATACCCAGCCCTACCATTGGGACGGCATTCCCGGCGACCCTTACGGCGGCAACAACACCCAGTCCATCAACGCGCCGGTAGAGCCCAACTGCTCCATCGAAGACCCGGCAAGCTGCACCCGCGTGCTCGTGGACGGAAGCATGGCGACCACCATGTGCGATGTGGGCAACTGCCCCGCAAACGACGAGGGCAAGCTGGGGCTGCTCGATGCCGCGGCCCGAGACGCCCTCGCCGAGTACCTCTTGAGCGTGCCGTTCGCACCGGCACCGAGTCGCGCCTACCACAACGTGCTCAGCCAAAGCGCCCAGGACGGCTTCTTCGAGTTCAACTTCATCAACGACACGTCCGAGCCCAACACCGGCACGCAGACCTGCGGCGCCTGCCATCGCATGCCGTTCCTGGTCAGCACCAACACGCCCGGAACCGGCATGGAGGCACCGACTTGGCGCGGCGCCTACGAACGCTGGATGATCACGCCCCAAGCCCGGCTCAACATCATTGACCTGTTGCAGCTCGTGAACATGGACACGAGCTTCCCGGAGCGGGACATGTGGATCCTGGCCGGCGCGTCCGACGAAATCTGGGACATGGTGCTCGAAGGCAGCACCGGCTTCTCCGGCAGCTTCGCCCGCCAGGTGACGCTGAACGAAGACACCGCAGAACTTGCGCAGACGGCGCACATGCTCGGGGCGCTCGAACGCTCCGCCAATCAGGGCGCGGTGATGCTCCAGGCGGAAGGACTGCGGTTCGACGAGGACGGCGCGGCGACACCGGTTGCGCTCGAATACCGCAAGTCGCGCTACCGCAACCGGCCGGGCGATCCTCGCCTGGCCCTAAGCCGCGCGCGCATCGTCCGCGACGCCGCCGCCGGCAGTCTGCTCCTCACCATCACGGCCCGTGCCGGCGTCAACACCACCTCCGACCACGCCCAGCCGGCGCTGTGGCCCGTTGGCGAGATCGAGGCGCAGACCCGAGGCGTGGACATCCCCTTCCTTGCGGGCGAACTCACACTGCGCTTCAATGCCCGCCACATCGAGTCCGGCGCAACCGTTTTCGTGGACGGACGCAAGGCGAGCGCCACCCTCGCTTGCGAATCCGGCGACCTGCCGGCCTGTGACGACGAAGTGTTCCTCGTCACCCTCGCCCGGGCGCCGACGCATGGCGGCCTGCACTTCCTGCAGTTGCAGAACCGGCAAGGGCTCTTCAGCAACGACATGCTGTTCTTCTCGGAACAGACGGCGCTCAGACCACGGCGCGGCAACCTCATCACCAGCGGCGGCACGTTCAACAACCAGGGCCAGTTTCGCGACAACTGGAACACGGTGGAGATCGCGACAGACTCCATCGAAGTGCGAAATGGCGCGGTGCGAGTGAATCTGCGCGAGTCTTCCGAGCAGCCCTGGCACGCCCAGATCAGCCATTCGGTGATGGTCATCGGCGGCCAGGAGTACACCCTCTGCTACCGCGCCAAGGCCACCTCGAGCCGCCACATCACCGCCTACATGGACACCAACCTCGACAACTGGAGCAACATTTCCGGCGGCCAGTTCCGCGCCGAACTCACCACCTCCTACGCACGCTTCCGCCACACCTTCACGGTGGAGGAAACCGACCTAACCGGCCGCGTCGCCTTCGACTTCGCGCAAAGCTCCGCCGACGTGGACATCGACGACGTGGGTGTTTACGAGGGCGCAAGCTGCGGCACGCCGTAATCCCGGCGGAGAGCGAGCACCTTCAACCTAGGCGCCCAGCGACGCTCAAGTCCTTGCGCGCAGCGTTGCCACTTCCTCCCGCAAGCGCGCCAGTTCTACCTGTTCCTCCTGTGCCTTCCTCCAGATCACCGCCGTTCGGCTGTGGGGGCCGAAGGCGCTTGGAGGCATCAGGATCGCCCGTTGGCGTTCGGTGAGGTCGTCGTAGTGGTCGGCGTTGTAGTAGCACGGGCCCCATGCCACCGCGTGGGGGCAGTACTTGTAGAAAATCGTGCGGCGTTCGCCGTGGCCTTCCCACGGCACCGTGCCGTGGGCGCAGGCTTCGGTGAAGACAATGGCGTCGCCGGCGTCGGCAGCCACCCGGTCCACGCAGTCGGGAATCTCAGCCTGTTTCTTGCTCACGCGCCAGACGGGCGGCAGCGGGAAGTTGCCCTTGTGGCTGCCGGCGACGCAGGCGAAGCCGCCGGCCCCCGGCGGCACATCGTTGAGCTCGAAGGCAACCGTGACCAAGCCATTGAAGAAGCGGCCGTTGTTGTAGTGGTAGTAGCACTGGCCGCCGTCCGTCGGCCCGACGACATCCTGGGGCCCTCCCGCGCCTTGGCCGCCACCGTGCAGGTAAAGCTGGCTCGGATGCTCGGCGTTGACCACGTTGATGTAGTCGTGGTCGAGTCGATAGCCGGTGCCAAGCAACGCCTCAAGGTAGGGCACGATCACCGGCAGATCGATGAGATCGATGTAGGTTCCGCCCCATTCGAGCAGGGATGGGGCAGCCCATGCGGGATCGTTTTCGTCGGCAAAGATCGTGCGGTCCGACCCCAGCCGACGCCGGCCATGCGTTTCCCGATGAGCCTCGAGGCGGCTAGACAGATCGTCCACTTGTTCGGCCGACAAGACGTTGCGCACGACGATGTAGCCGCGCAGGTCGAACAGGTACTTCTCTTCGTCGTCCATGGGTTTCCCGCTTGGTCTGCGATCAGCTCGCCAGCAACCGGTCCGGCGTCGCATAGCCGCCGGGAATGTGCGTCGCCAGCCACTCAGGCAGGTCGCGGCGAGGCAGCCGCAGCGCCGGCGAGCCCTTGCAACTCAGCCGATAGAGCAGCCGCGCGTCTGCCACATCGTCGATGCCAACCTTCATGGGCGGCGAGTTGTGCAGCGTCATGTAGTTGTCCCAGATGGTCACGTCGCCCGAAACATGCGGGTGGTCGTAGCGGAACTCCGGCTTCAACACGTGCGCTTCGAGCTCGTCCAGGAATGCGCAGGACTCCTCCGCCAACATGCCCTCAACCTCGATGGGCGGACGCACCCTGGGCCGCGATGCCCACACGGGGCTGTGCAGGGAGCGCAGGCCGGAGCGCGGATTGGTGCGCACGAGGGGCGCGAGCCAGCCGGGGTCGCCTTCGTTGAGGCGACGGCGCACGCGCACGCCAAGCAACTGTTCTTGCTGCGGCTTGGGCAACGCGGCGAAGGCGGCTGCGGTGTCTGCATAGCAGGTTTCGGCGTTGCGGGGCAGGGCCTCGCGCCGTCGAGTCAGCGTCGCATCGGCACCCTCGAAGTACGGTCCGTGACCGACCGCATCCGCGTCGATCCAATCGTCTTGGCGGGTGCAGGCTGTCGGCATCCGATGCACCAGGAACATGGAGACATAGATGGGCAGCGGCTCGTATTCGATGTCGGTGTGCCACGAGCCACCGCCACCGATGCGCAGCGAGTTGCCTTCGCTACCTCCCCCTGCGCGCGGTTTGCGGAAGTTGGAAACCACCAAGACCGCCGGCGACTCGTGCGGCAGGCACTGCAACTGATCAGGGAACGCTCCGTTCACCGCCGATACCATGCGTTGCTCCAGCGGCCGCCACTCGATGGCACCAAGGCTGTCGCCATCCATCTGCGCCGGCTTGCCTCCACGCAGGAAGTTGCTCGGATGCGGCACCGGCGCCCCCCAATGGTTGGCGAAGCGCTCGAAGTGCTGGAGCGAAAAGGTGGCGAGATTCTGTCCGGCAAGGCAGAGGATGCGCCGATGCGCGAGCGCGTCGAGCAGGCACTCCACCTGCACGGGAAGCAGGGGCTCACCCAAGTCGATGCCCGTCACGCGCACGCCGGCCCCACTCTCGGCCAATAGCGCCTCGACCTCGATGCGGGTGCCGAACGCATGACGAAACCGCCGCTCGATGTCCATGCTCCCCTCGACGTCCTCAACCTGACCCCTTGAGCATATCGCGCCACGAACGTAGTGCCGGGCGCTGTCGAGTGCGACGCCGCCCTGGACGACATACTCACATCGCCCAGAAAAACTAGGCGCTACGCTAACCTCGCACGATGTGGAACGTACGCACAGGCCCCGCGGCCACTTCGCTACGCTTCAGGAGGCTGCCTGATGTCCGAGATACGCGTGTCTGTCAGCGGCGTGTTGACTCCGGCGGCCGGCCGTCGCAGTCGTGGTGAAGGGACGAAGTCATGCACCTCGAGGCGTTGGGCGGCTCGTCTTGCATGGAGGTGGGGAGGCACGAAGGCATGAGGGGTCAGGTGGCGTGGTGCGTAGCTGCGTTTGCAGCGGCTCTGCCGCTGGTGGCAAGTGCGGACGGAGCGGGCGGAGAATACGAAGATTCTACGTGGGAGCAGCGCGACGGCGCTGGAAAGGGAGTGCAGGCCGGGCCGCTCGAGACTGGCGAAGCGCGCTGTCGAGGGTCGCGATCCGGACCAGTTGTTCCTGGCTGCGTGTTCCAGGACCGCCTGAGCGGGGGCGGGGAAGGACCGGCGATGGTGGTGGTCCCCGCCGGACGCTTTCACATGGGTTGCCTGTCGGACGCGGCGTGCGTGGCGGACGAGGCGCCCGTCCACGAAGTGGTGATAGCGGCGCCGTTCGCGCTGTCCGTGTACGAGGTGACGTTCGAGGATTACGACCGCTTCTCGCTCCCAGTGCAGGTGGACGACGCGGCCTGGGGGCGGGGGCGCCTGCCGATGATCAACGTGTCGTGGGACGACGCCCAAGATTACGCCGAGTGGTTGTCAATGCAGACAGGGGCACATTATCGGCTGCCGACCGAGGCGGAGTGGGAGTACGCGGCGCGGGCGGGAACGGTGACGAAGTATCACTGGGGTGACGAGGTGGGGATGAACCGGGCGAATTGCGATGGCTGCGGGAGTCCGCAGGACCTTGGGCAAACGGTGCCTGTAGGTTCGTTTCCGACGAATGGTTTCGGGCTCCACGACATGCACGGTAACGTTTGGGAGTGGGTAGAGGACTGTCTGAACGGTAGCTACACGGGGGCACCGTTTGACGGGTCTGCATGGGTCACGGGCGACTGCATGAGGCGGATGGTGCGTGGAGGCTCCTGGTTCAACAACACGAGAACCATGCGTGCCGCCAACCGCCTCCGGCTCGCACCGCACATGCGTCTGATTCACGTCGGTTTTCGAGTGGCTCGGACGCTCACCCGGTGAGCTGAGGCAAGCGACCAGGCATTCACCAGCTTGGCTGGAAATCCCCGCCGCGGACCGAACATGCCTCTGAGCCACTGTCAGCTTGCTTCGGACCTTTTGACAATCCCTGCCCGAGGTCCCTCTCAGGCACGCTAATCCCGGGTGGAGACCGGCCGTTGGCCGGCGTGCCATGCCAAGTTGATCCCGCTCCCGGTGTCGCGCTGGTCGAGCAGGGCGTCGGCTTGGCCTTGGCTGCGCAGGTGCAGGGTTGATGCCCACGAGGTGCTGTCCGGATAGTCGGGCAGGCCGGCCCATGCTTGGGCGTCGAACCCTTCCAGGGCCTGTCGCAGGTCGGCAACGGCGCTGCCAAAGCGCTCCTGCCACTCGCGTTCCACTTCGCGCACCAGCCAAGGCCAAGCGTCGCGCACACGCTTCGACTTCGGCGTCAGATACACCATGCGAGAGGTGTCCGAAGGCTTGCCCGGCGTCACCACCACGCATAGATGGCGTTCCGGCCCAGAGCGGCCATTGCCCACCACGTCGCAGAGCTTGCGCGCTTCGCCGAGGGACATTCCCTCGTCCGGCACATGCTTGAGGAAGACCGATGCCCACGCGAGGGAGCCGAGCTCGTGGGCTTCGTAGTCGAGGGTGAAGGCCGTCAATGCCCAGGACAACAGGGCTGGCAACGTCAACGAGGGCGCTTCGTTCGCTTCACGTGGCACCACGGGCCACTCCTCCCCCCTCGCCGGTTTGCGCGGCGGCCCCGGTTCCGCTGGAACATAGCTACCGCCTGTCAGCGACGCGTCCGCGATGCCATAGCCCACGAGATAGTGAGGCAACTCCAAGTCTTGGCCGGCCGCGATCTCGTCAAGGGCGGCGCGCAGGCGCTCCACCGCGTCATCGCCGAAGCATTGCCGCCAACGAGACTCCACCGCTGCCACTCGCTCACGCCCCGCCCGCTCCATGGCGAGGCCCTGCCCGGTCAGATGAATCCGCTTCGGAACGCGAGCCTTGCCTCGTTTCCCTGGCGTCGGGTCCTCCACGGCCAGCCAACCCGTCTCGGTCAGTTCCCTCAGCACAACCCGCAACACGCGCCGGGAGACGATGGCCCGCTCCCGCACCTCGGCCTCGGTGCCACCCTGCCCCACCGCTCGCAGCACGTTCGCCCACACGGGGAGCGAGGGGACCCCCATCGCCGGCGCTTCGCCATATTCCCGGGTGAACGCCACCAGCGCGTGGCTCAGCAAGGCTGGCAATGTGCCCGATGCGTTGAACTCGGCTGGTCCTGCGTCCGCCGTATCGCCACCCTGGGGCGCATGCATCCGCGCAGAGGCATAGCCGAAGTTGCGCACCAGCATCCGCATCGGCGCCTCCCCGGCGATCAGGCACACGGACGCAGGACCGCCATCGGAAGCCACCGCTTCTCGCCTTACGGGTCCGGCGCGGCGAACCCAGCTCGCCTTGCCGGAAACGAAATGCTCGGTGAGCAGCGCCGCCACCTCTCCGTCCAAGCCATCCTCGAACACGAGCACGGCTTCATACTCGCCCTCGGGGCCTTCGATCACCCGACTTCCGGCATTCCCCTTCTCGGCCACCACCACGCCCGGAAACCCGAGCCAGCGCTCACGCATTTGCCTCTCGATTTCCACCGGCCATTCCTCCTCGAACCGACACGGGGGCCACATACGTTGCCCCCTAACAACGCGCCACCATATCCCACCGCCAACAGCCCACGCGCCAAGTCTCCGGCCCACCCGTTTGAACATCGCCCACGTGCCGGCTACCGTGCGGTTCCATCGACAGGGGATGCAAAGTGCTCGGCCATCTACCAGCCATTCAGCCAGACCTGCCGTGACCGACAGCACGGTGCTTCCCCGCGTTCGCGCCGCCCGGCGTTGGCTCGAACAGCGGGTGGTGGGCCAAGACCGCCTGATGCAACGCCTGGTGGTGGCGTTGGTTTGCGGCGGGCACCTGCTGGTCGAAGGCGCCCCCGGCCTCGCCAAGACGCGGGCCATCAAGGAACTCGCGCGCGTCGTGGAAGGGGACTTCCACCGCATCCAGTTCACCCCCGACCTGCTGCCCGGCGACATCACGGGCTCCGAGATCTACCGCAACGAAACCGCGAGCTTCGAGTTCCAGCCCGGGCCCGTGTTTCACAACATGGTGCTCGCGGACGAAGTCAACCGGGCCCCTGCCAAGGTGCAGTCGGCGTTGCTCGAAGCCATGGCCGAGCATCAGGTGACGGTGGGACGGCGCACCCTTGCCCTGCCGCCCCTGTTTCTCGTGATGGCGACGCAAAACCCCATCGAGCACGAAGGCGCCTACCCGCTGCCCGAAGCGCAGCTCGACCGCTTTCTCATGCTGGTGCGCGTGGACTATCCGCCGCCGGCCGTAGAACACGAGATTCTGCGGCTGGCCCGGGAAGAGCATGCTGGCCTTGTTAGCGAGGAGCCGGAAGGCCGACTGTCGCAGGAGGACGTGTTTCGGGCGCGGCGGGAAGCGAGCGAGGTGTTCATGGCGCCGGCGGTGGAGCGCTACATCGTCGAGCTGGTGGCCGCAACGCGGTCGCGGGAGGACCTCGACTACGGCGCCAGCCCCCGCGCCACCATTGCGCTCGACCAATGCGCCCGCATCACGGCATGGCTCGAAGGACGCGACTACACCTCACCCGAGGATGTGCAGTCGGTGGCGCACGACGTTATGCGCCACCGACTCATTCCCACCTTCGAGGCGCAAGCGCACGGCGTCGAGATGGATGTCCTGATCGACGATCTGCTCGGCGACGTGCCGGTGCCGTGAGGGGCGCATCGCCTGACGCTGAGGCGACCAAGTCGGGGCCGGCGTTTGCCGACGGGCTGGCTCTGAAAGGCGCATATGCGAGCCTTGAGGAACTCCTTGCGCTGCGCCACCTACGCGCTCAAGCCCTTCCCCGTCGCGCGAAGGGCCGGCGCGTCGGCATGCACGAGTCCCGCCGCAAGGGACGCGGTATCGACCTCGACGAGGTGCGGGAATACCAACCCGGCGATGACGCACGCTACATCGACTGGCGGGTCACGGCGCGCAAGGCTCACGCCCACATTCGCGTCTTCCGCGAGGAACGCGAACTGCCGACGCTGATCGTCGTGGACCAAACCCGCTCGATGTTCTTCGGCAGCGTGGCGCGGTTGAAGTCCGTTGCGGCAGCGGAAGTGGCTGCACGAACCGCATGGCGAGCGCTTCAGGCCGGGGACCGGGTAGGCGGCGTGGTGATGGGCGAGTCCGAGCTTGTGGCGTTTCGACCGCATCGCTCCAGCGTCGCGGTGGGACGGTTCCTCGCGGCGGTCGCGAAAGCCAATCAAGCGCTCTCCCCCGCACGGGCCACGGCCAACTCCCTTGGACGACTGCCCGAGACCCTTGCCCGACTTGCACCAGCCAATCAACGCATCGTCGTCATCAGCGACTTCGCAGCTCGGGAAGACTGGCTAGATGCGGTCACGGCCCTCGCCAGCCGCAATGCGACCTCTTTCGTCGCCATCTTCGATCCACTCGAACGCCGCCTGCCCAGGGTACGCCGTGCCTTCAACGTCAGCGACGGCCTGCGCCGCGTTCGCTTCGACGCGAGCCTCGGCGCCGACGACTACGAACGCCGCTTCGTTCACCGCCTGGACCTCCTCGCCGCCCGCTGCCGCGACGCCGGCATCGACCTCACAACCGTCGCGACCAACGACCCGACTTCCTAGCCCGCAGCTACGGCTTGCGAGGGCGCGTTGCGTATGGGAAGTTGACGGCGTTGTTGAGGGGTGTAGGGGAGCGCCGAGTGCCGCCCGATCTCTTGAGTGATCTAAGGGACATTCACGAGCCCGTTGCGCCCGGTTTTTGGCCGCCGGCACCGGGGTGGTGGTTGGTGTTCGGGTTGGGGGTGTTGGCGATCGTGCTCGCGACATTGCTTGCGAGGCACTGGCTGCGGCAGCGGGCCGCACTGCGCGAGCCCTATGTCGCCGCTGAACGCCACGTCCGCCTTGCTGCGCGTCAACATGCGGCTGGCGAGATCGACGCCCGTGCCTTGGCAGACCGGATCAGCGACGTGCTGAAGCGCGTGCTGGTGCGCGTGGAGCGGCGCCAAGGGGCGACCACAGCCGCTGGGGACGCCTGGACGCAAGCACTGACGGAACGGTTCCCGCAGCCGGAGTTGGCTGCGCTGCGCAAGGCACTCGGCGAGGCACGCTTTCGGCCACGCTTCGACGCCGACGCGACGGGCCTTGCAACCGCGGCAATCGACGCGCTGCAAAACGCGGCGCGCGAGCGTACGGCGCTGCTCCGCCGGTTTCTGAGCGAGGCGAGCGCGACGCTGGCTGCACAGTCCGCCAAGCTCCAACGCCTTCGCCGCACATGATCGAGTTCGCCTGGCCCCTCGCCTTCGCGGCACTGCCGCTGCCTCTGCTTGTGCGCTGGCTGTCGCGTCCTGCACAAACGACGGAAAGCGCCCTGCTGGTGCCCGACGCCAACGCCTTCGCCGTGTCCGATGTACACGCCGCGGCCGCGACACGCGCCCGGTGGCGTGAGGCCCTTCTATGGCTGGGATGGGCGGCGCTCATCGTCGCCTTGGCTCGGCCCCAGGTCACCGGCGAACCAGTGCTGCTGCCCACCAAGGGCCGAGACCTGATGCTGGCCGTGGACATATCCGGCAGCATGAGCACGGAGGACCTGACCCTTGGCCGCAGTAGGGCCGATCGTCTGACCGTCGTGAAGACCGTCGTGCGGGAGTTCGTCCAGCGACGCCGTGGCGACCGGGTGGGGCTGGTGCTGTTCGGCTCCCGCGCGTACCTGCAATCGCCTCTGACGTTCGATCTCAACACCGTGGAGACATTGCTGACGGAGGCGCCCGTGGGCATCGCCGGCGGCAAGACCGCGATCGGCGACGCCATCGGCCTCGCCGTCAAGCGCCTGCGCCACCGTCCGAGCGAAGGCCGCGTGCTGGTCCTGCTCACCGACGGCGCCAACAACGCCGGGGCGGTATCGCCTAGGCGGGCCGCGCAATTGGCAGCGGTCATCGGCATTCGTATCCACACCATCGGGGTAGGCCGGGAACCAGCGCGGCAACTTGCCGCCGGCGGCGGTCGCACCATCAGCCCGGGTTCCGGCCTCGACGAGGCGACGCTTGCCGATGTGGCCCGCATCACCGGCGGCGACACGTTCCGCGCCGCCGACACCGAAAGCCTGCGCGCCGTCTATCGTCGCATCGACGAGCTCGAACCGGTGGCGCAGGATGCCGAGCCGTACCGCCCGGTCAGCGAGCTATATCACCTTCCGTTGACCGTCGCCGCGCTCCTGCTGCTGGCCGCGGCGATGTCCATGTTTCCCATCGGAAGTCTCCGAGGCCCGAGGCCGAGCGGGGAAGCGCAGGCGGCAGGCGCTACGCCTCAGCCGCCCCCAGCGGCGGCTGCACGATGATGGAGGCGCTTGCGGACTTCCACTTCTTGCGTCCGCTGTGGCTGTTCGCGCTGCCCGTCGCGCCGCTCCTGTGGTGGCTCGGGCGGCTGGCCCTGGCCGGTGCCGGCGGCTGGCGCGAAGCGGTGGCGCCGGAGCTTTTGCGCGTGCTCCTCGAGGAGCGCGACCAAGACCGCGGTTTGCGCACCAAGCTCCTTGTCGCAGCGGCCTTGCTTACGATTCTTGCCCTCGCCGGCCCCACTTGGGAGCGACTGCCTGAACCCGTGGGGCAACGCACGGATGGCCTAGTGGTGGTGCTCGATGTGTCCATGTCCATGCTGGCAGAGGATGTCGAACCCTCCCGCATGGCGCGAGCACGCCACAAGCTCGCGGACTTGCTCGGCGAGCGGCAGGAAGGACTGACCGCCCTCGTCGCCTACGCTGGCGATGCCCATGTGGTCACGCCGCTAACGGATGACACCCGCACCATCGCCAACCTCGTCGGTGCCCTGCATCCAACCATGATGCCGGTTCAGGGCAGTCGGCCGGCCGCCGCTCTTGAACTCGCCCGGCAGCTCTATCGCAACGCCGGCATCGAGCAAGGTCGGATTCTGCTTATCACCGATGCCGTGGAGCGGGCCCGCGACATTGCCGAACACGCGACGCCATCCTTCCCGGTGTCGATCCTGGGGGTCGGCACCGCGACCGGAGCACCGATTCCGGTTCACGTGCCGGGACGCCCACCGCAGCTCCTGCGCGCCGACGACGGTTCGGTGGTGCAAGTGCGGCTCGACGCCGAGCACCTGAAGGAGGTGGCCGAAGCCAGTCACGGCCGCTACCGCAGCCTCGCCATCGACGGTGCCGATCTCGCAGAATTGCTCGAAACTCCTCTGCCGACTCGTGCCGAGTCGCGCCAGGCGGAGCGCCAGTTCGACATCTGGCGTGACGCCGGCTATTGGCTGCTGCTGCCACTCGGCTTGCTGGTTTTGAGCGGCTTTCGACGCGGCGCGCTGGCGGCGGTTCCCGCTCTCGTGACCGTCTGTGGATTGCTGGTTTCGCAACCTGCCGGCGCAGATTTCTGGGAAAGGCCCGACCAGCGCGCACACAGATTGCTTAGGGGTGGTGACGCCGAACGCGCCGCGGGAGTCTTCGAGGACCGCAGTTGGCGTGCCGTGGCGCGCTACCGCAGCGCCGACTACACCGGCGCGATTCAGGACTTCGCAGTCGATTCCACGCCCACGGGGCGCTTCAATCTCGGCAATGCGCTGGCGCGGGCGGGCCGCCTGGAAGAAGCCGTGATGGCCTTCGACGCAGTGCTGCGGGCGGCTCCCGGGCACGAGGATGCCGCCCACAACAAGGCGCTGGTGGAGGAGATGCTGAGTCAGCAGGAGGCCAGCGAAGGCGAGCCCAATGCAGCGAGCGACCGACGCACCGGCGAGGGCATGCCATCGGAGACATCCGCGGCGCGCCCCGACCCTTCCAGCACCGGCAACGCCGGCGATGCCGCCAGTGACCAGCCTGCCTCCGGCGAGGACAATCCGTCAGCGCAGCAGGTCGCCGACGACTCCGGCAATCCCGAGCACCGCCGCAGCCAGGAAGCCCGCGCCGCCACCGAGCAATGGCTGCGCCGGATTCCGGACGACCCCACGGGCCTGCTCGCCCGCAAGTTCCAACACGAAACCCGCCGGCGGCTGCGCTCCGGCGACTACCGCTACCGACAAACCGAGCGAGTTTGGTGAATGCGGGGCTCTACGTGGAAGAGGAAGTCTCCATTCCGGCGGGAGCGGCGGGCCGCAGAGGGCAGGGAACAGGGGCCCTTCCCGCCACCGACGGGCCCGTCTCGCGGGGGGAGGGCTGGTTGCAGCTTCGGGCCCTTGGTTTCTTGGCCTTCGGCGGGAGGAACGTGATGGGTCCACGCTCCGAAGGACGTGTGGGACCGCGCCATCGACGCCGCCAAACCCCTCGCTGGCGCTCGGGGTCTGGCCCCAGCCCCCACCTAGCCAAGAGGTTTCCGTCGCAGAACGACGCAAACCTCTTGGCCGGCACATTGGTGTTGACTCCGCTTCGAGGCATATTGACGGTTTATCAACGCATTACGGGGCTTGATTTCGGCCATGCAAGGGCCCTCGGGGGCATTCTTGCCCGGGCCCACCCGTCGCGAGGCCGCCACCTCTTCGCTGCCGCGGCGGTGGCCGCCGCTGCCTCAGCCTCGCTGGCAACGGCGCAGCCCATCCTGGAAACGACGACCAGCCGCGAGCGGGCGTACGTTCATGCGGAACTCGTGGTCACTCGTCGGCTGCTGCATTCGACGCCGGTGCGGTTGCTCGAGGCGCTGCCGGTGCTCGAGGACATGGACGGCGCGATGGTAGTAGCGCATGGGCCGCCTGGGCCTGTGGAGCTTGAACGCGGTGGCATTGCGCTTGAGGGCGTCCGGCAGCGCTTTTCCGTATTCCCGGAACGCAGCGGCCCACTGGTGATTCCTGAAGCCAGCGTGCGGGTTAGCGTCAGGGGCCATGCGCCCGGTGACCGCGGCCATGTGTTGCGGATCCTCTCATCGCCGGTGACCATCGACGTCGCGCCAATGCCCGGCTCCTATCCAACCAACAGCGCTTGGTTTCCGGCAGAAGACGTGACGCTACGCGACGAATGGCCCGAGGCAACCGATCTCGCCGTCGGCAAGCCCATCGACCGCGTGCTGAAAGTGACCGCCCGCGGTGCCCCAGCATCCGCCATCCCGCCGCTCGTCGCCCGTTCGCCGGACGCGTTCCGCAGCTACCCGGCACCGGCCGAGCTCAACGAACGCGCCGACGGCGCGGTCATCGGCGAACGCGTGGAGCGGCGCACGCTGATCCCCACCAGCGCCGGAGCATTCGTGGTGCCGAGCGTCGAAGTGGTGTGGTGGAACACCCGCACGGACACACTTGCCACCACGATCGCGCCGGTCAAACGCTTGACCGTGATGGGGTCGACGCCGACCGCCAATCCCGAAAGGCCTGCCAAGTCGACGCCCAGCGAAGATTTCGTCGCACCAAGCCCCACTCCGGAGCCCGAAACCTCACCCAACATGCCGTGGCAAACGCCCGTCCTCGCCACCCTTGCCGCCATCGGCTGGTTCCTCGCCCTCTACCTTGCCGTTCGGAATCGAGGCAACCAGCGCCGCGCCCAAAACGCCAAGCCGCCAAACCGCACCGCCCCAAGCCTGCAAGCACTGCTGCGCCGCCTGCCCAAACGCTCGCCCACCGAAGCCAAGGCAATGATCCTCGATTGGCTCAGCGAACATTGGCACCAAGGCGGTATCCAAGCACTGCAACGCTTGCAGTCCACGGCAACGGGCCAAGACCTCCTCAACGCCTTGAACGATCCCATCTACGCGCAACGGCCCGACAAGCCGAGAGACCTCGAACCCCTACTAAGAGCCATCGTCGCCCAGGACGAGGACGCCGCAACGGCCAATGATCCACTGCCCTCGCTATACCCTTCGGCTCCTAGTGCGCCGCGCGCAAAACCGGTGCATTCATGAATCATCCGGGCCAGTGCGTGAACGAGGTGGGCCTTCGGAGGGAAGGCATCCTGCCTTCCCTGCGCGCCCTCTGGGCGCGCTGACCGACTTGCGGCAAGAAAGCGCCTGTCGGCGCTAGGGAAGGCAGAATGCCTTCCCTCCGAGGCCCGCACGTCCACAAGTCCGACAGGCTGCTAAACGCGCCCTGAGGGGCTCGTCGGCAGTTCGCGCGCGCGAACTGCTAGCCCGACAGTGCCTTTTCGATCACCTCGGTCACATCCTTGGACAACCCCGGGCGGCGGATTGACGACAGGGCTTCTTGCATCAGTCGGCCCCGGGCCGGGCTGTGGCGTCGCCAAGGCGCCAGGGCGCGGGCCATTCTTGCGGCGACTTGGGGGTTGGATGGGTCCATCTCCACCACCGTTTCCGCCAGCCAGCGGTATGAGGCGCCGTCGGCGGCGTGAAATCCCCTCACGTTGCCGATGGCGAAGCGCAGGTGCAATGCGCGCACCTTGTTGGGGTTGGCGATGTCGAACGATGGGTGCTCCGCCAAGGCGCGGATGCGGGGCAACGTCCCCCACTCGCTGCTGCCGGCTTGCGAGGAGAACCAAGCGTCCAGCACGAGCGCTTCGCTCGACCACGCTTCGTGGAATTCGTCGATGCGCTCCTGCTTCCGGGCTTCCGGCATGGACACAAGGCCAAGGAGCCCCTGCAAGCCGAGCAGCCGGTCCGTGAGGTTGTCGGCACCGTCGAGCAGGCTGCCGAGGGGCTCTTGTGCCCTTGCGGAGCCCGTTCGGTCTAGCTCCCGCACGGTAAAGCCCAGTGCTGTGGCCTTTAGCTGCCGCCGGGCGATGGAAACCGAATCCGGACTGTACGCCTCTGCGCTGTCCTGCGCCGCTGCGAGCGTCTCCCAATCGAGGTGACCGGCAATCGAGTCCAGGAACGCATCGCGCACGTCGGCGAGTGCCAAGATGTCGCGCCCGGGCGAAGTCTCGAGCAGGTAGCCCACCTGTGGCAGGGTCATCGTCGCTGCCAAGAGTGCCTTGGCTTCGCCGTCGTCTGGTGCCTCCATCGCCTGCTGCCAGAGCCGCTCGAAGAGGCCCGTCACCACTTCCACGCCCGCCAGCGAATCCTCGCCGTCGCTGGCGAGTATGCACTCCACCAACAGGTCCTGCGCCGCATCCCAACGCGCAAAGCCATCGCTGTCCGTGGCGGCAAGCTCCGCGAGCACGTCCCAAGAACGCGGGTACCGCACCCTGACCGGCGCCGAGAAGCCGCGCAGGAAACTCACCTGGGCATTCTCCCCGGCATTCTCGAAGGCAAGGGCGAGACGCTTGCCGCGCATGTGTACGACCGCACCGAGCCCCTCCTTCTCGACATCTGCATCCGCGCGAATCGACGCTGGTTTCTCCGATGCACCGAGCCGGTCGCCACCGTCGGCCACGAGACCCAGCGCCAAGGGGATGTGGAACGGCTCCTTCGTCGCCTGCTCCGGCGTTGGCGGGCAGGTTTGCTCGATGGCGAGCTCGATGCGGTCGCCGCTGCGGCTTTCCTCGACGTTTAGCACCGGCGTGCCGGCCTGGGCATACCATCGCCGGAACTGGCTGAGATCGTGGCCCGAGATCCGCTCCATCGCCGCCACGAAGTCCTCGATGGTCACGGCCTCGCCGTCGTGGCGCTCGAAATAGAGATCACAGGCGGCGCGGAACTTCGCCCTGCCAAGCAGCGTCGCCAACATCCGTACCACCTCCGCGCCCTTCTCGTACACGGTGGTGGTGTAGAAGTTGGAGATTTCGACGTAGCTGTCCGGTCGCACCGCATGAGCGAGCGGGCCAGCATCCTCGGCGAACTGCACATCGCGCAGAAACTTCACGTCCTCCACCCGCTTGACGCTGCGGGAGTTCATGTCGGAGGAGAACTCCTGATCCCGGAACACCGTGAAGCCTTCCTTGAGGCTGAGCTGGAACCAGTCGCGGCAGGTGACACGATTGCCGGACCAGTTGTGGAAATACTCGTGCGCCACCACCGCCTCGACGCGCTGATGGGCGGCATCCGTGGCCGTGTTGGGTGATGCGAGCACGCAGGAAGTGTTGAAGATGTTGAGGCCCTTGTTCTCCATTGCCCCCATGTTGAAGTCCTCGACCGCGACGATCATGAAGTTGTCGAGGTCGTACTCGCGCCCGAAGCGCTCCTCGTCCCAGCGCATGGCTCGCTTGAGCGCGCCCATGGCATAGCCGCACTGGCCGATGTTGTGGGGCTCAGAGTAGATGCCGAGCGCCACCTGGCGACCGGACATGGTGACGAACTCGTCCTCGAGCAGCGCAAGGTCTCCGGCCACCAGGGCGAACAGGTAGCTCGGCTTGGGGAATGGGTCTTGCCAGGCGACGGTGCGCCGACCGCCTTCCTCGCGTTCTTCGAGCAGGTTGCCGCCGGCGAGCAGCACGGGGCAGGTCTCGGCATCCGCCACGATGGTGGTGGTGTAGCGGGAGAGCACGTCCGGGCGGTCGGGGAACCAAGTGATCTTGCGGAAGCCCTCTGCCTCGCATTGGGTGCAGTACATGGAGCGGGAGCGGTAGAGCCCTTCGAGCGCGGTGTTGGCTTCCGGGTGGATGCGGGTGACTACCGACAGCGTGCAGCGCTCAGGCACGTCGAATAGGGTCAGTGTCTCGCCGTCGATGCGGTACTCGTTGCCGCCGAGTTCCCGGCCGTCGATTCCAAGGGAAAGGAGTTCGAGATCGGCGCCGTTGAGGACAAGGTCACCATCGCTCAGTCGCTCGATGGCGAGTTCGCTGGTGACCGTAGTCTGGCCGGGATGGATGTCGAACTTGAGGTGCGTCTCGGGCACGTCGAAGGGAAAGGGTTCGTAATCCAGCCGATGCTGCGCCTTTGGCGCCGTCTCGCCTTTTTGCGAGTCACTCAAAACAGCTCTCCTTGTTTGTCGGCCACGTTGGCGACGTCGTCAATGGTGATGTGAGTGCCGATGTCTTCGGCGACGTTCCACGCGCCGTAGTCGAACAGCACGAAGCTGCCGACGATGCCAATCAGGCGCCCCTCGAGCGGCGAGTCCTGGCGGAGCTTCAGGCGCACGGGGCGACGCAGCGGACGCTGGATCGGGTAGTGCAGCGTCACCGCCTCACCGACCTCCCAAGTCGCGCCAAGCCCGCCCGCCGCATCCTCGCCGACGAGGCGACCGATGCGATGCGCCTCGTCGGCAAGCGATTCGACGACGCTGTGTCCGAGCACCTGCCGCCGCCAATCGCTCTTGTCCGGCACGACCTCGGCGATGGCTGCCTCCAACTCTCCCGCAACGCGACGCGTCGGCGCGCGGGCAATGACAATGCCGGCGCGAGCGCCCTGCTCGATCCAGCGCGGGATTCCGTCCGCATGGCGCGTCAGCCCGACCTTGAGGCCCCCAGAATCCGCGAGATACACGGTGTGCGGCACCATGCAGTTCGCCTCGCCCCAATCCGGCTCCCGACAAGTGCCGAGATGGTGATGGCACCGCGCTGGCGAGACGATGCACAGGTCGCAACGAGCGAGGCGCTTGAAGCACCGATAGCAAAAGCCACGCCCGAAACCTCGATCCGTTTGCTCCCCGCAATGCCTGCATTCGTGCTTGCCAGCGAACGCCACCCTGAGCCCTCCACCGATGCGCTCGCTCAGCCGCACGATTTCGTCGCCGACGTGCAATGAGTAGCTTATGGGCGACGCGTGGGCCGCGTCGAGGCTGCGAAGAGGTCCAACTACCATCCCGGCATTCTGCCACGCGCCCTCGACTCGACGCGGACACGCGCGCAAGCTCCTTGGGGCACAATGCTCCACACACTGAAGGCTAGGAACAGCACCCGGCATGGACTTGCAGGCATCGGCTAACGGTATGCGCGCGGCGGCAAAGAACGGTGTCGAAATCGCCCGCTACCTAACGGCCGCACACCTCGCCGGTATACCCAACGATCTCCGAACGCCACGTCTGCCAGCGATCGATCCTGCCTTGCGTGCCGCGGGCCAAGCGCGGGTAGCCCTCGCGACACGCATCTGGTGCGCGGGCGCAACCGACGCAGAACGGCGGGAGTTGCTGGCCAATTGCAATGCAGAGACCCCCACCCTCGAAACCGCTCGCAAGATGTTGAACCGTCACCTGGGCGGCGCGGCGAACCGCCTGCCTCCGGACCGGATCGAGGCCGCCTGCCGCGAGCTCGGCATCGACGATGCGAACAACCCGCTCTTAAGCGCCGCCGAACGCAAGGCGCTCGACGAGGACGGCTACGTCAACCTCGGCCCGCTCCTGACCACTGCACAACTCGATGCGATGCGTCAGCGCCTAGGCAACGCGGTGGAAGGCGAAGGCGCTGTCGCCGGCCACGAAGTGTCGCAGACCCGCGGCATCGCAAGAGTCTCCGGCACGGTCATCAAGGCGCTGAACAACGATGGGCTGCTCGATCCGTTTTCCTTCCATCCCAAGCTGCTGGCCGCCGTGCGGCACGTCCTTGGCCCGCGCTTCCGCTACTCGAGCACGAACTTCCACTGCCCGCTGCCCGGCTATGGCCACCAAGCCATCCACGCCGACTGGGGCTGGGGCGTGCGCGACCCCGAAGTGGTGAACGCCATCTGGCTGCTCGACGATTTCACGGCAGACAATGGCCCCACCCGCGTCGTGCCAGGTTCCCATCGGTGGCGCGAACACCCGATGGGCTCTGCGGTCAACGGCAGCCCCAGAGACCTGGTGGCGCCGATACCCGGCGAAGTACACCTGACGGGCGTCGCCGGAAGCTGCATCGCCTACAACGCCCACCTGTGGCACAGCGGCACCCAGAACTGCTCGCCGGACCTGCGCCGGGCACAGCACGCGTTTTTCACACGCGCAGAACGACCCACCCAAACGGACGTGCCTGCACTCCTCGATCGGGCGGTGTTCGAACGCCTCAGCCGGGTGCAGCGAGCGGTGCTCGACGTCGAATAGAAACCCCGCCACCTCAACCGAAAGTCAGCGCGCCGCATCTGCCTTGCGGATGCGGATGGCTGCCGGGGTTACCTCCACGAGTTCGTCACGGGCGATGTAGTTGAGAGCCTGTTCGAGGGACATCCGCGCCGGCGGCGTCAGGAGGATGTTCTCGTCGTTGGCGGCGGCGCGGATGTTGGTGAGCTTCTTTTCCTTCAGCGGATTGACCACGAGGTCGTTGCTGCGGGAGTGGGCGCCGACGACCATGCCGGCATAGACCGCGTCGCCAGGGCCGATGAAGAGTTCGCCTCGGCGTTGCAGATTGAACAGGGCATACGCGACGGCCTTGCCGGTGGCATTGGAGACGAGGACGCCTGTGTTGCGACCGCCGCGCACGCCAATGGCCTTGGGGCGGTAGCCGTCCGGAGCGAAGGTCATCGCGCCGCTGCCGGAGGTGAAGGAGGCGAACTCCGACCGCAGGCCGAGCAAGGCGCGGCTGGCGACGCGGTAGCGCAGGCGCACGCGTCCAGCGCCAGCAGCTTCCATGTCGAGCAGCTCGCCGCGCCGCTCCCCCAAGGTCTCCATGAGTGCGCCCTGATGGCTGAGGTCGATGTCGAAGGCCACTACCTCCCAGGGTTCGAGCGTGCGACCTTCCTCCTCGCGAGTGATGACGGACGGCTGCGTCACCGCCATCTCGTAGCCCTCCCGTCGCATCGTCTCGATCAGCACCGACAGATGCAGTTCGCCGCGCCCCGAGACCTGGAATCGATCCGGCTGGTCTGTATCGGCCACACGCAGCGCGACGTTGTGTGTCGCTTCCCGAAACAATCGCTCGCGCAGGTGACGGGCCGTAAGAAACCGCCCTTCCTTGCCGGCGAAGGGACCGGAATTGACGACGAAGGTCATCGTCAGGGTCGGCTCGTCCACGGCCAGGCGCGGCAGCGGGTCCACCGAGTCTGCGGCGCAGATGGTGTCAGAGACCTCGATGTCATCGATGCCGCTCAAGGCGACGATGTCTCCGGCCACAGCGGTGGGAAGATCCACCCGAGCGAGCCCCTGGCTTGCCTGCACCTCAAGCACCCGCGCCCGTCGCACGTTTCCCTCGGCATTCACGACATTCACCGGATCGCGGGGCTTCACGCGGCCACGGGACACGCGGCCGATGGCGATGACGCCGACGTAGCTCGAGTAGTCGAGGGTGCTCACCTGCATCCGAAACGGTCCGTCACCATCCACGGTCGGCGGCGGCACTCGCCCGACGATCAAATCAAGCAGCGGTGCCATGCCCGGTTCGAGCTGCTCGGGGTCGGGGCCGGCGACACCCTGCAGCGCCGATGCGAACATCACCGGGAAGTCGAGCTGCTCTTCGCTGGCGCCGAGGGCGTCGAACAGATCAAAGACCTTGTCCACTGCGGCATGAGGTTGGGCGCCGTCGCGATCAACCTTGTTGACGACGAGGATGGGCTTGAGGCCAGCGGCAAACGCCTTGGCGGTGACGAACCGGGTCTGGGGCATCGGCCCCTCCACCGCATCGACCAGCAGCAGCACCGAATCCACCATCGACAGGATGCGCTCCACCTCGCCGCCGAAGTCGGCATGCCCCGGCGTGTCGACGATGTTGATGCGGCAGCCCTGGTACTCGATGGCGGTGGTCTTGGCCAGGATGGTGATGCCGCGCTCGCGTTCGAGTTCGCCTTGGTCGAGCGCGCGTTCTAGGCCCACGAGGCGACGATCGGCGTCGGTCTGCTGCAGCAAGCGATCCACGAGCGTCGTCTTGCCATGATCGACGTGCGCGACGATGGCGATGTTGCGGATGTTCAAACGGTCCCTCGGCAAGGCGGGAAGAGGCAAAGGCCGCGGTGCTGCCGCTTAGCCGTCGCGCGCAACGTCCTGGTTTTGGCCGCGATCTCGGAGCAGGTGGTCCATCAGGACGAGTGCCGTCATGGCCTCGACGATGGGGGTGGCGCGGATGCCGACACAGGGGTCGTGACGACCCGTGGTCACCACCTCCACCTCGTTGCCGTGAATGTCGAGGCTTCGACCCGGCTTGGTGATGCTCGACGTGGGCTTGAAGGCGACGCGGGCGACGATGTCCTGGCCCGACGAGATGCCACCGAGCACGCCGCCCGCGTGGTTGCTGCGGAAGCCCGTTCGGTCGCGTTCGTCCCGGTGCTCGCTGCCGCGCTGTTCCACGGCGGCGAAGCCGGCACCGATCTCCACCCCCTTGGCAGCGTTGATGCCCATCAGCGCCCCGGCGAGTGCTGCATCGAGCTTGCCGAACACCGGCTCGCCTAGTCCCACCGGCACGTTGGTCGCCCGCACGGTCACTTGAGCTCCCACCGAGTCGCCGTCTCGGCGCAGCGCCTCAATCATGCCGGCGATGGCGTCTATGGCATCGGGGTCGGGGCAGAAGAAGGGGTTGGAATCCACGGCGTCCATGTCCACCGGCTCAAGCCGCAGTCGGCCGATCTGCGACAGATGGCCCCGCACCGTGACTCCGGCCCGTTCCGCAAGGTACTTGCGGGCTATGGCGCCGGCGGCGACACGCATCGCCGTTTCCCGTGCGGATGCACGGCCACCGCCGCGATAGTCGCGGCGGCCAAACTTGGTGCGATAGGTGTAGTCGGCGTGGCCGGGACGGAATTGCTCGGCGATGGCGCCGTAGTCCCGCGAACGCTGGTCCACGTTGTCGATGGCAAGACCAATCGCGGTGCCTGTAGTGACGCCCTCGAAGACGCCAGAGAGGATGCGCACCTGATCCGGTTCCCGCCGCTGCGTGGTATAGCGCGACTGTCCGGGACGGCGGCGATCCAAGTCGCGTTGCAGATCGGCCTCGCAAAGCGCGAGCCCAGGCGGACAGCCATCAACCACCGCACCAAGCGCCGGCCCGTGGCTCTCGCCAAAGGTGGTGACGGAGAACGCCTGTCCGAACGTGTTGCCAGCCATCTGCAAAGCTTACCGGTTCCGGTCCTGCGTCTCTGCACTTCTACTGTCCGACGGCGGGTGGGCAGCTCGCCTGCGCTCACTCTTCGGCTAGCGTGCTCTACGAGCGCGTCGGCAGTTGCTTCGCAACTGCTGGCCTACGGGTTCGCATACGCTCGCAGCTACGGCTAGGAGCCAGCGCCGTTTTCTACGGCGGAGCCATTCAAAGTGCACGCAACCCACCGCAATATCGACATTTTTCACGTCCTCGCAGAAAGCCTGCCCCACCAAACGACACCTTCCCGGGCGCGACCCCAGGCTTCCCCACGCCGTCGCGCGACACGACCTGACCTCTCGATTCGGGCCCCAGCACCCAGCACCCCGGGCATCGGCCCACGGTTCGACGACCCCGGTCCGCCCGTTCGTCGCCGAACATCATCGCATCGATCGAGGCCGCCGTGGCGGTCCGGAGCGCCGCCTTCGAGGATTCGCGCCCGTTCGTCGCCGATTCCGCCGCGACGCAGGCAACGAGGGACGCCTCCTTTCGGATCGCGCGGGCGAGGAGTCGAACCAGACAACGCCCGTGCGCGTCCGGACCGGGCAGGTCGCGGGCCAGGGCGACGCTGGGTCACGTTCGGAGCGCCGCAGCGTGTCAAGGGCGGCGTCCTCGCCGGCGAAGCCTCCCTTGACGCGATCCGGCGCGACCCAACGCTGTCCGCAGGGAAGGTGGCCGCCTCCGCTCTGCAGTGCTTCCGCCGGGAACTCCGCCACCCCGCCGACCGCTCCCCCGGCCACCTTCCCTGCCCCCGCGGCGAGCGGATCCGACTCTTCGGGGCCGTGGCGCAGGGGCGGCAGTCCGCCCACTGCCGGAAAACCGCGCCAGGAGCGCGTCCTTCGGCCATCCCGCCACGCAGAACGCGCACGAGCGTGGCGTTCTTCGCGCGCTTGCGGGCAACGAGCCGAAGCAGGCCGCGCTCGTGCACGCGACAGGCGCTCCGGGCGAGGTGCGCCGCAGCCGGCACACGCCAGTGGCCGCCGAGGCGCCGCGCCGTTCGTCGTCGGGGATCGGGATGGGTGCGGCATTGCCGCCTCTGGCCGCACCCCGCGGCCGCAGGGCGCGGCCGGGAGCGGGTCGTTTCGCTTAGTTCTGATGGACGGCCCGCTGCCCGCCAGGGCATGCAGACCCCGCACCGAAGTGCGGAACTGTCCGTCGACGCGTCTTCCCTTGCCGTCTCCTGCGGCAGCCGCGGCGTGTCTTGCGACATCAGGCCCGCCAGCCTTTTCGGCACCCGAGACTCCGCACGCTGCGCCCTTTCGGCTGCAACGACAGGGATCGCTCCCCGTCCGCGCGAAGCCTCGCGCCGTGACCTGGGTTCCCGCCAAACGCCGGACAAACTCTCCGGCAGCGCGATCGACTCCGCGCTTCCACGGCAGTCCCCAGGTCTCGGTGGCATCGCCCCCATCCGCGCGCTACTGCGGATGTGGCGAGCCGTGCCTTGCGATGCGTCGACCGCCTGCGCTGCAGCAGTTGCAGCTAGGCACTGGGTCGTCACCTCAATTCCGGTGACGCCATCACGCCGGGCCTCTGCCCAGCCACGTCGCCAAAGGGCGACAGGGTGATGGGACGCATCATAGCGGCGCTTCACCACGCCATCATCAGCTTTTTTCTTACCGAATCGCTGGCCGCCACTGGCCCGAATGCCGCGTTTTCCCTCCGTCACTACCGGCCGCCGCGCGCGGCAGGCATCCGCCCCGGCTGCCGTCCGGTAGTGACGGAGGGAAGGGCGTCGAGCCTCCGGCGTCGCACGGCGTCTCGCCGAGATCGCGCCCCACGCGCCAGCGCCGCATCGCCGCATGGCGCAGGCCGGTGGATGCCACCGCCCCGCGCCGGGTACGGTCGCGGCGCGGCACACACGCCGCGCCGCATCCTGCCCGGTCCCGCGGCCCGCCGTGGCCCCTCCCGGCCACGCCGTCCCGCTCCGCTCGGGAAGCCGCAACGCCGCAGGGGATCGACGAACCCCGCCCCGCCGACGCCCGTTCGGCAACGTTCGCCGGCCCACGATGCACTCCTTGCCGCAACCAGGGGAAGCAGGCCCGGCGCGGGGCGCCGCAAGCCCCCAAAGGGACGCGACGGGCGGCCGGCCACACCATCGACTGAAATGAAAGGCCGCCTTCCCCGACCGGGCCGGCGCGCGCATGGTAGCGGATGCAGAGGTGCCCCCAGCCGGGGATTGCGACCTTCCTGCGGCTGCGGGTGCGCCGGCGGAAGCCCCGACCAGGGGCGGTGCCCCCGCCCTCGGCCCCTTCGGCTGTCCGGGCCTCAAAACACGGAAGCCGGGAGGCCTGAGACATCGGGCGGGGGCCGCTCGGAAGCGTAGCACGGTGCCCCATTGGGACCCGACTCGCCGGGTCGCGCCGCTGGCCATGCCGCCGTCCTCGACGGACCGGCGCCCCGTTCGCCAACGTTCGCCGGGACACGTTCGGGCAGGGCGCGCCAGCGCCGTGCCGACCGTCCGAAGGTCAAGACCGCTCGGACGACGTCCCCGAAAGCGCGCAGTTTTCAGTTGCCATTGACAGCGACCGCGTCCGCCCAGCGCTGCATCATGGGCCGCCGCCGCTCCAGCAGGTCGTCGCGCGCGTACGCCGCCACCGTCGCCGAGCCCTCCACGTGCGCCAGCGCGAACTCCGACAGCAGCTCGTCCACCTCGTGACCCCGCGCCCAGTCCTTGAAGCTCGAGCGGAACCCGTGACCCGTCGCCGCGATCCCCGCGTTCCGCAGCGCCTGCGTCATCACCCGGTCCCCCAGCATCGAACCCGGACGCGAGCCGGGGAACACCAGCCCCCCGCCCCGGGCGCCCTCGCGCGCCTCCGCCAGCACCGCCAGCGCCTGCCGCGACAGCGGAACCCGGTGCGCGCGCCCCGCCTTCATCGACTCCGCCGGCCGCACCCACACCGCCGCGTCCAGGTCCAGCTGGTCCCACGTCGCCCGCCGAACCTCCACCTGCCGCGCCGCCGTCAGCGCCGTGAACCGGACCGCCCGCTTCGTCGACGCCGCGCACCGCGTCGCGTCGATCCGGTCCAGCGCCGCGCCCACCTCCGACCAGTGCAGCGCCGCGTGGTGCCTGGGCCCCGACTCCCGCCGCGGCAGCGCACGCCGCACCGTCTCCACCGGCGAGCCCTCCGCCCGGAACTCCTCGATCCGCGCCCACTCCAGCACCGCCGTGATCGCCGACCCCGCCGCCTTCACCGTCGCGTGCCTCCCGGACACCGCCAGTGGCCGCAGCACCTCGTGCACCGCCGCGCTGCCCACCCGGTCCACCGGAACCCCGCCGAGCCGCGGCAGCACGTGCCGGTCCATCGCGATGCGCCAGGTCTTCGCCGGACTCTCGGTGCGCCAGCACTCCCGCCTCTGCTCGAAGCAGGCCGCCTCCGCCGCCGCGAAGGTCGGCACCCGGCTGCGCCGAGGGTCCCCGCCGGTGCGGGCGATGGCCCGGTTCTCCGCCGCCGTCCGCCGGGCGTCGGCGAGGCTCACGAGCTCCGCGCCGCCGAGTCCGAGGTCGACGCGCCTTCCGTGGATGGTGATGCGCTGGATCCACTGCCTCGATCCGCTCTTGCGGACGCGCAGCATGAGCCCGTTGCCGTCGGTGTGGCTGCCGGGGGGCGCGGTTCGGACCCTTGCGGCGGAGAGGGCGTTGCGGCACAGTCGGGGCATGGTCGGACTCCGGCGAACGGTTGCCGAAGTCTACGCCCACGTCGAACGGGAATCCAACATGCCCCACAAAACCTTGTGCTGCCTGCCGCATTCCGGCGAGACGCCGGGAGCGTCAGCGACACGCTCAGTGTGGACTCAATGCATTGTTTATCAACGGAATAACCCTACTGCGCGCCACCTTGCGGATCGCCCTGACGCCTTGCTGGGAGTCTGCAACTGACTGTACGGCGCAGCCTCCTAGCGAGTCATCGAGGTTTGCGACGAAGACGCCGTAGGTGCCGTCTGCCTGTTGCTCGGCGTGGGGCAAGTCCAGCCAGATCGCGCCGAGGTGCGGGAAGGCAGCATCGAAGCTGTCGGACGCGCCTCCGGTTTCGCCGAGCAGGACCGCGTTTGGTCGCAGGTGACCGGCGAGGTCCGCGAGGATGCGGCGCCACACAGTCAGGCCGTCGTCGCCGCCATCGAGGCCCAGACGCGGCTCGTGGCGAAACTCGGGCGGCACCCGCGCCAGCTCAGCACTCGCGACGTAGGGCGGATTGCAGATCACGAGGTCGTAGCGGCACCCGCCAAGGTTGGCGAAGAGGTCGCCCTGCACAATGCGGATGCGTTCGGTGAGGTGGGGACGAGCGGCGAGATTTCGCCTTGCGGCGGCCAATGCCGAGGCGTCGATGTCCACGAGGTCCACCTCCGCACCGGCGAATGCGTTTGCAGCCACGAGGCCAAGGCAACCGCAGCCGCAACAGAGATCAAGGATTGCCTCAGGCTCATCGCGCAGCCACGGCGACAGCCCACCTCTCAAGGCTGCGCCAATGGGAGAGCGAGGGATCATCACGTCCCGCGGCACATGCCAAGTCTCGCCGGCAAACCATGCAACGCCCGTGAGATGCGCGGCCGGCAACCGATCGCCAATGCGCCGTGCCAACAGTTGCTCAAGCTCTTGCTCGGCGCCCGGCGGCAGCGCTCCATCGTTTGGTATGCCGAGCCCGAGCAGATAGCCGTCCACCAACGCAGTCGCATCGCTCCGGGCGTCGTGTGTGCCTTGGCCGAAGGCGACGCTTGCGTTCGCCAAGCGCGCCGCAAAGCGGCGACGCAGCTCGCCCGTGGTCAACGTCGCCGCAGGCGCTGTGGAGCAACCAGCTCGACCCGTTCGAGCGGCGCATCTTCGCGCGGCAGCAGCGGCCCGGCGCCAAACGCCAGCGCCGAAACGCCGCTCTCGGACAGCTTCTCTGCCGCTTCCTCGGCACAGGCTGTCGATCGGGCCAGCAGCGTCTCCATTGGTTCCGTGCCGCCAAGATGACAGACGACGTGAAGCGGCTGGTCGGCGAACGCCGCCAGCGATGAGGCGATGGACGTGAGCGTAGTCAACGCCTCTGGCGGCAGTCGCCCCAGCCTTCCGGGCGTCACGCCGTCGACCACGGCATGGCCATGGCGGGCGAGCACCTGCGCGAGGTCGCGATTGCGGTCGAACTCCACCACCGTGCCAGGATCTGGCGCGAACGTATCCACATGGGCATAGACGCGGCGGTTGCCACGCTGCACGACGTAGATTGTCGCGAGCAGGCTCGCACCATCGCCATCTGGAATCGCCATCGCCAGAAAGTGCTGGGTCCGATTCGGCGCCGCCAGCACCGGCACGCGAAAGACATGGTTGGCCCACACCGTGCTGCGTCCGCAGTCCGGCCCGCTGCACTCGAACACCAGCCGCCCTCCGGCCGCGAGCGCAAGGCCGCGATAATGCGCCACCGCGTCCGTGAGGCGGGTTCCGTCCGGGGCCCTCCACGTGACGCGCGTGAGCGTCCCAGACAGACGCAGACTGTTGTCGATGCGCACGTCGCGGCGAATCTTGTCCACGGGACCCGTGATGAACTCATAGTCGCGCACCGCGTCTGGCGCCGAGTAAGCGACGATCCAGGCGCCTGGGAAGCGTGCGAAGTCAGGTGGGTCGGCCGAACCCGGCAAGTCGGGTTCCGCAGCCAAGACGCCAAGGCCGGCACCGGCACACGTGGCGCCGAACCAGGCACGGAACCATGCGCGTGAGAGACGTGCAGACCAAGCAGTTGCGAAGCAACTGCCAACGCGCCCGCTAGGGCGCGCCGCCACAGGCTTCAAGCCGTCCACTCGGCTGGCAGGGCGAAGTCCACATCCACGCGCTGCTCGCTCGTCATCAGTTCGTGGATGACCGCGCCGAGTTCGACCTGCTCGTAGAGCAACCGAAAGAGCGCGTCCACAAGCGGCATGTAAACCCCCACCTCCCGGCTCTTGCCTCGCACCACCCGCACGGTATTGACACCCTCGGCCAGCTTGCCGAGATCGTCCATTGCCTGGGCAAGCGTAAGCCCCGCCGCGAGCCTGGTGCCGAGGCGAAAGTTGCGCGACAGCGGCGACGTGCACGTGACGAAGAGATCGCCGACGCCAGCAAGCCCCAGGAAAGTGTAGGGATTGGCACCGAGCGCCACCGCGAAGCGACTCATCTCGGCGAGACTTCGGGTGATGAGCATGGCTAGCGTGTTCTGCCCCACCTGCAGGGCCGTGGCAAGGCCAGCGATGATCGCGTAGATGTTCTTCAGCGCGCCGCCGAGTTCGACGCCATAGACATCCTCGCTGGTGTACACGCGGAAGGTGGCGTGAGTCAGCACGTCCTGGACGCTGCGGCGCAGCGTCGGATGCCGACTCGCCACGACCGTGCCGGTGTAACGGCCGTCGGCCATCTCCTCGGCCAGGTTCGGCCCGCTGATCGCGCCCACCTTCGCCGACGGCAGCAACTCTTCGAGAATCTGGCTCATCAGGCGAAAGCCATCCTCCTCGATCCCCTTGGTGGCACTCACTACCTGGGTCCCGGCCGGCACCACCGGCACGAGTTCGCGCGTGACCTCGCGGAAGGACGCGCTCGGCACGGTGACGAAGACCACTTCGGCCCTGCCTGCAACCTCGATGCCGGTGGTGGGGCGGATGTTGTCCGGCAAGCGATGTCCCTTGAGGTAGCGCCGGTTTTCCCGATGCTCGAGGATCTGCGCAAGCTGCTGCTCGTCGCGCATCCAAAGATCCACGGCGTGGCCGTTGCGGGCCACGAGGCTCGCAACGGCAGTGCCGAAATTGCCGGCGCCGACAATGGCAACGTTCAAGCGAAGGCCTTACACAGAACAAACGCCACAGGAAGCATAGGCGACGGGCGGCGCCGGTTCCACGCGAAATCGGCACGGCTTGCGGCAGACGGCCGGGCACCTCCGCAGCCCCCTGCCATGCGAGGGCCCTTCCGGACGGAGGGCGTCCCGCTCCCCAAGCATGCCGAAGGCACGCACGCAGCGGAGCCGGCCAAGGCCACCGCAGCCTACGTCCCAGACAATGCCAACAAGGCGCCAGCCCCGAACAACGCCAGCCAACCAGCCCCTGCCACGCGAGGGCCTCGCGGGACGGAGGGCGTCCCGCCCTCCAAGCGTGCCGAAGGCGCGCACGCAGCGGAGCCGGCCAACGCAACCGCAAACAAGCGTCCCAGACAACGCCAACAAGGGCCAGCCTCGAAGCTCGTTGGTGCCCCCTTCCTTAGGACCCGTGGCAAGTCCGACAGCCTCCTAGCCGAGCAGTTCCACCAACAGGTCGTTGATTCGCCGCACGTAGGCGCCCGGTTGCTCGATGCCGTTGCCCTCCGCCAAGGCCGCTTGGTCGAACAGGATCGACACGAGGTCGCCGAAGCGGTCTTCGTCCGGCTCTGCGTCGAGGCGGAGGATCAAGGGATGATCGGCGTTGATCTCGAAATCCGGCTTGCTTTCCGGGGCGGACTGGCCGGCGGCCTCCATGATGCGGCGCATCTGCAGGCCCATGTCGTGTTCGCCGAGCACGAGACAGGCCGGCGAGTCGGTGAGGCGCCTGGAACGGCGCACTTCGTTCACCCGCTCCCCCAGCGCCTCCTTGATGCGGGTGACGAGAGGATCATCTTCCCCGTCCTTCGACTCTTCCTCGTCGCCCTTCTCCGCCGCTTCCTCTGCCTTGTCGAGATCGAGTTCGCCGCGGGTCACGTCCTGGAACTCCTTGCCGTCGAATTCCCCGGCAAACGACATGAACCACTCGTCGATCCGGTCGGTCAGCAGCAGCACTTCGATGCCCCGGGCCCGGAACACCTCCAGATGCGGGCTTTGTCGCGCCGCGCTGTCGGACTCCGCAATCAGGTAGTAGATGCGATCCTGCCCCTCGCCCATGCGCCCCACATAGTCGGCGAGGGCAATGCGCTGGCTCGCCTCCTCGTCGTGAGTGGAGGCGAAGCGCAAGAGCTTCAAGAGCGCCTCCTTGTTGGCGAAGTCCTCTGCGACGCCCTCCTTCAGTACCTGGCCGAACTCGTCCCAGAACTCGCCGTATTGCTCGGCTTCGAGCTTGCCCAAGGTGTCGAGCACGCGCCGCGTCAGGGCATTGCGAATGGTGCGGGTGCGCTCGTCCTTCTGCAGGATTTCGCGCGATATGTTGAGCGGCAGGTCGCTGCAATCCACCACGCCGCGCACGAAGCGCAGGTACAAGGGCAGGAACTCGTCGGCCTCGTCCATGATGAACACGCGCTGGACGTAGAGCTTCACGCCACGCGGCGCCTCCCGATTCCACAGGTCGTAGGGCGCGCGCTTCGGCACGTACACCAGGCTCGTGTACTCGAGCTTCCCCTCAACCCGGTTGTGGCTCCAGACCAGCGGATCCTCGAAGTCATGCGAAACATGGCGATAGAACTCGCGGTATTCGTCGTCGTCGATCTCGCTGCGGGAACGGGTCCACAAAGCCTTGGCGGAGTTGACGCTCTCGAACTCCGGTTCGCCTTCCTCGTCGTCGCCCTCCTTCGGCATCTCGACCGGCACGCCGATGTGGTCGGAGTATTGCCGGACGATGGAGCGCAGGCGAAAGCCGTCGGCGAACTCCTCCGCGTCGTCCTTGAGCGCAAGCGTCACCTTCGTGCCGCGCGCGAGGCCCTCGGCATCCTCGACCGTGAAGCTGTCCTCCCCTTGCGAAGACCAGCGCACGCCGGCTTCTTGGCCCGCCCGCCGGGTGAGCACCTCCACTTCCTTGGCAACGATGAAGGCACTGTAGAAACCGACACCGAACTGGCCGATGAGCGTCGCGTCACCCTTCTGATCCCCGGTCAGGCGCTCCAGGAATTCGGCCGTGCCAGACTTGGCGATGGTGCCGAGATTGGCCACCACCTCCTCGCGCGTCATGCCGATGCCGTTGTCGCGCACCGATAGGGTCTTGGCATCCTTGTCGAACTCAATGCGAATGCCGAAATCCGGGTCGTCCGCCAGCAAGGCATCGTCGGCAAGTGCCTCGAAGCGCAGCTTGTCGATGGCGTCCGAGGCGTTGGAAATCAGTTCCCTGAGGAAGATCTCCCGGTTCGAATACAGGGAGTTGATCATCAGTTGCAGGAGCTTTTTCGCCTCGGTCTGAAAGCCGAGGGTTTCGGCTGCGCTGGCGTCGGTCATGGCTTCACGGCCCACTGGCTAACCCAGCCTCGGCAAGTGGGGGCACAAAGGCCCGGATTCAAGGGCCAGCAAAACCCTGCACCGCGGTTGCTTCGCCGTCCTGTAAGGTCACAATGGCCTAGGTTGCCTGCGCGCCCTGGCGGGCGCGTCGGCAGTTGCTTCGCAACTGCTGGCCCGGGTCCCCGCTCGCTCACCACTTCGGCTAGAGAGGAGAGAAGCATGTTCGAGCCCGGCAAGTATCGCGTGAATGCTCCGGTGTTCGTTCCTGCCGTACTGATCATCCTCGTCTTTGCCGTGGCCACCCTCGCCAATCTCGATCGCGCCAATGCGGCGTTCGAGTCTTTGCAGACGGCCATCGCCTCGTCTTTCGGCTGGTTCTACGTGTTTACGGCCAACGCACTGCTGCTGTTCGCGCTGGCAGCAGCCTTCGGGCGCGGCGGTTCGGTGCGGCTCGGCGGTGCTGATGCGAGGCCCGAGTTCTCGCGTTGGGAGTGGTTCGCCATGCTGTTCAGCGCCGGCATGGGCATAGGCCTGCTGTTCTACGCGGTGGCCGAACCCCTTCTGCATTACCAAGCGCCGCCAGGTGGCGGAGCCATGGACGCCACCACGGCGGCACGTGACGCGATGGGATTCACCTTTCTGCACTGGGGACTGCACGCATGGGCCATCTACGGGGTCATTGGCCTCGGCCTTGCGCTGGTGGCCTTCAACCGAGGGCTGCCGCTCACTGTCGGTGCCGTGCTGGCGCCGATCCTCCCGAGACGCAGCCACGCCCTGCGCCATGCCATCGACGTGCTGGCGATCGTGGCCACCGTGTTCGGCATCGCCACTTCCCTTGGTCTTGGCGCCACGCAAGTGAACGCGGGCTTGGCACGCCTTTTTGGCCTCGACAACTCCCTCGGCGTGCAGCTTGTGCTGGTGGGCGTCATCACAGCGATTGCGTTGGTGTCGGTGGCTCTCGGCCTCAGCGCCGGCATCAAGCGGCTGTCGGAGCTCAACATGTCGCTGGCGGCCATTCTCGGGCTTTTCGTGCTCTTCGGGGGGCCGACCCTCTTCATTCTCAACGGCTTCGTGGAGAACACGGGCCACTACCTGCAGCATCTTCCTCGACTCGCCACCTGGAACGAAACATGGACGGGCGGCGATTGGCAGAACAACTGGACCGTTTTCTACTACGCGTGGTGGATTTCCTGGGCTCCGTTCGTGGGCATGTTCATCGCCCGCATCTCGCGCGGCCGCACCGTGCGGGAGTTCGTGCTGGGCGTGCTCCTGGCCCCCACCCTGCTGACGTTCCTCTGGTTCACAATCTTCGGCAACACCGCCCTGCATTTCGAGATGTTCGGCGAAGCGGGCCTCGCGGCCGCCGCCAGCGAAAGCGTGCCGGAGGCGACGTTCTTCCTGCTCGAAAAGCTGCCGCTCGCAACGCTGACCAGCCTCGCCGCCGTCATCATCGTGGTCACCTTCTTCGTGACGTCGGCCGACTCGGGTGCATTGGTGCTCGATTTCGTGGCCTCCGGGGGACGGGAAGGCACCCCGGCGGCGCAGCGAATCCTCTGGGCCGTCACCCTCGGAGTCATCGCCGCCGTGTTGCTGGCCGGCGGGGGCCTCGCCGCGCTGCAAACAGCATCTTTGGCCAGCGGCCTGCCCTTCGCCGCGGTCCTCCTCGCCATCTGCGTCGCGGTCTGGCGCGTACTCGCCGACGAAGCCCGCAAGGCGCGCTAGGCGGCTGTGCGTAGGGGACGGGCTTGTCCGAGGCGAACTGCATTCAACGCTCTGATTTAACTACAGTTCATCGCATGTGTCCACGGCGGGTTACTGACAGAGTTAGTGGTTCTGTGGCGGGAGGGCAGCGCGTGGCAGAGCGGTTGGGATCGCCATCCAGACCTCATTGGAGCAGGACCCTCCAGGGATTGAGGTAGCCCCACTCTTCTTTGGACGGGTCGCAGGCCAGGGACGCAGGCGTCTGGTGGTCTGAAGCCATGGACCGGCTCTCGGGCTCCCGCCATGACTGTGCTAGCGCGGGCGTTGCTGGACGGTGGGAACCTGGTTCGGTAGGGAGTCAGCGTCGGTCCCGTCCCAGCGAACGTGCCGGGCGGCGCCCCTGCGCCTCGTTGATGCGCAGGGGGCGGCCGTCCATCGGCTGGCCGTCGAGGTTGCGGATGGCGTCCCGGGCGGCGCTGTCGGACTCGATGGTGACGAAGGCGAAGCCCCGCGGCCTCCCCGTGTCGCGGTCGGTGACCAGGCGCACGGAGGCGACCTCGGCATGAGGGGCGAAGTGGCTGTGCAGGTCGTCTTCGGTGGCGTCGTAGGGCAGGTTGCCGACGTAGATGTCCAAGGGGGCTCCAGTGATGGGATGGCGGAAAGGTCGTTCAGTGTAGGGGACTCCGCGGGCCGCCGCGAGGCGGAGTCAGTTTTCTGGCGCACCAGGATGCCGGACGGCAACGTGCGCTGCCGTGGTCCTTCATATCCCGGCGTCGCCGAACGCGTCGGCGATGAGCGCGTGCAGCTGCGTCGCCGTGAGTCCGTCCGGTGCCTGCGGGATCACCCGGCTTGCCACCTTGAAGCGCCGGCGGTCGTCGATCGACTGCGCTTCGAGGTCGCCTTCGGTGGCAACGCGGAGGAAGTGGCGGTCATCGGCGTCGAATCCGGCGACGGCGAGTAGGACGCCGCAGTTGCACACGATGATCTTGCCTTCGCATTCGTGCGGGCTGACGGGCTCCCCCGTGGTCAGCGAGTAGAGGGGTCGCTGAAGCGCTGACCGCGTTCCGGGCAGGTGTCGGTGGCAGGCATCGTGCAATAGTATTTCAGGAACGGGCTCACGGCGCCTGGGGATTGATTTGGGCGGCCGGCAAGGGCCCGGCCCTTGAGGGTCGTGCACACGGGCGCCGCAAGCAGTTACGCGCATGGGCCGGGCCGACCGCTAGTCCGACCGGCGGCAAAGGGCGCGCGTGAAGGAGACGAAAGTGGATTCAGTCAGTGAGGCGACCGCCAGCATTCAGGAAGTGCTGCGTGGGCGCCGCGCCAGGAACCTCGAAAAGCTCGCTGCGGAACTGCTTGGAAGCATGCTAAATGTGACCTTGATTCCGGCGCGCGCCGGTAGTCAGCATGGCGGGGATGGCGGCGTACACGGCGAAAGCGGTGCGCACTTGGTCTATGAGGCACGGCGGTACGGCGACGGCACGCGATTCAGGGACCGCGATGTCCGGGGTGAAATCAGCGAGGCAGTGGATCGAGATCCAGACCTTGAGTTGTGGTTGCTTGTTTCTACAAGGGACGTTCCGGAGCAGACGGTCGACGCGATGGCCGGTGCCGCTCGCCAGCACGGTATCGACGCACTGGCGATCGATTGGTTGCCCGCTCGGCTACCGCGTCTTGCGGTGCTGTGCGCTTCCGCGCCGGGCGCCTTCTCGGCGGCTGTTGGTGGGGGTTTCAACGGCTCGCTAAAGGAGATCGCTTCAGCGCCTGACTACCCCAGCGTACTCTCGTCGATACGGTCCTCCTTGCACGCGACAGGACATGCGCAGCTGGAACGAGCGAGCCACCGTCGCATACACGAGATCTGGACAGACCCCGATAGGGCGCAAGGACAGTTCCATCAGAACGTGGCTGGTGGTCACCGCGACGTCTCCCACGTCAGACGTCGTGAGCCGAGCTTAGCGCTCGATCGGTGGTTGGCTGGCAGCAGAACGTCGAGCCAGCCCGTCTTCGTGACAGGGCGGGAAGGGACGGGGAAAACCTGGGCAGTCCTGGACTGGCTGCAATCCAGAGTCGGCCAGCTCCCAATTGTGATCGCGGCGCCGTCGTCTTCGATTCCGAAGGAGATTTCCGGTCGGACAGGGACGATCGAGTTCATCGCTCGATGCTTGAGGGATCTGGCGGACGACTCTGTCCGGGACCAACGTTTTTGGGAACGGCGCGTCACGCGGGTGCTCGAACAATCTTCGGACCAAGGGCCTGCGTTGGTGTTGTTCTTCGACGGCTTGAATGAGAGACCGTCGGATCGTTGGGGTGCACTGTTCGATCTGCTGCAGGACGAGCCGTTTCATTCACGGGTGCGCGTAATCGCTTCTGCCCGCGACTCCTTTGTCGACGGTCGGATGGACAGCCTCCGGGGGCAGGCTTGGGAGGCAATGCGGGTTGAAGTAGGGGCTTACGGTGATGAACCGGGCGGGGAGTTCGATCAGAAGCTGAGGGCTGGCGGACTAACCCATGGAGACTTGCCCGACGGGGTCGTCGACCTGGCACGCGTACCGCGACTGTTTGACATGGTAGTTGCGCTCCGGGATCGACTCGGCGGCGTAGAGCGCGTTACCGTCCATCGTCTCTTCTGGGAGTACGGCGATAGCTCGTTCGCGCGGACCGGGTTTTCGTCCTCGGACTGGCGAGGATTCGTGCTTGAACTGGCGCGGGAGTTTCGGGACCGAGCACCAGTGGCACCTAGAAACAAGGTCGAGGCGTTGACCGGCGGCGCGGCGACGACACCGGACGCAGTCTACCGTCGCGTGTCATCCGTGATCGACAGCGTCTTCTCGCAGCTAACGGACTTCGACGAGATCGAGTTCGAGCTCGACTTTGTATGCCATGCCTTGGGGCTCGCGCTGGTCCACAAGCTTCGCGGGAGTGAATGGCAGGATTCCTGGGAGGCGCTCGAGGGCTTCTTCGAACCCACGAACCACCACGACAATGAAGCCGAGATCGCGAGGGCCGCGGTCTCGATCGCCTTGGCAATGGGGCAAGCGGACTACCCTGCCCCGTTGGCCGCCCTGTGCACTTGGTGGGTGCAATGTCAGAACTTGCCGGACAGCCACCTGCTTGAACTTGCCGCGCTCGCTTCAGAAATCGTGGAGCCGCTACTAGAAGCAATCGAACGAACGGAAGGCCACGCGGCGTCATCACCCCGTTATCGGGCCATCAACGCGTTGCATACCGTGGACGCGACTGACCGCGCAACTGCTCGAGCTATTGCTGCGCGAGGTGCAGAGTGGCTTGGGCGGATAGCCGCGGCGCCGGTATCTAACCACGGCCATGATGACGACTCGGCGCAGACATACCACCATCGACGGCTAGAGTCGCGAATTGGAACGGCTGAGTACGGCAGGCACCCGGTGCTTGGGCGAGAAGTTGAGATAGTCCCCGAGGATGACGAGGGACTGGGGGTCGCCGCCGCGCAACTACTGCAAGGCCGACCGCTGGTCGAGGCCATCGACTTGTTCGAGGCCGGCGCAGTACACCTCGCGATCACTGCGGACGTGGGGGAAGAGCACGCATGGCTCAACATCCTCAATGCGGTGGATCCTGAGGCCACCGCCAGTGCGTTGCGTGAGCGAGCGGCGTCGATGGAAAACCGCGAGCCGGAAGTCGGTGTGCACTCTGGGCTGGGGCGTCGTGTCGCGGCGATTCTCCTGTGGCGAACAGGGTACGTAGAAGATGCCCAGCGTGCATCGGCAATCGATCCGGGAATGGACCGTCAACCCTCCTATGAGGAGGATTATCTTGCCGATCCTGCAACTTCGTTCTATACGCTTGAGAGACGGCATGTTGACGCTACCCTTCGCCGCCAAGATGTGCCGCTAGGCCGGCGTTTAGAACGAGCTGCGGAATTCCTGGTAGATCCGCAGCTTCCGATCCCAGAGACGCTAACTCGTGACGTCGTAGCGGCGGCTCGACAGGTGGATTACGCAAAAATGGCTGCTGGTAACTCTTGGTCCAGAGAGGATTGGGCTTGGCGTGGTCTTTCTCTAGCTCTCGCTCGATGCGCGCCGGAGGAGTTGGCTCGGATCGAGCGCAAGAGGCTGCGCGAGTTCGCTGAGCGCGAAGGCGAGCGACGGTACGGTGCGGCGCTGGCCGCACCAGACGCGATGCTGCTGGTAGGCCCCACGGAAAGCGCGGAACTAAGGAAACTGCGCGAGCGAGTCCCCGGCGAGGGTGGTGGCAGCGAGAGTGGATGGTGAGATCTGATCTACTCGTCGCGGAAGCCCAAGGTGAAGACGCAGATGAGCATTTTGTTCGGATCGTCGGAGCGCCGTTAGACGGTGTCGATCGCTCGGTCTCGCTCGGCACTGCCCCACCCTCGCGGGAGTCGATCCACAAGCTGGTTGAACGCCACAGGTCGAGTCCCCATAAGCTCGTGCGCATCGCGGAAGCTCTCGGCGAGAAGCGCACGCCGCTCGACCGTTACGTTGTTGACCGCTTCATCGAGCTCTTGTTCGCGGATTCCGACGACGTTCGGCTGGACGCAGTGTGGGTCGTGGTTGGCACCAACGCCCTGCCAGTCCTCGGCGCGGCACTCGAGCAAAGGAACTGGTCTTGGTCCGCGCACAAACCCTACCTTGAAAGCGCCATCGGATCTGACGCCGTAGCAGCTGCAAATCGCGACACCCCTTTCCGTCGCATCGCGCACCGGCTTGCGCCGGCGCGGCTTCTTCCCGCCTTGTCCGAGAGGGAGTGCACATCGGAGGATGTAGCGATAGCAGTGGAACTCATCAACGTAGTTCTGGAATCGTCGGTTGCGCCTCCCGGTAGCCCTCTTGAGATCTCCCACGACCTGACCGCCGCTGAAGAAATGGTTGACTATCTGCACAGCTTCGGCGACATCCGCGAACCCGGCGATGGGACATCTTTCGCCGAGAATTTGTTGAAGACTGGCGACGAGTATCACGAGCGTCGGTCGGCGCTGGCCAAGACCTACTTCGACAAGGTCGTGGCGGCGCGACGGGCTGGCGCGCACCTGCACTTGGAACTCATCCACGCTAGGCACTTTGACGTCGTGTTCAGGCAATGCCCCGATGGCGTCGATGGTTGGCTCTGCGGCCTAGAGGAAGCGACGCCCGCCATTGTTCAGCGGGTTCAGTTGGCGGATGGGTTTTACGTGTCGCTGTGCGAGGCATTGCTGGTAAACGACCCTTCGCGTGGCGTCGGTGTGTGGCGGACGCTCAAGGAGTGCTTGACGCACGTGAGGTTCACCGTCCATGGGGACATGGATCGACTCCTGCATGCATTGTTCGCGGCGGGCGACGATCCCGAGGTCGGAAAAGCGCTGGATGAGGTCTACGCGATCGACGCGGCACGAAATGACATTGATCTCATTGATCTGATTGTCGCCGCTCGCAAATTCGGTCGCGAGGAATGGCTTAGGAGCAAAGTGGCGCAGGACGAGCAGTCGCCTTCCCCGCTACATCGCCGGCGGGCGGCGTTTCTTGCACCGTTACTTGCCATCCCACCGATTGCGGATGCAACTGCGTGGCCAGCGGGGTGGCAGTCGAGAGGCGTGGCGAGCGCTTCCTGGAAGCTGGGCCAGCGAGAAGCGTTCGCCCGTCATTGGCTCAGCGCCTTCGCGTCGGCGGAAACCCCCGAAGCGGCACATGCAGCATGGCGGCTGTTCCTTGTCTGCGTTGATCGACGGGCATGGGCCTGGATGGCGGACGTACTGGATTGGGAAAACTCGAGCAGCCCCTTGGCAGCCGTGCAACGCCGGTTCGTAGGCAAGCAGAAGCAGAAGCTACTGCGGGCGATGGCGGACAACGCGAAACACTGGAAGGAGAACTACACTCACCGCAGATACCCTAGGGCACTGTGGCCGTGGAATCAGTAACTGTCCGGTTGGACTGTTGGTTAAATCGGTCATCGCGCCCAGAGCGTTAACCGTCGAAGCATTTTCGTTTCTAAAGGAAGACCTTGGAGTTGGCCACCGAGGGAGTGTACTCGCCGAGGGTGGAATGGCTGGTCGGCCCTCGTCACGCCGAAGCAGAGGAGGTGCTCCGCTTCAACGTAGTCGCGTACGAGAGCCATGATGTGATTCGCTTGGGGTAAGGTCGTCGGAGAGATTGCCCCACGCGCAAATCACTTCGAGCGCTTTCGAGCGGTCGTCGGACGTGGGCGGTCTGGCGGTCTGCGGTCACTGACGGATTGCGGGCAGCCGCGCGTTCACGCGTGCGCGCGTGCGGCGTTGACGTCGGCCTGCTCTACTGGCTGATGGAGGTGCTTTGACGGGGCCTCGCGGTCGGGGCAACCGTGCGACGTTGGCCGGTCCGTCGGTGACGCCACCGGCCGCCGTCGTTCCGGCGACGAAATCGAGACGACGCGCTTCCGGCGGCCGCCAGCTTGCGGATGCAGCGTCTCGCTCGGGTCCAGCGCTCCGTCACTACCTCCGCCGGCGCCCTTGGGCGGCGGCGGAGTCCCGGTAGTGACGGGGCGCAGATGCGGCATTCGTGCCAGCGGCGGCAAGCGCTTCGATAAGAAGAAAGCTGGTGCCGGCGTGGTGACGCGGTGCTAGAGTGCCCGGCGTCAATCTGTCGCCATCGCGCGACATGGCCGGGCCGGAGAGCCCTGCATGACGGCGTCGCCGAACGGCGGCGCAATGTGCCGAGCTGCGGGCGCAGCATGGCGGTCGACGCATCGCAAGGCACGGTCGCCATGTTCGCGGCAGCGCGCGGACAGGGGCGAACCACCGACGGCAGGAGAGGCCGCATGGCGCGGAGACGCGCACCGCCGGGAAACCGGTGCGGCGAACCTGGACGTGGTGCGACGCATCGCGCGGGACGGAAGAGTCCGTCATGCCGAAGGGCTCCGCGCGGCGCGGCGCGTGCCGAAGGGCTGGCGGGTCCGTTGTCGGAAGACACGCCGCGGCCGCCGCAGGAGACGGCGAGGGAAGACGCGTCGACGGGCATTGCCGCACGAAGGTGCGGGGTCCGGACACCCTGGCGGGTGCCGGGTCGCCCATTAGAACTGAACGAACCACACTCGCTCCCGGCCGCGACCGCGGCCGCGGGGCGCGTCCGACGCGGCGACGCCGCGGTCATTCGAGGCCCCCTTGAGCTGTCCTTCGGCGATGGCTGCCGTGCCGGCCTTTCTAGCAGGCGGCGCTTACCGGTCCGGTGAGAACGCCGTCGTTGACGCTGGCGGACGCCCTCTCTAGCTTCGAGTCGAACACCGCCCCCATCGGGAGGAGACCGGCAACGATGCGCCAGCTGCACTTCGACCTGCTGCGGCTGCTGGAGGACGACCGGAGCGGCTCGCACGCCACGCGGCGCGCCCGGCGCTTCGCGCTGGCGCAGGCGGCGGAGACGCTGCACGGCCTTGGGTACAGAGGGCTGAGGGCGCGCGGGTTCAAGGGCCGGCACGTCGACGCGCTGGTGGCGGAGTGGCGCCGGCAGGGGCTGTCGGACGGCACGGTGAAGAACCGCCTGGCGCACCTGCGCTGGCTGGCGCGCAGGATCGGCAAGCCGGGCATCGTGCGCAGGGACAACGCGAGCTACGGGGTCGGGGAGCGGTGCGCGACCTGAACTGGGATCTGCTCCAGCTCCAGCGTCGGGCCCGGGAGGACGGCTCGCACGGTACCCAGCCGCGACCGCTCCCGGGCGCTGGCGCAGATGGCGAACGCCCTGCACGAGCTTGGCCACCGCCGCCTGCGCGCCGAGGGGCTGAAGCCGAGGCACGTCGAGGCTCTGGTGCGCGACTGGAAGGACGGCGGCCTGTCTGACGCCGCAATGATGAACCGCTTGGCGCACACGCGCTGCTCGCACACGCGGTCATTGCCGGACTCTAACCCGGCCCGTAACAGCCTAACGACTCGTGCTCGATACGGAAGATCACCTCTGCTGGCATCTGGATTTCGGAGTCAGACATGTTGAGTTCGTTGCCCGCGTACCAGCCCGGTCCACCGAAAAACGTCGATACGGAACTCCATATCCTCCGCGTGGTTCGCGCAAGCCAATTCTCGCCCATGTGGTCCTGCGCACCACGGATGTAGGGGCCATTGGCGCGCTCCGTCCACCACTGGGCAACCCGCGGAGCTGGGACATCATCGCACTCGCTTGCGAACGTAACGCAGCCGAACGTTGCAACCGATGCCGCCAGCGAGAATATCAGCAGTCTGGTTTTCATCTCTAAGAGCTCACCCCTTGCTCTCATTGAAGTAGCCGATGTCTGCATCGTACCCGTCTCCGCCCTTGGCGCCATCGGCTCCCAAGGAGTAGAGGACGAATCCTTGGAGGGTATCGGCGGGCCCCTCATAGACGTACGCTTGGTGCCATGGATCGAGCGGAACTTCATCGCCGAGGTACGGACCCTGCCAATGGCGTTCAGCGTCAGCGGGTGCCTGAATGAGAGCCGCCAGGCCTTGCCGAGCGGTGGGAAAGCTGCCCACTTCCAAACGGTAGGTTTCCAGCGCACTTCGAAGCAACCGAATTTGTGTCTGCGCCGTCTGGACGTTCGCCTTTTCTACGTTGGCGAAAATCCGGGGTGCGACCAGACCGGCAAGAAGGGCGAGGATGACCACCACGACCATGACCTCAACGAGCGTAAAGCCGAGAGCTGGTTTCCGGTGTTCCCTTTTCGCCGTTCCGTTCTTGGAACTTCTGTCTGGCTCCGATTCGAAGTGGTCGCACCATCCGTGCGATTGCACGCTTTTATGGCGATGTGGGCGATTGGCCGCAGTGTCGTTCACACCCTCTCCTATCGAAAGGTAAGCGTGCCGCGTCGAGCAAACTATACCAGCGGGGGTACCCGATCGGAATGCTCTGGCGCATTTGCAGATCGAGTTCGGTGCCCTCCCGACAAGGTGGGGTCCTTGCCAAACACGATGGTGGCGGCCGAGAAACTCGAACACGGATCGTGCCGTGCCCTCGCGGGCGAATCAGGCAGCGGTTGGGGAAACCCGGGGGGGCTCGTCGTCTTCTTTTTGCAAGCGTCGTCAAGGACGTTGGATGATCGGACTGGGCTGTCCTTGCGGCAGGTCTGGCTGCGCTGCAGTTCGCCGACAAAGCAGGCTGGCTATAGGAGGAAGACGTGCTGGAACGACATGTGGTTCTGCGTAGGGGGCGCAAGGCCGACCGGGAGCGGGTGACTACACCAGGTCATCGTGACTGCCTAGCGGCCGCCTACGTGGTCCACACAACGCTCTCGTGGACGTGGTCGGCTCTCCCCGAGAAGGGAGGGCCCGACCGTCGCTTTCGCGAATCTGTTCCGGCGCACTTGTCGTCGCTGTCGAATCCGGCCGCGAAATCGCCTGTATCCGGCGCAACCACGGCGCCGACGCAGCCGAGTCACGGTTGCGCCGTTCCCTTCAGGCGACGTACGCCGCCCAGTCCGCCATCAGCGCGCGCCGCCTGTCGAACAGGTCGCTGCGCCGGTAGGCCGCCTCCACGCGGTCGCCGTTGACGTGCGCAAGGGCGAGCTCGCAGACCTCGCGCGGGGCGTCCGTGCACTCGGCGGCCCAGTCGCGGAAGCTCGAGCGGAAGCCGTGCGGGACGGCGTCGACGCCCAGCGTGCGCATGAGCTCCGAGAGGCACTTCTGGGGCATCGCGCGGCCGCGCGGCGACGGGAACACCCAGCCCTCCACCACGGCCAGCTGGCTGGCTTCGTCGAGCACCTCGAGGGCGCGGTCCGACAGCGGCACGCGGTGCTCGCGGCCGTTCTTCATGCGCTCGGCGGGAATCGTCCACACCGCGCCGTCGCGGTCGATCTCCTCCCAGCGCGCGTTGCGCACCTCGCCCGAGCGGGTGGCGGTCAGCACCAGGAACTCGAACGCCAGCCGAATGCCGGGGCTGGCGTCGCAGTCCCGCACCCGCGCGAGCGCGGCGCGGACCTCGGCGTGCGGCAGCGCCCGCTGGTGCCGCTGGACCGCGGCGGTCCTCGGCAGCGCCGCGGAGATCGCGTCGCCGGCGGGGTTGTCGGCGCGCAGGCCCTGCGCGACCGCCCACTTCATCACCGCGCCGATGCGCTGGCGCACGCGGCCGGCGGTCACCCTCTTGGAGGACCAGATCGGCAGCAGCACCGCCATGACGTCGGCGCTCGTCACGGCGTCGACGGTCTTGGCGCCGAGCCGCGGCAGCGCGTAGGCGGCGAGGCTCGCGCGCCACTGGCGTTCGGAGCCGGCGCGGTCCTTCCAGTTCGGGGCGTGGATGCCGATGACGGTCTCCAGCGCCTCGGCGAAGGTCGGCACGGCCTTGCCCGAGCGCCTTGGATCGCGGTCCTGGGCGATGGCGCGGGCGTTCTCCAGCGCCCGCTCGCGGGCCATGGCGAGGGTGACGACGGGGTAGCGCCCGAGGCCGAGGCTGGTGGGCCGGCCGTCGATGCGGACGCTCTGCGTCCAGGACTTGTTGAGGCCGCCGCGCAGCGCGGGGCGGACGAGCAGGCCGAGGCCGAGCCCGCCGCGGCCGTCGCCGTAGCGGCCGGGCGTGTTGGCGTTGCGGACGAAGGTTGCGGACAGCATGAGGGGTCGATTGTTCACTTCCCGTTCCCTGTTCGGTTACAAGGGGATGTTGAGAAGCAGTGTGCCCCGGCGGTGCCCGATACGCCAAAAAGTTTATGTTTATCGGCAGGTTAAAGGACTTCCGGCGAAGTCCTGCAACCCCCGAAAACCGCCCTTCGGCGGTGGGCTTGTCCGGTCCCGGAGTTACGGCGAGTGCAGGACGTCGGCCGGATCTTCGGCAGTGACGCGCAGGGCCGGGCGCAGCAGGGCGGCGGCGCAAAGGCCGAGCGAAAGCAGCGCGATCAGCACCAGGTCGCCGATCTGTACCTCCGACGGGATGGAACGAAAGTAGGTGCCGTCGATGATGCTGGCGCCGAGGAGGCCTTCGACCGCAGCGATTGCCGCATCGGCGTGCAGCGCCGTGACGACGCCAAGCGCGAGCCCTGAACCCACGCCAGCGGCGGCGACGGCAGCCCCCTGCAGGAAGAAGACCGTGGCGAGGAGGCTTCGGCTCGCCCCCATGGTGGAGAGAATGGCCGCATCCGCGCGCTTTTCGTTCACCAGCATGGCTTGGCAGGAGACAACGTTGAAGGCCGCCAGCGCAACGATCAGCAGCAGCAGCACGAACATCATGGCCTTTTCGATCTTCACCGCCCGGAACAGGCCTCCGTAGCGGTCGGCCCAGGAGGTGATGCGAGCTTCGTCCGGCAAGATCGACTCGAGCTTGGGCAGCAGCGCCGGCGCAGCAAGCGGTTCGGCGAGAAACAGCCGCCAGCCGGCGACGCCGTGGGAGGTGAGCCCGCGCGCAAGTGCGTCGTCGTAGCGTACGAGGGCCAAGGTGGAGTCTGGCTCTGCCCCAACAGCGAACGTGCCGGCGAGCACAAACCGCTCCATCCGTGGCTGTACACCGCCGCCCTGAGCCGACGCCATCGTCAACACCACCGGGTCGCCGACGCGCATGCCGAAGGTTCCCGCGAGTCGGGTGCCGAGCAGCACCGCGGTTGGACCCTCGAACAGGCGCGGCAATGCCGGCATGCCATCTTCATCCTCGATGTGCGCCAGCGCCTCGCCCGCGGCGGCGTCCACCCCCATGACGGTGAGCGCCGTGCTTCCGTAGCGATGCAGCAGCAGGCCCTCGCCCCGGTAGTGGCGTCCAGCCGCAAGCACCTCCGGCAGCGCTTCCACTTCGGGCGGGAGCTCGGCCACGTCGCGGACGACCAGGTGCGGCGAAGCAGACAGCAGCCGCCCGACCAGCTCGCGATCGAAGCCGTTCATCACGCTGACCACGGTCGTGAGGATCATCACGCCGAGAGCGAGGCCTGCGAACGAGACCCAGTTCACGAATGCGGCGTAGCCATGCCGCCGCGCGAACAGATAGCGCCGCGCGATCCACGTCGCCGCTGGGGGCAAGCCGAGCCGTCGTGCTCGTTTCTGCGCCGCGCCCTTCACGCCGGCCGCACCACGCCTTCCACCAGCAGGACGACGTGATCCATCCGGCTGGCGATTGCCTCGTCATGGGTGACGACCACCAATGCGGCATTGTCGGTCGCACTCGCACCGGCCATGACCTCCAGCACACCTTCCGCGTTTGCCGCATCGAGGCTCCCGGTGGGCTCGTCTGCCAACACCACGGCAGGTCGCGCGGCCAGCGCCCGGGCCACGGCAACGCGCTGGCGCTCCCCGCCGGAGAGCTGATGCGGACGATGCGCGTCGCGTTCGACAACGCCCACTTGGCTGAGCAACGCATGTGCCCGCTCCAGCGCCGGCGCTGGCGCAACGCCGCCCACCAGGAGCGGCATGGCGACGTTTTCCGCCGCCGTGAACTCCGGCAGCAAGTGATGGAATTGATAGACGAAGCCCATGTTGGCGTTGCGGATGCGGGCCCGGGCGGCGGCGGATGCGCCGGTGAGCTGCTGGCCCCGGACGGTCACCACGCCTTCGTCAGGATCGCTCAAGCCGGCAAGCAGATGCAGCAGTGTGCTCTTGCCGGAGCCCGAGCGACCGACCACCGCCACGCGCTCGCCCGACGCCACCGTCAAGTCCACACCACGCAACACCGCAAGGCGCCCGCGTCCCTGGGGATAGGACTTGAAGAGCCCCTGCGCCGCCAGCGCAATGCCTGAACCGCCCCGAGACAAGGCTACGCCCCGAAACTGCGACGCGTGCGTCGTCGGTGCGCGGCAGCATCATTCATGCTGAAGGACATCCGCCGGGTTCAGCCTCGACGCCCGCCAGGCGGGATACACGCAAGCGAGCAGGCACAGCACAAATGCCGTGACCACGACCCGCAGGATGTCCGAGGCTACGAAGGTCACGGGCAATTCCGTTACGAGGTATTCCGCCATCAAACGAGTGTCGAGCACGGCTTCGAGAAGCGGAAAGCCAACCTCCGCGCCATAGCCGAGGGCGACGCCGACCGCCACACCCAAGGCAATGCCCACCAGCGCCACCATGCCGCCAAGCACGAGGAAGGCCGTCACCACCTGCCCGGTACGCCCCCCCACCGTGCGCAGCACAGCGACGTCGCCGCGCCGTTCGTTCACCACCATCACCAGCGACGAGACCAGGTTGAAGGCGGCAACCGCCACCAGCAGCGACAACAGCAGAAACAGCATCTGCTTGGTCGTGGCGATGGCACGATGCAGCGGCCCAAAGGACTGCGTCCACACCCGCAGCGAAAAAGGGCCCACGTTCAGCGCCCGGGCGATGTCGCCAAGCGCATCGTGGACGAAAAGGGGCCGCTCAAGGGAAATCTCGAGGCTGGTGCCGGCCGCATTGGCGCGAAACAGCGCTGCCACATCGGCGCGATGGGCGACGGCAAGGGATGCATCGAGCTGCGAGGCGGTATGCGCGAGCCCCGTCACGACGAACCGCTTCTGACGCGGGAACGCGCCGAGCGGGCTGAGCGAGCCTTGGGGTACGGCCAAACTCACCGCATCGCCGGGCCCCAGCCCCAACCGCTCCGCCAGCAGGGCGCCCAGGACGACGTGGAAGGAACCTGCGGCCAAGCCGGCATCGCCCTCCACATGCTCGAAGACCCGCGACACGGCGAGGTATTCGTCGGGATCCACGCCGGTGAGCAACACCCCGGCCACCCGCTCTCCCGCCGCCGCAAGCGCGACACCCGAAACCACCGGCGCCGCGCCTTGCACCCCCGGCGCGGCACGCACCGCCGCCAGCGCCGTCGCCATGTCCTGGCCAGGGTCACGCGCCGTCGCCGTTACGTGCGGCGTCAGGCGCAGGATTCGCGTCTCCAGTTCCCGATCGAATCCTTCCGCCACCGCCTGCACAAACACCAGCACGGCGACCGACAATGCCAGCCCCGCCAGCGCCAGCACGCTCACGAACGAGACGAAGCTCCGTCGCGAACGCGCATAGCGCAAACCCACATTCACCGCAATGGGACGAAACACGCGCAATCCGGCCCGAAGGCATCTCCACGTCAATCCACCATGCATCGTAGCCCCTACGGGATGGCTCGTGGTGCGCCGCGAACCGCAATCGAGGCCCGGTGCTTGGCTTCACGACGGTGGCTATGCCCGCCGGTCAACCATCCCCAGCCCGCTAGCGCCTCTGCTCCGAGAAACGGCGAGGACGCCGTTTCTCGACTCCCCCGCGAGGGGGGAGTGACAGGAAAGCCGGACAGGGCGACGCATGCGTCGCCCTTCTTCGGGTGGCCTAACGGAGCGCCGTTCAGCCCCCTTCATGCAGCCAGGCGGCGTGGCGGGGGGCGCGTTTTGTGCGGTGCCATTCCTCCAGCATGTCGTCCGCCACCGCGTGGGCGCGGGCGCGGGGTTCTTCGCCACCCTTGTTGCAGGTGAGTTCCAGACGGTGGCCGTTCGGGTCGAAGAAATAGATCGAGTCGAAGATGCCGTGGTCCACAGGGCCCAGCACGTCGAGCCCAGTGGCTTCCAGGCGTTGCTTCGCCGCCAAGAGTTCCTGCCGGCCCGCGACTTCGAAGGCGATGTGCTGCACCCAGTTTGGCGTGTTCGGGTCCTTGCCCATGGGCGGCGAGCCCGGCAGCTCGAAGAACGCCAGCACGTTACCCATGCCGGCATCCAGGAAGACGTGCATGTAGGGGTCCGGTGCGCCGGTGGACGGTACCTTGTCCTCCGCAAACGCCAACTCAAAGCGCATGCCGAGCACGTCGCGATAGAACTCCACGGTCTCCTTGGCATCGTTGCAGCGATATGCCACATGGTGGATGCGCCTGATCTCCATATCGCCTCTCCTCGCTCGACGGAATCAGCAGTTCGCCGCAGGCGAACTGCCAACGCGCCCGACAGGGCGCGCCTGTTCCCGTTGCATCGAATCCATCTGGTGTTCCTCGGCGCTACGCGAGCTTCAGCAGTTCGCCGCAGGCGAACTGCCAACGCGCCCGGTAGGGCGCGCCTGTTCCCGTTCCATGGATTCGAACAGTGCCTGGAAGTTGCCTTCACCGAAGCCCTCGTCGCGCTTGCGCTCGATGAACTCGAAGAAGATCGGTCCGATCAGCGGTGTGGTGAAGATCTGCAAGAGCAGGCGCGCCTCGTCGCCGCCGGTGTCGCCATCGAGAAGAATGCCCCGCGCCGCCAACTCCGCAACCGGCTCCCCGTGCCCCGGGAGGCGTTCCTCGAGCATCTCGTAGTAGGCCGGAGGCGGCGGCTCCAGCAACGGTACTCCGTTCGTCGTTAGCCGGTCGCACACCGTCGGCAGGTCTGCACAGGCGAGCGCGATGTGCTGGATGCCCTCGCCGTTGTGCTGCAGCAGGAACTCCTCAACCTGCCCCGCCGTGCCGCCATCTGGCGCCGCGTCCTCGTTGAGGGGAATGCGAATCTTCTCGTCCGGCGCGGTCATGGCGCGCGAAACCAATCCGGTGTGCCGTCCTTCGATGTCGAAGCGCCGACATTCACGAAATCCAAACAGTCGTTCGTAGAAGCCCGCCCAATGCGCCAGCCGACCGCGATAGACGTTGTGGGTCAAGTGATCGACCACACGCAGGCCAATCCCTTCCGGGTGCTCCTCGCCCAGCCAATCGAAGTCGATGTCGTAGATCGAGCCCTTCTCGCCGTAGCGGTCGATCAGGTACAGGGGCGCCCCGCCGATGCCGCGAATCGCCGGCAGCCTGAGTTCCATCGGCCCAGTCGGCACGTCCACCGGCTCTGCGCCCAAGGCCAGGGCGCGCGCAAATGCCCGATGTGCGTCCCGAACCCGAAACGCGAATCCAGCCGCGCAAGGGCCATGCTCCGCCGCCAGATATGCCGCCGGGCTACGGGGCTCGTGATTGACCACGAAGTTGATGTCGCCCTGCCGCCAGAGCGCGACCCGCTTCGACCGGTGCCGAGCCACCCGGGCGAAGCCGAGCATGTCGAGCACGGGCTCGATGGCGCCCTCTTGCGCTGCCGCGAACTCGACGAACTCGAAACCGTCAAGACCCATCGGATTGCCGCTCACAGTGCCATCCTCTCGAGGCCAACATCGGGGCCACTGTACGCCCCGGACGCCGCAATTTGGCACCAAAAGAACGTGCATGCAGGACTTGAGGCGCAAGATCATTGCACGAAAAGGAGCTTCGACGGCAAGAACTTTGTCAACTGGGAGGTTGGCCGCAGAAAACGGCGCTCGCTTCTAGCCATCGCGGCGGGCGAGTGCGAGCACGAAGGCCACGCGGCACCGGCCACCCCTTCGTGTATGTTAGACGTCGCCGGTGCGCGGCGAGATGCACACACGCTGCCACAATCCGGCCGACGTACAGTTATTCACAGGACACTGACATGACGGCAGACAATGCAGAAACGCCGCCGCTGCGCGAGCGGCCGATCACCTTCGCAAGCGGCGCCGAAGGCGAGAACATCGCCATCCCCTCGGCATCGCCCACCAACTATCACCAGCTCATCACCGCGCCCGACGACATGCCGCGCACCGTGATCGACGGCAAGCTGTTCCGGCCGGTGGCTGCCCGGCCACCCTATGCCACCGTGCTGGTGGTGCCCGGAAGCCTCGGCGTCGCCCCATCCCACGTGCGCCATGCCGAGACCCTCTGCGATCTCGGATTCGCCACCTGCATCCTCGACAGCTTCGCCGCCCGCGGCGTGACATCGACGGTCGCGGATCAATCCCAGTTCTCGTTTGCAGCCAGCGCCTGCGACGTGCTGGCGGCCTATCGTGTACTCGCCGGCATGGACGACATCGATGCCGAGCGAATCGGCGCCCAGGGCCACAGCCGCGGCGGCACGGCAGTCTTGATGGCCGCCAGCCGCCACGTCGCCGACGTGGTGGCGGGACAGGGCCAGGGTCTTGTCGCCGTGCTCGCGGCCTACCCCTGGTGCGGCCAGCAGTTCGAGAACCCGACGGTGGGCGATACCGAGGTGCTGGTCCTCATGGGCGACGCCGACGAATGGTGCGCTCCGGTTCAGGTGCAGGCACAATGCCACGCGATCCGGCTGACGGGCGGCAAGGCGACGATGCGCCTGGTCGCCGGCGCCCACCACAGCTACGACCGCGGCACTCCCTTGGAGCTCGTCGCGGAAGCAAGGGTGGCTCCGGGCGCACCCATCACCTACCTCGCCGACAACGGCGCCATGACCCTCGCCCATTCGGACGCAGCCAACCCAGGCCTCGTGGACCGAGACGGGTTCGTCCGCGCCCTCAAATCCGGCCACGGCCGTCGCGGCGCCCACATCGGCAGCGCCTCTGGCGAAGCCCAGATGTTCCACGAGGACATGGTGGCCTTCTGGAAACAGGCGCTTGCGGCTCGCTGACCGCTGGCCTCGGCAAGGCCCCGCAGCACCGCTCACGGAACGCCGTCGAGCTCCATCCACGAAAGCCGGCCAGGGTCAGCGCCCAACACGCCCCGCAGGCGGCCGAACGTCGTTTGGAGCACAACCTGAGCGCGCTCGGTGCCACCGTAACCCAATGCCGTGATGCGAAAGACATCGACGGTGCCGCCGCTGCCATCGGGTGGCGCTGCGTCCGCATATGACGTGAGCCACTCGATGACGTAGCGGGGCCTCATGGCAACGCCGGCTGGTTCCGTGGCCTCTGCGCTGCCTCTCTCCCACACATCGTCCCGACGCCAGGCCGGCGCTGCGCCCCATGCCGGCGCACTGTGGCGACCTCGCCCAGACGCGGGAAAGACTGCGGCAGGGTCGGTCGCGTTGGCGGCGAGCCAGTCCTCTGCATCGCGGAGAGCAGACTCAGCGGCCTGGAAGGCCAGCATAGAATCATGGGCGTTGCGCGCCATGGCCTGCTCCATGCGCGTCGTGCGGGCGCCGGAAATGCCGACAATAGTCAAGAGCGCGAGCAGCACCAGCGTCGTGAAAAGCACCACGCCGCGCGCTCCGGACAACTCGCTGCTACGCCCGTGCATCGTCACTGCAACAGCCGTGGGCGCAGCGCCACCGTGCGCGCGAAGGCGCGACGCAAAGGCCGACCGCCGTCCGCAGTGTCGATGCTCGACGCCAGGAGTTCCACATGGACCGCGCGCACTGCTTCGGCACCCAGGTCTGCCGGCGACAGATAGCGGTCTGCGCGCGGGTCCGCATCCATCGGCGTCGAATCCACCGCGAGCCGCAACTGCATGTCGTCAATGCCACGCAGCAACTCGGCCACAGAACCATCGTTGCCCTTGCGCCACAGCGCGAACACTGGGTCGCCCCGGTTGTTTCGCTCGTCAACCTCGGCAACGAAATAGACCTCCGCAACGACGCGTCCGACGCCGGCACCCTCGGCACCCGAAGCGCCACCCCAAGGAACGGCACCGAGAGCCACCGCCCTGTTGTCGAGCCTTCCTGCACCGGATGCCCGCGCCAGCGTCGCCACACCAGCCGCTTCGGCAATGGAAGTGATGCGGAAGAGGACTGCCCGCTCGCAATCCGCCAACACGGCAAAGTCGTCATCCTGCAGGTCAAGGTTGTCGACATCCAGGACCACCGAGTCAAGTGCACCAACGGAACGCGCCAATGGCTGCTGCACCTCCACACGACGGAGAGCCAGGACATCCGTGCCCGGCTCGGGGGCTCTGCCGAGGCCACCGGAACCGTCTGTTGCCTTGAGACCCGCGAGCGACGGCTGCCATGCGTCGTCACCCGAGTCGGCACCAACGCCTTCGAATGCCTCCACCGGGCTAGCGAGGCGCACTTCCGGCAAGTCGCGCCAGACGCCGTTCAGGCCATTCGCCGTCGCCACCCTGGAGTCGCAGCCAATGTGGCCGGCCATGCGGGCGGAACGGGCGATGAGGTCCAGCGCCACGCGGGCCGATTCCTGTAGCCGCGACTGCCCCTCCAACACCGCGTGCGTGGCGCGGTTGGCGGCGAACATGCGGCCAAACCCAGCGACGATCACCGCGCCCAAGGCCAGTGCAAGGAGAAGCTCGGCGAGGGAGAGCCCCTTCTGCCTGGAAAGGCCGTTCATGGACGGCTGCTCACGCGCATTGTCAACGGGTCGCCGTCGTCGGGCCGCCAGCGCACCGCAACCGTCACCTCGGCGCCGTTGTATTCAATGCTGCCGTCACCGGCCGGCAAGCCTGGTTGCAGTTCCTGCGCTGGAAGGGCCCCTGCCCTCCGCGCCGCATCGCAAGCATCGGCCTCCGTCCAGTTGCCGAGCGAGCACTTCCACACCACGACATCGAACATCGCTAGGTCATCGGCTGAGCATGCGCCGGCGATGCAGTTGACGAGCGCCGGCGGCGCATCGCCCAGGGCCGCCTCGTACTCGCCCGCAGTGTTAACGCGGATGCGGTCGATGATCGACCAGGAGAGTTGAACCGCGTCGCTGCGTTGCAGGGCGATGCGATTGGCGCTGAGGCCAGCGGTTTGCAGTGCACTCGCCCCCAAAACGCCCGTGGCCATGATCAGCGCGGCGACGAGCACCTCGATCATGGAATGTCCACGTGCCGGCCTTTGCCGATCCCGCCAGACGCCTTCTGGGAACCACCACCCTGAGACTCGCTTGCCGCGCGAACGGACCAACTTCACTCGCTCCATCGACCCTCTCCTTCGTCGTCGAAGTCGCCGTCGTCGTTGCGGTCCCAACGACGAGTTCCGTCGCTATCGAGTTCCAGCGCGCCGTCGCCATCCACGCGGTTACCGGCCCTAGCAGGCGCCGCCCGAAGGGTGAAGCTGGTTGTGCCAGCCGATTGAACGCGGATCGTGTAGTCAAGGCCATTGACGGTGCAGATGTTCGCGGACACCGGCCCGGTGTCCGTATCGCCAACGCCGTCGCCGTCAGAATCCACTAGCCCGGCGTATCCGAATCCCATCCCGACGGCTCGTTCCATGCCCTGCGCGCAGATCACGAGGTCGGCCTGTGCCTCGGCCCGGCTGCCACGAATGCCGAAGCTCTGAAAGACGGGAAGCGCAACCGACGCCAAGATGGCGAGCACCGCCAAGGCCACGAGCAGTTCCACAAGTGAAAGTCCCATCGGCGGGCACCCCGGGTGTCGCGTTCGGTGCATAGGGCGTCTTCTGCAAGGGCGGACGCTCAAGCTACGACGGGAAGAGCCTTTTCTGACGCCGATGGCGAATGTCGCACACGGGTTTCCGCCAAGTCGCACGTCTGAGCGGCGGCGAAGTCCGCAACTGAGCGACGTGGGCCGGGGCGGGCCCGACTGCCCTGTGGCGAAAACAATCCAGGGCCGGACACGGGCGGGGACAAGCCCCGCCCCTACGAAGCGGCGCCGCAAGCAGGACCGTGAACATTGGCGCCACTCAAGCAGTCGTGGCGGCGCTACTCCACACGCAGGATCGTCACGTCAAAGATCAGCGCCCGCCCGGCCAGCGGGTGGTTGAAATCCACCACCACCTCGTCGCCTCGAACCTCCTGCACGACGCCCGGCAGGTCGCCCTCCGGGGAATGGAAAGCCACCACCAGCCCAGCCTCGAGCGGCTCCGCCTTCGGGAAGTCGGCAATCGGCAGCGTGCGCACGTTCTCCTCGCGGCGGGGGCCAAAGCCACGCTCCGGTGCGATCGGAATCCGCTCGTCGTCGCCGCGCGTGAGCCCCATGAGCGCCGACTCAAAGCCCTGCGGCACGTTGCCATCGCCAATGGTGAACGTCGCCGGCTTGCCCCGCCGGGTTGTATCCACCTCGCGGCCGTCGGCCAGCAGAATGGCGAAGTGCAGTGTGACGCGGGACCCTGGGCGAATGGAGGGTTGCCCTTCGCGAGCAATCACTCGCGGGGGCGTGTCAGGCGGCACGCCGGCGCCGCTCGTCGATCATCTGCGCCACGAGCAGCCCGATCCACGTCGCCGCGCCCACCGTCACGGCGCTGTCCGCCACATTGAACACGGGAAAGTTGAACCAGCCGTAGTGGACGTGAATGAAGTCCACGACACAGCCTTGGGTGAACCGGTCCAGCACGTTGCCCAGCGCCCCCGCCATCACCAAGCCGTACGCCGCGCCCTCAAGCTGCACCAGGGCCGTGGCCTCGCGCCGCCTGAGCCGCCAGATCTCCCAAGCAAGATAGCCGCTCACGGCCACCGCCACCGGCGCGAACACCCAGCCATAGCCGCGAAACATGCTGAAGGCGACGCCATCGTTGCAGGCATGGGTCCAGGACAGGAACGGCAGCACCGGCACGGACAAGCCTCGCTCAAGAACCGCCAAAACCCAGAGTTTCGTCGCCTGATCGGCGACCAGCACGACGGTCGCCAACGCGTACCAGCGAATCACGACGGTTCGCGTCGCAGGGCTAGCTCCGGCAGCGCCGGGTGGCGCGCGAACCAATCCCGCGTGTCGGCAATGTCGCGCTCGATCTGCGCCTTCATGGTTTCCAGGCTCGGGTACTTGCGCTCCTCGCGGATGCGCCGGTGGAACGTCACGGTAAGAAGGCGGCCATAGATGCTCTGGTCGAAGTCGAGGATGTGCACTTCGAGCAAGGGTTCGGCGCTTTCGTGCACCGTGGGCCGAACGCCCAGGCTCGCCGCACCCAGAAGGGTGTCGCCCAAGCCGTCCACGGTCACCGCGAAGATGCCATCGAGGGCGGCGCGGTAGCGCTGCAGGCGAATGTTCGCCGTCGGTACGCCGATGGTGCGGCCCAGCTGATGGCCATACACCACTCGCCCCATCATGCAGTACGGTCGCCCCAAGAACTTCTCCGCGAGCGCAAAGTCTCCTTCGCCCAACGCCGTCCGGATGCGCGTGCTGCTTACCCGTTCATTGTCGAACGTGAGCGTGCCCATGTGGCTGACGCCAAAGCCCAGTTCGTCGCCGAGAGCCTTCAACAGCGCATAGTCGCCCTCGCGGTTCTGGCCGAAGCGGAAGTCGTCGCCGACGACGAGGTACTTCACCCCCAGCATCTCGACCAGGAAGCGCTCCACGACCTCCCGTGCCGGGATGAGCCGGGTGCGTTCGTTGAAGGGGATGCACAGCACCCGGTCGATGCCGGTGGCGCTGAGCGCATCGACCTTCTCGCGAAAGCGGGTGAGGCGTGCTGGCGGCGGCCGGCCGCTCGGCTCCCGGGCGGCACCATCGCCATCCGGGCGCGTGCCCGTGGGAGCGTAGAAGTACTCGCGCGGCTGCGGCTCGAAGGTGATGAGAAGACCAGGCTCGCCGAGTTCCTCGCTCTTCGCCTTGAGGTGCGCGAGCAGCATCTGGTGGCCGTGGTGGACACCGTCAAAGGTGCCAATCGTCGCAACGCAGCCCCGATGCCTCGGGCGGATGTTGTGCAGGCCGCGAATGATCTCCATGGATGTCGAGTTGCGAGGAGCCTGCATGCCGACTGAAGCGTCCGTCGCGCGATTCTACACACGCAGCCGAAGGTCGCCTGCTCGCACGCCCAACGCCAGTGCGGCAACAAGGTAGAGAGCGCCGCCACCAAGTACCGCGAGCACAAGCTGCATGGCGCGTTCCCATACAGACGCCGCGAGCCAATACGAGGCATCTGCCACGAAGGCATACAACGCTAGCGCCATCAACGCCGTCGCCACCAAGCTCGCAATCAGCACGTGCACCAGGCGCCGTTCCAGGCGGCAGTCGCCCCTCACCGCCAGCCCCCGAATCAGGAGCCAGGCGTGGACGATCGCGGCAAGGCTCGTCGCAAGCGCGATGCCGACATGGCCGAGCCAAGCAATGAACGAGAGACTCCCGACGATGTTGACCGACACCGACACCGCGAAGTAGCGCAGCGGCGTAGCGGTATCTTGCCGGGCGAAGTAGCCGGGCGCCGCGATCTTCGTCAGCACCAGGGGCAGCAAGCCAATCGCAAATGCCTTGAGCGCCGCCGACGCCATCAGCGCATCGGTCTCGCGCATCTCGCCGTGGAGGAACACCGTCGCCACGATCGGAGTCGCAAGCACGTACAGCCCCGCCGCCGCCGGCAGCCCCAGCAGCACGCCGGCGCGCATTCCCCAGTCGAGAGCGGCGCGAAAGCCTTCGGCATTGCCATCGGCGTGCAGGCGGGAGAGATTCGGCAGCAACACCGTGCCAAGCGCCACCGCGACGATGCCGATGGGCAGCTCCATCAGCCGGTCGGCGTAGTAGAGCCACGACACGCTGCCGGTAACGAGCATGGAGGCAAGGACGCCGCCAATCAGGAGGTTCACCTGCCCTGCCGACGCCGCCAGAGCCGCCGGCACCAGCAGCCTGCCCACCTGCCGTGCGCCGGGATGCTTCCAGCTAGGCTTGGGGGGCACCAAGAGCTGTACCCGCTTGAGCCATGGCAGCTGGAAGAGGAACTGCGCGGCACCAGCCACCAGCACGCCCCAGGCCAGTGCCATCGCCGGCTCGTCGAATGCCGGCGCAGCCACCAGGGCGGCGGCAATCAACGTCGCATTCAGCAACACCGGCGTAAATGCGGGGACGGCGTAGCGCTGGGCGCTGTTGAGCAGCGAGCCAGCGAAGGCGGTGAGAGAGATGAATGCGAGGTAAGGAAACGTGATGCGCACCATGTCGGTGGCGAGATCGAATCGGGCGTCACCGGCGAAACCCGGCGCGAACAGGAAGACGACGAGCGGTGCCCCGGCAACGCCGAGGGCAGACACGAGCGCCACCGCGAGCGCCAGATTGCCCCCCATCGCAGCAACAAACGCACGTAATGCAGATCGGCTGCCGCGCTCGCGGTATTCCGCCAGTACCGGCACGAAGCCTTGTGCAAACGCACCTTCTGCAAACAGGCGGCGGAAGAAATTGGGCGCCCGGAAGGCGACGAAGAACACATCCGCGGCAGCACCGGCACCGAGCAGGTGCGACAGCGCCACGTCGCGCGCAAAGCCCGACAGCCGCGACAGCACGGTCATCGCACCCACCACGCCGCCTTGGGCGGCGACATCGTGGGTGCGGTCGTGTTCGGCGGCAGACTCGCTCAAGGGCAGATCATCCCGACTACGCGGTTCCTTCCGCTGACGACGTGGCTGCGGAAAAACCGGCACCATGCCGCGTCGCCGCATGCCTCGTTGACATCAACGAGGGCCGGTGGCATGTTACGCGCCCTTTCGCGCACCCACGCGCACAACGCAAGAAAGGAACCCCCTTGGCCAACAGTGCCCAAGCGCGCAAGCGCGTCCGTCAGGCAGAGCGCCACCGAGAGCGCAACGCCGCCATGCGATCCATGTACCGCACCTTCATCAAGAAGGTCGAATCCGCAATCACCGCCGGCAATGCCAACGAGGCCCGCGAGGCCCTGGGCCGCGCCATCCCGGTCATCGACAAGATGGTCACCAAAGGCATCATGCACAAGAACAAGGCGGCGCGGCACAAATCCCGTCTGACTGCCCGAATCAAGAAACTCGCCGCGTAGTCCCGCACAGACGCGCCTCAATCAGGGATTTGCCGCCGCCAACACCACCAGATTGTCGCGTCCGATGAGTTCCGGCTCGTCCACATAGCCGAGCAGGCTTTCGATTTCACTCGAGTTGTGGCCGAGCAGACGGCGGGTTTCGGTGGCGTCGTAGTTGGCGAGGCCCTTGGCGATTTCGCTGCCCTCCGGGGCCAGCACCCGCACCATGTCACCGCGACGGAACTTGCCGGTCGCGGCGGTGACGCCGACCGGAAGGATGCTGCCGCCGTCGCGCAAGGCGCGAACGGCACCGGCATCCAATTGCACGGAGCCCTTTTCGCGCAGATGCCCAGCGAGCCAGCGCTTGCGCGCATCGAGCGGCGCGACGTCTGCCGCGAGCAGCGTTCCAACGGTTTCTCCCCGCGCCAATCGCAGCAGGATGTCGTCCTGCGCACCGTTGGCGATCACCGTACTGGCCCCGGAGAGGGCCGCGAAGCGCGCCGCCTTCAACTTGGTCGCCATGCCCCCCCGACCCAGGCGCCCGGCATCCCCGGCCATCGCATCCAGGCGCGGGTCCGCGGCCGCAGCCGAAGCCACGAGACGCGCGTCTGGGCGCTTTGCCGGGTCTTCCTCGTGCAAGCCGTTGCGATCGGTGAGGATCACCAGCGCGTCCGCCGACAGCAGGCTTGCTGCCCGCCCCGCCAGCGTGTCGTTGTCGCCGAGCTTGATCTCGTCGGTGGCCACAGAGTCGTTCTCATTTACCACTGGCGCGACCCCTAGGGAAAGCAAGGTGCTGAGAGTCGCGCGGGCGTTGAGGTAGCGCTCCCGACTGGAGAGATCGTCGTGGGTGAGCAGCACCATCGCCGTGTTGCGGCCGACATCGCGAAAGCCGCGCTCATAGGCTTCCGCAAGCCCGATCTGGCCCACGGCGGCGGCTGCCTGCAAGTCATGCACGGTGCCAGGGCGCTCGTCGAAGCCCAGGCGTCGGCAGCCTTCCGCCACCGCTCCGCTCGACACGACCGCTACCCTCTTGCCGCTCGCCATCAGCGCGCCAATCTGGCGACACCAATCCGCAATCCGATCGAGGTTCAGGCCCTCTCCTTCGCCGGTCAGCAGCGCGCTGCCGACCTTCACCACCCAAGTTGCAGACCGGGCAAGCGCGCCACGCAACTCGGCTTCGTGGTCGAGTGTCAGCACATCGCTTCGTGGCTGCGTCGTCATTCGTCGTCGTCCCAATCGCCTGCCGACACATGCTGTCGCGGTTCGGCGCCCGCCAGCACGTCCGCTCGCATGGCCTCCATGATGCGCCGATCCTGCAAGGCAAACTCCTCGTCATCGACAAGCCGTTGCCGGAGAGCTTCAACTTCCACCATCAGCGCTTGGGCGAGCTCGTCCACCCCCTCCCCGGCAGCCGCGGACACCGCGTACATCCGACGGTGCGGAAAGGCGTGGCGCAGGCGCTCCACTGCGGAGTCATCCGCGACCAAGTCTGTCTTGGTGGCGACCAGGAAGATGTCGCGCTCGCGAAAGGCCTCGCTGAAGGCGTAGAGCTCGGCTTCGATGGCGGCCACCGTCTGAACCGGATCGCTGCCATCGAGCGGCGCAATGTCGACAAGATGGGCAAGCAGACGCGTGCGCGTGAGATGGCGCAGAAACCGCACGCCAAGGCCCGCTCCCTGGGCAGCCCCAGCGATCAGTCCAGGCACGTCGGCCATGAGGAAGCTCTCGCCCGGCCCGACCCGAACCACACCGAGGTTGGGTGTGAGCGTCGTGAACGGATAGTCCGCGATGCGAGGCTTTGCCGCCGACATGCGACTGATGAGCGTGGACTTGCCGGCATTCGGCGCTCCCAAGAGGCCTACGTCGGCCATCACCTTCAACTGCAGCCGCAGGCGTCGCACTTCGCCGGGGCGCCCTGGGGTGGTACGGCGTGGCGAGCGGTTGGAACCCGATTTGAAATGCGCGTTGCCGAGGCCCCGCCCGCCCCCGGCGGCGACGGTGAGCGTCTGCTCCGCTTCGGTCACGTCGCCAACGAGTTCGAGGCTAGCGTCGTCCACGACCGTCGTTCCCACCGGTACCGCAACGCAAAGTGTCTTGCCGGCAGCGCCGGTGCGCTCGTTGCCGCCACCTGAGGCGCCTGCATCGGCACGGAAGACCCGATTGAAACGGAAGTCCACCAACGTGTTGAGGGCGGCATCTCCCACCAGCACAATCGACCCACCCTCGCCACCGTTGCCACCATCCGGCCGGCCGCGGGGAACGTTGCGGGCACGGTGAAAGCTCAGGTGGCCGTCACCGCCCCTCCCGGCCTCGACATCGACGACCGCCTCGTCAACGAACCGCATCGGGATGCAACTGGTCAGGAATGCGTGCGCACAGGAAGTCTCCGGGCGATCGCAAACGTCGTGGTTTTCGGTGTGCCCAGCGCCAGAGGGTCGACGCATGCGTCGTCCGTGTTGAGCAAGGGACGCGTTGGATCAATGTACGACCCGCCCTTCCGGCGAGTGGTGTTCGCTTTTTCAGGCGCGCCCGTTAAAGCGACGGCAGGACGCTGACCGTGCGCCGCTGCTGACCACCCAAGCGCTCGTATTTGACGAAACCGTCCGCCGTTGCGAACAACGTGTGATCCCGCCCGCAGCCGACGTTGGCGCCTGGATGGAACCTCGTGCCGCGCTGACGAACGATGATGTTGCCGGCCAGCACCGCCTCGCCGCCGAACTTCTTGAGGCCGAGACGCTTCGACTCCGAGTCGCGTCCGTTGCGCGTGCTGCCACCTGCTTTCTTGTGTGCCATCCCAGGCTCTCCTTTTGCCGTCGTGCCTTCAGGCTGCCGAAATGCCGGTGATCCGCACCGTCGTGAAATGCTGACGGTGCCCCTTGGTGCGCATGTAGTTCTTGCGGCGCTTGAACTTGATCACGCGGATCTTGCGGCCCCGACCCTGCTCCACGACTTCACCCGTAACCGCTCCGCCATCGAGGTACGGTGTACCTACCTGTACGTCGTCGCCACTCGCGATGAGCGACACGCGGTCGAACACCACCTCATCGCCAGGATCGGCCGGCAATCGTTCGAGCTGCACCACGTCGCCTTCGCACACGCGATGCTGTTTTCCGCCACTTTCGAATACCGCAAACATGCGTTCTGCTCCTGCCGCTCCAGCCTCCACCGGCGGGGCCTCCCATCCGCACCTGCGACAAACTGCCCGGCTGCGGAGCCAAGGTGTAGAATCCCGCGCCTTGACAAGCACCGCCGCCGGGATGCCGGCCTGACGCCCATCGCACCGCCGAATCAGCCTGCCGGCAAAGGCGCGGCATTCTACGGATGCGACGAGCCGAATACAACGCGCGTGGCAGGTCAAGCGCCGCCACCACATCGCGAACGAGACCCGGAGCCCTCGTACATGCCAGCGTCCCCCGTTGCCGAATCACTCGCCACCCTAGATGCAGCGAATGCCTGCACAGCAACGGGCCCAGATGCCGCCTTCGGCCTCGTTCGAGGCGATTTCGAGGCCGTCAATCGCCTGATCCCGGAGCAACTCTCCTCGCCAGTGCCGCTCATCGAGGAGATTGGCCGCCATATCGTCAGCGCTGGCGGCAAGCGTCTGCGCCCATTGATCGCACTTCTCGCCTCTCGCCTATGCGGCCACGAAGGAATGGACGGGCCCGTGCGCCTCGCCGTGGTGATCGAGTTTCTGCACACTGCGACCCTGCTGCACGACGACGTGGTGGACCACAGCCCCCTGCGCCGCGGCCAAGCCACCGCGAACACGCTGTGGGGCAATGGTCCGAGCGTACTCGTGGGCGATTTCCTCTACTCCCGCGCCTTCGAACTGATGGTGGAACTCGACTCGATGCCGGTCATGGCCATCATCAGCGAGGCGACGAACCGCGTCGCGGAAGGCGAGGTGATGCAGCTCGCCAACATCGGCAACGCCGACATTGACGAACGCGAATACATGGCAATCATCCGCCGCAAAACCGCAATGCTGTTCCAGGCCTCCGCCCACACCGGCGCCGCCCTCGCCGGCGCGGATGCGGCCACCACCGCCGCACTCAAGAACTACGGCCTGCACTTCGGCCTCGCCTACCAACTCGTGGACGACTGGCTCGACTACGCCGGCGAGCGCGACGTGATGGGCAAGGACGCCGGCAACGACCTCGCCGAAGGCAAGATGACACTGCCCTTGATCCACGCCGCCCGCAACGGCAGCGACGCGGACGCCCGACTCATCCGCGAGTCCATCGCAGCCCGCTCCGCCGGCCGCCTCGCCGAAGTCCTCACCGCCGTCCGCCGCACCGGTGCCCTAGCCCACACCCGTGAGTGCGCCAGCATGGAACTGCGAAGGGCACTGGCAGCAACGGACGCCTTGCCAGCGAGTCCCTACCGCGAGGGCCTGCGCACCCTGGCGCGATTCGCCGCCTCGCGCCTCGCCTGACGAATGCCTCGTGGCAGCCGCGCTGGCGCCTTTGCCGGGCGCGTCGCCAGTTCGCTGCGCGAACTACCGGCCCGCTTGCCCTGCGTTCGCTTGCGCCTTCGACCAGGACGCAACACAACCTTCTCCGAACCAGGTCAAGTCGCCTTGGTTTGGCCTTCATGCGCTCTTGCCAGCTCCCACGTCAAACCAGTAACCGCCTTCAGAGCGGGGGCGCACGTGGCCGGCGGTTGGTGTTGCGAAGTGGGTGCCGATTACCAGAGTTGCGGATTCCGATAGGTCGGCTAGGAGTCCCTCCCTTGTGCTTCTCGCTTCCGATTGGTCGTAGTCGGCCGAGCTGCACCAATCGGTGCGGGTCATTTGGCAGGGATGGTGAATGCAATCGCCGGTGATCAGGGCTTCTTCGTTGCCGGACGAGATTCGGACGCTGACGTGACCGGGGGTGTGCCCGGGTGTGGGCGCTAGTTGGATGCCGGGGGCGACGACATGATCCGTCGCGACGAAGTCCACGAGGCCGGCGTCCATGACCGGGCGCACCGAGTCGGCAATGATGGAGTCGCGACGGCTTTCGTCGTCTTCGGATTCCCAATAGCGGAACTCGTGCTCACCAATCAGGTAGCGGGCGTTGGGGAAGGTCGGCACCCACTCGCCGTCTACGAGCATGGTGTTCCAGCCGACGTGATCGACGTGCAGGTGGGTGCAGAGCACGGTGTCGACGGTCTCGCGCGGATAGCCGGCAGCCTCCATGTCGGCCAGAAAGCTCGTCTGCAAATGGCTCCAGGTGGGGATGGCGCGTTCCTTGTCGTTGCCGATGCAGGTGTCGACGACGATGCGGCGCTCGCCGGTGTCCAGCACCAAGGCGTGAATGCTCATCACCAAGTTGCCCTTCGCGTCCATGAAGTGCGGCTGCATCCACGGATACGCGAGGCAGGCGTCCCGCGTGGCATCCGGCAGGATGAAGCGCGACCCGCCGGTGACTTCCATCTCCACCATCCGGGTGATGCGTACGTCGCCCACGTTCCAGACCTCGTTCATGACCTTTCTCCGGTTCGTCCCAACCGCGAGAGTCACAGTCATTTGCAGCCCGCGCAACCCCTGATGGCCCGCCCGCGTCTGGGAGGAGCGGCGTGTGCGCACTGTGCCGGCAGAGGTTGCCAGCGCGCGCCGATTCCACCCCCTTTTCTTCGGGGCGAAGCCGGCCTATCTTCGCGGGACTCGGTCAAGCATGGGTGGGAGTGGCCATGAGCGTTCGCGACGTGATATCGACGGTGGTGCAGTTGCCGGCCCTGCTGAAGCTCAAGAAGGCCATGACGCCTCGGCCCCCAGAAGAACAGGGATCCCTGGGCGAGCTCGCCGAGCGCAATGCGACGATGTTCGGCGAGCGCACTGCCCTTGTGTTTGAGGGGGAGTCTGTAACTTGGGCAGAACTCAACGCCCGCGCCAATCGCTATGCCGGAGTCTTGCGCGACACGGGGCTGGAACCGGGCAATGCGGTGAGCGTGATGATGCAGAACAGCATCGACATGCTGGCGATCGTGCTGGCGGCCAACAAGCTCGGCGTGATCGCCTCGCTCGTAAACACCAACCTAACCGGGCGGCCGCTCAGTCATTGCCTCACCGTGACGCAATCGAAGAAATGCGTCTTCGGCGCGGAACTCGGCGAGGCGATTGCCGGCGTGAAGTCCGAACTGCACCTCGAAGAAGGCAGCGACTACCTGTTCGTGCCGGACAACGAGGCGTCCGCACCCAACTGGGCCACCGACTTCATGGCCCTCAGTCAAGGCCAGTCCGAGGCCAACCCCGGGGACACCGCCAATCGAACCCTGGGCGAGCAGGCCTTCCACATCTTCACGTCCGGCACCACGGGTCTCCCCAAGGCGGCCATCGTCTCCAACTGGCGCTGCCTGATGGGCGGCGGCGCGGCAGCGCGGGGGGGACTGCGCATCACCGAGAAGGACCGCCTCTACTGCTGCATGCCGCTGTATCACGGCAGCGCGCTCATCATCGGCTTTGGCGCCGTGCTCGACTCCGGCGCCTCGATGTTCCTGCGGCGTCGCTTTTCTGCCAGCGCCTTCCTCGCGGACGTGCGTGAGCACGGTTGCACGGCACTGCTCTACATCGGCGAACTCTGCCGCTATCTGATGGCGACGCCGCCCGAGCCCAACGATGCCAACAATCCGGTGCGCACTGCGATGGGCAACGGCCTACGACCCGACCTTTGGCTCGACTTCAAGAGCCGCTTTGGCATCGAGCGCATCTCGGAGTTCTACGCCGCCAGCGAAGGCAACATCTCGTTCGCCAACTTCCTCAACAAGGACTGCACCATCGGCCTCACGTCCAACCGCGTCGCGGTGGTGGAATACGACGTCGACGCAGACGAGATCGTGCGCGGAGACGACGGCAAGTGTCGCAATGTCGCCGGCGGCGAGCCGGGCTTGCTGCTCGGTCACATCAATCCGTTGGCGAAGTTCGAGGGCTATACCGATGCCGAGGCGACCGAGCGCAAGATCGTCCGCGATGCCTTCGAGGAAGGGGATGCCTGGTTCAACACCGGCGACCTGATCCGCGAGGTGGACGTGGGGTTCACCCTAGGCTATCCCCATTATCAGTTCGTGGACCGTGTCGGTGACACCTTCCGCTGGAAGTCCGAAAACGTCTCCACCAACGAGGTTGGCGAAATCCTGAACGGTTTCGACGATGTGGAGTTTTGCAACGTCTACGGCGTGGAAGTGCCGGGCAGCGACGGCCGCGCCGGCATGGCGGCCGTGCGGCTGGCGGAGGGTGTGGACGACCTGCGCCTCGATGCCCTGGCGGCGTGGGTGAATCGAGAGCTGCCGTCCTACGCCCGCCCCATCTTCGTGCGCCAGCAAACCGATATCGACGTGACCGGCACCTTCAAAATGGTGAAGGGCGATCTTCGCCGCGAGGCGTACGACATCACGGCGATTGACGACCCGGTGTTCGTGATGAAGCCCGGCAGCTCGGAGTACGAGCGGCTCGACGAGGAGTATCTCAAGACGATCCAGGCTGGCGAGGCAGGCTTCTAACCGGCCCGAATCCACAGTGGATGCGGCTCGGCACCTCTCAATGTGCGTTCCCCAATGCAGCCCGCCAAGCCCTCGGCCGCGGCCATGACTGGGCTTGCACCGGCTGCCGAGGGCGCGCAGGAACGCGCCACCTCGCGGCGCAACGCGGCTCGTCGCCGACGCAATCGACGGCTGGAAGCGGCGGCGCCCATCCTCCTACGAGTCGTGGCGCGGGGGCTTGCGCTGTTGCCATTACCTGTTGCCCATGCCCTAGCGGTCGTCGTCGCCAACACCCAGTGGCTGCTTGGCACGCGCGCCGCCCGCACCACGCAAGAGAACATCGAACGCTGCTTTCCTTCGCTTTCGCCGCAGTGCCGACGAAGGCTCGCGCGACAGAGCCTGACCGAGACCGCCAAGACCTTCGCCGAAATGGGCCTCGTCTGGCACGGCAGCACGAGCCGCGCCGCGCGCCTCGTGCAGAGCGTGCAGGGCATGGAGCACGTCGAGTCCGCCACCGGCGCCGTGCTCGTGCTGATGCCGCACTTCGGCAATTGGGAGCTCCTCGGCCATGTGTTCGGCAGCGGCCCGGGGCTCACCTGCCTGTACGCACCCCCCAAGATCAAGAGCCTCGAGTCGCTCGTGTGCCGGGCAAGGACGCGCTGGGGCGTGCGCGTGGCGCCCACCACGCCGCGCGGTCTCAAGCACTTGTATTCCGTTGCCCGCGACAACGGCATCGTTGGCTTGCTCCCCGACCAAACACCACCGCCGTCCGCCGCAGTCGATGCGCCGTTCTTCGGCCAAGACGTGCTGACGATGGTGCTGGCACACCGGCTCATCATGCGAGTGCAACCGCGCGTGGTGATGGCCTGGGTGGAGCGCACGGGCCGAGGCTTCGCGGCCCACATCGAACCGTTGCACGGCGACGTGTATTCCGCCGACGCGGCAACAAGTGCCGCGGCAATGAACGTCGCGATCGAACAGGTTGTGCGCCGCAATCCGGCCCAGTATCAATGGGAGTACAAGCGCTTTCGGCGCCGCCGCAACCGCTCCGCCGCGGGCGTTTCCGGTTCCCCCGGGCAGGGCGAATGACCGCGGCGCAAATCGACTCGTTCGACGCACACCCCGACTTCCAGGGCTTCCGCCTCGCGACCCCGGAACTGCGCGTCACCATCATCGAGCACGGCGGCACGGTGACCAGCATCGCGGCGCCAGATCAGGGCGGCAGGTTCGCCAACGTGCTGCTCGGCTGCCCGACGTTGGACGGTTATCTGGGCCGCCACCCGCACTTCAACTGCCTCGTCGGACGCTATGCCAACCGCATCGCCGGGGCGCGGTTCGAGCTTGACGGCCAGGTTCACGAACTCGACGCCAACATTCCACCACACCAGTTGCACGGCGGGAGACATGGCTTTGGGGTTTGTCGCTGGCGCGGTGCCGTCGAAGATGAGGAGGTCGTGCTGCGACTCACGAGCGACGCTGGCGACGGCGGCTATCCGGGAACGCTCGAAGCCACCGCACGCTATTCGCTTGCCGGCAACCGCCTGTCGCTCGACTTCGAGGCGACCACGGACGCACCCACACCAGTGAGCCTGACCTCGCACGGCTACTTCAACCTGAGCGGGGCCCCAGGCTCAACCGTGGAGGATCACGAGGTTGCCATCGCCGCATCCCGTTACTTGCCGGTGAGCGAGGAGCTCCTGCAGCTCGGCGACCTGCAGTCGGTGGACGACACGCCCTTCGACCTGCGCCAAGCCGTCGCACTTGGGGAACGGCTATCCCTGAACGACCCGCAACTGCGGCGAGCCGGCGGCTTCGACCACACGTTTGTCATCGACGGCCGAGGGATGCGTGAAGCCGCGCGGGTTCGTCATTCCGCCAGCGGACGCTCGCTCGCCGTCCACACCGACCAACCCGGCGTGCAGCTCTACACGGGCAACACGCTCGACGAGTTCAGCGCCGGCAGCGTGCCGTACACGCGCCACGGCGCCCTATGCCTCGAAACCCAGCAGTTCCCAGACGCCCCCAACCACGCCGCCTATCTGCGCCATTGCCCGCATGCCATCCTGCGCCCCGGTGACGTTTGGCGAGCATCGACCACATTCACGTTTGGCGGCGGCGGCTAACATCAGCTGCCTGGCCGGCTCCGCTGCGTGCGCGCCTTCGGCACGCTTGGAGGGCGAGACGCCCTCCCTCCGAATCTCTACTCCAAAGGCCCGTGCCTACGCCCAGGTCAGGGCGCCGTCGCTGTGGCCGAAGGAATCGCTCTCGATGCCCATCGTGCGGAGCAGCGTGACGAAGAGGTTGGAGAGGGGCGCGTCCTGGGCGCCGTTCTCGCCTCGGCCCGCCATCACGTGGCCGCCGTGGCGGAAGGGGCCGCCGGCGACGAGAGTCGGCAGGTGCGTGGCGCTGTGCGAGTTGGCGTTGCCGAGGTTGCTGCCGAACAGCACCGTCGTGGAAGAGAGCAACCCGCGCTCGCGCAGGTTGGTCAGCAGGCTGCCGAATTCGACCACCAGTGCCGATTCCACCTTGCGAAGCTGAACGATCTTCGCCTCGTCCTGGCCGTGGTGGCTGAGGCCGTGGTGTTCGCCGGAGACGCCCGCCACCTTCGGCACGACGCCGTGGTCCTGGATCATCAGGCTCACCACCCGGGACGAGTCGGTTTCCAGGATCAGCGGCACCATGTTCAGCATCAAGCGCACGCGGCCGACAAGGTCGGCGTTGTCCTTGATGTCCTCCGGCGGTTCGGCATCGACGTTGGGCTTGGGACGGTCGAGCCAGGCGCGCACTTCGGTGAGTTGCCGCTCCGCGGTACGAACCGCCTCGAAGTACGCGGCGAGCTTCTGGCGATCGGCGGAGCTGACTTGATTCAGGAGTTGCTCCCGACCGGCGCTTAGGTGATCGAGGATGCTGCCGCCGTCCACCAGCCGACGGGTTTCCTTGGCCACTTCTTCGGCATTGCCCTGCAGGAACAGGCGAGTGAAGAGCGCCGCCGGGCTCGTCTCGCCCGGCACCATCACTCCGCTCTCGGTGTAGGACTGGCTCTGCGGGCTTGTGGTGCCGAGCACGATGGACGGAAACCTCGTCACATAGCCCAGATGGTCCGCTGCGGCCTGATCGAGGGAGATCGTGTTGCGGAAACCGTCAAGGCCAGGATGCTCCGCCGATGTCAGCCAGGTGATTTCCGAGTTGTGCGCCTGACGGCCGCTCTGGTTGGCGTGGGCGAGACCCGAGATCAGGGTGTAGTGCTGCCGATGCTGGTCGATCAGCGAGAGGTACTCGCTGGCCTCGTAGCCCTCGCCCTCCGATTTCGGAAACCACGAGTCGGCATAGAGCCCGAGCGTGGCGCAAACGTTGACCATCCGCGCCGGCGCCTGGCGCACATCTCCCCAAGAGAGCGTCTCCAAGAGCGGCAAGGACATCGCCACGCCCGAAGTCTTGAGCGCACCCTTAAGGAAGCTGCGTCGATCCACCTTGCGCATCGTGATGCTCATTGTCTCCGGAACAGGTCGCTCTGGGCGACCTCGTGAATCATGGAGCGCACGGGGTAGTCATTCCCCGCGAGCTTGGCGACGATGCGATCCCGCGCTTCGCGGTCGGCAAACTGCACTTCTGCACCGGTGGCGAGCACAAGAAGCTGCGAGACGAAGTGCTGCGCCACGTCCTCGAGCTTCTCTCGCACGAGGAACTCGCGGTATGCCTCGAAGCCGGCGAAAACCTCGCCTTCCGGCGTCACGCCACTGGCATCTACTGGCAAGCCCTCCTTGTATGGCCCCGGATAGGTCTGCCCGTCCGAACCGAGAACCTCCTCGCCCGACGCCCGATACACCTCGCGGAACCCGCCGATGGGATCGAACGACTCCATCGCGAGACCGGGTGGATCAATCGTCACATGGCAGCTGGCGCACATGGGGTTGGAGCGATGCGCCGCGAGCTGTTCGCGAATGGTCGTGGTGCCGCGTGTGTCTGGCTCGAGCCCCGCCACGTTCGGCGGCGGTGGCGGCGCCGGCTGCCCCAAGACGTTGGCGAGCACGAAGTTGCCGCGCGGCACCGGCGAGGTGGTGGTGCCGTTGGCGGTGATCTTGTGGATGCTCGCCTGCGAGAGGAGCCCGCCGCGCACGCTATCTTCCGGCAGGGCCACGCGGCGCATGTGCTGCCCCTCGATGCCGGCAAGGCCATAGTGTTCTGCGAGTCGCCGGTTGACGAAAGTGAAGTCTGCGGCCACGAGATTGGCGGCGCCGAGATTCTCGCCGATGAGCTGGGCGAGGAAGAGCTCGGTTTCAGCCACCATAGCCTGCCCCAAGCGCTCGTCGAACTCGGGGTACAGCCCCGCATCCGGTGTTGTCGCGTTCATCTCGTAGAGGCGGAACGCTTGTCCTGCGAAGTCCTTCACGAAACGCTCGCTCTTGGCATCGGCCAGCATCCGCTCCACCTGCTCCGCCATCACTGCCGGGTCAGAAAGCCGTCCTTCGGCAGCGAGTGCGAACAATTCGTCGTCCGGCATGCTGCGCCAGAGGAAATACGACAATCTCGAGGCCAGCGCATATTCGTCGAGCGTTTCTTCCGAGCCGGCGCGCCCTAGCTGGGGCGTCGGCAGTTCGCTGCGCGAACTGCTGGCGTGGAAAAGGAACGAAGGCGAACTCAGGACAGCCCTGAGCGGCACCCGCAAGGCGTTCAGGAACGACTCGCCCTCGTCAAGCAGGGGCTGGGCCAGGGTCGCATATGCCGCCACTTCCTCCGGCGATGGCGGCCGCCGGAACGCCCGCGCCGCGAAGTCGGCGACGATGTCCTGGATGTGCGCGTAGGGTTCCTTCGTCAGCACCGGCACCCCGTTCTCGATGGCGAGACCGCCAAGCAAGCCGAAAGTGCTCGGCGGCGGCCAGGCCTCGTGCAGCGGGCCTTCCACCGCAAGCGAACGGATAGCGATTCCCTCCCCCTTGTAGTCGCGCACGTTGTTCTCCGGCGCGTAGTAGTTGACGTAATCGCCTTCCGGCTTCTTGAGATCCGCTACCGAAGGACTCACCACGTCGCCGGGGCGCAGGAACGTCGCCACCTCCAATGCGCGCATCTCGTCGTCCACCAGATCGAAGCTGCCGATGAGCTCGGTGAGCGCCGCCGCTGCTGCCACGCCCTCCTTGCCCTTGAACACAGTCAGCGTCACGGGAGACGTGGCCTGATAGGGACGCGCTTCCACCGTCACCTTGTAACGCCCGGCGGCGGGCACTGAATACCCTTCGGTATCGGTGTGGAACATGTAGGTGGAGGCAGAGTCGAAGAAGGTCGCCACGGCGTCGCCCACCTTCATGGTGACGCCAGCGCCCAGGAATTCGCCATCGTGCATGAAGTTGAGATAGCCCGACTCCGCATACTCAACCTTGAACGTCTGCGTCTCGGGCCGCGGACCGAGGTTGAGGGCAAGGTCCAGGGCTCGGTCGGCTGCATCGAGATACTTGCGCACATGCAGCGCCGAGATGCCCTGACTCGCCGCCACGGTGTCGAACCCGCCCGAATCCGCCTCGGCCGGCAACCCTTCGGCCAGCCCCGCCGCGTGCTCGACGTCAATCTGCAGCAGATCAGCCAACGTGTAGCGATACTCGAGCCGCGTCAGCCTGCGAAGTGGCGTCCGCTGTGGCCCCCGTGCGGCAAGATTGGCCTCGATAAGCGTTTCCTTGAGTGCCCCGAGCGCCGGTTCAAGCACTTCTCCAGGCGGAGCCGGCATAGGTGCCGGCGGCATCTCTCCCCGCCGCACCCGGTCGTAAACCCGCTCCCAAACCCGGAACGCTGCGGGATCGGAAAGATCAAACCCCGTCTGCGTCAAATCCAGCGAGCTCAGCACCTGATTGCTGTGACAGGCCATGCAAGAACTGTCGAGCAACGGACGCATCTCGGCTTCGAACGCCAGAGCCGCGCAAGCCCACAGCGATGCGGCCGCGGTAGCCATCCGAACCAGCCCGCAACACGCCCGAAAACGCATCCTTTCTCGTCCCGCCATTGGCAACCCCTGCCCAAAGCGTAATCACTGCCGCAACCTGCCGCAAGGCAAGCGAGCGCCCTGACGGACGGCGGCAACTCACCATTCGAACTGCTGGCCTACGGATTCCTTGCGCGGCGTGGGGATTGTGGCATCGTGCGGCTCGGCTGCAAGATCAAGGGCTGGGCAATGTTGAATCCACAACCGCTGAACGGCACTCTTGGGGCGCGGATCGACTTGGACTTTCGCCGGCAAGGCGCAAACGCCGTCGCCGCCGTAAAGGACGCGCTGCCGCAGTTCAAGGTGCTGGTCGCACCCGATCAGGGCGACATGGCGCCGGACGATCTGCTGGCGTTCGCCGAGGAGTTCGGGGAGGCGGAGCGGGCGCAGCATCCGATTTGGGATGACGTAACCGGGCACGTTGGCGTGAAGCGTATCGTCGGGCGGGATTACGCCACCGGGATCGACGTGGGCGATAGCTGGCATACGGACGGGCCACCGCGGGAGAAGACGCAGTGGTTCACGTTCCTGCAAGCCATCGAAGTGCCGCCGTTCGGGCGCGACACCTTGTTTGCCGACATGGTGGGAGCCTACGAACGCCTGTCGCCGCCGCTGAAAGAGTTTCTAGAGGGTCTGACGGCGCTGAATAGCTGGGGCGCGTCGAAGCCGGAGGCGGAACCGGTGGTGATGGAGGACCCGGATTCCGGCATCAAGTCGCTGTATGTCAACCAGCTCTACACCACCCGCATTTGCGAACTGCGGCAGGACGAAAGCGACGTGCTACTGGCCTTCCTGTTCCGTCAGACCGCGGTGCCGGAACTGCAGCTTCGCGTCTCCTGGCAACCCGGGACCCTCGTGATCTGGGACAACGAGAAGACGCAGCACTACGTGGTGCGCGACAAGCCCTACGACCGTGTCATGCATCGCGTGATGGTGAACACGGGACGGTAGCCTATCGGATTTGGCGCGGCATTCGGAGGAGGGCGTCCCGCCCTCCAAGCGTGCCGAAGGCACGCACGCAGCGGAGCCGCCTTAGGCCACCGCAACATGCGTCCCAGACAATGCCAACGAAGTGCCATCCTCAAACAACGTCACCAACGCGAGGACGCCTGTCGGACATAGCCGGGCCTCTGGAGGGCGGGACGCCCTCCCTCCGGGTCCCCCGGTCCCCGCGGTGTTCTGGCGCTAGCGCCTCGGTGGGATGGCTTCTCCCGCCCAGCAACCTACTCCCCGGCGCTCTCGGCCCGCCGAGCTATCTCCTCTCGCTCTAGCCGTCTTGCGCCGCGCAGGATGTTGCCCATGGCGTAGTTGCCCTCGTGGCAGGCGTATTCGAACACGCCTACGTCGCTGCGCTTCCAGACGTACTCGCCGCTCCACGGGGCGCGCCAGATGGTGGGATCGTTCACGGTGAAGTTGTAGAGGAGGTTGCCGTCTTCGCGCAGGGTGAAGCGTTCGACGAGGTGCAGGTTTTCATCGCCCCCGTAGAGGCCCGTATCCTCGCGGAAGTTGGTGGTGTCCACGACCAGGGTGTCGCCTTCCCAGTGGCCGATGGAGTCGCCCAGCCAAAGCTGCACGTCCTCGGGCGGGTGCTCCGAGTCAAGGCGGATGATGCGGGCGTCGTGAACCATCTCAACCAAGATCATCACGTGGGTTTCGGTCTGCACGATGCGCTTGAAGTTGTTGTAGAGGCCCGGGAGCATCGGCGGCCCGGCACTGAAGCCGAGCAGACATCGTTCCGCGAGGGCAAGGTCTTCGGGATTGTCGAACGGACCGCGAGGCTGGTCGAGCCACGATGCGGTGCCGTCGTTGTCGTGGATGAAGGAGCTGAAGTTGTCGGCCATCTTCATCATGCCCTTGGGCGTCATGGGCGGGTAGCGGCCATTCGGCGGGTCGTAAAGAATCGAGGTACGAAACTTGCCGTCGATGGCCACGATGTCGCTGCCGGGATCCACCCACCACGAGTTGTAGCCGCCGACGTTGCCGGCGCCAAAGGCGTTGATGCCATCGCCGCCTTTCACCGGCGCTCCTCGGTTGGGATCGCTGGAACGGTTTTCGGCAAACGCCAAGGCGTCGGCCGCCCCCTTGATCTTCGCCTGGGCTTCCTCGGGTGTCATGAATCGCTGCTCGCCGAGTTCGCGCGGCCGTTCCACCGGCGTGATCGAACCGCTGTCGTAGTTTCCGGTGAGGTCGGGCAACCCCGTGCTGGTGCGCCGGATGTCCGCCGCGCTGCCGGCAGCGAGGACCATGCAAAGCGCAGCGATGCAGGCTCGGCTGAAGGATTCCGGGATTCGAGTCTTCATGGCATGTCCTCCTGCTTGGACGTCGGCTCGCTACGGCGCGAGGCCGTGGCTGAGGCGAAGGTAGGCGAACCGTCCGCCGAGTCCCCAAGGGGTGTCGGTAGGATAGCGGATGCCCCAAAGCACGTTCGAGAGATGCGTCTTGGGCAGTTCCGTCGGCAACTCGTCGAACAGGTTGTTGATCCCTGCCGCCAGCTTGAGCGAGCCCCAATCGAGCCGGGCCTCGGCATCCACGGTGTTGCCGGCGTCCACCTCGATCATTCCGGTGTCGAGAGGGTGCTGCACCGTGTCGCCGAAATGGTTGATGCGGACGACGACGCCCCACCTGCCGCGGGTGAAGTCGGCGGTGACGTTCGCTTGCCGCCCCGGCTGGCCTCGTTCGAGCTGGTCCGCCGCCCAACCGCCGTAGTAGTCGCCGAACCCTACCCCGGCAGGGGCGCCGGCCGGAAGGTTGCGGCCGACGATTTCGGTCTCGCTCGCGTGCGCGTTGGCGGAGAGCCAGAGGTAGCCACCAGCCGCCGGCAAGCCCCAGCGCGCCGAAAGGTCGAGACCGGTCGTTTCCGTGTCAACGCCGTTGAAGAAGAACGCCGCAGTGCTCACGAGCTCTGCATCGCATGCGGCAATGCCGGCGCAGCCAAGTCCCTGCGAGCGCACCACCCTGTCGTTGATGCGGGTGGAGAAGACGTCAGCCGTCAGACGCAGGCGATTCCCGGCCCAGACGCCGACAAGGCCGGCGCTGACGTTCTGCGCCGTCTCGTGCTGCAGCGAATCCACGCCAAAGGCGCGGGCGACCTCGTGCCCTTCGCCCGCGGACAGGGTCGTGGTGAGGCCAGCGTCGCTGGCGACGAACAGGATGGAGTTGAAGCGGCGCTGCGACAGGCTCGGCGCCCGGAACCCCGTGGAAACTCCGCCGCGCAGGGCTATGTGGTCCGTGAGCTCGAACCGGCCCACCACCTTGCCGGTGGTCTGGGCGCCGGCGTCGCTGTAGTCCTCGGCGCGCAATGCCGCACCGAGCAAAACGCCCTCGGCAGGACGGCTTTCCAAGTCCACGTAGGCTGCCATGCTGTAGCGGCTGTCGTCGCTCAGGCGCGCATTGCGGGGACTGTAGCCCGGATAGCCCTGGAAGCCGCAGGCAGCGACGACCCCATCGAGCGGTTTCCCATCCGGACCGACGGCAAAGGCGCGAAAGTCCGCCACGTGCGGCAGACCGCAGGACCAACTCGCAGGGTCTCCCGCTCGCTGCCGGTACGACTCCCCACGCCGCTCCACCCCAGCGGCCACCGCACTCAGCGGCCTGTCGTCGAAGTCGCGGCGAATGTCGAGGTTGACGCTGGCTTGGCGAAAGTCGATGCCGCCGCTCTTGCCGCCCCGGGGGCCGGCATTGGCAATCACTTGCGCCACGCTAGCCCCGGGGTTGCCGGCGAGGTAGTACGCCGCGATGGAGGCGTTGATGGTGCTGGCGGCGGCGAAGTTGAAGCGGTTTCGGCCATAGCCCGCACTCAGGTCCACCTCCCAGTCGCGAACGGCAAGGCGCCAGCCGCCGCTGAGCGAGATGTCGTCGATCTCTGACTCCTCCGTCGGCAGAAAGCCGTTCGGATAGACCGGGTGCGCGTTGCGTTCGTGAAACGTGATGAAGTTCGGCAGCACGAAATCCCAGGTGGGGTCGCCCGTCTCGATGCCGTCCCAATAGCCGTGCCGGAAGCGGTAGGCGCCGCTCGAGCGGCCTTCTCGGCGGGACGCACCGCCGAAGGCGTACAGCTCCGAGGCGGCACCCAGCGGCAGCATCGCGTTGGCGAACGCGGCAGCGCCGGAGTGCGATGGCGAACTCAATGAGATGAGCTGGTCTTGGTAGCCCGGATCTAGGCCCCCGTTGCCGCCGTTGCGCTCGATGGAGTCTGCTTGATGCGCCTCCAGGGTCCAGTTCAGGAATCCCCCATCACCCAAGCGCATGCCGCTGTTGACCGAAAGCCCAACAGTGCCCCCTTGCACGTCCGGGCTGGTGCCGGCATGGAGGGTCGTTTCCGTGGCAAGCGTTTCCTTCAGCGCCAGGTTGATGACGCCAGCGATGGCATCGGAGCCGTACTGCGCCGCGGCGCCGTCGCGGAGCACTTCCACGCGGCCAACCGCCGCTTGAGGGATGGCACGCAGGTCCGTGCCGCCGGTGCCGTAGCCGATCACGCCATCGAGCACCCGAAGCCAAGCCATGCTGTGACGGCGCTTGCCATTGACCAGCACGAGGGTTTGATCCGGCCCGAGCCCGCGCAAGGTGGCGGTGTGCAAGAGCGCCCCGTCTCCCACGGAAAGGCGCGAATAGTTGAACGATGGCGCGAGCTTGGTGAGTGCAGCGCCGAGGTCGACTTCGCCGGTTCTGGCAAGGTCGAATTGCTGGTGCACGTCGACCGGAACGGGCATTTCATCGGCCCGGCTCTCTGTGCGCGCCCGGCTGCCGACCACGACCATCTCCTCGAGGCGATCGCCGCTCTCCGTTCCGGACCGTTCCTCCGCAGCCAGCGCACCCGACGAGGCGAACGCAAGGAGGGCAATCAGGCCAGTTCTGTAGTTCACGTTGCGTCCCCTCCACTACCCTTTGCGTTTGTAACCATGGTACGGCCCCTTGGAGGACCTCGCACGTCCATAGGCGATGATCCGGGCACAGCCAACAGCACCAATGGGAGACGCATGAAACTGCCGCGGCTCCTCGGTTCCATCGCCTGCACGGTGGCTTGCAGTGCCGGCAACGCCTCTGTGTGCGCGCCCACGAGCGTGTTCGAACGCGTTTTCGTGGCCTTAAGCCGCGTCCAAGAGGCCGTGGCCTCCGGCACTGCCGTGGATGCCGTGTCCGTCGAGGAATCCGTGCTCCGCGTTCGCCTTCGGTCGTGGCAGAACGCTAGCGCGCGTGCCGAGCAGGTCGTGCGCCTCACCCACGCCTACGGGGCGCACCGGATCGATGCCCACGTTCCGATGCCGACCAACGGCCACCTGCACCGACTCGGCATTGAGTGGCGCCGGCATTCGCCCAATTGGGAGGTAGCCGTCGCGCCGACGCTAGCTGCCTCTTCCAACGCCGGCCGCCACCCTCGGGTGCTGGACGCGAACATGGTCGATTGGCACGCTTCTGTGCGCCGCATCGAACCCCTCGCGCCGAGCCTCGCCCTGCTTTTCGGCATCTGTCGGGACGGCCGGCGAGGCGAAGTCCGCAGCCAGCCATCGGCAGCGATTCGCTGGCAGCCCCGTGAGGGCACGGAGGTGTTGCTCGGTTATCCCGACTCGCGCCTCCACCATCGCCTGAGCTCCTCCTTGCGACTCGGCCTCGCACTGTCGCCCTCGGGCGGCGCGTGGCACGCCTTCGACCGGGAACTCGCGAACGAGACACAGTTCGCCCGACGTGGGTGGCGGCTCGAAGCCGAGTTGGCCCTGCGCCTGCCGGGGCGGCAGCAGGCCGCTGTCGCCGTCGGGATCGAACGACAACGGGCACTGGAGTTCGACAGCCCACCCGGCACCAGAATGTCCGTCGACGTTGCGCAAGCGACCTACCTCACACTCCGCTGGAGGCGATAGTCGAGGCGTGGTCCACCGACCAGCGCCTCCGCGTGCGAAAGCGCCGCGGAGGTGGCGCGTTCAGGTCGAGTCGGAAGCTCTTGACGTGCGTGGGCGGGCGACGCCGGCGAACGTCAAGCCACCGATGGCGCCGGCTGCGGCTTGAAGCGCCATGCCAAGCCCGGTGCGAGTCGCCGGCAGCGGATGCATGCCGAGTACGGCAAACATCAGCGAATGCAGAGCAAACAGCGCCGCAGCGCCGCCGATGGCATAGGCCACGGCGCGTGGGCCGGGCACGAACCGCAACACGAGCGCCGTGACCGGATAGGCGACCAGCGAGGCGATGGCGATGATGGGCAGGTAGGTGACGGCGAGCCCAGCAAGGTCGTGCAGGGTTGCCGTGATGCGCGTGGCGAAGTCCACCGGCACGCCAAACGAGGCGACCTCCTGCAGGATCATCTGCGTGGATAGGGCAGACCCAGCCAGATAGGTCACCAACACCGCGCAAGCGAAGGCCCCGATGCGTCGCGTCATGTACTCTGCGCCCTCAACGCCAAGCCGCCAAAATAACCGGAGTTTCGTGGTGAAGGAAAGAGCGCCCCAAAGCTGGATCGGAACCTGGCACCCGCTCGGCGCCGGCACCGTCCGTCGGGCGGTCACCGATCGGCAGACTCGTGTGGGGCAAGCCATGGCGGTGGTGGCCCTCGCGTGCGCCAGCGCCTGGGTGTCCGCCACGGAGTATCGTCTCGAAAGGGTGGCCGAAGGGCTCGACTACCCATGGTGCGTCGCGTTCCTGCCGGGCGGCGACCTGCTGGTGACGGAACTCGGCGGCACCCTGCGCCGGGTTTCTCGAGGAGGCAGCGTCGGCGACCCCATCACTGGCGTGCCTCCCGTGTTTCGCCGCAGCCAGGGCGGGCTGTTCGACGTGCTGCCCCACCCGGATTTCGCCAGCAATGCCACCCTCTTCCTCTCCTACGCCGCCTTGCCCGAAGACGACAACGCCACTGAAGTGCTCCGGGCCCGGCTTGATGGCGAGACGCTGGTGGACGGCGAGGTGATCTTCTCGGTCACGCCACGCAAACCCACGCCCGTCCACTACGGCGGCCGCATGGCCTTTCTGCCCGACGGCACGCTGCTCCTCACGAGCGGCGACGGTTTCGACTTCCGCGAGCAGGCGCAAGACCTCGGCAGCCTGCTCGGCAAGAGCGTGCGCATCCACGCCGACGGCAGCATTCCGGCCGACAACCCGTTCAGAAGAGTCGAAGGGGCGCTGCCCGCGATATACACCTACGGCCACCGCAACGCCCAAGGGCTCGCGCTGGCACCAGACGGCACCATCTATCTGCACGAACACGGCGCCCGCGGCGGCGACGAAACCAACGTCCTCACGCCGGGCGCCAACTACGGCTGGCCAGCGCTCACCCACGGCATCGACTACAACGGTGCCTATATCTCGCCGTTCACCGAAGCGGAGGGCATGGCCAGCCCCATCCACCACTGGACCCCCTCCATCGCCCCCTCGGGCCTCGCGGTGTACGACGGCGAGCGCTTCCCGGAGTGGCAAGGCGACCTCTTCGTCGGCGCATTGGTGGACCAGGAGGTGCGCCGGCTGGACATCGAGAACGGGCAAGTGGTGGCCGAGGAAGCACTCTTCGCAGAACTCGGCCGCCGCATCCGCGACGTGCGCGTTCACGACGGCCACCTCTACATCGTCGAGGACGGCCCAAGTGCCGGCATCGTCCGAGTCGTGCCAACGAGCGAGTAGCGGCGGCCGCACAACGCAACGTCCACGCGCGCCAGCACCTGCTCGTGAGAATGGTCCACGTGCCTTGCCCATCCACCCTGTTTGCCGCCGGTGACCGTGGTTGGCATCATTCGCTTAAGCGGCCGAAGTTGGGATGAAGGTGGGGAAAACCGGCGCGTTGCTGGCTGCAGTGGCCGTTAATATGACAATCGGGTTCGGTCTTGAAGCGGACCTCGTCGCTGCGCAAGCACCACAAGAACCGTTGCCTTCGGACAACGCTTCTCGCCCTAGCCCAAGCCGCCCCAGCACTCCGTCGGAACTCGCCGAAGCGGTGAAGTCCGACGGAGTGATGGGCGAAGAGGAAGAACGCGGCACGTGGCAAGGATGCCAGCCAGAGAACTTGAGCATTGGCGGCAACTCGTCCGCGCTCGCGTACGCGAGGCTAATCGAGGAGGAGCTGGGCGTTCCGCCGACCGTGGACTGCGGCGCCAACGTCGAGTTGCCCATCTACGTCAATGGTGTGAGGACCGTCGGCGATCCTGGTCTGCATCAGTGCGACAACCCGAGCTTGCAGGTCGGAGACTGCATGTCGGGATCGAGCGTGCAGCGCTATGTCGGCAAGGACATCGACGGCTCGACTCGCCACGAAGTCGTGTGGGTGAGCTTCTGCCGCCACGACGGTCGCGACGACGAGGTCGGCCATGACATCCCCGACTCGGTGCAGATGATCGGCTACAACCGCGTGACGGGGGCGACGGCGTTCTTCGAGAGCGCGGACAACCGGGAGTGGACCCACGTCGACCCCGCCACCAACAAGCTGATGGGGAAAATGCCGGGAATCGACGATCCCGAAGCCTTCGACAGGGCTTATGTGAGGTCGGATACGCAATGCGTGGCGTGCCATCAGGCGGACCCGTTCATCCACAACCCGCTCATCGACGGCGCGACGCGAGCGGGTGCGCCGAATCAGACGGTCGTTCCCCGAATCGGCGGTCGAAGGAGCAGGAGCAACACGCCCTACTACGTGATTGGCGGCGCCGACTGGGACATGCGGACGATCCACATCGAGGACAACGAGTGCCTGGCCTGCCACCGCATAGGCATGAAGACTGTCGAGGAGTTCATGGGAGACCATTGGCATCCGAATCAGCACATGCCCCCCAACGATCCCGGCAGCCTGACAGGCCACTTCGAACAGCTGCTGGCCTGCTGGACGAACGGACCCGAGAACACGCCCGGCTGCGATTGGATCATCCCGCCGGCGGGCGATTGCCCGAGCCAGGTAGTCGGCGACGACTACCCCTATCAGAAGAGCTTCAACCGAGCCAACCCCGAAGAGCTCGAGTGGACCGAACGTCCCCCGTTCGCTAACCCACACCTCACGGCGCACCAGCCACCGAGCGGCTAGGCGCCAGAACATCAGGGGCCGCGGCCGGCCGCTCCGCTGCACGCGCGCCTTCGGCACGCTTGGAGGGCGGGACGCCCTCCCTCCGAAGGTCCGCGCCAAGTCGGATAGGCTCCTAGCGTAGCTATTGGTCGTGGAGGTGGCAGGCGACGGTGTGGATGGGGGCGATAGTCACGGTCTTCGGCGCCTGCTGGTTGCATATTGGCAGGCAGGAGGGGCAGCGGGGGTGGAAGCGGCAGCCCGGGGGTGGAGTCAAGGCACTTGCGACTTCGCCTCGGATGTCGGCGGATGCTCGTGGGGCTGTTGGGTCTGGGTGGGGCACGGCGGCCAAGAGGGTTTGCGTGTAGGGGTGTTTGGGGGCTTCGAACAGGGGCTCCACGGGGCCGGTCTCCACGATTTCGCCCAAGTACATCACGGCCACCTTGTCGGCGGCATATTCCACCAATGCCAGATCGTGGGCGATCAGGAGATAGGTTAGGCCCAGTTCCTGCTGCAAGCTTTCCAGCAGGCTCAGTATCTGGGCACGGATCGACACGTCGAGCGCGGAGATGGGTTCGTCGAGGACCACGAGGTCTGGTTCCAGAATCAGTGCCCGCGCTATGGCGATGCGCTGGCGTTGGCCGCCGGAGAATTCGTGCGGGTAGAGCGTGGCTGACGATGCCGGCAGCCCCACGAGATCGAGCACCCGTTCCACCCGCGGCGCAATGTCGGCGCGGGCCACGCCGTGGGCGCGGAGCGGTTCGGCGAGGATGGTTCGCACTCTCAGGCGCGGATTGAGGGAGCTATACGGGTCTTGGAACACGGCCTGCACTCTGGAACGGTAGCGCTTGGCATCGGCGCCGCGCATGGCGGCTACGTCCTCGCCATCGAAGCGAATCGTGCCGGCCACGAGTGGGTGGAGGCGCAAGATGGTCTTGGCAAGTGTGCTCTTGCCGCAGCCAGACTCGCCGACGAGAGCGTAGGTTTCGCCCTTCTGCACCTGCAGCGAGACGCCGTCCACGGCGCGTACCAAGCCGCCCGGCACGCGGAAATGGCAGGCGACGTCTTCAAGTTCCAGTAGAGCCGTCATGCTTCGAGCCAGCAGGCGACGCGCCTCGACAGCGTGTCGCCGTCGTTCAAGGTCACTTCCGGTGGCGCCTCGTTCCGACATTGATCCGTCGCGTGGGGGCAGCGCGGATGGAAGGCGCAGCCGGTCGGCAACGACAGTGGGTTCGGCGGGTTGCCGGGTATCGAGGTCAGTCGCTTGCGTTGGCCCAGCCTCGGCACGGATGCCAACAGGCCCTGCGAGTAGGGATGCCGCGGGTCACGGTACAGCGCTTCCACCTCGGCCAGTTCGACGATCCGCCCGGCGTACATCACCGCGATTCGATGGCACAGGCTCGCCGCAACGCCCAGGTCGTGGGTGATGAACAAGAGACCCGCACCCGTATCCCCCTGGATGCGCTCGATGAGGTCCATGAGCTGCACCTGAATGGTCACGTCGAGGGCGCTGGTGGGCTCGTCGGCGATCAGCACTTCCGGCTGGCAGGCGATGGCCATCGCCGCCACCACTCGCTGCCGCATGCCGCCGCTGAACTGATGCGGGTAGTCGCGGGCTCGAGCGCTGGCCGAAGGCACCCGCACGCGGTCGAGTTCGCGCACGGCCATGTCGAGGGCCGCACCGCGCGAGTTCCCGTCCGCAACGTGCGCTCGAATCGGCGCGGCGACTTGCGATCCCACGGTGAAGACCGGGTTCAGGGAGGTCATGGGGTCTTGCGAGATCATGGCGATGCGGCTGCCGCGCACGTCAGCCGCTAGCTCCTCCTCACCCATGCCCACCAGTTCCGTTCCACCGAGGCGAATCGAGCCGGCGACGATGCGACCTGCCGGCTTCGGCGGCAGACCCAGCAAGGAAAGCCCGGTCATCGTTTTGCCGCTGCCGGACTCGCCGATGAGGCCCAGCGTTTCGCCGCCAGCGAGATCGAAGCTCACGCCATCGACGGCTCGCACCACGCCGCGCTTGAGGAAGAGGTGGGTCTTGAGGTCCTGCACCTCAAGCAAGCCTTCGCTCGAGGAGATTGCTGATGTGACCATCTGTCAGATCTGCCGCCGCACGGGGTCGAAGGTGTCGCGGAGCCAGTCGCCGAGGAGGTTCGAGGCGAGGCAAGCCGCCATGATGGCGATGCCGGGGATGGTGATGAGCCACCACGCCACTTCGATGAAGTTTCGCCCGTCTGCCAGCATTCCGCCCCACGAAACCTGTGGCGGCTGGATGCCGAGGCCCAGGAAGGAGAGCCCCGCCTCGAAGACGATGACGCTGCCGAACTGCAGGGTTGCCAGCACCAGCAGGATGTTGAGGAGATTCGGTGCCAGATGGCGGATGAAAATGACCGGCGTCGCCACCCCGGCGATCTTCGCGAGCGCAATGAAGTCGCGCTCGCGCAGACTCAGCACCTCGCCGCGGACGATGCGGGCATACCACGTCCAGTAGCTCAGCACGATGATGAAGATCACCATCGCCTCGCCCGGCGGCAGCACAGCGGCGAACAACATGGCGAGGGGGATCGACGGCACCGACATCTGGATGTCGATGAGGCGCGAGATCAGCGCGTCCACCACGCCGCCGAAATAGCCCGCGGCCATGCCCAGCACCGCACCGATGAGGCCGGAAATGACGATGGCGTAGAGCGCCACCACGGCCGACACCCGCGCGCCGGCGATGATGCGGCTCAAGATGTCGCGACCCAGGTTGTCGGTGCCGAGCAGAAACTCGGAGCTGCCGCCCTCCTCCCAGGCCGGAGGGGTCATGGCGTCTGCGAGCGATATCGCACCGGCCTCATGCGGGGCGATCCAGGGGCCAAACAACGCACAGGCAAGAACCGTGGCGAGAACGGAAGCGGCTAGCCAAGGAAATCCCCCTTCCCCACCGCGAATGCGCGCCGCCGCGCGGCGCAGCAGCCGGCCTAGGAGCGGTCGTGGCAGCGCGGCTTCAGTCATGACGGATGCGAGGATCGATGAAGCCGTAGGAGAGGTCCACTAGCAGGTTCACGGCCACAAAGACCACCGCCGAGAGCACGACGCCAGCCTGCACCACCGGGAAATCGCGGGCGAACACCGCCTCCACGACCGTACGACCGACGCCGGGCCAGGCGAACACCACTTCGATGACAAACGCTCCGCCGAGCATGTTGGCGAAATAGACGCCGATCATGGTCGCGAGCGGCGCCATCGCGTTGCGCAAGGCATAGCGCCAGACGATGGCCCGTTCTGGCAGGCCGATGGCGCGCTCCATGCGGATGTAGTCGCTCTCCAGGATATCCAGCATCGACGAGCGCAGCGTCCGGGTCATGGCCGCCACGGGGTACCAGCCGAGGGCAATCGCCGGCAGGATCAGGTGCGAGACGTTGCCGCGGCCGAACGCCGGCAGCCACTGCAGCTCGACGGCGATGAAGAGAATCAGCAAAAGGCCAATCCAGAACCCCGGCACCGCCTGTCCTAGCATGGCGAAGATCTTCCCCGCGCGGTCGATGATTCCGCCACGGTGCACGGCGGAAAGCACGCCGAGTGGTACCGCGAGGAGCAACGCGAACACGAGCCCAGCGAGAGCGAGTTCCAGCGTCGCTGGCAGCCGTTCCAGAATGAGCTGCATCGCCGGCGCGTTCCACTGATACGACTGGCCGAAGTCCCCCTGCAACGCATTGCCGAGAAAGATGCCGAACTGCAGGGGCAACGGCTTGTCGAGGCCGAGCGCCGAACGCATGGCGGCGAAATCCTCCTCCCCGGCATCCATCGGCAGCATGAGTGCGACGGGGTCCCCGGACAGGCGTTGGGCAACGAAGACGATCAGGAGCGCGCCGACGATGGCGACGAGCCCCTGGGCGATGCGCTTCAGAACATAGACCTTCACGGCTGGCGAGGCCCCGGCATGCGAGTTTTCCAGCCCGCCGAGGACACCGGGTCGCCGACGCGCAGGGAACAGGGCGGATTGCCGCGCCGCCGACAAGGCCTGTCTCGCGGGGATGCGGCTGGTTGCACCTTCGGGCCCTTGGTTGCTTCGCCTTCGGCGCGAGGCGCGTGATGGGCCCTCGCTCCGAAAGGCGTGTGGGACCGCGCCATCCGGCCGGCACGTCGGTGTGGACTCGGCTTCGAGGCACATTCTTGGCTTGTCAACGTGTTAGCCATTTTCGTCCATGGAAGATTGAGGCCCCTCGCGCTCCCCGGCTGAAGGCTCCTGCCCCGTGCGCCCCATCCCACGCATCGAGCGCCAGAACGCGCCTGGCCAAGGCGAAAAGTCGAGCGTGTCGCGCCAGGCCAGCGTGATCATGGGACGATAGCTCGGCAGGCCGCCGGCGACGCGCTCGTGCTTGAGCCGGGCGATGTGACGGATGAGTTCCACCCGGCGCTTCTGCTCCATTGTGGTGCGAAGTTCCTCGATTAGGGCATCGAGTTCCGGGTCCGAGTGGTAGGAGTAGTTTCCCCAACCGTCGCCGGCGCTGTGGACATGGCCGGCCCAGGCATCGGTGGGATCGCCCGGCAACCCCTGCCCCCACATGGTGTTCAGCACGCCGTCCATTTCCGGGCGGGCGAACCTGCGGGCAAGGTTGATCCAGGCGCCGTACTCGAGCTGGACGATGCGACAGCGGATGCCGGCTTCCGTCAGATAGGCAAACACCGTCTCACCCATCTCTTTGATGTAAGGCTCGCGCGGGGTGGTGAGGTTGTAGCAATTGACGCTGACGCCGGCCGGAAAGCCGGCCTCGGCGAGGAGTTGTCGGGCCCGGTCCGGATCATACGGCCACGGCTTGAGGGCCTCGTCGTAGCCGAGCGAACCGGGTGCAAGCTGCGCCGTGCGGATGCCTTGGCCATAAAGGATGTACTGGACGATCGCGTCGAAATCCACCGCATGGGCGGCGGCGCGACGCACCTTCTGGAAACGGAACGGGCTCGCCGGGTCGATGGCGTTCAAGCCGATGAAGAGGTTGTTGGGGGTCGGCAGGGAAGCGACGCGCACGCCTTCCATCGCCTTGAACTCTTCGATCTGCGCCGGTGGCACGGCGTCGATCCAGTCCACCGCGCCGGTCTTGAATGCAGCGACGCGGGTGGTGTCTTCGGGGATGATCTTGATGGTGAGGCGGTTGATTTCGGGAGACGGGGCGGCGGCGGGATTCCAGTAGTCCTCGAACCGCTCCACCACGAGCTCGTCCCGCGGTTTGCGGGAGATGAAACGCCACGGCCCCGTGCCGATGGGATGTGCCTGCACGCCAGCGTCCCCCACTTCCTCGAAGTAGCGCTTGGGAATGGCGAGGAGCAGCAGGTTCAGGGGTTCCAGCGAGCCGTCGGGGCCCGTGAGCACCATCTCAAGACGCCGTTCGTCCAGCACGTCCACGCGCTCGACGTAGCGTAGCCGGCCAGCGGTGCGGGACTCTGGATCGGTGAGGCGCTTGAAGGAAAACGCGACATCTTCCGCCGTGAGCTCCTCGCCATTGTGGAACCGGACCCCATCGCGCAGCGTAATTTCGACTACCGGCAAGCCATCGCGCTCCACCACCCGCCAGGACTCGGCAAGCCAATTCACGCGCTCGAGGTCTGCGTTGACGGTGAGTAGGCCCTCGTAGAAGAGATCGGTGTAGTAGAGGTCCACCCCAGCGGAAGAGCGGGTGGGATCGACTTGCGTGGGTTCGGCGCCGAAAGCGATGGTGATGTCCCGAGCGTGGCCGGGCGATGCAGCAAACGCACACATCAACACCGAGGCCATGACGTGCCTTGCGGCGCGTGGGGGCAGCCCGCGTCGTTGACTCACAGGGTGGGCCCGGGTCAGGGGACGACGAGCCTAGGGCAACACCTCAACGCCATGCCAAAACGCGACCCGGTCTAGAATCTCGGCTGCGGCTTCCTTCGGCGCTGGGTAGTACCAAGCCGCGTCGGGGTTGGTCTCGCCGTCCACGACCACATTGTAGTAGCTCGCCGTACCCTTCCACGGGCAGAACGTCTCGGTATCGCTCGTCGTCAGGAACTCATTGGCCACCGACGAACGCGGAAAGTAGTGATTGCCTTCCACCACCACCGTATCGCTGCTTTCGGCGATGGTGGTGCCGTTCCAAGTTGCTTTCATGGTTCTCGCTCCTTCCAATCGGTTCGTGTTCAAAGGTGCGCGGTCAAGCCGCCATCGGCGGTGAATATCTGCCCGGTCACGAAGCCAGCGCCGCTGCCGGACAGCCACACTGCCAGCGGGCCGATCTCGTCGGCGGCTCCGGCGCGCTTAAGGATGGTGAAGCGTACTGCGCGAGCGGCTTCCGGATCGGTCGGATCGATGCGGTCGTCCATCCAGTCCATCCAGCCAAGAGCGATGCCGTTGACCGAGATGCCCGCCGGCGCGAACTCCTGTGCAGCGGCGCGGATGAAGTTGTGCACGGCGCCTTGCGCCGCAGCATAGGCCGTGCAGTTGGCAAGCCCCCGTTCGCCAAGGACGCTGGTGACGATGACGATGCGACCCGGCTTGCGCATGACTCCCCGCGCCGCACGAACCGCGGCAAAGACCTCTCCGAAGTTGGTCGCCATCACCTTGCCGAGTGCCTCGTCGTCCACATCCGCAATGGGCTGCGCCCGGAACGCATCACGAGCGACGGCGAGTACATCGAAGGGCTCTGCCGCCGGATCGATGCGATCGACGCCGACCACTTCTGCCCCCGCTTCTCGGTAGGCATCGGCAATGGCTTCGCCGGCGGGCGACCCGGCACCGAGCAACACCGCGCGGCGACCCTCGAGCTCGAAATGTTCCATCAGCCCGCCCCCTCCGCCTCGCCGGCGTGCTCCGGCACAAACCCGGTCGGACCGATGCCGCCGGCAAGTCCGCCGCCATCGATGATGAACATCTGCCCGGTGACGTAGCGCGATGCATCGGAGGCGAGATACACCGCCAGCGGGCCGAGTTCCCACCATTCGCCGATGCGCCGAACCGGAATCCTCGCCCCGCGCTGCTTTCGCGTCGCCGCGTCGCGCTCGTCTTTCGCCGGCTGTTGGGCGACGAAGCCCGGCACGATGACGTTCACCCGGATGCCCTCGGGACCAAGCATCGTGGCCATGCTCTTGGTAAGGCTGATCTGGCCGCCCTTGGCCGTGGGATAGGCAAACGAGCGGTTGCCCCTGAGAGCCGTGCCGGAGGACGTGTTGATGATGACCCCGCCCTCGCCCCGCTCCACCATGTAGCGTGCCGCCGCGCGACCGCAGTAGAAGTTGCTCTTGAGATTGGTGGCGAGCACCGTCTCGAAGGCGTCGTCCGGATACTCCCAGAACGGCCAGTCGCCCTGCACGCCACCGCCGCCGGCGTTGGCAACCATGACGTCGATGGCGCCGAACTCGCGAACGCAGGCATCGACCATGGCATCCACCTGGGCAGAGCTCGTCACATCCGCCGTATGCGCCAGCGCATTGCCGCCTTCGCGGCGGATCTCGGCAACCGCTTCGTCCACCTGCGCCTGCGTCCGTGCTGCGACAAGGACGTTGGCGCCGGCCTTGGCGAGCGCCTTCGCCATCGCCCGGCCGAGCCCGCGCCCGCCGCCGGTGACGACGGCAGAACGGCCATCGAGCCTTAGGTCTTCAAGCATGCACTTTCCCCTCGCCCCGGTCCGTACTCGCGCCCGCAAGCCTACCCCAAGGCTCGTTCGAGCAGCCGCCCGTCAGTCCGTCAGGTCCGCGAACACCGGCGCGTGGTCCGAGGCGATGTGGCCGTCTTTCTTCTTGCGATACTCGCGGTCGATCTCGACGTGGGTTACGCGGCCGGCGACGTTCGCACCGCCGAGAAGCATGTCGATGCGCAGCCCCATGCCGCGATGGAATGCACCACCGCGGTAGTCCCACCACGAGAATGCCTGGGTGTCGGGGTGGAGGTGGCGATAGAGGTCGGTGAAGCCAAGCTCCAGAAGCGCCCCATAGCGCGACCGTTCTTCCTCCGTGCAGAAGATGGTGCCGTCAGCGGCCTCGCCGCGCCAGCAGTCGCCGGGTTCGGGCACGATGTTGAAATCACCACAGAGCACCGAATCCGCACCTACTCCGCCGTCCATGAACTCCCTGAGGCTGCCGAACCAATCAAGCTTCATGGGGAAGTCGGCATGCTCCAAGGTCTTGCCGTTGGGACAATAGACGGTAGTGAAGTCGATGCCGCCGACCCGCGCCCGCAGCAAACGAGCGCCATCGTCGTCGCGGCCCGGCAAACCCGCGGTCGTCAAGTCGGCGTCCTCGCGACTGACGATGGCGACGCCATTCCAGCCCTTCTGGCCGTGGTTCAGCACCTTGTAGCCGAGCTCTGCGAGCTCTTCGTGGGGAAAGTCGTCGTCGGACGCCTTGGTCTCCTGCATTCCCACGATATCCGGCTGCCGCGCCTTGAGCCAATGCAGCACGAACTCGAGCCGTGCGCGCAGACCGTTCACGTTCCAGGTGGCGATGCGCATGGCGTCAGTCCGCCTCCGGCGTGAGGTCGGGATTCAGTTCGAGACCAAGGCCGGGACGATCCGGCAGGTGGATGATGCCGTCCTCCGGAATGATGGGCTCGGCGAACAGATCAGCCACAGCCTCCGCCGGCCCCGTGAACTCCTCCGAGAATTCGTGCGGCCTCACGGCGTTGCGAACCGTCGCGTAGGCATGAAGGCTCGCCACCAGATTCGCCCCCACGTTGGGGCTGTGCGGCATCACCACCTTGTTCGCGGCAACGCACATCTCGTAGGTGCGCAGCATTTCCGAGATGCCGCCAACGTTGAGCACGTCCGGCTGCACGATGTCGGGATTGCCGAGCAGGATCATGTCGCGGATGCGCCATGAGGAGGTTTCCTGCTCGCCGGAGGAGACCGCGCAGTCGAGCGCATCCACCACCTGCTTCAGCCCCGCAAGGTCGTACTGCGGCAGCGGCTCCTCGAAATGGGCAATGCCGAGCTGCTCGAAGCGCCGTCCCTGCTCGATGGCGGTGGGCACCGAGTAGCCGTTGTTGGCGTCGAAGGAGAGCGGCACCTCCTCCGGCAGCCATTCCCGACACGCCTCGAAGAGGGCAAAGTCCTTGCGCGGGTCAGAATCCTGGCGGTAGTCGCGCCAGTCCATGCGAATCTTGAACGCGCGGAAGCCGCGCTCGTAGCCCTCCTGCACCTCGGCCAGCATCTCCTCCGGCGTCTTGTGCCAGCCGGTGCCACGGCTCCAATAAAGCGGAATCTCGGTGCGGAACGCGCCGCCCAGGACCGCATAGAGCGGCAACCCGGCGGCCTTGCCCGTGATGTCCCACAGCGCGACGTCCACGGCCCCAACCACCTGCGAGGGCAACCTCGTCGCCCGCTCGCCATTGCCAAGCGCAAGGATTTCGCGGATCACCCGAGGCTGGCACGGATCCATCCCGACGATGAGGGGCTTCACCATCTCGTCGAGGAACACCTGCATGAGCCGCTGGCTCCGACCGGCCTCGGAGATGCCGGAAACGCCTTCATCGGTGTCGACCCGCAGAAACAGCCGGCTACGGCTCGGATCCTTCGGCAGCCTGAGCCGCACTAAAACGACATCCGTGATCTTCATCGAACCCCTCTCTCTCGGATCGCATCAGCGTAGCAGGCCGTCCCACGCCAATCCAAGCGGTGGACGGCACACCGTGTACGCTGCATGATCGGGCGTTCGCCAACACGGAAAAGCAGCATGGGTCTTGCCTCCTACAACGCCTATCCCGATGTCGACAACCTCATGGCCGAGATCGGCAAGTACGACCTCCACCAGCACATCGTGGAGCTCGAAGCCTATGGCATGACGGTGGTGCCGCCGGAGACGATGCGGATTGCCGACGACTTCGTCGAACGGCTGCGAGACGCAATCATCCGCACTTGCGAGAAGCGCAACGGGGTGAAGATCGGCGACTACCGCACAGCGAACGTGAAGCGGGAGCAGACGAGCAAGGGCTGGCACCTCTTGGAGGAGGACGAGGTGTTCGTCGAAGCCGCCATCAACCCGGTTAACCTCGCGCTGGTTCGGTGGCTGCTCGGGCAAAGCGCGGTCTTCTCCGGGCAGACCTGGATCATCAAGGGCCAGGGTTCACCGGGCCTCGGGCTACACAGCGACTCCCACGGCATCCCGCCAGGCGCCGGGCAGGTCGCGCACATGTGTAACGCGTCTTGGGTCTGCACGGACTATGCGGGGCAGGAGGACGGCCCAACGCTGTTCGTCCCGGGCAGCCATCACTACGGCCGAGCGACGCTGCCGCACGAGTCGGACCTGACCGATACGCCCTACAAGTTCGTGCCGCTCATCGCCAAGGCCGGCTCCCTCGCCATCTGGAACGGCGCAACCTGGCACGCTTCCGCCGGCCGGACGAATCCCGGGCTCAGGGTTACGCTGGTGCAGAACTACATGCGCAGCTACATGCGGGTGCAGCACAACTACGAAGACACGTCGCCCCAACTCCTTGCGAAGTATCCGGAACTCGAACGCGTCATCGGCAAGGCGCTCTACCCCTACGAAGACCCGCAGGCACCGGATTACACCCGCGTTGCGGGAATGATGCGCACGGGCACGGACCCGTTCGCGTAACGCAACGAGAACGTGCCGAGCCCGACTTCGGTCAAAGGCCCCTTGCCGGGGCCGGCGCCGCTGGCGCCATATGCTCGTCCCGTGTCGCCTCCACGATGCGGAAGCGCACGTCGGACCAGTCGGCGAGTGTGCGGACAAAGTGCTCGTCGGGAATGGACAGATGGGTGGCATCGGCGCGTGTTTGCCCCCAGGTCGGGTCGAAGGCGTGCCAATGGCCGTCCACGGCGATTTCGTTCCAGGCGTGCGGCGCGAAGCCCTGTTGCTCAACGCTGTAGGCGATGCCGACGACTGTGCGCGCTGGCAGCCCGGCGGCGCGGGCCAGGGAGGTGAGCACATCGGCGAACTCGGAGCAGTCGCCAACGCGGTCTCGCAACGTGTCGTGAACGGTGCGCAAGGACACCTGCTCGCGATAGGACAGGTGGCTGTGGACGAACAGCGTGAGGGCATTGGCGCGTTGCCGGGCATCGTCGAGTCCGGCGATTGCGCGCAGGGCAACCGCATGCACTTGGGCGGCATCGGCGGGATAGGTCAATGTTGCCTCGGTTCCGGCTTCGAGTTCGCGCTCCGTGGCGGGCCGAGTCCGCAGCGAGTCGCCGATCAGCCGCATCTCTCCCCCGACCATTTCGGATTCGCCCGGCCAAGGCAACGCCTCGCTCGCGGCCAGCACGAGACGCGTCAACTCCTCCGGGCGATCGATGCCCGGCGTTGCCGGCGCGAGCCACCACCCGGCGGCAAACGGCGAGGCGCGCACGCCTTCGGCATCGCGCCACGCGAGCGCCGCGTCAGCACTGGCAACGCGATCAATGGTAAAGAGCGGCGGCAAGGCTAGTCTCTCTGGCACCAGGTCTGCATCAAGGTGGATGCGGGTCTCGTCGATCCGACCGTCTCGGCCGACAACGACGCTGCCACCGGGGGCAGGGCCGGTTTCATGTACGCGCCAGACCGTGCGCCGGAGCGTCAGCCGGTCGAAGTCCACCGACTGCACCGCGTGCGTTTGCCCCGGCCGCCTCGGCGCCGCCTGCAGCCAGCGTTCGAGCGCGAGATAGCCCGCAAGATCGAAGTCGAAGTCGGCCACGGTTTCCCGCAACGCGCCGTCCTCTTCGATCCTTGCGACGCCGTCCGCCAAGTACACCGTCGCTTTCGCGGTGCCGCCCGCGAACCTCGCGTGTCTTGCAAGCACAAGCCGGTGCGGAGGTGCGGCGCCGAAAACCAGTTCGTCCTCCATGCGCGTCGCTGGTGCGGCAGACAGCGCAAACTCCAACTCGCTGAAGAAGCGAAAGCCGTCCCGCGTGCGCTCGGCAACGGTGCGGTAGTGCCCCACCGGGCGATGCCGCAGTTGCACCGCATACCACCGCTCGCCAGCCATGCGGACCGCGAGGAGGCCCTCGGGCGTCGTCGGCAGCGCCGCCGAAGGCAAGAGCCACCACGCTCCCCCCGTCACGCCGACAAGCAAGAGCGCGACGCCGACGCCGATTCGTACCCTCATGGGGCCATGTTAGTCGCTGTGGCAGTCCTTCCGCTTCGGACCCTGGTTCCCGCCGAGCACAAATCCAAGCCGCCCCATCGCGCCGGCTACAATGCCGCCTTTGTGCCTCCCTGCCAGCTTGCCATGTCGGACGATCTTCGCGACTTCATCCGCAACCGGATACGCGCCGATGTGGCTGCGGAGCGGTTGCCGCATGGCGTCGTGACGCGGTTTCCGCCGGAGCCGAACGGCTATCTGCACATTGGCCATGCCAAGTCGATCTGCCTCAACTTTGGTGTGGCGGAAGAGTTCGACGGGCGCACATTCCTTCGCTTCGATGACACCAACCCTTTGAAGGAAGGGGAGGAATTCGTCGAGGCGATCCGGCGCGACGTGGAGTGGCTCGGCTTTCGTTGGACCGGCGAGCCCACCTTCGCTTCGGACTACTTTCGAGAGCTCTACCATTTTGCCGAGCGGTTGATCGAGCGCGGCAAGGCGTACGTCTGCAGCCTCACCGCGGAGGAGATCCGCGCCAGCCGCGGCACGCTCACCGAACCCGGCACGCCGAGCCCCTACCGCGACCGGCCGGTCGGCGAGAGCCTGGACCTGTTCCGGCGCATGAAGGCGGGCGAGTTCCCGGACGGTGCCCATGTGCTCCGTGCCCGCATCGACCCGGCCTCGCCGAACGTCAACATGCGCGACCCGGTGCTGTATCGCATTCGCCACGCTACCCATCACCGCACCGGCGATGACTGGTGCATTTATCCGATGTATGACTTCACCCACTGCATCTGCGACGCCCTCGAGGGCATCTCCCACTCCCTTTGCACGCTGGAGTTCGAGGACCACCGGCCGCTGTATGACTGGGTGCTCGACAACATCGACATGAACTACCACCCTCCGCAAATCGAGTTTTCGCGCCTGGGGCTGCCCTTTACCGTAATGTCCAAGCGGCAGTTGACGAGGCTGGTCGCCGACGGCCACGTCTCGGGCTGGGACGATCCCCGCATGCCCACCTTGGCGGGCCTGCGCCGCCGCGGCTATCGACCGCAAGCCATCCGCGAGTTCTGCCGCCGCATTGGCGTCAGCAAGGCCGACAACCTGGTGGAGGTGGAGTTTCTCGAGTTCTGCGTCCGCAACGATCTCGAAAGCACGGCCCCACGGGCAATGGCTGTGCTGAGTCCGCTCCCGGTCACACTCACCAACTACGACGGTGAAGGCGAGACACTCACCGGCCCGTGGCACCCGCAGCAGGCCGCCATGGGGCAACGTGACATGGCCTTCTCGCGCAACCTTTACATCGAACGAGAGGATTTCAGCGACAACCCGCCGCGCAAGTATCGGCGCCTGGTGCCCGGCGGCATGGTGCGCTTGCGCTACGGCTACATCATCGAGTGTGAAGAGGTCGTGCGCGACTCCGCCGGGGAGGTATCGGAGCTACGCTGCCGCTACGTGCCCGAATCCAAGAGCGGCAGCGACACCAGCGGGCTGAAGCCCAAGGGCGTGATCCACTGGGTGGATGCCAACGCCGCGATCGCCGCCGAGGTGCGCAACTTCGACCGTCTGTTCGGCGTCCCCGCCCCTGCCGGTGACGATCTGGCAAGCGACCTGAACCCAAACTCGCTGCACACCGACCACGGCTTCATCGAACCTGCCATCGCCGCCTCCCCCGAAACCCGCTTCCAGTTCGAGCGCACCGGCTATTTCGTCAAGGACAGCGAGCTCCACCACCCCCAACGCCCGGTCTTCAACCGCATCGTCTCCCTGCGCGACAGCTGGAAGCCCAAGGCACAAGGGCAGGGCTAAGCGATGGCCAAGGCAGATAGCAAGGGCCCGCTTGCAGACTTGCGCGTCATCGAACTCGGCACCCTCATCGCCGGCCCGTTCTGCGGTCAGCTCTTGGGCGACCTGGGCGCAGAGGTCATCAAGGTGGAAGCCCCTGGCGTGGGCGACCCGATGCGGTCCTGGGGCCGTGGACTGCCGGTCTGGTGGCCGGTCATCGGTCGCAACAAGAAATCCGTGACGCTGAACCTGCGCGACGAACGCGGCCAGGACATCCTCCGACAGTTGGTGCAACGCGCCGACGTGGTGGTGGAGAACTTCCGCCCCGGCACATTGGAGAAGTGGGGCCTCGGCTACGACCAACTCGCTGCCGTGAATCCGCGTCTGGTCATGGCGCGGGTCTCCGGGTTCGGCCAGAGCGGCCCCTATGCGCCTCGCGCCGGCTACGGCTCCATCGGCGAGGCCATGGGCGGCATCCGCTACCTCGCCGGCGACCCGGACCGGCCACCGAGCCGCGTAGGTCTTTCCATTGGCGACTCCCTCGCGGCCACCTTCGCCTGTGTCGGCACACTGGCGGCGCTACACGAGCGGGAACGCAGCGGTCGTGGCCAGATGGTGGACTCCGCCATCTACGAGGCGGTGCTGGCCATAATGGAGTCCACCATTCCGGAATACACGGAAGGCGGCCTCATCCGCGAACGCAGCGGCGCCATCCTGCCGAAAACGGCACCGTCCAACGTCTATCCGAGCGCCGACGGCGAAGACATCGTCATGGGCGCAAACCAAGACTCGGTGTTCGCCCGCCTCGCCGAGGCGATGGGCGAGCCGGCACTGGCACAGGACGCACGCTACGCCGATCACGTCGCCCGTGGCGAACATCAAGCGGAGCTCGACGAGCGCATCGCCGCCTGGACCTGCACCCTTCCCGCCGACGAACTGTTGGCAACGCTTGAAGCCAAAGGCGTTCCCGCCGGGCGCATCTACCGGGCCCCGGAAATGCTCGCCGACCCACACATCCGCGCCCGCGAGGCAATCGTCGAGGTGGGGCACCGGCTGTTCCCAAACCTCCAGATGCAGAACGTCTTCCCCAAGCTTTCGCGCACCCAGGGCACGGTACGCTGGCCGGGGCCAGAACTCGGCGAGCACAATGCCGAGGTGTACGTTGGGCTGCTGGGCCTCGGCGAAGGCGAGTTGGCGACGCTGGGCGATGCCGGCGTCGTCTGAGCCCGCGGCGTCCGCCTGCGGCAGAACGCACCCATCCGTGGATCGCAATGACGTGCTGGCTGCGGCGCGCCGGATCGCAGGGTGGGTGCATCGCACGCCGGTTCTCACGAGCCGCACCCTCGACGCCGAATTTGGTGCCAAGCTCTTCTTCAAGTGCGAGAACCTGCAACGGATGGGCGCCTTCAAGATTCGCGGCGCGACGAACGCGGTGCTCCAGCTGCCACGACACGTGCGCGCCGTGGCCACGCATTCCTCCGGCAATCACGGCGCGGCCCTGGCCCTCGCAGCGCGTGAGGCTGGCCTCGACGCGTTCATCGTCGTGCCAAGTGACGCCCGCACCTCCAAGCGCGCCTCCATCGCACGCTACGGCGCCACCGTGGTGGAGTGCGAACCCACGCTCGCGGCCCGCGCCGCCACGCTTGAACAGGTGGTGCAGGACACCGGCGCGACTTTCGTGCCACCGTACGACCACCCCCACATCATCGCCGGTGCCGGCACCGCAGCGCTCGAACTGCTTGCGGATTGCGGACCACTAGATCAGATTTGGGCACCGGTAGGCGGTGGCGGTCTTGCCGCCGGCACGGCACTCGCTGCGGACGCCAGCGAAGTGATCCTTGCCGAACCGGAACTCGCCCGCGACGCCAAGGACTCGCTGGAAGCCGGAGAACTCCGACCCGCCCTGCCTCCACGAACCATAGCCGATGGCCTGCGCACGAGCCTAGGCACCCTCAACTTCGACATCCTGCAACGCAATGGCTGCCGCGCCCTGCTCGCATCCGAGTCCTCCATCGAGCACTGGACGGAGCGCATCGCACAGATCATGAAGCTCGTCGTCGAGCCCTCCGCCGCCACGACTCTGGCGAGCATCGCCGACAACCCCGGCGTAGTGTCGGGCCGGGTGGGGATACTCCTCAGCGGCGGCAACCTTTGATTGAGCCGTTCCGTCTCTGGTTGCCGCGATCGTCGCCGAGCATGGAACGCGACTTGCGGCGCTTCCTGAAGGCGCACGGACAGACAAAATAGGGTTATGGTTTGTGCCTTTCGTGCCGACAGGGCGGGAACATGACCGCGACGATGGTGGAGGGCCTGGTGCAGCCGCCCTGCGACACTTCCATGTTGGGAGTGGTGAAGGGCGCGATGGATCACTTGGGCGTCGAAGGCAGTTTGGCTGGGACGTTCTTCCTCTCAGGCCATGCTTTCCTCATCAACATCCACGACGAGATTTGCCCGAGTGGGCCGTATGTGTGGAACTGGGATGAGTTCTTCGGCCTTCTGCCCAACGCCGGCATCCGCATGACCGAGCTGGCGATGCTCATGCCCGCAGCCAGCGCTTCGGAGCGTTCCGAGGTGGAGGCGCAGGTGCGTGCAGCGATGGCCGAGGGTGCCGTCTGCTCGCTGGTGCACCTTGATCACCAGTTGGTTCTCGGCCACGACGACGACGGATTCGTGCTGGCGCAGCCTTGGCCGGGCATGGAAAGCACGCCGGCACGGCTCACCTACGGGACGTGGGCAGAGTGTCAGAACGGCCCACCTGTCGGGTTCTTCCGGCTCGAAGCGTGCGAACCGCCATCGGCACAGCCCGCTCTGGATGCGCTCGCCTACGCCGTCGATCTCTGGGAACACCCGGAACGACACACACACGCGCCCTACGCGGTGGGCGACGGCGCCTACGCCAAGTGGCTGGCCGCCATCGACCAAGGCCCCAAGGACGCGCATGGGAACTGGTGGAACGCCTCGGTCTGGGCCGAATGCCGGCAACACGCCGCCGGCCACTTCGCCTCTCTCGCCAGTGCGGCCAATGGCGAAAGCCCTATCTCGCCCGAAGATGCCCGTTGGTTGGCAGACCGGTATCAGAAGCTCACGCACCTCTTCCGGCTGGCGTCGGATCGAGAGTCGTCAGCCGCCGAAAAACGCCGTCACATTGCCGAAGCACGGGAGTTGGATCGCGCCTGCATGCAGCGCATTGCCGCACAAATCGAGGACGCGGTGGCGTGAGCGGCACGCACAGCTTCGATCCCGACTTCCGCATCGACTGGTATCGCAGCCCCATCGACCGGGAAGTCCTGACGGAACTCATGCAGCGCAACGACCTGCGCGGTTGGCTGCAGACCATCTGCCACTTAGGGCTTTTCTTCGTCACCGCCGCCCTGGCAACCCTCGCCTACCTCAACATCGATGCCTCGAATTGGCCTTGGGCCCTTCCGCTTCTGATCGTCGCCCTCTTCGCCCACGGCACCATCGGCCCCTTCATGGGGTTGATTGCCGTCCACGAGTTGCAGCACCGCACCGTGTTCCGCTCGCGACGCCTCAACGCCTTCTTCGAGAAGGTGTACGCCTTCATTAGCTGGTCGGACTACATCTGGTATCAGGAAAGCCATGCAATCCACCATCAAGCCACCTGCCATGCGGCGCACGATGGCGAAGTGCTGCTGCCGGTGCGCTTCAGCCTGCGCCGCTGGCGAGTGTGGCTGGGCCTCTTGGCCTGGAATCCGCACACCACCTGGCAGCGGCTTAAGCTCGTCTGGCGCCATGCACGCGGCGAGGTGCGGGGCGACTGGTATGGCCACGTGTTGCCGGAGTCCGACAAAGCACTTCGCCGCCGCCACCGCAACTGGGCCCGAACTCTGCTCATAGGCCACGGCGCTCTGGCGCTTGTGTTCATCCTCACCGGCAACTGGTTCCTGATCGTGGTGTTCACCATCGGCACGCAATACTGCGGCTGGCTCGGATTCCTCTGCGGCGTGCCGCAGCATTATGGACTCAATTCCGACATCCCCGACTTCCGCATGAACACCCGTACCTTCACCTGCTCCTGGCTGCCGGCGTTCTACTACTGGAACATGCAATATCACCTGGAACACCACATGTATCCCGCAGTGCCCTTCTACAACCTGCCGAAGCTGCGCAAGGCGATCGAACAGGACCTGCCGCCGGCAACCCACGGCCTCCTCGCCACCTGGCGCGAGATGCTCGCGCTGCGCAGGAACTTCCTTGCCGATCCGAGCTACCGCTACGCGCCGGCCATACCGAGGCCCGGCGCGTCGATGAACCCCGCCTGAGCGATCACCAGCAAGGAGTCAGCCATGAACGCACCCGCCACGTCGCTCGCGGACCTCGATCCATCCGACCCCACGCTGCAGGCGGAGGACACCTGGCGTCCGGTATTCAAGCGCCTGCGCGCTGAAGCGCCCCTTCAGTACACCGCGGACACGGAGCTGTTTGGTTCCTTCTGGTCCGTGACGCGCTATCAGGACATCCGCTACGTCGACACCCACCACGATCTGTTCTCGTCGGAAACCGGCATCGTGATTGGAGATCAGGCCGAGGACTTCGAACTGCCGATGTTCATCGCCATGGATCCGCCCAAGCACGACGAGCAGCGCAAGGTCGTGAGTCCGGTGGTTGCGCCGATGAACCTGAAGGTGCTGGAAAGCACCATCCGCAGCCGGGCTTGCGCGATTCTCGACGACTTGCCACGGGGCGAGACGTTCAATTGGGTCGAGCGGGTATCCATCGAGCTGACGACGCAGATGCTCGCGACGCTGTTCGACTTCCCGTTCGAGGAACGCAGACGCCTGACGCGATGGTCCGACGTTGCCACGGCACGCCCCGGCATGGGCATCGTTGAAACGGAGGAGCAGCGCCGAGAGGAACTCTACGAGTGTCTTGCCTGCTTCACGGACCTGTGGAACCAGCGCGTGAATGCCCCGCCCGGCAACGACCTCATCTCCATGCTGGCGCACGGCGAGGCAACCCAGAACATGTCGCCGCAGGAGTACCTCGGCAACCTGCTTCTGCTGATCGTCGGCGGCAACGACACCACCCGCAACTCCATCTCCGGCGGCGTGCTGGCCTTCAACCGATTCCCGGGCGAGTTCGCGAAGCTGCGCGCCAATCCCAAGCTGCTCCCCAACGCGGTGTCGGAGATCATCCGCTGGCAAACGCCTCTCGCGCACATGCGCCGCCGAGCCACGCAGGACATCGAGATGCATGGCCAAACCATCCGCAAGGGCGACAAGGTGGTGATGTGGTACATCTCCGGCAATCGGGACGAGGAAGTCTGGGAGCGCCCCGACGACCTCATGATCGAACGCTCCAACGCCCGCGCCCACCTCGCCTTCGGCTTCGGCATCCACCGCTGCATGGGCAACCGCCTCGCCGAGATGCAGCTCCGCATCGTCTGGGAGGAGATCCTGCGCAGATTCGAGACGATCGAGGTCGTCGGCGAGCCGGTGCGCGTGCGCTCGAACTTCGTGCGTGGCTATTCGGAACTGCCTGTGCGCGTCACGTAATGGCGCAGCAAACCAGCGATTCGGAGCGGCCCGCGAGAGTTCCGCACCGCTTCCACAGCATGGAATACGTTGCCAAGTGGGCGCACGACGTCGGCAATCCCGTGCGCGAGAGTGTGTTCCACCACATCCTCGCCCAGCTTGTGTTGCTGGACGACGAGTCGCCTCACATCGTCGAATTGGCAGCGGGCCCGGGCATCTTGGCCGAGTTCCTGCTCGAACGCCTGCCCAACGCCACCTACGAAGGCATGGACTACTCCGAGCCGATGCTGACGTTGGCGCGGGAACGCACCGAACGCTTCGGCGAGCGCGTGCATCTGCATCAGGTGGACTTGCGCGACGACGACTGGCCGAGAGCCGCTCGGCGGCGTCCGCAAGCGTTGATCTCGATGCAAGCCCTGCACGACGTCGGCGACGAGCCGGAACACGAGGCCATCTACGCGGCCGCCCGGCAACTCCTTGCCCCGCCAGGGCTATTCCTCAACGCCGACCTCGTGCGCCAATCCGGCAAAGGCCCGACCCGCATTCCCCTCAGCCGCCACCTGACGATGCTGTCTGCGGCGGGATTCGACGACGTGGAATCTTCCCTGACGATTGGCGCCTACGCCTGCATCAAAGGCGTCATCGCCGCATAGTACATGGCTCCCGTCAGGGCTCAGGGCTGCGAGCAGCGACGGCTACCAGCCCAAGTCCGAAGTCCGACAGACTGGTAGGGGAGCGAGAATCGGCTCCAATCGGAAGGACCCCAAACCTCCTAAAGCCGCTCAGACCTTCCGAGCACGCCGATGGCGTGCTTGAGGTGGAGGGCTAGCTCAAGGTCGTCGATGGCCACGGCTTCGGCCTTGCGGGCTTCGAGGTCCGCAAGCTTCGCGGCGAAGGCTGCAGCGTCACTCGGTGCGAAGGTTGGGCCGTCCGTGGCGGCGTCCATGTCGTGGCCGTGGGCGCCGGGCACGAGAACGTCGAAGTCTTCTTTGAGCACCGAGTCGGCCGGGGCCTGGCACTCGGCGACGTAGTTGAGGGCACCTGCCGGCTGGCGGTAGCCGATCAAGCGTTGCATCGATTCCGGCAGTCGGCGAGCCAAGTGGGGTGGACAGGCGAGGAGCTGGTTCTCTTCTTGCGCGAGGAACGCAAGGGCGTAGTTGATGTTCATGCCGATGCGGCGCTCGGTCGAGGTGTTGGTGCCGGCACCGTGGACGGACCAGCCGGTCCAGATCAGCACGCTTCCCTGCTCCATCTCGGCCTGGATGGTTGGCTCGCGGTGTGCCTTGGGGCCGCCCCGGGGGTGGTCCCGGTGGCTGCCGAGCACGATGTGGGTGGCGCCGTTCTCCCTGGTGAAGGGGGACAGCGCCCACATCACCTCCATCTGTGGATCGAGGCCGGCATCCTCGAAGTTGTGAACCCACATGCCGTTGGCGCGATGCATTTTCAGGTGGTGGGGCATGGCGTCGGTGCCGCCGCCGGGGCCCACGTCGATGATCTGGGTGAGATGTAGCTGCCACGGATAGCGGAAGCCTTTTTCGCCTTTGCCCGTGCGGTCGCCGATGCGCACCGCATCCCCGGAGAGACGCTGCTCGCCGAGCACGGATTGTGCCAGCCGCAGAATCGCGGGATGGGCAACGAAGCGGTGGCTGGTGGGCGAACGGGCAACGAGCGCACCGACCCGGCGCGTGCCGCCGAGCCCGTGCAGGCCGTGGGGCGTGGCATCGATGTAGGGGCGCATCTCGGCCACGAGTTGCGTGCAGTCGGCTGCCGGCACAGCGTTCTCTATGACCACGAACCCATGCCGATCGAGCGCCCCGAGAACGTCAGCATCGAAGGCCGTTTCGTCGCCTGCCTTGGCTGCGGCGGCATAGTCGAAGCCCCTGAGCTCATGCTTGCCAAAAGCGTTGTGAACGACGGCCACGGTGGAGTGCTCCGTTGTCACTCGGCGCGCCATGTTTCCTCGATGCGAAGCTCGTCGCGGAGGAGGCTGACGGTGTGGTGATGGCCCTTGAGCCAAGTGGGGAAGTGATCCGTGACATGCTTGCTGCCCGCACGACCGCTGTTGCCAGAGGCGATGACGAAGCGGCAGTGGTCGGGGTCGGCAAGGTCCACCACGAGCCGAAAGGCGGGGCCGTGGAAGACCCGTTGCGGCACTCGATCCGCGCCAGGTTCCCGGCCAGGCCCTTTCCCCATGTGGACCGCCATCGCCAGCGTGGTGGGGCTGCCGCCCAAGGGTTCCGGGCCCACCTGCATCGCCTGCCAGCGTTCGCGCTTGCTCAGGGTGTGCCAGAAGGAAATCTGGTGCATGTCGCCGAAACGCCAGCGCGACGGGTCGCCGAACTGCTTCTCTAGCGCCTCATGGACTTGCAGGAACGTGCGCCGGATGGCGCGACCCACTTCCTCAACATCCCAAAGCGGCGCGGGGTATCGACTCGGTTCGACCTTGTTGAGGTTCGGCGCCGCCAGAGGCTGCGCGATGAAGTCCTCGCCAACGTTCTGGGCCAGGAATCGACAATGCCACATGCGGTCGAGGAAGGTGTAGTAAATGGCAGCGGCTTGGGACTCGGGTGCGGCGCGCCGGTCCCATGCGGCAAGCGATGTGTGCAGGAATTCCAACCGGGCGTCGCCTGTGCCCGCAAGGAAAGGCAGGAGCTCCGGCACGAGGGCTTGGGCGCGCAGGTCCTTGAGGTCGGCCTGCATGGCCTCGAAGTCGGCGGCAGTGAGGCCGGTGCGGTCGCCCATCAGTTCGGCGACGCGATCTGCCCTTGCGCTTGCCGCGGCGAAGGTGTGCACGGGGAACGGGAAGCCCTCGCCGAGCGTGTCGTTGTTGGCGGTGACGGAGAAGCCACTCGGCGGGTCGACCTCGACCGTGAGCTCGGCGGCGGTGGTTTCCTCGAAGTCCCAGCGTGCATCCCAACCAGCCAGCGGGACGACGCCGGTCACATCCTTGCGCTTCGGGAAAGTGGCGACGATGAAGCGCCGCAGCGAGTCGTGGCGATCCACGGCGATGATGTTGTTCACGAGCGGCGAAACGTCGCCCTCGAACAGCGTCTCGCCGAACTCCTCGGTGTTGGTGGCGAGAGGAAGGCGGGCCAGCGTGCCGGCGGACGTGCCGTGATGCCCCAAGGCCCAGCGCACCGATGTTCGGTAGCGGCCTTGCGGCGCCTCCCGCATGCCAAGCTGGTGCGTGAGCGGCTCGAGCAACGGGCCGTGCGACCCAAACGCCACCTCGAAGTCGCGGTTTCGCCCTCCGCGCACGGCGATGGACTCGGTTCGGGTCTGAATGGACTGCCAGCCATCCGGCGTGCGAATGCGGTCGCCGTCCACTTCTTCAACGTACACGTCGTAGTTGTCGATCATGCCGGTGGTGAGCCCCCACGCCAGGTCTCGCGTGTAGCCCATCATGAAGTACGGCACGCCCGGGAAGCTGGCACCGAACACGTCCCATCCCGGCGCGTGCAAGTGGACGTAGAAGAAGGTGTTGGGAATGGAGTGGGGTTGGTGCGGGTCCGTCGCCAACATGGGCTTGCCGGAGGCGGTTCGGGCACCGGTAACGGCCCAGTTGTTGCTGCCGCTCGGGGCATTCGCTTGCGGTCCCACCTTGGCGCCGATGTTGACGAGGGCGATGGGGGTTAGGTCCAGTTCCTTTAGCTGCGGCTCAAGTCGCCGAACTTCCTCGGCGTCATGCTCGGAGAATCTGGGGGCATGGCCGCGAAAGCGCTCGATGCCGTGTCGCGCCATGACGCGCCCCAGGAACATCTTCTCCGGCCAGCTTCGCGCCTGGAACCAACTCGTGAAGCGATAGCGCGAGGCGATGTCGGCGCGGGTAAAGGGGCGCGGTTCGGCATCGATGCCGGCGAACTCCGGTGGAACTTCGTCCAAGGCGGCGACGCAAGCGTTCAGACCGTCAAGGTAGGCGTCGACGATCGAGTCGCCGTCGCTGTCCGGGATGCCGAGCCGCCTCGCAGGAACGTCGAACGCTCGGTGCAGGAGGTCCTGGGGCACAAACCGCTCGCCCATCACCTCCGCCGCGTTGCCGTTGGCGTAGAGGCACGACAGGTGAATCTGCCAAAGCCGCTCATGCCCCTCCACATAGCCCATGCCGCGAAACGCATCGGCCACGGTGGACGCATAGACATGCGGAATGCCGAGATCGTCCCAGCAAATCTCGAACGTGCCGTCGCAGTTGGGAATGTCGAGCTGGCGGTTCATGTTCGGTCGGAAGCTCCGCAGGTTGGCCAAACGGCACGCACCACGTCGACGACGCGTTCGTGCCACCCTTCACGACCTGCATTCTATGCCGTGCCCCACCCAGCGGGGCTTGGCCCGTTTCCGCCATGCTCACCCTGCTCGGGTCGCTTCACGCTTACGGAGGTTCCCTTCGAGCCCCCGGGGAGCACATGGGATATCCGGGTGCCGTCGCGTAGGCTCTTGAACGATTTGCTGCAGGGAGGTATGGCCAGTGCCAGACAACGACGACGGCCCCCGCAACGCGCACCCCGATCTCGCTACTCTCACGGGCGGCGTGGCTGTCGTCACCGGAGGCGCCTCCGGCATTGGCCTCGCACTCGCGGCGCGGGCCATCGCCGGCGGCATGCATCCGGTGCTGGCGGACATCGAAGATGGTGCAATCGCCGACGCGGAGGCACAGTTGGCGGGAAAGGCTTCCGCCGCCGGGGTCGAGGTCTTCGGCCACCGGGTCGATGTATCCGACGAGGCGTCGGTTCTCGGCCTTGCCGATGCCGTCCGCGAGCGATTCCCGGACAAGCCGGTGTCCATGCTCTGCTGCAACGCCGGGGTGGGCGGCGGCGGCGCGATCCTGCGCGCGAGCGACATCGACTGGGATTTCGTGCTGGGCGTGAACGTCAAGGGCGTCGCCAATTGCGTGCGCGCCTTCGTGCCAAGAATGCTGGAAGAGGGTGCGCCCGGGGCCATCGTCGCCACATCGTCCCAAGATGGCCTGTGCGCGGCGCAAGGCGTCTATGGCGTGTCGAAGCACGCTTGCGTCGCGATCTGCGAGGCGCTGTACCAGGAGCTTGGCGGACGGCTGTCGGTACACGTGCTGTGCCCCAACGTGGTCGCGACCAACATCGTCACTTCGGAACGCAACCGGCCGGAGCGATTCGGCGGCCCGCGCGTGCCCGCAGGCGCGAACCCGGTCGCCGAAGGATTCAAGAAGTTCGGCATGCCGCCTTCGCGCTGCGCCGACTTCGTCTTCGAGGCGATGCAGAGCGGCACTTTCTACGTCATGGCCGAAGCCGAGGACGATCCCGGCCACATCTACCGCCAGGCCGAGACGCGGATGAAGGGGATCCTCGAGGATGGTCTTCCCTATCGGCCGGGGAGCCCGCTCATCGCCAAGGTGTACAACATGGCGCGGGCGACGAAGTCCGAGTAGCACCCGTCTGAGCCTTGACGGGCACGGCGCGTTACCATCGACCCACCACAGCAAGGCGGCGAGGCAGCCAATGGCCAATGCCCAGACCAGCCCAGGGGTCGTTGACACAAGCGACGTAGGCGTCCTGTCCATCGCCAAGACGACGCTCATCGACACGCGCTTTGCCATGGCCTATGCCGCCGGTATCAATGACGCGAATCCCGCCTATTTCGACGACCTCGCTGCCGGCGGCGTCAAGGTGCATCCGGGGATCGTGTTCTCGCTGCAATGGCCAAGCCGCTTTCGACCCGACGTGGCGCCGAATCCGCGTGCTGCGCCGTTCGGGGTTCACGCCTCGACAGACCTCAGAATCCACCGGCCCTTCCGCACCGGCGAGGCCATCACCACGCAAGGCATGGTCATCGGCAAACGGCAGATTGGGCCGGGCGTGTACAACGTGGACCGCTACCGGATGACGGCCAGCAACGGAGAACTGGTCGCAGAGCTCTATTACAACGGCATCACACGCGGCGCTACGCTCGAAGGGCCGGACGCCATCATCGACGAAGAACCGGCCTGGCCGGCGCTGGCTTCCGGCTCAGACACCGTGCTGTGGCGCGAGGAACTGCCCATCACCCTGCACGCCGCGCAGCAATACACCGAGTGCGCGCGCATCTACAACCCGATCCACACCGAGCCCAGCGTCGCCAGGGCGGCGGGGCTGCCCGCCATCATCCTGCACGGCAGCGCGACGAAGGCCATTTCCCTTACCGCCATCATCAACCGCTGCTTCGACGGCGACCCAAACCGCGTCACACGACTCTGCGGCCAACTGCGCGCCATGGTGCTGATGGACACGACCATTGCGGTGGAGGCGATGGCTGAGGAAGTCGTGGATGGGGAGAAGCGGGTGCTGTTTCGGACCGTGACTGAGGATGGCGAGCGCGCCGTCAGCAACGGCATCGTCTGCGGCCACGCATAGGAACGCCCTATTCGGCGGGGTCGATCGCCTCGCAGAAGGCCTTGTGTGCCGAGGACCGGAGGCCATCCTCCACGACGCCGACGGCCGCGGAGAGATCGCCCGCTAGCAACGCTTGCGTCGCCAGGCGCAAGCCCGGAAACACATGGCTTTCTATGACACCGGCCTCGTTGACCGGGAGGGGGACGTAGTCGCCGTCTACTAGCTCCCACCAATCGATCCGCGATTCCTGGGTTTGCCAGACGATGTATTCCTGCACGCCGTTGCGGCGATAGGCGTTGCGCTTGGCGTGCAGGTCGATGGAGGCGCTGCTTGCCGCCAGCTCTGCGACGAGTTCGGGCGCTCCTTCGAGATAGTCATCTTCGCTGACGGCGGTGCTGCCGCCGGCTTCCTTCTCGATCAACAGCAACACATCTGGCTGGGGCTCGTTGTCGAGGTCGAGCCGGACGGTGGCGTTGTCGGCAACTTCCACCCTTGGCGTTCGCGCCGCATACAGGAACAGCAACCCTTGAAGCGCGGCATGAGGACCCGCATGGGCTTGGAATCGAACCGGCAACGACACATACACGACTCCTTCGACGAGTTCCGCCTTCTTGATTGTTGGACACGCCACATAGCGTCGTTCGAACTCGCCACGGGACAGGTGGTCGCCGTTCTCAAGCACAGGGATGCACGCATCCGCGCTTCGCTCAGACCGGCGTCGGAGACGCGATTGGCTCTGTGCAGGTTCCAATCCGTGCACGCGGTATAGACCTTTGCTGCCGCTTGGGTGGATTATGCCACCGACGTTCTGGAGGCTCATGCAAATGCGACGTTCTGGGGTGCGGTTTCCACGGTTGGAGCCCGACTTGCTGCGCGGGAGGCTGGTGCCACCCGATGGGCCGGTGCGGGTGTTGATCGACACCGATACGGCCAACGAGATCGACGACCAGTTTGCCCTCGCCTGGGCGCTCCTCTCGCGGGACCGCCTGCGGATCGAGGCGGTCACCGCGGCGCCTTTTTCGTTCCAGCATCACAGAGCCGGCTTGCTTGCCGCCGAAGCGTGGCTCGATGGGGCAGCCGGACGGCGCCCAAGGCGGTCGCAGAAAACAGCGGCAACGGTGGATGAGAGCCACCTTGCATGGGCACAGCGGCTGCACAGCGAGGGTCGCCGGGCGGCAGATGTGGATTTTGTCTCACCCGCCGAGGGGATGGAACGGAGCTATCAGGAGATTCTGCGGGTATTCGATGCGCTGCGGATGGCGCGTGCGGGGCGGATCGTGCGCGGCGCGACGGGCTACCTCACCTCGCTTGAAGCGCCGCCCACGCCGGCGGCCGTCGAGGCCATCATCGACCTTGCCAAGTCGGGCGACGCCCGTGACCCGCTGTTTGTCGTTGCCATCGGCTGCGTCACCAACGTTGCCGCCGCGCTGCTGCGGGCACCGGAGATCGTGCGGAACGTCGTACTCGTCTGGACATCTGCCTATCCCTCCTCCGCACCGCACTGCAACCGCGCTTCCTTGAACCTGATGCAAGATCCGCTGGCCTCGAGGCTCTTGTTCGATTGCGGTGCGCCACTCGTCTATCTGCCCGGCTTTCACGTCGGCGCACAACTCAGAGTCTCACGCCCGGAGATGGACGCCTTCGTCCGCGGACGAAGCGCCATCGGCGAGTTGCTGTTTGACCTCTACACCGACAATCCGCTTCACCGGATGTGGGCGTCGCCGCACGACGCGAAGCGCACCTGGATCATCTGGGACATCATCACCGTCGCTTGGCTGTTGAATCCTGACTGGGTGCCAACCCACCTGACGCGGGCGCCGATCCTGACGGACGAGCTGTTTTGGCGGCAGGACCCGAGCCGCCACATCATGCGCGAAGGCCACGACGTACAGCGGGACGAGATCTTCATGGACCTCTATGACAAGGTGGCAGCAGCGGCGGATTAGCGACGCGACGCGTTCGAGGGCGTTCAGAGGGGCCCCGCCCCTTGTTCATGGGCCGGTCCCTACGCCAGCCGTGCCTCGATTTCCGTGCACAGGAACTCGGTGTCGAGGTAGCCGCCAGCCATCAGCGTCAGGTCATCTCCGCGGCCAAAGAGGAAGCTCGGCAGCGCTCCGGCGCCTTGGCGACGGCTGCGGGCAAAGCCCCATTGGGTGCGGGTGGCAACCTCCGCCGAGTCCAGCCGCTGCAGGAAATCGTCAACATCGATGCCAAACTCAGCCGCCTCGCTCGCGAGCGCATCACGGTCGTTGATGTTGACTGCCTCGAGGAAGAAGCACTTCTGCAGGTGGTGCAGGTAGTTGAGCGGCGGTTCGCCCAAGAGGTCGCGCGCCGCTTCCACCGCGCGACAGGGCAGCAGACTGTTGTAGATGCAGCCCTCGGGAAAAATGTGGCTGAACTCTTGCCCGGTGGTGACGGTCACCTGATGCCAGAGACCGTCCAGGCGCTTTTGGCCGTATTCGCCGATGGCTTGCGTGGCGTGGGTGTTGATGCCGCCCAGGATGAGGTCGAAGTCCACCCGGCCGGCAAACGCGGCCATGGCGTTCTCGACGTGGCGCGATGCGGCGAAGCACCAGGAGCACATCGGATCGGTCACCACGACCAAACGGGGGTTCATGCTCGGATCTCCAGTTCGCCGCCCGTCACTTTGCCCACTGCTGAGGCATCGCTATAGCCGGCTTCGCGCAGCGCCGTCAAGCATTCGGCAACTCGCTCGGCAGGCAGCGACGCGAGCAATCCGCCGGCGGTCTGGGGGTCGGCAAGCAGTTGAACCAAGGGGGCATTGGGGGCGTACCCGTAGATGGCGAAGTCCGTCAGCGCCAGTTCGTTGCTCGGCTGCAGGGAACTCGCGATGCCCTCTTCGAGCGAATCAAGGGCACCATCGAGCCTAGGCAGATCGGTGAGTTCGATGCACGCACCGGCGGCGGATGCTCGCGTCATCTCTGTCAGGTGGCCGGCGAAGCCGAAGCCGGTGATGTCGGTACAGGCAGTGGCGCCGTGGCGCAGCAGTATCTCGGCCGCCTGCGCATTGGACACATCCATCTGATCGACCGCCGCGAGCAAGTGCCGGGCCTTGGTCTTGCCGCGCATGGCGCCGGCCAGGAGCGTTCCGGTGCCAAGCGGTTTGGTCAGCACCAATCGTTGGCCTGCCTCCAACCCGCCCTTCTCCAGCGCCTGCCCACCGAGGTAGCCGTTCACGGCAAAGCCGAGGCTGAGCTCCGCGCCCTCCGCCGAGTGGCCGCCGACGAGATCGACCCCGTGCTCCGTGAACACGGCCAACGCACCAGCCATGAGTTGGTACAGGTCTTCCTCCATCATCGCATCGGCCATCACGGGCACGGTCACAAGCGCGAGGGCAAAGGCTGGCGTTGCCGCCATGGCGAACAGGTCGTTCAAGGCGTGGTGGGCGCTGATGCGACCGAACCGGTACGGGTCGTCGATCATGGCGCGGAAGGCATCGCAGCTCGCTGCCAGCTTCGGCACGCCTCCAGCGGTACCGTTCGGCAGGCGGATGATCGCGGCATCGTCGCCGATGCCCCGTTCGGTGGCGGCAGACACAGGCACCGCCAGTCGCCGCTGCACGCGCTCGAGGATGTCGGCACCGAGCTTGGCACCGCAGCCGCCGCAACGCATCTCGTCCGGCACATCCGCCTGCAAGGCGACAGGAAGCGTTGGCAGATCAAGGGCCATCTCGGGCAGGTCATCGAAGCGGTGCATGAAGCGGCGGTCGATCCACTGCTTGGCGCGCCATACCCCTCGGCCGCTGATGCTGCGCTTGCCTCGAACCGCCATCGCCCGGCCTTCCCCGAGTCCAATGATCGCGAGTGCATGGCGCTGGGCGCGATAGCGACGCAAACGCCGGCCGTCGGCCCGGCGGCGCAGGTTTTCCGCCAGCACCGGGCCTTCGCGCACCGCATAGACCCCCGATTTGGGCCGCCGTTGCCCGTCGAGACTGGCGACATCACCCGCAGCAAACACGTCCGGATGCGAGACCGACTGCAAATGCTGGTTGACGCGCACGAACCCCGACTCGTCGCAGGCAAGGCCCGCTGCGGCCGGCCACGACGGCGCGTCCACCCCGGTCACCCACAGAACGTGGTCGACTGCAAGCTCGCGACCGTCTTCGGCGCGCACGACTCCATCCTCGGCTGCCACGGCGCGAAAGCCCACCTCCACCTCGGCCCCGGCTCTCGCCAGGCTCGCCGCCAACGTTCGACACGCCCGGCGTGGGTAGTTCGGCAGCAAGTCCGGCTCGTCCGTGAGCAGCGTGAGCCCGATGTTTGGGTGTTCGCCGGCAATCGCCAGCGCAAGTTCCACGGCCCCCGCTCCGCCGCCCACCAAGGCGATGCGCTTCGGCTCCGCTCGGAGCAATCTCCGCCAACGGGGCAGGAAAGAGCCGATGGGCTTCACGGGCGTGACGAACTCGGACGCTATGCCTTCCCCAGGCACGCCACCTGTGTTCAGCGATGCCACGTCGTAGCGAATCGAGGGACGACCACGGAAGAGCAAGCGCCGCTGGTCGACGTCAATGCCGGTCACCTCCGCAGCCACGAAACGAGCGCCGCCGAACGCCGACAGGCGTGCAAGGTCGATGTGGATGTCATCGAAGTCGTAAATGCCGGCAACATGGCCCGGCAGCATCCCCGAATAAGGGGTGTGCGGTTCACGGGCAACAATGGTCAGGCGCAGCCCCGGCGGCGGCTTCATGCCGAAGGACTTCACCACCTGCACGTGAGCATGACCGCCCCCTACCAGCACGATGTCGCGCAGCGGCGGGGCGAAGGCGGCGGCGCGACGCACGGCTCAATCCCTACTTGCCGGCCGTGCTGTGTATCCGACTGACGCCGCTAGTCGCCGCCGGCCGCAGCCACGTCGTTACCGTCCGCGGCTTGCCGGCGAGCCTCTCGCGCGGCGTGCAGTTCCGGCGCCGTCAGGGCGCGGTCACCATCGGCGTCCCCGTGCTCGAAGTCCTTGGCCATGCGCCGCTTCAAGGGCGCCGGCAGCTCGTCCCATTCGGCGCGGCCATCCATGTCTCGGTCCAGATAGCCGATGGTCTGGTAGGCGTCGATGAGGCGGCCGTCGTGGATGGGACGATCGGTGGTCTCATCCACCCACACGAACGAGAACGCGCCATAAAGCATCTCGTCCCAGGATTGCAGCCCCCAGCGCACGAGCTTCGACGGGTCCGGATTGCCGAGGTTCTGCGCCGAATTGTCATACACCGTCGTGTGCACCAGGCGCGAACCGGCGGGCACCGGTTTCGGCTCTACGAAGGCGTAGCCACGCTGCCAGTTGAAGTCGTAGTTCGGCACATTCAGCAGCAGTTCCTCGCGCCCGTCTGGATAGACAAGGGAGAACGTCGAGCTGTGGCCGCGATAGTGCGAATGGGGCAGCACGTCGTAGAGCAGCGCATCGGCCGGAAACTCCTGATAGGCACGCTGCTCGTGCCGCTTGGCGTTTGGCGGAATGGCGATGGTGGGGTTCATCACCACGCCTTGGCGGAAGAAGGTGTCCGGCTGTTCGTCGTGCAGATAGAAGCCGATGCGCGTCACATCGGTCACCGCCTTGCCATACGGCGTGTAATGCAACTGGGCGACGAAGCGGTCGTCCTTGGGCAGGAGCATTCCCGTGCCTTCCGGCAATTCAACAGGACGAACGCCGGGTGCATAGCCCCCGAGATAATCATCAAACACATTGCGACTCCGGTCGGAGGCGCCGTCGATTAGGCCCACCAGAACGTGGTGAACCACCTCTGTGCTGCCGGGCAGTACATCCATCGCCCGCACCCACACGTCATGGTCCAAGGGGTTCGGCACCGTGGGGAACTGGTAGTCGACAACACCGCTGGCGGGGACCTCGTAGGGGGGCAGTTCGACCACGAGGTCAGGCTCGCCGAGCGGCCACTCCGAAGCCGGTGCGACGGCGATGCCGGGCAGCGGATCCTCGCCCTCGCCCCGAGGAGCACCGGCTTCGATCCAGTGCACCAGCGTGGTTCGCTCCTCGATCGAAATGCTGGCATCGTCCAGCCATTCGCCCACATGCGGGTCCGCGTGCCAAGGCGGCATCCTCTTCGTGCGCAGCACCTCCCGCATCATCGGCGCGAACCCTCGCACCATCTCGTAGCTGGTCATCGCCCATGGCCCGATGCCCTCCGGACGATGGCACCCCACGCAGTTCTGCTCAAGGATGGGGACGATGGTGTCAACGTAGGAGATCTGCTCGTGCGCCGGATTGTCCCGTTCGGGGAAGTTGATGAGGCAGCCGACGGCGTCTTGCCGCGCCACGTGCGGTTCCGTACCGGCCAGCAGCGCATCGATGGCATCCGCCAGATAGTGCTCCTTCGCCTCGGCACGCTGGCGCTCATAGCTCAGGCGGTTGTTGATCGGGCCGCGATAGATGAGTTCCCAGCCATCGGGGTCGATCACCAGCGCCTCGGCGGTGCGGGTGAGACCCAATCCCTCGCCGACAAGCTGCGTTTCGTCGATGAGGATGGGCAGGTCGATGCCCCACTCCTCGGCTTCGGCGCGCACCGACTCGCGGGTGTCTTGGAGATTGGAGTTGACCATCAGGAACACGACGCCTTCGCCGGCATAGCGTTCGCGCACCTTTTCGAGGTCCAGCAAGGCGTTCCGCACCACCGGACAGCCGTTGCCCTGCACCACCAGAACCACCGCCTCTGCATCCGAGTGGTAGTGCAGCTCGTGCGCCTCGCCACGGTGGTCCAGCAGCATGAAGTTGTCCACGGAACCGCCCCAGGCGGAGCCGCTCAAAACGAGGACGAAGACGAACCCAAGACGACACGGGCGCATGGCCGCGGCTCCAAGCTTGTATGGCGGCGAGTATAAGGCGACGGGCTTGTCGGGAGCGCGAGGCCGAGACCTCACGAGGCAGCTTCAGGCGCTGGCCAGGCGTCGCCCTGGGCGCACGGCCGCGAGGGTTGCGAGGGCCACGGCGATCGGCAGGGCCGCGGCCAGCAGCACGCCGTTCCAACCGGCGAAGTGCATCACCGCGCCGGCGCCCAACGACCCGCAGGCGGAGACTCCGAACACGCTGAACTCATTGACTGCCTGGGCGCGGAAGCGCTCCGACGGGCGGTGCGAATGACCGAGCAGCGCCGTGCCTCCGATGTACAGAAAGTTCCAGCCGACGCCGAGGGCGATCATGGCCGCCCCGTAGTGCATGACCTCGCGGCCGAGGAACCCGGCGACCAACGTGAGCGCGAGTACCAAGGCGCCAATCGTCATGATCCGCCCGATGCCGAGCCGGACAATGAGGTAGCCGGTAACCAGCGAGGGCAGGTACATGGCCAGCACATGCGCCTGTATCACCGCGGCCGTGGCAGTCATCGAGTGCCCGTCCACCACATGCATGCTGAGCGGGGCAGCGGTCATCACGAACGTCATCACGCCGAATCCGGCAACGCCGCCGAGCACGGCGACGAGGAACAGTGGCTGGCGCACCACGACCGTTAGCGGGCGCGGAGCCTGGGCCGCTTCGTCGTCTGCCACGTCACGCGAGGAAAGGCGCCGCAGCACCCCAGCCACCACGACATAGCTCGCTGCCACCACGAGGAACGCGCCGCCGAAGGGAATGCCTTCGATCCAGTTTTCGCCCTGAGCGGCCAGTGCCGGCCCAACGATGGCACCGCCGAGGGACCCCACCAACACCAAGGAAATGGCCTGACTCTCCCGCCCTTCCGGCGCGTTTTCCATCGCCGCGAAGCGATACTGCAGCGCAAACGCATTCGCCGCGCCCACGAGCGCAACCGCCACGCAGAAAAGGCTGAAGCTCGCGAATCCCGTCGCCGCCATCGCCAGCAGATAGCCAAGGGAACCGATCAGCGCACCGACGGCGAACCCCCGCGGTCGCCCAATGCGCGACATCAACCAGGCGGCGCCGACGGTGGTCGCGGCTGTGCCAACGATGTGCACCGACAATGGCAGGGTTGCGAGCGCCGGTGTGGGTGCGAGCCGCTGGCCGACGATCCCCCCGAGCGTCACCATCGCCACGGTGCCGCTAACGCCGACAAGCTGGGCGCCCATGAGCATGGCGAGGTTGCGGTTGAGCAGGCTCATGGCGGGCGCCGTCCGCCAGACAGCCGAGGCGCGGGTCCTGACGCAGCCTTACGCACGTTCACGGGCAGGCTCACGGCAAGCTCCTGTCGCGCTCTGCAAGTGCGTCGGCAGGCGAAGCAACCAATGGTCCCGCGCGCAGCCGGTCGAGATTGACACCGCCGCTCGATACCTCTGCGGCCTTGCCCGGCGCATTGCCAACGTCGCATGCGCGTTGCACAACGCCAGCGCCAAAGCGATCGATCAGGCCGTCGATAGTCGTCTCCAGCCGCCGCGCGGCACCGTCCTCGAAGAGGTCCAGTTGCCGAGGATAGCGCCTCCATTCAAGGTCGTACGCGGCAAGGCCCACCAGACGGAACGGCCCCGGGTGGTCAAACTCATCGAGCAGGTTTCTCGCCGCAGCGAAATACTCCGCCGACGTGTCGCCCGGTCGGGGTAGGCGACACTGTCGCGTAAGGAGCTCAAACCGATTCGTCTTCAGACGTACGCGAATCCCGCGCGAGACGTGGTTCTTCGCCCGGACCCGGCGCGCAACCCGGTCTGCCGCGCGACGCAGATGCATCTCAATGTCGTGTCGTGCAGACACGTCGTGGCTGAGAGTGCGGTCAGAACCGACGCTGGCGGCACGGCGACGGTGATCGACTCGGCGCGGGTCGCGGGCATGTGCAAGTTCGTGGAAATGCGCGCCAGCGGAACCAAGCTGTTGCGCAAGCAAAGCCGGATCGGCCGCGGCAATGTCGCCAATGGTGTGATAGCCCAAGGCCTCAAGCCGCGGCACGGTCTTGCTTCCTGCGCCCCAAAGTCGCGACACGGGCAGCGGTGCGAGCCAGCGCCGCGCCGCCTGTGGCGGCACCACCAGCAGGCCATCCGGCTTGCCGCAGGCGCTCGCAACCTTGGCAACGTATTTGGTCGCGGACACACCCACCGACACGGCAAGGCCCGTTGCCTCGCGAACTGCTTCCTTGATGCGCCTCGCCATGGCCTGCGGGGGTCCAAACAGGCGCTCGGCACCAGACATGTCAAGAAACGCCTCGTCAAGCGAAATTGGCTCCACCACCGGCGAGAAATCGGCGAACACCTCCATGACCTGCCGGGAAATCTCCTCGTAGCGATAGAACCGAGGCGCCACCATCACGGCGTGAGGGCAACGCCTCCGCGCCTCGGCCACCGGCATGGCGCTGCCCACTCCATAGGGCCGCGCCTCGTAACTCGCCGTGAGCACCACGCCCCGCCAACTGCGCGGCCCCACAAGCACGGGGCGCCCCCGCAAGGAAGGGTCGTCGAGTTGCTCCACCGCGGCGTAGAACGCATCCATGTCGGCGTGCGCCACCACGCGCGGCCACGTCGGCGTCTTCATGCGCCGAGCATATCCAATACTGTGTAGAATTACACTATTTAGCGCACTCCACAGAGCGCAAGGAAGCCCTCCTTCTGCTCCTCCGTCATGGCGGAGAAGATCGGCACGCCTAGCTCCGTGGTCGGCAGGTCTTGGAACTCCGGCGACGGCGTTTGCATCCGCGCCGCGATGTTGTGCAGTCCGCCGCCTTCCTCGGAACCCCGGCTCAATGCCGCCGCAATCGCCGGCGGCCAAACGCGCTCTGGGCCGCCGCCGAGACCCAGGGGGTTCGGTCGCCCGACATACTCCTCCATCTCGCGGTACATGACCTGCTCCTCTGCCGAACGCTGGCGCTGACCGGCACGGCCGTACTGCGAAGCCGACTGGTTGCAGATGGCCGCCCACGGCAGCCGCACATGAAATCCCGGCAGTGCGCGACACGACTCCGGAGCGCCGTCGCCGCCACGCACCTCGCCGTCTTTCACCATGAAGTAATAGGCGGACAACTCGCGCCCCGCCGGCAATAGCCGCGCCGGCGGCGAGGTGTAGATCTCGCTGAACCCCCACGCCATGTCCGCGGGCAACTCCGCCTCACGCAGCATCTGCATGCCGGCTTCCGCACACGCCATGCACCACGCAAGCGATCCGAACTCGCCGACCTGCTCGGCCTTCGTCCCTTGCACCATTCCCTGAACCCCCTTGCCCTGATGGCGCCACTGTAATCCAGCCGCCGTGGTATGGTCGCCGCGCCTTTCCAGGAGGGATGCATTTGCGCGACATCGACGCCACCACCGACCGGAATCTGCGCGGCAAGTACGCCATCGTCGGCATCGGCGAGACGGCATACACCCGCGGCTCCGGCATGACCACCCGTGCCCTCGGCACCAGAGCCGTCCGCGCGGCGGTCGAAGATGCCGGGCTCACCTTCGATGACATCGACGGCATGCTGTCCTACAGCGGCAACGATTCCATTCCGTCCACGGTCGTCGCCGGCGACCTCGGCATGAGGCTCAACTTCTACATGGATTGCCAGGGCGGCGGCTCCTCCACCGAAGCCCTGGTCGGCATCGCCATGGGCGTCATCGAGGCGGGCCTATGCAATACCGTCGCCATCTTCCGCGCCATGAACGGCTATTCCGAGTTTCGCATCGGTGGCACGGGGCGCTCGAGCGGTCGTTCCGCGCTCTCCGGCGATGCCCTGTTCGGGCGCGTCTATGGCCAGGCCAGCGCCGGCCAAAACTTTGCCCACAGCTTCATGCGTCACATGTACGACTACGGCACCACCCCAGAGCAGGTGGCGCACGTGAAGGTGATCCACTCCGAGCACGCCTCCAACAACCCCAAGGCGTACTACAAGAACCGCGTCACCGTGGACGACGTGCTCTCGAGCCGCATGATCTGCAAGCCACTGCATCTGCTCGACTGTTGCGTCGAGACCGACAACGCCAACTGCATCATCGTCACGTCGATGGAGCGCGCCAAGGACCTGCGCCACACGCCAGCCAAGATCCTTGCCGTAGTCGGGCGCTGCTCGAAGCCGCGCATGGACAACCACTACCAGCATGGCCCTATCTCAACGGTGGCCGGCCATTACGCCCGCAACATTCTGTGGAGCAACGCCGGCGTCGGCCCGGAGGACATTCAGGTGACCGGCTCCTACGACGCCTTCACCTTCACCACCATGCTGCAGCTCGAAGACTACGGTTTCTGCAAGAAGGGCGAAGGGGGAGACTACGTGAGTTCCGGCATCATGCGCCTCGGCAACAAGCGCCCCAACAACACCAGCGGCGGCCACCTCTGCGAGGGCTACACCCACGGCATCGCCATGGTGATCGAGAACGTGCGCCAACTGCGCCACGACATCGACGACAGTTGCCCCATCGGCCCCGACGGCAAGCGCCAGCACACCCACGACCATTCCGAAGGCGGCTGCCGTCAGGTGAAGGACGTCGAGCTAACCGCGAATCTAGGCTGGGCAACGCCAAACACCGGCAGCGCCCTCGTGATGCAAAGGGGGGATTAGAGCCATGCCACTCGAAGGCGAATACATGGGCCGCGATGTGGTCATCAACGACCTGGACACGGCCAACCAGGAGTTCTACAGCCACTGCGCGACCGGCACGCTGCACCTGCAACGCTGCCGAGCCTGCGGCCTCATGCGCTACCCCACCACTACCGCTTGCCCGTTCTGCGCGCACGGCGAGTACGACTGGGAGCCCGTGTCCGGCAAGGGCACGGTGCACTCCTACACCGAAGTCCATCAAGCCATCGACCCGGTTTTCCGCGCGCACGTGCCTTACCACATCCTGCTGGTGGACTTGGACGAGCAACTCGGCCAGCCGACGGAACACGAAGCCCTGCGCATCAACGGCAACCTGGTGGACGCGGACGGCGAGATGGCCGGCGAGGACCTCGTCAACACGGTGGGCATCGGCACCCGAGTCCGCATCGTCTTCAAGGACATGGGCGGCGGAATCGCATTGCCGCTATGGACGGTGGACGAGGAGGCAGAGCAGCCGGAGACGGTTTGGCGGTACGCCCAAGAGTAGCCCACGACAAGGGAACGACGAGGTGGTTTGCGGGACCCCACCGTGCCCGGCGCTAACGCGGACCGAGTACTTCGTCGAGCGAGTTGGCCTCCAGCACTCTATCGGCCCATCTCTCCAAATCAGCCATCGACGCACCAACCAGGCGCTCTGACGCTGACCTCGGAAGCTCACCAAAGCGACGCAGCAACTGCCGCTCGACAACGGCCCGCTCCCCCTCGACACGGCCTTGCTCGATGCCCTGCTCAATGCCCCGCTCGATGCCCTGCTGCATGCCCTCGTCCCGGGCTCGCTGGAAACCTCCGGCCATAGCCTTGCTCTCCTCCGGGTACATTCGCTCGAATTCCCGTCGTTCATTGTCCGTCAGTTTGAGTCGGACGAAGACCGACGGCTGGAATTCAGCGTACAAGTCGATGAACTCCAGGTATAGTGCCAGCAGCCCTCGCGTCGCATCCGCGTACACGGCGACCCGTCCGCCGGCTGGTACGCGCATGTTCGGCAGGTTCACCCGCGCCACGACGTTGTCGGTGTCCCGCCAATCATCTGCCGGGAGTTGGTCCAATCGGCACGCCACCCATTGGAATGTGAGGTACCGCCGATGTTCCGTGCCCAGCGTCAGCGACGCGGGTGGCGGTTGCGAGGAACGCAGGAACACCACCACCGGTACGACGCGATCCGTCTCGTTGAGATCGGCAAGGTCGAGGCAGTAGCGCGCCAGCCGGCGGGGGGAATCGGCCAGCACCCGTCTCCTCCTCTACCACGAACGCTACGGACCTGCGCTCGCCGTCTGGCCATTCCACCAACAGCGGCACATCGAGTTCCCGCCACTTCGTTCCCAGCCTGTCCTGCAACTGCTCCTGTCGCACAGGCACGATTTGAGCGCTCCTCGGGTGCCGGGGCCTCCTCGGGCGCAAACAACGCCAGTGCATCGCGCGGGTAGTCCAGGATGAGGTTCTTGAAGTTCTGGTCGTGGTTGGTCGCCATCGCCTTTTTTCCGCCGCTGCGCGCCGCAAAAAGCATGACGGATTCGGAGCCATCGCATGATGCAGACAAGCGCGCAAGCGCCTGTGAGACATGCGCCCGTGCCTCGGATCTAGCGGTAGGTCAACCGCTCACACACACCGCTGGGCACGCCCGAGTTCGGCACCGAGTAACGTCGTCCTTTTAAGGGGGATTAACCTGTTGCGGGTTGAACCAATGACTCGGGCGTCAAAGTACCAACGGGATCTCGCGCACCACGCCGATGCGTTCGAGGAAGTCGTCCTCGTCGCGGCACTCGTATGCTGCGCGGAGGAGATTCGGCAAGGGCCGCTGCAAGGCGGCCACTCGGACGGTGAACGATGGTGACACCGCCAAGCCACGCAAGTCGAACATCTCGTCGAGTGCGTCGATACGATCTTCCATCGTCGGCTCGGCGCGAAGCTCGCTCCGCTCTGCCGGCCGGATTGGATCGTCGTCCGGGCCCATGTCCGCGTCCGCGCGCATCAAGCGTCCGACGCGGCGCAAGGTCGCAATCGTTCCGTCAGACATGAACCCTTGCGGCTCGTTGAGCGCCGTTCGGATTTCCTCCGCGCTCCAGCTTGTCAACGCTGCACTCCTGGGTGCTCGCACAAAGCCTAGGCGCGTGCGCAGGTGGATGGCAACGCGCGAGACATTTGCGCGCCCGCTGGGCGCAAGCCGGTCCGGCACCACCACCCACACTTCAGGGAATCCCCACTTCTCGTAGAGAGAGAGCCTGCGGCGTAGCGCAACCGCGGTGTCATCTACGTCGAGCACCACGTCTGGAAGTTCACCATCGTCGATTACGACGGTTTCGCTCGAACGCTTGGCGGTGTCGTGGGTGTAAACGAGCTGGCGGTTCGGGGCGATGCGGCGGGTGTTGCCGTCTGGACCACGGATCACAAGTTCGTTTGCACGAAGCACCGCAATGCCGGTGCCGCGCGTCGCAGCGATCCGCTCGATGAGGCCACCAAGCTGCATCCTTGGGGAGTCACGATGAAGCGTGGATACCCGTAGATCCGTGCCACCGTAACGGGAGAGGGGTTGCGGCTGCCACCCAAGATCGCGCCTTTTCACTGGCGACTGCCGGCTGGCGCCGCTGCGCCTCGTTTTGGACGGCGTTCTTCTTCCCATGCCTCACCCTCGCGTGCCAGACACCATCGTAATGGAAGTTTCCCAACCCGCTGGGGACAGCAGGAAACAGGGCGGCCGTCCTCGCCGTCTCTACGGGGCCCGTCTCGCGGGGAGAGGGCTGGTTGCAGCTTCGGCCCTTGGTTGCTTCGCCTTCGGCGGGAGGAGCGTGATGGGGCATCGCTCCGAGACGCTTCACACTGCGCCGTCCGGCCGGCACGTTGGTATGGACTCGGCTTTAAGCGACATCCTCGGTTTATCAACCTATAGGCAGATTTTGTTCCATGCAGGTTCCCACCCCCGAGTGAGACGCCGGGCCGTGGGGCTATATCGACGCGCACGAACTCCTTCCGCGCCTAGCCGTCAACCGGCGGGTAGGGAGGCACGCCCCAAGGCTCGTTCGGGTGATCCATCATCAGGTTGACGAAATGAGGCACGAGGCAGGCCATGATTTCCCTACCGCCCTCCACTTGCTGCCGGTTGACGCCGCTCTGCCAAGTTGCGCCGCCGTGGACGAGCTGATTGCGCAGGATGTAGAGGCGCCGGAACAGGACGGCGAGGATTCGCGGCGTATCCTGCCGACTTAGCGCGTCGTTGACGTAGCGTTGGTCGGCGCGAAACCGCTCTCGCCAGTCGTCGAACTCCTCCTCCCCGTGATGGTGGCGCCAAAACGGCTCGAACACGAAGTGGTTGCTGAGGAACGGATGCAAGGCGCCGGAGAAGCGCTGCCAGATGGCTTCGTAGATGATGCGCCTGTCGTCCACGCCGAAGATCATGTCGAAGTACCACTGCCGGAACTCGGTCTCTTGGAATCGTCCGTGCAGGTCTCGACCTTGGGCATAGGCGGCGTTGAAGGCGATCCAGTAGCAGACGAAGGCGCTGTCGGCATCCTCCCGGCCGGCAGCCTGCTCTGCTCCTTGAATCCAGCTGATGGCGCGATGGACGCGCAGGCCTAGGCCCGGTGGAAAGCCCCCGCGCAGGTGACGTTGCTTGGCCTTCAGGGCTTCGAACGAGAGGTCAGCGGCGGTCATCTTGGCGGCGTTCCGGGCTCGCGATCCGGCACAATCATAGCCCGCCGCGCCAGTACGGGTCATGACGGCACGGGGAATCGTGGTAGGTTTCGCCTTCGCCCGAATTCGCGTCGAGATCCTTGGGTCCTGGTTCGCCGGCGCCCTGCGGCTGCAGTGCAAGCATGGCGGCTGCCAGCCGACGGACTTCCGGCGCAGGAGAGGGTTTCACGAGGGGAGCTTGCGTGCACTTCAATCTGGCCACCGTATTCGACACCATTGCCGACGCCGTTGCCGACCGCGACGCCATCGTCTTCCGCGACCGGCGCCTGACCTATCGCCAGCTTCAGGAGCGCACGAACCGTCTGGCGCACCTTCTTGCAAGGCAGGGCTACGGCTGCCACACGGGTCGCGGCTCACTCGAGGACTTCGAGTCGGGGCAGGACCACCTGGGCCTGTATCTCTACAACGGCAACGAATATCTGGAAGGCATGCTTGGCGCCTTCAAGGCGCGGCTTGCGCCGTTCAACGTCAACTACCGCTACGTGGACGAGGAGCTGCTGTATCTGCTCAACAATGCCTCCACCAAGGCGTTGATCTTCCACAGCTCGCTGGCGGAGCACGTGGAGAGCATCCAGGGCCAAGTGCCGTCCCTTGAGCTTCTGCTGCAAGTGCGCGACGACGACCGCCCGCTGGTGGATGGTGCACTCGATTTCGAGGAGGCGCTGGCCGCCTCCGATCCTTCGCCGCCGAACATCGAACTGCCGCCAGACGACCTCTACATCATCTACACGGGCGGTACCACGGGCATGCCGAAGGGCGTGCTTTGGAAGCAGTCGGACATCCTCATCGCCTCGCTGGGGGGACGCCGAGGCAGCGGCAAGGTGATGCAGTCGCTCGCCGACTACCGGGACCGAGCACTGAACGGTGACCGCCGCCACATGCCGGCGCCACCCTTCATGCACGGCGCCGGCCATTGGACCGCCTTCCAGGCGTTCAACACCGGCGGCACGGTGGTGATTCAGGACGAGGTGAAGCGCTTCGATGCGCCTGGTGCGGTCGAGATCATCGAGCGCGAGCGGGTGAACAACCTGCTCATCGTCGGCGATGCCTTCGGGCGGCCCTTGGCGGATGCCCTGCGTGCCAGCGGCGCAACCTGCCCAAGCCTCAAGAACCTCCTCACCGGCGGCGCCATCATGACGGCGAAGCTGAAGGCCGAGTTGCTCGAACTGCTGCCCCACATCAACATCATCGACACTGCCGGCTCGTCCGAAACCGGCGGTCAAGCCTCGCATGTGAGCAATGCCGCAAGTGGCGCGGCGAGCGGGCGCTTCAAGCTCTCGGCGCACAATGCGGTGCTGAGCGACGACCTGTCGCGCATTCTCGAACCAGGCCACGAAGGGCTCGGCTGGTGGGCGCGCACGGGCAACATCCCGCTCGGCTATCTCGGCGACGAGAACAAGACCCGCGAGACCTTCCCCACCGTGGATGGCGTGCGCTATTCGGTACCGGGAGACAAGGTTCGCCTGCTGCCGGACGAGACGCTGGAACTACACGGACGCGAATCCGTGACGATCAACTCCGGTGGGGAGAAGATCTTCGCCGAGGAGGTGGAGCAGGCCATCAAGCACCATCCGGCGGTGTATGACGCGGTGGTGGCGGGGCGGCCTTCGGAACGCTGGGGCAGCGAAGTGGTGGCCATCGTCCAGTTCCGCGCCGGGGCGGACGCTTCGCGGGAGGAACTGCTTGAAGAGTGCGAGCGCCATATCGCACGCTACAAGCTGCCGAAGGCGTTTCTGTTTCTGGATGAGATCTTCCGCAGCCCCAACGGCAAGGCGGATTACAAGTGGGCCAAGAGCGTGGCCGATCAGGCCAATTGAGAGAGCGGTAGAGGGACAGCTATGGATGGGATCAAGGTGCTCGTCTTCGACGTCGGGGGCAGCGTGTTCGACTGGCAGACGGCCACCCGTGCCGCGGTGAGTGCCCTGGCCGAGGAGCGTGGCGTGGAAGTCGACGACGAGGCGTTCTGCTTCACCTGGCGACGGCGGATGTTCGAGCAACTCGGCGAGGTGCGTGCCGGCACCCGTCCGTGGCAGAACGCCGACTCCCTGCACCGCGCCGTGCTCGACGAGCTCGCCGAGCAGTATCCGGCGCTCCAACTCTCGGCCGAAGACCGCGATTCCCTCAACCGCGCCTGGCACCGCATGGGCGTGTGGGAGGACTTTCCGGAGTCGCTCAAGCGACTGCGCGAACGCTACATCGTCTCCATCCTCACGGTGTTGTCGCTGTCAATCGTGGTGGACAGTTCCCGCCACGCCGGCATCGACTGGGACGCCTATCTCTCCTGCGAAATGCTCGGTGTGTACAAGCCGGAAGCGGAGGCATACCAGAAAGGCGTGCGCCTCCTGGGCGCCGAACCCCACGAGTCGATGATGGTCGCGGTGCATCCGCCAGACCTTCTCGCCGCGCAAAGGGCGGGTCTCAAGGCCGGCTACGTCAAGCCCAAACTCCTCGAAATGGGCAGCCGCGGCGAGACCTCGAGTTTTGAGATCGTCGCCGAGGACTACCGAGACTTCGCCGACAAGCTCGGCTGCTGACGAGCCTCCCTCGGCAACCCCATCGGGCTTCTCCGCGCGCCTACCCCACTGAACAAAGGCGGGCGCTTGCGGCGACACGCTTCGTGGATCGGAAACGCAACCGCCGGGCCTTACAGCACTCCGCTGCTGTCAGCCGCCGGCAGTGTGGCATCGCCGATTCGCCACCACTTGGGCAGCAGCACCGCCCTGGTCCGCCGCGCGGCCTCGAACTCCCGGATCGGGCCATCGTCGTTGAAATACCTCGCGATCTGGTCCCGGAAGGCGTCCGGGTCCGTCCAGATGCCGACGTTTACGTACAAGTGACCCGACGCCGCAGCCTGATCCTCGAGCGTCCAGGTGATGTAGGGATAGTCGTCCTTGGCCCCCACCTCGCTCAGGAACTCCGCGACCAGCCCCAGGCGGTCCTGAACCTGCGCCTCCTGAGTCCAGAATTCGTGGAAATCCTCAATCCTGTCCGGCTCGATCGACCATTTGACCACCACGATCACCATCTCAGCCCGCGCTCCTCACGCACCCTAGTCGCATCGCCCGGCGAACGTCGATGACTGGCTAGGCGCGCCCGTTGCGGGTGCATCGATAGTTCACCATGCGAAGCTCCGGCGTCCTTGCTTCGCTTGCGCTCACGACGAAGGCCAAGGTGATTAGCGCTCCATCCAGTCGTTGGCGTGGGAGGTGACGCGCCAGATGCCGTCCCCCTCGTGATGGGCGATGCTCGACAGCGGAACGGCTGGCATACCGCCACCACCTCGGGGAACCGGGGCCGCGGGCAGCAACGGCAGGCCGTACTTCTCCCACCACGGTGGTTCGGAGACCACGTTGCCTTGCACTGGTCGTTGACCCAGATTCCACTCGTGGAAGATATCGGCGAAGGGCGCCCGCCGTTCCAGCACGAACTCGTTGGAATCCATGATCCACTGGTTCGTGACTTCGCGATTGCCGTCGGCGGGGTCGTCGTCGGTGTCCCCCGGGATGATGAAGGTGCCGTCCATGGTGCAGTTGATCCGGGGGCCGCCGTTCTTGCCGGCCGCGGTCCAGCGCATGTGGCTGCGGCGGCGAACGCGGTTGAAGTCCTGCACTGCGGCCATGCGCACGCAGCCCGACTCGTGAATGCCGGCGGAGTGCACCATCCAGCCGTGGCAGAACAACACGTCACCCGCCTTGCCGGCGAACTCGAGCGGCTGCACGTCGGTCTTGATTTGGTCCATGGCCTGCTTGGATGCGTCGGTCGCCACCCAGTTGTAGGCCTGTTCGGAGGTGGGGTAAAGCCGCTGCGGCGAGGTCGGGTAGAAGGTATAGCCGCCGCCACCGGGTTCCACGTCCTTGATGTAGGTGATGACGATGAGTTCGGTCATGCTCTGGTCCATGTGGGGGCCAAGCTTCGACTCCGGGCCGTCCGGGTCCCGAGGAAAGATCGAGTAGATGCCGCGATTGCGGCGCGGGCGCTTCACCGGACCGCCCAGCAGCGCTTCCGCCATATAGAGCACGTTCGGGTGCGCCGAGGTGGCATTGACGAAGGCTGGATCGTGGCCAATGCCGTGCCAGCGCCAGACGTCGTTGCTTATGTCCTTGGTGAGCTTGTAGGGCAAGCGGCCAACCCGCTCGCCCGGTGTAGCACCGGGACGCTCCTGCTCCGGGGAAGGCCAGTCGCCCTGCCCCATCCAGTTGCGGGCGAGCCCCCAACGATTCTCCACCGGCCAGTGCTTTCCGGGCGCCACCCAAGTGGACGGATCGTCGGGCTTAAGCCCCGCTGCCTGCGCTGGGGGCTGTTGCCACCACAGATCGATGAACGGCGCGAACAATTGCGGCGCGATCATGCCGCGTTTGACGAGGAAGCCGGACTCGCGGAACTGCTCGACTTCCTCAGGCGTCAGCCCAAGGCGGTGCGCACCCGGCGGATCATCTTCGGGCAGCGTCGGACGCGGCAGCAGGCCTGGCGGCGTCTTGGTGCCAAAGGCTGCTTCAGGGTCGCGGGGCGGCGGAACGGGCGCCTGTCCCACATGGCCTGATTCGGACATCGCTGCTCCCCTCGCCTGTACGACCGCCTGAGTGTAGCCGATGGCGGCAGCTTCTTAAGTGGGCGCCACCCCAGCTGTCGAACCTGCCTGCTAGCGCGCCCTGACGGGCGCGTTGGCAGTTCGCTGCGCGAACTGCTGGCCTTCGTGCTCGCATTCGCTCGCAGCTACGGCTAGGAGCCAGCGCCGTTTTCTACGGCGCAGCCTCCTAGCGCGCCCTGACGGGCGCGTTGGCAGTTCGCTGCGCGAACTGCTGGCCTTCGTGCTCGCATCCGCTCACCCTCCGGCTAGCCGTAGATGCGGCCTTCGGAGGGAAGGCATCCTGCCTTCCCTGCGCGCCCTCTGGCGCGCTAACGAGACTTGCAATGAGAAAGCGCCCATCGGCGCTAGGGAAGGCAGGATGCCTTCCCTCCAAGGCCCGCTCGTCACAAGTCCGACAGGCTGCTAGCGTGGCGTCCCAGAAATACGTAACCCTTCGAGCTGGACGTTGGCTGGTGCAACAATGTCGGAGAAAGCGAGGATGTGCCGCCTGGGACTCGCCTCCGAGAGGTCGTTGAGTGCCTGCATTTGGCATCCCGAAGTACCACGAACTTGCGGGACGGCACACTAGCGCCACAAGAACCGTTGCCTACGGGCCTCGGTGCCCGGCTCGTCTATGCGCTCGCCTCGCGCAGGGCCCGCAATCGCTTGCGTTGCTCCTTCGGCTGGCGTTCCATGGCACGGGTGAGGGCTGCCGGCGCGATGCGCGGCAAGACCGAGTGCACGTACTCGCTCACCTCGTCGGGATACGCCCGCCACATCTCCCGCAGCACCCAGCCCACGGCCTTCTGCATGTAGTACCGGCGGTCCTCGATGCAGTTGTCCAGCATTGGCAACATCACTTCGGCCGGTAGGAACACCGCGTTCTTGCCGGTGTAGTGGATGAGGCTGACGATGGAGATGCGCTTCTGCCACAGGTCTTCGCCGGCATTCCAGCGCTGTAGCACCGGCAGGACGGACTCCCGATCGGCTTCCAGCAAGCGCGAGTAGGTCCAGCTCAGCGCGTCCGCATGCGCCCAATTGTCCACCCGCTCGATCCAGCGCTGCATCACGGGCCACATTTGCGGCATGACCCGCCGGCGCACGATCGGTCGGTAGTACTCCTCCGCGGCAAACAGCACATCGCCCCATTCGCTGTGCATCCAGAGGTCGTCCCACACGTCGAGAACCTCCACGGGGTCAAGCGCAAAGAACGAGAACCCCTGTCGCACCCGATTGCGCAACGTCGGCACGCGAATGCCGACGTAGAGCATGTTCGAGCGCCGATCCTTCGCCGTGTGCAGGCCGAAGCTCGGACGTCCAATGGCCTGCAAGGCTTCGAGCACTTCGTCGTGATAGTGTGGGTACTTCACCTCAGGGCTCCCTCACACGCGATGCGCTTCGCCATCGGCCAGATTGTCGAACACAACCGCTTCCCGTACCGAGGCGTGGTGTTCGGCGCAGACGAAGTGTTCTCGCTGTCCGAGGAATGGTACGACGCGGTGGCCCGCAGCCGGCCGCCGAAGGACCGTCCCTGGTATCACGTCTTGGTGGACGGCGACGCCCACACCACCTACGTCGCCGAACGACACTTGGAACCAAGCGAGGACCACACGCAGATCGATCATCCTCTCTTGGGCCGGTTCTTCAACCGCTACGACGGCGAGCGCTATCACCCGCGCGAGGGCGCCCGGCCCGAATAGCGAGGGCGTCCTACAAAGATGCCGGCTCGAAATCCTCCTCCGGCAGTGCCATCAAGCTCTCGCCTCCGGCGGTGGCAGCCGCAAGATAGGCGCCGGCGCGCGGCAAGATATGCTCCACGTAGAACTGCGCCGTCGTCAGCTTCGCCTCAAGAAACGACCGGTCCGGATCGCCGGCCGCGAGACGCGTCTTCGCCACCAGCGCCGCCCGCAGCATTTGCTGGGCACCAGCCACCACCCCACAGAGCATCAGCAGGTTGTATGCCGCGGCACCGGCATTGACTAGATCGTTGCCGGCGTGGGCGAGCAGCCAGTCCAATCCCTGTTCCAGGCGCTCGACACCTCCGCGGTAAGCCGCCAGCAAGTCCGGCAACTCCGCAGCCACTTGCTCCTCCATCGCCTGCATCTCGTCGACAAGCAACCGAAGCGCCGCGCCGCGGTCGCGCAGGACCTTGCGACCCACGTAGTCCATCGCCTGAATGCCGGTGGTTCCTTCGTAGATGGTGGTGATGCGGGCGTCGCGGTAGTGCTGTGCGGCGCCCGTTTCCTCGACAAACCCCATGCCGCCGAACACCTGCAGTGCTGTGGAGGCGATCTGCTGACCGGTTTCCGTGGTCCATGCCTTGATGACGGGGGTCAACAGGTCGATGCGAGCCTGGTGGTAGGCGCGTTCGTCGCCGCTTGCACGGGCGGCGCGGTCCAGATGCGATGCGCCGACATAGCCCACTGCGCGCATGGCCTCGATCTGCGCCTTCATCTCCATCAACATGCGCCGCACGTCCGGGTGGTGGATGATGGTCACCGAACCCTCCGAGCCCGGCGCCGCGCCCTGCACGCGCTCCCGCGCGTACGCGACCGCGTCCTGATACGCCCGCTCGGCGATGGAAAGACCCTGCAATCCCACCCGCACGCGGGCGTCGTTCATCATGGTGAACATGCAGGCCAGACCCTGATGCGGGCCACCGACGAGATAGCCCACGGCATCGTCGTATTCCATCACACAGGTGGGGCTGCCGTGGATGCCGAGCTTGCCCTCAAGGGACACGGCGCGAACGCGGTTGTCCTGGCCCAGACTGCCGTCGTCGTTGACCAGCACCTTCGGCACGAGGAACAGCGAAATGCCGCGCACTCCCGGAGGCGCATCCGGAAGGCGAGCGAGCACGAGGTGGACGATGTTGTCCGCCATGTCGTGATCACCATAGGTGATGAATATCTTCTGCCCGCGAATGCGGTAGTGATCGCCCTCCGGCGTTGCCGTGGAGCGCAGCAGGCCAAGGTCGGAACCCGCCTGCGGCTCGGTGAGATTCATGGTGCCGGTCCAGACCCCGCTCACCATGTTCGGCAGGTAGCGTCGCTTCAGCTCGTCCGAGGCATGACTGGCGATCGCTCGAACCGCCCCCTCGGCGAGCAACGGACAATTGGACCAAGCGAGGTTTGCCGACTGCCAAAGCTCGCCGGTAGCGATGGCCAGCAGCACCGGCAACTCCTGGCCACCGTACTCCTCGGCGAACGACAACGCCGGCCAGCCACCGTCGCGAAACTGATCGAAGGCATCGGCAAAACCCGGCGGAACGTGCACCCTGCCATCCTCGATTCGCGCACCGGCTCGGTCCCCAACGGCATTCGTGGGCGCAATGACCTCTTCGGCGAAGCGTGCAGCCTCGCGCAAGGCGGCGCGGACGAGGTCCGGCGTTGCCTCCTCGCAGCCGGGCAGTGCGTTGATCTCGCGCCACGGCACAAGTTCCTCAAGCACGAACCAGATGTCCTTGGTGGGCGCGCGATAGTCGGCCACATTGCCTCCGGGGACGGTTTGTCGCGGCAGTGTACCCGCACGCCCCAGCAAGCTCCTAGAATGCGCGCCTTCAGCCACATCCTTGGAGGGACGAATGACCGTTTGTGTCGAGTTTCATTTCGACTTCGGCAGCCCCAATGCCTACCTGTCGCACCTGGTGATCCCCGACATCGAGGAGCGCGCCGGCGTCACCTTCGAGTATGTGCCGGTGCTCTTGGGCGGTGTTTTCAAGGCCACGGGCAATGTCTCGCCAGCGGTCTCGTTGCAGGGCATCAAGAACAAGCCCGAGTACCAGCGCCTCGAAACCGAGCGTTTCGTAAGGCAGCACGGCATCACCGCCTATCGCAGCAATCCGCACTTTCCCGTCAACACCCTGCAGATCATGCGTGGCGCGGTGTATGCCCGCCGAGCTGGCTTCTTCGAGCGCTATGTAGATGCGGTGTATCGGCACATGTGGGCCGAGGGTCGCAAAATGGACGATGCCGACGTGATCGCCGCGGCCTTGGCCGAGTCGGACCTTCCTGCCGCGGACATCCTGGCCGGCATTCAGGACCCGGACGTGAAGGCCGAACTCATCGCCAACACGGAAGGCTCGGTGGCGCGCGGCGTCTTCGGCTCGCCGAGCTTCCTGGTTGGCGACGAGCTCTATTTCGGCAAGGACCGTCTGCGCGAGGTCGAGGAGGAGATCGAGCGACAGAAGGTGGGGTGAATGCGCGTCCTCAGTCCTCTCGGCGCCGCCGCTCGCGGGTGATGCCGTACTCGGACCCTGCGACCGACTCGACGAAGCAGGCGACTTCCTTGAAGCGGGCTGCGGCTTCGGCCAGTTCCTCAAGTGCCTTGGCAACCGGCAGGCCGCGGCGATACACCGTGTTGTAGGCGTCCTTCAATGCGTCGCGCACTTCGGCGCCCAGTCCCATGCGCCGCATGCGTTCGACGTTGAGGCCGGTGGCGCCGGCCGGATTGCCGTTGACCGACACGAACGCCGGCACATCCTTCACCACGAGGCTCATGGCGCCGATGAAGGAATAGGCGCCGACGCTGCGAAACTGCGGCACGCCGACGTAGCCGGAAAGCACCGCCTCATCGCCAATGGCCACGTGCCCAGCCGCCGAGGCGTTGTTGGCCATGACGATGCGGTCGCCAAGCACGCAGTCGTGGCCGACATGAACATAGGCCATGAGCAGGTTGTCGTTGCCGATGACCGTGCGACCGCGGTCCGTGGCAAGCCCGCGATGGATCGTGACGCCCTCCCGGATGGTGTTGTTGTCGCCGATTTCGAGCACCGTCGGCTCGCCGTGATAGGCGAAGGCGGGAGGACCCTCTCCCACGGTCGCAAACTGATAGATGCGATTGCCACTGCCCATCCGTGTAGGCCCCTTCAGCACGACGTGGGGGCCAATCTCGCAGTCGTCGCCAATCACCACGTCCGGACCAATGATGGACCATGGACCCACCGACACATTGGCGCCGAGTTCCGCACCGGGATCGATGATCGCGCGGGCGTCGATCACAACGACACCTTGCGTTCAACGCAAAGCAAGCGCGCCGAGCAAGCCACCTCACCGTCCACCTTGGTTTCGCAATCGAACTTCATCATTTGCCGTCTGGCGCCGGTGATGACGCCGGACAGCATCAAGGTGTCACCCGGCCGCACGGGGCGCTTGAAGCGCACGTCGTTGAGGCCGGCGAGATAGTGCAGGTATCCCTGGTCGGGACGATTGCCGCGGGTCTTGAAAGCGAGAACCCCGCAAAGCTGCGCCATCGCCTCCACCAACAGCACCCCCGGCATGATGGGGTGCCCGGGGAAATGGCCGGCAAAGAACGGCTCGTTGATGGAGACATTCTTGCGCCCGGCAATGCGCTCGCCCGGCACCAGCTCGTCCACCCGGTCCACCAGCAGAAACGGATAGCGGTGCGGCAGATACTCGAGTATGGCGTCAATGTCCATCTGCATGGCGTCCATCCTTCGTCAGACGTGCCCCGCTCTAGCGAGGGGTCTCTCGCGCTCCCTCCCGCTGAAGGTCACTCTCGCGAGGGGAGGCCCCTCGCGCTCCCCCACGCTGAAGGCTCTCAAGCCGCGAAACCCGCCGCGCGAGGCCGTCGAGGTCCTGGAACCGAATCGCATTGCGCTTCCAGCGCGAGGTCAGATTATGGAGGGTTCCGCTCGAATAGACACCGGGCTCGGTGATGGACTGGGTGATGGTCGTCACCACGCTCACCATCACGTTGTCGCAGATCTCGATGGGCGCGGCGCCACCGACGCCGGCACCCCCGGCAAACACGCAATGGCGCCCGATCTTGGTGCTGCCGACGATCCCCACGCAGCCGCAGATGAGCGTGTGGTCGCCAATTTCGCAGTTGTGGCCGATCTGCACGAGGTTGTCGATCTTGACGCCGTTGCCGATGATCGTGTCCTGCAGGGCGCCGCGGTCGATGGCGGTGTTGGCGCCGATGCTGACATCGTCGCCGATGACGACGCCGCCAAGCTGGGCAATGGCCTGCCAGCGACCGTCGGCGTGGGGCGTGAAGCCGAAACCGTCCGCGCCGATCACGGCACCGCTGTGGACAACGCAGCGCTCGCCAATGCGCACGTCGTGGTGGACGGTGGCACGGGGCCTGATGTCGCCGCCCACGCCAACGATGGAGCGTTCGCCTATGAGCGCGCCCTGGCCGATCTGCACGCCCGCCCCTAACGCGGCGCCGGCGCCGATGGTCGCGAATGCACCGATGCGCACATCGGGATGGATGTCCGCCTCCGGGTGAACCTCCGCGCGAGGATCGATACCCGGCTCGAGTTCAGGCCTCTGCTCAAAGAGCTGCGAAACCACCGCGAACGCCAGATACGGATTGTCGACGACCACAGCGACACACGGGCAGTCCTCGGCATCGCCCTCGCCGAGCAACACGGCAGACGCACCGGTGTCGGCAAGATGTCGACGATAGGCCGGGCTCGAGAGGTGCGTGATCTCGCCCTCGCCCGCGCGATCGATGGGAGCGATTCCCCGAATGGCAATGTCGGCGTCGCCGCGAACGACCACCTCACCGCCAACTCGTTGCCTCAGGGTCTCGGCGATAGAGGCCAGAGACCGCACGATCAGCGCTTCTCGTTGAGCTTCTCGGTCACCTTGGCGGTGATGTCGTGCTTGGGATTGACGTAGAGGAATGCGCCCTTCTCCATCACGAAGTCGTACCCCTCGATCTTGATGAGATCGTCAAGCACTGCCCGCACTTTCGGCAACATGGTGCGCTGCAGGTCTTCCTGCTTGTCCTGCAGCGACTTCTGGAGTCGCTGTGCGTCCGCCTCGAGGTCGAACTGCTTGTCCTGGATCTCGCGGGCGATGGCGCGGCGTTCGTCTTCGCTCATCACGTCGGCCTCGTTCTGCGCCCGTTCCTGCAGTGCCTGGATCTCGGCTTGCAGCCCTTGCAGCCGTTCCTGCTCCGGCTCGAGATCCTTGCGGATCACCTCGATGGCCTCTGTCGCCTCTTCGCTCTGCGCCACTGCGCCGGCCGTGTCGAGCACGGCCACCTTGAGCTCGGCTACGGCGCTCGGCGCGACCAGCCCCAACATGACAGCCGCCAAGGCGGCGATTCTCTTCGTCATGGTTTCTCCAAGTGTGTGTTGCCGGCTAGGCCAGCAAGAGCCGCAAAGCGCGGCATTTTACTGCTTTCTTGCTGCCTTCGCCGCCGCAAGAGGGCTAGAAGTTGTGCCCCATCTCGAAGGAAAAGCGCTCTTCCTCGTCGCCGGGCTTGGAGTTGAGCGGCAGCGTCATGGCGAACGTCATCGGCCCCATGCCGGTGATCCATTGCACGGCAAGGCCGGTGGTGACGCGAATCTCGTCCGGGGTGAAATCGAAGCAGTTGACGCTCGTCGTTGGGCAGTTGCTGTTGAATACGTTGCCCGCGTCGACGAAGAACATGGGGCGAGCGAGCCCCGAGTCGATGAAGGGCATTGGGAAGATGAGCTCGGCCGAGGTCTCGATCAGCATGTTGCCGCCGATGGGGTCGCCGTCCGGGCGGTAGAAGAAGCTTCCGGATATCGGCGTGGTGCGGGGGCCGAGCGTGCTGTTCTCGTAGCCGCGAATGGAGCCGTGGCCCCCGGCGTAGTAATGCTCGTAGAAGGGGTACGTGTTGGAGTCGCCGAAGGTGTTGCCGTAGCCGAGTTGCGTGCGCAGGTGCAGCGTCAGCGGGTTGAAGAGCGGGATATACGCTTGGCCGTTGTAGGTGACGCGGTAGAACTCGAGGTCGCTGCCGGGAACCGCGAGTTCCGCGATCAACCGCTGTGCCGTGCCGCGGCTCGGGAACATCAGCCGGTTGAGCGTGGTGCGGCTCCAGGTGCCTTCGAGCTTGTAGTTGACGAACGTGTCACCCTCCGCCTGGATGAACTCCGAGATTTCGCCGGCGGCGAATCGGCCTTCGCGAATGTGCGTGTATTCCGCTCTCGCGCCGATGGCAAGGCGCCGCGTTTCGCCGATGGGGAAGCCGAAGTTCACGCCCGCCCCCACGGCATCGGTAGCGTAGCGGGCGATGTTGCGGGCGTGGTAGTCGGTCTCGCGGGCAAAGATGTTGAAGCCGCGACTGATGCCGTCCATGGTGTAGTAGGGGTCGCGGTAGCTGAAGTTGGCGGCTTTCTGGTAGTCGCTGAAGCTCACCGAGACGCCAACGCTGTTGCCGCTGCCACCGACATTCTCCTGCATGTAGCTGCCGCCGATGATGAGGCCAGAGTATTCGGCGTAGCCGAGAGTGGCGGAAATGCTGCCGGTAGGGATTTCCTCGACGGTGAAGTCCACATCGACTTGATCGTCCGTGCCGGGCACCGCCGGCGTCTCGACATTGACGTTCTCGAAGAAGCCAAGGCGGTCGAGGCGCACCTTGGACAGGTCAATCATCTGCGTCGAGGCCCAGCCACCCTCCATCTGTCGAAGCTCGCGCCGGAGCACGTGGTCTTCGGTCATGGCGTTGCCGGCAAAGGTGATGCGGCGGACGTACGCGCGCTTGCCGGCGTCGACGATGAACTTCACATCCACGATGCCGCCCTCCTTCACCTCCGGCACGCCGCTCGCGCTCGCGAACGTGTAGCCGGCGTTGCCGAAGGCGGCGCCGATGCGCTCTTCGGTGGCGGTGACGAGGGCGCGGGAAAACTGTTGCCCTTCGCGCACTAGGAACATGCTCTCCACCTGTTCCGGCTTGACGTCGGACAGTTCGCCAATAAGGCTCACGTCGCCGACGGTGAAGCGGTCGCCTTCCTTGACGTTGATGGTGACGTACACGGAGCGCTTGTCCGGTGCCACGCTCACCTGCGTCGATAGGGGGCGGAACTCGACGAAGCCACGGTCCTGATACCACGACTCCAGCTTCTCCATGTCGCCCTGGAGCTTCTCGCGTGAGTAGCGGTCCTTGCCGCCGATGAAGGAGAACCAGGTCGGGTGCTTGAGTTCGAGCGCCTCGAGCAACTCCGACTGCTCGAACTGAGTCACCCCGACGATGTTGATGTGGCGCACGCCCGAGCTCTTGCCCTCGTCGATCTCGATCTTGATCCCCACCCTGTTGCGCGGCAGTTCCTTTACGTCCGTTTCGATACCGGCGTCGTAGCGCCCCTGGGCGATGTACTGCTGGCGCAGGCCAATGCCCACGAGCTCGAGGGTCGCCTGCTTGAATATCTCGCCCTCGCGCAACCCCTGCTCGGCGAGACCCTTGAGCAGGTCTTCGCTCTTGATGGCCTTGTTGCCTTCGAGCTCGATCGACTCGATGGCCGGGCGCTCCTGGAACTTAACGACCAGCACTTCGCCATCGCGCAACATCTGGATGTCGTCGAAATAGCCGGACTCGAACAGCGAACGGGTGAGTTGCCGCAGCGTGAAGCCATCGATGTCGTCGCCGACATTCACCGGCAAGAGGTTGAACACCGTGCCGGAGGAGACCCGCTGCAGTCCCTGCAAGCGGATGTCGGCAACCCGGAACGACTCCTGGGCCGCCGCCGAGGCGGCGAGGCACGTGAGCAAGGCGGCGGCGAGAATTCGGCGTGGGTTCATCTGTCGTCCCTTTTAGCCCGTGATGTACCGGGTGATGTCGTTGTAGAACGCGAGCAGCATGAGGCACACCACAAGGCCAATGCCAACCTGATTGCCAAGCGCTTGCACCCGTGCCGACACCGGTCGCCGACGCACGATCTCTGCGGCGCAGAACACGATCTGGCCGCCGTCGAGCACCGGAATGGGCAACAGGTTGATGATGCCGAGGCTGATGGAGAGCAGCGCCAAGAGGCCAAGATAGTGCTCCCATCCAGCGCGGGCGAAGTCTCCCGCCACATCGGCAATGGTGATCGGGCCTGAGATGTTGCGGTGCGACACGGCGAGGGTGAGCATCTTGCGCACGATGTCGACCGTCATCGCGGTGTTGTTCCATGTGTCGGCCAAGGCGTCGGGGACGGCGGCCCAAGGCGTCTGCCGCACCAACCGGGTCGGCACGCGGGCAAGAACGCCGACCCGGCCCGTGCCGTCGGCAGTCCGCTCGGGCGTCAATTGCAGCGGCAAGGCCCTGCCATCGCGTTCGACCGTGATGGCAAGGGCGCGTTCGGGGCTGCCCTGAACGGCCTCACGGAAGTCGACCCACAAGGACGCCGGGGCACCGTTGATGTAGGTGATGCGATCGCCGGGTTCGAGGCCGGCGGCCTCTGCTGGCGAACCTTCCTGCACTTCGCCGATCAAGGTCGGGTGGTCGAGACCGAAGCCGAGGGAAAGGAACGGATTGGGGTCGTCGTCGCCCGTATGCCACGACTCGATGGGCAGCGCCCATGCGCGGTCCATGCCGCGCGAGCGCCCCTTGATCTCGATGTGGCCCGTTTCGCCCAGACGGCTGCCAAGCGCCAGCCCCACATCCGTCACCGATGCGACCGCACGACCGTCGATGGCAAGGATCTCCTCACCGCCCACAAGCCCCGCCTCGGCCGCTGGCGAGTCGGGAACCACCTTGCCCACGTGCGGCACCACAACCGTGGCGCCGATCACCAGCACGAGCCAATACGCAACGAAGGCGAGCACGAGGTTTGCGAACGGGCCACCCAGCAGAATGGCAATGCGCCGCCACGGATCCAGCCCGTCGTAGGTGCGCCCCTTGAGTTCCTCACGCTCCTCGGCATCAAGCCCCTCTAGCTGCGAACTCTCCAGCATCCGGACGTAGCCGCCAAGCGGAATGCAGGCAATCCGACACTCGGTCTCCCGCCAACGCCAGCGCGCAATCGCCGGCCCGAAACCCACGGAAAACTGCAGGATGTAGAGCCCGAACCGCCGCGCCACGAAGTAATGGCCCAACTCGTGCGATGTCACCAGCACGGCAATGACCACCACAAACCAGAAAGCGCCAGAGACAAGGCTTAGCAGGAGTTCCACAGACAGTTCCCATCGATTTCGTTGGCTTGGACACGAGCCAAGCACGTTGGTTCGCCACGCCGCCTGGACTCGCCACCGTCCAACGCGCTAGACGGGGCCTCGTTGCCGGAAGGGCATCGGAGCCCCTCCCGACACACCTGACGGCGCCTTTAGCTGGCCGGCCTCTCCAACGCCGCCAAAACCACCAGTGCTACCACCGGCAGCGCTGCGAGCGAAGCATCCAGCCGATCCAGCACGCCACCGTGTCCTGGCAACAACGCGCCGGAATCCTTCACGCCCCGGGCGCGCTTCAGCGCACTCTCGAACAGATCGCCAAACACCGCAGCAATGATGCCGACAATGCCGGCAACAAGCCAGAGCCACGCGCCTCCAGGCAACCACAGTGCCGCCGCCAAACTCCACACCATTCCCGCTAGAGCCCCACCGGCAAGGCCTTCCCACGTCTTGCCCGGACTGACCTTCGGCGCCAGCCGACGACGGCCGAACTGCCTCCCCGCGAAGTACGCCCCACTATCGGCAATCGCCACCAACGCCAAGGTCCAGACGATGATCCAGCCGCCGTCGGGCTGTGCCTTCAGCAGCACCATCGCGAGCCAAGCCCCTGCCAACGCCGGCACCGACATCGCCAGCGAGAACGGTGCGGAACGAACCTTGTCCAACGCCCGCGGCCAAGTGAGGACCATCCCGGCGACGCCCACCCAGAACGCAACCACCACCAGGAGCGCGGCATCCCACACGCCGGGGAACATCCACAGCACCACCAACGAGGCGGCCGTCAGGGCGGCGCCACCCGCCCTGCCCTGCCGCGCGTCAAGCCCCGCAAGCGCCGACCATTCCCACGCCGCCGCCAGCGCAACGAGCCCCATCAGCACCGCGAACGGTACAAGCGGCAGCAGCAAAACGGCAGCGATCGCCAGCGGCGCCAGTACTGCCGCAGTCAGGATGCGTGTGCGAAGCACTAGCGCCGCTTCGCAGGGCTCTCGCAGTTTCGCTCACGCGGAAACTGCTCAGGTTCGTCGCACACGGGATTCGCTCATTCTCGGCACAAGCTCCTAATTTGGGATTCAGCCGGATTGCCGACGACCGAACCGGCGCTGGCGAGAGGCGAAGTCGGCGAAGGCGGTTCGCAACTCGCCTTCCTCGAAGTCCGGCCAAAAGGTGTCCGTGAAGTAAAACTCCGTGTACGCGAAATCCCACAGCAGGAAGTTGCTGAGCCGCCGCTCACCGCCCGTGCGGATGCAGAGATCCGGCGCCGGCATCCCGTCCAAGGCCAGGAACGAGGAAAGGCACCGTTCGTCCACTGCATCCGGGTCCAGCCTTCCTGCAAGCGCTTCCTTGGCGATTGCCCGCGCCGCATTGGCGATGTCCCAGCGCCCGCCATAATTGACGGCGATGGAGAGGAAGAGCCGGTCATTGCCAGCGGTGATGCGCTCCGCCCGCGTCATGGCCATCTGCAAGTCCGCGGGAAACTCGCGCCGGTCGCCGATGAGGCGCAACCGAACCTGCTCTCGATCCAGTTCCTCCACATCGTCCCGCAGCATCCCGCGCATGAGGTCGAGCAGCAGCTTCACCTCCCGCTCCGGCCGATTCCAGTTCTCGGTGCTGAAGGCAAACAGTGTCAGATAGCGCACGCCGAGGTCCGCACAAGCCTGCGCCACGGCACGGACATTCTTCGCGCCGGCCCGATGCCCCATCGCCCCCGGCAGCCGCCGCCGCAGCGCCCAGCGGTGATTTCCATCCATCACGATGGCGACATGCGAGGGCATGCATGTCTCGTCCGGCACCGAGGAACGAACGGCAGTTGCTTGCATGAAGGCGGGGTCGCTTACGTCACAAGTCGCCTATTCTGCACTTCCCCACCCATTCGCCGGCGTGCAGTTCTTCACCAATTTTCCTTAGCGCGTGAACAAGGCAGTCCCTTGGAGGGAAGGCACTCTGCCAACGCGCCCGAAGGGCGCGTCCCTAGCACCGACAGGCGCCTTCTCACTGCAAGTCGCGGTCAGCGCGCCAGAGGGCGCGCAGGGAAGGCAGAAAGCCCTCCCTCCGAAGGCCCGCCTTGTCACGCACTAGTGTGCCGTCCCACAAGTTTCGTGGTACTTCGGGATGCCAAATGCAGGCACTCAACGACCTCTCGGAGGCGAGTCCCAGGCGGCACATCCTCGCTTTCTCCGACATTGCTGCACCAGCCAACGTCCAGCTCGAAGGGTTACGTATTTCTGGGACGCCACACTAGCGAAGGGGCACTGCCCGGCTTCCAGAACGGCAAGCCTCAATCGGCTTGCTCGCCTATGACCACACGCGGCCCTGCCATCCGATCGTCCCGTGGAGGGCGTCGAATGCACCGTCCTTGGAGACGAGCGGATAGGCAAACTCAATTGCCGTCGCCGCGATCAGTCGATCAAACGGGTCGCGATGAGGCCAATCCAACGTGCCCGCCCGTGCCGCGATCGCACGCGTGAGAGGTGCGGAAACGGTCTGCCCATCCGCCACTAGCGCATCGAGGTGTGGCACGATCTCCGACCATTGGCCACGTCGCGCCTTGCGCACGATTTCGTACACGCTGATCGGACTGACGTGAACGGAGTCCGCCTCGCGAATGACGGACTTCACGGTGTCGCCAAGGCGCACCGGGTCCATCAGGCTCCAAACCCAGGCATGGGTGTCGAGGAGGATCGCGCTCAACGTTCCCCCTCCCAACGGGCGAGTTCCTCGTCGTCCATCGGCTCGTCAAAGTCCGGCACCGCAGTGACGAGGTGCGCGAGCGTGCCGAAGCGGAATCCACGCGGCCGCACAGGCACGAGCCGCACGGCGGGTTTGCCGTTTCGGGCAATCACCACGTCATCGCCGGATTCCGCCGCAGCGATCAACTTCGACAATCTAGACTTGGCGTCGTGAACGTTGACAAGCATGACTTTCGACGTCATTAGCTAGGTTAGCTATAGTCTGGGGCGGACGCCCCGCGCGGTCAAGCGGTCTCATTCCGGCTAGAACATCGACTGGTGGAACGTGACGAATTCGACCCTGCCGACCGCGAGCAGCTGCTGGTATGCGTCCATCAACGCGTCACGGTCGTTGGGTACGGGCTCACCGCAAAGGCGGACGGCCTCCTCCGCAGTGGAGTACGTCTTGCCTGTCCCGGGCGGTCCGTAGAGGATTGGGTTTTGACGGCACCGGCACTTCTGCTCCTTCATTGCTTGGTACCGCATTGGTCGCCCCTGACCTATCGGTGCTTTGGTTTGGCTTCCTTTTGATCACGAAGCCGACTGCCTGAGCAGGTCGTTGGTTCGATGTCCTGCCTTTTGGTCCTACGTTGCCCCAGCCGATCGAACGCAGTTATCAAGACCTTCAGTGGTGGGAACCGGCTCCCGTCGTAGCCCAGATCCCAATGAACCAGTTCTCGATGGTGATCCCAGCGATCTGCCCGGAGGTGCTCAATGGCTTCGACGACCGCGTCCCGCAACTTTGTTTCGGTAAGGCCGCTGTTTTCGCTTAGCAGCTTTATTTAGGGCGTTCATGAGAAAGTGTGTGCTGTCCCGTTTACGCCCGATACCCAAGCTAAGCTAAATTTCGAGCAGGTCCGCTTCCTTCTCCGCCAACGCTTCGTCCGTTGCCGCTGTGTGGCGGTCGGTTATGCGTTGGATGTCTTCTTCGGCGCGGTGGCCGTCGTCTTCCGAGGCTTCCTTCTCGCGGACGAGGTCGCGGATGTCGCTGACGGCATCGCGGCGGACGTTGCGGATGGCGATGCGGCCCTTTTCGGCTTCGGCGCGGGCGACGCGGACCAAGTCGCGGCGGTTCTCTTCGGTTAGGGGCGGAAGGGTTAGGCGGATTACGTCGCCGCTGCTGTTTGGGGTGAGACCCAAATCGCTCTTCAGGATGGCACGTTCGATGTCCACCACCATCGTCTTTTCCCAAGGGGAGATGAGGAGAGTGCGGGCCTCTTCGACCGTCACGGTGGCAACTCTGGTGACGGGTGTGGGGGTGCCGTAGTAGTCCACCTGCACGCCCTCCAGGATCGCGGCGTTGGCGCGGCCGGTGCGGATGCGGGAAAACGCGCTCCTGAGTGCTTCCAAGGCACCGTCCATGCGCTTTTCGGCGTCTTCCTTGATGTCGTCGATGAACTCGTCGCCCGCGCTCACTTATCGCCGCTCCCCCGCCCGTCGATTCTTGTTCCCACCTTGTCACCGCGGGCGATGCGCGTCAATGCATCGGGTTCGGCCACATCGCAGACGATGATCGGCAGGTCGTGGTCCCGGCAGAGGCAAATGGCGGCGAAGTCCATCACGGCCAACTCCTGCTCCAGCACTTCGCTGTAATCCAGGCGGTCGTAGCGCCTGGCGGCGGCGTCCTTCTCCGGGTCATCGCTGTAGACACCATCGACGCGAGTGGATTTCACCACCACTTCTGCACCGGTCTCGATGGCGCGAAGGCAAGCGGCGGTGTCGGTGGTAAACAAGGGGCTGCCGGTGCCGCCGGCATAGAGCACCACATGGCCAGAGTCGAGTAGCTGTCGCGCTCTTGCGACGGAGAAACCCTCGGCGATGGTCGCTATGGGGTGGGCGCACAGCACCTCGGCCGCCACACCGGCGCGGCCGAGCGCGCTCTTGAGGGCCAGCGCATTCATCACCGTCGCGAGCATTCCCATGTGGTCGCCCGCGATGCGGTCTACGCCGGCATCGGCCACTTCTCGACCTCGAAACAGGTTGCCGCCGCCGACCACCACGCCGGTCTCCACGCCGGAGCTTGCGAGGCCCGCGATCTGACCCGCCATGTCTGCAAGCACGCCCGCATCGATGCCAACGCCGGTGCTGCCTCCGAGCGACTCGCCGGAGAACTTCACCAGCATCCGGCGATACGTCATGGCGCGATCAGGCGCTCTTCTCGACCTGCGCGGCGACTTCGGCCGCGAAATCCTCCGTAGCCTTCTCCACGCCCTCGCCCACTTGAAACCGCTCGAAGCCGGTACAGGTCGCGCCCGCTTGCTTGAGCAGCTTGGAGATTCGCACTTGCGCGTCCTTGACGAAAGGCTGCTCGGTTAGGCTCGATTCGCTGAGGAACTTGCGCACCCGGCCTTCCACCATCTTTTCGACAATGTTGGCTGGCTTGCCGCTCTCTGCCGCCTGCGCTTCGAAAATGGCGCGCTCGCGGGCCACGGTCGCCTCCGGCACGTCCGCCGGGGCCACCACCAAGGGGCGCATGGCGGTGACGTGCATGGCGAGGTCGCGAGCCAAATCCAGGTCACCCACCGTTAGTCCCACCAGCGCGCCCTGGCGGGAATCCTGATGCAGATAGACACCGACGGTGCCCCCAGGGGCTTCCACTCTGGCGGCACGGCGCACACTGATGTTCTCGCCAATCTCGGCCACCAGCTCTGCCCGCCGATCCTCCAGGGCCTCGGCGAGGCCATCCACACCCTCCGCCAGCGTTCGTTCTGCCGCCTCGGCGACGAAGGCAACGAATTTCTCGTTCTTGGCCGCGAAATCCGTTTCGATGTTGATTTCGACGATGGCGGCGCTTTCGCCGTCAGCCGATGCGACGACGCCCAGCAACCCTTCGGCGGCGGTGCGGTCGGCCTTTTTTGCCGCCTTGGCGCCGCTTTCCCGGCGGACGATGGCGATGGCCTCTTCCATCTCCCACCCGGCTTCGGCAAGTGCCTTCTTGCAGTCGCCAAAGCCGACTCCGGTGCGTTCGCGGAGTTCCTTGATCAGTTGCATGTTCGTGGCAGGCATCGATTGGATTCCTTTCCTTAAGTCGTTGGATTTGGAGGTGGCGGTGTGGATCGGCCTCTACGCCGGCGCTTCCTTCCCTTCGTCCATGTCAACGAACTCCTCGAGCGCCACCTCGCCGGCGCCTTCGGCACGGCCCTCCTCGATGGCGTCTGCCGCCGCCGTGACGTAAAGCCGCACGGCGCGGATGGCGTCGTCGTTGCCGGGAATCACGTAAGTGACCCCTTCCGGGTCGCTGTTGGTATCGACGATGCCGAACACGGGAATGCCGAGTTTGCCCGCTTCCGTGACCGCGATGCGCTCGTGCTGCACGTCCACCACGAACAGGGCATCGGGCAGGCCGCCCATGTCCTTGATGCCGCCCAGGCTGCGCTCGAGCTTGGCCATCAGGCGACGCCGCTGCAGCGCTTCCTTCTTGGTGAGCATCTCGAACGTGCCGTCCTCGGCTTGGGTTTCGAGATCCGTGAGGCGGCGGATGGAGCGGCGGATGGTCTTGTAGTTGGTGAGGGTGCCGCCGAGCCAGCGCTCGTCGATGAACGGCATGCCAACGCGCTCGGCCTGCTCCCGGACAACGCCGGAGGCGGCGCGCTTGGTGCCGACGAAGAGAATCTTGCGCTTGCGAGCCGCAAGGCGCCGCAGCTCTTCAAGCGCGGCGGCGAGCGCCGGCTGCGTGATTTCGAGGTTGACGATGTGAATCTTGTTGCGGGCACCGAAGATGTAGGGTGCCATCTTCGGATTCCAGAATCGGGTCTGGTGCCCAAAATGCACGCCAGCGGCGAGCATGTCGCGCATGCTGATCTCGGCCATGAGTTCGCTCCGGGTTGTTTATGTCGAGGCCGCGCGGCAAGCGCCGAATCCGTTCCGTGTTGGCCTTGCCGAGCCAGCATCGGAACCACCCGCAGCGCCTCGTCTTGAGCCGCGCGACAGCCTGTTGGTTTGATGGAAGCACCGCGTTGGTGCCCGTTGGTTGAGGGAGTTCCCCACCCAGCGCTTTGCCGGGCGGCGGCTTTATACCATACTCGCGTCCTGTCTTTGCCTGGAGATTGGCTTCCTCTATGCGGAATCAGCGCACCATGCGGCATCAGCGCACGACGCCCACCCTCGACGCCGAGGAAATCGACAAGATGCGCACGGTCGGGCGGCTCGCCGCCGGCGTGCTCGAAATGATCGGCGAGCACGTCAAGCCCGGCGCCACCACCGAAGACTTGGACCGCATCTGTCACGAGTACATCGTAGGCGAACTCGGCTGCGTGCCGGCACCGCTCAACTACAGCGCATCGGCTGGCCAGACCCCGTTCCCGAAGTCCATCTGCACGTCGGTGAACCACGTCGTCTGCCACGGCATTCCCAGCACCAAGAAGGTGCTTAGAAACGGCGATGCCATGAACATCGACGTCACCATCATCAAGGACGGTTACCACGGCGACACCAGCAAGATGTTCCTGATCGGCAAGCCCAATGTGTTGGCACGGCGGCTCTCGGCGGTGACCCAGGAGTGCCTTTACCGGGGCATCGCCGAGGTGCGTCCCGGCGCCCACATCGGCAACATCGGCCACGCCATCGCCCGCCACGCCGAGTCGCATCGGTTCTCCGTCGTGCGCGAGTTCTGCGGCCACGGCATCGGCGCGAAGTTCCACGACGAGCCGCAGATTCTGCATTACGGCAAGCGGAACGACGGCATCGTCCTCAAGCCGGGCATGGCCTTCACCATCGAACCCATGATCAACGCCGGTAAGCGGCACGTGAAAATCCTGCCGGACGAGTGGACCGTCGTCACCAAGGACCACAAGCTCTCCGCGCAATGGGAACACACCTTGCTCGTTACCGAAGACGGCGTCGAAGTGCTGACCCTGCGCGAGGAGGAACTCGGCTGGCTGGAGCAAGTGCCAACGGCGACGAACGCGTCCTTGGCGGTCTCTGCGTGAGTGCATGCTGCGGCGGCGCCTGTGGGCGCGAGCGATGGGACGCCCTGATCCCTGGTGTCGCGCCCCGAAAACGCGCCACCTTTCCCGCTGGGCCTTGGCTCGCGCAGCGACGCCGGAAACAAGGAGGATGTGCCGCCCAGACTCGCCCCCCGAAAGGTCGATCAGGACGAGGGTTGGGCGTCCCAAAGTACGTCGAAGCCATCGGACGGCACACCAGCCCCCTCGCGAGGAGCCCGCGCTGGTGAGGTCGGCGCCGGTGGCCGGCGACCTCAGCGAACTGCGCCGCCGCATAGGCCAGGCGGACGATGCGCTGGCGGCTCGCTTCTGGCGCGGCGACGACATCGAATGCCTGGTGGCGGAACGGGCGCGCTTCATCGACGCTTTCCTCGCGGAAGTGTGGCACGCCTTCTTCCACGGCAACAGCAATGTTGCGCTGCTGGCTGTGGGCGGCTACGGGCGCGGCGAGCTGCACCCGCACTCCGACATCGACCTCATGCTGCTGGCGCGCAACAGCTTCGTCCTGCGCGGTCGCCGCAGTCAGGAAGCCGTGGCCTCCTTCCTGCGCCTGCTCTGGGATCTCAAGCTCGACATCGGCCACAGCGTACGTACCCTGGCGGACTGCAAGCGCGAAGCCAGCGGCGACGTGAGCGTCGTCACCACCATGATGGAACGGCGCCGTCTCACCGGCTCCGACATCCTCACCCGCCGTCTGGACAAAATCCTGGCCCGACCAGCGCTCTGGCCGTCCGGCCGGTTCTATCGCGCCAAGCGCGAGGAACAGGAGGCCCGGCACGCGCAATTCGACGACGTCGAGTACGACCTCGAACCCAACATCAAGGGCTCGCCCGGTGGCCTGCGCGACATCCAAACGGTGGGTTGGATCGCTCGCCGCCAGTTCGGCACCGCCGATCTCACGCAGCTAGTCGAGCGTTCGGTGCTGACCCCGCAAGAGCGCGACTGGCTCGTGGAGGGACGCCGTTTTCTCTGGCGCGTGCGGTTCGGTCTGCACCTGCTCACGGGCCGCCGCGAGGATCGGCTGCTGTTCGATCATCAGCGCGAGCTGGCGCGCCGCTTCGGCTACGTGGACACGGACGCCCAGCTCGGCGTCGAGCAGTTCATGCACGACTACTACCGCCACGTTCTGCATCTGCGCGAAGCCAACGACATCGTGCTGCAACACTTCGACGAGAGCCAAACTGCAGGCCCCCTCACAAGGCGCGAGGTCATCGAACCCATCAACGAGCGCTTTCGGCTACGCAACCGTTACATCGAGGTAACCCGCGACGATGTCTTCCGCAGGGCGCCCGCCGCGCTGATGGAGATGTTCGTGCTGCTGGCCAATCGCAAGGACGCACGCGGCGTGCGGGCGGCAACCATCCGCCTCGTGCGTAGCCACTTGCATCTCATGGACGACAGCCTTCGCCAGGATCCCCAGGTGACGCGCCACTTCATTGACCTGCTGAAGGCACCCTACACCCTCGTCAGCCAGCTCACCCGGATGCGCCGCTATGGCGTATTGGGCCGCTATATCCCCGAATTCGGTCGTGTCGTCGGGCAGATGCAGCACGACCTCTTCCACATGTACACCGTAGACGCGCACACCATGATGGTGATCCGCAACATGCGCCGTTTCCACGCCGCGAGTCGCGAGGCCGACTATCCCCTCGCCACCCGCGTGACCGGCAACTTGCCGAAGATCGAACTGCTCTACATCGCCGGACTCTTCCACGACATCGGCAAGGGGCGCGGCGGCGACCACTCCGAGATCGGCGCCGCTGAAGTGGCCGAGTTCTGCCGCCGCCACGGCCTCGGAGGCGAGGACACCGAGCTTGTGGCATGGCTGGTGCGGGAGCATCTCACCATGTCCACCACAGCGCAGCGCAAGGACATCCACGACCCGGAAGTGATCGACGAGTTTGCCCGCCTAGTGCTCACTGAGACCCGCCTCGACTATCTCTATGCCCTCACCGTCGCGGACATCAACGCCACCAACCCCACCCTCTGGAACAGTTGGCGCGCTACCCTCATGGGGCAGCTCTACGTCGAAACACGACGCGCCTTGCGCCAAGGGCTCGACTCGCCGCGCCGGCGCAGCGAACACATCGCCGCCTGCCGCCGCACGGCGCTCGATGCTGCGGCCGAGCGGGGCCTTGCCGAAGGCCAAGTGCTGGCGCTGTGGGACGAGCCCGGCGACGATTTCTTCCTGCACCATTCGCCGATGGAGGTGCTGACCATCACCGAGGCCATAGCGGCGCACGATCTCGCGGGCGGCGCGCTGGTGCTGATCCTGGACCTGCTCGGCGAGGACGGCGGCGGCGCCAGCGAGGTTTTTGTCTATGCCAGGGACCGCGACAACCTCTTCGCCGACAGCGTCACCGCCATCGCTGGCCTCGCCTTGAGCATTCAGGCCGCCACCGTCGCCACCAATGCATCCGGCGTCTGCTTCAACTCCTATATCGTGCTCAAGGAACGAGGCCCGGTGCCAAACGACGCCAACGTACGCGACCGCATTCGCACAACGGTGGGCCGCGCCGCGCTCGGCCGCCTGACCGGGAGCAAGGCAGAGCGTCGCCTGTCGCGACGGCAGAAGCAGTTCGCGGCGCCCACCGAGGTGCAACTCAGCACGGTTCCCGATGCATCGAGTTCCACGCTGCGGGTGGTGGCCGCCGACCGGCCAGGGCTGCTCGCGCACATCGGCCGGCTTTTCATCGAACTCGAGCTTGCCGTCACCCGCGCCCGCATCACGACCTTGGGCGAGCGGGTGGAGGATGTGTTTGAAGTGACAGAGCGGGACCGAACCGCCGTAGCCGAGCGCGCCCGCGCCGACGACATCTGCGCCCGCATCCGCGATCATCTCGATGCCCTTTCGGCCTGTCGGACTTCGCCGCGATAGCGGCGAAGTCCGACAGACGGATTGCCGTAGTGGCGAGCGAATGCGAGCACGAAGGCCAGCAGTTCGCGCAAGCGAACTGCCAACGCGCCCGCGGGCGCGCATCCACAGCGGAAGCTGCATGAATCCTTACATCGACGGTCTGCAACCCTATCCATTCGAACGCTTAAGCGAGCTAAAGGCCGGTCTCGCGCCACGTACCAATCGACCGCACATAGCGCTTTCCATCGGCGAGCCGAAGCATGCGCCGCCGGACTTCATCATCGAGGCGCTCGGCCGCGAAGAACTCTTGCGCGCCGGCCTTTCGGCCTATCCGCCCACCCGCGGCGGCGACGAACTGCGAGGCACCATTGCCTCGTGGATCGGGCGCCGCTTTGGCGTCGAGCTCGACCCAGCGACGGACGTGCTGCCGGTGAACGGCACCCGCGAGGCGCTGTTTTCGTTCGGTCAGGCGATGCTCAGCGGTCGGGCTGGGGCGCGGGTGCTGATGCCGAATCCGTTCTACCAGATCTACGAGGGGACGGCGCTGCTGAAGGGGGCTGAGCCATATTACGTGCCGGCCACCGGCGTACCCGACTTCGAGCAGGTGCCGGATGCGGTGTGGCAAGAGACCGAGCTTGTGTATCTGTGCAACCCCGGCAACCCGTCCGGGGCGGTGATGTCGGAGCAGGCGCTGGCGCGGCTGGTGGAGCGAGCCCACGAGCACGATTTCGTGATTGCCTCCGACGAGTGCTACTCGGAGATCTACCATGACGAGGACTCACCGCCGGTGGGATTGCTGACGGCAGCAGCACGCGCCGGCCTTGGGATCTCTCGCTGCGTCGCCTTCAACAGTCTCTCCAAGCGTTCAAGCCTGCCTGGGCTCCGTTCCGGCTACGCGGCGGGAGACCCGGCATTGATGGCGCGCTACTACGACTACCGCACCTACCACGGCTGCGCCATGCCCGTGCATGTGGCCGCCGCCAGCGTGCTGGCGTGGAGCGACGAGACCCACGTGGTGGCGAACCGCGCCGCCTATCGCGCCAAGTTCGATGCGGTGGCACCGGTGCTGGCACGGGCGTTCGAGCTGGAGGTGCCGCCGGGCGGCTTCTATTTCTGGCCCGAAACCCCTGGCGATGATTGCGAGTTCACGCGGGCGCTGTTCGAGCGCGAGAACATCACGGTGCTGCCGGGGAGTTACCTCGGCCGCGAGCAGGACGGCGTGAATCCAGGCTCCGGTCGCATTCGCATCGCCTTGGTGGCGCCACTCGAAGAATGCGTCGAAGCCGCGGACCGGCTGGCGGCATTCGCCCAGGACCTCGGCTGAAGGGACGAACGATGTCGGTGGATGATCCGACCGAAGCAGTCCTCACCCTCACCAAGGAACTCATCGCCCGACCGTCGGTGTCCCCGGACGATGCCGGCTGTCAGAAGCTGATCGGCGAGCGGCTTGCCGGCGCAGGCTTCGCCCTCGAGTCCATGCCCTTCAACGCAGTGGACAACCTGTGGGCCACCTACGGCAGCGGTGCTCCGCTCGTCGTATTCGCCGGACACACGGACGTGGTGCCGCCCGGCCCCGAGGTGGCTTGGGACACACCCCCATTCGAGCCCACGGAGAGGGACGGTTGGCTGTACGGGCGCGGCGCTGCTGACATGAAGTCAAGTCTTGCGGCAATGGTGGTGGCGGCAGAGCGCTTCCTCGGCGGCCACCCCAAGCCAGCCGGCACGTTGGCCTTCCTCATCACCAGCGACGAGGAAGCCGATGCCGTCGACGGCACCGTGCGTGTGGTGGAAACGCTCACCGACCGAGGCATCCAGATCGACCATTGCGTGGTGGGCGAGCCATCATCCACGGCGGCGGTGGGCGACGTGATTCGGGTGGGCCGGCGTGGCTCCCTGAGTGGCACGGTGACCGTCACCGGCATTCAGGGCCATGTGGCATACCCAGACGATGCCCTGAACCCGATTCATGCGAGCCTCTCGGCACTGGCGGATTTGGCGAGCCGGCGCTGGGACGAAGGCAGCCCGCCGTTTCCGCCAACCACGTTCCAAATCTCCAACATCCGCGCCGGCACGGGCGCCGGCAACGTCATTCCGGGGGAGCTGGTCGCGGCGTTCAACTTCCGCTTCAACCCGTCGCAGACCGAAGCGGGCCTGCGCACCAAAGTCGAACAGGCCCTGGCACCCGTCGGCGCACCGTGGCGCGTGGATTGGCGACTCTCCGGCCACCCCTTCTTCACGCCCCCTGGAACGCTGACAAGCGCCGTACAGGCCGCCATCCGGAGCATTGCCGGGCAAGTTGCGGAAGAGTCCACCTCCGGCGGCACCTCCGACGGCCGCTTCATCGCACCAACGGGCGCAGGGGTGGTGGAACTCGGCCCCGTCAACGCGACGATCCACAAAGTCAACGAGCGTGTGCACATTGCCGATCTAGCACCGCTGACGCGGATGTACGAGAGCATCCTCTTTGGACTCCTGTCGAGTGCCTAGGAAGAGGTCCCCGGCGCCGCAAGCGCCACCATGCACCCACGCCGACACAGAGGCGTTGCCGAAGGGGCTTGACCACCGCACCGCTTCGGACGCGGCAGACGCCGACGACGGTTCCCAGTTGGACGTGCTGATCCTGTTTACGCGTGCCGCGCTTCGGGCCGCAGGCGGCTTGCGGCAGATGCGCGCGAGCATCGACTTCGCCGTCGCCTACGCCAACGACGCGTTCGCCGCGAGCGGTGTGGACTTGCGCATGCTCGCCTGGGGCGACTCGGCGACCTGCTCCGGCACGACGCCAGTGACCGTTGGCGACATCGGCGATGTCCCGGAATCCTCGGCACTCCTTTCCATGGGCGACACGCCGAGAGTCGGGAGGATCGCAGACGACGCCGACACCAACGTGTTCCGCTGGACCACGGGGTACACAACCGGCGGCTACCGTGTGCTCGCTTCGACCGACTCCCGATTGGCTTGCGATTAGCGGCAGTGCGTAGCACGTCGCATGTTGTCCACGACACCGAAGCGACGAGCGACAGCGACTCAACGGTCCGGCGGTGGTTTTCCGGTACAGGACGCGCCTGGAAGAGCCAGCCGGCGTGAAGCGCGCTTTCCTTTTGTGCCTTATTGGGGCGATGGCACTCCTGATCTTCTTCGTGCTGCGAGCCCCCGCGCGACTCCTCGACCGACTCATCGACGACGACGCGCCCGTGCACCTGTCGGGCAGCGCTGGCACGATCTGGAACGGCAAGGCGAACGTCACCGCAGACGGCCTGGACCTTGGTCGTGTGAGCTGGACCTTCGATGCGGCCAGCCTGATGGACGGAGCCATCGGTTTACGCTGGAGCCTTACCGCCGCCACTCATTCGCTTGCCGGCACGGCGCAAGCGTCGTTGGCCGAAATCCACTTCGTCCTGGCCGGCCACATCGACGCGACCCTCGTCAACCGCCTCCTATCCGACTACCACATTCACTTGGGTGGCACCTTCGAGCTAGACGATGTGACGCTCGCGTTTGCCGATGGGCCGCACCCAAGCGGTGCCAACGGCAGCGCAACGTGGACCGGTGGGCCGACCCGCTACCGCCTGGGCGGCGAGACGGCAGAAGTCACGCTGCCGCCGATGCACGCCGTTCTGTTCTTGCACGAAGACGGTTTCCCGCAAGCCGAGGCCTTCACGGGCAGCGTCCGAGCCCCCTTGATCCGCACCCGCCTCGATGCCGACGGCTGGTTCCACATCGCCATCAGCCGCCGCTTCACCATGCTGGCCGGGCGACCTTGGCCAGGCACGGGCGGCACTGACGAAATGGTCGTGGAGGTGGCAGAGAGGTTGCGACCTACGTCCCGAAACTAAACGGAGCGTTGCTCAAGCGCGACGCCGCGTGGTGGCTGCCGCCAAGTGCCAACGGGCACGCGGCTATACTCGTCTTGACGCAACAACCATGCTTTTTTGGAGGACAAAGGCCCCATGCGCAAGGTCACCACCGCTGTGGTTGGGCTCGCACTTGCAGCGGTGTTGGTGATTCTCGTTCTGCCGCCGGAAACGCCTGAGGAGTCACCTGGCACACGCACCGATTTCCCGCTCGCCGAGGCACCTCCCCTGCCAACCGGCGCTCTTCCAAACCAAGACCAAGCCCCGCCAGCGGCGGTTGCACAGACGCCTCGGCCTCCAGAGGGCTTCGCATACGCGGGCCACAGCGGCGAGATGCGCATTGCCCCGCTTGCGGAACGCACAGCGGTCACGCTAGTGGTGCGGGCCGAGTGGCTCGAGCCCACCGCCGGCACAGGGCTGCTTGCGGCGCAAGCGGAAGCTGCTGGGCGTGACTGGACCTTCGCCTGGCTGCAACGTCGTTCCTCCGGGCCTGTCGCCGACCTCAGCGAGCGGCTCCATGAGGCGGGGGCGCAAGTACTCGGCAATGTCGGTGCCTATGTTCGGTTGCGGGTTCCCGCCGATGCAGACCGCTTGCGTGCCATCGCGTCGCTGCCGGATGTGGTTGGTCTCGGCGCACCGCCGCCCGATGCAAAGGTGGACGCGCAGTTCCTCACGCACGCCGCCGGGCGCCCAGCGAGCGAGCGTGTCGATGTAAGCATCACGTTGATGCCCGACGACGAGGATGGGCGTTGGCGGCGGGAGCTCACAGGGCTCGGCGTTGCTGTCGGGCGGTGGGACGCAACCTTGCGCACGGTGGCGGCGAGTGTGACGTTCGCGGCACTTGAGGCGGTGGCAAGCCGGGACTTTGTCCTCGCCATCGAACCGGTGGCCACCATCCGCGCCGGGCATGCCAGCGCCGTGCCGGTCATGGGCGCGGACGGGTTGCGCCGTTACGACCCGGGCACCGGGCGGTTCACCGGCACCACCGGCGCTCGCATTCCCATTGGCGTCATGGACAGCGGCCTGAACGTGCGCCACCGCGACATTGGCGAAGGCCGGGCCAGCATCTGCGGCGCGAGCTTCGCCCAGCCGCTGTTCGGTGCCGGCGGGCGCGAGGACTTCGATCTTTGGCTGGACCTCGGCCTGCACGGCACCCACGTCACCGGCACCATGGCCGGCAGCGGCTTCAACGATCCGTTGCACGCCGGGATTGCGCCCGGGGTGCGCCACATCCGGTTCGCCAAGGTGCTTTCGCAGCGCGGCTTCGGCACCGACGAAGGCGTGCGGCAGGCGATGGATTTCCTGGCCACGCGGTCGTCGTGCGAGCAGGCCGGAGTGGTTTCGCCTTCTGCACGGGCGCTGATCGTCAACATGAGCCTTGGCGAGACCTCGTTGCAGCACACCGGACGCGGGGTAGGCGAACGCAAGCTCGACTCCACCGTTTGGACCCATCGCCAGCTCTACGTCGTAGCGCAGGCCAACGCCAACATCTTCGGCTTCTCCAACTACGCCGCAGCCAAGAACTCCCTTGCCGTGGGTGCCACGTTCGACACCGGCACGATCGCTCCGTTCAGCAGCCACGGCCCCACCGCCGACGGGCGTCTGGCACCCAACGTGGTGGGAACCGGCGTCGGTGTCAGTTCTGCACTGGGCGGCGGTCGCACGGACGGCTACATCGACCTCAGCGGCACCAGCATGGCCTCGCCGGCGGTGGCCGGCGTCGCCGCCCTGCTGCTCGACTCGGCACCGGCTTTCCGGCGGCAGCCGGCGCTGGCCCGAGCCCGACTCATGGCGAGCGCGATCAAGCCCGACGCCTTCCTCGCCGCGCCCGATGCCTATGCGGCGGACAACAGCACGGGGCCTGGGCCGCTGCAGCACATCTATGGACTCGGACTCGTCTCCGCAGCCGCCACGGTGCTGCAGCAAGATGCCGAGGACGGCTGGAGCACCGGCAGCGCCGTGAGCACTTTCGAGGGCGAGGAGGGCTACGCCTATCAGGACATCGACGTGCCGGAAGGCACCAGCCGCCTCGACGTGGTGCTGACATGGGACGAACAACCCGCCGACACCATCACCGAAGCCGTGCTGAGCGATCTCGACCTCTGGCTGGACGCCGGCGCGGACTGCGGTGAGGGTGCCTGCGGCGAACACGCATCGCGCTCTCGCATCGACAACGTGGAATGGCTGCTCGTGCGCGATCCGGCGTCGGGCCGCCACCGCATCAAGATCGTGCCGGAGCGCATCTACGGCCAAGCCCCTCGAGCCGCAGTCGCCTGGACCGCCATCCGGGGCGACTCAACCCCGAGGCTCCTGGTCGAGGCGAGCACGCCCCGCAGTCGCCCCGACGGCAGCGTGGAAGTGGACTTGGCAGTTACCAGCACGGGTTACATCGCCGCCGGCGCCATCCTTCGCCTCGGCTGCCGAGCCCTCACGGAAGATTCGGATGTGTGCGAGCGCTATGCCGATGCCTGGCCGCCGGGCGGGAGCATCATGCGTGGCGACCTCGCCCGCCCGATCGAGCCGAGACCCATGCACCACGGCCTGTCGCTCGGCGAGATTACCGCTGGCGAACGGCAAACCGTCACGCTGCGCCTGCCGGCCACCACCGACACCCATCGGTTGCACTTCACCGCAGGCGGCTGGAACGCCATTACAGGGCACGCTAGCGTGGATTTTGGCGGCACGGACGACGCCCCACCACCGGCAACGCAACCCGTCAACGACGCGTTTGCCGATGCCACGCCTCTGACGCAAGAGTCCGGCGAACGCAGCGTCGACCTGCTGGCGGCTTCCAGAGAACCGGCGGAGCCCGGCTCCCGGAGCGCCACACGCAGCGTGTGGTTTTCGTGGCGGGCACCGGCCCCGGGCCTGCACGTCTTCGGTGTCACCGGCGCCGACGACGAAGGCAGCGGCCAAATCCGCATCGACATCTACCGCAATGGCACGTTGGCGGTACTCGAGCACGTCGCTGGTCGGGAACGATCCCTCACCTTCCAGGCTGAGGGCGGCACCGACTATCGCCTGCGCATCTCCACCGAGGCATACGACGTGATGCCGCAGACGCTACGCTGGGGGCCGCGACAGCGGCCCGCGAACGACGACTTCGGGGATAGCCAGCGCATAGCCGGCACGAGTGGAAGCGTCGCCGGCGACAACCGAGGCGCAACCCTCGAACCCCACGAATTCTTTGGCAGCCACTCCACCACCGCCTGGTATCGCTGGAGGGCACCCGGTGACGGCTATTTCGCCTTCTCGGTGGACGAACCCCTGCGTGTGTTTGCCTTCACGGGAAGGAACATCCGCGCGCTGCGTCGGGTTTCGCATTACGCCGCGAGCGCAATCGGTCGCGGCAATGGCTCGAACTCGGGGCTCATTGGCATCGTCGCCGGTGAAGGGGACGATGCGATCTTTCCCGCAGAGGCCGGCGAGACCTACCGCGTCGCCGTCGTGGCGCGCGGAGCGGAATCCTCAGGCAGCCCCTATTCTCTGACCTGGGCCCCTGCCACCGAAGAGCAACTCGCAACCCTCGCCGACAACGACGCCTTCGCCGGAGCAGCGGCCCTCGATGGCGAAGAGGGCAATGCCGTGGCCACCAGCGGCGGTCGCACCGTAGAACCGGGCGAACCAAGCCAGTCCGGCACCGGCACGGTCTGGTGGCAGTGGCAGGCACCGGGCGACGGCGCCTTCACGTGGCGCCTTGGCGGCATCGGCGCCAACGCCATGTCGCTGGCCTTTTTCACCGGCGCCTCTCTCGACGATTTGGAAGTCATCGCCGGCGGCTCGGAAGTGGTGCTCGATGCCGCGGCCGGCCAGCGATTCTGGATCGCGGCCGGCCAACGTGCCGACTCGATGTTCTCGGATGCCGGCAACGCGGCTATCGACTGGGGACCAACCCCCGCGAACGATCGCCCTGCCACCGCCGTCGCCCTCGCGGCCGGCGGCGCCATGGCATCGAGCCAACACGCCACCAGTTCCGCAGACGAACCTGCGACCCTAGCCGGCGATGCCTCGCTGTGGTGGAAATGGACCGCCGTCGAAGACGGCTGGCAGCGGTTTGCACTCAGAGGTCAGGACCCGTCCCACATCGTTGCCGTCTATGGCCGCGACGCGACCGGCGCCCTCGAACTCATCGCCACCAGCGACCGTTCGTTCCTGCTGTCGGGACGAGCCGAAGCACGGGTTCTCGCGAGCGCGGGGCGAGAGTATTGGGTTCAAGTGGCGGTGCGCAGCGGCTCCGAACGGGGCGATTTCGAACTCGCCACCGGGCCGAGCACGGCACCGGCGTGGCTGCGCATCGCCAGCGCCGTCAGCGACGGCGACATGCGCCCCGACGGCAGCTACACGGAGCTGCGCAATCTTGGCGACATCGCCATCAACGACTCCGGTGCTCGCCTCTTCGTCAACACGAAGCACTCGCTCAGGCTCTTCGACCGCGACGCAGCCACGGGGGGCGTCACCGCGGCTGGAGAGGTGGCGCATCCGCCGAGCGATGACGACGCGGACAACGGCGACGTCGCGATGGAGGAGTCCGAGACCGTGGTGCCGTTCGAGGACGACCGCCTGCTGCATTGGGGGGCCGCGCACCAGACCCTCTATGCCTTTGGCGTGGGAGGGGTTCTGCTCGCCTACCGCGAAACGGATGGCGATGCGACCGATGTCGATGTCTGCGACGTAGAGCTCGGCGAGGATTTCCCGCTTTCGGGCGACACCACGCCGAAGCGAGCCCTCACGGACCCGTCCGGCAGCTTCCTGTACCTCTTTGGCAACGCGCCACTCACCAACGAGGGCGCGCTGGCCGTGTTCGCCATCGATGAGCCATGCAGCCTATCGCTGGTGCAGGGGATGGCGGCGGCCGTGGACGACGACAGCGTCAGTTCCCACCGCGAGTTGATGGGGCTCCGCGACGCGACGTTTTCCGCCGACGGATCGCACATCTACGCCCTCACCGACCAGGCCTTGGTCACCTTCAGCCGCGACCCCGAAACCGGCGAACTCGCCGTCGTCTCGAACATCGACCTGAACGAACTCACCGGATCCGACGCGGACCCCTTCTTCGGCTTCCTCAGCATGACCTCGGTGACCTTGGACGCGAGCGGCGACTACCTGTTCGCCATCGGCGACGGCCTGCCCCTCGTGCTCGCGTTCGACGCGGCAGAAGATCCCGCCACACCTGCCCTCATCGCCTCAACCGCATCGGACGCGGAAGACCCGTTCGAGCGACTGTTCCCGGTGCCGTCGCACGTGTATCGGCCATTTTTCCTGTTCGAGTGCAGCGCCGTCGGCCACCACCGCACCATTACCGCCGTCGATGCCGCGTGCTTCGATGGAATGTTCGTGGCAAGGTTGGATACGGACACGGAACAGCTGTTGCTAAGCGATTACTTCGGCTTCCTGCAGCCAGATCGCTTCGGCACCGAGCTTCCCTCGGGAGGACTGCCGCGCGGGGTGCAAAGTGCCGACGGCAGCCACATCTATGTCATCCAGCGAGGTGAGATTGGCTCCCTCATCACCTTGGAACGAGCCGAGAACATGACCGATGCCCCGGATTAGTGCATTGCAGGCGCGCCCAGCTGCGCTCGGTTCCGCGGTTCGCATCGGCGCACAGGTGCTCGTCGTGGTCGCCATCGCCTGGGTGGTGGCCGACACGGCGACGTTCTTGCTGGCGGGGCCGGCGGACCTGCCCGTGTCCGCGCTAGAGCCCGGTGCTGGTGCCCAGCAAGAGGAGTATCCGGCCTCCGAGATCGCCTCTTGGGAGCTTTTCGGCAGTGCGGAAGCCAGCCCTGGGAACGCTGCCTCCACCGACGCGACCGAGGGGCTGGCCACCACCGGCCTTTCGCTCTTGCTCGTGGGGGTCTTCGCCGCCGACGAGACGCAGGCGTCGGCGGCATTGATCGCGCAACCAAATCGCAAGGCGAAGCGCTACCGCATCGGCGACCGCCTGCCGGGGCGCGCGACGCTGGAAGCGGTGTATCGCGATCGGGTGGTAATCCGCCGTGGCGGCGTTCGCGAACTGATCCGCTTTCCCGAGCCGAAAGAACGCTTCGCGGAGGCGTCGCCGAGCACCGACCGCGGCGCAGCGCCGGACACGCCAGCCGCCACTCCCGCCGTCGAGCGTTCCTCGGCGGCTCCGTCTCGGCCCCCGTCACCGCGTCCACCGATGTCGGAGGGGGACCCCGCCAGCATCCTCTACGATGCCGGACTGACGCCAGTGAAACCCGGCGCCGCCGAAGGCTATGCACTTGGCGAGCTCGCCGCCAACCCCGTGCTGCGGCAGGCCGGCCTGCGTCCTGGCGACCGCATACTCTCAGTGAACGGACGTGCCGTCGGCAATGTCGAACTCGACGAGGCGGAGTTCGCGAGCGTTATGGCCGCCGGAACGGCTCGGATCGAGGTCCAGCGAGGCGGGCGCCGGTGGTTCGTCACGGTGTCGATGTAGTCGGCCAGAGCGGTTCAAAGTGACAAGGAAACTCGTGCAAGACCATCTATCGAGACTCGGCTGTGCCGGCGCGGCCATCGTGCTATGCGCCGCCGTCTGGGCCGAACCGCAGGAATGGCGTATCAACATCCAGGACGGCGGCCTGCAGGAGTTCGTGCAGCAGGTGGCGGAGATCACCGACAAGATCATCGTCGTCGATCCCCGCGTGCGCCAGGCCAACAACGTCACCGTCATCAGTAACACGCCGCTCGGCCGGGAGGGCGTGTTCGAGCTCTTCCTCTCGGTGCTGCGGGTACATGGCTACAGTCTTTCCCGCGCAGGCGACGTGTACACCGTGGTGCAGAACACAGTCGGCAAACAGATCGGCGGCCGCATCGACTCCGCCAGCGCCGCACCGGACGAAATCGTCACCGAGGTGATCGGCGTCAAGCACATCCTCGCAACCGACGTGGTGAAGACGCTGCGTCCGCTGATTCCGCAATACGCGCACATCGCCGCCGTGGAGTCCGCCAACGTCGTCATCATCAGCGACCACGCCCACAACATTCGCCGCCTTCTGACCATCATCGAGCAGACCGACCTGCCGGGCACCGAGATCATCACCGTCGTGCCGCTCGAACACGCCTGGGCAGGCACGGTTGCCAGGCTGTTGCAGGAACTCGCCCCAGCCAGCCTCGGCGCCGCCGCGCAAGGCCCCACGAGCGTGCAGATCGTCGCCAACGAGCGCAACAACACCTTGGTGCTGCGCGGCAAGGAGGAACCGCTCCGGCGCATTGAGACCATTATCCGCCAGCTCGATCAACCCGACACCGCGAGCGGCGGCACGCAGGTGATCCAGCTCGACCATGCCGATGCAACCGAGGTGGCGGAGATGCTGAACGCAATGGCCTCCAGCGCCCCCGGCGCCAGCGACCAGCCGCCGCCTTCCGTGCATGCCTACGAATCTCTCAACGCCGTGGTGGCGCGGGGAGACCCGTCCTTCGTAAACGACCTGCGCGGCATCATCAGCCAGCTCGACGCGCCCCGTGGACAGGTGCTGATCGAGGTAGCGGTGGTGGAAGTATCGGCGGATGCGAGCGATAGCCTCGGAATCGAGGTTGCGGCCGGCGACCCCACCGGTGCCGCGACGCCCCTTTTCACCACCACCCTGAATGGCATCATCGGCGGCCTGCTGACCCGGCTCGCGTCCACCGACGACGCCATCAATCCCGCCATCGCCGCGGCCGCGGTGGGCTCCCCGACGCTGGCGTTGACCCGACTGGACCCGGACAAGGTCTCTTTCGGCGCCATCGTCAACGCCCTCGCCGTGGATGCCAACGCGGACCTCTTGTCCACGCCGAGCGTGCTGACGCTCGACAACGAGGAGGCGCAGATTACGGTAGGACAGGAAGTGCCCATCGTCACCGGCGCTTTCACCACTACCAGCGACGGCGCCAGCAACCCCTTTACCACCGTATCGCGCAAGGACGTGGGCATCGACCTTTCCGTGACGCCGCACATCCACGGCGAGTCGCTGCGGCTTGAACTCGTGCAGGAAGTCTCGAACGTGGTGGACACGGCCCTCGAAGGCTTCACCGACATCGTCACCAACAAGCGCAAGCTGACCAATACCATTCTGGTTGACGACCGACAGACGATCGTCTTGGGCGGCCTGATTCAGGACGACCAGCGCAACACGCTGCGCAAGGTGCCGGTGTTGGGCGACATCCCGGTGGCGGGCGCCCTCTTCCGCAGTTCCACGAATGTCCGCATCAAACGCCACCTGCTGTTCTTCTTGCGTCCGACCATCCAGCGCACGCCCCAGGACCTCAGCGACATCACCGAGGCGAAGTACGACGGCATCCTGGACCTGCGCGTTGATGCTGCAGAGGCGCCGCAGAACGCCGAGGGCCTGTTCCAAGGCCGATAGCGCTTTCCGACGCGGGACAAGACGCCCTCCCGCCGAAGGCCGTCCGCAACCAAGTGCGGGCGCCTGTTAGTCTGCCGCCATGCGTTTGGCAGCACCCATCAAGCGATTCAACTACCGCCTTGGACGGGGCATCGTGCGGGCGCTGGCGCGGCCGACCGTGACCGGCGCGCCGCCACAGGACAGCGACGAGATCGTCTATGTGCTGCCGAACCGTTCGCTGGCGGACCTGCTGCTGCTAGACATGGTGGCGACCGCACGAGGCTTGCCAGCGCCGCGCCAACGCCTCGAAGTGCTTGACGAGGGGCGACGGTTCTTCTTTCTGAACCGACCGACCGGTTGGCGCCGCCGTCATACCATGCGCCGCACTTCGGCACGCATGAGGCGCATACAGGGGCAGTTGCGCAAGAACCAGGCGCCAGCCGTGACCTTGGTGCCCGTGTCGGTGTTCTGGGGTCGGGCCGCAGACAAGGAACGGTCCTGGCTGCGCTCCCTGGTGTCCGAATCCTGGGGCACGTCATCGCGCCTGCGCCACCTGCTCGGCCTCCTTTTCAACCGCAAGGACGTGTTGTTGCACTTCCACCGTCCATTGCCTTGGCGGGACCTGGCCGGTGGCCTCGACGCCGCTCGCGCCGAACGCCGCGTCGCGCGCTTGTTGCGGGTGCGCTTTCGTAATCAGCGCCAAGCGACGTTGGGCCCCGATCTCTCGCATCGCCGCACCCTCATCGAGCGCGTACTGACAAGCCCACAGGTGCGCGCCGCCATCGAGGCCGAGGCGAAGGGCCAGCCGGCACAGCCGATGCACCATGCCCGCGCCCGCAAGGCAGCCTTTGCCATCGCCGCCAACATGTCCTTCCCTGCGATGCGGCTGCTGGACCGCTTCCTCACTTGGTTCTGGAGCCGGATCTACGACGGCGTGGCGGTGCATGGCCTCGAACACGTCACCGATCTCGCCGCCACCCACACGCTTGTGTTCGCGCCCTGCCATCGCTCGCACATCGACTACCTGCTGCTTTCGTACGTGCTGCACCATCAAGGGCTCATGCTTCCGCACATCGCTTCCGGCGACAATCTCGACTTACCGGTGGTGGGACGCTTGCTGCGCGGCTGCGGTGCCTTCTTCATCCGCCGCAGCTTTCGCGGCGACGACATCTACCGCGCCGTGCTCGACGAATATCTCTATCAGACGCTCAGGCGTGGCCATTCGGTGGAGTACTTCATCGAGGGCGGGCGCTCGCGCACGGGGCGCCTGCTGCCACCACGCACAGGAATGCTGCAGACCACGCTCGACGCCGTCGCGCGAGGCCTGCCGCGCCCCTTGGCCGTGATTCCGGTACACATCGCCTACGAGAAGGTGATCGAGGCGGCGAGCTTCGACGAAGAGCTGTCGGGCGGCAGCAAGCGACCGGAGTCGGTAGGCGGCATCGTCCGTGCCAGGCGGCTCGTGCGGCAGGCGTTCGGTTCTGTAACGCTTGCCTTCGCGGCGCCGATCGAGCCCGATGCCTACGTTGCCACGGAGGCCGGCAGCCATCGACTGGCAAACGAAATCCTGGAGCGCCTGAACCGTTCGGCCAGCATCAACGCCACCCATCTGGTCGCCTTGGTCACCCTCGCCATGCCCCGCCACGCGATCGATGTGGCGGCACTCGGAACGCAGCTCGATGTCTATCGCGAGCTTCTCGAAAGGGAACGCAACCACCACAACCACGCAATCGACTGGCGTCCGGCGCATCGCCTGATTGACCGCGTTGAGGAACTGGGTCTCGTGCGCCGCGAGCCCAGCCCGGCCGGCGACGTCGTCAGCCTCGATGACGCCGGCGCAGTTCGCATGACGTGGTACGCCAACAACGCGCTGCACACGCTCGCGGCACCGGCGCTGATCGCCTGCTTCGTGGTGGAGCGACGCGGCAGCATCTGGGCCAGAGACTTGATGCGCGCCTTCGCCGGCCTTGCACCCTTGGTCGCGAACGAACTGCACACACAGCTAGATGCCCGCACCTGCCGCCGCTGTCTGCGCCACATGCGCGCCATGGGCCTGGTCGAAATGACACTGGAGGGCGTCACCGCTCCGCATGACCTCGAACGGCGCTTTCGCACCGAACTCCTCGCCCGCATCCTGATGCCGGCGCTCGAGCGTTACTTCATCGCCTCCACGGTCCTCGTTCGCTCCGGCAGCGGCATCCTGAGCCGCGCCGACTTGATGCAGCAGTGTGGCGCCACGTCCGAACGCATCTCGCGACTTTATGGAAGCAATGCCCCAGAGTTCCACGACACACGCCTGTTCCACGGCTTCCTGGATGCCTTGCTCCGCCTGGGGCTCGCTACCGAAGACGCTGACGACCGGTTGCGCTTTGACGACACAGCACAAGGCCCTTTGGCAACGGCGCTGAAACAAGCCGAAGAAGTGATCCCTGCCGAAATCCGCTACGCGGTGCGACGGTCGTCCGGCATTCGGACGGAGCGTTGAAGGACATCCGACAAGGCCCGTCTCGCGGGGAGGAGGCTGGTTACACCTTCTGACCCTTGGTTGCTTCGCCTTCGGCGGGAGGAGCGTGACGGCCCCTCGCTTCGAGACGCTTCACACGGCGCCATCCGGCCGGCACGTTGGTGTTGACTCGGCTTCCAAATAATTCCGTTGTGGATCAATGTCTTGTACAGCATGAGAACGACCCAAGTCAGGCATTGCCACGATAGACATCGAAACGCACCGAGCGGCCGAGGATGCGCCAGTCTGGTGGCGCCACCGCCCGCGCCCGGCGACGGCGCTTGATCACGACACGGGATGCCGCGCTCCCCCGCGCAGCCGCCAGCAACTCGCTGAGTTCGGCGTCGTCCATTTCGTCCGCCAAAGTTGCCAGCGCCTGCATCCTCAAGGACGGCAAGGCGCCGCTCGGATGGTCGCCGAACATCGGATCGAGGTAGATCACGTCGAACTGCCGCTCGCGCCAGCATGCGCGGGCGTCTGCACATGCCAAAGTCGGGGCAGGGCAAGAGGCCGGCAAAGTGGCAGCCCGCACCCTCGCCGCCAGTGCCGCACAAACGTCTGGATGTGCCTCGGTCATGTGAACGCGACAGCCGAGCATCGCCAGCAGCAAGCCATCCGTACCCCAGCCGGCCAGCGCGTCGTGAACGCTGATGCCGGATTGCGCTCCGCACGCCCGCGCCAAGGCGCCGCGTCGCCCCTGCTTTGCCCTGCGTCGCACCTCCCGGTCATCGAAGCGGAGCGTGCGACCGGCTACGCGAACCGTGATGGCGCCGCCCTCGGCCTTCACTCTGCCGGCCGCCAGGGTGTATCTCCCTCGACATAGAGCGGCAACGCGCGCTCGGCCGGAACCGCCAGGTCTGCTCTTGCCAGAGCCACGGTGCCGACGAACTGCGCCGACATGGCGATGCGCTGGTCATCGCACAGGGCATCCCCCGCCAAGAGTTGATCGAACTGGACGCAACGCACCTCATCCGCGCCCCTCCCGAACTCATACTCGGCTTCGTAGAGCCAGCCAGGTCGGGAATAGCGCCGCACCGTTCGACGCCCTTCGCCGGCAACGCCGATCGCGGCCATGCCCCATGCCAGCGCTTCCGAACTCGGCACGGCAAACGCCGGCAGATCGAGGCCAAGCGCAATCCCCTGCGCCACGGAAGCGCCGATGCGTACACCGGTGAAGGAGCCGGGCCCCGCAGAAAACGCCACACAGTCCAGCTGCGGCCGCGCCACCCCAGCGGCGGAGAGAATCCCGTCGATGAGCGACAGAACCAGCCGATTGTGCTCCCTCGGCGCAATGCGACTCTCCACGACCCATTCGACAGCCGATTCACGGGGCGCAATGCCAAGCGCGACGGAACAGACATCGGTGGTGGTTTCCACGGCGAGAATGCGTTGCATGGGAAGGCCGCCGATTGCCGCTAGCCCGGACTATTCATGAATGCGCGTAGCGAGGGCGACGAGAGGCCGCTGTGGCTGGACGCGCACGCGTGCCCGGAGGCACTTCGTTCCGGAACCCGAAGGCATAGCTGTGCACTATGTTGAGGGGGCCGGAGCGAATACGCACAGCCACAGCGAGTGTATCGTCGTCCGCAGTAGGGCATGCATGAATGGTCCGGGCTACACTGGCGCGATTCTACTCACTTGCCCCTGGAGCCAGACTCGCGATGCTCGACGTCGATGTGGCCGCTGCCAAGCTTGGCGAACTCATCGAGCCCCTGCGCGGTACCGAACGCGTGCGGGTGGATGCCGCGCTTGGCCGGGTTCCTGCACAGGACATCATCGCGCCCTTGAGCCTGCCCCCCTTCGACGCCTCCGCCATGGACGGCTACGCGGTTTGCGCAACGGAACTCCCTAGCGAAGGTCGCAAGCGGCTTAAGGTCGCGGGACAAAGCCTCGCCGGACACCCGGCCAGCGGGGCCGCAGGCGCCGGCACGGCCATCCGCATCTTCACCGGCGCACCCATGCCCGACGGCGCAGACAGCGTCGTGCTGCAAGAGGATGTGACCGCCAGCACAGCCGCCATCGAGTTCGACGAGTCGGTGACGGTGGGCCAGCACGTTCGTCCGTCCGGCAACGACATCGCCAAGGGCGACACCATCTGCCGCGCCGGCCACCGCCTCACCCCTTACGACCTGGCTTGGCTTGCCGCCTGCGGCATCGGCACGGTGCGTGTGCGCCGGCGAGTACGGGTCGCAGTGCTATCCACCGGCGATGAGTTGGCAGAACCCGGCATGCCGTTGGGCGAAGCGCAAATCTACGACTCGAACCGCTTCGCAATGACACGGCTGCTCGAAGGCCGCGGCAGCGACATCATCGACGTCGGCTGCGTCCCGGACGACCCGGACCAAATCCGCGCTGCCCTCGAAGAGGCAGCCGAAATCGGCGACATCATCGTCACGAGCGGCGGCGTTTCGGTGGGCGATGCCGACCACGTGCGCAACCTCGTGGCCGAACTCGGCAGCATCGACTTCTGGCGCATCGCCCTGAAGCCCGGCAAGCCCCTCGCCGTCGGTGACATCGGCGGCACCCCATTCTTCGGCTTGCCCGGCAACCCGGTCTCCACCATCGTCACTTGCCTCCTGTTCGTGGCCCCTGCCATTGACCTGCTCGCCGGTGCCACGTCGTCGCCTCCCCTGACCATCCCCGCAACGCTCGCCGAGGATGTCCTGCATGCCCCGGGCCGTCGCGAGTACATGCGCGGCATCGCCAGCTACGAAGAGGGCATACTCAAGGTCGCCATCAACGGCAACCAAGGCTCCAACCGTCTGGCCACGTTCTCGGGCGCCAACTGCCTCGTCATCATCCCCGCCGACGCCAGCAACCCGCCCGCTGGCGAAACCGTCGCAATCCTCCTCCTCGGCAACGACGGCCAGCCCTTGCGCCGCTAAGGCGTTCCGTGACCAAGGGGCCCTTCGGGGCGCGAAGGTTTGCATGGAGCAAATCGCGCCACCCCACGGTTTCAAAGGTCTTTTTCCTCGTAGTTCCCAACCCGCCGAGGATGCCGAATCGCTGACACGGAAGGAACATGGCGGCGTTTGCCCGCCACCCACACAGGGCTTGTCTCGCGAGGAGCTGATGGGCCTTCACCGCGAATGGCGTGTGGGACCGCGCCATCCGCGCCGCCAAACCCCGACCTAGCCAAGAGCTTGGCCGGCACGTTGCTGTGGACTCGGCTTCGAGGCACTTCCACGGCTCTTCAACGTGTTCCGTGTTTGTTCCGTACGAGGGACGGGACAAGCCGTCCCCTACGGCTTAAGACGTCCTTGCCGCCAACGCTTTGCCGATGTCTTGGCGGATACGTTCAACGTCGCCGTTGCCGTTGATGGTGTGGTAGCGGCCTTTGCCTTGGGCGGACTCGGCTTGGTAGTAGTCCACCAGCGGGCGGGTTTGCTTGTGGTACACGCGCAGGCGTTCGCGGACGGTTTCCTCGCGGTCGTCCTCGCGTTGAATCAGGGGTTCGCCGGTTTCATCGTCACGGCCCTCCTGTCGAGGGGGATTGAAAGTGACGTGATAGACGCGGCCGCTGGCTTCGTGGGTGCGGCGGCCGGAAATCCGTGTCACTACCTCCTCGTCCGGGAGGCGGATTTCCACCACGCAGTCGAGTGCGATGCCAGCGTCCGACACGGCCTGGGCCTGGGCAATGGTGCGAGGGAAGCCGTCGAAGAGGAACCCGCCCGCGCAGTCTGGCTCGGCCAGGCGTTCCTTCACCATCGCCACGATGGTGGCGTCGTCGACGAGGTTGCCGGTCGCCATGATGGCCTGGGCGCGGCGACCGAGTTCGGTGCCAGCGCCCACGGCAGCGCGCAGCATCTCGCCGGTGGATATCTGCGGGATGCCGTATTGCTCGCAGATGAAGGCCGCTTGCGTGCCCTTCCCGGCACCCGGCGGGCCCAACAGAATCAAGCGCATGGTCGAGAAGTCTCCAAGATCGAGTGACTTGAGGGCGGCTATGCGCCGGAAGCGTCGACGGGATTGCGGCGAACGTCGTTCATGGCGGGCACGCGTCGCAGGCGTTCAACCGCGGCGGCAACCGTGGCCATGTCGGGCACCAGCACCGTGAGCCGGATGACGGCGGTAGCGTGTTGGCGGTCGGCTTCGGCGTTGACGCTGGTGACCGGCACCGAAAGTTCCGCCAGCGCCGCCATGACATCGAGCATGAGGCCATTGCGGTCTTGTGCCGTCAGCGTGAGGTCGTGCAACGTGCCGGTGCCGGCGTCTGGCTCGTCTGGCTGGTTCGTGCCTTGACCATTCTCGAGTGCCAGCATGTCGTGCACGAGGTCCACAACCAACTGGTCGCCAACGCCCACCGCCAACGCCAGCGCATTCACCGACTCGTAGCCAGCGGAACCCGCCAACCGTTCGAGATCCGCAGGCAGTCCCAGCCGTTCCAGCGTCTCGTGCAAGAGCGCCTCGCCAGCGCGGATGTTGGATTCCGCCAACTGGGCCCGGAACCAGGCCTGGATCTTGGAGCGTGCCCGCGCCGTGGTGACGTAGCCGAGGCTTGGGTTCAGCCACTCTCGCTTAGGCGCTTCGACATCGCCGGTTTGGACATCCACCGACTGCCCCGTGCGCAGCGGCACGTTGAGCGGCGTCGGCTTGCCGTCCACCAAGGCTCCAGAGCAGCAGAGGCCGACGTCAGTGTGGATGCGGAAGGCGAAGTCCAGCGCCGTCGCGCCGACGCTCAAGTCCACGACGTGCCCCTGCGGCGTGGTAACGAAGGTCCTTTCCGGACTCTCCGCTCCGTCGGCGGCGCGACCACCGCCCTGTGCCGCACCGTTCAGCTCGTCGTGCCAGTCGAGCACGCTGCGCAGCCAGTTGGCCTTGTCCGCCTCGCCTTCGTCGTGGCCCTTGTAGGCCCAGTGTGCGCAAACGCCGAGCTCCGCCTCCTCGTGCATCTCGTGGGTGCGAATCTGCACCTCCAGCATGCGCCCCATGGGGCCGATGACGGCGGTGTGGATGGAGCGGTAGCCGTTCTCCTTGGGGTTGGTGATGTAGTCGTCGAACTCATTGCGGATGTGCGGCCACTGGGTGTGAACAACACCGAGCACGTTGTAGCAAGCCTCCACGTCGTCGACGAGCACGCGCAGCGCCTGCACGTCGTGTACCGAGGCGAAGCCGATGCCCTTGCGCCGCATCTTCTGCCAAATGCTGTAAATGTGCTTGGCGCGACCATGCACCTCTGCGGGTACGCCCTTGGCTTGCAGACGGAACGCCAGGTCCTGACGCACCGCCTCGACATGGCGCTCACGTTCCGCGCGTCGCCCCACGAGCAGCGAGGCGATCTTCGAATACTCGGCGGGGAAGAGGTAGCGGAAGGCGAGGTCTTCGATCGCCCACTTGAGTTGGCCGATGCCCAGGCGACCTGCCAGCGGCGCGAAGAAGACCAGCCCTTCCCGCGCCGCCCGCCGCTGTGCGTCGACGGCGTCGTGCTTTGCCTGGCCGAGCGCCACCACCCGTTCGGCGAGCTTTATCACCGCCACCCTCGGGTCGTCGATCAAGGCGATCAACATGCTGCGAACGTTGCCGGCCTGGGTCTTGCGCTCGCTGGAAAGCAGCGGCGAATCGGCAAAGGCGAGGACGTCCGTGGTGGAGAGGCGCCGCACCGCATCGATCAGTGCCGCCGTGTCCGGTTCGAGACAGGGAAGCTCGCCTTCGCGAACTTCCCCCCGCGTCACGGCGAAGTACGCCATTCCGGCCATCACCGACGGCGCGTCCATGCGCAGGCCCAGAAGGAGCTCCGCGAGTTCGAGACCCAAGGTGCGCGCCTCGGGTTCCGTCACCGCCGCGAATGTCTCGCACACCCGACCCCGGGCGTTCGGCGGGAGACGCACGATGGCGTCGAGCCACGCGTCCATTACGGGCTCGCCGTCGGCGTTGCGCGGCAGCGTCTTACGCAGCCAGACCACGGTGTTGTCTCGGTGGGTACAGGAGGATCATTGCGGGGGACGATGATACGCCTGCCGGATGAGTTGGCGCGTGCGCAAAGGGGTTGCGCCGAGGTGCGGATTCAGGGCATGGCGAAACAGTCGCTTGGCGAGTCTGCGCACCTCGGGACGGCTGTAGTCGTCCGTGGCGATGGCTCTGATGTCCGCCCCCTTGCCGACCACAGCTCGGCGCTCCGCGTCGTCCTTGTCGCCGCGCAAGGGGCGGAATCCCTCGCCATCGAAACGGTAGAGGACGTCGGCTTGCAGCGGCTCGCCCCGTTCCGCCTCGACGTCGAGCGGGATCGCGTAGCCGATCTCCTCCAATAGCCGCCGTTCGAACGAGCGCAATGCCGCCTCCATGTCGCCAGCAGAGGCAAGGAGACTTAAGGCCGCATCGTATTGCGCGAACAGGCTCGGCGCAGGATCCTCGTGGCGCAGCGTGCGCGTCAACAGTTCGTTCAGGTAGAGCCCGGCGTAGAGCCGCTCGCCCACCAGCACGCGCGAGTGCACGGGCTCGGTGTCGGTGACGGTCACCAGCTGGCCGCGTCCGCGCCAGCCTATGGAAAGCAAGTCAAACGGTTCCGCTCGTCGGTTCCTGCCGCGTCCCCGCACGCCGCGCACCACGGCGGCGATGCGGCCAAAGTCCCGCGTCAGGTATTCGACGATCGCGCTGGTCTCGCGATAGGCCCGCCGATGCAGCACAAAGGCCGGCTGATGTTGGGCAGGAGCGACCATCCGAGAAGCCTAGCAGTCTGTCGGACTTGGCGATGGGACGGTTCTCGGAGGGAAGGCATTCTGCCTTCCGTGGCGCCGTCAGGCGCCCTGCCTTCGCAACCTCGCGCTCGCGCACCTGACGGTGCGCAGGGAAGGCAGAATGCCTTCCCTCCGAAGACCCGCCTTGCACATGCGCTAGCAGGCAAGAAGCCCTTGCCCTAAGGGCTCTCGTTCCCTCGTTCCCGGAAGCGCTTCCACATCGGGCGCATGTTGTTGCAAGGAACGGGCTTGTCCCGTCACGGCGCGCCCTGACCGGCGCGTTGGCAGTTCGCTTGCGCGAACTGCTGTGCTTCGACGGATTCCTCGGTGCGTTCAAGACGGGCGGGGACAAGCCCGCCCCTACCGATAGCCGAAGCGGCGCAGCGCCTCGCCGCTGTTGGTCCAGCCTGGCGCCACCTTCACCCACAGCCGCAGCATGACGTCACCGCCGATCAGGAACTCTATGTCGCGACGGGCGTCCTCGCCGATGGACTTCATCCGCGCACCGCCGCGGCCAATGACGATTCCCTTCTGCGACTCTCGCTCGACGTGGATCACCGCGTCGATGTGCGTCGCCTTCGCACCCTCGGGACGCCACATCCGCTCCACCACCACCGCGGCCCTGTGTGGCAGTTCGTCACCGAGCCGGCGCATGAGCTTCTCGCGCACAATCTCCGCGACGAGGAATTCGGTGGGGCGATCGGTCACCTGCTCGGGCGGAAAGAGGTGCGGCCCCTCCGGCATGCGCCGGCTGATTTCGCCGAGGAGATCGTCGAGGCCTCGGTTCCGCAGCGCCGAGATGGGCACGAACTCCTCCACGGCGTCGAAAGCTCGTGCCTCGTCGATCAGGGGCAGCAATCGCTGCTGCTGTTTCAGGCGGTCGATCTTGTTGATGGCGCAGAGGGTCTTAACGCCCGTGGTCGATGCGCGCCGGAGCACCGCACGGTCGTCATCCGTGAGGCCTGCGGCCTCGATCACCACCACCGCCAGGTCCACATCCCTCAAGGCGCTTATGGCCTCGGAAACCATGAAGCGATTGATGGCGCGGGGGCGCACGGCGTGGATTCCGGGCGTGTCCACGAAGGCGATCTGCAAATCCCCCTCGGTGAGGACGCCGAGCACCGCGTCGCGGGTGGTCTGCGGCTTGCGCGAGGTGATGGAGAGTTTGCGGCCGAGCAGGTGGTTGAGCAGCGTGGACTTGCCGACGTTGGGACGGCCGACAATGGCGACGTGGCCGTATCTCGTCACTGCGACTCCCCGATGATCGCTTCCACGAGCCTGGCCGCGGCTTCCTTCTCTGCCTCCCGCCTGGTGCGGCCTTCGCCTCGGGCCGCGAGTTCCGGCACCGCTACCGCGCATTCCACCTCGAAGATCGGTTCGTGGTCGCCACCTCGCTGCGCCACCACGCGATAGCTCGGCAGGGCAAGGCCACGCCCTTGCATGTGTTCTTGCAGGCGGGTCTTGGGATCCTTGAGGTCCGCATGCGACACGCGCAGCAGCCGGGCACAGAAGAGTCGGTCCACGACCCGTCCGGCAGCACCCGTGCCGCCGTCGCATGCCACCGCCCCGATCACAGCTTCGAGGGCGTTGGCAAGCACCGATGCACGCTGGCGAGCACTGTCGCCACCGCCCAAGCGGAGGAAATCGCCGAGACCGATCTCGCGCGCCACCTCGGCGAGTGCATCGCGCTGAACGACGTGGGCACGCATGAGGGTGAGCCGGTCCTCACGCTCGTCCGAGGCGTCGTAGAGTCGTTGCGCCACGATGTGACCAAGCACCGCATCGCCCAGGAACTCCAGCCGTTCGTTGTGCTCGGCGCTGAAACTCCGATGTGTCAGTGCGGTTTCGAGCAGGCCGTGGTCGGCAAAGGCGTGCCCGATGCGGCGCTCGAGGCGAGCTAGCGCGCCCTTGCCGGCGCGTTGGCAGTTCGCTGCGCCAACTGCTGGCCTTCGTGCTCGCATTCGTTCGCAGCTAAGGCTAGGAGGTAAGCGCCGTCTCTACGGCGCAGCCTCGTAGTTCCTTGCTCGCGCCGAGCCCAAGGCGCGTCACAGCCGACACACGGCCAGAAAGGCCTCCTGCGGAATCTCGACCCGGCCCACCTGCTTCATGCGCTTCTTGCCGGCCTTCTGTTTCTCTAGCAGCTTGCGCTTGCGCGTGACGTCGCCGCCATAGCACTTCGCGGTGACGTTCTTGCGCAGCGCCTTGACGGTCTGCCGGGCGATGACCTGGCCGCCGATGGCGGCTTGGATGGCAACATCGAACATCTGCCGGGGTACCACCTCCTTCATCGCACGGACAAGATCGCGACCGCGCAACTGCGCCTCGGCACGATGCACGATCAGAGCCAGTGCATCGACCCTGTCGCCGTTGATGAGAATGTCAAGGCGCACGAGCGGGGCGGGCTCGAAGCGATCGAAGGAGTAATCGAGAGAGGCGAAGCCACGACTGACCGACTTCAGTCGGTCGAAGAAGTCGATCACCACTTCCGCCATTGGGATGTGGTAGTCGATGGACACTTGCGAGCCCGAGAACTGCATCCCTTTTTGGACGCCCCGGCGCTCTTCGCAAAGGCCGATGACGTTGCCGACGTATTCCTTCGGCACGAGGATGTTCACTGCCGCCACCGGCTCGCGCATCTCGGCGATGTTGCCGGGGTCGGGCAACTGCGACGGATTCTCGACGCGCAAGGTGCGTCCGTCGCCGGTTACCACCTCGTGCACCACTGTCGGCGCGGAGGTGACGAGGTCGAGCCCATACTCCCGCTCGAGCCGCTGCTGCACGATCTCCATGTGCAAAAGGCCCAAGAAGCCACAGCGAAAGCCGAAGCCGAGCGCGTCCGACGTTTCCGGCTCGTAGAAGAGCGATGCGTCGTTGAGCGAGAGCTTGCCAAGCGCTTCGCGGAAGTTCTCGAAATCGTCGGAATCGACCGGGAACATGCCGGCATAAACCTGCGGCTTCACCGCCGTGAAGCCAGGCACGGCAGCGACGTCCGGGGTGGATGCCGCGACGATGGTGTCGCCCACCGGCGCGCCGCGAATGTCCTTGATGCCGGCCACCAGATAGCCCACGTCTCCGGCCTCGAGGACGCCCCGGCGCTGGCGTTTGGGCGTGAAGACGCCGAGCTGGTCCACTACGTGCGCCTTGCCCACCGTCTTCGTCACCACGCGCTCGCCAAGGCGCACCCGGCCATCGAGCACGCGCACCAGCGAGACGATGCCGAGATAGTTGTCGAACCAGGAGTCGACGATGAGCGCCTTGAGTGGCGCGTCCGGGTCTCCCGTCGGGGCGGGCACGCCGGCGACGATGTACTCGAGCAGTTCCTCGACGCCCTGCCCGGTCTTGGCGCTCACCTCAATGGCGTCATCGCCCGGCAGGCCAATGATGTCGTCGATCTCCCGCTTCACCCGTTCGGGGTCCGCTTGGGGAAGGTCGATCTTGTTCAAGACCGGCAGCACTTCGAGCCCCTGGCCGATGGCGGTATAGCAGTTGGCCACCGATTGCGCTTCCACCCCCTGCGCCGCGTCCACCACCAGGAGCGCGCCCTCGCAGGCAGCCAGCGAGCGCGACACCTCGTAGCTGAAGTCGACGTGGCCAGGGGTATCGATGAAGTTGAGCCGGTAGGTGCGACCGTCGCGGGCCGCGTAGTCCAAGGTGACGCTCTGCGCCTTGATGGTGATGCCCCGTTCGCGCTCCAGATCCATGGAGTCGAGCACTTGCTCCGCCATCTCGCGATCGGCGAGCCCGCCACAGCGCTGGATCAGGCGATCGGACAGCGTGGACTTGCCGTGATCGATGTGGGCGATGATGGAGAAGTTGCGAACGGACTCGGCTTGCGTCATCGCTCAGGATTATAGCTGCCGCAGCACGGTCGCTGACGCTGCGGGGGAGCGACGGGCAAGGCCCGCGGTCAAGGCGAGCCCAACGATGAGGGCAGCGATCAGCCATCCCTCCGAGAGGTCGAACGCGGTCACCGCCAGCATGCCAACGGCCACCGTCCCGAGCGGCAGGCCGAAGACCAAGCCACTCGCTCGGACGAAGCCGGCGCAGGCCGCCTCCACTTCGACGCGGGCACCGACAGCCGCATCGCCAGGCACATCGATTGCTGCCCGTGGCGAGCGGAACCCGACGCCGCAACGGCCGCTGCATCCGGCACAGGCGGCGTCGTCTAGCCGCACGCGGCAAATGCCGGCGGCGGATTCCTCGACGATGCCGGTGCGGATTAAGCGATCCATGCGCTGCTTCCCTCGTCCGACTGCGACGGCGGCCTCAATCCCGGCGTCACTCCGCCCTCACTTGCCCCTGCTCTTTTCCTCAGGCGCGTAGTGAATGCCTTCCGCGATGCGTCGCGCCGTTGCTGCCGGCACTTCTCCCACCACGGTCACCAGATGACTGCGGCGCTCCGGTCCCCGGGCGAGGCGGGTGTGCAGGGAGGTTGCGCCGCGCCGGGTTGCGGCCGCCGCCGGCGCCTTTGCCGGCGCCGCCTCGACGAACACCGAGAAGGTGGCAATGCCATCGCTGAACAGGAGTGTGCTCACTTGACGGCTAGCGGTATCGACACGGCCGCGGCCGTCGGTCATGCGGAAGCCGGAAGGCACCCAGCGGGCACGCCATGCCGGAGGTGCGAGGGGGCCACTCGACGCTGGCGGGACGCGACTGGTGACGAGGCCCGCCGCACTTGGACTCGCGTCTGCGGCAGCCACTTCATCGCCCGTACGCAGCGACGTGAACTGGAAGACCTCCAGCCGGCGGCCGGCCTGATCGTGCAGTTCCGAGCGCAGCAGCAGCGCCGTGTCCTGGTCCAGCCAAACCCGGTAGCCGTAGCGATTCTCGTCGCGCGGCGTGATCGCCAGACGAACGGCGGTGCGTCCGGCAACGCGGTCCTGTCCCTTGAGGCGCACGTCGTAGTGTTCGCCCAGACCGTCAAGTCGCGGCGAGAAGGCGCGGGCGTAGGGGCCGTCTGGAAGCTGATCGATGACGGCGTGCAATTCGTCGCCGGCCTCGGCGATGCAGGAGACATCGTCGCCGACGCGGATAATCTCGCGGCGGGCGCCGTCGAGATACACGAGCCGTTCGTGCTCGACGCCATCGACGACCTTGTGAACGATGCGAAAGGCGCTGAGTTCGCCATCGAGGTAGCTGAACACGCCATCGTAGTCGGCGGTGCGAAATGCCTGATCCATGCGCTGCAGCCAGTCCTCCGGGACGGCCGCGTCCACGCCTAGCGCAAGTGCGACGTTCACCGCCGCCAGCCAAGCACCGACGCCGCGCATCATTCCCCTTCCGGCTCTGCAGTTGGCGCCTTGCCGAGCACCCGCGCCAGCGGAATGCCGGCGGTGCCGGCAGCGGCGTTGTAGCGGGCGTGTTGAAGCATGTAGGCATTCATGCGGCGGCGGTCGATGGGCGCGAGCTCGACCTCCGGTACCGACGGCTTAAGGTCTGGCGCTGAAGTTGCACTCGGCGCGGCTGTCGGGGGCACCGCTACCCTGTCAGCGACGAGATTCGGCGACTCGCCCTCCTGCATCAGGCCGGCGATCAGCACCACCGTCAAGGCAGCCAGCACGGCCGCCACCGCGGCCACCGATGGCCCGAGTCGCAGACGCGGGCGGCGGATCGGTTTGGCGACACGACGCCCGCGTTTCGTTCCGATTGGAGCCGATGCCGAGTGCGTTGCCGATGTGGTCAACACGCCGCGCATCACGGCACTCGCGAAATGCATGCGCTCCCACTTGGCGCGCAGTTCGTCGTCGCGGGAAGCGGCGTCCAGCACGCCGTGGAGTTCGTCGGGCGTAGCCTCACCATCCATGGCCGCCGAGACCGCCTCGTGTACGCGGTCCGAGGTACTTGCCTGATTCACCGGAATCTCCCCGTCCTCTTGGTTCTGGCGTCAGCGGCCATCAAGGGCCGAATCGCCGCATCGATGGCCTCACGGGCACGGAAGATGCGTGAGCGCACCGTGCCTACCGGACATTCCATGATTGCCGCGATTTCACCATAGGTTAGACCATCAAACTCGCGCAGAGTTACCGCAACGCGCAGATCTTCCGGCAGATCGGCAAGCGCGGCGGCGATGGCGCGTTCGAGTTCGTCGCGGCGCAAGAGGCTCTCCGGGTCGGCGCCGTCCTGCAACGCCTCGATGTGCGGCGCGTCCGTGCCGTCCGTATCGAGCTCCACCGGCGCCGGCCGTCGCATCCGGGTGGCGTTGAAGTTCTTCGCCGTGTTGACGGCGATTCGATAGAGCCACGTGTAGAACGCGCTTTCGCCGCGAAAGCGCGGCAACGCCCGATACGCCTTGACAAAGGCCTCCTGCACCACATCCTCGACATCCTCCTTCGTCGCGACGAAACGCGCCACGAGTGCGTGGATGCGGTGGCGGTGGCGGCGGTACAACAGGTCGAAGGCCATGCCGTCGCCACCCTGGACGCGTCGCACCAGTTCACCGTCCGTGTCGGCGCCACGACCATTCTCGGGGATTTGTTCTGTCAAGCTGTTTTGCGCCCGTCGCGCCCTTTACGCTAATGTGATGCCGGATATGGAAACACGTTACCAAAGCGATGTTCTGATCGTCGGCAGCGGCGCCGCCGGCCTTGCCCTTGCACTGCATCTTGCGGACAGCGCCAAAGTTACGGTGCTTTCGAAAGACGAAGTGCGCGGAGGTTCCACGAATCGCGCTCAAGGCGGCGTGGCGGCGGTCACCGATGGCGACGACTGCTTCGCCTCCCACATAGCTGACACGATCGCCGCCGGCGCGGGCCTCTGCGACGAGGCGGTTGTCGAGGAAGTGGTGCGGCGCGGGCCAAACGCCATCGACCGGATCGTTGCGCAAGGTCTCGCATTCGACGGCGAAGGTGGACGCCCACACCTAACCCGCGAAGGCGGCCACACCCGTCGCCGTGTGCTGCACGTTGCCGACCACACAGGCCGCGCCATCGCCACCACCCTGATCGAGCATGCGAGCCGCCATCCCAACATCCGCATCCTCGCCGGCCGCGTCGCCATCGACGTCATCACCGCCGCACGCCTCGGCAGCCGTCGCAACCGCGCCTTGGGTGCCTATGTCTTCAACCGCCACACCGGCCAAGTGGAAGTGTTCGAAGCCCCCAGCGTCGCCCTCGCCACTGGCGGGGCAAGCAAGGTCTATCTCTACACCAGCAACCCCGACGGCGCCACCGGCGACGGCATCGCCATGGCGTGGCGCGCTGGCTGCCGCGTGGCGAACATGGAGTTCAATCAGTTCCACCCCACCTGCCTGCACCATCCCGAGGCACGGTCGTTCCTGATCTCGGAAGCCGTGCGAGGCGAAGGCGGCCGTCTGCTGCTGCCGGACGGCACGCCGTTCATGCAGCGGTTCGATCCCCGCGGCGAACTCGCCTCACGCGACGTGGTGGCGCGCGCCATCGACCACGAGATGAAGCGCCTAGGGGCGCCCTGCGTCTACCTCGACATCAGCCACAAGCCGGCGGCGGCCATCGAGGCACACTTCCCGACCATTCTCGAAGCCTGCCTGAAGGTGGGCATCGACATGCGTCGAGAGCCGATTCCCGTAGTGCCGGCGGCGCACTACACCTGCGGTGGCGTCATGGTGGACGTGAGCGGGCGCACCGACCTGCCCGGGCTCTACGCCATCGGAGAAGCGGCCTGCACCGGAATGCACGGCGCCAATCGGCTGGCCAGCAACTCACTGCTCGAATGCCTCGTGCTGGCCGAGACCGCAGCCGACGACATCCGCCGCCAACGCCGCCTCCCGGCCGAGGTGATATCGGCGCCGGACTGGGACGAGAGCAGGGTGACGGATTCCGACGAACAGGTGGTGCTGGCGCACAACTGGACCGAGCTCAGGCGCTTCATGTGGGACTACGTGGGCATCGTCCGCACCGACAAGCGTCTCGCCCGTGCCTCGCGCCGCATCGAGCTGCTGAAGCGCGAAATCCACGAGTACTACGCCAACCACCGGGTCTCGGCGGACCTCATTGAATTGCGCAATCTCGTCCAGGTGGCGGCGCTCATCGTCAAGTGCGCGACCATGCGGCGAGAGAGCCGCGGGCTGCACTACACCCTGGACCATCCGCATACCTCCCCGATCGCCAGGCCAAGCACCGTGCCGCCGGTCAGCGACGACCCCTTGGACGTGCTCCAGCCAGCAAGGCGCGTCGCAGCCGGGCGAAGGCCTCCGGCGTCAGTCGGCCCGCGCGCATTGGGATGATCCGCCGCCGGGTGCGTACCACCACCAGGCGGTCCGTCATCCACAGCGGCGAAGCCACAGCCACGGGAACCGGGGTTTCTGGCGTCGATTCCGGCGCCAGAATCACCACCCGATCATCCACAAAGCGAAACCGCCACACCTCCCGCCCCGCAAGCGCCCGTCCATGCCAGCCGAGCGACAACCCGGCCACGACCGCCGCCAGCCAACCGAACCAAGCGACCCAAGGCGCGGCAAGCAGAACGTGAATGACCGCCACAACCGCGAACCACTCCCCATCGGGCCACCACAGAACGTCGTCCGCGGCCCCTACCAACGTCGTTCCTTCCATTGTGGGGTGAGCAGCTACGGCGCCAACTCACCGCGATTGAACTCGCGAATGGCCGCCACCACGACATCGAACTCCTGCGGCGGCGACTCTCGGTCGCGCAGCCAGTCGAGCACGATCCAATCGTCGCATTCGAGCAGCGCCCGGTAGTCTGCCTGCAAGGGCGCTGACAGCGTCGGGTAGCGCTTGTCGGCAAAGCCCACAAGCAGCAAGTCGAGCTCGAGCATTCCCCGGCGGCTGCGCCAGCGCACTCGTTCGCAATCGGCGCGGGCGGCGTCGTTCCTTGTGTCCATCGTCTGGCTGCTACACTTTCTTACATGGCCGACACAGAACCCACCCGAAGCCGCGTCCCCAATCTCGTTGCCCTGCAGTTGGCGGGCGCGGACGCTGCCCAGTTCCTGCAAGGGTATCTCACTGCGGACATGAACGAGATCAAGCCGGACGCAGGACTGCCGATGGCGTGGTGCACGCTCAAGGGACGGGTGCTGGCAAACGGCTGGGTTGCCGGCACTTCGGAGGTCGTGACACTGCTGGTGGATGCCTCCGTGGCCGCGGCTCTCGAGCGGGAAATGCGCAAATACCTGCCGTTCTCCCGCTCGAAACTGGAGCGGGCTGCAATGCCGCCGGAACTTGCCTTGGCGCCCACCGCATGCCGTGCCGGCGACGACGCTCAAGTGCTGGCAGACGCCCTTGCCGAGGCGGCGTTCGTGGTCGTCAATGCGGACACATCGGAGTCGTTCCTGCCGCAGATGATTGGCCTCACCGACATCGGCGCCGTCAGCTTCGCCAAGGGCTGCTATCTCGGCCAGGAAGTGGTTGCGCGCGCCCAGCACCGAGGCGAGGTGAAGGTTCGGCTCAGGCGCTACGAAGCGTCAGGGAAAACCCCTCCGACCATTGGCGACGACTTGCTGGAAGCAACGCGTCGCGTCGGCACGGTGGTCGGCGTCGGTGCCGGCATCGTGCTCGCGGCCACTCGTAGCGCATCCGCCCAACTCGAAGCCGCCGACGGTTCACCCCTTAAGCTCGCGGCTTGAGCATGTCCGAAGAACACCGGCCCGACCGCGAGTTCGGCTTCCACACCCGCTCCATCCATGCCGGTGCCCGGCCCGATCCCACCACCGGCGCCCGCGCCATCCCCATCTTCCAAACGACGAGTTACGTCTTCGAGGACCCAGAGTCCGCGGCCGCCTACTTCAACCTGCAGGAATACGGCAACACCTATTCCCGCATCATGAACCCCACCGTGGCGGCGTTCGAGGAACGGCTCTCCAACCTCGAAGGCGGCATTGGCGCAGTGGCCTTCGCCAGCGGCCTCGCGGCGCAATCGTCGGCCCTGTTCACCCTGCTCGCACCGGGCGATCACGTCGTGGCCAGTGCCGCCCTCTACGGCGGCACGGTGACCCAGCTCAAGCACCTCGAACGCAAGCTCTCGCTGGATGTCACCTTCGTCGACCCAGACCGGCCCCAGAACTGGGCCGATGCCGTGCGCGAAGAGACCAAGCTGCTCTTCGGCGAAACCATCGGCAACCCGGGCGGCAACGTGCTCGACGTCGAGGCCGTCGCCAACATCGCCCACGACGCCGGCGCACCGCTCCTGGTGGACAACACCTTCGCCACCCCGTGGCTTTGCCGACCGCTCGACTGGGGCGCGGACATCGTCGTGCACTCCGCCACCAAGTTCCTCGGCGGCCACGGCACCAGCATCGGCGGCGCAGTGGTGGATGCCGGCGAGTTCGACTGGTCCAATGGCCGCTTCCCCATCATCGCCGAGCCGTCTCCGGCCTACCACGGTCTCGCCTTTCACGAGACCTTCGGCACCTACGGCTACCTAATGAAGCTGCGCGCCGAGACGCTGCGGGACTTGGGCGGTGCCATGAGCCCGTTCAACGCCTTCCTGTTCCTGCAAGGGATCGAGACGCTGGGGCTGCGCATGGACCGACACGTCGGCAACGCCCGCACCATCGCCGAGTGGCTCACCGAGCGCGACGACGTATCGCAGGTACGCTATCCGGGCCTCGCTGGCTCGAAGTACGGTGAACTCGTGGCGAAGTATCTCCCCCGAGGCGCTGGTGCAGTCTTCTGCTTCGATCTCGACGGCGGCCGTCAGGCCGGCCAGGACTTCATCCGCGGCGTGCGCCTGTTCTCCCACCTCGCCAACGTCGGCGACGCCAAGAGCCTCATCATCCACCCGGCCAGCACCACCCACCGCCAACTCAACGACGACGAACTCGCGGCCGCCGGCATCGGCCCCGGCACCATCCGCCTCTCCATCGGCCTCGAGGACGCGCAAGACCTCCTCTGGGACCTCGAACAAGGATTCGCGCAAATTGGCTGAAATCGAAAACATGGCGGTGTGGCAGGACCCCGAAACCATCCAGACCATCCTCCACAACGCCCAAACCGTGGCCGTCGTCGGGCTCTCCTCGAACCCCTTGCGCGCCAGCAATTTCGTCGGCTTCTACGCTCGCCGCCACGGCTACCGGGTCATCCCGGTCAACCCCCGCGAAACCGAAGTATTCGGCGAACGCTCCTGGCCAAGCCTGAGCGAAATCCCGGAGCCGGTGGACGTGGTGGACGTGTTCCGCGCACCTGACGCCGTGCCCGCCATCGTGGAGGAGTCCATCGCCATCAACGCCAAGGCCCTGTGGCTACAGTTCGGCGTGATCCACGAAAAGGCGGCCACTCAAGCCCGCGCCGCCGGCCTCGACGTGGTGATGGACCGCTGCCTAAAGATCGAACACGCCCGCTACATCGGCCGAATGCACGTCCTCGGCTTCAACACCAACACCTTGTCGGCAAGGCGGGAAGTTCCGGCGTAAAGTCCGTCTGGTAGCACATTGCCGTCAATCTGGAGGTTCTTCGCGCCTTACGTCGTCGGTGTCGAAAGCCGGAATCCTGTAAGATGGGCTGAGACCCAAGGGGTGGCCACAAGCCTGAGACGCGGATTCGAGCCGCGGACCCTTTGAACCTGAACCGGGTAATGCCGGCGGAGGGATAGGGCGCCGGAACCAGGGCATCTCTTCTCCGCCGATCGAGGAGGACGAGATGACCAGTTTCCCCACCTTCCCTCACCGTAGAGCAGCCGAAGCCGGGCCTCTTGCCGTCGTGGCGGCGTTGGCGCTCGTCCTAGGGGCTCCGTCCACGTTTGCCGAAGCGGCGGAAGAAGAGGCGTCGGAAATCGAGGAAATCGTGGTTACGGCCACGTTTCGCGGCGATGAACTCGACGGGGTGCCGGCGAGCATTGGCGTGGTCTCGGCTGAGGAAATCGCCCGCCGCGGGGCCACGCACCTCGAAGAAATCCTGGCCGCCATTCCGAACCTCAACTACTCGAAAGGGGCATCGCGGGCGCGGTTCCTTCAGATTCGCGGCATTGGCGAGCGGGGACAGTTCAGCGAGCCGCTCAATTCGTCGGTGGGATTGATCGTCGATGGCGTCGATCTTTCGGGAATCGGCACCGTGGCGACTCTGTTCGATGTCGAACAGGTGGAGGTGCTGCGCGGGCCGCAGGGCACGCGATATGGGGCGAACGCGCTCGCTGGCCTAGTGAACGTCGTGACGCACGCGGCCACCGCCGCACCCGAGGGCGAGATGGAACTCGCCGCCGGCAACTATGGCGCGGTCGGCGTCGGTGCAGTGGTCTCGGGACCGCTCGGCGAAAGCACCCGCGGCAGACTGGCAGCCCGTGTGGACCGGGCGGACGGGTTCATGGAAAACGCCCACTTGGGCGTGGACGACACCGACAACACCGACGAGACGCTGCTGCGGGGCAAGCTCTCCTTCGATGCCGGCGAGTCCACAACCATCGACCTCACCGCCGGCTTTATCGATGCCAACAACGGCTACGATGCATTCTCGCTCGACAACACACGCATTACGCTGGCCGACGAGCCGGGGCACGACACCCAGCAAACAACCTACGCTTCCGCCGGTGTCAAGTGGGACGACAACCCGGCCTTCACGACGCTGGCGCACGTTGGCGTCGCCGCGTCGGACATGGCCTACGGCTATGACGCCGACTGGGTGCATGTCGGCTTCCATCCCTGGGAGTATTCGGGCACCGACGACTATCGGCGCGACCGCAACACCTTGACGGCGGAGTTGCGTCTGGTGTCGAAGCCGGGCGCTGAGGTTTGGGGGCGCGGCACGGCATGGTCCCTCGGTGCCTACACATTGCGTCAGGACGTGGCTCTGACGCGACAATCGACCTTCATCGACTCGGACTTCACGAGCGACTACGAAGTGGGCCGCTTTGCCGTGTTCGGCCAGACGGAAACGGCGCTCGACGCCAAATCCACCTTGACGATGGGCCTGCGCCTAGAGCGACACTCGGCGTCCTACGACGACAGCGACCGCGCAAGCTTCTCCCCGAGCGACAACCTGGTGGGAGGACGCCTCGCCTACGACCGCGCGCTCGGTGCGGGGGTAGTCGGCTACGGCTCGATTTCGCGCGGCTACAAGGCCGGCGGCTTCAACATCGACGGCACCTTGCCGGTTGATCTGCGCGAGTATGACCCGGAAGTGCTGTGGAACTTCGAGGCGGGGCTCAAGGTGCGCGCGATGGCGAGGCGCCTGAGTCTTCGCGCCGCGGTCTTCGAGATGCGCCGCGACGACGTGCAGATCGACAGTTCCATCGTCTTCTTCCACGAAGACGGCGGCGCGGAGTTCATCGACTTCGTCGGCAATGCGGCCGAGGGGGTGAACCGAGGCGTCGAGGTGGACATGGAGTTCGCGGCCACCGACGCGGTGTCGCTCCATGCCCGGCTTGGTCTCTTGCACTCCGAGTACGACGACTACATCAACGGCGAGGGCGAGGATCTCAGCGGTCGCGGGCAGGCACACGCACCGGGTTACCAGTTCAGCCTAGGTGCGAGTTTCGCGTTCGGCCAAGGGTACTTCGCAGAGGTGAGCCTAGACGGTCGCGACGAGTTTTACTTCTCCGACAGCCATGACGAAAAGTCGGTGGCCTATGAACTCCTGAACGCGAGTCTTGGCTATCGGGGCAGCAACTGGTCGGTGACGGCCTGGGCACGCAACATCACCGACGAGGACTATTTCGTGCGCGGCTTCTACTTCGGCAACGACCCACGCGACGGCTACACAGACCGTGGCTTCACCCAGTTCGGAGAACCGCGACGCTTCGGCGTTACGGCAAGCCGTTCGTGGTAGCTAGCCCCCGTACGGACGAAGCTTGCCCTAGCGCGCTCTACGAGCGCGTCGGCAGTTGCTTCGCAACTCCTAGCCCGTGTTTCGGCATCGAAGGGCACCAGCTCAACCGACACGGGCGACCGCAAGGGTCGTTTGCCCCGTCGCCGAAATCAGACAGGCACCGTCGATCAAGGAGATGGGCCTTCGGCGCTACCAAGACCTTTGACCGGGTTCCGGGGGTGTCTCGGGGGGGCCGGCGAAGCATTGGGCGATGGCCATCCACTCGGTAGCTGGCTTGCCCCTAACCGTGAGGTTGGTGTCGGTGATGTTGCGGCCTTGGGTCACTACGTGGGCGAACTCCACGGCATCACCCTCGATGAGGTGTCCTTCGCTCTCGTCGTTCCAAGTCCAAACTGCTCCGGACGGTGCGGTCAGGCGCACGTGGGGTGCCGGGGAAGGCACGGGTAGTTCGCGGTTGACGAAGGTCCAGCCCATCGTGCGCACGCCGATGTGGCAGATGTTGCGGACGCGGTCGGTGTTCTCGCGGGGCACCTGCAAGAGGTCGTAGATGTCCTGGCCGTGGGCCCAGGTTTCCATCTGACGGGCGGTGGCCATCATGCGGATGCCCATGTCGGGGCCGAACCACGGCGCCCGCAGCGCGGGATCGGCACGGTCGAGTGCGCTGCAGAGCTCCTCGAAGTACGAGCGCCAGCGCTTCAGCAAGGGCTCGCCGGTCAGCGGCGGTTCGCCTTGGGCTCCGCCTCGGGCTCGCTCGGCGGCCCAGCGGCGAAAGCCCTCTGGGTCCGTCACCGAGTGCACGGCCCAGCGGTCCGCATCGTGCAGGTGCTGCACCACCCAGTTGACGGTGCGGCCCTTGAACGGCGTGGGGCGCGCCCACGCGTCGGCCGGCAAGGTTGTCAGCAGCCCATAGAGGGCCTCGCCCTCCTCCCGAAGGTCGTCCACCTGCTGCAGGCCCAAGGCTCGTCTCCTCCCAACGTGATGCCCGGCGAGTATGGCATCATCGGCGGCAAACGCACCGCACGAGGCGTGTCGTGGCGCGGCCCGGTCGAATCGCATCCTTCCTGCGCAGCGACGCCGTAGTCGCCTTTCTCGGCATCATGGGCGCTACGGCCCTGGTGCTGATCGTCATGTTCTTGATCTCATGGCAGCTCTACCGCGAGCGCTACGGGTGGTCGCTCGGGGATTACTTGGAGCTCTTCTTCTAGCGCATGAGGAAGGCCACCCGAAGAAGGGCGACGCATGCGTCGCCCCTACGGCCCGGGACGTGACCGACACCTTCCTGTAGGGGCGACGCCTGCGTCGCCCTGTCCGGCAGCCGGGTGCATCGCCGCCAAGTCCGACAGACTGCTAGTGCGTGACAGGGCGGGCCTTCGGAGGGAAGGCATCCTGCCGTCCCTGCGCGCCCTCGGGCGCGCTGACCGCGACCTCAATAAGGGCGCCTATCGGCGCCAGGGAAGGCAGGATGCCTTCCCTCCGAAGGCCCGCCCGTAGCAAGCACCGACAGGCTACTACGGACTTCGCTCCGCTATCGACGGAACTCGCCCTACGGGCGCCCTACCAAGTTGTCAGACGCGAGTCAGGTTGGCGCGGTGCTCGAAGGAGACCGATTCGGCATTCGCCTCCTCGCCGGCAGATCCGCGACTCACGCCAATGGTGCGGCCATGCCCCAAGAGCGTGGCGATGGTGTCGGAGATGGGGATAGACGCTTGTGCGCTGTTCACCGGCAACGTGCCGATGGCGAGCGGCTCGCCCTTGCCGCGCACCAGCCAGAGGCGATAGGCGGTGTCGCCTGTCGCCTTTGCCGTAACGGCTCGTGCCGTCACCACGCCTTCTTCCAGGTTCGCACCAATGACCCAGAGCGGCTCCGCGTCCAGCGCACCGACGATGGCAACGTAATCCGGCCCCGGCGCAGGATCGGAAAAGTCGAAGTTGGCGACGATGGCGAACAGCGCGCCGATGGTGGCGGCGATGCTCCAGCCCTGCCAGAAGCGCACGGACCCGAACATGCCCGTCGTTTGCTCTGCTTGTTCCAAGGGAAGGTCCTCAACGGCCGATTCGCGAAGGCGCGAAACATACCAGCGAGGCGACAGAATCGCCACCGCGCGGGCGGCTCTCGAGGCTACAGCGCCTTGGCATTGCCCGGCCCGTATTCCCTGGCTGCTACACTGCCGCCGTTCAAGGGTGGCGGAGAAGATGGCCATGCCGTGGTGGGGTTGGCTCATTCTGGGCGCGGTTCTTGCCGGGGTCGAGTTGACCGCGGCGGACCTCGCCTTCTACTTCATCTTTCTCGGCGTCTCGGCCATCGTCGTGGGGCTTGCAGAGCTCGCCGGCGCCGACCTTCCGCTGTGGGGCCAGTGGCTCGCGTTCGCTGGCATCTCGCTCTCCTCCATGGTGCTGTTCCGCAAGCGCGTCTACGAAAAGCTGAGGGGCGACGCGCCAGGCTTTGACAGCACGCCGGCCGGAGAGGTGGTCGAGGTCACCGAGGCCGTGGGGGTGGGTGAGCGCACTCGCGTGCAACTACGCGGCTCAGAGTGGAACGCCACCAATGTGGGCAAGGTGCCCATCGCCGCCGGCAGTTCCGCCCGCGTCGTGGGGCCGCGCGGCGCCGGTCTCGACATCGAGCCGCTCGCGCAACTCGACCAGCAACAAGGAGGTTAAAAGTTGGAAACTCTGATCGTCGCCGGCGTCCTCGCCATCCTGGCCATCATCATCATCATCAAGACGGCGGTGATCGTGCCGCAGCAGAACGCCTATGTGATCGAGTCCCTTGGCCGCTACGCGCGCACGCTGCGGGCGGGGTTCCACATTCTGGTGCCGTTCCTCGACCGCGTCGCCTACAAGCACACGCTGAAGGAGCAGGCGGTGGACGTGCCGGAGCAGCTCTGCATCACCTCCGACAATGTGCAGGTTGGCGTCGATGGCGTGCTTTACCTGCAGATCATGGACGCCCAAGCGGCGTCCTATGGCATCGCCGACTACCTCTTTGCCATCACCCAGCTCGCCCAGACGACTTTGCGCAGCGAGATCGGCAAGATCGAGCTCGACAAGACCTTCGAGGAACGCGGCCACATTAACCTCCGCGTGGTGGAGGAACTCGACCGCGCCTCCGACCCTTGGGGCGTGAAGGTGCTGCGCTATGAAATCCAGAACATCAACCCGCCGGTCGATGTGGTTTCCGCGATGGAGAAGCAGATGCGCGCCGAGCGCGAGAAGCGCGCCACGATCCTGCAATCCGAAGGGGAGCGCGATGCCCGCATCAATGAAGCGGAGGGCGAGAAGCAGCAGGTCATCAAGCAGTCCGAAGCCACGCGGGAGCAGCAGATCAACGAGGCGCAAGGCGAGGCGGCGGCAATTTTGGCCATCGCCGAAGCCACCGCCGCCGGGCTGACCAAGGTCGCCGACGCGCTCAACGCCGACGGCGGCGACAAGGCCATGCAGCTGCGCGTGGCGGAGAACTACCTCGAGCGCTTCGGTAGCCTCGCCAAGGAAGGCAACACCCTCATCGTGCCGGCCAATCTAAGCGACATGACCTCGATGATCGGTGCCGCCACGCGTGTTCTGGACGCGACGAAGGGGGCTAGCGAGGAACGAGGAAGTCGATAGGGAAGCCCGCCTCAGCCCAGCCGGGCGTTCCACTCCAGGACGCGGGCGCTGTTCGCCGTGAGCAGGGCGTCCACGTCACCGCTGATGGCGATGGATTCGATGCGGTCGCCCTGACCGATGGCATTCACCACGGATTGGTCCGCACCTTCCACCACCGCGCCGAAAATGGTGTGGGCATCGTCGAGCCAAGGCGTGGCGACATGGGTGATGAAGAACTGCGAGCCGTTGGTGCCGGCGCCAGCATTCGCCATCGAAAGACGCCCGGGGCGGTCGTGGCGCAGCTCAGGCGTGAACTCGTCCTCGAACTGATAGCCGGGGCCGCCCGTCCCGGTGCCCCGAGGACACCCGCCCTGAATCATGAAATTGTCGATCACGCGATGAAAGACGAGGCCGTCGTAGTAGCCACGCGAAGCAAGGTTGACGAAGTTGGCCACCGTCACCGGAGCGTGGTCGGGGAACAAATCCAAGCGGATGTCCCCTTTCTCGGTCGTGATCGTTGCCTGCATGGATTGCCCCCTCGATTGAAGCCGCCATGCTACCAGCCCCACGATGACGAGCTACATCCGGCGCTACCGCGACGGCGGTACACTAGCGGCTCGCAGATGTGCCAGCGCCTTGGAGAAACTGCCATTGAAGGAGGCCACGACGTCCATACCGCGTTGGCGGTAGAGGCGAGACACCGTCGCACGTTCGTGCTCTACGTCCTCTTGGTACCGTGCAAGTTCTGATGAACCACCCTCTCGCCGAAGCGCTGGCAGACCGAATCTTGCTGCTCGATGGGGCCACCGGCACCGTGCAGCAGGCGTGGAACCTTGGCGAGGAGGACTATCGCGGCGAGCGGTTTCGGGAGCACTCGATTCCACTCAAGGGCAACGGCGATGTGTTGTCGCTGACGCGGCCGGATGTCGTTGCCGCCACCCACCGGCGATATCTCGAAGCCGGCGCCGACATGATCGAGACCAATACGTTCACGGCCACTTCCATCGCCCAGGCCGACTACGGTCTCGAGGCGTCGGTTGCGGCGATGAACCTCGCCTCCGCCCAAATCGCCCGCGAAGTCGCCGACGAGTTCGCTACCAGCTCGCGCCCACGTTTCGTGGCCGGGGTGCTCGGCCCCACCAACCGCACCGCCAGCATCTCGCCAGACGTGAACGATCCCGGCGCCCGCAACATCCGCTTCGTCGAACTCGCCGGGGCCTATCGCGAGGCCGCCGAGGCACTGCTGGACGGCGGCGTGGACCTGGTGATGATCGAGACCATCTTCGATACCCTGAACGGCAAGGCAGCCTTGTTCGCGCTCGATGAACTGTTCACCGAACGGGGCCAAGCCGTGCCGGTGATGGTCTCCGGCACCATCACGGACCTGAGCGGTCGCACCCTCTCTGGCCAAACCCCAGAGGCGTTCTGGAACTCCGTGGCCCCCGCCCGCCCCCTCATCGTCGGGCTCAACTGCGCGCTGGGGCCGGAGGCATTGCGACCTCACGTCGAAGCGCTCTCCCGCGTTGCCACCGCCCACACGAGCGTGCATCCGAATGCGGGCCTGCCGAACGAGTTCGGCGGCTACGACGAGTCGCCCGAAGCCATGGCCCGGGTTGTTGGCGAGTTCGTCGATCAGGGCCTCGTCAACCTCATCGGCGGTTGCTGCGGCACCACGCCGGAGCATATCCGTGCCCTCGCCGAACGCATCGACGGCGCAGCGCCGCGCAGTCCCGCCCCGGCAAAGACCGCCTTGTCGCTGTCTGGCCTCGAAGCCCTCGATGTGACGAGCGACAGTCTGTTCGTCAATGTCGGCGAACGCACCAACATGACCGGCTCCGCGCGCTTTCGCCGCCTCATCAAGGCTGGCGATTTCGGCACGGCGCTTGACATCGCCCGGCAGCAGGTGGCGAACGGCGCCCAGATCATCGACGTCAACATGGACGAGGGCATGACCGACGGCGTGGCCGCCATGCAGCGCTTCCTCGACCTCGCCATGACCGAGCCGGACATCGCCCGGGTGCCGGTGATGATCGACTCCAGCAAATGGGAGGTGATCGAGGCGGGGCTGCGCTGCGTGCAGGGCAAAGCCATCGTCAATTCGCTCAGCCTGAAGGAGGGCGAAGCGGAGTTCGTCCGTCAGGCCCGCCTCTGCCGCCGCTACGGCGCCGCAGCGGTGGTGATGGCGTTCGACGAAGAGGGCCAGGCGGACTCGCTCGAACGGCGCAAGGAGATCATCTCCCGCTGCTACCGCATCCTCACCGAGGAAGCGGACTTCCCCCCTGAAGACATCATCTTCGATCCCAACATCTTCGCCATCGCCACCGGCATCGAGGAGCACGCCAGCTACGGCGTCGACTTCATCGAAACCGTGCGCTGGCTCAAGGCCACCTACCCGGCCACGCGCTCCTCCGGCGGCGTCAGCAACGTCTCTTTCTCGTTCCGCGGCAACGACCGCGTGCGTGAGGCGATCCACGCGGTGTTCCTCTACCACGCCATTCGCGCTGGCTTGACGATGGGCATCGTCAATGCCGGTCAGCTCGCGATCTACGAAGACATCCCGAAAGAGCTCCGCGACGCCTGCGAAGATGCGGTCCTGAACCGCCGCACAGATGCCACCGAGCGCTTGCTCGATGTGGCCGAGCGCCACGCCGGCAAGGGCAGCGGCAGCGCGGCCCTCGACGACTCCTGGCGCGAGACATCGGTGGAGGAGCGGCTCAGACACGCGCTCGTGGGCGGCATCGCGCAATACATCGTCCTGGACACCGAGGAGGCGCGCCAGGACGCGAAGCGTCCCATCGACGTGATCGAAGGCCCGCTCATGGACGGCATGAACGTGGTCGGGGACCTCTTCGGTGCCGGCAAGATGTTCCTGCCCCAGGTGGTGAAGAGCGCCCGCGTGATGAAGCAGGCGGTGGCACATCTGGTGCCCTTCATCGAAGAGGACAAGAGCGCCGGGGAACCCGCCAGCAACGGCCGCATCGTCATGGCCACCGTGAAGGGCGACGTACACGACATCGGCAAGAACATCGTCGGCGTGGTGCTGCAATGCAACAATTTCGAGGTACATGACCTCGGCGTGATGGTGCCGGCCGAGCGCATCCTCGACACGGCCGAGAGCATCAGCGCGGACATGATTGGCCTGTCGGGCCTCATCACCCCATCGCTCGACGAGATGGTGCATGTGGCTTCCGAGATGCAGCGGCGCGGCTTCGACATTCCCCTGCTCATCGGCGGCGCCACCACCTCCAAGGCGCACACGGCGGTGCGGATCGATCCCGCCTACGAGGGCCCAGTGGTGTATGTCACCGACGCCTCCCGCGCTGTCGGAGTCTGCACTTCGCTGATGTCCGGCACAGCGCGGGCGGATTTCCTGGCCGCCGTGCGAGACGATTACCGGCAAGTGCGCGATCGACGCGCCGACGGACGCCAGAACCGGCCGCTGAAACCGTGGCGCGAGGCGACGACAAACGGACTGCGCTGGGATTGGGATGCCTACGCGCCGCCGCGGCCGGCATTTCTGGGTACTCGCCCCCTGCCCGAGTTCCCGCTGGCGGAGTTGGTGCCGTACATCGACTGGACGCCGTTCTTCATGACTTGGCAATTGGCCGGACGCTTTCCCGCCATCCTCGACGACGAAGTCGTGGGCACCGCTGCCCGCGACCTCTACACCGATGCCCAGGCCATGCTGGCAAGGGTGGTGGATGAAGGGCTGCTAACGGCACACGGCGTTGCCGGCTTTTGGCGCGCAAATCGGGACGGTGAGGACGTGACCATCTGGCGCGATGCCGAGCGCAGCGTGCCCCTGGCGCGGCTGCACTTCTTGCGCCAGCAATCGGGAACGGCACCGGTAAACCACTCGCTCGCCGACTTCATCGCGCCGGCACCCTCTTCAGCCAAGCCGTCACCGGCTCAAGAGCTGCCCCCGTGCTTCAAGTGCTGCAGTCGCGACAGCACCGGACGTAGCCCAACACCCGCATCCCCAGGTGAGGACCATCTCGGCGCCTTCGCGGTGAGCGTCGGGGCGGACCTCGACGACGCATTGGCACAGGTGGACGACGACGACTACCACTCCATCATGCTGAAGGCGCTGGCGGATCGTCTGGTGGAGGCATTCGCCGAAGCGCTACACGCTCGCGTGCGGCGCGACTGGTGGGGCTACGCGAGGGACGAAAGCCTCGACAACAGCGAGTTGATCGCGGAGAAATACGTCGGCATCCGCCCCGCGCCCGGCTATCCGGCCTGCCCCGATCATTCCGAGAAGGCAACGCTGTTCAAGCTCCTGGACGCCACCGCCGTTACCGGCGCCCGCCTCACGGAAAACTACGCCATGTGGCCCGCATCCTCGGTGGCGGGATGGTATTTCTCGCACCCCAAGGCGCGCTACTTCGGCGTCGGCCGCATCGGCCCCGACCAACTCGGCGACTACGCCCAACGCAAGGGAACCACGCCCGAAGAAGCCGCCCGCTGGCTCAGCTTCTCCCGCCCCGACTAACCTCCGACATCTTGCATAGAACAAAGCCCCCAACACGTTGATAAACCAACAATGTGCCTCGAAGTCGAGTCAAAACCAACGTATCGGCCGGATGGCGCGGTCCCACATGCCACTCGAAGCGAGGGCCCGTCACGCTCCTCCCGCCGAAGGCGAAGCAACCAAGGGCCCGACATCGCAACCAGCCGTCTCCCCGCGAGACGGGCCGGTTCGGTGGCGGGAAGGGGCCCTCAATGCGCTCTCCGACTGCGCGATTGAGCGTTCCCTAGCGTCCGCGGCCCAGCCTCCCCGCCGGCGTGGAGACTTGCATGGAACAAATCCCGTAACACATTGATAAACCAACAATGTGCCTCGAAGCGGAGTCAAAACCAACGTGCCGGCCGGATGGCGCGGTCCCACACGCCACTCGGAGCGAGGGCCCGTCACGCTCCTCCCGCCGAAGGCGAAGCAACCAAGGGCCCGACATCGCAACCAGCCGTCTCCCCGCGAGACGGGCCGGTTCGGTGGCGGGAAGGGGCCCTCAATGCGCTCTCCGACTGCGCGATTGAGCGTTCCCTGGCGTCCGCGGCCCAGCCTCCCCGCCGGGGTGGAGACTTGCATGGAACGAATCCCGTAACACATTGATAAACCAACAATGTGCCTCGAAGTGGAGTCAAAACCAACGTGCCGGCCGGATGGCGCGGTCCCACAAGCCACTCGGAGCGAGGGCCCGTCACGCTCCTCCCGCCGAAGGCGAAACAACCAAGGGCCGGAAGCCACAACCAGCCGTCTCCCCGCGAGACGGGCCTGTCGGCAGCGGGGAAAGGGCCATGTTCCTTGGCGTCCGCGGCCCGACCTCCCCGCCGGGACGGAACTCCCATGGAACAGGCGCAAGCTGCCGGGTCGGCCCTCGCCACCCGCCGCAGGTCCGTCAGGCCGAAACCACTGCCCCTGGCACACGGGAATCCTGTAGGGTTGTCGGGTCTGGCGGAAGATACGCAAACTTGAGATGCGCATTGGACTGATTTCCGATTCCCACATCTCTCGCGGCGGCGAGCTGTGGCCGCAGGTGTTCGACGCGTTCCAAGGGGTGGACGCCATCCTCCATGCCGGCGATCTCTGGTCGCCGGTGCTGCTAGACGAGCTTGCCGCCATCGCGCCGGTGTGGGCCGCACGCGGCAACGGCGACATGCACGTCACAGACGCGCGGGTCGAAGACACGTGGGTGCTCGATTTCCAAGGCGTAAGCGTCGCCATGATCCACGACTTCCCTTCGCCTGAGCGAGCAAGCCCCGAAATCCTGGCGCGACGCACGGAACAGCGCTTCGGTGGCGCAACGCCGGATGTGGTGCTCTATGGCCACACCCACATCGAGGAGGCCGCCGGTGTCGAGGGCGTGCTCTACGTCAATCCAGGCTCCCCCACCCTGCCCTACAACAAGTCGCTGCGCCTCGGCAGCATCGGCTTCCTCCACATCGACGCGGACCGGGTGCTGGCAGAACTGCACCAGCTAGTGGAAACCGGCAGCGAGCCGATGCATCGGGCAGACGTTCCCAGGCGCTCCCTGGAACTCGCTGCCGGTGCCGCCTGAAGTGGAACGCGGCCATATGCAACACGGAGGTCGGCGGCGGTGACCGACGCACGAACGGCCCTGAAGGAAGACCTTGCCCGCGGCTATCGCATCTTCGGCGCCCTTGGCTGGGGCGACCTCGGCGATGGCCACATCAGCGGTCGCGACCCGGAACGTCGCGATTGCTTCTGGCTGCTCCGCTACGGCGTGCCGTTTCCGGAGGCGACGACTGACGATCTCGTGCTGGTAGGTCCGGAGGGCGAGCTTGTCGAGGGAAGCGGCGACATCAACCGACCTGGTTTCTACATCCACCAGCCCATCCTCGCCGCCCGCGCCGACGTGGTGAGTGCGGCACATACCCACACCCAATGGGGAACGCCATTCTGCGCCGAGGTGCGTCCGATCGAGCCGATCACCCAGGAAGCCTGCGTATTCTTCGAGAACGCGGCTTTGTTCGACGACGAGGAAGTGCAGGTGCAGGGCCTCGACGCCGGGGCGCGCCTAGCCCAGAGCCTCGGCCGCAACCGCGCCGTCCTGCTGCGCAATCACGGCCCGCTGACCGTCGGCGCCAGTGTCGCCGAGTCGGTGGTGTGGTTCGCGATGCTCGAACGGGTTGCGGAAGCGCACTTGAAGACGACCAAGGCGCGCCCGATCTCCCCAGCCGCTGCGCGATTCGCCCGCGACGACCTCACCCGCGAGGGCACCGCGCGATCCGTATTCGAGTTTCTCGGCCGCCACCACCGCGTTTGGTGATGCGCCGTTCGCAGTAGGCGAGCCTTGGCGACATCTTAAGGGTGACACACTCGGCCAAAGATTCGTGACAGGCACGCCTATACGGCCAAAGCAACCATAGTAGGGAGAGAACAGCAAATGCCCAGCGAAGAGATGCAAGCCGCCGTCCAGGCCATGCGCGACGCGCCGAGCCCCACCGACGGGGGTGGGGACATCCACGCCATGCGTCGCAACATGGAGGACATGGCCACGCTCACGCCGGTTCCGGACGACATCTCGGAGCGCAACATGGACGCTGGCGGCATCCCCGCACGACACGTCAGCGCCGCCGGCGTGCGGGACGACCGCGGCGTGCTCTACTTCCACGGCGGCGGCTACGTGATGGGCTCGCTCAACACCCACACCGAACTCATGGGGCGCATTTCGGGCGCCTGTCGGGCACCAGTGCTCGGCATCGACTACCGCCTCGCACCGGAACACCCCTACCCGGCCGCGGTGGATGACGCGGTGGCGAGCTACGACCGCTTGCGTGAGCGGGGCATCGCCCCCGACCAGATCGTCATCGCCGGAGACTCCGCCGGTGGTGGCCTTACCCTCGCTTGCCTGCTCGCGCTCAAGGAGCAGGGCAAACCGCAACCGGCCGGCGCCGTGCTGCTGTCGCCCTGGACCGACCTCACCGCATCCGGCGAAAGCGTCCGCACACGGGCTGAGGCAGACCCCATGATCGACGGTGGCGTGCTCGAGCCCATGGCGGGTCTGTATTGCGGTGACACTCCCGCCGCCACTCCCGGTGTCTCGCCACTCTTTGGGGACCTGACTGGCCTGCCGCCGCTGCTGATTCAGGTGGGCGACTTCGAGGTGTTGCTCGACGATTCCACGCGCCTTGCCGAGCGAGCTTCTAGCGCCGGCGTCGATGTGCAAATCGAGGTGTTCGAGGGCGCATTCCACGTCTTCCAGCACAACCCCAACTTGCCCGAATCCACGGCAGCGCTGGCCGCCATCGGGGCGTTCTTCGACCGCGTCACCGGTTGATCCAGCAGCGGCCAGGGAACCGCCATGAACCGCGTCGTCCGCATTCTGGCCTGCCTGCCGGCCGCCTACTTGCTCGCCAACGCCATGGCATGGGTGCTGAACCCGGAGCGGGCCGCTGAGCGGATTGGCATGGCCCTCCTCGACGAGTCGGCCCGCGGCGCGCAGATTAGTATCACGGGCACCTACTTCTTCATCGGCGCACTGCTCGCCCTGGTGGGCGCATGGAAGGCGCAGCCGAGTTGGCTGTTCGCTGCTGCCCTGCTGCCGGGCGCCACTGCGGGACTGCGCCTCTTGGCCTGGGGCAACCACGCGGCTGCGCTGGCAACGTCGTCCTTGCTTGCCGACCTACTCATGGCCGCCGTACTGCTGCTGGCCGCTTGGTGGCTGCGCCGCGAGCGAGCGAGCGACGCGTCGTCTACCTAACCGCACGCCCGCGGCCAGGGACTTAGATCAGGCGCTACCGAAACACCGCCATCATTCGCACCTCGATGCTCCTGCGCGGAGGTGCGTCCGGATCCGACGTGGGATCGTCGAACGACGTGTGCGGGCACAGCGAGGCGTAGCCGGGGCGGCTGTCGAGTTGCTTTATGAAAAGCAGTTCGTCCGTGGCCATGTCGGAGAAGTAATAGAACTCGTGGTCGGGATTGCGCACCGGCATCGACGACTTGCCGTCCTTGCCGTAGCCCGTGTAGAAGTAATCGACCACATCGTCCTTGGCGAGCGTTGCGGCGTCGATCACGGCCAGCGGATTGCGGCTGGCCGGGTTGTGAATGGGCTGCCAACTGTTATACCAAGCAAAATCCGCGCCTTCGTAATCGGCCGGGTCCAGCCCGCGCCCTTCGAGGAGCTTGTGCGCCGTCGCGAGCGGATCCTCCAGGCTGTAGTCGCAATGGACGAAGCGGGCGTAGGCCTTGTTGAAATCCGAGGTGTCCTCGGTGCGCACGACGTGCTGCGTGATGAACACCTCCTCGGCGCCGATGATCTCCTTGGCAAGGGCCTCGATCTCCGGGTAGTACGTCTCGCGGATACGGCCATCGCCGGTGAAGTCGTCAAGCCCGGTGACGTGAGCGACGAGCTTGAAGCCGTTCACGTCCAGGCTAAGGTCGTCCAGGCGACTGCGGGCATCGAACACCACCACGTCGTGCTTGCTGGTGTTGGCTCGCCGGGTCTCCCGAGTGCCAATGCGTGGCGTTTCGTCGCTCCCGCGCCACTCCTCGTTCAGGTAGCGCACCTGTGTCTCGACACCGATCGCCATCTTCGCGCTCTCCGAGTCTGCCTCGCCGTTGCCCGATCATACGCCTTCGGCGCAACGTCCGCTTCGGTCAATACCAGCGCGCCTTGTCCACGACATTCTTGAGTTCCGCGCCAGCGAGGAAGCGCCGGGCATTGTCCAGCAGGAGCTGGTAGCGCCGCTCCGGGATGTCGTCGGCATCGGCCACCGCCACATGCGGCGTGATGATCACGTTCTCCAGATGCCAGAGGGGGTGGTCGTCCGGCAGCGGCTCGATCTGGAACACGTCGAGCCCGGCGCCGGCGATGGTGCGTCCCACCAGCGCCTCGAAGAGTTCCTCGAGGTTGGCGGTCATGCCCCGGCCGATGTTGATGAAGTAGGCAGAGCGTTTCATCAGCTCGAAGCGGCGCCGATTCCACATGAACTCGGTTTCCGGCGTGTGCGGCACCGTCGTGACCACGAAGTCGGCTTCGGGCAGGTGCTCGTCGAGCTGGTTTGGCGGCACGATGGTCGCCGGGCAGTCGTGCTCCGGCCGGGGATCGACGCCGATGACCTTCGCCCCAAGCGCAGCGCAGAGCCGTGCCGTCTCGGCGCCGATTCCACCGACGCCGTTGATGAGCACCGTCGATCCCGCAATGTTGGTGTAACCGCGCTTGCGCGCATTGCGTTCCCACCGACCTCGTCGCTGCGCCTCCATCCAATAGGCCAACCCCCGCGACAGCGCCAGCATGAACATCAGAATGTGGTGCGCGATGTGGTCGGAGTAAATGCCGCGCGGATTGGTGATGACAACCGGGTGTTGGATGAGCGCGTCGTAGTAGTAGCCGGGAAACGGTCCCGCAAAGGGGTTCTGCAACCAGCGCAGGCGCCTTGCGAGCGGCAGGTTCTCCGGCGAGACCCAGCCGTAGGACGCGTCAGCGTGCGGCAGAGCCGCTTTCACCTCGGCATCGTCCTTCGCTAGCCGCACATCCAACTCCGGCAGGTCCTTGGCCAAGCGCTCCGCCCACGAGCGAATGTCGTCGTCAAGCGGCGGCATCAACAGCAGCGTCGTCATGCAAGCTCCCAATCCATTTTCCAATCCCGAAGATCATGCCGCAGGCTCTGCGCCGAGTCGCAACACCGTTCGGCAGGTCGAGGCAATTCGAAGCCGATACACTAGCGGGTTTTCGTTGCGATGAGCCACCCATGCTAGAGCGCTTTCAAGTCCCGGAAGACATAGCCGTCCGCGTGCCGCAAGAGGACATGCGTGCCGCGGTCGAGTCCATCTTTACCACCCTCGGAATGCCCGAGCCCGATGCAGAAGCCGCCGCCGACGTGCTGATCTACGCCGACATCCGGGGCATCGACTCGCACGGCGTCTCGAACATGATGCGTCCCTACGTCGCCGGCCTGAAAGGCGGCCAGATCAACCCCGCGCCCACCATGAAGCGCGCCCGCGACGCCGCGGCCGCCGTCTCGATCGACTGCGACCAAGGGCTCGGCCTCGCCCAAGGCAAGGCGATGATGGAACTTGCCTGCGAGCGCGCCAGGGCCAACGGCGTCGGCGTGGTCACGGCGTTCAATGGCCGCCACTATGGGCCCTCCGCCTACTTCGCGCACCTTGCGTTAGAACACGACATGGTGGGCATCTCGATGACGGCCGGCGGCCTGCAAGTGGCACCCACCCAAGGCGCCGAACCGCTCTTGGGGCTGAATCCCATCGGCATTGCGGCGCCATCTCGCAACGAACCGCCGTTTATCTTCGACGCCTCCATGAGCTCCGTGGCCGGCAACAAAATCCAGCTCCTGCGCCGCGTCGGTGGCGAGGTGTTGCCGGGCTGGATCGCCGGCGCCGACGGCGCACCCATCATGGAGGAGTCGTCCGTGCCCGAGAAGTTCCTCATGCTGCCGCTCGGCGGCACCCGGGAAATCGGCTCGCACAAGGGCTTCGGCCTTTCGATGCTCGTGGAGATCCTCTGCAGCGTCCTAACCGGCACCGGCGGGGGCCCGCACCGACGTCAAGGCACGGCGCACTACTTCATGGCCTACGACGTGGCGACTTTCACGGATGTGGACACATTCAAGACGGACATGGACGCGTACCTCCGCTCCATTCTCGATTGCAAGCCGGCTCCCGGCGAGTCGCGCGTCGTCTATCCCGGCATCCCGGAGCACGAGGCAGAACAGGACCGCCGCGCCAACGGCATCCCCTACCACCCGGAAGTGATCGAGTGGTTCAACGGCGTGATGGAGGAACTGCAGATCGCCTCGCCTCTACCGGCGTAGCGGCTGAGACTGCGGCACGAAGTCCTCCGTTTCGCCCGGCAGGGCATAGTCGAAGGCCCAACGGTGCACGACCGGCAATCGCTCCCCCCAGTTGCCGTGACGGGGCGGCATGTCGGCGGTCTGCCACTCCAGCGTCGTGGCTCGCCACGGGTTCGGCTGCGCGCGCACGCCACACCGCCAGCTCCACGCCAGATTCCACAGGAAGATTAGCTGCGCCGCCGCCACCAGGATCGCCAGCACACTGATCCACTGGTTGAGGGTGAAGACACTCGACGAGACGAACTCGTACCCCTCAAACGAGTAGTAGCGCCGAGGCAGCCCCAGAAACCCGAGGTAATGCATCGGAAAGAAGATCGCATAGGAGCCGACGAAGGTGATCCAGAAATGCGCGTGCCCCATGCCGCGATGCAGAAACCGCCCGGTCGCCAGCGGAAACCAGTGGTAGATGCCGGCCATGATCGCCAGCACCGGCGCCACGCCCATCACCATGTGAAAGTGCGCCACCACGAAGTAGGTGTCCGACAGCGGCACATCGACGATCACGTTGCCGAGGAACAGCCCCGAAAGCCCGCCCACCACGAACGTCAGCAGGAAGCCGATGCTGAACAGCATCGGCAACGTGAGGTGGATGTTGCCCCGCCACAGCGTCAGCACCCAGTTGTACACCTTGATGGCGGTGGGCACCGCGATGATGAGGGTCGAGGCGGCGAAGAAGAACCCGAAGTATGGGTGCATTCCACTCACGTACATATGGTGGGCCCAGACGAGGAAGCTCAAGACGGCAATCGCCAGTGTCGCCCACACCATCATGCGATAGCCAAAGATCGCCCGCCGCGCATGCGCCGCGAGCACATCCGAGATGATGCCGAAGGTGGGCAACGCAACGATGTACACCTCCGGGTGGCCGAAGAACCAGAACAGGTGCTGGAACAGCAGGGGCGTGCCGCCGCCCTCCCGGTTCGCCGTGGCCGGCATGAAAAAGCTGGTGTCGAGCACGGCATCGAGCGCCATCATCACCCCGGCCACGAACAGCGCCGGGAAGGCGAAGAGGCCCAGAACGGTCGCCAGCAGGATGCCCCAGACGGTAAGCGGCATTCGCATGAGCGTCATGCCGCGCGTGCGCGCCTGCAAGATGGTGGTGACGTAGTTGAGCCCGCCCATGGTGAACGCCACCACGAACACCGCCAGCGACGCCAGCATCATCAACACGCCAGCCCCGGCGCCCGGCGTGCCTTCGGAAATGGCCTGCGGTGGATACAGCGTCCATCCTGCACCGGTCGGACCACCCGGAACGAGGTAGCTGCCGAGCAGCAACAGCACCGACAGTAGATAAGTGTGATAGCTCAGCATGTTCAGGAACGGGAACACCATGTCCCGCGCGCCCACCATCAGCGGCACCAGATAGTTGCCGAACATGCCAAGCAGGATGGCGGTCAGCAGATAGACGATCATCACCATCCCATGCATGGTGACGGACTGGTAGTAGCTCGCCGGCGTGATGAACTCGAACACGCCGGGAAAGCCAAGCTGCAACCGCATGAGCGCGGAAAGCACCACCGCGAGCACCCCGACAGCAATGGCCGTGATGCCGTACTGGATGGCGATGACCTTGTGATCCTGGCTGAACCAGTAGCGTTCGAGCCAGCCGCGGGCATCGGGAATGTGCAAGCCGTCCCGATAGGGAGCCTCCTGAAGCTCTGCCACGCCTTCTCCTTGTGTCGCTGTGGAGTTCGCCGATAGACGCTTTGCCGAAAGGGGCGCATTCGCCGCAAAGAGAACAGCAGGAGACGTGCCAATCGCTCGCTGGCATTTAAATCAAGCAGTTATGCACCCCCGACCGATCCGCACTCCGCGCCGAAACTGCCAGTCTCGTCAGCCGATCCTTCGCCGATGTGCCACAATCGTCAGCCATGTCAGACCTTCCCAACATCGCCGCCGTTCTCGAAAGCCTGCCGCGCCCCGCGATCCTGCTGGACCGGAACTACCGCATCCTCATCGCGAACGACCAGTATCGGGACGTGTATGGCCTCTCCGATCGTCCGGGGCACAGGGCGCTCTGCCACGAGGTGTCGCACGGCAACGACGTTCCCTGCGACCTCGTGGGCGAGAGCTGTCCCTTGCGCGCCTGCGTGGACACGCGTCAGCGCTCGGTGGCCCTGCACATTCACCACACCCCGCGCGGCGAGGAGTACGTCCACGTCGAGATGTGGCCCGTGCCAGGGCCAGACGGCGAGCCGATGTTCTTCATCGAGCAGATGCATCCGTCCGACATAGCCGCCACAGAGCCCTCCCACGACCGCCTGGTCGGCAAGGCACCGTGCTTTCAGGCGATGCTGAATCTCGCCGAACGCGCCGCCAAGAGCGACGTGCACCTGATGCTCTACGGCGAAACCGGCACCGGCAAGGACGCCGTTGCGCAAAGCGTGCACGAACAAAGCGCCCGCCGCGACAAGCCCTTCGTGCCGGTGGAATGCACGGGCCTACCGGAAGCGTTGCTCGAAGCGGAACTCTTCGGCCACAAGAAGGGTGCGTTCACCGGCGCGACGACCACCCGCGATGGGCTCGTGGCAGCGGCCGAAGGCGGCACCCTCTTTCTCGACGAAATCGGCGACGTGCCGCTCGCGAGCCAAGTGAAACTCCTGCGCCTGCTCGAGACCCGGCGCTACCGGCCCTTAGGCACCACCGACTGGCGCGAGGCCGACTTCCGCCTCATCTGCGCCACCAACAAGGACCTGCCCGCGCTCGTCGAGACAGGCGACTTCCGCGAAGACCTCTACTACCGCCTGTGCGTCTTCGAGATCACACTGCCACCGCTGCGTGAGCGCGCCGGCGACGTTCCCTTGCTCATCCACGCGCTGTGCCAACGCCTCGGCAGCCCCGACGCCACCTTCACGCCAGCGGCGCTGCAAGCCCTTGACCACTATGCCTTCCCCGGCAACATCCGGGAACTGCGCAACATCGTCGAACGCGCAATCTTGCTGGCCGATGGCCCCCAGGTCGACGAACGCCACCTCCCGGACCGCTGTCGCGCACAGACGCCGCAAACGGCAGAAGCCACAGCCCCCTCAACGCTGGCAGAAGCCGAACAAGCCTTCCTCCGCAAGGCCCTAGCCACCCACACCGGCACCCGCCACCAACTGGCGGCGAAACTCGGCGTCAGCGAACGCGCCCTATACCGGAAACTGGCAACCCTGCGAACGAACGCGAGCACAACGCCCAGCAGCTCGCGCTAGCGCGCCCCGAAGGGCGCGTCGGCAGTTCGCTGGCGCGAACTGCTGGCCCGCTTCTCACCGAGTCGCCGGTGCTACGATGGCCGCTCCCTATCGCAGGACCGCGCAATGGCCGAGCCCCTTCACAACCTCCCCGACACACTTCGGCCCGATGGCGACTGGGAGCACGTCTTCGCCTATCACCCCATGGATGTCGCCATTGAGCGTGCCGAGGGCGTCTACATCTTCGACAGCGAAGGCAACCGCTACTTCGACGTCTCCGGCGGACCGATGGCCGTCAACCTGCCCCATAACCACCCGCGCATGAAGCAGGCCATCGCCAAGCAGCTCGAACGCTACACCTACACCCACCCCTCCATCGCCGATCCGATGCGGGCGGAGTTCTGCAGCCTCCTCGCCGAGGTCACCCCGGCAGACCTCGACCACGCCTACCTCGTCTCTGGCGGCTCGGAGGCCGTCGAGACCGCCATCAAGCTCGCCCGGCAGGCGCAGATGGCGCTTGGCAATCCCGGCAAGTACAAAGTCATCAGCCACCGCGACTCCTACCACGGCATGACGCTCGCGACGCTAGGCGTATCGCACAACCCGAGCACGCAGGCCGTGTTCGAACCCATGCTGCCGAAGTGGCCGCACATCCGGCAGTACTCCGACTTCGACCGGCCGGAGGGCATGAGCCGCGAGGAATGGGGCATCGAATGCGCCCAGGCGCTCGAGTTCGCCATCCACTACGCCGGCGCCAAGTCGGTCGCAGCTTTCCTCGCCACGCCCCACGGCTGCGGCGCGGACTACGCCTGCGTCCCGCCCGACAGCTACTGGCGCCGGATCCGCGAAATCTGCGACCACTACGACGTGTTGCTCATCGCCGATGAAGTGGTCACCGGCTTCGGCCGCACCGGCAAGTGGTTCGGGATGGAGCACTTCAGCATCGACGCCGACATCATGGCGATGGCGAAGGGCATCTCAAGCTGCTACGTGCCGTTCGGCGCGGTTTCCGTGTCGAGCCGCATCAACGCGCCGTTCGAGGAGGGCACCCCGTTCGTCCACGGCTACACCTTCGGCGGCCACCCCCTCGGCTGCGCCGCTGGATGCGAGCTCATTCGCGTGATCACCGACGAGAACCTCCTTGAGAACTGCAACCGCCAGAGCGAGCGCGTGTTCTCCTACAAGGGCGAGCTCCTTTCCCATCCCACCGTGGCGGACGTGCGCGGCTGGGGGCTCATGATGGTGCTCGAACTCGTCGCCGACAAGGAAACCATGGCCTTCTTCGACCGCAGCGTCGATGCCCAGAAGCTCTTCCAGTCCATCGCGCTCAAGCACGGCCTCGCCATGTACAGCTCCCTCGGCGGCGCCGCTCGCCAACCCGGAATGGCCCGCGGCCTGCCGATCTGGATCTCCCCGCCGCTGTCCATCACCGCGAGCGAGGTAGAGGATTTGATGCGCCGCGTGCTCGCCATGCTCGGCGAGTGGGAGGAAGCGGTTTTGTAGGCCTGCACGCAACGTAGTCGTTTCCGCGAGGGTAAAACCTGACTAGAGAGCTCCGCAACAGCTTGTGCGCCCCAAGAACGTGGCTCGGTAAACTGCTCACCCAAACCAACAGCCAGAGTCAGCCATGTCCAAGCCAACGATGTACAAGATCGGCCGCCGACTCACCGTCTCCGAGTACCAGCGCCTTGGCCGCGAGGGTGCATTCCCGGACGACGCCCGCCTCGAACTCGTGGACGGCGAAGTGCGCGAGATGCCGCCCATCGGCGTGTCCCACGCATGGATCGTCGACCAGCTCAGCCACGCACTCTTCACCCAATTGCCGAACCACCATGTGCGGGCGCAAAATCCCATCGATCTCGACAAGTACAACGAGCCCCAGCCAGACCTCGTCGTCGCGCGAAGAACACCTGCGTTCAAGCTGCGCCACCCGCTTCCGCCAGATGTCCTGCTCGTGATCGAAGTGTCCGACAGCAGCCTGCGCCAAGACCGGCGGGGGAAGATCCCCCGCTACGCCCGCTCCGGCATCCCCGAAGCTTGGATCGTCGACGTCGGCCGGGAACGCATCCACGCCTTCAGCGAACCGGCCGGAATCACCTACCAGCGCGAAACCACCTTCAACCGCGGCGAAGTGATCCACTCCGCAGCCATCCCCTCGCTCCGCCTACCGGTGGAAGCCGCATTCGACTGACCGAGCCAACCCGCCCCTAACCCGGATCGCGGGCGCCCATTTGGGTGTGATTCCGTTGTAGGCTGACGAGCCCTAAGTCGAGGGGGCGGGGATTTGACTGAGTCGGTGGAGAGCGCACGGGCGGAGCCGGGGGTGTTGGGGCATCCGCGGGGGCTGTATGTGCTCTTCTTCACCGAGATGTGGGAGCGGTTCAGCTTCTATGGGATGCGGGCGCTGCTGGTGCTCTATCTCACCAAGCACTTTCTGTTCGACGATCGGATGTCGGCTGGCACCTTTGGCGCCTATGGCTCGATGGTGTATCTGATGCCGGTGCTTGGGGGCTTCATTGCCGATCGGTACCTGGGCTTTCGTCGTGCCGTCACGTTCGGGGCGGTGCTGCTCTGCTGCGGCCACTTGCTGATGGCCTTCGAGGGTGATCCGGCGACGGTGGTGGATGGCGTGGTGGTGCGCGACGACGGCGCCGTGCAGATCATGTTTCTGGCGCTGGCGTTCATCGTCGTGGGGGTTGGGTTTCTGAAGCCGAGCATCTCCACCATCGTCGGACAGCTCTATGACGAGCACGATCCGCGCCGGGATCAGGGCTTCACCATTTTCTACATGGGCATCAATCTCGGTGCGCTTACGGCGATGTTGCTGTGCGGCTGGCTGGGCGAGGCCTATGGCTGGCGCTATGGTTTTGGCCTGGCCGGCATCGGCATGTTGGCGGGGCTATTCACGTTTCTGCGCGGGCAGCGGCATTTTCTCGGCGCTGGCGAACCGAGCAATCCGGAGTTGCTCCGGGAGAGTGTCATGGGGGTGCCGCGGGAGGCGATCATCTACGGTGGCGGCATCGTCGGCGTGGCGGTGGTTTGGTATCTGGTGCAGATGCAGGCCGTGGTCGGTGGCTTGCTGGCCGTGGTCGCCGTCGCCGCCGTCGGCGGCGTGACCATCTATGCGCTGTCGAAGTGCACCCGCGCCGAGCAGCACCGGCTGTTGGTGGTGATCCTGCTCACCGGCGTGTCGGTGGTGTTCTGGACTCTCTTCGAGCAGGCCGGCACGTCGATGACCCTGTTCACCGATCGCAACGTGGACCGGGATGTGGCCGGCGTGTCGCTGCAGGCGTCACAGATGGGCTTCATGAACCCCGCCTTCATCATCCTGCTCGCGCCTGGGTTTGCGGTGCTTTGGCGGCTGCTGTCACGGCGGGGGCTGGAGCCGAGCACGCCCATGAAGTTTGGCCTCGGCGTGCTGCAGGCGGGGCTTGGCTTCCTCGTGCTGGTGATCGGCGCGAGCTTCGCCGACGGCATGGGACAGGTGGCGCTCATCTGGCTTGCCCTCGCATACCTGCTGCACACCACCGGCGAGCTGTGTCTTTCGCCCGTTGGCCTCTCGATGGTGACGCGACTCACCGTGAAGGAGGTGCTCGGCGTCATGATGGGCGTGTGGTTCCTGTCGAGTGCCGGCGCCTCCTACATTGCCGGGATCATCGCCGGCAGCGCTTCGGTCGAAGGATCGCCGGGCACCGTGGTGGACCCGGCGGCGTCATTGCCCGTGTATGCGGACGTGTTCAACACCCTGGGCTGGGCCGGCGTCGGCATCGGCATAGCCGTGATGCTGGTGGCGCCGTGGCTGCGTCGCTTGATGCACGACGATTGACGTGCGCGTGCCTCGCTTTCGCTCGGCGTTGGTCACGGGTCGCTTGTTGACCGGGGTCGAGGTCGGGCCCTGGGGGGGAGCATCTTGCCCTCCCAGCACGCCGTCAGGCGTGTTCAAACCGTCTGATTTCGTTCCCGAAGGCCACGTCGCGCAAATGCGCGCCTTGCGGCGCGTGGGAGGGCAAGATGCCCTCCCCCCAAAAGCCTCTCCCAGAGAGGTTCCGTCAAGCCTCGTCCTCTCTGCGAACCTCCCCGACAACCGACAACGCGCAGCAGTTGCCGAAGGCAACTGCCGACGCGTCCGCTAGGACGCGCGTGTACGCCTATCTCGCCCGCCGCCTGTTGGCGCTGGTGCCGACGCTGTTCTTTGCGAGCCTCATCGTCTTCATCTCGATGCGACTCATTCCGGGCGACGTCATCGACCTCATGCTGGCGCAGAACGACATCACCACGGGGCAGGATCGCGCCCGCATCGAGGCGGCGCTAGGGCTGGATCAGCCGGTGTATGTGCAGTACTTCCGCTGGATTGGCGGCGTGCTCACGGGCGATCTTGGCACGTCGCTGTGGCAGAACGTGCCGGTTACCGAGCAGCTCAAGGCCACTTTGCCCATCACCTTCGAGCTCGGCTTCCTCTCATTGATTGTCGCGCTCACGGTGGCCTTGCCCATTGGCGTCTATTCCGCGATTCGACAGGACACGGCCGGCGACTACATCGCACGCTCGTTTTCGCTCCTGATGCTGGCGGTGCCTGGATTCTGGCTCGGCACGCTCGTGATGGTGTTCCCGTCGGTGTGGTGGCGCTGGGCACCGGAGCTTGAGTACACGCCGTTCTTCACCGATCCGCTGGCCAATCTCGCGCACATGATCGTGCCGGCCATTCTGCTCGGGCTCTCTATGTCGGCCGTCACCATGCGCATGACACGCACCATGATGCTGGAGGTGTTGCGCCAGGACTACATCCGCACGGCGCGGGCAAAGGGTGTCGGCGAATGGCTGCTCATAGCCCGCCACGCCCTGCGCAACGGGCTGATCCCGGTGGTGACGCTGATCGGGCTGCAAGCGCCCCTCTTGATCGGTGGTGCGGTGATCTTCGAGCAGATATTCGTGGTGCCGGGCGTGGGGCTGCTCTTGCTCGAAGCCGTGTTCCAGCGCGACTATCCGGTGATATCGGGCGTGTTTCTTGTCGTCGGCGTGGGTGTGCTGCTCATCAACCTCTTGGTGGACGTGAGCTACGGCTGGCTCGATCCCAAGGTGCGTCACGAATGACGGAAGCGGCGCTCAGTTCCGTGCCACAGCCATTGGCGCCGTCCAGCGCCCCTGGCCGGCTGTTCGCGTTCGTGCGGCGGTTGGTGCGGGAGAAGCCGCTCGGGGCCGCTGGTGGCGCGATCTTCCTCGTGTTCCTGTTCTGCGGCATCTTCGCGGACTTCCTCGCACCCTATGGCATGAACGAGACCAATCTCGAGGTGCGACTCGAGGCACCGTCGCTGGCGCATCCCTTGGGCACCGACCATCTTGGCCGCGACGTGCTCTCCCGAATTCTCATCGGCGCCAAGCTCTCCATGATCGTGAGCTTTCTGGCTGCCGGCATCGGCACGTTGGTATCGCTCGTGATCGGCGTGCTTTCGGGCTATCTCGGCGGCAAGACCGACATGATCCTGCAGCGCGGCGTGGATGCGTGGATGACCTTCCCCGACCTCGTGCTGCTGATCGTCATCATCTCGGTGGTGGGGCCCGGCATCCCGCAAATCGTGATCGTGCTGGGCCTGCTTTACGGCATCGCCGGCTCGCGCATCGTCCGCGGTGCGGTAGTGACGGTGAAGGAAAGCATGTACACCCACGCCGCGCAGTCCATCGGCGCCCGCACGCTGCACATCCTTGCGCGTCACATCGTGCCGAACGTGATGCCGGTACTGATTGTGCTCTTCACCACGCGCATTGGCGCGGTGATTCTCACCGAGGCCGGGCTCTCGTTTCTCGGCCTTGGCGTGCCGCCGCCGGAGCCGACATGGGGCGCAATGCTGAGCGGCACCGGGCGAACGTACATGTACCTCGGCCCTTGGCTTGCACTCGCGCCGGGGCTGTGCCTGACCATTGTCGTCTATGCCATCAATGTTTATGGCGATGCGTTGCGGGACTTGCTCGACCCGCGCATGAGGGGCAGTCGATGAAGGTTCACGCGGCTCTTTTTGCCTGTTTGACGACACTGGCCACGACAGGCGTTGCCGAGACGCCGCAGTACGGCGGCACGCTCAACGTTGGGACGGTGGTCGTCACCCTGTCGGCGCTGTCTTGGGACCCCATCGACTGGACGTGGAAGGCCAACCACGACTACGGAATGATTCGCGAGCAGCTCTTCTCCGGCAATCTCGAAAAGAGCATCCGCAAGGGCGGCCATTACACCTTCCATGCCGAGGCTTATCTGCCGACCGAGGTAATGCGCGGGGAACTGGCCGAGAGCTGGGGCTGGGAAGACCACCGCACCCTAGTGGTGAATCTGCGGCGCGGTGCCCGATTCACCGGCAAGCCGGGGGTGATGGAGCCGCGCGACCTCACGGCGCACGATGTGGTGTTCACCTTCAACCTGGTGGACAACAGCCCGAAGAAGGCGCAGGCGGATTACTGGGGCTACATCGATTCCGTGGAAGCGCGGGACGATTACACGGTGGTGTTCCACTTCAACCAGTACAACGCAGAATGGCCCTACCGGTTCGGCTACGGCTATCAGTCGTCCATCTCGCCGCGAGAACTCGCGGACGTCAATGCCAAGGACTGGCGCAACGTGGTCGGCACCGGCCCCTTCACCCTCACCAACTACGTCCAGGGGCACGTCCAGCACTACTCGAAGAACCCGGAATACTGGGACGCGGAACCCATCGGCGAGGAGCGCTATTCCATCCCGTTCGTGGACGAGGTGAAGTATCGCATCATCAAGGACGAAGCCACCTTCCTCACCGCCATCCGCACCGCCAAGATCGACATTCTCGAATCCATCCGCTGGATCGCCGTGGACCACCTCAAGGAGACGACGCCGGAGCTCAAGTGGGCGCGCTGGCTAGCCACCACCGGCAACTTCGTCGCCTTGCGCATGGATCGCCCTCCGTTCGACGACATTCGCGTGCGCCGGGCGCTGAACATGGCCGTGAACCAGCGGGAAATCGTGGATCTGTTCTACGGCGGCCACGCGGAACTGATGGCCTATCCGCAGCATCCCGAGTTCGGCGGCTACTTCCAGCCCTTGGAGGAGATGCCGGAGTCGGTGCAGGAGCTCTTCGAGTATCGCCCGGAGCGCGCCCGGGAACTCCTCGACGAGGCCGGGGTGCCCGAGGGCTTCACCTTCAAGGTGCAGGTGTGTACCTGTTCCCCAGCCAACATGGACCTCATTCCCCTGCTCGACGACTACCTCGCCAAGGTTGGCGTGCGCATGGAGATCGAGCCGATGGAGTACGCCTCGTTCCTTTCGCGCATGACCACACTGACCCACGGCCCCGGCTACTTCATGAACAATGGGCACACCAACCCGACCACGTCGATCCGCAAGTTCATCCGCGGCCACAAGTGGAATCCCGCACTCTACGCGGATGCCGATTTCGACGCCGCCATCGACCGGCTGATGCAAACCCGCGACGAAGCCTCGCGCATCGAACAGACGCGGGCCTTGACCTTGAAGCTGCTCGAAGAGGCACCGTCCATCTGGCTGCCGACCAACTACAACTACATCGCCTGGTGGCCGTGGGTGAAGAACTACGGCGGCGAGCTTCGCGCCGGCGCCGTGCGGCCGGGACCGATCTACGCACGCATCTGGATCGACCACGAAATGAAGCGCGAAATGGGGTTCGAATGACAGCCGCCGGGGGCGCCCCGCTGCTGGACGTGCAGGACCTCTCCGTGTCCTTTCGCACCGACAGAGGTCTCGTGCGTGCCGTGGACGGAGTCTCCCTGCATGTGGAAGCCGGCGAGACGCTCGCCATCGTTGGCGAAAGCGGTTCCGGCAAGAGCGTGACCGCCCTTTCCATCCTGCGGCTGATTGACACCGCGGGGAGCATCGACGGCGGGCGCATCCTGTTCGATGGCGAGGACTTGCTGCGCCACGACGAAGCGACGATGCGCGCCATTCGCGGCGACCGCATCGCCATGATCTTCCAGGAACCCATGTCGTCGCTGAACCCCGTGCTCACCATCGGCAAGCAGGTGGGGGAGCCGATTCGCCTGCATCGCGGGTCGATCTGGAAGCAGGCCTACCAACGAGCCGCCGAGCTTCTGCGGCGGGTACGGATTCCGGACGCGAGCGGCCGCTTGCGGGACTATCCACATCACTTCTCGGGCGGAATGCGACAGCGGGCGATGATTGCCATGGCCCTTGCCTGCCGCCCGCGCCTCATCATTGCCGACGAGCCGACGACGGCCTTGGATGTGACGGTGCAGGCGCAGATTCTGGCGCTTCTGAAGGAACTTACGCGAGAGGCCAACTCGGCCCTCATCCTCATCACGCACGATCTTGGCGTTGTGGCGCGGTATGCGGATCGGGTCGCCGTGATGTACGCCGGGCGTGTGGTGGAGACTGCCACCGCACGGGCGCTCTACGCCGATCCGAGCCATCCCTACACGGCAGGCCTCATGGCCTCGATTCCCACGCTCGATGGGGACATCGGGGGTTCTCGTCGGCTGGCGACCATTCCCGGGCAGCCGCCTGATCTCGCGGCGTTGCCGGCAGGTTGCGCGTTCGCACCGCGATGCCCGCACGCCTTCGAGCGCTGTCAGGAGACGCCTCTTCTCGAAACTGCGGAGCCCGGTCGGCTCCGAGCCTGTCACTGGAGCCCTCAGCGCGAAGAAGCGCGAGGGGCTTCCCCTAGCGAGAGGAGCCCTCAGCGCGGAGGAGCGCGAGAGGCTTCCCCTCGCAGAAGAAGCGGCCCATGACCGACGCGCTGCTCGAGGTGCAGGACCTCAAGGTGCATTTCCCGGTGCGCGAAGGCCTCTTGCAGCGCGAAGCAGGCTCGGTAAAGGCGGTCGATGGGGTGTCGTTCGAGCTTCGCCGAGGCGAGACGTTCGGTCTCGTGGGCGAGAGCGGCTGCGGCAAATCCACCACAGCCCTAGCCGTGCTACGGATGATCGAACCCACGGCGGGGCGGATCGTCTTCGAGGGGGAGGATGTCACTGGCCACACGAGGGCCAGCATGCGCGCCATCCGGCGACGGATGCAGATGGTCTATCAGGATCCATTCGGCGCCCTAAACCCAAGAATGAAGGTGCAGGACATCATCGGCGAACCGCTGGCAGTGCATGGCCTGGCCAAGGACCGTGTCGCCTGGCGCGCTCGTATCTCGGAATTGATGGACTTAGTGGGGCTGTTGCCGGACATGGCGGATCGCTATCCGCACGAGTTCTCCGGCGGCCAACGCCAGCGCATTGGCATCGCCAGAGCCTTGGCGCTCGAGCCCAGCCTTGTCATCTGCGACGAACCGGTCTCGGCGCTCGACGTCTCGATCCAAGCGCAGGTCATCAACCTGCTCGTGGAGCTGCAGGAACGCCTGGGCCTCACCTACCTCTTCATCGCCCACGACCTTTCGGTGGTGCGCCACATCAGCGACCGCATCGGCGTCATGTACCTCGGGAGAATCGTCGAAGTCGCCGACCGCGACACGCTGTTCCGCAGCCCCCGCCACCCGTACACACAAGCGCTCCTGAACGCCGTCCCGCTCCCAGACCCGGAGTTGGAGTCCCGCCGCCCAGAAAACCTGATCGCTGGCGAAGTCCCCAGTGTCCGCAACCCCCCAACAGGCTGCCGCTTCCACCCAAGATGTCCAGAGGCGATGGAAGTGTGCAGCCAAGAGGTGCCAGTGCTGCACGGCGAACCAGCGACCGGCCAGGTAGCCTGCCACCTTCATCCACCAGGCGGATAGGCGTCGGGCGATCAGGACCTCCCTATATCCCGGCTTCGATCAAGTCTTGGAGACGCACGACGCCGACGGGGCGCGCACCATCCAAGACGACCAGTTCCGTGATGCGGCTTTCGCGCATCTGGCGCAGACAATCGATCGCCTTGGCATCCGTGGCGGTGGCACCGTGTACGTCGGTGGGGGCGTTGCTCTCGGCGCCGCGGCGGCTGCGGTGGAAGCACTGGGCGGCGGAGAGTGCGCGCACGTCTTCTCCGCGCAGGAGCAGGCGGCGGATGTCCGCATCGGTCACCACGCCAACGTGGCCGCCGTCGTCGTCGACGATGATGGCCATACCAATGCCCTTGGAGGAGATTTCGTAGACGAGGTCCGCAAAGCGAATGTTGCCCAGAACGATGGGAAGGGCATCACCTTGGATCATCAAGTCCTTCACTTCCAACAGCAGCCGCCGTCCAAGCGTGCCGCTTGGGTGGAAGCGAGCGAAGTCGTGGTCGGTGAGGCCCTTCTCTTGCTGCACCAGAATCGCCAGCATGTCGCAGATTGCCATCGTGGTTAGCGTGCTGGTGGTTGGCGCAAGGTTGAACTCGTCGATCTCGGACAGCACCGGGATGGAAAGCGGAATGTCTGCCACCGAAGCGAGGCGGGAACCGGGCTCCGTTACGGAGATGACCTTGCCCTGAGTGACCAGGCGGAACTGGCGGGCAAACTCGATGGTCTCCTCGTTGCCACCGCTTTTGGAGAGCGCCAGCATCGCCGAACCCGGCCTGACGATGCCGAGGTCGCCGTGCAGCGCCTCCACAGGATGCACGAAGGCGGTCTGCGTGCCGGTGCTCGACAGCGTCGCCGCCGCCTTCTGCGCCACTAGGCCGCTCTTGCCGAGACCGGTGACGATGAGGATGGACTCGAGACCGGCGATCACGTCCACGGCCTCCGCTAGACGTCCGTCGAGCAGTTCCGACACGGCCTCAACGGCCGCCGCCGAGTGCGCCAGCATGGCGCGCGCGCGTCGAAGCAGGTCGGTCATGGAGCGGCATCATTTGGCTGGCGAAGTGGGACGATTATGGCGCACGCGGTACATCCGTGTAGGTGTAGCCTTGGCTAGGATCTTTGCGGGTGTAGGGGACGGGAAGGGGCCGTCGCTGTTCGAGGAATGGTGGGGAGTCGGGATGTGAGCGGAAGAAAGACGGCGTGCTGGCTGCGCTTGTTGTGGGGGGCGTTGGCCTTGCCCTGTGCAGCGGAGGCAACGCCGGTTGGGGATGCCTTGTCGGAGGCGAGGGCTCGCGATCTGACCATCAGTTGGCGAGAGCACCGCATCGACGATGCGGAACACGGCGCTCCCATCAGTGGCAGCGACGGACTGGTCATGGCTGATCTCGATAGGGATGGGCATGAGGATGTGGTATCGGTGCATGAATCCGACACCAGCTACGACGGCCAACCCGATGGGCATGTTCGGATCGCCTTCGGCAGCGCCGGCCCGCATCAGTGGCACAACGTGACGCTGGCCGAGGGAATCCTGGCCGCAGCGCCTGAGGATGCAGCCATTGGCGACGTGAACGGCGATGGGCTGCCGGATGTCGTGGTGGCGTCGGAACTGGCGCATCTGGCCTATTTCCAGAACCCGGGCGAGGGCGCGCGCCAAGGTGCCTGGCCCCACCTGATCCTGCCGGGCACCCAAGGGAGGGGCTCGTGGCTGCGCGTGTTTTTCGCGGACTTCGACGGCGATGGCAGGCTGGAGATCTCCGCCGCGAACAAGGGGGCGCAGAATCCGGGTGAAGGAGACTACGCCCGGAAGACGCCTGTGTCGCTGTTCGAGGTGGTGGGCGATCCATTGTCGGCAACAGGGTGGCGAGAGGTAGAACTCGGCACGTTCAGCATTCCGCAGAACGCACGTCCAGTGGACATGGACGCCGATGGCGATCTCGACATCGTCGCCGGCAGTCGTGGGGAACGCCGCATGATCGTGTTCGAGAACGTGACCGACGGGAGTGGATTCCAGTTTGTGGAACACCCGATTGGGCTGACGGGCAGTGCCGAGGCGAGTGCCTTCAACCTCGACTTTGCCGACCTCAACCACGACGGCCGGCTGGACATCGTGACGGCGTTCGCCATGGCGGGAAGCCCACCCGGACTCGCCTGGTTCGAGCAGCCGCCGATGCAGGACGGGAAATGGGGCGCTTGGCGACTGCACCGGATCGGCACCTTTGCCCCCGACAGCATGACTGGATTCGCGCTCGCCGACATCAACGGCGATGGCGAACTCGACGTGATGGCCGGAAGCTACAGCTTGGGCCCCCGCAACGAGGACGGCGACGTGACGCCAGCGGACTCGCTCGGCCGCTTGGGCTGGTTCGAAAACCCGGGGTACTCAACGTCGGGGACGGCGGATGACTCGGACGAAGGCTGGACCCGCCACGACATCTCCCGCCGCAAGCGTGGCATGTTCGACAAGCTGATCCCCCGGGATCTCGACGGCGACGGCGACATCGACTTCCTCGGCACCCGCGGCAACAGCGCCCCGTTCGACGGCGTGTTCTGGCTCGAACAGGTGCGAACAGAAACGCCGGCACCTGCCTTCCAAGGGGCATGGCCGAACGACAGCGAGGAGATGCCGCTGCCGGCTTTCTGAAGCTCTTGCCCGATAGCCTGGGCGACCCGGTACGTCGGCGGGCCGCGGGTCCCCGCGACAGGACCCAACGGACGCTAAACCAACAGGCGGTAGGGCTGTTCGAGGTATTCCCGCACCGCGGCCAGAAACTCTGCCGCGGGGGCGCCGTCGAGGACGCGGTGGTCCCAGGTGAGGGAGAGGCGAAGCATTGGGGTGCGGACGGGGGTGCCGTCCTGCCACTTCACGCCGTCGTAGATGCGACCGACTCCGAGGATGCCGGCCTGCGGCGGGTTCAGGATGGGGGTGAAGGTGTCGACGCCGTACATGCCGAGCGAGGTAACGGTGAAGGTGCCGTCCGCAAGGTCGCCGAGCCCAAGGGAGCCGGCACGAGCGCGGGCGGCGAGGTCAGCAGACTCTCGGGCGACTTCGCGCAAGGGCTTTTCGTGGGCATCGCGGATGACCGGCACGATGAGCCCTTCGTCCAGCGCTACCGCCATGCCGACGTGGGCGTAGTCGTAGGAGGTGATGGCGTCGTCGCTGAGGCAAGCGTTCATCTTCGGGTGCCGGATGAGCGCGCGGGCTGCGGCAACGAGCACAAGGTCGGTGTAGGTCACGCGAACGCCGTCGTCGGCCCACTCGTCGATGAGGTTGCCCCGTAGCTTCACCAGATCAGTGACGTCCACTTCCATGTCCATCGTGAGCTGCGCCGTGTCGCGCAAACTCGAGTGCATCCGTTCCGCGATGGTGCGGCGCATGGCGGACATGCGCGTGGCGCCGGCGGAAGGTTGCGCCGCTGCCGGTGCCTCGGCCGCTGCCTGCACGTCCTCCCGGGTGATTCGGCCTCGAGGCCCGCTGCCATCGACGTTGGCTAGATCGACGTTCAGTTCGGCTGCCAGCTTGCGCGCCGCCGGCGATGCCGCGATGCGCTTTGGCGGTTCCGGCGCGGGCGGCGCGGCGGGCACGTCGCCTTCGACGATGCGGCCGCCGGGCCCACTCCCCGCCACGCCTTCGAGCGACACACCCCGCTCTCGTGCCAGACGGCGGGCGGCTGGCGATGCGGCCACACGCGCTCCAGACGCAGCCGGCTTCGCTTGCACCGAGGGCGGGGACGCTGGCTCCTCGCCTACAACCGCGATGTCGCGCTTGGGCTTTGGTCTTGGCAACACGTCCGGGATGGTCTCGCCGTCGGCGTAGATGAATCCCACCACGTCGCCGGGCTCCAGCGTGTCGCCTTCGGCAGCAAGGTGCCGAACGATGCCGGACGCCTCCGCGTCCACATCGAGGTTCACCTTCTCGGTTTCGAGCCGATAGAGCATTGCGCCGGCTTCGACTCGCTCGCCGTCGGCGACATACCACTCCTCGACCGTGCCTTCGTGCATGGTCATCCCCACCTTGACGAGGTAAATCTCGGTCGGCATGTCAATCTCCGGTGCTGTTGCTCGATGTCAGGTGTGCAGGACGCGTGCATTCGGCGGAGAGCCGGCCCGCGGCAGCTGCATGGGCGAGGGCGTGGCGCACGCTGATGACGTGGGGGCCGTCGCGCCGCACTGTGAAGGTGGCGCGCTGCCCCGGCTTCAAGGTGCGCTCTCGCTCTCCGTCGAAGGCGAGCGTCGCCGGGCCCTGCACATGCACGGGCGCGTTGAGTGCGACGCTCCGTGTCGCGGCCACCGCCACATCGGCGAAATGCCCAGGCGCCACTGGCGCATGCAGGACCCGTGTCGTGGGTCGTTCGGCGGCGGCGAACTCGATTAGGACACCGCCATCGCACGATGCCGCAAGCGGCAGGGCAAAGCCGGCGACGCCCGTCATGCCCACGGCAGCAGGATCGGCTCGCGTCAGCACGGCCATGATCCAGGTGCGTGGATCGACGATGGCGCGGGCACCCAGAAAGCGGTCGGTTGTCGCCACCGCGTCGATCAGCGCAAGGTCGTCCGGCTCTGCCTCGATTGCCACGTGAACGACCTTGGCACGTTCCGAGACGGCAGCAAGGGGTACGCCTCCACTAGCGACCAACGCGGCCGCAAACCCCGCGGCCGTGGCTTCCTGCATGTGCGGGAACGCGTTGTTGGTGCCTGTGGAGAGCGGAATCAGCGGCGCGTCGAGCCAGCCCTGCGCGAACGCCCGGTTGGTACCGTCGCCGCCCAGCGTGATCACGGCGGCAGCGCCCTTGAGCGCCTGCGCCGCGGCGCGGGTGTCGGCAGCGGTTCCCGAGGCTTCGATGTCGAGGGGGGTCGCCGCTATGCCCGTCTGACCGGCTGCGCTCGCGACGATGTTGTGCGAGTCCGGCAGATAGCGCACGAGCACCGCAGTGTGTGAGTCTTCCTGCGAAGTCTGGCCATGCCGTCGCTGCGCCGCTATGCCGGCCAAACAGCGACGCACAATGGCCGCCTTCTCCTGATTGTCGAACACGGACGCCCGCGCGGTCAGGCGTCGCACGTCCTTGCCAGATGCCGGGTTCGCGACAATGCCGACAACTCGCGTCGCGGCTTGCTCCGGCAGGCTCACGCCAAGAACACCGTGCGCCGACGAGAACCCCGACTCGCAACCCCGCTATTCGCTACCGAGCAGTTCCTTCGCCGCCGCGACGATCTTCGGCGCGTTCGGCAGCCACGCCTGCTCGAGGTTGGCGGCGAACGGCACCGGCGAAAACGGTGCGCCGATCCGGGCCACGGGCGCGTCCAAGAAGTCGAACGCGAGTTCCTGAATCTGCGAGGCGATCTCGCCGCCGAGCCCACCGAACCGCACCGCCTCATGGACGACGATGGCGCGGTGGGTCTTCTGCACCGAGGCCACCATCGCCTCGGTGTCCATGGGCTGCAGCGAGCGAAGGTCAATAACTTCCGTGTCGATGCCTTCCTCCGCGAGCGCTTCTGCGGCGGTGGTGGCCTCATGCACCATGCGGCTGTAGGTGACGATGGTGAGGTCGCTGCCTTCGCGCGCGGTGCGGGCCTTGCCGATCGGCACCTCGTAGCTGTCCTCCGGCACCTCGCCCGTGTTGCGCAGCGAGAGCTTGTTCAGCACCACGAACACCGGGTTGTCGTCCCGCGAGGCGGCGATGATGAGGCCCTTGGCGTCATGCGGGGTTGCCGGCGCCACCACCTTGAGCCCGGGCAGGTGGCAGATCCACGCCTCGAGGCTCTGCGAATGCTGCGCCGCCATGTTCATGCCACCGCCCGACATGGTGACGACGGTGATGGGGAGCGTCGCCGAACCACCGAACATGTAGCGCATCTTCGCCATCTGGTTGGCGATCTCGTCCATGCACTCGCCCATGAAGTCCATGAACATGATGTCGATGATGGGGCGCAGGCCAGTGGCGGCGGCGCCCACAGCAAGACCGACGATGCCCTCTTCCGAGATGGGCGTGTCGATCACCCGCTCCTCGCCATAGGCGTCGAGTAGGCCCCGATAGGAGCCGAACACGCCGCCAGCGCCGGCGACATCTTCGCCGGCAACGAAGGCGGTGTCCTGCTCGGCGAGCACCGTGTGTGCGGCCTCGGCGATTGCGCCGACATAGGTCAGCTCCCGGGCGGCGACTGCTTCGGCCATGTGATCCCCCTACATTTTGAACTGCGGTTGCTTGGCGTCAGGCATACACGTCGTCGAGCAACGTGGCGACATCGGGCACCGGGCTCTGCTCCGCGAACTCGATGCCGGCCTGCACCTCCGCCATGATGCCGTCGTGGACCTCGGCCGCCTGCTCTTGGCTCAAGACGCCGAGTTCCGCCAGCCGCGCTTCGAACATGTGGATCGGATCGCGCTTTTGCCACTCTTCGAGTTCGGCGTCGGTGCGGTACGAGAGCCCCATGCCGCGCACGCCCACATGGTCGAAGAAGCGGTAGGTCTTGCATTCGAGGAGCGTAGGGCCGTCGCCGCCGCGAGCGCGTTCAAGCGCGGCGTCGGCGGCCTCGTACACCGCCACGGCATCCATGCCATCGACGATGACCCCGGGCATACCGTAGCCGGCGGCGCGATCCGCCACATCGACGATGGCCTGGTGATTGGCCTGCGCCGTGTACTCGCCGTAGCCGTTGTTCTCGCACACGAACAACGCCGGCAGCTTGTAGAGCGCAGCCATGTTGGCGGCCTCGTGGAACGAGCCCTCGTTGCTGGCGCCATCGCCGAAGAAAGTGACAGCCACGCGGTCGGTCTTGCGGTACTTGGCCGTGAACGCCGCGCCCACGGCGATGGGCGGCCCGGCGCCGACGATGCCGTTGGCGCCGAGCATGCCGAGTTCCATGTTGGAGATGTGCATGCTGCCGCCCTTGCCGCGACAGTAGCCGGTGGCGCGTCCGAAGAGCTCGGCGAACATGCGGTCGAAGGCGCCGCCCTTGGCGATGAGGTGGCCGTGACCCCGGTGCGTGCTGGTGATCCAGTCGTCGGCGGACAGATGCGCCATGATCCCGGCCGCGACGGCCTCCTGGCCGACATAGAGATGCAGCGCGCCGGGAATCCGTCCTGCCTCCGCCAGCTTGCCGGCCTCCGTCTCGAACACGCGGATCCGCACCATGCGACGATGGATGTCGCGCAGAGTGTCGTCGTCCGGTTGCATGAAGCACCCCTCTCCTTTGGCCGGTTCCCGCACAATTTGGCGCAATCGGCGCATTTGTGCAAATGGCAGGGGCGGCCGTTGCCGCTCGCCGCTCTCGGCCGGGTCCGCGTAGAGGGGGATAAGATGCTCTGCGTTGAGCGTGGTGCGGGAGAAGGTGGCAGTGGGTGACGTGGCGTTGGAGGCACCTGGGCTTGCGCTGCAGCCGGTGTCGGTGACGCGGAAGATGGCGGCTTCGTTGCCGGAGCTCAGGCGTGTGGCCCAGGCGAGCGGCCTGCCGATCCATCACCTGGGCGCCGGTTATCCGAACCCGGAGGTCACCGATCCGCGCGGCTTCCTCGCCGGGGAGCGGCGGTTCCACGAGCATCTGCGGACGCGGGAGGGGATCAACGATCCGAATGCGCTGCCGGAGTTCCTGCGCGAGTCCTATGCGTACACCGATACGTTGGGCCCCGCGGGGCCGCGACGTTCGTTTGCGCACGTGTACGGCAACGATTGGGGCGTTGCCATGGACCCCGACCGCCTCATCCCCACGGTGGGTGCCAGTGGCGGCATCAACCTCCTCTGTTCGCTGTTCGAGCGACCGGGACGACCGCTCGGCTACGTTACCGACGCCCCCACCTATGCCGGCTTCGTCGCGCGCGCCACCCTTTCCCAACACGCGGCTATCTACAGCGTAGATATGGATGAAGAGGGGCCGCATCCGGAGGCATTCCGCGAGACGATCGCGGATGCGCGCGCCGACGGGCGTTTCGTGCCGTTCTACTACACCGTTCCCGACGGCCACAATCCCGCCGGTTTCTCCTTCAGCGCCAGGCGACGCGAGGCCATCCTCGACGTCGCCAGGGAGGAAGGCATCCTCGTTGTCGAGGACGCGCCGTATGTGTACATCAGCTTCGCGGAGCCAGCCGAGCGCCCGAAGCCCTTCTTCGCATTAGACCCCGCGCGAACCGTGCATCTGTTCACCGGCTCAAAGATCGGATTGCCGGGGCCGCGCGTCGGATTCGCCTACACTGAGGCACGGCTTGCCATCGACGGCGGTCGCGAGGCTCCTCTCTCAGACCTGCTGCTCACCGAGTCGAGCGCCGACATCCTGTTCCACAACCCGGCGGCGCTCTTGTCGTTCGAGTCCCTGCTCCACGACGAAGAATGTCGGCTGCGGGACTCCCTCTGGCCTGTGGCGGACGCCAAGCTCAAGGTCTATCGCGAGAACCGCGCCATCCTGCTCGACGGCATGGCCGAAGGGCTTGGCGCATGGCCTGACCGCTTCCACTGGACCCGACCGGAGGCTGGGTTCTTCTCGGTCTTCCGCTTCCTGGGCGGCGAAATCGTCACCGACGACGACTTCATCGCCCGCATGGTGGCAAAGCATGGTGTCGTGGTGGTGCCGATGTACGACTTCTATCCGCCCGACGCCCGCGTGAGGAACCCTCGCGCCGGCCTCGACGAACTGCGCCTTTCCTTCTGCTTCACCGAACGCACCGGCACCCACCGCGCAGAAGACTTGACGGCAGCCGTAGCCGCCTTCTGCCGCGCCGCCAAGACGGAAGCCGGCATGCAGTCGAGCTAGCCACCTCTCGGACTTGGCAATGGGCGGCTCCTCGGAGGGAAGGCATCCTGCCTTCCCTGCGCCGTTAGGCGCGCTGTCTGCGTTTGCCGAAAACCGGCGTTAGGGAAGGCAGAATGCCTTCCCTCCGAAGGCCCCACGGCCAAGTCCGACAGGTTCTTGGATGGCAATAGCTAGAGCCCGCGCGAGAGCTAGAGCCCGCGCGAGCGAACGCGAGCCCGAAAGCCACCCGCGACATCCCCCCTCCGAGAAACGGCGAGGAACACCATTTCTCGACTCCCCGCAAGGGGGGAGTGACAGGAGGGGTTTCACTTGGGCAGCGTCGACCAGACTTCATAGGTGGATGAACGACTCCCTCGTTAGGCCAACGAGCCTGTCTTGTCCGGGATATGGAGTCCCGTCTTTGTGTACGAATCGACCGTCGGAGTTGGCGCTCATCATGTCGACGTCGGAGCACGTCGTAAGGTCTTCAGGTTGCCGCGAGCCGATTTCCAGGTAGCTGGCTGCGGCGTCGGTTTTGTTGATCATGTGATGACCATCGCCAGTGCCCTTGGGAAACGCCGCGCAGTCGCCCGCGTAGAGCACGGTTTCGCCGCCGTCCTCGACCAGCGTCAGTTCGCCCTGCAGGACGTATACGAACTCGTCCTCATGGGAGTGCCAATGGCGCTGGCTTGACCAGTTTCCAGGTGGCAGGTGCACGAGATTGACCCCGAAGTCGCTGAGTCCCCCCGCGTCGCCGAGCCACTGCCGCATGCGTTCCGAGCAGGGGGCATTGAACTCCGGCGGATAGACAGTCCCTTTGCTTCTCGGCACGCGGGATAGGTCGACCTTGGGCATGTGAACCTCGGTCACTTTAGCCCCATGGCCATAACGCAAGGGAGCGATGCGCGGCGCAAGACATGCCGGCTGCCCCGGTCAGCGAGAAAAGGCGGCACAGGCTGCTAGCATTGGCAGCTTGACGATGCGGGGCACGAGCGGCGTGGCCGGAAGGACTCTCTACGACAAAATCTGGGATGCCCATGCGGTTGCCGAGCGCGACGATGGCATGACGCTGCTCTACATCGACCGACATCTCTTGCACGAGGTCACCTCGCCGCAGGCGTTCGAGGGATTGGAGCTTGCCGGGCGCGAGCCGTGGCGGCTTGATGCCAACCTCGCAACTCCCGATCACAACCTCCCCACCACCAACCGCGCTGCCGGCATCGGCGGCATCGAGGACGAGATCGCGCGCACGCAGGTGATTGCGCTCGACGACAACTGTCGCCGCTTTGGCATTCGCGAGTTCAAGATGACGGACCCCCGCCAAGGCATCGTCCATGTGGTGGGACCAGAACAAGGCGCGACGCTACCGGGCATGACCATCGTCTGCGGGGACTCGCACACGTCCACCCACGGCGCCTTCGCTGCGCTCGCCCAAGGGATCGGCACGTCGGACGTAGAGCATGTGCTGGCAACGCAATGCCTCGCCCAACGCAAGGCCGGCAACATGCGGGTGACCGCGACGGGGCAGCTGCCACGTGGGGTGACCGCCAAGGACTTGATCCTCGCCATCATCCGCCAAATCGGCACAGCTGGCGCCACCGGGCACACCATCGAGTTCGCCGGCAGCGCGGTGCAGGCCTTGTCTATGGAAGCGCGCATGACGCTGTGCAACATGTCCATCGAGGCAGGAGGTCGGGCAGGAATGGTGGCGGTGGACGACACCACCATCGAATACCTGCGCGGCCGGCCATTCGCCCCGTCGGGCGAGCTGCTCGAACAGGCAGAGGCATACTGGCGCGGCCTCGTATCCGATCCCGACGCCGAGTTCGACCGAACCGCCGAATTGGATGCGTCCTTGCTCTCGCCGCAGGTGTCGTGGGGCACATCGCCGGAACTAGTGCTCGGCATCGATGAGGCAGTGCCCTCACCGGATGCCTTTGAAGAACCTGCCCGTCGGGAACTGTGCGAGCGCGCCCTCGCATACATGGACCTTGCCCCTGGCACGCGCATCCGCGACGTGGCGCTGGACCGCATCTTCATCGGCTCCTGCACCAACGCCCGCATCGAGGATTTGCGAGCCGCCGCCGAGGTCGCGAAAGGGCGGAGCGTTGCGTCATCGATCCGCGAGGCGCTGGTGGTGCCCGGCTCGGGGCTCGTCAAGCGACAGGCAGAGGCAGAAGGGCTCGATGTCGTATTCCGCGAGGCTGGCTTCGAGTGGCGCGACGCCGGCTGTTCGATGTGCCTCGCCATGAACAACGACCGGCTCTATCCCGGCGAGCGCTGCGCCTCTACCTCCAACCGCAACTTCGAGGGTCGGCAGGGGCACCTTGGGCGCACGCATCTGGTCAGTCCGGCCATGGCTGCCGCCGCAGCGGTGAATGGTCGGTTCGTGGATGTGCGAGAGTATCTGTGATGCAAGCCTTCGACACCCACACGGGACTGGTGGCGCCGCTCGATCGCGCCAATGTCGATACCGACCAGATCATCCCGAAGCAGTTCCTGAAGTCGATCCGCCGCACCGGCTTTGGCGACAACCTGTTCGACGCCTGGCGCTTTCGCGACGAAGGCGACATGACCAAGACGGCCAACGAGCGCGAGATCAACCGCGAGTTCGTGCTCAACGAGCCACGCTACCAAGGCGCCAGCGTGCTGGTGACGCGCACCAACTTCGGCTGCGGTTCGAGCCGTGAGCACGCCGTGTGGGCACTGCTTGAATACGGCTTCCGCTGTGTGATTGCGCCGAGCTTCGCGGACATCTTTTCCGGCAACTCCCTGCAGAACGGCCTGCTCTTGGTGACGCTCCCAGACGCCACCGTGGGCGAGTTGATCGAGCGGGCGCAATCCGTACCGGGGTTCTCGCTCACGGTGGATTTGCCGAGGCAGACGATTGCCGGCGAGGGCTTCGCAGCGTCTTTCGACATCGAGCCCGAGCGCAAGCGCCTCTTGGCGGAAGGACTCGACGAGATTGCCCAGACGCTGCGCTACGCCGATGCCATCCACGCCTTCGAGGACAAGCACCGCCAGCAGATGCCGTGGGTGTTCGCTCAGCCGGGGGGTTGAGGACGGCGAAACCGGACTGCTCTTCATCTGGAGCGACAAGGCGTCGCGCGGAATCGGGTTTTCGCTTTCAGTTCATCGCGCACGGGAGCGCACAGCGTGTCGGGCGACGGATGCATCTTGCACGCTGCGTTGCGCCGTAAAATGCCGCTCATTGCCCCTCTTTGGCCAACCCTCCTTTTGGAGCCCCGACGAAATGGACAAGCGCGTATTGGTGATCCCGGGCGACGGGATCGGCGCAGAAGTCATGCCACACGTGGTGCGCGTGCTGCAGGCATTGCAGCTGCCGCTCGCCTTTGACGAGGCGGACATGGGGGGCGTCGCCATCGATCGCCACGGCACGCCGTTGCCTCCGGACACCTTGGCGGCGGCGCGGGATTCGGATGCCGTGTTGCTAGGCGCCGTAGGTGGCCCGAAATGGGACGATCTGCCCATGGCCGAGCGCCCGGAGAAGGGCCTTCTCGGCATGCGGGAAGGGCTGGACCTCTTTGCCAACCTGCGCCCGGCAACGCTTTTCGCGTCGCTTGCCGAGGCGTCTTCGCTGAAAGCAGAGCTGGTGGCGGACCTCGACATCCTCATCGTCCGCGAACTCACCGGCGGCATCTACTTCGGCGAGCCGCGGGGCGTGGAAGTCGGCAACGGCGGTCGACGGGGCTTCAACACCTACGTGTATGAGGAGCGCGAGATCGCCCGCATCGCTCGCGTCGCCTTCGAGCTCGCCCAGAAGCGCGGCCGGCGGCTGTGCTCGGTGGACAAGGCCAACGTGCTGGAAGTGACGCAGCTATGGCGCGAGGTCGTGACGGAGACGCACGCCGACTACGCCGATGTGGAACTCAGTCACCTCTACGTGGACAACGCCGCCATGCAGCTCGTGCGGGCACCGAAGCAGTTCGACGTGGTGGTCACCGGCAACATGTTCGGCGACATCCTTTCGGACGTGGCGGCCATGCTCACCGGCTCGCTCGGCATGTTGCCTTCGGCCTCGCTGAATGCGGATAGCCAGGGGATGTTTGAGCCGGTGCACGGCAGCGCGCCGGACATCGCCGGGCAGAACGTCGCGAATCCCCTAGCCACCATCCTTTCGGCGGCGATGATGCTGCGCTACAGCCTGGAAGAAGCACGAGCGGCCGAGCGCCTTGAGGGTGCCGTGCAGACGGTGCTGGCGAGTGGGCTGCGCACGGCCGACATCTTGCCGGCGGGAGCTGTCGACAGCCGCCTGCGTCGCGTGGGAACCGACGAAATGGCAGATGCGGTGATCGCCGCACTCGACGTGGCTACGGAGGCAACCTGATGGAACCAATGAACGTCGCCATCGCCGGCGCCACCGGCGCCGTGGGCGAGGCGATGCGCGAAATCCTCGAAGCGCGGGAGTTCCCGGTGGCCGAACTTCACTTGCTGGCGTCGGAGCGATCTGCCGGCAAGCGCTTGCAGTTCCACGGCAAGTCCATCGCGGTGCAGGTGCTCGACGACTTCGACTTCGATGGCGTTCAGGTGGTGTTCTTCTCCGCTGGTGGCGTCATCTCCGCCGATCATGCCCCACGCGCGGCCGACGCCGGCGCCGTCGTGATCGACAACACCTCCAAGTTCCGCATGGAAGAAGGCATCCCGCTGGTGGTGCCGGAGGTGAATCCACACCGCATCGTCGACGGCCTCGGCACCAACATCATCGCCAATCCGAATTGCTCGACGATTCAGATGACCGTGGCGCTGAAGCCCATCTACGACGCCGTCGGCATCGAACGGGTGAATGTGGCTACCTACCAGGCGGTGTCTGGTGCCGGCACAACCGGCATCCAAGAGCTTGCGGGACAAACCGCCAGTCTCCTGAACGGCAAGCCCGTAGAGGAGTTCAGCGCCCATCCGGTGCAGATCGCCTTCAACGCGGTGGCGAATGCCTGGGACACGACGGACAACGGCTTCACCGTCGAGGAAATGAAGATGGTGCAGGAGACCCGGAAGATCTTCGAGGACGACGACCTCAAGGTGAACCCCACCTGCGTGCGCGTGCCGGTGTTCTACGGCCATTCCGAGGCGGTGCACATCGAAACCCGCGATCCCATCTTGCCGGCCGACGCCCGCGATCTGCTCCATGCCGCAGAGGGCGTCGTGGTGGTGGACGACATGGACGCTGCCTGCCCCAATCCGGTGGACCATGCCGCCGGTGAAGACCCCGTCTATGTGGGTCGCATTCGCCAAGACCTGAGCCACGAGCGCGGCCTGAACCTGTGGGTGGTGTCGGACAACGTGCGCAAGGGTGCCGCTCTCAACAGCATCCAAATCGCAGAACGGCTGCAAGAGTTGCTCTGATGGGCTGCCTGAGGCGACACGCTCGGCCAAGCCTCCCTGGGAGGGGGCACCTACCTTCCAGCGCCCGTTGCGCAAGGTTCCTTGGGCGCGTCACGGCACGACGGACGTGTGCGCTCTCCGCCTCAATGATGATGCTTGCTTCACCCACGCTCGGTGCCGAAAGCGGCTCCGGTGAGCCTGTCAGGCATGTCGTGGTCGGCGGCACCGACACGCTTTGGAGCATCGCCCGAGAGGTACGCCGCGACGATGTGTCGATCGAGGAGACGATGCTCGCGATTGTCCGCGCCAATCCAAGCGCCTTCACCGACGGAAACCCAAGCCAGCTGCGAGCCGGAGCACGACTGGCATTGCCTTGGCTGGATGCGCCGGTGGAAGCGGAACGAGACCGCGTTGCAGCGCCGGTTCCCGCCGCAGTCGCGCCCCCGAACCGGGTCCCGACCGACGACGCGACTGCTACGGCGCTCCCCAGCGCCGACGCGGCCGCGACCATTGAGCGCTTGACGGCCGAGATCGATGAACTGCGATCGGAAGTTGCGCGTGGTGTCGAGGCACATGCTCGCGTGGCGAGTGAGCGCGACCGCCTTCTGGAAGAGAACAACTCGCTGCGGGTGCAAGAGAGGCCGGACATGGCGGAGCCTTCTCGCCCTCAGCCAAGGCAAGCCGCCGCCGGTCGCCCTGCCCGGCCACCCGTTTTGCTGCCTGCCGTTGCCCTTCTGCTCGGCCTTCTGCTTGGGGTCGGTGGCAGTGCCGGCTGGCGGCGCTGGCAGCGACGTGCGGTGCCCGCAGTGACGTCAGAACCCGTCGCATCGCCGATGGATCGGCTGGCGAGCCGCGTGCGAACCGTGGCCGCGCCTGCGGCCGTCGCCTCGAGCCCCTCGACGCCGACAACGTCAGCGCCTGACGACCTCGATGCCGCCATTGAGACCGTCGAAGGCGATCCCGTGGCCGTGAAGCTGGAACTGGCACGCGCATACATCGACATCGGCGATGCCGACAGCGCCAACGAAGTGCTGAAGGAAATCTCGGCGCAAGGCAACCCCGAGCAACGCGCCGCCGCGGCGGAACTGCTGCAGCGAATGTGAACGGGCCGGGCGATGCCGCGACCGCGGTGGAGTCCCCGCCGAACACGTACTCGGCTGTGTTCGGCGTCGAGTACGACGGTCGCTGCTTCCACGGCCTGCAATCGCAAGCGGGCGTGGCCACGGTGCAGGGTGCGCTCGAGCAGGCGATCGCCCGCGTCGGCAACCAATCCCCTAGCGCGGCAAGACTCGTCGCCGCCGGCCGCACCGACGCAGGCGTTCATGCGACGCAACAGGTCGTGAGCTTCACCGCGAACGCAGTGCGTACCGAGGACGCCTGGCGCATGGGCGTCACCAGCCTGACTCCCGACGGCTTGGGCGTTGTCTGGTGCCGGACGTTGCCGGCGGGCTTCAGCGCTCGCTTTGACGCCCGATGGAGGCGCTACGTCTATGTCATCCAGGACGGCTCGACGCGCCCGGTCATCAGCCGCGGCCTCTGCACCTGGGTGCAACAGTCGCTCGACGAAACCGCCATGCAGCAGGCCGCCCTGCCGCTGATCGGCGAGCACGACTTCTCCGCCTTCCGCGCCGCCGCCTGCCAATCGCGCTCGCCCTGGCGCTGCATCCACCACCTGCGCGTGCGCCGCATCGGCAGCTTTGTCGCCATCGACATCCAAGCCAACGCCTTCGTCCTGCGCATGGTGCGCAACATCGTGGGCGCGTTGCTCGCCGTCGGCCGCAGCGCCCTCCCACAAGGTGCTCCCGCCGAACTCTTGGCCGGCCGAGACCGCCGCCGGGCGCCACCCACCGCACCTGCCCAGGGCCTCTACCTGATCGACGTCGGCTACCGAAGCATCCCCACAAGCCCCCGCCCACCCCCACTCTTGGCGGCAACTGACCCGGACTGGTTGCACGCATAGGACTGCGCCGCCGCTTCGGTGGTGGCAAGTCAGGCTTGCCCTGCCATTTGGCGACGTATGATGCCGCGCTTGATTGGTGGCTCGTGGGGGAGCTTTGGATCGGGTTCTTGAGATTGGCGGCTATGCGGCGGGGTTTTGCGGGCGGCTCTTTGCGCAGGCGGGGTGTGACGTTGTGCGCGTTGAGTGCGTCGATGCCGTGCCGGCCTGGACGGGTCCTGTGGCGCTCGACCTCTTTCTGCACGCCGAGAAGCGTCGGGAATCGGGGCGGGGCGGAGAAGAGCGGCGCTTGCGGCTCCGCGAGCTTGCGGCCCAGGCGGACGTCGTCGTGGTGGAGGGTGAAACTGCGGATGCGGTGACAGCGCTCGGTTTCGACGACTGGGATGCACCGGTGAAGCTGGCAATCACGCCCTTTGGCCGCACCGGGCCCAAACGCAACTGGCGGGCAACGCCTCACACTCTTCTGGCGATGGGTGGCTACACCAATCTGATGGGCGATCCCGAGCGGGCGCCGTTGTCGTTGCCGGGTCACTACGTCGAGTTTCAAAGTGGCGGGCTTGCCTTCACGGCAGCGAACGCCTGTCGTCTCGCCGGCCAGCGCAACACGATCGACGTCGGCATGCTGGAGACGGTGATGGCGCTCAGCCAGTTCACCACCGTGATGTGGCACTGCGCGGGGCGCATTCGGTCGCGTCACGGCAACGACTTCTGGTCGGTGCCGCCCACCAACATGTTCCGCTGCGCCGACGGATGGATGTACATCAACATCGTGCCCGGTTTCTGGGACGCCTTCGCCACGGGGCTCGGGATGCCGGAACTCGTGCTCGACGAGCGTTTCACGAGCAACGAACTCAGGATGGAAAACCGCGATGCGCTGCACGCCATCATCGCCCGGGCCGTGCTGCCGCTAACGCGGGAGGAGATGCTTCGGCGTGCCAGCGAGTATCGCTTTCCGCTTGGCGTGGTGCTGGATTTCGAGGAGGTGTTAAGGACCGAGCACTTGCGCGAGCGCGATGTGTGGCAACAGGTGACTGACGGTGAACGGGAGGTCCTTTCGCCACGGCCAGGCTGGGTGGTGCACGGCGAACCGAATCCTGTGCGGCAGCTTGGGTCGCCGCAGGCGAAGTCGAAAGGGTTCCGGCCTCGCTCCGAAGCCGCGAGCTGCGCGGTCGCGCAGCAGGCTTCGCAGCGCACCGGCGGGGCCACGCTCGGCAACTCCCTGCAAGCAGGCGACCAAGGCGACGGATTGTGCACTGGCCCCCTGAACGGCGTGCGCATTCTCGACCTGACCCACGTTTGGGCTGGTCCGTTGGCAACGCGTTTCCTCGCCGATCTCGGCGCCGCGGTTGTGAAGGTGGAGCGGCCGATGGGGCGGGGTCCGCGCGAATATCGTGGCGCAACTCCCATCGGCGGCTGGATAGGCGGCGGGCCAAGCGACGAGCCGTGGAATGCCAATGCCGTGTTCGTCAAGCTGCAACGGAACAAGCGCAGCTTGGCTCTGGACCTCAAGACCGATGCGGGGCGGGCGACCTTTCTGCAACTCGTGGCCGTGGCCGATGTGGTGATCGAGAACTTCAGCGCCCGCGCCATGCCGGCGCTCGGACTCGACCACGATCGCTTGCAGGAAGCCAATCCAAGGCTCATTTGCGTGACGGCACCCGGCTACGGCAGAAGCGGCCCCTGGCGCGACCGCGTGGCGTTCGGGCCCAGCGTAGAGCCGATGTCCGGCCTTACCACCGTCATGGGCTACGGCGCGGACGAGCCGCGCAACACCGCCATGGCACTCATGGACGCCATCACGGCCGTGAACGCTGCAGCCGCCGTGATGACGGCGTTGCGCCGCCGCCAACGGACGGGCAAGGGAGCGTTCGTCGAGCTTGCGTTGCATGAGGGCGGCGTGGCGCTGTGCGGGCCTTGGCTCATCGAGCATCAGCTTGGTGGCCTAGCTCCGCGCCTCGGCAATCGACATCCCGAGATGGCACCGCACGGCGTCTATCGCTGCGCGGGAGAGGACAATTGGCTCGCACTCGGCTGCCGCAACGCCGCAGACTGGCGCGCCTTGTGTGCGCTGCTTGGTGGATTGAACCCCGACTGGGACCTGAATGCGCGCCGCCACCGCCACGACGCCATCGACTCCGCCGTCACGGCATGGACCAGCACGCGGGAGAAGCAGGTCGCCACGAGGGAGCTACAAGCGGCCGGCGTACCATCCGGCGCCGTCAACACCACCCCAGATATGACGGCCGACAGCCAAGTGCAACATCGCGGCTTCTTCGTCCCGTTGGAGCCCGGGCCAACGCCCATGCCCGGCAACCCCATCCACATGTCCGGCATCGGCAGCGAAGACTGGCGCCCCTGCCCAAGGCTCGGCCAGGACAACGCAGCGGTGCTGTCGCAATGGCTCGGCTACGGTCAAGGCCGCATCACGGAACTTGCCGAATCCGGCGTGATCGTGGACAAGCCGCCGCGCTGACGGGCAAGGGCAGGCAACCAATCCGTCCGATTGCGTTGACACGGTTGCCCCGCCGGACGACGCAGGAGCGTTCTCCTACTTGGCGAGTTTCCTCTGCAACCTGCGCACCGCCTTGCCGAGCTCGGCGATTTCGGCCTTCAGCGCGTCCACGTCGGTCTCGTCGCTTTCCGCTTCCCCGAAGTGCTGTTCCCGCGTCTTCAGCACCACGGCATCGCGATCAACGTTGGAGTTGAAGATGGCGACGGCCTCGAAGTTCTCCTTGCCAGGATTGCACATGGCGTGGAACTGGCCGGCCGGCACAACCGCGACCGATCCTGGGCAGAGATCATAGGTTTCATTCTCGATCTGGATGCGCCCCTCGCCCTTCTGGACGATGACGATTTCCTCAACGACCGTGTGACTGTGGCCGGCGTCCTCGTCCCCCGGCGCCATGCAGATTGGCGCGACGCCGAGTTCCTTGAGCGTCGCCGACCGAACGGCGCGCGCGCCGGCGAAATCGTCGGCGTTCAATACGGTGCCCATGGGTGCCTCTTGATTGGTTGGGAGGACTCGGAACCATAGCATGTGCGGCTAGCGGACCGTCGGGTGGGGAACAGGCCCTTGCCCGACTGCGAGCAGGCCCGTCTCGCGCGGAGAGGGCTGGTTGCACATTCCGGACGTTGGTTGCTGCGCCCTCGGCCTCACCCGGCGCTGTGCGGCAGCGGCGGCAGGTCCACGAACTCGCCGGTGCGCTTCTCCTGATTGGCCATTACCGCTTCGCGCATTTCTGCCGGTTGCAGGAAAGAGGCGTTCCAGATCGAGATGTAGTCGAGGCCGTCTGCGGTCGTGTGGTCGCGGGAGTAGTTGATCATGCGCTTGCAGCCATATAGCGCGAGCGGCGGCTTGGCGGCGATTTCGCGAGCGATCTCGAACACCCCTTCGAGCATCGCGTCTTGGTCTCGGAAGACGCGGTTGACGAGGCCCACTTCCTTCGCCTCGACGGCCGACATGCGGCGCCCGGTGTAGGCAAGCTCGCGCACGATGCCCTCCGGGATGAGCTTCACTAGGCGCGGGAAGGTACCGACATCGGCGGTGATGCCGACATTGATCTCGAACACGGTGAGGAACGCATCTTCCGTGGCGTAGCGCATGTCGCAGGCGGTGACCATGTCCACGCCGCCCCCGATGCAGCCGCCCTGAATCGCCGCGAGCACCGGCAGGCGGCAGTTCTCCAGCGCCGAGAAGCTGCCCTGCAGCCGCCGCGTGTTGTCGTAGAAACGAGCGCCGTGGCGAACCGCCTCCCGCGCCTCAGCCTCGGCATCCGGGCGATCCTGTCCGTTGCCGCCGCCTTGCCGCAGGTGGCTGATGTCGAGACCGGCCGTGAAGTGCGGCCCCGTAGAGGAGACTACGATCACCCGCGCCTCGGCGGCGGCGTCGATCTCGGTGACGATCTCGGGCAACTCGCGCCAGAAGGCCGGCGTCATGCTGTTCCGCTTCGCCGGCCGCGACAGCACGATGTGCGCGATCCGATCCTTCACTTCCACATCAAAGCACTCGTAGGTCATGTGCAGCTCCCCTTGGCTGGCTCCGCATCCTACAGGACTTGCCCTCCGTGCCTTGCCATCGACTCGCCGCGCTTTATGCTTCGGGCCGCACGGCCACGGTGTGAAAGCCAGTGGACATGGCTCGTAGTCGCCCGCCAATAGGAGCAGAAGACATGCGCTCTTGCAGCCACCCATATCGCCTCTGCCGCTTGGCCGTGGCCATCGGGTTCGCCCTTACCCTTGCCGGTTGCGGCGGTGGCGGCAGCAGTGATCCGGATACCGACGGCGATGGCGTGTCCGACAGCCTCGACGCGTTTCCCCGCGACGCCAGCGAGACCCAAGATTCCGACAACGACGGCGTGGGCGACAACGCGGATGCCTTTCCCAACGACGCCAGCGAAACCATTGACAGCGACGGCGATGGTGCCGGCGACAACGGCGACCTAGACGACGACAACGACGGTGCAGAAGATGTCATCGACGAACATCCGCTCGATGCCAGCCGCTCCATCCAGACGAGCGTTTTCCGCGCATCCACAGACTTCGCCGCCTATTGCGCCAATCCTCGCACCGGCGTCGATTCCTCGGGCCGAGCCTTCCCGGATCTCGAGGGCTCGGTGGCCTACGAGAACAACTGGATTCGCTCCTGGAGCAACGAGGAGTACCTCTGGTACGACGAAATCGTCGATGTGGACCCCATCGATCACGACACCCCGGAGTATTTCGACCTGATGCGTACTTTCGCCACCACGCCGAGTGGCCGGGACAAGGATCAGTTCCACTTCACCTGGGAAACGGAGGAGTACCGACGCGCTCGCGACAGTGGCGTGGCGGTGGGCTACGGCGCCGAATGGGCCATCGTCGCGTCACGACCTCCGCGCGAAATCCGCATCGCCTTCACCGAACCGGACGCTCCGGCAACGCATGCGGGGCTCACCCGGGGCGCACACATCATCGCCATCGACGGCGCCTTGGTGCGCGATGGCTCGGCCGACGTGCTCAACGCCGGGCTCTTTCCGGACGAGCCTGGCGAGACGCACGAGTTCGTCGTTCGCGACCTCGGTGCGAGTGCGGACGCGGAGCGGACGGTGGTGCTGGCGGCGGAAGAGGTCGCGGCCGACCCGGTACAGAACGACACCGTGCTGGAGCACGCCGGACATAAGGTGGGCTACATGGCGTTCCACGACCACAACCGCGTCGCAGAAGGGGAGCTTGCAACAGCGGTGCGGCGGTTCCGGGACGAGGGGGTGGAGGATTTGGTGCTCGACTTGCGATACAACGGCGGTGGTCTGCTCTACATCGCAGCCGGCCTTGGTTACATGATCGCGGGGCCGGCATCGAGCGGGAAGGTCTTCGACGGCTTGGAGTACAACGACAAGCAGTCGCACCGCAACGAGGCGTTCCCGTTCATCGACACCGACCGCAACGATCGACCGTTGCCGAGCCTTGACCTCACCCGAGTGTTCATCCTGGGCAGTGGGCGCACCTGTTCGGCCAGCGAGTCCATCATCAACGGCTTGCGCGGGATCGACGTGGAGGTGATCCTGATCGGCGGCGCCACCTGCGGCAAGCCCTATGGCTTCCTGCCGGCGGACAACTGCGGCACGACCTATTTCTCGATCCAGTTCAAGAGCGTGAACGAAAAGGGTTTCGGCGACTTCGCCGACGGCTTCGTGCCCGTCGCCGGGGGTGGAACCGAACCTTGGGAAGTGCCCGGATGCTTCGTGGCGGATGACTTCGACCACCTGCTGGGCGATCCGGGGGAGGCGCGGCTGGCGGCGGCGCTCGGCTACATGCAAACGGGCACCTGTCCAGCCTCCAGTGCGGACTCGCTTGCGTCGTTGGCGCTGGACGGCGACATACGGCAACCGCGGACAGCGCGGACGATTCTTCGGCAAAATCGCTGGTACGATGGCTACCGCGAGGCCGTTGTGCGCCAAGAGCGGCGGCGGGCAGCGGAGGTGGACTGACGCGGCCCGTTGCGGACCGCCCCGAGTGGGGCACGGGCCTCGCAACACCACCACGATTTCTTCAACGACGCTCGAACGAGCTGCAGGACAGGTACGCACGATGCGCAAGGACGAACAGCTTCGACTCCTCGACATTCTGGAGGACGGCATTGCCACGGGCCGCACCGCCTTTGCCGACGGCGTGATGCGCTCGCCCGCTTCCGACTTCACGTGCCCGGATCTGCTGGCGCAGGAGCAGGAGGTCTTCTTCCGCGAGACTCCACTCTTCACTGGGCTTTCGTGCGACCTGCCGAAGCCAGGCACCTACTGGGCGGATAGCCAGAGCGGATTGCCCATCCTGATGACGCGCGACGAGGACGGCCAGTTCCATGCTTTCGCCAATGCCTGCCGGCATCGCGGGGCGCAGGTGGTTCCGGATGGACGCGGCCAGCGGCCCCGCGTGAGTTGCCCGTTCCACGCGTGGACATACAACATGCGCGGCGACCTGATTGCCGTCAACCGTGCCGACAGCTTTGGCGGTATCGACCGGGGCCAGCATGGTCTGGTGGAGCTCCCCAGTGCGGAGAAACACGGCACGCTCTGGGTAATCCCCAACCCGCACTCCCAAGAATCGATCGACGTCGATGCCTGCTTCGGCGAGCTCGCGGACGACATGCAGAGCTGGGGTCTCGGCGACTATCAACACGCGGCCACGCAAGTGCTCGAAGCGGACGTGAACTGGAAGCTCGCCATCGACACCTTCGGCGAGAACTACCACTTCCCCGTGCTGCACCGCGACACGCTGGGGCCGGGCTTTCACGGCAACTTGCAGACGCACGACGTGATGGGCCTGAACTACCGCATGGTGTTCGCCCGCTCGAACTTCGAGGAAGTCGCCAAGGCCGTACCGGACCGCGACCAGTGGCCGTTCCGACAGATGACACTATGCGTGTATTTCGTCTATCCGAACACGATTTTCCTGGTGGACATAGGCGTCGTCGACGTGCTGCGCATGTTTCCTGACGGCACCGGCCGCTCCCGCACGGCACACAGCGTGTACCTGACGCCAAACGCCGCCGACTTCTTCCGCCGCACCGGCACGGACCCGCGGGAACGGTTTGCCGGCTTCAACAGCGTGATTCAAGGGGAGGACTACGTGATGGCCGCCTCCACGCAGGCGTGCGCGGAGGCAGGCATCCACGAGCACTTCTTGTTCGGTCGCAACGAGCCGGCGCTTCACCACTACCACAACGCCCACCGCAAGGGCCTGGGACGCCCGTTGCTGCAGGTGGAGAACTCGTAGGGCGGCAAGCTCCGGTTCGAGCTCGAACCGCCTACGAGCGACCTCTTTATGGGCGAGGCCCTCCTGCAGCGGCGTTCAGCTTTCGCGGGCGAAGGTTAGGCGGTGTCCCGTTGGGGCTTCGATGGTGAAGTCGCGCAGGCCGTAGGGTTCGTCCTGGGGCGGGCGGATGATGGTGACGCCCTTCGCCGCGTACTCCTCGTGCAGGGCGTCAGGGTCGGTGACGAAGAGGTAAGTGTCACCCTCATGGGCTTGGCGTTCGGCCAGGAAGACCGGGCGGCGGCGGATTTGCAGGTGCACGCCGGCACCCTCGCGGAAGACGATGGCATACACGGGCTCGTGATCTGGGGGCGTGAACAGGCCGCCGGGGCAGGAAAAGCCTAGCGTGTCAACGAACCAGGACATGGCAGCTTCCACGTCGCGGCAGCCAAGAACGGGAGCGGTCTCCCACGCCGATTCTGCACGGCCCAAATCCACGCCGAAGGCTAGGCGGTGGCCGTCTTGGTCGCTGAGGACGACTTCGCGGTTGCCGTAGGGCATGTCGGTGGGTGGCTCCACCACCAATGCGCCGGCGGAACGCAAGGCGTCGTGCAGGGAATCCACGTCGGGGCAGTACAGGTAAGCGCTGCGCTCGTAGCTTCCGCGTGCCGCGGCCCAGACGTTGCGTCGGCGGATTTGCAGATGCACCTCGATGCCATCCCGCCGCATGACCGCATAAACGCGCTCGTTTTCCGGACCGTACATGCCGCCCGGGCACTCGAACCCGAGCACGCTCTGGTAGTGCTCCACCGCCGCCGGCACATCTCGAACGCCCAGCACCGGCGCAGCTCGCCATGCCATCTTCGCTTCTCCCTTGGTTTGCTTGTTCGCGCCGGGTTTTAGCTCCGGCCGACGGCGAGGTGTTGATCGACGAACGGCCAGATGTCGCGCTCAAGCGCGGTGGTCTCAGCCGATGCCTCGTAGGCGAAGGCGTGCGGCAATCCTGGATAGAAGAGATATTGCAGCGCACCGCCGGCGTTCTGCCACTCGCGCAGGAGGTCAAGCGTCATGGGCTGCGGCACGTTGCGGTCTTCGCCCGGCTGCACCACGAGAAGCGGCGGCACCGTCTGCGCTTCGCCGGCGGCGAGCATCCGCTGCACGCTCGCCTCGTGCATGTGCTGTTCGTCGTTGTAGTACTTGAGGTGCGCGGCGATCAGTTCCTCGCGGCCGGTGTCGTGCGCATGTCGGAACCGCACCAAGGGATCGGACACTGGCCAAAGCGCCACCACGCACGCCACTTCGGCCGAGATGCTCATCGCCGCGTCGATGCCGCCACCTCGAACGATGGCCGTGCCCCGATGTGCCGGCACATCCGGCTGCGCGGCCGCGAGCAGCACGAGGTGGCCACCGGAGGAACTGCCGATGAGCCCAATCCGCTCCGCGTCGATGCCGAATTCGTCGGCATGTGCTCGAACGAAGCGAATGCCGGCGGTGATGTCCTGCACCGCGCAAGGGTGCCGGCCCGTCCGTCCATCGCGGAAGTCGAGCGAGAAAACGGTGAGGCCGCGCCTTGCCAAGGCGTCACAAAGCACATGCGGCGAGAGACGGTCGTTCGATGTCCATGCGCCGCCGTGCACCATGACGATGCCCTTGCCAGCCCGCTCGCTCGCGGACTGTGGCTGATGCACTTGGGCCAGGAGGCGCGCTTCGCCTAGGGCGGCAAAGGCGCGGCTGAAACTCTCTACGTCTATCACGTGCTGAACATCGCTCTGTGGCCATCCATTTCGGGCGTTTTCTCATCTTCGCGCTGCTGGCGATGGAAGCGGATAATGCCCTGCCCAATCGCCAACGGAGAATACCCCATGCCGGACGAGCCCCTCGGCCGTTTCGACCATATCGGCATCGCCGTCCACAGCATTGACAAGGCGCGCCCCTTCTTCGAGAACGTGCTTGGCGCCAAGCTCCGTCGCATCGGCGACAACCCTGGCGGCTTTCGCGTCGCCATCCTGGACCTCGACAATTTCTGCATTGAGTTGCTCGAACCCATCGACCCGGACGGCTTCCTCGCCAAGTTCCTCGAACGCCGAGGTGAGGGCGTTCACCACATCACCCTGCAAACGCCAGACCTCGAGAAGAAGACGATCGAGCTCGAGGAGGCTGGCGTGCGCGTGGTGGACAAGGAGTTCGAGGACCCCGACAACATCGGCGCCTTCATTTCGCCGAAGAGCTCCCACGGCGTGCTCATTCAGCTCGGGCAGACGTTAGGGCCGCTCAACAATCGACCGTGGTGGGAGTCCTAGGGGCGACTGCAAGGATCGTCCGTACGGAAGCTCGCCAGCGTCGAAGGTCGCCGATACGTCGGCGGAAAAGCCCGCAAGAATGGTCCCTTCCGCCTTCTCGCCCCGACCAAAGACTCCGTGCTCCAGATACGCGTCGCCTTGCAGGATTAGGACGGTGATGGTGTCGGTGAGAGGGTTGACGATCCAGTATTCCGGGATGCCCGCCTCGGCGTAGTCGTTGCGCTTCGTCACGAGGTCGCGGCCCGGGTTGTCTGGGCGCACGATTTCCATGACCAGATCGGCACCTAGCCAGTAGGCGTCTTGATTGCGTGGATCGGCAGCGTCCCGGAGTACGAGCAGGTCGGGTTCGCGGAATTTGCCCTCGCGTACGCGCAGGCGCAACGGCGCAAAGAAGACCTCTCCGCCCTTCGCCTTCGTCCAGTCCGAGAGGAGGAAAAGCAAGAATCGCGTGATGGCTTGATGTCGGCGGGTCGGTATCGGCAAGACCTCGATCTGGCCATCGGTGAACTCGACCAGGTGGTTGCACGCATTGGTGATTGCCAAGTATTGATCTTGGGTCCAGAGTCCCTGAAGCGCCTCTGCCTCCGCCAGGATGCAGTCGTCTTGCGCAACGACTCGTGGGCCATCAAGGGAGGATTCGAGCACCAAGGGTTTCGCCTCTCGTCAACGCAGCAGCGATTTTGAGCCATCGCGCGAGTGCGAGTGAAAGCTCTTCCAAGTCGTTGCCCCGGCGTGCGTCAAAGGTAGTACACGAACCGCACGAAGGCTCGGGTGCTGCCGCCGATGGTGCCGCTGCCGGCGTCGATGGTGCCGTATTCCTCGCCCGCCCCGCCGACGGGCTTTATGACGCCGAGTTGCCAGCGGGCGTGGTCGCCCTCGTCATACGAGAGGGAGGCGGTAACGACCCCGGAACCGTCGTTCAGGTTGCGGATCCAGGCGACGTTCTGGCCTAAGAGGATGCTCCAGCGGATGTTGGCGCCCAGGCTCGCGTAGTCGCGCATGACGTTGAACATCTCGCCGCGGGCGATGCGGTTCACCAAGGCAGCGGGAAGGTCCGTCAGGCTGCCCGGGAGCTCGGAGACGCCGAAGCCATTGCGGTAGTACTCGGCGAAGACATACACCAGCCGTTCGGAAACCGCGAAGCTGTAGTCGGCATTCAGCACGCCCGAGAAGGTCCAGGGCGACCCGGGTTCGAGGCTTTTGGGATCGCGAGCGGCAACCACATCTGCACGCACCAGGGCCCCACCGGCAGGGATGCGCAAGCCTACGCCGTAGATATCGTCGGTGTAGTGACGAGCCGCCATGAGTTCGTACTCACCGGTGCCAAGGAAGCCTCGGTACTTGGCGGCGAAGCTCGAGGCGTCTCGCCGCACATCGGAACCGGAGCGGCGGGCGACGCCGAGCATTTGGAACTCGCTGCCATCCGCGAACAGGCGCTCGACCAGTAGCAGGTCGTCGCCGGGCTTGAAGTCTTGGTCCACCGTGGTGGGGGCGAAGGGGTTGAACAAATCAAACGGCTGGAAGGTGAGGCCGCCACCCCAACTAACGGCCTGGCGACCGGCGGTGACGCCCCAATGGCCTTGCCGGTACTCCACCGCCAACCGATCCAGACGATGCACGGTGCGGCGACCCGGGCCGTCGTCCAAGTTCCAGGTGAGCTGCATGGCACGGGTCGCATCGCCCACCGGCGTTTGATCGAAGGTGAGTCCGGGGGTACCCAAGGCGGCGAGGGAGTCGCCGTAGTTCCAGCCGGTGGAGTGGTCCAGGGAGAAGCGGAACGGGCCGATGTCTTCGCGGAACATCAGACGCAGACCGGCGTTGTGATCGATCGGCGTCGATTCTTCGATTGCCTGACGCTGCAGGTCCCGTTCCGGCAGCGACTGCGCGGTGCTGTACCAGGTGAGGCGGACGTCGAGCTCGGCGGCGCTGACTGGACTTGCCGCGACGAGTAGAGCGAACAACACCAACTCATAGGCCCGCGGAACCGATGCGCCTGTTGGAATGCGCCCGTGCATGGTTCGAAGTCGAGCCAAGACCGACGAGCGGGGCGGATGGCACGGTCCCCAAGGCCACTCGGAGCGTGGGGCCATCCACGCTCCTCGCGCCAAAGGCGAAAACATCAAGGGCCTGCTGCGCAACCAGCCGCCGCGCCGCGAGAAGTGCCTTGTTCGAGTTGGGACGTTGGCACGTTCTCTTCCGTGTCACGGTCCCCGGGCTTCATTCGCGTACGATCTCACCGTCGCGGAGGTGTACCTGACGGGATGCATAGCCCATCACCATGGGGTCGTGGGTTGCGGTGACGATGGTCACGCCCCTTTCCTTGTTCAGGCGTTTCAAGAGTTCAAGCAACTCGCCGGTGGTGCCGGTATCGAGGTTGGCGCTTGGCTCGTCGGCCAAGAGCAGGACGGGATTGGTGACGATGGCACGGGCGATGGCCACTCGCTGTTGCTGGCCGCCAGACATCTCGCCCGGGCGCCGGTCTGCGAGATCGCGCATTCCGAGCGAGTCGAGCGTGCCGAGCGCCCGTTCGCCCCGCTCGGCGGCGTCAACGCCCTGAAGCTGCATGATGAACTCCACGTTTTCTTGCGCCGACAGCACCGGTATGAGGTTGTAGGCCTGAAACACGAAGCCGATCTTGTTGAGGCGCAGGTCCGCGAGTTCGCTATCGCCCAATGCGTTGATGTCCTCGCCGTCCACGCTGATGGCGCCTTCGTTGGGCCGATCCAAGCCGCCGATGACATGCAGCAGGGTGGACTTCCCGGAACCCGAAGGCCCGGCAAGGCTGACGAACTCTCCGCTATCGACCGCGAAGTCCACGCCGCGCAGCGCGTGGACAGGCACTGCATCGTCTTGATAGGTGCGCGAGACGCCTTGGCATTCGACAACGTGCTGAGTCATGGACGGGCTCTCCGGTCTAAAGCGTTGGCGCGTTCGAGGTCGGCTTACGGCGGCGTGCGGGACGTTAGCGGCGCATGGCGTCAAGCGGCGTCACTTTCACCGCCCGACGCGCGGGATAGAGGCTGGCGAGGACGCCGAGCACGAGGCTCAGCACGAACACGATCACCATGTCCGTCACTTCCAGCCGTGGCGTGAAGATGTTTCGCACACCCATCATTTGCATGGTTTCGCTGAAGGCCGAGAGGTCGATCCCGCCTGAGAACGGCAGGTAGCAGACGACCGCCAGTGCAAGCCCGACCACCACGCCCGCGGTCATCACAAGGGTGGACTCCACCACCACCTGCGCCACCACGCTGCGCGGCCTCATGCCCAGCGCCCGCAGCATCCCGAGTTCCCGCACCCTTTCCATGACCGCGGTAACAAGGGCGTTGACGAGGCCAAACACCAGGGCGCCCATGATGACGAAGTACATGATGTAAAGGCCGAAATCGGCCACCAACACCATGCTTGCCACCTGCGGCTCCAAGTCCTGCCATGCCTTTACGTCGAGGTCCTCGAAGACCGCACCGAGTTCCGCGAGCGCAAGTGGAATGTCGTCGCCGCTTTCGAGACGCAGCGACACCTCGGTCACGGCTGGCGACTCGAGCAACCTCGCCACTGTCTGCGCGCCGGTGAAGACGAACACCTTCTCCAGCGCATTGCTGTCGGCATCGTAGGTGCCGGCGATGCGATAGCCAGCCTCGCGATTCAGGCCATCCGCGCCTTGCGTCATGATGACGAGACGGCGACCAACCGACGTCTCCAGTTGCTCCGCCAGGGTGGCGCCGATGATGATGCGCCGGTCTTCCGCTCCGCTCAAAGCCTCGCCGTCAACCGACAGGCTGCCCAGGAACGAGATGGCCTCTCGCGCCGGGTCTACCCCAACGAGCTGAACGCCACGCGTTTCCCGTTCGCTCATGATGACCGCCGGCACGCGTACACGCTGCGCCCAGCCAGCCACCGGAACGTCGGCGAGGGCCTGCTCCCACCCTTGCTCAGGCTCAAAGCCGCGGCCGATGCCGGGGTCCGCCATGTAACCGGGGTGGATGACCTTGATGTGGCCTGTGAGGTTGTCAATCGCCGCTTCACGCATCTCGGCGGCCATGCCGCGCATGAGCGTGTTCATGAGCATGACGCCGGTCACCGCCAGCGCAATCGCCAACACCATGATGCCGTTGCGGCGGCGGTGGCGCCAAAGGTTGCGCCACGAAAGTTGCACCAGGAGTTTCAGCGGCACGAGGGTATCCGCCCTAGGAGCCTGCGCCGTAGGAAACGGCGCTGGCTCCTAGCCGAATGCGAGCCCGAAGGCCAACAGTTCGCGCCAGCGAATTGCCGACGCGCCCCTCAGGGCGCGCGTGCGCACGATGTCCGGCCATCATTCTTCCTCGCGCAATGCCTCGACTGGCTTCAGCCGCCGCACCCGCAGGGCGGGAATCAACCCAGCCACGAGCGTCCCCACGAGCAACACCAAGGGAGCCGTGCCGAGCGTGAAGAAACTAACCTCCGGGTGGATGCGCTCCGGCATCATGAACTGGCCGGCCATGTCCTCGAGCCCTGCTATGGGCACGCCCACAACGCCCAAGCCAACCATGAGGGAGAAGGAGATCGCCGCTCCAATGGCGGTGCCCACAACCCACATGCAGAGTGCTTCGATGACGATCATGGCGACTATGCCGCCAGGCCTCATGCCGATGGCGATCAGCATCCCGAACTCTCGGGTGCGCTCGAACACCGTCATCGTGAAGCTGTTGGCCACGGACAGCGTGACAATCGCCACCAAGAGCACATAGATGATGAGCCCGCTGACGGCGTCCATTTGAATCATCTGCCTGAGTTCCGGCAGCAGCTTGTCCCAGTCGAGTATCCGGACACCCTCTGGCAGCGCCGGCGCCAACCTTTCCGCGATGGCCGTGGCATCGTTCGCGTTTCTTCCCATCAGCACGATTCGATGCACGCTGTCGCCGAGATCGAAGGCGGATTGCACCGCCGACAGGGGCACCTGCATGATGCTGCGGTCGAGTTCAACCTGGCCGGTGTCGAAAAGGCCGTCCACTGTGAAAAGCGCCGCGGCAACGCCGCCTTCGAGCGCGGAACCCATGACGAAGATCTCATCGCCAATCTTGAGGCCTAGATTGGTCGCCAGGGCCTTGCCGACATAGGCACTGTCAGCACGTGGCAGGTATTCCCCTTCAACGATCTGCTTGGACAGAGCCGACACCGCAGGCTCGCGCACCGGATCGACCCCCATCACCAGCCCGCCGAAGCTGCGCTCGCCCACCGACACTAGCGCGAAGCCTTCGACTCTGGGTGCAGCGGCAACGACGTCCGGCGACTGTTCCAGTTCGCGCAGCAGTTCTGAACCGGCGACGATTCGGTTTGCAACCTTGGGATCGTCGAAATAGTCCACGTGCTGCACCTGCATGTGCCCGGACATCATGCCGGTGGCCGTGTCGATCATGCCGTCGTAGCTGCCGAGCTGAAACGACATGAAGACGACGCACAGGAAGATGGAGAATGCGATGCCGCTAGCGGTGAGCCAGGTGCGGCGGCGGTTGCGCCAGAGGTTGCGCCAGGCGACCCGCATGTGCAGACCGATGCCGACGCTGCCGGTGCCAGCGGGGCCGGCGACCGGTGGCGACTGGGCGATGTCGGCGGCAGCCATGCTTGGTGGGCCTCCTTGCTCGTTCGACTTTGGGGCGCGTGCCTCGGGTCAGCGTTCGCCGCGCAGGGCAAAACGGGTGAATCTCGATGCCGGCACGTTGGCGTCGAAGTCGGCTTCCAAATAGCGGATTTCGGTCCAGTGATCGGGTTCGGCCAAGTCAGACATGCGCATCACCAAGGGAATCTCGCGTCCGCCCAACGGGCCAATGTTGCGGGTTTCCATCTGCTTGAGCGCGATGAGGTCTTGGTCGTGGAAGGTTTGGCTCAGCATCACGTAATCATCGCGCAGCACCATGGTCTCGCGCCCCCAGACTACGGGGGCATCGTCGTAGGGTGTCATCTGCAGCGAGAAGATGGTGTGGCCATCCTCTTGGTTGCGGTCAACGATCTGCACCTCGTAGTAGCGCAGGTAGTTGTCGCTGCGAGAGAGGTCGTTATAGGAGAAGTCGGAACTGGCCCAGCTCTGCGACATCATGCTCGAAGGCAGCCGCGCCTCCCGCTTTAGCTGCGGCACGAACGTCCACATGCTGTCGGCAAGCTTGAGAGTTGCGTTGCCGGCATCCTTGGCCGGTGCGGTGAAGCGGATCAGGGCGTCTTCCTGGCCTTGAGTCCAGGCTTCGAGTTCCATGCTCCGTTCCCAGTCGGGGCGGTGGATCTTCATGGCGAGGCGCGTGTAGGAAGATGCGCCGCGGGTGAGCTCGAGTGCCCCTTGCAGGAGCTGAACGGCGGTGGCGTCAACGGAAGCGACGGCGATCTCGTCCTCGGCGAACAGAGGCCCCGACACAAGCGCCAACGAGACGCCAGCGAACGCAAACGATGCCATCCGGGCGCTTCGCATCTCGAACTCCTCGACTGACGCCGCGATTGTACATCTTGGGCGAGCTGGTGCGCCGTTGAACGACACAACCGGCGTGGTCAGGGCCCGGAAGTCATGAACAGCAAGGTCGCTTCTCGACGCCCCTTGTGGAAGTGGCGAGCTCGGCTGGCGCTGCGTCGCCGCTCTCGAGCATGTCGTCGGTGATGGTGTAGATCTCCCAGCGGATGTCGCCTGGGTCTCGCACCCACACCTTGTCTTGCTCGGCGTGGCAACACACCACGCCGTCTTCCACCTCGGTGGCGAGGCCCGATGCCGCGAGCCGCTTGGTCTCGGCGGCGACGGCAGCGGTGGCCTCCACTTCGACGCCGAGATGGTTGAGCCGATCCGGCCCCTCCTGCTCGAACAGCACCAGCTTCAGCGGCGGGTCCGCAACCTCGAAGTTGGCATAGCCCGGGCGCTCCTTGTGGGGCGGGACGCCGAACAGGCGGCTGTAGAAGGCGACGGCTTCGTCGATGTCGGGCACATTGATCGCAACCTGCACTCTTGCCATGGCGTCTCTCCGGCGGTTGTGTCCACTGTATATGCGGCCAAATGACGTTAGCACAAGGCGCGGGCCCCATCGTGCAACCGCTGTCGATGCGGCTACACCGACTCGAAGGCCGGGGGATGCACGATCGCGTCACCGGGGCTGCTGTTCATTGCGAGAGCGAGGCCCATGAGATTGGGTCCCGCGTATGGGCTGGTCATGCCCCGAACCGTGTGTCCACGGAAGCCGAAGCGGCGGTAGTAGGCGGGGTCGCCGAGCACCACCAGCATCGCAACGCCTTGCGCCTTGGCACGGGCGATCCCCGCCTCGATGAGGGCTGCGGCGATGCCTCGCCGGCGCGAGCTTGTGGTCACCGCAACCGGTGCCAACGCCAGGCAATCCTTGGGCGCGACAAGGCGCGAGAAGACGACGTGGCCGACGACGGCATCGGCAGCGAGCGCAACGAACGAAAATGCCGTGTCGCCATCCTGACGAAGCTGCCGCACCAGGTTTGCCTCGGCCGCAGTGGGAAAGCACTCGAGGAGCAGCGCGTGTACTGCGTCCGCATCGCGGGACTGCTCGTCGCGTATGGTGGCTGCGGCGTTGTGGTTTGAGGTCATGCGCTGTTGGCCTTTGGCCTCCTGCTCGGCGAGAATCCGTGAACGACGTTGCGGTCCGTGCGCGAGGCTGCGGACGCGAATGTCGCTTCATCATAGCGAGGGAAAACGATCTCCTGCGCGGCCAGGGCCGCTGTGGCAAGACCGGGGGGAACATGACGCACATCGAGGGCCCCGCCGGCGCTTTGGAACTGGCAGTAAATGTCCGAGGAGGCGACTGCGCAGTTCTTTGCCACCCGCATCCGCTCTACGGCGGCTCCATGCACGACGCCGTGCTGGGCATTGCCGAGCAAGCATGGCAGCGCCAAGGCGGCAGTTCCGTCCGTTTCAACTACCGTGGCGTCGGTGCCAGCGAGGGCAGTTTCGATGGCGGCAATGGCGAGGCAGAAGACGCCGTTTGCGTCGCAAACTGGGTGCGCACCACCCTCGAAGCCAAAACGCTCACCCTGCTTGGCTATTCCTTCGGTGCCGGTGTCGCATGGCGAGCCGCCGCCGCACTCGACGACATCGCCCAAGTCGTGCTGGTGGCACCGCCCATGCCGTCGATGGACTTCCCCCACCGAGGCGCACCCAGAACCGTGCTCATCCACGGTGACCAGGACGACTTCGTGGACGCGGAGTTCGCTACCAAGTGGGCGGCCGAGCAGGAGTCCGCGTGCCTAATCACGCTGGCGGGCGCAGACCATTTCTTTAGCGGCGCGGCCAAGGCGCTCGCCGCCGCATTCGACACGGCGTTTGGCGCTTGCAAAGGCGCCGGCTGACTTCAGATCCCAATCATCCGCTGCTGATAGTTGTGAAGCACCTCCGTGCGCGTGGCTTCGTCAAGCCGGATGGGCTGACTCGCAAGCGGCTGGTAGCAATAGGGCTGCTCCTCGGGAAATCGCTGCTTGCGGGCGTCGATAGCGAGCGGGATGAGGCGGCTGCTTGACTCGATGTAGGCGTCGCTGTAGGGCTCCGGCGCCCAGCCCTGGACGCCGGCCACCGACGAGCGACGGTGAAAGCCGAACACGAACGTGGCACGGGGCGTGGCGGAGGTGTTGGGAAACGAGCCGTGCACCACCTGACGGTTGCACATGGCCACGTCGCCTGGGTTGCAGAGCATCGGCACCGCACCTTCGAGCCGGTCGGAGCCGCTGTCGGCCATCATCGCCTTGAGGTCGGCCTTGCCGCCGGTGTGGGTGCCGGGCACCACCCAAAGGGCGTTTTCCGGCGAGGTCGGGTACAGGTTCACCATGAAGTTGAAGCCGTGGGTGCCGCGGTCGAGTTCCGGGCTCTCCCAGTGGGTGGTGCCGTCTTGATGCCACGACACGGCAGCGCCGAGCCGAGCTTGCTTGAACCAGATGACTTCCGTGAAGGGCGTGAAATCGGCTCCGTTCACCGCCTCTGCAACGGCCAACAGCTCAGGGTGGCCATAGACGCGCAGCGTGCTGTCCATGAACTGCAGGATGCCGCCGATTTGCAGCAACACTTGCGCCGGCGAGCCTTTGGGCGCGTTCGGCTCGCGCATCCTTATCTGATAGCGCCCGCCCGTGGTCTCCGTGGCACCGTAGGGATCGGTCAGGGGCTTGACGAACCGAAACAGCTTCCGCTGCGTCTCGTCACCCACCGCTGGCCGACCCTCGGCATCGGCATCGGCCCCAGAAGCAATGGGTGCCCGGGCCACAAGCTCATCGAACTCACCCTTGAGCTCCGCCATCTCCTCGGCATCAAGGGCGCCTTCAAAGATGTAGAAGCCGGTGCGCCAATAGGCGTCGAGAATGGCCGCGTCCACACGCCCATCAGGATCAACCTTGAGTGGCCCGCGGTTGCCAAGGGCCATCGCCTGCTCCGCCGCCTCGGCAAAGTCCATCACTCTCGCGCCCTCCCGCTCCTCGTTGGCACGATCATACGTCGATTTCCCGACCCTTCTCCATGGGACGGGCTGCCGCCGTCCACATGCGACGGGCTATACTCGCAAGGAACCCTCTCTGGAGGGACGGGCGTCTCGCCCGCCAAGGAATTCGCGCTCCGCGAATATCCTACGCGCCGTCGGGTGCGTTTCACTTGCGCCTATGCGCGTCGCCGGCCGTCACTTGCCATCATGGCAGGCGCGGCGCCGAAATCGAACGGGGGAAGTCGAGGACCATGAAGCTGTTGATCGCCAACCGGGGCGAGATTGCCATTCGGATTGCTCGTGCGGCCGCAGACCTTGGCATCGAGTGTGTTGCCGTGTACTCGGAGGACGATGCCGCGAGCCTGCATGTTCGGGTGGCCGATGAGGCGCATGCGCTGGCTGGGGTCGGAGCGGCGGCCTACCTCGACGAAGAGGCTGTGGTGGAGGCGGCGCGGGCCACGGGCTGCGATGCGGTGCATCCGGGATATGGGTTCCTTGCCGAGCGCGCCAGCTTTGCCGAGCGCTGTGCCGCGGCCGGCATCACCTTTGTCGGGCCGAAGGTTGAACACCTTGCCCTGTTCGGCGACAAGGGCCGAGCCCGAGCCGCGGCCGTGGCTGCAGGCGTGCCGGTGGCCGGCGGCCTGGACCGCGCGGTTTCACTAGAGGAGGCGCAGGCGTTCTTCGACTCGCTGAACGGTGGCGCCATGATCGTCAAGGCCGTCGCGGGAGGCGGTGGTCGTGGTACGCGGGTGGTCGAGGATGCTACGGACGTCGAGTCCGCATGGCAGCGCTGCCAGTCCGAAGCCAAGGCGGCGTTTGGGGTGGCGGATGTGTACGTGGAGGAGTTCCTGCCCCGCGCTCGCCACATCGAGGTGCAGATTCTCGGCGATGCGGCTGGCAACGTCGCGCATCTCGGCGAGCGCGAGTGCAGCGTGCAGCGGCGGCACCAGAAGGTGGTCGAGATCGCGCCGGCACCCGCGCTCGATGATGACCTTCGAGCCGGCATCATCGACGCCGCCGTTCAGTTCGCCCGCCATCAGGGCTATGCGAGCTTGGGGACCTTCGAGTTTCTCCTGGACGCCTCGGACTCCAGGGCCGAACGCCCGTTCGTCTTCATCGAAACCAACGCCCGGCTGCAAGTGGAGCACACCGTCACCGAGGAAGTGACCGGCGTGGACATCGTCCAGGCACAGATTCGCCTCGCCCAAGGGGCGACGCTCAAGGAACTGGGCCTCGACGACCCCGCCATCGCGAAGCCGCGTGGCTATGCCATCCAGGCCCGGGTGAACATGGAGACATTGGGCGAGGACGGTTCCGTGCGCCCGGCCGGCGGCGAACTCGCCGTGTATGAGGCACCGAACGGCCCCGGCGTGCGTACGGACGGCTTCGGTTACGCCGGCTATACCACATCCACCGCCTTCGACTCGTTGCTTGCGAAAGTGATCGGGCACTCGCCGTTGCCCGACTTCGAGGCTGCGGTCGCCCGCACGCAGCGCGCTCTCTCGGAGTTCCGCATCGAGGGTGTTGGAACGAATATTTCCTTCCTACACAATGTGTTGCAGCACGAGAACTTCCTTGCGGGGGAGGTCACCACGCGCTGGGTGGACGACAACCTGCACCACCTGGCCGTGCCCTCCACCGAGACTCGGCAACGCTTCGTCAGCAAATCTGGGGCCGGCCCGACACCCGCTGCAGACGGCTTTGCTGGTGCCCGGGTCGATACCAGCGATCCTTTGGCCCTCTTCGACCACGACGCTAAAGTGAAATCGGAGCAGGCATCCCAACCCATCGCTGAACCGGATCTACCACCCGTCCAGGGGCCGGATGGCGCCACCGGGGTGGGTTCGCCCATCCAAGGCACCATCGTCTCGCTCGATGTCACTCCCGGCGACGAAGTGCGCGCTGGACAGCAGGTGGCGGTCGTCGAAGCGATGAAGATGGAGCATGTCATCGCTGCCGAACACGACGGCATCGTCCGACAGGTGACGATGGCGGAAGGCGATGTGGTGCGTGAGGGCTATCCCATCGTCTTTGTGGAGGAGGCCGAGGTCACGGGTGGCGCCGCATCGGCAGCGGCGGAACTGGATCCGGACTACATCCGCCCCGACCTCGCCCAAACCTACGAGCGCCACGCCTACATCCTGGACGAGAATCGCCCCGAGGCAATGGCGAAGCGCTACGGCCGGGGCTATCGGATGCCCCGCGAGAACATCGAGCAATTGATGGACGAGGGCAGCTTCAAGGAATACTGGCCGCTCGTGGTCGCCCGCCAACACCGCCGCCACGACATGGAAACCCTGCGTCGCGACACCCCGGCGGACGGACTCATCGCCGGCATCGGCACGGTGAACGCGGATCTCTTCGGCGAAGAGGACGCCCGCACGATGCTGGTGCACTACGACTACACGGTGCTGGCCGGAACCCAAGGCGGGCGCAACCACTACAAGCAGGACCGCATGTTCGAGCTGGCACACCGGTTCCGCATCCCGCTGATCCTGTTTGGCGAAGGTGGTGGCGGCCGCCCCGGCGACGACAGCGGCGGTCCGGGCGTCGCCTTCGACACCCACACCTTCACCCGCTTCTCGCAGCTATCCGGCTTGGTGCCACTCATCAGCGTCATCAACGGGCGGACGTTTGCCGGCAACACGGCGCTGGTGGCCTGCTGCGACGTCATCATCGCCACGGAACGAACCACCGTGGCGATGGGCGGCCCGGCCATGATCGAAGGCGGCGGCCTTGGCATCTACACGCCGGAGGAAGTGGGACCGATGTCGTTCCAGGTGCCAAACGGTGTGGTGGACCTTCTGGCCAAGGACGAAGCCGACGCGGTGGAGGTGGCGAAAAAGTACCTCTCGTACTTCCAAGGTTCGGTCAGCGAGTGGCAAGCACCGGATCAGCGCCGACTGCGCCACATCGTGCCCGAGAACCGCCTGCGCCTCTACAACATGAAGGACATCATCTACACCCTGGCGGACGAGGGTTCCGTGCTCGAGATTCGCGAGAAGTTCGGCATTGGCGTCATCACCGCCTTCATCCGGGTGGAAGGCCATCCGATGGGCGTCATCGCCAACAATCCGCACCATCTCGCCGGCGCCATCGACTCCGACGGCGCCGACAAGGGCGCCCGCTTCATCCACCTTTGCGATGCCTTCGACATCCCGGTGCTGAGCCTCATGGACTGCCCCGGCATGATGGTGGGGCCCGACGTCGAGCGAACGGCTCTCGTGCGCCACTGTGTGCGGATGTTCAACGCCGGCGCTAACCTCACGACGCCCCTTTTCGGCGTGGTGGTGCGCAAGGCATACGGCTTGGGTGTGCAGGCCATGTGCGGGGCAAGCTCGCTGGTCGGCTTTTTCACGGTAGCCTGGCCCACGGCGGAGTTCGCCGGTATGAACATCGAGGGGTCGGTGAAGCTCGGCTATCGCAAGGAGCTCGCGGCCATCGAGGACGCGGAGGAACGAAGGCAGGAGTTCGAGCGCCGCGTCGCCGGCGCCTACGAAGGCGCCAAGGCCATCAACGCCGGCGTCGGCGGCGGCCTCGACGACGTCATCGACCCGGCCGACACCCGAAGCTGGATCGCGAGCAGCTTGAAGCGGCTGCCGCCGAAAGAGCCCCGCACGGAGAAGAAGTATCCATACATCGACACTTGGTAGGCCGCCTGTCAGCGCCGGATCGAACGATGGCCTTGACGGCACGCCACACCCAGACGCGGCTGGCGTCGAGAGCATCCTGCGGCGCATCTTCCGCGCTGGCGGCTTTCACGCCTTCCCAACGAACCCGGCAGACCGCGATACGCTGCTGGCGGTGGTCGCCGGCACGCTGGAACGTCAGCGCCCCTACACGGAGCAAGAGATCAACGAGGCCCTCATCGTTTGGCTCGCTTCGGTGCGGGGAACCCCGGACCACGTAACCCTGCGCCGCCGGATGATCGACTGCGGCTTTCTCAAGCGCACGCCCAATGGCTCCCGCTACTACCTGAACTACGGCCGAGTCGTCGACACGCTGGGCAGCGGGCCACAGGAAGTGGACGCTGGCACAGTCGTCGCCGGCGTCCTGCGCGAGCGCGAAGCCCGCAAGCGTTCGCATTTGGCTCGGAGCGAAACCACCTCGGCGGGCGGATGACTACATGGTGCGGGACGGGAATGCACCCCAAGGCAGCTACCCGTTGAAGGGGCACCTTCTGTATAGGGTCACGCAAACGCCTTCAGAGGGAGAGGGTTCCGCCCTCCCCCCAAAGAGTGAGTCCGTGGGTATGACCGTCCGAGCGTGGGCACCGTGCTAAGCCGTCGTACCGCATTGGGACATGGGCTCGCCGCGGCCGGACTCGGCGCCGCAGCCTCGGTGACGGCGCGCTGCAGCTTTGGCTGCGGCGAGGCCAACTCGGCTCACCGTGAACCGGTGGCCATCGTGGGCGCTGGCGTCTCCGGCTTGGCCGCCGCGGCGGAACTACGGGCCAAAGGCTTCACGGACGTATTCGTCCTGGAGGCCCGAGACCGCATCGGCGGGCGCGTTTGGACGGACACGATCGGGGGTGACGTTCCAATTGACCTTGGCGCCTCGTGGATTCACGGCGTCCAAGGAAATCCGATCTCGGCCATCGCGTCCGACCACGGGATCGCAATCTCGCCAACCGACTACGGCAACGACGTAGTCCACTTCCACGGCGGCGGCAAACCACCGGGACGCGCGGAGGACATCTTCGATGAGTTCTTTGCGTTCGCACGCAAGCGCCCGCGGGAGAGCCTTGCCTCCGCATACAGTAGCTACGTCACGGCCCGCGCGCTCGACGGTCGCGAAGGACGCTATCTCGCCCATCAGCTCAACACCACCATCGAGCACGAGTTCGCCACCGATGTAGCAAAGCTCTCGCTCGAGAGCATCATTGGCGGAAGCGCCTTCCGGGGACGCGATGTCCTCTTCCCCGGCGGCTACGACCAGATCCTCAATGCCCTGGTTCCCGGCTTGGACATCAGGTGCGCCGACCCCGTGACAAGCATCGACCACGCCGACTCGCCGATCATCGTCACCGCCGCTTCTGGCGCCACGTACGAAGCTTCCGCCGTCGTGGTCACCCTCCCCCTCGGTGTCCTCAAGGAAGGAGCGGTCTCGTTTCGTCCAGCGCTTCCGGCACCGAAACAGCGAGCGATCGAACTGCTTCAGATGGGGGTGCTCAACAAGACCTGCCTGCTGTTCGACGAGGTCTTCTGGGACGAGGACGCGGAAATCATCGGTTACGTTGGCCCAGTTCCAGGCCATTGGGCAGAGACCCTGAACCTCTACCCAACCACCGGCCTCCCGATGCTCCTGATGTTCAACGCCGGCAACGTGGCGACGGAGCTCGAGCGCCTGTCGGACGCCGACAACGTGGCGCTGGCCCTCGCAGCGCTTGGCGAAATGTATGGAACCACCCCGCAACCAAGAGACGCTCGGGTAACGCGCTGGTTCTCGGACCCTTGGTCGCGAGGCGCCTACTCCTACGTCCCCATCGGCGCACGGTTCGAGCAACACGCAGAGCTCGCGGCGCCAATCGACAACCGCCTGTTCTTCGCCGGCGAAGCAACCACCGAGGACCACCCCGCCACCGTCCACGGCGCCTACCTCACCGGCCAACGGGCGGCATCACAGATTGCTGCAACCACCCACCGCCGCCAGGCCCGGTGATCCGTGACCGCGCCATTCCGGCGGCTCAATGCTGCGCTAACCCTCCGGCGCCTTCGGCTTTCTGAACCGAATCGGCCACCACGACCCTGGATGCAGCACCGCGCGCACGCGACGTAGGCGGATGCGCCATCTGAGTCTCGCCACCGCGCGCCGAAGGCGCAGAAGGGCCTTGTCCAGTTCGTCCTTTCGGTTCATTGGGGCGGCCAAGGATCGTTGCGAACGGGGTAGGTGCCAAAGAGGCCCTGGATCACGTTGAGGTGGGCGTGCTTCCAGCGCGCCTTGGCATCCGCCGATGTCTGGTCCCAAACGCGCACGAAGAACGTGCAGGAGTAGGTTCGCACCTGCCTCTCCTTGCCGGCGTCGTGAATGGGCTGCAGCAAACGGCGCACATCCGCATCGTTCAGCACTTTTTTGTATGGGAGGGCAGCGAGTCCAAGCCGAACGGCCTCCGCGGCGTAGGTGCCGCCGTTGTCGTCCGCCGCCCCGCCTGGCGGCACCGGGCTTGGTCGCATCGCAATGCCTTGGTCGAAGACGGCGAGGTTCAGTGCGTAGTGCGGCTTTTCCCGCGTTCCACCATCGTCGGCAGCGACGATTTCATACCAGCAAGGCGGGTTTTCCCCTTTCACGCGCAGCACGCGCAGGGCCTCGGTAGCTTCGGCCGCTCGCTGTTCCGCTTCCTCTTTCGCCGCAAGCGCCTGCCGCTCGGCTTCCTGCGCCTTGTCGATTGCGTCCGCCCCTGATTCGCCCTTGAGCAGTTCCCGCAATGCTTCGGCCTGCTGCTTGTGCATCTGGGCATCGCGTTCGGCACGTTGCTTTTGCCGCCGGAGCGTAAGCACTTCCTCTGGCGTCTCGAACTCCGCGACCACCTGCTTCCATCGATCGATCTGGTCGATGGCCTGAAGGGTCTGCTGCGCCTCGGCGAGCTCTGTTGCCGTGCGCTCTCGCTCGACCTCCCAGGTGAGGAACGCGAGTAGGAGGAGGAACAGTAGGAGGATGAATATCTCCGCAACCGTGAGTCCCAGCACGGTGCCACGACGGTAGGCCGCATCGGCGGTAGAGGCAGGAGGGAGTTCGGCGGCCACGCCCGCTACGCCTTGCGGACGACATTCGTCAGGTCTTCGACCGCCTCCACGACTCCCTTGCGGCTCCGTTCTGCAAGGCCAGCCCAGTGCTCCGCCTCGGTGGACATGCGTCGCGTTAGTTCGTCTGCCTGCGCCGCTGCTTGGACGCCAGCTTCCCGCTGCTTCTGGCCAGCTTGGTGGAACTCTTCCACCACGTTGAGCCACCTTTCGCCGGCGAGCCTGAGTTGACCGAGCGCGTCTTCCAGCGACTTCTCGACGGCATTGCGATATGCCTCAACGCTGGCGTCGCTGTATTTCCGCACGCCTTGTGCCAGCACATTGTGCGCGCTGACGATCTCGGCCGCACGGGCATCGAGACCAACCGCCGCATCGTCCGCGGTGCGAGCCAGGCGGCCGGCGCTCGACTCGGCTTGCTCCAGGCCAGTCGCGAGGGCAGGCAATAGGCCACTGACGGTCGCAATCCGCTCCAGCATGGCCTTCACTTCGGTGTTGATGGCATCCACGTTGGCCTTCGCTTGCGCGGTCGCCGTGCGCGCATCCACCGACGCGGATTCGGCATTCGCGGCGACGTTCCGCCAGGCGACCTCGGTTCGTGCTGTAGCTTCCGTGACGGCAGCGTCAATGTTGCGGGCAAGCTGCTCGGCATCCCGCCGCATCGTCGCCCCCACCTCCAGCCACGCCTTGCTGGTCTCCGTGAGTCCGGCTTCTGCGAGCTTGGTCATGTGGTCGTTGAACTCCTGAGCCAGGCGCTCGGTGTGTCGACGCGTCTCCTCCGCCTGCGTCAGCGTGATCCTGGTGAAGTGGCTCAGCGCGTCTCGGGCTTGCCGTGCCTGGTCCCGCACCTCCCGAGCGGCTTCCGCATGCAGGCGCTGCAGTTCTTCCTCTCGTTCGGTAGCGGCCTCCTCCGCGTGAGCGGCAGGGCTAGCCGACATCGCACCGATGCCGCCTTGGAACAGGATGCGGCCAACAATACCGGCCACCGTCGAAACCAAGGCGATGCCGAAGTTGCCCACAAGCTGGTTTGTGCGCGCCGCGGCGTCGCTCTCCCCCGCATCCAGGATGAAGAGTTGAACAAGGGCCCAGATCAGTGACACCAGCGTGAACAGCAAACCCAAGTAATAGAGGTCGTCGCCGGCTTGCGTGCGCGACTCTGCCTGCCTCGAACGCAGTCCTAGGGCGACGATGGCAAGCACGGCGATCAGCGTGGCGAGCACGGCACCACCAAGGTGGGGCAGGATTGTCCGGACCACGACAATGGCGACCGTACCGCCACCGAAGGCGAGCAGGAATGCCCGGATCCGCAGGTCGGGGGTCAGATCGATTCCTGCCATATCACCTCGCCACCGAAAGCTCCGACCAATTGCGTCCACCAGTAGTAGTGCTCCGCGGTTTGCCAACGGGCGTCGCGACTGCGCTCCAGCCGATACAGGCTCACTTCTACGCCGGTGAGGTCCGTGCGCAGATGCCTGAGGCCAGTGGTTTGTGGGAGCGTGTTGGCAGGCGGATAGGCGCCGTAATGGGACAACGCGTCCGAGTGCTGAAGCAAGTCGGAGTAGAGGATCAGGTGCGTGCGGGTGTCGGTCGCCATGCGGGCACTGGGCGTGTGGCGTGGCAGGATCACGCCGAGGAACTCAAGGATGGGCGAACTTGGCTCCGCGAATGACTCTCGCGCGGCGAACAGGGGTTCGACGCGTTCTCGAAAACGGCGCCATGCGGCGAGCGCCAGTTGCTTGCCTTCCGTGAGTTCCTGCTTCCAGCCCCAGTCGTCCGGCCGGTCACCGGGGTTGCAGACGAGGACAAGGGGTTCCACGTCGCCGAACTCCTGTGGGAGTTCATAGACCACCAAGGCTTCACCGGGAGCAACGCGGAAGTCCACCGGACCGTCCGGCTCCTGCAACTCGCGCACCATCCGGGCGAAGACGCCGAGTTGCTTTTCGTTTAGCGGATCCGAAGTGTCGAGCAGCAGGATCGTCGTGCGTTCGGGAGGTTGGTTCAGCGGGCAGAGGTTCTCGTCAAGGCGCTGCGGTTGGCAGCCGGCGGCAATTGCCAGCAGGCCACCAAGCCAAAGCAGCGGGAGGTTCCGAGCGCAAACCGGCTTGGATCCAAGCGGTGTCACGACTCGGTGGTGCCCGCCATCAGATCGTCCAAGGTTGGATAGCGTCGAGCCGAGTCGCCGTACACATCCTGCACGTTCTTGATGGCGTCGTGGACGCTCTGCATGACGTCAGTCAGGTTTGTCTCCGCCGGCGGCGAAAAGGCCGGCGCCGCATCGAGGATGCCGGCCTCGATTTCCGGCTTCGCGCCGAAATGCAAAGGTGGTGGCGCAGAGCGTGCGGCCCGATTGGCGGTGCGATAGGCGCTCATCAGGAACTCTAGATCGTTGGCGTACTGCCCCATCTGCACCGGGAACTGCGTGACCAGGTTGCGCCCGCGGACGCAGATGTCGCGCCACTTGGATAGCTTGATCTCGAGTTGCTCGCGGACGTCCGCGAGGTGCGACTCGTGCTCGGCGAACGTTTGCCGCAGGTTTTCCTGCACCTCGTTGTAGCGCGCCACGTAGTCCTTCTTGCGCTGCTCCAACTGACGGTGGCGGCGACCATAGTCCGGATGGGGGTCGTCGCGCTGCAACCATTTCCAGGAGGCGACGCAGAAGAACAGGAAGCCGAGCAGCGCAAGGAGATAGGACTGGAACGACTCGAGGCCCGCCGGGCTTGCAGCGAAGCGCACCAGTACATCGTTGCCGAGGGCCGCGATATCCGCACTCGGGTTGTTGACCACGGCTTGCATGCTGTCGCGAAAGTGGCCGACCGCGAGGTTGAACATGCCCACCAAGGCGAGCAGTGCCACGATGCCGAGCCATGCAGTCACTTTCCGGGGCACGGGGCGCAGGTTGCTTTGGCGCAACAGGGCGCCCATGGCGAGGCCGCAGATCAGCACATTCACGGCACTGATGAGACCCATCTGCGCCGTAGAGCCGATGAGGCCGAAGGCGTTCACCTCCATCAACAATGCGGCGTTGAGCACCACCTCCACCGCGAAGCAGATGAGGATGAAGGGCAGCGCCGCGTTGCGATGCGAGTAGTCAGGCTGGCGCGTGAGGCCGTGGCTCTGCCGAAATGCGCGGAAGTCGTCGCTGTCTTCGCGGATTGCCTGCTCCAGAGTGACGAGGGTGTTGCGGCCTTCGCCTACCTTGCGCTCGATGTCGAGCTTTGCGTCCTGCTCCATCTGGCCAACGCGTTGCCCCAATGTGACGAGCTGCTGGTCGTTGTCCATGACCGCGAGTTCGCGTTCGAGGTCTGAGAGATGGCCGCCGACGTTGTCCCGGCAAACCCGGGCGCGACGGTGCACCCACGCCAGTATGTTGGCCTCGGTCGCGTCAAGCTCCTCGGATTCGGCAGACGGCTGGTCGTTGGCCCCTTGCTTGCGCCCCTCACTCTCAATGCCGTGCTTCTTCAGCCACGCCGTCAGGTCGAGCGGAAGGTACTTCTCGGTTGTCCGGTCGAATCCCGGTTCGTTGTTCCAGTCCACTGTGGGGATGCGAGGCCAAATGCAGGGGGTGGCAGAGAATAGCAGCGAGCCATGCGGTGAGCGAATCCGCCGCGAACGCTACCTGTCGAGGCGCTGGCGCATTTCCGTGCCGAGTGGCTCGAAGCCATACTTGGCGTAGAACGGGCGGTTGTGCTCTGTGGTTGGGAGCAGGTACAGGCCCATCTCGGGGCACCCTCTTGCCTTCGCGGCGTCAATGGTGGCTTGCACCAGTTGGCCGCCGAGATTTCGACCTCTTGCATTGGCGGAGACGATGAGTTCCTCGAGTTGGCAGTATTCGCCGCGGTAGCGGAGCGCGAGATTGAAGCTCACCGTTGCCATGCCGAGCACCACGCCGTTGTCGACTGCGACGATGATCTGGCCGCGATCCTTCGTGAGGAGTGCTTGAAACGTCTCGCCGAAACCTGGATCCGGCTCGGTTCCGGTTGCTGCACCGAGTTCGCCCAAAAGGGCGGCGCAAGCTGCCTCGTCGTCGGGTGTCGCGGTCCTGATTTGCATCGTGGTTACCTCCTCGGCGGATCCTTCGCTTGGAGTTTAGGCGAGCAGCGCACGCAAAGGCACCGCGTGCATCGGGCCTCGCTCTTTGGCTCCCAGAACGTAGCCTCCAGGACCGTATGCCATGCGACCTCGGCGAGCTGCCATTTGCGTCGACGTGGGCTTCTTCGAACGAAGGGTCTAATGTGCATGGCGATTGCCGAACCACGACATAGGATATACAGTTGGTCAAGCGTATATTGTCGGAGAACGGCTCATGCAGGTCGCGAAATGGGGGAACAGTCTGGCTGTGCGGATTCCCGCCGTGGTAGTCGAGGCGCTCGGTCTTGCCGAAGGGATGGAAGTCGAGATCCGCGTTGCCAAGGACGGTGCGTTCGAACTCGGTCGAGCCGAGGATCCCGCAGAGATTCTGACGCGGATCCGCAAGTATCGTGGACGGATTCCACGTGACTTCCGCTTCGATCGCGAGGCCGCGAATGCGCGAGAATGACGGCAGCACGCATGCACGCCCGTTTCTTGACACCAACGTGCTTCTTTATGCGATTTCTGACGACAGCTCGAAGGCGGATCGCGCCGAGGCACTGCTGCGCGCTGGCGGCACCGTAAGCGTGCAGGTACTGAGCGAGTTCGCGGCCGTTGCGAGCCGCAAGTTTGGGCTAGGGTCTCGCGAGGTGGCCGAACTGCTAGCCAGCATCCGTCATTTCTGCCGGGTGGAGCCGCTCACAACCGATACGCACGACTTGGGCATGGCGTACTTCGCACGCTTCCACTATTCGGTGTACGACAGCATGATACTTGCGGCCGCGACGCTGGCGGATTGCAGCGTAGTCCTGACCGAGGACATGCAGTCTGGCCAGCGCATCGCCGACACACTGCTAATCGTGAATCCCTTTGCCACCGTGCAGTAAACGGTTGGCCGCGATGCAGGATGGCCCAGCTTCGTTGCGACGTTTTGGATGCGGGAGAGTTCCGTCGGGAGGGGAACGGGACGCGGAATCCGTGGTGCCCGAGTGCGGCTTTGGGCGGGTCTGGATGTGAAGCTTCGTGAGCTACCCCAGTACGCGCGCTGGTTCGTCGGCACGCTTGCGCGGCAGTTCGTGGCGCGGGGGTGCATGGGAGCGGCGGCGGCGCTGACGTTCACCACACTCATTGCCGTCGTGCCGTTCATGGCGGTGGTGTATCGGGTACTGTCGCTGCTACCCGGTTTCGATGACACGGGCGACGCCATCACCCGCTTCATCTTTCGCAACTTTGTGGCCGGTTCGAGCGATGTGCTGCTCGAGAAGATGCAGGAGTTCTCGGCCAACGCCAACGAACTGACGTTGCTTGGCCTGGCGTTTGTTTTTGCCACCACGCTGCTGTTGGTGCGGAGCGTCGAGCAGACGTTCAACGCGATCTGGGGCGTGTCGCGGCGCCGCCGGGGCGGAGCGCGTTTCTTTACCTACTGGGGGGTGGTGACGTTAGGCGTGCCACTGGTTGGCGTTGCCGTGACGGCGGCGAGCTACGACTTTGGCCTGTCGTTTCTCGCGGATCGCGAGGCGGGACAACTTCAGTGGCTACCTCCAGCGGCGACGGCGGCCACGTTTGCCCTGCTCTACTACGCCGTGCCGTCGGCGCCCGTGCGGGTGCTTCACGCCGTGGCCGGCGGGATCGTGACCGCGGCGGCGCTTGAGGGGGCGAAGGTGCTGTTTGGCGCCGTGGTGCCATTGCTCCAGCATCAGTTCATCTATGGCGCATTCGCGGTGTTGCCCCTGTTTCTCGCTGGCGTGTATCTACTGTGGGCCTTGGTGCTGGCCGGAGCCGTGCTGGTGCACACAATGGGGATGCGACCGGCGCCGGCAGACCCCGGCTCGCTGCCCCTCGTGATTCGCTGCCTGGCTGTGGTGCGGCTGCTGCGGAATGCGCATGGCGAAGGCAAGGCGGTTTCGGAGGGGGAGGTGGGCGAGGTGGGGGCGTTCGCCGACGAGGAGCGCGAACTCGTCCTCCGCGTTTTGGAAGAGACGGGCGTCGCGAGGCTTGTGGCTGGCGACGAATCACCTGGCGGCGATCGGTGTTGGGTGCTTGGTCGCAGCCTGCGGCGGGTAACGCTGTGGGAGCTTTGCCAACGTCTTCCGGATGGGCTCGACGGAGGCATTCAGGGCGACGACGCCCCAGCGGAACGGCTGCGCACGTTCGCGGAGCATGTTCGGGTGGACTTGGGGGTGAATGTGGAGGATTTGCTGGGGCGTGGCTGAGCCCGTTCGCTTCCAACGCAAGTCTCGGCGGCGTCGCATCGCTGCATTGGGCAGCCCCGAGCGGTGGTCTAAAGCTTGACGCCTATCGAGACGGCGAGGGCTTGGGTCTCGAAGGTTTCGAAGTTGACGCCGGTGTCGTCCTGGGGGCCGTCGCCCCGGAACCAGGTTAGGCGCACTCCGATGTAGTTGAGCGGGCTGATGTCGTAGCGAACACCCGCGTGTGCCACGAAGCCGGTTTCGTACTGGTTTGCGTTCTCCACGAGCAGCACGCCGTAGCCGGCGCCGACGTAAGGGACGACGGCGCCAAGGTCGAGGTCGAAGAAGACGTTGCCCGTGGCGATGACGGTTCTGTGATTGAAGTCAAGGCCGAGTTCGGACACCGCATCGGCGGTGAGGGGCGAGTTGTCTGGCGTGTCTGGTACATCGACGCCGTTGATGCTGAGGTCGGCGGCGAGATTGGCGTTGCTGAGGTCGGGCTGGAAGCCATCAAGGCTCACCGAGATGCGCAGCGAAGTTCCGAACAGCTCGTCCACGCCGAACTCCGCCCCGAGGGCGAACGTGTCGTCGTAGGAGAGGTGTCCGGCCACGTCCCCTTCGAGCCGCGCGAAGCCGATGGTGGAGTCGATGATGCCGGTGCCGGACAGGTCGTCGAGCGTGATGGCCCCAATTCGTCCCTCGATGTAGGAACCGCCGGCATGGGCGACTGCGCCGAGCGCAAGCAACACGAGGCTGGCCAATGCCCGTAATGCGAGGTGCAACCGACGTTGGATTGCGGACATTGTTGCTCCTGGCGCGGGCATGGCGGTGTCAGATTCTACTTGGGATGGTCGGCCCCGTTGGAGTGTCCACCTGTCGAGGACGCCGAGGCGCGGCGCCGGGAGGAACATGGATGCTGTAGGGGATGGGCCTCTGTCCCGTCCTGCATCGGACCCGTGCGACGGACTCGGCAAGGGACGGGACAGGCCCGTCCCCTACGACAGATGCCTTACGGTCAAGGGCCCCATCCCTCCAGAGGAACCGATGCCATCTGGCCAGCTACAATGCTGTGCCTTGAGGAACCTCGTCCGGTCTGGGAGTGAGACATGACTGGTGCACTTCGGCTGCTGGCCTTGGCGGTCCTGGTTTTCACGCAGCCGTCCCTTGCCGACGAGCAGCTTCCCGATGCCGCCACTTCCTCGCTGTTCTGGACCCAGGACGACCGCATCGTCGGCTTTCGCAACTTCGATGCCATCTACACCACGCGGCCCATCGACCACGGCAGCGAGTTCTTCCCCTTGCGTCCTGCGCCGATGGATTTCTCGGGGCTCGAGTACGAGATCGACGGCGAGACCTACACGCTCGAAGACCATCTCGAATCCCTCTTCGTCGCCGGCATCCTCGTCGCCAAGGGCAACCAAATCCTGCTCGAACGCTATCGGCTCGGCCACGACGAAGAGAGTCGCTGGGTCTCCTACTCCATAGCCAAGTCGGTCACATCCATGCTCATCGGCGCCGCCATCCAAGATGGCTACATCGAGAGCGTCGATGAACAGGTGACCGCCTACCTGCCCCGCCTGAAGGGTACCGCCTACGAGGGCGCCACCATCCGCAACCTGCTGCAAATGGCGTCGGGAGTCGGCTGGAACGAGGATTACACGGATGCCGAATCGGATGTCGGCAAGGCCGGCGCCGCCAACGGCATGGTGCTGGCGGACTATCTCGCCGGTCTCAGCCGCGAGGCGAACCCGGGCCTCGTCTTCAACTACAACACCGGCGAGACCAACTTGGTCGGTTCCCTGCTCCGCGCCGCCATCGGCAACAATGCGTCAAGCTATCTGGAAGCAAAGATCTGGCGGCCGTTCATGGAGCATCCGGCCACGTGGAGCATCACCGAGAACGTGGAACTCGGCGGCTGCTGCATCCACGCCACCTTGCGCGACTATGCTCGCATTGGCCTGTTCACCCTGTCGGACGGCGTCCACCCGAACGGCACCCGCATCCTTCCGGAAGACTGGATGCGCGACTCGACCACGCCCTCGGGGGCCTACCCTGGCTATGGCTACCTCTGGTGGCTGCGCGAAGGCGGCGCCTACGCCGGCATCGGCATCTTCGGCCAGTTGATCTGGGTGCATCCGAAGGACCAGGTAGTGATCGTCACGCACAGCGCCTGGCCAGCCGCCACAGGAAGCCGGTTCTCCGCCCACCGCTGGGCGTTGGTCGATGCCATCCACGCGCACGTTGCGGGAGCGGACTGAAAACCGGCAGGCGCCGCAAAAGGCCTAGTGCTGGCGCTTGCGTGCCCAATCGCATCGCAGGGGTCGCTGGGGGTCTTGACCGGATCAAACCAACTCGGAGGCAGTCGCCACCTGCTCGATGAGTTGCTCGCCGAGGTGCCTCGACTCCGGTCGCGCCGGCGAGTCGATCGGCAGTCACGAGCACCGTCGACAGTGCCTCGGTGAGCCCGACGTACACGCGTCGCAGGCACCGACGCTTCGACCGCAACTACCAAATCGGTGCCAGAACGGGCCTCGTGGCGCTCCCGGTCCACATCGAAGCTGCAACAAAGCGGGGCGACGCCACGGAAGGTCTGCCTAGCATTGACCGGCCCGCGAGTCTTGCCGTAGTTTGCTGGCCCGGCTACCGGCGACGCGGCATGCAATGGCCCTGAACTCACAGAGCGCAGATCCACTCCCGGAGCCGGCACTGAGGCTGCTGCAACGGCTTGCAGGCGACGTCACCAATTTCGAGCCGTCTCGCGTCGAAGGCCACAACGTCTGGCGGGTTCGATTACCCGTTACCGGCACAACGTCCGTCGTCAAGTTGGGCGCTAACGTCGTGATTGCGCAGGCCATGGCAGACAGTGGAGTTGCGCCTCGCGTGCTGGCGGCGGACGAGGCGGCCGGCATCTGCGTCATGGAGGACCTTGGCCCAAGAACATTGTCGGAGGTCTTGGCCGCAGGCGACGCGGAGGCCGCTTCGCGGGGGTTACTCTGTCTCGCGCGTACCGTTGGCGTCCTGCACGGATGGTCGTCGACCGCCGAGCCATCGCTGCCTCGACCTCCGCCGGTTAGGTGCAAAAGGACCGGACGCATGCTGCGAAGATCCTGTGTCCGGTTCGTCACGTCTCTTTGCGCAGCGTGTAGGATGGCTGCATGGCGGAGAGGGATCATCGGGGGCCGCGGCCCACCGGATTTGACACGCTGTCGCTGCATGCCGGGCAGCGGCCCGATGCGGCGACCGGGGCGCGGGCGACGCCCATCTATCAGTCGGCGTCGTTCGTGTTTCCGGACACCGACTTTGCGGTGGGGCTCTTCAACATCGAGCGGGCGGGGCATGTCTATTCGCGTCTGTCGAATCCCACCAACGCGGTGCTCGAGGAACGCATCAGTGCGCTCGAGGGCGGGGTGGGGGCGATTGCCACGGCCAGTGGGCAAGCCGCCATGCACCTTGCGGTGGCAACCATTGCGGGAGCTGGCGATCACATCGTTGCGTCGCGTTCCCTCTACGGCGGCACGCACAACCTGCTCGAATACACGCTGCCGCGATTCGGCATCGAGACGACCTTTGTCGACCCCCGTTCGCCGGAAGCATTCGAAGCAGCCATACGCGACAACACCAAGCTGCTGTTCGGTGAGATTCTCGGCAATCCAGGGCTCGAGGTGCTAAACGTGCCGCGCATTGCCGAGGTGGCGCACGCTGCTGGCGTACCGCTTCTCGTCGACTCCACTTTCGCCACACCCTGGCTTTGCAAACCGATTGCCCACGGTGCCGACATCGTCATCCATTCGGCCACCAAGTTCTTGAGTGGACATGGAATTGTCATCGGTGGCCTGGTGGTGGACGGAGGCACGTTCGATTGGGAGCGGGCGGAGGGTGCCGGCGGCGGCAAGGAAGGCGCGGCGCGGTTCCCGACGCTAACGGAAGCCTACGAGGGCTTTCACGATCTGGTGTTCGCCGAGGAGTTCGGGCCCCAGGCGTTCGTCACTCGAGCGCGTCGGGAAGGAATGCGGGATTTCGGTGCCTGCATGGCACCAACAACCGCATTCCACATCCTGCAAGGGCTGGAAACGCTGCCGCTCAGGATGGCGCGACACGTAGAGAACGCTAGGCAGGTAGTTCACTTTCTGGCGGAGCACGAGGCGGTGGCTTCGGTGAGTTATCCGGAGTTGCCGGACCATCCTGACCACGAGCTGGCTGCGAGGCTATTGCCCAAGGGGGCCGGTGCCGTATTCGGCTTCGAGCTCAAGGGCGGCCGCGAGGCGGGACGCACGTTCATCGAAAGCCTGTCGCTGTTCTCGCACCTCGCCAATGTCGGGGATGCCAAATCGCTGGTGATTCATCCTGCCAGCACGACGCACCACCGGATGGACGAGAAGGCGTTGGCGGCGGCCGGCATCGGCGAAGGCTTGGTGCGGCTCTCCATTGGCCTCGAAGACCCGCGCGACCTCATCGACGACCTTGGGCGAGCATTGCGCCGGGCTTCACGGCCACCGAGGGGTGGCGCGTCGTGAGCGGCTATGCCGTGCAGGTGGAGGGAGTGCAAGCCTACGTGGGAAACGGCAGCAGCGGTGTGGTGGCAGATGCGCCTGCGGTGGTGTTCATCCACGGCGCTGGCATGGATCACACGGTTTGGGCCCTGCCGGCCCGGCACTTTGCCCGCAAGGGGTTGCGTGTCGTGGCGCCAGACTTGCCGGGACATGGACGCTCTTCGGCACCCGCGGATGGCGCGCCGGCGCTCGCCTCGGTGGGGGAGATGGCGGCCTGGATCGCCAAACTGCTGGATGCCTTAGGCATTGCCACGGCAGCCGTGGTTGGCCACAGCATGGGTTCGCTGGTGGCATGGCGCTTTGCTTGCGACCATTCCAAACGGTGCCGGGCACTGGCGCTTCTTGGCACATCGATGCCGATGCCGGTGACGGACCTTCTCCTCGACGCCGCCCACGACAACCACCATGCCGCCATCGACATGGCCAATGCCTGGAGCCACAGCACGCCGGGAGCGCTTGGCGCGAACGACAATCCCGGGCTATGGATGCTCGCGGCTGGGGAACGGTTGCTTGAACGATCTGGTCCGGGGGTGTTTCACGCGGACCTCTCGGCCTGCAACGGCTTTCGTGCGGACGAGAGTGAAGTAACCTGCCCGACCTTGGTCATCGCCGGCAACGAGGACCGCATGACCCCGGCCAAGGCCGGTCTCGATGTCGCCTCGCACCTGCCCGACGCCCGCGTTGTGCGCCTCGACTGCGGCCACGCAATGCTGAATGAAAGGCCGAACGAAGTGCTCGACGCCCTGATCGGGATAGTCTGAGACGGACTGACCGAGAACGCCCCCCCTTTCGCGAGTTTGGCCTGCGGGACTTGTACGGCGGCCGCCGTCCAGCCGCCTAACCGTCGCCTCCACACCGGCGTACGCGTTCAAGATCGCGCGATACAGCGCCGCCTTTTCGGGAACCGCGTCCGTCCGGACAAAGTAGGTGTGCAGGAGGCCTGCAACTCTGCAACGCTCGGGCGGCAGGATGATGGTCTCGAGCAGTCGTTCGGCGGCCTCCGTGTGCCCGGACAGCAGGCCGGGAATGACGCTGACTGCCGTCTGGTCTCGTAGTTCGGTAGTGCGCTGGCGGTTGACCTCCGCGGCAGCGCCGGCGGGATCGTCCTTGGCCCAGTCGCGAACATGCTGCCTGCACTGCGTTCAAGCCATGCCCATGAGGTCCTCGAAGTTGCCGCGGAAGAAGCGGTCCTGGTCGGCAAGGGACAGTTGGGCCGTGGTGCGGCGGAAGCGCCCGTACGGATTGCGGCCGCCTTCCACATGTGGGAAATCCGAGGAGAACATGCAGATGCCGGGCGCAGACTGGTCGATGATCCAGCCGGCGGGTTCGGTGGGGTAAGGCGTCACCCGCACCTGACGTTCGACGTATTCGCCGGGCCGGAGCGTGAGGGAGGCGAGCCGCGCCTCGTGGCGGGCGAATGCCTCGCCGGCAGAGTCGAGCTGGCGCATGAATCCGGGCAGCCAGGACGCGCCAAGTTCAATGACGCCGATGCGCAGGCTCTCGAAGCGTTCAAGCACGCCGTCGAGGATCAGCATGGACAGAGCCTGCATGGGGCCGTGCGGGATCGCCATGTAGGAGATGGAGCGGAAGTTCTCCTCGCCGCCGTGGAAGTCCGGTACCGGCGGCAGCCCGTTGATCTTGTGCGCACGGGGCAGGACGCGGTCCGCAACGCCGACGTGAAACAGGATGGGCACGCGGGCTTCGGCGGCGAGGCCCCAGAGAGCATCCAGCGCGATGTGGCTGGTCGCATGCTCCTTCGGGCAGGCCCAGGGCACCAGCAACGCGGCGGCACCGGCGTCGAGCGCTTCCCGCGCGGCCGCTGGCGCGCGTTCGAGGCTCGCGAGCGGCACGTAGCAGACTGGCAGCAGCCGGACATCCGCAGCGCAGAACTCCGTCTGCGCGCGGTTGGTTGCCGACGCGGTGTCGTAGAGCAGCCCCAGGTCGTCGCCGTGTTCGAGCTCTTCCAGCCAGACGTTGGTCGAGGTCGGGAAAACGAGCTGACTGGCGATGCCCATCAGATCGAGCGCGAGCGGCCGGTCCTCGCGGCGGAAGGCGCCGGTCGCGTCGTGGTTCTTGCGCGCCATGATTTCGGCTGCATCGCCGGCGCGAAAGGCGGGATCGTCTTGTTGCCCGATGGCGCGGTCGAGACCGCCCCGGTGTCCCTTGCCGAAACGGGCGTTGAACGCATCGCGCACGGCTCGTGTTCCGAACTCGTCGAGCCAACCGGGAATCTCCATGACGTGGGAGTCGGCGTCGTGGACGATGCGGCCCTCAATGTATGGCATGCAGGCACCCTAGGAGCTTGCGCCGTACAGTCGTTTGCAGACTCCCAGCAAGGCGTCAAGGCGATGCGATAGGTGGCGCAAAGTCCATTTATTTCTTTGATAAACAATGTATTCGGTACAGATTAAGCGTGCCGCAGACGCTCCCGGCGTTTCGCCGGAACGCGGCAGGCAGCACAAGGTTTTGTGGGGCATGATGGATTCCTATCCGACACCGGCGTAGACTTCCGGCAGCCACCCGCCGGAGTCCGACCATGCCCCGACTGTGCCGCAACGCCCTCTCCGCCGCAAGGGTGCGAACCGCGCCCCCGGGCAGCTACACCGACGGCAACGGGCTCATGCTGCGCGTCCGCAGGAGCGGATCGAGGCAGTGGATCCAGCGCATCACCATCCACGGGCGGCGCGTCGACCTCGGCCTCGGCGGCGCCGAGCTGGTGAGCCTCGCCGAGGCCCGGCGGGTGGCGGCGGAGAACCGCGCCGTCGCCCGCACCGGCGGCGACCCGCGGCGCAGCCGGGTGCCGACGTTCGCGGCGGCGGAGGCGTCGTGCTTCGAGCAGAGGCGGGAGTGCTGGCGAACTGAGAGTCCGGCGAAGACCTGGCGGGTCGCGATGGACCGGCACGTGCTGCCGAGGCTCGGCGGGGTTCCGGTGGACCGGGTGGGCAGCGCGGCGGTGCACGAGGTGCTGCGGCCGCTGGCGGTGTCCGGCCGGCACGCGACGGTCAAGGCGGCGGGGTCGGCGATCACGGCGGTGCTGGAATGGGCGCGGATCGAGGAGTTCCGGGTCGATGGCTCGCCGGTGGAGGCGGTGCGGCGGGCGCTGCCGAGGCGGGAGGCGGGGCCCAGGCACCATGCGGCGCTGCACTGGTCGGAGGTGGGCGCGGCCCTGGACCGGATCGACGCAACGCGGTGCGCAGCGTCGACGAAGCGTGCGGTCCGGTTCACGGCGCTGACGGCGGCGCGGCAGGTGGAGGTGCGGCGGGCGGCGTGGGACCAGATCGACCTGGACGCGGCGGTGTGGGTGCGGCCGGCGGAGTCGATGAAGGCGGGGCGCGCGCACCGGGTTCCGCTGTCGCGGCAGGCGCTGGCGGTGCTGGCGGCGGCGCGGGAGGGCGTCCGGGGCGGCGGTCTGGTGTTCCCCGGCTCGCGTCCGGGGTCGATGCTGGGGGACCGGGTGATGACGCAGGCGCTGCGGAACGCGGGGATCGCGGCGACGGGGCACGGGTTCCGGTCGAGCTTCAAGGACTGGGCGCGGGGGCACGAGGTGGACGAGCTGCTGTCGGAGTTCGCGCTGGCGCACGTGGAGGGCTCGGCGACGGTGGCGGCGTACGCGCGCGACGACCTGCTGGAGAGGCGGCGGCCCATGATGCAGCGCTGGGCGGACGCGGTGGCGCCGGACGGCCACCCTGCGGCGTGACATCGCGCCCTGCCCGAACGTGCCTGCCGAACGTCGCCGAACGGGGCGTCGGGGAGCGTTGTTCCACCGCGTTGACGAACCCATGGACGGCCTGGCACTTGCGAGTTTGGAGAGTGGCGTCCTTCAGGGGCGGCGTGGAACTTCGGAGTCGACGGTGGCGAAGGCTTGGCCCGGGCGGACGTGGGCGCGGCGGCTGGCTGCCGCGTCCGTCTCAAGTCTTGGCGTACAACGCGTCCGACGGCGCCTAGAGATTGTAGGAGACCTTGTCTCCGGACACCGCGACCAGCCGGCGCGAACGCAGGTTCGCGATCAGCCGGTCCAGGTCGGCGTCGGCCAGCTTGCCGTTGAAGCGGTCGTCGATCCAGTTCCGCAATGTGCTCACCTTGCGGGGCCGGGTTGCGCCGGCCGCAGCGAGCGCCTTGCGGACCTCGTCAACCGTCTTGGCGTCCGGGCGGGACGCCTTCTTCTTCGCGCTCGCCTTGGCGCGTCCCGGGATCGCGGGAAGGACGGCGTGGCGCTGGACGGCGATGCCGCGCTCGGCACGCATGTGCCTGACTAGGGGATCGAACCCCTTGTCCTCGGACACGATGTGGAACTGGTCCTCCGGATGTCGGGGCGCGAGATCGCCGAGATAGAAGGCGATGTGGAAAGTCGAGGGCGTTGCGTCCGGCGGCGGAACACTGGATGTAGCGGGCGTCTGGTCCGAAGGCCTGCAGCGCCATCACCAGGTCGGCGGGGATCTTCTGCTGGTTCGGACCGAGGAACACGATGATGCGCGTGTCCGGCTGCCGGTCGGGATGGAAGTCACTCGGGCGGACGTTCTCGTAGTCGACGAGAATCCAATGGGTCATGTCGAATCGGCTGCGGTGCGGCTGTCGGTCGAGTCTAGCAGCGATGGCCCGGGGCGCTGGCGCGTGGACCGGTGGCGGCGGCGTGTCGTGACCGGATCGCACGGCTGGTGGGCCGGCCGGGGTCGTCCCGACCGACCTCTTGACTGCCGGTACGCTTGGGGTCCGCGACACGGTCGCTGCACGGGCACAACGGGGAAAGGGAGAACGGAGAATGGCGGAACAGAACCCGCTGCTTCTGGACGACGCGGAATCGGTGACGCGGCGGAAAACGCTCGGCGTGCTGCATGCACGGGCGGAGTCCGTGGCGACGTTCGGTCCGCACTACTTCGCCGGGTTCCGGTCGCTGCGGGCGCTGACGTACACGTCCAGCATGCCGATGGTCGCGGGGCTGCTGGCCGAGCACGAGTTCGACGACTTCGAGTGCATCTTCGGCCATCCCGGCATCCTGCCGCCGGAGGCGGCCGACATGCTGGCCTTCCAGGCGGTGGTGCGCGACGAGCTCGAGGGCCGCCTGTTCCGGCTCAAGGCCCCGAAGGGCGAACGGCGAAGGCGCCTCTACCGGGGCATGGAGGAGGGCACGGTGCGCTTCTTCGTGACCAAGGACATGATCGCCCACGCCAAGATCTATCTCCTCTCGAACGAGGCTGGCGGCGAGGGAGACCGGCCCGCCGGCGGCGTGGAACGCCGCGTCATCGTCGGATCGGCGAACCTGTCGGAACGCGCGTTCTCGGGTCGGCAGGCGGAGACGCTGGTCGTGTTCGACGACGACGAGGTGGCCTGGCGGCACTACGAGGCGCAGTTCGAGGCGGTTCGCGACGCGTCCACCAGCCGCGTGCCGGTCACCGACGACGCGCCGACCGAGAAGGTGCGGATCGAGCGGACGCCGGCGCTGGTCGAGGCGGAACAGAGACCGGAGGGGACCACCCTGTTCGTGCCGGCCCCGGCGGACGCGGACGACGGCCTGCCGCATCCGGCGCTGGTCACGCGGCTCGAGGCGATCCGGCCCGCGATCCGGCGGGGGCTCGCCGGCATCTCGCGGCCCGACCGCAACGGCGAGGTGCGCCTGAAGCCGCGGACGGTCAAGGAGATCGTCCGCGTGACGCGGGCGCGGGAGGCGGAGGAGACGCCTGACCTGTACCTGTCGCGAACGCCGCAGGGCCTCTCGCTGAGCGGCACGCCGGTTGACCTGACCGTCGGCGACTCGGAGGTCCGCCGCGACGTCGAGGCGTGGCTCGCGTTCTTCGCCAACTACGAAGACGGCTTCGCCGGCGACGTGGCTCGCCTGCAGCGCGACTACTTCACGTTCATGTGCTGGTTCTACTTCGCGCCGCTGATGTGCGACCTGCGCACCGCGGCGCTCCGGCGCAGCGACTTCAGCTTCGACCAGCCCATGTTCGCGGTGCTGTACGGGTCGAGCAACTGCGGCAAGACGAGTCTGGTCGAGACCCTGATGGCGTCGATGTTCGACCATCCGCGCATCGTCGACGCGCCCGACTTCACGGCCGGCAGGCTGCGGGGCCTCCAGCGGTCCTACCGGCGCTTCCCGGTGGTGTTCGACGACGTCACGCGGGACCGGTTCAGCCGTCACGCGGACGAGGTCATCAAGGACGAGACGATCCCCTACGAGGAGTACCCGTGCTTTGCGCTGTCGATGAACGCGGACGCGCGCAGCTTCAAGTCGGAGATCGTGAAGCGCTGCCTGATGATCTATACGCGCACGTCGCTGCCGGGGCACGACACCTCGACGAGGCGGCGTCTGCACCGGTCCGTGGCGTCGATCCGCGAGCGGATGGGCACGGCCCTGTACCGGCGCTACCTGGCGCACATGCTCCCGCGGCTTGACGCGGAAGCCACCCGGCCAGCCGACGCCGAGGACGGCGTGGACGCGCTGCGGCTGTCGTCGACGACGCTGTGCGAGGTGTTTGCCGAGCACCGGCCGCCGGGCGCGAGGCTCCCGCACTGGTGTCAGCCGATGACGCTTGCCGAGTACCAGAGGCGGGCGTTCGAGCGGCCGCGGCGCGTGCTCGACGCCCTGCTTGCGGACGAGCGCTACAGCGCCGAGCGCCGGCCCCCGGAGCAATGCTGGACCGTGACCGGCGACCGGATCACGGTCGGCGTCGCTTCGATCGAGTTCTCGCGCACCAGGGCGGACATTCCGGACTGGCTGCTCGACGACACCGCAAGCGGCTCGGGGCAGATTGCCCTGGACAGGAAGCTGACCGAGGAGTTCCTCGACCGCCGCATCCGGCGCCCGGCCCGCTGGCGGGGCTGGTGGGCGGGGCGGCGGTAGGAGCCACCCTCCCGGGATTTCGGTCCCGCCGTCGCCAGGCGATTTGGCCGGCGTGGCCGAGGCATGCTTGACGGCTCTTTCCACAGCGATCGTGAGCCAGAGTGCGGTCCACCGGGTTGTCCACAGCGCCGCGAACCAAAGCGCGAGAGGACCGCCAGCCGGCGCGACGCGTGCAGGGACGTCGTGGAATCTCGCGGGACGTCGAATGGTCCGGCGATGGCCAACAGATGTGCACCGAACGGGCGGATGGTGACCTGACTGTCCACCGATGCCCGGCCGCCGCAATGGCGGCGTGGCCCGCATCGACGGAAGGCACGGTGCGCCTCTCGGCGCAGGTGGACGGCGGGTGCGAGCCGCGCTCGAACCGACATTGGCGGCGGACCCCGGCATTCGGGAAGGCCCTGGCCGCCCCTGGGCGCCGGTCTGCCTCGATCCGAGGATGCACGCGCGCGGCGGGAAAGCTGCGCGGTGTGGGACCGCGTCTGCCGGCTGTCATGGCGGATGCCGCTGCCCCGGCCTCAGGCGGCGGCGAGGTAGTCGGCCTACCGCTGCATCAGGTCGCGCCGGCGCTCGAACAGGTCGCTGCGGCGGCAGGCGGCCTCGACCCGATCGCCGTTGACGTGCGCCAGGGCGAGCTCGCAGACCTCGCGCGGCGCGTCGGTGCACTCGGCGGCCCAGTCGCGGAAGCTTGTGCGACAACGGTAGACTCCAATCAACTCTTTCATTATCAGTCATTTAGCAAAGAGTGTCCGGACGCAGTACTGCCCTGGGCCTTCCGTTGAATGGGAGAACGGGAGCGTCGGGAAGAGCGGCACTGCGGCGTCGGAGAATCTCGCTCGTAACAGTGCGGACTGCGACAGCTGGCCCGCCATGACTCACTTGCCGGTGGTCGGGCTGGTCGATCTGCTGCGGACTGCGTACCGCCCCTGTCCCGAGGTCGAGGGCGCGTGCGGCGGCGTTGCCCGGTGGGCGCCTGAAGAGGGCCGTGTTCCGCGTGGCACCGGTGCGTGCGGGACGCTGGGCGGGGTCGAGGTCGTGCTGCTACTGGCGGAGCCCGGCGACACCTTCGGCGGCGCGTACCCACCCGGCTTTGATGCCTGCGACTTCATCGGCGTCGCTTCGGCCGAAACGAGGAGCAGCTACGAGCGTCCCGCCTAGGCTGGACGAAATCTGGTCGACCATCGTAGGATCGCTGCAAGCGACGATAGGGTAGGGCAAGGTGGCGAGGGGAAAGGCACAACAAAAGGGCGTGTTCTGCTTGGAGACGGACCAGTGGTATCGCCAGAAGGATAGGTCGAGCATTGAACCTGCGCTGGAGTTGGTCGAACGGTGCAGCGGAACGCGGTACGAACATCGGGACGTAGCCACGGAGGCGGAGTTCGAGTTTTTTCTCGACAGGTATTTCCGTAGAGGATACAAGAACTTCCCCATTCTCTATCTCGGCTTCCACGGTTGGTGCGCGGAGGATGGCAACGATGCATTCTTGCAGATTGGGGACCGAACGAAAGTGCCGCTCGAGCGGATCGAGCAATGGATAGACGGACGCTGTCAGGGGCGACTCGTGTACTTCGGCGCGTGCGGCGTAATGAAAACCAACGGGAACAGACTGAACAGGTTCGTTAGGAACACTCGCGCTGTTGCGATTGCTGGATATCGCGAGGAAGTTGATTGGCTCGAGTCGGCGGCCCTCGACACGCTGGCCCTCGGCCGGCTACAAGACGCCGCTTTCACCAAGAGTTCAATCGGCAAGTACAGCCGAGAACTGGCGGAGACGGCCAGTGGCCTCTGCAAGCGGCTCGGGTTTCGGGTTGTGTTGAAGGCGTGACGCGGTGCCCTGACTGAGCTGGGCAACATAGGAAGCTACAGCCTGTCGGACAACGTTGCTGCGCGATCGAGGGGCACGCGGTTTCGTAGATCGTGGACCACGCCCGGGGAAGCAGGCGGATAGAGCCGACGTTGCCATTGACGGATTCGACATGCTTGCCGGCACTCAGGTGAAATGGGTTACTTGCACGGGTGGCCGATGGTGCGCGTTACGTCGCCTCGAACTGCGTAGCGTGAGCGCGAAGTCGGGCGTGTACATCATTTGGTGTGACCGGCTAACGCCGAGAGCGATTCGCATTGGACAGGGTGGATCCGGTCGCACCGGCTCGTTACGCGCGCGCCTCTCCGAGCACCGGAACAACCGCGAAATCCTGCGGTTCGACGCGAAGGGCCTGTACGTTACGTGGGCGGAAGTGCGCGATGCCAAGGTTCGCAAAGGGGTTGAGAACTACCTTGGTCGCGTCTTGGTCCCATTGATTGGCGCCCGCTTCCCCTGTGTGCCTCCAGTTCGAGTGAATCTGCCTTGGATCGTGTGGCACCGTCCCCGCGGTAGCCAGTTTCCGTTAGGTGGCGAGCTTTACGGTTGGTTGCAAGGAGCTTGATCGAATACCGCGCGTGGCGTGCGTAGATGCAACGAGGACAGTTCGCCCGGCGCGAACATCAGGCCGAAGGCGCAGCGGCCACAGGAAGTCCATCGGGAGTTCGCTGACGCCGCGGCGACCGAGATTCGAGTGGAAGTATCTCGCCACCGAGGCGGTGCGCGGAACAGAGAGGGACTCCGTGGACATGGAGAAACTATGGCACGTTGCTGAGTTGCAGTGGCGTTGGCAGGAGGCCGGTGACCCGCACCGGGCTGCTGGCGCTGCGGGGTGGCGTGGACGTCGCTGTGCGGCGTCCGCGCAAGCGCTACCGTGGCGTGCACGAGAGGCGCACGGCGCGAATCGCGATCCGGGGACTAGCGCCTGGGGCCCTGGGGCCGGCCCCCACGAGACCTGCGCCTTGCAGCATCCTGCCCGTCGGAGCGTGTCCGTCGTCGCGACGGGTAAGGGAGCGAATGCGGCTGTCCGCATGCGTCGCACGGAGCACGGGTGCGGGCGGAGGGGCGCGCGGGCATCGGACGATCATGGCGAGGGCTTGGGCGTCGCTGCGGCCGTCTGTCACTACCCGAACGCGTTGCAGAACGTCGCACCCACGAGGCGGCGGATCGCCGGCCGGTGCGGCGACCGGGTAGTGACAGACGGCGAAGGCGGCATTGCGGCCAGCGGCGCCCTGAAGGTCTGCTAAGCACGCGGCCCGTGACGGCCTCGTGACGGACTGCTATGGTGCGCCGCGTTCAGTCGCTGCCTTGCGCAGCATGGTCGGTTAGGTGCCGACATTCGCCGCCGACACGGCGGCCATGTGCCGCAGCGCCGTAATCGCGCTGTACGGGCGGACGCCCCGCGAAGGCACGGCGGGCCACGTCGCATCGCGGCGGGGGCTTGATCCAAACGACACGGCCAGGCGGCCGCCGCGCGGACCCTTTCGGGGCCGCGGGCAGCCGGACGGTGGTCCGGTGGATGAAGCCGGTCTGGACCGTGGCGAGACGCGAAGAGGCGGTGGCTAGGGCGGAACACCCTTGCCATGCCGGGAGCAGACCCGGCTGCCGCGGACAGCGCGTCGCGCCCAAACCGGGCTCGCGGCCGCTGCCGGCAACGGCACGCCGCAGCCGCCGCGTAGGAACGGCAAGCGCAAAGTGCGTCGAAGGGCAACTCGCAGCCTGTCTGCGGATTCGCAGAGCCTTGCATCGGCAAGGCGAACGGATCGCCCATTACAACTTAGCTGCCCCACGCCCACCCCGGGCCGCCTTGCGGTCCGGGGCGCGGCCGTTCCTCCCTGTCGCGTTCCCTCCCGATTCACCGCCGCGACCTCGCTCGCATGGCGCGCCGCGCCGTCGGCGTACACGAGCGCGTCCCGTTTCGGGTCGTCGCTCACGACAGCGGAAAGCAAGTCGCTCTGGTGCGCGCCTTCGGCGTCGAGATGGTCGCAAACCGCGTCTGGGACGGGGTTTGCGGGCAGCGGGACGACTGACGCGCCGGCGGCGTCACGCTGCGGCGGGGCTTGCGGCGGCTTCATGTGGAACCCGGAACCGCTCGCCGCGGGGGCAGGGAAGGTGACCGGGAACAGGACCGGCCGCTCGGCGGCGCTTGAGACCGGCGTCGTCGAGGTGACGGCGACGGCCACCTTCCCGCCGTCAGCGTTGGCGGCAGCGCGGCCGTCAAGGGGCTGCTGCGCCGGCCAGGACGGGCTCGGCGCCGGTGGAGGACGGCGCGCGTCGGCTCGAACCGGCGGAGCTGGCGGCCGGGAACGTCCTGGCCGCCCTTGACTGCCGCTTCGCCGGATCGGAGGATGCGCGCTGGCGGCCCCGGGGTTGCGCCGGCCACCGCGCGGGCCGATTCGGCGTTGAAAGGCGCCACGCGGTGTCGCCGGATCGCCCCGGGCGTCGCCGCATCGCGACCGGGAAGGTGTCGTTTCGTGGGGCAGCGTCGTCGAGAATCTGCGAAAAAGACTGTATCTTCATTCCGTTATGGCGCATCAGTGCGGCTGCGCCGTAGGAATGGCGCGGCAGCGTCATTCTACGGTGCAAGGTCATAGGCAGGTGGGGGCTGGGGCCCGACGCCGAGCCCTAGCGCGGGGTTTGGTGGCGCTAGTCGGCTGACAGACGAGCGAACACTACTACGCGGTCCGCTTAAACGCTCTGCCGCGGGTGCCGCCGTTGACCAGAGCCACTTTGCCCCGCACGCCGAACAGACGCTGGCAGAACACCGACACCGGACTCCCCCCCAAGGCTACGCAGAGGCGGTCTGCCCTCCCCGTTCCGCCGCAGCAACGCTTGGCGAGAGCGGCACTCTTCAGGCTCATGGCCTCATGGGACGCTCGCGTTTGACTTCGGTTAAGCGGCGTCGTATAGCTGCGACATGGGTCGGTCACGGGCATTGCTGGCGTGGGTGTTGACGACTGCCGTTTCGGCAGCCGGCGTTGCCTGTGCTTGCGCGGTTCCGGAATTCGCGTCTTCCGATGCGGGGCACCGCCACCACGTGGTGGGTCACCATGCCGAGGATGTCGCCAGCGGCGACGACTGCCTTCACGTCGATTGCGGCGATTGCAGCACCGAAGGGCTGACTTCTCGATCTTCTGCAAGCAGCCTGGCACCCGAAGTGTCGCTGGACGAAGCTGTGGCGCTGGCGGGCGGTCATCTGTTCCTCGCGCCCGGATCGCGTGCCTCTTCTTGCCGTTCACCACCTCTGCCCCTCGCGCGCTTGGCCGATTCGCCGGTGCGTCGTTTCGACAAGATGCTCGACTAGCGTTCCTCCTTACGTTCCTGACGACCGCGGTTTGCCGCGGATCTCGTTGGCCGGGCATGAGGAGACAGGAGAATGCGTCGAGCGACGGCACTTGCCCTCGCGTTTATCGCACACACCACACCGTTGGCGGCGCCGGCGCTCGCGTATGCGACGCATGGCGACCAGACTCTCGCCACGCTGATCACCGAGGCGCTCGCGCACAATCGGGCCGTTCGCTCCGCCGAATGGCAGGAACTCGCTATGCGGGAGGGCATTGTGGCCGCCGAGGCATTGCCCGATCCTGTCCTGCAGCTTACGGGATTCCCGCGAGGCCCTCAGACGCGCCTTGGGCCGCAGATTGCCGGGGTCGCGGTCACCCAGAGGATTCCGTGGTTCGGCAAGCGCGCAGACGAAGGCGTTGCGCTCACGAGCCATGCAGAAGTGCGACGGGCGCTCGCGGTCACGGTGCGGGCGGATGTGGTGCGGCAAGTGAAGCTCGCCTATTTCGAGGCTGCGTATCTCGCGAGCGCCATTCGGATCGCCACCGAGGAAGAGGAACTGCTCCGTCACTACGAGTCGCTGGCGCGCGCCCAGTATGCCCAGGGAGCCGGATTGCAGCGTGATGTCGTGCGGATCCAGGCGGAGATCACCCGCGTTCAAGGCCGTCTTCGGGAGTTCGAGGGAAAGCGCGCCGGCGTCCAGGCGCATCTGAACGCGTTGCGGCACCAGCCCACCGACGGCAGCTTGCCCAGGGTTCGGCTTGGTTCACGGCCCGTCGTTGGTGTCGATGGCGACGCCTTGCGGGTCACGGCACGGACCCACGCGCCCGAGGTAAAGGTGGCACAGGCACGGGTGGCGCTCAAGGCAGCAACTGCTCGAATTGCCAAGCGCCGGCGCCTACCCGATCTGGTCGTCGGCGCTGGCTGGGGAGTGGTGGGAGACCGGAACGACGCCCCCGGCAGGACGAATCCGCCGCCGGGTAACGGCGAAGACACCTTCCATGTCAGCGCCGGTGTCACGATTCCCATTCGCAGCGCCAAGTACGACGCCGGCATCCGCCAAGCAGACGCCGCCTTCGCCGCTGCCAAGGACGACCACCGAAACGCCGTGGCCAATGTCGATGCCGCAGTGCGCTCCATCGCGAGCCGCCTTCTCGCGCTTGACGAACGCCTCGCCCTGGCCGAAGGCACGCTGCTGCCGCAGGCACAAACCGCACTCAGTTCCACGGAAGACGCCTATGCCACAGGGGCCGTCGGCGTCCTTGACCTGCTCGATGGCGAGGAAATGCTGCTGGGCGTGCGACACGATCTCGCCCGCCTGCACGCCGACTACATGAAGGCACTGGCAGAAATGGAACGGGCCGCGGGTGTGCCGTTTCCCGTTTTTCCCGTTCAGGGGCCCTCCCGAAGCGTGCGCATCCCGCCCTCGCACGGGTCGGAAGGCGCGCCCGTGTGCGAGCACACGTTATCCGCCAAGCCCACGCGCCTGCCCGTGCGTGCGTCGGCAGGATGCCCTCACCCACAGGGTCTCGACTTCGAGTCGGCCGGCCGGAGAACCAACGCATTGCACGGTTCGTTCCATGCGCCGGAGGTCAGGACATGAAGGCGCGCAACGTCTTGGTGGTGCTTGGCGGCAGTCTGCTTGGGGCCGCGGTTGTGGCGATGGTGGCTTGGAGCCCATGGACGCCCTCCTCTCAGGGCGATGCAAATGGCCTGATTACGGGGCAGGCGCCCGCTGCCGACGCCACGCTTTACACCTGCGGGATGCATCCACAGGTGGCTCGCCACGAGCCGGGCCAGTGCCCCATCTGCGGCATGGAGTTGGTGCCGAAGCGGCACGATGCCGTTGAAGCGCTGGGCCTCGCCGACACAACCGGAGTGCGAGTACCTTCGAGGTTCCTCCAGAACTTCGCGGTGAAAACCGCCGTCGTGAAGCGGGGGCCGTTGCCCGTGTCAATCCGTACCGTCGGCGTGCTGGCGCACAACGAGGAGCGGCTGGTGTCGGTGAGCACCAAGTTCGGCGGCTGGATCGAAAAGGCGCACGTCAACAACATCGGCGAGTCCGTTGCTGAGGGCGATGTGCTGTTCGATATCTACAGCCCGGAGTTGGTGGCGACGCAGCGCGAATACCTCGCCGCCCACAGCTATGTGGCGAGGCTCGTGGAGGGCGGTGCGGACTCGGGCGCCGTCGAGCGCGCCGAGGCATTGCTGGAAGCGACCCGCGAACGACTCAAGCATTGGGACATCACCGATGCCCAAATCGCCCGCTTGGAGCAGGAAGGGGCCGCGCCTAGCACGGTTCGGTTCTTTGCCCCCGCATCAGGGCTGGTGGTCGCCAAGAGCGGCGACTCGCTCGAGGGGATGCGGGTGGATGCCGGGATGACCGTGCTCAAGATTGCCGATCATTCAACCCTTTGGGCGGAGGTGAGGTTCTTTGAGGAGCATCTGCGCCATGTGCGGGAGGGCAGCGAAGCGGTCGTCGAGGCGGAAGCGTTTCCCGGTCGCAGTTGGAATGGGAAGATCCTGTTCTTCCGCTCTGCCGTGGACCCCAACACCCGAGCACTGACAGCCTTCGTGGAGGTGGGAAACGCTGATCTCGCGCTCCGGCCCATGATGTATGTGGACGTGTCGGTTCGCGCTGGCGGAGCGACGGACGCCATCTTGGTGCCAGCGCAGGCGGTGTTGCACAGCGGCGAACGGGCGGTGGTCATCGTTGCCAAGGACGACGGCAGCTTCGAGCCGCGCGAGGTCACGCTTGGCATCGCGGCAGAGGGGATGCAGGACGTCGCGAGCGGGCTTAGGGCCGGCGAGCGGGTGGTGACCGCCTCGCAGTTCCTGATCGACTCGGAAAGCAATCTGAAGGCGGCGCTGGACCAGCTGTTGCGGGGTGCGGGCGGTGGCAGAGCCGAGATGCCCGACGGCGACGCTTCGCACATGCACCATCACCATTGACCGGACGACGTGACGATGCTTGAACGTGTCATCGATTGGTGCATCGACAACCGGGTTCTCGTCCTTGTCGGTGCGGCGCTGGCGACCGTGGCCGGCGTCTATTCGCTCGTGCGGGCACCGATGGACGCGATTCCGGACCTCTCCGACGTGCAGGTGATCGTGTACACGGAGTACCCAGGCCAAGCACCCCGCATCGTCGAAGACCAAGTGACTTACCCGCTCACCACAGAGCTGCTGGCGGTACCGGGGGCGCGGGTGGTGCGGGGCTATTCGTTCTTCGGCTATTCGTTCGTCTATGTCCTGTTCGAGGACGGCACCGACCTCTATTGGGCGCGGGCCCGAGTGCTCGAAACCTTGAGCCATGCCGCTTCGAGGCTGCCGGACGGGGTGTCGCCATCGCTCGGCCCCGATGCCACCGGCGTCGGCTGGGCCTTCATGTATGCGCTCACGTCAGACCGCCACGATCTCGGCGAACTGCGTTCGCTGCAGGACTGGTTTCTCAGATACGAGCTCGCGAGCGTGCCGGGCGTGTCGGAAGTCGCCAGCATCGGCGGTTTCGTGCGCCAGTACCAGATCACGGTGGACCCCAACCGTCTGCGTGCCTATGGCATTCCCATTTCCAAGATCCGCGATGCGGTAGCCGCCAGCAACGAGGATGTGGGCGGGCGCACGCTGGAGGTGGCGGAGCGGGAGTTCGTCATCCGCGGCCTCGGCAGCATCGATTCGGTGGAGGACATCGGCAAGGTTGCCCTCGGCGTCGATGCCGGCGGCACGCCGATCCTCCTGCAAGATGTGGCGCGCGTGGGCATCGGCCCAGAAATGCGCCGCGGGATCGCCGAATGGAATGGCGAAGGCGAGACGGTTGGCGGCATCGTGGTGGTGCGTCACGGTGCCGGGACGCTGCAAGTGATCCGCGCCGTCAAGGAACGACTGGCGGAAATCAAGTCCGGATTGCCAGAGGGTGTCGAGGTTCATGTCGCCTACGACCGCAGCGGGCTGATCGAACGCTCCGTCAGCAGCCTGCGGTGGAGCCTCACGCAGCAGTTGCTGATCGTCGGCCTCGTGTCGATGGCCTTCCTGCTGCATTTCCGTAGCGGCCTTGTAGCGGTGGCCGCGCTGCCGATAGGCATCCTGCTCGCATTCCTCGCCATGTCGCTCAAGGGCATCAACGTCAACATCATGTCGCTCGGCGGCATCGCTGTCGCCATCGGCACGATGGTGGACGCCAGCATCGTTATGGTGGAAAACGCGCACCGGCACCTCGCCCGCGGGAGTGGGGACACGCAGCCTGATGGGCGCGATGGCGACCGCGCCGCTCTCCCTCAGGAGGAGATCGCGGAAGAGCACTGGAAGGTAGTGGCGCGGGCGGCGAGAGAGGTCGGGCCGACGCTCTTCTTCGCCTTGCTGGTCATCACGGTGTCGTTCCTGCCGGTGTTCGCCCTCGAAGCGCAGGAAGGACGGCTGTTCAAGCCGCTCGCCTATGCCAAGACCTTTGCCATGGCTGCCGCCGCCCTGCTCGCGGTGACGCTGGTGCCGGTTCTGGTGGGCTATCTGACCAAGGGCCGCGGCCCAATGGCCTCCATGCGGCCTATTCGGCGCCCGGCGATGGAATTCGGCTTGGCCCTGTTCGCCTTCTCCTGGTTGGTGCGGCCGGTTCTCGACGCCGTGTTCCGCTTCAAGTTCTGGGTGCTCGGCCTTGCCGGCGTCGCGCTTGTTGCGACCGCTTTCGCCTTCTCGAAGCTGGGCTCGGAGTTCATGCCACCACTGTGGGAGGGCGATCTGCTCTACATGCCGACCACGTTGCCCGGAATCTCGATCACCAAGGCCGCGGAACTGCTGCAGCAAACCGATCGCGTGATCGCCTCGTTCCCGGAAGTCGAGGACGTCTTCGGCAAGGTGGGCAGGGCCGAGACCGCAACCGATCCGGCGCCGCTGTCGATGATCGAGACCACCATTACGCTAAAGGCCAGGGAAGAGTGGCGGCCCGGCATGACCGTGGACCGACTCATCGAGGAGATGGACGCGGCGCTCGACATCCCCGGCCTCACCAACTCATGGACCATGCCGATCCGCACCCGCATCGACATGCTCTCCACCGGCATCAAGACGCCGGTTGGCATCAAGATTGCGGGCCCCGATCTTGCCGTGCTCGAAAGCCTCGGCAAGGAGGTGGAGCAAGTGATGCGTTCCCTGCCCGGCACCGACAGCGCCTACGCCGAGCGGACCATGGGTGGCAACTATCTCGACGTCACCATCGATCGCGACGCCATCGCCCGCTACGGACTCACAGTGCGCGACGTGCAGGAGGTGATCGGCACCGCCATCGGCGGGATGAACATCACCTGGGCCGTGGAGGGGCTGGAACGCTATCCGGTGAACCTTCGCTACAGCCGAGAACTGCGCGACGACTTGCCGGCCTTGCGTGGCGTACTGGTGCCGGCACCAACGGGTGCACACGTTCCCTTGGGTCGCCTTGCCGAAATCGACTTGACGGTGGGGCCGCCAAGCATCAAGAGCGAGGGCGGCCGGCCGAACGCCTGGGTCTATGTGGACATCCGCAACGTGGACGTGGGCAGCTACGTGGCGGCCGCGCGGCGAGCGGTGGGCGCAGAGGTGGAGCTTCCCCCCGGCTACACGATCGCCTGGAGCGGGCAGTACGAGTTTCTAGAGCGTGCCGAGCAGCGATTGGCCTTTGTCGTTCCGGTCACGCTGATCCTCATTGCGGCCATCGTGTACATCAGCCGCAAGTCCGCGTTCGAGACGTTTGCCGTGCTCGGCGGCGCCGTGTTTGCGGCGACCGGAGCGATTTGGCTGCTGTATGCGCTCGACTACAACCTGAGCGTCGCGGTGTGGGTGGGCATCATTGCTCTGGCCGGGCTCTATGCGGAGACGGCAACGGTGCTGTTGCTCTATCTCGGCACGTCGGTGCGGGAGTGGCGCGAGCGAAATGCGCTCGTGAGTCGGGCCGCCCTCTCCGAGGCCATCAAGGACGGCACCGTGAAGCGCGTCCGCCCCATCCTGATGACCATCGCCACCGACGTGATTGGACTCATGCCGATCATGTGGAGCACGGGCGCCGGCGCCGACGTGATGAAGCGCATCGCCACGCCCCTCGTCGGCGGCGTGGTCACATCCGGCCTCGTCGTGCTCCTCGTGCTGCCGCTCGCATACTATCTGTGGCACGCCCGGGCGTTGCCAAAGGACGAGTAGCCCACGCAGGGATCTCTCGGACGCTGCTGTCGAACTGACGGCTGCGGCTCGCACGTCCCATGCGAAGATGGGTCGTTTGCTCGCCCGCGACCGTTTCCGGCGCCGACGCCCTCGGTCCTGGTGGCTCGGCCCGTATCCCGCCGCTTGATTTCCTTACGGCGGCCCCGCCTACGCGACCCGCTCTTTCTGCACCGGGTTGTCGAACACCAGCGCGCCGTCGTCGAAGGAGGCGTCCACGAGCGTGTCGCGCTCTTGATAGTAGTCTTGGCAGTTGGTCCACGGTTCGCGGTCGCCTTGTTTCGGCAGGCGGGGAGCGCCGCGGCGGATGTAGCCAGGGGCGAAGTCGTCCGGATCGATGTAGGCCTTGCCGTTCATGCCTTGATCCGAAGAGCGCAGGCGGGGGGTGCATTGGCGCACGCCCATCGCGTCCATGTGCTTGAGCAGGCGGCAGACATAATGGGCGATCATGTCGGCGCGCAGGGTCCACGACGAGCGGATGTAGCCGAACGTCCAGGCGAGGTTTGGAACGTCCGAGACCATCATGCCGCGGTAGGTGAAGGTGTCCGGCAGGTTGACGTTGCCGCCGTCGACGTCGAAGTGAATGTTGCCAAGGCCGGAGAGTTCGATGCCGGTGGCGACGACGATGATGTCGGCCTCGAGGACCTCGCCGGACGACAGCTCGATGCCGTTCCGCACGAAGCGCTCGATGGTGTCGGTGACCACCGATGCCTTGCCGGAGCGGATCGCCGCGAACAGGTCGCCGTCCGGCAGTAGGCAGAGGCGTTCTCGCCACGGCCCGTAGCGGGGCGTGAAGTGCTTCTCCACGTCGTAGCCTTCGGGCAGCGCCGCGGCGGCCATGCCGATCAGTTCCTTCGCCACCGCGTCCGGCTCGGACAGCGCCCGCGACGTCATCACCCGCCCGAACTCGAGGATCTTGCGGCGCTTGATGCCATGGATCCACTCCTTCGGCACGTCGAGCGCCCGCAATTCCTGAATCGTCGCGTCCTCGACGCTGTTGTCGAGGGAGATGTAGTAGGTGGGCGAGCGTTGCAGCTGCACCACTTCGGCCACTTCCTCCGCCACGGCCGGGACGATGGTGGCGGCGGTGGCACCGGAGCCGATGACCACCATGCGCTTGCCGGCATGATCGAGGTCCTCGGGCCACTGCTGCGGATGCACGATGGTGCCTTGGAACGCTTCCTCGTTCGGGAAGCTCGGGCGGTAGCCGGCTTCGTAGTCGTAATACCCCTGGCACATGAAGAGGAAGTCGCCGGTGAGTTCGACTTCGCCGTCGTCGGTTTGCGCGCGCACGGTCCAGCAGGCATCGGCGGTGGACCAGGAGGCGTTGGTGACCTGATGGCCGAAGCGGATGTGCGGCTCGATGTCGTTCTCGTCCACCACCTCGTGCAGATACTTCATGATCTCGGGAGCGGTGGCGATCGGCTGGCCGTGCCAAGGCTTGAACTCGTACCCGTAGGTGTAGAGGTCGCTGTCGGAGCGAATGCCGGGGAAGCGGAACAGATCCCACGTGCCGCCGATGGACGATCGCCCCTCGACGATGACGTAGCTCTTGCCCGGACACTCCTTCTGCAAATGGCACGCTGCACCGAGGCCAGAAACCCCGGCACCAATGATGATCACGTCATGGTGGTCCGACCGCTGCATCAACCGCTCCTCCGTGCAGGCTGGCCGCGCATTGTAAGGCCACGGGCCGAGGCTGGCGCAACGCAGCGGCTTGACAGCCTGGCGGTTCCGTGCGATTCGGTGCCGATGGCCGACACGACGGACCTGGAGCAAGCCTTCGCGGACGTGCTCGGCGCGGGGGACCGCGACCGGCTGGCATCGCTGGTGGAGTCCACCGAATGGCGCAACGTGCCCGGGGGCGTGGCGAACCGCCTATTGCAGCTCGTGGGGGCGTATGGGGTTTCCGGACGCACATCGCGTTATCGGGGCGTTGCCGAGGCGATCTTGGCGAGCGGCGTGGCCGCGAATCTGGCGAGTTGTGCGTTGCTTGGGCTCAATGAACGGGGGCTTGCGCTCCTTGCAGCGCAGCCCGAGCTGACGAAGGAAACCGATGCGGATGGCGCCACGGCACTTCACCACGCGGCGGAACGGGGCAATCTCGAACTGGCGCGGGCGATCTGCGACGGTGGGGCGGAGCTTGATGCCCATGATCGCTTTGGCGAGACGCCACTCGCGAAGGCGCTCCACGCAGGGCCGTGGAAGCCGGCCCCGGCGATGGAGGTGGTGGCATTGCTGCGCGAGCGAGGGGCCACGGTGGACTTCTGCACGTTGGCGGCGCTTGGCGACGTGGCGACGTTGATGGAGCGCTTGAGGACGGGCGGCCAGGATGTCGATGAGCGAGACGCCCATGGGCGAACCGCGCTGTTCGTAGCCTGCCGCAACAACCAGCTCAGTGCGGTGCGGCTCTTGCTGGGCCGGGGCGCGGCAGCCGGTGCGGCGGCTGGCGATGGTCAGACGCCCCTTTCCACCGCCTGTCTGCACATGCTGTCGCAGGAGTGCGATGTCGAGATCGTCCGGCTGTTGCTGGCACATGGGGCGAAGCCGACACTTGAGTCGGCTGTGGTGCTGGAGGATTTGGAGGCGATTCGAGCGTTAGCCGCCGAGGACCCAGGCTTGCTGGAAGGACATGGCCACGAGAGTGCGTTTGGCTATGCCATTCACGTTTGGCGGCCGGCGTCGCTGCGATGCCTGCTGGAACTCGGCGCCGTGCCGGACGAGGCGGAGTGGGGACATGTGGCGCGAATCGCCAAGGACCTGGCACTGGTGGACGAGTTGCGTGGGTTGGTGAGGGCGTTCGCCCGCCGAGGCCCGCCGAGTCGCTGACGCGGGCGGAACATGGCCGGCCGTTGGCGTGGGATTGTCCGGTCCCGTGCCGCGTCCGTCAGTCGCCAAGCTGCAGAAGGCGGGAGGCAGTCGTCTTCACCCGCCTGGCTCGGCCCGTCTCGCGGGGAGAGGGCTGGTTGCATCCTTCCGGGCCTTGGTTTCTTCGCCTTCGGCGGGAGGAGCGTGAGCGTCCCTCACTTCGAGTGGCGTGTGGGACCGCGCCATCCGGCCGCACGTTGGTGTTGAGTCGGCTTCGACGCGTATCCTTGGTTTGTCAACGTGTTACGACGTGGCATCCCTACGGTGCTGAACCCCCGCCCACCACGTCCCGCATTCCGTCCCATTCGCTCCAGTGGTCGCAGAGCTTGTCGATGGCGACCTGCCAAGGGTCGTAGCCTTCGGGGTAGTCGAGGAACTCGCCGTTCCAGCCGCGGTCGGGGTGATCGCTGTCACCCACCACCGTCGCGCCGCCCGGACGGTCGCGGCGCAGGCGGAAGTACACGTTCATGCGCGGTTCGGCGCCGAGTTCGTTCCGGGTGCCGCAGTGGGGAATCGCGTGCAATGTGATGACCGCGTCGCCCTCGGCGAGCAGGATGGGCGTGGGCCTTGGCCACATCGAGCCGTCTGGCGTGCGTTCTGCGTCGTCCGCGTAATGCTCGAGGATCGCATCCGGCAGGTGGTTCATGGCCACTCCGCCGTCTCCTGCCGGGCGCAGGCGCGGCCAGCCGGGGCCTTCCGGGCCGATCACGCCACCGCTCGCACGCTGCATGCGGAAGAAATCCTGCACGATGCGGTGTGCGCCACGCAGCACGGCAAGATTGCCGCGCCCGAACTCGGTCTGGTCGTTGAGGCAGACGCCGACGAAGGCGGTAAAGCTGCCCATCCCAAGGCGGCATGCCGGGTCCTGGAAGAACGGCGTGTTGTTGCGCCCCCGCGAGCGGGCGTCACCGGTGCCGAAATGCTCAGTGCGCGGCGAATGCCAATTGTCCACCTCGTTCTGGTTGCGCGGCAGGTCCCCCGCCCATTGGCCGTCGAGATGGGGCACGAAGCCGAAGTTGGGGATGTCGCGGTCGGCAACGCCATAGCCGCCGATCTCCGCCGAGGGATCCCGCGGATAGAGCACCATCGGCATCGCGCGCTGCGGAGCGTCGAACGGCCCCATGGTGCGGAGCAGGATGTCGCGCAAGGCCGACTTGTTGACGAGATTCGGGAATTCTGCGGATTCGGCAAGCTCGTTGTAGTAGCGGAAGAGGTGCCCTTCCCTGCCGGCGAAAATGTCGATGCGTCGCTTGGCAGCGTGCGTGAGTTCCGGCGCCACCACCTGGCGCAGGACGATGAAGCCGTCGCGATGGAAGGCACGCTTCTGCTCCGCCGAGAGCTCCGTCGCTTCAGCCATGACGTCGTCCGGTTGGGTGAACACGTCGGTCATGTCGGTATCCTCTTCGCGGCCTTGAGCGAGGCACGTGCTCGGCTGGTCACTTGCCCTTGCGCGAACATCGTAGCAAGCCCGCCAACTGGCACACAACGCAACCCCGTGCGGGCCGTGCGCAGATGCAGGCGATGCGCAATCCCGCCCGGTCCCTGGCTTCGCCGTGCTAATGTAGCGCGCTTTGATTCAAGGTGAGGGGATCGAAACCGACGTGGCTTACAACAAACCCATTCCCCGGCAGGGGCAACACACCAAGCCGTTCTGGGACGGCGCGAAGGAAGGCAAGCTCATGCTGCCCCGGTGTACGGACTGCAACCGCGTGCACTGGTATCCGCGCCTGATCTGCCCGTTCTGCCACACGATGGACATCGAGTGGTTCGAGGCAAGCGGGGAGGGGTTCATCCACACCTATGCGGTGCAGCACCGCGCCTTCGGCGGCTGGTCCGAAGAGGTGCCCTACGTGACCGCCTTCATCGACCTCAAGGAAGGCGACCGGATGATGACGGTACTGCGCGGCGTCGACGCCACCAAGCCGGAAGAGATCAAGATCGGCGCGCGCGTGAAGGTCGAGTTCGAGCAGGCCAACGAAGATACGTTCATTCCGTTCTGGCGTGTGGTCGAGGAGTAGGTATGGCAGCCATGAACCTGAGTTACGCGGCGGCCATCGTCGGCGCCGCCGAGTCCAACGTGATCGGCTACCCGGAGGAACTGACCGGCAACAAGGTCACGTCCTTGCAGCACCACATCGAGGCGATCAAGAACGTCACCGACATGACGGGGATTCCGATCCGCGCGATCGAAGGCGTCTTCTCCACCGGCTGGACCGGCGAGTTGGCAGAGCATCTGGGGCTGCATCCGAAGTATCTCGACACGACGTCGGTGGGCGGCTGCTCGTTCCAGATCCACGTGCACCACGCCCTCGCAGCGATTCATGCCGGCATCATCGACATTGCGCTCATCAGCCACGGCGAAGCCGGCTGGTCCTACCGTGGTGGTGGCGGCGGTGGCGGCGGCGGGCGCGGAGAGGTCAGCCCCGGCGCCGAGATGACCGGCGCCTACGGCACCTTCGGCGCGCCGTCGCAATACGCCCACGCGATGGTTCGTCACTTCCACAATTTCGGTACCACCGCCGAGGACTTCGCCCACATTGCGGTTGTCACCCGCGATTGGGCGCAGCTCAACCCGCGCGGTGTGATGTACGGCAAGAAGCAGAGCCCGTTCGGTGGCCCAATCACGGTGCAGGACGTGCTCGAAGCACGCCTCATTGCCTGGCCGCTGACGCTTTACCACTGCTGCCTGGTGACCGACCACGGCGGCGCCGTGATCGTGGCACGGCCGGAGATCGCCAATAGCCTAAGGACGAACCCGGTCTGGGTCGCGGGTGCCGGCGAGTCCATGGGGCACCAGAACATGCTGGAGATGGAGGATTTCACGGCGACATCCGCAAGCCGCTCTTCCGCCACCGCCTACAAGATGGCTGGGCTCGGCCCGCAGGACATGGAAATGGCGATGATCTACGACTCGTTTACGATCACCGCCGGCATCACTGCGGAAATGCTGGGCCTTGCGCCCCGCGGCAAGGGCTACACGCTGTGGAAGAACGGCGACGCGGCCCCCGGCGGACGTCTTCCCATCAACACCAACGGTGGCGGCCTCTCGTTCAACCACTCCGGCATGTACGGGATGCAGCTCTTGGTGGAAGCCTATCGCCAGCTATCCCGCACGGCCGAAGACGGCGTCAACGGCATCGAGGGCAAGCAGACGGAAGCCACGACCTGCGTCGTCAATGGCACCGGCGGCACGCTGTCGACGACGGGGACGCTGGTACTGGCGTCGGACGATCGGTAGATCGCCACAGAGCGAGGTCTCTTGGGGGAGGGCGCACTGCCCTCCCCCGCGCGCAAGGCACGCTTTTGGTGCCGACAGTTGCAGAACATCACGGCTCAGAGCCGACACGCTCCCCCTGTCGCCGCGTGCGAGAGCAAGGTGTCCCCCCAAGCGGGATAACGCCGCGCGCTCAACCGTCGAACGCGTGGTCGACTTTCAGCTGCAGGCCGGGGATTGACGTGCAGCGGATCGCCTCGCCTCGCGTGAAGGTGACCTAGGTCTGATACGTGATGCCGGCGGGTTGGGTGAAGACGTGAATCCGCTCACGGCCCGCGTCCACGCCACGATCCAGGATTCGGGGATGCCGGCGCGGGCGTAGCCGCAGACCTTACTTCCGCCGCACCTGCACCGGCAGGTCCGTGATGCCGTGGATGAAGCTCGAGAGCAGATACTTCGGCTCGCCGGCCAACTCCACCGCGCTGAAGCGGCTCAGGATCTCCTCCCATATGATGCGCAGCTGCATCTCCGCGAGTCGGTTGCCAAGGCACCGGTGGATGCCGAAGCCGAAGGCGAGGTGCTTGCGGGCGTCGGGGCGGTCGATGCGGAACTCGCCGGCACTGTCGAAGGCGTCCTCGTCGCGATTGCCGGAGTAGTACCACATGCACACCTTGTCCCACTTCTTGATGGTCTTGCCGCCGACCTCGATGTCCTCCATCGCCGTGCGGCACATGTGCGCCACCGGCGACTGCCAGCGAATCACCTCGGAAGCCATGTTGGGGATCAGGCCCGGATCGCTACGCAAGAGCGCGAACTGGTCGGGGTGCTCGTTCAGGGCAAGCACGCCACCGGAGATGGAGTTGCGGGTGGTGTCGTTGCCGCCGACGATGAGCAGCAGCATGTTGCCGAGGAACTCATTGGGCGGCATGTTGCGAGTGGCTTCGCCGTGCACGAGGAAGGAGATCAGGTCGTCGCCCGGCTCGCTGCGGGCAGCGCGTTCCTGCCACACCTCATTGAAGTACTCGAAGCACTTCCACAGTTCCTTGAAGCCCTCCTCCATGCTCTCGAAGTAGTTCGGGTCCGGAATGCGCTCCACCGTGTCCGACCAGTGAATCAACAGGTGCCGGTCCTCCTGCGGCACGTCAAACAGGGTCGCCAGCATTTGCCCGGTGAGCTCCACCGAAACCCGCCGCACCCAGTTGAAGGTCTCGCCTTCGGGAAGCTCGTCCAGAATCGCGCCGGCGCGGGAACGGATGAGATCGGAGAGCTCGGCAAGCCGGCGCGGCGTGAACATGGGCGCGACCACCTTGCGTTGGGCGTCGTGCTTGGGCGGGTCTTCCATGATGAACATGGGCAGGTGAAAGAGCGTGTTGCGCTCGTCTTCCGCGGTCGGGCGCCAACCGAGGCGGATGCCGCCGTTGCCGAGGTCGGACGAGAACACGGCATGGTTGGTGTCGATGGCCTTGATGTCGTCGTAGCGGGCGATGGACCAATAGCGGTCGAACTGGCTTTCTGCGGTGAGATGCACCGGGTCTTCGCGGCGCAGGCGCTCGAACACCGGCAGCGCGGTGTTGGCCTGGAATCGCGCGGGATGGGCGGGATTGAGCTCCGCCAAGGGAATGGAGGCAACATCTTGATGTGGGTCGATTTGCCACTGTTGCCGCACTTCGAGGTTGGTTGTCTGCGCGTTGGTGATGGCGGATTGGGGTTCGGCCATGTCGGCTCCCGGTTTTCGTTTCTCGCACGCGTTGTGCCACAGGCAGGTGGGATAGTCCAGCGCCGGCACCGGGGGTTCTGCCCAACGTCGCCCGGTAGTGCAGTTGGCGCCTTGTCAGGGGCGCCCTCGGTCAGGAGTCAAGCACCTTCAGCATCCGCTTCAGCGCAAAGTGGCGGTAGCTGCCGAGGATGAGCCCGGCCACCTCGTCCCAGTCGATGCGTTCCTCGACGTCGAGTTCGATCCAGCCCCGGTGGCCGATGTAGCGCGGAATGACGAAGCGCCGGTCCTCGGCCAGAGTAGCCTGCAGGTCGGGCCCCACCCAAAGCTCCAGCTTCATGCGCTTGCGGCGCCGATGGGCAGAAAGGAAGGTCTTGCGCCCCGCCTTCCACGCCGGGTTGCCAAACTGGGCAGCCTCTGACGTTTCCGGCAGCTTCGCGATCAGTTCCCGCAGTCGCGCCAAGGTTGCCTGCGCGCTTGGCGCCACAAGCGGATCGAAGTCTTCAGGGTCGATGGTCTCGGTGGGCGGCTCGATGGCAATGGCTTCGCCCATGTCGTGGGTCAAGGCCCTCGGTGCGACCTTCTCGTAGGCCTCGCGGACCCGGATGGCGATGGTGCGCCAATCGTTGCCACGGTCGAGATGCACGCCAAGCCAGCCGCGGGGGCCAACATATTGCGGCACGAAGTAGAGCTCCGGCTCGCCCGACACATGCAACTGCTGCGCGCCGGGGGGCGAGTTCAGCCACAGCGCCAAGCGGCCGTCGCCATGGTGGTTCACCGCCAACGTGGCGAAGGTCTTGTCGCGTACCCGGTAGTCCGGCATACCGCGACCTGGACGCTCCTCGGCCTCGGGGAACGACAGGCAAACCTCGCGCACGGCATCGACGATGTTCTTGGCCACGGCTCGCTCAACATGGCGGAGCCTTTGGACGGGTACGCTCCCGAGCCGCACAAGCCTCGCTCCGATGCGCGAAGCCTACTTCCACCCCCGTTGGTGGGACAAGCTGCGCCGGCAGAGTGGGCGCCGACGGCGCCCGTCTCGCGAGGAGGGCACGGGTCGCACCTTCTGGTTCTTCGCCGTCGAATGCGTTCCTGCGCCTGAGCGGCTACACTCGCGCGCCATGTCCCCTGCAACTCGATTCGAGGTCGTCTCCCACGACGACGAGCCGTTGATCTTGGTCGACGGAGAGGATCGTGAAGTCGGGACACTCGACAAGGCTTCCTGCCATGACGGCGACGGCGTGCTGCACCGGGCGTTTTCGCTCTTCGTCTTCAATGCCGCCGGCGAGACGCTGTTGCAGAAGCGGCACCGGGACAAGCGGTTGTGGCCGGAGTTCTGGTCCAACGCCTGCTGCTCCCACCCGCGACGGGGCGAGGAGCTGCCGCAAGCGGTGGTTCGACGCGCCGAACAGGAACTCGGGCTCGCCGTCGAGCCGGAGTTCCTGTTCAAGTTCCAGTACCGGGCAACCTTTGTGGATGCCGGGAGCGAGTTCGAACTTTGCTCCGTGTTCGTCAGCCACGGCTCACCGCCGCCGCGAGTCAACGCGACGGAAATCGCCGAGTGGCGCTGGATCTCGCCCGATGATCTCGATCGGGAGGTCAAAACGGCACCGGCGCAGTTCACGCCGTGGTTCAAGATCGAGTGGAAGCGCCTTAGAACGGATTTCCCGGCCGAGATCGCGCCGCCATGAGGCGTTCACGCTCCTGCCGTTCGTAGCCCGTCCAACGTTCGCGAATCGACACTGCCCGACGGGCTAGCCGCCGATAGGCCCACGCACCGCTCGCCCCTTGCCGAGGCGCCCCTCTTGGGGCACGACAGCGCCAAGGTGCCGCATGGAAGATCTGCCCGCATTCGCTTACGCTCGTGCCTGTGGATGTTCAACGAGGACTGCCAGCCATGTCCCAATCGCAACCAGCCGCGTTGGGGTCGCGAATCCCGAGCTTCTTCAAGCTCGACATCGGCGCGCGCATCACCGCGCTTCGCGACCGAACGGCGTTGACCGAAGAGGACCTCGTTGCGCTCGACACGGGCACGCACACGTTGAAGGCGCATCTCGCCGACAAGATGATCGAGAACGTTGTTGGCGTGTTCGGCCTGCCCATGGGCGTCGGGCTCAACTTTCTGATCGACGGGCGGGAAGTGATCGTGCCGCTCGCGGTGGAGGAGCCTTCAATCGTCGCTGGCCTCTCGGGCGCGGCACGCACGGCGCGCCTGTCCGGCGGCTACCGCACCGAGGTCACGGACCCGGTACTCATCGGCCAGGTGCAGGTCGTCGACGTGCCGGACCTCGAGCTCGCCCGCCAGACCCTGCTCGAGAGACAAGAGGAGATAATCAACCTTGCCAACAGCCTGCATCCAAAGATGGTTGCCAGGGGCGGTGGCGCCAAGGAAATCGAGGTCTTCCATCACCGGGTCCCGGAGGGCGGCAGCCCCGAAGGCGCGGAACGCGACATGCTCGTGCTGCATCTTCTGGTGGACACGCGCGACGCCATGGGCGCCAACGTCGTCAACGGCATGTGCGAAGGCGTCGCGAGCCTGGTGGAGGCGATCACCGGCGGCAAGGTCTTCCTCCGCATCCTGTCGAACCTCGCCGACCGTGCGCTGGTGCGGGCCGACGTGCGCATCCCCGTGCAGAATCTCGCCATGCGCGATTACGCCGGCACGGAAGTGCGCGATGGGATCGTGTTGGCCAACGACCTTGCCTTGGTGGATCCCTACCGCGCCACAACCCACAACAAGGGCATCATGAACGGCGTGGATGCCGTGGCAATCGCCACCGGCAACGACTTTCGAGCCATCGAAGCCGCCGCCCACGCGTATGCGGCGCGCACCGGATCGTATCGGGCACTGACAAGGTGGTTCGCCGCCGACAACGGCGATCTCGTCGGGCAGATCGAGATGCCGATGAAGGTCGGCACCGTCGGCGCCCCGCTGGAGACCAACCCGACCGTGCGCCTGAGCCACCGCCTGCTCGGAAATCCCAATGCCGCGCAGCTAGCGGCCGTGATCGGCGCAGTCGGGTTGGCGCAGAACTATGCCGCGCTACGCTCGCTCGCAACCGCCGGCATCCAGCAGAACCACATGACGCTGCATGCCCGCAGCGTCGTCTCCGCCGCCGGCGTGCCGGATGAACTGTTCGACGAGGTTGTCGAGCGCTTGATCGAGAGCGGCGAGGTCAAGGTCTGGAAGGCCGAGGAGGTGGCGCGCCAACTGACGCGAAAGACCGTCGTGGCGGCGTCGGACCAAGAGTCGCGGAGCTCGGCGTCCGGAAAGGTCATCATTCTTGGGGAACATGCCGTGGTGTACGGTCGATCGGCCTTGGCCGCGCCGACTCCTCTGGCGGTCGAGGCCCGCGTTGTCGACGCGACCGACGGCGTGCGCCTCCTGGTCCCCCGTTGGGGCCTCGAACAGCGCATCGCCCCAATCAGCGAGCGCCCGACCGGCGCTGCGGGAATGGTGGCGACGTTGCTGCAGCAACTCGATCTCGACGGACGCGCCATGACCATCGAGGCGTTCCCCGACGTTCCCCGGGGCATGGGGCTCGGCAGTTCCGCGGCGCTGGCCGTGAGCGTGATCCGCGCCCTCGATCGGCACTTCAGCCTCGGCCTGACGGACGCGGCGGTCAACGAGTTCGCCTTTGAATGCGAGCGCACCGCCCACGGCACCCCGTCCGGTGTCGACAACACCGTGGCCACCCTCGGCAAGCTGCTGCTGTTCCGGGCGCGGGCGGCGGGCCGCAGCGAGTCGATCGAGGAGGTGGAGCTCGCTCGGCCGTTGCCGCTGGTCATCGGCCTCACCGGCAAGGAGAGTCTTACCGCGAAGTCCGTGGCCCGAGTCGCCGAATCCTGGCGGCAGAGGCCGGCTCGCTACGATGCGATCTTCGATCAGATCGAGACGCTCACCAACGCCGGTGCCGAAGCCGCGCGGAACGGTTCGCTGCTCGAACTCGGGGAACTGATGAACCTGTGCCACGGCTTCCTCAACGCGTTGCAGGTCTCGACCAAGGAAGTCGAGGAGCTTGTCGAGATCGCTCGGCGACACGGCGCCGCCGGCGCGAAGCTCACCGGTGGTGGTGGCGGCGGCGCCATCGTGGCTCTCTGTCCCGACGGCACCGATCAGGTGATGTCCGGCATTAAATCCGCTGGCTACGAGGCCTTCGCCTTCGACGTGAGCTAGCGCGCCCTTGCGGGCGCGTCGGCAGTTTGCTTCGCAAACGTGCCGGTCTGCAGGTTCGCAGTCGCTCACCTTTCGACTACGAGCGTGCGCCGTTTCTGCCACCGAGTGCCGATGCCGTTCTAGTGCCCCGCAGGGGTTGTCCCCGCCCGTCGTGAACGGGTCAACGGAATCGAGATGGGACGGGACAAGCCCACCGCCGAAGGGCGGTTTTCGGGGGTTGCAGGACTTCGCCGGAAGTCCTTTAACCTGCCGATAAACATAAACTTTTTGGCGTATCGGGCACCGCCGGGGCACACTGCTTCTCAACATCCCCTTGTAACCGAACAGGGAACGGGAAGTGAACAATCGACCCCTCATGCTGTCCGCAACCTTCGTCCGAAACGCCAACCGACCCGGCCGCTACGGCGACGGCCGCGGCGGGCTCGGCCTCGGACTGCTCGTCCGGCCCGCGCTGCGCGGCGGCCTCAACAAGTCCTGGACGCAGAGCGTCCGCATCGACGGCAGGCCCACCAGCCTCGGCCTCGGCCGCTACCCGGTCGTCACCCTCGCCATGGCCCGCGAGCGCGCGCTGGAGAACGCCCGCGCCATCGCCCAGGGCCGCGATCCAAGGCGCTCGGGCAAGGCCGTGCCGACCTTCGCCGAGGCGCTGGAGACCGTCATCGGGATCCACGCCCCGCACTGGAAGGACCGCCGCGGCTCCGAACGCCAGTGGCGCGCGAGCCTCGCCGCCTACGCCCTGCCGCGGCTCGGCGCCAAGACCGTCGACGCCGTGACGAGCGCCGACGTCATGGCGGTGCTGCTGCCGATCTGGTCCTCCAAGAGGGTGACCGCCGGTCGGGTGCGCCAGCGCATCGGCGCGGTCATGAAGTGGGCGGTCGCGCAGGGCCTGCGCGCCGACAACCCCGCCGGCGACGCGATCTCCGCGGCGCTGCCGAGGACCCCTCCGGTGCAGCGCCACCAGCGGGCGCTGCCCCATGCCGAGGTCCGCGCCGCGCTCGCGCGGGTGCGGGGCTGCGACGCCAGCCCCGGCATTCGGCTGGCGTTCGAGTTCCTGGTGCTGACCGCCACCCGCTCGGGCGAGGTGCGCAACGCGCGCAGGGAGGAGATCGACCGCGACGGCGCGGTGTGGACGATTCCTGCCGAGCGCATGAAGAACGGCCGCGAGCACCGGGTGCCGCTGTCGGACCGCGCCCTCGAGGTGCTCGACGAGGCCCGCGAACTGGCCGTGGCGGACGGCTGGGTGTTCCCGTCGCCGCGCGGCCGCGCGATGCCCCAGAAGTGCCTCTCGGAGCTCATGCGCACGCTGGGCGTCGACGCGGTGCCGCACGGCTTCCGCTCGAGCTTCCGCGACTGGGCCGCCGAGTGCACGGACGCCCCGCGCGAGGTCTGCGAGCTCGCCCTTGCGCACGTCAACGGCGACCGCGTGGAAGCCGCCTACCGGCGCAGCGACCTGTTCGACCGGCGGCGCGCGCTGATGGCGGACTGGGCGGCGTACGTGGCCTGAGACGGCCGCCAGACGATCCTCGAAGGACCGTCACCCCCTGGCCGCACGCGCAAGTGGTCGGCGGCGGCCCCTCCCCGAAGGAAGGGGCCGCAACCGGTCAGAGTATCCAGAGCCAGAACACGACGACGGTGGGCACGATCCCGAGGAGCGGCAGGCCGATGCCGTACTTCAACAGCATCCACCAGTTGCGCTCCACCCGGATGTTCTCGGTCACGTTGACGTATCTCTCGAACATCACGCACCTCCCGTCAGGCCGATCGACTCCAGGGCGAGCAGGACCGCAGCCGTCGCCTGACGCATGACGAAGGCTCCCCTTCCGGCGCCTAGAGGAGCGTCGCGTGGACGAGGTACGCCGCCGCGAGCGCCGTCACGACCATCGCACCGAACTTCGTCGCGTACCACCAGCTCCGCTCCATCGGGAGGCCGTCGCACGGGTCGTGCGTGCTGAAGCGCATCCACCGCATCCACCGCCGCCGCTTCCCGTCCACGGCAACCTGGTCGCGCCCGACGCCCCAGTGCGTCCCGGCCAGGGCCATTGCCTCCTCGACGCCGAACGCGTCCACGTCGATCAGAACGCTGCGCCCGATCAGGCGGCAGCGATACGTCCAGGGGGGGCGCGCCGGCCTCGAACGCTCGTGGATGCGCGGGGCGGCGGGCTCTTCCGCGATGTCCATGCGGTGGGCTCCTCGCTGGTTTTCCGCGCCGCAGTCTAGCGCCGCGATCGCCCCCTGTCGCCAACGGGCTTCCGCCAGAAGGCCCGCGGCGCCTCCATCGCCGCCGGCTTCCCGTCCCCCGGCCTTCGGTCGCGACGCCACGCCGCAGTTCGGCCTTCAGCCCCGGATTCCGCTTCCCACCTGAACGGCCGCCAGGCGATCCTCGAAGTACCGTCGGAACACCTCGTTCTCGGGCCAGACCTCGGGCTCCGTCCAGAACGCGCCCAGGCGCCCCACCAGCGCGGCGATCCAGTCCGCCGCCTGCACCGTCTGGTAGCGGTGGCTCTCGAGGTGGAACGGCGGCTCGATCAGCCGCCGCCGCGTCTCGCCCCTGCCGTACATGTCGCGTGCGACCGCGGCCAGCAGGGCGTCCCGGCTCGGATGCTCGTCGAGGGCCAGCAGGAAGCGCGCCGCCGGCCCGCCGCCCTCGCCGCAGAACGCGTCGATCCGCGCGACCGCCTCGCGGAGCATCCGCGCGTAGAGCGCGTTCGAGTCGTGCCGCCCCGGCTCCTGCTTCCGGACGCCGACGTAGAAGACCCGGCCCCCGGTCCGAACGATCCGGTTCAGCAGCCGGTTCGTCGCCGAGCGCAGCGCCGGATAGCGCCTCACGCTGGCGGCCCGGTAAAGGCTCGAACCCTTCTTTTCCCAGACCGCCGGATGCCTGCCCGACCGCTGCAGCTCGCGCTCCAGGAGTTCGCACTTGCGCTGGAAGAACCACGTGCCGAACGCGCGCACTTCCTCCGCCGGCATCAGGAAGCCCGCAAAGCCGAACACCGGGCTGTCGTTGTGCCGCGGATCGCTGCGGGCCACGTAGGGACCCACGTGTCCGAACTCGTCGAGGTAGGCGATGTAGATCAACCCGGCCCCCAGATGCACGAAAGCCCGCACCTGGGTGCGGGCCTCGGAACGAGGGCATGGCTTGCGCCGCGCGTCTCGCAGGGAACTATGCGCCGGCCCACGGGCCGCGTCAACCTCGACCCGCCCGGACGGGTCGTGCCCGCCCCCGCTCTTCGGTTCGCGGCTGTCCCCTTCCAGGCCGACGTCGCTGACCGCGCGCGGAAGAGGTGGGCGGCGGCCCCTCCCCGAAGGAAGAGAGGCCGCAGCCCGGTCAGAGTATCCAGAGCCAGAACACGAGCGCGGTTGGCACGATCCCGAGGAGCGAAAGGCCGATGCCGTACTTCACGACGATCCACCAGGTTCGCTCCAGCCGGAAGTTCTCCGATACCTGTTCGTACCGTTCGAACATCACGCACCTCCCATCACGCCGATCTGGTCGAGGGCGACCACAACTGCGGCCGTGGCGGCCATCGCGGTGAACGCGAGCTTGAACATGTCAAGCACGTTGCTCAGTTTCATCCGCCGGGCCTCCGTCCGCAGCTTTGCGGTCTGCGCTGCCACCAGTTCGGTCTCCTGGTCTCGCGGCTTCTCTTCCATGTCCACTGGCTTTCCTCCATGCGGATTCCCCGCCAGCGAACCCCTCCCGCCGGGATTGGATCCCGGCGGGAGGTCATGCCGCCTGAACCCGGCGGCTGGGCGCTCAATGCCGTCCCTTTCGGATCGGCCATGCCGTCCTCTTCGGGTCGGCCATGCCGGACATGCCGGCGACTAAGCAGGGGCATCCTAGCACCGGCCCGCCGCCTCCGCGACGGAAAAACCGTTACCGCAACGCTAGACACGGACTTGCGCGAGACGCCCCCGGACCGAGGCGCCTGCGTCACCTCCCCAGGCACGACCGGTTCGACAGGCCCGCAGCCAACGCCCTCCGCAGGATCGCCGCACCCGGCCGAACTCCGCTACCCGCAGTACCGCCGCACGATCTCCAGGCGTCCGTGACCGAGCTCGCGGGAGATCCGCAGCCGCGCCGCCGCGTCGACGCGCCGCTCCCGGTCCCCCAGCTCGCTCCGCGCCGGCCCCCCAGCCGCCGGAGCCTTCCAGCCCGTCAGGCCCTCGTACCGGTCCAGCGCGTACGCATGGCGCAGGCCGTGGCTGCGGTCCAGCTCCGCCGCCCGCGTCTGGGCCTCGTACACCCGGCGCTGCTCCGCGTAGTTGCGGCCGGGAGGGATCAGCGCGCCGCTGCCCGCCAGCCGTCGCGCCTCGTCGAGCAGAAGGCGCTGAGCCTCCGTCCGCACCGGCACCTCGCGCGGGCGGCCGCCCTTGGCCGTCGACGCCTTCACCAGTAGGCGGTCGCCGCGGTCCGCATGCGCCGGCGACAGCTTGATCGCCTCCTCGCGGCGCAGCCCGAACGCCGCCTGCAGCCGCAGCGCCATGCGCACGTGATCGTCCTTCACCCGCGCGAGCCTGTTCTCGTCGAGGTCGCGGCGCCTCGTGCCGTCCGAGACGTGGCTGCGCGGGCGGATGCCGTAGTCGGCGTTCGGCTTCACCATGCCCCCCTTGCCGACGCGGCCGGCCCACCAGCGCAGGTGCGCCATGCGGTTCATCATGGTGGCGTGGGACAGGCCGCCGTCCTTCCAGTGGCGCACCAGCGCCTCGACGTGCCTCGGCTTCAGCCCCTCGGCGCGCAGGCCGCGGTGGCCGAGGTCGTGCAGCGTATTCGCCATCTGCGCCAGCGCCCAGGAGCGGTCGCGGCGGGTGCCGTGGGAGCCGGCGCTGCTGTCCCGCCTCTGAAGCCGGAGCAGGTCCCAGTTCAGGTCGCGCACGGGGACCCGACTCCGTAGCTCGCGTTGTCCTTCCGGACGATCCCCGGCTTGCCGATCCTGCACGCCAGCCAGCGCAGGTGCGCCAGCCGGTTCTTCACCGTGCCGTCCGACAGGCCCTGCCGGCGCCACTCCGCAACCAGCGCGTCGACGTGCCGGCCCTTGAAGCCCCGCGCCCTCAGTCCTCTGTAGCCGAGGCCGTGCAGCGTCTCCGCCGCCTGCGCCAGAACGAAGCGCCGGGCGCGACGCGTCGCGTGCGAGCCGCGCCGGTCGTCCTCCAGCAGCCGCAGCAGGTCGAAGTGCAGTTCCCGCACCGTTCAGACCTCCTCTCGATGGGATGCAATGTCCGGTTCGACGCTAGAGAGGGCCTCCGCCAGCGTCAACGACGGCGTGCTCACCGGACCGGTAAGCGCCGCCTGCCAGAACGGCAGGCGCGGCCGCCATCGCCGAAGGGCAGCTCGATTCGTGGGGGGCTCGACTGCGGCGTCGCCGCGTCGGACGCGCCCCGCGGCCGCGGTCGCGGCCGGGAGCGAGTGTGGTTCGTTCAGTTCTAATGGGCGACCCGGCACCCGTCAGGGTGTCCGGACCCCGCACCTTCGTGCGGCAATGCCCGTCGACGCGTCTTCCCTCGCCGTCTCGTGCGGCGGCCGCGGCGTGTCCTGCGACAACTGGCCCGCCAGCCCTTCGGCACGCGCCGCGCCGCACGGAGCCATTCGGCATGACGGGGTCTCCCCGTCCCGCGCGATGCGTCGCACCACGTCCAGGTTCGCCGCACCGGTTTCCCGGCGGTGCGCGTTTTCCGCGCCATGCGGCCTCTCCTGCCGTCGGTGGTTCGCCCCTGTCCGCGCGCTGCCGCAAACATGGCGACCGTGCCTTTTGCGATGCGTCGACCGCCTCATGCTGCGCCTACAGCTCGGCACATTGCGCCGCCGTTCGGCGACGCCGTCATGCAGGGCTCTCCGGCCCGGCCATGTCGCGCGATGGCGACAGATTGACGCCGGGTACTCTAGCACCGCGTCACCACGCCGGCACCAGCTTTCTTCTTATCGAAGCGCTTGCCGCCGCTGGCCCCAATGCCGCATCTGCGCCCCGTCACTACCGGAACTCCTTATGCGCTACCGAAGGCCGCGATGCGTTTGCGACTTCCTGCGACGGGGACGGTAGTGACGGGGCGCCAATAGCGCAATGCCACCTCTACGCCAGCTTGCGGAGCCTCGACCGAATCGCGCTCGGCTGTCGGCCAAACTCGCTCGCGAGATCCGCCTCGTCCCACCCTGCCTCGTGCAGGTCCCGCAGCCTCCGGTCCTCTTCGGCTGTCCACCGCTGGTACGCCCTTGGATGCCGGAGGCGAACCTCGTCCACATCATGACCCTCACCTCTCTCACCTCGGTCCTGATCCTCGGCCGCCTCGACAGCAAGCGCATCCTCTCCACGGCTCAGCCGCCAGACCGTCCCAGCGACGCGCTCGTCAATGTCGGCGGTGTCGGGCGCCTCGTTTCGCTCGGCGCGCAACTTCGGCAGCAACACCTCGCGGAAGGTCTCGTGATTGAACACCTCGATGCCGTCGCGTCCGTTTCTCACACTGCGGCCTTCGTAAGCCAGTACGAGGCACGCTCTCACGGGAGTGCCGCTCGGCAGCATCGCCTCGACGCTTCTTCGGCATGCGTGAAGTCGCCGAAGGACATTGTCGAACGCCTCCTCCTGGACACGCCGATACTTTGTCTCGATCACCCAGACGTTGTGCCGGGTCGCGACGATGTGGTCGATGTCGCCCGAGTCCATCACGCCGGTCACGTTGTGCGCGACCGCACAGCCCTTCGCCGTGATCGCCTGCTCCAGCGCCCGCCCGATCTGGCGCTCGGCAAGATGTCCCTTGCGGAGCCTCTGTCGCCTGCGCTTCCGCCAGAGCCAGAAGCACGCCACGCCCAGCGAGGCGATGCCGATGCCGAGGGTAGGCATCCATCCTGACCAGCGATAGAGGCCTGCGCCAAAAACCACGCCTGCACCAAGGAACAACGCAGGCAACGGGCCCAACGCCTCTGCCAGCAACTCCGTTTCAAGGTATGTGCCGGCTTGGACTCTCACCGGTCCAGGTGCGGGGACGTCGTCGTTGTTCGCCGCGTCCTTGTTCGCCACGCCCCCTCCCGAGCAACCCAACGTGGGCAAGCAATGCCGCGCCGCCGATACGGGTCATTGTCGCATGACGGCTTCACGGCCATCCGTCGACTGTCGCCTCCAGCAGGTTGCCGTCGTGGCTTCGCCAGCGCCCGCCAACCATTTCTTCCACGATCGGCGGACGAGGACGCCTACCAGACTGTTCGTGCCGGGGACGGATGTCGTGACGACCTTGCGTGTCCTCGCCTATGGCAACCCTCGACTCGTTGCACCCGGGGGTTGCTGGCAGCCGCAACCCGACGGCCCGGTAGCCCTGTTGCCGCTTGGGCGTTACGGCCGCCGCGATGGGCGCCATTGGCCTGGGCCTGTCCTAGCCGGCAACCTAGACCGCGCCGGACAGGGTGGCGCCTTTTTCGGCCCGTGACTGAACCTCGCGCTCGGTGAAGGCAGCCGAATAGGCCACCGCCACGCGGTGCCGTGGTCCCGTGTCAACCTCGGACTCACACTTCTCGCCGATGACGGCGTTACGCCTGGCATTCAGTGGGTAGGCGCCCATTCAGGATGCCAAACCACATGCGGAGCACGTGTCCGGGCCTGGCCGTCAGCCTCGACGATTCCGCAACACCGACACACCTCCGCGAATCTCGCGCAGGTCGCCCCGAACCGAGTCCACAGTTGACGCACATCGCAAGGGATGTCGTGCGGGTCAGCGTCCAGACAAAGGCTCGGACAACGCGTCAGCGGAGGCGGGTCCAAGGGTGGCTTGGGCAGCGACGCCACCACCTGTCGCCAGGCAGTCTCCCGTCCCTCCGCGAACGTCGCCGATCCTGGGAGGCTTCCACCGACGACGCCGCTGTCCCCGCCAAGTCTGCGCCACAGTGCATCAGCCGCGTCCGCAAACTCGCTTGATGTGGCACCCGCAAGCCTTAAGGTGTACGAGCCTCGCCTGCGTCCGGTCCGGTTCGGCCTCTCGCAAGTCCGTCATGTTGCCAATGTCGCGTGGCTCCCTATGTTGCCAAACGAAGTCATCGCCCGTTGGCCTCGACGCCCCGGGATTCGCCATGATGACAATGAGCTCGGGGGCCTCCTCAGACAGGTTCGCCAGTTCGTGATCGGGCCGTGGCTCTCTGACGATCTCAAGTGTAGATCGGCACCGAATGTCATCCGCTAGCTGGTAGAAGTCGCCGTAGAAGTACACGGGCTCAACGTACACCCTCGACTGATGTACCTCAAGCGACGGACGCGGACAGGCCGGCTAGTTGGACCCGCGGACACCGCCGCTACCCCGCTACTCACAGCGAGGCTCTCGCGGTCTCCCTCAAAATCGGGTAATTTCGGCCGGAACGTGGTAACCACCCCCGCCGGCCGCAACGCAATGAACTCCCGTGTCGTTGACAATGCGTGGTGCGCCGAACTGGCGGACGCCCTGATACTTCACACCGGCGAGGTGCTGCTCGTGTCGCCCTTCATCAAGGCTGCTGCCATCAAGCCGCTGCTTGGTCAACTTGCTGGCTCACGAATCATCACGCGATTCAGCCAGCAGGACTTTGTTGACCGGGTAAGCGACATCGCGGCCCTTCGCATGTTGCTCGAAGCTGGTGCCGCCATCCGGGGCGTGCGTCATCTGCACGCCAAGCTCTATGTGTTCGGGTCTTCGCGCGCCGTCATTACCTCTGCGAACCTGACGGTGGCCGGTCTCAACCGTAACCACGAGTTCGGTTTGGTCACCGACGAACCTGGCACGGTTGGAGATTGCCGCAAGTACATCGACGACCTTTGGTCCCGAGCAGGCGCCGATGTGTCACCGGTCCAACTTCAGCAGTGGGAAAAAAACGTCAGCCGGCATCTAGCGTTTGGCGGCACGAACCACGTCCAGGACGGAGCGCTTGAGGACATGGGTGTAGACATCGGTCTGTCTCCTCCGCCACAACAGACCGGCACCGGTCTCTTCGACGACTCGGAGCAGGCGTTCGTGAAGTTCCTTGGCGAAGGGAACGACCGGGCACCGCTCGCAACCACGACACTCGACGAGGTGAAGGGTTCGGGGTCCCATTGGGCCCTCGCATATCCGACCTCAAGGCGACCGAGGAGCGTCAGAGACGACGCGGTGATGTTCATCGCCAGACTCGTCGAAGATGGCGACATCCGCGTATTCGGTCGTGCCCTTGGTATGGCTTACACACCAGGCCGAGATGACGCGACGGACGCCGATGTCGCTCGGCGCACCTGGAAGGAGCGATGGCGTAGATACATCCGAGTCCATCATGCTGAGTTCGTCGCAGGTACACTTGCTAACGGCGTCTCCCTTGGCGAGTTCATGGACGAACTCGACCACCGCGCCTTCGCCGCAACGGCTCGCCATTTTTCGAGTGGCGATGGCAATACTAACCCGCGACGCTCAATCATGAGGAAGCCCGCAGTCGAACTGCATCCTGATGGTGAGGCATGGCTCCATGACCGGCTTGAGGCAGCCTTCGCCAAACACGGCAAGATTCCGCGTCACGCGATTTCCACATTGGACGGGCCGGAGCTGCCAAAGTTCCCTTCGCGCGCAACGAGTCACGCCACCACGGATGACGTCAAGACGCTCGTACACGAGGTGCTCGCGAGCATGATCGATCACTCTCCTGCAGAACTCGACCAGCATGTAACGCGTCGCGTGTGTGAGGAGATTGAAGCCAACCCTTCATGGGTCGACCGTTATCTGTTGCTTTGTGACGAACACAGCAAGACGATAGAAACTGGCGATGGCAAGTCGGTGGTGAACACGTCCATCGGCTGGTGGACGAAAAGGGCCCTTGCCGCGACCGCGCTGAAGCAAGTAGCCGTTCCCTCAGGTACGACGTCACTGATCCAGCGTTACACATTGCTGGCTTTCTCACCGCCCGCACGCGGGTCTGACATCGTCGCGTAGGGTGGTGTACCGGGACTTACGCAAGTGCGCTGCATGCCCAACGCTGCGAGACAGCGGACGCTACCTAACGGCTCGTCACTGCGACATCTGGCGCGCCCCCCGCGACGGGGAACCCGCGTCGCCCCCTGCACCCACAGCCGTAACCCCTCCTTCGCTCAGTGGTCGCATGGCCAAGCGGAGCGATGAGCGTTTCGCCTCGCTCACGCAGGGTCGAACGGTGGTTTTCGTCTCCCACCACCTCTCACCGTGCGCATGGCCGACGCGGTCGCCGTCATCGAGAACGTACCACGTCGCGAAGATCGCTCTCGTGACGAACTGATGGCTCAGGGCGGCACGTACGCCCAGCTGCACCGGGTGCAGGCGTCGCTACGCCGCTGACGCCACACGTTCGGTTGTTCCCTCCACCCATCAGTCTGAACCTGCATGCCAACCCCCGTTCGCGACGGTAAGCGGGCAATCTCAACCGTTGTTGACGCAGGCGCACGACGCGACCCGCAGGGGATCCACGGAGGTGCGTCAGGACGTCAGAGTCGCTGTCTGGTCGGGGTTTCAGGTGAGCTGAAGGGTCTTGCTCGAGATCGACGGTCGGACCGCAGCCGACTGTCGGCGAGCCGGTTCTTTCATGGCCGCGGCCTGAGTTCGATGACTCGCGAGGCGTGAGGTGGCCCATCGGCGGAGCGACGCAGCTCGCCAATCTCTGAGCAGCCAGCCCCAACGACTCGTGGGAACTCTAGAATCGAGCCACCTTTAGCTACGGGCGGGCCCTCACTCCATGCGCGAATTCGCAAATGGTGCGATAGATTGGGACGATCGACTCTGGCGTTACATCAGCGTCGCCCGGTTTCTCGACATGCTCAAGCAGAGCACGCTGCACTTTGCTTCGGCCAACCAATTCGAGGATCAATTCGAAGGAGCAGTGTTTGTCGAGCCCGTTGACGAGGGCGACCTCAGCCCAATGGGACTCGTCGACCACGCGTTCTTCCAGCTGAAGCGGCTCACTAAAATCAACTGCTGGCACCGCCGTGACTACGAGAGCGATGCGATGTGGCGCTTGTATGGTGCCAAAAACAAGGGAGTCGCCATCTGCTCCACACCCGAACGGGTGCGCGCCGCACTCAAGCCGTTCCGCCTCGCGCCAGAGTTTGGGGTCGAGGACCTTTGGGCCGGACCCGTCGAGTACGTCGACCTCACGCGACAGCCGTTGACAGATCCTGGAATGCTGGGACGATTCTTCAAGAAACACCGCGCATTCGAATGGGAGCAAGAGTTTCGTCTCGCCATATCGCTCCGAACGGCGGAAGAGTTCGGGGTTCGCGTGCCAGTTTGCGGGATCTCCGTCGATGTGGACCTTGATGTCCTTGTTGAACGTGTGGTCTTGGGCCCCTCCGTCTCGGGCTCACAATACTTGGAGCTATACGAGCCGCTCCAGCGGGCCGGCCTCAGCAAACGCCTTCAACGATCGACCCTCTTTGGGCGACCTCGATATGTGACCGTGCCGGCCGGTGGAAGCTCCGGGCCCCCGACGTCCAAGACCTAGGACTACGCTCCGCCACTCGCACCGCACGGACGATCAGTCCAGGCTTGTTTGGCACCTGACAGGATTGTCAGCGCGGTCGCAGCCGCAAGGTCACGTATCGGCGATTCCCTCGACCTCTGTCGATGATGTGGGAGACGCGCAATCCGACGCTCGACATCCGACTACGGAAGGGTACCGGCGGCCCCCGCCCCCGGCCGCCCTCCGCCGCACGCCAACGGCCGTTCGCGAACCACAATCTCGCAGCGCGGATGCCCGTGGACACTGAGGTGGCAATCGACTGACTCTTCCTTTCTCGAAACATCCCGCACGGACAAGCCGTCCCCTGGGAGCCTTGGTCACGCATTCGACCGGCGCTTCGCCGACGCGGGCATCCGTTTCCCCTTCGACCTTCGGCCCGAACACCACTAACGCCGGTAGTAATCCGAACTGGACAACGGCCAGTAAATCATGTTAAATCAAATCGTTGGAAGCGGTCTTCCTCGGACAAGCCCTCCCTTACGAAGAACGCACTGAAACGCACCGACGGAGGAGAAGGATGAGACTCCACTGCAGCTGTCCGATCAATGGTCAGACACGGCCTTGACCCGCTAGGTGCATGGCTTTAGGGTTTTGGTCAAATCTAGGAGGGACGGTTGCACGTTGCAGGCCCCCGGCGCGTACACCGCAGGTTACGCCAAGGCTTGTGGCATAGATTCGACACTGGCGAACAACTACATCCGGCACACGCGCCTGGGTGACCCGCTGCTCGACCCAGTGATGGACGATTTGGCCGACCTTGACGGCACCTTGCTCAGTCGCTTCATTCGCGCCGGCATCGAGCACGAGGACGCGGAACTTCGGCTTGCTCCTCGCTCGCTCCGCCACTTCTTCGAAGACGCCGTCGGCGTACCGTCATGGGTGGACTTCCAGTCCCACGCCCCGGCGGTGCGAGCGTTCAACCTCAACGCCGCCACCATGCTTGTGGCGTTTGTTGCGGGAGTCCTCATCGAGGGGTTCTCGACGCTGATCTCGAAGTCCTTCGTCACCACCGGTCGCGTCTTGACGCCCGAGTCGGCCCGCCGCCGCCTGATGCAGAACAACCGCCAGCTCATGGAGGTGTTCTATCCCGGTGGCCTCGACCAGGATGGGGACGGCTGGAAGAAGTCGATGCGCGTGCGTTTCGTGCATGCGCGTGTCCGGCACCTCATCGCCAACTCCGGCGCTTGGGACTTGGAAGAGTACGGAACCCCCATCAGCGCGGCCCACATGGGCCTCGCCTTGACGGTTTTCTCCATGCGCCTGCTCGACCATGCCGCCCGCGTGGGGGCGGTGTTCAATGACGAGGAGCAAGCCGGCGTGATGCATGTCTGGCGCTATGCCGGCTACATCATGGGCGTGCCGATGGGCATGCTTTACGAGGATCGCGAACATGCGAGACGGATCCACACGGTCGCCCATGTGTGCGAGCCGCCGCCGCAACCCGACGCAGCAACAATGGCAAACGCCCTGATCGGCGCGATCCCGTTGACGGCCGGGATCGAGGGAGCGCGCCAGCAACGCAAGGTCATCAAGCTCGCCTACCGTCTCTCCCGGGCGCTGATCGGCCACGAACTTGCCGACCAACTGCGCTTCCCCAGGATGTCCACGGTGGGCTCGCTGTTCGCCTTCCGCGCCAAGCAAAAGCTGCAGCGCCGCTGGCAGGGCCGGCAGGGGGTAAGATTCAACAACTTCGAACAGTTGCTGGATATCTCTGTGTACGACCCGCCCGAGGAGCGCTATCGCCTGCCCGATCACTACCTTTCGGCGCGCTCGCGACCTTGGTAGTCCGGTTGCACTGCCGCAGATGACGACGAGCCCAGAGGCGAACGGGCCCGACGCTTCCCAAGCTGGGTCGGCGGTCCTGGACCGCTTTGCCACGGTGCTGCTGGATCGGCCGTGGCTGGTGGTGGCGGTCGCCGCACTGGTGATGCTGGCGCTGAGTGGCGGCGCCGTCCGCATCGGCGTCACCAACGACCACCGCGTGCTTTTCGATGAGGACAATCCCGAGCTTCTCGCCTACGACGCGCTGGAAAACACCTACACCGAGTCGGACACAGCATTGATCGCCGTTGCCCCTGGCGAGGGTTCCGTATTCAGCCGCGAGGCGCTTGGCGTCATCGAGTCGTTGACAGAGGCTGCCTGGCAGACGCCCTACTCCATCCGCGTCGACTCCCTGACCAACTACAACCACAGCGAGTCATCGGGTGACGACCTCGTGGTTGGCCCCCTGGTGGAAGACGCCACCGCGCTCGACGAAGAGGCCCTCGCACGCGTCGAAGAGATCGCCTTGACGACGCCCGAGACCCGCGGCCGGCTGGTCTCAACCGACGGGCGCGTGGGCGCCGTGGTGGTCACCTTCGCGTTGCCCGAAAGCCCGGACGCGGCGGTGATCGAAATCACCGACCACCTGCATTCTGTGCTGGACGAGTTCCGCAGCGCGCATCCGGGCGTCAGTCTGCATGTCACTGGCGAGGTGCTGATGAACCGCGCCTTCGCCGACGCGACGAGGGACGACTTGGAGAAGCTGACGCCTATCGTCTTCCTCGTCATCCTGCTCGTCACCATCGCCATCCTGCGCTCGTTACTGGCGACGGTGGCGGTCGTGGTGACGCTGATGTTCACCATCAACACGACCATGGGCTTCGCCGGATGGATCGGCACGGTATTCAATCCCGTGAACGCTGGCGTACCGCTGATTGTGCTGACGATCGCGGTGGCGGACTCCATTCACGTCGTGTCTTCGACCATGACCGGCCTCGGTCGAGGCCTCTCGAAGCGCGAAGCGATCCTCACGTCCGTGCGCGAAAACGCCCAGCCCGTGTTCCTCACGTCGGTCACCACCGCCATCGCCTTCCTCACCCTCAACGCCTCCGAGGCGCCGCCGTTTCGGGTGCTGGGCAACCTGGTGGCATTCGGCGTTCTGTGGGCGCTCGTGTACTCGATGATCTTGCTGCCGGCCGTGCTTGCCCTGCTGCCGCTGGGACGAGGTCGAGTGCGGGGGGACTGGAAGCTCCTCGATCGCCTCGCCAGCTTCGTCATCGATCGCCGAGTGACGCTCATCTGGGTCATGAGCCTCGTGACGGCGGTGCTCATCGCGGGCATCTTTCGGCTCGAGTTCACCGACAACTGGACCAAGTACTTCGACGACCGCTACGAGTTCCGGCGCGACACCGATTTCGTGGTGGAGCACCTGACCGGCCTCGAGTCGTGGGAGTACTCGCTCGAGTCCGGCCGCGAAGGCGGTATCACGGACCCGGACTACCTGCGCGCCGTCGACGCCTTTGCACAATGGCTGCGTGAACAACCACAAGTGAGCCACGTGCAGGCGTTTCCCGACATCATGAAGCGCCTCAACAAGAACATGCACGGCGACGATCCCGCCCAGTACCGACTTCCCGACAACGGCGAGCTTGCCGCCCAGTACCTATTGCTCTACGAACTGTCGCTGCCGTTTGGCAGCGATCTCAACGACCGGCTTGACATCGCCAAGTCCTCGACGAGATTGACCGCGATGGCCCGCGGTGGCCTCACCGCCAGCCAACAGCGCGACTTCGACCTCAGCGCGCAGGACTGGCTGGACGCCAACGCGCCGCATCTCACGACGCCGGCCACCGGCTTCACGATCGCCTTTGCGCACCTGTCGCAGCGCAACATCGAGAGCATGCTCCAGGCCACCATTCTTGCCATGGCCGGGATTTCGCTCATTCTGCTGCTGGTGCTGAAGAGCTGGCGGCTGGGCCTCGTCAGCCTCGTGCCGAACTACCTGCCGGCCGCCATGAGTTTCGGCGTGTGGGGATACGCTGTAGGTCAGGTGGGCCTTGCCGGCTCGGTCATGACGGCCATCGCCTTCGGCATCGTCGTTGACGACACGACCCACTTCCTCACCAAGTACCGGCGCGAGCGCAATGCTGGCCTTGCCGCCGCGGACGCGGTGCGGGCAACCTTCGCCGAGACGGGGCGGGCACTCATTACCACGACCGCCATTCTGGTGGCCGGGTTCCTCGTGTTCGCCGCCTCGGGCTTCGAGGTTAGCTGGGCGCTCGGCGCACTGGTGGCCATCACGCTGACGCTCGCGCTGGTTGCCGATTTCCTGCTGCTTCCGCCACTGCTCATGGCGCTCGATCGGAGAGACAGATGACCTTCCGCTTCCCCCTGCGGTGTCCCGGCACGTTGCGTGCCGCCGTTGTCGTCGCGACCGTCACGGCGACGACGGGCATAGGCTTGCATGCGGCAGCTCAAGACGGTGCTGCAGCCGAACAGATGGGGCTCGAGATCGCGCTCGAAGCGCGCGAGAAGAGGCTCGGCTTCGGCAACTTCACCGCCCGCCAGAGCATGCTGCTGCGCAACAAGCGCGGCCAGGAGAGCCAGCGCGAATTGCGCGTCAAAGTGATGGAAGTCGATGGCGACGGCGACATGAGCCTGTTTGTCTTCGACGAGCCGCGCGATGTCCAGGGCACGGCCTTCCTGATCCACGCCCACAAGGACAAGGGCGACGATCAGTGGCTCTACCTGCCGGCGCTGAAGCGGGTGAAGAGAATCAGTTCGGGCAACCGTTCGGGATCGTTCATGGGCAGCGAGTTCGCCTACGAGGACATGAGCCCGCCCGAGGTCGAGAAGTTCAGCTACCGGCACCTGCGCGACGAACCCTGCGGAGACTTGACCTGCACCGTTGTCGAACGCAGCCCCACGGACGAGCGGTCGGGCTACAGCCGGCAAAACGTCTGGCGGGACATCGAGGAACGCCGCACCTGGAAGGTTGAGTACTTTGACCGCAAGGGCGCGCATCTGAAAACGCTCACGCTCGACGGCTACGAGCGCTACCTAGATCGCTATTGGCAAGCGGGCGAGATGACGATGGTCAACCACCTGACCGGCAAGGCGACGACGCTGACATGGACAGACTACGTGTTCCAGACCGACCTGAACGCGAATGACTTCACGCAAGCGGGACTGCGGCGCGTCCGTTAGGGACCCCTTAGTGCGGACTTGCCCCGAACAAAGAAGCCGTATGGCGTGTGGTGGCCGACCTGCTAGCTCGTGCACGCGGCTTTGCCGATGGGCGGGGGTTGTGTTGCTCTCGCTCGGGCTCTGCGTACCGGGTTTCGCTGCCGAAACGGCAACCCGAGCGGCGGGTGTGGTCGTGTTCGGAAGCTACCTGAACGAGCGCTTCGCGAAACGTGCGGCCGAGGCCGTTGCCGAGCGGCTCGGCGTTTCGCTAACCGTGACGGTGGCACGGATCGATGGCGCCGTCTTCTACCGGATCGTATCGGAGGCGCTGGACGAGGCCGCAGCGCGGCAACTGCTGAAGCAGGCCTCGGAGCGAGGCCAGGATGCGTGGTTTGCAGCCTTGCCGGCCGAGCGCCGCGCCGTAGTCGCCGAGGCACCGGAGGCCGTGCCGGAACCGGCAACCCCGGATCCGGTGCCCGCTCCCGCGGTGCAAACCGTGGCCCAAGAACCCACGGTCTCGCAAACCAAGGAAACCGAAACGCAAGTCGACATCGCTCAAGTGGACTGGACGAGCCGCTTCCACCGCGTCGAGTGGAGCGGCAGCGTGAGCGCCGAATCACGGTGGTTCTACCGCGACACCGGTCACGCCGGGCAAAGGTCCCTTCCCAACGGCTTCGTGGCGACGCCGCAGCTATATGTCGAGGACCGCACCGGCTGGAGCTTCACGCTGTCGCCCTTCTACCGCTTCGATGGCGACGATCCGCACCGAACCCACGCCGACCTGCACGAGGCCTACGCCCTGTTTTTCGGCGCGCTCGGCGACGGGCAGTGGGAAGCTCGCCTTGGCGTCGATCGCACGTTCTGGGGAGTCGTTGAATCCAACAACCTCGTGGACATTGTCAATCAGATTGACCTCGTCGAGCACCCGGACGAGAAATCCAAGCTCGGGCAGCCGATGGCGCACTTCGCGTACGTCGGCAACTGGGGCACGATGGAGCTCTTCGGTCTGCCCTACCACCGCCAGCGGACGTTCCCTGGACGCAAGGGCCGTCTGAGATTCCCGTGGATCGTTGATGACGGCAGCGTCACCTACGAGAGTGCCGACGGGGAACGGCACCTCGACTTTGCCGCTCGCTACAGCCACAGCATCGGGCTTTTGGATTTCGGCATCAGCGCGTTCGAAGGGACGAGCAGGGAACCCTTCCTTTCCCCAAGGCTTGGCGCGGACGGGGAAGTCGTGCTGGCACCCCACTACGAGCAGATTCGCCAAGCGGGTCTCGATGGCCAACTCACGTTCGACACATGGCTCCTGAAGCTCGAGGCGATACACCGCAGCGGCATGTCCAACCGCCTTGGCGACAAGGAAGCCTATGCCTCGTTTGTGTTCGGCGGCGAATACACCCTCTACTCGCTGCAGGGCTCTGCCGCCGACCTGACCCTTCTTGCGGAATGGGCGTACGACGAGCGCGGAAGACGGGCAACCACGAAGTTCGACAACGACATATTCCTCGGCACGAGACTGGCCTTCAACGACGTGCAGGGCACGGAGTTATTGGTAAGCACGCTGGTCGGAGCGGACCACGACTCGCGCGTGCTCGCCGCGGAACTCAACAGAAGATTGTCGGACCGATGGTCCCTCAGACTCGAAGCCGTCGCATTGCTAGAGCTCGATCCGTGGGACGTCCTCTACGAAACCCGCCGCGACAGCTTCGTCGAAGCGGGCCTGACCTACAGCTTCTAGCTCAGCGCCGCAGAAGACGGCGAACCCGCAGGCCAGCAGTTCGCGCAGCGAACTGCCAACGCGCCCGCAAGGGCGCGCTAGCGGTCTAGGCTCGCTAGCTCAGCCACGGCGCGTTCGTGAATCAGCCTATCGAAGTGGTTCTGCGCCGGCAGTTCCACGGCCCGTGCCAACATCTCGCGGGCTCGGTCTCGGTGCCTCCTGCCCATCGCCGCGAGGGCCCGTCCGAACTCGTAGTAGGCGATCTTTTCATCGGGCGCGAGCTCAAGCGTGCGTTCGTAGTGCTCGATCGCCGCATCGCGGGTTGCGCCGTACAAGGTCCTGCCGAGCAGTCGACCGGCACCCGCAACCACATCGGCATGCCAAGAGGCGAGGCTTAGGCGTGCCTCCGCCATGTCCGGGTCCAGCTCCAAAATGGCCTCTATCGACTCGCGCGACCGGCCCACGAAGCCCTGCCGCAGCGCTTTCACCGGCCCGATGTGCTGGGCATACCGCGCCATCGCGTGCGCTAGCTGGAAGCGAGCCTCGGCATTGGTCGGGTCGAGTTCCACGGCCTGCTCTGCGAGTTGATTGGCACGCTCCAAGACGGCCAGTCGCTCATCCTCTGGCGCCACGTAATGCCCATACACCGCCAATGCTTCGGCTGCCAATGCCAGCCCGTCGGCCGTGGCCAGCGCCTCGGCCAACTCGGCCGCTGACTGATAGCGGCCCTCGTCAAAGGCAGACTGTGCGTCGGCCGCAGGCGACTCCGTTGCCGCCACAACCATCCCGAACCACGCCGCAAGGCATGCTCCGATGGCGATTCCCCGACCGGAGCGCACCTTGCCCGGGGCGGGGCGCAAACACCCCACACCTAAGTCGAACCTCTGCACCCGCTAGCTTGGCCGCGCGATCCGGCCAACCGCGCGATCGAACATCCAGCCAAGGCCCCGGTCCCAACGCACCAGCGCGCTGGTCGCGAGGACAATGGCACGCACCTCCTTGCGCGAAATTTTGACCTGCTCTCCATTGACGAACGCCGGGCTTTCGGCGAGCCGCCCGAGAGTTTGCACGGCCATGCCAAGCGACCAAAGCAGGAACCGGCGGATGCCGGCTTCCTTGGCAGGAATCAGCATCGTGTACTGGAAGGCGCTCCCCAAGTGCCCCGCGGCCACGCGGATGAGCCGGTACAGGGCGCCGGCGAGCTTGCGAGCGTCGTCCTTGCCGGGGACCAGGGTTGAGAGGTCGAGGCCGAAGTCGGCGAAAACATTGCGCGGCAGCCAGCACGCGCCGCGTTCCCGGTCTTCCCAGAAATCCTTGAGTATGTTCACCATCTGCAGCCCTTGTCCAAAACCTGCCGACAACGCGAACAGCCGGTCCCGGCGGCGGTGAATCGCGGGCGAATGGTCGCAGAACAGCTCCGTAATGGTCTCGCCTACGACTCCTGCGACACAGTAGCAGTAGCGATCTAGGTCGCGCATGTCCTTGAGGCCCTGGACGGTCGTCTTGGCCTGGAACTCGGCCATCCCGGGCGCCATGATGCCGATGCACCGCTCGATGGCCGCCCGTTGCGGGCGCCGCAGACCGTGTGTGAACCCGACGACCGGCTCCATGTTGGCGACCAGATCCCGCTCCGCCTCGATGGTGGCTTCGGACAGCATGGGATGCAGTTCGCGACCGAAATCCCGAGCCGAAGCGCGCCCCTCGACGACATGAACGAAGCGGTGCAGGTACGCCTCCTTCTTCTCGAGCGGCAGGTTCGCCTCGTCCTCGATGGTGTCGGCGATGCGACATAGGAGGTAAGCGTTGCCGATCACGTCGCGCAACGGCGTCGGCAGTTGGGGAATGGTGAGGGCAAACGTGCGGGAGACGCCCGACAGCGCTTCGGCTTGATATGCGAGAACGTCCGCGTTGGTCATAGGATTTGCACTCCGGGACGAGTCATGCGGCACTATGACAGGCGGGAGCTTGCGGCTCAAGCCGGTCAAGAGGCCGGTTCGCGTTCCCGCAGCATGGACTCCGGGCGCGCTGTGCGACAATGCCGTCAGGCAAGGAGTGGTGGGACATGGCGAGATTCCGGGGATCTTGGACGGCTTGGGTCGCGCTCGTGACGTGGTCCGCCTTGCCTGTCGTCGCCCAGGAGCAAGAGGGTGGCGATAGCGGGCTGTACCTTGGCGTCGTTGCCTCGGCGGCGCTCTATGACGTGGACTACCAGAAGGGCGTGGACAGCACCAATCCCGCCAATACATCGGCCAATGCCGGGCGCGTCCTCTTCTCGAACGACTCCGCCGACGACATCACTTGGGACGCGGGGCCCGTCCTTGGCTATCGCTTCGGTTCTGGCCACTCGTATCTCGAGATCGAGGCGGATCTCGTGAACTACACCGGCAGCGTGTCGGGCCGGTTGCCCGGTGCCGGCTCCTCCCCGGGGCGCAACCAACTTGGCGAGGTCTGGCCGGAGAACTGGTCGCTGGCGAAGGAACGCAGCTTCGGAGTCACGCTTCGCCTCGGCACGGCGATGCCGGCATTGGGCGGCAGCATCTACGGCTTCGCTGGCCTGCGCCGGCTCGATGCGGAGTTCGCCACTTCCTACCGGGGCTGCCTCTCCCCCTCCGGTTGCGCGCCGGGGCAGCTCACCTTCGGCGAAGAGACGCACGACGAGGAGTTCGATGCCTGGGTCGCTGGCGTCGGACTCGAGAAGATGCTCGGCAAGATCGGCATCCGCGCCGAGGTCCGCTACACCGACCACGGCGAATCAAGCCGCACCGTCCCGTTCGAGAGCGTGGCCGTAGTGGTGCCCGTGGCTCTCTCCACCAGCGAACTCGGCGTTGGACTCGGCCTCATCTGGCGACTTTAGCGCGGACTTCATCGGAGAGGCCCGGAAGGCGTACTGCCTTGCCTCCGAAAGGCCTTGGATTGGCGATCCATCTCGCCCGCCTGCCCGTAAGCACGGCAATGGTCCATGCCGGCGGGCGGTAAGATATGCGGCTTAAGCAAACGGGGGCATGCGATGCGGGTTGAGCGGCTGATCGATGCGGCCATTGTGGGGCCCGAGACGCATGCCTCGATCGGCGTCAACATCCAAGGACCTTCGCTCATCCGGGCACCGCGCTGGCTGCCGAATCGGCTTGGCAACTACTACCTTTACTTCGCCGACCACAAGGGCAGCTACATCCGCCTTGCCTATGCCGATGAACTGTCGGGGCCGTGGTGCGTGCACCCGCCGGGCAGCCTGCATCTGGCGGATTCCTGCTTCCCCACGAGCGCTCCAGAAGCGCCGCCGGAACTTGTGGAGGCGGCGGAAAGTCGCGCCCGCGCCAGCGGCGTGACCTATGGCCACAGCGCCTTGCACGAACTGACGACGCCGCACATCGCCTCGCCGGATGTACATGTGGATGAAGCCAATCGTCGCATCGTGATGTACTTTCACGGCCTCGAAGATGCCGGTGTGCAACTCTCGAGGGTGGCGTTGTCGTCCGACGGCGTGAAATTCCGTGCACGACCCGAAACGCTTGGACGCACCTACATGCGCGTCTTCCGGCATGGCGACTGGACCTATGCCCTCGCCATGCCCGGCCGCTTCTATCGCTCCCGCGATCCCTTAGGCGGCTTCGAGGAAGGCCCGCTCCTCTTCAACCCCAACATGCGCCACAACGCCGTGCTGCTCCGTGGCGACACGCTGCACGTGTTCTGGACCCAGGTCGGCGATGTACCGGAACGCATCCTGCATTCCACGGTGGAGCTTGGCGGTGACTGGATGGCGTGGCGGGAGTCGGACGCCACCGAGGTGATACGACCGGAGCGCCCTTGGGAAGGCGGCGATGCGCCACTTGCACCCTCCGTGCGCAGCGTCGCTTATGGGCACGTCAACCAGCTCCGAGACCCGGCCATCTTCACCGAGAACGGTGCGCTGTATCTGCTCTATGCCGTCGCCGGCGAGAGCGGCATCGCCATCGCTAAGCTCACGCTTTGACGAGTCCTGGCCTCCACATCGGCTTGGTCGCCGGGGAGCCATCGGGCGACATTCTCGGCGCGGGCCTCATGGCGGCGGTGCGTGCGCGACGCCCAGACGCCACCTTCACAGGCGTCGGTGGGCAGCGAATGCTGGCCTGCGGACTCGAACCGGTGGCAGACATGGATCAGCTGGCCGTGAACGGCTTTCGCGACCCCATCGTTAAACTGCCGGCCCTTGCGCAACTCCTCCGGCGCCTGAACCGCCACTTCCGCACCGAGTGCGTCGATGCGCTGGTGGGTGTGGATTTCAACGTCTTCAATCTCATTCTGGAACGCGGCGTGAAGCGTCGCGGAATCCCGACAGCGCACTATGTCAGCCCGTCGGTGTACGCATGGCGGGAGGGTCGAACGCGCAAAATCGGTCGATCCGCAGACGTCGTGCTGGCGCTGTATCCGTTCGAGCCGCCGCTGTACCAGCGTCGCCGCGCCCGCGCCGTTTTCGTGGGCCACCCCGCAGCCGACGAGATCGGCCTCGGCGACGGTTCCCCTGCGGCACGGCGAGCGGCGCGGATCGCCTTGGGCCTGCCGCTGGACCGAGTCGTGCTCGGCGTGCTGCCGGGCAGCCGAATGGCCGAGGTCAACTATTTGGCGAACTCGTTCCTTGCGGCCGTGGCGCGCACCCGCGCGACTTTCGGGGGCGACCCGCTGGTGGCGGTGCCTACCGTTTCCGAACGCCTCCACGCGGCGATGCGCGCGGTGGCGGGAGCGTTCCCCTTGGACGTGCGCGTGGTAGCGGGTCAATCCCGGCTTGTCATGGCAGCGTCGGACATGGTGCTCGTCAAGTCTGGCACTGCAACGCTGGAAGCGATGCTGTTGCGCCGACCGATGGTGGTGTCCTATCGCATGGGCAGTGTCGGCGCAGCAATCTTCCGCGCCATGAGCACGACCAAGTATGTCGCGCTGCCCAACATCCTTGCCGGCCGCGAGTTGGTGCCGGAACTGCTGCAGGAGACGGCGACGGCAGCCAACCTCGCGACGGCCATCGAGGGCGTCTGGCGTCGTGTCCATGCGGACAGTGCCTACTTCGACGCTTGCGAGGAACTTCACCGCCAACTTCGCCGTGGCGCGGACGGTCAGGCTGCCGAAGCGGTCCTGACACTCATTGGCGAAAAAAATCAATATCTTGGGGGAGACAGCCGCCCGACCCCCAAGATGTAGGGGCGGCCGACTCATTCGCTTGCCGCGGTGACTGCTATAGTCGCCCCGATCATGTTGCATTCGGCAAGTCTCGTGGGCGGCGACGCAAACCCTCTCGGCACCGTGCCGGGCGTCCTGGCTGGGGTGGACGAGGTAGGACGCGGACCGCTGGCGGGGCCCGTCATGGCTGCTGCCGTGGTGCTCGATCCCGAGCGACCGGTCGAGGGCATCCGCGACTCCAAGGAACTCACCGCGCCAGAGCGAGAGGAACTCGCCGGCAAGATTCGCGAGCGGGCGCTCGCGTGGTCCATCGGCCGCGCCGATGTCGAGGAAATCGACCGCATCAACATCCTCCGGGCCACCCTCGTGGCCATGCGAAGGGCCGTGGCAGGGCTTGGCGTGACGCCGACGGTCGCCTACGTGGACGGCAACATGGCTCCGAATCTATCGTGTCCGGCGGTGACGGTGGTGCGCGGCGACGCCACCATGCCGATGATCGGCGCCGCCTCAATCCTGGCCAAGGTGACGCGTGACCAGGAGATGCGACGTGCCGCCGAACGCTTCCCCGGCTACGACTTCGAGCAGCACAAGGGCTATGCCACCGCCGCTCACCTCAGGGCCCTAAAGCGACTCGGGCCCACCCCCATCCATCGTCGTTCGTTCGCGCCGGTGCGGCGCGGACGGGGCGGCGACAAGCAGCTTGAGCTCGGATGAGCGAAGCGGAAGTCGCCGTAGAGGAAATCGCGCCGGCGGCTGAGTTGCCGCACGCGTCGCGCGTGGCCGATGCGGCCGTGCCCGTCGCGGTGGAATTCGCGCACCTGGCAGTCCACAGCGAGTACTCCGTCAGCGACGGGTTGATCCGCGTCAAGGAACTCGCGGCGAGGGCAGCCGAACTCAACATGCCGGCCGTGGCGCTCACGGACCTGCACCTGTTTGGTCTCGTCAAGTTCCAGACCGCCTGCCAGGACGCTGGCGTCAAAGCAATCCTCGGCGCCGATCTTCGCTTCGCGCAAGGGGACGAACTGCGTCGCTGCTCCGTGCTGGTGGCAGATCGGGAGGGGTACGGCAACCTGCTGGCGCTTGAGTCGTCCGCCTATGCCGACCGCGATACGGAGCACGGCACAGTGGATGCTACTCGGCTCAGGCGTGGCGGCGCCGGGCTTGCGGTGCTGCTCGGTGCCGACAGCGATCTGGGCCACGCTCTCGTCAACGATCGCCCCGATGAGGCGGGCGAGATTCTGGCGGCATGGCGCGAGAGCTTCGGCGACCGGGTGTATGTGCAAGTCGTCCGCACCGGCCGCACCGGCGAGAACGAGTTCGTGGTGCGGGCGGCGGAGTTCGCGGCGCGCTGGCAGGTGCCGCTGGTTGCCAGCAACGACGTGCGTTTCCTCAACGCCGAAGACTTCGAGGCGCACGAGACGCGAGTGTGCATTCAGGACGGTCGGGTGCTAAACGACCCGCGCCGCGAGCGCCGCTACAGTCCGCAGCAATACCTGCGCAGCGGCGCAGAGATGGCGGACGTATTCGCCGATCTGCCGGAAGCCATCGACAATGCCGCCGAACTCGCACGCCGCTGCACGCACGAAGTGCATCTCGGCGAGTACTTCCTGCCGAAGTACCCGGTTCCCGATGGCCAGACGCTCGAAACCTTGCTCGAACTGCGGGCACGGGATGGACTGCTGGCGCGCAGCAACACGCGCCGAACGGACCTGTCCGATGCGGACTACGAGGCGCGTCTTGACTACGAGCTCGACGTCATCAAGCGCATGGGGTTCGCCGGCTATTTCCTCATCGTCCAGGAATTCGTCAACTGGGCAAAGCAGAACGAAGTGCCCGTTGGCCCGGGACGCGGCTCCGGCGCCGCCTCGCTGGTCGCGTACAGCCTCGGCATCACCGACCTCGATCCCCTCGAGCACGACCTCCTGTTCGAGCGGCTGCTGAATCCGGAACGAGTATCCATGCCGGACTTCGACATCGACTTCTGCATGGAGAAGCGCGACCAGGTGATCGCCCATGTGGCGGAGCTCTATGGCCGCGAGTCGGTGAGCCAGATCGCCACCTTCGGCACCATGGCCGCCCGCGCCGTCGTGCGCGACGTGGCGCGCGTGCAGGGCAAGCCGTTTGGTCTCGCCGACCGGCTCTCGAAGATGATTCCGTTCGAGGTGGGTATGACCCTCGCCAAGGCCATCGAGCAGGAAGAGGAACTGCGCGACTTCATCGCCGGGAACGACGAAGTGGCGGAAATCATGGAGATGGCCGAAAAGCTCGAAGGCATCGTCCGTAACGTCGGCAAGCACGCCGGCGGCGTGGTGATCGCACCGCGGGCGCTCACCGAGTTCGTGCCGCTCTATGCCGACGAGGCCGGCAGCGGCGTGGTATCGCAGTTCGATCTCTACGACGTCGAGCAGGCGGGCCTCGTCAAGTTCGACTTCCTGGGCCTTAAGACCCTGACCATCATCGATTGGGCTGCGGCCGCCATCAACGAGGAGCGTGTGGCACTCGGCGAGGGGCGCATCGACGTGCAAAACCTGCCGCTCGACGACCCGGACACCTATGCATTCCTGAAGACGGCCGAGACCACCGCCATCTTCCAGCTCGAATCCACCGGCATGAAGGACTTGATCCGCCGCCTGCAGCCCGACTCCATCGACGACATCACGGCGCTGGTGGCGCTGTATCGACCCGGGCCGCTGCAATCCGGCGCCGTGGATCAATACGTGGACCGCAAGCACGGTCGGGCGCCGGTGACCTATCCGCATGCAAGCCTCGCGAAAGTGCTGGAGACCACCTATGGCGTGATGCTCTATCAGGAACAGGTGATGAGCGGAGCGCAGGAACTGGCAGGTTTCTCGCTCGGTCAGGCGGACCTGTTGCGCCGCGCGATGGGCAAGAAAAAGCCCGAAGAGATGGAGAAGATGCGCGACGACTTCCTGGAGGGCGCCCGCAAACAGGACGTGGACGAAAGGATCGCCCGGGGCATCTTCGATCAGATGGAGAAATTCGCCGGCTATGCATTCAACAAGGCGCATTCCGCCGGCTATGCGCTCCTCACCTATCAGACGGCGTGGCTGAAAGCGCACTATCCGGCGCACTTCATGTCGGCGGTGCTCTCCGCCGACATGCACGTCACCGACAAGGTTGTGGCGCTTGTGGACGAAGCGCACCGCATGGGGCTTGAGGTGCGCCCGCCTGACCTCAACGAGAGCGCCTATCGATTTGGCGCCGTTCGACACCGCCACGGCCATGGCAGGGGAAGCAACGCCATCCTCTACGGGCTTGGTGCGGTTCGCGGCGTGGGCGAAGGAGCCGTCGAGAGCATCCGCGCCGAAATCGAGACGGGCGGTCCGTTCTCTGACCTTGGCGATTTTTGCCGCCGCGTGGACTCGAAAAAGGCGAACAAGCGGGTGGTCGAGGCGTTGATCCGGGCAGGTGCCATGGACAGTTTCGGCACCGAGGACGAAGACCGCGACATGGTGCGCGCGCGCTTGCTCGACGATTTGCCCACCACCATGCAGGGGGCGGAACAGGCGGCGCACAGCGCCTCGGCGGGGATGCAGGATCTGTTTGGCGGCGTTGAGGCAACGCCCCGACATCCGGACCGACCTCCGGTTGCCCCGCTTAGTTGGCGCGAGCGGCTCGACGGCGAAAAGGAGGCGCTGGGCCTGTTCCTTACAGGCCATCCCATCGAGGCTTATCTCGACGAAATTCGCGCCTTCTGTCCGGACAACATCGCTTCCCTGACACCGAATCGGGGTACGATCCGGCGCGTTGCCGGGCTCGTGGTGTCGCAACGCACCCGGCGCAGTCGCCGCGGCGACATGATGTCGTTCGTGGTGTTGGACGACCGCAGCGGCCGGCTCGAAGTGAGCGTGTTCGGCGACCTGATGCGCGACCATCGGCAGAAGCTCGCCAAGGATGCGGTGTTGGTGTTCGAGGGCGAGGTGCTCGTCGACGACCGCAACGGCAGCAACAAGCTTCGCGCTTCCACCATCGAGACCATGGAGGAAGCGCGGCGCCGGCACGCACGCGGCATCTGCATCAGGCTCGATGGTGACGCTGGCGCATCCGGCGCCGAACCGGCAACCGCGCTCAAAACGTCCATCGGCGCGCACCTGAGTGCCAACGGCTGCCCGTTGGTGGTGGAGTATCGGGGCAACCATGCGGCGGCGCGCATCGCCCTCGGTGACGCCTGGCGCGTGGATGCGAGCGACGAAGTGCTGACGGCACTGCGCTCGGCCTTTGGCGAGGCAGCGGTCACGCTCGACTTCCCAGCGTAGCGAAAGCGCTGAACGCTAGCGACATGGCGACGATGGATGCCGACCCTGACGCCGTAGGCGGGGCCATCGCGGCATCCGAGCATCTCGCGCCGTATCGCACCGCCAACGCAGACGCGCGGCTGTGGGTAGCCTTCAGCGGCGGCATGGACTCGACCGTGCTCCTGCACGCGCTCTCGGCATGGCCACGGGTGGCAGCGCTGCACGTGAACCACGCTGTGGCGGATGAGTCACGCGCCTGGGTGCGGCATTGCGGCGGGGTCGCTCGCGAGCTTGGGGTGGCGTTTCGCGCCATCGAGATTTCGCCGGAACCGACGGGCAATCTGGAAGCCCGGCTGCGCAAGGCGCGCTACGCAGCCATTGCTTCGGTCATGGCACCGGGGGATGCGGTCGCGGTAGCGCATCACGCCGACGACCAAGCCGAGACGCGCCTTTGGCAGTTCCTCACCGGTCGGCACCCAGGCGGGATGCCGGCAACCCGGGCGCTGGCTGCGGGGCGGTTGGTGCGGCCGCTCCTGCAAGTGCGTCGAGCGTCCATTGCCGGCTACGCGAAGCGCTTTGGTCTGCGTTGGGTGGATGATCCATCGAACGCCGACCTTGCCCTGGACCGCAACTTCATCCGCCACCGCCTCATGCCGCTGGTGCAAGAACGCTTTCCGGCAGCATTCATGGATCTCGCCGCCCCTCGTGAGGTCTCGGAACCAATCGAAATGCTGTCAGCAACGGCAGAGGGGCACGAAGTCCGTGCTTGGCTTGAACGGGCCGGAATGCCGCTGGCGCACCGCACCGTCGCCGAGATTCGCCGCCAAGGATTGGCTGCCCCAGACCGCAATCCCGTTGTTCGTGTTGCGCCAGGAATCTCAGCGCGACGCCATCAGGGGGTCTGGCGGCTTGTTCGGGACGAAGCCGGGCTGCCGCCGGCCGAGATGCAGGCAATCCCCCCAACCGTGCTCATGCTCCCGGCTGGCGAGTTGTCGTGGCGGCGCGCGAGCCAAGGCATTGCGGCCGGCAAAACGCTGAACGTGCGCGCCCGAAGCGGCGGCGAGAAGCTGCACACCGCAGCCGGCACGCGCACGGTCAAGACCTTGTTCCAGCAGAACCGGGTGCCGCCTTGGCAGCGTTCTGCATGGCCGCTCCTGTATGACGGCGACACGCTGGTTGCCGTGCCGAACCTGGCCCTGGCGGCATCGGAGTCAACCCCGGGCGGCTGGACTCCCGCCTGGACACCGCACATACAAGAAACCGGAACGTAAGCCCGCGAACAAAGAGCGACTTCGGAGTTTTCGGCGCCGGGGCGCGACGTCAACGCGTCGCAGCCCGATTGCGCTATCTTTGCATCGCGCCGGAGTCACGGAGGCGAAGGGATGCTGAAGCAAATCACTTGGTTCCGAAAACGGACGGACCTGTCGCGGCAAGCGTTCGCCGAGCACTGGCGCACACGCCACGCGGCAATCGTCAGCACGTTGCCGGGCATCAGGCGCTATGTGCAGAACCACGTTACCGGGGAAAGCGACGTGGTGGACGGCATCGCCGAGGTTTGGTTCGACGACATCGACGCCATGCGCGCCAATGTGGGGCGCACCGAGCTCGACCGCATCCGCGCCGACGAGCCCAACTTCCTCGACACGGACAGCATGGGCACGCTGGTGGTGGAACCCACCGTGGTGATCGACGGCGCGGAGGAAGGGGCCAAGCTTCTGGTGTTGGTGCGTCGTCAGGCGTCTGTGGCACCAGATGAGTTCCATAGGGCCTGGCTCGAAGACGTGGGCGGAGCGTTGGCGTCTCTCGCCGGCTACGCCGGCGCACCAGTGCGCTACGAGCAGGATCACGCCCGCGCCAGCGCCTACCGCGACGGTCGCCAGCTGCGCTTCGATGGCACCGCGAGCTTGTGGTTCGCCGATCCCGCTGCCGGTGGCGCCTTCTTCGGCTCAGAGGCATTCGCCAAGGTGGCGTCCATCGAGCAGGAGCTTATGGACGGCAAGGCCATCCGCGCCCTTTGGGTATCGCCGGTGTCGATCATCTGACCGCGCGTTGAGCGCGCGTCCCAACCGGCGCGTTGGCAGTTCGCTGGTAGTATCGGCGGGTGTGCTAGGCGAACAGCGATTGAAGGGGAGCGGAAATTGAACGCAACAGCCGAACCGTGGGTCGGGAAGGAACTGCCGGAGAAGGGCTTCGTCGTCCGCCCAGGCCTAATCGACGACTATTTCGAGGGCCTCGAACTCGACCGCGGCAGCTTCGATTCCGGCGCGACGCCGGTGCCGTCGATGATCGCCACCGATGCCGACAACTATTTCGGCGAGACGGCCTACAGCCAGCAGAAGGGCCATCTCTGGATGCGTCAGCAATGGAGCTTTGCGCGACCGCTCACCGCTGGCGGCGAATACACCACTCGCGGCCACATCGAGGACATCTACCGCAAGCGCGACCGCACCGTCGTCAACACGGCCTTCACCGTGGTGGACGCCACTGGCGACGAGGTGCTGAGCGCCAACCACCATCAGTCGTTCCTGCTCGACGCCCCCGTGGACGAAGTGGCTTTCCGCAAGCCGGATCAGAAGGCCGGAGCGCGCAAGTTCGTGGTGCCGGAGGGCGACGAAATCCCGGGCTTCGAGCGCGCGATCACGCTGGAGATGTGTGGCCAGTATTTCCACGGCAGCAAGAACTATCACACCGACCTCGCCGCGTCGAAGGAACTCGGCTTTCGCGACGTGGTGGTGGGCGGTCGCATGACGATGGCGTACATCGGCCACCTCCTGGACGGCTATTTCGGCGAGCGCTGGTTCCGAAGCGGCAGCATGGACGTGAAGTTCACCAACCCCTGCTGGCCGGGGGACGTCATCCGCATGCGCGGCGTCACCAGCGGCCAGGCAAACGGCCGCGAGAATGTCTTCGCCTGGATCGAGAAGGAAGACGGCACCATCGTCCTAATCACCCAGGCAAGCGCCGCCGCCTGACGTTCCGGCAACCGATCACGGGCGACGCATGCGTCCCGTATCGTGGGGCGAACGGATGCTACGCGGTCGCCCTGCCCTGCCTTGTGGCGGTCAGGATTCGAGCACGATGAGTTCCGCGCCGTCCTCGACTCGGTCGCCCGGTTTGCAGAGGATTTCCTTGACGACCCCCGCGGCTGGCGCGCGGATGCTGTGCTCCATCTTCATGGCTTCCAGCGTCACGAGGGGTTGATCGGCTTTCACACGGTCGCCTGACGCGACGGCGACTGTCGCGATCTGCCCCGGCATTGGGGCGACGATACGGCCACCAGGATCACCGACCGTACCGAAGGTGCCCGGGTCCTTGCTTGGGAAGGCGATGCGTTCCGTGTCGCCGGACTGCGTGACGAAGATGTCCTCACCGCGACGCAGGAGACGGGCGGCGAGCCTTTGAGTCGTGCCATCTTCGTACTGCACGCGCCCCCGGAAAACGTCGCCAGCAACGTCGATGGAGTCGAGCAGCCATGTTTGCGGTTCGCCCTTGGCGGGGCTCAGCGTTGCCTCGATGCCGCCGGCAGCCGCAAGGCAGAGCGAGACCTCGACCCGATCCCGCCCTTGCCGCACCCAGAAGGACACCTCGCGCGGAAGGTTGAGGCGAAACGCGTCTGTCGTCGCCCACGGGCCGCCGTCCCCGACACCGAGCCGGGCGATGGCTGCGATCACTGGCGCGAAGGGACTTGCGGGCGGAGTCAGGTCGGCGGCGTGAGCCTCGGCGAGCCCAGTCGTGTAATCGCCGCCACGAAAGTCGACATGTGCCAGCACCCGAAGGAGATAGGCGATGTTGTGCTCGACACCGGCCAGCTCGCTGCCGGCCAGGGCTTGGCCCAGCCGTTCGATCGCCTGCGCCCGATCGCTGCCATGGGCGATCACTTTCGCCAGCATCGGGTCGTAATGCACGGGCACGTCGGTGCCGGTCTCGACGCCGGCATCGACCCGCACGCCGTCGCCGGCGGCGAACGCCACCCGCGCAAGCTGCCCCGACGACGGCAGAAACCGTCGCCTTGGACTCTCCGCATACACCCTCGCCTCCACGGCGTGGCCGCGTATGGCAAGCTCCTCCTGCGTAAACGGCAGCGCCTCGCCAGCGGCGACGCGAAGCTGCCACTCGACGAGATCGAGGGGCGCCTCACTGCCTTCCTGGCAAACGCGCACCACCATCTCCGTCACCGGATGCTCCACTTGCAGCCGGGTGTTCATTTCCATGAAGTGGAACTCGCCGCCCTCCGCAATGAACTCCACCGTGCCGGCACCGCGATAGTCGATGGCCCTTGCGGCGCGAATCGCGGCGGCACCCATCGCCTGGCGCAACTCGTCGGTCACCGTTGGCGCAGGTGCTTCCTCGATCACCTTTTGGTGGCGCCGCTGCACCGAGCAGTCGCGTTCGAACAAGTGCAGCGTGTTGCCGTGGTGGTCCGCCAGGAGCTGCACTTCGATGTGCTTGGGTGCGGTGAGATAGCGTTCGAGCAGCACGGCGTCGTCGCCGAAAGCCGACAGGGCTTCCCGTCGCGCCGCCGCCGCGGCGCCTTCGAGGTCGTCTTCGTTCCGGGCCAGCCGCATGCCCTTGCCGCCGCCCCCGGCGGAGGCCTTGACCAGCAAGGGAAATCCAATGCGCGCCGCTTCGGCGCGCAAAGTGGCGGGCGAGGTGTCCTCGCCCTGGTAGCCCGGCACCACCGGCGTTCCGGCCGCGGCAACGCGGTTCTTGGCCTCGATCTTCGACCCCATGGCGCGGATCGCTGCCGGGCTGGGGCCCACGAAAATCCTGCCGGCACCCTCGCAGGCGGCGGCGAAATCCGCGTTCTCGGAGAGGAAACCGTAGCCGGGGTGGATCGCATCGGCGTCCGTCTTCGCGGCCGCCGCCAGCAGTGCCTCGATGTTGAGGTAGCTGTCGGTGGCTGGCGATGCACCGATGCAAACGGCTCGGTGCGCCTGCCGCACATGGGGGGCGTCGGCGTCCGCCTCGGAATACACGGCCACGGTGACGAGGCCCATGCGCCTTGCGGTGCGAATCACGCGGCAGGCGATTTCGCCCCGGTTTGCGACCAACAGCGTCCGAAACATCTCGCTACATCCGGAAGATGCCGAAGCGGGCATCCTCGGTCAGCGGTTCCCGGCCGGCCACGGCCAGGGCCAAGCCGAGCACCCGGCGCGTATCCACCGGGTCGATCACGCCATCGTCCCAGAGCCGCGCCGAAGCGAACAGGGGATGGCCTTCCGTCTCATACTGCTGTCGGATGCCGTCCATGAACGCGTCGCGCTCCTCATCGGGCCATTCGATTCCCCGCGCCGCCATGCCGTCGCCTCGAACGGTGGCAAGGACATGCGCCGCCTGCTCGCCGCCCATGACGGAGATGCGCGCGTTCGGCCATGTCCACAGCATTCGCGCACCGTATGCGCGGCCGCACATGGCGTAGTTGCCGGCGCCGAAGGAACCGCCGATCACCACCGTGAACTTCGGCACCCGGGCGCAAGCAACGGCGGTCACCATCTTGGCGCCGTCCTTGGCGATGCCGAGGTTCTCGTAACGCCGGCCCACCATGAAGCCGGTGATGTTCTGCAGGAACACGAGCGGCACGCCGCGCCGGTCTGCAAGCTGGATGAAGTGCGCCCCCTTAAGCGCGGATTCCGAGAACAGGATGCCGTTGTTGGCAACGACGGCGACGGGCATTCCCTGGATGTGGGCGAAGCCGCACACCAGCGTGTCGCCGTAGAGCGCCTTGAACTCGTGGAAGTCGGAGCCGTCCACGATCCGGGCGATGACCTCGCGCACGTCGTAGGGGGTGCGCGTATCGACGGGCAGGACTCCATAGAGCTCTTCGGTCGGGTAGGCGGGCTCCCGCACCGGCTGCGTAGCGAGCGTGCTGCGATGGCGCAGGTGGCTTGCGGCAACAGCTTCCCGCGCCAGCGCCAGCGCGTGCTCGTCATCCGCCGCCAGATAGTCGGTCACCCCGGAACGGCGGGAATGCACGTCACCGCCGCCAAGACTTTCGGCATCCACTTCCTCGCCTGTGGCCGCCTTCACGAGCGGTGGACCGCCGAGGAAGATCGTCCCCTGGCCCTGGACGATGATCGCCTGGTCGCACATCGCCGGAACGTAGGCGCCTCCCGCAGTGCAGGAGCCCATCACCACGGCAATCTGCGGAATGCCCCGCGCCGACATATTGGCCTGGTTGTAGAAGATGCGACCGAAGTGGTCGCGATCGGGAAACACCTCCGCCTGCAAGGGCAGGAACGCGCCACCAGAGTCCACCAGATAGACGCAAGGCAGATGGTTCTCGAGCGCGACCTCCTGCGCCCGCAGGTGTTTCTTCACCGTGATCGGATAGTAGGTTCCGCCCTTGACGGTAGCGTCGTTGGCAACCACGACGCATTCGTGACCGCTGACACGACCGATGCCGGTGATGATGCCACCGGCAGGAACATCGTCGTCGTACAGACCCTGCGCCGCGAACTGCCCCAGCTCCAGAAACGGCGCACCCTGGTCCAAAAGCCCAGCTACGCGGTCTCGCGGCAGCAACTTGCCCCGCGCCACATGGCGTTCACGCGAGCGCTCGTCGCCGCCGAGCGCCACTTGCTCCGCCACCGCGCGCAGCTCTTCCGCCAATCCACGGTGGTGCTCGCGGTTGGCTTCGAACGACGGCTCGCCGGGCTTGATTCGGCTTTGGATTACGGCCATGAGGTCAGCTTGAGCCCCGTTGCGCCGCGCTTTGGACGAGGCGGGCGGTTAGCGTGGCGAATTCGATGCCGGCGGCGCGGCAGGCGTCGGGATAGAGGCTGGTGGGGGTCATGCCGGGGAGGGCGTTCACTTCGAGCAGCACGAAGTCGCCGTCGTCCCCGAGGATGAAATCGGCGCGGGAGAGGTCGCGCAGGCACAGTGCGCTGTGCGCCGCCATGGCAACGCCCTTCAGCCCAGAGGCAACGTCGTCAGCCACCTGTGCCGGGATGATGTGTTCGCTGCGACCGGGGGTGTAGCGATTGGTGTAGTCGTACCATTCGCCCTCGCCGACGATGATCTCCACCACCGGCAGCGCCGAAGGGGGTTCGCCGTGCAGGTCCAGCACGCCCACGGTGATTTCCCGGCCCGTGACGAACCGTTCCACGACGACACCATCCCCGAACGAAAGCGCCGTGCGCAAGGCGTCCGCAACGTCGCCGCCATCCGGCAGCAGCGTCACGCCGAGTCCCGAGCCCAGGCTACGCGGCTTGATCACGACTGGGCCAGGCAGGCGCTGGCGCACCAGCTCCGCACCAACTTGCACATCGATGCGGGCCGGCAGCGTGAGGTCCTCCGCAAGCGGAAGTCCAGCGTCGCGGAACACCGCCTTGGCGATGTGTTTGTCCATCGATGCCGCCGCCCCGCGGACGTCGCTGCCGACATAGGGAAAACCCAAAATGGCGAGCATTCCCTGCACCGTGCCGTCCTCTCCGGGTGGCCCGTGCAGCACCGGGAACACCACGTCCGGAGCGAAGGCGCGCAACGCGTCCACGCAGCCACTGTCGAGTTCGATCATCTCGACGTCGAAAGACAGGCCCTCGAGCGCGGCGGCGACTTGCGTCGCGGACGACCTTGAGACTTCCGCTTCGGCCGACCTGCCGCCGGCGAGCACGGCGACTCTCATGGCCGCTGCCCCTCTGATGGGGTGGCGCCCGAGCGTGAGGCGCCTTGCAAGTTCTCGATCTCGAAGGTCGGCGCGTCGTCTGGCGGGACAAAGCCGAACACGCGGGCGAAGAAGGCGTATTCCATCGTGACCGCGGCGCGAATGTTCTCGGCACGGCGGAATCCATGCCCTTCCCCTTCGAACAGGAGACATGCCACAGGCACGCCGCGTTCGGCGAGGGCGGCGCGCATGCTTTCGGTCTGGTTGGGTGGCACGATGCGGTCTTCGGTGCCCTGAAAGAAAATCACCGGGCAGTCGATCCGGTCTGCGTGGCGGATGGGCGAGCGTCGTTCGATGTCATCCGACGCCACCAAGCGATCGACATAGCGTGACTCGAACTTGTGCGTGTCGCTGGCGAGGGCCTTGAGGTCGCCGATTCCATAGTGGCTCGCACCGGCGCGGAAGGTGTCGGCGAAGGCGAGGGCGGCGAGGGTCGTGTAGCCGCCGGCGCTACCACCTCGAATGGCAGTTCGGGCCGGATCGATGTGTCCATGGGCAGCGAGGTGGCGCACGCAGGCGACGCAATCGTCCACGTCCACAACGCCCCAGCCGCCTTCGAGGCGCTGCCGATAGGCGCGGCCGTAGCCGGTGCTGCCGCCGTAGTCCACGTTCGCCACCGCCCAGCCCCGCGAGGTGTAGTACTGCGTGCGCCAGGAGAGGTCCGGCGAGGCGCTGCCGGTGGGGCCGCCGTGGGTGATCACCAACAGCGGCGGGCGCTCGCCGGGTGGGCCTTGCAAGCTGCCGTTGCGCGGTGGGTGGAACCAGGCGTGGCAGTCGCCGAGCGTGGTCGGGAAGGTGATGCGCTCGGCGGCAGAGACGACCCCCTCCGATACTGGAAGCCTGCCGCCGCCGGCAACTACCACGACTGTTCCGGTCGCGATGTCGATGATGCCGAGTTCGCTCGGAGCATTGGCGCGACCGCCGACGCAAGCGACGCCGCCACGGGCCCGGGCGAGACCGCCAAAGGAGTCATACGGCGCGTCCACCGGGCTCGCGAACCCGCGCTCGCGATCGACGATGACGAGGCTTTGGCGGCCATTCTCCACGCGTCGGGCCACCAGCAATCCCGGTGCCGCCACGACATACCAATGGCTGCCGAGGCCCCACGCGGGGCCGGCGTACTCCGCGTCGTCACGGAGGATTTGGGCGATGCCGGTCTCGTCCCAGGCGAAAAGGTTCCAGTAGCCATCGGCGTCCGAGGCAAAGACGAGACTATCGCCGTCCCACTCGGGCTGCACGATGGACTCGCTAACGCCGCCGGCGACCGTGGTGACGTTCGTGAGGGCACCACCGGGCGTGTGGTCGGCGACGAAGAGCTGCGTGCCATCCCACGGCATGTTCGGGTGATCCCAGGCGAGGAACGCGAGCCGCCCGTGGCCGGACTGACGCGGGCTGGCATAGAAGTCGTGACCCGTGTGCAGCACCGTGACCGCACCACTGTCAACATCGATCTGGACGAGTTGGTTCAGCGCTTCGGCGCCCTCGTCGGGGCTCGCCGGATGTAGTTCCCGCACTGCCAGCACACGAGCGCCGTCCCATTGCAGGTCGCCGAAGCGCTCGCCGCTGTCGCCGTTGGTGACGCGCCGCGGTTCGTCGCCGCGCGTTACCTCGTAGAGATTCTGGTCGGCAAAATGAACGAAGAAGACGCGACCCGCATCGTTGTCAACGCCGGGCGCCACGCAGAACGCGCCGCCACCGTACTCATGAACTCTGCTGCGCGGATTGAACGGCGCTGGCGTCAGTTCCTCGGTCTCTCCATGCCGGCCGCGCATCAGGGTCGAGCGTCCTGCCTCGTCGGGACGGCCTTCGATCCAATACAGATCGCTGCCGTCCGCCCGGACTTCGCCGAGACGCAGTTCGCCTACGCTTGCGAACTCCGCATCGACTGGGGACGGCCAGGTTCCGAACGGCAGCCGCTCTGGCGCATCCGTTGCGCCCCGACCGGAGGACTCGGAAGTCACCGCCACGTGTCCGTGCGGCTCAAGGTGTCGCGATCGTCAACGGCCGCCCAGCGCTCGTGGTCGCGCCACGCCCCATTGATGAACAGATACGCCGGCGAAAGCCCTTCGCGGACGAATCCGCAACGCTTCACCAGATTGAGCGAACGGATGTTGTCGGGTTGGATGTTTGCCTCGATGCGGTGCAGGCCCAGGCGTCGGAAGGCGTGCTGCTTCACCAGTGTGAGCGCTTCGACCATGTAGCCGTTGCCGACGAAGCGGCTACCGAGGTAATAGCCAAGCGAGGCGGACAGGAACGATCCCCGCACGACATTGTTGATGTTGATGATGCCAGCGATCTCGTCGGTTGCCTTGATGCACACGGCAAAGCCCTCGTGGTCGCCACGCTCTATGCGGCGCAGATACTGGCGGAACATGTGCGCGGTGAGCGGTGGCGCGATCCACGGGTGATGGGCCTCGCGACTCTCGCGTGCGAGCGCAAGCACTTCGCGCCGGTCGGCGCCTACCACCGATCGGATGTACACCCGCCCTTCCCGAGTCTCGTCAGCCATCGCCGAGCGGTTCTCGTGGCGGGAGCGCGGCATCGGTGCGCTCGCGGGCCGCCTTGGCGGCGGCTGCCTCCAGCACGAAGATTTCCCACAGCGACGGCGGAATCAAGCTGATGCCGAGCGCCAGGATATGGATGGGATGCGGGCGCCAGCCGTTGTCGAACAGGAGCATTCCATCCAACGAAAACCCACGCGACTGCCAATACACGAGCCCCAGAGTCGTCAGCGCGACACCGAGCATGAGCAACAGAAAGCGAATCAGATACTTCACGGCCCCTACGATAGCCGGCCACCGGCAAAGACGTAAGCAGCGCCGCGGTAGCGCAGCCACGCATTGGCGAACTCGCACGCGTCGTAGCGCCGTTCGACGCTTCCATCGGGCGCAGCAGGATCCAGCACAAGCACCTGGCCACGACGGATGCCGCGCAACACAACGAGATGCCCCGACGTGCGTTGCAGTGGTGCCCCCGCAAGTTCCCCGGCCTCGAAGCGGATGCTGGCAACGACGGGAGAACCTGCTTCCAGCACGCTGCCGATGGGTTGCCAGTCGTGCAGCAGCTCGATGCCACCAACGACGCCGTGTCGCGCCGCGGCCCAGAGGTTCTGCGGCCAGACCCCAAGCATCCGACTGGGCCAGTGCGCGGTGGTGGCGGCGATGGCCTCGTGGCTCACATCGGCTACGCGGGAGCGAACCACCATGGCTACGCAGGTCGGGGAGCAGGCGCCGCCGCGAACGCTCTCGTGGAGGCTAGTCTGGCTCAAGGCTGGCAGGGCCATGGGCGCGACCTCGCCTGGCGTTCCATGCGGCATCGTCTGCACCGGCCGAACCACCACATTCAGGAGGTAAGTGCGCGGAGGCGCTGGCGAATCCACTTCAACGACCAGCGCCCCGGCGGCGAGAGCGCGACGACTGACGAAGCAGTCCACCAGCACATCGACCGCGTCGCAGCCGAGCGCTGCATCTGGGCCGGCGACCATGCCGAAATGGCCCGTCGCCGCCACGGCTTCCGGCACCTTGAGCACGAAGCGGAACGGTGCGTCGGTGTCAGGACTCGCGAAACTGGCAGCGATCAGGTGTCCGGCCGGCACCGCCGGCAAGGCCACCCGAACTGCCGTGGTGGTGCCGGATGCAGACGGTTGCCATTTCGCCTCGCCAGCGGTCGGCAGCGGGTAATCTACGTCACCCGACGCGAGCCGCGTGGCGGCGAAGAGGGATCTTTCCGACAATGAACCGCCCGCAACTGCAACTGGTGGTGACGGCCTCCTGCACCCTGTGCGATGAGGCGCTCGCTTGGCTCGCGAGTATGCCAGACGCCGCCGGCCACACCCTCGTCACGATCGAAGTCACCGAAGACGACGCAACCTTCGACCGCTACGCGCACCGCGTCCCGGTGCTCATCGTCGGCAGCGCCGAGCACGACTGGCCCTTCGACGCGAAGGCGGTGTCAAACACGCTCAACGCGGATTGAGCGCCGGGGCGCGAGCTCACAGATCGTGCAACCCAATGACTATAGGCGTATTTGTCGTAGAAGAAGGGGGTTGACCCGTGCCCTACGACCCCCATCCATGTTCCTCCCACGTCAGCGATTCGACGTGGTCGGCGGGATGAACCTCCGAGTTGCGCTGATCACGTAACGTCTATCGCTCCCCTTGGGCAAGCCCTCGCACCCGATCCTCCAACGCCACGAGCGCTTCTTCGTATACGTCCTCCACCCACGCGGGGTTCCAGAACCACACGCCGATGCCACGGTACTCTTCGTGTTGCGTAACCCGCGTGCCGCCCGCCGTTGGCTCAAGTCGCCAAGTGTGATTGAACGTAAGCACCCCTTGCATCCCGCCGAACTGATTGATCTCCCGCTCGTCGATGACCCGGCGGACCCGTGCATCCACTTCCGTCGTGCCCCCATCGGCTGTCTTCATCTGATAGTGCATGGTGCCCTCCTCCTCATAGCGCCCCGCAGCGCGAACGAAGATCGGATTCCACTCACCATAGTTCGCGGTGTCCGTCAGCACCGCCCAGACCGCCTCGGGCGAGCCGGCAACGATCCGCTCGGCATGTACCGACTTCCTGCCAGTCAAACCGGCCAAAACCACGACAACGACGACGACAAGCACGCCAACGGACCACTTCACTATCGCTCCCTCCATCCCATTGCCAGGCGGTGTGTCACGTTGACTTGCACCGCGCTTGGCACCGCCACTCCTAGGCTTGCACGGTTCTTTGCAACTCGTACGCCCTACGCTTCGCCGGTTTCGTCCGACAATGGCGCCAAGGCCTCCACTTCCAGTTGCAGCGTTTCCGTGTCCTGATAGTCGTTGATGCTGAGGCGATAGATGGCGCGGACGCGGCGGGACCTGACGCGGTCCTGATTGAAGGCGATGGCGTCCACCACTCGATCGCCCGCCTTGAGCACGAGTTTCAGGTGGGAAGTGCCCACCACGCGCTGGGCAACGATGTCGAAATCGCCATGGAAGGTGGGCTCTTCGAAGGCCTGGCCCCAAGGGCCATGGCGCTCGATCAGGCGGGCGTTCTCGAGATCAAGGTCCGTCGGCTGCAATTCGCCGTCGGTGAAGATGTCGCCGGCCAAGTCGCGTTCGGTCACCCGCGCCGCCACCGCATGCTCGAAGGCGTTGCGGAAGCGCTCGAGCTGGATGCGATGCAACGACAGACCGGCCGCCATCGCATGGCCACCAAACCTGCCTACGAGGCCCGGGAAGCGGGCATCCACGTCGGCGATGGCATCGCGGATGTGCAGGCCCGGGATGGAGCGGGCGGAGCCCTTGATCTCATCCGGTGTGGAACCGCCGGCGTCAGCAAAGGCGATCACTGGGCGGTGGTAGCGCTCTCGCATGCGACCGGCGACGATGCCGACGACGCCTTGGTGCCAGCTTTCGTGATAGACGCAGATCGAGGCTCCGCCCTCTGATTGCTCCTCAATGAGCAACTGCGCGCCCTCGTTCATGTCCGCCTCGATGGTACGGCGTTCGCGGTTCAGCGCGTCGAGACGTCCCGCCAGTTCACGGGCGCGCACCTCGTCGCCGGTGAGTAGGCAAGCGATGCCGGTGCTCATGTCGTCTAAGCGACCGGCGGCGTTCAGGCGGGGCGCCACCGCAAAACCGAGGTCCTGCGCACTCAGGCGAGCGAGCGAGCGGCGAGAGGCCTGCACCAAGGCGCGGATGCCAACGCGCGAGCGCCCCGCGCGCATTCGTCGAATGCCTTGGTGAACGAGGATGCGGTTGTTGCGATCGAGCGGCACTACGTCCGCCACCGTGCCGAGCGCCACGAGATCGAGCCACCCGGCCATGTTCGGCACCGGCAAGGATCGTTCCTCGAAGTGTCCGGCTGCCACGAGCCGAGCGCGCAACGCCGCCATCACGTACCAGGCGACTCCCACGCCGGCAAGGGCGTGGCTTGGGAACTCGCTGCCAGTCAGGTTCGGGTTGACGATGGCGTGGGCCGCCGGCAGTTCGTCGCCCTGCAGATGGTGATCGGTGACGATCACGTCGATGCCTTGGTCCCGTGCCAGCCTTACGCCTTCGATGCTGGCAACGCCGTTGTCCACCGTCACGATCACCTTCGGGTTGCGCGTGAGCGCCACGCGCACCAACTCCGGTGTCAGGCCATAGCCGTACTCGAATCGGTTTGGCACGAGGTAGTCCACTTCGGTCGCGCCGAATGCGTAGAGGGCCGAAACGCACAGGGCGGAGGCAGTGGCGCCATCGGCATCGAAATCGCCGACGATGAGGATTCGTTCGTTGCCTACGAGGGCGTTTTCGAGGCGGGCAACCGCTTGGTCGATTCCCGGCAGCGTACTCGGCGGATGCAGGTCACTCAAGGACAGGTTCAGGTCACCGCGCTCCGCCACGCCCCTGCTGGCCAGAGTGCGCGTCAGAAACGCTGGCAGGCCAAGCGCCGGGGGCTCGGCCGGCACGTCCCGCACGCGAATGCTGCGCGCACGGGCCCCCGCGGCGAACGACACTTGGTCTGTCACGCCCCAAAGGCGCCGCGGCGCTTCGCTCTCGCTGTGCGCCGGTTCGCTTTCGGGCCAGGGACGTCCGAAACGGGTGCCGCAAGCGACGTCATGCGTCGCCTTGCACACCCAAGGCGTCTGGGTGCACCACCCGGAAGTGCGTGACGCCGGCGGTTACGCCTTCCACTCGTTCGATCGCCTTGACCGTGTCATCGATCACGTCCTGCGCCACCTCGTCGGTGAGAATGACGATGGGCACCCACGGCGCTTCGCCTGGATGGATGTCCTGCGGGCGCTGGATCACCCCTTCGATGGAGATGCCATGCTCGCCCAACACCTCCGCCACATGCGCGAAAACACCGGGCTGGTCCACCGCCGGGATCTTCAGATACCAGGGGCAGCGCACGGCCCGAATGCCAACGGCGGGGAGCCGACGCGATGCCGGCTTCGGTATCGGCAGCGTTCCGCGCGCCACCTCGATGAGGTCTGCCACGACGGCAGATGCCGTCGCCATCCCGCCGGCGCCCGGTCCCACGTGCAGCGTGCCGCCGACCGCGCTGCCATGCACCATCACGGCATTCATCACGTCGTCCACCTTGGCGAGCAGCACGTCGTTTGGCACCAGCGCCGGATGCACCCGCGCCTCAAGCCCACCGTCGGCAACGCGGGCGAGCCCCAAATGGCGGATCGTAAAGCCGAGCTCGTCGGCATAGGCGATGTCCTCGCTGTCCACGCCACGGATGCCTTCGGCATGAACTCCGTCGATGTCGATGCCCGTATCGAAGGCCAAGGCGGCGAGGATGGCGAGCTTCTGGGCGGCGTCGATGCCTTCCACATCGAACGTGGGATCGGCCTCCGCATAGCCCAGGCGCTGGGCGTCGGCGAGGGCATCGGCAAAGCCCTGCCCCGCCACGGCCATCTGCGTGAGGATGTAGTTGCAGGTGCCGTTGACGATGCCTGCGATCCAGCCGATGTCGTTCGCGGCGAGCCCGGCGCGCAGCACGTTGATGATGGGAATGCCGCCGGCCACCGATGCTTCGAAGCCGAGCGGTGCGCCCTGACGTTGCGCCAGCGCGAACAGTTCGTCCCCTGAGGCCGCGAGCAGCGCCTTGTTTGCGGTGACGACGCCCTGCCCGGCGCCAAGAGCGGACGCAACCAGGTCCCGGGCGGTGGTGTCGCCACCGATGAGCTCCACCACTACATCCACTTCATTGCCGACAAGGGAGCGGAGATCTGTCGAGAACGGAGCGCCGCCGATGTCCACGTCAGGCTTGGGCGTGCGGCTAGCGACCCGCTTGAGTTCGATCCGGCGTCCGGCGCGGCGAGCAATGCCCTCTGCCGCGTCACCGACTAGCAGCGAGGCAACCGATTGCCCCACTGTGCCGAGTCCTGCCAACCCCACCCGCAACGGGCCCGCGCCCCCGGTCGCACTCAAGGGGAGAGCTCCAGCAGCTCGGCGAGTTCCTCCGCAGCGACGAGCCCCGGCACCATCGTCCCGTCCGGCAGCACCATCGACGGGGTTCCAGTGACGCCGGAAGCGACACCCATTTCATAATGCCGCGCAACCGGGTTCTCGCACGTGCGCTTCGGGATTTCTTCGCCAGCCTTAAGCGCAGTGATGGCAGATTCGCGGTCGTCCGCACACCACGCCGATACCATGCGATCCCAAGTCTCGGACTCCTCGCCGCCGCGTGGGTAGGCAAGGTAGCGAATCTCGATGCCGCGGTCGTGATAGTCCGGCATCGATTGGTGCAGCATCTGGCAATAGCCGCAGTCCACGTCGGTGAAGACGTTCACGGACGCCACCGCACCGCCGGGCGGCGTGAAGGTCACGGCATCGTCTTCGGGAAGCGCCTCAAGCATGTCCGCGCGCCGGCGAGTGCGACGTTCCTCGTCGACGTTTCGAAGGGCGTCGTCGTCGATGCGGTACATGTCGCCGGCAATCAGGTAACGCCCGTCAGCCGTGATGTAGAACGACTCGGCACCGATCTCCACGCGATACAGACCCTGGGCCGGAGCCGATCGCACGGCGGTGAAGTCGAGCTCCGGGCGCAGCATTCGAAGATGCTGAAGGGGGTCGACGACCTCGCTCTCGACGACCTCGTCTTCGGTCTCTTGCGCATAGACAAGCCCGGTCACGGTCAGGAGGGCAGAAAGCGCAGCGATTGCCGCGTGCCGCGTTGTTTGCTTCATGGCCAAGAATGAACCTCGTTTCTGCCGCCGCCGCGCCTTCAGCCGTGGAAGGGCCGCGAAAGCCAACATTCTACGGCGCAAGGCAGCCCAAGGTGGAACCGAGATCAGCGCAACCGCCAACACGCGCGACGCATGCATTGCCGTCCCGAGTCCGGAGGATTCGCCTCCTGGGTCCTGAGCTTCGCCTCCTCGAGGCCTCAAACTTCGCGGTCGTCGCGCATGTCATCCGCGCGGATGGTGCCGAGCGTGCAGCTCCTTCAGCCGCGCTCGCGCCACATGCGTGTAGATCTGCGTGGTGGAGAGGTCGGCGTGGCCGAGCATCAGTTGCACCACGCGCAGGTCCGCCCCGTGGTTGACCAGATGCGTCGCGAAGGCGTGGCGCAGGATGTGTGGCGAGATGCTGCGGTCGATTCCGGCGACGGCAGCGTGACGTTTCACCGCGTGCCAGAATGTCTGTCGGGTCATCATGACGCCGCGATTGCTCGGGAAGAGCACGTCGGAAGCACGGCCCCGCAGCAGCGCCGGACGGGCGAGGGCCAGATACCGCCGCAGCCAGTCCAGCGCAACTTCGCCCACCGGCGTCAGGCGCTCGCGACCGCCCTTGCCGATCACCTGCACCGTGCCGCGACGGTCGCTGAAAGACGACAGCGTGAGGCCAACAAGCTCGGAGACCCTGAGGCCCGTCGCGTACAGCGTCTCCAACATGGCGCGGTCGCGAAAGCCGATGGGATTCCCGGCAGGATCGGAACTGTCGGGTGCGTTCAGGAGTCGCTCCACTTCCGCTTCCGACAGCGTTGCCGGCAGCGGGCGACCAAGACGGGGCCGGTCCAAGTTGGCACTTGGATCGCGCTCGAGCACGCCATCCTCCACCAGCTTGCGATAGAAGCCACGCGCAGCGGAGAGGAAGCGGGAAATGGAACGAGCCGAGTGGCCAGCTTCCAGACGCGAGGCCATGTAATCGCGCAAGTCCGCCTCCGAGGCTTCGGCCGGGTCCCGTTCCAGCCATGCCTGCAAGCCCTCGAGATCCTGGCGGTAGGCGTTCAGCGTGGCGCGGCCAAGGCCGCGTTCGAGCCAGAGCGAGTCGAGGTGCCGGTCAATCGAGCCCGTCGACACGACGGCGACATCCCTGAGACGACATTGGCATGGGCCCCTCGCAGGCGAGGCGCCCAGTGTACCGTTTACGGATTGCCGCGCCGTGCTCGCGCCAGCCGGTCAGCCGGTCTCGGGCCGTTTCGCGTGAACCAGAAAGCTCGGCGTGAAGATGCGCCGCTTGCCCGCTTCGACCAGCGCGTCCGCAGCGACGTTTAGGAACCGGGCGGTCTCGGACGTGCCGCTCGGAAGCACGCGCACACTCTCGAGCATCCGGGTGACGAAGGCGGTCAGCGCCCGACCCGCCGGAATGCGCGCCAACGATGACAGCGAAAGGTCCCGACCCTCGAGGGCCATGTACCAAGGCGTCTCGGGGTTGCCCAACTCCTCCTGCTGGTCGAGGGCGTCGATGACTTCAAAGCCCGCGCTCTTCATGGCCGCCACATACTCCGCGCAGATCGGCAGGTCTGGCGTGGCGTTGGTCTTCTCGATGCGCGCCCGGAGGTCGCCGTGAACGGGATCCGCCGCGTTGAAGCGGTCCGTGAGGCACCAGTCGACGATGGCGGCCTCGCCGCCGGGCTTCAGCAGCCGGTGCAGTTCGCGAAAGGCCCGCTCCTTGTCCGGCGCATGGCATATCGCCTCGAACGAATACATGGCATCGAAGGTGCCGTCGGGCAGGGGAACGTCCATGTAGTCCGCGTATAGGAAATCGCAGGTACTCTCGAGTCCCGCGCGGCGGGCGCGCAGCCGGCCGCGCTCGACCTGGCGCGTGTTGAAGTTGATGCCCGTGATGGAGGCCCCCGTCGCGGCGGCGATGTGGACGAGGGGGCCGCCGACGCCGCACCCTACGTCCGCGACGCGCATGCCCGGTCGCAGTCGCAGAAGCTTCCCGAGCCCTTCGTCGTGACGCCGCTGGGACGCCTTCAGGTTTTCTCCCGGACGCCTCGGCGAGAAATGGAACGTCGCGCCCCAGCCGAACTCGTAAAAGCGCGTGACGACATCGTAGAAGCGGCTGACGAGCCTCGTCTGCTCGCGGATCCGGTACGGATCGTCATGCGGCCGCTCGCGGACATCGTCTCCGAGTCGATGGAAGTCTGCGAGTGCGTCGTGCAGCCCATCTTGAGCCATCTGGACCCCTCCTGTTCCTGACGAGGCGTGCGGACGGCCCCAGGCCCGATCCCCCGCCATGGTCCTGCTGCTCTCCTGTCGCCGCCACGGGCCGCAAAGCCAAGTCCAAACCTGCCTCGAAGCTCGTTCTCGACACGGGTGAGAGTCGCGGGGCTAGCCCATGAGGAAGGCCGCCCCAAGAGGGGCGACGCATGCGTCGCCCCTACGGCCCGGGACATGACCGACACCTTCCTGTAGGGGCGACGCATGCGTCGCCCTGCCGGCAGCCGGGTGCATCGCCGCCAAGTCCTACAGGCTGCTATACCTTCTCTCGAATCCGTGCCGCGCGGCCGGTGCGTTCACGAAGGTAGTAGAGCTTGGCCTTGCGCACGTCACCGCGCCGCTTCACGTGCAACGCCGCGATCAGCGGGCTGTGGGTTTGGAAGGTGCGCTCCACGCCCACGCCGTGCGACATTTTGCGCACCGTGAAGGAGGAGTTGAGACCGCGGTTGCGCTTGCCGATGACGACGCCCTCGAACGCCTGCAGACGTTCACGGGACCCCTCCCGCACCCGAACCTGAACGGTGACGGTGTCGCCCGGCGCGAACGGCGGCAGCTCTCGCGTCTGCTCGTTCTCCAGCGCTTCAATGATCTTGTTGCGGCGCATTGGGCTCGTCTCCTTGCGTGTGTGTGCGTGCGGCGTTTGTTGCCGAAATAGCTGCTGCGGCAGGCTGCTCGGCGATGTACTCCGCCAAGAGTGCCCGATCCCGCGGTGAGATGTCGCGGTCAAGCAAGAGCTCCGGACGACGCAGCCAAGTTCGTCCGAGTGCCTCGCGGCGGCGCCAGCGCGCTACTTGCGCATGGTTGCCACTCAGCAGTACCGACGGAGTGGGTCGCCCTGCATGAATTTCCGGACGTGTATAGTGCGGCCAATCGAGCAATCCGTCCACATGCGATTCGTCGAGCACCGAAGCGGGATTGCCGAGCGCCCCGGGCAAAAGCCGCGCAACGGCGTCGATCACCACCAGCGCCGGCAGCTCCCCACCGCTCAGCACATAGTCGCCAATGGAAACCTCGCGATCCACGTTCTGCTCGACAAAACGCTCGTCGATGCCTTCGTAGCGCCCGGCCACGAGCACGAAACCCTCGCTCGCCGCAAGTTCCGTGGCCGTCTGCTGCCCAAACCTCTCTCCCTGGGGCGAAAGCAGGATCACCGGGGCGGAAGTTGGCAGGCGCTCCCGCGCCGCCGCAACCGCGCTCGCGAGCGGCGCCGCCAGCATGACCATGCCCGGGCCGCCGCCAAAAGGGCGGTCGTCCACATTGCGCCGTCGATCGTCCGCATGATCGCGGGGGGTTACGAGGTCAATGTCGAGGCGACCTTCCCGCACGGCGCGCGCGACGACGCCCTCGGCCATCGCGGCACGAATGACTTCGGGAAAGATGGTGACCACAGCGGCGCGCATCGTCAGTTCCAGTCCGGTTGCCAATCCACCAGCAGCGCGCCGCGGCTGGCCGACGCCGGCCGAGCGTTCGCCACGGAAAGCACATGCGCCCGGACGAACGGAATCAGGCGCTCGGCGCCGTGGTCGTCCAGCACCATTACATCGTGAGCGCCGGTAGCCATCATGTCGGCGACCGTGCCGAGCACCACGCCTTCGAGATTGCGCACCTCCCTGCCAACCAAGTCGCGCCAGTAGAACTCGTCCTCGTTCGGCGCCGGCAAGCTCCCTGCCGGCACGCCGATCTCGACCCCCTTGAGGGCCGCCGCGTCGTCGCGATTGTCGATGCCGGCAAGCCGAGCCACGATGCCTCCGCGGTGGCGTTTGACCTCAGCGTTCGTGTCCATCCAGCGACCGTCGCGGCGAGCAAGCCAAGGCCGGTAGTCGAGTACATTGTCCGGTGGGTCGGTGAAGGAACGCAGGTGCACGAAGCCGCGAACGCCAAACGGTGCCCCGATCGCCGCCACCACCACGACCGCTCTTGCCTCGGCCGAAGGCGGTACGGGGCGCTCAGGCAGTTTCGGCAGCGGCTTGCTGCACGGTGGCCCGTCGCACCTCAGCCACGAGCTGGCGCACCCGCTGCGTGGGCTGGGCGCCAACCGAGAGCCAGTGATCGACCCTGTCGAGATCGATGCGAAGCCCTTCGCTCTGCCCTCGGGCGAGCGGATTGTAGAAGCCGACACGCTCGATGAAGCGCCCGTCGCGCTTGGCCGAGCGTTCCGCCACGGTCACATGGTAGAAGGGATTCTTCTTGCTGCCGTGCCGGGCCAGACGAATGGTGACCATCTTGGTTGCACGCCACCCCTGATTGAAAGGCGCGGCATTATACGGAAAACGCGGGGAGTTGGCGGGATCGGAAAACCCGTCAAGCACGTCTTCGCCGCCGGGGCCTCACCGCCGCCGGCGGCCTTGCGCCCGAGCCTGGCCGCCGGCGGCAGCCATGCCCCGCATGAGCTTCTGCATTCCGCCCTTGCGGCCCACCTTCTTGAACATTTTCTGCATCTGGCGGTATTGCTTCAGCAATCGGTTGATGTCCTGCACCTCGGTGCCACTGCCGCTGGCGATGCGACGCTTCCGGGGCCCGTTGAGGAGGTCTGGGTAGCGGCGCTCGCGGGGAGTCATGGAGTCGATGATGACGCCCATTTGCCGGAACATGCCGTCGTCAATGCTGGGATTCTGCACTCCCATCTGCGCCATGCCGGGCATCTTGTCCATCATGGCGCTGACCCCGCCCAAGTTCGACATTTGCCGGAGTTGCTCGCGGAAGTCGGATAGGTCGAACTTGCGGCCCCGTTCGATCTTGCGCGCAAGACGTTGCGCCTGGCGGCGATCCACCTTGCGCTCGGCCTCTTCGATCAGCGACAGCACATCGCCCATGCCAAGGATGCGGGAGGCGATGCGCTCCGGATGGAACGGTTCGAGGGCGTCTGTGCGCTCGCCGGTGGAGAGGAACTTGATCGGCTTGCCGGTGACTGCGCGCACGGAAAGCGCTGCACCGCCGCGGGCATCGCCGTCCGCCTTGGCCAGGATTACGCCGGTGAGCGGCACTGCGTCGTCAAAGCCGCGAGCCGTGACCGCCGCATCTTGACCGGTCATGGCGTCCACCACGAAAAGGGTCTCGGCGGGAACAAGCACCTCGTGCAGAGCGGCGATCTCGGCCATCATGTCGTCATCGATCGCCAGTCGGCCGGCGGTATCGACGATGAGCACATCGTCGAACCGCACCTTCGCCTCGCGCAGGGCGCGCTCGGCGATTGCGGTTGGCGTTTCCTCGGGCGTGCTGGCAATGAAGTGGGCGCCGGTCTCACCCGCCAATGTGCCAAGCTGGTCGATGGCAGCCGGCCGGTACACGTCCGCGCTGACCAGCGACACCTTGCGCTGCTCGCGCTCAGTCAGGTAGCGGGCGACCTTGGCTGCCGCCGTCGTCTTGCCAACCCCCTGAAGCCCCGCCAGGAGCACTACGGCCGGCGGCGTGGCGGCGAGATTCAGGCCATCGTTCGCCTCCCCCATGAGGCGCACGAGTTGCTCATGGACGACCTGCACGAAGGCATCGCCGGGCGCAATCGATCCCGTAACCTCGCGGCCAACGGCACGTTTGCGGACATCCGCGGTGAAGCTGCGCACCACCTCAAGCGCCACATCGGCTTCGAGCAGCGCCATGCGCACCTCGCGCACGGAGTCGGCGATGTTGTCCTCGGTCAGCCGCCCCTTGCCGGCGACGCTGCGCAACGCCCGCGAAAGGCGATCGGTAAGGCTGTCGAACATGGCGAAGGTGTGCTTAAGGCGGGAGCGGCGCATCATACCGGACGCCTGCGTCTGCCCCCAGACAACCAACCCGGCCGGTCGGAGTCAGCCACGGACGCCCTGCGGAGGTAGTACGCATCCCGCCTTCCGTGCGCCGACAAGCGCGGCCAACGCGTGATGCGTGTGGTGGCCCCCGGGGCGGGGCGGCGGTCGCCACGGTTGCAACCTTGTGCGAAACTCAATGCCTTGCAATCTCGTTCGCTGACGCCTGACTTTCGATGAGCGCCGCGTGGCCGGGCATTCCGGCGATTGTCCTTTACCTTGCAGGGACCCTCCTTGCGGCGCGTCACATTCGTGCCAAACGCTGGATGGTCGGCAAGACAACCAAGATCATCGCCGGCGCCGCCGCCGTGCTGCACGCCGTCAGCGCGTGGCTAGCGATGGTGACGCCCGTCGGCGTGGACTTCTCGCTCTTCGTGGTCGGCTCGTTGGTGGCCGTGGTGCTCGTGGCGGCGCTGCTGCTGGTGTCGCTGGCGCAGCCACTGCACAACCTCTATCTGCTGATGCTGCCCATCGCCGCCTTGGCGATTGTTGGCTCGCTCCTGCTCGATGGCACGACCGGGCACAGGGCGCAGGTGGACGCCGGCCTCGTCGCCCACGCGGTGGTGGCCGTGGCGGCGTATTCGGTGCTGGCGCTGGCGGCGTTCCAGTCCTTGCTGTATCTCGTGCTGGACCGGCGCCTCAGGCACCACGAGGCCATCGGCGCCGCCACCGGGCTGCCACCGCTGCAAACGATGGAATCGATGCTGTTCGTACTGCTGTGGACCGGGCTTGCGCTCCTGACCGGTGCCATCGTCACGGGCCTCGCCTTCCTCGACGATGTGCTTGCACCCCATCTCGTGCAGCACACCACCCTCGCCACGGCGTCATGGTTCCTTTACGTTGTTCTACTTGGTGGCCACTTCCTGTTCGGCTGGCGCGGCCGCACCACGACGCTGCTGGCGCTGGTGGCGTTTGCGGTGCTCGCCCTCGCCTATTTCGGCGGCAAGTTCGTGGTCGAGTTCCTCACGGGGTGAGCAAATGCCTCCGTATGGGCGAGGCTTGTCCCCACCGGTCTTGAACGCATCGACAGATTCGACACGGACAAGCCAGTTCCCCTCCATGGAAGCCACGTAACACATTGAAAAGGCGTGGAAGTGCCTCGAAGCCGAGGCCACAGCAAGTCCGCCCAAAAGCTCGCATCGCAGCAAGGTCACGCCGTGACTTTTTCATGGCGCAAGCTCTTGGCTAGGTGGGGGCTGCGGCCAGACCCCGAGCGACGGCGAGAGTTTGGCGGTGCGGATGGCGCGGTCCCACACGCCCTTCGGAGCGAGGGCCCACCACGCTCCTCGCGCCGAAGGCGAAGCAACCAAGCGTCCGAGCACGCAACCAGCCCTCTCCCCCGCGAGACCGGTCCCCGCGTGGGTGGAGGGCTACGCTGCCGTGTTCCTTCCGCGTCAGCGACTCGGCGTCCTCCGCGGGTTGGGCACTACGAGGCAGACGCCCCCCGCCAGCGGCGGTTCACCGCCGAGACGATCGCGCCAAAGGACGCCGTGATCGTGTTCTGGCTGACGCCAATGCCGAACGAGACGGAGTCGTCGTCACCGGCGACAGTGACGATGCAAATGGCGCTTGCATCCTTGCCCGTGGCCATCGACCGTTCGGAGTAGTCAATGATGTTGAGCGGCTCGTTCAGCGTCGTCACCATGCCGTTCACGAACGCCTCGATGGGGCCGGAACCGACGCCGGAGATTGCCACTTCGCCGTCCGGCACCTCCAGCCGAGCGGTGCAGCGCTGGCCATCGTCTTCCGCTCTCGAAAGGTCGTAGTCGATCAAGCGATAGGGGCCATCGCTGACGACGTATTCCGCCAAGAGCGCATCGAAGATCTCCTCCGCCCGCACCTCGCGGTCCAGCCGTTCGGTGAGCGCCTGCACCACCTTGGAGAACTCGACGAGCATCTCGCGGGGCAAGGCGATGGAGTAGTGCTCCTCCAGCACGAATCCCACGCCCCCCTTGCCCGACTGGCTGTTGACGCGTACCGCTTCCTTGTAGGACGAGCCCACGTCGGCTGGATCGATAGGCAGATAGGGCACCTCCCAGCGCGACTCGTCGAGCCGCGCCATGCCCTTGCGGATGGCGTCCTGATGCGAACCCGAGAAGGCGGTGAAGACCAGATCTCCTGCATAGGGGTGACGCTCATGCACCGGCAGCTTGTTGATGGCCTCCACTGTGCGGCGGATACGCGGCATGTCGCGCAGGTCGAGTTCGGGGTCCACCCCTTGGGAGAAAAGATTCATCGCCACGGTGACGATGTCGCAGTTGCCGGTGCGCTCGCCGTTGCCGAACAGCGTGCCTTCCACCCGCTCGGCGCCGGCCATCAACGCGAGTTCGGTGGCCGCGACGCCAGTGCCGCGATCGTTGTGGGTGTGCAGGCTGACGACGATTCGCTCCCGTTCCGGGAAGTTGCGGCAAAACCACTCGATCTGGTCCGCATAGATGTTGGGCGTCGCCATCTCCACCGTCGAAGGCAGGTTGACGATGATGGGCGACTCGGCCGTGGCGCCCCACTCGTTCGCCACCGCGTCGCAGATGTCCACGGCGAAGTCGAGCTCGGTGCCGGTGAAGCTCTCTGGCGAGTACTCGAAGGTGACCTCCGTGTCCTTGAGCGCGGCGACGCCCTCGCGCACCACCCGAGTGCCGCGCACGGCAAGGTCCACGATGCCGGCGCGGTCCAAGTCGAACACGACGCGTCGCTGGAGGGTGGAGGTGGAGTTGTACAGGTGGAAGATCACCTTGGGCGCGCCTTCAAGAGCCTCCACGGTGCGGGCGATGAGTTCCGGCCGCGCCTGGCAAAGCACCTGCAGCGCAACGTTGTCCGGCAGGAGCCCGTCGTCGATGATCTTGCGAATGAAGTCGAAATCCGGCTGCGACGCAGCGGGGAAGCCGGCTTCGATCTCGACGAAGCCGATGTCGAGCAGGAGCTCGAACATGCTGAGCTTCTCGTCCACGTTCATGGGATCGATGAGGGCCTGGTTGCCGTCGCGCAGATCGACGCTGCACCAGCGCGGCGGAGCGTCAAGCACGCGTTCGGGCCATGCCCGATCATGCAGGGCAACCGGCTCGAAGGCACGGTACTTCTCGAACGGCATGGCACCCTTGCGGCTGCCAGACGGGAACGCTTGCGGATTCACAGTCATTGGACACACACCAACTTGCGAGACCTAGGGACTTTTTGAAGGTCTTTGGGGCGGATGGGCTATTGCGGCCCTGTCAAATGAATGTTGCCGGCTACGCCGGCAGGAGCAGGAGCAGAAGTGTGCGTGTCGGGCGCGTGTGCGGACCGCGGGCTTTCATGGCGAGTGGGTCTTTGCGTCCGGTTGGCCAAATGTCGGAGACGCACTATACAGAACGGCAGAAGGCGTGCAAGCAAAGGTGGGGCAGCACATGGACGCACCGCCTGGCCCGCCCACGCCGGACGAATCCCCGCTCGGCTAACGCAACTGCACGCGCACGCCGGCCGCGACCGCCCGCGCCAGCCTGCGGGCGACCTCGACGCTATCGGCTCGGGCCAGTGCCACGCCCATGCGGCGTTCGCCATCAACTTCGGGTTTGCCGAACAGGCGAACCTCCGTGTCCGCTCGCGCCAGTGCCTGGTCGAGGTTGCCATAGACGACGTCGGTCGAACGACCGTGGGCAAGGATAACGGCCGAAGCGGCCGCGCCGTGCTGGCGGATAGCCGGAATGGGCAGGCCGAGAATCGCCCGGGCGTGCAAAGCAAACTCCGACAGTTGCTGTCCTATCAGCGTGACCATGCCCGTGTCGTGTGGGCGCGGACTGACCTCGCTGAACCACACCTCGTCGCCACGGATGAAGAACTCCATGCCGAATAGGCCCTTGCCGCCGAGGTTGCCGGTCACGAGTTCGGCGATTCGCTCGCATTCGGCGCGGGCAGCCTCCGACATGGGCTGCGGCTGCCACGACTCGCGATAGTCTCCACCCTCCTGGCGGTGGCCGATGGGTTCGCAAAAGGACGTGCCTCCTACATGGCGCACGGTAAGCAGCGTGATCTCGTAGTCGAAGGGCACGAAGCCCTCGACGATGACTTTCTCGCCACCACCCCGCGCACCAGCCCGCGCCGCGTGCCACGCCGATTCGGCATCCGCCGGCGAGCGCACGAGGGACTGGCCCTTGCCCGACGAACTCATCACGGGCTTGACCACGCATGGTATACCGATCTCGTGCACTGCGGCGCGGTACTCCTCCTCCGTTTCGGCAAAGAGATAAGGCGAAGTGCGCACGTCAAGCGTCTCGGCGGCAAGCCGCCGGATGCCCTCGCGGTCCATCGTCAGCCGGGCTGCCCGTGCCGTGGGGATCACATGCAGCCCTTCGCGCTCCATCTCCACCAAGGTTGGCGTGGCGATGGCCTCGATCTCCGGCACCACGAGGTGCGGGCTCTCCCGTTCAATGACGCGACGCAGTTCGTCGGGATCCCGCATGTCCGCCAAGTGGCTGCGATGCGCAACCTGCATCGCCGGGGCGTTGGCGTAGCGATCTACCGCCACCACCTCGACGCCGAGGCGCTGCAACTCGATAGCCACCTCCTTGCCGAGTTCTCCAGCGCCGAGCAGCATCACTCGGGTGGCCGAGGGCGCGAGGGGCGTGCCGACTCGAGTCATTTCGATCTCGCGCGGTCAGGCAGGGTCGGCGCTTGCCTGCGCCTCGAGGCTTACGAGGTAGCGGCGAAAATTGCGCACATAGCGGTCAGCGAAGTCGGTGATTTCCGCCACCTGTTCGTCCGACAGCTCGCGCACCACCTTGCCCGGCGAGCCGATCACCAGAGAGCGGTCCGGGATGGTCTTGCCCTCCGTAAGGAGGGCATTGGAGCCGATTAGGCAGTCGCGACCGATGGTGACGTCGTTCATCACCACCGAGTTGATGCCGACCAGGCTGTTGTCGCCGATGGTGCAGCCGTGCAGCACCGCCTTGTGACCGATGGTGACGCTGTCGCCGATGGTCACCGGGAACCCTTCGTCCATGTGGATTACGGCGTTGTCCTGCACGTTGGAGCGCGCGCCAATGGTGATGCGGTCGTAGTCGCCGCGCAGCACGGCACCCCACCAGACGGACGACTCGGGACCAATGGTCACATCGCCAATGACAACCGCCGTCGGGGCAATGAAGTGCGGGCTCGCGGCCCGAACGCGGCGGCCTTCGAGAGCGTGGATCATGGCCTTCTCCGCCTTGTCCTCATCGCCTGACGTCCCCTCCGCATCCCGATGTGCCGTGAAGCGCGCACCGTAAACGCACCGCCAACGCGCCGCAAGCGGCTTGCACCAGGGTTCGCGTGCGCCCACCACTCGGGCCAGGTCAACAAGGCGTATATGCTTCGTGAATCCTCGCCACCCGCAACGATCGAATGAACGCAGCCGGATGAACTACTGCAGCGCCTGCGGCGGCGATGTTCGCTTGCGCGTGCCCTCCGGCGACAACCGCGAGCGGTTCGTGTGCGACGCCTGCGACATGGTGCATTACATCAACCCGAAGATCGTCACGGGCACGCTGCCGGTGGCGAACGGCGCCGTGCTCCTGTGCCGCCGCGCCATCGAACCCCGCAAGGGCCGTTGGACCTTGCCGGCGGGCTTTCTGGAAATGGGCGAGACAACGCCCGCCGGCGCGATGCGCGAAACGCTCGAGGAAGCCAACGCCGAGGTCGAGATCGACGGCCTCTACACGGTGTTCAACCTGCCCCACATCTCGCAAATCTACTTCTTCTTCCGCGCCCGACTACTCGGTGGCTTCGCCGCCGGCGAGGAAACTCTGGAGGCGCGGCTGTTCGAGCAGAGCCAGGTGCCATGGGATGAACTCGCCTTCCCCGTCGTCACCCAGACGCTGCGCCACTATTTCGAGGACCGAACCAAGGGCCACTTCCCCGTGCGGATGGAGGATATCGTCGTCAGCCGGCCCCGCGGACAGTCCAACCCCACCTGAGGCGCAGGACGGCTTCCCTCCGGCAACACGCCCAATGACACCGGCCTCAGCCTAGCGCCACACGCGCGTTGCGGAACAGGCGGAGCCAAGGGCTGTCTTCGCCCCAAGAGTCATCCTGCCAGGAGTTCTGCACCGCGCGGAAGGCGCGTTCCGGGTGGGGCATCAGAATGAATGCCTTGCCGGTGTCCGAGATGACGCCCGTTAGACCGGCGGCTGAGCCGTTGGGGTTGGCGGGGTAGGTGGTGGCGTACGCACCCGTACCGTCCACGAACTGGAGCGCTGCGAGGCCCTGCGAGAACGTCGCGTTTGCGTCGTCTTGCATCGCAAACTCCGTGCGTCCTTCGCCGTGCGCGAGGGGGACCGGTAGCAAAGATCCAGCCATGCCGGCGAGCCACGGCGAGTCCACGTTGTTGACGCGCACGTTGACGGTTCGCGCCTCGAAGCGCTCGGAGCGGTTGGCGACGAAGGCCGGCCAGCGTTCGGCGCCCGGAATCAGCGATTTGAGCTGCGCCATCATCTGGCAGCCGTTGCAGACGCCGAGACTCAGCGTGTCGCCGGCGAAGAACGCGGCAAATGCGTCGCGCACCTCGGCGTGGTACAGGATCGACTTGGCCCAGCCGCCGCCGGCGCCGAGCACGTCGCCGTAGGAGAAGCCACCGCACACCGCCAGCACTTGACCACCCTTGAGCACCTCGGGGTCCGCGAACAGGTCGCTCATGTGCACATCCACCGCTTCGAAACCGGCCCGATGGAACGCCGCGGCCATCTCGATCTGACCGTTCACGCCCTGCTCGCGCAGGATCAGCGCCCGCGGGCGAACGCCGGTTGCGACGTATGGCGCCGCGATGTCCTCTTCTGGATCGAACGAGGCACGAAATCGCAGGGTAGCAGCGTCTGAGTCGATGGCGGAGAGTTCCTCATCGGCACAGGTCGCATCGTCGCGAATGCGTTGCATGTGGTGGCTGATGGAGGCCCAGCGGCGCTCCAACTCGGGGCGTGTGGAGGCAAACGCCAGCTCGCCGCCCTCATAGATGCAAATGCGCTCGTCGTCACGTCGTCGCCCCACCCGCTCGAAGGCAACTCCTGCCTCCCGCAGCCGCTTCCGAACGCCGGGCACGTCGCGAACGCAGAGGCCGAGCACCACGCCCACCTCCTCGGCAAAGAGCTCCGCCCGCGCGTCGTCGGTGTCGAGGCGAATGTCCAGCCCACAGCGCGTCGCGAAGGCCATCTCAAGCAGTGCCACGAGCAGGCCGCCGTCGGAGCGGTCGTGCCACGCTCCCACCAGACCTTCGGCACAAATCCCGTGCAACGTATCGAGCATTTGCTTGAGCTGGCCAGCGTCGTCCACGTCAGGTGGCGCCGCACCAATGCCTTCGACGCACTCGGGGAAGCACTGCTCCAGCGCACTGGCGCCGAGCCGACGGTGCCGTCCCGGTGCCACCAGGAATAGCTCTCGGGCATCTTCCGGCAGGAACGGCGTCAATGTGCGTCGCGCATCCGACACCGGCGCGAACGCGGTCACGTTGAGCGTCACCGGCGAGACGACGCGCTGGTCCGCGCCACCCTCGGACTGCCAGCGGCTCTGCATCGACAGGCTGTCCTTGCCCACCGGAACGGCGATGCCAAGTGCAGGGCAGAGCTCTTCACCAATCGCCGTGACCGCTTCGCGCAGCGCCTGGTCCTGGCCTTCGTGGCCGGCAGCCGCCATCCAGTTCGCCGACAGCACGACGCGCCGCAAGTCCGTCACCGGCGCCGCAAAGAGATTGGTCAAGGCCTCCGCCACGGCAAGCCGCGCCGCGGCACGAGCGTCCCGCACCGCCACGGGCGAGCGCTCGCCCATGGCCATCGCCTCACCGCGATAGGTGTCGAATCCCGCCAATGTCACCCCAACGTCGGCTACCGGGGTTTGAAACGGGCCCACCATCTGGTCCCGCGCCACCAGCCCCGTGACGCTACGATCGCCAATCGTGACGAGGAACTTCTTCGATGCCACCGCGGGGAATCGGAGTACGCGGGCTATTGCCTCGGCCAGATCGATGTCGCGGTACAGGAAGCTGCCCAGAGGACTCGCTAGAGCTTGGTAGCTCCGCGTCATCCGTGGCGGATGGCCAAACAGCGCATCGAGGCTCATCCGCACCGGCAGGCCACGCAAGAGCGAGTCCTCGACGACAAGATCGGTCGTCGCGGTTGCCTCGCCGACCACCGCAAACGGGCAGCGCTCGCGGCGGCATATGGCTTCAAACGTCCGCATGTCCTGCGGCGCCACCGCAAGCACGTAGCGCTCCTGCGACTCGTTGCACCAGATTTCCATGGGGGACATGCCGCCGTCCGCACTCGGCACGGCGCGGATGTCGAAGCGACCGCCGAGGCCCGCTTCCCGCACCAGTTCCGGCAGCGCGTTGGCGAGGCCGCCCGCACCGACATCGTGAATCAGGCGGATGGGATTGCCCTGGCCCAAGTCTGTACAGCGGTCAATGACTTCCTGACAACGCCGCTGCATCTCCGCGTTCTCGCGCTGCACGGAGGCAAAGTCGAGTTGCGCCAAGCTCTGCCCGGAAGCCATGCTCGAAGCAGCGCCACCACCCAAGCCGATGAGCATGGCCGGGCCACCCAGCACCACCAACCGGGCACTCGGCGGTACGTCTGCGGCGTGGATGTCCCGTTCCACGACGGTGCCCACCCCGCCGGCGATCATCACCGGTTTGTGGTAGCCCCATGTCGTGCCCGGTTCGGCGCTGCTGGCTTCGAACGTGCGGAAATAGCCGGTGAGGCAAGGACGGCCGTACTCGTTGGCGAATGCCGCCGCACCGAGCGGCCCATCGAGCATGATCTCCCGCGGCGAGGCCACATTGCCCGGACCGCCGCGACCAAGCTCCCAAGGCTCCAGTACTTCGCCGAGTTCCAGATGGCTGGTCGTGAATCCGGCGAGCCCAGCCTTCGGCTTGGAGCCGCGCCCAACACTGCCTTCATCGCGAATCTCGCCACCGGCGCCGGTCGCCGCGCCCGGGTAGGGCGCGATGGCGGTTGGGTGGTTGTGAGTTTCCGCCTTCATCAGGATGTGCGCCGGCTCCCGGCGAGGGCGATAGATCGCGTCGTCGTCCGGCCGGAACCGCTCGGTGTGGTGGCCCTCGATGACGGCGGCATTGTCGGAGTAGGCCGAAAGGACACCGGCGCCGTTAATGGCGCGATGGGTGTTGCGGATCATGCCGAACAGGGTTTGCGGCACCTCCTCGCCGTCCACAACCCATGCCGCATTGAAGATCTTGTGGCGACAGTGCTCGGAGTTCGCTTGCGCGAACATCATGAGTTCCACGTCGGTGGGGTCGCGACCGAGCCCGGCGAACGTGGTGGCGAGGTATTCCACCTCGTCGTCCGACAGCGCGAGGCCCATGTCTCGGTTGGCGACGAGCAACCGAGCAGCGGGGTCGTCGCCGAGCGCCACCTTCGCCAGCGGGCGCGGCGTCTCGACCGCCGTGAGGAAGGCGAAATCGTCGTCGAACACCGGGCATTCTGTCATGCGGTCGTGCAGCAACGCCGCGAGTTCCGGGCGCCGCGATCCGGCAACATGCCAGCGCACGCCGCGCTCCGCCCGCTCGATGGCATCGATGCCACAGCGAACGACGATATCTGTCGCCTTGCTCGACCAAGGCGAGATCGTGCCGGGACGGGGAGTGACCACGCACAACGGTTCGCCGACACACGCCGGCAAGGCGTGGCGCGGCCCATAGGCCAGGAGCCCGTCCACCACGCGACGCTCGGCACCGCTTAAGGGCCGGCGCAGAAACAGAAAATGAACGAACTCCGCAAAGAGGCCAGACGCCGCTGGATCAACCTGCCGCAACTCGGCAAGCTTGGCCGAGAGGCGAGCTTGCGTGAGGGCCGGCGGCCCGGTGAAGACGACGAGTTCGTGGGTCACGAGTAGTCGGCGGGCGCTGGTGTCTTGGGAACAAGGGCCTATTGTATTCGCCCCACGCCCATCGATCGGGCACCCCGGCCTCGGCCCTTACCGCGGAAGGCCACCGCCGCTGTGGCGTTATCGAGATGTGCTCGCCTTTGTGCGCCGGTCGGCGAAGAACGACGACATCATCTCACCGCACTCTTCGGCCAACACGCCCTCCACCACCGCGACCCTGTGGTTGAGATGCTCCCAATCGAGCACCCTCGCCACGCTTCGCACGGCGCCGGCTTTGGGCTCGCGGGCACCGAACACCAGGCGCTCGACCCGGGCGTGAACCAGGGCACCGGCACACATCATGCACGGCTCTACCGTGACATACAGCGTGGTGCCAGTGAGGCGGTAGTTCCGCATCTGTCGCGCCGCGGCGCGGAGCGCTTCCATCTCCGCGTGCGAAGTCGGGTCCTGCGCCGACACCGAACGGTTGTGCCCACGCCCAACCTCCCGACCAGCAGCAACCACCACGGCGCCAACCGGCACCTCGCCGGCCAAGGCGGCCTGGTGTGCCTCGGCCAGAGCCACCTGCATCCAGCGTTCGTGGTGGGCCCCCGCCCCTGCATCAGTCACCGCGGCCTTCCTCTCATGCCTGCCCTTCTCGCGCTTATGATCGTCCGATGCTGGACTCCCGCATCAAGACTATCGCCGAAGCGATCGTAGCGTCGGGTGGGCGCCCGGTTGCCGTGGGCGGCTTCGTGCGCGATCTGTGCCTCGGCATCGACGCCAAGGACATGGACATCGAGGTCTTTGGGCTCGCGCTCGAAGACCTCGAAGGCGTTCTGGCGCGATTCGGCCGTGTGCGCCGCGTGGGCCGCGCGTTCGGGGTGCTGCGGCTCGACGGCAAGGGCGTCCACGCCGAATTCTCGCTGCCGCGTCGCGACAGCAAGCGCGGCCCGGGACACCGAGGCTTTGACGTGCAGGTGGATCCAGGCCTCGACTTCGCCGAGGCGGCACGGCGGCGTGACCTCACCATCAACAGCATGGGCATGGAGCTGCCTAGCGGGAAGATCCTCGACCCACATGGCGGACGCAGCGACCTTGAACGTCGCATCTTGCGGGCAACCGACACGGCTACCTTTCCCGAGGACCCGTTGCGGGGGCTGCGCGTGGCGCAGTTCTGCGCCCGCCTCGACATGACGCCGAACGAGGAACTCGTACGCCTGTGCAGCCAACTGGACCTCGCCGAGATTTCGCCGGAGCGCAAGCGGGAGGAGTTCCGCAAGCTGCTCCTGCGCGGTGTGCGCCCTTCCCTTGGCTTGGCGTTTCTGCGCCGCTCCGGACTCCTCGGCCACTTCCCGGAACTCGCCGCCTTGGTGGACGTGCCGCAGGACCCTCGCTGGCACCCGGAAGGGGATGTGTGGACCCACACGCTGATGGTGGTGGACGAGGCAGCCCTGCTTCGCACCGGCGACGAAGAAGAAGACGCAGCGCTCATGTTCGGCGCCCTGTGCCATGACTTCGGCAAGCCCCTCGTCACGCAAACCTCGGGCGGCGGGACCGTTCGTTCACCAGGTCATTCCGAAGCCGGGATCGCCCCCACGCGCGCCTTTCTGGATAGCCTCCGCACCTCGCATGCTCTGATGAAGCGGACCTCGGCGTTGGTTCGGCACCATCTCGCACCGGCCGAGTTCGTGGCGCAAGGCGCCGGCGAGAGTGCCTATCGACGTCTAGCACGACGACTCGCTGCCGACGGCGTAACCATGGAACTCTTGGTGCGCACCGCCCGCGCCGACCATCTCGGCCGCACCACCAAGGAGGCATTGGCGCGATCGTTCGCCGAAGGTGACCGTTTCCTCGCCCGTGCCAGGGCCCTTGCCGTCGCCGACCATTCACCCCCCAATGCCGTGCTCGGGCGCCATCTCATCGCCCGCGGCCTCAAGCCGGGGCCTGCATTCAGCGACGTTCTGCGTCGCTGCCGTGCCGTGCAGGACGCACATGGCTGGAATGACCCGGAGCGCATCCTAGATGCCGTGCTGAAAGCCCCTACAACTCTCGAACCGGCACCGGGTTCTACCGAACCGCAATAGCTCCCGGTTCTAAAGCGGCCCTCGCTTATCGCCTTTCGATCCTTCCGAGCCGGTCTCTTGCGCGTTACGTTCAAGGCATCGCTTTGGCCACGAGGAGACAGGCGGTGAACGCATTCAAGCAAGTGGTGGTGGGCTTGGACGTGCATCAAGACAATGCGGCGCTCGTGCTTGGGCGGGCGTGCGAACTGACCGAGCCGAGCTGCATCGAGGCGGTGCACGCCTGCACTCAGCTTCATCACCAGCACTTCGAGTATCCGGTGGGCTCGTTCCAGAACTCCGAAGAACTCGACGATGCCGTCCGCAAGCAGGCATTCGGCTTCCTCGATCGGGTCTGCACGCCAAAGGGCGTCGCCAAGCACCAGGTCCTCGACGGTCGCCCCGCACACGCCCTGCACGACTATGCCAAGAACCGCGCTGACTTGGTGGTCGTCGGCTCGCATGGGCGCAGCGGGCCGCGCGCGATGTTTGGCTCCACGTCCAACTCTGTGCTGCACGGGACGCCTTGCGATGTGCTCGCCGTACACCTCAACGGGCGTGGCCCGAAACCAGGAAACTACGAGCGCATCCTGGTTGCCGTGGACCTGTCCGACGAGTCGTTCGAGGTGCTTGAACACGCCGGCCGAGTGTCGGCGCACTGCAGTGCCGAGGTGACCCTCTGCACCGTGACCCACGACGCAATCGCTGAACCGACGGCACAGAAGCTTGGCCACCTTGCCGATGCCTTCGGCGTCGATGAGGACGCGATCTACGCGCTGTCCGGCAACCCGGTGACTGAGATTCACGCGCTCGCGACCGATATCGGCGCGGATCTCTTGGTGGTCGGCACGCACGGCAAGCACGGTCTACAACTGCTCGCTGGCTCCACCGCCAACGCCATCCTGCACGGCGCCACGTGCGACGTGCTGGCGGTGCGACTGCGGCAGCAATAGGAGGGTCTAGACGCAGGCTATTAGCCGACCCGTTGGTGTGGACTCGGCTTCGAGGAAACATCCGTCTCGAATTCAAGACGGGCCTCAAAGGAGACGGGCCCGTCTCGCGGGGATAGGGCTGGTTCCGCCTTCCGGGCCTCGGTTGCTTCGCGTTCGGCGGGAGGAGCGTGATGGGCCCTCGCTCCGAAGCACTTCACACGGCGCCATCCGGCCGGTCCGTAGGTGTTGACTCGGCCTCGACGTACGTCCTCGGTTTGTCAACGTGTACGTGATCTGTTCCATGCGAGGGACAGGCCGATGCCCTCCCCCGCCTCCAAGTATGCGGCGGCGTTTTTCGCGCCCTCAGTGCTACTCCCACTCGATCGTGCCGGGCGGCTTGCCTGTGACGTCATACACCACACGGGAAACGCCGGGGAGTTCGTTGACGATGCGGTTGCTGACGGTGGCGATCAAGTCATGGGGTAGTTCGGCCCAGTTGGCGGTCATGAAGTCGGTCGTCACGACGGCGCGCAGGCCAATGACGTGCTCGTGGCGGCGGGCATCGCCGACGACGCCCACCGACTTCACGGGCAGATAAACCGCGAACGCCTGCGCCACGCGGTCGTACCAATCGGCCCGGCGCAACTCTTCGATGAAGATCGCGTCGGCATCACGCAGCACGCTCAGGTATTCGCGGCGCACTTCGCCCAGCACGCGAACGCCCAACCCCGGACCGGGGAACGGGTGTCGGAACACCAGACTCTCCGGCAGTCCCAGGGCAAGCCCCACCTTGCGCACCTCGTCCTTGAAGAGGTCCCTGAGCGGCTCCACGAGCCCCAGCTTCATCCGCTCCGGCAGACCGCCGACGTTGTGATGCGACTTGATGACATGCGCCTTGCCGGTACGGGCGGCGGCGGATTCGATTACGTCCGGATAGATCGTGCCCTGCGCCAGCCAATCGACGTCCGCGATCCGCTGCGCTTCCCGCTCGAAGATCTCGACGAAGGTGCGGCCGATGACACGACGCTTCTGTTCGGGGTCGTCGACGCCGCTCAGCGCATCGAGAAACTCGTCCGCCGCGGCCACCGTCACGAGTTTCAACGGCAGCGCGTTCGAGGGCTCGAAAGCCGCCCGCACCTCGTCCACCTCGCCCTTGCGCAACAGGCCGTTATCCACGAACACGCAGGTGAGCCGATCGCCGATGGCGCGGGAGAGCAGCGCAGCCACCACGCTCGAGTCCACGCCGCCGGAAAGGCCGAGCAGCACCTTGCCGTCGCCGACCTGACGGCGCACGGATGCCACCGCCCGTTCGACGATGCTGGAAGGCGTCCACGTCGCCTGGCAGCCAGCAATGTCGCGCACAAAGCGACGCAAAATGTCGCTGCCGCTCTGAGTGTGGGTCACTTCGGGATGGAATTGCAGCCCGTACAGTCGCCGCCCCACATCCGCCATCGCGGCGACCGGTGCGTTGTCCGAGGCGGCGGCGGCAACGAATCCAGGGGGTACCTCGGTCACGCGGTCGCCATGGCTCATCCAGACGTCGAGTTCCGGATCGAGCCCTGCAAAGAGGTCGATGCCCTCGCGAATGCGTACCCGGGCGTGGCCGAACTCGCGCTCTTTGGAGGGCACCACCGTGCCTCCCCGCTGCGCCGCCATGGCCTGCATCCCGTAGCAGATGCCGAGCACGGGCACGCCGCCTTCGAGCACTGCGTCGGGCACGCGAGGCGTTGCCCCGACAGTGACCGATTCCGGGCCACCCGAAAGGATGAAAGCGCTTGCGCCGAGTGCCGTGAGAGCCGCCTCCGCGACATCGAAGGGATGGATCTCGCAATAGACGCCGCACTCCCGCACCCGGCGCGCGATCAACTGCGTGTACTGGGAGCCGAAGTCCAACACCACAACGCAGCCTTGCGCCGTGCCGACGGCGGGTGGCGGCGAGCGCTTGGCCTCCGTCAGGGGAACAGTCTCGGATGCATCAGGGGACGGGATAGTTCGGTGGCTCCTTGGTGATCGCCACGTCGTGGACGTGGTTCTCCGCGAGGCTCGCGGCTGAGATGCGGGTGAAAACTCCTTCGCGACGCATTTCGCGGATGTCGGCGCTGCCGGTGTAGCCCATCGCAGCGCGCAGGCCTCCCATGAGCTGCTGGACGATGGGGCTGACCGGGCCCCGGTACGGCACCCGCCCCTCGATCCCTTCTGGCACGAGCTTGCCGCCTTCGCTCTGCGGTTCCTGGAAGTAGCGGTCACTCGACCCGTGTGCCTGATCCATCGCCCCGAGCGATCCCATGCCGCGATAGGACTTGTACGTGCGGCCTTGGTACAACTCCGTTTCGCCGGGCGCCTCCTCCGTGCCGGCGAAGAGCGATCCCACCATCACGGCAGATGCGCCGGCGCTGATGGCCTTGGCGATATCGCCGGAGAAGCGCACGCCGCCGTCGGCGATCACCGGGATATCCTCGTCGTCCGCTTCGCCCACCGCCTCGGCAACCGCCGTGATCTGTGGCACACCGACGCCCGTCACCACGCGCGTCGTGCAGATGCTGGCGGGGCCGATGCCCACCTTGATGGAGTCTGCGCCCGCGTCTATGAGCGCGCGGGCACCTTCGGCGGTGGCGATGTTGCCCCCCATAACCGGCACCCGCGGGTACTTCTGCTTGATCCAGCGGATGCGGTCCAGCACGCGTTCCGAATGGCCGTGCGCGGTGTCGACGACGATGATGTCCGCACCCGCATCCACTAGCGCTTCAACCCGCTCGTCTGTATCCGCCCCGGTGCCGACGCTGGCACCGACCCGAAGCTGCCCCAAGCCATCCTTGCAGGCGTTGGGGTAGGCCTGGGCCTTGGTGATGTCCTTCACCGTCACCATGCCGCGCAGGCGAAATTCGTCGTCCACGAGCAGCACCTTCTCGATGCGATGCCGGTGAAGCAGCTCTGTGATGTTGTCGAGCGGCGCATCCTCGGCGGCCGTGATGAGCCGCGCCTTGGGCGTCATCACGTCCGCGACGCGGGCCTCGAGGCGCGACTCGAAGCGAATGTCGCGCGCCGTGACGATGCCCACCAAATCGCCGGACTCCGCACCGTTCGAGCCATTGCCAACCGCGGCCACCACAGGCACGCCGGAGATGCGATGCTCGCGCGTCAGTTCGATGAGATCGCGCACGGTGGCCTCAGGGCGGATGGTGATGGGATCGCGGATCACCCCGGACTCGAACTTCTTCACCGCTCGCACTTCGCGCGCCTGCTCCTTGAGCGACATGTTCTTGTGAACGACGCCAATGCCACCTTCCTGCGCGAGGGCAATGGCAAGGCGTGACTCGGTGACCGTGTCCATGGCAGCAGACACGAGCGGAACGTTGAGGGGGATGTCGCGGGTCAGCCGGGTGCCGAGGTCGACCTCGGAGGGGAGCACGCGCGAGTAGGCCGGGAGCAGAAGCACGTCGTCGAAGGTCAAGGACTCGTGGGCGAACCTCAGCATGCGCGACTCCCAGCAAATCCGCGCATTATGGGCGCGTGCCGATGGGCTGTAAAACCCTTGCAGCCTATTGAACTTCGCCGTTGCGGCGAAACCCGACGGTGCTGGGGCCGGCAAGCGGTGGCTGCGAGCGGATGACCGCGCCCGCCACCAGCCACTACACTCCACCCATGAGTCGTCCCCAACAGCCCCTCGCCCGCCACCCTCGAACCGAGCGTCGCATTCGCACCGTGTCAGAAATCAACGGCGCTGCGAGGCTTCTGATCGAAGAGAACCTGGGCCGGGTGTGGATCGAAGGAGAGGTTTCGAACTTCAGTCGGCCTGGATCGGGGCACTGGTATTTCAGCCTGCGGGACCGGTCGGCGCAGATTAGCTGCGCGATGTTCGCGAGTCGCAACCGGTTCGTGCGCGCGCCGTTCGGCAACGGCATCACCGTGATCGTGCGGGCTAGGCTGTCGGTGTACGAGGCCCGCGGCCAGTTCCAGGCCATCGTCGAGCATGTGGAACCCGGCGGCGAAGGCGCTCTGCGCGCCGCCTTCGAACAGCTCAAGGCAAAACTCGCCGCCGAGGGCCTCTTCGCCCACGACCGCAAGCAACCCCTGCCGGCATTCCCAAGACACCTGGCGCTCATTTCGTCGCCTTCCGGGGCTGCCCCCCGCGACGTGCTGGCTGTGCTGCGCCGCCGTTTCCCGTGTCTGCGCGTAACCTGGTTCCAAGTGTCGGTGCAGGGCGACGAGGCGCCGGGGCAGATCATCACGGCGCTCGACCGCGCCCAGCGAATGCGCAGTCGGCCCGACGCGATCATCCTCACCCGAGGCGGCGGCTCGCTCGAAGACCTGTGGGCTTTCAATACCGAAGCCGTGGTGCGGCGGGTGGCAACCGCGACAATCCCCGTCGTATCCGCAGTCGGCCATGAGACGGATGTGACGCTTTGCGACTTCGCCGCCGACCAACGCGCCGCAACACCAACGGCGGCAGCGGAACTCGCCACGCCAGATCAGGGCGATCTGGATCGTCGAATCGACCGCCTGGAGCGAACATTGGAGTTTCAAGCCAATGCACGCTTGCGAGGCTTGCTGCAGTCCTTCTCGTCTGTGGCACGTCGTCTTGTGCATCCGGGCCGAAGCGTGGAGCAGTGGATGCAGCGCACGGACGAACTGACGTTGCGTCTGCAACGGGGAATGACCGCACGCCTCGGCACGGCTGCCACCGCACTCGAACACAGCGCGCGACTGCTGCACGGTGCGAGCCCAAGACAGCGCATCGAGCGTCTCGCGCCGCAATTGCAGCAGGCGAAGCAGCGTCTGCGCGGCGCCATCACGCGACGGCTGGCCGATGCGACTGCGCGCAGCGACTCCAGCGCACGGGGCCTTCACGCCGTTAGCCCTCTGCAGACTCTCGGGCGCGGCTACGCCATCGTCGCCCAGGGAGAGGGCAAGTGGGGAAGCCCGGTTGCCAGCGTCGAACAGGTAGCGACTGGGGAGCGCATCCGGGCGCACGTCGCAGACGGCACCATCGAAGCGACAGTTACCGGAAAGGAGCAGCGACAAATCGGGGACGATACATGACCGTTGTGCCGCTGCGCTTCAAGCAGGGCTTTTGCCGCCTTCTACGGCCCTACCTCCTGGCATTCGCTTGCGCAGCGGCGTCGGCCAATACCATCGAGATCGAGCTTGGCAGCGTCGCTGCGGTGCCCCTTCCCATCGATGCAGTCACGGCAAGCGTGAATGGCGAGCAAGTACTGGTGCTCGGGGGCCACGCCATCGTCGGCGCCGCGCTCGATGCCGAGCCGGGTCCACGCACCCTCGAAGTGGCGACATTGACCGACACCGCCAAACTCGCCTACGAGGTGGTGCTCCGCGACTATCCGGAGCAGCGGCTTCGCACCAGCAACCGCCGCATGGTGAACCCAGATCCGGCTGACCTCGAACGAATCAAACGCGAAACCGCGACCATGCGCGCCGCATACGCACTGCGGACTCCCGTGACCGCAAGCCCCGTGCCATTCCTGAAGCCCGTTGAGGGCCGCCACTCAAGCGTGTTTGGCCTGCGCCGCTTCTGGAACGACGAGCCCCGCAGCCCGCACTCCGGCCTTGACATCGCCGCCAACACCGGAACGCCCATCGAATCCCCCGCCCCCGGCATCGTCGCAGTCACCGGCGACTACTTCTTCAACGGCAACACGGTGATGGTGGATCACGGCGGCGGTCTCGTAACGATGTACTGCCACCTCGACACGATCCGTGTGCAGGAGGGTCAGATGGTGGCAAGGGGAGACGTTCTCGGCCAAGTCGGCACCACCGGGCGATCCACCGGGCCGCACTTGCACTGGAGCGTGAGCTTGGGCGGCATTCGGGTCGATCCAGAACGGATGATGGCCGTGCTGAACGCGCTGGTGGACGACGCACCGCCCGGTGGCTGATGGGGCCAGCCGGCAAACAATGAACCAACAGCGCCTGCCATGCGAGGGCCTCTCTGGACGGAGGGCGTCCCGCCCTCCAAGCGTGCCGGAAGGCATGCACGCAGCGGAGCCGGCCAAGGCCACGGCAACCCGCGCTCCAGACAACGCCAACAAGGCGCAAGCCTCGAACAACGCAACCGACAAACTAGCCTCTACTCGCTGGCGCCCGTCATGCCTTGACGTGCCCGCCGCACGATGAGGGCGAGCGTCGCAGAACCCAACCTCAGAGCTTGCCCAGCCGATGGCGGATCAGCCGCCGGCGCTGGCGTAGCTGGCGCTCGGTGAGTTTGTTGCGGCGGTCTCCCCACGGATTTCCTCCGGTACGCGTCTCGATGCGTAGCGGCGTTCCGGCAAGGTCGAGCGCGGCGCGGAAGCGGTTTTCCAGGTAGCGCAGGTAACTCGCCGGCAAGGCTTCGGTGCGGTTGCCGTGCAGCAGCAACGTTGGTGGGTGTGCCCCGGCCTTGTGGACGTAGCGCAGCTTGATGGCGCGTCCGTGCACCAATGGCGGCGGGTGCGCCCGAACGGCCTCGTCGAGGATGCGGTTGAGCTCAGGTGTGCTCGTATCGAAGGCGGCGGCGATGTGGATGGCGTCCACCAGACCCATGAGCTTGCCAACGCCCGCGCCGGTGCGGGCGGATATGTAGCGAATCGACACCCATGGCGCGAAGTCCATGCGCCGGTCGAGCGCGGAGCGAACTGCAGTGCGTCGATCGGGTGACAGGCCGTCCCACTTGTTCACCGCCAGCAAGAGGCCCGTGCCGGCGTCGATGGCGTGGCGCATCAGGTGCAGGTCTTGGTCCACAAGGCCTTCCTCGGCATCGATGAGGAGCACCGCAACATGCGCCCTTTCGAGCGCCTCGAGCGACTTGATCACGGAGAACTTCTCGATTGCCTCCGACACCCGCGACCGCCGTCGCAAGCCCGCCGTGTCGATCAGAATGTGATTGCCAACGCGGATATCGATGGCGTCGCGGGTAGTGCCGGGACGGTCTAGCACCACTTGGCGTTCGCTCCCGGCAAGGCGGTTCACCAATGTCGACTTGCCCACATTGGGGCGGCCAACGATGGCAACGCGGATGCCGCTTTCGGCCTCCTCCTGGCCGGCGTCCTCTACGGGTGGCAGTGCTTCGGCCAGCGCGGTGCGCAGCCGTCCCATGCCCCGCCCCCGCAGCGCGGAAAGCGGTAGCGCTTCGCCGAGACCCAAACCCCAGAAGTCATGCGCCACCGCCGGGTCGGTGCCATCGGCCTTGTTCGCCACCAACAGCACCGTCTTGCCCCGACGACGCAGCCCCTCCGCGATTTCCTCGTCCGTGGCGGAAGCACCGGTGTGCGCATCCACCAGCATCACCGCAACGTCCGCCTCGTCGATGGCCTGCCAAACCTGCGCTGCCACAGCGTCTGCCATTTCCGGATCGGCGGCCGCCATGTCGCCGAGGCCGCCGGTGTCCACCACGGAGATCGTGCGATCCTCCACTTCCGCCCGCCCATAGCGACGGTCCCGCGTGAGGCCCGGGAAATCCGCCACCAAGGCGTCACGACCGCCGCAGAGGCGGTTGAACAAGGTGGACTTGCCGACGTTGGGCCGCCCGACGAGAGCCACTATGGGCATTGTCTTCGTCTCCGAGTCTGCTCCGGCTCCTGCCTCGTCAGGCCCGCAGAAAAAGACGAGGGAGGTGGAGAGCCATCGCGCGAAAAAGGGGCCGACGCCTGCGTCCTTCCTGGCGCGCCCGAAGTCCCGCCCCTTAGCTCGCTTCCCTTGCCGGCAGGCGGGTGATCTTCAGCGCCTCCACGGTGCCATCGTTGGTGAGGATGTACACGAAGTCGTCGGCCTCGATCATGGGCGAGCGCAAATCACCCGAGAGCTTACCGCGGCCCATGAAGCGGCCGTCGCTCTGCGCCAGCACGTGCAGGTAGCCGTCGATGTCGCCGACCAGCACGTAGTTGTCGAATGCCACGGGGCTAGTGAGTTGGCGATGCTTGAGGGCGTCCTGCTCCCATACCACCGCCGACGTGAGTTGGTTCACCGCCATGATTGCGTCGTCTTCGGTAACGACGTAGACATTGCCGTAGCCTTGGGCGAGGTCCAGAAAGCTCGATGCGTCCCGCTCCCACAGTACCGCTCCGTTCTGCACGCGGATGGCCTTGAGTCGGCCCTGATAGCCGACGCTGAACAACAGCCCTCGTTCCGCCACCGGCGTTGAATCCACGTCCACGACGCGGTCGAGTTCCGAACGTCCCTGCGGCAGCATAATGCGCTGCTCCCAGATGGGAGCGCCGGTGTCGAGGTCCACAGCGCCCACCTTGCCGGTGGCAAAGCCGGCGAACACGGCGCCGGAGTCGACGATTGGCGTCGCCGTGCCGCGCAGGGAAAGGATGGGCACTTGGGTGTCGAAGGACCAACGCGCCGCCCCATCTTCGGCCTCAAGAGCAAGCAATCGGCCATTGCCGGTTTGCGCGATCACCACATCGCCAGCCGCCACCGGAGGCGCCAGCACTTCGCTCGTGACGGGGCTCCGCCACAGCTCGTTGCCATCGCCCGCATCGAGCGCCACCACCTCGCCGTGCGTGGTTCCCACCAGCACGCGGCCCTCGCCGGCACCGACACCGCCCGTGACGAAGGCCGGGTCGCGTCGATCCCAGACCTTGTAGATCGGCCCGCGATCCGGCTGCCCGATCCGCACAGCCCAGATTCGAGCGCCGGTGAAGCGGTTGCGCGCCTCCACCAGGCCGTAGGCGTCGGCGAGATAGATGCGGTCCGCCACCACTGCCGGCTTCATGCGCAGATACTTGCTGCCAAGGCCGGCGCCCACCCTGGCACGCCACGCCCGTTCCACCACCACCTCGGCGACAAATGGCGCAAGCGGTTGCGGCTTGCCGTCGTCGCTCGACCTGCCAGAGAAAATCTGCCCCATCGTGTCGGCGCCAGGCAACCGCTGCAATGTCTCGCAGCCGGTGAGAACCAACACCAGCGCAAGAGCTAGGAGGCCGCGCTTGAGGACAGCGCGGGCTCCTAGCCGAACTGGTGAGCGATAGCGAACCCGTAGGCCAGCAGTTGCGAAGCAACTGCCAACGCACCCGCAAGGGTGCGCCAGCGCAATCCCGGCGCGCCCTGAATGGCGCGTTGGCAGTTCGCTCGCGCGAACTGCCCGATTCCCACAGCGTCCGATCACGAGGAGCCTTCGTCGGCCACCGTGCCTTCCGTCGGAACGCTGGCGAGCTTAAGTTCGAGAATGCCGAGCCCCGGCGCCACCCTGCCGCCCTCTGTGGCGGCCTCGATGCCGGCTCGGTAGGCTTCGCGTGCGCCGGCAGGGTCGCCCTTGGCCACCAGCACGTCGCCAGACAGTTCCGCCGCTGCCACCTCGAAGCCGCTGCTGCGGATTCGCCCTAGCGTCGCGAGGCAATCGTCGAGTCGATCGAGTTGATAGAGCACCCGGGCGGCATTCAGGCGGGCGAGGTCCGCGAGCACCGGCAGGTCTGCGGCGTCGATGGCTGCTTCAAGGTGGGTGAGCGCCTCCTCGAAATTCTCCTCGTTGGCCTCGTCGCTGGCGCGATAGAGCAACGCGAACACCTGATAGGCGGTGCCGTCGTGCTCATCGTCGATGGTGCCAAGGAGCGCCTCCACCGGCTCTCCTGCCGAGCGCGCCTCCAGATAGCCGCGGAAGGCATCGGACGCCTCCTCGCCTCGATCTACACTCCAACTCTGATAGTAGCGCCAGCCAATCACCGCCCCCACCGCCAGCACCAGCGTGACGATCAAGGACACGCCGTTGGCGTCCCACCATTTCTTCAGGCGTTCCGCCTGTTCCTCGTCGGTCAGGAAATCCGACACGTCGTCTCCTTTCGGTTCGCCGGCACGCCGGTGCCGCCATCAGCTTCCATTTCGCGGGCGTCGCGAGTCCGTAGACGCGCCGGTTGGCGCGCAGGGAAAGGCGAAGGGCCTTCCCTCCAATCGCGACCCATGTGGCGAAGTCCGACAGGCTTCCAGCACGCTAGTTCCATCCACGTTCAAACGACATTCAACGGGCCTCCGCCGCCGGAGCTTGCCAACAACGACGCAGCTTCGTCCACGGTGAGGGCCGTTTGCTCCTTGCGTTCGCGCAGCCATTTTAGGGAAATGCGCCCACTCTCGACTTCGTCGCCGCCGACGATCACGGCCCAGAGAGCGCCGCTGCGGTCGGCACGCCGAAGCTGGCTGCCGACCCCAGCGCCTGCCGCCGGCGCGAGCACCCGCAATCCCGTGCGGCGCCGCAATTCGTCCGCCACGGCAAGGGCTCGCGTCAGGTTTTCTTCGCCAACCACTACGCATTGCACGTCCACCTCCGCGTAGTCCCGCTCCACGCACTGTTCGTGCAGCAGCACCACGCGATCCAGACCAATGCCAAAGCCAGCCGCAGGGGTTGACGGGCCGCCGAGCAGCGCCACCAAGCCGTCGTAGCGCCCGCCGCCGCACACTTGCGCCTGGGCACCAAGTTCGTCGGTGACCCACTCGAACACCGTGTCGTTGTAGTAGTCGAGACCGCGCACGAGACGCCGGTTGACGTGGTACTCGATGCCGGCGCCGTCCAGCATCCTGCGCACCGTAGCGAAGTGGCTCTCGGCCGTCTCGTTCAGGAAGTCCTCCAGTCGAGGAGCATGCGCCAACGCTCTTTGGGTGGACTCAGCCTTGCTGTCAAGGATGCGCAACGGGTTGGTATCGAGCCGCCGACGGCTATCGCCATCGAGTTCCTCCACAAGTGGCTTCAGGTAGCGCACCAAGGCCGCACGATAGCGCTCGCGGTCCCCGGCAGAACCGATCGAGTTGATCTCCAGGCGCAGAAACGGGCCAAGCCCGAGTTCCGCAAACGCCTGCGCCAGCATGGCCACGAGCTCGTAGTCGAGCGCCGGCCCAGGCAGGCCGAACGCCTCGGCGCCGATCTGCGAAAACTCTCGGCTGCGGCCCTTCTGCGGCCGCTCGTAGCGAAACATGGAGCCCTGATACCACAGCCGTGGCGTGCGCCCGCGCAGCAGTCCGCCATCGATGCAGGCACGCACGCAGCCCGCGGTTCCTTCCGGTCGCAGGGACAAATCCTTGCCCTTGCGATCCTTGAGGCTGTACATCTCCTTTTCCACGAGATCCGTCGCCTCGCCGACGCCGCGCTGAAACAGCTCGGTAGCCTCGATGAGGGGCAGGCGAATCTCCTGGTAGCCGTGACCGATCAAGACGCCGAGGACCGTCTCTTCCACCTCCCGCCAGCGCGCGCTCGCCGGCGGCAGGATGTCGCGCATCCCGCGCACTAGTGAATGGCGCATCAGCTTCCGATCACCAACCGAGCAACGTCGCCATCGCGCCGTTCGTCCAGCACCACGACGTCGCCGTCGAAGGCGAGTTCCGTACCGGTGGCGTTGCCGAGCACGACGTGAAACGGCGCAACCCCGCGCAGCGACAGCGAGCTGCCAGCGGCTTCAAGCCCGAGATGCACCGTCCTGCCGTTGCCGTCGCGCACCTCAACCCAGCAGTTTTCGCTGAAGCGCAGGTCAAGCTGGTGCAGGTCATCGCCGGCAAGGGTACCGATCGCTACCTCCGCGGCGTCACCGTCTCCGCCGGGGCGGACATCGGCCGGCGACGCAGTGGCCGCCGCCGTCTGCGCCGAAGGGGCGTCTGGCTTGTTGCCGCGCCACGCTTCCCAAGGCGAGCCGCCAGGCCAGAACGCCGCCAGCACGCCGGCGGCGGTTAGCACGATCAGCACCACGACGCCGCCGAAGATGAGCGCCGGCCGCCGCACCGGAATCTCGCGCAACGACGGGACCGTGCCCGGGATCGGCGGTCGGACGGGTGCGGACTTCATCGGTGCCGCGCGCTCGAAACTCGCCACCGCATCGTTGGAATTCACGTTCAGGAGGCTGGCGTAGGAGCGCACGTAGCCACGCGCGAAGGTGCGCGCTGGCAAGTCGTCGAAGCGATCCTCTTCGATGGCCTGCACCACGGCATCGCGCAGGTTCAGCATCTCCGCCACGTCGGCGACATCAAGGCCGGCGGCGCGACGAGCCTGACGCAATGTGGTACCGGGTCCGCGCGGTGGTTCCGGAGCGTCTCCCTCCGCCCCGGAAACCTGCTCGCTGCCTTGCCCGGCGCGGGGCTTTGCCTGCCGCGGCGCTGGCCCGCGCGGGGACGGCGTGGCAGAGCCCTCAGCGTGGGGGTGCGCGAGGGGCTTCCCCTCGCTAGAGGAGCCCTCAGCGTGGGGGTGCGCGAGGGGCTTCCCCTCGCTAGAGGAGCCCTCAGCGCGGGGGTGCGCGAGGGGCTTCCCCTCGCTAGAGGAGCCCTCAGCCGGGGGGTGCGCGAGGGGCTTCCCCTCGCTAGAGGAGCCCTCAGCCGGGGGGTGCGCGAGGGGCTTCCCCTCGCTAGAGGAGCCCTCAGCCGGGGGGTGCGCGAGGGGCCCGTCGCTAGAGGGGCCCTTGCTCATGGCGAGGGCACCCGCAGGAGCTGTTCGTCCGCTGCCATGCCCGTCCGACGCGCCCGATGCCGTGCCTTGCGCCGGGTTCGGTCGCGCACGACGCCCACCAGTTGGCCACAGGCGGCGGTGATGTCGTCGCCTCGGGTCGTACGCAGCATGGCCGGGATGCCGGCGTCAAGGAGGTGGGTCTGGAAGGCTCGCACGCGCTGCGTCGACGGGCGATTGAATCCAGACCCGGGGAATGGATTGAAGGGGATCAGGTTCACCTTGCAGCGCAGGTCGCCCAGAAGACCTGCGAGTTTCGCCGCATCCGCAAGAGCATCGTTGACGCCTTCCATAAGCGTGTATTCGATGGTGACGCTGCGGCGGTCGCCAAGCTGCCCGAGCCAGTGACGGCATGCAGCGAGGAGCTCGGCAATGGGGTATTTGCGATTGAGCGGCACCAGTTGGCTGCGCAGCTCGTCCTCGGCGGCATGCAGCGACACCGCGAGGGAAACCTCCGTGCGACTCGCGAGTTCACGGATGCGCGGCACTACGCCGGCCGTGCTGATGGTGACCCGGCGCCGCGAGATTCCGAAGCCCAGGTCATCGCAAAACACCGATGCGGCATCCACCACGGCGTCGAAGTTGTAGAGCGGTTCCCCCATGCCCATGAAAACGATGTTGGTGATGCCGCGGCCGGAGCCTTCGGCTGCGAGCTCTCGCATTGCCGCCCACGCCTGACCGACGATTTCGGCGCGGCTGAGGTTGCCGTTGAAGCCTTGCTTGCCGGTGGCGCAGAAGGCGCAGTCGAGGATGCATCCGACTTGCGAGGAGATGCAGAGCGTGGCCCGACCGGCTTCCGGAATGAGCACGGCCTCAACTTGCTCGCTGCCCTCGCCCACGGCTACGCTCCACTTGCGGGTGCCGTCGGCTGCGTTGGGGAACGGCGTTAGCTCCGGTGCCTCGATGCAGGCGATTTCCGTTAGGCGGGCGCGGAGGGTGCGGGAGATGTCCGTCATGGCATCGAATTCGCCGACGCCGGCGTGGTAAATCCACTTCATCAACTGCTTGGCGCGCCACGGCTTTTCGCCCAAGCCCACGAAGAACCGCTCAAGTTCGGCGCGCGGCATTCCGAGCAGGTTGACGCGGGCGTCCGCTGCCGCTGATGCGGAACCGATGCCGGCACGCTCGGCCCGGCGCAACGGTGGCTCCTGCACAACTGCGAGGGACGGTTGGCTCACGTCATCCTCTCTCATCGCTTCAACGCGGACAGATTTCGTCCGCACCGAAGAAGTAGTCGATCTCGCGCCGCGCCGACTGCGGCGAGTCGGAGCCGTGTACCGCATTGGCGTCGATGGATTGCGCGTAGTCGGCGCGAATCGTGCCGGGTGCTGCCTCCTTGGGATTGGTGGCGCCCATGAGGTCGCGGTTCACCCGAATGGCATCGTCGCCTTCAAGCACCTGCACGACGATGGGGCCCGAGCACATGTACTCAACAAGATCCGCAAAGAACGGCTTGCCGCGATGCTCCGCATAGAAGCCTTCGGCCCGTTCCGCGGTGAGGCGCAGCATCTTCGCCGCGACGACGGCCAGCCCTCCATGCTCGAAACGAGAGTAGATTTCGCCAATCAAGTTGCGCGCCACGGCATCGGGCTTGACGATGGAAAGCGTCCGCTCCAAGTCGAATCTCCTGTTGCTTAAGGGCTTGCGATGCCGGCAATGCTGCCGCAAGCTAGAACCGCTCCAAGCCAAAGCACGCGACTCGGCACAAGAGCACGAAACCTTCGAGAAACCAACGTATTGCCGGTGTCTTTAGATGGCGGCGCATCATACACCCATTGGGTGCTGTTTGAACCCTGACGCTAGGGGTTTGCGCCGCAGAACGCAGTGTTGTTGGGGACGGGCGGTCCCGTCCGGCGCCGAATCCATCGGTGCATTCAACACGGGCGCGGGCAAGCCCCGCCCCTACGAGCACGTGCACCACCCCATCGGCGCGCTTCAACGCACCTACCGGGACGCTAGCGCGCCCTTGCGGGCGCGTCGGCAGTTCACTGCCCGAACTGCTGGCCTTTCTGCTCGCATTCGCTCGCAGCTACGGCTAGGAGCCAGCGCCGTTTCCTACGGCGCAGCCTCCTAGCTAGAGCTTGTTGCAGTCAGCGCCTGCACTACTTGGGCGACGCGAGTGCCGGCGTAGTCCACCTCTTCCTCTGTGGTGAAGCGGCCGACGGTGAACCTGAGGGAACTGCCGGCCAAATCGTCCGGGACACCCATCGCGCGCAGCACATGCGATGGCTCCACCGTTGCCGAGGTGCAGGCCGAGCCGCTCGACACTGCCACATCGTCGAGCGCCATGAGCAGCGTTTCGCCATCGACGCCCGCGAACGCGACATTGAGATTGCCCGGCAGGCGGCATTCGAGTGTGCCGTTCAGGCTCGATCCCTCAATCTGACGCAGATGCGACCACAGACGATCACGCAGCCGTCTCACACGGTCGTTCTCGCGTTCGAGGTCGGCCGCGCAGATGCGCGCCGCTTCGCCCATGCCCACGAGTTGATGCGTGGCCAACGTGCCGGAGCGCATGCCGCGTTCGTGGCCGCCGCCGTGAATCTGTGCCGCGATGCGAAGCGGCGGCGACATTCGCACGTACAGCGCGCCGACGCCCTTGGGGCCATACATCTTGTGCGCAGAAAGACTCACTAGGTCGAGCTGATCGGCGACGACATCGATGGGAATCTTGCCCGCGCTCTGCGCCGCGTCTGTATGGAAGACGACGCCGCGTTCGCGACAGAGGGCACCGATGGCGGCGATGTCGTTGACGACTCCTACCTCGTTGTTGACGTGCATGATGGAGACGATGCAGGTGTCCGGGCGAAGCGCCTCGGCCACCGCTTGCGGCGAAACCACGCCGTGGATGTCCGGTGCCACCCGGGTCACGGCAGCACCGCCCGCCTCGAGCCACGCGACGGTGTCCAGCACCGCCTTGTGCTCGTAGCTCGACGTGACGATGTGACCGTCGCCGGCAGCCTCCATCACGCCTTTGAGTGCCAGGTTGTCGGACTCCGTGGCGCCCGACGTCCAGACGATCTCGCGCGGGTCGGCGCCGATCAGCGCCGCCACTTGCGTGCGCGCCTCCTCCACAAGTTCGGCGGCATTCCAGCCATAGACATGCGAGGTGGAGGCAGGATTGCCGAAGTCGCCGTCCGTCAGCAGACAGCGGCTCATCTTCTGCGCCACGCGCGGGTCCACCGGCGCCGTGGCGGAATAGTCGAGGTACACGGGCGTCTTTGGCGCACCCGAATGCTTGCCGCCGGCAGGGGGCGGGTCGCTGCGAGGGATTTGTGCAGACATCAGTCAATCATCGCAGGTTCCCTCAGCGGGCAGAAGTCCGCGTCGCCGCGGCGCGCTCCACATGCGTGAGGATCCCCCGCAGCATCGCCACCTCTGTCTCGTCCATGTCCACGCGGGCAAACAGGCGCCGAAGCCTGGTCAGCGACTGCCGAGGCGCAGCCGGATCGTGGAAGTCGATGAGTCGCAGCACCGCCTCCAAGTGCTCGTGGAAGCCCTCCACCTCGGCGGCACTGGCAAGCTCCCGATCCCAAGACGCGCCCGCTGCGTCGGCTTCGACACCAAGGCAAGCCTTGCGCAACTCATAGCACACCACCTGCACCGACATGGCGAGATTCAGCGACGCATAGGCATCGTCGGCCGGAATCACCACATGGATGCGACAGCGCTGCAACTCCTCGTTGGTGAGGCCACTCGCCTCGCGCCCGAACAGCACCGCCACGGGGCGTTCGCCGCCATGCACTGCCACGCGCTCGGCGAACTGCGCCGCCGTGTCGGTAGGCCACGGCACCCGCCGCGCCCGCGCACTGGTGCCGGCGACGAGGCCGCAATCCGCCACCGCGTCTTCAAGCGAGTCGAACACCCGCGCGGCATCGAGCACGTCGACCGCTTGCGCGGCACGCCACTCCGCCTGCGGGTCCGGAAAGCGCCTAGGCGCTACCAAGGCGAGGTCCGTGAGCCCCATGTTCTTCATAGCCCGCGCGGCGCCACCGATGTTGCCCGGATGGTCCGGCTCCACGAGGACGATGCGCACGTTCGGCATCAAGGCCGCACGGCTCGCTTGGGTCTTTGCGCCAGCTTCGCCAGCATCGGTTGCGCGAGCTTCACGAAACGACAGGCGATGGCGCGGGTGTCGCGGGGATCGATGAGGTCTACCACATCTCCCTTGTGCGCCGCCCGAAACGGCGAACGCAGCCGCAGCAGGCGCTCCTCGATGGCTTCGCGGTGGGCGTCCGGGTCTGGCGCCGCCTCGATTTCGCGCCGGTACGCTGCCGCCACGCCACCCTCGATGGGAATGCCGCCCCACTCCCCCGCCGGCCAGCCGAAGCGCAGGTTCAGGCCATGCGGATGCCCCAGACTGTGCGGCGCATCCGCAGCGACGCCATAGGCCTTGCGAACGTTGAACTCCACCTTGGGCACCTCTGCCTCGGCGCTGGCGATGAGCGCTCGGATGCCGCGCCGCATGGTGGCCTTGCGTTCGGCGTGGGAGCCGAGCATGAATCCCGGCATGTCGAGGAAGACCACCACCGGCAGGTTGAAGGCATCGCAGAGGTCCACGAAGTGGGCGTATTTGTCGGCAGCGGGGCCATCCATGGCACCGGCCATCTTCAACGGATCGCTGCCGATGATGCCAACGCTGTAGCCGTCCAGGCGCGCAAAGCCCGTGATCAGCGCGCCGGCCCAATGCCGCCGCATCTCGAAGAACTCGCCGTTATCCACCACCAGCTCGATCAGCCGCCGCGGGTTGTAGCCCTGGCGGCGATTGGGCGGGATGATGTTCAAGAGTTCCTCGGGGCGCCGATCCGGCGGATCGCCAGTTTCCACCCGAGGCGCCACATCGCTCGTGGTGTTCGGCAGATAGGAGATGAAGCGACGGATTTGCTCGAGCGCCTCCTCTTCCGATTCCGCTTCGTTGTCCACCTGGCCGCTTTCGTGGACGTGCATGGCGGCGCCACCGAGCGCCTCCTTGTCGAGCTTCTCGCCGATGGCGCGGCGCACCACCGGCGGTCCGGAAGGAAAGATCTGCGAACGACCCTTCACCATGACCGTGAAGTGCGACATCAGGGCAAACGCAGCCGGCGCACCAGCCACGGAGCCAAGGATGCCGGCGGCCACCGGGACCTTGGTCAGCAGGTCCACGCCCCGCCACCAGAGCTCTCCGGAGGGAAGCCCCATGTGGCCGGCCGCTTCATCGGATTTCGAGCTGTGCCCGACGCCTTCCACGAGCTGTATGTACGGAATGCCGTACTGCACAGCCAAGGGTTGGGTGAACTGCCGCTGGTGCTTGTGGACGTTGTGCGGACTGCCGCCAGAGATGGTGAAGTCATCCCCGCCAACCGCCACCGGGCGACCGTCGATCTCGCCGAGGCCCATTACGTAGGCACCCGGGGTGAACTCCCTCAGGTTGCCTTCGGCATCGAACTCCGCTGCGCCCACCAAAGGCCCAGCCTCCATGAAGCTGCCCGCATCCACTAGCTTGTCGATGCGCTCGCGAATGGTGTAGCGCCCGCCGGCGTGTTGCCGGTCGATGCGCTCTTGGCCTCCCATCTCGGTGGCGAGTTCCTTGATGTAGGCAATGTCCTCAATCGCCTTCTCCCACGGCATGCCGGGCTTCCAGCTCTCGCGCTTTGGATCGATGGGCATGGGTACTTGCTCCCTCACGTGATGGGGCTCTTAATGGATGGCATTCTGCCTTCCCTTAGCAGCCGTTAGGCGCTTTTTCGTCAACTACGGCGGCGAACGCGCCTTGCGGGCGCCGGGAGGCTGCAATGCCTTCCCTCCAAGTTCCCTCAGCGAGTCCGACAGTCACTCCGCCCGAATGCGTCGGAACTTCTGCAACGAGTGGCAGTCGAGCGGAACGAGGCCGCGGCTGCCCCCGCCGCTGTAGATCACTTCGGCAACGTAAAGGTCGCCCTTGGAGTCTGCCCAGATGCCGTGCGGGGCGAAGAAGTTGCCGGGGCGCACGGGGTCCTTGCCGCCGAAGCGATGGATCAGGGTGCCGTCCAAGTCCAGCACGGCGACGCTTGCATGGGGCGTGTGCGGGAGGATTTCCACGTCCGGGCTGCGGCCGGCGATCTCGCCCAGTTCCGCCACATAGAGGATGCCGTCGGCGTCGATGAAAAGATCGTCGGGGCGGGTGACGTGATCCCACTGTGTGAGGTATTCGCCGCCGTGGTCGAACACCTGAATGCGGGAGTTTTCCCGATCCGCCACGAGTATGCGGTCGTCCTCGTCCACGGCAATGGCGTGCGGCAGACGGAATTCACCGGGGCCGCCACCAGGCTCGCCCCAGGACTTAAGGTGCTCGCCAGCCGCAGAGAATCGATGCACTCGGGCGTTGCCGTAGCCGTCCGCCACGAACATCTCACCGCCGCTGTCCAGGGCGAGGTTAGTCACTCGGTTGAACGGTCCGCCGCCGTACTGCACCGGTGTCTTGCCCGGATCGAAGCCGGTGTCGGCCGGCTTGTCCTTCTCGCCCAAGGTCTGCAACAGCTCGCCGTCGGTGTTGAAGATACGCACGGTGTGGTCGAAGTTGTCGACCGCATAGACGCGGTCGTCCGGGCCGATGTAGAGGCCGTGCGGATTGGTGAACACGCCCTCGCCCCAGGCATTCAGGAAGTTGCCATCGGCATCGAAGACGATCATCGGATGCTCGCCACGATTGAAGGCATAGACCCGATCGCGGGAATCGGTGGCAACGCCCGCCACCTCGACGAAGCTCCATCCCGCCGGCAGCTTCTCCCAACCCTCGATCACTTCAAACTCGATCTGCGCCATGGCCCGCCTCGCCTGTTACGCTTGCCGGTTCACAAGGTAGCACGCGGCAACGAACGCGAGAGGATCAAGCCATGACGCGAAAAGCGCATTTCGGCGCGACCATTCCCCAGATCAAGCGCCCTTGGGTCGCCGCGGCAGAGTCGGCCCGGGCGTTCGAGGCCCAGGGCTACGATTCGCTCTGGGTTTGCGACCACCTCTACGGCCCGCAGTCGCCGCAACTACCGATCCTGGAAGCCTGGTCGATGATCTCCGCCCTCGCGGCCATAACCGAGCGAGTGGAACTCGGCACGCTGGTGACGCCGGCCGGGATGCGCAACCCCGCCCAGCTCGGCAAGACCATCGCCACCGCCGACAACATCGCCGGCGGTCGCGTCATCGCGGGGCTAGGCGGCGGCTGGATGCCCCGCGAATTCACCGACTTCGGCATGCCCTTCCTCGGCACCGGCGACCGCCTCAAGCAGCTTGCGGAGACGGTGACGCTGCTCAAGCGCATGTGGGCCGAAGACGAGGACGAAGTGTCCTTCAACGGCGAGTTCGTCGAGGCCGATAACGTCGTCTGCCAGCCCAAGCCCCCGCGCAAGGTGCCCATCCTCATCGGCGGCGCCGGCGAGAAGGTGACCCTCGCCATCACCGCCCGCGAGGCCGACATATGGAACAACCTCGCCGGCCACCAAGCCGCGCTCGCACACAAGGTGGACGTGCTCAAGCGCCATTGCGACGCCATCGGCCGCGACTTCGGCGACATCGTGGTAAGCCAGCAATGCCTAGTCACCATTGCCCCGAACGAGGAGACCCTGGGCCCGATGGCCGATCGAGCGCAGAAGATCTTCGGCGGCCACATGGGCGACCCGAAGGGCCCCCTCGCCATCACCGGCACGCCAGACCGCTGCGCCGAACAAATCCAGAAGCACATTGACCTCGGCTGCACCATGTTCGTGATGGAGTTCTTCGGCAAGGACACCATCGAACCGGCGCAGCTCTTTGCGGAGGAGGTGGCGGTCCACTTCGCCTAGAAGCTTGCGCCGTAGCGACGGCGCTTACCCCTAGCCGTAGCTGCGAGCGAGTGCGAGCACGCGCGCCCGTCAGGGGCGCGCTAGCGCAAGGAAGGCCACCCGAAGAAGGGCGACGCATGCGTCGCCCCTACGGCCCGGGAGGTGACCAACACCTTCCTGTAGGGGCGACGCATGCGTCGCCCTGTCCGACAGCCGGGTGCATCGCCGCCGAGTCCGACAGACTGCTACCGCCACCACATCATCAGCGTACCCTCGAGGGAGGACGATTCGTGCCTCCGTAGGGGACGCGCCACCATCCGATCTGTGGCTCGCGAGAGTGGGCGTATACTCCGCGCTTCGCCCTCCCGGCGCCTTCGCCCGCACGTGAGCAGTCCCGACACCCGCATCCCAATTCGTCTTTCGCCTTCGTCGCTTGCGCACACGCGGATGTTCCAAGCCCTTGCGGTGCGCGACTTTCGCTGCCTTTGGGTGTCCAACCTCGCCGCCTCGTTCGCCATGCAGATGCAGATGGTGGCGCGGGGGTGGCTCATCTACGACATGACCAGTTCGCCGCTGGCACTCACCTGGGTGATGCTGTCGTTCATGCTGCCGTCGTTCGTGTTTTCCCTCGCCGGCGGCGTGGTGGCCGACCGCATGCGCAAGAAGGCCATCATGATCACCTCGCAGCTTCTCAACACGGCTGCGACCTTGCTGCTCGCCACCATCGTCTTCCGCGGCGACGTGACGTTCTGGCACTTCATCTGGTTTGGCCTCTTCAACGGCACGGTGCTGTCCTTCTCCATGCCGGCGCGCGCCTCGGTGATTCCCGAGATCGTCCCCCGCCACGTCGTGGTGAACGCCATGGCCCTGCAGAGCGCGACCTTCAACCTCTCGCGCATCGCCGGCCCCGCCGTCGCCGGCTTTCTCATCGCCTGGTTCGCCGGCGGCGACACCACCTCCCACAGCGGTGTCGGCATCGTCTTCTACGCCATTGCGGGGCTCTACATCGTCTCCGTCAGCGGCACCGCCATGCTGCACTACGACGGCGCCCCGCGACGGCAAACCGAGACCCGCGTGCTGCACGACCTTGCCGAAGGCTTCACCTACATGCGCCGCGAGCGAGTCATCCTCGGCCTCGTCATCATGGGGCTGGTGCCGATGACTTTCGGCTGGGCGCCGAGCATGTTGATGCCTGCATTCAATCAGGACGTGATCGGCGGCGACCCCCAAACCCTCGGCTACCTGATGACCGCGATGGGCGTCGGCGCGCTGGCCGGTTCGCTCACCCTGGCCCGGCTCGGCGACATTGGCCACAAGGGCCGCGTACTCTTCATCGCCGCCTACCTTTGGGCCGTCGCCATCATCGGCTTCTCGCTCTCAGGCGTCCTCGCCATCGCCATGCTCTTTGGCCTGTTCACCGGCGCGTTCAGTTCCGTGATGGGTTCGCTCAACATGAGCGTCGTGCAACTCGCCGTGCGCCCCGAAATCCGCGGTCGCGTCATGGCCATCAACATGATGACGCACGGGCTCATGCCGCTCTTCTTTCTGCCCATCAGCGCCTTGGCCGAATGGCTTGGCATTGCCACGGCCCTGTTCGCAAGTGGCCTGCTCCTCGCCGCGACCATGCTGGCCACCGGCCGCCTGTTCCCGGAACTTCTGCGCATCGACAAGGGCCACAGCGGCGAAGCCATGCGCCCGCCACCCCGCGAACGGCAGTCGGCCGCGGAAACCGGCATCCCCCTCCCCGCCCCGACGAGCACGGAGCCAGGCCGCAGCACTGCCTGAACCACGCAAGCATCCTTGCCATGGCCGACTGGTACATCACTTAGTCAGGGAGCGAGGTCGGCACTTCATCGGACAGTGCAAGCCCATGATCCTTGGCCGCTTTCTTCATAGGCGGGGGGCTTGTCCCGTCCTGTGCTGGATGCTTCGACCGGCACGGGACGGGACAAGCCCACCGCCGAAGGGTGGTTTCCAGGGGTTGCAGGACTTCGCTGACAGTCCTGTAGCCTTTTGATAAACATAAACTTTTAGGCGTTTCAGGCTCCACCGAGGCACACTGCTTCTCAACACCCCCTTGTAACCGAACAGGGAACGGGAAGTGAACAATCGACCCCTCATGCTGTCCGCAACCTTCGTCCGAAACGCCAAAACCCCAGGCCGCTACGGCGACGGCCGCGGCGGGCTCGGCCTCGGCCTGCTCGTCCGGCCCGCACTGCGCGGCGGACTCAACAAGTCCTGGACGCAGAGCGTCCGCATCGACGGCAGGCCCACCAGCCTCGGCCTCGGCCGCTACCCCGTCGTCACCCTCGCCATGGCCCGCGAGCGGGCGCTGGAGAACGCCCGCGCGATCGAGCAGGGCCACGATCCGCGCCGATCGGCCAGGGCGGTGCCGACCTTCGCCGAGGCGCTGGAGACCGTCATCGCGATCCACGCCCCGAACTGGAAGGATCGCCGCGGCTCCGAGCGCCAGTGGCGCGCGAGCCTCGCCACCTACGCGCTGCCGCGCATTGGGGACAAGACCGTCGACGCCGTGACCAGTGCCGACGTCATGGCGGTTCTGCTGCCCATCTGGTCCGTCAAGCGCGTGACCGCCGGCCGCGTGCGCCAGCGCATCGGCGCGGTGATGAATTGGGCCGTCGCGCAGGGCCTGCGCGCCGACAACCCCGCCGGCGACGCCATCTCCGCCGCGCTGCCGAGGACCGCCGCCGTGCGGCGGCACCAGCGGGCGCTGCCGCACGCCGAGGTCCGCGCCGCGCTCGCGCGGGTGCGGGACTGCAACGCCTACGCCGGCGTCCGGCTGGCGTTCGAGTTCCTGGTGCTGACCGCCGCCCGATCGGGCGAGGTGCGCAACGCCCGGTGGGAGGAGATCGACCGCGACGGCGCGGTGTGGACGGTTCCCGCAGAGCGCATGAAGAACGGCCGCGAGCACCGCGTGCCGCTGTCGGACCGGGCCCTCGAAGTGTTCGACGAGGCCAGCAAGCTGGCCGGAGCGGACGGCTGGGTGTTCCCGTCGCCGCGCGGCCGCGCCATGCACCAGAGGCATCTTTCCGAGCTCATGCGCACGCTGCGCGTCGACGCCGTCCCGCACGGCTTCCGCTCGAGCTTCCGCGACTGGGCCGCCGAGTGCACGGACGCGCCTCGCGAGGTCTGCGAGGTTGCCCTGGCGCACGTCAACGGCGATCGCGTGGAAGCCGCCTACCGGCGCAGCGACCTGTTCGACCGGCGGCGCGCGCTGATGGCGGACTGGGCCGCGTACGTCGCCTGACGCATGACGAAGGCCCTCCGCCTTCCGGCGCCTAGAGCAGCGTCGCGTGGACGAGGTACGCCGCCGCGAGCGCCGTCACGACCATCGCACCGAACTTGGTCCCGTACCACCAGCTCCGCTCCATCGGGAGGCCGTCGCGCGCGTCGTGCGTGCTGCAGCGCATCCACCGCATCCACCGCCGCCGCTTCCCGTCCACGGCAACCTGGTCGCGCCCGACGCCCCAGTGCCTCCCGGCCAGGGCCATTGCCTCCTCGACGTCGAACGCGTCCACGTCGATCAGAACGCTGCGCGCCATCAGGCGGCAACGATACGTCCAGGGGGGCCGCGCCGGCTTCGAACGCTCGTGGATGCGCGGGGCGGCGTGCTCTTCCGCGATGTCCATGCGTGGGTTCCTCGCTGGTCTTCTGCGCCGCAGTCTAGCGCCGCGATCGCCTTCTGTCGCCAACGGACCCGAGCCTCCGCAGGATCGCCTGCCTGGCCGAACTCCCTATCCGCAGTACCGCCGCACGATCTCCAGGCGTCCGTGACCCAGCTCGCGGGAGATCCGCCGCCGCGCCGCCGCGTCGATGCGCCGCTCCCGGTCTGCCAGCTCGCTCTGCGCCGGCCCGCCAGCGGCCGGAGCCTTCCAGCCCGTCAGGCCCTCGTACCGGTCCAGCGCGTACGCATGGCGCAGCCCATGGCTGCGGTCCATCCCCGCCGCCCGCGTCTGGTCCTCGTAAACCCTGCGCTGCTCCGCGTAGTTGCGCCCCGACGGGATCAGCGCGCCGCCGCCCGCCAGACGACGCGCCTCGTCGAGCAGACGGCGCTGGGCCTCGGTCCGCACCGGCACGTGGCGCGGACGGCCGCCCTTGGCCGTGGACGCCTTCACCAGCACGCGGTCGCCGCGGTCGGCGTGGCTTGGGGAGAACTTGATGGCCTCCTCCCGCCGCAGGCCGAACGCCGCCTGCAGCCGCAGCGCCATCCGCACATGCGCGTCCCTCACGCGCGCGAGCCTCGACCCGTCGAGGTCGCGCCGCCTCGTGCCGTCGGATACGTGCGACCGCCGCTGGATGCCGTAGTCCGCGTTGTTCCCGACCATCCCGGCCTTGCCGACCCGATCGGCCCACCAGCGCACGTGCGCCATCCGGTTCATCATGGTCGCGTGGGACAGGCCGCCGTCCCGCCAGTGGCGCACCAGCGCCTCGACGTGCCTCGGCTTCAGCCCCTCGGCGCGCAGGCCGCGGAAGCCGAGCTCGTGCAGGGCGTTCGCCATCTGCGCCAGCGCGTACGATCGGTCGCGGCGGGTGGCGTGGGAGCCGACGTGGCTTTCCCGCCTCTGGAGCCGGAGCAGGTCCCAGTTCAGGTCCCGCACGGCGGTCCGATGCCGTAGCTCGCGTTGTCCTTCCGGACGATGCCCGGCTTGCCGATCCTCCGCGCCAGCCAGCGCAGGTGCGCCATGCGGTTGCGGACCGTGCCGTCCGACAGCCCCTGCCGCCGCCATTCCGCCACCAGCGCGTCGACGTGCCGCCCCTTGAAGCCACGCGCCCGCAGGCCACGGAAGCCCAGGCGGTGCAGCGTCTCCGCCGCCTGGGCGAGGACGTACCGCCGGCCGCGGCGCGTGCCGTGCGAGCCCTGCCGGTCGTCCTCCAGCAGGCGCAGCAGGTCGAAGTGCAGCTGCCGCATCGTCTCTTCCCTGCAACCAGTCCTGCCTCCCGGTCCCGGGCCGTGCCCGAGGTCGCATCGCCCGTGAAGCTAGGGAGGGTGGCCCCCGCCGTCAACGGCCGCGTTCTTGCCGAAACGGTAAGCGCCACCATGCCGGTTGGTCGCCGCCGAGGCGCCGGCGCGGTTCGTCGTTCGGGGATCGGGATGGGTGCGGCACCGCCGCTTCCGGGCCGCGCCCCGCGGCCGCGGAACGCGGCCGGGAGCGGGTCCTCATTCGCTTAGTTCTGATGGACGGCCCGCTGCCCGCCAGGGCATGCAGACCCCGCACCGAAGTGCGGAACTGTCCGTCGACGCGTCTTCCCTTGCCGTCTCCTGCGGCAGCCGCGGCGTGTCTCTCGACATCGGCCCGCCAGCCTCTCGGCACCCGAGGCTCCGCACGCTGCCCCTCGCTTTCGTGGGCAACGACGGGGATCGCTCCCCGTCCGCGCGAAGTCTCGCGCCGTGACCTGGTTCCCGCCAAACGCCGGATCGACTCTCCGGCGACGCGACTGACTCCGCGCCCTCACGGCAGTCCCCAGGTCTCGGTGGCATCGCCCCCATCCGCGCGCTACCGCGGATGTGGCGAGCCGTGCCTTGCGATGCGTCGACCGCCTGTGCTGCAGCGTCTGCAGCGAGGCACTGGGTCGTCACCTCATTGTCGGTGACGCCATCACGCCGGGCCTCTTGCCCAGCCACGTCGCCAAAGGGCGACAGGGTGATGCGAGGCATCATAGCGGCGCGTCATCACGCCATCATCAGCTTTTTTCTTACCGAATCGCTGGCCGCCACTGCCGCCACCGGCCCGAATGCCGCCTTTGCGCCCCGTCACTACCGGAACTCCGCCGCCGCCCGAAGGGCGCCGGCGGAGGTAGTGACGGGGCGGAGGGTGCGACTCATCGCACCGACGTCCCCGATGCACGACTTGCCGCCACCATCCCGCAAGCCGAAAAGCGCAATCGCCGCCTCCACGAGCATACGGTCCACGGCCTCGAGCCCCGGGGCATCTTCAGATCGCAGCATCGCCCGCAGGTGATTGCCGTCGCCGCCCATCGAACCATCGCCGCTTAGGTCGCGCGGTCGCGCAGCGGGCGCCGCTCAACGTCGATCCGCGCCACCTAGCGCGGTGCCGTCCAATGGGGATCATCCCGAGCACCATCGCCGATGAGCACGCGGCGCAATCTACGCGCTATCCGAGCACGAACCAAAAGGCTTGTCGATTTATGGTCTCGCAAGCTACGAGATGTGATTCGTCGGTATTGACTTCATGCGAATTAAATGCCAAGCTGCGCACCAAGGACTGACCGGAGATTGAGATGAATCGCGTCGCGCTTCAAGTAACGCTTCACGCCGTGGATCGCTTCTGGGATCGGGTGGGCCGCTTCGCCACGACAAGTGAGGCAGTCGCCGCTGTCCGCCGAATTGCCGGGTCCGCTCGCATCCGGTCCCACCCGCGAAGGTGGCGCCGGTTGGCGGGGATGCGAACAGTGCCCGGCACTCGTTACCTCTACTCGGCGGCCCATCCAGGCGACCGTCTAGTGGTGCGGGGGACCGCTGTGGTGACCGTTTTCTCCAAGAGAGCCTTTGGCAGGCGCCGCGTTCCAACGAGCGAGGTCGCCGCATGATGAACCGACCGACTAAGCCGGGCGGCGTGTGCCCGCCCATGCCCCCCGCCGGCCGGAGCATTCCCCGGCTGCAGGAGCTGTCGTTTCTTGAGGTCGCCAATCGCGCGGTGACGGCAGGCTCCACATTTGAGGAAATCCGTCGCCAGCTCGTCGCGCACATGATTGAACTGCGCCGAAATCAACCCGGTACCGGCAACACCGCCACATTCCAGTTGGCCCAGCACGATCCAAAGCGATACGTGCGGAATGCCACGGAGTCCTTGAAGGAACTGATGCGGCTCGGGCTGGTCGTCCCTGCCATGCTTCCGTCGTCCGCCCGAGCTGCCCAGGCGTACAAGAACACGACCTTCGAGGTAACTGATGCAGGCGAGGGCTGGGCGCGGGTCCTGCAAGAGAATCCCAGACGCGGGTATGACGAACTGATGAAAATGCTATGGGCAACACATCCCCAGTTTGGTGGGTTTCTGCAGGCAATCAACCCCGCCGGTCTTGTGGTACCACTCGCCCAGTGGGGTCAGCTGCCATTGCCGCGAACCCACGAACGCTACACCGCGTTTTTGGTCGAACGAGTAAGCGCAGCAGTGGAGATGGGCGGACTCGGCTGGTCCGCGACGGCATCCGAAGTTCGAGCTGGAATCACTTCCTATGTCGCCGGCATTCAGCAGAGTGCCCAAGAGCGGGACCGACCGAACCCATTTCGCCGCAATCAGGACTTCGTCCACGCTTGCGAGGAGGCGCTAGTTAAGCTCGCATTTCGACAAGCCGGTACCACTTTGGACTACATCAGTCAGGAAATCCTACGTCGCTGGACCAGATTCCTCGGAATCGCAAGCTTCTCTTATCACGTTCCTGGTCCCACGGCCCTCCGCCTTTGGCCAACCGCCACATTGCATGTGAGCGACGACGGCACGATTCGCGCCGAGCGAAGAACCGGCAGCAACCAAATCACTCGCGTCGTCGACGCGCTCCGTGCGGCGTACGACGACGTGCGCAAAGACAACCCCTCTCGATCTCTCTGGGTTCCCATCTATCGGGTCCGTGCTGCAGCATGCCACCGACTGTTGGTTCCAGACACGGTGTTCGATCGTGCCCTCATCACGTTGCTTGGGAACGATCCGGACGTCCACGTTCCGTTCGGAGTCAACATCGATCCGGCACAGTACGGCAACGTGCCACCAACTGAACTGCCACTTCGAGTCGAGACGTCGCGCGGCGTCAGACACTACCATTCAATGAGCCTCGTCCCTCGACGAGACAAGGAGTAAACATGCCCAGCTCCTCACGCAAACCCAAGATCGTCTGGACCAAGAGACGATGGAAGCTGAAGTCGAACCCCTTCCCTCACGAGGCGATCGCTCGGCTTGGCGGTACCGACCTCAGGGAGAACGGCTTGCTGTTCGATCCCGACGTGTTGCCCGGCCAGGTCGAGGAGGCCGCCGAGAAGTTCGTTCTTGGCGCCGCCTACAGCGGGCTTCGCTTTGGGTACCTCTGGTCGCTCGGCGTGGGCCTCGAAGGTGATGCAAGAGGGTTTGGCAAGTCTAGCCTCATGCAGTATCTCGTGGAGAAGGTCAACGAGGACTTCGGCCGCGACATCTTCATCCGGACGGGCTTGGAGGAAGAAGATGCCGACGAACACCCTCTCTGCGCCGTACTTGCGTCGTTTGACATGGCGAACGCACGCTCCCTGAATGCGGTGTTCTATGAGGCGGCTCGATACGCGTGTCGGTTCAAGCGTGACGACGAAACGCCAACGCTAGCTGAGCGCCTGCGTAACCGGCTGGTCGACGTCACGGCTACCGACGAGACGGATGAACTCGTCGAACTCGTTCTGCGGGAACAAGAAAACCTGCGAGGCCGAACTCTCGGCCCCCCCGTCGAGGACTTCCTGCACCTACTCTGCGCTGGTGACGCTCAAAAGCTGGGCCAATTCGTCGACAAGACCACCCCGACCAAGCGAACCCGTAGCGGCGCCATCTATCTTGCGACCCTCCTGATCTTCGCTAAGGCGGCTGGAATCCAGCACGTCCTATTGTGCTGCGACCAGTTGGAGGACTTCGCTTCAACCACGACGTCACGTCAGAAACGAACTCTCGAAACGGAACGGTTTCGTGATTACATCCTCGAGTTGCAGCCCATGTCCGACATGCTGAGCTGCGTGGTCACGATGCATCCTCGTGCAACCACGGCCATCGGTACGGAATGGCGGCTAGCCGACCTTCCAAGTTATGACCATGATCGTGAAGAGAATCGGCATCGCGTGGTCATATTGCGCTCCCTCGACGACATAGACCACGTTAATGGGCTGCTTTTGAGCTACTTGAAGGCATTTCGTGTTGAGGATCCCCCAGAGGATCTCCCACTGTATCCGTTTACCGCGGATGCCATAGAAGCACTGCACCTTCGCTCCGGCGGGAAGCCACGCGACATCCTGCGCAAGGCGAGTGCCCTCATCGAGACCGGGGCTGAAGCGAACTGGGAGGTCATCGACGGAAAGCGGGCCATCGACGTTCTCGACAGCCTCGCTGCGGACGATGGTGAGGAATACGGTTTTCCGGCGTCAAAAGCCGATCCTACTCGATCGAATCTCTGGGACGACTAGTGTTGGCTAGCTTCACAGCTCTTTGCCTGGATCTATTCCTCCTCGCGCAACAGGAGATCGTCCATGCCGCCGGGCCAGCGCGCGGACGCGTCTGGGAAACTACCGTAAACGCGCGACTTGCCGAGCGTGGCATTCCCATGGAATCCGTACCTGGGGGTTACCACGTGTTGGGCTTCAGGTCGCTGAGCGGCTTACTGCACCAAGTCGATTCGACCTTCGCCTGCTCGGATGCAATCGTCCTCGCTGAGTGGAAGGCCTACCGCGGCGCATTCCCCAAGAACGAGCTGTTACGCTTCAAGGCGGCGACGGACGACTACTATCTGGCCTTCGGGGCAGCCGGTTTGTCGAGACCTGTGATCCGAGTCTTCGGCGGGATCGGCACGGCTTCGTACGAACTTCGGAGCTATGCTGCGTTGCACGGAATCGCCCTCATTGACCGCGACTGGTGGCCGCTCCCAATCCTTGCCAGCACCGAGTGCAGTTGGCCACTTGGCCCTGCTGACGGTCCCACGGGCATTGAGCGAAAGGCGCTCGCATGGGGGGTACGGCCTATGCAACAGGTTCTGCCTCCCCATCCCACCGGCGGATTCCTGCTGCCACGACCTCCCTCAGCGGCTCGTGTCGATTCCTTTCTTCGCCTACATGCGCAATGGTCTGACCGACTACGGGAGGACGTCGACCTCGCACTTGACAGTCCTGAACGGATGCTGTTGCAGCTGCATCGGCATCGATCGAGCGACGCATGAAGACTCACTGTTGCGATGCCTGCGGCGCTTCGATGAGCCCGTGGGAAGGGGAGATCTGCTTGACTTGCAGGCTACATCGTCCGCGATGGCTTTCCAATGCTGATGCCGCGGTGTTTCTGCTCGAAAAGGAGCAATCCGCAGTGACGACCTACGATTTGGTTCGGGGTATGCGTCGAGAGTTCGGGTGGAGGATTCCGAAGGCTTCGCTAGCTGTGGCTTTGTCGACAGATCGTCGTTGCTGTTGGGCGGGACGGAGCTTGTACGGCCTTTATCGCCATGGACTCTTCCCTGGCCCAAGGAACCTTGCGGGGATCGCAACGATATTCCTGTACTCGCATCGGGAGCCGATGAAGACCGAGTTTCTGGGTTTTGCCATGCAGTACGCAGGCTACCGCTTCCAGCAGGCCTCACTTCACAACGCTCTTCGGCACGACGCACACGTGATCTGGGAGCCTTGGCGGGGATGGGTGGTTAGGCGCCGAAAGGAAGTTCGCGGCTACCTCAGGCATTTAGGGGCCTCGCCCACGCTTAACGGCGTAGATCACGTCGCTAGAGTCTGCGGCGCGATGATCCGGCAAGCCCTCGCGGAGTATCAGCGTCGACTACACGGCGAGGACAACTGAGGAGTCGCCACGATGCTGCTCGGACAGCTTCCCGGCGCAGGCCGAAGTCCGCGTCGAGACGCGGCGCCATGGCGACGAGCCGGAACGACATCGTTCGCTCCCTCAAGCCGGACATCTCAGTTCCCCCGGGTACCGAAGGACCGAACGCACATGGTCCTCCGCAGCCGCTGCCTACCCGGGAAAGCAGCAACGGAGTCAGTAACATGCCCTAGACAAGTGCGATAAAATGTGGTTAAATCAGATAGTTGAGATCGGCCTACCTCGGACAAGCCCGTCCCTTACGGCCAGCCATGTCCCTCCCGCGTCAGCGACGCGGCGTCCTCGGCGGGGCGGACCCCATGGGACGGATTTGAGCGTGTTTTTCTGACCCGATAGGCGGGAGAAAAGGTCGGAGAGTCAAGCCAGGACGCCGTGCAGACGCTACCGTGGAGGCTCCACATCGAGACAGGTGACAGCTTCCAAGCGGCGCACATAGTCGTCGGGCAGGAACTCCCTGCCAGCGAGCAGGTGTTGCAGATACCAGCGCGGCGGCTTCAGCGTTGGGTCGGTCACCGCGGCGTTGGCGAAGTACGTCCACGCCGCCACGTTCCCTGCTTGGGTCTGCACCCATACGGCATCGCGCCCGTAATGCCTCGGCGCGACCTCGAACGGGTCCATGCGCAGGATCTCCTCCGGCCTCGTGAGGCGATAGAGGACACCGGCCACAAACTCGCCGCGTGCAAACCGAACGTTGGCATGCCCCGCTCCCACTTGATGCCGGGAGCGCTTGTCGAACGTGAGGCGCATGTCGGGCAGCACTCCGGAGAGCACCGCATCGAAGGCAATGCCACGCTCCCGCACCCGTTCGGGGTCCATGTTGCTGCCATAGGCGAAGTAATGCCGTGGCGTCACGAGGCGCCAACACCGCCCTTGCGAATCAGGAAGTGGAACCGATCCCCAATCTGTTCGTTCCGCTCCAGCCCATGCCCCATGAAGCGGCAGAAATTGACAAAGTCGCGCACCGTGGACGGATCGGTGGCCTCAATCGCCACCGTCTCCCCCGCCTGCATCCCGCGCACCCGATTGCGCACGATCATCAGCGGCTCCGGACACTTAAGCCCCACCGCATCAACGCAGAAATTCGCTTCGTCCACCTGCACCACCAACTGCCCGCCTGCCCGGCGCCAAGTTCGCCGATTTGCCTACGCTACCAAATCGCCACGAACCAAAGGTGGGATACCGACCGGAAAACCAGCAACCACTACCCGTCCAACCACGGGCTCCAGAGGGAGGCAACCTGCCCGGCCGTTCCCGTTCAACACCGCGGAGGACCTCAGACTCTTCGCCTAGGTCCGGCCGCCGCCTGCACGCCTGAAGGCGCCGTCCCATCGGTGGTCAGCCAGCGCGCTCGACGCTATTGGCGGACGCGGGCCGCGTGGAGGCGGTGTGGGAGGATGTGTTGAACTTCGCTCCGAAGAGCGTGACCACCATGTCCACGGCGGCGCAGGACGAGCGAACGCGGCAACCGATTACCGCGCTCGGCGCGCCTGTAACGCCCGCGCTATCGTGGCGTGGCGCGCCTTGTCCAGTCGATAGAGCAGGAACAGCGCTACGCCCGCTGCGGAAAAGAACGAAGTCGCGGGGCCCACGAAGAAGCCCAGGTTCCAGATCACCGCATCAGGCACGGAACCGTAAGGTGCGTTTTCCGGGAAGGCGATCAGATCCAGAATCGCCCCACCGATCATCAGTCCAAACGCACCGGCAGCCTTGCCGGAAAACGACCGCGCAGCAAACATCGTCCCTTCACGTCGGCGGTGCGTCCGATACTCGTGCGAGTCGGTGAGGTCAGCATAGATTGAACTGTAAGTGACGGCGGCAATTGTGCCCGTGACCGCGTTCAGCAGTGAAACCCCTAGATTGATGTACAGGATCCAGGGTGAGCTGTTGGCCGGGTACCAGGAGACATCCATCAGGCGCAGGCAGATGGGAATGTTGGGCAGAATGAGGAACGCAAGGGAAGACCCGATCATCGTGTTGCGCTTGTCGAACGTGCGCGTAACCCATGGTATGAGTGCGAATGCGACAGCTAGTCCCAACAACCCCGTAACGCTGAAGTAGGCGAGTTCCTCCGTCTGCAATCCCCAGAAATGCAGGTTCAGGAACGGACTGCCGACCGACTCGATATAGCCGAAAATGTACCAGAGCAGGAACCCGGCGAAAATCACGAGGAAGTCACGATCGCGGAATACGTCCCGTATGTCTCGCACCATGTCAAGGAAAGAGAAGCTCGCCCCGGCTTCCGGCGCCTGCAGATTGGGAATCTCGCCAGCAGTACCCAATACGCACAGACCAATCGACGCAATGAGAATGATCCCCGCCACCAGGGTGAAGGTCCGGTAGCCTTCCGCGTTCAACAGGCCCGGGTTGAACTCATCCGTGGTTGGAAAGAGCACCCAGTACACGGCAAAGCCGATGAGGGCGCCGCCAACGCCGCCTATCAACGAACCAAACGAGTACAACGTCGACCGTTGCAGGTAGTCGGGCGCCATCTCCGCCCCCAGCGCAAGGTGGGGAATCACGAAAAACGTCAGTGCCGTTCGCACCAGAATGGCAAACGCCGTCAACCAAGCGAAGCTGCCAATCGCCGACAGTCCATCCGGCGGATTGAACAACGCGAACAAAGTGATCGCTATCGGTAGGGCTGACGCTGCCATTACCGGATGGCGACGGCCATGTTTGCCTTTGACTCGATCCGACAGACTACCGACGAGAGGGTCAGTCACCGCATCGCAGAACAGAGCAATGCCGAGCGCGAGTCCCGTCAATGTGCCGGACAGGCCGACGATTTGTTGGTAGTAGAACAGCAGTAGCGAGTACAGCCCGATCGTAACCACTGCGGGGCCGAGTTCGCCTGAACCGAAGGCCGCCATCACGGGGATGGAAAGGCGCCTGCTCGAGTCAGGCTGGGCAGCCTGGCCTTTGATCACATCATCCACGCCAACACCACTCTACGGGCGGGCAAGGCACCCACGGAAACCGTCTCCCGTTGCCTACTTGCCTCGCCTGCGGGCCGTTCGCTTGGTATTGTCCGCCAGAAGCTCCTTGCCGCCTTCGCCAAGCAGTATTGCCGGGTCTTGCCCGCCTGAGTAGCCAAGACCCGTATCGGACATCGTGTAACCCAACAGTTTCTGGACCGCCTTCGGCATGTCTGCAGCTTGCTCGTGTGTTATGCCGGCCATCTGGTTTTCCTGTTGTCGAAAAATGCCACGGCAGAAGTTGAAGATCGCCACACGCCGGGTGTCTCCGCTCGGGGCTGTGTAAGCGCCGCCAGCGTGCCAGGTAGCACCGAGCCACATGACAACGGACCCGGCCTTCATCTCGACCTCGATTGCATCCGTGCCCTTGTTCTTCCTCGCCCAGTGCCTCATCTTTTCGTTGTACACCGTTGGGTCTGCCCCGAAGTCCGGTGCCTGCACCGTGTCCGGCGACTCCTCCCACATGTGAGAACCTGGGAAGAGGACCGTAGTCCCGCGCGATGCCACCTGATCCACCATTGCCACGGCCGCGACGAGGCTGAGCTGTCTCGCTACAGGCCGCTTGAACCAGTCCTCTCGACCCGCGTACAGCAGGTCGTCTGTGTGTATCACTTGCTCTTCAGAGCCGCGGTACACGTCGCGCATCGAAGCTGACGAGAGCAGGCAATCCTCGCCCAGGATCGAAGTCACCATGTCGCTCAGACTCGGTTGGCCCAGGAGTTGCGAAAACTGTGGTCCATGGCCCACCAGATTGGTTATGAAGGCGTCTTTTCGCTTGTCTGATTCCGGTTGCTCGGGTTCGGTCGGCGTTGCCATTGCCTGTGCGGCATACAGCTCATCTGCGCGCGCATTGACGGAAGCCAGCAACTCCGCATCGATGCAGTCAGTGAGCACCACGTATCCTTGCCGATGCACCACTTCGAGCAGGTGATCCCTTTGTTCGTCGCCAAGCCCATACGGAGAATGGTCTTCCGGTTTGACTTCCCCTGCCGGGGCTTCCTGTACGTTCTCCACGATTGTCCATCCTGCACATGCTTGGTTGAGCGACACCAATGAAAACCCGTGGCCGAGGCTTGCAGTTGCCCAGCTCGGCTACCCTCGCCGCGGCACGAACCACTTACAGCTTGACCCTCTCGCCACCGAGTGCGGGCGATGTGCATCCCTTCAAGGTCACCGTAGATGCGTGGCCAGAAACTGCGCCAGTTCCCCATAGGTCTGCTGGTATTCCGGAGAGCCCACGAGGAAAGCGTATTCGGCATGGGACAACCCTTCGTACACATTGAGGTCCGCCACCACACCGGCCACGCGCAGCTTGCGATGCACGCGGGCGGTGTCGCTTAGCAGCATGTCGCGGGTACCGGTCACGAGATAGGTTGGCGGGAAGCCGGTGAAGTCGCCATACACCGGCGAAATCAAGGCGTGGGTGAGTTCCGCCTCTCCCGCATAGAGCTTGGCGGCAGACGCGAGCATGCCGTCGTAGGTGACGAGAATCCGGTCGATGCCTTCGTTGGTGTGCAAGGAGTCGCTGGCATCGGTGAGGTCAGCCCAAGGCGTGCCGAGATAGAGCGCGCCGGGCACCGGCAGGCTCACGGCCTTGAATCGATGCACTGCGGCAAGCGTCAGCCCACCACCAGCTGAGGTGCCGCCAATGGCGATGCTGCTCGGCCGGTGGGTTTCGAGAAGCTGACGATAGACCGCTTCGGTGTCGTCCACCGCCGCGGGAAAGGGATGGTCCGGCGGCATGCGGTAGTCGATGGCCACGGACGGAATCCCGGACATCGCGGAGATCACCACCGCCTCCGAGACAGCAGCCGGACCGCCACCGAAAACATAGGCGCCGCCATGCACGTAGAGGAAGATGTGCGCTTCGTGCGGGGGTTTCGCGCCGGCGGCAGGCATCACGCGGTACACGGCAACACCTGCGATGGTGTCGGCCTCAATGGACACGCCGGCCGCGGACGCCATGGCATCGAGATCCGGCGCCCCTGCAAAGCTCGCCCCGAGGGCCCGCCATTCCTCTGCCGTGCGCGGCTGCACGGACGCCCTTTCGGCAAGCGTCGGTGTGGGAGCTTGTGCCACGGCCTCGCGCAGAGCCGCGCTTGCCGCCGCCGGTGCCGCAAGGGACCTAGGTCCGATCTCCCAAACCGCGTCCTCGCCCTGCGCCCCAAAGGCAAGCAACCCAAGCACGGCCAGAATCCCTCGCATCGTCGTCCCCTCACCAGTGATGCGGGAAGTATGCCGACGCCGTACCAGCGATGCCATGTTGGGCGTTTTTTTGGCGCGCCCTTGGGGGGCGAGGAGCACCTGCCCTCGCGCGGCGCCGCAAGGCATCAGGTCGGGGACGAGCCGTGAGACCTCGCCCATTGGGGCGTGCTGAACGACCTCGGCATTCACCGAGACCTGTGGCGGGCTCCTTGCGCGACGCTACGGCGGAGGGCGCGCCGTTGCCGATGCACGAGCATCTGGCCCCACGGGGGCAACGCGGCCTTCGTGGAGTGCTGGGTTAGTGTGAGACGTTGTCCCATTGTTGTGTGGGACGAAATGTTTGTGTATCGGGAGCCCATGCGCCGCTATCTGCAACTCGCCGTCATCACCGTGGCCGCCGGGGCGATCTATCCGCTGCTGTATCTGCGCCAGAACTTCGAGGTCTCCATGCTGGAGACCTTCGGCATCACGGCGACGCAACTCGGTCAGTGCAATGCCATCCTCGGGGTGCTGTTCGTCGTCACCTACCTGCCAAGCGGCTGGCTCGCGGACCGGATCAGGCCGCGCTTCCTCATGTCCTTCTCGCTGCTAGCCGCGGGCCTACTCGGGCTCTGGTTCGCCGCCGCGCCGTCGTTTGCCGAACTGCGGGTCATCTACGGCGGCTGGGGAATCGCCACCGGCCTCACGTTCTGGTCCGCGCACATCAAGGCGGTCGCGGTCCTTGCCGAGGAGAAGGAACAGGGGCGCTTCTTCGGCGTCCTCGACGGCGGCAGGGGACTCATCGAGGCGCTGCTCGCGACGGTGGCCGTGGCCCTCTTCGCGTACTGGCTCACGGGATTGGGGAGGCCGACTGACGCGGCCCTGCGCACGGTCATCTGGCTCTATGCCGGCAACATGCTCGTCCTCGCACCCGTCGTGCTGCTGACCGTCGACGACAATCGCGCAGAGGGCGGCGATCGGCGCGCGGTGTCGCTGCGCGAGACGGCCCGGGATTTAAGGCTCGTCCTATCGAAGCCCGAGATATGGCTGGCGGCGCTTTGCATCATGGCCGGCTATCAATTGTTCTTCGCCACCTATGCCTTTTCTGCGTACATGCAGCAGAACTTCGGCCTCACGGCGGTAACCGCCGGGATGATCACCGTCGCCAAGCAATGGATGCGCCCCCTCGGCGCCATCGGCGCCGGTTTCGTGGGCGACTACTGGGGCCGCGAGAACGTGCTGGGCACTCTGCTCGTGTTCGGATCGATCGCACTCGCTAGCCTGGCCGTGCTGCCCCTCGACGCGGCCGCGCCGGTGCTGCTGGCGATCGTGCTCGCGGTGGGCCTCATCACCTACGCTGTGCGGGGAATCTACTGGGCGACGCTGGAGCGCTGTGACGTGCCGGACCGGGTCAAGGGTTTCGCCATAGGCGTGATCTCGCTGATCGGCTACGCCCCGGACATCTACCTGCCGCTGATTCGCGGAGCGCTGGTCGACAACATGCCCGGGCAAGGCGGGTACAGCGCCTACTTTCTCGGGATCGCTGCCTTCGGGCTGGTCGGCGCCGCGGCCGCGTGGCGACTCGGTCGAAGGGTCCGCTGACAGCCGGTTCGCCGGCACTCAGTTCGCCGAACCGAGTCAGTCAGGACTTGTGCCGGGCACGTGCTCGGCGTAGTGCGGCCAGTTCTCGAGCAGTTCGTCGATGACGGCAGAACCGACGAGGTAGAGCGACTCGAGCGACGCGATCATCCCGGAATAGCCTTCGCTCTCACGAATCAGGTAGTCCGCCGCACTGACCCCGGGCGGCGGCATGGTGTAGTTGCTGCCCGCCCGCAGCACCATGAAGCGGTTCGCGTCCACGCGTCCAGCGCGGTGCAGGTAGTCGATGGCGCGGTAGGTGCCGGTGTCCTCCATGGCCGAGGTGAAGAAGTCCGTGCGGCCGTCGCTCCAGTAGCGCACGTAATCGTTGGCCCAGGCGTTCTTGAGCGCGCCGTGCCAGAAAGTCATCGCCGCGATGTGGCCGCCGCGGGCAACGAACGGTGGCCTCAGGGCGTTCGGGTGATTCACGTACGCGGCCCGCGCACTGGCGAGGGCCGGATCGTCCGGCAGCGTCAGGTCCTTCGTCAGCTCGAAGGCCCAGTCGCGCAGTCCCTCGTTAACGAGGAACACCTCGCCGCGCGGCTCGCGCTTGTCGGGATCGGTCGGCGACGTCGACCCGATCGCGAAGAAGCCCGTGTCCCAGTCCGGAGGAATCTCCCGCCCATCGAGTTCGTAGCCGAGATCGCCGTCCACCAGATACGCCGACCACACCGCCGAGCCTATGGAGGCATCCTCGGGGTCGATGCCGGCCACCCCGGCGACGAGCCAGTAGGCGCGGGTGAGATCGAAGCGTGGATCGAGACCAACCGCCATCGTCGTCGCAGCCGACTTGGCGGTGCCGACGCCTGTGACCATGCCGAGAATCTGCGACTCGCGGTTGTAGTAGAGGTCGTGGTCACCCTGTGGCAGGGCAAAGCGCTCGCTCAAGCCACGGCGGGCCTTCCAGAACTGGAATTCGCCCGGTTCGTCGCCCTCGTCGGCGCCGCGCTCCCACATGGCCACCACAACCACCCGCACAGGATTGACGTCGGCGCCCGACGACTGTTCGGGCGGTGGGTGCTCAGGGGGAGGAGCGCAGGCGCCGGCCATGGCGGCGGCGCAAGCAACTAAGGTTATGCGGGCGGCCGCAGCGGGAGTCACACGCAACATTCCATGGGGCAACCGGACAGCGGCTTGGAGACGTGAACTGTGGCGTGTGTTGGGGTCGTCGGTCATGATGGTGTTGCCCACCAGCAAAACAGCCGCGATCTTACGTGGCCCCGCCGGCGCGGGCCAAGCCGACCGGATCGATGGAGCCTGTTCAATGACGAACCCCACAAGCGCCGTGAACCCGAGCGAGGAGAGCATTGCGGCACTCCGGGCACGGCGGGACGACGACCCCATCGTCATGGTGAACCTGCTGCAATACGCCGAACCCGGCGGCCGCGAGCGTTATGCGCGCTATGGGGCCGTCGCCGGCCCAGAGATCGCCGCCCGAGGCGGAAGGGCCCTGTATACCGGCAGCAGCGTGGCCGGGAGCGACTGGGACGGCGTGGCCCTTGTCTACTATCCGCGCCGCGCCGCATGGCTCGACATGCAGGACAGCCCCGCCTACCGCGCGGCTATCGCCGACCGCACGGCGGGTTTGTCGGCACGCCTCCTTTACTCCTTCACGCAAGGCGCCGGCCCGTTGCCCGTGAAGCCGCCGCCGCTCGAAGACGTCCACCGCCAGTCCGAAGACGAGATCTTCGTCGTCAACCTGCTGCGTTACCGCGGCGACGAGGGACGGGAGTCGTTCCTCCGCTACGGCGAGGTCGCCTCACGCTTGATCCATGACCTCGGCGGCCGCGTTGAGATGACCTTGGTCGCAGACCAGGCAATGGTCAGCGACAGCGTGTGGGAACACTTCGTGCTGGTGCGCTACCCGTCGTTCGACGCCCTCCGGTCCATGTTCGCGAACGAAGACTGGCAAGCCGCCGACAGGGCCCACCGGCAACCGGGCATGGCGGGGACGATCGCCTTTCCGACCCGGCAATACGCCGCCGCGGGATGACGCTCAGTCGAGAGTCCAGCCCGGCCCCCCGGAGGGAAGGCACCTTCGTGGTCCGCAGGAACGGAAATCCCTCCGCCGGGAAAGGACTCAATTGGAGCCGATCGAGGGCCTCGGGCGGGTGGGGCGCGCGAGCAGGCGGCGGCTTTCCGGCGCCTGTGGGTAACGGCGTTTCTCGATACGGTAGGAAGCGCGGAGGAGGTCCACCTCGATGCCGGCCTTGCGGCGGGCAGAGGCGAGGTCGAGCGGCATCAGCGCTTCGTAGTCAAGACGGTGCAACGGTTCGCAGCGGGAAATCTGACCGAGCCGCAGGGCGTCGCGATAGACCGCAAAGTCCTCGGCGGAGAAGCGGTAGTCGCGGGGATAGAGGTAGCGGCTGAAGAGTTCGTAGAGCTTCTCTTCAACGGGCCCAACGCGGTTCGTGGAGCCCATGGTGAAGCCGAGCACGAAGGCCTCATCCTTTGGCAGCAGGCCGCGGCCGAGGAGGATGTGGATGTTGTCGTGGGTGTCGAGATCGGCGGCGCCGTCAAACACCTCGACGCCGGGAAGGTCGTATTTGGGATTCTCCACGAGCTGGACGATCAACGGGATGGCGTCTTGGGGAAAGCCGATGGCGGCTAGTTCTCGACGCGCCTCGGCCAAAGTCAGCCGACCCTCGCTCAAGGGGATGAACCAGTCCTGAAGCTCTTGGGGCAGTGCCATGTCCGCATCCTCGTTGCAACGCGAAACTGACCTCCCCTTGCCGGCAATATGAGGCCGCGCGAGACGCATTTCAAGCCGGCCCGACGATGCCCTGCGGCACCCTGCCGGCCGCAGCGTGGCGGGAGCAACACGGATGGGCCCGTAGGGGACGGCCTACGATCATCGGGGCGCACGATTGCTCCATGTTTGGCAACTTGCCCGCCAGCAAGCGGCAAGAGGGGAGGCGGATAAGCCTTGACTGTCCGGTTCGCGCCGCAGACACTCGCAGCAAGCGCCGGATGCCCCGGCCCCAGACCCTTGCGAGACGCCTACGACATGTGCCGCGGAGCCTTCAGCCGGTGGGGCCAGACCGGCGGCTGGGACCGGCCGCCAGTCGCTCGCATCGCGAAACGCCGCAGCCGTCGTGCGGCTGCGTACGCGTTGGCCTGCCTCACATGGACCATCGCGCCGCTGACCGCAGTGGCGGAAGCCGACCCGGAACGCCCGCAATCGCTCTTGGACGCGCGTGAGTTCCTGCTCGCCATCGACGCCGCCGAGTCGGCCATCGACACCATCGAGCGGCGTTCGCACCGCTACGACATGGCCCTCGCCGAACCCTTGGTGGCGCTTGGCGACGCCTTGGCGCAAGTGGGGGAGTCCAGCGGCGCGCTCGGCGCGTACGAGCGGGCAGTGCAGGTGATGCGGGTGAATCGCGGGTTGCACCACCCGGACCAGGTGGAGGTCATCTATCGCGAGGCGGCGGTGCACGCCGCCACCGGTGACTATGCCGCCGCCAATGCCCGGCATGAGTACGCCTACGACATCCTGCTGCGCAGTCACGGCGCCGCCAGTCCGGAACTGCTGCCCGGCATGTTCACCTTGGCGGATTGGTATCTCACCACCTACGACATCTTCTCGGCTCGAGGCTTGTTTGAACACGCCGAAAAGGTCGCTCGCGCCGAGGGCCGCGCCAGTGGTGCCAGGTTGCGCGCCCTGCGCGGCATTGCCGCCACCTATCGGGCGGAGCGGTTTCCACCCGGCTACGTCAACGCCGTCGAAGCGCCTCGGGCCGCGTTCTCGCGCGATCAACGCTGGGCAAGCACAGTGGCGGTGAATGCCTTCGGGCGCGGCGAACGGGCGCTGATCGAGGTGGTCAACGCGGTGCGTGAGCACCCCGACGCGCGGCCGACCCACATCGCCGGCGCCATGCTCGAACTCGGAGACTGGTTCATCATGTTTGAGAAGCAAGGGCGCGCGGAGGCGCTCTATAGCCGCGCATGGGTGTTGCTCGAGGACGAACCTGGAATGCGCCGGGTGCTGTTCGGCCAGGCAACTCCGCTCTATCTGCCCCTGCCGCGACCGCCGAAGCGCCCGGAAGGTGCCACCGGCCCGCCGCTGAGGGGCGTCGTGGAGCTATCGGTGGATGTAGGCCAGAACGGCCAGGTGGGACGCATCGACACGCTGCGCTCAGAGCCGGAGGGCAAGATGGACTTCCGGGTGCGCCGGGCGGCGCGGCGGGCACGCTACCGACCCGTCTTCACGGAGGAAGGGCCCCACCCTAGCGACGACATCCGCATCGTGTTTGAGTTCGAGTACTTCGATCCGCCGTCGAAAAGGGACGCCGCATCGACGGTAGGCGAGAGCGAGGATGTTGGTGCTAGGGATGAGCAAGGCAAGCCGGCTGCTCAGGCAGAGGGCTAGCCTAGCAGTCTGTCGGACTTGGCGGTGGCCCACGGGTCTGGCGGACAGGGCGACGCATGCGTCGCCCCTACAGAAAGGTGTCGGTCAAGCCTCGGGCCGTAGGGGCGACGCATGCGTCGCCCTTCTCGGTTGGCCATCCTCAGGCGCCGGCGCGAAAGGGGAGTGATAGGAGGGGCTTCGTTCGGAGATTGTGGCGTACGGGCGTTGGGTCGGCGCTCGCCACGACCGTTATTGGGGGTGCAAGGGCCTTCCTTAGGCAACTGCTTCACAACCGCTGGCCTTCGTGCATGCGCCAACAAGGAACCTGTGCCGGGTATCGGCGTCGAATGCAATATGATGGTGTTGGTGGTTGGACGCCGACGGTGAACGAGTCGAGCGGGAACCGTCTGGCAGTCGAGGAGTCGCGATGAAAATGCGAGCGAGCCTCCCGTGGAACCCGATTCACCTGTCGCGCGCGGCGGCAGTTGTGCTCGGCTGTGCATTGGCGGTCTCGGCCTGCCAGTCGCCGATCACGCCGCCGATGCCGCAGATGCCGCAAATGCCGCAGATGCCGTCGGCGAGCCAGATGCCATCGACGCCGTCGCGGTCCTCGCCGAGCCAGCGCCAGTCGCGGCAGCAGCCGCCGCCATCGAGTCCTTCCACACCGTCGCCATCCTCGCCATCGTCGCCGTCGTCGCCCTCATCGCCGTCGTCGCCGTCCATGCCGTCGCAATCCATGCCCTCGCCGCCATCCGCGTCGCAGCCGTCTGCGCCAAGGATGCCGCAGATGCCGTCGATGCCGAACGATTCCCGGCCCAGCAGCGATTCTTCCAGCCAGTCGCAAGACGAGAGCGAAACCCAGGCCGAGGGCGGGATGCCCGAGATGCCCCGACCACCCCAGCGCCCTGGCGAACAGGACGAGCAGAACGAGCAGCAAGGCGACCGGCAACAGGGCAACGAATCCGCATCCAACGAACCCGGCGATCAGCGCCCCGGTGAACAGGCGCAGCAGGAAGGCGACTCCCAAGGCAACGAGTCGTCGAGCGACGCTGGCGGGATGCCGGAAGCGGCAACCGTGCAGAGGCCGGGCGATGATTCGCAGCAAGGTGGCGCACAGGACGACTCGGAGCAACAAGGCACGGATCGCCCGCAAACGGCCGGCGGCGAAGTAGCCGGCGCGACGGGTGCGGATGGCGAGAAAACCGACGAGGAAGGCGGAGGTCTCCCGGGCGAAAGCGCTGTGGCGCAAGCGCCGGGAGAGGAATCAAGACCAGGCGCGGACGGCGAAGACGCAACGGCTGGCAACGAACGCGACGAAGACGAAGAGGAAGGGCAGGACGGCGACGAAGTGGCGGGACAGGACGGCACCGAGCAACGTCCAGGTGGCGACGACGAGGAAGACTCCGCCGGCAGGGAGGGGGAGGACGAGGAAGGCTCCGCCGGCATGGAGGGAGAACAGGTCGCGGCTGGCTCGGAAGACCGCCCGGATGGCGGCGACGGTGACGAGGAACAGGTTGCAGGGGGTCCTGGAGAGCGCCCCGAGAATGGTGGCGATGGCGAGGATGAAGCGGCGCAAGCCGATGGCCGGCCCGGCGAAGAGGATGAGGCTGGCGGCGACGCCGATGGGGAGTCCGTGGCGGGAGCCGGCGGCGAGGACGAAACGTCGGGCGCTGGCGATCGTCCCGACGCCACTGGTGGCGCCGACGATGGTTGGGAAACCGGAACCGAGCTCCCCGGCGGCGGCGACGACGAACGATCAGGCGGAAAGGAAGGAGGCGAAGGCAGCGGCGGTGAGAAGGTGGCCGACGCCGGCAACGGCCAAGGCGGCGATTCCGCTACGAGCCGTGCCGGCGACCCCGATGGAACCGGCAGCCGCAGAGGCCGTGGCGGGCAGGCGCAACAGGGCCGTCCCGATGGCGAGAGTGGCGGCACCAAGGGGGGCGACGGCGAACTGCGCGCAGCACTCGAGGTGTTCGACAGCCGCATCCTCGACGAGCGCGGCGTGCTGGTGGCACGGGCCAACGAACGCGCAGCCAACCGTCCCTCGCCGCAGGCGTCGGGCCAGACCGGCACCGGTCAAATGGAAGACGCAGCAGGTTCCCGCAGCAACTCAGGCGGCGGCGCCTCCCGCGCCGGCGGCCGCGAAGTCGGCGACGTGCGCCCCGGCGACGCCAATGCAACGCCGGCACCCCCCGCCGCACCGACGCCACCAGACGTTCCCGACGCGAGGGACGACGATGTGGTCGCAAGACAGATCCGCGAGGCGGCCATGGCGGAGACGGACCCAGAGCTGCGCGAGGCGCTTTGGGAAGAGCTGAGACGCTACAAGGAAGGGCGTTAGCGCACCCCTAAAGGCGCAGCGGCGGTCGCTTGGCAACTCCGGCCTGCGCGCACGGAACGGCGCAACTTCCACGCCACCGACAGGCCCGACTCGTGGGGAGGGCCCGGGCTCGGCACGCCTAGAGCCGTGCCGAGCGACCGGAGAACCGATTTTTAGTCGCAGATTGCTGTTGCCCAGGATTGCCAAATGAGGGCGGATTTGATGCAAGCTACGCGCATGGACATCCGAACCCTACATGGGATGCGCGGCGTGCTTCGACTGGCGCTGGTGTTGGCGGCGACGGCCGGTCTTGCCGCGTGCATGAGCAAGACGGTGCGCGTCGTCGATCTGTCGCCGCCGCAGCAAGTTCATGCCGGTATCGCCGAGGACATGCTGCTCGACGTGGGCGTGTCGGTGTTCGACTCCAACGTGCCCAAGTCGTTCGACGAGCGCGTGGAGCGCAACATCAACCCGGAAGTACGTCGTGCCGAGGCCAACTACATGGCCTTCTTCGCCAAGAACCTGCTGCAATCCACCGGCAACTGGGGCGCGGTTCGGGTTGCGCCGCGCGAGACCTTTGCCGTGGATGTGGTGGTCAGCGGCAGCATCGCCCACTCCGACGGCGAACGCATGGAGTTGGACGTCGTGGTGACGGACGCGCGCGGCATCGTCTGGTTCGAGCGCAACTACCTCACCCTCGCCAGCAAGTACGCCTACGAAGACGGCATCCCTCCGGGCATCGACCCGTTTCAGGCCACCTATCGGCGGTTGGCGGACGACATGCTTGCCTTCTACCAGACCTTGACCGCCGACGACGTCCGCCGCATCCGCACCACCGCCGAGATGCGCTTCGCCCGGGATTTCTCGCCGGACGCGTTCGACAGCTACGTCGAAGCCACCAAGTCCGGCAGTTGGGACCTGCGCCGGCTGCCGGCGGAAGACGACCCCATGCTCGGACGCGTGCGTCAGGTGCGCGAACGCGAATACCTCTTCATCGACACCCTCGACGAATACTTCGACAACTTCCACGCCGAGATGAGCGAGTCCTACCAGGAATGGCGCGCCGCCACCTACGACGAGGCCATCGCCTATCGCCGCATCACCGACAAGGCCAAGCGCAAGACCCTGCTCGGCGCCGCCGCCCTTGCCGGCGGCATCATCGCCCAGGCCAGCGATTCCGACGTGGCACGCTATGGCGGCGCCACCGGCATCATCGCCGGCGCGACCCTTTCCGTCTCGGCGGTGGGCGACCGCGCCGAGGCGAAGCTGCACTCCGAAGTGCTGCAAGAGCTTGGCATGTCCGCCGAGGCGGAGATCTCGCCGCACACGATTGAGCTCGAAAACCAGACCCTGCGTTTGCAGGGCACGGTGGACGACCAGTACCAGCAACTGCGGCGCATCTTGAAGCGCATCTATCTCGAAGAGCTCGAACTCGCGTTGCCCGAAGAAGCCGAGGACAACGAAGGCGAGTCCGGCTTCGACGCCGACGAAGCATTTCTTGACAGTCTCGGCGAACCCACCAGCCAATAGGCCCTTGTGATGAGCGCCGACGAGCCAATCCGCATCGAGCCGACGGCACCGCCGCTGTCGCGTGCTCGCGGCGAACCCACTACCCCGGCTTCCCTGCCCTGGCGGGAACGGCTGCGGCAGGTGCCGCGCCGGGTCGCCGTGCTGGTCGCGGCAACGGGTCTCGCAGTTGCCATCGCCTTCGTTTTCCTCGTCCTGCCCTCCCACGTGTCCACACCAGACGCCCCGAACCCGGGGACTTCGCTAGGCCCAACGCCGACGGGCACGCCAGCAAGTCGCGAGACCGTCGCCCCCTTTCGTTCGCTCGAACTCGAACGCGCAAGCGCAAAAGCTCGCGAGAAACTCGGCGAGTTCGTCGAGGCGCAGCTCTTGCTCGAAGAGGAAATGAACGTCGCGCTTTGGGGCGCCGAGGAGATGGCCACCGTGCGCGACCGCGCCAACGAGGCCGATCGGCTGTTTCTCGAAGAGCGCTACGAGGAATCGTTGACGGAGTACGAAGGAGCGGTGGCGGACATCCTGGCCCTGGTCGAACGCGGCAACGAGGTCTTCGACGAGGCCCTCGCCGAAGGCACCGAGGCTCTCGCAAGGCGCGACCAGAGCGCCGCCGTAGCCGCCTTCGAACGCGCCCTCGCCATCCGCGAGGGCGACCCTCGCGCCCTCTCGGGCCAAGCGCGCGCGGCCAACTTGCCGGCCTTGGCAGCACACCTGCTCGAAGCGCAGCGGGCGGAACTCAGGGGCGACCACGCTCGCGCCATCGCGATGCTGCGCAAGGCCCGCGCCGTGGACCCCACGGTTCCTGGCCTCGACGAGCGTATCGCACGCGCCGCCGCCGCCAAGGCCAAGGACGATTACGAGGCCGTCGTCTCCGCCGGCTTTGCGGCGCTCGACGCAGGGGATTTCGAGGCAGCCCATGCGGTGTTCGACCGCATCCTCGCCGACTCTCCGGACGACGCTACCGCACTGGCGGGACGCCAGCAGACTGGGCAGGCGCAAACCCGGGCACGGATTGATGCACTTCACGCCAGCGCGCGCGCGCACGAGGGCGCTGAAGCATGGCGCGACGCGCTCGCCGCCTACGACGACGCCCTCGCCATCGACGGTGCCCTGGAGTTCGCCCGCCAAGGCCGCGAGCGGGTACGCCGCCGGATCGAGCACACCTCCGCCATGCAACGGCTCCTGAACGACCCGGCGCTGTTGTCGTCCAAGCGCGAGTTCGCGGCTGCCGAGGAGCTGCTCGATGCTGCCGCTGAAGATGGCGACGCCGGCGCGGTATTCGCACGCAGCGTCGCGGACTTCCGCGAGCTTCTTGCCCAAGCCGCCGAACCCATCCCGCTGGTGCTGCTGTCCGACAACGCCACCGATGTCGTGATCCTGCGCGTCGCCGCACTCGGCGCTTTCGAGCGACACGAACTCGCGTTGCGTCCGGGCCGCTACACCATCGTCGGCAGCCGCGATGGCTGCCGCGATGTGCGCAAGGAAATCAGGCTCGAAGCCGGCATGGAACCCGTGGACATCCGGTGCCGTGAACGCATCTGACGGATTCGATCCGGGGACGATGGCCAACGACACCGAGGAGTATGCCGCCGATGGCGTGATCGAGGCGGCGGACTTTCGCCCCACCGGCGCCGTGCGGGAGCGACGACGGCTGCTGCCGCGCCGGGTGCAGGTAGTGGCCACCGTCGTGGTCCTAGTGGTGGCGTGGTTCCTGTGGTTCATCTTCACGGCGCGTTCGGTGCGCTTCGAGGCCGAGCCGGCCGATGCCGAGGTGACAGTTTCCGGTGGCTTTGCGTTTCAGTTGGGCGATACCTTCCTCTTGCGACAGGGCGAATACGAAGTGGCCGGCACAGCGTCCGGTTACCACGACCTGTCAGAAACCAAGGTCATTGGCGCAGCTCGCAATCAGGTGCTGCCGCTCACGCTGACGCCGCTGCCAGGGCGCATCACCTTCGAGATCGACCCCGTGGATGCAGATGTTCAGGTGGACGACACCCGAGGCGCCGCGCCGCTCACCGTTGACCTGCCGGCCGGCGAACACACGGCACTCGTCAGCCATCCCCGCTACCAAGCGGCGAGCGTCGACTTTTTCGTGGAGGGCATGTGGCGCGAACAAACCGTCAGCGCGAGCCTGGCGCCGAACTGGGCGGACATCACCATTCCCACCACGCCGCCGGGGGCACAAATCCGCATCGACGACGAGCCGAGCGGCGTGACGACGCCGGGCCCGGTGCAGATCCTTGCCGGAGAACACCGGGTCACGGTGAAGCTCGCCGGACACAAGGCATGGAACGACATCCTTTCCGTCACCGCCGGCGAAGCCGTGACGCTGCCGGCGGTCACTCTCGAACGCGCCGATGGCCTGCTGAGCGTGATCACGTCCCCAGCGGGGGCCGGCGTAACCGTCAACGGCGACTATCGCGGCGAGACACCGCTCGAGGTCGCTGTTCAGCCGGGAAGGCACGACATTCGCGTGTTTCGCTTGGGCTACACGCCATGGAACGGCGAAGCGACGGTGCAGTCCGGACGCGAGGGTGTGCTTGAGCTGACGCTGGAAGCCGCGTCCGGCGAGATCGCCATCGAAACCCGGCCCGACGGGGTCGAGCTTTGGGTGGACGGCGAATACCGCGGCGAGGCCGCCGGCGTTGTCACGCTAAGCGCCGTGGAGCACGAGATCGAGTTACGCAAGGAGGGCCATGCCGGCTATTCGCGCACGATCCTGCCGCAGCCCGGCTATCGGCAGCAGATTCGCGTGCGCTTGCTGACGCTGGCCGAAGCGCGGCTCGCCAACCTCAAGCCCGAGCGAGTCACCTCGCTCGGCCAGGAGCTCGTTCTGCTAGGCCCCGGCAGCATCACGATGGGCGCCTCGCGCCGGGAGCCGGGGCGCCGCGCCAACGAAGTGCTGCGGGAGGTAGAGATCACGCGCCTTTTCTATCTCTCCCGCCGCGAAGTGAGCAATGCCGAATTCCGCGCCTTTGCCAGCGCGCATTCGTCCGGCAAGTTCAATGAGCTCGACCTCGACGAGGACGAGCAGCCGGTGACCGCCGTGAGCTGGACCGAGGCCGCGCTCTACTGCAACTGGCTGTCGCGACGGGAGGGGCTCGATCCCTTCTACATCGAAGAGTTCGGCGACGTGAAGGGCTATGACCCGGCATCGGTGGGCTACCGCCTGCCGACCGAAGCCGAGTGGGCCTGGAGCGCCCGCAGCACGGAGGCGGCACCGCTGCGCTTCCCTTGGGGCGATCAGTTGCCGCCGCCGGACCGGCATGGAAACTATGCCGACCGAGCCGCGTCCAATGTGGTAGGGCGCATCATTTTTGGCTACAACGACAATTACATCGTCGCCGCCCCGGTGGGTTCGTTCCCTGCAAACCCGAAGGGCATCTACGACTTGGGCGGCAACGTCGCGGAATGGACCCATGACTTCTACGACATCCCAGAGGGCACGGAGGCGGTCGATCCGTTGGGAGCGGCGGAAGGCGACTACCATGTCATCCGAGGATCGAGTTGGATGCACGGGACGATCACGGACTTGCGCCTGTCCTTCCGCGACTACGGCAGCGACGGGCGCCAGGACGTGGGCTTCCGCATTGCCCGGTTCGCAGAGTGAGGTGGACGCGAAAGCGATGGACATTCGACGAACGCATCCCCGGCGCGCTCCCTTCCGGTGCGAGCGAGGGCGAGACACCCACACTCCAGAGGTCCGCACAGAGAGGCGGCGGACTCACGGATTGCGGTGGGCGAGAGCTCGAATGTCAAAGAACTTGAGAGGCGCCACACTAGCGCTCGTGCTGGGCGGTGCCGCCGGGCCGGGCCTGGCTGCGGAAGGCAACTTGGAACAAGAAGATGCCGAAGAGTCCACCGGCGTCGCGGAGGTGGTGGAGCGATCGGACGAAGCCGAGGCGCGACGCGAAAGGCCACCGAGGCCCCCGGTAGCGCGCGACGTGTTCGTCCCGAGCGAGGAAATCTCCGAGGACGTGGAAGTACCCTTCCCGGTGGACATCTGACGGAGCAGCCGACCGCATGAAGAAGGTCCTATCCAACGATTTCGTCTATCAGCTCGTGGCTCTCGTGCTGGCGTTGATCGTCGTGCATCTTGTCTATGTCACGGTCATCCGCCCAAACGCCGACGCCATCCTGGGCGCCCAGGCCGACCGCGTGGCGCAAGGCGAGGCATTCGTGCCCGACCGTTCGCTCTACGTGGTGCTGCGCGACTACGAGCAGGAATCCTGCTTCGTCTTGATGCTGTGGGCCATGTCGATCATGGGCCTCAAGACGCGCAACTCGTTCCGCGAGCGGCGGATGCTCGAGGAGCGCTTCATCAATGTCTCGGAGGGCATGAGCATCCTGCCCGAGGACGCGCGGCTCTACTCGCGGCCCTTGCAGGCGCTGCCCGACGCCACTCGCCGCACCCTGTTGCCCCGGGCCCTGCTCGCCGCATTGCAGCGCTTCGCCGCCACGCAGCATGTGCAGGATGTCTCCGACACGGTACGCTCGGTGTGCGAGGCCGAGTCCGACCACCTCGACAGCGAACTCGCCATGATCCGTTACATCGCCTGGGCCATCCCCTCTATCGGCTTCATCGGTACCGTGCGCGGCATCGGCGACGCGCTCGGGCAAGCCTATCGAGCGGTGGAAGGCGACATCGCCGGCGTCACCACCAGCTTGGGCGTCGCCTTCAACTCTACCTTCGTCGCCCTCGTCATCAGCATCGTCATCATGTTCCTCATGCATCAGGTGCAATTGGTGCAGGAGCGGCTGGTGCTCGACACCCAGCACTACTGCGAGGAGCATCTCATCCGTCACCTGCAAGCCCGCGACGCGCTCTAGGGGCGCGCGCTAACCGTGCTGATCCTCGACTTCAACGACTCCGAGATCACCCTCTGGCGTGACGATGCCCTGCTCTATTGCGCCCCGGGCGTCGCTCATGTGGACGACACCCAGGTGCTGTTCGGGGACGAGGCGGCGCGGCGTTCAAGGCTCTATCCTGGCCAGTCGCACGACCAGTTCTGGCGGCGACTGAACGCCGAAGCGGTTGCGCCACCGGGGCCTACCGTCGCCAACCAAGCCGATCTCGTATATCTGCATCTGAAGGCCATTCTCGACGCGGCCAACGCCAATGCCGGCGAAGACCTAGTGGCGCTCGCACCTGGCGCCATCACCGGCGAGCGACTGTCGCTATTCCTTGGCATCGCCCGCGAGGTAGGTGCCGGCGTGCGCGCCGTGGTCGATGGCGGCGTCACCGGCGCCGCGGCGGGCGCGCTTCCTGCGGGCCTCGAGGACTGCACCTGCGCTGTCGTCGACGTCACCCGCCACGGCGGGATCGTTTCCACCATCGACGTGGCGGGGGCCGAAGTGCAGCGCCGCAATGTTGTCGAGGTGGTGGAGGCCGGGGTCGGCACCATATTCGAGGGCTGGATCGCGCTTGCCGCCGACCGCTTCGTGACCGAAACGCGACTCGATCCCCTCCGCATCGCCGCCACGGAGCAGCAGCTCTTCGATCGTCTCGGCGAGCTGATTGCCGCCGGCGAGGGCACGCGCATCGAACTCGACCACGACGACGGTCTGCGCCGGGTGGACATCTCCCGCGAGGCCCTCGCACACAAGGCCGCGCGCAACTACGACGCCCTGGCCGCTGCCGTCAGCGCTGCCGATGCAATCGCCGTGACCCACCGGGCGGCGCGGCTTCCAGGCCTCGCCGAGCGCATGAAGCAAACCGAGCTGCCGGTCCTGGAACTCCCGGCGGACGCCATGCGACAGGCTGTGCGCGACAACGCGGAGCGCATCCTCGGCGACGGCACCACGGTGCGATACATCACCGCATTGGCCGCCCGGCGGGGCAGCAAACCAGCGAGACCTGCCCCCCAGCCCGCCGCGCCGCCCCGACACCCACCCACACACCTGCTGTGCGCCGGCATAGCCGTGCCTCTCGCGCAATGCCCTGACGCCAGCGATCACCCGGCGTGCGATGCGCAAGGCCCGGCCTTCGACATCCGCGTCGAAGACACGCAAGTTCACATCGCCCCAACGAGCGACGACGCGACCACGGGGGATGGCCCGCTTCGCGCCAAGCGTCCCGCATGGGCCGGCGACACGGTGCTCTGGCAAGGCATCGAGTTCCGCCTCGTCGCGGTAGAGCAGTAGCGAGCGGCAAGGCCATGGCCCGCACCCAGCGCCGTTTCAACGTCTTCTCGCTGTCCTTTCTGGACGTGATGTCCTGCGGCTTCGGCGCGGTGGTGCTGATCTTCCTGATCATCAACCACGCCGTGGAGGACGAAACCAAGGAGGTGAACCGCGACCTGTTGGCCGAGGTGCGCAAGCTCGACTATGAGATCGACACCGGCGAAAAGGACCTCGTGGACCTGCAGGAAACCCTGGAAGACACGCGCGCCCGCGTCAGCACCGCTCGGCGCGAACTGCTGGCCATGCTCGAAGACCTCGAACGCCGCAAGGCCGACCTCGACGAACTCGAAGCCGAGACCATCGCCCGCCGCGAAGACGTGCGGGAACTGCAGTCGGACGTCGAAACCCGACAGGACGAGGTGGAAAAGCTCCAGGCACAGGAGGAACTCAGCAAGGGAAGGCAACTCATCGAAGTGGCCGGCGAGGGCGACAGGCAATACCTGACAGGCCTCTTCGTCGGCGGCCGCTATGTGCTGATCGCCCTCGATGCCTCCGCCAGTATGCTCGACGAGACCATCGTGCAGGTAATCCGCCGCCGCAACATGTCGCGCGAGCGCCAGTTGCAGGCGCCGAAATGGGAGCGCGCACGCCGCACGGTGGAATGGCTCACAGCGCAGGTGCCGCTCGACAGCAACTTCCAGATCATGCTGTTCAACACCGGCGCCCAGACCCTGCTGCCCACCACCAACTGGTACCCTGCCACCGATCAGGAAGCGCTCGATTCCGCCCTCGCACTTCTCGACGACACGGTGCCGGCCGGCGGCACCAGCCTCGAACCCGTGATGAGCGCCATCAACGGTCTGCGACCGCGTCCAGACAACGTCTATCTCATCATCGACAGCCTGCCCACCCAAGGCGACCGGCCGCCGCGGGGCAGCACCGTGGACGGTCGCACCCGCCGCAGCTTCTTCGAGGACGCCACCAAGCGCTTGCCGGCAGGGGTGCCCTTCAACATCATCCTGTTCCCCATGGAGGGTGACCCGATGGCGTCGGCGGCATACTGGAGCCTTGCCAGCGTCACGGGTGGGGCCTATCTCGCGCCGTCGAGGGATTGGCCATGACCCGGATGGAGAACCGGCGAGTCCCTCGGAGGGAGGGCATTCTGTCTTCCCTCGCGCCGCCAGGCGTGCTTGTTCATCTCCTCCAAGGAACCTCTTGGGGGGTCAGCAGATGAGAAGGCGCGACATCGAAGAAATCGGTCTTTCCTTTCTGGACGTCATCTGCTGCGGCTTCGGCGCCATCATCCTACTGCTGATGATCGTCAAGACCGTGCAGCCCATCGTGCTCGAACAGACCGATCTCGAACTCGACGGCATCGTCGCCCTGAAGCGCGAGTCGAAGTTCGACATCGAGGGGCAGACAAGAGTGCTGAATCGACAGATCGAGGACGAGCAGCGGCAGCTCGATCAGGAGCTTTCCCAGCTTGCCAGGGTCAAGCAGCAGGTGAGCGACATCCTTGGCCAGTTCACCGCCGCCGAGGACCAGGCCGTGCAGCAGGTGGCGCGCCACAACCAGCTCTCGGAAGCCAAGCAGTCGCTCACCGACGAGATGGAGCGCCTGCTTGGCCTCAACTTTAGCCGCCTCGACAGCACCATCGGCGGCATTCCGGTGGACAGCGAATACATCATTTTCGTCATCGACACCTCCGGCAGCATGTACCAATTCGCCTGGCCGCTGGTGGTGCAGAAGCTGCAAGAAACCCTCGACATCTACCCTACTGTCAAGGGCATACAGGTGATGAACGACATGGGCAGCTACATGTTCAGCCAATACGTGGACACCTGGATTCCCGACACCCCCGCTCGTCGCCGCGCCATCGTCGGTCGCCTGCGCACCTGGAACGCCTTCTCGAACTCCAGCCCAGTCGAAGGCGTGACCAAGGCCATCACCACCTTCTATGCGCCCGACAAGAAGATCAGCGTCTACGTCTTCGGCGACGATTTCCAGGGCCGCTCCGTCGAAGTCGTGGTGGACACCATCGACCGCTTCAACGCCGCCGACGAAGACGGCAATTGCCGCGTCCGAGTCCACGCCATCGGCTTCCCCGTGGTGCTGGGCCAGGCGCAATCGGCAGCCAACTTCGCCGCGCTCATGCGCGAGCTCACCGCCCGCAACTGCGGGACGTTCGTGGGCCTCGCGAGCTATGAGTAGCCCTCGCGACGTTCGCCCCCCACTCAACACGGGCGGGGACAAGCCCGGGACAAGCCCCGCCCCTACGCGTCCCGTAGAGAATCCATCGAAGTGCAGCAGTTCGCGCGAGCGAACTGCCAACGCGCCCGCAAGGGCGCGCCGGTTGCTCGGACATAGTTAGGTATTTCGAGTAGGCTTTCGTTGGTGGTCGTACGGAGTGCTAAACGAGTGCCGGTTCCGGGGTTCTCGGTCGCGGGTCTAGCCGTGCTTTCCGGCTCGCGCAGTGGGCGGGCCCTGTGCGGTACCGTGGCGGGCGCTGTGCTGCTGGTCGCGATGCTCGGCTGCGCTCGCGGCGCTTCCGTCACGGTCAACACCACCGTGCCGAGTCCGCTGGTGAACCCCATCCCCGTGAAGATGGGCGTCTACTTCGACGATGCCCTCACGGCCTATGTCCACGTGGAGGAAGTGCCGGATCACGGCGAGTACCGCATCGACCTCGGTGCTTCGCAGGTGCCGGTATTTGAGCGCGTCTTCGATGCCATGTTCCAGGACGTGACGCGCATCAAGGGCAAGACGCTCGAGAACGAGAATGCCGCCCCCTTCCTCGACGCCCTGGCGAGCTCCGGCGCCAAGGTGGATGCCGTGCTCGCGCCCACCATCGAGGAGATGCAGTTCGCGATCCCGGCACAGACCAAGGGCGATTTCTATGAGGTGTGGATCAAATACCGCATGAAGCTCTTCGCCACCGACGGCACCCTGATCGCCGACTGGGACCTGCTCGGCTACGGCAAGGCCAATAGTGACAACTACGGCTCGGTGGGCACCCAGGACGACGCCCTCGGCGACGCCACCATCTGGGCCCTGCGCGACGCCGCCGCCTTCCTGTCGTTCTATTTCCCGACGGTCGACGGCGTTCGGGAGTGGCTGGAAGGCCGGGGAGTTGGCGCGTGAGTCGTTGCCGGTTCCACCCGCCGTTGCTGGTGGCGGGCGCGCTCCTGCTGGCGACCGCGTTGGGCGGATGCGTGCAACCCACCATCGACCAGGTCCGCTTCGCTCGCACGGGCCCGTTGGGTGATCAGTCCGTGGTGATCCTCTCTCGCAAGCACAAGACCCAAGGCGAGACCGAGAACGACTTCATCTCCTGCGTCAGCGACAGCGTGGCCGCCGGCGACGGCAGCCTCTCGGTGCTGGCGGAGCGACAGTTCGTCGATTCCGTGTTTCCGTGGTTCGAGCCCCGCACCGCGCCACTGACCATGGACAAACTCGGCGAAGTGATCGCCGAACCCTTGGTTGGCAATCGCATCCGCGACATTGGCGTGCGCTATCTGGTGTGGATCGAGGGAACCACCGAACGCACTGATCAGGCCGGCACGGTGCAATGCACGGTCTTCACCGGCGGCATGCCAGCCTGCTTCGGCTTCCTGTCGTGGGAAGACGCCTCCAACTACGAAGCCTCCATATGGGACGTATCCGAGGGCATCGCCGTCGGCAAGGTCACCTCCGAAGCCGTCGGCACCTCGTTCATCCCGGCCGTAGTCGTCCCCATCCCCTTCATCGCCCGCGTCCAACCCGAGGCGTGCACCAACCTCTCCGACCAAATCAAGAGCTTCCTGGGCGACAGCCAGGCTTAATGCAAGTTTCGGCGGCGAAGTTCTTGCAATGACTTACGTTACGTAAAGAAACTTAACTAACGCAATCCGCTGCTAGCTTGATTTGCCTGGTCTTTAATGGTGGTCGCTGCTAGTGAAGACTTGAGCAAGGCAAGCCGTTGCTCAGTACGCCTGTCTCGACATGCATAACGAGGACACCGAACCACTTCGATGACCGGTCAACCACCAACAAAAACACCAGATTTCGCGCTTGACCTTCTACCGGCGATGCGGGTGCTCGAGGTTGGGGCCGGTGTTGCTGCCGCGTACGCGGCGCGTCACTTGGGCAATCAAGGGGCCGACGTCGTCAAGGTGGAGGCGCCGGAAGGAGACCCGGCGCGGCGGGTTGGGCCGTTTGCGGGAGATGTGGACGAAGAGCAGAGCGGCCTCTTTCTTGCCGTGAATCTCGACAAGCGCGGCGTTTGTCTTGATCTCGAGGCCGATGCTGGGCGCGAGGAGCTTGCGCGTCTCGTTGGCTGGGCGAACGTGCTTGTGCATTCCTTGCGCGGCGACGAGGCGCGACGACTGGGGCTCGATGCCGCAACCCTGCGGGCGTCTCGGCCGGATCTCGTGGTTTTGGCCATGACGCCGTTCGGGCTTGGCGGGCCGTATGCGGGCCTTGCCGCCTCGGAGCTCACGCTGTCGCATGGCGGGGGCTGGGCGGGGCTCTGCCCCATGTCGCACCCGGAGCCGAGTTATCCACCGCTGAAGATGCATGGCCACCATTGCAGCCTGATGGCGGGGGTGGCTGGGGCGACGGTGGCGCTGGCGGTGCATCGGGATCGATGCCGCTCTGGGCTCGGCGAAGTGATCGACTTCTCGGTGGTGGAGTACGTCGCTTCGGTGCTGGAGTTCGGCATCCACGTGTACACCTATCATGGCTTCGTGATGAAGCGCACGGTGCCTCGGTCGCTCATTCCGTGGCGCATCTTCGAGACCAAGGACGGCGCCATCTTCCTTGCCTGCATCGAGCAGGACCAGTGGGAGCGGCTGGTGCAGTTCATGGGCAGTCCGGAGTGGGCGACCCTGGATGTGTTCACAACGACGCAAGGGCGCAACGAGAACCAGGACGTGGTTCACGGCTTCATCGCCGAGTTCGTTGCCGAATGGAACACCTTCGACCTCTACCATGCCGCGCAGAAGCACCGCATCTGCATGGCGCCGGTGATGTCGTTCGCCGATCTTGCCGCCGACAGGCATCTCGCCGCACGGGGGTTCTTCACCAAGGCGCCGGGCGATGAAGGCACTACCTACATGGCCCCGGCGATGCTCATCGACGGCAAGAGGCCGCAGTATCGCCGACCGGCGCCGCACATCGGCGAGCACACGAAAGAGTTGCTCGCTTCCGATCTATCGCCTCCGCCGTCGGAACCTCAAACTGACGGTCCGCCCACGCCCAAACGCCCGCTCGAAGGCGTGCGCGTGCTGGACCTCACCTGGGTTTGGGCAGGCCCTTTCGGCAGCATGAACCTCGCCCATCTCGGCGCGGACGTGATCCGGGTGGAATCCTCCGTGCGCCCCGACCTTTATCGCCGCGGCAACGCCGCACCGCCAGACATCGAACCGAGCCTGAACACCAACGGCATGTTCAACCAGTGGAATCAGGGCAAGCGCAGCGTGGCCGTGGATCTGCAGCATCCGCAAGGCCCCGAACTCGTCAAGCGGCTCGTGGCCGAGGTGGACGTGGTGTTCCAGAACTTCGCCACCGGAGTCCTCGAACGTCTGGGCTTAAGCTACGACGTGCTGCGGGAAATCAACCCGCGCGTGATCCTGGCATCTGTGAGCGGTTATGGGCAGACGGGGCCTTACCGCGAGTACATGGGCTACGGGCCCGCCACCGGGCCTCTGTCGGGGCTCTCTTCCGCATCTGGATTTCCCGGCGAAGGCCCGGAGGAAACGGGCGTCGCCATGCCGGACCCCACGGCCGGCATCACCGCGGCGTGCGCCGTTGCAGGAGCCCTGCTGCGTCGAGACCAAACCGGCGTCGGCGAACACCTGGACGTGACGCTGTGGGAAGCCACCGCGGCTCTCAACGTGGACGGCTGGATGGAGCAAGCATTGGCCGGGAGGCAAGCAGAGCGGATCGGCAACCGGAACCCGTGGATGGCACCGCATGGGTGCTTCCCGGCCGCCGGCGACGATGAGTGGGTGACCATCGCCTGTGCCGACGCCGAGTTCGCCTCCCTCGCCGAGCTCGTGCCCGGACTCGACGACGACCGTTTCGCGAGCTTGGAACTGCGCAAGCAAAACGAAGACGAACTCGAACGCTGCCTTGGCGACTGGACCCGCCGCCACGACCGTTGGTTCGTCACGGGCCTATTGCAGGCACGCGGCATAGCGGCCTTCCCGAGCTTCACCTGCAAGGACGTGGTGGAAGACCCACACTTCAACGCCCGCAGCTTCGTCGAGCGCCTGCATCACCCGGAAGTGGGAGTCCGTGCCCACACCGGAATCCCCTGGCGCTTCATCACACGCCCAAACGGCGTGCGCATGCCGGCGCCACAGCTAGGCGGCCACACGGACGAGGTGTTGCAGGGCACACTCGGCATGGACGAGGAGGAGATCGAACGACTGCGCACTGATGGCGTGCTCGTGTAGCCCTCTTGCGCCCACCCCATGCGAGTCCCCTGACGGGACGGGGCCCTTCGCAGCGTGTGCTCCCCTCCGTTGCGATAGCGACTTACGCTCGTCGACCATCGATGATGAGTTCGGCGACGCGTCCGCCATGCGTGCTTTGCAGGAAGTGATCGGCGTCTTCGATGCCGTCGAATCTCGCGCCGCCCATGCGCTCGGCCCAAGTGCGCCCCCACTCCTCCGTGAACACGTCGTCGACGCAGCCCCAGACGAACTGCACGCCCTTTTGCCAGCCGAGCAGCGTTCGGTAGTGCAGTTCCTGCGCCGCAGCGTTGCCATTGTCTGGGCTGCTCACCGGAATCGACAGCGGGAAGCGGCGCATGCCGTTGTAGCCGCCGTCCGGCAGACCGCGATACGGCGCTGAAAAGCCTTGGTAAACCCGTGCCGCCTCGCCGGTGAGCCCTGGGTCCCTGCCCTCGACGATGGCGCCGAACACCGTGCGGCGGTCGGCGAGGCCCGCGCTCAGCACCAGCAGCAGCCCTACATCCGGTTCGGCGCGATGGAATAGCCCGCCCTCGTGCCAGTTTCGGTTCCAGTTGCGGATGGCGTCGGAGTATTCGTAGCCATCGTGGTGCAGCCAAGTGTTCATGATGACGAGGTGATCGAACCGGTGCGGCATCATCGCCGCCTGGGCGAGGCCGATCGGGCCACCCCAGTCCTGGCACACCAGCGTGATTCGATTCAGATCCAGCGACGTGATCAGTGAGGTGAGGATTTCGGTGTGTCGGGCGATGGTGTACCAGTGCACGTCCGTCGGCTTGTCCGAACGACCGAAGCCCATGTGGTCCGGCGCGATGCAGCGATAGCCGGCATCCACGAGCGGGCCGATCATGTCCCGGTAGAGATACGCCCATGTCGGCATCCCGTGCAGCAGCAACATGACCGGGCCATCGCGCGGCCCGACATCGACGTAATGCATGCGCAGGTCTTGCCACGTGTGGTAGTTCGGCGCGTGGGGGAAGTCGGACACCATGTCGAAGTTTTCATCTGGCGTCCTGACGAATTCGGTCATGCTGGGCATCTCCAAATGCGTGGCAACCATCGATCATGCCACGCCTGCCAGACGGTGCTACGATGCCGGCGACGCAAGGCTTTGTGCAGCAAGGGGAAGCGGCGCATGGGCATCACGGTGGAGCACGGCTATTTCGAGGACCTTGACGACGCCCGACGGGAAATCCGCGGCAACGGCCAGTTCCTGCACGAGGTGGACGCGGCGCCGAGCGGCGGCACGCCGATCCACTGGCACGACGTGGGCATCCACTTCTATGTGCAGGAAGGCGTATTCCGCTTTCAGGACCCGGCCAGCGGAACCGTGCATGAATGCGGGCCGGGCTCCAAGTTCGTCATCCCGGAACGGACCCTGCACATCGAGGAGGAGCACCACGGCTACAAGGGCGTGGTGGGCATGACCAAGGACCCGGTGCCGCAGCCCTTCGTGCGCCCGCCAGCGGAACTCGACGCGGCCTGAGGCCCGCTTCCAAGCCAAGGCCGGCAGGATGAACCCGCCGGGAGAGAAACATGGCCCGCTTTCCGAGCCGCTTGGTCACCAAGCGCCTCATCCTGCGCCCGCCGACGCCGGACGACGCGGCCGGGGTGTTGGCGGCCGTCACGGCGTCCTACCCCGAACTGCACCGCTGGATGCCTTGGGCGAAGGACCCGTATGGCATTGAGCAGGCGCAAGCCTTCTGCGCCGACTCGCAAACGAAGCTGAAGGAAGGCGTGGACTTCACAACTCTGCTGACACTGCGAGACAGCGGCACCATCATCGGCAGCTCCGGCCTGATGGGTGCAGACCAGACGGTACCGAGCTTCGAGACCGGCTACTGGGCACACACGGCCTACACCGGCCAAGGTTATGTGACCGAGGCCGTCATCGCCTTGACGCGCCTCGCCTTCGAGGGTTGCGGCGCCAAGCGAGTGGAACTCAAGATCGACGAGAACAACCGTCGCAGCCGAGCGGTTGCCGAACGTCTGGGCTTTGAGTGGGAAGCAACGCTGAAGGCTAGTGGCCGGGACAACGCCGGCGCCATCGCGTCCACTCGCATCTATGCGATGTTCAACCTTGCCTCGCTCAGGGAATAGCAGAGCCGCGCCAAGCCGTTCAGATCTTGTAGCCACCGTCCACGGAGATGACCTGGCCGGTGATGCCGGCGGACTCGGGAGCGGCCAGCAACGCGGCCATGGGACCCAGTTCCTCCGGTTCAAGAATCCGGTTCTGGAGATTCTCCGCCTCGATGGCGGAGCGCACGCTGGCGACATCCGTGCCGCGGGCGCGGGCCATCGCATCGAGGTCCACGAGTTGGGTGTTGGTCCAGCCTGGGCACAGGCAATTCACCGTGACGCCTTGCTTCGCCACCTCAGCCGCCATTGCCCGCGTGAGGCCGATCAGGCCGTGCTTGGCGGCGGTGTAGGCAAGGCCGCCGCCGGAACGCTTCGCGTAGCCGGAGCCGATGTTGATGATGCGGCCGTATCCCCGTTCTGCCATCCCACCAAGCACGGCGCGGCTTGCCCGATAGGCGGAAAGCAGGTTGAGGTCCACGTTGGCCGCGAACAATGCCGCGTCCCGCTCTTCGGGCGACATCCCCTCGACACTGCCAATGCCCGTGCCGCCGCCGGCGTTGTTGACCAGGATGTCCACGCGGCCAAGCTCGGCGGCAATCCTCCTCTCGGCCGCAACCGTATCCGCCAACGACATGGCGTCTGCCGGCACCGCCAAGGCCCGTCCGCCAAGCCGGACGACCTCTCCCGCCACGGCATCAAGCTCCGCTTGTGTGCGAGAACTCACCGCTACTGCTGCCCCATCTGCCGCCAGGGCAAGCGCAATCGCACGACCGATTCCGCGTCCGCCGCCGGTGACCCAGGCCACCCGCCCTTCCAGTCTGCCCATGTGCCCTTCCCTACTCTTCCTGCACCCAACTCAAGAGGATGCCCTTGAGCGCCATGGCGAGGGCCAGCGGCTCCTCGAACATCATGTGATGGTGGGTGCCCGGCATGGTGACGATGGGCAGGCGATTGTCCGTGATCTCGGCCATGTGCGATGCACCAAGGACGCCCTCGTCTTCGCTGTCTTCGCCAACGATGAGCGCGGATCGACAGGGCATGGCCAGGAACTGATCGCGCTGGCCGCCGCCCATTTCGAGATGATCGAAGAGGGTAGGATCGAACTTCCAGGTCCAACCTCCCTCGACCGGGCGCAAGGAGTTGCGAGCGATCCAATCCATCACCGCCGGGTGGCGGACCGGCTGCTCCGGCAACAGGCGAAAGCGACTCAGGGCCGCTTCGAGCGAGTCATAGACCCGCGTGCGGCGCGGCTCCTTGCCTTCCTTCCGCGCCCGTCCGCCCCACTCGAAATACGCCTCCGGCGGCATCACGGTGAAATCGACGAACACGACGCCGCCCAGGCACTCGCCGTGGCCATAGCCGGCCTGAAGTGCGATGAAGCCGCCGAAGCTGTGCCCCACCACGAAGGGCCTCGGCTGGGCGATGGCGGCTTCGGCAACCGCCATGACCTCCTCTGCGAACACATCGCCGGAGTAACGCTCGCGCCAGCCGCTCGAACCGTTGCCCGACGAATCGAGCGCCACCACCCGCAGGTTGTCGGCAAGGAACGGCGCCACGAAGCGCCACCACTCGAGGTGAGCGTTGCTGCCATGTACCAGGACGACGCCAGGCCGGTCATTGTCGCCCCATGCCTCGTAGTGGATGTTGGCGCCGGCGACCTGCAAGTCACCCTTCTCCGAGGGCGCCCGCAGCGCACGGTCGAACCAGAAAGGCACGGCGTCCGCCGTCATTCGTCGTTCTCCGAGTTTGGGAGCGGTCAACGTCGCAGCCGGATCACGTCCGCGCCGCGCTCGTGGCCCAGTTTGGCATCTTCGACCACGTTGCCCAAGAACGCCCGCACTTCCTCCACGTCGAAGGCATCGCAGGCGGCCTGCAAGCGGTCGAGGGCAGGGGCTAACTCCGACCAAGAAGGGAAGACCTCAAAGGCGCGCAGGATCTTGGGATGTTCGGTGGGCTCTGCCGCCTCGTTGCCCACCAGCAGTTCCTCCCGCATCTTTTCGCCCGGCGTGAGCCCCGTTGTACGAATCTCCAGATCACCGCTCGGATGCGCTTCGTCCCGTACCGTAAAGCCGTGCAGGCGGATCATGCGCGCCGCCAAATCGCGGATGTTCACCGGCTCCCCCATGTCGAGCAGGAAGACATCGCCGCCGTTCGCCATGCTCGACGCTTGCAGCACCAGCTCCGCCGCCTCGGGGATCGTCATGAAGTAGCGAGTGGCCTCTGGATGCGTCACCGTAACCGGCCCGCCGGCCATGATTTGCTCGTGGAACAGCGGCACCACCGACCCGCTCGAACCGAGCACGTTGCCGAAGCGGACGATGGAAAACCGCGTGCCGGCGCCTTTCTTCCGCGGCTGACTCGCCTGCAGCGCCTGCAGAGTCATCTCTGCGAGACGCTTGCTCGCCCCCATCACGCTGCGGGTGCGAACCGCCTTGTCGGTGGAGATGAGGATGAAATCATTGACGCCCGCTTCGATAGCGGCCTGCGCTGCCCGACGGGTACCGAACGCGTTGTTGGAAACGCCAGCGATGGCATTCTGCTCCACCAACCCGACATGCTTGTAGGCGGCGGCGTGATAGACCGTCTGCACGCCGTAGTCGCCTAGGACACGCACGAACAACGCGGCGTCCCCAGCCGAGCCCAGCACGGCGGCAACCGGAACGCCCAGTTCTGCCGTGTCGGCGCGCGCAACAAGCTCCCGATGGATGTCGAAGAGCCCCAGTTCGGACTGGTCAAGGATCACCAGCAGGCGTGGCGAGAGCGCGAGGACCTGGCGGCACAACTCCGAACCAATGGAGCCGCCGGCTCCGGTGACCAACACCACGCGATCCGTGACGCAACCGGCCAGGAGCTTCGGCATCGGTGCCACCGGGTCGCGCTCGATCAGGTCCACCACGTCAACATCCCTGAGCGTCGGCGCCTCCTCGCCGCTCACCACCGCCTGCACATCGGGCAAGAGCCGAACGTGCAATGGAAACGGCTCAAGCGAAGCGATCACGCGCCGACGCTCGGCATGGCTGACGCCCGGCAAAGCGACCAACATCTGCCGAATGCTGCGTTCCGCCACCAACTCGCCGATCGCGTCTGGCGCCACCACGGGCAGACCATCGATGACCCGTCCCTGAAGCGCCGGGTTGGCATCTACGAATGCCAGCGGAAAGGGCCTCGCCACGTCGGCAGCAGCCCCGGACTCGCCATGCCCCGCCCGCAGCCGACGCACAAGCTCAACCCCGGCGCCGCCGGCGCCATACACGGCCGCCGGTTCCGCCGACTCCGGCATCCTCGCCACCGTCTCGGCATACACGCGCACGAGGTAACGGGTGCCGAAAACGTACACCACCGAGAGCACCCAGAAGATCATCGGTGCGGAGCGCGGGAAGCCGGGCACGTGATAGAGGTAGTCCACCGCCGCCACGCCAGCGGCGGCGACGGTTACCCCCTTCAGCACCGCGAAGGCGAACTGGGTGCCGACATAGCGGATGATGTGTCGGTACAGGCCAATGACGTAGAAGGCGGGCAAGCCCACCACTACGCTCGCGACAAAGGTGGGCCAGAATCGCTGCACGTCTGGGCTCCACTCGCCGAGCCGCAAGGCGATGGCCGACCAGAGCGCGAGCGGCAGCACGATCGCGTCGATGGCCGCGGCTACGGCCTGCTTCTGACGACGGCCAAGGCGGTCCATCGCGGCATCGAGCAGCCTTGAGGCGACGGTCATCCTGCGAGCCCCTGCGTTGTCAACCGTTGTCTCGACCAGCGCGGAACCGGACGCTCGCGATTGCCAAGGGAACGCCGGCGAGGGCCACGGCCACGGGCGCGAGCTTCGGCCACGCACCGACAGCCCAGGCAAGCGGCAGCAGCCACAGTGCCCAGTAGGCCCAGAAGAGGGCCGCGGTGGCGCCGTGACCAAGCCGCCGCGAGATGATCTGGTAGAGATGGGATCGGTGCGCTTCCATGAATCGCTGCCCCGTGACGATTCTGACACACAGCGTCCAAGTGGCGTCAAACCAGAACACCGCGAGGACGATGGCGCTGGCGGCGATGTGGAACTCGCCGGTCGTGTGCAGCCAAAGCGCCAGCACGAACACCACGAGGCCCAGGAAGCCGCTGCACACATCGCCCATGAACACCCGCGCCGGCGCCCAGTTCAGGCACAGAAAGCCGGCACAGGCTCCCAAGAGCACGAGCAGCGTGCCCGACGCGAGGTTCGCATCCCCCATCACGAGCACGCCGAGGGCAAAGGCAGCACCTTGGGAGGCCGCAAGCCCGTCGATGCCGTCCATGAAGTTGTATAGGTTCACGAACCACACGGCGAGTACCACGAGCGCCAGGTCGAACCAAATGCTGGTGTGGAATGCCCAGGCGACGCAAAGTCCCGTGGCACCCACCTGACACGCGAGTCGGATACTGCGCGACAGATCGCTGAGGTCGTCGAGCAAACCAACGATTGCTACCACCCCCCCTGCGACAAGGAGGACGGAAGCCGGCAACCCCTCGCCAAACCGCGCCGCCCATGCAAACCACGCGAGCAAGGCAACGACAATGCCCAAGCCCCCACCGGTTGGGGTCTCCACTTCATGCGAACTGCGCGCGTTGGGCGTGGCCATCAGACCCAACCGACGAGAAAACACCCGCACGAGCATCGCTAGCAAAGAGCCAAGCAGAAACGCCCCCACGAAAGCGACAATCGCACCTATCACGGCTACATCGAAGCCACTCATCTTGCCGGGGAAGGCAGCTTGCCTTCCCACCCGCCGCAAGACGCGAAACGGCTGGGCCTCGCCAACTCGAGAAGGCGCCACGAGCATTCAACGCGCCGCGAAACGAACGCGCCTAACGGCGCGTTGGGAGGGCAGGATGCCCTCCCCCCCAAAGGCCCCCCAACAGATCGAACATTGGTCGTAACTCGAAGGTTCCCGAGGCCAGGGGTGTCAGCGCCTTCGCAATTCACCGGCCACCTCCCCCCGAGCGATACCAGCGTGCCAGGGTCCTCAGCCCACCATCGAGAGATTCCGTGGGTTGCCAGTAGAGTTCGCTCCGCAGTTGCGTGTCGTCGAGGCGCAACGCTTCGAGCGGATTCGAGCCGCTCCCCGTCCGCACAAGCCCAACCCCCAAGGTCGAGAGCCCACGCGGCACCCGCCAGACGCGAACTGGCACGTCGAGCGCTTCTCCGAGACGTCGACAAAGCTCGTCGAATGCCACATCTTCCCCATCCCGCACATGCCAGATTCTGCACGGTTCCTGCGTCGGCGTTGCCTGCGCGATGGCGTCCAGCGCGTGGGTCAGGTTCGCCACGGAGACGAAGCTCCGCCGACCCGCATTGGCGACTACCGGCACGGGACGCCGCCGAGCTAGCCAGCCAAGTAAACGCAGGAAGTTGGCCTTGACGCCAGCGCCATACACGAGCGGCGGGCGCACGATGGCAACCGGAACCCCGCCCGCGGCTTCCTGCAACGCCACTTCCGCCTCCGCCTTGCTGACGGCGTAGGCACCGGCGGGGTTAAGCGGCGCGCTTTCGTCCACGGGAGCCTCTTGTCCACCGCCCAAGACCGTCGCGCTGCTGACGTGGATGAAGGCCCGAGCATCAGCCGCAACGGCAGCCTCATGCGCAGCAACGGCCAAGTCGCGATTGGCGCGCATGAGGGCTTGCCCGTCGGCACCGGCATCGTGCGCGAGGCCAGCCAAATGAAAGACCGTCGCCCCTCGTGGCATCACAATCGGCCGCGCCGCTCGAACGCTGGCCTCCTCCACATCCCACCCGGCGGCACGAAGATGCGCTGTGAGATGCGATCCGACGAAGCCGCTGGCACCGTCCACCCACGCCACGCCAAGGCTCACGGCGGCAACTCCCGACAAGGGTGACCGGGGCATTCCGGATCGTGCCGGATGTGACGAGGATCGTTCCGCGGCAGTCGCCCGCCGCCGGAGGTCATGCGCTGAAGCTCAGCATCCGGTCGAGCGGTCGCAATGCCCGTTTCGCGGTCTGGGCATCCACGAGGATCTCGTTCGGCGATGCATCGAGCCGTTCGAGGGTGTCTGCAAGGGCTTGCAGTTCGTTCATCGCCATCCAGGGGCAATGTGCGCAACTGCGGCAGGTGGCGCCGTCACCCGCCGTCGGCGCTTCGATGAACCGCTTGCCCGGCGATTCCTTGCGCAGCTTGTGGAAGATGCCCCGGTCGGTGGCGACGATGAAGGTGTCGTGCGGAAGTTCCTGCGAGGCCCTAATGATCTGGCTCGTGGAGCCTACGCAATCGGCAATGTCGATAACCGCCGCCGGCGACTCTGGATGCACCAGAACCCCTGCGTCCGGGTACACCGCCTTCATGTCGAGCAGCGCTTGAAACTTGAACTCCTCGTGGACGACACAGGCGCCGCTCCACAGCAGCATGTCGGCGCCGGTCTTGGCGGCGATATAGGCACCGAGGTGCTTGTCCGGCGCCCAGAGAATCTTCTCGCCGCGGGCCGCAAGATGCTCGACGATCTTGAGACCTACGCTAGACGTGACCACCCAATCCGCCATCGCCTTCACGGCCACGGACGTATTGGCATAGACGACCACCGTCCGGTCGGGATTCGCCTCGCAAAAGGCGCGGAACTCCTCCGGCGGGCAGCCGATGTCGAGCGAGCATTCCGCCTTCAGCGTCGGCATGAACACCCGCTTCTCCGGCGAGAGGATCTTCGCCGTCTCGCCCATGAACCGAACGCCGGCAACGATGAGCGTGTCTGCCGGGTGATCCCGCCCAAATCGCGCCATCTCCAGCGAGTCGGCCACGCAACCGCCCGTCTCTTCGGCAACATCCTGCACATCGCCATCGACGTAGTAATGCGCCACCAACGCGGCCCCCCGCTCGCGCAGGAGCTCCTGAATCCGCTCCTTGAGCTCCTCCCGCCGTGCACCATCGAGCACTTCCGGCACAAAGGCCGGAACCTCGGCTGGTAGCAGGCTGTAATCACGCATGATTTCGATCATACACCGTCGCGCCAGCACCTTCGCGTGACCCTCACGCCAACACGCTACACTTGCCGGATTGGGCGGATGCGTGACGCGGCATGAATCGGCATGAACGGCTCCTGCGCACGATACTTGCGGGCAGGTCGGATGCCAACATCCGTTTCACCGATCTGTGTGCGCTGATGCGATATCTCGAGTTCGACGAGCGCATTCGCGGGAGCCATCACGTGTACCGAAAGGAAGGCATTCAGGAAGGGTAAACCTGCAACGGGACAACGGGAACGCCAAGACGTACCAAGTCCGGCAAGTCCGACGGGTGGCTTTGAAGTACCAACTTGGAGGCGACGAGTGATGTACAAGTACGAGATCATCCTCTATTGGAGCAACGAGGATGCAGCCTTCATCGCGGAGGTGCCGGAGCTGCCGGGGTGCATGGCGCACGGCGACACGCAGGCGGACGCTCTTGCAAGCGTCAACGAGGCGATGGACCTCTGGATCGACACAGCGCGGGAGTTCGGAGACGCGATACCACAGCCCAAGGGCGAGCGCCTGCTGTACGCGTGACGACCACAGGCACTGATGCCACGCTCCCCGGCTCCGCCAACCCATGCCCAGCATCGTCTTCTTCGCATCGTTGAGCGGCCGTTCCGCCAACGACAACCGGACCCGGCTGCCACGCGCCTTCACCGTCGGCGGCTGGGAAACTGTCTGCATCGAGCATGAGTCGCTAGCGCTGGATGGACGGCGCCTCTCTGGCGTCAGTTCCGACGGCGTACGCGTGCCCCTGGCAGGCCAAGATCGCTACTTCATCCTCGGCTTCGGCAACGCTGCCACGTACTTGGACCGCATGCAGATGCTACGCGCGCTTCCCGAAGACCGATTCGTCAACACCCCCGCCGCCTTGACGCGCCAGCATGGCAAGGTCTCGCTCTATCTCGACCAGCCCGACATTCCGCACCCGGAGTCGCACCTCTCCAACGATCCCTCCGCGCTCGCAGCCTTGGTCAGTTCAGGCGGCGACTGGATCGGCAAGCCTCCGGCGGGGAGCTTTGGCAGGGACGTGTTCCTATTGCGGGCGGGGGATGCGAACCTCGGCGCAATCCTCGGCCATCTGACCCAGTACGGTCGCTATGCCCTGCTGCAACGACGCATTCCCATGGAACGAGGCGAACGGCGCGTGCTTTTGGTCGGGGGCCAAGTGGTGGGGGCCTACGGCAAGGCGCCAAGCGACCATCGCGGCAACCTTCACGCCGGCGCGACCCCGATGCCAGCAACGCTCGAACCCGATGAGTTGGCGCTTGCGCAGAAGCTGGCCGGCCGCCTCCTACACCAAAGGGTAGGCTTCGCCGCCATCGACCTGGCATGGCCCTACGTGCTGGAAATCAACCTCGCCAACCCCGGCTGGCTCGAGACCTACGAACGCCTCACGGGCGAGGATCTGTCGCCCGCCGTTGTCCGAGCGCTGGCCACGACATCGTAGGGGCGAGGCTTGTCCTCGCCCGTTTTGGCGCTGAAGAACGGCGCCGGTTCGACCCACGCGCGACCACAGGGTCGCCCCTGCGCGGTTCAAAAGGAGCCGCCGTCCACCCGAATGATGGTGCCGGTGGTGAAGCTGCCGGCGTCGCTGGCGAGATAGAGTGCCGCGCCGACCACTTCTTCCGGTTCGCCGCCGCGCTGCAGGGCGATGTTCGCCTTGGCGTTGCGTTCGAAGGAGGGCATGTCCCAGGCCTTGGAGATGTCGGTGAGGAACGGGCCGGCCTGAATGCAGTTGACGCGAACCTTCGGGCCAAAGCCACGCGCCAAGGAGAGGGTGAGGGAGTTGATGCCGGCCTTGGCGGCACCGTAGGGCTCCGAGTCGGGGGTGGCGTGAACCGCCGCCGTGCTGCTGACGTTGATGATGGCGCCACCATCGCCTTGTGCCATGCGTTCGCCGACGAGGGCAGAGAGTCGGTATGGACCCTTGAGGTTGACGCCCACCACCTTGTCGAACAGGTCCTCCGTCACAGCGGAGAGCTTCGGATAGAGCGGCGACATGCCGGCGTTGTTGACGAGCACGTCCACCTTGCCGAAACGGTCGTAAGCGGCCTCGGCGAGTGTGCCCAGTTCATCCCAGTGGCCAACGTGGCAAGCGTGCGCCAACGCTTCCCGGCCAAGAGCCCGCACTTCGTCCGCCACCGCTTCGCAGTTGTCGATCTTGCGGCTGGTGACGACGATATCCGCGCCTCGTTCGGCGAACGCCAGCGCCATGGCACGGCCAAGCCCGCGACTGCCGCCGGTGATGAGCGCAACCTTGCCGCTCATGTCAAAGATATCTCCCACATCGACCTCCGAAGCGCTCAAAAACCCCAAAACCGCGCCGCATTTCGCCGCGTGTCCGCTATATCATGCGCGCCTTCCGCGTCGCCATTACGCGCGCAAATCGATTCTATCGGAGGACCTCATGGGAATGTTGGACGGCAAGGTCGCGCTGGTCACCGGCGCCGGCGGCGGCTTGGGGCGCACGCACGCCCTGCTCTTGGCGCAGGAAGGCGCCGCTGTGGTGGTGAACGACCTCGGCGGTGCCCGCGACGGCACCGGCTCAGGCTCAGCGATGGCAGACCAGGTGGCGCAGGAGATTCGCGACGCCGGCGGCCAGGCCGTGGCGGACTACGGCTCCGTCTCCAACAAGGAGCACGCCTTGGGCATGGTGAAAGCTGCCGTCGACAACTTCGGCAAGCTCGACATCTGCATCTGCAACGCCGGCATCCTGCGCGACAAGTCGTTCAAGAACATGACCGACGACATGTGGGACGTGGTGAACGACGTCCACCTGCGCGGCACCTACCTTACCGCCAAGGCGGCCTACGACCAGATGCTCGAGCAAGGCCACGGCGGTCGCATCGTCGTCACCAGCTCGACCTCGGGCCTCCTTGGCAACTTCGGCCAAACCAACTACGGCGCCGCCAAGGCCGGCATCGCCGGTTTCGCCCGCTGCCTGTACCTCGAAGGCGCCCGCTACGGCATCACCGTGAACATCCTCGCGCCGACGGCGCTGTCGCGACTCACCGACGACATCCTCCCGGAACAGGCGAAGGCCGCCGTGCCCCCGGAGAAGGTTTCCCCCGCCGTGGTGTGGCTCTGCACCGACGAGGCAAAGGAAGTCACCGGCCGCACCTGGCTCGTCACCGGCAACCGCGTCTCCCTGCTCTCCTGGCAGATGCAGCCCGTGGCCGCAAAGGACGAAGCCGAAGGCCCTTGGGACGTGGAAGACGTCGGCGAAGCCATCCTCGCCACCAAGGACTCTTGGGCTCCGATCAACCCGATGCGGGGGTAATCAAGGCCGGTCGCCCGGCTCGACGAGCCCCGTCACAGGAGCGAATCTCGCCTCCCCTGCCGGTTCGACGAGACGGGCACTCGGAGGGCGGCGTCTGGCCCTTTCCTGCGTGAGGCGACCTTCCCCCGGCAGCTCTAAAACCCCTTCTCCATGCACTGACGGTTGATCTCGTCGATGATTTCGCAGACGCGCAGGGATTCGGCGCGGGTGAATTGCGGCATTTCGCTCAAGCCCGCCGCCATGCAGCGGTGGACGGCTTGGGCCTGGTAGGTGAAGCCGTGTTGGTTGCCGCCGCTCCAGGTCCAGCCCTTGTAGCGGATGAGTTTTTCGCCGGTCCAGCGTGAGCCCGCCGGTTGGCCGCGGGTGACGGGGGCTGGGGTTGGCAGGGGGTACTCGAAGCGTTCGGCGTGGTTGAAGGGGCCGTTGCTGGGGTTCCTGTCCTGGTTCCAGTGGGTTTCGATCCAATCGCCGTTCCAACCATGGGATGGGTCGAGTTCCATGGGCGGCTTGCCTTCGTCCTTGCGGGTGCCGCGGCGCGGCGGGCGGCCCGTGCGGATGGTTAGCGCAGAGGGATGGTGCGAGGGGGTCTCGATGGTGATGCGGCCCTTGGTGCCGATATATTGGGTCTCTTCGGGGAACCGACCGGACGGGAAGGTGATGACGGCAATGCCTTGCTGTTCGGTGTACTGCAGGACGGCGGCGCTCGGTGCCCCGCCATGGGCGGAGGGAATGCCGCCGGCGTGGGGCTGCGGGCGGGGCGCGCGACCGGCGGCGGCGATCAAGGGCATCTCGTCGGCGCCGAAGCCGGTGACGGCTGGATTGAGTGCATAGACCCGGTCCGGGTAGTCCGCCTGCACCACCTGCAACTCGCCGATGTCGCCTCGCTCCATCGCGGCGCGGGCGTGTTCGATGGCCGGGAAGAAGCGGGTCCACATGGCCTCTTGGCAGAAGACGCCAGCCTCGTCCGCGGCCGCATAGACCTCCCGCGCCTGGCTTGCGGTGTCCGTGAAAGGCTTTTCGCACAGGACGTGCTTGCCGGCGGCGATGGCGGTGAGGAGGTCGCGGTGGTGATCCCAGGTCTTGGAGGCGATGTACACGATGTCTACGTTGGGGTCGTTGCACAGGTCCGCATAGGAGTCGTAGGCGGTGGCCACCCCGTGTGCTTCCGCATAGGCCTTGGCGCGGTCCATGTCCCGCGCCGCCACCGCCGTGACCGACGCGCCGGGCACGTCCTGCAACGACTTGATCCAGTCCGAGGCGATGGCCGAGGCGCTGATGATTCCCCAGCGCAATGGGAACGACACATCCTCCTCGCGAGTGAGGCCGCGGCGGATGTCGAGGGGGGTGGACATGGGCCAGCCCTCGAGGAAGGTGGGGTCGTCGGTCCAAGGATCGGGGGCGTCGCTCATGCGGCTTGTCTCGGTTGCGGGTTGGCGCGCAACCTAGTTTGCGGGAAGGCGACGCGTCAAGCAGAGGCTTTGGGCGAGGGCATCTTACCTGGGCTTGCCCCGCCCGTGTCGAGCGCACCGATGGATTCGGCGCGGGACAGGACAAGCCCGCCGCCTGCGAACTGCGTTCTGCGGCGCACGCTCCGGAGGGGCCGGAGCGAGGGCGTCCCGCCCTCCATGCGCGCCGTTAGGCGCGCCCTCCTTCAGGTGCAGCGATCGTTCTGCGCGCCTTGCGGCGCGATGGAGGGCGGGACGCCCTCCCTCCAGAGGACGGCAGGTGCCCCTACAGCGGGGCAAGAAAGCGTTGTCCGAAGGCAACGGTTCTTGTGGCGCTACAACTCCCCCATCGCCCCGTCCACCGCCTCGATGGTGCGGTCGATGTCGTCTTCGGTGTGGGCCAGCGACAGGAACATGTTGTGCCATGGGTGGAAGTAGATACCGCGTTCGATTAGGCCGGAGCACAGGGCCAGGCCGCGTTCGCATTGGGGGTCGTCCTCGAACATCACCGCTGGCATCTGCGGCGGCCCGCTTTGGCGAATGCGTTCCTGATGCAGCCGCGCCACCTCGTCAATGCCGTCGCGCAGGCGCTGGCCGAGCGCTTCGAGGCGCGCTGGCGCGTTCTCCTCGTGCAGCACGTCGAGGGTTTCCAAGGCTGCGGCCATGGGCGCGGACTGATACCAAAAGGAGCCGGTGACGAACACCGACTTCATGGCGTCCCGGAAGCGCTCGCTGCCGAGCGTTGCCGCGAGCGGTTCGCCATTGGCGATGGCCTTGCCCCAGGCGGAAAGGTCGGGGCGAATCCCCAAGAGCGACCACGATGCGTCGAGGCTGAGGCGAAAGCCGGCGCGCACGTCGTCGAGAATCAGCGCCGCATCCTCCTGGTCGCACAGGCGCCGAACGGCGGCCGCGAAACTCGGCTCCACCAGCTCCTGATGCGATCCGGCGTCATGGCGGAAGGCCGACACCATGATGCCGGCGATTTCGCCGGCGTGCTCCCGCACCGCTGCCTCCACACTCGCAACATCGTTGAAGATGTACACGGGAAAGGCATCGTGTTCCGTGCCGGGCGCGCCGGGGGCACGGCGGTTGGCCCAAGGCTGCGAGCCGTGGTATGCGCCCTGCGCCACCAGCACCTTGCTGCGCCCACGATGGGCGCGCGCCGCCATGACGCAGGTGGTAGTGGCGTCGTTGCCGTTCTTGGAGAAGACCGCCCAATCCGCGTGCGCCACCGTGCCGACGAGGCGCTCGGCAAGCTCCACCACGTTCGCCGCCGGGCCGTTGCCGATGTCGATGCTGCCCCGCTGCGCCTCGGCCTTCGCCGCGATGCGCTCGTTGCCGTAGCCGGCGATCATCGGGCCGTAGGAGCAGATGTAGTCGATGTACTCGTTGCCGTCCACGTCCCACAGCCGCGCCCCCTTGGCGCGCGCGAAGAACTGCGGATAGTTGGCCGGCATGCGCGCGCCCATCGCCATGTGGCCGTACATTCCGCCCGGAATCACGCTTGCGGCCCGTTCGCGCAGTGCCGCGTCGTTCGATCCGTTGTCCATGCTGCACCTCCGTCGTCCGTGGATTGTAGATGCTGACGGCCCTCCAAGGGGCGGTGTTCTTGCCTTGCCTAGCGCGTGAAGAGGGTCACCCCAAGAAGGGTGGCGCATGCGTCGCCCCTACGGCCCGAGGCATGACCGACACCTTTCCGTAGCGGTGGCATGCGTCGCCGCTACGGCCTAAGGTATGACAGACACCTTTCTGTAGGGGCGACGCATGCGTCGCCCCTACTGCGTATGCTCTCGGGCATGGCACCACGACTGATTCTCGCGTCCTCGTCCCGCTATCGGCGCGAACTCCTCGCTCGCCTCGGCATCGACTTCGACAGCGCATCTCCGGATGTGGACGAGAGCCCGTTGCCGGGCGAGTCACCGGCGGCCTTGGTGCTGCGGCTTGCGGAACTAAAGGCGCGCAAGGTTGGCGGTGGCGAACCAGGCGCGGTGGTGATCGGCTCCGATCAGGTGGCTGTGCATGAGGGCAAGGTGCTCGGCAAGCCCGGCACCACCGCCAACGCCGAGCGACAACTCGCGGAACTCTCCGGCCAGCGGGTCGACTTCCTCACCGGTGTTGCGGTTCTGAACAGCGCCACCGGGCAGTTACAGACCCACACGGACCGCACCACCACGACGTTTCGCCGCCTCTCCGAGGCCGAAATCCGCCGCTACGTGGAACTCGATCAACCCTTGGACTGTGCCGGCGCCATCAAGTCCGAAAGCCGTGGCGTGATGCTGTTCGAGCGCGTCGACACCGAAGACCCCACCGCCGCCATCGGCCTGCCGCTCATCCGGCTCGCGGCGCTGCTCCGCAACGAGGGGATCAACCCGCTTGACGACTGAACGCGAGGTGGGCGATACAACGCCGGTAGCCATCGCCCGAACGTTGGCTCGAGCGGCCGGACGCTGCACGTTCGCGCCCCCGGTGGCGCACGTGTACAACCCGCTCGACTATGCCGCAGGCGCGCACCGGCAGTATCTCGAACGGTACTGCCGGCGTGAAGCGGACATCCTTCTGGTGGGGATGAATCCTGGGCCGTGGGGCATGGTGCAAACGGGCGTTCCGTTCGGTGAGGTTGCCTTTGTGCGCGACTGGCTTGGCATTTCCACCGGTGTGACGACGCCGGCCAAGCAACATCCGAAGCGCCCCATCCAAGGCTTCGAGTGCTCGCGCAGCGAAGTGAGCGGCCAGCGCGTTTGGGGCTGGGCGCAGGAGCGCTTCGGCACCCCGGACGCCTTCTTCCGGCGTTTCTTCATCTGGAACCACTGCCCCTTGGCATTCCTGGAGGCATCTGGTCGCAACCGAACGCCGAACCACCTGCCGGCGGCCGAGCGCAAGGCCCTTTACGACATCTGCGATCGCGCCTTGGCCAAGATCGTGGACTACCTCGAACCGAGCCTCGTCCTCGGCATCGGCAGATACGCCGAAGCCCGCTGCCACAACGCCCTAAGACCGGGCCCTCGTATCGACGGCATCCTGCACCCAAGCCCGGCGAGTCCGGCCGCCAACAAGGGCTGGGCCCCGCAAATGGAACGACAACTCGCGGCGCTCGGCGTGTCGCTACCGTAACGCGTCTCGCTCAATGCGCGGTGTCGTGACCCTTGGAGGGACGGCACGCCTACGAGGTCTTCGCGCCGGGGTACCATTGCGGACATGACGAAACTACGTATCGACATGGCAGCCGCCGGGCGCTCGCTGCCGGAAAACATCGACCTCGCGCTCAGCGCCCGCGATGCAGGTTGGGGCGGGCTGTGGGCCGCGGAGGTGAACGCGCTGGAAGCGGCGTCGCTGCTGGGCGCGGCCGGCAGCCAGTTAGGACAGGGCCGCCTCGGCACCGCCATCGTGCCCATGCAGACACGCGACCCGCTGCTCTTGGCGATGATGGCCGCGTCCTTGCACCAGCTCACGGATGAGGGCTTCGTGCTCGGGCTCGGCACCAGCACGCCCATCATCGTTGAGGATTGGCACGCGACGCCCTGGGGCGACTCGCCCCTCGGCCTAACCCGCGAGTGCGTCGACATCACCCGTCGTCTGCTCGATGGCGAACGAGTGACCACCGAAACCGGCCGCTGGCGCTACCGCCGGGCGCAGTTGGCTCGACCGCCCGAGCGTCGCGTTCCCATCTATCTCGCGGCCCTCAACGACCGCATGCTGGAACTCGCCGGCGAAGTCGCCGACGGGGTGATCCTGAACTTCGTCACGACGGCGGATGTACGCCACGCGCGCGTTCGCCTGCAGGCGGGCGCCGACCGGGCGGGTCGATCTCTGGCCGACTTCGAAGTCGTTGTCTTCTTCCGCGCCACCGACACAGCACGCTACGAGGAGGTGCAGGATCGCTATCGCAGCGAGCTGTTCACCTATGCGATGGCACCCGTGTACCGCCGTATGTTCGCCCGCGCCGGGTTCGAGGATGCCTGTCTCGAAGTGGCGCGTCTGTGGCAGAGCCGACAACGGCAAGAAGCGCTCGAAGCGGTGCCGGAAGCCCTGATTCGAGAACGCACGCTGATTGGCACCGCCGACGAGATGCAGGCGCGCCTGGCCGACTACGCGGCCGCCGGCGTCTCCACAGCGCTCGTGACGCCCGTCGCCGCGCCGGGACGCGACGAGTACATCGCCGACTGCACGCGCACGGTCAAGGCGCTCTCGAGGGTCGCCGCGTAGCGGGCACCCTCGCTGGCGACCCTCCGGAGGTGCCGCGGCAGGCATGCGCGTCTGCCTACACGCTTCCTCCGCACGCAGACGGGCTCCCGCCCTACAAGGCAGCCGTTTCCACAACTGCGCCACGCAAGCGTCGTCGGCATGGCGAACGGCAGCCGATTTCGCACGGACATAGCCCCAAGTCTCGATAAAGACATAGTTCTTGCACCCTTTCCGGTCCCCCCCATTGCTACAATGGCCATTGCTGCCTGGTAGAGCGAATCGTCACTGTGCGCCTGTCCTCACTCCCCGTTCCGCTGCTTGCGCTGGGCCTTTGCCTGCCGCTGCAAGCCCGAGAGAATCCCGAATCTGGTCAATGGTTTATATCTCCCGTGGTAGCCATGAAGGAAGCCCCGCGGAAGCACGACGTAGGCACTTCCACGGACCTCGCGCTCAGTGTCGGCTACGGCATCACTGACGACTGGGCCGCCGAGGCGGCGTATCTGTCCTGGTCGGCCGATCGAGGCGATGCGAACTCCTTCTGGCTTTCGGGGCTGTGGTCTCTGCCCAAGGCCCGGCGCGCATTGCAGCCCTACGTCGTGTTTGGCGCCGGTCGCTCCTCGTTCGGCGTGGACGGGGGGCCAGACGAGGACGCCACCCAGGTCTTCGCTGGTCTCGGCGCCTTCGGCGACATAGCCACGCGAGTTTCGTGGCGTGCAGACGTGCGCGTCGTGAAGACATCCGGCGCTAGGCCGCTCGATCCCTTCGCTCAAGTGGGCATTGCCCTTTTTCTTGGCGACGTCGCGCCATACCCGCAGCCGGATCGCGACGGCGACGGCGTGCCTGACGCCGACGACGACTGCCCCGCCACGCCGCCAGGCGTGCCGGTGGATGAACGAGGTTGTCCATTCCCGCCCGACAGCGACGGCGACGGCATTGCGGACCCCGACGATGCCTGCCCCGGCACCCCCGAAGGCGTCGCGGTGGATGAACGCGGCTGCCCGCTGGACCGCGACGGCGACGGCGTCCCGGACTACCTCGACAAGTGTCCCGACACGCCCGGTGAGGGCGAGGACGGCTGCCCGCTGGTGCCCGTGGAGCCCATCTCGTTCACGGTGCTGTTCGATGTGGACGAGTCCGACATTCGCGCCGACCAGGAGGCGATGCTGCGCGAAGGCATCGCCATGCTGCTCAAGTACAGTGGCGCCGAGGCGCTCATCGAGGGCCACACCGACTGGCAAGGGCGTGCCACCTACAACCAGGGGCTGTCCGAACGTCGCGCCAACGCGGTGCGCGACCGTCTGATCGCCGCTGGTGTGGATGCATCCCGTCTCACCACGGTCGGCCACGGCGAACTGAAACCCGTCGCCGACAACAGCACCGCCGAAGGGCGGCAGGAAAACCGGCGCGTCACCACCGTAACGCTTCAGGCGCCGGCCGAACGATGACAGTTGCAATGAGCATTGCCGGGCGCCTTGAGCACGCCGGCATGGAAGGAGACCGCTCCGTGTTGACCGAAGATCCCGCCTCCAGCGACGTTCGCGAGAGCTGCCGATGCCGGCTCCGCCGGTGGGTCATGCTGGCACTGGTGCCCGTGGCCGGGCTGATGGCGGCTCCCGTCGCTGCGGCCGAGGCACCGGTTGCCGTTGGCACCATTGACGACGTGATGATGTTCGTGGACGAGCCGAGGCTCACGATCAACTTCTACGGCGTGTTCTCGAACCGCCCCACGGATTGCAGCGCCGCATCGTCGGATGAAAGCGTCGTGCGCCTCGAGCACGAAGGCTACGACATCACCCTGATTCCGGTGGGACCCGGTACCGCCACCGTGACCGTGGTGGCGTGGAACAGCGCCGGCACCGACGAAACGGAGTTCACGGTCACCGTGAACGACCGCGAACCCCAGGCCGTGGGCGAACTCGGCGATGTCAACCTCGACGTCGGCGACACCGAGTCGGTGGACTTCAGCGCCGGGTTCACCGGCACCAACCTCGCCATCTCGGTGACGTCCGCCGACGCCGGTGTGGCCACGGCAACCGCCGACGGCACGATGGCCGTTGTCGAGGCGCTTGCGGCCGGCACCACAGAGGTAACCGTCACGGCGAGCAACTCGGCCGGCAGCGCGATGCTCGCCTTCCAGACCACAGTGCAAGACATCCCACCCATGGTGGCGCAGCCACTCGACGACGTGGCGCTCGTCGTCGGCGATACCGCATCGGTGGACTTTGCCGAAACGTTCTCAGGCACGGCCTTGAGCTTCTCGATGGAGGTGTCCAACCCCGAATACGCAACCGCAACACGCGCCGGCAGTAGTATCAGCATCGCGGCAGTGTCACACGGCGAGTCGACGGTGACGGTGACGGCCAGCAACACCGCTGGCAGCGTGCGCGAGACCTTCACGATCATGGTCAGCGACCAAATGCCGATGGCTGTGGGGGAACTGGCGGCGGTGACGCTCACCGTCGGCGATACCGCACAGGTGGACTTCTCGGACGCCTTCACGGGCAACGCGCTCGTCTATGCCGTCGCCTCCTCCGACTCGAACGTGACCGCCACGCTTGCTGGCCAAACGGCCCAGCTCACGGCCCTCGTCGCCGGCAACGCCACGGTGACCGTCACTGCCAGCAACGCCTCCGGCAGCGCGATCCACGAGTTCATGGTGACCGTGCAGGATCAGGTGCCCGCCACGGTGGGTTCACTGCCGAACCTCTCGCTTACGACCGGCGGCGACTCGGAAACGGTCGAAGCGTCCGGCGCGTTCTCCGGCACGGCGCTTACCTACAGCGTCGCCAGCGAAGGCGATGCCATCGCCGTGACGCGAAGCGGCAGCGAAGTGATCGTTTCGCCCCGCGTGGAGGGCCAGGGGACGGTCACCGTCACCGCCACCAACACCGCCGGAACGGCCTCGCAGACCTTCCGCGTCACCGTCAGCACGGACGCGGCGGAAGCCGACGCCACCGAACGCAGCCTCGCTGCCATCGGTGCCAGCACACTGTCGAGCGTGCAGACCGCCATCGGTGCTCGATTCCGCGCCGCGCGAGGCAACGCCCAGCCAGCCGCAGGCCAGAGCACGTGGCAGGGGCTGCGCTTCGGTGGGCGTGACCGCCTTGGTTCCTCGCACCACCCATCTCGCTTCGGTCAACCAAGTTCCGTCGGCACTTCCTTCGCCGATGATTGGCACCAGGCTAGCTTTGGCACCGGACTCGGGATGCATCTGGCAGCGGCAAAAGACGTGAAATGGGAGCCCCCGGCCGAGTGGACCTTCTGGGGCCATGTCGATCAACAGTCCTTCGAGGCGAGCGCCTATGACGGTGGCGTGAGCAGCGTCTATTTCGGCGCCGATGCGGATTTCGGCGAACGCTGGATGGCCGGCTTCGCAGTGTCGTCGAGTTCCGGCGAAGCCGACTACGAATTCGCCGGCCGCGGCGCGAGCGGCACCGGCAGCCTCGACACGGAACTCACCAGTGTCTTCCCGTACCTGCATGTGACGCCCAGTGAGGGCGCCGAGGTGTGGGCCATCGTCGGCGCCGGCTGGGGCGATGTCAGCCAGAGCCGCAGCACCACCGCCCAGCGCGGATCGGCGGATCTCTCCATGTGGTTGTTGAGCCTCGGCGGACGCCGCAGCATCGCCTCCGCCGATGCTTGGGACGTCTCGATCCTAGGCGACACGAGCGTCCTCGAACTGCAAACCGACGGCGGCATCGGCATCATCAACGGCCTTGAAATTGGCCTTGCCCGCCAGCGCGCCGGCATGGAGGCAGCGCGGCTGGTCGCACTGCAAGGCGGCGGCAGCCTAGCTTGGTTTGGCGAAGTGGCAGCGCGTCACGACAGCGGCGACGGCGAGACCGGCGCCGGAGGCGAGTTGATTGGCGGCGTGCGCTTCGATTCCGGCCGCCTGAGCCTTGAGGCAAAGGCAAGGCTTCTCGCCCTGCACGCAGCCGACGACTACGAGGAGAACGGCCTCAGCCTGACGGCCACGGTGCGCCCCGCCGCAGACGGCACGGGGATGTCGCTGTCGGTGTCCGCCCACTCAGGCAGCGGCATGGGAGCCACGGGGACATCCGCCATCCTCGACTCCCACCAGCCGGGCCTCGGTGCCTTGCATGGCCGAAACGACTGGGGCATGTCGGCACGCATCGGTCACAGCTTGGCCGCCATGCGGCAACCGGGGTCGATGACACCGTTCGCGGAGTGGGACGTTTCCCCCCAGCGCGGCCGCACCATGCTAGGAGTCCGCTACGACCTCAGCATCCCGAACGCCTCCGACCGACTCAATCTCGAATTCGCCACCGGCCACGGCGAGGACCACTACCGCGGCAACGGCGTCGTGATGGAGCTTCGCGCCGCCTTGCGTTTCTAGTGCGCACTTGCTGCCGAGGTTTCCTGCGCAGCAAGTTGACAGTTGCACGACTTGCTTGGAAGCGGCCCCATGGGGCGGGGGCATCCCGCCCTCGCCCCAAGGTCCGCGGGAAGTCCCGGAGGCTTTTCCAAGAACGGTCAGATCACCATCAGGTCCATGAACTCGTGCACTGGTGTTGCCTCCAGGGCTTCGCGGTTGAGGCATAGCTCGGCGATAGCGCCGGCTTGGCCAGCCGGGAACCGGACACCTAGGTTGCGGCGGAATTTCTCCACGAGGATGGGGATGCCCTCGTCGCGACGGCGGCGGTGGCCGATGGGGTATTCGACATCCACCTTTTGGGTCTTGGTGCCGTTCCGGAAAAACACTTGCACCGCATTGGCGATGCTGCGCTTGTCGGCCTCGTGGTATTCGCGACTGTAGCGCTCGTCTTCCTGCACCACCATGACGTCGCGCAACTGGTCCACGCGCGGGTCTCGGGCGGCGGCATCCTCGTAGTCGTCCGCCGTCAGGTCGCCCTTTAACAGGCCAATCGCCGTCATGTACTGCAGGCAGTGGTCGCGGTCGGCGGGGTTGTTGAGGTCGCCGGTCTTGCTGATGATGCGGATGGCGGACTCGTGGGTGGTGAGTTCGATTCGGTCGATATCGTCGATTCGATTTGCAACCTCCGGATGCAGTTCGACCGCTGCTTCCACCGCCGTCTGGGCGTGGAATTCTGCCGGGAAGGAGATCTTGAACAGGACGTGCTCCATCACGTACGAGCCGTATGGGCGCTGGAAGGAGAACGGCTTGCCACCGAACGACACGTCGTAGAAGCCCCAAGTCGGCGCGCTGAGGGCGCTTGGGTAGCCGATTTCGCCCTTGAGCACCAACATGGCCAAGCGCACCGCCCTGCTCGTGGCGTCGCCGGCGGCCCAGGACTTGCGCGGCCCGGCGTTCGGAGCATGGCGATAGGTTCGCAGGCTAGAGCCGTCGATCCATGCGTGGGAGAGCGCGTCGACGATCTGCTCCCGGGTACCGCCCAGCAGGCGCGTCACGACGGCAGTCGAGGCCACTCGCACGAGCAGCACGTGATCGAGGCCGACTCGGTTGAAGCTGTTCTCTAGCGCAAGGCAGCCCTGTATCTCGTGCGCTTGGATCATGCCTTCGAGCACGTCGCGCATGGTGAGCGGGGCACGGCCGGCTGCCGCCTCTCGACGGCTGACGTAGTCCGCCACCGCCAGAATGCCGCCGAGATTGTCGGACGGATGCCCCCACTCCGCGGCCAGCCACGTGTCGTTGAAGTCCAGCCAGCGGATCATGCAGCCGATATCCCAGGCCGCCTTCACCGGATCGAGCTCGAACTGCGTACCGGGCACCCGGGCGCCGTTCGGCACGACCGTGCCCGGGACGATGGGCCCCAGGTGCTTCGCGCATTCCGGAAACCGTTGCGCCAAGAAGCCGCAGCCGAGCGTGTCCATCAGGCAGTGGCGGGCAGTGTCGAACGCCTCGTCGCTGGTCACCGAGCCCAGCACATAGTCCGCGATGTCAACCAGCTCCGAATCCGGCGCCGGCCGCACGTTGGTCTCAACATTCGCGCTCACCGCTAGCGATCCGCCAGCGGCACGAACGAGCGCGGCTCGGGGCCGATGTAGTCCGCACTAGGCCGGATGATGCGGTTGTTCGAGCGTTGCTCCATCACGTGCGCGCTCCAGCCCGACACCCTCGAACAGACGAAGATGGGGGTGAATAGCTTGGTGGGAATGCCCATGAAGTGGTATGTGGCGGCGTGGAAGAAGTCAGCATTGGCGAAGAGTTTCTTCTCGTCCCAGAGCAGCTTCTCGATGGCGCAGGAGACGGGATAGAAGCGCTCGTCGCCCACTTCGCCGGCCAGCTTCTCTGCCCAGCCCTTGATGATGCCGTTACGGGGGTCCGAGGTGCGGTAGATGGCGTGGCCGAAGCCCATGATGACTTCCTTGGCCGCCAACATGCCGCGCACCGCCGCCACCGCCTCTTCCGCGGTTTCGAAGCGCTCGATCAACGCCATTGCCGCCTCGTTGGCACCGCCGTGCAGTGGCCCGCGCAGAGAACCGATGGCACCGGTGATGCAGGAGTGCATGTCCGACAGCGTCGAAGCGCACACCCTTGCGGTGAATGTGGAGGCGTTGAATTCGTGCTCCGCGTAGAGGATGAGCGAGACGTCCATTACGCGCTGATGAAGGTCGCTCGGAGCGCGTCCGTGCAGGGTCTCGAGAAAGTGGCCGGCGATGGAGTCGGCATCGGTTTCAAGTTCCACCCGAACGCCGTCGTGGCTGAATCGATACCAATAATTGACGATAGAGGGCAGCGCGCCGAGCAGGCGGTCGGCCACCTCCTGCTGGTTGCCGAAATCGCCCTCCGGCTCGAGGTTGCCGAGCATGGAGCAGCCGGTACGCATCACGTCCATGGGATGGGCATCCGCCGGGACCCGTTCGAGAACCTCCTTCACCGCGTCCGGCAAGCCGCGCAACCCTTTCAGCTTGGCGCGATAGGCCTCGAGCTCCGCGGCGTTCGGCAGTTCGCCGTGGAAGATGAGATGGGCAATCTCCTCGAATGTCGCACCCTCGGCAAGTTCCGAGATGTCATAGCCGCGATACGTGAGCCCCGTGCCGGTCTTGCCCACCGTGCAAAGCGAGGTTTCGCCGGCGCTTTGGCCGCGCAGGCCTGCGCCGCCGAGTTTCTTGTCCACCATTTCCCTTCCTCTCGTGTCTTGAGCCGCGCGTGCCTCGAAAGCGATCCGTCGCGCTTCGAGGGCTCGCCGCGGCTCGTCCGTCAGCCCTTGCCGTCGGCGAAGAGCCGATCTAGCTGGTCTTCGTAGTCGTGATAGCCGAGAAAGTCGTAGAGGTCCGCGCGGGTCTGCATAGACTCCAGCGCCGCCTTCTGCGTGCCGTCGCGGCGAATCGCCCCATACACGTTCAGCGCCGCCAGGCTCATGGCGCGGAATGCGGAAAGGGGATAGAGCGCCATCCTAACACCCACGCTCCTGAGCTCGCCCAAACCATAGAGCGGCGTCTGACCGAACTCGGTGAGGTTGGCCAGCACCGGGACGTTTACCGCCTCCGTCACCCGCCCGTACATGGCGAGGTCCGTCATAGCCTCGGCGAAGATGGCATCGGCGCCGGCTTCCTCGAACCGAGCCACCCGCTCCACCACGGCATCGAGCCCCTCCACCGCCAGTGCGTCCGTGCGCGCCATGACGACGAAGTCGGCGTCGAGCTTGGCGTCCGCGGCGGCCTTTAACCGGTCGCACATCTCCTCGGTGGAGACGATCTCCTTGTTCGGTCGATGTCCGCAGCGTTTCGCCGCCACCTGGTCCTCGATATGCACGGCCGCCGCCCCGGCCTTGCCCATCTCGCGGATGGTGCGGGCGATGTTGAAGGCGCCGCCCCAGCCCGTGTCCACGTCCACCAAGAGCGGCAAGGCGCTCGCCGCGGTGATGCGCCGCACGTCGGCAAGCACATCGTCCATGGAGGTGATGCCGAGGTCCGGCAGGCCATAGGAAGCCGCTGCCACGCCGCCCCCGGAGAGATAGATCGCGGAAAAGCCCACCCGCTCCGCCATGATGGCAGCGTAGGCATTGATGGCGCCGACGATCTGCAGCGGATTCTCGGCTTCGAGCGCGGCGCGAAACCGCGAGCCTGCCGTGGTCATGCCTACCCTCCCTGGAGTTGCTTGAGATGCGCGGCCAGAGCGTCGTACGAATCCACCGCGTCGAACTCGGGGAACTCGGCCACCACGTTGGCCGGGGCGTTGAAAAAGACGCCGGCGTCAGCCTCTTCGAGCATCGCCGTGTCGTTGAAGGAATCGCCCGCCGCCAGCACGCGATAGTTGAGCGACTGAAACGCTCGCACCGCCTCGCGTTTGGGATCGTCCTGCCGCAGCCGATAGCCGACGATGCGGTCGTCCTGCACCGTCAGTCGGTGGCAAAGCAGCAGCGGATGGTCGAGCTTGGCCATTAGCGTCATGCCGAACTCGTAGAAGGTGTCCGAGAGGATGGCGACCTGAAAACTGCGCCGCGCCCAGCGCAGGAAATCGGCCGCACCGGGCAGCGGTTCGAGCCCGGCGATCACCTCGCGGATGGTGCTGAGCCTGAGGTCGTTGCGCTCGAGCACATCCATTCGGTAGCGCATGAGATCGTCGTACACGGGCACGTCGCGGGTGGTTCGCCTGAGCTCCGCGATGCCGGTGCGCTCCGCCACCGACAACCAGATTTCCGGCACCAATACGCCTTCGAGATCGAGACAGAGGATGTCCAAGCTTACGTCCCGGAGCCACAAATCAGCGGCGGCGGATTCTAGCAGCCTGTCGGCCTTCGGACGGCGCAAGCCGGCCGAAGGCGCGAGCGAATGCGAGCCCGAAGGCCAGCAGTTCGCGCCAGCGAACTGCCGACACGCCCTTCAGGGCGCGCTAGCAGGCAAGCCGGACTTGGCGATGGACGGCGTCCGGATCCACGTCGCCGAGGCCGCTTAAGTCGCTGACGCGAGAGGGACATAGGAAGGATAAGCATAGAACCAGAAATCATTTTCGGCGGTGCGGCCGCGCTGCTAGTCTGCGCCGCTCTTCGTGATCGGCGGCCGCTTTTTCCCTTGGCCACCGGCGGCGCAGACATGGGAAGGAACGATGGCACAGATCTCCGCACAAGCACTGCCGAGCCCTGCCGAAGAGGCGCGCAACGTGCTGATCGAGGCGTTCGAGAGCTTCGACACCGAGCGCATTGCCATCTCCTTCAGCGGCGCGGAAGACGTGGTGTTGATCGACCTTGCCGCCACGATCCTCGGCAAGGACGTGCCGGTCTTTAGCCTCGACACCGGCCGGCTGCACCCCGAAACCTATCGATTTCTCGAGACCGTGCGCGACCACTACGGCATTGGCCTCGAGGTGCAGGCTCCGGACGGGGCGGAAGTGACTCGCCTCGTCAAGGAGAAGGGCCTCTTTAGCTTCTATCGCGACGGCCACGGCGAATGCTGCGCGGTGCGCAAGATCGAACCGCTCAGGCGCAAGCTCGGCGAACTCGATGCCTGGATCACCGGCCAGCGCGCCGACCAGAGCGTCACCCGGGCCGAACTGCCGACCGCGCAGGAAGACGTGGCCTTCTCAACCGCCGATCACCCAATCTTCAAGTTCAACCCGCTCGCCAACTGGACCAGCGCTGACGTGTGGGACTACATCCGCGACAACGACGTGCCCTACAACCCCCTGCACGACTCCGGCTTCCTCTCCATCGGCTGCGAGCCCTGCACCCGTCCCGTCGGCCCCCACGAGCACGAGCGCAACGGACGCTGGTGGTGGGAGAACGCCACCGACAAGGAATGCGGACTGCACGCCCAGAACCTGGCGCCACGACCCGTCCGCATAGTCGCCTGATCCGCCTTCCGGCTCCGCCAGGCACCGGTGCCCTCCCGCGACGCCCCTAGCCCGCATTTCTCACCAGCCCTCGTAGCGAGGGCGACGAGGCGCCGCTGTGGCTGCGGGCGCGGAGCGGAAGACGGCGAAGGCATAGCTGCGCACTATGTCGAGCCGGCTGGAGTGAGCACGCGCAGCCACAGCGAGTGCATCGTCGTGCGCAGTAGAGGGCTGGTGAGAAATGCGGGCTAGGCGGCGCATCACCTTCGTCAAGAAGGTGTTGGCAAACGGCCAGCCCTGCGCCAAGTGCGCGGACGTGGAGCAGCGCCTCAGAACCGCGGGCCAAATGGCTGCCATCGACCAAACGGTGATCGCCGACGAACGCGACCCGGACTCCGAAGGCATTCGCATCGCCGCCGAGCACAACGTCAAGCTGGCGCCGTTCTTCGTCGTCGAGGAAGGCGGCGAGACGCGCATCTACACGATCTACTTCCGCTTCGCGCGCGAAGTGCTCGGCAGTGGTGGCGCGGCGAAGCCGAAGCGAGAAGCAGAGGAGATCCTCCGCGCCAACCCGGACCTCGATCTGGTCTGAGCGCGGAGAACGCGCCTTGCGCCGGGGGAGGCCCCGCCTCCCTCAAAGCGGCGTCGATGGAACCCCACGGCGTACACTTGCGCGCCAAAGCCGCCTAAAGAGGGAATCCACGAATGCGCGCGATCATGGTGATGTACGACTCGCTCAACCGGCACATGCTGCCGAACTACGGCTGCGACTGGACGCTGGCGCCCAACTTCCGCCGCCTGGGCGAGCGCGCGGTGACGTTCGACAACCACTACGTCGGCTCCATGCCGTGCATGCCGGCACGGCGTGAGCTGCACACCGGGCGGCACAATTTCCTGCACCGCTCGTGGGGCCCGTTCGAGCCGTTCGACGACTCCACCTTCACCATCCTCAAGGAGCGCGGCACCTACACCCACCTCGTCTCCGACCACTACCACTACTGGGAGGACGGCGGCGCCACCTACCACCACCGCTATTCGAGCTGGCAGAACGTGCGCGGGCAGGAGGGCGATGCCTGGAAGGGCGAGGTGGCGGAGCCGGAGATTCCCGAGCACCTAGGGCGCATTGCCCGTCAAGACTGGGTGAACCGCAAGTACATGCAGGAAGAGCACCTGACGCCGCAGGCGCAGACCTTCGCCGCCGGCCTCGAATTCCTCGAAACCAACCGCGAGCAGGACAACTGGTATCTGCAGATCGAGACCTTCGATCCGCACGAACCGTTCTTCACCCTGAAGCAGTGGAAGGATCGCTACAACTACGAATGGGACGGCCCGCACTTCGACTGGCCCAAATACGAGCGGGTAAGCGAAGACCCGGACGCGGTGGAGTACATGCGTTACCAGTACGCCGCCCTGCTGACCCAATGCGACCACTACCTTGGCAAGGTCATCGACTTCATGGACGCCCACGACATGTGGCACGACACCATGCTGCTGGTGGTCACCGACCACGGCTTCCTGCTCGGCGAGCACGATTGGTGGGGCAAGGCGCGCATGCCCTGGTACAACGAGACGGCGCACATTCCCTTTTTCGTCTGGGACCCTCGCGCCGGCAAGGCCAACACGCACCGCACGAGCCTAACTACCACCATCGACGTCGGCCCCACCCTGCTCGACTACTTCGGCCACGAGCCGCCGCCGGACATGGACGGCCACCCCCTGCTGGCCACAGTGCGAGACGACACGCCGGTGCGCGACGCCGCCATCTACGGCATGTTCGGCGCCCACGTGAACATCACCGACGGTCGCCACGTGTACATGCGCGGTCCGGTGGCCGACAACGCCCCTTTGAACCACTACACATTGATGCCAACCCACATGCGCAGCCCCTTCTCCACCCGCGAACTCGCGAACATGCGCTGGCACGAGCCGCTCGCGTTCACCAAGGATTGCCCGGTGATGCAGATTCCCTCCACCGGCCTCGGCCGCTTCGCCGAGACCTTCAAGACGCAACTGTTCGACCTGACGACGGACCCGGGTCAAACGAGCCCCGTCGAGGATGCGGAAGTGGAGGCGCGCATGGTTGCTAGGCTCGAACGTGCCTTGCAGGACAACCTAGCGCCGCCGGAACAGTACGAAAGGTTGGGACTGACTCAACCCTAGGAACCTGTCGCGCGACAGACAGGCCCGTCTCGCGGGGACACGGCTGGTTGCACCTTCGAGCCCTTGGTTTCTTCGCTTTCGGCGGGAGGAGCGTGATGGGCCCTCACTCCGAATGACGTGTGGGACCGCGCCATCCAGCCGGTACGTTGGTTTTTGACTCGGCTTCGACACGTTCTTTAGGTATCAAAAGCCTTACGAGAATTTTGTCCCATGCGAGGGGCGTTCCGCCCCAAGGGATGTCAATAGCCGACAGGCGTATCGATTTCCTCTTGGCTCGCAAGCCGCACGCTGTAGTGCCGCTCGCCATCCTCGTCCTCCCAGAACGGGAGTTCATCCTCGGGTGAGGGGTCCACCAGCGTCACCCGCTCCATGCGCCGTTCGTGAGGCCAGAAGTCCGACACCGCGTAGTGCTGGGCGCTGCGGTTGTCCCACATCGCCACCGAGCCGTCGCGCCAGCGAAAGCGGCAGGTGTGTTCCGGCGTCGAGTACATCTTCGCGTAGAGCTGCGACAGCAGCCGCGCCGAATCCTCCGGTTCCATGCCGCAGATGGAGTTGGTGAAGGTCGGGTTGACATAGAGCGCCGTCTTGCCCGTGACCGGATGAGTGCGACAGATCGGATGCTGCGCCTCGTCCCTGCCGCCACGACCGTGGACCGCGAACCGCCCCTTGAGGAACCCCTTCAGCACCGGACTCAAGCTGTCCCAGAGGGCAAAGGCGTCGGCGAACACGGTGTCGCCCCCCACGGGCGGCGACTTGCGCGCGAGCAGGATCGAACCGAGCGGCGGGCGATCGGACCAGGTCACATCCGAGTGCCAGTTGGCAGCGACAAAGGGACGCGCCTCGTTGGCATAGAGGCGAAGGATTTCCGGATGCTCGTCCGGCAGCTTTCTCGCCGACAGCGATTTCTGCCGCCCATAGGCCATGCCCACGTCCGCAAAGCATTTGGCGAAGGCCAGATGCTCTTCGGGCGTGATGTGCCCTTGGTCGCGGAAGAACACCACCTTGCGCTCCATCAACAGCCGCCAGACTTGCTGCACCTGCAGTTCCGACGGGCGCGCGAGATCGACGCCGTGGATCACCACACCGATGCCCGGCGAAAGCGGCTCAAGCGTGAGCCCGGCATCGGCGGCGCCGTTCGCGCAAGCTTCGTCCTTGCCGCGCAGCGCTTCGGCGACGTCGGAAGCGTAGCTCCCGTCCTTCGACATGCGGCGCGCGTCCGCCCCGGCACGGCTGGCCGGATTCTCCCGATAGTGCCCGGGCCAAGTGTCCGCACGGCCACCCACCCAGCCATCGGTGCGCGTCTGGCGACCCCGGGGCGTGTTCAAGCCTCGGGGTTCGAAGAGTTCCTCGATGGTCGCCGCCTTGGTCTTCCCGCCAGAACCCATGCTAAGCACCGCCTTCCAATCCCTATCCGAAGTCTACCTTCGGAGTCAGCAGCCCGCCGAGGATGTTTGAGTCGCCGACGCACAAGCAGGCGGCAGGCCATCACGAGCGATTGACACTCGTTCAGCTTCGGTTCACCTTGGCTGGTGCAGGATGCAGAGGCGATTGTCGCAGGGGAGCGTCCAGCCGGGGAGGCTTCCAGGACTGCGGACGCGGAAGGAAGGGCCTTGTGCCAACGCCGCCGGCAGCGTCGTCATGGAGAGTGCGAGAGATGAAGCACGCGAACATGCGAAACGTCCTGACATGCCGCACCCGCGTCATCGTCGGCGCTGTCGTCCTGGCGACGCTCGGCGGCCTGTCCGCGCAAGCCGATCACCGACCTGGGGGCTATTACGTCAGCGTCGAAATCCCGCTCGAGGAGCACGCCTATCCCGATGGGGCGTCGCTCAGACTCGACCGTTTGGTGGATCGCCGCACCGGCTTCGACTCCGATCACTTCCACCTGCGGGAACTGGTGCTGATCGCCCGCTCCGCCGGAGGGGCACACGCCGAGCTCAAAGTGCATGGAGAGACGTCCGAATCCATCGCCATCCCGGAAGGCGACGACGACGAATGGTGGGAGGTACGCATCCCGGCACCCACCGAACGCCACGGCGGGGTCTGGCGGTTGTACCTCACGGGCGATGTCGCGCTCGATCAGATCGTGGCGGTGATGGAGCCGAGGGAACGCTATGCGGCGCGTTACCAGATGCCGGAGAAGACCGCGAAGCGCTACGCCTCCGTTGCAAGACGGTATCAGCCCGACACCTACTACACCTACTACCCGCCACACCTCCGAAGCGGAACCACCGTTCACTACGTCCATAACCACTACTACGATCACTACGGCTATCGAACCTGGTATCCGCGCTATGCGTCGCCGTGGGTTCGCCGCTACGACCCCCTGATCTCCTTCCACTACTACACGGTGCTGCCCGGCTGGCGCCACGACTACGGTGTGCGTCGTCATGTCTTCGGCGGGCACCGCCATCCCGCGTACCGCCAGCGGCCGCTCCGGCGGCTTGATCCCGCCCCTCGCCTCGCCACGCGATCGGGCCGTCCGGCGCCACTCTCGCAGCCAACCGGACGTGCGCCGGCGCCGCTCGACGCCTCGCTGCGCACCTATTCCCGGGGCCCGGAAACCCGCACGCCGGCACCCCGTCGCGGCGCCGACGAACCACGCGTGCAGCCCGAACGCATGGCCGCGGCAAGGGATCGACTCGAAGCCCATGCCCGGCAGATGACGCCATCCCGAACCTCGGCCACGGCACCGCGCCAACGCTCCGGCGTGGCGCAACGCCCTGCCGTGCAGTCGCCGCGCGCGACACCGGCACGGCCAAGCCGTGCCACCGCGTCGAGGGCCACGCAACCGAAACAACAGGCGCGGCCAAACCCTGCGCGGCAACTCAATCCGAGCCCTGCGCTTCGCTCAAGATTGACCGAGGCGCCGCGTCGTTCCGCCCCTGCGCGCTCCATGCGCGAGCAACGCACCACGAGACAGGCGGCGGCGCCGCAACCCCGGCCATCGAGACGATCTGAGACGTGGCACGGCACGCCGCAAAACCGTGGCGTCAGCAGCAGCCGCAGCCAGCGTAGCGCCGATCGCCTGCGCAGCGTCCGCCAGCCAAGCATGAGGGCAAGCGCGCCGCAACGTCAGGCGGCGCCGCGGGCACCGCGCCAACAACCCCGCATGCGCTCCTTCGAGCCCCGCCCGCAGATGAACCGGCCGGCACCACGCACGTCGGCACCGCGCACGTCGGCGCCGCGCATGTCGGCACCGCGCATGTCGGCACCACGCCAATCTGCCCCCCGCGTCACCAGTGGCACGAGCCGCCTGCGAGCCGCCAACGAACGCCTGCGAGAATCACGCCGCTAGGGAACGCCTGCCACCCTCTGGCTCCGCAGGGCAAATCGCCCGCGCCGGCGATACCGAGCGGGCGCCGATAGCCCGCCCGTTTGCCTTGTATGATCGCGTCGTCTCCAAGATCAAGGCTCCTTTCGATATGGCGGGACCCCTCGACGGCGTACGTGTCCTCGATCTCACGACCATCTATTCCGGCCCCATTGCCGCCTCCATCCTCGGGGACCAAGGTGCCGACGTGATCAAGGTGGAAGCGCCGGACGGAGACCTGATGCGCAGCCCCATGACCTTCCAGCGCAACGGCGTCTCCGGCGCCTTCGCCATGATGAACCGCAACAAGCGCTCCGTCGTCATTAACCTGCGCGAAGACGAGGGCAAGGCCGTGCTCAAGCGCATGGTGGCCGAGGCCGACGTGCTGATGGAGAACTACCGCCCCGGCGTGATGGAGCGCCTGGAGCTCTCCTATGAAACCCTGTGCGAAGTGAACCCCCGGCTCATCTTTGCGTCCATCAACGGCGTCGGCCACGAAGGTCCCTACGTCAATCGCCGCGTCTATGACGCCGTGATTCAGGCCATCTCCGGCATCGGTTCGCTGCAAGCCGACCCCGCGAGCGAAAAGCCCCTGCTCGTCAACACGCTGATGTGCGACAAGATCACCTCCATGACCGCCGCCCAGTCCATCGTCGCGGCCCTGTACGCCCGCGAACAGACCGGCGTCGGTCAGCGGGTGGATGTTTCCATGCTCGACTCTGCGCTCTTCTTCATGTGGCCAGACAGCATGCTCGGCTACACCTTCCCCGGCGACGAAACCACCGACACGCCCCGCCGCACCCACGAACGCATGGTGCGCAAGACCCGCGACGGCTACATCTGCACCATGCCGGTGAAGCGTGCCGAGTGGGAGGGCGTGTTCCGGGCACTCAAGCTGCCGAACCTCTTCGAGGACGAACGCTTCCAGTCACAGAGGGCCTTGGACGCCGACCTGCAAACCCTGCTGAACGAGGCTTACGCCCGCTTCGACACTGCCGAACTCGCCGAACGCCTCGACGCCGAGCAGGTTCCCTGGGCGCGCATCAACGCCCGCGGCGAGGTCATCCACGACGCCCAGGTGAAGGCCATGGGCGCCTTGCTCGAGTTTGACCACCCCATCGCCGGCCCCATGCGCCAGCCCCGCCCGCCCGGTCGCTTCCACGAAACTCCGGCCGACATCTTCCGCTGCTCCCCCGAACTCGGAGAACAGACCCGCGAGGTGCTCGGCGAGTGCGGCTACAGCCCCGAGGAGATCACCCAAATGCGGGCTGACGGAGTGGTCCGCTAGGAGCCGGCGTCATAGGCGAGCGCTCGCACAGCGCACAAGGAGCCGGCAGACGAAGCCATGAACGCCTCCGTGCAGCGACCGTTTCGGGTTCTGGTGATCTGCACCGGCAACCGAGCGCGTTCGCAAATGGCACACGGCTGGCTGCGTCACCTAGGCGGCGACCGCGTCGCCGTGGAAAGCGCCGGTACCGAACCCAAGGGAGTTCACCCTCTCGCCATCCGCGTCATGGATGAGGTGGGCATCGACATCTCGCGGCACACTTCGGACCCCGTCGATCGCTACGTGAGCGAGGACTTCGATCTCGTCATCACCGTCTGCGACACTGCGCGCGAGCAATGCCCCGTTTTCCCCGGTGCCAAGCGCGTCCTCCACCAAGCCTTCGAAGACCCCGACTACCCCGAACTCACCGAAGCCGAACTCACCGACGTCTTCCGGCGCATCCGCGACCAAATCGCCGCCTTCTGCCGCAAGGCGCTCGAAGCGAACATATGACGCGCTCGCTCGTCACCCCAGAGCGGATCGCCCGGCTCATTTTGACGGCTAGACACCGGCGCGGAGGGCCCGTACGCAAGCCCAGCACCGTGCAGGGAAACACGTAATATGTTGATAAACCACGAATGTGCCTCGGAGCCGAGCCTACACCAACGTGCCAGCCGGATGGCGCGGTCCACACGCCCTTCGGAGCGAGGGCGCGTCACGCTCCTCCCGCCGAAGGCGAAGCAACCAAGGGTCCGAGGCCGCAACCAGCCTCCTCCTCGCGAGACGGGCCCTGTCCGTGGCGGAAGGCTACCCTGTTCCCTGGCGCACTCGCCCAAGGTCCCACAGGGGCGGGGATTTCCAAGTAGATTTTCTGCCGAGTGCCTCTGCGCGCTATCGCGCCGTCGGGCGCAACGCAAGCTCCGCAACTCCTCAACAGCCGTAAGTTAGCATCGCGCCCAATCGCCAGACCAAACCAGCCACTATCCCACCTCTTCGCGCAACCTCCATCGTCGCGGTTCTGTTCTGCTCCACCGCCGTGGCGGTAGGGGCGTCGCAGTACGCCTTTGGCCTTTTCATCCTGCCCATCGAAGAGACCTTCGGCTGGACGCGCACCGAAATCAGCGCTTCCCTCTCGTTCGCAGCCGTAGGCGGCCTCACCGCTCCCCTGCTCGGCCGGGCGATGGATCGGTTCGGCGCCCGCCCGATCCTCCTGCTCTCGCTGACGGTGTTCGGCGCGAGCTTCTGCCTCAGACCGCTGATGACCGAGCTGTGGCATTGGTATGCCCTGAGCTTCCTCCAATTCGCCACCTTCTCCGGCATGACCGTGCTGCCGGCCGGTCGCCTGATCGCCACCTGGTTCCCGCGCACCCGAGGACGCATGACCGGCATCGCCGCCGCCGGCAACAACGTCGGCGGGCTAGTCATTCCATTAGCGGTCGCCGCCCTGCTCGCGGCCATGTCCTGGAGCGGGGCATCGCTCGCCATCGGCATCGCGACTTTCGCCATCGGCGCCGCCGCCATGCTCGTCATCCGGGAGTCGCCGGCGCCGACCGCGCCCGAACACGCCATCGTTTCATCGCCCGAGCAAGCGACCCCACCTTCGGCGAGCCCGAGGGAACTGCGCGACACCGTGCGAAGCCGCACCTTCGGTGCCGTGCTCGCCGCCATCACCCTCGGCACGTTCACCTACAGTGCAATACTCCCCCACGCGCTGGCCCACATGGTCAACAGAGGCATGGGCGAAGCGGCAGCCCTATCCGCCCTCGGCACCATCGCCGCGGCTGGCATCGGCGGCAAGCTCCTGTTCGGCTGGCTATCGGACCGCTTCACGGCCCGCCAGGCAATGATCGCCAACCTCATCGGTCAGGCGCTGTTCGCCGCGCTCCTCGCCGTCGCCAACAACCCTGCTCTGCTCGCCATCGCGGCGCCTCTGTACGGCCTTTTCATGGGGGGCTTCGGAGCCCTCTACATCCTGGTCGTGCAGGAATCCTTCGACATGCGCCATTTCGGCAGCGTCATGGGCCTCATGAACCTCGGCACGGTGCTCTCATTCGGCATAGGCCCCCTGATCGCCGGCGCCGCCTACGACATGTCCGGGACCTATACCCCTGCCTTCCTCATCGTCTGCACTTTGTTCGTCGCGGGCGCGGCTGCTCTGCTGGCGCGAGATCGCGCGTAAGGCTCCGCGCACGTGAAGTGCCTCGAAGGGGCTCCTCAGGCGAACAACGCCGCCATAAGTGTCCAGCCGATGGCGGCCAATCCTGCGGCTACCGATGCCTGGGGGATCTGCGTGCGGACGTGGTCCATCAGGTCGCAGCCGGTACACATGGAGCTGAGGACGGTGGTGTCGGAGATGGGGGAACACTGGTCGCCGTACACGCTGCCGTCCATGACCGCGGCGAAGCAGAGGGTCATGAAGAACTGGGGGTGGGCGAGGTCGTTGGCGCCGGCTACCGCCCATGCGAGGGGCATTGCCAAGGGGAACGCGACTGCGTAGGTGCCCCAGCTTGTGCCGGTGGAGAAGGCGACCACCATGGTCAGGAGCTGCAGCAGCACGGGGAGGAGGTAGTAGGGGATGCTGGCGCCCAGGAGTTCCACCAGATAGACGGCGCCGCCGGTCTGGGTGCTGATGCCGCCGATGGTGATGGCGAGGAGGAGGATGACGGAGCCCAAGACCACGCCCTTGATGCCGTCGTGGAAGCCGCCGATCAGGTCCTTGAGAGACATGCCGCGTCCGAGTGCCATGCCGGCAGCCAACAGCAAGGCGATGCCGAAGGCCCAGAGCACGTTGGGGGTGCCGGTGGCGACGAAGGTGCCAATGGAGACGCCGATCAGCGTGCCGAGGGGCAGGAAAAACTCCAGCACGTGCGGGCCATAGCCCTCCGGGACGTGACTCGCGTGCAGTTCCCGGGCGCTCAGGGGCGCCGCGCCTTCTGCGTCGAGGGCGCCGGTCGTCCGGGAACGCTCCATCGCCGCCGCCATCTGAGGGCCCAGGAACGGTGTCTTCTCGACGCTCAGCAAGAACGTGCCGAGCACGGCAAAGATGGCGTAGAGGCAAAACGGAACGCTCATGAAGAAGAACTGCACGCGGTCCGCCTCGGTCGCGAGGAAACTGACGCCCGCAACGAAGATGAACGCCTGCACATAGCCGGGCCAAGCGTTGAAGGCGAGCTGCGAGGCGATGGGCGAGGAGGTGGAGTCAACGATGTAGGAGAGTTCCTCGTGGCTCACCCTCTCCCGATCGGCGATGGGCTTGACAGTGGTTCCCACCAGCACCGTGCTCATGGTGCCGCCCTGAAAGAAGATCACCCCCAGCATCCATGCGGTGAGCTTGGCCGTTCGGGGGCCTCGCACGACATGCTCGGTCATGAACTCCGCGAACGCCTGCGCCGCGCCGGTGCGGGACCAAACGCCCATCAGGCCACCGAGCAGCCACAGATAAAGCACGAAGATGCTGGCTGCGTTGGTGGTGGCAAGCGCCGGGATCAGCACGGCACCAGTGAGGTCGTATTGGCCAAGCACCAGGGCGCCGGAGACGATGCCGCCGAGGAGCGACGTGACGGGCTCGCGGGTCAGCCAGCACAGCATCACCGCCACCACCGCCGGCAAGAGCGACCAGAATCCCCAGTGCAACTGCGCGTCGAGCCTCTGGTAGGTCGGCTCGGCGCCGCTGTCGTCAACGACGTATTCCTCGGTGATGTCCGGCGCCTCACCCCCCGCCGCTGCCGCGGCCAGGCGGCTGTCCGCGATCGGCACGGCATCGAAGTAGGTGCGCTGGCCCTCGGCGATGTAGTAGGGCTGCCCCGACTCCGCCATCTGGGCATCGAGAGTCGTCGCGGTGACGCTGAACGTGGGCGAGACGAATGCGCCGACATACCAGGACGCAGCCATCGCGACGGCGAAGAGGAGAAAGGTCCTGAGGCGCGCCTTCATGCGATGTCCCTTGGGTGGCTTGAATGGCGGATTGTAGTGGCCGGGCCAGGTCCGGCGTCGAAGCGGAACCCCCCGCAGTCCGGCCACAGGCAGTGCCCGTGGAAGTGAAGGCCCTCGCAGGGAAGGCAGAATGCCTTCCCTCCGGAGGCCCCGCCCTGGCCTTCGCGAACAACGAGGCTGCACATGGAAGGCCGCATGCCCTCTCGTCAATGGCGTCGAACAAAGCACGCCCGGCACGCAATCAAGCCATGTATCGTTCGCAACTCGGCCACGCGGGGAGCCCCATGAAAGTCCGAAGCATCGAGACGCGTCACTGTGACTCTGGTTGGCGCAACTATCACTTCGTCAAGCTCACCACCGAGGACGGCGTGGTGGGCTGGTCGGAATACGACGAGCACCAAGGCGCCATCGGCGTCACGACGGTGGTGGAGAAGCTGACACCGATGGTCCTGGGCGAGCGAGTGCATGATGTCGAGCGGGTGTTCGCGCGGCTGCATGGTCGGGCGCGGCAGTCGATGAGCGGCGTCATGGCGATGGGCATCGGCGCCATCGAAAACGCCCTGCTCGACGCCAAGGCAAAGACGCTGGGGGTGCCCTGCTACGACCTCCTCGGCGGCAAGGTGCGCGACGCGGTGCGGGTGTATTGGTCGCATTGCGGCACCTGGCGGATCGCCCGGGGCGATTTCTATCCGCCGCCGGTGAAGACGCTGGACGATGTGCGCACGCTCGGGCAGGAAGTGCGCGAGAAGGGCTTCACGGGCCTCAAGACCAACATCTTCGACTTCAGCGAGGTCGAGAGCGGCGGCCGGGTGAAGGGTTGGGCGCCGGGATTCGGCTCCCCCTACGCGCCAGACCGCAACGCCGAAAAGCACATGATCCGCGAGCTTCGGCGGCACCTCGAAGCGTTCCGCGAGGGTGCCGGGGAGGACATGGACATCCTCCTGGACCTCAACTACAACGCCAACTCCGAGGGCTATCGCCGCATCCTGCGGGAGCTTGAGGATTTCGATTTCTTCTGGGTGGAGATCGACACCGAATACCCCGAAGCGCTGGCCGACGTGCGCGCCGTGAGCCCGCACACCATCGCCTCGTGCGAGTCGCTCCTGACGTTGCCGTCGTTCCTGCCGTACTTCCGCCTGCGGGCGATGGATGTGGCCATCATCGACGTGGTGTGGAACGGCGCCTGGCAGTCGATGAAGATCGCCGCCACGGCCGCCGCGCATCAGGTCAACGTTGCGCCACACAACTATTACGGCCACCTCTCCACCATGATCAGCGCCCACTTCAGCGCCGCGACGCCAAACCTGCGCATCATGGAGACCGACATCGACCGCGTGCCGAGGGATGCGGAGCTCTTCACCGTTGCACCGGATATCCGGGACAGTCACTTGCACATGCCGGACACGCCGGGCTGGGGCACGGAGCCAAACGAGGAGGCGGTGGCGAAGTATCCGGCGCGTTGATGCTGACGGGCCTTCGGAGGGAAGGCATCCTACCTTCCCTAGCGTGCCGCCAGGCACGCTGATCATGCATTTTCCAGAAGGAAGGGCGCCTTTCGGCGCTAGGGGCGCGCCCTTCGGGCGCGTTAGCAGAATGCCTTCCCTCCGAAGGCCCGTGGATACTGAGCAGGGGACGAAGTTGCGGCACACCCCCACCCTTGTACTGGTCGGAATCTTGCTCGTTGGGTGCCAGGTGCCGGCGCCACCGCCGGTGGTGGAGGCGATTCCTGAAGTCACGACGCGGCCCGTACCGGAGCCGGAGCCACGCGAGCCGAGCCAGCGGCCACTTGAACCGGACGTTGAGGAAGAACCCAAATCCACCGTCTCCCTAGCCCTGCTTGACACCGCAGGCCAGCTTGCCGCAACCGGCCGCACCGACGAGGCCGTGGAAACGCTAGAGCGCGCCATCCGCATTGAGCCCCGCCGCGGCGACCTCTGGCTACGCCTGGCAAGGATGCAATTCAACGCCGGACAGTTCGCCCAGGCCGAACAGAACGCCCGCAAGGGGCTGCTGTTCCTCCTCCCCGGCGGCGAAGAAGCACGCGACGCTTGGCTCCTGATTGCCGCCGCCCGGGAAGCCCTCGGCCACATCGACGAAGCCCGCAGCATCCGCGAACGCTGGGGCGTGTTCCGCGGCTAGGAGGCTGCGCCGTACGCATGCGTCGCCCCTACAGGAAGGCGTCGGTCATGCCTCGGGCCGTAGGGGCGACGCATGCGTCGCCCTTCTTCGGGTGGCCTTCCTCATGCGCTTGCGAAAGGACCTTTCCAAGCGCCGGGCGCGCGACGCTTGGAAGCACCGTCCTGGGCACGTTCCGGCTGCATTTGGTGGCCAATGCGGCTATGGTGCGACGGCGCGAGAGGGGGGATTTGCGGCACATGGACGAGGATCGACTCGGAGCGAGGGGGTAGCGCCGCGTGGGGCTCAGGGCGTTCATTCGGCGTTCCATCGAGGGCATTCGCGTCGAGTCGGAACGGCTCCGAGACATCGATCCGTCGCGCATCCATTTCCTCGACGTGGTCGGGGTGCTGATTCGCATCTGGCCGTATCTGAAGCCCATGTTCGGGCACAGCCTCACCTACATTGCGCTCGCCATCTTCGCCACCGGCATCGGCGTCTTCTTCGCTGCCGTCAACTTCGGGCTGATGTACAACAACATCATCCTGAACGAGCCGATGGCGCCGCTGGCCGCATCGCTCTTGTTCCTCGATCCGGCCGAGTGGGTGGAGGTGGAGGCGCTCACCAAGGCGCAGCAGTACCAGGTGATCTTTGGCGTCCTGATCCTCGCCACCGTGTCCACCTCCCTCGGCGAGTTGATCGGCCACGCCATCCACTACTACCGCGTGTGGATCCTCCAGGGCATCAACCAAAACCTGCGCCTGCACCTGATGGGGCAGTTCCAGTCGCTGTCGCTGAAGTTCCATGCCGACTCGCGCACCGGCGACTCCATTTATCGCGTGTTCCAGGACAGCGCCATGGTGACGCAGATCCTGCAAGTGATCATGGACACCTTCATGGCTGGCGTGCGCTTCTTCATGGGCCTTGCCGTTGTGACCGCGTTCAGCCCCATGCTGGGCCTCGTGCTCCTCTGCTCGTGGTTTCCGCTCCTGTGGCTCGGCAGGCGCATGTCGGCGCCGCTCCGGGCTGGCTTCAAGGTGGCGAGAGAGCGGAACGCAGCGCTCACCTCCACCATTCAGGAATCCATCGAGGGCATCCGCACCATCAAGGTGAACGGCCTCGAACGCGAGCGGCAGCGCATGTTCGACGTCGATTCGGTGGGTGCCTTCGCCGCCGCCCACGATGCCCGGGTGCGGCTGATGCTGTTCGGCTTCTTCGTCTTCCTGTTCGGGGTCGCTCCACTCGCCTTCATCGAGCTGCGGGCGGCGCTCTTTGCCTACGACGGCGCCGAGACGTTCCTGCGCGACTTCCTGCTGGCGTTCGGCTTTGGGCTGTGGAATCTCGGCGGCCAGGATCAGGCGCGCTCCAACGCCAAGCAGTCGATGGCCGCCACGGACGGCCTCGTGAAGCTCTGGGGCCGCTTGCAGGATGTCGCCATTGGCCTTGGCCGGGTGTACCAAATCCTCGATCTGACGCCGGATGTCCACAACCTGCCAGACGCCCGCGCCCTGCCGCCGGTGCAGGACAGCATTCGCTTCGACGAGGTGCGGTTCAGCTATCCGGGGCGCGAGGTGTTCACCGACGTCACCTTCGAGGCCAAGGTGGGCGAAGTCACCGCCATTCTCGGCCCCACCGGCACCGGCAAGACGACGCTCATGCTGCTGCTGCTGCGGATGCTGGAGTTCCACGGCGGCCGCATCACGCTCGACGGCGAGGACATCCGTGGCTTCACCTTTGAGTCGGTGCGCAACAACATCGCGCTCGCAACCCAGGAGAACATCCTCTTCTCGAAGTCGCTCCTCGAGAACATTCGTTACGCCCGCCCGGACGCCAGCGACGAGGAAGTGCGCGCCGCGGCGCGGGTCGCTTGCGTGGACGAATACGTCGATCGCCTGGCCGACGGCTACGACACCTTCCTGGGCGAACGCGCCTCCAAGCTCTCCACCGGCCAGCGGCAACGGTTGGTGATCGCCCGCGCCGTGCTTAAGGACACGCCCATCCTGATTCTCGACGAACCCACGGCATCCCTCGATGCCGTGCATGAACTGCGCATCATGAATCGCATCAAGGAGTGGGCAGAGCAGCGCACCGTGTTCCTTATCACCCATCGCCTGTCCACCGTGCGGCAGGCGGACCGGATCGTCTTTCTGGGCGACGGCGTGGTTGCGGATACGGGAAGCCACGACGAGCTGATGGCGCGTCCCACCGCCTATCGCGATTTCGTCAACGCCGAACTCGAGGCGGTCGGGACGGCGGCGGGAGGTTGACGGTGGCGGAAGCGGCAATCCCGCAACAGGCCCCGGGTCAGCCGACCGACGCCGCCGGCGTCATCACGAGCGGCGAGGCTCTGCGCATCATCGGTCGTGCGATGCGCTACACGTTCGTGTTCCGCTTCGACCTCGCGGTGAAGGCGGCGGCGCAGATGACGAGCATCTTCTGGATTCTCGTGCTGCCGTGGCCAGCCAAGGTGGTGATTGACTACATCGTCCTCAGGGATTCGGACCCAAGCGCGACCGTCGAGAGCATCCCGCCGTTCTTCTTCAAGCCACTCCTGGCGATGGTGGAGCCGCTTTCGGCCTATCAGACCGTGTTCTTCATGGGCGCCCTGTTCCTGCTCATGGTGGTGCTGGCCGGTGCCTACGGCACTGATGGCGCCCAGCGCAGCAACACCGAGACGGAACTGGCGCAGGGACAAGACACGGCGACAAAGTCGGAAAACGACGCCAACAACATGCACTCCCTCGTCGGCGGGCTCTTTGGCCTGTTCGAGGCGCTATGGCACATCCGCATCACCCATCGCCTCAACCATCACCTGCGCAGCGAACTGTTCGGTCGCTTCAACGCCCACCGCGTCACCGACTTCAATGACCGCTCCATTGGTGATGTGGTGTATCGCGGCATGTACGACACGCCGTCGATCTCCAACATCATCTTCAATCTGTGGGTGGGGCCAGCCACGTCGGCGGTCAACCTTGCCACCACCATCTTGATGATGTTCCTCGTGTTTCGGAATATTCCCGTGGTGGTTTGGTGCGCCTTGGCCGTGGCGCCAATGTCCTTCGCCGGAGTGCTCTACTTCGCCCGCCTGATGCGCCGCCAGGGCACGCTGGCGCGGGAGGCGGGGTCGGTCACCACCGCCACCATCGAGGAGGAGATGGCCAACGTGATGGCGGTGCAGGGCGTCGGCAGCGGCAAGGAAGACCACGCCCGCTTTGCTGCCGCCAGCGCCGATTCCTTCAAGCGCTTTCGCGGCGTGGTGCTGGTGAACGTGCTGAGTGCCTTTACCACCACCTTCATCAGCGTTTGCATGATCTTCCTCGTCTTCTACTTCCTCGCGCCGGAGTTCATCGAAGGGCGGCTGGCTCCCGGTGACTGGTGGGTGATCTGGGGCTACTTCGGCGCCATCGCCGCGTCGTCGGTGTATCTCGGCCGGCTCTGGTTCAGCCTGCAAGAAAACGTCACCGGTATGCGGCGGGTGTTCGCCATTCTCGATGCACCGGTGGAAGCGCTTGACGGCGACCGCGATCTGCAGGAGTTCGACGACGCCTTTGCGCTGACGCAAGGCGTGCGGCTCGAAGGCGTGGACTACGATTATCCCGACGGCACCCGCGCCCTCACCGGCATCGACTTCGAGGGCCAGCTTGGCCAGATGGTCGCACTGGCCGGGCCAACCGGTGCCGGCAAGTCCACCCTCGCCTACCTCATCCCGGCGCTGCTGACGCCCACCTCGGGGCGCTACTACCTCGATGGCAGGCAACTCACCCCGTTCGACCTCGCCGCCGTGCGCCGACAGGTAGCGTTCGTGTTTCAGGAAACCAGCATCTTCAACGACACCATCGAAGGCAACATCCGCATGGGTCGCCGGGAGGCTACCGACGAGGAAGTGCGCGAGGCGGCCCGCATCGCCGGCGTCGCGGATTTCATCGACTCCCTGGAGGAGGGCTACGACACCCATCTCGGCCGCGCCGGTGCCAAGCTCTCCGTGGGCCAGAAGCAGCGCATCGCCATCGCCCGCGCGCTGGTCTCAAACAAGCCCATCCTGATTCTCGACGAGCCCACCGCGGCGCTGGACCCGCAAACCGAGAATCGGCTCATGGCGAACCTGCGCGAGGCGCGCGAAGGCCGGCTCGTGATCGTCATCGCCCACCGCCTCTCCACCATCCGCTCGGCTGACCACATCTACTTCCTCGACGACGGCGAAGTCGTGGAGTCCGGCACCCACGCTGACTTGGTCGCCGCCGGCGGCACCTACGCAACCTTCGTCGAACTCCAGTCCGGGAGAACCGCATGAGCGAGCCGCTTGCCACACCCCAACCACCCCGCGAGCCGGCCGGCATGAAGATCGTCGGCGCCGGCGTGATCGCCTCCTGCATCACCCTGAGCATCCTGTTCGGCTGGGGCGTGTACCTCCAGTTCACCGAGCCCTGCGAGTGCAGTTGCCCGGTGGCGCAAACGGAGGATTGAGGGCGCGCCCCCAACGCACCGCAAGGCGCGTTCATGCACGGGCGCACGAGAGTGTCCCACCAAACGACATGCGCGCTTGTCGGCGCGTGCGAGGGCAGGATGCCCTCGCCCCCAGGGCCCTCGCACCAAAACCGCTAGGACGACACGGCCAAATGGTGGGACGCGATAGCATGGCGGTTCGATGAGGGGGATAAGCATGAAGTTTCGGGAGATTCCGGACCTCAAGAGCGCCGACTTGCCGCTGCGCGAGAAGAGCTTCTGGAAGATGACGGGGCCGGGCGCCGTGATGATCGGCATGGCCATTGGCTCCGGCGAACTCATCCTCTGGCCGTGGATCACCGCCCGGTTCGGCCCCGACATGATGTGGGCCGCGGCGCTCGGCGTCTTCCTGCAAATGTGGATCAACATCGAGATCGGCCGCTGGGCCGTCGCTACCGGCGAGAGCGCCTTCACGGGCTTCGCCCGGCTCTCGCGCTTCTGGCCGGTCTTCTTCCTGACCCTCATGTTCATTGGCGTATTCCTGCCGGGATGGGGGCGCGCGGCCGGGGTCGCCATCAAGAACCTCTTCTTCGGCGAGAACGGACCCGGTCCCGACTGGTTCTGGACCGCTGTGGTCGCCCTCATCGCGCTGGCCATCGTCTTCGGCCCCAAGCGCATCTATGCCTCGGTGGAGAGGTCCATCGTCTTCATGGTGCTGGTGATTGTGATTGGCCTGCTGGTGGTGGCCTTCAGCGTCGGCACATGGGGCGACGTCGGCGACATGGTCGGTGGCATCCTCAACTTCGGCCACATCGAACTCGATGAGGAGTTCACGTTCAACCGCTTCTTCGGCGCGTTCGTCTTCGCCGGCGCCGGTGGCCTCGGCAATCTCTTCTATGCCTATTACCTGCGCGACAAGAACATCGGTATGGGCGGACGAATAGAAGTGCTCATCAACCCCTTGCGGGAGGCGCAGCGGGGCGACAGCGAGATCGGCTATCGCTTCCCCGCCACCGCCGAGAATCTGCGCCGCTTCCGCGACTGGCATCGCTTCGTGGTGCTCGACAGCGCCATCTTCTTCTGGATAGCCAACACCTTCACCATGTTCCTGTTCATGTTCGGCGCGCTCGTCGTGCTCTACCCGCAAGGCATCGTGCCGGCGGAAGGGCAACTGGTGTGGGACCTCGCGTTGATCCTCGAAGGCACGATGGGTACGGGCGGACGTTATCTGTTCCTGGTCATCGGCATCGCCGCGCTCTTCTCAAGCGTGCTTGCCGGTCTCGACGGCGGCACCCGGCAATGGGTGGACCTCCTGCACACCAACTTCAACGCCATGCACCGCTTCGCCGCCAACCGCCTCTACTTTGGCCTCGCGGTGGGCTTAAGCGCCCTCGGCGTGCTCGCCACCTGGTTCTTCGAGACCTTCGAGGTGACGGCACTCGACTTCTTCTTCATCAGCGCCATGCTCGGCGGCTTCGCCATGGCCGCCTACGTGCCGATGGTTCTCTACATCAACCTGCGGCACCTGCCCGAGGGCGCGCGCCCCGGCCCGGTCAACATCGTCATGGTCTCCATTGGAGCGGCCACCTACATCAGCTTCGCGGTGTACACGGTGGGATCGAAGCTGGTCGAGGTGCTCGGATAGGACGCTTCGGCCGTTCCCTACTCAACCGCCCGCCGAGTTCAACATCGCTGCTTGGATCCTGTTGAGGGTGTCGATGGCGTCCTTGCGGAACCCGGCACCAGCCTTCACTTCGTCGCCAAGCTCCAGATGCAGGTCGGATTCCGCTTCGTACGCTGGCCACTCCGGCAGCCCGTCGGCATTCGGATTGCCGGTGGCGGCGAACTGCACCCAATAGCGGATCATGGCGTCGGCCAGCGCCTGGTCCACCTGCTGCTCCGCCGCCGGCGGCCTTAGGTTATTGAATGCATACACGATTTCCGCAGCATGGGCGGCCCCCATCATCGGCATCGCGGTGGAGCGACGGCTGAAGTGGTAGCGAAAGGCCGGCGATGACACCTGCGCCCAGGCAGCCAGCATGTTGCGCGTTGCCTGGGCAAACCAGGTGTCGGCGATGATCTGGTTCTTCACCTGAAAGAGCGCGGCATCGTTGGCTGCCGGGTAAAGCGCGAGAATCGTCTCGGCATGATCCGGGAACATGCCGGCGATGGTTGCCTTGTAGGCATCGACGGTTTCGAACGGCAGCATGCCAACGAACATCGTGCCCTCATCGGTGTTGGTGCCGGCGACGAGCGGCACGTTCATCTGCCCGCCAGCCTCGAAGATCGCCTGCGGATGTTCGGGCAGGAATTCGCCACCCGTGGCTACCGCGACGTTGAAGCCCTGATCCTGCGCCGCCACCAAGGCAGCCGCATCGATCGCGCGCAGCTTGTCGGCGGAATCGGCCCCGGCAAAATGCTGCTTCGCCCACCCGCCTCCGCTCGCCGCGGCTCGTTCCGGGGCAAGGAAGTTGCCGTCGACAACCCAAGCGCTTTGGGCGATGGCTTGATGGAACAGGCCCTTCGAGTGCGGCGACGCCAGCAGCGCATAGACGCTCGTGCCGCCGGCCGACTCGCCAAAGATCGTCACGTTCGCTGGATCGCCGCCGAACGCGGCGATGTTGCGTTGCACCCACTCAAGCGCGGCGACCTGATCCATGAGCCCGTAGTTGCCGGACACGCCGTCTTCCCCATCGAGCAGCGGGTGCGAGAGGAACCCGAGCGCACCGAGCCGATAGTTGATCGACACAAGCACAACGCCCTGCTGCGCCAGCCTGACGCCGTCGTACATGGTCTGATGCCCCCAGCCGAGCGACAGGCCACCACCGTGGATCCACACCATCACCGGCAGCTTGGTGTCCGCCCCGACCGCACCGGTCCAGACGTTCAGATACAGGCAATCCTCGCTCGGATCCGGCAGCGGCACGCCCATCATCTGCGCAAGCCCCGGCCCCTGCGGACAAGCGCCGCTGAACTCCCGCGCCGCGCGCACACCTTCCCAAGCCGGAGCCGGCAGGGGCGGCTTCCACCGCAACTCTCCGACCGGCGGCGCCGCATAGGGAATCCCTCGGAACACCTGCACGGCAGGATCAGACTCCACCGCCGCACCTTCAACAGCACCGCTGTCAAGCTGCACCGGCGCGGCAAACACCGATGCAGCAACAAAAGCGAACGCCCCGGCCAGAACGGTAGTGCGGTCAGACATGAAGGCCCCTCATCGCCTCTTGTGTGGCGAATAGCCTAACCGCGTTCACGCCAACGCGCACCGCCACCACAAAACCAACCCCTGCCATGCGAGGGCCTCTCTGGGGGGAGGGCGTCCCGCCCTCCAAGCGCGCCGAAGGCGCGCACGCAGCGGAGCCGGCCAAGGTCCCGGCACCCCACGTCCCAGACAACATCGTCAAAGCGCCAGCCCCGAACAACGCCACCAACGACCCAAGGCCCGCGCCAAATCCGACAGCCTCCTAGCTAGCGCGCCCTAACGGGCGTGTTGGCAGTTCGCTGCGCGAACTGCTGGCCTTCGTGCTCGCATGCGCTCGCAGCTACGGCTAGGAGCCAGCGCCGTTTTCTACGGCGCAGGCTCCTAGCCCGTCCGATGGGCCCCTGGCAGTTCCCCGGTTGGCGACTGGTCGTTCACCGTGATGCCCATCATCTGCTTCAGTCGGGGCGAGAGCCGGTCCCACGTCTCTGTGGGCACGTGCAGATTGGCCTTGGACTGTTCGTGCAGTGCGCGGATGTAGTGGCGGTTGTAGTGGCAGCGCATTGCGTAGCGAGTGCCGGGGGCGGTGCGGCGACCGCCGCAGTGGAGCACACGGGTGTCGGTGAGAATGCAGGTGCCGGGGGGCGCGCAGATGGCCACGAGGCCGGGTTCACCGTCCACGAGTTCCACCAGGTTTGCGCCATCCCGGAAGAGCGTCGCCCCGCCGGCCGCGCGGTGGGAGCCGGGGACGATGTAGGTGGCACCGTTCGCCAAGTTGAACTCGGTATAGACCCAGATGATGAGGGAGCCGAACGGGAACGGCGGATAGGGCATGGGCATACCGCCCTGATCGATGTGCAGTTCCTGCAAGCCGCCGCCCTCGTGGACGATGGAGCCGTGGGCGCAGCCGAGGCCAAAGCCCTCGCCCATCACCTTGGTCAGGAGCTCGTCCACCAAGGGCCCGCGTTGGGCTGCGGACTCGTTGAACTCCACGGCGTCACGGAACACCTGCCCTTTGAGCACCAGATTGTTGACGAGCTGTGCCTTGGCATGGCGACTGGTCATGATGGCGGAATCCTGGCGCCTCTCCGCCTCGGCTTGTTCCACCAGCCGTTCCACTTGCTGCCGCACTTGGCCTGGCGACATCGCGTCCTCCACCAGGCAATAGCCCCAACGCACGAAATCGGCCTCGAGCTGCGCCTCGTCAGCGCTCGGACGGGGTAAATAGTCGAAGTCGCTGCTGTTTCGGATGCGACCGGCTTTCATGCGTTCTTTGGAGAGGCCCGAGAGCTGCGCGAGCAGGCGGCCGGCGGACGTACCACTGGTGGACGAGCGGTCATCCGCATAGCCAATGCCGCGCCGCATCGCCTCTTCCCACGATCCGTCTTCCGTGGCCGCCCCATTCACACCGAGCCCGGTCTCGCTGGCTCTTGCCCGCGCCAGTTCCGCTCGCAACTCGGCGTTCTCGGCCCGCAGCCGCGCCACCACCGCGTCCGATTCCGCCACCTTCGGCAGGCTGCCGGATGTGGAGGAAGTTGCGTCCTCTTGCATGTCCATCGCCTCTGTCGCCCTCTCTCGTCGGTCCCGCGCCGCAGAACGCCGGCATTGCCACAAGAAAACACACGCGCAAGAGCTCGCACCGCCGCACTCAACGCGCACAGATCGTGCCAACTCGCGCTCCGCGCCGTATGCTAGCCGGGTTTGCCGTGTCGTGGAGGCCACAGCCATCGCTGCTCTCGAACGCTTGGCTGCATTGGGGCTCGAACTGCCACCCGCGATGCGCATTCCGGGGCAGAGGTTCGAGACCGTGCAGGTGTCCGGAAGCCGCATCACGATCGCCGGCCATCTGCCCTTCGATGCCGATGGCAAGTTAGCGAAACCGCTCGGAAAAGTCGGTGCAGAGGTGGACGCCGACGAAGCCTACAAGGCGGCGCGGCAGGTGGCGCTTGGCATGTTGGCGAGCCTACAAGCTGCCGGCGTGGACCTAGACCGGGTGGAATGGCGCAAGGCGTTCGGAATGGTCAACGCGGCACCGGGCTTCAACGCCTTGCCTGGCGTCATCAACGGCTTTTCCGAACTCTTGCTCGAGGTGTTCGGCGAACGGGGTCGACACTCGCGCTCCGCCATCGGCGTCGCGGAACTGCCTTTCGGTGCGCCAGTGGAAGTGGAGGCCGAGGCCGTCCTACTGCCGGTCGAGGACGCCGACGGGACGGCAACGGTACCAACGCAAGACGCCAACCTTGTCACGGCCGCCTCCAACGCAGAAACACACGCCGACGAGACCAAACGGGACCCCGGCTTGCGGCTCGCCGACTACGCCGGCATCAACCCGCTCTCGATACCCGCCGAGGCGCTAGTCCGCTCCATCGAGTCGCTTTCCAACCTCTTCTGGATCTCCATCGGCGGCACCGTGGTGACCGTTTTCCTCGCCGCCCTCGTCAACCTCGTCGGCACCGCCGAAGGCGTGCTTCCGTTTGGCGAGTTCGACATCCCTCTTTCGGTGCTGCCCATCGCCTGCCTTGCATTCGCCATGTTCCTGTTCTGGCTCACAGCCAGCCGGCTAAGGATGCTTGCAGGGGCGCTCGCCGACGACGACCTCACCGCCGCCATGGCGCGGGACATCTTCCGCCTCGATCCTCCAGTGCTCGACGTGTTCGCCGCCGATAACCTGCGCTACTTCGCACCGCTCTCCGGCTTCTCGGTGCTGCTTTGGAACTGGAGCCTGTTCCTCGGCAGCAGCATTGGGCTAATCTTCACGGCCACGATCCTGCCGGGCAGCGCGGCGTCCGTGGACTCCTTTCCGAGCTTCGTTGCCTATGCCGGCTTCACCCTCGCCATCATGGCGTACGGCGTCAGAAGGACGCTGCTACCCTTGCGCCAGATCCACCAGCGGCTGCACGGTCGCCCCTTGCGTTTCGGTGCTGCTCGCACCGTGGTGGCAGTGCTCGTGGCGTTTGGCGGTCTCCTGATGGCCAACACCGGTATGCCGACTGCCTTCTCGGGGGATAGATGGAACCCCGTAGGTCCGCTGCCTGCCAACCCCATCGACGGCGGGACGCTCCTCCTCGAAGGCGGTCAGGTGATCGTGCTCGGCGGCATCCAAGCGCTGCGTCCAGACCAGACCTGCCTCGATGCCGAGGGCTCCGTGTATGCCTGCGGCCGGGAGGCCACGGTGCATCTGCAATCGATGGTCCGGGCGCAGGAGGTGTTCTGCTTCGTCACCTACCCGAACCGCGGCGCCTGCGTTGTCGTCGAGGAAGGGCAAACGCTACCGCGGCGTTTCGAAGAAACGCTCACGGAACGAAACTTGAGCGCCCGCATGGTGGCGGCCGGCTACGCCTTCAGCGAGGGCGACGCCACCGAAATCCTGCGCCAGACGCAGAACGACGCGCAACGGCAGCGCCGCGGCGCATGGCGCGGCGCGTTCGAGCCGCCGGGGCACCCACGCACACCGCATCGGGCCACACCGTAGCCACGCCCCAGCCCAACAACAGGAACACAGTGACACAACCGCTCTTTCCCGATGCAGCGCAGGAACGACGCACCCTTTCGCCGGCGGCCGAGCTCTTCCTTCAGGTGCTCGCCGTCGCCTACCCGGAGACGATGAGTTCGGAGCGAGCGTGGAATGTCACGCGCACCACATTTGCGGGCCGCGAACCAAACCATCGATTCAACCTCGCCACCTTCCGGCAGGCAAAGGGCGAACTGATCGCTCAAGGGCTGGCTCAGCGCAAGGGCAAGACCCGGGCATTGGTCGACCTAACCGCATGCATCCCGGCGACCCTACGCGCCAAGGAGTCCGGCAATCTGGAGGGATTCCTCGCGCATCCCTTCACGAGAAACCACGCCGGCCCGCTTGGCTACGATGTCGGCATCGAGCGACGTCTGCGCAACCTGTTGGTGGCGGGCGAGTTCGACCAAGCGGACGAGCTCGCCACGAGACCGCACCAGTTTCGCTTTCTCGCCTATCCGGGCGGAGTCGAACTGCTGTCCACCTTCCCGGAGCGCTATCGTGCGGCTGCCGTCGAGGCACTGCTGGCCACCAGCATCGAGATCGGCATCGACTCAGACTTGGCCCTGCAAGCCTGGCGCGACCACGCGGCGCAGCCAACGAACCACATCGACGAGGCGGCATTCCTCCACGTTCTGCGCGGGCAACTCGATCAAGCAGTGGCTCTCTTCGTCAAGCCCCCGGGCGATGCTGAGGGACGCAAGTTCTGGACCACCGCGCAGGCTAGCACCCAAGCCTTGGTCGCCATGTTGCGCGGTGACGACGTGACAGCCACCCGGCACATCCAGACCGCTCTTGCCGTCGAGCGCGCCGGTACGCGCAAGCGAAACGTCTATCCGCCGCACCGCGCCATTTCACTCGCCCTGCTCGCATGGGTACGCAGCCACGAACTCGCGCCCCAAGGCGAAATGGACCGCGTGCTCCGTGCCGGGCAAAAGCTCGCCCGCGACTCCGACCTGCACCGGCTGCTGGCGATAGCGGCCGCACAACGCCTGCAGGCCGCTCAACGCAGCGCCGACTGGTTCCGGCACACGGCGTTGGGCCTGATGGGCAAGTGCCTGGGTTCCCTCTGGGAGGCGCAAGCACGGGGTGGTGCGCACGTTCTCCCCACACATTGGCAGGCGGAAACAGAACTCCTGCTTGAGGTCGGGCGGCGACACGGCTATCGCTGGATCGAGGCAGAAGCGCGCGAAATGCTAGCGCGTTCCGGAGTGTCCGAAGAGAACCACGAGGCTGCCGCGCAGCACCTCCACAACGCGCTCGGAACCACAACGCTCGCGGATGCGGCAAGGCCCCTGCCAGCATGGCACCACTCCCTTGCGGCGCTGGAGGAAATGGCTGCCAAGTCGAGGTCATCCAAGACCAGGCCTAGCGCCATTGCCGGGCAGCGACGGCTGCTGTGGGAAGTCCGCACCAGCCACATGCCTGCCGCCCCCCATTCAAGGCCCAGCGCCTGGTACGAGCATGAGGACGCACCCATACTGAGTTGCCGCGAGCAGAAGGCGACAAGGGGCGGCAAGTGGACCAAGGGTCGGCTCGTGGACCGATTCCGGCTGGGGGCGGAAGCCCGCCGGATGGACTTCCTGTCCGAGCAGGACCGCACCGCGATCGCAGCCCTCGGAAACTTGCAGGGCGGTATTGAAGACGCCGCTTGGGCAGCGCTGCACGCCTTGGCGGGTCATCCCCATGTCGAATCCGATGGCAAGGCCCTGCAGGTCATCGAGCGCGAACCGGAACTGATCGTCGAAGAGGCTGGCGAAGGCGGCGCGATCCTGCGCATGAACCCGCATCCGGGGCCCACCAACCGGTTCACTGGATCGGTACCGAGTGACACGCGCATCGAGGTGACGAGGTTCACGGACAGCCAGCGCAAGCTTTGCGACATCGTCCCCGCACGGGGGTTGGAACTGCCTGCTTCCGTCCGTTCACGCTTCCTCATGGCCATTGCGGCCCTGGCGGCCGAGGTGCGCGTCCAAAGCGCCGGCGACGAGGCCGTGGCGGCACGCGAAGTGCCCGCCGATCCCGAGCCGTGGCTGCGACTAGTGCCGAATGGTGCGGGCCTGATCGCCGACATGCTGGTGGCGCCGGTGCCGGACTCAGACGTGTACCTAGCACCGGGCACGGGCGGCAGCACGGTGTTCGCGGTGGAGGACGGCGAGACGGTGCAGGCGCGACGCGATCTAGCGGCCGAACGCGAGGCGGCGGGACGAATCATCGACGCCTGTCCCTCCCTGCACGGCATCGATGCCGGCGAGATGGGCTGGACGCTGGAACTCGACGAACCTGGCGCCTGCCTCGAACTGGTGGAGCAACTCGCCACTGCCGGCGCGCGCTGCCTGTGGCCAGACGGCGAGGCATTCCGCATCGCCGCCGGACCCACGGCGGCGTCGCTGAACCTCACCGTCAAGTCTGCCGAACAATGGTTCACCGCTTCCGGCGAGCTTCGCATCAACGACGAGGAGACAGTGGGCCTTAGGGAGCTCTTCCGGCTGCTCGACGAAAGCCCAGGCTCCCGCTTCCTCAAGCTCGGCGAACAGGGCTTCCTTGCCCTCACCAACTCGTTCCGTCGCCAACTCGACGACTTGCGCAGCCTCTCCACCTCGTCCGGCAAGAACGTGCGCTTCCACCCGCTAACCGCCCTCGCGTTCGACGACCTGCTCGACGGTGCCAGCCTGGAGGCCGACGCGGCATGGGTCGAGCAGCGCCAACGCATGAGCGAGGCGCAGGCGTTCGAACCGCAACTGCCGAGCACCTTGCAGGCCGAGCTTCGACCGTATCAGCGCGACGGCTACGACTGGCTGGCGCGGCTCGACCATTGGGGCGCTGGCGCCTGCCTCGCCGACGACATGGGGCTCGGCAAGACCGTGCAGGCACTGGCGCTGCTCTTGCAGCTTGCGCCGGAAGGGCCGGCATTGGTGGTCTGCCCCACCTCGGTGGTCGCCAACTGGCAAAACGAGGCGCGCCGGTTCGCCCCTACCTTGAACGTCATCCCTTACGTGGGTGACGCGGCGGGCCGCGGCGAGCGGCTCAAGGACATGGGGCCCTTCGACCTTGTGCTAACCACCTATGGTCTGCTCCAGAACGACATCGAACGGATCGCCGAGGTGGATTGGCGTGCGGCGGTGCTCGACGAGGCGCAAGCCATCAAGAACGCGGCCACCAAGCGCGCCCGGGCGGCGCGGGCGATTCCCGCCAGCTTCCGCCTCATCACCACCGGCACACCGATCCAAAACAACCTGATGGACCTCTACTCCCTGTTCGGCTTCATTAATCCTGGACTGCTCGGATCGCTCGCCCATTACCGCGAGAACTTCGCCCTGCCCATCGAACGCGACAATGACGCCGAGGCACGCAATCGTCTGCGTCGCCTCATCGCGCCCTTCATGCTGCGCCGCCTGAAGACCGAAGTGCTCGACGACCTGCCGGAGCGCACCGAAATCACCCTGCATGTCGAGATGTCGGCGGACGAGGCGAGTTTCTACGAGGCGCTCAGGCAGCGGGCGATGGAGGACCTCATCGGCGAGAGCCTCGACCAACCGGGCGAGGCGAGGCTCAAGGTACTCGCCCACCTCACCCGCTTGCGCCTCGCCTGCTGCGACGCCCGCCTGGTGCGCGAACAGGGCGCACCGGCCAGCGCCAAGCTGGCGGCGTTCCGGGAAGTGCTACTGGAACTGCGCGAAAACCGCCACAAGGTGCTCGTTTTCTCACAATTCGTTCGGCACCTGAAGCTCATCGAGGAGGTGGTACAGGAACTCGGCATTCCCTATCAGTATCTCGACGGCAGCACGCCAGCCAAGGCACGGGCGCAACGCACGGCGGCGTTCCAGGCCGGCGAGGGCGATGTCTTCCTGATCTCCCTCAAAGCCGGCGGCACGGGGCTGAACCTCACCGCCGCCGACTACGTCATCCATATGGACCCCTGGTGGAACCCGGCGGTCGAAGACCAAGCCTCCGACCGCGCCCACCGCATCGGCCAAACCCGCCCCGTCACCATCTACCGCCTGGTCGCGAAGGGCACTATCGAAGACCAAATCGTCGAACTGCACCACCACAAGAAAGACCTGGCCGACCGACTCCTGCAGAACGCCGATGCCCCGGGCCGCCTGAGCGCAGAAGAGCTTCTCGAACTCCTCCGCGAACCCCTCGCCTGAGCCGTCCCGCCCGGGCGGGGCTTGTCCCCGCCCGTCCTGAATGCGCCGAGGAACTCGTCGAAGCACAGCAGTTCGCGCACGCGAACTGCCAACGCGCCCGTCAGGGCGCGCCGGGACGGGACAAGCCCGTCCCCTACGAAGCAAGCCCGTAGAATGCACCGCATTCTCACCCGAAGAGGCGCTTTTCATGGTCTGGCAACCGGAAGTCGAGGAACTCGCGCGGCGGCGCGCATTTGCGGAGCAGATGGGCGGCGAGGCGGGCATCGCCGAGCAGCGCCGGCGCGGCAAGCTCACGGTGCGCGAGCGTGTCGAGATGATCGCCGACCCCGGAACGTTTGCCGAAATCGGTGGCCTCGCCGGTGCCGCAACCTACGAAGGCAACGACCTCGTCAACGTCCGCCCCTCCAACATGGTCATCGGAACCGCCCGCCTCGACGGTCGCCCAGCAGTCGTCACCGCTGGCGATTTCACCGTGCGCGGCGGCTCCGCCGATGGCTCCATCGGCAACAAGGGCGGCCATGCCCAGAAGATGGCGCTCGACTGGCGGCTGCCGTTCATCCGCCTGCTCGATGCTACCGGCGGCAGCGTCAAGACCTTCGAACAGATCGGCCGCACCTACATCCCCACCAATCCGGTTACCCCGGGCGTGCAAGACCTCCTCTGCCAAGTACCCGTGGCAGCCGCGGTGCTCGGCTCCGTGGCCGGCCTGCCGGCGGTGGACGCATGCCTCGCCCACTTCAACGTCATGGTCAAGGGCATCAGCCAGATCTTCCCGGGCGGCCCACCCGTGGTGAAGGCCGCACTCGGCATCGACATCAGCAAGGAAGACCTCGGCGACGAGCGGAGCCAAGTATTCGAAAGCGGCGTGGTGGACAACCTTGCGAACAGCGAAGAAGAAGCCTTCGACATGATCCGCGCCTTCCTCTCCTACCTGCCCGCCAATGTCTGGCAGATGCCGCCAAGGGGCGACACCGGCGACGACCCGGAGCGCCGCGACGAGTCGCTCCTGTCCGCCATCCCCCGCGAGAAGCGCCGCCTCTACAACCCGCGCAAGATCCTCAGCGCAGTGCTTGACCAAGACTCCTTCTTCGAGATCACCCCCCACTACGGCCGCTCCCGCATCGTTGGCTTGGGTCGCCTGAACGGCTATCCCGTGGGTGTGATGATCAACAACCCCAAGCGCCTCGGTGGCTCCATGGACGTCTCTGCCGGCGTCAAGGTGATCCGCTTCCTGCAGCTATGCGACACCTTCCACCTGCCGATGGTCTATCTCGCCGACGAACCCGGCTTCATGGTGGGCCCGGAGCAGCAGCGCCAAGGCATCGTCCGCGCCGGCGCGAAAATGCTCTGCGCCACCCTCCGCACGCGGATGCCGTGGGTGTCCGTCATCATCCGCCAACTCTACGGCGTTGCCGGCCAATGCCACGACCGCCCAAGCGGCATGTTCAAGCGCGTCGCCTGGCCCTCCGGCCACTGGGGCTCCATGCACATCGCCGGCGGCGTCTCCGCCGCCTACCGCCGCATCATCGCCGAATCCGAAGACCCGGAAGCCAAGCGCCTAGAAATCGAAGACAAACTCGAAGCCCTGGCCTCGCCCTTCAAGACGGCAGAGGCGTTCAACATCGAGGAAATCATCGACCCGCGCGAGACCCGCCCAATGCTGTGCGAATTCGTGGAGATGGCGCAGGAAGTGCTTAAGACGCAGCTAGGGCCCAGCCCGACACCCTACATGCCCTGATCTTGAATCGACGACGTCGCAGTGCCCAACGCGCTGGCAACGGCGACCATCCGACCGTCAAAGCTTGCTAGGTCCGCTGTTTGCCCTCGCTCGACGAGGTGGACGCAAGAGGCGAGGTGCAACGCATCAAGCGTTCGGACCGGGGTCGGGCCCGGGAACGGCTCAAGGGCCCCGCCCCTACCGGGCATCTTGGCCGCCGGCCTAGAGCACGGCCTCGATTAGGTGGGGGCCGTCTTCGGCGATTGCCTGCGCGAGTTGCGCGTCGAATTCTTCGCACGTTGTGGCCCGGGTGGCTGGCACGCCTTGGGCTTCGGCGAGTTTTGTCCAGTCTAGGTCGGGGTTTGAGAGGTCGAACATGCTGGCGGCTCTGGGGCCGATCTCGTTGACGCCCAGGCGGCGGTATTCGACTTCGAGGATGTTGTATTGGCGGTTCGAGTAGATGACGGTCGTTACGTTGGCGTTTTCGCGGGCGGCGGTCCAGAGGAATTGGTTGGTGTACATGGCGCCGCCGTCGCCTAGCAGGGCGAACACGGGGCGGTCTGGGCAGGCGATGGCGGCGCCCAGGGCAACGGGGCCGCCGCCGCCGATGGAGCCTCCGGTGAGGTTGAGCCACGAGTGGCGCACCGTGCGCTGCATGACCGGGAATGCGGCGCCGCCGCCGCCGGAATCGGCCGCCACGATGGAGTTCTCTGGGGCCCTTGCGGCCACGATGGCGGCAATTGCTCGGGCGCTGAGGCCTCCTTCCGGCACTGGCGGACGCTCGCCCTGGGGCCGTGACGGTTCGGCTTTGGCATCGAGGGCACTCGCCAAGTCTTCAAGCGCTTTCGCCACGTCCTCGTGCCTGTGGGCGAGTGTCGTCACCTCGCAGCCGTCGGGCACCAGATAGCCCGGCAGGTTTTGGTAGGCGAAGAAACTCACCGGCGCTTGGGCACCCACCAGCACAAGACGTTTCACGGATGCCATGAGGCCCAGGATCTGTTCCGGAAAGTACGGCAGGCGCTCGATGATCGGAAGTTCCGGCCCAGCCTCCACCCGCGCCGGAAACGTCGGTGTGTAGAGTGAGCAACCGGACTTGGCGGCTATGCGGCCGGCGGCCAGAATGGCAGGCTCTTGTCTGAGTCCCGAACCGTCGATGAGCAGCATGGTGTCGGGGCCGATGAGACGCGCTGCAGACTCGATGTCGGAGTCTGGCACCGGCAGAGGTGTGGTCGTGTCGTCAAAGCCGGCGCCCTTCGGCTGCGTCCGGCCTTGTCCCCAAGAGCAGTCCGCCGGCAGGATCAGAGTGGAAATGCCGCCGCGTGGGTCAGGCCTCGGAGCGAGGGCCGCCTGCACGGCATCGACCGTATCAAGCCCCACGCCCATGCTGGTACGCGATGTGCGAATCCAGGCAGAGACGGGCTTCGCCACCGCCTCGATGTCGGACGTGAGCGGCGCATCGTGCGCGACATGATGAATCGCATGGTCGCCGACGATGTTGATGAGGGGCGTGCCAGCCCGCCGGCAGTTGTGGAGGTTAGCGATACCGTTGCCGAGGCCGGCGCCGAGGTGGAGGAGCGTCGTGGCCGGGAGGCCTTTCATGCGTCCAAAGCCGTCGGCGGCGCCGGTGCATACCCCTTCGAACAGGCAGAGCACGGCGCGCATTTCGTCGACGGCATCCACCGCTTGGACGAGGTGCATCTCGCTGGTTCCGGGGTTGGCGAAGCACACATCCACGCCGTGCGCGGTAAGGGTTCGGATCAGGCTCTCTGCGCCGTTCATCGGTTGCAAGGCTCCTTTCAGTCCCGGCGGTTGGCGCGGGCAAGGGCGTGGATTATCCACGAATGCCATTTCGCCACTCGCGGTTCCGCCGAGTTCCACCGAGGAAAGGCGAGGACGCTTTCTCTCGACCAGCCCGCAAGAGGGGAGTGATAGGGGGCCTTGCTACGGACATGGGGGCATCGCCCTCCTACCGTCGGCGCGATCCTTGCGGTCGCCCGTGTTGGACAGGGGGCGCTGTGCACCACGCCGGCGCGGGCGACCACAGGGTCGCCTACGAGAGGGCCTTTGGCGGTTTCGAGGACGCGAATCCGGCATACTTGCAGCCTGTCGGACTTCGCCGACTCGGCGAAGTCCGACGGGGTGACAGGATGGCTTGGGCTGGGGCAAGAAGCGTTGTCCGAAGGCAACGGTTCTTGTGGCGCTATCGGCGCGAAAGGAGGCCGACGGATGATCTTTGCGTTCTCACGCGTGCGGGCCGCTGGGCGGGATTTCCGCGAGGCCCATCGTGCGCTTACCTCGGAGGACTGTGCCGCGCTCGGGGGCGCCAAGCTCTGGGGCGCGTTTCTCGGCCTTTTCGGCGTCGGCTCGAACGAGTTCGTGCTGGTCACGTCGGGCGACGTGGAGTCTGTGAACGACCGCACCCTCTCGGCCGCAGGCGTGGTCGAAAGCGACACCTTGCTGCTCGAACCGACGGTGCGCCCCACCGACGATTCGCCCCGCACCCGCGCGGGCCTCTACGTCTTCCGCTTCTTCGACGTGAACCACGCCGACGTGGACGAAATCGCCTCGCTGTCGAAGACGGCCTGGGAGACGTTCGAGGGCGTCGATGCCTACCAAGCGGAACCGCAGGCGCTGTTCTGCCAGCACGACCGCAGCAAGGAGCGCGGCAGGATGCTGCTCTGCACCTGGTACGACGGCCTCAACTCGTGGCAGACCTCGCGCAATCCAGACCCGCAAGCGCGGGCGAACTTCCAGCGCCGGGGCGAACTGACGCACGGAACCATCGCCTACGCCACGCGGCTGATCCAATGATCCCGCTCCGACGCAGCCGCCAGCGCGAGGAAGCCGAACGGGCCAGCGCCGCCAAGGCCGAAGACGAGATTTCGCTTGCCGACGAAGCCCTTTTCGCCAACGACACCTTCTACCTCGCCTTCGCCGAGAAGGACGTGGAGGCGATGTCGCGTCTGTGGGCGAAGCGTCATCCGACGATCTGCATTCACCCCGGCTGGCCCGCCATCCACTCGCGCGCGAAGATCGTCGAGAGTTGGGAGAGAATCCTCACCAATCCCGACCAGCCCGGCATCGACTTCTACAATCCCGTGGCGCACGAGGCCGGCAACGTGGTGCTGGTGACCTGCTACGAGGAACTGCCCGGCGGCATTTGCATCGCCACCAACGGATTCGTGGTAGAAGATGGGCTGCGCCTGTTCCACCATCAGGCGACGCCCTGCGCCAATCCGCCGCCACCCAAGGCAGCGGGCGACGCAAGGGGCACGAGGTAACGTAGCCAAACGGCAAGTCCAACGGACAGCCCTCGGTAAGGAGGAACGCGGGCCAAGGCGCATCGCCAAGGAGGCGTTGAGATCGTGAGACCCATGCGCTCGCCGGCGCGCACGGCAAAGCCGGCGAAACGCCCTGCTGAGTTCGCGGGAGTCCTGCTCGCGACGATGTTCCTTGCCGGCTGTGACGAGGATGCCCAGATTCGCCCGGGGGCCACCACCGAGGTGGCGGCAGCGGAAATCCGCCAGCCGGAAGCAACGGCAACCCAAACAGCCACCGATGGCAAGACGGCACAAGCCGCCACCGGCGAGAAGGCGACCGAAGCCAAGACGGACACCAAGGAGGAAACCGCCGCCAAGCGGATCGCCGATTTCCGCGCCATGGCGGGTCGCCGGGGCGAGCAAGAGCGTCCACCCGTCCCGGTGGCGGTAACCACCATTGCCGTCGGTGCCGTCGAGGACTTCTACCGCGGCGCCACCAATCTCACCGCCGCCGAGGAAGCGGTGGTGGTGGCGCGCACCCGAGGCGTCGTCCAGGCCCTCTTCGCCGAGGAGGGCGACGTGGTTCAAGCCGGGCAACGTCTCGCGCAACTGGAGACCGAACGGCTCGAGCTCGAAGTGGCTCGCTCGCGCACCCAGCTTGCGAATCTTGGAGCCGCCTTCGAGCGCGCCCAGCGCCTGCACGAGTCGAGCATGATCTCCCCCACCGAATACGACAACGCGCGCTTCGCCTTCCACACCGAGCGCACGAATCTGCAGTTGCGGGAGTACGAACTGCGCGAGGCGGCCATCCGCGCCACCATCGACGGCGTCATCACCCGGCGGCTGGTCAAGGTGGGCTTCTCCTTAAGCGAGAGTGAGCCGGCGTTCGAGATGAAGCGCCTCGACACCATCGAGGCGGAGCTCAACGTGCCGGAACGGGAAACTGGGCGGATCCATGCGGGGCAACTGGCGCAGGTAGCGGTGGATGCCCTGCCGGACTCCGAGTTCGACGGCAAGGTGCTGCGGGTGGCGCCAGAAGTCGATCCCACTTCCGGAACATTCCGCGTCACCGTGTCCCTGGACAACGCCGACGGTCGCCTCCGTCCCGGCATGTTCGGCCGGGTCGCCATCCGCGTGGACCGCCACGAAAACGTACTCTTGACCCCCTTGGACGCAGTGGTCGTGTTCCGCGACCAGAGCAGCCTGTTCGTGGTGCGCGAAGGCCTTGCCGAGCGCCGCGAAGTGACGACAGGCTATGTCTCCGAAGGCAACATCGAGATCCTCGAAGGCGCGAACGCAGGAGAACTCGTGGTAATGAGCGGCCAGGAGGGCCTCCGTGACGGTGCCCGCGTGCGCATCGTCGAAGGCTAGGCTTGCCAACCGCACTCTCCAGAGGGAGGGCGTCTCGCCCCCCAAACGCGTCTGCCGCGCCTACGAACGCTCTCCCCGGAAAGAGAGCGTCTCGCCCTTCACAACGCCGTAAGGCATGTAGCTGCCGATGGGTGTGATCTCCACCGCCATCGCCCGCCCCGTCACCGTTGCCATGGCGACCTTTGCGGTGGCCCTGTTCGGGGCACTGTCGCTGGATCGACTCGGCCTCAACCTGCTGCCGGAACTCGCCTACCCCACCCTCACCATCCGCACCGACTTCGAGGGTGCAGCCCCTGCCGAAGTAGAGGAGCAAGTCACGCGGCGCCTTGAGGAACGGGTGGGCGTCATCAACGGCGTGCGGCGGATGCACTCCATTTCCGCCGCGGAACGCTCCGACGTGGTGCTCGAGTTTGCCTGGGGCACGGACATGAACACCGCCGCAGTGGAGGTGCGCGAGAAGCTAGACCTCGTCCGCCTTCCCCTCGACATCGAGCGCCCCTCCATCCTGCGCCTCAATCCCAACCTCGACCCCATCGTCCGCGCCGCCATCGTCCTGCGCGAGCGCGGCAGCGCCGCGGACCTGCAACCCCGCCTGCAGGAACTCCGACGTTTCACCGAAGACGTGGTGAAAAAGCGGCTGGACCCCGTGCTGGGCGTCGCCGCCGTGCTGGTGAGCGGCGGCTACCAAGACGAGATCGCCGTCAACGTAAATCAGGAGCGCATCTCGCAACTCGGCATGAACGTCGAGATGCTCGGCCAGCGCCTGCAAGCCGCCAACGTCAACCTCTCGGGCGGCCGACTTGAAGATCGCGGCCAGGAATTCCTCGTCCGCACCATGAACGAGTTCGCCACCGTCGAGGACATCAAGGACACCATCGTCTTCCAGCAGGAGGGCAGCGTCCTCAGGCTCAAAGACGTGGCCGAGGTGTTCGAGAGCCACAAGGAACGCGACAGCGTAATGCGCGTCGACGGCTTCGAAGCCATCGAGATCGCCATGTACAAGGAAGGCGACGCCAACACCGTGGCCGTCTCCGGCGATATCGCCGAACGCATGGAGGAGATTGCACGAGAGCTGCCGCCGGCCTACGAACTGGTGAAGATCTACGATCAGGCCGATTTCATCTCCGCCGCCATCGACGAGGTGCAGTCCGCCGCCATCATCGGCGCCGCATTCGCCGTGCTGGTGCTGTTCCTGTTCCTCAAGGACGCCCGCAGCACCCTCATCGTCACCGCCACCATCCCCGCCTCGGTGCTGGCGACCTTCGTGCTCATGGATGCCTTCGACATCACCCTCAACATCATGAGCCTCGGCGGCATCGCCCTGGCCGTGGGGATGCTGATGGACAACGCCATCGTCGTGCTGGAGAACATCGCCCGCCATCGCGACATGGGCACCGCGCCGGAGGGCCACGCCACGTCGGGCGCGGCCCCGCTGTCGCTTGGCGAAGCAGCCGAGCGCGGTACCAGCGAGGTGAGCGGCGCGGTGCTGGCTTCCACCATGACCACCATTGCCGTGTTCCTGCCGCTGGCCTTTGTCGAGGGCATCGCCGGGCAGCTGTTCCGCGACCAGGCGCTGACGGTGGCCTTCGCCCTCGTGGCATCGCTGATCCTCGCGTTCACCCTCATTCCCATGCTGGCGGCGGTACGGGTTAGGCCGCCAGAGACCTTGGCCGCCGCAGAGGGCGGCGAGCGCGGCCGGATGCACAAGGCCGTCGCGCCATTGCGCTGGCTCGTGCGGGGTCTCGCCCTCCTATGGCGCGCCCTGATGCGAACGACGAGTCTGGCGATGCGCCCCGTGCAGTGGACATTCGACGCTGGCTACGCCCAAGTTCTTGCCGGCTACACCGCACTGCTTGACGCCGCACTGCGGCATCGTGCCCTAACACTCGTCTTCGCCATCGCCGCCTTGGGCGGCACCGCCGCGATGGCGCCCTCGCTGCCGGTGCAACTGATCCCGCCCCTGTCGCAGGGAGAGTTCCGCATCGACATGGAACTCGAACCGGGCAGCCGCCTCGAACGAACCGACCAAGTGCTGGCGGAAACCCAACGCGCCCTCCTAACATATCCCATCGTCGAACGCACCTACTCCGTCGCCGGCACCGGTGGCAAGCTCGACGCAAGCTCCGTGGGCGGCGGCGAGCAGATCGGTGAACTCAGCGTCGTGCTGCATCGCGGCATCACGCCGAATGACGAGTCGCTCATCATGTCCCTCGCGCGCTCTGCCGTGGCGGCGATGCCGGGCACGCAGTTCAAGGTGGAACGTCCGCAGCTATTCACCTTCGCGACGCCACTCGAGGTGGAAATCTCCGGCACCGACCTCGAAGACATCGAGAGCATCGCCAGCGAGCTCGTTGCTGCCATGTCCGCCTCGGAATCCTTCAGCGACGTGGAGTCCAGCATCCGACCCGGCTACCCGGAACTGCAGATCGACTTCGACCAGGAACGTACCGCCGCCACGGGCCTGTTCGTGCCGGAAGTCGCCTCCCGCGTGGTGCGCAAGGTGCGCGGCGACGTGCCCACGAAGTTCACCTGGGAAGACAAGCGCATCGACATCCGCGTGCGGCTCGACGAGGGCGAACGGGATTCGCAAGAGGACGTGGAGAACCTGCTCGTGGACGCTGGCGACCGCCAGATTCGCCTATCCGCACTGGCCGACGTGACATTGGCCACGGGCCCCGCAGACATCCAGCGCATCGGCCAGAAGCGGGTGGCGGTGGTCAGCGCCCATGTCGAGCACGGCGACCTTGCGCTCGGCGGCGCGGAGGCCGCGCAGTTGCTCGAGGCCATTCCGCATCCACCGGAAATCACCAGCCGAGTCGGCGGTCAGGCGGAGGAGATGGAGGCGTCGTTCGAGTCGCTTCTGCTGGCCCTCTCGCTGGCGCTGATTCTCGTTTACCTCGTGATGGCATCGCTGTTCGAGTCGCTCCTGCACCCCTTCGTCATCATGTTCACCGCGCCCCTCGCCGCCATCGGGGCGATTCTCGCCCTGCTTGCCACCGACACCTCCGTCTCCGTGGTGGTCTTCATCGGCGCCATCCTCCTCGTCGGCATCGTCGTCAACAACGCCATCGTGCTGGTGGACCGCGTCAACCGCCTGCGCCTCGAAGGCATGGAACGCCGCGCCGCCGTCATTGCCGGCGCCCACCAACGCTTTCGCCCCATCGTCATGACCACCACCACCACCGTCCTTGGGCTCCTCCCGATGGCCATCGGCCTCGGCGAAGCCGCGGAACTGCGCACTCCCATGGCCATCACCGTAATCGGCGGCCTACTGATCGCCACCTTGCTGACCCTGGTGGTCATCCCGGTCGTGTACGACCTGGTGGACCGCAAGAAGATCCACGGCGACGTCTTCGAAGGCGGCGAAAGCCCTACTTAGGCCCATTGGGAAGTGGGGTGCCTTCGGCGTAGAAGGCGACAAGCCCCGATTGCTACGACACCTGCACCTCCTCGGACCAATCACGCCACATGTTCGCCTGCGGCGGATCCGTGCGGCATTGGTCGAGGTCGGTGCGGGAGAAGTCGCACAGGAGCGCTTGCCGCATTACGTTGGACGTATTGTGTCCGGCCATGTGCGCCAGGCGGTGGTGCCAGAGGACGATATCGCCGCGTTCGCCCCAGCAATCGACCGGTTCGGTGTCGGCCATCACACGCTCGAGTTCCGCGAGATAGGCCGGAGTGTGGACGATGCCCTTGTGGCTTGGTAGGTGGTCGTAGTAGGGAATCCGCGGCTGGTCGTATTGCATCTGGAAAGTGGGGTAGAGCCTCCGGTGCGAGCCCGGCCAGACCTTGAACGCGCCACCATTCGGCGGGACGTCGGCGAGCAGGCCCACTAGGCCCAGGTGGAATGGGTGGCCGTCTGTGTGGCCGCGGTCATGCACTGAGGCCCGATCCTCGTCGGTGTAGGGCCGGGTGCAGTAGATGCCGCGGATGCCGTCGGTGATGGCGGGGTCGGTCGGTCCACCCGGCCAGGCCGGCCCCTCGCTCCCCATCGGGCTGCCGCCCACCGTGGGCTTCGCCAACATCCCCTCGCCCAGAAGCTGTTCCACGACGGCCAACACCTTGGGGTGGTAAGCAAGCTCGATCAAGAGCGGCTCCGTGCCGCATTCCCGCAACTGCCACAGATACCCAGCCCGGATGTGCAGTGGATCCCGACTCTCCTCATCGGCGGGGAACGGCCCGACGTGCGTGCTCGCGTCGTGGCGCCGCATCCGGCTACTGGCTGGAAGCGCAGCCCAAAGCCGGTCCAGCGCCTGCTCGCATAGGTCCGGATCAAGCATCCCCTTGAGCACGAGAAACCCCACGTCCTTGAAGGAGAGGATCTGCTCGGAAGAAAGCGGTTTCATCGGCCACTTTCCTTGGACTTGCCCATGTATGCCCGCCGGCGCCGAATGCGAATCGCCGCGAATCCCACGCCATCAACTGCGGCGCTTGGATGGATGTGGGGTTGTGTCACTGTTCGCTCCTTAAGCCCGCGGGGCATTGTCCCACATGCAGGTGGCCGCCCCCCTCCCCGCGTTCGCAGGAAACGCTACCCGCGACGGCAAAACGTCGGTCGCCGCGAAAAGGGTCGCGGGCCAAACAGGTATGCTCTCCACCCATGATCGTCTCTCGCGCGGCCATTCGGCGTCCCGTCACGGTGGCGATGGCCTTTGTTGCCATGGTGATCGTCGGCGCATTTGCTGGGGCGCGGATGTCGGTGGAGGAGTATCCGGACGAAGAGAAGCCCTATGTGGGGGTAGGGGTTCCGTACCAGTCCTCCTCGCCGCAGGAAATCGAGCGCAACGTGACGCGGCCAGTGGAGGAAATCCTCTCCACCCTGGGCGGCATCGACAGGATGTTCTCGCACACGCGCTCGGACTATGTGTGGGTCTCGATCGCGCTCGACGACGACCAGGACACCGCCACCAAAGGCATCGAAGCGAAGGAGCTCGTCGAGAGCATCCGCCACCGACTGCCGGACGACATTCGCCACTTCAACATCCGCAACCGCGACGACGAGTCGGAGCCCATCCTGTCGTTCGTCGTTTCCGCGGCGGAGCTCGGCTGGCTGGATGCCTGGAGGTTGCTCGACGCCCGGGTTCGCCAAGTCCTCGAACGCGTGCCCGGGGTCAACTCCGTACACATTTTCGGCGGCGAGCAACGCTATGTTCGCGTGGCGCTGAATCCCGGACGCCTGGAAGCGCATGGCCTCGACGTGCTCGATGTAGAGCGGCGATTGGAGGCCGAGAACTTCCACCTTTCCGCCGGCCACATCGATCAAGCGCGCATCGAGACCCAGCTTCGTCCACTCGGCAAGTTCACCGAGATTCAGGACATCCGCGACCTGCCGCTCAGCCCCGACCTCACCATCGGTGATGTAGCGGAAGTCACCTACGCCCCCCTCGACGAGTCCGACCAACGCCGGCTAAACGGCGAGGACGCATTGGGCCTGTCGGTGTACAAGAAGCCCGAAGCCAACCTCGTCGCCGTGGCGGAGGCGGTGCAGGAAGCGGCAGACACCGCCGCGGAGCACCCGGAACTTGCCGGCGCCACCTTCCTCACCGTCGGCAACAACGCGGAATCCGTCATCCGGGCGCTCGACAACCTGATCCAGAACGGCATCATCGGCGGCGTGCTGTCGGCGATTGTCCTATTCGCCTTCATCCGACGCTTCATCCCCTCACTGCTCATCGCCGCCACGGTGCCGCTGGCGCTCGTCGCCACCATGGGCGCGATGTATTTCGCCGGCCTAACGCTGAACGTACTCTCGCTGGTGGGGCTGATGCTCGCCGTGGGGCTGTTGGTGGACAACTCCGTCGTGGTGTCCGAGTCCATTGCCCTCAAGCGACGCGAACACGGGCTCAGCCCATTTGAGGCTGCCGATCGAGGCGTCACCGAGGTAGGCACGGCCATCACCGCCGGAACGCTCACGACCATCGTCGTTTTCGCTCCCACCGTGTTCCTCAACACCGTCGAATCCACCACCGCGCTTGCCAACGTCGCCATTCCGCTCTGCACCTCGATCGCCGCATCGCTCTTGATCGCCACCACCTTGATCCCGGCCCTGCTGGCGCGGCTGCCGGAGGGCAGGCGGGAGCCTCGGCACCGCGTCTTCGAGCGTTTGTCTGTCGTGTACGGCAAGGTGGTCCTGTTCACTCTGAAGCACCGTTACTCGGCTCTCCTGGTGGCCGCATTGGTGGCAAGCGCCGGCTGGTTTGCCTATCGCCAACTGGACGTGAACATGAACCCGCAAAGCGATTCCGGCTCGCTGGAGCTTCGCTTTTGGGTGCGCGGCACGATGGCCCTGGAACGCATGGAGGGCATCGTCGACGACGTGGAGGCATCCATTCTCGGCGCCCGCGAAGAACTCGGCATCGGCGATGTCTCCACCACCTTCGACTACGACCGCGGCAACATCTTCATGACCATGCGCGAAGACGGCAAATACGCCGCATCGATCGTGCAGGATCGGATCCTGGAGATGATGCCGGATGTGCCCAACGTCAACTTCTATTTCCGCTCGAAGCGGCGTGGGCGCGACTACCGCGACGGCGATGGCGGCATCGGCGTGCGCCTGATTGGCGATTCCACCGCGCGATTGATGGATATCTCGGAAGAAATGATCGAGATATTCGAATCCGTCCCCAATTTCACGAATGTACATACCCAATCCGAGTCCAGCCGTCAGGACCTCGTCCTGCGCGTCAAGCCGGAACAGGCCGGTCAGCTTGGCGTGACTGCGCAGAACCTCGCCCGCAGCGTGTCGGTGGCCTTGGGCGGCGTGCAGATGCGGCGCGGGCTCGACCACGGCAGTTGGGTGGACGACATCCATCTCGAAATCGAGGATCGCGACGACATCCGCATCCAGGACCTGATGCGCCTGCCCATCTTTCTCCCAGACGGCGACACCGTGGCGCTAGAGGCGCTGGCGGACGTGGAGTTCCAGCCATCCCTGCGCAGCATTCGCCGGGAGAACCGCGAAACCAACGTGACCGTCGAGTTCTCGCTCAAGGACATCACGCCGGCGGCTGCCCGTGCCGAGGTGGAAGCGCTGCTCACGGGCTTTGAGATGCCCGCTGGCTACCGCTGGGAGATGGGGCGCGACTTCGACTTCGAGGCCGAGCAGTTCCGCGACATGCTCATCATGATCGGCGCCGCCATCCTACTGGTGTATATGTTGATGGCGGCCCTCTTCGAGTCCGTTCTGTTCCCCTCGGCGGTGCTCTTTTCCATCGCCTATTCGGCCGTCGGCGTGATGCTGTTTCTCTGGGTCACCGGCACGCCGCTGACCATGATGGCCATGATCGGCATGGTGCTTCTCGCCGGCATCGTCGTGAACAACGGCATCGTGCTATTGAACCGAACGTTCCAGCTCATGCGCGACGGCACGCCTCGCGAAGAGGCCATCGTCCGCGCCGGCCGCGACCGCCTGCGCCCCATCCTGATGACGGCCGCCACCACCGTCGCCGGCCTCATTCCCCTCGCGGTCGGCGATGTCCGCATCGGCGGCACCGGCGAGTCATACATGCCCATGGCCCGCGCCATCATCGGGGGGCTAACCTTCGCTACTTTGATCACCCTGCTCCTGACGCCCCTGCTGTTCGTGCACTTCGACAACCTGAAACGTGGCGTGGTGGGCTTTTGGAGGAGCGCGGTGCCACCCAGGCGGGCCATGCAGTGAAGAGCGTGGCACGCGACAAAATGGACGAAGAAACGCAGCCGACGCCATCCTTCACAATCTTCTCAAACGTCGCCATAGCCGGGTGGGCGAAGGGCTTTTCCGAACTGCTGCGAGACGGACTAGCGGCGACGGTGCAGATCGCGGAAGACCTGAACGAGGCGATCGACGCCGAAACCGACGTACTCGTGCTCAATCTCCACATGCGCTTCGACGAGACGTTGCCTGCGGAACGGATCGCGCGCCTGCGTGACCGCAGGATCATCGCCATCGGTTTCACGGCCTATTGGATGCGCCAGCAAGTCAACGAACTGGAACTGATTCCCGGAGTGTCGGGCTGGGATCATCCGATGGTCGAGGTGGACAGCAAACTGCTGGGGAGCCCCGAAACCAAGGCGCCGTTTCATGCCTTCGTGGGGTCCCGCGACGTGCCCCTTTCCGAACGCAACGATGAGACCCCTACACTCCACGTCGGCCCGCCGAGACTCACAGAGTTCAAACCTGCGGTCGACTACCTAGTCACTCTGGCAGACGACGAGGACCGTGCCACCGTGATGCGCCAAGGCAGTGTCATCTACGCTGGCGCCCACGCACATCCGGCCGAGTTCTCCCCGCAATACCGGAAGCTGATGCGGCAGGTGGCCCTTGCGCTGGCGGAACGCCCGGTCGAGCCGCTCGCTGCCATCGCCGTGGAGCGCCAAGTTCACCCGCCGGGCAGCTCTCGCTTCCGTCTGGCACCGGCGGGCGACAATCCGGACCACGTCCGCACCTTCTACTTCCGCTTCGACCGCCCCACCGCGTTCACGGCAACGCTCGAACACACTGGCTCCAACGCCATGATGCTGCTCTTCATGGGCGATGCGGGAAAGCCCCTGCACGCGACTCGTGTGGACTCCGAGAATGGCAAGACCCTTACCATTGCCACCAACATCCGCCAGCCAGCCATCGACTTCCTCGGCCACCGTTACTGGGAGGTTGGGGTCGCGAACTTCGACGGAGAGCACAGCGCGACAGCCACCTTGACCGTTCGCTACGACACGTCGGACACGGACGCTCCCTTGCAGCCCGTTGCTGGCGGCGATGGCTTCGAGAGGTTGAACTGGCGCGCCAAAGACCTCTTCGAATCCGCACGCAAAGGCGAAAGAGACGCTCTCGAACGGTTTAAGCGCCTAGTGCCAGCCGTGGAACCGGTGCAGGTGGACCGGGAAACGGCGAGGGCCGTCGTTGCCCGCGAACATGGCTTCAACGACTGGCCATCCTTGAGCGCGCACGTGGCGTGGGAGTTGCCGAACACCCTGCCCGGGGTGCTGGCCCGCGGCGCTCGGATTTGGTTCGAGCGCGGACTGGCCCGCTACCCGGACTCATTCTCTGCGCCGCAGCTCGCAGAACTCTTCGACGGGTTCCCCGAGCCGGTCGCCTCCATGCTCGGCGCCGCCTTCACTCAAGCGAAAGAGCGGGGCCACCAACACTTCACCACCGAGCATCTGCTCGAAGCACTGATCGACAACCCCATATCGAGCCACGTGCTGCACTCGGTGGGCTGCGACATCGACGCGCTTCGCCCCGAGATCGGTGCATTCCTCGAATCGCTTCCCGCCACAACGTTCGATGGCGAGACGCAAGTCTCCGAGCCCTTCTGCGGCGCCACCTACCGCGCCGACTTCATCCCGGCGCTGGGCCGCGAGGGCATGAATCCCGGCTCGCTGCTGGCCGGCCTCATGGGCGAGGATTGCCACGCCCAGAAGCTATTGGCGAAGCAAGGCATCCGGCAGCAGGATTTGGTCAACTATGTCTGTCACGGCATCCCGACGAGCTTGGCAGGGCCCGCCGCGCCGGGCGCTTCCGTGCTCGACCTGCAGTTGGAAGCGGTCGTCCAAAGAGCCTTCGCGGGCGCCAAGGCAAGCCACCACGAGTTCCTGACCACCGAGCACCTCGCCGCCGCCCTCCTCGACGAAGGCGATGTTGCCGACGCGGTTCGGTCAATGGGCGCCGATGTTGACGACTTCTCGGGATGTCGCCGATCATGTCGACACCACCCCTCCTTGGGACGAACCCGGCGGAACCAAACCCACACGGGCCTTCAACGAAATCATGCAAGTGGCATTGGCATTGGCTGAGCGGGCTTGCCGAGACCAAGCGAGTCCAGGCGATGCCTTCGATGCAATCCTGCGCGAACGGGATTTGCCGACGTGTCACTTGCTCGCAGGCGCGATGGAGGGCGGTACGCGCCCCCGCCCTATGAGTCGCTCGTAGGCAGAGGGCACTCCCATTCATCCTCGGTTCAGACGAGGTCGGCGAGGATGCGCCGCACCGAGCAAACCAAGGGGAAAAACCATGCATCGCTTCGCGCTTCTCGCAGCCGCTCTCGTCATCGCCACGGGGGTGTCGGTGGCCAATGCCGACGGCCAAGTGGCCGTGGACTCGGACGCCGGCAACGTCCGTCTCAATCGCAACCTGACCCCGCGGCAGGCAGCATTTGCCGTGCGGCTTGAATGCCTGAAAGGCTTTCGACAATGCCAGCGGACCATTCCAGGGGCCGCCCTGTGGTCAGACGCCGGATACGACCTCGAGTACACCGGCTGCTGCACCGAGTTCGGTGCCTGCGTCGATCTCGTGGAAAGCCTCGACCGCTCGGTGGCACGAGACACCGACGAACTCTACGACCTCGCCTGCGGCATCGATGTCGCGGCGAGTTCGGTGGTGACGGCAAACGACCGCCGCAAGGCGCTGCTCGAAGGCATACGGCAAGCACCCTTGCCGGACTCAACGATGTAGGGGACCTCGGAGGGAAGGCATTCTGCCTTCCCTCGAGGGCCCGCCTTGTTCACGCGCAAGCAGCTTGTCGGACTTGGTGACGGTGCACCCGGCGGGCGGGCAGGGCGACGCATGCGTCGCCCCTACAGGAAGGTGTCGGTCCCGGTCCGTAGGGGCGACGCATACGTCGCCCTTCTTCGGGTGGCCTTCCTCATGCGCTAACAGGCTGTCGGACTTTGCCGCGCAGCGGCAAAGTGCGAAGGCTGCTAGCCGTAGCTGCGAGCGAACGCGAGCACGAAGGCCAGCAGTTCGCGCCAGCGAACTGCCGACGCGCCCTTCAGGGCGCGCAAGCGCGCTCTACGAGCGCGTCGGCAGTTGTTCGGCAACTCTTGGCGGCGCGTATCGGGCACCGCTTCGTTACGCCGGCTGGGTCAGTTCGGCGGCGATGAGGCCGGCGCCCATTAGGCCGGCGTCGTCGTCCTCGATTAGATGTACGGGGACAGCGGGGAGGAAGTCTACGGCCCATGCGGCGGCCTCGAAGCTGCGACGAAATGTGCGGTCCGCCAGCATGGGCTTGAGGGCTCGGGGCACGGCGCCGGCCAGCCATACGCCCCCCACGGCCATCGTGGCCACCGCCAGGCCGCCGGCGGCGGAGCCAAGCATGCCCGCCCAAGTCTCGATGGTCGTGTGACAGGTGGGGTCGGTCACGTCCAGGCCGCGGGCGGCGATCTCCTGAGGTGAAAGGTCCGCCGGCGGCATGTCCCAGACGTGGCATACCGCTTGGTAGAGATTGACGAGGCCCCGACCGGACAGATAGTGCTCCCACGCGACGACGCCCTGGGCCTCCTCCAACGTCGCCTCCGTATAGGCCATCAGCTCGCGCTCGAACGCACCTGCAGGTGCGACCCGAACATGGCCGCCTTCGGACGGCAGGCAGCGGCCGCCGACGATGATGCCCATGCCGAGGCCCGTGCCCGCGGCAATCACGCAGCGGGTGGCGTCGGGCGGTGCCGGGAGTTTGCCGCCAAACCTCTCGGCGTCGTCCGTGAGACCGTGCGCGACGGCGGTTCCCATCGCCACCAGATCGTTGACGAGCACCACCTCCTGTGTGCCCAGGACATCCCGCAGCGCGCTCCCAGAGAAGCTCATGCCGTGGTTGGTCAGCCGCACTTCGTCCGCCAGCACGGGACCGGCCACAGCGAGGCAGGCGCGCTCGACCTCGGCGCATCCAAGTGCTTCCAGGGCGGCTGCGGTCAGTTCCTCGCCGGATTGCAGCTTCGCCATGTCGAGAGTGGTCCGCTGCACGCAATGCGGCCCGTCGAAGAGGCCCATGCGGGCATGGGTGCCGCCCACGTCTCCGGCCAGATTCATCCGCCTCTCCCACCTTGGTTCGCGACCCGACTGCGCCGCGCGGTTATGGTACGCGGATGCACGCGGCTTACGACACGCCTCACACCCATGCACTGCATGGGGGCAAACCCGCCCGAAACTCGGCGCATTGGCCATCGACCGCGGCCTGCTCGCGCGGCTGGCTTGCGGCCCTGTTCACGCTCGCTGCCGCTTGCCTCCAAGGGGCTGAACTTCACATCGGCAACGACGGCGAGCCCCTGACACTCGACCCGCATCGCTACAACCTGCGTCTCGAACAGACCATCCTCGGCGATCTGTTCGAAGGACTGACGACGGTGGATGCGCACGGCCGCATCGTGCCGGGCGCGGCGGAGCGTTGGGAGACGTCGGAAGACGGGCTGACGTGGACCTTTCATTTGCGCAGGCAGGGTCGGTGGTCCGACGGCAAGCCCGTCACCGCGCACGATTTCGTCTTTTCCCTGCGCCGACTGCTACATCCCGCCACCGCGGCCAGCCTCGCCTACTTCCTCTATCCCATCGCGGGCGCCGAAGCGGTCAACATCGGCATCGAGCTGCCCGAAGCCCTCGGCGTGCAAGCCATCGACGATCACACGCTGGAAGTCCGCTTGGAGAGGCCCTTCCCTTTCTTCGCCGAACGACTCTTCTACCCCACCGGCTCGCCCGTACCGGAGCATGTCGTCTCCGAGCACGGCGACGATTGGGTGAAGGCCGAAAACATGGTCACGAACGGGCCCTTCGTGCTCGACGATTGGGTGCCCCAAGGCCACGTCCGCCTCCGGAAAAACCCGGCATGGCGCGATGCCGAAAGCGTGCAACTCGACGCAGTCACCTACCACCCCACCTCCGACCGCAGCGCCGCCTACAACCGTTTCCTGAGCGGCGAGCTCGACATCATTGGCGACTTTCCGCCCGGCGAGATCGAGCGCTTGCAGGCGGAACGTGGGGACGAGACGCACCTCTCGCCGCTGCTCTCCATCATGTACCTGGTGTTCAACACTAGGGCAAAGCCGTTCGACGACGCCCGCGTGCGCCGCGCGCTGGCTCTCGCAATCAACCGCGAACTCGTCACCGGCCGAGTGCTCAAGAGCGCCGAGATTCCGAGCCATTCGTTCGTGCCGCCGCTGGTCGCCGATTTCGCCAGCCAAGTCACCCCCCGCCAACCCGACCCCGCCACGGCGCGGGATCTACTCGCCGCTGCCGGCTACAACGAGAGCAACCCTCTCGAAATCACCCTGCGCCACATCGCCGGGGACGACAACAAGAGCGTGCAAGTGGCGGTCGCCTCCATGTGGAAGGCAATAGGCGTCAGCACACGCCTGCACCATGCCGACCTCGCCTCCCATTTCGCGGCCCTGCGCCAGGGCGACTTCGAGGTGGCGGAGGCGGGGTGGTTCGGCGAGAACAACCCGGAGCACTATCTTGAACTGCTGATGTCGGCCACCGGAGATGTCAACTACGGACGTTTCCAGGATGCCGAATACGACGCCCTCATGGAGCGCGCCAAGGCCACCGCATCACTCCCGGAACGCATCGCCCTGATGCAACAGGCGGAACTGCGGGGGCTGTCGCTCGTCCCGGTGGTGCCGCTCTATTCCGTCACCATCCGCAGCCTCGTGCGCGAAGGCGTGCGAGGGTGGCAAGCCAACCCGCGCAACGTTCACCCTGCCCGCTTCCTCGTCAACTGACCCTTATGGGAGGCAGGATGCCTTCCCCGCCGAGGGGATAGACTCCCCGCCTCAAGCCCGAGAGATACGCGATGACCCGAATCACGGAAGAACACGCTTCCCATTACCGCGAGCACGGCTTTGCCATCGTTGCGCCGTTTCTCACAGCCGACGAACTGGCCGAGGCCCGGGACGAACTGCGCGAAGCGCTGCCCGGCTGGGTGGAATACTGCGACGATCCGACCCTGCCAAAGCCCGGTCAGCCGTCGCCCACGCGGGCCCCCAGCTTTCAGTTCCCTTTCGTCGGCAGCCGACTCAACGCCATCACCCTGCACCCCGAACTGCAACGCTTCGCGGTGCAGAACATCGGCCACGGCGACATCTACTGCGAGCAGTCGCACCTCTCCGCCAAGTTCAAGGGAGCGCCGGCGGACCAGGATCAGGTGATGCACTGCGACTACGGCAACCATACCTTGGCCTATCCGCCGAACCTGCCGGAGTATTGGCAGACGGCGTACCTGCTCTACTACACGGACGTGACTCGAGAGCACGCACCCACCGCGGTGTGCTCGTGGCAGCACTATCCGGACCGAATCCGCTGGCCCGCCCACTTCAACCGCGAAGAACGCCCGGACCTCTACGAGAACGAAACCAAGGTGGTGGTGCCGGCCGGCTCGCTCCTCATCTACAGCATGAGAACCTTCCATCGGGGCACGCCGTTCATCGCCGACGCCGGCCGCTTGGGGCATTTCATCACCTATGCACCGGCAGCGCACAAATGGCTCGGCATCGTCGGCTGGTCGGCGCAAGCCATCAAGCCGGCATTCCGCGAGTGGGTGGAGCAGGCAAGCACAGAGGAGAGAGAACTGCTGGGATTTCCGCCACCGGGGCATTCCTACTGGACCGACGAAACGATCGACGGCGTCGGCGCCCGGTATCCCGGCATGGACATGACGCCCTATCTGCCGGACGGGCCCGGAACAGATTAGTCCGCGCTAGGCCCTAGGAACAACAGGACGCCCTCGCTGCAAAGGGCACCATCCACGCACGGGAGGCGAAACGATGGCTGACACCAACGAACGGCAGAGCGTCCGGTTCGAGGCAGATGAAGAACCGCCGAAACCCCTGACCGCCGGTTTGGCGCTGCAGTACGCCGTGCTGACCATCGCCGGCATCGTCCTGACCCCGGCAGTCGTCATTCGCGGCGCTGGGCTCGGCGATGGTCCCTATCTCTCCTGGGCCGTGTTCGCGGCGCTGCTCATCAGCGGTGCCACCACCGTCATTCAGGCCGTGCGCCTTGGCCGGATCGGCTCCGGCTACATCCTGCTGATGGGTACCTCCGGAGCCTTCATCGCCGTCTGCGTCACCGCCCTTGCCGATGGCGGGCCGGCGATGCTGGCAACGCTGGTCGTCATCTCCTCGCTGTTCCAGTTCCTGTTGGGTTGGCGGCTGGCATGGCTGCGCCGGATCATCACGCCAGCGGTGGCAGGCACGGTGATCATGCTCATCACCGTCACCGTGACGCCGATCATCTTCGACATGCTGACCCAAACGCCAGCGGATGCAGACCCGGTGGCGGGCCCGGTGAGTGCGTTTGCAACGCTCGCCATCACGCTCGGCTTCGTGCTCCGGGGTCAGGGCCACTTTCGCCTCTGGGCACCGGTCATCGGCATCGCTGGCGGCAGCGCGGTGGCGTGGTGGTACGGCATCTTCGACTTCGGCGCGGTTGGGGACGCAGCCTGGATCGGCATCCCGTCCCTGTCGGCCTGGCCAAGCTGGGACTTGAGCTTCGGACCCGCATTCTGGGCGCTGTTGCCGGCCTTCATCTTTGTCACTCTGGTGGGCGCAATCGAGACCATCGGTGACTCGGTGGCGATCCAGCGGGTGTCATGGCGCAAGCCCCGAGCGGTGGACTATCGCGCCGTCCAGGGGGCCGTGAATGCGGACGGCCTCGGCAACCTGCTCTCCGGCATCGCCGGCACCGTACCGAACACCACCTATTCGAGCAGCACGGCAGTCGCCGAACTTACCGGCGTCGGTGCCCGGGTGGTAGGCATCTACATCGGCGCTTTCTTTCTTGCCTTCGCCTTCCTGCCCAAGGTCACCGCCCTGCTGCTGGCAATCCCCGGGCCGGTTGCCGCCGCCTATCTGCTGGCGCTTCTGTCCATGCTGTTCGTGCTCGGCATGAAGATCGCCGTGCAGGACGGCCTCGACTACCGCAAGGGCGCCATCGTCGGCATCTCGTTCTGGGTCGGTGTCGGATTTCAGAATCAGGCCATCTTCGCGGAGCGGCTGGGCGACTGGTGGGGTGCACTGCTCGGCAACGGCATGACCGCCGGGGGCCTTACGGCCGTGGTGCTGTCGATGCTGCTCGATCTATCTCGCGGCCGACGCTCGCGCATGGAAACGCGGATGGACGTGAAGGAACTGCCCGTCATCAACGAGTTTCTCGCCATGGTGGCGAGCCGCGCCCGTTGGAGCGAGGCTGGCGCCCATCGCCTTTGCGCCGCGGCAGAGGAAACGGTGCTGAGCCTCATGGACCATCACGACAAGGGCGGTGGCCCTCGCCGCCTGCTGGTGATCGCCCGGGCGGACCGCGAAGCCGCTGACCTCGAGTTCATCGCCGCCTCCGGCGAAGGCAATCTCGAAGACCGCATGGCACTCGCCGGCGAACCGATCGAAGCGTCGCCAGAACGGGATGTCTCCCTGCGCCTGCTGCGCCACTTCGCCAGCACCGTGCACCACCAGCAATACCACGACGCCGACATCGTCACGATCCGGGTGGAGCGGCGTTCGGAATAGAGCTAGTTTGCGTCGTCGCGCAAGGCCCAGTTCGAGGCGATGCCGGCGCCGCCCTGGCGGTATTGGGCGCGTCGCTCCTGACTGAACCGGTCGATCTCGTCTTTCGGCACGCCGAAGGAGATGCCGCGCTCCACACCAGGCCGGGCGCGGCAGCGGCGCACCCACTCCATCACCCGGGGTCGTCCGGTGATGTCGATCTTGGCCCACTTCCACGACCGTACCCAGCACCAAGTAGCGATGTCGGCCACCGTGAAGGTGTCGCCGCAGAGGTAGTCGTGCTCGGCGAGCTGATTGTCGAGCACGGCCAGCAAGCGTTGCGCCTCCTTGCCGAAGCGTTCGAGCGGGTGTGCCTTCTGCTCGTCGGTGGCGTCGTTGATATAGCGGGTGTAGCTCAGCTTGTTGCCGAAGATGGGGCCGATGTTGGCGGCCTGCCAATAGAGCCACGGGATGACATCCCAACGCCGCTCGCCCAAGGGGAAAAGCTCCGTCGGGAACGTCTCGCCCAGGTACTGCAGGATGGCGCAGCTTTCCATGATGGCGCGGCCGTCGTGCACCATCGCCGGAATCTTTTGGTTCGGACAGATGGCCATGAACTCCGGCGTGAACTGATCGCCGCCTAGGCTCACGGTGTGCAACCTGACCTCGGGCAGGTCGGCTCCCGCCTCCCTAAGCTCCTCCACCATCACAGTGACCTTCCAGCCGTTTGGCGTGGCGGCCGTGTACAGGTCGATGGCCACTTGCCCTAAATCCCCAGGTCTTTCAGGTTGTAATCGCGAATCACCCGCTCGTAGGTGTCCGGGCTCCAGCGGAAGTCGTCCTCCAGGCCCACGAAAGGCTGATATACATAGGACTCCTCGTCCGGAAAGCGCTGCCGACGGGCGTCGATGGCGACGGCAATGACGGCGCTGCGGTCGAAGACGCGCTGTTCGTCGTAAAGCTCGCCATCGTTGGCGCCGAGCACGCTGCGGGCGCCCACCACCGAGGCGCGACGATGGAACCCGAACGTCATGGAGATGCGAAGGTCGGGCGAAGTGTTGGCAAACGAGCAATGCAGCATCTGGCGATTGACCATCGTCACGTCACCTGGCTGGCAGGTGAGCGGCACGGCATCCGGCAGGCGCTCGGAGCCGCCGTTGGCCTTCACCATCGCCTTGATGTCGAGCTTGCCCCGCTTGTGCGTGCCGGGCACCACCCACAGGCAGTTGCCGGGCGTCGTGGGATAGAGCTGCACCTGGAAGTTGAAGCCGTGGATGCCTTCGTTCCAATCCGGCGAGTTCCAGTGCGTAAGGCCGTCCTGATGCCAAGCCACCGAGCCACCGAGACCCGGTTGCTTGACGAAGATGGCGTCGTTGAATGGGGTGAAGTCCGCGCCGTTGATGTTCTCGGCAATGGCGAGCAGCTGCGGGTGCCCGTACAGGCGCAGGCCCGCGTCCATCGTCTGGCACATGCCATACACGAGATGCAGCACTTCCTTGGGCGCATCCTCCCGCGGCTTCGGCTCCACCATCTTCGACGGATGGCGCCCGCCCACGAGTTCCGTGCCGCCGACCGGATCGCTCAAGGGCCGCACCCAAGTGAAAGTGGGGCGCTTGAACTCGCTGCCGAGCGCTGGGCGGCCGGATGCATCCATTTCCGCACCCTTGGCAACCGGCGCGCGGGAGAGCATTTCCGCCATCGCGGCACGCAGCTCCTCGAGTTCCTCGGCCTCGATGACATTCTCGAAGACGTAGAACCCATGCTCCCAATAGGCATGGAGAATCTCGTCCGCGAGCACGTTGCCAGAAGCAAACCGAACCGGCCCGCGATTGCCGATCGCCTGCGCCCGCCGCTCCCCATCGCGCATGTACTGGGCCATCGAAGCGGCGTGCTGGGCCGCGGTGGGCGCTTCGGCGACAACGGCTGCTTCGGCCATGACTCGCTCCAACTGATGGCGAGCGGCAACCATACCACCTGCATGAAACAAACCGTCCAACCCCAACGAGGGCTCACCTCGAAGCCGAGTCAACACCAACGTATCGGCCGGATGGCGCGGTCCCGCAAGCCACTCGAAGCGAGGGCCTTCCACGCTCCTCCCGCCGAAGGCGAAGAAAGCCAAGGTCCCGAAGATGCAACCAGCCTCTTCCCGCGAGACGGGCGCTGTCGGTAGCGGGAAGACGGCCTTGTTCGCTGTGTAGCGGCGAGGGCTGCTTGTCCTCGCTCCAAGGCGCACAGTTGCGTCGTCATCCCTTCCAAGGATTAGACTTCCACGATCGAAGCCATCTTCGTTGGACCGAACCATGCCTGACGCGACGCCCGTGATCGACTCGCAGGTGCATTGCTACGAACGCAACCGCCCCGAGCGCCCGTGGGCAGGCACGCTTGCCGGTCCGGAAGAAGCCACCGGAGACCAAATGGTCGCCACCATGGACCAGCTCGGTGTGGACGGTGCGTTGCTGGTTTCTCCCTGGGCCATGTATCGCTACGACGCGAGTTACACGCAGGAAGTGGGAGCGAAACACCCAACGCGCTTCGGGCTCATCAAGCCGTTCGACCCCGAGTCCCCCGATGTCGCGGAGGAAATGGCCGAGTGGGCGCGCCAGCCCGGCGTCGTGGGCGCCCGGCTCATGATGGGTGCGCCGGCACCGGCTCCTTCCCGCGACGGAATCGACCGCATCTTCGCCGCTGGCGCGAGTCTCGGCCTGCCGGTGAACGTGCTCTGCTGGGGCAATCTCGCCGCGTTTGCCGAAGCCGCCGCAAGCCACCCGAATACCCATCTCGTCGTGGACCACCTCGCCCTCAGGCAACCGTTCGCACCGCCGCCGCCGGACGAGCCCTTCGCGGACCTCGATGACGTGCTGGCGCTGGCCCGGTTCGACCATGTGGCCATCAAGGTGTCTGGTGCCTGCACCCTCGCGCGCGAACCGTTCCCGTTCCCGGACATCTGGGATCCGCTCGCACGCGTGTTCGATGCCTTCGGCATCGAACGCTGCCTTTGGGGCACCGACTGGACCCGCGCCGTCAACGTCGTCTCGCCAGAGCACGCCGTGGAGGCATTCCGAGTCACTGGCCGCCTCTCGGAATCCGACCGTGCGGCGCTCATGGGCGGCAGCCTGACGCGAATCTACGGCTGGCAACCACGATGACCGCCTTCCACTACCGCGACGACGCCCCATACCCGATCCGCGACGACATCGGCCACGAGCACCGCGCCTTCTGGCAACGGCTAGCCGGACCCGGAAGCTGGTGGAGCGGCAAGGAACGGGTCGCCATCGCCAAGGCGTCACGGGGCGCCCTGGACTGCCGCCTCTGCATCGCCCGCAAGGCTGCGCTGTCACCCAACGCCGTGCAGGGCACGCACGACCACGACGGCGAACTGCCGGAGGTGGTCGTGGATGCAGTCCATCGCGTCGTCACCGACCAGGGCCGCATCACGCGCAGCTATGTCGAAGACAACGCGGCTTCAGGCCTCACCAAGCCGGCTTACGTGGAACTCGTGGGCATCGTGGTGGCGGTCTTCAGCATCGACGAGTTCCACCGCGCCCTCGGCCTTGATCTCGAACCCTTGCCCACGCCGCAAACGGGCGAAATCAGCCGCTACCAACCCGCAATGCTGAGCGAGGACATCGGCTATGTCCCCACCGTGCCGCCGGACGGCGCGGTCGGGGAGGAAGCGGACCTGTGGCCGCCCGGGCGCACCGCCAATGTCGTGCGGGCACTGAGCCTCGTACCCGAGGCCTTGCGCGACTGGCGGGCGATCGCCTCCGCGCAATACCTCTCCTTCGCCGGAATGCAGAACTTCGTCAAGGACGAGGCGCGCTCCCTCACCCGGATGCAGATGGAACTCATCGCCGGTCGCGTCTCGGCCGTGAACGAGTGTTTCTACTGAACCAGCTCTCACGCGACGATGCTCCGTGTGAGCGCAGAGGTGACCTCGTCCGAAGTCGATCTTCAAGCGATCAACGGTGACGCCGGCAGCGCCGCCGTCGGCATCGAGTTTGGCGCACAGCTGATGCGCTTCGCCGAAGCGGTAGCAATGCGTTCGCAAGACCTGCCGCAACGCCGAACGGAACTCCTCGAGGCCGCCGGCGCCGCCGCCTTGGTGGACGCGGCCGGCGTCGCCGCGAACTTCCAACGCATGGTGCGAATCGCCGACGCCATCGGCATCCCGATAGACGACATGCAGGCCGAACTCGGCCGCAACGTCCGCGCCGAGCTCGGAATCGAACACTTCCCGAGCGCCCGCAACTCGCTTGGGTAGCGCCGCACGCCATCCGTTCGGCAGGTTGGAGCGTGTGTGTCGGGAAGGCTCGTCTATTGGCGTGTCGGGAGGCTTGTTTTCGGCAAGTGCGCGTTGGCGCAGCCGCAAGGGCGCGGCTATTCGGGGCACAGTGGGGGCGCGGCGGGATACTATCTGTGTGGCTGACATCGGAGCGACCCATATGAGCGCTGCGCCTACCGCGCTTGCGGAAGTGCAGGAAGACATCTGTTCTCTCCCCCTCATGGACGTCCCGTACCGCCTGCCGGGCAAGTGGGACGATGAGGCGTACCTGACGCTGGCGGAAAGCGTCAGGCGCTTGGTGGAGATGACGGATGGGGTCGTTGAAGTTTTGCCGCCACCGACGATTGCACATCAACACATGCTCGGCTGGCTCTTCGAGGCATTCCGCCGGCACATTGCCGACGCAGGAGGCATGGTGGTTTTCTCGCCAGTCCCCTTGCGCATCCGGGAGCGCAACTATCGAGAGCCGGACTTGATTTTCTGGCGCAACGCCAACGATCCCAGACTTGAAGGCACCTATCTGGATGGTGCGGACCTCTTCGTTGAGGTCGTCAGCCCTGGCGGCGCCAAGCGCGATCTCGTGGACAAGCGACTCGACTACGCCGAAGCCGGGATTCCCGAATATTGGATCGTGGATCCGCGCTACGAACTGTGACAGTGCTGACCCTTGCCGGCGGCGAGTATGCAGAAGCAGGCGCTTTCGCCCGCGACACAGATGCCGTCTCATCGTTCGTTCCGGATCTTCAAGTTTCGGTGGACGATCTGTTCGACGCCCCGTCCGGCTACTGAACGCCTTCGGAGGGAAAAGGCAGAGTCCCTCCCTCCAAGGCTTCAATTACCCCGTGTTGCGCAAGCCGCTCGCAATGCCGGCCATGGTCACGTTGAGTGCCTGCCTGACGGCTTCGGCGTCGTTGCCGGTGCGGCGGCGGGCCATGAGCTCTGCCTGCAGCAGGTGGAGTGGGTCGAGGTAGGTGTTGCGGACCGTGATGGAGTCGCGCATGGCGGGGTCGTTCGCGAGCAACGTGCCGCTTCCGTCCAGTTGCGGCAGGGTCTGGCGGAGTGATTCGAGTCGGGCGATGAGGGCCTCGGTCATGCGTTGCTGTGGCGCGTCCGCCAAGCGGCGGGCGTAGTAGCGCGCGAGTGTGGTGTCTGCCTTCGCCAGCACCATCGCCAGCATGTCGAACTGCATGGCGAAGAATGGCCAGCTGCGCAGCGTCTCGTAGGCCGATGGGTTGGCCCGCAGCCACCGCACCGCCTCGTCGGCGCCGAGCCACGGCGGCAGCATCAGGCGAATCTGTGTCCAGGCGAACACCCAAGGAATGGCGCGGAGACGGTCGAGGTCGTCGGCCTTGGCTGGCATGCCTCCTTCGGCACGGCGAGCAGGACGGCTGCCGAGCGAGAGATCCGCGAGTTCCCCTTCGGGTGTGATGGCGTGGAACAGCTCGACGAACTCGGAGTTGCGCACCGTGCCCCGATAGGAAGCGAGGCACGCGTCCGCCAGCTCCGTCATCGCTGAACGCTGCTCGGCCACGGGCGCTGGCGGCGGCGCTACCGTCGCCCGCAGCGTGGATTGCAGATAGATCGACAGCGTCGCCCGCGCGATCTGGGGCGCGCCGAGCTTGAAGCGGATCATCTCGCCCTGCTCTGTCACCCGCAGCGATCCAGACATGGAACCGGGCGGCTGCGATGCAATCGCCTGGCCCGACGGGCCTCCACCGCGACCGATTGCGCCGCCCCGGCCGTGGAACAGCGTCAGTCGAACGCCATGCCGCGCGGCCACTTCGGCAATAGCTTCCTGCGCTCGGTATTGCGCCCATGCGGCGGCTAGCTGGCCAGCGTCCTTGGCGGAGTCCGAGTAGCCGATCATCACCTGCACCGAGTTGCCCACATAGGCGCGGTACCAGGGCAGCGACAGCAAGGCATCGAGCGTGCTGGCGGCGCCGTTGAGGTCGTCCAAGGTCTCGAACAAGGGCGCGATGGGAAGGTTGCGGTCAAGACCAGACTCGCGCAGCAGGAGTGCCACCGCGAGCACGTCGCTTGGCGCGGTGGCCATCGAGATGACATAGGTGGCGATGCCAACGGCGTTGTTCTCCGCCACCACACGGCAGGTGTCGAGCACCTCCCGCGCTTCCTCGCTCACGGGCCATTCCCGCGGAAACAGGGGCCGGCGGCTCTGCAGCTCCTCGAGCAGCCAGGCGACGCGACGCGATTCGTCCCAGTCCGCATAGCCGCTTGCGCCGTCCTCACCGGCAACTCGCAGATAGCGCGTCACCTCGTCGAGCACCGCCTCATGACGCTCGGCATGTTGGCGGATGTCGAGCCACGCAAGGCAGACCCCGAAGCAATACACCCGGCGCAGCGTGTCCAGCAACGGGCCGGCGGCGATGCGCTCCATGCCGCAAGCCACCAGCGAGCGATGGCACAGCAGCAAGGGCGCGAGCACGTCGCGGTCGTGCAGGATGGCGTCTGCGGGCGGTGGTTCGTTGGTCTCCGCCCAGGCGCGTGTCGCAAGCAGGCGGTCGCGCAAGCCGTGCAGGACGGCACGATAGGGTTCGAACTCGCCGCCGGCTGCAGCCCGCAGCTCCTCGGTGCAAGCCGTCATGGAAAGCGACGCGCTTAGGGCGTTGACATCTCGCAGCAGCAGGTCTGCGGAGGTCCAGCGCGCTCGGCGCAGGACGCTTCGGGTGACTGCCGCGGTAACGCCAGGATTGCCGTCACGATCGCCGCCCATCCACGACGCGAACGTGAACGGCATCGTGTCCACCGGCAGTGGTTGCGGCAACGCTGCGTCGAGGTCTCGCATGGCTTTCGGCACCGCATCCCAGAGCGAGTTCTCGATCACGGCGAAGCCCCAGCGAGCCTCCTCTTCCGGCGAAGGGCGTTCACGACGTATTTCGTCGGTGTGCCACGCCTCGCTGATGAGTCGTTCCAGGCGCTCGTCCGATTCGCGACGTTCGCCGTCGCTGAGGCGTTCGCGCGCGGCCAGTTCGGCGCCGATCGCGTCGTATTTCTGGATCAGGGTGCGCCGCAGCACTTCCGTGGGGTGCGCCGTCAGCACGAGCTCGACCCTAACGCCGGTCAGGTCCTCGGCGGAAACCGCTGGCCACGGCGGTGCCGGCGCCGCGTGACATTGCTCGGCGATGTTGGCGAGGTTGAGGAACTGATTGAAGGCGCGAGCGATGTCGGGGAGCAGCTCTTCGGGAATGTCGGCCAAACGGTGGCTAAGCCGCTCCCAGTCCGCCTCCGAGCCGCGCCGCGCAGCTTTCGCCAGGGCGCGGATGTCCTCGATCAGATCGACGAATTCGGTGCCCCGATGGTGACCGATGACGCGACCAAGAATGTCGCCCAAAAGGCGAACGTCGTCGCGCAGTTGGCGTGGGATTCCGGCGAGGGCGTCGCTCTCGTTGGCTGTCATGGGAGGACTATACGCCGGCGACGTTCTTCGAACGGAAAGGGGGCATGAGACCCATGACGGCGCTGGCTGCGTCGCCTGCCCCAAATACAATGCCGTGCATGGAATCCCCTCAAGCAACGCTGCTTGCGACCGCGCCCGGCACCCACACCGCGCCGATGGCTCGCGCGCGGCAACTGCTGCGCGACGTGTATGGCTACTCCGACTTCCGCGCCGGCCAGGAAGCCGTGATCCAGACGGCGTTCGAGGGGCGCGACGCGCTCGTGCTGATGCCCACCGGAGGCGGCAAGTCGCTGTGCTATCAACTGCCGGCGATGGCGATGGAAGGTGTTGGCATCGTCATCTCGCCGCTCATCGCGCTGATGCAGGACCAGGTATCGGCTTTGCGTCAGCTCGGGGTGAAGGCTGCGTTTCTGAACTCCACGCTCGACTACTGGGAGCAGCAGGAGATTCACGCAGCTCTCAGTCAGGACCAACTCGACCTGGTCTATCTCGCTCCGGAACGGCTGCTCCAGGCAGAAACGCTCGGGTTCCTGCGCGGCGTGAAGGTCACGCTCATCGCCATCGACGAGGCGCACTGCGTGTCGCAATGGGGTCACGACTTCCGCCAGGATTACTTGGGCCTGAACGTGCTGGCCGAAGCGTTCCCCGGCATCCCACGCATGGCCCTCACCGCTACCGCCGACGAACGCACCCGGGCAGAGATCGTAGCGCGCCTGGCGCTGCGTCGCCCGGTCCCGTTCATCCACGGCTTCGACCGCCCCAACATCCGCTATACGGTGCAGGCCAAGAATCGCGCTGGAGGCCAGCTTGCCGCGTTTCTCGAAGATCATCGTGGCGAGGCCGGAATCGTCTATTGCCTGTCACGGCGCAAGGTGGAGTCCACCGCCGAAGCGCTGTGCGAGGCCGGCCACGATGCCCTGCCCTACCATGCCGGCCTGCCGGGTCACGTGCGGGCAGTCAATCAGGCGCGCTTCCTGCGCGACGACGGCGTGGTGGTGGTTGCCACCATCGCCTTCGGCATGGGCATCGACAAGCCGGACGTCCGCTTCGTCGCCCACGTGGACCTGCCGAAGAGCATCGAGGCGTATTACCAGGAAACCGGGCGTGCCGGCCGCGACGGGGCAGCGGCCGAGGCGTGGATGATCTACGGCTTGCAGGACGTCGTGCGGCTGCGCCAGATGCTGGACGAGTCGGAGGCCGGCGAGGATCAGAAACGCATCGAACGCGCCAAGCTCGACAAGCTCCTCGCCTGGTGCGAAGTCACTGCCTGTCGCCGAGCCGCGCTGCTGGCGCACTTCGGCGAGGACTATCCCGCCCCATGCGGCAACTGCGACATCTGCATCAATCCCCCGCGTACCTGGGATGGCACCGTGGCGGCGCAGAAGCTGCTCTCCTGCATAGTGCGAACCGGCCAGCGTTTTGGCGCCGCGCATGTCATTGACGTGCTGCGCGGCAAGCAAACCGCCAAGATCGAACAGCATCGCCACGCGGCTCTCTCCACCTACGGCATCGGCGAAGAACTAACCGACGGCCAATGGCGCTCCGTGTTGCGCCAGCTTCTAGTGCAAGGCTACGTTCGCGCCGACGCCCATCGCTACGGCGCCTTGGTGCTGGAATCCGCGGCGCGGCCGCTGCTGCGCGGCGAGGTGGCGCTTGAGCTTCGAGACGAGGTGAGAACGCCAAAGCCCGAACACAGCCGCAAGTCGCCCCCCGACGATGCCGAAATCACCGCCAGCGACCAGCCCCTGTGGGAAGCCATGCGTGCCCTGCGCAAGCAACTGGCCGATGAAACCGGCGTGCCTCCCTACGTGGTCTTCCACGACGCAACGCTGAAGGCGCTGATCCAGGCCAAGCCCAAAAACCACGCCCAAATGCTGGCCTTGCACGGCATCGGCAAGGCGAAACTCGAACGCTATGGCGACGCCTTCCTGGCTTTGCTCGCCGATACCGCAACATCCGCGCCCGACGAAGGCTAGGGGACTTGCTCCGTAGGAGACGGCGCTGGCTCGCAATGGGCTGCTTCTGGGGAGTTCGTGGACGTCTTCCCTTGCGCGCCTTGCGGCGCGTGCGCGGGCGAGACTCCCGCGCGCCACTGGGCCCCGTTTCCGGACGCCCCGGTGTCAGTTCCTTGTGCTAGCCCTTCAGGCGGCGCATGGCTTCGTCGAAGTCGATTTCGCCCCGTTCTAGGCGTCCGATGGTGTCTGCGGCGGTCTGTGGCTTTGGTGCTTTCGCTGCGGTCGGCTCCACCTGCTCGGCCAGAGCCCTTTCGGCGTCGAATCCCAGCGTTTCACGCAGGCCCTTCAGGCGCGATTTCACCGTTGGGTAGCTGACGCCCAAGGCTCTTTCCATGTCCCGAATGCGGCCTTCGCAGGCGACGAAAATGCGCAGCAGGTGCAAGGCGTCGTCGTCCAGGCGAGCGAACTCGTTGCGGGGATAGCTTGCCTGCAGGTGCAGGCCGCAGTCCACGCATTCGAGTTCGCGGGAGTACAGCCGGCCGCCGCAGGCCGGGCAGCGCGGGTCCGCGGGCGGTTCCGTTTCAGGCGGCGTGGGCATTGGCCAGTCTCGCGAACTGGTCCTTGCTGGTGATGGTGAGGCCGGAGAAGTCCACATCGTCGAAGCGCAACCCCTTCGCCTTCACGCCTCGGATCGCGGTGCGGTCGAAGCGACAGTCGACGAATTCGCAATCTTCAAGTTCCACGTCCTCCAGGGTGAGGTCGCGGATGTGGGCTTGGCTGGCTGCGTCCATGCTGCGACCCATCATCGATGCCTCCACCGACCCGGCCCAGTTCCCCATCCACGTGCATTTCGTGAGCCGCGCTCGGGTGACAATCAGGCCCGTGGCCGAGATGCCCTTGAACTTCACCTCGTCGAGCCGCGCCGCATCGAGCACCCAGTCCCGCCCCCGCACGGCGGAGAACTCGCACGCCTTCACGCTGGTTTCGCCCTTCAGCATCACCGAGCGCAGCCGCGCGGCGTTGAATTGCGACGACCGGATTCGGGCGTCGGCCAACCCCAGGTCCTTGCACTGCGTCGCATTCATGGAGTTGCGACGGAACGCGGCATCCGCCAACGTGAACTTGGCAATCTGCACCCCGTTGAGCTGGTTGGCCAAGATGCGCGAGCCTTCGGCGCGGACTTCCTTGAGCGAGGAACCGCGCAGGCCGTTGTCGGCGAACTCGGTGCCACGAAGGTCGGCACTGCGAATCCCGGCAGCATTGAGTTGGTTGCCACGAAATTCACAGTCGTCCAGACGCAGTTCCATCACTTGCGAGACGACGAGCTGGTTGTCCTCGACGCGAAAGTCCTTGCCTTCGGGGGCGTCGCACTTGGAGAACATGATGGAGTTGCTCGCACCCCAGCCACTGACGGAACCGCCGCGCATGGCATCGCCCCAGGCGCGGCGCATGGCGTCGGCGCCGAGATTCACCGCTGCTTCGATGTCGATGCCGAGGTCGCCGAAGTCGCCAAAACCTCGGCGGCGATGGCGACCATGGTCCCGGCGATCGTGGCCGTGCCGACGCTGGCCGCCACGACGTCGACGCTCGCGGCTGTCTCCTTGATCGCGACGCTCGCGCGGCCACGGCTGGCCAGCATGAGCGCGGGCCTCGGCGGCTCCGGTGATGGCCTCGATCATCTGCGCGGCCTGTTCGCCCGTGAGCTCGCCTGACTCCACCAACTTGAGGATTCGGTTGATTTCCTCGCGCATGTTGCTCGTTCTCCCGACTCGTACGGATGACCACAACATACGCCCGTTTTTCATTTTTTCAAGTTTTTCTCGTTACAACTCTTAATTTTTTTGAAACCAACGGCAAACGTACCCTCAACACCACCGGTGGGCGGTAGGCCTCTCCCTCCAGCGCGTTCCTCGTTGTCGTTGGTCGAACCAGGCTGCGGCCATCCTGCCACGCTTGCCTTTCTAGCCCTCGTCCTCGAGCAACTCAAGGAAGCTCGCGAGGTTCTGGTAGTCGGTCGAGCCTGTGGTCAGTTGCGCACCGCCGCCGTGGCCGGCACCGCCCGTTGCCTTGGTGAGCACGTAGGACGCGTCTTCGTGGTGATCGAGGAAGTCGCGGAAGGCGCTTACATTCTTTTCGATGTGGTCCGCATCCGTCGCCCGCACGAAAACGAGGTGGGCGCCACCGTTCGGCGCAGTGCCACCCTGCACATGGCAGTTGATGCATCTTCCCTGAACGATGGGCGTCGAGACCGACTCACGGAAAAGGGTGGTCGCCGCCGACTCAGTGGGTTCCTCCGGCTCGTGGTGGTCGTCTTCTGCGTGATGGTCGTCGTCCACATCCTCGAACTCGCCCATTTCCGCAAGCGCGAAGTAGGTGCCCACGGCATCCGCCGTCACGTGCATGTAGTAGACGCCCGGCGCCACCGAGTGAACGATGCTGAAGTTGCCCCGGTCACCACCGGCGTCTGCGGACTCGAGAACCGCATCGGTGCTGTCGCGCAACTCGCCCATGGTGTTGGTGGGTCCTTCCGTTGCAATGCGCAGCTGGCCGGCTTCAGCGACTTCGACGCGGAACACGTCGCGGTCAGTCGCCGGCTCGATTCGAGCTGTGGCCCGAACCCCAAGCGGCAGCACCGTGGAGTTGCCGGAAGTGTCGCCGTTGTCGTCCGCGCGGACGATGTAGGCCGTGATCTTGTGAACGCCGGTGTCCCCCATGTCGCTCGACACCCGGACGTAGTACACACCGCCGTCCAGTGTCTCTTGGAAGCGGAAGTTGAAGCCCGCGCCGCTGTCGTCGTCTTCAGCAAGGACGACACCTTCGCTGTCGAGCAGCGCACCGACGGTGTCGAGCTGGCCGCTGCCACGCACGTCGATGTCGGCGCGCCCTTGCAGGTCGATCCGAAACACATCCGTGTCACCGGCACCCAGCTCGGCTTCGGTGGTCACCCCATAGGTGAGCCGGGTGGACGACAGGTACGTGTCCCCGTGATCGTCTTCACCATCGCCGCCAGCCGTTGCGGCAACCATCCCGACGGCGACAAACGCGGACGGAAGAAGTGATTTCATGCCGAGCATTCCCGACTCCCTACCCCAAGACGCCCGCAGAATAACGCTATCGCGGTCGCCATGTGGCGGCGCTCCGCCAGGCGGGCCAACGCCCCTGCTTCGCTGCTACGATCCACACCGAGAGCAACTCATGGAGCGTACAAGTGAACGTACCGGTCAAATACGGCTTGATTCTCGGCGTGGTCGCCGCCCTCATAAGCTTCGTCACGGTGGCGATGGGTCCGCAAATGAGCGTGATGGCGATCGTGTTCCCCCTGGTAGCTACTGTGGTGACCATCGTGATCGTCTTCCTGGGATTGAAGGAAACAGCCGCCGAGGCCACTTGGGTGGGGCAACTGGTGAACAGCCTCGTTCTCGGCGCGGTCGCGGCGGCGATCGTGTTCGTCGTGAGCTGGCTGACCCTTGGCGTCGTGTTCCCGCACTACCTCGCGGAAAGTGCGGCGGCGGCGGAACACGCGCTGGCGAATGCGGGCCTTGCACCGGAGATGATCGAACAGCAGGTGCAGAATCTGGAGGAGTCGACCGCCATCGGCCAGGCATTCGCAGGCGCTGTAGGCACTGTCGTCACGAGCCTGGTTGCCGGCGCCATCATCGGTATCTTCAAGCGAGAGTCACGGGTCTGAATGGTGGGGGCGGCCTTCGGGGCGTTGGCGGCGGGAAAGCCCCCTCCGTCGGGTTTTACGCGACCTCGAGCAACCCCGCTTTCACGACAAAGTCCGCAATCTGCTCTAGCCCATCGCCGATCTTGAGATTGGTGAAGACCCAAGGCGCGTCGCCTCGCTGGCGGCGCGTATCAGCATCCATCCGGGTGAGGTCCGCGCCCACGTGGGGGGCGAGGTCGGTCTTGTTGATGACCAGAAGGTCGGAGCGGGTGATGCCGGGGCCGCCTTTGCGGGGGACCTTCTCGCCGCCGGCAACGTCGATGACGTAGATGGCGAGGTCCACGAGTTCCGGGCTGAAGGTCGCTGCCAAGTTGTCGCCGCCACTTTCGATGACCACGAGGTCAAGCTCCGGGAACCGCTCTACCAGATCGTCGATGGCGGCGATGTTCATGGAGGGGTCCTCACGGATCGCCGTGTGCGGGCAGCCGCCGGTTTCGACGCCAATGATGCGCTCCGCCGGCAGCGCCTGGGAGCGGAGCAGGATGTCGGCATCCTCTTGCGTATAGATGTCGTTGGTGACCACGGCCATCTCGAAGCGCCCGGCCAGGCTGCGGCAGAGCGACTCCACCAGCGTCGTCTTGCCGGCGCCCACTGGGCCAGCGATGCCGAGCCGCAGAACCTCTTTCATGCGAATCTCCTTCCTTTCGCTTCACGCCACAAGAACCGTTGCCTTCGGACAACGCTTCTTGCCCCAACCCAAGCCGTCCTGTCGCCCTGTCGGCGTTCGCCCGGCTTAGGCCGTCCGAAGTCCGCCAGGCTGTCAGGAACGATACAGGCGCGCCGGCTGGGTCTCGTGCCAAGCGCCGGCGAGCGCAAGATACGGTGCGCTGCGCCCGATGTCGTCGTCGGTGACCTTCAATCCGGCGGATACCACCTCCTCCAGGGTTCCCCCAACCTGGCGCAGGATTCGCTGCCCGGCAATGTGGCCAAGACGCGCCAGCTTCACCGCCGCGAGCGTCTGGTTTTCGCACCAAGCCCAAGCGAGGCCAGCAGCCACTTCCTTTGACGCCAGCCCAGCATTGGCACCTGCAACGCCGAAGGCGGCGACGAAGCCGAGCGGCCGCGAAGGCGTTGGCTCATCGAGGCCACGCAGAAGCCGCATCAGTGCCGAGCCCATGTCGGTTTCTTCCCGGCGCCCCTGCGCCGTTTCGCGACAGGCGTAGCAGATTCGGTTCCAGTGCACCACGGCGGCTGCGTCCCCGGTCGCCCACGCATCCCGTGCGCGGATCGCTACCGGAATGTCCACATGCGCGATCACATGGCGAAGCACACCTTCGACCCACCGCCGGGCCGCGTCAGCGTCTGCAATCCACCCCCGCGCCACCGCCTGCTCCAGGCCTTGGGAGTGCTGGTATGCCCCGACAGGGAGCGAGGGACTCATCAACTGCCAAAGCCGCGTGTGGATCATGTGCTCCCTCGTGCGCACCTGGAGGGAAGGCATTCTGCCTTCCCTAGGCGCCGATAGGCGCCCTTCTTCCAACGCCCTTGGCGCGCGCTTGCCGGTGCGCAGGGAAGGCAGAATGCCTTTCCTCCGGTGGGGCGTCGCCGATCATGTTTCCCCCTGGCGGGCACGCAGGAAGGAAGGTATTGCCTTGTGTCCGAAGGCCCGACGCGGATCGGGTGCTGCCGGATGGGTGCCTTGGCGTCCATCACGAGTTTGATTGGCTTTCGGGATGGGAATGGGTGTAGGCGCCGGGTTCTGGCTCGAAGGGGGCCTGTTCGCGGAGGGGTTCGATCCCCAATCCGCGGACCATAGCGTCCAATACATGGTCGGCTTGGTAGCGGAGCCAACCTATGCCGACCTGCACGGGCGTGTGGCGGTTGCCGAGGTGATAGGCGGCGCGGGCCAGGTGCTTGGCGTTGTCGGAGCGTACGGTGGACACCGGTTCTGGCTCGGCAACGATCTCGACGATGCGCCCTGTGTCCGACGCAATCTGTTGGCCGCTTTGGAGCGCGGTTCCTCGGGGCAGTAGCAGTGCCACCTCCTCCCCGGAATCCAGCCGCACGCGCTGACGCAGTTTCTGGCGCCGTTCCCATGTGAGGTGCACGCGGCTCTGGGCTGCCTTCGACTCCGAGGAAACCAGCCGGGTGAAGACCTCCACGCCAGTGCCGGTCAGAACAGGAAGTAGCGCTGCGCCAGCGGCAGCACTTCGGCCGGCTCGCAGGTGAGGAGTTCGCCGTCGGCGCGCACCTCGTAGGTTTCGGGGTCCACTTCCACGGTTGGCGTCTTGCCGTTGTGCACCATGTGCTGCTTCATCACCGAGCGCACGCCGCTCACCGGCACCGTCCGCTTGGCAAGCCCCAAGGCATCCGCCACACCCTCATCCTGCGCCTGACCGGACACGAACGTCACCGAAGTCGCACCGATTGCCCCGCCAAACGCACCAAACATCGGCCGATAGTGAACCGGCTGCGGCGTCGGAATCGAGGCGTTCGGATCCCCCATCGGCGCCGCCGCAATCATCCCGCCCTTCAGGATCATGGCCGGCTTCACGCCGAAGAATGCCGGATTCCACAGCACGAGGTCCGCGAGCTTGCCCGGCTCCACCGATCCCACCTCGGCAGCCATGCCGTGCGCCAGCGCCGGATTGATCGTGTATTTGGCGATGTAGCGCTTCACCCGCTGGTTGTCATTCCGGTCCGAGTCCTCTGCGAGCGGGCCCCGTTGCACCTTCATCTTGTGCGCCGTCTGCCAGGTGCGGCAGATCACCTCGCCGACGCGCCCCATCGCCTGCGAATCCGAGGCGATCATGGAGAAGGCACCCAAGTCGTGCAGGATGTCCTCGGCGGCGATGGTTTCGCGCCGGATGCGCGATTCCGCAAACGCCACGTCTTCCGCAATGGACGGATCGAGGTGGTGGCAGACCATCAGCATGTCGAGATGCTCGTCCACCGTGTTGACGGTGTAGGGCCTCGTGGGGTTCGTGGAGGAAGGCAAGACGTTGCCGAGGCCGCAGGCGCGGATGATGTCCGGTGCGTGGCCGCCGCCGGCGCCTTCGGTGTGGAAGGTGTGGATGGAGCGGCCCTTGAAGGCGGCCAGGGTGGCTTCGACGAAACCGGATTCGTTCAGCGTGTCGGTGTGAATCGCCACCTGCACATCGGCCGCCTCTGCCACGTTCAGGCAGTTGTCGATGGCGGCGGGGGTGGTGCCCCAGTCCTCGTGCAGCTTGAGACCCATGGCGCCGGCCGCGACCTGTTCCTCCAGCGCCCCGGGCAAGCTGGCATTGCCCTTGCCGAGGAAGCCGAGGTTCATCGGGAAGGCGTCCGCCGCCTGCAACATGCGGGCGATGTGCCACGGCCCCGGCGTGCAGGTGGTGGCGTTGGTGCCGGTCGCAGGGCCCGTGCCGCCGCCGAGCATGGTGGTGACGCCGGACATCAGCGCCTCCTCGACCTGCTGCGGGCAGATGAAGTGGATGTGGGCATCGATGCCGCCAGCGGTGAGAATCTTGCCTTCTCCAGCGATGGCTTCGGTGCCCGGGCCGATGGCAATGGTGACGCCGGGCTGGGTGTCCGGGTTGCCGGCCTTGCCGATGGCGTGGATGCGGCCGTCGCGAATGCCGACATCGGCCTTGACGATGCCCCAATGGTCGATGATGAGGGCGTTGGTGATGACCGTATCGACGGTTTGGGCGCGGGGTAGCTGGCTCTGCCCCATGCCGTCGCGGATCACCTTGCCGCCGCCGAACTTGACCTCCTCGCCGTAGGTGGCGTGGTCTTGTTCGACCTCGACGACGAGTTCGGTGTCGCCGAGGCGCACGCGGTCGCCGACGGTGGGACCAAACATCTCGGCATAGGCGGTGCGGGTGATCGTGCTCATGCGCCCGTCTCCAACGGGCCCATGACCTTGGCTTGGAAGCCGAAGATTCGCCGCCCGCCGCCGACCGGCACCAGATGCACAGTGCGGGATTGGCCTGGTTCGAAGCGGACAGCGGTGCCGGCGGGGATGTCGAGACGATGGCCGTGGGCGGATTCGCGGTCGAAGGCGAGGGCTTCGTTCACTTCGGCGAAGTGGTAGTGCGAGCCGACTTGCACGGGGCGGTCGCCGGTGTTTGCGACGGCGAGTTCACGCCTTGGCCGGCCCTCGTTGAGGGAGATTTCGCCTTCTTCGATCAGATTCTCGCCGGGAACCATCGCGGCTGCCTCCCTCGCTCAAGGAATGGGGTTGTGGACGGTCACGAGCTTGGTGCCGTCTGGGAAGGTGGCCTCCACCTGCACTTCCGGGAGCATCTCTGCGATGCCTTCCATGACCTCGTCACGGCGGATGATCTCGGCGCCAGCGCCCATCAAGTCGGCCACGGAACGACCGTCCCGGGCGCCTTCCATGATGGCCGCGGAGATGATGGCGACGCACTCGGGATAGTTGAGCTTCACGCCACGGGCGCGCCGCTTCTCGGCGAGCTCGGCAGCGACGAAGATCAAGAGCTTGTCCTTCTCTCGCGGCGTCAGTTCCACGGCAGTTCCCTCCTAGGAGCTTGCGCCGTAGAAATGGCGCGACAGCGTCATTCTACGGTGCAAGGTCATAGGTAGGTGGGGGCTGGGGCCAGACGCCGAGCGCCAGCGAGGGGTTTGGCGGCGCAAGTCATCCTTGGCCGCTCAGGTTGCCCAGATGCGGGGGTGCATCGGCTGCGCTCCAATGACGAGGGGCCTGAGCCCCGACCAAGCCCGCGCCAGCGCCGTCCGCACATCGGACCCAGCACTGCCCACGGCGCGAACGGCAAGGACCCCATCGAGCAACGTTGCACCCGCATCGACGCAATCCGGCACCTCCCCGAGCGCGTGACGCGCCCGCGCCAACACGTCCTCATCCGCAGGTGCAGCATAGAGCGTGCCAAACGCTCGGCGGGATGCCAAGCCCCAGCGCTCCGTCAGTGCCGGATCGCCGGCGGCGAAGTCCTGCAACTCGCGCACACACAGCGCGCCCTCGATGTGGAGCTGCATCCGCTGGCGAAAGGAGCCTTGCGTGTAGTGATCTCCGAAGTGCTCGCGGCCCAGCGCAAGCACCTCCCAACCGGCAAACCGCGCCCCCTTGGCCAGTTGCACGTCCGTGTGGACGCGACAGGCGCTGCCGCCAAACAAGATGGTCTCCTGCGGCAGCCACTCAAGCGAAGCGCCCTCGTCAACGACCAGCGTCTGCCGCATCCTGCTCGATGCCCCCAGCGTGCGGTACACCTTGGCAGCGGCAGGAGTCGTAACCAACGCAGCCGCCCCGTCGCGGGCATGCACATGCACATCGAGACTGTCGCCTCCGGCAACCCCCCCAGGCGGATGCAAGAGATACAAATGGCAAACCCCGTCGCCAGGATGAAACGGCCTCTGCACCGCCAGAGGTCCTCGCCCGTAACGCCGCACCAGAGTCGTGCGCCCACCACAAACGCCGAACACCAGCGCGATCTTGGCCTCCCATCCCACGTTCATCGGAGCAAATGCCTGGGCCACCGCATTACCACCCACGTGGAGGGGAGGAACACAATGCGCGACCGCGAAATGCCTCGCACGACTACACCGAGAGGTGTTCGCGGATGAGGTCTTCGGTTAGCTCGCCCAAGGAGCCGCCGGCGACTATGGCGCCCTTGGTCATCACGAAAAAGCGGGTTGCCACCTGGCGGACGAAGGCGAGCTTTTGCTCCACCACCAAAACGGTCATGCCGAGTTCTTGATTTAGGCGGACGATCACATCGCCGATTTGCGTGACGATGTTGGGTTGGATGCCCTCCGTGGGTTCGTCGAGGATCAGGAGGCGGGGTCCCAACACCAGGGCGCGGCCGATGGCCAGTTGCTGCTGTTGACCTCCGGACAGGTCACCGCCTCGGCGGGTGCGCATGTCGGCGAGGACCGGGAACAGTTCGTAGACCAGCTCCGGCACCGCGCGGCGATCCCTTGGCAGCGCGCCGAGCCCCGCTTCGAGATTCTCCGCCACCGTCAGGAGCGGGAACACCATCCGCCCCTGCGGCACATAGCCGATGCCGAGCTTGGCGCGACGCTCTGGGCCCTCGCGGCCGAGTTCTTTGCCGTCGAAGGTCATCTCGCCGGAATCGATGGGCAAGAGGCCCATCAGGCACTTGAGCAGCGTGGTCTTGCCGACGCCGTTGCGGCCGATGAGACTGACGCAGGCACCGGTTTCGACGTCCATGTCCACATCCCACAGCGTGCGGCTTTGGCCGTAGGACTGGTTCAAGGCGCGAACTTGCAGCATGGCTTGTCCTACGACCCCTCGGTCTCGGCAGCCCCGAGGTACACCTCACGCACCCGGGCGTCGTCCTGCACGGCGTCGAACGAGCCCTCCGCCAGCACGCGCCCCTCGTGCAGCACCGTCACTTGCCGGGCGATGGAGCGGACGAAATCCATGTCGTGCTCCACCACGATCACGGAATGCTCGCCGGCGAGCGACACCAACAGCTCGCCCGTGAGTTCGGACTCCTGCCGCGTCATGCCGGCAACCGGCTCGTCCACCAACAGCACCAAGGGGTTCTGCATCAGCAACATGCCGATCTCCAGCCACTGCTTCTCGCCGTGGGAGAGAGCGCCGGCGAGGGCGCTTGCACCACGCGCCGCGTGGGCACCGAGGCCCACCGTGCTCAGCACCTCCTCGATGCGGCCCCGCTCCTCGCCACTGAGGCGCCGGAGCAACGTCGGCCAAACCCGCTTGTCCGCCGCCATCGCCAGTTCCAAGTTCTGATAGGGCGTGTGGCTCTCGAACACCGTGGGCTTCTGGAACTTGCGGCCGATACCGAGGGTGGCGATTTCGGCTTCCGGCAGCCGCGTGAGGTCCAGCCGCTGGCCGTAGAACACCGAGCCGTAGTCCGGTCGGGTCTTGCCGGTGATCACATCCATCATCGTCGTCTTGCCGGCACCGTTGGGCCCGATGATGCAGCGCAGCTCGCCGGTTTCGATGTAGAGCGTCAGTTTGTCGAGCGCCTTGAAGCCATCGAAGCTGACGGTGAGTTCCTCGATGTAGAGGATGTAGCCGTGGTCGGTGTCCACCAGTTCCGCACGGCTCGGGCGCTCGATCAGGAAGTCCCACACCCGTTCCCGCTCAAGAAACTGCGCTCGGCGGGCTTCCGGGGTCGCGCCGGCGCCGCGTCCCGGGGCTTGGTCCGCGGCTTCAGGCATCGGCTGCCTCCGGCTGCGCCTTGCGAGGGTCTCGCTTCGACGAAAACCGCCGCGCAAGCCCCACGAGTCCTGCCGGCAACGCCAGCGTGACGCCCACGAAAAGCGCGCCCAAGGCGAACAGCCACACCTCTGGCATGGCGCCGGTGAGCACGGTCTTGGCGTAGTTCACCACCACGGCCCCCAACGCCGCGCCGTAGAGCGTGCCGCGTCCACCGAGCGCCACCCACACCACCAGTTCAATCGAGTTGAGTGGATGGAACTCGCTCGGGTTGATGATCCCCACCTGTGGCACATAGAGCGCCCCAGCAATGCCCGCCAACACCGCGGAAACCACGAACATCCACACCTGAAAGCGTTCCACCCGATAGCCGATGAAGCGCACTCGATCCTGGGAGTCCCGCACCGCCGTCGCCACGCGGCCAAGCTTCGAGCCAACGATGAAGCGGCAGAGGAGAAAGGTCCCCGCCAGGGCCGCCGCCGAAGCCACGAACAGCCCCGCCCGCACGCCGTCCGATTGCAGGTTCATGCCAAGGATGTCCTTGAAATCGGTAAGGCCATTGTTGCCGCCAAAGCCCATCTCGTTGCGAAAGAAGGCCAGCATCAAGGCATAGGTGAGCGCCTGGGTCATGATGGAGAGATACACGCCGCTGACGCGGGAGCGAAAGGCGAGCCAGCCGAACACGAACGCGAGCAGCCCCGGCACCGCCATCACCATCAGCATGGCGAACCAGAACTGATCGAAGCCGAGCCAATACCAAGGCAGTTCCTGCCAATTCAGGAACACCATGAAATCCGGCAGTTCCGGATGGCCATACACGCCGCGCTCGCCGATCTGCCGCATCAGGTACATGCCCATCGCATAGCCGCCCAGGGCGAAGAAGGCACCATGGCCGAGGCTCAGGATGCCGCAATAGCCCCAGATCAAGTCCAGCGCCATCGCCAGCATGGCGAAGCACAGGTACTTTCCGATCAGCGTCACCGCATAGGTGGACAGGTGCAGGGGCGAGTCGTCTGGCACGGCAAGGTTGGCAAGGGGCACCAGCACGGTGAGTGCCGCGAGCACCGCCAGCAGCACGGTCCCACCGCGGTCGCTCTCGAACAGCCGCCGCATCAACATGAGCTAGCGCGCCCTAGCGCGCCCTGAAGGGCGCGTCGGCAGTTCGCTACGCGAACTGCTGGCCTACGGGTTCGCATCCGCTCACCCTCCGGCTAGGAGCCAGCGCCGTTTGCTACGGCGCAGGCTCCTAGCGCACAGAAAGGCTAACTGAAGCAAGGGCGACGCATGCGTCGCCCCTACAAGCCGAGGCATAGACGACACCTTCCCGTAGGGGCGACGCATGCGTCGCCCTATCCGGTGGCGGGCGGTGTTTGGGTGACCTGCGCGCATGGGTTAGGCCTCCGCTGCCCTGCCCCGTTGGGGAAAGAGGCCCCGAGGCCGCTTCTGGATGAACAGGATGATGAACACCAGCACGACGATCTTCGCCACCACGGCGCCCGTCACCGGCTCCAGGAATTTGTTGGCGACCCCCAACGAAAGGCCCGCCACCAGCGTGCCCCAGAGGTTGCCGACGCCGCCGAACACCACCACCATGAAGGAGTCGACGATGTAGCCCTGCCCGAGATTCGGCCCCACATTGGTGAGCTGCGACAACGCGACGCCAGCGACCCCCGCGATTCCCGCGCCAAGGCCGAACGTGAGCGCATCCACTCGTGCCGTGCGGATGCCCATCGCCTGTGCCATGGGGCGGTTCTGCATCGTCGCTCGCACTTCGAGGCCGAGCCGCGTTCTGCGCAGCACTGCCAGCAACGCCGCGAACACCAAGCCAGCGAAAATCAGCGTATAGAGGCGGTTGTAGGTAATGGAGAGGCCTTGCGCCACTTGCCAGGAACCGCTCATCCAGTCCGGCGTGGCCACCGCCCGGTTGAGCGGCGAGAAAATCGAGCGCACCGCTTGTTGCAAGATCAGACTCACCCCGAAGGTGGCGAGCAGCGTTTCCGAGGGCCTCCCGTAGAGATAGCGGATCACACCCCGTTCGATGGCGACGCCCACCAGCCCCGCCACCAGGAACGCCGCCGGAATCGCGACGAACAGCGACGTCTCGAGCCCCACATCGCCCCACAGCGCCACCATCGCCGTCTGCACCACATAGGTGGTGTAGGCACCAAGCATGATGAGTTCGCCGTGCGCCATGTTGATGACACCCATGACGCCGAAGGTGATGGAAAGACCGATGGCGGCGAGCACCAGAATCGAGCCGAGGCTAACGCCGAAGAAGATGGTCTCGATGGTCTCGAATCGGTCGGCGCGCTGTTCGATGTCGGCCAGTGCCTTGGTGGCTGCGCTGCGGATCTGTGCCGGTTCGCTCTCGTTCTCCGCCAGCGCCGTGAGCTTGCGTCTGACGCGCGGATCGAGCAATTCGCTGGCGGCGCTGATCGCGGCCAGGCGCGTCTCGACGGCGTCTGAGTCGAGGTCGAACACCACCAGAGCGGTATCGACTGCGGCGACGACGCTCGCATCCTGCTCGACGTCGCGGTGCGCTCGCAGCAACTGGCCAAGCGAGGCATCGTCCGCTTCCGCAATCGCCTGGGCCGCCGCAATCCGTTCGGTCGGGTCTGGATCATCGAGCCGCATCCCGGCAATCAATCCCTTGAGGTGCCGCCGAAGCTGATTGTTGACAGTGATCTTGCGCACGCCGCGCCGTCCGGTCTCGCCGAGTGGCTCACCGGTGGCGGCCTCGGCGATCCGATAGCCGCCATCGATGGCCTCGGCCAGCACAATCCGCTCTGCGCCACGCCGCTCGCGGTAGAGGTCGCCATTCAGGAACGCGTTGAGCACGACCAAGGCGCGCGGATGGCCCGAAGCGGCAACGATCTCGGCCGCAGCGGCCTTGTCGTCGAAGCTGCGGGTATTGAGCGCGGCGACGGACTCCGCGAAGGCGGCATCCGCATCCGCCGCAAGGGCCGGTCCGGTCCACGCAAGGCCGACAGCCACTAGCAGGACAAAGCGTCTCATGGTGCGGATGACGGAAAGGCTCACGCGCCCGTTCGTTACGGCTGTTCAAGCCGCAAGCATAAACCGGTGCATAGGGGGCCTTCGGTGTCGCGCCTTGCCGCTCTATGGGGACGCGGGCCTTGTTCGGGGCCGCGCATTGCTAGCGGGGTCTGGAACGGCAGGTCCGGTGGCGTTGATCGGCTCCGCTGCGTGCGCGCCTTTGGCGCGCTGGGAGGGCAGGATGCCCTCCCCCCTCCGAGGACCCCGCTTGGCAGGCGCTGGGCTGCGTTGTCATGGCCGGCGGTCTTGTTCGGGGTTTGCGACGGCGAGACGCTGCGGAGGAGGAAAAGGTCCTCCTTGCCGCAGCGCCGTTGGTTGCCGCTGGTCACTCGTAGTTCTGTCCCGAGCAGGTCTTGGCGACGGTGTTGTAGTTGCCGCACATCAAGGCGTCGGTCCAGTCGGCGGTGATGTCCTTCGAGCCTTCGAGGAAATCGGACCACGCATCGCCCGGAACCAAATCGTCGGTCTGCCAAACGACGTCGAACTGGCCGTCGTCCTGAATCTCGCCGATCAGCACTGGCTTGGTGATGTGGTGGTTGGCGAGCATGGTGGACATGCCGCCCGAGAGGTTCGGCACGGTGACGCCGATGATGGCGTTCTGCACCGCCTCGGGGTCTGTGGAGCCAGCCTTCTTCACTGCTTCCACCCACATGTTGAAGCCGATGTAGTGCGCCTCCATCGGGTCGTTGGTGACCCGATCCTCATTCTCGATGAAGGCGAGCCACGCGTCGATGAAGTCGTCGTTCACCTGGGCATCCACGCTCATGAAGTAGTTCCAGGCCGCGAGGTGCCCCACCAAGGGCCCGGTGTCGATGCCGGAAAGCTCCTCTTCCCCCACCGAGAACGCGATCACCGGAATCTCCTCCGCCGAGATGCCCTGATTGCCGAGTTCCTTGTAGAACGGCACGTTGGCGTCGCCGTTGATGGTGGAGACTACCGCTGTCTTCTTGCCGCCCGAGCCGAATTTCTTGATGTCGGCGACGATGGATTGCCAGTCCGAATGCCCAAACGGCGTGTAGTTGATGAGGATGTCCTCCTCGGCAACGCCTTTGGCCTTCAGATATGCCTCGAGGATCTTGTTGGTGGTGCGGGGATAGACGTAGTCCGTCCCGGCCAGCACCCAGCGTTCAGCGCCGAAGTCGTTCATCAGGTAGTCCACCGCCGGAATCGCCTGCTGGTTCGGGGCGGCGCCGGTGTAGAAGACGTTCTTGGACGACTCCTCGCCCTCATACTGCACCGGATAGAAGAGCACGCCGTTCAGTTCCTCGAACACCGGCAGCACGGACTTGCGCGACACCGAGGTCCAGCAGCCGAAGACCACATCGACCTCCTCCTGCTCGATCAGCTCCCGCGCCTTCTCGGCGAACAGCGGCCAGTCGGAGGCCGGATCTACCACCACTGCTTCGAGCTGCCGGCCCAAAATGCCGCCAGCGGCGTTCTGCTGCTCCACCAGCATGAGGACCGTGTCCTTGAGCGTGGTTTCGCTAATGGCCATGGTGCCGGAAAGGGAATGCAGCACACCCACCTTGATGGGTTCCTGGGCGAATGCCGCCGGTGCGAACGCCGCCGCGGCGGCGAGCAGAAGCGCCGCGCCGCTGCCAGCGAGGCGACGGATTGCGGTCGGGACGGACTTCATGGGACGTATTTCGGGACTGTTCATCGCGAAAGCTCCTTGTTTCAAATCTGCACTTGCACGCCGAAGGAGAATCCGTCGCCGTCCACCGGCGTGCCGGAAAGGTGGGCGTCGCCGCTGGTGACGTTGAAGTTCAGCCGGGCGTTGTGGCCATTGATGATGTAGTTGACGCCGAACTCGGTGAGCGAACTCGACTCGCCTGCCGTGGGTTCGTTCGAGGTCTGGCGTACGTACGGCTGCAACCTGCCAATGCCGGCGTGGCCGGCAAAGAGGTACGCCGCCGTGACGAAGTACGACTCGCCGTCGAAGAGGCAAAAGCAGGTGGGGTCCACCGCCGCCGTGGCGGTGACGGCGGCGTCGAAGGTCTTGTATTCGCCCTCGAGCGTGATGGCGCCGCCGTTCGCGAGCGGCTTTTCGAACAGGGCATCGACGATCAGCGCTGAAAAGTCGCCGGGCTCGGAAAGGGAGCCCGTGCCGTTCGCTTGGCTCTGGTAGGAGAGCCCGACGGTGAAGATGTCGCCGCCGGCGCCGAAGTAGGTGCTGCTGGTGTAGTAGGCGGGATTCGCCTCCATCGTCAGGAAGTTGATGGCGATGCGGCCGGCGAAGAGCGCCGAGTCGTCCTCGGTGTTGGGGCCGCCGTTGACGCCGTCGAACAGCCCAGCGGCATATTGCACCTTGCCGAGGGTGCCCCAGACGGTGACGCCATCGTCCCGGCCGAGCAGGCCGGCGCCGCCGAGTTGGTCGGACGGCAACAGCGGCACCGTGTATTGATTCCACGACAGGCCGTAGTACGGCCCGTTGAGCTCAATGCGGTCCGCCGGCGTCAGCATCCGCCCGAGCCAGATGTTGAACTCCGGACTGAGTTCAAACTGCGCGATGGCGTCGAGCACGTCGATCTCGCCACCGGCGCCGATCGGGTCCTGCTCGCCGAAGACGCAGCCGATGCACTCGGTGTTGAACGTGAACTTCACCTTCTCGTGAATCTGTCCGTTCAGGTAGAGGCGAACGCTCTGCACCGAGAAGTCGTTCGAGTCCTCGATGCTGGTGAACGCGCTCCGGAGGCCGGCGCCGAAGGTGACGCTGTGATCCTCTCCCACCTCGATGGTGCCGCCAGCCAGCGCCCCTTGCGGCGCAAGGAAGGCGGCCACCACCAAGGCAACGCACGCAAGAAACGGTCTTTTCATGGCTGTGTCCCCCAAGGACCAAACGCCGAACGCGCCTTGCACCCGGCTAACGGCGGGAGGGGTCAGCAAACAACGTGCCAAGTACCGGAAGGGGCGTGGTGCAGCGCGAACGGGTCGCTTGGCCCACCAATCGACGCCCCAACTTCGAGCGCGTCCGGTGCATGTGCCCCTGTTTGGGGCGGTATCCCGACACACACACATTTCGTCCTACATTCCCGCAGACATTTCGCACACCAGCGGCTGCGTCGCCGGCCGGAGGGATGCGGCCGCAAGCCCTTCCCGAGGTCGTGCAGGTGGATCAGTGTCGGTCAGCCGCGATTCGACCCGTGCGCCACGCCCCGTTCGTCGGCTGCCCTACGTCCCCTACGCGCCAGCGTAGGAAATCGCCCACGCCCACACGACGCTAGCTAGGAGGAAATGTTTGTGTGTCGCTCTACAGCGCGAGGCGCCGGAAGTCGGCTAGCAGTGTCGTGAGGGCGGCCATGAAGCGGCCGGCTTCGGCGCCGTTGATGGCGCGGTGGTCGTAGGAGAGGGACAGGGGGAGGATTTTGCGGGGAGCGAAGGCCTCGCCGTTCCACACGGGTTTGGTAGTCAGGCGGGCCACGCCCAAGATGGCCACTTCTGGTGCGTTTACCACCGGGGTGAAACCGGTACCGCCGATTGCGCCTAGGCTGGAGATCGTGAAGCAGCCGCCTTGGATTTCATCGGGTTTGAGGCGGCCTTCTCTCGCGGCGGCGGAGAGGCGTTCGATTTCTCCGGCCAGTTGCAAGACACCCTTGGCATTGGCGTCGCGGACCACGGGCACCACGAGCCCAGCTTCGGTGTCCACCGCGAAGCCGATGTGCATGTAGCGCTTGTGGATCAGCGCGGTCACCCCCGGGTTCAGCGAGGCGTTGAACTGCGGGAAGTCGGCCAGGACTCGGGTGCAGGCTTTCATGACGAGCGGCAGAGGCGTGAGCTTGGCGCCCTGTGCCTCCGCTTCTGCCTTGAGGGATGTGCGGAAGGACTCGAGGTCCGTCACGTCCGCTTCGTCGTGTTGGGTTACGTGAACGACTTGTGCCCAACTGCGTGCCAGATTGGCCGCGCCTCGGGCTTGCACGCGGCTGAGCGGCACCTCCTCCACCTCGCCGAAGCGAGAGAAATCGATTGCAGGGGCCGCCGTTCCCCGCGCCGGTGCGGCCTCGGCCGCCATCGACTGCTTCACGAACGCCTTGACGTCATCCTTGACGATGCGGCCGTGGCCGCCGCTGCCCGGCACGTCCGCAAGATCGACGCCGAGTTCCCTGGCGAGACGCCGCGTTGCGGGGCCGGCATAGACCTTGGCCCCGGGCGCGGACGGATCGTGCGTAACCTCCACGGCGGGGGCACCGGTCACGCCGGGCCGCGCCTCGTCGTCTGACTTCGTGCCGGCATCCGCGCTGTCGATGAGTTGGTCCAACTCGCCGATCAGTTTCTCAAGGCCGTCGGATTCCCCGCCCCTCGGTTGTTCGGGCGCTTGGAAGGCGGTCTCGTCCGCAGAACCTGTAGCCTCCTGCGCCGTCTCTTCCGTCCCAGCCGCATCTCCGGCTGCCTCTTCCACCGCGTCGAGCACCACAATCGCATCGCCCTCGTTGACGAGGTCCCCAAGCGAAACCAGCACCTCCTGCACCGTACCCGCCAGCGGCGCCGGCACCTCCATCGAGGCCTTGTCCGACTCGATGACGATCAACGCGTCGTTCACGGCCACCGTGTCTCCGGCCGCGACGCACAGCTCAATCACCTCCACGTCCTGGGCGTCGCCAATGTCGGGAATGCGAACGTCCATATCAGCAAAGCCTCGGGTTGGGCTTGTCTTCGGCGATTTCCATCGCCTGCATGGCCGCGGCCACTTCCGCTGCCGACATCACCTGCCGCGCCTGCAATTCCCGGAGCGCCGCCAGCGTGACGAAGCGCTCGTCCACCTCGAAAAAGTCGCGCAGCCGAGCCCTGGTGTCGCTGCGGCCGAAGCCGTCCGCGCCCAGCACGCGATAGGGTGCGTCGAAATAGCCGCGTATCGATTCCGCATGCACCTTGATGTAGTCGGTCGCCGCGATCACCGGCGCTTCACCGTCGAGCATCTTCGCCACGTGCGACTTGCGCGGTTCCTCCGCCGGATGCAGCAGGTTCCATCGCGCCACGTCGGAGCCGTCACGGGCGAGTTCGGTGAAGCTGGTGACGCTCCACACCTCGCTGGCGACGCCGTGTTCCTCGAGCAGCCGTCGCGCCGCCTTGCGCACCTCGCCGAGGATCGTGCCGCTGCCGAGCAGACGCACCCGTTTGCGCCCGGCATCGCCGCCGCGCCCCCACAGGGTGGGTCGCTCCTCGTCCGCGCTTTCGGCCCCCTCGCCGCCGACGGTTTCCAGCAAGTACAGGCCCCGGAGGATGTCGTCCCGAACACCCTGCGGCATGGCCGGATGGGCATAGTTCTCGTTCATCAGCGTGATGTAGTAAAACACCCGGTCCCCAGCCTCGAACATGCGCCTCAGGCCATCCTGGACGATCACTGCCAGCTCGAAGGCGTAGCAGGGGTCGTAGGCGACGCAGTTCGGGATGGTGGAGGCCAGCACGTGGCTGTGTCCGTCCTGATGCTGCAAGCCTTCGCCATTCAACGTGGTGCGACCGGCCGTGGCGCCGAGCAGGAAGCCCCGCGCCTGCATGTCTCCCGCCGCCCAGGCGAGATCCCCCACGCGCTGGAAACCGAACATCGAATAGAAGATGTAAAACGGCGCCAGGGTGTAGGCGTGTGTGCTGTAGGACGTCGCCGCCGAAAGCCAGGCAGCGAAGGCGCCAGCCTCGTTGATCCCTTCTTCGAGCACCTGCCCGTCTCTGGATTCCCGATACGAGGCGATCTCGCCGGAGTCCTCGGGCTCGTAGAGCTGTCCCTCGCTCGAGTAGATGCCGAGCTGGCGGAACATGCCCTCCATGCCGAAGGTGCGCGCCTCGTCGGGAATGATGGGGACGATCCGCTTGCCGAGTTCCTCCTGCCGCACCAGCGTCGCCAGCACGCGCACGAAGGCCATGGTCGTCGAGATCTCGCGCTCGCCGGTGCCGCGCAACTGTGCGTCGAAGATCGCAAGGTCCGGCACAGCGAAGCCACTCTCCACGGCAATGCGCCGCGGGATGCAGCCGCCGAGCTTGGCGCGCTGGCGGTGCAGGTAGGCGAGCTCGGGAGAGCCCTCGGGGGGCCGGTAGTAGGGAACGCTTTCGAGCTCGGTATCGGTGATGGGTAGGTCGAAGCGGTCGCGGAAGTGCTTGAGCCCTTCGAGGTCCAGCTTCTTCACCTGATGGGTGTCGTTCTCCGCCTCGCCGGCGTCCCCCATGCCGTAGCCCTTCACCGTTTTGGCGAGGATCACGGTGGGTTCGCCGGTGTGGTTGACCGCAGCGTGGTATGCCGCATACACCTTGAACGGGTCGTGCCCACCCCGGTTCAGGCGCATGATGTCGTCGTCGGAGAGGTTCTCCACCAACTCCGCAAGGCGTTCGTGCTTGCCGAAGAAGTGCTCCCGCGTGTAGCCCCCGCCCTTCGCCTTGTAGTTCTGGTACTCGCCATCCACCGTCTCGTCCATGCGGCGCTGCATGAGGCCGTCGGTGTCGTTGGTGAACAGCGGATCCCAAAGCCGCCCCCACACTACTTTGATGACGTTCCAGCCGGCGCCCCGGAACGCGCCTTCGAGTTCCTGGATGATCTTGCCGTTGCCGCGCACGGGGCCATCGAGGCGCTGCAGGTTGCAGTTGACGACGAAGATGAGGTTGTCGAGCTTCTCGCGGCCCGCGAGGCTGAGGGCGCCCAGGCTTTCCGGCTCGTCGCATTCGCCGTCGCCGAGGAACGCCCACACTTTGCGATCTCCCATGGGGATGAGGCCGCGGCTGTCGAGGTATTTCATGATGTGGGCTTGGTAGATGGCCTGAATTGGCCCAAGACCCATGGACACCGTTGGGAACTGCCAGTAGTCCGGCATCAGCCACGGGTGCGGGTAGGAGGACAGCCCGTGGCCGTCCACCTCCTGACGGAAGTTGTCTAGGTGCTCTTCTTCGAGCCGACCTTCGAGATAGGAGCGGGCATAGATGCCGGGCGCGCTGTGGCCTTGGAAGTAGATGAGGTCGCCCGCTTGGTCGTCCGTGGGGCCGCGGAAGAAGTAGTTGAAGCCGACGTCGTAGAGGGTGGCGGACGACGCGAAGGTGGAGATGTGTCCACCGAGCGCACCGTCGCGGCGATTCGCCCGCACAACAGTGGCGAGGGCATTCCAGCGAATCAGGGAGCGAATGCGCCGCTCCATGAAAAGATCTCCCGGCATGGGCGCTTCCTGATTGGCCGGGATGGTGTTTCGGTACGGCGTCGTGATGGTGTAGGGGAGCCGGGCACCGGTCTCGGTCATGCGCGAGGAAAGGTGGCGTAGCAGGAAGTTGGCGCGCTCGACGCCGGCGTTCTCCAACACATACTCCAGCGAGTCGAGCCACTCGCGGGTTTCCTCGGGATGGTCGTCCGCGAGGTCGTGTATGTCGGACTGGCGGTCGGACATGCTCAATCCAGACGCTCCGTAGAGCCGCAAGACCGATTATACGGCGAGCCATGAGGGGCATCGTGACGCCCTGCACACCCCCTCAGCCACCCAACCGCGCCGCCCCAAACACCCCGGCCGAGTCCCCGAGCCGGGCCCGCACGATCCGTGTCCGCCCTTCGTGCGTAAACGCATATCTCGGCAGCTTCCGCGGCACGTCCCGATACAGCACATCCAGGTTGGAAACACCCCCACCCAAGACAATCACGTCCGGGTCCAGCACATTGACAATCTGCGCGAGCGAGCGCGCCAGCATCGTCGTGTATAGGTTGAGCGCCGGTGAATCCGTCGGCACCGGCCCGGCGGGCTCCTCCCCAGTGAATGCCTCGTGCGTACGGGCAAGCCCCGGCCCCGACAGAAAGGTCTCCACGCAGTTCGTCCGACCGCAATAGCAAGGACGGTCCTCGAGCGACGCCTCCCGATTATCCGCCGCAGCGTCCACACCGAAGTACGGCAGCGGCGTGTGCCCCCACTCCCCTGCGATGGCATTCGCACCACCCAACAGCTGGCCCCCCACGACGATGCCCCCACCAACACCGGTGCCCAGAATCACCCCAAAGACCACATCCGCATCCAGCCCTTCTGCCTCCGCCAGCGCAAAGCAGTTCGCGTCGTTGGCAATGCGCACGCGACCATCGAGAGCGGCATTGAGATCATCGAGCAAGGGGCGGCCGTTCAGCCAAGTGGAGTTGCAGTTCTTCATCTGCCGTCGCTCCGGCACCCAGGCGCCGGGCGTGCCGATACCGACCGGCGAGGATCCGCCGCATTCCGCATCGATCCGCCCCACCAACGCAGAAACCGCTGCGACCGTGCCGGCATAGTCGCCCTTCGGTGTCGCCACGCGCTCGCGAAACCGCACCGCGCCGGTGGCATCAAGCAGCACCGCCTCGATCTTGGTGCCACCAAGGTCGATGCCAATGCGGCCTGCCTTCATCTCGGCTTCGCGCCCAAGCCAGACGGCACGCTACTGGCCAAAGTCGCCAGCAGCCGTTGCCAGTCGAACGCCGGCCCCGGATCCGTTTTTCTCCCCGCCGCTATCTCAGCATGCCCCACCACCCTCGAAGGCGAGAGCTGCGGATAGCGCAGGAACAGCGCCTGCAGAACCCCGGTCAGTCGCTCGTATTGAGCGTCGTCGTAGGGCGCGTCATCCGTGCCTTCGAGCTCAATGCCTATGGCAAAGTCGTTGCAGTTTTCACGACCACCGAAGGAAGAGACGCCAGCGTGCCAAGCACGGCGATGAAAGGGCACGAACTGCGTCACCGCACCGTCGCGATCGATGAAAAGATGCGCCGACACCCGCACCCCTTCCAAGTCCGCGAGCGCCGGATGCGATGTCAAGTCCAGCGTGTTGAGGAACAGCGCCTCGACAAGACCCGTGCCGAACTGACCCGGCGGCACCGTGATGCCGTGGATCACCACGAGGCCAATATCGTCCTGCCGAGGGCGGTCGTTGCAGTTGGGGCTCGGCCGCGGTAATGCACCGCGGAGCCAGTGGCCGGCATCAATGTCGGGTTCCCGCTCCATATACTCCCCAACCCACCATCGACACGGATTGAAGCCCGCGAATATGCGCGCCGACCCAGAAACCGTCAAACGAAACGTCGCCTGTGCCCTCGCCGAGGACATCGGCGCCGGCGACATCAACGCCGAACTCATCGAGCCGAAAGCACAAGCACGTGCGAGGCTCGTGACCCGCTCCGACATGGTGCTCTGTGGCCGCCCGTGGGTCGTGCAGGCGTGCGGGGAGGTAGATCAGCGCATAGCCACCCGTTGGTTCGTCGAGGAAGGCGAAGCCGTCACAACCGGCTCTCTGCTGCTGGAACTCACAGGGCCGGCGCGGGCCTTGCTCACTGTGGAACGCACCGTCGTCAACTTCGTGCAGGTGCTCTCCGCCGCAGCGACGGCGGCAAGGCGCTACTCCTCAGCCGTCGCCGGCTACCGTACCGCCACCGGCAAGCCGGTCACCATCCTCGACACCCGCAAGACCCTGCCGGGCCTCCGCCACGCCCAGAAATACGCCGTCGCCGCGGGAGGCGCCACCAACCACCGCATGGGCCTCTTCGATGCCTTCCTCCTGAAGGAAAACCACATTGCCGCCGCCGGCAGCATCGCCGCCGCCGTCCACCGCGCCAGATCCCTCCACCCGAACGTCAAGCTCGAAGTGGAGGTGGAGAACAACGAAGAGCTGCAAGAGGCCATCGCCGCCGGCGCGGACATGGTGCTACTCGACAACTACACCCCAGACCAGATGCGCGAGGCGGTCACGCTGAACGCCAACCGCATCCCACTCGAAGCCTCTGGCGGAATCACCCTGGCAACCATCGCCCCCATCGCCGCCACTGGCGTCGACTACATCTCCATCGGCGACATCACCAAGGCGGTGGCGCCGCCGGATCTGTCAATGCGATTGGAACGCGTGGATTGAGGGTTTTCTGCAGGAGGCCGCCGGGTTCTCGTGCGCCCGGCGGGACTGCGAGCCTAGGCGCTAGCCGGGGGCGCTGAGGTGTTCGCGATAAGCGGCGAGCAATCCGTCCACGCCGCCGAACGGCTGCAGAACAATCCGCAACGCCCCTGGTCGGTCCGTCGCTTCGGTGTTCGACACCCCCTTTCAGACATTAGGGGCTCGCCCGCGTTTGCCGGATGTTCCTGTTTGGGACAGTGCAGCTCGAATCCGGGACGCTTCGGCTGCGAGAACCTGGTCACCGGGGTTGGGGCCGACCTGAGCGAAATCCATATCGTGGAGGTTGTCGATCGGGCTCACGTGGATGTGGACATGGTCCACTTCAAGGCCCGCAATCAATAAACCCACCTTAGTTGGACAATACACAGCCTGCTGCGCCCGGGCGATGCTACGGGCGACTCGCATGAGATGATCGAGGGCATCTTCCGCAAGATCAACCCAGTGATCAACGGGGTCCATGGGAACGACGAGCGTGTGTCCCGGACGAAGCGGGCGAATCGACAGGAACGCAACGGATAGGTCGTCACGCCAGACAAAGTGGGCCGGAAGCTCCCCGGCAATGATGCGTTCGAAGACTGACGCCATGTCGAAACAAGCTCAATCCTTTCATGGCTCATGTAGCGTCGATTGTGCGGTGTGACGACGCAATGCGCGCAGCAACTGCTGGCTACGGGTTCGCTTGCGCTCACCCTCCGGCTAGGGGCCAGCGCCGTTTCTACGGCGCAGGCTGCTAGCTAGCAGACCGTTCGGATCGCCTCCCTCGTGAACTGCCGTTGGTGCCGGAACGCGGAATCGAACCGCGGACCTACTGATTACGAATCAGTCGCTCTACCGACTGAGCTATTCCGGCACGTCGGCAAATCGTACCCCAACCGGTTCGGATGCGCCCGTTCGATCAATCGCTCCGGGCGCATGGATCGTTGGCCGGCAATACACGGCAGAGCGTAGCCCCGCTTGGGTCCGTGGCGGTGACTGCCCACGTGTCGGCGTCCGCCGTGACGACGAAAGTCGCGCCGTCGTCGGTTGCGGGTCGCCAGCCAATAGCGGTTGCCAATGACTCCTCGCCGGCCGTCGGGTCCCAAGAGCCAGCGCCATAGCTGCCCGTGCGCAGCCGCGTCTCCTCCTGAAAGATCGCCATGGCCGCGATGCGCTTGCCAAGCGCACCCTCCCGCGCCGTCGCCATGTAGTCGCGATACCAAGGCACCGCCACTGCGGCCACGATCGCGACGATTGCGAGCGCTGCCAGCAACTCCAGCAGCGTGAAGCCGGCCATGCGCCGGGCGGATTGCGCCGCGCACGTCGCGCCGCTTGCAGGCTTGCTCGAATGCCAAGGCCGAGATGTCCGTGGCGAGGGCTTGCCAGGGCCGCCTCGGCGCCTCGCACATGCTCGGCACCGGTTCGCCTTCGGCCCTGCGCCGCCAAGGGCTTCGCCCCCACCACGGTGCGGCACAGCCGCTACAGGTCTGCCCACGCGATGCTCCGCTGCTCTTGCGCCGCAAACTCGCCAAACATCGGCCGTGTCACCGTCACCACCAGGTCGCCCGAGGCAAACGCGTTCTGGACGCCTATGCCTACCACTCCGTTGCCGTCGTCCGCCGCCGCTGCGAACGGCGTGCCGCCGCCGGGCGCCCTGCCGGCGCCCTGGCCGTTCAGGAGATCGATCCAGCCCTGGCCACTGGCGGCGTTGTAGTCGGTGTCTGCCTGCGCCGCCGTGAGCGTGCCCATCGCAATTTCGGCCTGAATGCGCCGCAGTTCCGACTGCACGACGCTGGCACCCGTCTCGAAATGGGCGTTCACCTTCGCCATGTTGGCGCTCTGGATGTAGTCGTTGTAGGCAGGCACGGCCAATGCCGCCAGAATGCCAATCAACGCAATGACGATCATCAGTTCGATAAGCGTGAAGCCGCGTCCTTGCCGCTGCCCGATCGTGGGGTGTTGCCGTTGCATTGAAACGCTCCTCGTGTTTCGTCTCCCGAGCCGAAAATCGTAAGCAAGTCTGCAACGCCTGTCGTTGCATCCTTCGACCGGCGCGCATGTAAGGCATCTAGGCAATCCGCGTGAGACATCGCCGCAATCGGCGGCAATCGGCAATCTCGCACACGTCCCGCGGACGGTTTCGGACAAAACGCGGCGGCGATTTCCCATCGACCGACTGCCACCCGCCGGCGTAGCGTTTCCTGTGCGTAGCCAAAGCGAGAGCCTGATGTCGCCAATGCAGCAAAGCCCAACGTCAGCGCGGGATGCCGCCATGGCCCTGGCAATGGGCCTCAGGGCGCCGCTCTTGGACCTCACCGCGTTCGATCTGGCCCAAGCCCCACGCGGGCTGCTCGACAGTACATTTCTGCAAGACCGTCGCATCCTGCCCCTGGCCGTGCGCGCCGGACAGGTGTTCGTCGCCACCGCCGATCCAGCCGACGGCGCCGCTATCGAAGCGGTTCGACTTCGCACCGGCATGGCGACGCGATGCGTCGTCGTCGAACCACAACCGCTCGCAGCCGCGCTGGCCGCATTCGCGCGATCCATCGATGCCCAAGGCGGGGACACTGTCGCTCCCGCCACCGTCTCCGCCAGCGCGCCGGGCGCCGCGTCGCCATCCCCTGACGGATCACAAAACGCCGTCGCTCCCTCCAGCAGCCTGCGCCAAGGCGCGACAGCGGCCGACAGCGCCGACGAAACTCCGGTCGTGCGCTTCGTGCAAGCGACGCTGCATGACGCGATCCGTGCCGGCGCCTCTGACATCCACTTCGAGACCTATCGCGGCTCGAGCCGAGTGCGCTTCCGCGTCGACGGCGTCCTGCGGGAAGAGAGCCGGCCGCCGCTGGAGTTGGGCCCGCGACTAGCATCGCGCCTAAAGGTGATGGCGGAACTCGACATCGCCGAACGTCGCATCCCCCAAGACGGTCGCCTCCGTCTCGCTCTTGGCGACGGGCGCGCCGTCGACATGCGCGTCAACACCATGCCCACCATGTGGGGCGAGAAGATCGTGCTGCGCATCCTCGACGCATCCGCGACGCAAGTAAGCATCCACGAGCTCGGCTTCGACCCCTCCCAGCAGCGCATCTTTCTCGATGCACTCGCCTTGCCCCAAGGGATGATCCTCGTCACCGGCCCAACCGGGAGCGGCAAATCGGTCACGCTTTACGCCGGACTCAACGTGCTCAATACCGAGGAACGCAACATCGCCACCGCCGAGGACCCGGTGGAGATCAACGTCGAGGGCATCAACCAGGTGCAAGTGAACCCCAAGGTGGGGCTCGACTTCGCCACAGCTCTGCGGGCATTTCTAAGGCAAGACCCCGACGTGGTGATGGTGGGCGAGATTCGCGACCTCGAAACCGCCGAAACCGCCGTCCAGGCGGCGCAGACTGGTCATCTCCTGCTCGCCACCCTGCACACGAACTCCGCGGCCGAGACCCTCACGCGCTTGCGCAACATGGGCGTTCCGGCCTTCAACCTCGCCACCTCCGTGAGCCTCATCGTCGCGCAGCGCCTGGCCCGCGTGCTGTGCGAGGCCTGCCGCAAACCCCAGTCGGTGCCACCTGAAACGCTCGCCGACGAAGGCATCGACGCCGACATCGCACGCGGCGCGCGCGTGTTCGCCGCCAACGCCGAAGGCTGCGGCAACTGCCGCAAGGGCTATCGCGGCCGCACCGGCATCTACGAGGTCGTCCGCGTGACACCAGCCATGTCGAAGCTCATCTTGAACGGCGGCGACAGCATCGAGCTCGCCGCCGAGGCGAGGAGAGAGGGTTTTCCGAGCTTGCGCAGCGCCGGCCTCGCCAAGGTGCTTGCCGGCATCACGAGCCTCGCCGAAATCAACCGCGTCACGGCCTGAAGGGGCTGCCGCCATGATCCGACAAGACACGTCGCAAACCTTTCTATGGGAAGGCACGGACCCCGATGGGCTCAGTCAAAGCGGCGAGATAGAAGCCGCGTCCATGTCCTTGGCGCGAGCGCTGCTGCGGCGCCAAGCCATCGACCCACACCGGGTCCGCCGCAAGCCGCGCGGGCTCTTCTCTCGCAAGTCCGGCCGCAAGGTGAAGCCGGCAGAGGTCACCGCACTCATGCGCCAGCTTGCCACCGTCACTCATGCTGGCATTCCCCTCGTGCAGGCGTTCGACCTAGTGGCCGACGCCACGGATAGCAGTGGCGCCCGCTCCCTCGTCAAACGCATTCGCGAAGACGTCGCCGGGGGCTTCCCCCTCGCCACCGCCCTGCGTCGCCATCCGGCGCACTTCGATGCCTTGCTGTGCAACCTTGTGGATGCCGGCGAGCAATCCGGCGCCTTGGACGAGATGCTCAGCCGCATCGCCACCCACGGTGAAAAGACCCGTGCAATTCGCGGCAAGGTCCGTCGCGCGCTCACCTATCCGGCGGCTGTGGTCGCAATCGCCCTCGCGGTCACGGGGCTCTTGCTCGTGAAGGTCGTGCCGCAGTTCGAGGATATGTTCGCGAGCTTCGGTGCTGAGTTGCCGGCGGCCACTCAGACCGTGATCGCGCTATCGGAGTTCGCACAGGCCAGTTGGGCCGGAATCCTGGCCGTCCTGATCGGCACTGGTGTCGGCGTCGGCTGGATGCGACGACGCTTTGCACGACCCCGCCGCGCCATCGACCGAGCCATGCTGAAGGTGCCGGTGATCGGGCCGATCATCGAGCATTCGGCGGTCGCCGGAACTGTACGCACCCTCGCCACGACCCTCGATGCCGGCGTGCCCTTGGTCACCGCCCTGACGCTGGTGTCCGCCTCGGTTGGCAACTCCGTGTTCACCACTGCAACCCTCGCCATGCGCGAGGAAGTGGCCACCGGACAGTCACTGGCCCAAGCTATGCGCCAAGCCGCTGCCTTCCCCCCGTTGGCGACGCAAATGGTCGCAGTCGGCGAGGAGTCCGGCACCCTGGACGACATGCTCAGCCGCTGCGCCACCCATTACGAGGAACTGGTGGATCACGCCGTCGACCAGCTAACCGCCCTCCTCGAACCGGTTGTAATGGTGGTCCTAGGCGTCTTGGTCGGCGGCCTGATCACCGCCATGTACCTCCCCATCTTCCAGATCGGCGGCGTAGTTACCGGCTAGGAGCCTGGCCCACAGATATGGCGACGGTGCTCCACCGTGCAAGCTTCCTCAAGGCCCCTAGGCGGCCTGGCGCCTCGGCAGGTGGCCGTCGCCGACAGGCTCGGCCCAAAAAAGCGGGCCCGCCGAGCGCGTGGGCGCCGAGTCGCCCTCGGGGCGCTCCTCAACGTCGGCTAGGCGTGCCGACCACGCTGTCGAGCCAGCGACCGATGTCAGAGAGTTCCTCGGCGCAAACTTGGTGACCCATGCCGTACTGGCGCCACTCGACGCGATAGTTGAGGGCTTCCAAGGCCTGCCGCGAGGTGACTGCCCGGGCGATGGGGATCATCGGGTCCACGTGGCCGTGCGCCATGAAGATCGGCGTGTCCACACTGGCGAAAGTGACCTCCGCCGGCAGCCCCTCCGGGTCGTGTACATAGGTGGAGAGGGCCATGATGCCGGCGAACGGTTCGCTCGCCCGCGTGCCCATGTGCAAGGCGATGACGCCGCCTTGGGAGAAGCCAGCCAAGACGACTCGATCCGGTGGCGTGCCGCGCGCGGTTTCCGCATCCACCAGGGCCTGCACCTGGGCAGCCGAGCGCGCGATGTCCTCCGTGCCGGATGTTGGTGCCCGCGGATCGATGTCGTACCAGGCCCGCATTTCGGCGCCGCCGTTGATGGTCACCGGGCGCACCGGTGCGTGCGGAAAGACGAAGCGCAAGGGGACGCGAAGGTTGAGCATGGGCACCACGGGCTCGAAGTCGTGGCCGTCCGCGCCAAGGCCGTGCAGCCAGATCACGGTGCCGGCCGCTTCCCCCGCTGGCTCCTGCTCGATGCACTCGAGGGCTGGCAGGTCGTTTGTCATGTTTTCTCCATGTCTTGCGGCATGTTGGCAAGGGAGTTGCGATAGTCCGCGATGGCACGCAAGGCATCGGGCCCGGGGCGCGGCATTTCCGGGGCCATCGCGGCCAGGGTCTCGGCGATGACGGTAGCGACGATCAGGCGAGCGGTCGGCTTGTGGTCCGCCGGGACGATGAACCAAGGCGCCGACTCGGTGGCCGTGGCTGCAATCGCCGTCTGGTAGGCAGCCAGATACTCGTCGCGCAGGGCGGTTTCGGTGATGTCGGAAGAATGGAACTTCCATTGGCGCTTGGGATCGTCGAGCCGTCGCATGATGCGCCGTCGCTGTTCCTCCTGCGACACGTGCAGGTAGAACTTGACGATGCGCGTGCCATTGTGGGTCAGATGCCGCTCGAAGGCACGTATATCGCCCAAGCGCTCATCCCAAAACTCCTCCGGCGGCGGATGCGAGAGCCCGCGTGCGGCCAAGAGTTCCGGGTGCACGCGCACCACCGCAACCTCCTCGTAGTGCGAGCGGTTGAACACACCAATCTGCCCCTGGGCCGGCACCGTCCGCCAATGCCGCCACAGCCAAGAGTGGCTGAGTTCCTCCCCCACCGGCTGCTTGAAGCTCGTCACCGAGATGCCCTGCGGGTTGACGCCCTTCAGCACCGCGCGGATTGTCCCATCCTTGCCGGAGGCGTCCATGCCTTGGAAGACCAGCAGGAGGGAGGCGCTGCTGCTGGCGAACAGTCGCTCCTGGAGTCGCGCTATGCGTCGTCGCTGGCGAGCCAGCCGCTTGCCTGGTTTGGCGATGTTGGCAAGTCCATGCCGGGTGGGGATCGAGGCCAAGTCCACGGCGGCATTGGCCACCACGCGGTATTGCGACGTTTCCGGTATGGCTGCCACGAACGCCGGCGACCCTGGCCGGCCTTGCCGCACCGCACCGTTCCCCGTCTCGTCGCTCCCCGTCACGGGAATCAGGCGAATTCCAGAATCGCCCGACCGCTGATGCGTCCCTCTTCGAGCGCCGTGGTGGCTTCGTTGATGTCGTCGATCGGGTAGCGCTCGGTGACGAGGGCATCGAGGTCCAGATCGCCCTTGGCGTGCCAGTCAAGAAACATGGGGAAATCGCGGTCAGGGCAGCAGGAGCCGCCGATGGAGCCACGGAACTGCTTCTCCTGGCCGAGCATCGCGCCGGCGTTGAGTTCCACCGGCGTCGAAGGCACGCCGACGAGCACCGCGGTGCCCCCTTGGCGGGCACCGAAATGACCCGGCCGCACCGCTGGCACGATCTGCTCCATCGTCACCTTCAGGCCAATGCAGTCGAAGGCATAGTCCACTCCGGTAACCGGCTGGCCGCCGATGGCGACCTCGTCGGGACACCCCACCAAGTCGTGAATCGCCTCCACCGCATCCACCTTGGAAGCGTCGATGCCGTGCGTGGCGCCGAAACGTCGAGCGAATTCGAGCTTGGTCGCGTCCAGGTCCACCGCGATGATGGGGTCCGCACCGCGCATCCTGGCCCCAACCACCGCCGACAGGCCGACGCCGCCAACACCGAAGATGGCCACGGAGTCGCCCTTCTGCACATTGGCTGTGTTCAGCACGGCACCCGCCCCGGTCATCACGGCGCAGCCGATGATTGCGGTGACGTCGCGGCTGATTTCCGGCCCGGCTTTGACGACGAACTGCCCGTCGGCAATGGTGTGGTCGGCCCAGGTGAAGACGTTCTGCGAAACCGCATCCCCGCCGGCAACGCTGAGATGTGCCGCGGCCGGCGGCGTGCGGATAGCAGTGGCGTCACGCGGCACCCAGGTGACGAGCACGATGTCGCCCTCTTCGACATGCGTCACCTCCGAACCCTTGGCGATCACCTCGCCGGTGGACTCGTGGCCGAGCAGCACCGGCCCGCGTCTGGGCCTGTGCATCTGGTGCAGTTGCGAGTGGCATACGCCGGACGCGAACTGCCGTACCACTACCTGCGTCGGACCCGGGTCCGGCAGGCTTACTTCCTGCACCTCGAGCGGTGCGTCCTCTTGCGGCAATACCACCACCCGAGCCGACGTAGCCATGCCAATCCCTCCCGCACGTTGATCGTCGCAGTTTGACCCGCCGCGTGCGCGCTTGGCAAGTTCCGGCCGGACAACGACGCTTAGCCGACGCCGTCGGGGTCGATGCTCAGACCGACTGGCGTCAGGTTCGACTCGGCAATGTCGGCGAGGAATGCGTCAAGACGCTCAACGCTGTCGCTGGCGGCGACGCCAATGTCGCCGCCGCCGGCGCCACAGGGCTTGTAAACCACGCCTGACTTCGCCGCCAGCCGAGCCGCGGCCTTGTGCGCGGCGCCGAACACGCCGATGCCGGCGGCCTCGTCCAGGCGCGTGAGTGCCTCCGCATTGAGCGCCAGCGCCTCCAGAAAGCGATCGGCGCCTATGCCGGCTGAAGCGAGCGCCGCAACTTGCTCGGCCGCATGCTCGAGCGCGCGCAGCTCGGCCGGCATCACGCTTCCGCGCCAAGCGTGGAAGCGCGCCAGCATCGGCGCGGTGGCGGTGCCATGACCGGCATAGACGAATCGAAGGTGCAGGTCGCGCGGCAGCTGCACCGGCACGGCATTGCCGGTGGCGAAGCGAATCACGCCGCCGGTGGCCGCCGCCGCCACGTCCAGCCCGCTGCCACCGCCTTGCAAGCGCTGGTGCAGGGCGAGCAACTCGGCTAGCCGGCAACGACGGCCGGCGAGAACCGACAGCGCCGTTGCAAAGCTCGCCACGACCGCTGCGCTGGAGCCGATGCCGAGCTTCCTGCCGTCGAGGTAGCACGCGGTGGAGTCGATCTCGACACCTACATGCGGCGGCGTTTCGGCTGCACGCAGCACTTGCGGGACGATGCCGGCGAGGGTGTCCGCCGGGCTCGCCAACACCTCGTCACGAGACATTCGCTGGTGCATTTCGTGGCCGGCGCCAAGGAACTCCCATCCGCCTTGCTGCCGTACTGTCAATCGGCACTGGACGCGGCGGTCAAGCGCCGCCACCAGCGCCGGCGCGCCGACGAGCACCGCGTACTCGCCGCTCAGCACCACCTTGGCGGGTGCCGACGTCTCGATGACGCCAGTGGTCTCTGCCATCAGCCCGTTTCGGTGACGGCCGCTCCGGCACCGATGCCGCAGCGGATCACCCGCTCGATGCCCGGAACGTTCGCGAGTGTCTCCGCCACCTCGTCTGCATCTTCCAAGCCACTGAATGCTTTCACCTGCGGACCGGCATCAATGCTGGCGAAGACGCCGGCGCCGGCACTGCGCAACCGCGCTAGCGCATGGAGGGCGGCGACGGTGGCCGGCGCCCAGTACACGATCGCCGGACGGCTGGTGAGGGTAAGCGCGTGCAGCTTCATGCTGCTGTGCTCCGCAACCTCGGCGAGGGCCTCGAAATCCCGCGCCCGCACGGCGCGTAACGCGGTAGCGAAATCATCGTGGGTGCTTGTGGTCCAAGCGCTATAGAAGGGGGATGTAGCACGCGCCCGCTCCATGCCCTCGGTGGAGCCGACACTCTTCATCCGCTGTGACGCGACGCCTACGGTGACCGCCAAGGGCCAATGGTCCGCATCAGCAATCGGTTCCGCCATGGCTTCCACCCCCCGTTCCACGAGCGCCACAAAGCCGCCGAAGATCGAGCGCGCCGCCGATGCCGAACCGCGCCGCGCCCAGACGGAGCATTCGGCGCGGTCAAGACCCAGGCCGAAAGCGGCGTCGATGGCGGTGGTGAGGGCCGCGAAGCCGGACGCGGAAGACGCGAGCCCCGCGCCGGTGGGAAAGTCGTTGGCGGTGGTGATTGCGAGGCCCGGGATATCGAACGTCGTCCGCAACTCAGCCAGAAAACCCGCGACCTTGGCATCTTGCACCTCCTCGCCGTTCAGCCACAGCCGGTCCGCCGGCGCGGCTTCGACCCGCGTGGTGGTGGCGATGCCGCTCAGCGTCACGGAAAGAGACGGTGTCGCCGGACGGTTGCCCGCTCCGGTCTGCTTGCCCCAATACTTGACCAGGGCGACATTGGGATGCGCGACTGCGGTTGCCATGCCGCGGGCCGCCATCCTTGAGGGCTGCCTCAAGCGCCGTCGAAGCCCGGCGGGGCGCGGAACGCAAAGCCCTCGCGTTCGAGCAGCTCGGCGACGCCAATCGTGATGAGGTCGCCGTATTCGGGCCCTGCGAGCTGCACGCCGATGGGCAGCCCGGAGTCGTCCGGCCCGGTGGGCACGATGGTGGACGGCAGATAGGCCACCCCGGTCAGACCAGACCAAAACACCTGGCGGAAGTAGTCCTGTGGTTCGCCGTTTACCGAGACCGTGCGCTCGCCCATGGGGCGGTGGTCGTGCTCGATGGCAGACGTGGCCATGATCGGTGTGAGCAGAATGTCGTACTCGGCAAAGAACCGGTGCCACTGCCAGCGCAGATGCGTGCGCGCCTCGTTGGCAGCGCTCCAGTCGCGGAAGCGTGCCACCTGGGCGCGCGCCGAGATGGCTGCGAGGCTGTCGTCGTCCGCTGCCAGGGCATCCGCCCTTGCCACGGCACGCAGGTATTGCTCTTCGGGAATGCGCGCCGCCATCGTCGCCTGCAACAAGCGCTGGTATGTCTCGTGCGAATGCCCGGGCTCCACCGGCCGGGCGTCGTAGTCGAGTTCGGCGCCGAGACTCGCGAGGGCATCGGCGACGAGGTCCACCCGTGCAGAGACGCTGGCATCCACCGGTGCCGCCTCGTCATCGCGCCAAACCGCCACCTTGAGGTCGGACGGTGCCTTGGCGAGGCCCGGCAACTCCAGCCTGAGCCCGCGCGCGGCGATTTCGTCCGGGCCTGCCATGACCCGCACCGCCGTCTCGAGGTCCGCGGCAGAGCGGGCGAGCGGCCCGATGACGGAGATGTCGGAAGGCGTCAGCACTCCCGGCATCGCGTGGCCTCGGGGCGGCAGCAGGTTCCAGGTGGGCTTGTGGCCGAAGACGCCGCAGAAGTGGGCTGGGTTGCGGATGGAGCCGCCGATGTCGGAGCCGGTTTCGAGCCCCGTGAGCCCCGCCGCCAGGGTTGCCGCCGAACCACCCGAAGAACCGCCCGGCGCGCGCTTGACGTCCCAAGGATTGTTGGTGGTGCCGTAGATTTCGTTGTAGCTCTGGAAGTCGGACAACAAGAGCGGCACGTTGGTCTTGCCGAAGATGATCGCGCCTGCCCGCCGCAACCGCTCGATGGAGAGTGCGTCACGCTCGGCGATGTTGTCTTTGAGCCGGGGAACGCCCCAGGTGGTCGGCGTGCCGGTGACGTCATAGGACTCCTTCACCGTCATGGGCACGCCATGCAGCGGCCCCACATCGTCGCCCCGCGCAAGCGCCGCATCGGCCTCGCGGGCCTCGGCGAGGGCCTCGTCGCGGCGCTGGACGATGATGGCGTTGAGGCGTTCGTTGTACCGGTCCACGCGGTCAAGGAAGTGCTGCAAGAGTTCAACGCAGCCAATCTCGCGGCCCTTTATGGCGGCGGCAAGCTCGACTGCGGAGCCGAAGGCGATTTCGCTCACAAAGATGATTCCTGAAGGCTTGAAGCGGGCGCACTGTGGCGGCTCGACGATGCGAAATCAAGCGCCGAGTGGCGCGTCCCCTCCCCGATCGTATCCCGGTTGGCGAAGTCGGACAGATCGCTACCGCGAGGCGACGGTACCGGGCAGATAGCTGTAGGTGTATTCCAGCGGAACGTTGAAGCTCTTGATGGGTCGGTCGCCATCGAATGCCGGCCGGTAGCGAGCCCGGCGTGCAGCCATCCGCACCCGGTGCTCAATTATGCCGCCGGGCTCGGCCCGCACGGTGCGGCGGCCGACTACGTCGCCTCGGTGGGTGATGGTTAGCGCAAGCTCCACGACGCCCTTCCAAGAGCCGCCACCACCGCCGCGGCCGGTGGGCAGTGGCAGGTAGATCGGCACGGGCTCGTCAAAGACGCGCGCAAGCGCCTCGGCATCGGACGCCAGCGTGGCGCGAACACGACGGTATTGCTCATATGCCTGGCTGTAGCGCCGGTAGAGCATGTGCAAGTCGGCCAGTTCCAGCATCGCCTCGGCAAGCTCGGCGGTGGTGCCGGTGGCCTCGAGATGGCCGATCACGGTCTTGAGGGCAAGCTCCCCCTTGTCATGGGCTCGCCGCCGCAAATGGTAGTGCTCGAACGGATCATAGCCTTGCAGGATGCGCCAGTCGTAAAGATCGAGCGGCGGTCCGGTGCGGAAGCCGCCGGTGTTGGGACGGCGCGGCAGCGGCCAGACAATGCGCCGGTAGGACTCGGCATAGCCGCGCCAGGCGTGCAGCGTGCGTGCATCCCCTTCAGGCAGATGCTCCTCGGCAAGGGCGGTGAGGTGCTTGTAAATTATGCGAGCGGAGATGTGGTAGCGGTTCTGGGCATACCAGTCGCCGAGGCGCAGCAGGCCATCGATGATCTCAGGGCTGTCGATGCCGTGGCCTCGGATGAGCAGGTCCAGTGCGAACTCCTCGCGGTCGTTGGCAAGCCCGCGTGCGCCCATACGGTTGCGGGCATCCGCCTGGCGATACACCAGCGGCAGTTGGCTGAGGCTCACCGGGCCGTCATTCACACGCACGAGGTGCAGTGCTCGCTCGAAAACGCCGTCAGCACGAACGGCATCTCCGCCGCGCAGCAGGGCTTCGGCGAGCAGGCTAAGCGGCGCGATGAGATCCGTGTCGTAGCGGTGCGACCGTGCCTCGATCGCCGCTACGAGATCTTCGCCCTGGACGATCACGCGGGCGTATTCACGCGTGTTGAGGCCCGCTTGCATTTGCTCAAGTGCGGCGGCCTCGTCTGGCCGGAGCGTCCCTTCCCGCTCCTCGGCGTCGGCGCTCGCCGGGCTCAGCCCCGCGGCAACGACAAGTGCCGCCAGTGCCAAGCGAGCACGCCATGTGCGCGTAACGTCCGTCGTCGGCCCCCGATGGTGTGACCGGACAAGCATGTTGGCAGCCCCTCGATGTGCCGTGGGTGCGTACAGGAAGTAAAGGCTACATCGAACCGGCGCGCAAGGGGGACATTCGCCTGACTGAATGCGCCTAGAAGGCTGCGCCCTGGAACGGCTGGCCTCATGGCCGAAGTGGTGAGCGACAGCGAACCCGTAGGCGTACGCCCGCAAGGGCGCTGGTGCAGACGTTGCCAACACAGGCCACCCATCCGGAGCGAGCGCCCCAGAGCACTCGCTGACGATCCGGGCTACGATTCGAGTGGTGGCGGACACGAGACCAGACGAAAGCGCGCGGACGGCAACGAAGGACCTGACCCGGCTGTTGCCCATTTGGTCCTTTGTCGCGCCATATCGATGGCGGGCCGTCGGCGCGTTCGTCGCCTTGCTGGTCACGGCTTCCGTGACGCTGTCGGTGGGGCAAGGGTTGCGGCTGTTGGTGGATCGTGGCCTCGCCCAAGACTCCGTGGACGTGTTGCAGGCGAGCATTCTCGTGTTCGCAGTGCTCGTGCTCGTTCTCACCGCCGGGACGTGGATTCGCTTCTACCTCGTCTCCTGGGTTGGCGAGCGCGTCAGCGCCGACATTCGCACCGCAGTGTATGCGCGCCTGGTCCGCCTGCACCCCGGCTTCTTCGACACCAACCGCCCCACCGAAATCTCCTCTCGCATCACCACGGACACCACGCTGGTGCAGACGGTGATCGGCTCATCGGTATCCATCGCTCTGCGCAACCTGCTGATGGGTGTGGGCGGCGTCTGTCTATTGGTGGTGACGAACGCACGCCTGTCGCTGCTAGTGCTGGCGTGCGTCCCTCTCGTCGTGCTGCCGGTGGTGTTCTTTGGCCGCCGCGTGCGGCGACTGTCGCGTTCAAGCCAAGATCGCATCGCCGATGTCGGCAGCTACGCCGGCGAATCGCTGCGACACATTCGCGTGGTACAGGCGTTCCGGCGCGAGCGACGGGACCTCGACGCATTCCGCCGCCACGTCAATCGAGCCTTCGAGGTGGCAGTTCAGCGCATTCGCCAGCGCGCCTGGCTTGTCGCGACGGTAATGGTGCTGGTGCTGGCGGCGGTCGCGACCATGCTGTGGATCGGCGGTCAGGACGTGCTCTCAGGGCGCACCACCCAAGGCGAGTTGGTGGCGTTCATCTTCTACGCGTTCGTCGTTGCCGGATCCGTCGGCGCCTTGAGCGAGGTTTGGGGTGAAATCCAGCGTGCTGCCGGCGCCGCCGAGCGACTGATGGAGCTATTGGCATCATCGTCCCGGCTGCCGGAGCCGAACACGCCCACCGCGCAAACGACGCCGGGCCGCATCGAGTTTCGACGGGTGTCGTTTCGCTATCCGTCTCGCCCTTCTGCCAACGTGCTCGACGATGTCTCATTCGTGGTGGAACCCGGCGAGATGGTGGCGCTGGTTGGGCCATCCGGCGCCGGCAAGAGCACCACGCTCGACTTGGTCCTGCGCTTCCACGATGTGGATGAGGGCATGGTGCTGGTGGGCGGCGTGGACGTACGGGCGCAATCTCTCTCGGACCTCCGCGGGCAAATGGCGCCGGTGCCACAGGACGCAGTCCTGTTCGCCGGCTCCATCGCGGACAACCTCGCCTACGGCGCAGCGGAGGCGAAGCCAGCCGATGTCGAGGCTGCCCTTGAAGACGCCCATGCCGCAGATTTCGTCACGGCGCTGCCAGACGGCATCGAAACCAACGTTGGTGAGGGAGGCGTCGGTCTTTCCGGGGGCCAGCGGCAACGACTTGCCATCGCTCGCGCCTTTCTGGCGGCACCGGCCTTGCCCGGACAGCCAGGCATCCTGCTCGTGGACGAGGCCACCAGTGCCTTGGACGCTCGTTCGGAGGAAGCGATTCGCACGGCGCTTGAACTGCAGAAGGGCAAGCGCACGGTGCTGATCGTGGCACACCGCCTCTCCACTGTTCGTCAAGCAGATCGAATCATCGTCCTCGACGAAGGCCGCACGATCGCTTCGGGTACCCACAGCGCCTTGGTGGCAACCAATGCGCTTTATCGAGAGTTCGCTCTCGCGCAGTTTCTGGAACCGGACGTGCGCGACTCGGCAGCTTGATCCTGCGGCAGGGCGCGTCCCTATGTGGCAGCCAGCGCCTTGTGGATCACTGCAACGAAAAAGCCGTCAAAGATGTCGTCGGGGACGATGCGCAAAGTGCCGGCCAGCCCTCCCTGCTCACCCGGCACTCCGTCGAAGCGAAACGGGTGCAGTTCAGCAGTTTCATGGCGTCGCAACAACCATTCCACTACTTCCTCGTTTTCCTTTAGCGCGAAAGTGCATGTGCAGTACACCAACACGCCGCCGGGCTTTAAACAACGGAATGCGGAGTCTATGAGTGTCCGTTGTTTGCGCGATGCCTCCACCACCTTGCGGGGCCGCCAGCGACGCGTAGTGTTCACATCGTCAGTGCGGAATCGTCCTTCCGAAGAGCAAGGTGCGTCGAGAAGCACGCGATCGAAGCGTTCCGGGGTCTTCCTGCCCGTGTTCCTGCCATCGTCAAGATAGCATTTCGACATAGTGACCCCACAACGATGCAGATTGGCGCGCATTCGCAGGAATCGCTTGCGCACCGACTCGACTGCCGCCAGTCTGCCGGTGTTGTTCATCCTTGCGGCGATGAGTATCGATTTGCCGCCGGGCGCTGCGGCAAGGTCGAGAATCTCTTCTCCCGGCACGGGCACGAGGGCCAGGACGGCAACTACACTCGATGGGTTGATGGGATAGATGGCTCCCGTCGTGGCTGCCGGATGGTGCATGACCGATTGCCGCTCGCCTGGCGCGCAGGTCATCACTCCCGACAAACTCCCCAGCGGCTCTCCGTGTGGCAGCGACTCCGCCGCACACGACCGCAAGGGGTTGACCCACCAGGCGACTCGCTTCGGTTCCGACATACTTGCCACAATGCGGCCGGCCAGGTCCGCTCCGAGTTCGTGTTCGACCCTGTCAACAAATTCAGTCGGCAAAGGCATCTTGTTTTGCAAACGCCACGCGTCACGATGGGTGGATTCTACTTGTAGGGGAAAGGGTGCGGCCCTTTCCGGTGCGATGGTTGCACGATGTGAACAAAATGCTATTCTTTGCGCCCGTTTTTGGCAAGGCCACGTTAACAGCTTCTCACAACATATGCGTTGTCAAGCCAGCCACACCATCGAAAGGGAACCGAGGGGAGTTGCTCATGGAAGAAATCCTGTTGACCATCATCGCCGTTCTGGGCGCCATCGTCACCTACTTTGCCTGGCGTGTAGCTGATCAGATGCCCGACATTGCATTTCGCCTGAGCGAAATCCAACGCGACATGGCGACCGTAGCCCGCAAGGCCAGCGAGCCGGCACCGGCACCCGTGGTGCAGGCCGCGCCACCGCCCGAGCCGGTGCAAGCCGAAACCGCCGCCGCGCCAGCACCTTCCCAACCGATGCCAGCGCGTGCTCGCGGCCGGGGTAGGGCCGTGATGCTCCCCAATGGCCAAAAGCGAATTGACTACATTCGCGACCGCTACTACAAAGAAGGTGTTTCGCGATCCGATATCCGTAAGGAAATCAACCAGATCATGGCGGATGCCAACATCGACGACAAGATCCAGTATCAAATCGTCTTCGCCGCCACCAAGGACCCGGCCGACCCACGCGACAATCCCGCGCCCCGTCAGCGTGCTGCAGCAGCGGAAGCTGGCACCGAAGCCGAGGGGGCCGCCCCCGACGCCGCTCCGACCGCGGACGCGGACACAGCCCCCGCTCCTGAATCGGGCGACACGCGAGGGAACTTCTGATCAGCCCTGCCGAGACCGACTGTCGCCCGCAGCGGGCGGCAGTCGGTCGCCCCCTTCCAATCTCGCAACCCCTGCCCGTTTCTCACACGTGTACACTGGTCTGCCTTTGCGGTATGCATGATGGATTCGACTGACCCCATTGCGACACTCGGGCACGATCGCGCGAGCGCCCGGGAACAGGGTGACGGAAATGCCAACCTTTGCGTGGTGAGCAGTGTTGATGCAACCGGCGAACCGCAGGCAAGGGTGCTCGTGTTGCGCGATATCGACTCGCGATTAGGGATATTCTTGAGCGGCAGCAGCCCCAAGGCGAACGAGTTCGGCCACGGCGACCGCATCTCGGTCTTGGCATGGCTGCCGAGTCTCGGAGTGCAATATCGAATCTCCTGCCGGCTCGAAGCCATGGAACCCCAAATCGTGCGAGAGAGCTGGCAACTTCGTCCACTAGCGGCCAAACGCCTCGACTGGCTATATCAGCGCTCGCCGCAAGGCAGTGCCGTGGAGGATCGAGAGACACTGCTGGCTCGATTGGCACAGATGGAATCCGACGTGGCTCCGGACAACGCACTTGGCTTCTTCCTACACCCCGAGCGTGTCGATCGACTGGCCCTAGACAACGATACCGGCGTGCATGATCGGCGCCTCTTCGAGCGTGTGGGAGACGGCTGGGGGTGCAAACTGCTGATTCCTTGAGCGGAGTTAGGTTTACGGTCAGTTTGCGTTTGGAATTGCCTCGTTGGGGCTGGCTTGTCGCCTCCCCTGGGCGAGTTCATCGCCGCATCTGAAGCAATTGCGCAGCAACCGCCAACGCGCCCGTCAGCGCGCCGGGGGAAATGCCCCGTCCCCTATGCCCTATGGGTGCGGCCTAGGTACTCCTCGCCCTGCATCTCGATGATGCGGCTCTCGGTTCGCCGGAACTCGAAGCCGAGTCGCTCCCCCTGATACAACCGTTCCACCGGAGCGTGGGCGGAAAACAGCATCTTCACGTTGTGATCGTAGAACTCGTCGATGAGGCTGATGAAGCGTCGCGCCTGATCCTCCGTGGCCGGCGTGAACACGGGAACACCGCTCACCACCACCGCATGGAACTCACGCGCGATTTCAATGTAGTCATTCTGACTGCGCGGGCCGTCACAGATTTCACCAAACTCAAACCAAACCACGTCCTTGCCCCGCTGTCGGGCAAGAATGCTGCGGCCATTGACCTGGAGCCGCGCATCACGCTCCGCAGCCCCGGGACAAAGCTCGCGAAAGCTCCGTGCGAGACCCGCCTCGTCGGTGGCCGATCGGTATATCTCCGACTGACGCAATACTCGCAGCCGGAAGTCCACCTCCCCTGCCATTGCCACCACATCGCAGTTTTGCTCGATGAGCCGTATCGCCGGCAGGAAGCGGCGCCTTTGCAAGCCGTTTTCGTACAGGTGCGACGGCGCGACATTCGAGGTCGCCACCAACGTAACGCGCCGCTCGAACAGATGACCCAGCAGCTCCGCCAAGATCATGGCATCGCCGATGTCCGAGACGAAGAACTCGTCGAAACATAAAAGCCGAGCCTCGGTGGCGATGCCGTCCGCCACGTCGCGCAAAGGATCCGGCCTTCCGGCAAGACGACCGAGTTCCGCATGAACACGCTGCATGAAGCGGTGGAAATGCAGTCGCAGACGATCTCCCGGCGCTGACTCGTGCAGTAGGTCCATAAGATAGGTCTTGCCACGCCCGACACTGCCCCACAGATACATGCCGCGCACCGGTGCTCGTCGTCGTGCGAGCAGGCGACCCAAGCCTCGCCCAGGAGCCGACCCGGCAGCCAGCCGCATGTGCAACGCATCGAGCCGTTCCACCACCGCGAGTTGCGCCGGATCCGCATCGAACCCGGCGTCGGTATTCCTGCGGTGCAACTCGCCCGGCGTCAACGCGTCTTTCCTACGGCAACGCGCAAGCACCGGCGCACGCCTGCAGGTGCGTCAGCGGTTGCCTTTGCGAACTGCTCGCCCACCATTTCGGCCAGCAGGCAACGGCGTTGCTGCCGCGCTGCAACCTATAATCCCCACCTCGCTCGCCGCCCTCCGGACCGCTTACATGTCGCAACTGCTGCGCTACGTTGCCTTGCCGATCCTTGGCGGTGGCCTGGTGGGCGTTGCCATCGTTCTGTGGCTGCGCGGCGCCCCGGCCCCTGCCAACGACGGCTTCGCCGACGCCGTGGATCGAGCCGCGCCGGCAGTCGTCAACATCTTCTCGCGCAAGGTCGTCGCCGCCTATCGCCATCCCATCTGTCGCCTGGCGCAGTTTCGGGGCCTCTGCGAAGACTCCGGGCGCATGAGAAGCTCGCTCGGTTCCGGCGTGATGGCACGCGAGGATGGCTACATCCTCACCAACAACCATGTCATCGCCGGAGCGGACGACATTCTGGTTGCGTTTCCGAACGGTCGGCAGGCGCAAGCGGCGGTGGTCGGCACGGATGTGGAAACCGACCTCGCCGTCATCAAGGTGGCGGGCGACGGCTTTGCCGCCATCGAACGGGCAGACTCGGACGCCCTGCGGGTCGGCGACGTGGTGCTCGCCATCGGCAATCCGTTCAACGTCGGCCAGACGGTGTCCCTCGGCATCGTCAGTGCGAAAGGGCGCTACGGCATCGGCGCAAGTCCTTGGGATGACTTCATCCAGACCGACGCCGCCGTGCATCCCGGCAACAGCGGCGGCCCGCTGGTGGATTCCGATGGCCGCATGGTGGGTGTCAACACGCTCATCTACAGCCCGGACGGGAGCGCCGAAGGCGTCGGCATCGGCTTTGCGATTCCGTCCGAACTCGCCTTTGACGTGCTCGATCAGATCATCGCCAACGGTCGGGTGGAAAGGGGCTGGCTCGGCGTCGATCTTGCCGCCGGCCAGGGCGGCCTCGTGGTAGCACGGGTGCTTCCGGGCACTCCTGCGTCGGGAGCCGGCATCCGCGCCGGCGACATCATCCTTGCCATCAACGGCGAGGCAGCCACGTCCATGCGTTCCGTGGTGCAGCGAATGCGGGCAATCGAACCAGGCGCCGCACTCACCGTTCGCCTGCGCCGGGAAGGCACCGAACTCACCGTGCGAGCTGCCGCGGCAGTGCGGCCCACGGCACGGCGTTGACGAAGACGGCATCAACACATCGCGCGCGCCACGGCTAGCCGCGATTGTCGTCGAAACCGGCGATGCGGGCGTGGGCCGCCGCCGCATGAGCGGACAGCCCCTCCGACTCGGCCACATTGGCGGCGAGGCGCGCAGGTTCCTGCACGCCTGCCTCGTTGCAGCGCACCAGGGAACTGCGCTTCTGGAAATCCGTGACACTGAGGGGTGAGGCGTAGCGTGCCGTGCCGAACGTCGGCAGCACATGGCTCGGGCCAGCGCTGTAGTCGCCGATCACTTCCGCCGCGTGGCCACCCAAGAAGATCGCACCGGCGTGACGGATGCGCGGCAGCAAGGCATCGGGGTCGCGCACGGCGAGTTCGAGGTGTTCGGGAGCGATGCGGTTGGCAATGTCGCAGGCTTCGGCGAGATTGCGCGTGTGAACCAGCGCACCGCGCGAGGCGAGGGAGTCGCGGATGATGTCGGCCCGCGAGAGGGAACGCAGGGACTCGGCAGCGGCTTGTTCGACGCGGTCCAGGTAATCCGCGTCGGGGGAAAGCAGGATGGCTTGGGCGTCGGCGTCGTGTTCGGCTTGCGCCAACAGGTCAAGTGCAGTCCACGCCGGCGCAACGCTGCCGTCGGCTATCACCACCACCTCGCTCGGCCCCGCTAGCGAGTCGATGCCGACCGGGCCGAACACCAGCCGCTTTGCCGCCGTGACGAATGCGCCGCCAGGACCGACGATCTTGTGGACCTGCGGCACGGTTTCCGTGCCCCACGCCAATGCCGCGATGGCTTGCGCGCCGCCGACAGTGAAGACACGGTCTGGCCCGGCAATGAACAGCGCCGCGAGCAGGTGATCGCTGCGCTCGCCGCCGGGCGTCGGGGTGGTGACAATCACTTCGCCGACACCAGAAACCCGTGCCGGAATGATGGTCATGAGCGCCGTCGAGGGATAGGCGGCCTGCCCGCCCGGCACATAGATGCCCACCCGATCCAAGGGGGTGACGCGCATGCCGAGGGTGTTGCCCTCCTCGTCCGTGATCTCGAACGCACCATCGGGTTGCGCCTCGTGATAGCGCCGGATGCGTCGCGCCACGCCCTCGAGTGCTTCGCGATCCGCCAGGGGAAGCCGGCGGTAGCTTTCTTCGAGCGCGTCCCTCGGCAGTTCGAGGGACGCGGCGTCCGACACCCGCAGTTGATCGTGACGACGGGTGTGTTCGAGCAACGCCGAGTCGCCGCGCCTTCGCACATCTTCGACGATTTCCTGCGCGGCGCGGTTGACGGCAGGGGACTGGGCAACGTCCCATGCCAGAAGCGCGTTCAGTTCGGCGGCGAACCCTGCCGCGTCGCTGTGCAGGCGACGGATCATTCGGCCTCGGCTGGCGTCAACGCCCGGATCGTGACGGCGTGGACTGCGCCGGATTGAATATGCTGGCGAATGGCTCCGTACACCGCCTGCTGCCGCTTGACCCGTCCGAGCCCGTCAAAGGAGTCAGAAACCACCCGCAACTCAAACCGGTTGCCTTGCCCAGACACCTCCACGACCGCCCCAGCAATCGCACTCTCAACACACTGGCGCAGTTCGTCGATCATTGGTTGCGCTCCTGGCGTGGCGAACGGGATGGAAGCAAATGGGGCGGAGAAAGCGCCCGGACCTTCGTCCGGGCTTCCCTCATACCTTAGGAGCCCCTTCTTGCTGCCGTTGACGAACGAGGCCCTCGACCACACCCTCAAGATGCGCGATGCGTTCCCGCAGTTCCGCTTCGAGCTTGGTCATGCGTTCCAGCATTTCCTTCTCGAGCTTGGTCATGCGTTCCAGCATTCTCACCTCGAGGTTGGACATGCGTTCAAGCATCCCCTTCTCCAGGTTGGCGAGGTCACGCCGCATTGCTCTTTGCCCTGGCACTATCACCACGGCCAGCGCAATGCCGGTGCCGATGATGGCGATGAGTTCAGGCGTCATAGGTTGCTGATCTCCCTTTGCCCAATGACGTCGGTGCGCCACATGCACGCCGACGGCCCCATTATCCGAACGTGCAGCCAGCCGTGTAAAGGCGCGCCCTTGCGAACTGCGTGACACGTCACGGGTTACGATCACGTCTCCTTCTTATCTGCAGCCCTTGGAGGGCGAACGCGGCATGGCCGGCATGGAAGCCATCATCGACGACGCTTGGGAACGACGCGAGGAACTCGGTTTCGACACGGGCGGCGAGATTCGCACCGCCGTGGAGCAGGCACTCGCGGACCTCGATGCCGGCCGCGCGCGCGTTGCGGAAAAGGCGGGCGGCGAATGGCATGTCCACCAATGGCTCAAGAAGGCCGTGCTGCTGAGCTTCGTGCTGAACGACATGCGTCCGGTGCCGGGCGGCCCCGACACGGGCGACTGGTGGGACAAGGTGCCGTCGAAGTTCCGCGGCTGGGACGACGCCACATTCCGCGCCGCCGGCTTTCGCGCCGTGCCTACCGCCACGGTGCGCCACTCGGCCTACATCGCCCCTTCCGTGGTGCTGATGCCGAGCTTCGTCAACGTCGGCGCCTATGTGGACAGCGGCACCATGGTGGACACCTGGGCCACCGTCGGCTCCTGCGCCCAGATCGGCAAGAACTGCCACATCTCAGGCGGTGCCGGCATCGGCGGCGTGCTCGAACCGTTGCAGGCAGAACCGGTGATCGTCGAGGACAATTGCTTCATCGGTGCCCGCTCGGAAGTGGTGGAGGGCGTGCTGGTGGAGGAAGGCGCCGTCCTCGGCATGGGCGTTTTCATCGGCCAATCCACCAAGATCGTGGACCGCTACACCGGGGAGATCGTCTATGGCAGGGTGCCGGCGTACTCGGTGGTGGTTTCCGGCTCCCTTGCCGGCGGCGTCGGCGAGGACGGCATCCCTCGCCCTAGCCTCTACTGCGCGGTAATCATCAAGCGCGTGGACGAACGCACACGCTCCAAGACCTCGATCAACGAGCTGTTACGGGATTGACCCCCCTGGAGGGGTCGGCTTGGCGCTGCCGAGGTTCCCCAAGCGAACGTGGCCGGCAAAGGCCGGCCACGCTTGAGGTCGATTGCGGCCCGATCAGGTGGTCAACCAGCCGAACTCCTGCGGCTTGCGACCCGCACGCGGGTTGAGGGGCACGTTGATGAGAGTCGGGCCGTTGAAGGCCATCGCCTCGTCTAGCGCCGCCCGGAGGTCCTTCGGGTCTTCCACGTAGAAGCCCTTGCCGCCCAAGGCTTCGAGCATGCCCTCGTAGTGGGCGCCGTAGGTGAGGATGCCAGGCGGCACGGTCTGGCCTTCCTTGAGCGGGCCGATGCCGCCGCCGATGCCGCCGTTATTGAGGACGATGAGCTTCACCGGCAGGTTGTAGCGCACCATGGTCTCGATCTCCATGCCGGTGAAGCCGAACGCGGAGTCGCCCTGCACGGAGACGATGGGCTTGTCCGGGTTCGTCACTGCCGCGGCGATGGCGAAGCCGAGGCCCACGCCCATGGTGCCGTAGGTGCCGGCGTCGAGTCGGTGCCGGGCGCTACGGTTCGGCATCTGCGTGCGGCCGATGTCCATCGTGTTGGCGCCTTCGCCGATGATGATGGCGTCGTCCGGCATCCAGTCGACGATGTCGCGGAAGGCGCGGTAGTAGTTGGTCGGCGCCGCGTCGTCGTCGATCATCGGCTGCACGGCCTTGAGGTTCGCTTCGGCCTTGGCCTTCAGGGTGTCGCGCCACTCGGTTTCCGCCGGGTAGAACCACTGGCGGTTGTCGAGGGCGCGGTTGAGCTGCCCCACAACCGCCTTGCCGTCGCCCACCAGCGCCGTTTCCACCTCCACGTTCGAGCCAATCTCTTCAGGCTGGATGTCGAGCTGGATGACCCGAACGTCCTTGTTGAAGCGCGGCGGCAGGCCGAAGTGCATGATCCAGTTGAGCCTCGCGCCAAGCAGCACGACGAGGTCGGCTTCCCGCAACGCCGTGCTGCGCGCGGCCCCTACCGAAAGCGGATCGTCGTCCGGCATCGTGCCCTTGCCCATGGGCGAGTTCAGGAACGGCAGTTGCGTGCGCTCGATGAACTCCCGCACTTCGTCTTCGGCGCGGGACCAAGCCATGCCCTTGCCTACCACCACAAGCGGCCGCTCGGCGGATTCGAGCGCATTCAGCGTCGCTTCCACCGCTTCGGGGTCCGCCAGCGTGCGCGGCGGTTCGGGCACCCGAGGCGCATCGACGATTTCGTCCTCGTCCACCTCGGCCCGGATGATGTCGTCGGGGAAGTCGAGATAGACCGGCCCCGGCCGTCCGTAGATCGAGTGTCGCACGGCCTTGTTGACATAGAAGGGGATGCGCGAGGCGTGCTCAATGTCGTGCGCGAACTTGCAGTAGGGCGCTGCGAGTTCGGTCTGGCGCTCCTCCTGAAAGGCACCCATGCCGTTCTGGTACACGGGCGAAGCGCCACCGATGAGGATCATCGGCCAGCAGTTCTCCTTGGCGTTGGCAAGGCCGGCGAAGGCATGAATGACGCCTGGGCCAGACACCGTCAGGCACGCCTGCGGGCGGCCGGTGAGGTAGCCGGCGGCATGTGCCGCATAGCTCGCTGCCTGCTCGTTGCGCATGCCGATGTAGGTGATGCCGGCCTTCTGCGCCTCGGCAGCAACGCCCTGTACCGGGAAGCCGACGATTCCGAACATGTAGTCGACGCCCTGCGTCTTGAGGCTGCGCGCCATCAGAGCCGCGCCCGAAACAGTACCCATGAAACTCCCCTTGAGCGATTGCGCACCCTTGCGGGCGCGTGTGGTCTTGCCTTGCAGGTTCGCGCTTGCCGCCAACCGACGCCGCAAAAGCGGCATAACCTACCAGAGACGGCCAGCTTCCGATAGGCAATCAGTCGCTCGTCGGCTCCGGGCTGCCGGTTTCGACATAGCGCTTGAGGCGGGCGAGCTGCTCGCCTTGCACGCGATCCACCGGCTCGGCGAGTTGCTCGAGGTCGCGACCGTTGACAATGTACCGGTAGTCGAGGCGCATGCCATCCGCTGTGGCCTTGAGGCGGAAGGACATGCTGGCGGCAACGCCAAGTGGCTGGAGCGGACCGAGGCCGCCGCTCAGGACGAGGCTCTTGCCTGGGCGAACCGAGTCCACCGTCATGTGCCGGGCGAAGCCCTCGCCGTCCGCCGAGTCCTCACAGAGCGCAAGGTTGAACCCGCACTCGAACGTAAGTCGCGAGCTGTCGCCCCAATAGGTGTGCGCGGGGTCCCACCACGTCCCGACGTCGTCGACGAGCGCTTCGAAGACGCGATCCGGCGTCGCCGCGATGTGCAGTTCGTGCTCGGAGACGAAGCCCCGCTCGTCCACCAGGGCAACCTCGGCCGCAAGTGGCGCGGCGACGACTGCGGCCAACGCAAGCGCCAGCACGCTTCCGTTCATCCAACGACCCGCAGTTATCCGGACCCGGCCGGGCTTGCGGCCAGCGCCTGGGTCGAGGCCGCCGCTCGACGCTCCGCGAGCACGTCGAGGATTTCTGCGTGCCGCTCCCGTGTCAGCCGATAGTGCGTGTAGCACCATACCGAGACGAAGCCGAACGCCGCCACGATCGGGCCGTACACCAGCCCTAGATTCACCAGGGTCTCGGGCGGAACGTCCGCGGCGGTGCGGATGTGTGCCCCACGCGGCCAGGAGATGATGTCGAGGGCAATGCCGGCGATGACGTTGCCGATGCCGGAGGTGGCCTTGGCGGAGAACGAACTGGCGGCGAAGAAGATGCCCTCCTGACGGTGGCCGGTTTCGTACTCGTGCTCGTCCACGATGTCCGCCACCATCGAGCCGAAGGCAACGTTGGCCTGCACGGTGCAGGCGCCCTGCACGACCTTGATGGCCACGAGTAGCACCACCAGCATGGGATCGCCGTTCTCCGGAAACCAGTCGAGCAGCCGCGCGACGATGGGAAGCGTCTGCCACAGCGGCCACGAACAGGCACCGAACATCAGCCCCGCCTTTTTGCCGAAGCGATTGAAGAATGCGGGACAGAAGAAGGAGCCGAGCATCACGCCCACGGGATAGGCGAGGATCACGGTGAGGAGCGAAACGCGATCGAGCTCCCAGAAGTAGGTGAAGATGTAGAGGTCGAGCCCGCCGTTCACCCCCACCATCACGAACACAATCAAGACGCCGAGGAACAGCCAGCGAAAGGAGCGGCTGCGCATGGCGGCGGCGATGTCGACCAATACGCGCCAGAGCACGCGACCGAGGCCAAGGCGTGGCGCGGCTGGAACGGTGGGCAGGTGCGGGATGGCGGCGCGCGTCCCCCACCCACTCCAGAAGATGGTGATCCCCATGAGCACCGCGAGCAGGATGGCAAAAGGCGGATAGGATGCGGCGTTGAGCTGACCGTTCTCGAACTCCGCGGTCGGCAGGAAGAAATACCCGAAGCCCAGGGCAAACGTGAGCAGCACGCCGACGTTGGCGAAGAACATCCGATAGCCCACCAGCTTCGAACGTTCGTCGTAGTCCTCGCTCATCTCCGCGCCGAGGGCGATGTGCGGCACGTGATAGAGGGACATGGACGTGCGCGTGGCGTTGGAGAACACCACGAGCCAGACGAAGAGGCCCAAGTCGCTCGTCACGAGCGGGAAGAAGAGGAAATAGAACGACAGCATCAACGGCAGGATGGACGCGTACATGAAGGGGTGCCGCCGCCCGTGGCGCGAGTTCCAGTGGTCGGAGAGCGAGCCCGCCAGCGGATCGGTGAACGCATCGACGACCAGCGCGATTCCCACCGCCGCCCCAGCCAAAGTGCCTGGCATGCCAAGCACCTGGTTGTAGTAGAAGATCAGGAACGTGCCGTAAGCGGCACCAAAGAACCCCTCCGCAGCCTGCCCGACCCCGAACGAGAGCTTCATGTTGAAGCCCAGCTTGCCCCGAAGCGGCATCCCTTCCCCTCTTCCCTGACTCGACGAACTTGCAACCCTACGCTAACAGACCCCCCACCCACATAGGCACCCCCAAAATCGACCTCCTAACCCAGAGTCGCAACCGAATCCGCGCCTGCCGTTTTCGGACATACTGCGGGCTTAAGTGCAAGGGAAACATCACATGAACGAAGAGAGCGCCAAGCGGGGCGTCGAGGCAGTCGAAGCATTCATCCGCACGTTCAACGCGCAGGACCACGAACGCCACGCCGAGACGCTGAACTACCCGCACATCCGCCTCGCGAACGGCGTGTTCACCACCATCGACAGTGCCGAGACCTTCATCGCTAGCTGCCGCCGCGGCGAGTCCCGCTTGCGCGAGGAGGGCTGGCACCACACGGTCGTCGCAAGTCTTGAAGTGCTGCACGCCGGCACAGACAAGGCACACATCGCCATCCGCAACGACCGCTGCCACGCCGACCGAACCGTGTACCACAGCTTCGACACCTTCTGGATCGCCACCCTGCAAGACGGCCACTGGGGCATCCAGTTCCGCTCGAGCTTCCTCCATGCGATGCAAGGCAACGCTTGATGAAGCGGCAATGCGCCGAGCGAGACAGCCGAGGCGTGCTGTCCGAAGCAAGTTAGAGTGAGTGCGTCCCAGCCCCAACGAAGACGTCGATTCCAAGGAGTGTTGACATGCGTGAAGTTGCCGGATTCTGCGCTTGCATGGTGCTGTTGACCGTGGTGGCCTGTGGCGGGGGCGACCCCGTCGAGGATCCGCAGGCACGAGCGTCCGCCGAAGCCAGCGCTCCGGAGAGCGTCGACCCGCTCGACGGGCTGCTGGCCGCCGACGCCGCCGTCGAGCGGGTCGCGGAGGGATTCCAGTTCATCGAAGGGCCGGTCTGGGTAGGCGGCAGCGACGACGGCCATCTGCTGTTCAGCGACATTCCCGGCGACACGGTGTTCCGTTGGTCGGAGTCCGACGGCACCAGCGTGTTTCTGAGCCCCGTGTTCCTCCCCGAACTCGAAACCAACGGCGTGGGTGGCTCCAATGGCCTCACCCTGGACCTCGAAGGACGTCTGGTACTGTGCGAACACGGCAATCGTCGCGTGGCGCGCATGGAAGCCGACGGCGGCCGCGTCACCCTCGCCGACCGCTACGACGGCAAGCGGCTCAACAGCCCCAACGACATCGTCTACCACTCGAGCGGCGCCGCGTTCTTCACCGACCCGCCCTACGGCTTGGCAAGCGCCGAGGCCGGTGAACTCGGATTCCAAGGCATCTACCGGCTGGACCCCGACGGCAGCGTGACGCTCCTGTCAGATGTCATGAGTCGGCCGAACGGCATCGGCCTTTCCCCTGACGAAACCACCCTCTATGTCGCCAACTCCGACGTGGAGCGGGTGTGGATGGCCTTTCCGCTCACGGACGATCTCAACGTCGGCGAAGGACGAGTGCTGCTCGACCTCTCCGCCAGCGAAGACCCGGGGGCACCCGATGGCTTTGCCGTTGACACCCTGGGCAACATCTGGGCGAGCGGCCCGGGCGGCGTCGTGGTCATCAGCCCCGACGGGGACCATCTTGGAACCATCCGAACACCCGAACTGCCTGCGAACGCCGCCTTCGGCAACGATGGCCACACGCTTTACATGACTTCCCGCACCGGCCTCTACCGCATCGACACGCTGGTACAAGGTCTGATGCCCGGACCGGCCGCGGCGGCAGACTCAACCTGACCGTCAGGACATCGTCTAGGCCAACTCGGTACCCCTCACACTAACCAGACATGGCACGAGACAACGCTCGCCCCGTGATCGATCTGTCGGGCAACACGCTCGGCGAGGCGGTTGAGATGCTGGCCAGTCCGCATCGGCGAAAGATGGCTTTGCGCAAGCTGATGGCCGCCAGGCGAGCTGGGACACCGGCGGTACGGGCCGGGCTCAAGCACGAGGACCCCGAGGTGCGCATAGCCTGTTGCCAAGTGCTCGATCACTTCATGGACGAGCAGGCGCTGCCGGAACTGGCGGCCAACGTCGATCACTGGCATCCGGGCGTGCGCGCCTGGTCGATCCATGCCCTCGCCTGCGACCGCTGCAAGGAAGGGACTTGCCGACCCGGAGAGGACGACGTCATCCCCATGGTCGTCCAGGCGCTCTTGCATGACGACGATCGCAACGTGCGCCAGCAGGCGGCCGGAATGCTGGGGCCGTCTGTGCTGCGCAGCGAGGCAGCACGGACGGCAATTCAGCACGCGCACCAGCACGATCCACACCCGGCCGTGCGCAAGGTTGCGGGTTGGTGGGTGCCGGGCGGTCCGCGGTACCGGAAACTACGGGGGTGACTGCGGTCGGGCGGCGCCGCGAACGGAACTTCGCGTGGCAAGCCGCACTTGCAGGTGGGCTGCTCGCCGCGCGACTCTGAGGCCCTTCACGACCGGTCGTCATCTGGCGGTCGCCACGACGGCCGCCCGCGAAGGTCAGGTGGGTTGGGACGGGTCGGGGATTGGGGGAGCTGGTCGGGCGGTGGTTGCTCGCCCTCATCCTCGACCTTGCTCGGCCAGGCGTTGTACACCGCCTTGATGAGGGTCGCGAGCGGGATGGCGAAGAAGACGCCCCAGAAGCCCCAGATGCCGCCGAAGGCGAGGACGGCGACGATGATGGCTATGGGGTGCAGGTTTACTGCCTCGGAGAAGAGCAGCGGCACCAGCACGTTGCCGTCGATGGCCTGGATGACAGCGTAGGCGCCCATCACGTAGGCGAGTTCGATGGACCAGCCGTGCTGCAACAGTCCCACCGCGGCCACCGGCACGGTCACCACTGCGGCGCCGACGAATGGCACGAGCACGGACAGGCCCACCACCACTCCGAGCAACGCAGCATAGTTGAGGCCGAGGAGCACAAAGGTGATGTACGAAGCGAGGCCCACGATGACGATCTCCACCACCTTGCCGCGCACGTAGTTGGCGATCTGGGCGTTCATCTCGCGGCCAACGCGGGTCAGCAGCCGCCGCTGTGGCGGCAGCGCTCGTTCTAAAGCCGCCATCAAGCGGTCGCTGTCCTTCAGGAAGAAGAACACCGAGATGGGCGCAAGCACCAGAAAGATGAGCAGCTGAAAGACGTTCGACACCTGTGCCACCAGCGCTTGCAGCACCGTCGTGCCGAGGTTCGCTACCTGATTGCTCATGGTGTCGATCCACCCGTTCACCCGTTCCTGCGGGAACACCGTCGGGTAGCGCTCCGGCAACTCCGCGAGTGCAGATCCCACCTCGGCGATGAAGTCTGGCAACGCCGCCACGAATTCCTCAAGCTGCCGCCACACCAAGGGCAGCACGCCAACGGACACAAGCACCAAGGCACCCACCAGTAGCAGCACGGCAAAGCTCACCGCAACGATGCGCGGCACATGCCAGCGCTCGAGGCCCTTCACCAACCCTTGCAGGAGGAACGCGAACACCAGCCCCGCCAGCACCGGCGCGAGTACGGTTCCGAGGGTGAGCACCACCAGCGTCACCGCAACGATCAGGGCGACCAGAAAGATCGCCTCCTCGTTGGAGAAGTGCCGGTTGACCCAGCCGCCGATGACCTCGACGAAGCGCACGGCTTCTATGCGCGCTGGCGGGCGCGCTTCTCCAAGAGGTACGTGTAGCGGCCGTCTTGCTCCTCGGACTCGAGCAGCGCGTGGCCGCTCTGTTCGGAGAACACGGCGAAGTCGCGCACGGAGCCGGGATCCGTCGCCACCACGCGCAAGCGCACGCCCGGCTCCATCTCGTTCAACGCCTTCTTCGCCTTGAGCAGCGGCATGGGGCAGCGCAGCCCCGTGGCATCGAGAAACACGGGTTCATCGTTTTTGATGTGGGCGGCCATGCGCGGATTATCGCACCGAGGCGCCAGCGGTGGAGAAGGCGGCCCCTCACCCGGCTGAAGGTGCGAAAGAGTGTTCGCGGCCCTTTGGCAGTTCGCGCAGCGAACTGCAAACGCGCCCGTAGGGCGCGCGTGCTGCGGCCCCCACCCGGCTGAAGGTGCGAACGAGCGTTCGCGGCCCTTTGGCAGTTCGCGCAGCGAACTGCAAACGCGCCCGTAGGGCGCGCGTGCTGCGGCCCCTCACCCGGCTGAAGGTGCGAAAGAGTGTTCGCGGCCCTTTGGCAGTTCGCGCAGCGAACTGCAAACGCGCCCGTAGGGCGCGCGTGCTGCGGCCCCCACCCGGCTGAAGGTGCGAAAGAGTGTTCGCGGCCCTTTGGCAGTTCGCGCAGCGAACTGCAAACGCGCCCGTAGGGCGCGCGTGCTGCGGCCCCCACCCGGCTGAAGGTGCGAACGAGCATTCGCGGCCCTTTGGCAGTTCGCGTAGCGAACTGCAAACGCGCCCGTAGGGCGCGCGTGCTGCGGCTATGATGCCGCCATGCGTCTCATGCACACAGCGGTTGCTGCACTGGCGCTCGCAGCGGGCAGCGCTGGCGCGCATACCAACGAGTTGCCCGAGCTTGGCGATGCCTCCTCAGCGATCGTCTCGCCGGAGGCAGAGAAAGCTCTCGGCCAACAAGCGCTGCGGCAGATCCGTGCCCAGGTGCCGACCTCGGACGACCCGCTGCTCAAGTACTTCACGCAGGTCAACATCCGCGGCCTTGCCCAGTACGCAGACTTGAACGAGACCGTGCTCTACCCCGTGCTGGTGGACAGCCCGGAGATCAACGCCTTCGCCGTGCCCGGCGGCATCATCGGCATCAACCTTGGCCTCTATCTCTATGCCGAGGACGTGCACGAGTATTCCTCGGTGGTGGCGCACGAACTCGCCCACCTGAGCCAGCGCCACTTCGCCCGCCAGGTCGAAAAGATGCAAGGCATGTCGCTGTCCGTGCTGGCGGGGGTTCTGGCCTCCGTCGCCATCATCGCCGCCGGCGGTGACGCCGATGCGGCCATGGCGACCATGCAGGGCAGCCAGGCCCTCGCCCAGGACTCCATGCTGCGCTACAGCCGTACCCGCGAGCAGGAGGCGGACCGCATTGGTCTGAACATCCTCACGGAAGCCGGGTACGATCCAAGAGGGGTGTCACGCATGTTCGAGCGGATGCAGCGCGCCTTCCGCCACACGATGAGCCAACGCCCGCCGGAGTTCCTGCTCACCCACCCGCTCACCGAATCGCGCATCTCGGACGCCCGCGATCAGGCCTCGCGCATGGCAAAAGGCGAATACGAACCCTCCGCCGACTACCAGTTCATGCGCGCGCGAGTGCGGGTGCATTACGCCGACACGCCGAAGCAAGCGGTGGTGGCGGCGCGCGCCCGCGCCAAGGAAGGAGAGCCCGGCTCGGTGCAACGCGTCGCCGGCATCTACGAACTGGCGGTGGCGCTCGCCGGTGCCGGCGAATTCGACGAAGCCGCGGACACCATGCAGGTGCTGCATGGACGCCGCCCCGACAGCATTCTCACCACCGCCTCGTTGGCCGACGTGCTGCTCGAAGCCGACCGATCACAAGAGGCCCTCGACGTGCTCGACCGCCAGCTTTACCTCAACCCGGATAACGACCCGCTGACCATGCTCCACGCCCGCGCCCTGAACGCCAAGGGCGACCACGACGAAGCCAGCCGCGTCCTCTGGCGCCACGCCCAGAAGCGACCGCACGACTCGGACATCTGGTATCTGCTCGCCGAAACCGAAGTGCTCGCCGGCAGCACCGTCGGCATCCACCGCGCCCGCGCCGAGTACTTCGCCCTCCATGGCGACTACAACGGCGCCGTCCGCCACCTCGAGTACGCCTCGGGCCTCGTCGGCGACGACGAGCGCCTCCGGGCAAGGCTCGCCCAACGCATCCTGGACTTGCGCACCGAACGCGAGGCCGCCGGGGGCTGAACTCCCGCCGCTACGGGGCTACCGCGTTGCCGGATGTCGAAGCGGTGGGTGATACTTGCCAGCCTCCTCCAAAAGGGCCAGAAGGAATGCAGAACATGCGAGGGCTTTTTCGTGCCATGGCCATGGCGGCACTGGTTTTGGCGATGGGTGCCGGCGCGGGGGAGTTGACGGTTTCTCGCGCGGACTATGCAGAGAAATTGCAGGGCTTTTGGCTCGGTCAGTGCCTTGCGAACTGGACGGGCATCGTCACGGAGATGGACAAGATTGGTGTGGGTGAGGGGGAGCAGCTCGTCTTCTACACGCGGGACGATTGGGGTAAGGAGGACCAGCCGAGTTTCTTTGGTTTCCGGCGACCTGATCTGTCGCACAACATCGATTGGGTGCGGCGGGCACCCAACCAGATTTGGGGCGCGGACGACGACACCGACATCGAGTACATGTACCAGCATCTGCTCGCGCAGCACGGGACCAGCCGGCTCACCGGGGAGCAGATACGCGACGGCTGGCTGACGCACATCTTCGATGAGAACAACTCCCCGCTCAGCGACGGCAGGGGCGGCGGCGAGAACTTCCTCTGGGTCTCCAACCAGCGCGCGCACGACCTGATGCACGAAGGCATGGTGCCGCCGGCGACCAGCGATCCTGCCAACAACGAACTGAGCGAAATGATCGACGCGCAGCTCACCACCGAGATTTTTGGCCTCTTCGCGCCAGGACGCCCCGACATCGCGCTCGAGATGGCGCACCTGCCGATCCGCACCACCGCGAGTGGCGAGGCGAAGCTGGCGTCGGACTTCTACGTCGTCATGCACGCCCTCGCCGCGACCGCCGATGGCAGCCAACCGTCAAGGGAGCAGGTGCATGCGATGGCTGCCGAAGCGCGCTCGATGCTGCCGGATGAGTCCACCACGGCGAAGATGTACGACTTCGTGAAGAGCCGCTACGACGCCGGCGTGCCGTGGGAGCAGGCTCGCGACGAGGTGTTTCAGCGCTATCAGGTCGAGCAGCAGGATGGCTACGACATGACCTCGCGCGAGATCTTCTGCAACGCCTGCTTCGCCTCCGGCATCAACTTCGCTGCCAGCATCGTCAGCCTGCTCTACGGCGAGGGGGACTATCAAGAGACGGTGAAGATCGCGGTGCTGGCCGGCTGGGATTCCGACAATCCGGCGGCTACCTGGGGCGGGCTGCTCGGCTTCATGGCTGGCAAGCAGGGCATCGAGGAGATGTTCGGGCAGAAGTTCTCGGAGCGCTACAACATCCATCGAACCCGCACCGGCTTTCCGACGCCGAACGGCGTGGACAGTTTCGCCAACATGGCGGCGACGGGGGTTGGCATCGTCGATCGGGTCGTCCGGGAGGAGATGGGGGGCGAAGTTCAGGATGATGCATGGATCATTCCGGTGGCCACCCCGTAGGCGCCTTGGGCGTCTCCAGCTGCGGCGCGCGCCCGTCTCGCGGCGAGAAGGCTGGTTGCATCTGCTGGCCCTTGGTTTCTTCGCCTTCGGCGCGAGGAGCGTGACGGGGCCCGCTCCGAGTGGCTTTGGGGACCGCCCCACCCGGCCAACACGTTGGTGTGGGTTCGACTTCGATGCAGCACATTCTCCTTTTGACTCGTTACTGGAGGGACCCAAATGTCGTGCTCCGTGTTTGGTGCAAATCTCGAACGCTTCTTCCCAAGGACGCGACTCGGCATCTGTGCTCTAGCGCTGGCCCTTTTCGCCAGTGCTGCGTGCAGCCCAGAGGGTGAAGGCGGCGGCGACGACACCCGGGCCAAGCCCGCCATCGCCTTGGTCATGAAGTCCCTTGCCAACGAGTTCTTCGTGACGATGGCCGATGCGGCGAAGGCGCACCAAGGCCAGCATGAGGGTCGCTACGACCTCATCGTCAACGGCATCAAGAACGAGAGCGACCTCGCCGCCCAGGTGGCCCTGGTGGAGCAGATGATGGGCCTTGCCGTCGATGCCATCGTCATCGCCCCTGCCGACTCCAAGGCGCTCGTGCCGGCGCTCGCGCGCGCCCGCGCCGCCGGCATACAGGTGGTCAACATCGACAATCGCCTCGATGCCGACGTGCTCGCCGAATACGACCTCGCGATCCCGTTCATCGGCCCCGACAACCGCAAGGGCGCCCGCGACGTTGCCGATTTCGTGCTCGGCGGGCTTGCCGAAGGCGCGAACGTGGTCATCCTCGAAGGCGTCACCAGTGCCCACAACGCCATCGAGCGCCGGCGCGGTTTCGAGGACGCGATTGCTGCTACCGGCGCAAACCTGGTCACCATGCAAAGCGCGGCGTGGGACCAGACCAAGGCCGCCGAAGTGACCGCTGCCATTCTCGTGGCACACCCCGAAACGCAGGTGATCCTCGCGGCCAACGACAACATGGCCTTGGGTGCTGCCTCGGCGGTTGGGTTCGCCGGGCTCGGCCACGATGTGACGGTGGTCGGTTTCGACAACATCTCCGCCGTGCATCCGCTGCTGCGGGACGGCCGCATCGCGGCGACGGTAGAGCAATACGGCGATCAGTTCGCAGTGAACGGGATCGAACTCGCGCTCGACATGGTCGGCGGTCAGGCGGCGCTTACCGATCGAGAGACCCCCATTGCCGTCGTCACTGCCGAAGACCTGCCCGCCCAGGAACCAACCGCCACGACACAGTGATCGGTCGCTTACGTTCAGGACATGCCCCAGTCAGCCACGACTGCAAACGCCGCCGAGCCAGGGAGTCGCGAACCCAAGCCTCCGGCCATCGCCGCGAGGGGAATCTGCAAGTCGTTCGCGACCCAGGTGTTGCGGAATGTGGATTTGCGGATCGCCGCAGGCACCATTCACGGGCTCGTTGGCGAAAACGGCGCCGGCAAGTCCACCTTGGCCAAGATCATGGTGGGCCTGGAACAGCCCGACTCCGGGTCGCTGTCGCTCGCCGGTGCGCCCTACCTGCCTCGCAGTGCGTCCGAGTCGCTAAAGGCCGGCGTCGCTTTGTGCACGCAGGAACTGAGCCTCATCGACGATCTCTCCATCGCCGACAACCTGCTGCTCCCCGCCTCTTCGGCAGTGCGGCCCAAGGGGCGCGCACGCATCCGCCGCAAGCTCACGCACCAATGCGCCATGCAGTGGCTGGCACGAGTGGGCCTCGACCACGTGAGCCCGGCCGTGCGGGTTGGCCGGTTGAGCCTCGCCGAGAAACAGCTTGTAGAGGTGGCCAGAGCCCTTGCGACGGGTGCCGCCCTGCTGGTGCTGGACGAGCCCACCTCCGCCCTCACCGCGCCACAGTCCGACCGGCTGCACGAAATCCTGCGCGAGCAGGCGAATGCCGGAGTGGCCGTGATCTATGTCTCGCACCGCTTGGGAGACGTGCTCGACGTGTGCGACCACATATCGGTGCTGCGCGACGGCGAGGTGCGCCTGACGAGCAGCAGCGACGAGCTCTCCGAGGCGGTCTTGATTCGGGAGATGGCAGGCGTCGATGCGGATTTCGAGGCCAGCGAACGGAGCACGGCCGCGGCGCCGCCGGTGCATCTGTCCGTGCAGGAGTTGCGCACCGCCGAGTTGCCACACCCCATCAGCTTCGAGTGTCGATGGGGTGAAATCCTCGGCATCGCGGGGCTCGCCGGGTCCGGTCGAACGGAGCTTTTGCGGGCAATCTTCGGCCTCGACAAGCGCCTCGGCGGCGCGGTTCGGCTGCATGTGGATGGTACGCGGGTGGAGCTCCAGAGCACGAGGCAAGCCATCCGCAGCGGCGTCGGGTTGGTGGCGGAGGATCGTGCCAGCGACGGCGTCTTCCGAGACCAGGGGCTGGCATTCAATGTGACTGTGGCTGGGCTTCGCCGCATCGCTGGTCGCGTGGGACGGCTGATTCGCTCTCGGGAGACGAGCGCCGTCGGGGCATTGGTGCGGGAGCTTCGCGTCAAGAGCGACGGCATCGATCAACCCATGCGGACCTTGAGTGGCGGCAATCAGCAAAAGGCGATGCTGGGGCGCTGGCTGCATTGCGACGCGAAGTTGCTGCTGCTCGACGAGCCGACCAGGGGCGTCGATGTCGCGGCCAAACTCGGGATCCACGAGGAACTCGTGCGCTTGCGCGATGCCGGCCGATCCATCGTCGCAGTGTCCAGCGAACTCGACGAACTCGCGAACCTCTGCGACAGGATCATCGTGCTGTCGAATCGCAAGCTGGTGCGCGAATTCCAGCGCAGCGAATGGCGCCAGGAGGATGTCCTCGCTGCCGCCTTCAGCGAATACGCGTGAGGCGGTGTCCTAGGAGTAGGGCGGTGACAGCGAAACCAACAGCTCGCATTGTTCGATTGTTCGAAGACAACCTCATCTTCCTGTCGCTGATCGGGATCGTGGCGTTCTTTGGCTTGGCCTCCGACCGCTTTCTTTCGCTCACCACGCTTTCGACGCTCCTCAACCAGTTGCCGGCCCTGACGGTCCTGGCAATCGGCATGACGCTGGTGCTGATCTCGGGCGCAATCGACCTCTCGGTCGGATCGGTTCTGGCCCTCTGCGCTGGCGTCATCGGAGGTTGCATGACGCTTTTCGGAATGCCGCTACCGCTTGCGGCCGGCATCGGCGTCCTCGCCGGTGCCCTGGCGGGGCTTGCGAACGGGAGTCTCGGCGCGTTTCTGCGGCTGCCAATATTCATCGTCACCCTCGGCATGCTGGAGGTTGCGCGCGGGCTCGCCTATCTCGTCACGGATTCGCAAACGGTGTATCTCGGCGCCAAGGTGCAATCCTTCGCCGTACCCATCTCGGGCATCGGCGTGTCGGCCTCGTTCCTGACCGCACTCGCGCTCGTCATCGCCTTCGAGTACCTGCTCCGATCGACCGTGTTTGGCCGCCAGATCGTCGCAGTAGGCAGCAACGAGCGCGCTGCCGAGGTCTCCGGCATCGATCCCAAAAGGGTGCGATGCACGGTCCTCGTCATCTCCGGGGCCCTCGCCGGTCTAGGCGGCTTGATGAACGCTTCCTATCTCGGTTCCGCCGACCCCAACGCCGGCGTCGGCATGGAACTCTCCGCCATCGCTGCCGCGGTGATCGGCGGAACCAGCCTCATGGGCGGCCGAGGCTCCGTCGTCGGCGCCTTCATAGGCGTCCTGATCGTCTCGGTACTGCAAATCGGCCTCGCCCAAATCGGCATCACCGAACCCACCAAGCGCGTCATCACCGGCGCCGTGATCATCCTTGCGGTGATTTTGGACCGGTGGCGTGCCGACAGTCGGTAGGGACGACGCATGCATCCTCCTTGCGCGCCGCCATGGGCGCACCGCAGCTACTCGCCGGAGCGGACGAAGATGGCCTGTTCAATGCGCTCGAACGCATTCTCGTAGAGGGCCGGATCGAGCAGCGCCCGGTCGCTCCTGCCGGCCTGACCCTGCTCGGACGACGTGCTTCGCACCTCCACGAAGCTGAGGCGCACGCGCACCCTTTCGCCGACTTCCTCGATGTAGGCGGTGGCCCGCGTCTGCACCGTGCTGCTCGTGTCGGTGAGGACGGCAATCCAGTCGAAGTTGCCCGTTGCCACGCTCTCGGCGGTGATGAAGCCGGTTTCGAGATCGGCGCTGGTGGGGGTGTAGCCGAGGTCCTGGAACACACTCATCACGCTGCCGAACGCCACCTGTTTGTTCTGGTCGTAGTCACGGGCCTGCAGCGCCTGCAGTTCGAGCGGCGTCGGCGGCGCCGGATAGGGAGCGACCACACATCCAGCCAACAGCAGCGCACCGGCCAATGCCGTGAGCCGATGTTTCATTCGCATAGCATTCCCTCCACTTGCCCGCCGATCAGAAGTCCGCAGTGCGGCTGCGGAAGTCGCTCACCACATCGTCGGCGTCGAACTCGATGATGAGCGTGATCATGCGCGATGTGGTCTCGAAGCCGCTCGAGGAGGAACTGCCCAAGAGGCCGCCAGCAGCCCTGGCTCCGGGAGCGAGCAGAATCGACCACAGTCCCGATCGGCTCGCCGATTGCGAGACCCGCGCAGAGCGCTGGTAGGTCCACACCTCCCTGCCATCGCCGTCGCGGGTGGTGATGTTGGGAGCACCGAACACCTCCACCACGTCGGCCTTGCGGGTCTGTCCTACCTGCAGGTTCATCTGCACCTGGCCTTGGGTGAGGGTGGAGTTGCGCTCGGCGACAGGCTGCGCTGGCGTGGTGCAACCCGCCACCGCCAGCGCGACAGCCAAGGCCGCGATTGCCCGAACAGGAACGCGCATTGGTTTCATGAGTGACTCATCTCCCCAGCAATGCCGAACTGCGCGCACATTGCACGTCGCTACCTGAACGCAAGCTTAACGGTCGGTTCCCCTAGCCCGACGGCAACCCGACGCCCTCGGCGGGCTGGCAGGGGACAAGCAACCAGCCGATCTACACGCACTCCGCTACCAAGCGCTCGAAGTTGGCAACCCTTGGCTCCAAGGCCTCCACCGTGTCGCGCCAGAAGTCCGGGGCGGTCAGGTCTGCATCGAGGTGCTGCTTCGCCAACTCCTCGGCCGTCATGCGGCCCGTGTCGGCCAAGAGGGCCTTGTAGCGCTCAAAGAAGCTCGCGCCCATCTGTTCGCGGCGGGCGTAGACGCCGAGGCTAAAGAGATACCCGAACAGGTACGGGAAGTTGTAGAAGCTTAAGCCCGAGATGTAGAAGTGCAGCTTGTTGGCCCAGAACAGCGGGTCTGGCTCCGCCAAGGCGTCGCCGTGCCACTTGAGCCAGGCTTCGCGCATGATGTCCTTCAGTTCGTCCGGCAGCAGCGGGCGTTCGGAGCGGGCATCGTAGAAGCGGGTTTCGAACTCGAAGCGGGTGGGTATGTTGAGAAGGAAGGCGGCGGTGGCGGCCACTTCTTCCCAAGCGACTGCAAGCTCGGCTTCGGCGGAGTCCGCGCGCTGCATCAGCGCATCGCGAACGACGGTTTCGCCAAAGGTGCTTGCGGTTTCCGCTACGGACATGCCGTAGTGGCGCTGCGAATCCGGCAGGTCGCGCATCACCCAATGGTGGAAGCCGTGGCCGAGTTCGTGGGCGAGGATGGTCACGTCGGTCATCGAGCCCGAGTACGTCATGTACACGCGCGGGGTGCGCGACTTCGCAAACGACGTGCAGTACGCGCCGGGGCGCTTGTTGGCGCCTTGGGTGGCCTCGATCCAGCGCTTCTCCACCATCATGCGCACGAAGTCGCCCATCTCCGGGTTGACGCTGTCATAGGCACTGGCCACGAGCCCCGAGGCTTCCGCGAAGGGGATGGCTTCGGCTGCGCCGGAGAGTGCCGGAGCAGGGGCACGTTGGTCCCAAGGGGCGATGTGGGTCTTGCCGTAGGCGCGGGCCATGGCGCGGGCGGCACGGCGGCCCAGGGCATTGGCTTCCCAGGCCACTTCGATGAGAGTATCCAGCGTCTTGCGTTCGATGCGATTGGCGTGCACCGGGGCGTCGAGGTAGTGCACCGAGCGCTCGCCCGACCGGCGGCGGCACATTTCAAGCCGCCAGCCGGCGATGGCGTTGATGGCTCCGGCGGCGGACTCGACGTGATCGTCCCAACTGCGGTTGATGGCGCGCCAGGCGTCCTCGCGGATGGCGTCGTCGGTGGACTGCATTCGGGAAGCGGCTTCGGCGAGGCCCACCTCTTCGGGCTCATTACCTTCGCCGCGCACCTGACAGCGGAGCGCCCCGGAGAGTTGGTCGTAAAGGCGGCCCCAAGCGTGGATGCCGTCCTGCGAGAGTGCATTCACGAGGCTTTCTTCGCTGAGCGGCAGGGTCTCGTGTCGCCTCTTGCGGGAATGCCGGACGGCGAATTCGGAGGCGCGCACGCGATCGTCTGCAAGGTATTCGTCCACCCAATCCTGCGGCGCCAAATCGAGGAACTGCGACAGCGGCTCCATCGCTTCGAGATAGCGCACTTGCAGGGATTGCAGCCGGCCTTGGAGCGCCTGCGCAGCACCATCGCGGCTGTTCACGGAAAGGCGGCACTCGGCGTACACGTTTGGGTCCTGCAGCAGGCGTGATGCCTTCTCTTCGGTGAGATAGACATCCTGCGCGGCCGCCACACACGCGTTTCGAGCCGTCTCGTCCAGCGCGAAGGATTGCGCCACAGCTTCGGCAAGCGGCTCGCTCCGCCGCTCCGCCTCCGCCAGCAACGCCTCAAGTTCGGCAAGATCGGCATCGATCGCCGGATCGTCGGGAGCGGCATATTCGGTGGAGAGATCCCAGGCTGGGCCAGCGGTGTCGGGCATGGTGTCTCCGGGGGGCAAGTGTCGGCGTGCAAGTCTATTGGCTCGCGCAGCGGGTTGGAAACGTCGCCAGGCTTTGGGCTTGGTTTCAACGGCTGACCGGTGCTTGTGCGAGAATCTCACGATGGTTGGGGTGATTAGCCTTTTCTTGAATATCTGCCTGTTGCGGCACGGGCCGGAGTCCGTGCCGACGCAGACGTGGTTTCTGCTTGCGCTGATCGCCGCCGACGTGGTCATCGGCGGGGCCGGCTTCGCGTTGCTCGCCGACGTGCCGCCGTCGCTGGCCCTCGGCACACCCATCCTGGGCCTCGCCGTGCTCGGTTCGCTCACCTGGTTTGGCCTCTATGTGCGCGACTTCGGCGAGCGCTTTCTGCCGACGTTCGCGGCGCTCGTTGGCTGCGAGGTGCTCATCAGCGTGCCGATGCTTCCTGCGCTCGCCGTCCTGACGGCTTGGCCCATAGTGCAGGGCACCTTTGCCCTCGCCTTCCAGATCTGGCAGATCGTGGTCAACGGCTTCATCCTCGGGCGCGCACTCGACACGACGCTTCGCGTCGGCATCCTGGTGGCATTCGGCATGTGGCTAATCGCCATCGTCGTGCTCCAAGCCACCCTGCCGCCACCCCCGGTGCCATCACCATGAGCTCAGGCGGGCAGCGCATCTTCTTCCTCGGCATCGGCGGCACGCTGATGGGCGGGCTCGCGCTGCTGGCGCGGGAAATGGGGCGCCAAGTGAGCGGCAGCGACGGGCCCCTCTACCCGCCGATGAGCGACCAGCTCGCGGACGCCGGCATCACTGTGCATGAGGGGTTCGAGCCCGAACAAATGCAGCCGAGGCCCGATCTCGTCGTGATCGGCAACGCGCAACTGCCACGCGGTCATCCCGCCGTGGAGCACGTGCTCGACGAAAATCTGCCCTACATCTCCGGCGCCGAGTGGCTCGGCCAAGAGGTGCTGCGCGGACGCTGGCCGGTGGCCGCATCCGGCACGCACGGCAAAACCACCACTGCCAGCATGGTGGCGCACATTCTGGAGTGCGCCGGCCACAAGCCCGGCTTCCTCATCGGCGGCGTGCCGCTCGACTTCGGAGTGTCGTCGCGACTGGGCGACTCGCCGTTCTTCGTGGTGGAGGCGGACGAATACGACACCTCCTATTTCGACCGACGCGCCAAGTTTGTCCACTATCGGCCGCGGACGCTCATCGTCAGCAACATCGAACTGGACCACGCCGACATCTACGACGACGTCGAGCAGATCAAGGAACAGTTTCACCATCTGGTGCGAACCGTCCCGAGCAACGGACTGATCGTGGCGCCGCGACACGACCACCACGTCAGCGAGATGCTGGCAACGGGCGCATGGACGCCCATATCCCGCTTCGGCGAGGGCAAGGGCGATCGCTGGAGACGCTTGCCCACCGACAACGGCGAGTGGCTGCAGGCCGACGCCGACGCCGACGGCAGCTCCTTTTCCGTGACGCTCGACGACGAGGAGCTCGGCAAGGTCAGCTGGCGACTGCTCGGACGCCACAACGTTCACAACGGCCTCGCCGCGATCGCCGCAGCGCGACACGTGGGCGTTCCGCCGCAGGATGCCATCGCCGCGCTCGCCTCGTTCCAGGGCGTCAAGCGACGGCTCGAAGTGGTCGCCACCAGCGGCCGTCTGATCGTGTACGACGACTTCGCGCACCATCCCACAGCCATCCGCGCAACCCTCGAAGGGCTGCGGCACCACGTCGGCAAGGAGCGGATCGTGGCGGTGGTGGAGCCGCGCACCCACACCATGTCCCTCGGAACGCTGCGCGCAGACCTCGCCGCCTGCTGCGCCGCCGCCGACGAGACCATCTGGTTTCGCCCGCAAGGCATCCAATGGGACCTGGCGGAGCTTGCCCGCAACAGCACGCCGCCAGCAACGGTGGTGAACGACCTCGACCTCCTGACAACGCAAATCGCCGGCATGGCCAAAACGACCGAGCGCTGCCACGTGGTGCTCATGAGCAACGGCGCATTCGGAGGCATTCACGCGACCTTGCGAGGACAACTGGAGACCCAGGCCGCATGACCAAGCGGAACGCCACAAGCCGGCTCGCCGTCGCAGCCATCCCCGGAGACGGTATCGGTCGCGAGGTGGTGCCCGAGGGCATGAAGGTGCTCGAGGCGGCGGGGCGCCGCTTCGGCATCGACTTCGAGTGGCACGAGTTCGCCTGGTCGTGCGAGGACTACGCCCAGAGCGGTCGGCTGATGCCGGAGGATGGCATCGAGCAGCTGCGACCAAACGACGCCATCTTCCTGGGGGCGGTGGGCTGGCCGACCGTGCCCGACCACATCTCCCTCTGGGGCCTGCTCATCCCCATCCGTCGAGAGTTCGACCAATACGTCAACCTTCGTCCGTGCCGGATGTTCCCGGGCACCACGACGCCCCTTGCCGGACGGGGCCCGGACGACATCGACTTCCTCGTCGTGCGCGAGAACGTCGAGGGCGAGTACTCCGAGATCGGCGGTCGGCTCTATGCCGGCACGGATGCGGAGATGGCCGTGCAGGAGAGCGTGTTCACGCGCCGAGGCGTCGATCGGATCATTCGCTTCGCCTTCGAGCTTGCCCAGAGAGAGGGCCGGAGCAAGGTCACCTCGGCCACGAAGTCAAACGGCATCATCCACACGATGCCGTATTGGGACGAGCGTTTTGCCGCGGTGGCGGCGGACTTCCCGGAGATCGAGACCGACCAGTATCACATCGACATCCTCACCGCCCACTTCGTGCAGCATCCGGACTGGTTCGACGTGGTGGTGGGCAGCAACCTGTTCGGTGACATCCTTTCGGACTTGGGTCCGGCAGTCGCCGGCTCGATTGGCATCGCCCCGTCGTCCAACATCAACCCTACCGGCGAACACCCTTCGATGTTCGAGCCGGTACATGGCTCCGCCCCCGACATCGCCGGCGAAGGCATCGCCAACCCCATCGGCCAGATCTGGTCCGGCGCGATGATGCTGCGCCATCTGGGGCACGGTCAGGCTGCCGACGCAATCGAGAAAGCCATCGAGGTGGTGCTGACGGAGGGTGGCCCCCGCACACGAGACATGGGCGGCACGGCTTCAACCGCCCAAGTGGGCGACGCAATCGCGAGTGCCATCACGGCTTAGGCGGGAAGACGAGCCCCTCGGAGGCGTTTCGCCCCGAGGTGGGCACCGTCAAGCAGCCGGTTTGGCGGCGGCGGTGCCGGCCACGCGGCCGAAGACGGCGCCGGAGGTTAGGCCCGTTCCGCCTGGGTAGTTGAAATAGAAAAGGCCGCCTACCAGTTCACCGGCTGCGTATAGGTCCGGCATCGGTTCACCGTCCTCGGCGCATACCCTTGCTCCAGCGTCCACGGCGAGGCCCCCAAACGTGAAGGTGATGCCGCAGGTGATGCCGTATGCCTCAAACGGAGGGGTGTCGAGGCGGTTGGCCCAGTTGGTCTTCGGCACGGCAATGCCTTCGGTGCCGCGGCCGTCCAGCACGGTTGGGTCGAACGGAGCTGCGGTATCCACCGCGGCGTTGTATGCCGCGATTTCGGCCACAAGATTGACCGCGTTCACGCCCTCCATCTTCGCCGCCAGCTCCTCGATGGTGTCGGCGGACACCTTGGTCACCTGGCGGATGCGGTATTCGTCGCGCAGCAGGTGCGTGACCTTGGCGTCGAAGAGCTGCCACGCACACTGGCCCGGCTGGCCCAGCACCTCGCGGCCGTACTTGGCGTATGTGTAGTTGCGAAAGTCTGCACCCTCGTCGACAAAGCGCCGGCCGTCGCTGTTCACCAACACGCCGAACGGATACGAGTGCTTCTGAAAATTGTCGCCGACCGCGAGGTCACCGAACTCCGGCGCGTTCATGTCCCAACCGACGGCGTGGCAGCCGGACCAATTGCCGCGTGTTGCCGCGCCCGCGTCCACTGCCATGCGGATGCCGTCGCCGGTGTTGAAGCGGGTCCCGCGCACCTTGGCGAGGTCCCAGCCCGGGCCCAGGTAGCGCGTGCGCCAAGCGGGATTGGACTCGAAGCCGCCGCACGCGAGCACCACGGCATCGGCGGCGATCCAGTCGTCTGCCACGCCAACGCGCCAGCCCCTGCCATGCCGTTCGAGGCGCGTCGCTCGAGCGTCGTAGCGCAAGGCAACGCCGGCGCGCTCGGCGATGGACGTCAGGCTGTCCACGAGGCCCGGGCCGCCACCCCACGCCTCCACCGTCAGCCCGCCCCAAAAGCGAACCTTGCCGTCCACCTCGAACGACTGCCGACCGTAGAGCGGCAGGAAGCGAACGCCGTGACCGTGCATCCAAGACAAGGTCTCGTAGCTGCCTTCGATCAGGCGTTCGGCGAGGTCCGGGTCGCTGCGATACTGCGTGACGCGACCTAGATCGTCGTAGAACATCTCCCGCGAGTAGCTGCCGAAGTCCGTGCGCGCCACTTCGGCGTCGGTCAGCTCCGGCATGATCCGGCGCAGGTCCTCGGCGCCGCCATAGACGGTGCGCATGGCACCGGCGGTGAAGCGCGAGTTGCCGCCCCGCGCCGCGTGTGGGGCCCGTTCGAGCAGCGTCACCTGCGCGCCCCGCTCCCGTGCCGCCAACGCGGCACAGAACGCCGCATTGCCACCGCCTACCACCACGACGTGGCGTGTTCGAGTCATGTCGCTTCGCTCGCCTCTTCCAAGGGTCCGCCGCCATGCTCGCAATCACAAATGGCCAACACAAGGCAACGATGCGTTGCTTCGATGTGCAACGCCGCCCATGACAGACGACAATGGACCCAGCTCAAGACACCAACGACCCCGGTCAAACACACGGCGGGCAACCCCTAAGGGTGCCGGAACAGGGAGGCGCCGTGCGAACGCTCGCAGGCCTGAAGCGACTCGACTACAACCTGCCGTTGCTGCGCGGCGACATGTTCGGCGGCATCACTTCCATGGTGCTGGCACTGCCGGTGGCGCTTGGCTTTGGCATCGCTTCAGGCATGGGGGCAGCCGCGGGGCTCTACGGCGCAATCATCGTCGGCTTCTTCGCCGCCGTGTTCGGCGGCACCCGCTCGCAGATTTCCGGGCCGACGCCAGCCATGACCGTCGCCATGGCAACGATCATGGTCACGTATTCGGACAGCCTCGCCGAGGCTCTCACCATCGTCGTGCTGGCCGGCCTCATGCAGGTCTTGCTGGGACTGTCGAAGATCGGGCGTTTCGTCGCCTACACCCCGCACGTCGTGGTCTCGGGCTTCATGTCGGGCATTGGCGCCATCGTCATGCTGGTGCAGGCATTGCCCTTTCTGGGCAAGTCCTCCACGGGCGGCCCGCTCGATGCTCTGGCGGCACTGCCTGCGGCCGTGACAAACCTGAACCCCGACGCCGTCACCGTCGGCACGGTGACCCTGCTGGCAGCATTCCTGTGGCCGCGCCGGCTCGATAAGGCACTGCCCGCTCCCCTGGCGGCGCTGGCGATCGGCACTGCGCTCGGCATGATTTGGCTTACCGACGCACCGGTCATCGGCCCCATTCCCACCGGCCTGCCTTCGCTGCATTTGGCGCTCCCCGAACCATCCTTCTACCTGACCGCCCTGCAACCCGCCTTGATCCTCGCCTTGCTCGGCTCCGTCGATGCGCTGCTCACCTCGCTGGTGGCGGATTCCCTCACGGGCAACCGACACAATCCGAATCGCGAACTCGTTGGTCAGGGCATCGGCAACATGGCGGCGGGTCTCTTTGGGGCGCTGCCCGGCGCCGGCGCGACGGTGGGCACGGTCACCAACATCCGCGCTGGCGGCCGCACGCCGGTGTCAGGCGTGCTGCGCTCGGCATTGTTGCTGGCGGTGGTGCTGGGCCTGGGCGGGCTGGTGGACCCAATCCCGCTCGCTGCCCTGGCCGGCGTGCTGGTGAAGGTTGGCTGGGACATCATCGACTGGCGGATGCTGGCGCGGGTGCATCGCCTGCGCACCGACCACCTGCTGGTGATGCTCATCACCCTGATGCTGACCATCTTCGTGGACCTGGTGACGGCGGTCGCCATCGGCCTCATTGCCGGTGGTATGGCACACGCCCGGCAGTTGGAACAGCTTGAACTCGACAGCGTGGTCTCCACGCCGCTGCTCGACCGCGTGTTCTTCGCGGGCTTTCGACGGGTGGAGGAGTTCGACACCTACCAGGCCAGGGTCGGCTTGCTGGCGCTCCGGGGCAGCTTCACGGTGGCGTCCTCGCATCGGCTGGTGAGCGTGATCGGCGAAGACATCAAGGATCACGACGTGGTGATGTTCGACTTCAGCGAGGCCACCTACATCGACGACAGCGCCGCGATGGTGGTCGAGCAGCTCCTCGACGTGGCACGGCGGGCAGACACGCACTGCATCATGATTGGACTTGCCGGCTCCGTTGCCGCCACGCTCGACACGCTCAACATCCTGCACGCGGTTGGCGAGGAGAGCCGGGTCCGAAGTCTCGAGGAAGCGCGACCACTAGCCGCCGCATTCCTTGGCATCCGGCGTGATTCGCGAGTCCCAACCTTGACGGACAAGCAAACAAGAGCCTAGATGCTCTCGGCCCGCAGGCATCCCGCGGACGACGCGTGCATCTTGCGTATGGTTCGCTAAGCCGCCGATCAAGCCTTGGGGTTGGGGAATGTGTCGAGCTTCTCGTCCCCCTCCCGAGGTTCAAGACAGTCGAAGTCCTTCTCGATGAGGATGCTCACCGCGCCGGCGGCACCGTGCAGGGAGACCTCCTCGGTCTCCGCCCAGTGCCGCGCGGTGCGAGCCGGCAGGGTTACGCGCATGGCACCGCCAGCAAACGTTGCGTCCACCGCCTTGGCGCCGGCGAGCGGCGTGAGGGAGTAGGACAAGGGCGGGTCACCGACGCGGGTGGTCTCCTCGACACCTTCCCCGCGACCAACCGCAGCCACCTCGCTCACCGTGAGCCGGAGCCGAATCGAGTCACCCTGAATGCGCAGCTTCATGGGAGCATTATGCCCGCGCGCCCTTCGAGCGCACGGGCACGGCTCATATAAGCAAGAACACCACCGCGAAGGCCGCCAGGAAGGCGGCGAAGAGGAGCACCGTATACGACGCTCCCAGGAAGCAGTACTTGACGGTAGTGGCGAGCGCACCGCCGCCGTAGTAGTTGCGCAAGGCCAGGAACTGGTAGACGGCAAAGGCGATGAACAGAGCCAAGGATGCCCAGTCGTCCACATTCGCGCCTTCCGGGAGGATCATCATGACCGTGAAGACGATGAAGGCCACCGTGTGGATGTGCATGGCGAAGACGATGTGCTCGGCGTAGTAGCGGGACGGATAGACGATCTTGAGCAGCAGTGCGTAGAGCGGCAGCACGCAGAACATCGCCACCGGCAGGTTTTCGATCCACGTCTGTGCCGCAGCCCATGGGTCGTGCATGAAATCGATCACTTGCCCCAGGACATACAGCCCCACCCGATCCACTTCGGCGACGCCCTGCACGGTCAGGCTCTCGACGGTCTCCCACACCGGCTTGCCGAATGGGCCCCGCAGTACGCGCGCCAGTCGCCGGCGGCGCTCGTCGTCGAGGATTTCCACGAACCGTTCCATCACGGCTCGTTGCTCCGGCGTCGGCTCGTAGCGGGACGCTGTGGCGTCCCCGAGGCCGTCCAACCCTAGGTCGTCTTCATCGAAGTCGAACTGAATCGTGAGGCCCGGTTCTTCGCCGCCACCCTCCTCTTCTGCATCCCCGTCGGCGCGGGATGGGTCGATCCCCCGTTCTCGCAAACGCTCGCGAACCATCGGCCGCGGGCCATCGCCTTCTGCAAAAAAGGCCCGCGCCTCACCCGGGCCCTCCGGCAGGTCGATGGTCACCGACAGGGCAAAGAAAAAGACGATGCTGGAGAACAGATACAGCCGGAACGGCGGCAGATAGCTCGCCCGCCGGTTGCGCGAGAACTCTGTCGAGAGGTGGCCCGGGCGAGCGAAGAGCGCCCGCAGCGTTGCCCAAAGGCGAGAGTCGGTCTCGAACGTCTCCGCGAGAGCCTGGCCAACCACCGGAAACACCGAGCGGCGGTAGTTGCGGTCGTTCTGGCCGCAGACGGCGCAAAAATGCCCCTGCTTCAGAGCTCCGCAGTTCTCGCAGCGGATCTCCTCGACATAGTGCTGGTCGCGCTGGCCGCACTTGACGCAAAAGCGCCCCCGCAGCCGCGCCCCGCAGTTGTCACATCGCCTGCGCTTCGGCGGTGCCGCAGCACCGGGCTCGGATTCGCCTATGGCCTGGCCCCTCCTCGGTGATCGGGCAGAGCTTACCTTGCCCGCCCTCCGGGGGAACGGCGCTCAATCGAAGAGGCCCGTGTACGCCGGCGGCAGGTTGCTCGTGCGCGATTGTCGAATGCAGCGCGCGAGGACCGGGATGCCATCGCGGATGTCGTCGTCCGGCACGTGCCCGAAGGCGAGGCGCAGATACGGCACGCGCTCGCCGGCGATGTGGAAGTTGGCGCCTTGGGCGTAATGGAAGCCGGCCTCCGAAGTAAGCTGCAGGAGCTTGTCCTGATCCACGTCGTCCGGGAATCGCACCCACACAAAGAGACCCCCGGCGGGATTGGACCACGCACACACGTCCGCCGCCTCGGCCGCGAGGCCATCCACGACCAGGTTCTTCTTGGTGGCAAGGGAGACGTTCAGCTCCTCGGTTAGGTCCCACACGCCGTCCCGATAGAGCTCCGCGACGATGGCCGCCGCCAGGTAGTTGCCGCCCGCGTCGTGCCGCCGCGACAGGATGCGGTCGAGAAGCTCCTGCTGCGCATAGAGATAGCCGAGCCGCATCCCCGGCGCGAGGATTTTCGACAGCGAGCACATGTAGATGATCTTGTCGTAGTCCGACAGCGCGTAGAGCGACGGCGGCTTGTCGCCGTCAAAGTGCACGTCGCCATAGCAGTTGTCTTCCACCACCGGAATGTCGCGCTCCCGGGCGATGTCGATCAGGCGCCGGCGGCGGGGCAGCGACATCATCGCTCCGGTGGGGTTCTGGTAGGTAGTGAGCACGTAGATGAACTTGGGCTTGCGCTCGCCCTCGCCGAGCTCGTCGAGCTTGGCTTCGAGCAGCTCCACTTTCATGCCGTCTTCGTCCACCGGCAGCCCCTGCATGTCGATGTCGAGGGTGCGGTAGGCGCCGATGGTGCCGCCGTAGGTGAGTTCTTCGAGCACCACGGTGTCGCCGGGCTTGGTGAGCGCCTCGGCGGTGAGGGTGACCGCCTGCATGGAGCCGTTCATGAGGCTGATGAGGTCGGCATCCACATGCACGCCCTCGCGCTCGGATTCGCGCCGCGCCATCACCTGGCGCAAGCCCGGATGGCCCAGACGGCCGGGGTATTCGGTGATCTCCGCGAACTCTCGCGCGATGGCGTCGTGGGCGGCACGCTGCACCCGCTCGATGGGGAAGGTGGCCGGGTTGGTGCGCCCAACGGCGAAGTCGAACTTGCGTGGTTCACTCATTGCCGGCTGCCAGTCCTTGTTGCGTGAGATAGCGATAGCTGCCTTCCACTGCGGTCATCATGTCGGTGTCGCAGGCATCGAGTTCGACGATGAGCCATTCGAGCACGTCGGGGTCGGCGGCGGCGACGATGCCGGCAATGTCCATGCGGCCATCGCCCACCGCAACGTGTGCCTTGTCCCGTTCCAAGGGGCCGTCTTTGATGTGCAAGAGCGGCGCCCGGTCCCGCACTCGCGCCACTTCGGCCGCCGCGTCCACCGCGCCGAAGTTGGCGGCCCAGTAGGTGTCCACCTCGAATTGCAGGTCGGGGCAGAGCCGGGCGATGTGGTGATAGCCGAGTTCGCCCTCGATCTCCTCGAACTCCCACCAGTGGTTGTGGATGAAGAGGTCAATACCCGCGGGGCGCAGCCGTTCGATCAGGCCGTTGATGGTGTCGGCGGTGCGCATCACCGCATCCATGTCGGCAAAATCGTTCGGCGAAAAGCCCCCGGCGGCACGGCTGAGGCCCAGCGCGGACACGGTGTCGATCACCTCCTGCGCCTCGAACCGGTTAGCCCAAGGATGGTGCGTAGAGGAGACGGTCATGCCGAGATCTTCCACCTGCCGCTTGAACGCCTCCGGCGTCTTGCCAAACAGCGCAAACGGCTCGACGCCCTTGTAGCCGACGGCCGCTAGACGTTCGAGCACGCCATCGAAATCCTCTTGCGACTCCTCCCGCAGCGAATAGAGCTGCACCGATATGGGCTTCATGGACCTCCTTCCTGACATCCCATTGCTTGAAGCGTCGCCCCGCCATGCGAGCGGTCGACACCGCGACTATGAAGCCACCCGTCGCGTCCGGCAAGGTGATGACGGCAGAGCGGCTGCGGCCCGTACAATCCGGCACACCACCTTCGGAGAGCGGACCGTTGAGCGACGTGGAACTGACGCCGGTGCGACCCCAGCATCGGTTTGACGAGGACGCGCTGCGCGCCTACATGGAGGAGCACATCGAGGGCTTCGAGGGGCCGTTCACGGTGCAGCAGTTCGAGGGTGGGCAGAGCAATCCCACCTTTCTCGTCGAGGCCAAGGATCGGCCCTATGTGATGCGCAAGCAGCCGCCCGGAGAGTTGCTGCCGTCGGCACATGCGGTGGATCGGGAATACCGCGTGATGGATGCGCTCTATGACACGCCCGTGCCGGTGCCGCGCATGCATTCGCTGTGCGAGGACCGCGCGGTGCTGGGCGCCAAGTTCTACGTCATGGAGATGGTAGAAGGTCGGCTTTACACGCGCACCGCGCTGCCAGATGTGGAACGCGAAGAGCGCGGCGAGATCTACCGCGACATGGCGCGGCATCTCGCGCACCTGCACGCGGTGAATCCGGCTGCCGTAGGCTTGGGCGACTTTGGCCGCCCCGGCAATTACTTCGGTCGCCAGATCAGCCGCTGGAGCCGCCAGTACCGCGCCTCCGAGACTGAGACCATCGAGGCCATGAACCGGCTGATGGATTGGCTGCCGGAGAATCTTCCGGCCGAGACGCCACCGGTGGTTGTTCACGGCGACTATCGGCTTGGCAACGTGCTGTTGCATCCGACGGAGCCGCGCGTGGTGGCCATCCTCGACTGGGAGCTATCGACCTTGGGCGACGGCCTTGCCGACCTCGGCTACTGGTGCCAGGAGTACTACGGCAGCGACGAGAGCGGGCCGCTCGGCGAGGGCTCCGTCGCGCGCGTTGATCTCGACGCCTGGGGCATTCCCGACGAACGCGAGCTGGTGGCGGCCTACTGCGACTTTGCCGGCCGCGGCCCCATCGCCAACTGGCCGTTCTACATCGTCTACAACCTGTTCCGCTCCGCCGGCATCATCCAGGGCGTATACAAGCGCGGCCTCGACGGCAATGCGAGTTCGGAGAAGGCGCTGGAGTATGCGGGAGTCGCGCGGGCGCGAGCCGAGCGCGGCTGGGGGCTTGTTGCGGACGGTTAGCGGCCCCCACACGCCATTCGGAGTGGAGCCTTCGGCTTGACGAAGCGCGAGACGCCTCCCCTCAGACTCTGGAAGGGCTTCAGCGAGCCATGAGTTTCGACAAGCGCTCGTACAGCGCTTCGTGTTCGCCGGCTCGGGCCCAGCCGGCCGCGGTGCCGTCATAAAGGTCGTCGGTGAGGGTGGGGTCGGCACCGCGTTCGAGGAGAAGGGTGACCAGTTCCTCGTGGCCGTAGAACGCCGCCTGATGCAATGCCCGAATGCTCTGGGCCCCGGGTGCGTTGATGTCGACGCCAGCGTCCAGCAATGCGAGCAGGAGCAACCGTTCGTTGGTGGCGGCCGCCTGCACCAAGGCTTCCGCCGTTGCCGGCGCCGCGGCGTCGACCCGGCTGAGGGCATCGCCTAGGCGTTGCTCTCGATCGGCTTCGTGCAGCGCACACAGGAGCTCGTATTCCGCACCGACGTCGGCGCCGCCTCGCGCCAAGGCCGCCACCATTGGGATCGTCAGCCCGGCCCGCTGCGGATGGCTGCTGCTGGTGAGCAGCGCCATCGTGTTGGCGCCGGGACCACCGCGATAGGCGTAGCTCGAGGCGTTGGGGTCGCTGCCGGCGGCGAGCAAGAGCTCGATGATCTGAACCGCGTTCGGCGGCGTCTTCTGCCGTTCGTGCTCGAAGCCGTTGGCGCCGAGATAGTTGAGCAGGGTGCAGCGATGGGCGCGGGCTGATCTCGCCTCGGCCAGAGCCGGCAAATCCGTCAACATCTTGGCAAGCGTGTCCGCATCCCCGGCCGCGACGGCGTCGGCGGCATGCTCGAACTTCTCGGCAAACACTCGATCGTCGTTGCGGGGCCGGACTTCGTCGGTGAGGCCGTTCGCAAGAAGCTCCGCCAAGCGGTCGCGCACATCCTCGTCATCAAGCCTGAGAGCGTGATCCAGGGCCGTCTCAGCGGCGTAATCCGTGGCCTCAAGGTCGGCACGGCGTCTGGAGTCATCGACGCCAAGCAGGCATTCCACCCCCTCGACATTGCCACGCGCCGCGGCCACGTGCAGAGGGAACTGTCCATCGTCATCGTGTGCGTCGGCGTCGAAGCCAGCCTCAAGCATCAGGCGGGCGGCTGCGACATTGTCGGTGCGAAGCGCGCGCCCGAGCCAAACGTGATCGGTGGGCTTGAACGAATCGGCAACCCCATCGCCCCTCTCCAAAATGCGACGCATGCCGTCGCGATCTTCCGCAAAGCAGGCGGACGCCAGCCGATCCACCGCGCGAACCGCGTCGTCGTCGGCACCGTTTTCACGGAGCAATGCCGCTACGTCCGAGCGATTCAGCGCCACCGCCAACTGCAGCGGTACGCGGCCGTCGCGATCCAGGAAGTCCAACTGCGCGCCGGCCGTGAGCAGAGCCTGGAGCGTATCAACGTCGCGTCCGAGCATGATCGCCTCGTGCAGGCAATTGCCGTCGAAGCCCATGCTGCCCATGGTCCAGTTTGGGTCCGCACCGGCGGCCAGCAACACTCGCACCATCTCGTCGCCCACCTCGCCCGCAAAGTGCAGCGCCTGCGGTAGTGCGTGGCAGATGTGCCAGAACGGCGGTTCGTGCTCCACCAGCAGTTGCAGGCTTTCGACATCAAGGCAGCGCACTGCTTCCCACATGGCGCTGCCTTCGTACAGTGTCGGCCCGTCGTCGATGTGGGCCCCCGCGGCCAACAGGCACCGCGCCAGATCAGCGCTTAAGGCCCTGCCTACCGCGCCGCCCAAGCAGGTGCGGAAGCCGCGCACCGTCTCTGATTCGACCGCCCCAACGTTGGGGTCGGCACCCAACGCGAGCAGGCGCTCGGCGATGGCGATGCGCCGAGCGCGAACCGCCGCGTCGCCATTGCCATAGCGAGAAAAGCAGACATAGTGCAGCGGCAGCCAGCTCCTCGCACCCGTCGGGCGCGCGGCATTGGCTTCGTTGACGAGCCGCAGCGCATCGTCCGACGCAAGCGCGAGGGCGCACGGCAGCGAATGTCCGACGTCCTGCGCATCGGCGAGGAGGCGTGTAACCCAGCTCTCGTCACCTGCCAAGGCGGCCTCGACGATGGCTCGCTCGCACCCGGAGTCGTCGAGCCCGGCAGGGTCTCTCGTTGCTTGAAGCTCCGGCCAGTCCCGAAACCCAACCTCCCGCGCGACCACCTGCTCGGCATCGACCCGAGCCATGCCCCTTGCCTCGACTTCGCGGAACAGTGCCGCCGGCAGGACCCGCTTGGCGCGTGCAAGTGCACTCGGTCGCGGCCGCTGCCCCGCCTGCCAAAGCCGCTCTGCGGCATCGACAAGCTCATCGAAGCAAAGCGGGGCCTCGGCAGGCGCTATGGCGGCGCCGGTCATGTCAATCTCCCAGGATGTCCCCCGCGAACTCGGCGAGCGACTCGTAACGCCAGTTCGGCGCAACCTCCACCCGCCGCGCCGCCTCGCGCTCGCGTCGAATCCATGCCGTATCGAGGCCCTGCGCGCTGGCCGGCTCGATGTCGTGAAACAGGCTCTGCGCGACGTGCAGGATGCGGGCATCGCCGAGCGCCTCTCGAGCCGCATCGAACATGCGCCGGTCTGGCTTGTACGCACCCACATCCTCCGCCGTCACCACGTGTCGAAACGTGACTTCAAGGCGCTCGGCGGTGCGGGCGAAAAGGTCATTGTCCACATTGGATACAACCACCAAGTCGAATCGCTCCGCAAGGCGCTTGAGCGAGGCCACCGTGTCGGCGAAGACGGGCCAGTCGCCCACGCTGTCGGCGAAGCCCGTGAGTGCCTCCTCCGACGGCGTGAACGCGAGCCGCTCGCCGAGCTGTGTCAGGACATCGGCCAGCACGTCTCGGTAGGGGCGCCCGTCCTTCTGCGCCTGTGGTTCCTTGTCGGCAAAGAACTCGAGCAGAAAGTCGTCCACCACATGGGCGTCATGCGCGAGCAGCAACGGTTGCAGGAAATCCACCATGCCACTGCCCCAGTCGATCAGGGTGCCGTAGCAGTCGAAGGTGAGAACGTCGTAGTCGGTCGGGTTTGGGCGGCTCATGGGTGGATTTTACTCAACGTTGCCGCGTGCACGCTTGTGGACAACTGCCCTCCGTCAGGCCCGCCAAGGACATTCGCGAAAGACGAGCCGATTCCCCAAGCGCCACAATAGGCGCTTTTCTATTGAGGTAGCGGTCAGCGCGCCAAAGGGCGCGCTAGGAGGCTGCGCCGTAGAAAGCGGCGCTGCCTCCTAGCCGTAGCTGCGAGCGAATGCGAGCACGCGCGCCCGTCAGGCCGCGCTAGCAGTCTGTCGGACTTGGCAATGGGACGGTTCTCGGAGGGAAGGCAGAATGCCTTCCCTCCGAAGGCCCGCCCTGCACATGCGCTAGCCCGCTTGGATGCGATGCAGGATCAAGCCGAAGAAATGGGCGTCGTCGCGCTCGAACAGCCATCCCATGTGAACGCCGCAGCCGCCACAGTCGGCGAGGCGCCAGCGAAAGCCCGGGAACCAGCTATCGGCGGCCTGCGGGCCGCCGACGATGGCGCAGCCGTGCGCCTCGCGGTGGCAGCCGAAGTGGTGCTCGAAACCGTAGGGATTGACGAAGCGATGCTCGAACGAGCCGTTGACCTCGAAGCGGTCGTTGACGTGGCCGATGACGTGCGAGCAGGCGGCGCAGAAGATGTAGCCCTCGTCGGTGCGTTCGTCTTCCTCCAGGATCGACTTCAGCTTCGGGTCCATGACATCGGCGTCCACGACGTCCGATTCGGCGCTGGCCCGCATCCGTGATTCCCCGCTAGCCCGACAGCAACGACTTCAGGTCGGTGGCTGGGTCCGCGAGCCGGCTGGCATCCACCGTTCGACCCACGAGCTGACGCGCGACCATGAACTCGCGAGGTCGGTTCACGGCATCCGCGGCAATCAGCGTGTCGCCGCGAAAGTGGAAGGTGGCAAACGACTCCTCGTCGGGCTCGCCCCGCACCACCTCGTGTTCGGCGTCCGTGGAGAAGCCCACCATTTGCAGCTTGAGGTCGTATTGGTCCGACCAGAACCACGGCACGCTGGCATAGGTGCGCTCGCCGCCGGCCATGTTTGCGGCAGCGACCCGGGATTGCTCCATGGCGTTGGGCACGGACTCGAGGCGCAGGCGGCGGCCCAGAAGCGGGTTGGGATGGTTGGTGCAGTCGCCAGCCGCGTAGATGCGCTCGTCGGCGGTGCCGGTACGCTCGTCCACGACGATGCCGTTGTCGCAGGCGAGGCCCGCCTCTTCGGCGAGTTCCACATTGGGCACGATGCCGACGCCAACGACCGCCAAATCCGCTGGCACCGACGTGCCGTCGTCGCACCGCACCTCAGCAAGTCGGCCGTTGCCGGCGAACGCAGCCGCCCGGGCACCGGTTCGGATGGTGACGCCCTTGCCGGTGTGCAGGCGATGGTAGAACGCCGACATGGCCGGCGTCGTCACCCGCGCCAGAATCCGCTCCTCCATTTCCAGCACCGTCACGTCCAAGCCATGCTGCACCGCGACCGACGCCACTTCGAGGCCAATGTAGCCGCCGCCAACGATGACGAGCTTCGCGCCCGCCTTGAGTTTGTCGCGGATCGAATCGGCGTCGGCGATGGTGCGGAGCAGGCAGACGCCGGCGAGGTCGCACCCCGGCACGTCCAGCTGTCGTGGGCGCGACCCCGTGGCAAGCAGGAGGCGATCGTAGGGCAGCGTCGTGTCGTCGTCGCAAATCACGGCGTTCCGGGCGCGGTCGATTGCCGATACCCGCACGCCCGAACGCACCTCAATGTCACGATCGGCATAGAACTTCTGCGGCCGCAAATGGATGCGTTCGAGCCCCTGCTCGCCAGCCAGATATTCCTTGGACAGCGGCGGGCGCTGATACGGCAGGTGCGGCTCGTCGCCGACCACGACGACGGCCTCGTCGTAGCCCTCCTGACGGAGGCTGGCGGCCGCCTGCCCGGCAGCGTGGCCGCCGCCGACGATCACGATGGTCAACCCTGCATCCCACTTCACGGCAACAACAATCCGCATTGTATCGCCGCCGCCCACGCGCCCAAGCCGGACAGCGGCGACGCATGCGTCGCCCCTACAGGAAGGTGTCGATCATGTTCCGGGCCGTAGGGGCGACGCATGCGTCGCCCTTCTTCGGGTGGCATTCCTCATGCGCTAGCAGCCTGTCGGACTTTTGCCGCGCCAGCGGCGAAGCGCGACAGGTTGTTAGCCGTAGGTGCGAGCGAACGCGAGCACGAAGGCCAGCAGTTCGCTCGCGCGAACCGCTAGCCAATGGCTTTCCTTTTGAGTGGGGCGCGAGCAACGGCGAACCACAGGTATGATGCGCGCCGCATTCGCGAGAGGGGTCGGCACCTTGGAAGAAGAATTCATGACGCTAGGCGAAATCGCCAAGCAGGCACGGCGCAACCTCAACGACAACCTCTGGGACTACCTGCGTGGCGGCGCGGATTCCGAAGCTGCGGTGACGCGCAACCGGCTGAGCCTCTCGTCTTGGGCATTCCGCCCCAAGGTGCTGAACAACGTCACCGATATCCGCACCGAACGGGAACTGCTCGGCGCGCCCATGCGCATCCCGGTGGTGCTGCCGCCCATCGGCTCCGTGCAGCAATTCGAGGCTGGTGGCGGAGTTTCCGTGGCCGAAGCGGCGGCGGAGTTCGGCACGGCGATGATCCTGAGTTCCGCCGCGCTGCCGGATTTCGAGACGGTGGCGAAGACGCCTGGCTGCAGCAAGATCTTCCAGCTTTACCTCATCGGCGACCGCGCCTGGATGGACGATGTCATCGGTCGCACCATCGAGGCCGGCTACGATGCCTTCTGCCTCACCGTAGACACCGCGCTGTACAGCCGTCGCGAGCGCGACATCCACAAGCGCTACATACCTGGGTCAGGGCGGATTTCTCTGCTCGATCCGCGCGAACAGGACGCCAACGCCGATTTCTTCGCGCAGGCACGCATGGACTGGGACACGGTGGCGCACATCAAGGAGAACTTCGACATCCCGCTCGTGCTCAAGGGCATCGCCCGCGCCGACGACGCCGCCCGGGCGGTCGAGGCTGGCGTGGACGTCATCTACGTCTCCAACCACGGCGGTCGCCAGCTCGATCACGCCAAGGGCTGCATCGACATGCTGCCGGAGGTGGTCGAGGCCGTGGACGGCAGGGCCCCCGTGATCGTCGACGGCGGCTTCCTGCGCGGTGCTGACGTGGTGAAAGGCCTCTGCCTTGGCGCCACCGCGGTCGGCACCGGCCGGCTCCTCGCTCTTGGCATGGCCGCCCGAGGAGCTCAGGGCGTTGTGCGCGCGCTGGAGCTCATTGAAACGGAAGTCAAGCTCACTATGGGCCTCATGGGCATCGCAGACATCGACGACCTCTCGCCAGACCTGGTGGAACGGGCCCTGCCATTGCCGGGTCCCTACGACGTGATGTCGGCATTCCCGCTGCTGGCGGAGGGGTATTGAGGCACGCGGCCGCCTCCCTAGAGGGAAACGCCATGCCCTCCATGCACGCCTAAGGCCCCTGCCAGGCTCCTGGACCGAGCAGATGCGAGGCCCGGCAGGCGGGGTCAATCCCAGCTCAAGGCACCACCGGTTTGGTATTCCGTTACGCGGGTTTCGAAGAAGTTCTTTTCCTTCTTGAGGTCCATGATTTCCGACATCCAGGGGAAGGGATTGCGGGCGCCGGCGTAGCGTTCCGGGAGGCCAAGTTGGGCCAGGCGGCGGTTGGCGATGAATTGGAGGTATTCCTCCATGGTGTTGGCGTTCATGCCGAGGATGCCGCGGGGCATGGTGTCGCGGGCGTAGCGGGTTTCGAGTTCGGTGCCTTCGACGATCATCTCCGTGGCGAGGGACTGCATGTCCTCGTCCCACAGATCAGGGTTCTCGAGCTTGATCTGGTTGATGGCGTCGATGCCGAAATTGACGTGCATGGATTCGTCGCGAAGGATGTACTGGAACTGCTCCGAGGTGCCGGTCATCTTGTTGCGACGGCCCATGGAGAGGATCTGCGTGAAGCCGCAATAGAAGAAGATGCCTTCAAGCACGCAGTAGTAGGCGATCAGGTTCTTGAGCAGGGCGCGGTCCGTCTCCGGCGTGCCGGTGCGGAATGTGGGATCGGAAAGTTCCCGCGTGTACTTCATGGCCCACGAGGCCTTGTCGGCCACCGCCGGCACCTCGTGGTACATGTTGAATATCTCGCCTTCGTCCATGCCGAGTGACTCGATGCAGTACTGGTAGGCGTGGGTGTGGATGGCTTCCTCGAACGCTTGGCGAAGCAGATACTGACGGCATTCCGGGTTGGTGATGAGCCGATAGATGGCGAGCACGAGGTTGTTCGCCACCAGCGAGTCGGCGGTGGAGAAAAAGCCTAGGCTGCGCTTGACAACGAGACGTTCGTCGGCGGTGAGGCCGTCGTCGGACCGCCACAGCGCCACATCCGCCGTCATGTTCACTTCCTGCGGCATCCAGTGGTTGGCGCAGCCGTCGAGGTATTTCTGCCAAGCCCAGTCGTACTTGAACGGCACGAGCTGGTTGAGGTCGGCGCGGCAGTTGATCATCTGCTTCTGATCCACCGTCACCCGCTCGGTGGATGCGCGCCCTACCGGGCGCGTTGAAAGTTCCGCTAGCGCGGAACTTCTGCCCATGGACTCGGCCGCTTCCCCCCGCTTCACCTTGGGGGTGGATTGGGGAGCCGGCGCAACCACGGGCGGCACAGGCGGTTCTGGCATGGCTGGTCGAGACAGCGCGTCCGGTGCTGGCACGGCGACGCTGGGAGGCAGAGGAACGAGCTCGGTGTCATCGATTTCAAGCGGCTCCGAACCGCGCGCTAGCGTCGGCAGAGCCGGTTCTGGTTCCACCGTCGCCGGAGCGGGCGGCGGAGCCGGCGGGGGCACGGTCGGCTCGCCTTCGTGATATTCGTCCCAGGTCAGCATGATGCTCTCCCAAGTCAGTCGCGTCAGTGGATGTTGGCGGCGCTCAGCGGCTCGCCAGCGACGAATTCGTCCTCGATGGTTGCGAGGAAGCGCTCGAGGCAATCGCGGTCGAGGTCGATGCCCACGGCGTGGCGGCCAAGCGCCTGGGCAACGCGGAAGGTGGTGCCGCTGCCGAGGAATGGGTCCAGCACGACGTCGCCCTGGTCCGTGAATAGCCGAATGAAGAACTCCGGCATCCATTCCGGGAAGGCGGCGCTGTGGCCCGTGTTGTGGCATACCGGCGGGCGATGCAGCACGTTCGATGGATAGACCAGCTTGCGGTCCGTCCACGCGGAGATGCGACGCCCCACCTGCGAGCGCGTGCCCGATTCACGCCGCACGCGGTCGTTGGCGCTCATGTTGCGCAGCCGGGTGCGGGTCCAGTCGCCCACCGGCACCCGCACGTCCTGCTGGTTCATCTTCACGTCGTCCGACTTGCTGAAGTGCAGCAGCCGCTCCCATGCGTCGCGGAAGCGGTACTTCCACTTGCCCGGCGCCGATGTGGTCTTGTGCCAGATGTATTCCTCCACCCAGCGAAAGCCCACTTCGCGCTTGAGCGCGAGGATGAGCTCGAGCACATAGGTGTGGCGCTCGCCGTCCACCGCCTTCTCCTTGATGTTCAGCACAAAGGAGCCGGTAGGTTTCAGCACGCGGTGCATCTCGACCGCCCGCTCGACGAACCACGGCACATACTCGTCCGGTCGAATGCCGCCGTAGGTGTGGGCGCGGGCGTCGGCATAGGGCGGCGAGGTGACGATCAAGTCCACGAAATCCGCCGGCATCCGGCGCATGACGTCTAGGCAGTCGCCATGATTGACGAGCGCAAGGCCATGCTGGCACAGCTTCGGACCGGGGCCGATGGTGGCCGATAGAGGGAGCTTGCGGCTCGGGCGGGGCGTTGGCGACGTGCTCTCCTCGACCGTGCCTGGAACGGGCGACGCATGCGTCGCCCCTACGGGGGCAGGGCCCGGCGATGCCGGCGCCTTCTCGTCGCTGGTACCGGGCTGGCCTTGGAGCCCCTTCACTGACAGGCCTCGCAATCCGGATCGTCGATGGAGCAGGCCTCCGGCGCCGGCGCCGGCTCGCCGGACAGCACCGGAGCGCTGGACGAAGCCGCAGCTACCGGTGGCGCGGTGACCGTGGCAAGGCCCGTGTCGGCAGCAACGGCATCCACGGCATTCAGGGCATCCGCCTTGTCGAGGGTGGATTTCTCGGTGCTGGTGGCGCCCAAGGCACGCAGGTAGTAGGTGGTCTTCAGCCCCCGCAGCCACGCCATGCGATAGGTCACATCGAGCTTCTTGCCGGAGGCGTTGGCGATGTAGAGGTTGAGCGACTGCGCCTGATCGATCCACTTTTGGCGCCGGGAGGCGGCATCCACCAGCCAGCGCGGCTCCACCTCGAAGGCGGTGGCATAGAGCTCCTTGACGTGCGCTGGAACCCGGTCGATGGCCGCCAGCGAGCCGTCGTAGTACTTGAGGTCGTTGACCATCACCTTGTCCCAGAGCCCAAGCTTCTTGAGGTCGCGCACCATGTAGGGATTGACGACGGTGAACTCGCCCGAGAGGTTCGACTTGACGAACAGGTTCTGATAGGTCGGCTCGATGGACTGCGACACGCCGGCGATGTTGGCGATGGTGGCCGTGGGGGCGATGGCCATGACGTTGGAGTTGCGCATCCCGCCGGCGCGCACGCGATTGCGCAGCTTCTCCCAGTTGAGGGTGGTCGAAAGGTCCACTTGCAGGTGTTCCTTGCCGCGCCGGTCCTGCAGCCGCTGCAGCGAGTCGATGGGCAGCACGCCCTGGCTCCACAGCGATCCCTCGAAGGAGGCATAGCTGCCCCGCTCGCGCGCGAGTTTCGACGATGCGTCGATGGCATACCAAGACACCGACTCCATCGAGCGATCGGCGAACTGCACCGCCTCGGCCGAACCGTAGGGGACACCGAGCTTATAGAGGGCGTCCTGAAACCCCATGATGCCGAGCCCCACAGGGCGGTGCAGCATGTTCGACTTGCGCGCCTGCGGCACGGCGTAGTAGTTGATGTCGATGACGTTGTCGAGCATGCGCACCGCCGTGCGCACGGTCTTGCGCAGCTTGCGGTCGTTGAGCTTGCCGTCCTCGATGTGCCGAGCCAGGTTCACCGAACCGAGGTTGCACACTGCAATCTCGTCATCTGCGGTGTTGAGCGTGATCTCCGTGCAAAGGTTGGAGGAATGCACAACGCCGGTGTGCTGCTGCGGCGAGCGGATGTTGCACGGGTCCTTGAAGGTAAGCCAAGGATGCCCCGTCTCGAACAGCATCGAGAGCATCTTGCGCCACAGCGCCTGGGCGCGCACCTTCTTGTGCAGCTTGATCTCGCCTTTCTCTGCCATCTCCTCGTAGGCGCTGTAGCGCGCCTCGAAGGCGGCGCCGTAGAGATCGTGCAGGTCCGGTACGTCGGAGGGCGAGAACAGGGTCCAGTCGCCGTCCTCGAACACCCGCTTCATGAACAGGTCCGGCACCCAGTTGGCGGTGTTCATGTCGTGCGTGCGGCGGCGGTCGTCGCCGGTGTTCTTGCGCAGTTCCAGGAACTCCTCGATGTCGAGATGCCACGTCTCGATGTAGGCACACACCGCGCCCTTGCGCTTGCCGCCGTTGTGCGCCAGCGCCGCGGTGGTCATGTAGGACTCATCGCCCTCCACCTTGAGATCGCACACGAAGGGCGTCGGCGTCATGGCGCTCGCGCCGCGCACCGGGCTGAACAACCAGTTGCCAAGCGGCACCCAATCGCGCTTGGTCAAGGCTTGGCAGTTCATCCGGCGGGCGATGGCGCGCACGGCGGGGATGCGGACCTCGTGACACTCCGTCGCATGGAACCGCGACACGCCAGGCGTCCTTGCGCCGGCGGTGGGAACGCCGAGCCGCAGCATCTGGTAGCGCACGCCCTCGGCCAGCGCCTCGGAGGCACTCGTGAAGAGGATCTCCTTGCCTCGGTGCACCTTCCCTTGCGTTTCAAGCAGGCCCTCGATGACGCTCAACGTCTGCGTTTCCGGCAGGTGCGAAAAGCGTCGGGCGATCCGCCTGTTGCCATCGCCGTCGTAGAGGTCCTCACGGCTGAGCGGCAGCGCCGGACGCCCCGGAACCGAGTGGCCGGTGGTGCCGTCACGCTTGAGGCCCATGCTGGCCGCCCAGTGGATGCGGCATTCCGGGCGGTCGCGATCTGTCATCCAGAAATGAATGCCCCGGCCTTCGAGATACGACTGCACGAAGGCGACATGGCCGGCGTCCGGCTTGCCGCCGACGCTCCATTCAGAGCCGTCCTCAGAGCAGTGGCCGTCGCCGAGCAGGATGCCGTACAGACGCGCCGTGTCGTCGTCGAGCCCGGCGACAGGGACAATCTCCTGCGGGATCGCCTGCGCCACATAGTCGCCCGGACGGAGGTTGCCCGCCTCCACCCACGCGGGACGCACCTTGCCCTTGGCGAGCCAGCCGAGGGTGCGGTCCACCGATTGACCGTTCGGAACGCCTTGAATGGCCCACACCGGATGGCCCGCCGTGACGCAAAGTGGCGCCGCGGCGTGCTTGACGTCCAACTCCACCATGGCGTCGGTCTGGTTGTACGTCATGGTCTTCAGCACCTGGCGGTATTCGCCCCGCCGGCCCAGCACCAGGTCGTCGGTGGTGACATCGCGAATCGCCTTGATGCCTGCGGCTGTGTGCACGCGCGTGTCGGGCGCGAAGCACTGATTCACGGCCACGGCGGTGTCGTTGACCACTTTCAGAAACGGCACTACCCCTTGCGACTTGCCGTTGGTGCCCTTGATGTAGGCGCCGAGCGCCCGCACCGGGGTCCAGTCGTTGCCGAGGCCGCCAGCCCATTTCGACAGGAGGGCGTTGTCGCGGATGGCGCTGTAGATGCCGTCTAGGTCGTCGGAGACCGTGGTGAGGTAGCAAGACGAAAGCTGCGAGCGCAGCGTGCCGGCGTTGAACAGCGTCGGCGTCGAAGACAGATAGTTGAACGAGGACAGCAGGTTATAGAACTCGATGGCGCGCGCCTCGCGGTCGTCCTCCTGGGTCGCCAGGCCCATCGCCACACGCATGAAGAACACCTGCGGCAACTCGAAGCGAGTGTCCTGCCAGTGGATGAAATAGCGGTCGTAGAGCGTTTGCAGACCGAGATAGGTGAACTCCAGGTCCCGCTCCGGCTTCAGCGCCGCGCCGAGCCGCTCGATGTCGAAGCGCTTGAGTTCCGGTGCAAGCAATTCGAGCTCGATGCCGCGGTCCACGAACGCCGCCAGCGCCTCTGGATAGACGTCCGTCATCTCTGCTTGCGTCGCCTCTTCGCGCACACCCAGGAAGGAGAGCGCTTCGCTGCGCAGCCGGTCCAGCAGCAGCCGCGCCGCGGCGTGGGTGTAGTTCGGCTCCTCTTCCACGAGCGTGCGTGCCGTCATGATGAGACTGGTGGCCACGTCGGCGGCGGAAATGCCGTCGTACATGTTGGCGAGGGCCTCCTCGATGATGCGGCTTGGCGTCACGTCGTCGAGCCCGGCGCAGGCTTCGTCTGCCAGCGTGCGAATGCGCGCCAACGGCAGCGGGCGGCGCTCGCCGTCTGCGTCCGTGATGTGGATTTCCGGCAGCGGCGCGATGTCCTCGGTGGCCTTGGCCGCCCGCACCCGGGCCCGCTCCTCCCGATACAGCACGTAGTCGCGCGCGACCTTGTGCTGGCCGGAACGCATCAGCGCGAGCTCGACCTGATCCTGGATGTCCTCGATGTGGATGGTGCCGCCGGATGGCAGGCGGCGATGGAAGGTGGCGGTGACGTCACCGGAAAGATTCGCCACCAGCTCGCGAATCCGTGACGAGGCGGCCGCCGTGCCGCCCTCGACGGCGAGGAATGCCTTGGTGAGGGCAATCTGGATCTTGTCGTCGTCGTACACCACGACGGCGCCGTTGCGCTTGATGACGCGAAGCTGCCCCGGCGCGGTGGCGGCAATGGCCGGCGACAGATCGCGAGGGGGACGGCGCACCGCTTCGGCGGCGGCCGTGGCGTCGGTGATTCCGGACCCGGTGTCGGACTCCATAGGCTGCCCTCAAAGACCTCTTCTAGCCCGGATACTGTCCATGCGTACAGTATCCCATGAAAAAACGATGGCGCCAACCGACGAACGAAATGATGGATTCCCTCCGGCTAGACCGCCCTCTCCCCAACTTGCGCCCAAACCCCGCCGGCACTCCGATCAGTTCCTCCGCGTCATGCGGCTGAACGGCCCCGCCAGTTGCGAGCTCCCCGCCGCCGCCCCGCGCTTTCCCGAAAAATGCCCAAGACACAAGATATGGGGCTTTGGCGGCATCTGAACCCCAACATACTGCGGTTTGGGGTGCATTACAAGCCGGCAAGACGTGCTTAATCTGTGGCTTTGCAGTGGATATGCCGTCAGCAACTTTCCGACCGGTTCGCAAGCCATCCAAGGGCCTTGCGCGCCTGTCTTGCGGCGGCTTGAACGAGCCGCAGTCGAGCGGTAATGTCCGACGGCTTTGGGGAGAGTTGGAAACGCATGGCGCACGTGCTTGCGATCGACCAGGGCACATCAAGCTCGCGCGCTGTCGTCTTCGACGCGCAAGGTCGAGCCATCGGCGGTTCGCAGCGCGCCTTGGACGCTTCCTACCCGCAGCCCGGCTGGGTGGAGCAGGACCCCGAAGCCATCTGGCAGACGACCCTCGCCGCCGGTCGTGGGGCGATTGCGGATGCCGGTGTCGAAGCGCGCCGGATCGACGCCATCGGCATCGCCAATCAGCGCGAGACCACGCTGCTCTGGGACGCCGAAGGCGGTCGCTCGGTGTGCCCCGCCATCGTCTGGCAGGACCGTCGCACCGCCGAGGACTGTCGCCGCATCGTCGCCGACGGCGTGGAAGCCGAGATCCGCGCCACTACGGGACTCGTGGTTGACCCCTACTTCTCCGCCACCAAGCTGGCGCGAATGCTGGGTGCCGGCAACATGCGGCGGCGCGCCGAGGCGAATGAACTGCGCTTCGGCACGGTGGACACCTTTCTCATCTCCCGCCTCACTGGCGGTCACAGCCATGTCACCGACGCCACCAACGCCTCGCGCACCATGCTCTACGACCTCGAGCGGCACGAGTGGAGCGAGACGCTCGCCGACTATCTCGACATTCCAAGGCCCCTGCTGCCAAGCCTCGCCGACACGGTGGACGACTTCGGCGTTGCGGACCCGGAGTGGTTTGGCGCCGCCATCCCGATTCGCGCCGTGGCGGGAGACCAACAAGCCGCCCTCGCGGGACAAGGTTGCACGCACGCGGGAGAGGCCAAGTGCACATTCGGCACCGGCTGCTTCCTGCTCGCGCACACAGGGACGACGCCTGTCCATGCCACCTCGAAGCTCTTGACCACCGTAGCCAGTCGCCTGAGCGGCGCGAGCGCCTACGCACTCGAAGGCAGCGTGTTCAATGCCGGCGTCGCGGTGAAGTGGCTGCGGGACCGGCTCGGCCTGATCGCCAGCGCTGCCGAGACCGAGGACGCCGCCCGTCGCATTGGCGGCGACACGAACGGCGTGGTGGTCGTGCCCGCGTTCACGGGCCTCGGGGCACCGCATTGGGACCCAGACGCTCGTGGACTGGTGACGGGATTGACGCTGGACACTGGTCCCGACCAGATCATCACGGCGACGCTCAAGGGCATCGCCTTTCAGGTTGCCGACCTCTTTGCCGCGATGGCGACGGAAGGCGTCGGCGTCCACGACCTACGCGTCGATGGCGGCATGGTGGTCAACGACTGGTTCTGCGAGTTTCTCGCCGACGTCACCGGCCACGAGGTGCAGCGCCCCGCGAACATCGAGACCACCGTGGCGGGGGCGGGCCGCCTCGCGCTGGTCGGCGCCGGGTTGGTCTCCGGCCTTGAAGCACCGCTCGAGGCCGAGCAACCCCGGCAGAGCTTTGCGCCGCGAGCAGACGCGCGCCGCCGCACTGCATGGCAGGACGAATGGCAAGCCGCCATCCGCAAGGCGCTCGCCTGAAAGCGCCGGGTAGCAGCGAGGAACCCATGCGGCTGGCACAGCTCGCCGGGTCCACACCATCGGTGGAGGTTCGCTCCACGTGGCGGGCGCTGGACCCGACGGCGCCCGAGGACTACCGGCAACTCGCGGCGCTGCTGCTCGACCGCTGGTACGAGCAAGGCGTGCGGCATGTCGGCATCGGCGGCGGCCAGGGCGCCGGCAAGTCCACCCTGGGTCGCCTGCTGATGCAGGCCGGCGAGCTTTCCGGCCTCAACACCTGCGTGCTCAGCATCGACGACTTCTACCTGCCCCGCGCAGACCGGCTTGACCTCGCCCGGCACGTGCACCCGCTGCTGGCGACGCGCGGGCCGCCCGGCACCCACGACATCGCGCTCTGCCGCTCGGTGCTGGACGCGCTACCCCACTCCCGCGAGGTCGCCGTGCCCGTGTTCGACAAGGGCCGCGACGACCGCGCCGGGTCGCGCACCGTGGCCGGCCACGTCGACGTCGTCGTGCTCGAGGGCTGGTGCGTCGGCGCGCGGCCGTCGCCGCCGAAGCTCCTCGCCAAGCCCGTCAACAGCCTGGAACGAGAGCGCGACCCCGACGCCGCCTGGCGCAACCACGTCAACGACGCCCTCGGCTCGGCCTATGCGGAGCTGTTCGAAGGGCTCGAGTCCCTCGTCCACCTGCAGGCCCCCGACATGGCCGCAGTGCGCCGCTGGCGCCTGCAGCAGGAGCGCGAAAGACCCCCGCAGCTGCGCATGACCGCAGCCGAGGTGGACCGCTTCGTCCAGCACTACGACCGCGTCACCCTCGCCATGATGCGCGACCTACCCCACCGCGCCGACACCGCCGTCACCCTCGACCAAAACCACAACATCGCAAAGGTCACGTTTCGGTAGCAGACGCACGAAAGGCAGGACGTCCATCGTTCAGGTTCCGTTCAGCGACGGCGTTGCAGGCTTGCGCTCGCTCCAGAAACCGGACTCATGGGAGAAGCGCAATGAAGATGCAGGCTGTGATCATCGCTGCCGCAGTTGGTGTCGTCACGCCGGCGCTGGCGGGCACTGCCTACGACGAGGCGGAAGTGCTCGATGCGGAACCCGTACGCGAGCTTGTGCGCCACATCACGCCGCGCGAGGAATGTCGGCTCGAACGTGTGCCGGCGCGCATCCGGCACCGTTCCGGCACGGCACCCATCGTCGGCGCTGTGATCGGCGGCGCCATCGGCAACGCGGTCGGCCACAACAAGCGCAACAAACAGGTGGGCGCCATCGTCGGCGCCGTGCTCGGCGGCAGCATCGCCGCGGACATCGCCAACGAACACGACCGCCATCACGGCCACCGCGGACGTGCCTGGCAACGCCGCGAAGTCTGCCGAGTGGTGGAGGACATCTCCCTTGACGAGGAGATCGTCGGCTACGACGTCACCTATCGCTACGGCGGTCGTACCCACACCGCCCGCATGAGCCGAGACCCCGGCGACAGCGTGCGTGTTCGCGTGCGCGTGACGCCGATCTGAGACGCAGAGCCGACGCATGTCCAAGCCCTTTCACCAACGCCGCCCTTGCCGCCGCCACGGCAAATCCGCAGACTCGAAGGCGTCGAGGACCGCCCAAGGACGGGGCCATGGTCGAGCGCAAGTGCCAATGCCGTCATGCAGGTGGCCGCGCGTGGCGGCAGGCGGGACGTGGCGGCGTTGCCGGCACGGGATTGCGGCGCATCGCCGTCGCTCTGTTGGCGTCCACGTGGCTCGCTACGCCAGCGTCCGGCGACGCGCAAGGGTTCGTCGCCAAGGAAGACAAGGAGGCGCCGAAGAAACGTGCCGCCAAGGAAGCGGTCGTCGAGCGTCCCCGCCCCGCGCTTGAACAGGTCACCCTGGAGGACGCCGTAGCTATCGTTCGACAGGCGCACGGCGGGCGCCTGGTGTCGGCGAAGTCGGTGCAGCGCCCTGCGCCCGGCTACCGCATCCGCATCGATGTGGACGGCCGCGTGAAGAGCCTGTTCGTCGATGCGCAAGGCCGCATGTCGCTGCAATGAAGTTGCGCTTTCCCATGGCCGCGCCCAAGAACAACGACGGGCCTTGCGAGGCAAGGCCGGCAGGCCCGCCAGCAGGTTCCATCGGGAGTTGAGCCATGCGGGTGCTGCTGGTCGAGGACGAAATGCTGCTCGCAGCGCAGATCGACAAGTATCTGCGCGACCAGCAGCACGCCGTGGATGTGGCGTCGGACGGCGAGGAGGGGCTCTACCACGGTCGCGAGTACGAATACGACGTGGCGATCGTGGACCTGGGCCTCCCCAAGCTCGACGGCATCGAACTCATTGCCACACTGCGCCGCGAAGAAGTTTCGACGCCGGTGCTGATACTCACCGCCCGCGGCGGTTGGCAGGACAAGGTGGCGGGGCTTGAAGCCGGCGCCGACGATTACCTCACCAAGCCGTTCCACATGGAGGAGCTTCTGGCCCGCATGAACGCGCTGGTGCGGCGGGCGTCCGGCTACGCCACACCGACGCTGCGCCACGGCGGCGTCGAACTCGACACCCGCACCCGCAGCGTCTCGGCGCGTGGCGCCCAAGTGGAACTCACCGCCTACGAATATCGCCTGCTCGAATACCTGATGCTCAACGCCGGGCGGGTGCTGTCCCGCGCTGATCTCACCGAACGCCTCTACGACCAAGACTACGACCGCGACAGCAACGTGATCGAAGTGCTGGTGGGCCGGTTGCGCCGCAAGATTGACCCGGACGGTAAAGCGCGGCCCATTCGCACCGTACGCGGCCAAGGCTACCGCTTCGAAGCGGCGCGCGAATAGGCGCGGCCTTCCGCCGCCGGCGAGATGACTATGCGGCTCCTTCCTTCCGCAGCCTCGGCCCGAGCCGCTCCACGTCGGCCGAGCCTGCACGCCAGACTCACCGCCGTGACGCTGCTTGTGCTCGGCGGCTTTCTGGGCGCGGTGGGGTGGTTGCTTGACGCGCAGTTTCGAGGCGCGCTTCTGGACCGCACGCACGACGAGTTGCGCACCGTGGCCCATGCGCTCTTGACCGGTGCCACCGAGGAGACGGCGGATCGCCTGCGCTTCGACGCGCGCGCCGACCCGCGCTTGAACCGACCGGACGAAGGCCTGCACGGTTTCGTGCAGAGCTTCGGCGGCGAGCTGCTGTGGGAGTCCCCCTACCTGCGCCTTGCCGGGCTCGATTGGGACCGCATCCCGGCAACGCCCGGGCCCGGCGAGTCCGCGCTCGCATTGATCGAACCGGCGCACGCAAGTGCGGCGGGCACCAGCGAAGGCGACGCAGAACGTCTCGTTCTTGGCTACACCGTGATCTGGGAATCGCTGGACGACATGCAAGTGACGCTGTGGATCATCGACTCGAGCGGCAAGTTCGGCGGCCAGATGCGCGACTTCCGCACGCAGATGGCGGCCGCGTTCGGCGCCGTCGCGCTGGCGTTCGCGCTGATCCAGCTTGCCGCCCTGCGCTGGGGGCTGCGCCCGCTGCGCATCATGGCCGAGCGTGTGCGCGGGCTCGAACGCGCCAGCGAAGCGGCGAGCGAAGGTATCGGCGACGATTATCCGCCGGAGCTTGCGCCGCTGGCGCGCAACCTGAACCGCTTCGTCGAACACGAACGAGCGAGTCGCGATCGCTATCGTCGCGCAATGGACGACCTTGCGCATGGCCTCAAGACGCCGCTCGCGGTGCTCCGCAATGCCTTCCGCGACCTAAGGCCGACGAGCCGCGACGTACTCGACGAACAGGTAAGTCGCATGGATGCCGCGGTTTCGCACCAGCTTTCCCGCGCCGCCGCCAGCCAGGGCGCCCCGGGCGCTGCCATCGCGCTGGCACCCGTCGCCACCCGCTTGGCGCGAGCGCTTGATCGAGCCTGGCCGGACAAGCGCATGGCCGTCGCGATCGACGCAGCCGAGGTGCAAGTGCATCTCGACGAAGGAGACTTGATGGAGATTCTCGGCAACCTGATGGAGAACGCCTACAAGTACGCCCGCTCGCGGGTGCGCGTGCGGGCACGGACGGTTGGCGATGTGATCGAGATCCGCATCGACGACGACGGCCCCGGCATCTCTCCCTCCGAACGCAGGAGCGTCCTCGAACGCGGCGCGCGCGCCGACACCGCCGTCCCCGGCCACGGCATCGGCCTCGCGGTCGTCGCCGAACTCACGTCCATCTACCAAGGCCGCTTTGCCATCGGCACCAGCGACTTGGGCGGGGCTTCCATGGAACTCGACCTGCCGCTGGGAAACGCGGCCAAGTGACGGCCACCCGAAGAAGGGCGACGCATGCGTCGCCCCTACGGCCCGGGACGTGACCGACACCTTCCTGTAGGGGCGACGCATGCGTCGCCCTGTCCGGCAGCCGGGTGCATCGCGACCAAGTCCGACAGACTGCTACCGCGCCGTATGGCGCGTTCCGTTGGCTGGTGACATGGGACGCGCACCTGCGGCACGCTAGCGGCATTTCTCACCAGCCCTCGTAGCGAGGGCGACGAGGCGCCGCTGTGGCTGCGGGCGCACGCGTGCCAGGAGGCACGGCGGAAGACGGCGAAAGCATAGCTGCGCACTAGTTGAGCCGGCTGGAGCGAACGCGTCCGCAGGACGCGCGAGCACTTGCGCAGCCACAGCGAGTGCATCGTCGTCCGCAGTAGAGGGCTGGTGAGAAACACGGGCTAGGGGCGCGCCCTTCGGGCGCGTCGGCGCGGCGCCCTCCCTCCGAAGGCCCGTCCTGTCCGGGACTGGGCAGCGGCTCCTTCGGGGCCCTACAAATCCGGAATCGCGATCCGCACGGCGTCCTCGAGCCGGTCAACCAGGGAGACCTGCATCTCTTCCTTCACGATGTCCGGCAGCTTGGCGAACTCGGATTCGTTGTCTCGTGGCAGGATGACGTGGCGGATACCGGAACGATGGGCAGCCAGCACCTTCTCGCGGATGCCGCCCACCGGCAGCACGAGACCGGAAAGGGTGAGTTCCCCGGTCATGGCGATATCGTCGCGCACCACCTTGTCGCTGTAGAGCGAGGCGAGCGCAGTCGCCATCGTGATGCCGGCGCTGGGCCCGTCCTTCGGCACGGCGCCGGCGGGCACGTGCACGTGGATGCCGTTTTCCTCGATGCGGCTGCGGTCGATGTTGAGCGACTCCGCCGCCGACCAGATGTAGGAGCGCGCCGCCTGTACCGATTCCCGCATCACGTCGCCGAGTTGCCCGGTGATGGTGACCTTCTCGTCCTTTTGCGTCAGCGTAGCCTCGACGTAGAGCACATCGCCGCCGGCCTCTGTCCAGGCAAGCCCAGGCGCAACGCCGCGGCCCAGGTTCTCCCGCCCTTTCTCGGACTTGAAGCGGTCCGGGCCAAGGAGTTCAATCAACTCGTCCTGACCGATCTGCGTGGCCGTGCCCGTCGCCTGAACGATCTGTCGCGCCCGCTTGCGCGCCACGCGACCGATGGTGCGTTCGAGCTCGCGCACGCCTGCTTCCCGGGTGTGGTGGCGGACGATGTGGCGCAGTGCCTCGTCCGTGAACTCGATCTGCTCGCCGGCAAGCCCAGCGTTGTCACGCTGGCGGGGAATCAGATAGCGCCGGGCGATGGTGAGCTTCTCCATCTCGCTGTAGCCAGTGAGCTGCAGCACCTCCATGCGGTCGAGCAGCGGGCGTGGAATGCCATCGAGGGCATTGGCGGTGGTGATGAAGTACACCTTCGACAGGTCAAACGGCAGGTTCAGGTAGTTGTCACGAAATTCCTTGTTCTGCGCCGGGTCCAAGATCTCCATCAGCGCCGCCGCCGGGTCGCCGCGGAAGTCGCGACCGAGCTTGTCAAGTTCGTCGAGCATCAGCACGGGATTGCGCACCCCGGCCCGGCGCACCGCCTGCAGGATGCGGCCCGGCATGGCGCCAACGTAGGTGCGGCGATGTCCGCGCAGTTCCGCTTCGTCGTGCAGGCCCCCCAGGCTCATGCGCTCGAACTTGCGCCCCATGGCGCGGGCAATGGACTGGCCGAGCGAGGTCTTGCCGACACCGGGCGGTCCCACGAAGCAAAGGATGGACGCCTTCGCCTCTGGGTTGAGCTGCAGCACCGCCAGCGACTCGAGAATCCGTTCCTTGACGTCGTCGAGCCCGTAATGATCCTCGTCAAGCACCTCTTGGGCGTGATTGAGGTCCAAGGTGTCTTCGGTGACGACGTTCCACGGCAGCTCCGCGACGAGTTCGAGATAGCTGCGCGAAACCTGATAGTCCGCTGCATTGGGGGACATCTTCTGCAAGCGGCGCAAGTCCCGATCCACTTCCTTGCGCACGTCGTCGGGCAGCTTGGCGTTCTTGAGCTGCTCCTTGAGTTCGCCGATCTCGTCGTCGCCATCGTCTTCGCCGAGGGCTTGCTCGATGGCGCGCTTTTGCTGGCGCAGCATGTGTTCGCGCTGCTGCTGCTCCATGCCCTCCTGTGCCTGCGACTGAATGTCGCGCTGCATCTGGGTGACGCTGAGCTCGTGGCGCAGCACCTCGTTCATGCGCTCGAACAAGGCTGGCGCGGTGTCGAGGCCGAGGATGGCTTGTGTCTGTTCGTTCTCAAGATGCCGGGCTATGGAGGCGACGCGGTACATCTGCGTCACCGGGTCGTCGATGGCGCCGACCGTCTGCTCGTAGAGTTGCTCCGAGTTCTGCGGCGACAGCACGGCGGCGATCTCGTGCGCGAGTTCGAGGTTGGCGCGCTGCAACGCTTGGGCGCGGGCGCGTTCCTCGCCGTCCTCGGGCATGGTCACCACGGGCAAGTCTTCGACCGTCACCGCCACGTGGTCGGATAGCTCCGTGAGGCCGTGCAGCCGCACCCGGCGCACGCCTTGCACGATCACCTGCGCGCCACCCTCGCGCTTCTCCACGCGGGTGATGCGCGAGACGACGCCGATGTCATAGAGGTCATCGCGCGCCGGCTGCTCCTTCTGCGCGTCCTTCTGCAGCACGGTGACGATCTCCCGGTTCGCCTCGATGGCAGACTTCACGGCACCCAGCGACGCCGCCCGCCCGACGGCGAGCGCCTGGATGATCTCCGGGAAGACCACGACATCCTTGAGAGGGAGCAACGGCAGGTTCTGCATGGAAGGGTGGGGCCTCTCTAACGTGGCCAACGGTGGCCAATACGTGCAATTTGGGGCCGCGCGGCAAGAAATTCAATCCCGGTGGTTGCGGGCGCCCAGGACCCAACGCCCCACGTGCCCAGACCAATCACCGAGCCGCGTCGGATTAGTATTGTCGATCCGGTCACTTGAGGGGAATCCGACATGAAGGTGACGAACATCCGCTATACCGAAGGCGGCGGTGCCGAGCTCGTGGACGTGGACGTGGGCGACCCCGGTCCGGGCGAGGTGCAGATCGAGGTGGCGGCCTGCGGTATCTGTTCCTGGGATTTGCAGACGTTCCGCGCCGGCGGCGACTCGGCCTACGCCGCCCCACCCGGCCACGAGGGCATCGGCTATGTGGCACAGGTGGGCGCGGGCGTGCGCGGCTTCGATGTCGGCCAGCGCGTGGCTGGCGGCGGCTTCGCCCGGCTGCGCAACGCGCCGGCAAGTCGCGTCTATCCGATCCCCGACTCCGACCTGCCCGACCATCATTGGATCGTGGAACCTGTGTCATGCGTCGTCACCGGCATGGATCTCTCGGGCCTCCGTGCCGGCGAGCGGCTGGCAATGGTCGGCTGCGGCTTCATGGGGCTGATGATGTTGCAAGGCCTCGCCGGCTTCGGCGCCGACCAGCTCATCGCCCTCGACGTCGATGACGCGCGGCTCAAGCTCGCGGGCGAACTCGGCGCCACCGAGACGCACAACGTCGCATCTGCCGACTTCGAAGATGTAAAGGCCGATCTCGCCGGGCGCGGCATCGACGTGGTGGTGGACACGAGCGGCGCGCAGTCTGGCCTCGACCTCGCCACCGACATCGTCCGCCGCGCCGGCCGCATCAACCTCTTCGGCTGGATCAAGGGCACCAGCGCCAGCTTCAACCCCAGCACCTGGCACGGCAAGGGCATCACCATCGTCAACTCCTCGCCCGGGGCGCAGGTGCGCGATCCGTTCCCGCCCGCCATTCGCCTCATAGAGAAGGGCATCATCCGCCTCGAGCCATTGGTGACCCACGTGGTGCCCATCGCGGAATACCCAGACTTCATGACGGAGGTGACCACCGGCAAGGTGGACGGCTACATCAAGGGCGTCGTCACCCACGCACCGTGACCCACGTGCCCTCTCGACAGGAGGAGATGGGAAGACGCATTGCCGAGATGGCGGCGATGCAGGAGCAGCACAACGTCCTCGTGCATCCGCGCTGGCGCGAACAAGGCCACGCCTACTACCGCGCCGTGTGGGTGGAGTGCGCCGAGCTTCTCGATCACTTCGGCTGGAAGTGGTGGAAGCGGCAAGAGGCCGACCTCGATCAGGTGCGCCTCGAGATCGTCGACATTTGGCATTTCGGGCTGTCGGAACTGATGCGCAAGGACGCCGTGGACAACGCCCTCGCAGCGCAGTTCGCCGAAGGTTGCGACCAGCCGGCAAGCCTCGACTTCCACGAGGCCGTGGAGGCCATGGCAAAGGCTAGCCTCGCCGAGCAGGACTTCGACGTTGAAGCCTTCCTGAACCTGATGAACGCCTTGCCCCTGACTTTCGACGAGCTCTACGAAATCTACGTCGGCAAGAACACCCTCAACGCCTTCCGCCAACGCCACGGCTATCAGAAAGGGGAATACCTGAAGACCTGGCAGGGCCGCGAAGACAACGAGCACCTCGCCGAACTCGTGCGCGAACTTGACAGCCGCTCCCCCGACTTTGTAGCGCAGTTGCAGCGGGCGTTGGCGGAACGGTATGCGGCGGCCCGAGCGGAGGCCGAGACGACCTCGTAAGGAACAAATTGCGCGACACGTTGATGTTCGACAATCTGGCTCGAAATCGGGGCCATGGGGGCGAGGGCGTCTCGCCCTCGCACGCGCCGCCAGGCGCGCGGCTCTGATGACGGAACTGCAGGCATGAACGCGCCTTGCGGCGCGTGGGAGGGCAAGATGCCCTCCCCCCAAAAGCCCTCCCGCAGCCTTGCGGAGGCGGATACGGGCGCCATGTTCCCTGTGCGTCAGCGGCTCCGCGTCCTCGGCGGGGTAGAAAACACCGATAGAGCAGACCCGCGCGGTCCTAGTGCTTTGGTTGGAAGTAAACGCCCCGGTGGTCTGACACGGCGGTCAGGTGGCGCGACAGCGCCGGCAGGTAGGGGCTGAGGCGGGTCGGGGTGTCATTGACGGTTTCAATGGCAAGGCGGCGGCGGTGGCGCGCCAGGGCATCCAGATTCGGCAGCAGGGCATCGAGGCCCGGGTCGTCGGGTTCGAGGTGGATTTGCAGACGGCGGGCGTTCGTCTCCGAAACGACCGCGAGCTTGCCGTCGAGATAGCCCAAGTGATGCGATCCGCGCCGCTGCGGATAGCCTTGTTCCGCAAGCCCTAAGCCGCTGGGGCTCACGGGGTCCAGGGCGTTGATCCAGAACGTCGCACTATCCATCTGCAGGCGTTCCAAGTGTCTGAGCGCCGCCGGCAGCGCGAACTGCGGACCCGACAAGCCCGCGAAAAAGAGCCCCGCCACCACCTCGCCGCCGAGTTCCATCAAGCGCAGGGCAGGGAACACCCTGCGCCACGCAAACACGCCGCCTTCGCGGTTTGCCTGTTCGCGGGTGAGCACGCCATAGCGGTCGAGCAAGGCTCGGGCACGTTCGCGGGCGGCGTCGAGTTGATCGAGAGCGTTGTCGCTGGGCTCGCCCCGCTGCACCTGATACCAAGTGCCGGGCCAGCCGATAGCCGTGGCGCGGGCACGCATCCGGCTGCGCATTCCGGCACGTCTGAAAGCAGACCTGCCTGTCACTCGAGACCTCCCCTCGTCGGGAGCCGACGCATGAACCGAACGGTCCTCGTTCTCCGCGCTCCCCCGTGCTGAGGGGTCCTCCAGCGCGAACCGCCGTACCAGACCGGCGATGAGGGGGCTCAGCCCGTCAGAAGCGATCCGCCCCGCCCACACCGCTTGCCAGAACGCGGCGTTGAATGTCGCGGAGTCGGCCCCGGAGTCGTCCAGCAGTTGGTGGAAGGTGTAGCGTGCTCGCGGGTCCCGAAACAGTGCCGTCACTTGCGTGTGCTCGTCGTCGCCGGCGCGGGTGTCCTCTGCAAACAGAAGCTCATCGCCGTGGAACCCCGGCGCGACCGTCTCGTTGCCGACGCCCCGCCAGCAAAGCCCGTCCGCCGCGCAGGCATCCACATCGACAATGCCGCCATGGATGCGCGGTCGCCACGCTTCTGTGCTCCAGAACGCCACCGGGGCCGCGTAGCCGCGCAGGCGGTCAGCCGCGTCGAGCACGGCCTCCTCACCGTCCCCCAGGGCACCGCAGAGCCCATGCCGCCGCGCCAGGAACGGTGCAAGCATCGACACTGGACGCGGCTCAAAAGCGGGCCGCCGCGCCGCACGTTGAAAGCGAATCAGCGTTTCCAGATTCTCGGCGTCGCAAACAACCGTCTCGTCACGCTCCGCAATGAGCCTGCCGGCAACCAGCGTGTCGTCGGCCAACATGGCGTCGATGAGCGACTCGGCACCGTCAAGCGGCAGCAGGGCTGCGAGCTCTCCGATGGAGCGGGGGCCATAGAACTGCAGCATCTCCGCAGCTTGCCGCAACGGCGCTTCGCCGAGGGTGATTTCACGATGCACCAGCCAAGCCCGCCCATCGGCAAGCACGACGCGCTTCACTTGCTCCGGCACGGGTGTGTCCTCGAACCACTCGGCGACGGGAATCGCGACGCGTTCCTTCGCCCACTCCGCGAGTTCCGCCTCGCCTGAGGGGACATAGCCCGGCTTCGTGCGCTGAGCCCTCGCCTCGAACTCCGCCACGACTTCCGCGTCGATGGTGGGGCGCAGCGCGGCGTCGAACACCGCCTGGCGAATCAGCTCGTCCGACAGCGACGACGCACCAGACGCCGCCTCGCGCTCCGGCGTGTCGTCCGCGTACATGTAGCGGTTCACCTGACCGAAGGCGAGATTGGCGGCGAACGGGCTCGGCACGTTCACCGTCGCCACCGACCAATCCACCTCGCCAGCATGAATGCGCGCGACGATTTCCGTCGCCGCGGCCATGTCGAACTCGTCGTTCAGGCACGTGCGCCACGTTTCGAGCAGGATCGGGAAATCGGACAGCGGCTTCACGGCGCTCATCAGCTTCTTCGCCTGCTGGCGCGAGACCCACAGCGGCATCCGGTGGCGGAAGTTCCGCCGCGTCAGGAGCAGCGCCCTGCCGGCACATTCGCGAAAGCGGGCACCAAAGAACCCGGACGACTCCAGCGAAGCGCGCAGCAGCGACTCGAAGTTGGCCGGCGTCACCAGCGACAGCAACTCGCCCGGATCGATCATTTCCTTGACCTGAATAGCGATGGCGTTGTTGTCGGCGTGGATGTCCGGCACGCCGGGCAGCCGCTCGCTCAAGGCCGCCTCCAGCGCCAGCGCATAGGGCCGATTCACGCGCCCGCCCCAGAAGGTGTGCAGCACCACTTGCTGCTCGCGGTCCGGCCCTTGGTAGCCCCCCGGCGCCGACAGGATGTGTTCGACCAGGATGTGATCCGCGTGCGGTAGGTCGCATTCGGTCACCTCGCGCTGCCGCGCCAGGAAGCCGGTGAGTTCCTCCGCCGCTACCTCATCGAACGCAAGACCCGTCGTGAGTTGCTCGGTGAACTCGTCCTCCCGCCGCTGTTGCAGGAGTTCGTTGGCATGGCCGAGGAAGGCACCGATTCGGGCGGAGAAATGATGACTACGATTGAACGTCTCCGCGCGCCAGAACGGCGGCGCGGTGGCGTTGCTGGGTGCCGTCTGCACCAATACGTCGTTGTGGGTGATGCGCTGCACGCGCCAGTTCTGGGTGCCAAGGGTGAAGGTATCGCCAACGCTCGCCTCCCACACGAACTCCTCGTCGAGTTCGCCGATGCTGGCACCGGTGTCGGCGTGGCGAAGGGTGAAGTAGCCACGGTCCGGAATCGTGCCGCCCGAGGTGTAGAGAGCGAACACGGCGCCCTTGCGGGCGCTGACCGTGCCGGCGATGCGGTCGTAGGCAAGGCGGGGCCTCAAGTCGCGCACGCGGGTGCCGGCATAGCGCCCGGCCAGCATCTCGACGACGAGGTCGAAGTGTTCGCGGGCGAGTTCTGCGAAGGGGGCCGACCGCGCCAGCACGCGATACAAGCGATCCACTTCCCAAGTCTCCGATGCGGTGGCGGACACCAGCAGTTGCGCCAGCACGTCGAGCGGCCGCGTCAGGGGCTTGAGCGGCTCGATGTCTCGCTCGGCCACCGCGCCGGCAATCACGGCGGCTTCGAGGAAGTCGTGGGCGTGGCTCGGAAACAGGGTGCCGCGACTGGTTTCGCCCACGCGATGTCCGGCCCGGCCGATGCGCTGCAGGGAAGCGGCGATGGACGGCGGCGATTGAATCAGCACCACCTCGTCGAGGTCGCCGATGTCGATGCCCATTTCCAGCGACGAAGTGGCGACGATGGCCTTGAGCTCGCCTTGCTTCAGTCGCGCCTCGACCTCCGTGCGGATTTCCCGCGCCAGCGAGCCGTGATGCGCCCACGCCACGGGAGCAGCAGACTCCTCGTTCAGCTTCAGCGTGATCTTCTCCGCCATCCGGCGGCTGTTTGTGAAGAACAGGGTGGATCGGTTGGCGTCGATGATGTCGCGGAAGCTGTCCGACAGAGGCGCCCAGATGGGATCGCCGTTGTCTGCCGCCATGCGCGCCTCTTCCGGAAACCGTACTCGGAACGCGATGTTCTTGGTCGCGTTGGACTCGATGACCCCCACCGGCCGACGACGACCATTCTCGTCGCGGCCGCCGACGTACTCCGCCACGGCCTCGAGCGGACGCACGGTGGCGGAGAGGGCGATACGCTGGAACTCGCCGGCCACCTCAACCAAGCGTTCAAGGCAGGCCATGAGCGCGGCGCCGCGCCGGTTGTCGGCGATGGCGTGGATCTCATCGAGAATCACGCACTCGACGGCGGAGAGCGCGTGCCGCCCGCGCACGGTGGTCAACAGCAGCATCAAGCTCTCGGGCGTCGTGATGAGGAGTTCCGGAGGGCGCCGCAACATGCGCTGGCGTTCGCTCTGCTCCGTATCGCCGCTGCGGGTCTGCACGCGCAGGCTCGGGAACGCGTCGCCCCGTGTCGCGAAACGGTCCCGAAGTTCGGCGATCGGCGCAAGCAAATTGCGCCGGATGTCGTTGTTCAGGGCCTTCAAGGGCGAGATGTAGAGAACCCGCGTGATGCCGGGCTCGGCGCTGCCGGAGGCAAAGGCATCGATGGCCCAGAGAAACGCCGTGAGCGTCTTGCCGCTGCCCGTCGGCGCCGTGATCAGCAGATGCTCGCCGCCGGCAATACGAGGCCAACTGCGCTCCTGAACATCCGTGGGATCGCCAAACCGTTCCCCGAACCAGTCGCGGATGTGCGGATGGAAGCGGTCCAAGGCAGGCAAGGCACAGAACTCGGCAACTGCGACGCCGCGATCATACGGCGGCACGACCCGAACCCGCCCCGTCAGCCTGTGGCGACGGAAGGCGGGTAAGAGTCTCACTTTGACCTCTGCTGCCGCGGCGGATGCTGGTGGCAACTGGCCACAGCGTCCGGCACCCTCCTCTGGGGGAGGGCGTCCCGCCCTCCATCGCGCCCGCAAGGGCGCGCATCTTGCTGGTGCAGCGAGTGTTCCGCGCGCCTTGCGGCGCAATGGAGGGCAGGCGCCTCCGACCAGACGGCCCCAAGCACGGCATAAGCCAAAAAAGAGACACCACTGAGGGGCGCTCCTCATTGCGGCCATGGCTCCCGCTCGGTCAAACTCGCCGGCAGCGGGAGGGGAAACCATGCGAACACTCACGGGAGCCGACGTGGCCGCCATGCTGCGCCCCGGAATGCGCGTCTTCGTCGGCGGCAGCAGCAACGAGCCGTGCGGGCTCGTGGATGCCCTCGCCGCCGCCTGTCAGGACACCCCCGATGCTGCCGCCGGCGTGACATTCCTGCAGTTCCCTCTCCCCGGCATCAATCGCTTCGACTTCTCCACGCTGCACCATACCGCGCGCATGGAGACGTTCTTTCTCACGCCAGACCTCCAACAGAGCCACGCCGCCGGCCGTGTCCGCTTCGTGCCGATGCACCTCAGGCAGGTGTTCGATCTCCTGCGGGCAGAGCCGCCAGACCTCGCCTTCGTGCAGGTAGCGCGGGACCGCGACGGAAAACTTCGCCTTGGCCCGAACGCAGATTTCCACGCCGCTGCCAGCAGCGCATCAAGGGTCATCGCGGAATGCAACGCGGGCTTCGTCGCCCCCGCCGGTGCTCCCGTCGTCGCGGAGTCGTCCCTCTACGGTGTCGTCGAAACATCCCGTGCGTTGCCAGAGATGCCCCCGCCCAAACTCGACGAAACCGCCCGAGCCATCGGCACCCACGTTGCCTCGCTGGTGCGCGACGGCGACTGCCTGCAAACCGGCATCGGCGCCATCCCGGCGGCGATCCTAGACGCGCTCGCCAACCACAACGACCTTGGACTCCACGGCGGTCTGCTCGACGACGGCGGCATGGCGCTCATCGAGGCTGGCGTCGTCACCGGCGCACGCAAGGCAGTTCGCACCGGCGAGCATGTAGCCGGAATGCTGCTCGGCAGCCAAAACCTCCACGACTGGGCCGCCACCCGCCCGGACGTCATCCTCACCGGCGCCGACGTCACCCACGACGCCCGCGTCATCGCCTCCCTCGACAACTTCGTATCCGTGAACTCCGCCGTGGAAGTGGACCTACACGGCCAAGTGAACGCGGAGGTGATCGGCAGCCGGCAAATCTCCGGCGTCGGCGGTGCCGTGGACTTCATGCGCGCCGCCCGCATGTCCCCCGGCGGCCGCTCCATCGTCGCCATGACCGCCACCGCACGCCGCGGCACGCAATCCCGCATCGTCCCCCGCACCGCCATCGTCACGGCACTGCGCACGGACGTCGACATCGTGGTCACCGAATTCGGCATCGCCCGCCTGCACGGCCTGCCAACCGAGGCCCGCGCCGAGTCCCTAATTGCCATAGCCCACCCCGACTTCCGGGACGAGTTGCGCGAGGCGGCCACCGCATCAACGTGACGCTTCCTCACCACCGGAGTGCGGGCTGCGACCGGCGCCGTGCGACACTACGCGTCGTGGGCAACTCAAGGAGAGGGTGAATGAGCAACGGACGGCTGCAAGGCAAGGTGGCGTGGGTGACCGGTTCGTCGCGGGGCATCGGGCGCGTAGTGGCGGCGCACCTCGCTGGGCTCGGCGCCAAGGTCGTGGTGCACGGCACAACGGCCACGTCTTCCCGTGCCTTGGGAGAGGCGGATTCCCTCCAGGCGGTCGCAGACGAGATCGCCCAGGACACGGGCGCCGAAGTGTTCGCGGCCCCCGCCGACCTCACCTCGGAACAGGCCGTGCGCGACGTGGTCGCGAAGATCCGCGACCGATTCGGTCGCATCGACATCCTCGTCAACAACGCCGGCGGCGACATCGGCACCAAGGGCGTCACGGGCGAGCGCGCCGGCAAGCCGGTGGTGAACGACGGCGTGGAAGTGTCGCTCGAAGACGTGCGCATCGTGCTGGACCGCAACCTGATGTCCTGCATCCTCGTCTGCCACGAGGTGGTGCCGGAAATGATCGAGCGTAACGCCGGCTGGATCGTCTCCGTCGGCAGCATCGCCGGCCTCTCCGGCCACCCTTCCGAAGTCATCTACGGCACCGCCAAGGCCGCCATGCACGAATACACCCGATGCCTCGCTGCCCAACTCCGTCCCCACGGCGTCTATGCCAACGTCATCGCCCCAGGCGAGATCATCACGGCAAGATTCGTCGCCAGCCGCCCCACCCGCGAAGATCGCAAAGTCACCACCGGTGCCCTAACCCGCTACGGCTGGCCGGAAGAAATCGCCCGCACCGTGGAGTTCCTGGTGACCGACGATTCCTCCTACATCACCGGGCAAGTGCTCCGAGTGGACGGCGGCGCGCAGATCTTTCCGGCGTAGGGCCGCCTGTCAGTCGGCAAAGAGATCAATGTAGCGCTGGTACGCGAAACGACGGTTGCGCGCATGCCCCGTGCGTTCCTCCAACACACCCTCGCGCACAAGCGTCCCGACAACGCGATTTGCGGCGCCATAGGTGATGCCCAAAGACTGCGCGGCTGCGCTTACGCTCAGGGCAGCCACGTAGTTGGAGACCTCTGCCACATCGGCCGGGCGCTTGGGATCATGGACACGAGCTTCCGCCTCAAGCAGGTCGCGCAGCGAACTCTGCGTGCCCTCGATCTGGCTAGAAAGCACCGCCTCCCGGCGCACGAACATCAGGACGAACAGGTCCGGGTTGGGCAGAATCTGGATCGCGCCGTCGAGCCGTCCCAGTTCGCGATCAGCAGCTGACAGGAGGGCCAACAACGACTCGTTCATCACGAGCGGCGGATATCGCGGCAGGGGCTTGGGCAGAAAGGCGCGATAGCCGCCAGCCTGCATCGCGTAGGCACCGGCGCGGCCTAGGTCCAGCCTCGGTGTTGGAGCGTCGACTTTCACGCCCTTATTGTACGTAGGTGCAACAAAGGCGTTAGACGGAAGCCATATTGCTGCTCATGGACATATGGCGGCGCAGTGGTCGCCATGCTTCCTTTGAAGAACACAAGCGCGGACGAACATGGGAGCGCAACGCCCTCGGGGAGCCGATGGCCCCTCACCTTCTCATTGAGACAGACCAGCGCGCTATCTTGGCGGGTCGCGGAACACCTCTTTGCGGTGCCAATCGACGAAGGAAGGGTCTGGTGCCCATTCCGTGCTTTGCGGCTGCCGAAGTGCTTGCCCGGCGTAGTCGAGCAGCCAACGCATGGCTTCGCTTTGGCCGTTTACCTCTGCGGAGATCAGGACCTGGAAGCCTGAGCCGGTTGGTTCGATGCCGATGGCGCCACGATCGAGTGCTTTGTGGTGTAGGCCGCACAGTGCCAGGCCGTTGCGGACGTCGTCCGGGCCGCCGGCTGCGTGCCATTTGATGTGGGCGGCTTCGAGGCCGAGCAGGTCGTCCACGAGGCGAATGTCGAAGCCACATACGGCGCAGTGGCGTTCGTAAGCGCGCAGGACTTCGTGCCGGAACTTGGGGTCGCGGGGCCGCCGCGGGGCATCGCGCACCTCGTGTTCCCGGAGGCCTACCGCATCGCGGATGTCCTGGTGCAACGATGATGGGAAATGCCCGACCAGCAGGCGCTCGGCGGCTTCTGCAATCAAGCCAGGAGTGGTAACAAGCAGGGCATATAGCGATTCTGGAAGTCCGGCTGCAATGCCCTCATCCACGAGAAACTTCGGGCTGGCATCACCGCTCCGGTTTAGTGGCACGTCTTGGAATCGGTCGACTTCCCAGACGCGGTCTTTGCGCAGGCGAATGAAGGGGTGTTCGGGGTGAAGGGTTTCGCGAGGCGGCCCGAATCGCGTTAGCAGCCCTTCTAGGGGTCGTTTCAGTTCTGCGAACGAATCCTGTCTTGGCATCCCGCGGGATGCCCTACCGAGAGCGAGCAACAGCAGCAATGGCTTGTGCGGTGCTCGTTGACCGCCTGACTTCCAAACGTTGATCGCGTCGATCCGCTCTAGGAACTCCTCCTTGGTCATCGCGCCCGCCTCATCAGAAAGGTCTCTCACACGCGTCCGCAGTTTCCCAAAAAGCACAGTAGAGCCGCCGCCGCTAGTCCGAGAGCGCTCCGCCCAACCATCAACTTCCAAGGCCCGGATCGTCGCCAGATGGTACACGCCCGCGTACATCCCCGACGCGATGCGTCGTTTACCATCGCCCCGCCAAAGCGAGGAGGGCGCAAGGCATGGCGGGGGAAGGGCCGCTTCTGTTCGAGGGGCTGAAGGTGGTGGATGCGGGGAGCTGGATCGCGGGGCCCGTGTCCGCGACCATGCTGGCCGACTTCGGCGCCGATGTGGTGAAGGTGGAGATGCCGGGGGATGGCGACCCATATCGTCGCTTGGCACTTGCGCCGGCGACGCCGAACGCCGACATCAACTATGCGTGGGCGCAGGATGCGCGGGGCAAGCGGTCGATCACGCTGAACGTTAAGGCGCCGGAGGGGCAGGAGGTGCTGAAGCGGCTGGTGGCGGCGTGCGACGTGTATGTCACCAACTATCCGCTGCACATGCGCCGGCGGCTGGGACTCACCTACGAGGACTTGAAGCCCATCAATCCGCGCATGATCTACGCATCGCTCACCGCCTATGGGGAGCAAGGGCCCGAGAAGGATCGGGAAGGATTCGACTTGGTGGCGTATTGGTCGCGGTCGGGGCTGATGGACGTGGTGCGCTCGCCTGGCGCGCAACCGGCGCCGTCGTTGCCGGGAATGGGGGATCATCCGACCGCCGTCGCACTCTATGCCGGCATCGTCACGGCCTTGCTGCACCGTGAGCGCACCGGCGAGGGCGGCATGGTGCATACGTCGCTCATCGCCAATGGCGTGTGGGCGGCGTCCTGCATTGCGGCGGCACGGTTCGCCCACGGCAGCGACTTCTCCAACTATCCGAATCCGTCGGCGCGGCCGTTCACGCGGGAGCTCTACGAGACCGCGGACGGGCGCTGGCTGCAGTTCACGATGGTGCGAAGCGATGAGGAAACGGCAAGACTGCTCGATGTGCTCGGCGCGGCGGCGCTGATGGCCGAGCCGCGCTACGCGAGCCAGGAGTCGCGCCTCGCCCATGCGAAGGAAATTGCCGCAAAGCTGCGACCGATCGTGAGCCGTCAATCCGCTGCGCACTGGCTCGCGGCGTTGGCCGAGGCCGCGGTGCCGGTATCGATGGTGGGCAAGATCGACGACCTCGCCAGCGACGAGCAACTCACGGCTAACAACGTCGTGATGCCGCCGGTGGACGACATCGCGGCCGACTACGTCATCAACCATCCCGTAAATGTGGATGCGGTGCGCCGGCGAGGCATTCGTCGGGCGCCGGAACCCGGGGAGCACACCGACACTGTACTTGCCGAGCTCGGCTTCGACTCGCAAACGGTGGCGGACTATCGGGCCCGAGGGATCGTGTAGGAACCTCTGATCAAGCCATCGAACAGGAGTCACCCCTGTGCAAAGGCATCTCGCCCTCCCCTAGCAACCAACGTTGACGAAACGGGACAGGATCGGAGGTTCCCTAACGCCTGAGTCACGACGGGACATCGCTATGAGGACACAACGTCGTCCCTCGCATCGAGCAAGTCGTCTAACACGTTGATTCTTTGACAATCTGAATCGAAGTCGGGACCCTGGGGGCGAGGGCGTCTCGCCCTCGTAGGCGCCGACAGGCGCGCGAGTCGCGCGGGAGAGATGTGCAGCGCGGATCGCGCCTTACGGCGCGTGGGAGGGCAAGATGCCCTCCCCCCAAAGGCCTCTCCCGCAGCGTTGAAGGCGGGAGAAGCTGCCCTGTACCCCATGCGTCGGCGACCCGACGTCCTCGGTGGGCTGGAAGCTCTGCGGCACCTTCTATTGCGCGCAGAGCTCCGCCAGCGTTGGGGCGAATCGTTCGCCCATGCGGATGTACCCGGCGGGGTTGGGGTGCAGGTCGTCGGGGAGGTCGCCGGCGTCGGCTGCGCCGAACAGGGTGAGGCCGTCGACGTAGTGGAGTTTGCGGTCACCCGCGGCTTGGCGGGCGCTGACCACCGTGGCGATCAGTTCGCGGATGCGCTTCAGCGTGAGGCAGCCGTTGCGCAGATGCTCGTTGCCGGCGTGGGTCACGAACTTGCCGTCGGCGTTGGGGATGGTGGGGCCGGGGTGGTCTTCAGCGCTTGGGCAAACGATCGGCGAGATGACGGTGATGGGAGTGTGGGGCTTGCCTTCGCGGATGGTGTCGAGGAAGCCATGCAGCGCGGGGGAGAAGATGCGCTCGCGCATGGAATCCATGTTGACGATGTTGATGCCGGTCTTAATGGTGATGGCATCGGCGCGGGCGTCGCGGATGGTGCGGGCGACGAACTGGTCGAGATGGCATTGGCCGCCGAAGCCCAGGCTTCGAAGCGATACACCCGCCGTTCGGGCCGCGACCGCTGGCCAAGTGAAGGCGGGCTGTTCGGCCTCCATGCAGTGGCTGATGGAGCTGCCGTAGTGCAGCCAGACGGGGCGCGTCTCCTGGGGCGGTGGGCCGATGCTGGCGCCATCGTCGAGCTGGAGAGACCGCAGTTCCAGCATGGCGTTGTGGGGCAGCCAGATTTCGCAGCGCTTGTCGCCTGCCGGCAGGTCGTCGAACCACAGTGTGTCCACTTCGCCGCGCTTGAGTTCGAACTCGCCGGGCTGGCGGGGGTTGAGGACGATCGTGTTGCCGGCGGTGGAGGTGGCGGCCTTGAGGGTGTCGCCGCATTGCAGGTTGAAGGTGATGGGGCGGCGTGGGCGCGGTGGGGTCACCATGTTGGTGGCGAGGAACTCGATGCCCACTCGCGTAGCGTTGCTGCTGAACTCGAGGCGGACGCCGGAGGGCATGCGCACCATGACATCCATGGGGGCGGGGACTTGGGGGCGAGTCCAGGCGGGAAGGCGGCGGGGGCTCAGGCCATCGCCTCGTTCCTCGAAGTCCGGGGCACCGATGGTGCGGAGGATGTCGGGCACGAGTTGCTTGAAGGGGAGCGTTTGCATGGGGTGGTGGCTCTGCAGGGTGCCGGGCGATTGTATGCGGGCGGTGGCTCCATGCGAGGGGCCGTCGAAGAAAGCGGTAGCCTCCTTCAGGGAGGTCATGCCAATGGCCTTGGGGCAAAGGAGAGAATCGGTGAAGCCACGGGAGGGAGTTTGTTGCGAATGAAGGTTGATGCGCCACTGACTTCGGATATGGACGCTGCCGGTGCGAGAGCGCGGCGGCTCGAGGAGCTTGGGTACGACGGCGCCAAGGTGGCGGAGACGAACCACGATCCGTTTCTGCCCTTGACGCTGGCCGCTGCGGCGACCGAGCGGATCGAGCTCGTTACTTCGGTGGCGGTGGCGTTTGCACGCAGCCCCATGACGCTGGCGCAGACGGCGCATGATCTCAACGCCTTTTGCGGCGGCCGGCTCGTGCTTGGGCTCGGCTCCCAGGTGCGGCCGCACATCGAGCGGCGGTTTGCCATGCCGTGGGGAAAGCCGGCGGCGCGGATGCGGGAGTTCATCTCGGCCATGCAGGCGATCTTCGCCTGCTGGCATGAAGGCGAACGGCTCGATTTCCGGGGCGAGTTCTACACGCACACCCTCATGCCGGCCACGTTCACGCCGCGCAACACGGGCGCCGGGCAACCCCGCATCATCCTCTCCGCCACCGGCCCCCTGATGACGCAAGTGGCGGCCGAGGTGGCCGACGGGATGATGATGCACCCCTTCTCAACGGCGGCGTACATGCGGGAGGTGACGCTGCCGGCCATTGAGAGGGGGCTCGCGGCGGCAGGGCGCCGGCGCGAGGACTTCGTACTCGACTATGCGCCGATGGTGGCGACCGGCGCGGATGAAGAGGCGGCTCTGAGGGCGAGGGAAGCCGTGCGCGAACGCATCGCCTTCTATGCCCGCACGGTGGCGTACCGGCCGGTGCTGGACCTGCACGGTTGGGGCTGGCTGCAGGATGAGCTGATCGCTCGGCGCGAGCGGGGCGAGAGGCAGCCGACCCTGACGGCTGCGGTGCCGGACGAGGTGGTGGACGCCATCGCGGTGGCGGGGGAGCCCGATTCGGTGGTCGCTGGGTTGCGCAAGCGGCTTGGCGGCGTGATCGACCGCACGGGATTCCATGTGGCCGGTTTGGCGGAGGAGGAGACCGCACGTTTGGTGGCGGAGCTCAAGAAGGATTCGGCGGCATAGCGGAGGAGATGCTGCTCTGCAGTGAGGATCGGAGGCCGGACGGGCCACTTGCCCACCGGGTTTCCACTTTTGCTCCACCATTTGTTCCACCTTCCTTGTCTTTTCGCGTCTATGGTGGAGGCTGATTCCTAGATCCCTTGATTCCTGATCTGCCCCAAGCCCCGCAAGGGGCTTGGGGCTTTTTTCTGCCTGTCGGGCAAATGCCGTGCGCTTCTGGTTCAATTGGCGCTCGCGGCCCCGCGCTCGGGGCGAGGTGGGAGAGGCACAACGCCATGAAGTACCTGCACACGATGGTTCGCGTCACCGACATCGACGCTTCGCTGGATTTCTACTGCAAAAAGCTGGGCCTTGAGGAACTCAGGCGCATCGACAACGACGCGGGGCGTTTCACGCTGGTCTTCCTGGCGGCGCCGGGGGATTCCGAGGCGCAGGTAGAACTCACCCACAATTGGGACCCAGAGACGCTCGAAGGCGGACGCAACTTCGGGCATCTGGCCTACCACGTGGAGGACATCTACGGCGTTTGCCAGCGCCTCATGGACGGCGGCGTCACCATCAACCGGCCACCCCGCGACGGCCACATGGCCTTCGTGCGCTCACCGGACAACATCTCCATCGAAATCCTGCAGGAAGGCGCGCCGCTGCCGAAGGCCGAGCCTTGGGCCTCAATGCCAAACGTGGGGGAGTGGTAGTTGGCGTCACCGTTCTGCTAGCCTGCCCTGAAGGGCGCGTCGGCAGTTCGCTGGCGCGAACTGCTGGCCTTCGTGCTCGCGTTCGCAGCTACGGCTACCAGCCTGTCGCATGAGGAAGGCCGCCCGAAGAAGGGCGACGCATGCGTCGCCCCTACGGCCCGGGACATGACCGACACCTTCCTGTAGGGCGACGCATGCGTCGCCCTGTCCGGCAGCTGGGTGCATCGCCGCCAAGTCCGACAGACTGCTGGCGCGTGAACAAGGCGGGTCTTGGAGGGGAAACTCCTCGCGTGCCGTAGGTACGTCAAGGCATGACGGGCGTCAGCGAGTCGAAGTTGGTTCGTTGTGGCGTTGTTCGAGGTTGGCGCTTTGTTTTGGCGTTGTCTGGGACGCTTGCTTGCGGTGGCTTAGCCGGCTCCGCTGCGTGCGCGCCTTCGGCACGCTTGGAGGGCGGGCGCCGCCAAACCCCTCGCTTACGCTCGGCGTCTGGCCCCAGCCCCCACCTCTCCATGACCTTGCACCGCACAGGCGGCGTGTCCGCCGCATATGCGGCGCAAGCTCTTGGCGCCCTCCGTCCAGCGAGGCCCGCGCATCGCAGGGGTTGGTTAAGGGAAGCAGGACGCCCTTCTCTCTCATTCCCCGTGGCGATGCTCAACGCGATGTGTTACTTTTCGTAACCTTCCCTGTCGCCTAGCAGACAAAACCCCCATGCGAAAGACGTACGTCACCGCCGGTGTCATTGCGCTTGTGACCGTTGTTTGGCTGCTCTCCGGCCAGCTCGGCGACAGCAACGCCGACGTTCGCCACCCAACGGTCGCCGAGCTCAAGGAGCAGAACGTGGCGGTGGTGGACGACAAGGCGCGCACCCGCGTTCGCGCTCGGCAAATCCGCGCCAGCAATGTGTCAGAAACGGTCACCGTTCGCGGTCGCACCGAGAACAAGCGCACCGTGCTTGTGCGCTCGGAGCTTGCCGGGCGCGTGATCGACCGCCCCATCGAGCGTGGCGATCAGGTTGCCAAAGGCGACCTGCTTTGTCGCCTAGCTGACGACGACCGGCCGGTGCGGGTGGCGGAGGCTGGCGAAGCGCTGAAGCAAGCCCGCATCGACTACCAAGGGCTCTTGCGGCTGCAATCGCAGGGCTTTCAGTCGGAATCCGAGACCGCCCAGGCCCGCGCAGCGCTCGCTTCCGCCCAGGCGCGGCTGACGACGGCCCGGCTCAACGTCGAACGAACCATGATCCGAGCGCCGTTCGATGGCGTCGTGGAAACCACGGATGTCGAGCTTGGCGACTATGTGCAGCCCGGCGCGGCGTGCGCCACGATCGTGGACCTCGATCCGATGCTGCTTGTGGGTCGCGTATCCGAGCGCGACGTGCATCGCCTAAGGGTTGGGAGCATGGCCGAGGGCGTGCTCCCCACCGGCACGCCGGTGCAGGGCCCCATCAGCTTCGTCGGCCAGCAGGCGGAACCGACCACTCGCACATATGCCATCGAGATCACCGTGCCCAATGCCGACCATTCCCTGCGCAGCGGCATCACCGCCCGCATCGACGTGCCGGTGGCGACCGTGCTGGCGCACAAGGTGAGCCCCGCCTTGCTCGCGCTCGACGATGCCGGTGGCGTCGGCGTGCGCACCACCGACACCGACAATCGCGTGCAGTTCCACACGGTCGAGATCGTCGCCGACGACACCGATGGCGTTTGGGTCACGGGACTGCCGGAATACACCACGCTCATCACGGTTGGGCAGGAGTTCGTCACCGCCGGTGAAGTGGTAGATGTAGTGCTAGAGGACGACGGCACCGCGCTCGCGCCGGTCGGCATTGCCGGCGACGACGGCGACGAATCCACGACCGGAACGGCGCCTGAGCTGGCGCGAGGCACCACCTCGTGAACAACCTTTTCATCGACGCGGTCTTCCAGCGGGCACGCACCACGCTGCTACTCATGTGCATGGTGGTGATCGCCGGAGTGGTGGCGCGATGTTCGATCCCCATCGAGTCGAGCCCCAACATCGAGGTGCCCGTGTTCGTCATCGGGGTGCCGCATCCCGGCATTTCGCCGGAGGACGCCGAACGGCTGCTGGTGAAGCCCTTGGAGATCGAGCTGCAGGTGCTCGATGGTATCGAGGAGGTGCGCGGCACGGCCAACGAAGGCCTTGCCACGGTGGTGGCGGAGTTCGACGCCGACTTCGACCTGGACCAAGCCCTGCTCGACGTGCGCGACGCCGTCAGCCGTGCCAAGCCGGAGTTCCCGAACACCGCGGAGGAACCGTACATCCAGGAGGTGTCCGCGAACGACTTTCCGATCCTGCAGGTGAACGTGATCGGCCCCGAGGTGCAGGAGCGGGTGATCTACAACATCGCCCGCGATCTGCAAGACGAAATCGAAACGCTGCCGGACGTGCTCGAAGTGCGGATGTTCGGCGACCGCGAGGAACTGCTCGAGGTGATGATCAACCCGGAGGCACTCGAAGCCTACGGAGTTGCCGCCGAGGAGCTGCTCGGTACGGTGGCGCGCAACAACCAGTTGATCCCCGCTGGATCACTCGACACCGGCGCCGGACGCATGGCAGTGAAGGTGCCAAGCGTGATCGAGGACGCGCAGGATCTCTTCGACCTGCCGCTCAAGACGAACGGCGACGCCGTGGTGACGCTCTCGGACGTCGCCACGGTGCGGCAGACCTTCAAGGACCGCGAACGCTACTCGCGTGTCAACGGCAACACCAGCATTACGCTCGACATCGTCAAGCGGCAGAACGCCAACCTCGTGGACACGGTGGAAAAGGCGAAGGCTTTGGTTGAGCGCGCGAGACCGGATTTGCCAAACCGGGTGACGGTCTTCTACTCCAACGACCAGGCTCCTTACGCTCGAACGCAGGTGAACGAACTGCAGGGCAACATCCTCACCGCGCTGGTGCTGGTGATGGTGCTCGTCGTGGCAGCGATGGGCTTCCGTGCTGGCCTCATCGTCGGCGCGGCCATTCCCGTCTCCTTCCTGTTCGCGCTGGCGATCGTTTGGGTGATGGGCTATTCGTTCAACTTCATGGTCATGTTCGGGATGCTGCTGGGCCTCGGCATGCTGATCGACGGTGCCATCGTCATCACCGAGTACGCGGACCGGAAGATGGTGGAGGGCCACCATCGCAGGATGGCGTATTCGATGGCCGCAAAGCGCATGTTTTGGCCCGTGACCGCCTCGGTGGCGACGACGCTCGCCGCGTTTCTGCCGCTTCTGTTCTGGCCGGGCGTCTCCGGCAAGTTCATGCGCTATCTGCCCGTGACGGTATTCGCGGTGCTGTCGGGTTCGCTGCTCTATGCGCTCATGTTCGGCCCCACCTTGGGCGCGGTATTCGACCGCCCGAGGGTGCGCGACGAACGGGCGGTGAGGACGCTCAGGGAGTTGGAGGACGGCGACCCTAGGCTGCTTCCCGGCCCAACGGGCTGGTATGCACACCTGCTGCACTTCACCAGCAAGCATGCGCTCGCCACGCTATCGGTGGGGCTGCTCCTGCTGGCCACGATCTTTGCCGTTTATCTCAACTTCGGCCGCGGCATGGTCTTCTTCACCAACAGCGACCCCATGTACGCGCAGATTCACGTTCGCGCTCGGGGCAACCTTTCCGCCGAGGAAGGGTTCCGGCTGGTGCAGGAAGTGGAGCAGCGGGTGGTGGACGTTCCAGGCATCAAGGACGTCAATCTGTGGACCAGCACCGGCAGTTCCTTCGGTGGCGGCTTCAATGGCGGCTCAAGGGCCCCCGACATCATCGGCTCGCTCAACTTCGAGCTGCACCCTCCCGACGAACGCGACATGTCGGGCAGGGAGATTCTGGAGCTTCTGAGGCAGCGCACGGCGGACCTTGCCGGCATTCTGGTGGAGGTGCGCGAGCAGGAGGAGGGGCCACCGGTGGGCAAGCCGGTGCAGATCCAGTTCTCGTCCAACAACGCGGAGTTGCTCGATCCCGTGGTCAGGCGAGTGCGCGAGCATCTCGACACGGAAGTGGATGGGCTGCGCGACATCGAGGACACCCGGGCGGTGCCAGGCGTCGAGTGGCGGCTGGCCGTGGATCGGGCGCAGGCAGCGCTTTACGGCGCCGACGTGACGTTGGTAGGCGTCGGCGTGCAGCTTGTGACCGCCGGGGTGAAGGTGGGCGAATACCGCCCGGACACCGCCGACGATGCCGTGGACATCCGCGTTCGCTTCCCAAGCGAGAGCCGGGGCCTCGCAGCCCTTGACGACCTCACCATCAACACGACGCGCGGGCGTGTACCCATCAGCAACTTCGTCACCAGAGCACCGGCCGCCTATGTCGACAACATCGAGCGCATCGACGGACGCGTTGTGGAGTTCGTTCGGGCCAACGTGGCCCCGGGCGTGCTGGCGGACGACAAGGTGAAGGAAATCCAGGCTTGGCTCGATCAGGCCGGGCTGGATTCGCGGGTGGACATCGCGTTCCGCGGCGCCAACGAGGAACAGCAGCAGTCGATGGAGTTCGTTTCCTTCGCCTTCCTGATGTCACTGCTGCTCATGTTCGTGCTGCTGGTGACGCAGTTCAACAGCCTCTATCAGAGCGCGGTGATCCTGGCGGCGGTGGTGATGTCCACGGCCGGTGTGCTGCTCGGACTGCTCGTCACCAACACGCCGTTCAGCGCGGTAATGACGGGTATTGGCGTGGTTGCCCTCGCCGGCATCGTGGTGAACAACAACATCGTCCTCATCGACACCTACAACGTGCTGAAGCGCAACCACCCGGAGCTGGACGACCTCTCGCTGATCGTGCGCACGGGTGCCCAGCGCCTGCGCCCCGTGTTGCTGACCACCGTAACCACCGTGTTCGGCCTGCTGCCCCTTGCCGCCAACTTCTCGGTGGATCTAGTGAGCCGCGACATCGTGTACGGCAGCGCAACATCGAGCTTCTGGGTGCCGCTCTCGCAAGCCATCGTCTCGGGCCTCAGCTTCGCCACGTTGCTCACCTTGGTGGCAACGCCAGCCATGCTGGCCCTCCCAGCGAAGCTGCGTGCCCGTACCGCGTGGCTCAGAAAGCGCCGCACGAGGCCGCTTGAGCCGGCAGTGCCCGTGGAGGCGCCTGTGTCCGCGGAGCCGGCAGGCACGTCCTGACGGGCAATCCGCCCTTTTGCGACCGGCTGCCGGACGTTCGCTAGGGACGAGCCGGCTACAACGCAAGGCGCCTCCGGCCCATTCCCTCCCTGCTACGATCGCTCTCTACCAAAAGAAAGGATCGGCTAGAGCATGGGCATCTCTCTCGGCGTTCACGTGGGTCAACAGTTCATCGCCATGGACGATCTGCGGGCACTCTGGCGGCGGCTTGACGACGCTGGGGTGGATTGGATTTCCACTTGGGACCACTTCTACGAAGCCCCCTGGCAAGACGGCGAGGGGGCGCATTTCGAAGCCGTGGCGACCCTCGGCGCGCTGGCGGCGGAAACCAAGCGGGCACGTATCGGCTGCCTTGTTTTCTATGTTGGCTATCGCAACCCAGCATTGCTCGCGAAGGCCGCCACGACACTGGACCACATCAGCGGCGGGCGCTTTGAGCTCGGCCTCGGCGCCGGCTGGCACATTCAGGAGGCAAGCGCCTACGGCTATGTCTTCCCCGACATCGGCACACGGCTCGACATGCTCGACGAGGCCGCCGAAATCGTCCGGAGGATGCTCACTGAAGAGCGCACCACCTTTTCCGGCAAGCACTTTCAGGTAGATGACGCCACATGCCGCCCGCGCCCCGTTCAAGCGCGGATGCCCATCTGGATCGGCGGTCGGGGCGAGAAGCGCACCCTCGAAATCGCGGCTCGTCGTGCGGATGGCTGGAACGCCGCCTATGTCAGCGCCGAGGAGTTCCATCGCCTGAGCCAGGTGTTGGACCACTGGTGCGAGGAGGACGGGCGCGACCCGGCGCAGATCCGGCGCGCTGCCAACGTCGCCTTCTACATGTCGATGGACGAGTTGGGCCTCGCGCGCCAGCGCGAGAAGTTCCGCCAGGACTGGGGCGCCGCCGCGGCACGGACCGAGGGGGGAGCACTCATCTGCACCCCTTCTGAAGGGCTCGATCGCGTGATGGCGTTGGTGGATGCCGGGGCGGATGAGGTCAACATCGCGCTGCGGGCGCCATGGGACGAGAATGCCCTGTCGGCTTGGCTGGAAGAGGTCATGCCAGCGGTGCGGCGCGAACGCGGCTGATGCGCGCACTTGCGGGCGCATCGGCAGTCGCTACGCGAACTGCTGGCCTACGGGTGCTCTTGCGCGGGCGTTCCGGGGAAGTGAGGACGACGGAGTCGGAAGGGGAGGCGGGTCAGGAGCGGACGGAGGCGACGCTGGATTTTTGTTCCTTGGCGACCTTCGCCACCTCTGCCCGGCGCGTAAGCGGACAGTTTTCGCTTGCCTTCATCCGACAACTGAACTCCGTCAGCACCGGGATCATGGCAAAGCCGGCGAACAGGAGGCTCGCCACGTGCACCGCTTGCTGGCCTTGCCAGTACCAGTCTGGCTGCAGCGTGGGCGTGAGGCGAAAGAAGGAGGCGAAGAAGAAGAACATGGCACCGGTGGTGATGACGGCCAAGAGGCCGACCATGCGAGCGTGGAGCCAGTGCTTGAGGGCGATGGCGGCGAGCACGGCGCCGAGGACGAACATGGCGGATTCAGCGGGACGGTCGAAGTGGACCAGGGCGGCCAGCACCAAGACGAAACTGATGATTGCGTTGACGTAATGCATCTGCCCGCGCGGTTTCCCCGTCAGTCGCTGCTCTTCATGGCTCGGATAATCGCCCAATCCCGCGTGCCGTTCAACAGATTTTTTGCACAAATTGTTACGAAAGGTGACGCCTAGGATACCGTTCTACCCAAAACGGGGGGATTCGGGGGCCAGAATGCGGATGTGGCGCACGCGCCCTTCCGACCGTGCCCACACACATTCTGACGCGCCTTGCGGCGCGTTGGAGGGAGGGCGTCTCGCCCTCCTTGCGCCCACAAGCGCGCGCACGCAGGGGCGCCAACGGCACCCGCTCACACGTCCGTTGGCAGGCCCTCGTCGAGTTGCACGCCGAGGGAGTTGAGCGCCATCGCCAGCATGTTGTATTGCCCCACCGTGAACACGATGTCCATGATCTGCCGCGTGTCGTAGTGTTCCGAGAGGGCTGCCCACGTGCCATCCGAAAGGTGTGTGTCGGCCTTCAGCTCGTCCGTGGCGCGGAGCAGCGCTTGCTCGTTCGCCTTCCAGCCACACGCGTCCGCGCCGTCGCGCACGGCACGAATCTCGTCGTCCGACATGCCCGCTTGCCTGGCGATGCCGACATGCTGCGCCCACTCGTAGCCGCAATCCCCCAAATGCCCGATGCGCAGGATGAGGATTTCCCGATCCCGCAAGCTGAGGGTGGATTTGCCGAGGATGTGGTTGGCAAACACCAGCCAGCGCCGGAACAGGTCCGGATGGTTCAGCAGGGAGGCGAAGACGTTGAACACGCGCCCCTGGGCCACGAACGGCTTCATCACCTCCTGCTGCGCCTCGTTCCAATCGGCTTCGGCAACCGGCGCAACCCTCGGACTGTCAAGACGCATGTGCTTCTCCTCTTTCGTAGGCGCGAGGCTTGCCCTCGCCCCTTTTTGCTGCAACGAACTTCGGTTCGCAGCAGTTCGCGTACGCGAACTGCCGACGCGCCCGCAAGGGCGCGCGACCACAAGGGTCGCCCCTACGGATACTATAGCCACTGAACGAACCAGAGCCGCCGCAAATGACTACCCAATCCGATCCCGTGCGCGTCGAAAAGCACGGCGACCTCGTGATCATCACCATCGATCGGCCGCATGCTCGCAACGCCGTAGATTTCGAGACCGCGCGCGGCCTATCGGAAGCGTTCCGAGCCTTCGACGCCAATCGCCAGCAGCAGGTAGCCGTGCTCACCGGCGCCGGCGGACATTTCTGCGCCGGCGCCGATCTCAAGGCGGTCGCCACCGGCGCCGGCAACCGCGTGACGCTCGACGGTGACGGCCCCCTCGGCCCCACGCGCATGACGCTGTCGAAGCCCGTGATCGCCGCGGTGGAGGGCTTTGCCGTTGCCGGCGGCTTGGAACTCGCGCTCTGGTGCGACCTACGAGTCGCGGCCCGCAGCGCAACCTTTGGCGTCTATTGCCGCCGCTGGGGCGTGCCCTTGGTGGACGGAGGCACCGTGCGCCTGCCCCGCCTCATCGGCCAGAGCCACGCCCTCGACATGATCCTCACCGGACGTGGCGTGGGCGGCGAAGAGGCCAAGCAGATGGGCCTCGCCAACCGCATAACCGAAGACGGCGAAGCGCTGCATGGCGCCATCGAACTCGCCGAACAGCTCACCAAGTTCCCGCCCCGTTGCATGAGAAGCGACCGCCGCTCCGTGCTCACCCAATGGGGCAGGCCGATGGAAGAGGCGTTGCAGCACGAAACGCTGCTCGGTCGCGAAGTGATCAAGTCCGGCGAGACCATCCACGGTGCCAGCCGGTTTCTCGAAGGCGCCGGACGGCACGGCGAGTTTCCCTGATCGAATCGAAGCTCGCCTGCGAGAGTGGGCCGAGCGCAGGTACGCGCCCACGCGCGATGGAGGGCAGGACGCCCTCCCCAACAAGGCAACGTTCAACGGCAAAGGAGAGAAGCGATGGCGTTCAAGGGAATCGAAGAGGTGCAGTTCGGCGTCAGCATGTTCCCCACCGACTACGCCATCGGCCCGGTGGAGGTGGCGCGCGCGGCCGAAGAGCGCGGCTTCGACATGCTGTTCTTTCCCGAGCACACCCACATCCCCGCCAGCCGGAAGACCCCGTTCCCCGGCGGCGGCGAACTCTCTCGCGACTACTGGCACGCGCACGATCCCTTCGTCGCGCTCGCCGCCGCAGCCGCCGTGACGGAGCGAATCCGCCTCGGCACCGGCATTTGCTTGGTGATCGAACGCGACCCCATCACCACCGCCAAGGAAATCGCCTCCCTCGACACCATCTCCGGCGGTCGCGTCATCCTCGGCATCGGCGCGGGCTGGAACCGGGAGGAGATGGAGAACCACGGCGCCAACTACCGGAACCGCTGGGCCATCACCCGCGAAAAGGTGCTGGCCATGCGCGCCATCTGGAACACCGACGACGCGGAGTTCCACGGCGACCACGTGAACTTCGATCCCATCTGGTCTTGGCCGAAGCCGGTGCAGGAAGGCGGGCCACCGGTGTGGATCGGCGCCAACTCGAAATGGGTGTTCGACCGCATCGCCGACTATGCCGACGGCTGGCTCCCCATCGGCGGTCTGGGCTCCGGCAACATGGACCGCTTACGCGAAGCGATGGCGAAGAAGGACCGCAAGGTGGAAGACCTGGACCTCGCACTCTTCGGCGCACCGCCGGACGCCGACCAGGTGCGCGGACGCATCGGTCAGGGCTTCGACCATGTGGTCTTCGGGTTGCCGGCCGCCGGCCCGGAGAAGGTCCTCCCTGCCCTGGACCGCTACGCCGAAGTCGTCGCCGCCGTCAAGGGCTGACGCATCGAAGGACCCCAGAGCCAGCCGGCACTCGTGGCGCGTCCATACGCCCAGCCCTGATAGACGCGCAAATCCGGGCTCTGGCAGAGATGCCGCCCCTCAGCTGCGGGTTTGAAGTCGCTTCTGAACCGCGCATATGATGGACGGCATGGAGATGGGAGGTTCCTACGGCGGCGTCTATGGCGACTTCCAGTGGGAGGTTGAAGGGCGCACGCTCATGGTGTTTGGGCCGCAGCGGCGGCTCGGCAAGCTCGCCACGTTCGAGAACGTCAATGCCGTCAACTCCGAGCAGGCGCAGTGGTCGGCGCAGGCCAGGATCGACCTCAACCTCGATGACCTTCGCGCCGTTCTTGCCGAGCGCCAAGCTGCTCTGAACGGCGATTCGTGACCCATCGCCTCTTTCTGCCTCCTGCCACACCCAAACCAAATCACCACCGGGGGAATCCATGACCTACAAGGACGTTCTCTACGAGACCGACGACCGGCTTGCTTTCATCACGCTGAATCGACCGGAAAAGCTGAACGCGCTTTCCAACAACCTGCGCGGCGAACTCATGGACGCCATGCGCGAGGCGGAAGCGGACGATCAGATCGGCGTAATCGTGCTGCGCGGGGCCGGGCGGGCGTTCTCCGCCGGCTACGATCTTTCGCCGGCCCGACAGGCGGATTCGTTCGACTTCGTCAGCCCCCGCTCCGGGCTGCCGGACACCGGCTCTACCCACCCCGGCGCCTTCCAGTGGGCACGGCACGTCGTGATGACCAACTGGATCATCTGGGAACTCGCCAAGCCCGTCGTGGCGCAGATTCAGGGCCACTGCCTCGCTGGCGGCACCGAACTCGCCACCGTCTGCGACTTCCGCATCTGCGCCAAGGACGCCAAGATCGGCTATCCGCCGGTGCGCGCCATGACCACGATGGACATGATGTGGACGCCGTGGCACATGCCGCCCACCAAGGCGCGGGAGTTCGCCTACGTCGGCGATTCCTTCTCCGGCGAAGACATGGAGCGGCTCGGCTGGGCTACCTACGCGGTGGAGAAGGACGACCTCGATTCCTTCACCGAGAAGTTCGCCCGCCGCATGTCGTTCGTGGACAACGAGATGCTGATGTACTCGAAGCGGGCCGTGAACCGGCAGTACGAAACGATGGGCATCCGCGAGGCGCTGCATTCGGCCACGGAAATCCAGGCGCTGTCGTCCGGCAGGGCTGCGGCGGCGGAGTGGGGCCGGCGCGTGCGCGACGACGGCCTCAAGTCTGCGCTCGAATGGCGCGACGGGCCCTTCCGCGACTTCCGCGGCGCCTACGACAGCGCCCCGAAGGATCGCGCCGTCGCGGGCATGGAGAAATCGGACGAGAAGCCTAGCGGAGACTATTGATCCACGATCCTTTTGGAGGGAGGGCACCGGCCTTCCCTTCGCACCAACAGGCACAACTAGCGGTTAAGACTCCGGGTTCTTTGAGGAGAGCGACATGGGGCTGGCAGGAAAGAGCGCACTCATCACCGGCGCGGCAAGTGGCATTGGCAAGGCAACAGCGCTCCGCTTCGCCGAGGACGGCGCAGCGGTGATGTGCGCCGACATTGACGGTGACGGCGCGGCAGCGACCGCAGAGGCAGTTAGGGCAAGCGGCGTCAAGGGCGCATCGATGACCCTTGACGTGACCGACGAGGCGGCAGTGAAAGCGGCACTCACCGGCACCGTAGATGCCTTGGGCGGCCTCGACATCCTCTTCAACAACGCCGGCATCGGCGGTTCCCAAGGCTGGGACACCACCATTGCGGTCAATCTCTCGGGCGTGTACTACGGCCTGTTCCACGGCGCGACCTTCCTTGCCGAGCGCGGGGGAGGCGTCGTCATTTCTACCGCGTCCATCGCCGGGCTGGTGGGGCTTTCGGGACCAGAGCGCGGCAACAACGAGCCGCTGGCGCCCGGTGCCGGCGCCTACGTCGCCGCAAAGCACGGGGTTTCTGGCCTCACGCGGCAATATGCAGTCACCTTCGGCCGTCAAGGCGTGCGCGTGAACGCTGTGGCGCCGGGCTATATCGAGACCCCCATGACCGCGCCGATTCGGGAGAGCGAGGAATTCGAGGACTACATCCGCTCGCTGCACCCCGCCGGCCGCTTTGGCCAGCCGGAGGAGATCGCCTCGGTGGTGGCCTTCCTCGCCAGCGACGATGCGAGCTTCATCAACGGCGTGGTGCTGCCGGTGGACGGCGGCTACACAGCGAGGTGAGGATTTCCGTCGCGCTGCGGGCCTCGCTTGCGATCCTCGCGGGGGCCGTTGCCGCCGGCGCCGGTGCGGTGGAGGTGGTCGGCAAGGTCACCCATCCCGAACTCGGCGAGATCAGCGGCCTTGCCAAGTCGTCGGATGGCACCTTCTATTGGGTTCACAACGACAGCGGCGACAGCGCACGCCTGTTCGCCATCGACGCCGAGGGCAACGTCATCGGACCGTCGTGGATGAACCTTGGCGAGCACGACTGGCCCGGGCACACCATCGACAATGCCTGGCACTTCGACTGGGAGTCCATCGCCGTGCATGAGGGCGACCTCTACGTTGCAGATGTTGGAAACAACGGAAACGCTCGACGGGACCTCGGCATTTATCGGTTTGCCGAACCGAATCCGCACGCTGTCACGAAGGCTCGGGCGCAGGGGTTCATAGAGGTCACGTATCCCGATCAAGCCGAGTTTCCGGCGGAGCGTTGGCACTTCGATTGCGAGGCGCTATTCGTGGACGACGGGTTCATCTACCTGATCACGAAGCACCGCGAGGCAGGCCAGATCAACGTACTGGAAGCTGGGGCAAAGCTGTATCGCTTGCGTGCTGTGTTGTTTGCCGGCGATGCGGAGCTTCTTGGGTCGTACGACGGCATCACGTCCGCCACCGGTGCCGACCTATCGCCAGACGGCAATACGCTGGCAGTGTCTTCCTACACCGCGCTGTGGCTGTTCGACCGTCCAGCCGAAGGCGACAACTGGTTCGCGGGGCCGGCCCGCAAGCTCAACATCGACCCCCGGATCACCAAGCAGCTCGAAGCCATCGCTTGGGAAGATGCCGAGACGCTGCTGCTGATCAACGAACAGCGCGACATCATGCGGGCGAAAGTGGCGGAGTTTGAGGCTGTTGATTGACATGCCGCACATTGCCTGCGCGCCTTGCGGCGCGTGGGAGGGCAAGATGCCCTACCCCCAAGGCCATCCCAAGACAGTCGCATTTGCGGCCCGATCCACGGCGCTTTGACGATGAGAATCGGCATCGTTTCCGACATCCACGCCGACGCTGAAGCACTCGCGCAGGTGTTCGAGGAGATGCCCGACGTGGACGAGATTCTGTGCGCCGGCGATGCCGTGAGCGAGTACGAGTTCTGTGCCGACACCGTGGCGCTCTTGGCAGGACGCGGGGTTCATTGCATCCAAGGCAACCACGAGGCGGTGCTGTTCAGCGACCGCAACCCCCGCTACTTGGAGAAGTGTCGACAAACATATCCGGCCGAGTCGCTGTCGTTCCTCGCCAATGCACCGACGACTCGGGACTTCGACTTCGCCGGCGTCAAGGTGCTGATGACGCACACTGGGCTCGGCGAGGACGAGTACATCCGCCCCGGCAGCCCACGCCTCAGGGCCTTCGCCACCCTGCCCTACGACATGGTCTGCTTTGGCCACACCCATGTGCCGTTCGTGCATCAGGCCGGCAACGTCACGGTAATCAACCCAGGCTCGTGCTCGCAGCCGCGACCGCCGGAGCGCACCGGCACCTACGCAACCTTCGACACCGAGACCAAGCAAGGCACGATCCACCGCCTGGGCGAACGATGATTGACAAACACAATTGCGCGCGACGGCGCGCCGGGAGGGCGAGACGCCGCCCCTAAAGGGTACGGAGGAGCAAGTGTCGAACACCGAGGAGCTGGCGGCGAGGGTCGAGGAACACCGTCTCGCGCCGTACGTTGAAGAGCTCGACGAGCAGGGCTACGCCGTTGTTCCACCGGACGTGACGGGCGTCACCGAAGACGACGTGGACGAACTCGTCACGCGACTCCTGGAGAAGTCGGAGGAACTGATCGGCTGCCGCTTTACCGTCGAGAATGGCCCCGAATGCGAACTCGACTACGGCGACTTCCCCGGCTTCCTCGAGCGCTTCTCCGGCGCCAAGCCGAGCCAGTTCCAGCTCATGCAGCTATGCACCTATCACCGGGTATTTCGTGACCTTGCGATCAACCCTGTGGCGGTCACCCTAATCCATCACCTCTTCGGTACTGAAGGGTCGTTCGGCAACCATTGGCCGGCGCGGTTTAGCTCGCACAACTGCTTCGTCAAGTGGGCCGGTGAAGGCTACGGCGAGTCGCTAGGATTGCACGTGGATCAGGGCGGCATCCCGCTGCCGTGGGGCGAGAAGGCGCTCAATGCCAACTGCAACTGGTGCCTGACCGACTACACGCTGGACGATGGCGCCTTTGCCTGCGTGCCCGGTTCGCATCTGCGCAAACGCCACCCCAAGCTGCCAGATGCGGCTGCCGAAGCGATCCCCATCGAATGTCCTCGCGGTTCTCTGATCGCCTTCCACGGGGCGCTGTGGCACGGCGCCTATCCGAAGAAGACACCGGGCCTGCGCGTCACCATCGCCAATTTCTTCCGCCACGCCGCGATTTCGCCCCAAGACGACATCCCGAACCACTTCCCGAGGGAACTCGCCGACGACTGTGCGGACCCGAAAACCTTCCATATGCTGGCCGGCTTCGGCAGCCCGTATCAGTCGCAGGTGTACCCCTTGCCGAGGGCGGTCGCCAGTTCGCCATAGGAACAGCCGACCGCCCGCATTCGAGTCAAGGGGCCTCGGTCACGCCGACGGAGCCGCGGCTACTCGCAGACCACTCCGTCGCCGTCGCGGTCGTTCATGTAGGCATAGGCAGGGTGGTCCGCAGCCACCGGGGCGATGTCGTGCGCCCTCGCCTCGGCGCAGGTGATGCGACCATTCGCGTTGTCGTCGTACAGCGCGAGCGGCGATGAGCTGTCCGAGGCAGCACTTGCAGGCGCAGGGTTGCCGGCGGCGGCGGCCAAGGTCACGGAAAACGCGAGCGGTGCTACTCCCGTGGCCAGGGCCGTCGGCTCCGGACCCGGCATGGAACGCAGGCTGTCGAGGTCCGGCAGCGCCAGATAGGCAAGCCAAGGGCTCTCGGCACAGTTTTCGCCCTCGATCACCTCGTCCAAGGCGTCGCGTTCAGCGGCATCGATGGTGAGGGAGTACTTGCGCCGCACCAGCACGTTGACGACGGCCCACCAGCAGCGATTCTGCGGCGGCGACCACTCCGCGCCATCGTGCGAGCTCTTGGCTCGATTGGTTGGGCTTGTCGCCAAGGTGAGGTTGAGCGTGTCGTTGGCGAATGCGCGCTTTAGGTAGCGCGGGGCATGGCAGAGGCCCGAATCGTGCGCCTCCTTGCGGGCGACCAAGTGCTCGATTTCGGCGGCGTAACGCTCCGGGCCGTACCAGTAGGGAACTTCCGACAGCCGCCCGGAAGGCCGCCTAGGCGTGCAGTCGGGGTGGCGAGCGCCGCCGACGCAAGGCTTCTCCATCTCGGCGACCATGAGTGCGCCGGTGTAGGGCGTGCGAAACGACTGCCGCTGCGGTGCGCCTAGACGGGCAGCAGACGACGCTCGAGCCAGTTCTCTGTCCTGCCACGGCCGCTCGCATAGTACGAATAGTGGCTGCTGCGGTACGCGGGGCAATTGGCCTCTTCTGGCGCCACCACGAGATCCTGCCAGCGCTCGGGCTCCTGCTGCGCCTGCACCCACCCGACAAGCAACAGCGCCAAGGCGACCGCTGCCGGACGACGCCAGCTTTCGACCCACGGTGGCGCGTTCACCGTTCGTGGCATCGGGCACGATGCCTCCCTCTATCGCCGCCCTAGGGGCGGGACGCCGAGGTCCCCGTGCCCCGGCATTTGCCGAGGGAATCGTAAGCCAAGTCGCACACGCTGTGCGACTTCGCCTACGCGCTATAGGGAAAAGTCCCACATGGGCGACGCGTGCGTGCCACGCACGAGATGCTTCGCAACTGCTGGCCTATGGGGTTGCGCTGGGTTCCATGCGACACTCACTGCACCAACGTGCCGCAGGGAAAGCGGGTCAGGAGGACAGCCCCATGCACGAGCTGTCGATGGGAGCGCTTTTACTCATCATCGTCGTGCTGACGATCATGTCTGCCTTCTTCGCCGGTTCCGAGACGGCGATGATGGCGCTCAATCGCTATCGCCTGCGGCACCTGGCCAACGAGGGGCATCGCGGAGCACGCAAGGCCAACCACCTCCTGCAACGGCCGGACCGGTTGCTCGGCGTCATCCTTGTGGGCAACAACGTCGTCATCTTTCTCACCGCCTCGTTCGCGACGGAGGTATCCAACCGAATCGTCGGCGACACCGCCGGCCCCTTCATCGGCGCCGTTGTGCTGACGGTGTACATGCTGATCTTCGCCGAGGTGACGCCGAAGACCGTCGCTGCCGCGCGCCCAGAAACCCTCGCATTCCCCTCCTCCTACATCCTCCAGCCGCTCCTCAAGATCTCCCATCCGCTGGTGATATTCGTCAACTGGTTCAGCAACTTGCTGGCGCGACCGCTAATCGCCCGAGCACCCGCGAAAACCGAGCAACTGTCCGTGGCCGAACTCAAGACCGTGCTGAACGAACACACCACCCTGCCGCCGGAACGGCAAGCCATGCTGGTGGGCATCCTCGATCTCGAGAATGCGACGGTGGAGGACATCATGGTTCCTCGCAGTGCCATCATCGGCATTGACATCGAGGACGACGCGGCCACCATCGTCGCCCTGATCGAGAGCGCGCAGCACACGCTCCTGCCGGTGTATCGCAACCACATCGACAACATCGTCGGCATCCTCCATCTGCGCCGCGCCGCCCGCCTTTCGGGCGAGGCATTCACCAAGTCGGATCTCTTGCGCGAGACCGAGGAGCCCTACTTCGTGCCAGCCAGCACGCCGCTGCACACCCAGCTCTACAACTTTCAGACGGAGAAGCGCCGCATCGCGCTGGCGGTGGACGAATACGGCGAAATCCAGGGCATGGCGACGCTCGAGGACTTGCTCGAAGAGATCGTTGGCGAGTTCACCACCGACTTCACCCCCAGGCTTGGCGAGGTGCCACAGGAAGAGGACGGGACCTACACCATCGACGGCAGCGCCCTCGTGCGCGACGTGAACCGCGCGCTTGCATGGCAACTCCCCACAATAGGCCCGCGCACCATGAACGGCCTCGTGCTGGAGCATTTGGAGTCGTTCCCGGACGGCAACGTGAGCGTGCGCATCGGTCCGTACGTGCTCGAGACAGTGCTGGTGGCAGAAAACCTGGTTCGCACCATCCGCGCCTCCGTCCTGCCCGCCAAGACCGCATGACCCGTGAACGCGGAATGGGACTGGGGCACGCCTCGGCACCGAAAGGAGCGCACATTCCGAGCCGCAGGCCAATCCATGGGCTAACGACGGAGTAAGTGACGCCCCGATGACCGAACTCATTCGCCCGAACGAACTGCGCGGCGATGCGCACGACTGGACAGGCCGATTCCGTGGCCAAGACGTTTGGGACGTGCTAACGGCGGCCCGTGCCGGCGATGCGGACCGCCTCCGCCGGCTCCTGAATCGCGTGTCGGATATCGCGGCAGCGGAATACTGGTACACGCCCCCCCTGCACTTCGCCGTTCGCGAAGGCCACGCTGCCGCCACCAAAACGCTGCTCGACGCCGGCGCCGACATCTCCCACCGTACCCTCTACGGCGGCGAGACCTTGCTGCAGGCGGCCACCGAGCGCGGCCACGACGAAGTCGCCTCGGTCCTGCGTGCGGAAATGGAACGGCGCTTTGCCGGGGACGGCACCATGCACCCCATCCACGAAGCAGTTCAGTCCGGCGATGCCGATGCCGTGCGTGCCCTCCTCGATGCAAATGCTGCGCTCGTCAACCGCGGTGACGCATTGGGTCGCCGCCCCCTGCACTATGCGGTCGAAAATGCCGCGGAGGATAGGGGCCTCATGCTGGACCTGCTGCTCGACCGCGGCGCCGACATCGACGCCACCGGCTTCAGCAGCGACGACCGGCTTGGCGGCCAGGGATTCCGCCCCATCACGCTCGCGCTCTGGCAGCACCCCTACTGGCCACAGCGCAATGACTACGCGACCGCGCGCCGCCTTCTCGATCGTGGCGCACAGTACACGCCAACCATTGCCGCTGCCCTCGGCGACGAGGAACGCCTGCATGAACTCTTGCGTCGCGACGCCAGCCTTGCAAACCAACCGGAGTCCGGCGGCAAGCGCCCACTCTCCGCCGCCGCCGAACGCAACCACGCCGCCATCGTCGATCTGCTGCTCGACGCCGGCGCCGATCCCAACCTCCCGGAAGGGCCGAACTGCCCACGCGGCTTTGCCCTTTGGGCGGCATCCCGTTTCGGCCATCGAGCGGTGGCAGAACGTCTGCTCAAGGCGGGAGCAGACCCAAACGCAATGGTGGAATCCTCCGGCACGCCGACTTCCTCTGCAGCGGACGAAGACATGCGGGCGCTGATGTACTGCTACGGTGGCCGCATGGACTTCATGGGCCACTTCTGGAAGGGCAACATCGACGCGCTCGCGGCCCTTCTGGACGCAACGCCTGAACTCTTCGACGAAGGCGTCTGTGCCGACGGCTTCACTATGTGCGTCAGTGAAGGCCACGAATGGCTCGTCCGCATGATGCTGTCACGGGGCCTCCGGGTTCCGGGCGTCGTGACCGTCTGCCAAACGTACCTCTGGCGGAATCTTGACCTCGCGCGCCTTCTGCTCGAACACGACATGGACCCCAACGTGCCGAACTGGCAGCAAGTGCGCCCCCTGCACCACATGGCCGCCAAGGGCGAGGTCGATGCCGCCCGCCTTTTCCTCGAGTTCGACGCCGACCCCTTCGCCCGCGACGAGGAATACCTCGCAACCCCGCTAGGCTGGGCCGCCCGCGCGGGCCAGGAGGAGTTCGTCCGCTTCTGGCTCGACACCGTAGAAGGTGCCTTGGCCGCAGAACCGGCAACGCCGCAATGGGCGAATGCAACCGCTTGGGCGCAATGCCGCGGTCACACTGCCATCGTCAGGTTGTTGAACGCCGCCGAGGGTCCTCTCAAGAGCTAGGAGGCTGCGCCACAGAAGCGGCGCAGGCACCTAGCTGACGTGGTGAGCGATAGCAAACCCCAAGCTAGCGGCTGCGACTAACGCTTCGCTGACGGGACACCGTGGCGGCAACCCTCTTGCGGTCGCCTTTGCCACACTTCGTCTGCCTATGCCGCGTCAGGCTTGCCTTCGCGCACGTACACGAATTCGTCCGCGTTCGACTGGCTTGGATCGAATTCGTACCCCTCGGCCGCGAACTCCTTGAGGCCGCGCAAGGTCTCGATGCGATTGCGCGCGATGTATGCCGCCATCAGTCCCCGAGCGCGCTTAGCGAAGAAGCTGATCATGCGATCGCGTCCGTCCTTGCGTTCGAGGAATCGCATGTTGATGAGCCGGGCGTCGAGTTCGGCGGGGCGCACGGCGCCAAAGTACTCGTTGGATGCAAGGTTGACGAGCACCTTCACCCGATGGCCGCCGAGTTCCTCATTCAGCGCATCGGTGATGGTGCTGCCCCAAAACTCGTAGAGATTGCGCCCGCGGGTGTTCTCGAACTTGGTGCCCATCTCCAGTCGGTAAGGATGGATCATGTCGAGCGGCTTCAAGAGGCCATAGAGCCCCGACAGGATGCGCACGCGCCGCTGCAGCGAGGTGAGTTCGCGCGGCTCCATGTCCCAGGCGGCGAGCCCCATGTACACGTCGCCGCGGAACGCCAACGCCGCCTGCTTGGCACCGGCCGTGTCGCTGCGCCACTCGTGATAGCGGTTGCAGTTGAGTTCGCCCAAGCGAGTGCTGATGCCCATCAGGTCGCTCACCTCGCCCGGCGCCAGTTCGCGCAAGCCGTCGATGAGTTCGGCAGAGTGGTCTAGGAACCCCGGCATGGAGCGCTTGCGAGTGTGCGGGCGGCTCTCGAAATCGAGCGACTTGGCAGGCGAGATGACGGCGAGCATGGCGACTACCCCCTCATGGACCCTGGCTGACCCTCACTGAGCCGAAAAGCACCACCGGCCCGGCAAGCATGCGCTGCCGGGCGAAACGGGTCGATTGTAGCAAAGCCCCGTCCGTCCTCTTCGCGCCCGTCCCTATAATCCCCGCCCATGATCGGTGCAGGAAAAACAGACGTCGGCGTCGTCCGCAGCGTGAACCAGGATCGCTTCGCCGTGCGCGAGGAGTTGGGCCTCGCGATCCTTGCCGACGGCATGGGCGGCGCCAAGGATGGCGACGTAGCCGCCGAGATGGCGGTGGAAGCCACCATCGAGCACTTGGGCGAGATCATTCGCGAGCGACCGGTGGAGGCTGACGACCTGCGCGCCGCGGCAACCCTCGCCAACCGGCGCGTGTACGACTACGCGAGCGAAGACCCCTCGCGCTTCGGCATGGGCACCACCCTCGTCATCGCGGCCTTCAACAGGCAGCGGGTCCTCGTGGGCAACCTCGGCGACTCGCGCTGCTACCTCTTCACCAAGGGCATCCTGGTGCAGGTGACCACCGACCACAGCGTCGTGCAGAAGCTCCTCGACAGCGGCGAGATCAGCTTCGCCGAGGCGCGCAACCACCCGGAACGCCATGTGCTATCCACCGCCATAGGCGTAGAGCCCCGCGTGCAGATGGACGTGTCCACCCTGTACCTGAACGACGACGAACGCCTGATGATGTGCAGCGATGGACTTTCCGATCTGGTGGACGACAAGCAGATCGCCATGAACTTGCGCGCATGGGGCAGCAACGCCGAACGCGGCGTGGAACGGCTCGTGGACGCGGCCAAGGCCGCCGGCGGACGCGACAACGTGACGGTCGTGCTGGTCGGGCCGTAGCGAGGAGATCGCACCATGATGCAAGAGACCATCGAGCAGCGCCTGACGGACGCCTTCGATCCACTCCACTTAGAGGTGGTGAACGAAAGCGACAATCACAGCGGGCCATCCGGCCGGGAGACGCACTTCAAGGTGGTGATCGTCAGCGAGGCATTCGCGAGCGTGCCTCTCGTTGCCCGCCATCGCATGGTCAACCGCACGCTGGCGGACGAACTAGCCGGGGGCGTTCACGCCCTCGCCATGCACACCTACACGGAAGCAGACTGGCGCAAGCGCTTCGGCGAAGCCCCCATGTCGCCACCCTGCGCAAACTCGTGACCAGAGAAGAGGAGGTCGGCGCCTGGGTTGCCGCCTTCTACGCGTTCCGCCCGATCGCGCACCCCGAAGCCCTCCGGTACGCTGCTGAAAGGGCCTGCCGTGAGCACGCCTTGCGCGGCACCGTCTTGATTGCCCCGGAGGGCGTGAACGTTGCACTGGCCGGCCGCCGCCCCAACATTGAAGCCGTGATCGAGCGCTGCTTCCACTGCGTGCAGGAGCGCGTGCAGTGGTCGCGCGGAGCCGCCGGCAACCCGGTGTTCGACCAACTCAAGGTGCGCGTAAAGCCCGAGATCGTCACCTTCGACCTGGCCTTGGATGCGAAAACGCCCGTGGCGAAACACGTCGCGCCGTCGGATTGGAACCGCCTGATCCAAGACCCAGACACCTTAACCCTCGACACCCGCAACGCCTTCGAGTCCACCCGCGGCACCTTCCGCGGCGCCAGCCCTGCAAACACCGACTCGTTCCGCGAGTTCCGCACCTACGCCGACACCCTGCGTCGCGACGGCCGGCGTCGCATCGCCATGTTCTGCACCGGCGGCATCCGCTGCGAAAAGGCATCAGCCCTGCTGCTCGAACGAGGTTTCGACGAGGTTTACCAACTAGCAGGCGGCATCCTCCGCTACCTGGCCGAAGTGCCCAACGAGGAGAGCACGTTCGAGGGCGACTGCTTCGTCTTCGACCAACGCGAGGCAGTGGTCCGTGACGACGCAACGGGGCAAGTCACAGAGCACGGCCATGGGCCGCGTGTGGAACCCCCGTCCGCAACCGGCCGCACTACGAGAAACCGGCCTCCCGTACGCTCGTAGAGCGCACACCGCATCGCTTCGCTCCCCCAACAAAGAACGGGGAAGGACAGACCTGGCAGCGAAGCAGGCCTCCTTTCCTTACGTGCCGGCGAGGCGCGTCCGTCTTTCTGCGCTGACGCAACCCCGCACAAGGCGTCGATTTCGCACATGCCGTGGTAGCAGCGTCCTACATATTTTCCTTGAAGCCCGTGCCACCGTTCTCTCTGTCGAAACGTGCGCCAAGGCCCGCCCGTGCCTCAGCAACCGCAACACCGTCCCAACCGACGCCAGCGCCGCCACGCACATCGCTGTGCTAACGTCCCGCCATCCTTCCGGCTCCGCGCCCAAGGAGAACGCCATGCCCACCGTCCGGCAACCCCAACACGTCCGCAAGCCGCGCCTGCCGGCGGCGCCACCCCAGCCGGTACCGGTCGTCGACTACCCGGACTGGGGCTTTGAGCCGATGACGCCCATCCACCGCAAGACGTCGAACGACATCATCACGCGGCTCGAAGACCGCTACCGGCACCGGGCCGACGTGTACGTCGGCGGCGACATGACCATGTACTGGCAGGAAGGAAACAACAAGAGGGCGGTGATGCCGGACGTGTTCGTCGCGTTCGGCCCGTCTCGCGACCAAGCGCGCGAGGTGTGGAAGGTCTGGGAGGAAGGCAAGCTCGCCGATTTCGTGCTGGAGGTGGCGTCGAAGAACACGCATAGGCGCGACCTGACGGAGAAGCAGGCCATCTACGAGAGGCTGGGCGTGACGGAGTACTGGCAGCACGACCCCACGGGCAGGTACTTGCCTTCAGTCCTGCTGGGCCAGCGGCTGGACGCGAAGCGCACCTACGAGCCCGTGCCGCTGGAGACGATGCCCGACGGGACGCCCTACGGTGAGTCGAAGGTCTTGGGCCTGCACCTCTGCCTGGATGAAGGCTCCCTGCGCCTGCTCGATCCAGACACCGGCGAGTTCCTTCCCACCGGCGATGACAAGGACAGCATCATCAAGGACCGGGACCGCGAAATCGAGGAACTCAAGCGGCGTCTCGCCAAGCTCTGACAGGACCAGCCTCAGGGGTTATGGAAATCCCACTCGCTCCAGTGGTCGCACATGGCGTTGATGGCCACGCGCCACGGGTCGTGGCCTTCGGGGTAGTCGAGGAATTCGCCGTTCCAGCCCCGGTCTGGGTGGTCGCTGTCGCCGCGGACTTTGGCGCCGCCGGGGCGGTGGCGGCGGAAGCGGAAGTAGACGTTCATGCGTGGGTCGGGGCCAAAGTTGCTGCTCGCGCCGTGGGGGCAAGCGTGCAGGGTGATCACGGCGTCGCCTTCGTCCATCAACACCGGAGTGGGCTTGAGCCAAAGGGTGCCGTCGTCGGTGGTGTTGGCATCGTCCAAGAAGTGGTCGCGGATGGTGTCCGGGAGCATGGTGAGGCGCACGCCGCCGTTGCCGGCGGGAGATAGCCGGGGCCAACCTGGCCCTTCCGGCCCCACCGGGCCGCCGTTGTCGCGTTGGTAGCGGAAGAACTCTTCCACCAACTCATGCGCCCCGGCCAACACGCAGAGGTTGCCGCGGCCAAACTCGGTTTGGTCGTTGAGCGCGACGCCGACGAACGCGGTGAAGCTGCCGAGGGAAAGCGTTCGCGCCGGGTCCTGGAAGAGCGGCGTCATGTTGGCCCCGAGCTCTGCGGCACTGGCGTCACCGAAGTGATGCGTGCGCGGCGCCTGCCACGAATCCACCTCACGCGGCGTCTTGGGAATGTCGGGCGAGTACCAAGAGCCATCGAGGTGCGGCTGCCAGCCAAAGTTCGGCAGGTCGTGCTCCGGTTCGGGATACAGCACCGCCGCAAACCCGCGCTCAGGCGGATCGAACGGCCCCATCGCGGTGCGCATGATGTCGGAGAGTGGGCTCTTGTTGACGAGGTCCGCAAGTACCCCGTCGATGCCCGTGTCATGCGAGTGCCGGCGAAAGCCGTTGCTGCGCGCATCGAGGTAGATCGCCCGCCGGGCAGCGCCGGTCAAATCCCGTGGCACCACATCCCGCAGCACCACAAACCCATCCCGAACCAAGGCCCGCTTCTGATCCGAGGTAAGCCCGTTCACCTCTTCCATGCTTTACCTATCCGCCCTCACACCATTTTTTCGATTATGGCGCAAGCACCGCAGCCTCGAACAACGCCTCGGAGGGAAGGCACTCTGCCTTGCCTTGTGCCGACCGTGGATCGTGGATTGCTCGAAAGGCGCCTGTCGGCGCTAGGGAAGGCAGAATGCCTTCCGACGAGTTGCGCGAGGGCAAGATGCCCTCGACCCAAAGCGGACCAATCAAGGCTTGACTATGGCGCCGCGAGGAGGGGTTCGAGGATTGGCCAGACATTGTCGAGCAACGTAGGTTGGGCCTCGGCTGTGGGGTGGAGGCCGTCGCGTTGCATCATGCCCTCGACAGCGGCGGCGCCTTCGAGGAGAAACGGCACCAGCGGGGCGTTCCAGGCGGTGGCGACTTCGGCGAAGACGTCGCGAAAGGCGGTGGTGTAGCGGGGGCCGTAGTTGGGGGGGATTTGCATTCCGAGCACCACCGCCACCGCGCCAGTTTCGTTCACGGCGGCCATCATGCGGTCGAGATTCTCCCGAATGCTCGCTACCGGGTAGCCGCGCAAGCCGTCGTTGCCGCCGAGTTCGATCAGCACCACATCCGGGTCGTACACATCGAGCGCCAACGGGAGGCGGGCGAGGCCGCCGCCGGTGGTTTCGCCGCTGACGCTGACGTTCACCACCTTGGCGCGGGCGCCAACGCGCTCGGCCAGCAAATGCACCCATCCTTCGTCGCGTTGAATCCCGTAGGCGGCACTGATACTGTCGCCCACCACCAACACGGTTCTGGCGGGTTCCGAAGCGACGGATTGCGCCGCGAACGTCGTAAACGCAGACACGGCCACGAGCGTCGCCAGCGCAAGGAGCGCCGGCAGCGAAGCCGGCCACCTTGACCGTCCCGTCCACGAACTGTTCCACGAGAGATGCATGACGACTCCCATCCTGCGAGCGCAAGGCCTCGTCAAGCGCGTCCCCACAGCCGAGGGGGAGCTCACAATCCTTGACGGCATCGACTTCACGCTGCCCGCCGGCGCCAGCCTCGCGGTGGTGGGGGCGTCGGGGTCCGGCAAGACAACGCTGCTGGGCATTCTCGCCGGCCTCGATCTGCCCACCTCCGGGCAAGTCTGGCTCGACGGCGCAGAGATTACTTCAATGTCCGAGGAGGAACGGGCACGGGCGCGGGCAAATGCCGTCGGCTTCGTTTTCCAGACCTTCCAGCTCATCGACAGCTTGACGGCGCTCGAGAACGTGATGCTGCCGGCGGAACTGCGCGGCGACGGCAGTGCCCGCGCCGATGCGGCCGAATACCTGCGCCGGGTGGGGCTCGAAGAGCGCGTCACGCACTATCCGCGCCAGCTCTCGGGCGGCGAGCAACAGCGGGTGGCCATCGCCCGCGCCTTCGCGTCGCGGCCTAGCGTCCTGTTTGCCGACGAACCCACAGGCAACCTCGACACCGCCACCGGGCGTCGCGTTGCAGACCTTCTGTTCGAGCTCAATCGCGAATCCTCCGCAACGCTCGTGCTGGTGACGCACGACAAGGCGCTTGCGGGGCGCTGCGAGCATGTCATTACCTTGGAGGCAGGCCGCATGGCCATGCCGATGGCGAGGGCTGCCGGATGACGCTTTCCCTGGTGTTGCGATTGACGGCACGCGACTGGCGTGCTGGCGAACTGCGCTTGCTGCTTGCGGCGCTTCTCGTCGCGGTGGGCACGGTGTCGGCGATCTCGCTGTTCGTGGATCGCCTGCACCGAGCGCTCCTGGCGGAGTCCGCCACGTTCCTTGCCGCCGATGCGGCGATCTCTTCCTCCTACGAGTTTCCGGAGGCCTTCCGCGAGGCGGCACGGGCCGCGGACCTTGGTCTCGCCGAGACCATCGGCTTCCCGTCGATGGTGTTTGCGGAGGAACCGAGCAACTTCCGCAGCCAGCTCGCCGGCGTCAAGGCGGTCGCGGAAGACTATCCGCTGCGTGGCATCCTGCGGGTTGCGGACACGCCCTTCGGCGAGGCCCGCGTAACCCGAGACACCCCGGAACGGGGCGAGGTATGGCTCGACTCGCGCCTGTTCCCGGCACTCGACGTGCAGCCGGGAGATCAGGTCTCGGTGGGCTACGAGAAGTTCACCGTGCGGCGAGCGTTGGTGTCGGAACCGGATCGTGGCGGCGGCTTGTTCGCTATGGGGCCGCGGCTGTTGATGCACATCGACGACGTTCCCGCGACCCGCGTCATTCAACCCGGCAGTCGCATCGACTACCGCCTGCTGCTCGCCGGTGACGACCAAGCGCTGCAGGGTGTACGGGAGGCCATTGAAGATCAGTTGCGCCCCAACTACCGCTGGATTTCAGCGCGGGAGGCGAGCCCGTTCATCGAGCGCGCGGTCGGGCGTGCGGAGAGCTTCCTCCTGCTCGGCGGCCTGCTTGCAGTGCTGCTCGCTGGCATTGCGGTGGCACTTGGCGCAAACCGCTACGCCAAGCGGCATTTCGATCACGTCGGCGTGCTGAAGACTCTGGGCGCAACGCCACGTTCTATCCTCACGGGCTATCTGGGCCTGTTGAGCCTGGTAGGCGCGCTGGGAGTGGCACTAGGTCTTGCGCTCGGCTTGCTGGCGCATCAGGGCATTCTGATCGCCCTTGGCAGCTTCATCCCCACCGAGTTGCCCCTGCCGGGAGCGCGGCCGTTCCTCTTGGGCGCCATCACAGGGCTGATCTGCCTGCTTGCCTTTGCCGCGCCGCCGCTGGTGGCGCTCCGACGCATCTCGCCGATGCGCGTGATCCGGCGCGACTTGCCGGGCACCACCGCCTCCACCGTCGCCACCTATGGCTGCGCGGCCGCTGGCGCCCTTGGCCTTCTGGTCTGGTACAGCGGCGATGTCTTCCTCACCTTCTGGTTGCTGATCGGCGGCGTCGGCGTTTCGGTCGTCTTCGCTGCCCTCGCGCTGGTGCTGCTGCGCAGCGGGCGAACGCTGGGGATGCAGGCCGGCAGCGGCTGGCGCCTAGCCCTCGCCGGGTTGCAGCGACGCTATCGCGAGAACACGGCGCAAATCGTCGTGTTCGGCTTCGCCATCATGCTGCTCCTGATCCTGCTTCTGGTGCGCACCTCCCTGATCGACGAATGGCAGGCACAGATTCCAGTCAACACGCCCAACCACTTCGTGCTCAACGTCACCCCGGAAGAAAAGGACGACGTGGATGCGCTGCTGCGGGCCAACGCGGACTACGAGGGGCCGCTCTTCCCAATGATGCGGGGACGCATCGTGGCGGTGAACGGGGTCGATGCTGCCGAGTTCCGACGCCAGCGTTGGGCGGCAGGCTTTCGCGACGACGATGACGATGACGACGACGAAGGGCCGTCGCCAGACGACATCGCGCCGCAGGAGGCCGAGGGCGAGGAAGAAGAGGACGGGGCAGGGCGACGGCGCGGCGGCCGCGGCTTTGGTTCGCGCAACCTCACCTTCGCCCCCGAACTGCCGGAGAACAACGTGGTCGTGGGCGGCGAATGGTGGGATGCCGATTCGCCGGAGCGTCTCGTCTCGCTCGAAGACGACTACGCCGAACGCCGCGGCTTCGCCGTCGGCGACGAACTCACCTTCGACATCGGCGGTCTGCCCATGGTCGCTACCGTGTCGAACCTGCGCCGGGTGGAATGGGACAGCCTGCAACCGAATTTCTTCGTCATCCTCTCGCCGGGTGCACTCGAGGGCTTCCCCGCCACCTACATGACGAGCTTCCACTTGCCGGTGGAGGACAAGCGTTTCCTGAATGAACTGATTGCCGCCCACCCCACCATCACGGTGATCGAGATCGACGCCATCATCCGCCAGGTGCAAAGCATCGTCGATCGGGTGACAGGCGCGGTGGAACTGGTGCTGTATCTCGTGCTCGCCTCCGGGGCGTTGGTGCTTACGGCGTCCATTCAGGCGAGCCGCGACCAGCGCATGAAGGAACACGCGCTGCTGCGGGCGCTCGGCGGCACGCGCCGACTGATCGGCGGCGCGCTGGCGGCCGAGTTCGCCGTGCTCGGCGCCTTCGCCGGGATCGTGGCCGTGATCGGCGCGGAAATCAGCGTGTTCTCGCTGGAGACGCAGGTGTTCGACTTGGGCTATACCAGCCGGCCTTGGTTCTGGCTGGTGGGGCCGCTGTTCGGCGCGGCCCTGATCGCGACGGTGGGAGTGCTCGCAACCCGAAGGCTGGTCAACACGCCGCCGGCGACGGTGTTGCGGGAACTGTGACCGAAGCGGCGGCCAGCGGCTGCATGCAAGCGGCGTCGAAGCAGGTCGAGGCCACCCGCCTAGTGCCGGCGCGGCAGCGTGTAGAGCGCAACAAGCTGGCCAAGCGTCTTCGCAGGCTGACGGGCAAGGCAGTCGCCGACTACGACATGATCGGCGAGGGCGATCGCGTGATGGCCTGCCTTTCCGGCGGCAAGGACTCCTACGCCATGCTCGACATGCTGCTGTCGCTCAAGCGCAACGCGCCGGTGTCGTTCGAGGTGGTGGCGGTGAATCTCGACCAGAAGCAGCCGGGGTTTCCCGAGGATGTGCTTCCTGCCTATCTCGACGGCTTGGGCATCGAATACCACATCGTCCAGGAGGACACTTATTCGATCGTCCAGGCGTTGACGCCGGAGGGCAAGACGTTCTGCCCGGTGTGCTCTCGCCTGCGGCGCGGCATTCTCTACCGCATGGCGGACCGCATCGGCGCTACCCGCATCGCCTTGGGACACCACGCGGACGATGCCGTCGAGACGCTGTTCCTCAACCTCTTCCACGGCGGCCGCATGAAGGCCATGCCGCCGAAGCTGCTCTCCGACGACGGCGCCCACGTCGTCATCCGCCCGCTGTACTACTGCCGCGAACGAGACCTGCAGCGGTGGGCCGAACTGCGGCGCTTTCCCATCATCCCGTGCAATCTGTGCGGCTCCCAGGACAACCTACAGCGGCAGGCCATCAAAGGCATGCTGACGGAATGGGAGCGCATCCAGCCGGGGCGGGTCGACAACATCGCCCGAGGGCTCCGCCACGTCGTGCCAAGTCATCTGGCGGACGATGCGCTGATGGATTTCGGTGCGCTCGAACGCACCATGCGGCGGATGCCGGCGGTGGACTTGGGCGCGGGCGCTGCCGCGGCGCCGGAGCCTCGCCCTGTCGCTACCGGCAACGCTCAGGAATCTCCTGCACGACCCGAGTGATGGAAGCTCTCCGGCCCGCCCAGGACACCCGGTCGCCCGTCCCGCGGGAAGAGGGCCTGGGAGCATGACATGAGCGAGGTGCTGCTGCGGGCCTCGGACGTTGGCTATGAGGTGGACGACTTACCTCTGTTCCACGAGTTTGATCTCGTGGTTCGGAGCGGCGAGATGGTTGAGGTGCGCGGAGCCAATGCCAGTGGCAAGAGCACGTTGCTCAGGTGTCTCGCGGGGCTGATCCGGCCCGCGTCGGGGGCGGTCCAGGTGCACGACCACTTCGCCTATCTCGGGCATCGCTCGGACTTGAGCGATACCTTGACGGTGCGGGAGAACCTGCGTTGGCTGCTGGCGCTTTGCTCTCGGCAGCTCTCTGCCAACGAGGCGGAGTCTGGCATTGAGGAGGCGCTCGTACGCCTTGAAATCAGCCACGTTCGTGGTCGCACCGTTGCATCGCTTTCCGCGGGCCAGCGCCGCCGCGTTGCGCTCGCCGGCGTGCTGGCAAGTCGCGCCCGGCTATGGCTGCTCGACGAGCCATTGACGGCACTCGATGACGCCGGCGTTGCGCTTCTGGCGGGCGAACTGTGCCGCCATCTCGACTGCGGCGGCGGCGTGGTGGCGGCAACGCATCGTGCGCTCGGCCCTCTTCCAGCCAGGACCGTGCAACTGGGCGAAAGTTGAACGCCTTCGCTACGCAGTTCCGCCGCGACCTCGCCATTTCCGCGCGGCACGGCGCGGAAACCATGAACCCCATCGCCTTCTTCGCCTTGGCCGCCTTCTTGCTGGGTCTCGGTCTCGGCCAATCCACATCGCGCCTGGACGATGCCGCAGGGGGAGCCCTGTGGGTGCTGGCAATGTTCGCAAACGTCCTGGCGGTGGAAGGGCTCTTCAGTCGAGACCGAGAAGACGGTTCGCTCGAACAGTTGCTGCTCCACGCCAAGCCCTTGTTTGCTGCATTGCTCGGCAAGGTGGCAGCACATTGGATGGTGTCAGGGCTGCCCATCGCGGTGCTGAGTCCGCTCGTGGCACTGCTCGTGGACGTGCCACCTTCCGGCATGTTCGTGCTTGCTCTCACGCTGCTGCTCGGCACGCCGACCCTCGCGTTGGTCGGTGCCATCGGCGCCGCTCTCGTTGCCGGCACCGGTCGAGGTGGCCTCTTGGTGGCGCTTCTGGTGATGCCGCTATACGTGCCGACCCTGCTGTTCGGCTCCGGTGCCGCGATGACGGCACTTGGCGGCGGCGATCCAGGCGCCGAACTGCTCTGGCTTGCGGCGCTCTTGGCTCTGTCCATTACACTTGCCCCGTTCGGCATTGGCGCTGCGTTGCGCGTCGGACAGGAGTACTGAAAGCGACATGGGCAAAGCCACGGAATGGTTCCGCCGGACATTCCATCGGATGGGTTCGCCGCGCTGGTTTTTCGCCGGCTCGCGGGGCTGGATGCTGGGCCTGTATCTCGTCGGCGGCGCCCTCATCGCCATCGGCTCCACTTGGGGGCTTGGTTTCGCGCCGACGGATCGGCTCCAGGGCGACAGCTACCGCATCCTCTACGTCCACGTCCCTGCGGCCCATCTCGCCGAGGCGGTTTATGTCGCCATCGCCATCGCCGGCGCGGTGCATCTCGTCTGGCGCATGAAAATGGCGGACCTCGCCATCGCGGCCGCCGCTCCCGTCGGCATGACGCTGACGGCAGCGGCCCTCGCCACCGGCTACATCTGGGGCATACCCACCTGGGGCACTGGCTGGGTCTGGGATGCGCGCACCACCTCCATGCTCGTGCTGCTCTTTCTCTATTTCGGCCTGATCGCGCTGCGGCAGGCTGTGCCGCGCGCAGATCGCGCCGCGCTGGCGGTGTCGGTGCTCGCCATAGTCGGCGTCGTCAACATTCCCATCATCAAATACTCGGTGGACTGGTTCACCACGCTGCACCAGCCGGCCAGCATCCGCATCGGCGAGAGGCCCTCCATAGACCCTTCGATGCTCTGGCCGCTGGCGGTGAACGCACTCGGCTACTACCTCTTCCTCGTGGGCGTCGTGATCGCCGCGCTGCGGGCCAAGATCATCGAGCGCGAAGCCAAGGCCGACTGGGTCCGGACATGGGTGCAAAGCCGATGATGGAGTGGCTGGCGATGGGCGGGCACGGAGTCTACGTTTGGAGCGCCTACGCACTGAGCGCCGCGGCGCTGGTGGGCATGGGCGTGTGGCCTTGGCTTGCCCTGCGCCGCGCCCGGCGACGGATCGCCGCTGCCTTGGCGCCGAACCAGCCCGGCGGGGCGGGCGACAGGAAGCGGCCCGAACCTGGCCAAGGGGGTGTGGCGTGACTCCGCTGCGCCGGCAGCGGGCGGCCACCGTGCTCTTCGTCCTCGCCGGCGCCGGAGTGACGCTGGCGGTTGCCATGCTGGCGCTCGAGCAGGACATCAATCTGTTCTACCCGCCCGAACAAGTGGTGTCAGGCGAGGCACCGATCGGCAAGCGGATTCGCGCCGGAGGCATGGTGGCGGCGGGCAGCGTAGCGCACGACGACACGGGCCTAGGCGTTTCCTTCGTCGTCACGGATTACCAAGGAAGCGAGTTCCGAGTGGATTACGAAGGCTTGCTTCCTGGCCTCTTCGGCGAGGGTGAAGGCGTGCTTGTAGCCGGGCAGTTGCGCGCCGACGGTGTGTTCGAGGCTGAGGAAGTGCTCGCCAAGCACGACGAGAACTACATGCCTCCGGAGGTCGCGGACATGATGGCGGCAACGGGCGAGCAGCCGTGACCGTCGGCGCAGCGTGACCAACGATGCGGGATAGACCGTGATCCCCGAAATCGGCCACTTTGCCGTGGTGGCGGCCTTGGTGATGGCGATGTCGCTGGCGGGTGCGGGACTGGCCGGCGCCGCCACCGGCCGCAGCACTTGGGTGGATGCTTGCCGCGGCTTCGCCGCGGCGCAGGCGGGCCTGATTCTGCTCGGCTTCGTCTTGCTCACGGTTTCCTTTCTGCGCGACGACTTCTCCGTGGAGCTGGCCGCCGCCCACTCCAACACGCTGCTGCCGTGGCAGTACAAGTTCAGCGCCGTGTGGGGCAATCACGAGGGCTCCTTCCTCTTGTGGACGCTGGTGATGGCCGGTTGGACGCTCGCCGTGGCGCTGGCGGGAGGACGCCTCGAACAAGCCTTCTTTGGCCGGGTGATGGGCGTGCTCGGGCTGCTCAACGTCGGCTTCCTGCTGTTTCTCCTCCTGGCCTCCAACCCCTTCGCCCGCCTCGCGCCGTTCGTGCCGCAGGAAGGCAACGACCTCAATCCGCTGTTGCAGGACTTTGGCCAGATCGTGCATCCACCGATGCTGTACATCGGCTACGTGGGCTTTTCCGTGGCCTTCGCCTTCGCTGTGGCAGCGCTCTTGTCGGGGCGCTTGGACGCAGCTTGGGCACGCTGGTCGAGGCCGTGGACCAACGTCGCCTGGGCGTTCCAGACCGTCGGCATCGCGCTCGGAAGCTGGTGGGCCTACTACGAACTCGGCTGGGGCGGCTGGTGGTTCTGGGACCCGGTGGAGAACGCCTCGTTCATGCCGTGGCTGGCCGGAACTGCGCTGGTGCATTCGCTGGCGGTCACCGAGAAGCGCGGCGCATTCAAGAGCTGGACCGTGCTGCTCGCGCTCGCCACGTTCTCGTTTTGCCTAGTGGGCGCATTCATCGTCCGCTCCGGGGTGCTCACCTCCGTGCATGCATTCGCGGTGGACCCCGAACGCGGGCTTTTCCTGCTGATCCTGCTCGCCGTCGCAATCGGCGGGGCGCTTACGCTTTACGCCATGCGTGCACCGGCCATTCGCAGCCGGCTGCAGTACGGCGGTCTTTCGCGCGAACTGCTGCTGCTGGTGAACAACCTGCTGCTGGTGGTGGCGGTGGCGGTGATCTTCATCTACACGCTGTACCCCTTGGCCTACGAGGCCGCCACCGGCGGCGACCGCATTTCCATCGGGCCGCCGTATTTCAACCGTGTCTTCGTGCCGCTGATGTTCGTGCTCGCCGGGTTTCTTGCGCTGGCACCGGGGGCCCGGTGGAAGCGAACGCCGCTGACCGTGCTGCGCCGCATCGCTGTCTTGTTCGGCATCGGCGCCGCGCTCGGCGGGCTCGCTTCGTTGTTGCTTGTGGGCGTACTGAAGCCTGCTGCAACGCTGGCGGTGGCGCTCGCGACCTGGATCGTCGCAACCCATGTGGACGACTTCGGCAAACGCCGCGGCGCTCGGCCCCTTGGCTACCTCGGCATGGTGACAGCGCATGTGGGCTTCGCCGTCTGCATGGTGGGCGTGGCCGTCACCAGCGAGTATTCGCAGGGGATCGATGCGCGAATGGCGGTGGGCGAGAGCGTCGAGGTGGGGGGCGTCAGCTACACGCTCACGGCTCTCGACCGTGTCCGCGGACCCAACTACATGGCCGATCGGGCCGTGTTCAAGACCGATGACGGCGTCCGTCTCGCACCCGAGAAGCGAACCTACTTCGCACGCGGGGATGTCATGACCGAGGCGGCGATCCGCCCGGGGTTTTTCGGCGATCGCTACGTCACGCTGGGCGAGCCGGTGGCGGACGACGCGTGGGGCGTGCGCATCGAGCACAAACCGATGGTGCGCTGGATTTGGCTCGGTGCGCTCTTGATGGCGTTCGGAGGTTTGGTGGCAATGGCAGACGGGCGCTACCGACGCCTGGCCAGCCGCGACGCACGAGTTGCGCCTGTGGGAAGCGCCGACGCGCAGCCTGCATGAACAAGGCACGGGCGCTCTTGATCGTGCCGCTGGCGGTGTTCGTCGGCATCGTCGTGCTCTTGTATTCCGGTTTCGGTTTGGGACGAGCAGACTTGCTCCCGTCTGCACTGATTGACAAGCAGTTTCCGGATTTCAACCTGCCGACGCTGGCGGGGAATCCACCAAACCGAAGCCAGGACGACCTATTGGGCGAGGTGCGGCTCGTGAATGTGTGGGCCACTTGGTGCCCTACCTGCGCCGTGGAGCATGACGAACTAGCCCGCATCAGCCGCGAAACCGGCATCGGCATCGTCGGCGTGAATTACAAGGACGACCCGAACGCCGCCCGCGCTTGGCTCGCAGAGCGCGGCGACCCATACCTGTTCCACATCGTCGATGCGCGCGGCGACCTCGGGGTGGACCTCGGCGTCTATGGCGCCCCGGAGACGTTCGTCGTGGACGCGGCGGGCGTGATCCGCTTCAAGCAAGTGGGCGCTGTCACCGCTGACACGTGGCAGGATTCGATGGCCCCCGTGGTGGCCTCGCTGCAGGCAGCCGCGCCATGACAGGCCGTACGGTCCTTGGCATCACCGCGCTTTGCATCGCGGCCACTCTTTCCTCCGCCTCCTCTGTAGTGGACGCCTATGACTTCGACGATCCGGCGCTCGAAGCCCGCTACCGCACTCTCATCGCCGAACTGCGTTGTCCGAAGTGCCTCAACGTCAACATCGCCGGCTCCGACGCCCCCATCGCCAGCGACCTCAGGCGAGCCGTGCGGCGGATGCTGGAAGAGGGCCGCACCGACCAAGAAATCCTCGTTCACCTGAAGGACCGCTACGGCGACTTCATCCTCTACAACCCGCCCCTCGGCCCCGCCACGGTGCTGCTTTGGGCCACGCCGGCAGTCCTCATCCTCGTTGGCCTGCTGGTGCTCCGCCGTCTCGGCAGCCGCCGCGACGCAGTGGAACTGACCGAAGAGGAACGCGCAGAACTCGACGCGCTCGGCGCAGAAGACCCGTGATCGAGGCGTGGCCGTGGCTGATCCCCGCAGCATTCGCACTCGCTGCTGTGGTCACGGCGGCGCTGCGCCTTTCCCGTTCCGCGCGCGAGCAGCGACGCGACACCAACCTCGCCCTCTACCGCCAACGCCGTCGCGAACTCGCCGGCGAAGCGGAAGGCGCGCTGCAAGAAGAACTGCAGACCGAATTACAGGCACGCCTTTTGGAAGACGAAGCCGGTGAGTCAGGGGTGCCGGCCAACCCCACGCCGACGACACGCATAGGCCTTGGCAGCGCAGCCATCTTCAGCCTCGTCGCCGCGGTCGCTGCCGTCGCCATTTACGCCATCATCGGCGAACCCGAAGCCCCGGCTCTCGCCAAGGCCGGCAACCTCCTGCAATCCACCGATATTGCGCCAGATGATCCAAGGCTTGCGGTCGCCGAACGAGTCCTAGCCGCGCACCTCGCAGCAAGCCCAGAAGATGCCGACGCCTGGTTCCTGCTGGGCCAAGCACAATCCAGCCAAGGCCGCATGGCCGAGGCGGCAATGGCCTTCCGCCACGCCAGCCTCGTCAGCAACAACAACCCGACCTTGGAAATGCACTGGCTCGGCGCCGCCTTCGCCGCCGGCGACGGAACCCTCGACAACGACGCTCGCCTGGCCGGGCAACGCGTGCTGGCCGCTCATCCAGACCACGCCGGAACCCTGGAAATCATGGCCGTGGACGCCGCCCGCCGGAGCGACTTCGACACTGCCGCCACCTACCTCGAACGTCTGGCCAGCCAACGCCGCGACGAGGCAGCCGCAGCCCTGGTGGTAGAAATGTTGCGCCAAATCCGCGCCCGCCAGGACCCCACCCGCCCGCTAGTGCAAGTCACCGTGGAAGTCCCTGCCACGCAGCTGAACGACCCGTGGCTCTTCATCATCGCCCGCCCTCCCCAAGGCGGCCCCCCAGCGGCAGTAGTCCGCCGCCCAGTCTCAAGCACCCCATCGACCGTGGAGGCAACCCTAGACGACGCCCAAAGCATGATCCCCTCAGCCGCCGTCTCGAAGTTCGCCGAACTCGCCATTACGGCCCAAATCATCGAAGGCCGAACCGTAGGCGGCACGATCGCCGCCCAATCCGAGTCAACCCTCGCCACACCAGCTTCCCAACCCAAACTGACCCTACGGCCCGAAACCGCACTCGGGAGGCCTGAGTGATTTAGGCCTGCGCGCACAAAGCGGACACCGCCCGCATGCACAAGCGTCGCGGCGTCGCACACTCGAGGCGCGCTTTACGTCTTGGCAGAAGACCCCGCAGGCAAGTGGATGCCAAGCTGGGCCAGCGTCTCCGCAAGTGTGGGCTTGCCGAGGCGGATGCGTTCGTCGTTGAGCAGATACGTGAAGACGAAGCCGAGGCTGAGCAGGAACACGCCGATGAGGAAGCAGTAGATGACTGCCCTGTCGGGGTGTTGGTCCTTGAGGTAGCCGACGTAGAGCGGGCCGAACACACCCGCTGCGGCCCACGCCGTGAGCAATGCGCCGTAGATGACCGACATGCGGCGGCTGCCGAACACGTCCACGACGAAGGAGGGCATGGTAGCGAAGCCGCCACCGAAGCAGAGCAGCACGTAGCAGACGAGCCCCGAGAACACCCACGGGTTGGTTTCCGTCATCAGCACGCCAAACACCACCATCTGGCTCGCGAGCAGCACGCGGAAGATGCGCACGCGGCCGATGCGGTCTGACAGATAGCCCCACACCAGCCGGCCGACGCCGTTGCACAGGGAGCTGACCGCGATCAGCGTCGCGCCATATTGCGCCAGCACCTCCGGTTCCAGCGTCGCGTCGGCCAAGCCCCATACGTCTTGCAGGAGCGCGGATTGGAAGCTGATGACCGAGATGCCGGCGGCGATGTTGAAGAAGAACACGAGCCACATGAAGGCAAACTCCGGCGAGCGCAGGCACTCGCCGACGGAGGCGCGGTCCAGCGCGTCGGCGGCCGCCGAGGCCTGTCCCGGCGCTTCGGACTCCGGCGGGTCCACCAACACGGCCGCCGACGGGATGAGCACCGCCGCAAACAGCACGCCGAGCGAGAGGAACACCATCGCCAGGTCGCCATCGCTGCGTACGACCAGCAGAGGTGCCAGCACCTTGCTCAGCAGGAAGGCACCGACGCCAAAGCCCATGACGACGATCCCCGTCGCAAGCCCCTTGTGGTCCGGGAACCACTTGGCCGTCGTCGCCACCGGCGTCACATAGCCGAAGCCGATTCCGAGGCCGCCGATGACGCCGTAGCCGATGAAGAAGAGCAGCAGGTTGTCCACCTGCAACGCGACGCTGCCGATCAAGTAACCGGCGGAGAAGAGCAGCGCGCCGGCGAGGGCTAGCTTGCGCGGGCCGAGCTTGGGCAGCAGGGCTCCGCCGATGGCAGCGGCAATGCCGAGGGTAAAGATGGTGATGGAGAAGGCCCAGGCCGTGTCGGTGAAGGACCAGCCGAGTTCGCGCACGAGCAGCGTTTGGAAGAAGCTCCAGGCATAGACGGTGCCGAGACAGATCTGCAGCGTGGTGCTGGCCACCAAGATGGTGGCACGCTGCACGGAGACAGGCAGGGCCACGAGGTCAGTCCCGGCGGCCGCCAGCGACGAGGCGGAACAGGCGCGCGAGCTGCCCGGCCTCGTCCTGGCGTTCGAGCACGCGCGCTTCGGGCGCGTCGTCTGCGCCGCGCTGCACCAGATTGGCGGCATAGGTCAAGAGTTCGCCGATCGGGCGGGCGGCGAGATTCACGAACCACAGCGCAGCGAAGACGCCTACCACGAAGACGGCGCAAATGAGATAGATCTGCTGCCCTATGGCGCGCTGGATCTTGAGCGCGATGAGGCCGGTGTCCATGCCCACGTGCACGTTGCCGGCGAATCCGGCGAGGATGGGACTGCCCACCTCCACGAAGTCGCCCATGCCGGGCAGGCTGCGCTCCACGGTTGCCGTGTCGGTGGTGTCGCTGGCAAGAATCTCCTCGGGAATGCCCGGCACGAAGGTATGGGCGAGGAACTCGCCGGTCTCGTCGGTGATGTAGATGTAGCGGATGCCTTGGATTTCGACGAATTGATCCACCAGCGACTGCAGTGCCGCAAGGTCGCGGTTAAGAAGGATGTCGACGCTCGAGTCGGCGATCGTCTTGGCGATGTCGCGGCTATTGCTGACGTATTCCTGGGAAAGCTGGGTGTCCACCGTGTACACCGCGAGCGACGCGGTGGCGACGCCGATGAAGCCGAACAACGCAAACACGCCAAACAGCGTCTTCTGGAACAGGCGCCGGATACGGAACGGGCCGAGCGTGACGCCGTGCTCCTCCGAGCGCGCGCTATCGGTTGCTTCCGTCATGTCTTGGCAAACCTCTCGTGCCAGTCGGTGAGCGTAACGAAGCGGTTGTCCCGCACCACGGTGTAGTACACGCGCTGAAGCCCCTGACGCCGTTCCGGCGAGAAGGAGACGCTCTCGCCGATGCCGAGGTCGAAGTCCTGCACCGTGAACATGGCCGCTTCGAGCGCTTCGCGTGAAGGCTCGGGACCGAGTCGCCGCAACACCTCCGTCATCAACTTCGCGTTGAGGAACCCCTCTAGGCTGACGAAGCTCTGTGCGAAGGCCGTGTAGGACTCGGTGACCAGTGCCTCCGGCGGCGACGGGTCGTGGCGCCGCATCAATTCACGGTATTCGCGCACCGCCGGGATCGAGGTCTCCTCGTAGCTCGGCACCACCTGGGAGTTCACCAACAGATCCGTGTAGCGGCTGCTGTCTTCGCGCACCCCGGCAAGGAGCTTCAGCAGGTTCTCGCTGCCCACGAAGGAGAGGTTGGCGATCGGCACGGTGAACCCCAAATCCACCGCATCGCGGGCGAAGGCGGCGCAGGCGGCATAGGCGCCGATGCAGATCACCGCGTCAGGATTTGCCGCCTTGAGGATCTCCACTTGGCGCCGCATCGTGCTCGTGAACTTGGCGCCGCGTTGGTAGGTGGCCTCGCCGGCGAGCCGTTCGCCATGGCGGGCCAGCGCCGTCCGCACACCCGCCCAGCCGCTGCGACCGTAGGCGTCGGCCTGATAGAAGACGGCGATGCGGCGACGTCCGACGCGAACGAAGTTGTCCACCAGGCCCCCGGTCTCCTGGCGATAGGAGGCGCGCAGGTTGAAGGCGAACTCGCCATAGGGCGGCTCGCGCTGGGGCTGAGCACCGGTGAAGGGGAAGAACAGGAGAATGCTGCGATCCTGGAATTTCTTCAAAAGCGGCAGCACCCGCGTGACGGTGGGGGTGCCGACATAGCCGAACAGGCCAAAGACGTCGTCTTCGAGCATGAGCGTCATGGTGTTCTTCACCGACGGGTCCGGCTGATAACCGTCGTCGTAGGTGCGAAGGCGAATCTGGCGACCGAACACGCCGCCTTGGCGGTTGACCTCCTCGAAGCACGCCTGGGCGCCGCGATAGAGCTCGATGCCAAGTCCCCTCGAGGGCCCCGAGAAGGCCGCGGACGTGCCGAGCAGGATTTCGCGGTCCGATACCGCTGCGCCACGCGCACGCGGCGCCAGCAAGGTGCCGAACAAGCCATAGCCGGCAAACGACCGTCGCGTGATCATGGCTGTGCCTCAGCGGTTGCTGTCGTCCACTTTAGCGCACCCGTGACCGCGTCCAAATGGGGCGTCAGCAGGGAAAGGCGACGCCGCCACCATCGCGACGAAGTCGGTGCAGACCGCGCAGCCAACCATGTCTCCCGATTCGAGAGCCGCAGGTCCGTGCAGACCAAGGCCACACCGGTGTGTCTTCGGGGCGTGCGGCACGATTTTTTTTCGCGGTGCAGCGACAAGCTTCCGATTAGACTCGGCAAGGCAAGCTGGGGAAGGGGCTTAAGGCATGGCAATCGCGCTCAGGAACGCCGCCATCGTTAACGAGGGCAGCACGGTCGAAGGCGATGTGCGCATTGCGGCCGGGCGCATCGATGCAGTGGGCACAGCGGTGGCGGCCGGCCCCGGAGACACCGAGATCGACCTCGCCGGCGCCTGGCTCCTGCCAGGGATGATCGACGACCAAGTGCATTTCCGTGAGCCTGGCTTCGAGCACAAGGCAGACATCGCCACCGAGTCCCGCGCCGCCGTGGCCGGGGGCATCACCAGTTACATGGAGATGCCGAACTGCGATCCGCAGACGGTGACTGGTGCCGCACTGAAGGACAAGCACGCCCGCGCCGCGTCCCGGTCGCTCGCGAACTACGCTTTCTATCTCGGCGCCACCAACGACAACCTCGAGGAGATCCGACGGGTTGATCGCCACCTCGCCTGCGGCGTCAAGGTGTTCATGGGCGCATCAACCGGCAATATGCTGGTGGACGACGAACGCACGCTCGAAGGCATCTTCGCGGAATGCCCCCTGCTGATCGCCACCCACTGCGAAGACACGCCCATGATCCTCGCCAACGAGGCCGAGGCGCAGGCGCGCTACGGCGAAGACATCCCCATCACCGAGCACCCCAACATTCGCTCCGCCGAGGCTTGCCACCGCTCGTCGTCGCTGGCCGTGCGGCTGGCGCGCACGCATGGCAGCCGCCTGCATGTGCTGCACATCACCACGGCGCGTGAGTTGGCTCTGTTCGAACCCGGCCCGCTCGAAGGCAAGCGCATCACGGCGGAAGCCTGCGTGCATCACCTGTTCTTCAACGAGACGCACTACGGCGCGCTCGGAACCGACATCAAGTGCAACCCCGCAATCAAGACCCGAGCCGACCAGCTCGCGATCCGCCAAGCCGTGAATGACGACGTGATCGACGTCGTCGCCACCGACCATGCCCCGCACACGGCCGAGGAGAAGGCAAGCCCCTACATGCAGGCGCCGTCCGGCTTGCCGCTTGTGCAGCACGCACTGCTGTCGTTGGTCGAGCAAGTGCGCCTCGGCGAGATGACCATCGAACGGGTGGCACAGAAGACCGCGCACGCACCCGCGACCTTGTTCGATGTCGCCGAACGCGGCTTCATCAGGGAGGGCTATCACGCCGACCTGGTGGTGATCGATCCAAGCCGCCACACGGTGGTGGATGACGAGCCGGTGTACGCCAAGTGTGGCTGGACGCCATTCCGCGGCACGACGTTCCACGCTCGCGTGACCCACACTTTCGTCGGCGGCCGGTTGATGTTCGCGGACGGTGAGTTCCGCGACGACACCCCCGGCGAGGCCCTGCAATTCGATCGGTAAACACCGGGCAGCGACGCGACGAACGCGGCACAGCACCGTCAAGGGCTATGATTTGCGTTGGCGGCCCGCAGCGTAAGCTGCGGACTCGATGGGTGTCATCTGAAGGAGAAAGCATGAAGACGCGTGTGGTTGCGCTTGCCAGGCGACCTGTGGGGATGCCGACGGCGGCAGACTTCGCCGTTTCCGAGGTGGAGTTGCCGGACCCCGGCGATGGGGAGGTTGTTGTAGAGAATCTCTGCATGTCGGTGGATCCTTACATGCGTGGCCGGATGGTGGATCGGAAGTCTTACGTCGGGCCTTTCGAAGTGGGCGAACCTCTCACCGGCGGCGCCATCGGCCGGGTGGTGAAGTCCAACGTCGCCGAATTGCCGGAAGGCGAGCACGTGGAGTCGCACCTCGGCTGGCGGGAAGCATTGTGTCGTCCGCGCGCGGGCTTCGCCCGCTCGGCAATCTCGAAGCGCCGGCATCGGCCTATCTTGGCGTCCTCGGGATGCCCGGCATGACTGCATACGTGGGATTGCTCGACGTGGGCCAGCTCAAGGACGCCGAAACGGTGTTCGTCTCCGGTGCTGCCGGGGCGGTCGGGAGCGCGGTCGGACAAATCGCCAAGATTCGCGGCTGCCGCGTCATCGGCAGTGCCGGCAGCGCCGACAAGGTGCGCCACCTGACTGACGATCTCGGCTTCGACCACGCCTTCGACTACCACGACGGCCACCTCGAACAACAGATTGCCGAGGGTGCACCCGATGGCATCGATGTCTACTTCGACAACGTCGGCGGCGAACACTTGCAGGCGGCGCTCAACTGCATGCGACCGGGCGGGCGCATTCCCCTCTGCGGCGCCATTTCGCAATACAACGCCACAGCTCCGGTACCGGGACCGAACAACCTCGCCGTCGCCATCGGCATGGGCCTTACCCTCAAGGGCTTCATCGTCTCGAACTTCAACCACCTGCGCGAGGACTTCGTGCGCGACATGACGGCCTGGGTGAATTCCGGCCAGCTCAAGTACCGCGAGACCACCTTCGACGGCATCGAGCACGCCCCCGAAGCGTTCATTGGCCTGTTCACCGGCGCCAACACGGGCAAGATGATTGTCAACCTAAGCTGACCCTCCGAGCTGCCACGGCGGCGACGCGTTGCCACTGGCCGCGCGCGCGCGTCGCCAGCCTTGCGTGGCCGCGCCGGGGGCTTGCCTGATCTTGTCCAGATCTGTACAGTCGGTTCCCCCTGCCGAATAGGGCATTGTCCATGACAATTCCCGCGCAGCCCCCCGAGGGCGACCTGTTCAAGATCGGCGTCGTCGCCAACCGCACCGGTATCTCGGTGGAGCGGTTGCGGGCGTGGGAACGCCGCTATGGCTTCGCACCGGCGCATCGCGACGGCCAGACGCGCTTCTACAGCGAGGCCCAGGTGGGGCGCCTGCTCGCGATTAAGACGCTGCTGGACCGCGGCGCGGCCATTCGCCGGGTTGTCCACCTTGGCGACGAGGAACTCGCGCGCCGGGCGGCGACCCTGACGGACTCCTCCGCGGCCGAGGCCTCGGGATTGCATGTGGGCTTGGTCGGCGCGCCCCTGTTGCTGTTGCATCGGCAGGCAACGACACGGCAGTCCGCCGAAGAGACTCCGGAGTCCGGCATCCTCGTCGTCGGTTCATGGCCTTCGGTGGAGTCCTTCCTGGCAGCCAGGGACGCCCTGCCGCAGATGCATCGCCTCGTGCTGTTCCAAGCGTCACTCGATGACCAGTTGACGAGCGAGGTCGGCGAGCGCGTGCCGGGTGCCGGAGTCGTGACAGCCTATCGCTACGCGAGCAGAAGCGCGCTCGAGCGGTTCGAGAATGAGGGCCGGGCAGCGATGGCATTGGACCGCGGCGTCTCGTGGCCGGACATTGAGGATGCATGCCTCGCCTGGAAAGGTCCTGTACAAGACAGCACACACGTGGCATTCAGCGAAGAAATGCTCCTGCACATCATCACCGCCGCCTCGGAGTCGGCCTCTGCAATTTCTGGCCCTCTTGCGGAAATGCTCCTAGAAATCAATCATCTATCGGATCACGCCGAACGCTGTGAAGAGGTTGGGGCGGACGAAGCAGGCGAGTCCCTGGCGTCCGCACGGAGCACGCTGGAGGCGGCGCTAGAGCGGCTCGTGCACCACAACGGACTCCTCGACAGCATGAATTGACGATGTTCGGCGAAGAAAAACGTGACAAAAAAGCGAAAAAAGTTCGACAAAAGGCTTGCAAAGGTGCTCTGTCCAGTACAAGATAGCGCCATCGGAGCAATCCTCCAGGCGCGTGTACAGCTCTTGAACCTCCCTCCTCTCGTGGTTCTTCCCCTTGCAAGAGCTGTCCCGGCGGCCTAAACCACCGCCGGCGCGCCCCTTTTTTCCGCCTACCACCGCCCCGCAACCCTCGGGGCCTTCCTTCGACGACGCGCCGGGAGGCAACCCGCCGTCTCGGCGTTTTCTTCCTAGTCTGCTTGCCGCGACGAGCCATCGAGACTCTTGATCTCCGAATCAAGCTGATAGCGGGCGTCGGTAACGATGGCTTCGAGCGTCCGCACGCGATCCTCGAGGGCGCCATCCGCCTCCAATGCGGCGAGTCGCGCTTCGATGTCCGCCAGATTCGCACCGCCCTGGGCCTTCTTTCCCTTGACATGAACGCGGTATGCCTCAAGGCCGATGCCGGCGAGGATCACAACGGTGAGGAAGGTCCAGAACTCCATGCGTGCCGTTCCTGTAAGCGCTTCGCGCCGATACTAGCGCATGAGGAAGGACCCGAAGAAGGGCGACGCATGCGTCGCCCCTACGGCACGGGACGTGACCGACACCTTCCTGTAGGGGCGACGCATGCGTCGCCCTGTCCGGCAGCCGGGTGCATCGCCGCCAAGTCCGACAGATTGCTAGCAGCGCCCCAACGCGCGCGCACGTTAAGGTGCCGCAACGGCTTGCGGCTGCCGGCAAGGAGCGTCGCGCCTTGAGTACGACGAATCACGTCGTCAATAGCTCAAGCGCAGACTCGGCGCGGGCGTGGATGCCGAGCTTGTACTTCTCGAGGTCGAAGTCGCGGTTCTTGCCCATCGCGCCGACCAGATAACGCTTGTACACGCCCTGGGCGATGGCGCCGAGGCGCCAGTGCGAAAAGGCGCGGTAGTAGTTGATTCGGGCGAGGTCACGCCCGGTGCGGCTTTCGTACGCGGCACAGAGTTCGTCGCGGTCCGGGAAGCCGCCCACCGCGGTTGGGCTTGCCGTGTCGGAAGCGCCCTCGCCCGGCTGGCCCCAGTTGTTGAGCAGGTAGCCGAGGTCGGCAAGGGGGTCGCCGAGCGTACACAGCTCCCAGTCGAGCAAAGCCGCCATGCGGCCATCGCGCAGGATCATGTTGCCGATGCGGTAGTCGCCGTGGACGATGGCCGATCCCACCTGTTCCGGCACGTCGTCGTGAAGCAGGCGTTCGCTTTCGTCCATCTCCGGGATTTCGTGCGTCTTGGTGGCCTGATACTGCGCCGACCAGCGCTTCAACTGGCGCTCGACGTAGCCCGTCTTGCGCGCGAGGGTGCCAAGGCCCACGTCGTCGGGATCAATCAGGTGCAAGGTGCCGAGCACGTCGATGATGTGCTCCCCGGCGCTGCGCCGCTCCGCCACCGGCAGCGTCTCGGCCACCTCGGCCTCGTGCGGCACCACGCCCTCGACGAAGCTCATCAGATAGAACGGTGCACCGTTCACGTCGTTGTCCTCGCACAGGCCCCACGTCTTCGGCACGGGCACGTCGGTTCCCCACACCGCCGAGATGATGCGGTGCTCGCGGCCCATGTCGTGTGCACTCTCGAGCACGTGGCCGAGGGGCGGGCGGCGCAGCACATAGGCCGCGCCGGCGCTGTCGACGAACTTGTAGGTGAGGTTGGAGTGGCCCCCGGCGATGAGCGAGTACGTGAGTGGCGGCGCGAGGTCAGGGATGCGCTGCGCGACCCACTCGGTGACGTTGTCGGCGTCGATTCCTTCCACTTGCTCCGGCATGGTTGCTCCCCGTTTCTTTAGGCCACGTGCGCGTATCATCCCGCACGTCATACCCGTTTGCGCGGCAGTGCGTCAAATCAGGTCGCCATGCGCGCGTGCTAGGGGCAACAGCAATGGGCGGTTTTCGGAGGATCGATGGACAAAGGCGGCGAAGTGCGCTGGCCCTTCAACGGCAACGGCGGCAGCACCGAAATCGTGCGTGCGGAGGGTGCCTGGCTGCACAAGGCGGATGGCGCTCGCATCCTCGATGCAGCCGGCGGCGCCATCGTCACCAACATCGGCCATGGCCGGGAAGAGGTGGCGGATGCGGTGCGTGACGCCACCCTGAACAACACCTATGTCGTGCCGGTATGGCTAACGCCGGAGCGCCGCCGTCTTTCCGAGCGGCTCACTGCCGAATGGCTGCCGCAGGCGCTGACGCGCCAGCACTTCACCTGCGGTGGCTCCGAGGGCAACGAGACGGCCATGAAGCTGGCGATCCAGTATCAGGCTGCGCTCGGTCGGCCCGAGAAGTGCAAGATCATCGGGCGTTCGGTGTCGTATCACGGCACCACCCTCGCCACCACTGCCGTAGGAGGCCACGAGGCCCGCAAGTCCGGCCTAAGGCATGCTTTGCCTGACCATCCTCGCGTGCCAACCCCCTATCCCCTGCGCTGCGACGCGGGCGACGAAGCGGCACACAGCGCCGAGCATTACCTGGGCGATCTCGAACGCACGATTGCGGAGGAAGGTGCGGACACCATCGCCGCAATCATGGCCGAGCCCATCACCGGCGCGAGCGGCGGCGCCATCGTGCCTCCAGCCGGCTATTGGGAGGGCGTGCGCGAAATCTGCGACCGTCACGACATCCTCATCCTGCAAGACGAGGTGATGACCGGCTTCGGCCGCACCGGCGCCAAGTTCGGCTTCGAGCACTGGGACTTCGTCCCGGATGTGGTTGTCGGCGGCAAGGGCCTCGGAGGCGGCTACGCGCCGATCACCGGGGTGTTTGCCACGGAACGCATCGGCGAGGCGCTCGACGACGCCGGCATGATGGTGATGTTCCACACCTTCGGCGCCCACGCCGGTGCATGTGCTGCGGCCGATCGCGTCCTCGACATCCTCCTGCGCGAGAATCTCGTCGAGCGCGCGGCCACCGTCGGCGAGGAGCTCGGCAAGCGCCTCGCCACGGCCTTCTCCAACCATCCTCATGTGGCCGAGGTGCGCGGGCGCGGCATGCTGCAAGCCATCGAAGTGGTTCAGGACCGCGACACGCTCGAACCCTTCCCCGCCAGCGACCACGTCGCCTCGCGCATCATGGCAGCGGGCCTTGAACGCGGCGTCTTCTTCTATGCCGGCGGCACGGGCGTTGTACGCGACATCGTGGTGCTTGGTCCGCCGCTCATCATCGACGAGGAGGAAATGGGCCTGATCGTCGAAACGTTGGTGGCGGCGGTTGACGAGGTAACCTTGGGGCGGCGCTGACGCAAGGCCGTTAGTGCCGGGTTTCTCCGCGCCTGGCGCCGAGGAGCCTGTCGGACTTTGGCGGCGATGCACCCGGCTGCCGGACAGGGCGACGCGTGTCGCCCCTACAGGAAGGTGTCGGTCATGTCCCGAACCGTAGGGGCGACGCATGCGTCGCCCTTCTTCGGGTGGCCTTCCTCATGCGCTAACCGGGCCCGCCGCCGTCGCAGTAGATCTTCTGGCCCGTCACGTACGTGTTCTGTTCCGAGACCAGAAAGCGAACCACATTGGCTACGTCTTCCGGCTGACAGACGCGGCCGAAGGGGCTCGCGGCGTCCAGCGTGCGCAGGTCCGTGACACCGGCCGTTGCCTTCATCAAGCGGCGGCCCATCTCCGTTTCCACGAGCCCCGGAGCGACGATGTTCACCCGGATGCCGTTATTGCGTTCCTCACGGGAAAGGGTGACAGCAAGCGCCTCCAAGGCCGTCTTGCCCATGTTGTAGGGGGCGCCGTTGGCGGAGAGCCCGCGTGTGGCGACGCTAGAGATCATCACCACGTCGCCCCGATCGAGGGTGCGCATCTTCGGAATCGCTAGCCTCGAAAGGTAGTGCGGGCCGAGTGCGTGCGTCGCCATAACACGACGCAGTTCGTCGGGTTCGGTATCCACCACCGACATGCCGCGACTGGCGATGCCGGCGTTGTGCACGAGGATGCCGATGGCACCCAAGTCTGCTTCCACTTCGGCAACCATCGCGGCGTTCTGATCGTAGTCGTCAACCGAAGCACCGTATGCCACCGCGGTGCCGCCGGCGGCGCGGACCTCGGCCACCGTGTCGTCGGCCGCTGCCTGGTCACGGCGATAGTTGACGGCAACCGCAGCACCGTCCGCGGCAAGCGCCAGTGAGATGGCGCGACCGACGCCGCGTCCGCCGCCGGTAACCAGTGCAACCCGACCTTGCATATCCGTCCCTCCCGTCGCCTTCACGCGCCCTTGAACTCGGCGTCTCGCTTCTGCAGGAACGCAGAAACCCCCTCGGCGTAGTCTTTCGTGCGCCCCGCACGCGCCTGCAACCGGGCCTCGAGGTCAAGCTGCTGCTCGTAGGAGTTGTCCCAGCTTGCCCAGTAGGCCTGTCGGATCATGGCGAGGGACGCAGGGCCGCCGGCGAGCTGCGTCGCAATGGCACCCGCGCCTTCCATCAAGGCGTCGTTGTCGTCGTAGAGCCGGTTCACCAACCCCCACTCGTAGGCGCGCTCGGCCGGTAGGCGCTCGGCCAAGAGCGAAAGCTCCATCGCTCGGCCCCAGCCGACCATGCGCGGCAGGAAGAACGTGGCGCCGCCGTCCGGCACGAGCCCGATGCGGGCGAAGGCCTGCAGGAAGAATGCGCCCTTCGACGCGCAGACGATGTCGCCGAACAACGCGAAGCTCATGCCAACGCCGGCTGCGGCACCGTTGACGGCGGTGACGATCGGCATGTCGAGCTCTCTCATGCGGAAGAACAGCGGGTGATACGAGCTGCGCAGGGTGCCGCCGGCGCCGCCCTTGCCGTCGCCTCGGCCCGACAGGTTAGCGCCGGCACAGAAGCCGCGTCCCACACCGGTGATAAGCAGGCAGCGGATGCCGTTGTTCGGGTCCTCCACTTCAGCGAGCGCCGCGTCGAGGCCCTGCATCATGTCGGCACCGATGGCGTTCAACACCTCAGGGTGGTTGAATCGCAGGGTTGCCACGTTCTCATCGAAATCCAGTGTGACCTTGTCGAAGTCCAAATCTCGCTCCTTCCCTGTCGGGCATTGTTTGTCGCAAACGGCGCGCCGGACACGGCATGGCCGCCAGGCTCGCGACCCGCGACATTACCCGTGTGGCCCTCGGCCGCTTACCCTCCCCTGCCAGCCCTGCGACGCAGGCTGACGCCCGACCATACAATGGAAACGCGATTCACCGCCATCGAACTTGCCGCCATGCGCGATGCCGGTGACATCGCCCGCATGTCGCGCGACGAGATCGAGCACGGCCTGCAATGGCGTTGGCGACCGGAGGCCATCCGCGCCATGATTCGCGACAGCGAGTCGTCTGTGATCGTCTCGCGCCTGCAAACGCCGCTGCCCGAGGCTGCCGCCGGCACCCTGATGGGCTTCGCGGCGATGCGGTTCGGCTTCGAGACCGCGCACCTCAACCTGCTCGCGGTGGACCCCCGCTGCCGCCGCCAGGGCCTGGGTCGGGAGCTCCTCGACTGGTTGGTGCTGACGGCGCACACGGCTGGCCTCGACCGCATCGATCTCGAGGTACGGGCGCGCAACCAAGGCGCCCAGCACTTCTACCGCGCCGCCGGCTTCGCTCTTGGCAAGACCATCCCCGGCTATTACCAAGGCCAGGAGACGGCGGTGCGCATGCACAAGTGGCTGGATTCCGTGGCCCGACCCTAGCCGTGCGCACGTTCGGCACGCTTGGAGGGCGGGACGCCCTCCGTCCAGAGAGGCCCCCGCATGGCAGGGGCTGTTGTTTTTGGTGTTTGCCGGCCGGGCTTCGTTCGAGGTGGCGCTACCAGCCCGGATTATTCATGAATGCCCTACTGCGGACGACGATCCACTCGCTGTGACTGTGCGTACTCGCTCCGGCCCCCTCAACATAGTGCGCAGCTATGCCTTCGGGTTCCTCCACTCCGTGCGCCCAGCCACAGCGGCGTCTCGTCGCCCTCGCTACGCGCATTCATGAGTAATCCGGGCTAGGGGCCTGACACTGCGTGTTGCTCTCGGACTTCGGCGCTGCCAGTCCAGTCAATGGTCGCACGGCTATCACGGACGATGCGCAGGCTCTCTTCGGCCCATAGCTGCGCCACTGCGAGGTCGTCGGCTCGAATGTCCACCACGTCGACTTCAACGCGCGAAGCGTCGAAGTTGGCGTGATCCGACAGCCTGACGTTCGCCTCGTCAGCCCGGCCCGCGAGCCAGACTTGGGCCTGGTCGTCGGCGTAGACCTGTAGTTCGAGCGTGTTGACATCGTGGGCATAGACGTCTGCGTGGGATGATGCGGCCAGCGACACCTCGTCGGCATCGAGGGTTTCGATGTGGACGTCGGCGTGGTCTTGCGCCTGCAACGCGAAGTCCCGCACGTTGATGCTGGAGAATTTGGTGTTGACGTGGTTTTCCACCACAACCACGAGCCTTTGGGCGGTCAACGGCCCCACCTTCATCTCACCGTTGCCGCTATGGCGAATGTCCTCCACGTGAGGGACTTCCAGGTAGTAGCGCAGATGCTCTCCGCTCGGCTGTCGCGGGCGGCAGACCCCGACGACGCATGTGGTCACCTCCCGTTCCGTAATGTGGAGCGTGGCGCCGGTCTGGTTGACGGAGACGGCATCCAAGGCAGTGCGCGTGCCCTGCAAGCGCAGGCGGGCGTCGTCGCCCTGCACGACGTAGAGCGTGCCGCCTCCTTGGTAGTCGATCTTGGCGAGGTCTGCGGACAGGTCGCGCTCGCTCTCCGACCAGCCCCCGTCAATCATGCCCACGTCCTTCACGTCCACGGAGATGATGCAGCCGCTCAACGCGACCGGAGCCATCCCTACGAGCAAACGCAACGAGCCATTGGTCAGTTTCTCCACCATCCGCATCCTATCGATCTCCTTGCCCACTGCCCTGCGATGCCTGCCCACGGTTCACGCCGCGACCCACAGCATTCTCGCCTACACGGTGCAGTCGCTTGACGCGCCGAAAAAGTTCCCTGCGCCGCTCAGAACCTCCCGAATTAGCGACGCAACGCAGCCCAAACCAAGAAACCATCAGGCTCTTTCGGTGGAGGGTGGCGTCGCATTGGAGGCGGCCACGGGCGGGAGACGTAGCGACTATGTGCATCGCAGTAGCGCCACAGCCTGTCGCAAGCTGCCGTGACGCCGACACGAGGCCCGGACACGATGCGTGCCGGAGCTCCCGTCGCAGGCAGCAAGTGAAGGCCACGTCCGTCGCAGAAGTCGTCACCGTAGCAACGCATGTCCACGTCCAAGGCTTCGCAGAGCTTTGCTGGACCGTCCGTCAAGCGCGCATCGTCCACCTGACCCCGCCTCGCTCGCATCGTCTCGATCCCGGCCACCGGCTCCAGCGCGCGGATCAGCACACAGCCCGGCACGCCGCACTCCTGGGCAGCGATGTTCAGGCAATGGTGCTGGCGCGTGCGGAACACATAGGCCCGACCCGGCATCCCGAACAGCACATCGGTGCGCGCCGTCCTGCCGCGGCTTGCGTGCGCCGCCGGATCACCTTCCGCAGCATATGCCTCCGTCTCCACAATCCGGCCCGCAACGTCGCCATGCACCAGCAGCGCACCGATCAACGCAGGGGCCACAGCTTGCGGAGGGCGGTCGAAGAAGGATCGGCGCATAGGCGGCTTTGCGGTGGAAGGCAGCGGCCCATCCCTGCGCTTCGCCGACACGACGTCAGGCGCCTCCTTGCCCCGCGCTGCGCGCCTGCCCCCGGCCACTTGCGTACCTGCGGACACTAGCGTGGCCGGCGACCATGGACCGCAAAGCCCCGAAAAAGCGCGCGCGCAGCTCATCCTCTGCCGTCGCCGGTGCTGCACACCAGCGCAGTGCCAGGGAGCGGTGGTCCGTCGCATCGCGCTCGCCGCTGAGATCGCCGTTCAAGCGCTCGATCGACAGCGCAAGACGAAGGTTCTGGTCCGCTTCGGGGGAGGGCGTCTCCGCCTCGATCTCGCTTACCACGGTGAGCTGGTGCGGATCCTCGTCCTCCTCGTCGGCTTCGTCCTCGAAGCGGGCGGCGAATAGGGAGGCGAACTCTCCGGCGGCGTCCCGCCATGCTTCGAGGTCGTCCCCGGCCGCCGCCTCGGCGAAGGCCCGGTCCACTTCCTCGACCCGGGCAAGCCAAGCGAGTTCCGCCTCACGCGCACTGGCGGCGCGCTCCGCGGAAAGTGCGTGTTCCACATCGGCGAGGGCATCGTCGAGGCGGCTCTGCAGCCGCCTCGGCAGTTGCCCGATCGAAGCCGCTCGCGCCCGCAGCTCCGCGACCTCGCGCCCGTCCAGGGCGGATGTGCGATCCAGCAAGGCGCGAAGTTCCTCGATCAGCGTCTCGGCTTCACCCGTGGTCTTGCGGAACTGCTCGGCGCGATCCTCGCGCGCCGCCTCCCGCTCTGCGAACACAGGATCGCACTCGTCCCGGAACTGTCGCCACAGCCGCTGCGAAACACGGCGTGGCACGGGACCAGCCTCCTTCCATTGCTGTTGCAGCGACTTGAGCACCTCGATGCGCTCCGGCAGCGGCGCACCCGAGGCTCGAGCCGCGGCCGCCTGGGTGACGATGGATTCGAGCCGTGCCGAGTTGACGTCCCACTCCGACTTGAGGTGATCGTGAATGGTGGCGGTGAGCTCGTTGAAGCGGGCCTCCACCTCACGCCCCGCCCGGCGGTCAACCGGGTAGTAGCCGCGCCACTCCGAGCGTGCGGTGCGCAGCACGCGTTCAACGCCGGTCCAGTCGCTGTTCTGCCAGCGCTCGCCGGCAACATAGTCTTCAAGCACATCGACGATGGCGCGGCGCTGCTCCAGGTTGTAGGCACGCCGTTCCGCCAGCTCCGCGAAGTGCGCACGGCAAGGCTCGAAGGCACGCTCAGCCGCATCGTCAAAGCGCGCGAGCAACTCCCGATCGCGAGGCGACGCCACCCGGCCGAGCTCGTTCCACTGCGCCCGCAGCGACTTCACTTCGTCCGCCTGCGGCTGCGGCGCCAGGGGCTCTTCGGCCAGTTCCTCCATGCGCTCGCACAAGCCCTCGCGCTTCGGGCTCTCGGCAAACGTGCGCCAATCGCGCAGTTCCCGGAGCCGCGCCGACAGGCTGCCGAGCCTCGCTTGGAGCGAGCGAGCGCGCTCCCGAGGCAGGAAGGGAACGAGGTCCCTTGCGGCGTGCTCGTGCTCGCTGGCCGCGCGCACGGAGCCCTCGCCGATAGCCGCCTCGAACTTGCCGAGAATGTCGGCGACTTCCTCGGCCAAGGCTTGCAGGCGCTGCCCTGCGCTCGCAATGGCGGCGTCGGCTTGGGTCAGGGCATCGGCAAGGCCCTCGAGGGGCGCTGGCTTCGGCATGTCCCTCGGCCAGCCATAACGGCGCTGCAAAGCACGTGCCTCGCGCCTCAGTTCATGGGTGGCGCCAAGACGTTCGGCGAGTGCCTGCCACGATTCGTCCTCCGCCTCGGCTGGCAGCGATCCGGCTGCAAGATCGGAGGCTCGTGACGCCAGTTCCAGCGCTCGCTCAAGCGCGGCGACTCTTTCGCTGGCTTTGTCCAGGGCCTTGGCGTAGCCATCGTCCGCTGCTTGTGCTGACCCGCCCGGCAGTGCCTGCGCCGGCGATGCCTCTGTGGACTCGCCGCCTTGCGCACCGTGCGCCTCGCCTTCCGCATCGAGCTTGGCTTGCCGGGCTGATCGGGTTTCTTCTTTTGTCTCGGTGGCGACACTCGTCAGCGTTTGTTCCGCACTCGGGTCGAGGCGCGACTCGGTGTCGTCGCTGGCGGGTGCAGGTTCTGGCTCGGCGCCGGATTGCAGTTGCGAGGCCGGCTGCAGTGCCTCGAGCTCAGAGCGCAGGGATGCGACGGAGTCGGTCGTCAGGGCACCATCGACCACGAGTCCGGCGGCTTGCTCGATGAGCGCTTGCACACGTTCCGTCGGTGTGGGCCCAAGCGGCGACTCGGCGTCCGCAGACTGCGCGGCCTCGGGCGGCACCACTGTCGGCTCTTCGCGAACTCGGCGCACTGGGAAGGCCTCTTGCAGCGAATCCAAGTCGCGCGCGGGAACGTCGAACCGTGCCAGTCCGGCATCGGTCTCCTTCACGGCTTGCAGCATCTGGTGCCACTCGCGCTCGATGGCGTCGCGCTTGGCGTCGTAATGGGGATCGTCGTCGGCGATCTGCGCAGCCGCAGAACATAGGCGCTCCGACTCCTCCTGCTCGGCCTCTCGTGCCGCCTGCCCCTTGCGCCGCTCGGCGATGCGCTCCCGCGCCATGCGGTAAAGCCCCTTGTCGCGGCCTCGCGAGGCTCGCTCGACTACGGCAAGTACCTCCACATCCCAAACGTCCTCCATGACGGCGGCGCGAATGCGGTTGCTCGGGTTCTTCAGAAGGGCCGCGAGGCGCTGTTCGGGGTCATCGATGCGGGCCGCGGCCGCGACCGCACGCGCCTCGTCCTGGGCCTCGCTCAGCTCCACGCGGGCCACGGCGACGTGCGCGCGGATGTCGGCCCGCAACTCGCTCCCCAAGGCCAAGAGCCGACGCGCTGCATCGTCCTGCACATCGGGGTCGTCAAGCCCAGTGGCGATGACAGCAGCATCCGTGAGCCGCTCCAGAGCCGCCAAACGGACACTTAGCGACTCATCCTCCCGGAAAACGCGCCCAAGCACGTCCTGCTCGTCGTCCAGGGCCGCCACCGCGGCAAGGCGAACCCCAGCCTCGGCGTGATCTAACCGCGGCTTGGGCTTGAACAGGTTTTTCAAGTTGAATGAGCGCATTGTTTTCGTTGGCTCAGCGGCGACGGGCCGCAGGCCGTCGTGTCCTAGCTGGATCCTCTAGTTCGATTCGAGACCGACCCGTGCGGTTCCGCCGTGCCTCAAGATCGGCAGGTGAACCGCTATGCGCGCAAGCCGGCCCCGTATGCCCGGCGTTCGGCTACAGTCCGTTGTGCGTGCCGTCGCACAGCGGCGCGGTACCGGTGCGCTTGCAGCCGCAAAAGAAGAGCGTAGCGTCCTCCGGGGCGTCGTAGCGCACCGGAAGGAACTCGCCGCCCTGATGCGATCCATCGCAGAACGGCTGGTCCTGACTCTTGCCGCAGGCACACCAGAAATACCTGCCGCCCGCTTCCACATCGACACGATAGGGCGCTTTCTGCGCAATATTCGGATCCGCCAAGACGATGACCTCCTTTGTGACTGAGCTGACGCAAATTTGGTTGCGAGTGTAATCGAAGTGTGCCGACACCCTTGTGCTGCGCGCAGCAAGCTTTTGCCGAAAACGAAACCCTAAACCAGTCGCTCGCGCAGCCACTGCCAACGCCCCGCAGGGCACCGCAAGCTAGCACCGCGAGCAGTTCGCGCAGCAAACGGCCAACGCGCCCAAAGGGCGCGCCCGCACCTTGCCGATGCCGCGGTGACGTGATTGGCTTGGGGTTCACGTTGGTGAGGGGCTTACGAGCGATGGCGCGTTGGGACAGGGAGCGCAAGGAAACCACGGTGCCGGATTGGTTCTGGGAGGCGGTCGAGACACCTTCCGAGGCGCATTCCGTGGAGGTGGACGAATGCGATGTCGTGTACCAGACGTGGCAGGCCGACGCCGACAAGCCCGGCATGCTGCTAATCCACGGCATGAACGCGCACCGGCGTTGGTGGGACTTCATCGCCCCGCAACTCGCGAGCGACTTCCGCATCGCCGCCATGGACCTAACCGGCATGGGCGATTCCGACTACCGATACGGCTACGACGCAGAGACCTACGCGGCCGAAATCGTCGCGGTGTGCGACGACGCCAACCTCGACAACGACGTGATCGTAGTGGGACACAGCTTCGGCGGCATGATGGCGGCGAAGGCTGCCAACCTCTTCCACGAGCGCTTCGGCGCGCTGATCCTGGTGGACTCGGGCCTTCGTGCCCCCGACGAGCCAGTGCGGGACTACCCCATGATGGGCGGCGGTCGCGCCAAGGCCTATCCCGACCGCGAAACCGCCGAGGCACGCTTCCGCCTGTTCCCGCCGCAGCCGTGCGAGAACGACTACGTGATGAAGTACATCGCCCGCAACTCCCTCATGCGCGTCGACGGCGGCGGCTGGGCCTGGAAGTTCGACGAGGAGCTGCCCATGACGCTGAAGGGCGGCGAACGGCAGCCGGAGGACTACACCGGCCTAACCCTGCCGGTGGGCCTCATCTACGGCGAGAACAGCGAGTCCTTCAGCGCCCGCACACTTGAACACATGCTGGAGCTGCTGCCGGGCGAACCGAAAGTAACGATGATCGAAAACGCTCAGCACCATGTATTCCTGGACCAGCCAGAGACCTTCGTGCAGGCACTACGGGAAATGGCAAAGTCGATCCGCGACTAGCGCCGAGTCCATTCGGTGCGTTTCAACGCATTCCCCGTAGGGGGCGGGATTGTCCCGCCCGGCGCGCCCTGACGGGCGCGCTGGCAGTTCTCTTGCGCGAAACAGCTATGCTTCAACGAGTCCGTCGGCGCGTTCAAGACGGACGGGGACAAGCCCCGCCCCTATTGGAGGTCGCTTCAGCGCCCCGTTACGCGACGTGTTGCGTCGCGAAATCGCTTCGACTGTTCCGGGCTCCCGCGCAGCCTGCGGTTGTGGTCGAGCTCCAGCGCCTCGGCCTCGTCAGAAAGCGTGGCCGCGTCGATCACCGCTTTGGAGGCCCGCACCGCCGCCGGCGAGTTTGCGGCGATTTGCGCGGCCATCTCCAGAGCAGCCGGCATCAGCTCATCCGGTTCGTGAACCGTGCTGACAAGGCCCCACGCATGCGCTTCGGCAGCGTCGAAGCGCCGCGTGGTGTAGATGAGTTCCTTCGCCTTGGCCGCACCCACCAGGCGAGGCAATGCGGCGGCGGCCACCACGAGGCCGTATTCAGCCCCGGGCAGGCGGAACGTCGCGGTCGTCGATGCCAGGCGAATGTCGCAGCCGATGGCGAGATGCGCACCGCCGCCATAGCAATAGCCGTTCACGGCGGCGATCACGGGGCAGGACATCGCCGCCAGAGCTGCATAGGCGTTGCCGGCGGCGCCGGTCGGCTGCTTCGAGGAAGGCGGCTTGGATGTCGGCTCAACGCCGGAAACTTCGAGCATATCGGCACCGGCACAGAACGCCTTGCTGCCAGTGCCTGTCAACACAACCACCCGCACATCCTCATCCGCCTCAGCGGCCTGCAGCGCATCTGCCAGTCGCCCCACGAGGGCGCGGTTCAGGGCGTGATGGCGGCGCGGCCGGTTGAGGGAAAGCACGAGCACATGGTCCAGGCGTTCTTCGAGTACGAGTTCAGCGGGGTCTTCGCGGGCGGCATCAGTCATGGTTTCGCTCTCTGAGGGCATCAGCCCTTCTTGCCGGGCATGGGCATGGGGAAGGGCGTGATGTTGCTGCCCTTGCTGTCGGTGATTTTCGCGGTGCCCTCCTTCTCCACTTCGTCGATGCGGATCACCGCATGCATCGGGATGTAAGTGCGCTGCACGCTCTCGAACTCGGTGCGCAGCTTGTCCTCGCTCGGATCGATCACCATCTTCGATTTCTCACCGAAGATGTAGTCCTCGATCTCGACGAAGCCATAGAGGTCGCTTTGGTAGATCGAGTGCGCGTACACCTCGTAGATCTGCCCGTGGCTGTGGAAATAGATGCGGTAGATGTGGCTCTTGTCGTCGCTCATTGTCGCTGCCGCCTCGGCTTGGCTTGGTGCCATTTACCGGCAATGCCCGGCATTTTTCAAGCGGTCATATACTTGCCCACCGGTCGCGCACCACCCGTCCACACCGCGAATAGCGGAACCTAAGGCATGAAGCTCTACGTCAAGACCCACGGCTGCCAGATGAACGAGTACGACTCGGCACGCATGGCTGATCTGCTCTCCGAGAGCGAGTCGGCGGCATTGGTGGACGCTCCGGGAGAGGCGGATGTGCTCTTGCTGAACACCTGTTCCATTCGCGAAAAGGCGCAGGAGAAGGTGTTTCACGAACTCGGTCGCTGGAAGGCGCTCAAGCGCGCCCGGCCCGGCGTCATCATCGGCGTCGGCGGCTGCGTGGCGAGCCAGGAGGGCGCAGCGATCGCCGAGCGGGCGCCGTATGTGGACGTGGTGTTCGGCCCCCAGACCCTGCACCGCCTGCCGGAACTCATCGACAGCGCACGTTCGTCGAAGGCACCGGTGGTGGACGTGAGCTTCCCCGAAATCGAGAAGTTCGACCGGCTGCCAGAGCCGCGGGCGGAGGGGCCGTCCGCGTTCGTTTCGGTGATGGAGGGGTGCAGCAAGTACTGCAGCTTCTGCGTCGTGCCCTACACGCGCGGCGAGGAGGTGAGCCGCCCCGTGGCCGACGTGATGCGCGAGGTGACGGCGCTGGCCCGCCAAGGGGTGCGCGAGATCAACTTCCTCGGGCAAAACGTGAACGCCTATCGCGGTGCCATCGACGGCGACCGGGCAGACCTCGCCGAACTCATCGCCTACGCCGCCGAGGTGCCGGGCATCGACCGCATCCGCTTCACCACGTCACACCCCGTGGAGTTCTCGGACACGCTGGTGGAGGCGTATCGCGACATTCCAGAGCTCGTCAGCCACCTGCACCTGCCGATCCAGTCCGGATCCGACCGCGTGCTGGCGATGATGAAGCGGGGGCACACGGCGCTTGAGTACAAGTCGAAAATCCGCCGCATTCGGACGGCGAGACCCGACATTCACCTTTCCACGGACCTGATCGTGGGCTTTCCCGGCGAGACCGACCGCGATTTTGAGGCAACCCTCGATCTCGCGCGCGAAGTGGACTACGACATTTCCTTCAGCTTCATCTACAGCCCACGCCCCGGAACACCTGCCGCTTCGCTGCCGGACCCGACGCCGATGGCAGTGAAGAAACACCGGCTGGCGATCCTGCAGGATCAGCTTCGGCGGCAGGCGGCGGCGCACGCGGAGGCGATGGTTGGAACGACCCGCACGGCGCTCGTGACAGGGCCCTCAAAGCTCGACCCAGGCCAAGTGCAGGGCCGCACGGAAGACAACCGCGTCGTCAACTTTCGCGCCGGGGAGGAGTGGATCGGCGAGTTGGTGCCGGTGACCATCACCGAGGCCCTGCCGAACTCCCTGCGGGGCGAGCTGCGGGCGCCGTAGAAACGGCGCGCAGCATCGTTCCACGGTGCAAGGTCATAGGTAGGTTGGGGCTAGGGCCAGACGCCGAGCGCCCCAGCGAGGGGTTTGGCGGCGCTAACCTCAGACCCCTCGCAGGGAGACCCTTGCAGCCATACCAACGTTGACACGCGGGGGAACACCGCTATTCTCTGACGGCCCAAGGGGGAAGCAAAGCGAAATACTTGGCCGACGACTCGCCCGCCGTCGTGGCGCACACCACGAACGTCAATCTGGAACCCGCCGATTCCCGCCGTCTGGCAGCCCTTTGCGGGCCGTTCGACCAGAACCTCAGGCAACTCGAACGACGGCTCGGCATCCGCATTCAGGGCCGGGGCAACGCCTTTCGCATATCCGGCCCCGTGCGACCCGTGCAAGCGGGCGGCGCGCTGCTGTCGCAGCTTTATGTGGAAACACAGGAGCGGGACGCCCTCGACGCCAGCATGGTGCATCTGTTTCTGCAAGAGGCCGGCGTGGACGAACTGCTAGGTGGCGATGTGGCCGACGAGTTGGTCATCCGCACGCGCAAGAAGCCGGTCAAGCCGCGCGGCGGCAATCAGCGCCGCTACGTGGAACTCATTCGCGCCAACGACGTCAACTTCGGCGTCGGTCCCGCCGGCACCGGCAAGACCTACCTCGCCGTCGCCTGCGCCGTGGAGGCGCTCGAGAACAACGCCGTCTCCCGCATCCTGCTCGTGCGGCCGGCCGTCGAGGCAGGAGAGAAGCTCGGCTTCCTGCCGGGCGATCTCGCCCAGAAGATCGACCCGTATCTGCGCCCTCTTTACGACGCCCTCTACGAAATGCTTGGCGTCGAGCGCGTCAACAAGCTCATCGACCGCAACGTCATCGAAGTCGCGCCACTCGCCTTCATGCGTGGGCGCACGCTGAACGGCGCCTTCATCATCCTCGACGAGAGCCAGAACACGACGATGGAACAGATGAAGATGTTCCTAACGCGCATCGGCTTCGGCTCCACCGCCGTCATCACCGGCGACATCACCCAGATCGACTTGCCCCAGGGACATCGTTCAGGGCTCGTCCACGTGCTGCACGCGCTCAAGGATGTGGAGGGCTTGAGCTTCACGCGCTTCGGCTCCAGGGACGTGGTGCGGCACCCTCTCGTCAAGCGCATCGTCGAGGCCTATGCGCGCGACGATGCACGCCGCAGTCAAGACAGCGACGATGCCGCGCAAGCGAAACGCAGTGAGGCCGCTGATGACCGTTGACGTGCAGCTTGGCTGCGAGGCGAATGCGCCCGAAGCGGCGCTGCTCCGGCACTGGACCGAGTCCGCCTTGAACGGTGAGGAAAGCGACGTTTGCGTACGCATCGTCGATCGCGGCGAGGGCGCTGACCTCAACCACCGCTTCCGCCAGCGCATGGGCGCCACCAACGTGCTGGCGTTTCCCGCCGACGTGGCCGGCGTGCTCGGCGACATCGCCATTTGCGCCCCGGTCGTGGCGGAGGAAGCGCACGCCCAGGGCAAGCCGCTGGCGCACCACTACGCACACCTCGTGGTTCATGGTGTGCTGCACCTCTTGGGCATGGATCATGGAACTCCGGGCGAGGCGCACACCATGGAGGAGCAGGAAGTGAGGCTGCTCGCCCAGCTCGGCATCGAAAACCCCTACGGACCCGGTCAATGAACGGTCACGACGACAACGGCAAGACTTGGCGAAATTGGGTCGCAGACCTCTTCTCGGGAGAACCGACAGACCGTCGCGAACTCCTGGAAATGCTCAAGGATGCCAGCGAGCGCCAACTGCTGGACCTTGAGGCGCTCAACATCATCCACGGTGCCATCGGTGTCGCAGACATGCGGGCGCGGGACATCATGATCCCGCGCTCGCAACTCGTCACCGTCTCCATCGACAGCCGGGTGGAGGACTTCCTGCCCACCATCGTCGAATCCACGCACTCGCGCTTCCCGGTAACCGGCGAAGACATGGACGACATGCGCGGAATCCTCCATGCCAAGGACATGCTCCCGCTCGCGTTGTCCCGCCACACCGACGAGTTCGACATCAAGGATCACATCCGCCCCGTGACGATGGTGCCCGAGAGCAAGCGCCTGAACGTGCTGCTGCAGGACTTTCGCGCCACGCGCAACCACATGGCGGTAGTGATCGACGAATACGGCAACGTCGCGGGTGCCGTGACCATCGAAGACGTGCTCGAACAGATTGTCGGCGACATCGAGGACGAGCACGACATGGATGACGACAGTTCCATCCGCCATCAGGGCGACGGCTGCTACACGGTCAAGGCGACAACGCCCATCGAGGACTTCAACGAGTACTTCGCGTCCGCCTTCGACGACGACGAGTTCGACACCATCGGCGGCCTCGTGCTGCGCAAGTTCGGGCACCTGCCAACGCGCGAGGAGGCCGTCGCCTTCGATGGCTTCGAGTTCCGCGTCCTGAACGCCGACAGCCGCCGCATCAACCTGCTGCAACTCACTCGCGAGGCTTGACCGCGCTGCTCGCGAGGACTCGCCCGGCGCTCCTGCGGCTGCGAGCGTGCCGTAGGAACGGCGCACGCTGGTAGTCGGAAGGTGAGCGAATGCGAACCTGCCGGCCAGCACGTCTGCGAAGCAAACTGCCGACGCGCCCGCAAGGGCGCGCTGGCGGCCCCGGTTCTTGCCCTGCTCGCCGGCGGCCTGCTGCCGCTGGCGTTGGCACCCTTCCACCTATGGCCGCTGCTCGCCGTTTCCACAGGTGGCCTGTTCGTGCTCCTGAGGCGCGCGACGGGAAGCGGTGCTGTGGCGCTCCTCGGCTGGTTCTACGGCGTCGGCAAGTACGCCGTGGGCGGATCGTGGATTTACGTCAGCATCCATGTGTACGGCGACGCGTCGCCGCCGCTGGCCGGGTTTCTAGTGGCGCTGTTCGTGGCCGGCATGGCACTTTTCCCGGCGGCCATGGCGTGGACGTTCGGGGCGCTGCGACGGCGAGTGGACGGCGCTGCCAACCCTTGCACGGACGCGGCGCTCTTCTCTGGCCTCTGGGTGTTGTTCGAGTGGCTCTTGACCTGGGTGCTCACGGGCTTCCCGTGGCTCTTTGCCGGTTACGCCATGCTCGACACGCCGCTGGCCTTGCTCGCGCCCGTGGGCGGCGTGCTCCTCGTGTCGTTGGCGGCAGTGTTTACGACCGCGAACCTGGCCGTCGCCGTTCGTTCTCGCAGCGCGCTTGTGTGGGCCGCGTTGCCGTGGCTGCTCGCCGCCGCGCTTGCCGGCGTGTCCTGGACCGATCGCGGCGAACCTCGCACCGTGGCTTTGGTGCAGGGCAACGTGCCGCAAGAGCTGAAGTGGCTGCCGGAGTCTCGGCAGATGATCCTTGGGCGCTATCGCGACCTAACCGAGCAAGTGGCCGATCGCGACATCGTGATCTGGCCCGAGGCGGCGATTCCTGTCTATCGGCACCGGGCCGGCGCATACCTCGATTCGGTGTCGGAGGCGACCGCTGGGGACCTCGTGCTCGGCATCCCCGTTGCAGCAGGGTCGGGCGAAGCTGCGACGCTCCACAACGGCGCGGTCTCGACCGGCGGCGGCACCTATCTGAAGCGGCGGCTGGTGCCGTTTGGCGAGTACGTGCCGCTCGAAGGCTTGCTGCGGGGCCTCATTGACTTTTTCGACCTGCCCATGTCGCGCTCCCTGCCAGGCGATGCCGAACAGCCGGTCTTGCTTGCCGGCGGTGTGCCACTGGCCATTGCCATCTGCTATGAAATCGCCTATCCCGACATGGTGCGCCGCGATGCGGCGGGCGCCGCGGCCCTCGTCACCTTGAGCAACGACTCTTGGTTCGGCGCCTCCATAGGGCCCCACCAGCACATGCAGATCGCTCGAATGCGCGCGGTAGAGACCGGCCGCTACCTGCTCCGCGCGACCAACAACGGCATCACCGCCATTGTCGACGAGCGTGGCAAACCTGTGCCGGCACGGGCGATGCTGGCCGGCAAGACGACGAACGATGTCGCGACGCTGCCACAATTCCAGGCAGGGGTGCTTGACGGCACCTTCCACGTCGTTCATGGACAAACGCCCTTCGTGCGCTTCGGCCACGCATGGCTGCTCGTGCTCGCCGCCGCATTGCTGGCATGTTTCCTTCCATGGAAAAGACATCTCAACTCGTTGATCTTAAAAAAGAGTACTTCGAAGTCGAGAAGGCACCAACGCAACTGGCCGGATGGCGCCGTGTGAGGTACATCGGAGCGAGAGGCCCTTCACGCTCCTCGCGCCGAAAGCGAAGCAACCAAGGGCCCAAGTATGCAACCAGCCCTCTCCCCGCGAGACGGGCCCTGTGGGTAGTGGGGAGCGCTACGCCGTTCCCCCGTGCGCCGGCGACCAAGAGGCCCGGGCGGGCATTTGTGCGGAGCTTTCCCAAAGCCTGCGATAAAATCCCCGCGCTAACCCCCCGCACCACCGAGCCGGAGACCCCCCGTGACTGCCGAGAGCATGGATGAGCTTGTCGCACTCGCCAAGCGACGGGGGTTTCTGTACCAGGCGAGCGAGCTCTATGGCGGCTTGCAGGGCATCTACGACTACGGCCCTTTGGGCGTCGAGCTCAAGAACAACCTCAAGGCGGCGTGGTGGCGGTCAATGGTCTATGAGCGCGACGACGTCGAGGGGCTCGACTGCTCCATCCTGACCAACCCCAAGGTGCTGCGCTACTCCGGCCACGAAGACACCTTCACCGACCCGCTGCAGGACTGCCGCGCCTGCAAGAGTCGCTGGCGCGCGGACCACATTGAAGACGGTCGCTGCCCCAATTGCGGCTCCAACGACCTCACCGAGCCGCGGCCTTTCAACCTGATGTTCCGCACCTCCGTCGGCCCCATCGACGACGGCTCCTCGTTCGCATACTTGCGCCCCGAGACCGCGCAGTCGATCTTCACCAACTTCCGCAACGTGCTCGACTCCACCTCCCGCAAGCCGCCTTTCGGCATCGCCCAGATCGGCAAGGCCTTCCGCAACGAGATCACGCCGCGCAACTTCATTTTCCGGGTGCGCGAGTTCGAGCAGATGGAGCTCGAATTCTTCGTCGAGGCAGGAACGGACGAGGAATGGCACGAACGCTGGGTGCAGGAGCGGATGGCCTGGTGGGCACAGCAGGGAGTTAGCCCTGCGCATCTCAGCCTCTACCACCACCCCGCAGAGGACCTCTCGCACTACTCCAAGGCCACGGTGGACATCATGTATCGCTTCCCGCACGGCGTGGAGGAACTCGAGGGCATCGCCAACCGCTCCGACTTCGATCTCGGTTCCCACACCCGCAATCAGGGCGATCTCGACATTCACGCTGAGGTAATGCCGAACCCCGACTCCAGCGTGCGGCTTGCGGTTCACGACCAGCAGGCGAAGCGCTGGAGCGTGCCGTGGGTGATCGAGCCATCGGCGGGCGTCGACCGCGGAGTGCTTGCCGTGCTGAACGAGGGCTACCGGGTGGAGCAACTCGACAATGGCGGCCAGCGCACGGTGCTCGCGCTAAAGGCCCATCTCGCGCCCATCAAGGCCGCCGTCATTCCACTCAAGCGCAACCACGAGGGCCTCGTGGCGCGGGCCCGGGCCATCAAGGGGGAACTGCAGCGGCTGGGCCTCGGCCGCATCCTGTTCGAGAACACCGGCAACATCGGCAAGGCATACCGCCGCCACGACGAGGTGGGCACGCCCATGTGCATTACGATCGACTTCCGCACCATCGAGGAGGACGACACCGTAACCATTCGCGACCGCGACAGCATGGCGCAAGAACGCGTTGCGGTCGCCGACCTCGGCGACCGCCTGCGCGGAATGCTGGCGGCAAGCGACAGTGCGTCGCCCATGACCGCGGCGGAGGATGGCGCATGAGACGGACATCCACGATCGGCAACACCGCCACCATCAGCCGCGCCGTGATCTCCACCGTTGGCCAGGATCGTCCCGGAGTCGTCAACCAGATCGCCAAGGTCGTGCACGACCTCAACCTCTCTATCGAGGACAGCCGCATGACCGTGCTCGGCGGCGAGTTCGCGGTGCTGATGTCGGTAACCGGCGGCGCCTTGCACCTGCAGCGGCTCGAAACTCGCCTGGTGAAGCTCGCCAAGGAGATGGATCTTGCATTCCTCTTCCGCCTCACCGGCGAGCGCGGCGACGTGCAGGGCCGCATTCCCTACACCGTAAGCGTCACCGCCATGGACCATCCCGGCATCGTCCACCTCGTGGCAGGCTTCTTCTCGTCGCGCAACATCAACATCTACAACCTCGACACCGTCACCGAACGCGCCGCCCACACCGGCACCCCCATCTTCTCGCTGGTGATGGAGATCGAAGTGCCCCCGGACGCCCGCATCGCGGAGCTACGCGACAATTTCTTCTACTTCTGCGACGACCACGACCTGGACGCTGAGCTGCGCCCGGCTTGAGCCCGGGCTACCCAATGCAACGCTTGCGGATCGGAGTGGATGGGCGGCCGCTGCGCAATCCATTCACCGGCATCGGCATCTACACGCGGGAGATCCTGGCGCGACTCGCCAAGCATCACGACCTGTGCGTCTATCTCGACGACTTCCGCAACAGCGGCTTGGCCGAGGAACCGCCTTTTGCTGCGACCTTCCGGTCAGGGGCCAAGCGGTTGCCCGATCCTGTCGTCGTTCACACCTTGTTTCCGCGCTGGGCCCAACAAGACGCAGTGGACGTGTTCTTCTCCCCCCGCCACCACCTCCCTGCCCTGCTGGGCAGCCTTCCCACCGTCGTCACAATCCACGATTTGGTCTGGCGCGTGGCGCCCAGGACCATGCGAGGCGCCAACCGTTTGCTGGAGACCGCCCTGATGCCGGTGGCGCTAAAGCGCGCCGACCATGTCATCGCCGTATCCCAAGACACCGCCAATCGTCTCGCCCCCTACCGCACCCGCAACGTTCACGTCATTCACGAAGGCGCGCGCTGCCTCCCCAAGGCACTTCCCTTCTCCCACCCACGCCCCTTCTTCCTGTTCGTCGGCACCAAGGAACCGCGCAAGAACCTGCGCGGCGTCATCGAGGGCTTCACCCACGCCTGCGAAGGCGGCCTGCCCCCCGTCGATCTATTGCTTGCCGGCAGCCAAGGCTGGAACGAACCAACGCTCGACGCAGCCATCGCCGCCAACGACCGCATCGTCGACCTCGGTGCAGTCAGCGAGGATGTACTGGCAAGCCTCTACGCCGGCTGCGTGGGCGTAGTGGTGGCCTCCCACTACGAGGGCTTCGGACTGCCGCTGGTGGAAGCCATGCAGCGCGGCAAGCCGGCCATCGCCGCCAACGCCGGCGCCTTGGCCGAAGTCGCCGGCGACGCAGCCGTACTCGTCAACCCCGCGGACACGCACGACATCGCCCGCGGTTTCCTAACCCTTGGCGCCGACAACCAGGCATACAGCACGCACGCCGTGGCGGCCGAACAGCGAGCGAGCCTTTTTTCCTGGGACCACGCCGCGCTGCGGACCATGGCCATCCTGCACGCTGCGGCAAACCGATAGGGTGCGTCGCCACCCCCTGGAGCGTCGTGCAAATGTGCAACGGGCACTTGCACGAAATCCCGTAGTTACGCCACTACACTCTGCCGGCCGTGGCGGCAGCGCGAAGGCCGCTTGGACCTCGTTGCAGCCCGGCGGGCGATTTTCGCGCGGGCACTGGCGTCACTTGGCCGGAGGATCCAGACCCCGGTGTGAAGCCGCACCCAGGGCTTGGGCCGACCAGAGACTGTCGAACCCTGCGTTGGCATAGGTCCGCGCCTGCTCGGCCAGGAAGTCCGGCGGGGAGTTCCCGGTCACGGGACCGAGCAATGCGCCGAGCCTCATTCCAGCGGACCGCTCGCTCCTGACGCCAGGAGGTCATGCGAGTCGCGGCCCTTGACCCAGCCGCAGGTGCCGCTCGAACGGTAGCCGACGAGCTGACGCGCCTTCTGCGACAACCGCGCGGCGGCCTCGGGCGGAAAGGCGAGGTACTGGTTCTCCTCTTGGGCGAGCCAGTTGACGACCAGGGAATGGAATATGCCCGTGCGCCTCGTTTCACTGTTGCACGCGCCGAGGCCGTGAAGCGTGCGGCACAGCCAGAAGAGCACGGACCCCTTGGGCATGACGGCCTGCGCCACCTCGCTTTCATTGGCAACTCGGTCGGCGGGCCACAGGTGGCTTCCCGGGACGAGCCGCGTGGCGCCGTTGGCGACGGTGAAGTCGGAGCCGGCCCACATCATGTTCAGGATGAAGTCCCGGCTCCCCGGCCCGTGGGCGACGTACGGCTCGTAGATGGCCATCTCCCGGTGCAGCACCTGCACCGCGCCACCGTTGCGCGCCTCGATCGACACCGAGGCCCCGACCCGGTAGTGGTGGCAATAGGGACCGCTCTCGGGCGGTGCGGTCACGCTCAGGATCTGGGCGCACCCGTCGTCGGAGGTCGCCAATCGGGGCTTCTCGCGCTGGATCGGTTGCGACGACGCGGCCATCGGCTTCTCCGGCCGCAAGATGCTGTCGGCGATTGCCAGCACGCGCTCGTTGACCAGAAGCGTCTCGCACAACTCGGGATTGGCGTGGAGCACCGCACCGATGGACCGGTTGTCGGAGCCGCCGATGAAGTCGTTGCCGGTCTTTGTCTCGTCGTCGAACTTGAGAACGGCCGTAAGCTGGTCCATGACCTCGGGCGCGACGAGGTTGGCGACCACTGCGGCGCCGTCGCGGCGCAGCGTGGCGACGACCGCCTGGGCCGGGTCACTCGAGTCGTGGGTCGTGATGGTGTTGGTCGTCATGTCACAGGACCCATCCAATGTAGAACAGCACGATCGCCACCGAGGCAAGTGCCATCCGGAAGAACCAGCACCAACCTGTGAAGTGGTCGTCAAGCATGCCCGCAGCCCACGTCCAGTGGATCCACCGGAGAAAGCGAATCCTGAGCCGCACCAGTTCAGGGACCCACGGGATGAGGGCGAGTACGACCGCAGCGAACAGGAAGAGCAACCATTTGGCCATCAGATCAACGAGCACACACTGGTATGACCTACAGCGTAGGCCGATTCGACCGGCGTTGCCACCAACCCTGCGGACTTAAGGCAAGGCGGACTCCGACCTCGGGCTGGCGCAGCTGCCGGCGCTGGAGCACCTGTCGCTGGCGGACAACGCGGTGGCGGACCTGGCGCCGCTGCAATACCAGGGGACTTGCGTGGCCCCGTCAGCGTCCCATCGCCTCGCGGGAGAGAAAGATCGGAAACTCGGCGCGCAGTTGCTCGTCGAGTTGGTCGCTGACGTGGCGGGGCACGTGGTTCGCCAGCAGTTCCCGTGCTTGCTCGACGGTCCGATCGAGCAGCACCGGCTTGCCAAGCTCCTCCCACACCGTCGGGCTGGTGCGGTCGCTGAGGTCCGGATAGATGTATTCGCTTTGCATCACCTGCAAGGTGGTGTCCGAACCTAGGTAATGACCTTCTCCGCTACAGCAGATCCGCTCGATTTCCGCAAAGCTCAACGTGTCGGCGTTGACTTCGATGCCGCGAACCGCGCGTCCCACGGCACCAAGGATGTCGTTGTCCAGCAACATGCTTTCCGGGCAGGCACCGAGTAGGCTGGCGTACATGCCGGCAGACTCATAGACGATGTTCGCGCCGGACAGGGCAGCCTGCAGCACCGTCGCTGCCCGTTCGGCGCCGGCCTGGAAGTCGGGAAACTTGGCGTCGCTCATGCCGCAGGCGGTGCCGAAGGGAAGGTCGAGATGGTTGCCGACCTGGGCGCAGGCGGCGGACAGGAGGCCCTGCTCGGGCGAGCCGCCGCTCATCGCCCCCGTGCGCAGGTCCGAAACGAACGGCCACGCGCCGAGAATCGCCGGCGCGCCGGGCTCGATCGCGTTCACGTACGCTAGCCCCCCGAGGCACTCTGCCCAGGCTTGCGAGACGGTCCCGGCAAGGTGGGCCGGCGCGGTTGCGCCGGCCTGTGCCGCGGACAACAGCAACACCGGCATGCCTCCCTGCACGGCCACCCGCAGGCACTCCAGCGCATCGGTGGCAAATTTGAGCGGCGGCACGACAAAGCAGTTGGACTGGCTGACGAAGGGGCGCGCCCGCCAGGCGGCTTCCCCGCCAGAGATCATGTGCAGCATCTCGAAGCTCTTCTCGAGGTGCGGATACAACGTCCAGCTCGAACCGACGTGCTTGCTCGTGCCCATCACCGAGCAGTAGAGGGTGTTGATGTCGAGGGCATAGTTGTCGGATATGTCACGTGGTACGCAAGTGCGCTGAAACATGTGGATGTGTTCGCAGGCGTCGGCGATCCGCGCCATGTCGTAGAGGTCTTGTGCCTCCGAGTCGCGGTAGAGCCTGTTCTCTGAGTCGGCGAGCATGACCGCGGCACCGGCGGTGGAAAAATGTACCCGTGTGCCGCTTAAGTCCAGGTCCCACTGCGGATCCTGACCGTGCAGCACCAGGTTCCGCCGGGCCTGCTGCAACGTGCGTTCGACCAGACTGCGCGGCATGCGCAGGCGCCCGTCGTCGCCGAGTACGGCACCTGCCGCCGTGCAGGTCTCGATGCAGTGGGGCGTGGCGTCGGCAAAGCCGACCTCGTCCAGAATCCTGAAGGCATTCTCGACGATGGCGAGGACGTCTGCGTCCGAGAGAGGTCGAAACTTGCCACCCGTTTGCCCTGGGCGCACGGGCTTGACCGCTTCAGCCAAGGGTGCGGCGCGCTCGGCCACGCGCGCCCGTCTGCCACCTGATCGTCTAGCCATGGCGGTGTCCCTCTGGCATTGCCTCGTCAGCTTATCGTGATTTCGAAGCCCGCGGGGGTGCCGTCCGGGGCTTCGAACGTCTCCCCCGTGCCCGGCTCGGCCTCTGTGTCGCGGTGCCCGCAACCCGCGTTACCCGGCCGGGAAAGAGGGTGGCTCGGCGCGCCATGTCATCCGGCCCGTGGGGTATCGCCATGGCATCGACGAAGTGCTGCTGGAACTTCGGCTCGGTGGCCGTTTCCACCTTCTCCACGCCCTTGACCACCGACTCGATCTCGCGGCGCGAACCCTTGTTCAGGAGTGCGATTCTGGCGCCGTGGCCGGCGGCATTGCCCACCGCCGAGACCGCGTCGAGCGCGCAGTTTGGGATCATGCCGAGAGCCATGGCGTAGCGCACATCGATGTGGCTGCCGAACGCGCCAGCCAACCGGATCCGATCCACCGAGGTCACCCCAAGCCGGTCCATCAGCAGCTCGATGCCAGCACGCAGCGCTGCCTTGGCGAGCTGAATCTGACGCACGTCGGTCTGCGTGACCATGATCCGATCGCCGACGATGGCGAAGGAGTACGTGCGGCCATCGCGGACCAGGCGAGGCGAGCGCCGGCCCTCGCCGTCGATCACTCCATCGCTGGTGAGGATGCCCGCCAGCCACATCTCGACAATCGCCTCGATGATGCCGGAACCGCAAATGCCGGTGACCCCCTGCGCCGGCAGGGCTTCGCTGAAGCCAGCCTCGTCGGACCAGAGTTCCGAGCCAATCACGCGAATCCGCGTGTCCAAGGTGACGGGGTCAATCCGCACCCGTTCTATGGCGCCCGGCGCAGCCCGTTGACCGGAACTGACCTGGGCCCCCTCGAAGGCCGGTCCGGTCGGACTGGAGCAAGCGAGCAGGCGCGCATCGCTACCGAGCACGACTTCCGCATTGGTGCCGATGTCCACGAGCAGGGTCACCGCGGCGCTTCGATGCGGTTGCTCGCAAAGCACTACGCCGGCGGTGTCGGCGCCGACGTGGCCGGCAATGCACGGCAAGGCGTAGGCCACAGCGCCGGGGTTCACTTCCACGCCCAAGTCGCGGGCCGGCAAGTGAACGGAGTCTTGGGCCGCCAGGGCGAAGGGCGCGCTGCCAAGCTCCACCGGACTGATGCCGAGCAGCAGGTGGTGCATGATCGGATTGCAAACGAATGCAAGGCTGATGACCTCGTCCGGCGCCACACCTGCTTCCGCTGTGGTGCTCGCCGCGAGCTCGTTGACGGCACGCCGCACCTCGCGCGTCAACTCGGAGCTGCCTTCGGGGTGCATCATGGCGTAGGACACCCGGCTCATCAGGTCTTCGCCAAAGCGGATCTGCGGATTCATCATGCCGTTCGAGCACAAGACATCGCCGCTGCCGAGGTCGCACAAGTGCGCGGCAATCGTGGTGGAACCTACGTCGATCGCGAGACCATAGATTGATGCCTTGAAGCCCGGCCAGACCGCGAGGACTTCGGCATCTTGGTGGACGGCGACCGTCACCGACCAGCCGCCGGCGCGCAACTGGCCCTGCAACTCCGGCAGCAATGCCGCCGGGAACGTCGGCCGCAGCCCCCACTGCGCGTAAAGTGCGTCGAGCAGGCGTGTCAGGTCGCTGCCGGCGATTTCGAGGTCCGCCGGCGGAACGTCCACGAAATGGAGACGAACCACCGGATCCAGCCGGATCGGCCGTGAGTCCACAGCCTTGCGCACCACTTGGCGATGCACCTGGCTCTCCGGCGGCACGTCGATCAGGAGATCGCCTTCGATGGTCGCCTGACAGCTCAGCCGATGGTTGGGCGCGAGCGGCCGGTTCCGTTCGCCAAAGCGGCTCTCGGCAGCACCGGGCGGCGAGAGGTGCTCCGGGGCAGAAACGATGCCGTGCTTGGGGAAGCTGCCCGTGCCGCAAACGACCCGACAGCGCCCGCAGAGCCCTCGGCCACCGCAGATAGAGGCGACGTCCACGCCGATTCTCCACGCCGCCTCCAGCAAGGGCGTGCCGCAGGAGAACTCGCCCCGACGGCCGGACGGCGTGAACACCACCCGCGCCTTGCGTTCGGTGGGACATCCTGCCATGCGTCGCAGACGCCCTTACGTGACTTAGCCGCGCTGGCGACGCCGCCGGCGTTCCCGCCGGTTCGAGCGCGCTCCGGAGTGTGCATCGGGCTCGCGGTACTTGCCGATCCAGCGCACACAGTCGGGATCGTGGCCCATCATCACGTCAGCGCCCAAGACGGCTTGCATCACGGGGTCGTGCAGCGGATTGGTGATCGCGGATGTCAACCCCGCGCCGATGGCCATCGTCAGGAAGGCACTGTTGATGCCGTTGCGGTTGGGCAGCCCAAAGCTCACGTTGGACGCGCCGCAGGTGGTGTTGACCTTCAGTTCGGTACGCAGGCGGCGAACCAGGCTCATGACCTGGCGGCCAGCAGAGTTGATCGCGCCGATTGGCATGACCAGCGGATCAACCACCACGTCGTTCGAGCGAATGCCGTGGTCGCGTGCCCGTTCAACGATCCTTCGGGCCACCTCGAAGCGCACGTCCGGATCCTCGGAAATGCCGGTCTCGTCGTTGGATATGGCGACAACCGCCGCACCGTGCCGGGCCACGAGCGGCAACACGGACTCAAGCCTGTCCTCTTCGCCGGTGACCGAGTTGACGAGCGCCTTGCCCCGATAGACGGCGAGACCGGCTTCGAGCGCGGCGACGATGGAGGAGTCGATGGAAAGAGGCACGTCGGTAACGGACTGTACGAGCTTGACGGCTTCGGCGAGGATGCCCGGTTCGTCGGCCAGCGGAATGCCGGCGTTGACGTCGAGCATGTCGGCGCCGGCGGCAACCTGGGCGACGGCGTCGTCCACCACGCGGTGGTAGTCACCCATCTTCATTTCCGCGGCCAGGGCCTTTCGTCCGGTGGGGTTGATGCGCTCGCCGATGACGACGAAGGGCCGCTCGAAACCCATCACGACTTCGCGGCTCTGAGATGCGACAACCGTGTCGGTCATGGTCAGACCTCCAAGGAGCGACGCTGGGCCACAGAATCGTCAGGCATTGGCATGGCACCTTCCCACACCTTCATTTGGAGCTTGCACGAAACTACCGCCAACGCAAGGTATATCGCTTCATTCCTCCTGCAACCCGTGATTGCGGATGAGGGCGAGGAGTCGGTCGTCGGAATAGTCCGATTCGATGCGCGCCGCCAGCCGGTCCGCGACCACCTGTAGATCCGTCGCATGTTCCGTTGCCGCAAGCTCCATGCCTTCGCGCTCCCACTCGCTGATGTAGGCATCGGCAGTGCGCTTCTTCGCCCGCATGGCGGCGCGGTCGATGGCGTTCTGGAAGCGCGGGCTCAGCAATACCTTCGCGCGCTTTCTGCCCTGCTTGACGATGATCTGCGACGGGATGTCGCGCCATCGCATCAGCAACGCGTCCATGCGTCAGCCAGCAGCGATTCGGGCGATGCCGGCGTTCAACGCGCCGTAGCCGGTGTGAATGTGACGGAACTCGAGCCCCAGCCGCACCGCGGCGGCTTGTGCGTCCGCCAGCAGGGAGGGGTCCTGGGTCTGCGAAAGATAGGTCATGCGACGGTAGTTGCCGAAGTAGGCATCCACCAGTTCCGGATGGCGGCCCAAGCCGAGCGCGTCGATGACCAACCGGTCGAAGAAGCGCACGAGAAAATCGGTAAGGTAGAAGGTGCCAGGCTCGTCCTTGGCCAAACGTTCCATGCGCCCCGTGCCGGCGAAGACTTCGTAGCAGGTCAGTCCCGGCAGGCGCTCGACGCCGGGGTGGTCCGCGAGCACGCGGTCGATGCCGCCATAGGTGCCGCAGTCTGCGTAGGCAACGAAAACCCGGCGATACTGCCCGCTAGTCCTTTCGAGTTCGGCACGCAGCAGAGGTGCAATCTCGGTCGGTCGGAGGTGCAATGCCGCGTCCAGGCAGCGGATGCGAATGTGGTCCCAGCCGCCTGCGCGCCGAATCGCATGCAACTCGCGGCCGAGCGCAGCACAGGCGATCACCAGCACCGGTTCCATCGACTGGTGCAGGGCGGTCGCTTTGGTGCCCGGCAACAGCGCCCTGGCGCCGGACGCGGTCATGGATACGCGGTCATGGGTAGTTGTGCCTCTTGCGCATGAGCTCTGTGGCCGTTTCCACCGCCGTGGCTGCATCGCGGCAATAGGCATCGGCGCCCACCGCTTCGCCGAACTCCTCGTTCAGCGGGGCACCGCCCACCAGCACGATGTAGTCGTCGCGAACGGATTGCGCCACGAGTTCGTCGATGACCACCTTCATGTACGGCATGGTGGTGGTAAGCAAGGCCGACATGCCCAGAATGTCCGGCTTGTGCTCGTCGAGCGCCGCCATGAACTCCTCAACGCCGTTGTTGACGCCGATGTCGACGACCTCGAACCCCGCACCCTCCATCATCATGCCCACGAGGTTCTTGCCGATGTCGTGAATGTCGCCTTTGACCGTGCCGATCACCATCTTGCCTACGGGTTTGGCCCCGGTCTCCGCAAGCAACGGCCGCAGCACGGCCATGCCGGCCTTCATGGCATTGGCAGCGAGCAGCACTTCCGGCACGAACAGGATTCCGTCGCGGAAGTCGACCCCGACGATCTGCATGCCGCCCACCAGAGCGTCGTTCAGAACCTTGTCCGCCGGCCAGCCCCGTGCAAGCAGGATCTCCGTTCCTTCGACGATCTCGTCCTTCAGGCCATCGTACAGATCGTCGTGCATCTGTTCGATGAGTTCCTGGTCGTCGAGTTCGGCGAGGACGAGATCGTCTTCCTGATCGTCGGCAGTGTCATTGCCGTCGGTCATGCATCTGCCTCCAAGCGGCGGGCCCGGGCCGGCGCCTCGCCGAGCGTCATCGAGTATAGGTTAAGTCCATGGTCGACGAACCGCTTTCGCCGCACCCTTTGGCAAGGCTCCGACCGGCCGGCCATTGCATCCGGCGATGCCCTTGCGGAGCGTGCGACGCCGCGCGAAATCCTCACTCCTCCTGCGGCGGGCGCGGCGGCTACCAGGGTTGCGACGCGCTCCCGAATGCCGTGACAATGGCGCGGTCCGCCACCTCCGATGGAAGCTATATGGACAGGCAGGCTCGCATAGTCATAGTCGGCGGGGGCATCATGGGCGTTGGCCTGCTGTACCACCTGGCCAGAGAAGGCTGCACCGACGTGCTGCTGATCGAGAAGGGCGAACTGACGTCCGGCTCGACATGGCATGCGGCCGGCCAATGCCCGAACCTGGTCGGCAACTACAACCTCGCCAAGATTCACGACTACAGCATCTCGCTGTACCGCAAGCTCGAACAATTGACCGGTCAGGCAGTCGGTTGGCATGGCTGCGGTAGCGTGCGCTTCGCCCTGACCGAGCAGGATGTGGACTGGTTTCACTACCTGCACGGAATCGCGGCAAGCGTCGGCTATCACATGGAAATCGTCGACGTCGAGAAAATCGCCAAGCTCAACCCGTTCGTCTCCACCGACGGGGTCCTCGCCGGTGCCTGGACTGGCAACGACGGCCACGCCGATCCGTCTGGGCTCTGCAACGCGATGGCCCGTGGGGCGCGGGACCTTGGCGCCAAGATTGTGCGGCACAACCGGGTGACCGACATCAACGCGCTGCCGGGGGGCGAATGGGAGCTAGTCACGGACGAGGGCCGCGTGGTCGCCGAGACGGTGGTCAACGCGGCCGGCTGCTACGCCCGGCAGGTAGCGCAGATGGTGGGGACAGACCTTCCCATCTGCAACATCCAGCACCACTACCTGGTTTCGGGGCCAGTGCCCGAACTCGAGGAGAGAAGCGAGGAACTCCCGGTAACGCGCGACCCCTACGCCTCGGCCTATCTAAGGCAGGAGCAGAAGTCTGGCCTGATCGGCATCTACGAGGGCGCAAGGCTCGCCGAGGCCTGGCCGCCGAGCGGACTGCCGCCGTGGGAATCCGACAGCGAGCTCTTCTCCGACGACCTCGAACGCCTGATGCCTTGGCTCGGCCGCGCCATGGCACGCATGCCGATCTTTGAACCGGCCGGCATCCGGCGCATCGTCAACGGCGCCATCTCGCACAGCCCCGACGGACTGCCCATGCTCGGCCCCGTGGCGGGGCTCGAGAACTTCTGGCTGTGCTGCGGCTCGTCCTTCGGCATCGCCCAGGGCGCCGGCAGCGGCAAGTACCTCGCCCAGTGGATGCTGCACGGCGATTCCGAAATCAACATGACCGGCTTCGATCCCCGGCGCTTCGGCGTGTTCGCCGACACCGACTACATGGGGGCCAGGGGTCGCCAGGACTACAGCCGGACGTACGCGACGCCGTTCCCCGGGGAAGAACTGCCTGCGGCCCGCCGGTGCAGGACCAGTCCCCTATACGAGAAGCTGAAGGCACAGGGCTGCGTCTTTACGGAGGCCTTTGGCTGGGAGCGCCCCAAGTGGTTCTCGCCGGACGGTCGCGAGGAGCAGTACAGCTTTCGCCACAACAACGTATTCGAATTGGTTCGGGAAGAATGCCTCGCCGTGCGAGAGCGGGTCGGGGTGCTGGATCTTTCCGGATTCGCAAAATACGACGTGACCGGTCCCGATGCGCGCGCGATGCTCGATCGGCTGTGCGCCAACCGGGTACCGAGACGCGGCCGGATCGCGCTGACCCATGTGCTGTCCGAGGGCGGGCGCATCGGCGCGGAAATGACCGTCACGAGCCTCGACGACGAGACGTTCTACGTGCTTTCCGCCGCCGGCGCTGAGTTGCGCGACCTCGACCACCTCGAGCAGAGCCGGCACGCGGACGAAGACGTGCGCATCGACAACGTAACGGACCGGTGCGGCGTGCTGGTCCTGGCCGGACCGCGAGCCCGGGACGTACTGGCTCGGCTCACGGATGCGCCCCTGGACAACAGCACCTTTCGCTGGCTGACGGCCCGAGAGATCGACATCGCCGACATGCCGGTGCGGGCGCTGCGGGTGAACTACGTCGGCGAACTTGGCTGGGAACTGCACCCGGCCATGGAGCACATGGAGGCGCTCTACGATGCGGTTAAGGAGGCCGGGGCGGAATCCGGCATCCGCGACTTCGGACTCTACGCGGTCAACAGCCTGCGGCTGGAAAAGGCCTACCGCAGTTGGGGCGCGGAACTGACCAACGAAGTCACCCTGATCGATGCCGCCATGGACCGCTTCATCAAGTTCGACAAGGGCGATTTCGTCGGCCGAGAAGCGACCCTCGCGCAGCAGGATCGCACGTTGCAGCTCATCTATTTCAGCCTCGACGCGGGCGATGCCGATGTTGCGGGCGGCGAGCCGATCTTCGCGGGCGAAGAGTGCGTGGGCGTGACCACGACCGGCGGCTACGGCCACTTCGTCGGTCTGAGTCTCGGCTTCGGTTACGTTCCGCCGTCGCTTGCGGAACCGGGTACGGCGTTGACGGTCGACGTGCTCGGCCGGCGGCGGTCCATGACGCTGCACCAGGATCCGGTCTACGACCCGGCCAACCACCGATTGCGCGCCTGACATCATGGCGAGCGAGCGCACTGAGGATCTGCCGCGTCGCGCCAGCGTGATCGTGATCGGCGGCGGCGTGATCGGTTGCTCGGTCGCCTATCACCTCGCGCGAGCCGGTGTCTCGGACGTCGTGCTGCTGGAGCGCAGGCAGCTTACGTCGGGCACCACCTGGCATGCGGCGGGACTCGTCGGGCAGCTTCGCACGTCCATCAACATGACGGAGCTGGCGCGCTATACCAGCGAGCTCTACCTGCGCCTAGAGGCGGAAACCGGCCAAGCCACCGGCTACCGACGTTGCGGGTCGTTCTCCATCGCCACCACCGAGGAGCGTTTCGAGGAACTGAGGCGCAGCGCCTCGATGGCGAAGGTGTTCGGCCTTGAGGTCAACGTGGTCACGCCGGGAGACATCGCGGCTAGAGTTCCGCTCTTGCACACCGCGGACGTGCTCGGCGGCATCCATATTCCGTCCGACGGCTACGCCAACGCGGTGGATGTCACGAACGCGCTGGCCCGGGGCGCCCGCGTCGCCGGTGCGCGACTCGTCGAGAACCTCGCCGTCACGGCCATCCGTACCGCGGAAGGCAGTGCGACCGGCGTGAGCACGGAACGCGGCGACATCGACGCCGACTGCGTGGTGCTGTGCACGGGCATGTGGACCCGGGAACTCGCCGCCACGGTCGGGGTGAACGTGCCGCTGCATGCCTGCGAGCACTACTACGCCTTGTTCGAGTCGGTCGAGGGGCTCGATGCGGACTTTCCCGTGGTGCGCGACTACGACGCCCACACCTACTACAAGCACGATGCGGGGCGGCTTCTCGTCGGCGCGTTCGAACCGCACGCCCGCCCTTGGGGCATGGAAGGCATCCCCGAGGACTTCAGCTTCGACGAGATCGCCGGCAGCTTCGAGCACTTCGAACCGGTCCTCGAGCAGGCCATGGTGCGTGTCCCTGCGTTGGAGTCGGCGGGCCTATCGACCTTCTTCTGCGGGCCGGAGAGTTTCACGCCGGATGTCCGCTACCACCTCGGCCAGGCACCAGAACTCGACAACTGTTTCGTGGCTGCGGGGCTCAACTCGATCGGCCTGCAATCCGCTGGCGGAATCGGTCGGGTGATCACGGAGTGGATTCGCCTTGGCCACCCCCCGTCGGATCTTTGGGAGGTGGATGTGCGCCGCAACCACCGCTTCCAGCGCAACCGCAAGTACTTGCGGGAACGGGTCTCCGAGAGCTTGGGGCTCTTGTATGCCACCCACTACCCCCATCGCCAGTACGAGACTGCGCGTGGTGTCCGCAAGTCGCCGCTTTACGACAGGCTGCGATCCATCGGCGCGTGCCACGGCGAGGTCGCAGGTTGGGAGCGGCCCAACTGGTACGCACCGGAGCCGAGCCAAGCCCGTTACGAGTACAGCTATGGACGACAGAACTGGTTCGAGCAATCCGCCGCGGAACACCGCGCCGTGCGCGAGCGCGTAGGGTTGTTCGACCTGTCCTCGTTCGGAAAATTCCGGCTCCAGGGCCCAGACGCCGCCCGGGTGCTGAACACTGTCTGCGGCAACGACGTCGACGTCCGCCCCGGCCGCATCGTCTATACCCAGTGGCTGAACGAACGGGGTGGCATCGAGGCGGATCTCACCGTCACTCGGCTCGCGGAAGACGACTACCTGATCGTCACCGCCGCCGCCACGGAAGTGCGGGACTTCCACTGGCTGCAAACGCACGTTCCCGGCAACGCCCGCTGCGTGCTGACCAATGTGACGTCGGCCCTTGGCGTGATCTCGATCATGGGACCAAACGCGCGAGCGCTGCTGCAATCGCTGACCCCGGACGATCTCTCCCACGAGGCCTTCCGCTTCGCGCGCAGCCGGGAGATCGAACTCGGCTACGCCGTGGTTCGTGCCTCGCGGATCACCTACGTCGGCGAACTCGGCTGGGAGCTCTACATTCCGACCGAGTTTACGGCCGGCGTTTACGACACCATCGTCGCCGCCGGCGAACCGTTCGGCCTGGCCCATGCTGGCTACCACGCCCTCGATTCGCTACGCATCGAGAAGGCCTATCGCCACTGGGGTCACGACATCACCGACGAGGACACCGCGCTGGAAGCGGGCCTGGACTTCGCCGTGAAGTTCGACAAGCCGGGCGGCTTCATTGGGCGCGAGGCGCTGCTCAAGGACAGGGAAGCAGGACCGCGCAAGCGGTTGTTGCAGTTCCGCCTGACGGACCCCGAGGCCCTGCTTTATCACAACGAACCGATCTGGCACGACGGCGCCCTGGTCGGTTACGTCACCTCCGGTGCATACGGCCATACTCTCGGTGGCGCCATCGGCCTCGGCTACATCGAGACGGCCAAGGTGCCGGACCCGTCCGCAGGGGCTTTCGCCATTGAGGTGGCTGGCACGCGCGTTCCGGCCGAGGTCTCGGCAACGCCGATGTACGACCCCGGCAACCGACGCATCCGCTGCTGACGAAAGTGTGCGTCGAACTTTCCGAGGCTTGCGCTACAGGAGGCTCCACAAGCGTAGGTGCATCGGGGCGAACGCGGCGTCATGCCTTCCCTCGACACGGCTATAACCCGGCGGCTTCCAGTATGTCAGGAACGTAACGCTCCCAACCGATCGCCATGATGTGTATGCCGTGGCACATGGGGGCGACGGCGCGGACTAAAGCACTCGCGGAGCGAATGCTGGCCTCGGCGGGATCGGCGCTGCGCGCAAGTTCGTCGATCAGGCGCTCCGGGACGACGACGCCGGGGATCCGTTCGGTCATGTAGCGCGCTTGCCGTGCCGACTTGAGCACGATGATGCCGGCCAGAATCGGGACATGGAACGCCTCGCACCGCGCCATGAAACGCTCGAAACTCGCCGGCTCGTACACGGCGTTGGTCTGAAAGAACTGTGCGCCGGCGGCGATCTTGCCCTCGATGCGCGCGACCTCCTTGCCGAGATCAGGGACCTCGACGTTGGTCACGGCACCTCGGTAGAAGCACGGCGAACCGTTGAGGGCATTGCCGGCGAGGTCTCTGCCGGCCTCGAGACTGCGCGATGCACGCAGGATGTCCTCGGCACCGAGATCGAACACCGCCTTGGCCTCAGGATGGTCGCCTCCGGAAGGCGGGTCGCCGGTCATGCAGACGAGGTTTTCGACGCCCAGCGCATGCGCGGCGAGCATGTCGGCTTGGATCGCCAGTCGATTGCGGTCGCGCCCCGTCATCTGCAATGTCGATTCGATGCCGCGGTCGCGAAGCAAGTGCGCGACCGCAACCGGCGCCATGGTCAGCCGAGATGCGGCCGAGTCGGTCAGGTTGAAGGCCGCAGCGTGCCCCCGCAAGGACTCGGCCGCTGCGAACAGACCGCTCGGATCGGTGCCCTTGGGAGGGTTCAGCTCGACCGTAACCGTGACCGCATTGCGGCTCAGCGATTCGGACAGACGGCTCACTGGCCGCGCACCCTCACCGCAATGCCCATCTCGGGAGGGAATCCGCAAGGGCGTTCGACGCCCGCGTTGAGGACGCAACCGGATGCCACTGCCATCACGACTCCAGCCCGCAATGCTGACAACGGCGGACGCTAGCCCCTCTCCTTGTGTCCTGTCAACGGAATGCACGGCAGCGCCCATCCGCCGCAGCCAAGCTCCGGCCAATCCGTACGACACCGTTACGACGCGCAAACAAGTGGGCCTTGAAGTACCTCTGCCATAGGCGCACCTCTATGCCGCGAACCAGCGCTGGCTGCCATAGTGCGATGTAGTCGTCCATGAGGCCGTCTACTCCCAATGGCCGAGACGCTCCCCAGACACGCTCGCCCTTTAGAAGCAATACTCAGGGAGAAGGTCGCAGGGACTTGAGATAGGCGCGGAGGTGAAGGCGCCAGTCTGGGGGCTGGATGCCGAAGGTGCGTGCCAGGTGGGTGGCGTTCAGGCGCGAGTTGAGAGGACGCATGGCCGAGGTTGGGTACTTGGTGGTGGGGATAGCGCGCACTTCGGGCGCTTGGTCGATCACGCCAAGCCGCTCGGCCTCCTCGACGATTTGGCGGGCGAAGCCACACCAACTCACCGTTGGCTGGGCGCTGAAGTGGTAGGTGCCCCAGAGGTCCTCTCGGCTCGCCGTGGCCAGGCAGATCGTGCGGAGCGTTTCCGCCACCGCCTTGGCGGGAGCAGGCGCGCCGATCTGGTCGTCGACGACAGCGAGTTCAGGGCGTTCGCGGGCTAGGCGGAGCATGGTGTCGACGAAGCTCGTGCCCAGGGTTCCGAACACCCAGCTCACGCGCAGGATGATGTGGCGCGCTGCGCCGGCGCGCGCGGCGCGTTCGCCGAGTTCCTTGGTGCGGCCATAGACGCCTAGAGGGGCCGTGTCGTCTTCCTCGCGATAGGGCGCGTCTGCGTTGCCGTCGAATACGTAGTCCGTGGAGACATGCACGAATGCCGCGCCGCTCCTCGCGCATGCGGCGGCGAGGTGCGCCACCGCTTCGACGTTCACCGCGTGGGCGGTCTCGATGTCGCTCTCGGCGCGGTCCACGGCGGTGTAGGCGGCGCAGTTGACAACCGCCCGGGGCTGAATTCGCTCGACGGTACCGGCCACGGCGGCGGCATCCGTGACATCGAGATCGTCGCGGGTAAGGCCGATGGGCTTGAAGGCGTCCGTCCCTAGCCGCACAAGCTCCGATCCGACCTGGCCGGCGGTGCCGGTTACGAGGACCTTCACGGCTGCCGGCCGAGGTATTCGTCCAGGGTCGGGTTTTGCTGGTCCGCCGCGGAGACGATGGGGTCCGCAACCGGCCAGTCGATGGCCAGCGCTGGGTCGTTCCACAGCACGCCTCGGCCATCGTCCGGCCGATAGTGGGCGGTGCATTTGTACTCGAAATCCGCCACCTCGGAGAGCACGCAGAAGCCGTGTGCGTAGCCAGGCGGGATGAATAGCTGCGTGTGGCTTTCGTCATCGAGAGTCACCCCAACGTGCTGGCGGAACGTGGGGGACGCGGGATCGATGTCCACGGCCACGTCAAACACGCGCCCGCGACTCACCCGCACAAGCTTGCCCTGCGGCTCCCGCTCCTGAAAGTGCAAGCCGCGCAACACGCCGCGCCGGGAACGGGAGTGGTTGTCCTGCACGAAATCCTGCGCGAGCGCAGGATGCTCGTCGTAGCGCTCCTTGCTGTAGGTTTCGAGCAGGAAGCCGCGCTCGTCGCCGAACACCCGAGGCCGGACGATGACGACTCCGGGCAACGCAGTGGCTTCGACTTCCATCTAGCTGCATTCCGTGCGGTCGCGGTGGGGGAGATAGCATGGCACAGCAGCCGATCCGGTACGCTCCGTCTGGCGCCTGTTCATGTGAGTTTTCCACCCCAGCTCACCAGGGCTTGACCCACAGCAACCCCCCTCCGATGATTCGGCGTGGAGTTTGTTTCGCGGGCGGTAGACAGGACAGTGGCAGTTGATGTCGGCGACGTAGCACCGGATTTCACCCTCCAGACAGCGAGCCGAACGGGCAGCGGAACCCTGAGGCTGAGTTCGTTGCGAGGCCGAAAAGTCGTGCTGTTCTTCTACCCCGCTGACCACTCGCCCGGATGCACAACCCAAGTCTGCGCGTTCCGCGACGCCTATGAAGAGCTAGTTGGCCACGGTGTCCAGGTCGTAGGTATCAGCGGGCAGAAAATCGCGTCGCACGAACGCTTCGCCGGCAGCCAGGCACTGCCGTTCCCGATTGCCAGCGACCCCGGCAACCTCGTGCGTCGCGAATACGGTGCATCCAAGTGGATCATTCCATGGCGCGTGACGTACCTCATCGACGAGGACGGCACCGTTGCCGACGTGTACTCCGGCATGCTTCAACCCCTCATGCATGTCGAATACGTGAAGGAGTGGATCGCTAGCTCGGCAGGCTAGCTCCCGGGCCGCGGGCGATTCCACGGCGCTAGCCGCACCTGGAAGGCCCTCGCTAGCGTGCCTACGAACGCGCGCCTACGGGTTGCTTACGCTCACCCTCCGGCCCCACCTACCTGTGACCCTGCTCCTAGGCGAGCAGCTCCGTGAGGTAGGCGCCGTAGGCGCTGCCGGCGAAGTCCTCGGCGAGGGTGGCCAAGTCTTGGTCGTCGATCCAGCCCATGCGCCAGGCCACTTCCTCGGGGCAGGCGATCTTGAGGCCCTGGCGGTGCTCGATGATCTGCACGAACATGCTTGCCTCAAGCAGGGAGTCGTGGGTGCCGGTGTCGAGCCAGGCCATGCCGCGGCCGAACTGCACCACCTTCAGGCGACCGACTTCGAGGTAATGGCGGTTGATGTCGGTGATTTCGGTTTCGCCGCGGGCCGAAGGCTCTAGTGAGGCGGCGATGTCCAGGACGTCGTTGTCATAGACGTACAGGCCCGTCACCGCAAGATTCGACTTGGGCTCGGCCGGCTTCTCGTCGATGTCCACGGGGCGTCCTTCTGCATCGAGCACGGCCACGCCAAAGGCACTTGGGTCCTTCACCGGATAGGTGAACACCGTTGCGCCGTTGTTGCCCGCCACCGCTTCCTGCGCCGTGCGCGACAGTTCGCTGCCGAAGAAGATGTTGTCGCCCAGGATGAGCGCCACCGGCGCCGAGCCCACGAAATCGCGCCCGACGACGAAGGCATCGGGGATGCCCTTCGGATCGTGCTGCACGCGATAGGAAAGCGACATGCCCCAGCGGCTGCCGTCGCCGAGCAGTTCCTCGAAGCGGGGCGTGTCGCGGGGCGTGGAGATGACCAGCACCTCGCGGACGCCAGCCAGCATGAGCGTGGTGAGGGGGTAGTAGATCATCGGCTTGTCATACACCGGCAGCAGTTGCTTGCAGACACCGGCGGTGACCGGGTGCAGGCGCGTGCCGTGCCCGCCGGCGAGGACGATGCCTCGCGAGCGCTGTTCTTGAGCTGTCATCGCGTGGTTCCGAGCCGGCCGCCGTTGTAGTCGCCCATCACGCTCCTCAGCCACTCGGGGTGGTCGCAATACCACGCCACGGTAGCGTCGATGCCGTCCTCGAAGGAGGTCTCGGCCACCCAGCCGAGTTCGCGCTCGATGTGGGTGGTGTCGATGGCGTAGCGGCGGTCGTGCCCTGGCCGATCCTCCACATAGGTGACGAGGCGACGCAGGGACAGGGCCTCCACACCGACGTGCTGCCCAAGCCGTTCCAGCACCGTGTGCACCACATCGCGGTTGGGGCGTTCGCAGTTGCCGCCGATGTTGTAGGTGGCGCCGGGCTTGCCCTGGTCACGTACCCGCACCAACCCCCGAACGTGATCCTCCACGTAGAGCCAATCGCGCACCTGCAGGCCGTCGCCGTAGATGCGGATCGGCTTGCCTTCCAGGGCGTTGGCGATGGTCAGCGGAATCAGCTTTTCGGGGAACTGACGGGGGCCATAGTTGTTCGAGCAGTTGGTCACCAACACGGGCAGGTCGAAAGTCTCGTGCCAGGCTCGGGCCAAGTGGTCAGCCGCGGCCTTGGAGGCGGCATAGGGCGAGTTCGGGCGATAGGGAGAGGTCTCCGTGAACCTGCCGGTCGCTCCCAAGGCGCCAAACACTTCGTCTGTGGAGACATGGACGAAGCGGAAATCGGCGCTGGCGCGCGCGACCTCGCGTGCGGCTTCGAGCAGGTTGAACGTGCCGACGATGTTGGTTTGCACGAAGGCAGCGGGGCCGTCGATGGAGCGATCCACGTGGGTCTCGGCAGCTAGATGGAAGATTGCGTCGGGTTTGATGTCTAGCACCAGTTCGTGCAACGACTTCCGATCCTGGATGTCGAGCCGATGCAACCGGTGGCGCGGCGGATTCTGCACGTCGACGAGGTTTTCCATGCGACCGGCATAGGACAAGCTGTCCACGGTGTGTACGGTTTCGCCACGGCGCAGCAGATACCGAACGAGCGCGGAACCAATGAACCCCGCTCCCCCGGTGACGATGCATTTCCCGCCAGCACTCACGTTGTCACGCCCCCACGCTCGAACCCCGATTCGATTCATCCGCTCGTCCGTAATTGTCGGCGATACGCTCGATGTCGTCTTCGCCTAGGTAGTCGCCCACCTGCACTTCGATGAGCTCCGCAGGTTCGCTCCCTGGATTGGAGAGACGGTGCAGGGCGCCGGCAGGAATGTACGTGGACTCGTTCTCCTCAAGGCGAATCCGATCCTCGCCGCGGGTCACCTCCACCGAGCCTTGAACCACCACCCAATGTTCGCTGCGCTGGCGGTGGGTTTGCAGCGACAGCGCCGCCCCGGGACGAACCACGATGCGTTTCACTTGATGCCGCGGTCCCGCGGCGAGGCGTTCATACGTGCCCCAAGGACGCACGACTCGGTTGGCAGAATCGGTTTCCTCGCGCCCGTCCTTCTTGAGGGTCTGCACCAACTCGCGCACCCGCTCCACGCCGGAACCGTTCGCCACGAGCACGGCATCTGGAGTTTCCACCACCACCGCGTTGTCGACACCAAGCACCGCCACGAGGCGTGACTCGGCGAGGACCACCGAATCCTTCGCTTCGAGCGCGACTACATCGCCACCGAGGACATTGCCGCCCGCATCCGCCGCCAGCTCGCGCAGTGCCGGCCAGGCGCCGACATCACTCCAGCCGCAATCCACCGGCACGACCCATGCCCGATGGGTGTGTTCCATCACGCCGTGGTCGATGGAGATGGCAGGAGCCTGCGCGAACGCCGCACCGGGACGGAGGAAGTGAACCTCTGGCCCACCGGCGCGATGTCGGTAGGCGTCTTCGGTCGGCTCGCGCATGGCCTCGCGACAGACCCGTGCCAAGGCCGGTTGGTGACGGCCGAGTTCGTCCAGGAAGGCGCTTGCGCGGAACAGGAACATGCCGCTATTCCAGTGGTAGGTTCCCTCGGCCAGCATGCGTTCCGCCTCTTGGCGTGACGGCTTCTCGACGAACTCCGCGACCGCAAGCGGACCGGTCGAGTCCCGTTGCCCTGCGGCAGAGCCGCGCGCACGGATGTAGCCATAGCCCGTCTGGGCAGCGGTCGGCGTCACGCCGAACGTCACGAGACCGCCCGCCGATGCTCGTGGCAACGCTTTGTGCACGGCGTCCGCAAAGGCGTCTTCGTCGCCGATGTGATGGTCTGCCGGCAGCACCAGCAGGAGCGGATCCTCCCCGCCCCGAATGGCGTGCAATGCAGCGAGCGCCACCGCCGGCGCGGTGTTGCGAGGTTCAGGCTCCAACAGGATCGGCCCCGGCACGATGTCGGCGTCGCCACACTCCTGCCCAACGAGGAATCGGTGTAACTCGTTGCAGACGACCCACGGCGACCTCGCCCCGACTCCGGCGTGGCCGAGCGCACGAATCCGATCGAGCGCCTGCCGGAACAACGACCGATCGCCCAACAGCCGCAGGAACGGCTTGGGATGCGCCGCCCGCGACAGCGGCCACAGCCGCACCCCGGCGCCGCCAGCCAGTATCACGGGAATGAGGGCAGGGGCCATCGGATCGTTCACATCGCCACAAGCGCCCGTTGGGGCGCGCCAATGGCGCATTCTACGGGACGGGTATCCTTTGCCCTCGCTTCACCGGCTTGAGTCCATGCGCGTTCTGCACGCCTACCGCACCTACTTTCCAGACACCCAAGGCGGCGTCGAGGAAACCATTCGGCAAATTTGCCTCAACACCCAGCCTTGTGGGGTGCAAAGCCGCGTACTTGCCCTGAGCCCAGGCGCGCAGCCGGCCACGCTCGAGCGCGAGGAGGCCGAGGTGCATCGGGTGCGACGCCATGCGGAAGTGGCCTCCTGCACGATGTCGCTGGCGGCACCGGCGGCCATGCGCCGCATGGTGCGCATGGCCGATGTGGTTCACTACCACTTCCCGTGGCCGTTCGCCGACATGCTTCATTTCGGCGTCGGCGTACAGCGGCCGGCGGTGCTCACCTATCACTCCGACATCGTCCGACAGCGCCTGCTTGAACCCGTCTATCGGCCGCTGATGAACCGCTTTCTGGGCGCGGTGGAGCGCATCGTTTGCACTTCGCCGCACTATCTCGCCTCCTCGCCGGTGCTCGCGCGCCTCAAGAGCAAGGTGGACGTCATTCCGATTGGCCTTACGCCGAGTTCCTATCCCGACGTGGACGAAGATTGTCTGGCGGCGACACGCGCCCAGTTCGGCAGTGGGTTCTTCCTCTACGTCGGCGTGCTGCGCTACTACAAGAGTGTCCACGTGCTGCTCGACGCCATGCGAGGCGCACCGCTTCGCGCCGTGATCGCCGGGGAAGGGCCCGAGGGGCCGGCGCTCCGCCGCCAAGCGACGCGCCTGGGCCTCGACAACGTGACCTTCGCCGGCCGCGTCAGCGACGAAACCAAGATCGCACTCCTGCGCCTCTGCCGCGCCCTCGTGTTCCCGTCCGCCATGCGCTCCGAGGCCTTCGGCGTGACGCTGCTTGAAGCGGCCATGCAGGGCCGCCCGATGATTTCCACCGAACAGGGCACTGGCACAAGCTACGTCAACCTGCACGGCAAGACGGGGCTCGTGGTCACCCCTGGATCACCCCCGGCACTGCGCGAGGCGATGGATCGCCTGCATGCCGACCCCGCCACGGCGCGGGCCATGGGAGCGCGGGCACGCAGGCGATTCGACCAGGAGTTCACCGGCGAGTTGATGGGCGAGCGCTACGCACGGGTGTATCGAGAACTGGCAGCGAAGTAGCTCGAGGCGCCGTAGGGGACGGGACAAGCCCGTCCCCTCGTATGGAACAGATCTCGTAACGCGTTAACAGTACACGGGATATGCACTACAGGAAGCAAAGCACCCGCAGTTCGATGCTCCGTCGTGGCTCGCCGGTCGGATTGGAATGGGCGAACGATGCGTGCGGGCAGGCTCTGCCGATCACCCCCTCGGAGTCGTACGACTTGATGACCAGCACTTCCTCCGGGGTCATGCCGGGAACGTAGTACCACCGGTGGCGGTGCGAGTGGGCGACGCTGAAGGTCTCGATGCCGATGTCGTGCCAACTGTAGTTCTCGGCGCCATAGCCGTAGATGACAGACTCCTGAAGGTCTTCGGCGCGAACCGTGCGCGCGTCGCAAACCGCCAGTGGATGGTCGTCTGCCGTCGCGCTGAGCGGCCGCCAGAAGTTGAGCACGCAAGCGCCTTCCGCATCCTCCGGAACACGTTCGCCATGTAGCGCCAGATAGCGATCCCAGGTCGTGTTGTCGGTGTAGTCCATATGCACGCCGCCGATGTAGCCACCACCTCGCTCGACACCGGACCGGCGTTGCGTCCCGTCGATGCCCCCACCCGAGTACTGCAGGCCAGGCTCACGGATGATGTGGTCGAACGTGTAGGTGATGCGCGCACCGGTCAGTTCCCGCGCCGTGGCTTTGCATTCCGCGTAGTAGGTCGCCATCACGCTGCCGCAGTCGTAGAAGTCCGTGACGGCGCTTGGGCTCAACAGAAGCGCAAAGCCGCTGCTGTCGATTCCAAGCCCCGTCACCCCACGGGCGCTCGCCACGGCAACCTCGCTCCACTCAAGCCGCCCGAGTCCGTATGCACGCGTGCGCAAATCGACGCGGTGCACCCCACTGCCGGCTTGCGATGGCGGAATGAACCCTAGCTCTGCCGCAACGCCTTCGTGCAATGCCGAGCCAACAGGTGTGGCATCCAAGCACCCGACTCCCAAACAACCGTAGTTCCGAACAGCATGCCAGCAAACCAACCGACCGTCAGCCCGATGACGCACTTCCAGCCGAGACGCCTGCCGCCCTTGTTGCAAGCGACGGATACGGGATCAGAACGGAGCGGGTTTGGTTGGGACGGCGGCGGGAGCTGGGGGGCTGAAGGCCCAGGAGGCGGTGCAGGGTGGCCGTGTCGGTGGAGTTCATCTCGGTGCGCTGGCCTCGCTTGAGCCACGACGGGAGGGCGACGGGCCCATAACGGACACGTTTCAAGCGAGTAACTCGGACACCCTCGGCGGCGAAGAGGCGACGGACTTCGTGGTTGCGACCCTCCATGAGAACGACGTGGTACCAGTGGTTGCTGCCGCTGCCGTTGTAGTAGCGGATGTCGGAGAAGCGTTCGGCGCGGGCGTCGGTGACGATGCCCGTGCGGAGGCGCTCTAGCGCTTCGTCCTCGAGGAGGCCGTTGACGCGGACGGCGTATTCGCGGTCGATGCCGGTGCTTGGGTGCATGAGGCGGTTGGCCAGGGCGCCGCTGTTGGTCAAGAGCAGGAGCCCACCAGTGTTGATGTCGAGACGGCCGACGTTGATCCAGCGGCCACCGGTGAGCGGGGGCAGGTCGTCGAAGACCGACGGGCGGCCCTTGGGATCGCGGCGGGTGACGATCACGCCTTCGGGCTTGTTGAGCACGAGGACCCGGCAATGCGTGGAAGGTGCCTCTGCTACCGGTTCGCCGTCCACGACGATGCGGTCGTTCCCGTCCACCCGGGCACCGATCGTCGCGGTCTCGCCGTTCACCGCAACCCGCCCGGCTTGAATCCAGCGTTCCATCTCGCGCCGGGAACCAAGGCCGCGGTCCGCGAGCGCCTTTTGCAGCTTCTCGGACATGGCGCGAGTGTATGGCAAGGAAGGCGCGGCCCGAAGGCCGGAGGAACCCAGCTTGCGCGCGCTGAAGGGCGCGTCGGCAGTTCGCTGGCGCGAACTGCCGCCTTCGACTTGAAGCCGGTCCCGCGCTTCGCGGCGGGGCACCCCCCTTCCAGAGGGTTGCCGCTCCTTACCAATCAGCCGGCGGCGGCCGGTGCCAAAGGTTCGACTTCGAGCGGGGCGTCGTTCGCCCCGTCTTCCTCTTGAGCGAGCGCCTCCTCCACTTCCGCGAACTCACCTGCGCCGGTTTCGTCCAGCAGGCCCGGCAGTTCGTCGAGGGGTGGCAGGTCGTCGAGGTGGCGGAGGTTGAAGTAGTCGAGGAAGGCGCGCGTGGTGCCGTAGAGGGTGGGGCGGCCCGGAGTGTCGCGTTGGCCGACGGCGCGAATCCAACCGCGTTCCAGGAGCGTGCGCATGATGCTTGCGCTCACGCCCACGCCGCGCACCGACTCAATGTCGCCTCGGGTTGCCGGCTGGCGATAGGCGACGAGGGCAAGGGTTTCGAGCAGAGCCCGGGAGTAGCGCGGCGGGGGCTCGTGCCACAGCCTTCCCACCCACGGCGCGAGGTCCTGCGGAATCTGGAAGCGCCAGCCGCTTGCCACCTGCACGAGTTCGAAGCCGCGCCCGGAGTTCTCGGCAGCGATGTGCGCCAAGGTGGCGCGGATGGCGGCCTTGGGATCGTCCGGCGGGAGTTCACCGTCCAGGAAGAGACTGGCGAGGCGATTCTCGGAGAGCGGGGAGTCCGCCGCCAGCAGGGCGGCTTCGAGCACCTTTCGGATGTGGCCAGCATTCATCTTAAGTGTCCGTGTCTCCATATGGTTGTTCAGGACGTCGCTGGGGCAAGGGAACGGTCCCGTCGTTCGTGCATCTCTCCTTGGGCGCGGATGTGAATGGGGGCGTAGGCGCGAGCCTGCACCAGTTCGATCAGGCCGTCCTGCAGCAGTTGCATCAGTGCGAGGAAGGTCACGACAAGGCCGTGACGGCCTTCGGTGGGATTCAGGAGGTGCGTGAACGCGACGAAAGAAGACGCATCGCCGAGGCGAGCCAAGACTTCGGTCATACGTGCCCGCACCGACAGCGGCTCTCTCGCAATCTCGTGGTGACGATGGAGCTCTGCCCTGTGCATCGCATCGGCAAAGGCCGCGAGGAGTTCGGCGAGGGTAACGTCCGGCTCGGCTCGCTCTGCCACCAGGCGTGGGCGGGCGGCCCGCGCCGGGTGTACGTCGCGCTCCACGCGCGGCAGGTCGTCGAGCTTTTGCGCCGCCGCCTTGAAGCGCTCGTATTCGCGCAGGCGTCGGACCAGTTCGGCGCGCGGGTCTTCCTCCTCGTCGTCGGCATTTGCTGGCCGCGGCAGCACCAAGCGCGCCTTGATCTCCGCGAGCGTCGCGGCCATCAACAGGTATTCCCCGGCGAGGTCGAGTTCGAGCGCCGTCATCAGCTCGATATAGCGCATGTACTGGTCCGTCACCGCCGACACGCTGATCTCCAGAATGTCGAGATTCTGGCGGCGGATCAGGTAGAGCAAGAGGTCTAGCGGACCCTCGAAGGTTGCGAGGATCACAGCCAACGCATCGGGCGGGATGTAAAGATCTTCCGGGAGCTTGGTCAGCGCTTGCCCTCGGACGATGGCCACCACCCGGCCCCGGTTTTCGGCGGTGGTTGCCGCGCCCGGCGCGACGGGCGCACCGGCAGCGGACATCGCCGTTCCCGCGGCGTCAGCGCGCTCTTGCGAGCGCGTCGGCAGTTGCGTTCGCAACTGCTGGCCTTCGGGCTCGCGTTCGCTCGCGCCGAAGGCTGCCGGCCTGTCTGGCATCGCCGCCGAGGCGGCGATACCCGAAAGGCCGTCAGCGGTAGCTGATTCCAACGGCTGCCTTCACCTCTTCCAATGTCTGGCGGGCGTGATCCCGCGCTTCCTCAGAACCGTCGAGCAAGATCGCTCGCACTTGATCGGGGTTGTTCTCGAACTGTTCCGCCCGTTCGATGAACGGCGCCTGCTCGGTGTTGATGGCATCGATCAGCGGACGCTTGCAGTCCACGCAGCCGATGCTGGCGTTGCGGCAGCCGTGGGCTGCCCACGTCTTCACCTCGGCGTCTGAATAGACCTCGTGCAGGGCGTACACCGGGCATTTGTCCGGATCGCCCGGATCGTCGCGGCGTACCCGGGCGGGGTCCGTGCGCATGGTGAGAACCTGCTTCTCCACCACGTCGGGCGCCTCTCGCATCCGGATCACGTTGTCGTAGGACTTGGACATCTTCTCGCCGTCAAGCCCCGGCACGTTGGGCGTGTCGGTCAGCAATACCTGCGGCTCTGGCAGGATGATGCGGCCGCTGCCTTCGAGGTAGCCGAACAGTCGCTCGCGGTCGCCGATGGAGAGGTTCTGCTGCTCGGCGAGCAGGGCCCGCGCGCGTTCTAGCGCTTCCTCGTCGCCGCGTTCGAGGTAATCGCGACGCGCGCTGCGGTAGAGGCGCGAGGCACGACGCCCCATCTTCTTCACCGCTTCCTCGGCGTTCTCCTCGAACTGCGGCTCGCGGCCGAAGATGTGATTGAAGCGGCGGGCGATCTCTCGCGTGATCTCGACATGGGCGGCTTGATCGACGCCCACCGGCACGTTGCCGGCGCGGTACATGAGGATGTCTGTGCTCATCAGCACCGGGTAGCCGAGGAAGCCGTAGGTGGAGAGGTCGCGGTCGTTCAGCTTCGCCTGCTGATCCTTGTAGCTCGGCACCCGTTCCAGCCAGCTCACCGGGGTGATCATCGACAGCAGGAGATGAAGCTCGGCATGTTCGGGCACCTTGCTCTGCACGAACATCGTGCAGGCAGAGGGGCTAAGACCGGCGGCGAGCCAGTCCACCACCATGTCGAAGGTGGCCTGCTCGATGTCCTGCGGGTCCTGGTAGTGCGTCGTCAGGGCGTGGAAGTCGGCGACGAAGAAGAAGCACTCGTACTCGTGCTGCAGGCGCACCCAGTTCTTGAGCGCCCCGTGGTAGTTGGCAATGTGCATCCGCCCCGTTGGACGCATTCCCGATAAAACGCGCTGGTTGGCGTCGGTGCTTGTCAAGTTCGAGGTTCGCCTAACGGGTTAGCGGGATTATAGGCCCCAGAGACTTGGCGGCGCTAGGAGTCTGCGACCCGTTGCTGCACGCCATTTACGTTAGTTCGCCGAGGCCCTCCCGCACTACCTTCACGTCGCCTTCGGTGAGGTCCACCACGGTCGTTGGCACGACCCCGCAATGGCCACCGTCGATGATGGCGTCCACATCCCGTTCGAGCCGCTCGCGGATGCTGTCGGCATTGGTCAGCGGCGCTTCGTCGCCCGGAAGCAGCAGGCTCGTGGAGATGAGCGGGCCTTCATGGGTCTCGATCAGCGCTCGGACGATGGCGCTTTCGGGCACCCGCAGGCCGATGGTGCGGCGACGTGGATGCACGAGTCGCCGCGGAGCCTCGCGGGTTGCGCGGAGCAGGAACGTGTAAGGCCCCGGAATGTGGTGGCGGATGAAGCGGAAACTGGTGTTGTCCACCCGCGCATAGGTGGCAAGGTGCGAAAGGTCGTGACATACGAGGGTGAAAAGGTGATCCCGCTCAAGCCGGCGGATGCGGCAGATGCGCTCCACCGCAGTCTTGTCGCCAACCTGACACCCGAGTGCGTAGGTGGAATCGGTGGGGTAGGCGATGACGCCGCCGCCGGCCAGAATCTCGGCTGCACGTTTCACCAGCCGGGGCTGCGGATGTTCCGGATGAACGGCGAGGAACTGACTCAAGGTGGTGCAACTCCGTTGTTACGTATGCAGTTTCGCTTATGATCGCTTGCCGGAACGAAAAACGCATCCCTTGGCAAGTCGAAAGCGGGAACACGCGAGGAGACGACGGCGCCGACATGAAGCAGGCATTTGAACTCGCGCCCGTGGTGGTGTTCGGCGCGGCCTATTTTCTGGCGGGCTTCTACGCGGCCACCGGGGCGCTCATGGTGGCAGTGGCCGTGCAGCTTCTGTTCTATCGGCTGCGGAAATGGCCCATCACGCCGCAAATGTGGCTCGTGTTCTGGCTGGCAATGGTGGTCGGCACCGCCACACTGCTGCTCAGGAATCCGATCTTCATCCAGTGGAAGCCCACCATCGTCGGCTGGATCATGGGTCTTGCCCTCATCGGCAGCCGCTTTGTAGGCAAGGGCGACTTCGTCGAGCGTAACCTGGGCGGCGCCATGAAGCTGTCGAAGGATGGCTGGCGCGACTTCACTTGGATCTGGGCCGTCGGCTTCATGCTCTTCGGTTGCCTGAACCTCTATGTGGCGCACAAGTTCAGCGAGCAGGCTTGGGTCACATACAGACTGGCGTCCGTGATCGCCATCCCGGTGATACTGGTGCTGGCGACAGGCGGCTGGCTTGCAGCGCGCGGTGAGTTCTCCGACTCCCAAGAGGAGGCAGGCAACGCGACGGAACCGCCGGGTTGATGCGACGGTTGCAGAGCCCCTGGCTTGGTGTTGCTGCCTTGCTACTGGCCGCGGCGGCTCTGCCGACGTGGGCACAGGAGGCCGAGGACGCTCGCCAAGGGGAAACACCGGTGCCGCGCGTCGACGTTCCAGGGGAGATCGAAACGCCTGAGGAGGCAGGGGCTCCGGACCGCACCACGCAAGCAGCGCAGGAGCAATGGGAAGCCGAGCGAGCCGAACTCGTGGCCGCGCAGCGGCGCACCGAGGACGAACTCGCGGCACTCAGGGTACTCAACGCCGATCTTGAAGACGATCGCCAGCTTCGCTGGATGCTGATCGGCGGTGGCTTGATGCTGGTCGGCATCGTGCTCGGAGTGCTCATCAAGTCGCGACCGCAGCGTCGGGACGCGTGGCAATGACGGCGCTTTCCGTCAACGTCAACAAGATCGCGTGGCTGCGCAACGCGCGTTTCGAGCCCGGGGTCCCGGGGCGACCGGACGTATGCGATTTCGCCCGCAAGCTGATCGTCGCCGGCGTCGATGGGATCACGGTACATCCGCGCCCGGACCAGCGCCACATCCGCGCGGACGACGTTCCGGCCTTGGCGCAGGTCGTGCGGGCCGCGGCCGGCATCGAGTACAACATCGAGGGCAATCCCGCTGCCGGGGAACGGGACGGCTACCCCGGCTTTCTTTCGTTGGTGCGGCAAGCGCGGCCCGATCAATGCACGCTGGTGCCCGACGCGGACGATCAACTCACCTCCGACCACGGCTGGGACCTTGCCGGCGCAGAGACATTCGCCCGCGTGCGCGAGACCATTGCCGAACTCAAGTCGATGGGCGTGCGCGTGTCCTTGTTCATGGACCCCGTGCGCGCTCAAATCGAGCGGGCGCGCGATGTAGGCGCCGACCGCATCGAGCTTTACACGGGCCCGTACGCCGACGTCGTCAACGCCGCGGGGCTCGACACCGCGGCCGCCAAGACATCGCTGTCGCGCTATGGCGATGCCGCTCGCCACGCCACGGACATCGGCCTTGGAGTGAACGCCGGTCACGACCTTGATCTAGCGAACCTGCGCGCCTTCGTCGCCATCGGCGACATTGCGGAGGTGTCCATCGGCCACGCGCTCACCGCCGATGCGCTCGAATTCGGCATGGTGCAAACCGTGCACCGCTATCTCAAGGAGCTAGGAAGGTGAATCGACGTGCTGTTGTCCGTGCCCTCGGCGGATCGCTGGTGTTGGCGATGGGCTTGGCGAATGCGGCCGCAACGGCCGAGGAGACGAGCCAAAAGGCACCGCCCCGCGTCACGCTCACCACTACCGCCGGCGAGCTCACCATCGAGCTCTACCCGGACAAGGCTCCCGCCAGCGTCGCCAACTTCCTCGATCTCGTAGAGTCCGGCTTCTACGAGGGCCTGGTGTTCCATCGCGTCATCGCCGGCTTCATGATCCAGACCGGCGGCTACGATGGCGCGCTCGAATACCGCACGCCGCCCCGGCAGGTGGTGAACGAATCGGGCAATGGCCTCGCCAACCGTCGCTGGAGCGTGGCCATGGCGCGCCATGCGGACCCGAACTCCGCCGGCGCGCAGTTCTACATCAATATGTTCGACAACCAGCACCTCGACCCCACTGCCGAAGCACCTGGCTACACGGTGTTCGGCCAACTAGTGGCCGGCTTCGATGTCGCGGAAGATATCGAGCTGACCGACACCGGCACCCGGAACGGCATGGCCGACGTACCCCTCACCCACATCGTGCTGCAACACGTTCGTCGCATCGAGTAGGCGCCCCCAACGGCCACTTCGCGTCAGCTTTGAGGTATGTGCGGGCGCGTTTGGCATTTCGCTTGCGCGAACTGCTGTGCTTCGACTAACGCCTCGTAGGCGACAAGCCCCGCCCCTACGACGCCCTCGGCAACGCAAGAAGACCGCGAGCATCGGCCCCACTCATGGAATCTAGTTGGGAGTATGATGCGCCGCCTTTGCGTTGCGCGATTCACCGCCATGAAACCTACTCTCGTTGCCCTCGTCGTCGGGGCGCTGTTTGCCGCCGCCGCCACCGCCATTTACGCGTCGTTTCTGGCCGAAAATGTCCTTGCCCTGCTTGTCCTTGTCTGGCTCGCTGCCGCCGGCACCGGCTTGGTGGCAGCGAAGTTCCGTGCCCGTGTCACAGCCGTTGCGGCCGACGCCACCGCCGGCCGCCGTCGCCGCGCCCAACCAGACCGACGGAGGTCGTCCTTCGCACCGGACATTCCGCCCGACGCAGAGCGCGAGACCGGCACCGTCAAGTGGTTCAATCGCAGCAAGGGCTTCGGCTTCATCATCCGCGACTCGGGCGGCGAGATCTTCGTCCACTACCGCTCCATCCGCGCAGACGGTGGCGATCGCCGGCCGGGCCTCAGGGACGGCCAGAACGTCAGCTTCGTGGCGGTGGAAAGCCCCAAGGGCTGGCAGGCGGAGGATGTCACAGGGGATTGACCCGTGAACGTCCGGGAGTTACTGAGCGCAAAGGCCGAGGCGGCACTCGAAGCCGCCGGCTGCCCACGCGGAACCGCGGCCATCGTCGGGCCAGCCACGCGCCCGGAATTCGGCGACTATCAAGCCAACGGTGCCCTCGGCGCCGCGAAGCGCATGAAGACCAACCCCCGCGAGCTGGCGCAGCGCGCCGTGGACGCGATGGCCTTGCGCGGTATCGCCACCTGCTCGGTTACCGGACCCGGCTTCATCAGTTTCACGCTGGCGGACACCTTCCTGGGCGAGCTTCTTGCCGAAGACGCGGGCATAGAGCGAACCGGCACTGGCCAGCGCATCGTCATCGACTATTCGCACCCCAACCTCGCCAAGGAGATGCACGTCGGCCATCTTCGCAGCACCATCATTGGCGATGCCCTGGCACGCACGCTGGAAGCTCTTGGCTACGAAGTCATGCGCCAGAACCATGTCGGCGACTGGGGCACCGGCTTCGGCATGTTGGTGGCGCACCTCGAGGACGTGGAACGCGCCGGGGATGCCGGTCGCGAGGAACTCAAGGACCTGGAACGCTTCTATCAGGAGGCAAGGCGGCGCTTCGCGGAAGACGAGGCGTTCGCCGAGCGTGCCCGCGACGTGGTGGTGCGCCTGCAGCAGGGCGACGACGAGGTGGGCGCCATCTGGCAGCGCTACATCGACATCTCCATGTCGCACTGTCAGGAGGTGTATGACCTACTTGGAGTCAGCCTGACCCCTGCCGACGTGCGTGGCGAGAGCGCTTACAACGACGACCTCGACGCCGTGGTGGAAGAGCTGAGCGAAGCCGGACTCGTCACCGAAGACGCCGGGGCGCTGTGCGTCTTTCTCGACGAGTTCCGGGGGCGGGACGGCGAGATTACGCCAGTGATCGTACGCAAATCCGACGGCGGCTACCTTTATCACTCCACGGACCTCGCCGCCGTTCGCCACCGCGTGCGCGAACTGGCAGCGGATCGCGTGCTGTATGTGGTGGATGCCCGCCAGACCCTGCACTTCCGGCAACTGTTTGCCGTATGCAGAGAGGCCGGCTACGACGGCAATGCCTCGCTCGAACACCATCCATTCGGAGTGATGCAGGGCCCCGGTGGGCGCCCCTTCGCGACGCGAGACGGCAACGTGATGCGCCTCACGGATCTACTGCAGGAGGCCATCGCTCGGGCCCGCGAGGTGGTGGCGGACAAGAGCCCGTACCTGACGCCGGACCAGCAGGCTCGGGTGGCAAGGGTGGTGGGCATAGGTGCGGTCAAGTACGCGGATCTGTCGAAGAACCGCACCAGCGACTACGTGTTCGACTGGCAGGCCATGCTGTCCTTCGACGGCAACACCGCCCCTTACCTGCAATACGCCTACGCCCGCATCCAAAGCCTGTTCCGTCGCGGCGGTGTAGACGCCGAATCCCTGACGGGCACGCCCACCATCGACACGCCCGAAGAACACATGCTGGCGCTGACGCTTGCCCGCCGGCAGGAAACGCTCGAGCAGGTGGCCGCCCAGGCCATGCCGCACTTCCTCTGTGCCTGGCTCTACGGTCTCGCCTCCGCCTTCATGCGCTTCTACGAAAACTGTCCGGTGCTGGAGGAAGGCCCGGCGCGCAATTCAAGGCTGCTGCTGTGCCGGAGCACGGCGGATGGCATCCGCACGGGCCTCAGCCTGCTCGGCATCGAGACCGTGGAGCGTATGTGACGCTCCCTGCAGAGAGTGGGAGCGAGTGCTTGCGGGAATGGAGCGCTTAGGCCGGCACGGGTACGGAGTAGGAGCGCAGGTAAACGACAAAGTCCCTTAGCGCCTTGATGCCCGTGGCCTCCGCCTCGGCGCACCATTTGCCGAACCCTTGCAGCAGTTCGTCGCCGTTGCGGCGGTTCCAGAGTTCAGTGAGTTCGAGCCGCTTCTCGTAGATCGTCTTCAGCACCGCGCTCGACGCGGTGATGGCGTCGATATCGCGCCGGTCGCGGTCGCGGATGATCCGTTCGGCACGACAGAGCACGTTGCGGGCACGTCGCACCATCCGGCGCGCAGCCGCGTCACCGCGGCCGATTTCCACCTCTGCGAGCGGCTTCACAACCGTCTCGGCGTAGCGCGCCATGATGCGGAAGCGATCGTTGACGACTGCCCAAGCCGTGTCCATGTCGATGTGCGACTTGCCGGCGACACGCGTCGCCACCGGCCCCGTGTAGAGCGGCTTGGCCAGGCCGAGCATGGCGAAGAGCCTGATGTACATCCAGCCGACGTCGATTTCCCACGGCTTCGTGGAGAAGCGCGCCGAATTGGGATAGGTGTGGTGGTTGTTGTGCAGTTCCTCGCCGCCGATGAGGAGTCCCCACGGGACGATGTTGCGCGCCGCATCCGGGCATTCGTAATTGCGGTAGCCGAGATAGTGGCCGACGCCGTTGATCACCCCGGCGCCGAAGAACGGAATCCACATCATCTGCACGGCCCAGACGACGATGCCCACTGTGCCGAACAGCGCGATGTCAAGCAGCAGCATGAGCACGACGCCGGTTGTGCTGAAACGGCTGAAGACGTTGCGCTCGAGCCAGTCGTCGGGCGTGCCCTTGCCATACTTCGCCAGCGTCTCGGGGGTGTTGGCGGCACGGTAATACTCGGTGCCCTTGAACAGGATTTCGCCAAGGCCACTGATCTGTGGGCTGTGCGGGTCGTCGTCGGTCTCGCAGGTGGCATGGTGCTTGCGATGGATGGCCGTCCATTCCTTGGTGACCATCCCGGTGGTGAGCCAAAGCCACACACGAAAGAAGATCTGCAAGGCGGGGTGCAAGTCCACGGCCCGATGCGCCGAACACCGATGCAGATAGACGGTGACCGCGACGATGGTCACGTGTGTCATCGCCAAGGTGAACAGGATGGCCGCCGGAATGGACAAGCCGATGGCACCGTACCACCAGTCGAGCACGTTCAAATCCGATTCTCCCCTTGGTTTGGCAAGTTCACCCAGAACGCCTGATGTAAGCCTTGCGGTCGCCGGACGATCGCCCGAACCCAAGCCGCATTGTCACAGGTGCAAGGCGAATTGCAAGGACGCTTTATCCTCAAACCGTATCCGTTTGAAAGCCGGCGTTTCCGCCTTGAAACATCGCGTATCGCAAGGAGGCCATCCTGCCCCACTTCCGCGACAGCCGGGCCCTTGAAGGGAAGACAAGCGTTAAGATCGTCGCATGTCAGGCACGCTCATCGATGCCCAAACGCTGGCGATACATGCCGGTGATCCGCGCTGGATCTGCTTCGACTGCCGCCACTCCCTCACCGAGGCCGAATACGGCTCCGCCGCCTATGCCGGCGGACACATTCCAGGCGCCCGGTTCGCCGACCTCGATCGCGATCTGGCAGCGCCGCCCAGCGTTCGAGGCCGTCATCCGCTGCCGGACCGCGACCAACTGGTGGCGAGGTTCCGTGCCTGGGGGGCAACGACGGACTCCCAGCTCATCGCCTATGACGACGCCGGGGGCATGTTCGCCTGCCGGTTCTGGTGGCTGGCGCGCTGGCTGGGGCACGCGGCGGTGGCCGTGCTCGACGGGGGTCTCGCGGCGTGGCTGGAGCACGGCGGCGCACTGACCTCCAGGGTGCCGGAAGCGCAGCCAACAAACTTCGCGCCCCGAACGCCGCTCACCAGAACGGTCGATGCCGACGCCATCGCCCGCAGCCCCGACCTCACGCTCATCGACGCTCGCGCATCGGAGCGATACGCCGGCAAGGAAGAACCCATCGATCCCGTGGCCGGCCACATCCCGGGCGCGCTCTCGTTTCCGTGCTCGGAGAACCTCGACGAACGCGGCAGGTTTCGTCGCGATGGCGCCCGCTTTGCGTCCCTTGCCGAGGCCGATGTGGTGAGCTACTGCGGCTCCGGCGTCACCGCCACCCACAACATCCTTGCCATGCTCCTGGCCGGGCACGAGGAACCGGCGCTGTATCCGGGCTCTTGGAGCGAGTGGTTGCAGGAGCCGAGCCGCGGGGTGGAAGTTGGCACGCCGGCTGGTTAGCCCCTGACTCAATGGCAGGCCCTCAGGCAAGCGCAACGGAGTCCCAAGCTCTCGCCATAGAACCTGCTGCCATCGAATTCGATGGCGGACGGCCCGTCTCGCCCGTCTTCGAGGACATCTACTTCGATGCGGACGGTCCGGCGGAGACGCTCCGAGTCTTCCTCGGCCCGGCGGCCATCGAAACGCGGGCCCGCGGGGCGGAGCTCTTCACCGTGGCAGAGCTTGGCTTCGGCACCGGTCTCAACTTCCTCGTCATCGCCCAAGTCGCCAAGACTCGCCGCCTGCATTTCGTTTCCTTCGAGCGCCATCCCTTGCGTCGCGACGATGCCGAGAAGGCGCTGGCAGAGTGGCGGCGCGACTACCCGCTCGCCGTCGAGTTGCTCCATTCTTGGCCGCCGGCGTTGGCCGGCTGGCATCGACGCCATTTTGCTGGCGGCCGAATCCAGCTCTCGGTCTGGCATGGCGATGCGGCCCCGGGACTCGAAGACTTCGCCCGCCAGCAGCGATGCGGCGTCGATGCCTGGTTTCTCGATGGGTTCGCCCCGAGCCGCAACCCGGCCTTGTGGCGCGCCGAACTCTTCCACAGCATGGCCCGGAGTTCAGCGGCAGGCGCCACGGTCACCACCTTCACGGCCGCCGGCCAGGTACGGCGCGGTCTTGAGGCGGCGGGATTCGAGACCCGACGCGTCGATCAGCGCCCGCACAAGCGACATTCCACCGCCGCTGTGTTTCGCGGCGCTGGCATTGCGTTTGCCGCACCCGAGCGCGTCAACGTACTCGGCGCCGGCCTCGCCGGCGCGTGCGCGGCACGGGCGTTGGCGGAAAAGGGCGTGGACGCAGCGCTGGTGGACCCCGCCGGCATCGCCGCCGGCGCGTCTGCCGTTCCCGCCGCAGTGCTGCATGGGCGGTTCCTCGCCGGCACCTCTGCGCAAGCGCGACTCCGGGCGCAAGCGTTCGCGTATTCGTCCGAGCGGCTGAAGGGGCTGCGGGGAACTCGCCAAACCGGTGTGCTGCAAGTCGCGGGGGTCAACGCAAACGCCGACAGGCTGCGCCGAGTTGCCGGCGGCATGCCGGCGGATTGGGTGCACCTCCTGTCTGCGGAAGCGGCGTCGAGACTCGCCGGCATACGCGTGCCCGACGTGGCGCTGCATACCCCGGACGCGCTCACCGTGAGCGGCGGCGAATGCGTGCGCGCATTGCTCGACCACCCGCGAATCGAACTCCGCCAGGTGCCGGACAAAGGCATGACGACAGTGCTGGCCACCGGCGCGAACCCGGGCGAGTTCGACTATCTGGAGCTAACCGGCATCCGCGGCCAGATGAACCTCTTTCGCGTTCCCCACGCACCCACGCTGCCGCTCGTGGGCCGCGGTTCTTTCGTCCCGGAAGCCACCGGCCTCTGGGTCGGCGGAACCTACGAATACCGTCCGTGGCCTGCCGGCGACGCAGAACGCGCCAACGCCAAGCGACTCGCCGATTGGACCAAGACCGTTCCAAGCCCCGCCATCGACAGCTTCCACGGCATCCGGGCAGTCACATCCGATCGCCTTCCCATCGTCGGCCAGGACGCCGCCCAGCAACGCGTCTGGTTCAGCCTGGGCCATGGCTCGCACGGCACTGTTACGGCGCCCTTTGCCGCCGAGTGCATCGCCAGCCAAATCGTCGGCGAAGCTGCCCCCGCCGACACGGAGCTGCTCGAACTGCTTTCCCCGGACCGCTTCCACGAGCGCCAACTCCGCCGCTCCAACCCATTTCGACGACGCCCGCCCATGTAGGGGACGGGATTGTCCCGTCCCTGCGCGCCTTGACGGGCGCGTTGGCAGTTGCTGCACCCTGCTCCGCACGCCGTCGCATGAGTTTGCAGATGGCGATCAAGATATTGATTCTACTTCGATTATAGTGCGACGCGCGCATCCCTAGACGCAAGGACTTCGTCACTCGACCGCGCCGACTCCGCCGCGGGTCCCACGGCCGCAGACGCCGTGACGACAGTCGTGCCGGTGAGTGGCTACCGACCCGTACCCGGCACGACGGGCTCAGCGGAGGCGTGCCCGACGGCGATCTCGCGCAGCGTCGCCCTCATGGCCTCAAGCCGTTCGGCATCAATCGGGCCGTGCAACTCCGCCATCGCGGAGCCTGAGGGGATCCGTTCCCAGAACCGGATCGCCTCTTCCCCGTCTATGCCAGCCCGCTCGAGGAGATGCAGCGCCATATGGTCGGCCTCGTGCTCGTGCTTCCGGTCGAACAGCCCACCCAAGGCTTCGCCCGCCCCGGCGACCGCCAGGCCAAAAAGGGAGCGGCGCTCGCGGCCTTCCCATTCGTCCATGTCACCCGATGCCCGTTCCACATCGGTGACGACGTCGACCGCATCGGCAACAGCGGGATCGGCGGCGGCAACCAATGCCACCGGAACCAGCAGCGGCGCCATCGCAAGCCCCGCGACCGTGCTCCCAATGAGCCGGTTCCGTATGGCCCTTCCGTGGTGGCCCTGGAGCATGTGGGCGAGTTCGTGAGCGATGACGGCCTGTATCTCCGCATCGGACTGCACGAAGTTCAGCAAGCCCGAGGAGACGCGTATCTCGCCGCCGAGGCGGGCGGAGACCGAGGCGACCGCGCCGTCGTCGATGAGCAGGACCTCCGGAGCGCACTGCAAGGCGTCCTCGATCCTCCCCGTCATCGTCGCCTCGCCGCGACGGTACTCGATGGCAAGAGGCCTGCGGCCACGGATCGCGCCGCGAAACATCCTGTCCACCTTGCGGCGGTAGGCCGGCGCGGTCCTGCCCATGATGGTCACCTGAACGTAGTACTCGCGGCCGGCCTTTGGCGTGGCGGCGCCGTCGATGGAAAGCAGCGTGTCCCCGGCCCGCAGTCCGGCGCGATGCGCCGGCGACCCCGAGGCAACGGCAGCGACATACGGGAGGTGCGACACGCCGATGCTGGCGGCGGCCGCTCTCGGCGTTCCCCGCTCGATGTCGGCGAGCGTGAGCCAGTGAATGCCGAGGCGATTGGCCGAGGAGGACGCGGCCCGTTCCGGGCAGGTGTCCGCATTGGCGGACAGCAGCGGGTACGCGAGCCCCGACAGTTGTTGCTGAAGCCACCAGGTCTGCTGCAGTCCCGCGGCGTAGGCGTACACGCCCATGTCTGGTTCCTCGACGGTGGCGGGGACCGCGCAACCCGGAATTAGGCCACCAAATCCTAGGGCGGCGACGGCCCAGCGACAGGTTGCGCGCCAGCGCGACCGGATGTCCAGGTCGGCGCGACTGGCGTCCGGTCGGACTCTGACAGGACCTGCATGGCGAGAACCTCCCGACGCTTGTGTGGGTCCAAGTCAAACGGCTCATTGGTCACGGTCGCACGCGGACGTTGCAACCCTGCCAAGGCGAGCCGAGGATGCCCTGCTGGACTCCCCGAAAGCAATTGCCGCGCCAATCGCCTGATTCGCGGCGCGCACGTCCTGACTGTCCTGTCACGCCGCCATGTCCCATCTGGTCTCACGTAGCCCTAGGCTTGGCACTGTTGCGAACGATTACCGGCGAATATGATGCTCGGACATCCCATTGATCTGGCCTAGGACGCCTAGGGAAAGGTGAGTTGAGTTGCTGCGCAACTCGCACGGGACTTTGCTCGACAGAACCCTGCTTTTCATTGTATTATGTTGATTTTAAATAAAATACTTTACGGATAGAGTCGGGCTCTGGCCAGTGCATCAAGCACGCCTCTTACACTTTCCTTACAACGATCCTAATTTGCGTTCCCGATGGCTCCACCCCTTCTCTGACGGCGTCACATCCCCTATCTGCGAGGAGCCCCATCGCGGCACCAACGCTGGAGTGCCGCCCTCCGCCCGAATGCGACGAGTGCCGTGACGCCACCGCTCTTAACCTCGTGTGCGACGCTACTCACCTGCTCCTCGGCACGGCACGTGCGGCCCCGTTGCCGCCGCTGAAGCCCGCGATCCGTGCCGCCTTCGGCCTATGGCTACTCGACTGCTAGATCGCCCAAGCTGCGGGGGTTCCGCCCGTGGTCCTCCTCCCCAACCATCCGCGTCAGATTCTGAGTTCGTCGAGCGCCTGCGTCAGGTCAGGCGGTAGATCGTCACTGTCCACGTTGGATTGGACGCACCAAACCGCCGCCTCCTCCACGCTGACCTCAAAGTACTTGGGATCGCCGAAGGAGGGCGCGGTTGCGATCACATACGACCCGAACTCGGTCTTGCGCAGTTCAATCGGGTCTTCGTCATCGTGCACGAGGGGGTGTATCAATCTCCTCGCAACGGGTTTGGCCCGATCAAAGTCGAACCACCGTCCCGTGAATTCTCCCGTACGATAGCTGCGAGTGGCGCACCTTCTCATTCTGACTCCCCGCCAAGTTCCTTCGACCGCTTCCAGCTGCTATGCGTCATGTCAGACAGCCAAGACGTATATTCGCGTCGCCGAGTCTCGAGAATCGTCGCACTCAGCCGTTCAGCCATAACGTCCATCAGTGAGAGAGGCACGGACAGCGTCCAGCACCAGCACGCGATGCTCATGGCCACGGCCACCTCGGCCAGCACGCCATTATTGACCAAGAGTGCCGCCACCAAGACGGCGATCGTGACGAGGTAGGCGTAGAGCAAGATCAGGAACCGAGTCACGGCATGCACTGGCCGGAGTGACCGCGCCGTAACGGGGCCCTCTCGCCGCGGGTCGCCGGCGGCCACGAACGCCACCGCCGCCATGAGGAATCCCGTGAGAATGGCAAGTGCGGTCAGGATGCTTCGGATCGCTGCCTCGTCAGGGCACACCTCATCTGTCGTGCTCTCCGCAACAGTCAGATACGCCGCGCCGGACGCGAACCCGAACAGCACCCAGAGAGCCCGCGTCCACCAAGCCTTCACTGGAGCGCCCCATCACCGCCAAGCTCGACAAAATACTCTAGCATGGCTGCCCAGGCAGCGGTGTGCAGGACGGTCTTGCCGTAGGCTGGCAAGTTGACCTTCTTCGAGAGCGCAAGCTGGCCTTTCCTGTACGAATTTCCGCGGCCAGTTATCAACTCAACGTCGTCCTCGTACTCTGCGTCGCGTAAGGCGTCCTCCGCCACCTGCCTAAGCGCTGAAGGCTCAAGGCCCAATCGGTTCGCCCGGATACCGAGTGTCACGTCCACGAACACGTTCGGTGCGCCTAGGATGTGTGCCCGATCTCTGCTTGCCGGCACTTCGGCTACAGCTGCTGCCAGCAGCTGGAATGACGTGACAGGCGCACTCGTCGGTACATCGTCGACAGCCGGCCCCAGATAGCGCGCCAAATGCAGACGTACGCTCTTAATCCCCTCCCTGCCTATCCGGGCCGCGACGTTGGGATCCTCCATGTATGTCAGCTCGTACCCGGTGCTCTGGCTGGGCGGTCCGCCGTCCAACTCCTCACAGTGGCGGATCAAATCCCTCAGATACCGCCGAAGCGCTGGCGGGCGCAACTCATTGCTCGCAATGACCAGAGCATGATCACCTGCAATCAGCAGCATTCCGTCGCCGTTCAGGAAATCATACGTGTCGTCCGGGCCGAGTGTCTGAAGTCTCTGCTCAGCGACGTCCTCCGGGTTCGGCACCGTGGACATTTCTGCCCCATCGGACCATTGCGCAATGTGCAGGAGGGTAGGTTCCTGCTCCTCAATGTGCCTATCGAAGACAGCCGCATGGCCGTCCAAGCATTCCAGAAGTGTGTCCCTCACGCTTGGCATGACGGCTAGCGAAGCATCGACGACACCCTGGAGAGTCGCGTTTTGCGGAGCCCCACCCCAGCGGGCCTTCAAGTACGAGATAGTCCGCTGCCTACGTACCGATCGCATTGTGCCTCCCCGCAGGCTCCTCGCCAATGACCTCGACCGAGCTCTCGCTGTCATTAAACCCGATCCTCGACGGCAGGGTCTCGGCCAGGAGTGCGCGCCCGAAGTGGTAGACGATCGTAAGCTGCCCGCGGGGGCTGCCGCTGCCGGTGTCACCGATGTAGCCATCCCCGCAGATGCCAGCGTGTTGCTTCAGCCCCTGCTGAATCACGTACTCCACATTCTCCAGGCTATGCCAGGGACGAAGTCCGTCCACTTCCGCGAAGCAGAACCACGTTGCCTTGAGGATGCGGCCCTGAATGTGGCGCCGCTCCTCCGCCACTTCTGCGCTCTGGTCCTTCCCGTGGGTCAGGCGCTCGCCGCTGGACGCACACACAGGATTCTCCAGAAAGTCCTCGGCGTTCTCTGGGATCCAGTAGCCTTCATGCGGCTGCTCGAACCAGTCCTTCACGTGCTGGCGCGCCGCCCGATGTCGACCGACTGACCGACGTAGTAGCCGCCCGTCCTCGCAGCGACCAGCATGTAGACCCCTGACCCCAGATAGGGGTCGTACCAGTTGTCGTGCCCCTGGGTCGCTCCAAGGGGAAGGCACTTCCAGTGCAGCTCATACTTCATCGCTCGATCCTCGCCTCTGGAAAAGTGTCCGCCCGTTCCAATGCGGGCCGAGACAGCTCTTGGTCCTTGCATACGTACGACCCCCGTCACCCTGCGGCCCGTTCCTTCACCAGCACCAACCTCGATTCCCACAATCCTCCGACCAACCCGCACAAATGCGACGAAAAACGTCGCTATTCCCAATCCCATGCTCTACGCCAATCAGAGGCAGGCGATTCGCCCTATCCCTCCTCGAACCCGTGCGCCTTGAACCGCATCGTCCTGCAGTTCTCGCCGACAACGCGTTGTACGTCGGCCGGAACGCCGTCGGGGAACTGGCCCTCGATCTCCACGGTCACGCGCACCTTGGCCCCGGGCAATGTGGTCAGGTTCTGGAGCACCTCTTCGGCCACGTCTCCCATGTCGCGGCCGGCGCGGTCGGGATCGATCGCGACAGTGGCGTAGAACCGGCGGGGCAAGGTCGCCGTTGGCTGCCGCTTCTCCGGCGGAGGGCGCGCATCGTAGGGTTGGCGTTCGTCCTCGACTTGTCCCGCCTCGCTGCCCGGCGTCGGCCGCGCCGCCGCAATCTGCGCGCGTGCGGCTTCCGGCTTCACCAGTACGCTGGCTGCGTCGACGAGCACCATCACGTTCTCGCCGAGCGTCAGGCCCTCGTAGCGCCCGTCCTCCGAGACGCTCGTCGCAAAGCCGAAGTAGTCGCCGCTCGCCACGCCGGTACGAACGGTCTCGGCGAAGACCCCCTCGTCGAGAAGCCTCGGCAGGTAGCAATAGGCGGAGAGCGCCTCCCAGACCGCCTTGACCGAGACGTGATCGCGGTCTTGCCAGAACCAGCGGTCGAGTTCCATCTTGAGAAGCGCCGGCGACCATGCCGGGATGATGTGATCTCCGGCACGCAGCCGCCGCGCGGCGCGGGCGACGATCGAGTCCTCGCCGCCATCGGCCCCGATGGCCTCGAACTCGAGCTCGCCCAGCTGCCCGCCGGACACGGTCTGCGACGGCACCAGCAGCCAGCGCCAGGTCTCGGTGAAGCGAATCGCGACATTGCCGTCGCTCGTCTTGCGTCCTTCGGCGGCCTCCCGGCGCTGGTTGGCGTCGAGATTCAGCGCGTCCCGGTCCCGGTCGACGGATTGCCATGCGAGGAAGCGCCGCGCTTCCTGCCGGAGCCCGTCCATGGCCTCGTCATCGGAAGCCAGGAACATGAGCATGTTGCGGTGCTGGCGCGGGGCGGCGCCCCGGTTCTCCAGGATGTCCGCCGAGGCGCCAAGCGCCGCCGTGTCCGCGGCGCCCCGCCGGTGAACGGCCGACGGTCGCAGCACCACCAGCCGTGCCCGCGGTTCGTCCGGCACATCGGCAGATTCGGGCGGGCAGACGTGCACGCCGCGAAGGTCGCCCCGGCCGCGCCGCGAGGCCTCGCGAACGCGGCGCTCGATCTCGGCGTCGACGTCCTCTTCCGGGAACTGCAGCGCGCGCTCCTCCACCGTGCGGCGCAGGTTCGGGCGCGTGTCGTACCAGTAACGGCGGTCCTTGCGGTAGAGGTACGTCAGCCGATCGGAGAGCTGGGACAGGGCGTCGTTGAAGACGGACACCTGTTCCCCGGGCTGTACCGTCGCCAGCCGCACCCGCACGTCCTCCACGCCGCGCACCTGCTGCTGGACGACATGCGGCGCGCTGCCGAGGAAGATCGACCGCGCCACGCGCCGCGCGGCCACCGCCTGGCCGAAGCGCGGATTGTCGCCGTCGACACGCCACGGGCCCGAGTTGCGGCCGTCGATGTCGCTCTCGAGCACCGACGTCCAGCCCTCCGGGAGGTAGCGGGTCAGTTCCTCGCGCACGTTCACCGAGTCGAGGCCGAGGGACCCCGGCATGATGAGGAGGCCCGCGTCGCTGCGCGACCAGAGGTCGTGGATCACGGCCGCCATCAGGCGCAGCACGCCGCGCGTGCGCTGGAACCGGTCGAGCGTCGACCAGTCGGTGTAGAGGCGCTCGAAGAGCTCGGGGTGGATCGGATAGGACGACTGCAGCCGTTCGAGATAGCGCGTCTCGCGGCATTCGGAGGGAAACTCACCGGCGCCGTCGCGGTAGAGCATGCTGAAGGCGCGGCAGACGTCGTCGCGGGCGGTCGTGTCGTCCAGCGGCAGGAACAGCCGCCGCCGCACCACCTCGAAGCCCTCCTCCGACCCCACGGGCTTCCAGATCGCCTCCATGCGGCCGAACGTGTGCTCGATGCGTTCGAGCGTCGCCTGGCCCGCCTCGCCGCCGACTTCGATGTCGGATTCCGGAATGGTGGCCACCAGCACCGTGTCCCGGCTCGCCCGCACCGCCTCCGTCAGCTCCTGCACGAAGGTCTGAACGGCGTCGAACGTGCCTGCCGGGAGGCCTTCGACGCCGTGGATCTTGCGCGCATAGGCGACCAGTTCGTCGATCAGGATCAGGCAGGGGCCGCAGGCGTCGAACAGCGCGCGCAGGGACTCCGAGCCGGGAGGCACGCTCTTGCGGTCCGCCGCGCGCACATGGTCGTAGAGCTTGGGGTTGCCGGCCTGCTCGGCGAGCTGGGCGCCGATCTCGCCCCAGAGCGTCTTGATGGCGAGCCCCTTGCCCGGCGGCCGGCGTTCCCGCGCGGGGTTGAGTGCGGTGCCGACGATGACCGCGACCCGGACCGGAGGAACGGCGCGAATCCCTGCTTCGCCGAGCAAAGGCGCGACGTTGCGCAGCCGCGCCGGCGATACACGCCCGCGCAGCAGGTGAAAGAGCGCGAGCAGCGAGTGCGTCTTGCCGCCGCCGAAGGCGGTCTTGAGTTGAATCACGGGTTCGCCGCCTTGGCCGCCGACGCGCCGCAGCGCCTGCACCAGCAGTCCGCGCATGCCTTCGGTCAGATAGGTGCGGGCGAAGAACTCGACCGGGTCCTGGTACTCGACATCCGCCGTCCCCCGGTGGACCTGAGAGAGGTCCGCGGCGAACTCCGCCTGCCGATAGCGGCCGGCGGCCACATCGGGGTGCGGTTGCACGATTTCCCGCCACGGTCGCAGGCCCTGGCGCGGGACATCGGTGAGCACGCCTCCTTGCGCCAGCCTCCTCGGCGCGGCGTCGCGAACTTCCGCAGCATCGGTGGACGGGCCTTCCGTGCCGTAGCGCACGGTGCGCGCGAGCGTCCTGAGGCGCTCCGTCGCCTCCGAGTCCATCTGCTCCACCAGGCGCGTCATGGTGTCGAGGGCACGCCAGGCGTCCTCGTCCGCGGTGTCGACGAGGCCGCTGTGCGCCCACCCGTTGCGCGTGGCGATGAGTTCCTTGACCCAGGTGCGGTGCTCGCGGTCGAGCTTGCGCCGGAACCAGTCGTTCCACTGTACGTCCATCAGGATCAGACACTGCGCGGCGTCGAGGCTGCGGGTGAGTTCCCCGTCGTCGCCGCGGGCGGGGAGGTCCCGCTTCTGCTGCTCGAAGAGCACGCCCAGCACGCCCTCGTCCCACCAGTCGTCGCCGAAGCGCGCGCGCAGTTCGCCGGCGACGTAGGGCGCCAGCACGCTGGTGAGGATGCGCAGGCCCTCGGTCACGTTCTGGTAGTTGGACACCATGGCGTTCTCCTTCATACGCGAAGCTGGGGCTGCTCCTCTGCGCCGAGCCGGGCGGCCGCCTCCTGAATCTGCGGCCAGGACGACGCGAGGATGTTGTAGGCCAGCGCTTCCGCGCTCCAGCCCCTGCGCCCGGAGACGGCGTGGAGACGATAGGCGAGGGCGCGGGCGGTCTCGGCGCGGCGCGGCCCCATGGCTACGGCAAGGCGCGCCGCTTCGGTCACGCCGTCGGCGGACTCGTCGGTCATGGCGCGTACGAGGTGCTGGACGCACTCCCAGTCGGCGATGCGGTTGTCGGTAGCGGGGTCCCAGTCAGGCTCCAGTTCGTCGCGGCGCTTCAGGCGCACCTTGCCGCGGCCTCCTACAAGCACTCCCGCGCGGTCGAGCCCGTCGAACGCCGTGTTCTTCGCCGTGAAAAGGACCTCCGCCTCCCCATAGGGACGCTCTTCCAGTCCGTACTGCTCGAACCAGGCGACGCAGAAGCGCGTGTCGGCATCCATGTTGACTTCCGTCTCGGTCAGCGTGCCGTCGAGCACGCGGTTGATCTCGATTAGCGCCTGGCGCACAGGCATGGGCTCGCCGCTCGCTTCAAGCACCTGGGCGTAGCGGGAGAAGACGGCCATGCCCGGGCCGATCACGGCCTGCGCCAGATCGACGGGAGCGATGTTCCCCACCTGCAGACGACGGATCGCCGCGGGCAGTTCACGGTTGAGGGCGGCAACGAACTCGACGCGAGAGGCAAAGGGCGCGCACGATGGACGAGGTCGACAAGCCAAGACGATCGAGGACGCGAGGACGTTCTTCCGCAACCCCAGCAGCCGGCTGCTATTTTCGGTTCTCAATGGCCATGTCGCGTTAACTGCGAGACCGGAACGGATCACCGCATTGAGAAAGGTCTCCCAGCCAGTACTTGCGGTAGCACCATCCTCCGAAGTCTCTGACTGCTTGAACGCATAGTAGATGGCGACTGGGTAGGAGCCGTGTGCTTGTTGTCCAATGCGGGAGATCACGCGTTCCATACCCTCGACGAAGAACCGATCAGCCGCGAGTTGGCCGCCGTGCCGCTGGGGCGAGGCTATCAACTCGGTCACTTTCGGAGCAGCCATGGTCGCGACAATGCTGGGGAATAGTGCTCGTAGGCTTCGTCGAAGCCAGATGTAGAAGAAATCGGACAGATCCGCGTAGCTGATGTTGTCGTAGTAGGGTGGATCGGTTGAGACGACCGCATCCTTCACGCGAGCCTGGGTTGCAGCATCCGCTTGGGATGCTTCACCTGACCAATCTGCTTCGACGATTTCAAGCGATTTCGCGATTGCCTTGACGACCCCTTCGACGATGACGCTCCACGAACCGGACCGATCGCCGAGGGGATTGCCCTCCGCGAAATCCCAGACCATCGGTATGGCTTGTCGCCCAAACATGTGCCTCGGACACTGAGCAGCTGGTTCCCAACCACAAAGGCTGTTGCACAGGTCGCTCAGCTTGCTTACGCAGAGGCCCAGATACGCGCCGACCGCATCGGCGTAGGCCCACGCCCCGCTGCCACCTTCGGCGAGCGGCAACCCGTCGCCTGAGTGCGCGCCAGCTGCTGCGAGGCAGTCGCGCCTCACCAGTTCCCGCGCCTCGCCAACGAGGTCCGAAAGGGTGGTCAGCGCCACCAGTTGGCGACGGGTGAAGAGATCGGCGAACGAGGACATACCGTAAATGGGCGTCTTGACGTCGCGCGGGTTGTGAGGGAGCTGACGGTTCGGCCCGTCATCCGGGGAAGCAGAACGCGCGAAATGCTCCATTTCGTCAGTCGGATTGAGATACACCCGCCCGCGGGTCCCCTCTGCCACTATCGCCATCAGACGAGCACGTATTCGCCCTGCTTGGCCCTCAGAGCGAACGTGCTGAAGCGGCACAGGTTCGCCGGTGAGCAGGCATCGACCACCCCTGCGACCAATGGTGCCGTTCGGTGCCGACCCCGATCCGCTGCGCACCTTGAAGCGATAGCCAGATCCCATTTCCTTGACGGGCTCCACCCACGCCCTGTTGCCGCGCTTCGACGAAAGAACAAAAGAACGCACCAACGGCACATGCGCGCCTTGGACCGCCGGGTTCGGACTCGCCACGGTCCTCGCCCACAGCCACGCAATCACCGTGAGTCTGCGCCCCTCGTAAGGCTTCAGGTCCGGCCGCTCCCGAACCATTTCGGGCGTCACCTCGATTTTCGGATACAGATGCCCGATGCGCTTCTCCGCCTCGTTGCGCATCCACCGTCCGTAGTACCGCACGTCCTCCGCCAGCCCGCTGGCGCCGCGGCCCGCCCAGGCGCCACCCCTAAGGGACTCGCGCCCGTCCGGATTGACCGGCGCGCGCCCGGCAAATCGCGGCGGAATCTCCACCAGCGCCTTGGTGATGAGCACCGCCACCGGGTTGAGGTCGGAGCCGCGCGCCCGCAACCCCAATCGCTGCGCCTCGAGCGGGATCGACCCGCCGCCGCAGAACGGATCCACCACGGGCGGCGCTTTTTCCGCGAGGTATGCGTCGATCTCTTCGTCGACGGGCGCCGCCTCGCCTCGCGCCCGCGCCACAGAACGCGCAATCTCGCGCCGCGCGTCACGCAGCACAGTCTCGTCGTTCGAGTTCTTCCACGGAACCAGCCGCTGGATGATGCCGAACAGCCGCTGGCGTTCGGCCTCCTGCGCGGCCTCGTCCGGGAACTCTTCCGGCACCGACGAGGGGTCGTCCACGAACTGGGCGAACAGCACGGCGCGGCAGGCGGCGAGGGGCCGTCGCGCCCACCACAGATGCAGCGTCGACGGGTGCCCGTGGCGGATGGACTTTTCCTTCGCCGACGCCTCGTTGATCTCCTTGAGCGGTATGGCGACCTCGATGAGCTTCTTGCGCGGCCGGGTCACCGGTGTCGTTCCTTGTTCGCCCAAGGATCGGCGGTCCACTGAAATCATGAAGGGCACTCTCCCCTGTCGGTCAGTTCGCGCAGCTTGTAGGTCACGCTGGTGGCGCCGAAGTCCGGCTCTCGCGTAAACGGTCGCCGAACGTAGCTCGGCTCTTGCGCCTCCCCGCCCGCGACCACCACGATTGCCAAGATGAACGCCTCCGGTGTGTTGAGGCCCGTCAGTATCTCGTTGCGCGAGACGGTCACGGTGTCCTGACCCTCGGCCCGACCTTTCACCTCGATGAACCGCAGGCCGCCGCTTCGCGGATCCCGCGACTCGATGTCGTAGCCGCGGTTCTCCTTGCTCACGTCCTTCGGTTCGTTGCCGAGCGCACGTTCCGCCGCGGCGACCGCTTCCATCGCGATCCGCTCGACCTCGGCGCGCGCCTCGGCGGTTGGCCTAGCCTCCTCCGGGGCGCCTGTCGGCGGATCGGGCTTGAGAAGGCCGGCCGACAGCACGACGGCGCCGCCTCGCACCGTCGGCGGCAGTGCGGAGATGTCGCATTCGCGCGCGAGTTCGCCGCAGCGGCGTCTGAGCCTGTCGGCGAGATCGTTGGCTCTGGCCGCGGCCTGGCCGGCCGACAGGCGCGTGTGCCGGCCGGCGCGTTCCTGTGCCTTCAGATCCTCCGCCCGGTGGTCCCAGTGGTTGATTTCCTTCTTCAGGCGCGCGGTGACCTCGCGCTCGACCTTGTCGATTTCCGGAAGCCTGTGCCCGCGGACCTCGTCCACGTGCTGGGGCACGACCTCGGCGATGGCATGCCCGATCACCCGGTCTTCGATGTCTGCGGATAGCCAGGGCGCGTCGAGCAGGCCGGCGGCGCTGGACCGTTCCTCGTCCGCGATGGGGCGGTAGTCCAGGTAGGGCGCCGGTCCAGCATCGCGGACGTTGCCGCTTGAGTCCACTTCCACGAACTGCAGGCGACGCGAGACCTCGCGCTGACGCCCGTGACGGTCCACCTGGCCGTCCTGCACCGCATGTTCGAGGTAGAAGAGGACGCGCAGCCCATCGTCATCACCGGTGTCGTCCACCAGCACGGCACCCTGCTTCAGGAGATCCCGGTGGCGTTCAAGGATGAGATCCATCGTCGCGTCGAGCAGCGGGTGACCGGGGCAGACGAATGCCGCGACCGGCACCCGGTCGATGTGGTCCTTCTCGAAGCAGATGCGCTCGTAGCGTTCCTGCACCGGCGCGCCGCGGCCGATCAGGCGGTCGCGCTCGCGGATGGGGCCCGGAACGCGGCTGATTTCCCAGCGCCCCGCCTCGCGCCGATGCAGCCGCCCGCCGAGGTGCCGGAACGCCTCGAGGAAGAACGACTGGATGTGGAACGGCTGCAGGCGCTGCGCCTCGGCACGTTCCATCGCCTCGCGCACCCGTGCGACTTCCGCCGTTGTCATCGCGTCCCTCGCAAGGGCGCGCTCGGCGAGGAGGTCGAGGACGCGCTGGCGATCGCCGGCGTTGTCCACCGTACGGTCGAGGCGTTCCTTCACCTCGGGCTGCTCGCCGTATCGGATGGCTTCCATCAGCAGGTCGCCCAGTGCCCGCGCCTCGAACAGCCGCCCGAGCACGTCGTAAACCCGTCCCCCGAGCGCCTCGCGCGCTACCTCAATCTTCTCCAGCAGGCGCGAATAGACCGCCCCCTCGCGGGTGTCGGCGGCGACGAGGTTCCAGCAATGGCACACCTCGGTCTGCCCGATCCGGTGAATGCGGCCGAAGCGCTGCTCCAGGCGGTTCGGGTTCCACGGCAGGTCGTAGTTGACCATCAGGTGGGCGCGCTGCAGGTTGATGCCTTCGCCGGCGGCGTCGTTGGCGACCAGCACCAGCACGTCCTTGTCGTGGGTGAACGCTTCGACGGCCTTGCGGCGCTCTTCGCGGCGAACGCCGCCGTGGATGACGACCACCGCTTCGTCGCGCCCGAGCCGCGAGCGGATGCGCTCGGCGAGATAGGTCAGGGTGTCGCGGGGTTCGGTGAAGACGATGAGCTTGCGGCGGTTGCCTGCGTCATCGGTCATCAGGGGATGGTCGAGGATGCTGTTGAGTTCGGTCCACTTCGCGTCGTTGCCCGCGCGCCGCAGCGTCCGGGCCGTCGCTTCCAGGCGGCTCAGGGTCGCGATCTCGGTCTCCAGTTCCGCAATGGTGCGGGCGGCGGTTGCCCGATCGAGGATCGCCTCCTCGGTGGCTTCCGCCTCGTCGCCGGGCGCGTCCTCGATGTCGGCCTCGTCGTCGGCCGACCAGGAGGGCAGCGAGGACTCTGCGGCGAGGCGGGCTTCGCGGCCGCGCTTCGTCAACCGTTCCTCTGCAAGGCGCGCCTCAAGCCGCTCGCGCCTGCGCCGCAGCGACTCGTGGATCGCGGCCGGCGACGACGCGAGCCGGCGCTGCAGAATCTGCAAGGCGAAGCCGACGTTCTGGCGGCGCTTGTCGTCGCCCTCGGCGGCGAAGCGCTCGGCGCGGTTCATCTCGTCCCGGACGTAGGTCGTCACCTCTTCGTACAGGGCGGCTTCGGCGTCCGACAGCTCGTACTTCACGGTGTCCGCGCGGCGCTCGGGGAACAGCGGCCGCCCGTCGAAGCGCAGCAGTTCCTCCTTGGTGAGCCGGCGCATGAGGTCCGAGACGTCCGCCTGGTGGACGCCGTCCCGGAACCGTCCCTCGAATCGGTCGCCGTCCAGCAGCGCCATGAATAGCTGGAAGTCCTCTTCCTTGCCGTTGTGCGGCGTGGCGGTCATCAGCATGAAATGCCTGGCGATGCCGCCGAGAAGCTGACCGAGCTGGTGGCGCTTGGTGTACTTCACCTCGCCGCCGAAGAAGCTCGCGGACATGCGGTGCGCCTCGTCGCAGACGACGAGGTCCCACTCCTTTGCTGTCTGGAGCTTGGCCTGGAGCTCGAGATCCCGCGAGAGCATGTCGAGACGGGCGATGAGCAGGTTGTGTTCGGCGAACGGATTGGCGTTGCGCGATGCCTCGACGCGGTCGCGCGTCAGGATGTCGAAGGGCAGGCCGAACCTGTCGTGGAGTTCGTCCTGCCACTGCTCGACGAGCACCCCCGGTGCCACAACCAGGCAGCGTTCGACGTCGCCGCGGATCATCAGCTCCTTCACCAGGAGGCCCGCCATGATCGTCTTGCCGGCGCCCGGGTCGTCTGCAAGCAGGAAGCGCAGCGGCTGCCGAGGCAGCATCTCGCCGTACACGGCAGTGATCTGGTGGGGCAGGGGCTCGATGCGTGAGGTGTGGATGGCGAGATACGGGTCGAACAGGTGCGCGAGGCGGATGCGGTGGGCTTCGGACACGAGGCGCAGGAGGGCGCCGTCGCCGTCGAAGGACCAGGGGCGCCCGGCGCCGATTGCCGTTAGGGAACTCGCCTCGTCGCGGTACACGAGGCGGTTGGCAACCGCGCCAGAGGAGTCCTCGTAGGTGACCTTGGCGGCCTGATCGCCGTACCACTCGACGTGGACGACCCGGGCGGCGCCGGATGGGGCGAGGCCGGCGATATGGGCGCCTGCTTTCAGGTCCTCAAGACTGGCGACCGCCACACCTTTCCCTTTCGACAACTACCGTCCGCAAGTCTCGCGGCACCACCTTCTCCCAATCCACTTATCGGTGTGAGATTTCGGCCCCAACCGCGCCGAAAGCTACTCGCCCACCCACGGCGTGACAAGTCTGTCGCGCATGCGCGACAACTCAACCCGAATTGCCCACCTCTGCCGCTTCGCTTGCACCAGACGTCCGATCGTACACGAGGCCGGAACCCACGCATCTCCTGTTCTCCTGTGATCCTCGCTTGCGCGCCCCCGCCCTCGAAATGCCTGCGAGCCATCGACCTTCGCGGTGACCCAGACGTGCGCGACGCCGCACCAGTGTGCCCCCAGACTTGGTCGCTTCATGCTTGCGCTCCACAGCGTCATGCCCGCACGTCCCATGACGGTTGCGGGATTCGCTTCGTGGAACTAGATTTGCGCCTAGACGCCACCGTCTCCGAGCGGAAGGTGGCGAACATCTCTCCGTTTCGACGCAATCACCTGGGGAAAAAGTGGCTGCAACACTCTGGCAACGCGATGCGCAAACCGAGGGCAAGCACTTGGTCTTGCGAAGCTATCTCGACGGCTGGTTTCCGATTCTGAGCCGCTGGAACGGTCGGCTGTTGTTCGTTGATGGATTTGCCGGCCCCGGAGAGTACCTCGGAGGAGAAGAGGGCTCGCCCCTAGTCGCACTTGACTGTATCAGGCGCCACAAGGAGGCCGGCCGTCTCGGTGGCATCGAGATCGTCTGCCTGTTCATCGAGTCGGAAGATGCGCGTGCTCGCCATCTCCGGAACCTGCTTACGTCGCAGCCCGCGATTCCGGACACCCAGGTAAGCGTCTTGCAGCGTGACTTCGACGGATCCATGAACGAGATACTAGATCACGTCGAGCAGCAGAACGCCGCCTTGGCTCCGTCGTTCGTCATGATCGACCCTTTTGGACCCAAGGGCAGCCCCATGAACCTCATCGGCCGTGTGCTCGAGAACGACAAGAGCGAGTGCTTCATTTCCTTCATGTACGAGCCGATTCGCCGCTTTCACGGCCAAGTGTCCTACGAACCGTCTCTTGATGAGCTTTTCGGTACCCCGGATTGGCGAAACTGCTTGACGATCAAAGATGAGCCTGAACGCAAGCAGTTCCTCCATGGGCTCTTCGCTGCCCAACTCAAACAGCACGGCGCGCGCTATGTGATTCCTTTGGAGTTGTGGAAGGGTAATCGGCACGTCTACACGTTGTACTTCGCAACGGGAAGTCCGAAAGGGTGCGATCTCATGAAGAGAGCTATCTGGAAAGTCGATCCGTCTGGCGGATCCTCGTTTCGTGGCTATGCAGCCGGCCAGACGACGCTGTTCGGCACTGACACCGAACCCTTGGCAAGGCAATTGCAGGCAAACTTCGGCGGTGGTTGGGTGTCCGTAGAACAGCTTGATGCCTTCGTGACGAGCGACCAGACGCCTTATCACTCTGGCCTACTCCGACTGGCTACGCTGCGCCGCCTAGAGGCGGCGGGCCGGCTGGAGGTGCAGCGCCCACAAGGCGGCACGGGGTTCCCTGCGAACCGTGGCGTGCGCGTCAGGTTCAAATGAACTACCTCAACGTACAGAGCTCGTCTGTTTCAACCGTGTGATGCCGGACGAACGACCGTCGATGGGTGGTCGCGGTAGGCGTTGCTGCGTCACCGGGTACGCCGTCCCACGTTCTTCCCGCCAGATTGCGGCCGCTTGCCTTCTTTCCGAAGCGACCCAGAGGTGAAGAGAAGGCCCCGCCCTTTGTGACCGATTTCGGAAGTGCGTTGCCTCCGCCAGCGTCGCGTCCGCCAACTGGCGCCCACTCTCCCCATTGCTTGAAGTGGAAGGGGATCCCGTGGCGGCGACACTGGTTGAGGAGGTCAAGGAACCACAGCGGATCGGTAGGACGCGCATGCGGGCCACTCTCGCCGCCGGCGATTACCCAGTGAACGTCCCCTCCAGCAAGCCAGGAGCCCAACTCGACGGGGCCGAGCAAGGGTTCACATGACAGGAACCGTACCGTCGCGGGAATCTCCGCCAGTTTCGGCAGCCGCTTTTCCGCCCAACGCTGGTCCTCCACTGTTGTCCCCACCCAGACATTGTCAGGCCACCCTTCTCCCCACGGAGAGAGCCTCACGGCCAGATGTGGCCGCTTCGTGAGCAGCAACCAGTCAAGGTTGGGTGTTTCGTCGATGATGCGCCAGAGGCGCTCTCGCCATGGCCGTAAGCCACCGCGCCATTCGAAGACATCTGCCATGGACGCACAGAACACGCGGGCTCGTTGCCCGTCACTCGCTGCCCTGTCGTTCCATTGATGTGGTTGCTGCCAGTACGCGTCGCTCAGAAAGCGTCGTGGCTTCCCGCGCGTCCATATGTCGAACCCCATGCGTCGCGCCCACGTTTCCGCATAACAGTTGTCGCACGCTGCCGAGATTTTCGTGCAGCCCCACCAAGGGTTGAAGGTGTGGTCGGTCCACTCGATGTTGGAGAACCGGGCCATGTCTGCTCCTTGCCGCCCAGATACTGGTCAACTATACAGTATCCGGTGTGCTTCGCCGTGGGCGAGCCGAGTTGAGTTTCTCAAAGCAGCGACTCGTCGCTCGACCGGAAATCCTCGATCGGCTCGCACTCCCACCCCCGCATCCGCCTATCGAACATGCCGCCGCTCGGCTCGCAGCAACGCTCTCGCGGGCGCTCGGGTCCAACGCCCGGCCCCATCTGCCAGTGCCGGTTCGTCTGTCGACTGCCTCAGCGTAGCACCCATGCTCGACCGGTCAACCCGGAGGGTTCTCCGCTTCGCTCGCTAGCGTGACGTGACCGGCCTGTGCGCGGGTGCTGGTGGCCTAGGGAGGCTGCCGCAGGCGCGCGTACCGCAAGCGGCTGGAGGGCGACGTCCTCTGCGCGCGGTGCCGCGAGGAGCGCGACATCGAGCGCGCGCAGAAGCGCCGGGACGCCCTCGACGCGGCAGCGGTCGACCAAGTCGCCGCCCAGCCCGGCCGAGCGCCGGGGGCAAGCAGTCTCGACTGCGGGATCTCGCCTGGAACGCAAGGAGGAAGCCGGAACCGTCGGTCGCGCACTGGTCGCCGCTGCCCGATCCCGAGCCAAAGTCCGACCAGCTGTGGCGTCGCTCGCTCGACGACAGCGGCTGGCGACCGAGCTGCCGCTGACACCCGAAGCCGCCGGGCGCGGGTCGCCGCGTCCCGGTTCGGCACCCTTCGGCTGCCTGCCCGAACCGACACGACGCACCTGTCCTCGTTGGCCAGCCACTCGTGGTCGGCGATGCCGACACCGTCCAGACATTGCCCCGCGAGTCGCTGAACGACCTGTTCGCCAGGCGCGGCCCTGCCGAAGATCGCCGAGTCGGACTCCTGAGCGACGGGTCCGGCCGCCAACGGCACGGCAATGCCGCGTCGGCGATTTCGTTTCGAGACCGGAAGAGAGGGGGCCGTGCGGTCGCAGCCCCTGGCGCGATTGCCGCCGCAGGCGATACATCTGAATGCGGCCGCGCCCCGGACCGCGAGGCGGCCCGGGGCTGGCGTGGGGAGCTAAGTTGTGATGGGCGATCCGTTCGCCCTGCCGATGCAAGGCTCTGCGAATCCGCAGACAGGCTGCGAGTTGCCCTTCGACGCACTTTGCGCTTGCCGTTCCTACGCGGCGGCTGCGGCGTGCCGTTCGGCAGCGGCCGCGAGCCCGGTTTGCGGCGCGACGCGCCTTCGGCGGGTGCCGGGTCGCTTCGCGGCATGGCAGGGGTGTTCGGCCCGAGCCTCCGCCTCTTCGCGTCTCGCCACGGTCCAGGCCGGCTCGTCCGCCGGGCCATCGCCCGGCTGCCCGCGGTCTCGTCGGAGTCCGCGCGGCGGCCGCCTGGCCGTTTCAACTGGTCAAGCCCCCGCCGCGATGCGACGTGGCCCGCCGTGCCTTCGCGGGGCGTCCGCCCGAAAGACAGCGCCATTACAGCGCTGCGGCACATGGCCGCCGTGTCGGCGGCGAAAGTCGGCGCCAAGCCGACCATGCTGCGCAAGGCAGCAACGGAACGGGCGGCACCATAGCAGCCCGTCACGAGGCCGTCACGGGCCGCGTGCTTAGCAGACCTTCAGGCCGCCGCTGGGCGCAATGCCGCCTTTGCCGTCTGTCACTACCCCTTCGCCGCCTGCCAGCAATCCATCGCCACGTACAACGCGACGTCCTGCGACACGCTCCGGGTAGTGACAGACGGCAAGTCCTGGCGAAGTCGCTACCTTGGCCCCTGCTCGCGCCAGCGCGATTCGCGGCCAGCACGTGGTTCGCCATGCCCCGGTCCCACGTGTAAGGGTCCGCTCTAGGGGCGGGCAGCCCGTGCCGGCGTTCCTGATGCCGCTTCGCCCGCCGTCGCGAGACCCGCCGGCAAGACATCCGCCTGACCGACCGGCTTCCGAGCAGGACCCGTTCCATTCGGACGCCGCCAATGAACCACCAGGACTGACAGCGACTCGAACACATAGACTTCGAGGGTCGGGCGATACGCGCGCACACGCTCCGATGGCATGCCCACCGGCTAGCTTAGCCAGCTAGCTGTCCGTCAGAAGAGAGTTGAGCGTCTCGAACATGCGCTCAAACCTGTCCTTGGTCGCTGAGGGAATCCGGTTGCCGAGCTTCTCCGGATTCAAGGCGAAGTGCCTTGCTGGCCGGCCATGGCCGAACCCCTGTCCGCCCTTGCGTTTCCATACAGCTTCGACGGCCTTGACCACCCTGGGTTCTTCCCCGAGGTCGCTCATCTCCAGCGATGGGCCATCACCCGCAAATGCCTCGTTCACAAGCTCCAGGTAGAACGCCCGATCGAACATGTCCTCTATGTCGGCCACTTCGGTGCCAGTGAACTCCGAGACCTTGCGGACGTTCTTCCGCTTGAGGAGCTTCCTCTTGAACAACTCGTCGGTCCTTCCCGAGTTCTCCGTGTCGACATCAAGCAACACCGCCACGTTAAGCCCTCGCTGGCCACCAAACACCGATACTATCGCCGACACCTTCCCCTGACCTCCCGCCTGTACCACGAGCCACCGACGCGACAGCCCCGTCCGGTTCTCTCTTTCCAGCACGGCCGACATTGCTTCAAGGTAGTCCTTGTCGGACTTCCCTTCGACGATTAGCCGGTTCCTGCTGACGATGTCCATCTGCCACAGTTCGATCCCCATGGCCGTCAGGAGCGGGAACAGTGTGTCGTTGTTTGCGGTCGTCCAGACCTTCTGGAGGTCGTTGACGACCTTGGTCCCGTCCTCGCCTTCGGGCGGGAGTTCATCGGCGTCTATGGTTTTGTCTTGCACCACTCGCAACCGTTCCGGGTGCTCGATGTCGAACATGAACGGGGAATGTGTCGAGTAGATCACCTGGTGCTCCGCAAGCTCCGCCGCGAAGTACCTCTGCAAGTCGTGCTGCGCCTTGCCGTGAAGCGACAGCCCCGGCTCGTCGAGCAGCAGGATGACGCCATTGCCATGCCTTCTTCGTATGTAGCCGTACCACGCCAGGAACGAGAAGAACCAGACGAATCCACGCGAGCGCTTGTCAATCTCGGTCACACTGCCATGCACGGTGTCGCGAACCAGCGCCCAGATGTTCGCCCCTTGCGGATCGCGCATGCCCTTCGGGTCGCCCGATCGGCCCTGGCGCACGTCGAACTCCACCTCCAGATGCCGGTTCTGCGACCAGTAGTTCACGATCTGCCTCGTGATGCGCCTTCCAGCACTCCCGAGCCGGTTGCGCAAATCCTCCGTCGTACGGGCATTCATGAGCTTCTCCGGCTCCGTTCCCGCGAGCCGAATGAAACCCAGGAGTGGATAGTCGGAGTCCTGGAGCTGACTCCCGTTCTTCTCCCGCGCGATCAGCTGCTGTAGGTTCTCTCCACCCCGGATCTGGTAGTACTCGTCGAAGTACATGAACTTCGGCGCGCTCGGCCAGAGCAACTCCTCAACGACGTAACCCACGAGTCCGTCCGTATTCCCCGCAACGGCCTGCACCACTAGAGTCGCTTCCGTACCCGCTTCCGACTCCACCCCCAAAGTCGCAACGACGTCGTTTAGTCCACCCCATGACGCTGCGGCCTTCGACATCCCTTCGCGTCGCTCTTGGTCCAGTCCGAACTGGCCGACGAGGAACGCCTTCGCCTTCTCGTCATCCAGTTCCATCTCGAAGTCTTGCGGTGCCCCCGCTCCCTCACTGTCGCCGGGTCGGTTGTAGTACGTCCTGTGGGTCAGCTGCCGGGACAGCAGGACCTCCGGCCCGAACGACTCCTCGACCCGGGCCGCTTCCCAATCCTCCAGCACGTAGTTGCACTCGACGACCAGGGCGTCATCCCCCGTTCCGTCCTCAATCGATTCGACATAGTCGGCTGCATCGTCCTTCGGGTACTCCGTCACCGGGTCGTAGCGGGCATGCTCCTCGACCACCGGGTTTGTCCTGTAAAGGGCCTGCAGCAGGGCCGTCTTCCCGGACTCGTTCTTTCCGACCAGGCAGGTCTGCCCAGCCTCAACCTCAATCTCACCCGAGTCGCGCACACTGCGGAAGTCCCGCACCCGGAAGGTCCTCAGCTTCATTCCTTTTCTGCTCCGTTCTCATTGCCGTCTTTTCTTCGGGACGTTCGCGGCCCGTCAGCCAAGTCACCCAAGAGGAGGCCATTAGACCGTGAGGCGGAGGGGCAGTGACCGCAGGTCCCGCGCTCGCGTAAGATCGTAACCTGCCTTGTACCCCCGTTCTATGCCCGGCCGGACGAGCGACCGCCGGCCCGCGCCATCGACGCGGCACTGCGCGATCCCGACCGCGTGCGCCGATGGGCAAGCAGGTCCGCCGCCGAGGTGTGGCGGAAGCCTTCGGTTTCCAGCCGCCGCTAGCCTCGACGCCTCTCCAGGATCGAGATGCGGCCGCGAATCTCGCGCAGGTTGCCGCGAACCGACTCCACCAGTTGGCGCACCTCGCGCCGGACGTCGCCATCGCTCGCGTCCAGACACAGGCACGGGCAACGCGTCAGGGCGGGGGGCTCGACGGGCGGGCTGGGCAGCGACGAGACCATCCGCTCCCAGGCTGCCTCCCGAGTCTCTCCGGACGGTCTGGCCGATCCGTCCATGGACCCGCGCCATGCGCGGTTGACCTCCGTGACCACCCGTTCGACGTGGGCGTCCAACATGCCCGCCCGTCGAAGCTCGAACGTCTCCAGCGGGTTGACGTCCTGCATCAGTCGGCGGTAGTCGCGGCGAATCTGACTGATCGACGGCACCCCCCCGTCGCTCTTCGACTTCATGCGCTCCCCCGTCGCGTCGTTCCGTATACGACCATGGACCTCCGCACATGAACATCCGCTGAACGCAATCACGCTCGCACGACCTGCGACCGGCAATCCCCCTGCCAATCCAGACCGCCTCGCGTTCGCGAGCGCTCGAACGCGGTTGCCCACCCCTGGTCGTTCTGGGACGATGCGCGCCGTGTGCAAGCTCCTGTTCCCGCATGATCGTCAAGCCCTACGCAAAGCCCCCAGCCCGCGTCGATGCGCGACAGCGTGCCGGGCACGATGCCGAGAGGCAGATGGCGCACTACCTGCACCGCGCGTTCACGGATGACCCCACGGTGCACGTCCTTCATTGCCTCCGCCTCGAGGACGAGGCGCACACGGAGCAGGACGGTTCCCCCAGGGTGTGTCAGATCGACCACCTCCTCGTGCATCGCCACGGGATGTTCATCGTCGAGAGCAAGTCCGTGACGGGCGAGGTGAGGGTCCGCGCCGACAGTTCGCTGGGAGACGAGTGGACGCGCGTCCGCCGCGGAGGCGAGGAGGGGATGCCCTCACCCATCCGCCAGGCGCAGCGTCAGGCCCACGTGCTCCTGGCGTATCTCCGCCGCCATGCCGAACGCCTTCTTGGCCGGGCACCCGTCGGGCTGCGCACCGTCGCGAAGGTGCTCTCGGGGTCCGATCAGCGCGGCTTCGGCATGATGCCCATCCAGGTCATGGTTGCCGTCTCTGACCGCGGCGTCATCCGCAGGCTCGATGGATGGAAGGAGCCCGACAAGCCGTTCCGCGCGTTCGTCACCAAGGCCGACCAGATCCAGAGCAAGGTTGCCGGGGAACTGCGCCGCCATCGTCGCGCGCTGAAACCCCTGACCCTGCCCGACGGACAATACGGTCTCTGGAGCATGTCGGAGGGCGAAGCACGGAAAACCGCCGAGTTCCTCGCCTCGAGTCACGTCGAGCCATCGACGGCCGCACGCCGCCACGTCGCCCTCGGCAAACCACTCCCAGACTCAGCTGCCGACACCGCATCCGCCAGGCCCCTGGTCGCCGCAACACCTTCCTGCCGCCACTGTCACTCCGTCGACCTCACCGCAAGCTGGGGCAAGTTCGGCTATTACTGGCGCTGCGCCGAATGCGGCAAGAACACCTCCATGTCGACGATCTGTTCCGCCTGCGGCGCCAAACCGCGTCGAGACGCCGGCCCCAGGATTCGCAAGCGAGGCCCCAGCTACTTTCGCGACTGCCGCAGCTGCGGAACCTCGGAGACCATCTGGACCGAGAAGTGACCGTCTAGGCAACCGCCCAACTGGGTTGACCGAACGCTTCTCCCACATGACCCTGGCTCCTGCCACCCATAGCCCTGGCATCGGCACGGCAGGCGTCAGTGACCAGCGCAAAACCCGCGCAGCAAAAAGTGTCCCCCGTGAAGCCATTAGCATGGTCTTCCCTCTGCTCCTCAACCGCTCCCACGGATCACAACCGTTCCTCGTTTCCCAAGCTGAGTGGTAGAATCCGCGCCCTCCAGGAAGTCGGGCTTAGGGTGAGGTTGCCAGAGGATGCCCCAGCGAGAACCACGAGATACGTACAAGTACCACTTCAAGCTCGGCAACAGGATCGTCCACAGGGGCATCACCAACGACCTTCAGCGCAGAGAACAGGAACACCAGAGTCGGCGAGGATGGGCAAAGGGTCACATATTCAAGGTTGGCAACATAACCACCCGAAAGGCTGCCCTTGAATGGGAAGTTGAGCAACGTCGGCTCGGCAAGTCGACCGGGCCATAGCCCGCCTCGCCTCACGACGCTGCCGTAGCGTCTGCACCTCCCGCAAGCACGACGCAATGACTACTGCGAACAGAACTGCCACATCGGACCCATCGTGGCGTTGCCACCACACCTGCCAGCTCAGTCCAGCGGCCCTGGGATGCGGGCACGTAAGTTCGCCGGTAGATTGCGGACACGGTCGATGTACTCAACGCCGGGCGGCATGGTCTTGATTGCCGTCGGACTATGCGCGCCTTGGTGATTCACAAACGTCAGCCGAGGCCGGAATGATCAGCGGTTCGTTGATTGCGCCTTTCTGTCACGATCTGTCGTGGCCAGAAAACATCACGTCGTGGTTTCGCGCCGCCGTGTACTACCACCATGTGCCCGCCTCCGGACTCGATCCGGTGAACTTCCTGCGTGAACTGACCAACGACGTTCTGTGTAGGACAAATCCAGAAGACAAGGACGGCTGGACCTGCCTAAAGAACGCCTGCGACAAGTCAATCCACCTGAAGCTGGAAGGCGTCAACCAAAGGGCAATGCGCAATCTCGTCCACAATCTCCTGATATTCACGAACCTGCTGCTCATCCGCCACTACGGGCTCATGACCGTCCCTGCTTCCCTCCGATTCGTGATGGACGACCCAGAACGACAGGAAGCGTACGAGGCTGGCGTGGAAGGAGCGCAGAGGGCACTCCGCGAGAGAATCGGCCTAGCGTACGAAAGCTTGGAAAACGCAATCGAGGAAATGAAGCAACGACCCCGCCCAGAGGTCTTGAGATTCGTAGAGACGGCGAAAGCACTCTCTCCCATCCCCGACTACCTTCGATCCATCAAGGCAGAGGACAAAGGTGTATTCCGTTTGACGCTATCGCGCTCGCGCAACGACGGGTGCTTCTACGAGTTTCGCCCTCACGACCCCATCGGGTGGGAAATGACGAACGGAGCTCCAGCCCGGGACAGATTCGCCAATGACGACATGTCGAGCAAGGGGGTCTTCGGCAAGCGGGATGAAGTGGTCTAAGGAGTTCGGCGACGGCGACCGTCATGAAGCGAGGCGCCTGCGCGAGACATAGCGGCGACGGAGACCAACCCTTGCTACTCGCGACCCCGATCGCCCAAGCCGCGGGTCTGCGCATTCTCGAACCTCTCGCGACACTCAGGCAGTGAACAGCCGCCGGATCGACGACCGGCGTGTGATGGCAGGTTTTCGGGCGGCCCGGCCGTGCGACTGCACTAGCAACAGGGACGGTGGCCTGGTCCACCTACTTGGCCTGCCTAGCCACGTTGCCGACCACCTCGACGCGCGGTGACAGCCCGCGACCGGTGCCCGGGTCCCCTTGGTTCGCTACACGTCACCGACAACGTGTCGTCCCTGCAAGATGACGACATCGAGAGCGCCACCGTCACCGCCGTCCGCCGCCTTCCGGCAGAGCGGCGGCGCTCAGGACCTCGCGGCGGTGACCGCCCGCGACAGGCCCAGCGCCTCGGCGTAGCGCTCCAGCAGCGCCCTCCGCAGGGCCAGCATGTCCGAGCGGGCGTAGCTCGACGAAACTGACGAGCCGACACGATGCCCGAGGCTGAGCTCCGACGCCTCCCAGTTCTCGCCCCGCGACTGCGCCCAGGTCCGGAACGTCGACCGGAACCCGTGCGGCGAGGCCGCGATCCCCGCATCGCGCATCGCTCGACGCACGGACGCGTCCGCGAGCACGCCACCAGACGACCCACCGGCGAACACCACCCCCTTGTCGTTGCCAAGCGCTCGTGCGCGTTCCAAAACCCCCAGCGCCGCATCCGACAGCGGCACGACGTGGTCCTCACGGATCTTCGTCTCCGCGTTGCCGGGGATCGTCCACTCCGCCGCCTCGAGGTCCATCTGGTCCCACGTCGCCCTGCGCACTTCCACCAAGCGCTTCGCAGTCAGCGCAAGAAACCGGACCGCCAGCGACACCGACAGGCTGGAGCCCGACGCCTCGATACGATCCAGCGCCGGTGCCACTTCCTCGACCGGCAGGAACGTCGCGTGCCTGCGCGCCGGCACCTTGATCTGCCGGTTGGGCCCGCTCGCCGGGTTCGCCGCCTCCCGGTGGCCGCTGTCGATCGCCCAGCCGCACACCCGCTCGATGCAGGACATCGCGAACTTCGCCGCCGACGGCGTCGACACCAGCGCCGACGCGATCTTCGCCACCTCCTGCGTGGAAAGCTCCGCCACCGCCACGTCGCCGATCGCGGGCAGCACGTGGTTCGCCATCGCCCGGTCCCACTTGTAGCGCTGGTTCGACCTTGTCGAGCCGGCCTCCGCCTCCGGAAACCGTCGCCAGCGCAGGTACTCTCCGTTCGCCGTCGCGAAGCTCATGCGCTCTTCGGTAGAGCGGCGCGGATCCACGCCGGCCTTCGCCAGCGCCCTGTTCCTGACCGCGACGCGCCGGGCCTCCTTCAGGGAGACGTCCGGGAACCGCCCGAGGCCGAGGTCGAGGCGCCGGCCCGACACGCGCAGCACCTGGGTCCAGGACCGCGTGCCGCGCTTCTGCACGGTGAGATAGAGTCCGTTGCCGTCGGCATGTCTACCGGGCTTGAGATGCGGAAGGGCCTTGGCGTTGAGGGTCATGGGGGTTCGCAAGGGACTTCGTTGCCCCGGATGTTACTCGTCCCGCCCCTTGGTTACAACAATTCTTTGCAACAGGAGCGTTGCGTTCCGTGATTTGCCACTTGGTGCCGGATCGACCATGGCTTATCCAAATGCTATATAAATACTGTCGATTTCTCCGGTTAGGCTATGCCCGACGATCCCATGCGGAACTCTCCGGAACATGTGCCTGAGTTGCTGCGCAACTGCTTCAGACGCTGCCATGAACTCGGTCCCTACACCGGGTCGAACACCCGAACGTTCATGACATCCTCGATGCTCTCGAGGCTGCCGATGAGGGCTGCATCCGGCGGCGTGTCGAGGTCAATGAGGTTGTAGGCCACGTCGTCCTGGCTCTTGTTGATCATGTCGATGACGTTGATGTTGGCGTCCGCCAGCACGGCGGTGAGTTGGCCCAGCATGCCGGGGTGGTTGACGTTGGTGATGCCGATGCGGTGCCCGCCGGCGGGGTCCAGCGCCACCTGCGGGAAGTTCACCGAGTTGACGATGTTGCCGTAGAGCAGGAAGTCGCGGAGCTGGTCGACGGCCATCACCGCGCAGTTCTCCTCCGCCTCCGCCGTGCTCGCACCCAGGTGGGGTGTGGCAAAGACGTTGGGCGACTCGCGCAGGGCCACGCTCGGGAAATCGCCAAAGTAGCTCGAGAGCCTTCCGCTCGCGAGTGCCTCGGCCACTGCGGCCTCGTCCACCAGTTCCTGGCGGGCGAAGTTGAGGAGAACCGAGCCTTGGCGGAAGCCCGCCAAGCTCGCCGCATCGATCATGCCGCGGTTTTCCGGCAACGCCGGGGCGTGCAACGTGACGTAGTCGGAGCGGGCGAACAGGGGCCCCGTGCCCTCCATGCGCCGCACCGTGCTCGGCAGGCGCCAGGCCGCATCGACAGACAGCGCCGGGTCGTAGCCGAGGACGTTCATGCCGAGGTCCAGCGCGGCACTTGCCACCAGCGAGCCCACGGCGCCAAGGCCCACGATTCCCAAGGTACGGCCCTTCAGCTCGTGTCCCTTGAAGCGCCTCTTCTCCGTCTCGACCTGGGCATGCAGCTCGGCTTCGTCGTGGACGTTGCCGAGGCTGCCGACGAAAGAGATGCCGCCAAGCACGTCGCGGGAGGACAGCAGCAATGCGGTCAGCACGAGTTCCTTGACCGAGTTCGCGTTCGCGCCGGGCGTGTTGAACACCACCACGCCCTGGCGCGTGCATTCGTCCACGGGAACGTTGTTGTAGCCGACGCCAGCGCGCGCCACCGCACGCACATCCGAGCCGATGTCGTTGCCGACGAGCCGGTGGCTGCGCAGCAGAATGGCGTGCGGTTCGGATGTGTCCGGGCCCACATCGAAGGCACCTTCCGGAAACCGAGCGAGGCCTTGAGCCGCGATCTGGTTGAATGTCTTGACACGGTACATGCTTGGTCCTTGTTCCTCCTCGCAAGGGGGAGCGGTTGGGTCAGTTTCGGGTTGCGGCGGCGCGTTCTAGTTCGGCGACGATCAGCTGGGCGCTGTCGCGACGGCCAAAGCCGGCGAGCCGCCCGCGCCACGTCGGCAGCGCGTCGGCAAGGCACCGGACGCCTTCCATGAGACTGGCCGGCGTCAGCTTCTCCTGCTCGATGACGAGGCTCAATCCTCGCTTGCGAGCGTATTCCGCGTTCTCGATCTGGTCGCCGCGGCTTGCACTGCGCGGCAGCGGCACCAGCAGATGCGGCTTGCCGAGCGCCAGCCATTCATACAGCGCATTGGCGCCGGCGCGAGAGACGACGAAGTCCGCCGCGGCGATGACATCGCCCCAGCCCTCGTCGAAGTACTCTCGCTGCACATAGCCCTCGCGACCCTCAAGCGACGGATCGAGCCGTCCGGGTCCGCACACATGAACCACCACGAAGCGCGGCAGCAGCGCATCGAGGGTCTCGCGCAGCACTTGGTTGAGTGCCGTGGCACCTAGACTGCCCCCCACCACCAGCATCACGGCTCTGTCAGTGGCGATTCCAAGCAGCGCGCGCCCCCGCGCTGCGTCGCCGCAGGCGAGCGCCTGCCGCAACGGCGTTCCGGTGGCGACCGTTCGAGCGAGGGCGCCGGCCGTTTCGTCGAAGTTCACGCAAACGGTCTCTGCCAGCGGTGCCACCAATCGGTTGGCGAGGCCAGGCGTCAGGTCGGACTCGTGCGTCACCAGCGGCACGCCGCGCAGCCAGCCAGCCACCGCCGCCGCAAACGACACGAAGCCGCCCTTGGCGAACACCACTTGCGGGCCGATGCGTCCGAGCAGAAACCACGCCTGCACGACGCCGAGCGGGATGCGCGCCAGGTCCGTCAGGTTTGCGAGCGAGAAATAGCGCCGCAGCTTGCCAGTGCTGACGCCGTGATAGGTCACGCCAAGCGGCTTGACCAAGCGCTCCTCGAGGCCGGAATGGGAGCCCACGAAATGCACCTCGCAGCCTTGCGCCAAGAGATGCTCGATCACCGGCAGTGTGGGCACGGTGTGGCCGGCCGTGCCGCCTCCGGTTACCACCACGCAGCGCAAGGGACGTGCGTCGGCGCTCGGCTTCATAGCCCCAACACCTCCTTCACGAACGGCACCGTGAGGCCACGCTTTCGCGTCAACGACGCTTGGTCGAGACGGCTCAGCGTGTCGAGCAGGCTTTTCTGATCGCGGCTGACCCTCGTCAGGAGGAAGCGCACCACGTCTTCGGACAGTCTGAGGCCCCGATCCTGGGCGGCGTTGACGAGGAGCGGAAGCTTGTCTTCGTCCGATAGGCGCGCGATTTCGTAGCACTCCGCCGCGCAAAGCCGCGACGCCAAGTCGGGCAAGGCGAAGTCGCACTCGCGGGGGGAGCGGGTGGCCGTGAACACCAGCCGCGCCTCGGCTCGAGCGAGCTCATTGTAGAGGCTGTACAGCTCGCGTTCGGTGGCAGCATGGCCGAGCCAGGCCTCCACGTCGTCCACGAGCGTTGCTCGGAAGCGTGCATAGCGTTTGAGGGACGCCTCATCCGCCGGGATGCGGCTCGCCGGCAAATAGGCGGCGTCCGCCGCCGCATGGCAGGTTGCCTGCAACAGGTGGGTTTTGCCCACCCCGAACGAGCCGAACAGCCAAAGGCACTCGAATCTGGCGGCCGGCGTGCGTAGGCGCTCCACCGGTGCGGAGTTGGCGCCGACCACGAAGTGTTCGAAGCGGCTACGAGGCCGAAGTGGGAAGCGCAGCGCAAGCTGCTGCTTCGGCGCCGATGCGGACGCCAACCGGGCAGTCATGGCGCACCCCGCTCCTGCATGCCATCGATGGCCCGCCGGCTCCAGCTGATCACATAGTCGAGGCCAGACCAGACGGCAAACGCGGCAGCGATGCCGAACAGCCAAGGATCCACGGTCGCGGCCACGAACCCCGACAAGGTCGGGATGTCCAGCAGCGTCACCAGCACCAGAATCGGCAGCACCACCTGCGCCGCTGTGTTGGCCTTGCTGACGAAGGTGGGAGAGATCTCGATGTCGCGGAACACCAGCCGATACGCGCCAGCGCCGCCGAGGATCACCACGTCGCGCAGCACCACCACCAAGGCGAGCCAAATCGGAATGTGCTGCTGCACCACGAGCACCACGAACATCACCGCCACCAGCAGCTTGTCTGCGAGCGGGTCGGCGAACTGACCGAAGCGGCTGCGCCAGTCGAACCGCCGCGCCAGTTCGCCGTCGATGAAGTCCGACAGTCCCGCCACGGCAATGACCACGAGTGCGACGCCGTAGTCCTGATGCCAGAGCAGCCAGCCCACGGGCGGCACCAGCACGAGCCGGGCGACGGTAATGAGGTTCGGCAGTTGGCGAATCATCGGGCGCCCTGCCAAACCATGTGCGCCGAGGGCTGATCTGTGCTCAGGGCTCCCAAATCACCGGTGGCAAACATGCCGCCCAGCGACAAAAGCCCGCGCACTCGGCTGGCGTCGGTGCGGGCATGCAGGGCGAGTTCGAGCGACGTGCCGGTCCAGCCGACCACCTCGACTTGCTCCAGATACTCCCGCGATGCGAGGTAGCTCAGCACGGCGCCGTACGCCGGTGGCGTGTCGGCGCCGGTCACGACGAGCTGCATGATGTCCGTGGATGTTCCGGTCACGGCCAGACGGCGGCCGAGTTCGTCGGCGGTGCGGTCAATGGCCCAGCGCAGTGACTCGGTTTCGTCGGCCGCGTAGGACAGATCCCGTGCCTCGCTTGCGCGGTCGCCCGGATCACGCAAGCGCCAATCCACCGTCCATGCACCTTCGCGCCCCTCATGCACGCGCGCAACGACGAGCACGTCTGGGTCGTAGCGCCGTGAAGCGGCGTCCAGGCGCGCCCCGAAACCGCCCCAGAGGTCGGCGGAAGCAAGTTGCAGATCGGGCAGATCCAAGAGCGGCAATTCCACCAGCAGGCCGCGCTGGCGGGCTGCCTCGTGCAGCTTTGCCGGGATGTCGCCGGATGTGGCGGAGGCCACCTCGCGCGGCGCGTCCCGGCGATCCAACACCAGCCAAATCAGCACCCGGGGGCGGTCTTGGCCCCATATCGGCAATTCGGCAGAGCGGAGCAGGTCCAGCACTGCCGAGGTGTCGAAGCGCACCTGGAGGCGTGTCTCGGTGGCATCGACCCCGGAGTCGTCTTCAGGCGCCGGCTGCACCTCGCGCGTCACGAAGCCGTACTGGGCGTAGTAGCGGTCTGGGTTGGCAATCGCGCCGCGCACGGCCGCAGTGTTTGGCAACGGCTTGAGACCGGTCATGCGCACCAGCAACTCCCGCAACGCCCTCCCTGCTGCGCGGCGCGGATCCACCTCGCCCGACGTTGTCGCGACGACCGCCACATCAACGTCGTAGAGCCACTCCACAACATCCGCCCGGGCGGAAGCCGGCCACAGCCCCACGGCGACGGCGAGACACGCAAGCGATGCCATCGGAGCGAGTTTCATGGCGGAAGGTCGTATGTGGAGCGCGGGCGCAGATTCTACTGAAAACCAACGCCCCGTACCCGTTCCGCGGCCCCCTTGTCCCGGACTGGTCACGGACGCAGATACCCCAACCCTCTAACGCCTGCTAACGTCTCGTTGTTCAGGTGCCGTTCACGGTGCCGACATACAATCCTTCGCGTCCACGTATGAGAACACCAGTGCCGATGCCTCGATGCCTCCTTGCGGCTTGCGTGTTGGTTGGCCTCGCTGCCGTGGCCACCCAGGACGATGCGCCGGCCGACTATCTCGACGACGATCTCCGGGCGCGGGTGGAAGCGCTGAAGGCCGACCTCACCCAGGCGCCAACAAACGCCGCCAATGCCCGCGAGCGGGCGCAAACCCTCTGGGCGTGGATCAACGCCTACTCCCTCACCGGCGACTACGTGCCGGTGAACGCGACCCAAACCGTGTCGCAAGTGCTCGCCTACGGCGCCAGCGAAGCTCGCATGACAAACCTCGACCGCTTCATCGCCGAACTCACGCTGATCGACGAGCAGCCGGACGCCCGCGGCACCCTGGTCGCCGACGCAGGCCCGTTTGAGGCGCGCACCCACGCCACCATTCGCCAGACCTGGACGGTGGGGTCCAAAGCGGTGGAGCCCGGCGGCGGCATCGTGGTGGCGCGACAGTTCATGGCCAACTTCGGCCATTTCCAAACCGACGACCCAGGTGCCGACAACCACGTCACCATCACCTCGTCGAATCCACGAGTCGCCTTCGCCCGTCACGGCGCGCGCATGTCCGGGATGCACGGTGGCTTCCGCGGCGGCATCGACAACCTGATGTTCCGCGTCGTTTCCGGACGGCTCGCAACCGGCGACACGGTGACGATCACCTATGGTGACACCAGCGGCGGCGGCGCTGGCATCCTGCTTCCCGACTTCAGCAGCGACCGCATGCCGCTGCCGCTCTATGTGGACTTCGACGGCTCCGGATTGCTCGTGAGCCTGCCGATCCAGCCCATCGCCATCGGTGGCGCGGCAGTCGCTGCGCTGCACGGTTTCGCCCCCTCGGTGGTGGCCGTCGGCGAACCGTTCGACCTGTACATTCGGGCCGAAGACCGCTTCTACAACCGTGCCCGCGAGCCCATTCCCGAATGGTGGGAGATTCGACTCGGTGGCGATCTCTTTGGCGCCATTCACCAGACCATCAGGCCCTTCACCGACGAAGAGCAGGCGGAAGTCAACCGCGTGGCGCAAGAGCTTGGCCATCCCGCACCGGAGCCGGGCCAGGCCCCCGCGCCGCGCCGCTGGACGACTACCTACATCCTAGATGAGCCGCTGCCAGCGGACCTCGTGGACGGCGTCCATTTCGACGGCGAACCGTTCGGTCACCCCACCTTTGTCCACGCGGCGCGCGAGGCCGGAACCGAACCCGCAGCGAAGGACAGCGGACGGGGCGTGAGTGTTTCGACACGAAGCACACCGGTTGGCGGCAGCCAGATCGTGGTGCGTAGCGACGCCGACGACGAGGAGCCGCCGCCGCGCTGGAAACACCCCTTCCGCCCGCGCGACAACAGCGCCATCCGCGTCGTTTCCGGCATCGCCTTGGACCAACCCGGCGTGTATCGCTTCTCTTTCCGGTCCTCGGACGGCGCTATCACCGGCGTCGCCAATCCCATCCTCGTGCAGGAAGCTCCCACGCGGCGCATCTACTGGGGCGACACCCACGGCCACTCCGGCTTCGCCGAAGGGGTCGGCACGCCGCAGCGGTTCATGGAATGGGCCCGGGAAGACGCCCGGCTCGACTACGTCACCCACTCCGAACACGACATCTGGATGGACGACCACGAGTGGAACGTGCTCAATGACATCGTGCAGAACTCCAGCCGGGACGGACACTTCGTCGCCTTCGTCGGCTACGAATGGACCATCCGCAACCTCCAGGGCGGCCACCACAACGTCCTGTTTCGACGCCCATTCCAAGGCCCCCGCATCCCCGCCCAGGAATACGGCACTCTCACCCGGCTGTACCAGGGCCTGCGCAATCACCACGACCCCCGCGACGTGGTGGTGATCCCGCACGCGCACCAGTCCGGCGACTACCGCCAGAACGACCCCGAACTCGAGCCGCTCGTCGAAATCATGTCGCAGCACGGCAATTTCGAGTGGTTTGGCCGCATGTATCTGAACCACGGCCACCAAGTGGGCTTCATCGCCGCCAGCGACAACCACCTCAGCCAGCCCGGCTACACCGCGCCCAAGGGCGGTTCGCTGGCTCAGCGCGGCGGCCTCGGCGCCCTGCTCGCGACCGAGCGAACCACCGACGCCTTGTTCGACGCGATGAAGAACCTCGATACCTACGCCACCACTGGCGAGCGCATCATTCTGGACGTGTCGGTGAACGGCACCGGCATGGGCCAGCGGGCTGAGTTCGCCGAGCATCGCGTGGTGCGCGGCCGCGTCATCGGCACAGCCCCCATCGACAGCATCGTACTGGTGAAGAACGACCGCGAAATCGACCGCCGCGAGTTTCCGCCGGAGCCGGGCGCACCCAAGGACGGCCGATACCAGCTCGTCTTCCACTCCGACTCCACCCCCATGCATCCCGGCGACAACCCGCGCGGCTGGCGCGGCTGGCGCGGCGAACTCACCGTGGAAGGCGCAACCATCGCCGGCGCCACCGGCCAGGACCTCCACAACGCCAACATCCAGAACGTGGAAGTCGTGGACGCCACCACCGTTCGCTTCGCCACCCACACCCGCGGCGGCCCAAGCTCGCTGTTGCTCACGCTCGCCGACGTAAAGCGAATCGGGCAGGTGACCCTGACGCTCGACGAAGCCACAGAGTTCGGCGGTGGCCCACCCATCCTCCGCCGCCACCAAACAACCCCGTCAGGCACCGTCGTGCTCTCCCTCCGCGACGCCAGCCGCGGCCAAGCCACGGCCGCGATTCCCTTCGGCGAGTACACCGACCGAATTGGGCTCCGGCGCGCCCGCACCGAAGGCGCCATGGACGTGGCTTTCGAATTCACCGACCAGGGCACCCGACACGGCGACTGGTACTTCATCCGCGTCACCCAAGCCAACGACGCCATGGCCTGGTCCAGCCCCATCTGGGTGGGCGGCTTCCCGAAACGCTGACCTCCGGAGCGACGGCACCACGTCTCAGGGTAGGTCGTAACCTCGGAGCGCACGACTTCACCAGCCACACTGGGCTATCGGTCCGAGCTTAGAAACCACCCGAGCCTACGTATCCCGAATGCCCCTTCCCACACGAACATCGAGAAAGAGTCCTGCGCCGCTTCACGGCACAAGCTAGCGCAGCCGAGCCTCGCACCGAGCCCGCCGGCCCGACCGGACTTTAGGGGCGATGCCTCGGCGGACGCATTCACCCCTTTCCCGCGCCGTCTGCGCGTTCGTGGCACAATCCTCGGATGGCATTCACGCTTCACGAGCGCTTGGCGGCTGACACGCTGCACATGGCGGAGCTCGATCTCTGCACGCTGCTGCTCATGCGTGACCACCGGTTTCCGTGGACCATCCTCGTGCCCCGGCGGGCTAATCTGCGCGACTACCACGACCTGCCTCGGGAAGACGCCTTGCAGGCGTTCGACGAGATCGTGCGTGTCTCGAATGCCCTGAGCGCCGAGTTCCGCGTCGACAAGCTCAACGTGGCCGCGCTTGGCAATCAGGTGCCGCAGCTGCACATTCACGTGATCGGCCGCTACGAGACAGACGATGCGTGGCCAGGGCCGGTTTGGAATGCGGGGCCGGTCGAGAGCCCGGACCTCGCCGCCGTCGAGGATTGGCGGCAGCGCCTCGGCTCGCATTTCCCCTGATCGAACCCGGCTCGTCTTGCGTAGAATGCGCGCCGTTTGACCTTGGGAGCAATCTTGACGGTGTCAGAGGTGACGAGGGCCGCGCCCGGGGCGCAAGAGGAACAGCATTTCGACGCGGCAATCGTGGGTGCCGGATTCGCCGGCATGTACATGCTGCACCGGCTGCGCAACGCCGGCTTCCGGGTTCGCGTCTTCGAGACGGGCGATGGCGTGGGCGGCACCTGGTATTGGAACCGCTATCCCGGCGCCCGCTGCGATGTCGAGAGCATGGAGTATTCCTACGGCTTCTCCGAGGAGCTGCAGCAGGAATGGGAGTGGACGGAGCGCTACTCCGGCCAGCCGGAAATCCTCCGCTACGCCAACCACGTAGCAGACCGATTTGATCTGCGACGCGACATCTCCTTCAACACCCACGTCACGAGTGCGCACTTCGATGAGGAGGCCAAACGCTGGCGCGTCGAGACCGACAAAGGCGATGTCGTCTCCGCGCAGTTCTGCATCATGGCGACCGGCTGCCTTTCCTCCGCCAACCTGCCGGATTTCCCCGGACGCGACAGCTTTGCCGGCGACACCTATCACACCGGCCGCTGGCCGCACGAGCCGGTGGACTTCACCGGCAAGCGCGTGGGCATCATCGGCACGGGTTCCTCCGCCATCCAGGCCATCCCCGTCATAGCTGCCCAGGCAAAGCACCTCACGGTGTTCCAGCGCACGCCCAACTACTCGATCCCGGCCCGCAACGAACCGCTAGACCCAAGCCGAGTGGCCGAGATCAAGGCCGACTACGCGGGCCTGCGCGAGCGCAACTACCGAATGCCGGCCGGCTTCGGCTCCATGATGCCAAGCAACGACGGCACGGCGCTCGAGGACGCCGCCGAAGTGCGGCGTTCGAACTATGAAGAACGCTGGGAGCGCGGCGGCTTCACGTTCCTTGGCGCCTACGCCGACCTCCTGTCGAACCGCGAGGCCAACGAGACCGCAGCCGGATTCGTGCGCGAACGCATCCACGAAATCGTGGGCGACCCTGAGACTGCAGAGCTTCTCTCGCCCGACAACGTGATCGGCTGCAAGCGCCCGTGCCTCGACACCAATTATTTCGAGACCTACAACCGCGACAACGTGACGCTCGTGAACGTGCGCGACAACCCCGTCGAGCGCATCACGCCCAGGGGTGTAGTGACGGGAGGCCAAGAGTACGAACTCGACAGCCTCATCTTCGCCACCGGCTTCGATGCCATGACCGGCGCCCTGCTCAACATCGACGTGCGGGGCCGCGGCGGCCAGACGCTAGACGACAAGTGGTCTGCCGGACCGCGCACCTACCTCGGCCTGTCCACCGTGGGCTTCCCCAACATGTTCATGATCTCGGGACCCGGCAGCCCGTCCGTCCTCACCAACATGATCACGTCCATCGAACAGCACGTCGTGTGGATCCACGACTGCCTCGAGTATCTGCGCGAAAAGCGCCTGGCCACCATCGAAGCCACACCCCCGGCAGAGGACGACTGGGTCGACCACGTCAATGCCGTCGCCGAGCTAACCCTCTACCCCACCTGCAACTCTTGGTACCTCGGCAAGAACATCCCCGGCAAACCGCAGGTCTTCATGCCCCTCGTCGGCTTCCCGCCGTATGTGGAGAAGTGCGACGCAGTGGCGGCCGGAGGTTACGAGGGGTTCGAGCTCGACAGCGCGCCATAGCGGCTACCCTGCTGCACAACTGCTTGCCTAGGGCCCAAGCCGCAGAGCGGGCAGCCTCAACACGCCCCGGCGGTGCCTCGTCTCGACCGCGTCAACTCCGTCCGCTCGCCCCTCTCAGACACCCTCATAGAGCTCGATGGGCAGGCAATCCGACGTACAACTGCCCCCATGTCCCGGCCGGGGCGCTCCTGGCCGATGGAATACCGCCTTGGAAAGATCGATGGAGGCAACCGGCTCGGCACCGCCATCGTCCACGTGCCGCACCGTGCCGTTCATGATGATGGCGTAGCCGCCCGGCTCGATGGCCGGCCACAGGAACGACACCGCCGGCCGCGCCCGCACATTGCCCGCGGCGCTCTTGCTCAAGGGACAGGTAAGTCCGCCGCCCGCGAGTGCCACGCGCGTGTGGCTCGTGTGCGGCCCGTCCTCACCAACCGTCAGCAGATACGGCCGATTGCCGCATTGGTCCAGAGCTTCGACGATGGACGTCACACTGCCCTCCTTCGCAAACTGCCGAGGGAGCCTATGCGAAATCCAGCGGGTGCTCCATGCAGTCGCTGACGGATTCCCGCGGCCTGGAACCCAGCCGACACACAAACGTCTCGTCCGACAAGCGATGGCCGATGTCTCACGTTCGCTTCCGGTCGGATCAGTCCCGCAGGCGGGGGGGGGGGTCGAAGAGCAGGAGGGAGTGCTGGAGGATACGGACCAGCCGGGTTTGTGCGAAATCGTCCATAGGCCTGTGGGACGTAATGCTTGTGTGTCGGGAAAGACCCGCAAAGCAGTTGGAGCGGCTTTGTCTTGCCGGGATGAAACGGATTTCCTCCTTCGGCTCTCGCCGGATTTCGCACACCCGTAGGCAACACTCGATCCTTTCGCAGTTTCGCGAAGCGGAAATCCGCCAGAGCGCGGCAACGCGACGCGATGGAAGGACGGTTCGAGCGATGGCGGTCGAGGGGGTTGTCGAGGCCAGCGACACGGGCTGAACCAGAGCCCTTCTACGTCTCCAGTCCGAGTTCAATCAGGCGATCCGTAACGTGGCGTTGGTACGCGGACTGCAAGCGGCTCGTATCCCAAGCGGTGCCTGTCCGCGCGTGGGAATCCGCTAGAACCGCAGCAAAGGAGAAGTGCACCCACGGCGCCATGCTCGCAACGGGCCGCGAGAGGAAGCCGCGCCGCCGGAGCACTTCGAACACGGATCGTGCGTGCCAGAACGGGTTGTGGAGGAGGATGCCGGCGAGCATCTCACACGTGCCGATGAACGACTGCTCGAAGTCGATGAACTGGCTGATGGCGCCGTCGTTGATGAAGACATTGGACGCATTCCAATCGAGCTTTATCAGCATTTCCTGCGAGATGACGACCTCCTGCGCTGCGCCGCGCAGGCGGTGAAGGATTTGCTCCGACAGTCGCGAGTCCGTCGGGTGGCGATCGAGTGCAGCGAGTACTTCGGTACGCAGACCCTGCGCTCCAACGTCCAAGAAATAGCTCCCCTTCAAGGCGTTTATGTCGCCCCCGACGGATAGCAGGTCCATGATTTTGTGCGCATAGTCTTCGGACAGCCGGCAACGCTCCCTTGTGCTCAGTCGAATTGCCGAACAGGGCACGCCCGGAGCCTTCGTCATGACGATGGCCGGCTCCTCGGGCAGGCATTCAAGGAGGTCAGGGATCAGCGGCGAGTCGCCGTAATGGCGATAGAAGCACACCTCTCGGGCGTACTTCGCGTGTGGATTGCCGTTTTCGTTGTACGCCTTGCGAATGCCGAAGCCGTCTGCTGTAGGCGTGACCACGCTCTTGTTGCCCTGCGGCAACGTCGGAGCAGGCTGTCCGGCGTCCGCCGCGTCGGCCACACGCTCCTCCGCGTAGTTCAGTAGGGCCCGGAGGAGCTGCTTGCAGAGCGCGCGAGTTCCGTGAGTTCCTGGTCCGGGGTGATGGCCTGTTGGCCTGGGCCGTTGAATGTGTGCAGCATGAGGCTCTGCATTTCCGCGCGTTCACGCGCCGATAGCTCGGCGTGGGCCGGGCTTGTGAGGAAGTCCTTGTAGGCGGCGCTGGTGTCGCTCTTGGGCATGATGTACATGGGTGTCATGGCTTGGAGCATGGCGGCGCGGCTGTGTGGCGTGCGGTTGACGCCGGCGCGGTGCCAGGTGCGGGCGTCGTAGAGGATGATGCTGCCGGCGGGGGCCTCGATCACGTCGGCGTCTGGGCCGTTGTAGGGGAGGCCGTGTTCGGCGCGGTGGCCGGGGTTGCGTTGGGTTGCCGCTGTGCCCCACTCCTCGGGCGGGCCGTGGTCTTTGGCGTGGGAGCCGAGCTTGAACGCTGTGGCGCCGCGTTCGCGGGTGAACTCGGAGACGCAGACGTTGCGCTGCACGCCGAGCACGGTGTCGCCGGTGGGGGTCGGCACGACGCCGGGCACGTCGATGCCCCAGTGGTAGGGGAAATCGGAATGCCAGCCCTGCACATTGCGCTTGCCGTCGTCGGGGTGCAGGACGATGAGAGCGGGCGTGTGTCCGAGGCGGATGTCCTTGGTCTGCATGTACGCGCGGATGAGCCAGAGGGATACGGGTTCGGCGGCGGTTCTGGCGACCGCTGGGTCTATGCTCAACGCCGCTTGGACATGGCTGTGCGGTTTGTCGCCTTCGCGTTCGTGACCATCGGTGCCGGCGAGGCGCTGCAAGGCATCGACGGTCTCCGGCGCGAGGATGGATGTCAGGCAAACCCAGCCGCGCGCGCGGAAGAAGGCGAGGGATTCGGAGGGCAACTGCTCCGGGCCGTGGCTTGGGGTGAATGTGGCGGCGGAGGACGCGGGGGTGCCACTAGCGTCGAGAACGCCCTCTCCCCTATGCAAATGCACGCCGTCGGTGCCCGCGATCGCTTTCGCCTGCACGCGACGCTCCGTCGTTGCGTGTCGATAGGAACCATCCTCCTGCGCACGCCACATGACACGGTCGTCTCCGGTGGCCACGGTCGTCAGTTGGCCTTGGTCGATTCCCAGAAAGTTGCCGTCCGGGGCGACTAGAAGCGTGTGATGGGAAGCTGCTGGCGGAATGCGAACCACGGTCTCGTGGGTTTCGACTCGGGCGTTCATGTGGTTGCTGCCTTACTCGACGCTTCGGCGCGAGCTTGATCGTAGGGACGAGGCGCCTCCTTGCCGTGTCCGCGTTGAACCGTTCGCCTCAATCGACACGGGCCACCACAAGCGTCGTCCCTACGGTCTTGCCGTGAGGTGCCTGCGGTCTGGCAAGCGTATCACCCCGGCGTTCCAGAACTTTGCGCCGTCAAAGCCACCCAGTGGCACTCGGCGGCGCGAGGTCATGGGTAGGTGGGTGCTGGGGCCAGACCCCCAGCGTAGCGTGGAGTTTGGTGGCGCTACCTCACCGCGGCGGAGGCACCTTCCTCCTGCAACCGCAGCATCTCCACTGCGAACCACAGCGCCATCGCGCCACCCCTGGCATCGATGCCGGTGCTGAAGGGGCGGTCCACGTACGCCTGCCGTGATTGCAGTGGGCCGGTACCGACGCACACTTGGTCGAGTTCGCCGGCAGTGCCAATTCGTCCTGCCGCACCTTGCCACGCTCGGTTTGCCACTTCCCGCCAAGGGTCTTCGGGCAGCCAGCCTCGGCGAACACCTCGGGCGATGGCGTAGCCGATCATAGTGGTGGCGCTGTGTTCGAGGTATGTGCTTGGGTCGTCGATGAGTTGGTGCCAGAGGCCAGTCTCGTCCTGGTGCCGCGCCAGGGCGATTAGGTGCTCGACGTGGGCGGCGAGGAGGTCGTCCACGTCCGCTGCGGGGTGGAGGCAGGAGAGAGCTTCCGTGAAGCCCAAAGCCGCGAAGGCGTTGCCGCGGCCCCAATGCCACGGTGAAGCGTGGCAGTGCCAATAGAGGCCATTCGGCTGGCAGGTGTCGATGGAGCGCAGGAAGCTCGCGAGTTGGTCACGGTAGGACGCTTCGCCTGTGAGGGCGTAGGCGCGCCCAAGGAGGGTGCCGGCGAAAAAGAAATCCTCGACTCGCACGTCGGGGTCGGCAACGAAGCGGTTGGCTTGGTGGAGCAGGAACTCGCGGTGTTGCGGGAGGTCGGTGATGGCGAAGAGTTCGTCGGCGAAGCAGGCGAGTGCCAAGCAAGGTGCGGCGTCCGGCACGGCGGCTGGTTCCTGCAACAACGGCTCGGCGATCCGGGAAATCTGCGCTGCCACATCGATCGGCGACTCTCCCTTGGCCGTTTGCCCGGTGGCGAGGCGGAGCCGGCCGGAGAATGCGACGCCCGTCGGATAGGTGACAGACGAATCCACCTCGTGGCCATAGACGGCGGCGAGAAGCTCGGCGACGGCACCGGGGTTCGGGTTCACTGGTAGCTCCTTGCGATTGCCTTTGCCGTTGCAGCGTACCCCGACTCCGGGCGGGAGTGACGGCGCGAGGGCCCAGAACGCTCCGCGCCCGTCAGGGCGCCTTGGCGGCGATGTTCGAGGGCTGATGCGCGCCCTAGAGGGCGCGACGGAGGGCGGGACGCCCTCCCTCCAGAACGTCCGTGGCGCCAAGTGACGGCCTCTTTGGACGGAGGGCGTCCCGCCCTCCATCCGCCAGCGCAGCCCACGTGCCGTCGTCGACGCGACCGAGGTCCGACGGGCAATCGGTCCTGTGGGGCAGAAATTAGCGCCTACTAGAATTGGCCCACAAACGGCTACGGACTGGAAGGATGATGAACCGGCTAGTGAATGCACTTCGCGAGCAATACGACCGAGCCCTACGCATCGTCAGGCCCCTCGATGGCATCCCACCACTGCTGCTGCGCTTGATCCTCGCCCCCGTGATGATTCAGGCCGGCTGGACGAAGCTGACGGGGTTCGAGGGCACGGTGCGCTGGTTTGAAGGCTCGCTGGGGCTGCCGCTGCCAGAACTCATGGTCGTGCTCGTCATCGGCGCGGAGTTCGTCGGCGGCATTCTCCTGCTCGTGGGTCTCGCCACGAGACTCGTGGCCATTCCGCTCATGGTGACGATGCTCGTCGCCGCCTTTGCGGTGCACTGGGAGAACGGCTGGCTCGCCATCTCCGATGCAAGCAGTTGGCTGGCGAACGACCGGGTGATGGAGGCCGCCGAGCGCAAGGCCGAAATACGCTCCATCCTGCGCGAACACGGCGACTATCGCTGGCTCACGGGCCGCGGCAGCGTGACGATCCTCAACAACGGCATCGAGTTCGCCGCCATGTATTTCGTGATGCTGCTGTCGCTCTTTTTCACGGGCGGCGGCCGCTTCACCAGCCTCGACCATTGGCTGGCGAGGTTGCTTGCCCCAAGGGACAACTGACGGCGACTACCCCTGGAGGGCAGAAAGTCCTCGCGTAGAATAAACCGGCTAACCTGTTGATGCACCACGGATTCAACTCGAAGCCGAGCCAACACCAAGGAACCGGCCGGATGGCGCGGTCCCAAGGCCGATCGAAGCGAGGGCCGTCCACGCTCCTCCCGCCGAAGGCGAAGCAACCAAGGGCGGGAAGCAGCAACCAGCCTCCTCCCCGCGAGACGGGCCCCTGAGACGACGCCTGCCTAGTTCCTTGCCGGCAAGCCGGCTCGTCCGGACGCGACGGCGCCGGCGTGCGAAGGGAGCCGGGTCACCCCGCGTGGCGTAGTACCTCGCCGGCCCTTGCGCCCGTGTGCTCGCCATCCACCAGCGTTACGGCGCCGTTGACGAGCGTCGCCTTGTAGCCCTTGGAGCGTTGGATGTAGCGTGGGGCGCCGCCGGGGAAGTCGTGGACGAGTTCCGGCTGTAGTTCCGCCACCCCCGCCGGGTCGAAGACGTTGATGTCGGCACGCATTCCCGGAGCCAGGGTGCCGCGGTCCTTGAGGCCCAGCACGCGGGCGGGCCCCGAGGTCAAGCGGCGGATGCCTTCGCCCATGCTGTAGAGGCCCGTGTCGCGAATCCAGTGCGAGAGGACGAAGCTCGGCCAGCCGGCGTCCATGATCTGCGACACGTGCGCGCCGGCGTCGCCGAGGCTCGGGAAAATGTGGTCGCTGCGGAAGAGATCCCCGAGTTCCTTCAGGCTCTGGTTGAACATGCGCAGGTTGAAAAGGGCCTTGCCGTCGGTTTCGCGGGACAGCCGCAGGAACGTCTCCACCCAGTGCTCGCCAGCGGCGGATGCCAGCGCTTCGGCGCTCATGTCGGGGCCGGCGGCATAGTCCGGCGTCTCGCCGTTGCCGAGATAGAACACCTGGGCGAGGGGGAAGCGGGTCTTCTGCGCCCTGCCTTCCTCTACCAGCTTCGCGGCGGTTTCCTCGTCACGAATCGCCGCAAGGCGACCGGCGAGGTCCATCTTCCGCAACGCATCCCAAGTCTCGCCCTGTACCGGCAGGTTCGATTGCAGCCCGAACATGAAGCCGGAGCCGCGCACTTGGGTGATGGCGGTGAAGTCGCCGTGTTCGGCGAGCTCCGCGAGGTGTTTCGCCTGCTCGTTGCCGGAACCCTCCTGCGGACCCGTACCGTAGCTGAACAGAACGCGGCCTCGGCTGGTGCTCGCCATCGCCTTCAGCACATCAAAGTTGGCGCCCACGGCCTGCATGAGGCCGTTGCGAGGGCCAACTGCCTTGGCGATTTCCACAAGCTCTTCGGGGTCTGCAAAGGTGCCCGGAATCGAGCGTCCGTCAGGCAGCTTGTGCGGCGGGTAGCGGTTGGTGGAAAAGCCCACGGCGCCGCGGTCGATTGAGTCGGCCACCACGTCGGCCATCATCTTGCGTTCGTCAGGGGTCGCCTGTTCCTCTACCGCGCGCTCGCCCATGACGTAGAACCGCACCGCGCAGTGTCCCACCATGCCGGCCACGTTGAGGGCGGGATTCAGGCGCTCGATGGCGTCGAGATAGCCGCCGTAGCCCTCCCAGTCCCACGGCAGGCCGGTGAGAATGGCGTTCTTGGGGATGTCCTCGACGGTTTCCATCATCGCTGCGAGCAGTTCGACATCCTGCGGCTTGCAGGGAGCGAACGTGACGCCGCAGTTGCCGAGGAGCGCCGTGGTGACGCCGTGCCAGCTCACCGGCGTCATCTCCGGGTCCCAACCGATCTGGGCGTCGAGATGGGTGTGCAGATCGACGAAGCCTGGGGAGACGAGATTGCCGGAGGCGTCGATTTCCTGCCGCCCCTTGCCTTCCACCTTGCCGACGGCGGTGATGCGACCGTCGTCGATGGCAACATCGCCGGGCGTTGCCTCGGCACCGGTGCCGTCCACGATCTCGCCGCCTCGGATCACGATGTCATGCGCCATTGTGGCTCTCCATGCTTGTCGGCCCGCCTCTGCGCGGCCTGAACTTGAAAGGTCTGTTGCGTGGTACCCCTTAACCGAACGCCGCCACGATCTCCTCTTCCACCCGCTGATAGCTGTCCACATCGCCGGTTCTGATGCCGCCGAACATGATCTCCGCAACGCCCTCGCGCTCGAACTCGCCGATGCGGTCGATCACCTGGTTCTTCGGTCCCGCCATGGAGCCCTTGCCGAGAGACTTTTGGAACCGCTCGATCCGCTCCTTGTCCTCAGTGATGAGGAGCGGCATCAGAAGCGTTTTCTTGATTTCGGCCGGGTCCCTGCCCACATCGGCGCAGTGTTTGTCGAGCACGCTCATCTTGTGGCGATAGATTTCCATCGACATGCCCTGCCCGGCCCAGCCGTCGAGGTTGAACACGTCGCCGAACATGGCAAGGGTGCGCAAGGTGCGGCGCTCGCCGGTGCCGCCCACCATGATGGGCGTGTGCGGCTTCTGGTAGCAGCCGGGGGAGAGGGGCGCCTGATCGAGCTGGTAGTACTTGCCGTTGTAGTCCACCGGCCCGTCGGCGGTGAACATCATGCGGATCAGTTCGCAGGCTTCCTGAAAGCGATCCTGACGTTCCTTCATCGAGGGGAAGGTCCAGCCGAACGCCTCATGCTCGCGCTTGAACCAAGCCGCGCCCAGGGCGAGCACGAAGCGGCCCCTGGAGGCTTGGTCGAGGGTCGCGGCCATCTTCGCCACGAGGGCGGGATTGCGGTAGGTGTTGCCGAGCACGAGATGGCCGAGTTCGAGTTTCTCGGTCATGCCCGCAGCCACGGCGAGGATGGTGTAGCCCTCGAACGCGGTGAGGTGCTCGTCTTCCCGGCGCCCTGGCGGAAGGAAATGGTCGGCGAACCAAAGGCTGTTCCAGCGCCCCGCCTCCATGGTCTCGATGGAGCGACTGATGTCGTCCCAAGTGGTGCGATAGCAATTGACCTGAACGCCGAACTTCATGGATTCCCCTTCCCCAAGTTCAACCTGTCAACGTGACGGAAAGCGGTGGGGATGTCAACCGCAAATGCCTCGGTGACTGTCGTGGGAGCGCCCCGGGGCCGACCGATCCGCAAGCTCGTCTCGCGGTGGGAGGGCTGGTTGCATGATCGGCCTCCTTGGTTGCTTCGCCTTCGGCGGGAGGAGCGTGATGCGTCCTCGCTCCGAGACACTTACCACTGCGCCATCCGGCCGGTCCGTTGGTGTTGACTGACCTGGACGTGTTCTTTTCGATAATCAACGAGTTGAGCTACTCCATGCGTGGCGTCTGGCGCTCTGAAGAGGTCGCTACTCTTGCCTCATGCGGCCGGCATCACGCAGGGCTTGGCGTTCGGCGCGGCGCTCGTCGCCTTTGCGCCGGAGTCGTGCGCGGTTCTCTGGCGTTACCTGCATGTAGCGTTCACGCCATTCGTCGCTGCCCCACCGCCATGGCAGCGCGAGCGTGGTTCGGGGTGCCCGCGCCGATTCGAAGAGTTCGAGCGCAGAGTCGACGATGCTCGTCTGCATGGTGGCGTCGTCCGGCTTGCCGCAGGGGTTGCCTAGCGGGAAGTCCACGAAAGCGAAACGGGCGACGCTGCAGTGCTCGACGATGTCGAGGGCGGAGCCGAGAACCACGGTGGGCATGCCGTTCGCTTCAAGATGCCGCGCGACCAGACTCACGGTCTGGTGGCACACGGGTCAGAGCGGCACTAGCAGCGCGACATCGGCGGCGTCTTCGCGACAGCGCTTGAGGATTTCCGGGGCATCCACCTCGCGCGTGCGGCGCTTGCTGTAGTCCGTCGGGACGCAGTGGAAGCGCTCGGCCAAGTCACCGATGCGACCATCCTCGCGGGCGGCCAAGAGCGGGGCCACCGGGAAGTAGCTGCCGCGATCCTCCATGTGGGTCGCGTCCTTGTCCCACGAGAGGTCGTTCGCGTACAGGCGTTCCGGCGGGGGCACGAGCGGTGCTGAGGCGACGTATCGCGGGTCCGATGCCTCCCGCTCATACAGCGCCGCCGTCGTGATCAGAACCAGCCTCGACTCCGCCAAGGGCTTCGGCATGGGAGAAAACGGCGCGTCGTCAAACTGCGCCCAAGTGTAGGCGCGCGTAAAGCCCTGCGCCTCGTAGTAGAGGCGCGAACGCTCCATGTAGGGGACAGGCTGGCGGTTCACGCCGTCGAGCATAGCAGCGTTGCCGGGCGGCCTTGCTCCGGCACCCTCGCATCCGGTTGAAATCGGGCGCAATGGCCCCCACGTTCGACTGCCAAGAAGGTGCGCGGCGGCCGCGACGTTTCAGCGTGGTGCTGCATCGTTGCACAGTGAGTCCGTTGCGTCAGAATTCGCGCACGCAAGAGGGAGATGCATGAACGGTATTCAGAGAATGCTCGTGCCCAGGCGAACGCTCGCCCTTTGGGCACTCGCCGCAACGCTGCTGGCCCTGCCGGCGCTCGGTCATGACGGCAAGCTCACGTTCGCGCCGGTGTTGCGCGACGTGGCGCCGGCGGTGGTCAACATCTCCGTCGAGAGCTCGCGGGAAGTGCGCAACCCCTGGTTCAACGACCCGCGCTTTCGGCGCTTTTTCAACATTCCGCAAGACGCACCGCAGCAGATGATGCGGCGAGCCCAGAACGTCGGCTCCGGCGTCATCATCGATGCCGGCGAAGGGTTGGTGGTCACCAATCAGCATTTGGTGCGCAACTCCGACCGAATCCAGGTGAGCCTGAAGGACGGTCGCTCGTTCGATGCGGAACTCGTCGGCAGCGATCCGGGCACGGACGTGGCGCTGCTCAGCATCGAGGCGGAAGAGCTCACGCAACTGCCGCTGGCCGAAGCCGAGTCGCTGGAGGTGGGGGACTTCGTCATCGCCATCGGCAATCCGTTCCGGCTGGAGCACACCGTCACCGCCGGGATCGTCAGCGCCTTGGGACGCACCGGGCTCATCCGGCAGGGTTACGAGGACTTCATTCAGACGGATGCATCCATCAACCCCGGCAACTCCGGCGGGGCTCTGGTGGACCTCGACGGACGCCTCGTCGGCATCAATACCGCCATCTTCGCGCCTTCCGGGGGCGGTGCCGGGGACGGGTTCAACGTCGGCATCGGCTTCGCAGTGCCGGTACATATCGTCCGCGGCGTGGTGGACCAGCTCATCGAGTTCGGCGAGGTGCGCCGAGGTCTCTTGGGTGTGATGATCGAGGACGTAACGCCAGAACTGCGCGAAGCCCTGGATCTGGCGGACGACGTGACCGGTGCCTGGGTGGCGCGGGTCGTCGAACAGAGCGCTGCGCAAGAAGCTGGCATCCAGGAAGGCGACATCATCACCTCGCTCGACGGCGACGATCTTGCGACCTCGGCGGAACTGCGCAATCGCGTGGGCCTCATGCGCGCCGGCGATGACGTCACGCTAGGCGTTCTGCGCGACGGCGAGGAAGAGCTCCGCATCGAGGCCACCATCGGCGAACCCGAACGGCAGACCATCGCCGGCGCCTCGTCTTCGCCCAAGCTCGAGGGCGTGGAACTCCGCAATCTCACGGGTGAGCATGAACAGTTCGGCACAATCAGCGGCGTCGAGGTGGACAGCATCGACCGCAACTCCCTTGCCTGGCGTTCTGGGCTCCGGCAAGGCGACGTGGTGCTGTCTGTGAACCGTCAGGCGGTGGGGTCGGTGGAGGAGTTCGACGCCGTCACCGCAGAACAGAGCGGCTTGCTTGCATTGCGCGTGCAGCGGGGCGAGAGCCGGCTCTTCATCACGATTCGCTAAGCGCGAGAGCGTCTGTGCGGCCGCGGGCGGCCGCCGCCACGGCGGAGCGCCGCCCCATCCAAGTCGTCTCAAACAAGGAACCTCCAGACCACAAACCATGGAACAGACACAATCCTCGCCAGCCACGACCGACCTTGCTGCTGAAGTCACCGCCGTTCAGGAGCGCTTCGATGCCGTCAAGGCGGAGGTGGGCAAGGTGCTCGTGGGTCAGGACGAGCTCCTGGCGCGCCTGCTGCTTGCGCTGTTGGCCGACGGTCACGTTCTGCTCGAAGGCGTGCCGGGCCTTGCCAAGACCCTCACCGTCAGCACGTTGGCCGACACCTTGGACTGCACGTTCTCCCGCATCCAGTTCACGCCGGACATGCTGCCGGGCGATGTCACCGGCACGCAGATATTCAACCCCCGCGAAGGCAGCTATTCGGTGCGCAAGGGGCCGGTGTTCGGCAACCTGGTTCTGGCCGACGAGATCAACCGCGCCCCGGCCAAGGTGCAGGCAGCGCTGCTCGAGGCCATGCAGGAGCGGCAAGTGACCCTCGGCGAGGAAACCTTCGGCCTCGAAGAGCCGTTCCTCGTCATGGCGACGCAAAACCCCATCGAGCAGGAAGGCACCTATCCCCTACCCGAAGCGCAGCTCGACCGCTTCATGATGAAGCTCAAGGTGGGCTATCTCAGCCGCGACGACGAGGTGCGGGTGATCGACCGCATGGCCGGCGCCGGTCGTTTGCCGCAGGCAGGCAGCGTGATGGCGGCGAGCGAGATCCTCACCGCTCGGGACGTGGCGCGGCGCGTGTTCGTGGACGACAAGGTGAAGCGCTATGCGGTGGACTTGGTGGCCGCAACCCGCGAACCGGCGGCATCCGGGCTCGCCGAGCTAGCCAATCTGATCGAATTCGGCGCCTCGGTGCGTGCGTCTCTCAACTTGGTGAAGCTGGCGAAATCGCACGCCTTGCTGGCGGGTCGCGGCTACACCAGTCCGCACGACGTCAAGACGGTAGCGCCGGACGTGCTGCGCCACCGCGTCGCCGTCACGTATGAGGCAGAGGCCGAAGGCAGGAGTTCCGACGACATCGTGGACACCATCCTCGCCCACGTCGAAGTGCCGTAGGCCGAATCCGGATAGCCCATGCTCCCCGCGGAGATCGTCCGACAAGTCCGCCGCATCCAGCTTCGCACCGGGCGCCAGGTGGCGGACGTGCTGGCCGGCGCCTATGTCTCGGTGTTCCGCGGGCGCGGCGTCGAGTTCGACGAGGTGCGGCCCTACATCCCCGGCGACGACGTGCGCACCATCGACTGGAACGTCACCGCCCGAGTCGGCACGCCGTTCGTCAAGCGCTACGTCGAGGAGCGCCAGCTCACGGTGCTGCTGCTCGTGGACATGAGCGCCTCCCTTGACTTCGGCTCGGCACACCGTTCCAAGCGCGAGGCGGCGGTGGAGTTCTCGGCCCTCGTGGCTTTCTCCGCCATCTACAACGACGACAAGGTGGGCCTGCTGCTGTTCCACCGCGACGTGGACGAATACATCCCCCCGCGCAAGGGGCAGAAACATGCGCTGCGGGTGGTGCGGGAAGTGCTGGCGCGAGGTCAGGAGGAGTCTGTCGGGAGAGGCCCGGCGCCACGCGGCATGGTTGCCGCCGCGTTGGCACGTTTGCGGGCGGCGCGGGAGCGATTGCGAGGGCGGAGCGATGTGCGCGGACAGCGCCGAGGCACCAACATCGCCCACGCCCTCGAGTTCTGCCGCCGGGTTCTGCCACGGCGTGCCGTGCTGTTTCTCGTCACCGACTTTCTCGACACGGCGTGGATCGATGCCGTGCGTGGTGCCGCGCGCAAGCACGATGTGGTGGCGGTGCGCGTGACCGATCCCCGCGAAACGGAACTCGCACCTGCCGGCCTTGTGACGCTGCGCGATGCCGAGACCGGCGGGGAACGACTCATCGACAGCGCCGATCCAGCTTTCCAAACGGCCTTTCGTGAGGATGCCATCGCCCGAGGCGACGCCCTGCGTCGCGACTTGCGCACCTCTGGCATCGATCTGATCGACATCGATGCTTCTGGTTCCGTCGTGGACCCGTTGCTCGCCTTCTTCCGTATGCGGGAACGGAGGAACCGGCGGTGAGGGCGCCGCAACGGGCCCCCGCTGCAATCTGGTTTGCGACGCTTCTGGTCGCGAGCGGCTGTCAGCCGGACGAGTCTGAGGGCGACTCAACTGCGGCCGAGCAAGAGGAACCCTTGGCGATCGTGACCGAGGAAGGGCCCGTCAAGGCCACAGTCTCGCTCTCGCCCCCCACGCCACGACTGGGCGACAGCCTCGTGCTCTCGCTCACCGTGGCCGCCGAGGCGGGTGTCGTGGTCGAGATGCCGGCCTTCGGCGATGCGCTCGGTCGCTTCGCCATCGTTGACTTCACGCCGCGCGAGGAAGTGGCAAGCGACGGCGCGAGCACGGCGTCGCAGCGCTACACGCTCGAGGCGCCACTAAGCGGCCGCCACCGCATCCCGCGCCTGCGCATCGAGTACACGGACGAGCGTGGCGGCCCCGGCGAAGCACAGACGAGGGAACTGCTCACCGAAGAACTGCCGTTCGTCATCGAGTCGGTGCTGCCGGACGGAACGGTGGCGGACACGCTGCTGCCCATGCGTGCTCCACTCGAAGAACCCGGCCCGGGCGTCGCGTTCTGGGGCACGGGTGCGGCAATCGGGGTTGCGGGCTTGGCAGCTCTCGCCATTTGGCTGTGGAGCCGTCGCCGCGCCATGGCAACCCAGCGCGAGCGCGAGACGGCCTTCGAGCGCGCCATGCAACGACTCGAACGGTTGGAGTTGCAGGGCGTGCCGGACGATGCCGCGGCTGGGCCCTGGTACGTGGAGCTCTCCGACATCGTTCGTCGCTACATCGAGGAGCGCCTCGCCGTGCGAGCCCCAGAGCTCACCACGGAGGAGTTCCTGCGCGAAGCAGGCCGCAATGCGGAGTTCTCCCGCGGCCATCGCGACCTGCTCGCAGACTTCCTCGCACGCTGCGACCAAGTGAAATTCGCCGCCCACAGACCTGGTGCGGAAGAGTCCCGGAGGGCCTTGGAGGCAGCGCGTCGGTTTCTCGCGGAGACGCGGAATGCCGCGGCGGCAACATCGCCAGACCAAGCGGTGACGGCGTGATCGGCGCGCTGGAGTTCCGCGACCCGGCGCTTAGCCTCTTCCTCCTGCTGGTGCCGCTCTTGTACCTGCTGGCGCGACGCGGCGGCGGCGTGGTCGTTTTCTCGTCGGTGCAGATCGTGCCAGTGCGCAGCCGGGGCCTGCGGGTCCGCCTTGCCTTTCTGCCCGACGCTCTGCTGGCCATCGCCTTCGTGGCCTTGGTGATCGCCGCAATGGGGCCCCGCATCGGCGAGCAATTCAACCGCATTCAACGCGAGGGCATTGCCATCATGATGGTGGTGGACCGCTCCACATCCATGCAGGCGCTGGACCTGGAGCCGGAGCGAACCCGGCTCGATGTGGTCAAGGACGTGTTCGAGCGTTTCGTGCTCGGCGGCGACGAGTTGCGCGGCCGCCCGGACGACGCCATTGGCCTCGTGGGCTTCGCCGCCTACGCCGACACGGCAGCACCACTCACCCTCGACCACGACAATCTTGCCGCCGCGGCGCGCGACCTTGACTTCGCCCGGGTGCGCGGCGAGGACGGCACCGCCATCGGCGATGCGCTCGGCCTCGCGGTGGAACGGCTGCGGGAGTCCCAGGCCCGTTCCCGCATCGCCGTGCTGCTCACCGACGGCGTGAGCAACGCCGGCGTCGAGACCCCGACGGGTGCCGCCGAGCTTGCTCGCAGTCAGGGCATTCGCGTGTACACCATCGCCGCCGGCAGCGAGGGCCTGGCACCCATCCGCGTGCAAGACCCGTTCACGGGGCGCATGGTGCTGCGGCAAGTGCCGGTGGAAGTGGACGAAGCGACGCTTGCCGAAGTGGCGGAGCGCACGGGCGGCCGACACTTTCGCGCCACCGACGCCGACGCGCTCGTGGATGTCTATGCCGAGATCGATGGCCTCGAGCGCACGCGCATCGTCGAGGACCGAATGCGGCAGTTTGACGAGTACTACGGGCTTCCCTTGGCGGTCGGGCTATTGCTGGCTGCACTGGCGTGGCTTCTGCGCGCGAGCGTCTTTGCGAGGTCGCCATGACGGGAGCGGTGACTTTCGCGGCCCCCATGTGGGTGCATCTGGTATGGCCCGCGCTTGCGGTCACGCTGCTGCTCGCTTGGCTCGAACTGCGCGGCCGCGATGCCTTCCGCGGCTTCGTCGCACAACCGATGCACCCTGCCCTGGTCCAGCAAGCGAGCGCCGGACGCCGCTATGCACGCCTGGCACTGGTGCTCGCGACCATGCTCCTCGGCATCGTTGCGCTCATGCGCCCACAAACGCCCGGCGGCACCGAAACCCTCGCCTCCCGCCCCCTGCGCGCCGACATCATGGTGGCGCTCGATGTGTCGCGCAGCATGTTGGCCGAGGATGCCGCGCCGAACCGCTTGGCGCGAGCGCGCGCGGAAATCGCCGAATTCGTGGACCGTGTGAGCGGGCATCGCGTGGGGCTCATCGCCTTCGCCGGCCGTGCCAGCGTGATGACGCCGCTCACTTCCGACTACGGCTACTTCCGCCTCGTGCTGCGAAACGTCGACACGGAGTCCGCCGGCCGCGGCGGCACCCGAATCGGCGACGCGATCCGCCGTGCCACCGCCGCCTTCGGTGCCAATCGCGGCGTGCCGCGGGTGCTGCTCTTGATCACCGACGGCGAAGACCACGACTCGCTGCCGATGGATGCCTTGCGCGAAGCGGTGGCCGCAGGCATCCGCATCGTCGCCATCGGTTTCGGCAGCGAGACCGGCAGCCCGATCACGTTGACGGACCCCGATACCGGTGCCCGCACGACGCTGCGCGACGCCGACGGCCAGACGGTGCAGTCAAGGCTCGATGGCGACCTCTTGCGTCGCATCGCGCTCGAAAGCGAAGGCGTCTATGTGCCAGCCGGCACCTCCGCCGTGGATCTAGATGCAATCATCGAAACCCACGTGGAGCCCTTGGTATCCGATGCATCGGCCCGAGTGCTCCGGCGCAGCCCCATCGAGCACTTCCGGTGGTTCGTCTTGGGTGCCTTAGCTTGCCTCACCGTCGCCGTTTGGCTCGCAACCAGCCGCCGAGGCAGGGGCATTTCTTTCTATCATTCCCGGCGTGGGTGGGAGTCGCTTGAGGCCCCTGCGGTGGGCGGCGCATCGCGCCCACAGAATTGACGCAAGCGTCGCCGATGGCCAAACCGAAGAACAGCGCCAAGCTCCGTTCCCATCGCAGTACAGCCCGGCCGCGCCTGACAATGCTCGTTTGCCTTCTGACCTTGGCAACCAGCCAGGCGGGCGGCCAAGAGGCGGCGGGTGCCAGCGAGGCCAACAACGTCGATGCGGCAGCGTCCGAGGCCAACGACAGCGCCCCGCAAGAGCAGGATGATCTTGCCCCATTGACCCCCCGCCAGCGCTACAACGTCGGTCGCGAGCGCCTCGGTGGCGGCGACCCGGGTGGGGCGGCCGACGCTTTCCTCTCCGCCCGCGATGATGCCGGTGCCGATGCGGAGCTTCGCTATCGGGCCGCCTTCAATCTCGGCCTTGCCCTTGCCGCCCAGGCCGATGCGGCGGCCGAGGAGCTGGAGCGGGCCATCGGCATCTATCGCGACAGCGCAGCATGGTTCGCTGATGCGGTGCGGGGCGGCGCCGAAGGCGACGACGATGCGCGGGTCAACCTCGAACTCGTGCAGCGCCGGATTCAGCAGCTCGCCGACCAGCTCAATCAAGGCCGGGGCCTCGAACAACGCCTCGAGCGCGCCATCGACGACCAGCGGGACCTGCGCGACCGGTTGCGGCGCCTGCTTGCCGATACACCCGAAGCCGGTGCTGCCCCGCGGCCCGACTTCGATCCATTGGCCACCCAAGCCCGGACGCTGCTCGCGGACGCGGGAGATGTCGCGGACCTCGCCGGCGAGGAACGCGCCCTGCTCGACTCGATTGACGTGGCCGAGCGCTCGCCGGAACAGACCGTTCGCGCCGTCCAACTCGTGGGGCTCGAAAGTTACGTAAACCGCGCGCGGCAATCGATCAGCGACAGCCGCCGTCGCTTGCGCACGGGCGAGGGCGAACGGGCGCACCGCCGTGCCGATGCCGCGCTCGCGGAACTCAAGCGCGCCTACGAGCAGCTCTTGCATCCGGTGACGGTGCTGAAGGCCGTGACGGGAGACGAACTATCCCTGGCCGCAGACACCAGCCGGCTCGCGAACTTCACCGCAGCCGGTATCCGGCTCGAGGCCAATGAAGACGCGAACACCGGTGGCCCGCCAGAGTGGCTCACCGCAGATCACCTAGGCGACCGACAAGAAGACGCTCTCGTCCGCAGTGTGGAAGTGCTTGCGCGGTTCGAGAGCGCCGCATCTACACCACCGCCTGCGGATGGCACCCACGACCCGGAAGCGGCACGCCTGATTGCAGCAGCCAAGGAAGCCACGCCGCCTCTCACCGAAGCGGTCGAAGCCATGCGCAACGCCAACCGGGCGCTCGAGCAGAACGAGCCCGCCAGCGCCCTGCCCGAGCAAGTAGCCGCGCTGCAAGCGTTGTCGAGAGCGATCGAACGCTTCGCCGGCGTTCGCGAACTCATTGAACTCGCCCATGCGGAACAGACGGAGGCGACGGCATTGCTCGATCCCGATAGCGACCCGCAGCAAATGGAGGATCCGGGCGCTCGGCTGCTCGGCATCGCCGGAGCCAACGAGGACCGGCTCGCACGGCTCGACAGTCTGCTCGCGCAGGAACTCGAAGCCACCGGCGCCGGCGAGGCTAGTGACACCGAGGAGCCGCCGCCGGAACGCCAGCGAGCCGAGGTCGCGCGGCAATTGACCGCCTCCGCCAAGGACGCTGTGCAGCGATTCGAGGAACGTGCCATCGCCGAGGCCGACGCTCTCGGTCGTTGCAGCAGCGCGGACCACGCAAGCGAGCCATGCCGTCAAGCTCGAAGCGAAGTCCATGCGCCAGCCGACGAGGCGCGAACGCACATCGCAGAGCTTCGTCGCCTGTACTACACCATCGTCGAACACCTTCGCGAGCTCGGCATGGAGCAGGCAGAGACCCACGACCGCGCTGCTTCCGCACAGTTCGAACGCAAGGACGCAGAGGGTGCGGCACTTTCGGCCGGTGAGGAGTCTGCTGCGGCTGGCGAGCCGCCACCCGGGGCAATTGCCGCAAGGCAGGAGCGCCACGCCGCAGCCGCCGACGCCATCGCGGCCGCTCTCGCAGAACAGGCCCATGCCACCGACGCCACCAACCCCGGCCAAGATGGCGCCGCGACACCGCCCTTCGCCGAGGCGGCAAAAGAGGTGCGACAGGCAGCCGGATTCATGCACAGTGCCTCCGCCGTGCTCGGCGACACCTACATGGCCGATTGGGAACCGGCGCTCGCAGACCAACTCGGGGCCATGGACCACATTGCCGCCGCCATCGCGCTCCTGCAGCCGCCGAACCAAGGCGAAAACCAGCAAGGCCAAGATGCCGGCGCTGGGGCCCAAGATCAGCAATCCGAGGACGACGAGCAAATGTCCCGCCGTCAGGCCCTCAAGCGCCTGCAGGCCATCCGCGACCGCGATGCCGAACGCCAACGCCGCCGCCAGACCAACGCATCGCCCGACCCGGTGGAGAAGGACTGGTGAGGCATCGGGCCGTGTTGTTCCCGAGCGGCCGTCGAAGCGCGCCGGCGCCGGCGCGATGCTGGGCGTCCCGCTTTCCAGAGTTGCGGCGGACGAAACTCACGCGCCCTCGGCGCGGTCCCGTTTCGCGTCTGGTTAGAACGCCGCAACCCTTTCTGACGAGCATCCTTGTGCTCGCGGCCAGTTTCCTCTGCGCCGCGCCCACGAGTGCAGCCACAGCGCAACTCTCTGCCGAGGGCGACGAAATCCACGCCGGCTTGCCCTTCGTGCTGGCCCTCACCGCCAAGGGATTCGAGGAGGAGCCGGCACCGGCACCGCCAGACCTCGCCATCGCCGGTGCCGAGACGACCTATCTTGGCGTCTCGCCCAACGTCTCGACGCGCATCGAGATCGTCAATGGTCGCCGCTCCGACTGGCGCGATGTCACCTTCGTCTATCGCTGGCGGGTGCTGGCGGCGTCGCCAGGGCAATACGACATTCCGTCGCTCACCGTCGAGCAGAACGGCGTCGCGGCGACCACTCAGGCAGCCAAGTTCACCGCTCGGGAACTCGCAACTTCCACGGACATGCGCCTGTCGCTGAAGCTGCCGGAACGCCCGGTCTGGCCGGGCGAGACATTCGACGTCACGATCGAGTGGCTCTTGCGGCGTGACGTCGAGCAGTTCGACTTCGCAGTGCCCCTGTTCGACCTCGAAACGGTGCAGGTTGCGCCCGGAGCAGGTGGAGGACGCACGTTCCCCTTCCCAACACGCGGCGGCACCGTGCCACTCCCGGCGGTGCAGGATCAGTTGACCGAAGGTGGCGAGACCTTCACGCGGCTGGCCTTTCCCGCGCGCATCACCGTTTCGCAACCCGGCGCACTAGACGTCGGCCCCGTCCGCGTTGCAGCCCGGGTGCAGGTGGGAACCACCCGCGATGCCTTCGGCTTTCGCCGCGCCCGCACGCAGCTCGCCCTGGCGGAGGGCAAGCGGCAGCGGCTGGTGGTGCGGGCCCTTCCGGAAACGGCGCGCCCGCCCACCTTCGTCAATGCCATCGGCACCGGCTATGCGATTGACGTGAGCGCCAGCCGCACGGTTGTGGGCGCCGGCGAACCCATAGAACTCACCATCCGCATCGGCGGCGACGGCGTTTTGGACGGGCTGAGCCTACCCAACCTCCACGATGCTGGCCTGCCAGCCGAGCAGTTCACGGTGCTGGAACCACCGGACGTCGGTCTGGTCGATGCCAACACGAAGACCTTCGATGCCACGGTGCGCGTGATGACCGACGGTGTGGGGGAAATCCCCGCCATCGCCTTCTCTTGGTTCGATCCCGTGGCTGGCGAATATCGCACGGCATGGAGCCGGCCGGTGGCACTGTCCGTGGGTGCCGGGGAAGTTGTGGGCGTGACCGATGTCGCTACCAGTGCGCCGGACACCGCCCCGGTAGCGTCCCCCGCTCCACGCGCACCGGCACCAACGCCGCGGGTCACAACTGGTGCCGACATGACCTTGAGTGACCCCGCGCAGACGCTTACGCCGGTCTGGTCCACCACGGCATTTGCCGTGGCCTTGGCGCTGCTCTATGCACTGCCGTTGCTGGTTCTGGGGTTGCGAATTTGGGCGGAAGGAACCGGCGGGGCTCGCCGGCATCGCCGCGAAGTCCGGGCCGCACTCGCACGGGTGGAACAAGCGCTCGCCGCCTCCGGCGCCGCTCGCGAAGGAGCACCGGCCGCAACCAACGCCATGCGCACACTTGCCCGCCTCACCGGTCACGGCGACGAGCGGCCGGACGAACTCGCACGCCTCGAAACCGAGGCGTTCGATCCCGTGGCTGGCCGGCGACCCATCGACAGGGCCACAGCAGATGGAGTCCGCGCCGTGGCGCAGCGCTGGGCCGGGAAGGCGGCCACCGCGGCAGCCCTTGTCGTGATTGCGTCAGTCGCTGGCCTGGCGCCAGAGCCCTCAGCCTGGGGGAGCGCGAGGGGCCTCCCCTCGCTAGAAGAGCCCTCAGCCTGGGGGAGCGCGAGGGGCCTCCCCTCGCTAGAGGAGCCCTCAGCCTGGGCGGCCAGAAGTTCCGCGCTAGCGGAACTTCCAACGCGCCCGCTAAGGCGCGCGAGCGCAAGGGGCCTCCCCTCGCTAGAGGAGTCACACGCCGCGACGTTGGATGGGTCGGACAATCTGGCTACAGCCCGAGCTGCCTATGCTGCCGCGCTCGACGAGTCGGCGCCGGCAGCGCGTCGACAACGCTTCGCCGAGGCCCAACGTCACTATGGGCAACTGGCGCAAGCACATCCGTCCGCGCCCGAACTCCTGGCCGATTGGGGCAACGCCGCCATTGGCGCCGGCGACACAGGCACGGCGGTGCTGGCCTACCGGCGTGCCCTCCTGCTCGAACCGGGGCACGACCGCGCAACCCGCAACCTAGCCACGCTGCGGTCCTCGTTGCCGGACTGGCTGCCGCGTCCCCAGACCGCCACCGCCATCGACTCGCTGCTGTTCTGGCGCAGCTTGCTCTCGCCACCGGCGCAGCTCCTGCTTGGCGGCGTGCTGTTTGCCATCGGCATCTTGCTGCTGGCACCTTGGCCCGGATCGCGGAGACGCGCCATGCGCGGCAGCGGCGCAGCCTGTGTGGTGCTGTGCGCGGTGGTCACGGCATTGGCTATCCTGACGCCGAATCCCGCGAACCAAGCCGTAGTCACCACGGTTGAGACGACGCTGCACACTGCCGACAGCCGCGGTGCCCCGGCACTCCTGCCCACGCCCTTGCCGGCCGGAACCGAGCTGACGATCCTCGAACGTCGTGAAGGCTGGAGCCGCATTGCACTTGCAGACGGCGCAGACGGCTGGGTCACGTCGGCAAGCATCGAAAGCCTCCGCCAAGAGAGGTGAACTTACTCCGCCGCCCTGCACGCCGGATGGATGGCTGACGCGGTGCGCTACGATCCATCCATCCACTGGACGGAAGGGCACCGCATGGCGTTTCGGCACAGGTTTGCACTGCTTGGCGTCATGGTCGTAGGCGGCTGCGGCGAGGCGCCGATCGAGCCGACCGCCATCGACTCGCCGGGAAGAGTGTCAATCCACGGCGAGGTCTGGGCCGACAACTGGTTTGCCCTGTACCTCGGCGAACGCTTGATTGTCGAAGACTCGACGCCGATCACGACCGAGCGGTCGTTCAACGCCGAGTCCTTCGTCTTCAATGGCGATTACCCGCTGCAGGTCAACCTCGTCGCCAAGGACTTCAAGGAGAACGACACCGGCCTCGAGTACATCGGGGCGAGCAATCAGCAGATGGGCGACGGCGGCTTCATCGCCCAGTTCACCGACCCCGCGAGCGGGCAACTGATCGCGGCATCCGACGCGAACTGGCGCTGCCTCACCATCCACGAAGCGCCCCTCGACCGTGCTTGCGAGGAAGAGTCGGATCCGCGGCCCGGCGTCGCGCCATGCGAGTTCCGCGCCAGCTCCGTTCCGGAAGGATGGATGTCGCCAAACTTCGACGACAGCGCCTGGCCCCACGCCAGGGAGTTCTCGCCCGCCACCGTGCGCCCCAAGGGCGGTTACGACCGCATCAAGTGGCGGCAGGAGGCGCGACTCATCTGGACGGCTGACCTCGAGACCCACAACACCCTGCTCTGCCGCCTCACCGTCCCCGCACCGTAGCAGCCTGTCGGACTTCGGACGGCGCAAGCCGGCCGAATGCCGACAGGGTGATAGGACGGCTTGGGCTGGGGCAAGAAGCGTTGTCCGAAGGCAACGGTTCTTGTGGCGCTGACGCTCTTTCCCGAACAGGCCGGACCTGTCCCTGCATAGGCACGGGGTTGCGCCCGGGCAACACACATCGTAGGTTGCCCTCGGCTCTGGCTGATGTAGAGGCACTCATGGCGGAAGCGCTTTCACAGGTGGCGAGCGAGGTGGTTGCAACGCCGCTCGCCGGGACGATTGGGGCTGAGGTAGAAGTGGATTTGGCGCATCTCGACGACGACGCCTTTGCCCAGGTCCACGGGGCCTTTCTTGAGCATCTGGTGCTCGTGTTTCCGCGCCAGCACCTCAGTGCCGACGAGCAGCTTGCCTTTGCGCGGCGGTTTGGCGATTTGTACCTGTTCCCGCACGGGCCGGGGATTCAGAGCCATCCCTATGTGCTGCCCATCAACATGCCGAGCGGGCTCAAGACCGGTCGCTGGCATTCGGATGCAACGTTTGACGCGACCCCGCCCGCCATCTCCATTCTTGCCGCGCAAGAGCTGCCGAGTCGCGGTGGCGAGACCGCCTTTGCCAACCAATATCTGGCCTTCGAGACCCTCTCGGATGGCATGAAGCGCCTGCTTGCAAACTTGCGCGCGGTTCACGACGCGAGTTCGCACCGGCGGCCGGAGGAGGACGCGGTACATCCGGCACTGCGGACGCACCCGGAGACGGGGCGCACGGCGCTGTTCCTCAATTGGGAGTTCACCCGCAGGTTCGAGCACATGAGCACGGAGGAGAGCGCGGGCCTGCTCGACTACCTGACGAACCACGCCCACCGGCCGGAGTTCTGCTACGTGCATCGGTGGCGGCCTGGAGATGTGGTGATGTGGGACAACCGTGCCGCCCAGCACTATCCGGTGCTGAACCGACCCGAGGGCGAGGTGCGCCGCATGTGGCGCGTGACGGTGGCCGGGGACGCGCCGAGGTTCGACGGCCTATAGGCAGGCGAGCGCCCGGCACGGAAGCGGGGAATGCTCCACATCGGTCCCCTACGAAAGCAGCAGTTCGCGTAGCGAACCGCCAACGCGCCCGCTATAGAGCGCGCAGGCTCCAAAGGACGAGGATCCGGTGCTCCGACAACGTCACGACGACCACACCACCGTCCTTCGCCGACTCGATGTCCTGTCGGCACCGCTGATCGTCCTTTCCGCCGTGTCCATCGCCTTCGGGCCGGACGTCGGCGACGGTATAGTCGGGGCGTGGGTCGACCGCTTCGAGATCGCGCTTTCGATCCTCTTTTCGGCGGAGTACGCGGTTCGACTGTATCTCGGTGGCCGGCGTTATGCCTTCAGCTTCTACGGCGTCATCGACCTGCTGGCCGGAGTGCCGGGCCTCCTGATCCTCGCCGGGGGCCACGAGATGCTGGCCATTCGCATCTTGCGCCTGTTCCGGCTTCTGGCTCTGCTCAAGCTCGGCCGCTTCGGCAGGGCAACGGCCCGCCTTGGCGCTGCGCTGCATTCGGTTCGCGACGAGTTCGCGCTGCTCGCCGCCGCCGTCGGCATCATGCTGTTCCTCGCCGCCATCGGCATTCGGCACTTCGAGGCCGAGGTGCAGCCAGAGCACTTCTCCACTTTCGTGGATTGCCTGTGGTGGGCAGTGGTGTCCCTCACCACCGTGGGATATGGCGACGTCTATCCCATCACCGCTGGCGGCAAGGCGTTCGCTGCGATCACGCTGCTTGTCTCGCTCGGCATCGTGGCGGCGCCGGCCGGCCTCATCGCCGCCGCGCTGTCGGCGCAGGAGAATCCGAAGAGGAAGAGCTGAGGAGCGCGCGACGTGAGCCGGCCAACCTCGACGAGGTAGCTGTGCCGTCGCTTCGCTGGCTGTCGCCCGAGCTGCTGCCGCTGCTGGCTGCAGGCGCAACCGAGCTGAGCGTCCCGCGCATTGGTAGGCCACTCCGCGCAGCGGGTTCGTCCAGGTGTGCGCGGCCAGCCGTTTCTCGTCGAACCCTCACTCGATGGGTTGCAGGGAGCGGTCATATAATCCTTCCGTCGTATTGTCGAGCCGTATCCCGTTGCACATGCGCGAACGCTGCTTCAGCCGTGGCCGTCTTCCCATCACCTGTCTCGTGCTTGCCATCGCCTCGTCGTTCACGGTGCATGGTGCGTCGCCGGACGAGCCCGATGAAATAGTCGTAGCGTTCGCGGTGGAACCGAACCGCGTCGACCCCACCCTGTCGATCGGCGGCCTCAACGAACGCTTCATCACCCTGTTTTACGAGCAACTCACCAACGTCGATCCGCAACGCAACCGGGTTAACTGGCTCGCCGAGTCGTGGTCCCATTCCAGCAAGGGCAGCGACCACGTCGTCTCCGTCAAGATCCGCGAAGGCGTGAAGTTCCACAACGGCGACACCCTCACAGCGCACGACTTCCGGTACGCCTTCGAACGTCAGCGCAGCGCGGTGTCGCCGGCGGCTTACCGACTCCGCTATGCGCGCGACCTCGTGGTGCACGACGACCACCGTTTCGACATCGTGCTCGATCGCCCGGATGCCCTGTTTATCCACTGGAACCTTGCCCTTTGGGCGGTTCCTCGACGCTACTATCAGGAGGTCGGCGACGCCGGCGTCCAGGCACACCCAATCGGCACCGGTCCATGGAGATTCGTCTCCCGCAAGGCGCGCGAGGAACTCGTCGTCGAACGTTTCGACGACTACTGGAACGGCGGCATCGAGAACCGCGCCAAGCGCCTGGTGATCAAGATCATTCCGGAGGACACGACCCGCATCGCCGCGTTTCGCACCGGTCGCGCCGACTGGATCGATGCCCTGCCAACTGCCCTCGTCGAGGAGTTCCGTGGCATGCCTGGGGTGCAAGTCGCGTCACTACCGACGCCCAACAACCTCTATCTCGGCATGAACGCCATAGATCCCGCGAGCCCCTTGCGCGACGTCCGGGTCCGGCGGGCCGTCGCCCACGCGATCGACATCGACGCCATCATCGAGCACGTAGTCAACGGCCAAGCCATCCGCACCGCGCAGGTCGCGCCGGGATCCCTTGGTTACGATCCTGGCCTCGAGCCTTACCCCTACGACCCGGCGCGCGCCCGGGCACTGCTGGCCGAAGCCGGCCATCCGCGCGGATTCAATGTCAACTGTTACAACCTGACGACTCCGCGCGAGGCGAACATCAAGGAGGTCGGGGAGGCCGCATTCGCGTTTCTCGGCGCGATCGGGATCCGCTGCCGCATCGTTCAACTGGAATACGGTGCCTGGGCCAACGTGCTTCGCAGGCGCACTCGGCCGCCCATGGACGGCATCATCAGCGCCATGGGCGAACAGGGCCTGCCGGGCGATCCGATCTCGGCGTGGTCCCTGCACCTGCACTCCTACAACGAATCCCGCGGCAGCGTCTCCTATCACGCGGACGCGGACTTCGACCGGCTCCTCGAGACGGCGCGCACTACCCTGGATCCAACGGTGCGTCAGACGCTGGTGCGCGAACTCGCGCGCAAGAAGCACGCTGAACTAGCCGGGGGGCTGCCGACCTACCGCCCGCTCACGGCGTTCGCGTGGCGCGACAGCATCGACTTTCGCCCCTGGCCGGCCGGCCATTGGCGGTCGATGCAGGAAATCCGCCGAGCCGCGCCCGACTAGAGCAGTGCGCTAGTAGGCTGCGCCGTAGGAAACGCCGCTGGTTCCTAGCCGGAGGGTGAGCGCAAGCGAACCCGTAGGCCAGCAGCCTTCGCACTTCGCCGCTACGCGGCAAAGTCCGACAGCCTGCTAGCGCTTGATCGACCGCGAGCGCCGCGGGGCATCAGAGAAACGAGCCTTTGTGCTAACCGAAATAGCTGCCGCCGTCCGTACTGCGCAGCTTGTCCCGTGCAATGACCATCCGATGCACCTCCGACGGGCCTTCGCCGATTCGCTTGAGCCGCAGCTCCCGATACCAGCGTTCGAGCGGCATCTCGAGCGCCACGCCCATGCCGCCGAACAGCTGAATCGCGCGATCCACGACCCGCCAAGCGGTTTCGGTGCCGCAGAGCTTGCACACCGAGGCATCCACCTTGCCCGGCGCGCCCGCGTCCACCTTGGCAGCCGCATCGTAAGTAAGCAGCCGCGCGGCCCGCAGCTCAACCTCCGAGTCCGCGATCATCCATTGAATCGCCTGCCTATCGGCGAGGACGCCGTCGCGCGCCGGCCGGCTCTTGACCCATCCGCAGGCCATGTCCAGCGCCTCTTGGGCCATCCCTATGCAGCTTGCGGCATAGGGAATGCGCGCATCCACAAGCCAGGTCTGGGCAACGCCGAAGCCACCCCCCACTCGGCCGAGCACGTTCTCCGCCGGCACTTCGCAGTTGTCCAACACGATCTCGTAAGGGGACGGCTTGCGAAGGACTTCGATCTCCCTGAACTCGATGCCCTTGAAGTCCGGTTCCACGATGAACGCCGTGATCTCAGGCGGCGAACCCTCGCCCGTGCGGGCGAACACGATCCCGTAATCGGCGCTCGCCGCTCTCCCTATCCACATCTTGCGCCCGTTGAGGAGCCACACGTCGCCGTCCCGGTGCGCCCGGGTCTGCACGTTGTTGCGGGGGTCCGATCCGCCCGTCGGTTCGGTGAGGGCGACATAGGCACGTTTCTTGCCGTCGATGCAGGGAATGGCGTACTTCGCGATCTGATGCGGCGTCCCGGACCAGACAATGATGGGCGGACCGCCCCCGAAGGCGCCGAGCGCCGGACTGTAGGCGCCGGCACGGCATTTCGCCGACTCCTCGGCGACGACCACCCGCGCGAGCGCGCTGAGCGCATTGCCGCCGTACTCCACCGGCGTCGTCAATCGCGTGAGCCCCATCTGCTCGGCGATGGCGCGCAACCGCGCAAGGTCCTCCGGCGCGCACTCGATCGCATCGCGCGGTAGCTTGTCCTCGACGGGCTTGACTTCCTCTCGCATGAAGCGCCGAACCTGGTCGCGCAGCAGCACCAGTTCGTCGGGGAGCTGAAATCCATAGTGATTGCCGTCTTCCGTCGCCATGCCGACTCCCTGTCCTGCGGTTCGAGGCCGTAACCCGGTCAGTTAACGGCACCCAATTCCTTCAGCCGGGCGATCGCCTCCCAGTCGTGGCCGAGTTCCAGCAGCACCTCCTCGGTGTGCTCGCCAAGTTCCGGGGCGCGGGCAAGCTTGGGCGTGGCCTCGTCGAACTGAACCGGGGCGGGCGTGAAGGTCAGCTTGCGCCCCTGGCCCCCATCCACCGCCTGCAGGTAGCCGTTGTCCAGCGCCTGCCGGTCGTCCTCGAGTTCCCCCACGACCTGCACCACGGACCAGGGGCCGCGCTGACGACCGAGGACCTGGATCCACTCGGCGAGCGGCCGCTCTGCGAACTCCGAGTCCAGGGTCTCCACACAGGCCCGGCGATTGCGGGCACGAGCAGTCGCATCCGTGAACCGGGGGTCGTCGACCAGATCGTCGCGACCAATCGCCCGGCAGAAGCCTGCCCAGTATCGGTCCGAGTCCACCATGGACAGCTTCACGAAGCGGTTGTCGCCAGTGGCGTAATGCATCCCGATCGGATTGGGCAGGGCGTACCGGTCCAGCGGCGTCAACTCGTCGCAGTCGGTCAGATTCGCACCCATCAGCGCGGCCTGCATCGCCCAGGTCCCAGATGCCAGCAGCGAGGAGTCCACCACGAGCGCCTCACCGGTCCGTTCGCGGTGAAAGAGTGCCGCCACCAGCCCGCCCGCGAGCGCAAGTCCAGTCTGGCTGTCGCCGAACCCGGGACCCGGCACCGTTACCAACTCACCGCCGGGTCGCGTCGCGCCCGAGGCCGCGCCACTGCGAAACCAGTAGGTGCTCTCGAAGCCGCCCTGGTCGGCCTCACGGCCTTTCGGGCCGTGCGCGCTGGCGCGGCCATAGACGATGTCCGGGTTCACCGCGCGGATGTCGGCGACGTCGATGCCGAGCCGCGCACGCGCCGAGGGCAGGTAGTTGGTGACGAAGACATCCGCGCGCCGCACCAGTTCCAGGAGGATGGCGCGGCCTTCCGCCACCGTAAGGTCGATTCCTACCGACCGCTTCCCGCGATTGAAAGGGTCCCAGAGGAAATTGACGCCCTCGACATCGGCGGGCACGCCGTAGCTGGACAACGCTCGCACGGCGTCGCCGCGCTCAGGATGCTCCACCTTGACCACCTCGGCGCCCCAGTCGCCGAGGACCGCCGCCGCGGCGGGGGCAAGTACGAACTGCGCCACCTCCACGACGCGTACCCCCTGCATCACGTCCACCATTCCCTTCAGTCCTCCTCACTGGCAACAAGACCGGCGGATCCAACGCACGGGGAGGCGTGCGGCGAGTCGCTCGCCGCCCTGCTAGACAGGGTCGCCCTCGTACCCGCTCCACCGAGCGCTACTTCGTGCTGTATACCACCAAGCTGGACCCGCTGCCTGTCCGCGCCTGAGCGCCAGGCAGCCAGCCACCGTTCGGCTCGCGCTCAACAGACCTGAACGCTGGAAGTCGGCTTCGGTGAAGTTCGTCGACAACAACGAGGGTCGCCGCCACGAGCTCACAGGGCCGGTACGGGTGACTCCGGATGGAAACGCAGACCTGACGACGAGTGGGGTGTTACGCTGCCGGCGAACCGCCATGGGAGGGGTGCCTTGCCGGAGGCTTCTGACGACGTCTCGGGGGTTCGTTACCAGCCCGACGAGAGCCCTCCCGCAGCGCTCAGCGCGGGAATGGGGCTGCAGTTTGCCGCACTGCACCTGAGCGGCATGATGATGATCACCATCATCACGTTTCGGGCCGCAGGGGTCTCGGAGCCGGTGTTCGCCTGGGCCGTGTTCGTGTCCGTGGTCATCGGCGGCCTCTTCACGGCGCTGCAGGCGTATCCGCTGGTCCGGGTCGGCGCGGGCTACATTCTCGCCGTCGGTCCAACGAGCGCCGTCATCGCCGTGAGCGTGAACGCGCTGGTCGACGGTGGGCCGGCCCTGCTCGCGACGCTCATGATCGCTTCGGCGGCGGTTCAGCTGCTGTTTGCGGCGCGGCTGTCGCTGTTCCGGCGCGTCATCACGCCGACGGTATCGGGCACCGTACTCATGCTGGTGCCCGTGACCGTGCTGCCGTCGGTCTTTGCCCTGTTCGACGACGTGCCGGCTGGACACGACATCTCGTCCGCGCTAGCACCGGGTCTCATGACCGCCGTCGTGGTGGCAGGGGCCACCCTCGCCGGTGGGCCAAGACTGCGCGCCTGGGCACCCGTGGCCGGCATCGTGCTCGGCTCGGCTGTCGCCGTGGGTTTCGGCACGTACGACACCGCCCGTGTGGCGCGGGCGGACTGGATCGGCTTTCCGGACCCGCAATGGCCCGGCCTCGATCTCGGGTTCGGCCCGTCGTTCTGGGGGCTCCTGCCCGCCTTTCTGCTGGTCAACGTCGTGACTGCCATTCGCTCAATCAGCGCGACACTTTCGGTGCAGGCGATCGCCTGGCGCCAGGAACGAGCCGTCGACTTCCGCGCCGTCCAGGGCTCCGTGTTTGCGGACGGGGTGAGCAATGTCATGGCCGCCTTCGGGGGCTCCATCGCCAACGGCACCCGTTCCACTACGGCCCCGCTGATGCGACTCACAGGGGTCGGCGCGCGGTCCGTGGGGGTGGTATTCGGGCTCGCTCTGGTGCTGATGGCGTTCTCGCCCAAAGTGATGTCGCTGGTGCTGGCGGTGCCCGGTCCGGTCATCGCTGGCTACATGACAGTGGTGGTGGCCACGCTGTTCGTCATCGCCATGAAGTTGGTCGCCTCGGACGGCGGCGACCCGCGCCTCGGCATCGTCGCCGCGCTCTCGTTCTGGATCGGTCTCGGCTGCCAGTACGGGTTCATCCTTCCAGAGTACGTTGACGGCTTCGCGGGCGGCATGCTCGGCAGCGGCATCACCGCCGGCGGCCTGGTCGCAATCCTGCTGACCATTGCGCTCGATGCGACGGGCCCGCGGCGACGGCGGATGGATGCGGAACTCGGCCTCGACGCGCTCGAGCCGCTGCGCGATTTGGCCCGCAAGCTAGCAGCGGACAGCGGCTGGTCCGAAGCCATGGCGCAACGCCTGGACGCGGCGTGCGAAGAGACCCTCCTGACCCTGATCGATCAGGCCGCCGGTGGTGACACCCGACGTTTGCGCGTGACGGCCAATCGCGAGCGCGACATCGCCGTGCTGGAGTTCGTGGCGGCAGCGGGCGAGACCAACATCGAGGACCAACTCTCACTGCTGGACGAACGGGCGGAGGCGGACTCCCTCGAGCGCGAGGCGTCCCTGCGACTGCTGCGCAGCCTCGCTTCCGAGGTCAGCCACCGCCAATACCATGAGGTCGACATCATCACCGTACGGGTCAGTAACGCCTGACGTTGCACCTCGGCGACGGCGGTGCGGGCTGTCTGGCCATAGGGCCGACCAGGCGGTGTCAGACCGTCCCCAAAGCACTCCGGCTCAGCTTGCGAACGCGCACACGACGCGAACTTCGATGCTGCGCCGGGGCGGCGCGTCCCGCGGCGCGTCGATGTCGAACGACGTGTGAGGACAGCCCAGTGCGCGGCCAGGGCGGGTATCGAGCTGCTTGAACATCATGATCTCGTCGGTGCGCATTTGCGGGAAGTAACAGAACCGCTGGCGGGGATTGAACACCGGCATGGACGACAGCGACGCATCGGTCGGCTTGCCGGGCCGCGCCGGAAGCGGCTTGGCGCGGGGTCCCGTGTACCAGTAATCGACAACATCGTCCGGGTCGAGCGTCCGCGCGTCAATCACGGCGAGCGGATTGCGGTAGGCGGGGAAGTCGATCGGCTGCCACGTGTTGTACCAAGCAAACTCCCAGCTCCCGGAGCCGAGCGTGTGGGCGTACCTGCGCTCAACGATGTCCCGCCGGTCGGCACCGCTGTCGGCGAGCGAGTAGTCGCAGTGGACGTATCGGGCGTATGCCGCGTTGAACCCGCGTGCGTCCTCGGTTCGTATTGTGTGGCCGTCCACGAAGACCCTGTCCGCGCCTGATACGCGGCGCACAAAGCTGCCGATCTCCTCGTAGTATTCGCCGACGATATCGTCGCGCTTGCGGAAGCTGCGGAGCGCGGACTCATGCCGCAAGAGGATGAAACCCGCGGTGTCGAGATCGAGCGCCTGTCCGCGTGCGTCGTCGATGGCCACGAGCCGCTTGTGGGTGACGGCCCGTCGCGACTCCCCATCGCCGATACGCGGCGCATCCGGGCGTCCTTTCCATTCCAGATTGAGGTAGCGGACCTCCGCGCTTACCGATCGCGAGGCGATCTGTCGACTCCGTGCCAAGGGCTTTCGTGCCATCATAGCAGCCTGTCGTCGCGTTCAAGCCGGGCGGCGAGATTCGTAGGTACACACGCCCTGTTGGAAGGCGCGAACGCGGTACGCGAACGAAAGTTCGCCATTCTTCTGGGCCGCAAGCTATTGACGTTCGCCGATGATCACCGCTCCGGCGGCGGCGAGATCCGCCCTCGCCTCATCCGTGTAGCCGAGTTCGCGCAGGATCTCCTCGGTGTGTTCGCCGAGGGACGGAGCACGGCGGGGACCTACTTGGGCGACGCTAGTCGCCTTGACGGGGTGGTTGAGCACCAAGGGCACTTCGACTTCCGGGTCGTCCGGCACGACGGCCATCCGGTTCTCGAGGATTTGGGGGTCGGTAGCCGTTTCCTCCACCAAGGCAATGCGGTTCACCGGCACGTCGTAGGTTGCGAACGCTTCAAGCCACTCGTCCGACGTTCGCGTGGCGATGATGGCGGCGATCTCCTCGCCGAAGGCCTCGCGGTTTTGCCACATGAGCTGGGGCGTGGCGAAGCGCTCGTCGGCGAGGATGTGGGTGGCCTCCATGGCGGTGAACATGAGGTCGCGGAGATGGTCGTTGCGCACCATGTTGAACTGCAGCCAGCGTCCGTCGCTGGCCTGATAGACGCGGCCCATGCCGCCATTGCGGTTCGACGCCTCTCGATACGCCTGCATGTCGCCGCCGGCCATCACGCCGCCAGCGATGCCGGCCACGCTCCACAGGCCGTTCGCGAGCAGCGAGGTATGCACCATGCCGCCTTCGCCGGTGCGCTCCCGATGCAGGAGTGCGGTGACGATGCCGGCATAGATGGCAACGCCCGTGGGGTGGTCGCCCATCCCGGGCAAACCCTGGGTCGGCATGGTGCCCGGCTCGCGCATGAGGTCCATCAAGCCGCTGCGCGCCCAGTAGGCGAGTTGGTCGAAGCCCTTGCGGGCGCGTTCCGGGCCCTCCTCGCCGTAGGCGGTGAGCGAGGCGTAGATCATGTTCGGGTTCAGGGGCTTGAAGTCCTCGTAGCGAGTCTTGAGCGACTCGCGCACGCTGTGCGGCTGGTTGGTGATGAACACGTCGCACTCGGCCACAAGGCGGCGCAGCACTTCCATGCCGCCTTCTGTCTTGAGGTCCAGCACGATGCTGCGCTTGTTGCGGCCGTCCATCTGCCAGAACCAGTGATTGCCGGCGTTCGGCGTGCCGGGCAGGTGCGACAGGAGCCGGAGCATGTCGCCGTCCGGTTGCTCCACCTTGATCACATCGGCACCGAAGTCGCCGAGCATCATGGCGGCGGCGGGGGCGGCGATGACCGTGGCGGCGTCGATGACCTTGAGGCCCGAGAATAGGTGGTTGTCCATGCTTGGCCGAGTGCCGGTCAGGAGCGCTTTCGCAGCCGAGCCAGTTCGGCTTCGAGTTCCGCCACGCGGCTGGCCGTGGCTTCGAGTTCCGCCATTCGGGCCGCCATCGCCTCGGTTTCCTTGCGCCGGTCTTCAAGCGTCGGCACCTTGCCGAGCTCCGGGTCGTAGGGCCAAAGCCACCTGCCCTCGATGCAGAAATACAGCCCCAGTTCTTCGCTGAATGCGCCGAGCGACGTCGCCGGCGGCATTCCGACACCCTCCGGCGGCGGCGTAAGCGCGACCGGCTGATAACTGCCATCCATCAGGCGCCAGCAGCGCAAGCCCTCCGGAACGAGGAGCCGCTTGGCGTCGAACACCCAATACTCCGTCACGCCCATCGCCTCGTACAGCGCCGGCTTCACTTCGATGTCACACCTGCCCGTCTTCGGCGAGATGATTTCCAGCACGAAGGCTATCGGCGGCTCCTGCCAGAGCTTGTAGGCCTGGTGCAGGTCGAAGTCCTTTTCGCCCTTGCGATCTTCCGGCCGTGGGCGACCCGCCGCCTCCAGGATGACAAACAGGTCCGGCAGCAGGTAGTAATTCCTCGCGCCCTCCACCGGATACACGTTGACATCATTCAACACCGCCGATCGATCGCCGAATCGACGCCGGAGATGGTCGTCGAGGCACGCCGTGAGCAGGTTGCCGAGCCGACTGTGGAGCTCAGTCGGCATCGGCCTGCCATCCCCGGTCGAGTAACCATCGGAGTCGAGAGCGAAGTCCCAAGGCCTGTAGTCGGGCGGGAGGTCGGGATGCTGGCGCTGACGCCGCACCACCGCCTTGACCTCTTCGCTCATGCCCACCGGGTACCCGGATGGCGCAACGCGGGGCGTCGCAGAAGGAGCCTTGAGCATGGGAGACTTCGAGCCGCCTCCCTCGCCAGAGCACCGAGCCCTGCCCTCTCTTGATCGTCCATGTTCCCACCGTAGCACAGGGCGTTTCCCTTATCTCACCACTCGTGACGCGCCGCGCCGGCCGGCCTCCAAACCGGCGCATATAGGAAGAACCATTTGCAAAGAGGGGCCAATCGGACATTGCCGCCACGGGTTGTACGAAATGGCGGAAAACCCGTGCGAAATGTCCTACGCCGCACCCAACCGGTTGATTGCCGCTACGCGAACGTGTTGACTTGGCATCCATGACGAGCGAGCAGCGCAATTCGTGACCACCGATTCGCCGGCCCAGACGCCCGTGCCATCGCCAAACGGTTCAGGTGCTCTTTCCACCTTCCGCATCTGCGACTTCACCGGTCAGCTTGCCGGTGCCGGCGCCACCAAGTGGTTGGCCGCGTTCGGCGCCGAGGTGATCCGCATCGAGGATCCAGTGCGCCAGGGTCGCTGGGACATCCTGCGCGGCAGCCCCCCCTACAAGAACGACGAGCGCGGGCTTGACCGAGGCGGTGCGTTTAACAACCACAATGCCGGCAAGTACGGGATCACGCTGAATCTGCGCGACGAGCGCGCGAAGGACATCCTCGCTCGCCTGATCGAAATCTCCGACGTGGTGAGCGAGAACTTCGCCAAGGGGGTGCTGGAGCGCTGGGGTTTCGGTTACGAACGGATGCGCGAGATTCGCGGCGACATCATCTACGTCTCCAACTGCGGTTTCGGGCATGTCGGGCCCTACAGCGACTTCAAGACCTGGGGGCCGATCGTGCAAGCCGTGTCCGGCCTCACCTTCACCAACGGCCTGCCCGGTCGCGAACCGGCCGGATGGGGCTACTCCTACATGGACCACACCGGCGGCTACTACATGGCTATGGCCATCCTGCTGGCACTGGTGCATCGCCAGCGCACGGGCGAAGGCCAGTGGGTCGATCTGGCCTGCACGGAATCCGCCCTTGCGCTGCATGGACCGGCCTTGCTCGACTGGACTGTGAACGGTCGTCCGAGCCGCCGCGAGGGCAGTCCGCACAGCAACCGCAACGCTTGGCCGCCGATGGCGCCCCACGGCATCTATCCATGCATGGGCGATGACGACTGGGTGGCCATCGCCTGCCGCGACGACGGTGACTGGTGGCGGCTGGCGGGCCTCATTGCCGAGCCCTGGTGTTCCGAGCCAGGCTTTGCGGTCCATGCAGGGCGGGTCGTGAACCAAGACGCTCTCGACACCCATCTCGAACGCTGGACCTCAGGCCGCCCTAAGTTCGACGTGCAGGAGCGCTTGCGCAGCGCCGGCATACCCGTGGCGGCGGTGCAGAAGCCGCAAGAGCGCATTGATCTCGATCCATCCACCGAAGGCTTTGGCCTGTGGCCGACCGTCAAGCACACCGTGATGGGTGACGTACGGGTGGATGGCCAGCCGGTGCACTTCTCCGAGACAGACTGGGAGTATCCGCGCTCCGGGCCCTGCCTTGGCGAGCACAACGAAGAGGTGCTCACACGCCTCCTTGGCTTCACGCCCGACGAGGTGGCAAACCTCGCCGAGGAGGGCGTGATTTGACCGCCCTAACCGGCTTGCGCGTGGTGGAACTTGCGAGCGAGCGCGTGGCGTTCGCGGCCAAGCTGCTCGGCGACATGGGCGCAGACGTGATCCTCGTCGAGCCGCCGGGTGGCGACCCTGCCCGGGCCTATCCACCGTTTCTCGACGACCAGCCGGGCGAGAACCGCAGCCTTTGGTGGTGGCACTACAACACCAGCAAGCGCGGCGTGGTCATCGACCTTGACCTAGAAGAGGGCCGCGAACGCTTCCGGCAACTCATCGCCAGCGCCGATATCCTGCTCGAGGCAGAGCCGCGCCAGCGTCTGGCTGCACTTGGACTCGACTACGACGACCTCAGCACGCTCCGCCCAGACCTCATCCACGTGGCGGTAACGCCGTATGGCCGGGGCGATGCCCTGAGCGACCTGCCAGCGACTGACCTCACCATCATGGCCGCTGCCGGCCCCCCGTGGTCCTGCGGCTACGACGACCATTCGCTGCCGCCCATCCGGGGCCCCATGCAGGCGTTGCACACGGCGCAGCATTTCGCGGTGATGTCGGTGCTCACGGCGGTGCTGCATCGCGGGGTCGCCGGCGAAGGCCAGTTCATCGACGTCAGCATGACGGCAGCCTGCAACGTCACCACGGAAGCGGCGTCCTACTCTTGGCTGGTGGCCGAACAGACCGTGCAGCGCCAGACCGGTCGCCATGCCTCCACCCGCCCCTCCGGCGAGACGCAGCAGCTCTGCGCCGATGGCCGCTATGCCAATACCGGCGTGCCGCCCCGCGCGCCGAAGGAGTTTGCGGCGTTGCTCGCATGGCTGCGCGAACTCGGCTTCACTGAGGATTTGCCCGAAGCCGTGTTCCTGGAGATGGGCGCAAGCTGGGAAGGGCCGTTCGAGCTCTCCAAGCTCGGCAGCGACGACGAGATCACCGCCATCTTCGGCGCCGGCCGCGAAGCGCTGAAGCTCATCGCCTCCCGACTCCCAGCGCAGGATTTCTTCATCGGCTGCCAGCGCGCCGGATTGGCCGTCGGCGTCGTCAACTCCCCCGAGGAAGCGTTCGAGGACGAGCACTTCAAGGCGCGCGGGTTCCAGGTGCCGCTGCACCACGACGACTTCAACCGCACCATCACCTACCCCGGCGCCCCCTACGCAATGCGCGGGAGCCCCTGGGCGATAAGCCGCCGCGCCCCGCATTTGGGGGAGCATGATGCGGAGGTGTTCGGAGAGATTGAAGAAGCGAGCCGATCCTCGTAGTCAAACACGTGCGACCACAAGGGTCGCCCTACGAGCATCCGTGTAGCGAAACTCACCGTAGGGGCGACCCTTGTGGTCGCCCGTGCCTAAATCCCACCTTCGTGTGACGGGCCGAGGGCGGGTTCGACGTCGGACTGGGCCGTCGCCTAGTCCCAGTCGTCCACCTCGTGGTGGAACAGGGTGTAGCCCTTCTCCCGATAGTTGCGGTAACGAGTGCGGCCATCCTCGCGCTCGCTGCCGAGGACAATCTCGGCCACGCGCTCGAAGCGGGGGATGCAGTCGGGGATGTCCGGCCCCAAGTTGATGAGCACATCACCCTGCGCCGTTTGGTCGCGGCCGAAGATCAACACCGGTTCCGGCTGCGTTTCGCCCTCGCGCATACGGGCGTGGGGCAGGAACTGTTCGTGGGGGTAGGCCCACATCAGGGCGTCGAGGTCCTCCGCATCGTCTTCATCGGCGCGGACATGGACGCGGTTGCCGCCGCTTACCGCCCGGTGTGCCAAGCGGCAGCAGAAACGGCGCCGGGCCAGGGCATCGACGTCTTGCAGCAGGTAGAAATCGATGCGCGTGCTCATGCGGCTTGGTCGATGAGGTATTGGAACAACGCCGACACGGGGCGACCGGTTGCGCCCCAAGCCGCGCCGCCGCGCATGGCGGGGCCGGCAACGTCGAGGTGCGCCCACGGATAGGCCTTGGCGAAGCGGGCGAGGAAGCAGGCGGCGGTAATCGAGCCGGCGCGTCCGCCCACGTTCTTCACATCCGCAAACGGCGTGCGCAAGTCCTCCGCGTAGTCGCTCCATAGCGGCATTCGCCACATGCGGTCATGGGCGTAGGTCGCGGCTTGTTCAAGCGCTTGGGCGAGGTCGTCGTTGTTGGCATACATGGCCGCGGCGACGGTGCCGAGGGCGGTGATCTGCGCGCCCGTGAGGGTGGCCACATCCACCACCGCCGCCGGCTTGAAGCGCTCCGCATAGGTGAGGGCATCGCAGAGCACAAGGCGACCCTCTGCGTCGGTGTTCATGATCTCCACCGTCTGGCCGGACATCGTGGTGACGATGTCGCTCGGACGAGTCGCACGCCCGCTCGGCATATTCTCCGCCGCCGCGGCGATGGCGATGAGGTTGATGGGAAGCGCGGCCTCGATTGCGGCGCGGGCGACGCCGAGCACGCAAGCCGCGCCGCACATGTCGAGCTTCATCTGACCCATGCCGGCGGCAGACTTGAGGTTGATCCCGCCCGTGTCGAAGGTGATGCCCTTGCCGACGAGCACGAACGGCGCCGCATCGGCTTCGGCACCGTCGTAGCGGACGATGACCATCTTGGCCGGGGTTTCGCTGCCTTGGGAGACGGAGAGAAACGCACCCATACCCAGTTCGCGCATCTCGTCCTCGTCCTTCACTTCGACGCTGACGCCTTCGCCGGCGAGGCCCGAAGCCGCCTCCGCAACGAAGGTGGGATCGCAGATGTTCGGCGGGTGATTGCCAAGGTCCCGTGCGAAGGCGAGACCGGAGTCGAGCGCTTGCGCGTGCTGCACGGCTCTTGCGGCAGCCGCACTGTCGGCGCGGGCCACCAATGCCGAAACCCGACGCAATCTGGCGGCTTTGGGCGGCTTGGACTTGTACTCGTTGAACCGGTAGCAGGCGTCCGACACGGCGGCGAGGGCCGTGCGCACCTTCCAGTCGGTGTCGTGATCCGGGACTTCGAAGTCGCCCACGCATACGGTGGCATCCGCGACATCCATCGTCGCGAGTGCCTTGGCGACTGCCCCCATGTCCTTGCGGAAGCGCTGGGCCTGGACCTTGGCATCGTTGCCTCCCACCGCAACCATCCGCTTGACCTTGCCTGGGAGTGGGACGGTGACAAGGGCACCCTCCTTGGCCGGTGTCGCCGCCAGCGCGAGCTCGACCGCCTCGGCGACTCCCAACGCCTCCGCCACAGCCGACGCCCGATGGCGCGGCAGCACAAGGCACGTGGCGGCAGTGGTCTCGGCCTTGCCGGTCTTGCTCGCAAACTTCATGGAATCGGCCTCGCATGTCGTCAAATCACGGCGCATTGTACGCACGCCAAAAAGATGCCCGTAACGCCTGAAGCACGCGGAATCACCCCCTCTCTTGGCGAGTCGGCGGCCAGTCGCGATTCCACTTCGGGCAAGATGGGCCGACTCACGGAGGACGCGCATGACCGTTGCGTTCCGCTACATCGCCAAGGAAACGCTGGTCGTTTTCGCCATGGTATTTGCGCTGCTCTTGGTCGTTGGGCTGGGCGGGAGGCTCATCGGCTTCCTGCAGCAAGCTGCGACGGGGCGCTTCACCGCCGATGCGGTATGGCTGCTGCTGGGGTTGCGAGTGCCGGAGTTCGTGCAGTTGACCGCGCCGTTTGCGTTGACCCTTGCCCTGCTGCTCACCTTCGGGCGCCTTCACGCGGAACGCGAGTTCGTGGTGCTCACCGGCGGGGGCGTGAGCCCGGCGCGGCTGGTGCTGTGGGTGCTGGCGGCAACGGCGCCCGTCGTGGGTCTCGTCGGCTGGCTGTCGCTCGCGGTGACGCCGACGGCCCGCGCCGCCTATGCGCAAGTGTCGCTAGATCAGCTTTCGGCGGTGGAATTCGATGCCATCAAGGCTGGTGTCTTCCACTCCTTCTCCGGCGGCAAGCGCGTCACCTATGCGGCGGAAGTGGACGCCGACGCCGGCATCCTCCGCGGTGTTTTCATGGGCGAACGAGACGGCGCCAGGCACGTCACCGTGTGGGCGAACAGCGGCGCGATCCGCCGCGACCCGAACACCGGCGAGCGCATGCTGGTGCTGCACGACGGCGCCAGGCACGAAGGCGAACCCGGCGACCATGCCTACACCTCCATGCGCTTTTCCCGCATGGATCAGCGCGTAGAGCCAGAGGAGTTCGTGCGGCCTACCGTGGACGAGCGCGCCTTGCCGACCAATGCCCTTGAGATCACGGCACCACGCGGCGCCGCCGAACTGCATTGGCGCATCGCCCTGCCTGTCCTGACGCTGCTCACGGCGCTTGCCGCGCTTGGCGTTGCCCGCGTGCGCCCGCGCAGCGGTCGCTTCGCACCCGTGCTGCCTGGCGTCGTGCTCTTCATCGGCTACTACCTGGCGCTCGTGCTGCTCAAGAACGCGATCGCTGGCGGCTTCGTGCCGACCGCTCTTGGGCTTTGGCCGGTTCACATCATCGCGGCGGCCTTGTCCTGGTGGTTGGTGCGCAGGAGCTACTCCCCGGCCTAGCCGTTCGGACGTGGTACTCGAAGCGCGCGCCGAGGTGTGCCGTGAGTGGGAGTCCGGGAGTGCAACTAATGATCGGCAACCGCACCAGCAACATGGAAAACCCCATCACCGGCTCAGGCTTCCAATGGGGCCTACACGCGAACGGGTTGAGTCGTTGCCTGCGAACCATGTGCGTGAAGCTATTCCGGGCATCTGTGTACGGGCAACGACCCCGACGAGATCCGTATGATTGGCGCCTCTTGCGTGCCGGGAAAGGAGGCCATGCCCAGACTTCTCGTGACACTAGCCCGGATGGGCACCGTTGGCCGTGCAGCACGCTGGGCGTCCAACGTTTATCACCGAGCCATGCAACGGCGCATGCGGGTGTCTACGCCACAAGAACTCGCGTCTCTTCTTCTCGCCACACGTTACCGCGGAAAGGCCGAAAGCAACCCCGATGGGCGAGAGGACCTGACGTGGGGCCTGCTCCAAGACCTCAACAACGAGGGGCAAATCCAGGGAACGGCTCACTTGATCGCATTGATCCTTGTGGCGGAGGCAGGCTTCGCGGAAAACGGACGATTCGCTCAAACCGACTTCATGGATGCGATCATCGGGGTTCTACAGGAGGAGGGAGTCCCCGACTCGCTCGTGTTCGGTGAGCGAACAACCGGTCGACACCCGGCCATGCTGGTCGATCTGTACTGGGAATCGACACAGCACGTAAACTCACAGACGAACGGTGGAAGTGCGTGGTAACGATTGCGAACACCGATGGAAGACACCGTGATTGATCTGCTTGGCCTCTCGCTCATGGTCGCTATTGGCACCTCCATCGGCGCTTGGGTCATCCTCTTCGGCGTCTCGGTTTTCGAACGTTGGGGCGGCCTTCGCAAGCCCCTACGAACAGTTGGGGCGATTTCCCGCCAGGGCGAGTTCGTTTCGGCATGGCAACACCTCGTAGGGACGGCTGTTTTTTGTCTTGCGTTCGCATCTTGGCACCGCGACTTCCTCGAACCTTGGGTTGACACGCTGACTATTGCTGGGAAGATGGTCCTGATCATATTCGGACTCTACGCCGTCGTGTCTGCGCTACTGTTGATCGTTCGAAGAAAGCGCGAGTGATGAGGCAAGGTTGCCCTCATGTTCCGAGCCAATACGCTGCCCCCCCAATCGAACCCTTCAAGAACGGTCGGGCACGCTTCTCTGACTCCAGCAACCGGTGCGGACGGATGTTGCGTCATCTTGACTATGGCCTGTACAGCGACAAGTGGAGGCACTCGAAGTTTCCCGCCAAGGAAACCGACCGTTCGGAGCAGTTCACGATGCGTTACCGCCGTAGAAGCACTCCGTCTGAGCATCCCAATAGCTCAACATCTTGGAGGAAAGACGAGTGAGTGAAGGTACTCCTCCACCCGGCCACGTGTGGATCGACAACCGCCAATTCATGGCGATGTTCAACGCGCTCAGGATGTTCGCCCTACTCGCCGTGCCCGAGCCCCGGCGAGGCCGTGTTTTGTCGCTGCTTCGGGACATGATCGAGTCGCATTCCATGGTCGCACCCGACGATGGCCCGGAAGTCGACGACGCGCTAGTCGCTGCCATCGAAGAAATGCGGAGATTGGGCGTGAGCCTGAACCTCTTTGAGGAGGTCGCGAACAATGCCCCGCCGAACGAGCCTACCTTCGATTTCTCAAAGCGATGAACGAACTGGGAAACCGAACAGTCGCCGACCGGCATGCCGACTCAGGACGCGGACTCAAAGCCGACGCACTACCAGACAGAGTACCGGCCTGTTTTGGACTTCGCCGGCGAGACCGTCTCATGTGACACTGGGCTACCGGGGCTTTCCACCCTTCACCACAATCCGGTGCATGACGCGGCGCTCGTCGTAGTCCGCCACCGCGTAGTGCATCACCGAGCGGTTGTCCCAGAGCACGAGGTCGCCTAGCTGCCATTGGTGCCGGTAGGTGAACTCCGGCCGGGTGCAGTGCGAGAACAGGCGAAACAGCAGGTCCTGGCTCTCGTCCTCGTCCACCCCGACGAGGTGTTTCGTGAAGTTCGGATTCACGTAGAGCGCCTTGCGTCCCGTCTCGTCGTGGGTGCGCACCACCGGGTGCACGGAGTCCTCGACATCGGGCCCGAACACCTTGCCGGTGTGGAACGCGGTCATGTTCGACACGCGCTCGCGCAGGTCCTCGGCCAACGTGTCCCATGCCTCGTGCTGGTTGGCGAACAGCGTGTCGCCGCCGGAAGAGGGCAGTTGTCGCGCATGGAGCCCGGAGATGATCGGTGGCGTCGAGTGCCATGTCATGTCCGAGTGCCAGCCGCCGCCGGCAGGATGGACGCCCGGAAAGAACCTCAGGTGCCGGCCTGGACTCCCGATCCATTGCACATAGGGCGTGTCGCGATGCTTGGTCGCCGGGTGCGTCAAAAGCTCGCCCCAGCGCCGACCAAAGGCCTCGAGTTCCCGCGCCGAAAGCTCCTGCTCCGGCAACACCAGCAGGTGGTGCTCTCGCATGAGCGAGCGCAGGTGCTCCATCGCCTCGCCGCTGTCGTCTGTGAGATCGATCCCATCCACGCGCGCCCCAAGCGCGACACTTGCCGGCGTCGCCGTGACCGCCATCGTCTCCATCACCGCCTCTGCCATCGAACTCTCCCCTCTCGCTTGGCCCGAAGCGACATCCGCTTTCGAGCAACCGGAGCGAAACTACCAGCGTCCCGACCAACCGGCAAATCCGGCCGCCAGCGACGGTGAGCATTGGCTACGCGCCTGACTCCATGCGCGTTCCGCTTTCCCGTACACTCATGCCATTGCCGCACGCTCTGGAGATGCACATGGCCGCGCTCGACGGACTCCGAGTACTCGACATGACGCAATACGAGGCTGGCACCTCGTGTACGCAGGCGCTGGCGTGGTTCGGCGCGGATGTGGTGAAGGTCGAGGCACCGGAGTACGGCGACCCGGGCCGCGGCGTCGGGCGCTCGGCCAACAAGGACTACTCCGCCTACTTCTGCGCCTGGAACGCGAACAAGCGCAGCCTCGCGCTCAACCTTCGCAGCGAATCCGGGCGCGACCTCTTCCTCAAGCTGGTGCCGAAGTTCGACGTGTTCGTGGAGAACTATGGCCCCGGCGTCGTCGAGCGGCTCAACATCGGCTACGACGTGCTCAAGGCCATCCACCCCGGCATCATCTATGCGCGCATCAAGGGGTTCGGCACCACGGGCCCCTACTCCGGCTTTCGCTGCATGGACATGGTGGCGCAGGCCGCCGCCGGGGCCTTTTCCATCACCGGGGAGGCCGATGGCCCTCCCATGATGCCGGGCCCCACCACAGGCGATTCCGGCACCGGCGTGCAGGCGGCCATGTCGATTCTGGCGGCATATGTGCAGAAGCAACGTACCGGCGAGGGCCAGGAAATCGAACTGTCGATGCAGGAGGCGATGGCCTACTACGTGCGTACCCGCGCCTACATCGGCTCGGCCTGGGGAACCAAAGCGACGCCGCGTTCCGGCAACGCCGGCGGCCTGCCCCCCGTGAACATCTACCCCTGCAAGCCTTTCGGCCCGAACGACTACATCTACCTGATGCCGGTGAACCAGGATCACTGGGACGGCCTGTGTGCGGCGATGGATCGCGGGGATCTTCTGATCGACCCTCGCTTCGAGAACATGCGGGACCGCATGGCGAACGGCGATGCCCTCTACGAAGAGATCCGCTCTTGGTGCAGCGAGCGCACGAAGTACGAGGCGATGGAGGCCATTGCCGCCGCCGGCGTGCCGTGCTCCGCCTGTCTCGACACGGCGGAACTGCATCATGACCGGCACCTGACCGAGCGCGGGTTCGTCCACGAGATGGACCTGCCGGTGCATGGTCGCGTGCCCATGCTGGGGTTCGCCCCGCGCATGTCCGAGTCGAGCGTGGCGATGGAGCGGCCGCCACGTCTCGGCGAGCACACCGACGAGGTGCTCGGCACGGACCTCGGGCTTGGTGCGAGCGAGTTGGCCGAGCTTCGCGACGGCGGCGTGATCGGCGACCCGGCCCGGTTTTCGTAGGGCATGTCAGGCCTGGCGTGGGCCTTTGGAGGGAAGGCATTCTGCCTTCCCTGCGCGCCGACAGGCGCGTCTTCCGCATACCCGCAACGAAGCAAGCGCGCAGGTGCGCGCTGGGAAGGCAGAATGCCTTCCCTCCAGAGGCCCGTCCTTTCAAGTACGTAGGGCGCAAGGAGCAAGAGCATGGTCAAGTCAGCTCGATGGACGGAAACCGGAACCTTGGCGGTGCAGGAGGCTGAACCGAGCGCACCCGGCCAAGGGGAGGTGCAGGTCGCCATCGGCAGCGTCGGCATCTGCGGTTCAGACCTGCACTTCTATCGCGGCCAGTTCTCTCCCCGCGCCGGCGTCACGCCAGGGCACGAACTGGCCGGCACCGTCACCGCAGTTGGCAGCGGCGTGCGGCACGTCAAGGAAGGCGACCTCGTGGGCGTGGAACCGCTCCTGCGTTGCGGCTCTTGCTCGTTCTGCGCTTCCGGGGACTACCACGTTTGCGACGACCGGGGCCTCGTGGGCGAACGGGTGGATGGCGGCATGAGCGAACTGGCCAACGTTCCGGCCAACACTGCGTACCGGGCGCCGTCCGGCGTCGATGCCGAGCTTGGCGCACTGGCGGAACCCCTGGCCTGCTCGGTTCACGGCTTCCACAAGGCGGACCTGCGCGGCCACGAGACGGTGTTCATCGTCGGAGCCGGCACGATTGGCCTCACGGCAATCCTGGCCGCGCGCGCCAACGGCGCCCATGTCATCGTCCTCGCTCGGCATCCACACCAGCAAGCGGCGGCGCTGAGGCTTGGCGCGGACGAGGTCGTGGGCGACGACGAAGCCGGCGTTGCGCGGATGCAGGAACTGGCGCGCGAGCAGGCCGTCGATGTGTCGGTGGAAACCGTGGGCGGCCGCGGCGACACCTTGCGCACCGCCCAGCTTGTGTTGCGGCCGAAGGGCCGGCTGATAGTGCTCGGAGTGTTCACCGAGCCGGAAGTGACCATCAATGCGCTGCACCTTGCGCTGCGCGAGATCGAAATCGTCGGCTCAATGACCTACGCCGCCAGCGAAGGCCGGGCCGACTATCAGGTGGCCCTGGACGTGATGGCGGACTATGCCGAGGCCGCCCGGACGCTGGTGACGCATCGCTATGGCCTCGATCAGGTCAACGACGCCTTCGCCACGGCGCTCGACAAATCCACCCAATCCATCAAGGTGCATTTGAATCCGAATTGAAATCTGCCCTCGCAGCCACCATGTAGTCAGCGGGATGCCGCCTGCGACCAGTGCGCGGCGCCCCTCACCAATCGGGAGCCATCCATGCAGACCAAGATCATCCTCGGGGTCGTCGCTGCGATCGCCGTGTATCTGTTCTTCTCGGCCTTCGTCACCGTCAACAGCGGCCACGTCGGCGTCGTGCGCACCCTCGGTGCGGTGAATCCGGTGCCCTTGCCCGAGGGCTTCAACCTCAAGATGCCGTTCGTCGACAGCGTCGAGGAGGTGGACATTCGCCTCAAGAAGGCGGATGACGAAGCCACCGCGGCGTCCCGCGACTTGCAGGTCGTGAGCACGCGGGTGGCGGTGCAGTACTCGCTCATCGCCTCGGTGGTACCCACCACCTACCAAAGGATCGGTCGCCGCAGCGTCGTGGAAGACGCCCTCATTCGTCCCGCCATTCAGGAGTCCGTCAAGGCCATCACCGCGCAGTACACGGCGGAGGAGTTGGTCACGCGGCGGGCGGAAGTGAAGGCGAAGATCCAGGAGGCGCTCGAGACCTTCATCGACGACACCTTGCAGCAAAAGGACGCCGTCGGCGCCCTCAACCTCGACAACGTGGCCATTACCGACTTCGAGTTCTCCGCCGAGTTCAACCGCGCCATCGAAGAGAAGGTAAAGGCGGAACAGGAAGCGCTCAAGGCCGAGAACGAGAAGGTGCGCCGGGTGACGCAGGCCGAGGCTGCCGCCGAGGAACGCAAGCTCGCCGCCGACGCCGAGGCGTATCAGATCGAGCAGGAGTCCATCGCCCGCGCCGAGGCGATCCGCCGCGAAGCGGAGGCACTGCGCGACAATCCGAGCCTGATTGAGCTGCGCATCGCCGAGAAGTGGGACGGCCGCCTGCCGACCTTCACCGGCGGGGAGGCAATTCCGCTGCTAAACGTGGACTCCATCCAGCGCGCGGAATAGCGCCGCTCCGCGGGGCTTTGACAGTCTTCGATGGCGCATGAGGAAGGCCACCCGAAGAAGGGCGACGCATGCGTCGCCCCTACGGCCCGGGACGTGACCGACACCTTCCTGTAGGGGCGACGCATGCGTCGCCCTGTCCGGCAGCCTGGCGCACCACCGCCAAGGCCGACAGACTGCTACCGCGAAAACCGCTGCGGTCCGCAGCACCCGGGTTTGTCCCCGCCCGTCCTGGACGCCCCGATGAGTTCGTCGAAGCGCAGCAGTTCGCGCAAGCGAACTGCCAACGCGCCCGTCAGGGCGCGCCGTTACTGCAGCGTGATCGGGGCGGTGTCGCGGATGGCTTCGGCGGCCTGTCGGAGCGAGCCCAGGTTGGGGTTGATTCGCAAAGCCGCTTCGAAGGCCACCAAGGCGGACGCGTAGTCGCCGGCGTGCAGGCAGATCTGGCCGAAGCCGCCGAGGGCTCCGAAGTGGCGAGGCTCCAAGGTCAAGGTGCGGGCGATGTCGGCGAGACTGCCGGCGTGCTGGTCGGCGGCGAAGCGCAGGGTCGCTCGCTTGTTCCACGCCTCCGACCAATCCGGCCAGCGATCCACCATCTCGTTCATCAGGCGCGAGGCGTCGGAGCCCTTCTGTTCCTCTAGCGCAGCAGTCGCAGCCTGCATGACGCGCACTGCCTCCTCTTCGCCGTGGGCGCACCATTCGGTCCAGATGCGATCCTCCACCGACTCGCGCTGTTTCGGCTCTGCCGTGCGCAGCAGCAGGAACAGTTCGTCGAGCCGGGACGGGCCCGCGCGGCCCTCGCCCATCACGCGCAGCACGCGCTCGATGCCGAATTGCACAGTGTCCAGCACGGCCTCACTCCATGCGCGCGTTGCGGCGCATGGGAGGGCAAGGTGCCCTCCGCCCAGCGTATCCGTTCGCCTTGAGGTCGCCCTTCCTCATTGCACCGCGGCGAGGGCCTTTGCGATGGGTTCTCGCCAGCGTTTCGGCGTCACCTCGCCAATGGTCAGTTCGTCGCAGCCGTTGAAACGGGCATAGCTCCCCACCTCGGCGGCAAGCGCCGGCGCAAAGTCGTCCGACACCTCTGCCTCCCCGGCCTCCTGCATGAACAGCGCCTTGATCTCGAAGCGCCGCTCGCGCCTGTGCGCCTTGGCGTCGAGCCGGGCCACGAACTGATCGCCAAACACCACCGGCAGCACAAAGTAGCCATATTGGCGCTTGGCCTCGGGCACGTAGCACTCGATGGTGTAATCGAAATCGAACGTATCGGCGCAGCGCTGGCGCTGGATCACGGTGTTGTCGAACGGTGACAGCAGGCGCACGCGCGGCGGCAGCGGTGCGAGCGCTCGGTCGAAGGTACCGGGAAGCGCGAACACGGCATCCCGCCCGGGCCCCGGGCGCTTCTCCAGATTTCCCTCGGCCGCGCGCTCGGCAGCCCGCTCCCGCACGGCCTTGCGCAGGCGGGCATCGCGGCAGGGATAGGCCATCGTCCGCGCCGTGGCGAAGCCGTGCGCGCGCAGCGACAGATCGATGGCGTGGTCGGCGTACTCCTCGGGCGAAGGCGGGCGGGTGTCCACATCCGCCGGCAGGAAGCGCTCGGTGAGTTCGTAGCGTTTCTGGAACCCCTGCCGCTCTATGCTGGTGAGCACCCCTTCCATGAAAAGCTCCTCGAGCGCTCGCTTGGCCGGCTTCCAATCCCACCAGCCCGTGCGACTGGCGCGAGGGTCCTCGAAGTCGCGGACGAACAGCGGACCTTCGTCGCGGATTCTGTCCAGCACTCGTTCACGCAGCTTGCCATCGGTGCGACGCACCCACATCTCGCCGGCGGCGATGGCCCGCATCATGGGCAATGCAAACCGGAAGTCGCGCATCGGCAGGTAGGCCGCCGCATGGACCCAGTACTCGAACGCGCTGCGCCGCTTGACGAGGCGGTTCAGCATGGCTTCGTCGTAGCGTGCCACCCGGTTCCACAGCACATGATGGTGCGCCCGCGCCACTACGGAGATGGTGTCGATCTGGGCGTAGCCGATCTGTTCGAGCGCCTTTTGCACGCCGGAGAGGCCCGTGCCCAAGGGGCGCTTGCTCCCTAGACCCTGGGCCTTCAGACCCAGGCGCCGCAATCGAACGGGGCTCGGCGGGCGGCTCATTCGCGAGTGCATTGGCGGACCCCTACGTGCGACGGGGAAAGCCCGTCCCCTACGGGGGTGAGCCCCCGTCTTCCTCGGCCTTGGGACCCAAATGCCGCCACAGGAACGCATAGGCGAGCGCCGACATGAATGCCTGCTGGGTGTTGTCGGCAGCGCCGGCATGGCCGCCTTCGGTGTTCTCGTAATAGGTCACGTCATGCCCGAGCGCCGACATCTTCGCCGTCATCTTGCGGGCATGGCCTGGATGCACGCGGTCGTCCCGGGTGGATGTCGTCATCAGCACCGGCGGGTAGTCGGCATCCTCCTGCACGTTGTGATAGGGCGAGAAGTGCTGCATGAAGGCCCAGTCTTCGGGTACGTCTGGATCGCCGTATTCCGCCATCCAGCTCGCGCCCGCGAGCAGAAGGTGGTAGCGCTGCATGTCGAGCAGCGGCACCTGCGAGACGATGGCGCCGAACAGATCCGGCCGCATGGTGAGCATGTTGCCCGTGAGCAGGCCGCCGTTGCTGCCGCCCATCACGCCGAGCTCTCGGGCAGTGGTGACCTTGCGGCGGATCAGGTCTTCCGCCACGGCAATGAAGTCCTCGTAGGCACGGGGTCGGTTCTCACGCAGCGCCGAGCGGTGCCAGTCTGGCCCGTACTCGCCGCCGCCGCGAATGTTGGCCACGACGAAGGTACCGCCACGCTCGAGCCAGCCGGTGCCAGAGAGGGGCGAGTAGCCGGGGGTCATGGAAATCTCGAAGCCGCCGTAGCCGTAGAGCAGCGTCGGGCCTGGCTCGTCGTCCTCCTGGCCAACCAGGAAGTAGGGTACCCGGGTGCCGTCCGCGGACTCGGCGAAGTGTTGGCTCACCTTGAGGCCTGTGGCGTCGAAGAACGCCGGCGCCGCCTTGAGGGTCTCCGGGGGGCTGCCGATGGTGCCGTAGGCGAAGCTTGGCGGTGCCAGATAGCCGTCGACATAGAGGAAGAACTCGTCGCCCCGGTCGCGGTCCACCGCACCGACGCCAAGGCTCTCGAAGGCACCGACGCCAGACATGGGTTCGCGCAGCCAACCGCCCTCGGTCGGCGTCAAGACTTCGATGCGATTGCGGACGTCGTCGAGGATGTTGAGAACGACGTGGTTGCGGGTGAGGGTGTAGCCCTCGAGCGAGGTCGTGGGAGTGGGCGAAAACAGCGTATCCAACTCGCGTTCACCAGCGAGGAAGGGTTCGAGCGACCCGGTGAGCAATGCACCAGCCGGGTGGTTTGCGCTGCCTGTTTCCCAGTTTTCGGTCAAACGGATGAAGATGCGGTCCCGGAACACCGAGACGTTGGCGCTCGTCGGTGCGCCGATGCGGATCAGCTCGCCGTCCCGGCGCAGGAGCCGCTCCGAGTTCCAGAAGTCGGTGGCGCGCGTGATGACTGCATGGCGGTACTCGTTGCCGAGATCCACGCCGACGCCGACGCCGACGTCCTCCACCTTGGCCTCGAACACGACCTTTGCATCGGCCAGCGGCGTGCCGCGCTGCCATTCCTTGATGATGCGGGCATAGCCGGATTCCGTGAGGCTGCCCGGGCCGAAGTCCGTGGCCACCAGCAGGCGATCGTCACCGGCCCACGTGACGACGTTCTTGGCCTCCGGCAGAGAGAACCCGTCCTCCACAAATGCCTTGTCCACCATGTCGAACTCGCGCACGACGTTGGCATCTGCGCCGCCCCTCGAAAGGGAAACGAGGCAGCGACGGTAATCGGTCTCGCGACAGAGCGAATACTGGTACACCCAATTCTCGCCCTCCTCCTCGGCCAGCGCATCCACATCCAGCACGGTCTCCCATTCGGGCGACTCGGTGCGGTACTCGGCCATCGTCGTCCGTCGCCACAACCCGCGGGGATGCTCGGCATCGCGCCAGAAGTTGTAGTAGGCGTCGCCAATCCGGCTGATGTAGGGAATGCGCTCGTCGGAGTCGAGAATGGCCTTGAAGCGATCGCGGCTGGCGGTGAAAAGCGGGTCCTTGGCGTACGCCTCCACCGTGTATTGACTGCGCTCCTTGGCCCACGAAAGCGCCGCCTCGCCGGTGACATCCTCGAGCCAAAGATGCGGGTCCTCCTCGCCCGCGGCTCCGCCAGCCCCGCCCACCGCAAGCACCGCGGGCAGAAACCGAAAGGCAATCTTGGTCTTGGTCATGGAGACTCTCGCCGACTGGGAAGGTGCGCGAGTGTAGCAACAGCACAGGGACCCTTGCCCGGCGCTCGCCGGGTCGGACCTCACCACTTTCTATCCCTGAACATCCCACACCAAGTATGACGCTGGTGGACCCTCCCGTAGACGTCCGGACACGTCAATCGTCGTGGGTGATGTCAACAATGGGAATCCCTCGGTGGGCCGGGATGGCCCGGGCGGACAGCCATGTTGGACATCCGTTGGGCCAACAGCATGATCCCACGCGATGGTTTCAAGGTTTCAACCAGCCGGCGGGAGCATTCCACAGCTTGGCCGAGGCCCTGCCAACCATGTCAAGCGACTCGTCGCACCGTCACATCGGATACCGGACCACACGAGCACCACGTTCCAACAGCTCGGTCACTTGCGAGTCGAGACCCCCGCTCACCTCCAAAACATCACCGAGATAACCGACCGCAAGGCCGTATCCGAGTCCGAGTCTGCCCAACCACCAGCCGAGTCGTGCGTAGCCCATTGCGTTGTCGGTATAGTGAAACCCGCCAACTGCGAATGGCAGCATCAACGACACCGGCGTAGGGTGGTCGAACCGCGCCAACATTCCGTTTCTTGCTTCATTGTCCCACCAGCCACAGTCGATCTCGACCATGCGATGCTCCGCCGGCACGCACGGCCAGACCGCATGCATCTGCCGATACGCGGCTCGAAGCTCGGTCGCCATCGCGTGCACGCCCTCGACGTCGAGGTCACACGCGGAAATGGCCAACACGTGGAGGCACACCTTGCGCAGCCGTAGCATCCAATCCGGCGTGTCCGCGCTGATCGCGCGATCCGGCGTATCGATCTTTACATGTACATGGGCAAAATCCCGAAGCACGTCGCGGAGTTCACCGCACCGGGTCCGCTGCTGCTCGACCCCTTCCACTGCCGCGCGCATCAGCCCGCCGTCCGGGCGTCGACATCGACGAACGCCGACACGGCAGCATTTCGTAGGCAGGCAGCACTCTCACGCCCGTCGTTTAGTCGCTCCAGAGTCGCGGCGATCCATCTCTGCCCGTCGCCCCTCGCCGCGGGGCACAATGCGGCGTACGCGTTCATGGTATTCACCTGTTCCACTAGGTAGTCCATGAAGCCTGCGAGGTACAACTCGTCCTGCCACTGGTTCATCGATTTGACGCCGCCACGCCATGTCGGCCCCTGTAGGTCCCCATCGTCGTGACAGAAGCTGTTGCTCAGGTGTGCGTACCAAGCTTCACCCCCCTCAAGCGTTGTCGCCTTGTCCGTTTGCTTGAGGCTCCTTCCTTGGCGCCCTTCCGGTACGTGTATTCCCGTACTCTCCGCCGCCTTTCTCTCCGCATCCGAAAGGATCGCGAGCAACAACTCATGACCCATCTTGCCCTTGGTCGCACGGATCATCGTGTCGTAGAAATCCGCGTTGAGGCGATCGCCCAAGGCCCTCGCCGCCCTTTCTGGCTCAGTTGTCAGACGCGGGGCGACAAAATGATTGTCGATCAGGAACAGGATCTGGCCGGCGCACTCAAGAACGGGCCGCATCTGCACAGCGAGCGAATGCAGGTTGTTGGCCGCGTTGGCGCGCAGAACCGCGTCCGAATGGAGCCGCGCCTTGCGTAGCAACAGTGCGCACTCCAGTCGCACAGGAATGACGGGGTCACCCTCCAGTTCGGATTCAGTTGCTGGCTCCCATGATTCACCATCCACGCCAAACCGTTGTTCGAGTTCGCGCGTCATCTGAATCGACTGCGCAAGCAGGCTGGCGATCCCTGCGCGATACCGGGCCACCTCAACGACAGGCGCAATGATACGTGCAGCAGTTGGCATGGTGAATTCTGCCATCCGTTGAATAAGTTGCCCGTGCGCTTGACCTTTGGGCGCCACGATCCAGAGTCAAGACGGGGTAGTGAGAGGCGCGTCTGGCACTCGGTTGATTATGACACGGTCGGCGCGCAGGGTAGGGCATCGACTGGCAGGCTATCACCTCGAATGGATTGACCGATGGTCGCGATCCGGGCCCGGATCACGCTTGAGACTCTGAAATCCCACCGACACAGTCCCTGACCGCTACCGGCTGCATCGCGCGAGTCCTCTCGTCGTGGTGACTTGACGAAGCACACCATCCACCTCCCTTTTGCACAAAAAACGGTACGCTCCTCTCGCACGCGACGCGACCAAAGTGCCCATTCCGCGCATGGCATGCCATACCGATCCCGCCCCAAGGAGCCCCAATATGGTCCGTCCCAGACTGATCGGCGCCATAACCAACGCAATCCGCCGCGCCCGCGCCCGATTCCGAAGTTCCCACACCCCAAGCACGGAGGGACACGCCCCAGCCCCCGGCAGAGCGATTCCAATCGAGTGGGGCGGCGACCTCGAAACTCTCACCTTCCGATGGACCGACTGCTGGGACGGGTCCCAGTACGAGGCGAAAGCCAAGGCGAGGTGCGCTCGATGCTGGGGCGGTCTCGTGGCCCGGCACGACGACCGTCACCACATCACAGGCATCAAGTGTCGCGTGTGCGGCGAAAAGCTCGAGGGCGAGGCGGCACGCGAGGAGCACGCGCGAATGTTCAACGAACACGCTGCCAATCTCGGAAATGTCACGTCCGGGCGGCTTCCCCGCTACGCCGATGACGCCACCTTTGTCCTCAAGACCTTCCCCGCGCGCGACGGCATGTCCCCCGACGACTTCTACGACCGCATAGCCCGCGCCCTGGCCACACCGAGCGCGCGCAACAGAATCGACCGCAACGACTTTCCACCGGGGTCACCCGGCTACTTCGTTTTTCAGGCCACCACGCTCATGGCGAGTGTCGAAAACATCTCCCATCCGCACGATCGGTCTGTCATGGACTTTCCGGACGTCTGTTTTCGCGACGACGGAGCGGCCGTCTGGACTGTCTCCATTGACGGCATCGCCGATGACCCGCAATTCCACGAACGCCGGCTACTCCGAAACTTGGGAGAGACGTTGACCGCCGCGATGATCTCCGCGTTCGCGTGCGAGTTGGCCATTAAGGCAGTCTGCCTCGCGGTCAATGACCAGGCCTTCAGAAAACACGACCTGAAACAGTTGTACGACGATCTGCCGCAACCGAGCCGTCTCCGAGTGGCGGCCGATTTTCCCGGCATCGCGGCCGCCCTCGACTCCGGCCGCCAGACTTTCGACAGTTGGCGCTACTTCGAGACTGCTGTCGCGGAGGTCGTGGCTCAGGCGTTGATCGACACCGGACAGGCGCGCAACCTCGGCAAGGCCGCGCGAGTGATCCTTGACGAGGCGGAAATGGTCGGACTGGGATGTGCGGTCAACCTCAAGGGTAGACTAGACGTCGGGGCTTCCGACGACGCCGGCAACTATCGGCAGCGTATGAAGATCGACGTGAACATCAAGGGCCGTGAGGCCCCTCCGAGTGACGATCCAGTCCCCGCCCCGCACAATCCCACACATCCGTTTCCGCTTTCCTGACCCCGTGCCGGCCATATCGGCCGTAACCGGCTCAACCGGGTGCGCGACTACGTCCGGGAGGTTCGGCCGCGGGAGCCGGCCGATCCCGCGGTGCGCTTAGAGACGCCGCTGGGGCGCCAGGGCCAGGTGGACTTCGGCACGTTCACGCTTCCGTGGGGTCGTCGCCACGCGCTGCTGGTGGTGCAGGGCCGTTCGCGGCTGCTGTGGCTGCGGTTCTATCCGCGCCAGACCATGGCGGTCCTGACCGAGGGTCTGGAGAGCGCGTTCGCGCGCTTCGGCGGGGTGCCGGCGGAACTGGTGTTCGACCAGATGCGCGCGGTAGTGCTGTCGGACGACCGCACGGACGGAGGCGAACTGGTTCTGAACGCGGAGTTCCTGCGCTTCTCGGCACACTGGGGTTCGTGGCGCGGTCGTGCGGGGCGTACCGCGCGCAGACCAAGGGAAGGTGGAACGGCCGATCCGCCATCTGCGCGAGAGCTTCTTCTACAGCCGCGAGTTCGTGAACGGCGCCGACCTCAACGCGCAGGCGTCGCACTGGCTCGAGGGCACCGCCAACGTGCGCGTGCACGGCACGACGGGGAGCGGCCGGTGGACCGCTTCTAGCGCGACGAGCGCATCGCCCTGCGTCCCCAGGCGGAACGGCCGTACCGCCGCCTCGGCGCCGGCACGCCCGCCGCGACGGCGCGTCCGCAGGTCGCCGTCGACGTGCAGAAGCGGTCGCTGCGGGTCTACGCCGAGGCGGCCGGGTGATGGCGGCGGCGGATAGCCGGCGCGACCGGGTGCGGGCGATGCTCGCCGACCTGAAGATGCCCGGCGCGCTGGTGGCGGTGGACGGCATCCTGGCGCGCGCCGACGGCGGCGCCGCCACTGCCACCGAGGCCATCGAGGAACTGCTCGGCCCGCCAGGCGTCGGCAAGACGCACCCGCCCAGTCCGGCCGGTGAGCCGCGACGGCGCCGTCCTGTTCTTCCGGCTGATCAACGCCCGCCACGAGCGCGCATCGACGGTGCTGACGTCCAACAAGGACTTCGAGGAGTGGGGCGGCGTGCTCGGCGCCGAGGTCATGGCCGCCGCGCTCATCGACCGCCTGCTGCACTGCCACATCGTCAACATCCGCGGCAACAGCTACCGCATGCGCGAACACCCGGACCTGCTGCGAACCGGATCGGAGGAAGCCTCTAGGGGAGATCCGGCGTGACCGCCGCGCGCGCTGCACTCCGTTCGCTACGCTCGCTCCGCACAGCGCGCCAACGCCGCGCCAAAACGGCGGGATGCCGTCACAACCGCTCCGACGACCTCCCCGAAAGTGTGCAGTTTTCAGTTGCCATTGACAGACAGGCGAACGCGTCCGCAGGACGGGCGAGCACTTGCGCAGTCACAGCGAGTGCATCGTCGTCCGCAGTAGAGGGATGGCGAGAAATGCGGCTGGCCACCTACCTATGACCTGCGCCGCGGAATGCACTTCGTGGCTTTCTGCGGCGCAAACTCCTAGGCTTGCCGCTCTTTTTTTGCACCTGATGTGGGGTCCTTATGCCAACCCGGATGCGGGGCGGGTCTTTTTTCGTGCTCCTTTGCATGGCTGCCGGCACACTGCACGCCGCAGGCCCCACGCCTCTCGTTGCCCAGAACGGCGTCGTGGCGTCGCGCTCGCCCATTGCCTCGGAAGTGGGCGTCGAGATCATGCGTGCTGGCGGCAATGCCGTCGATGCCGCGGTGGCAACAGGGTTTGCGCTCGCCGTGACCTATCCGTCGGCGGGCAATCTTGGCGGCGGCGGCTTCCTCTTGATCCACACCGCCAAGGGCGAGGTGGTGGCGAACGACCATCGCGAGAAAGCACCCCTTGCCGCCGCGCACGACATGTACCTGGACGAGGAGGGCGAAGTGGTGGAGGGGCTTTCCACCGCTTCACCCCTTGCCGTGGGCGTACCGGGTACGGTGGACGGGCTGCTCGCAGCACTCGAGCGCCACGGTTCCATCTCGCGACAGGAGGCGATTGCGCCGGCGTTGCGACTTGCGCGGGATGGCTTTGCGTTGCCGCATGACATCGCTCGCCAACTCAATGGTCGCCGGGAAGTGTTCGCTCAGCATCCAGCCACGCTTGCCGCGTTCTCGGGGCCCGACGGCGAACCGCTCACTGCAGGCGATCTTTTCCGCCAACCTCACCTCGCTGCCACGCTGGAGCGGATATCCGAGCAAGGGCGCAAAGGCTTCTACGAAGGCGAAACCGCCGAACTCATCGTCCAGGAGATGGAGCGGATTGGTGGATTGGTCACCCGCGAAGACCTTGCCACCTATCGTTCCGCTTGGCGCGAGCCGGTGCGAGGAAGCTATCGCGAACACGAGATTGTCGCGATGCCGCCGCCGTCTTCGGGTGGCGTGCTGCTCGTGCAGATGCTCAACATGCTCGAGCCCTTCAATGTCGAAGCGTCGGGCTTCGGCAGCGGCGCCACCATCCATCGGATGATCGAGGCCGAGCGTCGCGCCTACGCCGACCGCGCCGTGCATCTCGGCGATCCGGATTTCTACGATGTGCCGATCGGGCTGCTCATCAGCAAGGACTACGCCCTGGAGCGCTTCGCCGACTTCGACCCCGAGGCCGCTTCGAGCTCGGACGACATCGCGGCGGGTCAGTTGCCGCCCGAAGGCGTTGAGACGACCCATGTCTCGGTGATGGACTCTGCCGGCAATGCCGTCGCGTACACCACCACGCTGAACTTCTCCTTCGGCGCCAAGATGGTGGTCTCCGGCGCCGGCTTCCTGCTCAACAACGAGATGGACGACTTCTCCGCTCGCCCCTTCACGCCGAATGCCTACGGTCTGATCGGCGGTGAGGCCAACGCCATCGAGCCGGGCAAGCGAATGTTGAGCTCCATGACCCCCACCATCGTCCTGAAGGAAGGGGAGCCTTGGCTCGTGACCGGCTCCCCCGGCGGCAGCACCATCATCACCACCGTGCTGCAAGTGATCGTCAACGCCATCGATCACGGCATGGACCTCGGCAACGCCGTTGCCGCGCCCCGGTTCCACCACCAGTGGCAGCCGGACCGAGTCATCGTCGAACGCCACGGCATCTCCCCAGACACCCGCGCCCTGCTAGAAGCCATGGGCCACGAGCAACTCATGGAAATCCGTTGGGGCCGCGGCATCGGCGATGCCAACTCCGCCATGCGCACGCCGGAAGGCTTAGCCGCCGTTGCAGACCCCCGCAACGCAGGGGGTGCTGCCGGGCTCTAGCCAAGCTAGGAGCTTGCGCCGCAGAAGGCCCCGCGGCGGCATTCCTCTGCGCAAGGCCATAGGCAGCGGCTCCGTGTTGGGGATCGGGGAATCGAGCCTATACGCTTGGAGACTCGAGCTGCTGCGAACTCGTTGACTACCACGTTAGTGTCCAGGGGCGTTCGCGCTTCTGCAGCTGTGCAGGCGGTTCCCGTTCCCCAGCCCCAGGGGCAAGCTGCGTTCACCCACGCTTCGTTTGATGGGTACGCGGCGGCACCGTCGCCGTACTTCCTGCGCGTGAGGCGTCAGCGAGTCGCGATGCCGGGGGCCTTGATGTAGAGAACTCGCGTGCGACATGCTTGCCCGACGACGGAACAGTTACGCGTTCATTGCGTTCTGCGTTCGGTCTGGCCGACTGGCCAGTCTGGCCGTGTGGCGGGTACGTCGAGCTGCTGGGACCCTGTGAGGGGAGGGCCCTGAGTCATCCCTCGGGGATGCTCCATTCCGTTCCAGTTTCCTGGAGGACATTGGTCAGGAAATCCCGGAGGTGTTGGATCTGACTAGGCGTGAGGTCAAGAACCAGGTCTTGCCCTTTGGATCTGTCGACCATCGTGAGGGTCCACTGGTCTTGGTCTTCCGGTTTGAGGATCTCAAGTCGCATGCTCATTCTGTCCCTTTCGACCTCCTGACTGGATTCCGTTTGGTCAACCGCGAACAAGCACTCGCCCACGTACTCTTCCAAGCTCTCGCATTGCTCTGCCGACCATCCCTTCCAACGAGCTGCTCGTGCAGCTCGTTCTACTGCCGCGTCCGTGCGTGCGGCTGCGCGATCCGCGGCCAGTCTCGCCTGCTGTTCTCGTTCGGCCACGCGAAACCCCTCGCAAGCTTCGTCGCTATTCACGCGCAGGTAGTTGGCGATGAATTCATCGAGGTACTTCGATAGCTGCGCCAGAACGTCTCCGGACCGGAAACCCTGGACGAGCCAAGCTCTCTGCCAAGTTGCCAAGCCCCGGGAATCGATAAAGAACTGGTGTCGCGAAAAGATGTCCTTGAAACCAGGCTTCAGAAACTCGACCGACAGCGACGCGGAGTTCCCCGTGAAGATGACTTGGACGATGAGGTAGCTCTTCAATGCGTTCGGGGAAGTCCTCTCGTCGAAGATGCGAGCGGCGCGAAGTCTGCTCTCTACAGCACTCGCAATCTCGGTTTCTCTGAGAGCGGACTCGTTCGAGCTATTGCCTGAGATGCTCACGCGGTAGCCCATACCCGAGCAAGCGTTAAAGAAACTGAAGACCTCGCCCCCGGCGCCCCGGTACTCGGTCCACCAACCATCCGGCTCGCCGAGCTGGCCCGCGGCAACGTTGCTTAGCAATGTCGCAGCGATGAGTAGGGGTAAGCGCTTCATCCCTGTTTTCTCTGTCTAGGCGCCGGAGAGTTAGCAGGCCACCGCAGCCGGCGCCGCCACGGACGGTCAGCGACGGCGGTCCGAAATGCCGCCAAGCAGGACGCCTCCTTCGAGGATAACTGGGTGACGTCCTTGTCGGACACGAGGAAGAATCGGTAGCGACGGGAGGTGGTTCGGAACGTGCGCTCGTTGTAAGCGCCGCGGACCGCCACGGCGTGCAGGTCGCTTTCTGCTGTGGCCATCGCGATGTCTGGGCAGTTCTCCATGTACTCGGGGGAGACTTCGGCGTAAACGACGGTAGACAGTTCTTCGAAAGCCGCGATGGCGTGCGTGACGCTGAAGTGCGCGCGAAACCGAAGTTCGAGCATCCATTCTCCGTGGAAGTCGACACGCCAGAGTCCGAGTCGATCTGCCAATGCGTTGAACGGGCTGAACTTGCGGGCAGCGCAGCGCGGGTCGCCATTGCGGTTCCTGTAAGCCCCGCTGAGAAATGTCTCCACGTCCGACTGATACAGCGCCACCATGAGCACTCCCGCTTCGTAGTCCGGTACGGGGTTGATGTGTTCGACGTCCGGCACGGCGGCCCGTAGCGTCTGCAAGCAGCGCGCCGACGCCTGGGCGAGGCACTCATGCCACTCGGGGTCCAGCAACAACCCTTTGGCCTCACTCTGGACGATGCGGTTGGCTAGGATGTCCCCGTCGTCGTCCGAATAGGCGGGACCGTTGGCGAAGACTCGTTCCATTTCCCGAGGGGATGAGAACGTCAATCCAATGCCAATCACCGCGTCGTCCTCTTCCAACTCCGAGTCGACGGAATCGGAGTCCGCGGCTTCCCGAAAGGTGTCTGGTACGACCTTGAACGCGCCCCTTCGTTGGGCCGCCTCGCGTTCTCTGGATGCTGCCGTGACGTCAGCCCAGAGATCGTCCTTGAGCTGAAACTGGCATAGGAAATACGCGTCGTGCTTTTCAAGGATGGTGACCACGACGAGGCGGCGTCGGATGTGCTTTTCCGAGAAAGCCCCGCGCATCGTCCAGCCCTTGGAGAGCAGGAGTTCACGCCAACCATCGGCCCGGATTCGCCGCACATGCGGGCGTCTTCCGGAACTCTCGAAGTATGGAATCGGCATCGGACGGGGCTCCCTGTCGAACAAGACCCGATCGCTAAAGCAGGTTCCGACAGGCGGCTCGCTTTAGCGGTCACTTGATTACGCGCCACCGCAAGCTGAGCTTCAAATCCCGGCGCGAAGTACGGACGGTACTCGAATCCAAGGCAAGAGGCAACCATGCTGTGCCGTGCCCAGTCTCGGACGAGGACATCGAGCTGATGGTCCACAGCTCGTCTCCGACGGCCGGATCTAATGTGCCTGCCGGGCCGCTCGCCCCAGGGGCACGTAGCGTGGCCCGCGGCCGCTCCCGGGAAGTTCCGGCGACGCCGTTGCCGCCCCCCGCTTCCACCACCAATGGCAGCCGGATCGAGTGATCGTCGAACGCCACGGCATCTCTCCAGACACCCGCGCCCTGCTAGACGCCATGGGCCATGAGCAACTCATGGAAATCCGCTGGGGCCGCGGCATCGGCGACGCCAACTCCGCCATGCGCACGCCGGATGGCCTAGCCGCCGTCGCCGACCCCCGCAACGCCGGCGGCGCCGCAGGACATTAGCCCCGATCAAGCAAGCACTTGGAGCTCGGTGTGGCGGGCCAACACGTCAAAGTCGGCGTCGTGGTGGAGAATCGGGACATCGGCACGAACGGCAATGGCACCGATCAGACAGTCGAGCAGCTTTCGGACGGTCTCTCCACGCTGGCGACAGCGACGATACATCGCTGCCGCGCTGTCGTAGTCTGCGGGTTGTGTCGCGACAATGGTTGCCCTCGCGAGCAAGCGGCGTAGCTGTCCGAGGTGTCGTTCGTCTCGGGCACCGGCCAAGATTTCCATACGAACGACATCACACGTCGCGATCTCACGGCCCAGCAGCTGATCGACCCGGACGCACGGCTCTGTGCCGGTATCACGCAAAAACTCGATCCACGCAGACGTGTCGATGAGGATCAACTCAATCGACCTCGCCGCATTTCGGTCAAGTCGCCCTCCCAGCCCGACCCACGCATCTTCCGCGCCTCCTCCAAACTCAAAGGTTCAGCCGCAAGGGCTCGCAAGGCAAAATTCACCGCCTCCCGCTTGGTGCTCAGTTGGTAGCGGCGCATCACCTCGCCGCAAGCAACATCGTCGATGTCCACATTGGTGCGCGTCATGTGTATAGCGTACACCATCCGTGCTCCACATTCGCAAGGGCGGCTCCACCCACCTGCAACCGTCGCAAGTCCGAAAACCTGGTCCGGCGCGGGTGAATTCGAGCCCGCTCTTGGGGCTTTATAGCCGTTTTTCAAGGCCTTGGAAGTTGGCTTGGCGACTCCATATCCCTTTTGTCACAACGTTTCAGTTGCCAAAAGGAGAAGCCAATGAACGTCGTACGATGGAACCCCTTCGCCGAACTCGACGAGTTCTTCGGCCGCCGCCAGGGCGGCAACGGGTGGGTCGATGGTCAGGGCTGGCGCCCGGCCGTGGACATCCGCGAGACCGACGAGAACTACCTCTTCGAGGTGGAAGTTCCGGCGATGGACCCCAAGGACGTGGACGTGACGTTGCGCGCGGGCGTCCTGAGCGTCGCCGGCGAGCGCGACGCGGAAGCCGGTGACGGTCAGGTACATCGCCGCGAGCGGCTGCACGGCAAGTTCACGCGCAGCTTCCGCCTGCCGACGGACGCCGACGACGAGGCGATCAGCGCAGCCGCCAAGGACGGCGTGATCACCATCGCCGTGGGCAAGCGCAGCAAGGCCAAGCCACGCGCCATCGAGGTGCGCGCCGCGTAAGCCGCCTCTCGACGGCCCCCAACCAGAGCCTGCGCCGCAAATCGCGGTGCAGGCTCTGTCGCATTTGGAAACAGGGCCCTTTGGCGGAGGCGCAGACATTCCCCGATGTAGAATGCGCGCCCCTTCGCGAGCGGGCGCTCCTCGCCCTCGATCCACGTGCCAGGAATCCCCATGAGTCAGGACAGTTTTTCCTCCCGCGCCACGTTGGTTGCCGGTGGTGCCGAGTACCACTACTTCAGCCTCCCCAACGCGGCTGCCGCCGGCGCCGGCGATGTTTCCCGCCTTCCCATCTCGCTCAAGGTACTGCTCGAGAATCTGCTCCGTGCCGAGGACGGCAGCACAGTCACCGACCAGGACATCCGCACCCTTGCCAATTGGGCGGTTGACCCGCAGGCCAAGGAGATTGCCTTCCGCCCCGCACGTGTGCTGATGCAAGACTTCACGGGCGTCCCCGGCGTTGCCGACCTCGCCGCCATGCGGGGGGCGGTTGTGGGTGCTGGCAAGGATCCATCGGTCATCAATCCGTTGTCCCCGGTGGACCTCGTCATCGACCATTCGGTGATGGTGGACCGCTTCGGCAACAGCGCAGCGTTCGAGCAGAACGTCGCCATGGAGATGGAGCGCAACCAAGAGCGCTACCGCTTCCTGCGGTGGGGCCAGCAGGCGTTCGACAACTTTCGCGTGGTGCCACCGGGCACGGGAATCTGCCACCAAGTGAACCTCGAGTACCTCTCGCGCACGGTTTGGACCAAATCCGGCGAAGACGGACGCACTGTCGCCTATCCGGACACGTTGGTGGGCACCGATAGCCACACGACCATGGTCAATGGCCTGGGCGTCCTCGGCTGGGGTGTCGGCGGCATTGAGGCAGAAGCGGCAATGCTCGGCCAGCCCTACTCCATGCTGATCCCGGAAGTGGTGGGTTTCGAACTCACCGGCAGCCTGAACGAGGGCATTACCGCCACGGACCTCGTCCTGCGCGTGGTGCAGATGCTGCGCGAACACGGTGTGGTATCGAAGTTCGTCGAATTCACCGGCGACGGTCTCGATCACCTCCCGCTCGCGGACCGCGCCACCATCGCCAACATGGCGCCGGAATACGGGGCCACCTGCGGCTTCTTCCCAGTGGACGCGGAGACGATTCGCTATCTCGAACTCTCTGGGCGTCCGGCACAAACCGTGGCGCTGGCAGAGGCGTACGCCAAGGCGCAGGGGATGTGGCGGGATCCGGCCGCCGAAACCACCTACTCATCCAAGCTGCATCTTGACCTGTCAAGCGTGCGCCCATCCCTGGCGGGGCCGAAGCGCCCGCAGGACCGCGTCGACATCAGCGACATGCGCCGTGCATTCGACGACGCCTTGGCCCTTTCCGGGCACGCGGAACGAGACCGCGTTCCCGTGCCCGGCACAGACTACGACCTTGGCCACGGCGACGTGGTCATCGCCGCAATCACATCCTGTACCAACACCTCCAATCCCGCCGTCATGCTGGGCGCTGGCCTGGTTGCCAAGAAAGCCGTGGAACGCGGCATCGCCGCCAAGCCCTGGGTGAAGACCTCCCTCGCGCCGGGCTCCAAGGTGGTCACCGAGTATCTGGCCGCAACCGGCTTGCAGGAGTACCTAGACGCCATCGGCTTCGACCTCGTCGGCTACGGTTGCACCACCTGCATCGGCAATTCCGGGCCCCTGCCGGAAGCCATCTCCGAGGCCATCGACGAGGGCGATCTGGTGGTTTCCTCAGTGCTCTCCGGCAACCGCAACTTCGAGGGGCGCGTGCATCAGGAAGTGCGCACCAACTGGCTGGCATCGCCACCCCTCGTGGTGGCCTATGCCCTCGCCGGCACCACGCGCATCGATCTTGAAAACGACCCTCTCGGCCAAGACCGTGAGGGCAATGATGTTTACTTGCGTGACATCTGGCCGAGCAACGAGCAAATCCAGGCGGCTGTCGCGCAAGTCTCTGCGGAGATGTTCGATCGCCAGTACAACGACGTGTTCACCGGCCCCGAGGCCTGGCGGGCCATCGAGGTGAGCCCGGGCGCCGCCTATGCCTGGGAGAACTCCACCTACATCAAGGAGCCGCCGTTCTTCTCCGTGGGCGGCAGCCTGGACCAGAGTGTGGCGATCACGGGCGCCCGCATCCTCGCGCTGCTCGGCGACTCGGTCACCACGGACCACATCTCCCCTGCCGGCGCAATCCAGCCGGCCAGCCCCGCCGGCGAGTACTTGCAGCAGTACGGCGTCGATGTCGTGGACTTCAACTCGTATGGCTCCCGCCGTGGCAACCACGAAGTGATGATGCGCGGCACTTTCGCCAACATCCGCATCCAGAACGCCATGACGCCGAAGCGCGAGGGCGGCTACACGCGGCACATTCCCACCGGCGACGAACTGTCGATCTACGACGCGGCGATGCGCTATCAAGGCACAAATACGCCTCTTCTCGTCGTTGCCGGCAAGGAATACGGCACCGGTTCGAGCCGCGACTGGGCCGCCAAGGGCACTCGCCTGCTGGGCGTGAAGGCGGTAGTGGCAGAGAGCTTCGAGCGCATCCACCGCGGCAATCTGATCGGCATGGGCGTGCTGCCACTCGAATTCACGCCGGGAGAATCGGGGGCCAGCCTTGGCCTCACTGGCGACGAAACGGTGGACATCGCGTTCCCAGACGGCGAGACAAAGATCGCCGCCGGGCAAACGCTGGCCTTGAGCATCCATCGTCCGGACGGCACCACCACGACCACCTCCGTGCGCTCCCGGATCGACACCGAGAGCGAGATCGAGTACTTCAGGAGCGGCGGCATCCTGCAATACGTGCTGAACAACCTCGTCGGCGACTAAGGGACGAGTTCGGCAGTGAGCACCGAGTTCCCGCTGCCCCAAGCGCTCGTCTTCGACATGGACGGCCTGCTCCTGGACACGGAGCAGCTCGCCCGCGAGGGGTTCATAGCCGCCTGTCAAACCGTCGGCGTCACCCCCAACCTCGACTGCTACCTGCGCACCATCGGCACCGCCAGCCCCAACACCCGGCGCATCCTCATGGAGGGGCACGGCGAGGGCTTCCCGATAGACGCGGTGGCTGAGGCGTGGAACGAACGGTTCCGCCAGCGTGAGGCGAGGGGCGAGCCCCTGCCCGTGAAGCCAGGAGCCGCAAGCATCCTCGAAGCGGCCACACGGCTCGGATTGCCTTGCGCCCTCGTCACGTCATCGAGCGACCCTGGCGCGGGCGAACGGCTCCATCGGGTGGGGCTCCTGCGTCACTTCACCTTGCGCATCACCGGCGACAAGGTCACGAACCCCAAACCGCACCCCGAACCGTTCGAGCGAGCGGCGGCGGCGCTTGGCATAGAACCCGAGCGCTGCTGGGCCTTCGAGGACTCCACCAACGGCGTGCGGTCAGCGGCCGCCGCGGGGATGAACGTGTTTCAGATCCCCGACCTCGTCGCCCCAGACGAAGCCTTGCTGCGACGCCTCCACATCCATGTGCTGCCCGACCTCCACGCCGCGCAACGCGAACTCGAGGCCACCTTCGCGGCGCATCGGTAGGGTGGCCGGCAGACGCCGATCGTTTGCCTAAGAACGCCGCGAGGGTGCCTCGAACGCGCCGGAGCCGGCTGCGATCAGGGCGCGCGCCGAGCGGTGCGGCGGTCGCCGCCGCCTAGCACCAAGTCACCGAGTTGGGCCTTGCGCAGTTTCAGCGACCGGCGTCGGCTGGCGGCGATGTTGAGGAGCTGGACGGAGAAGGAGAAGGCCATCGCCACGTAGATGTATCCCTTCGGCACGTGCAAATCCCATCCCTCTGCCACCAACGCGAGGCCGATCAGGATGAGGAACGACAGCGCCAGCATCTTGATGCTGGGGTTCTCTTCAATGAATCGGCTCACCGGCCCCACCGCTACCATCATCACCAGCACGGCGGTTACGATGGCGGCGATCATCACCGGCACCTCGTCCACGAGGCCCACCGCCGTGATGACCGAGTCGAGCGAAAACACAAGGTCAATCACGCCGATCTGCGCCAGCACCATGCCGAAGCCCCCGGCAAGCCGGACCCCGTGATGATCGCTCTCGTCCACTTCCAGCGAGTTGTGCACCTCCCGCGTTGCCTTGGCGATCAGGAACGCACCGCCGAAGAGCAGGATCAGGTCGCGCCCGGAAATGCCGTTGTCGAACACGGTGAATAGGTCTGCCGTGAGCCCCATGATCCACGACAGCGACAGCAACAGCAGAATGCGCAGACCCATCGCCAGCCCCAGCCCCAGAAACCTCGCCCGGGCCCGCTGATGCTCCGGCAAGTGGCTGCAGATGATGCCGATGAAGATGATGTTGTCGATCCCAAGGACGATCTCCAGCGTCGCCAAGGTGGCAAACGCCATCCAGATCTCGGGACTCGATAGGTATTCGAGCATGGGCTTGCTTGGATCGGTTAAGGGAGTGCGCGATGGTGGCAGGTTCCCGCGAGATTTGCTTGGGGCGGCCAGCAACCCGTCGGGCTTCGCTGGAGACATGCCCTTGGAATGGGTTTGGCGGCCGCTAGGAGGCCCCGCCGTAGGAAACGGCGCTGGCTCCTAGCCGTAGCTGGAGCGAATGCGAGCACGAAGGCCGGCAGTTCGTGTAGCGAACTGCTAGCGCATGTGCAAGGCCGGTCTTCGGAGGGAAGGCAGAATGCCTTCCCTCCGAGAACCGTCCCACCGCCAAGTCCGACGGACTGCTAGCCGGCGTCGAAAACCCCGGTTACGTCGACCCCGAAGCCCTCAAGCGTTGCGCTTGGCGCATGATCGCCACGCTTGAACGCGCCATGCTCCGCGTATGCGTCGCCATCCAGGGCAAGCACGTTGATGGTCTCGTTCAGCGGGTTCACGATCTAGTACTCGGGGATGCGCGCTTCGGCGTAGTCCGCGCGCTTGACGTGGATGTCGCGCCCTGGATTGTCGGGGCTGACGATCTCCATCACGAGGTCGGCGCCCAGCCAGTAGGCCTCCTGAGCACGCGGGTCGGCCGCGTCGCGGACCAGCAACAGGTCGGGTCCCTGTCAACATCGGCTCCGGTTGGCCACGACACGAGCTTCCATTACGATGCGTTGCATGTGGATTTCGCGGAGCCTTGCCACACCATGAGCGAATCGAGCGAAGCCATCGAGGCGGCGGTGTTCCGCCGTCTGGTGCAGCATCTCGACGAAAACCGGGATGTGCAGAACATTGATCTGATGAACCTTGCCGGCTTTTGCCGCAACTGCCTGTCGAAGTGGTACGTGGCAGCGGCCCAGGAGCGCGGCGAGGCCGTGGACTACGAATCCGCCCGCGAGCGCGTGTACGGCATGCCCTACTCAGAGTGGAAAGCGAAGTTCCAGGGCCAGGCCAGCGCCGAACAGCAGGCGGCCTTTGCCGCAAGGCAGGAGAGCGAGTCCTGACCCAAGGCGCCGCCCACATCACCGCGGCATCCATGCAAGGGGTGTCGCGCAGCTTTGGCGATGTGCAGGCCGTAGAAGACCTCTCCCTCGCCGTTCCCCAAGGCACCATCTTCGGCATCATCGGCCCGAACGGCGCCGGCAAGACCACCACCATCCGCATCCTGATGGGCATCCTCGCGGCGGACGCGGGCACCATCAACGTGCTCGGCGAGAGCGACCCGCGCCGCATCAAGTCCCGCCTCGGCTACCTGCCGGAAGAGAAAGGCCTCTACAAGAAGATGCAGGTGGGCGAGCTCGTGGGCTGGTTCGGCGAACTCAAGGGCATGTCGCGCCGGGATGCCACCGACGCGGCGCGCAAGCTCCTCACCGAGTTCGATCTCGAGTCCCGCTGGCGCGACAAGTGCGACTCGCTCTCCAAGGGCATGGGCCAGAAGGTGCAGATCGCGGCCACGCTGGTTCACGATCCGGAGCTGGTCGTGCTCGACGAGCCTTTCTCCGGGCTCGATCCGCTCAACGTCGAGATGGTGCGGGACGCGATGCTGGCGTTGAAGGCGCGGGGCAGGACGGTGATCCTCTGCACCCACATCATGGAGCAGGCGGAACAGATCTGCGACGCGCTGGCTCTCATCAACCGCGGCCGCGTGGTACTCGATGGCACGTTGGCGGAGTTGACCGGCAGCGGCGACACCCTGACGGTGGAATACGACGGTGCCGGCGCAGACTTCCGCCGGCTGCCGGGCGTAGGGCGCGTCAACGATGCCGGCAACGTCGCCGAACTCTCGCTGTCGGCGGACGCGGACCCTCAGGCCATCCTGCGGGAGCTGCTACAGCGGGTCACGGTGCGTCGCTTCGACACCACCACGACTTCGCTGCATGAAGTGTTCGTGCGTGCGGTTCGAGAGCAAGGCGATGAGCCTTTGGTCGACGGTGACGGAGAGGCGGCGTGAGTCCCCGCAGCGTGGGCCTCGTCGCGAGGCGCGAGTTCCTCGAGAACGCCCGCACCAAGGCGTTCTGGATCGGCGCCTTGAGCGTGCCTGTGCTGCTGGTCGTTTCCGCCGTGGTGGGAGGCTTCTTTGCCAGCATCCGCTCGGTGGACACCTACGCCGTGCTTGACCAATCCGGCTGGGTACACGACGCAACACGTCGCCACATCATCGCCGAAGACCTGGAAACAGCCCTCGACGTGATCGCAAGGCGTTCCGTTTCCTCCCCGGCCGATGCGAGCAACGAGCGGGACGTGCTCTTGGCGGAAGTCCGAACGGCAATCGACAGCGATGACGGCCGCGAAGCCTTCCGGACCCGTGCCATCGAGCTCATCTTCACGCTCGCCACGGAGTCCGGCCGCATCCCGTCGCCGTCGCTCGCGGTGGAAAAGTTCGCCGACTGGTGGGTGAGCGACGTCGACGCAGTCGCGGACGCGTTCGGCGACACTTCACTCGCCGACTACCGCGAACTGGTGCCGTCCCGGCTCGACGCCGCCCACCTCAACGCGCTCATCGCCGAGGACCGTCTGGACGGCTACTTCGTCATCCCGGAAGACCCGGTGCGTTCCGGCGAAGGTGCCCGCTACGTCACGGAAAACCTGACAGACCAGGACATGAGCCGCTGGTATGGCCGCAGCCTCACCGAGGTGGTGCAGGCACAGCGCCTGCGCGAGGAGAACATCGACGCCGAAACGGCCAAGTGGCTGAACGAGACCATCTCCTTCGAAGCGGCCAAGCCGGCCGGCGCCGGTGCCGAGACGGCCGAAGATGCCGACTTCCTCGCCCAATGGGCGCCGATTGGCCTCGTGTACCTGCTCTGGATTTCCATCTTCACCATCAACCAGATGCTCCTGACCAGCACCATCGAGGAGAAGTCGGGCAAGCTGGCGGAAGTCATGCTCTCATCCGTGTCGCCAGCGGACCTCATGGCCGGCAAGGTGGTGGGCATCGGTGGCGCCGGACTCGCCATCATCGCGGTGTGGATCGCCACTTTCGTGGCGTTCGCGCTCGCGGGCCTTGGCCTCATGGCCCGCGCCGGCGGCGACTTCGACATCGGCCCGCTGCTCAATCCCGCGTTCCTGATCGGCTTTGTGGTGTATTTCCTGCTCGGCTACTTGCTCTACGCGGCGATCTTCTGCGCCATTGGCTCGCTCTGCAACACGATCCAGGACGCGCAGTCGATGATGATGCCGATGATCCTGGTGCTGATGATCCCGTTCCTGCTGGTCTTCCCGATCGCGAGGGACCCAAACGGGACGCTGGCGGTGGTCACGTCGTGGATACCACCTCTGACCCCCTTCGTGATGCTCAACCGCATGGCCGACCCACCGGGAGTCCTGACCTTCGCCGGGACCTCCGTGCTGCTCGCGGCAAGTGTCTGGTATTCGCTCCGTCTCGGCGGCCGCGTGTTCGAAAACGGCATCCTGCGCACCGGAAAACCACCGTCGCTGAAGCAGCTCCCATCGCTGTTGCGCGGTTGACCAGCTTGCTGCCTACCTACCCCAACCATCTGCCACAGCTAGAATCACCAGCCTAGGCGCGAAAGGCCCCATAGGACACCATGAAAGAGAAGCTCGGCAGATTCTGGCTCGAATGGCGCTGGTTCTTCCTGTTCATCGCCGTGATGCTGCCGTTCCGCTCCACCATTGCGGACTGGAATCAGGTGCCGTCCGGCAGCATGAAGCCGTCCATCCTCGCCGGCGACCGCATCGTCGTCGACAAGCTGGCCTATGACCTGCGCGTGCCTTTCACGGACCGTCGGGTGCTGCGCTGGTCGGCACCTGCGCGCGGCGACGTGGTGATCTTCGACAACCCCATCGACGGGCGCCTGTTCGTCAAGCGCGTCGTTGCCGTGCCGGGCGATGTGGTGGAACTACGCCGCAACCGCCTCGTCGTCAACGGCGAGCGCGCCGAGTACACGCCCCTGACTGCGGCCGAGATCGGCGAGCTTCCCGTCGAGTCCCCGGAGCGCTACCGCTTTTTTCACGAGCACCTGCTCGGCAGCAGTCGCGTGGTGATGGTGCGGCGCGATTCCCGCGGCAGCTACGGCCAACTTGCCCCAACCCGTGTCCCGTCCGGCACCTACTGGATGATGGGCGACAACCGGGACAACTCCAGCGACTCGCGCGTCATCGGCGCCATCGACCGCGATGCGATCTACGGCCGCGCCCACGCGATCGCCTTCTCCGTGGACTACGAACGTTACTACGCCCCCCGCCTGAACCGCTTCTTCACCGACCTGCCCTAACAGCGACAGCCTTCGGAGGGAAGGCATCCTGCCTTCCTTTAGCGCACCCTTCAGGGCGCGCTAGTAGTCTGTCGGACTTGGCGGCGATGCACCCGGCTGCCGGACAGGGCGACGCATGCGTCGCCCCTACAGGAAGGTGTCGGTCATGTCCCGGGCCGTAGGGGCGACGCATGCGTCGCCCTTCTTCGGGTGGCCTTGCCCATGCGCTAGCGCCAATGGGCGCCTCCTCCGCAGCCCACGAGAGGTCGGTTCGCAGGGGATCAAAGGATGGCCAGCAGCTCCACCTCGAACACCAGCGTTTCGTTCGGGCCGATGATGTCGGCGGCGCCGGCTTCGCCGTAGGCTAGTTGTGGGGGGATCACTAGGCGCCAGCGGTCGCCAACTCGCATTTGCAGGAGGGCTTCGGTCCAGCCCGGGATGACGCCGCCCACGCGGAACTGGGCTGGCTGGCGGCGCTCGATGGAGCTGTCGAACACGCGGCCGTCTATGAAGGTGCCGCGGTAGTGGACGCTCACTTGGTCGCGGCGCCCTGGAGTTTCGCCCTCTCCGCTCTTGAGGACTTCGTACTGGAGGCCCGACTCGGTGGTCACGACGCCTTCGCGTTCGGCGTTCTTGGCCATGTATTCGCGCCCTCGCTGTTCCGGGGTTTGCACCATGGAGGTCTCCTCAAGCTGGGGCGGGTTGTCCTGGGCGACGGCGGCGGAGCCCGCGAACGCTGCCACCGTCAGCGCAAGCGGCGGCGTGATGCAAGCGCACAGGCGCCACAAGGCGCGCCTTGGCAGGAATCTCATCGTGTCGAACTCCTCTTCGTCCAGCTCGTGGTGGCCTTGGCCTGAACGACGCATTCTGTTGCATCCAGAGGGCAGGCACCACCTCTCGGCACTTTCGCCCGCGCCGCCGGAGGGCGACGAGCGATCTGTTGCCAATTGTTGCCGACCCGGCGCGACAATGGTTACATAGCCCGCCCACGGGATTGAAGAAACGCAAGGGATGGTTTGCATGGAACAGGCGCCGCAGCGAACGCAGGCGACCCGCGGGGCTTGCTCACTCAGTGCAACGGCCTCGGGCAGGCGGTGCGCCGCCGCGTGCCTTGGTGCCCTCGCATTCCTAGTGGCGTGGCAAGCGCCCCTGGCGGTGGGTGACGATGTCATCACGCTTGCGCCCCACGCCCGGCACGGCGAAACCAGTGTGGCCGTCGTCGAATGGCTGAACCGCGCCCACTTCATCCGCAAGCCCTTGGACGATGCCGCATCCAGCGACACCTTCGACCGCTACCTCGATCTTCTGGATCCCAGCCGCGTTCACTTCTTGGCTGAAGACATTCGGGAACTCGAGCAATACCGCTTCGTGCTCGACGACGCCCTGAAGTCCGGCGAACTCGAACCCGCCTTCGACATCTACAACCGTTTCCACCAACGCTTGACGGAGCGCCTCACCTTCTCCCTGGAGCGCATCGAGAAAGGCATCGACCGCTTCGACTTCGACCTCGACGAGATGGTCGAGATCGACCGCGCCGAGGCGTCATGGCCCGTGCACGAGGGGGAGGCGAACGACCTTTGGCGGCGTCGCGTGAAGGGCACAGTCCTCAACTCGATGCTGCGGGGACGCAACAACGAGGAAATTTCCGAACGCCTCGGCAAGCGCTACCGCAACCAACTGCGGCAGGCGCGGCAAGTGAAGAGCGAGGACGCCTTTGGCATCTACGTCAACGCCTACGCCGCCACCTTCGATCGCCACACGCAGTATTTCTCGCCGCGCGATTCCGAGACCTTCAACATCAACATGTCGCTGTCGCTAGAGGGCATCGGTGCGGTGCTCCGGGCAGAGGACGACTACACCTCCGTGGATCGCCTGCTGCCAGCCGGCCCCGCGGACAAAGGCGGCCAGCTCAAGCCTGCCGATCGCATCGTCGCGGTCGGGCAAGGCAAGTACGGCGCGCTCATCGACGTCATCGGCATGAGGCTCGACGACGTGGTGGAGCTCATTCGCGGGCCGAAGGGCTCCGTGGTACGCCTGCAAGTGATCCCCGCCGCGGTCGACGACACGTCCGGCGAGACCAGCATCGTCTCCATCACCCGCAACACCGTGCGGCTCGAAGAGCAGTCTGCCCAGCGTCAGGTGCTCACGGTGAACGACGGCATCGCCGACCGGCGCATTGGCGTCGTGGAGGTGCCCACGTTCTACATCGACTTCAAGGCCCGCCAGGAAGGTCGGTCGGACTATCGCAGCACCACCCGAGACGTACGCCGCCTGATCGACGAACTCAAGGCCGAGAACGTGGACGGCATCGTCGTGGACCTGCGCAACAACGGCGGCGGATCGTTGGAGGAGGCGAGTTCCCTCGCGGGTCTCTTCATCCCCTCCGGCCCAACCGTGCAGGTGAAGATGGCGCGTCGCGACACCCGCGTGCAGTCTGACAACGACAACGGCTTCGTCGCTTGGGAAGGTCCGATGGCGGTGTTGGTGAATCGCCTCTCGGCTTCCGCTTCGGAGATCTTCGCAGGGGCAATTCAGGACTACGGTCGCGGCGTGATCACCGGCAACCGCACCTTCGGCAAGGGCACGGTGCAGACGCTGATCGAACTCGACCGCGGGCAACTGAAGATGACCCAGGCGAAGTTCTATCGCATCTCGGGGCTAAGCCCGCAGAGCCAAGGCGTGGCGCCCGACATCCACTTCCCCGACCCCCCCGGCGCCGATCGCCTCGGCAACGACGAGGATGAGTCCATCGGCTGGGATCGGGTAGAACCTGCTCATTACCGCACCTCCGGCGAGATCGGCCCCCTGCTCGGCACCCTGCGCCAGCGGCACGAGACGCGCGTGGCGGACGATCCGGAGTTCAACTACCTGCGGGCGCGTGCCGACCGCAGCCGGGAGATCACGGGCCGCACCCATGTTTCCCTGCTGCGCACCGAACGAGAGGCGCAGAAGGAATCCGACGACACCTGGGCGCTGGAGCTCGAGAACACTCTGCTGCTGGCGCGAGGGGAAGAGCCGGCGACGACGTTGGAAGAGCTTCGGGAACGGCAGAGCACGACCGAAGACGACGAGTCGCCACCCGATCCGTTGCTGAAGGAGACGGCGCACGTACTCGCCGACTTCATCGGGCTCACGCGCCAGGTGGCCATGCGGCCCCAGGAGAGGGTAACGGTGGTGCAGTAGCGCTTCGACTCTCGGGTCTGGAGACACGTGAACGCTCCACCTCCCGCAAGCCAGCCGAACCTAGCCGATGCCGAGGCGCCGAGGCGACCGGGCCTTGGGGTGGCGGTCATCCCCATCGTCCTCACCCTAGGTATTCTGGCGCTGCAGCTCTTCTACTTCGGCGACTTCACCCCGCACATCCCGCTTGCCTGCGGCATCGCCGTCACCGCCCTGGTCGGCTGGCTGCTCGGCCACCGCTGGCGCAGCCTCGAAGAGGGCATCTTTCGCGTCATCAACGTGTCGTTGCCTTCGGTGTCCATCCTCATCGTCGTCGGCATCATCATTGGCGTGTGGATCGCGAGCGGCACGGTGCCGACGCTCATCTATTACGGCCTCGTGCTGCTCTCGCCAGAGACGTTCCTCGCCGCCGGGATGATCCTGTGCGCGCTTGTGTCGGTTTCGCTGGGGACGTCGTGGGGCACCGTCGGCACCGTCGGACTCGCGTTGATGGGCATAGGCGCAGGGTTCGGAATCCCGGCCTATTGGACCGCCGGCGCCGTGGTCTCCGGCGCGTTCTTTGGCGACAAGGTCTCGCCGCTTTCGGATACCACCAACCTTGCCCCGGCGGTGACGGGAACGCGTCTGTTCGACCACATCCGCAACCTTCTGCCGACCACGGTTCCGGCCATGCTGGTGGCGCTCGCCGTCTATGCCGGGGTGGGCTTCACGCTGATGGAGAGCGACTCAGCCTCGTTCGCCCGCATCGAGGCGATCACCGGCACGTTGCAGGCACATTTCCACATCTCACCGCTCATGCTTGTGCCCGCGTTGCTGGTGATCGCCTTGGCGGTGACCAAGCAGCCGCCGATCCCGTCGCTGTTCGCCGGCGCCGTCGCGGGAGCCTTGGTTGCCGCGTTCTTCCAGGGCCGCGGCCTGCACGAGATTTTCACCTTCGCCAACTCCGGCTACGAGATCGCCACGGGGGTTTCCGAAGTGGACGACTTGCTGAGTCGCGGCGGCATTCAGTCGATGATGTGGACGGTTTCCTTGATCCTCTTGGCGCTCGGGCTTGGCGGGGCACTCGAACGCACCGGCTGCCTGCAAGCCATCGTCCGAGCGTTGATGGCACGGGTGCGGCGCTTTGCCGCAGTGCAGGCATCGGCCACGGCAACCGCCGTGTCCACCAACTTGGTGGCTGGCGACCCCTATCTCTCCATCGCCCTGCCAGGCCGCATGTTCGCACCTACCTACCGCGGCATGGGCTACTCCACCCTCAACCTGTCACGCGCTGTGGAGGAAGGCGGCACCCTGATCTCGCCACTCGTGCCCTGGAACGCGGGTGGCGCCTTCGTCATCGCGGCCCTCGCCCTCGGCATCGCCGACGGCAACTTCGACAACCTGCTCTACATCCCCCTCGCCATCGCCTGCTGGCTGTCGCCGGTGATCGGCATCACCTACGCGATGACGGGCGTGTTCTCGCCCAAGGCAAATGAGGAAGAACGCGCCGAATGGGCACGGCGGGGTGAGGAAGTGGCCCCAACCCCGTAGGGGCGACCCTTGTGGTCGCCCGTGAAGGGAGGGTGTTTGCGCCCAACTCCAACTACAAGTCCAACGCAAGCGACCGCTTGCCGATGGCTTCTAGCAGCACGCGCTCGAAATCCGCCAACGGGAGCGTCACCTGCTTGCGCTCGCCGTAGCGGCGCAGGGTCACCGTGCCGTCCGCCGCCTCCCGTTCACCGACGATGAGCAGGTTCGGCACCTTGCGCGTCAGGCCGGCGCGGATCTTCTTCGACACCGTGTCGCTTTCCGACGCCTCCACGGCGCGTACGAAGTGGCCGCGCAAGCGGTCGACGATGCGCCCCGCGTAGTCCGCGAACTGGTCGGACACCGTGATCACTTCCACCTGCACCGGCGCGAGCCAGGTGGGGAAGGCGCCGCCGAAGTGTTCGATCAGGAAGGCGACGAAGCGCTCGTGGGTGCTGAACGGTGCACGGTGGATGCAGTATGGCGTGTGCGGCTGGCCGTCTGCACCGGTGTAGCTGAGCCCGAGCCTCGGCGGCACGGCGAAGTCGAGCTGCACGGTGCTCACCGTCTCGTCGCGCCCGGTGACGGTGTGGAACTGCACGTCGATCTTGGGGCCATAGAAGGCCGCCTCGCCTATACCTTCCACATAGTCGATCTGCATGTCCGCCAAAAGGTCTGCAAGGATGCGCTCGGTGCGCTCCCACTCCTCCGGCGCATCGACGTACTTCTCCCGCCCCTTGGCGTCGTTCGGGTCCCACCGCGACAGGCGGATGAAGTAGTCGGTCAGCCCCAAGATGGAATAGGCCTCGTCGTACTGCGCGATCACCTCCCGGAACACGTCGCCAATCTGCTCCTCGGTGCAGTAGATATGCGCATCGTTCATGCACATGCCGCGCACCCTGGCGAGACCGCTGACCGCGCCGGACGCCTCCCAGCGATAGACATGGCCGTATTCCGCGAGTCGCACCGGCAGGTCGCGATAGCTGCGCGGCGCGGCGGCATAGACCTTGTGGTGATGCGGGCAGTTCATGGGGCGCAGGATGTACTCCTCCTTCACCGACTCGCCGCCCTCGCCTTCCTCCATCACCTCCATCGCCGGATACATGGAATCCCGATAATGGGCAAGATGCCCCGTAGTCTCGTAGAGGCTGGCCTTGGCAATGTGCGGCGTCGCCACCCGCTGATAGCCGGCGCGAAACTCCAGCTCGTTCGCGAGCTTCTCCAGCTCGTCGCGAATCACCGTGCCGTTCGGCAGCCAAAGCGGCAGTCCGCGGCCGATGTCGTCGTCCACAGTGAAGATGCCGAGCTCGCGCCCCAAGCGCTTGTGGTCCCGCTCCTGGGCAAGCTCGTATTCGCGCACCGCCTTGTCGAGCGCCTCGCGGCTGTCGTATGCCCAGGCGTAGATGCGGGTCATCATCACGTTGCGCGAGTCACCGCGCCAATATGCGCCCGCTACGTTCCGCAGCTTGAAGGCGTCGCGGGGGATTTCCCGCGTGGTGTCGACGTGGGGGCCATCGCACATGTCGAGGAACTGGCCGTTGCGGTAGAAGGTCAGGCCCTCAAGCCCCCGGCTCTGCACCAGTTCCTCGGCGTACTCGCGCTTGTACGGCTCCCCCATCTCGTCAATGCGAGCAAGGGCCTCATCGGCCGGCAACTCCTCCCGATAGAAGCGCTGCCCCTGCTTGAGGATGCGCTTCATGCGCCGTTCGAGTTCGGGGAAATCCGCATCGGTGATGGGCGAGGTGAGGATGAAGTCGTAGTAGAAGCCGTCGTCGATGGGCGGCCCGAAGCCGAGCGTCGAACCCTCGCGCATCTGCAGCACCGCCTGCGCCATCACGTGCGCGAGGCTGTGGCGAATGCGATACAGGCTGTCCGCCTCGCTCGCTCGGGACTCCGATTCGGCCACGCTGTTCATCCTTCGCTCCTCATTTCAAGCTGCTCGCAGACGTTTTTTCCCAGCCCACAAAGCAAAAACCCCGGTGGCCTTCGCCTTCCGGGGTCTTGGAAGCGCGGCCCTTCGGGGAGCCGCTCCGGCATCGAACTACCGCACGGCCCGCCTGCCCGTAGTCGGGCGACGCGTGGTCGTGGTGGTGTTTCCGTTCAAGGCCATGCGCCAAATGATAGGCCAACCAACCCACCCTTGCCAACGCCCGAACGCTCCGCACGCCAAGTTAGCGGATCTCGATAACCTTGGATAACTTTGCTTGATTTGGCTCATCGGCAAAGGCGAGCCAGTTGCACACAGCCCCGGCGAGCTCATCCAATTTCGATAAGCTTGGATATCACTTGATATGGAAGGGAGAGAAGCGGCATGACACGATGGATGGCGACGTTGGCAGCGATAGCGCTGGCCCCTTTGGCTCTTGCGCAGGAAGCGTCGGCGCCTGAAGGCAATGGCGACAGCGCCGAACAGGACGTACCCCTCGACGTACCCCCGCCCCCGACCGTCACGGCGCGGGGGACGGTGTTCCAGGACGACAACGGCAACGGCGTGCGCGATTCTGGGGAAGACGGCATCGCCGACGTGCGCGTCTCAAACGGCCGCGATGTCACCCTCACAGGTGCCGACGGTGACTATGAGATGGAAGTGGCGGAGGAGGCCGCGATCATCTTCGTCACCAAGCCCGCCGGCTACATGACGCCGGTGAACGCCGAGATGCTGCCGCGTTTCCACTACATCCATCAGCCGGCCGGTTCGCCGAAGCGGATGCGCTACCGCGGCATCGACCCGACCGGGCCGCTGCCGGAACGCATCGACTTCCCGCTCACCCCGGTGGACGAGCCGGCGGTGTTCGACGCGATCCTGTTCGCCGACCCGCAGCCGCAGACCGAAGCGGAGCTCGACTACATCCGCGATGACGTGATCTCGGAACTCGTCGGCACGGACGCCCGCTTCGGCATGACCATGGGCGACATCCTGTTCGACGACCTTGCGATGTTCCCGCGCTACAACCGCCTCATCGCCCGCATGGGCGTGCCCTGGTACAACGTGCCCGGCAACCACGAGCTGAACCTAGACGCCGACGGCGACAGCGATTCGCTGGAGACGTTCAAGCGGCACTTCGGCCCGCCCTACTACTCGTTCGAGGTGGGCGATGCGGTCTTCTTCGTGCTCGACAACATTGTCTATCAGGGCGGCGGCGAGGTGACCGCGGACAACCTGCGCGGCAACGGCCGCTACGTCGCCGAGTTGAGCCAAGACCAGTTGACCTGGCTCGGCAACGAACTCGCGCACATTCCGGACGATCGACTGCTCTTCTTCGCCATGCACGCGCCGCTCGAGATCGCCGGCACCGATGCCCCGGGCGTCACCACGAGCAACCGACGCGCGCTCTTCGAAATGCTGGGCGAACGGGAGCACCTGTATGCGGTGGCCGGCCATACGCACACGGTAGAACACCGCTACTTCGACGCCGACGACGGCTTCGCCGGACCCGAGCCCTTCCACCACCACGTGCTCTCGACGGTGTCGGGAAGCTGGTGGAGCGGCCCGTTCGACGAGGAAGGGGTGCCGGTGTCCTGGCAGCGCGACGGCACGCCGAACGGCTACCACATCCTCACCGTGGACGGTGTGGACATGAGCGTGCGCTTCAAGGCTGCCGGCAAGCCGGCGGACTACCAGATGCGCATCATGTTCGACGTCGCCCACCACCGAAACCGCGACGCGGCCGTGCGGGATTCCCGTGCCGGCGAAATGCTCGACGGTCGCATGACGGTGGAACAGGCCTACGGCGCGGAGGTGTACGTCAACCTGTTCGACGGCGGCCCGCGCTCGAAGGTCGAGTTCCATGTCGGCGGACATGGGCCGATTGCTATGGAACGCGTCGCACGACTCGATCCGGCCATCACGGAGCTGCACCTGCGCCATGCCGACGTGATCAAGTCCTGGGTGCAGCCGCAGCCTTCGACGCACCTGTGGGTATCGCGCCTGCCGGAGCTTGGCGCCGGAACGCACACGCTGACGGTGCGGGCGGTGGACGAGTTCGGCCGCACCCACCATGCGCACCGGATCATGGAGATCACGCCGGACGCGCCGTAACGCCAGCAATGGCCTCGAGCGGGCGCCGAGTCTGGTAGATTCGCCGCCCGCCGAAAGTAGGACGCACAACCATGGCTTCGGACCTCGTCTTCTACACCCATCCCATGTCCCGCGGCCGCATCGTGCGCTGGATGCTCGAAGAGGTCGGCGAGCCCTACGACACGGAACTGCTCGAGATGGGCGGCTCGATCAAGGGCGCGGACTACCTCGCCATCAACCCCATGGGCAAGGTACCCGCCATCCGCCACGGCGACCGGGTGGTAACCGAAACCGCAGCGATCTGCGCCTACCTCGCCGACGCCTTCCCAGACGCGGGCCTCGCCCCGGCAACGAACGACCGCGCCGACTACTACCGCTGGCTCTTCTTCGCCGCCGGCCCCCTCGAAGCCGCGGTCTCCAACTCTGCCCTCGGGCTCACCGTCCCCGCCGAACGCGAATCAACCGTGGGCTACGGCAACCTCGCCACCGTCATCGACACCTTGGAGCAGGCCGTGGCCGGCCGCGAGTTCGTCGCCGGCACCAGCTTCTCGGCCGCCGACGTGTACGTCGGCTCCCACATCGGCTGGGGCTTCCAGATGGGCACCATCGACGAGCGCCCCGCCCTCGCCGAATACTGCAACCACGTCCAGTCGCGCCCCGCACACCTGCGCGCCCAACAAATCGACGACGCTCTGGTGCAGCAGGCCTGACAGTCTGCGTTCCCCTGTGGCGCTAGGACCGCTAGGGCGTTAGGGCCGTAGCGACACGGGCTACCACAGCCCCCATGTCGATGCGGCCGTCGCGGTTGGTTTGGGCGGCGATGGTGGTGGCGGCCCTAGTGTTGTGGGTGACGTGGGTTCGGTAGCCGGGCCATAGGCCGCCGTGGCTCCATGCGCTGCCGTGGTCGTGGACGAAGAGGCCAAAGCCGTAGTGTTCGCCGGGGGTGGCTGGGTTGTGCCAGCCGCCTTCGATCATCTGCTGAAGGCTCTCTGGGCGGACGATTTCGCCGGCGGCGAGGGCCGCGTGGAAGCGGACCAGGTCGGTTGGGGTTAAGGCGAGGCCGCCGCCGGTCCATTCGGAGGATGGATCGATCTTCATGGTGCCGTCGTCGCGCAGGTTGCGGGCGCCCATCATGTAGCCGGGAGCGACGGGGAGCACGGAGCGGTCTTGCAGGACGATGTCTTGGAGGCCGTGCGGTTTGAGGATGCGTTCGGTGAGGAGGTCGTAGTAGGTGCGGCCAGTGGCGGATTCGATCAGGCGGCCGAGCACGAGGTAGCCGACATCGGTGTAGCGATAGCCCTCGCCGGGTGCGTTCAGTGGCTTTTTGTTCAGGGCGAAGCCGATGAGTTCCTCCGGGGTGAAGCGAATGCCGCCACGGCGGATGGCACGCCAGACGGAATGGAGGTTGTAGCCGAACGTGCCGGGGTAGTCGGAGATGCCGGCGCTGTGGGAGAGCAGGTGACGGACGCGGATGTCGGCGGGATTCGGCAGCCGCGCGTACCAAGGTTGATCGCCGAGCCACTTGCTGGCGGGATCGTCGAGGGAGAGTGTTCCTTCTTCGACCAGCAGCATGGTGAGGGCCGCTACAAAGGTCTTGCCGGTGCTGCCGCCGGGCATGGCGATGTCGTTGTCGAGCGGCGTGCCGGCTTCCTTGTCGGCAACGCCGGTGGCAGCGCGGACGATGTGGCCATCGGCCAGGCGCACAGCGGCACGCAGGCCGGGCATCTTCATCTCCGCCCGGGTCTCTTCGAGCAGGGCGGCAAGGCGTTGCTCATCCAAGGTTCTGGCCTCGCTCCCGGCGGTTAGAACGCAGCAAAGCAGCGTGGTAGTCAGCAGCCAGTTTCGGCCCCTCATATGGCCATCCATCCGTCAAGCGATTGGGGCAACGGGTAGTGTCTCACGTTGGCTTCCCTTCAGTGGCTGCTCTCAAGCCGGAAGAGGGAAATCGAGGCGCAACGCCCTTTCAGGCCATGGAGGGCGAGACGCCCTCCCTCCGGAGACGGCCCGCAATCGAATGATGCACGACGGGGCAAGGCCCCTAAATTGCCCCAGCCCCAGAGAGCTCTTCGAGTTCCGCACGGTCGAGGCCCAGCAGTCCGCCATAGACGCTCTCGTTGTCCGCGCCGAGCGGTCGGGGGAGCGTGACGGGCGGAGGTTCTACGTCCTCGAAACGCAGCGCGGTGCTTGGCAGCGTTACGTCTCCGAAATGCTCGTGCGCGAGTTTTGCGAGGGCACCGCGTTCGAGGAGGTGGGGGTCGTTCAGGACGTCGTCCAAGGATTGCACCGGGGCGCAGATAACGTCGTGCTCCTGGCAGACGCGGAAGACCTCGGCTTTGGGCAACGTGCTGGTCCACGCCTCCACGGCTTCGTCCGTGGCCGCCATGTTGCGGGCGCGCTCCTTCATCGACTCGAAGCGTGGGTCTTGGGTGAGCTCTGGGCGACCCATGGCGCGGGCCAAGGACTGCCAGTGGCCTTCGCGGATGCAGATGATCGCCACGTGGCCATCGGCGGCGGCATAGACGTTGTAAGGCGCGACCGCCATTGCCTGGTGGTGATTGCCGGTTCGTGGCGGATTGCCGCCGACGGCGTAGTAGGCGCCGAGGGCGGAGGTGAGCGTCGGGAACACGGCATCCTGCATGGCCACGTCCAGCACCGCGCCCTTGCCGGTGCGGGCGCGGCGCACGAGGGCGGTGGTGATGGCGGCGTAGAGGTGCGCGCCGCCCAGGATGTCGCAGAGCGCCGGGCCAGACTTGAGCGGCGGTTCGTCGTCGTTGCCGGTGATGGCGACGACACCGGTCATGGCCTGCACGGTGATGTCCATGGCGCGATAGTCCCGATGCGGGCCGCCGCGACCGAAGCCGGTGGCAGCACCGTAGATGAGGCGCGGGTTGATTTCGAGCAAGGTGGCGCTGCCGACGCCGTTGCGTTCCATCGTGCCAGGGGAGAAGTTCTCGAGCAGCACATCCGCGTGCTGAACGAGACGCTTCAGGAGGTCGCGGCCGCGTTCGTCCTTGAGGTTGAGGGTGACGGTTTCCTTGTTGCCGTTCAGCATCATGAAGGGGTAGCTCAAGAGGCCATCGCCGCCCCGCCGACCTCTCATGCCCTCGCCAGTGGGCGGCTCCACCTTGATGACCCGTGCGCCTGCCATTGCGAGCAGGTAGCCGCAGTAAGGGCCGTTGTAGATCTGGCCGAGATCGAGAACGGTGATGCCTTCGAGCGGCGCGTCGGTCACGGGTCTTCCTCAAGCGGATGGACTACGGCGCGGCAGTATAATTGCCGCAGCAGAGGCGACGGCCAAGTCGTAGCCTCGTCACGCAGCGCCCGTAGCTCAATTGGATAGAGCACCAGGCTTCGAACCTGGGGGTTCGGGGTTCGAGTCCCTGCGGGCGCGCCACCTTCCACGGCTTAGGACCCGTCCCCAGGCGAAGGGTTTGTCATTCGATTCCCCTCTCGTGATGTCAACGCAGGCCTCCACTCCTTACGTCCGTTGCGTGCGTTACCTGCGCAGCGTCAGCCCCAACGAAGCGGTCCGGTGAGTCAGGCGCGGTTGGGCAGGACGCTGCACCGGTGCACGCCAACACTGCTGTTCCTCGCGTTGCTCTGCGCGAGCGGCGGCGCCGCCGAGACAGCCAAGCTCAGCTTCTGGGATACCCAGCGCAAGGGCGCCAATCAACAGAACTCGCAACACAGCCCCGAGTGGTACGTTGCGGCGCAAGACGTCGGCTTGGAATATGTCCGCCTCCTGCCCGACGCTTGGCCGGCCGAGGACAAGGATTTCCTGATCGGCGACGCGGACCGCTTTGTCGAGATCAACGAGGCGGATCTTGCTTTATTGACCGAGGCACTCGACGAAGCCCAGCGCAACGGCATCAAGGTCGCACTGGCGATGCTCAGCTTGCCAGGGGCGCGCTGGAAACAGCTCAACGACGATGAGGACGACACGCGTCTATGGGAGGACAGGGAGTTCCATCGCAGGGCCTTTGCGTTCTGGAGGCAACTGGCGGCGCGCCTCAAGGGGCATCCGGCCATCGTTGCCTACAACCCGCTCAACGAACCGCACCCGGACAGGGCGTTCGGTTTCGATACGCCCGACGGGGATTTCGCCGCCTGGTTCACACGCATTCAAGATACGCCAGCCGACCTCAACCGATTCAACCAGGACATGGTCGACGCGATCCGCTCGGTCGATGCAGACACCCCCATCATCCTCGACGGCTGGTTCTACGCATCGCCACAGGCCTTCGCGTACAACCGGCCTGTTGCCGACGATCGGGTCCTGTACGCCTTCCACAATCCCGGCCCATGGCAGATGACCACCTATCGCGTCAATCAACGCCGCTACGCGTATCCGCACCGCGTGCCCGCGCGGCGGGACGGGCCTACCGAGTCCTGGACCAGAGACCGCCTCGCGCGGGAAGTGCTCGCGGTGGAGAGGTTCGCCAAAAGGCACCGCATCCCAGCAAGTCGAATCATCGCCTCCGAGTTCTGGTACGACCGCCGCCTTGAGGGGGCGGCGGCATACATGGCCGACCTCATCCACATCTACAACGAGCGCAATTGGCATTGGGCCTTCTATGCCTTCCGCGGCAGCGGCGCATGGACTGGACTCGACTACGAGATTCCGCCCAGCCACAAGATGGGTTGGCGGTATTGGCAGGCGGTTGAAGACGGGAGAGACCCTGAGCCCTTCAAGCTGCGAGGACCGAACCCCCTGTGGGACATGCTGCGGCGGGAATTCGAAAGGTAGACCAGCGCTTAACCGCTCATGTCGCCATTCAGCTTGAGTTCCCTAAGCACTTAGTCAGCGGTCGTGTTGGCTCATCGCGAATCTGCTTCAAGGCCTCGACGTCTTCGAGTTCCTCCAACCGGTCGAGGAGGGCTTCCTCTACGAAGTGGTTGACTACGACACCGCGCGATTTGCAGTAACGCTCCACGGCCGCCTTCAAGGTTTGGTCGACTCGCGCACTGATTTGGACGGTTGGCATGCTTCACCTCAGATTGAACAGTCCCGCTTCCGTCAAGCCAACTCGAAGGTTGTGGCGACCAAGGAGTAGGGGGGCAGGAGAGTATTTGCGTTGCCGTCGGCGCTCCAGCCGTCGAAGGGGATGGCTCGCACTTCGTCGGGGTTTTCGAAGGTGTTTTCGGCCTTGAGGTCCGCGTGCAGGATTTCCGACGAGAGCACCCGGGCGATGGCGCGGTCCGCGAACGCCACGGTCAGGGGCATGTGGTCGTCGAGTTGGCGGTTGATGGCGAATACGTGCAACTTCGAGCCATCGATGATTGCTGCGTGGTCGAGGAAGGGCACGTTGCCGTAGCGTTCGCTTTCGTATGTTGGCCCTTCCACGGCGCCCCGCAGCGACACCCCCGTTCGGCGGCTCGACACCATGCGGAAAGCGTGGAAGATGGATTGCTTGAGGAGATCGTCGCCTTGCGTCAGCACCGGGCCGATGACGTTCACGAGCTGCGCCAGATTGGCAATGCGCACGCTGTCGGCGTGGCGGATGAAGCTCATCAGGAACATGGCCACCACGAGGGCGTCTTCGAGGTTGTAGCGCTCTTCGAGCAGCGCCGGAGCCACCTTGCCGCGGCCGTCGCTGTGGGCGCCGCCACGGGCGCGATACCACACGTTCCACTCGTCGAAGCACAGATACGCGCGCCGTCGCGAGCGCCGCTTCGCCTGCACGTATCGGGCACAGGCGTCCACGGCCTCGATCTGGGCGTCGATGCTGTTCGAGAGCGCGAGATATTCGGCGGGGTTGTCGTCGGGATTGCCTACATAGCGGTGCAGGCTCACGTAGTCGGCGAGGTCGCCGAGGGATTCGAGCACCGTCCGATCCCATTCGGGAAAGGTCGGCATGGTGGGTGCCGATGAGCCGCAAGCCACGGTCTCGATGGAGCGATCGCAGTCCTTCATCATCTTGGCGGCTTGGCTTGCGCGGATGGCGTATTGGTCGGCGGGAACGTGGCCGAGTTGCCACGGGCCGTCCATCTCGTTGCCGAGGCACCAGAGGGGCACGCCGTGGGGCTGCGCTGCGCCGTTGGCGGCGCGCATGTCGGCATGGCGTGTGCCCGTTTCGCAGTTGCAGTATTCCACCCAGTCGCGGGCCTCTTCCGGCGTGCCCGTGCCGAGGTTCACCGCCAGCATGGGCTGCCAATCGAGCTTGCGGCAGAGCTTGATGAACTCGTCGGTGCCGAAGGTGTTCGGTTCGATGGACTGCCAGGCGAGTTCCCTGGTGCGGGGGCGTGCCTCCTTGGGGCCCACGCCGTCTTGCCAGTGATAGCCGGAGGCGAAGTTGCCACCTGGATAGCGGACAACGGTGAGGCCAAGCTCCCGGAGCGCCTCAATGACGTCGGTGCGCATCCCGTCTGCATCTGCGTGAACGCTGCCAGGGTCATACACCCCCTCGTAGATGGAGCGGCCCAAGTGCTCGAGAAAGCCGCCGAAGATGAGTGGGCTGACGGCGCCGACAGTGTGGCGGGAATGAAGGTGGAGGATGGTGGGGTTGGTCATGGGCTGCTTGTCCGGCGGCTTCGATAACTCGAATGCACGGATGCTAGCAGCCTAGTTGCGAGCGAACGCGAGCACGAAGGCCACCAGTTCGCGCCAGCAGGGCGCGCCATAGGGGTCGGACTTCGAAACGGGCCTCGGAGGGAAGGCAGAATGCCTTCCCTCCAGACGTTCAACCCCACCTACGTGTGTGGCCCCAATGGGTTGGCGGCGGCTTCGCCAGCGGGAAACTGCTACGCTTGCCGGATTCTTCGACTCCGGGATTCGCCCATGCCCCCTAACTCTCCCGCGTCCGCGCCGGATGCGCCACGCTTCGACCCGGTGGACGATGCCATCGGCGCCGTCGCCCGTGGCGAACTGGTGGTGGTGGTGGATGACGACGATCGCGAGAACGAGGGCGATCTCATCATGGCGGCGTCGAAGGCAACGCCGGAGCGGGTGGCGTTCATGATCCGACACACGAGCGGCATCCTTTGCACGCCGCTTGAGGAAGATCTCGCCAAGCGGCTGCACCTCGAACCCATGGTGGCGCGCAACGATGCGCCGCTTGCCACCGCCTTTACCGTGAGTGTGGACTATCGCCAAGGGCTTTCCACCGGCATCTCCGCCGAAGAGCGCGCCGCCACCGCCGTGGCTCTCTCCGGTGGCAACGTGGTGGCGGACGATTTCGTCCGGCCCGGCCATATCTTCCCCCTGGTGGGGCGACGTGGCGGCGTTCTGGTGCGATCCGGCCACACCGAGGCGGCCATCGATCTCGCCCGCGCCGCCGGCTGCGCGCCGGTGGGGCTCTTGGCGGAGATTGTGAACGATGACGGCACCGTCCAGCGGTTGCCAGAACTCATGCGCTTCGCGAAGGAGCACGACCTCAAGATCATCTCCACGGCCGATCTCATCGCTTGGCGGCAGCGCCGCGAGCAACTGGTGGTGCGGACGCGGGAGTTCGAGGTGCAGACGGCCATCGGCCGAGCCCGCGCCCTCGCCTACCGCACCCGCTTCGAGGATGCCGAGCACCTTGCTCTGGTGTTTGGCGACCATGGCCCCGGAACGAGCGTGCCCGTGCGCATCCACCGCGAGAAGCTCATCGAGGACGTATTCGGCCCCCAAGCGAGCCATCAGAGCAACCTGTTGCAGACGGCGCTCAAGCGCTTGGGCGAACTCGGCGGGGGAGTCTTCATCTATTTGCGCAGCGGTTTCGCCGGGGTGCCCCTCGACAACCTGACCGAAGAACCCGCCAGCCGCGCCGATGGGCGCAATCGCGATTGGCTGGAGATCGGCGTCGGCGCGCAAATCGTGCGGGACCTCGGCGTCACCCGTATTCGCGTCGTCACCGGGCGGGAGGTGGACTACGTGGGTCTCGAGGGCTTCGGTCTCGCCGTGGACGGCATCGAGCTGCTCGGCAGCTAGCCCTCGATGACAGCAACTCGTATCGGCGTCACCCTCGGGGACCCGGCCGGCATCGGTCCCGAGGTGCTGGTGAAGGCGCTGCACCACGAGAACCGGCCCGATGCCCGATTCGTTGTCTATGGCCCCGGCTGGGCACTTGGGCTAGGCGCGCGGCAGGCCGGCCTGACGGTGCCGGAGTGCGACCTCGTTGACACCAACACGCCACGCCCCGGCGACTTCCGCGTTGGCGAGGTGGCGGCGGAGTGCGGCGAAGCGGCGGCGCGGGCCGTGGAACGCTGTGCCAGCGATGCGATGGCCGGCGAGATCGACGCCATGATGACTTGCCCGCTGCACAAGGAGGCGATTCACGCCGCCGGCTATGTGGACGACATCGGCCACCAGGAGATTCTCGCTCGCCTGACCGGCGCCAAGGTGACGGCCACCATGCTGATGACGCCGGGATTGCGCGTGGTGCATCTTTCCACGCACAAGTCGTTGATCGAGGCGGGGCGCTTTGTCACATTCGACAATGTGCTCGAGCGGCTCAGGCTTTGTCACGAGTCGTTGTGTGCATGGGGATTGCCGAACGGACGCATCGCCGCCGCTGCGCTGAACCCGCACGGCGGGGAAGGCGGGTTGCTCGGCCGCGAGGAGATCGAGGCCATCGCCCCGGCGGTGCGCGCCGCGCGCGAAGCCGGCATGGAAGTGGTCGGGCCGCTGCCGGCGGATTCGGTATTCAACCGCGCCATCGCCGGCGAGTTCGACGTGGTGCTGGCGATGTATCACGACCAAGGCCACATCGCCATCAAGGTTCACAACTTTCATGAGAGCGTCACGGCGACGCTGGGGATTCCGCTGATCCGCACATCGGTAGACCACGGCACAGCGTTTGACATTGCTGGCAAGGGAATCGCCGATGAACGGGGCGCCGTTGCCGCCTTGCGGGCCGCGGTGGCACTCGCGGAAGGGACGTTGGGGAGCTAACAGCCCGTCGGACCGGTAATGTGGGGGTGCTTCTGGAGGGCATCGGTGTAGCCTTCACTGCGCCGCGGGCACGCCGACCGCAATTGCCGAAAAACGCCTTTCGGCGTTAGGGAAGGCAGAATGCCTTCCCTCCGAGGGCACGCTACGCGCTTGATGAGCGCGTTGGCAGTCGCGAACGCAACCGCGGCTGACCTTTGGCCATAGCAAGGAGGGAATTGCCTTGAGCGCAACGAACAATCGCAAGGTGGTGCTTCGGCGGGTGCCGGAGGGGATGCCGAAGCCTTCGGACTTCGAGATCGTCCCGGAGGAACTGCCGGCGCCGGGTCCGGGTCAGATGTTGCTGCGAACGCGCTGGCTGACGCTCGATCCCTACATGCGTTCGACCTTCATGAACTCCGCCGACAACGAGGGTCGCACAGTCATCGGCGGTACGGTTTCGGAAGTAACCGAAAGCCACGTGGACGGATGGAACGAGGGCGACCTCGTCGTCGGCTACTACGGCTGGCAGGAGCAGTGCCTCGCCAGCGCGAGCGACGTGCAGTGGAACAACCCAGGAATACCGATCCAGAAATGGGATGGCTCACTGGGCCCGGCGTCCACGGCCCTGGGCATTCTCGGCATGACCGGGTACACGGCCTACCAAGGCTTACTCAAGGTCGCAAGGGTAAGGGCCGGGGAAACGGTGGTCGTCAGCGCCGCCTCCGGCGCGGTGGGGCAGGTCGTGGGGCAGCTCGCGAAGATCAAGGGGGCACGCGCGGTCGGCATTGCCGGTGGCCCCGCGAAATGCGCATGGTGCGTCGACGAGTTGGGGTTCGACGCCTGCATTGACTACAAGGCTCCAAACTTCGCCAACGAGCTCGCAAACGCAGCCCCGGACGGGGTGGACATCTACTTCGAGAACGTCGGTGGCGACGTGCTCGAAGCCGTCATTCCACTCCTGAATCCGGGCTGTCGCGTGCCGATCTGCGGCTTCATAGCGCACTACAACCTCACGAGTGCCGAACGCCGGCCGACGCCGCTACAGCGGCTGAAGGCCGAAGGCCTGCCCGTGCTGCCCCAAGACGGCAACGACGACGGTGCCGGCGGCTACCGCTTCTTCGCCTTCGCGGAACTCGCTGCCTCGCATCCTGCTGCGGAGGAAGCGCTCGAGGAAATGTCAGGCTGGATCAAGCAAGGCCGTCTCAAGTATCGAGAGAGCGTCACCGAGGGCTTGGGCGGCAGCATCGACGCCTTCATCGGCATGTTGCAGGGCAGCAACTTCGGCAAGACGATGGTGCGGCTGTAGCGTAAGAATTGGACGCTGGAGTCACGCGCCTTGGTCCGGGCGGGTGAGCAGGAGGTAGCCGATGGCCGCCAATCCGCCGGCGCCAAAGATCATGCACATCACCACGATCTGATAGCGGGCGGCTACCAGGGGATCGACGCCGGAGAGAATCTGTCCGGTCATCATTCCGGGCAGGGCCACGAGGCCCACGGCAAGCAGGCTGTTGATTTGCGGGATCAAGGCCGCGTCGAGGGCGACGCGGCGGGCCGTCATCAACTCAGCGCCGTGCTCGATCTCGGATTGGAAGCGCTCGGCGGTGAGGCTCACCGTGTTCATGGAGTTGGCGAAGATCATGCCGGCGATGGGCACGGTGAGTTCCGGTTCGAACCATCGGCCCAAGTCCAGCACCAACTGGGTCACGAGACCGAACACGGCGAGGCCCGTGGCACCGAGGGCCGTGACCACCGCACCGTACACGCTGAGGCCCTGTCGCTGTAGTGGTCGCATCGCGATCCACGCCGAGACCGAGATCATGAGCGCCAGCACCGCGACGATGATCCACGGATTGTCGGCCTCGAAGATGTACATGAGCACATAGCCGATCACCAGAAGCTGCACGAGCATCCGGGCGTTGGCGTAGATTGCCTTCCCCGCCCCCACCTTCCACCACCACATCACGGCAATCACGAGCGCCGGCGGAATGAAGGCGATGGCGAGGTGCAGGACGCTGATGATCTGCATTTCCGGCATCGCGCCATGTTGCACGGTTTCCGCAGCGAGCGCTCCGCAGCCGACCCGCCAACGGTGGGTTTGAGATGCCGCCGTACAATTCCGCTCCCGCATCGAAAGAGAACCTGCCGCCCATGCCGAGTCTCCTCGCCCCGCACGAGTCGCAGCTTGTTGGGATCTGGCCGTCGCGGGTGCGGAATGCGGCGACCGGCCGCAGTCTCGAAGCCGAACGCGGGATGTTGCTGGTGCCGAGCACGCGTAGCCACGAGGAAAGCCCGGCGCTGTCGCTGCCGTTCGTGCGGGTGCCGGCGCGGCGGGATGTGGGATTACCGCCGCTTGTCGTCCTCGCCGGCGGCCCCGGTGCGGCGGCCAACGGCGCCTTCGAGACCTCGATGTTCGAACATGTAGAGCGGCTGTCGGAAATCTGCGATGTCGTGACGTTCGACCAGCGCGGCTGTCAGGGCGCATTGCCGAATCTCGACAGTGCCCATCGCCCGCAGTACGACCTCAGCGAAGTGCTGACGCGCGACGCCGCCCTCGCCGCACAGCGCGACCATGCCGGCAGGCTCGCCACATATTGGCGAGAGCGGGGCGTCGAAGTGGATGCGTTCAACACCGTCGAGAGCGCGCACGACGTGGACGACCTGCGCAAGGCGCTTGGGGCGGAGACCATCAACCTGCACGGCGCGAGCTATGGCTCGCATCTCGGCCTTGCGGTGCTGCGACTGCACGGCGAGAGTGTGGGCAAGGCGATCCTGTGCATCGTCGAGGGGCCGGACGACACGCACAAGCTGCCGGCCAACACCGATCGACATTTCCGCCACGTCGCCGATCTAGCCCGCGGCAGCACGAGCCTGGACGGCATGTGCCCTGACCTCGATGGCGAACTCCGGGCAGTGCTCGAGGACTACGACGCCAATCCTCCCTTGGTGCAGATGGCGGGAGTGGAGGAGCGAGTTCCACTCGGTCGCTTCGCCGTGCAGACGATACTCGGCGGCGCCTTGGGCAGCACACGGGCGATTCGGGGCCTGCCAGCCTTTGCCCGCCAGCTCACCCGGCGGGACACATCCACCCTGTCGCGCCGTTTCGGGCGCTGGCTCGGCCAGGCGCCGCACGGGATGATGTTGGCGATGGACTGCGCCTCTGGCGCCACGGCCCAGCGCATGGCCGACATCGAGGCGCAACGCACCGGCGCCCTGCTCGACGACACTTTCAACCTGCCCTTCCCGTTCGTCGGTGATGTGATGGGCATCACCGATCTTGGCGATGCGTTCCGCGCACCGGTGAAATCGGCGACGCCAACGCTCTTCTGCTGCGGCACCCTAGACGGCCGCACCCCCATCTCCAACGCCGTCGCGGCAAGGGAAGGGTTTTCCGATTCCCGCCTGATCGTTGTGGAAGGCGCATCGCACGAGGTTCCCTCCGTGCTAATCGAGCCGCACCTGCAGTTCCTCCGCGGCGAGGATGTAGGCGACGCCAAGCTGCAGGTTCCGTTCGAGTTCGATCCGCCTTGACGAACCGGGCAAGGGCGACTTACTGCGGCCGCCGGTTGCTTCCGTGCAGGCGGCGCTGGCGTGCGACGGTCGTGGATTCTGGCCAGCCCCCCCTCCGAGAAAAGCGGGGACGCTTTTCTCGACTCCCCCGCGAGGGGGGGAGTGACAGGAAAGTGCGCCTGGCAGGGGCATGGGGAGGGGAGCCCTGTTCCCTGCCGCCGCGGCCCAGCGTTCCTGCGGGGTGGGGAACTGGCATAGCTTCTCTGGTGCAACGCGGACGTTTTGCGTCTTCCGGCTCACTGCTTTAGAAACGCACTGACCACCCACCGTTGAGGGCAATCACCATGCTTCCGATCACCGCTCTCTATGCGGCCCTTCTCCTGGCCGTCTTTGTTGCCCTGAGCGCCCTTGTGGGGCGGCAACGGGGACGTGCCAACGTCTCGATCCTGCATGGTGACGACATGGACTTGGCTGTAGCCATTCGCCGCCACGGCAACTTCGTCGAATACGTGCCGTTGGCCCTCGTGCTGATGGCCCTGATCGAGGCAAACGGCGGCAGTGCCCTGTTCCTGCATGTCGTCGGCGTACTGCTCCTCGTCTGTCGCATCGCCCATCCCTTCGGCCTGCAGCACGACAAGGGGGCGACGCCGCTGCGGGCTGTCGGTGCCGGCGGCACCTTGCTGCTTTTGCTTGCCTTGGGCGCAATGGCGCTTTGGCAATCACTGACGATGCTCGCTGGCGGTTGAAGCGAACGGGCTGCGGCTGCACACTGTCAGTCCGTCATCTGCGGTGCCGCCGGCGGTGCCGCTCCGGTCGAAACGAGGGGAAACGCCATGAAGGCAGCCGTGTTCCGCGAGGTCAACCAGCCCATGGATGTCGAGGAGATCGACATCGACAAGCCCGGTCCGCGCGAAGTGCTCGTGCGAACCGTCGCCGCCGGGGTGTGCCACTCCGACATGCACTTCTTCAACGGCACCTATCCCGGCCAGTTGCCGGTGGTGCTCGGTCACGAGTCGGCCGGCATCGTCGAGCAGGTGGGCGATCAGGTGAACTACGTCAAGCCCGGCGATCACGTCATCACCTGTCTTTCCGTGTTCTGTGGCCATTGCGAGGATTGCCTCACCGGCCACATGTCGCTCTGCCAGGAGCCGGAGGTGCGGCGAGGGCCCGAGGACGAGCCGCGTCTGTCGAAGGCTGGCGGCCGCCTGGGCCAGTTCGCCAACCTCGGCTCCTTCGCCGAGAAGATGCTGGTGCACGAGCACTCCGTGGTGAAGATTCGCGAGGACATGCCGCTCGACCGCGCCGCCCTCATCGGTTGCGGCGTCACCACCGGGGTCGGCGCGGTGATCCACACCGCGGCGGTGGAACCAGGCGCCACGGTGGCGGTCATCGGTTGCGGCGGCGTGGGCCTGTCGTGCATCAACGGCGCCGCCATCGCCGGGGCATCGCGAGTCATCGCCGTGGACATGGTGCCCTCGAAGCTGGAACTCGCCCGCAAGTTCGGCGCCACCGACGTGGTGGACGCCGGTGCCGGCGATCCGGTGCAGCAGGTGCGGGATCTCACCGGCGGCGGCGTTCACTACTCCTTCGAGGCCATCGGCCTCAAGGTCACCTCCGAGCAAGCCTTCCGCATGATCCGGCGCGGCGGCACCGCCACGATCATCGGCATGATCCCACCGGGTCAGATGGTGGAGCTGCACGGCCCGGATTTCCTGCAGGAGAAGACGATCCAGGGCTCGATGATGGGCTCGAACCGCTTCCGCGTGGACATGCCGCGCTTCGTCGATTTCTACCTGCAGGGCAAGCTGCACCTCGACGACATGATCTCGAGCCGCATAGCCCTCGGCGACGTCACCGACGCGCTCTTGGCGCTCGACAAGGGAGAGGTGGCACGCAGCGTGATCATGTTCGACCAGTAGCCGGCGAGCGATTCGACCTTAAAGCAACGGTTCCGGTTGGCCAAAGGCGGGAGGGTTCATGCGTTGGCTTTCGTTTGAGCGGAACGGGGAAGCGTCCTTCGGGCGCGTGGTGGATGGTGGCGTGGTGGATGCAAGGCGTCGTACGGGCATCCCCACGCTGAAGGCGGCCATCGCCCGCGGCCTCGAAGAGGTGGCTGCCCAGGCAGGAGACACGGCGGATTGCGCCCTCGACGAGATCACCTACCTGCCCACCATCACGGACCCCGACAAGATCCTCTGCGTCGGCCTCAACTATCGCGACCACCAAGAGGAAACCGGTCGCGGTGGCGAGGACAATCCCACCATCTTCGTCCGCTTCGCCGCCGCCCAGGTCGGGCACCTCGGCAAGATGCTGCGCCCGAGCGAATCGAATAGCCTTGATTTTGAAGGCGAAATTGCGCTGGTCATCGGCAAGTCTGGCCGCCGCATCGCGCCAGCTGATTGGCTAGGCCACATCGCCGGCTTCAGTTGCTACAACGACGGCAGCGTGCGCGAGTACCAGCGCCACACCAGCCAGTTCACCCCCGGCAAGAACTTCGCCGCCACCGGCGGGTTCGGCCCGTGGATGGTGACACCCGACGAAATCGACGACTACGACGACATCGAAATCACCACTCGCCTGAACGGCGAGGTGATGCAGAACGCCCGCTCGGCGCAGCTTGTGTTCGGCTTTCCGGAACTCGTTTCCTACTGCTCCACCTTCACGGAACTCGTGCCCGGCGATGTAATCGTCACCGGCACCCCCGGCGGCGTCGGCGCAGCACGCAATCCCCCCGTCTTCATGGACGACGGCGACACCATCGAAGTGGACATCCGCCGCATCGGCACGTTGCGCCATGAGGTGGTGCGGGACTGACACCCTCGCCGAGCATGGCCGACTACTTTCGCATCAACGGCGGTCACGCCCTGCGCGGCACCATTGCCCCGATGGGCAACAAGAACGCCGCGCTACCTCTGTTGGCCGCGGCGCTGCTCACCGACGAGCCCCTCGTCGTGCGCAATGTTCCGGACATCGGCGATGTCCGCACCAAGCTCGCGCTGCTCGAAAGCATGGGAGTGTCCACCTCTCTCGAAGACAACGTCTGTCGCCTCGACGCGCGCGGCGTGCGGGACGGCAATCCCGATCTCGCGCTGTCGAGCCGCATCCGCACCGCCGTGTTGCTGTCGGGGCCCTTGCTCGCCCGCTTTGGCCGCGCCGTGATCGGTCGCCCCGGAGGCGACCGCATCGGTCGACGGCGCCTCGACACCCACCTCTTGGCCTTGCGTGGCCTCGGCGCCCGCATCGAGGAAGAAGCCGGCCTGCACGTACTGCGAGCGGAACGCCTACAGGGCACGGAACTCTTCCTCGACGAGATGAGCGTCACCGGCACCGAACAGGCCATCCTCGCCGCAGTGCTCGCAGACGGCACCACCACCATCGCCAACGCCGCGATGGAGCCCCACGTGCAAGACCTTTGTCATTGCCTGAACGTGATGGGAGCGCGCATTTCCGGCATCGGCACCCACGATCTCACGATTGCGGGAGTCACTCGCCTGGGCGGTGCCGACTTCACCATCGGCCCCGACTACATGGAAGTCGGCTCCCTCATCGGCCTCGCCGCCGCCACCGGCTCCCGCATCCGCATCGAGAACGCGCGTCCCCACGAACACCGCATGACCGCCATCATGTTCGGCCGCCTAGGCGTTCGCTGGGACGTCGACGGCGACGCCATCGTCGTGCCGTCTGAGCAGGAACTCACTGTGGTGCCCGACTTCGGCGGCGCCGTGCCCACCATCGGCGACATGCCCTGGCCCGGCTTCCCCCCAGACCTCATGAGCATCGCCGTGGTGCTGGCAACCCAAAGCGAAGGCACGGTGCTCATCCACGAGAAGATGTTCGAAGGCCGCATGGTCTTCACCGATCGCCTGATCGCCATGGGCGCCCGCATCATCCCCTGCGATCCCTTCCGCGCCGTGGTGATCGGCCGCTCGGAGCTGCGCGGCGAGAACCTTGTCTCCCCCGACATCCGCGCCGGCATGGCCCTTGTCATCGCCGCCCTCGCCGCCCGGGGAGAGAGCACCATCCACAACGTGGGGCAAATCGACCGCGGCTACGAACGGCTAGAGCAGCGTTTGGTCGGCCTCGGCGCCCACATCGACCGCTTGCCTGAGTGAGGTTGCCCTAAAGCTGGGCGAGCGTTCGTCGCGCAAATCGCAAAAAAACGCAACGCAACACGTTGCACTTCCATGGCGTTACGCGTATCGTCGCCCCCACTTTCGATTAGTCAGATAGGGCGTGTTGCCCCTTATATGCGAGTGAAGACGATGACGACTAGACGTGCGAACCGGAGGATGCAATGCGCATTAGACACAGGGGGCTGCGTCGTCTGTACGAGGCAGACGACCGACGATACTTGAATCCCCAACATGTTGATAAAATACAAAGGATTCTCGCCTTCCTCGAAGCGGCGCAGCAGCCTGCCGACATGCGTCAGCCTGACTTCCGGCTTCATCCTTTACGTGGCGACCGCGATGGCACTTGGAGCGTCTCTGTCTCGGGCAATTGGCGGATCACCTTCCGCTTCAAGGTTCAGGAGGCCGTTGATGTGGACCTTGAGGACTACCACTGATGCCTCACCGTGCCTTGGAGCAATGCAATGCCGATGCTGAATCCACCACATCCTGGAGAGCATGTACGCGCTTGCCTCGACGAAATGGGGTGGAGCGTTGCCGAAGGTGCCCGTCAGCTTGGCGTTGCGCGCAACACACTTTCTAGGCTTCTGCACGGCAGGCATGGGATTTCCGCCGACATGGCGCTTGCCATGGAGCGTGTCGGCTGGAGCAATGCCCAGCAATGGATGCGCGTGCAGGCTGCTTATGACTTGGCGCAAGCCAAGCTCAGGGCTACCGCAGCTTCGTGACGGTCAGGTCAGCGCGACCTAGGCGTCGTGGGCTCTTGACTCGACCCGAAAGAAGAAGAAATCGGGCGTGACGGCGGCTGCGTACTTGGCGGTGGCCACGGTGCGGATGGCAGCGTTGCGGGCCGGCTCTCGGACTCGGGAGAGGGTTACAGGGTAGCGGCGGCCTTCGATGCGCAGCCATGCGTCGGCGGATGTCTCGACTTTGCGTTGCCAGTAGGTTGCTGGGGTGGAGGAGATGTATGCAGCGCCGGCATCGAAGACGATGCCGACGGTGCGGGATTGGTTTTCGGCCACGAGTTGCAGTTCGATGAGTTCGACGTCGGCGACGAAGCTCCAGTCGTCAACCCTAGCCGTGACGATCTCGCCAGAGCGGAGGGCGCCGCCGGGCAACGGGCCGATGGGGCCGTCGAAGAACTTCGTGACGATTAGCCCGAGCACGACGACGACAAGAATGCCGAGGAGCGAATGGGCAACAATCTTGAGGATTTTCACCTCAGCCGTCCCAGACCCTCTCGTGCGCTTCGACTGACGGACCGGCCAGGAGCCGCCGCTGGCGTTCGGTGGCATCAGGGTAGTCGTCCAAGTTGTAGAACCGCTTCGCCCACGTCGAATGCGGTGGGCTGTATTTGTAGAGCAGAGTGCGGCGTTCGTGTTTGGCTTTCCATTCGGCGGTGCCGTGGATGAGCGCTTCGGTGAAGATCAGCACGTCGCCAGCTTCCATTGGCGGTTGCACCACCCAGTCCGCGTCGCGCTCGAATCGGGCCACGTCTGCTGGCATGTGCTTGAGGAAATTGCTCTTGTGGCTGCCGGGCACGCAGGTGAAGCCGCCGGCGCCGGCGGGTGCATCGGTGAGGTTCCATGTCGCCACCGTGAGGCCGTTGCGCATCACGCCGTCGTGGTAGCGATACCAGTGGTCGGTCTCGTAGCGGAAGGGGCCGCCGTGGAGCTGGTTGCGGCTGGCAGCTTCGCGCATGAAGATGCAGTAGTCGTGGTCGAGGCGCAGCTTCGAACCGATGAGTTCGGCGAGGTAGGGCAGCACCTTGGGGTGATCGATCAGGTCCAGGAAGGGCTTGCCCCACTGCGACACTTCACCCGTGCGTCGGAACGGGCCGTCTTCTGGCTGGCGTGGCCACACGTGGTCGGCGAAGCGAATCAGCCGAGCGCAGTCGTCCCGCGAAAGCACGCCGGGCAACACCAGAAAGCCGCGCAGGTCGAAAAGGAACTTCTGCTCTTCGGTCAACACGGATTGGCTGCCCGCGCTCTTGCTCATCCCCGCGTCCGTCTGCGCCCTGCGGGAGACCCGTGCGGTCGCTACCGGATCGTCGCTGACAGCGGCGTCTCGTGCCCCGTCCATCAGCCCCACGCCGACTTGCAGATGGCGATGGAGTAGCCGTTGGGGTCGCGCACCGTGAACTGCCGCATGTTCGCCTCCGGGTTGTCGTAGATGTCTTCCACCACCTCGATGCCCCGTTCCTTGGCCTTGGCAAAGGTCGCATCGGGATCGTCCACATGCAGGAACACCACCACTCCGTGCCCAAGCGGTGCCTCGGTGGCAACGCCGTGATCGTGGAAGCTCGGGTCCAGCTTGTGCAGTTGCAGCAGTAGCCGGTCCCCGTCCATCAGCATCTCGAACTCGTCACCGCCATGGCCGGAGGCGACACCGAGGAAGTCTTGATACCAGCGCGAGGTGGCCTCCACGTCGCGGGCAAAGAGCATGGTTTCCGATCGCATGGGCGCTTGCCCTCCAAGTCTGTGGCGCTAGAAGCCCTTCCAGTTTGGGGAACGCTTCTCGGCGAAGGCGCGGGGGCCTTCGATGGCGTCCGCTGACGTGCGCCGGCGGCGTTCCCACTCGTAATCGGTGTAGTACGACTGCGGCAGCGGCATGTCTAGGCCGCGCATCGTGGCCTCCTTGGTGGCGCGCACAGCGAGGGGAGCGCAGCGCATGATGTCGGCGATCCATTCGTCCACCGCGCCGTCGAGTTCGTCGAGCGGCACCACCTGATTGACGAGGCCCAGCTCCAACGCGCGGTGGGCGGTCATGTGGCGGCCGGTTAGCAGATAGCCCATCGCCGTCTTGAGTGGCAGTTGCCGCGGCAGGCGATGCACGCCGACCCCGCCGGCGATGAGGCCCCGGCGCGGTTCCGGCAGCCCGAGCTCCGCATGGTCGGCGGCGACGATGATGTCGCAAGCGAGCGCTAGCTCCATGCCGCCACCCAAAGCGAAGCCGTTTACGCGGGCGATGACGGGCTTCGGGAAATGCCAGCGTTCGGTCAACGGGCGGGTCTCGGTTTGCTTGCGCGCCCACTCTTCGCGCTGTTCCGAGGTGGCGTCACGCTCACGGGCTCGGTGCTTGAGGTCCGCTCCGGCGCTGAAGGCGCGATTGCCGGCACCGGTGATCACCGCCATCCAAATGTCGTCGTTGCGCTCCACCTCGTCGAAGCGTTGGGAAAGTTCCCAGCGGAGGTCCGGATTGAAGGAGTTCATGGCTTCCGGCCGATTCATCCGGATGCGGGCGACGTGGCCATCCACCTCGAAATCGGTTACTTGAAAGGCATCCGAAGCCATCGACATTCCTTGATCCGCGACGTTCCGAAAAAGAAGCCGCAAAGCCTACGGGAGCGAAGAGCGGATTGGCAACGGTTGTCGGCGCGTCTCTGGAGGGAGGGCGGCGCGCCAGGCGCCCCCCTAGCTCCAGTTGGGCATCACCTTACGGGAGAAGAGGTCCAGCGAGTCCTTGATTTGCTCAGGGGTGTGGATGCCGGCGGGGATGAGGAGGAAGGCTTCGTCGATGGGCACCGCCTTCGCGACGCGTTCGATGCGACGGTTGAGCGTGTCTGGCGAGCCGACCAGGAGTTCCGGGAGGCCCTGGCCGAAGGGTTCCGCCCAACTGCGCCAGAACCAGCGCATGTCTTCGAGAAGCGCCTCTGCCTTCGCGTCGGTCTCGGCGCAGATCATCAGCCCGCCCCAGCAGGCTTCGCGGCCCGGTGGCACGTCGTGGCCGTACGCCTCGGCTTCCTTGCGCCACTCGCGCCAGAGCACCTCCAGGAACTCGGTGTTGCCGGAAAGGACGATGGGGCGGCCCTTGTAGCGGGCCCAGAACTTGGCGGTGCGCAGGCTCGCCGAGAAGCCGCCGTAGAGGGGAATCTCCGCTTGCAGCGGGCGCGGCGCGATGCCGATTTCGCGAATGCGCATGTCTGCATCGACGCCGCGGCCGTAGTTCGCATAGACGGGATGCTCGTGTGGATTCACGAAATCCTTGGGCGGGAAGTTCCAGAAGCGGCCTTCGTGCGAAAACGTCTCGCTCGCCAGCGCCTTCACCACCACCTCGACGAACTCGGCGAAGTACTCGCGGTTGAGGTCGTCATCAGCGCTGTCCTTGTTCCACGGCCCCACCGCCCGTAGTTCCGGCCGCACCTTGTAGTTTTCCACCCAGCGCGACTGATAGCCGCGTACGAGGCCAACGCCGAAGCGGCCACCGAGCATGTGATCCATCGCCGCGATCTTCTCGGCCGTGGCGAGGGGATTGTTGGCGGTGGAGACAAAGCCGCAGGTGATGACCTTCATGCGGGACGTGTGCTTGCCGAGCCACATGGCCATCAGGGCAGGGTCGCCCGAGAGCTCGAAGCCCTCGATCTGCAGGTGGTGTTCCGGGTGGCCGAAGCCGAAGTAGCCCCTGTCTTCCGCGAAGCCGGCGTAGTCGGCAAGTTCCGCCAGCATGCGCGGATAGAGCCCCGGCGCATGCCCCGCCATGCCCGCTTCGAGCTCGGCGCGGCGGCCTACGGTGCAATAGACGAACAGTCCGAATTGGATGGCGGGACTCCGAAAGGGGGCAACGGCGGCGGATTGTACGCCCACGCCACAGGGCACAAGGCGGCAAGTCCCGTGCCGAGCTCATCGGTGCGTTCAACACGACCGACACCGCCGCGTCGGCAGGGCCCCCTGGGGGCGATCTTGCCCTCGCACGCGCCGACAGGCGCGCGGGATTGGCAGGAAACGCGCTTGCGCGCGGACGCGCCTTGCGGCGCGTTGCGAGGGCGAGATGCCCTCGCCCCCAAGGCCCTCGCTTCGAGTCAACCCTCAAGCGAGCAACATGCCGGGGCCTCGCAGGGGCATTATTGAGGCCTTAGCACGTGGTAGCGGTTGATGGGTAGGGGGCCGAAGGTGCGCTCCGATCCGTCGGGCCAACGGACGCGCACCGTTTGGGGTTGGTCGTCTTTCCCTAGGCCGAAGACGATGCGAGGGTCGTTGGCGGATGCGTAGCTGCCGTCGGTGCGAACGCGGCGGAGTTCGGGGAAGGGCACCCGCCATACCGCCGCACCAATGGCGTTGCGTTGGCCGCCAGCGCCGCGCACGGCGATGCCAATCCAGTTGCCGGCCGGGCCGTCGTTCCGATACAGCCGCGCCGAGCCGTGGTTATTGGCAACCACCACGTCGATGTCGCCATCGTTGTCGAGGTCGCCGAAGGCCGCGCCTCGGCTCGTGTCTTCGTCACCGATGCGCGATGCGCTTTGGAAGCGGCCAGCGCCGGTGTTCATCAGCAGCAAATTGTGCAGGCTTGCGGGGGCCGCCGAGCCTGGCCGGAAGTCCGCAATCGGGCCGTTGGCGACGAAAAGGTCCAGATCGCCATCGTTGTCGAAATCAAACGCGCCGGTGCCGAAACCGGTGAACGGCAAGCTGCCGGCGGCGACGCCCGCGTGCACCGACCGGTCGAGGAACGTCGGTTCGGGCAGGCCTTCGTTGACGTACAGCGTGTTGCTCTCGGCTACATCGTGGGTGAGGAACACGTCGCTGTCGCCATCCGCATCGACATCGGCCACCGCCACGCCCATCCCCGCCTCGGCATCGCCGTCGGCATTCACTGCCACGCCAGCGGTGAACGCAATGTCGTCGAAGCTCCCGCCGCGATTCATCCACAAGGCATTGGCCGAGCCGTCGTTGGCGACGAAAAAGTCCGCGCGCCCGTCGCCGTCGAAGTCGGCCGCCGCGACGCCCATCGCCGCATGCGTAACGACGCCGGGCGTCGCGATGCCCGAAGCGATGGAGACATCCTCGAACGTGAGGTCGTCCAGATTCCAATACAGGCGGTCCGGAACGGCGACGTAATGCGACGGTGGGCAGTAGCGCGGTTGACCGTCCGCTTCGCAAGCGGGGCTCGCCATGTCGTAGGTGAGATAGTTCGCGATGTACAGGTCCAGCGACCCATCGCCATCGATGTCCGCAAAGCTCGCTGAGATGGACCATTCGTCGGCGACGATACCCGCCGCATCGGTCACATCCAGGAACCGACCGCCGTCGTTGATGAGCAATCGGTTGCCGCCAAGCGCCGTTCGGAAGAGGTCCGTGTCGCCATCGTTGTCGATGTCGCCTGTGGCAACGCCCATGCCGTAGTCGCCGGGCTTGAGGCCGGCTTCCGCCGTCACGTCCTCAAACCGCAGCTCCCCGAGCCTGCCCACATTGCGATACAGCCTGTCGGGTGGCTTGTCACCGGTCTGGGCCCCCGGCAGTGGCCCGCCCTGCACGAGATAGACGTCCATGCGACCGTCGCCGTCGAAATCGAAGATCGCGACGCCGGCACCGATGATCTCTGGCAGCCGCAGAGCCCCGGTGCGCCCGCTCTCATGGCGAAAGTCGATGCCTGCCTGCTCTGCCACGTCGACGAACCGGATTGGCTCCGATTGCGTCGCATCGTCGCCGACAGCATCAACGGCGACCGCAGCCGCCAACGCCAACTTCGCCCATGTGCCGCTGACGCGGCGCGTCCTCGGAGCGAGGGCGTCTCGCCCTCGATGCGTGCCGACCGGCGCGTCCGTCCGACACCGCATAGCAACGCGCCTTGGCTCTCTCGAACGGTCCTCGCCGTGTTGGATGCGTGACCCCGGCGCGCCTAGCGGCGCGCATCGAGGGCGAGACGCCCTCGCTCCAAGGAAGCGAACCAACTTCAAACGGTCCTTCTGGGCGCGGTGAAGGGCACTGTGCCCACAGGGCTGCAAATGCAATCCACAGCGACGCATGTGTCGTGTTGCGCGTGGGGTCGCGCTTCAGAGGTCGTCCAATGCGCTTAGCTGCTGCCGCAAAACAGCGAGCTCTTCGGCTGCCGCCGCAGCCCGACCCCGCTCCTTCTGCACGACTTCCTCTGGCGCCCGCTCGACAAATTTGGCATTCGCGAGCTTCCCCTCCGAGCGGCGCAAGTCCGTCTCAAGGCGCTCGATCTCCTTGCGAAGCCGCTTCCGCTCCGTGGCGGGATCAATGAGGCCGGCCATCGGAACCAGCACCTTGAGCTCTCCCACCAACTGCACCGATGCCGGCGGTGCGGACGCATCCGCGTCCAACCACTCGATCGAACGCAAGCGCACAAGGTGCGTGAGGAGTTCCTCGGTGTTCGCCAGCCGCTCGCGGTCGCTTGGTCCGCCGCCCTGCAGCAAGAGCGGAATCTGCGTTCCCGGCTTGATGTTCATCTCGCCACGGATGTTGCGCACGGCCAGCACCACCTCCTTCAACCAGTCAATGTCCGCTTCCGCTTCCGGGTCCGCGGCGAAGTCCTCCGGCAGGGGAAACGGTTGCGTCATGATCGTCGCACCGTCGTTGCCCATTTGCGGCGCGATGCGTCGCCAAAGCGTCTCGGTGATGAACGGGATCACCGGATGCGCCACCCGCAGCAACATCTCCAGCACTTCGAGCAGCGTGCGTCGCGCGGCATTCACGCGGGCTGCTTCAACGCCCTCGCCAAGCAGCACAGGCTTGGTCAACTCGACATACCAATCGCAGTATTCGTGCCAAACGAACTCGTACACCGCGTGGGCGTAAAGGTCGAATCGATAGGTCGCCATGGCGCGATGGGCGCGCTCGATCAAATCCACGGCCTTGGAGGCGATCCAGCGGTCTGCCAGCCCGCGCTCCACCGGCCCCCCTGCCGCCCCACCGTCCGTTCGCAAAAGCACAAACTTCGTCGCGTTCCACAGCTTGTTGCAGAAGTTGCGGTAGCCCTCGATGCGCTGGAGGTCGAACGCCAAGTCGCGCCCCTGGGACGCCATCGCGCAATAGGTGAAGCGCAGGGCGTCGGCGCCGTAGGAGGGAATGCCGTCTGGGAAATCGCGCCGGGTCTTGGCGGTGATGTCCCGCGCCATCTTCGGCTGGGTGAGGTTCTCCGTGCGCTTGGCGACCAGTTCCTCAAGGCCAATGCCGTCCACGAGATCAAGCGGGTCCAGCCCATTGCCCTTGGTCTTGGACATCTTGATGCCCTCGGCATCGCGCACCATGCCGTGGAAATAGACCTTGCGGAACGGAATCTCGCCGGTGAACTTGAGCGTCATCATGATCATCCGGGCGACCCAGAAGAAAATGATGTCGAAGCCGGTCACCAGCACGTCGGTGGGGTGGAAGCGCTCGAGTTCAGGCGTTTGCTCTGGCCAGCCGAGAGTGCCGAAGGTCCAGAGTGCCGAGGAGAACCACGTCTCCAGCACGTCCTCGTCTTGCGTGAGCGGGACGTCGCTGCCGATTCCTGCCTTGCGCCGGGCATCGGCCTCGTCGCGCCCCACGAAGATGTTGCCTTCCGCATCGTGCCAGGCCGGGATGCGATGCCCCCACCACTGCTGCCGACTGATGCACCAATCGCGCACGTCGCGCATCCAGGCGAAGTACATGTTCTCGTACTGCTTCGGCACGAACTCGATGTCGCCGTTCTGGACAGCCGCCACCGCCGGTTCCGCCAGCGGCGCGATGCGCACGAACCATTGGTCGGTGAGCCAGGGCTCGATGGCGGCGCCGGAGCGGTCGCCGCGGGGCACGGTGAGGGTGTGTTCCTCCACGCCGCCCAGCAGCCCGGCCGCGTCGAGGTCGGCCACGATGCGCTCGCGGGCGGCGTAGCGATCCATGCCGCGGTACGCGGCTGGCGCGTTGTCGTTGAGGCTGGCGTCGCCGTGGAAGATGTTGATGAGCGGCAAGTCGTGCCGCGCGCCCACTTCGTTGTCGTCAAAGTCGTGCGCCGGCGTGATCTTCACGCAACCGGTGCCGAACTCCGGGTCCACATGCTCGTCGGCGATGATCGGGATGCGGCGTCCCGTGAGCGGCAGTTCCACCTCCGCCCCAACAAGGCTGCGGTAGCGCTCGTCGGCCGGGTTCACGGCAACGGCCGTGTCGCCCAGCATGGTTTCCGGACGCGTCGTCGCCACCACCAGATGCGTGCTGCCGTCGTCGGTAACCTTGCCGTCGGTGAGGGGGTAGCAGAGGCGCCAGAGATGGCCCGCTTCTTCGTGGTTTTCGACCTCAAGATCGGAGATGGAGGTGCCGAGCTCCGGGTCCCAGTTCACGAGGCGCTTGCCGCGATAGACCAGCCCCTCCTCGTGCAGTCGAACGAACACCTCCACCACGGCTCGCGAGAAACCCTCGTCCATGGTGAAGCGCTCGCGGGACCAATCCACCGACGACCCCATGCGTCGCAATTGCCGCGAGATGTCGTTGCCGGAGGTATGACGCCAGTCCCACACCTTGTCGATGAAGCGCTCGCGACCGAGTTCCGCCCGGCTCACCCCCTGTTCCTGAAGCTGCCGCTCCACGAGCATTTGCGTCGCGATCCCTGCGTGGTCGGTGCCCGTCTGCCACAGCGTCTGCCGCCCGCTCATGCGCTGATAGCGGATCAGCGCATCCATCAGCGTGTGCTGAAAGGCATGCCCCATGTGCAGCCGCCCGGTGACATTCGGCGGCGGAATGACCATGGAGTACGGCACCCCATTGCCGGAAGGCGCAAAGACGCCCGAAGCCTCCCACTCCGCGTAGAGCGACTCCTCAATCGCGTGCGGCTCGAAACTGCCTTGCATGAAGAAACACCAACAGGAACCCGGAACAACCGCCGGATACTACATGGAAGAACACGGAGGCTGGTCGAAGGCCCTTCGAGCCGGCACCGACGACGCAATGCACCGGCCTTGCAGGCTCGGCGAGCGAGCTGTTCCTTGCGGTGGGAATCTCAGGGGCCCTCGTCTTGGTGGGGCCGCGGAACGCCTCGCTGCCCTCTCCGGCCCTTCGCACCCACATTCGGATTGCGCTTCATGCAAGCCACCCCTCCTGCTCGCCTGCCGCCACTTCCTCAGGCGTCATGCCAAGCCAATCTCCGAGTGCCTCCACGTTGTCTTCGCCAATCATCCGCGTGCGACGATATTCGTCGCATGGCGTGTGAGAGAAGCGCAAGGGCAAGCGGTCCAAATGAATCTCCCCGGCCGTGGGATGGTCCTCGGCATAGCGCCCGAGAAAGCCGCTGTGGGCAAGCTGCGGATCGGCGTCGCCCATGTCGGCCCCGGTTTGCACCACGCCGGCCGGCACACGCGCCGCCTGGCAGCGATGCATGAGTTCCACGGCATCCTGCGTTCGGGTCCACTCGCCCATGCGCCGATTGAGTTCTTCGGTGCGTGCCGCTCTGCCCGCAGCCGTCGCAAGCCTGGCATCCAACGCCCAGCCCGGATTGCCCATCACGCCGCAAAGAGACTGCCACTGGGCATCGGTCATGCAGGCAATGGCGATCCAGCGCTCGTCCTCCACCCCGCTGCCGCCGTCGTCGGCGCAGCGATAGCAGTCGTGCGGCGCGGCAATGTCGTAGGGCAGGCGATTGCCGCATGGCTCTGCCGCACGGCCGTTGGCGAACCAATCGAGAAGCGCAGGGCCCAGCAAGTTCACCCCCACCTCGAACTGCGCCATGTCGATGCGTTGCCCACGCCCGGTGGTTCGACGCGCTTGCAGTGCGGCGAGGATTGCCACGGCACCGTGCAATCCCGCGCAATGGTCGTTGTAGGAGAAGCCGATGCCGATGTCCTCCCGGCCCGGCACGCCGGTCAAGGCGGTGAGTCCCGACAGCGCGTGGATCGTGGGGGCATAGGTGACGAACTTGGACCATGGCCCATCCGCCCCCATGCCCGACATCTGCACATAGATGACACCGGGATTCGCGCCCCTTGCGTCTTCATAGCCGACGTCCCACCGGTCGAGGACCCCCACGGAAAAGTTGTCGATCACGACATCCGCCGTTTCCACCAGCCGCCGGCACAGCGCTCGACTCTCATCGCGGGTCATGTCCAATGAGACGGCACGCTTGTTCCGGTTCCAGAGCAGGTAGTAATGGCTATCCGGCGCGTTCGGCCCCGCGCGCGTCGTGGAGTTCACCTTCACCACATCCGCCCCCATGTCGGCGAGCACGCGAGTAGCAAACGGCCCGGCAAGCACGTGCGTGAAGTCGAGAATCCGCACCCCTTCCAAGGGACGGCTCGGCGATGGTTCCGCCTTCCCTTGGGGCGCGGGCGTCTCGCCCTCGCCGCCCGAAGGGCGCGCATGCCTTGTCGCCCAACCGAGAGCTTCGGCACTTGCATCGCCAGCCACCTGCGGCGAGCGCAACTGCCAAGGCGTCTCGCTCAGCCGGAAGGGAGCACCAGGACCGTCCGTTTCCCAACCCTCACCCTCGCCCCGATACCGCGTCCACCAATCCCGCGCCTGAAGCTGGGGGTTCGCCGCCACCTGCTCGACGCCCTGCACCCACCCGTACGGCGAATGATGATCCTGCGCTTCGTAGAAGAGCTCCTCCACGTCGCGCGTCGCCACCCACTCGCGCAGCACCTGCATCATGCGCTGCACGAGGCCGCGGCGGTTCTCCGGTTCTTGGTACTTCGGATCCAGAAGGTCTTGCTGTGCCTCCTTCTCGATCAGCCAGACGAGTTGGTTGTCGAAGCTCGGCGTCGGCGTCACCATCATGGAGCCGCCCTTGGCCGGCATCACCACATAGGCATTCGACCAGTGCAGGCTGCCGCGCCGGGGCAGCACCGGCCCGTTCGCCATCGGCAGCTTGTCGTGGTGCCAGAACCACATGAAGACGTGCTCGAGACACGAGGCGATGCACTCGTGAACCGGCACGTCCACACGCTGACCGGGTCCGCCTTCCTGCACGCCATAGAGCCCGGCCAGCGCAGCGATGGCCGTGTAGGCACCGGAAAGGGCAAAGTTGAGCTCACCGAAGGTCTTGAGGGGAGGCGTATCGACATCGCCGGTGGTGGCAACGGAACCGCCCAAGGCGCCAGCCACCAGATCGGGGGCGAGGAAGTCCTTCCACGGGCCGTCTGCGCCGAAGGAGGATGGACGCACCACCACCACGTCGGCGCGGCCTTGTTGCAGCGCTTCGAGGTCTAGCCGATCGGCCAGCCCTCCAGGACAGGCGACCACGACATCCGCACGCTCCGCCAAGGCTTCCAGCTGCGCCGTGCCCGTTGCGCCGGCCGCTATGCGGCAGAACTTGCGACTAGAAGCAAAGAATGCATGCCAGAGCGACGCTTGCTCGCCATCGCCCCCATGAAACGGCCCCCGCCGACGCAGCGGATCACCGTCCTCCGGCTCCGGCCGAACCACATCGGCACCCAAGTCAGCGAGCAGCTTGACACCGTAAATGGCGCGCTCGTCCGAGAGGTCCAACACTCGAACCCCACCAAGCGCACCCCGGCCCGCCTGTATAGACGACCGACCCTCACCATCCCCCACGAAGCGCGACCCCGCTTGTCTTCTTCGAATCCGTGATTTGACCATACCGCGCCCCCGACGCAAGGAGCGACCACCAGCACGTCTCGGCTCCTGCGTGACGGGTAACCACAAGGCGTTCCGTCGGGTGTCGTTGCGTCCCGGGCGAGGCTCGGCGTCGCCCGTGTCTGGGTTAGGCGGCCGCGGCTTGTTCTCTTCGGAGCGTGCGGCGGTTCCACTCGCGGCCCCAGAGGCCCAGGGCAATATCGGTTACCGCGATGGCGGCAAAGACCCCGACATAGCCGAAGTAATGTCTCGCAACCAAGGCAAGCGGGATGTAGAACACCGTCAGGCGCAAGATGGAGAGCACAAGCGGCGGCCAGGGCTTCGAGAGGGCGTTGAAGGCGCCGTTGGATACGTTCAGCATGCCCATGAAGCCGATGCTGATCGGCACGATGTAGAGAAATGCCGTTGCGGTGGCTACCACGGCTTCTTCGTCGTTCACCAACGAAACGAAGAAGGCGCCCCCGACCCACATGATGCATGCGGCGATGGCGCTCCAGATCAGGCAGTAGCGATAGCAGAGCCTGAGCGCCGCCCATACGCGGTCGTAGAGGCGCGCGCCCCAGTTCTGGCCCACCAGCGGCCCCGCGCTCGAAGCGATGCCGATGACGACCATCGACACGACCGCCTCGATGCGGGAGGCGATGCCGAACCCGGCCACCACTGCCACGCCAAGCCCTGCCAGCAATCGCGTGACGATCGCGGTGGAAAGCGGACCGATGAGGTTCGTCGCCATCGCCGGAATGCCCACGTGCAGGATGGCGCGGGCGGAATCAAGGAAGTCCTTACCGGAAAGCCGCAGCACTCGTTCGCGAATGAGGAACCAATAGAGAGCCAGCAGGAAGGAAGCGCCTCGTGCGGCAACGAACGTCCACGCCGCGCCTTCGAGCCCCATCGCCGGCAAGCCAAGCCAGCCGAAGATGAGAAACGGCCCAATGAGGATCTGCAGCACCGATCCCGTGGTCATCACCACGCCAGGAAAGGCCGGATCGCCCAGCGAGCGCATGAGCCCGGTGCCCACCATCGACAGTCCAAATGCGGGAAAGCCCATGGCCCAGATGGCGATGTAGGAGGTTACGAGGTCAAGGATTTCCCCCTCGGCGCCGAGCAACGCGAACAGAGGCCGGGAACCCGCAATCAACGCCGCCGCACAGACGAGGTTGAACGCGAGCACCAACGCCAGCGCATGGCTGGTCAGCCGCGACATCCGCGCCCGATGCCCGGCCCCCGCAGCGCGAGCAAGCACCGCGCCGGCGCCCACACCAATCCCTCGTGTCGCCGCCCCAAGCGCCATCACCACGGGAAACGCGAACGCCACCGCCGCCAACTCCCGCGTCCCCACCATGCCGAGATACACCGCCTCAACAAGCTGCGCGATGGTCATGGCCAGAAAGCCAAGGATCATGAAGCCGGAAAGACGCAGGACATGCCGAGGCAACCCGCCATCGGTAAACGTCGGTCGCTGGGATTTCGGCGACGAGGACTCAGGAACCGCCTCACCCTTCCCCAAGGCCGCCCGCCCTATCCGCCGAGAACCATCCACAACCAGAGCTTACGCGAACGCCGCCACGAGGCGCCCCTCACACCGGGCCCGCGTCCCCATCTAGCCGAGTAGCGGCCGCGCGCCCTTCGGGCGCGGTGGAGGGCGAGACGCCCTCCGTCCAAGGGGAGCCCTTCGACCTTCGGAAGTCCTGCAACCCAATGATCTTCCGTCGCTTCTCTTCCTAGGGGTACGACCCCTCGCCCCGGCGAAGTCGCAAGAAGCCTTTCCTTCCGCGTCAGCGACTCGGCGTCCCCGCCGGGAGGAAACTTGCATGGACGAGCGTGCGGCCAACGAGTTCGGCGTCCACTTGGAGGGAGGGCGTCTCGCCCTCCACCGCGCCGCAAGGCGCGCTCCTATACGCCACGCTAGCAGTCCGTCGGACTTGGCGGCGATGCACCCAGCTGCCGGACAGGGCGACGCATGCGTCGCCGCTACAGAGGTGTCGGTTACGTCCCGGGCCGTAGGGGCGACGCATGCGTCGCCCTTCTTCGGGTGGCCTTCCTCATGCGCTAGGACGTTGCGCCGTAGAAGACCTAGCCAGAAGGTGAGCGCAAGGGAAACCCTTAGCCAGCAGTTGCGAAGCACGAACTGCTTAACCCGTTAACGTGCCGCGGCGCCCGCGCCGAACGAGCGTTTGCCCGCTTTCCACGTCCCGACGACGTCGCAACCATCAAGGCGCAGCCGTGCTTCCCGCCAAGGCAGGTTGAGAAGGCAAAGGTCCGCCGGCGCGCCGGGGCAGATTGTGCGCGGCGCGCCGCCCGGGTCCAAATGCGGCGTCGTGAAAAGCGCCAAGGCACGTTCGGGCGTGAGCTTCTCACCTTCACCAACCACGACACCGGACTGCGTTTCGCGCAGCACGGCTGCCTTCGCGAGTGCCCAAGGGTCCGGCTCCCCAAAGGGCGCGTCTGTGCCCCCTGCCATCGGTATGCCGGCCGCAAGAAACCCAGCGCCCCGATACAGATACCGGTGCTCTCCCGCCTCAACGTCAGCAACATAACGATCGCCCCGCTCGGCAATGAAGTTCGGCTGCGTCACCACGGTCACCCCCGCCTCCCGCAACAGCCGCAAACCATCCTCATCGGCAACCGCCGCATGTTCGATCCGATCCCCCGGCTGCGTTCCCGCCTCCATCAGCGCGCCGAGCGCGAACACCAGCTCCGTTCTTGTCACGCAATGAAACGCCACGGGCCGCCCGCGCTCATGCGCTTCGCCAATCCGCCCCACAAGCTCGTCGATGTCCGGCAACTCCGCATCGTCCAGCATCACCTTGAGATGCCCCGTCGCCAGAGTCTCGTTCCCCATCGCATACACACGCTGGTGCGGCGCCAACTCACGTATCCGCCGCACCGCCGCCGCGTCATTGGAAGGCGTCGCATCCGTGAACCCAGTCACCCCCCAAGCCGCCAACTGCGCCGACACCTCCAACGCCGCAGCAGTCAGGTCGGCATCCCCCAACCGCTTGCGCAGCCATCCATCCTGCCGAAACAGCCGCCCATCACCACCCGGATCGAGGCCCACGCTCCGCAACGCCGCACCGTTCAAGAACCACATCTTCCCGGATCGATGCTGAATGCGAACCGGCCGCTCAGGCACGAACCCGTCAAGCGCCGCCCGATCGAGTTCCCCAGCCACAGACTCGTGATAGCCAACGCCCCGAACCCACTCCTTCTCAGCCGGCGCTGCCGCCAGCGCCGCCCGCAGTTGGTCCCGATCACAAACCTCCGGCGGCCCACACCGCACCGAACTCCGGGCCGCCGCCAGGGCCAGAAAATGTAAATGGTGGTCATGCAATCCAGGCAGCAACGCCCCGCCCCGAGCCTCGACCACCTCCTCCCCTTCCGCCGCCGCCAAGCGCCCAAGCTCAGCCACCACGCCGCCACGAATCCGCACATCCGCGCGCGTACCGTCGATTTCCGCATTGCGCAAAAGAACCATCCCGCTCAGCATAAGGCTTGGACTGTGGCAAGGGGCCGAGTTGTGCGGCTTTCCGAACTCGAACAGCGGTTGCGGGACCCGGCGCAGGCCGAGGCGCTGTCGCTGTTCGGCGGCTGCCCAAGCATCATCGTCGAGGTGGCCGAGGCCGATTTGGGGAGGACGTCTCGCCCGCCAAACGCGTCGCAAGGCGCATCGTCAGTCCCGGCAGTTGGCCCCGCCAAATGCCCCGTAATCGGCATTGTGGACGTGGGCGCGGACGAGGCGGACATGCCGGCGCTGCTGGATGTAGCCGTCCCATCCCGTGAGGAGGCAGAACGCATAGCCAGCGCAGTAGCCGACAGCCCCGTCGCTGCCATGACCCTGGTCGGCCTTACCCGAGTCGGCGAACACTTGACCATCCCAGACCGCTTGATCACAGAATCCCTCGCCTACTCCGCCCTCCAGCACGGCGCCGAGTTCCAAGGCTGGCTTGCAAGCCGCGAACGCAAGCCACCTGCCCCAGAACCCGAAGACCCACCGATCCTCATCGACCGCCAAGCGGGCGAACTCCACCTCCTGCTAAACCGCCCGCAAAAGCGCAACGCCTACTCCGGCGCCATGCGCGACGCTCTCTGCGAGGCCCTTTCGCTCGCCACCCAAGACGCCACCATCGACCGCATAGTCCTGGCCGGCAAAGGCCCAAACTTCAGCGCCGGCGGCGACCTAGACGAATTCGGCGAAGCCACCGACGCCGGAATCTCCCACGCCGCCCGCACCACCCGCAGCGCCGCCCGCCTCATGCACAGCCTGCGAGACAGAGTCGAAGTCCACCTCCACGGTGCTTGCGTAGGCGCCGGCATTGAACTACCCGCCTTCGCGGGCCACCTCCGCACAACCCGGGACGCCTTCTTCATGCTCCCAGAAGTGCGCTTCGGCCTGATCCCCGGCGCCGGCGGCACCGCCAGCATCCTCTCCCGCGTGGGCCGCTTGAACCTCAACTACATGGCCCTAACAGGCGACAGAATCGACGCCCGAACCGCCTTGGCGTGGGGCTTGGTCGATGCCATCGACGAAACCTGAAGGCGACCTGAGGCCGCGGGAGCGTCTGACGCCATGGCGAAGAGGACTTAAGTACATGATTACGAAGAACAGTCTCGCAAGCGGGTTTGCGTCGTTCCACGAGACCTGGTCACCAAGGGTCGCCGGTGACATCAACGACATGCAAGTCAAGCTGGCCAAGCTCGAAGGTTCGTTCGTGTGGCACAGTCACGATGAGGAGGATGAGTTGTTCCTCGTCGTCTCGGGCCGGCTAAGGATGGAGTTCCGCGACCAAGAGGCTCAGGTGCTCGAACCCGGCGAGTTCATCATCGTGCCGCACGGTACGGAGCACAGGCCCGTTGCTGAAGAGCCGTGCGAGGTTGTGCTACTCGAGCCGAAGAGCACTCTCAACACCGGCAATGTCGTCGATGAAAGAACTGTCAGGCGCCTGAAGCGTCTATAGGGATGGGCACGCCGACGAGGAGGATGCGGGACAGCCACGACATCACCCAAACCGCGAAGCGAAATCAGGATTGCTGGCGTTGGAGGTGCTCGGCTACTCACCCACAACGGCGACCGGATTCCGCCATCTCAGCCCCGAGAAACGGCCGAAGTCGGTGTCGTTGGACTGCAACTCGGCCTGGTGTTCGATTGCCAATGCGGCCAAGTGTGCATCCGTGACCAGATTGGACCCAACAGGCCCCGCAAGCAGGCTTCCGAGAATGTCCAAGTGGCGCGGACCTGGAAGCACAATGCTGACGTTCGGCACGCCAAGCCACGCCCTGCAGTGCCCCACCGCTTCATCAAGCGGCATCGGGCGCGCCAAGACTCGACGATTGGACATGATTCGCACGAAGCCCAGCATGGCCACCCATGCCAAGCCAACCGGTTCAACCTCTGACAGCCTCGTCTCCCACCATGTCTTGGCGACGGCATGGAACGGTGCGTCCTCGTTGTAGGCGTAGACCAGCAGATTAACGTCCGGGATCAGCATCGGGAATCCTGCCGTGCGAACGTCCTAGGAACTCATCCACCGACAACTCGTCAATGAGCTGGTTGAGTTTCAGCGGATCAACGCCCGGCAAGAACCCCCTAGGCGCGGACGGGACGCGAAACCGTTCCTGGGGATGCGCGGGCTTTTCGCCCGTCGACAGTCCGCGACGAATGGCCTCGTTGACGATGGCCTTGAATGGCCTGCCACTTCGTCGCGCTGACAGCTTAAGTGCCGCCGCAAGATCGTCGTCGATAGTAAGCGTCGTTCGCATAGCATCTTGATGCCTAGATAGTCTCGCATCAGTATGCCATGCAGGTTCCACGAAGCAACTCACGGTGACGGGTTTGCGTACGTGGGCAAGACGCCCTCGCCCAGGAAAAAAGGGGGGCGCTTGGCACCTAGTAGAGGGCCAAACAGGGGCGACGCATGGGTCGCTCTGTCCAACATTGGACTGAGCCGCTGCTGATGGGCGTATTCTTGGCACCTCTTGCGCGGCTGCCGTTGTGGAACACGTCGACAGACTGCTAGCAGATGGCGCGGAGGGCCGACCATGAAGCGCGTCGTTCTCGTGGTTCTTGGCATCGTCGTCGCGATGCCGGTGGTGGTTGCTTTGGTGCTGTTGTTCTACCCACGGCCCGAGAACCTGACTCCCGCGCATGTCTATGCGGGAGACGCGCACGCGATCGACTATTGCGACTTGCCGGTGCTTGATGGCAGTGGGTTGATGGCGGACGACATCCCGCAAGGGCACACGCCGAACTGCGCCTACGAGAGGTTCCCCATGCCGATTTTGGCGGGGTGTACCGAGCCGCTGCCGGAAGGGGCGACGGACATGCGGGGGTTGTGGATGGCCAAGGAAGGGCGTGGGGGGCGTGCCGGTCATCTGGAGCGAATTGAGCAGTGCGGGAATCGCTTCGTGGTCACCTCTTCGGGGTTGGTCCATGACGTGACAACCGATGGCAGGCTGGCCGGTGCCTCCAACGATGTGACTCGGTTGCGAGTTGGCTCTACGACCCTGTGCCTTCGCTCGTCAGCTACTACCGAGTGGGTTGATGGCCGGTTGCAGTTCTATGCGCTGGGCCTCGTGCCGGTGGTGACTCGGTACATGGAGGGCGGGGAATACAAGTGGGATTACCCGCGCTACGGCACTACCGTTATGAAACGGATTTGCAGGTTGCCGGAGGGCGCGTGAGGGAGAGGGCCGTAGGGGACGGGCTTGCCCCGTCCCGTGCCGAGTCCGTCGCAAGTGTCTATCGCGCGACGGCACAAGCCCTCCCCTACGAGGAAAACCCCAGGGTCACCAGGGAGCGGTTTGTTCCACGCCTCATCTGTCTGCTCGGTGAGCCGGGCGTACTCCGTCATTCCTGAAGCGTCACGAACCGCCGGTACGCGCCGCTTGGCTTCGCCATCAGCTCTTCGTGGCTGCCGGTCTCGACGATGCGGCCCCGGTCGAGGTAGAGAATGTGGTCGGCGTGCTCGATGGTGGACAGGCGGTGGGCAACGACGATGGTCAGGCGGTCGGCGTTCGATGTGTGCAGGGCACTGAGCAAGGCGCGTTCCGTCATTGGGTCGAGCGCGGCTGTGGGCTCGTCGAGGACCAGGATTGGGGCTTCGCGCAAGATGCCGCGGGCAATGGAGAGACGCTGCTTCTGGCCCGTGGACAAGGTGCCGCCGCCGCGACCGATGGTGGAACCAAACCCGTCGGGCATGGCGCGGACGAAGTCGAGGGCGCCGGCGATCTGGCAGGCGGACTCCATCTCGGCGACGGTTGCATCCGGTTTCGCTATGCGGAGGTTGGCCGCGATGGTGTCGGTCAGCAGTTGGTGTTCTTGGAAGACATAGGCGACATCGCGTCGGAGTGCCGCCGTGTCGATGTCGTCCAAGTCGATGCCATTCAATGTGATCCGACCGTCGCAGGGTTGAAGGAACTTGGGGATCATCTGGGCGAGTGTCGTCTTGCCCGCACCGCTCGGCCCGACGACGGCGAGGGTCTGGCCGGCGCGGGCCTCGAAGCTGACTGCAGCGAGCGCCTGGCGTCCGTCGGGGTAGCGGAAGTCGACATCCTCGAATCGCAGCTTGAGCGGTTCTGATCGCATAGGCGGCGTCGCCCGTCGGCGAGGTGACGTTGGCTCCGCTTCATGGTCCAGGGCGAAGAACACACGCCGCGCGGCCGCCGCGTTGTCCTGTTGGTCTATCCAGATGCGACCGAACTGCATGGCGGTCTCGTAGAGCAAGCTGTACATCCGGATCACCACCGGCGTGTCGCCCAGGGTGAGCTCACCGCGGACAATGCCGGTAAAGATCACCCAGAAGCCCAAGGTCGCGAACACGAGGTGGACGTTTTCGGCGATCCATTCGACCGCGTTCGCCACCCAGATCAGGAGCAGGCTTTGCCGGAACGACTCCCGGCTCGCTGCGGCGAACTGGTTGCGTTGCCGCTCGCTGCCGCCCAGGCTCTGCACGGCTGCCACGTTGCGGAGCCCCTCCTCCAACTCGTCGGTGGTTGCGCTGCCGGAGGCGCGGCTCGCCTGGCTCACCTGCCGCGCCCAGCGCGCGAGCGGCGACGTCGCCAACAGAGTCAGGCCCACCGCAGACAGGCCGATCCACACCAGTTCCGGTGTGACGCCGCCGTAAACGGCCGTCAGCACCCAGAGATTCGCGCCGACGCTGACGACCATCGCCAATGGACTCAGCGTCAGCGCGTAGCAGATGCCGGCGATGGACGGCGCGTCGTGCATCACCCGGAACATCGCATCGCCAGGTCGCTGCAGATTGAGGCTGGTCAGCGGCTGACGCGAGAGCCGCGAGAACAGTGCGCCGCGCACATCGTGAGTGATGCGTTGCGAAAGCCGGATGGCGAGACACAGATCGACGAGACCGACGAGGCCGCGCGCTGCGCTCCAGCCCGCGCTGACCTTGTTCTCGGACCGCGTTGCGACATCCGCCCCTTCGGCCAGGTTCGCCTCGAGCATCGTGTTTCCGGAATAGCCAACGAACAGGAACATGACGGCGAGAACGGCAAGTGCATGGAGCGTGACCGCCATTGGATCCATGCCCGAAACGGCGCCCAGAAAGGCCGCCATGAACGAGGGATAGAGGAGACCCTCGCCGCCCGGCGGGATCGGCTGTTGCATGACACCGTGGTCGATCAGGACCTTCAGGAACCAGGGCAGCGGCAGACCCAAGGCGTAGATCAGCACGATGAGTCCCGCCCGTGCCGCAAACAGGCGCCGCTGTGGCCAGAGGTAGCCGAGCGCACGCGTGAACAGTCCAAGGACGTCGTGCGCCGCCAGCGTAGTCCTTACGTCCAGTCGGTCGTGGTAGCGCGCCCTGACGGAAGCGTCGGCAGGTTGTTTCGCGAGCCGCCGGCTGCTTTCAGGCATGCGCGCGCCCGTCCGCGATCACGAAGTCGTGGTAGCGGCCCCGCCGCGCCACGAGTTCGTCGTGGTTGCCGAACTCCGTGACGGCACCGTCCGCCAGCACGGCGATCCGGTCCGCCGCGCGGATTGCGGACAGCCGATGCGTGATGAGGATGACCACTCGGCCGAGGGCCCATTGCCTCAGGTTTGCGATTACGCGCTGCTCGGTGTCGGCATCCAAGGAGGCCGTCGGTTCGTCCAGCACCAGCACGGGAGCGTCGCGCACCACCGCTCGGGCGATGGACAGCCGCTGCTTCTGTCCGGTGGAGAGCAGCGCACCGCCGACGCCGAGCACGGTGTCGAACCCTTCAGGGAGCTCTTCGATGAATGCGGTCGCGCAGGCGACCTCGGCGGCTTCTCGGAGCTGCGCATCGGTGGCGTCTGGGGTCGCGTAGCGAAGGTTGTCGGCAATGGAGGTGGGGAAGAGCACGTTTTCCTGCAGGGCCATGGCGATGTGGCGCCTGAGATCGGCGACGCGAACCGAGCGCAGGTCAACGCCGTCAATGGCGACGCTTCCCTCGTCCGGGTCGAACAGTCGCAGCAGCAACGCCATCGCGGTGGATTTGCCGGTGCCGGACTCGCCGACGAGGGCCGTGACCTTTCCGGTCTCGGCGACGAACTCGAAACCGCGTAGAACCGGCGTTTCGGGCGTATAGCCAAATCGGACACCCCGGAAGCGCACCCCTTCGCGCACCGCCGGAAAGGCCTCCGGCTTGGCGGGGTCGTTCACGTCCGGCCTTTGTTCCAGGAGCCAGAAGGCACGACCGAGCCCCACCGCCATATCCTGCGCCAAGCACCAAACGCGGACGAGTTCCTCGAAATGCAGTGCGAAGGCGTCGATCCGGCTGCGACGCGCCTGATGGACGGCCACCGTCCAGTGCGTCACCGACATGCCGAACAACACCAGCAGGGATGCGCCGAACACGGCGCCTTCGGCCAGCACGAACCGGGTCGCGAGGTAATCCGTGGCGAACAGCAGCAGCGCCAGGAGAAACGAGACGACCACCTTCAGCGTGGCAAAGTCCCGACGGATGGCAAATGCGGTGTCGAGTGCGGCGGTGGACTCGCGCTCGAATCTCGCGAAGTTGGTGTCCTCGAAGCCGTAGGCCTTGATGGCCTGAATGCCCTGAAAGGTCTCCTGTACGCGGGTGAACAGTGCGGCATTGGCCTCGCGGGCGGCGTGACTCCACCTTTGCAGCCTGGGTGTCACAGCGAGCGCGAGAAGCAACACCGACACGCTGGCGAGCAGCATCAGCAAGGCGAAGTAGGGGCTGAAGAGCGTGGCGACCGCGATCTGCAATGACATCATCGCGATGGCGATGATCGGCTGCACGACCACATGGTCCACCACGGCCGTGACCATGGCGCTGTCTTGGAAGACGCGGTAGATGCCGTCGCCGGCCGAGGTCCGCGAATGAAACCGCAGGCTGAGTTCCTCCGCGCTCAGAACCATCGTCGTGCGTAGGTCCTGGTTTACCCGCTGCAGGATCCAGACCTTGTACATCGCGAGCAGGGTGAACGCGCTCGTGGTGGCGACTACGATCACCGCCGAGACCACGAGGAAGCGGAACAGCACTTCGAGCCGAGCCGCCTCGGTCAACGCCTCCACGCCGACATAGCCGATGGTCGGCAGCAGCATCACCGTCGCCTGCATCTCGGAGAGTGGCTCGGCGCGGCCAACGGAATCCATGAGGACGTCAAAGCCAAGAAACCCGACCGCCGTGCCGAACCCGAGCAGTGCGAGGTTCAGTCCGAGGAGGGCGAGGAAGTGCGCGATCTGCGCAAGGACGTAGGGCCAGGTGGCGATGTAGATGCGACCTAGAGACTTAAAGCCCATGCGCTTCATCGACGCGAACGCTCGGGCAGCATTGCTGCCACTGGCCTCGGAATGCAACCTAGCGCCACAAGAACCGTTGCCTTCGGACAGCGTTTATTGCCCCAGCCAAAGCCGACCTAACACCCTGCCAGCGACGTCTGATCAAGTCGGATGTGGCTAAGCGGCGCACCACGAACTCGTCCCCTACGACCAAGCGCCTCCAACGGTCCTCAGGCAGCGCGGTTCCATGTCCGCGCTTGTCGGCGTGTGCGAACGGGATGGTGCGCTTTCGGTCCGTCAGATCTTCGATGCAGCGGCTGCGTACATGAACTTGCGCATGTCGACGTCGCGCTCCGGGGTCGCGGTGTGGAAGAAGAGGTCGGCGCCTAGGAGCTGGCGCATCCCTTCCGGTGCGGTTGCCATGTATTCGTCGTCCTGCAAGAGATAGGTGAAGTCGTCGATCGGCTGTGTGTATAGCCGCTGGTATGTCGCGTGGAGCACCGTTCGGGTGCCGGGAGTCCGGCGCGCGTAGGAGCCGTGCCAGACAGAGCCGTCCCAAACGGCGACATCGCCCTTGTCGGTCTCGATGGCGACGGTCTTGGAGGTTTTGGTTTCCTCGGGCGTGGGTGGGCGGCGCAAGCGGTGCGAGCCCGGCACGACGCAGGTGGAGCCGCCGGCCTCCGTCATTCCCTCGCAGGCGAAGCAAAACGTCATCACGCAGTTGTGTTCGGGAAACGGCACAGGTAGCCAGTTCTGGTCGGCGTGCAGGGGCAAAGCACCGTCGCCCTCCCCCTCGAACGAGTGCTTGATGCTGCCGACGAAGCGCCCGGCGCGCACGGCCTTGCCGCAACTGAATTCGGCGATGGCCATCACCTTGGGCAAGGTGGCAACTTGATCAATGGCGGGATGCCGGCCAAGCAGCAATGGCGCAGAGCCTGCGATACCCGTCGCCTTGGTGTCCGACGGCTTCGACAGGGAGTGAATCGCCTCGCGCAACTCGTCCATCAGTTCGGGCGGCGCGGCATCACGGATCACCGCATAGCCGTGCTCCTTCAGGTCTTCGATGACGCCCCAGAGATCAAGCTCTTCAATGCGAGGCCGCAGCTCGTCAGACACGTCATCCGGGCCGACCGGACGCGTGTTGTAAACACCGGCCCGATCCACCACCTCCGCCTCAGCCATCGCCGATTCCCCAACCAAGTTCCTTCGCCGATGCTACCAGCCGAGCCTTGGCCATGCGTTAGCCCTGGAAAGGAAACCCGAGACGCGTGCCCGTAGTTGCGGCCCTGTCGCTCGTGTCGATGGAACGGAAGCGTCTCGATGCCCCGAACCACGCGCGAGGACAAGCCTCGCCCCCACGAGAGCCCGTTGGAATCCGAGTGTCTGCCTCCCTCCAGAGCACGTCGCCTCTTATCCGGGATCGGCGTCAAGCTGCTTCATGAAAGTCCACCGCGTGCCCGCCCGTTCGAAGCCGCTCGACTCGTAGAGGGCTTGGGCGGGGGTGTTGAAGCCTGGGGTTTCTGTATGGGCAGTGGTCATGCCTTTGGCCGCCAGGCGGCGGAATCCTTCGTGGATGAGTTCTCGGGTGATGCCTCGGCCGCGGAAGGCGGGGCGGGTGCCCACCGGTTCGAAGCTGCCGGAGCAGGAGGTGGGGTCGGCCCAGCAGATGCAGCAGGCGGCGAAATGGCCCGTGTCGTCTTCGACTACCAGATCGAGTGTTTCGTCGTAGACGGGAGCGGCACTCAGGGCTTCGTAGCGCTCGACGGTCCAAGAGCTTCCCACCCAAGCATCGCGATGCACGGCTACGCGCTCGGCGATGTCGGCCGTGGTTGTGTGCCGGATTCGGTATTGGGTGGGGAGTTTCGGCGATGGCATTGGTTGGGCGAGGTCGCGCGCGTAGAGGACGGCGTGGTGCTTCGTGCGCTGGTAGCCACGGCCATGCAGAGCGGCGAGGCGGCCGGCATCGTTCTCGTTCGCTGGGATGGTCAGCCAACGGCCGGGACGGGGTGACTTGGCCGGTTCGCGAGCGGCCCACTGCTCCATGTTCTCCAAATCGACCAGCCACGGGTAGGCGGCTGGGGCCTGCCGGCGCATCGCTTCGACCCAGTCGAGCATGGCGATGCCAGTTTCACCGTTCCAAGCGAGGTCGGCGCGCAGATCGAGTTCCACCCCGGTTGGGGGTTGCAACCAGGCGTAGCCGGCGACGCCGTGGGCATCGAACCAGAGCCGCAGCCACGGAACTTCCGCAAGCGTTGCGAAGCGATGCAAAGGCAGTCGCCAGACGACATCGCCTGGGCGCAGGTACGTCGCTTCTGGCCGGCGGCAGGCGTTGCTGGCACAGAAAGCGACTAGGTCGCCCAAGAACTGTGGCGAGAAAGGGCGTGATGTACGGATGCTCATGTTGGACACCGGCTGGTCTGTTGTTGGTCACGCCCACGGGCCACCGGCGAGACGGGACTGTGGCAAGGTCGCGGGGCGAAGCATTCTGCCCTCGCTCGAGCCGACACGCACGGGAAATCGCAAGCGATGCCCTCCTCGGCGAACACCTCCGGCGCGTTGCGCGGGTCGAGTGCCGTTGCCCGAGAGTCTTACACTTCCCTCCCTGTTCAGATTGGCGGGGTGAGCCGTGGCAAAGACAACGGCAGGCAAGTCTGGCGCGACATTGGCCTCGAAGCCAGTGCTTCTGAGCGGAGGCAATCCGCAGATCCCGAAGGGGGATGGGGATGCGCCGGTACAAGCGTACATAGCGGCCATGCCGGAATGGAAGCGCGACACCGGCACCGCCTTGGACGCGCTCATCGTTCGTGCAGTGCCGGATGTGCGCAAGGCGGTGCGGTGGAACTCGCCCTTCTATGGTGTGGCAGCTCAGGGCTGGTTTCTGAGCTACCACGTATTCACTCGCTATGTGAAAGTCACGTTCTTCAAGGGTTCGTCGCTCGATCCGGTGCCGCCGGGGGGCAGCAAGGGCAAGGACCAAGACTCGCGCTGGATCGACATCCGCGAGGGCGACCTCGACGAAGCGCAGATGACGCGGTGGGTGCAACAGGCGGCGAAACTGCCGGGCTGGGATCTGACCTAACCCCCCAATGATGCGAATGCCCATGGCGTTCGCCTTTCGTGCAAGACTAGCGCCATGCCCGACGCTGCATCGAACACGCCGCTTCACGGTGTGCGCGTGGTGGACTTGAGCCGCCATGTCGCCGGTCCCTATGCCAGCTATCTGCTTGCGCAGTTCGGGGCGGATGTGGTGAAGGTTGAGCCTGCGGGGGGAGACCCGAGCCGCGGCTTCGGCCCGTTCCCGAACGATGATCCGCATCCGGAGCGATCTGGCCTGTTCTTGCACCTCAACCGCAACAAGCGATCGGTTGTGCTAGACGCCGAGGCTGACGCAGGCCGGATTCGCGATCTGGCGGTTGGTGCGGACGTGCTGATCGAGGATTTCGCTCCGGGCGAGGCCGAGCGCTGGGGCTGGGGCTTCGAGGCGCTTGCCGACACCAATCCCGGACTGGTGATGGCCTCCATCACGCCCTTCGGTCAGACCGGTCCATACCGCGACTACCGAGCTTCTGAACTGACCCTCCAAGCCATCGGCGGCCCTCTCGTGAGCAATGGCCATGCCGAGCGCGAGCCGCTGAAGCTTGGCGGCCATTACGCGCTGTACCACGCGGGGCTAACGGCGGCGTTGGCGACGACGATGGCGCTGTCGCGGGCCGAGAGGACCGGTCATGGCGACTGGATCGACCTGTCCGTTTTCGAATGCCAAGCAGGGTGCCGAGACCGGCGCAGCATCCAACTGACCATCGCGGCCTACACCGGCCACTGCGGTGGTCGGCTGGCCGACGTCAGGCGAGCGCTGGGTATTGGCGTGCGCCGCTGTGCCGACGGTTACATCAACATCATGGGTGCCGGCGTCAAGCGACTGCCGCGGCTCTTGGCGATGATCGGTGCGCCGGAGGCCGATCAGGTGGACCCGCTGCACATCGATCCCGCACACCAAGAGATGCTTGAACGCCTCTACTCCGACTGGCTGGCAGAGCGGCCGAAGCGCGAAGCCATGCAAGAAGCCCAGGCGCACGGATTGCTGGCTGGCACGTTCAACACCATTGCCGACGTGGTGGACGATCCGCACTATCGCCAGCGCGGCGCCTGGGACGAGTTGGAACATCCCGTCGCTGGGCGTCTCACCTATCCTGGACGGCCGTTCAAGATGTCGGCGGCATCGCGCGCGACGCCTGCGCGTGCGCCGCTCCTGAACGAACACGATGGGGCGGCTTTGCCTCTTCGCGGTGACGGTCGGACGACTACGGCGCAGAGCGAAGACCAGCCGTTGCCCCTCGAAGGTATCCGCGTTGCAGAGATCACCGTGGTCTGGGCCGGCCCGCACGTTACGCAACTGCTCGCCGAGTGGGGCGCTGACGTGATCCGCATCGAGCCGGCGAATCGGGTGCAGCCGTTCACGCGCGGGATGGAGCAGGTGCCGACCCCGGCGCGCGTTCGCGAGCTGGTTGAACGCGGCGCTCCGGTGGGCTATCCAGATGGCGACCCCGGCGCGGACCCGTGGAACCGCAGTGCCTCGTTCAACTCCCACGCCCGCAACAAGCGCTCCATGACCTGCGACATCATGACGCCCGAAGGTCGGGAAGCCGTGCTGAAGCTGGCGGCGGAATGCGACGTGCTGGTGGAGAACAACGTCCCCGAGACGATTGCCAAGGCCGGCCTCGACTATGAGGCGCTTGCCCAGGTGAATCCCCGACTCATCATGCTGCGTATGCCGGCATTTGCCTTGGACGGCCCGTACCGGGACTTCCGCGCCTTTGGCCTGCACGTGGAGGCGATGGTGGGGCACACCCTGCTGCGCGGCTATCCCGATGCCGGCCCGGAGGTGTTGAGCGAGTCGCTTGCCAGCGATGGCATCTCCGGCGTGCAAGGCGCGTTTGCCGTCATGCTGGCGCTGCGCCATCGCCAGCGCACCGGCAAGGGCCAACTCATCGAACAGCCGCTGACCGAGGGTTTTCTGCCGGTGCTTGGCGAGTTCATCATGGACGCGACCATGAACGGCCGCGACACGCCGCCGCAAGGCAACGCGCACCGTCACCACGCGCCGCACAACGTGTACCCATGCCGAGGGGACGACGACTGGATCGCCATCGATGTCGCAACCGACGCCGAGTTCGCCGCGCTCTGCGACGTGCTCGGGGCGTCCGAGCTGGCGACGGACGAGCGCTTCGCATCAGCCGCCGCACGACGCCAACAGGTCGCAACGCTGGACGCCGAGCTTAGCGCCGCGTGCAGTTCCCGGGACAAGGAGGCCTTGTTTCATGAACTGCAACGAGCGGGCGTTTGCGCCGCACCAACCCGCAACGCCGTCGAGGCGCTCAGCGACAAGCATCTGCAGGATCGCGGGTTCTTCGAGGCCCTGCCCACTGCGGACGAAGGCAAGCCGTTCCGCTATCCGGGCCTGACCTTTCGCATGAAGCACACCCCCAACGCCTTGCGCGCTCCGCCGGCACGGCTCGGCGAGCACAACCGCGAAATCTACTGCGACTTGCTCGGCTACAGCGAAGCGGAGTTGGCGCAGCTCGAAGCACGCGGCCTTGCAGCGACGAAGTTCCCGGCGAGCATCTGGAAGCCGCCCTAGTGCCAGGACATCAAGGGGAACGGGGGATTCGGAGGGAGGGCGTCCCTCCAGAAGCACCGGCCATGTCCGATAGGCTCCTCGCGTTGGTGGCGTCGTTTGAGGCTGGCGCTTTGTTGGCACTGTCTGGGACGCATGTTGCGGTGGCCTTCGCCCGCTCTGCTGCGTGCGCGCCTTCGGCACGCTTGGAGGGCGGGACGCCCTTGTCTGTTAGAAATGTCCCGGTGAACTCACGTTCAGGGGGTTCACCACCGCCGGTGTGAGCCGGCGGTGGTGTGGCGGCGGATCGTGAACGCCCAGGCCATCGAGGGCCGCGAGGGAGCCGGATCGCCGCCGCACTTTCCGAAAGGTCCTGAATGAAGGCATGGGCATCGAGGCCCGTAGACAAGGACAGGAGCCAATGGAAAGCACGAACGATGGTAGCAGGCTGGACGCGGTGGGCGTGGACGTCTCGAAGGCGAGCCTGGACACGCACCGTCTGTCGACCGGGGAGTCGAGGCGCTTCGCCAACGACGCCCAGGGGATCGAGGAACTGGCGCGGTGGGTCGGCGACTCGGCGCACCGGGTGGTGTACGAGTCCACCGGCCGCCTGCACCGGGAGCTGGAGGCGCGCCTTGCGGAGCGTCTTCCGCTGGCGGAGGTGAACCCGCTGCGGGCGCGGCTGTTCGCGAAGGCGGCGGGTCGTCTGGCGAAGACCGACAAGGTGGACGCCAAGGTGCTGGCGCTGATGGGCGCGACGCTGGCGCTTCGCCGCGTTCGGGCGCGGCGGGAGCCGCTTCCGGAGCTGGAGGAGCTGGTGTCGGCGCGGGACGCGCTGATGCGGGATCGGACGCGGGCGCGGAACCGCCTGCACCAGTCGCGCAGCGCGCTGCTGCGGCACCAGCACCGCAACCGGCTGCGGCAGGTGGCGCGGCAGGTGAAGGCGGTGGAGGCCCGCATCCGCGAGCTGACGCGGTCCGACGCGGAACTGTCGCACCGCGCCGAGGTGCTGTCGTCGATCGCCGGCATCGGCCGGGTGACGGCGGCGACGCTGCTGGCGGAGATGCCGGAACTCGGCGCAGTCGGCCACGGCGAGGCGGCGAGCCTGGCGGGGCTGTCGGCCATCCGCCACAACCCCGACATCAAGGCCGTCTACAGTCGCCTGGTGGGCCGCGGCAAGCCCCCGAAGGTGGCGCTGACGGCGGTCATGCGCAAGCTCGTGACTCTCGCCAACGCCCTGCTCCGCGACGACCGCCTGTGGACCCCGCAGGCGCCCCGCGCCGCCGACGACGCCGGCTGAGCCGCCCCTCCCGCCGCTTGCGGCGAAGGCCGAAAGCCCCGCTTTGGGCCGCAGCCCAACCCTTCGTCGGGTCGCGCGCCGGGTCACCCGAAGGGGCGCAGCGAAGCGGAGCAGCCGCGCCAGCGGCTTGACGCGGTGCGCGACCCGACGAAACGGCGACAGGCACCAAGGGCGCCTGGGACACTCCGCGACCCGAAACACCAATCACCGAAACCGCCTTGACAACATGAAGGCTCCCTCCGAAGGCCCGCGCCAAGTCCGACAGGCTGGTGGCGCGCCCTGAAGGGCGGGTCGGCAGTCTCCCGGAGCAGCCGAGTCAATTGCAGGGAGAAACGAAGTGGCAGCACCGGTTTTGAGAGTTTTCTCGTATCTGCCGAACCCGCGGGTGTGGAAGGCTTTGATTGCGGCGGATCTCTGCGGCGTCGAAGTGGAGGTGAGCGGCGACAAAGGGGCGAATCTCGGCTCGTGGCTTTGGGATTACGAGGCGCGACCGCTCGATGAGCGGGAACGCACGGCGGACAGCCCGCACGCGCGGATAGGGCGTCGGGGCTTTTCGGGGACGTTGTTCAAGACCGATGCCTTCCTCGCCGCGCATCCGTTCGGAACGGTGCCGGCGGCGTTCAGCCCGGGTGGCGAGGTGGGCATCTTCGAGTCGAACAGCATTCTGCGCGCCGTTGCCCGACAGGGGGCGGTCGCTCGCTCGCTGTATGGGCGCGATGACTACGAGGCTTCGAGGATCGACAGCTTTCTCGACGCGAATCTCGTGTTTGCGCGGGAAGCGCAGGTGTATCTGCTGGGGATGCGCGAGCCGGATGCCGCCACGCACGAGCGGATGGCTGCTGCCTACGAGTTCTATCTTGCCGGCGTCGAGAGCGCGCTTGGACGCACGGCGTATCTTGTTGGCGACGAGTTGAGCATCGCCGACATCTCGTTCGTGTGCGACTTCGCCCAGTTTCTGCGCGAAGGGCACTATGAAGACGAGCTCACCAAGGCCGGCCTGCCGCTCGTCAGCCGCGCGGGTAACGCCGAGCATCCCAAGGCGTATGCACACATGCTGCGACTCAGCGAAACCGATGCATTCGCGAAACACATGGGGACGTATCTCAACTGGTATCGCCGGAAGCTGGCGGCCGGATGACGGTCCCTTCGGGGGCGAGGGCCCTGGGGGGCGAGGCGTCTCGCCCTCGCCCCAAAACGCCCTCGTATCGTCGAGTCCTCCTTGGCTCGCAAGGCGTAAGATTGCCGCAGGACGGCAGGGAGCAAGCGTCCGATGATTCTCGACCAGAAGCTTGCCGATGGCGACCTCATCGTCCTCGATGGCGCCATCGGCTCCGAGATCGAGCGGCACGCGGGGCGGCTGGACGGTGCGGCGTGGTGCGGGATGGCGAGTCGCACGCATCCCGATACGGTGCGGCGGGTGCACGAGTCGTACCTCGAAGCCGGTGCCGATGTGATCACCGCCAACACCTTCGCCACCTGCCGGCACGTGCTCGATGCGGTGGGCCTTGGCGACGAGTCGGCGGCCATAACGCGACGCGGGGTGGAGCTGGCGCGGGAAGCGCTGGATCGCGTTGCGCCGGGGCGGCCCGTGGCGATAGCCGGTTCCCTGTCCAACACCATCGCCTGGGTGCCTGGAACCATCATGGCCGATCCGGCATTTCTCCCATCGCCGGAGCAGGAAGCTCGGAACTACCAGGAGATGGCAGAGGCGCTGGCCGAGGCGGGCTGCGACCTGTTGCTGCTCGAGATGATGCAGGAGACGACGCACTCGATCCGGCTCATGGAGGCGGCGGTGGCCACGGGATTGCCGGTGTGGGTGGGCATCAGCACCAGTCGGGCGCCCGACGGCAAGATGATCGGCTGGGACATGGCTGCTGAAGAGCGCCACAACTTGCCTCAGGATTTCAAGCAGGGACCCACGGAGCCGTTGGAGACCATCATCGACAGGCTCTGCGGTCTCGGGCCGCAAGCGGTTGGCATCATGCACAGCTCCTTTCATTCCACGACGCCCGGGCTGGATGTCTTGTTCGAGCGCTGGGGCGGCCCGGTGATGGCGTATCCCGAAGCGCTCGGCTTCGATGCCGTGACGCAAGGCGCCATGGCCGTTGCGCCGGACGATTTCGCACGCCATTGCCGAACGTGGGTGGAGCAAGGCGTGCAGATCATCGGCGGCTGCTGCGGCACGACCATCGACCACATCCAGGCGATGGTGGAGGCGCTGCCCGAACGGCCAGGCCAGCGGCCGCAAGCGAGTGTGTAGGCGGTGGTGAGCGTAAAGCAGTTCGCAGAGCGAACCGCCAACGCGCCCGCAAGGGCGCGCGGCTACTTTCGCGCAGGTGAGGAACGGGCCCATTCGCTCGGAAATCGCGGGCCGTTGCGCTTCGCTGACGACGGCACCCTGCATCCCGAGGTGCTGGCTTCCTACTGGGAACATGGCTTCTACGTCTTGGAGGGTGTGCTAGGCGGCGAGGAGCTTGGCGACTTGCGCTTGGAACTCGCGGACCTCCTCGATCGAGCACCGGTCGCGCCAGACGCAGGACTCGACCGCCACGGACGCACCGCATTCGGCGACGCGTTCACGACGCCGGTGTTTTCCTTCGGCAAGCCGCTTTCCGACCCCTACGGCGGCACCGATGCGAACTACGGCCGCCATCCGGCCAAGATGTCGGAACCGAAGCCAGCCGAAGACGCGCCAGCCCACACCGTCTACTTCATCAACAGCATCCTGCAAGTGATGGATTCGTGCCTGCGCCTATACGGCCATCCGCAACTGCTCAAGGTGACGGAAGCCATCAACGGCGAGGACTTCGCGCCGTTCGGCGACTCCATCTGGATCAAGGAGCCGGGCCTCGGCACCTCGGTGGCATGGCATCAGGACGGCACCACGCATTGGAACCATCCGCGGTGGGACGAGGGCATCCACGGCTTCAACTTCATGGCGCAGCTTTGCCGAACCACTCCGGAAAACGCGCTTTGGGTGGTGCCGGGCAGCCACAAGCAGGGCAAGATCGACATCAAGGCGAAGGTGAAGGCGTGCGGCAGCGACCGCCTGCCAGACGCGGTGCCGATGTTGTGCGAACCCGGCGACATCGCCATCTGCAACCGTCAGGCGTTGCACGGGTCGTTTGCCAACACCTCGCAAGACCGCCGCGTCTCCATCGTCTTCGGCTTCCACCGCCGCGATGCGGTGCTGAATGTGGCGAAGCGGCGGCCCAATGGCGAGGCGGTGGTGTACGACGAAACCCGCATCCACCAACGCTCGCGGGTGATTGGGCTCGCCATCGACGCCAGGGCGCAACGGTTCCCCGAAGAAGTGCCATACCGCTACCTACCCCTTGCGGGCGAGGAAGCCGAGAACCGCTGGAGTGACGAGACCCGGCAGACGGTGCTGAAGAACTACAACCTGCTGAATCTCGGCATCTGACTTCCGGCCCCAGTTCGGGCCGACGCTTCGTTGGTGTTGTCTGGAAACGCCGGCTGCGTTGGCGTTGGCCGGCTCCGCTGCGTGCGTGCCTTCGGCACGCTTTGGAGGGCGGGACGCCCTTGTCTGTTAGAAATGTCCCGGTGAACTCACGTTCAGGGGGTTCACCACCGCCGGTGTGAGCCGGCGGTGGTGTGGCGGCGGATCGTGAACGCCCAGGCCATCGAGGGCCGCGAGGGAGCCGGATCGCCGCCGCACTTTCCGAAAGGTCCTGAATGAAGGCATGGGCATCGAGGCCCGAAGACAAGGACAGGAGCCAATGGAAAGCACGAACGATGGTAGCAGGCTGGACGCGGTGGGCGTGGACGTCTCGAAGGCGAGCCTGGACGCGCACCGTCTGTCGACCGGGGAGTCGAGGCGCTTCGCCAACGACGCCCAGGGGATCGAGGAACTGGCGCGGTGGGTCGGCGACTCGGCGCACCGGGTGGTGTACGAGTCCACCGGCCGCCTGCACCGGGAGCTGGAGGCGCGCCTTGCGGAGCGTCTTCCGCTGGCGGAGGTGAACCCGCTGCGGGCGCGGCTGTTCGCGAAGGCGGCGGGTCGTCTGGCGAAGACCGACAAGGTGGACGCCAAGGTGCTGGCGCTGATGGGCGCGACGCTGGCGCTTCGCCGCGTTCGGGCGCGGCGGGAGCCGCTTCCGGAGCTGGAGGAGCTGGTGTCGGCGCGGGACGCGCTGATGCGGGATCGGACGCGGGCGCGGAACCGCCTGCACCAGTCGCGCAGCGCGCTGCTGCGGCACCAGCACCGCAACCGGCTGCGGCAGGTGGCGCGGCAGGTGAAGGCGGTGGAGGCCCGCATCCGCGAGCTGACGCGGTCCGACGCGGAACTGTCGCACCGCGCCGAGGTGCTGTCGTCGATCGCCGGCATCGGCCGGGTGACGGCGGCGACGCTGCTGGCGGAGATGCCGGAACTCGGCGCAGTCGGCCACGGCGAGGCGGCGAGCCTGGCCGGGCTGGCGCCGTGGACGCGCGAGAGCGGCCAGTGGGCCGGCAGGCGCTTCATCGGCGGCCGGGCGCGGCCGCGGCGCCAGCTCTACATGGCGGCGCTGTCGGCCATCCGCCACAACCCCGACATCAAGGCCGTCTACAGTCGCCTGGTGGGCCGCGGCAAGCCCCCGAAGGTGGCGCTGACGGCGGTCATGCGCAAGCTCGTGACTCTCGCCAACGCCCTGCTCCGCGACGACCGCCTGTGGACCCCGCAGGCGCCCCGCGCCGCCGACGACGCCGGCTGAGCCGCCCCTCCCGCCGCTTGCGGCGAAGGCCGAAAGCCCCGCTTTCGGCCGCAGCCCAACCCTTCGTCGGGTCGCGCGCCGGGTCACCCGAAGGGGCGCAGCGAAGCGGAGCAGCCGCGCCAGCGGCTTGACGCGGTGCGCGACCCGACGAAACGGCGACAGGCACCAAGGGCGCCTGGGACACTCCGCGACCCGAAACACCAAATCACCGAAACCGCCTTGACAACATGAAGGCTCCCTCCGAGACGCTCGCCCAGTAGGACGTGACGTGCAGGGCATTACATGCTTGCTTGCTCGCGGCAGTAGGACGCAACTTCCGCGTGGGTGGCGAACCAGACGCCGGAGTGCGAGCGGATGTGGCGGACGAGTTCCTCGAGCACCTGAATGCGGGAGCGGTGGCCGGTGATGTGCGGGTGCATGGTTAGCAGGAACAGGCCGCCTTCCGTGTAGGCGCCGTCGAACTCACGGCGGAATACTTCGAGCACTCCTGAGGGCGGAGCGGTGGGGCGGAGGACGCCGAAGCGGTCCATCGCCCAGTAGGGGTAGTCGTCGCGGATCCACTCCACAGGGAGTTCGACGACTCCGGTAGGCTCGCCGTCTTCGACGAGTTCGTAGGGGTCGTCGTCGGCCATGAGGGACGAGTCGTACAGGAGCCCCATCTCGCGGGTGATGGCCAACGTGTGGGGCGAGAAATCCCATGAGGCCGTGCGAATGCCGACGGGGCGCTGACCCGTGATTTCTTCGAGCTTGTCGGCGGCACGCATCTGCAATTCGCGTTCTTGTGCCGGGGGGAGGGTGGAGTTGCGCTCGTGGATCCAGGAGTGAATGCCGATCTCGTGGCCGTCGCCAATCACGGCGCGCTGTTCGTCCGGATGCAGCATGGCGATGACGGCAGGCACGAAAAACGTGGCCGGCACGTCGTAGCGATCGAGCAGCCGCAAGATTCGCGGAACGCCGGCACGGGCACCGTACTGACCCTGGCTCAGCCGGCCGGGGGAGCCTTCGCCGGTGCGCAGGGTGAGGGTTTCATGGTCGGAGTCGAAGGAAAGCGCCACCGCGCATTGGGCGCCCCCGGGCCATGCGGCGGGCTTGAGCGACCGTCCGGCGCGCACTTTCTCCACCACGGGGCGCCAGCGTTCTTCGGGCCATGTCCAGGGCGCGTCTGCGTTGCCATGGTTGTCGGCGGCACGACTCATCGACTACTCGGCTTCCAGATGGCGTTCCACCACCTTGGCGAAAAAGCTGGCGCCGCCCGATAGGGCCAGGTCGTTGAAGTCGTAGCCGGGGTTGTGCACGGGGCGTTGGTGGTCGTCGTCGCTGTTGCCGATCAGGAGGTAGCAGCCGGGGACTTCCTCGAGCATGAAGGAGAAATCCTCGGAGCCGGTGCCGGCGGAGAGGTCGCGACGGACGTTGTCTGATCCGACGAGACCGTCACAGACTTGCCCCGCGATTTCGGCGGCGTTTTCGTCGTTCACCACGGGATGGAAGATGGTGCGGAAGTCCACTTCTGCCGTGGCGCCGAAGCCGGCGGCCACGGTTTCGGCAAGTTCGGTCATGCGTTCCTGCACGCGCTCCATGACGGACTTCGAGAAGGTGCGCGCGGTGCCGGAAAGGTGAGCGCTGGCGGGGATGACGTTGTAGGCATCGCCGGCGTGGAACTGGGTGATGGAGACCACCGCCGCCTCGGTGGGGCCGACGTTGCGCGAGACGATGCTCTGGATGGCGTTCACCATCTGCGCCCCCACCACGACGGGGTCCACGCCGTGCTGCGGATAGGCGCCGTGAGCGCCTCGGCCCTTGATCTCGATGTCGAAGAAGGCGCCGGCAGCGGTGACGACGCCTTTCTTCACGCCAAAGCTGCCCACCGGCATTCCCGGCGCGTTGTGCATGGCGAACAGGATGTCGCAGGGGAAGTCACGAAAGAGTCCGTCCTCCACCATCGCCTTGGCACCGCCAATGCCTTCTTCCGCGGGCTGGAAGATGAAGTTCACCTGGCCGCGGAAGTTGCGGGTCTCGGAGAGATACTTGGCCGCACCGAGCAGCATCACGGTATGGCCGTCGTGACCGCAGGCGTGCATGTGGCCGTCGTGGCGAGAGCGATGGTCGAAGGTGTTTTCCTCGAGGATGGGCAGGGCGTCCATGTCGGCGCGCAGGCCAATCGACTTGGTCTCGTTGCCGACGCGTAGCACGCCAACCACCCCGGTGCCGCCGATGCCCCGATGCACCTGGACGCCGAACTCCTCGAGCTTGGCGGCGACGAACTCGGAGGTGCGGTGCTCCTCGAAGCCGAGTTCGGGATGGGCATGGATGTCCCGGCGCCAACGGGTGAGCTCTTCCTTCTGCTGTTCGATGGCATCGACGAGGGGCATGTGGCGCTCCGGTTGTGCTGTGTTGCCGGAGCATTGCGCGAGCGGGGATGCTCGCGCAAGTCCTAGAAGGCTGCGCCGTGGAAACGCAGTCGTGGGGACGGGCCTGTCCCGTGCCCAGTCCGTCGGTGCGTTCATCACGGGCGGTGACAAGCCCCGCCCCTATGGGGTACGCAGTTCGCAGGGGACGGGCCGAAAGGTACATGTGCCACAATGGCGGGGACTTTCCGTGGGCTTGGCCATTGCCACTTCAGAGCAAGCTGCCGGCGGTGGGCACGACGATCTTCACGATCATGTCGAAGCTTGCTGCCGACGAAGGCGCCATCAACCTCTCCCAGGGCTATCCGGACTTCGGGGCGCCGCCTAAGCTCTTGGAACGCGTCAACCACTACATCGTGGCTGGCTACAACCAGTATCCGCCGATGAGCGGCATCGAGCCGCTCAGGGCAGCCATCGCCGACAAGGTGGCGGTGCAATACGGCACCAAGGTGGATTCGGAAACCGAGGTCACGGTTTCGTCCGGCGCCACCGAAGCGCTCTTCTGCGCCATCCATGCGGTGATTCGTGCCGGAGACGAGGCCATCGTCTTCGATCCTTGCTACGACTCCTATGAGCCGGCGGTGACCTTGGCTGGCGGAACTTGCCGGCATCTGCCGCTGTCTGCACCGGATTTCCACGTCGACTGGGATCGGGTAGCCGATGCCATCAGCGAGCGAACCCGGCTCTTGATCGTCAACTCCCCGCACAACCCCACCGGCGCGGCGTGGGACGAGAGCGACATAGAGGGGCTCCGCGCCGCAATCGGTGACCGCGACATCTACGTCGTCTCCGACGAGGTGTATGAGCACATCGTCTTCGACGGCCGCCGCCACGAAAGCCTGGTTCGCTATCCCGACCTCTTCGAGCGCTGCTTCGTCGTCTCCTCGTTTGGCAAGACCAACCACACCACCGGCTGGAAGGTGGGCTATTGTGTGGCGCCGGCGCCCCTCTCGGCGGAGTTTCGGCGCATCCACCAGTTCGTCAACTTCACCACGCCCACGCCCTTGCAGCACGGCATTGCCGATTTCCTCGTCGAATGTCCGGAACACCACGAGGAGTTGCCGGCCTTCTACCAGGCCAAGCGCGACCTCTTCTGCGAGTTGCTCGGCGAATCCCGATTCCGCTTGCAGCCATCGAAGGGCACCTTCTTTCAACTCCTCGACTACGGCGCGATCACGAACGAGCACGACGCCGACCTTGCCCGGCGCTGGACCGTGGAGCACAAGGTGGCGTCGATTCCGGTTTCCATCTTCTATGCCGAGCCGCCGGAGCAACGCTTTTTGCGTTTCTGCTTCGCCAAGGACGATTCGACCTTGGCGCAGGCTGCACAAATCCTGAGCGAGCTGTAGCGGCAGATACAAGGGAGGGGATGTGTCGACACTTGATGTGCATCTGGTGCAGACGGCACTGCATTGGCACGACCCTGCAGCCAATCGGAGGCTGTTCGACGAACGCCTTGATGCGGTGTCGGGCGGCGACCTCGCCGTGCTGCCGGAGATGTTCAGCACCGGTTTCACCATGAGCGCGCGCGAGATGTGCGAAACGATGGCCGGTGATACGGTGCGCTGGATGTCCGAGACAGCCGCCGAACGGGCGATCACCCTGGCTGGCAGCGTTGCCATCGCCGATGGAGGACGTTGCTTCAACCGCTTCCTGTGGGCGCGCCCCGGGGAGGCACTCGTTCACTACGACAAGCGGCATCCGTTCCGCATGGCCGATGAGCACAAGCACTACGCTCCGGGCGCGGAACGCGTGATCGTCCGCCTTGGCGATTGGCGTTTCCTGCCGGTGGTGTGCTACGACCTGCGCTTTCCGGTGTGGATGCGCAACCGCGTCAGCCAAGGCGTGCCGGACTTCGATGCGATCATCTGCGTCGCGAACTGGCCCGCCGCCCGGCAGTCCGCGTGGGATGCGCTGCTCCGCGCCAGGGCGGTGGAGAACCAGTGCTACGTCATTGCGGTCAATCGCATTGGGGTCGATGGCAACGAAGTAGCGTATGGGGGCGGCAGCGGCGTCTATGGCTGGTATGGCGACGTGCTGCACGCCGCCGCAGACCGCGATCAGGTGGTTTCGGCGACGCTGGACCTCGACGAACTGCGTCGCCATCGCGAGGACTTCCCGGCCTGGTTGGATGCCGACGATTTCACGCTGGCGCGAAGCTGATGCGGGCGCCACGTGAGCGATGACCCATACACCATTCAGGAAGGCGGCACGCGCGAGCCACCTACGACGCTGCGTGGAAGGCTAAGGAACCTTGGCCCGGGAATCGTCGTCTCCGGCTCCATCGTCGGTTCCGGGGAAATCCTGCTCACTGCGGGCCTCGGCGCGGCTGCGGGCTTCGTGCTGCTGTGGTGGGTGCTGTTCTCGTGCTGGGTGAAATCGCTCATCCAGGCGGAGCTTGCACGCTATGTCGTCACCAGCGGCGACACCTACCAACGGGCCCTCAACCGAATGCCGGGGAAGCTGCCGGGGCCCCACGGGCCGATCGCTTGGCCCATTTGGCTGGGCCTGGTCGGCTTCGTGCCGGGGCTCCTCACCGCAGGGGGCATCATCGGCGGCGCAGGACAGGCACTGGGCCTGCTGCTGCCCGTGGATGGTGCGCAAGCGACGATTATTGCCGCAATCGTGGTGATGCTGATTCTCTGGACCGGGGCATACGCCCGACTGGAGAAGGTGATGATGGTGCTGGTGATTAGCTTCACCCTCGCCACCATCGTCTCCGCCGCGCTGATGCAGGCCACGGAGTTTCGTGCTACGGGAGCGGACATCCTTTCGGGGTTGACGTTCGACTTCCCGCTCGAATACGCGGTGCTGGCCATCGCCATGTACGGTGCCACCGGTGTCGCTTCGAGCGAGATCGCCGGCTACACCTACTGGTGCGTGGAAAAGGGCTATCCCAACTTCGTCGGCGGCGATCCAAACGAGCCGGGCTGGGTGCAGCGCGCCAAGGGCTGGATTCGGGTGGTGCAGACAGATGTGTGGGTGACGCTCGCCATCCTCACCTGCGCCACACTCGCGTTCTATGCGCTGGGCGCTGGCGTGCTGCACCGCCTAGGCGTAGAACCGTCCGGTACGGAGACCATCACCTTGCTCGCGAGCATGTACACGGAGACGATGGGGCCTTGGTCGTTTTGGCTCTTCAGCTTCGGCGCCTTCTGCATCCTGTTCTCCACGGTACTGTCTGGCATCGCCGCCGGGTCGCGGTCATTCCCTGACCTGCTCGTGACCTTCGGTTTCATCCCCCGCAGCAACCTGCGTCTACGCCGGCGCTGGATTCTTGGCTACATCATCGCCATGCCCATCATCAGTTGCTCGATCTATCTGGTGCATTCGGAGCCCATTGGCCTCGTGGTGTTCGGCGCAACGTTCGGCGCGTTCATGCTGCCGGTGCAAAGCTTCCTCACGCTGTACTTGCAACGCACGCGGATGGATACCCGCGTGCGACCGGCGAACTGGGTGACGGGGGCGGTGGTGGTGATTTTCCTCGTGCAAGCCGCGCTCTCGGCGTTCATCATCCGCAACATTTTCGCCTGAAGGCAGGAGATGGACTGGTGAGGAATCCCGGGCGGTGGACGCTACGAGCCTGCACCGTAGAACGGCGCTGGTTCCTAGCCGTAGCTGGGAGCGGACGCGAGCACGAAGGCCAGCAGTTGGCGCAATCGAACTGCCGACGCGCCCGCAAGGGCGCGCTTGCGGTCTGCCTACTCGCGCTGGTCGGTTGCAGCGGCGAGGACGTGGCCGAGCACCCCGGCAAGAAAACCTACGAACGTTACTGCTTCTCCTGCCACCAGGCCGGCGTGGCGGGAGCGCCCAAGTTCGGCGACCCGGAGAGCTGGGAAGGGAGGCTCGCCAAAGACAGGAAAGCTATGCTCGACAACGTAGTGGTAGGCATGCCACCCGCCATGCCCGCCAAGGGCCTATGCAACGCCTGCGACGAACAACGGCTCGAAGATGCAATGGACTATTTGCTTGGGAGCCTCCGGTGAGTGTCGCGCTGAAGTGGCTCGAAAGGGCGCCGCCCACCATCTGGCGTGTTTCGCCGATAGCTGGCGATATTCGCCCGCAGCCGCCGCCGAAGGCGCGCACCTGCATGGGTGGCAGGGCCGCCAACGGCCAAATGACGCATGGAGATTCCGGGAGCGCACGCCTGAATGGCCCAAAACCTGCTTTACTCACGCTACCTATAAGGAGATTACGGAAGGAGGCTACGCATGGTTGCGCGCTATCTCCCCGGCGACATCGTCGCCCGTCGCAAGGGGTTCGTGATGCACAAGGGCATCGCCTTGGGCGGTGACCGCATCCTTCACAACACGCCCCTGCGCGGCGAGCACGTCTCTACCGAGGCGGAATTCCGCCAAGGCCAACCCATGCACGTTCGCCATCAGGAACGCATCAAACGCCTCCGCACCCTCCACGCCGCCGAAGCCCAACCTCGGCGCGGCTACAACCTGTTCACCAACAACTGCGAACACACCGTCACCCGCGCCGCCACAGGCAAGGCGGAAAGCCCCCAGCTCGCCTCCTGGGGCGCCGGCATTGGCGTCGGTGCACTAGCCTTCGCCCTGACGCGCCACCCCGCCGCTGCCGCAGCCGGCTTTGCGCTCGGCAAGCAACTCGTGAAGAACGACGGCCTCGACTGAGCCGGAGGGAGGGCATTCTGCCTTCCCGCCCCCACGGCCCCCCAAGCGCTAACGCACCTGAGGCAGCCCCTCCACCGTTCGGGCGACAGCCCAAACGTGCACTTCAGTTGCGCCAGCCGTCAGAACCGCATTGGTGCACGCGCGCAAGGTCGCCCCGGTGGTCATCACGTCGTCAACGATCGCCACGGTGCCGGACATGCCTGAGGCGGAGAAGGCACGGCGCAGGTTGCGCTGGCGAGCGCTGCGCGAGAGCGTTTGCTGGGGCGCGGCATCGCGAATGCGGCGCAGCCGGCCGCCGGCCAGTGGTACGGCCAAGCGACGCGAAATGTCGCGGCTAAGCAACGCGGCTTGGTTGAAGCCACGCTGGCGGCGACGCCGCCACGTCAGCGGGACGGGAACCAGCGCATCGGGTAGGGCTTGTCCGGCGTACGCTCGCGAAAGCGCCGGCGCCAGCAAGGCACCCAGCGCACGCGCCTGCATCCGCCCGTTGCCGTTCTTGAGGCCGAGCACGAGTCGATTGAGCGGCGGGGCATAGAGAAACGGCGCCACTGCCAGCCCCCACGGCTCCGGCGAGGCGATGCAGGCGGCGCAGACATCGGGACCGAGCCCTGGCGTCGCGCAAAGCGGGCAAGCGTCTCGGTTCGCCACCATGGCGCGCTCGCACGGGTCGCACAGGTCCATCGCCCGCCCGGAGGTGCGGCGACAAAGCGGGCAGAAACCCGGAAAGATGGTCCAGAGCGGCTGCATGCGACAAACCTAACCGCGCAGCGACCTTGCGGCTGGCCAAAGGGCGAATGTCGCACGTGCCCTTCAGACATCGCCCGAGAAGACTCCTGGTCAACACGCTTGCGACGGACGCGGTAGGGGACGGTACAAGCCCGTCCCTTACGGCCAATCCAGGTTCCTGGCGCGTCGGAGACCTGCCTGGCGGGGTTATGGACGGAACTGCAAGGGGCGGGGCGCCAGATGCCCTGGTTGGTTGACGATACGGTAGGCCATGTCCACCCAGTCGCAGATGTGGCGGCGCGTGTCGCGGGGGTCGATCATCTCTTCGATCTGGAACTTCGAGAGGGGGCCGAGTGGCCCGCGAACGCTTTCGATGCGGGCCTCGAGTTCGGCCCGAAGGGCGACCGGGTCCTCGGCTTCCGCCAGCTGCCGCTTGTAGGCCGCTTCGATGCCGCCTTCCGGTGGAATGCCGCCTACGTCGGCGGCTGGCCATGCCACCCGCATGGAGGGCTGCGACCGCGGCGTCGCGTAGTTGTTACCGGCGACGCCGAAGCTGCGCCGCATCACCACCGTGAAGATGGGGGTGCGCACCTGCGAGAACGCCACCATCCACTCGCCGCCCTTGCGGATGGTGCCGGCCATCTCGTGCTCGAGCCCCACCGCGAAGCCGGGGTTGTCCACCAGGTTCAAGACCGGCAGGTGGAACAGGTCGCACATGTCGAGGTGGCGGATGAGCTTGTCGCAGCCGTCGGCCGTGAGCGCACCCCCGTTGACGTGCTGGCTGTCCGAGGCGATGACACCCACCGGATGGCCGTTGAAGCGGGCGAGGCCCACAATCTGATCCGTGCCCCAGAGCGCTCCGATCTCGAAGAAGGAACCGGTGTCCGCCATCAGTTCAATTGCGCGGCGCATGTTGAAGGTGGTGGTGCGCTTGCGCGGAATCAGGTGGAAGAGCTCTTCCTCGCGGCGCGTGCGCGAATCGCCCGAGTCGGCAAGCACCGGCGGCGTTTCATAGACCGACGACGGCAAATACGACAGAAAACGTCGCACCATTGCCGCTGCCTCTTCTTCGGACTCGGCCAGGTTGTCCACCGAGCCGTTGGTGCAGTGGATGCGCCAGTCGCCAAGGTCTTCCTTGGTGATGTCGTAACCCATCGCATGGCTCACCACCGGCGGCCCGGCCACGAACAACTGCGCGATGTCGCGCACCATCACGGAGAAGTGGCCGAGCACGGCCTTGGCCGCGCCGATTCCCACCACACTGCCAAGCAGCATGTTCACCACCGGCACGGTGCTGAGCTGCTCGGTGTACATGGTGCTGCCGAGGTGGCCGGGCAGGAAGGAACCGCCGCCTCCTGCAACGCGGGGCCGCCCCGCCTTGATAGCACCCTTGCTTTCCTGGGCGTTGCTTTCGCCCTCCTTCTTCTGCTGCGGAACCATCGCGGCGACACTGCCGCCGCCGGAGGAGCCGTCGAGCAGGCGGATGGAGGGGCAACGCATCTCCAGGGAAAGCCGGTCCAAGTAGCCACTCTTGGCGCCGATGGCGCCGTCCGCATGGCCGCCGCGGGAGGTGAAGTCATCGGCGCAGACAATGGCGCTGCGCCGGGCGATGGTGCCCCAGCCGCCGACATGGTTGGCCGGGGTGAAGGCCACGATGTCGCCGTATTCATCGTGGGTGGCGAACCCGGTAACGCTGCCCACCTCGCGGAAGGAGCCGTCGTCGAGCAACAGGTCAATGCGTTCCCTGCAGTTGAGCTTGCCGCGGCTGCGCTGGCGCACGACGCCCGGTTCGTCCGAGTCCGGCGCGAGGCGTTTTAGGGCCAGGGACTGAAGCGTCGCCACCTCGTCCAAGAGCGGCTGCCAGGTCTGTGCTCCAGATGCGGAGGCTGCGGCTTCGGCGTCGCCATCGAGGGGTGTGATGGCCGCGACGACTTGCCCCGCGCCCACCGCGTCGCCGGGCGCAAGTTCCTGAATGCCGACGATCTCGCCAGCGCATGGCGCCGTGATGTTCGTCTCCATCTTCATGGCGCTGACGATCAGCAGGACATCGCCGATGGCCACGCTGTCGCCTTTTGCGACGCGCAGTTCCACCACCGTGCTGGCCATGGGACATTCCACGCCGCGGTCGCCTGAAGCCACTTGCAGCGAGGCCGCCGTGGGGGTGGGGGGCTGCGCCGCCGTTACCGTGCCGCTAAGCGACGGAGTCTGTCGGTTGAGGAGCTCAAGCGGCGCCCCGGTCGGCAACCCCGACGCGCTCCCGTTCAGCAACTGCGGATGGTCCGCGAGCAGGCTGGTGCGGGCGTCTCCGCCACGCAGTTCGTCGTGCGAGAGGATCGCGCGCAACTGATCGACGTTGGTGGGCAGGCCCGCCACCTGAAACTCCCCCAATGCCCGCAGCGTGCGATCCACCGCCGAGGTGAAGGAGGCAGCGGAGCCGGAGGAACCCACCACCTTGGCTAGCAGTGGGTCGAACTGGGGCGGCGGTGCGTAGCCGGCATAACCGCAGCCGTCCACGCGCACGCCGACACCGGACGGCTCCTTGTAGGCGGCGATGGTGCCGACGCCTTGGGCCACGACACGCGCCTGCACGGCAAAGCCTCTTGGCTCGCCGACCGCTAGCTGGCTGCCGAGGCCGATTTCCTCGAGCGTGGCGCCGGCGGCGATACGGAACTGCGCCTCCACCAAGTCCACGCCCATCACCTGTTCCGTGACCGTGTGCTCCACCTGAATGCGGGGATTGCATTCGATGAAGAAGTGCTCGCCAGATTCCGGCAGCACGAGGAACTCGACGGTGCCGGCATTGACGTAGCCGGCGGCTTGCACCAGCCGGATTGCATCGTCCGCCATGCGCTGGCGCAGCGCGGGATCGAGGCCCGGTGCCGGGGCGATCTCCACCACCTTCTGGTTGCGAAGCTGCACCGAGCAATCGCGCTCGAAAAGGTGGATGGCGTTGCCGCTCGCATCGGCGAGCACCTGTACTTCGATGTGTCGGGGGCGGCGCACGAGGCGCTCCACGAACAGCGCGCCGTTGCCGAATGCAGCCTCCGCTTCGCCGCGGCAGCGGGCAAATGCCTCGGCCATCTCAGCGGCGGATTCGACCGCGCGCATCCCGCGCCCACCGCCGCCAGCGGCGGCTTTCAGCATGACGGGGTAACCGATGGATTCTGCGACCTCGGCGGCTTGCTCCGGCGACGAAAGCGCGGCATCGCTTCCCGGAACCACCGGCACGCCAACCGAACGCGCGAGTTCGCGGGAACGCACCTTGTCGCCGAAGAGGGCCAGGGCCTTGGCCGGCGGTCCCACGAACTCGATCCCTTCCGCGGCGCAGCCCTCGGCGAATGCAGCGTTTTCCGACAGGAAGCCATAGCCGGGATGGACGCAATCGCAGCCCGTGTCCTTGGCGACGGCCACCAGCGTGTCGGCGTCGAGATAGGCGCCGATGGGGTCTGCACCGTTGCCGCCACCAATCTCTCGCGCTTCGGTGGCGAATCGCGAATGCAGCGACAAGGCATCCACGGGCGCATGAACGGCGACCGACTCCATACCAAGCCCCGCCGCCGCCTTGGCGATGCGTATGGCGATCTCTCCCCGGTTTGCGATCAAGGCACGCTGGTGCAACGACACGGTCCCACTCCCGTCAAGTGCATGAAGGGCGGTGAGATTGATGGAGCGATGGCCGATTGTCCAGTTATTCGGTCGCGGTGAGAGGGCAGTCGCCTTTTCGAGTTCCCGCCATGGAAGGCGAGGGGTTACGATGCAGCAATGCTTGTTCTCGGCATCGAAACTTCCTGCGATGAGACAGGGGTGGCGCTGTATGACTCCGAACGGGGTCTCGTGGCCGACTCCGTCTATAGCCAAGTGGAACTGCACGCGCGCTACGGGGGCGTCGTGCCGGAGCTCGCATCGCGCGACCACATCCGCAAGACCCTGCCGCTGATTCGACAGGTTTTGGCGAATGCCGGGCGGAGGCTAGGCGATCTCGATGCGGTTGCCTACACGGCCGGGCCGGGCCTCATCGGGGCGCTCATGGTGGGTGCCGGAGTCGGCCGTTCACTCGCTTGGTCGCTGGATGTCCCGGCGCTAGGGGTGCATCACATGGAAGCACACCTGCTGGCACCGCTGATTGGCGACGAGCGTCCGAAGTTGCCGTTCGCGGCGCTCTTGGTGTCCGGTGGGCATACCCAGCTTGTGCGCGTGGACGCCATTGGCGAATACGCGATGCTCGGCGAGTCGGTGGACGACGCGGCTGGCGAGGCGTTCGACAAGGTGGCGAAGATGCTGGACCTTGGCTATCCCGGTGGCCCAGCCATCGCCGCAGCGGCGGAACGGGGCGAGCCGGGCAGGTTCCACTTCCCGCGCCCGATGACCGACCGCCCAGGCCTCGACATGAGCTTCTCCGGCCTCAAGACGTTCACCCTAAACACGGTGCGCGAGCACGAACCGCTGAGTGAGCAGGATGTCGCCGACATTGCGCTAGCCTTCGAGGACGCGGTGGTGGACACCTTGGCGATCAAATGCGGACGGGCGCTGGAAGCGAGCGGCACCAATTGCCTCGTCGCCGCCGGCGGTGTGGCGGCGAACCGCAAGCTCAGAACCCGGCTCGCGGCTACGCTGCCGGAAGTGGTCTATCCGCCGCCGGCGCTATGCACGGACAACGGCGCGATGATCGCTCACGCCGGGGCACTGAGACTAGCCGCTGGCCTCGAGGCGCCGCTGGCCGTCTCTGCACGGGCACGATGGCCCCTGGAAACGCTGACGCCGCTCGGCAACCTCTGACCCGGCAATGCCGGCGTATCGCTGCCGCGGCAGTCGCATCGCTATACTTGCGCCTTTTTGGGGCCCGCCGCATTGGACCGACGCTTTTTCGCGGCGTTTGCCGGCATCACCCTGTCGCTCCTCTCCCTGCCTGCCCTCGCGCGCTCTACGAGCGGTCAGGCGCAAGACTCGGTGGAGGAGATTGTCGTGGAGGCGGAACGCGAGGGCGGCGCCCCCGCTGACCCCTTCGGCCTGCTTTCCCGCGAGCGCATCGACTCCGTGCTTGGCCTCCGCAAGAGCCTGCACGAGACCCCACGCGCCGCCGCTTCCGTCAGCGAGCGGACGATTGATCTATACGGCATCGAGCGGGTGACCGACTTTGCCAGCATCCTAGCCGGCACCTACACCGCCTCCTTCTTCGGCCTTGCCACCAGCATGGAGATGCGCGGGTCCCAAGGGGACCTGCACTTCCGCGGAATGCGACGGCTCACGAGCGCCGGCGGCTGGGTGTCCGTCATCGGCGCCACGACGCGGGTTGACGTGGTGCGCGGCCCCGCGACACCCATCCACGGCCCCTCCTCAATCTCCGGCTACATCAACTTCGTGCCGAAGACGGCGCGTGCGGACGAGGAGCGCTTCATCGACAAACCCGTCGGCGAAATCTCCGTCGCGACCGGGTCTTGGCAGCACCGAGTTGTGGAGGCCCAGCGCGGCGGACCGGCCAGCGTGTTCGGCAAGCCGGCCGGCTACCACATCTTCGCCTTGGTGGAGGATTCGGGCAGGTTCTACGACGCCCTCAGAAACAACACCCAGCGGATGCTGCAATCGTCGCTGGTCGTGGACTTGCGCGACGACATCTGGATCGAGGCAGGGCAGCAGTACCAGCGCTGGCGCGGCGCCGAGGTGGGTGGCTGGAACCGCTTGGACCAGAGGCTGATCGACGCCGGGCTGTATCTGTCGGGGCATCCACTCGTGGACCTCGACGCGAACGGCGACGGCACCATCACGCAGCCGGAAGTGCGTCTTGTCAGCCCGACCAACCGCCTCTCCGTGTTCTCGCCCTTCGGTTCCGGCACGGCCTTCTTCGCCAGCGAAGCAGAGCGCAACGCGCTCCGGCTCGACCCCGACACGCTGCGTCGCGTGAAGATCGACGCCAGCAACTGCATCTGCAATCCGGACGATGCCGGCCAAGCGACGAGTTCTGCCGCATATGCGGATCTCTTTGCCGAGCTCAATCGCGTCACCATCCGGCAGAAGCTCTTCATCGATTACGCGGACCGCCGCGTCGTCACCGGCTACGGCTTTGGCCAGACGCACGAGACGCTCTTGGTGGAAGAGCGGATGGAGTTCGCCTTCGTGCCTTGGGAACTCACCGACGCGCTCACCGCCGACATCGTGCTGGCGCCGAATCTGCGCTACTACGACACCCGGGGCCGGCAGGACTTCGCCTTCGAGTATTTCGACCGGCGCGACATCACGAAGCCACCGACGCACCTGGACCGGCGCAGCAATGCCGTCACGCACCCGCACACGGACGACTTCAACTGGGATGTGAGCACCGAGTCGTGGAATCTGGGCCTCGGCGCGCTGGCGGATGTCACGTGGCGCGAGGGCGTCTCGCTGCTTGTGGGGCTGCGCGGCGACCGCTACGACGTGACTTCCGTGAACGGCCCTCGCGTGCACACCTTCGACACCCCGAACGAAAGTGCATCCAACGTGCAGGACGACCTTTCGTGGAGCCTGAGCCTGAGCCTGAACCTCGGACCGTGGCGACCCTACGTCACCACCTCAAGCCAGGCCCTGGTGGTGGGCGGCCAGTCCGGCGAGATACCGGTCAGCAACGTGCGCGGCGGGCCGCTGGTGGCCTCCCGCCTGCGCGAGGCCGGCATCAAGTACCAAGCCGCGAACGACCGCCTGCAAGCGCAGCTCAACGCATACGAACAGCGGCGCACGGATTACTCCGCCCTCACGGGAACCAATCTCGCGGTGCGCGGCGAGGGCTTCGAGCTTGACCTGCGGGCCGTGCCGACAGAGCGGCTGGCCCTCTTCTTCGTCGCCACGCGCTCGCGCAACTACCGCGATCCGCTCACGGCACGCTACATCTTCGCGCCGCCATCGATCACGGGGCTGCCCCCGGAAGCGCAGTACGGCGGCGTGATCGGCACGGTGTTGCCTGGGGACGACCCCCGCTTCCGAGAACGCGGCGCGCTGCCGGAGTTCACGGTCGGAATCGGCGGCAGCTACCGTTTTCGCAGCGTTACGGTCAACGTCAGCGCGAGTCGGGTGGGCAAGGCGTGGTCCGGCGTTGGCCGCTCCGTGCAGCTCCCTGCCTATACGTTGGTGAACGCATCGGCGGTGGCGCATCTGGGCGCTTGGGAAGCCCGCCTAGGCGTCAACAACGCGCTCGATGAGCTCTACTTCCAAGGCAACTTCCCGGAGATCTTCGGCGACGCCATCGTCCTGCCGCAGCTTCCCCGGCATTGGCGGCTGACGCTAACCCGACGTTTCGGAGAGGACCACGAGGGACCTTGAGCGGCCCAGTGCCCCCCTTCGGAGGGGTGGCCGCTATGGGGCGCGCCCTCGGTAGGTGCCTCGCCTTACACGAGATCCGCCGGTTCCAGGCTGAACTCCTCGATCACCTGATCGGCGTAGTCGATGCGCCCCGTGATCTCCGCGGCGTCGCCGTGGCAGAGCCGCAGGCAGGCTTCGGCCATGTGTTCCACCGGGGTGACGCGGTCCTTGTTGCCCTCGTTGATGAGCTTGTGGTGGACGACGCCGGGCGTCGCGACGAGGCCCGGCGAGATGACGTTGACGCCCACGCCCTTGCCGTACAGTTCCTGGGCGAGACCGGTGGTGAATCGTTCCAGTGCCGCCTTGCACATGCCGTACACGGTGCCGCCGTGACCGCCGGGCGCGGCGGCTTGCGGGTGGATTGCGGCGTGGGAGGAGATGTTGAGGATCCAGCCGCGCCCGCGTTCGATCATGCCGGGCAGCACCATCTGGGCGAGTTCGAACGGCGCGTACACCTGCACGTCCATCATCGTCCGATAGCGCTTCTCGTTGAAGTCCGTGACCGGCAGGAACCACGTCACCGCGGCGTTGTTGACGAGGATGTCAACGGGGCCAAACGCCGCCTCACTCTCCTCGATCAGACGCTTGCGGTCCTCCGGGTCGGCGAGGTTGCACCGTACGGCCGCCGCTTGGCCGCCAGCGGCCTCGATCTCGGCGACGCACTGCTTGATCGTGCCCGGCAGGAAGTGGTCGGACGCCTCTACGGTGCGGGCGGAGACCACCACCTTCGCGCCTTCCATCGCCATGCGCTTGGCGATCGCCTCGCCGATTCCCCGGCTGGCACCGGTTACCACGGCAACCTGCCCCGCCAGCACCCCGTTTGGATTCACTTCCGCCATGCTTGCCCTCCGCAACGCGCCTGACTTGAACAAAGTCGCTCATCTTAATGCACCACCGCGATGCCGGTCGCAGGAAAATCCCGTCGCTCAGCGCTTAGTATGTCCGCTTGGCTACGCGAGGCTTGCACTTCGAAAGGGCGGGCGCTCAGCTCTGGCCAACGCCTGCGTCGCGGTTGCTTCGACGCGGCAACCCCCCCACCGCGGCGCTAGGAGGCCCGGCCATGGATGCCGTTGAACTGTTCCTCAACAACTGGTTTCTGCGCAATCTGCACCGCCCCGACCTCACGCCCGCCGAACGCGAACTCGTGCGCGCGGCGATGGGGACCAATCCAAGCCGTTGGGAGGCCCAAGCGGCGCCCGACAAGATGATCGAGTTGATTGAAGCGAATCCGGACGCGCTCGGGCGGATCGGCGACCGTCTGCTGTCCGTGTTGGTGGGCATGCGTGGTGCCGGGCCGGCAGTGCGCGTGCTGCTCGACAACGGTGCGCGCTTGGAACTCGACGAGAGCGAGTACAACGTGCTGCACGAGGCGGCCTGGGCGGGCGCCACCGACACCCTGCGCGAACTATTCGAGCATGGCATGTTCGACGCCACGCCCGTGTCGGTGCGCAAGCCGCACACCGGCTGGCCGGACAATCTCTCGCTCATGTATTGGGCCGCGTGGGGCGGCTATCCGGAGCTCGCGCGCCTGCTCATCGCCCACGGCGTGGGCGTGCACCACGAGTTGCCCATCAAGGGCAACGGCGAACGCGGCACCACCTCATTGCAGGAGGCGGTCGCGCCCGGGCCGTGGAAGGACGACAGCGACTTCCGCTCCAACGCCGGCAAACGCGAAGTGGCGCGCATCCTGATCGAGGATGGCGCTGAGTACGATGCTTGTTCCGCGGCTGGCCTCGGCGATTCCGACCGGCTGAAGGCGCTGCTCGCCGACGATCCGGGTGTCGCCGGCGAGGAACAGCCCTATGCGATGACGCCATTGCATTGGGCTGCGCGGGCGGGGTCGGCTGAATGCGCGGAGCTGTTGCTTGATGCCGGCGCCGACGTAAATGCCTGCACCAAGGTGCATCGCGCCCCATTGCACCTGGCCGCGGAAGCGGGCCAAGAAGGCGTGACGCGACTCCTCGTCCGGCGCGGAGCGAATGTGGACATCCAAGACCGCAAGGGACGCACCCCCCTGCACCGCGCCACCTACGAGGGTTGTGTGGCGGCGGCCGAGGCGTTGCTCGAGTTGGGCGCCGACGCTCGCATCCTCAACCGCAACGGCAAGAGCCCGTTGGAAGTGGCGCGCAAGGAGGCGAAGTTCCTGCGCGCGATGGCCTGAGCCTCGACTGTTCCGGAGGCAGCGGTCAGAGCCGGGCCATCTGTCGCTACAATCGGGCGTCATCGGACGGGGTGAAGGGGAACAACCGATGGCGGATGCACTGACCTTGGAGCAGAAGCGTACGCTCTATCGCGACGGCTATGTGGTGGTGAAGCAGGCGGTTGCGCCGGAGTTGGTGCAGGCGGCGCTCGATTGCATCCACACGGCCAAAAAGGGGGAGTACGTCGGCGGCAAGCCGGCGATGACCGGCCTCGTAAATGCGTCGAGCGTCACGCCCATCCTGCATGAGGCCATGGGGCAGTTCGACCCGCCGTCCATCTGCCAGGTGGGCGTCAACAAGGTGCGCCAGCCCGGGGACCACTTCAACAACCTCGGCTATCGAGACCGGGACCAGCCCTACTACGGCGCAGAGTCGCACATGGACGGCCTGTGCACGATCGGCGTGCCGCAGGTGGTGCTCGAAGGCACCCCGGAGGAGAACTACCAGCATTACATCGGCTCAGGGCCCAAGGGCAACATCGGTCGCAGCGCCGACGTGATGGGGCACAACAGCGTGCCGCTGTTTGAAGACCCGGAGATGACCCTCGGCATGGGCAGCTTCACCGCCTTTGTGTTCGTGTGCCTCAACGACCAGACGCGTGAGGGCTGCGGCCAGACGGCGCTACTGCGCGGCGCCCATCACGCCACCGAACGCTTCTTCCAATGGCAGCGCAGCGTCAACGGCCATGTCGGCCCGGAAGGACCGGGTTGGCCGAGGATCAACCACGACGCACCCAACCGCTGTGGCCACGTGTACCTGCCCCAGGCGGTGCGCGAGCAGTTCCTGGACGAGAACTCCGAGGCGACGCCGGACGGCCAGCGCTGGCCCCGGCCGACGCAGATCCTCATGGAGCCGGGCGACGCCTGCATCACCGTCTTCCACATCCCCCACTCCGGCACCCGCAACGAGAACGGCACCGAGTCGCGCAAGAACATCATCTTCCGCATTCGCAACAAGAAGCGGCAGCCCGACAAGGTGGTGAACGGCGTGTCCGACCATCCAGACCGGGGTCAGGCCGGCGAGTGGCTCGAATACGAGGCCGGCAACAATCCCTGGGAGCGGTCAAAGGACGCACTCTGCGACATGTGGGACGAGTGGGAAGGGATGCGCGAGATCGTCGCCGAGGAGAAGGCGCGGGAGGTCGCTTGAGCCCTTTCGTAGGGAGGTCGTTTGAACCCTTCGAGGAGGGGCGCACGGTCCCTTCGGAGGGAGGGCGTCTCGCCCTCCGAGCGCGCCGCAAGGCGCGTTGCCGCACGATCGACACCGGCATGCCCGTTTGCCCGCGCATGGAAAGCGCCTATCGGCGCTCAGGAGGGCGAGACGCCCTCCCTCCGAGGCTCGGCGCGTCAACATAGGAGGAGCGAACGATGTTCACGGAACCGGCAGTGACGCTCGATGAGCGCGTGGAGTTGGCGTCGGCGGAATGGCTTGCCGAATCGGAGCGGTTCCTCGGCGCGCGCACCCGCGGACTGTCGTTGCCGGCGTTCTCCATCTCGGAACGTCTCGACAATCCGCCACCCCACCTTGCCACTTCGGACACAGACGTGCCCTTCGGCTACACGTTGCGTTTCGCTGGCGACCAGGTGACTGCGGAGCATCGCCCCGACGAAAAGGCGGACTGCTACCGGGTTGCGGATTACACGGCCTCGGTGCTCTACGCCACCATCGTGTACGACGGCGACGCGCGGGAGGGGGCCGTGCGCGAAGCCGGGCACGTCACTCGCATGGGGCTCGGGGATTGGCAAGGCAGGATGCCGATTGAGCCCATCTCGCGTCTCTGCGGCGAACTGCACGACCACATGGCCGCACGCACGGTGATGAGTCCCGACATCCGCCATCGCGCCGAGGCGTTGGGCCTGGCCGACAACCTCAGCGATCTGGACGAACGCGGCTACACCATCCTCCCCGGCGCGTTCACCGAGGAGTTCGCCGACGAACTCCGCACCGAGGCGCATCGCAACCACGACGCGGCGCCGCCGGATGTGGGCTTCCGCGCCACCATGCTGCTGAAGCGCGGCCGCCTGTGGGAGGAAGCGGTGCTGCACCCGTGGGTGCTAACGCTGATGGAGCACCTGCTTGGCCGTGGCTGCCTCGTCTATCAATCCGACACCATCATCAAGGGCCCCGGCCTCGACACCCATCCAGGCCTGCACTCCGACTACGGCGCCTCGCGCATCCCGGAACCGTTCCCCGACTACTGCCTCGAAGCCACCGCCGTCTGGGCCATCGACGATTTCAGCCTGCCAAACGGCCCCACGGTGGTGATGCCGGGCAGCGTCGCCAAGCGCAGCCAAGCCCCAAAAAGCGCAACCCGTGACGGAACCAAACCCCTCGTCATGGAACGAGGTTCCATTGCCCTATGGCACGGCGGCCTCTGGCACGGCGCCATGCCCCGTTCGGCCCCCGGCAAGCGCACCTCGCTCCACAACGCCTACTGCCGCCAGTTCATGCGGCCATTGGAACGCTACGACGACATCCCGCAGGAGATCGTGGACCGCAACCCACCCGCCTTCGCCACCCTCTGCGGGCTGGACGATGCGTTTGGCAAGAGCGGCGACCACGGCGCAGATTTCGAGCGGATGGGGTATGCCGCGAAGATGGGGTTCGGGGCAACCGCATTGCCCGGGTAGGGCCTCGCGACCCCTTCCGTAGGGGCGACCCTTGTGACCGCCCGTCCATGGGCAGCCGACGTCGTTCGACCAACACGGGTGGGGACAAGCCCCGCCCCTACCGGGAACTTGCGCGCCCTCGCGCAAATCCGGCAGCCGGACAGGGCGACGCATGCGTCGCCCTTCTTCGGGTGGCCTTCCTCATGCGCTAGCGCAGATCCGGCAGCCGATACCCCCGCTCCTCCAAGTCCGCGCGGACGATTTTCTTGTCCATCTTGCCGGTGGAGGTTAGGGGGATTTGGTCCACGTAGAGCACCTCGTCGGGTAGCTGCCACTTGGCGAAGGCGCTGGCGCAGTGGTCCAGGATGGTTGGCTGGTCCACTTCGGCGCCGGGTTCCAGGATCACGAGGGCAACTGGGCGTTCGTCCCACTTCGGGTGGGGCTGGGCGACGACGCAGGCCTGGGCGATGCCGGACATGGCGACGATGTGGCTTTCGAGGTCCACGCTCGAAATCCACTCACCGCCGCTCTTGACGAGGTCCTTCGAGCGGTCGGCGATGATGAGGTATTCCTCTGGGTCGATCTTGCCGACATCGCCGGTGATGAGCCAGTCGCCGTGGAAGCGATCCGGCTGGGGATTCTTGTAGTACTCCGAGCAAATCCACGGCCCCCGCACCAGCACCTCGCCGACGGTCTCGCCATCGTGGGGCAGGCGATTGAAGTCCTCGTCGAAGATGTCGAGTTCGAGGCCCGGCATGAGCTGGCCGGCCTTGGCGACGTTGTCGAGCTGCTCGTCGAGCGAGAGGCCGGGGTGGGAGTGCTTCATCAGTCGCCGCGAGATGGTGGCGAGGGGGCTCGTTTCGGTCATGCCCCAGCCTTGGATCATCTCCGCATCCAAGGCGTCGTGAAACCAGCGGATCAGCGATGGCGGCGGTGCGGAGCCGCCGCAGGTGAGCCGAGACAGGCGCGAGAGGTCGTATTGATCGGGATTCGCCTCGACCACCGCCCGCACGCCTTGCCAGATGGTGGGCACGCCGGCTGAGAGCGTGACGCCCTCGTCCGCCATGAGCCGGGCGAGGCGTTCCGGTTGCATGAAGCGGTGTGGCATTACCTGCTTGCAGCCGAGCATGAGCGCGGCCCAAGGGACGCCCCAGCCCATGGCGTGGAACATCGGTACGATGCCGCACACCGTGTCGGTGGCCGACAGCCCCATGGCGTCGGTCATGCACACCGTCATGGTGTGCAGGTACTGCGAGCGATGCTCGTATTCCACGCCCTTGGGATTGCCCGTGGTGCCACTGGTGTAGCAGAGGCCCAAGGGCGCGTTCTCGTCGAGTTCGGGCCAGTCGAATCGCGTCGGCTTGCCGGCGATGAACGCCTCGTAGTCCACCGCATCCGCCACCTCGCACGCCCATTGGCCGGATGCATCTTCGTCCGCGACGACCACCTTCGTCACCGAGGGAATCCTCCCGGCAAGTTGGTTCAGGAGCGGCAAGGTGTCGGCGTCGGCGATGATGATCTGGTCCTCGGCGTGGCCGATGATGTATTCGAGATCAGCCGCCGAAAGCCGGATGTTCAGCGTGTGCAGCACCGCCCCCATGCCGGCGGTGGCGTGATAGGCCTCGAGGTGCCGAGCGCCGTTCCACATGAACGTCCCCACCCGGTCGCCAACACGCACCCCGGCATCCGTGAGCGCATGCGCGAGCTGGTGCGACCGATCACGGGTTTCGCGCATCGTCTGCCGCCGCGTGCCATCGGCGGTGGCGGTGACCACCTCCGTATCCGGCGACACGGTGGCGCCGCGGTCGATCAGCCGCGACATCAAAAGCGGCGTGTGCTGCATGGCCATGAACCGGCTCTCCTCGTGCGGACACAAGGCGGCGCAGTTTACCGATGGATGCTTGGCGGAGAGACAGTTTTCGGAGGAGAGTTTTTCCGGGGCGGGTTAGCGCGGCCCGCATGTGGCGTGCAGCAGGTGCGCAGCAACTGCCAACGCGCCCGTCAGGGCGCGCCGTTACTCGGCGTCGAAGTCCATGCGGTAGGGCGGCAGCGTGTCCAGCAGCGAGCGACCGTAACGACGGGTGACGATGCGGCGGTCCAGGAGCGTGATGCGGCCGGTGTCGGTGTCGCTGCGGATAAGGCGGCCGCAGGCTTGCACCAGGCGGAGCGAGGTGTCGGGGACGGACATCTCGTAGAAGGGGTTGCGGCCGTTCGACTCCAGCCATTCCGCCAGGGCCTCGTCGAGCGGGTCATCCGGCGCCTGAAACGGCAGTTTCGAGAGAATGACGTGGCGACAATAGTCGCCGGGTAGGTCCACGCCTTCGGTGAAGCTGCCAAGGCCGAAGATGTAGCTCTTGCTGCCGCCGTCGATTGCCTTGCGGTGTCTTTCGAGCAGGCGGCGCTTGGAACCCTCGCCTTGCAGCAGGCAGCGGCGCAGGAGTTCATTTGGCAGCGCTTCCACCACGGCGCGGAACTGGCGCCATGAGGTAAACAGGACCAAGGCGCTCGACTCCTGCGCGAGAAGATCCGGCAGGCGTGCCGTCAACTCGGCCGTGTGGGCGTCAAAGTTGCCGGCATCGGCTGCCATGCGCGGCACGGTGAAGGTGGCAACGTTGGGGAAGTCGAAGGGGCTCGGGATGCGCATTTGCGCAACCTCGACGTCGAGCCCGGATCGTTCGATAAAGCGCTCGAAACTGCCGAGGGCGCAAAGTGTCGCCGATGTGGCCACGGCGCCGTGGCAGGCATCCCACAGCGCCTTGTGCAGGATGGTGCCGGGATCGATGGGGGCGCTGGCAAGCTCGACGTCTGCTTGGCCTTGGCGTACGCCCTGAAAGGCGATGCGGGTGGCCCAGCGGGCCGTACGTTCGCTTTGCTCGCCGTGGGGCTTGGCGTAGTCGGCGAAGAGGGCGCCGCTCGCCTCGGCGCGATGCAGCAGCGTGCCGAGGACGGGCAGCCAGTCGCCAGCCTGGTCCGCGTTCTGCCACGGGCGGCCGCCGTCCATGACCTCTTCGAGATTCTCGTGTAGCTCAGCGAGAGTCTTGGCCATGCTGTCGAAGTAGGTGGCCAGGGGTTCGGCAAGCTCCTGAAGCTCCTCTGGGACGCGACCATGCGGGAAACGGCAAACCCCTTCGCGTTCGTCGCGGCCACGGAACTCAAGCCCCTCCGCCAGTTGCAGTGCCTGGTCGAGCAACTGCCCGGCGACCTCCACCTCGCCGGTGAGGCGCGTGGCGGCGGCCACCACTTCTGGCGGTCGGGCGAAACGCTGCGCCATGGTGGCGACGGCGGCGGACATCTGCTCCAGCCAACCGGCAGACGCGCGCAGCCTCGCTTGCGCTGCGAAGTGCTGCTGCGTCTTCTCCGGCAGGTGGTGGGCTTCGTCGATGATGAAGATGGTGTCTTCGGGTTCCGACAGCACGACGCCGCCGCCGAGGGCCAGGTCCGCGAGCACCAGGTCGTGGTTCGCTACCACCACGTTGGCGTCGCGGGTCTTGGCGCGAGCGCGGAAGAACGGACACTCGCGGAAGTGCTCGCAGCGGTTCTTGCTGCAACCCCGGTGGTCGGTGGTGACTGCCGACCACACCGGCGGCGCTACCGGTTCGTCCCAACTGTCGAGTTCGCCATCCCACTTGCGCTCGTCGAACTCCTCCCACATGCGGCGATACAGTTCCAAGTCCTCCTCGCCGGGCTGAGCGAACATCGCCATCTGCCGGTTCGGGTCCGCGGCAAGCTGCTCTTGCAAGCGCTTCGGGCACACATAGCGCCCGCGTCCCTTTGCCAGGGCGTAGGTGAAGTCGAGCTCGCCGTGGTGCTTGAGGTCGGGCAGGTCCTGCAGCACCACCTGCTCCTGCAACGCGACGGTAGCCGTGGAAACGACGACGCGCTTTTCCGTAGCGAGCGCAAGGGGAATCACGCCCAGGCAATAGGCGAGTGTCTTGCCGGTGCCGGTGCCGGCTTCGACGACGCAAATGCGGCTGTCGGCACTCGCCACCTGGCGCGCGATGAGGGCGATCATCTGCCGCTGCCCCTTGCGGGCACGGAAGCCACGGCCCGCCAGCCAGCGCCGGTAGGCCGACTGGATGTGTTCCTTGTGCGCTTCGGTCAGGCCGCCCTGCGCGGTCATCGTTTGCGTCCCCTGCACGGGCCCTTTGGGGCGAGGGCGTCTCGCCGACGCACCCTAAGGGCGCGCCGCACGCGCCACAAGGCGCGTGATGTGGTCGCGATCCATGTCATGCGCGCCTGTCGGCGCGAGCGAGGGCGATACGTCCTCGCTCCAAAAGGCCCTTGCTCGTTCCGGGCCGATAGCCAACACTCGCCGCCATGGACATTGTAGTTCCGAGATGCGTCGCGGCGGCCCTGTCACTCGCGGCAACAGTGGTTGCGTTGGCTGACGCCGGCGATGGCTTCAATCTTGATGTGGTCACGGACGACGTGCCGAGCGCGCGGCAGATGGCGGAAACGCCGTCCGGCATCCTGTTCGTGGGATCGTTCCGTGCTGGGCGTGTATATGCAGTGGTGCCGGCGGAGGGTGCCGCGGCGGAAGTGGTTACCGTCGCCGACGGCTTGACCCTGCCGAGCGGGTTGGCGCTCAAGGGCACCGATCTCTATGTGGCGGCGCTGGATCGGGTGCTGCGCTATCCCAACATCGAGGCGACCTACCGAGATCGACCGACGCCGCAGATCGTTACCGACGCGCTGCCGGACGAGACCCACCATGGCTGGAAGTATCTGTCGGTGGGACCCGACGGCCATCTCTACGTTCCCGTCGGTGCGCCCTGCAACATCTGCGAGTCGGCGGATGCACGCTTCGCCAGCATTCTGCGCATGGACCCCGACACCGGCGAGACCACGATCTATGCCGCCGGGGTCCGCAACTCCGTCGGCATGGCGTGGCATCCGGAGACGGGCGAACTGTGGTTCTCCGACAACGGCCGCGACTGGCTCGGTGACGACCTGCCGCCGGAAGAGATCAATCGCGTGCAGAAACCGGGCGCGCATTACGGCTATCCCTACATCCACGGCGACGACATTGCCGATCCGGAGTTCGGCGCCGGCCACGACCCTGAGGACTATGTGATCCCTGAGGTCGCCATCCAAGCCCACGCGGCGGCGCTGGGCCTCGCCTTCTACACGGGCGATCAGTTTCCGGCCGAGTGGCAGGGCGCCCTCTTCATCGCCGAGCACGGCTCCTGGAACCGCTCGTCGAAAGTGGGCTATCGGGTGAGCGTCGTCCGGTTCGATGGCGCAACGCCGCACTACGCACCGTTCCTCGACATCTGGCTGAACGACGAGAAGGCCACGGCCCGCCCCAACGACGTGCTGGTGGCCCGGGACGGGACGCTACTCATCTCCGACGACCTGGGTGGTCGCATCTTCCGGGTGACGCACCAGCCAGACGCCTAGACTCCTCGAGCGGGCCGTTGCTCACGGCCTTCCCCGCAATTGCGAGGGCTCCGTAGGGGCAGGCTTGCCCCCGCCCGCGCTGAATGCGCCGCAACCGCGCTGCCTTACGGCAAGGTCGCGCCGCCGTCCACGTCGATGCTGGCGCCCGTCATGTAGTCGTTCTGGATGACGAAGATGATGGCGGAGGCCACCTCGTCGGCGGTGCCGGCGCGCTTGATGAGCATGTTGCGGGTGGCGGCGGAGAGGAAGTCAGCCCGGGCGTCGCCGGTGGCGGCAAACATGGGTGTGTCGATGATGCCGGGGGAGACGACGTTGATGCGACGCGGCGCAAGTTCCGGCGCGACGGCGCGGACGAAGCCCTCGACGGCGTTGCCGACGGTGGCGATGGCCGAGGAGCCGGGGTTGGATTTCTTCGCGGGATAGCCGCTCACGAGGACGATGGCGGCGTCTTCGGCCATGTGCTCGGTACCCAGGCGAACGCTGTTGGTGTAGCCCCACAGCTTGCGAAACGAACCCTGGAAGCCGTCGAGGTCCATCTGCAGGAAGGGGCCCGATGCCCGCTCGCCGCCCGTTGCCGCGTTGACGAGAATGTCGAAGCCGGCCTCGCCCTCGAAGAGCGCGGTCAGCGCATCGCGGTCCAGCACATCGACCGCGCGGAACGAGACGGCATCGCCCGTCGCGTTGCGTGCGCTCGCAAGGTTTGCGTCCGACCTGCTGCACGCCAGCACCGAGGCGCCAGCGGCCTCAAGCTGCCGCGTTGCCGCCAAACCAATCCCCGATGTACCGCCGAGCACAATGGCTCGCTTGCCTTGAATGTCCATGCTTTCTCCGCGTTGTCGCTTGAATCTGTACCTTGGTGGAAAGGCATTCTGCCTGCCCGCCAGCCGCCGGAATCAGGCGCGCTTCACATCCACCGGCTCTTCGCCGCCAGCACGAATGAGCTCAGCCACTTGGTCGAGCACCTCGTTGAGCTCCCCTGTGTCCGTGCCCCGGATCACCAGCGTTGTGCCGTAGCGGCCGTCGCGGCTGAAGGGGTAGCTGCCGATATCCACGTCCGGATGCTGCTCTTGCAGCACTGCAAGCCCCGTCGCCACCTGGCTCTCGCCAAGATACGCGGTTACCGAACAGGAACGCACGACGCTGCCGCCGGCGAAGGGGATGGTCGAGATCATCCCCTGCATCACCGCCGGGATACCGGCCATCACATAGACGTTGCCGATGCGAAACCCCTGCGGCCCGCCGGTAGGGTTGTCGATGAGATCCGCGCCCTCCGGAATCCGCGCCATGAGCATCCGCGACTCCATCACCTCCGCTGGCGCGGGGCGCTGGCCGATGACAGCCGCGATCTCCTCGCTTACCACCAAGGGCACACCGAACGCCTTTGCGATGCATTCGGCGGTGATGTCGTCGTGGGTCGGGCCGATGCCACCGGTGGTGAGCACGTAGTCGAACTTGGCGCGCGCCTCGTTCACCGCAGAGACGATTTCGTCCTCCACGTCCGCAATCACCCGCGCCTCCCGCACTCGCACCCCCTGCTCGCCTAGCACCAAGGCAATGTGCTGAAGGTTGGTGTCCTGCGTCCGCCCGGACAGGATCTCGTTGCCAATGATGAGCACGCAGGCGGTGTAGATGCGCTCGGACATGGCCACTCCCAACGAAAAGACGCGCAATCGTATCAGTCTCGATGTAAGCGCGAGACGACGGCCGCGACCGGTGGCGCGTGGGACGGCCGGGTTTGGGTCTAAGCGAATGAAGCGCGGCAGAAAAGGCCGTGCCCGACGAGCATGCAGCACAGATTTTGGGCGGCGCGTACGCTGCTTGTTGCGCTCATATCCCGCATTTCATGGCGAGCAAAACGGTCAACCTGTCTCGTCACGCACGATGCGCGAGCCCACTCGGCCCCCCTGCCCCGGCCGCGATGTCACTGGGCGTCTATGGCCTCTGCACGGGCGACCAAGGCCTTGGCTCGGGCGAGGTGTGGGGCATCCACCATGGCGTCGTCGAAGGTGAAGGCCATGCGGCCCTCAGACTCGGCTTCTTCGAAGGCCTCGATCAGTTCTCGCGCTCGGGAAACTTCTGCGGGGTCGGGCGTGAAGGCGTCGTTGATCACGTCGATTTGGCTGGGGTGAATCGACAGCTTGCCGGTGAAACCGAGCGTAGCGCCTTGCCGGCATTCGCGGGCAAGGCCAGCGGCATCGCGGAAGTCCACGTACACGGCATCGATGGCATTGACGGCCGCCGCCTTGGCGGTGAGCAGCGCCATGGTGCGGCAAAGCTCGAAGGGTGGCAGCCACGCGCCGCCTTCGTCGCGGTTGCGCGATGCGCCGATGGCGGCGGCGAGGTCTTCGGCTCCCCACGAGAGGCCCGTGACTCTCGGACAGGCCGTGAGAGTGGGGATGTGGAGCGCGCCGAGCGGGGTTTCGCCGGTGATCAGGATCAGTTCCACCTTGCCCGGCGCGCGCCTGTGGCTGCGTTCCAGGCGCGACAGTTCGCGGTCGATGAGGACAAGATCGTCCAGCGAGTCTGGCTTCGGCACGAGGATGGCGTCGGGTGGCGTCGCCATCGTCGCCGCCAGGTCGCCGTGACCCCAGGGGGTGTCGAGCGGATTCATGCGGACGATGCGCTCCTGACGGCCGAAATCCACGTCCCGGAGCCAGCCGGCCACCATGCCGCGGGCTTCCTCCTTGCGCGCCGGCGTCACCGCGTCTTCCAGGTCCAGCACCAAGGCATCGGCCGCGGTGGTGAGAGCGCGGCCGAGCATTCGCTCGTTGCCGCCGGGAACGAAATGCAGCGAACGTCGGATGCCGGCCATGCGGTGAATCTCCGAGGTGGTTGGAAGGTGTCGCGTCAGGGTTTGGTTGCCGTTTCACCGGTCTCGCGCCTCGCCATCATGGCCAAGCGGATGCAGGAGCAGACGGTCTCGCCGCGCTGGTTTACGCCAGTGTGCTCGAAGGTGACGATTCCGCGGTCCCGCTTGCTGCGGCTCTCCCGTCGTGCCACCACCTTGGACGACACGCGGATGGTATCGCCGATGAATACAGGATTCGGAAACGCGGTGCGCTCGAAGCCGAGATTGCCCAAGGTGGTGCCAAGGGTGGTGTCACCCACCGAAAGGCCCACCACGAGGCCCAGCGTGAAGATGCTGTTGACGAGGATCTGGCCGTGGATCGATGCGCGGGCGAACTCGGCGTCTAGGTGTAGCGGCTGCGGATTGAGCGTGAGCGTGGTGAAAAGGAGGTTGTCGGTTTCCGTCACGGTGCGCGCGGGTTCGTGGGCGAACTCCATGCCAACCTCAAGCTCCTCGAAATACCTGCCGCCCATGTTCCCTCCGCTATTGCATAACTTGCCGCCAAGGCACTCGCGTGCGCATGAACCTATCATCCTCGCAGCCTGTCGGACTTCGGACGGCGCAAGCCGGCCGACTGCCGACAGGATGACAGGACGGCTTGGGCTGGGGCAAGAAGCGTTGCCCGAAGGCAACGGTTCTTGTGGCGCTCGCAGCCTGTCGCACTTTGCCGCGCAGTGGCGAAGTGCGAAGTCTGCTAGCCGTAGCTGCGAGCGAACGCGAGCACGAAGGCCAGCAGTTCGCGCCAGCGAACTGCAGATGCGCCCTTCAGGGCGCGCTCGCACGAAGCGGTGACAAGGAGCTTTGATCATGTTCTTCGGCTGGACTTCCATTTGCCTGCGCGCCAGGGACCTGGCCGCATCCGCCCGCTTCTACCAGGCCCTTGGCATGGAAGTGGTGGATGAGTTGCCCGGTAAGCGCATCGTCGTCAGCAACGGGCCCTTCCGGATTGCACTCATGAATTTCTTGGGCAAGAACTCCATCCACGTCCGCGGTGCCGACGTTGCCGCCATCCATGCCGCCTGCAAGCGCGAGTTTCCCGCAGCCACGGGGCAGCCGTTCACGTACCGCGCCGAAGACATGGACGCCGATGCAGACGGCACTAGTTGGGAGACCTTCGACCCGGACGGCAACGCGGTGTTCTTCGACACCAACGCCAACGAAGTGGGCGCAGCCGGACGCAGCCGCCTGATCGTCCAAACACTGCGCGATGCCGAGCAGATGCTCATCCACCTTGGCGCTTCCAAGGAGTGCCTGACGACGATCGGCCACCTGATCGAACAACAGACAAGGCCCCTATAGTTGCACGGGGCTCGGGGTCTGGCCCCAGCCCCCACCTCCCGAAGACCGCATCGTAGAATGACGCTGTCGCGCCATTCCACGGCGCAAGCTCTTGGGTGACTGCATGGAGTTCGAGACGACCGAAGAGCATCAGCTCATCCGCGACGCCATTCAGAAAGTCTGCGTCGACTTTCCCGACGAATACTGGTCCGCCTGCGACAGCGAACACCGCTTTCCTTGGGATTTCTACAACACCCTGGCCGAGGCTGGCTGGATTGGCATCGCCATTCCGGAGGCCTATGGCGGCAGCGGGCGCGGCGTCACCGAAGCCTCCATCATCCTGGAAGAGGTGGCCGCCTCTGGCGCCGCCATGAATGGCGCGAGCGGCATTCACCTGTCGATCTTTGGCATGCATCCGGTGGTGCAGCACGGCAGCGAGGAGATGAAGCAGAAATACCTGCCAAGGGTAGCGAGCGGCGACCTGCACGTCGCCTTCGGCGTCACGGAGCCCGATGCCGGCACCGATACCACCTCCATCAAGACGACCGCAGTGCGCGACGGCAACCACTACATCGTGCGCGGACGCAAGGTGTGGACCACCAAGGCACTCGACTGCGAGCGGGTGCTGCTCTTGGTGCGAACCGAGTCGAAGGAGAAAGCGCCCAAGCGCACCGAGGGCATGACGCTCTTGCTCGCGGAACTGCAGCGCCCGGAAGTGAAGATATCCCCCATCGACAAGGTGGGCCGCAACGCCGTCGCCACTTGCGAGGTGGTGTATGACGACCTGCCGGTACACGTCACCGACCGGGTGGGCGAAGAGGGCAAGGGGTTTCGCTATCTGCTAGGCGGCCTCAACGCGGAGCGCATTCTCGTGGCGTCGGAAGCCCTCGGCATCGGCCGTGCCGCCATCCGGCGAGCCGTGAACTATGCCAACGAACGCGTCGTGTTCGGGCGTCCCATCGGCATGAACCAGGGAGTCTCCTTTCCGCTCGGCGAGGCGAAGATGCGCCTCGATGCGGCGGAACTGATGATCCGCAAGGCGTCGTGGCTACTCGACAACGGCGAGCCCTGCGGCGCCGAGGCGAACATGGCGAAATGGCTGGCTGCAGACGCTGCCTTCCAGGCAGCCGACCAGGCCATGCAGACCCACGGCGGCTTCGGCTACGCCCGCGAGTTTCATGTCGAGCGCTATTGGCGGGAGGCGAGGCTGATGCGCATCGCTCCCATCTCGCAGGAGATGATCCTCAACTACGTCACTGAACACGTGCTGGAACTGCCACGCTCCTACTAACGCCGCCCCAATGCGCTTAAAGGAAATCAAGCTCGCCGGATTCAAGTCCTTCGTCGATCCCACGACGATTTCGTTCCCCGGCCACCGCAACACCGTCGTCGGGCCGATCGGCTGCGGCAAGTCCAACATCATCGACGCCGTGCGTTGGGCAATGGGCGAACGCTCGGCGCAGCAGTTGCGCGGCGATGCGATGGTGGACGTGATCTTCAAGGGTTCGAGTTCGCGGCAGCCCACCGGCATGGCCTCGGTGGAGCTTCTGTTCGACAACGAGGACGCCCGCGTCGGCGGTGAGTACGCGGCATTCGGTGAAATCGCGGTGCGCCGGGAGCTGGCGCGCGACGGCCAATCGACCTACTACCTAAACGGCAGCCGGTGCCGCCGACGCGACATCGGTGGCGTTTTTTTGGGCACCGGCTTCGGCCCGCGCAGCTACTCGATCATCGAGCAGGGCATGATCAGCGAACTTGCGGACGCGAAGCCAGACGAACTGCGGGCTTTTCTCGAAGAAGCTGCTGGCGTGTCCAAGTACCGCGAGCGCCGTCGCGAGACCCACAATCGCCTCTCCCACACGCGCGAGCACCTGGCGCGAATCGACGACTTGCGCGACGAACTCGGTCGGCAACTGAACCGCCTGCAACGCCAGGCCCGCAACGCGGAGCGCTATCGCGACCTGAAGGAGCAGGAACGCCGCAAGCTCGCAGAGCTCTGCCTGCTGCGTCTGCATGCCGCCAACGAGCAGTTGGCACGCTGCGACGAGGCCCTCGTCGCCCTCGACAACCAAGTCGAAACGGCCCGCGCTGCTCGCCTCGGCGTCGAAGGCCGGGTGCAATCCGCCCAGGAGCGACATCAGGAGGGAGTCGATGCCCTCGCCGAGGTGCAGGCGCGCTACTACCGGCTCGGTGCGGATATCGGGCGGCTCGAAGAGGCGGCGCAGTACGCCAAGCGGCGCAGTGCCGGCCTCACCACAGACCTAAAGGCCATTGCCGACGAGGAAGCCGGCCGGCAGAGGCAGATGGCGGAAGATGAGGCGCATCTGGCGGAATTGTTGGCGCAGATTCAGGCCGCAGCGCCGGCACTCGACGAAGCCGCAAGCCGCGAGCAAAGTGCCGCCGACGAGGTGGCGACGCTCACGCGCGACGCGCGGGAAATGCAGGCGAGTTGGGACACCCTTGCCGAACGCATCGCCGCCAACCGCAGCGCCACAGAAACCTGTCGCGGACGCACGCAGCTTGCCGAGCAAGCCCTCGTCAGCCTGCACGAGCGCGCAAGGCAGTTGGAGGAGGACAGCATCGGACTTGCGCCGGCAACGCCACGCTCTCTCGAACCGCTAGGCGTCGAGGTCGCCGCGGCGGAGGCGGCACTCGACGCCGTCGATGCACAACTCGCGGCCAATGCCGAAGCCATCGCCGAAGTGCAGCAGACAACCCTCGTGCAGGAGGAACGACTGCGTGTCGCCGTCGAAAGCTTGCAGGGACTGCGCGGTGAACAGGTGGCGCTGGAAGCGATGCAACGGGAGGCGCTGGCTGACGGATCAGCAGGTTCCGCCGCGGTCGAGGCATGGCTTACCGAACACGACCTCGCCGGCGCGCTTCGACTCGGCGCCAAACTCGCGATCGCATCCGGTTGGGAGACCGCACTTGAGACGGTGCTTGGCTTCGATGCGGCGGCCATTCCCGTCGCCGACTCCGGTGCATTGGCGGAGGCCTTGGCGCGACTTCCCGAAGGACGAATCACGCTCACCGAAACTGCGCCAAACGCGCGCGAACCACGCCCGCTGCCCCAACTCGCCGACCTCATCGAGCCTGCCGAGGACGCCCCGGACATTCTGAGCGGCGTCTTGGCGGCGGACTCACTCGCCGAAGCCCTCATCCATCGCCCGTCCCTTGCCGCCGGCGAAAGCGTGATCACCCGCGATGGCGTCTGGCTCGGACGCGGCTGGGTTCGTCTCCATCGACTCACGGGCGATGCCCCCGGCGGCATCATCCGCCGCCGTGCCGAGCTTGCGAAGCTGCACGAGCAGGTCGCCGAAGCCGAATCCCAGGCAGAGGCAATTCGCAGCCAACTAGACAGTGCCCGCGCCTCGCTCGAAGCGCACCAAACCGAACGAGAACGCCTGCGCCAGAAACAGAGCGACCTGCGCGAACGTCGCTCCCGCGCCGAAGCCGAACGCGACATGCTCCTGAAGCAGCAGCAGGAACTCGCCGACAGAGCCGGGCGCATCGCCTCCGAACGGGCGCAAACCGTTACGCGGATCGAGCAAGAGCAAACCCGGATCCAAGAGAACCGCGAGCACCTTGAGCAACTCGAAGCGGAATCAGCCACGTTGGCCACGGCACGCGAGCAAACCGGCGCCAGCCGCGACGAAATGGCCGAGCGCCTCGAAGCCGCACGCACCGCCGCCAGCGACGCCCGAGACGAATACCATCGTCAGCAAGGCGCGCAACAACGCCTCGAGTCCTCGGCGCAAGCCCTGCGTGATGCCAAGGACCGCCTCGTCCAGCAAACCCACGAACGCAGCCAGCGCCTGAGCGCCATCGAGACAGAGATGGCGGATCTTGCCGCCGAAGCACCCGAGCGCGACGAACAGCTCAGGACACTTTTGGGCGACCGCGTGGCCGTGGAGAAGGAACTCGCCGACATCCGCGAGCAAACCGAGGCCACGGAGGCGTCAATCCGCCGCCTGCGCTCGGAACAGGCGGAAGCGGACGGGACGCTCGAAACGCTGCGCGGCCAAGTCGAGACGGCTCGCGTGGGGCGGGGGCAGGTCGCCGCCCAACGAGATGTTGCGCAAGACCGCCTGGACGAAACCGGTCTCGACCAAGAGGCCGTCGAAAGCGAGATTCCCGAAGACGCCGACGAGGAAGGCTGGAACGTGGCGATTGGCGAAGTGCGCGGCCGCATTGACCGGCTCGGCCCCATCAACCTCGCCGCCATCGACGAGCGCATGGAGGCGGCAAGCCGCAAGGAGTACTACGACCGCCAGCACGAAGACTTGAGCACGGCGGTCGCGACCTTGGAACGTGCAATCGACAACATGGATCGAGAAACGCGCAACCGCTTCCGTGCGACCTTCGACCGCGTGGGCGAGCTTTTCGAAAGCCTGTTCCCGCGCATCTTCGGCGGCGGCGAGGCTCACCTCGCCATGACCGAAGGCAACCTGCTCGAAGCCGGCGTGATCCTCACCGCCCGCCCGCCGGGGAAGCGCAACTCCAGCATCCACCTTCTCTCCGGCGGCGAGAAGTCCATGACCGCATTGGCCTTGCTGTTCGCCATCTTTCAGTTGAATCCGAGCCCCGTGTGCCTGCTCGACGAAGTGGACGCCGCCCTCGACGACGCCAACATTGCCCAGTTCAAGGGCCTCATCGAAGAGATGTCCGCCGGCGTGCAGTTCGTGGTGGTTACCCACAACAAGCTGTCGATGGAGATGGCGGATCACATGATCGGCATCACCATGCAGGAGGCCGGGGTGTCTCGGGTCGTTTCCGTGGACGTGGAGCAGGCGGTGGAACTCACCGCCAGCGCGCAGCCTTGAGTGGCACTGCCGCTTGCCGTCGCGGCGAACGCCCGGAGCGTTTCCGCTTGGCCGTAGAATGCACACCAACGTCGGCACCGCCGCGGGCAATTGGCCGTAGGGTCATCGGCAGGTGGGGTTTGGCGGCGTAGGAGAACGAGCCGAGCATGGATCTCGACATCAAGTACATCATCGTGGCGGTCGGCGTGCTGCTGATTGTCGCCATCGTCAGCCACCACGTCTGGCGGGCCTGGCGGGGGCGTCAGGAGGCAGGCGATGACGCGTCCGCGGAGCCGACGTCCGTCGCGACGCTGTGGGATGTGGACGACGACCGCAACACCATCCCGCCGCCGCCAGCATCCGTCGATGCCGATGCGCAGGAGCGGGGCCAGGAAGGCGGCGTGACGACGCAGCGCACCGAGCCACACATTGCGGCCCCGGAAGCCCAGGGCAGCGTGGAGGAAGCGCCGGAGTCGCCGGGCACGGCAGGGGTCGCGGAGGAGTCGCAGGTGCCGTCGCCGGATGCAGTGGAAGCCCCCGGGGAGGTCGAAGAAACCGTGTCCAAGGCGCGGTCCGTGACGGGTGCGAGAGCGCGTTCGTCGGGCGCCGGCGCCCGGCGCGCGGAATCCCGCGAAGAAACGGATTCCGCCGCCCGCGAATACGTTGCCATCTGGGTGGTTGCCAAGGATGACGAACGCTTCTCCGGCGACGACCTCCTGCGCGCATTCACCGATGCTAGGCTCGAATACGGTGCGCGCAACGTGTTCCATCGGCGCGACGGCAGCAACAGCCAGTTCATGGTGGTGAACGGCACCGAACCCGGCACCTTCGACCTCGCCGCCATGAGCGAGTTCTCGACCCCGGCCGTGGTGGCCACCATGACGCTTCCCGGCCCGGATGACCCGATCGCCGCTTTCAATGCCATGCTGACAACGGCGCGCGCCCTCGAAACGGCCCTCGGCGGCACCCTCAAGGACGAGGAGCTGAACGCCATGAGCTACCAGACCATCGAGCACTGCCGCAGCCGCGTGGCCGAGTTCGCCCGCCGGCAGATGTCGCAGCGGCAATAGGGACCGCGCCGGAGGTCACCGACGATGGCTGACGACGCCGCGGTAGCCAAGGAACTCGAAGACCTCCGCACCCAGGTGCGCTACCACCTGCACCGCTACCACGTGCTCGACGATCCGGACGTCCCGGACGCTGAATACGACCAACTATTCGACCGCCTTGTCAGCCTGGAACGAGAGCATCCCGAGCTCCGTTCGCCGGACTCCCCGACCCAGTCCGTGGGTGCGCCGCCGGCGGCGCGCTTCGACGAGGTCCGCCACGCCGTGCCGATGCTGTCGCTCGACAAGTGCAGCGACGAGGAGGAACTCGCCCGCTGGGCCGAGCGCTGCCGCGGCCTGCTCGACGATGACGACCGACCCACCTACGCCTGCGAGCCGAAGATCGACGGCGTGGCGGTGAGCCTTCTGTACGAGAATCGCCTGTTGATACGCGGTGCCACGCGCGGCGACGGCGAGGCCGGCGAGGACATCACCGCCAACGTGCGCACCATCGGCGCGATTCCCGTGCGGCTGCCGGACGACGCGCCGGCACTGCTCGAGGTGCGGGGCGAAATCTACATGCCCATCGAGGGCTTCCGCGCCTTCAACGAACATGCGCTGGCCGCCGGCGAGCGGCCCATCATCAACCCCCGCAATGGCGCCGCCGGCAGCCTGCGCCAGCTCGACCCCAACATCACCGCCAAGCGACCGCTGTCGATGTTCTGCTACAGCGTCGGCGGGGCCACGCCCGGCTGGCGGCCCCGGCGCCACTCCGAGACCCTCGATGCGTTTCGCGCCTGGGGGCTCAACGTCAACCCCCGGGCGCAAACCTGCGATGACCTTGCCGCCTGCCGCGACTACATCCGCGACCTCGAAGCGATGCGCGACTCGCTCGGCTACGAGATCGACGGCGCCGTGGTAAAGGTGGACGAGTTCGCACTGCGTGACAAGCTCGGCGAGGTGACCCGCAAGCCACGCTGGGCCATCGCGTACAAGTATCCGGCGGAAGAGGCGAGCACAACTCTGCACGACGTGGAATTCCAGGTGGGACGCACCGGCGCGATCACGCCGGTGGCCAAGCTCGAGCCCGTGTTCGTGGGTGGGGTTACCGTCTCCAACGCGACGCTGCACAACATGGACGAGATCGAGCGCCTCGACTTGCGCCTCGGCGACACCGTCATCATCCACCGCGCCGGGGACGTGATCCCGCAAGTGATGCGGGTGATCGAGTCGCGCCGGCCGGCGGATGCCCGCCGCGTGGCGATGCCGGAGAGATGCCCGGTGTGTGACTCGCCGGTGACGCGCACCGACGAGGAGGTCGTGGCGCGCTGCTCCGCCGGCCTCACCTGCCCTGCCCAGCGCAAGGAAAGCCTGCGCCACTTCGCCTCCCGGCTCGCGCTCGACATCGAGGGGCTTGGCGAGAAGCTGGTCGATCAGCTCGTCGAGAGGGAGTTGGTGCAGACGCCAGCAGACCTTTTTCGTCTGTCCAAGGAAGCCTTGGCCGATCTTGAACGCATGGGCGAGAAATCCGCCGAGAACTTGCTCGCGGCCCTGGCGGACGCCAAGGACACCACTTTCGCACGCTTCATCTACGCGCTCGGCATTCGCGAGGTGGGCGAGACCACCGCCGCGGCCCTTGCCGCTCGGTTCGGCACCCTTGAGGCGCTCATGTCCGCCGACCTCGAACGGTTGCAGCAAGTGGAGGACGTGGGTCCGGTGGTGGCCGAGCGGGTGGTCGCCTTCTTTGCTGACCCGGACAACCGTCGCGTGGCAGAGGAACTCCTCACGCTGGGCGTCGGTTGGGATACTCCGGAGGGCAACGCTGGCGAGCTGCAAACCCCGCTGGAGGGTCAAACCTGGGTGCTGACAGGAACCCTCGAACGCCTGACCCGCAACCAAGCCAAGGCCATCCTTACTGGCTTGGGCGCCCGCGTGGCCGGATCGGTGTCAAAGAAAACCGCTTGCGTAGTGGCGGGCCCCGGCGCCGGCAGCAAACGCACCAAGGCCGAAGAGCTCGAAATCGACCTCATGGACGAGGAAGAGTTCCTCACCTTCCTTGAGCACCACAACGCAGCCCCGGGTTGAAGGTGCGCCATTCCCGAACTCAACCCTTGATTGCACACGGTGAGCGTTGCGGGGCTTGCTGTGCCCGGAAAGGCTGGCTGCAGCCTGCGGCATTGCTGGCCCTCTTCCTTCTCGCCGCCCTCCTGGCCGGCTGCATCTCCACGCCACCCCAATCTCCCAACAACCTGTGCGAGATCTTTCGGGAGCGGCCGTCTTGGTATCGTGCTTCCCAGGCGGCGGAAAGGCGCTGGGCGATCTCCCCGGCCGTGATGATGGCCGTGATGTACCAGGAGTCGAGCTACGTCGCCGACGCCCGGCCGCCGCGCAAGCGCCTGCTCTGGATCATCCCTTGGCGCCGGCCATCCACCGCCTACGGCTACGCCCAAGCAACGAACGAGACCTGGGCTGACTACAAAGCCGCCACCAAGCGCCGCGGCGCCGACCGCGACGACTTCGACGACGCCGTGGATTTCATCGGCTGGTACGTGGCCCGCGCGAGCCGCGAACTCGGCATCCACCGCACCGACGCCCGCCGACTATACCTCGCCTACCACGATGGCATCGGCGGCTACCGCCGCGGCACCTGGCAGCGCAAGAGCTGGCTGCAAAGCGCCGCCGGCAACGTCGCCACCCGCGCCAGCCGCTACCGCAGCCAACTAGACAACTGCCGCCTCCGCCGCTGGCGCATCTTCGGCTAGGAGCCAGCGCCGTTGCTACGGCGCAACCTCCTAGCGCACCCTGACGGGCGCGTTGGCAGTTCGCTGCGCGAACTGCGGGCTCCGACCGGCGGCGCGGGCTGTGCCGAATCCACCGGTGCGTTTTCAAAGCATTCCTCGTTGGGACGGGCTCGTCCATCACGGCGCGCCCTGGCGGGCGTATTGGCAGTTGCTGCGCACCTCACGCCGTGCTGACGACTCGTGAGATGTCCAGACCGCATTAACCAAATGATTTAGAACGAAAAATATTGTTTTTAGCGCCTCGCCCCCAAATGCGCCTTCGGCAACTCGTTGCAATTTCCTTACAACAACTCCTGCTTTCGTTCCTCGCGAATCCAGTTCGTCTCTGATCTTGCCGCTTGTTCGGTTCGCGCGGTGTGTGGCCCCAGTCGTTCCGCGCCGCCGCCTCGCTGCCAGTGCGGCTGTAGTCCATCGGTCATTCGCCCCATGGGGCCATCCCTGGTGAGCCAATACGTGTATGGAACAGCAAGCGTTTACGCCCCTCGCCATGTTTCTCAACCGCTTTGTTTAGGCTCTTCGACATCAGACTTCGTACCAACCGGCGCGCGAACGGTGCATCCGCAAGCGGGGGGTCAATCTCCTTGATCCACAGTCCGATCCGCCTGTCGCATTGCTCTTCCAAGCGCTTCCATGCGTGACGGGCCTCGTTCTCGTCAAGGGCTTGCCAGAAGCGCCTGAACTCCGCGCGCGCGATCCGATTCCGCACGTATTCCACCCAACTAGCATCGAATACGCGAGCGAGCCATCTGTCCTTCGGGGGCCTTGACCCGAACTCCTGCCAAAGTAGATCGGCCTCCTCATTGCTGTCGAAAAAGCCAAGCAGCGTGAGTGCCTTCGCAACATCCGCAGCGCGAGAACTGCTCTCGAGTCCCGTTACCTGTTCAACCAGCCAATCTACCCGACCATGCCGATGGCAGAGATAGGCCACCTGCAGCAACTCCTGGTCGGTCGTGGTGCCGGCCAGTATCTCCTCGCACGCGGCATCACTGGTTTCGGACCGTCGCAGTTCGAATGGCAACTCCACTGTCACGTTCGCCGAGACAATGCTGTCCTTCGACGCGGTTCGCAGGGACTGGCAAACTCCTAGGGTGAGGTCCGGTGCCTCGTGCTTCAGCGCTCTTGCCGCATCCAGCACCGGAAAATCGCTCATCAGTGCGCACTCAGCCTGAAACGCCTTGATCTCCCCCGCCCACGGGCGCAACAATGCCTGTACCGCGCTTTTGTCGCGTCCTATCAGCAACTCAATGCACTCGCGATAGCTGAACCAGAAGCGTGGAGCGCTCCAGGATGTCGCAGTCCAAGCCGTATCTAGCTCACGCTCCAGATAACGCGCAAAGTCATCCAGTCCTGCGTCCGTCGGCCCATCCTCTTCGGTGAACTTCACGCGCAATCCTGCGCATTCACTCGACATTCGCGAATCTGGTCCATTCTGGACCTCAAGCGCCAGAAGCGCGCGATTGCGGGCGTACTCCTCAAGGAATCCAGCTCGGCTCTCGTCCGATACCGGCGCCGCGTAGTCGGACCGTGAGAACCGTTCAAGCGCCTCCATGTGCCTGCCGTGCGCTGCCATCTCGACGGCCCTACGTCGAACCTCTTGCTGCTCGCTCGTGACCAACGACCCCAGAATGCCTAGTTTCGGAATCAGCGCCTTGTCCAACCGACCGCCGAAAAACTCCAGCCACAGCACCAGCCCTTCGCGTGACGCCCCATCGAAATCCAAGCCCTCCAGATCGCGCTCGGTTGCTCGTCGGCATATGGGCCACCACTCGGGACCGATCGCCTCTTTTTCTGATGCGAGCAGCAATCTGCACTGTTCCTGTGCGGTTGCTTCGTAAAGCCGCATCACAAGGGCCGCACCAGCGAAATCAGCTGCCAGACGAGGCTTCCCCCCAGACACCACGGTTTGTACGCGACCTCTTTCGAAGGCCGCAGCCAGATGTCGTCGCGCTTGAGGCGACACGATGCTCACGACCTCCCCCACGTACGCAAGCAGCAGGTCGACCTCTCGGCTCCCCGCCGACAAGCCCCTTTTCACCAACTCGTCGATCAGGGCAACTCCAGCATCAGCTGAGCAACCTTTCCAGCCACCTGGACCTAGATAGTCCTGAACCGCCTGGAACAGCGCATCCCGATCCAACGCCGCCGCGTCCACCTCATGCGGTGGCGACTCGCTGTCTCCAACCTCCCGCGTGCCGTGACTCCGTCCTACTCGGTCCCGTCGCACGTGGCTCATCGCATCCCTGGCAATCGCTGCCGCTCTGCGACACACCGGACTACGATGCCGCTCGAAGCGGCGCACGATGGCCGCCATTGCGGCGTCAGTTTCGCCTGGATCCTTTCGGTTAGCGCGGAGCAGCCACGCCACGTCATCGAAGTGCGGTACTCGCGCCACCAAAGCCCCACTCAAACACCAAGCTTCGAGTGCAGCCACATACGGTGCGCGCCGAAGGAATGAGATCACCGCCACGGCGCGCTGACCGACCCAATTCCACGCCCCGTCCTCTCTGAGTACCACCCGCTCGAATGACCTAGACGCTCCCGAACCCTCCCATTCTCGAAGTCGTAACCGAACATCGTCCTGGCCTCCGCCGCCGGTCCCGGCCGAATGGTCTGCTTCGGCGATGGCTGGACCCAGCCAAACTGCGCCAAGCCACTCCGCGAGCTTGCCCTTCAACGTGGCATCGAATCTCGGGAAGTCCGCGGCGTTCGCGCATGCCTTCACCAGTACCTCATCCTGAAATTCACTCGCCTTCTCCGAAAGCCAGTACCCCTCCGCTATCGCAAGGAAGACGGTCGCGTCGAGCCCCACGACTCGCCACAGTGACTCGAAGTCTTCCCTCCCGAAGTTCGGCTCGTCTAACCAACGCGCCAACAGGACTGACCGCACGACATCAGGCGTGTCCTTCTCCACAAGGGCAATCGTCGTCGCTGCGCACAGGATCTTCGCGCCGAGACTATGCGCCTTGAGCGGGTCTAGGAACTCGGCGATGGTCACGCCTGCGTCGGAACTGCCCGATTGACTCTTGAGTTCCGCCGTCAGCGCGACGCCCAGGACATAGGGCAGCTTGTCGGTGTCGAGTTTGAAGGTGTCAGGACGATTCCCCGCTAACAGCCAACGTCCCGATGTCAACTGGACCACCGCCGCGTCAAGCTCTTCGCCCGACTTTCCACTTTCGTGCGACAATATCTCTCGGATGTTGCGCCCGCTCACGCTCCGGTCAATGTCTTTCTGCAACTCCTTGCCCAGCTCGCTGACGAACACCTTCATTCGAGCGTCATCAAGCCCTCGCGGGCTGCTATCGCGGCGTATCCGGTCCTTCCAGTCCTCATAGATCACGCGTTCTGCTGTCACGTCTCCGCTTTCGGCAAGCGCCTTTCGATGGGCCATCACCACGGTTGAAAGCCGCGGCACCCGCATCAGGTCCAGCACGGACTCGGTGAAGTCTGCCCGTGTCAGCCCCATGTTCACGAGCATGGTGTCTAGTTCACAGTCGTCGAACGCCTTTACCTCGACTTCTACCGGCGTGGGCTCGAGATTCACCAAACCCCGAAGTTGCTCGCGCCACCAGTTCGGCCAGCAGGTAACGACCACCCGGTACATCGTCCGCACGTCCTCCTCAAGGAGTGGCTGGAGCCAGTCCGCCCATTCCTTGAACAGGAAGTTCTGATTGAGCCCATCCACCACCACCAAGACGCGCAATCCATCTCCGCCCACCCGCTCCCATAGCCCCAGCCGTCGCCGCCAGAAACCGGCTTCCTTTCCTACCTGCTTCGAGAGCGCATCGGCGATGTCTGACTTCGCCTCCCGCCCGCTAATACGCGTTGCCGGGATGTACACCAATACGGGTGCGACGCCATTCACCAACGAAACTCCGCCACACCAGTCGAGCGCCGCCCACGACTTGCCGGTCCCCTCGTCCCCAACGAGTGCTGCGATTCCCGCCTCCCCGTCCTGAAACCACAACGACAACCCCTCGCTCACGGCTCGGCGCGTAACGACTCCGTACCTGCTTGTCCGGAGGTTGTGGAGACCACCCAAGCGCGACCTCGCGTTTGCTTCGGAACTCTGCGCCTCTTCGAGCCAAAGCCCGCACTGCTCGCTGCACGTCGCGTAACCCACTTCCGGCCTGAGCAGGCGGTCCCTCCACCAGGAGGCCCTCCGTTCAAACTCAGCGTGCTCACCGATCGTGCGCAGTGATTCGGACAAGCTCGATGCAGAACCCAAATGGCTCGCGCACGCATCCGGTGCCAGCGCACACAAGACCGCAAGATCTGCCAGCGCTGCCGAGTGTTCAGGCCAATCCCAAACGATGACATCGATGCCTAAGCCCTCGCCAACGCTTCCCAGCTTCTCGCGATAGCTACTGTCGATGCCTCGCGTCGTTGCCAAAATCCATACGTCGGCAGCCGCTTCGGCCGTTGAAGCGTCGAACAGCTTCTGGAGAAGGCTATCGAGCGAGAGCCGTGTCCCATGATCGTACTGCTTGGACTCCAGCACGAAGCTCACGAGGTTGCATCTCTCCGACCTCACATCGCTGCCGCTCTGCGTCCCCGACTTTACGACGTGGAAGGGTTCGCCAGTGACCTCGCTTAGCAAACTCCCGAGAAAGCCCTCAAAACCGGACTGGCCGGTAGCCTCCAACTCGTACAAGCTCCTCCAGACGGTCTCCTGAGCTGCCCCTACTTCGGTCTTCGCGCGGTCGATCATGGTTGTCCCGGTGTTCTAGTCTCGCGTGCCGTACGCTGTGCCGCCGCGGCAACTCACCGCATTTGGCCCCCGGCTCCAGTTCCTTCCGTGGTAGGTGCTCGCCGACGAGCGGCTACGCCGTTTGGCCAGCAAGGGGCGAGCACCCTCGCTCTCTTGGGCTGGAAGGACCGCGACATCGAACGCACCCCAGGTAAGAAATGCCTGGATGTTGCCGTGACCGCGACGCGCCAGGCAGACCCTACGCGCCCGGTGCCGTATCCGCTGCCCCACCCACCTGCCTCACCTTCCAACGCAAGTTTGCGTACAATGACCGAGACTCGCAACACGAACCGGACTCAACCCGCCACACATGCCATCCACTGTCCACCAAGCTAGCGATCCGTCACCCTCGACAACCACTAGACCCCGCAAGCAACCCTCCACCAGTCCCGAGTCCTTCAGTCGCGCCAAGTCCACGCTTTACTTCCAGCCGGCCGAGCGGCTCTACCGCCGCTGGCCGTCGCCTGTATGCATCATTGCCGACGGCCCCTACGGTCTCAGCGGGTTCCCCGGCGACTTGCACACCGCCAAAGACTTGGTCGAGTGGTACCGCCCCCATGTCGAGGCTTGGGCGGATTCTGCTACGCCAGAGACCACGCTCTGGTTCTGGAATTCGGAACTCGGCTGGGCGACGGTTCATCCCCTTCTGGCTGAACTCGGTTGGGAATACCGTAATTGCCACATCTGGGACAAAGGTCTCGGCCACATTGCGGGTAACGCCAACACGAGAACTTTGCGCAAGTTCCCCGTCATCACGGAGGTCTGCGTTCAATACGTCAAGGCGCCGTCGTTCCGCTCGACGCTGGGCGAACTCCTCACCATGCAGGAGTGGCTACGCCAGGAGTGGCGCCGCTCTGGGCTCCCCCTGCGGCTTGCCAACGACGCGTGCGGCGTAGCGAACGCTGCGACGCGCAAGTACCTGACTGCCGACCATCTCTGGTACTACCCTCCGCCGGACGCATTCGTCCGACTAGCGGACTACGCGAATCTCCATGGCGATCCTGCGGGAAAGCCGTACTTCAGCCAAGATGGGCAACATCCTCTCACGGCGAACCAATGGAGCCGATTGCGTGCGAAGTTCAACTGCCCGACCGGCGTGACAAATGTCTGGCAGCGGCCTCAGGTTGCCGGCAAGAAACGCATCAACGGCGATCGCCAGCGGATGCAGTGGAAGTACAAGAGTCTGCACGGCAGTCAGAAGCCGCTTGAACTAATCGAGATTGCCATAGCCGCCACCACTGATGTCGGCGATGTCGTGTGGGAACCATTCGGCGGTCTATGCCCCGCCGCCGTTTGCTCCTTGGCCCTCGCCCGGGAGTCCCACAGCGCCGAGATCATCCCCGAGTTCTACGCCGCTGCGGTTCAAAGGCTCTCCGATGCCGCCTGCCCCTGAAGCCCCCCAGCCCTCAGAACCGACCGAGTGGCCGCATTTCGAACTCTGGCGACGCGTCCGCAGTGCTTTGTTCGCCTGTCCGGATCGCTTCTCCACGCCCACGAGCATCGAAGGTCTGATGGCAACGGACATCTTCACGCTGAATACCGCCCTCGCCGCCACCATCGAAGACGCCGTTGTCACCACGCTAAACAACCTCCGGGCTGTCTGGGACCCTGACGCCGAATACGAGACTTACGCTTTCGTGCGACAACCGCAGACATTTCCCGACGTTGTTCTGAGGCAGCGCGACAACGGCGCTGACGTCCTGATGGGCATCGAACTGAAGAGCTGGTACCTGCTCGCGAAGGAAAAAGCACCGACCTATCGATTCACCGTCACCGAAGCGGCCTGCAATCCTCAGGATCTCCTCGTCGTCATACCCTGGGCCCTCTCCAACATCCTCGCCGGCTCCCCCGTGCTCTTTCGTCCATTCGTGGAATCTGCTCTCTACTGCGCCCAGAAACGCAACCACTATTGGCTCCACGAGCGTCAAATCCAAGACGATCCGGGGACAATCGAGATTCCCGCTGACGTGACCCCCTACCCAGCATCCAAATCGAACATCTCCGACCGCGCCACTCACGACGGCGGAAAAAACTTCGGTCGACTTGCCCGTTACCGTCTAATGGACGACTACATTGGCGATATGCGAGCAACCCTCGTGCGCGGAATCGCTGTCAGCGATTGGCAAGCCTTCTTTAGGGCCCACCTCTCCTGAACCATCGACGATGGGCCTCGTCGGTTGAAGCGTAAACGTACCGACGCCTTCACTAGACTCGCCCACGGATCATTCGTCGAGCCCGTATCCGGCATCGAATGCCATCTCAGTCCCGGCCATCGAATCGCCGAAGCTTCGCGATCGGCGCAATGGCCAGCGCGCGCACGACTCCCGCGATGTCGCGGCGACGAAAACCGGAAATGGAACGCGACAGGAGGAACGGCCGCGCCCCGGACCGCGAGGCGGCCCGGGGTGGGCGTGGGGAGCTAAGTTGTGATGGGCGATCCGTTCGCCTTGCCGATGCAAGGCTCTGCGAATCCGCAGACAGGCTGCGAGTTGCCCTTCGACGCACTTTGCGCTTGCCGTTCCTACGCGGCGGCTGCGGCGTGCCGTTGCCGGCAGCGGCCGCGAGCCCGGTTTGCGGCGTGACGCGCCTTCCGCGGGTGCCGGGTCTGCTCCCGGCATGGCAAGGGTGTTCCGCCCGAGCCTCCGCCTCTTCGCGTCTCGCCACGGTCCAGGCCGGCTCCTCCGCCGGACCATCGCCCGGCTGCCCGCGGCCTCGCAAGAGTCCGCGCAGCGGCCGCCTGGCCGTTTCGTCTGGGTCAAGCCCCCGCCGCGATGCGACGTGGCCCGCCGTGCCTCCGCGGGGCGTCCGCCCGAAACGGCGCCATTGCAGCGCCGTGGCACATGGCCGCCTTGTCGGCGGCGAATGTCGGCTCCAAGCCGACCATGCTGCGCAAAGGCAGCGACTGAACGCGGCGCACCATAGCACCCCGTCACGAGGCCGTCACGGGCCGCGTGCTTAGCAGGTCTCCATGCCGCCGCTGGCCGCAATGCCGCTTTCGCCGTCTGTCACTACCCGGTCGCCGCGCCCGCCAGCCATCCGCCGCCTCGTGCATGCGACGGCCTGCGACGCGTTACGGTAGTGACAGACGGCAGTTCCGCAGGCGAAGTCGCTCGCATTGGCCACATCGCGCGCCGCCGCGGGCGACAGGCAGCCGATCCATCGCGCGACAAGCGGGCCGATCCCCGAGGTGTGCCCAGGTGCCCGACCGCGACACTGCAATCCGACATCCGGGTGCTGCTCCAGATCGCCCACGTGGGCGCCCGAAGCCCGCTCCCTCGCTGCCCGGTGACACGGCGCCAGTCCCGCCTCCGGGCTTGCACGCGGCGTTGCGGCGTTCGGAGCCCTTTGCGGGCGCCACAGCGAGTGTCCGCTCGCTCGAAGCAGTTGCCCCGTCGTTGCCCGCCCGCCCTCGACTTGTCCCCCAGCTATCCCCGAACCTGTCCCTCGATCCCCGCGAGGCGGATTGCCTGCCGCTCGCCGGGCCGGCGCGGCGTGCGGGCGCTGGCGCGCTTCCTGTCGACCGTCACCAGCCCGAAGGCTTGCAGCCGCTCCAGGGCGGCGGCGAAGGTCTCGACGGACTCAATGCCCGCCCGCCGCATCAGCGCCTTGCGCTTGGCGACGCACCGGCCCTCGACAGCCTCGTAGAAGGCGATGGCCTGGAGCAGCGCCCCTTCGGCGGGGGCCAGGTTGCGGTCTGCCGCGAGGGCGGCGGCGCGGTCTTGGGGTCGGGGCATGTCGTCTCCTCGGCGGGGCTTTCGCCGGAGCGTAACCCGGCTGGACTGCACCCGTTCCACCAGCCAGGAAACCGCCATGACGTTGAGAGGCGCCGCCGCTGCCCGCCCCCGTCAGTCGAGGTCCACTGCCTTCGCATAGCGTCCCAGCAGCCCCCTGCGCAGCGCCAGCATGTCCGACCGGGCGTAGCTCGACGAGACCGACGTGCCGACACGAAGGCCCAGGGTCAGCTCAGACGCCTCCAAGTTCTCGCCGCGCGACTGCGCCCACGTTCGGAACGTCGACCGGAAACGTGCGGCGAGGCGTCGATTCCCGCGCGGCGCATCGCCAGGCGCACGGACGCGTCCGTCAGCACGCCGCCAGACGACCCGCCGGGGAACACCACCCCGGTTGAAGTGGCGGGCCGCTGATGGTCGGATTCTCTCTATCCTCCCAAGCAGGCGAAGCTCACCGCATTACCAGAATCAGGACAAACGCAATGACATGAATCCATACCATGAACCCTGCAAACCGCCTGAACGCCCTAGACGCCAATAGGTTCTGCAACTTGCTGCCTGCTTCTTCCACGTTGCTCTCCTTCCTTCCACCAAGTGGCGCGAACACCAAAAGCAGTGTCTGGCGGCATCCGTCAACAGTACATTAGCACAGTGGCGTCAGCGGCCAGTGCCGCTGCCAATGCCGCCGCTTTGTATGGCGGTGGTGTCACCCTGACAAGCTGCCAAGCAATGCCCGCCGCCATCACCATCGCTGCACATAGGTCGTCGGAGTTGCCCGGAGGTGCTGGAGTGCCATAGTCGTCACCCGGCGGGTTCGTGTTGTATTCGCTGGGGCTGGTGCAACCGGGATGGCTGCGACCTGAGCTTGCAGAACTGAGCCATGTCACGGCGCAGGAACTTGGCGTCAGGGCAAATGCCTCGCCGCCCACGGTCGGAATCGGGACGATGCCGCCCAAGGGTGCGGCGGGGAGAACGAGGAGCGCCAGCGCTAGCGCCAGCGCGAAGGAACGTACGTATCGCATTGGGTTTCCCCTCTCCGAGGGCGGCCCAGACCGCCCGCTTGCTTGAGTCCCGGCGCGGCCGGGGCCACCGCAAACCAACGCTTCGCTTCGCGTCCCGACTGGGCCAACTCGCCGGGCGGCTGCGTTCGTTCCCCAGCCCTTCACCCCGACTCCTCGACCAGTCACTCGATGGCGAGCGCAAAGACCGACTTGCGTCGCAAACTCGCAGGCCCACGTTTCCGTTGGTTCCGCGAATCCGCTTTTGCGGAAGCAACGGTGGCGGCGACGGCCCGGCCGAGGGGTGGCGACCCCCATGAACGACAAGGGAGCGAGGGGTTGAATCCGGCCGCCAGGTTCGCTAGATGCACTCGCGGCCCGGCGGCGGCAGCATTGGACTGACCATCCGTCCGGCCAATCCACCACGAAGAAGACGGAGAGCACGACCAACATGGCCACGAAAACCGACAGCACCCACGCCAACGCACAGGACAACAACGGGGGGGCGGAGCCAACGCCGCTGGCGGAGCGGCGCCTCGCGCCGGGGACGCGGCACGCCTACGGGCGCGCACTCCTCCGCCTCGACGACTGGCTCGAAGGCAGGCCCGTCACCGACGAGTCGCTGGCCGACTACCTTGCGGCGCTCTTCGACCGCGGGCTGGCACCGGCATCGGCGGCAACTGCAGTGGCCGCCGCGAAGGACCGGGCCCGGCGGGAGGGCGCCGCTTCGCCGGCCGGAACGCGCACCGCGGCCGCCCTGTCGGCCTACCGGCGCGACGGTGCGGGGCGGGGTCCGGGCCAGGTGGCGGGCGTCCAGTGGGAGGACTCCGACCGCATGGCCGACAAGGCGGAACGCTGCGGCGACGCTCGCGGCCTGCGCGACGCGCTCCTGGTCCGGATCATGTCCGACGGCCTGCTGCGGGTGTCCGAGGCGGAGGCGTTGGACGTTGCAGACATCGCGCTCTCGAAGGGGAAGTTGCTGGTCACGATCCGGCGCAGCAAGACGGACCAGGACGGCAGGGGCGTCGTGTTCCGCGGCGGGCCGGACACGGCGCGGCTGGCGCGCAAGTGGCTCGAGGCGGCGGGGATCGAGGAAGGGCCCGTGTTCCGTCCGGTCAACAAGGCGGGCCGGGTGGCGGACGCGCGGCTAGGTCGCCGCAGCGTTCGGGACATCGTCAAGCGGCGCGCGGCGGATGCCGGGATCGAGGGAAGGGTGTCGGGCCACTCGCTGCGGGTGGGCTCCGCGCAGTCGCTGCGGAACCGCGGCGCCACCACGGCGGACCTGATGGACGCGGGCCGGTGGAGTCGCGTGGAGACGATGGCGGGCTACGTTCGCGCGCAGGACGCGGCGCTGGGTCCGATGGCCCGGCTGCGCTACGGCGTCGGGCGGCCAAACGGTCGCGGGAGCCGCCCCCGCCCGCGCAAGGCCAAGACTGCCAGGCGCGAACGAAGGTGGGCACGGCAGGCGTCGAAGCGCCTGCGAAGGGCGTCGAAGAAAGTCGAGAAAGGGCTTGCACGCATCGAAAGAGCCGTGATAGGTTCCTGAACAGCGGATTCAGGGAACCTACGTCAACATTCTGATATCCATAGATTTTTTGGGTATCGGTCTATCCGGTGCAGTCCTTCCGCGCCCTGCGTCGATAGGAAGCGTCGGACCGCCGATCGCGGGACGGGACACCGGCAAACCCCGGATAACGCGTCAACGCTGGCGCTGATTCCCGGACTGGGTTTCCATGTACTCGTTCTCAGCCCGTCGAATCCCGCAACGTCGCAGATCGGGATTGAGCCGAGAGGCCAACAAACCTCCGATCTCCGCACCTATCCATGGGCGTTCACGCCAAGGGCCGAGTGCGCAGGATCGCGGGTCACGCAATTGGTTGCTTGCACCATTGGGTCCGAGCCGCGCCAGACGGCCCTCCTTCCACCGCGGTCAACGACAAACCCAACATCGCGGAAGGCCGATAGTATGGTCGCAGTCCACAGCTGGGGCATTTGAACCAGCGCACCACCTCCACGCGTGCGACGCGCTTCAAGCCGCCCGCGTCAACTTGGCTCGGAGTCCAAGCACAATGACCACGGACGTCGGCAGACCTGGGATCAAGCGAATCCAAGAGACCATCACCGCCATGCAGAGCTTCCGGCTTTGCGGGCCCTCAGACGACCCTGACGAAATCTCCGCAGTGACCCTTGGCTACCGACATCTACTTATCCAGCTTCAACGCGCGGCCACGCCGCTACTGCCCGACGCCGTCGCCGGCCGTCTAAACACCCTTGCCGTCGAACCGAATGACCTCTACGCGGCCTACGACGCAAGAGCCGAGGTTGAAGCCCTCATCCCCCTCATCGAAGACGCTGTCCACAAGCAAGAGACGGAACACCATCCAAAGCAAGCCACTACCCCCGAACCTCTTCCAGTCGCCGTGTGTTCCATCATCGGCGACGTGCTGGGTTCCACGGTCTACCACCACAAGACTCTGGAAAGCATGTTCTATGAAGCCGGCGCCGTCGACGAGGTTCCAGAAGGAAACTGCGTGACCAAGTGCCAGACCTGGCTACGGCGACTCCACAATGAGGTGCAGGATCCCAAGATGGTCCTCGGCAAGGTGATCGAGGAGTTTATGGAGGTCGACTGCTATGGACCCACGCAGGACGACGGCCGTACGCGAATCCGCGAGGCTCTTGCCAGGTACGGACTGACATACGGGCAAGGTGGCCTGATCCAAGACACTCGGACTGGAGTCTCCACGAAGACGCTGCTGAGCCAGTTCCAGGAGAAACGGCTCGACTCCGTCCAGGTCGAGTTTGAACGGTCGTTGCAGCATGCCGTCACCGATCCAGCGGCCGCCATTACCGCCGCCTCTTCGATGATCGAGAGCATGTGCAAGGTCTACCTTGAGGACCGAGGCATACCGCTGCCCGCGAAACAGGACATTGGTCACCTGTGGAAGGCTGTGAGCAGCCACGTCGGGTTCGACCCAGGTTCCAAGGAAGACGATGACGTCAGGAAGGTGCTCTCGGGGCTAATCTCGGTGGTAACGGGTATCGGCGCATTGCGGACGCATGCTGGCTCGGCGCACGGGCGCGGCAGGAGAAGGTACAGACTTGAGCCGCGGCACGCACGGCTCGCCGTCCAAGCGTCCCAGACCATCGTGGCGTTTCTGCTTGAGACCACCGAGGCTCCGAGCGCCTAGCAACGCAAGATCGGACTGTCTTCATTCTCCACTCCCGTCGCCGTCCTGGGTCGCTCGAGCAAGACCGTCTCGCGACCATCTCACGGAACTGTCTGCAGAGTGCGCGCCACCGCCCCGGTCGTTTTCCGTCACAATCCGGCGGCCCTCGCGTAGCGATCCAACAACGCCCGACGCATCGCCAACATGTCGGATCGGGCAAAACTCGACGAAACGGAGCTGCCAACGCGGTGGCCGAGGCTAAGCTCGGACGCCTCCCAGTTCTTCCCGCGCGACTGCACCCAGGTCCGGAACGTCGACCGGAACCCGTGCGGCGAGGCATCGATCCCCGCGCGACGCATCGCCAGGCGCACGGATGCGTCCGCCAGCACCCCGGCGGCCGAACCGCCGGGGAACACAACCTCCTCGCCGTTAGCAAGCTCCCGCGCGCGCTCCAGTACACCCAGCGCAGGGCCCGAAAGCGGCACCACGTGATCCGCGCGGATCTTCCTCTCCGCACCGCCAGGGATAGCCCACACCGCCGCCTCGAGATTTCTGCGCACCTTACGCCACCTGTCCTCCTTCACCACGCCCGCCGGAGGCCCATGCCCGTTTACGGGCTACGCACCTTGAAGGCGCTGCCTAGCGTCTCCGGGACAGTGAGCCGTGACCCGCCATAGATGGACCATCCGTGACGCACGAATCCAGGCGCCAACCGTGCGACCGGTAACCCACCGCGTGCTAGGATCTCGTCTCGACCGATCATCACGCACAACGTCCAGATGCCCGCGATGAAACCCTCGCCCAACGCCCCGGCGAGCCGCTCCTCGACTCTCCAAGTCGGCATCGACGAATCCGAACTTTGGTCGATGGCCGATGCGCTCCGAGGCTCGACGGACGCCGCCGTGTACAAACATGTCGTCGCCAACCTCAGACGACTGGTCAGGCGCATCCTGCGCAAGTACGGCTATCCGCCGGACAAGCAGGAGCGCGCCACGCGTACCGTGATTGAGCAGGCTGAGGTGCTGTCGGCGAACTGGACTCAAACGGAGAGTTGAGATGGGACTCGCCGTTGGCAGCTGGCAAATCGCAGACCCCGAGGTGCAGTCCTGGTCGTTGCGCCCGACTGTCGGTGGTTACGAGTTGGTCTTTGGCCTCCGGGTACCCATTCGTACCGCTGAAAATGTCGACCGGCGAGCTTTTGTCGCCGGGACCCGAGTCACGGTTCGACCAAACGAGGGCGAAGCCCAGAAGCTCGGCTTTGCACGCCCGGAACGGCCGATCGAGGTCGCTTCAACATCCAAGCGTTCACCAGAGTCGCACGACCTCTATTTGAGCCTGCAACCAGGTCAGCTTGCCGCGCTGGAAACGCTGCGCGGGAAAGGCGACCTCAGCTTCGAGTTCGAGGCATCCGGGACCGGACTTGATGAACATGGCGAACAGTACGTCCTCGGCAACTGGCGTCACCGCGTCCCCCGCTCCGATTGGATCGCGCAACTCCGTGCGGCCGGCGCTCGCAATGTCTTGCTGCTCGAAGTGCCCATTCCGCTCAGAGACACGGTGGACGGATGGCGAAACATGGCAACATCGCTCCAGCGCGCGGAAAACTCGTACCGCGACGGCGACTACCACGGTTGCATCGGGTCATGCCGTACGGTGCTAGAGGAACTCTGGAGGTACAGGTACGGCGACGGCCAATGGGCGAGCCGGGCACTCGTACCGCTTGCCTCTCGCGCCACCCGGGATGACATGGACCAAGCCGCGCGTGAAGCCGCCGTATACGCCGTATTGCGTCATTACACCCATCAAGCTCACCACGGTCCGAGTGAAGGCGGCATCCACGCGTACACCCGCGCCGAGGCGCAGTTCGTGCTCGGCCTAGCGGCAGCAGCAATGGCCCATGCGCAAACCGGAAGCCACGATTGACAGCGCGACTGGCCTCCAATCGCTAACTCTGCGAACGCCCTGGCCCGAGTCGCTTCCCGGTACGACCAACGCAGGACGACCGACGGTTCGGTCGGTTGGACGATTCGGCTATTCGATAGGGCCGGCGAAGAACCGGTACAGCACCCATCCAATATAAGGGAACACAATCAGGCAGACGATTGTCCTAACGACCCATCGTGCCGGTGCCGGCCGCTCGCTCAGAAACGGATGCTCGCCTCGGTCGAGATGGATTCTAGTCATCGCCGCGGCTGCCGAGATCGGTACCGACACAAGCGGCGTAACGAAGGAAACTAGGGCCCATGTCCACGAAAACTCTCCAAATACGACATCCCATTCGCCGGGGTTCTTGATGAACCAGAAGTAGAAGTACGACCCGACGACGTAAACAGGCATGGGCACGAAGCAATACATAACGAAGCGTCGGTCTCGATCCCAGTCGAGGCCCTCCGCTTCAAACTGTGCAATCACCTGTCTGGCCCACCAGTAGCCCGACGAGTACAAGACTCCTCCGGCAATCACGGCCGCAGATGTGCTCAACGCCCTGCTGTGAAGCTCGTGGCCCTCCGGAAAAAGCACAGGCAACGAAGCCATGCCAACCATCAGCAACCAGAAAAAGGACGGCAGCAAGTGAACTAGGATGGGCTTCAGAACGCTCACCAATGCCGCTCCAGAGTCGAAGTCATCGATGCCCTCCCAGCCTTCCAGTCCAGACCATCACGCAGCAGCGACGCGATCTCACTGTTGGACGGTCGAACAGCGGTTGCCCGCTGACGACATGAAGATTCACCACAGCGACTCGCTACATTGACGACATTTGTCGCTCGTCAGATTCCGTCCGGCCATCCGTCCGGAATCAGGCGGTAGGTGCCGGGGCTGGCAACGCGCCTTCACCCGTTCTTGCCCGTACTGCAAGCGGCTCGACGCAACTTTGCCACACACGGCAGGAGTACACGACTGCCGCAGCATCCTCGTTTGTCGATGCGCCTGGGGCCAGCACCATACTAGCCGGCGCTTCGTACGTCTTTAGGAGGGCCTCTAGCTGCTCCCGCTCGACGCTGGGTCAAACCCACGTCCGTGGCTTTTCCCCAGCGTGGAGCGGACGATTTCGCGCAACACGCATATTCCCACGCGAACACGCGACTTGCACGCGATGTCGCGCCTTTGGCCGTGCCGCCGGACGTCGACGAATCGTCCCATCCCGACGCACGGCCAACCGGCTGCCGCGCCAGGGTCGCAACGCCGTACAGGCTTCGTTGACCCGCGTTCCGCGCAAGCGCGGATGCTGCGCCTTGGTCGCACACGACCCGCAAGCAAGTGTAGGGTGGTTGCTCTCGCGATGGAGGCGAAGAGGAATGGCCGAGCGATTGAACCGACACCTGTGGCGCGAGGAGTGGGAAGACGGAGACTACCCGCCATTGCCGTGTCCCGGCTGTCGAGGCCCACTGAACTGCGATGAGGAGTCGACGGTGGTTCGCGTACCCGCCCCCATCCTCGAGGACCACTCTCTGATGGATGTGCGCAGTTCGGAAGCGAGCTTCTCTGGCTGGCTGGTCTGCGGCAACGCGCGCTGTGGTCAGTTCGTTGCGGTGCTGGGCAAATGCCGATACTCCTATTCTTGGGGAAGCAGCGGACAGCCACTCATCGTCAAGAACGTCCTCGCGCCAGCCGCTCTTCATCCCACACCGCCGGTCATCGTCGTCCCCGAAGCAACTCCCCAACGGCTGCGGGAGGAACTGTGTTCGTCATTTGGTCTCCTATGGGCAAATGGTGCCGCGTGTGCCAATCGCTTGCGCGTCGTGCTTGAGATGTTCCTCGAGGATCAGGGCTTTGGCGTGGAGGGCGCCGCTGGAAAGCGTCCGCTCCCAGCACGCATCGAGGCGCTCGAGCAGTCGATACTGGGCGTGGCTGGCAGCGACAAGCTCATGCATGCCGTTCGGATAGTAGGCAATGTTGGGAGCCATGAGGCCGAACTGACGCGTGAGCAGCTCCTTGATGCATACGATTGGCTTGGTCTCCTGCTGACGCGCTACTACTCGGACGATGAGCTGGAAGTCGAACGCCGTGCGGCTGCGGTGGTGGCGTCGGGCCGATAGCCAGCCCTCACGCGGTCCGCCCCGGGCCGCACAGCAAGCATTTCGTACCGGCAAGACCCGCCACATCAGAAGCCGAAAAAAGTAGCTACGGCGAGACTGAACCGCAGGCCATCCAACGCGCGCTCACAGCGTTTCTCAGGACGCTTTCGACGGGGAGCCCAGCGCCTCCGAGTAGCGGTCCATGAGCCTTCTGCGCAGCGCCAGCATGTCCGACCGGGCATAGCTCGACGAGACGGAGCTGCCGATCCGGTGGCCCAGGCTCAGTTCCGACGCCTCCCAGTTCTCCCCCTGCGACTGCGCCCACGTCCGGAACGTCGAGCGGAACCCGTGCGGCGACGCCTCGATCTCCGAGTCGCGCATCGCCCGACGCACGGACGCGTCCGCGAGCACGCCGCCAGCCGACCCGCCAGGGAACACAACCCCCTTGCCGCTGCCGAGCTCCCGCGCCCGCTCAAGCACCCTCAGCGCCGCGTCCGACAGCGGCACGACGTGATCCTCCCGGACCTTCGTCTCCGCGTCGCCCGGGATTGTCCACTCCGCCGACTCCACGTCGATCTGGTCCCAAGTCGCCCGCCGCACCTCTACCAGACGCTTCGCCGTCAGCGCCAGGAACCGAAGAGCCAGCGACGCCGACAGGCTGCACCCGGACGCCTCGATCCGGTCCAGCGCGTCCGCAACCTCCTCCACCGGCAGGAACGCCGCGTGCCTGCGCGCCGGCACCTTGATCTGCCGGCTCGGCCCCGTCGCCGGGTTCGCCGCCTCCCGGTGGCCGCTGTCGATCGCCCAACTGCACACCCGCTCGATGCACGACAGCGCGAACTTCGCCGCCGAGGGCGTCGCCACCAGCGCAGAGGCGATCCTCGCCACCTCCTGCGTCGAGAGCTCCGCCACCGCCACCTCGCCGATCACGGGGAGCACGTGGTTCGCCATCGCCCGGTCCCACTTGTAGCGCTGGTTGGAACGCGTTCCGCCGGCCTGCGGCTCGGGAAACCGCCGCCAGCGCAGGTACTCGCCGTTCGCCGTCGCGAAGCTCATGCGCTCTTCGGTGGAGTGCCGCGGATCCACCCCCGCCTTCGCCAGCGCCCGGTTCCTGACCGCGACCCGCCGTGCCTCCTTCAGGGAGACGTCCGGGAACCGTCCGAGGCCGAGATCGAGGCGCCGTCCCGCCACGCGCAGCACCTGGGTCCACGACCGGGTGCCGCGCCTCTGCACGGTGAGGTACAGTCCGTGGCCGTCGGCATGGCGACCGGGGCTGAGATGAGGCAGGGACCTGGCGTTGAGGGTCATGGGGTGTCGCAGCGAGCTTCGTTGGCTCCGATGTTACCCGTTCTGCCCCCATGGTTACAACAATCCTTTGCAACGGACGCGTTGCGTTCCGCCCATTCTCGCTCGGGCACAGGGAGTTTCGAATTTACCGAATCGATAGGAATTGACTACCCATTCAGTCCTTTTCTCCATCCGCGTGAATCCATGGGAAACAGGGAGGGAATCAGGGTTTGAGTTGCTGCGCAACTGCTTCAGACGCTGCGATGAACTCGGCGCGGGTAGGGACAAGCCCCCGCCCCAACGGGATATCCCTACCGGCTGTCGCTTCGGGCAATGGCGGCTAGGGTGGCGTCTATGTCCGGGGCTTCTTCATCCTTCAGCCCTGCCATGCGGGCGTAGATTGCGGCGGCAGCTTGGTGGAAGCCGTCGGGGAGGTCGGCGGCGGCGAAGGTTGCGGCGATTTCGCGCATTTCGCCCTCGAAGCGCCATGCCTTGGGGCCCGTGGAAGTTGCCGTGGCGGCGCTGCGAGCAGCGAGGCCTTGCTGGGAGATGTTCCACTCTTGCAGGAGGTTTTCGGTGACGCCGCTTTGCTCAGCGAGCGCTCGCACGGCCAGGATGAGTGCCGACGAACCCTTGGTGAAAGCCGCGTAGCACATCTTCAGCGCCGATGCGGCATCGATCCGTTCATCCATGGCCCGTGCATCCACCAGCGATCCGTCGAAGAGTGCGACGATGTCGGTAGCGTTCGCGCCGGAGAGATAGAAGCGCGTGCCCCCTTCGCGCCAAGCCGGCGGGCCGATGATGCCGCCATCGACGTAGCTTGCCGGAAAGATCGAGGCGATTTGCCGTGCCGTTGCTGGCGCCACGGCGTTGCCGTCCACATAGGTGCCCTCGAAGCCGGCGGCCTGCACGCTCCTTGCGAGGGCCACGGCGGCGTCCGGCGGGCAGACGGAAATCGCAACCTCTGCGTCTGCGACCGCTGCCGCGAGTGTGTCCGCGGCACGGAGCCCAGCTTCGCTGGCGCGATTGGCGGTGGCATCGCTGCGTCCCTCAGCGACCCACGAGACGATGTGGCCTCGGTTTACCAGTGCCGCACCGATGGATGCGCCCATGGCGCCGGGATGCAGCAGCAATATCTGCATGTCGGACTTGCTCCTACTTGCGGTAGTCGAGTGGCGGGCTGCGGTCGCCCAGCAAGGGCCTGTAGTCGAAGTCGGGACCCCGGCGGCGGTTGAATTCCGCCTTGGCGCTCGCGATCAAGGATGGCTCGGCATAGAGACGGGCGCCGGTGAGCGCCAGCACGCGTGCCGCCATCACCATGCCCTTGTGGCCGATGCTCATGCCGCCGGCGGCGGTCGCCTGCCAACTGTGGGCGGGCGTTCCGGGCACCCAGGTGGCGGTGGTGAAACCGGCGGTGGGAACCATCCAGCTCACGTCGCCCACATCCGTGGAGCCCATCTTCTGGCGGAACTGGGACGGGGCGATGACGGCACTCGCACCGATGTCGCGCAGGGTGCCAAGGAGGGTTGCGCGCATGGCCAAGGCGAATCGGCGTTCGGCCTCGTCGTATTCGAAACCACCGACGGAAACCATGGCCTCGTGGACCACGGCAGCAAGGGTCTCGCTCGGCAGCAGCGGATAGTTGCCGTGCATGACCTCGTAGCGCATCTCGGTTCCGGTGCCGAGCGCCGCGCCCTCGGCGGCATTCACCACGCGCTCGAACAGCTCCGCCACCATGTCGGGCCGGGGGTGACGCACGTAGTAGTACACCTCCGCGAACGCCGGCACGATGTTCGGCGCATCGCCGCCTTCGGTGATGACGTAGTGCAGGCGGGCGGTGGAGGGCACATGTTCCCGCATCATGTTGACCATGTGATTCATGGCCTCGACGCCGTCTAGGGCGGAGCGTCCCCGTTCCGGGGAAGAGGCCGCGTGTGCCGACACGCCGTGAAACTCGAACCGACCAGACTTGTTGCCGTTGCTGCTCTCGGGCGATGCGTTGTTGCGATCGCCGGGATGCCAGTGCAAGACCGTGTCCACGTCGTCGAAAAGCCCGGCGCGAACCATGTACACCTTGCCGGAACCGCCTTCCTCGGCCGGCGTGCCGTAAACCCGCACGGTGCCTTGCATGCCACTCTGTTCGAGCCAGCGAGCGAGGGCGATTCCGGCCGTGACGGACGCTGCGCCGAAGAGGTTGTGGCCGCAGGCGTGCCCGGCAGCGCCGGTTTTTACGGGTTGGCGCGTCGGCACGGGGGCCTGCGAGAGGCCCGGCAAGGCATCGTACTCCGCCAGCACGCCGAGCACCGGTGCGCCGCTGCCGCTCTCGGCGACGAAGGCGGTCGGAATGTCGGCAACGCCACGTTGCACGGTGAAGCCGGCTTCCTCAAGGTGGGCGGCAAGGCGTGCGCTGCTGCGGCTTTCGAGATAGCCGAGTTCGGCATAGTCGAAGATGTCGTCCGCAAGCTCGATGGCGGCTGCTTCCTGCGCCAACACGAGGGGTTCCACGTTCTGGATGTCGGCTGCGGCGCCCAGCGCAAGGCACGCTAGCGCGCCCTGAAGGGCGCGTCGGCAATTCGCTGACGCGAACTGCAGGCCTTCGCGCGAGGCGCAGAGGCGGGTGGTGCGAGGTGACAAGGGCATGACTCCAGCGTGTTCCGTCGCGCGCACTTTGCCCCAGCTATGCGCCGATTTGTAGGGGACGGGCGGAACAAGCCCGTTCCCTTGCGGCGCCAAGACCTGCGCCCGATGAGTTGCGAGAAGCCGGCTCGGCGCGTTGGGTAGAATCGCGCCCCGACGCCCGGGCTGGAACTCCATGGACATCACGCGCAGCTTTGCCGAAGCGGTTGGCAACACGCCCCTGATCCGCATCAACTCCCTCTCCGACGAAACCGGTTGCGAGATTCTCGGCAAGGCGGAGTTCATGAATCCGGGCGGCTCGGTGAAGGACCGCGCGGCACTCTGGATCATCCGCGAACACGAACTGAGCGGCGCGCTGAGGCCCGGCGGCACGGTGGTGGAGGGCACCGCCGGCAATACCGGGATCGGCCTCGCGCACATCTGCAACGCCCGCGGCTACCCCTGCGTCATCTACATGCCGGACAACCAATCGCCGGAGAAGGTCGAGATTCTCAAGACCCTGGGCGCCGAAGTGCGGGTGCGCCCGACGGTGCCCTATCGCGACGACAACAACTACCAAAAAAAGGCCGGGCGCTACGCCGCGAGCCTCGACAACGGCGTCTGGGCCAACCAGTTCGACAACCTTGCCAACCGGCTCGCGCATTACGAATCCACCGGCCCGGAAATCTGGCGGCAAACCGATGGCGGCGTGGACGCTTTCGTCTCGTCTGTGGGCACCGGCGGCACGCTCGCCGGCGTCAGCGTATTCCTGAAGGAGAAGAACACCGCCATCCGCACGGTGCTGGCGGACTGCATGGGCAGCGCGCTCTATAGCTACGTCAAGACCGGCGAGGCGACCATGAGCCAAGGGCCTTCGATCACCGAAGGCATCGGCAACAGCCGCGTCACCGACAATCTCAAGGGTGCCCCGGTGGACGATGCGGTGCAGGTGACGGACCGGGACATGGTGCAGCTTGTGTATCGCCTCTTGCGGGATGAGGGCTGGTTCTTCGGCTCCAGCACCGGCATCAACCTCTGCGCCGCTGCGATGGTTGCGCGGGAGATGGGCCCCGGTCACACCGTCGTCACCATGCTCTGCGACGACGGCAGCAAGTACCGCTCGCGGCTGTTCAACGCGGAGTTCCTAGCCGAGAGGGGGCTGTCGCCGGACTAGCGCCCTGGCGCGCAAGTGACCCCTAGGGGCGGGCCTGCCCTGCCGGTATTGAACGCACCGATGAACTCGGCACTGGAGACAAGCCCGTCCCCTACGAACTGCGGGCGGGTTAGGAGATGCGGGTACTCGCGCCCAGGCTCCCAACGCGCCCGCATGGTGCCATCCATGGCCGTTCGGTTGTATGGTTAGCGAGTCGGTGTTCGCGCAGGAGGATGCGCGATGTGGCGGCGGTTGATGCGGCTCATTGCGGCCTTGGCAGTTTGCGGCGCTTCGGTGGCCCAGGCGGCTTCGGTTTGGGTGGTGGAGCTTGAGGGCGCCATCTCACCGGCCTCGTCCGACTACTTCATCCGCACGCTCGAGCGCGCCAGTGACGAGAGCGTCGAACTCGTGGTGATGCGCCTCGACACCCCGGGCGGCCTCGACAAGTCCATGCGCGACATGGTGAAGGCCATCCTCGCCTCGACGGTGCCGGTTGCCACCTACGTTGCGCCGAACGGATCACGGGCAGCAAGCGCCGGCACCTATCTCATGTATGCCAGCCACATCGCGGCTATGGCGCCAGCCACCAACATCGGTTCCTCGACACCGGTGAGCATCGGCGGCGGGGGCGGCTCGCCGTTCCCTTCGCCTACGCCCACGCCGTCGCCCATGCCGACGCCAGGTTCGCCGCCCGAGTCGGAACCGTCCAGTGAGGGTGACGAAGGCAGTGGAGGCAGCGCGGACGATAGGCCCGCGCACGAACCCGCCGACGCGATGGGGCGAAAGGTGGTGAACGATGCCGCGGCCTACCTCAGAAGCCTCGCCGAGTTGCGTGGCCGCAACGTGGAATGGGCCGAGGAAACCGTGCGATCCGGCGCCAACCTCGCGGCCAATGAAGCGCTTGAGCAGGGCGTCATTGATCTCGTGGCCGAAGACCTCGGCGACCTTCTCGCCGCCATCAACGGCCGCACCGTCACCATCGCCGGCGTCGAGCGCACACTCGACACCGCCAATGCCGAAGTGCAGACCATCGAGCCCGACTGGCGCTACGAGCTGCTCGGCATCATCACCGACCCCAACGTCGCCTACATCCTGCTCATGATCGGCATCTACGCCTTGATCCTGGAGTTCTACAACCCCGGCATCGGCGTTGGTGCGGTCACCGGCGTCATTTGCCTGCTGCTCGGCGCCTTCGCCTTGCAGATGCTGCCCATCAACTACGCCGGGCTTGCCCTGATCGCCGTGGGCGTCGCCATGCTGGCGGTGGAGGCGTTTACGCCGAGCTTCGGCATCGTCGGCACCGGCGGCGTGATCGCCTTCGTCATCGGTTCGATCATCCTCATGGACACTGACCTCCCGGGCTACAAGGTCTCCTACCCCATCATCGCGGCCTTCACCGCCGTGTCGGTGGGCGTTGTGGCGTTCGGGCTCGGAGCTGCCCTCAGGATGCGGCGGGCGCGGGTCGCCACCGGAGTCGAGAGCATGGTGGGGGCCACGGCCCAGGTGATGGAGGACTTCACCGCCAGCGGCCGGGTGCGCGCCTTCGGCGAGGTTTGGCATGCGCGGGGCGAAGGCGAGTTCCACGAAGGGGAAGATGTGGAGATAGCCGCGGTGGATGGCGTCATTGTGCAGGTGAAACGCACCGGGCCGGCAACCCGGGCGCGTTAGGTGAGGTCCGTGACGGAGCAAAGCGATGCCGAGGCGCACCGCCAAGGGCGCGAAGGAAAGTCGAGGTGGGCCGGCATCTTGGGCGGCCTTGCCGCCGCCGCGGGCGCTGGCATCAGCGTGGCGCTGCCGTGGTTCGGGGGCCTGGATTGGTTGAAGGAGTTCAGCATGGAAATCTTCGTGATCGTCGTCGTCGTCCTTCTCGCCATCGTGCTCGCGAGCGCCTTTCGGGTTCTGCGCGAATATGAACGCGGCGTGGTGTTCATGCTCGGCCGCTTCCAGCGCGTGAAGGGGCCGGGGCTGATCATCATCATTCCCATCCTGCAGCAGATGATCCGCGTGGACTTGCGCACCATCGTCATGGACGTGCCGTCGCAAGACCTCATCTCCCGGGACAACGTGTCGGTGAAGGTGAACGCGGTGCTCTACTTCCGCGTGCTCGAGCCGGAGCGAGCCATTCTCAACGTCGAGGACTACATGGAGGCCACTGGGCAGCTTGCGCAGACGACTCTGCGCTCGGTGCTAGGCCAGCACGAACTCGACCAGCTTCTCTCCGAACGCGAGAAGCTGAACGAGGACATTCAGAACATCCTCGACCAGCAGACGGATCAATGGGGCATCAAGGTCGCCAACGTCGAGATCAAGCACGTGGACATCGACGAGAGCATGATCCGCGCCATCGCCCGCCAAGCCGAAGCCGAACGGGAACGACGCGCCAAGATCATCCACGCCGACGGCGAGTACGAAGCCGCCCAAAGGCTCGTCGAAGCCGCCCAGCGCCTTGCCAACCAACCCGCCTCCATGCAACTGCGCTACCTGCAAACCCTCACGGAAATCGCCGGCGAGAAGTCTTCAACGATCGTCTTCCCGCTGCCGGTGAACGTGATGAACGCGTTGTCGAGCCTTGCGGCGGCACCAATCGAAGATGGCGGGGAAGGCGAGCCGGCAAACGCCGAGGGAACCTCCGCCTGAGGCTCCCCACGCAAGCACGGATCGGTGCATGGCTCCGCGACGTGTGAGGCCCCTACGGCACGAGTACCTGGGCACCAACCCGATCGACCTCAAGGAAGTGGGCGTCAAAGGTGAGTACCGTTGCGCCTGACCGGGCGGCAGTTGCGGCGATCCAGATGTCGTCGGTCGGCAGCGGTCTTCCCTTGCGCCGCAGTTCGACGACGATTTCTCCATAGATGCGCGACGTCTCTATCGATTGCAAGCACCTCGACGAGGGGTTCCGCGAGGAAGTCCTCGAGCTCGGCGATATTGCGCTCGGCCCGGCTTCCGGCGATGAACCCCGCCCAGATCTCTCCCAGCGCAACGCACGGAACGCCGATCCAATCGGCGCGGTCAATCGCATTGACAACCGCCGGCACTCCGCGCCGAAAGTTGCTGTATGCAGATGTGTCGAGGCAAACCCGGGTCATCGCCAAATCGCGTCGTCGATTTCGTCGAAAGGGGCCACGGCTTGCTCGAACTCCTGGTATTCGGCTTCCGTCCAAGTGCCAGCCATGCGTCGCAGCCCATTGCTACGCGCCGCGTGCTTGGAAATGCCCAGCGCTTCCGCAAGCAGTGCAAGGACCGTGTGATTGAGCGACGCCCCGCGACGCCGCTTTTCGCGTTCCAAGGATTCGGCGAGGTCCGCAGGAACGTTGCGGACCGTGATGGCTTTCATGCGACCGACTCCGACTTGAATGCATCCAGTGAAGTCTATGCATTCAGGATGTGCCGTCAACGCTCCCGACACAAACATCCTGTCCTACACAGCGTAGGAAACCCCCCTACAGGTCTGTGCCGTGCGGTCACGCTGATGGGCATGCGCGCGTAACGACTTGCCATGCCTTAGCGTCGAAGCACTGGCCCGTGACGCCCTTGGAGTCTGGGCCCATCAGATACAGGTACAGCGGCATGTGGGACTCCGGGGTTGGCAGAGTCGCTGGGTCTTCGTTCGGGTAGGCCGCCGCACGCATGGAGGTGCGGGTGCCGCCGGGGTTCAAGGAGTTGACGCGGACCCGGCCGGCGTGGGCGCATTCGTCGGCCAGCACTTCCATCAGGCCTTCGGTGGCGAACTTGGATACGGCGTAGGCGCCCCAGTAGGCGCGGCCGCGGCGGCCGACGCCGGAGGAGGTCAGGATGACGGAGGCGTCCTGGGATTGGTTCAACAGCGGCAGCAAGGCGCGTGTCAGCAGGAACGCCGCGTTGACGTTCACCTGCATCACGGCGTGCCAGTCGGTTGCGGGGTAGTGCTCGATGGGGTTGCGTGGGCCCAACAGGGAGGCGTTGTGGAGGATGCCGTCGAGGCGTCCGTAGTCACGCTCAATCCCTTCCCGGAGGGCGTTTGCCGAGTCTTCGCCTAGGTGTTGCAGGTCTGCCGGAACGATCGTGGGGCGGGTTGCGGTTTCCTTCGCGATCTGGTCGAACACGGCCTCAAGCTTCGCGCGGGTGCGGCCCAGCAGCACCACGTTGGCGCCGTGACGAGCGTAGGCCAGCGCCGCCGCCCGGCCGATGCCATCGCCAGCACCTGTGACCAGTACGCAACGCTCGGCCAAGAGGTCGCTCGGGGGCGAATAGGCCGTCATTGCGGCGCTTCTGCGCGCGGCTTCTTGGCATGCAGGATGTAGTTCACGTCCACGTTGCGGGTGATCCGGCAGCGGCGAGTGAAAGGGTTGTATTCCAAGCCGGAGACGTCGGCCACGACGAGTCCGGCGTCCCGGCAGGCACGGGCGAGTTCAGATGGGCGGATCAGTTTTTCGTAGGAATGCGTGCCCTTGGGCAGCACGTTCAGCACATATTCGGCGCCGACGATGGCAAGCGCCCACGCCTTAGGCGTGCGGTTGATGGTGGAGAGCACCACATCGCCGCCGGGTTCGGCGAGCTCGGCCAGTGCCTGCACGGTGGACGGTGGGTCCGGCACGTGCTCCAGCATTTCGAGGCAGGTGACAACGCCGAACTGCCCAGGGCCCGCGGCGAGGAAGGACTCCGGCGTGCTGGTCGTGTAGGTGATCTCGTCTTCGATGCCACGCTCCAAGGCATGCAGACGCGCCACCGCCAGAGGCTTTTCGCCAGCGTCGATGCCGGTGACGGAGGCGCCCAGGTCATGCAGCGCTTCAGTGACGAGCCCACCGCCGCAGCCCACGTCCAGCACCTTCCGGTCAGCGATTTGGCAGCGCGACTTGAGGTAGTCGACGCGCGGGCCCTGGATGTCGTGCAGGGCGCGGAACTCGCCGTCGGTGTCCCACCAGCGGTGGGCGAGGGCCTCGAAGCGGGCGATCTCTTCTTGATCGGCGTTAATCACGGTGGGTCCTTACGCATCGTGGCCCATCCGCTCCTGCCAGACGCCGGTGCGGTGTCGCAGGTCATCGACATCGATGGTCGGAAAGCTGCCGTCTTCGTAGCGGCACTCCCCGGCGACGAAGGTGTGGCTTACGCGGGTTCCGGCGGCTGTGTGCACGAGCTGCGCCGGCACGTCGTGCAGCGGCTGCATGGCGGGGTGGTCCACGTCCACGGCGATGAAGTCTGCCTGCTTTCCGACTTCGAGCGAGCCTATGCGATCGGCCATGCCAAGAGCACGGGCGCCGCCCAACGTCGCCATTTCCAATGCTTCGGCGGCAGGCAGTGCCGCCGGGTCGCCGCTGCCGAACTTGGCCAGCAAGGTCGCCATGCGGGCTTCTTGAAACAGGTCGAGGCCGTTGTTGGAGGCCGCGCCGTCGGTGCCAAGTGCCACGTTGACGCCCGCTTCCCGGAACGAGGGCACCGGGCAGATGCCGCTTGCTAGCTTGGTGTTGGACATGGGACAGTGAATCACGCTGGCGCCGCATTCGGCGATCATCGCGATTTCCAAGTCGGTAACTGCAGTCATGTGGACGGCTTGCAGATTCTCCGTGAGAAGCCCGGCTTCCTCGAGCGTTTCGATGGGGCTCTGTCTGAGGCTGCGGCGCGCTTCGGCAACCTCGCCCTTGGTCTCGTGCAGGTGAATGTGTACGGCGGCGTCGAGTTCGTCGGCGAGCATGGCGACCCTTCGGAGCGCCGCTTCACCAGCGGTGCCTGTCGAATGCGGGCCGAAGCACACGTTGACAAGCGGATCGGAGCGGCGTTCGTCGCGCAGTTTCAACCCTCGCTCGAAACACTCGTCCAGGTTCTGCGACCAGGCGTTGGGGTGGTTGATGATGGGGAAGGTCACCTGCATTCGGCAGCCGACTTGGGCGAGTTCCGCCACCGTCTCCGGGAAGTAGTACATGTCGCTGCCGGTGGTGGTGCCGCTTGCCAGCATTTCCGCCATCGCCATGAGGGTGCCGTCGGCAACAAAGCCCTCGTCCACCCAGCGGCCCTCCAGGGGCCAGATGGTGTCCTGAAGCCACGCCTCTAGCGACTGGCCTTCGCCCAGGCCGCGCAGCAGGGTCATGGCGAGGTGGCCGTGGGCGTTGACGAGGCCCGGCAAGAGCACGTGGTGGGGCAGGTTCCGATGGGTTGCGCTCGGGTGTCGCGCCAGGACCCCACTGCGCTCACCCATGTCGATGATCGTGTCGCCTGCGACGGCGATTGCGGCATCGTGGAGGACGACGTTGTGCGGAGCGATCGGCAGCACGTGATCTGCCGAGACCACGAGGTCGGCGTTACGGGCTGTGGACGGGTTTGCCGCGCTCATGGGTAGGCCATGAACTCGAGCAAGTTGCCGTCGGGATCGCGCACATAGACGCTCGTTCCCGTCACCTTTCCGCCACTGCGACCGCCTTCGCGGGGCACCGGCCCTTCGATGATCTCGATTTTGAGGTTCCCCAGGCGCCGGACGATGCTCTCCACCGTTCCCTGCCAGACGAAGCAGAAGTCGCCGCAGCCGGGCTGGGCGGCGGGGCCTCGCAGGGTGAAGCGCTCGTCGTTCCAAAGCGCCGGTGCATGGAAGTTCAGGCGATTGTTGCCGAAGTGAATGGAGTGGAGGCGTTCGCCCCGACGAACGACGAAGCCGACAGCCTCGTAGAACGCGAGCATCTCCTCGACGTTGGCAATGGGGATGGCAACGTGATCGAGACCGGCGATCATGGCTGCGATGGAGGGCGGGACGCCCTCCGTCCGGAAGGGCCCTCAGCATGCCCGGACGGGTTGAGCCCCTTCGGATGGAGGGCGTCCCGCCCTCCATCCCATCCGCAATGGTGTGCCCTACAGTGTGGCGATGCGGAAGGCGCCATGGCTATGCAGCGCGCCGTCACGCGACCCTCATTCCGCGCAGCTTCATGCCGGCGGCGCGATAGCAGTTGTCGATCAGCCGCATTTGCTTGACGCCGTCTTCGGCGTCGGTCTCGAGCTTGGTGCCGTTTTTCACCGCGTCCACGAAGGCGTCGAGCTGGAACTCGTAGGTGGGGCGCAGCGTGAGTTCCTCGTTCTTGGTACCAGCGTCGGTGACGAGTTCGATGTTGTGCCCCATGTGCGGCACTAGGGGGTTGCGCACGTTCAGCTTGCCGCGGGTGCCGGTGACGTTGAGGTAGGCCTCGAAGGGTTGCCCTGCCTTCATGATGCCGGACGTGCGTCCCCGTGCACCGCTGGGGAACAGGAGCTCCGGTTGCAGCAGAATGTCCACGTCCGGCGGCCCTTCCTCGGCCTTGGCGGACACCACTTCCGGTTCCTCGCCGGTGAAATGCCGCACCCACGAAAGCGGATAGCAGCCCATGTCCATCGTCGCGCCGCCGCCGGTGGCGTAGATCATGCGAATGTCGCCAGGGCGAGGTGAGCCGATGTTGAAGGCGCCTTCGAGTTCGACGAGTTCGCCGATGGCACCGTCGTGGTAGAGCTCCAAGGCGCGCTGGAACACCGGGTGGTAGCGATAGTGGAACGCCTCGATCAGGACGAGGCCCGTCTCCTGCGCCACGTCCGCCATCTCTCGCGCCTCGGCCTCGTTGCACGCGAACGACTTCTCGCAGAGGACGTGCTTGCCGGCGCGGAGCGCCTTGATGGTGTATTCGCGATGGTGGCTGATGGGCAGCGGGTTGTAGATCGCATCCACGTCCGGGTGCGTCACCACCTCGTCGTAGCTGTCCACCACCTCGGCGATGCCCCAAGCCTCGGCGAACTCCTCCGCCCGCGAGCGGTCTCGCGCCGCGACCACGTTGACCTGCACCTCGTCGTTGTTGGCGGCAGGTTTGGTGAGCGCATTGGGAGATATGGCGGCAGCGCCGAGCGTTCCGATTCGAATCATGGTGATTTGGCCTGGTGGCGAAGTGGACGGATTGAGGGCGAATTGTAAGAGCATGCGCGCCCTGTCGGGCGCGTTGCGCGAACTGCTGGCCTTGCCAGGGGCCATACGACGCTCACCCTTGGCGGGACCTTAGGCCCCTGGTCGGGTTAGAGATCGAGCTCCAGTTCCGCCGTGCGTGAGCCGGCACAGCAGATGAGCACCCGCCCTGCCGCCTGTTCCTCCTCGCTCAGCACGAAGTCGCGGTGTTCAGGTGTGCCGGAGAGCACGCTCTGCTCGCAGGCGCCGCAGATGCCAACGCCGCACGCGTAGGGCACTTCGATCCCGGCCGTCAGCAGCGAGTAGAGAATGGATCCACCGGCAGGGACCGTCACGGCGGTCTCGCTGCGCGCCAGCTTGACGACGAACTCCTCGTTCACGCGTGTGCTCTTCCTATGGGCCTTGCCAAATGGCCTTCAAGAAGCCTTCAGCTTTGGCTCGACAAGGCCCAACTCGATCATCGTCTCGCCAGTCGTGCGCAAGGTGTCTTCGATGGCGTGGGTTTCGAGCCCCAGCTCGCTCCGCGCCTTGTCGCAATGTGCCCTTGGTGCGTCGTAGGGAGCCCCGTACTTCTCCACCATCGCCTCATACTCCGGCAGCACGCCGCCGACGTCGATGTGCGGGAACAGCGCCTGCAGGTGGTCATGCAGTTGCATGGCGGTGATTTCTCCAGAGTCGTCCGTGGCGCAAAGCATGTAGCGGGAGCCGTTGCCGCACACGTCGCTCTCGATCATCAGTGCCTCGGACTCGCCCACGTCGCGCACATCAACGATGTTCCAAAGCGCCTGCCAGCCGCGCCCGCAGGGCTTGCCGGCCAGCATCCGCCCGAGGAAGAACTGCCACGAGCCGCGCAGTTCATGCACCGGGCTCAATAGCGGTCCGAGCACCACGCACGGGCAGACGGAGATGGCGTCGAAGCGGCCATCCTCCTGCGCCAGCCGCGTCACCAGACGCTCACACTCCACCTTCGCCATGGAGTAGCCGACTTCGCCCTTCTCGACCAGATTGTCGGTGTTCCAGTTGGCGTCTTCGTCGCGGTTGTCGCTGGCCCAGTCGTCCTCGGTGTAGCGATGCCCGGGCGGCGAAGGATGGCCGATGGCGGCAAAGGAGCTCGTGTAGACGAGCCGCTTCACCGTGCCGGCCCGCTTCACCGAGCCGATGATGTTGTGCACGCCGCCGATCGCCCCGTCATACACCTGCTGCGGGTTGTTGACGCCGCCGTAGCCCATCGGGGTGCCCACATGCAGCACGGCGCTGCAATCCCGAAACGGCGCATCGTAGGAGCCTTCCTCCAGCAAGTTGGCCTGATGCAGCGAGACATTGCCCGGATGCTCGTCGTTCAAGGCGAGCAGAAACTCCGTCTTGTCTGGGTTGGATGTGTCGGTGAGGCAGGCGCGAACGTCGTAGCCGCGCTTCATGAGCGCGATGACGGTGTGTGCACCGATGTAGCCGGAAGCGCCGGTTACGGCCACCGGGCCGTCGGCTGCTGTGACAGAAGGCATGCGGGGAGTCTCCTGGGATGGCGGTTGCTGTCGGCGCGCCCGCAAGGGCGCGCTTGTATAGTAATCGCATGAGCAACAAGACGCCGGGGTTCGTGACGATGGAACGAGACGAGTGGCTCGCACAGGTGGACGAGGACGTGATCGAGCCGGAGTTGCCGATCTGCGATCCACACCACCACCTTTGGGATCACCCCGGCAGTCGCTATCTGCTCGATGAGCTGCTCGCGGACATCGGCAGCGGCCACAACGTCGTCTCGACGGTGTTCATGGAATGCGCGTCCATGTACCGCAGCGATGGCCCGGAGCCCATGAAGCCGGTGGGAGAGACCGAGTTCGTGAACGGCATTGCCGCGATGAGCGCGTCGGGCGGCTATGGCGATGCGAGAGCCTGCGCCAGCATCGTGGGCTTTGCAGACTTGAACTTGGGTTCAGCGGTTGGCGACGTGCTCGACGCCCACGACCACGTCACGGACCGCTTCTCCGGCATCCGCCACGCCGCCGGCTGGGATGCGAGCGACGATGTTCGCAACTCCCACACTGCACCGACCGCGGGAATGATGGCCACACCCAAGTTCCGCGAAGGCTTCGCCGAGCTCGGCAAGCGCGGCATGACCTTCGACGCCTGGCTCTACCACCCGCAGATCGCCGAAGTCACGGACTTGGCGCGGGCATTCCCCGACCAGCCCATCATCTTCGACCACTTCGGCGGTCCGCTCGGCATCGGGCCGTATGAGGGCAAGCAGGCAGAGATATTCGCCCAATGGAAGCAGGACGTTGCCGAACTGGCGACTTGCGAAAACGTGGTCGCCAAGCTCGGCGGCCTAGTCATGGCCATCAACGGCTTCGGCTTCCACAAGCGCGAGCGACCGGCGACGTCGGACGAACTCGTGGCCGCCACTCGCGACTACCACCGGCACATGATCGACTGCTTTGGCGTCAGCCGATGCATGTTCGAGAGCAACTTCCCGGTGGACAAGGTGAGCTGCAGCTACCGCGTGCTGTGGAACTCGTTCAAGAAAATCGCCGCCGGCTGCTCGGACACAGAGAAGGCGGCTCTCTTCCACGACACCGCGGCTCGCACGTACTTGCAGCGCTAGGCTCGAACGGAGATCCGCATGAAGGTAGATCCCGCGCCAGTTTCCCCGGAGGAAGTCGAAATCTACGGCGACACGTTTGCCGTGCCGGGCCTCCCGTCGTGGCTGGCGGATGTGGAGGAACAGGGCTTTGTGGTTGTGCCCGACTGGCTGGACGCCGAGCGTGTGGAGCGCTTGGCTAAAGAACTCAGGCGCGACGTCAACCCCATCCGAGAACTGATGGGAGACGGCCACACCGTGCGCGCCCACAACCTGCTCGCCAAGACCCGCTGCGTGGATGACTTGGTCTGCGACCCCCGCCTGCTGGCCCTGGCGCAGGGCGTCCTCGGCTACCAGATCCAAGTCTCCGTCGTGGTCATGTTTGACCTCTTGCCGGGCGCCAAGGCCCAGGGGCTGCATCAGGACGATGGCCTGTGGCCCGTGCCTCGTCCCCATCCGCCGTTCGTGCTCAACGCCGTCATCGCCGTGGACGATTTCACCAAAGCCAACGGCGCCACCATGCTGGTGCCGGGTTCGCACAAGTGGCACGACCAACCCGTGCGCCAACCGCCAGACGTGGAGCCCATCCAGATGGAGATGAAGGCCGGCTCCCTACTCGCGTGGACCGGCGCCATGTGGCACGGCGGCGGCGCCAACACCACATCCGACCAAAGCCGTCTGGCCGTGGACATCAACTTCAACCTCGCCTACCTGCGCCAACAGGAGAACCAGTACGTCGGCGTTCCCCGCGAGGAAGTGGCAAAGATGCCGAAGCGCCTGCAGCGCGTCCTTGGCTACCAACCGGGCCTGTCGGTAGCAGGCCCGGGCATGGTGGACTTGCGCGACCCCCTCGACATGCTGGGCCGAGTGCCCTTCGGCTACGACATCAACTCCTCGGACATGCCGCCTCTGGCGCCACCGAACCCGCCACCCTTTCGCGTCGCCCCGAAAGCACCCGCACCCAGATAACCGAAGGATCGGAGCCCCAGGATGATCGACGAGGAACGCATTGCGGAACTGCGCGTGTGGGGCTTCACCATCATCCACGACGTGTTGGACAAGGCCACCGCAGCGCGGATGCGCGATTTCGTGATCGACAACACCCTGCGCATCGGCGTCGAACACGGATACCGAGGCACGGCGCTGCACCTTGCGAATCTGGTGACCCTCGACCCGATGTTCCTGCCCGTCATCGACCACCCGGCCGTGCTGCCCTACATCGAGACGGTGATGGGCCCCAACTTGATCCTCGGTTCCCTCAACGCCAGGGTGGTGCGACCCGGAGACGGTCACCAAGGGCTGCACGGCGATGTGCCGCTCGACATGCTGCGCCACGGCGACAATGCCCCGCTGATGATGAACACCGTGTGGGCACTGTCAGATCTCAACCCCGACAACGGCGGCACGCGCCTCGTGCCCGGCAGCCACCAAAGCCCCCTCCGGCACCCGCCGCAGGGCCTTTCACTCCCGCACGAAATGCAGCCGGAGGTGCCGGCCGGCTCGGTCGTGATCTTCCACGGCCAAACCTGGCACGGCGGCGGCGCAAACCACACCGACGAACTTCGCGCCGCCATGTTCGGCCACTACCGCAACAGCCTCTGGCTACGCTTCCAATGCGACCCCCACGACGGCTTCCGCGAAGAGTGGCTCGCGGACATGACCACCCGCCAAAAGGAGTTGCTGCGAATGACGGGCGGCGTCGACCACCGCCACGGCGCGGACTTCTACGAACGGTAACGTCTGGAAACGCCGGCCTTGGGGGAGCAACCCCTTCTCCGTTGCGCCGCCAGACCCGGCAGATCTCAAGGCCCCAACGGTCGCTGGGCGGCGCGCCACAACGGAAATCCACCGAAAAAAGGTGCTTGACTTCATGTGAAGTCATGGACATCGTTTGGGATCGAACCCCATGAGGGAGGCGTATGCGCATGGCGCAGGTTACCGCTAGGCTCCCGGACGACCTCGTCGCGAGGGCCGACGGAGCGGCGAGTCGACTGAACCGTTCGCGAGCGCAGGTGCTCCGGCAGGCGCTCGAGTACTACCTCGACGATTTCGAGGACCTTCGCTTGGCGCTAGATCGCCTCAACGATCCAGCGGACCCGGTGCTGGACTGGCAGGATGTCAGACGCGATCTACTCGATCAGGATTAAAGCGAGCGCCGCGAAGGCACTTCAGAAGATCAACGCCAACGACCGCCGTCGCCTTGTGGAGGCGATCGATCGCCTGGCGCACGAGCCATCCGCCGGTTCGGCACTCAAGGGAGAGTTCGGCGGCTTGCGAAGGCTGCGCGTGGGCCGCTACCGGGTCATATATGAGACGAGCCACGCGGAGCTCACCGTCTTGGTCGTTCGCATCGGGAGCCGGGCGAATGCATATCGCCAGGGGAAGCGCATTCGGTAGCGGCGACCCCATCTTGAGCCGCGAGCCCCTAAGCCAAGTCGGCTCCTGTGCTCGCCTGGGGAGTGGCGGGGGCGGGTCAATCCACCAAATGGCCGGTCTCGTTGAGGCTGCGGATGTTGCGCTGGCCGGTGGAAGCGCAGAGGAAGCGGCTGATGCTCCCGTAGGCTACGTCTATGAAGAGGCTTGGGCGCATGTCGAGGACATGGGAGGCCCAGGCGTTGATCACGCCACCGTGGCAGAAGGCGGCTACGCGGTGGCCCGGGTGGGAGGTGATGATCTCTTCCATTCCCGCCACTACCGTCTTGGCGAACGTGGCCATGTCGTAATCGTCGCCGTAGCCACCGTCCACGAACTCTTTCCAGGCGGCGTAGTCCTCCTTCTTGAGTTCTTCCATGGGGATGTAGTGGGAGGCGGCGCGGTCGTATTCGGCGATGGCGTCGTGAACGGCCGGCGTGCAGTTCAGCCGGGTTGCGAGCGGCGCGGCCGTCTCGCGGGCGCGGCGCATGGGGCTGGTGTAGATGGAGTCGATGCCTTCGTTGTGCAGCCAGTCGGCGACGCGTTGCGCCTGCTGTCGTCCGACCGTGGAAAGTTCAGGGTCGGCTCGCCCGGAGGCGAGTTCCTGCCGCACGGGCAGGCCGTGGCGCACGAGTATGAGCTCCATCCTCGCTCTACGAGCCCGCAATGACTCCGCAGGCGATGCGACCGCCAGCACCGCCGATGGGCTGCGTGATGTGGTCGTCCGGTTTGTCGTGGATGATGACCGACGAGCCGTCTTCGTCGAGCAAGACCGGATTGTCGCCGGCGTCCTTGACGCTGATGCGGGTGTGGTAGAACTCCGCCCGCGCCGAACCGTCGGCATGGACGAACAGCAAGGGAAGGTCGCCCTGATCCGGCCCTTGGGGATGGCGCAGGCCATGCGCGACGCCATCGGGGTTGATGTGGCCCTTGGCGGCGCCGAAATCCGGCGTGCAGGCACCGACGGCGTGCAGGTGGATGCCGTGAGGTCCGGGCGGCAGATCGGCCACGTCTACGTTGATCAGCACGCCGCTCGGTGTCTGCTCGAATGTGACGCTGCCGATCGCAGCGCCTTCTGGATTCACCATGTCCGCTCGCGCCATGGCCGGCTGCTCGTCGCTGGATGCCGCCGAGGCGCAAAGCGCCGACACCAAGAATGCGACGGCTGCCGTCGCGCCGTTTCGAGTGGACATGCGTGTTCCCCGTCATTCCGAAGGCGTCAGCCTACAACACGGCAACGCTGTGGCGGTTACTCCACCGCACGCCTTGGCGGCGCGTCTCTTGGTCTTTGGCCTGCCAAAAAAGCGCACGGCCTTCCCGGCGAATCCAGCGCGTATCATTGGCACAGCCCCTGATGCGTTGTCGATCATGCGGCCACCAAGCAAAGCCCTCGCTAGGAGAGACCCCAACCCATGAATGCGACCGCACAGCCCACCGTCACGCGCAACGTCGTCTGTCATAGCTGCGACTGCTTCTGCCCCCTTGCCGCCAAGGTGGACACGGCCACGGACCGGGTGGTGAAGGTCACGACGCGGGACCATCCCTTCTTCAAGGACGTGATCTGCATGAAGGGTGCGTATGCGCCGAAGTCGTTCGCGCATCCGGATCGGCTCATGCAGCCGCTGAAGCGGGTGGGCGAGCGGGGGGAAGGCAAGTGGGAGCCCGTGTCCTGGGAGAGCGCGCTCGACGGCATTGCCGCCTCGCTCACGAAAGTGATCGAGAAGCATGGCCCGGAAGCCCTCGCGGTGGCTGGCAGCAACGCCAACCTCGGCCTCGACAACGGCCTCACCCGGCGCTTCATGAACCTCATCGGCACGCCGAACTTCATCAGCGGCATCGCCTATTGCATGGGCAATACCGCAGCGGTAAACCGGCTCGTGTATGGCTGGTATCCGCGGGGGGATCTGCTGAACACCGAGTGCATTGTGCTGTTCGGGCACGACCCGCGCCGCCATAGCTGGACCATCGAATACAAGACCATCCGCACGGCGCAGGCGAACGGCGCCAAGCTGATCGTGCTCGATCCGCGCAAGAGCGAGAACGCGGAGGCCGCCGACATCTGGCTGCCGCTGCGCGCCGGAACCGACGCCGCCATGACCTTCGGTTGGCTCAACGTCATCATCGAGCAGGAGCTCTACGACAAGGATTTCGTGCGCGACTGGACGGTGGGCTTCGATGAGTTCGCCGAGCGCGTGCGGCAATATCCGCTGGATCGGGTGGCCGACATCACCGGCGTCGATGCGGAACTGATCGAAAGGGCCGCGCGCATGTACGCTTTGTCGAACCGCGCCGCCATCCCCTGGTCGCCCATCACCGACCAGCAGGTGTCGAGCACCTCCGCCATCCGCCTGCACTGTGCGCTGCGCGCCTTGACCGGCAATCTCGACATCAAGGGCGGCGAGATGTTCGCCGGCTTCAACCCCGGCGTCCGCTCCGACACCGAAGTGGAAATGCACGAACGCCTCGCACCGGAGCAGAAGGCAAAGCAACTCGGCGCCGACGAGTTCCCGGTCTTCACCTATCGCGGCATGGAGCCCTTGGGCGATGCCTGCGAAGAGGTCTGGGGACATCGCTACGCTAACCTTGTGGGCGGCTGCTACATGGCCAATCCAGCCGCGACCTTCAAGGCGATGGCGGACGGCAACCCCTATCCCGTGAAGGCGTTCTTCGCGCTCGCGAACAACACGCTCATGTCGTTCGCGAACACCGGCCGCATCTACAAGGCGCTGATGAACCAAGACCTCATCGTCGCCTTCGAGCACATGCTGACGCCCACGGCGCAGCTTGCCGATTACGTTCTGCCGGGTGATTCGTGGCTCGAACGGCCGGGCATGATGGCCGGCATCAGCGACCGCGCCATGCCGGCGCCGGGGGAGTGCCGCAGCATCGTGCACTTCTGGTGCGAACTGGCGCGCCGGATGGGGCTTGGAGAGCACTTCCCGTGGCGCACGGAGGAGGAGCTGCTCGACTATCGGCTCGAACCGGCTGGCACCACCTGGGCCGAGGTCGTGCGAACCGGTTCCATGCCGAAGGCGGAGAATCCTGAACGCAAGTATCTGAAGACAGGTTTCGCCACGCCCTCGGGCAAGGTGGAGCTGCATTCGGCGATCCTGGAGGGCTTTGGCTTCGACCCGCTGCCCTACTACCGCGAGGTGCAGGGGACAGACGACACCTATCCGATGAGCATGTTCATCGGCCTGCCGGACGACGAGTACTACCGCACCGGCCACCGCCACATCCCGGAACTGCGCAAGCGAGCGCAGGACCCCACCTTCTTCGTCAGCGAACCGGATCGCGTTCGCTATGGTCTTGACGAAGGCGACTGGATCCGAGTTGCCACATCCACCGGTGCCATGGTGGGCCGCGCATTCGTCCGCTCCGGAATGCCCGAGGGCCTCGTCCGGGTTCCCCACGGCTGGTGGAAACCGGAATCGGCGTCGGGCCTCGAACACCTCTCAGGCGCGTGGGCCTTCGCCGACGCTCAAATCACCCCAGACGACGACCCAGCCTTCATCGACCGCGAGCAAGGCATCCCTCACATGAAGGGTGTGCCCTGCTCGCTCACCAAGCTCACGCCGGAGGAAGTGGTCGAGATCGAGGCCACCTTCGGCAAGACCGAACCCATGCCCAACGCCTTGGAGAAGAACGCGAACAAGCGGCGCGCACGAAACCCGGACTTCATGCAGGACGTGGAGTTCGGCGAAGACGTGGAGTTCGAGGCCGTGGAGCTTTCCCTGTATGGCAGAAGCTCGGCCTGAGGGATTGACTTCAGGCTCGAAACGAGCCCCCCGTGGGCGAGAGCGACCCGCCGCAGCGCTAGGGCGCGCCGCTCGCGCCCACAGGCGCGTTTCCTTTGCGGCTGCAACCCTGCCTGAATGAGACATTTGAGCCTAGTCGCCTTGTTCGCCGCCTTCGTCGCGCTTGCTGGGGCGAGTGTCGCCTATGCGTTGTCGGTGTCGATGCTCGGTGGTGCAGTGGCGGGCATCGTTGTTGGATCCCTGCCGGGTTGGCTGCCTCGGCTCTACGGCTCGGTGCAAGCAAGGCGGTGTGCAGAAATCGTCGCCTACCTTGCGCTTGTGGTGGTTGCGGTGGCGGTCTCCGTGAGTGGACTGCTGCCGGCGTTGGGCGATGCGCCGGTGCGGATAGAGCCATCGATTCCGTTGCTGGTGATGGCGCCGGCGCTGTATGCCGCGTACCTCGTTCTCGAACGGCGCGGCGGTGTTGAAGGCCGAATGTCTATGCCGGACCGTCTGGCAGCGGCACTGGCCGGGCCGCCGCTTGTGCTGACCGTGGCACTCGCCACGGCGGTTGCAACCGGCGCCGTGCTGCTCATCGACTACATCGGCTTGAATTCGGAGAAATGGTCGTATCTTGCCGCTAAATTCGTTGATCGTGGGGTTATCCCCCCGATAACGCTCATTCTGTTCTTCTGGGGGCTGCTGCTCTTGGCATACAAGGGCTGGGTGCTTTGGCGGGAACAACAGATGTTGGCCGCGGGGCGCGCGGAGTCCGTCCTGTTGGGCGCACATCGGGATGCAGTGGATTCGAGCGGCGATAACGCAACGGATGCCGAAGCGTTCCTCGACATCGTCTGGAAGCAATCGGCCGATTTCTATGTCGTCCCACGCTACATCAACTGGGCGATTCCCATTCTTGGCTTCATCGGCACGGTGCTCGGCATCTCGCTCGCAGCCGATGGCATCCAGAGCATTGTCGGCGCCAAGACCAGTCTCGGCGACCTTTCGACGGAACTCGGCCAAGCCATCGCGCCCCTCGGCATCGCCTTCGACACCACCTTGATCGCGCTGTCCTTGAGTGTGTTCCTCACCCTCCTGCAGACCGCCCTGCAACGCTGGGAAGACGGCGTGCTGGTGGATTTCGAGGCACGCGTTCGCGCCGCTCCGCACCACGGAGCCGACGGGGGCTAGGTGGCCAGACACGGCCGGGGTCGGGAGCAGGACGGCAGCGGCACGCCGATGGTGGAGATCTTCGGCGGCATCTTTGCGCTTCTGTTGGTGCTCTTTCTCATCATGAATCTGATGACCCAAGCCTCCTTGGTCGAACGCCTGGAAGCCGCCAAGGACGAAGGGCTGCACCGGGTTGGCTGGGGGGCGAGCGGCGCCGGCTTCGTCGTGCTCGCGTTTCCGCAGGAACTTCGCATCGTCGAGACCGGCGAGGTGGTCCCGGCCGGTGAAATCTGCCGCGCCGGCAGCCCCTTCACGCGCTACACCCGGCGCATCTACGAGGCCGAGCAACAGCAGCTCATCTTCGCCATCCTGAGCGGCGGCGTGGGCACCATGGCCGAGGCGCGCAACTGCATCATGCGGGTGCTGCCCGACCGCGTGCTGTCGATTGGCTGGATCATCGCCAACGACGAACTGTTGAAATCCGTCGCGCTCGGCGACATTCCGGCGTTCGTGCAGGAGGCGGTCGCGCCGTGACCACCACCGTTGCCGAGGCGCGTGCGGAACGCCGCCACCGGGCGGGCCTCTTGCCCTCCTTTGCGGGCGTGGCCCTCGCCGACATCCTCGCCAACAGCGTTGCCATCGTCATCATCATGATCGTGGTGACCTTGATGACTCGCTATGAGGAGGAGCGCGACAAGCTGGAGCAAGCCGAGGACGTCTCCGTGTTGCTGAGCCGCGAGATCGCGAGCTCCTTCGTCATGAACGCGCTGCCCACATCGCCCCCAGCGCAGCTGCACGACTACGTCACCTCACCGCTAGATCGCAATCCCCAACACGCCACCATGCCGATCATCGAGCTGCACGACGACCATGTGCGCGATGGCTACACGGGCCGCATCTACAGCCGCGACGAGCTGCTGCTGCAAGACAACGAGCTCGATCACTATCTCGCCTCGCTGGCACCGGAACAGCTTGCCGCGACCCGTGTCGACGTTTACGGGATCGACCAGTTCTACATCGCCATGTCGATCTTCCGCAAACATAGCCTGTCGCCGCTGCACTGGCACTTCCTTGACGGCGGCGAGGCTGGTCGCGAACCAGGGCCAAAGCTGCCCTGGGCACGCGAGACTCCTCGCCAACCGGAGTTGCAGAGCCAAGAGCCGGGGCCAACCGGCGCCGGCGGCGCGCTGCACTCGCTGCCGAGCGATGTTGCACTGCTGCGCCATGGTGCCTTCGATGCCAACTATCCCACCGACTCTCTGCGTGGGGGCTTCGGCGGTATGGCGGCACGGGACGGTTCGTTGGATCAGCGCCTCGACCTTCCGCGAGGCTTCCCGCAACGAGCCGGAAGGGCCGAGATGCCCCCTCGCCCAAGCGCCAGCGATGCCGAAGGCGCCGCCGAATCCAACGCCATGCGATTCCGCGCCGCCTGGCGCCGCACCAGCGACGACGCTCGTGAGGACGACGCCGATTTCGACCTCTTCACCTTGGTGCGCGGGCTGCTCGCGTATTTGGCGGGCGTGCAGCAGGTCGCCGACGCCAACCTCCCGTCGCCGCTGACGGACTTCGAACTACGCCGCGATGTGCTCGATATCGTGCCGGAACTGCCGCCGCCCGAACCGGCACTTGCGGAACTGATCGAGCGCCTGACGCGGCTCATCGCCGCCCCGCAAACGCCGGACGACTCCTCGCTCAGGGTGATCGCGGAGATGATCCCGGACGGGCAGCCCCAGCACGTGACGCTGTTCCCGAACGAACCCCTCGCTCGCGTGCGATGGCGGCGCAGCGCCACCGACGCCGAGGCCGCGTTCCCGCGCGCCGATGCCCCGGCATACGCCACCGTCAGTCTGCGGCTGGGCCTGCACGCGGAGATTCACGAGGGGCTGCGAGTGGAGCTTGCACGCAACGTCGTCGTGCTGATGCCGCCGCCGGAAATCGTCCCGGAACCTGAACCACGCTGGCGTGTCGTGACGCTGGTAAACCCGGAGCGCAACGACTTCCTCACCGGGTTCCTGTTCGCCGGAGTCAACGAAGTCGGCGGGCTTGTCTTACCGGCAGACGAAAACGCGCTCGCCATCGACGGGCTTCGCATGGAGTCGCAGATTCCCAGCGTCGCCTTCCGCCAGGAGTCCCGGCAGCTCTTGCTCTATCTGTTGGTTGTGCTCGCCGTCGTCCTGCTGTTCTTCGCCGGCAAGCCGTTTGGCAAGCGAGCCGTGGCTGCTGCCAGCAACGCGACGGCGGATGCTCCAAGGGCTGCCTAGGAGCTTGCGCCGTAGCGGCGAGCGAATGCGACCACGAAGGGCGTTCCGGAGCCTTGCGCCTTGGGCCATCGCAGTGGCGGCGATTTGCTCTGTCGTCGCGCTGGTCAAGCTCTACCCGCTTTGGCTGGCCTACGACACGTCCCTCGTCACGATCACCGGCGCAAGGGACGACGACTCGGCAGGCGCCAGGTTCGACACCGTCTTGCTCCGCCATCTCGACCACTTCGCATACCTGCGCTCGTTCGACCATGTGCTGGCTGCGGGTCCACGCACCTTGCGTCTGACAGCGCCGCTCTGGCTTGACCGTTGCGAGGTGCGGCAAGGGGATTTCTACAAGTTCGCCGGCTGGGCGCCGTTCCAGCGACAGGCCGTCGCACACGCCGCCGCGCCAGGCCAACCACCCGACTGGCGGCATTTCAGCGAAAGCCGCAACCACACCATCAGCGGACGCCTGGATGCGCCCGCGACCGGAATCACGTGGTGGGATGCAGTCGCGTATTGCCGCGCCGCTGGCGGGCGGCTACCAACGGCTTCGGAGTGGGTGGCTGCGGCTGCAGGCGAGCAGCCCCGGTTGTATCCATCGGGCGATGTCACAAACTCGGACGCTTGGCCCTATCTCGATCCGCTCCTGAACGCCGCGCAGAAGTGCGGCCTGCATCCCGGCACCGACACACCGGAAGGGCTGTCAGACATGGCGCACGGCGTCTCGGAATGGGCCGTGGGCGACCTCGCCAATGGCCCTGCCGTGATGGGCGGCAACGCCTACAACGCCCCCCGCGAACTCTATAGCCTGGCCGCGCTGCATCGCCGGGCGCCGGTGGATCATCGCTCCCCGTATCTGGGATTTCGCTGCGCCTACGACCACGAACCGATACCCACGCCGTGGCGCACAGGTCCGGACGCGAGGCAAGTGCCACCCGGCATCTACCCAGTGGGCATCCCGAACACGGCGCGTGTTCCAAGCCTCCTGTCGGCGCTGCCTCGGCAGCAAGTGCCCCTGATAGGCCGCATTCTCTCGACGGGCGCAAGCACGGGTGCACAACCAACCCTGCACCTGATGACGCGAGAGGTCACCCGCCGCCAATACGCCAGGTTCCTCCGCGACCCCTTCGTGTTGGCCGGGTTCCACGCCGAAGCCAACCAACCCGCATCCCACAGCCATCGTCCGCCCGATTGGCGGGAGCAAATGCAGGAACCAGACCTGCCCGTGGTGAACGTCGATTGGTGGTCCGCCTACGCCTTCGCCTCCTGGGCCGGCGGCCGCCTGCCTACAGCCTTGCAATGGGAACGCGCCGCCTCGGGCCAAGGCGCGCGCATCTACCCCTGGGGCAACGACTTCACCGCCGCCAACCCGGTAACGGGCGAGCAAGCCCTGCGGGGCCCTCGACTACCAAACGAAGAGTCGGGCGACAAAACTCCCGAGGGCCTCCTGAACATGGGCGGCAACGTCTCCGAATGGACCCGCAGCGTGTCCGGCGCCTCCGGCAGCTTCGCCATCGTCGTCAAGGGCGGCAACTATCTCCTCCCCGGCCGCACGACGGCTCGAATCGACCACCGCAACCACCTCTCACCGCACTACCGCTCCCCCACGCTCGGCTTCCGGGTGGCCTTCGACCGTCCGCGATAGCAGGCGCGCCAACCAAAAAGGGGGCTAGAAGCGTTGGTCCGAAGGCAACGGTTCTTGTCGCGCCTAGCAGGCTGTCGGACTTTGCCGCGTAGCGGCAAAGTGCGAAGGCTGCTAGCCGTAGTTGCGAGCGAACGCGAGCACGAAGGCCAGCAGTTCGCGCCAGCGAACTGTCGACGCGCCCGTCAGGGCGCGCTAGCGCATGCGGAAGGCCACCCCGAAGAAGAAGGGCGACGCATGCGTCGCACCTACGGCCCGGGACATGACCGACACCTTCCTGTAGGGGCGACGCATGCGTCGCCTGTCCGGCAGCCGGGTGCATCGCCGCCAAGTCCGACAGACTGCTAACGACTTGATCCCGCCCCAGGGCGTCCCGTCACAAAGAGCCCCGCCACGATCAACGCCAACGCCGCCGGCGCACTGAAGTGCAGCTCCTCCCCCAGCACCAAAGCGATCAACACCAGCGAAAGAAAAGGCGACAGGAAGATCAGTTGGGAGATGGCGCCCACGTGCCGCGTGAGCGACAGCGCCCGTTGCCACAGCAGGAAGGTGATGCCCATTTCCACCAATCCCACCCACACGCCGAAGGCGATGTTGGGGGGCGTGAGTTGGGGCAAGCCGGTTGTGGCGGCACAGGCGATAGCCACCGCCGGTGTCGCGAGCGCAAACCCGGCAAGCATTCCCTGCACGGGATGCGCCGATACCCGTACCGTCGCCAACCAATAGCCGGCCCAAAGCACCGTACTTGCGAGCGCCAAGAGAACGCCGATCAAGTCGAATGCGAGGCCGCCGAGTTCGCCCCTCGTCAGGAGCAGCGTTACGCCGCCATAGGCGATGGTGATGCCGAGCCAGCCACGGCCCTGCAGCCGCTGCCCCAGGATCGGCCACGCGAGAAGCGCCACGACGATGGCCCAGGTGTAGTTGAGCGGCTGCGCCACTTGCGCCGGCAAGCGATCGTAGGCCTCGAACAGGATCAGGTAGTAGGCGAAGGGATTGACAAGCCCCAGCGCCGCAGCGCGCCAGCGAACGGTGCTCGACATGGGCGCGATGCCCCGCCAAAGAACGACCCGCGCCGCCGCAAAGAACGTGAGGGAGACGACGCAGGCGATGAGCAGGAGTTGCACCGGCGCCATCTCGGCCAGGCCAAGCTTGAAGGCCGTGGCAACGGTGGACCAAAGCGCCACGCTCGCGAGCGCAGCGCTCAGCGCACGCGACTCCCTGCCCCAAGCCATACCGCCAAGTTACACGATGGCGTCCTCGATGCAGCGGCGGGCGGCAAAGTCGATGCTTCCTTTAGAATGCCGCTGCCAACCACATTTCATCTTGAGGGAGTTCATGACGATTCAAGAAGGCGAGCGCTTGCCGGAAGCCACCGTGCACGTGATGGGGGACGCAGGACCGTCCGCCGTATCCACAAACGATCTGTTCTCGCAAAAGCGCGTCGTGCTGTTTGCGGTGCCGGGCGCGTTCACGCCCACCTGCTCGCAGGCGCACCTGCCCGGGTTCGTGGAGCACGCGGCGCAGATGAAGGAAACGGGCGTGGACAGCGTTGTATGCATCGCCGTCAACGACGCCTTCGTCATGGATGCCTGGGGCAAGTCGGCCGGTGCCGACGAACTCACCATGGTGGCGGACGGCAATGGCGACTTCACCAGGGCCATTGGCCTGGAAATGGACGGCAGCGGCTTCGGCCTCGGCACCCGTTCGCAGCGCTACGCCATGATCGTCGACGACGGCATCGTCGCCAAGCTCGCCGTGGAGGCGCCAGGAGCCTTCGAGGTGAGCCGCGCCGAGGCGATTCTCGAGCTGCTCTGACGGGCGCCTCGCGATAGGCGCAGACCAGACACCCATTCCGCCAGCAGTTCGCGCACGCGAACTGCCAACGCGCCAGCAGGAGAGAGCATGGCACTCAAGATCTACGGCCACGTCCAGACCCGCACCTACCGCACACTGTGGATGGCGGAGGAGCTCGGCATCGACTACGAGCACATCAGCGATGCCACGCCGGAAGCGCTCGTCGCCGTCAACCCCATGGCGCAGGTGCCGGCCATCGACGACGACGGCTTCATCCTTACCGAGTCCATGGCCATCAACCTCTACCTTGCCCGCAAGCACGGCAAGCTGATGCCGTCTTCGGTTGACGAGCAGGCGCAGACCCTGCGTTGGTGCTTCTGGGTGATGACTGCCGTCGAGGGCACGTTGCTCGATGTGCTCAAGCACCTGCACGGCATCATGGGCTACGAGAAGGACCCGGACGCAGTGGCGGCTGGCATCGGGACGCTGCAACGTCCCCTGCGGGTGCTGAATGGCCACCTTGCGGACCGCGATTATCTTGTGAACCAAGACTTCACGGTGGCGGATCTCAACGTCGCGAGCGTCCTGAGCTGGAGCCGCATGGCGCGCATCGACCTTTCAGGCCACGGCAACGTGGACGATTGGCTGGGCCGCTGCCTGGAACGCGAGGCCGCGGTGCGGGCACGGGGCTGAATCGAGGCATTGGGAACGCAAACCGGCAAGGGGAAGGCAAATGCGCGTGGTGCGGGTGTACACAGGGGACGACGGCGAGTCGCATTTCGAGGACGTGGACATCGAGGTGACATCCGAGGGCGGCATCGGCCGGGTCTCCTCGCTCATCGAAGGCCCGGGCGTGATGTTCCGCGAGGTGGACGGCGACTACGACCTCGACTTCCACACCGCGCCAAGGCGGCAATTCGTCGTGAACCTCCGCGGCTCGGTGGACATCACCGTCGGCAGCGGCGAAACCAGACGCCTCGAGTCCGGCGACATCCTGCTCGCCGAAGACACCACCGGCCACGGCCACAAAAGCCGCGCGGTGGAGGGCCAGCCCCGCTCCTGCCTCTTCATCCCCATCAACGAAGACGCAAAGCTGCCGTAAGCCCCGTCGGTGGCGTGTCTCACGTTCATTTGCCGGCTGTAGCGGATGGGCGCCGGTACCCGGCGATCGGGTTCGACTGGCTGCCGGCGCCACTCTGGAGGGAGGGCGTCTCGCCCTCCGTCGCGCCGAAAGGCACCGAGAACACTCGCTGCACCAGCAAGATGGGCGCCCTTGCGGGCGCGATGGAGGGCGAGACGCCCTCCCTCCAGGGTACGGAGCGCCCGGCACCGTGTGATCCAAAGTGAGACGCTACCGCCCCGTCAGCAGGGTTGCGCCCACCTGCCCAGGCGCGGCATGCCTCACAGTGGGATTGGCTCGCTGTGCGTTGAGGGTAGAGCGGGTCTGCGCTGTCACGGAATCTCCGCCACCGCACCTGACTTCAAGAGGGCCTTGAGCGCCTCTCGCTTCGACAGCGGCGAGAGCCGACTTGCGTGGCGTTCGACATAGGCCGTCACGGCATCGGGGTTGACGCGCGAGTACTGGCGCAACGCCCAGCCGATGGCCTTGCGCAGGAAGAACTCGCGCTCCTCGATGGAGGGCTCGATGAGCGCAAACAGCAGCGCCTCGTCCGTGGACTTGCCACGCTTGAGCTGCGAGAGAATCGCCGTGCGTCGCTTCCAGATATCCGCATCGCACGCCCAGCGCCGCAGCAGCGCCGCAACTTCCACCGGATGCCGGTTCAGCATCTGCCCCACAGCGACGCTGGCGATGGCGTCCACGTAGTCCCACCACGCACCCGTAACGACCAGTTCCTCGACCATCGCCATCCGAGCCGGCTCCAGCCAGCGCCGGTGGTGGCTGTGGTTCAGGAGTTCCACGGCGGCATAGCGCTCCTCGCGCCGCTCCGCCGACCGCCAAAGCGCGAGAACCGCCTGCTCCCACGTTGCCGCGTCCGGCAACGGCCGCGACCGCACCGTGTCCGCAACGAGCTTGCGTACAACCGGCACCGTGACACCGTGAAACGGCATCTCGGACTTCATGTACGCCTGCTGCCCGCGCGCCCGCTCCGGGTCCGCAACGTCGCGTAGCGCCTGGACCACATCAAGGCGCAAGTCTCGAACAGAAACATCCACGACCAAGGGGGCCTCTCGAAGCGACGGCTGCCGACACCGATTGTCGCCTACCAAAACACTTGCCGTGCGCCCCCGTTTGCTCGCATGATCGGGCAAGGCTCTTGTGGGAGGGAGACGATGGCCTACGAAATCAAGCGGTTCCCCTACGACGGCACCATCGATGCCGACGGCCATGTGTTGGAGCCGCCGGACCTTTGGGAGAACTACCTCGAAGCGAAGTATCTGGACCGCGCCCTGCGAGTTCGCGTCGATGACGACGGCCTCGAATACCTCGAAATCAACGGCAAGCCCTCCGAGCGCACGCGCAAGGGTTCCCTCGGGATCATGGGCGCGATGGGGTCAGAAGACCTGAAACCCAGCCCCGATCGCCGCTATGCCGACAGCATGCCCCTCGGCGCTTGCGATGCGAGCGACCGCCTGCGCCTCATGGATCAGGAGAACCTTGCCTGCTCCCTCCTCTACCCCACCATTTGCCTGCTGTGGGAAGTGGAGGAGACAGACCCCGAGATCACCCTCGCCTACGCCCGCGCCTACAACCGCTGGATTGCGGACTTCTGTCGCGGCAGCGGTGGGCGCCTCGTGCCCATCGCCATGTTGACGCTGCTGGATCCGGCCGGCTCCGCCGCCGAACTCGAACGCGCCGTCAAGGACGGCTGCAAGGGCGCCTGGATCAACCCGTTCAATCACAACCGGGTGATTCACGGCCATCCAGACCACGACGTGCTGTTCGCCAAATGCGTGGAACTCGACGTTCCGCTGGCGATTCACCCCACCTTCCACCCGCACACCGCGGCGGCGGGCATCTTCGACTGGCCCACGGAGGGCATGGGCGCGGCCGCCATGATCTGGCTGCGCTCCATCGTCCAGCAGGCGCTGATCTCGTTCATGGCCCTCGGCACGCTCGATCGCTTCCCCGAACTTCGCCTGGGCGTGCTCGAAGCTGGCTCCGGTTGGATCGGCGCCATGCTCGACCGCTTGGATGCCCACGCGCGCTCGGTCAACGTTGCCGGCAAGCGCCCCACCTTCACCGAGTATTTCCGTCGCCAGTGCTTCATCTCCGGCGACCCGGACGAAACCGCCGCCCCGTTCATCATCGATCACGTGGGCGCCGACAACTTCATGTGGGCCACGGACTACCCGCACCCCGATCATCCGCACACATGGGTGGACGATCTCACTGCCTTCGCCAATCGTCTGACGCCGCCGGCGAGAGCCAAGGTGCTCGGCGACAACGTGCGGCGCATCTACAAGCTGGAGGATGTGGGTCAAGCGCAAGCGGCGGCCGGCTGACCCGAGGCGAGCCCGAGGCGCCGTTCTCGCTCGCTAGCCACCATGCCAACGGGAGTGGACGACACCCGTTCGACCAAGACGCGAATCTGGGACTGGCCCTTGCGCATCTGGCATTGGGCCTTCGCGATCGTGGTCGTCTTCTCGTTGACCACAGGCCTCATCGGCGACATCAGCCTGCTCGAGTGGCACGTCCGCTCCGGCACCCTCGCCTTGGGCCTTCTGGTGTTCCGCATCGGCTGGGCCATCTGGGGAGGACTCTACGCAAGGCTCGCGAACTACCGCACCTCCCCACGCGCCATCCTGAACCACTTCCGCGGCAGGAACCCGCCCGCGCCCCACACCGCACCGGGCATCGCGCTGGTTGGGTTGCTGCTCGCAATCGTGACCCTGCAAGTGGGCACGGGTCTGTTCGCCACCGACGAGATCTTCACCGAAGGCCCCCTGCGGCAGTGGGTCTCCCTCGAGGTCGCTCGCAATGCCACCTTCATCCACAACCGCGCCCACTGGCTCATCGTGGCGTTGGTCTCCACACACGTGGCCGCGCACATCGTCTATGGCGCCATGCGAGACCCAACCCCCCTATCGATGTTCACCGGCACAAAGGCCGTCGACGTGCCCCCAACCCCGCACTACGCCTGGCGCGCCGCGGCCACCCTGCTGGCCGCCGTCGCGGTTGTGGTCGCGCTACCCGACTGATCCACACCCCGACGAATGCGTCGGCGTCGGCGGGCTACTCCTGCCGGTAGTCGTCGTGGCAGCCCTTGCAGGCGCCGCCAAGGCCCTGCAGCGCCGCGCCGGCCTGCGCCCGGTCGCCTCCTGCGGCGGCTTCCTTGAACTCTTGGGCAGCGGCGCGGAACGCCTCGATTTTCTCGGCGAAGTCTTCCGGGTCTTCCCAGATGGCGGGCAGTGCATCGCCGCCCTCCGAGCCCTCCGGGAACAAGGACCCCGCGGTCTCCGCGAGGTCCGCCATCGCGTTGCCGTGCATCGGTAGGTGGCCGGCGTGGGGCACCTCGCCGCGGATGATCTTGACGATGGCCTGCATGTGGCCGCCCACGGCCTGCATCGCGTGCTGGCGGTATTCCGCGTCGGCCTCGGCGCCGATGGCATTGAGGGCCAAGAGGCTCGCCACCCCGGCAAGAGTCGTCGAAATGCGCATTTTGGGTTGTCTCCTTGGTGGTTCGATCGTGGCTTCAGTCGGCGACGACGAGCTTGCGGATCCAGCCGTCGCCCTTGGTTAGTAGGTAGATCTCGCCTTCGGCATCCATGCCCATGCGCAAGTCCACGCGCGGGATGTCGGCATGGTAGGTGTTGGTGTAGCCGGCGAGGTCGATCAGTTCCCGCTCCTCGCCATCCACCATCAGGCGCAGTTCGCTGATGGTTGCTGGCTCTCCCGGCGTCAGATCGTCTGCGTCGATGTGAAAGATGCGCCCGAGCGTGATGTCGCCAAAGACGTAGCGCCCGCGCAGTTCCGGGATGCCCTCGCCGCGATAGACCAAGCCGCTGCCGATGGCGAAGCCCTCGCCGTGGTCGTACTGCGCCACGGGATAGACGAACCGCCCATCTTCCTCGTCCGGGCGCGCGTACACCGATCCCAGCCTTGTGCCCGCGCTGCCTTGGGCCGTGGCGAACGTGCCCTCGCGGACTGGCCAGCCGTAGTTGCCCCCGGCAACGCCGAGGTTCACCTCTTCTACCTGATCCTGGCCGATGTCGTTGATGAACATTCGCCCGTCGGTGTCCCATGAGAACTGCTGCGCATGGCGCAGGCCCCAAGCCCACACCTCCGGTGCCCCGCCCTCACCGTCCGCGAACGGATTGTCTTCGGGAATGCCGTACTCGCCCTTGGCATCGCCCAAGGGGTCGATGCGCAGGATGGCGCTCAGCAACGTGTCGGGATTCTGGCCGTTCTTCTGCGGATCGTTGGCGCCGCCGCCATCGCCGAGACAGACGTAGAGGAGCCCGTAGTCGTCGGACCCGGGAGCCGCTGCAGGGTTGAAGGCGATGGTGCCGATGTTGTGGGTGGGGGCGAACTGACTCACCCGGAACACTTCCCGCGCGGTGCCGACGAAGGCGGTGGCACCGGGATCGGCGATGGTCCATTCGCGAATCACGCTCTCCTGGTTGCTGCCGGAGATGACCTCGGCGAGGGTCTCCGGCGCCGCGCTGTAGGCGGTGTAGAACTTACCGTGGCCGGGCTTGCCGGACTCTGCGAAGTCTGGATGGAACGCAAATCCGAGCAGCCCCGCCTCGTTAGGGAAATCGTGGTTGTGGAGCGCAACGCCCTCCCGCCGCAAGTCCAGGTAAACCGCAGGCTCAGCACCATCGACATCCGTGACGTAAAGCAGCCCCCGAATGTCATTGAACACGAGCCGCCCCGAACCATCCGGAATCGCCGCAAGGCTCTGCAGCCGCGCCCACGCATCGTTGGTGCCAAGCGGCTTCACAGGATCGAACGACTGCGGCGCCCGCACGAACGGCACCACGCCGACGACGATGTCGCCCTTGGCGATGGTCTCGGGAATCGGATCGACCAGCTCCTCCGGCCCTTCCGCGACCGCCCCGAGCGCGGCGGCCCATCCGAGCAAGGCGCAAGCGACCCGCATCATTCCTCCTGCCCTTCGACAGTTCTCACAAGGAAGCACCTCCCAACGGCGAATCGTAAGGCCCACCACGAGCAACCGGTCGATTGCTCGCATGAGCCGGTTCCCGAGCAAGCGAACGGATCCTTGCCTTGACTTCCGCGTCGGTCAAAGTCTAACCGATGGCTATCTCAGAGCCCCTACCGGCGCGAGTAGGCGACCGCGCGCATGAAGCCGTCCACGTAGGCCTTGCCCTCGGGCTTCGCCAGGAAGTCGTATCGACCCAGGAGTTGGGCCATCGGCTCGCCGTACCGTTCGACGAGGCGATCCTGCACCGACAGGGGATAGACCTCCATCTGCCGCATCATCAGCCGTGTGTAGGACACGTGCAGAACGGCGCGCTCGCCGTCGATCGTCCGGGGGGCGTTGTCGTGCCAGATCCGACCATCCCACACGGCGATCGACCCGGCCTTGCACTCGATCGGCACAGTCGCCGCCCTGCCGATCTCGTCGAGGTTTGGCGGCCGACGCCGTGCGCGGCTGCCGGGGGCAACCATGGTCGGGCCGGCCTCGGGCGTGAAGTCATCGCAAGCCCAGCACGCCGTCAGGAAGAGGTTGTGCTCGGGAAACGGCACGGGATGCCAGACCTGGTCGCAGTGCAGCCCGATACACCGGTCCCCCTTTCTGCGGATGGACGAGGCAACGTTGCTGAGGATGAACCCGGCCCCCACCGAGAACTCCGCGAGGGCCATCATCTTCGGGTTGATCGCAGCCTCGGCGACCACCGGATACATCGGCATCAACGTGGCGCCCATGGACCCAGCTCTCGCTCCGGGGTCGGCGGAAGCGGCCTCGAGGATGGTCGCCCGCAGATCGCGCCAGTACGCCGTCGGCGCAACGTCCTCGACCACGGTGTAGCCCTGCTCCCAGAGCTCGCGGCAGTTCTGCTCGAGACCGAACTCGCGAATGCGCGGCGCCAACTCCTCGGAGATCTCGCCCGGGGGAATCGCCGGGCTGCCCTGGAGCCGGTTGAAGACGTCCATGAAACCGTCCGCGTCCCCGCCAGCAAGGCACTCACCGGCCCGATCGACCAGATCGTCGTCGGCGCCGCGCTGGGTACGCGCTGGAAGCGGCGGCGACACGTGCGCCGCCCCCTCGTTACCGTCGTTCGTGAAGTCCACTGTCAGGCCCCTCGCTCTCTTCGACAGAGTACGTTCCGAGAGAGTGCCAGCTTCTGTCTGCCTCTCTCCCACGTCGCGAAGTCCATGCTAGCAGCCTGCGCCGTAGAAACGGCGCTGGCCCTAGCCGGAGGGTGAGCGCAAGCGAACCCGTAGGCGCGCGTCGTAGAGCGCGCTAGCTAGCAGCCTGTCGGACTTGTGACGGCGGCGTTCGGAGGGAAGGCATTCTGCCTTCCCTAGCGCCGATAGGCGCTTCCTCATTGCAGGTCGCGGTCAGCGCGCCAGAGGGGCGCGCCCCTCCAAAGGCCCTTCGGGGCGCGCTCGCAGCCTGTGGACTACATCTGCACCGACAAGGAGGGCGCACCCATGAACTGTCCAGCGAAATCCCGCCGCCCCATGCGGCGGCGTTTTGGGTACACTCGCTCGCTTGCACGGTTCGATGAGCGGGCCGTTTGTTTTCTTAAGCACCTTGAGGAAGGGGAAACCGAATGGCACGAGAAGTCGTAGTCGTAGACAGCATCCGCACGGGGCTCGCCAAGTCCCACCGCGGCAGCTTCAACTTGACGCGATCCGATGACATGCTCGCCCACTGCATCGACGCGTTGCTGGAGCGCAACCCCAACGTCTCACCGCAAGAGGTCGAGGACGTGGTCGTGGGCGCCGCCAACCACACAGGCGAACAGGACGGCAACCTGGCACGGCTCGCGGTCGTGCTGTCGAAGCTGCCGATCACCACGGCCGGCATGACGATCAACCGGTTCTGCTCGTCGGGCCTGCAGTCGATCGCCATCGCCTCGAACCAGATTGCTTCCGGCCAGACCGACATCGCCATGGCCGGCGGCGTCGACTCGATCTCCGGCGCAACCCGTTCGCCGCGCGGCAGCGACACCCGCAACCCGCGTCTGATCGAGGAGAAGCCGGCGATCTTCATGGCAATGGGCAACACCGCCGAGGTTGTCGCCCGGCGCTACCAAGTCACCCGGGAAATGCAGGACGAGTACGCGCTGCAAAGCCAGTTGCGCTATGCCAAGGCTCAGGCCGCCGGCTACATCGACGAGGAAATCGCGCCGATGACGGTGACCATGAAGCAGGTCGACCGGCAAACCGGCGAGGAGAGCATGGCGGAAGTCACGGTGGACCGTGACGAGTGCAACCGCCCGACCACGACCTTGGAAGGGCTCTCGGGCCTGCAGCCGGCCTTCGAGGAAGACGGCACGGTCACCGCCGGCAACGCATCGCAGTTGTCCGACGGCGCATCCATGACCTTGCTGATGAGCGCCGAGCGCGCCAATCAGCTCGGCATCCAGCCCATGGGCGTCTATCGTGGCTTCACGGTCGCTGCCTGCGAGCCGGACGAAATGGGCATTGGCCCGGTGTTCGCCATTCCGCGTCTGCTCGAGAACGCGGGCCTGCGCCAGGACGACATCGACCTGTGGGAGCTGAACGAAGCGTTCGCGTCGCAGTGCGTGTACTCCCGCGACAAGCTCGGCATCGACAACGAGAAGTACAACGTCAATGGCGGCAGCATCTCCATCGGCCATCCGTTCGGCATGACCGGTTCGCGCTGCACGGGCAGCATCCTGCGCGAACTGCAACGCCGCGAGAAGCAGTATGGCGTGGTGACGATGTGCATCGGCGGCGGCCAAGGCGCCGCGGGCCTCTTCGAGCGCGCCTAGGCCTGTCGGGTTTCGGGCGGCGCAAACCGCCCGAAACTCGGCTCACAAGGCCACAATGGCTGAGAGGGCTGGTGTGTCCATGCGGGCGCGCCAGCCCTTTTTCTTTGCGCTTCTGCACCCACCAAACGCCGTTGCAATTCGGCGCGCAAAGGGGTTCACTTGGTTGTCCCGGAGCCCATGCGGGGCAGGCTTTGGTGGATTTCGCGGAGAACCACGCACATCGATGACTTACACGCGAGCGAGGCCGAAACAGGTGCGCCCGAGGCGTTGGCGACACGCGCCGGCGGCGCTCGTGTTGGTGGCTTCAGGAGCGTTTGCCGCGGACGGTGGCATGGCCGTCGAGACCACCAATCCGTTCGCGCAGTTTTCTGACGAGCAGCTTTCCGACCTCGGGGGTCGGTGGGAAGCGATGGACGACGAAGAACGTCGCTGGTACTTCGTCGAGATGCGCAAGCGCATGGCGGCCAGCGGCGAACCCACCCGCATTCCAGTCAGTTCGCGGGCGCGCTTTGGGCGCATTCTGCAAGACGCCAGTGCAGTGCTTGGCGTCGATGCCCTGGAACTGTATGAAGGCGAGCTGGGTGTGGAGGCGGCGGCACCACGGTCGCCAATCCGCGCCGGCCTGAAAGCGCATGCTCTCCAGGTAGCTCCGGATGCTGATGTAGCTCCGGCCGAGGTAGACGAGGCGGCGACGCGCGAGGGCTTCGGCACCGGGTTCGAGCATCGCCGCACCGAACCGTCATCGACGCAAGAGAGCACGGACGCAGCCACCGAGGTGGCGGCGGACACAGAGCGGGACGCCCGCCAATCGTGACTACGGCCGAGAGCGTCTCAAAGGACTCGCCCACGGCGGCCAAGGCAGTCGCGGCGGCGGACGGCAGTACCGCCCACGGCAAGCCGTCGGCAACGTTGCTGGTGGTGGACGACGATCCGGAACTCCTCGAACTCACCGAGGAGTACCTTTCGAGCCAAGGCTTCGAAGTGTTGGTGGCGGAAGACGGTGTCGCCATGGACGCCGCGCTGCAAACGAACGAAGTGGATCTGATGATCCTCGACCTCATGCTGCCGGGCGAAGACGGCCTTTCCATTGCTCGTCGCATGAGGCGCGATCGCGATCTGCCGATCATCATCGTGTCGGCGCAGGGCGACGACGTCGACCGCATCGTCGGCCTCGAAATCGGCGCCGACGACTATCTTGCCAAGCCTTTCAACCCGCGCGAACTCCTCGCGCGTGTGCGCGCCGTGCTGCGCCGTGGTGCTCGGCGCGAGGCGCAGACCATCACGTTCGGGGATTTCGAGCTCAATCTCAGCGCCCACCGGCTGACCCGGGATGGACGCACCGTGGCGCTGACTTCCGGCGAGTTCGAGCTGCTCGACGTGCTGGTGCGGCATCCGAACACGGTGCTCGACAGGGATCGCATCCTCGACCTGCTCACCGGCACCCGGCGCGCGCCGTTCGACCGCAGCATCGACGTGCGCGTCACGCGTCTACGCAGCAAGATCGAGCCAGACCCAGCAACGCCCGTCTTCATCAAGACGATCTGGGGCAAGGGCTACATGTTCTGTCCGGGGTCGGTCTAACCGAACGCAGCGGTCGGGCCAACCCGCCCTAACGGGCGCGTTGGCACTCGCCAGAACTGCGCATGAGGAAGGCCACCCGAAGAAGGGCGACGCATGCGTCGCCCCTACGGCCCGGGACATGACCGACACCTTCCTGTAGGGGCGACGCATGCGTCGCCCTGTCCGGCAGCCGGGTGCATCGCCACCAAGTCCGGCTTGCCTGCTAGCGCCACAAGAACCGTTGCCTTCGGACAACGCTTCTTGCCCCAGCCCAAGCCGTCCTATCACCCTGCTAGCGCCACAAGAACCGTTGCCTTCGGACAACGCTTCTTGCCCCAGCCCAAGCCGTCCTATCACCCTGCCGGACTTTCGGGCGGCTTGCGCCCGAAAGTGCGGCAGGCTGCTAGGCTCGCGCTATGGCAATGGCGGTGGCGACCTCACGATGGCAACGGCGACGGCAATCGTCGGCAAGCTCAAGCGCCTGATCGCGAGCCGCTTGCAGGCGGCGTGGCCGGCGTCCCTGCTCGGGCGCACCAACGCCGTGCTGGCGGTGGGCGCTTCGGCCATTGCCATTACTGCGCTGGCGGCACTTTGGGGGTACGTGGTGGTGCCCATCTCGGATCGCTCGGCCGACGACGAGGCGGGACTGGTCGTGCTCGCTGCCAAGACCTGGGTGGAACTGAGCCCCGAGGCACGGCCGTACTTTGAAATCGAGTTGCTCGAGAATCACGATCTCATCATTAGCGCCAACGTACGCGACCTGCCTTTCGTGGCCGACGGCAATGCCTATCACGACCTCATCGAGACCAAGCTATCGCAACGCGTGGGTGAGGTCGTGCGACTGATGGAGAGCGACGGCCTGCTGTGGGCCAGCGTTCCCATGGGTGGCCGCGTCATGCAGGTGGGCTTTTCCTCGCAGCGACGCGACGTGCAGCCGCTGGTGGTGGGCCTTGTGATATTCAGCACCGGTGCGCTCATCGTCTTCATCGGCTCGGCGCTGATCGTGCGCCGCCTTGCCGGCCCACTCGAGGCCATGGCGCAAGCCGCAGGGGCGTTTCGCGGTGCAGAAGGCTTCAAGCCGCTGCCGGAGGAGGGGCCGACGGAACTCGTGACGCTCGCCTCGAGCTTCAACGCCATGGCGCGGGATGTGACCACACTGCTATCGAATCGAACGACCCTGCTGGCGGGAATTTCCCACGACCTGCGCACGCCCTTGGCACGTATGCGTCTTGCGCTCGAACTGTTGCCGGAGGACGTGGATGCCCGCCTCGTCAAGCGCTTCGAGCGCAATCTTGCCGCCATGGACGAGCTGATCGGCGATGCACTGCGGTTCGCGCGCGGTGCCGGCGAGGCGGCGCGGCTGGTGGAATTCGAGCCCTACATCAGCTCGGTGGTGGCCGGCATCGACGAAGATTTGGTGGTGCACTGGCGCGGTGATGTGCCGAAGCGCGTGTACATTGCCCCCGGCGCGCTGGAGCGCGTGCTCGCGAACCTGATCGACAATGCGCGCCAACACGGCAGCGGTGCGGAGGTGACCGTGGACGGGGGCGAAGAGGTGTGCGTCCACGTGACGGACGTGGGCCCCGGCATCCCCCAGGCGGAACGAGAGCGGGTGTTCGAGCCGTTCTACCGCCTTGACGCGGCGCGGCGATCCGCGACCGGCGGCAGCGGACTGGGCCTCGCCATCGTCAAGCAACTGTGCGATGCGCACGGCTGGCGCGTTGCCATCGGCGTTGCCGCGGGGGGCGGCGCAGATGTCAACGTGAGCTTGGCCCGCTCGTTCGCAGGAACGTGACGCCATGAGGCGGCTGGCTTGGACAATCCTGATTTCGGTCGGGGCGTTGATCGGCATCGTCTGGGTCGGCCTGCTGCGCGCGGAGTTCTGGCTCGAGGGCGCAATCGAGGACGCCGGAACGAAGCGGCTCGGCGTGCCGGTGGAGGTGGACGCTGTGGACTTCGAACTCGCCGACCGGCGAGTGGAGGTGCTCGGCATCGAGGTCTCGAATCCGCCCGGAATCGAAGGCCCTCCGGCGCTGGCCGTCGGGCGGCTGGCGGTGACGCTGGAACTTGGCCGAAGCGGCGACGAAGCGCTCGTGGTGGAACTGCTCGAACTCGACGATGTGGTCGTGACGGCCGTCGTGGATGGCTACTCGGAGGGCGCCTTCACCAACATCGGCCGCATCGTCGAGCGCTCTCGCCGGGGTGCTTCGACACAACGGTCCAGGGAGGCGGCTGGCGCCGATCCGGGCCTTAGAGTGATCGTGGAACGGATGTCGGTGCAAGGCGGCCGCGGCGCACTGGTGTCGCCGCTCGGCAGCACAGAGGCAGAACTGCCAGACATCCGCGTCGAAGGCATCGGCGGCAGCGAAGGTGTCAGCGTCGATGAACTCACGGCCGAGATCGTGGCTCGGCTGGCGGATCAGACCAACGAGGCGGTGGCGCGGGAGATGATCGACAGGATCGACGTGGACAATGTGGTGGAGCGAGTCAAGGGCAAGCTGGACCGCTTCGTGGACAGATTGGCTGGCAAAGACGCGCGTGAAGACGAATGAAGCCGGACGCCATGCCAAGCCCCCTGGCGATGACAACGAGGAAGCATGGACTACCAAGAGACGACCTATGAAGTAGAGGGCGCGATGGCGCTCCTCACCATCAACCGGCCGGAGAAGCACAACGCCATCTCCCTTGCCACGCTCGCGGAGTTGCAGCATTCCGTCGCTCGCGCTGGCGCCGACGACGCCGTGCGCGTGGTCACCATCACCGGTGCCGGGGGTCGTTCCTTCGCCTCCGGCTCCGACCTCAGCGAAGTGCTGCACCGCGACTTCAAGAAGGCCCTGGAACCCATCGTCCAGGGACTCGCCGACCAGCTCGAACGCCTGCCCAAACCCACCATCGCCGCCATCGACGGCATCTGCATGGGCGGCGGGCTGGAGGTGGCGCTCGGCTGCGATCTCAGGATCGCGACGCCTAGCTCGCGCTTCGCAACGCCGGAGGGCAAACTCGGAATCATCCCCGGCGGCGGCGCCACCGCGCGCCTGCCACGCATCGTCGGTCGCGGCTGGGGCATGGAGATGATGCTGATGGGCGAGCCCATCGACGCCGAACGAGCGCTCTCCATCGGCCTCGTGACGCGGCTGGTGGAACCCGAGGAGCTATTGCCGGAAGCGCGCCGCATGGCGGAACACCTCGCGAGCTTCGCCCCCTTCGTGCCCCGTACCATGAAGGCGATGGTCCACTTCGGCATGGAAGCGGGCCTGGCCGGCGCCTTGATGTTCGAGAAGTACGCCCAAGGCGCCCTGGTGCAAACCGAAGACAGTCGTGAAGGCATCACCGCCTTTCTGGAAAAGCGCACCCCGGAGTTCAAAGGGAGATAGCAGGTAAGTCGGGCTTGTGCCGGGCCTTTGGAGGGAAGGCATCCTGCCTTCCCTGCGCGCCCTCTGGCGCGCTGACCGCCATGCAATGAGAAAGCGCCTATCGGCGCTAGGGGCGCGCCCTTCGGGCGCGTTAGCAGGATGCCTTCCCTCCAAAGGTCCGCCTTGTGCACGCGCTAGCTGGCAGCTTGTCGGACTTGGCGCGGGCCTCTGGACGGAGGGCGTCCCGCCCTCCAAGCGTGCCGAAGGCGCGCACGCAGCGGAGCCGGACAAAGCCACCGCAGTAAGCGTCCCAGACAACGCCAAACAAAGCGCGAGCAGTTCGCTTGCGCGAACTGCGCGCCTTCGTGGCGCCATCCACATCCGGCCCACGACATGGCAGCGCATGTCTGGTAGGTTTGCACGCCTTCGCCTCGGCACCGCCGAAGCGAAGCAGCAACCACGAACAGGCACCTTCTTGAGGGGGACAAATGGCAGTTGAGAAGTTCAAGGTGGAGGCGAGCCACATCATGATGTTCGCCCGCGCCGTTGGCGATGCGAATCCGATTTATCACGACGAGGACTATGCCGAGGGCACCGAGCCCGGCAGCATCATCGCGCCGCCCACCTTTGCCCAGGCGAGCGCCCAGTTCGATCCCGACTACAGCCTGCGCCCGCCCATCGACGGCGAGGGCTGGTTCGGCTCCGGCGGCAAGCCCACCGGCGCCAAGCCCCGCGAGGGCAGCGGCGGCGGAGGTGGCGGCGGTGGCGGCGGTCTGCACGCCGAACAGCGTTTCGTCTATCACCGCCACATCCGGCCAGGCGACGTGCTCACCGCTACCAACAAGCCGGGCAACACCTGGGAACGCGAAAGCCGCCGCGCCGGCAAGCTCACGTTCAGCGAGTCCGTCACGGAGTACCGCGACCAGAACGGCGAACTGGTCATCACCGCCACGGGAGTGGGCGTGCGAACCGAGCGTCCGGTCGATCAGGGCTGAGTCAGGCCCCAGCAGGAGAAAGCGAAAATGGCATTGAACGCAAGCGAACTGAACGCCGGCGACACCTACACCGAGCGCCTGGTCGAAGACCTCAAGCGCACCCAGATTGTCATGTACGCCGGTGCCTCCGGCGACTACAACCCCGTGCACACCGACGAAGTGTTCACCACGGAAGTGGCTGGATATCCGTCGGTGTTCGCCCACGGCATGCTCACCATGGGCCTCACCGGCAAGATGCTCACGAACTACGTCGGCGACGGTCGCCTCACCGAGTTCGGCGTGCGCTTCACCAACCAGGTGTTCCCCGGCGACACCCTGGACGCAACCGCCACGGTAGTCGGCGTCGAGGACGGCATCGTCGAACTCAACGTCGCCACGGTGAACCAGAAAGGCGTGCAGGTGGCAATGGGGACTGCGAAGGCGCGGGTGGACTAGCGCCGCTTCGCGGCGCTCTGGCAGTTTTCGCTGGCGCGAAAACTGCTGGCCCGTCGCGTACGGGGGCGCGTCCGATCGATTTCTACCACGCCGGCTCCTAGCCGCGAATCGCGCCCCACGCACCGCGGTCGACCGACGTAGGGCGAGGCTTGCCCTTGCCTTGGGTTGATGTCGCCAACGTGCTCGGATCGGTCGGCACGGGCGACCACAAGAGTCGCCTCTACGGGATCAGGGCGTCCCTCAATGCCTTGCAGGCGTCGTCCATTGGCTGGCGGGCAGCGCCGACGACGCGGCTTTGGCCGAAGAAGCCGTGGATCATGCCGCCGTAGCGTTGGCAGCGGGCGGTGACGCCGGCGTTGGCGAGGGCCGTTGCGTACGCCTCGCCCTCGTCGCGCAGCGGGTCGTACTCGGCGGTCATCACTAGCGCTTCGGGAAGGTCGCTGAGGTCCTCGGCAAGGAGCGGTGACGCGTAGGGATTGCTGCGCTGGTCCGCGTCCGGCGCGTAGTGGTTCCAGAACCAGTGCATCGAGTCGGCGGTGAGCATGTAGCCTTCACCGTTGTCGCGATAGGACGCCGTGTTGAAGTTGACGCCGTCCGTGACGGGATACACCAAAAGCTGAAAGCGGATACCTGGCGCGTCTTCTGATCCAGCGCGGCGCTCATCTCGCGCCATCTGCGAAACGACTGCAGCAAGATTGCCCCCCGCGCTGTCGCCAGCCACGGCGACGCGACTTGCGTCAGCACCGATGTGGCCCGCGTTCTGCACGGCCCAAACGGTGGCCGCATAGCAATCGTCCGCCGCTGCCGGGAAGCGGTGTTCCGGTGCCAAGCGATAGTCCACCGAAACCACCGTCACCCCAGCGCCCTTGCACACTTCGCGGCTTTGGCCATCGGCAGTCACGAGATCGCCGATCACCCAACCACCGCCGTGGAACATCATCACGAGCGGGAACGGCCCCTCGCCCGCCGGCGTGTAGATGCGTACCGGCACCCCGTTTGCCGAAGCATCGGTGACCGCTGCGACCGGTACGTCGAGCGCCTCCGGCTGCATCGTTCGGTACATCTCGCGTCCGGCCTCCACCGGCATGTCGACCAAGGCAGGTCCCTCGACCTCGGCCATCTGCGCCAGCATGGCCTCGTATTCCGGGTGCAACGGCATCGCGCGCCTCTCATGTGCTTCAAAGGGGCGCGATTATTCCCCATGTCCGAAGTAAGATGCGCGCTTTGTTGGCCTCGAGGACACGCATGGGCGGCACTGGCACGGACGGCTTCAACGCACGCGGGAAGGAAGGCGACGAGGGCGATGCCGAAAAAGCGCGGCAGTTTGCCGTGGTTGACAACACGCTCCTGAAGAACCGCACGCTCACCATATTCGGCGAGATCGACAAGGACATGGCGCGGCGCACCGCCGAGCGGCTGCTGGCACTGTCGTTCGAGGGCGACGATCCCATCACCCTCTACATCGGCTCCCCCGGCGGGCACGTGGAGTCTGGCGACACCATCTTCGACATGATCCGCTTCGTAAAGCCCACAGTGCGTATCGTCGGCACGGGCTGGGTCGGCAGCATCGCCACGCACATCTATCTTGCGACCGAGCGGGAGAACCGCTACGCGCTGCCGAACACGCGCTTTCTCATCCACCAGCCAGCCGGTGGCTTCGGCGGCGATGCCTCGGACATCGAGATTCACGCCCGCGAAATCCTCAAAACCCGCGAGCGCATCAACGGCATCATCGCCGAACAGACCGGCCAGCCCCTGGAGCGCGTAAGCAAGGACACCGACCGCGACTATTGGATGAGCGCGGAGGAGTCGCAGGAATACGGCCTCGTCGGAACGATCATCCGCTCGGCGGACGAGCTGGCGTAGATGCCGGGAACCCTTGGCGGGGAGGAGCTTTCCCGCGCGAACGAAGCAGAGCGGTTGCGGCTCGACCTTGGCGAGCAGGATGTCGGTGCCCTGATCCTGCGGCCAGAGCGCCATCGGGCGACCCTTGTCCTGGGCCACGGCGCCGGCGCGGGCATGGAGCACGCCAACATGGCCGGCATCGCAGAGGCCTTCGCCGGCGCTGGCTTAGCCACGTTCCGATTCAACTTCCCATACCGCGAGGATGGTCGCAATCGGGTGGACTCCAAGGATGTTTCCACCGCGACGATTGCCGCAGCCCTGGGTGCTGCGGGGGACCGGCTTGATGGCCCCTATCTCCTGGGCGGCCACAGCTTCGGCGGGCGGATGGCGTCCCACGCCGTAGTGGACCATGCGCTGGACGTGGCGGGGCTGGTGTTCTGCTCCTTTCCGCTGCACAACCCGCGCAAGCCTTCGCTGGCGCGCGCCGAGCACATGGACGCCATCGGCTGCCCCATGCTGTTCCTGTCCGGCTCCCGCGACGGCATGGCGTCTGCCGATCTGATGACCGAACTCGCGAGTCGCTTGGGCGCCACCCTGCATTGGCTGGAAACCGCCGACCACGGCTACAAGGTCTTGAAGCGCACCCGCACGCGCACCGACGATGTATTCACCGAAATGGCCGGGCACGTGGATGCCTGGCTTCGCGAAGAGCTCGGCGTCTAGCCTCGAAGGGAAGGCATTCTGCCTTCCCTAGCGCCGGGAGGCGCTCGCTTGACGACCAGGCATGCGCGCCTCACGGCGCGCCAAGGAAGGCAGGATGCACTTCCTCCGAAGGAGACAACATGAAGCTAGCGACATTCACGCACGGACGCGAGACGCGCATTGGCGTCGTGGTGGGGGAACTCGTGATCGACCTCTCCCGCGCCGCGCCCGAACTGCCCACGGACATGCGCTCGCTGCTCGAGGCCGGCGACGATGCCTTGGCAACGGCCGCAGCGGCCCAGACCAGTGTCGAACACGCCCTCGCCGTGAACGACGTGGAACTCAAGGCGCCCGTGCCGAACCCCGGCAAGATTCTCGCCATCGGCCTCAACTACGCCGACCACATCGCCGAATCCGGCGGCAAGGCACCGTCCGTGCAGATGTGGTTCAACAAGCAGCACAACGCCGTCAACGGCCCTTACGGCAGCATCAACAAGCCGGTGGTGTCAGACATGCTCGACTACGAAGGCGAACTGGTCTTCGTCATCGGCAAGCGTGCCAAGCACGTGCCCAAGGAGCGCGCCCACGAGGTGATTGCCGGGTTCTGCTGCGGCAACGATGTCAGCGTGCGCGACTGGCAGGCGCGCTCGCAGACGATGCAGATCGGCAAGTCGTTCGACACCCATGCGCCGATCGGCCCATGGATCGTGACGCCGGACGAGATCGGCGATCCGCACGACCTCGGCATCCGCACCCTGGTCAACGACGAGACCCGTCAGGACAGCAACACCCGGCACCTGATCTTCGACTGCTATGACCAGATCGCCCACCTCACGCAGTCGTTCACCTTGGACCCGGGCGACGTGATCTTCACCGGCACATCGTCCGGCGTCGGCGCGGCCATGAAGCCACCGGCCTGGATGAAGGTGGGCGACGTGGTGCGCATCGAGATCGAGAACATCGGCTACATCGAACACACGGTGGTAGAGGAGGACGCCACCCCGGTCATTGGCTAGCGCCGCCGAGAACTCAACTGGGAAGGCAGGCCGAATCCCTCCAAGGGTCGTCCCGTCACAGTCAATACAACGACGCCTCCCCGGCCGGCCGGGTCTTGAACCGTCGATGCACCCAGAGGTACTGCTCCGGGCACTGCCGAACCGCCTGTTCGATAACGCGGTTGATCTCGGCGGCGTCGGCTGCGAAGTCGTCGCTGGGGAAGCTGTGGAAGGCGTCGCTGAACTCCGCCTCCCAGCGTCCTTCGTGGGGGTCGCGCCGGTGCGAGAGGAAGAGCACGCGAGCACCCGTGCGCCTTGCGAGGCGCGTCGTCACGTTGATGGTCGCTGCCTCAATGCCGAAAAACGGCACGAACACCGCGTGGCGCAAGCCGTAGTCTTGGTCCGGGGCATACCAAAGCGCGCCGCCTTTGCGCAGGTGTGCCACGGCACGACGCAGGGCACGACGCTGAATCGTCGCCGCCAGGTGGCGCTCGCGCCCCCGGCGGATGACCTGATCCAGCACCGGATTGCCATGCGGACGGTAAAGCGCTGCGAAATCCGCCTCTCGGCCCGTGAGTCCTCCGGCGAGATCAAGAGTCGTGAAATGCGCGCCGATCACGATCACGCCGTTCCCCTCGGCGAGCGCTGCCCGGTAGATGTCGAGGCCGGTCAGCGTGAACCGCGCCTGCAAGCGCGCCACCGGCCCGAGCCAGATCATGGCGCTCTCGACGAAGGCGATGCCGGTGGAACGGAACACCTCCCGTGTGAGCGACGCCCGTTCTTCGCCCGACCGTTCCGGAAAGCACAGCGCGAGGTTCGTTTCGACGATGTGGCGCCGCCGTTTCGCAAGTCGCCACCCCAATTCCCCGAACGCTCCACCGAGGCGCATCAGCCAAGCCACCGGCAGCCGCACGACCATCCACGCCACGCCAATGCCAAACCACACGGGCCAATGCCGCGGCGCAGTCAGCCTCCGCGTTCCGGCGTCGGCACGCCTTCCCGGTTTGTCGGTGGAACGAGACATCGCCAAAACCGCGCGCCCCCAACCTCTCGCTTAGGCGAACCTACTTGCTTTGGCCGACCTCGACCAGTGGCAAGCCTTACCTCGTTGCCAAGTCGCAAGACGGCAGGGAAGCCCGCTTGACCGAGCTACCTGCCGCTCCTCTGGAGGAAGGGCGACGCGCTCCCTCCACACCTCCGGCAACGCGTATGCGGACAATGCACAGGCCATTGCACGCATCGGGAGTGCGCTATTGTCGCCGCCATGAAGACCTCGTTCCTCGCAGCAGTGGCGCTTGCGCTCATTGCCGGCTGCGCCAGTGCGCCGCGCCCGTTGCAGTTGGTGACGACCGGCAGCCTGGCCTACCCGGAGGCGGCTCGTACGCAAGGCGTGGAAGGCGAGGTGCGAGTGCGCTACGACGTGGATGTCACCGGCACGGTGGTGAACGCGCGCATAGTGGCCGCCGATCCGCCGGGCACTTTCGAGCAGGCGGCGCTCGACTTCGTGCTGTCCTGGCGCTTCCGCCCGGTGGAGGCGAACGGCAGGCCCGTGGTGGTGGAGGACAATGTGAGCGAGATCGCCTTTCGCCTCGACGATCGACGTGCCGACCTCTACCCGTGATGATTTGGGCAAGTCACCGGGCAACACGGGCCTATCGGTTCACGCTCGCACTTCCTTCCATGCGTTCCGGGCCGCGTGCCCATGTGACCGTCAGCGCCGGTTCGGATCGCGCCCCGAGCACCGCCCACAGCTCACCGATGCTGTGAACGCGAACTCCTCCGACGGTCAGCAGCAGGTCTCCTGTCGCCATGCCGCAAGCGTCGGCCAAGCCGCCATCGGTAACCGCGCCCAGCTCGATCCCAAGGGCCGTTTGCACCAGGCTCGCGCCGAAGTCGGCCGGCACGCCGGCATCCACCCGAATGCCCCGTTCGAGGTAGAGATGGAAGTTGGCCGCGATCTGGCGAAAGTGGGCGTCAAAGATCTCCGGCGCCGCGTGGAAGGCGGAAGGGAATCCGCTCTGACGCAGCGTCACTCGGGTCGGCCAGCCCGCCGCAGTCGCCGGCTCGACGCGAATCTCGATTTGTGTGCCGGCACAAGGCATGTCGTCCTTGCGTGCCCGCAGAAGCCGCTGGGGCACGCTCTCAAGCACCGTGGCCGCGCAGCCATCGCCATCCGGTGACGGAAAGGCGGGGATCCGACAGTTGCCGCCCTCGTTCTTGGAGGAGCACGCTTCCCACACCTCGTGCAGGGGTCGTGCCACGTTGAAGACTGCGGTGAGTTCGGCCACGGCACCCTTGCCATTTGCGGGGACGGCGGATTGTAGTCGTCCCATGACCGGCGGCATGCGGTGGATTGCCGCCGTGGCCCTCGCGTTGCTCGCCCCCTGGAGCCACAGCGAGGAAGCAACCCACGGCTATTCCTACATCTACGGCCTCACCTACCCGCCAGACTTCCCCCATTTCCGCTACGTCAACCCGGACGCACCCAAGGGCGGCGTCCTGCGCACCCCTGGCTTCGACAATTACGACAGCTTCAATCCGATCCTTGATCGGGGCGTCCCGCCGGCAGGCATCAGCTTCCTCGGCTTCCCAAAGTTCATCTACGACTCCCTGCTCGAACCCGCCATCGACGAGCCGGCGAGCCAATACGGCCGCCTTGCCCACACCGTCCGCGTCGAGGGCGACGTCATCGAGTTCGAGCTCAGACCCGAAGCCCGCTGGCACGACGGCGAACCCATCACCGCAGCGGACGTCGCCTTCACCTTTAACGCCGTGCGCGAGCACGGCTCCGTCGAGCTCAAATCGTCCCTCGCGAGCGTCGTCGCCGCAGAAGCGCCAACGCCACGCACAGTGATCTTCCGCCTACAACCCAATGCCCCAGACGCCGCCACGGTGCCGCTCTTCCTCGGCCGCATGGCGATCTTCCCGGAACACTATTGGCGCGAGCGCGACATCAGCAAGACCGTCACCACGCCGCCCCTCGGCAGTGGTCCCTATCGCGTCGGGCGCTTCACTTCCGGGCGCCGGATCGAGTACGACCGAGTGCCGGACTATTGGGGCCGCGACCTGCCCGTGAACCGCGGCCGGTACAACTTCGACACCATCGTGTTCGACTACTTCCGCGACGAGCATGTGCGCCGCGAGGCCAAGGCTGCGGGCGTGGTGGATGTGGGTCTCGAGTCGGTGGCGAAGAATTGGGCCACCCAATACGACAAGCTCCCAGCCGTGCAGGCCGGGCTCCTGAAGAAGGAGCTCGTGCCGCTGACGCAGCCGGCGGGCCTATGGTGGGCCATCATCTGGAACCTGCGCCAGCCAAGGTTCCAGGACCTGCGCGTTCGCCAGGCGCTCGCCCGCCTCTACGACTTCGCCTACATCAACGACACCCTCTCCTACGGCTTCTACCGCCCCGGTCGGAGTGTGTTCCAGAACTCGCCCATGGCAGCGGTGGGGTTGCCGAACGAACGCGAACTGGAACTCCTCACGCCATTTCGCGCGGAACTCCCGCCCGAGGTGTTCGGTGAAGCCTTTCAGCCCAGACGCAACGACGGCCCAGGCCCCAACCGCAACGCCATCGCCGACGCACTGGCCCTGTTCCGCTCTGCCGGCTGGCAACTCGAAGACGGCAGCCTTCGCAGCGCGGCCACTGGCGATGCGTTCCACATCGACTTCGTGGTCATCTCCACCGGCCTCGTGCGAACCCTGCAGCCCTATCTCGCCACCCTCGAGCGGGTCGGCATCACCGCCACCGCCCGCGCGCCAGAGCTCTCGCACTGGTTCCACCGCATGAGAACGCGCAAGTTCGACGCGGCTCAACGCAGTTTCGAGCCAGCCCACGCGCCGGGCCTGCAACTGCGCAACTGGTTCGCTTCGGCCAGCGCCGACATGGAATACGGCGGCAACTGGGGCGGCATCCGCCACGCCGGCGTCGATTCCCTGATCGACCACGTCATCAAGGCCCGCACCAAGGACGACTTCCTGGCCGCCACCCGCGCCCTGGACCGCGTCCTGATCTGGAGCCACTACTTCCTCCCCCGCTTCTCCAGCCCCGGCTACCGCCTGGTCCACTGGGACCGCTTCGGCCGCCCCAAGCACGAGCCGCTAGAACGCATTGCCTACCTCGACACTTGGTGGTGGGACAAGGACAAATCCGCCACCGTGGACGAAGGGATGACAAGGCTGGGCCTTTGAGCGCGCGTTCGCAGCTTGGCCGTGAACGGGCCTTCGGAGGGAAGGCATTCTGCCTTCCCTAGCGCGCCGTCCGGCGCGCCGAACGACCCTTCCGACCAAAACGCCTGTCTAGCCCGAACTCGCGACTTTAGCTTCGGCGTCGTTTCGCTCGGGCTTTTTTCGGGCATACCGCCGGACAGGCGGTGGCCATGATGGGGGAGCGGGAGAGCCAGCGTTCCAGGTAGTTGAGCGAGGCGGGATAGTCGCCAGCGAGGAAGGTGCTTTGGGCTGCGCGCCAGAAGATGGATGCCTCCATGGAGGGCGGGTAGACCTCTTTCGCCACATCAAGAAGGCGCTCGTAGATGCGTGTGGCGGCGGCGTGATTGCCGCGGCCGCCCTCGATCGAGGCGGCGTGCATGTGCAGTTGCACGACGTGCGCCAAGGTGTAAAGGGGCAGCCGCTTCGACCGCCGAAGTTCCGGGGCCAGCACATCGAGTCCTTCCTCAATGCGACCGTCGAGCATATGTTGCTGAGCCGCTGCCATGCGCTTGTAGGCGCTGGCCGGGCCGAGGCGTCCCCGTTTAGCTGCTCTTGGCCAGTATTCTGGGAGGGGCTTTAGCGGCACCAACGCACAGACGAGTGGGCAGGCTTCATCGAGGATACCGATCCGGCCGAGGCCCTCCTCCAACAGCCTGAGCGCGCCGGCGTCGTCGCCGCGTTCTCGATGCTCTCGCGCCAGCAAGGCGAGTTCCTCCAAGGTGTAGCCGGTGGAGGGCGCGGCGTCGGGTCGCGAGTTGCCGCTCATGGGGAACGGTGTTTCGGTCTTGAAAGCGGACTCGGGAAACGCCGATGCGCGCGGGCCCAACTTCGGCATTCGGGGTGCGCCCATGGGTCGCGAGATGTCGCTCTGCATGTCGCGGAATATCCGTTCCATGAGCACGGGGTCCAAGCCCGGCATTCCCATGGGCATGTAGTCCGGCAGCACAGTGGGGCCGGCCTTTGCCGGCGGTGGGTTCGGGACGAAGTCGCCGGGGCGCAGAGCGAACAGGGGATCGTCCTCGTCGTTGCTGCGCCCCGCCGTGCCCGGGCCCGATGGAGCGATCCGCTGCGCCGTCAACGCCATTGGCCCATGCGGTGGCCGGGACGGCCGCGTGACGATCTCCTCTGCGGTGGCTACATGGCGCTCAAAGTCCTCCGCGCCCAGCGCGGGAGGTTCGTCAGCGACCTCCTCGCGGTAGATCACTGCCATGATGCGACGCAGTTCGCCGTATTGTTCGTCCACCGCGCCGGTCAGGCGCACCGTTCGGTTCTCGGTCTCCAAGAGGTGGGGCGCGATGGCCGCGCTGGTGGATTGGCCGAGTTCCTCGAGCAACTGCGTCCACGCCACGGCGGCGTCGCTTTCGCGGGAGGCACTGTAGAGGTTGGCAACCGCGCTCACTACCGTCGCGAAGTCGTGCTTCGGCAGTCCTTCGCCGGGCGCTTGGTCGTCGCCGCCGGACTGGCCGGAGAGCCCGCCGATCAATGCCACGGCACCGAAGGCTCTGCGCGCGCGAGCGCGGGCGATGAGCTCTCTGCGGGTGATGACGCCACCCTGAACCGCTTGCCGCCAGTTGCGATAGGGCGTGGCCATGCGTTGGCTGAAGGACCCGTAGTGGTCGTCCAGGGCATCCACGAACTGCTGTTCGAGGGAGCGGACGCGGCGGCCATGCACGAGCATGGGATCGTCGTGCGCCGGCAGCCGCTTCAGCTCCGCCACGCCCGCGCCGTCCACGCTTACATGTCCCGCGAAGGATTCCGGCGCGAAGTCGCGCACGAAGCGCACTTCGGCGAGGGCGCGGAGGCGATGCCGGTCCTTAACTGGCAGGTTCGCCCGCACCCAATCGGCCATGTCGCGCGCAAGCTCGCCGGCGGGCCCGGCGAAGGTGTCGACAGCGGCGACAGTCGTGCCGTCCGCTTCGGCGACGGAACCGTCGGCTCTCGGCTGCAGCACCGGTGAAGACTCGTAAACGCCGGCAATCCAAGGCCTGCCGCTCGCGTCCTGCACCCGTGCACGAAAGGCGATGCCGTCGCTGTCCGAGCGCAGGATGGCACCGGAGACGATCACATCGAAGGCATGGCTCGCCCGCGGTGTCACCCGGACGGCACCCCAGGGCGCCTCCCTTCGTTCCACCGCAGCTTCGAGCGCGGCCTTGATGCGTTCGGCGGTGTAGAGGCTCTCGGCGCGGCGGATTTCCGGCCACACTTCGCCCGCCGTTGTGGCTTCATCGAAGGGCGCCGCAAGTGGGCTTGTCGAGGCCGGCTCGTGGAGCACGCGGCAGGCTTCGCTGCCGGCATCGCAAGGAGCGAACACGGCGACACCGATGTCGAGGGCGGGTTCGAGGGTCGATGATTCCGTCGCGTGGACCGTGCATGTCGTGACCAAAGCGGCGAGCGCAGTCAGAAGGGGCGATGCATGCATCGCCGCCACAAGCGCCGCCCGGAGCCCCCGTAGAGGCGACGCCCGGTCTCGTCGTCCGATCACTGGTCCGGCTCGGGAGGAATCCAGTCCGCGAAATGCCGCGTGTCCTCGCGGAAGAATGCGCAGAATTGCTCGAACACCGCCGGCAGGTTCTCCGCCAGGAACTCGGGTGCGTGGAAGAAATACTCCACACATACGGCGAAGAACTCCGCCGGATTGGTGGTGGCGTAGTCGTCGATGACGGTGGACGCGACCCGCCCTTCCGAGACGGCGCGCTGGCTCTCCTCCACCATTCTCGTGTAGGCGCCGCGCAGCGCCAGTTGCCAGTGCGTGGGGTTCATTTCCGGATGCAGAATCGGCACGCCGTTCTGGGAGCCGCTGGCCTCGTCGAGCTTGTGGGCGAACTCGTGCATCACCACGTTGCTGGTGCCGAGTTCCTGCCTCGGCTGGGCCTCGGACCAAGCCAGCACCACCGCGCCCTGCTCCATCGACTCGCCGTCGAGTTCCTCGTAACCAGAGTGAACGATGCCTAGTTCGTCCTCTTCCTCACGCTCGGCGACGAAGGAGCCAGGATAGACAATGATGGTGCGGAACGGCGCGAAGTGATCGAGTTCCATGTGCAGCACCAGCCGACACGCCTGCGCCGCAATGGAAACGGACACGGAAGGGTGGATGAGAAATCCCTGCGCCCCGAAGAAGCGCTTTTCAAGCAGAAAGCGGGTGGATAGATCGCGCAGCCGGCCCTTGGCGGCATCGCTCATGTTGTCGAACACCGGCGAGGCGGCCATCACCTGCCGCCAGATGTCGTCGTCGATGGCAAGTCGCGCCAGCCGCCGCGCCTGACGCCCCTCGTGCCAGCTCCGAATCTGGTCGAGAACCGCCAACGGCGCGCCTGCGATCCGCGTCACCTCGTCTGCGCCTCCCTTGTTCGAGCCTTCTCGCTTGCGGCTGCGATTCGACGGCACTCCCGATTGGTTTGCCCTATGACAGAGCGATGCCCGCCATGCTGCCCTCGTCTCGCCAGGCGCGGATGATGCGGAAGAACTCCTCCGAGCCGCCGCCATACTGACTGCCGATGAGGGAGTTGCCGGCGCCCGGCTGGCCCTCGTTGTTGTAGTACCCCGGCGTGCACTGCTCGAGAAACGCCTGATTGAAAATCGCCTTCTCGCGGATGATGTCGACCCATTCGTCTTCGGCTTCTCGCGTGGTTTCGAGGCAATGGGCGTTGCTGCCCCGCGCCTCGGCGATCATGTAGGCGATGTGCAGGCTCTGCTCGTTCAGCATGTGCGGGAAGTTCGCCGTGAACCCGCCCTGGGTCACGCCCATGAAGAAGCAGTTGGGGAATCCGTGGGTCTGGAAGCCGTGCAGGGTGCGCATGCCCTGGCCCCACTTCTCGGACAGGGTGAGGCCGCCGGTACCCACCACGTCGTAGCCGGCGCGCCGGGTGTAGGCCGTGCCCACCTCGAAACCGGTGGCGTAGATGAGGCAATCGAGCTCATATTCGGTGCCGTCCACCACCACGCCGCGCTCGGTGATGCGCTCGACGCCCTGGCCTTGGGTGTCCACGAGCTCCACGTTGGGGCGATTGAACGCCTTCAGGTAGTCGTCGTGAAAGCAGGGGCGCTTGCAGAACTGGCGATACCAGGGCTTGAGCGCTGCGGCGGTGGCCTCGTCCTGAACCATCTCGTCCACGCGGGCGCGAATCTGGTTCATCTTGCGGAAGTCGGCCATCTCCACGCGCTCTGCCCGTTCGAGCGGCGAAAGCTCCTCTTCGCCGCCGCGCGACGTAGCCATCGTCGCGAGGTTGCGGATGATGTCCGTCCAGCCGTCACTGACGAGGTCTTCGTCCTGCTCGCCGCCGGTGACGAGGACGTTGAAGTTGGTCATCCGCTCCTGTTGCCAACCCGGTTCCAGGCCCTCGGCCCACTCGGGGTCCGTGGGCTTGTTGCCGCGCACGTCGATGGATGAAGGCGTGCGCTGGAACACGTAAAGCTGCTTGCACGCGGCGCCGAGATGCGGCACGCACTGCACGGCGGTGGCACCGGTGCCGATGACGCCGACCGTCTTGTCGCCGAGCTTGGTCAGGTTGCCGTTGGTGTCGCCGCCGGTGTAACCGTAGTCCCAGCGGCTGGTGTGGAAGGTGTGGCCGCGAAACTCGGTGATGCCGGGAATGCCGGGCAGCTTCGGACGGTTGAGGGGGCCGTTCGACATGCAGACAAAACGGGCGCGCATGGCATCGCCGCGATTGGTCTTGACGATCCAGCGCAAGTCCTCTTCATCCCAGCGCAGCTCCGTCACCTCGGTGCGAAAGCAGGCGTTGTCGTAGAGCCCGTAGCGCTCGCCGATGGCGCGGCTGTGCGCGAGGATTTCCGGCGCGTGACTGTACTTCTCCTTGGGGATGTAGCCGATCTCTTCGAGCAGCGGCAGGTAGATGTAGGACTCGATGTCGCACTGGGCGCCGGGGTAGCGGTTCCAGTACCAGGTGCCGCCAAAGTCGCCGCCCTTCTCGATGACGCGGATGTCCTCGACTCCAGCTTCCCGCAGGCGGGCGCCGGCCAGGAGGCCGCCGAAGCCGCCACCGATGACCACCACCTCCACCTCGTCCGTGAGCGGCTCGCGCTCGAAGCCGGGCTCGACGTAGGGGTCTTCCACGTAGCCGGCAAAGACCCCGGTGACCTCGACATATTGCTCGTTGCCTTCCGAACGCAGCCGCCGATCGCGTTCCTCACGATACCTCTCGCGCAAGGCATCCGGATCAAAGTCCTCCGCTCCGGCCGCCGTCTGCACCGCTTCCGCCATGAACCCCTCCCTCTCATGCACCAAACCCGGCCTTTGTGCAGGCCGAAAGTTGCGACTACGCCAAACCCGCAAATGTAGCCGCCCCCACGCGCCAAAAGCAAGGCACGCTGCCAGACGGGCATCGCATGCGTTGCCCCTACGGAAGGTGGCGGTGATGCCCGGACCGTAGGGCCGACGCTTGCGTCGCCCTCCTTCGCATGGCCCTCTTCGTCCAACAGCGCGGTGCCAGTGCATGAAGGGACGATCTTCGGAGGCAGCGCATTCCGGCTTCTCTTCCGACAGGCGCCCCTTTCCCCGGCGTAGAATTGTCCCATGCAGCGGGTTAGGGGAGGCGGGCTTGTCGCAGGAGTTGCTGGATCGTCGAAATCAGGTGTTTGGGGCTGGTTCGGCGCTGTTCTACACCTCGCCGCTCACCATTGTTCGAGGCGAAGGGGTGTCGCTCTTCGATGCTGACGGACGGCGCTATGTGGACATGTACAACAACGTGCCCTGTGTGGGGCATTGCCATCCGCATGTGGTGGAGGCAGTGTCGCGGCAGGTGGCGACGCTCAACGTCCACAGCCGCTATCTCCACGAGGCGATTGTCGAGTACGGCGAGCGGCTCACTGGATTGCACGCCGATGGCATCGACTCGGTGGTGTTCAGTTGCACCGGCACGGAGGCGAATGAAATCGCGCTGATGACGGCGCGGATCGTCACCGACGGTCGCGGCATTGTTTGCACCGACGCTGCCTATCACGGCAACAGCGTCGCCGTGCGGCAGCTTGCGAGGCCCCAGGACCCGCACGGGGAAGTGCGCTCGATTCCGTTCCCTGAGCTGTTGCGCTGCCCGGCCAACGATCCGTTGACCTACTACCTCGACCGCCTGAGCGAAACCATTGCCGGCTTCGAGCGCGATGGCATCCCCTTCGCCGGAATGCTGGTATGTCCGCTGCTCGCCAACGAAGGGCTGCCCAACATCCCGCAAGGTTTCATGGCGGAAGCTGCGAAGCTCGTGCGCGAGGCCGGCGGCGTGGTGGTGGCAGATGAAGTGCAATCGGGGCTTTGCCGTGCCGGCCGCTGGTGGGGCTACGAGGTGAGCGGCTTCACACCGGACATCGTCAGCATGGGCAAACCCCTGGGCGCCGGGGTGCCGCTTGCCGCAACCGCGGCGTCGCGCGATCACATCGAGGCGTTCCGCAAGGCGACCCGCTACTTCAACACCTTCGCATCGAGCCCCTTGCAGGCAGCCGCCGGCAACGCAGTGCTCGACGTAATCGAGGCCGAAGGCTTGCGCGAGCGCGCAGCGGCGGTGGGCGCGTCCATGCGAACGCGACTGACGGCGATGGCCGATGGCGACGAGCGCATGGCGGACGTTCGCGGCCACGGCCTTTTCGTGGCAATCGAGTGGGTGAAGGATGCTGCGAGCATGGAGCCAGATCGGGCCGGGGCCGGTGCGGTCGTCAATGCGCTCAAGGAGCGGGGTTTCCTGATCGGTGCCGCCGGCGCCTTTGGCAATGTGCTCAAGATTCGGCCGCCGCTGGTCTTCTCGGCTGCCGACGCCGACGCATTCCTTGGTGCCTTCGAGGAGGTCGTGGGTTCGGCGGCAGCCAGCTGAACTCTCCCCGTGGTAGCTACTGAACCCGTGTCGGACGCGGTGCTGCTGACTGCCGCCCACGAGGCGGTGGCGCACTGGCCGCTTGCGGTGCGCGATCTCAAGCTCGTGTCGCGTTCGGAGAACTACGCCTTTCGGGTCGAAGACGAACGCGGGCGCCTGTTCGTGTTGCGCCTACATCGCCCTGGCTACCACACGTTCGAGGAACTGCTGTCGGAACAGACCTGGACGGCGGCGCTGCGCGAGGCTGGCATCGACGTGCCGGTCCCAGTCCTCGCGCGCAGCGGCCAAGGCTATGCGACGGCATTCGTCGGCGACGAACAACGCTACGCCGGAATGCTGGAATGGGTCCCGGGCGACACCCTAGGCGACCGAATGGACGGTGCCGAGCCCAAGTTCATCGACGACTGCTACGCCCGCATCGGCGAGGTGATGGCAGCGCTGCACAGCCAAGCGTCGGAGTGGCGGGTTCCTGATGGCTTCGCCCGCCATGCCTTCGACGCCGGCGGACTGATGGGTGTCGGCGGCGGGACGCCCTTCTGGGGGCGGTTCTGGGAGTCGCACCTTCTCACGGCCAGTGACCGCTCGATGCTTGCCGACCTTCGTGACCGCATCGGGCCGGTGCTGGCAAGCATCGACCGAAAGCCAGCCAACTACGGCATGATCCACGCCGACTTGCACCCCCAAAACGTCGTCGTCAGCGGCAAACGTCTGCATGTGATCGACTTCGACGACGCAGGTTTCGGTTGGCACGCGTATGACTTCGCCGTCTGCCTCGGCGCGCATGGAAGGGACGACTTCGCCCGAAGGCAAACCGCGTTCCTGAATGGCTACCGTCGCGTCCGCGAGCCCGACGAACGCATGGTGGCGCTGATTCCGCTGTTTCTCCTCATCCGCTCCCTCGCCTCCATCGGCTGGATTACCGCCCGCCCCGACCTTGCCCGGCCGAGCATGGCCACGGGATTGATGGCTTGGGTGCGCAGCAATGCCGAGACGATGCTTGCCCGGGCGAACCTCTGACCCGCGCCCGCACGATCGCCGATCGCCCTGCTTCCAAGGTCCCTTGCGCTGTCAGCGACACACCGCTGCGGAGAAGAGCGCTTCGGCTTGGCTATGATGGTTGCGAAGACGAACGAACGGTTGCCATGAACCACCTTGCCGGCGAGACCAGCCCCTATCTTGCGCAGCACGCCGACAACCCGGTCGATTGGCACCCTTGGGGCGACACCGCACTCGCTCTGGCGCGCACCGAAGGCCGTCCCATCCTCCTCTCCATCGGCTACTCCGCGTGCCACTGGTGCCATGTGATGGCACACGAGTCCTTCGAGCACGAGGCGACGGCGAAGGTGATGAACGAGCGCTTCGTCAACATCAAGGTGGATCGGGAGGAACGGCCCGATCTCGACCGCGCCTATCAACTCGCCCACCACCTGCTGACGCGCCAGGGTGGCGGCTGGCCCCTCACCGCCTTCCTCGATCCAGAGACGTTGCTGCCGTTCTTCACCGGCACCTACTTCCCGCGCACGCCCCGCCACGGCCTGCCCGGGTTCGTCGATGTGCTGATCCGCATCTCGGACGCCTGGGGCGAGCGCACCGAGGACATCCGCGAACAGGGCGACAAGCTGCGCGACGTCGTGCAGCAGCTCGACGACGCCAAGGCGGAGTCGGAACTGGCCGACGATGCGCTGCTCCGGGCGGGGCGAGAGCAGCTCGGCAAGCTCTATGACCCGGAAAGCGGCGGCTTCGGCAACGCCCCCAAATTCCCTATGCCGGGGGCGGTGGAACGGCTGCTGCGACATTGGCAGCGCGGTCGCGCAAACGGCGGCCAGCCGGATCGCGAAGCCCTCGACATGGTGATGACCACCCTGACGAAGATGGCGCGGGGTGGCATCTTCGACCACCTCGGCGGTGGCTTCTGCCGCTATTCCACCGACCGCGAGTGGATGATTCCGCACTTCGAGAAGATGCTCTGCGACAACGGCTCGCTGCTCGCCCTGTATGCGGACGCCATGGCCGTGGCGCCCGATGCGCTGTTCGACGGTGCGCTCCGCGACACCGCCGGCTGGATGATGCGCGAGATGCAGGATCCGAGCGGCGGCTACTACGCCGCCCTCGATGCCGACAGCGACGGCGGCGAGGGCCGGTATTACGTTTGGCGACGCCACGAGGTGAAGCGGCTACTCACCGAGGACGAATACCTGGTGGTGGAAACCCTCTACGGCCTCGACCGCCCGGCCAACTTCAAGGGCAAGTGGCACCTGCACCGGCGCGACTCGTGGCGCTCGGTGGCGGAGCGGCTGTATCTCGATGCCGAAGCCGCAGTCGAACTCTTGGCAAGCGCCCGCGCCAAACTGTTTGAACGCCGCAGCGAGCGGCCCCGACCTGCCCGCGACGAGAAAGTGCTTGCGGCGTGGAATGGCCTCGCGATTCACGGCATGGTGCAGGCGGCCTTACGGCTCTCGGAACCGGCGTGGACCGCCTCGGCCGCGAGGGCCGCCGCCTTCGTGCGCGAACGCATGGTTGAGGACGGCCGCCTCTTGGCGAGCTGGACCCGAGGCACGGCGCGGCACCCCGCGTACCTCGACGACTACGCCAACATGCTGCACGGCGTACTGGCGCTCTTGGAAGCGCGCTGGGACGATGCCGACTTCGCCCTGGCTCGGCTCTTGGCGGACGGCTTGCTGACGCTCTTCCTGGATGAGGAGGCGGGCGGCTTCTGGTTCACCGCGCACGACCACGAGGAACTCATCCACCGCCCGAAACCGGTGCTGGACGACGCCCTGCCGCCGGGCAATGCCATCGCCGTGCGCGCGCTCGTGGCCTTCGGACATCTCACCGCAGAGTCGCGCTACCTCGACGCGGCCCATGCCACCCTCGACTGGGCCCGAGGCTTCGCGGAACGCCAGCCAGCAGCCCATTCGGCCCTCCTAACCGCCATCGAAGAAGCCACCGAACCGGGCGAAACGGTGATCCTGCGGGGCCCGCCGGACCAGATGCAGCCCTGGCTAGACGCGGCAAGAGACGGCTACCAGCCGACAAGAAGGGTTTACGCCATCCCCTACGACAGCCAAGCACCGTCGTACCTACCCCGCCTCGTCACCACGGAAACCCGCGCACGAGTGACAGCCTTTGTTTGCCGCGACCTCGTGTGTTCGGCGCCGATCAACGAACTCGACGAATTCCGCGCGGCCTTGACGTAGGGGAACAGGCGCAGCCCGCCACCCACAGGGCCCGTCTCGCGGGGCGAGGGCTGGTTGCATGTTCGGGCCCTTGGTTGCTTCGCCTTCGGCGCGAGGAGCGTGACGGACCCTCGCTTCGAATGACGTGTGGGACCGCGCCATCCAGCCGGTCCGTTGGTGTTGACTCGGCTTCGAGGGGCTATTGGTGGATCGACGTCCTACGCCTGCGTGGTTGCTGGGCTACTGAAGGCTGCCCACGCAGGTCCCCGGCTCCTCCGATTCGCGGGAACACCACAGACCACGCAGCGCTTCGCGATCCATCGAGGTTTCGTGCATGGGTTCGGCGTCGAACAAGCACGTGAGCGAGGTTCGGTGCGTGCCCGCCGCACGGTTTCGGTTACAGCTCACGCCGGAGGCGCCCCGGCCGTACTTCGCTCGATAGCGGTCAGCCACCGTTTCGAGGTCGGCCACATAGCGCGCCGGAACGATGTCCCAGATGCGCTTGGAATAGCGCCGGATCCACGGCAACGTCTCTGGCGATGCCGCCGCCGACAGCCAGCCCACGCCTCGCACGGGGTCGTATGGGATCCCTCCGAGACCGTGCAGGTATATGTACGCGAGCCGTGCCTGCGCCGTCTTGAAGCCCCGCTTTGCCGCGGTGAGCAGGTGTGGATAGGCGCGGGCGTAGTCGCGGCGGCGGAAGTGCTTCGTTCCTTGGCCTTGCGCCTGATAGGTGTCCATCATCTCGATCCGCGACGGCACGGGAAGCCGCTCCGCACTAACGGTCATTTCCTCGAGGTCGTCAGGATTCGCCCTTTCCATCGCCGCAGCCGCCCAAAGCCCCGCCAATGCCATCGCCGCGCCAAGCAGTCTCGCGACGTTCTTCATGCGCCCATCCTCGATCTGCGACGCCCGAATTCTGGCCCAACGAGGTCTCTATCGCCAGAGAAGCGTCAGCCGGGCCCGCAGCATTGGAGAAGGAAGACTCCTTAGAAGATGTCCTCCGGCCGCACCGTTGCGGCGTTCGCGTTGCCCTGGCGGGTGGTGGTTTCGGTTTGCGGGGCGTTGTCTGCGAGGAAGTACTCGAACATCGCTCTGCGGTTGTCGGGGCTGGCGGCTTGGCCTGTGGCGGCGTCGACGCGGGCTCTGACGACGCCGTCGGGGGCGATGCGCTGCACGTCGGGTTCTCGGGCGAGGGCCTCGCGCATGAAGTCCACCCATATGGCGAGTGGGGTGGTGGAGCCGTATTCGCGGGCGCCCAAGGGCCGCGCTTGGGAAAAGCCGACCCAAGCGGTGGCGGCGAGCTTTGGGTGGTAGCCGTTGAACCAGGTGTCCACGGCCTCGTCCGTGGTGCCGGTCTTGCCGGCGATGTCCGAGCGTTCCAGCACCAGCGCCCGGCGACCGGTGCCGCGCCGCACCACGTCGCGCAGCATGGAATCCATGATGAAGGCGTTCTGGGCGGAAATCGCGCGCGGTGCCGGGGTCGGGGCCCGCTCGCCTTCCTCGCTGGCGGTGCATCGATCGCAGGCGGCGCTGCGCGGGGGCTCGAACACGGTGTCCCCATCGATGGTTCGCACCCGCTCGATGATGCGCGGCTCAACGGCATAGCCGCCGTTGGCGATCGCGGCATATGCCGTCGCCATTTCAAGCGGCGTCACGCCCATCGTGCCGCCACCGATAGCGAGTTGGGTGTTGTCCGGGAATGTGCCGGTTGCGAAGCCGAACCGGCCGGCATGGCGCAGGATGCTGTCCGCGCCGATCCGCAGCATCACCCGAATCGACACCAGGTTGATGGAGCGGTAGAGCGCTTCGCGCAGTCGTGTGGGACCGTTGTAGCGGCCGCTGTCGTTGCGCGGGCGATAGGTGTTGCCGGTGCTTGGGTCCCGGAACACCAGGGGCGCATCGAGGAAGACGCTTGCCGGGGTGACACCGTTCTCGAGCGCCGCCGAATAGACAAAGGGCTTGAAGCCCGACCCAGGCTGGCGCCGCGCCTGCAGGGCGTGATCGAACTGGTTGCCGACGAAGTCGTAGCCGCCGACGATTGCTCGCACCGCACCGTCGTGGGTGTCGAGCGCCACCAGCGCGCCGGCGATGTCGGGCACCTGCGCCAGCCGCCAGCCGCCCTCGTCCTGTTCGATGTACACGACATCACCGATCTCGGCCACATCCGCCGCAGTCTGCGGGCGTGCCGTCATGGCATCGACGCCGAGATAGCGCCGCGCCCAGCGCAATCCCTCCCACGGCAGCACCAGCGTCGTCGCATCCGCCCGCGCGACCATCATGCGGCGGGTCGCCTGCGCCAGAACCACGGCTGGCTCCTTGCCTTGAACGACCGGGCGGTCGCCCAAGGCCGCTGCGACGAAGGAACGGAATGCAGCGGTGTTCTCGAAGTCTGGCGGCACGTTCCGCAGTGTGGACAGCGCCTCTTCGGTGGCTTCCTCGCGTGGCTGGCCGGCCGCCTCGGCTTCCGCCTCAGCGTCGGCGGAAGTCACCTGCGCTGCCGGCAGGGGCGGAATTCCCCAATCGGGCAACGTGAACTCCGGCGGCACTACCACACGACCATCTGCGCCGCGATAGCCGTGGCGCCGGTCATAGGCTTCGAGCCCCGCTCTGAGCGCCCGCTGCGCCGCCAACTGCAGCTCTGAGTCGAGGGTGGTCACCGCTTCGTAGCCGGCATAGATGTCGGTGCCGTAGCGCTCCACCAACTGTTGACGCACCCATTCCGAAGGAAACGGCGCGACGAGATCCAACTCGCGCCGATGCACCACCGCGGTAATCGGTGCTGCGACGGCCTGGTCGTACTCGGCGCGGCTGATAGATGCTTGGTCGAGCATCCGCCGCAGCACGAGGTTGCGTCGCCGCACCGCGTACTCCGGCCCGTTGATGGGATTGCCCGCCTCCGGCCGTTTGGACACTGCAGCGAGCATCGCGATTTGGGCGAGGCCCAGCTCGGAGACCGGCTTGCCGTAGTAGGTGTGGGCGCCGGCCTGGACGCCGTAGGCGTGCTTCCCAAGCGGCGCGATGTTGATGTAGAGCTCGAGGATCTGCTCCTTGGTGAGGGCGTTCTCGATCTTCACCGCCAGCAGCATTTCCTTGAATTTTCGAATAAAGGTTTGCTCCGGCGAGAAGGAGATGATCTTCGCAAGCTGCATCGTGATAGTGCTCGCGCCGGTGCGCACGTCAGACAGGAAGAGCCCCACCACGTCGTTGGCGAGGGAGATCACGTCCACGCCTCGGTGCTCGAAGAAGCGCTTGTCCTCGGTGTTGAGGAGGGCGTCGATGTAAGCCTTTGGCGTGTCCTCGAACGTAATGGGGATCGTGCGGCGGTCGCCGAACTCCCCTATCAGCTTGTTGTCTCTCGTGAAAATCCGAAGCGGCGTCTCGAATCGGTACTTGCTGTAGGTCTCCGTGGTCGGAATCTGCGGGTCCAAATAGAGAAAGACTGACGCGACGCCCAGAGATGTCGCACAAACCCCGGCTCCGGCAAGCCAGAGAATGCGTTTCGTGATGGAACGGATGAGGCTTCGCATGTGGCGCTCCGGGAACCTCTCGCCACGCCGGCTCTTCGCCGGCAACCGACCGGGCGGCAACCAACGCAACGGCAAACGGCGCCGGCCGGGCCTCGTGGGCATCGACATCGGCGCCACCCGCGTTGCCCTGGTCGAGCTTGAGGCCGACGGCGAGGGCTGCCGCGTATGCGCGTTCGGCATCGAACCCTATGCCGAGACGCAGCCGGCGAAGAATAGCAACGAAGCGCCCATTGCAGATGCCGCCGCCGTTGGCGGCGCCATCGCCAAGCTCGCCAAGCGGGCGCGTCCCCGGGCCCGGCGCGCGGCGGCTGCCGTGAGCGGCGCTGCCGTAGTCTGCCAGCTGATTGAACTCGATTCCTCCTACACCGACGAGGAAATCGCGAGCCAGATCGAAGTGGATGCGGACCGCCTCCTGCCGTTTCCCGTGGCCGACGCGGCCATCGACTTCGAAGTGGGCGACCTGTCGCCAAACGACCCGGCGATGGCGCAGGTGCTGCTCGCCGCATGTCCGCAGACCGAACTGCAGCGTTGCAGCGCCGCTCTGGCCCTCGGCGGCTTTCGACCCGCAATCGTCGATGTGCGAGTGCTCGCCATGCGCCGTGCCTTGGCGGGCATTTGGCCGACCGGTGCCAAATGCACGGCCTTGCTGGAGTTGCGCCGCGATGCCGTGACGATGGCCCTGTTCGCGGGAGCCGCCAGCGTGCCGCTGCAGTGCCGGGAAGATGTGACGGACGCCAGTCCTGGACTCGCAGAGGACGCCGACGTCGAGACCGTCCGGCTACGGCTATCCCGGCTTCTGCACTTGCAGGTCGCGGCTGGTGGCGAATCTCCGGCGCGCTTTCTGGTGGCGGGAGAGCCCGCGCTGACCGACGGCACGCTCGACATGCTGGAGCAACAGACGAGTGCGGACATTGAGCTCGTGCAGCCCTTCGCCGACATGACGGTGGCGAAACGCCTCGACGCAGAAGCCCTCGGTGCCGCAGCCCCGGAGCTGCTCGCGGCTTGTGGGCTGGCCATGCGGAGGTTCGACCCATGAGCATCAATCTGCTGCCCTGGCGGGAGTGGGAGCGCAAGCGCTTGAGCCGCGCCTTTCTGGTGCAGTTGGCGGTGGTCGCGGTCGCCGCCATCGCCACGGTGCTGGTTAGCGCCTCGCAGGTGAACGCGGCCACGGAGCGCCAACGCGCCCGCAACGCCGTGATCGAGGAGGCGTTGACCACGCTCGAAGGAGAGGTGGCCAGAGTCGCGGCGCTCTATGCCGAGCGGGAGGTGCTGCTAGCCGAGGGCGATGCCATCGAGCGAATGCACGGCTCGCGTTTCTTGGCCGCGTACACCTTCTCCGAGCTTGCAGCGACGATGCCGGCTCAGGTGCGCTATACATCCGTCACGCTAGCGGATGGGCTGTTCGAGGCAACGGGAGCGGCGGAATCCAATGCAGGCGTGTCAGCCTTGATGCGCAATCTCGATCGCTCGGCCTGGTTCGAGCACCTGACGCTAAAGGGCATCGAGGAGGACGGCGACAACGGCGCGGTGACGTTTTCACTTGGCTTCGGCCACGCACCCGAAGGCACGCCGCCATTGCCGCGTGCCGAACGTGACGGCAACACCGAGGCAGCAGGGTAGCCCGTGCAGCCGCAGAACTTGCTCGCGCGCCTGCAGGAGGTCGATCTCGATGTCGGCAACATCGGCGCATGGCCGCGCGCGCTCCGGCTGGCGTTGATTGGGCTCTTGGCCGCTGCGCTCTTGGCGGCGGGGGGCGTCCTGCACGTCGGACAACAGGTTCGCGAACTCTCCAGTGCGACACGCACCGAGACCAATTTGCTCGCCGACTACCGGCGCCTGCGCGCCTCCACCGTGGATGTCGCGCGCGCTGAGAGCGAGCGAAACCGCGCTGCCCTACGCTTCGAAGCGCTGCTCGCACAGTTGCCGGGGGATGCGGAAGTACCCGCCCTGATAGACGACATCAGCCGAGCTGCACTCGCAGAGCAGCTCGCCATTGAGCGCATTACTCTGGGCGAGGAACTGGCCACGACAAGCTATGTGGAGCTGCCCATCGACATCGCCGTGGTTGGCGGCTACCACGAAATCGGCGCATTTCTGGACGCACTTGCGCGCCTGCAACGCATCGTCGCCCCTCAGGACTTCCGCTTGCGCCCGCGGAAAGGTGCCGAGCGTCTGCAACTCACCATTCGCGCCCGAACCTGGCGGCGGCGCGAAGTGTCGGCGGACGCCGCATGAAGGCACGAGCGCTGGTGCTCGACAGTTGGCTCCATTTGTTACGGGACCAGTTCCGTGCAAGAGCCTTGCGCCGGAGGGCCATGGGTGGTTTGGCCCTCCTCTTGCTCGTGGGCTGCAGCGACGAACGCCCGCAGCCACAAGCGCTGCTGCGGGAAATCAACGCGGCGCCACGCAAGGTCGTCACAACGCCTCCTGGGCCGCCAGCGCCAGCACCTCAAGCCTATTTCGGGGCGGAGTATCGCAGCCCGTTTTCACTGCCGGTGCCGAAGCCAAAGCTGCGCGTGGGCCCGCCCTCGAATGTGCGACCGAACCTAGCCCGCAAGCGCGAACCGCTCGAGCGATTCGCCCTCGGAACCCTTCGCCTGGTGGGTTTCGTGGAGCAGGGCGGCACACTCTTCGCGCTCGTGCAGCCGCCGGAAGGCGGCATCGCACGAGCCATCGTGGGCAGCCATCTCGGCAGAAACCACGGTCGAGTGGTGCGTCTCAGCGAGGCTGGCCTCGACATCGTCGAGATCGTGCCGGACGGGTCCGGGGCGTGGATGGAACGTCGTCGGCACATGCAGCCAGCGGGTGACCAATGAACGAGCGCAAGGACTCGTCAATGACACGACGACCAAAGGCCCGTAGCTGTTCGAGGGCCAACGCTGCGTTGGCGCTTGCCATCGCCTACCTCGCCATCAGCACTGGGCAAGCAGGTGCCGCCACATCCGGCTGGGAGGAGTCGGGCAACGCACAGGGTTCGGCTTTGTCTACCGCCGCCAAGCCAGAAGGCTCCTACGCCGGCGAACGCCTGTCACTCAACTTTCAGGAAGTGGAGGTGCGCAGCGTCTTGCAGCTCATAGCCGACTTCATCGGCGCAAATCTCGTCACCAGCGACTCGGTGACCGGATCCATGACGCTGCGGCTCGAGGACGTGCCTTGGGATCAGGCGCTGGATCTCATCCTCCGCACGGAAGGGCTCGCCAAGCGGGAGTACGGCAACGTGCTCCTGATCGGTCCAGCGGACGAGCTGGCCTCGCAGGAGCGAACCGAGCTCGAAAACCTCCGCGAGCTGTCCGAACTCAAGCCGCTCACGACCGAGTACGTGCGGGTGCGCTACGCCAACGCGGCGCAGATGGTGGCGCTGCTCGGCAGCGGCGCTGGCTCGGTGCTGTCGGACCGGGGTGCGGCCCTGGTGGACGAACGCACCAACACGGTGGTGCTGACGGATACAGCCGAGCGTCTGGCAGGATTCCGCGCCGCGCTCGCCAAGCTCGACATCCCGGTGCGGCAGGTGCTGATCGAAGGGCGCATCGTCAACGTGAACCGTGACCACTCGGCGCGGCTGGGGATTCGCTGGGGTGGTGTCGGTCGCGAGGTGCTGGAAGACGGACGCGACCTGCAATACGGTGGCGTGGGCGCAACACAAGACTCCACCGGGGACGTCGGCAGAGAAGGCAACTGGGTCGTGAACCTCGCAGAGACGTCCCCGGCAGTCACCCGCGTGCGGGTGGGGCTCGCCGCAGTGGACTACCATCTGGATCTGGAACTGTCTGCCTTGGCGTCGGAAGGGCACGCCGAGATCATCGCCCGGCCGCAGGTGGTGACCACGGACAAACAGCAAGCGACCATCGAGTCGGGTGTGGAGATTCCCTATCAGGAGGCTTCGAGTTCGGGCGCGACCTCCACTTCCTTCAAGGAGGCGGTGATGCAGTTGGAGGTGATTCCCCACGTCACGCCGAACGAGCGCATCATCATGGACCTGGTCGTCAAGCAAGACACTGTGGGCACGCTCTACAACGGCGTGCCGAGCATCAACACCACCAAGATCATCACGCAGGTGTTCATCGGCAACGGCGAGACAGTGGTGCTCGGCGGCATCACCCGCAAGGGCCGCAACGCCTCGATCACCAAGACGCCGTTCTTCGGCGACCTGCCGTTCTTGGGGCGCCTCTTTCGCCGCTCCCTCGAACGCGACGACGAGCACGAACTGTTGATCTTCATCACGCCAAGAGTCGTGGACGAACCGGCGGATGCGCAGGCCTCGGGCGACCTCGCTGCCCATTCGCCACCGGCGGGCTGAGGCATCATGTCCGAGCAGAGCATATTCATCGTCGGCATGATGGGTTCCGGGAAATCCACGGTAGGGCGACGGCTCGCGGACCTAATGGGGCTCGACTTCGTCGATGCCGACGGCGTGATCGAAGAACGCGCCGGCGCCGACATAAGCTGGATCTTCGACGTCGAGGGAGAGGACGGTTTCCGCCACCGCGAAGAGCAAGTGCTCGATGGCCTCAGTCAACGCCGAGGCATCGTGCTTGCCACCGGCGGCGGCGCGGTGCTGCGCGAAGCGAACCGGCGACGCCTGCGCGAGCGGGGAGTGGTGGTGTACTTGCGCGGCTCGGTGGACATCATCGTCGCGCGAACCCGACACGACCGGCGGCGTCCGCTATTGCAAGGGCTGGGGCAAGGAGTGGAGGTCCGCGAGCGGCTCGCCGACTTGCTAGAGCAGCGAACGCCGTTGTATGAGGAGGTGGCGCACGTGGTGGTGGACACCGACGAAGGCAGCGCCCTGCGCGTGGCCGAGCGCGTGCGTGCAGCGATTGTGGCGCACCGGGAAGGGCAACCAAAACCACTTTGAGGCGACAAGGGATGTCGCGATTGAGGAGTCAGATGACCGAACGCCTGAACGTGCCGCTCGGCGACGGCCGCGACTATCCCGTAATCCTCGGCGAAGGATGCCTTGAGGACCCCGCGCATTTCGATCCCTTCATCGGCTCACAGGCAATGGTGGTGACCAACGCCGCGGTCAGCGGCCATTGTCTGCAGCGTCTGCGCCAGGGCCTTGCCAACGTAACCCAACTCGACATCTTCGAGATCGGCGACGGCGAGCGCTTCAAGACGGTGGCGACTTGGTCCGCCGTGCTCGACCGCCTGGTGGAGCGCCGCCACAACCGCACCACGACGTTGATCGCCTTGGGGGGCGGCGTGGTCGGGGACGTGGCCGGATTCGCTGCGGCGAGCTATCAGCGCGGCGTGGGCCTGATTCAGGTGCCGACGACGCTACTTGCCCAGGTGGACTCGTCCGTGGGCGGCAAGACCGCCGTGAATCACGCTGCCGGCAAGAACCTCATCGGCGCGTTCTACCAGCCCCGCGCAGTGGTGGCGGACATGGGAGTGCTGCGCACATTGCCCGAGCGGGAGTTTCGCGCCGGCCTTGCCGAGGTGATCAAGTACGGCGTGATCGCCGACTCTGCCTTCTTCGCTTGGCTCGAGCGGCGCATCGACGATCTCGTCGCCCGCGAACCCGACGCGCTCATCAACGCCGTTCGCCGTTCCTGCGAGATCAAGGCGCAAGTCGTGGCCGGCGACGAGCGCGAACGGGCCAGCCGCGCCATTCTCAACTTCGGCCACACCTACGGCCACGCCCTCGAAGCCCTGACGAACTACCAGACCTTCCTGCACGGCGAAGCCGTGGCAATCGGCATGGTGATGGCCATGAACCTCTCGGAACGAACGCGCAGGGCCCCAGCCGGCGAAACGGAGCGGGTCCGCACCCTCCTGGCGCAAGCAGGGCTGCCTATCGCCCCAACCGAACTGGACCCAGACGCCATGCTCCAAGCCATGGGCATGGACAAAAAAGTCGTCGATGGCCGCATCCGCCTAGTGCTCTGCCACGGCATAGGCGAGGTCTCAGTAACCGCCGAAGTCCCCCCAAGCGAAATCCGCGCGGGCCTACTCACGGGCCTCTGACGCCTGACTCGACCACACCGGCGCATTGTCTCGGGGGGGCTGGGAAAGACCACAGCCATCGCCGCCCAGGTACGCGAACGCACTCTCTTCGCGCGTACCCTCCTGTCACTCCCCCCTCGCGGGGGGAGTCGAGAAAGGCTGTCCGTGGCCCTTTCTCGGAGGGGGCTGGCCCATGGGCACTCCTCGTTCGAGGGCTGACTTGCGCAGGTCGCAGGGGCCTCGCTCAGACCTCCACGGCGTCGCCGACGCGGATCCAACCGTCGGCGCGCACCGTCGCGCGCAAGCCGGCCCGGTGGGTGAATCGGCGCACCACTTCTGCGGCACTGACTTGGTCGGTGGCGAGCAGGCCGCCCAAGGTGGCGCATGGTTCGCAAAGCTCGAAACCCTCGAGCTCGACGCCGGCGAGCCGGAAGCGCTTGGTGACGAGGGCGTTCAGGTCCACGCCGCGCGTGACGATGTTGCGGCCCGTCTCCGCCGGCGCGATGTCGAGGCCCGTGGCTTCGTTGAACGCCTCCACCTCCTCGGCGGCAATCAGCGACACCACCGCCCGTCGGTTCGAGTGCCGGTCTCCCACGAGCCCGGTGGCCGAAGTCAGCTGCGCGGCATTGACAGGCGCCTGCGGCTGGCCGTGTGCTGGCGAGACGTTGATCGCTTCGATCACGGACATGGGTCACCTCCACGCGTAAGCATATTGCCCCTGCGACCGCAGAATCATACCCGCCGCTTGGCGGCCTCAAGGTCCTCGGCAGAAAAAAGAACTCGCGCTACCGCGTCGATGTGCCGCCGCAGCGGCGGGTAGGCACGCTCGTAACTCGTAACATCCACCGAAAGCGGCAGACTGCTCTCCAGGAATACCGTCCGCAACCGGTCGATGGTGGCGTCAGCAACGTCGCCATGAAGGGCGAGGTCGATGTCGGAGTTCGCCCGATAGGCCCCGGTCGCACGAGAGCCAAAGATGTCCACCCGAGTGACCCCTGCACCGCATTGGGCAATGGCCTCGGCAAGCGCTTCCAGGCTCGCGTCAGATAGACCGTGATCAAGCGCCATCGGTCCGCTTAAGCAACAGCGAGTAGAGTTCCTCCATCGCGGCCAAGTAGCGCGACCTGATTTCCTCTATTGCCTCCTCGAACGAGGCGAAGCTGCAGGTATGCGACATCCGATTGCGCGTGTCGAGCGCATCCATCCACACCTGCCCATCTGCGATCAGATTGGCTTCGAAGGCACGACGAAGGACGGCCCTCGGAGTGACCTGATCGAACACCACGCCTTCGTGCTCCAGATAGTCGCGTGCCACGTTCCAAGCAAGTTCCATGGTGTACTCGAACCACTGGATGAGACCCTCCTTCTCCAGTTGGCTCAAGGGCGCATCGTCCATGCCCTCCACCGCCTCGCGCAGGAGCACGAAGGCTCGGGCGTAGTTCGAAAAGCGGTAGCGCCAGCGCGGGGTGTCGTCGCTCACCGAACTGGCCTCATCGGTGAACGCGCGCCACCAAGAGCATTGCTTGGCGCTCGGCACCACGCCGCCTTGCCTTTCGGATTGGCGAGACGCAACTGAGGGGTGGCGACGAGCATTGGCGGCAAGGCAAGTTGTGTAGGATCGAGGCTTGAGCACACCCGCAAGCAGGAGGTAGGCGATGGACAAGGCGGCCAAGGGCTATCGCGACTACGCCAATGCCGATGCCGGCGTGCGGAGGTTCTATGAGGACAACCACCGCAAGCAGACGCTGGCATTCGCCCAGGGCAAGCGCGACCAATACGGACGACTCCGCATGGACCACATGGGCGTGTGGGAATGCTGCGAGAAGCTCGACGCCCTGCTCGACGAGAGCGACCCCGACACCAACCTCTCGCAGCTCGAGCATTGCCTGCAAACCGCTGAGAGCATCCGCGCCGATGGCCACCCGGACTGGTTCGTGCTCGCTGGCCTCGTGCACGATCTCGGCAAGGCGATGTGCGTGTACGGCGAGCCGCAATGGGCCGTCACGGGGGACACCTTCCCGCTCGGCTGCGCCTTCTCTGACGCCATCGTCTATCCCGAGTACTTCGCTGGCAATCCCGATGCCTCGAACCCCACGTACTCGACCAAGTTCGGCATCTACGAGCCCGGCTGCGGACTCGACAACGTGGTCCTCTCGTGGGGACACGACGAGTACATGTACCTCGTCACCAAGGACTACCTCCCGATCGAGGCCCTCTACATGATCCGCTACCACAGCTTCTACGCCGGCCACTCGACCCCGGCCTACGATCACTTGAAGGACAAGCGCGACTTGTCCATGTTCGAGTGGGTGCGCAAGTTCAACCGCTACGACCTCTACACCAAGCACGACGCCCGACCCAACAAGGCCGCCCTGCGCCCATACTACGAGGACCTGATCGCCCGCTACTTTCCCGACGAGATTCCTTGGTAGCAACCTGGCACCCGAAGACGATCCACACGATCGGACCGAGTGCCGAAAAGCGAGGCGTGCGCGTCGGCGCCACGTCCGTGCCGTTGCCCAGCGCGCCCCACCCGCCCACTTGCCCAACCTTCTTCCGTAAATAATAATGATTGCCATTGACATTACTGCACGAGGCTCGAAGTGCCCGACCCAGAGTTCAATGTCCGAGACCGAAGCCTGATCGAGTTCCTCCTGTCGCGCCGCTCTGTCCTCGCCGACGCCATGTCCGGCCCGGGCCCCAGCGACGGGGAGCTACGGCAAATCGTCGAAGCGGGGATGCGCGTGCCCGACCACGGTCGTCTCACACCCTGGCGATTCGTCATCATTCGCGGCGAGGCGCGCGAGCGCTTGGGTGCTGTGATGGAGGCGGCATTTCGTCGCGACAATCCCGATGCTCCAGAACAGCGCGTCGCCCGAGAAGGCCAGCGCTTCGTGCGCGCGCCGGTGGTGGTGGCCGTCGTGTCGCAGGTGACGACGGGACACAAGATTCCCGAATGGGAGCAAATCCTGTCGTCCGGCGCCGCCTGCCAGACCATGCTGATCGCGGCACTGTGCATGGGATACGCCGCGCAATGGCTCACCGAGTGGTATGCATACGACCCGCAAGTCGGCAAGGCCCTTGGCCTCGAAGGCAGCGATCGAATCGCCGGCTTTCTCTACATCGGCAATGCGGAAGCCACCAACGAGCGCGCACGCCCGAGCTACGATGACGTGGCTTCCGAATGGCAAGAACCTGTGGCGCGCTAACGGCCCTTCTAGCCGGAGAGGGCGGGGTCGACTTAGGTCGGGGTGACGCGTCAAATCGCGACCCCGGTCATCGTTCGCCTTGGCGTCGTTCCCGGTCGTCTCTTCCGTTGCGGTCTGGTCTTGGGCCGTCGCGCATGGGGCGGGTTAGGGCGCGGCGCAATTTGTCGCGTTCCTCGGGGGTCAGGCCCGCGGCTATGCGGACGAAAAGGCCGTGGTTGCGAACTTGGGCTTCGTCCATGCCCTGACGGAACGCGGCGAATGCGGTGGCGAGGGCATCGGGGTCAAACGGCTCGGCGGTGAGAGCTGCCTGGATGTCGCGCTGGTGTTGCCTCATGCCGCGCATGGAGCGACTCAGCGAGCGGCGGATGTCGCGGGCTTCGTCGTCGCCGAACAAGGCTTCGCGGCGTTCTTCCGGCAGGAAGCGCAGTGCGCGGGCGAGGCCGAAGGATGGGTCCGTGCGCGCCTGCGTCCACGCAGGTCGGTCGCTCGCGTGCCCGACGAAGAAGCCCACCAGTACGAGGTTCAGAATCAGCGACACGGCCAGCGCCGCGATCAGCCACTTACTCCGCATTGCCGTTCTCCGCGAGATCAAATAGCTGCACCTCGTCGAACGCGAACAGAGTCACCGCGTCTTCGAGATCTCCGGTGCCATCCTGCTGCGCGTTGCCGAGTGCGAACCCCACCAGCAACGGCGCGAGAGCAAAGCCCACGGGGCGCCAGAAGTTGGCGGCGAGCCATTCGAGCGCGACCTCGGCGAAGTCTCGCGGCAGGGCGTCCAGCACCTGCCGGGGCAGGCGCGCCGGCATCGCTGGCGCTGGCAGGGCGTCGAGCGCAGCGTCGAGTGCCCGCGCCTCGTCTAGCAGCCGTTCGGCGTCCGTATCGGTCCGCACCAAGGCCAGCGCCGGCGCTCGCAGCGCCTCCGGCCAGCGTTCGGGATTGCTGCCGTGACGGTCGAGCAAATCGGCCAATGCTGCGGTCGTGAAGTCGCCTGGCGACCGAGGTTCGTCCATAGCTCAGGCCTCCCGATAGGGTGCGAGGGTCTTGCGCAGGCTGCGGCGGGCGCGCGACAGCAAGGATTCGAGCGCATCCACCGAAACATCGAGCATCTCGGCCGCCTCGCGGTTGCTCCAGCCCTGATGGTGGCACAGCACGAGCGCGGTTCGCTGACGTTCCGGCAGCGCCGCGAGGGCAGCTTCAAGCGCTCGTCGCGTTCGGCCGGCATCGTCAGACGGCACATCTCCCGCGAGCTCCTCGACATCCGCCTCTGCATCGGCTGCCGAGCCTCGCCGCGAACGCCAAGCGTCGATGCACAGATTTCGGGCGATGCGGTAGGCCCAGGTGGTGAACTTCACCCGACCCGGTTTCCACGTGTCGGCCCGGCTCCACACGCGCAGGAAGGTCTCCTGGGTGAAGTCCTCAGCATCCGCAGCGTTACCGGTGAGGCGAAAGACGAATGCGTGGATGGCGGCGCTGTGGCGGCCCAAGAGGACCGAGAACGCGGCCGTGTCCTTGCGTTGCACGCGAGCCATCAGCTCCTCGTCCGTCACCGCCCTAGCGGGCGCGTTTGCAGCTACGCAACTGCTTCGCCGTCCGTCGCACTCGCTCAGCTCCGTTCCAGCTCAGCCCCGCTCCGCGCGGCCTCGCCAGCCGCCCCGCATCTCGCTTCGCGTCACCTTGCCGTCCTCGTCCGCGTCGAGTGCTTCCAGCCTCTGGACCTCGCCGCCAAGCTCGGCTGGAACGAGCAGACCGTCGGCGTCTTTGTCTAGCCGTTCGAACATGCGCTGCATGGCGACCTGCCGCCGCGCTTCGCCGAGGCCATCGTATTCCTCCTTCGAGAGGGCGCCGTCACCATCGCCGTCGGCGCGCTCGAACACGCCCTCCTGCATCGACTCCATGCGTTCACGCATGGCGCCGCGGCGTGCTCTCATCCCTTCGCGGCGGTCTCGCGCGGCTCTCCGACCCTCCTTGCCACCGGCGCGATCCATGGCGGCGCCGCGACGACCGGATGCGAAGCGGCCGAGGCCCCCGCGATCTGGGCCCGCGACGAGGAACTCGTCCACAGAGACGCTGCCGTCGTCGTTGGTGTCGACGGCGGCAAAGCGCTCCGCGGCACGTTCCTTCGCCGCGGCGATGTCGATCGGGAAGCGTTCGGCGCGATCCTGCGCCTCGGCGGTGACGGCCGCCGCCGTGATGGTGACTACCACCGTAGCGGCGACCAGAAGGTAGCGCCGGTTGCGGTCGGTTCGGGGAAGTGTCGTTGCCATCGATCCATCTCTCCAAGAGCGTGCAATAGCAAGTCATACGCCGTCTTGGTCGAAACCCGTCGCGTGGCCGAAGAGGCCCCGATCGGTGATGTACCCGGTCACCAGTTCTGCCGGCGTCACGTCAAAGGCCGGATTGCGGACACGCACCTCGGCGGGGGTGGGGATCGACGCCGTCAACTCCTCCTCGCCGCGCTCTTCAATGGCGACATCCGCCCCGGTCGGGGTGGCGGCATCGAAGGTGGAGGTTGGGCAGGCGACGTAGAAGGGCACCTCGTGCCAATGGGCGGCGATGGCGAGCGCCCGGGTGCCGATCTTGTTCACCACATCGCCGTTGGCGGTGACGCGATCGGTGCCGACGATGACGAGGTCCACCTGGCCCTGGCCCATCAGATGTGCCGCCGCGCCGTCGCAGATGAGCGTGCAGTCGATGCCGGCGGCGCCGAGTTCCCAAGCCGTGAGGCGGGCGCCTTGCAGCACGGGGCGGGTTTCGTCCACGAAGACGTGGAACGGCACGCCGCGCTCGTGCGCCAGATACATCGGTGCCGTGGCGGTGCCGAGTTCGGACACGGCCAGCGCTCCGGCGTTGCAGTGCGTGAGGAGGTTGGCACCGGGCGCGATCAGGTGGCCGCCGTGACGTCCGATGGCGCGGCACATAGCGGCGTCCTCGGCGTGGATGGTTCGGGCTTCCTCCACAAGGTCTCCGCCATTGGCGGCAGCTTCCTGCATCCGGCGCACGGCCCAGGCCAGATTGACCGCCGTCGGGCGGGCCGCGAGCAGGGTCTTGGCAGCGGCGTCGAGGGCCTCGCGCCCACGCCAAGCCAGGGCCATGCCATAGGCGGCGGCAATGCCGATGGCAGGAGCACCGCGCACGACGAGGTCGCGGATGGCGACGGCCACCGCGCCAGCATCGCGCAACTCGATCTCGGAGACCACATCGGGCAAAGCGCGCTGGTCCAGTAGCCACAGGCGTCCATCGTGCCAGCGAACGGATTTCGGCACAGGCATCGTGGTCTCTCCTTGTGGCCCTTGGAGGGAACGCATTCTGCCTTCCCTCGCGCCGTCAGGCGCTGACCGCGTTGCCAAAGGCGCCTATCGGCGCTTAGGGAAGGCAGAACGCCTCCCGTCCAAGGGCCAGTCCTTTGCCAAGTACGACAGGCTCTGAGGTCCCGCAAGCGGTCAAGGTGGCATGAGTTGGCGCAGGCGGCGTTCTAGGGTGAACACGTGGGGGTCATCGGCGTTGAGGGCGGTGAGGGCTTGCGCGAGTTCCAGGACGTACTCGATATTGCTGCCACTGGGGCCGGACGAGGCGAGGATGTGGCGGGCCATTTGCTCGAGATTGGCGGGACCCAAGAACGCTTCGTTGCTGGCTTCGGCTATGTAGGTGACGCCATCTACGACGGTAGTCACGCCGTCGTCCCCTTCGATTTCAATGGGCAGTCGCACACGCACGTAGCCGTTTTTCTCGCGGTGGTCGAGCGGTGCGAAGGTGGCGGCGTCGATGCGATAGGCCATGCCGACGCACAGCGCACCGGGCTCCGGCGTGAGCGTCACCACGCGTCCCGGCGCGGTGGGCGTGCCGCGGTGATCGTGTGAGCCCTGCCAGAATCGACGCGAGAAGCCACGCACCGTGGCCCGCCGGCGCACCCGGTAGGGGAAATCCACCCGCCATATGAGCGAGCCGTAGCCGAATAGCCAAACAGCGTCGTCGCCGGCTTCCCACACCTGCTCCATCGCCTCCCCTTGCGTGCGTCAGCTCTTGCCGCGTCGCCCCAAAGACGACGCGCTGCTTTAGTATCCCTTGTCAGCGAAGCATGGACCGGCGGCCATTGGTCGTCGCTTGGAGGCGAGCGGGATGAAGACAGTACACGAGGTGCTGCTGCACAAGGGACGCGGCGAAATCTACTCGATCGCGCCAATTCGCAGCGTATTCGAGGCCATCGAGATGATGTCGGACCGCCATGTCGGCGCCCTGCCGGTGATGATTGACGACAAGCTCGTCGGGGTCGTCTCCGAGCGCGACTACGCCCGCAAGGTGATCCTGCGCGACAAGTCGTCGAAGCAGACCAGAGTGTCGGAGATCATGACGCAGAACGTCGTCACCGTGACCTCCCACGACCGCCTTGCGGACTGCGTCGATCTCATGCTCAAGCACCACATCCGCCATTTGGTGGTGGTGGACGAAGGCAGCGTGGCGGGCATGTTGTCCCTGCGTGACCTCTACACCGAGATCATTGACGAGCAAGCCGAGACCATCGACCAACTCGAACACTACGTTCGGGGCGAGCAGTAGGTAAGCGCCCCCGGCGCCCTCCCTGGGGACACGACTGGCGAGTCGAGCGTATGGGCCGCCGTCCGTAGGGCGACCCTTGTGGTCGCCCCGCCTCGCCAAACCAAATCAAACGTCGCGCGCAAGCTCGAACAGGGCGTCGTCCGTGGTTTGGTACACCTTGCCGGAGAGCCAGTCCGTGACGCCGATGGTGTCTAGCTGATCGCGCACCGGCCCTTTCACCTCGCTCAGGTGCAGGTGCACGTTGAAGCGGCCGAGGCGAAAGTTCAAACGCTCAAGCATCTCGAGACCCGAGGTGTCGATGAAGTTCACCGCGCTGCATACCAGCACCATGTGTTCCAGCCTCGGCTGGCGCTCGACGATGCGGCTGAGGCGGCTCTCGATCTTGTTGGCGTTGGCGAAGTAGAAACTCTCATCCACCCGCAGCACCTTCACATGCCGCCAGGTCTGCACGTCGTAGCGTTCGACGTTGCGGAAGTGCGGCGTGTCGCCTAAGCGACCGAGTTCGGCGATGTGGGGCTGGCTGGAACGGCGCACGAACAGCATCACGGCGATGACGACGCCGAGCAATAGCCCCGCCTCCACGCCGGCGAGCAGCACGCCGACGAAGGTGACCAAATGGGTGAACACGTCCGCCCGATAGAACTTCCAGTGGCCGCGGATGGAGTGGAACTCGAACAGCCCGAAGACCGAGACGATGACGATCGCGGCCAGCGCGGCGTGGGGCAGATAGTGAAAGAGCGGCGTCAGCCAGGCGACCGTGACCGCCACCACCACCGCGCACACCAGCGTGCTCACAGGCGTCCTCGCACCAGCGGCGAAGTTGACGCCAGACCGCGAAAAGCTCCCCGCCACCGGATAGGCACCCGTGAGCGCAGCCCCGACGTTCGCCGCGCCAAGGGCGATCAGTTCCTGATTGCTGTTGATGCGCCGCTGCCGCCGGGACGCCAGCGTCTTGCCCACCGAATAGCTCTCCACATACGCGACCAGGGCGATGAGCGCGGCGTTGGGCGCAAGGTCCCACCACATGGCGAGTTCGAGCGGCGGCAGCGCCAGAGTTGGCAGGCCCGCTGGCACATGCCCCACTGTCGCGACGTCGATTCCAAAGACCGCAACGCAGAGGGTCGCAAGCAATACCACCGCCATCGGGCCAGCGCGGCGGATGGGACTGTCGCCAACCCACGAACCCACGAAGCGCCCATAGTGGCGGACGATCCAGATCACCACCAGGCTCGCAAAGCCGATCCCCACCGCCTTGAGGTCCGCCTCCGGCAACGTCTGCCAAAGGCGGGTCGCCTGCTCCACGGCACTGCCGCCGCCTGCCGGCACGACGCCGGTGAAGGCCGCGAGCTGGCTGACGATGATCACCACGGCCGCCGCATTGATGAAGCCGCTGATCACCGGATGGCTCAGCAGGTTGACGATGCCCCCCATCTGGAATGCCCGCAGCAGCCACAGCAGGATGCCCACCTCAAGGCAGAGGATCGTGGCAATAGCCGCATAGCGATCCGAGTAGGCCGGCGCGTGTTCGCCCAGCGCCGCCGCCACCATCAACGCCGCCACCGCCACCGGCCCCACCACCAACTGCCGGGAGGAGCCGAACACCGCGTAAAGCACCATCGGCAGCAGGCAGGCGTATAGGCCGGCCTGGGCCGGCAACCCGGCGAGGAAGGCATAGGCGATGGCCTGCGGTACCGTCACCACCCCCAGCACGCACCCCGCGATGAGATCGTGCGGCAGGTCGTCGCGACGGTACTCCCGCGCCACATCGATGAGCGGCACGTAACGGGGCCAGCGGCCGATCCTCTTGCGCGCCACCTTGGCATGAGCCAAAGCCCAGCGCCGGCTGCGTTCCAAGCGAGACTGACGATCGCGGGCTATCAAGGGAGAATGGCCATTGGAGGGCGCAAGTGCATTGCAGCCGCCACCATACCGCCTTTTGGCCGCTCGCCCATTCCGTAGGGGCGTGTGGCTGTGGGAAATGGCGTTACGATGCCGCGTGCCTTAGGGGAGAGAGGGTGTCCATGCACGAGTTGCGGACAGGGCCGTTGCCATGCGTTGCCGCATTTGCAGCGTTGCTTGTGGCGGCGGCCTGCACCGACTCAGAGGACGAGGCTGCGCCGCCCCCCGAACTCGAGATCACGGCAACGCCGATGGGATGGGTGGACGAGGCGCGCATCCTCGCGGCGGCAGAGGCCGAGCCCGGAAGCTGGCTCGCGCACGGGTTGGACTACAACGAGCGGCGGTTTTCGCATCTCTCGGACATCAACCGCGACACCATCGGCGAATTGGGCCTCGCGTGGTACCGGGACCTCGGCAATCGCCACCGCATGCAATCGACGCCGCTCGTAATCGACGGCGTGATGTACTTCACCGATCCGTGGAGCGTCGCCTATGCCCTCGACGCCGCCACCGGCGAGCAAATCTGGCGCTTCGATCCGGAAACGGACAAGCGCTCCATGCGCTATTCGTGCTGCGGCGGGGCGGTGAATCGGGGCATGGCGGCCTATCGCGGACGGCTCTATTTCGCCACCTTCGACGCCCGTCTGGTAGCCGTGGACCTCGCCACCGGCGAAAAGGCGTGGGATGTCGACACCACCGACGGCATCGACCTCAGTCACATTCCCCCCACCCACAGCAACCCCTACACCATCACCGGTGCGCCGAGGGCCGCCGCCGGCAAGGTGTTCATCGGCCAGAGCAGTTCGGAGTTTGGCCTGCGCGGCTATCTGTCCGCCTACGACGCCGACACGGGCGAACTGGCTTGGCGCTTCTTCGTCGTGCCGGGCGATCCCGCAAAGCCCTTCGAGCACCCGGAACTCGAAGCGGCGGCAGCGACCTGGACGGGCGAATGGTGGCGGTTCGGCGGCGGCGGCACGGTCTGGAACGCCATCGTCTATGACGCGGAGTTCGATCAGCTCCTGTTCGGCACCGGCAATGGCGCACCGTGGCCACGCAAGATTCGCTCGCCCGAGGGAGGCGACAACCTCTTTCTCGGCGGCATCCTGTCAGTGGACCCGAGCACGGGGCGCATGAAGTGGTTCTATCAGGCGACTCCGGCAGACAACTGGGACTTCAACGCCGCCCAGGACATTGCCCTCCTCGACATGGACGTCGGCGGCGTGACCCGGCCCGTGTTGCTGCAAGCGCCCAAGAACGGCTTCTTCTATGTGCTCGACCGCGAGAACGGCCAGCTCTTGCGCGCCAATCCCTACGTTCGGCTCAACTGGGCGACGCATGTGGATCTCGAGACCGGCCGCCCGGTGGAGAACCCGGACATGCAGTACGACGAGGAGCCCCAGTGGGTGTGGCCGAGCAACGCCGGCGGCCATAGCTGGCAGCCGATGTCGGTGGACGCCGAGCGGGGCATCGCCTATTTCGCGGTGCAGGACATGGCGGCGTTCTATTCCCTGCCGAAGGAGTTCGTGGAGACGGGAGAGTGGGAGCTGAGCCCCACCCGCATGAGCTTGGGTGTGGACTTCGGGCCACCGGAAGGAGGCCCCCCAGCGCCGGAAACGCATGGCTACCTCAAGGCCTTCGATCCGCTCACCGGCGAGGAAGCATGGAGCGTCGAGCGTGCCACGCCCTACAACGGCGGTGTGCTCGCAACCGCCGGGGGAGTGGTGTTCCAAGGCGACGGCAACGGCCAGTTCGCCGCCTTCGACACCGAAGACGGCGAACTGCTGTGGGAGTTCGACACCTACGGCAGCGCTGACGCGGCGCCGATCACCTACCGGATCGACGGCGTGCAGTACGTTGCAACCCTTGCCGCCGGGGGCGTCCGCAACCGCTACAACGATGGCCGCCTGCTGGTGTTCCGACTCGGCGGCGATGCCGTGATTCCCGAGCCCACCGCACCGGATGTGGACATTCCCGAACCCCCGCCTCTGACAGCCAGCGCAGAAGAGGTGGAGGAGGGCCGCCGCATCTACAACCGCGTCTGTTTCTGGTGCCACGGCATGGGCGCGGTGGGCACGGTGAATGCGGACTTGCGCCTGATGACGGAAGAAACCCACAAGCGCTTCCAGGCCATCGTCCGCGGCGGTCTCTACCGCGACCGCGGCATGGAGGCATTCGCCGATGCGGTGACGGAGCAAGAGGCGGAATTGGTGCGCCAATACATCATCGACCGGACTCTAGCCGCGAGGCAGGAAGCTGCCGAGTCCACGAGCGCCGAGCCGGACGCTGCCGGTGAAAGCGCCGGGGAGGGCTCTTGAGTTCGACAGACGCGCCCGTCCGTGCCGCGGGTCGCGCCGCAACGCCCGGAGGAGGGTCTTGGGGGGGAGGGCATGTTGCCCTCCCACGCGCCACAAGACGCCCTGAGCACATACTCGTCCTCCTAACCTCCGCGGCTATCGAGGGGATACCCTCGCCCAACCGCCATGTATGGGTAGGCGCTTGCCTCGTTGCGGTTTGCGTTTCGCTTGCCGGCACCGTTGGTGCGAGCCCCGAACTGCTGGTGCCAGCGCTCGAGTACGGCGCCAAGGATTGCGGCTTCTGCCACCAGTCGTCGGCCGGCGGCGAGGCCCACAATGAGCGTGGCGAGTGGCTGGTTCGGGAGCGCGAGCGACGCGGCGCTGCAAAGGTTGATGTGGCTTGGCTGGCGGCGCGGGACGAGAGGGTTGGGCAAGCGCAGGAGTTGCCGGCCGACGCGACGTCGGTAGCGGCGCTTACTCCGATCAGGCCCCAGCCAGCCGATCTTTCGCGGCCGGTGGACTACACGACGATGCACGGCGATTGGCCTGCCTACGGCGGCAACCTGCGCGCCCAGAAACACTCGCCCCTCGATCAGATCTCCGCCGCCAACGCCGGCGAGCTTGCCGTCGCCTGGGTGTGGGAAGCCTTCGACAATCGTCGCTATGTGGATGGCACCGACCGCAACACGGTGCCCGACGGCTTCAAGGCGACGCCGCTAATGGTGGGTGGGCGCGTGTTCGTCCGCACCGCGTTTTCGGCGGTAGCTGCCCTCGATCCGCTGACCGGCGAGACGCTTTGGACCTACGATCCCGGCACCGGCGACGGCCCAAGGCCCCCCGTGTTCGGCTTCTCCACCCGCGGCCTCGCCTATCACCAAGGCGAAGACGGCGGCCGCGTGCTCCTCGTCACCAGCGACGGCTGGCTCATCGCCCTCGCGCCGGATACCGGCAAGCCTATCGCCGACTTTGGCGAGGAGGGTCGCGTCGATCTCACGAAGGGCCTGCGCCGCCCCCTTGCCCGCGACGCCAACACGTGGAACTACGCCCCGGCGCTCTGCGGCGACATCGTGATCCTCGGCAACCAGACTTCCGACACGTCGCACTACCAGGAGTACTGGAGCACAAACGTCCCGTTGGGCGACGTGCGCGGCTTCGACGTCAAGACCGGCGAGCAGGCATGGGTGTTCAAGACCGTCCCGCAGGAAGGCGAGTTCGGCAACGACACCTGGGGCGAAGAGTCCTGGCGCTGGATGGGCAATACCAATGTCTGGACCATGATGAGCTGCGATCCCGAACTCGGCATCGCCTACCTGCCCGTCAGCGCCCCGTCGAGCCACTTCTACGGCGCCATGCGGCCAGGCGACAACCTCTTCGGCACTTCCGTGGTCGCCGTGGACGCCGGCACGGGCGAGCGCAAGTGGCACTTCCAAACCGTGCACCACGACATCTGGGACTACGACCTGCCAGCCGCGCCGGTGGTGGCAGACATCGTCATGGATGGCAAGCCGGTGAAGGCGGTGGCGCAGGTGAGCAAAGTGGGCTTTCTCTACGTCTTCGACCGCGTGACCGGCGAGCCGCTGTGGCCCATCGAGGAACGCGCCGTGCCGCCGAGCGACCTTGAAGGCGAGCAGGCATCGCCTACGCAGCCCTTCCCCACCTGGCCACCGCCGTTCGAGATGCAGGGGCTCACGGATGACGACATCAATAGCCTCACCCCGGAAATCGAAAAGCTCGTCCGCGAGCGACTCGAGGGCATCCGCACCGGCGGCCTGTTCGTGCCGCCTTCCACCGATGGCACCATCGCGGTTCCGGGCTGGGGCGGCGGCGCCAACTGGGGCGGCGCCGCGTTCGACCCCGACACCCGAATGCTCTACGTCGCCTCGCGCCGGGCGCCACTGTTGATGACCGCCCAAGAGATGCCACGCCTCAAGCGCAACGGCATCGCCTTCGGCATCCGGCCGAGGTTCGTCAACGTGGACCGCCTGCCGGTGGTGAAGCCGCCCTGGTCGAGCATCACCGCCTATCAGCTCGACACCGGCGAGATCGCCTGGCAAGTGGCCAACGGCCGCGGCCCCAAGGGCCACCCCCTCCTCAAGGGTCTCGACCTGCCCGACCTTGGCGAAACGAGCAACGCACCGGGCCTCTTGGTGACCAAGCACCTGCTCTTCCACGGCCATCGCACCAATCAAGGCACGACGCTGCGGGCTCTCGACAAGGCCACCGGCGCACTGATCGCCGAACACCCGGTGCAAGGCGGCCACCTCTCCGCCCCACCCATGACCTACCTATCCGGCGGCCGACAGTTCATCGTCCTCGCCACCGGCGCCGGTCTTGAGCCCGCCAGGCTCACCGCATTCCGCCTGCCTTGACTCGGTGAGCCAAGAAGGGCGCCCTGAGCTTTGCCCCTAGTAAGTCGTGCCCGGTCGGGCAGAGGGTCCCACAGCCGGTGGTGTCTCACTTTGACCTGCACCGCGCCTGGCGCCTCTGGACGGAGGGCGTCCCGCCCTCCAGCGCGCCGCAAGGCGCGCAGAACACTCGCTGCACCGCCAAGATACGCGCCCTTGCGGGCGCGATGGAGGGCGGGACGCCCTCCGTCCAGAGGCGCAGGCACCCAGTCGGAACACGATCGCCGGTCTCCAGCGCCATCCGCTACAGCCGGAAAGGTCAGGGCGAGACACCACCCACAGCCCCCAATCACTTGCTTGGGGGTAGGGGCGCGGGTATCGTGCGCGGCTTGCGCGACGGACGCGCATAAGCAGTGTTTGGGAACCGTAAACAGAGGCCGCGAAGGGTTGTGATCGAGGTCAGTTTGTCAGGAGCCTGCCGGTGACTCAGGCGGCGCCACAGCCGGTCGAGTCCATCGTGCAGGTGCTCTCAGACGAAGAAATCGACGAGATCGAGCACGAGTGCGCGCATCTGCCAGATCGGCAGTCGGCGGCCATCGACGCCATGATGATCGTGCAGAAGCGGCGCGGCTGGATTTCAGACGAAAGCCTAGGTGCCATCGCGCGCCTCCTCGGCATGTCGGTGGAGGCGCTCGACAGCGTGGCCACCTTCTACAACCTGATCTTCCGCCAGCCAGTGGGACGCCACGTAGTGATGGTGTGCGACAGCGTCTCCTGCTACGTCATGGGCGCGGACGGGCTGCGCAGTCGCATCGAGGAGCACCTCGGCATCCGCACCGGCGAGACTACCGAAGACGACCGCTTCACCTTGCTGCCCATCGTCTGTCTCGGCGCCTGCGATCGGGCTCCAACTTTGATGGTCGACGAGGAGTTGATCGGCCCCGTCGATGCCGACAACCTCGAAGCCGTGTTTTCGCGCTTCGAGTAGCTCTTGCCCGTCGCTCCCCGCACCCGGCCAAACTCCAAGCCACGAGGAACGCTAGAGAATGGATGACGTTCGCCCCCTGATCGGCATCATCGACGCGGTGGGCGGCCGGGTCGGCATCGACGACTACGAGTCCCACGGCGGCTACGACGCCGCCCGACGTGCCGTCGCCGAGATTGTGCCGGGCGACGTGATTGATCTGGTCAAGGACGCGAACCTGCGCGGGCGCGGCGGCGCTGGTTTCCCGACCGGCATGAAATGGAGCTTCGTCCCCCAAGGGCCGGACGTGGGCCTCAAGTATCTCGTCTGCAACGCCGACGAGATGGAACCCGGCACCTTCAAGGATCGCTACCTCATCACCTACAACCCGCACGTGCTCGTCGAAGGCATGATCATCGGCGCCCACGCCATCGGCGCAGAGCAAGGCTATGTTTTCCTCCGCGGCGAATACCACGAGCCCGGCGCCGAGCTCGAACGCGCCATTGCCGATGCCTACGCCAAGGGCTTTCTCGGCCAGGGCATCTTCGGCACCGAAACAAACTTTGACCTGCGCATCCACCGTTCCGGCGGTCGCTACATCTGCGGTGAGGAAACCGCGCTCCTGAACGCCCTCGAAGGCAAGCGGGCGCAGCCGCGGCAGAAACCGCCATTCCCGCCGGCGAGCGGTGCCTGGGGCCGCCCCACCATCGTCAACAACGTCGAGACCTTCTGCAACGTGCCCGGCATCGTCCGTAACGGCGCGGAGTGGTATCACGATCTCGGCGCAACCGACGATGCCGGCACCAAGCTCTATGGCGTCTCCGGCAGGGTCAACAAGCCTGGGCTCTGGGAACTGCCCATCGGCACCACCGTACGGGAGATCATCGACGAACACGCTGGCGGGATGCAGGACGGCTACAAGCTACGCGGCTTCCTGCCGGGCGGTGCCTCCACGGATTTCCTCGTGGAAGAACACCTGGATCTCGCCATGGACTACGGCACCATTCAGGCCGCCGGCAGCCGCATGGGCACCGGCACCATGATCATCATGGACGACTCCATCTGCCCGGTGGACATGTGCCGCAACCTCGAGCACTTCTTCGCCCAAGAGTCCTGCGGCTTCTGCACGCCCTGCCGCGAAGGGCTGCCGTGGGTGGAGTCGCTTCTCATCGACATTCTCGAAGGCCGCGGCGAAGAGGGCGACCTCGACATCCTGGCCCGCAACGCCCAATTCATCGGCGGCCCCACCAACACCTTCTGCCTGCACGCCCCCGGTGCCATGGAGCCCCTGCAAAGCGCCCTCAAGTACTTCCGCGAGGATTTCGAACACTACATCCAGCACGGCACCCGCGCCCCCTCCCCCGGCTAACCACTCTGGCCCACGACCACTTCGCCCCGACGCGCGGTGGAACGGGTTACGCTCTTGGGCTGCATGCACACGGATGGACCCCCAATGACGCGCGAAGCTGTGCAAGTTGCACGCGGCGGCGGGCGCGACCTGCACGCCGACATCTATCGGCCCGAGCAGGCAAACGGCGCTGGCGTCCTGATGATCCACGGCGGCGCCTGGCGCATGGGTTCCAAGGACATGCTGCCGCCGCAGGCCGGCGCCCTTGTGGGGCACGGCTTCACCTGTGTCGCGGTGGAGTATCGACTGACGCCCGAATCCCCTTGGCCAGCGCAGATTCACGATGTGAAGGCCGCCATGCGCTGGTTTCGCGCCAGCGCAGTTGGGCTCGGCGTCGATCCCGGCAAGATCGGGGTGGCCGGCAACTCCGCCGGCGGCCATCTCGCGCTGATGCTCGCGGGCACGCCCGCTGTCGCCGAGTTTGAGGGAGACGGCGGCAACGCCGGCATCGACACCTCGGTGGCCGCCGTAGTGGCCGTGTATCCGCCGGTGGCGTTCCACACCGGCGAGCGCGCCTCGGGCGCCAACGCCGCCTCGGCACTGCTCGGAGAGTCCGCCAGCCGCGACGATGCCCTCAAGGCCAGTCCCATCGAATATGTGCACAAGGACTTCCCGCCGACGTTTTTCCTGCATGGCAACGCCGACACCGTGGTGCCGGTCTCCGCCAGCATCAACATGTACAACGCGCTATCGAAAGTAGGCGCACCGGCCGAGATGCACATCTATTCCGGACAACCGCACGGCTGGGCACGTTGGCCAGCGTGGGTGCAGCCGACGATGGACGAGGCGGCGCTTTTTCTTACTCGGCACCTGCTCGACCCGCAAGCCTACGCCGCTCCGGAGCCGCAGTGATGGTGACCGCGAAGCAACGCCTGAAGCTGGCCCTGGTCGGTTGCGGCAACATCGCCCGGGCGCACTGGCGCGGCATTCGCTATGTCGCGACGGACATCGACGTGACGGCGGTGGTGGATGCGGATGCGGGGCGGGCCGAGGCCATGGCCGAACGCACCGGCGCCGCCGCATTCACGTCGCTGGCCGATGCCCTCACCGATGGCGACTTCGATGCGGTGGACTTGATGCTGCCGCACGATCTGCACGAGGAGTACGCGGCAGAGGTGTTCGCCGCCGGCAAGCACTTGGTGCTCGAAAAGCCCATCGCTCCCGACGTTGCCGCGGCCGGGCGCATCTTCGAGGCGGCGGAGCGCGCCGGCACCGTCTTCATGGTGGCGGAGCAGGCGCAGTATTGGCCCGATGTCATTCGGGCGCGCGAACTCATCGACGCTGGCGAGATCGGCGAGGTGATCACCGCCCGCGCCTGCTTCTACGACCCGCTCAACGTCGATCCGGAAGACCCGATTCCGTGGCGCTTTCGCCTCAAGCGGGCCGGCGGCGGCATCAGCATCGACGGCGGCGCGCATTGGATCCGCCCCTTGCGGATGCTGCTCGGCGAGATCGACGCCGCCATCGCCGTCACCGGCCGCCACATCGAGGCGATGGAAGGCGAATCCTTCTCGCATGCGCTATTCCGCTTCCAAAGCGGCGTGACCGCCACTTTCGACGCCCTGTTGCACGCGAGTCCCGTGGCACCGACCGAGGATTTCCGCGTCACCGGCACCGCTGGCGAGATCGTTATTGAGCATGGTCGGGAAGGCCGTCTACTGCTCTTCAACGCCACCCACCCCGAGGGCACGGAAGTGATGCAGGGCTTCCCCGGCAAGGTGGACAGCTACGGCGAGGAACTCAAGGATTTCGCCAGCGCAGTCCTGCACGGCACGGAGTTGGCCGCACCCCCCGAGAAGGCCTTGGGCGAACTGCGCACCGCACTCGCAATGTACCGCTCCGCTCAATCAGGCCACTGGGAGAATGTCTGGGATGACTAACAACGCTCCGGGAGCGCCTTCGGAGTTTTCCACCCCGGCGAGGACGCGGCGTCGCCGACGCACAGGGCACAAGGCCGCTTCTCCCGCCTTCAAGGCCGCGGGGGCCTTGGGGGGGAGGGCATCTTGCCCTCCCGCGCGCCGCAAGGCGCGAACCGCGCCGCACATCTTTTTCCGCGAGATTCGCGCGCCTGTCGGCGCGTGCGAGGGCGAGACGCCCTCGCCCCCAGGGCTCCGACTTCGATTCAGGTTGCCAAAGAACCAGCGTGTTGGGCGATTTGGTCCATGTAAGGGAGCGCCCCATGATGGCCGGCCCACTACCTCGCTTCCGCTCGGCACCGCCTACAGCCCAGCCACGCCGTTCCTTGGCCCTTGCGGTGCCACGAGGAGATCGCGCCTTGGGCGCACCGGCAGGGTGGCGCTCGTCGCAGCCGTCTGCGCCACGGCATGGGCCGCAAGTGCGGCCCCATCAGGTGAAGGCAACGAAGCCCTGATCGAGGAAATCGTCGTCGTGGCAACAGCCCCAGACGACCGCACCGGAATGCCAGCCGCCAAGCTGCCCTACGCGAGCCAAGCCGCGGACGCCGATCAGGTGGATCGCTCGCTCAGCCTCGACCTCTCCGACTTTCTCGAACGCACCTTCACGAGCGTCAGCCTGAACGATGCCCAGAACAACCCCTTGCAGCCCGATCTGCAGTATCGCGGCTACACCGCCTCACCGCTCTTGGGCCTCGCGCAGGGCATCGCCGTACACGTCAACGGAGCGCGCTTCAACGAACCACTCGGCGACACCGTGAACTGGGACCTGATGCCGGTCACGGCGATCCACAGCGTCCAGCTCATGGGCGGCGCCAATCCCGCGTTCGGGCTCAACACCCTCGGCGGCGCCTTGAGCCTGCGCATGAAGGATGGGTTCCGCTCGCCCGGCATGGGGCTCGAGGCATGGGGTGGCTCGCACGGTCGGAGCGTGGTGGCGGCAGATTTCGGCGGCAGTCGCGCGGTTGGCGCCGGTGCCTTGGGCTACCACATCGGCGCCCACGGGTTCGACGAAGACGGCTGGCGCGATCTTTCCGCCTCCCGCGCCGCCAACGCCTTTGGCAGCGTGGGCTGGCGCGGCGCACGTTCCGAGATGCACCTCCGAGCGCATCGGGCCACCAGCGACCTGCTCGGCAACGGTGCCGTGCCGATGGAACTCCTGGCCCTCGACCGCAAGGCCATCTTCACCGCCCCGGATCGCACCGAGAACACCATGACCATGCTGTCGCTCGATGCCTCCCGCGAGTTGTCGGACGGCATCCAGGTGGCCGCTAACCTCTTCCACCGCTCCGGCGGCGCCGATGCCTTCAACGGCGATGCCAGCGAGTTCGCCGAGTGCGAGTTGGGAGGTGACGACCGCTTGATCGAAGGGCTCGAAGAAGACGACCTCGAGGAGATTGGCCTCGACGACGACGACGTGTGCGAGGGCCAGTTCGCGGACGCCGAGGCACTCGAGGACTTCCTCAACGACGCCGCTGACGACGACGAGTTCGATGTGGACGACCTCACGGACGATCTCTCCGGCACCGGCGCACTGGCAGATGACGCCGTGAACAACATCAGCCGCCGCCGACAGACCAGCCGCGGCGTGGACGTGCACGCAACCTTCACCGGCGATTTGTTCGGCGCCAAAGCGCGCGCTCTCGCCGGCGTCGCTTGGTATCGCGGCGACACCAACTTCCACTCCGTCACCGAACTCGCCGAGCTGAACCCGGACACCCGCAGCACCGAGGGCCTCGGCACCGACACCTTCGTCGACGACCTCGCCACCCGCATCGACACGCGCACCGAAACGCGCAGCCTCTACCTCACCGCCTCCGTCGATGCCAGCGAAGCGGTCACCGTCACCGCTTCGGCGCGCATGAACGACACCCGCGTCACGCTCGAGGACCGCTCCGGCGAACGCCCGGAACTCGATGGCGAGCACGACTATTTCCGTGTCAATCCCCACCTCGGCGCGGTCGTGCGCGTGACCGACTCGGCAAGCCTCTACGCCGGCGTCGGTATGTCCTCGCGAGCCCCCACACCGATCGAACTCGCCTGCAACGAGCACGTGTTCGAGCGCGCCGCCGAGTTCGGTGACGACGAGGAGTTCGAGTGCCGCCTGCCGAACGCCTTCCTCGCCGACCCGCCCCTCGACGACGTGGTCACGCGCGGCTTCGAGGCCGGCGCCCGGGGCCTCGTCGCCGGCGTCAGCTACCACTTGGGGCTGTTCCACTCCGTCAACACCGACGACATCCTGTTCCAGACCACCGGGCGCGCCACGGGCCTCTTCGCCAATGTGGACGAAACCCGCCGTGCCGGCATAGAACTCGCATTGAACGGTTCGCAGGGCCGGCTCGACTGGCACGCCGCCTATACCCGGCTTGAAGCCACCTTCGGGCAAGACTTCCACGTGCTGAGCCCGAACCATCGCTTCGCCGACGACGACGGCGAAGTCCTCGTACGCTCCGGCAGCCGCATCCCGGGCCTGCCGGATCAGTCCTTCAAGCTCGGTGCCGACTACACCGTGGGTAGCGGCTTTGAGATCGGCTTCGATCTCGTCGCACACGGCGGTCAGCACTTGCGCGGCGACGAGTCGAACCAGCTTCCCCGGCTGCCGGGCTATCGGGTGCTGGACTTGCGCTTGATCTGGCAGGCGACGCCTAGCGCCAGGCTGTTCCTGCGCATCGAGAACGCGTTCGACGAGGAGTACGAGAGCTTCGGCCTCATCGGTGAGTCGCCGGCCGAAGTGGAGGTGCCGCTGTTTCGCGACTTCGAAAACCCACGCTTCGTGAGCCCAGGCGCTCCGAGGGGCATCTTCGCCGGCGTTCGGCTGCGCTTGCAGCAGTGAAATGGACATGATTTCCCATCCCGCCGAGGACGCCGAGTCGCTGACGCGCAAGGAACAGGCTTGAAGGGCCCTCGGAGGGAAGGCAGCAGCGGCCGCATCGCTGCCTTCCTCTGGGTGCTGGTCACCGCGACGGTCGCAGCAGGCGCGCCAGCGCCGGAGCTCCTGCACGAGCAGCTCGAAAACGGCCTGACCGTTTCCATTCTCGCCGACGCGAACATGCCGGTGGTGGCGACGCAGGTTTGGTATCACGTCGGTTCCGCCAACGAAGCCGAGGACGCCCGAGGCTTCGCGCACCTGTTCGAACACTTGATGTTCGGCGGCAGCGCCAACTTCGCCAAGGACGAGTTGATGCGTCACCACACCCGCGGCGGCGGTTCGTGGAACGGCTACACATCGCTCGACGAGACGGTCTATGTCTCGGCGCTCGCGCCGGCGGGACTGGACCAGGTGCTCGCCATGGAAGCGGACCGCATGGCACACCTCAACCTGACCGAGGAGAACCTCGCCAACGAAAAGCGCATCGTCACCGAGGAACTGCGCCTCAGGATCGAGAACAACCCGCTGACGAGGGTGGGCACCAGCGTGCAGGGCGCGGTGCTGGCCGGTCACCCGTATGCCATCAGTCCCGTGGGCACCCAGGAAGACATCGAACGCGCCACCTTGGCCGGCGCCCAGCGCTTCTACCAAACGCTCTATGGCCCCGGCAATGCCCATCTCGTGATCGTCGGGCCGGTGGATGCGGCCGCAACCATGGCCAAGGTGCGACAGACCCTCGGCGCCGTGCCGGCGCGCGGGGCACCGCCGCCCGACATCCCGGACGTGTACGGCTGGGAGCTTCGCCGCGCAGTCTCCTTCACCGAAGACCTGCCGCCGGTGAAGGTGGCGGCGATGGCCTTCCCCTTACCGACGGATGCTGCCAATCGGGAGGCGGTGCGGGTGTTGCATCAACTCCTGGCAAGGAGCGCGGTGGACCCATTCGAGGAGGAACTGGTGCGCCGTCGCCGCATGGCCGTGTTCGCAATGACTGAGGGGCTGTTCTTCCGGCGCGGCAACGTGCTCGCCTTCGGGGCTGCCTATCTTCCCTATCGGCGCGAGACGACGGCATTTCGGCTGATCGAGGAGACCTTGGCGGATATGTCGCGTCTTGAATGGCTGACGGACGAAACCGTGGCCGCCGCCAAGCGCGCACTCTTGGTGGACGACCTGGAGCGACGCTACTACGCCGAGGACATGGCCCGTGCCATCGGCACCGCCTACTGGCGCTACGGCGACGTGCATTACGCGCTCGAACAATCCGAACACATCCGCCGAGTCACCCGCGCCGACGTGGAGGCCCTTTGGCAACGCCACATCGGCAGTGCTGAAGGCGTGCGCGTGTTCCTCAAGCCCGAGCACGTGCCCTGGTACATCGCCGCCTTCGGCTGGCTCTATCCGTTGTTCGCGCCATGAAGGTGCCCCGACTTCGGGCCAAGCTCCTGGCCAGCTTGCTGGCAGCAGCCACCACCTTCGCAGCCCACGCCACAACGGCGCCGCCGACCATCGAACAATGGCAGATGGGCACCGACACGGTTTTCCTGCTCGAAGACCATCGCACGCCTCTGGTCCACGTGCGCCTGGAGTTCCCCGTTGGCAACTGGTCCGCCTGGGCGCACGACAACCACGCCGCCGACGCCTTCTCTATCCAGGCATATGATCCCGAACGTCGCCTCCTCGCTCGTGCCGATCGGCTCGGCGTGGAGCTCGATGTCGGCATGGCCACCGTCTCCGCCTGGCTGCAGGCAACATGCCTTGCCGAGGACACCGGCGCCCTGCTGACCTTGATGCGCGACGTGCTCGCAAATCGCGACTTCGACACCTCGGAACTCGGCCGCTGGCACAAGCAACGTGACCTAGCCTGGGATGCCAATCGCAAGGACCCGCAATTCGCGCTGACGCAAGCGAGCGCCCGCCTGCTGCTGGCCGAGGACGACCCGCGCCGACGCCCGTGGGAGGAGCCGGCTGGCGGCACCACGAACGAGGCAAGGCTCGTCAGCGCCCGCGATGCCGTGCTGCGGGCGCCGGGCCGCGTCATCGCCGTGTCCGGAAGCATCGACCGAGCGGCACTCGAACCGCAGCTCGATGGCTTTCTTCCGCCTCCCCAACCGTTGCCGGGCGAAACGCTGACGACCACGGCAACGGAGCGCCACGAGACGCTGCTGCCACTGCGGCCGCTCGCCGCGAGGCCAGGCGAAACCACCGTGACCTTGCCGCGACTGACGCAGGTGTACCTGGCTCTGGTCCGTGATGCCCCGCCCCAGCACCACCCCGACTACCCCGCCTTCCAAATCGCCAGCCACGTGCTCACGGGCCACTTCTATTCGCGCATGTACGTGGCCCTCCGCCACGACGCCGGCGAGACCTACACCGTCTCCGCAGGCAGCTACGGCACGATCCACCGTCCGCTCGTGGACACCATCCGCACCTTCACCCACACCGCCAATGCCGACCGCACCGAGCGCATCTTCCGCGACACGCTTGCCACCTTCCATGCCGAAGGCATCACAGAGGACGAACGCAACGACGCGGTGGGCAACCTAACCGGCCGGCGCCTGTTCCAACGCCAGACGCCCCGCCGAATCCTGGCCGAACATCTCACCGAGCGGCGGCTCGCCTTCCCCGAGGGTCTTTTCGAGAGCCTCCCCACTCGCGCAGCCGCGCTATCCCTCAGCGACATCAACGCCTTCATCGAGCGCTTCTACGACCCGGTGCAGTTTCGCCTCGTTCGCGTCGAAGCCGAAGACTGAACGGCAAGCTTCCCGAGGGCATAGGCGACTCTGCCGCGGATCAACTCGAACCACCGCCGGCGTTGGCTGCCTGCGCCGCCGCCTGGGCAATCGCCGCGACCGCTACCGGCGTCTGGTTCGCGGACGCCACGATCGCGTGGCTGTAGCCAAGCTTCCGCAGCCCGTTCTGCCAGCGAATCGCACCGCTCAGGGCATCCAGGGCGTAAAGCACGCCCTGGGTGTAGGCGAAGAGGCCATCCGGCTCCACCACCACGTTGACATAGGAGCCACCCTTCAGCTTCGTCCGCCAAAGCTCCTCGCCGTCGCGCTTGCGCACCCGCACCACATGCCCGCGAATGCCCACATACAAACTGTCCTCGCCAGCCATCGCCAACCTCAACCGACCACAGGAGGCCATACCATATGCGATTGTCGGCTAACGCCGAGGCGTCACAAGAACCGTTGCCTGCGGCCAACGCTTCTTGCCCCAGCCCAAGCCATCCCTGTACAGTCGATTCCAGCGGATCCCCATCGTCCAGTACTTTGCCAGAACGCGACCGCGAGCTGTGAAGCCGTGCACCATCAGCAACGGCTCTCTGGCCGGAATCCTCAACACATGCCCCCGCGCTCGGCTGCTCACCATCGACCAGCCCATCTTGTTTTGACCTCGAAACATCCTAGCCGACTCTGCGGTGGACCCACTAGGTCGTAAGGCGTCACGGAGGCGCTTGGCGACCACCGGGGGATTACAAGGCCGAATCCTGTCCGCAGGACGCTCTGGGGTGACCCTCGCTATCAGATTTCAGCGTCAGGCCCATCCCATGCTGCCCAAGGCGGCTGAAGCTGCTACTTGCCACGCGACGCAATGGACCCCTTTGAGAGCCAAGGGGGGAAGTTGGGTTCTCTCAGCAAAACGAACCCTCAAGCCGCAACCTCTCGGAGAGGAAGCAGTATTCGGCCTTTCCTGACAATCGCGTCCACCTTCGCCTTCATCCCGTCGTCAAACGTCATCCGGCCATTGAGAACGAGCGCAAGGTCTTCCCCTGTCATTAGGACGATTCGCGGTGCATCCCCCGAATACCTATCAATAGCATGTTCATCGAATCCATTCGCCGAAAGGAAAAAACCCCGCGTGCTCTGAGCCTTACCTCGAATCTTCCCGTCGAAAACGGATAGGTCGGCTTGGCTCGCCAGCTTTTTGGTCCATTTCACTTCAACTAAGTAGTCAAACTTCTCGTAACGAAGGTGCCCGTCGATCTGCTCCCCCACACCGCGGTATGGTCGACGACACTCGAACTCGAAGTGGACAAGCAGGTCAAAGAACAGGCGCTCTAACTCAAAGCCTCGCTTCTGCGCATTGACGCTCTTCGAAATGGTGAGTTCTGTGAATTTCCTGTCCATACCAGCCAGGTCCCGCCGCCGACTGCGCACTCTATCAATCGACCTACTCCTTGCCTCCCGCTTCTTCTGGCGTCCCCTCCTGGCGATCTCGGCATCAAGGGGATCCTGGCCCACCATCTGTCGGAACTCTTCCAGCATCTCCCTAGCCTTGGCTACGTCCAGCGAGTCCCGGTCCACTGCCCCTCTGAGCCGGTGGAAGTTCGAAACCAACGCGTTGACTACATCCTCCCTTCCGGCCTCTTCCAGACTCTCGAGGACATTCCGCATGGTCTGGTACTTGTTGAATGACTCCCTCGGATACCGACGCCGAATTGCACTCGGTACCCCTGATGAGTCGAGAAAGCTGTAGAAGCTGTCCCAGTACCAGAAGCACGCGCCCGCGAGAGAAACCATTTTCTCCTTTACTTCATAGTGCAGTTTCATTTTGCCTTCGCCTGTCGCCCCATTCCGCATAAGTCTGGGCTTAAGGTTCAAACGATGCGTAGTTCGGCAGGTAGCGGTAGAAGCCGCCGTAGTGCCGCGCATCAGAAGGTGGTATGGCTCCAAGTTCCTCCTTGGTGGGCTCTCCCGGTAGGAGGCGTTCTAGATGCCGCATTTCTCTCGGCGTCAGCTTCGGTATGCTGATTCGTACGACGGAGTCCATGGTGGCACGGTAATATCCCAGCTTCTCGAAGCCGCATGCGTCGAAGCTGGCCTCCTCGTCAGCATTGACAAAGACGCCTACGATCGTCGTCATCCTAGCCCCATCTTTGTACTCGAAGGCCGCCACCTGTCGAAATGCCAACCCCCCGCCATCTCGCATCCCTTGTCGACGGCGCGATAGGCCGTGCTCAATCTCCTCTCTAACCGCCATTCGCGTCGTCTTCGCCAATCCCCAGCCCGTGAGATCCTCGTACGCGAGATCTGCCGGTGTGCGAGAGTCGCCGAACTCATCGCGAAATGCCCCCGGCGTCTCGATAGGTTCGAGGTCGTCATCGTCAGACGTACCGCGAAAGAGCCGCTCTGCCTGTACGGTTACCGCCAGCATGGTGCCGCTCCCCGCCCTGTTCGCAACCGTTCGCAGGTCACCCAGGATGCCAAGCGAGAGCGGATCGTCGTAATCCAACCACACGATCTGGCGCCTACTCCAGTCTAGGTTCACCAGCTCTTCCGCCGCCGTTCCGAACCGCAAGTCGATGTTCGCAAACGGCCTGTTGAACTCGAACCGTTCCGCGTGGGCCAGCACGCGCTCTATCGAGATCATCTCGCGGATGCCTAAGGCCTTGTGGAATAGAACGCAATCTGCGAACCAGATCGATCCGAACCCGACGTAAACATACTCCTGCACCGGCGCGAACGGCCTGAGGCGCGACACCAACTCGGAGAGCATCTTCCGCTCCGCGAACTTTCCCGACCGCAGCGAGTAATCAACAAGTCGATAACTCTGCGTCACTCATCGTCTCCAACTCTCGTCCGGTACATCCAGTCGAAAGAGTTCTCACCCACAGCCTTAGCTGATCCAACGCCGAGAATCCCCTTTAGCGCTTCGATCTTGCTTTCCTCCCGCCAGTAGTGGATGCCAATTGTCTTCGGTGCGAGCTTTCGTGGCTCCTTGTCCCACTCGAAGCGCTGGTCTACTGCCCCAAACTCCCCGACATCGGTGAGCACTGTGTCATCCGTCAACGCCTTCAACAACCTCGACCGCTCGCCTCCGTGTTCTGCGACATCGTTGGCGAGCTCGTTCAAAAACTCGAACACCGACCGCGAGTGTTCAATCATCCGATCGTATGCCTGTTGCCACACCGTCGCGGCGTCGTCCAACCCCGTCTTCGTCGTGTTCCAAGGCACCTTGCCAGCATCGTCACAGTCAAAGAAAACCACGCCGCGGAACCTCGCATAGTCATTGTGATATTTCGGCAGCCCTCGCGACTCCCCCGCCGTACCCCACCCCGTAAGTTCCGTCCGGTCCGCGGCTACGATCACCCGTCGGTTGCACACGACATACCACCCTGCCTTCGCCGGGCTCGGATCTGACACTCCCACGATCAGCTTTATCGTCACCGGTGCGCCTGAGCCCTCGTCGAACATGAGCGACTCGATGCCCGGGTTGAATTTGCCGCCCGATCGCACGCTGAGGTCCGCAGCAGACAGCTCCCTGCCGTTGAAGGTCACGCGCAACCCGCGCGCCAGGAACTGCCCTTGGTGCGACCGAATCATCTCAGCCAGTTGGCGGTCGGTGCGTGGGGACGCGAATCTCGCTGCCACTTCTGAGCGCAGATTTCGCACCTCGATCCTCGTCCCCAACTCATCGGGGCCAAACTCACCAGGCGTCACGTCGTCGAAAGAGAATGTCCATCCTTCTTCGTCCGCCAGCCACTCCGCCACATCCACGTGCATCGACCAACGCTCTTTAGGTGTGGTCGAACTGACCTCAAAGTACCTCCCAAACTTGAACAGAGCTCTCTTCATACCGACGCCGAACTGGCCGATGGAGTGTGGCGTGGCATCAGCGTCGCTAGGTCGACCGAACCGGAACGCGTACGTCTCCGCCTTGGCTACATCGAAGCCGCCGCAGTTGTCCTCGATCAGGAACCTCTCCCGGTCAAACTTGACCGTCACAGTCAAACCGGAGTACTCGGCGCCTTCCTCGGGCCGGAGCCTTCTCGCCCCGTCAATGCAATTGTCCACGAGGTCCAGAACCGCGTTTTCGACCGGAATATCGCGAACTAGCATCTCCACAAAGAATGCCTTGGTCGGCAACGCCTTGATTGAATCTCTTGCTGGCATGTCCTTGCCTTACTGGTGCGCGCCGTTCCTTCTCGGCATTCCATCAACTCCCACTGCCGGGTCCGGCGACCGCGCCATCAACCAAGCCAACGAAATCTCGAATGAACTCCTCCGGCGACGCCGGCGCACTATCTCTGGACTCGGCCAAATAGTCATACCCTCCGCTCGCATACGCGTTCATGCAGCGCATTCCTTCGTCGGTAAGCTGAGTCTTGGACCCCGGCGTCACTAAGCGCTTGAACACCCCCCGAACGGCTGCTTTTTCGCTGAGGTCCATGCCGCTCAGCCGGACCTCCGCCGTGACCAGCAGTCCGATCAGTAGGTTTTGGGCCGGTTGGTAGTCCTGGATGAACTCGTCGATGATCTCCCGCGCCCCGAAGGCGGACGGGTCGCTCGTCCGTCCGCTCGCGAGTCCGGCCACCAAGCAAAAGTAGTACAGGTCGAACTTAGTCTTCGCGGGCTCCTTCCCGTCCAGCTCCTTGAACCAGCGTTCGGCGTCCTCACGAAGCCTGAACGGCATTTTCTTCCTCCTCCTCGATATCGAAGCCGAGGAAGTATCCCCGGTCCTCAACCAGTACTGCGTTGTCCGTTTCCGTGTACCCGCTTTGCGGCAGGGCATCCATCATACGTCGAGTACCGGGCGTCTTCCTGAACAGCGTGAGGTAAGCGATCTCGTCGACCGTGGACTCGAGAGCGTCGACGAAGCCTTCCCGCTCTGTGTTGATGGTGAAGCCGAGGAACTGGCTGCACAACGTAGGCAGCAGCTGCCCGATCCGTCGCCGCACCCCTTTGTCGATAGGGCCGGCGGGACTGTCCACCACGAGCGGGAAGTCGTTCTGCCCCCGGTTCAATACGCTCATCAGGAACGTATAGCCGATCGCGAGCGTCTGCCCTGCGCTCGCCCCGCGTTGACCTCGAAGACGGATCGAACGATCAATCCTGTCGATCGTCAGCGGGTCGTTCTCGAGGATCACCGACAGGCGGCTGTTGCACTCCTCCAGCAGCTCCGCCTTGATCGTCGTCCGCGCTCGTTCCGTCGCGTCGTCCAGAAGCGAAGCAATTAACTGGGTCTGACTGCGCAGCCGAACCGTACCCTCGATCTGCGCGATCCGGTCGTTCAGCTTGCCAATCTCCCGGCGAATGACACGCAGGCGCTTGGATCTCTCGGCGTTCGGGTCACCGACGCCGAGGCCCTCGATTTCATCCACCAATCGCTGACATTCCTTAGCCCGCTCCTCTTTCGAGGCAACTTCGGCCTGCCAGGCCTCTAGTTCCTTGTCGCCCGCCTCGATTAGGCGGTCCATGAGCACGCGGACGCGCTGGCCCGCCAGCCATTCCCGGCGTACGGCCTCGGTGAGTTCCTTCCGCAGGCGTACAACCCGTTCGTATCCTGCGTCCTCTTTCGCATCCCCCGGATCTTCCGTGTAGCGAGAGATGTCCTGCTTCAGCGCGTTGATGACTCCCGAGTCGTCCGCATCGAGGTACCGTTCTGCTCTCGCCCGAATCTCCTCACTGGCCGCCTCGTCCATCGGCCTGCCGCAGATGCAGTCTTCCTCCTCCACGAGCTCCTCGAAGAACTGTGCCGACGTGTTCTCCGGCAGTCGCACACGGTCTAGATTGTCCCGAAGTTCCTTCAGCCGACCGGCCAGTTCGGGGTGAATCGCGTGCGGTAGGCGTAGCGCGGTCATCAGCTTCGCCCGTCTTTCCGCCACATCGCTCTGCGCGGCTCCCCGCTCCGACTCGGCCTCGTCACGCTGACCCCTTGTCTCGGCCACGTTATCGATTCTCTGCCTTATCTTTTCGCGAAGCTCGCCCACGGCCTTGCTCAACGCCCCGATCTCCGCCTTCGCCCCGTCCAGTTCGTCCGCGACCCTGGCTTCCCGCGCCACCAGCCGGTCGCGTTTGTCTCGCAACCTCCCCAAGCCCGCTTCTGTCCGTGTCGTATCCGCCCTCGACTCGGTTTCCCAGTAGTCGCGTGCAAACGATGCCGCGTCCTTCAGTAAGTAGACTTGGCAAAGCGCGTCCACGACCTGGTCGGCCTCTGTTTGCCCACCGTCGAGCAGCCGTCCGGCGAACTCGCCGTCGAAGATGAACAGTCTTAGGAACTCCGGCCTGAAAAAGCGATCCATTGACGGTGGAACGCGATACACCGGCACGATGCCACCGCTTCCCGGACTGGTCGACCGATAGCTCGCCTGACCCGTGCTGTAGTCAAGAAGTAGCTCGATCGCCAACGGCTTGCCGTCCGCCAACAGATTCGCCTTGAATCGTCCCGCGGCGCCTTCGCGTCCCCTGCGGTACGCACGCACCTGCTCGGGTCGCCACTTCTGGGCCGAACCGCTCAGCGCCGCGTTCAGGAGTTCGAGCGTAGTGGTCTTGCCCGTGCCGTTCGGCATCTGTACCAGTGACACCCGGGGTACACGTCCGTCGCGGCGAAGATCCACGGAGACATCTGGGCACCGAAGCCCTTCGCTCTCCCATCCTGCGATCTCAATCCGCATCCTCGTCCTCCAGATCAAGCACTTCGAACACGGCCGTCAGGAACCTCGCCTCATCCTCCTCCACCGGCGAGCCTTGGGCCATCCGCCTCAGCCAGGCCGTCAGTCGTCGGGCAACGGTCTCCGGCTGCCCGGCCTCTTTTATTGTTTCCGCCAATGACTCCTCAAGCGCCGGGTCAAGCATTTTCTGTTCTCCTCACTCTCGACAGGGACGTCAGCCAGTCCCGCCTCTCTTCGTCAGCGCTCGGAATCTCACCGTCGCCCGCGCTCGGGCCGTTGTCCCGAACGAAGTCCACGACCAAGGCCCGCTTGCCTGGTCTGTCTGGGTCAACTCGCAGACAGCGCCCGATCCGTTGGATGGTCTCAAGCTTCGACCGCGCCGATGCGAACAGAACCACCGTTCGGAGCGAGCGCAGATCGATGCCCTGAGAGATCCTGTGACACGTGATCAGGCAGTCGATCTCCTTGCGCGCGAACTGTTCCAGATGCTCACGGTCGTCTTCCGCGTAGTACGTGCGGTACTTCGTGGTGTGTTCGTGCAAGCTTTCCAGCAGCCCGTCTCCGTACTCCTTCGTCTCGACGAAGATGATGCAGTCGCGGAGCAGCTCAGCGTGTTCCTCCAGATATTCGGTGAACACCTGCGGCTTCATCTCCGCCGTCTTGTAGACCTTCGCCAGTTCGTTCCAGAACTCCTCGTTCGACATCGGATCCCCTTCCCGCTTACGGGCCGCGCGACGCGCGTACACCCCAGTAATCCGTTTGCGGTCTCCGTCTGTCAACTCGTAAGGGAGCGGTACGTAGTCAAACTCGCTCAGAACCCCACGGGCGATCGCCGCCTCTAGAGGGAACTCATAGATTGTTGGCCCGATCTCTTCGAGGATGAAGCGGTTGCCGTCCTCGTCGTAACTACGCTCGGGTGTCGCGCTCAGCCCCAGACGCCAGCGGAATGGTAGGTGTTTCCCTTTGAGAGAGGTGACAAGGGATGGCACACCAAGGCCGTGAACCTCGTCGTGCACCACGAGCATCCCCCCCATCGCCGCTTGTGGGATGCGCCGGAGCGCCTTCGGGAGTTGAGACCGGGAGATCACGAGAATCCCTCCCTCTGGACCCAGTGCAAACTCGCCCACTTCCCTGTGCCGCTCGTACTGCCGGTAGACCAGCCACGGTCGTTGCGACCGCAGCGTCCAGTCGTCCAGTTCCCCGGCCCATTGGTCCAGCAGGTCCGTGCCGTCCGTTGCTACGACTGCGCCTTGCAGTTCCCTCGACTCGATCAGCCGTTGGAGAATCTTCAACGTCGTCCGGGTCTTGCCGGTTCCGGTCGCCATCTCCAGCACTCCGGACCGCTTCTCGAGGAACGCCTTGACCGCTTCTTCCTGGTGCCGCCAGCGTCTGTCCTCCGATCCTCCTGTCGGTTGCGAAACGCGGCTGCGCGGCAGTTTCCGGGGTGCCCTTGCGCGCAGCCTCGCGACCGTCTCGGCGCTGGGCCGCTCGACATCAAGACCTTCGGCATCGTTCTCCCAGGCCTCGTCGAACTGGGCGGCCTTGGTCCTGACGCGCTCGGCATCCCCGGCGACCCAACTTCGGTACACGTCGATCGACTCGTAATTCAGCCGGTGCCCGCCCAATGTCTCGTTCGCGGAGCCCGTGAACGCCACCCGGGCTTCGTCCGCGAAGTCGAACACCCCCATTTTCTCGTGAAAGATGCCGGGCGCCTCGATGTGTTTCGGGAACGCGAACCGGATGTCTAGACGCCCGTTTGCGACGAGCCACGCGAAAACGCGGGCCCTGGTGCCGTCGTCCGCAGGGTTTTCCGCTAGGACCACAATCTCCTCGAGCATCCGGTCGACTACCATCCGCCGATACTCGGCACGCCTCTCTTCCGCGACGAGTTCCTGAAGCACCGCCTTGTCCTGCGAGTTCAGTTCCGGCGCGGCAATCAGCAGGACTTGCACGTCGTCACCCCGCACAAGCCGGGGAAGCGCATCCATCCATGTCAGCAAGGCTGTGCTGGAGAAATAGCCCGCCGCCCGCCGGTAGAGCACGGCCTCCTGTACGCACGGCCCGAAGAATTCGCCTGCTAGGTCGTCCACGCCGGTCCGGTAGTGCGACTTCAGCGCCGAGAGACTCGCAGGAGCGGCCACGCCCCCGCCTGCAATCGCTGACTCGCCTACCGTCTGCGTTGTCAACCGTTCCCCCGCTGACAGACCAGCGACGCACCTTACACGCTGCCTGGGCGTTTGCCTATCCTGGCCCCCCAGCCGGCTGACGCTACTACCGCCAGTGTTGACAACCCAGGACGTGAAAATATTGACATACAAGCCGTCGGACGCTATTTTCTTCCGAAAATCACTTCCAATGGCGCATGGACGGCTTCAACCACACCTTCCCTGCCTTGAGGGGCGCTCAGGCCGGTGCCGAGTTTTACGTGGCGATGTGCCCGATGCGCCTGCTCCCCAAGCTCTTCGTCTTCGACGACGACGAAGTTCCTCCCGAACTTCGTGCGCAGCGGACGCTCAACCGCCACCGCGTGCCCGAGATTGCCAGATACCTAGTACAGAACCGGACCAGCTACGTCGTCTCGGCCCTGACAGCCTCGGTCGACCAGTCCGTCGCTTTCACGCCTGTGGGCAGCGGGAACGGACGGGAGACGATCGGCACATTGGAGCTCCCCATGGACGCTCGCCTTCTCATCAATGATGGCCAGCATCGCCGCGCAGCCGTTGAAGAGGCCTTGACAGAGTGCCCGGAACTACGGGACGACCACGTTCCGGTCATATTCTTCGTCGACCAGGGCCTCAAGCGCAGCCAGCAAATGTTCGCCGACCTTAACAAGCACGCCATCCGCCCCAGCGACTCCCTGAGCACGCTCTACGACCGGCGCGACCCCAGTTCGGAACTCGCGCGCTACCTCGCGTTCACTGTCGATGGTTTCAAGGGCATGACCGAGATGGAGCGGTCGAGCCTCTCGAACCGGAGCACGAAGCTCTTCACCCTCAGCAGCATCAAGTCGGCCACCCGCGCACTGCTGCGCAAGGGCCGCAAGGACACCATCACACCGGACGAGCGCGATTTTGCGGTGGCGTTTTGGTCAGCCGTTTGCGACGCTATGCCGGACTGGCGTCTCGCCCGAGAGCGCAAGGTGGCCCCCGGAGACCTCCGGCGTGACTCCATCCACGCACATGGCGTCGCCTTGTCCGCTATCGGCACCGCCGGCGCCGATCTCGTCGCCGCCCATCCTAGGGTTTGGCGCGCCCGGCTCCGCCGGCTCGCGGGCATCGACTGGTCGCGCGGCAACCAGGAGCTTTGGGAGGGTCGGGCTATGCAGCATGGGAGGATCAGCAAGGCCAAGACCAACATCCGGCGCACCGCCATCCTGCTCAAGACCTGCATGGAGCTCGATCTCACCGCCGAAGAACAGGCCCTCGAACGGGACATGGACGCCGACGGTGGCTGAATCGTTCCTCTACAAGTCCGCGTGGGAGCAAGCCGATGCACTCGCGCCGGCAGGCCGCCCACTCAAGGACCTCATCGGCGAAATCCGGGACCTCTACCTTGAGGACGACCGGCCCTGGGTCATCGGCTTCAGCGGCGGCAAGGACTCAACTGCCGTCTTGCAGCTCGTCTACGCGGCCGTACTCTCCCTACCTGCCGGGAAACGCGACAAGCGCATCTTCATCGTTTCCTCTGACACGTTGGTGGAGACGCCCGTCGTCGTCGACCTCCTCGGCCAGACACTCGCGACGCTTGATCGGACGGCGGCGGCCGCCGACGTCCCCCTCGAAACGCACCAGGTCACACCCGCCGAGAACCAGACTTTCTGGGTGAACCTGCTCGGTAGGGGCTACCCGGCCCCGACCAAGGCGTTCCGCTGGTGTACCGAGCGCATGAAGATCAACCCCGTCAACGCATTCATCCTAGACAAGGTGGCGGAGTACGGCGAGGCCGTTGTCGTGCTAGGCGCCCGCAGCGCCGAGAGCGCCACGCGTGCACAGGTTATCGCCAAACACCGCGTCAACGGCTCGCGCCTGGGCCGGCACACGTCGCTGCCCAACGCCTACGTCTACACGCCGATCGACGACTGGACCGCGGACGAGGTGTGGGAGTACCTGATGTCGGCGCCGCGGCCGTGGGGCGGCGACAACCGCGCGCTGCTGGACCTCTACCGCGGCTCCAACGCCGGCGAGTGCCCCATCGTCATCGACACCAGCACCCCGTCGTGCGGCAACTCGCGCTTCGGCTGCTGGACCTGCACCGTGGTCACCAAGGACAAGGCCATGGAGAGCCTTGTCGAGCAGGGCGAGGCATGGATGAAGCCGTTGCTCGAGTTCCGCAATCTCCTGGCCGAGACCACCCGCCCGGACCGCAAGCGCGAATTCCGAAACTACCGTCGGCGTACGGGCAAGGTGTCGTTCGCCCGTGGCGGCATCCAGGACGACGGCGACGGCAACCGCGTTCGCAAGCATGTGCCTGGCCCGTACTGGATGCGCTATCGGCGCGAGTGGCTCGAGCGCCTGCTCGTGCTCCAGCGAGAACTGCGCGCGGCTGGACACGACATCGAACTCGTTACCGGCCAGGAACTCCACCACATCCGGCGCGAGTGGCTGAACGACCCCAACGAGCCAGACTGGGCCGACCACCTTCCGGCGATCTATCGGCGCGTCTTCGGCGAGGATCTCGACTGGACGCACCACGACGCTGGTACCTTTACCAGCGCCGACGAGGAGGTCCTCGCGGACCTCGGTGTCAAGCATGACGTGCCGCCCACACTGGTTCGTAAGCTTCTCGACCTCGAGCTGTCCATGGACGGCCTCGCGAGGCGCCGCGGTATGGCAGAACGCATTCGGTCGATCCTGACCGAGGAATGGCAGCCGCTCCACGTGGTACTCGAGCAGGGCGAGCGCGAGCGCGACGGCGGCTTCCAGGACGAGATCGACCGGCTTCAAGAAGCGCTTGGCGCGCTCGACGATGGCGACGACGCGTGATTCTCGAACGTCTGACCCTTACCGACTTCCGAGCCTACCGAGGCCGGCATGTCATCGAACTGGCGCCTCGCGTCCGATACCGGAAGGAGCGGCCGATCATCCTGTTCGGTGGTCTCAACGGCGCTGGCAAGACGACCCTTATGCTCGCGATCAAGCTAGCGCTATACGGGCGGCACGCCCTCGGCATGGGCACGTCGAAGAGCGCCTACCACCTGTTCCTGCGCGAGAGCATCCACGCCTCCTCCGCCTTGATGATCCGCAGCTACGAAGCGTTCGTTGAGATCGACTTCGTGTACGGAAAGCTCGGCGAACAGTCCCACTACAGCGTGCGCCGCGCCTGGTCCACCACGGGGCACCAGGTGCGGGAGGAGCTTTCGGTTCTCCAGGACGGTCGCCCGCTCGCGCTGTCCGCACAAGCCTGCCAGGGCTTCCTTAACGAACTCGTGCCGATCGGCGTCTCGGAGCTCTTCTTCTTTGACGGCGAGAAGATCGCGGAACTCGCTGAAGACGAGACCGGCCGCGCGTTGCGCGACGCCATCCAGCAGCTCTTGGGCCTGCATCTGGTCGAACGTCTGCGCGGCGACCTGCGCGTCTACATGCTGCGCCAGAGCGCCAACGGCGCCCAACACGATGCAAGCGAGGAACTCGACCGGATCCAGTCCGAGTATGACGAGTCGCTTCGCGCGATCGACGCCGAACAAGAAGAACTCACCCACGCCCAGGGGCGTCTCGACGACCTCGTTGCCGAGCACGACCGCCTGGATCTCCGCCTCAGCGAGCGCGGCGGCGACTGGGGCGTCTCCCGTGAGTCTTGGCGGGATAAGGCCACCGCACTGACCGACGCCGTAAAGGAAACCGAGCGCGGGCTGCGAGATGAACTCGCTGGCATCTATCCCCTGGGGCTGGCGCGCAAAGCGCTTGTTCCGGCCTTCGAGGCTGCGGCGCACAGCCTCGTCACCCGTTCCCAGGCAGACGCCAACGATTTGCTTGTGTCGTTCGCCACGACCGTCAAGGCCGAGCTCGACGGCTCCGCGAGCGATACGATAGACCGCCTGCTCGACGCCGCCCTGAGACCGGTAGCATCCCCCAAAACGCGGCTCGACGTCAGCCACCGCGCGCTTGGCCGCATGGAACAAGCCATCCGCCACGCCATTCCGGAATCCGAGGCGCGGGTTCAGCGCCTGCTCCAGACCATCGAAACTACCCAGAGTGAACTCGACGCCGTCACGCTCCGCTTCGAGCAGGCCCCGGACGAGGCAACGCTGGCGGACGACGTCGCCGAACTGGCCGAACTCGCCAAGGAGACCCGTAAGGCCGCCGTGGAGGTCGCGGTACGCAAGCGCGAGCTAAAGACCCACTACCGACTCGCGATCGACAAGGCCCGCACGCTGCGGGACATGCACGCCGCGCGGTCCGCTCAGGAGGAGATCGCCCAGCCAATCGAGTACGCCGAGCGGTCGCGCCGCCTGCTCAAGGACTTCCGCCGAATCAAGGCGCAGCGGACGATCTCCGAGCTTGAGTACGAGTTCGGTGCGGCCTTCCAGGAACTCGCCCGCAAGGACGACCTGCTGGCCAACGCCCTCATTGATCCTCTGAGCTTCAGCGTCAAGCTGCTCAACCGGGAGGGGCGTGAGTTGCGCAAGGCGCAGCTCTCCGCTGGCGAGAAGCAAATCTACGCTATTGCCATGCTCGATGCGTTGGCGCGGACTTCAGGTCGTCGCCTTCCAGTCGTCATCGATACGCCACTCGGCCGTCTCGACTCCCAGCACCGGTCGAATCTCGTCACTAACTACTTTCCCCGGGCGAGCCACCAAGTCATGCTGTTGTCGACCGACGTAGAGGTCGACGAGTCCTACTACAAGGCGCTTTCCCCATGGGTCAGCCACGCCTTCGAGATTTGCTACGACAATGCCGAGCAGGCCTCGAGCCTCCACGAAGGCTACTTCTGGCGGTCGCGCGCTTCGGCTGGGGGTGCAGGATGATCCCCCATAGACTACGGATCTCCGAGCGTGCGACCGGTCGCCTGAGGTACCTAAAATCCAGAACCGGTCTGACGCCTAACATCCTCAGCCGCTTCGCCTTCCTGCTGTCCGCTCGCGACGTGCGTCGCATCGCGCAGGCGCCCGCTGACCTGGCGGGACAGGAGTTCAACGCACCCACGCTGTTCGGCGAGCATCAGGAGCTCTACGAACTGCTATTGGTGCGCTATGTCGAAATCGCCGGCGACGTCCGCGACCCCGGGCTCGTCATCGCCAGCCATATCGATACCGGGTTGCACAAGATGGGCCACGTGCGCTCCCTCGAGGATCTGGGCGCCCTGAAGTAGCGACCTTGCGGCGTGGACAGTCCTTCTTATCTCGACGTCACACGCCTTCGCGCCCTGCTGACCGCAACGGGTCGAGGCAAGCACCTCCGCGCAACCAGCTACTTTCATCTCGACCTCGTTCGAAGGCGGCCCGGCATCGCGGAGAGCCTGAGTACGACCTGGGACCGCTTCGCCGCTGCTTCACCCGACTACAACGTCGTCAAGCTTCAGCCACCCTCTCGGGTCAGCTTCCTCACGTACGATGACTTTGCCAACGCCTTTCCGGTCCTCGCCCACTCTTTGGCCATCGACATAGCAGCGGGCGTTGCCCGCCAAGTCGACTACCGCGGCCGCGACAATCCACCGATCCTCCACCGCAAGGAACTGCTTCTCCCTGCCTGCCATCCTTTGGTAGCGCCCGCCGCTGATCTGACCGCCCGCCTTGAGGCAAGGGGCGCGTTCTCCGATCCCCGGCGGATCGGAACGGTCGACGGCTGGTCGCGGGCTTTGGCCGATGTCGGCCTTGGCCTCGAGCGCGGCCAGGTCGTCGGTTGGTGAGTAAGTCCATCGACCGACAGCGCACTGCGCTGCCGCGACGGGAGCTGTCCTCGCCCATGCAGCACCTGCTCGCGTTGGGCTTCCTCGACGGCAGCCGCACGCTATTCGACTACGGCTGCGGCCAAGGGGACGACGTGCGCCTCCTACGCGCCATGGGCGTCGACGCCAACGGCTGGGACCCCGCGTTCCGCCCCGACGATGCTCGCATTCGCGCCGACATCGTCAACCTCGGTTTCGTGCTCAACGTCATTGAAGACGCGGATGAGCGACGCGATGCCCTCAAGGCGGCTTTCGCGCTCGCTCGCCAGGCGCTGGTGGTGAGCGTCATGCTCGGATACCAGAGCAAGCGCGCCCAATTCGCCGGCTTTCGCGATGGCGTCATCACGCAACGAAATACCTTCCAGAAGTACTTCGCCCAGGAGGAGTTCCGCGCCTACGTCGAGTCGACCTTGGGTGCCAACGCAATCCCGGTCGCGCCCGGTGTCTGCCTTGTCTTCCGCGACCTGGCCGACGAGCAGCTGTTCCTACTTGCCCGCCAGCAGGTCCGCCGCGAATGGCGGCTGCTGCGGCGCGAGCCCGAAGACACGGCGGTATCCCGCCTAATCGAAGACAACCGCGCCCAGATAGACGCTTACTGGCTGAGAGCGCTCGAACTGGGCCGGCCCCCGGTGGCCGACGAGTGCCCCTCCGCGCAGGCACTAATCGCGACCCTCGGCTCGCGTCGACGTGTGCACGATTGGGTGAGCCGTCTCTACGAAACTGAGCAGCTCGAAGCGGCGGCAGTCGGTCGCCAGGAGGACCTCCTCGTCTATTTCGCCCTCGGCCATTTCGCTCGTCACCGGCCCTACCGCGAACTGCCCGGGCGCCTGCAGCGCGACGTCGCGCACTTCTTCGGCAGCATCACTAGGGCGCGAGCCGCCGGCAAACGGGCACTATTCGCGGCCGGCGACGCGGAGCGTGTCGCCGAGGCGGCGCTTTTCTGCCACGACGAACTCGGTATCGGCCACCTCGAGGAACGGCACCACCTGACCTTCCACCAATCCGTCCTCGGCGAGTGTCTTCCCCTCGTCCGGATCTACGTCGGCTGCGCGCTCCGCTTGTTCGGCGACACCACCTCCATAGACCTGATCAAGGTCCACCTGCGGTCCCGCAAAGTTACCTTCCTCGTATACGACGATCTCCAGTCGGCGAAACCCAGCCTGTTGGAGCGCGTAAAGGTTGATTTGGCCAGATTGCGCGTCGACTACTTCGACTACGTCGCAGCCGGCGAGCGGCAGCGCCTTGAGAGCGGAGCGGACGACAATTATCAGCGACCGTAACCGTCGGTCCCACTTTGCCGCTCGACTGGTGGTTGAGTCCAACCATGCGGTATTCTGTGCCATCCCCTCGCCGCGCCCGCCCACAGCCCCGCCTCACCGACGCCCGCCCGCCGCGGTTCGCCCGTACGCCATCCCCCTCGGAGGGACCCTATGAACCGAAAACTCTCATTCAAGGCAGAAGACCGCCAGATGAAGGACGTCCTTTTCGCGAACGACGTCCGATTCCGCGTCCCCCGCTACCAGCGGCCGTACGCTTGGGGCGAGGACGACGTCAAGGAGTTCTGGAACGACCTGCTGCAAGAGGAGGCCCTCTTTGTCGGGTCGATGATCTTCAACTACGAGCACCAGCAAAGCGACAACTACATCGACGTCATCGACGGCCAACAACGGCTCCTCTCCATCACCATCCTCGAGGCAGTGCTGAGGGACATCGCTTCGATGTACGACCCCGAACTGTCTAAGCTCATCCACGAGTTCGAGATCGCCCTAAAGGACCGCCACGGAAATCAGGACTACCGGATCCTTTGCGGCGACACGACACAACCGTTCTTCGGCGACTACGTACAAACGCCCAACGCGAACATCCGCACCGCCGAAGACAGCACCGCCGAACAGCGCAGGATCAAGGGCAACTACTCGTTCTTCTTCGGGAAGGTCAACGAACTCCTCGATCAACAGCCCACCAATGAACAGAAGCTCGAGTCGCTGAAGACCATCCGCAAAAAGCTCGAGACGCTAATCGTCATCCACGTGCGCATCGACTCCGAGGAGGAGGCCTACGAGATCTTCGAGACCACCAATGCCCGAGGTGTCGACCTATCCGTCGCGGACTTGCTCAAGAACCTAGTCTTCAAGAAGATCCGTGTCGCGGACGACAAGGACGAGGCCAAAGAGACTTGGGAGGAGATGCGTGCCGACATCCAGGAAACCGGCACCGAACTCAAGCGCTTCATCCGCTATTACTGGATTTCCAAGAACAAGCCTTGCCCCGAAAAGCGGCTTTTCCGCATGATCAAGCAGGGCACTACCGACTGGCAAGGCCTTCTCGACGACCTGCGTGGGGACGCGGAGATTTTCAACGACCTCTACGTCTGCCACGAGGCCGACTGGATGACCAGAGGTATCCATCCCGACACCTACCGTTCGCTCCTCGCCATCAAGCGCATGAACTACACGATCTCCTACATATTCCTGGTCCGCCTGTTCAGCAACCTAGACAGACTCGGACTGAATCCCCGGTCCATCGTGGGTACGATCGAGCGGTTTACGTTCCTGTACTCCGCGGTCTCCCGGCAGCCCATCAACAAATGCGAGAAGGTCTACAGCGAACACGCGAAGAGGCTACACGAGGCGGTACAGGCACAAGATTCCAACGACCGGCGCGTTGCGGTCGAGAGCGTCCTGACAAGCCTCAGGAACGCACTCGTCGCCCTGCTGCCTGCGCGCGAGGTTTTCAAAGAGGCCTTCATGAGCATCAGCTACAAGAAGAACTCCCAACAGGGGCGCGACTTCGTCAGGTACATCCTCGATGCCGTCAACACTCGCATGGGGGCGACCAACGAACTCATGATCGACCCGTACAACGTCAACACCGAGCATGTTCTGCCTCAGAGTCCGGCCAAGGGATGGGGCCTATCGAAGCGGGACGTGGCACCCTACGTCAACCTCCTGGGCAACCTCACCCTCGTTGACAAGCGGATCAACTCCCTCGCCGGTAACGGCGGCCTGGCCGAGAAGCTTAACGTCCTCGATCGGAGCGAGTTGCCCATTACGAGGGTTCTTGTTGACGGAATCCGAGCCTCTGGCATGACTTGGAGCCAAGCGGACATCGAGGCCCGACAGGCTCAACTCGCGGACGCCGCATACGATACTGTGTGGAAGATCACATAGGCCGAAACCACAGGGCTTCGTGTCGGCGGATGGCCGCGACGGCAACCCGTCCTGGTGCCGATTCGTGCCACGCGTCGCCTAGACGCGGGACCGTCTTGCGTCGGGCCGACACAACTGTTCGGTTCAACCCAGCGTGCGAACCAACCCGATGGACACCACCACCAACCTAACCACTCACTATTCTGCAGTGATGCAAGTAGCCAAGTGACAGGTAAGCGTTCCGTACGGCCGGTAAGGAACGCGGTCGTTCTGGTGCCGTTGGGCGTGGAGCCACGGTCCCAGCCGGGCATTCTGCGCCGGCGGAGCATCGGTCGCCTCGCCCGTACCGGGCTGACGGACGCTTACAGTGATAGCGGCAATCTTCACTCAGAAGCGCGCGAACCGCCCGTGGACACTGACGTGGTAACCGATGGCGCGCCGAGACCACGCATTTTCGAGTGGGAAAGCTCGATTCCTCGACTCGTCGACACGGACAAGTCGTCCTATCGCCCTGTGGGACTTCGCCGAGACGCAAAGCCCCACCGGCTGCCCGCCACAAAGAGGTAAACGCCCATGAACGCCTGGACTCTGCTCGCCTTCGCCATCGTCGCCGAAGTTGCCGGCACCACCGCCATGAAGCTCTCCCGGGGCTTCGAGGTTTGGCAATGGACAGTCGCGCTCACGGTTTGCTACGTCGTTTCGTTCTATCTACTGGCGCTAGCGCTCAAGCGAATCGAAATCGGCATCGCTTACGCCATCTGGGCTGGTGCCGGCACGGCCCTGGTCGCTCTCATCGGCATTGCCGTCTTCGACGAATCCATGACCGCGGTGAAGATGGTCTCGCTCGCCGCGATCATCGCCGGTGTCGTCGGCCTCAACCTTTCGGGCGGCCACGCCTGAGCCGCCAGAGAAGCGCAAGGTTGTTGCGAGCGAACGAGAGTACGAAGGCCAGCAGTTCACGCTAGCAGCCTGCCGGACTTGTGACGGGCGGGTCCTTTGGAGGGAAGGCATCCTGCCTTCCCTGCGCGCCCTCTGGCGCGCTGATGGCGGGTTGCAATGAGAAAGCGCCTATCGGCGCTAGGGGCGCGCCCTTCGGGCGCGTTAGCAGGACGCCTTCCCTCCAAAGGGCCCCGCCTTGTTCACGCACTACGCATGAGGAGGGCCACCCGAAGAAGGGCGACGCATGCGTCGCCCTGTCCAGCATCCGAGTGCATCGCCGCCAAGTCCACAGACTGCTAACGAACTGCCAACGCGCCCTTGGGGCGCGCGAGCACTTGCCGTGACTGCGACGGATACGACAAACTGCTCGCGAGAGATGCGGCTTGAGCAGGGGATTTGCATGGCCGGATTGTTCGAGGGTGTTCGGGTGGTGGAGATTGGCCACCAGCTGACCGAATACGCCGGGGCGCTTTGGGCTCGACTGGGGGCCGAGGTCTATCTCGTGGAGCCGCCGGAAGGCGCGGAAACCCGGCGGCGGCTGCCACGAATGCCGCAAGCCGGAGAGTCGAGCCGCGGCAGCATGGCGTTTCTGGCACGCAACGCCGGCAAGCGGAGCGTCGCGTTCGATGCTTCGGCCGAGGCGGACCGAGACGCCCTGCTCGCCCTCTGCGACGGTGCGGACGTGCTGCTCGACGCCGATGGCTCGGCCTTCCACGAGATCGTCGCCGAGTCTCGGATGCCCGTGGCGGTCACCGTCACGGATCGGCTTGGCCTCGGCACCTCTTCCATCGTCGCCTTCGCGGCGAGTGGCGGCATGGCCTCGAGTGGCTGGCCGCATCAGCCACCTTGCAATGCGCCTTCGTGGCTGGCGCACGATGGCGCCGGCACCTACGCCGCGGTGATGGCGGCAGTCGGTCTTCTGGGCTTCCGAGCCGGGGCCGGTTCGGTGCGCTACGAGATACCCCTTGAGGAGGCCGCAACCGCCGCCACCACGCCCTGGACGCGCATCCTGCACTCCCACGAAACGCACGCGGTGGGGCAAGGCACGCAGGCGGCGCGCCTTGGACCGAACGGCTTTCCCATCTACGAGACGAAGGATGGCTACGCTCGCTGCCTTGCCGGCACGCCGAAGCAGTGGCGGGCATTGGTGGAACTCTTAGGGAGCCCGGAGGAGCTCGCTTCCGGGCCGTTCGTCGATCCCAAGTTTCGCGCCGAGAACGCCGATGCGCTCAAGCTCCTCACCGAGGAACTCATGCGCGCAAAGACCACGGAGGAGGCGTTCCTCGAAGGGCAGAGGCTGGGGCTCACCATCTCGCCGGTGCTTTCGCTGCGACAGTTTCAGGCCGACGCCCACACCCGTGCTCGCGGCATCCTGGAGAAGACCATCGATCCCGAATTCGGCGCACAACAGATGGTGCGCACACCGTTCCTGCTCGAACCCAAAGCGCTGAATGTGGCGCCTACCCCGGCACCCGCGCTCGACGAACACGGTGAGGAGGCACGCGGGCTCACGGCGCGGGAACCAGCGATCCGAGCGCCACAAGACGACGCCGATCCGGCCCTCCCCCTTGCCGGCGTACGCGTTCTGGAGCTTGGCGTCGGCGCCGTGGTTCCCGAAGCCGCGTCGCTGCTCGCACTCTTGGGCGCAGAAGTCATCAAGCTCGAGTCCCACGTTCACGTGGACTTCCTGCGCCGCAACTCCGAGGTCGCCAACGCCAGCCCAACGTTCAACCAGCTCAATCTTGGCGTGAAGAGCCTGGCGATGGACATGACGCATCCCGAAGCGGTGGAGATTGCGCGTACGCTCGTCGCCGAGTGCGACATCATCATGGAGAACATGCGCGGCCCGATTGTGCGCCGATGGGGGCTCGATTACGCCAGCGCCAAGGCCATCCGCAACGACGTGATCTATCTCGGCAGCCAAGGCCTCGGCACCGGCCCATACGACGGCTTCCAGACCTATGGCCCCAACCTGCAAACCTTCGCCGGCGTCACCCACCAGTGGGCGCATCCCGACGATCCCTTCCCCGTGGGCACGACCCTGAACCACCCGGACCACATCGCCGGCAAGCAGGCGCTGGTGGCACTCATCGGCGCACTGATGCGGCGGCGCGAGACCGGCGAAGGCTGCTTCATCGACGCAACGCAAGTGGAAGGGGCAGCGTTCCTCATCGCCGACCGGCACTTACAGCAGTTCCACAGCGAGGAGGATGTCGCGCCGCTCGGCAATCGCAGCCCGGACATGGCGCCGCACGGCTGCTATCGCTGCGCGGATGAAGATGGAGCCCTCAGCGCGGGGGAGCGCGGGGGGCTTCCCCCCGAAGAGAAGGAGGAGCGGTGGCTGGCACTGGCGGTGGAGAACGACGAGCAGTGGCAGGCATTGCGCGCTGTCGTGAACACCGCAGTCGACCTCGACGACGCGGCACTGGCCTCAAAGGCAGGCCGGCTCGCCGCCCAGGACGCCATCGACGCCGCCTTGGCTGCTTGGCTTAGGCCGCAAGCCGTGGCCGACGCCGAACGCGCCTTGCGCGCCGCCGGAGTACCGGCCTCTCGCGTCGTCACCGGCAACGACATGGCGTCGGAGCAAACGCCGTTCTTTCCGGCGCTCTCCCATCCCGTGGCCGGCACCCGCCACTACACCGGCGTGCCGGTGCTGCGCGATGGCAAGCATCGCGTCACGCACCGCCGCCCGCCGCTTCTCGGCGAACACACCGAATACGTCCTGCACGATTTGCTGCGCCTTGATGCGGACGAGATCGAGCGCCTGACGGCTGCCAGGATCGTGGGGCACTGAAACCCTCTCTGGGGAGGGCCTGGTGGAAAACGGATGAACGACAACTCCGAGCGGCCTGACTTTCAGGACCAAGGCGGCTTTGCCACCGCGAACCCGCCCCGGCTCATGCGGTGGGCAACGTCGCGGCTGCTCGCCTATGTCGCTTCCGAGCGCCGCGTCACCACAAGGCGGGCCAAGTTCGAGGCGGCCCGGCGGCGGCGCGGCGCACCGCATGTGGTGGAGTATTTCCATCAGGTCGACGACGGCTACAGCCACTTGGCGGCGCAGTTGCTTGTGCCTTTGATCGAAACCTATGACATCAAGCTGGTTTGCCATCTGGTGCCGGGTCCCCAGGGCAAGAACGCCGCGGAGCCCGATCTGCTGCTGCCCCTCTCGCGCTACGACGCCGCCAAGATCGCTCCTCACTACGGCTTGACGTTCCCGCCCGATGCCGGCGCACCGAAGCCAGAGCAGGTGGCGCTCGCAAGCCAGATTCTGGCGGGGCTTGAGGATGACGACTTCGCCAAGCTCGCTCCGCAGGTTTCAGACGCGCTCTGGTCTGGCTCCGAAACCGTCCTCGACAGCCTCGCTGAGAGCCATCCGCCCACCAACGCCGCCACCGCCGAAGCCCGAACCGAGTCCGGCGCCGCGCGAAGAGAGCAGCTCGGCCACTATTCCGGCGCCATGTTCCACTACGGCGGCGAGTGGTACTGGGGCGTCGATCGTCTGTGCCATCTCGAAGCGCGGCTAACGGAACTAGGCGCCCGCCGCCAACCCGTCTCTACGCGGAGCGCCCACCACCAGCCCGACTCACCACGGACGGATGCCCGCCACCAGCCTGGCTCTACACGGACGGAGGGCGTCTCGCCCTCCATCGCGCCCGCAAGGGCGCGCAAGATCGCGCCAAGGCCCGACACCCCCACCGGCCCGCACAAGGACACCGGCACGCTCACCCTCGAGACCTACCCGTCCATCCGAAGCCCGTACACGGCAGCGGCCTTCGACGCCACCGTGGCCCTCGCCCGCGAAACCGGCGTGCAACTCGTCGTGCGGCCCGTGCTGCCCATGGTCATGCGCGGCGTGCCCGCGACGAGGGCCAAGGGCGTGTACATCTTCACCGACGCCGCGCGCGAGGCGCGGGCACGGGGAATCACCGACTGGGGCAAGTTCCGCGACCCCATCGGCAATCCGGTTCAGCGCGGCTATTCCCTCTATCCGTGGGCGGTGTCGCAAGGCAGGGGCATCGAGTTCATCTCCGCATTCCTCCGTGCCGCCTTCCGCGAAGGCGTGAACACAAACACCAACCGCGGCCTGCGCCACGTGGTGGAATCGGCCGGCCTCCCCTGGAACGAAGCTGCGGAAATCGTCGACAACGACGACTGGATACCCCTCATCGAAGCCAACCGCCAAGCCATGTACAGCTTTGGCCTCTGGGGCGTGCCAAGCTTCCGCCTCCTGAACGCAGAAGGCCAACCGCTGGTGCACGCCTGGGGCCAGGACCGCCTCTGGCTCATCGCCAAGGAAATCCAGCGAGCCCTGGGCTGATCAGCGAGGCGGTTTGCAGACCGCAAAACACGACGGGGCATTTGTCGACGTTCCAACGGGTGATTTGGCGACGATTCAGCGGGGCATTTGGCGAACTTTCGGCGGGTCACCACGTGGTCTTGACCGGCGATGCTCGCGTTTGCCGTAAGTCGCCACACCGTCCTCGCATGGAACAGATACCGCAACCTACGATCCAAGGCGGCTCTTCGTAGGGGACGGGCTTGTCCCGTCCCGTGCTTGACGCTTCGACGAACCTGGAACAGGACGGGACAAGCCCACCGCCGACGGGTGGTTTTCGGGGGTTGCAGGACTTGCCCGGAAGTCCTTTAACCTTCCGATAAACATAAACTTTTTGGCGTACCGGGCACCGCCGGGGCACACTGCTTCTCAACAACCCCTTGTAACCGAACAGGGAACGGGAAGTGAACAATCGACCCCTCATGCTGTCCGCAACCTTCGTCCGAAGCGCCAACACGCCCGGCCGCTACGGCGACGGCCGCGGCGGGCTCGGCCTCGGCCTGCTCGTCCGCCCCGCGCTGCGCGGCGGCGTCAACAAGTCCTGGACGCAGAGCGTCCGCATCGACGGCCGGCCCACCAGCCTGGGCCTCGGACGCTACCCCGTCGTCACCCTCGCCATGGCCCGCGAACGCGCGCTGGAGAACGCCCGCGCCATCGCCCAGGGCCGCGACCCAAGGCGCTCGGGCAAGGCCGTGCCGACCTTCGCCGAGGCGCTGGAGACCGTCATCGGGATCCACGCCCCGAACTGGAAGGATCGCCGCGGCTCCGAGCGCCAGTGGCGCACGAGCCTCGCCGCCTACGCGCTGCCGCACATCGGCGACAAGACCGTGGACGCGGTGACCGGCGCCGACGTCATGGCCGTGCTGCTGCCGATCTGGTCGACGAAGCGGGTGACCGCCGGTCGGGTGCGCCAGCGCATTGGCGCGGTGATGAAGTGGGCGGTCGCGCAGGGCCTGCGCGCCGACAACCCCGCCGGCGACGCGATCTCCGCGGCGCTGCCGAGGACCGCCGCCGTGCGGCGGCACCAGCGGGCGCTGCCGCACGCCGAGGTCCGCGCCGCGCTCGCGCGGGTGCGGGACTGCGACGCGCACGCCGGCATCCGGCTGGCGTTCGAGTTCCTGGTGCTGACCGCCACCCGCTCGGGCGAGGTGCGCAACGCCCGCTGGGAGGAGATCGACGGCGACGGCGCGGTGTGGACGATTCCTGCGGAGCGCATGAAGAACGGGCGCGAGCACCGCGTGCCGCTGTCGGACCGCGCCCTCGAGGTGCTCGACGAGGCCCGCGAGCTGGCGGTCGTGGAAGGCTGGGTGTTCCCGTCGCCGCGCGGCCGCGCGATGCCGCAGAAGTGCCTCTCGGAGCTCATGCGCACGCTGGGCGTCGACGCCGTCCCACACGGCTTCCGCTCCAGCTTCCGCGACTGGGCCGCCGAGTGCACCGACGCGCCGCGCGAGGTCTGCGAGCTTGCCCTGGCGCACGTCAACGGCGACCGCGTCGAAGCGGCCTACCGGCGCAGCGACCTGTTCGACAGGCGGCGCGCGCTGATGGCGGACTGGGCGGCGTACGTGGCCTGAAACGGCCAGCACGGCAGTGCTGCCGGCGTGCACCAGCGCGCCCTGCTCGGCCCACTGCCCGCAAGAAAGGAAGGCAGGTCGCTCTGGTGCGCGTTCCGGGCGCCTCGATCGCCGCGAAACGCACGTCCTGGACGGGGTTGCGCGCATCGGAGCGACTGACGCACAGGCCGGCAGGGTGAGCGCCGCGACGGCTCTTCGGGCGCGTCAGCCACCGCGCCTCCGCTTACCGCGGCGGTAACGACAAACCGCTTTCCGGGCCCGCTTCCCGATGGTACGGTCGCAGCCGCTTGCTTGCCGGAAACTCCGGCATGGCTGCCCTCGAAGGCAGCATCCTAAGTGTCAGGCAAGGTGTCACGTGACACTTTGGTATCGTTCAATCCCACAGTTCAACCGGCCCATGGTGCGCGATGACGACTGCGCGGCAAAACACGCTGACGCGCCCGTCGCTTTCCTTACGGACGCCGCCACAGTCGCATGACTCGCGCCGGTAGTTGTGCTCCGCCGGGAGCCCCCTAATCAGCCGATCCGTCGTCGTCTGGCAAGCATCGTACTCAGCGCTCGCCGCATCGGTTCCTGAAAGGCGGGTGCCTCCCTTGGTTCGCACTTCGTGCGCGTGCAACTGCGGCGCTAGCAGGCTGTCGGACTTTGTCCGGCGAGTCCCTATGATTGCGGCTGTCGTTGGAGGGTTGAGTTGCAGATGGCGAGGTACGTGTCATCGGATCGGAGCCAGCCGTACCTTTTGCCGCCGGACATGCGGGAGTGGGTGCCGGAGGACGATCTGGTGCATTTCGTCCTGGAGGCGGTGGAGCGGGTTTCGATGTCGAGTTTCCGGGTGAACGAGCGCGGCACGGGCTCTGCGCAGTACCACCCTCGGATGATGCTTGCGCTGCTGGTGTACTGCTACGCGAACGGGGTTTTCGGCTCCCGTCGGATCGAGCGTGCGACGCACCGGGACCTTTGCGTTCGGTACCTGACGGCGGACCGGCACCCGGATCACGACACGATCTGCAAGTTCCGTCGGGAGAACTTCGAGGCGGTTTCGGAGGCGTTCCTGCAGGTTCTGCTGCTGGCGAGGGAGCTGCGGCTGCTTCGGGTGGGGACGGTGAGCGTGGACGGGACGAAGGTGGACGCGAACGCGAACCAGCGCAACGGCATCCGCCACGACCGGGCGCAGGAGCTTCGGGAGCGGCTGCAGGGGGAGATCGACGGGCTGCTGGCGGCGGCGGAGCGTGCGGACGCGTCGGACGAGACGGACGTGCAGCGACTTCCGGCGGAGCTTTCGCGTCGGGAGGCGCTGAAGGCGAAGCTGGACCGGGCGTGCGCGGAGCTGAAGGAGCGGGCGGAGCTGCGGGCGGAGTCGGAACGCGGAGAGTACGAGCGCAAGGTGGCGGCGCGGGATGCGCGGAAGGGGTCTGCCAAGGGTCGGCGTCCGAGGCCGCCGAGCGGGGAGCCTCGGCCGGAGGATCAGGTCAACCTGACGGACGCGGACAGCGGCCTGATGAAGAAGAGCGAGCGGCACGAGTGGCGGCAGTCGTACAACGCGCAGGCGGTGGTGGACGCGGACGGCAGCCAGCTGGTTCTGGGCTGCCGGGTGAGCCGGAGCGCGAGCGACCGACGGGAGCTGGTCGCGGACGTGGACGCGGTGCCTTCGGCGTTGGGGACGGCGTCGTGCGCGCTGGCGGACAACGGCTACGCGACGGGGAGCGAGGTGGCGGAGCTTGAGGGTCGGGGCATGGAGGTGCTGGTGGCGACGGGGACGGAGGGTCGCCGGCGGCGGCACGACTTCCGCCCGGAGCCGGCGGAAGAGCCCCCGCCGAAGGAGCCGAAGGCGGAGTGGCTCCAGACGATGCGGGAGAGGCTGGAGCGGCCGGAGAGCCGGGAGCGCTACCGCCTGCGCAAGCACACGGTGGAGCCGGTGTTCGGGGTGGTGAAGCAGGCGATGGGGTTCCGGCAGTTCCTGCTGCGCGGGATCGAGAAGGTGGAGGGCGAGTGGGCCCTGGTGATGCTGGCGTACAACTGCAAGCGGCTGAAAAACCTCATGGAGGCGTGAAGACCGGCCCGGGCTCCGGCTCCCTGCCGACCCCAGGCGCCGGAGAACGCCATTGCCGCCTCCTGCCGCCGTCTCCAACCGCCGAAAACGACGAGGCGTCCGCCAGGCAAGGTTCGCCTGTCGGCGCAACGGAGAGACCAAGGGCGAGACCAGAATGCACCCCAAGAACCGTCCGTTCACGTCGGGCCGCAAAGTCCGACAGGCTGCTAGCGCGAGCGCAAGCAAAGCGGCAATGCAGATTCGCCGGCTTCCCATTTGTATCAATCCTCCACCTTGACTATTAGTGTTTTTGATTCTTTCGTAACGCCATCCAGTCTGCCAGAACCCGTTGACCAGCTTGTTCTTGCTATATGGTGTTCCCGATTAGACGACCGTTCCTTGATCGGCAGACTCCAAAAGCGGCCAGGGCCAGCGCCTCCTCGACGCTGAACGCGTCAACGTCGACCGGAACGCTGCGCGCGATCAGGCGGCAGCGATACGTCCAAGGGGGCCGCGCCGGCTTCGAGAGCTCGTGGATGCGCGGGGCGGGACGTTCCTTCGCGGCATCCACGCTAGCGCCTCGCGTCGCCGGCGTTCGGCGGCTCCGCCCAGCCGACCAGCGAGACGCCGCACAGGTCGTCCAGCAGGTGCGCCGCCAGCGCCTCCGCCGTCCAGCGCCAGCCGTCGTCGGGCGCCTCGTTGAACCGCTCCAGCGACGCGCGCAGCGCCGCCGGGTCGATCTTCCCGCCCTCGCACCGAACCGTCGCGTGCGGGACGCCGTGCTCGCCCCTGTCCGCCGCAGACTCCCACCGCTCGCGCAGCCCGGCGTCGTCGATCTCCAGCTCCACCGCGAACTCGTGGGCGCCCGCATCGGCGGGACCGTCGTCCAGGATCCTCATGTTCTTCTCCGCACTCCGGAAGGCGATCCGACGTCCGCGATGCCGCCGCCGGCCATCGTCTCCCGCTCACTGACTCCCGGCGCCAACCACGGGTGCCGGGCCATTTGCGCATCAGCACGCAGAACGTGGTTGACGTGCCGCCTGTTCGTCCCGGGCCCGGGGAGCTACCCCAGTCCCATGCGGGGCTGTTGTATTCAGCGGCGAACCCGGCGGAGCGGGTTCCACGGCCGATGCGCGCCGCCGACTATGCGCCGGGAGGCGCGGCGCGGTCAACCGCAGCGGGCCCCGCCCTCCGCCGACCGCGGCCAGCCGCTCGCCGCGGTCCGCTCCGTCGATTCCCGTCCCGCCCGATTCGCCGGGGACCGTGTCGTCCGTCGGCCGTTCCAGCGTGTCACGCGTGCTCGCCCGGCCAACCCTGGCGGGTTCTCCGCTTCGCTCCGACCTCGCTGGCGCGAGGTGACCGCCCTGCGCGCGCGTGCCGCCCGTTCGGGACCGACGCACACCGCGTCGCAACCCCGAAACGGAGAACGACATGGACCTTTCGACCCTCATCGCCCAGTGGAGCGGCAGGCTGCCGCCGGGCTTCGCGCCGCAGGCCGACCCGCGCGACGAGCCGCCCCGGTGCGCGCAGCCGAGATGCACCAGGCCGGTTTCGCGCAAGCCCAACGGCGGCCACTGGAAGAGCTGCGACCCCTGCAGGGCGAGGCGGGCGGCGTCGTGCAGGCGCAGGAGAGCCGCACTGGTTGCCCAAGGCGGCTGCCGGCGCTGCGCGTACCGCAAGAGGCTGGAGGGCGACTTCCTCTGCCAGCGCTGCCGCGGCGACCGCGACGTCGAGCGGGCGCAGAGGCGGCAGGACGCCCTCGACGCGGCGGCGATCGACGAGTTCGCCAATGGGCCTGACAGGGCGCGCGAGCCCTCCAGTCTCGACTGCGGAGTCAGCCCCTGGAACGCCAGGCCGAAGCCCGAGCCGAGCGCCGCCTACTGGAGTCCGCTCCCGGACCCGGAGCCGCGCGAGGAACGCGAGTGGGCCAGGTCGATCCACGACGACGGCCGCAGGTTCCATCGCCACTGACCCCGCCCCTCCCGCCGGGGCGCGCGGCTCCCCGCAGTCGCGCGTCCCGGTCCGTCAGCCCATCGGGAACCGAACCATGGACGGCGGCCACGGCAGCCGGCCAGGTCGGTCGACCGGCAGGACCGCACGCGGAAGAGGCGGGTTGCGGCCCCTCCCCGAAGGAAGGGGCCGCAACCCGGTCAGAGTATCCAGAGCCAGAACACGAGCGCGGTCGGCACGATCCCGAGGAGCGACAGGCCGATGCCGTATTTCACGACGATCCACCAGGTTCGCTCCAGCCGGAAGTTCTCCGATACCTGTTCGTACCGTTCGAACATCACGCACCTCCCATCACGCCGATCTGGTCGAGGGCGACCGCAACCGCGGCTGTGGCGGCCATCGCGGTGAACACGGGCTTGAACATGCCGGCGCCCCCGGCAGGGGCATCGTAGCACCGGGCCCGCCGGCTCCGCGACGGAAAGCCCGTTGCCACGCCGCCGAACGCCCCGGCCAAAGCGCCCGCGTCGCCTCCTTCAGGCACGACCGGTTCGACGGGCCCGCAGCCAGCGCCCTCGGGCCTCCCGCGGGCCGCACCTGCCGGAACTCCGCTAGCCGCAGTACCGCCGCACGATCTCCAGGCGTCCGTGACCCAGCTCGCGGGAGATCCGCAGCCGCGCCGCCGCGTCGACGCGCCGCTCCCGGTCCCCCAGCCTGCTCCGCGCCGGACCGCCAGCCGCCGGAGCCTTCCAGCCCGTCAGGCCCTCGTACCGGTCCAGCGCGTACGCGTGCCGCAGCCCGTGGCTGCGGTCCAAACCCGCCGCCCGCGTCTGGGCCTCGTACACCCGGCGCTGCTCGGCGTAGTTGCGTCCCGGCGGGATCAGCGCCCCGCCGCCCGCCAGACGACGCGCCTCGTCGAGCAGACGGCGCTGGGCCCCGGTACGCACCGGCACCTCGCGAGGCCGGCCGCCCTTGGCCGTCGACGCCTTCACCAGGATGCGGTCGCCGCGGTCGGCATGCGACGGCGACAACTTGATGGCCTCCTCGCGCCGCAGCCCGAACGCCGCCTGGAGCCGCAGCGCCATGCGCACGTGCGCGTCCCTCACCCGCGCCAGCCTCTCCGCGTCGAGGTCGCGCCGCCTCGTGCCGTCGGAGACGTGGCTGCGCGGGCGCATGCCGTAGTCGGCATTCGGCCTCACCATGCCCCCCTTGCCGACGCGGTCGGCCCACCAGCGCAGGTGCGCCATCCGGTTCATCATCGTGGCGTCCGACAGGCCGCCGTCCCGCCAGTGGCGCACCAGCGCCTCGACGTGCCTCGGCTTCAGCCCCTCGGCGCGCAGGCCGCGGTGGCCGAGGTCGTGCAGGGCGTTCGCCATCTGCGCCAGTGCGTACGAGCGGTCGCGGCGGGTGCCGTGCGAGCCGGCCTCGCCGGCGCGGCGCTGGAGCTGCAGCAGGTCCCAGTTCAGGTCGCGCACGGCGAACCGATCCTGTAGCTCGCGTTGTCCTTCCGGACGATGCCCGGCTTGCCGATCCTGCGCGCCAGCCAGCGCAGGTGCGCCAGCCGGTTCTTCACCGTGCCGTCCGACAGGCCCTGCCGCCGCCACTCCGCCACCAGCGCCTCGACGTGCCGGCCCTTGAACCCGCGCGCCCTCAGTCCCCGGAAGCCGAGGCCGTGCAGCGTCTCCGCTGCCTGCGCCAGCGCGAAGCGCCGGGCGCGCCGCGTGGCGTGCGAGCCGCGCCGGTCGTCCTCCAGCAGCCGCAGCAGGTCGAAGTGCAGCTGGCGCACCGTTCAGACCTCCTCGATGGGATGCAATGTCCGGTTCGACGCTAGAGAGGGCCTCCGCCAGCGTCAACGACGGCGTTCTCACCGGACCGCTAAGTGCCGCCTGCGCCGGAACGGCAGCCATCGCCGAGGGGCAGCTCAAGTCGTGGGAGGTCCCGATAGCCGCGGCATCGCCGCGAACGCGCCCCGCGGCCGCGGTCGCGGCCGGGAGCGAGTGTGGCTCGTTGAGTTCTAATGGGCGACCCGGCACCCGTCAGGGTGTCCGGACCCCGCACCTTCGTGCGGCAATGCCCGTCGACGCGTCTTCCCTCGCCGTCTCATGCGGCGGCCGCGGCGTGTCTTCCGACAACGGCCCGCCAGCCCTTCGGCACGCGCCGCGCCGCGCGGAGCCATTCGGCATGACGGACTCTCCCGTCCCGCGCGGTGCGTCGCACCACGTCCAGGTTCGCCGCACCGGTTTCCCGGCGGTGCGCGTCTCCGCGCCATGCGGCCTCTCCTGCCGTCGGTGGTTCGCCCCTGCCCGCGCGCTGCCGCGAGCATGGCGACCGTGCCTTTTGCGATGCGTCGACCGCCAAATGCTGCGCCTGCAGCTCGGCACATGGGCGTCACCGTTCGTGACGCCGTCATGCAGGGCTCTCCGGCCCTGCCATGTCGCGCGATGGCGACAGGTTGACGCCGGGCACTCTAGCACCGCATCACCACGCCGGCACCAGCTTTCTTCTTACCGAATCGCTTGCGGCGGCTGGCCCGAAGGCCGCATCTGCGCCCCGTCACTACCGGAAACTCCGCCGCCGCCCGAAGGGCGCCGCGGACGTAGTGACGGGGCGCAGGGCACAGGACTGCACACCGCCAACTGCCCCCAGCAAGCCATTCGCGCCACCGCCCCCGCAAACGGCATCGGTACGACGAGGCGACCTGTCGTGTCAAATCGCAATGCCGAGTGGTCAGCGGTCCCCGGCAACATCCTCGCGAATCTCGCGACGAAGCGAACGAAACATGGCCACGACCGCACCCAGCACCATGGACGCCATCGCCCATGCAAGGCCGTGGAACAGTGTCCATCCGTCGTACGCGGGCTGGAACGCGGTTGCCCCAGCGCCCGCGGCCCGCACCAATGCACCGTCGAGCAACGCCCATGACGCAACGGCGCCCACCCCTGCACCGGCGGCGACCATCGCAAGCACCTCGAGCAGGATCGACGCCGCGATGCTCGAAGACGGGAATCCGATGGCGCGCAGTGTCGCGGTTTCCGAACTTCGCCCCGCCAGCACGGACACGGTCACGTTCGTCGAGCAAAGGACGCCGCCGATGACCATGATGGCGCCGATTGCGAGCCCCAGTCGCCGGAACGACTCGCTGCGTATCCATCCCAGATCGTTGTAGTAGTCGCTCTCCCGGCGCACGCCGAAGTCCAGCGTGGAGTGCGCATTCAGCGATGCGCGGAATGCGTCGAACAGGCCGGGCGAATCGAGTTCCACAACCACGGCATTGCACAGACGGCCTCCGAAAACCGTGTCGAAGTCGACAAGGACGAGCGAGTCGAGATGATCGCCGCTCTCGAACGTCCCGACGACGTCGAGGTGACCGAGCGCGAAGACGATGCGGTCGCCGATGCCGGCCTCGCGGAACCGAGCGGCGATGTGCGCCCCGACCACCGCTTCGTGCCTGCCAGGCTCCAGCATCCTGCCGGCAACAATGCGGATGTCCGGCCGCATCCCGATGCCTTGCGGCGTTATGCCGCGAATGGGTACCAGCGAGGGCGGGGCGATGCCCCTTGCGGCGAACTGCGCGTACGTCTCGCCCACTCTATCCACTCCTGCGGCCTGCATTGCGCTGGCGGCCTGGTGAACGAACTCGACCTGTTCCGGCGTCAGGGAGCCTTCCTGAAAGGACGCTGCGTCGCTCGCGAGCACGACGGCGCGGTTCGGGGCGCCCGCGTCCGCGAACTGCAGGGACAGACCTCTTGCGAGCGATGCCACGGAGGTGGCCACGCCAGCGACCACAGCGGTGCCCGCGACCAGCGTCAGCGTTGCGGCGGGGCGGCCAAGGGCTGCCCGCAGGTTGGTCGCCGCGAGCAGGAGGATGCGCGTCAGCACCGTGCAGATTCCCCCGGCTAGCGCCGGAGTTCGGCGGGCGAAAGACGAAGGACCCGCCACACCGGGGGTAGGACGCTGACGGCCGCCAGCAGAAGCGAGACTCCGAAGCCGGTCGCGTACAGAGACGGCGCAGGTGGGTGGACCATGGCCCCGTAGGGTCGCCCCATCAGGGCTCCAAGGTCGACCAGCGCCGCGGGAATCAGGCCGAGCAGGGCGCCGACAGCGCAAATCGCAACGCTCTCGCCGGCGATGCCGAACGCGAGGGCCGCGCTCCCGAAGCCAAGGGACTTCATCACCGCGAGTTCCCTATAGCGGTCGCGCGCGGACTGCGCCATCGCCCCGGCAGTGCAGAAAAGGATCGCGAAAAGGGATGCGCCAACGATCGAGTTGGCAGCCATGCGCACCTGCCCTGCATGCTGCCCGGATATCGAGACATCCCGGACCCGGGCCGTCAGCGTCGGTGCAGGCGAGTTGGCAAGCCGTCCGTCAATCGCCGCCGCGACGGCCCCGGCGCGCTTCGGGTCGTCAATTCGAACCACGAACCCGTTGGCGTGCCCCGCCCACCCTTCCGGCTGCATCCGATCCATGTGCTCGAAGTCCACGATCAGGCCCTCGGCGTCGCTGGAGAAGCCGGTCGCGTGGGTCCACGTTCCAACCATCTCGAACGACCACTCCGACAGTGACATGCCGATGGGGTCGAGCCGGATTCGGTCGCCAACCTTCCAGCCGAAGCGTTCCGCACTGCCAGCGCCGACAATCGCCGCTCCGGGCGTTCTGCGAAATGCCGCGACCGCCGTCGCCTCAATGCGGAGGTCGTGGGCCACGTCGAGGTACCGGTCGATGTCGACGGCGAGCAGGGGAACGCCGCCCCTGAAGTCACGGTACGTCGAATTGTGATACGCCAACTGGGCGACGCGCACAACGCCGGCAACGTCCTCGATCTGGTACAGATTCGCCAGGGGCATCTGGCTCGGAAACGACCGCCCCCGGACTTCGAGCAGATCGTCCGGGATGGACTCCAGCTGCCGCACCAGCCCGGAGTCCACCCCTTTGAGGAGCCAGAACAGCACGAACGCAACCGCAACGCTGCCCGTGGTAAGCGCTACGCGCAACGGGTCCCGAGCCAGGCCGGCCCAGATCAGCCAGAGGCCGCGCACGAGACCTGCAACTGGCAAACGGTGGGCCCGCCGTCGCGTACGCGACGGCGACCATCGCGTCCTACATGCAGATTTTCTGTGGCCTATAGACGACGGCTCCTGGCGAGCATTGGCTGCAACCCTGGGCACAGTGGGCCAGCACTCGGCAAGGGGTGGGGGGGCAGTTTCCGTTTCCGGGGCCGTACTCCAGAGGGGAGAGACCGGCACCGACAATCACCTGCTGACTCCGGGACGCGAGATTGTCCAACTCCGGTACCTCCCTTCCGTCAGCGAGAGAGTCCGGCCAGGCAGTGGTTGAAAGGGTGGGTTGCATTGCATCGTGCGGTCCGTCACCGACGGACAGAGCCATTGCACTGAGCGCGGCGATGGTGCAGATCAAAGCAGCTAAGCTGATCCGGATTTGCCTAAGTTTCGGGAAGATCATTCCTTTTCTCCTTGGATGCTTGTTGTGGGTCAATTCAGAGCATTTGGTCGAGGCGAGGCTACGGCCTCACCGACGGTTGCGACGCCTTGAGTTTTGCAACAAGGTCGTCAATGGAAGTATAGCCGCTGAACAGGCGGCCATCCTCCGTAACCACTCCGGGGGTCGCGGTCACGCCGAGATCCTGCCCCAAGCGGTAGTGTTCTGCCACCGGATCGACGCATTTCCGTGGAAGAACGGCTACCCCGGCCATCGCCTTGGTCATCGCCGTTCTTGGATCCGTTGCACACCACACGGAGGCCATCCGACGATGAGTCTCCGATTCCCGACCAGCCAGGGGATAAGCGAGGTAGTGCACCGTGATGCCTTGGTCGTTCAGTTTCGGCAGGGCGAGGTGCAACGCCTGGCAGAATGGGCAGTCGACATCAGTGAACACGTACAAGGTGTCGCTTGGCGACGCCGTGTGCGCACCGAAGGTTATCGCCGTGCGTGTATCCAGCGCCGCCACAGCATCTCGTCGACGAGCCTCACGGACGGGCTCGGTAAGATTCACCAGCTCGCCATCAATGGCATACAGGTCGCCGGCGAAGAGGTAGGCACCGTCCGCAGTCCCGTACACGACGTTGCCGCCGGAGAGTTCCACTCCCCAGATGCCGGGTACGGGAGACCGATGCGCTTTGCCAGGCGGCATGTCTCCACGTATCACACGCAGCTTCGTCAACAGGTCGTCCGGCGTGTCGGCTCGAGGTGAAACCGCCCCGTTGGCGTCCGTCGCGACAACCGCCCCGGCGTACAGGAGGGCCATGGCCACCATGCCGGCATGGCCGAGGAAACGAGCAATCTGGCTGGGCAGGGGAGGTGCCACAAACTGAAGCTTTCCAATATTATCGCAAAGTACGAAAACGACACGGCACATGCCAACATCGTTCGAGCCAAAACGGATCATCTGTGCAACCGTCGCCGAACCCTATCTGCTTGGTTGGGCGAATGCAAACGCTAGCTTTGCCGAATGGGAAGTGACCCTTGAATGGGGCTGACTCCAGCGTGGAGTCAAGGGTGAAGTGCGTTCCCGCAGCGCAACATTGGACCAGATGTGCGGCAGCTACGCACCGGTGAGCGGTTTCGCGCCTTCGTCGAGGGCAACGTGGCAGTGACTTCACTCCCGGATCGGGACGTACCTGCAGCCCCTTCCGGGACACCTCGCGTGCTTCGGCCATCGCGGCCTCGGCAATGCTGACAAACGGCAACGCTGCCCGTGGTAAGCGCTACGCGCAACGGATCCCGAGCTAGGCCGGGCCAGATCAGCCAGAAGCCGCGCATGAGACCTGCAACTGGCAAAGGGCAGGCCGCCGTCGCGTGCGCAACTGCGGCCGTCGCGCCCTATATGCAGATTTTTCCGTGGCTCATAGACGCCGCGCATTGGCTGCAATTCTTGGCACAGTGGGCCAGCACTCGGCAAGGGACGGGGGGGCAGCCGGGGCCGTACTCCAGAGGGGAGAGACCGGCATCGACAATCACCTGCTGACTCCGGGACGCGAGATTGTCCAGCTCCGGTACCTCACTTCCGTCAGCGAGAGAGTCCGGCCAGGCAGTGGTTGAAAGGGTGGGTTGCATTGCATGGTGCGGTCCGTCACCGACGGACAGAGCCATTGCACTGAGCGCGGCGATGGTGCAGATCAAAGCAGCTAAGCTGATCCGGATTTGCCTAAGTCTTGGGAGGATCATTCCTTTTCTCCTTGGATGCTTGTTGTGGGTCAATTCAGAGCATTTGATCGAGGTGAGGTTACGGCCTCACCGACGGTTGCGCCTTGAGTTTCGCAACGAGATCGTGGATGGAAGTATAGCCGCTGAGCAGCCGGCCATCCTCCGTAACCACCCCGGGGGTCGCATTCACGCCGAGATCCTGCCCCAATCGGTAGTGCTCTGCCACCGGATCGCCGCGTTTCCGTGGAAGGACGGCTACCCCGGCCATTGCCATGGTCATCGCCGCTCGCGGATCCGCTGCACACCACACGGACGCCATCCGACGATGAGACTCCGACTCCGTTTTCGGCAGGGCCAGGTGCAACGCCTGGCAGCTTCGTCAACAGGCCGTCCGGCGTGTCGGCTCGAGGTGAAACCGCCCCGTTGGCGTCCGTCGCGACAACCGCCCCGGCGTACAGGAGGCCATGGCCACCATGCCGGCATGGCCGAGGAAGCGAGCAATCTGGCTGGGAAGGCGAAGTGCCAATGAACTGAGGCTTCCAATCATGGCGAAGCACAAAACCGATCCGGGACGTGCCCACATCGTTCGAAATAAAAGGGACGAGTCATCTGTGGACCCGTCACCGAATCCGAGCTGCTCGGTTCGACGAATGCAAACGCTAGCCTTTTCCAATGAGAAGCAACGAGAACCGCGGGGGGGTGCCTCACTGGCTGACAGAGAAAAACGGCCACCGGCCTCCCGGCTCCCGGGTACGAGACGCCCGAGCGCAGAGGCGACGCGCCCTTGCGTCGCAAGCCCCAGGACAACGGAATACGTCGTGCTCCAACTGCGACAGCGTACGTCGCGAACGGCCGGTCTGCAGAACCACCTGGACACAACGTGGATTCCGACGGAACCCCACGAATGATGGGCTTCGTCCTACCGACGACCTGTTCCCCCCGCACGCGCCCAGCGCCATCCAGCGTCCCGCGTCGGCCCGTGCTCTCCGCCTCGCTGGCGCGCGCAGGACGGCAGGACGCAGGACGTGCCACCGAGGCGCTACTGCCATCGCCCCGAACACCACTAACGCCCGTAGTAATCCTAACTGGACAACGGCTAGTAAATCATGCTAAATCAAATTGTTGGAATCGGTCTTCCTCGGACAAGCCCGTCCCCTACGGCCCCTCGACCCGCCATGTGTAAGCGAGATGGGGGAGTCATGGTGGTTTCGATACGCGGTGTTTGCGGATCAGGGTGTGCCCCGCCGCAGCACCTGCCCCGAGCGTGCTCCCGTGCTCTCGCCGTCCCGAAGGCTGAGGCGGCCGTTGACGATGGTGGCGTCGAAACCGCGGGCCTGCTGGATGTAGCGCGGCGCGCCGCCCGGGAAGTCGTGCACCAGGCGCGGCTGCAGCTCGGCGACGTGGTCCAGGTCGATGACGTTGACGTCGGCGGCCATGCCCTCGGCCAGGAGCCCGCGGTCGGTCAGTCCCACGACGCGCGCCGGACCCGACGTCATGCGCTCGATGACGCGTGCGAGGCTGTAGAAGCCCGTCGCCCGATGCCAGTGCGAGAGCATGAAGCTGGGCCAGCCGGCATCCATGATCTGCGATACGTGCGCGCCGGCGTCGCCAAGGCCGGGATACAGGTGGTCACTCTCGAACAGGCGCGCCTGCGCCTTGAGGCTCCCCGCGAACATGCGGTAATTGAACAGCGCCCGTCCGCCTGTCTCCCGCGACAGGCGCAGGAACGTCTCGGACCAGTGCTCGCCCGCGGCCGCCGCCTGGTCTGCGAGGCTCGCCTCGCCCGTGTAGTCCGGCGTTTCGCCCGCGCCCATGTAGAAGCAGCGTTCGGGGCGCACCCGGCCGGCGCTGGCCTCGCGCGCTTCCCGCACCAGTTCCTCCGCCGTGTCGGCGTCGGCGATAGCCGCAAGGCGGCCGTCGAGATCCAGCGCCGCGAGTCGATCCCAAGCGCCGCCTTGGGCCGGCAGGTTCGACTGCAGGCCGAGCACGAAGCCGGACCCGCGCACATGGGCAATGGCCGTGATGTCGCGCTCGCCGCACAGGGAGTCGAGCGAAGCCGCCGCGCGGCGTCCGGTTTCCACGTCCGGAACCGCGGCTGCGCCCATCTCGACGGTGTCGCCGTCGTCGTAGATCTCGAGCGCGTAGCTGAACAGCACGCGGCTTCGAGCGGCGTCCGCTATCGCCTTCAGGACGTCGAAGTCGGCGCCCACGGCCTGCATGAGGCCGTCTTTCCCACCCACTGCGGCGGCGATCGTCTCGAGTTCCGACACCGCCGCAAACGTGCCCGGGATGGAGCGACCATCCGGGGCCCGGTGCGGTGCGAAGCGGTTGGTGGAAAAGCCCCAGGCACCGTCGTCGAGGGAGCGTCCGACTATCGCCGTCATGCGCTCGACTTCGTCTGCCGTCGCATCGTCCGCGAACGAGCGCTCGCCCATCACGTAGTAGCGCACCGCTGCGTGCCCGACCATGCCGGCCACGTTCACCGCAGTGCCGAGTTTCTCGATGGAGTCGAGATATTCGCCGTAGTGCTCCCAGTCCCAGGCCAGCCCCGAGAGGATGGCCTGCTTGGGAATGTCCTCCACCGTTTCCATCATGCCCGCCAGCAGCTCGCGGTCTTCGGGCCGGCAGGGGGCGAAAGTCATGCCGCAGTTGCCGATGAGCGCCGTCGTGACCCCGTGCCAGCTCACCGGCGTCATGTCTGGGTCCCACCCCATCTGGGCATCGAGGTGCGTGTGAATGTCGACGAAACCGGGCGTGACGATGCGGTCCCGAGCGTCGATTTCCAGTTCGCCCTTGCCGGCGACGACACCGAGGGCCGAGATGCGCCCGTCCTTGACCGCGAGGTCTCCGGCGACGGGTTCGGCGCCGCTGCCGTCCACCAGGGTGCCGCCGCGAATGACGATGTCGTGATTCATGCGCTGTGTCCTTCCACTATCCGACGCCGGACGACGCCTTTCGCCCATCTTAAGGGAAGTTCCCGACCGCCGGACGAGGGAGTGCGCTGGCCGCGGCAGGTGAGCCGGCCACTGGCTGACGTCCTTTTCGGTTGCCTGAGTTCGGCGTGTTCCTCGCCCCAACGCCGCCTCAAGCGCCAACGAGGCATACGCAATCCAACCCGGCTAGCGCATGAGGAAGGCCACCCGAAGAAGGGCGACGCATGCGTCGCCCCTACGGCCCGGGACGTGACCGACACCTTCCTGTAGGGGCGACGCATGCGTCGCCCTGTCCGGCAGCCGGGTGCATCGCCGCCAAGTCCGACAGGCTGCTAGGTGAAGTCTTTGTACCAACGGCCTTGGTTGCGCAGCGCGAGGGCGGGGGCGAGCCATGGGACGGTGTTGGTTGGCAGGGCTCGGGGATTCGCGAAGCAAAGGTGGTCGCACCTGCCGGGTTCGCCGATGCGGGGGGTGCCGCGCCAATCGGTGGCGTGGAAGAGGAAGTTGACGCCGGTGTCGAAGGGGAGCGCGGCGACGGGGTGGGCGGCGGTGATGTCGATGCAGGCTTCCTCTCGGGATTCGCGGATGGCGGTGTCGAGCAGGCGTTCGTTTGGTTGGCGGTGGCCGCCGGGCGGGGCGCTGAGGCCATCCATGACGCCGGTGTTGGTGCGGCGGAGCAGGAGCAGGTGGCCTGAGGCGTTGAAGATCAGGGCGTGGACGACGATGACGAAGGTGTCGCGGGGCATGGGCTCCGGCTAACTAGCTGCCTGGCGTCGGAGTTTGGCAACGAAGGCGGCGTGGGCCTTCGTCGCCATTGCATCGGTCAAGGCTGCCTTGACCGTGGCGAAGTCTCCTTCGACGAGTGCGGCGGTGGCGAGGGCGAGGCCGGGGAACGCGCGGCTGTGGATGACCCCGTTTTGGTCGGCTGGAATGGGGTGGAATTCGCCATCGGCGAGCGCGAACCAGTCGATCTCGCCATCGAGCGTGCGCCAGACGATGTATTCGAGGACGCCGTTTCGCGCATAGGCATCGCGCTTCGCGTGCAAGTCGTAGCGCACGCTGCTGGCAGCGATTTCGGCGACAAGCTCCGGGGCGCCGTCGATGTAATCGTCCTCGTCGTTGCGGGAGCGCCCACCGGTCACCACCCGCAGCATCACGTCTGGCTGTGGTTCGTTTGTTTCGTCGAGGCGAACCGTGGCGTTGTCGGCGATCTCGACACCCGGCGTGTCCCACGCGTAGTGGGTGAGCCAGCCGATGAGACGTGCATGAGGGTTCCCGTGCGCATCGTAATGGACGTGCTCTTCCATCACGACCATGCCTTCGATCAGTTCCGCTTTCTTGACGTGCGGCATTAGGGCGTAGCGCCGCTCGAACTCCTGGCGCGGGAGGCGATCCCCGGTCTTGAAGAGGTTGCGGTTTGGGCCATGGGGCCTAGCTTCGGCCCGTTGGGCGTCCGCAGTTGCGGATACGGTTCGTGTCAAGCGCGTTGCGGTGGCCATCGTCTGCTTCCTTTTTCGTGCGGTGCAGCATAGCGTCTCTGGAGGGACGGCGACGACCTCCCGCCAAAGCTCCCTCCGGCGGCCAGAGCCGGCGCGAAACTCGTTGACGCCGCCGCATGGGTGCGGCCATGATGGCGGCAACGGCGGCATGGCACGTTAGAGGCGAGTCGTCATTTTGGGGGGAGGCCAGTGGGGCGAGAGCCACGGCACGAGGAGTCTGCGCCGCCAAGGCGACGGACGGGCGTGAGTCGGGTACCTCCTTGCCGCTCGGCCCGTAGCGCAAGGCTGCGCGTGTGAAGCGCCTCCAGGTATTGGGTGCCGTCATCGTTGGCCTCGCGACGACAGCGGCCTTTGCCGATGGCCGGCCACCGGGTGCCGAGGGCACGGGGGATTCACCGCCTTGGCCAGAGGAGTGGTTCGAGCCGCCGAAGACGGCGAGCGAGCTTGGCATCACGAGCTTCTCCCAAAGTCCGTATCTCGACGAGCGCGGCTTGCCGCCGGTGGAAGAGCGGCTGCCGGACGATCCGGTGGTGTCGCAGCCCTACCAGAGCGTTGGCAAATACGGCGGCACGGCGCGCATCACGCTCTGGGACACCTGGCAGTTCTTCAACTGGGAACATGCCCTCACCCTCTCGGCAGACATGCGCAATGTGCTGCCGAACCTGGCCGAGTCGTGGAGCCTCTCCGAAGACGGCCGCGTCACCACCATCACGCTGCGCAAGGGGCTGAAGTGGTCGGACGGCCATCCCCTCACCTCCGAAGACTTCATGTTCCGCTTCAACCACGTCCACATGGATCCGGAGATGTCGCCGGTGACCTTCCGCCCCATCCGCGGCGGCAAGGTGGTGGTGATCGACGAGCAGACGTTCCAGTACGTCTTTCCCGACCCCAACCCCATGTTCGTCAACTTCTTTGCCCAGTACGGCAGCCACATGGCGGACCCGGCGCACTTCTTCAGCCAGTACCACCCCGCCTACCGCGACAAGGAGGAACTCGCCGAACTGATCGAGGACGAGGGCTTCGTCACCTGGATGGCCATGTACGGTGCCCTGCGGGGCTGGGGCAACGAAGACGCGGTACGGGTGCCGACGCTGCGCGCCTACCGGGTGATCGAACGCACGCCCACGAAGATGCGCCTCGAACGCAACCCCTACTACTTCAAGATCGACCCCGAAGGCCGCCAGCTTCCCTACATCGACAAGGTGGACGCCATCATCCTCTTGGAAAACTCCAAGATGATCGCCTTCCAGGCCGCCACCGGACAGCTCGACTTCGCCGCCTTCGCGCTCAAGACCGAGGACATCCCGCTGCTCAAGCTCGGCGAGGTGAAGGGTGTCAACAAGGTGCACGTGTGGACCCGCCTGCACATCAGCGATGTGTCCATCCAGCCGAACTACAATTTCGACGATGACAAGTACCGCGACCTGCTCTGGGGCACCGGCGAGCGGCGCTTCATCCGGGCGCTGTCGCACGCCATCAACCGGCCGCAGATGAACGACGTGATCTACTTCGGCCGCGGCAAGCCGAGCCAGGTCACGGCGCATCCCACCAGCCAATGGCACGAGGAGCGCTTCCAGCTAGCGCACACTCGCTACGATCCAGACTACGCCAACGCGATGTTGGATGAACTCGGCCTCGAAGACATTGACGGCGATGGCCTGCGCGAATACCCGGACGGCTCCAAGCTCACCATCACTTTCGAGTATCTCGATTTCGAGACGCCGAAAACCATGACCATGGAGCTGGTGCGGGAATACTGGCGCGAGGTGGGCATTGACCTCAGGCTGAAATCGGTGGAGCGGCGACTTCAGTCCGAACGCGCCCAGGCGAACAAGATGCAGATGACGCTGTGGCACGCCGACAAGGTGACGGACCTGCTCTTCCCCCTCGTGCCGGACTGGTTCTATCCCCACCGCACCGGCTGGGACATTGCCATGTGGAACCACTGGGCCCGCTACTACCAAACCGACGGGCGGCTGGGCGAGGAGCCGCCGCCACAGGTGAAGCAACTGCAAGCCTGGGGCGACGACTTGCGTCAGGCGGTGACGGACGAAAGCCGCACCAAGGCGGCGAAGTCGCTGCTCAACGCGGCGGCGGAGAACCTGTGGACCATCGGCACGGTGGGGCAGGCGCCGCATCCGGTGGTGGTCTCCAACCGGCTCAAGAACGTGACCCCCACTGGCATCTGGGGCTGGGACAATCGCTGGACGCTGTCCTACCACCCGGCGACCTGGTACTTCGACGAGTCGGGCGGCGAGTAGGGTTTGGGCGGACGGACGAGGCGTAGATGAGGTCCTACATCCTAACCCGCATAGCGGGCCTGATCCCTACGCTCGCGATCATCTCGGTGATCATCTTCATCGTCATTCAGTTGCCGGAAGGCGACATCGTTTCCTCCATGCTCGACCGGCTGCAGGCGCAAGGGGTCGATACCTCCGAGGAATACGTGCAGAACCTGCGGGCGCAATACAACCTCGACAAGCCGATGGTGATTCAGTATTTCTATTGGGCTGGCAATTTCCTCACCGGCGACATGGGCTATTCGTATCTCTTCTCCCGGCCTGTGAATGAACTGGTGTGGGAGCGTTTAGGCTATACCTTATCCATCACCATATCGGCACTCTTCTTCACGTGGCTGGTGGCGCTGCCGGTGGGCATCTACTCGGCGCTTCGCCAGTACACCATCGGCGACTACCTGATGACGACGCTGGCCTTGGTGGGCCTCGCCACGCCGCCGTTCCTGCTCGCGCTCATCTTCATGCACATCGGCTTCGAATGGTTCGGCATCAGCACCGGGGGCCTCTTCTCGCCGGAGTTCGAGGATGCCTCGTGGAGCTTCGCCAAGTTCGCCGACATGCTCGCGCACATCTGGCTGCCGATGATCATCGTTGGCGCGGGTGGGGCAGCCTTCACCATGCGCATCCTGCGCGCTAACCTGCTCGACGAGCTGAACAAGCCCTATGTGGTGACGGCTCGTGCCAAGGGCGTGCGTCCGGCCAAGCTCGTCGTCAAGTACCCGGTTCGCATCGCCATCAACCCGTTCATCAGCAACATTGGCCTCATGTTGCCGGCGCTGATTTCCGGTGAAGCGCTGGTGGGCATGGTGATGGGGCTGCCCACCATCGGCCCCCTGCTGCTGCAATCGCTCCTGAACCAAGACATGTTCCTCGCCGGCAGCATGTTGATGTGGCTGGCGATTCTGGTGGTGTTCGGGATTTTGCTCTCCGACCTCTTGCTGGCCTGGGTGGACCCGAGGATTCGCTTTGAGTGAGGCAGTGAACCCGGCCACGGGGGCGGGCGCAGCGACGCCGGCAGCGATCGTGCGTGCCGAAGAAACCACCATCTCGCCGCGCCAGCTCATGTGGCTGCGCTTCCGCCGCCATCGGCTAGCGTACGCGAGCGGCTTGTTCCTGCTGGTGCTGTACGTGGTCGTGATCTTCTGCGAGTTCGTCTCGCCCTACAGCACCACCACGCGCAATCAGGACGCCATCAACGCCCCGCCCATGTCGATCCACTTCTTCGATGCGGACGGCAACTTCCACCTGCGCCCGTTCGTTTACGCCTACCAGATGGAGGTGAACCCGGACACGTGGATGCGGGAATACTCCGAAGACACCAGCCGCATGTTCCCCATCCGGTTCTTCGCCAGCGGCGAGTCCTACAAGATGTGGAGCCTGTTCGACACAGACTTGCATCTATTCACCACCGACGAAGGCGGCTACATTCACCTCTTCGGCACCGATCCCTTGGGCCGCGACATGTTCTCGCGGGTCGTGTACGGGGGCCGCATATCGCTTTCCATCGGCTTCGTCGGCGTCGTGCTGACGATCACGTTCGGGATCACCTTGGGGGGCCTCGCCGGCTATCTCGGCGGCATCGTCGACCGATCCGTCAACAAGGTGATCGAGGTGCTGCAATGCCTGCCGGCGCTGCCCTTGTGGATGGCGCTTTCGGCGGCACTGCCGGTGCATTGGTCGCCGCTCCTGATCTATTTCGGGGTCACCATCATTCTCTCTCTGTTCGGCTGGACGGCCCTCGCGCGACAAGTGCGTGGCCGCTTCCTTGCCCTCCGAGAGGAGGACTTCGTGATGGCGGCGCGGCTCCTGGGCGCCGACACTCCAAGGGTGATCCGCAAGCACATGCTGCCGAGCTTCGCGAGCCACATCATCGCCACAGCGACGCTGGCGGTGCCGGCCATGATTCTGGGCGAAACCGCGCTTTCGTTCCTCGGCATCGGCCTGCGTCCGCCGGTCGTGAGTTGGGGCGTGCTCTTGTTCCAGGCGCAGAACCCTCTGGTGATCGAGATGACGCCGTGGCAGATGATGCCGGGGGTCGCCGTGGTGCTGGCCGTGATGGCGTTCAACCTGCTCGGCGACGGCCTGCGTGACGCGGCCGACCCCTACAGCACCGGCGGGATGAAGTGACCGTGGCGGGAGACGACCAAGCCGTGGATGCGGTGCTGAAGGTTCAGGACCTCGCCGTGGACTTCAAGACGGACACCGGCCTCACCCATGCGCTCATGGGGGTTGGATTCGAGGTACCCCGAGGCAAGGTGACGGCGATCGTCGGCGAGTCCGGCTCCGGCAAGTCCGTCACCGCCAACTGCATCATGCGCATCATTCAGCCGCCGGGACGCATCGTCGACGGCACCATCGATTTCGCACCCAAGGGGATGGACCCCTTCGAGATCGTCTCGCTGACGAAGAAGGACCCGCGCCTGCAGGAACTGCGCGGCGGCCTCATCAGCATGGTGTTTCAGGAGCCGATGACGGCGCTCTCGCCGGTGTACAAGGTGGGCAACCAAGTGGCGGAGGCCATCCTCTGCCATCGCAAGGTCAGCCGCACGCAGGCGTGGCGCGAGGCGGCGGAAATGCTCGAACGCGTGGGCATCGACGACATCGACCGGCGCATTCAGATGTATCCGTTCGAGTTCTCCGGCGGCATGCGGCAGCGGGTGGTGATCGCCATGGCGCTCGTCTGCCATCCCGAGGTGCTCATCTGCGACGAGCCGACGACCGCCCTCGATGTCACGATCCAGGCCGAGATCCTCACGCTTATCAAGGATTTGCAGCGTGAACTCGGCAACTCGGTGATCTTCATCACGCACGATCTCGGGGTCGTGGCGCAGATCGCGGATCAGGTGGTGGTGATGTACCAAGGGCGCGTGCTGGAGATCGGCACCGTGCGCCAGGTGCTCAAGGAGCCGGTGCATCCCTACACGAAGGGGCTGCTTGCGGCGATCCCGGGCCTCGCGCCCAAGGGCGAGCGGCTCGCCACCATCGCGACGGTGGTGGGGGATGCGGACATCACGACGCCCTTCCCCATGCAGACTCTTGCGGACGGTCGGCAAGTGAGCCTGCCGCCGGAGCTCGTCGGCGGCGCGCAGCAGGCATGAGCGAACCAGCCCTTGCGCGAGAGGCGCTCTCGCCAGAACCGGCGGAAGACGACGACACCATCTTGACGGTGGAAGGTGTGTCGCGCTTCTTCGACGGCGTGCCGGCGGTGCAGGACGTCTCGTTCGACGTGCGCCGCTCCGAGACGCTGGGCATCGTTGGCGAGTCCGGCTCCGGCAAGACGACGCTAGTGCGCTGCGTCCTGCGTGCGATCGACCCCGACGAGGGGATTGTGCGGTTCAAGAGCGCGGACGGCTGGGTGGAACTGCAGGACATGGCCGCCAAGCAGCTCATTCCGCTCAGGCGCGAAATGCAGATGATCTTTCAGGACCCGTTCGCCTCGCTCAATCCGCGCATGACGGTGCGGGAGATCCTCGAAGAGCCCCTCATCATCCACAAGGTGGGCGATCGCGCCGAGCGCCTCGACACCGTGATCGAGATGCTGAACCTCGTGCAGCTCGACTCCGACTCCCTCACCCGCTATCCACATGCCTTCTCCGGCGGCCAGAGGCAGCGCATCGGCATCGCCAGGGCCTTGATCCTGCGGCCAAACCTTGTCGTCTGCGACGAATCGGTATCGGCTTTGGACGTTTCCGTGCAGGCACAGATCATCAATCTCCTCGAAGAGCTGCAGACCGAACTCGGCCTGACGTATCTGTTCGTCGCCCACGATCTCAGCGTGGTGCAGCACATATGCGACCGGGTGCTGGTGATGCACCAGGGCCGGGTAGTGGAAAGCGGCGCCGTGGACGAAATCTTCGCGAACCCGCAGGAGAACTACACCAAGCTCCTGCTCTCGGCCATCCCCTCGCCCGACCCGGACATCCGCCTCAAGCCCCTGGACCGGCGCGAACTCGGCCTGTAGCGCCGGTCCAGGTCGGCACAGCAGCCCAATGAATGTCCCCGCCCTCCCGCACCTCGTGCGGTGGTTTGCGGTGCCAACGGCACTGGCGCTCGCAATCGTCATCCTGTTCCACGACCCCACCTATCGCTTCCCCTTCCTGACCCTCGTGCTGCCGATGTTCCTGCGCGGCGCCGCCATGGTGCTGGGCGTGAACCGCACCACGGAGGAGCCCTCCCGAACCCAACGCTTCTTCGCGACCCTAGGGTTCGCGGGTTTCGCCATCGGCTGGCTGCTCATGTTTGGCCTCGTCGCGTTCACCGTGCTGGTGCTGCTGCTGTCGCTGCCCGGCACCGGCACCGTGATTGCCCTTTGCCTGTCCTTCGGCGGCCTCGGCTTCATCGCCGCCGCCGGGTTCTGGTGGCCGTGGTATGCCCGCGACGTGCTGGAGCATTGGCCCCGCACGCCATTCCGCGTCGGCACCCAGAGCAGCAACCGCTGGCAACGCCTGTTCCTGACCTGGCGAATGCAGCAGATGCGCGGCAGAGTGCTGCGCATCAAGGGATTCGGCTACCTCGCGGCCACCATCGTCGTCGTCATGGCCATCACCATCCTCGGCGCCTACCAAGGCCCTGCCCCCCGCATCGCCGAAATTCTCCTCACAGCCCTCCTGCCCGCGCTCCACCTACTGATCGTCAAGGCCACCCACGAAGTCTGCATCCTCTGGCAGGCAGCCGACCGCCCCCAGCCGTAGCGAGGTCGCACCCCGATGTACGCTTGCCCCTTCAAGACCGGGGAGCAGACTTGATCGCCTCGTCGCGCCAGATGCCCATGGCGTTCTGGGCCTCCATTGCCCTTTTCACGGCAATGCCGGCTTCGGCGCAATCTGCCGACCGCCCCGCGGGCCTCGATCCTGCAATCGAGGAGATCGTCGTTGTTGGGTCGCTCATCAAACGCCCGGTCATCCACGAAGGCCGTGCACCGGTGCAGACCCTCGACTCGGAACTGTTCGAATCGGTTGGCGCCGCCCAGGCCGTGGACATCCTGCCGAGCCTCACCGCCAACACCGGCTCCTACATCGCCACGCAGCAGAACTACCTGCAAGGGGTGTCGCAATTCAGCCTGCGCGGCGTTGGGCTGTCGTCCACCCTGACGCTCATCAACGGCCGCCGCGCCGGATTTGCGCCGGTTTCCAACGACGTGGGGCAGAGCTTCTTCGACATCAACACCTTGCCGGTGCTCTTGATCGAGCGGGTGGAAATCCTCCGCGACGGCGCTTCCGCCACGTATGGCTCGCAGGCGGTGGCGGGCGTTGCCAACATCGTCACGCGACGGGGATTCTCGGGGCTCGAGTTCACCGGCGGCTATCGAACCGCCAGCAATGCCGCCTACGACGCAGGGTTCGCGGCGGGCTTCGAGACGCCGCGAGGCTACATCTCCCTGTATGGCGCCGGCCTCAAGCAGGACGAGAACTTCCGCACCGACTTCGCATGGATGGTGCCCCGCGCCATCGACCCCGATGGCGACGGCGACATCGTCGAAGGCTCCTTCGACTCGGGCCGGGGCTCGCCCGGCAGCTTTCGCCGCGCGGTTGCCAATCCAGACGGCACCTACTCACCATTTCAGATCAATGGCTTCGATGCGCCGCGGTTCCCCGATCCCGACTGCCGCGCCGGCGGCGGCTATCCGAGCGGGTCGCTCTGTCGCATGGATTTCTCCGACCAGCGCACCATGATCGCCGCCGAAGAGCGCCTCCAGTTCTTCGCGGATGCAGAGTACGACCTCACGCACGCGATAACGCTGTTCGCGGAGATCGGCCACTCCGTCAACGAGGTGACCGACCGGGTCGGCAACATGCTGCTGTTCAACGGCAACGTCGAGCGCACCAACGAGTTCTTCGTGCCGGCGAACCACCCGTTCAACTTCTGGACCGATCCTGACGGCGACGGCCACCTAACCTGGGTTGCGCCCGCTGCATGGATGCCAAAGGTGCATGAAGCGGTGCCCCTTGGTTACTTCGGCCGTCCACTTGGTGCCGAGGCGTTCGGCGACAACTCTGGCTACCAGCCTCGACTGTTCGAGAATCTGCGCGTCGTGATCGGCTTCGATGCAGACCTGCCTGGCGGCTGGACCGGCGCCGGACACATCGCCCGCGCTCGCTCCGACCTCTCCGTGCGCTCGGAGCGCTACTGGGTGGCTGCCGAGTTTGCCGCCGTGATCGTCGAAGGCGTGTGGAACCCGTTCGGCACTCGCTTGGTCGCGCCCGATCTGGTGACGCCAAAGACCGTCGCCGACGATGGGCTTGCCGACACCCTGACCGGCAAGCGAGCCGCCAACGAGCCGAGCACCTTTGCCCGCTTCGACAATGAACGCGACGAGAGCATAAAGAGCGCCCAGAATGTGGTGGAGTTCGTGGCGAGTGGCGAGCTCTTCGAGTGGCGCGGGCAGCCGGTGAGCTTGGCCGCCGGCACCCAATACCGAGAACTGGACTACTCCTTCCAGCCGGATCCCTTGAGCGTGGCGGGCGGTGGCCCGCGCGAGATTCGCGAGTTCCCGGTGGCGGCGGGTCAGCGCGTGTGGGCAATCTTCGTCGAGACGCTGACGCACCTGGGCGATCGCGCCGACGTGCAGCTCGCCGCACGCCATGAACGCTACGACGAGGCCGGAAGCTCCACGGATCCGAAGGTGGCGGCAAGGCTCCTTGTCAACGACATGCTTTCGCTCCGCGCCTCCTGGGGTACATCCTTCCAAGCGCCGAGTGTGTTTCAGGTGGCCGGCAACGCCAGCTCTCGCACCATCACAGACCCTTTCCGCTTCGACGGCCAAGGCATCGGCCAATGCACGGTGGACGCCTCCGGCAACATCGTCGGCCGCGGCGACAACTTCGCCCTGAGCACGCGTCTCGAAGGGGGAAGCCTAGGGCCCCAGACCGCCGCGTCCGCCAACTTCGGGCTCCTTGTCCAACCTTGGGAAGACGCCGCGCTCAGCCTCGACTACTGGACGCTCGACTACCGCAACGTCATCGCCCAGGGCCGCAGCTTCCAAGCCATCGTCGACGACGACTGCCGCGACGACGGTCGCCCCAACGACCCCCGCGTGCAGCGCGACTCGTCAGGGCAACTGAGCGTAGTGACGACGGAATACGAGAACATCGGCGCCGTTCGAACCGAAGGGTTCGACTTCAACGCCCACTACAACTTCCCGCCCGCGCCGGTTGGCGATTTCCGCATCACTGCCGACGCAACGCTGCTCACCCGCTTCGACGTGCGCTTCGCCGGCGAAGCCCTCTCCGGCCAACTCGGCAGTCGCAATGACAGCAATGGCTTCGCCCCCACGCCGGAACTCAGAATGAACCTCGGCCTCAACTGGCGCCGCGGCGCACACTCCGCCGGCTTGACGCTGCGCTACGTGGACTCCTACAAGAACGACGAAATCGCAACCCAACCCAAAATCGCCGCCTGGACCACGCTGGATGCAAACTACAGCTACCGGGCAGAAGACCTGTTCGGCACCAACGCCACCATCTACCTGGGCACCCGCAACCTAACGGACAAAGACCCCCCGCCACTCCCCACCGGCCTCGAGGGCATCCACCGCCACAACCTTCGCCCCGGCTTCGACGGCCTCGTCCACGACATAAAGGGCCGCGCAATCTACCTGCGCTTGCGCGTATCCACCGATGCATAGCGACGCCCAAAAGCCGGCGTGCCTCGGGCAGTACAATGCGATTCGTGGTTTTTCCGTGGCGCAACCTCCTCGGCTTGGGCTGGGTGCGCACGCGGATTCGCAGGGGTGGGCGTGGTCGTGTTCAACAATCCCTTCGGCTCGTTTCACGACATGGTGGCTGAGGCCAAGGAAGAGCGTGAACAGCTAGACCGGCTGCTCACCGTTTCCTCACCACGGGACTCTGTGGCGGTGCTTGCCGTTGCCCTCGCCGTGCTGCTGCTCGGGATGTGGCTCTTTCTTGGCAGCGTGTCTCGCAGCTTGACGTTCGACGGCGTGGTGCTCGGCGTCGGGGAAGCCTCCCCGGACGGCGTACGGTCGGTGCAGGCTCTGGTCTCGGTGGCGCGCGATGCCGCAGCCGAAGTGGACGCGGGCGCATCCGTGGTGGTGCACGTGCGAACCGTCGCCTCGCCGGCAACGCTCGCGGGAACGGTGACAGCCGTAGAGGTTGCGAACCCGGCAGACGGCTTGGCGGAGTACGCGGCGAGGGTGCCGGTGGGGCTCTACCGAATGGAAGTCGAGGTCGCCTCGCCGGCCGACTTCGCTTCGCTCGTCGGCGAGCCATGCCAAGTTGTCGTGGAGCTCCCCGCTACGGCGCCGGCAGCGCTGGTTTGGAAGCGCACGGCGTCGCTGTGAGGCATTCGTAGCGATGGCATCGAGAGGTGCGACCGACCGAGGTGACAAGGTTGCCTCGGCGCAGTCGCAACGGCGGATCGCAACGCCGATCGTGTTGCAGATGCATGCGACCGAGTGTGGCGCGGCTTGCCTCGGCGCGGTGCTCGGCTTTTTCGGGCGCTGGGTGCCGCTCACGGAGTTGCGTGAACGGTGCGAGGTGAGCAGGGACGGGAGCAGCGCCGCGAGCATCGCCCGCGCTGCCAGACACTATGGCCTCGAGTGCAATGGCCTCAGCGTTCGGGCGGAGCAACTGAAGAAGCTCGAACTGCCGTTGATCCTGTTCTGGCAGTTCAGCCATTTCGTGGTCCTTGACGGCTTTGACAAGGACAGTTTCGCCATCAACGATCCATCCTCCGGGCGCCGCAGGATTCCGGAGGAGGAGTTCCGCAAAGCCTACAGCGGCATCGCGCTTCGACTCGCCAAGGGCGACGACTTTCAGCCCGGTGGCGAGCCGCCGGGCCTCGTCGCGCAGCTACGCGCTGTGCTGAGCGGATGCTGGGGCGCTTTCGGGGGAGTGCTCGCCTGCGGCTTCTTGGTCGCCTTGCTGGCGCTCGTCATTCCGGCCTCGCTCGTCGTGGTGGTGGATGGCGTGCTGCAAAGCCAAGGGCCTCCGCAAGGCTTGCTGGCGGCTCTCTTGGCGAGCGCAGCGCTCGTGTACATCGTCTCCGCGATCAAGCATCGGCTCGTGAAACGGCTGGGCGTTCGCATCGCCGTTATCGGCGCCAACGATGCCGTGACGCGGCTTTTGCGCTTGCCGGTGGAGTTTTTCGACCATCGGATGGTGGGCGACCTCACCGATCGAGTCTCGTCGATTGACCGAGTCTCGAAGAACATCACCGAGCGATTCCTCCTGCTGGCCCTCGACATGGTGATGGCGGCGGTGCTGTTGGTGGCGATGCTTGCCCTCGACGCCGTACTCACGGCAGTCGTGCTGTTGCTGGCAGCGTTGCACGGGCTCGCCGCGCGTCCGCTCGCTCTGCACCGATCAGCCCTCAGCGATGCGATGCGACGCGAGCAGGGACTCCTGCTCGGAACCGGACTGCAGATGCTGAGCCACGCCGACACCTTGCGCATGACCGGCGCCGATGACCGCTTCTTCGCCCGCTGGAGTGGTCAGCAAGCCAAAGAACTGCGCGCCCGGCGGCCCCATGCCGAGCTCAGCGCCTACCATGCCGCCGTTCCGGGCCTGATTGCCATCTTCCGCAGCGCCACCGTTCTTGGCGTGGGGGCAAGCATGGTTGTGGCTGGCGAACTGTCGCTCGGCATGCTCGTTGGCTTCTACGTCCTTGCTGAGATGTTCCTCGCACCCGTCGGCCGCTTCCTCGAGCTCACAGGCGAACGCCAGGCACTCAAGACCGATCTCTACCGCCAAGGCGACATCACGGCGGCCGCGGAGGATCCGGCGATCAAGCGCCGCCGCCCAGAGTCGAAGTCGATTCCGACATTCAACGACCGGCTGCAACTCACCGGAGCGCTGGAACTCCGTAACGTCACCTTCGGCTTCAACAAGAGCCGGCCCCCGCTCATCAAGGATTTCAGCCTCGTCATCGAGCCGGGGCAGCGCGTGGCCGTGGTCGGGCCGAGTGGCTCCGGCAAGTCCACCTTGGCGCGCCTGGTAGCCGGCGTGCATCAGCCTTGGTCCGGCGAGATCCTCTTCGACGGGCAGCCACGGGAGGAGATCCCGGAGGAGGTCCTGCGCCGCTCCATCTCGATGGTGGAGCAGGACATTGCGCTCTTTTCCGCCTCGCTGCGCGACAACATCACCTTGTGGAACGCGGCCATTCCCGACGAAGCGGTCTTTGCAGCCACCCGAGACGCCTGCATCCATGACGAGATCCTGGTTCGGCCAGACGGCTACGCCACCCGAGTCGAGGAGGGCGGCGCCAACTTCAGCGGCGGTCAGCGGCAGCGGCTGGAGATCGCCCGAGCGCTGGTGGGCGATCCCACCATGCTGCTGCTGGACGAGGCCACGAGTTCGCTCGATGCCGCCACGGAGGAGGACATCGATGGCGCTTTGCGGCGGCGTGGCATGACCTGCCTGATCGTCGCGCACCGGCTCAGCACCGTGCGGGACTGCGACAACATCATCGTGCTCGAACGCGGTGTCGAAGTGCAACGTGGCACCCACGACCAACTGGTCCAGGACAAGGGCGGCAGGTATTTCGGCCTGGTCCGTTCCGATCACGCCCTCGCCGGATGAGGCCCGTGCCTGCGACGGCAAGCCCACGCTATGCATCACTCGCGGAGCTTGCCGCCCGCCTCGGCACCCTCGTGCCCTGTGCCGGCAACCTGCCGGTGGAGCTTGACGATCCAGACAGCGTCTGGTTCATCGAGCACGGGGCGGTCGACCTCTTCCTGATCGAGCGCAGGCGGGGGGTGGAGCAGGCTGCACCGCAACACGCACTGCGTCGCACCTGGGGCGGGCTGCTGCCCGGCGTCGCTCCGGACGAGTCCAGCGACGACGACGGCACGACCCTCAGCATGGTTGCCAAGGGATTGCCCGGAACTCTCCTCAAGCGCTTGCCCGCATCCCTGCTGGCGGAAGTGGACCCCACTGAACTCGCGCGCCAAGCCGATACCTGGGTGACGGCCCTCACGGATGTGCTGTCGCGCTTTGCGAGTCCCCTGCCGCGACCGACTGCATTGGTGGAGCCCGACACGCCGCAGGTGGTGGCACCCGGCATCCTGGCCGCACACAGTCGAGTGGCCTGGCTTGAGCCGCCACGCGGAAAGAGCGCCTATGTGGATGTCTTGGACCCAGCGGATGTTTTGGGCACGAGCGATGAAGGCGGGGTGATGCACAAGGTGCCGCTCACGCGGTCGGCTTGGTTGTCGCTGTCGAGCGAAGCGGAGATCTCGGCCGTTTCCACCGAAGCCCTGGCACGGCAGGGAAGGCTGCTTGTGGCGCTCGCGTCGTTCCATGCCGTTGCCCTCGCCTTGGAGCGCATCAATCGGCGGCTCGCGCTGGTGGACGAGGTGAATCTCGAACGGGCATGGATCGCCAGTCGCCATACGGCGGAGCAATCCGCCCGTCGGCGGCTGTTCAACATCCATGATCTGCCAATCGGCGAGGAAGTTGGAGGTGAGCTAGCGGTTGCCAGCGAGGAATCCCTGCTGACAGCACTCCGCATCATCGGCCGCCGTGAGGCGATCGAGTTCCGCGCGCCTCCCCGACCGACGTCTGCGGCATCTGCGCTTTCCGTCGAGGATGTGCTCGATGTTTCCGGCGTGCGCACGCGCCGCGTGCGACTCGACACCGAGCGCGGTTGGTGGCGCGGCGACAGCAATGCGCTCTTGGCATTTCGTGCCGCCGACGGGCAACCGATAGCGCTCTTGCCCGGCATGTTCGGGCGCTACCGACAAGTGGACCCGGTGACCAAGCGCAGCGTGCGGATGACGGCGGCGCGCGCGGCGGCGCTCAAGAACGAAGCCTGGATGTTCCATGCCCCCTTGCCGTCAGGGCCGCTGCAGCCCTTGGGGCTCATGCGGCTCGCGCTCAAGGGCTCGGCGGGCGATTTGATGCGGCTGGTGCTGGCCGGGCTGCCCGCAGGGCTCATCAAGCTGCTGCCAGCGTTGGCTCTGGGGTTCGTTGCGAATCATGTGGTAACCGGCGGCGGCAGCGGCGCGCTCTACACCGTGGTTCTGACGCTGGCTGGGTTTGGCCTGATCGGTGCGTTGCTGCATCTGGTGCAAAGCTCGGCGTTGATGCGGCTCGAAGGACGCTCGGCGTCGCGGCTTGAAGCGGCATTCTGGGATCGCCTGACCCGCCTCGCGCCGGCCACCCTGCGCCGCCAGCCCACCGGTGCCTTGGCCATGTCCGGCATGAGCTTCCAGAGCCTTCGCGACGGTTTCCGAGACCTGGTCGCCGACAGTGTCTTGTCCGTCCTGTTTCTGCTGCCCGTTTTCGGCGTGATCCTCCTCTACGACGCCACTCTCGGCACGGTTGCGCTCGGCTTCAGTGTCGCCTCGCTCGCCATCACCGTCGCGCTTGGGCTGTGGCAGTTACGTCCTTGGTCGCGGCTGATCGCCGCCACCCGGCGCGTGGCCAGCAACCTGTTTCAGATCATTGGCGGCATCGCCAAACTGCGGGTGGACAACGCCGAGGGCTCTGCCTTCGCTATCTGGGCCCAGGATTACCGTGAGCAGAAGCGGGCCGAACTCGATCTCGGCGCAATCGAAGGGCACTCCCGCGCGTTTGCCGCCGCACTGCCGTTCCTTGCCGTCGCGGCGATGCTCTTCGCGGTGGCGATGTCTGGCGCGCAAAGCAGTGTGCCGGTCGCGGACTTTCTGGTGGTGCTCATCGTGTTCACCACCTTCCAGTCGGCTGTCGCGCGCCTCGGCGAGTCCGTTGGCGCCGTTGCTGCCATGCTGCCGGCATCCGCCGAGATGCGCCCGCTGCTTGCCGCAGTGCCGGAGACCGAGGCTGAAGGAGAGCCGGTGGAGCACCTCGGCGGCGATGTTCTGTTCGACCGGGTGTCGTTTCGCTACGAGGCGGATGGACCGTTGGTTCTCGATGACGTCACGATTCGGGCGAGGCGTGGGGAGTTCGTCGCCATTGCCGGAGAGTCCGGCGCCGGCAAAAGCACTCTGTTCCGCCTTGCACTCGGTATGGAACGTCCATCCGCTGGCGCGGTGTACTACGACGGCAGAGATCTCCGGCACCTGAACCTCAAGCAACTGCGGCGAAGGATCGGCGCCGTGCCCCAAGCCGTTGGCCTGCATCCACAGGACATCTGGGACAATGTGGTGAGCCACCACACGGACGCGGCCACCGGCGAGGTCTGGGCGGCAGCGCGCACGGCGGAGGTTGAGGAGCAAATCAAGGCCATGCCGATGGGCATGATGACCGTGGTCGGCACCAGCGGCAGCGTCCTGTCCGGGGGCGAGAGCCAGCGCGTCTCCATTGCCCGGGCGGTGCTCGGCAGCCCACCGGTCATGCTCTTGGACGAGGCAACCAACTGGCTCGACAACGAGGGGCAAGCCAAGGTCATGGAAAACTTGGCGGGGCAGACGTCGACCCGAATCGTCATCGCACACCGCCTGTCCACACTGCGCGAGGCCGATCGCATCTACGTGCTGAAGGCTGGGAGAGTCGTGCAGGTCGGCTCCTTCCGAGAACTCATGGAGGTTGACGGAGTGTTCCGGGAGCTGGTCACAAGGCAAGTTGCCTAGCGGGCAAGTCGGAGCCGTGGTTTGAAGAAAGGCACCTTCGACGCAACGGAGCGCATCCTTGCCCGCGCCGAGGAAGACGGAGAGTTTCGTCGTCGTCTGCTGGCTGGGCCGGAAGCGGCCAAGGCTGCGATCGAGCAGGAGCTCGGCACACCGCTGGCGGACGGGCATCGGTTGGTTGTGCACGAGGAGACCGAGACCGAGACGCATTTGGTGCTGGCCCCGAGAAGCAAGCGCAGCGCCGAAGAGCGTGCCGCGGCGAGGAGTGGCGCGGCCTCCCTCGAGTTCCTGAAAAAGACCATGCACGACCCGGCGCCCGCCCGCCGCGATGCGGCGCCCAAGCCCGGCGGCGACCGGACGCATCTGCCGTCAGCGCGCGCGTTGTCGGAAGAGGCCCGGCGGTGCATTCGCCGTGGGCTCGCGTTCCTTGCGTCCGCCATCGACGACAACGGCGCCTGGCACTGCATTCGGTTCAATCTGGCGAATCCGAACATTCCGCGACACTACGAGCGGCCCGCGTTCATTTCCGCGCTTTGCACCTTGGCGCTCGAGAGCTCCGATGAGCCGCAGGCGAAGGCCCTCAACGCCGCCACGTGGAACTACATCGCAGCCACCATGGAGCACCCTGGCTTGTGGCGCTATTACCGCCACCTGCCCCAAGACCTCGACAGCAGTGCACTGTGCGCGCTGGTGGTCGGTACACACCCGTGGATCGCGCTCGGCCGCAACGTCCCCCGCATTCTGGCCAACCGCGATGCAGACGGTCGTTTCATGACCTGGGTGTTGGAGCAAGACGAGCCGGACGTGACACCGAGCTTTCGCATCGAAGCCGACCCTGTGGTGAACGCGAATGTCATCGCCTACCTTGGCGACCGGGCGGAGACCAAGGCCGCCCAGCAATGGCTGCATGCCCTGATCGCCGACGACCGCATCGAGGGCACGTCGAAATGGTATCCAAGCACAGTGGCTATCTACTACGCGATAAGTCGTGCGGTGGTGCGCACAAGCCCCGCCCTCGACGAACTGCGACCGTTGCTGGCGGAGCGCATTCTGGGCCTTGCAGGGGGAGCCGGCGAGTTCGGCAACGCCCTCGAGACCGCACAGGCGATGTCGGCACTCTACAACGTAGGCGGCTTGGACAGCGTTGACGCACGGCGCGAGACGGCGCGCTTGCTGGACGCCCAGCGCGACGATGGGAGCTGGCCGGAACTGCTCGCCTTTGGCGACGAGACCTTGCGCTGGGGGTTGATCGGCCAAATCGGCCACGGCTCCGAGTCGGTGACCACGGCCTTCTGCGTCGAGGCTCTCGAGCGCCTTACACGGGTGCTTTGAGCTTCCACCGGGGGGACGCCGGGTCGCTGACGCACAAGGAACCGACACCGTCGCGTCCGCACAGTTCTTTTGGCGAGCAGCCTGTCGGATTTGGCGGCGATACACCCGGCTGCCGGACAGGGCGACGCATGCGTCGCCCCTTCATGTAGGTCACGTCCCGGGCCGTAGGGGCGACGCATGCGTCGCCCTTCTTCAGGTGGCCTTCCTCATGCGCTCGAGCGCACCGGAAGGCGCGCGGTTTCTTCGCCATTGGGCGCGTGCTAGCATCGCCCCGATTGGGAGTTGCAAGGCCGGCGCAGGGAGAGCCGCCATGGGGCAAGAGACAGCCGCACGCGTCCTCGGCGCGAATGAGACCAGCGCCGGCAAGTCCATAGAGCCTTCGCCTCTCGCCGCCCTGCCGCACTTTCTTCCACTCGGCATCTTCCCCTTGCTATTGGTCGCCATCATCTTTGGTGGTTGGTGGTTGCTCGCACCGTTTGTGTTCATGAGCGTTACCGGCCCGCTGGACAAGCTGCTAGGGGCGGACGGTCGCAGGATGGACCCCACGAAGACGCCCGAGCGGCGACTGTTTTGGCACAACCTTCCGGTTTGGACTTGGGCGTTCCTGTGGCCACCGACTCTGATTTTCGGCATGTGGATGATCCTCGTTGCCGAGCGCCATGCCATCTGGGAAGCGGTGGCGCTCGCAATCATCCTCACCATGGAGGCGCAGGCCGTCTTTGTCGTGGGCCACGAGTTGGTGCATCGGCGCAGCACCTGGGAACGGCGGCTCGGCGAGTTCCTGCTCGCGTCAGCGTCCTATCCACAGTATGCAACCGAGCATGTATACATACACCACGCCAAGGTTGGCACGCCCCACGATGTTGGGTCCGCTCGCAAGGGCGAAAGTTTTTGGCACTACTTTCCGAAGGAAGTCGTCAGCAATCTCGTCAATTCCTGGCAGGTCGCGAGCGAACGCCTGCGGCGCCGCAACCTGCCACGGTGGCATCTCAGCAATCCTTTCTGGCGTTACGGTTTCGGCATCGCATTCTGGTATGGAATCGTGCTCTGGATGGGTGGAATCTGGGCCGTGCCGGTGTTTGCCTTTCTCGGCCTCGGCTGCGTCTTTTCGATGAAGCTCAGCAACTACTTCCAGCACTATGGCCTGCGCCGCGTGCGGCTGTCGGGCGGACGCTGGGAGAAAGCGACGCCACGCCATTCCTGGGACGCGGACTGGAAGTACAGCAACTGGATGTTCTTCAACATGCAGCGCCATGCGGATCACCATGCCATGGCGTCGAGGCCCTATCCGCTGCTGCAGGCCGCGGACGCCGACGAGTCGCCGGTCTTGCCCGGAACCTATGCCGACATGATGAACATCGTGCTGCGCCCCAAGCGGTGGTTCGCGAAGATGGACCCACTAGTGGACCAGTGGCGCAAGCATTTCTATCCCGACATGGAAGACTGGAGCGCCTACGACAGCCCGGTTGCGGCCGCGCGGCCCGACGCCTTCGAGGCGATCGTCGAGATATTCGGCGCCGCGCCCAGGCTCGCGAAGTGGATCGAGCAGAGCCCCCAACTGCTCGATGCTCTTGAGGAGCGAGAGTTCACCGATCTCGACCTACCGCAAGGCTTCGGGCCGGATCCGGAGTCTGAGGCCATCGCTCGGCGTGGCTTGGCGCGGCTCTACTGGACTCGCGAAATGGGCGTCTGTGAGCTGACGGAACTCGCCGGCGAACTGCCAGCGGCGGATGCCCGGGAGACGGCGGAGGCGGTTCGGAACTGGGCCAACGACAAGGCATTTCAGATCGGCGTGCATGTGCTGCGCGGCAACCTGTCAACCGGCGAGGCGAGGATGGCCCTCTCGAATCTCGCCGAAGCATCGCTTGCGACGGTGGCGGCTGCAGTGGTCGCCGACATTGCCGGTACGGGGCCGGGCGCGGGTCGCGGCATCGCCGTTGTCGCCTTGGGAGACCTAGCGAGCCGTGAGATTCACCCCGACAGCGTCGTCGATGTGTTGCTTGTGCATGACGGTTGGCAGACGAGCGAGAGCCAACGCCTGGCGCGGCGCTTCGGCACGGCATTGAGGGACCTTGCCCAGCACAGCCTGCTGTTTTCCCCGACAGACTCGAAGCCCGCTGCCGCCCTGCCGCTTGGCGGGCTGGCCGGTTATTTGGCCGAGGCGCCTGAGGGTGCGGTTCCCTTGGGTCTCAGGGCGCGCCGCGTATTCGACTGGGGCGATGCCGCATTCGGTGGTCGCGTGGACGAGGCCCAAGACGAAGCGCTGCGCCGCTCGGCGAACGCGTCGCTGCCAGCGCGGCGGAGCCGCGGCGCAACCGACGAGCAAGGCACGGGCGCGACAAACTACGCCAACATGCCCGGCGGGCTGGTGGATACCGAGACAGCGGCACGCCTGTTGCGGCTGAATCAAGCGCCGCCGTTGACCCAACCCGATGATTCCCCTGTGCCAGCGGCCGTGATCCTTGCCGACTGCGGCGCCGAAAGGCTGGCAAGGGCCGCCACGCTTTGGCGAGACCTTGAGGGCATCATGCGTCTGGTGGGCGAGGAGGGATTCGACATTGCCAGCGCCGCACCGAACGTCAAGTCTGTCGTCGCCAATGCCTGCGGCTCGGAGAGCTACGAAGCGCTGGAGTTGGCGGTGAGCGAGGCTGCATCGGGTGCCGCCGCCGAAATCGATGAACTCGTGGCCACGTGATCCCTGACCCGCAACCCATGTCGGGCACCCAAGCGAACGTACCGGCCAAACCGAATGCGCCGCGCAGCATACTGCCGCGGACGACCCCGGAGGACCAAGGCCTCGTCAAGCGGCCCGCGCTCGCCCCCCACCTCGAGTTCCGTCAAGTCGGCGAGCACCAGACTCTGCTGGTGTCGGAGTCCTTCAACACCCTGCTGCATGGCGAGCTGTATCGCGACCTGCTGCCCTTGCTCGATGGCCGGCACTCGCAGCAGGAGATCGTTGCCGCGCTCGGCGACAGCCACGCCTTCACCAACATCCTGAGCGCAACGGTTTCCCTTGCGGCCAAGGGCTATGTCGTCTCTGCCGAGCACGGCATGGAGACCAATCGAGCGGCGTACTTCACGGCCCTGGGTGCATCGCCCCGCTGGGCCGAGCGGCGGCTGGTAGATTCGCGCATCCGCGTGCTCGGCGACGCCCACCAACTCGTCGGCCATCTGCAAGAGTCCGGCGTGACGGTGGCGAGGGATGACCCCAGACTCACCGTGGTTGTCTGCGACGATTATCTTGCCACGCGCCTCGCCGCCGTGAATCGCCGTCAACTCGAGCTCGGCGAGCCCTGGATGCTGGTGCGGCCGGGCGGCACGGAGCCGCTGTTCGGCCCGGTCTTTCCAGGCAAGGCAAGCGGCCCCTGCTGGGCTTGCCTTGCCGAGCGGCTTCAGGGCCACCGGGAGGTGCACAACTTCCTGCGTCACAGTGCCGGCGAGGACGCAGCCTTCAGGCCAACCGCGAGCCATCCGGCCGCGCTTGAGGCATTCTGGGGCTTGGTGGCCAACGAAATCATCAAGTGGCTCGTGCTCGATGCGGCGGCACCGATTCACGACTGTACCCTCGCCATGAATGTCGTCGAGTTCGCGAGTTCCAAGCATCCGGTAACGCAGCGGCCCCAATGTTCCGTGTGCGGCGATCCGGCACTGTATCGACCGGATCGACCACCGCTGCCGCTCAGCTTGCAAGCGAGTCCAAAGCTCCATGCCACCAGCGGCGGCGCCCGCAGCGTGCCGCCGCAGGTCACGCTCGCCCGATACCGTCATTTGGTGAGCCCCGTCAGCGGTGTGGTGACGTGGCTCGAACGCACCAGCGACGACACCGACCCCTGGCTGCACGTGCATTGGGCGGGCAGCAATCTCGGCATGAGGAGCCAGAGCCTGAGTTCGCTGCGGCAGAGCCTGCGCAGCAAGAGTGCCGGCAAGGGCAGCAGCGGCGAGCAGTCCGAAGCGAGCGCGTTGTGCGAGGCCGTGGAGCGCTATTCAGGCGCAATGCACGGCGAGGAGATCCGCGTCCGCCAGCGCTTTAGCGACTTCGACGGTGACGCCATCCATCCGGACGCAGTGCAGCTCTTCAGCGAAGCCCAGCTCGACGATGCCGAGAGGATCAACGCGAAGAGGCATCCGTACAACGTCGTCCCACCGCGTCTTGATCCCGATGCAGAAATCGACTGGAGCCCCGTGTGGTCGTTGACGCACAAGCGGCATCGTTATCTGCCCACGTCCATGCTCTACAGCACGGCACCGGAAAGGCGCGGTCCTTGGGACCGGATCGCCGACTCCAACGGCTGCGCCGCCGGCAACACGATCGCGGAGGCCGTGCTGCAAGGTTTCTTCGAGCTGGCCGAGCGCGATGCATTCGCCATTTGGTGGTACAACCGATTGCAGGTGCCGGCGGTGGACCTCGCGAGTTTCGACGACGACTACCTCGCCCGTGCGCCGGCCTACTATGCCCGCCACGAACGCGAGCTGTGGCTGCTCGACGTCACCGCCGACATGGACATCCCGGCGTTCGTCGCCCTGTCGCGCAGGCCCGGTGGCGAAACCGAGGAGATCATCTACGGCGCCGGCGCGCACGGCGACCCGCACTTGGCGGCATTGCGTGCCGTCTGCGAGTTGAACCAGTGCCTCACTTGGCTGCCACGGCCCGGCAGCAAAGCCGGCCGCCCGGCGATCGACGATCCGCTCGCGCTCTGGTGGTGGAAGACCGCGAAACTCGCAGACTGTCCCTGGCTTGCGCCGCGGCCAGACGAGCCGCCGAGCCGTGCCGAGCGTTACCCGGTTCCAGACACGACAGACACCCTTGAGGATGTGCAACGCTGTCGCGCGCTCGTCGAGGCACGCGGCATGGAGTTTCTCGTGCTGGACCAAACCCGGCCCGACATCGGCATGCCCGTGGTGCGGGTCATCGTGCCCGGGATGCGGCACTTTTGGGCCCGGTTCGCACCCGGGCGGCTGTACGACGTTCCGGTGACCATGCGCCGGCGCAGCCATCGGCTCGAAGAAGCGGACCTCAACCCCGCCCCCGTGATCGCCTGAGGGAGCCGACATGGACATCGACGAGGCGATCACCCTGACCCAGGACCGCCTTGCCCAAGAGGGCGAGACCATGGGCGACCTGATCGGGCATTTCCGCAGCAAGGTTTCGCCGGTTCTCGTGGGCGAACCCGAGTGGCAACGCATCGTTGAATGCGCCGGCGGACTGCCGATCATCTTGGGCGCCTTGCCGTTCGGCTTCGAGTTGCCGCTGCACGACCGTCGGCCGCAGGCGGACCTTGGCGTTTCCCTCGCGAGCGGCACCGCAACGGCAGGCTTCTTTCACGCGTCTGCCGGCGCCGACGAGACTGCGCGAATCGTCACACGCCTGTTCGGGCAGATGGACGCCGCCAACTCGCGCTTGCGCGAAATCGTCGGCCCCAAGCTGATGCTGGAGTTCGACATCGGTTCGGCCAGCGTGGGCGAGCGCCCCCTACCGGGCGTGTTCCTGCGCCCCGGAGAGCGGCCCATCGTCGGCGCCTCGGGCCAGGTGGACGACGTGAACGTGGTGGTGGACGCACTGGTCTCGTCCGTCGGCTGGGCAAGCAACGAAGCCGAGCGCCGGCAAGTGCAACGCGCCTATCTCGCGCAGCCCGAGGACACCCGCCTCGACTCGTTTGGGGTCTTTCCGTCGCGCGAGCGGGCCATTCGTCTCGCGGTGATGGGCTTCAAGTCGCAGCAGGAGACCTGCACATACCTTGAAGAGGCCGGCTGGCCCGGCGATCTGTCTGCGGTTCGCGGCGTGATGTCCCGCTTTCGCGAGCGCACCAACATCGTCAGGAGCGGAGCGAACATCGACGTCCGGAAAGACGGGCTCGGCCCAACCTTAGGACTCACCCTCATCGTCAAGCAGAGATACACCAAGGACTCGCGCTATTGGCTGGACGGCCTCACCGACTGGGACCCGTTCCTTGGAGCCTTGAGCGAGGAGGAGATCGTGGTTGCGGACAAACTCGCGGCGCTTGCCGACTGGGCCTCAACGCCGACGCCACTGTTCGGCCGGGCCGGCCGCTACGTGTTGCTCCGCGGCATCCACCACATCAAGCTGGTCATTGCCGATGGCGCGCTCCGGCAGGCCAAGGCATACGTCTTCTTGGTGCTCTCCGCCGCCGTGACCTAGCGCCGCTTCGCGGCGCTCTGGCAGTTTCGCTGGCGCGAAAACTGCTACGGTCCGTCCTGGGGCCACGAACGGGTCCTTGGAGGGAGGGCGTCTCGCCCTCCCTGGCGTGCCGCAGGCACGCGTTCGGTGCTTTAGCCAAGCGGAACGCGCCTTGCGGCGCGTATGGAGGGCGAGACGCCCTCCCTCCAAAGGCCCGTTCATCCCAACAGGCTGACGCGCCCGATGGGGCGCGGGAACAGGCCCTAAGGACCTACCAGCAGCAGCAAAGTCCGGCCGAGATGGCCTCGAGCTGCTCCTCGGTGATGTTGGGGTCCGGAGGCAGGGCGAGATGCACAGTCTGCATGTCGCTCTCGTGCACCTTGATGGTCATCGACTCCGGAATCGTGATGCCGAGTTCCTGGGAGATCGTTGCCTTGGGGTCCGCAAGAAGCTGCTGCCGGAAACCCGCGTCGAGAGCGGATTTCTCGACGATGTGCTGCAGCATTTCGTCACCACTTTTCATGAGCGGCCCTCCTATCCTGGCCATTTGCCCGCACGGCGAACGAGCGTCGCCGAAACATGGCCGCACCGTAGCACGACTTGGTGCGCCCGGCAACGTGCCACGCCAGGTCCGGCCGACCTACGACGCGTCCGTCACGCCGCATCTTGCGGGGTAGAATCGAAGGGCACGTCGGAGGCTCAAGCACAAGCATGCTCGGTCGGGAGTCTTTGCGGAGGATCGCAGTGGTCGGGCGCGGCACCGCCGGATGCCTCGCGGCCGCGAGCGTGACGCGTCTGCTTCGAGGCAGCGACCACGAACTGCACCACGTTTATGACTCTCGAATACCGGTCATCGGTGTCGGCGAAGGCAGCTGGCCGAGCTTGGTGCAGGAACTCGCACGACTGACCGAATTGCCACACAAGACCATACAGCAACGCCTGAACGGAACGCGCAAGTACGGCGTTGCATTCGAGGGCTGGCGTCGGCGCGCCAAGAACTTTACGCACTACTTTACGCCCCAGCAGGTGTCCTATGCCTATCATCTTTCCGCTGACCTTTTGGCTGCCTTGTTGCAGGAGAGCACCTCGGCCCAGCACATCGACGCCGAAGTCCTCAGCATCACGAAGGTCGAAGCTGGGGCGCGGGTGGAATTCGCTGGCCGGCCACCCGAACACTATGACCTCGTCTTCGATGCGCGCGGTTTCCCCAAGGAACTTCTTGCCGACGAGCACATCGACATCTCCTTCATCCCCACCAACACGGCAGTCATTCGACGCGCCCCGGCAATCGCCCTTCAAGAGCGCGAAGGCGTGGCTGTGCAGCCCACCTACACGCGAGCGGTCGCACGCCGGCACGGTTGGGTGTTCGTGATTCCCCTCACGGCACACACGTCCTATGGCTACATCTTCAACCGCGACGTGACCACCCTCGCCGAAGTCGAGTCAGACTTCGATGCACTGCTCGAGGCGGAGGACGTGCGAGATTTCGAGCAGCGGGCCGTGCTCAGGTTTCCGAACTTCGTCCATCGACAGATCTACGACGGCGCGGTGGCGCGCATCGGCAATGCGGCGGCCTTCATGGAGCCACTCGAAGCCACGGCGATCGTGTCGGCGCAGTTGCAGATCGCCATGATCCTGCAAATGCGGATGAACCGTCCGTCCGAACATCTGGAGCGGGACGTGCCGGTGGTGAATCGGTTTCTGGTCAACACGGTGCTGCGCTACGGCCTGTTCGTCGGCTGGCACTACTCGTGCGGCTCAAGCTACGACAGCGAATTCTGGCGCCACGCGAAAGACCATGTCTGGCCAAGCCGCCGTCAAGCCGCGGACCCACAAATGGTGCACTGCAATGCCCTGCGCACATTCGACGACATGCAGGCCCTCTTGAGCCAGACCGTCATCGAACCCGACGACTGGAATCGAATGTGCGCCGTCCCCCTCACCAGCTTCGCCCAGATGTCCCAGGGCCTCGGCTGCCAGGACGCTGCGCTGTAGAAAGGGGCAATCCCTAGCTATTGTCCGTGTGGAACGTGCCCGCCAGGACGGGGCGGACGTGGCCGCCGACGCGGATGGGGTTGTCGATGTCGAGGTAGATTCGGGAGGGGCGTTGGATTTCGAAGCCCTGTTCGACGATGAATTGGCCGCGGTCGCCGTGTGCGCGCAGGAGTGTCGCGAAGGCAGCGTTGGCGCTACCGGTGGCTGGGTCTTCGCCGATGCCGTCGGCGACGAGGCAGCGGGCGGCGAAGCTTGCTTCCTCTCCGTACGCCTCGTGGGTGAACGCGAAGACGCCGAGGAACTGGCCCTCCTTGGCGTGCCTCGCGAGCTCTTCTGGGCTGATCTTGATGTTGCGCAATGTGCCCAAGGCATTGACTCCGACGAGGACGAAGGAGGGGCCGACGGTGGCAATGCAGCAGGTGTACCGGGAGTTGATGTCGGCTGCCCGCACTCCGAGTAGCAGGGCAGCGGAACCGGGGCTCAGTTGATCGCCCAAATGCACTGGTGGAGGTGTCATCCAAGCCTTGCCGCTTCGGTCGAAGGTCACCGGAACGTCGCCAGCGGAGAGTTGCAGGGTGAACGGGACTGCATTGGTTGGGGGCTCGGCAGCATTCGCCAGCACCCAGGCGGTGCCCAAGGTGGGGTGTCCTGCGAACGGGAGCTCGCGTTCAGGAGTGAAGATGCGCACGCGAGCCGCGTCCGATGTCCGGCCTATCACGAAGGTGGTTTCGGAGAAATTCATCTCCCGCGCGATGGCCTGCATGGTCTCACCGTCGAGGTGCGCGCAGCCTTGAACGACGGCCAGTTGATTGCCGGACCAGGGGGCTTCGGCGAACACGTCCACGATTGTGCATTGCATGGTGGTGGGCTCGATCTTTCGGAGGGTGCAGGCCGCCGCCCGGGGTCTAAAGCAGAGGTCCTTACGAAGCGACCTCGGTCAAGCGGCCGGTCTTGACGTCGTAGATGAACCCGCTGGCCTGGTCGCGGATGGGCAGGAACGGGCAGGCGCGGATGCGGCGCAGGGATTGACGGACATTGGCTTCGAGGTCCCGGAATGCCTCCATGGCGAAAGGCGGGCGCAGGCCGGTTTCGGCTTCGATCTCGTCCTTCAGGTCGTCGTCGCGGAAGGTCATCATGCCGCAGCCGGTGTGCTGGATTACGGCGATCTCCCGCGTGCCGAGCAGGCGCTGCGAGATGGTGAGAGAGCGCAGCACGTCGTCGGTGACGACGCCGCCGGCGTTGCGGATCACGTGCACATCGCCCTCGGCGAGGCCCAAGAGGCGGCCCGTCTCCATGCGGGCATCCATGCAGGTGACCACCGCCCCCCGCCGCGCCGGAGCGGAAGGTAGGTCGCCGTGGGCGAATCCCTCGGCGTAGCGTTCGGCGGCGGCTAGGCAGTGGTCGCGAAAGGCGCGGCGCTCGTCCGCACCCTCGCCGGCATCTGCGCTAGACAATCCTTCCGGGCCTCGCGGACGTGTAGCCTTCGGTGCCGTAGACCTGTTCCCCGTTCACCAGCACGCGGTCGAAGCCTTCTGCACGGCGCACGTATCGGCGTGCTTCGCCCGGAAAGTCGTCCACGAACTCGTCCTTGGTGATGGCCACGCGATCGGCATCGAAGATCACGATGTCCGCCGCCTGGCCGTCTTCGAGCGTGCCTCGGTCTCGGATGCCCCAATCCCGCGCCACCTCGCCGGTCATGCGATGCACGGCGCGTTCCAAGGGCATGGTGCCGGCCTCGCGGACGAAGTGGGAGAGCATGTAGGTGGTGTCGCCGCTGCCGCAGAACTGCGTGATGTGGGCACCGGCGTCCGAGGCGCCGAAATGGCACAGGGGGCTGTCGATCAAACGCGCCACCGCGTCCTGATCTGCGTTGACCACGCCTTCGAGCTTGAACTCGGTGTCGAGGTCGTCGCGGAGGGAAAGATCGAGCACCACCTCGCCGATCCGCTTGCCTTCCACCTCGGCGATCTCGTTGATGGTGCGGCCTTGGTATTGCTCGTTCTGCTTGGACTTGACGTCGCCGACGCGCATGTGGCCGATGCCGAAGATGCTGTTCTCGCGGGGAACCATCTCCTCCACCAGCGCCTGGCGCTTGGCGGGGTCGCCGAACTCGGCCGCCCGTTCGCCGGCCGGCAAGTCCATGATCGACTTCCACGTGGGATAGCCAAAGAGCAGCATGCTGGTCTCGGAAAGGCGCATGTTCATGTCGAAGGTGCGCGGCATCGTCTGGCCATACACCCGTGCGCCGCGTTCGTGCTGCTCCGTCAGTGCGCGAACCTGATCGTCGAGCGCCCGGCCGCCCGAACCGAGCACCGGTTGCAAGCTGCACGGGATGTCGGCGGCGAGGCTGATGTCGCCAAGCTCGCGGATGTTGTCGAGCAACTGTTCGGGATCGACGATATAGGGCACAACCTGCCAGACGCCGCGCCCGCTCGCGGACATGGCCTTGGCGAGGGCAAGCTTCTCGTCGATCTCGGCGTAGCGGCTCGGCACCGGGCGCATGTTTTCGTCCATGTCGAGGTAGGAGCTCGAAATGCCAAGAGCGCCGGCGGCCATCGCCTCTTCGACGATGCGGCACATTTCGTCGATTTCCGCCGTGTTGGCGGCTCGTTCCTGGCTCGCGGCACCCATGACGTACGCGCGCACGGCGGAGTGGCCGATCAACGCGCCGACGTTGACGCCAAGCTTGCCGCGGATGAAGTCGAGGTATTCCGGGAAGGTCTCCCAGCACCACGGCACTGCGGCGTCGAAGGTGGGCTTCTTGATGTCCTCGATCACCTGGAACATCGAGATCAGCTTTGCCGTGCCTTCCGGCTTCACCGGCGCGAGGGAGAGCGAGCAGTTGCCGATGACCACGGTGGTTACGCCGTGTTCCAGCGATGGCGTCGCGAGGCCATCCCAGCAGAGCTGCGGGTCAAAGTGGGTGTGGATGTCGATGAAGCCGGGGCTGACGACCCGCCCAGCGGCGTCGATGGTGCGCTCCGGGGCATCGACGCCAGACGCGACCTTACCGTCGCGCACGAACACATCCCGCTGCACCGGCGCACCGCCCGTGCCATCCACCACCAAACCGTTCCGAATCGCGAGCGTGCTCATGGCCTTCCCCCATTCACCTGCTGTGTGCCCCACAGCCTACCACCGAGGAGCGCCGCGTGACGCCTCGTCTCGCGCCGCGCCTTGCCTCTCGGTACGGCACCGTCTGTTCCGCCAAGGCGCCTGTCGGCGCTCGGGAAGGCAGGATGCCTTCCCTTCAACCCCCTATCGCTTCGCCTGCACCTGCTCAGAAAGGAATTTGGCGATCCGCAACAGTGCCTCCTGGAACGAGGGCTGCACGTCGGTGTTGGTGTCGGCGAGGGCGCCGACCATCATCAGGTTGTCGGTCATGCCGAAGGTCTCGACCGTGAGGCCGTCGATGTCCACGTCGGGCTTGTCGGGATGCAGGCCGTGGTGGAGGGCGACTTTGTCGGCGTAGAGGCCGGCTGCCTCCGCCTTGCCATAGAACGGCGCCGCATCGTAGTAGCCGAACACCGGCTTGCCGAGGCCGCGCATGTAGCCCATCTCGAACGCCGTGCCGCCATCCATGCCGGGGCCGCGGAAGCGCACCATGTTGGCGGCAACCACGTCGGCCTTGTGCATCATGGCGAGATTGGCTTGGTAGATGCGAATGCCCGTGTCGCGGTTCGGCGCGAAGTCGGGAATGTCGTTGTCGAGCGGATACAGCCCCACCAAGCGGAAGTCCCAAGCGCCGCTGGCGTTCAGGTGTTCGATCGCTTCCTTCTTCGCTTGGCCGGCCTCGGCGGCACCCGGCAGGAACACCTCCGGGCCGGCGAGATAGACGTAGAAAACCGGTGTGTCGGCGACGCCCGGGACCGCAATGGCGCAACCGATAGCAAGGAGTGCAGCGCCTACGCGTCGGCGCCACCGCCGTATCGCCATCTTCAGGAGTCGCTTGGCATGAGAAAGCGCCAAAGGGGCTCCTTCGCACCGGAATCGCGCATGGCGTCTCGAGCAGAGCGAATCACTTCACCGGTGCGGGTTTGGTCGCGGAACCAGCGAAAGCCGGCCCACGCCGCTGGCGTATGCCCGGCGATCTCCATCGCCGCCATCTCGTAGTAGCCGCGGATGTCCTGGGAGACCCGCGCCGGAATACCCGGAATGCCAGCCTGCTTCCACGGCACACCTTCCGCCACGCGCACGAATGCTTCGATGGCGGCGGGAATGGCATCGGCATCAAGCAGTCGGGCGGCCCCGGCGCGGTTGCCGTACTTCTTCACGGCGCGGTCGTAGGCGGGCCTTAAGCCCCGCGCCTCATCCAATGCCGGGTGGGTATTCGGGTCCATACGCGCTGGCAGCGGGCACATGAGGACTTCCGGATTCGCGTCGTCGATGACGACGTCGTAGTCGACGACGGCGGGCGCTTCGCCGTCCAGCAGTGAGAAGGCCCGCTCCATCACCCTGCGCTGGAAGGCAGCATCGTCCGGCACGCCCAAGGGGCGGCCCAGCGGGAAGTCGCAGAAGAGTCCCCTCGGCGGTGCCGTGCCATAAAGCTGTTCCCGGATCGAACCGATGGTGACGGTGGCAATGCCGGCCGCCTCGAAGATGTGGGCAAGCGTACTGACCGTACGCGTGCAGAGGGGTCAGACAGGCGTGAGGAGGACGACATCCACCTCGTGTTGCTTGAGAAGCTCCGCCCCGGCCGGGCCGCCGTCCATGCGAATGGCGGCGAGGTCGAACTGGTTGCCGGCGAAGGCCAGATGCACATCCGACACGGAGCCAACGCTGCCGTCCTGGGCCATCTCTTCGAGCCGGTCGATGGGGAACACCACGTTGAGGTCGGCGGTGACCCCGCTGGCATCGAAGTTTGGGCTCCAGTGCCCCACCACGATGTCGCGCCGGCGTCGATGCAGCACGCGATAGCCGGAATCGACGGTGAGGAAATCGTCGTCATCCTCGTGGTGCAGCGAGGCGGAGGTGACTAGCGCAACCTTTGCCTCGGCGAGCGGCGGGGGAGTCACGAACGCAGGGTCGGGGAAGTCCGGGCAGGGAATCTTGGAGGCACCGGTCTTGATGGAGTTGTCGCTCACTGTTACTCGCCAGTCACCGTCGCGGGATTGGTTCCATGCTATCAGCCTGTCGTGCTTTTGCCGCGCAGCGGCGAAGCACGACAGGCTGATAGCCGTAGCTGCGAGCGAACGCGAGCACGAAGGCCAGCAGTTCGCGTAGCGAACTGCCAACGCACCCGTCAGGGCGCGCTAGCAGCCCTTCAGGGTGTGCTATCCGGGCCTTCGGAAGGAAGGCAGAATGCGCCTCCTCCAGAGGTTGATCCCGCCCCAGTGACTTTGCGTTCGTTTCAAGCCGTTTGGTGTGGGCACCGGTTTGCCCGCGAGGTGGTGCTCATCTATCCCGTGTACGCGGTGATGATGACCGAGAATGTCTCGGAGTTCGCCTTTGCGACGTTGCTGGCGTTCTGGTCGGCGTCCGTGCTGTTCGCGGAGATTCCGTCCGGGACACTTGCCGATCGCGTGTCGCGAGTGCGGCTCATTGGCCTGTCCGACATCATCAAAGGCGTTGGCTTCCTCTCTTGGTTCTTGCTGCCAAGCTACGGCGGCTATCTGTTGGGTTTCGTGCTCTGGGGCGTGGGATCGACGCTTCGATCCGGCACCGAGGAAGCGTTGCTGCACGACACGCTGCACAAGCTAGGCGTACCGGAGCGGTTCGAGCAGATCCACGGACGCGGCGCCGCGGCTGGCAGCATCGGCACCATCGTCGCCTTCCTGGGTGGCGGCTATCTAGCCGAGCATTCCGGGTTCGCACTGCCGCTGGTGCTGTCGGCGCTCGGCCCTTGGATCGCGGCGGCCATCGCCTGGCTCGGCCTCAACGACGTTCCACGCACCGGCCCTCCGCCCCAGGAGCACGAAGCCTATCTCGACACCCTGCGAGCCGGCGTTCGGGAGGCGGTGGGGCGTCCGCTGGTATTTCGCGTGGTGCTGATGACCGCATCCATCGCCTGCATCTGGGGCTTGATGGACGAGTTCATGCCGGTGTTCCTGACGGAAAAGGGCGGGGTCACGCTGTTCGACATCGGCATCGTCTATGCCGCGAGCTCAGGCGCCAACGTGATCGCCGTCGCCTTGGCGCATCGCATTCCCGCACGTACGCCGCGTCGCGTGGCGGCGGTGTTCGGCGTCGCAGCCATTTTCCTTGCCCTTTCCGTGCCCACGTCCGGCTACGTCGCTGCCGCCCTCCTGGTGATCTCGTTTGGCATCAACGGCGCCGCGAGCATACTGCTCACCGGGCAGCTGCAGCGCGCCATAAGGGGCCATGCGCGGGCAACGGTCACGAGCGTAGCCGGCACAGGGGCGGAGCTGACGGGCATTTCGCTGGCTCTGGCTGGTGGCGGCGCCGCAGAGCTCGCGGACTGGCACACCACCACGACGTTCTTCGCCGCATTGGCGCTGCTGCTCGCGACGGTTTTCGTGATGCGGCGCATCGGCGGCACTCCTGACGACGAGCGCGCGCCCGTCCGCAAGTAGCGCCGCCAACCCCTTCCCCTAGCCTTCGTTGGATAGGGCATTCTTGCGCCACGGCTTACTGCAAGTGAGGGATGGGGTGCGTGCATCGGATGCGACCATCGCCGGACGGCGGCGCTGGCCTGGCGTGGTTTGGTGCCTGGCGGCGCTGGTTGTTGGGGCGGAGGAGATCGAGTACCGACACGGCACGTCGTATCTCGAGCCCCTCAAGTACCCGGCCGACTTCCAGCATTTCGACTACGTGGACCCGAATGCGCCGAAGGGCGGCGCCTTGCGCGCCACGCAGATGGGCACGTTCGACAGTTTCAATGGCATCTTGGACAAGGGGCGCGTGGCGCGGGGGTTCGAGCGTCTCGGCGAAGGCGCGCTGATATACGACCGCCTGCTCGAACCCGCGATAGACGAACCGACGGGGCACTACGGTCGCCTTGCCTCGGGGGTCTGGGTCTCGGACGACTATCGCACCTTCGCCTTTCGCATTCGCGAAGGGGCCCACTGGCATGACGGCGAGCCGCTGACCGCCGCAGATGTCGTGTTCACGTTCAGGACGCTCAAGGACAAGGCGGCGGTCGGGGTGCGCACGGCCCTGATGGAACTCGGGTCGATCGAGCGGATCAGCGACAACGAGGTGCTCTTCACCACTCGGCCGGAGGCGAGCGGCAACCCGGATCTCGTCTTTGCCGTCGCCTCCTACTCCATTCTGCCGGAGCACTACTGGGCCGATCGCGACATCACCAAGACCACCGTGGAGCCGCCGCTCGGCAGTGGTCCATACCGCATCGGCGAGTACGAGTTCGGCCGCAACATCACCCTTGAACGGGTCGGCGATTACTGGGGTGCGGAAATCCCGGTCAACCGTGGCCGCTACAACTTCGACCACGTCAAATACGACTACTTCCGCGACGAGTCGGTGATGCTCGAATCGCACAAGGGCGACGTGATCGACGTGCGCACCGAAACCGTGTCGAAGAACTGGATGACCGCCTACGGCTTTCCGGCCGTGCGCGAGGGCTACTTCAAGCGCGAACTCATACACCTCAGCCGGCCGTGGGGGCTGTGGGCCCCGGTGATGTGGAACCTCGACAACCCGAAGTTCCAGGACGTGCGCGTGCGCGAGGCGCTCTGGCTGCTTTCTGAGTTCCGCCAGACCAACCGCATGCTCATGTATGGCTTCTACAACTACGCCAAGAGCTACTTCTACAACTCGCCAATGGCGTCGGAGGGATTGCCGTCGGCGAAGGAGCTCGCGCTGCTCGAACCGTGGCGCGGGCAGATTCCGGAGCGTGTCTTTACCGAGGCCTGGCTCGGCAACGAGACGTCCGGCTATGGCTTCAACCGTGAAAACGTTGCCCGTGCCCTTAAGCTCTTCCGCGAGGCGGGCTACGAGATGCATGACGGCGTCATGGTTAACGTCGAGACCAAGCAGCCGTTCACGGTCGATTTCGTCTTTGGCTCGCCCTTCGGGCTGCGCCAGGAAACGCCGCTCATGAATGCGATGAACCGCGTCGGCATCGCCACCACGGCACGGGTGCTGGAGACCTCGAACTGGCTCTACCGCATGCGCAGCGGCACCTTCGAGGGCGGCCAGATCTCGTTCGTGCCGAACAACATCCCGGGCATCATGCTGCGCAACCGGCTCGGCTCCGAGTCGGCGGATTCGCCGGGCGGCCAGAACTGGAACCGGATCCGCAACCCCGCCGTGGATGCCATGATCGACCACGTCATGGCGGCGCGGAACCTCGACGACTTTCTCGCCGCCACGCGGGCGCTCGACCGCATCCTGCTCTGGAACTTCTACTACATCCCGGGCCTCGGCGCGCCCGGCTACCGGCTTGTGTACTGGGACCGCTTTGGCCAACCCGAAAACCCGCTCCCCCTGCTCCGCGCGGCCTGGCTCGACACGTGGTGGTGGGACGAGGCCAAGGCGGAACGGGTGCGCAAGGGGCTCGCGGCATTGGAATGACGGGTGCCCGCGCGCCCTGACGGGCGCGTTGGCAGTTCGCTCGCGCGAACTGCTGCGCTTCAACGAATTCCTCGTGTCGAATTCCAAGACGGGCGGGGACAAGCCCGCCCCTACGAGACCCGTGCCGAATCCACCGGGTGCGGTTCAACGCATTCCTTGCATGGGCAAATCGCGTAACACATTGATCCTTCCACGATATGACTCGAAGTGAGCGCCTCGGAGGGAAGGCATCCTGCCTTCCGGTGCGCGCCAGCGCACCTGCTTCATTGGGACCGGTGGGAAAGCGCCTGTCGGCGCTTAGGGAAGGCAGGATGCCTTCCCTCCGAAGACCCGCACAGCCTCCTAGCTTTCCTCCGCCGGGTCGCCGATGGCGTCGCCTTCGGGTTGGGGGCCCTCCTTGCCTTCCTCCGTTGGGGGCGGGGGCTCTGGCGGCAGGACGACCCTGGGTTTGGCGCCGGCCATGATGTCATCGGCCTGCTCCGGGGTTAGGGTTTCGAGTTCCACCAGGGCATCAGCCATCTTGTGCAGCTTGTCCTCGTGTTCGGTGAGGATGGCCTTGGCGGCGGCGTAGCAGTCGTCGATGATCTTGCGCACTTCCTCGTCGATCTCGCGCGCCGTTTCGGCGGAGATGGACTTCGGCTGGTTGCCGGCGGACATGCCAAGGAACACCTCGCGGTCTTCCTCGTCGTAGAGCAGCGGACCCATGCGTTCCGAGAGGCCCCACTTGGTGACCATGTTGCGGGCCAATTGACTCGCGCGCTCGATGTCGTTGGAGGCGCCGGTGGTCACGCCGTCCGGGCCGTTCACCATTTCCTCGGCGATGCGGCCGCCGAACAAGGTCATGATCTGGCTCTTGATCGACATCCGGCTCATGCTGTAGCGATCTTCCTCCGGCAAGAACTGCGTGAGACCGAGCGCCCGCCCGCGGGGGACGATGGTGATCTTGTAGAGCTTGTCGAACTCGGGCACCGTGCGGCCGACGATGGCGTGGCCGGCCTCGTGGAAGGCGGTGTTGCGCTTTTCCTTCTCCGACATGACCATCGACTTGCGCTCCGCGCCCATCATGATCTTGTCCTTGGCCTTCTCGAACTCGATCATCTCGACGAGTTTCTTGCCGGCTCTGGCGGCGAATAGCGCCGCCTCGTTGACGATGTTCTCGAGGTCTGCCCCGGAGAAGCCGGGCGAGCCGCGGGCGATGATGGAGGCGTCCACATCTTCCGAAAGCGGCACTCGCTGCATGTGCACCTTGAGAATCTGTTCGCGCCCGCGGATGTCCGGCAGCGGCACCACCACCTGGCGGTCGAAACGGCCTGGGCGGAGAAGCGCCGGGTCGAGCACATCGGGACGGTTGGTGGCGGCGATGACGATGATGCCGTCGTTGGCCTCGAAGCCGTCCATTTCCACCAGCAGCTGGTTCAGGGTTTGCTCGCGCTCGTCGTGACCGCCGCCGAGGCCAGCGCCACGGTGGCGGCCGACGGCGTCGATTTCGTCGATGAAGATGATGCAGGGCGCCTGCTTTTTGGCCTGCTCGAACATGTCGCGCACGCGCGATGCGCCGACGCCGACGAACATCTCGACGAAGTCGGAGCCGGAGATGGAGAAGAACGGCACCTTGGCTTCGCCGGCGATGGCGCGCGCCAAGAGCGTCTTGCCGGTGCCGGGAGAGCCCACCATGAGCGTGCCGCGCGGGATGCGTCCGCCGAGGCGCTGGAACTTGCCGGGGTCGCGCAGAAACTCGACGAGCTCCTGCACGTCTTCCTTGGCTTCGTCCACCCCGGCGACGTCCGCGAAGGTGGTCTTGATCTGATCTTCCGAGAGCAACCGTGCCTTGCTTTTGCCGAACGCCATCGGCCCGCCGCGACCGCCGGCGCCGCCCTGCATCTGGCGCATGAAGAGCATGAATACGGCGATGATGATGAGGATGGGGAAGCTGGCGATCAGAAGCTGCGACCAGACGCTCTGCTCCTCCGGCTTCTTGCCGATGATCTCGACGTTGTTGTTGTAGAGATCATCAAGCAGCTTCGGGTCTTCGACATTGGGCCGCACCACGAGGAATTGCTCGCCGTTTTTGCGATGAACGACGATCTCCAGCCCCTGAAACTCCACCGACTCCACCTGCCCCGAGCGCACCGCGCCCAAGAAGGCCGAATACGCCATCTCCTGCGGGTCGCTGCGGATGCTGAAGTTGTTGAAGACCGTGAACAGCACGGCCAGGATGATGAGCCACAGGAGTATGTTCTTGCCCATGTCGTTCAATGGCTTGCCCTCACTCGTCGAGTGCGTCCGGCATGTTCGGTGCGGCGCCGCGACCTCAAGCTGGCGTCCTTTAGCTGCCTCTCGCGGAAAGAGGCCGCTATCATACGCCCATAAGACCTCCCCAAGAGCGTGAGCGCCACAAGAACCGTCGCCTTCGGCAACGCTTCTTGGCCCAGCCCAAGCCGTCCTGCCAGGTTCAACTCCATGCCCACGGATACCACTGCCTTGTCTCGCACCTTCCTTAAGGAGATGCGGGCGATCGCCCACCATCTCAAGCCCATCGTCACGCTAGGTGCGGCGCCGAGCGAATCGGCACTCGCGGAGCTCGACCGCGCCCTCGACGACCACGAAATCGTCAAGGTGCGGGTGAACATCGCGGGCCGCAAAGAGAGGGCCGAAGCGATCGAAACCGCTGCTGCGAAGGCAAAGGCCGTAGAGGTGCAGCGGATCGGCAGGATCGTCGTGCTCTACAGGGCCAATCCGAACGCGGACCCTGAGCTCTCGAACGCGGCGCGTCAGTCGTGACGCAACGCCTCGATGGGATCGAGTTCCGCCGCCCGCCGCGCCGGCCAGATGCCGAAGAAGAGCCCGACGCCAACGCTGAACACCACCGCGAGCAGCACTGCGTCAGCGGCGATGAACACGTTCCAGCCCGCAAACTCCACCAGCGCCCAAGCGGCGCCGGCACCAAGGGCGATGCCGAGCACGCCGCCGAGCACGCCGATGGTCAGCGCCTCGATCACGAACTGCATGAGGATGTTGAACCGCGTCGCGCCAAGCGCCTTGCGCACGCCAATTTCGCGCGTCCGCTCGGTGACGGACACCAGCATGATGTTCATGATGCCGATGCCGCCGACCAAGAGGCTGACGCCGGCAATCGAGGCGAGCAGGAAGGCGAAAATCTCGGTGGAAGCCTGCGCCATTTCCATGAACTGACGCCGGTTCATAATCATGAAGTCGTTGTCCTCGCCGGGGCGAATCTTGTGCTCGCGGCGGAGCACCCGTTCGATGTCCACCATGCCCATCTCCAGGGACACGTCGTCCGCCACCTGTGCCGACAGTCCGCGCAGGCGGTCTTGACCGAAGACGCGCAGTTCCGCGGTGGTTAACGGAATGAATAGGCGGTCGTCCGGTTCCGGGCCAAAGCGCTGGCCCACCTCCTCGAACACGCCGATGATCTCGAACGGCGTGCGGTTGATGGTGAGCGTGTGGCCGATCAGGCTGTCGGCGGTCACTTCGAGGTTTTCCGGTATCTCGCTGCCGAGTACGACCACGCGCCGTCGGGTCGCAAGGTCGCCGGCCGTGAACATGCTGCCGGCGGCGACATCCACGGCATGCACGGCAGGGAAGTTGGTCGTGGTGCCCACCACTTCGTGGAAGAGGTTCTTGTTGCCGTACTTGATCTGCCGACCGCCGGATAGCTCGGGCACGACCTCGGCTAGCAGCGGCGCGTCCCGAACCAGCGCCTCGTAGTCGTCCACCGTGAGCGAGACGCGGTTGGCGGAGGCGATGCCGCGCCGGAACGACTGTCCGGCCATGACGGAGAGCACGCGGGTGCCGAGTTGATCGATCTGCTCGTCCACGGCGCGCTGGGCGCCGGTGCCGAGCGCCACCATCGTGATCACGGCGGCGACGCCAATGATGATGCCGAGCATGGTCAGGCTCGAACGCAGGAGGTTCGCGACAATCGATGCCAATGCCACACGGACTGTCTCGATGATCGACATCAGTCGTTGCCCCGCTGGCTTAGGCCGGGTATCCCGACGCGGCCGCTGATGCGCTGGCGGAAGCTCTCCTGGGCACGGACGAGGGATGCGCTCGGCAGGATCAAGACCTGGTCGTTGTCTTCGAGCCCGGCGACCACCTCGGCAAAATCGAGATCGGTGATGCCGGTGCGGACGCGCAAGGCCGTGGGTTCGCCGCCGCGCAGGGCGAAGACCATGTAGTCGCCGCCGAGCTGGGCCTCGACATCGGAGCCGCGGCGGCGCGGTGCCTCGCCGCCCGGGCGGCCGGCACCGGGTGGGCCGCCACGAGCGCCCATTTGCGCGCGCATTTGCGCCATGAGCCTTTGTTCCTCCTCTGTGAGTTCCTCGCCGCTGCGCCGCTTGGCGAAAATCTCCCGCATACGGGCGCGGTCGAAGCCAGGTGAACCCTCGGACGCTGCCGATCGGCGCGGACGCCCACCGCCAAGTTCCGGCGCCTCGGCGAGCATTCCGTCAACGGCCTCGCGAGTGAGCCCCAGGACGCTGCCGGCAGCGTGGATGTCTTGCGCAGTGCGCAGCGCCGCATTGGGAATGGAAAGCACGTTCTGGCGCCGCGCCATGACGACCTCGACTTCGGCGTTCATGCCGGGCTTCAAGAGTCCTTCGCGGTTCTCGAGATCGATCAGCACCGGGAACATGGTGACGTTCTGCTCCGCCACGGCCTGCGGTTCGACCTTGACGACCTCGCCCTCGAAGGACCTCGCCGGGTATGCAGCGACGTTGACCTGGGCGATGGTGCCGGGCTGCACCTTGCCGATGTCGATCTCGTCCACCAGCATCCGCACCTGCACGTGGGAAAGGTCGGCCATTTGCATGAGCAGGGTGCCGCCGCCGACGTCGCCCATGGGAGAGGAGATCACCTGGCCCTGCTCGACCAGCCGCTCGATCACGGTGCCGGCGATGGGCGAATTCACGTCCGCGTCCTCGAGCTGTATGGTCGCGTTTTCCACTTGGATTTCGCCGCGCACCACCTCCGAGCGGGCGGTCGCGTGTTCGAGCAGGGATTGCTCGTAGTCCACCTTGGACAGGGACTCCTGCTCGTAGAGCGTGGCGATCCGGTCGAGTTGCGACTGGGTATTGGCTTGGCGCGCCTTGGCGACTTCGAGGCTCGCCTTCGCCTGCTGCAGCGAGTTGTTGAGCACGCGGCGGTCGATGCGCGCGAGCAGCGTCCCGGCTTCGACAAAGTCGCCCGTGTCCACCGGCAGTTCGAGAATCTCGCCGGATGCCTTGGACTTCACTTCGACGGTCGTGACCGGCTCGATGATGCCGGCCGCCTCGACGGCGACGGCGATGTTCCGGCGCTCCACAGGAACCGATTGATAGAGGGCGACCTGCTCCGCTTGCACCGGATCGTCCGCCAGCATTTCGTCGATCTGATCGCAGCCGGCAAGGGCCGTCAGGGCGACGGCCAGGAGGCTCTGCCGAAGAAATCGCACCGGCGTAGCCTGAATGCGAGCACGAAGGCCGGCAGTTGCGAGGGGTTTGCTACTCATCGGCTCGGCTCCTTTGGTTGCGGACGGGGCGGTGCTTCGGCTCCCCGGCTGACATCCGCCGGATCGAGCTCGCCCGTCGGATAGTCGTCGGTGACCACCCCATCCATCAGGTGGACGTGACGACCCGCGCGGCGCGCGACGGCCGACTCGTGGGTGACCAAGATGATGGTCTGGCCAGCTTCGTGCAGCGCACCGAACAGGTCCATGATGTCTTCTCCGGTGCGGCTGTCGAGGTTTCCGGTCGGCTCGTCCGCCAGCAGGATGCTCGGTTCGTTGACGAGCGCCCGCGCCACCGCGACGCGTTGGCGCTGGCCGCCGGAGAGCTCGCTCGGCTTGTGGTTCACGCGGTCGTTTAAGCCCACCCGCTCGAGGGCTTCCCGGGCCCGGCCGCGGCGCTCGCGACGACCGACGCCGGCATACAAGAGCGGTACTTCGACGTTGTGCAGCGCGTTGGCTCGCGGCAAGAGGTTGAAGGTCTGAAAGACGAACCCGATGCGTCGGTTGCGCGCCCGCGCCAGCGCCCGGTCGCCGAACTTGGCGACGTTCTCGCCCGACAACCAGTATTCACCTTCCGTGGGTCGGTCGAGGCAGCCGATGATGTTCATGAGCGTGGACTTGCCGGAACCCGAAGGCCCCATCACCGCTACGTATTCGTTCTCGTGGATGGTGCAATCGACACCGTTCAGCGCACGGATCGTCTCCGCGCCCATGCGGTACTCCTTGCGCATTCCCGTGACACGGATGACAGGCTGTGATGCGTCGGATTCAGCCATGCTCGCGTTGCTCCGCCCAAAACCGCTTGTACGCAAGTTCCGGCTCAGTCCGTCGCATCGTCTTGCGATGTTATGGAAGTGTCACCGCCAAGAGCGGACGGCGCGGATCCCCATCATCCCGCGGTCCTCATGTTCGAAGACGTTGCAGTGGTACATATAGGGATGTCTTTCGCTTGGAGCGTGCGCCGTAGAAACGGCGCTGGCTCCTGGCCGGAGGGTGAGCGTAAGCGAACCCGTAGGCCAGCAGTTGCGAAAGCAACTGCCGACGCGCTCGCAGGGCTGCACTACCGACCAGGAACCGCCTCGGCGAGAACGACATCAGGCTCGCGCTCCACTTGAATTGACATGCACGGGACGCGGCGCAGTCATGTGGCCTTCGTTACCGCCCCTCCCTCAAAGACGCGCGACCTGCCGAAACCCGTCGCGCGTCCGGAAGCGAAGCCCGCGAGGAGTGGTGGCAGGTGGGTCGTTGGCGGTCGGTTTCGGGGAGCAGCGTTCAGATGTGCTCCACGCGGTCGATTTCGTACTCGCGCGAGCCTTGGGGCGTCGTCACCACCACGGAGTCACCGGCGGATCTACCAATGAGGGCGCGCGCCACCGGCGACATCACCGAAATGGAGCGTTCCTTCAGGTCGGCTTCGTCCTCGCCGACGATGCGGTAGCGCACCTCGTCGTCGGTTTCGACGTCGATCAGGGTGACAGTGGCGCCGAAGATCACCCGGCCGTTGGGACGGATGCGGGTGATGTCGATGATCTGCGAGTCGGCGAGCTTACCTTCGATGTCGCGGATGCGTGCCTCGATGAAGCCCTGCTGCTCCTTGGCAGCGTGATACTCCGCGTTCTCCTTGAGGTCGCCATGTTCGCGCGCCGACGCGATGGCCTTCACCACGTCGTATCGATCTGTCGTCTTGAGGCGCTCCAGTTCCTCGCGGAGTCTCTGTGCGCCCACCACAGTCATGGGAGTCGCCATCGGTCAAGGTCTTTGGTTCGATTGCATCGTTGTAACACAAGCCGCCCTTTCATGGAACAAATCCCGCAACCCAATGATCCTGCCTTGCTTTTCTTCGTAGGGGACGGGCTTGTCCCGTCCCGCTCAACGCTTCGACGAATTCGGAACCGGACGGGACAAGGCCGTTCCCTACGACCCATCAATGCTCCTCCCGCGTCAGCGGGCCCGGCGCCTCCACCGGGGGAACTTGCATGAAGACGAGCCCGTCTAATGCAGGTCCTGCAAGCGGTACACGTTGTCGATGGGCCCGTGGCGCATGGCTTCGCAGAAGGCCTCGCCGCCGGATAGGGTGGTGGTGTAGCAAACCTTCTGCCGCAAGGCGAGGCGACGGATGATGGCCGAGTCGGCGATGGCTTGGCGGCCTTCGGTGGTGTTGACGATGAGGTCGATATCGTCGTTGCGCAGGCGATCGGAGATGTCCGGGCGGCCTTCCGTGACCTTGTTCACCACCTCCGCCTCGATGCCGGCCCCGGCCAACACCCGGGCGGTGCCTCGCGTGGCGATGATGCGAAAGCCAAGGTCCTTGAGCTGTTGGCCAACATTCGCCACATAGGCCTGGTCGGAGGGTTTGACGCTCACGAACGCCGTTCCGCCCGATGGGAAAAGCACGCCAGCCGCCAGCGACGCCTTGGCAAATGCCTCGGCGAACGAGCTGCCCACCCCCATTACCTCGCCGGTGGACTTCATCTCCGGGCCGAGAATCGGGTCCACGCCAGGGAACTTCACGAACGGGAACACCGATTCCTTCACGCTCACGTGGTGCGGCACGATCTCGCTGGTGAATCCCTGCTCCGCCAGAGACGTGCCAGCCATGCAGCGCGCCGCCACCTTGGCGAGCGACACACCGATGCACTTCGACACGAACGGCACCGTGCGGGAGGCGCGCGGATTCACTTCCAGCACATAGATGGCGCCATCACCTTCCTCGCCGCCGCCGTTGCCTTGACGGCCTTTGGGAGAACGCGCAGCGTTGTCCGAAAGACGCGCGTCGGCGTCCCGCGAGGGACGTGCGTCGGCGTCCCGTGAGGGACGCGCCTGCACCGCAAGCTGCACGTTCATGAGCCCCACCACGCCAAGCTCCAAGGCCATAGCCCGAACCTGGGCGCGGATGTCGTCCTGGAGCGTCTCGGAAAGCGTGAACGGCGGCAGCGCGCAGGCGGAATCTCCCGAATGCACGCCAGCTTGCTCGATGTGCTGCATGATGGCACCGATCACCACCCGTTCGCCGTCTGAGACCGCATCCACGTCCACTTCCACGGCCTGGTCGAGGAAGCGGTCCAGCAGCACCGGTGCCGAGTTGGATACATCCACCGCATCGGCGAAGTAGCGACGCAACTCCTGTTCGTCGTACACGATTTCCATAGCCCGACCGCCGAGCACATAGGACGGTCGCACGACGATGGGGTAGCCGATCTCCTGCGCCGCCTTGACGCCACTTTCCACATCGAGTGCGGTGCGGTTTGATGGCTGCCGCAGGCCAGCGGCGTCGATGACTGCCTGAAAGCGTTCGCGGTCTTCGGCGCGGTCGATGGCATCGGCGCTGGTGCCGATGATCGGCACGCCCAAGGCGTCGAGCCGATCAACCAGCTTGAGCGGCGTTTGGCCGCCGAACTGGACGATGACGCCATCCGGCTGCTCCACATCGACGATGGCGAGCACGTCCTCCAACGTGACCGGTTCGAAGTAGAGGCGGTCCGACGTGTCGTAATCGGTGGAGACGGTTTCCGGATTGCAATTGACCATGATGGTCTCGTAGCCGTCCTCGCGCATGGCGAGCGCGGCATGGACGCAGCAATAGTCGAACTCGATGCCCTGGCCGATGCGGTTGGGGCCGCCGCCGAGCACCATGATCTTGCGCCGATCGGTGGGTTCGGCCTCACATTCCTCTTCGTAGGTTGAATAAAGGTAGGCGGTGGCGGAGGCGAACTCAGCGGCACAGGTGTCGACACGCTTGAACACTGGCGTGACGCCGTGTCGTTGCCTGGCACCGCGAACTTCGTCCTCCTCGCTGCCGAGCAGCACGGCGAGGCGCGCATCGGAGAAGCCGTCGCGCTTGAGGCGGCGCCACTCATCGGCCTCGATTTCGCCGAGAATGCGTCCTGCCAGCGCCTGCTCCGCGCGGACGATCTCGTCGATCTGCGCCAGGAACCACGGATCGATGCGCGTGGCGCGATTCAGGTCTTCCACCGTCTGGCCGTCGCGGAAGGCGTCCGCCACATACCAGATGCGTTCCGCCCCTGGCCGGTTCAGTTCATGTACGAGCCGCACTCGGCGCGCCTCAAAGGTAGTGGCGGCATCGAGCTTTGGATCGAGCCCCGACACCCCCGTCTCCAAGCTCCGAAGCGCCTTCTGCAACGACTCCTTGAAGGTGCGGCCAATAGCCATCGCCTCGCCCACCGACTTCATCTGCGTGGTGAGCCGGTCTTCCACCACCGGGAATTTCTCGAAGGTGAAGCGGGGCGCCTTGGTAACCACATAGTCGATGGCAGGCTCGAAGGAGGCCGGCGTGACGCCCGTGATGTCGTTCGAGAGCTCGTCCAGGGTGTAGCCGACCGCCAGCTTTGCCGCCACCTTGGCGATGGGGAAGCCGGTGGCCTTGGAGGCCAGCGCCGAGGATCGCGACACCCGCGGGTTCATCTCGATCACCACCATGCGGCCAGTGTCCGGGTCGATGGCGAACTGAACGTTGGAGCCGCCGGTCTCGACGCCGATCTCGCGCAGGACGGCGATGGAGGCGTCGCGCAGGAGCTGGTACTCCTTGTCGGTGAGCGTCTGCGCCGGCGCCACGGTGATGGAGTCGCCGGTGTGGATGCCCATCGGGTCCAGATTCTCGATAGAGCAGACGATGATGCAGTTGTCGTTGCGGTCCCGCACCACCTCCATCTCGAACTCTTTCCAGCCGAGCAGGGATTCGTCGATCAGGAGCTCGCTGGTGGGAGAAAGGTCGAGGCCGCGGCGGCAAATTTCCGCAAACTCCTCGCGGTTGTAGGCGACGCCGCCGCCGCTGCCGCCGAGCGTGAAGGACGGGCGGATGATGCAGGGAAAGCCAATGCGGCTCTGCACTTGGCGCGCCTCTTCGAGGCTGTGGGCGATGGCGGAGTGGGGCGTCGCGAGGCCAATGCGCTTCATGGCGGCGTCGAAGCGCTCGCGGTCTTCGGCCTTGTCGATGGCATCTCGGCTCGCGCCAATGAGCTCCACGCCGTGCGCCTCGAGAACGCCTTCGCGGACCAGGTCCAGGGCGCAGTTGAGCGCCGTCTGGCCGCCCATGGTGGGGAGCAGGGCGTCTGGCCTTTCCCGCTCGATGATGTGGGCGACGGTGCGCCACTCGACGGGTTCAATGTAGGTGGCGTCGGCCATGGCGGGGTCCGTCATGATCGTCGCCGGATTGGAGTTGACGAGCACCACCCGATAGCCCTCGTCTCTCAGCGACTTGCAGGCTTGGGCACCGGAATAGTCGAACTCGCAGGCCTGGCCGATGACGATGGGGCCAGCGCCAATGATGAGCACTGTCTCGATGTCCGTGCGCCTAGGCATCGAGCGTAAGGTCTCCGTCTGCCACCGCGCCGGTGTTCATGTGCGCGAGGAGGCTTGCCCCACGCAACCCCGTGTCCTTCGCGCACCGCATCTGCGCCACGAAACGGTCGAAGAGATAACCGCAGTCGCGCGGTCCTGGGCTCGCTTCCGGGTGGCCCTGAAAGCCGAACGCCGGCACGTCGGTTCGGCTCGCCCCTTGCACGGTTCCGTCGAAGAGCGAAACGTGGGTGAGCCTTAAGTGGCTCGGCAGCGAGTCCCCGTCCACGGCGAAGCCGTGGTTCTGGCTCGTGATGATGACGCGACCGTCGGCGAGGTCTTTCACCGGATGGTTGGCACCGTGGTGGCCGTGGGGCATCTTCACCGTGCGGGCGCCGCTTGCGAGCGATAGCAGTTGGTGGCCGAGGCAGATGCCGAAGATCGGGATGCCGGTGCCCAAGAGCTCGTCGATGGCGGCGATGGCGTAGTCGCAGGGGTCAGGATCGCCTGGGCCGTTGGAAAGGAACACGCCGTCGGGGGCAAGGGCGATGATTTGCTCCGCCGTGGTGCGTGCGGGAACCACCGTCACGCGGCAGCCACGCTCGACCAACATGCGCAGGATGTTGCGCTTGACGCCGAAGTCGCATGCGACCACCTGCAGGCGCGCCCTGGCGGGCGCGTTGCGCGCCCTGGTGGGCGCGTTGCGCGCCCTGGCGGGCGCGTTGCGCGCGCCGCTCGCCGGAGTCGAGTAGCCGGACTCCAAGTTCCAGGTGCCCTCTTCCCAAACGCCGATGTCGTCTCGGCTTACAACTTGGGCTAGGTCCATGCCGGCGAGGCCCGGAAAGGCGCGGGCACGAGCGAGTGCTTGCTCGGGGTCTGCATCGCCCGTAGCGACGCAGCCGGCAAGCGCTCCCTTCTCGCGAATCAGGCGAGTCAGGCGTCGGGTATCGATGTCGGCAATGGCGACGACGCCTCGCCGGGCAAGAAACTCCGGCAGCGACTCCGCCGCGCGCCAGCTCTCGTGCGTGGCGGGAACATCGCGCACGACGAGGGCCTCGGCCCACACGCGCTGCGACTCGTTGTCTTCTGGATTGACGCCGGTGTTGCCGACGTGCGAAGTGGTCAGGGTGACGATCTGCCGGGCATAAGACGGGTCGGTGAGAATCTCCTGATAGCCGCTCATGGCGGTGTTGAACACCACCTCGCCAACGGCGAAACCCGACGCCCCCACGCTGGCGCCGCGAAAGAGGCTCCCGTCCTCCAAGATGAGCAAAGCGCCCGTCACGCCTTCCCTCTTCAAAAAAGGGCGAGAAGCACTGCTTCTCGCCCCGCATGTCCCGACCTCGCCACGATACGCGCGCCCGCTACCGCGTGTGCACCTCAAGCGCCGGGGCACCATTGTACTCGGTGCAGCCAGGTGTGGTGTCGTTTTTTCGGCAGAAGAACGGACGCAATTGATGCGGTGGAGGCCAAGGCGCTTGGCCTCGAAGGGTTCCAAGCCCTTGACTATACTGCGTTTTACACCTAGGTCATGGGCAGGTCGTGCCTCCGGAGGGAGGGCATTCTGCCTTCCCTGTGCGCCGAAAGGCGCACCTGCCGCAAATTGCCAAAAAGGAAAGCGCCTAGCGGCGCTTAGGGAAGGCAGAATGCCTTCCCTCCGGGGGCCGCGGCGAACGTCCGGCTTACTTCCTAGCCGACCTCGATCATCTCGAAGTCTTCCTTGGCCACTCCGCATTCCGGGCAGACGAAATCGTCGGGCACGTCTTCCCACGCCGTGCCCGGTTCGATGCCTTCTTCTTCGCAGCCTTCCGCCTCGTCGTAGATCCAGCCGCACACGATGCACTGCCACTTGCGCAATGGAGGACTCTCCCGGTTTCCGCATCTCGCTTGAAGGGCTGCGTACCTTACCCGATGGCAACACCAAAATGGCGGCTTTGTGACGAGGACGCGCTCGAAGCGGCCCTTGCCGATGACCATCCGAATACAATGCCGCCGTGCTTGCCCAACGACTTCCTGCCTACTCCCAGCTCATGCGGCTGGACCGGCCCGCCGGTGCCTTGCTGTTGCTGTGGCCGACACTGACGGCACTGTGGCTTGCGAGCGGCGGAGTTCCCGATGGGGGACTCTTGGCCGCCTTCGTTGCGGGCACCTTCGTCATGCGCGCCGCCGGTTGCGTGATGAACGACATCGCCGACCGCGACTTCGATCCGCACGTGGAGCGCACCCGCAGCCGACCGCTCGCGGCCGGCACCGTCTCCGTGCCGGAAGCCGCTGTCCTGCTTGCGGTCTTGGTCGCTGCCGGCCTCGCCATCCTGCTAACGCTGAACGCAGCCGCGCGCTGGTATGGCGCCGTTGCGGTGGTCCTGATCGCCTCCTACCCCTTCTTCAAGCGCTTCACGCACCTGCCTCAAGCGATGCTCGCCATCACCTTCGGCTGGGGCATTCCGATGGCGTTCGCCGCCGCCACGGGAGAAGTGGGCCTCGCGGGCTGGCTGCTGTTCGGTGCCAACGCCTTCTGGATCATGGCCTACGACACCATTTACGCGATGGTGGATCGCGACGACGACGTGCTGATTGGCGTGAAGTCCACGGCCATCCTCTTCGGCAGCTCTGATGTGGCAGCTGTGGGGCTGTTCCAGGTCGCCGCGGTGCTTGCCTTGTTGGTGCTCGGGGTGCAGGCAGGGCTGGGCCTCGTCTGGTATCTCGCCGTCGCTGTCTTCGGCGCCTGCCTCGGGCGCCAGCAGGCGCTCATCAAAAGCCGGGAAGCATCGGCCTGCATGGCTGCCTTCCGCAACAATGCCTGGGCGGGTCTGGCCCTTTTCGCCGGCATCGCCATCGACTTCGCGCTTCCTGCCAGCATTAGCTGAAGCCGTTGATGGTCGACAGGGGAATCAACTGGCTTGGTGCCGCCGCGGCATGGCTCAATCTCGGCATGGTCGCCGCTACCTGCATCGTCGTGGCGCTGCGCTACGCCTTCGGGGCCGGCGCCATCGCCATGCAGGAAGCTGTGATCTACATGCATGCTATCGCCCTGTCGGCCGGGCTCGCGTACACCCTTCAGCGCGATGAGCACGTGCGCGTGGACCTCCTCTATGCCCGCATGGGCGAGCGCGGCAAATCCTGGGTGAACCTCTGCGGCCACCTCTTTCTGCTCGTCCCCACCTGCATCTGCATCATGGCGGTGAGCCTGCCCTACGCGGTGCAGTCGTGGTCGATCCTCGAAGGCTCGCCGGAAGTGGGCGGCGTGCCGGCCGTGTTCCTGCTGAAGTCGTTGCTGCCCGCGTCCGCCGCCTTGCTGGCCTTGCAGGGGCTGACGATGGCGTGGCGGGAAGCGCGGGCCTTGCGCGCTTCAGGGAGGGCTGACACATGAACCAGCCGGGCCTTTGGAGGGAAGGCATTCTGCCTTCTCTGGCACCGACAGGCGCCTTTCAAGCGCGGTCGGCGCGCCGGACGGCACGCCAAGGGAAGGCAGAGTGCCTTCCCTCCAAAGACCCCTCCACTGCCAAGTCCGGCGGGCAAGCATTGCCGTGGCAGAGCTGATCCCGCTCGTCATGTTCGGGGCGGTTTTTGCTGCCCTGCTCGCGGGCTATGGAGTCGCCGCAACCCTCGGCGGAGTGGCCTTGCTGTTTGCACTCTTGGGCATGGCCGTCGGCGCCTTCGATGGCCGCGACCTCGGCTTCCTGGCGGGACGCCTCTTTGGCGTGTTTACCAACCAGACCCTGCTTGCGGTGCCCCTATTCGTGTTGATGGGCGTGACGCTCGAACGCACCAACATCGCCGAAACCCTGCTCGAGAGCCTCTCCTCGCTCATGGCAAGACTGCCGGGGGGCCTCGCCATCGCGGTGACGCTGGTCGGAATGCTGATGGCCGCCAGCACCGGGATTGTCGGCGCGACAGTGGTCACATTGGGGCTTCTCGCCTTGCCGTCCATGCAGCGCGCCGGTTTCGATCCCAAGCTCTCCACCGGAACCATCTGCGCCACCGGCACCCTCGGCCAGATCATCCCGCCATCGATTGCTTTGGTGCTGCTCGGCGACGTGCTGTCGAACGCCTATCAGCAGGCGCAGCTCGGGCAAGGCGTTTTCGCGCCAAAAACGGTGTCTGTGGGGGACCTCTTCGCCGGCGCCCTGCTGCCTGGATTGCTGTTGGTGGCGCTCTACGCTGGCTACGTGCTGTGCGTGTCGCTGATCTCGCCCGAGCGTGCGCCGCGCGCCCGGGCCGAAAGCCAGAGCGAACGCGGTAGCGCAAACCTCCTGCGCGGGCTGCTGGCGCCGCTCGCCCTGATCGTCGCCGTGCTCGGGTCGATTCTGGCAGGGCTTGCGACGCCCACCGAAGCGGCCGCCGTGGGGGCGCTCGGTGCGCTGGGGCTCGCCGCCGCCAACCGTGCACTCAACGCCGTCAACCTGCGCGAGATCATGCGCGCCACGCTCACCACTACGTCGATGGTGTTCTTCATCCTGATCGGCGCATCCTTGTTTTCCCTGGTCTTTCGCGGCTATGGCGGCGACGATCTGGTGGCGTCGATGTTCGACAGCCTGCCCGGCGGCATCTACGGTGCCCTGCTGCCGGTGATGCTGGTGATCTTCCTGCTCGGCTTCGTGCTCGACTTCATCGAGATCACCTATGTAGTGGTGCCGGTGGTGGGGCCGGCGCTCCTCGCGATGGGCATCGACCCGGTCTGGCTCGGCATTCTCATCGCCGTGAACCTGCAAACCTCCTTCCTCACGCCACCGTTCGGCTTTGCCCTGTTTTACCTGCGCGGCGTGACGCCGGATTCGATCCGCACCACCGACATCTATCGCGGCACCGTCCCCTTCATCGTCCTGCAACTGGCCCTCTTGGCGTTCCTGTTCGCCTGGCCACAACTGGCAACGTGGCTGCCATCGGTGCTCTACTCGTGAATCAAGCGCATGGAGACAAGCAAATGTGGAAGAGGTGGGTGAACGGCCTCGCAGCGGCTGTTCTGGCGACGGCTGCCGCCGCGGCGAACCAGCCTGTCGAAACCGTCATCGACGAGTACGTCAACGCCCCCGACGACAGCTACTCCTGGCAGGTCGCCGCGACTCACCCGGGCGAGCATGTCGACACCGTCGTCATCGACCTTGTCTCGCAGCATTGGCTCACGCCGGAGCAGGTGGATCGAACCGAATGGCGGCATTGGCTAGTGGTGGCGATTCCGAAGAAGACGAGCTTTGACGCCGCGCTCCTCTTCATCGGCGGCGGCAGCAACTCGACTCCGGGGGAAGGTGAACCGCCCGGCCCCAACGAACGCATGATGCAGATCGCCGCCGCGACCGGCACGGTGGCGGCGGAACTGCGCATGGTGCCAAACCAGCCACTCACGTTCCACGGCGACGGCCAGCCGCGCTGGGAAGACGACCTCATCGGCTACGCCTGGGCGCACTATCTCGAAACCGGTGACCCGGCGTGGCTGCCGCGCGGCCCGATGGTCAAAAGCGCTGTTCGCGCAATGGACGCGCTGGAGGAATTCTCCGCCGGACGCGACGACATCGCCAATGTCAGCCGCTTCGTCGTCGCCGGTGGCTCCAAGCGAGGCTGGACCACCTGGCTCACCGGCGCGATGGACTCGCGCGTAATCGCCATCGCCCCCATCGTCATCGACGTGCTCAGCGTCGATGCCTCCATGCGCCACCACTTCGCCGCCTACGGCTTCTGGGCACCGGCCATCGGCAACTACGTCGCCCACGGCATCATGCAGCGCATGGATCACCCGCGCCTCGCGGAGATCTACCGCCTCGTGGACCCCTACGCTTACCTGCACCGCCTGACGTTGCCAAAGCTGGTGCTCAACGCCGCCGGCGATCAGTTCTTCCTGCCGGACTCGTCGCAGTTCTATTGGGACGATCTGCGCGGCGAAAGCTACCTGCGCTACGTCGCCAACGCCGATCACAGCATGGACGGCAGCGACGCCCTCCACACGCTGACGGCTTTTCACTCGCTGATGGTGCGCGGCGAGAAGCCCCCGCAGCTAACGTGGACAAAAACCGAGCAAGGCACCCTGACGGCCCTCGCAACGCCCAAACCGCAAGCGGCGAGACTGTGGCAAGCGACCAATCCCCGCGCCCGGGACTTCCGCGTCGAAACTCATGGCCGCAAATACGTCGCCTCGTCCCTAACGCCAAACCTAGACGGCATATACACAGCACCGGTGCCCCGACCAGAACAAGGCTGGTCCGCCTACTTCATGGAGTTTGACTGGGACGTAGGCGCCGCCGCCCCCTTCAAGCTAACGACCGAAGTGGTGGTCATCCCCGACGATCTACCCTTCGCGGACAAGCCTCCGGGAATGCCACCATCTGCTACGGTCACCTGCAACGCCGGCAGTCTGGAAGGCGCCAAGCAACTGGCGGAAGACTTGCCCAACGCCTTGGCCAAAGCAGGCTTCGAACCACCCCGCCTCGACACCAAGCTCGATGGCGCAGACCTCTACCTCAACTGGCCCATCACCGCCGGCGTCGGCGAAGAACTACAAGCCGTCCGCACGTATCTCGCCCGTCAACAATGCGATGGCCATGCGTTGCAGCTTGAATCGGGCGCCGACATCACGCTCCCGCCGGTGCCGCGGTAGTTCTCTTTGGGGTGAGGCCGTCTTGCCAAAGCACCTCATGCATGCGCGCCTGCCGGCGCGTGCGAGGGCAGGATGCCCTCGCCCCCAAGGCCCTCGCGTCCCAAAGGCCCTCGTCTTGCGGGCACCTGCTTCCAGGCCTTACCGGACGTAGCGCGACACCACGTTTTCCAGGAGTTCCTGGCGACCGCTGATGGGCGTCAGGTCTGCCCTGCCCTCTCGCGCATGTTCCGAGAGCGATGCAAGCGACTCGGTGCCGGTGAGGATGCTTTGGCCAAGCTCGCTGTTCCAGCCGGCGTACCGGTCTGCGACGTTGGTTTCGAGTTCGCCGCTTTCGATCAGGGCGGCGGCGTTGACGAGGCCGCGGGCCAGGGTGTCCATGCCGCCGATGTGGCCGTGGAAGAGGTCTTCACGGGCCATGCTTTGGCGGCGAAGCTTGGCGTCGAAGTTGAAGCCGCCGCTGCCGAGGCCGCCGGCGTTAAGGATTTCGCGCAGGACGAGGGTTGCCTCCTCGATGCCGTTGGGGAATTGGTCGGTGTCCCAGCCGTTCTGGGCATCGCCGCGGTTGGCGTCCACGCTGCCGAAGATGCCGTGGGCGATGGCGTAGGCGACCTCGTGCTGGAAAGTGTGGCCGGCGAGGGTGGCGTGGTTGCACTCGATGTTGAGCTTGAACTCGTCCGCGATGCCGTACTTCTGCAGGAAGGCGTAGCAGGCGGCGGCGTCGTAGTCGTATTGGTGCTTGGTGGGTTCGCAAGGCTTCGGCTCGATCAGAAGCGTGCCGTCGAAGCCGATGCGGTGCTTGTGTTCCACCACCATGTTCATGAAGCGGCCGAGCTGGTCCGATTCGCGCTTGAGGTTGGTGTTGAGGAGAGTGTCGTAGCCCTCGCGGCCACCCCAGAGGACGTAGTTCTCGCCGCCAAGCTGGTGTGTAAGGTCCAGCACGCAGCGCACCTGCGCGGCGGCATGGGCGAAGACCTCCGGGTTCGGATTGGTGGCGGCGCCGGCAGCATAGCGCGCGTGGCCGAAGAGGTTCGCCGTGCCCCAGAGGAGCTTGACGCCGGTGCGTTCCATTGCAGCCGCGAGGTCTTCGCCGATGGCCTGGAGGTTGGCTTCCGATTCGGCATAGGTGTCGCCTTCCGGCGCCACGTCGCGGTCGTGGAAGCAGAAGTAGGGCACGGTGAGCTTCTCGAAGAACTCGAAGGCGGCGGCCAGCTTGTCCCGGGCGGCGACCATTTCGTCGTTGCGTCCACGCCACGGGCGATCCCATGTGCCGTCGCCGAATACGTCGTCGCCTGGGGCGTCGAACGAGTGCCAGTAGCAGACTGCGAAGCGGAGTTGCTCGGACATGGTCTTGCCGAGCACCACGGCGTCGGCGTCGTAGTGGCGGAAGGCGAAGGGGTTGGTGGATTCCGGACCTTCGTAGCGGATGGTCTCGACGTTTGGGAAAAAGCTCATTGGGGTTCTCGCGCAAGTGTTCGGGGACGATGGTAGCGTGCTGGCTACCTGACGGGCCTTTGGAGGGAAGGCATTCTGCCTTCCCTAACAGGCTGTCGCACTTTGCCGCGTAGCGGCAAAGTGCGAAGGCTGCTAGCCGAAGTTGCGAGCGAACGCGAGCACGAAGGCCAGCAGTTCGCGCCAGCGCGCTGGCTCCGTCAGGAGTTCGTGAAGAGGCGCCTATCGACGCCAGGGAAGGCTTCAATGCCTCCCCTCCGAAGGCTCGTCTAGGCGCGGTGGAGGGTGGGGAAGCGGGGCTTTAGGTCTTGGTAGAGGTCGCGGAAAACGCTTAGGCGTTCGGTAGCGCGGCCGACGGCCTCGGGGGTTGGTTCGATCACGGCTTCAATGGGAGCCGGTGGGCAGATGTCCTTTGCGTCTCGGCCGCTCGTGGCAATGGCGGCGAGGCGGGCAGCGCCAAGTGCTGGGCCCACTGCGGCGTCACGGCGATAGGTAAGCGGGCGGCCCAGAGCAGCGGCCAAGGTGTTGCCCCAGAAGAGGCTTTGTGCGCCGCCGCCGATTACGCTGACGTCGCCCAGGTTCGCGCCGGCATCGGTGAGGGCGCGTTGGCCGTCCGCCAAGGCGAAGGCGACGCCCTCAAGGACGGCTTGGCCGAGTTGTGCCCGATCGGTGTCGTGACTGAGGCCCACGAATGCGCCCAAGGCGTTGGCGTCGTTGTGGGGGGTTCGTTCGCCAGACAGGTAGGGGAGGAAGAAGAGTGTGCCGGGTTTGGCTTCGGCGGTTTCGATTTCGTCGATCAAGGCGGCTTCCGAGTCGGCGTGGGTGAGTGCCGTGACCCATGTGAGGGCGCTGGCGGCGGAGAGGATCACCGACATCTGATGCCACAGGCCCGGCAAGGCATGGCAGAAAGCGTGGACGCCGCCGTCGGGGTTGGGCCGATAGATCGTGTCGGGTGCGAAATAGACGCCGGAGGTTCCGAGTGAAACGAAGCTGGCACCGGGCGCGATGGCACCCACGCCGACGGCGCCTGCCGCTTGATCACCTGCGCCGCCGACCACCGGCACTTCGCGCATTCCCCAGGCTTTGGCGAGGTCGGGGCGAAGGGTGCCGGAGACTTCGGAGCCTTCCACCAAGCTTGGCATATGGGTGGAGTCGAGCTCCGTCGCTGCCAGCATCTCGTCAGACCAGGCCCGCTTCGACACGTCAAGCCAAAGCGTGCCGGACGCGTCCGACATCTCGCTCACGAACTCGCCCGTGAGCCGATGCCGGAGCCAGTCCTTCGGCAGCAATACCTTGCGCGTGGCGGCGAACACGGCCGGCTCAAAGCGGCGCACCCAGATGAGCTTCGGTGCCGTGAAGCCCGGCATGGCGCGATTGCCGGTGCGCGAGAGGACTTCGGTGTGTTCCTCCATCCATTCGCATTCGGCGTCTGCGCGCCCGTCGTTCCAGAGGATGGCGGGGCGCAGCACCTCGTCGCCTTGGCCCAGAAGCACCGCGCCATGCATCTGGCCGGACAGGCCAATGGCGTCCACCCTTGGCAGATGAGCGCGTAGTTGCCCCATCGCCTGCTCAAGCGCTTGCCACCAATGCTCCGGGTGCTGCTCGCTCATCTTCGGGCCGGGCCGCGAGACATCGAGCGGCGCGGTTGCTTCGGCCACGACTTCCTGGCCCGCATCGCTCGCGCCGGAACCGGAAACGGTCACCACCACCTTTACCGAAGAGGTGCCTAGGTCTATGCCGAGTTGCATCTAGCGCCTAGCCAAGACGGGCATTTGGAGGGGAGGCATTCTGCCTTCCCTGGGCGCCAGGCGAACTGGCAACGCGTCCAGAAGAAGCAAAGCGCCTGTCGGCGCTTAGGGAAGGCAGGATGCCTCCCCTCCAGTGGCGAGCACCCTCCGGCACCTACTCGGCGGCGCGGATGGTTGCCACCAGGTAATCGACCACGTCGAGCATTTGCTCCTGGCCCCCGGCCATGTCCGTCTCGATGCGGTAGGTGCCGTTGACGATCATGGTCGGCACACCGGTGGCGCGGTACATGCGGGTGCTGGCATCGGCCTTGCGCACGCGGCTCTGCACGCCGAACGACCCGAACACGCGCAGGAACTCCTCCCGATCCACGTCCGCTTCGCGCTCGAACAGGCGTGCGAGCAATTCGGCGCGGTTCATTTCAAGCCGATAGACGTGCACGCCCTCGAAGATGGGGATGTGGACTTCGCCCATCACGTCGAGCAGTTCAGCGGTGTAGAACGCCTGTGCCAGGGCCGCCCAATAGGCGTTGAAAACGGCCGGAATGCGGTGGAAATCCACATCGTCCGGCACCGTTTCGAGCCAGCGCTCCACAGCCGGGTCAAAGTTGAAGCAGTGAATGCAGCCATAGGAGAAGAGCTCCACCACCTCGATGCGGTCGGGGTCGCGAGTCTCCACCGGTGTCGGCAGCCGAACATAGTGCCGACCCTCCTGATAGGTGGCGGCAGCTTCCTGCGCCAGCGCCGCTCCCGCCAGCAACATTGCGAGCACAAGGACAAGGGCGCGGGCACGGATTGCCCAGCCAATCACCTTGCGCGCGGCCATCAGTACAGGCCCAGGATGTAGTTCGCCACGGCCTTGATTTCGCCGTCGGTCATGTTGGCCGCCACGTCTCGCATCACGCCGCCGTTGTTCTCGTCGGTGGCACGGTCGCCCTCGCGGTAGGCGGTCATCTGGGCGATGGTGTAATCCGGGTGCTGGCCGGCAAGACGCGGAAAGCCCGCCAGCGCATTGCCGGCGCCGTCCGGTGCATGGCAGGCGGTGCAGGCGGCAACGCCCTTGTCGAGAATGCCACCGCGGTAGATGGCTTCACCCAAGGCAAGGTCGGCATCCTTGGCCTGCCCTGCCGCCGCCGGTTGCGCGGCGTAATGCTCGGCAAGTTCGCGGATGTCCTCGTCGGTCATGTTGTCGAGCTGGCCCGCCATCAGCGGCGCCGGCCGGTCGCCGTCGCGCATCAGGATCATCTGCCGCTCGAGATAGGCGACGTTCTGGCCGCCAAGGTTCGGGTAGATGGGCGAGAGGCTGTTGCCGTCTTCGGCGTGGCAGACGACACATGGCCCGGCGAGGTCGCTCGCGAGGCTCGTCGCCGAGGCCAGCGCGACGACGGTGGCTAGGGCGATGGCTGCATGGACGGAGCGCTTGGGCATGGTTCGCGTTTGTCCCTTGGAAGAAGCTTTTTGGTGGCGCGCCCTAGAGGACCGAAGGATCCCACCGCACGAACAAATGCGCCGTAAACTGGACCGTGCTTGCAAGGCGGCGCGGATTATAGAACACGGTGCCCGAAACGCTACCGGCCCGGCCCCAAACCCGGGCCCTCACCTGCACGTTTCTCGGCAGCGCCGACCGACTGGCGCGCTGCCCCCCGGACGACGAGCCGGAAGTGGCATTCGTGGGACGCTCCAACGCCGGCAAGTCGAGCACGCTGAACCGCCTGTGCGGACGCGCCGGTGGCAAGCGGGCGCTGGCGCGAGTGAGCAAGACCCCTGGCCGCACGCGGCTCATCAATTTCTTCGCCGTGGAAGGCGGTGGGCGGCTCGTGGACCTGCCCGGCTATGGCTTTGCCAGCGCCAGCAAGACCGAGCGGGACGCGTGGAACCGCGCCATCGACGACTACTTGCATGAGCGCAGTGGCCTGCGGTTGGTTGTGGTGGTGATGGACGCACGGCGGCCTTTGCAGCCAATGGACCGCGCCATGGTTGAGTGGTGCATGGACCAGGACCTTCCGGTGCTGGCACTGCTGAACAAAGCGGACAAGCTCAAGGCCGGGGCAAGGAAGCGAATGCTGCGGGAGGTGCAGGCGGCGCCGGGAGGAACGGGCGCGGTGCTTTTTTCCGCGGTTACGGGGCTTGGCGCGGAGGCCGTGCTTGGAACGATTCAGGGGGCGCTTTCGAGCGGGAAGCTGGGAGGCGCACCCGCGGTCGAGAAAGGCGAGGACACTGTTCTCGACCCCCCCGCAAGGCGGGAGTGAAGGGAAGCCCCACATCTCCCGTGTCACTCGTCCCTTGCCGGGAGGTCTTCGATTTCGCCTTCCCAGTAGCTGCGGGTTTCTTCGGCGCGGCCGATGAAGTGGAAGCCGATCTCGCTGCCGGCGGCGAACTTGCCGCTGTCGGGGTATTCGCAGATGTCGGCGTCGGCGATGCTGGATATGGCGAGATACTTCAGCGTCGTGGTGCCGGTGTTGGTGAGCTTGTGGGCGTAGTCGAGTTGGCCCAGCGGCGCGCCGAGCACGTCGCCCGCGGCAACGGCATGGCAACGGTCGCCGAATCGGTACTCGCCTTCTCCGGCGAGGATCACGAACATCTCGTCAATGGCGTGGTGGACGTGGCAGGGGCACGCGGTCTTCCCCGGCGGCACTTCGATGTAGCTGGCGCCAAGTTTGGTGAGCGCGAGGGGCTCGCCGATCCGGTGAAAGCCACCGGCGAAGTCGCCTCGATCCATGCCATGTTCGAGCGGCAGAGAAGCAAGGCGAGCGACGGGGTTGAAGTCGGTTTCGGACATGGTTGGCACGGCTCAATCGGTAGTCGGACCGCGAAAGTCGCACAGGGCAGGACGGTTGGGCAAGACTGGATGCCGGGCAGGGCAACGCATGCGTTGCTCCCTACGGGAAGATGTCGTCGTATGCATCGGGCCGTAGGGGCGACGCATGCGTCGCCCTGGTCGGGCAGTCGTCTTTGGGCTAGCTGTCAACACGGTGCGCCAGGATCACCGCTCGCGTGGGTGCTGGATGGCCTTCAATGGTGCGGGTTGGGTCGTTCGGATCGAGGGCGTCCGGCAGCGACTGATACGGCATCCACTCCGTGGTTCGCTGCTCGGCCGAGGTGGTTGGCGTGGTGTCCACCACCGTTCCAGGCGTGAAACCCGTGGCCGTGAGCCAGCGGTCGATTGTGTCGATGTCCGGCACTTGCCAGACGTTGCGCATTCTTGCGTAGCGACCTTCGGGGACGAAAGCGGTGCTGGCGATCAAGGTTTCGAGCACAAGCAGGCCGTCTTCGGTGAGCAGACTAGCCAACTGCGACAGATGCGCTCGCGGGTCGCGCCGGTGATAGACGACGCCCATTGAGAACGCCACGTCGAACGGCGTCTGAGGAGCCGAGGTGGGTTGCGCCAGGTCCTCCAAGCGCAGTGGAAGAACGAGATTGCGTGCCGTTCCTTCCTCGGCACAAGAAGCGACGGCAGCATGTTGCAGCACGAACAGTAGTGAGGGGTCGACACCCACCACCGCTTCGGCGCCCGCCTCGAGCATTCGCCAGCCGAAATAGCCGTTGCCAGAGCCCACGTCGAGCACGCGCTTGCCGGCGAGGTGCACATGCGGTTGCACGCGCCGCCACTTGCGATCGGAGCGCCATTCCGCGTCTATGTGGATGCCGAAGAGCTCGAATGGCCCCTTGCGCCACGGCATGAGGCCGCGCAGGGCACTCAGCAGGCGGTGCCGTTCCGCGCCGGGAAGGTCGCCGCTCGCGCCGATACAAACCACGTCACCCGGCGCAAGCGATGCGGTGCGGGCCGGCACCCCGCGAAGCGCATCGAGCCAGCGAGGGAAATCCCCATGCCGCGCTCCCCGCACTCGCTCGATGCAGTCCGGCGCCGGCCAGTCCGCCGCGCCCCAAGCATCGAACAGCCGCTCCAAGGCAACGGGCGGTCTCACGGCCGCACAATCATCGCGCCCCAGTTGAGGCAGCGAAACCACGGCTCCACCACGCCGAAGCCGGCCGCAGTCAGACGCTCGTGGTGGGCCTCCAAGCTGTCGATACGCATGACGTTTTCCAAGGCGGTGCGCTTCTGGGCGATCTCCAGCTCGCTGTAGCCGTTGGCACGCTTGAAGTCGAGGTGCACCTCCTCGACCTCCGGCGAGGCCGCCAGCTTTTCCGCCAGCAGCAACACGCCACCCGGCACAAGCGCTTCCCGAATGCGAGTCAGGAGAGGCAGCCGGCTTTCGGGAGGCAGGAACTGCAGCACGAAGTTCAGCATCACCACGTGCGCCGAGAGCATTTCCGCCTGGCGGATGTCCGCCACCATCCACTCGATGCGGCTCTCTCCCGCAGCCAACGCCCGGGCCCGCTCAATCATCGCCTCCGAGCCGTCGATGGCAACGACTCGGCAATCCCGCTCGCCCACCGCCCGCAGCACGGCATGGCTGCTCGCTCCCAGAGAGCAGCCGAGGTCATAGCAGATGCCGCCGGCCGGCAGGTGCCGCGCCGCAATGAGCCCCGTGCAAGCCACCACCGTTTCGTAGCCCGGCACGGAGCGTCGGATCATGTCCTGGAACACTTCTGCCACGCTCTCGTCGAAGGCGAAGTCGACAATTTGCTCGCGGGGTCGTCGATACACCTCGTCGAGGGCCGGGTTGCTGCGGCGATTGTCCTGCGTTGGCATAGGCAAAGGTGGTAGGTTTCACACACTTGGCTGGCACATTCTAGTGGCCGATGGACGCGCTGAACCTGCAAAGCCCCGACCTCTACATCAACCGGGAACTCGCCTTGCTCGAGTTCAACCGGCGCGTGCTCGAGCAGGCCAAGGACGACCGCATTCCCCTGCTCGAACGCCTGCGATTCCTGTGCATCGCCGGGTCGAATCTCGACGAGTTCTTCGAGATCCGCGTCGCCGGGCTCAAGCAGATGCAGGCGGTGGGCGCGACCCAGCGCGGCCCGGACAACTTCTCGCCGGCAGAACAGCTTGAGCGCATCTCCACCCTCGCCCACGAAATCGTCGACGAGCAGTACCGGGTGCTGAACGACGTGTTGTTCCCGCTCCTGCAGGCCGAAGGCGTCCGCTTCCTCAAGCGCGGCGAGTGGAATGCACGCCAGGAACGTTGGCTGCGCACCTACTTCAACCAGGAACTCGCCCCAATCCTCACCCCGATCGGCCTCGACCCCGCGCACCCGTTCCCGCGCATCATCAACAAGAACCTCACCTTCATCGTCACCCTCGCCGGCAAGGACGCGTTCGGCCGCAACCGCACCATGGCCGTGGTGCAGGCACCGCGCGCCCTGCCCCGGGTGGTGCGCGTTCCGGCCAGCTACGGCGGCAGCCCGTATGCGTTCGTGTTCCTCTCCTCGATCATCCATGCGCACATCGGCCAGCTCTTCCCCGACATGAGGCAGGTGGATTGCTATCAGTTTCGGGTCACCCGCGACAGCGACCTCCTAGTGGACGAGGAGGCCGTGGACGACCTCTTGATGGCGGTGGAAGGGGAGCTCTCGTCGCGCCGCTTCGGCCAGGCGGTGCGTCTCGAACTCGCCGACGATTGCCCGAAGGGCGTGGGTGGCTTCCTGGCGAAGGAGTTCGGCCTCGACGATGCCGACATCTACCGCTGCAACGGGCCGGTCAACCTGATGCGGTTGAACCAGATTCCCGATCTCGTGGACCGGCCGGACCTCAAGTACCCCGGCTTCACCCCCGGCATCCCGCCTCGCCTGCAGCGAGCGCCCGACATCTTCTCGGCGATACGCGATGGCGACGTGCTGTTGCACCATCCGTTCGAATCCTTCGTTCCCGTGCTCGACTTCCTGCGCCAGGCGGCGACAGACCCTGGCGTCGTCTCGATCCGCCAGACGCTCTACCGCACCGGCACCGACTCCAATGTCGTGGAGGCGCTGGTTGACGCCGCCCGCAACGGCAAGGAAGTGCTGGTGGTGATCGAGCTGCGGGCGCGGTTCGACGAGGAGGCGAACATCGAGCTCGCCAACGATCTGCAGGAGGCTGGCGCCCAGGTGGTCTATGGCGTCGTCGGCTACAAGACGCACGCCAAGATGCTCATGGTGCTGCGGCGCGAAGCCAACCGGCTGCGCCGCTACGTGCATCTCGGCACCGGCAACTACCACGCCCGCACCGCCCGCCTGTACACGGACTATGGGCTCCTCACCGCCGACGAGGACATCGCCCGCGATGTCCAGCAGGTCTTCCACCAACTCACCACCATGGGCCGGATGGATCGCCTGAGCAAGGTGCTGCAAGCGCCGTTCAGCCTGCACCCGACCATCCTCGAGCACATCGACGCCGAGATCGAAAACGCCCGCGCCGGCAAGCCCGCCCGCGTGATCGCCAAGATGAACGCCCTCATCGAGCCACAGGTCATCCAGGCGCTCTACCGGGCCTCGCAGGCCGGCGTCGCCATCGACCTCATCGTCCGCGGCATCTGTTCGCTGCGCCCAGGCATCAAGGGCGTCTCCGACAACATCCGCGTGCGCTCCCTGATCGGCCGCTTCCTCGAACACACCCGCATCTTCTACTTCGAGAACGACGGCACGCCGAGAATCTACCTCTCAAGCGCCGACTGGATGGGCCGCAACTTCTTCTCCCGCGTCGAAGTCTGCTTCCCCATCGAAGACGATAGCGCCCGCCGCTCCATCCTCGAGGAGGGCCTCGACCTCTACCTCGCCGACAACGCCAACGCCTGGCAGCTAATGCCTGACGGCAGCTATCAACGTGCTGCCAGCGATGGCGAGAGAATGTGTGCACAGGAACGGCTGCTGGAGTTGCTGGCACGCTAGAAGCTGTCGGACTTGGCGGCGGCCCACCGGTCTGCCGGACAGGGCGACGCATGCGTCGCCCCTACAGAAAGGTGTCGGTCAAGGCCGCGGGCCGTAGGGGCGACGCATGCGTCGCCCTTCTCGGTTGGCCATCCGCAGGCGGTAGCTGGCCGGTCCCCGCGGGTTACCATTCCGAGCTCAGCGGTTCGAGGCGGGCGTTAGGTGAGAGTTCGAGACAAGGTCGTTGTGGTGACTGGCGCGGCGAGCGGGATTGGCCGGGCGCTTGCGCGCGTCTTTGCCGGGCCGGAGGGGGCGCGGCATGTCGTGTGTGCGGACATCGACGGCGCTGGTGCTGAGGCGGTGGCAACGGAAGTTGGCGGATCGGCGCAGGCTGTCGATGTGGGTAGTGAGGCCGACATCGTTCGTCTGATCGAGACGGCGGAATCCGAACACGGGCCTATCGACCTCTTCTGTTCCAACGCCGGGATTGCCGAAGGCAAGGGCATCGACGAGCCGGACGAGATGTGGGATCGCATCTGGCGCATCAACACCATGTCGCACGTGTGGGCGGCCCGGCATTTGGTGCCGCGCATGGTGGCGCGGGGCGGCGGGTATTTATTCAGCACGGCATCGGCGGCGGGGCTTCTGACCCAGATTGGCTCGGTGACCTATGCGGTGACCAAGCACGCTGCAGTGGCGCTGGCCGAATGGCTGTCCATCACTCACCACCGCGACGGCATTCGTGTGACGGTGCTCTGTCCGCAGGCGGTGCGCACCAACATGACCGGCCCGAACTCCGCCAATCCCAACGCGGCCAGCGTCGCTAGCGTCGACGGCTTGCTCGAACCGGAGGTGGTGGCGCAAGTGTGCGTCGAGGCCATCGACGAAGAGCGGTTCTTCGCCCTCCCCCACGAGATCGTGAACGAATACAGGCGCCGCAAGGTCGCCGACCCGGACCGTTGGCTCGGCGGCATGAGGCGGCTGCAGGAACGGTACATGGAAGACTGAGGAACGGCCCTACCGAAGGGGGGCGGCCTCTCGCCCTCCATGCCCGCAAGGCACCCAACCGAGATACCTCTTGATATGAAGGCCATATGCGTAATCTGCGGCTCAAACGCCGGTCGTGACCCACGCTACGCTTCCGTCGCTCGTGAACTGGGACAGGAACTCGCATCACGCGGCCTGACCCTCGTCTACGGCGGCGCCGGCGTTGGGCTAATGGGCGCGGTGGCCGACGCCACCCTCGACGCCGGCGGTGAAGCCATCGGCATCATCACGGCGCCGCTCGCCGAAAAAGTCGGCCATCCCAAGGTGCAGGTCGAGACCGTACCAACCCTGCACGAACGCAAGCGACGATTCTCGGAACTCGCCGACGCCTACATCGCCCTTCCAGGCGGCTTCGGCACCCTGGATGAACTCTTCGAGGCCGTCACCTGGAACCAACTCGGCATTCACGAGCGCCCCACTGGACTGCTCAACGTCGCCGGCTTCTACGACCCGCTGGTCGCCTTCCTGCACCACGTTTCGGAACAAGGCTTCGTTCGAAAGCAACACTTGGCGTCGGTCCTCGTAGGCGATGCCCCACACGACCTCCTGGGCGCCCTGCAACGCTGGACGCCGCCTGACCCAAACAAGTGGAAAACTGACGACTGAGTCGACAGGCGCGTCTCTTCAGGTTCAGTGGGCGCGCTCACGCGCCTGGGAAGGCAGAATGCCTTCCCTCCGGCGGGGCTTGTCCCCTACGAACTGCGTCAGGGACGAGTTGCCGTTACCAGAAACTGCGGCAGGCAGAACAGAAACCGGCCCTCTTCAACTGCTGTCTCGGCTTGCGTGAGCAACGCGCCCGCTTCTTCCATCGACATGAGATCGAACCGCGTGGCGTAGCTTGCCATGTTGCGCAGCACCAGCAGGCTGCCGCCTTCGGTGTCGGCGCCAGCGCGAATCGTCACTTGTACGTCCTCGAAGCCGGCGTCCAGTAGGTGGCCACGAAGACTGCGGCCGATTTCCGGTTCCTTGAATGCTGGAGCCGCGGCGGCGAAGAAGCGTTCCGTCACGGCCCTGCCCCAAGGCTCGACGATGACGAAGCCCCAGTCGCTGTCGATGGCGAGTAGGCGGCCGCCGGGTTCGATCACGCGGTGGAACTCCGCCAGGGTGGCGGAGAGGTCAGGCACATATTCCAGCACGTTCTTGCAGAGCGTCCGGTTGACCGCCCCATCGGCGAGGGGGATGTGGCCGTCCTGCAACAAGTGAAAGGAGGCGTTGTCGGTGCCGGCGGCGCGGCCCGTGGCGTCGGCGACGAAGCGGGCGTTGATGTCCACGCCATGCACCTGTCCGCCCGGCGCGACCATCTCCGCCATGCCAATCGAGACGAAGCCGGGGCCGCAGCCGTAGTCCATCACCCGGCAGCCCGGCGCGAGTTCGAGCAGAGCGAGGAGTTCCGCGTGACCCTCTCGCCACACGAACATGCGCTCGTAGCGCTCGACGCGTTCGTCCTCGATCGTGCGCCAGTGATCCGTGTGGTAGGTCTTTGCGTCCATGCCGTGTGGGTCTCCTGTCGCTAATCCGCCGTTGTCGGTATTCTCGCACCGTGGCCACGCAGGAACACATCGCCCCGCGCGCGGACGACGATTGGGAGTTCGAGCAGCAGGAATGGATCGAGGCGCTCACTGGCGTGCTCTCGGAGAGGGGCGGCGAGGGTGCCAAGAAGCTGATGAGCCGGCTGCAGCACGAGCTCTCACGGGCTGGCGTCGTGCTCACGGACGCAGCGCTCAACACCCCCTACAAGAACACCATTCCCCTAAGCGACCAGCCGCCGTATCCAGGCGACATCGAACTCGAAACGCGCATCGAGAACATCCTGCGCTGGAATGCGGCGGCGATGGTGCTGCAGGCCTACGACAGCGGCTCCGGCGTCGGCGGCCACATCGCCACCTATCTTTCCGCCTCGACCATGATGGAAGTGGGGCTCAACCACATCTTTCGCGCCAAGAGCGACGACTACGGCGGCGATCAGGTGCATTTTCAGGCGCATACCTCGCCCGGCATCTACGCCCGCGCCTTCCTCGAGGGCAGGCTCGGCGAAGAAGAGCTCGCCAACTTTCGCCGCGAACTGGCCGAGGGCGGCGGCCTGCCTTCCTATCCGCACCCGCGCCGGATGCCTTGGTTCTGGCAGATGCCCTGCGCGAGCATGGGGCTTTCGACACCGAGCGCCATCTATCAGGCGCGCTTCGCCAAGTATCTGGAGCATCGGGGTCTCAAGGCCAAGAACGGCGGCAAGATCTGGACCTTCATCGGCGATGGCGAGTCGGACGAGCCAGAGGTGCTCGGCACCATCAACATCGCCGCCCGCGAGCGCCTCGACAACTTTGTGCTGGTGGTGAACTGCAACCTGCAACGCCTCGATGGCCCCGTTCGGGGCAACGGCAAGATCATCCAGGAGCTCGAACGCGCTTTTCGCGGTGCCGACTGGCACGTCATCAAGGTGATCTGGGGCGGTGGCTGGGACGTGCTGCTCGAACGCGACGTGGACGGCATCCTCGAAGCGCGGATGGAGCAGGCGGTGGACGGCGACTACCAGATGTACACCGTCTCGCCCGGCGATTTCGTGCGCGAGCATTGGGTGGAGGACAACCCTGCCCTCAAGCGCTTGATGAGTGCGCTGACCGACGAGGAGATTCGCTCCATCCGCCGGGGCGGCCACGACCACAAGAAGATTTACGCCGCGTTCCGTCAGGCCCGGCAAGTGACCGGCAAGCCCTGCGTGCTGCTGCTGAAGACCGTGAAGGGGGATGGCTTGGGGCCGCGCGTTGAGGGCAGCAATACGGTTCACCAGAAGAAATACCTCTCTCCAGATGAGCGGCGGGAACTCGCAGATCGGCTCGGCATCGTCATGCCGCAGGAGGAAATCGACCGCGCCGGCTTCTATCGCCCAGAACCCGACAGCCCCGAGACCCATTACCTGATCGAGCGACGGCAAGCGCTGGGCGGGTTCGTCCCCGAACGCAAGGTACGCTGCCCGGCACTTGCGCCGCCGCGCTTGGACCTCTTCCGCGACATGCTCGAAGGCACCGGCGAGCGTGCCATATCCACCACGATGGCGATGGTGCGGATGCTGCAAAAGCTGCTCCGCGACGATGCGCTCGCGCGCTATATCGTCCCCATCGTTCCCGACGAAGCGCGCACCTTCGGCATGGACGGGCTGTTCCCGCAGGCCGGCATCTACTCTCCGGAAGGACAGCACTACCGCCCCGTGGACGCCGGCACCATTGCCCCGTATCGAGAGGCCGAGGACGGCCAAATCCTTCAGGAGGGCATCTGCGAAACCGGCGCCATGGCCTCGTTCCTCGCCGCCGGCACCGCCTACGCCAACTACGGCCTGCCCATGGTGCCGTTCTACATCTTCTATTCCATGTTCGGCTTTCAGCGCGTAGGCGACATGATCTGGGCCGCCGGCGACATGATGTGCAAGGGCTTCCTGCTCGGCGGCACCTCCGGACGCACGACCCTGAACGGCGAAGGCGTGCAGCATCAGGACGGCCACTCGCATCTCATGGCCGCCACCATTCCCAACCTTGTCAGCTACGACCCCGCCTTCGCCTTCGAGCTCGCCGTGATCGTCACCGATGGCATCCGCCGGATGTACGCCGAGCAGGAGGATGTCTTCTACTACCTCACCCTCACCAACCAGAACTACGCCATGCCGCCGATGCCGGACGGCGCGGAAGAGGGCATCGTCCGAGGCATGTATGCGCTGCACCGAACCGCCGATGCCGATGTGAACCTCCTCGGCAGCGGCGCCATCATGGACGAAACACTGGCGGCAGCGGAGCGCCTGCGCGCCTTCGGCCATCGCGTCAACGTGTGGAGCGTCACCAGCTACACCGAACTCGCCCGCCAGGGCATGGCGGCGGAACGGGCACAGGTAGTGTCCGCCGGCGACTCCGAAGAACGCCCCTACGTCGAGACGCTGCTCGAGGGCGAAGAAGGCATCTTTGTGGCTGCCTCCGACTACATGAAGGCCCTCCCCCTCTCCATCACGCGCTGGCTGCCAAACGCCTGCACCGTCCTCGGCACCGACGGCTACGGCCTTTCCGAATCCCGCGAGGACCTGCGTGACTACTTCGAAGTCTCTCGCGACTGGATCGCCTTCGCGGCTCTGTCAACCCTGGCCCGCGCCAACCGCGCCAACGTGCAGGACGCGCTGTCGTTCGCGAAGGAAGCTGGGCTCGATCTGGAGAAGACGGTGCCAGCCTGAAACCCATTTCGCCAGTTGACACTCTATCCGGCGAAATCTAATCTTTTCGGCAGATGTCGAGATGATGGGTGAAGTCATCATGGACGAGCAAAAACGGCGTGACCGCCGTCCCGACGCAGGCTCGCGCACCGGACGCGTCTGGGACGTCGCGGACGAAATCACCCGTGAACAGGGTCGCAAGGCCACCCGACGCGAAGTGATGGACCGCATAGTCGCCGAAGGCGGCAACGAAAACACCGCTTCCACCCAATACCAGCGCTGGAAGACCGCCCGGGATTCCGAGGTGCGCGAAGAAGGGGCCACCTACATCGCTTCGTCGGACACCGCCGAAGGACCGTGCATCGACCCGCGCTGGCTCAAGATCGCCGACGACGGCAGGTTGCTGATCCCCACCGACATGCGCGCCGCCATGGGCATCGAAGACAACGTGATTCACGCTCGCGTCGAGAATGGCGAGTTGCGGCTCTTGAGCCGGGACGGTGCGGTGAAGCGTGTCCAGCGGATGGTTGCGCCCTACCGCGGCTCGGGAAGCGTGGTCGACAGCTTCATCGCAGAGCGCCGGGCTCTTTGGGGAGAAGAGGATTAGAGAATGGCTGCAGTGCTCGACAGTTCCGCAGTGCTTGCGATGCTGTTCAAGGAACCGGGTGCTCGGCTTGTTGCGTCGAAGATCAGCGATGCAGCCATCTCGACCGTCAACCTCGCGGAAGTGGTCTCAAAACTGATCGACGAAGGCTTCGCGCCTGCCGAGGCACGTCGAACAGCGCAATCGATACCAATGCAGGTGCACCTGTTCGACACGGAAAGTGCAGTCCAGACAGGGCTCCTCCGCGCTGCCACCCGCGCCCACGGTCTATCGCTCGGCGACCGTGCCTGCCTTGCATTGGCCGCACGCCTCGAAGTCGAGGCCATCACGGCTGATCGGGCGTGGAGCGGAGCGGATGTCGGCGTGGACATCCGCCTGATCCGCTGAACGGAGGGCGACGCAAGCGTCGCCCTCCGCCTTACGCTTTACTGCCGTGGACGCGGTGCTCTCGGCGCACGCGGGTGCGCGGCCGACATGTCCATCAATCGGTCGATGTGCGGCGTGAGATCTTCGTAGGTCGCGCCGGCACCGAGTTCCACTGCGTCGTTCACCCAGACTTCGCTGCGGCTGTAGTTGCCGCCGGAGGCATGGATGACCGCGCCGTTGGGGGCGTCTTCGCTGCACATGAAGAGGACAGCAGGGCTGACCAGGGCTGGGTCGCGAAGCGGATCCACGTGATCGAGGTCCTCGTCCCGGCCCGGCACCGTGTTGGTCATGCGCGTGGCCGCGCCCGGGCCCAGGCAATTCACCCGCACGTTGCGGTTTGCGCCCTCGAGCGCCAGCACATTGGCGAGGCCCAGCATCCCCATCTTGGCAGCGCCGTAGTTGGCCTGGCCAAAGTTGCCGAAGATACCGGAGCCGGAGCTGGTGAAGACGATGCGGCCGTAGCGCTGTTCGTACATGTGCGGCCAGACGGCGTGGGTGACGTAGGCGGTGCCGGTGAGGTGCACGTCCATGACGAGATCAAACTCGTCGAGCGTCATGTTCTTGAAGGTGCGGTCGCGCAGGATGCCGGCGTTGTTGACGAGGATGTCGATGCGCCCATAGGCGTTGATGGCATCAGCGGCGATGCTTTTGGCGCCATCGCGGTCCGCCACCGAAGCCTTGTTGGCAACGGCGTCGCCGCCCATGGCACGGATTTCCTCCACCACGGCATCCGCCGCATCGCCAGCACCGGTGCCGTCGACGCTGCCGCCGAGGTCGTTCACCACTACCTTGGCGCCGCGCTTGGCGAACTCGATGGCGTGGCAACGCCCGATTCCCCCGCCCGCGCCGGTAATGATGGCAACCTTGCCTTCGAATTCGCTCATCGTCTTCCCCTCGTTCGTTGCGTTCGCGTTGCCGCTCTTGGAACAACCCACGGCCTTCCGGCTACTATGGAGATGTGCGGCGAGGCCGCTCCCAACACCCGATCGGTGCTTAAGCCCATGACCACGCCCATCAGCGCAGCCAAGATCGAGCAGTACAAGGCGCGCGGTTATACCACCGTTCAAGGCTTTTTCGTACCGCGCGAGGTTCAAGCGATGCAGCGCGAGGTTGCGCGCTGGGTTGACCAAGGGCTGCCGCGCGATGTGGCCATTCCCGATTCGCGCCAGAACCTGCAGCTCATCCCGCTGTTCCCGCAGAGTCGGCTCTTTCGCGCCCTGCCGTTCCATCCTCGCGTAACGGGTGCCGTGTCGGCATTGCTCGGTGACCCGGTGGTGAAGATTCTCGACCAGATGTTCTACAAGCCGCCCCACGTCGGCATGGGCACCAACTGGCACACCGACAACGCCTACTTCCACATCCCGAGGCCCATCCGCGGCTGCGCCATGTGGATCGCCATCCACGACGCAAACCGCGGCAACGGCACCCTCAAGGTGATGCCCGACATGGTGGAGCGCCAACTCCTGCACGAGCGCGACCCAGCAAGCGACCACCACATCCGCACCTGGCTCGACGAAACCAATGCCGTCCATTGCGAACTCGCGGCCGGCGGCGTCACCTTCTTCAGCTTCGGCACGCCCCACGCCACCGGCGCCAATCCCACCGACGCCGGCCGCGCCGGCGTCGGCATCCACTTCGTCAACTTCGACCATGCCTCGCAAGACATGAAGCACGGCAAGCGCTGGCAACACGCCCGGCTCACGGGGCCGGGTGCCACCGGCGGGGAAAAGGAGTACGGCGAACGAGTGTCGTTCAGCGAGGAGGTGGACAAGGTGCTGGCGGGGGCGTAACGGTCGCGTTGGCAATTGCTGCTCTTCCCTCCGGCCCAAACAGTCTTGTCGGGTCGCCTCGAACCGCGTAAAACGCTTGAGGCAGGTACCTCTGGGCCGGCGAATGCCGCAGCCAACGCAAGCAGGAGGAGCATCGAAGTGAAGACGCAGCTCCGTACCTCGGCCGCCACGGTCGTCTCGCGCGGACGGTCAACCTTTCGCACCTTGGTTCCAGCGGTCCTCCTTGCGCTGTCACCTCAGTCCGTGGCCGGCACAGACCTGGCCGATGTCTATCGCGACATCCAGGCCGGACAGCAACTCACCGCCGAGGATGTCGCGAATCTGGAGGATGTCCTGCTCGCCGACCCGTACGCCACCGAAGCGCGAGTCCGGCTGATCGGGTACCACTGGAAAAGGATCTGGGGCAATGACGACAGCCGGCGACGCCACAGTGACCTGACGCTGTGGATGGTGCGCAACTCCCCCCGGCACGCCCTATTCGAGATGGCCTATGGCCGGATCGACCGTCAGACGAGCCCGGAGTCGTTCCAGCAGACGCGGGAGGCGTGGCTCGCTCACCTCGAAGCGCAACCTGAGGATCCCGTGCTGCTTGGCAACGCCGCCGATTTCCTCCTTATGGATGATCGGCCACTTGCGATGTCGCTACTCCATACGGCGCAGGCGGTGGACCCAGCGAACGCCGATTGGCCAGGGAAAATCGGCCATCTCACGCGCCTCGGCTCCACCACGCAGGCCGCGGCGGCGAAGGCCTTGCCGCATTTTGAACGCGCGTACACGCTGAGTGACAATCCCTACGCGCGAGAGAGACACTTGGTCAGCGTGGTCCGAACCGCGTACGAGGCGGGCCGCTTCGACCTTGCGCGCACTTACGCATCGGAAGCCCTACCCGTCCCTGACCCGGAACGGATGGGCGACCTGCACCACCACGCTCATACAGTGCTTGGGCGACTTGCGTTGCGCGAAGGAGACGTTGGACGTGCTGGCGACCACCTGCTCGCGTCCGCTGATACGGTCGGATCGCCCGTGCTTAGCTCATTTGGGCCCAACATGCGGCTCGCCGGTGAGCTTCTCGATCACGGCGAAGACGACGTGGTCCTCCGTTACCTCGACGCTTGTGGCGAGTTCTGGTCGGACACGAGGGGGCGACTGCAACGGTGGACGGCTGAAATCCGGGAAGGGGATAAACCGGACTTCGACGGCCGATGGCGTTGACGATGGTTCGGCGCCGAGCGCTCGTGGCCACGAACCGCGCAGCCGTGCACTGGGGTTAAGCGGCGGCGACGAAGTAGCTGGCCCACAGATGGGCCAGGTACGGACACAAACCCAAGGTCACATAGCGTCCGTTACGGCCAACTCAGGTCGCGGTCGAGTAGGGGCGACCCTTGTGATCGCCCGTGCAAGGGCAACTGAGATCGTCCAAGAAGGGAACTCAGGCAAGGACAAGCCTCGGGCACTATCGCGCCGCAGACTCGACCAGACGTACCTACGCGTCACCAGGCGGGCGGGAGAAAGGAGTGGTCAGGCGGTGCTTCGCGCGGACTGTCGAAGGCCACTGGTGGTCCGTATCGCAACGGATCCACCTTGTCTCCTTGCCATCGACCCCCGTGAGCGACACGCGTCCCTCCGTGGCACACGACTCCGCAGCCGACTGATAGCTTCGTTGAGCATCGTCGAAGATGTGGCTGCCGGCCACAGTGTCCAGCTCGAAACGATCGAGATCAGGACAGGTAGCGGCATCAAGAGTGACGGAAGCGTCGTTCGTCCAGAACCCACGTCGACCGTCGCCGCATCCCTGGTTCAGAAGCGTCCAGAGCAGCCTGGACCGAACCATGTCCGCACCCTCTGCAACACCGTCCTCCACATCGACCTCCACACCCGAAGCGCGGATGAAGTCGACAACGCCGGCCTCGTCGATCGTTCGCAACACAAAGCGCGCGGCCACGGTGCCATTCTCGATCGGGTTGTCGGTATCCTCCTCCACCAGCATGTTCACCCGACCGGTCTGGAGCCAGCGCAGCCAGTACGCCACCGACCCGCACGAGTACGGAGAGAGCCTCCGTTCTCCGACACGCAACTCGTTCATGCAGGCATCGAAATCCTGCACGAACCCCTCTTCCGCAGCGGTGCCGGGCACATAGTTGCCGCTGGCGCCGGTGGCGACCAGTTTCTCCAGGAACCGAGCATGGCCCTCGTGCGCCCACGGCTGCCATGGTTCCGGCTGATAGCAGTGCGCCAACTCGTGGACGAGAAGATCGTGCGTCCGACTCAACAGGTCGGGTCGTTCGTCCTCCCAATCCTCGCCGCGAAACCAGAGCCGCACCCCGCAGCTCTCGCCGGCCTTGTCGCCGCCGCTGCGCGGCTGGCCCGGTTCGGCACCCTCAACGAAGACGTCCACGAACAGGGCTGCAGGAATGGCCGTCACGCCCAGAACATCCACCAGTCCCTGTTGTGCGCGCTGGTACGAATCCCGGATCGCCTCCTCCAGCCAAGCCGGCGTCTGCCGCGCGAACTGCATTACCGCACCGGGGTCAAGCGACTTCCCGACCAGGACGAACCCTGCGGTTTCGGTGATCCGGTAGTCTTCCTCGACCCATCGAAATGCGCCATCGACGATGGCTGCAACCCCGGGTCCGCCACGCACGGACGCCGTAACGTCGCCACAAACCTGCGGCAACAGGAAGGGTAGGAACACGCCCGTGCCGCGACCCGCCACCGCAAAGGCGATTGGGTATTGCTTATCCATCTTGTATCCCGGCGGATCAGGCGGCACGTTCATTGCGAGAGTTTGGGAAGGCTCCGATAGGACCACGCTTCCATCGCCGTCGATCTCCGCCTCCGGCCCCTCGATCCGCAGCCGCTGCAGCAGCGACTCGTGCCTCGGCAGCCCCAACGCGAATGTAGACAAGGGCTGGCTTGCCCGGTAGGTGACCCGAACCACGTCGTTGGCGGCCGCAGGCTCTAGCCAGATGTCGACGTTGGCCGCTACTCCAACGCACTCGCCTTCGTCACCGGGTTCGTGCGCAAGCGCTTGAAGCCCCAAGGCACCCACGGCGATGACCGCCCCGAGGAAGCGGAACGAAACGCCCAAGGCCATTTTGGAGTTAGGCGGCTTCAAAGGCACGCAACGCACATGAGTGCCCTACGAAAGGCCATGACCTGACTGCGCTCGCCATGCATGGGGCGCGCACCCTAATGGCGCCCGGCGTCCATGGTCAAGCGCCTGCAAACCGCGGGCGTTACTCGCGACTCCGCTCCTCGACTGCTGTCGGCGGCCGCATGCGTTGGCAGGGCGCGGCGGGTATGGCGGTGACCGCTGTAGGACTGGCGGAGGTCAGACCCTCCGCTTTCAAGTCGACCAGCCTGATGGTGTAGGCATTGGCGGGCGCCGCCGGTGGTGACACCGCCTCGTCTTCGAGTCCGGTCGAGACGGCTGCTGCCAGGGTGATCGTCGCTCCGGCGGGAACGACGACTGGTGGGTGCAGAGTGAGCACAGCCGTTCTGGAGCCGGCGGCGGCCAAGGGAGATTGCGCGAGCAGGGTGTCGCCGGGGCCGAACTGGCCCTCGCCGTTGCTGTCTGTGTGGATACTGACGAGTCGCGGCGCGGATGGCGGGTGCCCGGCACAGTCTTCGAGTGTGACGCTGTTGATGCGGATTCCTCCGTGCGCGCCGGCACGCACTGCCCAGCGCACGGGATTTGGGCGCGGTGAATTCGCGGAGCTCGATTGTTGCGGTTCGCCGGCCACGAGCGAGACCGATGCCGAAGTCTCCACGGGCACGTCGTCGAGTTGCCGGAGATACGCCACGAGCTGCAGCCTTTCCTCCCTCGTAAGGTGGGAGGTGCGGCCATGCCGATCGGCGCCGTTGCGCGTCGTGATTACATCCATGAGGGTGGCGGCTGAACCGTCGTGCAGGTAGGGCGGCGTTGCCCACACGCCCTTGACGGTTGGCGTGTCCAAGGCCCGCAGCGTGTTCGGCCGGAAGTCGCCTGCGGCTTCGGTCAGCGTGCCGACGTCGTGCATACGGAAGCGCGGTCCGGCAACGCCGCCGCCAAGCGTCGCTGCGCCGGCCGCCGAGGCATCGTCCGGCCGGCGCAGGGAGCTGTCGGTGAACCTTGGACTGACGTGACAGGTCGCGCATCCGGTCCTCGACCCATGGAAGATCGCCTCGCCGGCGAGGGCGTCAGTTGTCATCAATCCGCCAGGATGCCGGTAGGGACTCGGATCAACTTTGGTGAAGGTCGTCATGTAGGCTGCGAGCGCATCCAACTCCCGGCTGAGGCCAGCGTTCGGTGACCCAAAGACCCAGTCGGCTCCCTTGCGATGGAACACCTCATCGCTGACGAACCCTCGGCCTTGCAGCGTCTGGCGCAGCAGAATCTCGAAATCCTGTATCTCGTCCATGTCCGCGCGCCAGTGAATCGGACCGTGGCCCATCCCCGCGCGCCCCTGAAGGGCGATGGTGTTGCGCAAGCCTCCGCCATGAGCGCCGCGACCGCTGTAGTCCCACACGCGCCCGTCGCTGCCGCCCTCGATGTGACATCCGGCGCAGCTCACGTAACCGTCACGCCCCATCCGCGGATCGGCGGCGTTGTAGAAGATCTGCTTGCCAAGGAGCACCTCCGGCGGCAGGGGTTCCCACGCTGCGGTGGCGATGCGTCGGATTGGATCCGGTGCACGGCCTTGCCCGATTTCGGTCAGGTCGTAGACGGCGATGTCGCGGGACAGGAAGTTCTGCACGAATAGCCGGCCGCGGGAGTCCACCAGGAGGCCCTGTGGCGCGAGCCCAGTGCCCGGAATCGAAGCCACGGCATTGCCGCTCGCGGCATCGAGCACGTCAACGGCGTTGGACCCCTGCAGCGCGACGAACGCGCGCTTGCCCTCCGGGTCGAAGGCGACCGCCACCGCCATGGCGCGGTTGTCGAGGTCACGCCGGGCTTCGAGTGCTTCTCGGTTTTGCACAAGGTCGATCTCGGAGACGATGGTGCGCGTCGTGGTCTCGAAACCGAGCCGTTCGCCGCTTAGGTGCAAGCCTCGGCCGGTATTGTCCTTCTTCGACGGCACCCAAGCGCGCCGGCCGTCTGGGGCGATGACGATGGCGGCGAGGTGGTTGGGAACGCCGCGGCCGCTCACGGGGCTGTCGGGACCGGGATCCACGGCCAAGCTGATTCGCCGCACCACGTCGAGCGATGCGGAGTTCACTTCGACCACCTCGCCGCGATCGGCGGGCGATAGGTATCGGGTAACCAGGATTCTGATGCCGTCGGCGGTGACGGCGATGCCCCGCGGCGTCGGGCCGACATCGGCGGCGTCCTCCACCGCGCCGCTCAGCGCATTCAGCTTCAACAGGCGACCGACAGCCTGCAGCGTGACGTAGGCGGCGTCCCCCGCCGGACTGAACGCAATCCCGTATGGGCGGGATGCATACGGCAGCACGACCCTCCGCCCTAGCCGGCCATCGCTGCCCTCGACGATGCTGATGGTGGCGTCGTCCTGATTGACGACCCAGACCGTGCCATCCGGTCCCGGTGCAAGCGTGCGGGGATTGTCACCGACCGGTGCCTCGAACAGCTTGACCAGTTTCCGGGCGTCGATCGCGGCCACGGTATCGCTGTCCGAGTTCACGCTCCAGATTCGCTCTGTGCGCTCGTCCAGCGCGATCGTTGTGGCATGGGTCGCGCGCCGGGCTACGGCCCAAGCACCGTCAGGCTCTTGCGCATGGACGGAAGAGAGCAAGCCGGCGACAATCTCCGCACCTGGTCCGTGGGCAGACCCCATGGGCAGCGGAAGAGCGAGGGCCGCAACGGCCAGCGCAAGCGCGATCCGCGCCGGCACCATGCGCCTCGGAACCCCGAGACCGATACTGAACAGCAACAGCTCTCGCGCTGCTAAGTTCTCGGCACTTCCGCTCGTCATGTCGGGCAGATCATAGGACAAAGCCGGCTGGCAGCTTGGCAAGCGGTCGCCGCTACGTGCCCCAAGAGGGCCCCCCGACATCACTTTGGCTTGACCGAGCGCGAAACCCGTTGGTAGCGTTGGCGCGCAAGGGCGATGTTTCCATAGCAGTTTTTCATGCGAAGCGACTACACGGTTGCGGTCATTGGCGGGGGTGCCTCCGGTGTCGCGCTTGCGGCGCGGTTCGTGGAATCCCTGCCGGAAGGACTCAGCACCGCGAACGTATCCATTGCATTGTTCGACGTTCACAGCTGTCGTGGCGGCAACGCATACGCGGCCGACACCCCCAGCAATCTGATGAACACCACCGGCAGCGCAATCGACGGCGGCTATGGCGGCGATTTCGGATTTCTCCGGTGGGCCGAGGAGAACTCGGACAAGTGGCACCCTCTGCTCGGCGATCGAACGGCAAACGCGAGCGGCTACGTTCCGAGGCCGGTGTTTGGGCTGTACCTGGCCGACCTCTTGGCGCACGCCCGGCGCCGGGCACCCAGCCGGGGCATGCGGCTCGACACGGTCGAGGAGGAGGTGGTCGACGTCGCGCCACCCGCGTCATCCGAGCAGAACTACTGCATCCGCACGGCTTCGGGGGCCCGTTTCGAAGCCCGCTACATCTATCTCGCCATCGGTCATCTGCAGCGCGCGAAAACCGAGGACTACCAATATCGCGAGCACTACTACCACAACCCCTATCCGGTATCTCGCTTGGTCGAGGAGATTCCGAAGGAGGCGTCGGTAGGAGTCATCGGCACCCGTTTGAGCGCCATCGACGTCGCCCTTGGCCTAGCCGCTGGCGGCCACCAAGGCACGGTTACGTGCGTATCGAGGGGAGGGCGGCTCCCGGCGGTACGCGCAGACCAAGGCAAGTACCAGTTCCGGAAACTCGAGCGCGACGAACTTCGAAAACAACTCAGGTGCCGCCGTGCGCGGCTCAGGCTTGCCGATGTGGCGGCCATGCTCGGCAGCGAGATCGAACATGCGGAAGGCCGACCGGTGGCGCTCGGCGACATCGTGAACGTACCTGCCTCTCCCGTGGCGTACTACGAACGCGAGATCAGCCTCGCCGAGGGGCGAGCCCGACCTTGGCAGGCGGTCCTCTACGCCACGAACCGCAACATCGATCTGTTGTGGCATCACCTCGAGGAGGACGACAAGAGGCTGCTGATGTCGGAATGGCTGAACGAATGGCTGACGTATCGCGCCTCCATTCCGCGGGAGAACGCCGAGCGCGTATTGACGCTGATGCGATCCGGCCAGCTGGAAGTCAGGGGCGGCGTCCGAGATATTCGCTACGACGACTCGAACCGCCGTTTCAACCTATGTCTCGGCGGTGACGACACGATCGCTGTCGAGTACCTCGCCGCCGCAACCGGGTCCGCCAACCGCATTGAGAACGCCGACAGCACGCTGACCAGGAACCTGTTGGCGAGAGGGCTCGTCCGGTCGCACCGTTTTGGCGGCGTCGACTGCCGTTTCGAGACGGGCCAGGTAACGGGCCGCAACCATTCGGCAGCTGACTCCCGCATGTTCGCTCTCGGGCCGATCACCAGCGGCGTGTATTTCTTTACGACGGCGCTCGAGATCGTTCACCGCCAGGCGTCCCGGCGGGCCGAGGACCTCGCCTTCATGCTCGGAGTCGACTGGCTGGACCTGGCGGAAACCGAAGAGTGGGTGGACGCGCGGCAACGAGTGCCCGGCAGCCGGCCCGACAAGCCCGAAGTGCCCAGTGAAGGGGCTCCGGACCTGCTCGAGCGCGTCGTCGCTAGCGACCAGCTCGATCTCATCGACTTCGAGCAGTTGCACCTGCTCAACGATCAGATACCCGGCGGCGAACTCCGCTCCCGCGACGGCAAGAAAGGCGACTGACCGGCACGCCATTCAGCCGCCGGCGAGTGCTAGCACGAAGGCGGGCCGTTCGCGCAGCGCACGGCCGAAGCGCCCGTCAACCGACCTTCGTGAAGCGGTCTGCGTTCACCAGAAAAGCGTTCCACGGCTGCGTCGGTTTGGTTCGTTCCGCGTCTTCGTATTGCCGCGCCAGCACCCAGAGCGTGTGCAGGGTGGTGCCGTCGAGGCGGCCGGAAAAGGTGCTGATGGAATGGAGATTGGCGTCGTCGTCGGTGAAACTGACGGCGAAGGACACCACTTCCCCGTTGGCAACGCCGAGCACGGGATAGGACCGATCCTGTGCGGCCCGACCCTTGGCGGACTGAAAAGTGCCGCGAACTTCGCCCGCTGCATCGACGCTCTCGATGTGAAGGTGCGAACCATTCTGGTTCACCCATTCCCCGATCAGTTCCTGCATAGCCGCCTCCCACAGTGTCTAGCATCCTAGCTCGGAGGCCAGCAGTTGCGAAGCAACTGCCGATGCGCGCGGCAATGTCTAGCGCCTTTCTGGGGTAGAGTCGCGCTCGCCAAAACAACAGACGGACACTCATGAGCGAAGGACGAGTCGCGCTGGTCACCGGCGTTGGCCCCGGCACCGGCAGCGCCATCGTGCGACGGTTTGCCGGCGACTATCGGGTGGCTATGCTGGCGCGCAATGCCGACCGGCTCGCAGAGCTCGAGCAAGGCGTTCCGAACACTCGCGCCTATCCGTGCGACGTGGCCGACGCCGACGCGCTGGCCGCCACCGTCGACCAAGTGCGGGAGGAAATCGGCCTGCCGGATATCGTGATCCACAACGCCGTCGGCGGTGCCTTTGGCGACTTCCTCAGCATCGATCCCGACGTGCTCGCACGCAACTTCGCAGTCAACACCATGGCGCTGCTGCACTTGGGCAGGCTCGTCGCGCCCGGGATGATCGAGCGTGGCAGCGGCGCGATCGTCTGCACCGGCAACACCGCCGCCTACCGCGGCAAGGGCTTCTTCGCCGGCTTCGCGCCCACCAAGGCTGCGCAGCGCATCCTTGCGGAATCCATGGCGCGTGCGCTTGGGCCGAAGGGCATCCACGTAGGCTACGTGGCCATCGATGCGGTCATCGACCTCGAATGGACCCGCCGCCGCAACCCCGACGCACCCGATGACTATTACTGCAAGCCGGACGACATCGCCGCCGAAGTCTGGCACCTCGCCCACCAGCCGAAGAGTGCGTGGACCTTCGACGTGATGATCCGCCCGTTCGGCGAGACCTGGTAGGCGGCGCGCCGGGGAGCAGCGCAATGGCGGCAAGCGGCGCATTCCTTCGCATGGAGGAACAGGACCTCGCCGGCAAGCGAGTGCTGATCCGCGAAGACCTGAACGTGCCCGTGCGAGATGGCGTGATCGCCAGCACCGCCCGAATCGACGCCGCACTACCCACATTGCGCCACTGCCTCGATGCCGGCGCGGCCGTGATCGTCATGTCCCACCTAGGCCGACCGAAACCCGGCGCCATCGATCCAGCGCTTTCCCTGGCACCGGTGGCAACGGCTCTGTCGGAGGCCCTCGACCTTGCCGTACCACTCGTTGGCGACTGGGAGCGCGGGGTCGAAGTTTCACCGGGGCAACTGGCGCTGCTCGAAAACGTGCGCTTCCGCCCAGGCGAAACGGAGAACGACGACGATCTGGCGCGGCGCTATGCGTCACTCGCCGACATTTTCGTGATGGACGCCTTCGCCACCGCCCATCGGGCGCAAGCTTCCACCCACGGCGTGGCACGGTTCGCGGCGGTGGCATGTGCCGGGCCCTTGCTGGCGGCCGAACTCGACGCGCTCGACCGCGCCCTAACCGCCCCGGCTCGACCGGTGGTGGCCATCGTCGGAGGCAGCAAGGTCTCCAGCAAGCTTGCCGTGCTCGAATCCCTGGCCAAAGTCGCCGACACGCTCGTCGTTGGTGGCGGTATCGCCAACACATTCCTGCTGGCCGCCGGGCAGGGGATAGGCGCCTCGCTGGCTGAACCGGAACTGGTGGAGGTTGCACGGCGAATCGCCGGCAAGGTGAACGTGCCATTGCCGGTGGACGTGATGACCGCCCCATCCCCAGACGCCCCCGCAGCGCTTCTGAGGCTGGCCGGCGACGTGCCAGAGGGCGAGATGATCCTGGACATCGGCCCCGAATCGGCGCGTCGAAGTCGAGAGGTCTTGCAGGATGCTGCCACCATCCTCTGGAACGGCCCGCTTGGCGTGTTCGAGCGCGACCACTTCGGCGAAGGCACCCGAGTGGTGGCGGAGGCGGTGGCATCGTCGGCCGCCTTTTCGATTGCCGGCGGAGGGGATACTCTGGCAGCCGTGGAGAAGTACGGGGTCGCCGACGGCATCTCCTATCTTTCCACCGGCGGCGGAGCCTTTCTCGAATACGTCGAGGGCAAGCCGCTGCCCGGCGTCGAAGTGCTGAAACAACGGAGGTTCGGCTAATGTCCGAGGACTTCACCGCCGCAGCGACCGCGGCGCAAGACGGCAATCTCGAGGCGCTCGCAGCCATCCTCGAGCGCGCGCCGGACGTGCTCGGCGAACGGGACGCGGATGGACAGACGCTCATCGCCCTCGCCTGCCGCGCGGCCACCGGCAATGTCGCCATTCCGCTGGACCCGGGCACGCCCGAACAGCATGCGGCCGTGGACCTCATCCTGCAGGCCGGTGCCGACCCCAACGTGGCCGACAAGGATGGCTGGACACCACTGCACACCGCCGGCATGGCCGGCCACACGAGCCTCGCCGAACGACTCGTCCATGCTGGCGCCTCTGTGGCCGCTGGAGCACACGGCAAGTCTGGAGCCACGCCGCTGTCCTATGCGCTCTTCTACGCCAAGCCCTACATGGCCGAAGCACTTTCGCCCGTGGTTCCCGACAATCTCCGCGCCGCTGCCGCACTCGGCCGCGAACTCGATCGGTTCTTCGAGGGCGAGAGCTTGACGGCGAACGCCACCGGTGGCCTCGACTTCTACGCGCCGATCTTCTTCCCCACCTGGCAGCGCACCCTCGCCAAGCAAGAAGTGCTCGACGAGGCGCTCTCGTGGGCGGCGCGCAACAACCAATGCGAGTCCATGGCCGAACTCGTCAAGCGGGGCGCAAACGTGAACGCCAACCCGTTCCGCGGCACGCCGCTCCTATGGGCCTGCTACAGCGACAAGGTGGAAGCGGCTGAATGGCTACTGGACCACGGTGCAGATCCGGACCTCCGCCACGACTGGGGCGGTGAGGGCCACGGTGTCAACGCCGTCGCAATGCACCTAGCTGCACAACACAACGCCGTGAACTGCGTCAGGCTGCTGCTCGACCGCGGCGCCGACGCCACCATCGTCGACGGTGCCCATGACGGCACGCCGCTCGGCTGGGCAGAGTTCGGCGGCGCTACCGAGGCGGTGGAGTTGCTCAAGGCGGCCGGGTAGCAGTGGCCACTGAGCGACGAAGGAAGTTCGTTTGGCACGGCCTGCTGACGGCCTTGGCGCTGGCCGTGCTCATCGTCCTGTACCGCCAAGGGGCGTTCGATTCGGACCAAGGTGAAAGCGCGGATGAGCCGCCCGACGATGTGGCCGCCCCGATCGAGGCCCAGCCCGAGGTCGCCCCAGCTCCCACCTCGCCCTCGGGCGACGCGACATCGAACGCATTGCCGTCGATCCCCCCAGACACGGCTTGGGCGGAAGTAAACCTTGCCGACATCAACCCGGATTGGGTGCCCGATTACCACGAGACTGTCGAAGATGCGCTGCTGGTGGCCATTGGCGACGGCATGAGAACCTGGAACGCCGGCGACACCATCGCCCTCCCGGTGCCCCAGATCGGCGAAGTGTTCCGACCAGTCATCGACGACGTGGAAACGGTGGTCGGCGCCAACCGCTCCTACGTGGGCCGAACCCTAGCCGCCGACGCCCCCTACTCCTTCGTAATCACCCTCGGCGAACACGAGACCTTCGGCTACGTCGGCACACCCCAAGGCTCCTACGAACTCGTCGGCAACACCCGCCTCGCCTGGCTCATGCCCACCGCCAACATGGACCAGCACGTGGACTACAGCAAGCCCGACTATTTCTACCTGGACGAGGACGGGCAGCGCATTCCGCACGAGCACGAACACTGACCGAAGGCGACAGCGTCGGCCCTTGGGGCGGGACATCCTGCTACCGCGCCCACGCTAAAGCCTCGTCGCGCCCTTGCGCCGGCCAAGCCACCGCACGAGGCCCGCATCCACCCAACCGCTGCTCATGTAGGCAAGCGCAAGCCAAAGCAAGAGAGCCCCCCATGACGCCTCGGAGATGGCCGCGCCAATCAAGGCGAGACATATTGCCGCACAAGCGACGCCAGCCAACATCCGGAGCGCAGTCATTTCCGCTTCCGAAGCCAAGGAAACACGAGGACGATAGCACCTCACTCCCTCCGACCCACGAAATGCCTGTTTGCGCACGGGCCCTTGCGCTGCACCGATGGCGTGGGAGGTCGCCTACGGTTGTGTAGGACGAGAGGTTTGTCGGGACGTCCCTTGGGAAGCCCCGTGATGTCGTCCGTGGGGCGCATGAAGGTAAGCTCAACGCCATGAGCAGTGCTGTCCAACGCAGTGCCTTCGTGCTGCTTGCGCTCACCTGCGCGGGAGCGCAGTTGGCGTGGGGCAATGGCGAGGAGCTGTATCTCGAGTGCCCGTGTCGGGTGGTGGGGACCGGGGAACGGCTTACGGTTGCCGCCGGCGTGCGGAGTTTTCGGGATACCAATAGCTCGCCGCTCAGGATCGTCGTTCGGGGGCGGCGGCATCCCGAGGAGAGCTGGAACTACGATCGGCTCGGTGTCGTTCAGGTCACGGACTCCGTGCCGGCGAATGGGCGCCTGGCGCGAAAAGCGTCATCGACCCGGTTTGACGTAAACATCGCCGGCGAACGAACGCTTGAACTCGTGCTTGAGGAGCTCGAGGGCGACGACTGGGTGGAGCAGGACCGGACGCTGATGGAGGCGCCGGTGAATCCCTCTAGTCGGTTCCGGGTGGACGATCTCGACTATCTCAAGGACACCGACGGCGACGGCGTGTCCGACGCCAACGAGAGGCTGCGCCGCACCGACCCGGATGACTCCGAGTCGACGCCAGGCCGATCCACCATCGATGTGGTGGTTCTCTACAGCGTTGGCTACGAGGAGCAATACCGCAATCCCACCACCCGCATCGCGCACCTGTTCACAGTCGCCAACGAAATCGTCGACACCAGCGGCATCGACATGCGCTTTCGGGTGGTGGGCGTGGTTCCCGTCGAGATCGAGGACGAGGAGAACTCGTCGAGCCGGGTGGATGTGTCAACGGTTCGGCTGGCTGCGGAACGGCACGCCGCCGACGTGACCGTGGTGTTCCGCTCAAGCCCTGCGGATGTAGGCTCCTGCGGCTGGTCACCTGTGGGTGCCTACCGCAATCGCGGGCACTTCGGCGCCGAGGAACTGCAAAGGCTCTCCGGCTGGTATGCCACGGTGGTCGGTCGCTGTTCCGGCCGCACGCTGGCGCACGAACTCGGCCACTTGATGGGGTTGCACCACTCCGTGTGGCAGGACGATTTTGGCACTTGGCGCTGGTCTCGGGGCTACGGCGTGGAGGGTGACTTCCACACCACCATGTCCTACGGCAGCGGCGGCGTCAGCATCCCCGTGTTCTCCAATCCCGAGCTGAACTGCACCGGTCTCCTGCAGGAAGAGAAACCGTGCGGTGCCGAACTCAACGAGGTGGACGCTTCCGACTCCACGACTAGCTTGGGCGCCGTTCGCTTCCTCATCGCCGCCCATCGCAAGGGGCTTCCAGATGCCGACCGCGACGGCTTCGTGGACCGCGTGGACGCCATGCCCGACGACGCCGACGAATGGTGGGACACCGACGGCGATGGCACCGGTGACAACGCCGACCTCGACGATGACAACGACGGCCGCAACGACGTCATCGATGCGTTCCCACGCGACGCATCGGAAACCCTGGATACCGACGGCGACGGCGTCGGCAACAACGCCGATCCATTCCCCGAAGACGCGAGCGAAACGGCCGACGCGGATGGCGACGGCGTGGGCGACAACGCCGACGCCTTTCCCGAAGACCCCACCGAATCCATCGACAGCGATGGTGACGGCGTAGGCGACAACGCGGATGCGTTCCCTCTGGACGCAACCGAGTTCGCCGATAGCGATGGCGACGAAGCCGGCGACAGGGCTGATCTCGACGCCGATGGCGACGGTGTGGAGGACGAGCTGGACCTGTTCCCGGCAGATGCGGCACGATCCGAGCTGGCTTCCTGGCTGTTCATCGGCGAGCAAGAGGGCGACTTGCTGGGCACGGGCCTCGCCGGTGACGACAGCACCTTTGTGGTAACCGCCCCGGGATTCGATGCGAACGCGGCCAAGGATGCCGGAGCCGTCTATCTTCTTGCCAAGTCGGACTTGGCCGCACTCGATGTGACCGACGGCACCGCCGATCGCCGCATTCACCTGCAACACATCGAGTCAAGCGACGCCTCATGGCGCATCGGGGGAGCTGCGGCAGGTGCCCAAGCCGGCACCAGCGTTGCGAGCGCCGGCGACATGGACGGCGATGACATCGCCGACGTGCTGATTGGCGCACCGGGACAACGATGCGCATCCGGCGGGCGCGACTGCGGCAGCCTCTACTTCGTCTCGGGCACTGACCTCGCGGCCGCCGACGCCGCCGATGGCAGTACCGACCGCACCGTGTCGCTCGCCGAGATCGGCTCCGAAGGCGCATCCTGGATGATTCGCGGCGCCACCGCCCGAAGCCGCTTCGGCGCCAGCGTAGCGTTCGCGGGAACCGGCGACGACGGCCACTTCGACATGCTCGTCGGCGCTCCGGCCCGCACCGAGGCCGCGCCAAGTCGGGCTTCCGGCGCCGCTTATGCGCTCTCCACAGAGCGACTTGCCGCCGACGGCGACACCGACGGCAGCATCGGAATCGACACTCTCGTGAGCGAGCGAGGCAATTGGCAACTCATCGGCGAGGCGCGGGGAGACGCCGCAGGGGCTGCCGTGGCATTCGTGCCCGACATCGACGGCGATGGCAAGCCGGAAGCATTGATCGGTGCATCGCATCGGGTTGAAGGCGGTCGGGCCGAGGCCGGCGCCGCCTACCTGGTGTCGAGTCGTGATCTCAGCGATGCCGATGCAGCGGACGGCAAGGCCGACCGCTCCATTGCACTACGCCGCGTGGCCGCGCTTGCGGGGTCCTGGAAGCTCTCCGGTGAGGCAAGCCGCGACCGCGCTGGGGGCACGGTTTCCGCTGCCACGGACATCGATGCCGGCGTGTGGCTGCTGGCCGGCCGCCACATCGTCGCGGCGGCAGACCTCGCCTCCGCAGACGCCGGCGACGGTATCACCGACGGCGAAATCGACCTCGGCCGGGTGACATGGCGACCGAACTCCTGGGAGTTGCCACGCGGTGGACGCTACTGGCTCGCAGACGAACTGTATGGGGACGGCCATCCGGTGGTCATCACGGCGCGGCCTTGGGGCTTCGGAACCGTGTGGCTGATGTCTGGCGCGAAACTCGCCGCTGCCGACGGCGTGGACGATCTCGACGGCTTTGTCGATCCCACCGGCGCACTGGCGCGCAGACACTCGTGGCGCGTGCGCGGCGCACGCTCGACGGACCGCTTGGGCAGCATGGTCGCGCCGATTGGCGATGTGGACGGCGACGGCGCGAACGACCTCTTGCTCGGTGCCCCCGGTGGCGCTGACAGCTTCGGCCCGGGGCTCGCGTATCTCCTGCTGGCGGCGGATCTGCCGGCCCTCGACCGCGCCGACCGCAAGCACAATCGAGCACTGCACCTTGGCAACTTCGCCGGTGACACGGACGGCGACGGCACAGCCAACCCACTCGACGTGGACGACGATGACGACGGCGTTCCCGACGTGTCCGATGCCTTCCCTCTCGATCCGACGGAATGGAGCGACATCGACGGCGACTTCGTCGGCGACGAGGCGGACGTCTTTCCCGACAACGTCGCCGAGGCATTCGACACCGACGGCGACGGCATTGGCGACAACGCCGACACGGACGACGACGGCGACGGCATCGCCGATGCAGACGATCCGCGCCCTCGCGACACCGACGACGACGGGGTGCCGAACCGTATCGATCCCGACGACGACAACGACGGCGTGGTGGATTCGGAGGACGATCTGCCCGTCGACGCGAGCGAAAGCGTCGACACCGACGGCGACGGTCGCGGCAACCGCGCCGACACGGACGACGACAACGACGGCGTTCGCGATGCTGACGACGCCTTCCCCCTCGATGCCAGCGAGTCCGTGGACAGCGACGGCGATGGCGTAGGCGACAACGCCGACGCCTTCCCGCAAGACGCCGCCGAACAGGCAGACACCGATGGCGACGGCGTGGGCGACAATGCCGACACCGACGACGATGGCGACGGCATTCCGGATGCGACGGATGCCTTCCCCCTCGATGCAGACGCGACCCGAGACGCGGATGGCGATGGTGTCGCCAACGGCCGTGACGCCTTCCCGCGTGACGCCACAGAGTGGAGCGATGTCGACGCCGATGGCGTCGGCGACAACGCGGATGCCGACGATGACAACGACGGCGTGAACGATGACGAGGACGTATTCCCCACGGACCCCACCCGAACCTCGTTCACGTCCTATCGCTTCGAACCGGAAGCCGGCAACGACCGCCTCGGCGTGAGCGTCGCCTCCGCCGGCGACCTGGACGGCGACGGTCGGCCGGAAGTGCTGCTCGGCGCATCCATGCACGACGAGTGGGGCGCGGTCTATGTCCTCTCCAGCCAAGACCTCGCAAGTGCCGACGCGGCCGACGGCGAGCGCGACGGGCGCATCGTTGTCTCCCGCATCGCCGCGCAACCAAACTCGTGGAAGCTCGTGGGCGAGGAGGGCCTTGCGGCGGGGAGCGCACTCGCGCCGGTGGGCGACCTCGATGGCGACGGCGTTGGCGAGTTCGGGGTGGGGGCGGCCGAACTCGTGGGCGGCGTATATCTGGTCTCCGCTGCCAATCTCGCCGCCGCGGACGCCGCCGACGGTGCGGCGGACGGCGAGGTCAATATGGGCCAGCTCACCGAACGCACCGGGTCCTGGAAACTCACCGGCGGATGGGGCGCCTGCATGGGGTGCAGTCTGGTCGATGTTCCAGGCGCACACCTGATGATCGGCCAGCCTGGGCGGGGAGTGGGCGACGAACCCGGCACGACGCATCTCATCGCCTCACCGGGTCTGGCAGCCCTCGACGGCAGCGACGGCAATGCCGACGGCGAAATCTCAATGTCGAACCACACGACGCGGCGCTTTGTCGGCGAACGCGAACGCGACTCGGCCGGCAACTCCTTGAGTTCTGCGGACTTCGATGGCGACGGCGAGGCGGATGTGGTCATTGCGGCGTTCGGTTTCGATGCCGACCGGCGCAACAACGGCGCGGTCTATCTGGTCGGCAGCCGCGACTTCTCCGCCAGCCGGATCGAGCTTGGCGCCATCGCCGACGAGACGCACTCGTGGAAGATCGTCGGCAAGGCTGGCGGCGAGCACGTCGGTCAGGGCGTCGCCACCGGCGATGTGAACGGCGACGGCCAGCCAGACCTCGTCTTCACACAAGACAGCGGCGCGGTCGCCAACGTCGTTCTTGGCACCCGCACCAACCTCAACCGGCTCGATCGCGCCGACGGCGAGGGTGACGGGGTGATCGTCAGCGAGAACGTCGGCACCCGCCCAGGGAGCTGGCGCATCACCCGCTCGCGCGACTGGTTCGCTCCCCGCGTGGTGAACGGCCACATCGCGACCATCGAGTTCGACGGCGATGGCTTTGCGGACCTCTTGGTGGGCCTGAACGACGAGTTCAGCTCCGGCGCCGCGCCGTTCGCCCGCGCCTACCTAGTCTCCGCCGCTGCCGTGGTTGCCAAACCGCCCGGCGAACTGCCGGTTGCGGATTTGGTGAAGGAGGGCGCGGCCTACGCACTGTCCGAACCCTTCGACAGCGAGTACGGCGAGGCAACAGTGGCCAGCGCCGGCGACACCGACGGCGATGGCCTCACCGACTTCCTCATCGGCGTCAGCTGGTGGAACACCGCCGGCACGGCGTACCTCGTCAGCGCCGCCGACCTCCCCCACCTCGACGCCGCCGACGGTCGAAAGGACCACCGCATCGACCTATCCCGAATCGTCACGCCACGGCCTTGAAGACCCGGAGGACCGGTCTGGAGTCGCGCCCGGCCGAGGGCGCGAATCGCCTACGCCCAAGGAACTGACACTGGCCCTGTCTTCAAGGCTGCGGGGGAAACGGGACCGCGCCTTGCGCGCGTGCGAGGGCGAGACGCCCTCGCCCCAAGGGCCCTCGCTTCGAGCAAATTCATCAAACGATCAACGTGTTGAGATACATTAATTAGCGAAGGGGACGGGCTCGTCCCCTACGACGCTACAGGGCCTGCTTCTCCATCTGCGGATGTTGTGGCGGGAACAGCACGGGCAGCAGGCGCTTGGCGTCGCCGCGGACGGCAATCCCGTTTTCGGCCACGATCTCCGCCGGGTCCTCGGTGCCGAGCAGCAATTGGGCGATTGCTTGGGTGCCGGCGATGCCGTTGCCACCGGTGGCGCCCGGGCGGACTTCCACGGTGCCGTTCTGCACAGCCAGCGTGACTGCCTCTTCGGTACCGCCCGCCTGAAGCTCGAGGGCCAGCGTTCCCTGCCAGTCCGACAGTTCCGACGCTAGCAGTCGCTCGTGCAGCATCGGTGCCAATTTGGTCATCATCGACTTCAGGTCGATGATCTTCAGCAGATACCAGCGTGCCTTGCCGAGGCGCGTGCCGGTCGCAAGTCGACAGGAGCTCATCTGGCGCAACTGCACACCGACTGGGCTCTTGTAGTGCAGTCGGTCGAACAGCAGTTCCTCGCAGCCGAGACCGTCCGCGATGGAACGCAGCGCCGTCAGACACGTGCCCGCATCGCCGGCCACTTCGTCCACCCACAGGCAGCCATCGGATTCTGGGTCAACGCTGACATAACCTCGCGTGTCACCTCCGCTGTCCCAACGATAGGTCTTGAACAGGCCCGGATGCTTGTTCAGACGGTAGGTTGGCCGCTGCACGGTTCCGGTCAGACCAATATGCGCGGCGTTGTAGGCCGTCGCGAGGTCGTCGCGATGGACGGCATCGATGCGCTCAAGACCAGGCGCGGCGCCCGCTGGCAGGTCGGCCGTGGCCACGCGCCACGTCAGCGCGCGCCAGCCGCGCGTGAACCCTTGGCGCAGCCAGAGGGCGGCGTCGTCGAAGGTGACGGCGAGGTCGTAGCCGGCCTCCCGCATCGCCCCAACCGCTGCCGCTGCCGTCTGCTCAAGAATCTCGCCGCGTTGGCCGGCAATGTCGGGTTGCACCACATCGCCATTGATGCCGGCGGCGCGTACCTGTGCCGTGCCAACGCGCATCGTCAGGTCGTAGGCGTTGAGCGCTGCAACGACACGTTCAACATTGTCGTCGCCCGAGGCGAAAGCTACGCGTGACACGTTCCAGTCGGCGTGGCTGTCCGCGAGCCGACCGGCACGCCACTAGCCGCGCGCGGGATGATCCTCCGCCTCGAAGAGGCTGTAGATGGCCGCTGCATCTTCGGACGGGTCCGGGGATGCGAGGCGCAGGACACGATCGGCGAATCGCGCATCGCGCGAAGGGCGGTTCGTTTCCAGAAACTGTTTGGCCATGCCAGACATGCTCCTTCTGAGTTTCGGTTTCGCGTCGTGCAAGCGCTTCTTCACGGTGGTCAGCGGCAGGTCGAGGAAGGTCGCCACCTGGCGGCCGGAACGCTGGCCGATGTAGTAGAGCGACACCACCTCACGCTGGCCTGATGGCAACGAACCGATGGCCTGTCCGACAAGGCGGGCGATCTCGGCCTGCTCTGCCGCCATCGGGGGCTCCATGCCGTCGGCCGTCAGGCGCTCGTCTTCCTCCGTCAGCGACTCGGCGACGGGGCGGCAGCGGCGCAGGCGATCGCAGTGCTTGAACACCACGGTGCGCAGCCAACTGACGAACGCCTCTGGATGCCGCAGCGTCGGCAGCTTGCGGAAGGCGTCGAGAAACGCCTCCTGCGCCGCGTCCTCGGCAAGGTGATAGTCGCCAAGCAGGGAGAAGGCGTAGCCAACCGCCATGTCCTGGAACCGCACGACGAGGCCGTGAAACGCGCCAAGCTCACCGGCTTGCGCCCGCTTCACCTCCTCCGCCAGCGATTCGTGGTCAATCTTGGATGGCCGCATAGCTGCCCTGCTTCTCCGTTTCCATGCGCTTGCCTGGCAAAGACCCGTGCCACGCGTAAATGGATACTCGCAGCTTAGGCGCTGAAGCCGCGAGCGCCGGCAAACCCCGCCTTCCCTTGACCCTACGCCGTCGAAATGGCGCCTATCGCGCAATGCCTACGGCGCAAGCTCCTAGACGCGAACTCGTGCACGTCATCCAGCGTTTCGGGCGCCAGCCCCGCCGGCCACCGCCGTGATGTCGTCGAAGCAATGCACGAACCTCATGCCATCGATCACCAGTCTGTCGGCATGTGGAAGCTGCTTTCCGATCGGCCCGCCGGCGCCGGATACGGCTTGCTCACCGCCGTAGCGGCGGAACAGCACGGTCCGATCCGTTTCGTCAACGTAGGCGACGATGACCACATCCCTTTCGGTGGCCTGCGTCGGCATCTCAATGATGCGCGTACATCGGTGGGTCGACTCGCCGATCCTCACATCGAACATGCCGTCGGCAAACATCTCCGGCGTGCCCGGGCGGCGGGCAAAACCCCCGCCGGGTTGTGCGGCCAGATAGTCCCCGGCCTTGACGCGCCGGGGACACGCGCCGAAATCCTCCTCGAAGCCGTCGTCCAAGCAGGTGTAGAGCCGCCTGTGGCCGTCGGCCGTCAGACTCTCGACGGCACACCACTGCACCTCGGTGTCCGTCAGTCGGCCCCACAGCCGGGTGTGGCGTCGCGGCGGCGGCGGATGCGGCGCATCGTCAACAGATAGCCACTGTTCGTCCATGTCGATCTCGATGCATTCGCGATCATGGATCGTTGCCCGTCGCTCGGCCGCCATCGTGTTGGTTCGGGTCAGCCGCCACTTCGACCCGCCGTCTGTGGGCTGGTATTCCGCCCAACGGACTTCATGGTCGAGTTCGGGGACAACAAACCACCAAGTGAGTTCGCGCATGTCCACGTCGGCCACCGCCGATGCGGCCGGCTCGACGACGATGCGCGGCCGCTCGGCCGGAAACGGTGCGGTTCCATGTTCCCTTTTCATGTGGGCATTCCTCTTGAAGTCTGTGATTCCCAACACGCCGCGCACACGGTCGCGTCCTTGCGACAAGCGACGCTTGATGGTGCCGGGTGGGCTGCGATGGCGCGATGCGATCTCACGGATCGTGAACCCCTCCACATAGAACGACCGCAGCGCCTGGCGTTCGGGTTCCGGCAACGTCTCGAACGTCTCGACCACTTCGTCGATCAGGCGTCGCCGGCGAACGTCAGCGACGCCGAGCCGATCAACCATCACCTCCAGCGCACCATCATCGATGGGCGTCTCGCGACGCCCCTCAGCACGCAGGTAGTCGCTGCAGCGATTGCGCGCCACCTGATACAGCCACGCGCGCGGGTCACGGGGTTGCCGAGCGCGCAGGCCCACCCACGCGTGTACGAGGGTCTCCTGCAGCACGTCTTGGACGGCATCCACCGCGCCGAGGCGGTAGCGGATCAATGCCACGAGCGAACGCTCGTAACGGCGGATCAGCGTCGTGAACGCCTGCTGCTCGCCAGCGTGAATCCGCCGTACCAGCACGTCGTCGGTTGGATTTTGCGTCGGGTTCGCCATTGCACCCCACAAGGCGCACGGAAAGGCCGAAAGGTTCGAATACTGCCCGTCTTGCAGGACGCACGGCCACTCGTTCCGACGCCTACCGCGACTGGCCGGGATCGCAAACGCACCGGCGTTGACAGCACCTAACCGTCGGCATAGGCTTGGCCTATGCAACGATTCCCGAAGAGAACATCGTCGTCCCCCCGCTACGCACGCCTTTTTCGCAACGGGCGGAACCAGGCGCTTCGGATCCCACGAGAACTCGAGCTGGATGCGGACCAGGTGGCCATCTATCGGGATGATGACCGCTTGATCCTTCAGCCCGTGCCGCGGGTGCCGTCTTTGGCACAGGTGCTGGCCAAGCTAGAAACCATCGACGAGGAGTTTCCAGAAGTCGCAGACCCTCCCACAGCGCCTGAGGACATCTTCTGAAGTGGCGAGTCTGCAATACATGCTCGACACCAACATCGTGTCCGAGCTGGTTCGGTGGCCGCAAGGAGACGTGGCTCAACGGGCAATGGCGCTTGAGCCGGGAGCGGTTGGAATCAGCGTCATCGTCGCGGCCGAACTACGCTATGGGGCTGAGCGGCGCCAATCGTCTAAGCTCACAAAGCAACTCGACGCCGTTCTTTCTGCCATTCAAACCTTGCCGATCTCACCGCCAGCGGATGTTCATTACGGGTCGATCCGTGCTGACTTGGAGCGGGTGGGGCGTCCCATCGGCCACAACGACTTGCTGATCGCCGCTCATGCGAGGGCCCTTGGCACGACGCTCGTGACAAGGAACGTGAAGGAGTTCCGCCGTGTGCCGGGCCTTCTGATCGAGGATTGGTGATAGCCGTTGTATCTGCGATCCTGCCGACACGCCGTGTCCGGAGTAGCGGACCGTTCCTGTTCGCAGCCCCTATGGCATTGCGGCGTCAACGGCACTATCGTGGGGGCATCAGCTTGAGGTCCTCGGGAGATCACCATGCCCGTCGTCAGCATGAGGCAGCTTCTCGACCATGCGGCGGAGAACGATTACGGCGTTCCTGCCTTCAACGTCAACAACTTGGAGCAGATGCGGGCCATCATGGAGGGGGCTGCAGCCACCGACAGCCCGGTGATCGTGCAGGCGTCTGCCGGGGCTAGGAAATACGCCGGGCCCACTTTTCTGCGCCATCTCATCCTTGCGGCGGTGGAGGAGTTTCCGCACATTCCGGTGGTGATGCATCAGGACCACGGCGCGTCACCAGCCGTGTGCCAGCGATCCATCCAGCTTGGCTTCTCTTCGGTGATGATGGATGGCTCTCTGGAAGAGGATCAGAAGACGCCGGCGAGCTACGACTACAACATCGACGTGACCCGGCAGGCCGTCGAGATGGCCCATGCCTGCGGGGTGTCGGTGGAAGGCGAGCTTGGTTGCCTTGGTTCGCTGGAAACCGGCGAGGCCGGCGAGGAAGACGGCGTCGGTGCCGAGGGCAGCCTGTCCAAGGAGATGCTGCTGACCGATCCCGAACAGGCGGCGGATTTCGTCAAGCGCACGGAAGTGGACGCCCTCGCCATCGCCATCGGCACCTCCCACGGCGCCTACAAATTCTCGCGCCCGCCCACCGGCGACATTCTCGCCATCGACCGGGTGAAGGAAATCCACGCCCGCATCCCCAACACGCATCTCGTGATGCACGGCAGTTCGTCGGTGCCGCAGGAATTGCTTGCGCGCATCAACGAGTTCGGCGGCGACATCCCCGAGACCTACGGGGTGCCGGTGGCGGAGGTGCAAGAGGGCATCCGCCACGGCGTGCGCAAGGTGAACATCGACACGGACCTTCGGCTCGCCTCCACCGCTGCCATCCGCGAGCACTTGGCGAAGAACCGCTCCGAGTTCGATCCGCGCAAATACCTCACCGAGTCGATGATGGCGATGAAGGCGGTGGTGGTGGATCGCTACGAGGCGTTCGGCACCGCTGGCAACGCCGGCAAGATCAAGCCGGTTGGGCTCGAATCGATGTTCGAGCGCTACGCCGCTGGCGAGCTTGATCCCGTGGTGCACTAGCGCCGCTGCGCGGCGCTCTGGCAGTTTTCGCTGGCGCGAAAACTGCTACGGTCCGGCCGCAACAGCTCCGCTCAAGGGGTCTAGTGTGCCCAAGGAAAGCACGGCCCAAGAGCCATCCAATGCGGTCTCTCTTGGGGGATCGATTCGAGGTAATGGCGCGTTCGATCCAAAGGACGGGTTCGGCCCGAGCTACCGCGCCTTCTTCGACCTCGACCTAGGCCAACGCTTCGAGTGGCTGGAGCACGACGGCGTGCGGCTCGCGGTGCAGCGCTTTGCGCCGCCGGGGGAAGCCCGCGGCGACGTCGTGCTGGTGCACGGCTACTACGACCATGTGGGCCTCTACGGCCACGCCATCCGCTATCTGCTCGGTCGAGGCTTCCGGGTTCACTGCTACGACCAAGAGGGGCATGGCCTGTCGAGTGGAGAGCGCGCCACCATCGCAAGCTTCGACCGCTACGCCTCGGCACTCGCGGCCTTCATCGAGACCATCCCCGAATGCGTCGGCGCGCGCTGGATCGTCGGCCAGAGCATGGGTGGCTCGGTCATCCTCGAACACCTCGACCGCAACCCGGAGACGGACTTCGACCAAGTATTGCTGCTCGCGCCGCTGGTGCGTCCTTGGCAATGGCCCCTGAACCGGCTCGTCTGGCTCGCGGCGCGCCCATTCCTAGGCAGTATTCCCCGCACATTTGCAGCCAACACCAACAATCCTGAGTTCATGGCGCTCTTGCGCGCCGATCCCTTGCAAGCGAAGACGTTGCCGGTGGCATGGGTGACGGCAATGGCCCGCTGGCTGCGCCGATTCGAGGCCCGCGGCGCTACCGAGCGCAAACTCACCGTCATCCAGGGCGGCGAGGACCGAACCGTCGATGCAACCTACAACCTTGCGCTCCTCAGGCGCCGCTATCGCATCGAGGTTTTGGAGTTGCCCGCGGCCCGGCACCACCTCGTGAACGAGTCGGAGGCCATCCGAGCCGAAATCTGGCGCTACCTGGACGGGCGTTGAAGCCACGCGCAAGTCCGCGACGGCGCCCCACATGCCGGACCATCGTCGAACCGAATCCGGCCGGGTGGGTCGCTAAAGACGCCGCTCTGCCCGCACGCCGAACTCGCTCGCGTCGTTGCTGAGTATCCGGAGCACGTAATCGCCGGTGTTCAGCCGCGCGTTGTCGTAGCGCGCATCGCCAGCGTTGCGGCCATAGACGGCGAGTTGCCAGCCATCGTCGGGCGAGGTGTAACCGATGTGGAAGTTGACCAAGGCGCGGCTCGATATGCGCGTAAGGCGACCTGGGTCGGAGCTCGGTTCGCCCCACATGGCGGCGCGGTAGGAGTAGTCGAGGCGAACGCCGACCTCGCCACCACTTGCCAAGGTGCGGCGGTATTCGGGGCTGATCGACGCAGTCAGTTTGGGTGTCAGCGGCGCCACCGGCCTCACCCCTCGCTGAGGGTCCACTTCGGCATCCACATAACCGAGCGTCGTCTCGAAGCGGAATCCCGTGCCGAGATGCAGCACCGCCTCGAGTTCCAGCCCCGTGGTGGTTTGTTCGACGACCAGGTTGACCGTGTTGAATCCTTCTCCTGCCGTTGTGCTCACTTGGTACGGCAGGTCTCTGTAGCGCGTGCGGAAGAGCGCAGCACCCAACTCAAGGCGATGATGCGGCTGCCCCTTGACCCCAACCTCTTGGTTCAGTGCCGTGATGTTGTCGCCCGCCGAGAAACAGTTCGGATCGGCGAAGAGGCAATAGGGCCGTGCCGGAAACTGGCCGGATTGGTAGCCGCTCTGGACGGTCGCGTAGGCACCGAAGAGGTCGCTCAACCGATAGCGGGCGGACAAGTCCCAGCTCGTCTCGTCCCAACGCCGCTCGGCGACGACGAGCCCAGTGCCGACGTCGGTTTGGGCGCTCTTGCCGTCCCGCGTGTGGCGGATGCCGACCGCCAGCCGCCAGCGATCGGTGACCTCGCGGCTGAAGTTGGCGAAAGCAGCGGTGCTGTCGACCTCCTGCGCAAGCAGGAACCGACCGCGGAAACCCAAGAACACCGTCGGATCCTGCACGTTTGCGCCGTCTTCCGCGAAGCGGTATACGCCGGCCACGAAATCCCAAGCCGCAAAGTCTCCGAGGAGGTGCATCTCCAGGGACTCCTGGTCGGCATCGCCTCGTTCCGGGAAGCTCAGGAAGTCGTCGATGAGGCCGTCGTCGTCGAGGCCCGCCGTGTATTCGGAGCGGCGGACGCTGCCGATGGCCTTTGCGGTCAGGCCCTCGGCGAAGCTCCACTCCGCCGTCGCGGAGACTCCCCGGGCGGCATTGGTGACCCGCACCTGATTCGCCTGGCCCGTGTTGTTGTTGTACGTGTCCGCAGCGACGTCGGCGTTGCGGTAGCCGGCCGTGTACACGGCGCCACCCGGAAGTTCATCGATCAGGGTGGTGTACGGGTTCAGGCCGTTGTCGCCGTCGTTCGCGTCCGCGACGAGGCTGAGGGCAAGCGCCGGCGAGGGCTGCCAGGCGAGTGCCAAACGCGCCGACAGTTCTCGCATTTCCCCGACTTCCCTGTCCGCATCCGGGATATTGACGAACTCGCCGACGCCGCCGCGCCGGGTGATGCCGCCCGAAAACGTCACAGCCGCCACGTCCGACAGGCGCCCGTCATGGTGGATGGCAGCGTCGGTGCGGCCCCTCGAGCCGAGCCGCGCACTGACGCGCGTGCCGGGATCCGTGCCTGGCGCCGAGGTGACGATGTTGATGGCACCGCCGATGGAGTTGCGCCCATACAGCGTGCCCTGCGGCCCGCGCAGCACCTCGACGCGTTCGATATTCGCGAGATTCCAGTGCTGGCCCACCTGGCGACCGAGATAGACCCCATCCACGTACACGCCGACGCCCGGGTCGGTGGTGATGAGGTGGTCTTGGATGCCGATGCCGCGCACGAACGGGTTGGCGGACGAGGTGTGCCCCGCGGAAAAGGTGGTGACGTTCAGGTTCGGGACGAACTTGCCCACATCGACGAGGTCGGCGATGCCCAAGTCGCCCAAGTGATCGCCAGCGAAGACGCTGAGGGACGCTGCCACGTCGTAAAGGCTCTGCTCCCGCTTGGCGGCCGTGACGATCACTTCTTCAATCAGGGGCGGTGTCTTGGCTTCTGCCGCAACGCCCGGCGCGAAGAACAACGCGAGCGCGGCCACGACCGTTCTCAGCCTCCAAGCCATCTATGGATCCTGCACCGCCCTCGCCGCAAAGCCTACCACTCGGGTCCGCTCGTTCAGCCGGCTGGAAGCCTTGCAGACGTTGCGCGCCGCTGGCGTCGGGCGTATGTTCAGGGGCTTGGGCTGGCTCTTGGAAGGGGTCACAAATGCGCGCTTGGTGGTGGCGTCGCTGCTTCGCTGCGGCAATGACCACGGCCTTCGGGATTTGCCCCGCCGCGCAAGCCAATGACGCAACGCAGCGTGGGGAGCGGGCTGCCTCGGAGCAGGCGGCCGAGGAGCTTCGTGCCGCGCAAGCTGCCAAGGCGGCGTTTCATCCATCACATTGGCACTCGTCCGTCGCCGCGAAAAGCGCGACACGCGCCGAACCGGCGGCAATGCCTCACGTCTGGCGCGCTGGCAAGGCTGTGCGGCCGCCCTCGGCCATCATCCCTCGCATCGCCTTCTCCGAAGCCACGGGAGAATCGTCCGAAACCTATTTCGACGAGCACATCGACGCCATCATCCAAGGTCAGTGCATCGCCTGCCATGTCGATGGCGGCGCGTCTGCCAACACCCGCATCGTCTTCGTCACCGGCTCGGACGCTTCGAGTCGCCGCAGCAACCGGCAAACCCTGGCCGACTTCCTGAGCTTGGTCGAGGGCGGCGCCGAACTCTTGCTGAACAAGGTGCAGGGCGTCTCCCACGGCGGTGGCGTGCAACTGCAAGCGGGCTCGTCCGGCTTCGAGCACATGCGCACGTGGCTCGGCCTTGTCGGCGAGGAGGCCATTGCGCCGGGGGTGACTCCCGAGACCTTGTTCGATTCGGTGCGGATGGTCTCCCACGAACGCACACTGCGACGCGCCGCCTTGCTCTTCGCCGGCCGCAACCCGACGGCGGAGGAACTGCGCGCACTGGCCGATGGCACCGTTGGCGTCCGCCGAGCGATCCGCGACCTGATGCAAGGCCCTGCATTCCACGATTTCCTCACCCGCGCTGGCAACGACCGCCTCTTCACGGATCGTCACATCCGCTCGGTGCTCGACCCCAATGCCGAGTACTTCGTGCGGCTCGCGCAACTCATGCGCAAGGGCCGGGTTCGCTACGGCGACGACTTCTACGGCAGCAAGTGGTTCCACGCGGTGCAATTCGGCGTCGCCCGGGCACCGCTGGAACTGATCGCCCACGTGGTGGAGAACGATCTCCCCTATACCGAAGTCCTCACCGCCGACTACATCATGGCCAACCCGTTCGCGGCCGAGATCTACGACGGACCGACCGAATTCGAGGACGACGACGATCCGTTCGAGTTTCAGCCCTCCGCCATCGTCGGCTACTACGGCAAGCACGAGTCCAAGATCACTCGCTTCAGCCAGAGATACGGCTTGCACGTCATCTCCCCCGGCACGCTGCGCATGGACATACCCCTCGCGGGAGTCCTCAATACCAACGTGTTCCTGCACCGCTATCCGTCCACGGCGACCAACCGCAATCGCGCCAGAGCGCGCTGGACCTACTATCACTTCCTGGGTGTGGACGTGGAGAAGTCCGCTTCGCGCACGACCGACCCGGCAGCCCTCGCCGACACCAACAACCCCACCATGCACAACTCTGCATGCACCGTCTGCCATGCAGCTCTGGACCCCGTGGCCGGCGCGTTCCAGAACTACGGCAACGAAGGCTACTACCGCGAGAGCTACGGCGGCATGGACTCTCTGGACGAGTTCTACAAGGAGCCACCGGACGGGTCCGACACCCTCTATGTCGATGGCGACACCTGGTATCGCGACATGCGTGTTCCCGGCTTCGAGGGCGCCGTGGCGCCCGATGCAGACTACAGCCTGCAGTGGCTCGCAAGCCGCATCACCGAAGACGAGCGTTTCGCCGAGGCTGCCGTGCGCTTCTGGTGGCCCGCCGTGATGGGCACCGAAATGGCCGAAGCGCCCGAAGATCCGGTCGATGTAGGCTTCACTGGACGGCTGCTTGCGGCCAACGCCCAAGCCCTCGAAATGACCCGACTTGCCGAACGCTTTCGGCAGGGCGTTGGCGGCAAGCGTCCCTTCAACGTGAAGAACCTGCTGACCGACTTGGTGCTCTCCAAGTGGTTCCGTGCCGGTGCCGTCACCGACGACGACCCCACGCGCCGGGAGGCATTGCGCAACGCCGGCGCCGAACGCTTGCTGACGCCTGAAGAACTCACCCGCAAGACCGCGGCGGTCACTGGCGTCGAGTGGGGGCGGATCCGGCCCAACACGAACCTGCGATTCGTGCACAACTCGAGCCATCTAGAGCGCGACTATCGCCTCCTCTACGGCGGCATCGACTCTGGCGGCGTCACCGAGCGCGCCCCCGACATGACCGCATTGATGGCGTCCGTGGCGCAGCGCCAGGCCTTGGAACTCAGCCGGATGATCGTCCTCAAGGAGCTATACCTGCTACCGAGCGCAGAGCGCCGGCTCTTCGGCCGTGTGGATGTTCGGCATTCGCCGGCGGCGGAACTCGGACGCCTGTCGTCGGTGCGGGGCCTCAGGGATTCGCCGCAAACGCTCGTCGTCACGGGTGCCATGAAGCGCGGCACGAAGACGGTGACCCTGGCATTCCTGAACGGCGTCTGGGATGAGGAGCAGCGCAAGGGCCGCCACCTGTGGGTGGACCGCGTCACACTCACGGACTCCACCGGCGCCTTGGTGGCAACCGTAGAAGTCGAGGAGCTCTCAAGCTACACCACCAGCCACAACGGCAACTGCGGCCACTTCACCGACAACGGCTATCAGTTCCACGGCTGCGCAGGGGCCTTGCTGCGCTTCCCCGTCACTGTTCCGGCAGATGGCGACTATCGGCTCGAAGTCGTCTCGTGGGGCGAACGCTTCGGCGACCAACTGCCGCGGCTCGCGGTTTCTGTGGACGGCGACGGCATCAGTGCGCGGCAAGCCTCCCGCATCAAGGGGCAACTCGCGACGCTGCATTGGCACCTGCTCGGCGAGCGGGTCGCGACCGACTCCCGAGATGTGGAGGAAGCCTATGCGCTGTTCACCGATGTCTGGCGACAGCACCACGATCTGACGAGCGGCAGCCGGCTTTGCGACTGGCCGGCGGGAAGGTGCTTGCTGAACGTGGACCAAGCCTTCTTCGAGGGGATCGTGGAGGAACAGCCCCTGATGGGGAATGCCGACGGCTGGCGCTGGGTGGATTGGCCGCAGGCGCAGGAGATCATCGGCGCAACTACAGACCCGTTCCATGTGGCGCAGTCTTGGGCCGTGGTGTTGGCGTTCCTGATGACCGACTATCGGTACCTGCACCTGTGACTGGCGGTAGACACGTTGTGGCGCAACTCCTGCTGCGAGCAGAGCCGTGAATCGCCGCCGGGCACTCAAGGCACTGGTCGGTGGCAGTGCTGGCGCGTGGGGCGCTTTCCACCTCCCACTCGCCCACGCCGATGGCTACACCGGCAAGCTCTTCGTCTTCGTGCAGGCGAACGGCGGCTGGGATCCGACGAGCTTCTGCGACCCCAAGACCAACGTGCCGGGCGAACCCGTCATCAACCATTGGGCGGAGCGGAGCACAATCGAAGAGGCCGGCGGCATTCGCTACGCCCCGTTCGCCGCCAACGCCGCCTTCTTCCGCAAGTATCACCGGCGCATGCTGGTCATCAACGGCGTGGATGCCCAAACCAACTCGCACACCGTTGGGGTCACGCACAACTGGAGTGGCCGCAACGCCGAGGGCTTCCCGACTATGACGGCGTTGCTGGCGGCGCACCATTCGCCGGAATTGCCGCTCAGCTATCTCAACTTCGGCGGCTTCGCCGCCACCGGCGGCGTCACGCGCTTCACGCGCCTGTCGGACGCACGGCGAGTCCGGGCGCTGGCGTACACCAATCGCGTCCACACCAACGAAGAGCTTCTCCGGCCCCACGAATGGACCACGCTGCAGAAGTATCGCGCGCAGCGCATCGCCCGCCTAAACGAGGCGCCAGGCTTGCTGCCGCGTCAGGCGCGCAACCGATTGCAATACCAATCCGCGCTGTCGCCGGCTTCCACCGAAGGGCTGCAACGCTACGCCGAAGCGCTGCCGCCGGACGACCAACTCGAACAGGATGAGCAGTACGCCTACGACGGCGACACCTTTCAAAACGGCCTGAGGCGTCAGGCCCAGCTATCGGTGCTGGCGTTCAAGACCGGCATCGCCGTGAGCGCCGACCTCTTCCTGACCGGCTTCGACACCCATCAAGGCAACGACGCCAAGCAAGGGTGGCTCTTGGGCGCCCTCACCGGCAGCGTGGACTACCTCTGGGAATACGCCGAGATGCACGGCATCGCCGACCGCCTCGTGGTGGTAATCGGCTCGGACTTCGGCCGCACCAACCACTACAACGCCGAGGACGGCAAGGACCACTGGCCCATCGGCAGCTTCGTCGTCATGGAAAAGAACCAACCCTGGACAGGCCGCACCATCGGCGAAACCGACGACTTGCACTTCGCCCAGAAGATCAACCCAGCCACCCTTGAGCGAGACGAGGCCCAAGGCACCATCATCTACCCCAAGCACATACACAAGGCCCTGCGCCGCTACCTGGGCCTGGAAGATTCGCCCTTGGCCGCGGCGTTCCCGTTCCACAACACCGAGGATTTCCGCTTCTTCGGTTAGCGCGCCGTAAACGGCGTAGCACCAGTTTGTTGCGGCACGGCGCTTGCGCGGACTAACGCCTCTGCACGGCCCGCAGCGCCCGTACGCCACAATCTCCGAACGAAGCCCCTCCTGTCACTCCTTGCGCGCCAGCGCCGTTTTCTACGCCGCAGCCTCCTAGCGCATGAGGAAGGCCACGCGAGAAGGGCGACGCATGCGTCGCCGCTACGGCCCGGGACGTGACCGACACCTTCCTGTAGGGGCGACGCATGCGTCGCCCTGTCCGCAGCCGGGCGCATCGCCACCAAGTCCGGCCGGCTGCTAGCAGAGTTTGTTCGCCGAAGTTCGAAAGGCTGTTAGGGTTCCTTCCATGCCAGCGAACAGTTCCCAAGGCAGCTCCTCCTCCCTCCGGAGGAGGTATGCCGTCTTGGCGTGAAGCGTCGTCAAGCCGTTCGCGCCCTGATCCTGTCGGAGCCGGACGAGAGCGTGTTGCTGCTGCGCATGCAACGGCCCGACGGGAACGGGGACTTCTGGTTGCTGCCGGGTGGCGGGGTTAAGCCGGACGAGGGGCGGCTCGATGCGCTGCGGCGTGAGGTCTGGGAGGAGACGGGACTGACCGTCTCCAGCACACCGCGCCTGATATGGCAGCGCCAGCATCGGTTTGGTCGCAGTGGCGGCTGCATCGAGCAGCACGAGGACATCTATCTCGTGGTCGCGCAGCGCTTTCAGCCGACCTCCGCCCACAACCCCGAACAAAGCGAAGTGGGCATCTTCCACGAGTTCCGCTGGTGGTCGGCGACAGCCTTGGAGCGCGCTGGCAACGACGTGTTCGCGCCCCGATCATTGCCTCGCCTGGTCGCTGGCATCTTTGCCAAGGGACCACCGCCGCAACCGCTATCGCTTCACGACTAGGCTGGTGCCGCCGACGACGCCCAAGTGGGATGAATCTGCGTCCCTTTCGAGTCCACTAGGTATATTCTCCCGACGAAAGGCAAGTCCGGGGGTCAGATGAGTGGTCAGGAGAAGGGTGGACAGCCAAATCAGCTAACGATGACCCCGGAGGCGATGCGTCAGTTGGGCACCGCCGCAGTGGAACTGCTTGTAGCGAGGATCGACGGCCTAGGGCAGGCCATTGCCTGGGACGGTGAGTTCCGCCAGATACTCGAGGACCGTCTGGATTTGGCCCCGCCAGAAGACGGTCGGCCGGCGGAGGAGGTGATGCGTCAGGCTGTCAACGATGTGCTGCCGTTGGCCGCTCGGTTGGATCATCCCCGCTCCTTCGGCTTCGTGCCATCGTCGCCCACGTGGCCCGGCGTCGTGGCCGACTTCCTCGCCGCTGGATTCAACATCAACTCATGCACCTGGCTCGTGTCGAGCGGGACGAGCCAACTGGAGCTGATCGTCGTCGACTGGGTACGCGGCTGGCTCGGCTATCCTGAGACCGCCGGCGGGCTGCTGACAACCGGTGGCTCAGCAGCCAGCGTCGAGGCGCTGGTGGCGGCAAGGGAGGCCGCCGGGCATCCGGAGAGTCCGACCGTCTATATGAGCGATCAGTCGCATGGCGCCTTGAAGCGGGCGGCGCTGATCGCCGGCGTACGTCGCGAGCACGTTCGCCTGGTTCCTTCCGACGACCATTACCGCATGGACCTGGCTGAGCTCCGGCGTCTGGTCGCCGAGGATCGTGCCAACGGTTTCGTGCCCTTGGCGGTGTGCGCCAATGCCGGGACCAGCAGTACCGGCGCGGTCGATCCGCTCGCGGACATGGCCGACTGGTGCGAGCGCGAGGGCATATGGCTGCATGCGGATGCGGCCTACGGCGGATTCTCGGTGGTGACCGAGGAAGGAAGGGAACGGCTCGCTGGCATCGACAGGGCAGATTCCGTTGGGCTCGACGCCCACAAATGGTTCTTCCAGCCCTACGAGGCGGGCATGCTGATGGTCAGGAACGCGGATCACCTCGAGGGCGCCTTCCTGATCGGCAACGACGTGCTTCAGGACACGGTCTGGGGCGCCAACCATCCCAACTTCGCCGATCGCGGCCTGCAGCTCAGCAGGGCGGCGCGGGCACTCAAGATCTGGATGTCCGTGCAGACCTTCGGCATGGCCGCGTTTCGTGCGGCGGTGCAGAACGGGCTCGACCTCGCGCGGCGCGCGGAGGCTTACGTGGAGTCTTCGCCGACGCTGGAGCCGACGGCGCCGGTTTCGCTGGGGATCGTTTGCTTCCGCGTCAATCCCGGCGATTACGACGAAGACGCCTTGGAGGTGGTGAACCGGAGGGTGCTGACGCGCGTCTTCTGGGACGAATTGGCGTTTTTCTCGTCCACCTCGCTGAAAGGAGTCTTCTCCTTGCGGCTCTGCATCATCAACCACACCACCACCTGGGAGGACGTACGCAAGACGCTGGACTTGGTCGTGCGTCTCGGCGAGGAAGCCGTGGCCGAGGGCGAGTGGCGTGTTGACGAGGCGCCCACTTGAAGCCGACTGGGCCCCGCGAGTCGCGATGGAGAGTGCCGGCGCCCTTGGCGACCACCGGGGCCGTGATGGACGACGGCACCGAGATCGTCGTGCGCCGCCACGGCAATCCCGCCGGAACGCGCATTGTGCTGAGCCACGCCAACGGCTTCGCTGCAGACGCCTACTACCCCTTTTGGAGCCTGCTCACGGACCGGTTCGACGTGGTGGTTTACGACTTCCGCAATCACGGATGGAACCCGGTCGGCGAACTCGAGGCGCACGCCATTCCGACCTTCGTTCGCGACATGACGACCGTCGCGCGCACCGTGGCGCGCGCGTTTGGAGCAAAGCCCGCGATCGGCGTGTTCCACTCCCTGTCGGGGCAGACGGCGGCGATCGAGGCTTGCTCGGGAGCGGCGTCGTTCGCCGCGCTGGTGCTGTTCGACCCCTTCATCTGCCCCCAAGGCTGCCACCCGGGCCACAGGGAACGCCTCAGGACGACCATGGCGCGAATGGTCGAAGGGGCCCTGCGCCGGCGCAGTTCCTTCGACAGCGAGGATGCCTTCGCGCAAAGGCTGCGCGGGACGCCGGCATTCGAGCGTATGCGGCCGGGCGTTGCCGAGCTTCTGGCACAGACGACACTACGCGCTGCGGACCAGGAGTCTGGCTTTGTTCTGAGGTGTCCGCGGGAATACGAGGCCCATGTCAGCGAGCAGGGCTACCCTTACGCCGCCACGGTGGATGTCGATGCCATTGCCTGTCCCGTGAAGGTGATCGGCAGCGATCCCGTAGCGCCCCATTCGTTCCTGCCAACCGTAGCGATGGACGAAATCGTGGCCTTGAACTACGACTTCATACCCGAGACCACTCACTTCCTCCAGCTTGAGGAACCGGAACAGTGTGTCGCGGCCATGTTGGATTTCATCGGCGACGACGGCGAACTGGCTCTCGCGGGAACCCACTAGCGCGCCCTGACGGGCGCGTTGGCAGTTCGCTGCGCGAACTGCTGGCCTTCGTGCTCGCATTCGCTCGCAGCTACGGCTAGGAGCCAGCGCCGCTTTCTACGGCGCAGCCTCCTAGCCCCGATTAGGCCCGTGCAGGTCCTGCAACGTCGAGTACGCTCGACAATAGAGAAACCGTCGAGTCGGATCGACAAAAGCACCCTGCCGTAGATTCCATTCGTCAATTGGCTGGTCGGGGCCACCCGCCCGAACGATCCGTCGGCTGCGCTTCGACGAACTCCTCGACGCGTTCAAAACGGGCGGAGACAAAGCCCGCCCCTACGGGGCCCCCGACACGTTGACCGTTTTGAGGACTTGATTCGAAGCGAGGGCCCTGGGAGCGAGGGCATCTTGCCCTCGCCCCCACGGGGCCCGTGCCGAGTCCACCGGTATGTTCAAGACGGGCCTCGTAGGGGAGGGCTTGTCCCGTCCCGGCGCGCCCTCCGTGGGCCCGAGTCAGTCCGCCGCGGCGGTGTAGTTCGGCACCTCCTTCATCGAGAGCTTGATGCGGCCGCGTTCGTCGAGGTCTAGGCAGACTACGTCGATCATTTGGCCTTCCTGCAGGTAGTCGGTGACCTTTTCCACGCGCTCCTTGGCAATTTGGGAGATGTGGAGGAGGCCGTCCTTGCCCGGCAGGATGTTGATGAAGGCGCCGAAATCGACGATGCGTTCGACGCGGCCGTGGTAGATCTTGCCGATCTCGGCTTCGGCGGTGATCTCTTCCACTCTAGCCACGGCGGCGTCGCGGGATTCCGCGCTTGTACCGTAGATGCGGACGCTGCCGTCGTCTTCGACATCCACCTCGGCGCCGGTGTCTTCGACGATGGAGCGAATCGTGGAGCCGCCCTTGCCGATGATGTCGCGAATCTTGTCCGGGTGGACCTTGAGCACCACCATCGAAGGCGCGTTCTCCGAAACGGTGGCGCGGGATTCGGTGATCGCCTTGCCCATCTCGGCGAGGATGTGCTGGCGAGCCTCGTGCGCCTGTTCGAGCGCCTGTTCCATGATCTCTTCGGTGATGCCGTCGATCTTGATGTCCATCTGCAAGGCGGTGACGCCGGCGGCCGTTCCGGCCACCTTGAAGTCCATGTCGCCGAGGTGGTCCTCGTCGCCCAGGATGTCCGTCAGTACGGCGAAGCGGTTGCCTTCCTTGACGAGCCCCATGGCGACGCCGGCAATGGGCGCCTTCATCGGAATGCCGGCGTCCATAAGCGCCATGGAGGTGCCGCAGACACTCGCCATCGAGCTCGAGCCGTTGCTTTCGGTGATCTCCGAAACCACGCGGATGGTGTAGGGGAAATCGTCCACATCCGGCAGGCAGGCACTGACGCCGCGCCGCGCCAGCCAGCCATGGCCGATCTCGCGCCGCTTCGGTGCACCCATGAAACCTTCCTCGCCGACGCTGTAGGGCGGGAAGTTGTAGTGCAGCATGAAGTGATCCTTGCGCGAGCCTTCGAGTGCGTCGATGAGGGCAGAGTCGCGCAAGGTGCCGAGGGTTGCGACGACGATGGCCTGGGTTTCGCCGCGCTGGAAGAGGGCCGAGCCGTGGGTCTTCGGCAACACGCCCACGTCCGCGGTGATGGGCCGCACGGTGCGCAGGTCCCGTCCGTCGATGCGGGGTTCGCCGTTCAGCACGCGTTCGCGGACGATGTTCTTCTCGATCTTGGCGAAGGCATCGAGCGCGTCCTCCTCTTCGATCTTGCCCTCAAGCCCGGTCACCGCCGCCGTGCGGGCGGCGCGCACCTTGATCTGGCGCTCCTGCTTGTCGGTGATGCGGTAGGCGTCGCCGAGATCGGACGCCACCGCATCCTGCACGGCCTGGAGGGCTTCTTCGTTCACCGGCGGTGGATTGAAGTGCCAGCGCGGCTTGCCCGCTTCGGCGGCAAGCTCCTCGATGGTGTCGATCACCACCTGCATTTCCTGGTGGCCGAACAGCACCGCGCCGAGCATCTGATCTTCGGTGAGTTCCTTGGCTTCGGACTCCACCATGAGCACGGCGCTCTTGGTGCCGGCCACCACCATGTTGAGGTGCGAGGATTCAAGCTCCTCGTAGCCGGGGTTGAGGACGTAGCGGTCCTCGACGAAGCCGACCCGCGCCGCGCCGATGGGGCCGGCGAAGGGGATGCCGGAGACGGCGAGGGCTGCGCTGCAGCCGATCATGGCCGGGATGTCCGGGTCCATGTCCTTGTCCACGCTCATCACCGTGGGGATCACCTGCACCGCGTTCATGAAGCCCTTGGGGAAGAGCGGGCGGATGGGGCGGTCGATCAGCCGCGAGGTGAGGGTTTCCTTGTCGCTCGGACGCCCCTCCCGGCGCAGGAAGCCGCCCGGGATGCGCCCGGCGGCGTAGGTCTTCTCCTGGTAGTTCACCGTGAGGGGGAAGAAATCCTGCCCTGGGTTGGTCTTGGGGTTGGCCACCACGGTGCAGAGCACCACGGTGTCGCCGACCGACGCCATGACGGCACCGGAGGCCTGGCGGGCGATGCGATTGGTTTCGAGGACGACCTGGTGGCCGCCGTATTCAAACGTCTTCTTTGTACTCAAGTTCCTGTTGCTCCTGTCGTTTCCGTCTTTCGTTTCCGTGTTCATGCGCCTAGGGGCGCGTTTGGCAGCTCGGTCGTGAGCTGCTGGTTTGTGGCCGGCCTTGGTGCGGCTTTGCACCCCTCCCAAACACCTCTGTTTCTCCCAATCCCCAAGAGGGGAGTGATGGGAGGGAAGGGCCGTTAGCGGCGCAGGCCCAGGCGGCCGATCAGCTCGGTGTAGCGGGCTTGGTCCTTGCCCCTCAAATAGTCGAGCAGTTTGCGGCGCTGGTTCACCATGCGGATCAGGCCGCGGCGCGAGTGATGGTCCTTGCCATGATCGCGGAAGTGGCTTTGCAGCGCGTTGATGTTGTGCGTGAGCAAGGCCACCTGAACTTCCGGCGAGCCGGTGTCGTTCTCCCCACGCGCGTATTCCGAGACGATCTGTCCCTTTGCTTCGGCAGTCAATGCCATTTGGTTGCTCCCTGAATATGCGTACTTGCCCTTCCTTGGGCGTTTTGGGAACGACGGATACCACGCATATCTGCAGTCATCCGCCGCCATTGCCGACGAGCCGCCTTGGGGCGACCCGTCCATCTTCCAGAATCTCGCCAACGCCGACGAAGCGGTCTTCGCCGGCTTCGTGCTCCGCCAGCCGTACCCAGCCGGACGCGGGCGCATGTGGCACCTGCACCGGCTGACCTTGCTTCACGTACCACGCCGTGGCGGTGGTGAGCGCCACGCACGGCCACTCCCGCACGGCGCTCGACACCGGTTGCAGCATGGCATCGAGGCGGCCTTCTTCGTGCGCGCTTTCGAGTGCCTCAAACGTCACGAGGTCTGCCTCGCCGTAAGGTCCCGCCTGGGTGCGGCGCAGCTTCGACACATGCGCGCCGCAGCCGAGTGCCTGGCCCAAGTCTTCGGCAATGGTGCGCACATAGGTGCCCTTGCTGCAATGAATGTCGAGCGTCAGCAGGTCGCCCGTGAAATCGACGATGCGGTTCTCGAACACCGTCACCGGACGGGCCTCGCGTTCCACCTCGATGCCTTGTCGCGCCAGCTTGTAGAGCGGCTGCCCCTGATGCTTGACGGCGGAGTACATGGACGGAACCTGCTCGAACTCGCCGCGAAACGCCTCGAGCGCCGCATCCACCCGGGCGCGGTCGATGCCTTCGACGCTTGCCGTGGCGATCACTTCGCCGTCGGCATCGCCGCTGTCGGTGGCGATGCCGAGGCGCACGCAGGTGAAGTATCTCTTGTCGGAATCGAGCAAGAACTGCGAGAACCGGGTGGCGGCGCCGAGGCACAGCGGCAAGACCCCCGTGGCGAGCGGGTCGAGGCTGCCGGTGTGGCCCACCTTGCGAGCGCGAAACAGCCGCTTCACCCGCTGCACCGCCTCGTTCGAGGTGATGCCGGTGGGCTTGTCGAGCGCCAACATGCCATGCACGTCGCGACCGCGGGAACGCCTACGCATGGGGGTCTCCCGTCGCCGGCGGTTCGTTGCGGCGTCGGTCGGCGTTCAATGCTGTCTGGATGAGCGCCTCCATTCGAGGTCCCTCCACCATGGCGCGGTCGTAATGGAACCTGAGCCTCGGTGTCGTGCGCATGGTGTGGCGACGTGCCACTTCCGAACGCAGAAACCCGGCGGCGCGATTCAACGTTTCCACCAGCTCGCTGCGCGACGGCTCGTCCTCGGTCTCGATGGACGAGACATATACGTCCGCCCAGCCGAGATCCCGACTCACGCGAGCGTCGGTCACGGAGAGCAGGCGCACACGCGGGTCTCGCATGCGCTGGCTGACGATTCCTGCCAGTTCCTCTCGGATGAAATCGGCGACCCGGTTCGCTCGCTCGGGGCTCATAGCGCCCGCGCGACTTCCCTAGAGTCGAAGACTTCGATCTTGTCCCCGGCACGCACGTCGTTGTAGTTGCGCACGCCGATGCCGCATTCGAGGCCGCCGCGCACTTCCATGACATCGTCCTTGAAACGGCGCAGCGACTCGAGCTCGCCCTCGTAGATCACCACGTTGTCGCGCAGCACGCGAATCTTCTTGTTCCGGAACACCGCGCCTTCGAGCACCATGCAGCCAGCCACCTGGCCGAAGCGGGGCGAACGGAACACGTCGCGCACCTCGGCGGTGCCGACGATCTCCTCGCGCACTTCGGGTTCGAGCATGCCCTCGAGAATCTGCTTGATGTCGTCCACGAGTTCGTAGATGACGCTGTAGTAGCGCAAGTCCATGCCTTCGCGCTCGATGATGGCCTTGGCGGCGTTGTCGGCGCGGGTGTTGAAGCCGAAGATGGCCGCGCCGTAGGTGAGCGCCATGTTGGCGTCCGATTCCGTGATGCCGCCGACGCCGGAGCCCAGGATGTTCACCGCCACTTCGTCGTTGCCGATCTCGGCACAGGCCTGGACGATGGCCTCGAGACTGCCGCGCACGTCGGCCTTCAGCACCAGCTTCAGCACGCGCTTCTCGCCCTTGCCGAGGTTGGCGAACATGCTCTCGAGGGTGGCGGCCTTTTGCGTGGCGAGGCGCTGCTCCTGGCTCCTGTCGGCGCGAAACTCGGCGAGTTCCCGTGCCTTGCGCTCGTCGGTCACCACCGAGAAGCTGTCGCCGGCGCCGGGCGTGCCGTTGAGACCGAGCACTTCCACGGGCGTCGAAGGGGCGGCGTCTGCCGCGGCTTCGCCGCGTTCGTTCATCATGGCGCGGACGCGGCCGAAGCATTCGCCGGCGATGATGACGTCGCCCTTGCGCAGGGTGCCGTTCTGCACCAGCACGGTGGCGACGGGGCCACGACCGCGGTCCAGCCGCGACTCGATCACCGTGCCGCGCCCCGGTGCATCCTGCACGGCGGTAAGCTCCAAGAGCTCCGCTTGCAGGGTGATGGCTTCAAGCAAGGCATCGATGCCCTGCCCCGTCTCCGCCGACACCTCGACGAACTGGGTGTCGCCGCCCCAGTCCTCGGGAATGACATCGAGCGCAGACAGCTCGTTCTTCACCCGTTCCGCGTCCGCGCCTTCGAGGTCCATCTTGTTCACGGCGACGATCAGCGGCACCTCGGCGGCGCGGGAGTGGTTCACCGCTTCCTCGGTCTGCGGCATCACGCCATCGTCGGCGGCCACCACCAAGATCACGATGTCGGTGGAACTCGCGCCCCGGGCCCGCATGGCCGAGAACGCGGCATGGCCGGGCGTGTCGATGAAGCTGATGTCGCCGTGGTCGGTTTCGACGTGATAGGCGCCGATGTGCTGGGTGATGCCGCCCGCTTCCCCGGCGACCACGCGGGTGTGGCGGATGTAGTCGAGGAGCGACGTCTTGCCGTGGTCCACATGTCCCATGACGGTGACCACGGGTGGCCGGGACTGCGCGCTGCCCTCCACCTGCAACGACTGTTCGTGCTGCTGTTCGATGGCATCTTCGGCGATGAGCTTGACGGTGTGCCCCATCTCCTCGACCACCAGCACCGCGGTGTCCTGATCCAAGGGCTGGTTGATGGTGGCCATCACGCCCATGCCCATCAGCGTCTTGATGACCTCGCCAGCCTTGACGCTCATGCGCTGGGCGAGTTCGCCAACGGTCACCACCGCCCCGAGTTCGACTTCCCGCGAGGTGACTTCCTGCGGCGTGAATTCGCCCCCCTGACGCTCGATGGACAGAGGCTGGCCACGCCTCTTGGCGCGGCGGCTTTCCTTCTTCAGCGAAAGCTCGCGGCGGCGGGTGCGGCCGTCGCCAAAGTCGTCGCGGCGCGTCTTGTCGCGACGATCGCCGCTGCGCGCCGGCCCCTTGCCGGGGGCGCGACGATTGCCACTCTCGGCGGCGCGGGCGGCGGCTTGGGCCTTGGCGGCGGCTTCCGCAGCGGCCGTCGCCGGGTCTTGCTCGGCTTCCTTGGCCGCGGCACGAGCGGCCTCTTCGGCTTCCTTGGCCTGACGCGCAGCCAGTTCCTCGGCCTCGCGTCGGGCCTGTTCGAGCTTGGCTTCCTCGGCCCGGCGCGCCTCTTCGGCAGCCTGGCGTCGGGCCTCCTGCTGACGTTCCTGCTCGGCTTCCTGGCGTCGCGCTTCCTCCGCGCGAATGCGTTCCGCCTCGTTCTCGGCCTCGGCCGGCTTGGGTGCTGCGGCGGCTGGTGCTTGTTCCGGGCGCTTGGCATAGCTGCGCTTGCGGCGCATTTCGACCTTCACGGCGGGGCCGCGCCCGCCCTTGCCGGTGCGCAGCGTGCCCGACATGCGCCGCTTGACGGTGACGCGCTTCGGGGTGCCGGCGGTCTGTCCGTGGGCGTTCTTGAGGTGGACGAGCAACTGCTGCTTTTGCTCGTCCGACACGAGATCGGCTTCGGCATTGTGCGGCAGGCCGGCTTCCTGCATTTGCTGCAGGAGTCGGGCCACGGGAACCTTCACCGTGTCTGCCAATGACTTGACCGTTACCTCGGGCATTCGCTTCCCCTACTCTTGCCGGCCTTTGCCGGCACCGACGGCGCCACGTGTCATTCGTCGTCGTCCTCGAACCACGGCGCCCGCGCCGCCATGATGAGTTCTCCGGCGCGTTCGTCGCCGATGGTCTCGTCGATCTCCAAGAGATCGGCAATCGCGAGTTCCGCCAAATCCTCCATCGTCACCACGCCGCTGCCGGCGAGCTTCTGCGCGAGTTCCTGCGTCATGCCCTCCATGCCGAGCAAGTCCTCGGCCGGCGCCTGGTTGCCCATTTCCTTCGACAGGAGCGCATCCTTGGCGCGGTTGCGCAGCTCCTCCACCAAGTCTTCGTCGAAGCCCTCGATGGTGCGCAACTCCTCGATGGGGACATAGGCCACCTCGTCCACGGAGGTGAAGCCCTCTTCCACCAGAATGGTGGCGACGTCTTCGTCCACCGACAGCGCCGCCTTGAAGTTCTCGATGTAGCCGAGCGCCTCTTCCTGCTGCTTCTGCGCCGCGTCTTCCTCGGTCATCACCTTGAGGTTCCAGCCGGTGAGCTCGCTTGCAAGGCGCACGTTCTGGCCGCCGCGGCCAATGGCCTGGGCGAGGTTGTCCTCGGCGACGGCGATGTCCATGGTGCGGGTCTCTTCGTCCACGACGATGGACTGCACCTCGGCCGGCGACATGGCATTGATGGCAAGCTGGGCGGGGTTTTCGTCCCAAAGCACCACGTCGATCTTCTCGCCGGCGAGTTCGCCGGACACCGCCTGCACGCGAGAGCCGCGCATGCCGACACAGGCGCCGACGGCGTCGATGCGGCCGTCGTTGGTGCGCACGGCAACCTTGGCGCGGGAGCCCGGGTCTCTGGCGGCGCTGCGAATTTCGATCACGTCCTCGGCGATCTCCGGCACTTCGATCTTGAACAGCTCAATCAGCATTCGGGGCGAGGTGCGCGAGAGGATGAGCTGCGGCCCGCGGGCTTCGGGGCGCACCTCAAGCAGCAGCGAGCGCACGCGTTCGCCGATGCGGAAGGTCTCGCGGGGAATCAGGTATTCGCGCAGCAGGATGGCCTCTGCGTTGTTGCCGAGATCGACGATCACGTTGTCGCGCGAGGTTTTCTTTACCGTGCCGCTGACCAGTTCGCTCACTCTCGGCAGGTATTCCTCGTACACCTGCGCCCGTTCCGCCTCCCGCACCTTCTGGAAGATGACTTGCTTGGCGGTCTGCGCCGCGATGCGGCCGAACTCGACCGAATCCACCGGCACTTCGTAAACATCGCCGATCCCGAGCGCGGCGTCCTTCTCCCGCGCCTCCTCTGGGCTCAGCTCAGCGTCGGGGTTGACCTCTTCCTCCTCTTCGAGCTCCCGGTTCGGATCCAGCACCCGCCAGCAACGGAACGTCTCGTAGCTGCCGCTCTCGCGGTCGATCGCCACCCGAAACTCCGCGTTGTCGCGGCTTTTCTTTTTGGTTGCCATCGCCAGCGCTGACTCGATGGCGCCGAAGATGACGTCCTTGGGCACGCCCTTTTCCGCCGAAACGGAATCGACCACCATCAGTACTTCCTTCGCGTCCACGGCACTCCCCTCTATCGACCGGCGCTCGCCACGGCCGGGTGGTCATGGGCAACGTCGGCGGCGCCCGAGTCCAGGGCTTCGGAGGCGAAGTCCGGCACGATGCGGGTGCGACGAATCTGGCTCAAGGGAAGGAGAAACTCCTCCTCGCCAATGCGAACGACGACATCCTCCTCCTCAACGCCGGCGAGGAGGCCAACGAAGCGGCGGCGGCCCTCAAACGGGAAGGCGAGGCGCACATCCACCTGTTCGCCAACGGAGCGTGCGTAATGCTCGCGCCGAAACAGCACACGATCGAGGCCCGGCGAGGAAATCTCCAGCCGATACTTGGTTGCAATGGGGTCTTCCACGTCGAGGAGCGCACTCACCTGACCGCTCACGCGTTCGCAATCGTCGAGGGTAACGTCGCGCCCTTCCGCGCCGTCGATGAACACGCGCAAGAGCGCCGAACCACCGCGAGGGCGGAACTCGACGCCCCAGATCTCGCAGCCAAGGGCGCGAATGGTCGGCGCCAGCATGGCTTCGATCTGCCGTTCCGTTGCGCTCAAAGAGCCCCCTTTCGTTCTTTCCGGACCATCCATTTCCGCTGGCATTGCCTGCCAACGCGCACAAAAAATGGGCGAACAAACGCCCATCGGAGGTGCCGGCGCAGCGCGCCACCTCCTCTGACGCGGCGCGCTTACCAACTCGGACATGCCGCCTCGCAAAGCCAAAGGCGCCACGACCCATTCAGAAAAGCCCGCAAGCAGGCCCTTCGGTTTTGGTAGCGGGGGTAGGATTTGAACCTACGACCTTTGGGTTATGAGCCCAATGAGCTACCAGACTGCTCCACCCCGCATCAGGCGGCGGATTATAGGCGAGGCACCGCCGAACGCAACCGCAGATTTGCTGCGTTTCGGGCGCTCCAGGGAGGGTGGAGACGCGGCCCCTGCCGAGCGAGGGCCTGTCTGGACGGAGGGCACCAACAAAGCGCCAGCGCCAAACCCCAGCTACGCCGGCGTGACTTCCCCCATGCCGTCCCATTCGCTCCAGTGGTCGCACATTTTGGCGATGGAGGTCCCGAAGGGGTCGTAACCCGCCGGGTATTCGAGGAAGTCGCCGTTGAGGGCGCGGTCGGGGTGGTCGGAGACGCCCCAGCCGACGCGCTTGTTGCCTTCCCAGGGGTTCTCAGGCCGGTGGCGGCGGATGCGGAAGAAGACGTTCATGCGTGGGTCGTCGCTCAAGTTCGGCGTTGCCGTGTGCGGCAGGGAGTGCAGGGCAATCACCGCATCGCCTTCCTGCATCAGCACTGGGGTGAGTTCCGGCCACGGCCAGTGTTCGTGCTCGAAGCGGGTGTCTGGGTAGGTGTTCACCATGGCCGGCGGCATGATGCCGGCGAAGGCTTGGCCCTTTGGCATGGCTTGCAGGCGAGGCCAGTCCGGGCCACCGCCACCGATCGGGCCGCCGAGGTCGCGCTGGTGGCGGAAGAACGCTTCGACGGCTTCGTGGGCGCCCCGGCGAACCGAGAACTGGCCCTTGGCCGGGCGCAACTGGTCATTGAGGCACACGCCAACCAAGGCCGTGTAGCTGCCGATGGCGAGGGTTCGCTCCCGGTCTTGCCACAGCGGGGCACCGCCGGCCGGGCCCATGGACTGCGGATCGCCGCCCCGCCCCCAGGTCTCGAGGGCTTCGCCGGCCGCGAGGATTTCGCTCTGCGACATGGGACAGAGCCCTGCCCAGCCGCCATCGACATGCGCTGCGGGAGCGCTGGTGGTGGTGACAGGCCGGCGCACCACGGCGTCTGAGAAGCGCGGCATCGTCACCGCGACTTGGGCGTTGACGGGAGCGGTGTGCGGCCCCATTGCCTCGAGCATCACGTCGCGCAGCACCGAGTCGTTGTAGAGATCGTTGATCGCGGCGTTGTCGCCGTGGACGATGCGGGTGGGGTCTTGGTTGATGAGCGCCTTGGCCCGTTCGGTGACGGCTCGGGGCACCGCATTGCGCAGGATCACGAAGCCATCGCGCTTGAGGTCCCGCTTCTCGGCGTCGGAAAGGCTGGTTGCGTGCAGGTCTGGCATGGCTGGGGGTCGGTCGGGACATTGCGGCCTTCCAGCATAGCAGCCAGCCGGACCATTGCCCCGTAGGGGCGACCGTTGTCGTCGCCCGTCTTGAATGCACAGAGGAATTCGTCGAAGCACAGCAGTTCGCGCAAGCGAACTGCCAACGCGCCCGTCAGGGCGCGCCGGGACGGGACAAGCCCGTCCCCTACGAGGAATGCGCCCACGATCATTGGGTTGCACGGTCTATTCTATGGAAGGGCGTATCGCTCCACGGGGCCCGTTGCGGACGCGGGCGGTCCAGGCCCGCGCCCGCCCGCGTCGAGGCGATCCTAGTGCTGGTGCTCGCCGAAGTCAGCTTCCGAGGCGGCAGAAGATGCCTCTCAAGCGACTTTGCTCCCGTGCCGGTTACCCTGTCGCGTAGCTGGTGCCGGGAGGCTCGGGAGTGCGAGAGCCCCGGGGTTGTGGTTGACATACGGCCAGACGTCGCCAGGCAACCAGCCGTCGCTCGTATGGCCTTCGAGCCTTGACACGATGAACCAGGTTTCACCAAGCCGTTGGCGGAGAACGGCCGCAAGATCCTGCGCGTCCAGGTCAGAGAGAATGATCGCCGTATTGGGAAACGGCTGGACCCAAGTGGCGACTGCGTTCGTCTCATCGAGTATCAATTGCGCGGCCCACGGTGACAGCAGTTGGCTGTACGCGAAGATGTACGACTTCATCAGTCTGGCTCCGTTGCCGAGGTGGCGTCCGCCTCGGGATCGTCGTGGTCGATGGCAGGGTTGGCGGCGGGATCCTCAAGGGCCTCCGGAGGCGCGGGCTCCGCGAGACCCTTCGCCATCAGGTACTGCATTCGATGTCTCTCGAGTCGGTAGCGCTCCGACTGTAATCGATCCGGATCGCAAAGGCCGAGTAGTACCGGAGGTAATAGACTACCGCCGCTCCTGCCCCCAAAATGAGTACGGCGGAGACGGCAGGTACCCCGCCGAAGACGGCCGTATCGCGGAACAGCCACGCGAGGAGAAAGCAGGCCGGGACGACGAGAAACACCACCGGTATCAGCGGCCCAAGGACGGTGCCGCGCCTGATGAGCGCCGTCCCGGTATCGCACAGCCCGCCGAGGGTTTGGCGCAGCCACCGGTGAGACGAATCGTCCGTGTCGGGCACCCTTTGTGCCTCCGTTCGCGTGCGTTTCCGAGCGGCCTCCGCAACGCCAAAAGCCTCAGTTGCGCGGCCTGATCGACCAGGCGCGGCTCCTTCGCAACCGCGTCGACAACGAGCATAAGTCAGCCTGCCCGACAAAAATCAGCCTGCCCGACACGAAAGCACTTCGTCCCACAGGCCGCGTGGCCGATGTCTCACACTCGCGGGTTGCACCGATGGATTCGGCCCGGGCCTCGTAGGGGGCGGGGCTTGTCCCGGGCTTGTCCCCGCCCGTGTTGAACGCGCCGACAAACTCGTGAGACATCGGCCATGTGGCCTGTGGGACGAAATGTTTGTGTGTCGGGAGGGCGAACGATGTCTTCGACCTCTCGGGTGGCGAATGGCAGTTCTGCCTCGGACAAGCCCACCGACGAAGGGTGGTTTTCGGGGGGTTCAGGACTTCGCCGGAAGTTCCTTAACCTTCTGATAAGCATAAACCTTTTGGCGTATCGGGCGCCACCGGGGCACACTGCTTCTCAACACCCCCTTGTAACCGAAAAGGGAACGGGAAGTGAACAATCGACCCCTCATGCTGTCCGCAACCTTCGTCCGAAACGCCAACACGCCCGGCCGCTACGGCGACGGCCGCGGCGGCCTCGGCCTCGGCCTGCTCGTCCGGCCCGCGCTGCGCGGCGGACTCAACAAGTCCTGGACGCAGAGCGTCCGCATCGACGGCCGGCCCACCAGCCTCGGCCTCGGCCGCTACCCCGTCGTCACCCTCGCCATGGCCCGCGAGCGGGCGCTGGAGAACGCCCGCGCCATCGCCCAGGGACGCGATCCGCGCCGATCGGCCAGGGCGGTGCCGACGTTCGCCGAGGCGCTGGAGACCGTCATCGGGATCCACGCCCCGCACTGGAAGGACCGTGCCGGCTCCGAACGCCAGTGGCGCGCGAGCCTCGCCACCTACGCGCTGCCGCGCATTGGCGACAAGACCGTCGACGCCGTGACCGGCGCCGACGTCATGGCCGTGCTGCTGCCGATCTGGTCCGCCAAGCGCGTCACCGCCGGCCGCGTGCGGCAGCGCATCGGCGCGGTGATGAAGTGGGCCGTGGCGCAGGGCCTGCGTGCCGACAACCCCGCCGGCGACGCGATCTCCGCGGCGCTGCCGAGGACCGCCGCCGTGCAGCGGCACCAGCGCGCGCTGCCGCACGCCGAGGTCCGCGCCGCGCTCGCGCGGGTGCGGGACTGCGACGCGTGCGCCGGCGTGCGGCTGGCGTTCGAGTTCCTCGTGCTGACCGCCGCCCGCTCGGGCGAGGTGCGCCACGCCCGGTGGGAGGAGGTCGACCGCGACGGCGCGGTGTGGACGGTTCCCGCGAAGCGCATGAAGAACGGCCGCGAGCACCGCGTGCCGCTGTCGGACCGGGCCCTCGAGGTGCTCGACGAGGCACGGGAGCTGGCGGCGGCGGACGGCTGGGTGTTCCCGTCGGCGAGCGGCCGCGCCATGCACCAGAAGCACCTGTCGGAACTCTTGCGCGCCCTCGGCGTTGACGCGGTGCCGCACGGCTTCCGCTCCAGCTTCCGCGACTGGGCCGCCGAATGCTCCGACGCCCCGCGCGAGGTCTGCGAGCTCGCCCTGGCGCACGTCAACGGCGACCGCGTGGAAGCCGCCTACCGGCGCAGCGATCTGTTCGAGAGACGCCGCGCGCTGATGGCGGAATGGACCGCATACGTCGCCTGAGGGGAACGGTGCAGCCGCGACCCGGCTGCATCGGCGCGGAGCGCGGCCTCGGCATCGACGCGGCGCCGCACGGGTTCCGCTCCAGCTTCCGGGACTGGGCCGCGAGTGCGAGGACACGCCGCACGCCGTGATGGAGGCGGCGCTCGCGCACGCGGTGCGCAACCCGGTCGAGGCCGCCTGCGCGCGCTCGGACCTGTTCGAGCGGCGGCGCCTGCGGATGCAGCGGTGTGCCGACTGCGCGGGAGGCGTCAGTCGCCCGCCAGCCCGGAAACGGGCGTCAGAACGTCCCTGAGCGCCCCGCGACGCTCGACGGCGCGCACGAGCGTCGCGCCGTTTCCTTCCCCACGCATTGGCGGCCGAAGCAGGGCGCCCTCGTCGCCGCATGCGGCCGCGATGCGGGCGGCGCGTTCGGCAGGGGGCCTTCACCCCCTTTTCGCCTTCAGCCCAGGTAGTTCCGGGCGATCTCCATCCTCGAGTGACCCAGTTCCGCCGCGACCTTCAGCCGCGCAGCCGCGTCGGTGCGCCGCTCCCGTTCCGTCAGTTCGCCCCGCGCCGGCCCGCCGGACGCCGGAGCCTTCCAGCCCGTCAGGCCCTCGTACCGGTCCAGCGCGTACGCATGGCGCAGTCCGTGGCTGCGGTCCAGCCCCGCCGCCCGCGTCTGGTCCTCGTAAACCCTCCTCTGCTCGGCGTAGTTGCGCGCCGGCGGGATCAGCGCGCCGCCACCTGCGAGACGACGCGCCTCGTCGAGCAGACGGCGCTGGGCCTCGGTACGCACCGGAACGTGGCGCGGGCGGCCGCCCTTGGCCGTGGACGCCTTCACCAGGAGGCGGTCACCGCGGTCCGCGTGCGACGGCGCCAGCTTGATCGCCTCTTCCCGCCGCAGGCCGAACGCCGCCTGCAGCCGCAGCGCCATCCGCACGTGCGCGTCCCTCACCCGCGCGAGCCTCGACGCGTCGAGGTCGCGCCGCCTCGTGCCGTCGGCGACGTGGGACCGCCGCAGGATGCCGTAGTCCGCGTTGTTCCCGACCATGCCGGCCTTGCCGACCCGATCGGCCCACCAGCGCACGTGCGCCATGCGGTTCATCATCGTGGCGTGGGACAGGCCGCCGTCCCGCCAGTGGCGCACCAGCGCCTCGACGTGCCTCGGCTTCAGCCCCTCGGCGCGCAGGCCGCGGAAGCCGAGCTCGTGCAGGGCATTCGCCATCTGGGCCAGCGCCCAGGAGCGGTCGCGGCGGGTGGCGTGCGAGCCGACGTGGCCCTCCCGCCTCTGAAGCCGGAGCAGGTCCCAGTTCAGGTCCCGCACGGCGGTCCGACCCCGTAGCTTGCGTTGTCCTTCCTGACGATGCCCGGCTTGCCGATCCTCCGCGCCAGCCAGCGCAGGTGCGCCATGCGGTTGCGGATCGTGCCGTCCGACAGTCCCTGCCGCCGCCACTCCGCCACCAGCGCGTCGACGTGCCGCCCCTTGAACCCCCGCGCCCGCAGGCCCCGGTAACCGAGTTCGTGCAGGGTCTCCGCCGCCTGGGCGAGGACGTACCGCCGGCCGCGCCGCGTGCCGTGCGAGCCCTGCCGGTCGCCCTCCAGCAGGCGCAGCAGGTCGAAGTGCAGCTGCCGCATCGTCTCTTCCCTGCAACCAGTCCTGCCTTCCGGTCCCGGGCCGCGCCCGAGGCCGCATCGCCTGCCAAGCTAGGGAGGGCGGCGCAGGCCGTCAACGATTGCGTTCTTGCCGAAACGGTAAGCGCTCCAATGCCAGTCGATCGCCGCCGAGGCGCCGGCGCAGTTCGTCGTCGGGGATCGGGATCGGTGCGGCATTGTCGCTGGACCTGCCGCTTCGGGCCGCACCCCGCGGCCGCGGAGCGCGGCCGGGAGCGGGTCCTCATTCGCTTAGTTCTGATGGACGGCCCGCTGCCCGCCAGGGCATGCAGACCCCGCACCGAAGTGCGGAACTGTCCGTCGACGCGTCTTCCCTTGCCGTCTCCTGCGGCAGCCGCGGCGTGTCTCGCGACATCGGGCCCGCCAGCCTTTTCGGCACCCGAGACTCCGCACGCTGCCCCTTGCTTCGGGGGCAACGACAGGGACCGCTCCCCGTCCGCGCGAAGCCTCGCGCCGTGACCTGGGTTCCCGCCAAACGCCGGACAAACTCTCCGGCAGCGCGATCGACTCCGCGCTTCCACGGCAGTCTCCAAGTCTCGGTGGCATCGCCCCCATCCGCGCGCTACCGCGGATGTGGCGAGCCGTGCCTTGCGATGCGTCGACCGCCTGCGCTGCAGCAGTTGCAGCTAGGCACTGGGTCGTCACCTGAATGCCGGTGACGCCATCACGCCGGGCCTCTGCCCAGCCACGTCGCCAAAGGGCGACAGGGTGATGCGAGGCATCATAGCGGCGCGTCACCACGCCATCATCAACTTTTTCCTTACCGGATCGCTGGCTGCCACTGCCGCCACTGGCCCGAATGCCGCCTTTGCGCCCCGTCACTACCGGAACTCCGCGCCGGGCGGCAATGCGCCGCCACGCGTCTGCAACTTCGTGCGACAGCCGCTGGTAGTGACGGGGCGCAAAGTCGCCGATGCCCGCCATCGCTCGCGCCTCACTGCCTCAACGCGAGCGAAAGCGCGCGCACCAAGGCCGCTCGTTCCATCGTTCTCCAGCCACGCGATCAACGGGCGCCCTCAGCCAGCGCTGCCACAAACCCGTCAATGTCTCGCGGTGAGACGTTGACCACCCTGTCGCCATACTCGATGCCGACGAAGTCCGAGCCGAACCCCAGCGTCTCGCCCTTCCACCGATGCCCGCGCTGCACGGCCTTGATTTCGTCAAGACGGACAGAGCGGCGAGACCAACCCATTCGGATCTTGAGAACGCCGTCCTCAATGACGTAGCGCGTTGACGCCGCGACCCAGCCGAGGGCACCCAGCAGACACACCGCAAACCCGGTCAACAGCCAGTTGCCAATCGTCCAAATTGCCAGCACGGCGACCATCGGCCCCATGCCCTTGAAGAACGCCTCCAACCCGATGCTCGTGCGGTAGCGCATCCCTATACGTCCTCCCGCAGACGATGTCCGATGGCAGAAAGGAACGCTGCTTCGTCCCGAGGCGATACGTACGCCTTCGCCGCGGGTGATTTCATGGCCGCAGGCGGCGGCAGCGGCACTGCGCCGCCGCCATAGCGAATCTCGAGCACCTCGCCGCCGAGCGCGAAGTCGTCCTCCCAATCCGCAACCATGCTGACGCGTTGGGGTCGACGTACCTCGGTGATTGACGCCAGGGGAATCCGACGGGTTTGCCATTGACGGCGAACGACCAGCGTGTCGCCGTCGATCAGGTAGCGGCCATAACGCACCGGAAACCAATTGGCGACGCCAGCGATGGTGAGCGCGACCACGAGCGCAACGAGGCCGAGTTCAAGTGGAGCATGGAGATCGAAGGTCGCAACGATGCACATCCCGACCGCACAGACCGACAACGCCAACGAAACGACGTTCATCGCGCCCCGCTTCCCGAACGCCGACTCGAAGCGCTGGCTCACAGCGGCCGAGCATGACAGACGGCGAGAGCCTTGCTCACGTTCCAACTCCCCCCGGCAATGCCGGCGCCGTCGGCCCCAGCGGCCGCCCGTCAGCACGTTTCATGCCGGCGCGAACCGCGGCCATGAAACCGTCCACGTCCTTCGGGGAGACATTGATCGTTCGGGCATTTCCGTACTCGATGCCGATGAAGTACGGGCCGACGCCCAACACCGGGCCGTCCAGTTGCGATCGGTGCACGGCCGTAACGTCGCAGAGCCGGATCCGGCGGCGCCGCACTCCCATGCGGGCATCGAGCACGCCGTCCTCCACGACGTAGCGCGACGCGAGCAGCAGCCAGCAGAACACGCCTGCCACGCACGCACCAAGCCCCGCCAGCAGCCAGTGGCCCGAGGTCCAGCTCGCGGCGAACACGACCATCGCCGGCGCCCAGGGGAAGAAATGATGACAGCCGATGCTTGAGCGGTAGCGCATCTGTCCCGTCGTTGCGTCACGCAAGCCCACGTTACCACGCCTGACCGAGCACATCGCGCCGAACCACGGTGCGGACCGTCTGCCACGCTCGCGGTTGGGCCGGGGAATGCCGTGCCCAACCGCAGAGGAAACGTGCCAACCTTCCGCCATCGCCGAAGGTCACGCGCACGCCAGGTTTTGCACGGGAGGCGTGCTGCTGGTTTTGACGCTTCTGGCGCCCAGCGCCGTCCAACGTCCCGAATCGGTCCGGGCCTTAGGCTTCGCTGGCGCGCGCAGAACGTACCACCGAGGCGCTCCTGTGTCGCACCGTACACCACTAACGCCGGTAGTAATCCGAACTGGACAACGGCCAGTAAATCATGTTGAATCAAGTTGTTGGATTCGGTCTGCCTCGGACAAGCCCTCCCCTACTAGCGCGTGAAACAAGGCGGGCCTTTGGAGGGAAGGCATCCTGCCTTCCCTGCGCGCCTCTGGCGCGCTGACCACGACCCGCAAGTGAGAAAGCGCCTATCGGCGCCAGGAAGGCAGGATGCCTTCCCTCCAAAGGCCCGCCCATTGCAAATCCGACAGAGGTGCGGCTTTCGACAGACCTACACCACGACGAGTGTCGTGGACTGGCGTAGGATGTATGCCTGCAACGAAGGCAGGGGACGACATGGCGGAAGCGGCGGTTTGGCAGTCGGACTACGGCGAGCACGAGGACGCGATGGTGGCGTATCGGGCTGCGGGAGAGGCGCGAGCGTTGGCGCTCGGCAATCGCGGGCCGATTCGCTACGAGGCGGACGGTTCGCTCGATCGGGACATCGTGGCGTCCTACTGGGAGCACGGCTTCTATGTGTTCCAAGGCGTGATTGGCGAAGCGGAACTCGCCGACATCGAGCGCGACGTGCAGGACATCCTCGAGCGGGCTCCGACCGAGCCCCAAGGCAAGTTCGACCGGCATGGCCGGCCAGCGCTCGGGTCGGACGGCAAGGGCGGCGGCATGGCCTTGGTTCGGCCGCTGTCGGATCCCATCGGCGGCACGGAGCGCAACAACGGACGTCACCCGGCGAAGATGATCGAGCCGGAGCTTCCCGACGGCGCACCGGAATGGGTGCTGCAAGTGGTGGGCGGTTCGCTGCAGTTTTCCGATGCGGCGCTCAGGCTCTATGCCCATCCTGATCTCATGCGCGTCGCGGAGACGTTCAACGGCGAGGACTTCTCGCCCTTCAACGAGGTGATCTGGATCAAGCATCCGCGCCTCGGCGGCAGCGTCGCCTGGCATCAGGACGGCACCACGCATTGGGACACGGCCAAGTTCCACAAGGGCAGCCACGGCTTCAACTTCATGGCACAGCTCTATGGCTGCAACGCCGCCAACGGCCTGTGGGTGGTGCCGGGATCGCACCTCGCCCAGGCGGACATCAAGGGCTGGTGCGATGCCGCCGGGTCAGATCGGCTGCCGAACGCCGTGCCGCTCTTGTGCGAACCCGGCGACGTCGCCATCACCAACCGCCAAGCCGTGCATGGCTCGTTCGCCAACACCAGCGACGATTGCCGGGTGACCATCAACTTCGGCTTCCATCCGCGCAGGAGCGTGGTGGGCGCAAGGGGCAACGGCATCCATGCGCCGGGTAGCGACAAGCTGATCTACGATGAGGCGCGTGTGCAGAAGCGCTCCCGCGTGCTGGGCCTCGCCATCGAGGCGCGCAAGCAGCGCTTCCCGGACGAGACGCCCTACGAGTACAAGCCCTTCATTGGCCAGACGTTCGAGTGGAACGACGCGGCCCGCGAAAGCCTGCGCGGCTACAACAAGCTCGACTTGGGCATCTAGCGCGCCCTTGCGGGCGCGTCGGCAGTTCGCTACGCGAACTGCTGGCCAATGGACAGCTACACCGCCATTGTCGAACGGTGCCCGGACACCGGGCTGTTCGTGGGTTACATCCCGGGCTTCCCCGGCGCGCACAGCCAAGGCGAGACCCTCGAAGAGCTAAATGCCAATCTCAGGGAGGTCGTCACGCTGATCTTCGAAGACGGCCCACCGAAAATGGCGGATTTCGTCGGCACCCGGTAGCGCCTCCTCGCGGCTACTCGTCGCGGACGATCACGCCGCATGCGGCCCTGCCGCCGCCGGCGCAGCCGGCTTGCTCGCCCTCCGGGCAATACGTGTCCGGGTCGAGATGGATGATGAAGGCGCTGCCGTCTTCGTCCATCAGCGACAGCGGGCCATCGGACAGGCTCACGCGGGTGGTGAGGGTAAACAAGGCACCGCGTCCGTTTTCGCCAATGTGGATGTTCACCAACTCGCCGGCGTGGAAGGGGTGGTTGGCGTCGGGGTTGGTGTTGCCGTGCGGACCGGGGTCGAAATGGCCTTGCGCCGCCGAACAGGGCATGCATGCCGCAGTCTCGTGGATGTGTACCGCGTGCTTGCCTGGCGTCAGCCGTCGCACGCGCATCGAGATGTCCACGATCTTCACGAGTTCGTCGGAAGCGCGCTCGCGCAAATGGGCCGTTCCAATACGCGTGTAATCGTCGCAACTCATGATGGCCGCAGCCGCGGTTACGTCGTTCGGCATCTCGCCGTCCTCGTGCGCGAGCGCCGGAGCCGCGACCCCGACCAGAAGGAAGAGCCCGTAGAACGCCCGCAGGCGGGGGCTCGGGACCTTGTGCGACTTATTGGATTCCACTTTCTAATCCCTCCGTACCGTGAGCCATCTGCTGATGCGCAACAAGACTACCCCAACCGGTCGTCATGGAGCGTCACCGGTCCGCCAGTCCCAATCTCGCCGACCAGCGAGGCTTTTCGGTAGCATCCGCCGCTCCGCCAGTCGATTCGGAGGGTGCTTCCCATCAATCCATGCAGCCGGAAGGGGAACTCCACGCGTGTCGCGTTCGCCGCGTGGGCGCTCGCTACGCTCGCGCCGGCCGCGTCTGCGGGCGAAGTGCCTTGCCAAAGTCCCGACTACAAGCACGGCATTTCCTACGTTCTGCCGCTGAAGTACGGCCCCGAGTTCGAGCACTTCGCCTACGCCAACCCGGACGCACCCAAGGGTGGCATCTTTCGGCTGCCGGACATGGGCACGTTCGACAGCTTCAACAACATCCTGGAGAAGGGGCGCGTCGCGGCCGGGTTTGCGTTCACCGGCACCGGCAATGTCGTCTTCGAGCGCCTGCTCGAGTCTTCCGCCGACGAGCCGGCAAGTGCCTACGGGCGGCTGGCTTCCGGTGTGGATGTGGATCCGGACTTGCGCTGGGTGGCGTTCCGGCTGCGGGAGGGCGCGTATTGGCACGACGGCGTGCCCATCACCGCCGAGGACGTGGTGTTCACCTTCAACGCCTACAAGGAGCACGGCTCGGTCGCGCTGAAGACGGCCCTCACCGACCTTGATCGGGTGGAGGTCGCCAATGGGCGCGACCTCTGCTTCATCACCCGGGAGGGTGCCGAACCGAACCCCATCATGCCCTTCGCCTATGGCGCGATGGCCATTCAGGCGAAGCACTACTGGGAAGAGCGCGACATCTCCAAGACCACCACGGAGCCGCCCTTGGGCGCCGGCCCCTATCGGCTGGAGGACGTGGACTTGGGTCGCGCCCTCACCTACGAGCGCGTGTCCGACTATTGGGGCCAAGACCTGCCGGTGAACCGCGGCCGCTACAACTTCGACCGCCTGAAGTGGGACTACTTTCGCGACGAACACGTGATGCTGGAGGCGCAAAAGGCTGATGTCTTTGACCTGCGCGAGGAGACGGTGTCGAAGAACTGGACCACCCAGTACGACTTCCCCGCCGTGCGCGCCGGCATGTTCAAGGCGGACTTGCGCTACATCACCCGCGTGTGGGGACTGTGGTGGCCGGTGTTCTGGAACCTCGAACGCGAGCGTTTCCAGGACATCCGCGTCCGCGAGGCGCTCTACATGCTCTACGACTTCCCCTACATCAACCGCGTGATCCTGTTCGGCTTCTACGATCAGGGCGTGAGCTTCTTCCACAATTCGCCCATGGCGCAGAACGGCGTGCCGAGCGAGGACGAGCTTGCGCTGCTTGAACCGTTCCGCGACCAGTTGCCGGAGCGCCTCTTCACCGAGGCATACCTGCAGCCGCCGTCCGAGAGCTACGGTTTCCGGCGCGATCGGGTGAAGCGGGCTTTGGAACTCTTTGCCGAGGCCGGCTGGGTGGTGCGCGAGGGCAAGCTGGTGCATGCCGAGACCGGCGAGCGCTTCCGCATCGACTTCGTGTTCGTGGCGGCGACCTTGTTGCGGGCGATGATGCCGTACATCGATGTGTTGAACCGCGTCGGCATCGAGACCACGGCGCGCTCGCCAGAGAACTCCCACTGGCTCTACCGGATGCGCACCGGCACCTTCGACGGCGGCGCGTACCTTTACATTCCCAACAACACGCCCGGGCTTGACCTGAGGAACCGCTTTGGCAGCGCCGCTGCGGCGCAGGAGTTCACGCAGAACTGGGCCCGCATCCGCGACCCCGCCCTCGACCACCTGATCGAGCGAGCCATCGGCGCCCGCTCGTCCCGCGAGCTTTATGCCGCCACCCGAGCCATCGACCGCGTGCTGCTTTGGAAGTTCTATTTCATTCCCGGCATGGCGCAGCCCGGCTACCGCTTGGTGCATTGGGACAAATTCGGCGAGGTGCCGTGGAGCGAGACCGGGCCGCTTTCCCGCGTCCCGGCCATAGACGCTTGGTGGTGGGACGAAGCGAAGGCACGGCGGGTGCAGGAGTGGCTGGCTCGGAGTGAGTGAGAGCCGGCGCGACTGCCGAAGCGCGCCGGCGCTGGCGCTTTGTTGGCGTTGTCTGGAACGCGGTTGCGGTGGCCTTGGCCGGCTCCGCTGCGTGCGCGCCTGCGGCACGCTTGGAGGGCGAGACGCCCTCCGTCCAGAGAGGCCCTCGCACGGCAGGGGCTGTTGCTTCGGCGTTTGGCCGCGGGCCAGAGTCTGTGCAGGCCAAATGAGGCACCACCCAGTTTTCGCGTAACGACAATCTGCCAAAGCGCCGCATCGCTGCGCTAGTGTAGGCTTGGCGCACGCGCATCGGGGGACGCGCGGTTGGTGACGAGGGGCATCGGGGGACGAACATGGGTCGCTACATCCTGCGCCGACTGCTGCTGATCGTGCCGACCCTGCTCGGGATCATCCTCATCAACTTCATCATCGTGCAGTTTGCGCCCGGTGGCCCCATCGAGCAGATCATCGCCAAGGCGACGATGGGGCAGATGTCCACCACCTCGAACATCAGCGGCGGCGGCGATGCCGGCATGAGTTCGCAGGCGATGGAGATGGCGGCGAGCGGCCAGAACCCCGCCACCTATGGCCTCGATCCAGAGCTCATCGCCGACCTCGAACGGCAATTCGGCTTCGACAAGCCGGTGCATGTGCGGTTCTTCACGATGGTGGTGAACTACCTGCAGTTCGACTTCGGCGACAGCTACTTTCAGGATCGGCCCGTGGTGGAGTTGGTGATCGAGCGATTGCCCGTGTCGATTTCGCTGGGGCTGTGGTCGCTGCTCCTGATCTACGGCATCTCGGTGCCCTTAGGCGTCGCCAAGGCGGTGCGCGACGGACAGAAGTTCGACGTCTGGACCAGCACCGTCATCTTCGTCGGCTACGCCATTCCGGGCTTCATCTTCGCCATCATGCTGATCGTGGTGTTCGCCGGCGGCAACTACTTCGACATCTTCCCGTTGCGGGGCCTCACCTCGGAGAACTGGGACGACCTGCCGTGGTATGGCCAGGTCACGGACTACTTCTGGCACCTGGCCCTGCCCATCATCTCCCTCACCATCGGCGGCTTTGCGACGCTGACGATGCTCACGAAGAATTCCTTCCTCGAGGAGATCAGCAAGCAATTCGTCCTCACGGCTCGGGCCAAAGGCCTCACCGAGAAGCGCGTGCTCTACGGCCACGTGTTCCGCAACGCGATGCTGATCGTCATCGCCGGCTTCCCGACGGCGTTCGTGGGCATCCTGTTCACGGGCTCGGTGCTGATCGAGGTGATCTTCTCGCTCGACGGCATTGGCCTGCTCTCGTTCGAGGCCATCGTCAAGCGCGACTACCCGATCCTGTTCGGCACCGTGTTCGTATTCACGCTGGTCGGCCTCGTGATGCACCTGATCAGCGATCTCACCTACGTGCTGGTCGATCCGCGCATCGACTTCGACACCAGGTAGGAAGCGAGGAAGGAACAAGACGATGACGCTGACGCCGCTCACCCAGCGCCGCCTCGCCAACTTCCGCGCCAACCGTCGCGGCTACTACTCCATGTGGGTGTTCCTGGCGCTCTTCGGGCTTTCCCTCTTCGCCGAGTTCATCGCCAACGACAAGCCCATCGTGCTCTACCTGAATGACGAGCTGCACTTCCCCATCTTCGAGCTCGTGACCGAGACGGACCTCGGCGGCGAACTGCCCATCGAGGCCGACTACTCCGACCCCTACGTCAAGAACCTCATCGAGGAAGGCGGCGGCTGGGCCGTGCATCCGCCGATCCCCTACGCCTACGACACCATCGACCTCTACATCGAAACCGCCGCCCCCGCCGCACCGTCCGCGAGACACTGGCTCGGCACCGACGACGGCGCCAAGGACACCCTTGCCCGGCTCATCTACGGTTTCCGTCTCTCGGTGCTTTTCGGTCTCACGCTCACCGCCATCAGCTCGGTGATCGGCGTCTCGGTGGGCGCCTTGCAGGGCTACTTCGGCGGCAAGGTGGACTTGGTCGGCCAGCGCATCGTCGAAATCTGGGCGGGCCTGCCGATCCTGCTCATCCTCATCATCCTCACCAGCGTGATCGAACCGAACGTGTTCTGGCTGCTGGCCATCCTCGCCTGCTTCAGTTGGATGGCGCTGGTCTCGGTGGTGCGGGCGGAGTTCCTGCGCGCCCGCAACTTCGACTACGTCCGGGCGGCAAGGTCGCTCGGCGTCTCCAACTTCACCATCATGCGCCGCCACGTGCTGCCGAATGCGATGGTGGCCACGCTCACCTACCTGCCGTTCCTCTTGAGCGGCGCGGTGACGACGTTGACGGCGCTGGACTTCCTCGGCTTCGGCCTGCCCGCCGGCTCTCCTTCGCTGGGCGAGCTTCTAACCCAAGGCAAGAACAACCTGCACGCGCCGTGGCTCGGCCTCACGGGCTTTTTCACCATGGCCATCCTGCTGACGCTCCTGATTTTCGTCGGCGAAGCGGTGCGCGACGCCTTCGACCCGAGACGCGTGATGAAGGACCCGCTGGCGGTTTGAACTTGGAGGGAGGGCATTCTGCCTTGCCTACGCGCCCGTGAGGGCGCGCTAAGTACGTCATGCCTCAGCTTGGCCGTCAGCGATTCGCCGTGCCCGGAATGACTCGCTGTTGGATGTCGGTGGTGACGAAGGTTTGGGCAAGCAGGTGGTCGAGTTGGGCAGCGGCGGATTCGGACAGGCCCACCCCCGGTGCGCGGACGGTGTTGTGGGCGATCAAGCCGCGGCGGCGGAAGATTTCCTTGCGGATGGCCACGCCCGGTTGGCCCTCGAAAACGATCAGCGGCAGATACTGGTGGTGGATGTTGAAGGCGCCTTCCGCGTCTGCTTCCACCATTGCCGCGAGCACTTCGGGGAAGGCGAAGCCGGTCATGAAGCCATCGGCGCCGGCCGCGAGTTCGAAGCTGCCGTAGAGGGCGCCAAGGCCCGTCAGGATCGGCATGGGGCGGTCGAGCCTGGCCTTCAACGCCGCCACGCGGGGCGGCGACGGCAAGGCTTCCTGCTTTATGCAGGCGATCGTCGGGATTTGTGCCACCAACGAAAGCACGAGGTCGAGAGGCATGTGGACGCCGGTGGAGCCGGGGTGGTCCTGCAGGACGATGGGCGCGTCCGTAGCGTCGGCAATGGCGCAGATGTGTTGGCGCACCTTGTCGTCCGAGGGCACCGCCTCTGCGTGTGGGGTCACCATCACGGCATTCGCGCCTCGCGCCATCGCATCCTTGGCGAGTTCGCATGACGCCTTGGTGCCGGCGTGGCTAGCGCCCACCACCACCGGAATCTGGCCAGCGGCGGCCTCCACGCAGGCTTCGATTACCTGAACCCGCTCCCCGTCCGTGAGGCGATTGGCTTCGCCGAGCACGCCTAGGATGGTGACGCCATCGACGCCGAACTCGACCATCCGACGCACCATCGCGCCGCAACTCGCCACGTCAACGGATTCGTCGGGAAGGAAGGGCGTCGGGAGGATCGGGAAGACGCCACGGAAGGAGATCGCCATCATCTAGTGCCGCGTCTTGAGTCGCGACGCATCCTACAGCGACGGCACCGCAAACAGCACGCCGCCGAAGAGTAGCCAGGCGATCAGGAGCGTCCAAGCGATGTTGACGCCTTGCGCGGCGAGGAACGCGGCGGCGGGCCGGCCCCCGTCCATCCGCACCAAGTCGCGGAAGCGGGTCTCGAGGCCAATGCAGACGAAGGCCAAGGTGAACCACCAGGTGCGCAGGCCCTTCGTCAGGTCGGCCGTGGATTCGACGAAATTCGCGCTCAGGAGGAACGAGAAGATCGCGGAGGCGGCCATGAAGCCGATGACGAACTTCGGAAACCGCTCCCAGATGATGCGGGCGGAGGGCTTCTCCCCCGTGCCTTCGCCGCTGCGCAACGTCCACCACATCGACAGCGCGAAGGCGGCGATGCCGAGCATGGCGTTCTGCGAGAACTTGACGATCACCGCCGCGTTCATCGCGGACTCGCCGACGAGCTCTCCCGCCGCCACCACCGCGCCGGAGGTGTCGATGGTGCCGCCGATCCAGGCGCCACCCACCAAGGCCGGCATGTCGAGCGCGTCGACGATCCACGGCATCGCGAGCATCATCGGCACCGCCACCACCAGCACGAGGGAGGTGACGTAGGAAAGCTTGCGTCGGTCGCCACCGAGCACGCCGCACGCGGCGATGGCGGCCGAGACGCCGCAGATGGACACGGCAGTCGCCAGCATGGCCGCGAAGTCGTCGTCGAGCTTGAGTCGCTTGGCGATCCAGAAGCCGACATACCAGATGACCAAGATCACGAGCGCAGCCTGGGCGATGCCGAGCACGCCGGCCTGGAGGATGTCACCGAGCAGAATGTTGGAGCCCAAGATGACAAGGCCAATCTTGATGTAGAACTCGGTGCGGATGGCCCCCAGCAGCCAGTCCGGCAGGCGAAAGAGGTTGGAGATGAGAAGGCCAAGGCCGAGGCCTGTGATGACGTAGGTGAGCCCGGCCGCCTTCATTCCTGCGTTGCCGGCGATGAACTGGGCGGCGAGGCCGAGGCCAAACACGGCGGGGAAGCCGATGAGGAAGGGGCGCAGCCGCTCCCGCATCAATGCGACGCCGATTGCAGCCACGACCATCAGCAGGGCGCCGATGGCGAGCACAGCAAGGAGATTGCCGGGCGCGAATGCGTCGGCGAGGGTACCCGGCGACCACGACAATGCGGGCAGATCGAACCGAACGCCGGCCAGCAGCAGGACGAGCAAAGCCAAGCTCAGCCAGCAGGCGAGCCAGTCCTCTGAGGCGAGGGGCGAGGGGGTTGTGTCTGTTTCGGCCATTTTGCTGTGCTGCCCAAGTCTGTCAGCAAGCATGGGAGCAATTTGGTAGGGACGCAAACCAAGGGCGCCTGCGGCGCTTGGAGGAAGGGCATCTTGCCCTCCCACGCGCCGCAAGGCGCGTCGACGGCGACGTTGCAGACGATCCTGGTCCGAACCGGAACGCGCCTGTCGGCGCGCGCGAGGGCAAGATGCCTTCGCCCCCAGGGCCCTGGCTTCGAGGGGGGAGGGGGAATGCCGCATCCTCTACAATGCGCGCCCTTTTTGCTGGCCGCTTTCGGAGCCTTGTCATGTCCGCCCAACCGTCGCCTGATGCAACCGGGGAGCGCAAGAACGCTTCTGGTGCCTCGTTTTCCTTCGTGGCGATGGAGCACGAGATTATCGAGCGGTGGGAGCGGCTGGACATCTTCCGGCAGTCGCTGGCGAACACCCAAGACAAACAGCCCTATGTCTTCTACGACGGCCCGCCGTTCGCCACCGGCTTGCCGCACCACGGCCACATCCTGGGATCGACTCTGAAGGATGTGGTGCCGCGCTACTGGACGATGAAAGGGCGCTATGTGGACCGGCGCTTCGGCTGGGACTGCCACGGCCTGCCCATCGAACAGGAGATCGACAAGAGCCTTGGCATGTCGGCGGCGGAGGCGGTGGCGAAGTTCGGCGTCGCTGGCTACAACGACCGCTGCCGCGCCATCGTCGAGCGCTATGTCGCCGAGTGGCGCAAGACCATCACGCGTCTCGGCCGCTGGGTGGACTTCGACAACGACTACAAGACCATGGACGCCTGGTACATGGAGTCGGTCTGGTGGGTGGTCAAGCAGCTCTGGGACAAGGGCCTGATCTACAAGGGCTTCAAGGTCATGCCCGTCTCCACCTCCTTGGAAACGGTGCTGGCCAACTTCGAGGCGGGGCTGAACTATCTCGACGTCACGGACCCTGCGGTAACGGTGCTCTTCAAGCTCGAGGACGAGGATGCATATCTCGCAGCCTGGACCACCACCCCGTGGACCCTGCCCTCGAATCTCGCCGTCTGCGCCCACGCGAACCTCGACTACGTCAAGGTGCGGGACGCGGAAAGCGACCAGACGATCTATCTCGCCGAAGCGCGCCTCGAACACTATCGCTCCCGGCATTCCGAGCTTGAAGTGGTCGCGCGCCTGAAGGGTCGCGACCTGGCAGGCCGCACCTACGAGCCGCTGTTCGACTACTTCGAAACTGAACGCACACGCGGCGCATTCCAAGTGGTGCTCGACGACTACGTGACCGCCGACGAGGGCACGGGGCTCGTCCATCAAGCACCGGCGTTCGGCGAGGACGACCACCGCGTGCTGCGAACCGCCGGCATCGATGCCTTCGCCTGCCCGGTGACGATGGCCGGCGTCTTCACCGAGGAGGTGCGCGACTTCGCCGGCCAGTATGTGAAGGACGCCGACCCGGCCATCACCAAGCGCCTCAAGGCAAACGGCTCGCTCTACGACGAAGCCGTCATCAACCACAGCTATCCCTATTGCTGGCGCAGCGACACGCCGCTCATCTATCGCGCTGTGCCTTCCTGGTTCGTGCGCGTCACCGACATCGCAGACAAGCTCGTCGCCGCCAATGACGAGGTGCATTGGGTGCCCGGCCACCTCAAAGAGGGCCGGATGGGCAATTGGCTCAAGGGCGCCATCGACTGGGCCATCTCCCGCAACCGCGTCTGGGGCACGCCGCTGCCGCTGTGGGAAAACGACGTCACCGGCAAGGTGCGCTGCCTAGGTTCCGTGGAGGAACTCACCGAGCTGACCGGGGTGACCGTCACGGACCTGCACCGGGAGCATGTGGACCCCCTCACCTTCACCGTGGACGGCGAGGAAGGCGTCTATCGCCGCGTGGAAGAGGTGCTCGACTGCTGGTTCGAGTCCGGCTCCATGCCCTATGCGCAGTTGCACTATCCCTTCGAGAACCACAAGGCGTTTGAGGAAGGGTTCCCGGCGGAGTTCATCGAGGAAGGCCTGGACCAAACCCGCGGCTGGTTCTACACGTTGCTGGTGCTCGCCGCTGCGCTGTTCGAGCAGCCGGCGTTTCGCAACGTCATCGTCCACGGCATGGTGCTGGCCGCGGACGGCAAGAAGATGTCCAAGAGCCTGCGCAACTACACCCCGCCCGAAGAGCTCATGGAGACCTTCGGCGCCGACGCGGTGCGGCTTTGCCTGATGACCTCTGGCCTGGTGCGGGCGGAGGAACAGCGCTTCACCGACGACGGCGTTCGCGACATGGTGCGGCGGGCGCTCCTGCCTTGGAAGAACGCCCACTCGTTCCTTTCAACCTATGCCGAGATCGATGGGTGGTCTCCCGGGCCGGAAGGCGCGAGCGCAAGCGCGAACATCCTCGACCGATGGATCCTGTCGCGCCTGCAAACGCTGAAGGCCAACATTGGCCGCGAGATGGAGCGATATCGACTCGACAACGTCGTGCCGAGGCTGTTCTCCTTCATCGAGGACCTCACCAACTGGTACATCCGCCTGAACCGCCCACGCTTCTGGGGCGAGGGCATGACGGCGGACAAGCAGGCGGCCTACGCGACGCTCTACACGACCCTGTACGAGCTATCTGCGGCGATGGCGCCGTTCGCACCGTTTCTGGCGGACCACATTTACCTGTCGCTGTCTCGGCTTGGGGGAGCGCGAGGTGCTCCCCCTCGCACCAGTGAGCACGACGAAGAAGGCGGCGCCCTCTCGGTGCACCTGCTCGACTATCCCGAAGCCGACGCCGACCTAACCCAGCCAGCGCTTGAAGATGCCGTGACGCGAATGCAGCGCGTCATCCTGCTCGCAAGACGCAAGCGCGAGGAAGTGAAGATTGGCCTGCGCACGCCGCTCGCGTCGCTCACCATCGTCCACCGCGATGCCGACCTGCTCGACGGCCTCCGGAGCCTTGAGGAGACCGTTCGCCGCGAGCTCAACGTCAAGGCCGTGCGCTACGAGCAGGACGAGAGCAAGTACATACGGCTCTACGCCAAACCTAACTTCCCGGTGTTGGGGAAGCGCCTCGGGCCGCGGATGCGCGAGGTGCAGAAGCAGGTGGAGGCGCTCGATGTCGAGGCATTGGAGGCGTTCCAGGCCGAAGGTTCGCTGACCCTCGACGGCGAGACATTCACCACCGAAGAGATCAACGTCTTCCGCGAGGCCATGCCGGGCACGAATGCGGTTTCCGACCGCCTCGTCTCCATCGACCTTGACTGCACCCTCACGCCGGATCTGGTGCGAGAGGGCCTCGCCCGCGAGGTGGTGAATCGCATCCAACGCTCACGGCGGGAGTTGGGGCTTGAAGTCACCGACCGAGTCGAAATTGCCTACACGGCTGATGCCGAGCTAGAAGCGGCGATGGCCGAACACCACGACTACATCGCCGGTGAAGTTCTGGCCTTGCGCCTTGCCGAGGGAGCGGCCGGGAAGTCGCAGGATCTATCAGCCACCATCGACGGCAAACGCCTCGACTACAGCATTGTGGTGGCCGGTCGCTGATGTTCTTGGGGGCGCCGTCGCATACCGACGATGAGGCGTGACGTTAGACGCCTCGTTCTTCCCGATAGGTCGCCCAGCGCTCGAAGGCGCCCGCCATTTCCTCGAAGCGTTGGTCGCTCATTTCCTTCAGTTCGGGGTGGGTGAAGATATAGAACTCGTTTTCGCGGATGGCGTGAAGGACCATGTCGCCGACTATGGCGGGGTCGAGGGAGCGGTGGCGGAGGTCTTCCAGCCGGCTGTCCCATTCCTCGGGCGGCGCGTCGCGCATGAGGGCGGGGCGTGCATCTCCCGAAAGCGACTCAGGTCGGTTGCGTTCGGAAGTGAAGATGTTGGTGTTGACGACGCCTGGGCAGAGGGCGGAGACGCCGATGTTGTGCGGTGCGAGGTCCGTGCGCATCGTCTCGGAGATGCCCACAACCGCGAACTTGGTCATCACATAGATGCCGAGCGCCGGCACGGCGATGTGCCCCGCCATGGAAGCCGTGTTGACGAAGTGGCCACCCTCGCCGTGCCGCTTGATGCGTTCGACGAAGGTTTGGATGCCGTTCACCACGCCGTCGATGTTCACCCGCGTCACCCAGTCCCAGTCGTTGTAGGTGTGGGAATCCACCGTGCCGCCAGCCACTACGCCGGCGTTGTTGCAGACCACATGCACCTTGCCGAAGCGCTCCTCGGCCGCGTCCGCGGCAGCCGCCATCGCATCGCGGTCGGTCACGTCCACCTTGAGGTCCAAAAACTCGGCGTTGCTCGCCTCAAACTCCGCCCGCACGGTGGCGAGCGCGGCTTCCTCGACATCGGCGATGACCACCTTCATCCCGGCTCGCGAGAACGACCGCGCCATCGCCAGCCCCATCCCGCTCGCACCCCCGGTGATGAACGCTACCTTTCCCGCCACATCCTGCATGTCCCATTCCCCATTGGCTTCTGGTCGCCGCCAGTCTATAGGATGCGTGCTCCCGAAGCCCTGTGCTGTCGCGTCCCGCCGGCTGTCGCAGTTGACGCGCAGCGTAGCAAATGTGCTACGCTCGTGGAATGGAAAGGATGATTAGCCAGCGCGAGCTTCGCAATGCATCGTCCGCTGTCCTTCGGGAAGTTCGCGGAGGCCGCACTTTCGTGGTGACCCGAAATGGAGAGCCGGTTGCAGAGCTTCGCCCGATCCGTCGCCGGACGTTTGTTTCGAGCGCCGCCATCGCCGAGGCAGCTGCGAACGCGCCCACGATAGATGCCGAGCAGTTCCGCAATGATGTGGATGCCGCGATAGATCAAGCCGTCGATGGCTGAAACCGTTGCCGGACCGAGCCGAGGACTGCTCGACACTTCCGTGCTGATCGACCTCGCCGCGATCGACGGCAGCGTTCTACCCCACGAATCGGCGATTGCGGCCGTGACTCTGGCAGAGCTTGCTGCCGGTCCCCATGCGGCCCGCAGCGACGAAGAACGGGCGCGCAGGCAAGACCGACTCCAATGGGCCGCCGAGACGTGGGACCCTCTGCCGTTCGATGCGGAGGCCGCTCGCATGTATGGGCGAGTCTTTGCAGCCACACGCACCGCCCGACGGACAGCCCGCACCCGGCTCGCCGACTTGCTGATCGCCTCCACGGCGGCAGCCAACGGGCTTGCCGTTTACACGAGAAACCCGGACGACTTCAGCGGCCTTGAAGCGCTGGTGAGCATCCACCCCGTCTGACGCCCACTGCCACCACTCCTCGCCTCTGACAGTAGAAACTCGCTCGCAGCCCGGCTACATTACGCGCCGCTCGAAAACGGGCGCGTCGCTCCTTTTTTGCGGAGCGCATGGAACAAGGAGGAGTTCGTAGACGTGATTCGCACCGAAGGACTCACGCGGCGATACGGTGAGACGCTGGCGGTGGATTCCGTGAGCTTCGAGATCGATCGCGCGGAGATTGTGGGGCTCTTGGGCCACAACGGGGCTGGCAAGTCCACGATCATGAAGATGCTCACGGGATTCCTGGAGCCGAGCGATGGCACCGTCACCATCGACGGGGTGGATGTGGTCGCCGAACCCAAGCAGGTGCAGGCGAATCTTGGCTATCTGCCGGAGACGCTGCCGCTCTATCCGGAAATGACCGTCGTCGACTACCTCGACTATGTGACCACCTTGCGCAACGTGACGGACCGTCCGGCGGCGATACGCCGGGCTCTGGCCGCCACGGACCTGCTCGGTCGCGCCACCGACGTCATCGGCACGCTTTCGCGGGGGTTTCGCCAGCGCGTCGGTGTGGCGCAGGCCATCGTCCACGAGCCGGGCATCCTGATCCTGGACGAACCCACGAACGGCCTCGATCCGTCGCAAACCCAACAGATGCGGCACCTGATCCAGAGCCTTGCCGAGAACGCGACGGTGATCCTCTCCACCCACATCATGCAAGAGGTGAACGCCATCTGCGATCGCGTGATGATCCTCTCGAACGGCCGGCTGGCGGTGGACGAGCGCCTCGACGCCTTGCAGGAAAGCGGCCGCCTGCGGCTCGAAACCGATGCCGAACCGGGCCTCGTCGCCCGCGCCCTCGATGGCATCGCCGACGTGACCGTCGACGACGGCGCCCTGCTGCTGCATCTTGCCGCCGGCGGCGCCGCTGAGCGGGCAGAGGTGGCGAAGCGTCTGGTCGCCGGCAACGTCGCGGTTCACGCCCTGCATCCCGCCGTGCGGGACCTGGAGGCGATCTTCCGCGAGGCCAGCGAGGAGGTTCCCGATGCAGCCTGACGTGTTCCCCACCACGCCGCCGTTCTGGCCCACCACGCGGCGTATCGCCACCAAGGAGCTCGGGCTTTTCTTCTCCTCGCCCATCGGCTACCTCTTCCTGCTCGCCTTCCTGGGCGTGACGCTGTTCGCCTTCTTCTGGGGCGAGACCTTCTTCGCCCGCAACATCTCCGACGTGCGGCCCATGTTCGAGTGGCTCCCGGTGCTGCTCATCTTCCTCTGCTCGGCGCTGACGATGCGCATGTGGAGCGAGGAGAGGCGGAGCGGGACGCTGGAGTTCGTCGTCACCATGCCGGCGTCGGTGCCGCAGTTCGTGATTGGCAAGTTCCTCGCCTGCGCGGTCCTGCTCGGCATCGCGCTCGCGCTGACGCTGCCCCTGCCCATCTCGGTTGCGCTGCTGGGCGACCTCGACTGGGGCCCCGTGATCTCGGGCTATCTGGCAGCGAGCTTCCTCGGCGCCACCTATCTTGCGATTGGCCTCTTCCAAAGCGCGCGCAGCGACAACCAGATCGTCTCGCTGATCCTCTCGGTGCTGCTCTGCGGCGGGTTCTACATGGTGGGCCATCCGCTCTTGACGGACCTCTTCACCGGTGGCGTGGCAGACACCCTGCGCAGCATCGGCGCGGGTTCCAGATTCGAATCCATCACCCGGGGCGTGCTTGATTTCCGCGACCTGTGGTTCTACGCCTCGCTCACCGCCATCGTTCTGGCACGCAATGTCAACGTGGTTCAGCGGCTCGGTTGGGCGCGGCCGAGGGACGGCGCGTCGATGCCGGCACGGCAGCGACACCGAAGGGGGCTTGCCGTCTTCGGGCTTCTCGCCGCCAACCTCATCGTCTCCAACGTTTGGCTGCACCACGTCAGCTTCCTGCGCTGGGATGTGACCCAAGGCAACCAATACTCGATTTCCGACGCCACCCACGGCTATCTCAGGCAACTGCGCGAGCCGCTCTTGATTCGCGGCTACTTCAGCGAGAAGACCCATCCCCTGCTCGCGCCGCTGGCGCCGCAGCTCAAGGACTTGCTGGCGGAATACGAGGTGGCGGGCGACGGCCAGGTGCGTCTCGAACTGATCGATCCGGCGGACGATCCGGAAATCGAGGACGAGGCCAACACCAAGTACGGCATCCGCCCGGTGCCGTTCCAGGTGGCAGACCGCTATCAGGCGAGCCTCGTCAACTCCTATTTCGACGTGCTCGTCCAGTACGGCGACGAATACGAAGTGCTCGGCTTTCGCGAACTGATCGACGTCAAGGTGCGGGGCGAGGCAGACCTCGACGTGCAGCTTCGCAACCCCGAGTACGACATCACCCGCAGCATCAAGAAGGTGCTCTTCGGCTTTCAGGGCGGCGGCAGCGTGTTCGACAGCGTCAGCGACAATGTCACCTTTGTCGGCTACCTCTCGCCGCCGGCGCAGCTGCCGGAGGCGCTTGCCGACTTGCGTGTCGATCTCGACGCCGTGCTCGCGGAGCTTCAGGCCGAGTCGGACGGCAAGCTGGCGGTGCAGATGGTGGACCCCGACGCCGGCGATGGCTCGGTCGCGCTGCAGATCGCCGAGGACTTCGGCTTCCGCCCCATGGCGGCGAGCCTGTTCGACGCCAACACCTTCTACTTCTATCTCACGCTCACCGACGGCGAGACGGTGGTGCAGATGCCCATCCCCGAGTCGTTCGACGCCGACGGCCTCAAGCGCGGCATCGAGGAGGGCCTCAAGCGCTTCGCGGCGGGCCTCCTGAAGACGGTTGCCGTTTCCGCACCGGAAGCGCCGCCACCGTACATGGCGCAGCAAATGCCGCAGCCACCGGGGAACCAGTACGCTTCCCTGCGCGACGTGCTCGGCGCCGACTTCGACCTCGAGACTGCCAGCCTGTCCGGGGGCGAGCCTCCGGCGGCGGCGGAAGTGCTGTTCGTGGTGGACCCGAAGTCGCTCGACGAGCAATCGGTGTTCGCCATCGACCAGTTCCTGATGCGTGGCGGCACGGTGGTGCTGGCGGCGTCGAGCTTCAACGCCACCTACGCCCAAGACTCGCTCTACGCAACGCCGAACAACACCGGGCTCGACGACTGGCTGGCACACCACGGCCTCACCTTGGACCAGTCGTTCGTGATGGACCCGCAAAACGCCGCCTTCCCGCTGCCGGTGATCCGCGAGGTGGGCGGATTCCGCTTTCAGGACGTGCAGATGCAGGACTACCCCTATTTCGTGGACGTGCGCGACGAGGGGCTCAACGCCGACAGCGCCATCACCAGCGGCGTGCCGCAACTGACGATGACGTGGGCCTCGCCCGTGGATGTGGACGAGGAGGCCAACGCCGCGCGCGCCGTGACGACGTTGGTGCAAAGCTCGCCGGCAAGCTGGCGTTCCACCGACACCGACATCATGCCGAAGCTAGACCTTGAAGGAGAGGTGACCTACACGCCCGTCGGCGAGGCCGGCAGCAACGCGCTCGCCGTGCTGGTGGAAGGGCGGTTCGACTCGTTCTTCGACGAGTCGCCCGTGTTCGAGCAGGCGCGCACCGCCGCGGCCGAGGCCGCAGAGGCAGACGAGAGCGAGGCCGCGAGCGAACCCGAGAGCGACATCGAAGCAATCGACGAGCTTGCGGACCTCGGCCTCGACCACGACCACGACCACGAAGCGGAGCTCGGCGAGGAAGGCGAGGCCGCCGAAACCGAGGGCATTGGCGAAATCGGCGCCGTGATCGAGCGTTCGCCGGAATCCGCCCGGCTCATCCTGATCGGCTCGAGCACCTTCGTTTCGGATCAGAACATCCGCCTCATCGGCTCCGCCGACGGCACCATCTATGCCAACTCGATCGAGATGCTCGCCAACGTCGCGGACTGGGCAGTGGAGGAGCAATCGCTGCTCTCCATCCGCAGTCGCGGCCATTTCAACCGCACCCTGCCGCCCATGAGCGAGGACGATCAACGCACTTGGGAATACGTCAACTATCTGCTGGCGTTGGTGGGCGTCGGCGTGGTCTTCGTCATCGCCCGGCAGCGGCGGCAGGCGGTGCGCAAGCGCTTTGCCGGCTGGCTCGACGAGGCGGCAAGCGCCAACCGACCCGAGGAGGCAGCATGAACCTGAAACCCACACCAGCCATCCTCGGCGGGCTGCTCGCCGCACAACTCGTGATCGTGGCCGTGATCTTGGCGGCGCAGGCTGGCGGCGTGCGCGAGCCGGATCCGTTCCTCTCGTTCGACGCAGGTGCTGCCGATGCGGTAGAAGTGAGCAACCAGGACGGCTCCGTGCGCCTTGCTCGCGAGGGCGAGCAATGGACCCTCGAAGGCGGCTTGCCGGCAGACGACTCCAAGGTGACCGAGATGCTGGACAAGCTCGCGGACGCAGCCGGCGGCTGGCCGGTGGCCACGAGCGACGCGACGGCGGAGCGATTCGAGGTGACCGAGGACAGCCACCAACGCCGCATCCGCGTCGGCGCTGGCGATGACGACCTCGCCGATGTCTTCCTCGGCACCTCCCCCGGCTATCGTCGCGTTCATGCCCGCCATGCGGACGGCGGCGACGTCTATTCCATCGACTTCTCCAACTACGAGGCCGGTGTGAAGGAAGGCGACTGGCTGGAACGTTCGCTGCTGCGCCCCGAGGGCACACTCTCCCGCATCGAGCGCACCGGAGAGGAGGGCTTCACCCTCACGCGCACGGACGATGACGTGTGGGAAGCGGGCGATGCCACCTTGGACGCGGACGAAGTGCGAACCTTCGTCGGCAGGTTCACGGGCCTCAACGTCACCGGCACCTTCGACGGCGAGCTTCCCGAGCCGGCGACCGCGAAGTTCCAGCTAACCGACGACGACGGCATGCAGGAACTCACCCTCTACCAGCAAGACGACGACTACATCGCCACCTCAAACCGCATCGCCGGCCAGTTCGAGGTCGCCTCCTACATCGCCGAGCGCATGAACGTGACCCTCATGGACCTCATGCCAGAAGCCGACGAACCGGAAGACACCACGGACCCAGCCGAGCCGGAATGACGGTAGGGCGCATTTGCTTAGGGCCTCTGGAGGGAAGGCATTCTGCCCTCCCTGCACGCTCTCTGGCGCGCTGACGCGAACCGTAAAAGCAAGCGCCTGTCGGCGCTAGGGGCGCGCCCTCCGGCGCGTCCGCAGAATGCCTTCCCTCCGAAGGCTCGGTACCAGCTCGGTGCGTTGTCACCCGCACAGGGGGGAGTAATATGGCGGCATTGCTCGCGCGCTTCCAAAAGGGGAGAACGATGAAGGCCGTGCGAATTCTTGCCGGAACGCTGGCCGCGATTGCGACCGCCGCTCCCGCAGTGGCTGGCGAGGCTCGGCGCGAAGTTGAGCGTGTTCCGCCGGAAATCATCCGCGAAACTCGGGGCGCCATCACCATGGGCGAGATGCACTACTTCGAGGAAGAATACGACCAGGCGATGCCTCACCTCGTGGTGGCCGCGGAACGCGGCTTCAAGGAGGCGCAGTCGCAGCTCGGCTCGATCTACCTGAACGGCCTCGGCAGCACGGAAAAGGACATCGTCCAGGCCGTCGGCTGGCTCGGCGTTGCCGCTTCGGGCGAAAGCCGCCCCGGCATCGTCGAGCTCTACGAGAACGTCATGGCCACGATCCCGGAGCAGCACCACGCGACGCTGAATCAGGTGGTGGAACAGTTCCGGGACGCCTACGACGGCAACCGAACCCGGGTGCGCTGCACCTTCAATCGCCTTGAAGGCAGCGGCCGCGATGCGCTCCACTGCCGCTTCATCGACGCCGCGCACTACACGGAATTCAGCACCAACTGAGCGACGCTGCCGCCACAGGGCGGGACACGATGGCAAGCCCTGCAACGCCACAGGACTCGCCGGCGCGAGCCGCCGAACCGGGCCAGCGCGGGGCCCGTCCGCGCGGCATGAGGAGCTTCGGCCACTACGCCGCTGAACTCTTCGTGGTTTTCCTCGGCGTCTATCTCGGCTTCCTTGTCACCGACTATCAGGAAGAGCTGCGCGAACGCGAGGTGCGCGGCAAGTACTACGACAGCCTCATCCTCGAGTTCAAGACGCTGGTGGCACACCTCGACGCAGAACGGGCGAAGCTCGACCGCCATCTTGCGGTGGTTGCCGAGATCGACGAAGGCGACCAGCCCGACCTGCCGCACATCGACCTCGACCAGAGCGCCTATGGCCAACGCGCCAGCGTCCTCACGGCGGCCTTCGCCGGCCGCAACTTCGAGGCGCTGGACTTCGGCATACTGAGGAACATCATCACCGGGCTGCCAGCCCTCGACATGCTGCGAGCAAGGGTGGCGCGCCTCAGCGAACTCTCGGTGGCAATCGTTGAGCCGCTGCGGAGCGACCAAACCCGCGGCTTCTACGACGCCGACGGACGGCTCAGAAGCGAACTCGCGTGGTATCCGCGCCTGATCCGAGAGATTGACCAGCTCAACCGCCAACTGCGCCAGGTGGTGGCGGAGGTGGCGATTCCCGACATCGAGCAGGATCGGGCCGCCCTCGATGTGTGACCGAGGGAGCATGCGCGGCCGCTTCGTGACGCTTGCCGTCGCTCTCCTCTTGCTTGGACCGACCGCCGGGGCCGCAACGATGCAACAGATGCTGGAAGCCATCCGGGACGACACGCGCCGTACCGCCGGCTACACGCGCGTCTCGCACATCGACCCTGCCGTGCTCAAAGCGATGGCAACCGTCCCCCGCGAGGAGTTCGTGCCGGACGGCGCCCGTGCCGTCGCCTATGTGAACCGCCCACTTCCCATCGGCCACGGCCAGACCATCTCGCAGCCCTTCATCGTCGCCCTGATGACGCATCTGCTCGAACCCACCGCCGAGAGCCGCGTGCTGGAGGTGGGCACCGGCTCCGGCTACCAAGCAGCGGTGCTGGCCAAGGTGGTGGACACCGTTCACACCATCGAGATCATCCCGGAACTCGCCGAAGACGCCGCCGCCCTCCTCAAGCGACTCGGCTACGACAACGTGGTGGTGAAGGTCGGCGACGGCTGGTATGGCTGGCCGGAAGCCGCCCCGTTCGACGCCATCATGGTCACCGCGGTCGGCGAAGACGTGCCAGAAAAGCTGGTGCAGCAACTGCGTCCCGGCGGCCGCCTGGTCCTCCCCATCGGCAACGACTTCGACCAGAACCTGGCCGTGGTGGAGAAGGCCGAAGACGGCGAAATCACCATGCGCCACGTGCTGCCAGTGCGCTTCGTGCCCCTAACGGGCGACCATTGAAATGGCCCCAACACCCTCCGGAGGAAGCCCTTGCACCCACTCCCCGGACGGAGTTCTGGCACCACACTCTCTGGAGGGAGGGCGTCCCGCCCTCCATCGCGCCGCCAGGCGCGCAAGCATCAAGACAGCGAAAGGCAATCCGTGACGCAAGCGCTTCAAGACCCAAGCCCAAAAGCCGCGCCCTCCGGGCGCGATGGAGGGCGGGACGCCCTCCCTCCAGAGGGACCCTCGACCTCACCCTCCTCCGTGCCGTGGTCCGATCATGCGTGGCGCGATGAGCTCGCCCGTTCCGTCACCGAGCAGCAAGAGTTGCTGGACTTGGCTGGCGTCGCGGCCGAGGCCGTCAACGCGGCGCCCGCCGGCCCGTTCCCATTGCGCGTTCCTCGCCCCTACATCGCCCGCATGAAGCGTGGCGACCCGGGCGACCCTCTGCTCCGGCAAGTGCTGCCAAGCAGCTTCGAGTGGGATTCCGTGCCGGGTTACGTGGAAGACCCCCTCGAAGAATCCGCCGCCGTGGCCGATGCGGGCGTGCTGCGAAAGTACGCCGGCCGAGTCCTCCTCATCACCACCGGTGCCTGCGCCGTAAACTGCCGCTATTGCTTCCGCCGCCACTTCCCCTACGCCGAACACCGGCAAGCGCAACACCTCCCGGCCCTGGATGCCATTCGCCAAGACCCCTCCGTGCGCGAAGTCATTCTCTCCGGCGGCGACCCCCTGATGCTCCGCGACGCACACCTAGCCCGGCTCCTCAAGGCAATCGCCGCCATCGACCACGTCCGCCGTGTGCGCATCCACACAAGACTCCCCGTGGTCATTCCCAAGCGCGTCACCAACGCCCTCATCGACGCGCTCCACAGCCTGCCCCAGCAAGTGGTGGTCGTGCTTCACTTCAACCACGCCGGCGAGATCGACGACGAGGTGGACGCAGCGCTCGCAGCCCTCCGCCCCTTCACCCTCCTGAACCAAAGCGTCCTCCTGCAGGGCGTCAACAACGATGGAGGCACCTTGGCCGACCTATCCGAACGCCTATTCGCCGCCGGCGTCCTTCCCTACTACCTCCACCTCCCCGACGCCGTCGCCGGCACCGCCCACTTCCACGTCGGCGAAGCGGAAGGAAGGGCATTGCACGAGGAACTCGCGGCCCGCCTCCCCGGCTACCTGGTCCCCCGCCTGGTCCGCGAAACCCCCGGCCATCCGTCGAAGGAACTGCTCTCGGGTTGACTGCCTGCCCCAGCCCCTCTCAAGGGTGGGCACGCTACCTCTGACGCGCATCACCTTCACGGCCCTCCCCAACCCGACAAAGCACCGATGTCGCACAAGCCGTGGCGGCGATTCCCTACATACCCCGCCTTGACTTCGTGGCAACTTGGGACAGTTCCAGCGACAGTCGGCCCGACACGTGCCGACACGCAGCCACAACGCATTTCCCAGGGCGTGCGCATGCGCCGCCAGGTGCCTGCGCTGCGTCAACGGCGTCTGTGCTAACGTCGCCGCATCCTTCCGGCGCCGAGCCCAAGGAGAACGCCATGCCTACCGCGCCACAGCGCCTCCGCGCCCGCAAGCTCCGCGGTCCCGAGGCGACGTCCAGTGTGCAGCAGTTCGCGAAGCGAGCTGCCAACGCGCCCGCAAGGGCGCTCGACTACCCGGATCGGGGCGTTGAGGCGATGACCCCGGAACACTGGAACGCCGAGGTGGACTCCGCGCAGTCGCTGCGGAGCCGCTACGCGCATCGCGAGGACGTGTACGTCGGCAGCGAGCTGACGATGTACTGGCTGGAGGGGGACAACGAAAGGTGGGTCCAGCCGGACGTGTTCGTGGCGTTCGGCCCGTCCCGGGACCAGCAGCGCACGGTCTGGAAGACGTGGGATGAGGGCAAGTTCGCGGACTTCGTCCTGGAGGTGGCGTCGAGGGGCACGCACCGGCGCGACCTGACGGAGAAGCACGCCCTGTACGAAAGCCTGGGCGTGACCGAGTACTGGCAGCACGATCCCTCGGGCAAGTACCTGCCCCCGCGCTTTCTGGGCCACCGCCTGAACGCGAAAGACGCCTACGAGCCCGTGCCCCTGGAAAGGAGGCCCGACGGCACGCGCCGCGGCGAGTCCAAGGTCCTCTCCCTCCACCTCTGCCTCGACGACGAAGGCCGCCTGCGCCTCTACGACCCGGCCACCGGCAAGTTCCTAGCCACGTACGAGGAACAGGACCGCCTCCTCGCTGAGAGAGAGGGCCTGCTCGCCGAGAAGGACGGCCTCATCGCCGAAGAACGTCGGGCACGTCAAGCCGCGCAAGCCGAGATCGAGCAACTCAAGCGCCGCCTCGCTCGCCAATAATCGTAAGGCCCCGTAGGGCGGGCCCCCGCCCGTCTTGAATGCGCCGGTCGCCCCCGGATTACGCGCCTGTCGGCGCGTTGGAGGGCGAGACGCCCTCCCTCCAAAGGACGGCGACGCTAGAGGCCAAACCCATCCGCTCGCTTGTTTCGCGGTTTCCTACGGCGCTTACCTAGGAGCCTGCGCCGTACAGTCGCTTGCAACCGACTAGGCACATGACCGCGAGAATCCATAGGGCGTCAAAAAGTCCGTTAACCTTCTGATAAAAAGGTTTTTTTCGGTAGTACAGGCAAGATCGAGGCGGCTCGAATAGACTCGGAAGATGCCGCAGGGCTCGCGGATTTTCGTGGGACTCGTTGTGTTCGGTCTGCAATGGCGGTAGGCTTCGCACGTTCAGGCTCCGGAAAATCTGATGCCCCGATTGTGCCGCAACGCCCTCTCCGCCGCCAAGGTGCGCACCGCCGGTCCCGGCAGCTACGTCGACGGCAACGGACTCATGCTCCGCGTCAAGCCCTCCGGCACCCGCCAGTGGGTCCAGCGGCTGACCATACACGGCCGCCGTGTGGACCTAGGGCTCGGCAGCGCGGAGCTGGTCTCGCTGGCGGACGCGCGGCGCGTCGCCGCCGACAACCGGGCGGTGGCGCGGACAGGGGGAGATCCCCGGCGGGCCCGGGTGCCGACCTTTGCGCAGGCGGAGCAGGCGTGCTTCGCGGAAAGGCAGGAGGTGTGGCGGACGGACAGCCCCGCGCGCAGCTGGCGGACCGCGATGGACCGGCATGTCCTGCCGAAGCTCGGCGGGGTGCCGGTGGACCAGGTAGGCACGGCGGCGGTGTACGAGGTGCTGCGCCCTCTGGCGCTGGCCGGCAAGCACGCGACGGTGAAGACGGCGGGGTCGGCGATCACGGCGGCTCTGGACTGGGCGCGCATCCAGGAGCACCGGACGGAAGGCTCGCCGGTGGAGACAGTACGGCGGAGCCTGCCGAAGCGGGCGGCGGGGCCGAGGCACCACGAGGCGCTGCACTGGTCGGAGGTGGGGCCGGCGCTGGCGCGCATCGACGCGACCAAGTGCGCGTCTTCGACGAAGCGGGCGATCCGTTTCACGGCGCTGACGGCGGCGCGGCAGGTGGAGGTTCGGCGCGCGACGTGGGAGCAGTTCGACCTCGACGGGGCGGTGTGGGTCCTGCCAGCGCAGTCGATGAAGGCGGGGCGGGCGCACCGGGTTCCACTGTCGCAGCAGGCGCTCGAGGTGCTGGCCGGGGCCGGGAACGGCGTCGGCAGCGGTCTTGCGTTTCCCGGTTCCCGTCCGGGCTTGATGCTGGGAGAGAAGGTGATGACGCAAGCGCTGCGGCAGGCGGGGGTCGCGGCGTCGGGGCACGGTTTCCGGTCGAGCTTCAAGGACTGGGCGCGGGAGCACGGCGTGGATGAGTTGCTGTCGGAATTCGCGCTGGCGCACGTCGAGGGTTCCGCCACGGTAGCGGCGTACGCCCGCGACGACCTACTGGAAAGGCGTCGCCCGGTCATGCAACGCTGGGCCGAGAGCATTTCGGGGACCGTCGCGTGAGGTTGCCGGCAAGAGGTCCGATGTAGCCGGGGAATCGGGGTGTAGTCCCCCCGTCGCGTCGCGGCCTCGCGGCGCCGAACCCTCGCAACGCGCTGCCCGCTGGGTGGGTTGCGAATCGCTTGGGTGCCGCAAATGCCATGCTCGCTATAGCTTCAGCCGATGCCGGCGGTCATTGGGAGTTTGGCGTGCGCGCCCTCGACCAGACCGGCGAAGTCGTACAGCATCAAGAGATGGCAAGCCGACAACTGCCTTGATCTGGTCTTCGGTACATGCGGGTTTGAGGCGTTTGGGCGGGTTGTTCTTGAACAAACGTGTTCCGCGCGGGATACAGGTCTCTTCGAGCGGGTCACCCAGGTACCGACACCAGTTTGCCGTCCTTGTACTCGTAGAAGTCTGGATTTCGGATGGCGACGAGCGACACTAACTGGTCCAGCACGTGTCGCATCGGGACTGGGACTTCAGGTTCGCCGACCGCGTAGGCTTCGAAACGAGCGTGGGCTGAGGATGCGTCGAGCGAGACGATGAACAAGCGCTCGTACTGCTCGTCGCGACCGCCTGGATCCTCCCTTCCGGTAAATAGCTGGAATCGTGCGTGGGCATTGATGAAAGTGGACTTTCGTCGCAGAGTGGCGTCGCATTTGGCTTCATGGTCCAAGAAGAACAAGCCGCCCAGAACCGCGTAGGGGAAGCGGCGATGGAGGGTCACGGCCTCGAACAACATGTCACCACGCCGGTTCGTGAGGTTCTTCTGGAAGTTGCGCGACCGGCCGTCTCGGAAGTTGATGCATTTGATGGAAATGCCGAGGAGCAGCCCCCCCTCCTCGGTGGCCCAGGTAACGTCCACCTTCTTGGCGCCGATGCCTCCGGCCATCCGTCGTTCAGCGCCCGATGTATCCAGCTGGCCAGGTGGAGCAGGACGGGCTCCACTGAGGCCGCGGTCTCGGAGACCTTGGGCAACCGCTGCAGCTACCGCGGCGGAGACTTTCTCGCTGTATGACTTTTTCGTAGGGGCGGCGGCGCTGTCGGGTGGCTTGTCCCCCGCTGCGATCAGCCCCGCCTGAATTAGTTCGTCAATGCCCGGCACTGCGCCTGCCCCTCGCGTGGCGACGCTGAAACAGGATGTCGCGGGCCACTCTGAGGGCCTTCATGTCCGACTCGCCGACGTCGCCGAGGATGATGTCGTCTACCGCCGCCACGGCCGCGGCAACGTCGCCGCGACGGAGGTGGCGCGCCAGCTGCGGCTTCAGGGCCATGAGGGCGTCTTCCGTGCGTTTCACGCAAGCTAGGGAAGGGACGGGAAGCTTGTCAGCCTCCCTAGGTTCCATCTTCAGCAAGCCGCCACCGTATGCACGACCGACGATTTCGCTACCGAGGAGGGTAATGCTGTTGAGGCAGGCTAGCGGAAGGGTTTGGTTTCCCAGACGCTTCCTCCCAGGGACAAGGGCTACGCCGTAGACGGAGTTCAGAATCTCCAGTCGACCGGAGTTCGCAACAAGGCGCGGGCGGTCGTGATTCATGTAGGTGAGGAAGAGATCTGGCGTGTCGACAAGGGGAACGCGCCACCACGGTTTCCTCGTCCGGCATTTGTACGCATCGCAGACACCGGTATCCGCCGCCTCTTGGATGTACGCATTCGCCGCATCGGATGGCGTGCCGCGGGGATGGAGCAGAATGCATCGAGCACCTGCTTCGGCGAGTTGGCGCCATGCGGCCTTCGTGAACGAGAGGCCTCGGAGATGACGGGTCCCGGGCGGGGAAATAGGAACCACATCATCCTCCGAGAGTCCGCGTTCGGCGGCTTCCGCGAGGGTGAGCGAAAAGAACCGGTTGTTGCCAGTGACGGCCCCCAAGTAGACGCACCCCCACACGCCGAGGTTTTCGAATCTGTCAGCGATCAGCTCACGGTATGTCGCGAAGGCATCCGTTTGCACGAGTGCTGGGGTCCACTTCGCGTCGTCCATGGGCGCGTGCGAAGTCCAATCTGCCACGTCCACGGAGTCCAGCGACTGCATGTCCCGAGTTTGATGAACCTCAAGGAAACGCGCTCCCCCGTACCCCTCGGCGAGAAGAAGCACGACCTCTTCCTGTACGCCCTGGAAGACGAGGTTCTCGAACAAGATCAGCCGGACGCGCGAGAACCGCCGGAGCAGGAAACGACGTACCTCCCGCGCGTAGTTCACGGTCAGCAACTCCGCAGGCAGAACCAGCGCGAGTCTTCCCTGGGGCTTAAGGTGGAGTGCAGCCTTGACGACGAAGCTGGCCCAAGCGTTGGCTAGCCCGGATAGCCTGACCCCCTGCGCAAGGGCGGCTTCCAACGCCCGGGCGCGTGCGGCGCCAGTGAAGTTCTGGTAGCGCACGAAGGGGGGATTACCAACGACCGCATCATAGGCAATCGAGGGCCAGTGGTCGAAGAAGTCGCCGACGGTGATGCGGGGATCGAAGCCAGAGGCACACAGACTCCTTTCTGCACTCTCAGCCGAACTATCGTAGATTTCTACGCCGTGGAGCTGGTCGCTCCATGATGCGGGATTCGCTCCGAGTCCCTTGAGTCTCTCGGCCGCGGCAAGTAGGAAGCTGGCCTCGCCGCACGACGGTTCGAGGACGGTGGTGTCGGGAGTTCGGACGGCCCAATCTGTGAGGTACCTCGCGATGGCCGGCGGCGTGAAGTAGGCACCGCGCGCCTTTCGAAGCCGATCAGTATCCACGACGGGCGCGGGCAATCTGGGCGCCTCCTGCCGTCAACAACGTGAGACGGACCGAGGTCGGCCGGGGGAGATGGTGAAGCAACCCCGTGCAGGACGACCCTGTAATTCTGAACATGGCATGCTCGGATTGTACTCCGTTTCACGGATGGAATGGGGGGCACGCAGGTTTCCGACGAGAGGGGCGCGCCGCTAGTCATCGAACGGAGTGGTGGATGTCCGCAGGCGTCGTTGTCGCACTGCGGAGGCGGGATTCCCGTCGCTCGTGGGGGCAAGGGGACGGCAGTGCGCTAGACTGACGTATGGTTGGTAGGTACGTCGCAAGCAAAATGCGATAGCCGGGGGCGGAGCAAGAGAGAGTGGCCGAATCTGGTGTGGAGACGCGACCCGACGCGTTGCGCTTCAGCGTGGACAGCCAGTTGGTTGGAGAGCTTGGCGAACGCCTTGTAACTCGGAATCATGTGGCACTCGCCGAACTGGTGAAGAACGCGTACGACGCAGACGCCTCGTCCATCTCCATAGAGTTTCGCGAAACTACGGATTCCGAGACCGGAGAACCGGTCAGAGCCATCGTGTTGAGCGACGATGGCCATGGTATGCGCTTTAGCGACGTTGATGCGTGTTGGATGCGGATCGCTACGTCAAACAAGGTGCGCGAACCGTTTTCGCCGAGATTCGGGCGCCCCAAGACGGGCAACAAGGGCATCGGGCGCTTCGCGTGTCAGCGGTTGGCCGCGGAGCTCGTTCTAACCACCGTAGCCGAAACCACTACGGGTTACGAACGAACAACCGTGGACTTTGACTGGGCTGACTTCCGCGCCGGAACAACCCTGACGGGGATTCCGTGCCAGTATCGAAGCGAAACGCTCGCGGTCGCCGTGCCGGGGACGACTCTAGAACTCGTTGGCCTCAGGGATGCGTGGCCTCAACGCGATTTCAACACCCTGAGACGAAGCATCAGCTGGCTGACGCTGGCCCGCGAGGTGCGCCGCCGCAACTTCGAGCCAGACCCGGGCTTCTCAATTGAACTTCGGGCGGGGAGATTCGACGAAGGCGAAGGGTTGGTGCTCGACCAGCTCGTGGACTCCGGGTGGGGCCGACTGCAAGGTACAGTGCTGGGTGACGGACGCGCATCGTTGAAGTTACGCGGCAACTACCTCGAGGGGGAGAAGCACTGGACGTCGGACGTTCGATTCCACGGCCTATCAGGTGTTTCTTGCGACATTGGCTACTTCGTCAGTGGGGAAGCCTACGAGTTGGTGCGGAACAAGCGGATTTTGACGAAGACCGTGCTGGCACAGCTTAGAGAAGAGGCGGGTGTGCGGGTCTACTACGAGGCGTTCCGCGTGTTTCCAATGGGTGAGCGCGGAGACGATTGGCTAGGACTGGATCGTGACGCGGCGGCGCGCAAGGGCTCCTTTTCGCACGCCGGCCTGAACCGGATTGCGTCGCAGCTGGGTCTCGACTCTCGAACACCCTTGCTGCGCCCAAGGAACGAAAACCTGCTCGGTAGGGTCGAGATCGGCGGTACCGCTGGTCGCACGCTACAGATCAAAATGAACAGGGAGGGCTTTGTCGAGACCGACAGCCTACGCGAACTCGTGGACTTCGTTCGTCTGGCGATTGAGTGGATGACGATCTACTACGCTCAGGCCCGGAATCGTTACGAGCGGGGGAAGGCAAGGGCCGCGGAGAGGGATTTTGTCCAGGCCGTTTCGGACGGGAGACCGGCGCGAGGCGCGGACGGGTCAGGCACGGCGGTCGTGATGAGCGCGCTGGACTTCCTGGCAGACCACGCCGAGAAAGCCTCGCGGGGCGACGCACTCGACACCGACGCGGGGGTGGTCGAGAAGGCCGAGGACGTCATTCACGCTCGCTTTCGAGAGCTCGATTCCGAAATCGGTGTGCTACGGACGCTCGCTTCAACGGGGCCGCTGCTTTTCACGTTTGCACACGAGGTCAATGCGCTCATCGGCAGCCTCGGGAGCAACGCCCTCCGGATCGATGCGATGGCCGAGCATCTGCCCATCGACGAGAAGACGGAGGCGTTGGCGATCGCAAAGTCGATGCGGGAGACCGCGAAGAACTTCGACGAAATGTCCGGCTTGTTCGGGGTCGTCACAAGCGCCAGGCAGTCGAAACCGAAGCGCCATTACGTACGCGAACGGGTCAAGAAGATCGTGGCGGGTACGCATTTCACAACGGCAGAAGCGGGCATCAACGTGGAAATCGCCTGCAGTCCGGAGCTAAAGTCGCCCCGGATGTTCGAGGCAGAACTGGTCTCCATCATGGTCAACCTCTACTCCAATGCGATCAAGTCCTGCTTGGCCGCGCACCGATCCGGGGCGTCCATCAAGCTTGCGGCTCGTCAGCGCCGGAATACCTTTGTTTTCGAGGTGCGTGACCAAGGCGTCGGACTTCCGGAGCAACATTGGGATGAGGTGCTGGAACCTTTCTGTTCCGACCCGGCAGACCTGATTTACCCCTCGATGGAGGCACGCATCGGGTCGTCCACAGTTACTGCACTTGCTCGTGGCTCGGGTCTTGGACTATCGATTGTGAACGGCATCTGCGAGGACTATGGCGGTGCGGTTCAATTCGGCAAGCCCGATGGTTGGTCGCTGGCCGTCCGCGTGACCCTACCGGTGACAAAGGTGCGGAGCAGCTAGCCGTGTCGTACCAAAATGACACGGTGACGGTCTGGTGGGTAGACGACGATCATGCGAATCACACCGGGCCCCGCGAAGGAGAGCGGAAGGCGCTGCAACGCCAGGCGGGTGGAGAGCTGCGGTTAGTGGCCATACATCCGGCGGACTTCGAGGCACATGCGTCGAATCTTGGCAACGAACGGACGCCAGACCTGCTTCTCATCGACTTTCGACTCGGGATGCGAAGCCATCCGAACAAGGAAACGCCTCTCTTCGCGCGCGATGGCGTGAGCCTTCGCGGGGTGGCACTTGGCATCGAGGGACTGAAGGACGTACCGGCGTATCTCGTCAGTGGCGTGGCGAGTAGGCGGCAGGCCGGCAACATGGACGAGTCGATCGACTGGGTGCTGACGCACACGCAATTGACGGACAGTCTCGGAGGCGCGTTCCTGCTCAGCGACGCTAGAGACTACAGGCGGCTAGGAAGGGCGCTCGACGCGCAACGAAACGCCGCCGAGGGGGCGAAAGACGACGAGCGTCGCCTGGTCGCGACCGTTGTGGACCTGTTGGATGTACCAGAGGAAAGTAACGTCGTGGTGCGCGAGGTTGTTAGGCACTCGGTGGGTACGGTACTGCGCAACGAGTCTACGCTGGACTCCGATGAAATGAAGCTCGCACCGAGTCGACGCCGCGCGATTGCGCGTTGGGTGCGGTCGGTCCTACATAGGGTGCGCGGGCCGCTTGTTGACGAGTTGATGGCGGCAACTATGCTCGGAACAACGGAGACGTACTTCAAGGAAGTACTCGGCCCAGCGCTTGATCTGGAGGGTGCGTACTACGGGGGGATCTTTCAGAGAACCGCGCCAATGATGCTGTGGCGCCAAGCGTTGGTAGGAAGACTTCTGAAGGCAAGCAACGGGGTGATAGTGCTGTCGTCACCATCCACGTTGGCGCAGTCAACCGCTGCACACTTCCATGTACCTGCGGATGAGCGGGCAGTCTGCAGGGTCTGCGGAGAGGAATGGCCCGAGTCAGTGGGCTTCGACGAGGAGGATCAGACGGTCGAGGCTGCCGTGCACTGGCGGTGCAGCCGTGAGGCGCAGGACATGGACAACCCGGTTGGCTTCGATGTCGTGCGGAGTTTCAGTTCTTAGTTGCCGTGGGACTGCGCGAGAAAAGTGGCCAGTACCGCACCCAACTGGTGGAAATGTGCAAGGCACTTGCCTTCAGTCGGGCGGCAGCTAAGGCACCTGCACTTGCCGATGGGGCGCGACAACTGCTTCAGTCCCTGCAAGCGCATCGAGGACAAGGTGATTTCCGGCTTTCGCTTGAGCCAAACTGGAGAGTCGCGCTGCTGGATCGGGGCATTTGCGGCGCTCGAGGCGAGAGCGAGTTGCACTTTGGAGGGGAGATCGTCTTCCACAAGGGCTGTCTAGAGCGTCAAGTCCTAACGGTCGTGATCATATTTCGAGCTGAGGAAAGTTCGGCAGCCGTGGCGGGTCGGCCGTATCTGGTCGCCGAAGAGAATCACGTTGTCCGGCGGTTCCACTTCGACTTTGACAGAACCGTGGCCGGGGGAAGCACGCCGGTCGCACACATGCAGTTCGGGGGGCAACTCAACAACTCGCTCCTATCACTTCCCTCCGGGTGCACTCCCCGATACGAGATCTTTGATCAGCTGGACTGCCCTCGTCTGCCTTGGGCGATTACTGACCTCACGATCGTTCTAGACACATTTCTGCGCCAGTTCGATGCCGGCCTGGAGGAGTTTCTTGGTGGGTCGGGATGGCGCAACTGCGTGATGAGTTCGGAGCGTCTTTGGCTTGCGGACTTTTTTCGCAATGCCGGGAAGATGCTCGCTAGTACAGGACATCGCAAACCCCTGTACGAGTTCTTGCTGGAAGAGTCGGCGTTCGGATAGAGCGCCTGTTGGGTCAACTCCCTCCTCATTCCATGATGCTGGATCCGTGGTGTCAGATGACTGGTGCGGGCAGGCCTCGGTCTCGCGTCCGTGTCCCATCCCCTAGTTTCCCCGCATAGTTTCGCTAGGGGTACGGCTTCGTTGCTGGTGGGAAGGTGATCGCCGGCGTGGCGTGTCTCGACGTCGTTGCCATGGCGGCGCGCCCACACTCTGAGACGCTTGCGAGGCACGGTGGCGCCCTGATGGGGCACAAGAGGCGCCGGCTTTCGGCCGTCATGGCGCGCGAGGGATGGGTGGCGAGCAGCTACAACCTGTAGTGTGGGGCGGCGACAATATCGGAGACGTGTGGGTCGGGCGCCCGCGGCGCTCGGACCGTCGGGCTCGCCGCTAGGGGTTTAAGGAACGTCAGGAGTTGCCAACTGCACTTTCTGTCGCGTCGGTAAGGCGACGGGTGGTGGTAGCTCCTGGAGGTTGACGCCCCGGTCCCTTAGGCAAGCGGACAGGCACACGTCTCATTGGTCGGGCAGATCGTCGGTGGTCAGGAAATCAACGTCGCCGTCGACATTCGGACCGAGTTCTTGGCTCCAAACGGCCATCCATCGGCGTTGCGGATCGCCATTTCGAAGTGCGATCAGAAGGCCAAGTGCCACGGCACGTGCATCTTCGGCTGTGAGATGCAGGCTGGGCGTTCTCAGGCCTGCGCGATTTAGGGCCCATGCGATGTTCGCAAGTTCTTGGGGAGTGGGCGCTACGTCGAGAGGATGGACACCAACCAGCCAGTTGCCATCGTCCTTGTTCATATGAGGTCGTCCAAGCTTCTTCTCGGAGGCCAGCGAATGGCGGGCAGACGAAAACTCCACATCATAAAGGGACGCGGCTTTCGTTGCTTCCCATGCCAACTCCGACGGGTTCGAGTGCGGCAGAGGGACGAATGCCAAACACTTTGCAGTGGTCCTGCCGTTGTACGGGACGCCATCTCGCAGCTTAACGAGAGCGTTGGACGTGGGCTTAGGGGTCTTTTGCCAAGGGGTAGCTCAGAGTGCGGCATCGCGGGAAGCTCGCAACCGCGCGGCGGCGGCGCGGGCGTTGCGCAGGCGGAAGCGAGTCCGGGCGTGCCGGTCGCGTTCGGCCTTCAGTGCCTTCAGCGTCCGGTCGCGGCCCGCCTCGGCGTTCCGGCTCAGCTGCCGCTCGGCCGCGACGTCGTCGTGAAGCGTCCGCTCGCGCTGGCGCGAGCGCTCCAGCTCCTCGCGCAGGCGTCGGTTATCGTCGACCAGCTCGACGCCGCGCAGCAGCAGCGGTCCGACGGCGCGCGCCCGCTGGCGGCCGACGCCGGTCACGAAATCGCCACGTTCCGCCATGAGCCGGTCAAGGGCGTCGACCTGCTCCGGAGAGAGTGCAACGAGCAGCCGCGTCACTTCAGGTACGCGTCGGTGACGCTGGCGCGAAAGTGCCCCAGCTCCTGGCTCACGGTTTCCCGCGCGGCGTTGCGGGGCAGCAGGCGCTTCGTCTCCTCGGTGCGCTCCTGGGCGTACGAGTGCCGCAGCCCGTGCGCGCCCCGGCTCCAGCCCAGCGCCCGGATGGACGCGGCGGAGAAGCTCGCGCCCCAGGCGCGGCCGCCGCCGACGTCGTAGCGGGACCGGTACCGGATGCCGCGGTCGGTCACCGCCGCCGGTTCCTTACGGCGGCGTGCCTCCAGGCGGCCGGCAAGATGATCCGGGAGACGGACGGCGCGGACGAGGCCGCCCTTGCCGACGACCGTGTAGTCGACGCCGGGGCGTCCCGCGAACTTGCTCTCTAGCGCCGGGCGCGGATCGGCCGGCTGCTCGGCGGGCCGGCCTAGCGTCAGCAGCTCGTGGGCGCGAAGGCCCGCGGCGTGGGCGATCAGCGTGGCGAGGGCGTTGCGCGGCGTCTGCGCCGCCGCGACACGGCGCACCTGCGCTGGCGTGTAGGCGCGGCCGCGATAGCGGCCGGGCCTCTCGGAGCGGACGACCTCGAGCCGCTTCCCCTGCGGCAGGCGGCGCGAGACGTGCGCCAGCGTGGCCTGCAGCGCCTGCCGGTGCATGTCGAGGACCTTCTGCCCAAGGTCGCCGGCGCGGCTCCGAAGGTACGCCTCGGCGGTCTCCGGGGTGAGGTCCCGAAGCTCCCGGCCGTCGGCGGCGATCCGGCGGGCGACCTGCACCAGGCAGTCGCGGTAGTTGTCGACGGTGCGCAGCGACGCGGGCCGTCCCGGGTTGCGGCGCAGGGCGCCCAGGTTGACCAGGGCGCCAACGACGTCCCGCGCCTGGCGCTCCGGTGGCTTCGGGGAGCGGAACTTCGGCACGGCCGGCGGCGCTGCGGTCAGCGGGCGCCGTTGCGCCGAAGCCAGCGGAGGACGGTGGTGGGGTGGACGCGCACCCGCCGCTCGCGCAGCCAGCGCGCGAGGTCCGAGGCGCTGGCGCCGGCGTCGGCCAGCGCCAGCAGCTCGTGGGCGTGCCGGTCGAGCCGTGACGGTCGGTAGGGGCGCTGGCGGCTCTCGCGCGCCTCGCGCTTCAGTCTCGCCACCTCGGCGGCGGCGTCGAAGTCGTCCACCGGCGTCTCTCCGTGCGCGTGCAAGCTGTCGGACCCATTTGTAAGTAACCCTCGCATCGGCCGATGGCTTGCGCATCGGCCGCGCTGAGCGAGGCTCGCGGTTTTCCCGCAGCCCCCATTCGCACCCGTTCGTCCTTCGCGGACAACGCCGGCACTGATCACGCGTTCTGTCGGGACACCTTCGGTGTCCGATGCCGCCGGACCTGCGGTCTGGCGGCGACGTCGCATCCTGCGACTCTCCTGGCTTGGGCAGCCGGGTGGGCTGTTGACGCTGCGTCGCGCAGCACTCCCGATTTGGCCGGTGGGGTTCCGGTCCGGGTTGCAGATCCCGGCGTCTGACCAGAGCCTCCGAAGGGAGGGTGGGTTTTGGCTTCGGGAGGGATTGTGCGCGGTCGAAAGCGGGCTTGCCAAGCAGTTTGTTCTTACCGCCGCGGTAGGTGGCGAATGCTGCGCCAGGTGCGCCGCACGGAGCCCCCTGCGCGGGATCGGCTGCGCGAGGTCGCGGCATCTTCAGCCGCACGCTGGGGCCAACGCCACGGACGTGGCTTTGCCCCAGCGTGCGGCTCCGGAGCGGGATCGGGCGTCGTCCGGGGCGGCGTCTCGCCGCTGCGGAGGAGGGTGCGTACCGGAGAAGCGACACTGCTTCCGGCGCGTGTGCGGCATGTCGCGCGGGCGGCGCGTGCAGGGGGCTGGCAAGAGCGAGCGGAGCGAGTTGCCAGCCCCCGGCCTCACGCGCCGCCCGGTCACGGCGCTGTGGAGACCGGCGCAGCGCCAGGCGCGTGGCGGAGAACGTGAGGGCGGCCCGGTCGTGGCGGACGGGCTGCGTTGCGCGGTCCGCCGGCCCGAGGCGGGACCGGCGGACCGCGCTCGGGTCAGCAGCGCCGGAAGCGACGGTAGGTGTCCCAGTCGGGATCGAGGACGCGGTGGGGATCCGGATTCGGCGACCAGTAGGCGGCGCTGGCCTCGCGGGGCCTGCGGGCATTCCACGGGCTGACGCCGCAGTCGAGGTCGCTTGCCCTGTGGACGCGTTCGGGCTGTGCGGCGAAGTCGTCGACGGACGTTGCGTCGAGGGCGTCCTGGCGCTTCCGGTCGCGCTCGGCGTTGCGTTCCTCGCGGCACCGTTGGCAGAGAAAGTCGCCTTCCGCCCGCTTGCGGTAGGCGCAGCGCCGGCAGCCGCCGTCGGCGACCAGCGCGGCCCTCCTCCGTCGGCATGACGCCGCCCGGCGATCGAGGCACCGCTGGCAGGCGTGCGCCGGGGTGCCGTCGCGCTTGACGGCGACCTTGTTGCGGCAGCGTTTGTGCCTGCAGGTCGGCAGGTTCTTGTCAGCGACGGCGGGCGGGACGAAGCCCTTGGGGAGCCTGCCGCTCCAGTGGGCGATGAGAATGCTGGGGTCCATGTGGTTCTCCGTTCAGGGTTGCGACGCGGGGTGCGTCGGTGCCTGGACGGGCGGCACGCGCGCGCAGGGCGGTCACCTCGCGCCAGCGAGGTCGGAGCGGAGCGGAGAACCGGCAGGTTGACCGCCCGAGCACGCGTGGCAGGCTGGCGGGCAGACGACGGACATTCGTTGTTTCGGTATTGCGCAGGATGGAGGTCACCGCCCCCGATCGGAGGGCACGTGCGGTTCTGCGGTGCTCGGTTGCCTTGGCTGGCATCGCGAGGGACGGGGGTGGTCGTCAACGCGGTGCAGGTGTCGGAAGGCGCGCTGGCGCACGCATGGGCTCTTTGCAGGAAGCGGGGATCGGACAGACTTCGCGGCGCGTGGTAGGCGCGGGCCGGCATGGTTCGCCGCTGTTTGCGAATCCGGCGCAGGCTGTATGGGAATCCGGCAGGAGACCGGAAGTGGTCGAAGTTGCACACATAAATCTATGTGCTAGGTTGGAGGAAAGCGACGTGACCTATGGCTGCATTTGAAGACGGCGCAGCGCCTCGACCGCGGCGGCCTCAGGTTCGCACGCAGGCGTCAGCAGGGCGGCTCGGCGTCCGGATGCAGCGCGTAGGGCCGGCGAGGTGACGGTGGGCGAGTGGGACGGGACACGCGCGGGGGACGATGCCGCGTGCTGAAGAAGTGGGAGTTCGTGCCCGACGTCGGGCGCAAAGAGTTGCCGGTCAAACGTCTTTTTCGCTACATGCCGCTGGACGCGTGCCGGCGGATGGTGGAATCCGGCGTCGTGCGCGTCTCGTCGTCAACGAGCTTTAAAGACGAGGCGCTGACGGAGACACGTCGCGACGACGAACAGACCCAATCCATCAGGGCCTCCGCGTCGGAGGTGCTGGAAACGGGGAACGTCCCGAAGGGGTTCCAGGTGGACGTGCGGTCGGAGTCCGGCGACGGTTTGGTAGGCGGTAAGGAGACGACGTTCCGCACCACGATTGAAGACTCGTATTGGATCCTGTCGCTGACCACCGACCTGACCCTCGAGCTGTTCGACGAGTTCGACGAGACGGCGGCGGTCGAGATTACCGATCCGGAACGGTTCGTGGCCTTGCTGGCGTCGGCGAGCGGCCGGTTGCTGCGCGGCCAGCGGGACATATTCGGCCACGACTTCGTCGAATACGCGGATCACTACGTGGTCCTTGGAACGGCGGGAATTCCGATGAAGCCGTTCATGCGCAAGAGCACGGCCTACCGCAGCCAGAAGGAATTCCGGGTGGTCTGGCATCCGCGGCGGCAGGCGTTGACGCACGATTGGCTGTACGTAGGATCGCTCGGGGATGTGGCCCGGGTCGTGACGCGGGACGAGGTGGCGACGGGGAGAGTCGGGGAAGTCCGGTTCCCCGAGGACGCGGTGGCTAGGTACCGGAAGACACGGGGTGTGCCCACGGGCCCATTCGGCACTCGGGATGACGTGGTCCGCGAGCTGGCTCATTATGGTAGACGGCCAAGAGGTGGAACGGTGAAAGACATGCCGGAGGGCGTCGGGTCCAAGGAACCGTTGCGTGGGACGCTCGCCATCGAGTACATCAAGGTCCATTACGGCGTCAAGGTGCTGACGGCGGATTACGTGGCCGATTGGTGGGACGGCAGGACCCACGACGACGACATCGAGCAGTTCGAGATTGGCAGGCAACCCAGAGCAGTACTCGGAGTTCCGGCTGAGGTTCGAGAATGACGGAGGCGGCAGTGTCGTGTTCAGCCTCACGAACCCGCACGGCCAGGCCGAGATCGTGCAGACGCTGTTGGCGGACGGACGGACGACGTTCGGGCTCCGCTACGAGGAGTACCTTCTGATGGGCAGCACGTTCGAGCGGCCTGTGCTGGTGATGCCGAGCGGCAACGAGTACAAGACATAGACGATGGCGGAACCGCCCGCACCGCCCGCGTGGTTGTTCTATCTGGGAGGCGGACCGTGGAGTGGTGCGCTGGTGGGTATCGGACGTCTGGCGACCGACCGGAACGGAGCGTGCTGGTGACGGGCGGCGTCAGCGGCGTGTGGTGGGGGGCTTCAGGCGGCGTCGCGGAGCACCTTCGGGCACCTCGGTGTCGCGGCTCCGGAAGGTGATCGATGGTGGGATCGAAGAGCCACTAAACGTAGAAATACTGTGCAAAAATAAGGAGTTACGGACATTCTATGCAACTACGCCGTAGAAACGGCGCTGGCTCCTAGCCGTAGCTGCGAGCGCATGCGAGCACGAAGGCCAGCAGTTCGCGCAGCGAACTGCCAACGCGCCCGTTAGGGCGCTAGCGGATCGCTACCGGGTTGATCACCGCCTGCACGGCGCCCTCGAAGCGGGGTTGGCCGAGAACGAAGAGGAACTCCCAGCCTTCGTCGGCGGCCAAGGCGCGCACGTCCATGTTCTCGAGGATGTAGATGCCGTTCTTGGCGAGCAGTTCCGGGTGGACGGGGAACACGAGCTCCGGGTCTTCCCCCGGCACAGGCTCGAGCCCCCAGGTGTCTGCGCCGACGGCAACGATGTCCAAGCTCGCCAGGTATTTGGCGCCTTCGAGGCCGAGGCCGGGTTCGCCGGACATGAACTCCACCGGGTCTTCGACATTCAACCACCCGGTGTGGAAGAGCACCACGTCGCCCTTGCCGATGGCGACGCCCTGGGCTTCGGCCTGCGCCTGAATGTCTTCGGTGTTGAATGCCGTTCCCGCCGGGACAGGATTGGCGTTGAAGCGCTGCGTCATGTCGAGCAGCACGCCGCGGGTGACGATGGGCGGGATTTCGTGGGTGCCGAGCTTGGTGAGTCCCTTCGGCGTGACGAAATCGGGTGGGGTGAGGCCGTTGTAGTACTCGTGGTTGATGCCCATGTGGCCGAGGCCGTCGAGCTGGCTGCCGATGCCCATCCAGGTGTAGAGCAGGTCGTCGTTGCCGGTGGCGAGGTTTGCACCCATCGTCGGGCCGCTGTCTTGTCCCGGCTGGATGACGGTGATGGCGTAGTGGCGCGGCGGATAGGCGGGGGTTTCCCAGCCGGTGACGACGCCGAGCGGGTAGGTCTTGCCGGTCTTCACGAGCTTAGCGGCGCGGACCACGCCTTCGGGGGTGAGATGGTTGACGGCTCCCAAGGTGTCGTCGGCACCATGCTCCGACGGATACCAGTCGTGACCGGAGGAGGAGAAGGCGGCGAATGCGAGGGCGAGGACGGCAGCGTGACCGATTCGGAATTCCATGGGTCCTTCCTTGTGTGGCCGGACCTGCATGGTACGCCAGCCCTCACGGTGCAGCCGCCTTTGGAGAGCGACCTTCGAGGGCATGCCGCTGTCACGAATGCGGCGTGACCCTGCTTGACGGTTGGCGGCGGTTACTGTGCGATGGGGCTGACGGACTTGGGAAGTTGGAATGAAGTGCATCGAGTTGGCGAGGCGGTTTCCTTGTCGGTGGTTGCTGGCGCTGGGGGTGTGCGTTGGGTGCGGGGTCGCTGCGGCGGAGCGTTCGCTGACGGTGACGGATTGGGGCGAGGTTGACGGGCAGGCGGTGCGGTTGTTCGCGCTTGCGAATGCGGGAGGGGCCGAAGTTCAGATCATCGAATACGGCGGCATCGTCGTGCGCATTCGGGTGCCGGATCGGGAGGGTCGGCTGGGGGATGTGGCGCTCGGCTTCGACAGTCTCGACGCCTATGTCGCGGGCAATCCGTTCTTCGGCACCATCACCGGGCGCTATGCGAATCGCATCGCCGGGGCGCGATTCGAGCTTGACGGCGTGGCCTATGGGCTGGCCCGGAACAACGGTGCGCACTCCCTGCACGGCGGCATTCGCGGCTTTGACAAGGTGGTGTGGCGGGGCGGGCCGACAGATACAGGGGACGGCGTTGCGTTTACCTACGTCAGCCCCGACGGGGAGGAAGGCTATCCCGGCACGTTGACGACGACCGTGACCTATTCGTGGAACGACGCCAACGAGCTCCGCATTGACTATCGCGCCGAGACGGATCGGGCGACCGTCGTGAACCTAACCAATCACAGCTATTTCAACCTGGCGGACGGTGGCAGAAGTTCCGTGCTCGACCACGAAGTCACCATCCACGCCGAGCGCTACACGCCGGCCGACGATGAGGCCATTCCCACAGGAGAAATCGCGTCCGTAGCAGAGACGCCGTTCGACTTCCGCCGCCCACGCACGTTGCGGGAGCGTATCGATGCGGAACATCCGCAGATGCGTGCCTCCAGCGGCTACGACGTGAACTACGTGCTCGACGGAGAGGGCGGGGCACTGGCGCTGGCCGCTACGGTGTTCGAGCCGAGGAGCGGCCGCGTCATGGATGTGCTCACCGACCAGCCCGGCGTGCAGCTTTACACCGGCAACCATCTCGATGGGAGCCTCGTTGGCACCGGCGGCGTCGCCTACCCGAAACACAGCGGGCTGTGCTTGGAGACGCAGCACTTTCCCAACTCCCCGAACGAGCCATCGTTCCCATCCACCGTGCTGCGCCCGGGCCAGGTCTATGAGACGACCACCGTGTATCGCTTCGGCACGCGCTCGTTGGATTAAGGGACGTGCGGCGCTTAGGGAAGGCAGAATGCCTTCCCTCCAAAGTCCCGGAAACGCTCGTGCCCGTGTATCGGGCTTTCCCCGCTATGCCACTTCCTCATCAAAGATGGATTTGAAAAACCAATGCGCGCCGGCCGGTTCCTCCAAGAGCCGCTCTTGGCGCGGCGTTAGGTCGATGCCTTCCGGTGGGGTCACGCGGGCGCGGGACCACACGAGTTGCGAGGCGCAGTACTTGTAGAGCAGCGAACGGCGCTCGTGGTTGCCGGTCCAGGCGAGGGTGCCGTGGGTGGTGGCTTCGGTGAAGAAGGTCACGCTGCCGGCCGGCGCCTTGGGCACGCATACCACATCGTCGTATCTACCGTCGCGGATGCTTTGCGGCAGGCGGATGTGGGTGTTGTGGCTGCCGGGGATGCAGCACAGGCCCCCCGTTTCCGGGCCGCTGTCGGTGAGGTTGAAGGCGGCGACGGCGAAGCCGTGTCGTGCCTGGTGGCCGGGCTGCGGGTAGATGTGGCCGGGGGTGGCGCCGGTAAACGGGTGCGACGGGCCGTAGTCCGAATGCAGCCTTCCGCTGGGCATTCCCTCGCGCATCCGCATGCCGAAGATGCGGTCCAGGCGAAAGCAGTCGCCGAGCTGGAAGCGCATCATCTCCATCGTCAGGGGATGGTCCATCAGGTCGCAGAACGGCTTGCCGTATTGCAGGAAGCCGGCGTGCGTGCCGTGCGAACCACCAGCCGCGCCGAAGCGATAGAAGTTGTAGAGCCCCTGTGGCGCGCTCTTGGCCCGCTCGCGCCAGTCGTCAGGGAAACCCGGCAGTTCGCCGTCGAGAATTGCGTTGAGCTCCGCCACCTGCTCTTCGCTCAGCACGTTCTCGACGACGAGGTATCCCTGCAAGTCGTAGAGATAACGCCTGAGTTCCTGCGCTTCGTCCATCGCCGTGCCCGCTCCGCTATCTTCCACGTCCATCTCCCGTCATTCGAGCCCAAACACCCACAGCACGCCGCCTTGGGGCACCGTGACCGACGTGCGCCCCAATGCCTGCAGCGCCGCCTGTTCCCGCTCGGCGTCCACGCCCCAGCCGGAAAGCACGGCGACGTATTGCTTGCCGTCCACCATGTAGGTGGAGGGCACGCCGGTGATGCCGGAGTTGGTGCGCTGCTGCCAGAGGAGATCGCCTGAGTTGGCGTCGAAGGCGCGGAAGTAGCGATCGCCGGTGCCGCCCATGAAGACGAGATCGCCCGCGGTCGCCAGCACCGGGCCCCAGTTGTGGTTCTCGAACTTCACGCTCCACTTCTGCTCGGCGGTGTCTACGTCCCACGCCTGCAACTCGCCGATGGTTTCCGCGCCCTCCGCCACGACAAGGGTCGCGACTTCGGGGTTCGAGCCCATGAACTCGCGCCCGCGACGGTATTCGACCTCGATGCCCTCCATGTGCGAGCACACGTTGTCGTTGGCGGGGATGTAAAGCAGGCGGGTGCGCGGGCTGAAGGCGGCCGGCGGCCAGTCCTTGCCGCCCCACAGCGACGGGCAGAAGGTGACGCCCTTGCCGATGCCGGGCTTCTTGGCGTCGTCGTAGGTGGGGCGGCCGGTGTCGGGGTCGAGGGAGGTGAATACATCCTGCTTGACGTAGGGCTGGGCATCGACGAAGCCGATGTCGTTGCCGTCGCGCTCGAGGAACCAGAGGTAGCCGTTGCGGCCCGGGTGGACGAGACCCGGCACCGTCCGTTCATCGCGCAGGAAGTCGATCAGCAGCGGGGCGGACACTTCGTCCCAGTCCCAGGAGTCGTTCCAGTGGTACTGGTGATAGCCGGTGAGGTCGCCGGTTTCGACGTCAATGGCGAGCAGGGAAGTGGCGTAGAGGTTGTCGCCAGGGCGGGCGTCGCCCATCCACGGGCCGCCGTTGCCGGTGCCCCAATAGGAGAGGTTGGTTTCTGGGTCATAGGAGCCGGTAAGCCAGACCGGAACGCCGCCGGTCTTCCACGTATCGCCTTGCCAGGTTTCGTGGCCCGGCTCTCCGGGGCCCGGAATGGTGAAGGTGCGCCAGAGTTCGTCGCCCTTCTCGGCATCGAGCCCGGCGACAAAGCCGCGGATGCCCCATTCGCCGCCAGAAACGCCCACCATCACCTTGCCATCCGCCACCAGCGGCGCGAGGGTCATGTAGTAGCCGGCGGAGTAGTCCTCGATCTCCTGCTCCCACACCAGCTCGCCGGTGGCGGCGTCGAGGGCGATCACGAAGCAGTCGACGGTGGCCATGTACACGAGGTTGCCGTAGAGGCCCACGCCGCGGTTGGTGGGGTGCATCTGCACCTGGTCTTCCGGCAGGTCGCGAACGTACTTCCAGATCTGCTCGCCGGTGCGGGCGTCCAGGGCAATGAGGTGGTTGTTGGGCGTGGTGATGAACATGACGCCGTCGTTCACCACGGGCGGAGCCTGATGGCCTTCCCGGAGGCCGGTGGAGAACATCCACAGCGGCTTCAGGTTCGCCACCGTCTCGGTGTTGATCTGCGACAGCGGGCTGTAGCCGTGGGAATCGTAGGTGCCCCGATACATCAGCCAGTTGTGCGGTTCCGGGCTCACGAGGCGGGCATCCGTCACCGGGCTGTAGTCCACGGCGTTGGCCACACCCCCGAGGCACGCCATGAAGGCGGCGCTGGCGAGCAGTGGGAGATGCGATCGTTGCATGGTTTCCTCCTCGGAGTCGGAGCTTTTGAGTTTCGGTTTCGTCTAGAGCGGTTCGGGGCCTACCCGGCGCGAAAAGGTGCCGGTGACGCGAAAAAGCTCGCCGGTTCGCTCGATAGGCAGCATCGCGAGCGGCTTCGGCGCGGGCCCCAAAGCCACGCGTGCCGCATCGGCGATGTCGAAGCGGGAGCCGTGGCAAGGGCAGACGAGGTTCTTCTCCTCCGGCAGCCAGCCGCTCACCTCGCAGCCAGTGTGGGTGCAGGAGGCGGAATAGGCGACGAAGGGGCCGCTGGCATAGCGCTGCGTCTTGGCGGTCATCGCCTCCTCCTCGAGCCGCAGCAAGAGGAGCTGGTTGTGCAGGGAACCGTCTCGAACCACGCCGTCGGGGGCCTTGGGAAAGGCATTGAGCGGCGCCGCGCCAACCTCGCCGGCGACGATGGGAACGCCGGCGCGCTCGCCAAAGGCATGCACCAGCACGTCATCCACCTGCGGCTTCATCCGGTGTGGCTTCGGCGCACGGCCGGCGTGGATGGAGCCAGCGCCCAAAGCCCCGATCGTTGCCAGAGCGCGACGGCGGTTCATGCCGGCGCAGCGTAGGCCGCTGCCACACCCGCATTCAGTCGCATTCCGATCATTGCGCGGCACAGCGACGATCCCTTCCCTCCCGAACAAGCCACGCGACTATACCGCCCCACACAAGGCCACCTAGCATGGGGCCCCATGGAGCGGCAGCGTGGCTCCCCTCGAGACTCCCCAAAAGCAGTCCTCCTGCGCCTCAAGGCTTCGGTCGGCGGATCCACCGGCTGGTGGACTGCACGTCTTCGATCTCCTGCTCCTCCTGCTGCCAGCCGGTGAAGCCCGGTTCCAGATGCGCCACATTGGTGAAACCCATCTCCTTCAGCGCTACCGCCGCCAGCGCCGACCGTCCCCCGCCCGCGCAGAAGAGCACGATGCGGCGCTCGGCCTTGTCGAACCAGTCGCGGTAGTAGGGGCTCGCCGGGTCCGCCCAGAACTCGAGCATTCCCCGCGGCGCATGCTTCGAGCCGGGGATGGTGCCGAGGTCCACGCGCTCCTGAATCTCGCGGATGTCCACCACCAGCGCGTCCTCGTCGGCAAGCTCGGCATGCATGTCCGCCACCGACAGGTTCTCGATCGTTTTCTTCGCTTCGTCCACGGCGGCGAAGATGGGCTTGATGGGCATGGTGCGCTTGTCTCCTTGGGTCTTGGGGTGCCCATTATGGCCTTGGTCGCGTGCCAGCGCCCCGAAGGGCGCGCCTTCCTGCTCGCGTTCCCTCGCAGCCTGTCGCCGGCTTGCGATAAAAACGCTTTGCGACAAAGATGGACACCTTCGTACAGCGTGGAATGGTGGATGGCCGCAGTCACTCGGGATCAGAAGGAGGCTTTGTATCGCGACGGTTTCGTCGTCCTGCCTAGCGTGATTCCGGCCGAGCACGTCGCGGACGCACGCAGGACCGTCTTCGCCGCGATAGGTCGGCAGCGGGCGGACGCCTTGGCCCTCGGCCGCAACCCGGATGCCGAACAGGCGAAGCAAGCCGCCGAATCCGCCCGCATGTCCACCGGTGCCGGCGGCGATGGCGTCTTCGTGGATCTCTTCCATGCGACGCCACTCGCCGCCATCGTCCAGGAGCTGATCGGCGACGTGTTGCCGGTGCGCGGCTGCCAGTTGCCGACGAACTTCCCCACGGATCCCGGAGACCACATCAACGAGTCGGGCTATCCGGACCGCGACACGCCCTTCCACGGCTGGCACGGCCACCTCGACGGCCTTTGGAACGGCGCGGCGCCGATGCACCAACGCACGGATCGCAAAATGACCGCTGCAGAAAACAAGGCATGGTTTCAGGACCCATCAAGAAACGGCTGTCGCAGAGCCTTCCCCGAACATGCCACCAACATCATGGGCTTCACTGCCCTGGTGGCCGTGGCCCTATCCGACCAAACCGAAGAGGGCAGCGGCAACCTTGGTCTCCTGAAGGGCGCGCATCACCGAATGGAGCGGTTCTTCCAAGAGCAGCGCGACGCCGGCGGCCCGCTAGGCCCGGACGGCCCCGGCTGGCCCAGAATCGACACGGACGCCCCCAACGGCAATGGCCTGCGCCACTACCCAGACGCGGTGCGAAACGCCTTCCCCGACGGCGGAACAACCACCGCAGACGGCAAGTTCTGGCCCCGCCCCACGCAAGTGAAGATGGCCCCGGGCGACGCCGCCATCGTCCTGCACGCCGTGCCCCACTGCGCCACAAGAGTGGCAGGCACGGAACCCCGCCTGATGGCCTACTTCCGCATCACCTCCGCCGCCCGCCCCGAAGCAAACCGCCGCGTCCATCCCGACGCCCTATGCGACATATGGAGCGAGTGGCCCGGCATGGCAGACGTGGTACACGCCCACCGCACGGCAACCTGACCCTTCCCGCTCAAGACTGGCGGAGGCAGACTCGCGAGCCTCGGAGGGAGGGCGTCCCGCCCTCCACCGCGCCGCAAGGCGCGCAGAACACTCGCTGCACTACAAGGATGCGCGCCCTCGCGGGCGCGATGGAGGGCGGGACGCCCTCCCTCCAGAGCACCGCGACGCTAGAGGCCAACGCCCTCCCCTCCCGCCACACACCCAATTCGTCCCACAGGCCACATGGCCGATGTCGCACGAGTCGATCGGCGGATTCAACACGGGTCTCGTGGGGACAAGCCCTTGCCCTTCGCAGGTTCTTGCGGGCTAGCTGCTCCGCCGTCGGTAGTTTTCGAACGCTCGTTCCACCATCGGTCGGCGGCGGCCTTCGGGGACCTTGAGGGCGTAGTCGGGGTCGCGTTCGCCTTCGGCGGAGAGCAGGTGCATGAGGTGGGCGGCGGTGATGTGGCCGTGAAAGCCCTGGGAGTCTTGCATCTGGTTGATGGCGAGCTTGATCATCCGCATCTGGAAGGGATCGTTCGTGGCGATCCGTTCGGCGTATTCGAGCACCTCCGATTGGAGGTCGGCCGCTGGGGTAACGCGGTTCACCAAGCCAAGTTCCAGCGCCTCCGCAGCGTCCACGAAGCGGCTCTCGAACAAGAGCTCCTTGGCCTTGCGCGGATGGATGTCCCACGGCACGGAGAGATACTGGAAGTTGGCGCCGAGGAACATGGCGCTGTCGGCGGCGTAGATGATGTCCATGGCGCTGGCGACGATCCAGCCGCCGAAGATGCAGTAGCCCTGCACCCCGGCGATGGTGGGCTTCGGCACGTTGCGCCAGCGCATCGTCATTTCCACGAACAGCTCGCGGGAGCGGTCGAAGCGACCTCTCATGCCGCTCTGGTACGGGCGGCGCTCCTGGTCGGCACGCTCTTCCGGCGTGCCAAGGTCGTGCCCGCCGGAGAAATGCTCACCGGCGCCGAAGAGCGCAATGACATGCACGTCGACATCCTTCGAAGCGATGCGAAAGGCATCGTCGAGCTCCTCTAGCAGCAAGCGGCTCTGGGCGTTGCGGTAGCGGGGCCGATTGGTGGTGATCCGGGCAACGTGGTTCTCCACCTCATAGAGGATGGTGTCGAAATGCGTCTCGCTCATAGTCCTCGTCCCCTCTTTAGGGGCTATTACGCCGCGGAGAGAAGCGCCTCAAGGCGTGCCCCGGCCTCGGCCGGGCTGCCCCCAGGCATCTGCACCATCTGCAGCTCAGCGCCGAGTGAAGCTCGCTCCGCGAGTTGCTCCGCCACCGATTCAAGGCTGCCGATGACCTGGATTTCGCGCACCATTGCCTCGCTGATGGCGGACATGGCCGCATCGCGGTCGCGGCCGGACCAAGCGTTGCGGGAGGCGGACACTTCCGGCTCGAAGCCGTTGTCGGCGAGCATGTTCCAGTAGAAGTCGCCCATGCGGTTGATGTAGTGGAAGAGCGGCTGCCGCGCCACCTGCCACAGGGCATCGTCGTTGGTGCCGTCGAGCACATAGACGTTGGTGAAGGGGGCAATGGTCACGGAGTTGGCGGGGCGGCCGGCGCCGGTGCTTGCGCTCGCAAGGCTGTCCCGAAGGGAGGCGAAGCGGCCCTTGGGCCAGTGGATGGGGAAGATGCCGTCGGCAATCTCGCCGGTCTGGCGGATGGAGCGGGGCGTGATGGCGGCGATGTACACCGGCAGTTTCGTGCGCGGACGCTCGTAATCCAAGGTGAAGCCACGCTTGAGGCTGTAGATGTCGCCTTCGTACTCGAGCTTCTCGCCCCGGATCAGGAGCTTGATGATCTCCGTGTATTCCCGGATGCGCCTGAGCGGCGTCGCGAACGGCACCCCGTGGAAATGCTCGATGACGCGGTGGCCGGAAGAGCCGAGGCCACACACCATGCGCCCGCCGGAGATGGCTTCGAGCGCCGCGAACTCCTGGGCGATGGCGCCCGGCGAACGGGAATAGACGTTCAGGATCGACGTGCCGATGGTGATGCGTTCCGTGTTCGCCGCGATCAGCGTGAGCCAGGGCAGCGTGGACGGCCCCCAAGCTTCGCCGGTGGCCACCAGCTCGTAGCCAAGCGATTCCGCAATCTGCACCTTTTCGACCGACTCCCGCCAGTCCGCCCCGGCCCCGGCCAGCACTCCAAGCCTCATATCCCTCTCCCCTCGCTCTTCAAGCCAGTTTTTTGATCTGCCGGACGCTACGCTTCACCGCAGCCTCCACGGAGCGCGAGTGTACTTCCGATGCACCAGGAATGTGCCGACCTAGCCATCGCATTCGCCCGCAGCCGTAGGGCGTGGCTTGTCCCCGCCCGTCTTGAGTGCGCCGACAAACAACGTTCTACCGCGCAGCCTCCCGGCCGTGCCCGTGCACGAACCGTTCGAGCACGTTCGTCGTCACGGTCGCCACATCGTTGTGTGGAAGGCCGTAGGCCCAGTCGGTGCAGCCGGTGGTGAAGACCTCGCCGCGGCCGCGACGGAAGGCGCCGAGGACCGCGCGACCGTGCGCGAAGCGCAGGCGGTTCTCCGGGGTATCGGCGCCGCCGATGCGTTCGGCGACCCAGTTGAGTTCGCCGATGTAGCTGTCGTCCATGCCGCCGACCGCCTCGGAGGTCTCCCAAAGGTGGGCCGGCGCGGTCGCCAGCACAGAGAAGTCTCGGGGGGTGCCGTCGCGGCCGGTGGCAAAGGGAAGCCCGTCGCGCAGTTCCAGCTCGCAGCCGTCGCATTCGTAACCGACCACCGTGCCGGCGGCGCCGAGGACATCGCCGGCGCGCAGGGGCAGCGAGTCGAAGGCCCAATGGTCGGGCCGCCAGACGGTGTAGCCGCCCGTGCCACGGGGCGAGTTGGCGATGTGCGCGTACCCGCCGCGCGTGAAGGACACGCCCGTCATCTCGTTCTCCGGTCGCCCGACGAGCGGGTCGGACCACATCGTGGACAGTGTGGGCGCGCCCGCCGGATCGAACACCGGATCGTCTCGGATGGCGTTCTTGTAGCCGACGATGCGGGAATACCCATCCTCGAAGCGCACTTGCCAGAAGGCCGTGTTGCCCGAGAAGAAGGCGGCGTTGCCGCCGGCGTCCACATAGCTCTCAACGGCGTCCCGCATTCCGGCAGACCAGTATTCGTCGTGCCCCACCGAGACATACGCCGGCCAGCCGTCGAGCAAGCCGGGGTCTCGATCGAGGTCGGAACTCGTGGCGTAGCCGAGCCGCCATCCCTGCGACTCGGCCCAACGCACGAACAGCCATTCCCAGTTTGCCCACCCCGCCGTGACGCACCAAGGCGAGTAGCGACGCCTGACAGCGGCCCTCTCCTCGTCGGAAAGCGCCCTGAAGCGCGCGACCCGATACCGCTCCGGGTCCTCCTTGTGCAGAAAGCCCCGAGGCAGCGGGCGCTGCGCGGACGAAACCCGGCCGCCGACGTAGAAGCTCGGTCCACCCCAGTCGTTGTAAGCACTCCAAGTGGTTGTGGCCAGCACCAGCAGCGCATCGGCAGGTTCGCTCGCGCGCACGACAAAGAACGCCTCGGCTTGGTTGCCATCGGCGTCCTCCAGCCGCACGACATACATGCCGGAAGGCCAGTCCGGATCAACGACGATGTCGAGCGTCGGACTCCACCCGCAGCCGCGACTCGCGAGGTCGTCCGGCATGGGCTGCACCGTCCGCTGCAGCGTGGCCGACTCGAAGACGATGCGCCCGGTCGCTCCCTCGCGCACGACCTTTACGGAGTACGCAGACGCCTCACAATGGCAATGGAGCGCCACCGTTTCGCCGGGAAGCACGCTCTGCGGCCAGCAATACGCCGCTATCGCCTCTGGCGAACCCTCGTTGGTCATGGCGCTGTGCATCCGATGGACGTGCTTCGAATGACGAAAGCCGCCAGTTCGGCTGCACGCGCTTGCGTTCGCGGCGGTTGCCAGCGGTCGTGGACGATGGGCATGGTGCGGGTCACTCCGGCGGCAACGAAAGAGACTATAGCGGGTTCGTTGCCTGTCATTTGGCGTAAGCTCAAGGCGAGGGAGCCATCGGGAGGGGCTGGCGCCGATTCGCCACGCCATTTACGAGAACCATGAGCAGAGCACTCGCAGTCGTCGGCGTCGTGGTGGCGGGGTTCGCAACGTCGATCCTTGCCGGGCCGGAGGATTTCCCGCGTACGGCATCGGGCAAGCCGGACTTTTCCGGCACCTACGACATCGCGACCCTGACGCCGTATCTGCGCGATCCGGCGCGGGGCGAGAACGCCTACGTCGATCCTTCAGAAGCCGCTGCCGCACAAGACCGCGCGGCTGGCATCGCCGCCGCTGATCTGGCGCCGAAGTCGCCGGACCGGGGTGCGCCCGCGAAAGGCGCGGACGTGGGTGCATACAATCAGGTTTGGATGGACCCGGGCTCAACCATGTTCCATGTGGATGGGAAGTACCCAGCCTCCATTCTGGTCGATCCGCCCGATGGCCGGCTGCCGCAACTATCGGACGCCGGCAAGGCCCGGCGCGCGACCCTGAAGCAGAAGGGTTGGTTCAAGAACACCGGCACGGCCTGGTGGCTGGAGGAGGGCGGTGCGCCCTACGACGACATGGAGACCCAGCCGCTGGTGGACCGCTGCCTGTACCTCGGCGTCGTCACCGTGCCCATGCAGCCCATCGTGTACAACAACCACAAGGTCATCGTGCAAACCGAGGATCATGTGCTCATCCTCGTCGAGTGGATGCACTGGGCGCGGGTGGTGCGGCTCGACTCCGAACACCTTCCAGACGACATCCGCTCGCTGGCAGGCGACTCCATCGGCTGGTGGGAAGACGACACGCTGGTGGTGGAGACGACCAATTTCCTGTTCGAACCCGGCGTGCCCCGCGAAGGGCTGCGTGTCGTCGAGCGCTTCTCGCCACTCGACGCCGGCCGCCTGCTCTACCGCTTCACCGTGCACGACCCGGACTACGTCACGCCCTACACCGGCGAATACCCCTGGCCGAAGACCGATACGAGCCTCTACGAATACGCCTGCCACGAAGGCAACTACGCGATGGGCAACACGCTACGCGGCGCCCGTCGGCTCGAGCGCGACTGGATCGAACAAAACGGCGCCCCGGGCCACGGCGAATAGGCGCCCTCTCGGCCTGTCGGACTTCTGATGGGGCCTTCGGAGGGAAGGCATCCTGCTAACGCGCCCGAAGGGCGCGCCCCTAGCGCCGACAGACGCTTTCTTCTTCAAGTCGCGGTCAGCGCGCCAGGAGGCGCGCAGGGAAGGCAGGATGCCTTCCCTCCGAAGGCCCGCCTGTTTCACGCACTGACGGGCACGTTGGCAGTCGCTGGGCGAACTGCTGGCCTTCGTCCTTAGCAGGCGGTACGACGGGCTGTTACGCTTGGCGGGAACGGGACATTTTCGGGGAAGCCATGAAGCCAATTTCAGCGGACTCACACGTGGTCGAGGGGCGCGACGTGTTCACCGGTCTTGCCGAGCGTTTCGGCGACAAGGCGCCGCGGATCATGGACGTGGGCGATCAGGTGGATGCCATCGTCGTACCCGAGCGCGGCATGCGGGGCGTCAGCGTCGCCCGCATGGGCATGGCTTCCTCGCGCCTTGCCCGCAACGAGCCGCTCGGCCGCAAGCCGGGGCACAAGCCCGACGTCGCCCACATGAAAGACCCGGAACTCGTCGCGCTTTTCAACAGCGGCTATGCCGGGATGCGCAAGGGACTGGTGGACGGCGCCCACCGCTACGAAGATCAGGACGTGGACGGCCTCGCTGCCGAGTTCCTCTACCCCGGCTTCTTCGCCATGTTCAGCTTCCCAGACACGGAACTCCTGGTGGCGCTGCAGAAGAACTACAACGACTGGCTGCACGACTACACCACCGCCTCGAACGGTCGCCTCTATGGCCTTGCCGCCATTCCGGTGCAGGATCCGGCCGCCGCGGCCGAAGAACTGGACCGCGTCATCAAGCTCGGCTTCCGCGGCGGCTGCATCCCCTGCACGTCTCCCGCCGGCCGGCCCTACTTTGACGACTGCTACGAGCCCATCTGGTCGCTCGCAGAAGAAGCCGGCTTCCCGCTCTCCATGCACGTCGGCTGCGGCTCGTATGTGCCACCCGAGTACCGCCCGACCAAGGCCCGACGCGACGCCATCGCCGACTACGCCGCCACCCAGCACACCGTGCAGGGCACCATCGTCGAGTTCCTCTGCCGCGGCGTCTGCGAACGCCACCCGAACCTCAAGATCGTGGTGGCGGAATTCAACGCCGGCTGGATCGCCCATTGGCTCGACCGCGTGGAGCAAGGCCTCGCCCGCGAACGCCGCAACATGGACGAGCCCTACACCGGCGCCCCACCCCACGAAATCTGGCGGCGTCAGTTCTACGCCACCATCGAGGACGACCGTCCCGCGCTCGCCACCCGGCACCTGATTGGCGTCGAGAACCTGATGTGGGGTTCCGACTATCCCCACACCGACTCGACTTGGCCGTGCTCCATCGACGTGCTCGACGAACTGTTCGATGGCATCGCCCCGGAGGATCGCGACCGCATCACCCGCAACAACGTGCAGGAGCTGTACGGCATCCACTGACCCCACGCGAACGCAACAGGAGAACGATCCCATGTCACGCAGCACAACGAAATCCGGCCTGCGGCTGGCCCTCGTCGCCGTCGCAGCGATGCTCGGCCTCGGGGCTGCCGGCGTCGAACTCTCGCCGGGCGACGCGGCGCCGGACTTCGACCTCGAAGCCAGCGACGGCGAACGCTACCGCCTCTCAGACCTCGTGGCCGAACGCGCCGTCGTGGTGGCGTGGTTCCCCCGCGCCTACACCCGGGGCTGCACCATCGAGTGCAAGTCCCTGGCCGAGAAGGGGCACCTGATTCGCGAGTTCGACGTGGCCTATTTCATGGCGAGCGTTGACCCCGTGGAGGACAACGCCGGCTTCGCCGAGGAAAACGGCGCCGACTTCCCGTTGCTTTCGGACCCGACCAAGGAGGTCGCCACGAGCTACGGCGTGCTGCACGAGAAGGGCTATTCCAAGCGCCACACGTTCTACATTGGCGTCGGCGGCGAGATTCTCGCAATCGACCGCGAGGTGCAGCCGGCGACCTCCGCCGAAGACATCGCCGCGACGCTCGGCGAACTCGGCGTTGCCCGGGCGGCATCGTCTGACGCCGAGTCCGCAGGCGCCGACTAGCGACCCTCACCAATCCGCACAAGGGAGTTTCCTCGAGATGTCGTACAAGAACGTGCTCGTAGCCGTGGAGCCGAACCAGGAGGCACGAGCCATCGCCGCCAGAGCCCGCGAGATCGCGCCCGACGCGGACATCTCCGTGCTGGCGGTGCTGCCGGATGTGGTGCAGGCATACGGCACGGTCTGGAGCGGCGACACCAGCGGCGCGATGCTCGACTTCGTGCACGGCACCCGCCAAGAAGCCGAGCGGCAATTGCGCGACCTCCTGCGGACCGTCGGCATCGACGGCCAGCGCGTGCAAGTGAAGTTCGGCAGCCCCGCCCGAGTCGCCCACGAAGTGGCCGAGGAAATGGAGGCGGACTGCATCGTCGCTGGCTGCCACGGCCAGCACGGCATTGAACTCGCCTTCGGCTCCACCGCTAACGCCCTGATCCACGGCCTCGACTGCGACGCCTACCTAGTCCGCGTCGGAACGGGCCAAGAGTCTGAGCCGAGACCCGCCGCTCCCAGAGTCGTGATTGCCGTGGACGGCACCGAGGACGCCCACGAGGTGGTGGAAGCCGGCAAGGCACTGCTCCAAAACGGTTCAAAGACCACCCTGATCACGGTGATCAAGCCCATCGCCCACACCTACGGCGGCCTGGACCTCACGGTGGCAGGCACCGAAAGCGGCGCCTTCGAAGAAGAAGCCCTGCGCGAAGGCGCAACCTGGCTCGACACCATCGCCACCCGCCACGACCTCACCGCCGACAAGCGCAGCGTAATCGGCTCCCCCGGCCACGAAATCCGCACCTACGCAAAGGAGGTGAACGCCGACCTCATCGTGGTAGGCAGCCACGGCCGCCACGGGCTGGGGCGATTGCTCGGCTCCACCGCCAACGGCGTGCTGCACGGAGTGAGCTGCGACGTGCTGGTGGTGCGCGTCAAGGGTGGCTAATTCCTTGACTCAGAACATCAGGCATCGTGCTCTCCCGAGGGATGCCGTCCTGGAAACGGGGCCGAAGGGCGCACTCATGTGTGCCGTCCATTCGCCCAGTCGGTACTGCTAGGAGGCTGTCGGACTTGGCGATGGGACGGTTCCCGGAGGGAAGGCATTTCTGCCTTCCCTGGCGCCGTCAGGCGCCCTGCCTTCGCAACCTCGCGCTCGGCGCACCTGACGGTGCGCAGGGAAGGCAGAATGCCTTCCCTCCGAAGACCCGCGTGCACATGCGCTAGGCGCGGACTTCTAGCGCCCTCTACAAGTGCGGCGGCAGTCGCTAACGCGACTGCCGAGCCTGCATGTGTGCCACGCCTAGACGATACCTGCCGCAAGCGCATCCCAAGGCCCGTTGATGGCGAGCGTTACGCCAGGGGACTGGATGTTGACGAAGAGCGTTTGGCCGTCTGGGGAGAAGGTGGCGCCGGCCCATTCCGACGAGCTGTAGTCCTCGGCTTCAATGGCCGGCTTGCCCTCGATGGGGGCTTCGAGCCGCATGTTGTTTTCGCCGACGACGAAGACGTTGCCCTCGCGGCCGACCGCCAAGAGGCGAGTGCCCCGGGCCGTGCCGGTCTCGTCCACATGGCCGTAGCCGTCCTCGCAGGCGAGAATCAGGCCGTTGCTGTGCACCGTGATGTTGTCCGGTGCGTCGGCCGTGGTTTCGCCTGGGGAGACGTATAGCGCTCGCAGCGTCTCTGTGCGTGGCTCGTAGACCCACACCGCGCCGGCGCCAGCGGCACCCCCGGCCGTATCCACCCAGTAGATCGATTCGCCGTGGTGCCAGGCACCCTCGCCGCGGTTGAAGCGGGCCGCGCCACCGGCCTCGGCCTGGAGAAACGGCCCCGATCTGCCGGTGCCGACGACATTGCCGCCGAACATTTCCGGATGGAAGGCTTCCGGGTCGCGGTCCGGATCGGCGATCGGAACCCAGTCGACGGCGTAGGTTGCGCCGGTGACCGGTTGCTGGAGGTCTGTGCCCGGCTCGCCGCGAACGCGCAGCGCTTCCAGGCGGCCGCCAGCTTCCAGCGCGCCGGGGCGACGGGCGGTGTCGTTCGGCAGGAAGCGGTAGAAGCCGGAGTTGCCGCCATTGTCCTCGGTGAGATAGACGACGCCGGTCTCCGGGTCCACTGCGGCGGCTTCGTGGCGGAAGAAACCCATGTCCACAATCGGTTGGGCACTGGCAGCACCCACCGCCGGCACTTCGAAGACGTAGCCGTGGTCCTTGGCGCCAGCCTTGCTTGTGCGCAGCACGATTTCCTCGCAGGTGAGCCAGCTTCCCCAAGGAGTGGGGCCGCCGGCGCAGTTCGTGGCAGTGCCGGCAAGCAGAGGACGCGTGACCGGCGCTCCGCCCTCGGCGCGGAAGACGCCCGTGACGCCACCGCCGAAGCCCGGAAACCCGTCCGGCAATTCCTCGCTGGGGGGGATGACGAAGTCGTCGTAGGTCGGGACATCGGCGTCGCCGAACCGCTCGAGGATGGTCTCCTCGTGGTTGCGCAAGAGGGTCACGCCGCCGTCGGGCGCCGCGAACGCAGCCATGCCGTCGTGACGCGACGGCGTCAGCGTGTTCCCCGCCATTGCATCGCCCGTCCACGACAGCGACCGATAGGTGAAGCCTTGCGGCAGCTTGACCAGATCAAGGCCGGTTGTGGCGTCGGTGGTGGGAACAAGCTCACCAGGGAGCGCCCGTTCACCAGCGTGCAGACGAGCAAACGGCGCGGCAAACGCCAGCGCGGCACCAGAGCGGAGCAGGGATCGGCGGTTCATGGGTTCCTCCGGTAGAACGTACGCTGCAGGAGTCCCTGCAACCGTGTGGCGACATTTCTGGCGGCTAGTTTAACAACCGGATCGTGTGTCCACCTGCATGTGGGGCCGATCAGGACTTCCTAGCCGGCAATGACGCGCAAGGCGTCCGGGTGCTGGCCAGGAGCCCTTCAGGGCGCGCTAGTGCGCGTCCCGGGGAATACGTCACCCTCCCCGTTCCGCCTGGGCTCCTCGATCGGCCGCCGTCGACACGCCCCAACTTCCGAACATTAGCGCACCATTTCTCCTGTTGAGATGGTCAGCCACGGTCACCCCGCCGACGTAGCGGCCCCCCTCGTAATACCGATGCTGGAGGTGCTTCAACTGAGTCCCGTAACGATCTCTCAGCCGAGAAGCCCCCGATTGCACATGCACGTTGTTCACATGCCCGGTGCAATAGGCGAAGCATGCGATCGGATACAGCAGGCCGGAGCACACAATGTCGCAAACCTGTAGGCCAGCATGGTTGTCGGTGTGACCAAACGTTGGCAGCTCAATCAGCCGCTCAAAATTCGGCACCGTGCCGAATTTCTGCGTGAAAATCGAATGGGAGACCCTCAGGTTCTTGCTCTTGCTGCGGCTGTCGGCGATGCACAAGCCGAAGCTGTCCAGCTCGGTCAGATAGTGCTCGAAGTATGTACACAGCCTCTGTATCGACGACGTGTATACGGCTGTACCATCGAACCGCGCACCAGGTGCCTTGATCCAGATACGTGCGACCAGCCTAACGTCGTGCCGGCGCAATAGGCTCATCACGTGGTCGAGGAAACCGATCGCCCGTCGCGTCTTTCTTGCGTTCCGCGAGTCGCGTCCCTCCGGAGCTCCGCTCCCTTGATTTCGGGCAGGATGCGGTCCAGCCGCCGACTAGACGGGTAGTTCAGATTAGGAAAGAAACGACGCTTGAGTTCAAGGAAGTCGTCCGTAAACCTCGCGAGCACGGCAGTGTCAACGAAGAGTCCGGCTATGGCGAGTACGGGTTGGTCGTTGGGTGCCGGCGGGTTGCCAAGTACTCCTAGATCCCCGGCCTCGTCGATGAAGCAAATCTGCATTTGGCTGCTCAAATAGAGCCATGGCCACCTAAGGTGGCCATGGGAGGTGCCGCCCACGTGGGGTCGGCAAACACGCCAAAGCGTGATTACTCCGGCCAACCTACCACAGAACGGTCTCGTGTCAATCCTAGGTGTGCGTCTCCCAAAACAGCGAGGGCGGGAGAAGCCTTTCCCTATGCGTCGGCTACTCGCCGTTCTCGGCGGCGTGAGAACCCCCATAAGAAAAAACCGGCGGCTCAAGCAGGGCTTTTGCCCGACTCGAACCGCCGGCTTGCCAGCGGGTTTAGCTCCGGTTCAAGTCAGAACCGGGCCCTTCCGCTCATCAGCACCCGGGTCTCCCCGACTGGGTACATCTCGCCGTCGACCCTCTCTGCCGAGAGTTCCACCTGGGTTCCGCCCAGCAGCCCCTGCATTAGGCCGTAGCGGACGCCGACGCGGAGGCGTTGGTCTTGGGCGCCGGTTACGTCCATTTGGCCGAAGGGGGTGACGATGCCTGGCATCGAGCGCAGGCCGAAGCCGTAGCCCAGTGCTGCGTCTACGCCCCAGGTTTGGGCTCGGTCTAGGCCGTAGGCGTATTGGGAGGCGTCGCGGACGTTGCCCACTTCATCCCAGAAGAGGTCGGTGGAGTCTGCGGAGCCGCCCCAGCGGGGGGAGAGGCGGAAGGTGATTCCGCGGCCCGCGGCGCCGGGTTCGAAGCTGGCTGTGACGCTGATGCCGCTTTCGCTGTAGCCCTCGCCGGTGTGCATCGCGAGGACGCGGCCCTTGGCTTCGAGGCCGAAGCCGGATTCCGCGCTCAGGATGCGCAGGCCGCCGGCGAGCTCAAGGCCGCCGCCGGTTTGGCCGTCGCCGCCGTCGAAGCGGCCGCTCACCTCCACGAATGGGGTGGCGCTTTCGCCTTCCCAGGCGGCTTCGAGACCCAGCCGCAGGCGGGAGACGCTGGCCGAGAGGCCGTCGATCGCCATCATGCCGCTGTCGGTCTCGAGGCTCAGGAAGCCGGCGTCGCCGCGCAGCGAGAGGTCGGCGCCGCCGAACTCCATCGCCAGTGCGCGGCGCAGGCCGCCGACGGCCATCGCCATCGACAGGTCGCTCGACTGCGTGCCCCTCACGTGCGTCCGCGAGAGGTCTGCCTCGCCGCCGCCGAAGCCGCCGATTACCCAGATTTCCGAGTCCGGCCCCACTTCCAGGCGGGCGTACGGGTGGAAGGCCGTCACCGCCGTCTCCAGGGTGCCGCCGCCCATGACGCCGGTGCGTCCCTGGTTGTCGAAGTCGTAGTCCGCCTCGGCGCCGCTGCGCGAGACCGAGACCCCGGCCAGCCAGCCGTCGCCGCGGGCGTCCACGCCGATGTAGCCCGAGGACGAGGAGCCGTCGTACATGCCGTCGTCCGGCTCGCCCTCGAAACTCTGCAGGTCACCCGCGCCCCAGATGGCGAACTGTGCGTCGCCCGTGCCCACCGCGTTCAGCGGCATGCTGAACGCGGTGCCGGTGAACAGCCGGTCGGCCGTGAGGCCATAGCCCCCGCCGTATGCCTGCTGCGCGCCGGAGCCGCTGAACAGCGCCCGCTCGCTCATGCGCTCCTGCATGGCGAACGGATCGTTGCCGGCCAGGAAGCGCTGCATCTCGGGCGAGAGCGTGCCGCCGAAGCGGCTGCCGCCGAGCGCCATCTGCGAACTCGTGGCCGCGAGCTCGAAGCGCGAGCTGATCACGTTGGCCGTGCTCGACAGCATGCTCCGGCCGATGGCCGCCAGCGCGTCGTTCAGCACTGCCTTCTCCACCGGATCGGTGGCAACGATCACGCCGAACGTCGTGCTCGCCGAACCCGCGAGGTTCGTGGCCGTCACCGTCACCGTCGCGGTGCCCTCCATGCCGGAGGCCACCGTGAGCTCAGAGCCGGCAACCGTCGCCACCGCCACGTTCGTGTCCGAGGAGGAAGCCGAGTAGGTCAACTGGAACCCGGTGAAGATGCCACCGAGGTCCAGCGAGTTGGTCGCACCCCCTGCCGCCATGCTCAGGGTGGCGATGGTGCGCACCGCCTCCGGCGCCGCCGCGTACACCTTGTGGTCCGGATCGTCCGCCAGCGCGTCGTGCGTCAGCGTCGCCGGGTTGCCCGGAACGTCGGTGATGGTGCCGGAGAGCGAATCCGCGTTCACGCTCACGCCGTCTGCGTCGAAGTCGTTGGCGGCGACGGTGTAGCTGCACATCAGCTCCGTCCGCCCGCCGCTCTGGGCGCAGGAGGCGTCACGGGTACCCGTGCCGATCATGATCCCGAGCATCGGCGATCCTTCGGTCGTCACGTCTTCGTTGAACGTGACCGTCACCTCGATCGTCTCGTCGATCAGGTAGGCGTCCCCGGAAGCCGGGCTGCTGGTGATGGCCAGGCTCTCGACCATCGGCGCCACCGCGTCCACCTTGTGGCCGCTCTGGTTGGCAACCGCCGGATGCATCACCGTGCCTTCGCTCGACGCCACCGAGAGCCCGTTCCGGTCCTGGATGGTCGCGCCGCTCGTCAGCTTCAGCTCGTTCGCGGCAATGGAGACGCCGTTGTCGTCCATGTCTCCCGCGCGAACCGTGTAGCTGAACCGCAGGTCTGCGCCAGAAGTGCTGGTGCCGGTGAAGGATGCAGCCCGGCGATTCGGGCCCACCGTCAGGTAAACCCTCGGCGTCCCCGTCACCACCACAGGCTCATCGAAGCCCACCTCCACGGTGATCATCTCGCCCGCCACGTAGGTGTCGCCACTCGCCGGCGAGGATGTGATGGAAGGCGCTCCCACCAGCATCGGTGCCGAGGCATCCACGATGTAAGGCGTTACCGGTACGGCTGGCGTGCCACCGGCTGGGTTGCCGGCGTCATCCTCTGCCTCCCCTTCCAGCGCATTGGCCGGAATGGAAATCATGCCGCTGTCTCCCGCCACCACTTCGTAGGTGAACGTGAGCGTGGTCGTGTCGTCGCCACCTGCATAGGTGGCGGTGCGCGGCGTCGTGCCGATGTTGAACCGCACCCGCACGGCGTTGGAGCCGCTGGTGGCCACGTCCACTTCCTCGTCGAACGTCACCGTCGCGGTGATGGTGTCGCCCTCCACGAAGAGGTTGTCGTCGCCCGCGCCGCTGACGGCAACGCCCGTGACGCGAGGCCCTTGCGTGTCCACCCGGTGTGCCGTGCTGGCCGCCACCGCAGCGTGCGTGATGGACGCCTCGTTTCCGGCGGCGTCTTCCAGCTCGCCTTCGAGCGCGTTCGCCGCAATCGACACGCCATCGTCGTCGCTGTCACCGGCCACCACCGTGTAGCGGAACACCCAGGTGTCCCCCCCGGCGGTGGACGATGGCGATTGCAGCGTCGCCGTCTTCGTCGAGTCGCCCACCAGAATCGGCAACGACGGATCGGCGGTGCCCTGACGCTCCACGTCCTCGGAGAACTCTGCAGTGATCTCGATGTTGTCGCCCGCCACGTAGGTGCCGTCCGCGCCCGCACTCGACGTGATCTCAAGCGACTCGAGCTCTGGCGCGAGCGCGTCCACCCTGATCCCGCTGACGGTGATAGAACCGAGGGTCACCCGCTGCCCGCTCTCGACGGTGAGCGTGCCACCGCCGCTGAGCGTCCCGGTGAAGCCGTCCACGTCTTCATCGCCGCTCCGCACCGTGTAGCTGAACGTCAGTCTCGGCAGCGGCGTCCCGTTGGAGGAAATCCTCTCGTTCGCCGTCAGACGCTGGCTCCCGCCCTCGTCGAAATTCAGCAGTAGCTGCGGTGCGCTCGTGAACGTAACGGGAGGACTCAGCGGCACCTCGATCGTGATGGTGTCGCCGGTCTTGTAGTAACCGCCCGTTGGGGTGGACGAGCGCACGACCGGCGTGCCAACCGGATTGACGGTTTGGGGCTGCGTCGAGGGATCTGTGACCGGGCGCACCGATTGATCACCCTTGAGGTCCCCGTCCACCAAGTGCGACGCGCTTCTTGTCCCGGCCCACCCATCGAATCCGCAATTGGTCGCACAGTCGTTTCCAGCCAAGTCCTCCAAGCGGTCACCGTCAGGCGTGTTGGTGATGCCCGTAACCTCAACGCCATCCCTGTCCTCATGGGCCTCAAGGACGGTGTACTCGAAGTACAGATCCCTCTTGCCCGTCATCGTCTCGAAGATTGCGTTCGGAGTATCACTTCCAACCGCCAGTTGTAGAGTTGGCCCATCGCCGGTGACCTTGACGTCCTCGTCCATCGTCACCTGAATGCGTATCTTGTGATTCTCCCCGTAGTACATCGCCCCGTCCGGCCCCTCAATTTCTGGCGCTGGACTCGCCAACAACCGAACTTGCGTGATTTTCGGCGGCGTGGTGTCGATCGTTGCGCTACCCGACAGGGATTTCGAGATCAGATCTGTCTTCGTCCTGCCAGCAACAACCGTCTCAGCGTTCTCCCAGCCCCGCCGCGTCAGTGGTGTTGTTCCATCGTCGTTGTCGTGGTTGCTCTCACGATCCAAGACGGTTGCACTCGCGGGCAAGGAAATACCCCTAACGGTCACGCGGCCATTGTCCCCGGTAGCCGTCGTGAAGCTAAACGTATGCGTTGCCGAAACTCCAGTTGTGGAATGTGTCACGCGCGTTGCATCGACGCGTGTTGTGCCAATGAGGATGAACGGCTTGGCGTCCCCGGCCACTTCCACCGGTTCACTGAAGAGTGCCTCCAGCGTAATGCTATTGTTCGGAGCCTCAGCTCCGTAGCGTCCGCCTTCCGGCGGCGCGACTAGAGTTATGCTGGTTAGCGTCGGGCGTGTGTTGTCCCCAGCGGCCGCAATGAGTCGCAAGGTTCCGGCCTTCGTGTTCGCCGGGAGGTCTGCGACGCTCGGGTTGGCATCATTTCCCGCGGCGTCCATAACGGCACCTGTTGCAGCGAACGAGGCGGTCAACGTAACCGCTTTGTTATTGTTTGCGCTAACTGCAGTGTCGAAATCATCGACATCAGTGCCAATGAGGGAGTAACGGAATTCCAGAGCAGTCGACGATGTCTGCCTCGCATAGGTGGCGTTGCCCGCGGTGCTGTCTCCATCTTCGATCGTCAAGGTAACGCTAGGCCGGGTGCTCGCGACCGTGACGGGTTCCGAAAACGTCATCGTGACGACCACATTGTTGTTTTCCTTCGCTTGCGGAACGGAAAGGCTGACTCGCGTAACTCTGGGAGGTACGGCATCCACCTTATGGTTCGGGAACCGCTGCGCGGCGAAGGTCGGCAGTGCGCTATTGTCGAGATCGTCCACAAGGCCGCCTTGACCAAACCTAAGTGGATTGGCCGGAGTCGAGACGCCGTCGGTGTCTTCCCACCCAGCCGCGACCGAGGCGTTGCATGTCAGCTTGAATGCTTCGTTGCCGTCGGACACGTCGTCGCATCCCGCTGTGGTAGTGGCAGTTCCAATGTTGACCACCAAGCTCACGCCAGTTGCCGCGACCTTCTCGTCGAACTGCACTTCGAAGGTTATTCGACTTTCAGCCGGCGTGGCACCGTCCGATCCATCTGTGGGTGACGCTCGAAATGTGATTGGGTCATCCACAATGCTGATCTGCGCCACTCTTGGTCCGCGAGTGTCGACCCGGCGTACCGCAGTGGATTTTAGCACTGTGGCAGCATTTACGTTGTTTAGCGTTGCTAGGCCGCTATTCCCGTTGACGTCTTCCAGTCCGCCCTCGCCCGATAGCTTCAACGTGAAGGCTCGTGCGTTGTCGCCCGCAACCGCGGTGTATTCAAATCGCAGCTCGGTCGCCACGCTGGAGTTGACCCGTGTCGCATTCCGTTCAGCACTGTCCAACACGAGGGCCATGCCGAACCCAGTGCTCTTGGTAGGAAGCACTACCGTGGTGTCCCCGTCAGTGAACTCGACACTCAGCCCGATCTTGTCTCCGGTCTTATAACCGCTTCCCGTGTCCGGCGTTCCTTGAGTCGCTTCTGTTGCAACATCAGAGATGCTGAGTCGAATGCCGTCTACCTGACGGGTTTCATGAGTGATGTTTGCATCTGCTGGATTCTCGTACGTTGGCAGCGTCCCGGTATTCGCTCTCAAACCCGTAACGCGAACACCTTGACCTGTTCCGGTGCCGGCGGCAGCCACATCGAGTTCCGCTATTTCATAGCTGCAAAGCAGACTCGTGGCATCGCCGGGCGCAGCCGCGCAGGTTGCTCCCTTGCTTGCTGTGCCGACCGTGATGTCGAGGATGGGTGCCCCAACGTTGCCCAGGGTCGCGTTGTACGTCACTTTGAACGTGACGGTGTCACCGATAATGTACACGTCAGGCGCGGTAGCCCTCGTCGCGGCTGCGCCGCCCGTGGGTTCGGAGACGACCCCAATCGACTCGATGACAGCAGTCTGCGCCATCGCCGCCGACCCGACCGCGCACAGGAACCCACCAAACAAGACCGGCAACGCCCGTCGGATCGAGGGCGTCCGGAAGGAACCAAGCCCACCAAAAGCCGACCGCGTCAGCTTCAGAACGGAACCAAGCGCGAATTGTACGTGCGGATCTCCCCGAGACGCGTTACTCGAAGGCACGGAGCATAGCGAACGCAGGGGCGGCTTGCAAAGCGAAAGTTTGGGCTTTTTTTCAGGCATCGATTCGCCCCCACCACAACATCTTGTGCCTCCACCCCGATCGCACCCCAATATCCGCCATTCGCGTCACCACCCCCAAACCTCCCCAAACCCGCCTCCGAGCCCTCCAAGAGACGCCCTTCCTCCAAACATCGCGACATTGTCCGTCGCCTTCCCCAACCCAAACCACGACATTCGCCGTCGCCATTCCGCGAAATCCTCAGAACGCACGCCCCTGCAAGCGCACCCCAAGCAGCAGATATCACACCAATGCGACAACACACGCCGCCCAAGAGCAGGCCAATCTCCTACACGCCCAACAGCCAGACTCTGCAACGACACCGCCCTCAAACGCCGCTACAGTGGTACGCTCCAACCCAATGAAAAAAACCGACCAATGACCACCGCCGTGCTAGACACGCTCCGCTGCGCACAAACCCTCAAAGACGCAGGCTTCGCCCCAAAACAGGCCGAAGCCACCGCCCAGGTCCTTGGCGACGCCCTGGCGGACGTCGCCACCAAGGAAGACCTCGACCGGCACACCGCAATGCAGAAGGCGGACTTGGACCGGCACACCGCAATGCAGAAGGCGGACTTGGACCGACACGCCGCCATGCAGAAGGAAGACCTCGAGCGCCACGCCGCAATGCAGAAGGCCGACCTCAAGGCCGCCGTCGCCGGCCTCAACACAAAGATCGACAATGCCGTCGTTGGCCTCAACACCAGGATCGACAACGCGACGAGCGCCGGGAAGTCCGACCTCCAGGCCGCAGTCGACCGCCTCGACTCCAAGATCGACACGGTGGAGCAGAACTTGGGCGAGAAGATCGAAGGCAAGTTCAACACCCTGAACCGCAACATCATCGTCCTCAACGGACTCGTTTTCGTCATGTTGGCGGCAATCTTGGCCTTCGCCTTCAACGCCATGACGCCACCTAGCGCATGGTCGGGCGAACCCCAAGCCAGCGTGCGCAGCCCCGCCAACTCCGCCGCCACGCTAGCCCGTCCGGCCCCATCCGAACCCCTGCCGGAACCCCAACCATCCAAACCCCCCGCATCTTCACCCGCACAGGACACGTCCAACGCACGCCATGCGCACCCTGCGGACGCTGGAGAGATGCCCCCACCCAAGCGCCTAGGCGCAGAAGCGTAGGACAGTCCCGCCCCTACGGGGGGACCCCACGCCGTGCATGCCTGCAGCTCCCCATGGCTGTGGGAGATCCGCCCGCCCTTGTGTAGGCCATTTGCCGTAGCGCCGAGCGCCCCGTTCAGGCCACCATTTTGGCCGGGCCAGACACAAGGCGCGAGTCATGGCGAACGTCAGCCACGACCAGAACTTCAAGAACCTTATCCTCGACTATCCCCGCGACGCGCTTGCCCTCTTCGCCGCCGAGGAGGCACCGGAACGGGGGGACAACGTGCGCATCGAGCCGCTGCGCCAAGAGCAACTCAAGGAGCGCCTCGGCGACCGTTTCCGCGAGCTTGACGTGCCGCTGCTCGTCGAGTGGGACGACGGCCGGCGCGAGACCGTGCTGTTCGTGATCGAGGAGGAGACCGAGCCGCGGCGGTTCTCGCCGCACCGGCTGGCGCACTATTGCCTGGATCTGGCGCAGATGTTCGAGACGGACCGCGTCGTGCCGGTGGCGGTCTTCCTGCGCGGCACGGCGACGGCAGGCGACGGCTCCGCGCTGGTGCTGGGCACGGAGCGGCGCCCCTACCTGACGTTCCGCCACCTCGCGTTCCGGCTGGCGGATACGCCCTACGAGGACTGGCGCGAGAGCGGCAACGTGGCGGCACTCGTCAACCTGCCGAACATGCGGGTGCCGGCGGAGCGCCGGGTGGACGCCTACGCCGACGCGGTGCGCGGCCTCGCGGCGCTGGAAACGGACCTCGACAGGAGGGCAAAATACATGGAGTTCATCGACGTCTACGCCGACCTCGACGAGGACGAGTACCGGCGCTACGAACGCGACCACGCGGAGGAGAGCAAGGCCATGGCAGGAGCCATCCAGAGAGCCCGCGACGAGGGGCGGCAGGCAGGAAGGCTGGAGGGCAGGCAGGAAGGCAGGCAGGAAGGCCGGCAGGAGGGAACGAGGATCGTTCTGGAGCGGCAGCTGCGGCATCGGTTCGGGCTCCTGTCTCCCCGGGTTGCCGAACGGCTGCGCCGGGCATCCGCCGGCGATCTCGAGACGTGGGCCAACCAAGTCCTCGACGCCAACACAATCGACGAGGTGTTCCGGCCAAGCCGCTAGCGCGCCCTTGCGGGCGCGCGCCTACGGGTTCGCCTCCGCACACCCCCCGAGCATCCCCCCTCCGAGAAACGGCGAGGAACGCCGTATCTCGACTCGCTTTTCGGAGGGGGGTTTCTCGCAGGGGGTCTCAACTCCGGTGCAAGCGTCGTTCGGGCCCGCCGAGGACCCCGAATCGCTGACGCGGAAGGAACATTGATAGACCCGTAGGGGCGACCCTTGTGGTCGCCCGTGGCAAGCCGACGCGGTTCGCTGCATCCAGGACGGGCGGGGACAAACCCCGCCTCTACGGGTCCTTTGCCCCGCGGAGGGCGTCCTGCCCGCCAAGCCGCGCATTGCCACATCAACGCGACAACATGCACCGCCCAAAAGCAGGCCAATCTCCTACACGCCCAATAGCCAGACGCTGCACCGACACCGCCCCCAAACGCCGCTACAGTGGTACGCTCCGATCCAATCAAAAAACCGACCAATGACCACCGCCGTGCTAGACACCCTCCGCTGCGCCCAAACCCTCAAAGACGCGGGCTTCACCCCGAAACAGGCCGAAGCCACCGCCCAGGTCCTAGGCGACGCCTTGGCCGACGTCGCCACCAAGGAGGGCCTCGACCGCCAAACCACATTGCAGAAGGCCGACCTCGACCGCCAGACCGCAATGCAGCAGGTCGACCTCGAGCGCCAGACCGCAATGCAGAAGGCCGATCTCGAGCGCCAGACCGCAATGCAGAAGGCCGATCTCGACCGCCTTGAAGGCAAACTCGACAGGGCCGTCACGGGGCCAGAGTCCGAGCTTCAGTCCAACATCCGCCGCCTCGAAGGCAAACTCGACCACCTCGACGAGAAAATCGGCGGGACGGAGAAAGGACTCGACGAGAAAGTCGACGGGGTCGAGAAGAGACTCGTCGAGAAGATCGACGGGGTCGAGAAGAGACTCGACGGGAAGATCGACGGGGTCGAGAAGAGGCTCGACGGGAAGATCGACGGGGTGGAGAAGAGGCTCGACGGGAAGATCGACGGGGTGGAGAAGAAACTCAACGAGAAACTCGACGGGATGGAGAAGAGACTCAACGGGAAGCTCGACGGCAAGTTCGATTCCCTAAGCGGAAAGATCAATGTCCTCATCGGGTTCGTCGGCATCATCATGACGGCCGTCTTGAGCTTCGCCTTCTTCGCCATGGCGTCCAGCGTGTCTTGGGGCGAACCCCAAGCCGCCGTACACTCCCCCACCCATTCCCCGGCCACCACCCAAGACCGCACGGCACCACCCGAACCCTCGGAAGCCCAGCCAGCCGCGCCTCCGGCGTTCCCAACAACACAAGACACACGCAACGCACCCCAGCGCCCGCCGAGGACGCCGAACCGCTGACGCGGTAGGAACATTGATGGACCCGTAGGGGCGACCCTTGTGGTCACCCGTCGTGCCAAGCCGAGGCGGTTCGTTGCATCCAAGACGGGCGGGGACAAGCCCCGCCCCTACGAGGGCACCGTTGTCCGTTCGGGCAGGTTGCTGGGCTGATAGTCGTTTGCGGGGCGGTTCATCCGCTCGTGGACGCTGGCGTGGATCTTGGCGCCCTCCGGGATCGTGCGCCGTTTCGCGCCTCTCATTCGCCAGAAGCCGGTGTAGGACTCGTGGGCCTGGTCGTGCGGGTCGGCTTGGTGGCTTGCGAGTTCGTCCGCATCCAACAGCAGGCCGCAGCGCTGGGCGTTCTCGAGCATCCAGTGCAGGGCGATGTTCGATAGGCCCCGTTCGTCGTACCAACCGCCAACGTCAGAGTGAACGCCGGCGAACCAGACCTGCTCCACGGTCTGGCCGGGATGTAGCGCCGTCTCGTCCCAGAGCGATGGAGGGAAGTCCCTGCGTTGCTCGTCGATGGCGAGGGCGTGGTAGCCGTTGGCGACCTCAGCATTGAGGGTTGCGTCGTGAAACCGCTTGCCGGCGTTCATGACGAGCGACTCGACGGTGTCCCAGACGCCCACGAAATGCACCGGGCAGTCTCGGCCGAAGGCCCTGCGGAACTCGGCTGCAAGCGCGTCGTTGCCTTCGGTGTTGTAAACCTTGGCGGCGTACTCCACGAGATTGCCGGCATCGCGCCGAAGCAGGCCGCACTTGTGGAGCATTCCCGCCAGCGAGCGCACGGTGAAGGCGCCGCGGCTGAAGCCGAAGAGAAAGACCTGGTCGCCGGGCTGGTAGCAGGCCATCAGATAGCGATAGGCGTCTTCGACGTTCTTCTGCAAGCCGTGGCCTGTGGCCTGGTCGCCTTTCGCTCTGAGCGTGCCGTCTTCTTCGTAGTCCCAGCCGCCGGTGCCGACGCCCGGGTCGTAGTAGGCAACCTGTGCATCGTCCTTCTCGATGAGCATGTAGGTGAGCACCACGTTGGTGTTGTTGTGGCCGAACTCGTTGCCGGTGCCGTCGCAGCAGATGACGATGTTCTTCACGGGGCCTCTCGTTTTGGGTTGTTTGGGATGGAGGGCAAGATACAGAGGAGACGCCACCCCAAGGCAATCTTCCGCACGACGCGACTGATGGCCGGGAGGGTGATTGGGAGAGTGTTGCCGCGCGAAGGATCAGGGGTGGTGGCCAGGGGCAGAATCGAACTGCCGACACCTGGATTTTCAGTCCAGTGCTCTACCGACTGAGCTACCTGGCCAGACGGGCGGCGTATTAAAGCGGGTGCTCGGTGGAGCGTCAAACGCGATGCTGGATGCGGGTTCCGGGCGGCGTTGCCTTTGCTCAGGCCGAGCCATCGGTGGAGGGAAGGACGAGCTGCAGCGTTTCTGCGAGCGGGGTCAGGTGGATGCCGAGGGCCTTAGCGGCGGGCGTTGGATCGATGTCGTCGTCGTGATCGAGGACGCCGAGCATGGCGCGAGTGAGGGGAGGACTGGCGGCGAGGCGCTCAAACGTCCACGCCAAGGCCTGGCCGAGCCAAAGCGGGAGCGACAGCACGTGCGCGGGCTCGGTGCCGAGGGCCTTGACGGCGGCGGCGATGAGGTCGCGGCGGGTGAGGGCGAGTGGCCCGGCGAGTTCGAGCGCGCCGGGCGTCACGTCTTCGGACAGCGCCGCGAGAATGGCAGACACCACGTCGCCAGCGAAGATGGGCTGCTCCATGCTGCCGGCGCGAAAGGTGAAGGCCAGGCGCTTGGCGGCGCGGGCGTTGCGGAAGAGGGCGGCGGCAGCGTAGTCGTCCTCGCCGAGCACCATGGGCACGCGCAGGGCCACGGTGGGTATGCCGGAGCCCGCAAGGATGGCTTCGGTGCGGGCGCGGGATGCGAGGCAGGCGTTGCTTGAGCCGCGGTCGGCGCCGAGGATGCTGAGATAGACGATGCGGCGCACGTCGGCGTCGCACGCTGCCTGCGCCAAGGCTTCGGCGGGGCGTTCGTGGGCGTCGCGATAGCTGGCCCGTGCGCCTTCGCGGATGATGCCGACGAGGTGGACGATGGCTTCGCAACCGGCGCAGGCGGAGGCGAGTGCGGTTCTGTCTGCGTAGTCCACGACGCGCACGTCCGCGTGGCCTGCGAGCGTGGCCGCAGCTCGTTCGGAACGGACGATCGCTCTCGCGTCCGGTTGTTCGCGCAGCAGGCGACGTCCGATGTGGCCATTCGCACCGGTGACGGCTATGGGCAAGGGGGGGCCTCGTGGTTTTGCTTGTGTTGGGGATGGTACGGGAACGTGGCGACGGTTGGCCTCCCGCGCCGAACGCCCGACAGGCTGCTAGTGCTTTGTTTGGCCTTGTCTGGCGCAGGTTGCGGTGGCTTTGGCCGGCTCCGCTGCGTGCGCGCCTTCGGCACGCTTGGAGGGCGGGACGCCCTCCGTCCAAAGGCCCGCGCTAAGTCCGACAGGCTGCTAGTGTGTGAACGAGGCGGGTCTTCGGAGGGAAGGCATTTTGCCTTCCCTGCGCGCCTCTGGCGCGCTGACCGCAACTTGCAGTAACAAAAGCGCCTATCGGCGCTAGGGGCGCGCCCTTCGGGCGCGTTAGCAGGATGCCTTCCCTCCGAAGGCACGCCCATCACCAGTCCGACGGGATGCCAGCGCCACAGGAACCGTTTGCCTTGGGCGCCGTTCGCGCGCTACTACGGCCAGCAGAGCACGCTGCGGCGGCAAGGAAGGCAGGATGCCTTCCCTCCGAGGGCACGCCCATCACCAGTCCGACGGGATGCCAGCGCCGCAGGAACCGTTTGCCTTGGGCGCCGTTCGCTCGCTGCTACGGCGGACGTGGCCTGCGCTTTCGTGGCACTCCCCCCTTACGCTATTGTGTCGTGTATGTCCCAAGCCTCACGAGGGAGGCGAGTCGCTTGATGCGTTCTTTCATCGCCTATCCGCCTGCTGCCGACCCTTGGGCGCGCGGCAGGATGTTGCGCCTTTGCGTGGCGCTGGCTGCGGTTTTCCTGATCGCGGGCTGCGAGCCGTTGTGGGTGTTGCCAGGGGGTGCGCTTGGGGGGACAGAGACCCGCGTGCCGGATGATTGGGGGTTCAGCGATGCGGTGGACACGGTGCAGATTGAAACCGGCGCGGACGCCTACTCGGTGAATGTGTGGGGCGTGGCGGTGGGGCCGCACTTCTACGTCGCCTCGTCGCGTGGCGGGGGCTCGCGCTGGGCGCAGCACATCGTTCAGACGCCGGCCGTGCGGCTTCGCATCGACGATGCGGTCTATCCCTTGCGCGCCTCTCGGGTCGAGGATGAAGCGGAGCTCGCGACCGTAATCGGCGCCTACGTTCGCAAATACGCAGTGGAGCAGGAAGAGAACTTCGTCACCACCGCTTGGGTGTTTCGTCTCGATGCCCGGGACTCTTAAGAGCGTTTCGGGGCCGGCGCTCGCGGCCGGGCCGAGCCTGTAGTTCCGCCTAAGGCCATGCCGGCGCAGGAACGACGATTCGGGGACTGGCTGACGGCCGCCAACGCGGTGTCGGTGGCGCGCCTCGTCGCCGCGCCCTATTCGCTGATGGTGGCGTTGGACGAGCGCTGGCTGCTGGCGAGCGCCATCTTCGTCGGCGCGGTGGTGTCCGACATGCTCGATGGCTATCTTGCCCGCCGCGCCGGCAGGGAGTCGGCCCTCGGGGGCCTGCTCGACCACTCCGCCGATGCCATCTACGTCACCCTCACCTTGTGGGCCTTGGCGCACACAGGCGTCATACCAGGCTTCCTGCCGTTCCTCATCGGCTGTGCCTTCCTGCAATACGTGCTCGACTCCCGCGCAATGACAGGGCAGCCGCTCCGAACGAGTCGCTTGGGGCGCTACAACGGCATCGCCTACTTCGTCCTGGTGGGAGTCATCGTCATCCGCAATGCCCTGGGCGCCGCCTGGCTCCCAGACGACGCGATCTGGCTCTTCGGCCTCGTGCTCTTGACCACAACCTTCCTTTCCATGTTCGAGCGCCTGCACGCCATGATGAACCCCGGCTCAGCACCGCTGTATGCATCGTGGTGGCAGCGCCTCCGTGGTGGAAGGTCGGGCAAGGAGAGTGGCGAATGAAGGGGCGCGTTGGCTAGTTCGAGACGGGATGGGACAAGCCCGTTCCCTACGAGTTCCATCCCGCCGAGGACACCGAGTCCGCTGACCAGCGAGGAACAGGCTTGAAGGGCCTCGGACGGAAGGCATTCTGCCTTCCCTAACCGCCGGTAGGCGTTTTTCATCTGCCACAATGAAGCCGGTGCGCTGGCGCGCAGGGAAGACAGAATGCCTTCCCTCCGAGGCCCTCACTTCGAGTCAAATCGTCCAAGCGTCTACGTGTTACGCGGTTTCTTCTCTGGGAGGCGTTAGCCGAACAGTTCCTTGTTTGCCTTCGGCAGGAAGAGGACGCCGATGAGGGCGTTGAACAGGACGAAGAAGGTGTGCATCACGAGGCTGAAGGCGCCGACTTCGGGGTAGTCCGGGAACAGCACGGTCCAGAGCAGGAGCGCGCCGGCGTGGAACGGTAGGGGCAGCGCTGCGGCGAGGAAGATCACCGGCAGGAATGCGAGCATTTGGCCTAGGCTTGCCTGCACCTGGAAGAGCTCGAGTGCCACGGTGTACACCACCACCGCACCAAGCAGGTTGGGGGCCTTGAAGAGCACCACCAGCAGGTAGTGGATCGGCCTCGCGCGGCGGAAGGCCCTGAGCAGCGGCTTGTTGCGCAGGCCCGGGCCGTCCTCGTCGCCGTTGGCTCCGGCGCGGAACCAGGCGATGTGGATTGGGAGGTAGATGGCCGCCACGGCGAGGATGATTGGGAATATCCAATCGAGCGGCAGCAGCTTCGATGCCTCTTGCAGCAGGTGGAAGTTCAGCGCCACGCCGATGGCGGAGAACATCAGGAGCTGATACACCTCCATCAGGCCCAGAAAGATCATGCTCGAGAGCGTCTCCCAGCCGGGGGTGTTGTGGCGCTTGAGGAGGTAGAGCGTCATGGCGCCCTTGCCCACCTGCTCGTTCACCAGCGACAGGATGTAGGCGCTCGCCCGAATCGGCAGCATGTGGCCGAAGCGCAGCCCCGAGGCGTTGAACCAGCGGATCACGCGCCAGGTGGCGTGGCTGTCGACGAGGAAGAAGAACACCGAGTACGGCATCATCACGGCAAGCCAGAGCACCCAGTCGGCGCCGGCGAAGAAGTCGATCAGATACTCGAAGGCGGTGGCGTCCTGACGCGCCGCCGCGGCTTCGATGCGGGTGTACACCAGCCAGAAGCAGGCTGCGGCCGCGATCCAGGTGGCGGCGCGGAACACCCACGACCACGGCGATCGTTTGGCTTCGGCGCCTGTCGGCGCGTTGGAGGGCGGGACGCCCTCCGTCCGAGGGGTTGCCTTGTCCTCGATCGGCTCTTCGGACTGTTGCTCGCTCACAGGCGCACCAGGATCTTCATGGTCAGGTCCGCTCGCTTGACGAAGCCAAGGCTCTCATAGACGCGAATCGCCTGCCGTTCCGACGGGCTGCCGGCGCGCACATGCAGAAAGGGCAGGGCACCGGCGGCATGCTGCCGGCGCACGATCTCCCGCACAAGGGCGCGCGCGTACCCTTTCCCGGCGTGCTCCGGCAGCGTACAGACGGCGCTCACCTCGCGGTGGCCATCGAAGGCCAGCCGTTCGCCTGTCATGCTGACGAGCTTGCCGGCGACGTCGATGCCGATGTAGTCGCCGAAGCGCCACGTCTGCATCTCGAACGGGCCTGGGTCCGTCGCCTTCACCAGTTCGTACATTTCCTGGGCGCGGCTGCCGTCGAGTTCGAGGAAATCCGGGTCGTCATCGCCGGGCTCGGGCGGCGAAGGGCACACCCATTGCGACAGCGTCACCGTGGTTGCGAGCCGCCAGTGGGGAGAGCGGTCCGCATCGCCGCAGACGAAGACGGCACAAAACTCGCGTGGCTCGAACAGCTCCGCAAGTTCCGCAAGTGCGGCGTCGCTAGCGTCCGCAAGTGCTGCGATCGGCGACACATCGGCAGGATACCGCCCGGCGCGCTGGGCCGCCGTGCCCAAGTGCCCTTGCGGGCCGACGAGGGCGTGCCAGGCCGGATTGTCGAGTTCATGCATGGCTGGCCCACTCGTCGGAGACGCGCTTGTCGGCGCTGGGGGTTGGATCGTGCCGGACGGGAGCCATGCTACTTCGGTGGCTCGAAGCCGGAGTCGATGCGGCGGACGCCAGCCAGCACGAACCAAAGCGCCAGCGTTCCCGCCATCAGCAGCGCCCCCGAGAGGCCAATGCCGCCAGCCACGCCCCAATGCTCCGCCACCCAGCCGATGGGTAACAGGCCAAGGGGCATGAGGCCGTGGGACATCATGTCGATGCTCATCACGCGGCCGCGCATCTCCCGGGTCACCTGAAGCTGCACGATGCTGCGGTTCATGGACATGTTGAAGGCGGAGATGAAGCCGACCATGCCCACCACCACGAGCGCCGCCAGCATGGTCGCGGTGGCGCCGAACCCTGCCACCAGCCCACCCCAGAGCAGGGTGCTGGCGAACAGCCACACTCCCTTGTGCCGAAACTCGCCCATCTTGGCGAGCGCGAGGGAGCCCAGGATGGCGCCAGCGCCCATCGCCGTCATGAGGATGCCGAGATCGTCCGGGCCGCCGGCGAGCACGTCGGTGTTGAATGCCGGCAGGAAGGTGTTGATCGACATGCCAAACAGGAACGGCAGGATGGAAAGCAGGATGAGGCCGCCCACCACCGGCGAATGCGCGGCGTAGGTCAGCCCCTCCCAAACATCGCGCAAGGGGCTCGCCTGGCCCGTGCCCAATGGATGCCCCGGGTGGTGGATGAACAGCACCGTTACCGAGGAGACGAGATAGAGCGCCGACAGCACGAGATAGACGAGGCCGACGCCGAAGACGCTGGTTTTGTCGCCGCCGGCGAAGACGGCGATCATGAGTCCGGCGAGGGCGGGGCCCAGGATGCGGGCGATGTTCCACGACGCCATGTTGAACGCCATGGCGTTGAACATCAGTCCTTCGCCGACGATTTCCGGGATGAACGCCGTGCGCGCCGGCATCGACAGGGCCAGCACCGTGCCGTTCAAGAATCCCACCCAGATGAAGTCGAAGAAGGTGACCTTGCCGGTGATGATGATGACGGCCATCACCAGCGTCGCGACCCCGTTCAGCGCCTGCGACCAGAGCAAGAGCGGCTTCTTGCGCACCCGGTCCGCCAGCACGCCGCCGATGAGGGAGAAGAAGATCTGTGGCGCGGTGAATGCGAAGGTGACCAAGGCAAGGTTCATGGTGGAGACGGTCATCTCGTACACCAGCCAGCCTTGCGCCACGAGCTGCATGTTCATGGCGAAGGCGGAGCCGGCTTGACCGGTCCACAGCAGCAGATAGTCGCGGTTCTTGAGCGACGCGAACATCGAGGTGTCCGCGTTGACGATGCCGGCGTGCCCTATCGGGCGCGTTGGAAGTTCTGCTACCGCAGCACTTCTGCGTTGCGGACGCCCGAGGGGCGTTGGATTCTCGGACGGCGGCGAACTTGCATTCACGCGACTTGCGCGTCGCGAAGCTCCGCCAGTTGCGGGCTGCCGGTGCTGATGCGGACGCCGGCCGCGATCCTGGCCGCCATGTTGTCCTCGCTGACGCCGTCGAGAAAGGCAATGCCAGCCTTGCGGCAGGCGTCGAACACACGCTCGCGCGCGGCCTGGAGTTCGGGCCGGGCGAAATCGGCCGGGGTGCCGCGGTAGCCGTGCGACATGGACATGTCTGCCGGCCCCCATTCGGCAAAGGCGATGCCGGGCACGGCGGTGGTTTCGTAGGCATTGGCGAGGGCGCGCCGGTTCTCGATCTTGAGGCCGAGGAGCAGTTCGCCGTCGGGATTGAGCGGCCAGGGGTCGGCACGATCGAGATATTCGTCGGCGGCGATGCCCCAAACCGCGCCGGCGCTGCCTTGTGCTCCGGCACCGCGCGTGCCACCGCGGAAGGTGTAGCGGGCGGCTTCCACGAAGGCGCGCACAGCATCCACGTTTTCGGCGTGGCAAAGCAGCAGGCCATGCACGCCGCAGCCGAGAATCTGCCGCACCTGCCAGGCGTTGGCGCGCACGAGAGCCTCGCTCGCGCCCTCGACCGGGAGTTCAACGATCACGGCCGGCTTGGGCCGCCCTTGGGGCGCTGGCGATTCGCCCCAGCCCTGCATGAAGGCGCCGAGGCCAGCAAGGTCAAGAACGCCGTGTTCCATGCCGATGTTGATGTAGTCCGCCCAAGAGGACACTGCCCGATTTCCGGCTTCGCGGTTCAGCTCGGCACCGGTGTGACCCCCGGTGTAGAGCACGAGTTCGTCGCGCTCGAGGCGGGCGATGGCAGCGTTGATCCGGTCTGGCATGGCAAGAACCTCAGGGGCTGCGGGCAGAACGAAACAGCCTACCACGCGCCCCCGTAGGGGCGGGGCAGGCCCGCCTTACGAGGCCCGGGGCGCGGTGGGCTGCTAACATTTGGGGTTGCTCGGACTTGCTCGGATTTGCAATGCGCTTCTGCCCTTTTTTCCGTGCCGGAGCCTTGGCCGGTGCCCGCCTTCTGGCAGTTTCCGTGGGCTCGGCATTCGCGGTTTCTGCGTTCGCTGCGGAGCAGGAGCGGGCGGACCCCAATGCGGTTGAGGAGATCGTCGTGGTGGGCGATCTCGGCAGCATGCCCGGGGAGGATGTGCAGACCGTGTTCGGCTTCGGCAAGTCGCTTGTGAGCACGCCGCGGTCGGTGTCCACCGTGACGGACGAGATGATCGACCGCTTCAACATGCGCGACATCGACGAACTCATCGCCCTTGCGCCCGGCAGCTTTACACAGTCGTTCTTTGGCGTCGCCGGTTCTCTCGACATCCGCGGCACGCCGGGAGAAACCTACTTTCGCGGCGTGCGCCGGCTCGACAATCCGGGCAACTTCCCGACGCCCATCGGCGCTTCGGACCGGGTGGACATCGTGCGCGGGCCGGCATCGCCCATCCACGGCCCGGCCAAGATCGGCGGCTATCTCAACTTCAAGCCCAAGTCCGCCCGGATCGAGGAAACCGGGCAGTTCATCGCCGATCGCACCGGGTCAGTCGGCCTTGATCTCGGCAGCTGGGACAAGCGCATTGTCAGCGCCGAAGCCGGCGGCCCGGGGCGCCTCGGCGGGCAGGACTTCGGCTACTACTTCTACGGCGAGGTCGAGGACTCCGGGAGCTTCTATCGCGATACCGACATGCAACAGACACTACTGCAGGCATCTTTCGACACCGATCTATCCGCCCGCCTGGAACTCCAGTTCGGCGGCATGTTCCACGACCACAGCAGCAATCAGGTGGCCGGGTGGAACCGGCTGACGCAGGAACTGGTGGATCACGGCACGTATCTGACAGGCCAGCCGACGCCGCTCGATGCCAACGGCGATGGCCGCATCTCGCATCAGGAGTTCGACGTGAACGGCGATGGGTTCACGGACCTCAATCCGTTCGCCGCCGGACTCGTGCCGGGGACGGCCTCGGCGCTGAATCCGGAAGGGCCCTTTCCGGGTGCCTGCTTCATCGGCGAAACGGCGGTGTTTGGCTGCCGTCCGGATCTCTTGGCACTGGCGAGCACGGGCACGGCAACGCTCGACATGAGCGAAGTGCTGACTTGGCCCGAGGACGTGCTTGAGGCGGAGGTGCTGACACTCTATTTCGATGCCATCTTCGACGCCGACAGCGGCTGGGAGTGGAAGAACCAGCTCTTCTATGAGTCGTATGACACGCTTGGCGAGTCGGGCTATGGCTTCTCGCAGTTCCACGACACCTCGGTGGTGGAGGACCGCCTGGTGGTGGCAAAGGAGTTCCGCCTCGATACGGCAAGCTTGGCGGTGCAGGCTTCGCCGTCGGTGCGCTTCACCCGCTTTCGGCACGCCGACGACTACACCAACGAATATTTCGACCGGCGCGACCTCAGCCGTCCACCAAGCGCACTTGACACCCGCTTGCTGGCGACCGTGATCGACGACGACTACACCGAGTACTACATCGGCGACTACCTCGACCTCGGCATCGCCGCCCTCGCCAACATCGACTGGGAGTTTGGTCTTGGCCTCCTTGCCGGCGCACGCTACGACAGCATCGACATGGAGAGCCGGCAACCCATCGACAAGCTCTTGCTGCCGAGTTCGAACAATTTCTGCCTGCCGCCGGGCGACTGCGTGGACGAGCAGGCATCCGCCACCTTCGATGGCGTCTCTTGGACGCTTAGCCTCAGCTACGCCCTCCCGGGCGGCATCGTGCCCTATCTCACCGCGTCGGAGCAGGCGACCGTGATCGCCGGGCAGGGAGCGGAAATCAGCACCACCAACATTGCCCAAGGCGGCGCCTTCGACACTTCCAAGCTGCGCGAGGCCGGCGTCAAGGGCGAGCTGATCGACGGCGGCCTGTACTTTGCCCTCGCCACCTATGTGCAGGAACGCACCGATTTCTCGGCCCAGGCCATCGTCACCAACCAGACCACCGAGACCGAAGGAATCGAGTTCGAGCTGCGCTGGGTGGCCACCGAGCGAATGCTGCTGACGCTCGGCTACTCGCGCATTGAAGTGGTCAACCTCAACACGCTCGAGAATGGCTCGCGCTTCAGTTTCATCGGCGCCGACGACGTGCCTGGCATCGCGCCCGAAGCGCTCTACGGCGGCGCTTTGGGCGGCATTCTTGTCCGCCCCGGAACGCAAGGCGCCCGTCGCGCCGGCATCCCGGAGAACATCCTCTCCCTCACCGGCACCTACGATTTCGGCAACGGCTTCGCCGTGAGTGCCAGCGTGGTGGATGCAGACTCGGTGCACGCGGGCTTTTCCGGCTCGATCACTTTGCCCGCCTATACACTGGTGAACATCGGCATGGTGTACGAGACCGAACGCTGGTCCTTCAGCGCAACCCTGAAGAACGCAACCGACGAGCGCTATTTCCGCTCGAACTTCCCCAACCTCTTCGGCGGCGTCATCGTCCTGCCGGAACTTCCGCGCCACGTGCAGGCAAGGCTCCGTTACCGCTGGTAATGCCCCCAAGACGGGCGGGGACAAGCCCCGCCCCTACGGAGCCCGTGGCGAATCCAATGGGCGACCGTACAGGCCTCAAACCAGCGCTTGATATGCCAGCGTCTTGAGTTCCCTGCGGATGGGGTAGGTGGATGAGGGCAGGAGTTGGGTCATGAACACGACGATCAGCTCCTCCACCGGGTCCACCCAGAAGTAGGTGCTTGCGGCGCCGCCCCAGGCGAACTCGCCGGGCGAGTCGAGCACGTTCGCCGCCGCTGGATCGACCACGACCGAGAAGCCAAGGCCGAAGCCGATGCCTTCGTAGGGCGTTTCGCTGAACACCGGCTGCCCCATGGCGGCGAGGTCGCAGTTGCCGGGCAGGTGGTTGCTGGTCATGTACTCCAGCGTCTTGCGCCCGAGCAGGCGGGTTCCGTCCAGTTGGCCCTTGCCGAGGAGCATCTTGGCGAAGCGGTGGTAGTCGTCGATGGTGCCGACCATGCCGCCGCCGCCGGAGAAGAACGTCGGGCGTTCGAGGTAGCGCGAGCCCTCCGGATCGTCTTGCAGCCGGTAGGCGGCTGGCGCGACGTATTGGTAGCAGGCGGCGAAGCGATCCTCGCTGCCGGATCGGACGTGGAAGCCGGAATCCACCATGCCGAGAGGTTCGGCGATGTGCTCGGCCACGAACTCATCGAGCGCTTGGCCGGAGAACTGCTCCACCAGATAGCCGCACACGTCGGTGGAGACGCCGTAGTTCCACTTCGTTCCCGGCGCGAACTTGAGCGGGATGCGGGCCAGCTTCTCGATGGTGTCGTTCAGGGTGCCGCCGGAGTCGCTGCCGGTGACCCGGGCGCGGCCATACATCACGTCCACCGGGTGCTCGTTCATGAAGCCGTAGGTGAGCCCGGAGGTGTGCGTCAAGAGGTGCTTGATGGTCATGGGCGCGTCGGGCTTCTGCGTGAGGTAGCGCTCCTCGTCGCCGCCCGCGAACACCTCCAGATCGGTCCACGCCTCGATGTATTTGCTCACCGGATCGTCGAGCTGAAAGCGCCCTTCCTCGTAGAGCATCATCAGGGCCACGCTGGTGATGGGCTTGGTCATGGAATAGAGCCGGAACACCGTGTCCCGGCTCACCGGCACTTCCCGCTCCACGTCGCTTAAGCCCGTGGCATGGAAGAACGTCTCCTCGCCGCCGCGCGAGACAAGACAGGCCGCCCCCGGGAACCGCCCCTCTTCCACGTAGTGGTCGATGTGGCCAGCGATGCGGGCAAGCCGCTCCTCGGACATTCCCGTTGCCATGCGTTTTCCCTCACGTTTAGCCATTGTCGCGGCCTTCGAAAAACGACGGCCTTGGAGGGAAGGCATTCTGCCTTCCCCACGCGCCGCAGGGCGCGTTTTCCGCACCCGCACCAGACAAGCGCCTGTCGGCGCTAGGGGCGCGCCCTTCGGGCGCGTTGGCAGAATGCCTTCCCTCCGAGGTCCATGCGTTGTTCGGCGGATTGGTAGCATAGCGGCGAGTTGAGCATTGCGGGATTGGCAAGACCGATGGCTTTGAGCCTCAAGGCGCGCATCGACGCCGGCGAGACCGTGTTCGCGCCGCTGGCGCTCGACGCGCTCACCGCCCGCATCGCGGCTCGCGCCGGGTTTCCGGCGGTGTACGTGAGCGGCGGCGCCCTCGGCTATGCCCACGGCGTGAGCGAGGCGCTGTTGACGCTGACCGAACTCACCGACGCGGTGCGCCACATCTCGGTTCATTTCGCGCCCGAGGAACTCGCGGTGATCGTCGATGGCGGCGTCGGCTTTGGCGATGCAGTACACATGGCACGGACGATTCGGGAGACCGAGGCCACCGGCGCCGCCGCCATCGAGATCGAGGACCAGGTGGCACCGAAGCGGGTGAGCCACCATCGCGGCATCGAACATCTCATCCCGGCCGAGGAAATGGCCGCCAAGATCGAGTTTGCTGCCAAGGCAAGGCGCAGCGACGATTTCCTCATCATTGCCCGCACCGGGGCGGTTCGGAACGAGTCGTGGGATGCCGCCGTGCGCCGCGCCAACCTCTACCGGGAGGCCGGTGCCGACTTGCTGATGCTGATGCCAGCAACGGAAGAGCAATGGGCTTCGGCCGCGACGGAAATCGCCGGCCCGCTCGCCACGATCACCTCGCTCGACGCCAAGAGCGCCGCAGCATGGCGCGAGCTCGGTTGGTCCTTGGTGGTGGACCCGTTCACGGCGCAAGTGCTGGCCGTGCAGGCGGTTCAGCAAGCCTACGGTCGCTTCATGGCCGAGGGCAGCACGGGAGTCGAGCGCGACGCCGTGTTCGCCACCTATCGCACCATTGCGGACCTCGCCGGACTCGGCCCCCTGTACGAGATCGAAGACGCCACAACGGAGCCATCAGCTAGTAGAGAGCCATCAGCTAGTAGGGAGAAGAGCGAATGAGCGTGGAAATCCGCCCAGCCACCGCCGCCGAGATGGGCGACATGGGCATTCTCGGCGGCTACGTCTATGGCGGCAGCTTCGGCGACGGCCCCGACAACACCGTCGCCACCGCCAACCTGCCGGACTGGACCCTCTGCGCTTTCGTCGACGGCAAGATGGCGTCGAGCTTCACCAACATCCCGTTCACCATGCGCGCCAACGGCAACGCCATGCCGCTCGCTGGCGTCTCCACCATCGGCACGCAGCCGGAATACCGCCGCCAAGGTCTCGTGCGCCGCATCCACACCGAGGCGTTCGCGCGCATGCACGAGGCCGGCCAGCCGATTGCGGCGCTGTGGGCCTCCCAGGCCGCCATCTACCAGCGCTATGGCTACGCGCTCACGACGATGCTGCGGCAATACACGGTGGACACCGCCGACATCCGCTTCTTCGACGGCAACGAAGGTTCCGGCGATGTCCGCCGCATCCCGGTGGAAGATGCCTACGACAACGTCAAGCGCATCTACATCGCCTACATCGCGAACCGAATCTGCTACCTGCATCGCGCCAAGGCGCTTTGGCTGCAGAACGCCTTGGAGCCGGTGGAGGCCGACGGGCCCATCTGGGTGGCGGTGAGCTACGACGCCGCTGGCGCCGAACAGGGCTATGTCATCTACACCTTGCGCGCCGGCAAGGTGGATCATCCCGCACGCCCGCAAGAAATCGTCATCCGCGACCTCGTGTGGCTGAACCAGGACGCCTGGCGTTCGCTCTGGAGCTTCCTCGGCCGCCACGACCTCGTCGGCCGCGTGCGCTGGAACGGCGCGCCCTTGGACGACCCAGCGGGGGAGTTCTTCTTCGAGCCGAGAATGCTGCGCACCGTGGATCGCGAAGGCGCTTGGTACCGCGTGGTGGATGCGCCGAAGGCCCTCGCTGGACGGGGCTACGGTTGCGAAGGCGAGATCACGCTGGCACTGGCGGACGATCCGCTGGCGTCCTGGAACGACGGCACCTGGAAGGTGGAGGCGGGGCGCGAAGGGGCGCACGTGGCGCAGAGCGCCAGCCGCGCCGACCTCACCCTCGACGCCAAGGCGCTATCCTCGCTCTGGTGCGGACGCCACTCGGCGTCGCGCCTGCGCGGCTGGGGATTGCTGGAAGGAGACGACGCCGCGGTGGCGCGAGCGGACGCCATCTTCGCCACCCACCACGCGCCGCACTGCCCGGACCATTTCTGACCACGACAGACCAAAGACGAGACGAACCGAGACGGAAGCCATGACCAGCGGGAACCTTCTTCGCAGCGCTTGCAGCAGATGGGGGGGCGGGCATCTTGCCCTCCCACACGCCCGAAGGGCGCACATTCCTCATCGCTTTCGATTGCTGCTTGCCTTCGCCGTCGCCACGATTGGCGTCGTCGTCATCGCCGAAGAGGAAGCTGAGCCGGCGGAGGATGCGGCAGCGCAGGAGCAGGAAGAGGAAAGGCCACCGGGCCGGTTCACCATGACCATTGACCGCGGCGAGCGCGACCCGGAGGAGGCCCAAGAGGCGGAAGAGGAGAAGAAAGACCGCCGGGGAGTGCAGGAGAAGTTCGGCGGCTTCAACAAGGTGGTCTTCGAGGGCAAGAAGGAGGAGAAGCTCGACATCGGCCGCGAACTCAAGTGGGAATACACGACCACCTTCCAGCCGAAGATGTTCGAGCCGGAATGCCAGGCGGACCTCTCCATCTCCTACGCCCAGATGTACGACAAGGTGCGCGTGGACACCACCATCCGCCAGGACGGCTGCCCGGCATCAAGCGGCGAATACCGCATCCGCATGCGAACCCGCGCCGAAGACGGCGAGGTGAACAACCACGAATTCCACGAAAGCTGGTCCCGGGAAGAGCCCGGCACCCTGGAGTTCCGCAAGGACTACCCCATGGGCCCCGACCCAGACCTAATCTGGGCCCGCATCCAAACCTCCCACAACAGCAACTGCCGCTGCGCGCCGGTGGCCATGGAGGAACCGGCACCTGACATGGCCACCCCAGACTCCGCCAGCACGCCTTAGCCAGTTCCCAAAGTCCTGCTACATCCGGCGGCAAGCAGGCGCGGCTACGCGGCGGCGTGCTCGAAAGCCACGACGTTGCGCGACTCGCTGCTGAATTCCACGCCGACCAGATGCACGGTGATGCCCGGGGCGCGGTATTTGTCGGCGTAGCCTCGGTCCTGTAGCTGGGCCATGGCGCTGCCCTCGCCGGCTTGCTCAACCACCTTGAACTCGAAAAAATACACACGGCCCTCGAAGCGCACCGCCATGTCTAGCCGGCCGCGGTTCGTGCTCTCCTCAACGACCAAGTCGAGACCCAGCCCAGCGAAGTACGAGTAGAAGACGCTGGCGTAGAAGCCCTCGTAGTTTGCGATGTCGTTGTTGGTGTACCACTCGTGCGGAATGCTCGCGTAGAAGGCGTGGAACAGGTCGCTCAGGCCGTCGACGTCGTCCGCCTCGAGCAGGTCGTAGAGCCGTGCGCCGTTCGCCATCTGGCGGCCCCCGTCCTGGCCGAGCCGCCGCAGGAGGTTGCGGTTGAGGCCCTGGCGCACCTCGCGGTTCGGATAGCCAAGCCGGTAGGACGTCTCGCCGGCTCTGGACTCCTTCTTCAGGATCGTCAGGTAGCCGGTCTGGAACAGCAGCGCCTCCGGCGCGATCTCGTCGACGTCGAAGGTCGACAGCAACTCGTCGTTCGCCAGCATTCCGCCCAAGTCCACTGAGCGCACCCGACGCCGGAACAGCGTGTCCACCAAGAATGTCGGCGAACCCGTCTCCAGCCAATACGCCTTGAACTCGCGGCTGTCGAACAGCAGCAGGATGTCGAAGGGGTTGTACACCCGCTCCTCGCCCAGCCAAGAGTAGCCGTTGTACCACTCTCGGATCGCCTCCCGGTCGAGCCCAGGCAATTCCGGCGCGAACACGGCTTCCAGGTCCGCTTCCGTGTACCCGCATATGCCGGAGTAGCGGGGGTCCAGTGTGATGTCCTTCAGGTTGTTGAGCCCAGAGAACAGGCTCACCTTCGAGAACTTGCTCACGCCGGTGATGAAACTGAAACGGATGTGCGCGTCGCAGTCCTTGACCACCGCGTACAGCCCTCGGAGGTGGTCGCGGTTGGCACGTGCCACTTCCGGCGCGTGCAGTGCGTCCAGAATGGGCTTGTCGTACTCGTCGATCAGCACCACTACACGTTGCCCCGTGCTCTCGTGTAGGGTGCGGATCAGGTGCCGCAGGCGTCCCGCGTCTGATGCGGCGGGCGGGTCGGAGATGCCGGCCGCGTCCTCGATCTCGCGCAGCCGGTCCCCCACTTCCGCGCGCAGGTCGCCTTCGCCGGCGAAGTGCCCGCTGCCGAAGCTCACGCGCACGACTGGGTAGCGCACCGACCAGTCCCACTTGCCGTGGATGGCGAGCCCCTCGAACAGCTCCGCACTGCCCTCGAACAGCTCCTTCAGGGTGTCCAGGAACAGGCTCTTGCCGAACCGACGGGGGCGCGAAAGGAAGTGGTGCGTTCCGTCCTTGAGCAGGCGTTCGATGTACGGCGTCTTGTCCACGTAATAGGCATCGTCCTCCCGGATCTTGCGGAAGGTCTGGATGCCGATGGGGAGCTGGCGCCGGTCCATGGCGGAATGCTATCAGCCTGTCGCACTTAGCCGCTTACGGCTGTGCTGGTTTGGTTCTTTGGCGAACCCCAGAGCGGCCCCCGCCGATGGCGGTTTACGGGGCCTTCAGTTGGCTCGTTGAGATGCGTTCGAGGATTCTGAGGCGCAGTTCGTTTTCTGTGTCGTGGTAGTCGGGGTTGCCGGCCAGGTTCTGGGTTTCGTGCGGGTCTTCGGCGAGGTGGAACAGGAGATAGGCCTGGCCTTCGCGGTTGAGGGCGATCTTCCAGTCGTTGTCGGCGAGCATGAATTCGCCGCGGAACTCGCTGATGGCGTCTTCGCGCACCGGTGGGGCACCGTTCATCATGCCGGCCAGCGAACGGCCGAATTGGGCGTGCTCGAGTTCGGCGCCGGCCAGTTCCACGAGGGTGGGGCCGAGGTCGCAGTTCTCCACCGGGGCGTCGCTCACGCCGGCGCCGCCGTTTGCGGCGGTTTCCGGGGTGCGGAAGAGAAGGGGCACCCGCAGGGCGCCGTCCAGGAAGTTCATCTTGTAGATGAGGCCCCAGTCGCCGTTCATCTCGCCGTGGTCGGAGGTGAAGGCGATGATGGTGTTGTCCATCTCGCCACGCTTTTCGATGGCGCCGAGGATTTCGCCGATCTGGTCGTCGATGAGGGTGACGTTGCCGGCGTAGTTGGCGCGCATGGCACCGATGTCGCCTTCGTCGAAGTGGGGCGAGGATCGATCCATGTAGAAGTCGAGCCAACCGTCCGGGCGGCCGTTGGCGTTGGCCGGGCGCTCGACGGGGGCGGGCATTTGCGCCGGGTCGTACATGCTCGCGTAGGGTTCCGGCGCATCCCACGGCTCGTGCGGGCCGCCGAAGCTCACCCAGCAAAACCACGGCTGGTCTCGGTCGTAGCGTTCGAGATAGCTCTTCGCCTGCTGCCCGACATACACGTCGGCGTAGTGCTCGAGCGGCAGCACGGAGGGCCGCGCCACGTGTGCCTTGTTTGCGAAGCGCTCGCGGAAGTCGGCGCGATAGGCTTCGAGCAAGCCGAGTTCTTCCCACATGGCCGTCATGTGGCTGCCGACGGCGGCGCTTGCGCGCGGGCCGCCGATCTCGTTGACGTCATCGAGGCCATACCCGTGCAGCAGATGTTCGCGCTCGCGCAAGTCGCCTCGGTGCGGATGCAGGTGCGTCTTGCCGAACAGGCTCGTGCGATAGCCGAGGCGCTTGAGCGTTTGCATCCAATTCGGCATGTCGGTGGGCAGCGTGTATTCGACGTTGTTCCACACCGAAGTGTTGTGCGGGTAGCGACCGGTGGCGAGCGTCACCCGCGCGGGGATGCAGATGGGCGTGGTGGTGACGCAGCGGCTGAAGCGCATGCCTTCGTCGGCGATGCGGTCGAGGTTGGGCGTGTTGACCCATGCGTCGCCGGTTCCGGCCGCGCTCATGGCGTCCCAGCGCTGCTGGTCGGTCATCAGGAAGAGGATGTTGGGGGAGTTGGCCATGGTTGCCTCCTTGCCGTCTAGGGCCTTTGGACGGAAGGCATTCTGCCTGCTTCCGTAGGGGAACCCTTGTGGTCGTCCGCGTTCGTGTGGCTATGGGCTTGGCATGGCCAGCACGGGCGACCTCAAGGGTCGTCCCTACGGAGCAGGGCACGAACCACCCGCGAAACCAAGTGTCACGCGAGGTCATCACCGTCGTCCACGTCGATGTCGATGCCAAGGGGCGTGAGCAGCATGAGCGCCTGCTCGGGGCGCAGCTTCGCGCCGGTCAGGTCGGTTATGCGAACGTCGAGGTTGTTGAAGGTGGTGCCGCGCAAGTCTGCCCCCACGAGCGTAAGGCCGTGCGCCTCGATGCCGCAGATGTCAGAACCGGCGAGGTTGGCCTTCGCCAGCGTCGCCTGATTGAAGATGGCCTCCATGAGGCGGCAGCCGGTGAGCTTGCAGTCGCTCAAGGTGACGCCCGTGAAGTCGGCCCATGGCATGTTGCAGCCATTGAAGGTAGCGCTCGCGAGGCCTTTGGCGCCGGCGCGGCCCAAGGTGAAATCCGCGCCGCTGAAGTCGATGCCGCCGGCGACGCAGCCCTCCATGGTCAATCCGAAGGCGCGCACCTTCTGCATGACGGCGGTGGTCAGGTCAGAGCGCTCGAAGGCGGCATCGCGGAGGTTGGCGAAGGAGAAGTCGCAGCTTGCCGCCGGCTCCGCCCGGAAGAAGGAACAGCGCTCGAAGCGGGCGTCCGTGAGTTCGGCGCGGCGGAAGCGCACGTCGATGAAGTCGCAGCCATCGAAGGTGACGCCGCCGAGTTCCGCGGCGGTGAAGTCGGTGCCGTCGAAAACGCGTGCGGAAACTTGGTGGAGGGTGCCCTCGCTCAGGGCGCGAAGTTCGCTCTGGCGCACGGGGGTGGGCTTGGCGTCGGCCATGTGGAGAACTTAACCCGAATGGCTTGAGGATGTTGCTTACGCAGGGCGAGCGCATGTGCAAGGCGGGTCTTCGGAGGGAAGGCAGAATGCCTTCCCTCCGAAGACCCGCCCATCACAAGTCCGACAGGCTGCGAGCGTCACGGGTAGGTCGCCCTCCCGCCGAGAACGAGAAAGGGAGAGCTGTTCTCGCCTTCCGGGTTGGCGGATATCGTGGTGCATGTGAATCGGGGCGTTCAGAGGGCCGGATGCGGAAGTGGGTCTTTGTGCTGGTCGGCGGCGTGGTGCTGGTCGGGATTGGCGTGGCGTTGTTGGTGCGGGCGCCGGTGGAGGCGCCGGTGGCCGATCCGAGCACGCGGATTGAGACCGCGCAAGGGGCCGTCGTCGGCTTTGTCGAAGCCGCTACCGGCAGCAAGGTTTGGCTTGGCATTCCGTTCGCGTCGGCCCCGGTTGGCGACCTGCGTTGGCGGGCGCCACGGCCGGCGCCGGCCTGGGAGGCGCCGATTGAAGCCGTAGCGTTGGGATCGGCTTGCGTGCAGCACCGCAATACCCTGGCGGACTTCGACGACCCGGACGAGGACGGCGTGATTGGCAGCGAGGACTGCCTCTATCTCAATGTCTTTGCGCCGGCGGATGCCGACAGCGAATCGTCCTTGCCGGTGATGTTCTGGATCCACGGCGGCGGCAACAGCGTCGGCCACGCGGGGCCCTATCACGGCGGCACTCTTGCCGAGGTCGGAGACGTTGTGGTTGTGGCGCTGAACTACCGGCTCGGCCCGTTCGGCTGGTTCAGCCACCCGGCGCTGCGCGACAAGGCCTTGGTGGCCGGCGACGATCCGCGCTGGTTCGGTGCGGATGCTTCCGGCAACTACGGCACCTTGGACCTCCTGCAAGGCCTCGCCTGGGTGCGCGAGAACATCGCCGCGTTCGGCGGCGATCCGGGCAACGTCACCGTCTTCGGCGAGTCCGCTGGTGGCACCAACACGCTGTCGCTCATGGTGTCACCCCTCGCCGCCGGCATGTTCCATCGCGCCATCGTTCAGAGCGGCGGCATCCAGGTGACGCGGCGCAGCACCGGCGAGGGCTGGTCGGATGGCGCGAGAGGCCACGCGCGCAGTTCCCGCGAGGTGATGGCCACACTGCTGCAGCGCCGGGGCGAGAGCGCTGTGCAGGCCCGGGAGCTGGTGGACGGCATGGACACGGGAGCCGCCCGCACCTTGCTCTACGAAACACCGGCGGCCGAACTCATGGCGCTGTATGAACCTCAGGCGATGGGGATGGTCGCGGCGCCAGCCCTCTTCGCCGACGGGCTCGTGTTCCCTTCGGTCAATGTTCCCGACCTGCTGCGGCGGCGGAACTACAACGCGGTTCCGGTGATCCTCGGCGCCAATCGCGACGAGGCCAAGCTCTTCATGGCCATGAGCCCGGAGTGGGTGGAAACCCGGTTCGGCTTCCTGCCGCGGCTGAAGGACCCGGAGGCCTATGACCGGGCGGCGCGCTATCGCTCGGAGCTATGGCGCCATCGGGGCGTCGACAGCCTCGCCCGCACCCTGCATGCGGCGCAAGGCTCGAACGTCTTCGCCTATCGGTTCGACTGGGACGAGGAAGGCAGCATCCTGGGGTTTGACCTCGCCCGTGCCATGGGTGCGGGGCACGGGCTCGAGCTCTCCTTCGTGTTTGGCCGCTTCGAGGGCACTGCGGCGGCAATCGGCGATATCTATGACGAGGCGCGGGTGCCCGAGCGCGATGCGCTGTCGCAAACCATGATGTCCTACTGGACGGAGTTCGCCCACAGCGGCGATCCTGGCCGGGGCAGGTCCGGCGAGGAAGTGCGGTGGCTGCCCTGGAGCAACGCCGATCGTGCGCCACGCATCGTCGTCTTCGACACGCCAGCCGATGGCGGCGTGCGCATGTCGCCGGAAGAGCTCACCCTCGCCGGCATGAAGGCGCGGCTGCTCGCGGACGAGTCCTTTGCGCACCAACGCGAACGCTGCGACACCTATGCCCAGCTCTTTCGCGGCAGCAGCGCATGGGACGAGGAGGAATACGCAACGCTCGGCGACGGCGGCTGCACAAACCTGCCGCCGTGACCCCAGAGGGCTGACTTGGCGGGTGGGAGACGTGGGTATAATCCGCGCCCGTTTTCGCTCCTGGAGTGCTGGCGCGTTGAGAAAGCCGCTCTTTGCCGCGTGTCTTGGCCTGGCCGTGTGGGCCATGGCCGATCCGGTTCCCGCTGGCACCACGGCGGACATCCTCGACCGCACGCAGAAGTTCGGGCGCCTTTGCGTCGAGGGTGACGAATGCGGCGGCGGGGTCGCCGCAACGCCCGTCGTGGCGGCGGGGCGCAGCGGCGAAGCCGTGTACTCCCGCTTCTGCTTCGCCTGCCACGCCACCGGCGTCAGCGAGGCGCCGAAGTTTCAGGACCCAGCCGACTGGGCACCGCGCCTCGAGAAGGGCATGGACGTGCTCATGCAGACCACCATCGACGGCCTCAATCTCATGCCCCCCATGGGAACGTGCATGGATTGCAGCGAGGCGGAGATGCAGGCAGCGGTGGACTACATGCTTCCGCCGGCTCAGTAAACGGCCCTAGACCAGAGAAATCGCCCTTGGAGGGAAGGCAGAATGCCTTCCCTCCAATGCCCGTTCGGTTTGCTAGCGCCAGAGGATGGCCAACCGAGAAGGGCGACGCATGCGTCGCCCCTACGGCCCGCGGCTTGACCGACACCTTCTGTAGGGGCGACGCATGCGTCGCCCTGTCCGGCAGACCGGTGGGCCGCCGCCAAGTCCGACAGACTGCGGCGCTCTACGAGCGCGTCGGCAGTTGCTTCGCAACTGCTGGCCTACGGGTTCGCGCCCGCTCACCCTCCGGCTAGGAGGTAAGCGCCGTTTTCTACGGCGCTTACCTCCTAGCCGATGCCGTCGTCCACGGCCCGGTAGCCGAGAGCCTCGGCGACGTGGGCGCCGCCGATGTCGTTTTCGCCGGCAAGGTCCGCGATGGTTCTGGCCACCCGGCGCACGCGGTGGACGGCGCGGGCGGAGAGGGTGAAGCGGCGAGCTGCGGCCTTCAGCAGTTCGGCGGCACGGCCTGCCAAGGGGCATTGGCGGTCTAGCTCCTGCGGCGGCAGCTCGGCGTTGAGCTTGCCCGAACGTTGGAGCTGCGTCCCGCGTGCGGTGCTGATGCGGTTGCGCAGCGCTTCTTCGTCGATGTGGGCCGCTTGGTCCCACAGGTCTTCCTCTGGCACGGGTCCCACCTCAACCCTGAGGTCGATGCGGTCCAGCAATGGGCCCGACACTCTTCCCCGATACTGCCGCACTTGATGCGGCGAACAGCGGCAGCGCGTCTCGTCGCACACGAGGCCCGCCGGACACGGGTTCATCGCCGCCACAAGCTGAAACCCCGCCGGATAGCGCACCCGGCGCTGCACCCTCGCGAGCGCCACCTCGTCCGACTCGAGCGGTTCTCGAAGCGCTTCGAGCACGTCGCGGCGGAACTCCGGCAGCTCGTCCAGAAAGAGCACGCCGCAATGCGCCAGCGTGATCTCGCCGGGCATGAGCGAGTTGCCGGCGCCACCGCCGATCACGGCGGCGGTCGAGGCGGTGTGGTGCGGGTCGCAGAACGGGCGCGTGCCAAAGGCCGGTGCTGCTTGCGTCGAGATGGAATAGATGGTCGCCACCGCGATGGATTCATCCACCGAAGGCGGAGGCAACAACTGCACGAGGCGCCTGGCCAGCATGGTCTTGCCTGTGCCCGGTGGCCCCGTCATGAGCAGATGGTGGCCGCCGGCGGCGGCGATCGAAAGCGCGCGCTTGGCATGACTCTGGCCGCGCACGTCGTTGAGCGAGAGCCCGAGCTTCGGCGGCGGCGGACGGCTCGGCAGCAGTTCTACCGGCGTTGGCAACTCATCGGCCTCGAGCAGTTGCACCACCTCGCCAAGGTGGCGCACCGGATGCAGATTGATGTCGCTGAGCGGCGACAGCTCGGAAAGATGCTGCGCCGGCGCCAGCAGTCGCCGTGAGGTGGCGGCAATCGCGGCAGCCGCCGAGAAGGCGCCGCGCACAGGACGCAGGTCGCCATAGAGGGAGAGCTCGCCCAACAGTTCCAGGCGGTGCAGGTGCTGCGCTGACACCTGCCCGGTGGCCACCAGAATGGCGACGGCGATGGCAAGGTCATACCTGCCGCCTTGCTTGGCAAGGTCGGCCGGGGCGAGGTTGACGGTGATGCGTCCGTCGCGCCAGTCGAAGCCGACGCTGCGAATGGCGGCGCGCACGCGGTCGCGCGCTTCCCGAACGGCGGTTTCCGGCATCCCCACGACGGAAAACGCCGGGCTGCCGGGCTGGTGATATGCCTCCACGAAGACCCGAGGCGCCTCCATGCCCACTTGGGCGCGCGTGTGGACTGGGTTGGGCATGGCCTTGCTCCTACTCGTGCGGAAAATCGCCTGTCGGAGCGTAGGGATTCGCGGGTCCGGGGTATGTAGGCCATCGCCGGCAATCAGGGTAGGAAAACGCCGCTTTATGTCCCCTCACGGCGCCGAGGAAGCACCAATTTGGTGCTTCAAGGTTTCTATCTGATAGATTGTGGTGCGCTTCGGCGCACGAAGGCCAAAATCCGGTGGGCTCCGGCATGGCGTTCCGGTTGGCACGTTCCGTGCTGTGAGTGATCGGCATCTGTCCGGCGCTAGCAGTTCGCGCACGCGAACTGCCAACGCGCCCTTCAGGGCGCGCGTGCGCCGGCGAATCCGACTGCAAACATGAAGGGAACGACCATGAAGCACTTCCTCAACAGAACCGCCGCCCTTGCCAGCGTGGCGGCCGGCGCGATCGGCGCGCTGGCGATCGGCTTGGCGCCGGGGGCCTGGGCCCAAGAGTTCTCCGGCAACGTCACGCTCGTTTCGGACTATTCGTTCCGGGGCGAGAGCCAGACCGGACGCGATGCCGCCATCCAGGGTGGTTTCGACCTCGGCTTCGACTCCGGCTTCTACATCGGCACATGGGCGTCGAACGTCAACTTCGGCCCTTACTCCGAAGGTGCCGACCCCACCTACACCTCAATGGAGCTCGACCTCTACGCCGGCTTCTCCGGCGAGATGGGCGACGGCGCTGGCTGGGACGTGAGCGTCATCCGCTTCGAGTACCCGAACGAAGGCGACGCCTCCGACTACATCGAGCTTTCCCTCAACTTCTCCTTCGGCAACTTCTCCGTCGGTGCCAACTACTCGCCCGAATACCTCGGCGACGGCGGCGACACCTTCTTCTACCCCAACGTCGGCTACAGCTTCAGCCTCGGCGAGAACGCGACGCTCGACGTCTCGGTCGGCCAGGGCATCGGCGACACCGGCGACCACCTCGACTACTCGATCATGCTCGGTGCGCCCGTGGCGGGGCTCGACTTCGGCATCGGCGTCGTCGGCACGGACATCGACGACGGCAATCCGGGCAACGAGGGTCGGCTGATTCTGTCGCTGTCGAAAAGCCTGTGATCGGGGCGCGCGTTTAGGCGACAATCTTCGGTGCGCAGATCTTCCACGTGACGTGCATCTCAAGACGCTCAGGGGGAACCAGACATGAAACTCATCACCGCGATCATCAAACCGTTCAAGCTCGACGACGTGCGCGAGGCGCTGTCCGAAATCGGCGTGCAGGGCATGACGGTGACGGAGGTCAAGGGCTTCGGACGACAGAAAGGGCACACCGAGCTGTATCGGGGCGCCGAGTACGTCGTCGACTTTCTGCCCAAGGCCAAGGTGGAGGTGGCCATCGACGACAGCCTGCTCGACCAGTGCCTGGAGGCGATCAGCAAGGCCGCAAACACCGGCAAGGTCGGGGACGGGAAGATATTCGTCTTCACGCTCGAGGACGTCGTTCGCATCCGCACCGGCGAAACCGGCTCCGACGCCGTATAGCGCCGTTCCAAGGCGCGCGGCGGTTGCGCGAACGCGGCCGCCTTGCCTCGTAAGGAGAAAGAATCGTGGAAGATCTTGCTCAAACCCTGACCCAGACCAACTACGCCATCGACACCTTCTATTTCCTCATCATGGGGGCGATGGTGATGTTCATGGCGTGCGGATTCTCGATGCTTGAATCGGGCATGGTGCGGGCGAAAAACACCGCCGAAATCCTCACCAAGAACGTCGCCCTGTACTCGATCTCCTGCATCATGTACCTGTTCGTCGGCTACTACATCATGTACATCGGCGCGAGCGAAGGTGGCGTGCTACCAAGCCTGGGCTTGCTGATCGGCGAGGAGAACACCGCCGAGCAGATCGTCAGCGGCACCGCTCACGGCATCGCCACCGATCACTCGGAACGCTCCGACTACTTCTTCCAGGTGGTGTTCGTGGCGACCGCCATGTCCATCGTCTCCGGCGCGGTGGCCGAGCGCATGAAGCTGTGGGCCTTCCTCGGCTTCGCGGTGGTCATGACCGGCTTCATCTACCCCATGCAGGGCATGTGGACCTGGGGCGGCGGCTGGCTCTCGAGCCTCGGTTATTCCGACTTCGCCGGTTCCGGCATCGTCCACATGTGCGGTGGGGCTGCGGCCTTGGCCGGGGTGCTGCTCCTAGGTCCCCGCAAGGGCAAGTACACGTCGGACGGACGCGTCAACGCCATCCCCGGCTGCAACATGCCGCTTGCGACCCTCGGCATGTTCATCCTCTGGTTCGGCTGGTTCGGCTTCAACGGCGGTTCGGAACTGAAGCTCTCGAACGTAGACGAGGCCAACGCCGTGGCGCAGGTGTTCGTGAACACCAACATCGCCGCCTGCGGCGGCTTGGTGGCGGCACTCTTGCTGGCGCGGCTGTGGTTCGGCAAGGCCGACCTGACGATGGCGCTGAACGGCGCACTCGCGGGTCTCGTCGCCATCACCGCCGACCCGTTGTCGCCTAGCGCAGAGCTGTCGGTGCTGGTGGGAGCCATCGGCGGCCTGATCGTCGTTCCCTCCATCGTCTTCCTCGACAAGCTGAAGATCGACGATCCGGTTGGCGCCATCAGCGTTCACGGCACCTGCGGCATCTGGGGCATCCTCGCGGTGCTCTTCAGCAACGCCGATGCCACCGTCCTCGGACAGCTGACGGGCATCGTCGGCATCTTCGTCTGGGTATTCGTCGCTTCGCTGATCGTCTGGGGCATCCTCAAGGCGACCGTGGGCATCCGCGTGTCGGAAGAGGACGAGATGGCTGGTGTGGACTTCTCCGAGACGGGCATCGAGGCCTACCCGGAGTTTGCCCAAGCGTAGCTACCCGCAAACTTCCCAACCGAAAAGGGCGCTCCACGGGGCGCCCTTTTTTCTTGTCCCAGGTTGGACGGTGGCGGGAGGTCAGCCCTGTTCCCTGCCACCGACAGGCCGTCTCGCGGCGAGGAGGCTGGTTGCATCTTCAGGCCCTTGGTTGCTTCGCCTTCGGCGGGAGGAGCGTGGACGGGGGGCCTCCAAAGGGGCAGACGCCGGATACATGGTTGTGTGATGCTTGGCACGAATCTCATAGCCGTGGGGATCGGAGGGGGTCATGGAGGGGAGTCGAGAAATCCCGAAGCTGTTCGGGATCGCGCTGCACTGGCAAATCGCCATCGCGCTGCTGCTGGCCGCCTTGGTGGGCGGCATCGTGCAGATGGCGGCGCCGGACGGTGTCGAGGCCAGCGCCACGGCGCTCGGCAGCGGACTGGTGGCGACGCTGGATTTCATCGGTGGGCTGTTCGTCAATGCCCTCAAGATGATCGTCGTGCCGATCATCCTTGCGTCCATCATCGTTGGCGTCGCCAACATGGCGGGGCAGGACGCCTTCGGTCGCGTCGGCGGCAAGACGCTGGGCTTCTACGTCATCACGGGCATCTTCGCCATCTTCACGGGCCTCATCGCCGTCAATCTCATCTCGCCAGGAACGGTGGAGGGCGCACAAGCCATGCGCAACGCCCTGCCCGACGCCACCGCGCAACTGGCGCGCGCGGAGGGAAGGGGGTTCGGCGACCTGGTGGGCATCATCTCCCGCGCCATCCCGCCCAACATCATCGAGGCGGCGGCAGAAACGCAGTTGCTGGCGCTGATTTTCGTCGGCGCCGTGTTTGGCTACTTCATGTCCCGGCTCACCGGCAAGGCGCGGGAGACCCTGCAGAGCTTCTGGGAGGGCGTGCAGGAAGTCACCATCATGATCACCATGTGGATCATGCGCTTCGCGCCGCTTGGCGTCTTCGCGCTGGTGGGCGAGACTTTCATCGTTTCGGGCTTTGCACCACTGGTGGCGCTCGGCGTTTTCTTCATCACCGTGTTGCTGGCGCTCGCCATCCACTTCTTCGGCTGGCTGCCGCTGCTGCTGCGCTTCGTCGGTCGCGTCAACCCACTGGCCTATTACCGCAAGCTCCTGCCAGCACAGCTCACGGCCTTCTCCACCGCATCCTCATCGGCAACGCTGCCGGTCACCCTGAACAGCGCCGCCGACGCCGGGGTGCCGCGCCGGGTAACGGGCTTCGTGCTGCCTCTCGGCGCCACCGTCAACATGGACGGCACGGCGCTCTATGAATGCGTGGTGGTGATCTTCATTGCCCAGGTAATGGGCATCGACCTCACCATCGGCCAGCAGCTCCTGGTGCTGCTGCTGGCGCTCCTCACGTCCATTGGCGTCGCCGGCATCCCCGCCGCAAGCCTTGTGGCCATCGTGCTGATCCTGCCGGTGGTCGGTCTGCCGGTGGAAGCCATTGGCCTCGTGCTGGCGGTGGACCGAATTCTCGACATGTGCCGCACGGCGGTGAACGTGACTGGCGACTTGACGGTTACGGCACTGGTGGCACGTGCGGAAGGGGAAGAGTTGCCGGAGGTTGCGGCGGCGCGGGCTGGCTGACAGCAACGGCTAGGGAACGCCTGCAAGGTCCCTTCCGCCAATGTGGGGGCCTCTCAAGGGCGGGAGGCGCCCTGCCTCGTGGATTGAATGGAAAGGTCTGCGAGCGGACCCGCGTCTGCCGCCAAGTATTCGTAGAAGGCGCGCCCGTCCTCGCGCCATTGACGGGTTAGGGTGCCGGGCGCGACCGCGACGTGTTGCGCCGCTGTGCTCAGCGTGGCGCGGAAATGACCTAGGCTCGGCGTGTCAGCGCGGGAGCGATCGACGAGGGGCAGGTTCTGGCGGCGGCGTACTCTTGCGTCGTCGAGTTCCAGGCTCGGGTCGTAGCCGATGTGGGGCAGGAACTCGCTTGGTTGCAGCGCCAATCGGTCCGCGCCGGTGCGTGCGAGATCAACCTCGAACCGGAATCGGAGCCGCAACGTCTCGCCGGGCTCGAGAGGACGGCGCAAGCGATAGCTGTAGAGCGGCAGGTGCTCTTGCACGGCAATGATCTCGCCGGGCACGCGAAAGGTGACGGACCTCGATCGGCGCGGTGCCGTCAGGTGCAGTTCCGGAATGTTGACCGGCGTTTCGTTGCGCACAACGACGCTGCCGCGGCTGCGAAGGCGTTGTTCCTCGGGAAAGACATCCAGCGCAAGCTCGATGCGCGACGGGCGCGGCTGCGGCAGGCCCGCTAGGTGCCCGAACGTGCGTTCGTATGCCGCCGCCCAGCCTTGGGGGTTGCGGTCTTGCGGGCCGAGAGGGTCGCGGTCCTTACGCAGCGTCCAGGCACCGACCATGCCGCACAGCACCACCGCAACCCATGCGGTCGCGGCAATGCGACGAACGTGTCGCCCTGTGGCCTGTGCCATGTTGTGTCCAAAAGAAAAGACGGTGCGACCTTCCGGCTTTCGCCGCGTTCCCTCCAAAGGCCCGTCATTTGCGCCAGCGGCGTTTCTACGGCGCAGCCTCCTAGCGCTTGACCGCCAACGTCAGCCCATCGCCGATTGGAAGCATCGCCACATCGACCCGCTCATCCGCCGCTACCTTCTCGTTCACGGCGCGGATCGCTTGCGTGTCCTCGTCGTTCGCCCGCCGCTTCACGACCCGGCCGCCCCAGAGCACGTTGTCGATGCCGATGACGCCGCCGACTCGCACGAGGCGCAGGCAGCGTTCGTAGTAGGCGTCGTAGTTGGCCTTGTCGGCGTCGATGAAGGCGAAGTCGAACTCGCCCGAACGGCCCTCCTCGATCAGCGCGTCGAGGGTTTCGGTGGCCGGACGCAGGCGCAGGTCGATGCGGCCCGCGACGCCGGCGCGTTCCCAAAACGGCTTGCCGATCGAGGTCCATTCCTCGGACACATCGCAAGCAATGACTCGCCCATCAGCCGGCAACGCCTCCGCAACAACCAAGGCGCTGTAGCCGGTGAACGTGCCCACCTCCAGCGTCCGCTTGGCGCCGATCAGCCGCACCAGCAGTTGCATGAAGGCACCTTGCTCCGGCGAAATCTGCATCGGGTGCCAGCGCGTGGCACGCAGCGTTTCGGCGCGGAGTTCCTTGGCCACAGCAGACTCGCGGGCACCCACCCGCAGGAGGTATTCGTGCAGCGAATCGGTGAGATTGATGGTGTGACTCGACACGACGGCTTCCTTACGTGGAGCCGACGATTATGCGCGACGCGGCGAGGTCCGACAGTCTGCTAGGCTTGCGAAGATTGGATCGGTCGGCAACGCAAGCGGAGGGCAACATGCAGTACGGCGACATCGAACTCACCAAGGACGGTCACGTCGCGACGCTGGAAATCCAGCGCGGGCCAAACAATTTCTTCGATGTGGACCTCATCAACGACATGGCCTCCGCGTTCGAGGACATGGACAACGACGACGATTGTCGCGCTCTCGTGCTCTGCTCCGAGGGCAAGCATTTCTGCGCCGGCAACAACTTCAGCCAGCCCCGCTCGCCAGCCGAGGAGATCGCGCGTTCGGCCGGCGGCAACCCGCTCTACGCCGCTGCCGTGCGCCTGTTCGACGCCAAGAAGCCCGTAATCGCCGCGGTGCAGGGCGCGGCCGTTGGCGGCGGCTTTGGCCTCGCAGTGATGGCGGACTTCCGCGTCGTCTGCCCCGAAGCGCGCTTCACGGCGAACTTCGTCAAGCTCGGCTTCCATCCCGGCTTCGGCCTGACCGACACCTTGCCGCGCATCATCGGCCAGCAGCGCGCCAACCTCATGTTCCTGAGCGGCCGTCGCATCAACGGCGAAACCGCCTACGAGTGGGGCCTCGCCGAGGTGCTCACCGACCGCGAAAACCTGCGCGCAGAAGCGCAGAAGCTAGCGGCGGAGATCGCCGAGAACGCGCCCCTCGCCCTCAAGTCCGTGCGCGCCACCATGCGCGGCCACCTGGCCGACGCCGTGCAGACCGCAACGGACCACGAAGCGGTGGAGCAGGCCCGGCTACAGAAGACGGAAGACCACAAGGAAGGGGTGCGTGCCGTCGCCGAGCGGCGGGTCGGCAATTTCGTGGGGCGCTAGGAGGCTGCCGTCGAAGGGTGGTGCTTACGTCCTAGCCGGAGGGGTGCCGTTGTTCGAGGCTGGCGCCTTGTTGGCGTTGTCTGGAACGCCGGGGGCGGTGGCCTTGGCCGGCTCCGCTGCGTGCGCGCCTTCCGCACGCTTGGAGGGCGGGACGCCCTCCGTCCAGAGAGGCCCTCGCAGGGCAGGGGCTGTTGCTTTGGTGTTTGCCGGCGGGCGTTGTTCGAGGCTGGCGCTTTGTTGGCGTTGTCTGGGACGCTTGCTTGTGGTGGCCTTGGCCGGCTCCGCTGCGTGCGTGCCTTCGGCACGCTTGGACGGCGGGACGCCCTCCGTCCAGAAAGGCCCTCGCAGGGCATTGGAGGGCGGGACGGCCTCCGTCCCAGGCTTGCTAATGCCCGGCGGCGCGTTCCGCCGCCTTTGCGTCCAGTCCGGCTCGGATTTCCCGGTACGCCGCCTCGTCCAAGCTGAAGCGGGTGAACAGCGCGGCGCCGATCAGGTAGCAGATCAAGGGGAAGAGGCCGTATAGCCCCACCATCCACACCTGTGTCGTCATGGTCTGTTCCTGATTCGGCACGAAGCCGGACAGGTCCAGCACGAACCCGGTCAGTGCCAGCATAATGCCGAGGGCGCTCTTGTAGACGAAGTTCCAGGCAGCGAAGTAGGAGCCCTCCTTGCGCTCGCCGGTGAGGTGTTCGTCGTAGTCGATCACGTCGCCCTGCACCGACGGCGCGATGGTGCCGCCGCAGCCAGCGGCAAGGCCGGCGAACACCGCCAGCACGAACATGGTGCCAAGCCGCAGTTCCGGCGGCAGGAACGGCAGCGCGAACATGCCGCCGAAGGAAAGCCCGGTGCCGAGCATGGAGAACAGCCACAGCCGCACCTTGCCGATGCGCCGCGACAAAGGAATCCACAGCGGCACCGAGAAGGCGGACGGGATCATGTACGAGAGGATCACGAGCGGCGCCATGTGCGGTGCACCGACGACGTATTGCGCGACATAGAGCGTCAGAACGCCGATGGCGGCAGAGCCGATGTTCTCGATCAGGGTGACGATGATGAGCAGCCGCGAGTGCTTGTTGCGCCACACGTCGGCGAACGCCTTGAGCGGGTTCGCGCCCACACGCCCCTGAAACTCCGGCCGCTCGCGCAAGCCCGCCACCGCCAGCACGATCACGGCGGCCATGAAGGCGGCGGCCGGCAACGAAAGGTCCAGCGCCCGCTCCCGCGCAACGTCCACCCCTTCGGTTTCCGCGCCGATGAGGAGTTGCATGGTGACGAGGCAGAAGATCGACCCGAATGTGTAGAAGCCGTGGCGATAGCCGAACAGCCGGCTGCGCTCATGGTAGTTGGTGGAAAGCTCCGCGCCCAAGGACAGGTGCGGCACGAAGAAGGCCGTCATCACCGAATAGAAGCCGACGATGGCGACGGCCATCCACACCGTGAGGCCAAAGCCTTCAAGCCCTTCGGGCGGGGCGAAGATCATCACGAACGTGATGCATATGGGTATGACGCTGGCCGCCATCCAGGTGCGACGGCGACCGAACCGCGAGCGCGTGCGATCCGATAGATAGCCGACGAGCGGATCCGATACAGCGTCCCAAACCCTCGAGGCGCTGAAGATGAGGCCCATGACGAGGGGCGAGATCAGGAGCACGTCGGTGGAGAACTTCATCACGTACAAGCCGATCAGCAAGTACATGTAGCCGGCGCCGACGCCAGGAATGCCGTACGCGAAAACGACCTTGCGCGGCAGGCGGTCCCGTACGGCGGCCTCGGCTGCCTCGGCGATTGCCACCTCCTCGAAGACCTTCAGGCGTTCTTGATGGTGAGGCCGCCGTCCACGGGCAGTGCCACCCCCGTGATGAACGACGATGCCGGCAGCACGAGGCTTAGCGTGCCGTGCGCCACCTCTTCCGGATCGGCATAGCGCTTGAGCGCCACGCGGCGGCGGGCGTACTCCTGCTTGGCCTCCTCCGGGATGTTGGCGGTCATGCCGGTGCGGATGGGCCCGGGGCAGATGCAGTTGACGGTGATGCCCTCCGTGCCGAACTCCACGGCCAGCGACCGAGTGAGGCCGATCACGCCGGTCTTGGCAGCGGTGTAGGGGCTGCCGAACTTGGTGGCACCCAAGCCTTCGGTGGACGCGATGTTGACGATGCGGGCGCAGTCGGAACGCCGCAGCCACGGCAGGGCTGCACGGATGATGCGAACGTGGGCAGTGAGCAGGACATCGAGCGCCCGCGACCAGGTGGCTTCGAAGTCGTCCGCATCGACAGGGCCGCCAGCACCGATGCCGGCGTTGTTGACCAGTATGTCGATGCCGCCGAGTTGGTCGGCTATGGCCGGGATCACCTCGGCGATGGCATCCGGGTCGGCAACATCGAGCTGCCAAGCGCTCGCTGTGTGGCCGGCGTCGGTGATCTCAGCCACCACTTCTTCGAGGGGTTCTGCATTGAGGTCGAGAGCCGCGACCTTGGCGCCTTGCTCGGCGAAGAGGCCAGCGGTTGCCCGCCCCATGCCACTGGCGGCGCCGGTGACGATCGCCACCCTGCCTTCGATCGAACGGCTGAGCCGCGTCAACGCCATCGCACACCCCTCTCGTACGCGGGGCAGCATAGTACACGCGCGCCCAGCAGCCACAGGGCTCGTCACGCGGCGAGACGGCTGGTTGCACATTTGGGCCCTTGGTTGCTTCGCCTTCGGCGCGAGGAGCGTGAGAGGGCCTCGCTCCGAATGGCGTGTGGGACCGCGCCATCCGGCCGGTACGTTGGTGGTGGCTCGGCTTCGAGGCCAGGCTGTGGGGGGATCAACGAGTGGCGCAGGGAAAGAACGAGTGGCGCAGGGAAAGAATGGTGGGCCGTCTGGGGATCGAACCCAGGACCAACGGGTTAAAAGCCCGGTGCTCTACCGGCTGAGCTAACGACCCGGCGTTTGGGGGCGCGCATTGTAGTAGATTGCGTCTGTTGTTGGGGGATGACTATGGGTGAGGCAGGGGCAGGCGTTGCGCCGCTCGCTGGGGTGCAGGTGCTCGACATTTCGGAAGGGGTGGCGGGGCCGTTCTGTGCCAAGTTGCTTGGCGACTTGGGGGCGGATGTCGTCAAGGTGGAGCGTCCCGGCACCGGCGACGAGGCGCGGGCGCTGGGGCCGTTTCCCGCTTGTGGGCAAGATGCCGAGACGCGGCGCGAGAGCAGTGCAACGTTCTTCTTTCTCAACACCAGCAAGCGCAGCGTGGCGCTCGCGCTCGACTCCGCCGCTGGGCGCGAGCAGCTTGCCCGGTTGGTGCAGCGCTACGATGTGGTGATCGCCGGGCAAACCGCCGAGGAGCTTGACGCCGCCGGCATTGGCTACGAAGCGCTCCGAGCATGGAATCCGGCCGTGATTCTCACCACGGTCTCCGGCTTCGGTTCCTTTGGCCCGCAGTCGCACTACCAGTCGTCGCATCTGATTTCTTGCGCCGTTGGCGGCTGGTGCCACCTGTGCGGCGTGCCGGAACGCGAACCGTTGCAGGTGGGAGGCAACGTCTCCGAGACGCTCACCGGCGCCTTCGCCGCAGCGGCAACACAACTCGCCATCGTCGGCCGTTCGCGCCACGGCCGGGGCGAGCACATCGATGCGAGCGTGCAGCAGGCGGTGCTTGCCGGCGCGCAGATCCCGACGATGCTGTATGAATATCGCGGGCTTTCTCCCGAGCGTTACTCGAGCGTGGGTTCAGGTGCCGGCGCCTGCTACATGCTGCCCACCGCCGATGGCTACATTGGCCTGAATGCGCTTACACGGCCGCAGTGGCACATGCTTTGCGACTTTCTCGGGCGCAAGGACATCGCCGAGAACCCCCGCTATCAATCCCTTTCCTGGGTCAACCCGGACGAGCGGCTGGAGGAGGTGCGAGAGGCATTTCAAACGGCTCTCGCAGATCGAACCGCCGATGAGCTCTTCCACGAGGCAGAAAAGTGGCGCGTGCCATTTGGCCTCGTGCCCGACATGGCTGGCATGTTCGCGCTGCCGCCGCATCGTCATCGCGGCTTCATCGTGCCGCTCGAGCACCCCGTCGCCGGCGAGGTGGAAGTGCCCGGCGTTCCATTTCGCGCCACCGCCACCGAGCCGCGGCCCTTCCGCCCGCCCGTCCTGGGCGAACACACCGACGAAGTCCTGTCGAACTTGCCGGCGGCGCCGACAACTGCGCGGCAAACCGAAGACAACGAGGCCAGTCCACTGCCGCTCGAAGGCGTGCGCATACTGGACCTGTCGATGTTCTTCGCCGGCCCCGTGTGCGCGCAGATCGCAGCCGACGCTGGTGCCGATGTCATCAAGGTGGAGTCGATCCAGCGCATCGACGGCTGGCGCGGCAGCGCGACCGGCGGCGACGGCGAACTGCCGTCGTGGGAGAGTTCGCCCTACTTCAACTGGGTCAACCGCAACAAGCGCGACGTGACGCTCAACCTCACCGACCCGCGCGGCGTCGACATCGTCAAGACCATGGCGCGCGATGCCGATGTCCTGATCGAGAACTACACGCCCCGCGTCATGGCCAAGTTCGGCCTCTCGTGGGAGACCCTGCACGCCATCAACCCGCGCCTGGTGATGATTTCGCTGTCCGGCTTCGGCGCCGACAGCCCCTGGCGCGACTACGTCGCCTTCGGCATGTCCACCGAGCAGATGGGCGGCTTCACCCACCTCACCGGCTACCCGGACGGCGATCCGCTCTTCACCGGCACCACCGGCGGGGACCTCTTCGCCGGCGTGATGGGCGCGAACGCGCTGTTCGCGGCCTTGCAGCACTCGGGCCGCACCGGCGTTGGCCAGCACATCGACTTCGGCCAGGTGGAGTCGTGCAGTCTGTACGTGGGCGACGCCATGACCGCCTGGTCGCTTGCCGGCGTCGATCCGGGGCGAGTCGGCAACGACCACCACCACTATCCGCTGCAAGGGGTCTATCCATGCGCGGGCAACCGCTGGATCGCCATCACCTGCAAGTCGGAAGACCACTGCCGGCGGCTCGCGGAACTGGTCGGCGGGGCGACGAATGGAGGGGCTCTCGACCGAGACCGCATCGCGTCTTGGACCGCGCCTCAAGACCATCTGGCCTTGATGCAGGACCTGCAAGCGGCGGGTATTCCCGCCGGGGCGGTGATGAACGGCCCCGAACTCCTCGCCGACTCGCAGCTAGCCGCCCGCGAGGGCCTGCTGCTGCAAGATCGCCCCGGCCTCGGCCCCAAGCACTATCCTGCCCAACCGTACCGCTTCCGCCACGCCGCCCCTCCCCCCAACGCGCGCGCCCCGCTCCTCGGCGAACACGCGAGCGAAATCCTGAAGGAGCACGCCGGCCTCACCGACGACGACATCGCCGAACTCATCATCGATGACGTGGTCGGCACGGTGCCAATCGCAGCGCGATAGCGCATGAGGAAGGCCACCCGAAGAAGGGCGACGCATGCGCGGCCCTGTCCGGCAGCCGGGTGCATCGCCGCCAAGTCCGACAGGCTGATAGCGCGTAACAAGGCGGGCCTTTGGAGGGAAGGCATCCTGCCTTCCCTGCGCGCCCTCTGGCGCGCTGACCGCGACTTGCAGTTAGAAAGCACCTATCGGCGCTAGGGAAGGCAGGATGCCTTCCCTCCGAAGGCCCACCATCACAAGTCCGACAGGCTGCTAGAATCTTCATCGGAATCGAGCTTGGACACGAACATGGCTTGGAACGAACCGGGCGGCAACGGCAACGATCCGTGGAAGCGGCGTGGCGATCAGGGCCCGCCGGATCTCGACGAAGCCTTGCGCGAGTTCCAGAACAAGGTCACTGGCATGTTCGGCGGCGGCAAGAGTGGCGGCTCGGGCCGTTCGCCGTTCAAATGGTCCACCGTGGGCATCGCCGCAGTGGTGCTGGCCATCGCCTACGGCGCTTGGGGCATCTACCAGATCGATCAACAAGAGCGGGGCGTGGTGTTCCGCTTCGGCCGCGCGCTCGCGGAAACGAAGCTGCCGGGGCTGCATTGGAACCCGCCCCTCATCGACGTGGTGACGCCGGTGAACATCACCCGGGTCAACTCCCACAGCCACCAGGCGCTGATGCTCACGGAAGACGAGAACATCGTCGATGTCAGCCTCACCGTGCAGTTCGTCGTCGGCGACCCTCGCGCATTCCTCGTCAACGTGAGAAACCCCGGCACGAGCCTGGACCACGCCACGGAGAGCGCGCTGCGGCACGTGGTGGGCAGTTCCACCATGGATTCGGTGATCACCGAAGGCCGCGAGGCGGTGGCCATCGAGGTGCAGGACAGGCTGCAGAGCTACCTCAACCGCTACGGCACCGGCATCACCGTGAGCAAGGTCAACATCGACCGCAGCGGTCCGCCGCAACAGGTGCAGGAAGCCTTCGACGACGTGCAGAAGGCGAAGGAAGACGAAGTGCGCGCCGTCAACGAGGCCAACGCCTACGCCGAGGGTGTGGTGCCCGGCGCCCGCGGCGAAGCGCAGAAGGCCATTGAAGAGGCGAACGCGTATCGCGAGCAGGTGATTGCGGAGGCGACCGGTGAAGCCCGCCGATTCAACCAGCTCCTGGCGCAATACCAGCTCGCGCCGGAAGTCACCCGGGATCGCCTCTACATCAACTCCATCGAGTCGGTGCTGCAGAACAGCTCCAAGGTGATGGTGGATGTGGAAGGCGGCAACAACATGATGGTTCTGCCGCTCGACTCGATCGCCTCGCGCGCTGCGGCCGGCGGCCAGAGCGCCGACGAAATCGCAGACCAGGTCTTGCGCGAAATCGAGGCGAGGCAGGCGGGCCGGCCGAGGGAGAGTCGATGATGGCCCTCGGCGGCTCCATGCAAAGCCATCCAATTGGGAGAAGCTCATGAACGTGAAGCTGATCGTCGCCGTGATCGTGCTCGTGCTCGGTGCCGTGCTCGTCAGCAACGCCGTGTTCACCGTCCACGAAACCGAGCGGGCGCTGCTACTGCGCTTCGGCGCCGTCGAGCGCGCCGACATCGCGCCTGGCCTGCACATCAAGATGCCCATCGCCGAGGATGTGCGCAAGTTCGACGGCCGGGTGCTGACGCTTGACGCGCCAGCGGCGCGCTACTACACGCTGGAGAAGAAGCCGCTGGTGGTGGACATGTTCGCCAAGTGGAAAGTGGGCGACGTGCAGCGCTACTACACGGCGAGTTCCGGCGACGAGACCCGCGCCCGCAATTTGCTGCAGGAACGGGTCAACGAGGGCCTGCGCAACCAGATCAGCCGTCGCGACATGCACGAGGTGATCTCCGGCGAGCGCGACCAGCTCATGCAGGAACTCACCCGCGACCTCAACGAGGTGATGAGCCGCGAGATGGGCGTCAACGTCATCGACGTGCGCGTGAAGAAGATCGATCTGCCGCCGGAAGTGTCCGTGGCGGTGTACGAACGCATGAACTCCGAGCGCGAGATCGAGGCTCGCCAGTATCGCGCCACCGGGCGCGAGCTAGCGCTCGGCATCACCGCCGATGCGGACCGGCAAGTGGTGGTCATCGGGGCGGAAGCCTATCGACAGGCGGAGGAACTGCGCGGCGAGGGCGATGCGAAGGCGGCTGAGATCTACGCCGCCGCCTTCAACAGCGACCCCGAGTTCTACAAGTTCTATCGCAGCACCAACGCCTACGCCAATGTCTTCCAGGATCGGCGGGACACCCTCGTCATCGATCCGAAGAGCGACTTCTTCCAATACCTCGAGCAGAGCGGCGGCTGAAGGCGGCCTTTCGCGTCCGGACAAGCTGGCACTTCGGTGCCACCGGCGCATCGTCCGCAACCAGGGACACCGGCACGCATGAGCACCGTCCGCAACGTCGTCGTTCTCGGCAATCAGTGGGGAGACGAGGGCAAGGGCAAGATCGTTGACCTGCTCACCGAGCGCGCCGCCGCCGTGGTGCGCTTCCAGGGCGGGCACAACGCCGGCCACACCCTCGTGATCGGCGGCGAGAAGACGATCCTGCACCTGATCCCATCCGGCATCCTGCGCGAGGACGTGCAGTGTCTGGTGGGCAACGGCGTCGTGCTCGCGCCGGGAGCCCTCATCAAGGAGGTAAGGCAGCTTGAGGAACGAGGCGTGCCAGTGCGCGACCGCTTGCGCCTGAGCCCGGCCTGCCCGCTGATCCTGCCGTACCACGAGGCCACGGATCAGGCGCGGGAGGCAGCCAACCACAATCGCAAGATCGGCACCACCGGGCGCGGCATCGGCCCGGCCTACGAAGACAAGGCGGCGCGGCGCGGAGTGCGCCTAGGCGATGCCTTCTATCCCGACCAGTTTGCCGACAAGCTGCACGCGGCGATGGACTATCACAACTTCATGCTCACCAACTACTACCGCGCCGAACCCATCGACTATGCCGCGACACTTGCCGAGGCGAACGAGATGTTCGACGAGATCCGCCCAATGGTGGCGGACATCGTGCCCATCCTGCACGGCCTGCGCGAAGCCGGCCGCAACATCCTGTTCGAGGGCGCGCAAGGCTCGCTCCTGGACGTGGACCTCGGCACGTACCCGTTTGTCACCTCCTCCAACACCACCGCCGGCGGCGCCGCCGTGGGCACCGGCTTCGGCCCGCGCCATCTCGACTACATCCTCGGCATCACCAAGGCCTACTCCACTCGCGTCGGTTCCGGGCCCTTCCCCACGGAGCTTTTCGACAGCGTCGGCACCAGGCTCGGCGAGCGCGGCGCCGAATTCGGCGCAACCACCGGGCGCCAGCGCCGCTGCGGCTGGTTCGACGCCGTGGCCACCCGCCAGGCCATCCGCATCAACAGCATCTCTGGGCTGTGCCTGACGAAACTCGACGTGCTCGACGGCCTCGACACCATCCGCATCTGCATCGGCTACGAGAGCGAAGGCGGCGAAGAACTCGCGCCGCGCTTCGGCAGCGAGCACTACTCCCACATCCGCCCGGTGTACGAAGACCTCCCGGGCTGGAGCGAATCCACCGCCGGCGCCCGACGGCTCGAAGACCTGCCAGACGCCGCGCGCACCTACATCGCCCGCATCGAGGAAGCCACCGGTGCCGCCATCGACCTCATCTCCACCGGCCCCGACCGCGACGAGACCATAATCCTCAACCATCCCTTCGACGGGGCCGCCTGATGATCGACTCGCGCCTGCTCGAAATCCTCGTCTGCCCCCTCTCGCACGCGCCCCTGGTGCTGCGCCCTTCGGGCGATGGAACCGGCGACGAACTCTGGTGCGCCGCCAGCGGCCTCGCCTACCCCATCCACGACGGCATCCCGGTAATGCTCCCGGAAGAAGCCCGCGAACTGACACCGGAAGAACGGGAATCTCTGGCGTAGGAGCCTGCGCCGCAGAAAGCCACTTAAATGGCATTCTGCGGCGCGAGGTCATAGGGAGGTGGGGGCTGGGGCCAGATGCCGAGCGTAGTAAGGGGTTTGGCGGCGCTAGAAGCCTACGCCCTAGAAAACCATCGCAATGCGAACGGTTACGCTAGCAGTCTGTCGGACTTGGCGGCGATGCACCCGGCTGCCGGACAGGGCGACGCATGCGTCGCCCTTCTTCGGGTGGCCTTCCTCATGCGCTAGCGGATACAGATGATCTCGACGCCTTCGATCACCAGCGACTGCCATGCCCGGTCGGCGGTCAATACCGGTTGTTGGGAGAGGCAGGCGGCGGCAAGGCAGGCGCGGTCTCCAAGACCTAGTCCCAGGTGACGGGTCGTTTGTCTGTACCGCCCGCTCAAGAGCGCGTGCGGCAGGTCGAATGGGACGATGTCAATGCCATCGAACACGAGCGGAACTTCCGCATCCGCCCAGCCGTCCGCGCCGAGCTTCGCCGCCACCTCCGCTGCGTTGACTGCAGACATCGTAGCGCCTGATTCAATCGCCTCATGTACCGCGTCGGCCCCCGGCTCGTCGAATAGTTCCGCGATCACGGCCGATGCATCCAGTACAAAACCGCTCACAACTCGCTCGCAGCTTCCGCCCGCCGCGCGGCCAGGAAGGCGTCTACGACACTTCCGGCTTCTTTCCGATGGACCTGTGCGATGGCTTTGACCCGTGCGCGGGCATGTTCCAGCGTGCGCAGCGTGACGCCGTCCGCATCAAGCGAGAGCACCAAGTCTTGGCCGTTCTCGATCCCCAGCGCCTTTCGCACTTCGACAGGGATCACGACCCGCCCCGCAGAATCGATGCGAACACGCCGCGATGTGTCCTCAGATGCGTTGGTGCTACCAGGGATAGGACCCATACCAAGATCCTGCATCAATGGTGAATGAGCCAAACTCTACCATACATGCCGACGTCGACCATCCGCAGCCCAAGCAGGAACCGTCATTCCCGGCAACCGAGGCGGACTCCGCAGCACAACGGCGGTGCATACGGTGCGGGCTGATTGACTTGCCACATGGAATCTGGCTACATTTCTAGCTAGATAGAAAGCAAGGAATCGAGCGGGAGGCTGCATGGCCCAGTTCAACGTGCATCAAGCCAAGACTCGGCTGTCGCAGTTGCTCGCACAGGCGGAGGCGGGCGAGGAAGTGGTCATTGCTCGACGGGGCGAGCCCGTCGTGCGGCTGGTCCCTTGCCAACCGCGCGGCAAGAGACAGTTTGGTGCAATGAAAGGCCAGATCCGCATCGACGACGGCTTCTTCGATCCGCTTCCAAAGGAAGAGTTGGATGCGTGGGAGGGTCGCTAAGCCGTGCGCCTGCTGCTTGACACCCACGCGCTGCTTTGGTGGCTGGAGGGTAGCCCGCGCCTGTCTGATCCAGCGCGAACGATGATTGGCGACGAACAAAACACTGCATATGTGAGCGCCGCATCGGCTTGGGAGATAGCAACCAAGCACCGTCTCGGCAAGCTGCCCGAAGCCAACGCAGTCGCCTTCGACGTGCGCGGTTGCATCGCCAGCCAAGGATTCGAGGAGCTGGCGATCGACGTTGATGACGCGGAGCGGGCGGGTCGACTGCCAGGGCCGCACCGGGATCCGTTCGACCGCGTCCTAATCGCCCAGGCCCAAGCCCGAAATCTGCCAATCGTGTCCAAGGACAGCATGTTCGATCGCTACGGCGTGCAACGTATCTGGTGATTGCGCCCTTCTGGCCAAGAAGGCCCTTTAGCCCTCCGATGGCTCGGAGGAGGTCCGCTGGGAGTAGATACGCAGTAAAAGCTGGGCGAGAAGCGCGACGGCCAGGATGAGGACGAGCGCGAGATAGATCACGGGCATCGCGAAAGCGCCTAGGAAGAAGCCGGACAGCAGCGGGCCGAGCGCGGCGCCGAAGTCGCGCCAGGTCTGCATCGTCGCCATCCGGTGCATCAGGTGTTCACTCAGACTTCGCACCGCCACCGCCGCTGGGCCGAGCGCTGCGATGGCCGCCCGTCCGACGATGACGGCCGCCGCGCCGGAATAGACCGCGCCGAGCGCGATGGCAGCGAGGCCGCCCAGGGTCAACGCCGTCGCGGCGAAGAGCGACGCTTCGGTGCCCAGCCGGTCGCCGAGCCAACCGCCGATGGGCGCGAACACTGCCTCGCCCACCCCTCGGAGCGAAAGAACGATGCCACCGCCGAGGATCGCCGCCTCGAGGGACACGAGGTCGGCGAGGATGATGGTGATCGTCATCACGAAGACGCCATCGACCGCGAATCCGACGGCAAAGAACAGCCAGTCGAGCCCACCCGGTTTCGGCAGCCAACCCGGACGGCTCTCCCGCGGCTGAGCGCCTTCGCGCGGGAGGGCGAGAGCGAACGGCAGCGCAAGGAAGGAGGCGAGTCCAAGCAAGAGGAACGCCGACTTGGGTCCGAGCTGGCCCGCGATCCAAGCTCCCCCGGTCAAGGCGAAGACGGGTCCGAGTTGCTGGATCGCTCGACTCAGGCCAACCCGCGTTCCGGCGCGGTGGCGGTCCGCAACCGCGTAAGCGAGAGTGGTCAGGGTGAGGGCGGCAAAGGAGAGGCCCCACAAGAGCCGCGCGACGAGAAGGGGCCAACCTCCATCGAAGAGCCAGTACATCACCGTCGACGCTGCGCCGACGATGCACGCCACAATCGTCGCGAGCCGCACTCCGGAGGCAACGGTCGCCCGCGCGATCAGGCCGTAGGACACGATGCGAACGAAGCGGTTGGCGGAAAGCAGCACCCCGACCCAGACGATGCTGATGCCGAAGGTCTCCGCGCTTACGGGAAGCACGACATAGATGAGCGCGTCGCCCATCAGCACGATCGACAGCGCCGCGGCGGACAGGGTCGTCGCGCCGAGCGAAGGTGCCGACGGTGGAGCGTCGTGGGGCGAATCCATGGTGATCGGGCAAGCGTATCAACCGGACTCCCCTCGCGACAGGGGGCCGCGCGACAGGCTAGAAATGCGTTCGTTCCCGACATCGGTGGTGAGCGGAAACGGCCCCTCGCGCGTGCAGGGCTTCCGGAGGGGTTGCGTGGGAGATGTCGTACGGCGTGTAGGACGAAATGTGTGTGTGGCGGGAACGCCCTGCGCGTTCGTTCCCGACATCGGTGGTGAGCGGGAACGGCCCCTCGCGCGTGCAGGGCTCCGGAGGGGTTGCGTGGGAGATGTCGTACGGCGCGTAGGACGAAATGTGTGTGTGGCGGGAACGCCCTTCGTGCTCGCATTCGCTCGCAGCTGCGGCTAGCAGCCTGCGGGCTTCGCCACCGGCGCGGCAAAGCCCAACAGGCTGCTAGGCGACGACAAAGCGCTTACAATGCCGGCATGGAATCTCGATCGTCAGGCGCGGACGCGGACACCCGCGCGAACGGCAATCTGGCGAGCTTAGTAGCGGCGCCGGAGATGCCCGACGTGGCGGGGCGACGCCTGCACGGGCCGGAAGGAACGCTCGATTGGGTCGGCATGGGCGACATCCGCCAGCCATTGCGAGTGCGCGACGGTGCGGACGTGCGCGAGGTGCAGTCGCGGGTGCAGGTGTACGTCAATCTCGGCGACGGCCAAGCCAAGGGCATCCACATGTCGCGGCTTTACCTGATCCTCGACGAGCACGCCGACACCCGCCCATTGAGCTGCGCCGGGCTGAAGCTGCTGCTCGGTTCTTTCCTCGAATCCCACCGCGACCTCTCGGGGCAGGCCTACGTCCAGTTCGACTTCGACTACTACCTGCGCCGGCGCGCCCTCGTCTCGGAAAACTCCGGGTGGAACAGCTATCCCGTCTCCATATGCGGCCGCCTTGCCGGCGGCGAAGTGCAGCTAGAGCTTCGCCTGGGCGTCTGGTACTCAAGCACCTGCCCCGCATCAGCGGCACTGGCGCGACAACTCATCCAGCATCAGTTCGAACAGGACTTCGGCACCGAAGGTTTGGTGCCAGCGCACCGGGTGCGCGACTGGCTGGGCGCAGAGGAAGCCATCGCCGGCACCCCCCACAGCCAACGCAGCATCGCCCGCATCCGCGTGCAACTCGACGACCGCCTCGAGTCCTTCCCCATCACCCACCTCGTGGACATCGTGGAGGAGGCCCTCTCGACGCCGGTGCAAACCGCCGTCAAGCGCGAGGACGAACAGGAATTCGCCCGCCGCAACGCCGCCAACCTGATGTTCTGCGAAGACGCCGGCCGCCGCCTGAAGAGCCGCCTAAACGACGAGGCATCCCTCCTCGACTACTGGGTGCGCGTAGAACACCACGAAAGCCTCCACGCCCACGACGCCGTGAGCATCTTCGCCAAGGGAGTTCCTGGCGGCTATGAGCCGAGGCCGTAGCGGCGTCGAACCTCTAGCCGAAGCGTTGGGTGCGGCTGAAGGCGGCCGTTTACGCCGTTGGGTTGGTGCCGAGGAGATTCGACACCGCCTAAAGTAAGTTCGTGCAAATCCATGCACTAGCAATTGTTTTTCTTCGACATTTCCTGATTCGCCGCTGCGCCCTATTGCACTCTAAAGCATACTAGTGCAGACTTCAAAGTGCTACGTAGAATGCCACGCGAAAACCGTCCAAGGTTGGATTCCGAAGTTGGGAATTGAACTCACTGCCGCCTTTGTCCGCACCGTCAAACCGGACTCCCGGACCCGTACCTATGGCGACGGCCGCGGCGGTTTTGGCCTCACGCTCGTCGTCCAACCCAACGGTTTCAAGCGCTGGTATCAGCGCATTCGCATCAAGGGCAGGGCGACCAACATTGGTTTGGGCGGGTACCCCCTGGTCACGCTTGCAGAAGCTCGTACGCTCGCCTTGGAGAACGCCCGCATGGCCCACGCTGGCGACGACCCTCGCAAGACGTGCCGGCGCGACATTCCGACCGTCGCCCAGACCATGGAATCGGTCATCGAGCGCGACTCGCCCACCTGGCGCGATGCCGCCCGCACGACGCGCGAGTGGCGCAACGGCTTGAACCGCCATGCCACCCGCATCATGGCGTTGCGGGTCGACGCGGTCACAAGTGCCGACTGCATCGCCGTGCTCCGCGAGATGTGGCACACGAAACGCGAAACCGCCGTCAAGATCAAACACCGGCTCTCGGCCATCTTCAAGCTCGCCATTGCCGAGGGCTACCGGACCGACAATCCCCTCGACGTCGCCAGCGCCGCGCTCCCCAATCGCCGGGGCGATGCGCAGCGGTCCCGACGTCAAGCCGCGTTGCCTCATCAGCAGGTCGCCAACGCCCTCGCCATCGTCCGCGATACCAACGCTTGGACCGGCACCAAACTCGCGTTCCGCTTCCTCGTGCTCACGGCCGCGCGCAGCGGCGAGGTCCGTGGCGCCACGTGGGACGAAATCGATCTGGCCCACGACGTCTGGATCATTCCCGACACGCGCATGAAGGCGGGTTCGGAGCACCGCGTCCCCCTAAGCTCCGCCGCGATAACCGTCCTCGCCGAAGCGCGTCAGATCGCTGACCATACCGGGCTGCTGTTTCCCAGTGTCACCGGCAAGACTATGAGCGATGCCACACTCAGCAAGCTTCTCAAGGAGAATCACGTCGGCGCCGTCCCGCATGGCTTCCGTTCCTCGTTCCGCGACTGGGCGGCCGAGAAGACCGGGTACCACCGCGACGTCATCGAAGCCGCACTCGCCCACCAGGTCGCCAACAAAGTCGAGGCCGCCTACTTTCGCACCGACCTCCTCGAGAAGCGACGAGAGCTCATGCAGGATTGGGCCGACTACCTCAGCCTCTCGGGACGTCCGAACCTTCCGACCCAGCGCAGACCCGCTGCCCCGGACGCGCCGGTCTCCTAGTCGCCGCGAGGTTCCGAATCGGCACCGCCCACGACTCTCACCACCGCAGCCGTGCGACACGCCTGCATGATCTCTCGGCCAGCGCCAACTCCGCGAGCGTTGTCCTCAATACAGCTCCACTCCGCTAGAGTATCCTTGCGCAGTTATCGCCTAGAGCTAAGCTGCGCGTACGGTCCACCGGCCGGTTACGTAGGCTCCCGACGGAAACTGCGGTTTTCTGCCGCAATCCGACGTAAAGCGCCGGTTCTTGTTGTTTACCGCCGGTTTTCTCTATATAGTCGCGGTGCCATGGACAATGTGTCGAAGCGTCGGTTCGAGCGGTGTCGCGAGCTCCGGGTGAACAAAGGGCTCAGCATGACGAAGCTCGCGGCAAACGCCGGCATAGGACGCGACCTGTTGCGCTCGTTGGAAGAGGGGCGCTGGCACACCGCCCCGAAAGTGATGGCGGTCTTCGAGGCCTTGCAGAAGGAGTACGGAGGCTCGCTGGAGGCGACTGAGGTAGAGCGCTACCCCGATGCCGGAGACGAACTGGAATGAAACCGGGAGTGAAGCCCATGACTGACGACGAACTGAAGCGTCGGTATCGCGAGTTGCTCAGAAACCCGGCGATCAAGAACGTCGGCGAGGCGCGCACGCCGAACCAAGCGATGCCGGTGGACGAGAATGCCCTTTTGGGTTTCGTCAGGGAAACCGAGCGCTCGCACGCCAGTTTCGTGCATAACGTGTTTGAGAAACACAGCCTCCTGAGCTGAGCTGCTAAGCCTTCAACGGGCATCGGTCCGGCGCGGGCCGCATGGATCGATCTGCCGATGGATAACGAAGACCGCGAGATCAACAGGTTGCTCTTTCTGGAGCAGACTTTCGACGCACTCCGGGATGAATCCGCCGATTTTCGGCATCTTCGCATGAACCGCGCCATTCTCTGCATTGTGGTGAGGTCGTACTTTGATGACGTCGATCGTCACAAGAGCTACCACGGGAGCCCGCTTGTCGACGAAATCAAACAGGCCGGCTTTACGATCAAGTGGCTCTCGAAGTTGCGACCGGTGCAGTTCGACTGCGACGACGGGCAGACAACCAAAGAACTCCTCTACATCAATGAGATCTTCGCTGTCCGTGCGGGACTCGCGTTCATGAAACGCTCACCCGACCAAATCCCAGAGGAGATCTACGCGGACCTTCTCTACACGCTCCACTATCGGCACGTTGACGAGCGCATGCTCTTCATCTGGCTCTCCACGCTCAACGCGCTGTGGGCAAGAGAGCCTGCATGATGACGCCGGCCGACGCCGATCAAGCTACGCTAGGAAAAGCAGCGACAGACAGCGGGGGCGGGCGGATCTGGAACGGACCGCTCGGGGTGATCGCAGCTCTTCTCGGACTCATCGACGCGGCACTTGCGGGCGTGGGCGTCGCCACCGACGACGGAGTCCAAATCGCCGTTCTGATTTTTCTGGGGCTATACACGTGCGTTGTGGCGGGGGTGTTCTTTGTTATTCTCTGGTGTCGCCCTTGGGTCCTGTATCCTCCGTCAGAGTACGGCTCAACGACCCCTCAAGAATTCGTAGCCGCGATGCGGGGCAAGCCGGCCCTTGCGGAACGCCTGGCGAGTGAAGTCGACAACGATCTGTCCCTCGACGGAGCACTTGGGCAAAAGCTGTCCGATGCGACGAGTGGGCTCGACCCCCGTCAACGGAAAGCCGTGCTCGACGTCGCAGAAGTCACGCGTACAGCGGTAGTCGACCGAATCAGGAACGCGGTGGTCCATGTGGACCCGCGCCCACTGAAGGGCGAACGTTCAGGAAAGTGGGAACTACCTTACGATCCCGAAATGCCTGCCTCGCAGTTTGCCGACCAAGTCATTTGGCTCCTCCAGCCGTTTCCACCCTATCCGTACGGGACCAACTGGGCGCTTAGGGATGGAGCTTCTGGCGTTGTGTTCGACCTAGCGCAGGGTACCGTCCAGGATGCGGGCATTCTCGGGGGCATGACTCTCGAAGTGGTCAATCCGCGTGGCTCGACGCCGCCCGCACCACCGGGGACTGGCGCAGCGGCCTGAACCGGCACGCCGCCCGCGTCTCGATCTGGCCCACGACATCTAGGTCATTTTCCGACATCCGCATGAAGGCGGATTCGGAACACCGCGTCCCGCTAAGTCCGCCACGGTCACCGTTCTCACCGACGCACGCCAGATTGCGGACCATACCGGGCTGCTGTTTTCGCAACCATGAGCGACGCCGGTTTGGGTGACGACTGTCGAGGGGTCGACATTGGCGTCCGCGTGCCATTGGCCTACAGGCGGTGGACCACGAGCTCTTTCGCGTGACCCTGACGGCGTGCGCCAGCGTCTCGAGGTCGTCGGCGACTACCTCGGCATCGCGGCTACCGTTGCCGCACCGCACTGCCGCCATCGCCGCCGTTTCCGAACCGTCGAGCCGCGACGTCGCCCTATCCTAGCTGCTACTCAGGTCGCGGACCCCGCTTGGTTTTGTCTCCGAGAGACGCCCTGCACACCTTGCGCTACGATGGACCAACCCATGCGGCAAGCAACCAAACCCATCGAACGAGGACGCCAACCGACCCAGCAACCGCCCGCCGCCGAGCCCGCTCGGTTCCTGCGCAACCTCACCTCGCTGCCCGACACCGACTTCGCCTCGACCTACTCGCCGGCCATCGCCGCCGTGTTCGCGCGCTACGGCGAGCTACCCGACCCCGCGGCTGCCAGACGCGCGCTCCTCCTGGCGCTCAAAGCCGCCCTGAAGCGACGCCGCGCCTTCATCCTGCCGCGCTTCACCCAAGCCGAGGATAGCTGGCGCATCCGCGAGTGCGCCAGCTACGCCGTCGCCATCGCCGTCCTCGTCGAACACGCGAGTGCCGTACTCGCCCCCCACCGGGCCGATCCACCGGCCGATCCGGATCCTTGGCCGCGGATCCTCGCCGACCCGGTTGCCCGGGCCGATGGATCGGGCCCGCACGCCGAGTTGTTCCACGCCATCGTGCCCGCCCAGGGACGCCGCTGGATCGCGCGTGAGCCGCTCGTGCAAACGCTTATCGCCAACTACTTCACCGACACCAACCCCGCCGAACTCCGCGACATCGTTGGCCCGGTGGTGGCCGCATTCGGTCAGGACCGCCAGACGGCGCGGCGGCCGCCGAACGACGATTCCCAGCCCTCCAGCGCGAACGTCCGCCACTATCCTCCCGGGTCCCCGTCCGGAAACCGCGCCTTGCGCTTCGTACGCATTCTCGCCCGGGCCCGTACGGCCCTCAGCCGTGTTCGTCGACCAGACACCCGATCTATCCGCCCGGGCATCAAAGACACCAAGACCCCCGAAACCATCGGCCCACAGCCTCGCGGCGTTCCAGCCCCGCGCTCCGCGTCCCCCGAGCCAGGCCCCGAAACAGCTCGCTCCCCAAAACCACAGCCTCGGTCCGGTTCCCCGACGACTCCTGGGCCCCCGCCGAGGCCGCACGCCACCCCGCCGCGCCTCTCGACCTCAAACGACGCCATCACCCGAAACCCGCCGGCGTCCAAGCCGTCCCGCAATCGTCGCAGCGGCCCGCGCGTGGCGGACCTTCTCGACCGCCTCCCAACCGCGCCTGCTTCCCACGCCACCGCGACCGTCGACGACCGCCGAGCAGCCCCGGCACGTAAGCTCGATATAGGCGACCACGGTGCCGCCACCGCTCGTATCGGTCACCAGTCGGAGTACGCGCGCAGCCTGGCGGCCGAAAACGCCTCCCGCCCCACCCAGCAGACTATCCCGTTTCTGCTTCCCGGACGCGCCCCCGATGAGATCGGGCAACCCCTCAACATCGACGCGCTGTTTCCCGCCACCACAGATGCGGCGCGCATCAACGCGGACGCCATGGCCGCTTGGCTCGCCTTCCGCGAGCACCTTGTCGAGGCGTTGCGCTCCGGCGCGCAGACGGCGAATGGCGAACGCTCCCTCGTCCATCTGCTTGAGGTCGGCGCCTTCCTCGTCTGGCCCCAGGTCGCGCTGCCCTTCGCCGACGAGCGCGGCGTCGCTCCCACCGCCGTCAAGTCCGCCATGCGCGCCGCGCACGTCCTCGCCGTCAACCGCGCCGACCGCCAGCAGGACCGGCACGCTTTTCCGGCGCTCACCGGCGATCCGAAGGTCACCTGCCACGGGCTTGTCACCTTGCCCGAGTTCCTCTGGCCGGACGCCTCTCTGCGCCCCATCGCGCCTTCGGCTTTCGTGCGTCCTCCAGCCATCTACGGGCAACGCTACCGCCGTCCACGCTGACCTTGCGCCGGTCCGCACGAGTCCTCGCTGCGGTGCACACGTTGGCCTAAGGGTCTAAAACCGCTAGTATTTTCAGCTAGTTAACCGAGTCGTGCCCCCCTACTCTCCGGACACCCAAGTGACCATCAACACGCCCCTTGAGCTACCACCCGATGCCGTCGACGATAACGGCAACGAAATCTTCGAGTCGAACCAGGGAGTACGCTTTCTTTCCTCCCCCGAAGCCAAGTTCGCGAACGTCCCGGCACCCACCGCTGAAGAGATCGAACGCGATTTCCGCAATGTCACGCCGAAACCTGACGCCCGCGTGTTCGTAATTCGGACGATGCAGGCGCGGCAGCTCTGGCTCGGCCGCCTGCCGCCGACCCGGCCGGGCGACGGCGTCCGCATTCCCGGCATTCCGTTTGCACACTTCATCCTGACCGGCCTCTTTCGCCGTCGCGCCGCCACGCTTGACCTCTGCCTCGACAATCTCGCGCGCCACGCCGACGCGACCGTGCGCGGCATCAACGCCTGGCGCCGCAAGAACGACCGTTGGCTCCAACGCGCGATTCCGGACGGTGCCAAACCCCTCTCGGATCCGGCGACCACCGCGCGCTTCTTCCTAGAGACACAGTTTCCAGCGCTGATGAAGCTCGGTACGGCGATCGCACACTTCGACAGCGTCTTCGCCGAGGTGGCAGCCGCCACGGAGGTAGCCAAGGACGTCCGCGTGTGGAACCCGAATCTCCGGTTCTACCGCGTGCATTTCGGCGCCATTCGCTCGATCCTATACGCCGTCCAAGGGTCACGGAAGCTCGACCTACCGCGTCCGACCAATGCACCGCGGCGGTTCGATCTGTTGAATCCGGGGTCGCTGCCGGCCCGAAAGACCAGGAGCAACGCCGATGCCCGTCCTGCGAGGGGGAGTCCCTGACCGTGCCGGTCGTGAGCAAGACCACTGTTCGTCTCTACCCCCCGGACATCGAGATCATCGACTCCTGGGCGAGCGCCAATCCAGACCCAGACACCGGCTTCACGCCTTCTCGTCCCACCGCGATCCGCCGCATGATTCGCGCAACAGCGCGCATCACGCGAGAGGCCACGCCACGCACGGACGACGCGCCCGTTACGCGAGCCGACCTGAGGGACGCCGTCTCACGAATCCTCGGCGCTTTAGGCTCCGCCGATGTCGCGCATGAATAATCCGCCCGTCGTTTTCGGCCACCGCCCGCCACGTTGATCTCGGCCGTCTCTGAACACCAACATCCGTGTCAAGAGATGCGTCACCCCAACACCTTCGGCGTTCGCGTAGCTAATCCTGGAGTCCGCTACTCGATATGCACCGAGCGAGGATCGACGAACAGGTCGCCTTCGGGATGCGGCCTCTCGACACGCTGCAGAAAGCCCTTCCTTTGCAGCGATACCAGGCGATTCCCCGCAGCCGTCTTCTCGATTCCAGCATCGGCGGCGAGCGACGGCGCCGTAACCGTTCCGCCCGTTTTCGCGACGAGTCCCAAGGTCTCGGCATCATTAGCCGTAAGGACACCGGCGGGCTCTGCGTCCGTCAGTCTTGACGGAGAGGCGCAGACGAACATCGCGATGTTCTGCGCAGCAGCGATGTCACCGATGACGTTGCGCGTATCCTCGTCCTCGCTGCAGACGAACAGCGAGAAGTCACCGTACCTGCCCGCCTTCACGTCTTCCCCGACAGTGACGACCATGTTCCGCAGGATCGCGGGGGTGGGGCGAATGGCCCCAAACTGAAGAATCCCGAGCATTGGCCCATGCCGTCGATCCGGGGGCATGAATCTCTGGACGAGTTGATCTGGGTAGGGATGATCCCATACTCCCGCTCCGGTTCCCGCGGGCACGACCTTGACATCGAAGTAGAGGCTCTCACTCATGGCGATGCTCCGACTCAATTGATCGAAAATCGTATCAGGTGTCATTCGCGATTACGAACGGCCGCGGACGCCGGGGCCGCTTCAGCCGGCTTCGGGCGCAGCGGTCCGCTCAACGTCCGCGGCACGGGCCAAGGTTTTCGGTTGCAGGTATCTGACGCGAGAACATTGTTGACATCCTCTCCCTCCCTGGTTCAAGATTCCCACTGTACGCCGTGGGCGCTGTGTAAACCTCAGGACAGGAGGCAGCTATGAGCACCGAAAGGATCGAAATCGTAATCATCGTCAACGGGGACCCCGTGTCGGAGAAGGCCCATCCGGACGAAGAAGTTGGTGAGGTCGTCTCAAGAGCCCTGAACGATTCAGGCAACTCGGGTCAGCCTCTCAACAACTGGGAGCTGCGCGACGAATCGGGGCACGTAATCGACTTCGGCAAAAAATTCAGGAACTTGGACATCAAGCCTGGCGCAAAGCTCTTTCTGAATTTGAAGGCGGGTGTCGGCGGCGCCCATGGCTGAACCGCAGTTTGCAGACGAAGCCGTCTCGCGAACGAAGTTCGACCGCGAGGTCGCGGCGTTTCGGGCCCAAGCGGCAGAGTACCGGCGGAGGGGGTGGTACCTCGTGCATGCCGAGTTCCCGGAGGCGATGGTGTTGCTAGCCACTCCCAACACCCAGCCGATCGCAATCCTATGCGGCGTTTCGTTCGACTACACGAACTACGACGCAGCGCCGCCTTCGGTTCGGCTGGTGAATCCAATCACGTCCCAGCCCTACGCGGGATCCGAGTTGCCCACGCAATTGCTCAAAAGGGTGCCCGCAAACGATGCCCCAGTCGTTCTACCGGAGGGGCTACCGCCCCAAGTCCAACTCGAGGTCCTTGCTGGGCAACCGTTGATGCAGGCTCACAAGCCGCAGGACATTCCGTTCCTGTGCATCGCCGGCGTACGCGAGTATCACGAACACCCCGCGCATAGCGGCGATCACTGGGAGCTGTACCGAAACTCAGGGGCTGGAAGCTTGACCCGGTTGGTTGGCATCGTCTCCAAATACGGTTTGGAACCAATCGCCGGATTCAACGTACAAATGATCCCGCAAGTCTCGTTCAACGTCGGACCGCCGCCGGAATGAAGACCTTCGAGCGCATCAAACAGTTCCTCGTTCCAGGCGATCTTTGCGACGCATGCGACGAGCAACTGAGGCAAGCCGGCACCACTGGCAACGAACGGTTCATCCTACTGAGTGGGGTCATCAAGCAGGAACGCTTGCTCATCAGGACCATGCACGTACCGAAGCAAAGTGCCTTTCGGCTAGACGGCGGCTTGTGCGTCCGCGTAGACGCGGACGAGCTGCACCGCCTGAATGTCTGGCTATACGAGCACGAGGAACGACTCGCAATTCAGGTCCACTCGCATCCAACCGAAGCATTTCACTCCGACACGGATGACGCGTTTCCCATGGTTACTACGCGGGGCGGCCTGTCGCTCGTCGTCCCCGACTTCGCCCGGGACGGTGTTCGTGGCCCCGGTACAGCACTATATCGGCTCTCGGAGTCCGGATGGCAGGGCCTCTCCGCATTCGACGCCGACCGGGTCCTAAGCCTGCAGCATTGATCATGGCGATCCCGGACTACTTCCAGCGCAACGCCATCGCTATCTCTCAGGCTATCTCCGGCCTCAGCCATGCACAATTGGAGTCAATGCTAGGCGACGTGCGCGTCGGCGTGACCATTGGCCGGGATGCACAGGGTCAAGAAGGACGCGCGCTTGCCGACCTTCTGATTCGGTTGTTGGCGCGCCTTTACCCCACGTTGATACTCCGTGCCGAAGGCGACCGTGCACTAGCCAACGAATTGGAAGCGTTGGCGCGACGAGTTAACCCGCGTATCGAAACTTCCGGAACGCCGACTACGGAGGTCGTCGTGGGTGACGCCGGCGAGCAGGGACAACCGTCGACGACGGTCTACGCCGGTTCAAGCGGATGGACCGGCCGCGTGTCCGCTCGCGACCCGCAGGCATGCGGAGACAGCAACAACCCATTCGGCCCCGGAATCGCCGCCTGCTTGGCGGCAGCCAGTCTGTTCCGCGGCTTGTTCATGCCGGAAACGGACACGCGAGCGGCTGTCGAGTTGTCCGTTCCCGACACCATCGGCACGCTCGGCGGCGGCCCTGACGTGACGGGCGATATAGGCCAGTTGGTGCTCGCGGGAGGGGGCGCGATCGGCAACGCCGCCGTGTGGGCACTGGCTCGGACGCAGTTGACGGGCTCGATCGGCCTAGTGGACCACGAGCGCGTCGACTTGGGAAACCTGCAGCGCTACGTACTCGCTGAACGTGCAGACGAGGGCAGCTCCAAGGCCACCGGCTTGGCGGGAATATTGAGCCCCAAGTTCGACGCGACCGCGTTCGAGTGCAGGCTCGCCGATTTTCTCCAAATGAAACGTCACCGCGTCGACAATCTGTTGCTGGCGCTTGACTCGGCGAAGGACCGCTGCGCCGCCCAGGCGTCGTTGCCGCTCAACATCGCAAACGCATGGACTCAGCCCGGTGACCTCGGCGTGTCCGTACATCACTTTCTGGACGGCGCTTGCGTTAGCTGTCTGTACCTGCCGGATTCCAAGCAGAAAAACGAGGACGAGATCATCGCCGAGGCCTTGGGCGTGCCCGACAGGTTGATGCAGGTCAGGGTGTTGCTGCACGACGGCGGCGGCGCACCTCTCGACCTGCTAGAAGGGATCGCGGCGGCACGTGGTTTGGCTCTCGAAAAGCTGCTGCCATTCGAAGGGCGGCCACTGCGAGCGCTCTACACCGAGGGGTTTTGCGGTGGCGCCGTGATTCCCATCGAACACCAAGGTGCACCTGCCAACGAAGTGCATGTTCCGCTGGCTCACCAGTCCGCCTTGGCCGGCGTGCTTTTGGCTGCTGCCGGGGTGAGGATGGCCATCAAGGGGTGTCCTGCCAGCCTCGTTGCACGATATGACATTCTCAAGCAGCAGCAGTCGTTTCACCTGCATCCCGTCGCGAAGAGAGGCTCGGGGTGCATCTGCGAGGACGATGACTACCGGAACGTATACGAGAAGAAGCTCCTGCGTTCGCGGATCTCCTGATTCACCGTCGAACCTTACGAAAGGGACAAGCGCAACCAAGGGGACTGACGCGTGCACATCGCATCTATTCGAATCCGAAACTTTCGCGGGCTCAAGGACATCGAAATGCCGCTTGCCCGCGCCACGGTGCTGATCGGAGAAAACAACTCAGGCAAGTCGTCGGTGCTCGACTGCATCTCGCTGACGCTCGGTCGACGTTGGGGCCAGCGCGGAACAGGATTTTCCGAGTACGACTTGACCATTGACGGTGACCAGGCCCCGGGTGCCGGCGGCCAGCCGGGTGATTCCGGCATAGGCGCGGCCCCGGATGCGGATGGAGTGACGATTGCGGAGGCGGAGGCAACCGGCGATTTGGCGCCCGAAGCTATAGACCCAGAAGCGTCGATCGAGCTTTTCTTCACCGAGCGGATAGCCGGTGAATGGCCTGAAGAAATTACCAGCGGGCTTTTCGGAATTATCCAGACCGATCCGTTCACGGATCTCAATTCGATTACGCTGCGGGTCACATACAAGCTCAACCCGCTCGAGAAAACCTACGAACCGGGCTGGGCGTTCCTGGATGTCAACGGCGATCCGATTGGGGCGGGCGAAGCGAGGCGTGCGGCCAATACCCAACGGTTCTTTAAGTACGTGCCGGTGTTCTTCCTTTCCGCCCTGCGCGATGCTTCGGAGGAGTTCTCGTCGCGCTCGCAGTTCTGGGGCCGTCTCCTCAAGGCCGTGGAGATTTCCCAGGACGAGCGCCAGACCCTAGACGAGGCGATCGAAGAGCTGAACGCGAGACTGCTCGCCGCTGATCCGCGAGTCGCTGAGACAGTCCAGCGCCTGCGGGAGATTCAGACTGTCGTCGCACACGGCGCTGCCTCCGACGTGTCGATCCGGGCGCTGCCCATGAAAGTCTGGGAGCTTCTCGCGCGCTCGGAAATTGTGATCAGAGGCGAGACCGGGGCGCCGTGGCTGCCCCTTGCTCGGCACGGCCAGGGAGTCAAGAGTCTATCGGTGATCTACCTTTTCAATGCCTTCGTCGAACGGTTACTGAAGGAGACGTACTCCGAGCACAGCGAACCAATCGTCGCACTCGAAGAACCCGAAGTGCATCTTCACCCGCAGGCGGTTCGCGCCTTGTGGTCGCAAATTGATGCGATGCCCGGGCAGAAAATCATCGCCTCCCATTCGCCCTATTTCATGCAGTACGTGCCGATCCGGGATATCCGGTTGTTGCGCCGTGGGCCCGACGGCGTCCAGGTCCACTTCGTTCCGCAAAAGGTTTCAGTCGCGCTGCCGGCCGGCGACGACCTTGTGACATTGGCTGAGGCGCACCCGCACCACCTCGCCTTCGATCCTCAGCGTGGCGTCCTGTCGGCGAGCAGACCAGTGAACGAGGATCTCTGTCGGGCCATTCTGAGATGCTTCACCGCTGTCGAAGATCGTGGACAACATCGCGCCGTCCGCGACTTTCAGCTGCGGTCCTATGCGGTGCTGGACGAGAAGGACCTCGAGGACCTCGAAGACTGGGCGCGCCGCATTCGTGGGGAGGTGTTCTTCTCCAGGTTCTGGATACTCTGCGAAGGCCAGTCGGAGGTCTTCCTGCTGAACGCCTTGTTCGACGCTCTGTCACTTCCACTGGATACGCAGGGCGTATCCTTGATCGACTACCAGAACAACGGCAGTGCCCGTGCCTTCGCGTGTCTCGCCCGGACGTTCGACTTTCCTTGGGCGCTGCTCGCAGATGGCGACGAGCACGGCCGGCAGACGATTTCCAGCCTGAGCAATGCCGGGTTCAGCGAGACAGAACTCGAGGCTCGCATCGTGCAACTGCCCGACGATGCCGACCTTGAAGCCTATCTTGCCGGTTCGGGGTGGAGGCCGGTGGCGCTTGCTGTGGCTAGGGAGTTCGAGGCGGGTCTCCCTGACGACATCCACGACGCAGCGCTCGCGGAGTGTCTCCGCGACCGCAAGCCGCTTTGGGCTCGCCGGCTCGGAGACCGTCTCCGTCTAGCCCCACCAAGCGTAGATCATCTGCCAGACGCCTTCGCGCGGCTGCGCACCATCCTGTTGAAGAGCGATCCCCATCATGACGCAGCCAACAACTCTTGAAGAGGCCCTGGAGAGCCTGAACGATGTCCAGGGCCAGGCAGCGAACCACAATGACGGAGCGCTGCTGGTTCTCGCCGGGCCAGGCTCCGGCAAGACGCGGGTGCTGACTACCCGCATCGCGCGGCTGCTGGGCGAGGCCCCCGATGAGCCGTTTCGGGTTCTTGCGCTGACCTTCACCAATCGCGCCGCGGACGAGATGCGCGAGCGGATCGAACTGATGGCGCCCGAGGCCGAGCATCGTCTCTTCATCGGGACGTTTCATGCCTTCTGCGCGGATGTGCTTCGCCAGCATGGCCAGCATCTTGGTATCAGGACCGACTTCAGAATCTACTCCACCAGCGAAGACCGCGCTGAGATCGCAACCCGCGCCATCGCCTCCGCCGCCGGGCGGGCGGGCGGCCTGGAAGAGCAACACTCCAGTTTCCTGTCGCTGGTTGATCGCGCCAAAGCGATGCTGATTCCCAGCGAGGGCGTCGCCGCAAAGTTCAAAAATGCCGACCGCGGGGCTAAGTTCGAGGCGTTCTATGCCGCCTACGACGCCGCTCTGAGGGATGCAAACGCCCTTGACTTCAACTCTCTTATCTCCAATGCCCACGACCTGTTCGTGCGCTTTCCGGCGCTCGCCCGGCGGTACCGTTCCGCGTACCGCCACTGGTGCGTTGATGAGTTCCAGGACACCAACCTTGCCCAGTACGAATTGCTGAAGGCGATGGCCGGTGATGCTTTTCGCAACGTGTTCGCGGTGGCCGATGACGACCAGATCATCTACCAGTGGAATGGGGCCGATTACCGCCGTCTCGACCAGTTCAGGGCGGATTTTGACGCGGCGCTGCTCCAAATCCCCACTAATTTTCGCTGCCCGCCCGAAGTTGTCACGAGCGCAAACAAGATCATTGCGTGCAATCTCCTGCGTAGCGCCGACAAGAGACCGCTGATCGCGAACCGCGACCCATCGGGCGCTTCGTCAGTCATCGCAGTGCTGCCTTTTGCGACCGACGAGCAAGAGGCGCGAGGTATCGCGCAACACATTGCGGATCACCGACCCGGTCAGCTGGAGCAAACTGTCGTCCTTGCGCGAGTGCGCCGCCTGCTCGATCCGATTGCTGCAGCCTTGACAGCAACCGGCATCAACGCCCAGGTGGTCGTGCGCCGCGATGAATTCCAGAGCGCCGCGTTCAATTGGCTGCACAACGCCCTTCGCTTGGCCGTACACGACATCGATGAACGCGTGTTTCGTGCTTTCGCTGGCACTTACAACGAGATCTTCGGCAGCACCCTATCGCCGGATGAAGTGATCGCCCAGTCGCAGGCGGATCGGGTCGATCTACTAATCGGTTGGGGCCGCGCGGTGCGGGAGCAGGTCGAAATCGCGGACGCGCTAGAACTCGCGGACGCGGCCATGCGGCATCACCGCGGGAACCTTGATCTGGCCGGCTTTGTCGCTGCCGTCATCGGCGTGATTGAACGATGGCTACCGGAGAATGCGCCAAATGAGGAAGACGCCGAGACATTTTCCGCGCTTCGCGATGACCGCGCCGCGTGGCACGCCTTGTCAGGGGAGGTGGCACGGGCGATCGGCGTGCCGCACGATCCCGAGCGTTTCCTCCAGGAACTCGATCTCCGATCTAAAGAGCCGCCCGTAAGGCCCAACACCGTGGCTCTGACGACCATCCACGGCGCGAAGGGAAATGAATTCCACCACGTCTATCTGGCCGGGCTGGCCGAGGACGTGCTGCCGAGCTTCCAGAGCAAGAAACAGGGGGCACGGTCGCCGGAGTTCGAGGAAGAGCGCCGCAACTGTTTTGTCGCCGTGACCCGATGCGAGCATACATTGACCCTTAGCTACGCCAAACGATATTGGGGCTACCCCAAGGCACCTTCGCGCTTTCTCAGAGAAATGGAATTGCTGCCGCCTGGGTCGTCATGACCGTACCGAACCGCGTCCTGGCGCCCCCGTAGGCTCCGATCGGCAAGCGGGGTTCCTCATGTCGAGAATACTGAGCGTGCGGGGCGGCCACACACCTCTTGGTGGAACGCGACCCTTTGTCTAGGCGGCTTACTCGATGAACTTTCGGTTCGACTACCCTGTTGTTTCCGTCCATCTCACCTACGGTAGGGGCGAGAAGCAACGCCCGGTTTCCCACGCAGACTGCACGTTCCGTCTACGGTCGCGACTTCGGTATCATCCGTCTCGATCACCTTGAAGGAATGGAAAATTAACCAGACGCCATCCGGCTCGAACACGAATGAATCAGGAGATCTACTCGCATCATCGGCCGCTCTGAATCGCCTTCCCAACGAATTGCGTTGTGCAATACCGGACCAGATGCCTGTCGTAAGGGGCGCTTGCGGAAGGCGTCCGGCGCTGGATTCGACATCTCAGCAACCACGTCGTCCGGGTGTCGAAGGATGTCGGGCCGGTAGCGGACGCGGTTGATGGTGAGCGCAGGTCGGTGAGGCACCCGCGGCGCCAGTCGGTGCCGCCTAAGTAGCGTCGATTGAATGAAGATTTCGGACGATCCACAACACTAGGCCTCTTCGTCGCCAACGGAGACCGTCACTAACGACTCCCGCGTCAAACCCACGGAACCGTTTCCGGTGCCGCATTGTTTCGGTTCCAATAATCTCCCCGGTACCCGCAGAGCGACAACAATCCCAACTCTAGAAACCACATAATCATCGTCCATGCTTCGACATAGCAATCCAAGTCGAGTTCCGCACGCTTTTTCCCGCCATGTGCCAAGTCGTTCCGGATCTCCGTCACGGCTTTTGGTCCGTCAACCCAGTTACGGTTAGTCGTCGTTTGGAGCGCGGTTGCACTCGTTGGTATGTCCAGCGGTACGCCTAGCGATCCCAAAACCAAACGTAATTGATCCACCGCCTGAAGACGGCCGAATCCTTCTTTGCCGATCAGCTTCCGCTCCTCCACGCTGTACCCATACGATAGCCGTTCCAGCGCCGTCTGGGCGCACACAATTCCCGCATCGATCTCACGGGTCGAATCGTTTGCCACCAGGTACCAGTAGATCGCCTCCCGCAAATCCTCCCGCAGCGTCTTGTCCTCCCACCGCTCCATGAAGGTGGCAAACAACCCCGCCACCCGGCCGGCGTCGTCCCCGCTGAACCAGCACATTTGACTGCCCTGCCAACTCCTCGGCGACGACCACCAAGACCACACTTCTTCACCCTCTTCATCTGTCCCAACTGGACAGCACAGCACCATTGGCGTCCCCGACGAGAAACTCAAGAAGTGTTCCAGCGCTTCCACCATCTCGCGCGCTTCGGTTCCAGTGAACTCCCGCCCGTCCTTGCGTGCAAAATCGCCAGCGTGCGTCAAGAAGCCGCCGGCCCCCTCCGCCATATGCCGCCACGCCTCATCGGTCTCGGCAAGACTGCCAAATCTCACTAGCCAGTCGCTCGTCTCCAGTTCGAACCGCTCTAACCAGTCCCCATCCACTCGGCATTTTCTGCCGTGGATTCGACAATTGAACAGACTAAACCGGACGCGCGTCATTCGAGTCCCTTCGTTCCCTAAGCCTTCTACGGGCTCGTTCGGGCTCCATTTCACCGCAAGCTTCACACCGTCTTCGCCATCGCTGACGTTCGCCCTCATCCCGAGGCCCTTCACCTTGCGGCCAGCCACGGTCACTTCGGCCAACCGGGCCGGGTCCGATTCCAGATCAAACGCTGGCCGGCCAAACGTCACACCGTCATCGAAGACGCAGAACAGACGGACGCTTGGCCGGGAGCGGACGTCCAGCCGCACTTCCCCTTCGCCGGTCCACGTCTCTCCATCAACCGACGCCGACACTGGCACGCGGGTCACCACCGCTACCTTCTCCTCCGCCGAGCCGAACATCACCGTCGGCAACAGGTCAGCCGTGGAGTCGTTCGAATGCTTTCCGTCTCCAACTGTTTCTTGATCCGTCATAGCTCTACCAACTCCAACAAGCCGTCTCAGCACGGCCAACAGATCACACCATCGCATCACGCCCGACTCACGCGCAACCACCCGCCTTCCCTGAGCATTGACCAGCGCCGCGCAACCCGGTGGCCCGGTGCCGGCATTGACCACACGTCGTCAGCCACCGATTCGACCCCTCCTGCACTAGCCGCGATTGCCCGCTCCGGCTTCGTCCCAAGACACCGTCCTGCTGCCCTGTGCCTCCGCTTCCCGCTGCAACTCCGGATAGTCGCTGCGGTCCCTCGCCGGGGCTTTCACGACTCCGCACACAACTTCGGTGAGACGCCTCCTTTTCTTGTACGAGAGCCTGAGCACTCTGACTCTAGGCACCTCCAAAGCAATGCACGTCGCTTCGGCCCGCCTGCGCACCTCCGCGTTTTTCGGAGCCGACCCCGCAGCGCACACCCAGAACTGCAGCGCCTCGTCACCGGGCACCGCCATCCAACGGAACGGATGGTCCCGCAGGCTTGCTTTCATCCCGGCAATCTCGCGGGACAGCCTCTCTCGCGCCACGCCCGCGAGATTCCTGATGGCCGCGTCCATGGCGAGCCATCCCCTTGGCCGCTTCCTGTCGAGCATCCTGAGCACAGCCGCCAGTTCCCGAGGGTACTCCTGCCGCGGCACCGGCCCGGCGCCCGCATTCTCGCCCTCGAAGTAGCGATCCACGATGTCCGCGAACGCGTTCCACACCACGAAACCCGCCGTCTCGGCCTGCCTCCTCAGTTCCCCGTCGAACCGGTTGCGCTCAATGTAGGCGCCGAGGTACTCCGTCTCGTCCATCAACATCGCCCGGGCGACAGCGCCCGCCTCCTGCCGCACCGCCAGGTAGTGGAAGAGCTCTCCCCCCGTTGGCAGGAACCTCTTGAGGACGAAAAGGTCGTCCACCGACATCGACATGAACGCGTGCCTGCCAAGCAACGGTTCGGCCGCCTCCACGTCATTCAGGCAGCTCGAAAACGGCGAGAAGGACTCCACCGTCAGCCCGATCGGCAGCACCTTCCTGAAGTCCCCCAGCGCTGTTTCCGCGACCTTCCGATGCTCCCCGTCCTCCAAACGATAGATCGGCATCCGCGATCCGCTTGCCAGGTACTCGAGGAAGCGTCGGCACTGCCGGTGGGCGTCCACGATCAACCGCTCCACGCTCGCCATGTGCCGGTCGAAGTCCTGCGCAGGCGACGCCATCGCCATCCCCCCTGCCTTCGCTTCGACAACCAGCAACACGTCCTCGAACACCACCACCAGGTCGCTCTCGGCCCACTTGCCGGTTGCCGCCTCCTTGTAGAACACGGATTGATGCACCGTCGCCCCCTCGAACTGCGACGCCAGGATCTTCGGGAGTGCCTCCTCCAGCATCCGTTTCTGCCGCCGATTCCACTCTTCGCGGTAGCTCCGGTCCCGCGCGAGCAAACCCCGTTGAATCGCTCGATACGCGACGTCGCGCACGAACTGGCCGTCTGTGACGTAGTACTCGTCGCCGAGCCGGATGCCTGGTTTCACCAGCGCGGGCAACGTCCTCAGTGGAGTCCCTCGCAAAGGCCCTTCCGCCAAGAACTCCTCGTTCTCTCCGGGCGCGAACGACAGATCCTCCAGCACCTCAGGCTTCAGCTTCGCATGCCGCGACATATTGCAGATGCCGCCGTTCAACATGTCGTCGTACGCCCCCATGACCTCCGCGACCGTCTCCGCGCTCGCACTTTCCGGGCCGTCTGGGCCCGCCGAGCCGATCCCTCGTACCATCCGTTCGGTAGCGTCCGAGAACCCCGTCCGCATCGTGTCCGCGATCGATTGCACCCCCTCTGCGATCTCCGTGGCCGCCATCCCGTAGCACTTCCGCAGCGCCGCGTCGTGGGGTCCGAGCAAAAACGCCAGGAACTCCTCCTCCAAAACCTGGTAGCGGCGTCCCCGCAGATTCACCCAGGCCGTCGTCGCCCGCATGGCGAGATCGCCGCGCCCCCGGTCTCCCGCGTCCAGTCCCAAACCCAGGGAACGCATCAGGCAATACAGCAAGGTCTTGGCCCGGAGCTCGCCCAGCACCTCGAACAGTTCCGCGACCTCGCCCTCGTCGACGTGCTTCGCGTTCTCCGCCAACACACAACAGCTCCAAGCGGCATGCACATGCTCGAGGAGCCACTGCATCTCATCGACCATGTCCTTGTTCGGGCGATAGGCGTCCCCCTGCTCCGCCATTTCCCCCATGATGTTCATGTGCCACATCGAAAACACGTAGCCGAGGAGCCCCTTCGGCGGCTGGCGCAGGATCAACTCGCGCGCCCGGTCCCCCAGCCGCTCCATGTCGGCACGCAGGTGCTCCGCCGCCTCGTAGACGTCCTCGACGCCCGCCGCCTCCAACTTCGCAAAGTGCGACGGCAACTCTTCGCCGAGCGACGCCATTCGAGCACGCGTCGCTTCGTCGAAGACCGTCGCGAGGCGGCCCCTCGTCTTCTCCGCCACCGTCTACGACACCCGGCTGCGACGACCGCCGTCACGGCTTGCGCGACGCGTGCGCTTGCCCGCCTTGGGTCCCCGGGCCAGGTTCCGCGTGAACCGGCACGCGGGGAAGTTCGAGCACCCCACGAAGGGTCCGTGCTTGCCGTTGATTTCGCGCAGCCATCCGTCGCACCGTCCGCACGCCTCAACGGTTGTACCGCAGGCACCGCAGCGCACGGACCCGTTCACGGCCACCGGGCGCCCCTGGCCGCAACTCGGGCACGCCGGCTCCGTGTGTTCGCAGAACGGATAGTACGAACAACCGTAGAACGTCCCGCCGTTCGTCCCCTCGCGCAGGACCAGCTGCCCCTTCCCGCAGCCCGGGCACGATGCTGCGGCAGCGGGCGGCTCACCGAAGACGCCGATCCCGTCACCCGCGTCCAGCAGCTCCGCTACGAACGCCGATCGTGGACCGCCTTCTTCGAGCAGGTACGCGCGTCGCCGCGCCCGCGTCAACGCGACATAGAGCAGGCGACGCTCCTCGGCGTTGGGATAGTCGTCGCGCCCCGGCAGCACCAGATCGAGCAACGGGTCGTCGGTCATCTCCGTCGGAAACCCGTACCGTCCGGCGCACAGACCCAGCACCACCACGTGGTCGGCCTCGAGTCCCTTTGCCGAGTGCACGGTCCGGTACGAGAGTTCGAGCCCAGGGTGGGCGTCGGCTAGCCGCCGCAACATCCCGCGATCGCGTCCCCGGTACCGTCCGAGCAGGAGTACCGTCGGCTTGCCCACCCCGGCCGCCGCGGCGTCGGCCGCGATGCACTCGACCGCTTGGTCGACAAGTGGGCGTGCTTCGTCGCCCCCGAAGCCGATCCAGACGCCCGGGCCCTCGACGCCGCGCGTGGTGCGCACGTCCTTCCCGATCTGCTCGGGATTCGCCAGCACGAACCGCGTGGCCACGGCGCTCACGCCGTCGGAACAGCGAAACGTCGTCGCCAGGTCCGTGCGCGCGCCGGCGCCGAAGCGCCCGTGGAAGCCCAGCATCACGCCGATATCCGCCCCGGCGAAGCGGTAGATCGCCTGCCAGTCGTCTCCAACCGCGAACAACTGCGCATCCGCGCGCTGGTCGAGCAGCGCTTTCACCAACGCCGCCCGTCCCGACGAGATGTCCTGGAACTCGTCGACCAGAAGGTACCCGTAGGGGCTCCGGTAGCGACCGGCGGCGACATGATCCGTCGCGCGGTTGATCATGTCGTGAAAATCGATCTCGCCGGCGTCCGCCAGCCGCGCCTCGTAGCGCTCGAAGATCGGCTCGAACACGTCCACGAACGCCCGCGCGCGCCCACCGTCCTGCCGTTCCGCCGCCCGCGCGCGCGCCTCCGTCATCGACAGCCGCGACCCCTTGAAGTGGTGCAGGAACGTCGCCACGAGCTGCGTGAACGGCTCCACCCGCTGCTGCTCGTTCAACAGGGCGAATATCTCGTCGCGGCCGATGGGCTTCAGGACCACGTCCTCCGCCTCGAGCTTCTCCCGCAACCGCTCCGTCAGCCCGCCGTCGCACTGCTCGTAGCTGTACGTTTCCACCAGCTTCGTGCCATGCCGCTCGTGGAGTTCCCGTTTCCACTCCAGCGACGCCGTGTACTCCTCCTGGTCAATGAAGGGCGGCGTTTCGCCGTCCGCCGAAAGCGCCAAGTGCTCGATGTAGATCCCCGCTTCCGTCAGGTAGAAGTCGGGCTTGTACTGCCCCTTCTCCGCGGTCGCGGTAGCGTGCTCGTACTCTCGCTCGTACTCGTAAGCGACACCGTTCAGGTGCAGGAAGTTCGCGATGAGGCACTCCTCGAGGCTCTTCACGAGTTCGCCCCGGAGCGTACGGATCTCGTGGGTCAAGACGTAGTCCCAATACTCGGGATACGACCCGAACTCGTGCTCGCTCCGGTAGGGCACGGACCGGTAGGCCAACCACCGGATGAACGCCCGACCGTGTGCGCGGTCACGCAGCAGTCCCTCGACAATCTCCTCCAGCAGGGCACCAAGCGCCTTGTCGTCCGTCGCCACCTTCGCGAGCGTCGGCCGCCTGGCCTCGGCCTTGCCGATGAAGGCAGGCCCGTTCCGGGCGCCGGCCTCCCGCGGGTCGGCGACAAGCACGCACCCGGCCGCACGTCCAATCCAAACCCTCACGTCCGTCTCCTTCCTTTCCTTCCCAAACGAATCCTCATACCCCGCGGCGGATGCCGCAGGCCCTCGATCAGCCGCCCGATGACCACGCCCGCCGCGAAGAGGCAGAGCGCCGCCGTGCCGGAAAGCGCCAGTGACGCGAGCGCGGCGAGGACCGCGAGCGCCATCGCGCCCATCCGCCAGCGGCGTCGCGCGCGATCGACGGCGCCGCCGTTGGCCGCCCGCCGGACGCAGCGCACGCGCCGGGGCCTGCCGCAGCCCGCCGCCATCGTCAGTCCAGGTCCCCGACCGGCGCGCCGCCGAACCGGTCCGCCGCCGCGTAGCGCACCTTGCGCGCGTCGTAGCGGTAGTCGATCCGGAGCTCCGTCTCGAGGTGCACGGAGACGCCGGTGCCGGGGGCGACGTAGACCACGTCCCACCTCCCGCTCGAGGCGCGAGCGCATGTAGCGCGTGAACTCGCCCATCACGGTGGTCGCGGCGCGCCCGAGCGCGTAGTCGCCGGCCGCGCCGTCCCTGACCTCCGCGACGCTGGTCGCGCCCTGGGGTCCGACGGCGCGGTGGCGCACGGTCTGGGCCTCCGCGAACGCCGCCCCGACCGCGGCGACGGTCTCCGCGCCCATCATCTGCAAGAGGTAGCGGCGCGCGTTGGTGACCCGCTCGCCGGGCACGCACGGGTGCCCGACCTCGTCGGAGAGCCACGCCCACTCCGCGGGGCGGTCGGCCACCGCGTCCGGGGTGCCGGGCTCCGGCAGGGTGACGATGCGCCCGTCGGCGAACACGAACGTCACGCTCGTCACCGAGCCGCGCACGCAGGAGAGCGTCCAGTCGCCGAGCGCGATGCCGGACACCACCGCGTGGCGCACGTCCGGGATCTCCCAGCCGTTGGCGATCAGGTTGCGCGGCCCCACCATGAGCTTGAACGGGTACGGATCGACCACCGCGTCGCCGTTCGGCACCCGGCCGATGAGCCCCGAGAGCACCGTCGCGCCGGTGAGCACGCTGTTGCGCGGCACCGTGTAGACCTTCTCCGGGCAGCGCGCGTCCTCGGCGCAGCCCCCGTCCTTCGCGTCCTCCGTCACGATCAGGTTCTGCTCGGCGGCGAGCAGCTTCTCCAGCCGCCCCTCGCCGGGCGGCGTCCCGAACCCGCCCGCCGTCCAGACGTAGTCGCCGCCCGGATCGGCGGGCGAGGCCGCCGCCGGGACCCGGTCGACGAGGCCCTCCACCGCCGCGCGGGCGCGGGCGAACTCGTCGCGCTGGCGGGCGAGCTGGGCGCGCACGCGCTCGTCCACGGTCCGTCCCCGCGTCTCCGCGCCGCGGTCCACCTCGCGCAGGATGCGCGTCTCCATCCCGGCCAGCTCCCGGTTGCGCGCGAGGACGCGCTCGTTCTCGGTCTTGAGCTCCGCCAACTCGTCCTGGAAGCGCCGCACCTCGGCGACCAGCGTGCGCAGCGTGTCCTCGGCCGTGTCGCCCTCGACCCCGGCGAGCCGCGCGGAGTCCTCCGAAAGCGCCTCCGCCGCGGGCGGCGCCCGGTCGGCGGGCGCGGACCCGCCGGCGCCGCAGCGCACGACCACCACCAGCAGCACGGCCGCGGCGAGGGCCCCGGCGCCGATGCGCACCAGCAGGTTCGCGCTCATAGCCGCACGATTTCCGCGAACGGGCGCCGGGTGACCACGTAGACCATGGTCGACGAGCCGGGCCGCCCGGCGGGGGCGAGCTCGGCGGCGAGCCAGCCGGCGGCCACGAACCTGCGCGCGTGGCCGTTCACCGCGACGCCGGCGGCGTGCTGCAGGAGGCGCGGGTCGAGGGTCACGGGCGCGTCCCCGGCGTTCACGAACTCGAGGCCGGTCACGTGCAGGCCGAGCGCCCGCCAGGCGGCGCGCGGCAGCACCTCGAGATTCGCGGCGTCGGCGTGCCGGTAGAGGCGCGCGAGGTCGCCGTCCACCTCGACCGTGCCGCGCACGGCCCCGGGCAGCGTCGCCGCGACCCGCGCCGGGGCGTAGTCCTGCTGGACCGCGAAGCGGATCAGGCGCAGCACGCGCTCGCCCTCGGCGGGCGCGCCTTCGCCGCCCGCCTCCGGGGCGGCTTCGTCGCCGGCGCGGACCACGCGCAGGAGGCCCGGGGCGCCGCCGGGGCGCGCGGGCGCCGCCGAGACGTCGAAGAGCACGGTGGTCCCGTCGGCGAGCCGCACCGGCACGCGGTGCGCCTCGAACGGCGCGTAGGCGTTCCAGTACGCGGTGTCGTTCACGAAATCGACGCGCAGCGCGCCGGCCTCGACCAGCGCGCGCGGCAGGCCGACGTCGCCGCCCAGGGGGAAGGCGACCATGCGCTCGCGGCCGACCTCCAGGGCCAGCGGTATCGGCGTGCGCTCCCAGCGCACGGTCTCCGCGTTCGCGGCGGCGGCGGTGAGCCACGCCGCGATCGCCAGCGCCTTCGTCGCCATGCCCTGCATGCCCGCCTCCTTCACCGCCGGTCGCTGATCGCCGTGGCGACCGCGTCGAGGCACGCGATCGCGAGGCCCCAGGCGTTCTTCTGCCGGTCCACGTCGTAGCGCGCGACGCGCACCGGGTAGCGCACCAGGCGCTCCTTGACGAGCGTCCCGTCGAGGGTCTCGGCGATGTGCAGGTCGAGGTAGACCACCCAGGCCCCCGGGCCGCGCCGGATCACCTTCTCCGCCCGGTAGCCGCGGCCGGGGATGGCCCAGACGGCGCGCTCGCGGCCGCGGACTTCGCCGGCGCGCGCGCGGGCGTCCTCGGCGAGCTCCGCGCGGCACGCCGGCGTCAGGAACGCCTCGAACGCGGAGATGCGCATGCCGTAGTCCGCCGCGCCGTCGCTGGGCCAGCGGTAGAGCTGCTGCCAGAGGTGGAACGCGAACGCGTAGACGTGCGCGGGGTGCGGCTCGTCGGCGCGCACCACCACGCCCTCGGTGAGGTCCGGGGGCACGAAGACGCGCACGTCGTCGGAGGCGCGCATCCAGCCCCAGCCGAGCACGGCCACCGCGACCCCGGCGATGCCGAGCGCCGCGTAGAGCGAGCGGATCACCTGGTCGCGCCCGGCGAGCGCGGACGTGTAGGCCGAGTCCCTAACCATCGGCCGCCCCGTTCCGGCGCGGGGAGCGCGCCGTCTTCATGCGCACGGGCTCCCAGACGGCGCTCGCGCGCAGCATGGCGTCGCCGCCGAGGCCGCGGTCCTCGAGCCAGGCGCGGATGCGGTCGGCGTGGTAGCCGGCGGGCTTGCCGCGCTTCAGGCGCCGGAGCGCCTGGCCCATCGCGTAGATCGCGCCGATCGCGAGCACGGCGCCCGCGCCGCCGCCGACCATCGCCTGGCCGAAGAGCGCGCCGCCGAGCGCGCCGGCCGGGACCAGCACCCCGAACCCGGCGGCGGCGGCGTAGCGCAGCTCCGCGTCGGTCAGCCCCAGCACCACCACCGGCTCCTCGTTCAGGCGCTCGGGGATGTAGGCGATCTCGCGCTCGGCCACGGTCAGTCGTCCAGCACGCCCGCGGCCTGGGTCATCAGGAAGACGACGATCACGAGCAGCACCACCCCGGCGGCGGCGTGCATGCCGAGCTCGCCCCAGGAGGCGCGGCCGCTCGCGATCTCCGAGTACTTCGAGAGCATGTTCTTGGCCACGATGAAGAGCGCCGCCACCGCTACGATCAGCCCGCCGAGCACCACGATCTGCAGCGCGTACGCCTGGAAGACCGCGATGTAGTCGCCCGAGTCCGCGTCGATGCCGTCCGGCGTCGCCACGTCCGGCAACTGCGCGCCGACGCGCGACGCCGCGATCCCGGCCGCGAGGCCGGCCCACGCGCGGATCCTTCCCGCCGCGCCGCGAACCGTCCGCGGCGCCTGCTGTCCCTGTTTTTCCATTGTCTTCTCCGAGATTCCGTTAACGACAAGCCGCCCCACGCGGCGCGTCGGCCTTACGTGACAAGCCAGCCCACGAGCACCAGCACGAACGTCGCCCGCAGGAGCTTGGCGCCGGCGTCGAAGGCGTCCATGCGCCCGCGCCCCCACGCCTCGTAGGAGCGGTAGAGCACCCAGGCGAACCACACGAGCACGGCGCCGAAGACGAGCCCCGCGACGAGCGCGAGGACGTCGCCGGGCGCGAGCGCCCCGCCGCCGGTCCGGTTCGCCGCCTCGAACGCCGCCACCTGCTCCGGCGTCACGTCAGGTACTTCTTGAACGTGCCGGCCGCGAGCGCGCAGACCGCGCCGACGAGCGCCGCCGAGGGCAGCACCACGGCGCTCGGATGGATCGCGAACGGCAGCGAGAGGTAGGCGAAGCAGCCGATGGCCAGCACCCGCCCCGGCAGGCGCCGCACCGCGTGGTGCACGCCGCCGAACTCGCGCCCCGCCGACCAGCGGCGGATGTCGCGCATCGAAAGCCCGGTCGCGAGCCCGCAGAGCACGAAGACGCCGAAAACCGGCAGCGAGAACGCGAGCACGGTCAGGCGCACGGCGAAGAGCTCGAGGGTGGTGAGCGCCGCGCGGGCGAACTCGCCCAAGCCCGTGCGCTCGCCGAGCCAGCCGAGCGCGGCGGCCGCGCCGGTCCATTCCATCGTCCAGCGCCACGCCGCCTCCCGCGCGCGGGCCATCGTCTCGGCCGGGCGCGCGACGAACGCGGCTTCCACGAAGTCGCGGTTGAGGTAGCCGGTCTCGATGGCGAGCATGCGCGCCGAGTGCGCGGCGCCCTCGTCCGGCCACCAGAAGACCATCCCGATCCACTCGATCACCACCGCCGCCACCGCGCTGCCGGCGAGCATCGGCAGGAGCCGTCCCTGCCGGGCGCGGCGCGCGGGCTCCGCGGCCCGCTCGCGCACCGCCTCACGCGCCGGCATCCGCAAGCGCGCTGGCGCCGAGCGTGCCGGCCGCCTCGTAGCGGCGGCGCATGTCCGCGGCGAGCGCCTCGAACGCCTCGCCGGCCGAGCGCCCGCTCGGGGTCGGCAGCGGCAGGCGCAGCTTGTAAAACTTGCCGCCGCGCAGCATCGCGAAGCACTCGCCCTTCGGGAGCTTGGTGAGCGCGTGGGCGTCGAGCATCGGCACGCGCGAGGTGCTGACCCGGTCCTCCTGGCGCGAGGTGAAGGTCTTCTCCGAGTCGGGGTCGCTCGAGTCGGTGTAGCCCGCGATCTGCGTGATCTCGGTGACCGTCACCTCGGGGAGCTGCTCCGACATGATCCGGGCGGTCTCGAGACCCTTCACGCGGAACATGACGAGGTTGTTGAAGTTGCCGATCACCTGTTGGGCGACCGCGGCGCTGCCCATCTTCGCCTCGATGTCGGCGAGCGTCTGGCTGTAGGCGGTCACCATCAGCCCCGCCGCGCCGCCCTTGTTGACCATCGGCACGAACTCGTCGCCCATGAGCTCCGAGAACTCGTCCATGTGCACGGCGATGCGCGCCTGCTCCCGGCCGGCGCCGCCGTCCGGGTGGCCGTGGCCGTCGCCGTGCTTGTAGCGCTCGCCGGCGTAGCCGACGAGGTCGGCGAACATCGAGTTGCCGACGGCGCCCGCCACGGCGGCGTCCGAGAGCGCGTCGAGGCCGACGTAGACCACGAGCCTCTGGTTCACCACCTTCTGCCAGTCCCAGACGGGGCGCTCGTCCTCGAGATCGAGGTAGTCCGGCGCCAGGAGCTCCGCGCTCTTGCCGGAGGTGAGCTTCTCCAGGAGCGGCAGGAGCGAGGCGACCAGCTTGTCGAAGTAGCTGCGCTCGTAGCGGAGCGCCGATCGGAGGCCCGTCAGCACGTCGTCGGTGCGGCCCGCCATCTCGGCACGGCCGAGCACGCGCTCCCAGGCGACCAGCCGCTTCGGGCGGCCCTCCAGGTGGCGCTCGAGCTTCGTGCGCGAGGCGTTCAGCGCCGCCTCCTCGGCGTCCACCTTCTGCACGACCTCCGGGCGGGCGGCGAAGAACGCGTCGGCGTAGCGCACCACCAGCCCGTCGATGTTCACGACGTGGCCGTGGATCGTGCCGTAGTCGGGGCGCTCGCCGAGCGCGGTGAGCGCGCGGGCGACGATGTTCACGAACCTCCAGACGAACTCCCTGAAGACCGCGGACTGGCCCTCGCCGGAAACCTGGCCCGCGACCCGCGAGGCGACCTCGGTGACGCGGCGGAAGTCGCCGACGCCGTTGTAGCGGGAGCTGACCTCCGGGTAGCCGAGGTGGAAGAGCATGAAGTCGTCGTCGCGGCCGCAGTCGCGGCAGACGTCCGCCACCGCGCGCAGGAGGTCGGCGTCGCCCTTCGGGTCGAAGACCACCACCACGTCGCCGCGGCGGATGTCCTGGGCGACCGCGATCTCGAGCGCCCGGGTCTTGCCGACGCGCGTGGTCCCGAGGACGAGGGTGTGGCCGTTGCGGTCGGCCATCGGGATCGCGACGTCGCGCTCGGCGAGCTCGACGCCGTGCAGCGCCGCGTCGCCGCCGACGTCCGGCTCCGGGCGGAACGGGTTGAGCGCCGAGTCCCAGCGCAGGAGCCGGGCGCCGGGCCACTCGGCCCAGACGTCCTCGGCGGCGCGCACGCGGCGCACCAGCGCGGCGGGTTCGACGAAGCGGCGGAAGCGCGCCTTCTGCGTATCGGCGTAGCGCTGAGTGTGGCGGGCGCCCCACTCGAAGCCGCGGCCGAGGAAGAGGCCGCGCTCGGAGACCGGCACGTCGCCGTGGCCGAGCGTCCACGCGCGGCGGCGCCGCAGGTTCCGCTGGTAGCGCACCACGCGCCAGCCGCGGCGGCCCCACCAGAGGCCGTAGGCGGCGAAGAGCGCGGCGGTCACGTACGCCACGTCGGGCGTGACCATGAACGTGGCGGGCGCCAGCACGAGCAGCGCGCCGCAGAGCCAGCTCACCACGCAGACCGTCAGCTCCACGGGCGGCCGCAGGAGGGCCTCGATCGGGTGGTCGCCGAGCATCGCCGCTACCGCCCCAACTCGCGCCAGGTGCCGTCGAGCGCCTGGGCGAGCACGAGCGGCACCGCCTCGCCCTCGAAGCGGTCGCCGTGGTTGACGGTGACGCCGGGGCGCGAGATGTCCACCGCGAGCGTCCGCACCCAGTCCACGAGCGCCGCGTCGCGCCCGCCCGTGCCGAGCACGTGGAAGTCCACCGGCGCGCCCGCGCCCCAGTACCGCTCGGCGAGCGCCCGGCACGGCACGCAGTCGGCGTCGAGCGCCACCGCGAAGCGGAGCGCGGCGCCGTCGTCCGGCGCGGGGGAGGGGGCCGACGCGAATAGCGCCTCGTCCCCGTAGAGCCGCGCCCAGGCTTCGCCGACGGCGCGCTCGAACGCGAGCTCGCCCTCGACGCGCTCCTTCTCCGCCGCGACGTACGCCTCGGCGAACCGGCGGCGCTCGGCGGGGGTGCGGGCGTGGGCGCCGAGCACCAGGAGGGGGTCGGCGTCGGGGGACCAGCGGCCGCGGCGGCCGGCCATCAGCGTTTGGTAGCGGGTCCAGTCGGTCTCTTCGAGATTCCAGGCGCGCGCGGCGGTCGCCTCGACCGCGCTGGCGCGGACGTCGGTTTGCTCGATCTCGGCGCTCGTGACGAGGGTCGCGGCGCCCATGATCCCTACGGCGGCGAGCGCGCCCGCGCCCGCGCCGAACCACCTGGATGCTGGCATCTGCAGGCCCCCGGAACGGGGTTCGACTCACTGGACCGCGCGGAATGTAGCAGGCTGATTCGACGGGAAAAACTGCCGTCGGAACGCCGTTTTTCCGCGTCGTTTCGACGGCATTGCGGACCCGCGCAGCCCCGCGCAACCGCGTGTCGTGCGCGCTCGACAAGCCCCGTCCGGTGCGGGCCGCCGCCAGCCTGGTCCGCGGGCGCCGCGCGTCAAGGCCAGGCCCTCGCAGGCGCCTGCGGCGGTCTTGACCCGCGGCTTCCCCCCGCGGACCGGAGCGTCGGGGCATCCGCAACGGACTTCAGAGGAGATCCCCATGACCTGCATCCGCCCGCCCTTCCGGCTCGGCGACGGAACCACGCGCGACGTCGTCGCCCACCTCGACCGCCACGTCGCGCCGCACCTCGCGCCCGACGTCTCGAACTACGCCAAGGGCCGGCAGCGCGCCTGGCTCGAGATCGAGGCGCCGCTCGGCCCGACACAGCCCTGGCGGCCCGGCCTCGCCTCCGAGCGCCTCTGGCCCTGGCTCACCCGAGTCTGGCAGCGGTTCCACCCGGCCACGCAGCCGCAGCTCGGTCTGGCGATCCGGGGCGACGTCGGCATCGCCTGGCACCGCGACGCGGCCTACGCCATGAACGCCGCCCTCATCGTGAACCTCGGGTTCGCCACGTTCGAGATCGACTCCGAACGAGACTCGGCGAACGGCCGTCCGCAGAACCCACTCTGGCTGGACCTCTTCCCTGGCCATGTGATCGCGTTCGACTGCAAGCACCAGCACCGCGTCATCAACGCCGACCCGGCGCGCTGGTCGATCGTGCTGTGGCGCATGAAGCGGTTCCCGCCGGCGCCGGTCGAGCCGGTGGCGATCCCCTGAGCGCCACCGGGCGGGTTGCCGATTCCGCCCGAGCCTGGCCGTCAAGCGCGCCCTCCTCGCCGGGTAGCCGCCGCTTCACGCGGGCGCGTCGAAGGTCGCCAGCATCCTGGCCACGTCGCGCCGCGTCAGACGCTGCTCGACCACCAGCACCAGCCCCCGGAGGTCCGGCGGCACCTGCACCTCCAAGCGCAGCGTCAGGCTGTCGGGCATGCCCGGGATGCGCCGCAAGGCGCGGCGGCGGGCGAGCATGACGGGGGCGTCGCGGTCCATGGCGTTACTGTATATCCAAACAGTTACACGGAGCAACGCCGGAGCCCGCCGTACAACGCCGCGCCGTCCCCTGCTTAGCCTACGTAGACGGCCACCACGTCGACGCGCGCGTGACCGAGCTCGCCGGCGATCGTCCGACGGGCGAGGGCGTCCAGCCGGCGCTCCTCCCGGGTCATGGCGCGCACCCCCTTGCCGCCCGCGGCGGCGCACGGAAATCCCGTCAGCTCCCGGTAGCGGCGCTGCCCGTAGCCGTGCCGCAGCCGGTGCGACTTCGGGATCCCGGCGCGCCGCGTGTCCCGCTCGAACCGTCCCATCTGCTGCACGTACTTCTCCTCCGGCCGGATGAGCGAGTCCTTGCCCGCGAACACGTGCACGCGATCCAGCAGTTCGCGCTGGGCGTCCGCCAGGATCGGCACCTCCCGCGCGCGGCCGCCCTTGCACCAGGACGCCCTGAGCACGATCCGGTCGCCGCGGTCGGCGTAGGCGACGCGAAACTTGATCGCCTCCTCGCGCCGGAGGCCGAACGCCGCCTGAAGCTCCAGCGAGAGCCGCACCCGCTCGTCGCGCACGGCTTCGAGCTTCGCCCGGTCCAGGACCAGTCCGTCCCGGTAACCGCGCGCGGCCCTGCGGTCCGCGATGCCGTAGCGGGGGTTGTCGCGCATCACGACCGAACCCTTGCCGACCGCGCCGGCCCACCAGCGCAAGTGGACCATCAGGTTCTTCATCGTCCCGGAGGAAAGCCCGCGGGCGTGCCAGTCGCCGACCAGGGCCCAGACGTGCCGGCCCCCGAGCGAGCGCGGCCGCATCCCCCGGAACCCCAGCGCCTCGAGGCGCGCGCTGATCGTGCGCAGCCCCGCGCGCCGCTGCCGCATGCGCGCCTCCGAGCCCGACGGGTTGCGACGCACCAGGTCGCAGAGATCCCGGTAGAGGCGGTCGCCCTCGGCGGCGCCGCGCTTGCGCGCTCCGCCGGCGTCCTTCGCCCGGGACCCGTTCGCACGCCCGCGCCGAGCGCCGCCTCGGCTCCCGCGCGAGCGCCTGCTGCCTCTCGCCATCGCCCTCCTGCCGCTTCCTCCGATACCCAAATGCCGACGGCGGGCGCCCGGCCAAGCGGGCGACCGCCGTCTTCCTAATCTGTTTGCTCAACGTTACGGTTTTCGCCGCAGCCATGTCAGGCTTGCGACGCGGCACGAAGGATGTCGTCGACGTCCTCCTGCGGAACTCCGGGCATCCCCGAAGCAAACCAATGGAACTGCCTTTCCTAGGCCACCGGGCACGGTCCTGTCGGTCCCGTCGCGTGCGTCGCCATTACGCGCGCACTGTCACTCCACCCGGCCTCATCCACGCTGCGCGTCCCCGTCGGAGACGCCCGGCACCCCCGCCACATCGAAGGCGCCGTCCCTTGAGCGTTTCCCTTCCCCGTCGATCGGTCCGCCGACCCGCGGCACGTGTCCGTGCCCGCTGGCCGCTCCCGCGCGCATCCCCCGGATCTCCGGCACGCGTCACCATTACGTGCCCTCCGGGTTCCTCGCGCGTCCGATCGGCGCGAAACGCGGCGCGGAGCCGTTCCCACGCTCCTTGCGCCACAGCGACGGTCGCCCGTCGCCCGCCTGTCTCCAGGCTTCGTCCGCCGTCACCGGCGGACGCGCCGTGTCCGGCGCTTGACTCTCACCAAGCCCTACGGGGGCGTTCTCGCACCCCGAACGACGTTCGATGCGCCCGATGCGTTGCCACGCATCGCCCGCTTCGACGCCGCGCATCCTCGCCGTCGCACCGAGGACGGGACGCCTTGTCGCGCCACTACTCGCCATGGAGTACGAGCGACGCTATCACACGCCGGGGCGCTTCGTCACGAGCCCGTAATGCGCCCGATCGCGCCCGAACCTCGCGCCATGCACGGCGTCGCGGCCCCTGTCACTAATTTCCGGCTTCGCGAAATTAGTGACAGGGGCCGTTCCCGCAGCCGCCCGCCCGCAACCCGCACCCGCACCCAGGAGGCACCGGCGTTCCGCTGCCGGAACGCCGTCGCCCGGGCGTCGCCGCGCCTTCGGCGCGCCACCGCCCGCACACCGCCCAGTTCGCACCCCTAGACAACCTCCGTCACCCGATCCCGACGTCCCCGCGCGCCACGGTGTGATGTTGAGCGCAACGAGACACCAATCCATCGCCCCGACCACGGCCCGATTTCCGCCGGCGCGATTCACACGCTTCCGCCGACCCCGTACAATCGCCGCCCCCATGACAAACCGACCCAAGCCCCGCCGACGCCCGCGTTCAACTCGCCCGCCAAACGCCCCGCGCCGGCACCCGATCCGAACCCCGGAGGCTCAGCGGCTGTGGTGGGGCCATTCCGGCAACCGCAACTACTCGATCCCGTCCATCGTCGACTACGCCACCGCCATCGCCACCATTCGCGCCCACGCAAACGACCCCGACGCCGCCTGGTGGCTCGCCGAGACCCGCGAGCGCCTGGGAGCCGCACTAAGCGGCGTACGGTCCTGGCGCCATGCGGATAACGCGATGCGCGACGCCTTCCTTCGCGGTCTACCGCCACGCCCCTGGACCTCGCCCCGACTCAATCCCCACCCGGACCCCCTGGTCACCGCCTACGCCGAACTGCTCCTCGACTACGACGCCTGCGTCAACGCCGCCTACGCCACGTCCACGTACCTCGCCCGCAGCGACCTGCCGTCCAACGGCGCACGCCACCTTTCCCGGGAGATCCGCACCGCCATCGCCAACATCCCCCGGTCCGCCCTGGCCGTAGCCAAGCGTCTCGATGGCCCGCGGCAGCCCTGGGCTTCCTCATGACCGCCCGCCACGCCGAATCCCCCATCGACCCGGACGATTCGTCTGACGCCTTACTGCTCGCCTCCGATCCAATCGATTGGGCACGCCGCGCGACGCTTCTCGTGTATGACCGGCACGCGACAGCCCTGGCGGCCAGCACCGAGCGGCGCGCCCAGCGACTCGAGCGCGACGGCGACCGCAACGCTGCCGAAGCCATACGCCGGGACGCCGTACACAACCTGCGCCACTCGTGCACGAACTACGAGGAACTCGTCGCCGATGTCGCCGCGCACTACGGTCGCGGTCGCCGCGACGACGTCATCGCGCTCATCCGCCATCGCGCATTGCGCGCGCTCGCGCATCGGTTCCCGTCCTTGGCTACCGCATACCGAACCATCGACGCCGAGCGGAGCCCGCCACTTTCGTAGCCAATCTCAGCTACCGCCGTCCGATCATGCTCGCCCGACTTCGTCTTCCCTCCCGTCGCCCTCTCCCGCAACCGGCTGTGCGCCTCCGACTCCAGATGGGTCATCGACGCACGTCAAGGTAAGGAGTTCCGAAATGGAGCTTGCAAATCGCGCCGTTGTTGTCCAACCCAACACGTATGCGGACCTCGTCACGCAGGTGTACGCTGCTACCGGCCAGTTGTTCTATGTCCTCGAGGCAGCCGACCGGCTTGCCACGCTACCGACACCCGCCGCGTTCTGCCCACCGCCCATGTCGGTGGCCATCCAGTGCATCCGACTCAACCAGACAGTTTCTCCGGTCGACGTCGTTGGCCACGACGGCTTCCTCGTCCAGCCAGCCTACGTCGGCTGGATCGCGACTGTTTGCGGCATCTGGGAGACGTGTCGCCGAAACATCGAAATGTACCGTCCGAAGAAGGGCGGAAGCGGCCTCAAGGCCGATCTGTTCGCGGACCTCAACCGAATCCGGAACGATCTGCTCCACTGTGGGGGCAGGGCTCGGGAGCGGGCCAGCAACTGCCGCATCTTCAAGTGGTTCGAGTCTGGCCAGGAGATGCGTTTCCGTCTCGAGCACGATCCTGCAGTTCCTCCACCACTTCGGCTACGACATCGCTGGCTTCTACGTACGACCGGGTAACAGTGGCGTCTCCATCCGTTGGCATATCAAGGAACGCGACTTGGTTCCCGGGTATCACGCGTGCAGGGTCGTTTCCAGCATTGTCGACGTGTCTCAGCGCCGAACCGACGATCTGTACTATCTACTGGTCAGTCTCATGTTCATCGACGGCACGCCTTCCGTTCTCGAGATGGGCAAGTCCCGCGATCCCGCCGACCTCCAAGAACGGGCAGACGCCATCCGAAACGCACCGAAAGATCCATGGAACGCCCCCGACTTCGGGAACATCGACATACCAGCGACCTACCAACACGCCCGCGACGAGCTACGCGCGGGCCGCGTCCCTGTTACGCACTCGGCCGCGTTTCACGAGTTCGACCCGGATTGGGATGGAGGCGTTTCGTAGCCACGCGTCCGGCCAGGCCGTGTCTGGCATTACGCACGCAACCTTGGCCCCGTCACGCTGCTCTTCCCTACCATCCATCGGTCAACGCCCGCCTCCGAACGCGTCTCGCGACTGGTCGTCGCTCAGCGACGACACCCACCGTCACCAGGTGCGGCCAAACCGCTCACGCGAACCCCGTAGCCATCCGCCGTACCGCCGGCTGGCTTTTTCGACCCCGGTCGTCCAACCCCGACGAAAAGCCGCCAGCCACCCTCGCGCCGATCCGCGCCGGCGGTCAAGGCAACCCCTTCGGGGCGCCTGGCGGCGGCCTTGACCGCCATTCGCGTCCGGCGCGGACGGTTTGGGCGAGCTTTCCGTCCAGCCACAGGAGGAACCACATGGACAATCGACTCATCGCCTACACCTCGAGCCGGCGCGAAATCGACGGCGAAGAGCGCGTGTTCCGCAACCGCGTCGGCGTCGCCTTCCCGCACAAGCGTGCCGACGGCTACACCATCCTCATCGACGACAACCTCAGCGTCCGCGGGGAGATCGTCCTGTTTCCGCCGTTCGACGACAACCGCAATCCTCGCCCCGAGCGCAGCCAACGCCAGTCGCCGCCCGCCCTGGAATCCGGCAACGGCCTCGAGGACTTCGACGACGACATTCCGTTCTGACGGGGTCTCTCCCACCCCGTGCCGTCGGCGCGTCCGCGTGTCCCTCCTCTGCGCGCGGGCGCGCCCGGCGGCTTCTTCCTCGAACGCGGTTTCCTCGGTCCCCACCCCCTGAGCGTCACTATCCCCCTGTCCCTCCGCGCTCGCCGGAAGTCGCGGAAGGGGTGCACGCCCCAGCCGCCCGCCGCGCCAGCGGCGGCTGCTTTCGCTTTCTTTTTCTCTTCTCTTTTGCTTTCGCTTGGGTGATCGCAATGGCCGAACCGCCGCGGTGCGAAATCTCGCATTTGGCAGGTCCGGCATTGCGAACCTCCCACCCATGAAAAACGGCCCCGAAGGGCCGTTTGTTCACAGGTTACGCACAGGCACCGCATCGCCCCTCGCGCCAAGTCTCTACGCGCCGACGTCTCCCGGCTGCAGCCCCGCGTGTGCGGTGGGTGCCGCTGTCACTGGGCCGTGCTCCGCCCCAGCCGCCTGCCGAGCGTGTCGGCGATGGCGCCGACCGGGACCGGGCCGTCGCGCGACCGCCTGGTGTCGCAGCCCCGGCAGACGCCGTCCCCCCGGTCGCCGCGCGCGGCCGGGTGGTCGAACGGGCTGTTGCACCACCGGCAACGCGACCGCGCGACCGACGCCGGATCGCGGGGGTCCGATCGCGTGTTGCTGCCGCCTTCGATGTCCCCCCGAATCCGGGCGGCCAGGCCGCGCAGGCGCGCTCGGGCGATGCGGTACTCGCCCCGCTTGCCGTAGTAGTCGGCCAGCCGCTCGGCGATCGTGGTTCCGACTGGATCCCTTGCGAGCTCTTCTGCCGCGAACGTCGCCACCGTCACCTTCGCCTTCCCGTTGCTGCGTTCACTGGTTCGGTTTTCGATACCAGTGGACGGTTTCGCATCGCTCGCGCCCGCCGCCTTGGTCGCACTGGTTCGGTTTTCCGTACCACTGCGCCGGCGCGCCTCGTTCCGTCCCATCGCCGCTTCCCTCCTGCGTCGCGCCAGCGTCGCCACCGGCGTGTCGAGATCGTCCCCGGCGAGCAGTCCGCCCCAGAAGCCCTCGCCGAGATACCAGGATGTCCGCGGCGCCCCGTCCTTCGGCGACAGCAGCGACTGTTCCATCAGTTCCCGCACGGCGGCCGCGAACGACGCCGGCGTGCGGATGCCGGTCATCGACATCAACTGCGCCCGCGTCATCGTGCAGACCAGGTCCTTGGTGAAGCAGAACATCGTCGTGGCGAAAAGCAACGCCGCGGCCTTCATCGTCAGGCCGCGGTCGGCCACCAGTTCCGCGCAGCGGTTCCAACGCTGCTCGTGCTCGATCGACCCCTCCAGCACCTCGCGCAGCGGCGTCGGGCACGCCACCGGACGCCGCTTCCCCTTGCCGCCATCGCCCGCCGCGCGCTTGCGCCGGTCGAGCCTGGTCACGAGTCCCGCCGTCTTTTCCCGGGCCTCGACCTCGCCGCATTCCTCCTCGCTCGCAATGGCGCGGCGCAGCGCGTCCTCGATCCCGGGCCGCGCGGCGTCCACCGCAGCCGCGTCGTCGAACGACGCCACCGAGTCCGAAGCCAGGTACCCGCGCTCGCGGGCCACCACCGCCACTTCGGTCCAGCGGGCCACGTACTGCGTCGGCGAGCCGACGCCCAGGTCCGCGCATTCCTCGACTACGGCCGCCATCGGCGTCCGCAGCGGTGCGTCCGCGCCGCAATCGCACATCGCTCACCCCTCCAGCCGCGCGCCCGGCGCGTGTGGACTTCCATCCCGCCGGTCGCGGTCCGTCCCGCCGCCAGGCCCGCGTCGACCGCTTTCGCGGAGCCGAGCGCGCCCGTGACCCGGAGTCCCGCGACTCCGGGCCCGTACCGTTCCGATCGGTGAAGGCCCTCCACGACGGGCGCCCGGACGCTCCGGTCGCCCCCGATCCGCAATACCGCTAGCCGAAAAGCTCAGGGAGACGCGCCGCGATGCGGCCTGCAATCCTCCGTCCGTTGCCCCCATGCGACCTCCCCGTCAGAACCTCTGCTGCCGGGCCGTCCGCCGACTCAGTGTCGCGCCGACGTCCCGAAACGTCCTGCCCCTAGGCCGGATCGACGGTTCTGGACTCGAGCCAGGCCGCCACGGTCTCCGTGCGCCAGGCGCGCAGTTGCGACCCGAGTTCCACGTCGGAGCGGGGGAATCTTCCCTTCGCGATCCAGTAGTAGATCGTGCGCTTGGAGACCCGCAGCATCTCTTCGAGGTCCGCGATCCGGAGGACGCGGGGCTCGACGCCGCGGCGGGACGGAGGGAGGGGGGAGTGGTTCAAGGTCATGCCAGAATCCCTTCAGCTAGCGGGAACTGGCACTTCCATATACACGGATTTCACGGGGTTACAATAGCCCCGGTAGGCGACTAGAGCGATAAGTGCTACGGAAAGTGCTACGCGGCTCTCTGGATTATCAAAAATCCTTGTTTTTCAATGGGTTAATTGATGCGTTTGGTGCCGAGGAGAGGACTTGAACCTCCACGGGGTTTCCCCCACTAGCACCTGAAGCTAGCGTGTATACCAATTTCACCACCTCGGCATGAGGCCCCCGCCTTGGCAGCGCGGGGGCGCGACTTTACCAAAGCGACGTTCATTTGAATAGACGAAACAGGGGCCGTGAGGGGCCACGCCGGAAGCGGGCGGATGCCGACTCAGCGCGGGTTTTGACGCGAGGCGAGTTGGTTGAGGCGTTCGCGGAACGCGGGTCGATGCGGTGGTCTGGACTGCTGCGGCATCTCGATGTGCGCGGCGCGGAATCCAAGGCGCTCAGAAAGTTGCTCGATGGGCTCGTGGCGTCGGGGGATGTTCGGCTTGGGCAGCGTGGGCGCTATGAGCTGACAGAGCCGCCGGAGAAGGTCGCGGGCGAGGTCGTTGGGGATGTTCCGGGGCTTCTGGCGGTGCAAACTGCGGACGGGTGCGTGCCGCTGGCGCGCGGGCATCGCGTTCGTGGGGTGCGGGCGGGGGACCGTGTCGAGGGTTCGCGGACGAAGGAAGGCGTGGTGGTGCGGCGCGTGGTTTCGCCTTCTTCGGAACCGCTGATCGGTGCCTTGGTTGCGCCTCTGGCTGCACCGCATGGGGAAGGGTCGGACCGGGAGCGAGGGTACGGCTCCTACGCAGCGCCTTGGGTGGAGTCCCTCGATCCGGGGTTGCGTGGGCGGGTTGATCTGGCGGTGCCGCCCGCCCGTGCTCGCGATGGCGCGATTGTCGAGGTGGAGGTGCTGGAGGTGGGTTTCCGGCGCGTTTCCGGGCGGGTCGTCGGTGTACGCGATGCTGGCAACGAGGCGGCGCGGGCCACGGATGCGGCGCTGGCGGCGTATCGGATCCCGTGTGTTTGGCCGGCGGCTCTAGAGGGAAGCGCGCCTCACAGCGCGGTGGAGGGCGAGACGCCCTCCGTCCAGAGCAGCGCCGGTGCGCCTCGCGGTGCGGTGGAGGGCGGGACGCACCCGCTCCAGAGAGGCACGGGCGCGCCTCGTGGTGCGGTGGAGGGCGAGACGCCCTCCTTCCAGAGAGCGGTCCCGGCAACTAAGTCCGATGGCGACCGGCTTGATCTGCGCGGCATGCCTCTTGTCACCATCGATGGCGAGGATGCGCGCGACTTCGACGATGCGGTGTTCGCCGAGCGTCGGCGAAATGGCGGTTGGCGGCTGGTGGTTGCCATCGCCGACGTTTCGCACTACGTCGCGCACGACTCGCCCCTCGACCACGAGGCCAGGCGCCGGGGCAACTCGGTGTACCTGCCGGATCGGGTGGTGCCGATGCTGCCGGAGGCGCTCAGCAATGGGCTTTGTTCGCTGCGGCCAGACGAGGATCGGCTCGCGGTGGTGTGCGACATGCTCGTGTCGGCACGGGGGCGTGTGTCCCGCCACCGCTTCACCCGCGCCACGATTCGCTCCGAGGCCCGGCTCACCTACACGGAGGTAGCTGCGTTCCTCAAGGGTCGGGGAGGCGTGGAGAATCCGGCGGTTGCCACATCTCTGAAAGCGCTAAATGACGTGCGAAAGGCCCTGACGGCGCAGCGGGAAGAACGCGGTGCGCTGGACCTCGAAAGCCACGAATCCCGCGTGGAGTTGCAGGACGGCCGGCCGGCGAGCGTCGTGGAGGTTGCGCGTAACGACGCCCACCGCCTCATCGAGGAGGCCATGATCGCCGCCAACGTGGCGACGGCGAGGGAGCTGGAACGGCTGCTCAAACAGGACGAGAAGGGCCCCGCGAGCGGCACGCGTCCGGTGTATCGCGTCCACGAACCGCCGCCGAGCGACCGTCTGGACGCCCTGGAACCCGCCCTCAGACTCGCCGGCGTGTCGGTGCCACCAGCCCCTGTCACACCGCCGGCCTTGAGCGCGGCGCTCGTGCGCGCCAAGTCGGCATCGAGTCTGCCCGGGTGGATTTGGGACATCCTCACCCTGCGCAGCCTTGCCCAGGCCCGCTACGAAACCCGGCGCCTCGGCCACTTTGGCCTGGCGCTTTCCACCTACGTCCACTTCACCTCGCCCATCCGGCGCTATTCGGACCTGCTGGTGCATCGCATCCTGCTTGGCTGGCGCCCGAACGCCGACGAGCAGGACGAGGTCTGCGCCCACATCTCGGCCACCGAACGCCGCGCCGAGAGCGCGGAGCGAATGGTGGACAACTGGCTCAAGTGCACGTTGATCGAGCATCGAGTGGGAGAGACGTTTTCCGGTCGGATCGCCGGCGTGACCGGGTTCGGCCTGTTCGTCGAACTCGATGGCACCGGCGTGCAGGGGCTGTTGCACATCGGTTCGCTCGGTGCGGACTACTTCCACCATGTCCCCGCCGCCATGGCGCTTGTGGGAGAGCGCTCGGGGCGGCGGTTTGCCCTTGGCGATGCTGTCAAGGTGGTCTTGCAGGATGTTTCGCCGCCCACGGGACGGGTGGACCTTCGCTTGGCCGAGCGTCCTGCGCACAGCGAACGGATGCCACGGGAACGGCGCGGCAGGGGCCGGCGGCGACGGTGAGCGATCGCATCTACGGCATCCACGCCGTGCGCGAGCTGATCGACGCCGATCCGGCGCGCATTCGCAGTTTGAAGGTGGCGGCTGGGCGCCGTGCGCCGGAGCTTGCCGCCATCGTCACGCAGGCGCGCAATGCCAGCATTCGGGTAGACACGTTGGAACGCTCGGCCCTGAACCGGCTCGCCGGGGGCGGCAGTCATCAAGGCATCCTCGCGGAGTGCCACGCGGTTCGGCCGGCCAGCGAAGCCGCCTTCGAGGAGCGCTTTGCCACGCTGTCGCGGCCCTTGCTGCTCGCGCTCGACCACATCGAGGACCCACGCAATCTCGGCGCTTGCCTGCGCAGCGCCGAAGCGGCCGGCGTGGACGCCGTGCTCGTGCCGCGCCGTCGCAGCGCGCCGTTGTCGGGTGTTGCGGCCAAGGCGGCAAGCGGGGCGATGGAGCACCTCACCATCGTCGAGGTGGCCAATCTGGCGCGACGACTCGATTGGCTTCGCGATCGGGGCGTCTGGGTCGTCGGCGGCGATGCGGACGGCGATGTGGTGTACACGGACGTGGCCTTCGATGGCGCCATCGCCATCGTCGTCGGCAGCGAAGGCAAGGGCTTGCGTCGTCTGACGCGAGAGCGCTGCGACTTCCTCGCTCGCATCCCGTTGGCCGGCAAGGTCGCGAGCCTCAACGTCTCCGTCGCCACCAGCATCCTGCTTTTCGAGGCGGTACGCCAACGGGGGTAGTGGTATGATGCGTCTCCCGCTTTTGGCGGGCACCGGTGGGCCTTGAGGGCCCGCCCCTACATAGACTCCTTGCTTCACGCTTAAGCGATGGCGGAGGCGAAAACCGAAGGGAGAACCACTCGTGCGACATTACGAAGTCGTTTTCATGGTGCACCCCGATCAGTCCGATCAGGTGCCCGGCATGGTGGAGCGCTATCGAGCGCTCATCGAGCGCGGTGGCGGCGTCATCCACCGCAGCGAAGACTGGGGGCGGCGCCAGCTTGCCTATCCCGTCTCCAAAATCCACAAGGCGCACTACCTGCTGTTCAACATCGAGGTGGGCGCCGGCACGCTCGACGAACTCGAAAGCGCCTTCCGCTTCAACGATGCCGTGCTGCGTCACCTCATCATCAAGCGCAAGGAACCGGTGACCGGCAATTCCAAGCTCTACGAAGAGGAGCTGCGCGAGCAGGAGAAGGATCGCGAGCGCGAACGCCGCCGCGAAGAGGAAGCCGAGGCTCGGGCCAGACAGCGCGAGGCCGCTGCGACCCGTCCGGCACCGGCGGAAACGGCATAGGGGAGCGATCATGGCACGCAATTTCCGACGCAAGCGCTACTGTCGGTTCACGGCGGAGGGGATCAAGGAGATCGACTACAAGGACCTAGACCTCCTGCGGCAATACGTCACCGAGACGGGCAAGATCGTGCCGAGCCGCATCACCGGCACCAGCGCCCGCTACCAGCGCCAGCTTGCCACCGCAGTCAAGCGCGCCCGCTATCTGGCGCTCTTGCCCTACACCGACCAGCACAAGTAGCTGCGCGCCCTTCGGGCGCGTTGGCAGTTGCTGCGCAACTGCGGCGCACCAACGAATGGGCGCTACGGGAGACACAGACGTGAACGTGATTCTCATGGAACGGGTCATGGCGCGCCCTTCGGGCGCGTTGGCAGTTGCTGCGCAACTGCGGCGCACCAACGAATGGCGCTACGGGAGACACAGACGTGAACGTGATTCTCATGGAACGGGTCATGGGGCGCCCTGACGGGCGCGTTGGCAGTTGCTGCGCAACTGCGCGATCTGAGCTTGGTTCGGGAGACAGACTGTGAACGTGATCCTCATGGAGCGGGTTATGAGTTTGGGCAACCTCGGCGACGAGGTGAACGTGAAGAACGGCTATGCCCGAAACTACCTCATTCCCACCGGCAAGGCGGTGCGCGCGACCGCGGAAAACCGCGAAGTGTTTGAGGCGCGTCGCGTCGAACTCACCCGCGTTGCCAACGATCGACTGAGCGACGCCCAAGGCCGCGCCTCGCTGCTGGTGGATCGGGAGGTGACCATCGTCGCCCGCGCCTCCGAGGAGGGCAAGCTTTACGGCTCCGTCGGCACCGTCGAAATCGCCCGCGCGCTCGACGACCTTGGCGTCACCATCAACCGCGCCGAGGTGCGGCTGCCTGACGGCGTGATCCGTTCGGTGGGCGAGTACGACGTGGACATCCAGCTCCACGCGGACGTGGTGCAGCCGGTACACGTGGTGGTGATCGCGGAGTAGGGCTTTGGAGGGAGGGCGGGACGCCCTCCGTCCAGAAAGGCCCTCGCATGGCAGGGGCTGTTGCTTTGGCGCGTGCCCGCGGGCTTTATTCGACGAGGCCCGCTAGTCGACATTAGCCAGCTTAGCCAAAAGCGAGAAACTGTCCACAGCCACCAAGGCTTTACTCACACATTGCTCCAGCGATTTCCGCTGGCTTGTCCTTTGCCAATCTTCCCTGCGAGGCCCACCCTTAGCGGTTCGCACGGCTGTTAGGATTCCCTCGTGGCAGAACCCGCTCAAAGGGCTCCCGAGCCCGCGCGGCTCAAGGTGCCGCCGCATTCGGCGGAGGCGGAGCAGTCCGTGATCGGCGGGCTGATGCTGAATCAGGACGCGTGGGACCAGATCGTCCACCGTGTCTCCAGCCACGACTTCTACCGCACGGCGCACCAGATCATCTTTGAGGTGATGGGCGAACTGGCAAACGCCAACGAGCCGCTCGACGTCGTCACCATCTCCGAAGCGCTGCAAAGCCGCTCGCTGGCGGAGAAGGCCGGCGGCAACGCCTACCTCGCCGAGATCCTCGAGGCGACGCCCAGCGCCGCCAACATCGTCGCCTACGCAGACATCGTGCGCGAGCGTTCCACGCTGCGCCGCTTGATCCACGCCGCCAATCGCATTGCCGAATCCGCCTTCACGCCGGAAGGGCGCACCAGCGCCGACCTTCTCGACGAAGCCGAGCAGCTCGTCTTCAGCATCGCCGACGACAAGCTCAAGGAGTCCGGCCCCACGCGCATTGAGCCGGTTCTGACGTCCGTCGTCGATCGCATCGACTACCTTTTCAAGACCCGCGAGACCGTCACCGGCGTCGCGTCGGGGTTCATCGACCTCGACGAGTACACGGCTGGCTTCCAGCCGGCCGAACTGATCATCGTCGCCGCCCGCCCTTCCATGGGCAAGACGTCCCTCATCGTCAACTTCGCCGAACATGCGGTGATGAGCGACCAGGAAGGGGCTGTGCTCATATTCTCCCTGGAGCAGCCGGCTACCCAACTCGTGATGCGCATGCTGTCGTCGCTCGGCAGCATCAACCAGGATCGACTGCGAACGGGCCATCTGACGGATGACGACTGGCCGCGTTTCACCGCCGCGGTCAGCCAGCTACAGGGCCGCAACCTCTACATCGACGACACCCCCGGTCTGACGCCAAACGACATTCGCGCCCGCGTCCGGCGAGTCGCCAGAGAAGCCGGCGGCCTTGCGATGGTGATGGTGGACTACCTCCAACTCATGCGAACGGCGCGCGACTACGACAGTCCAGTCCATGCGGTCTCCGAGCTCTCTCGCTCGCTCAAGGCCATCGCTCGAGAGATGAACTGTCCGCTGATCGTCTGCTCGCAGCTCAATCGGGCGTCGGAAAAGGAAGGTCGCAGGCCCCGCATGTCCGATCTGCGCGACTCGGGTGCCATCGAGCAAGACGCGGATGTGATCCTCTTCATCCACCGGGACAAGCCCAAGGACGGCGAGGTGGACAGTGGCAAGACCAAGATCATCATCGGCAAGCAGCGCAATGGCCCCGTCGGAGACGTTGAGCTAGGGTTCGATGCCGCCAAAACACGCTTTCGCAACCTCGCACCCGACGAGTACGGTGACGAACCTGCCTACTGATTGGTAGGCGAGGCTTCAAGATGGCCCGAGCCAGCGCTGTCTTCGTTTGCACCGACTGCGGTGCCGAGCACGCCAAGTGGCAGGGGCAGTGCTCCGCCTGCCACGCCTGGAACACGCTCAAGGAGTTGCGCCTGCCCGCGCAAGGCAAGGCGAAGGCAGCGAGTTCCCCCGGCTACGGCGACGCGAGCGCCGAGGTGGCATTGCTCGCCGATGTCGCCGCCGCCAAGGAGGAGCGCTTCGGCTCCGGTCTCGCCGAACTCGACCGCGTGCTTGGCGGCGGCTTCGTGCCGGGTTCCGTCGTGCTGATGGGCGGCGACCCCGGCGCCGGCAAGAGCACGCTGCTGCTGCAAGTTGCCACCGGCCTCGATGGTGGCGCAGATGCTGAGGGCGCTCTTTACGTCAGCGGTGAAGAGTCGATTCAACAACTCGGGCAGCGGGCGCGCCGGCTGGGACTGGCACGGGACTCGCTACGGGTCGCCTCGGAAACCTCCGTGGACCGCATCGAAGCCTTGGTGATGCGGGAAGCGCCCCGCCTGGTGGTGGTCGATTCGATCCAGGTGATGCACGTGGACACGGCCGTCAGCCTGCCGGGAAGCGTGACCCAGGTGCGCGAATCCGCCGCGCGTCTCACGCGCCTCGCCAAAGAGACGGACACCACCGTCGTCATGGTGGGCCACGTCACCAAGGAGGGCAATCTCGCTGGCCCCAAGGTGCTCGAACACATGATCGACTGCTTCATGATGCTCGACGCCCCTGCCGGCAGCCGCTATCGCACCTTGCGTGGGCAGAAGAACCGCTTTGGTGCAGTGAACGAACTCGGCGTCTTCGCGATGACCGAAGAGGGCATGAAGGAAGTGACCAACCCTTCCGCCATCTTCCTCGAACGACCCAAGGAGGCCGCCCCCGGCAGCGCGGTCACCGTTACGTGGGAAGGCACGCGGCCCCTGCTGGTGGAGATTCAGGCACTGGTGGACGATATCCAGGGCGGCCATCCGCGCCGCGTGGCAGTGGGGCTCGACGCCCAGCGCCTCGCCATGCACCTCGCCGTTCTGCACCGCCACTGCGGCGTCGCAATGGCCGATCAGGACGTGTTCGCCAACGTGGTGGGCGGCGTGCGCATCAACGAGACGGGGGCAGACCTCGCCCTCATGGCGGCGGTGATGTCGAGCTTCCGCGCCCGCGCCCTGCCCACGGACCTCGTGGCGTTCGGCGAAATCGGCCTCACCGGCGAAGTGCGCCCAGCCCCCAACGGCCAGGAGCGCCTGCGCGAGGCCAGGAAGCACGGCTTCACCCGGGCCATCTGTCCCCGCGCCAACCGCCCCCGCCAACCCATCGACGGCATCCAGGTTCATGCCGTCGCGACGCTGGCCGAAGCCTTGGACATCCTTCGGGAGTGAGCCGGGAGGACGGCCGCAAGTTCGACTTTCAACCCCAACTACGCCGCGTCACCGGTGAGGACGCCCCTTCTTGGTGCAAGATTTTGCTGAAAGTCAAGCAGCTATCCCGTATCCGATTCCTGTTAGGGTTCGTGCCCATGTAAACCCGTGGAGATAGGCCATGAAGCCTGTGCCCGAAGCCACCTTGCAGCGCGCCACGGTTTGCGCCGGCGTCTTTCGCCGGCTTGCTTCGAGAGCGAGCCTAGGCGCGGTCGTCGTGACGGCAGCGGCGCTCTTCCAGTCATCGGTGCTCGCCTCCGGCTCGATCACTGCCGGCGGCGCGATCAGCCCTAGGGACGCATACGTCCAAGGCAAGGCGTTGACGTTCAAGAAACTCGTCTGCGCAACCTGTCCGATCGAGCGAGGGGCGCTGGATCGAGAACGGGCGCAGAGCCTGAAGGAGAGCCTAGAAGCGCGCGACGAGGCCATAAAGCCCGGCACGCCCGACGATCAACACATCGCCGTGCTCGAGCGCGACGAGCAGGAGGTGGTGCATTACTTCCTGACTCGGCGCTACAAGTTATAGGTTCGGCGCTTTAGGAGAGCAACATGAAACACGCCCCGCGCATCTGTACCTTGGCGCTTGCCACCCTTTTGGCTCCGGCGATGGCTGTGCATGCGGAAGGCACCGTGTGGCTGCCGGCCCCCGGTGCGACCTCGCTGACCGTTGCCCGCATCTCGCAGGAGGCGGACGATTTCTGGCACATCGTCGATGGCCGAATGGCGCACACGCCCTTCGGTCCAGGGCTGGAGCAGACCAGCACGCTGTTCAGCGGCACCTACGGCATCTCCGATGCGCTCGCGTTGGACGCGCAGTTCGGCTGGTCCGAAGCGTCGAACAAGGACTCGGGCGGCCCCCATCCCACGCTCGATGGGCGGGTGGACACGAACGTGGGCGTGACCTGGCGCTTCGCCGATGAGCTGCTCGGCGAGACGCCCAGCATGGCCGTGCGCTTTGGCGTGATTCTCCAAGGGGACTACGACACCGCCTACCCGACGGCGATTGGCGATGGCGCGGATGGGTTCGAGCTTTCCGGGATCGTTGGCAAGGTGTTTGCCGATCGCGTCGCGCTGTCGGGCGAAATCGGCACCCGCAATCGGGGCAGTGACGTGCCGCGAGAGACGTTCGTGAGCCTAGACGCTCACCTCATCGCGAGTTCAATGCTGGTGCTGAGTGCGGAGTATCACCTGCAAAGATCCGATGGCGATCGGGACATCCACGGCCCCGGCTTCACCCGCTTCGTGCTGCCGTTCGTCGCCGAGGAGTTCGACCGCATATCCCTGGGCGGCACGCTGTCATTCGAACGCTTCGACCTGAGCCTGCGCTGGTACGACGTGACCGATGGGCGCAACGCGGCGGACTACAACGCGATAGCTGGCGCATTCACGTATCACCTTGGGCGCTAGCGCGCCCTTGCGGGCGCGTCGGCATTTCGGGCTGGCCTCCGCACAATGGAGAGCGAGGCGCCTTCCCTCCCGGGGCGAGGCATGATCGATAGGCTAGGGATCATTCCGTGAGGCCGAGTCGCGTTGTCCTCCTGATCGCCTTCGCGGGGCTGATTGGGCTCTTCTTCTGGTTAGATCTGCAGCGGTTTCTGACGCCGGAGTTCTTCTCGACGCAGCGCGAGGCGATCGCCGCGTTCCAGGCCCAGAACCCGTGGGTGACGGCGCTGGCGTTCTTCGCGATCTACATCCTCGTGACCGGGGCGTCACTGCCCGGCGCCGCCATCCTGACGCTTATCGCAGGTGCTCTCTTTGGCTTGGTGCAGGGAGTCATCATCGTCTCCTTCGCGAGCACCTTGGGGGCGACGCTCGCGTTCACCATCGCCAGATACCTCTTCCGCGATGCCGTTCGCTCGAAGTTCGGCCAACATCTCGGCGCGATCGACCGGGGCATCGAAAAGGATGGCGCCTTCTATCTCTTCGCCATGCGCCTCGTGCCGGCGGTGCCGTTCTTCGTGATCAATCTCGCCATGGCACTGACGCCGCTGTCCACCTGGCGCTTCTATTGGGTGAGCCAGCTCGGCATGATCTTCGGCACGGTCGTGTACGTGAACGCGGGCGCCGAGCTTGGGCAGGTTGCATCCGTCGGCGACATCCTTTCCCCCACCCTGTGGATTTCCTTCGCGCTGCTGGGCCTTGCACCGCTCATCGCGAAGAAGATCCTCGATGCCGTCAAGGCGCGAAAGGCCTTGCGAGGCTTCAAGAGGCCCAAGCATTTCGACAACAACCTCGTGGTGATTGGGGCGGGTTCCGGCGGCTTGGTCGCGGCGCTCATCGCGGCGACGGTGAAGGCCAAGGTCACCCTGATCGAACGCCACCGCATGGGCGGCGACTGCCTGAACACCGGCTGCGTGCCGAGCAAGTCGCTGATCCGTTCGGCCAAGATGCTCTCCTATGCAGCGCGGGCACAGGAGTTTGGGTTCAAGAGCGCGACAGTGGAGTTCGAGTTCGGCGAGGTGATGGAGCGCGTGCAGCGCATCATCAAGAAGATCGAGCCGAACGACTCCGTGGAGCGCTACACGGGCCTTGGCGTGAACTGCATCATGGGGGATGCAACGATCACGTCGCCCTACAGCGTGCGCGTGGACGGCCAGGAGATCACCACCCGCAACATCGTCATCGCCACCGGCGGCGCGCCTTTCGTGCCGCCGATTCCGGGGCTCGCCGAAGCCGGCTACTACACCTCCGACACGATCTGGGAGATTCGCGAGCTGCCGCAAAGGTTCGTTGTTCTGGGCGGCGGGCCGATTGGCTGTGAACTGGCGCAGGCATTCGGGCGGTTCGGCGCCGAAGTGACGATGGTCCAGCAAGCGCCGCACCTATTGGTGCGCGAAGACGAGGACGTGGTCGAACTGATGCAGCGGCAGTTCGTCGCCGAAGGCATCCGCGTGCTCACCGGCCATCGTGCCGAGCGCGTGGAATCGGGCGAAGCCGGTCGGGCCTTGATCTGCGCCGCCGAGGACCGCAGTGAGGTACGAGTGCCGTTCGATGCCATCCTGGTGGCGGCGGGGCGCCAACCGAACACCGAAGGACTCGGGCTCGAAGATGTAGGCGTGACGCTGGACGAGCGCGGCGAAGTCGAAGTGGACGAATACCTGCGCACCAGCGTGCCGACGATCTATGCCTGCGGTGACGCGATCGGGCCGTATCAGTTCACGCACACCGCGTCCCATGAAGCGTGGTATGCGTCCGTAAACCCCCTGTTCAGCCCGCTCAGGAAGTTCAAGGCGGATTATTCGCTGATCCCCTGGACGACCTTCACCGACCCGGAAATCGGGCGTGTCGGGCTGAACGAGCAGGAGGCCAAGCGGCAAGGCATCGACGTGGAGGTCACCCGCTATGAGCTAGAGGAGCTGGACCGGGCGCTAGCCGACGAAGAAGGCCGCGGCTTCGTCAAGGTGCTGACGCCCCCGGGCAAGGACCGCATCTTGGGTGCAACGATCGTCGGCCATCACGCCGGGGACCTCCTCGCCGAGTTCATTGCCGCGATGAAGTGGGGCAAGGGGCTCAAGAGCGTAATGGGCACCATCCACGTCTATCCGACCCTCACCGAAGCCAACAAATTCGCGGCCAGTGCCTGGCGCAAGAAACACGCACCAGAGGGGCTCCTGGAGTGGGTTGGCAAGTTCCACAGTCTGCGCCGCGGACGCGGCGCCGGCGATGTGCGGGCTATGGCTGATTGAGGTCCCAGTCGTATTCGTAGTCGATAGCGCCGGCGAAGCCCTTAAGTTGCGCCGCCAGTTCGGCGTCGGCGTATTCGATCAGGTGGGCGAGCACACCCTCCTCCGAGCCACCGAAGTCGAACACCCACCAGTCGTAGATGCTCGATAGCACCATGAACTCCTCGTCGACGATGTCCACGCCGCGCAGATGGTTGACGTATTCGCGAGCCCCTGCCTCGAGCAGTGCGTCGGTGTTGGCAGCCGTGTACACCTTCGTCGCAAGGTTAGGACAACCGATGCTGGCGCAGTTCACCGCGTAGTGAATGCGCGGGTCCTTCCAGATGGGGCGTAGGATTCCGTGTTCGATGTTGTCTAGGGTCAACTCTTGCCCCGTGACCTCGGCGTGAACATCGCCCCAAGGCCCGGTGAAGGGAATCCAGCCCTCGTGGATGTCCTTGATGGAATCCACCGGATAGCCGTCCACGACCACCTTGACGGTAAGCGCGTTGTAGAAGTTGATCCAGTAAGCCTTCTGCTCTAGGCGCGAGTAAGTGCGTGGGTCCAGGGCCTGGAGCGCGTCGAGATACGCGCCCAGCGCGGCGAGGTCGTCGGGCGCTGCCTTGAGGCCAGCGTAATCGAACCGATTGACACCAGACGGATGCTGCGCAAGGTAGGCATCCAATAGCGCTTGCCAGCCGCTGTGATCGACGGTTGCCGCACTCGCCTCGTCGCTCGCATCCCAGAACGGGATCAGTTCCGGCACTTGATTGGCCTGGACCATCGCCGCGAGGCATGTGCTCGCAAGCGCAAAGACAAACCGTTTCATGCTCAACTCCATGAATTGCCTCCCAACTTGGGGCGCAGCCATAACTTCAGGATCATCCCCAGGATGCCAATGCTGGCACCCACAACCCCTCGAACCGTGCCGCCAACCTTGGATTTTCCATGTTGGCGCCGGCGCGCATCCACCGGCACCTCGACGATGCGCATGCGTCGCTGCACCGCCTTCACCTGCATCTCCACGGTCCAGCCATAGGCCTTGTCCTGCATGTCGAGCGCGTCGAGCGCGTCGGACGTGATCGCCCGCAACGGACCGAGATCGGTGACTCTCTGCTTCCAGATGAGCCCAATCAGGCCGGCGGCGACTTGGTTGCCGACAATCTGCGGCAGTGACAAAGCGCCGGGTTCGGCGCGGCCGAGCGCGCGTGAACCGATGGCGAGGTCGGCACCGGCGACGATGGCATCCAAGAGGTCCAACGACTGCTCGAGATGGAACGCCTGATCGCCATCCACGAAGAGCACGGTCTCCACCCTGCCAAGCGCCGCAATGGCGGTCAGGCAGGCGATCCCGTAGCCCGGCGTCGGCTCGGCGACGACGCGAGCGCCAGCGGCGAGTGCACGCTCCGCCGTGGCATCGGTGGAGCCGTTGTCGCAGACGACGATGTCATCCACCACCGCTTCGCCCGCCGGCGTTCTGAGAGCACGCACCGCCCGCACGACCGCGCCGATGTTCTCCTGTTCGTTGCGGGCGGGAATCACCACGCCGACAGAACGACCGTCAAGCATCGGTGGCACCAGCGGCCCCGCGCGCGCGTTGACGATGCACGCAGTCGAGCAGGAAGGCGATCAATATGGCGCCGAACTCCATCGGGCGCACCCACCAAGGCTGCGCATACGCCTGCATTTCGTAGTTGCCCAAGTGAAGCCCTGTAATGTAGGAGAGCAATACCGCCACGGATGCCGTCCACGCCCAACGGCTTGGGTGCACCACGGCGAATGGTAGCAGCCAGAGCAGGTACCAGGCATTGATGACCGGTGCCACAAGGAGAAACAGGCCATACACCCAGTCGCCCCGCGGCACGTCTCCACCCGCGCCGCGATATCGGCGGTAGTACCAAAGCCAGAAGACGCCAAATGCGGCCGCAAGAGAGAGCTTGGCAACGTCCGCTGGCACGACGGCTGCGAGCAAGCCGAACACCGCCGAGTTGAACTCCCACTCGCGCGCGAACACGAGGAGCGTGTCGAGGTCCGTGGCGCCGGCGACGAGGAACGGGCCGTACAGCGCCGCGACGGTCGCCGCGAAGATGCACCAGTGCCTCGGCCGGGCGCGGATCAGCACGAGCGGCACGAGCAGAAGCGCAAAGACCTTCGCCCCGACCGCTAGCCCCAAGCAAGCGGCTGCCCAGCCGTCGCGCCGCCTGCCCGCGAGGACGACGGCAGCAAGCAGCAAGCAGACGCCAAGCCCGTCGGGATGCGCGGTGAATGCCACTTCCTTGACGACCAGAGGGCACCAGGCGTAGAGCAAGACGCTGCGGGCGGGCGCGAGCCGGAGCAGCAGCGCGACCGCTGCAAGATCCACCGCAATCAGGAGCGCCTGCAGCACCGCCACGCTGCCGGCCTCGATCCAATGGCCGAACAGGAACAGCACTTGCGTGGTGGGGCCGTAGATGGTGGGGAGGTCCGGATTGTTGACCTGATCCAGAACCGATCTGAGCGCCAGCGGAACGCTCGTGTCCAGGAAGAAGGCTTCGGGCGCTACGCCATAGGGCGTGCCGGCGGTCGCAAAGCGGTAACCGTCCCACAGGTAGCGATGGAAGTCGTCCTCGAAGAACGGCCCGCCGGCGAGGCCGCAAAGGCGAAAGATCACCGCCCACAAGAGCAGCCTCGCGAGCGGGATCGGCTCGTCCCGTCGGGCAGCGCGCAGGTAGAGCAGGAATACTGGCATGGCTGTCCAAGCAACGATGCCGTAGAAAGCGCCAAGGTTCGGCTCGCCAACCTCACGCGCGAGCACCGCGAGCGCGACGTATCCCAAGGCGCAAAGGGCCCCGGCCGCGTCAACCAGATGCTTGGTGGGAATATCCGCGATGGTCGAAGCGACGTCTCGCATTCGGTGTATCAGGCTGCGGTCGATCAAAAGGATAGCGGACTTGTGGAATCACACCCGGATGGTGGCGGCAACCGGAGTAGGGATTGACAGCGGTGTAGCCTGTTGGCTACTTGAGACGGCCCTGCGACTGGCAAGGAACCTGTAGGAGGGTGGCATGACCAAGACTGCTACTGCACCTTACGACGTAGCCGAGCACCTTCGCACGCGCGAGGAGATGGCGGCGTATCTCGAGGCGTCTATCGAGGAGTCGGACGGCAACGCCGCTTTCGTGGCGAAGGCTCTGGGCGACATTGCTCGTGCGCGCGGGATGGCCCAAGTCGCGTCCGATGCCGGGCTGTCCCGCGAGAGCCTCTACAAGGCGCTTTCGGGGGAGCGGGTTCCGACATTCGAGACCGTCCTCAGGGTGGTCGCCGCGCTGGGGCTCACGCTGCGCGCGGAAGCGCTGCACCCGGACGCGGCCGGGACGGGCGTGGCAGCCCATCCCGGTAAGTCCTGAGGCCCCTGATTCGCGCTCAGTGCCTTAGGCGGCACGATAGGCCTTTGCGGCGCTACTCCTCGCCGGTTGTCTCGAGCTCCACTTCGACCTCTTCGACTTTCTGGCCCGAGTCTTCATGTCCGCGCATGATGACGTTGAAGTGGCGGTTCATGCCTTCGACGGGCTCCACCTTGACGTTGCGGCTGCGGTTTTCGCGGCGAATGGCAGCGGTGCCGTCCTCGTCGAGGTCCGCGAGCAGGCGGTAGGCTTCGTCGGCGTTGCGGATGTCGGCGTCGTCAACGCGGCGGAGGATGTCGCCGGGCTTGAGGTTGCTGCCGGGTGGGGTGTCGAGCACCAGTACGCCGGAATCGACGCCGAAGTACTTGCCGAGGTCTTCGCCGATGTCCACGAGTTCGAGTTCCGGGTCGGCGCGGCGAATTCTGCGCACCATGTGGCGCTCTGGCCCGAAGAAGTGGATGGCCTTCGAGTCGCCGGGGCCGGCCATGCGCCAGCGCATGGATCGCGCGGGATGCGCGCGGGCTGTGGCAACCACGTCCACGTCGTGTTCCTCGCCGTCACGCACGAAGGCGATGGCGACCTTCTCGCCGGCTTCCACGTCCGCCATCGCCTCGCGCAGGCTGCGGCCTGGATGCGCTTGGGTCGCGAGCACCTTGCCGTTGATGGCGACGATCACGTCGTCGGCGAGGATGCCGGCGGCTTCGGCGCCGCTGTCCGGCGTCACTGCCGCCACATGGACGCCGTCGTCATGGTCGTGGATGACGACTCCGAGCATGGCGTCGTCGCCGCCGCCAAAGAGGTCCTCAAAATCGAAATGGGTGGTGTGGACGTCGTCCATCAGGGCGTCCACGTCCAGCACGGTGACACGAGCCAGGGCCTTGTCGAACGCCTCTCGGGCCTTGTCGAGCTGGGCCCTCGCCTCCGCGAGATCGGTCGGCGGCGGCTCCGGCGGATCGTCCGCCCACGCGCCAACGCCAAGCAGCAGGGTGAGGGAAAGCGATGCGATTCTCATGCGAGCGCTCCTTTGAGGATCGGTGTCCCGAAATGGGACGCTTGTTCGTGGGTGCGATGCACTCAGTACACGGCGCGGCGGATGAATTCCTCTCGCTGCAACTGTTCGGCGCGCATCAATGCGTTCATCAGTTCCACCCGTTCGCGCCACAGCGCCTCGCGCACGACCGGATCGATGCGATCCGCCGCCGCAAGATCGTTGAGGCTCCGATCCACGGTGGCGATGCGCCCGGCAAGGATGGTGCGCGCATCCGCCTCGGTGGCGCCGAAGCCGGGCAAGTCCATCACAGGCAGCTCCCGGCGCTGGTTTTCGAGCGCCTGCGACGCCTCCACCAGTGCGCCGACATTGACCGGCGCTGAGGCCGTTGCCACGGTCGGCGCCGACGGTTCGGGCTGAAACAGCCACACCACCGAGGCAAGCGAGACTGCCGCAACGCTCGCGGCGAGAGCCTGCCAGGCGGTGCGGACGCGACGCTCCCGGCGAGCGTTCTGCCCGCGCACGCGTCGTTCGATGCCGTCCCAGAGTGCGCTCGGCGCCTCCAGATCCGGCAGCGCCTCGAGCTCCGCCTCGATGGCGCGTTGCCGCGCCTCGCGGCTCTCGGGCTTGCCGTCAAGCACGGCAAAGGGCGTTGTTTGCCGAGTCATCGTTCTGCTCCGGCCCGAACCGGGCCTTGGCCATGGCCTCAAAGGCACGTGAGAGTTGGGTTTTCGAGAAGCTTGGGGTGTAGCCGAAAGCGCGCCCGATCTCCTCGTGGGTGCAGCCTTCGATGCAGTGCATCCACACCACCATGCGCGCCGTAGCTGGCAATTGCGCCAGCGCCTGATCCACATCCACGGCGCGGTCGGTGGCATCGCCCGCGGTGCCGCGGTGGTCGATTTCGAGGGCTTCCCGCCGCCGCTGCCAAGGCGAGCGCAGACGCATCAGGCAGTGGTTCATGGCGATGGATCGCACCCACGCCGGGAACGCGGTGTCCTTGGTCAGCGTGTCGGCCTTGCAGAGAACATCCACGAAGGTGTCCTGCGTCACCTCCTCGGCAGCGCCGGGATCGCGCAACACCCGCCGCGCCAAGGTGAAGACTGCGCTCGAAAAGGCGCGATAGACCCTCTCCTGCGCCTTGCGATCGCCCTTCTTCAGGCGGCGGATGACGCCGGGATCAAGCTCGATGTCGCGAAAACGGGACATGCCTTATTGGATGCGCCAGCGGCGAAAAAGGTCACGGAAGGATTCCCCGTCCGGTCATCGGGCGTTGCGACGCATACATGCCCGAGCGACGCATGCTTCACTCGCGGTAGGGACTCGCATGGAACATATTCTCGCAACAAATTGATATTTTTATAATTTATCCCGAAGCGAGGGCCCTTTGGGGCGAGGGCGTCCCGCCCCTCGCTCCAAGCCGGACAGGGCGACGCATGCGTCGCCCCTACAGGAAGGTGTCGGTCATGCCCCGGGCCCAAGGGGCGACGCATGCGTCGCCCCTTGGGTGGCCTGCCTCATGCGCTAGCCAGCCGCTTGCGGCTTCTCGTAGATCGATTCCTCGTTCTGCGATTCCTGCGAGACCTTGCGGCCCAGCGACTCGAACACCGGAATGTCGTCGTCCTTGAGCTGCTGCATGGCGATCTTGCGTTCCATCGCAGCTTCAAGGTAAGGCGCGAGCTCTTCCATCTTGCGCCGTTCGCGTTCCGCCTCGCGCTCCTTGAACTCCGGCATCACCTCCTCGGCAAAGAGCTCCAAGGCCTCGCAGATGTGCTCGTGGCGGTTGCGGCCGGCTTGCTGGATGAAGGTCACCTGATCGACGTTGCAGGCCTCGAACTTCAAGAGGTGCTCGCGCAGATCGTCCGGGGTGCCGATGCCGCCGCGGCTGCCGCTCAAGGCGCCGCCGGTGATGTCGTTCGACTCTTGCTTGGTCTTCTGGATCGCCTCGAACTGCTGCCAGAGGTTGGTGCGGCCCGGCTTGTGCTCGCCGAAGGCATAGAGGCTGCCCAGCGCAAAGCCGAAGAACTCGAAGCCCGGCAGGCCCCGGCGCACGGCTTCCGCGCGATCCTGGTGGCAGGAAAAGCTCGACACCATGCAGATGTTGGGATTGATGGCATGGCCGATGGGTACGCATTCATCGCTCTTGATGATGCCGTAGTACTCCTCCACCCATTCGGTGGCCTCCGCGGGGTCGACGAAGGCGAATGTGAGGGCGCCGATGCCGAGCCGTGCCGCCATGCGGATGGTCTCGCGCTGCGAGCACGCCACCCACAGCGGCGGATGCGGCCTTTGCGCCGGCTTCGGCACGATGTTGCGGCAGGGCATCTCGAAATACTGCCCCTTGTAGCCGGGATAGGGGTCCATCGCCAGCATGTTGCAGATTTGTTCGACCGACTCCATGAAGATCTTGCGCTTGTCCTCCACCGGGATGCGGAAGCCGCCAAGTTCGAGCTCCGCGGACGATTCGCCGGTGCCGAACTCCACCCGTCCGTTGGAGACGAGATCGAGCGTGGCGATCACTTCCGCCGTGCGCGCCGGGTGGTTGTACTGCGGGATCACCTGGCGAATGCCGTGGCCCAGGCGGATGTTCTTCGTGCGCTGCGAGCAGGCCGCGAGGAACACTTCCGGCGCCGACGAATGCGAATACTCTTCCAGGAAGTGGTGCTCCACCTCCCAGGCGTAGTCGATGCCGAGCCGATCGGCCACCTCCACTTGCTCGAGGGCGTCGTTGAAGAGCTTCTGTTCCTCGCCATCGTCCCAGGGGCGCGGCAACTGGTGCTCGTAGAAAATCCCGAACTTCATGCGTCTTGGTCCCTTCCCTTGCGGCAATTCGCGCGAACGGCGTAGTCAACAGTCTCGCTTGCCTGAATGCAAGCCACGTGAGCGCCGGGCCGTGTCTCACTTCGACCTTGCAGCGTCTGACACCGTCCCCCGGAGGGAGGGCGTCCCGCCCTCCACCGCGCCCAAGGCGCGCAAAACGCTCGCTGCATCGTGCAAGGAGGCGCGCCTGACGGCGCGCATGGAGGGCGGGACGCCCTTGTCTGTTAGAAATGTCCCGGTGAACTCACGTTCAGGGGGTTCACCACCGCCGGTGTGAGCCGGCGGTGGTGTGGCGGCGGATCGTGAACGCCCAGGCCATCGAGGGCCGCGAGGGAGCCGGATCGCCGCCGCACTTTCCGAAAGGTCCTGAATGAAGGCATGGGCATCGAGGCCCGTAGACAAGGACAGGAGCCAATGGAAAGCACGAACGATGGTAGCAGGCTGGACGCGGTGGGCGTGGACGTCTCGAAGGCGAGCCTGGACACGCACCGTCTGTCGACCGGGGAGTCGAGGCGCTTCGCCAACGACGCCCAGGGGATCGAGGAACTGGCGCGGTGGGTCGGCGACTCGGCGCACCGGGTGGTGTACGAGTCCACCGGCCGCCTGCACCGGGAGCTGGAGGCGCGCCTTGCGGAGCGTCTTCCGCTGGCGGAGGTGAACCCGCTGCGGGCGCGGCTGTTCGCGAAGGCGGCGGGTCGTCTGGCGAAGACCGACAAGGTGGACGCCAAGGTGCTGGCGCTGATGGGCGCGACGCTGGCGCTTCGCCGCGTTCGGGCGCGGCGGGAGCCGCTTCCGGAGCTGGAGGAGCTGGTGTCGGCGCGGGACGCGCTGATGCGGGATCGGACGCGGGCGCGGAACCGCCTGCACCAGTCGCGCAGCGCGCTGCTGCGGCACCAGCACCGCAACCGGCTGCGGCAGGTGGCGCGGCAGGTGAAGGCGGTGGAGGCCCGCATCCGCGAGCTGACGCGGTCCGACGCGGAACTGTCGCACCGCGCCGAGGTGCTGTCGTCGATCGCCGGCATCGGCCGGGTGACGGCGGCGACGCTGCTGGCGGAGATGCCGGAACTCGGCGCAGTCGGCCACGGCGAGGCGGCGAGCCTGGCGGGGCTGTCGGCCATCCGCCACAACCCCGACATCAAGGCCGTCTACAGTCGCCTGGTGGGCCGCGGCAAGCCCCCGAAGGTGGCGCTGACGGCGGTCATGCGCAAGCTCGTGACTCTCGCCAACGCCCTGCTCCGCGACGACCGCCTGTGGACCCCGCAGGCGCCCCGCGCCGCCGACGACGCCGGCTGAGCCGCCCCTCCCGCCGCTTGCGGCGAAGGCCGAAAGCCCCGCTTTGGGCCGCAGCCCAACCCTTCGTCGGGTCGCGCGCCGGGTCACCCGAAGGGGCGCAGCGAAGCGGAGCAGCCGCGCCAGCGGCTTGACGCGGTGCGCGACCCGACGAAACGGCGACAGGCACCAAGGGCGCCTGGGACACTCCGCGACCCGAAACACCAATCACCGAAACCGCCTTGACAACATGAAGGCTCCCTCCGGAGCGGCGCCCCTACTAGCGAAACGCCCACCTTGCCTCAACGCCGACGATCCTCCCCTCTTTCAGCGGTGAGTAGGTGGAGTCGACAAGGCCCGTTAGGTCGAAGTGGCTGCGGCGGAACACTTCGCCCTGGAGGTTGCGACCGAAGGCCGTGAAGCGGAGCGACGGGGTGGGGGCGGACGAGATGCTGATGTCGAGCACGTCGCCGCCGTCGAGGACGCCGGTGTTGTCGTGGGCGATCTCACTGTCGTCGCGGTGGGAGAGGCCGATGCGGGCGGTCACCAGTCCAAGGGAGCCCATCTGTCGGCGGCACTGGCCTTCGACGCCGAACGTGAGGGGGGCGAGGCGCGGGAGCTTGAGCCGTTCGTCGCCCACCGTGGAGCCGTCGCCGTCGAGGTCGTAGCGCACCCGGTCGTAGGCGCCGCGGGCGATGCCAACGAAGGCGCTGGCAGTGCAGGCCTCTCCGAGCGCAAGGACGGCGTCGGCCTCGATCCCGTCGATGGTGGCGTCGGCTGTGTTGGCCGTCACCTGGATTGCGCCGGTGGCGACGTCTTCGCGGGTCACCTGCCGCTGCAGTCCGCGCACTTTGCTGCGGAAGGCGGCAACGTTGATGCGCAGGCGTGCAAGTTCGGTCTTGAGGCCGACTTCCACCGCGTCCTGCTCCTCCTCGTCGAACGGGCCGGGGGAGTCGGTGGGTGAGGTGCTGCGCAGGTTGTAGCCGCCGCTGCGGAATCCCCGCGTGTATTCCGCATAGGCCTGCACGTGGTTGCCGAACCAGCGCTGCACCGCCAGGCGCGGGGTGACGTTGCGCCAGATGTCATCGTCTTCGAAGTCGTATTCGCAGCGATGGGAACGGGCGTCGCAAGCGGCGCGGCCGGCGGTTGCGATCTCGACCGTCTTGCGCTCCACCGTGTAGCGCGCGCCGGCGCTGACCACCCAGCGCTCGCTTGGGTGCAAGTCCACATTGGCGAAGGCACCGGCCGTGCCGTGGCGCTGGTCGCCGCCGAACGGCAGCCCCGAGGCGCCCCGAATGACGCGCTGCTCGCGATAGCGGATCTTCTGGTCGAAGGCGTAGGCGCCGACCGTGAGTTCAAGCTCGTCGCTGAGCCAGCCCGTGTAGCGCAGTTCGTTGCTGACCTGTTCCTGGTCGGTGTAGGCCCAAAGGTGGAAGATCGGCTGCGTCGTCGAGTCGATGTCGGCGAGCGACTCGTGGCCGACGCCGCGCAGGCCGAAGACGTTGACGAGGCGGCCGTTGTCGAGACGCCGCTCGGCTTCGACCACGACATGGCGCCAGTCCACGTCGGAGAAGCCCACCTCGTCAATGGCAAAGTCGAAGCCCTGGTAGCGGTAGCGATTCTGGGTCGCGGGGCCGTCGCCATCGGAGTTGCCACGTTCGAGGATGACCGTGATGTCCAGGTTCTCCGTTGGCTTGAAGGCAAGCACGGGCCGCGCGGACCAGGCCGTCTCAGCTCCCACCGCGCCGCCGCCTGGGGCGTCGTTGTCGAACCAGCCTTGGTCGTCGCGGTAGCTGACCGCGAGCCGGGCGTCGAGGGCGCCTCCCATGAAGCTTTGTTCTGCCGCTCCGGCCACGCGGGTCTCCGGACCGCTCGCCTGGCGCACGGAGGCGTAGCCGGAAGACTCGCCGGACGGTCGGCGCGAGCGGAGGAGGACCGCGCCACCGATCACGTTGCGACCGAACAGCAGGCCCTGTGGCCCGCGCAGCACCTCCACGGCTTCGAGATCGAGCATGTCCATGATCACGCCGTAGTTGACCCCGAGATACATCCCATCCACGAATACGCCGACGGTGGGATCGATCGACGGGATGGAGCCGGCAACGCCCATGCCTCGGATCGAGAAGTTGGCGATGCCCTTGCCGGTGCCGATGCCGTCGAAGGCGACGTTGGGGAGGGAGTAGCCGAGTTCCTCGATGTCGTTGACGTGCAGGGCCTCGAGCCGAGCGCCGTCGAGAACGCTGACGGCACCAACAACGTCCTGCGCCGCTTCCGCAACGCCTTTCTTTGACGCCGTAGTGACGACCTCCTCTAGGAGGCGTGGCGTGGCAGCGGTCGAGTCCTCCTGCTGGGCGTCGGCGGCGCCGGCGAGGGCCACGCAGATGATGGGCAACGCCAGCAGCGCGCACCTGTCTGCGCGCGAGGGAAAGCTGGATGCCTTCCTTCCGCAGGCCCGTCCTTGTTTAAGCACTGGGCAGGCCCTCAACCATGAATCAGCGTGCCGACGCCGCCGTCGGTGAGCACCTCGAGCAGCACCGCGTGGGGCACGCGGCCGTCGATGATGTGGGCGCTTCTGGTGCCGGCGTCCACGGCGGCGATGGCGCAGTCCACCTTGGGCAACATGCCGCCCTCGATGGTGCCGTCGGCGATGAGCGCGTCCACGGCGCTGCGGTCCAGGCCCGTCAACGTATTGCCCTCGGGGTCGAGGACGCCGGGGGTGTTGGTGAGCAGGATGAGCTTCTCCGCTTGCAGGTGTCCGGCAACTGCGCCGGCAACGAAGTCGGCGTTGATGTTGTAGGACTCGCCGTCCGGCCCAACACCCACCGGGGCGATTACCGGGATGAAGTCGCGGGCGATGAGGGCATCGAGCACGTCGGCGTTCACCTCGTCCACCTCGCCGACATGGCCGATGTCGATGATTTCCGGGACTCCGATCTCTGCGCTCGTCACCGTCGGGGCCGTTCCTTTCGCCTCCCCAGCGTCTTGCGCCGCGCGCGACACCAGCTTGAGCTTGCGCGCGCGAATCAGTTCGCCGTCCTTGCCGGTGACGCCCACCGCCCGCCCGCCGGCCGCGTTCAGCAGCGACACGATGTCCTTGTTGACGAGCCCCCCAAGCACCATCTGCACGACATCCATGGTGGCGGCATCGGTGACGCGCATGCCGTCGACGAAGCGCGTGGGGATGCCCAGCCGGTCGAGCAGGTCGCCGATCTGCGGGCCGCCGCCGTGGACGACGATGGGGTTCATGCCCACCAGCTTCATCAACACGATGTCGCGGGCGAAGGCGCGCTTGAGCTCCGCGTTTTCCATCGCGTTGCCCCCGTACTTGACGACGATCGTCGTGCCGTGGAAGCGCTGGATGTAGGGCAGCGCCTCGGTGAGCACCAGCGCGGTGCCGTCGTGCGACGGATGGGGGATGGCTTCACTCACGACGCGGTCTCCTTGGCTCGCTCGTGACCCGCATTATTCACGAGCGGCGACCAGCTCTCCTGCGGGAAGCGCAGGCCGGGGTCCACGGCAAGCAGTTCGCGTTGGAAGGTCTGCTGGATGCGCGCCAAGGCGCCCGCGTTGTCCGCCTCGAAACGCAGGCTAAGCACGGGGCTGGTGTTGGATGCGCGCACGAGGCCAAAGCCGTCGTCGTGATCGACGCGAATGCCGTCGATGGCTGTGGTCGTGCCGCCGCCGAAGGACCCTTGACGGAGCGCTTCGACGATCTCGAACTTGCGTTCGTCGTTGGTGGCGATCTTGATCTCCGGCGTCGAAACCCCACGCGGCAGCGCGCCGAAGACCTCTGCGGCGCTCACCTCGCTCGCGGCAAGCAGTTCGAGAGCACGAGCGGCGGCATAGATGGCGTCGTCGAAGCCATACCAACGGTCTGCAAAGCAGATGTGGCCCGAGAATTCGCCGCCGACCAGCGCCCCGGTCTCGCGCATGCGCGCCTTGATGTGCGAATGTCCCGTGCGGCAGAGGATGGGCTCGGCGCCAGCGGCCTCGGCCACCCGCGCCACATGGCGACTGCACTTCACGTCGTAAACGACGCCGGCGCCAGGATTCTCGGCCGCGATGGCACGGAGGAAGAACATGAGCAGGGTGTCGGGCCAGACGATGTCGCCGGTGTTGGTGACGACGCCGAGGCGATCGCCGTCGCCGTCGAAGGCGAGGCCCACATCGGCTTGGCTCTGTGCCACCGCCTCAATGAGATCGGCCAGATTCGCCGGCTCCGCCGGGTCTGGATGGTGATTCGGGAACGACGCATCCACCTCGGCATAGAGCGCAGTCACTTCGCAGCCAAGCGCCGACAGCAAGCGCGGCGCCACGAGCCCAGCAACGCCGTTGCCGCAATCCACGACCACCTTCAAGGGACGCGCCAAGGTCACGTCCGCCAGCACTCGCTCGCAATAGCTCGGCAGCACATCGGAGCGCTCGCGCTTTGGCGCACCCGGTGGCGGATTCGGCGTTGCATCGACCTTGAGCCGCAGTTGTTCGATGGCGTCGCCAGCCAGGGTCGTGCCGCCGAGCATCATCTTCAAGCCGTTGTATTCCGGCGGGTTGTGCGAGCCGGTCACCATGATGCCGGTGCCGGTGCCGGTTTCGTGCGTGGCGTAGTAGAGAAGCGGCGTCGGCACGGTGCCGATGTCGATGACACGGGCGCCGCCGCGCACCAAGCCCGAGGCGAGGGCATCCACCAGCGCGGGCGTCGACTCGCGGCCATCGCCGCCGACGACGACATCGGGACACGATTCGGCAAGGGCCTCTGCCGCGAACGCCGCGCCGATGCGCCGCACCACGTCCGCGCTCAGGTTGTCGCCAGCGATGCCGCGAATGTCGTAGGCGCGGAACATCGCGGCGTCCGCAAGAGGTGTATTCATGTGTTGGATGTTAAGCCCGCATTGCGATTCGGACTCGCGACGCGGCAGGAACCATCGACATGCCGCCGGCGAGAAAGGTGAGAACGGGGCCGTCTCGCGGAGTGGAGGCTGGTTTCACCTTCGGGCCCTTGGTTGCTTCGCCTTCGGCGGGAGGAGCGACGGGGCCTCACTCCGATCCGCTTCTCACGGCGCCATCCGGCCGGCACGTGGGTGTTGAGTCGACTTCGAGCCACATTCTCGGTTTATCAACGTGTTGCGCAATGGGTTCCATGCAGGGGCGTCGCGTCTCTGTCGCCCCAAGACGCGCGCTAACGCCGCACGTGTTGCCTGTTTCGTGCCGCGTACAAGTCTGCGACCGCGTCCATCACCGCCGTGGCGATGGCGTCCTTAGGTGCTTGGGAGAAGACCGTCTCGCCGCCGTCGTGGATCACCGTGACGGCGTTTTCCGGGCTGTCGAAGCCGATGGCGGAGTTGGACACGTCGTTCAGCACGATCACGTCGAGGTTCTTGCGCAGGCGCTTTTCCCGGGCGTGCGAGAGGACGTTTTCCGTTTCGGCGGCAAACCCCACCCGAAACACATCGGGCTTGGCGGCGGCGGCACAGGCCAGGATGTCGTCGTTCTCGGCGAGCGCGATCGTCGGTGCCGTGTTCTGGCGGCTCTTCTTGATCTTCTGCTCTACCACATCCGCAGGACGGTAGTCGGCGACCGCGGCGACCGCGAACAGGATATCGACGTCAATGTGGGCGAGCACTGCGCGCTGCATCTCGGCCGCAGTGGTGACGTCGACGCGCTTCACGCCGGGGGGCGTCGCCAGGGTCACCGGGCCGGCCACCAGCGTCACGTCGGCGCCAGCGCGCTGTGCCGCCGCAGCGAGGGCAAAGCCCTGCTTGCCGGAACTGCGATTGCTGATGAAACGCACCGGATCGATGGGTTCGCGGGTGGGGCCGGCGGTGACCAGCACCCGTGTTCCGGCCAGACTCGCCCCCGCTCCCACCTCGGCGTCTGAAGACCCAAGCACGATAGCCGCGATTTCGGCCGGCCCGGTCATGCGCCCAGGCCCGAACTCGCCGCAAGCCTGCTCGCCCACGTCTGGCCCGATAAGGCTGACGCCCATTTCCTTCAGCATCGTCACGTTGCGTTGCGTGGCGGCGTGTTCCCACATCTGGGTGTTCATGGCAGGAGCGATGAAAACCGGCGCTCGCGTCGCCAGCCAAGTGGCAGTCACCAGATCGTCCGCCATGCCCCACGCCATGCGCGCCATCAGATTGGCGCTCGCCGGCGCCACCAACAACACGTCGGCCATGCGCGCGAGCTCGATGTGACCCATGCCGTCCGCCGCTTCCGCAGCCCAGATGTCCGACAGAACAGGACGTCCGGCAACCGCTTGCAGGGCCGTGGGTGTCACGAACTTATGCGCATTGGCTGTCAGCAAAGGCACCACTTCGGCACCAGAGCGTGAGAGATGTCGCACAAGCTCCGGGGTCTTGTATGCAGCGATGCCGCCGCTGACGGCAAGTAGGATTTTCTTCGCTCGCATCTCGTCGCCGAAAGCCGTCAAAGTCCGCCGAAAAGCTGAAAATGCTGGAGAGCCGCAACCATATCACGCGAGGTGCCGGACCGGCTCTGGAGCGCTCGCATGGGCCTGCCGCGAACGGCGAAGCTCCGCCCCAAGGCACCGCACCCCGCGGTCCGATGGCGGCGAGACCGAAGCCGGTTCAGGCGGCAGCTTCGGAACAGCCCAGGGAGCGAGCGCTCCAAGGCGACGCTTCGCACCTTCGCGATGCCGAGCTGGTGGCGCTGGTGCTGCGCACCGGCCACGCCGGACAAGACGCCGTGGAGTTGGCGGAAGGGTTGCTGCAGAAGTTCGATGGCGTGCGGGGGCTCATGAGCCAAAGCGCCGAGGTGCTCGCGACCATCACCGGTCTTGGCGATGCGAAGGTCGCGGGCCTGCTTGCGGTGCGCGAGCTCGGCAAGCGGTTCGAGCGCGAGGGCTTTCGCAAGCGCCGCATCATCCGCGGCGCCGAGGACGCACGCCGCTACCTGCATTTGCACCTGGCGGGGATGGAGCGGGAAGTCTTGGGCGCGCTCCTGCTCGACGCCCGCAACCGGCTGCTGGCGACCGAGGATCTGTTCTGGGGTTCGGTAGATCGCTCCATCGTGTATCCCCGCGAGGTGCTGAAGGCGTGCATGCGCCGCAACGCAGCGGCCATCGTGCTCTATCACAACCACCCATCCGGCACCGCAGAGCCGAGCGCCGCCGACCAGCACATCACCCGCCGCCTGAAGACCGTGCTAGACGAAGTGGACGTGCACCTGGTGGATCACCTGATCATCGCCGCCGAGGGCGTCGTGTCGATGGCAGAACGGGGGCTTCTTTGATCAGGACGGTTGCTCGCCGGGGAACCCCGGATTCCCCGTGCGACATCTCCCACACCCCTGTGCGACACCTCCAGCCTTTGCCTCGCGACCGTGCTTAAGGTATAAACGCCGCCCTTTCGACGGCAGAGCCAACCGATGTCCCAGGTTTGCGAAGTCACCGGCAAGCGGCCGATGGCGGGCAACAACGTCTCGCACGCGAACAACCACACCAAGCGGCGGTTCCAGCCCAACCTGCACTACCACCGCTTCTACGTGCCGTCCGAGGATCGCTTCGTGCGGCTCCGGGTGTCGGCTGCAGGAATGCGGATCATCGACAAACGCGGCATCGAGGCGGTGCTGCAGGATTTGGGCAAGCTGCGCCGACCGGCGCCGGCGCAAGGCGCCACGCCGAGCGCCAAGGGAGAGTAGCCGATGGCCAAGAAGGGCAAGCGCGAGAAGATCAAGATGGTGTCGAGCGCCGACACCGGGCATTACTACACCACGACGAAGAACAAGACCTCGACGCCGGACAAGCTCGAGTTCCGCAAATTCGATCCGGTGGTGCGCCGCCACGTCGCCTACCGGGAAGCGAAGATCAAGTAACTGCACGCCCCGCATCGCGGGGCAGATCGGCGACCGTGCCTGAGCTGCCGGAGGTCGAAACCACGCGGCGCGGCCTCGCCCGGGCGGTTCCCGGGCGACGGCTGCAACGAATCGTCATCCGCAATCCGGCACTGCGCTGGCCGGTGCGCCTGCCATCCGACATCGCCGGCGAGCGTTTCGGCGAGGTCGGCCGGCGCGGCAAATACCTGCTGCTGCCCCTCGACAGCGGCGGCCTCATTCTTCACCTCGGCATGTCCGGACACCTGGCGTTCGTGGCCGCGGACCGCAACGCCGGCAAGCACGATCACATCGACCTCGTGCTCGACGATGGCCGCGCCGTGCGCTTCACCGACCCACGGCGATTTGGCAGCCTGCACTGGCAGCCCTTCCCGTTGCTTGGGCATCCGCTGCTGAAAAGCCTCGGCCCCGAACCTCTGTCGTCGGACTTCGACGCCGCCTATCTGGCATCCCAAGCACGTGGCCGGCGCACCGCCATCAAGTCGCTGCTGATGGACGCGCGGGTGGTGGTGGGAGTGGGCAACATCTACGCCAACGAAGCGCTGTTCCTGGCCGGCATCCGACCTCGCCGCGCCGCCGGCCGCACCTCCAAGCCCCGCCTCGCACTGCTCGTCGCCGCCGTGAAGGCGACGCTAGCGCGAGCCATAGACACCGGCGGCACGACCCTCAGGGACTTCACCGGCACAGACGGCAAACCCGGTTACTTCCGACAGGAACTGCACGTGTACGGCCGCGGCGGCGAGCCTTGCCGCCAGTGCCGAAAACCCCTGACGGAGGTGCGCCACGGCGGCAGAGCAACGGTGTACTGCGCCGCCTGCCAAAGCTAGGAAGTCGCATTTCTCGACGGGAGCGGAAGGGCACTATGTTGTCCAAAATAATCTGGATTTCTCTATTTTGGATAAAATGATGTCCCCTCAAGACGAAAGGCAGGGCAATTGGCGCTTCTCTCTCTCACCACCGCCGCAGACGTGCAGCGCCAACTTGCGGCCAGCGTCCGACAGCGGCGGCGGAGTCGCAAGCTCTCGCGGCGGGCGCTCGCGGAGCGGAGCACCGTGCCGGCAGCGACCATCAAGCGGTTCGAGACCACAGGCCAGATTTCCCTGCGCCAGTTTGTGTTGCTCTGGCAGTGTGTTGGAGACCTTGACCAACTTGCGTCGCTGGCGGAGCCCCGAGCCGCGCCGCCGCGGACGATTGACGAGGTGTTGGAGCAGGAGCCGGGCAGGGGCGCCCGATGACGGACTTCACCCCCATCCGCCGCCTCCGCGTGTCGCGCTGCCTTTCCACGGGCGCCATCGTTCCCGTGGGCGAACTGGCGCAGAATCGAGACGGCGTTTTTTTCCAATACAGTGAGGGCTATCTGCGCGAGCATCCAAGCCTCTCGCCATTCCAAATGCCGTTCGATGGCTCGGTCCACCGAGCCCCTCGGGACCCCCACGAGGGCCTGCACGGCGTGTTTGCCGACTCGCTGCCCGATGGTTGGGGGCGCCTCCTGATGGATCGCGTTTTCCGGCGGCAAAGCATCGCCTCGAGCCAGTTGACGGCGATGGACCGCCTTTCCTTCATCGGCGAACGCGGCGTGGGCGCGCTGCGCTACTCGCCCGCCTCTCCTCCAGCGCCTGCGCCTGCCGGCGAGGCCAGCATCTGGGAACTTGGCGCCCACGCCGAGGAGCTGTTCGAGGGCGAGGGCGAGGAGCTGTTGGCCTTCCTTGCCGAGGCGGGCAGCTCCGGCGGCGCTCGACCCAAGGCATCCGTGTACTTGCCGCTAGACGCTGCGACAAGCAGGGCACGCATCCTTCCGGAACCCAGGCTCGAGCCGTGGATCGTCAAGTTCACTTCGGCGTCGTTGCCGCTCGGGCATGAGGAGGGCCTCTGCGAAGCGGCCTACCTCCGGCTCGCGCAGAACGCTGGCATCGACACACCGGATTGGCAGCTCCTGCAAGTGCCCGCCGCAGCACCGACAAATGCCACCGCGTGGCTCGCCCAAAGGCGATTCGACTGCACGCCGCCAGATGGTCGGCTCCACATGCACAGTCTCTGCGGCCTGCTCGACGCCGACTTCCGTGCGCCGTCAATGGACTACGAGGACTTGATCCGCGCCAGCCAAGCCCTGTGTGCGAGCCCATCCGTCGGCCAGACCCAGTTCATCCGAGCCGCGTTCAACCTCTTCGCCGTCAACCAAGACGACCACACCCGCAACTGGTCGTTTCTGCAGGACGACGCAGGCAATTGGCGACCGTCTCCCTTCTACGACGTCACCTTCTGTCCCACTCCCCACGACCAACACACCACCGCCTTCCTGGGCCACGGCAGCGCGCCGCCACGCAAGGCCATGCAGCACTTGGCCGGCCAAGCCAGCTTCGCCAGTTGGTCCCACGCCCGCGAAGCCCTCGAACGCGTCGTGGACGCCCTCGGAAACTGGCCAAGGGTCGCCTCCGAACTCGGCATCCGCCCCGACACCCGGCACCTGATCGACCATCGACTTGACCAGACTCGGAAAGCGAACCGGGCATTGCTCGCATAGCGGCACCGATACCTTCCTCCGAGGGCCCGTCCTTCCGGCGAGAGCCGACGTCAGGCACCGCAGACGGCTACCGCATGGTTTGAACATCCGTTGCGCCAACACCAACCATTTTCGGAACCGTAACTTCCACTTTGCGACGCAAAATGGAAGTTGCAGGACAGAAAATGCGAGGCCTATCCGCAGGCAAGAGAGGCCCATATGCCCATCGCCGGCAACGACGGCGCACGTTGCTGTATGGTTGCGCGGTGCAAGAAGCGAGGGAAGGGCAGGAGATGTTCAACACACGCGAGGGCCAGTTTGAAGCTGGCGACATCCGCACGGAATACCGCACCTTCGAGGTGAATTCGCTCACGCCGCACATCGGCGCGGAGGTGGAAGGGGTGGACCTGGCAGAGCCGCTCTCGAACGAGCAGGCGCAGGACATCCACGATGCGTGGATGGATTGGAAGGTGCTCGTGTTCCGCGATCAGCACATCGATCGCGACCAGCACAAGGCGTTCGGTCGCCGCTTTGGGCGCCTGCACGTGCATCCCATGCAGCACAAGTATGGCGGCGATCCGGAAATCCTGACGGTGAAGACCACCGCCGAGTCTGCCTACACCTCCGGCGACGGCTGGCACACCGACGTGACCTGCGACGAGGTTCCGCCGCTCGGCTCGATGCTCTATGTCACGGAAACGCCCGAGAAAGGCGGCGGCGACACCCTGTTCGCGGACATGTACCTCGCCTATCAGCTCCTCTCGCCGTCGATTCGCGAGTTCCTGGACGACCTGACCGCAGTTCACGACGGTGCCGGCCCTTACGTCGGCGCCTACAAGTCCACGCCACCCCCCGGCGGCTATCCCAAGAACGAGCACCCCGTGGTCATCCGCCACCCGGTCACCCGCGAGAAGATTCTCTACGTCAACCCCGGGTTCACGAGCCACATAGTGGGCCTCGGCCGCGCCGAGAGCCGCGCCGTGCTCGACATGCTCTACCAGCACGTCGCCACCACGCCGCGGCTGTGGTGTCGGGTGGACTGGAAACCGAACACGCTGACGTTCTGGGACAACCGCTGCACCCAACACCACGCTGTGTGGGACTACTTCCCGCACTCTCGCTACGGCGAACGCGTCTCCATCGTCGGCGACCAGAGGCCCGCAGCATGACCACCCGAAGGAATCTCATAGCCGGCGCCGCTCTCACCCCACTGCTGCCGCTGGTCGCTCGCACGGCGCTGGCGGACGCCGCGCCGTTCACCACATCGAAGCTCGTGTACATCACGCCCCTCAAGAGCAATGGCGACGAAAGCCGCTGCAAGGCCGAAGTGTGGTTCGGCTGGCACGAAGGCTCGTGCTACGTCGTCACCCAACACGACGCCTGGCGAGCCGAAGCGGTGCGCCAGGGCCTCACGCGGGCCCGACTGTGGGTGGGCGAGTTCGGTATCTGGACCGACGCAGGCGGCGCCTTCCGCACCGCCCCCGAACACATGGCGACAGCCTCGCTGGTGACGGACGCCGACTTGCACGGCGCGGTGCTCGAAACGATGGGGCCAAAGTACGTGGAGGAAGGCTGGGGCACCTGGGGCGAACGCTTCCGCACCGGCCTCGCGGACGGCGACCGCGTAATGCTCCGCTACACGGTGGATACTTAGTAGGAAGGCTCTGCTTAGTTGGCCCGACCCGTTGACGGCAACGAACCGGCGTTCATGCTGGCACAGTAACCGAGGCCCCAAATCCGTAGAAGGTTGCGGCATCCGCGGTCGAAATCGTCCGAGAAGACGATCATCTGATCTGTGACAGCGTTCACGACAGCTGCATGTAGGAGCTAGCAACAGCCGCCAACCTCGTTCAAGTCCCTCCTAGGAGCTTGCGCCGTAGAAAGCCACTTGAGTGGCATCCTCCGGCGCGAGGTCATAGGGAGGTGGGGGCCGGGGCCTGACGTCGAGCGTAGCGAGGGGTTTTGCGGCGCCAGCAGTTGTCGGACTTGGCGGCGATGCACCCGGCTGCCGGACAGGGCGACGCATGCGTCGCCCCTACAGGAGGTGTCGGTCATGTCCCGGGCCGTAGGGGCGACGCATGCGTCGCCCTTCTTCGGGTGGCCTTCCTCATGCCCTAACGCCGCAACGCGGCAACCACCCGAGCGGGGTCGTCGACGCTCACGAGTGTGGCCGTGCCGTTCGACAATGGCAAGTACACGACTGCTGTCCTGTCCGTCAGCGCTGTAAGAGCCTTGGTGCCATCGCGCAACCTTACCCATCCAACCAGGAACCCCGGAAGTCCGATTCCGTTGGTGCGTATCGCCGGCGCATGATCCGAATCGTCTAGCAGGTTCAGTTCGCGGACGCCTGCGCTCAGCACTTCGGCCCGACTAATCGTGCGGCCGTAGAGCGGCACGTCGAGCACGACTTCGTCCACTTCGATGCGCAGTGACGCCCTAGTGAAGAGATAGGGGTAAAGGGCGAACAGCACAGCCATGACTAGCAGGCCAACCCCGATCACCCGCGTTGTAACCGACGCGAACGCGCCAAGCCACAGCAGGCCGCCCAAGCCAAGCAGCGCAACGACGATCAGACCAATGATGGTGATCGCCAGTGTGCCCGGGAAAGGGATGCCGACAACCTCGGTCACGCTACGCCCGTCTCTCCTGCCTCGATGGTCTCTCCTGCCTCGTTGCTCAGGCGTTCGCGTCGTTCAGGAACCCAAGTTGTAGAACCGGTCCACGTTCCCGCCCAGAATCTTCGCCTGCGACTCGGCATCGAGGCTGGCGATGCCTTCCTTGAGTTCTGCGACCACGCCGTAGGAGGCGTCGATGTGGGGGTAGTCGGAGGCCCAGGTGACGTAGTCGGCGCCGATGTGGCGGACGACTTCGGCGGTCATGCCTTCGTCGGGGTCCATCGAGATCAGGCATTGGCGGTAGAAGTAGTCGCTGGGCTTGAGCTTGAACGGGGCAGCTCGGTGCATTACTTCGGCCTTGTGGTCGAGGCGATCGAGCCAGGCGGAGATCCAGTTGCCGCCGGCTTCGAGCACGGAGCACTTCAGGTTTGGGTAGCGCTCGAAAAGGCCTGATGCCAGCATCGCGGTGAAGGCGGCCATCACGTCGATGGCGAGGAAGGCGAAGAAGAAGAGCGCCGAGCCCACGTTGGGTGCCGGCATGTGATGATAGGCGTTGCGTTCGCGCACGACGACGTGGAAGCCGACGGGCATGTCGAGGTCTTGGGCTGCGGCCCAGAAGCGGTCGTACACCGGGTCGGCTAGCTGGCGGCCGTTGCGCGCCGGGGCGTCCGGCGAGAGATAGATGCCGACGCAGCCTTCCTTGCGGGCGCGCTGGGCTTCCGCCACGGCGCCTTCAGGGTCGATGAGCGAGATGTGCGCCACCGGATGCAGCCTTGAGGGATCGTGATTGGCAAAGTCCACGATCCAGCGGTTGTAGGCGCGGGTGTAGGCAGTGGCGAGCGCGGGATCCTCCACGTTGCCTTCCCAGCAAATGCCGATGGTTGGGTAGAGGATGGCGGCGTCGATGCCCTCGTCGTCGAGTACCTTGAGCCTTGCCGCAGGATCGTACGAACCGGGCGGCGACCCGGCGGCGTAGCTGTAGTCCTCCGTCAGACTGCCGAGCATTCCCGAGTCGAGGTCGATGCCGCCGAGCGTGCCGAGGTTGCCGCGCAGGAGCCGCATGGGCTGGTTGTCGATCCACAGGCGCTCGAAGCCCTCGTCGTCCGGGGCGATGCGGATGGCGCGTTCGCGAAAGGCGGGATCGATGTAGCGCTCCCACGTGTCTGCCGGCTCCAGAATGTGCCCATCGGCATCTACCACTCGACTCATTGGCGAACCTCGGATTTGCATGTGCGCGTAGCGTTGGCCACGAGCAGGCAAGTGTCAATGGGCCTCGGAGTTGCCGCCCGCGCGAGGCGCGTCCTTGGCGCGCGCATACGCCGCTGGCCTTTGTGCTCCGAGGAGCGCGCCTGGCGGCGCGTGCGAGGGCGGGACGCCGTCGCCCCCAAGGCCTGCTTCGAAGCTGAGATCCGTCTTCCCCTGAGAGGGGTGCGCTGCTTGCGTCGGCATGCGGTTAACGCTGTATCAAAGGGCCCTTCAAGGCCCCCGGAACTCGGCCACGACCGTCAGCGAAGCCGTCCTCGGTGGGCCAATCCAGGCGCCCTGCCCCGCGACTCCGCCAAGGTGCTCCTCGTCGAAAAGGTTGTTTACGACGCCCTGCAACTGCAATCCGGCGAGTCGCCCGGAGGAGAACCGCCAATCAACGCCCACGTGCAGGTCGGCCGTGCCGTATCGCTCAAGACGCCACGAGTTGCCGAAGTCCACAAAGCGAGCGCCGGTGACCTTGTGGCTGATGCCCGCACGCACGGGCCCTCGTCGCCAGTCGAGGGCCACCGCCAACATGCTCGCCGGCACCCCCACGACGCGGTTGCCGGGCGCAACGCCGAGCTCGGCGTCGAGTCGATCCGTGCCGGTGCCTAGCTGGCGTGAGTCATTGCGCGTGTATGCGAGATAAAGCTCCACCTGGGCCAAGCGAAGCCGCGTGGAAAGCTCAACGCCGCGGGACTCGACACCTCCCGCATTCAAAAAGGCGCCATCGGTGCCGATGAGGAAGTTCGGCCCGGCCACGCCTTCAGTGTCCACGAACGCGACTCGGTTGCGGAACGCGGTGTTGTACCAAGTCGCCGCCACCGCGAGCCCTTCGCGACCAAACCGCAGGCCCACGTCCACGTTTCGGGCCGACTCGGGATCGAGACCCGCGAGATCGGAGCCGGGACGCTCGAGCAGGAGATCGGAGTACGCCCGGTGATTCTCCGCAACCCCGCCGAATAGCTCGAGGCCCGGCATTGGTGTTTCCAGCACCAGTCCCGCCGAGAAAAGAACCGGCGAGTTGCTGTCGATGGCGGCATCGGGCACGTCGCCCTGCGCATCGTTGCGCTCCAGTCGCTGGCGCAACCGCTTGATGCCCGCATCAAGACGAAGCGGACCAACCGCTACAGACTCTTCCAAGTACCATTTTGTGGTCCGTGCCGGGTAGCGACGGGCGTACTGGCGCCAGTAGGGCGTTGGATCGAAGGCGAAGCCGATCCGCGTGTCCAAAATCGCGTGCCAGTCACGTGACTCATCTCGCTCGTAGCCCTCATGCCAGAGTCCGCCGCGCAAGCGGCTCTCGACCGGCCCAAGATCCGCGCGCCAGTCGAGGTCAACCGCGAACCCGGCGCGATCCTTGTGGTAGTGCGTGTGCCGATACGACTGCACCGCCAACGCGCCCGGTTCGTGGCAGGCGGCATCCGCCTCCGGCCCGCTGCCGCCGTAAGGGAACGTGATGCTGGACACACAACCCCGAAACGGCGCCAGCCGAACGCCGCGAGCATCGACGAAGTACGTCCTGCCAAGAAACGCACCGCCACTGACGACGCGCCCCGCCAGCCGCTCCGACTCAGGGCCACCGCGGTCGTCCACCACATCCACCAGATATGGCGGCAGCCAGTCCCCACGCCCGTCGTTGCGGTGGTAGTACACGCCACCGGACAGAGTCACCTCGCCGAACGAGCGTTCCAGCTTGACGTAGGAGAAGGCGTTCTCGCGCAGCGTTGACCAGCCGGGCCGGTAGAGCTGGTCGAGGTGCGGCATGCCCGTCCAGTCGGCGGTCAGGCGATCCCAGCGCGGGTCGGCGGCATAGTCTGCCGCGCTGAACAGGCGCTGGTAGTTGTCTTCGTGAACGTCGTCCCAAGAGAGGTAAGCCGCGACGTCAGCCATGCCCACCGTCGCTGTCAGCTTCGCCGCGACGTGCGTTCGCTCGTTGTCGGCGCTCTGGTTCACCCAGTCGGTCGCCGTCTGCCGCGATGCCGACAGCCACGCCAACGCGCCGCCGAACACGGGTCCCGTATCGAAGCGGACAGACCATCTGGCGCCGTCGAAGCTGGCCCGCGTCAGCGCGGCAGTGACTTGCCGCGTGTCGAGCGGATCGCTCGTGCGGAAGTCGAGCGTGCCCCCCAATGCTTCGGTGGACCGCGACGCGATGTCGGCGGTGCCCTGGGATACGGCAACCCCGGCGAGGTTCGTCGAGTCCACATAGCGGCCCGCCTTGGCGCCGCCGCCGTAGTTGGAGTTGCCGTTCGGCATGCCATCGATGGTCATGCCAAGCTGTTGTTCATCCAGGCTGATCTGGAAGCCACGCATCGAAATCGCCGTGGACCAGTCGTCGAAACCGAAGCCGTCGCCTTCCTGAATGGAAACTCCCGGCAGGTTGTCGGCTGTTGCCAGAACGCTCGTCAGTGGGGATTGCTGGCGCTGCATCGCGGCGGTGGACTCGGCGTTCGCAAACGCCACCTCCCGCGTTGCCACCACGACGACTTCTTCCAACGCCGGCTCCTCGGGCTCATGCTCTGGGGCGCCGGCAATGGGAACCGTCAATAATGCATAGCAGCAAGCGACTATCTTGGGCTGAATGCGGGCATGCCAGCCACGAGACCGCCGGCCCCCGTCTCCCACACCCGCCATGACTCGCCCCCGCGCGAGGCCCTACCCTTGACCGCAGGATCCTATAGACAACGGATCGTCCGCGCGGCCCTTGGACGGAAGGCACGAAAGCCGTACGCTTCCCCGCCGCGCGAGTCCTTGCCTTTTTTCGGGGGGGCTGCAACTCTTGCCCAGGCAAGCCCTTGGAGTCACCGCATGAACACCGAAGACGCCGCGACTCGCAATCGCGACCTGCTTGCCGCAAACGATGGCGAGATTCACGCTGCCCTCGCCGGCGAGGAGCGGCGTCAGCGCCTCGGCATCGAGCTGATTCCGTCGGAGAACTACACCTACCCCGAGGTCTTGGCGGTGCTTGGGTCGGTGTTCACGAACAAGTACTCGGAGGGCTATCCGGGGCGCAGGTACTACGGCGGCCAGGAGTTCACCGACGTGATCGAGCGCACCGCTCGGAGCCGGGCGCGCAAGCTCTTTGGCGCGGAACATGCGAACGTGCAGCCGCTTTCCGGGGCGCCGATGAACGCCGCGGTGTATCTCGCCATGCTGGAGCCGGGCGACACCGTGCTCGGGATGGATCTGTCGCACGGCGGTCACCTCACGCACGGTGCGCCGGTGTCGCACATGGGCAAGCTCTACAACTGGGTGCGCTACAAGTCGGACCCAAGCGCCGGCGGTCGGATTGACTTCGACGCCTTGCGCGAGACCGCCATCGAACATCGCCCCAAACTCGTGGTGTGCGGCTACTCCTCGTACCCGCGCGACTACGACTACGCCGAGTTCAAGGCCATTGCCGACGAGGTGGGGGCGATGACGATGGCGGACGTGTCGCACATCGGCGGGCTCATCGCTGGCGGCGTCATGTCGAACCCCTGCGACTACGGCTTCGATTTCGTCACCACGACGACGCACAAGTCGCTACGCGGGCCGCGCGGCGGGATGATCCTGACGAAAAAGGAGTTCCGGCGCGCGATCGACAGTTCCGTGTTCCCGGGTCTGCAGGGCGGCCCGCACATGAATCAGGTGGCGGGCGTCGCGGTGACGCTCGGCAAGGCGCTCGAACCTTCCTTCAAGGACTATGCGCAAGCCGTGCTGGCAAACGCCCGCGCCCTCGCCGCCGCGCTCATGGCGGGTGGCGCCAAGCTCGTCACGGGTGGCACCGACAACCACATGATGGTGCTCGACTGCGTCGCCAGCTTCGGCATCGACGGGCGGGTGGCGGAGGAGGCGCTCGACGAGGTGTCGATCACCTGCAACAAGCAGATCATTCCGGACGATCCCAATCCGCCTCTGCGCCCGAGCGGCATTCGCCTTGGCACCCCGGCGGCCACCACGCGGGGGATGGGCCTCGGGGAAATGGAACGCCTGGCCGGCTGGATCCTGCGCACGCTTCAGAGCCACGACGACGAACGGACCCTGGCGCAGGTGAAGGGCGAGGTTGAGGAGCTTTGCTCGGGATTTCCGGTGCCAGGGTTGCCGTAGCCGGAGGGAGGGCGTCCCGCCCTCCCTCCGGGTTCGTCCACAGCAAGAACCGCGTTGCCGGCGTAACCATATAGCCACTTCGACTAGGGAAGTGGCGTGCAAAAGCCTAGAATGCGCGCCCCCGATCAACGGCCTTGCCTGGAAGGCGTCTTGGCTGCCGGATACACGCTCACGCATCTCAAGCAGCTTGAGGCGGAGAGCATTCACATCATTCGCGAGGTGGTCGCCGAGTTCGAGCGGCCCGTGATGCTCTACTCCATCGGCAAGGATTCGTCGGTGCTGCTGCACCTTGCGAAGAAGGCGTTCTACCCCGGTCCGCTGCCGTTCCCCCTGCTGCACGTGGACACGACGTGGAAATTCCGCGCCATGATCGAGTTTCGGGATCGCATCGCGAGGGAGCAGGACCTCGATCTCATCGTCCACACCAACCAGCAGGGCGTCGCCGACAACGTGACGCCATTCACCTACGGCAGCAAGAAATACACCGACATCATGAAGACCCAGGCGCTCCTGGCGGCGCTTGACGAGCACGGCTTCGACGCCGCCTTCGGCGGTGCCAGGCGGGACGAGGAGAAATCCCGCGCCAAGGAGCGGGTGTACTCGGTGCGCGACGGCGGCCACCGCTGGGATCCGAAGAACCAGCGTCCGGAGCTCTGGCGGCTCTACAACGGCAACATCAACCGGGGCGAGGAGGTGCGGGTCTTCCCGCTCTCGAACTGGACCGAACTCGACGTCTGGCAGTACGTCTATCTCGAAGGCATCGAGATCGTGCCCCTGTATTTCGCCGCCGAGCGCCCGGTGGTGGAACGCGACGGCACCCTCATCATGGTGGACGACGAGCGCATGGAACTCGAAGCCGGCGAGGAGCCTCAACTCCGCTCCGTGCGCTTTCGCACGCTCGGCTGCTATCCCCTCTCCGGCGCCATCGAGTCCGACGCCAGCACCTTGCCGGAGGTGATTCAGGAGATGCTCATTGCCCGGCATTCGGAGCGCCAGGGGCGGCTGATCGACTACGACGCCACCGGTTCCATGGAGCAGAAGAAACGCGAGGGGTACTTCTGATGGGTGCGCGCCCGTGAGCCACGCCTCCGACCTCATCGAGACAGACATCCTCGCCTACCTCGAACAGCACGAGCGCAAGGAAATCCTCCGCTTTCTCACCTGCGGCAGCGTTGATGACGGCAAGAGCACGCTCATCGGCCGATTGCTGCACGACTCGCGGATGATCTACGAGGATCAGCTCGAAGCCATCCGCCAGGACAGCCGCACCATCGGCACTCAGCGGGGCGGCGTGGACCTCGCACTCTTGGTGGATGGCCTGCAGGCGGAGCGCGAACAGGGCATCACCATCGATGTCGCCTACCGCTATTTCTCCACCGCCCGGCGCAAGTTCATCATTGCCGACACGCCCGGCCACGAGCAGTACACGCGCAACATGGTCACCGGCGCCTCCACATGCGATGTCGCCATCATCCTCATCGATGCCAACAACGGCGTGCTGCCGCAGACCCGGCGCCACAGCTACATCGCCCAGCTCCTCGGCATCCGGCACCTGATCGTCGCCGTCAACAAGATGGACGACGTGAGCTACGAGGAGCCGGTGTTCGATGCCATCCGCGACGAATACTTCGCCTTCGCCTCCAAACTGCCGGTGGACGACCTCGACTTCATCCCCCTGTCCGCCCTGCTCGGCGACAACGTGGTGGAGCAGTCCGCCAACATGCCGTGGTATCAGGGCGCGACCTTGATGCACCTGCTCGAGACCATTCCGGTAGCGGCGGTGCGCGACACCGAACGCCTGCGGATGCCGGTGCAATACGTCAATCGCCCGGATGCGGACTTCCGCGGCTATTGCGGCAGCATCGTCGGCGGCGTGGCCCGCCCCGGCGATGTCGTCACGGTGTTGCCGAGCGGCCGCACCAGCGCCATTGATCGCGTCGTCACCGCAGATGGCGATGTGGAAGAGGCGTTCCCGCCGATGGCAGTGACGCTGACCTTGAAGGACGCTGTGGACGTTTCTCGGGGCGACGTGGTGGCCGGCGCCGGCCAGTTGCCCCACACCGCAGATCGCCTCGACGCCACCGTGGTATGGATGGCCGAGGAACCCTTGGCACTCGGCAAGCCCTACGTCATCAAGCACGGCGCCCGCAAGGTGACGGGGCAGATCGACGCGGTGCGCTATCACACCGACATCAACACCTTGGCGCGCGAACCCGCCAGCACGTTGGCCTTGAACGAGATCGGCCGATGCGGTTTCACCCTCGCCGAACCGCTGGTGTTCGACGCCTACGCCAACAACCGTGACTTGGGCGCCCTCATCCTCATCGACCGCATCAGCAATGCCACCGTGGGCGCGGCCATGATCCACTCGCCCGGCGGCTCCACCAGCGGCGATGCCTGGGAAGAGGTGCCGCACGGCGACCTGCACGCCTCGCCAAGCCGGGTGACCCCGAACGAACTGCAAACGCGGCTGGGGCAGCGACCCGTGACGGTGCTGTTCACCGGGCTCGCCAAGGCCGGCAAGACCGCCATCGCCCGCGCGGTGGAGCGTCGCCTGTTCGATCAGGGCCAGCTTGCCACCGTCTTCGACGGTCAGAGCTTCCGCTTGGGCCTCAGCCGGGATCTCGGCTTTTCCGCCCGGGACCGCTCCGAGAACATGCGCCGCGCAGCGGAGGCGGCTCGGCTCGTGAACGAGGCCGGCCTCATCTGCCTCACCGCCTTCGTGGTGCCGCAGGAGTCGGTGCGAGAACGGGCGCGTGGGACAATCGGCGAGGATCGATTCTTGGAAGTCTTCGTCACGGCACCGCTCGATGTGCTCAAGGAGCGCGACGAAGACGGCCTTTACGCCGCCGCGGAACGCGGCGAAGCACCCAACGTGCCCGGCGTGACGGCGCCGTTCGAGGAACCGGGCGGCGCGGACCTCGTGCTGCACACAGACGAGTTGGGCTTGGAGGAAAGCGCCGAGCAGGTGGTGGCGCTGCTGCGCGAACGGGGCTTCATCTTCTAACCGGGCAGGAAGGGCCGTGGGGACGGGCTTGTCCCGTCCCGTGCCGAACGCAACGACGAACTTTGGCGCGGGACGGAGAGCCCGTCCGCTACAAAGCGTCACAAAACGCAAGTAAGGCCGTAACCTTAAGGCAAGGAACGCAAGGACACTTCATGAACCACGAAACGGACGCCGTCATCGTCGGCGCGGGGCCGTGCGGCCTGTTCCAGATCTTCGAGCTTGGGCTTCTGGGCCTCAAGGCGCACATCGTCGACGCCTTGGACCGCCCTGGCGGCCAGTGCGCCGAGCTCTATCCCGACAAGCCCATCTACGACATCCCGGCCATCCCCGTCTGCGATGCGCAGGAACTCGTGGACGCCCTGATGAAGCAGATCGAACCGTTCGACGCCGCTTTCCATCTCGGTGCGCAAGTGACCGAGGTGGAAGCCATCGACGAATTGCGCTTTCGCGTGGTCACCTCGAAGGGCGAGGAGATCATTGCGAAGTCGGTGATCGTCGCCGGCGGCGTCGGCTCGTTCCAGCCCATGCCGCTCCGGGTTGCCGGCGTCGAGGAATACGTGGACCAGCAGGTGTTCTACCGCGTGCAGGACCCTTCGGCGCACCACGGCAAAGACCTCGTGGTGCTCGGCGGCGGCGACTCCGCCTTCGACTGGGCACTCGAACTCGCGCCGCACGCCAACTCGCTCACCCTGGTGCACCGCAGCGACCGCTTCCGAGCGGCGCCAGCCTCCGTCGCCAAGATGCGCGACCTCGAAGCCGACGGCAAGCTCAGGTTCATGGTGGGCAACCTGGTGGAGTTCGCGGCGCAGAACGGCGCCATCGACACCGTGGGCATCCGCCACCCGGACAAGTCCGTCACAGAGCTCGACATCGACCACGCCTTGGTGTTCTTCGGCCTGTCGCCCAAGCTCGGGCCTATCGCCGAATGGGGCCTCAATCTCGACAAGAACCAGATCCGCACCGACACCGAGAAGTTCGAGACCAACATCCCCGGCATCTACGCCATCGGCGACATTGCCACCTACCCGGGCAAGAAGAAGCTCATCCTCTCCGGCTTTCACGAAGCGGCCCTTGCCGCCTTCGCCATCAAGGCCCGCCTGAACCCGGACGAGAAGGTGCACCTCCAATACACCACCACCAGCCCCATCATGCACGAACGCCTGGGCGTCCCCGACTAGGAGGCTGCGCTGTAGAAATCGGACGGAACCTGCCTCGTCAACCCACGCGCGGCCGCCCATGACCGATCGGTCGCAAGGTCCTGGCTAGACGAGACCGGACGAAGGCCGCCCGTGAGTCCTCAGGGTGCAACGGGGTCGAGCCTACCCCCCGGTTGGATACTCGGCGTCTCTTTCGCCAGTTGCCATAGGTACTGTGCCTGGTCCGCGACCTCGTCGGAAACGCCTTCCATCGCGACTGATAGCTGCGCGAGATAGCGGTCGCTGGCGACGAGGTCCCCGAACTGCCGAGCGTAGTTGGCTGTCACGTACAGGTATTGGAGCCTCCGCAGCTCCGACAGCTCGCCTTGAAGCAAGACCGTCAGTTCATCAAACGCCTGCCGCCGATACCTGTTTGCCCTCTCAACTTCCCCGAGGTCCTGATACCACCTGGCAAGAACTCGAAGCAGCCTGTTCTCGAAATGAACATCCTTGGCCCGCAGGCTGTACGTCCCCTCGAGCAATTCCAACCGAGTCCTTGGGTCATCGGTCCCGACATGATTGGCTCGAAGGTACGCGCGGATGCGGACCAGTTCCTCGCTGGATAGGTCGTCGAAATCGTCGTTGAACGCCGTGAAGCCCGAATGGGCGCAGTGCCAGATGCCCTCCTGACTCACTAGCGGCCAGAACACGAGGTCGTACTTCGACGGCGCAACGTAGATGTAGTTGCCGGTACTCAGGAGCCGAGTCACCGAGCACGTCTTTCCCGGCATGATGGGGTCGTCGACCTCGACGTCACTCCACATGTGCGCCCCAACCGGCAAAACGGGCAAGCTGATCGCCAGCGCGAAGGCGACCCCTGGCAACCGGCGCCCCGTTGGGCTCACCTCTTCGCCCGATTCGCGGCGCCCGTGTTCCTCACGCCCAACCACTCGGCGGTCGCCCCGGCGGTTCCTCCCCCGCACACCAAGCCTGCTGTGGGCAGTGTCGCCGACCATTCGTACACCACATGCACGGTCATTGCGGCATCAACAACCGCGTTGCGTCAGGACGCTGTCGAACCGTTGGTCCGCTCGCTACCACCATGATGCTCGCCGAAGAAGCGCTTCGAGAGCGTACGTTGGTTTTCGTAGATGGAACCTTGGTGCTTGGCAATCGGCATGGGCATCTTCACCGGCACATCTTCAAGCCGCGGGCGCAGCGTGGGGACGCCGTGTACTACGCGGTCGTTGAAGTCGGCGAGATCGCCGCCGAGGGCCTCGATGCCGGCCAAGGGCCAAGCGTCGGCAGCCGTGTATTCGTAGAACAGGATGCGGCGTTGGCGGTTCGAGTGGTTCATGGAAGAGCCATGCACAAGCCGGGCGTGATGGACGGTGATGGAACCAGCCTTCGCATACACCTCTTCGGCCCCTGAGATATCGAGCCCTTCCTTCTCAATGTCGATGGCGCCGCAGAACGCGCCCAGCCTCTCATCCTCGACATAGCTGTGGTGGTCATAGACAGGCCCCCGATGCGACCCCGCCAGGAACTTCACCGGCCCGTTGTCCGCATCCATGTCGTCGAGCAGGATGCCCACCGCCAGCACGTCCTGATTGGTGTGCGGATAGAACGCCCAATCCTGATGCCATTCCACCGGCGCCCCGAAATCCGCCGACTTCATGTTGATCTTGCCCGCCGGCCGCAGCCGGATGTTGGGCCCAATCAACGGCTCAAGCGCCGCCATCACCCCCGCATGAGCCGCAAGCTCCCGATAGAAGGGATGTGCGGTGTGCGGCCGCTTGATGCGCCGCACGCGGGGCGCCTCGGGCGTATGCGACGCCTCTAGGTCCAGAATGTCCGTGTGCTCAGTGACCCCAGCCGCCGAAGCGACAATCTCGTCCGTCACCTCCCGCAAGCGCCCAAGCGTCCCGGCCTCCAGCACGTCGGGCACGACGAGATAGCCCCGCTCGCGGTAACGGCTAATGTCGGCGTCGGTAAGCATCGCTGCAGTCTCGGCACGTCAAACTAGCGACGATTGTAAGCCCACCCAACCCCGCAAGCGAACCACCCTCGGACGCAACGGGGCCTTTGGGGCGAGGGCATCTTGCCCTCGCACGCGCCGACAGGCGCGCATGCCCTAGCATTGGACGGCCCCCTCCACCTGGGACGAGCGCGGCGAACCTCCCTTCGGGCCCGTCGGCAAGAAACCCCAAGGCCCGCGAGCCCCAATGGTAAGGTTCGTGCGGCAAAGCACAACGCGCACCTGCCGCGACTCCGCCATGACAGTCAGGCTTCCAATCAACATCGACAGCCTCTTGCATCGGCGAACGATCGAGAGCGAGCGCGTCGAATACAAGGCTGGATGGAACCCACAGAGCGTCCTTCGCACGCTCGGGGCGTTTGCCAACGATTTCCACAATCTCGGTGGCGGCTATGTCTTGCTTGGCGTGAAGGAGCGGAACGGTCGTCCCGTGTTGCCGCCGAAGGGTTTGAACCCGGACGCCATCGACCGGATTCAGAAGGAACTACTGGGCCTCGGCAACTCCGCCATTCAGCCCTCGTACCATCCACTAACCGCCACCCACAAGGTCGACGGCAAGACGATCCTCGTGCTGTATGCCCCCGGCGGCGAAACACGGCCATATCGCACCAAGGTCAGTCTCTCTGAGGCCAGCCGCGAGTGGGCGTACTACATCCGCAAGCACAACAGCACGGTGCGGGCGCGCGGCGAGGATGAGCGCGAGTTGCTCGGATTGGCAGCGACTGTGCCGTTCGACGACCGCTACCACCGCAGCGCCTCGCTGGACGACCTTTCCTTCCGGTTGATCCAACAGCATTTGCAGGATGTCGGCAGCGACCTCCTGCTGGAAGTCCCCGAGCTGTCGATGGAGGCTCTGGGGCGACGCATGAACATCGTCGGCGGCCCCTCGGAAGCCCCGCTCGCCAAGAACGTTGGTCTCTTGTTCTTCAACGACAATCCGCACGGGTTCTTCCCTGCAACACAGATCGATGTGGTCTGGTTCCCCGACGGCCCAGGCGGCGACTATTTCGAGGAGAAGGAGTTCCGCGGGCCGCTGGCGGCGATCCTGCGCGATGCGGTGAGCTACATCGGGAACAACTACGTGAAGGAAGCCGTGGTCAAGCACCCGCAAAGGCCGGAAGCTGAACGGTTCTGGAACTTTCCGATTGCCGCGATTGAAGAGGCGCTCGGCAACGCCATCTACCACCGCTCCTACGAGGAGCGCGAACCGGTGGAGGTGCGGATCATGCCGGATGAACTCTTGGTGCTGAGCTATCCCGGTGCAGACCGCTCCATCCGCATGGAGGACCTTCAACAAGGCAAGGCTGTAAGCCGCCGCTACCGCAACCGGCGCATAGGCGAGTTCCTGAAGGAGTTGGACCTGGCAGAGGGACGCTCGACCGGTGTGCCGAAGATCCTGCGGGCAATGAGCAACAACGGCTCGCCCCCGCCAAGCTTCGAGACGGATGAGGACCGCACATGGTTTCTGGCGCGGCTACCAGCACACGCGGAATTCGCCCAAGCAGCAGACGAGGCCGGAACCGAACAAGCTCCCCTACAAGATAACTCCTTGGAAAGCCGAGAAAGCAAGGCCGAAACGGGGCAAGACACCGGACAAACCGCCCTACAAGATCCCCTACAAGATAACCCGTTGGAAAACCACGAAAACAACGCCGGAGCGAAGCAGGACACCGGGCCAGTCGCCCTACAAGTTGATGATTGCGTCCAACGGCTGGTACACGAGCTTCCATGCGAAATGAGCCGTGCCGAACTGCAGGCCGCCCTGAAGCTCCACGACCGGCAGAACTTCCTCACGACCTACCTCAAGCCAGCCCTCAACGCCGGTCTCGTCGAGATGACGATGCCCGACAAGCCAACGAGTAGAAACCAGCGCTACCGCCGCACCCCGGAAGGCGAGGCACTCGCACGACGGAGCGAGGACTAGGGCGCGCTGGTCGACCTGTGGTCACCCGTACTGCGCAACGCGAGGGCGTTCGTTGCCCGAAGCCGGGCCGCGGACACAACTGGTCTGAATGGCTTCGCCTGCAGCATTTCCAAGTCTCGATTCAACCGAAACCGAGCAAGCGATCAACGCCGGATGCTGGCCCACACGCGGGCGCTGAAATCGAGATCGTAGGCTTCGAGGGGCGATTCCCGCACAGCCTCGTCCAAGGCCACGGCGTCCTTGCCCACTAGGATGCGCCAGTTCTCGTCCTTGACGCCCTGCAGGATGATCTCGGCAGCTTGGGCGGGGCTCACTGGCGCCTCTCGGTAGCGCTCCCTGCGGCTTTGCATCGCGGCGCGAAAGGCTTCGTCGTCGAGGTCTGCCAGTTCTTCAGCGGGGCCACCCGCAACGGCTCGAAGCTTGCGCGCCTCGGCAATGTCCTCAGCCGTCCAGTCCTTGGGCTCGCGGTGGCCGAGGATGCGGCCGGTGTTGATGCCGATCTCCGTGCCCACATGGCCGGGCATGACCACGGAGACCTTGAGGTGGGGGGCGTTGAAGCGGAAGTCGTTGATGAGCGCTTCGGAGAAGCCCTTGACCGCGAATTTCGCGGCGCTATATGCGGTGTGGGGGATGTTGCCGCCCAAGGACGCGCGGAAGCCGTTGACGCTGCTGGTGTTCACCATGTGGCCTTCGTCGCTTGCGAGGAGCATTTCGCGGAAGGCGCGGGCCGTGTAGTACACGCCGAACCAGCAGATGTTGAACGTGCGCTCCCACTCCTCGCGGCTGCCCTCGACGAAGCTGCCGCCGCCACCGATGCCGGCGTTGTTGAACAGGAGGTTGATGTGCTCGGTTTCGAGGGCGTCCGCGACGTGGGCCTGGAATGCGAGCACGTCGTCCTCGGACGCCACATCGCAACGAAACCCGGTGATGCGCACGCCTTGGGCGGCTTCGGCCTTGGCGAGTTCGAGGGTCTCGGCGAGGTTTTCCTCGATGATGTCGCAAGTGGCCACGTGACAGCCTTCGGCCACCAGTTGCCGAACCAGGGCTCGACCCATGCCTGTCCCGCCACCCGTGACCACCGCGATCTTGCCGCTGAAATCCTTCATCCCTGGCTCACTTCTGGCGATTTCCCAAGCCGTCATTGTAGGGGCACGCACGCCGCCGCCCGGCAAGCGCACCGCCGCTGTGGTTTGATGGCGCCGCAACAAAGGCAAACGGGAGCCACGCCGATGATCTTCGAGATCCGCAACTACCACTACGAGCCGTCGCTGCTGGCGGAATACCGCACATGGGCCACGGAACTCGCGCTGCCCTACATCCGCGAGCACCTCGACCTCGTCGGCTTCTGGCTGAACGTGGACGAGCCGCCCCAGATCGCCGGCAAGCCGCAGGACGAGCTTGGCCCCGCCACGGTGACCTGGATCATCAAGTGGCCAGACGTCGCCACCCGCCACGCCACCATGGGCCGCGTCTTCGGCAGCGACGCGTGGCAGGAAATCATGGCGAAGAACCCGGGCCAAGAGAACTACCACCGCACGGAGGCGAAGTTCGCGGAGGCTCTGTAGCCTTCCTCAGAAGCGCAGCAAGCTGCCTGTCAGCGTCTCGAGGTCCACCACGCCCACCGCGTTGAGCCCCTTCATGTGGCCGGCGCATTCGCCCGGGTTGAAGATGAGTTGATCTTCGCTCCGGTCGTGGCGGTAGAGGTGGGTGTGGCCGTGGAGAGCCAGATGGTGGCCATCGTGCAGGACGCCGTCGAGTTCCAGGGGGTCGTGGACGACGACTATGCTCCGGCCCGCCCACTCCATTTCGAGCGGCGGCTCCCGAAACGAAAAACCGTGCCGGGCGATGGCGGCATCTAAGGACTCGCGTTCCTGATCGTTGTTCCCGAACACGCCATGGAGCGGCATGTCGAGCCCCGCCAGCACATCGAGGGTCTTGGCCTGGGTGATGTCGCCCGTGTGCACCACGCACGCGACCTGCACCTCGTTGAAAAGCGCGACGATGCGGCGCACGTTGGCGAGGTTGTTGTGCGTGTCGCTGACGACGCCGATCTGCATGGGGGTGCTGGAGCTTGCCTTAGAAAAAACGCGTGACAGCGTCATTCTACGGCGCAGGGCGTCGTTGTAGAGGCGCCACAGCGAGCTGGCGCATCGTGGCACCCCAGGCCCGACACAGGAGGCACAGACGATGCGCGCCTCGGGCCCGCTATCACCAGCGGATCCACATCTCCGGCGGTACCCCTGACGGCGACGTTCCAGACCAATACGACCAGCCAATGCCCAACCAACTGGCGACTGCCATCAGCACCGCCAGCACCGCCAGCGCCACATGGCCCCTGTAGGCCCGCGCAGCGCGCCAAATCCAAACGCTCCAGACGAGGTGATACGCCACGTACAGAATGCCGGCAGCAAGAACCGCGACGTCCCAAGCACTTCCCGGTGATCGCCGATCCAGCTCAAGGAGCAGCAAGGCGACCAAGTCGTAGGCCCTCGACACAACCCAGCCCAACAGCCAATACGTCCGACCAAGGCCGTACTCGCCACGCCACAGACGAACCAACGCACCGGAGGACTCATCAACGCGAGTCTCCATGTGACCGATTGTAGTTCCGGCATGCTGCACCGAAGACGACCATGTGGTGCATCCGAACAGCTGCCGTGCCTGCAAGGCGAGGAGGACCCCCCGTTTGTTATGCTCTTCGCTGGCAGCCCACTGGCGCAGTCCCATGCCCAAAAGCGTGACGACAACCCTGGCAACTTCGCTCCGGCGGCTAGGCCGCGAGTTCAAGCCGAACCGGCTCGCCTACCTGTCTCTGACCGCCAACAACGAAGCGCTGCTCTGCGGTGCCTTGGCGAGCTTGCTCCACGAAGCGTACGCAGACCAAGGGCACACGCAGGTCCGTCGAGAATGGCCCAGTTCGAGCGACGCCTTCTTCGACGTGGCGGTGCTGACCGACGGCGTACCCGTTGCGCTCATCGAGGCAAAGGCGGCGATGTCATTCGATCTGGTGCAAGGTGGCGACTTCCCGAAGAACGCGGTGCTGGAGGACCTCGAGCGGCTCAAGAGAGTAGATTTCGAGGGCGAACGCTATGCGCTGCTGTTCGTCACACATCCTCACGAGATTCCTCGGCAGGAATACGACGTTGCGATGCCTACCTCCTACACCGAGGACATGAGGAGGCATGGGGCAATCGAGCCGGCAAGAGTCGACAACGCCATACGGCGCTTCCATGGGGCGGTGGGGAGCCCGCCTGTAGTGGCGACGGGCAGAATCTCCGCGGGAACTGCCTTTGACGTGGACGTGAGCATCATCTATTTGTTGCTGACGGTTCCGGGCTGAGCGACCACGTACCACGTCATCTGCCCTGAGTCGACCGCGGACCGCCCCGGGTAGTGGCCTTCCGGGGTTGGCTCCTGCGCAAGGCGAGGAGCGGGCAGGCGGCGAGCTGAGCGGGGCGAGGTACGGCTCAGGGAGTGCGGAAGTGCCGCGCCCACACCGGGGCGACGGCGGGTCGGGCGGCGACCGCCTCGGTCAGGCGCTCCACCTTCGGAATGTGGGTGGGCCGCCATGCGTTCTGCTGGGCCCAGCGGCTGACCACCGCGATGTAAATGTCGGTGAGGGAGAATCCGTCTCCCGACAGATATGGCTCCCCGGAGACGTTCTCCTCCACCAAGAGCCACCTCGTCCGCCAGATCTCTCGCGCTCGCTCGCGCATGGCCTCGACCTGGGCTGAATCGGGAGCGAAGCGTTCGGGGTAGTCGTTGATCTCGACGATCGGGTAGATCTCGGTCGCGGCGAAGAGGAGCCAGCGAAGGGCATTCGCCCGCCCGACGGTCCCCTTCGGCGGGAGCAGCCCCGCTTCGGGGTGGCGCTCCTCCAGGGTCAGGAGGATTGCCACCGACTCGGTGAGGAGCAGGTCCCCGTCGATGACGAGGGCCGGCACCTTGCGCTGGGGATTGATCGCCTCGTACTCCGCTCCGCGCTGCTCGTCGTTTCGGAGCGAGAGCTTGCGGCGCTCGTAGTCCGTCCCGATCTCGGCCAGCGCGCACTCAATCGCGCAGGATCCGGAGCCCCGAGCACCGTAGAGAAGATAGGTCACGGCCGCCTCCCGCCTGAATTCGGCGGGGATGTTTCCCACCTCCCCCGAACCTGTCAACCAGCCCGCAGATTCCACCGATCTTCGCCGCCCGCGCGACACTGGCCAACGGTGGATCAATGGACCCGCGACTCATGGCTTGCCGCGAACCGGAAGGAAGTGCGACACGCGAGGATTTCCCGACACACAAACGGTCATGGCGAGTCGGCCACCCCGAAGGCACGAAATGCCTGGCGCAGGCGGCGCCTGGCTGCCCGAGTCCGAGGCGGAGGGTGACGCGCTTTCTCGCCGACACCCGGCGATGGTCGTGCGCCAGGCCAGAAACCGGGCCAGCCGTATCGCACGCACCGTGGTCTCCGCAGCCGGCGCGGGGCTCATGCCGTTGACCGGACGCTTCTGCCGGACACAATTTTTCGTCGCCCTAGGTGCGATCTGGCCTCGGGAATTCCACGGCAAACATCTCGTCCTACACCCCCGCAGACACTTCGCACACCGACGGCAGCGTCCTCGCCGACCGGAGGGGTGTTTCAAGCCCTCGCGACGAGGTCGTGCAGGTCGATCACTTGACCGCCTGCCTCAGTTCGCAGCGCGTCACGCGCTCGCTCGCTGCCCTGCGGCCCCCAACGCCGCCCGCATACGAAATCGCGCACACGACCGCGGAACGAGATGCTCTGTGCGGCGGGTAGACAGCTCACGCGCACTGTCGGAGATCTACGTCGCATCAGGATACGGACGCTTGAAGGAGTTCCAATCGATGCCAACCCCCAACATCTTCCAGTTCGCCACGACAGAGCTGTCGCAGGACGCCGTCACCTGCTGGCTCGTCGCATGCGCCCGTGAGGCCGATGGCGGGTTGCGCGAGTGCGGCCGCGATTTCGTCCGTGCCCTCGTCCAACACGGGCAGGACGGCCTTCGGGGGCCGTGTGAGGTAACCGACGTCGACCATCCGAAGCGCCAGCACGAAGGCATTGACGTGTACTTCCAAGCGAGAGTCGACGGGCAGCAAGTCACCTTCGTGGTCGAGGACAAGACCGACACCGAAATGCATGGGGGCCAACTCGAGCGCTACCGAGACCTAGTGGGACGGGATGACGACAAGGAGGATGACTTCTGCCTCGTCTACTACAAGACCGGCTACGTGTACGACGACGAGCGCTGCAAGGCAAAGGCGGCCGGGTATCGAGTGTTCGACGCTGAGGACATGCGGCGCTTCCTAGCCGCGCAGGGCGAACGCGACGAGCACGAGATTCTCCGGCAATACCGGGAGCACATTGACGGCATCCTGGCGCAGCGGGATGAACAGCTCGCACAATGGCAGTGGAGTCACCCTTTCGTCCAGTACGAGTTCATGCGGGGTTTGCGAGGAGCTTTGTTGGACCGGTGCGAGGAATGGGCACCGGCGCTCGGTGAGAAGGTCACCGACTACTTCCCGCGCGGGGCGAATGTCGGCGGCGGGCCATGGACGCAGTACTGGGTCTGCGACGCACTTGGCTGTCTTGATGACGCCCCGCAGCTGCGCTTGCGCGTGTGGACAGATGACTCCAAGAAGCTCTTTCCGGGATGGACGGAAGAGACCTGGCACAAATGGATGGCGGCATTCCGAAGGCTGCTGGTTACCTGCGGCCTGCCCGAAGCCTACTGTCAGCCACGCATGCGCTACCGAGGAGCGCTAGTGAATGAGGGAACGGTCGGGGCGATCGACCTCAGCAACGGCCCAGCGGACCGATGGATCTCACAGATCGTAGATCTCCACGTCGCGTTCCTCGCGGAGATCAGCGCGACAGACAGATCGCCCGTGTCCTCCGAGTCGCGGTCGTCGTGACCCATGGCGCGGCGATCAGTGCACACGGTTTCGCAGCGCTCCACGAGTCGGGCGCAAGGCCACCGTCGCTGTGTGTGGGCGCGCCCGCACATCGTAGATGATCGATCCCTTAGGGTTGCGAGTGCTGCAATGCGCACACGCAGTCGCTACGAAGTCGCACCATCTCGGGGCCCTTCTCGGCGGCTAGTCCGTGAAGAAAGCAGCACGGAGTTCTTCCTGTGGAATGAACCGGCTTGCTTGGCGGTAGATTGCCGAGATCGTGCCGATGGCCAACGGGTCGGTTACTGGCGCGATCAAGACCTCCCGGTGGCCTTCGTCCGTCTCGCGCACGAACTTTGCGTGGCTTCCCTTCATCGACTCCACGTTAAACCCGAATCCGTGCAAGGCCCGAATGAGCCGTCGAGACGAAAACCGTCTCAAGCGTGGCATCAGACTGGTGCCATCGTTGTTTCCAGGCTGACGGACAGTCGCGGCGATGGTGCGATGCCAAGAGCGGTTGGATCTTCCCCTTCGAAGTAAAGACCAATTGCCTCGCGGAGATTCTGCAAGGCTTCGTCCACGGTTGCGCCCTGGGTCACGATTGGGAACTCGAGGCATTCGGCGACGTAGAAGCCTTCGCTCTCGACCATGACTGCATGGATCAAATCGCGAACCGGGGCGCGGCCTTCTCGCTCGGAACCTTCCACCGAAGGCGCTGGTTCTTGGATGGGCCGGTACTCTTCGCAGATGCGGTACAGGCCTCGGCCGGCGCGCTCGAAGTACGGCCAGCGATGGGCGTGGTGCTTCGGTGCATCGACGCAGCATCGGCTCGCAACATGCGTCCGAACGGACCTTTCGTTCAGGTTCGGCAACGCTGCGACGATCTCCGCCAAGCGGAAGATGCCGTCGGCACGACGAGCGCAGATTCGCTGTGCGGTGGCAAGGACTACGTCGTGAATCGGCATCGGCGCATCCCCGATGTGAAAAATTATTGTTCAAGTATTACACATCGTGAAGGTGTGGTCGGCGAGCTGCCTCTTCCGAGGACATTTCGCACACCAACGGTGGCGGGCCCCGCCGGCCGGAGCGTGCGGCTGCAAGCGCTTCCCGATGACGTTGTGCTGGCCGACCATGTGACCGTCGGCTTCAGTTCGCCGTGCATCACGCCCTCGCTCGTCCGTTGCCCTGCGGCCCTAACGCCGCCAGCGTAGGAAATGGCGGACACGACCGTAGGACGAGATGTTTTGTGTGTTGGGTTTGCCAGCTACGTCCGCTAGATAAATAAAGGTCTATAAATCCTATAGTTACGAAGCATGGTGTCCCGACAAACTACGCACACGTTGCCTCCATTCAGTGCCCGGCTAGCGGCGCACGTACTCGGTAACAAACGGAAATCTCTCGCTACAGTTTTCTGCTGGCGGTTAGGGTCAGATGGTGCTATAGGTCGGGACGTGTTGCGGGCATTCGCCCGGACCGGGCGACCCCGTTGGCACATGGGATAACCACAATGGGGAGACACCAATGGCAACGAGAATCATCGTTGGCCTGACCGTCATCGCAGCGATTGTGCAGGGGCTGTGGCCGGGCATTGTGCCGGAAAACATCCTGCCTCTGGCGATCGTCGTTCTCGGACTCGTCTACGGGGTCATGTGCCTCGATGCCGAAGATGCGACGGCATACCTCGCCGTCGCCATCGCGGTTGGCGGGGCAGCGGCGACGGATGTCCTCGGGAACATCCATTTCATAGGCGGCTTCCTCGACGCCATCCTCGACCAGATCAGCGTGGCGCTGTTCGGCGGGGTCGTGTCCGTACTGGCGATTCGGACCTGGAACCGGGTCATGCCGTCGTCCGACGGGGATTGACGATAGGGTTCCTTTGAGCCGGTCTCCGAACCGGCCACCGAGGCAATAGGCCCGCGGGGCCAACAAGCTCCCGCAGGCATTCAAAACCTCGCGTCCGCGAGGCAGGTTGGTTTTGGTGCGTCGAGTTGTCCCTCCGGCATCGCGCAAGTTGCACGCTCCGGCACCGGGCCAGTTCAGCCGCCCTCGCCTAGTTCCGAACGTCTCTTGCGAGACACAGCATTCCCGGGGCGACACACAACGTTCCGTCCGACACCTTTCGCACGTCGACGGCAACGTCCTCGACGGGGGCAGGGTGTTTCAAGCCCTCCTGACGAGATCCTGCCGGCCGATCAAGTGACCGTCAGCCTCGGTTCCGTGCATCACGCCCTCGCTCGTCGGCTGCCCCACGGCCCCCCAACACCGCCAGTGTGGGAAATCGCGCACACGACCGTAGGACGAAATGTGTGTGTCGGGTGGCGCCCGTAGGGCGCGCGTCCAACGCGCTAGCCTCTTGGCGACGTGAAGAAGCGCGCCTATCGGCGCGCAGGGAAGGCAGGATGCCTTCCCTCCGAGGAGCGCCGCTTGCTACGGCGAAGATTCCCGGCGCGGCCAGACGAGACCGACGCCGCGTCATTGCGGACGTGGTGGAGGGCGGGACGCGACTCCCTCCAGCGACGCCCCGTGTTTGGGGGGCGTCGGGAGGGCAGTGGCTCGCTTAGGAGGCCTTTTCCAGGATGTGGATGCCGCAGGCGCTGCCGAGGCCGATTACGTGGGTGAGGCCGATGCGGGCGCCTTCCACTTGTCGTTCACCGGCTTCGCCGCGCAGGTGCGTCGAGACCTCGTAGATGTTGGCGATGCCGGTGGCGCCGAGCGGGTGGCCCTTGGAGAGCAGGCCGCCGGACACGTTCACCGGAATCTTGCCGCCGAGTTCCACTTCGCCGTCGTCGATCATCCGGCCGGCTTCGCCGTCAGGGCAGAGCCCCAGGTTCTCGTAGTGCAGGATTTCGGCGGTGGCGAAGCAGTCGTGGAGCTCGATGAGGTCCACGTCTTCTGGGCCGACCCCTGCCATCTCATACGCCTGCTTGGCCGCGAGCCTGGTGCAGGTGTTCACGTCTGGCATCACGAGGTCGCGCTCTTGCCACGGGTCTGAGGTGAGCACGCTCGCCCGCACCTTGATGGCGCGGTTCATGAGGCCGAGTTCCCGCGCCTTGCTTTCCGAGGCGATCACTGCGGCTGCCGAGCCGTCCACGTTCACCGAGCACATGAGCTTGGTGTTCGGGTAGGAGATCATCTCGGCGTTCATCACCGTCTCGAGCGGAGTCTCGATCTGGTACATGGCCTTCGGGTTCATGGTGGCGTGGTGGTGGTTCTTCACCGACACCTTGGCGAACTGCTCGAAGGTGGTGCCGTGCTTGCGCGAGTGCTCCATGCCGGCTTCCGCGAACACGGCCGGCATGGTGCCGGAGCCGAGCAGGCCCTCCTTCGGGATGCCAGTGGCGCCGCCACCGCCGCCGAGCAGGCCCTTGCCCATCTGTTCGACGCCCACGGCCAGCACCACGTCGTAGAGCCCGGCCTTCACCGAGGCCCAAGCCTCGCGGAAGGCGGTGGCGCCGGTGGCGCAGGCGTTGGAGACGTTGATGACCGGAACGCCCGTCTGGCCGATCTCCTGCAGGATGCGCTGGCCGACCATGCCGCTGGCCTGGCCCAAGTTGCCGCAGTACAGCGCCTGCATGTCCTGGATCTTGAGGCCGCAGTCGTCGAGCGCCAAGAGCGCCGCTTCCGAGCCGATTTGCGGGACGGTCTTCTCCGGGAACCGTCCGAACTTGATCATGTCCACGCCGATTACGTATGCATCGGTCATTTGCGCCCTCCTTGGCTGCGCGCCCTTGCGGGCGCGTTGGCAGTTGCTTCGCAACTGCTTTTGCTGGCCCCGTTTGCGGTTCTGGCTCCCTTGTAGCCTGTCAGGATCGTGGTTGGAAAAAGTACGAAAGGTACGAGTTGCCGTCCCGATCTTTGCGACCTAGTGCGTCGTCATAGACGACTTCGACCGGCATTCCGAATGGGATCTTGTCCGGCTCTGGCTCGACGTTGATCAGGTTGCCCTTGACGGTGCCGCCCCCTTCGAGATCGACGATGGCGGAAACGTAAGGCACCTCGATGCCTGGGAACGATCGATGCACGATGCAATAGGAGTAAAGCTCGCCCTGGTTGGAAAGCTGAACCTCCTCCATACCGCCCCGCGCCCCGCACTTCGAGCAGTTGTCCCGCTCGCCGAGGAACACGGCGCCGCACGCAGAGCACTTGCAGCCTTGCAGATAGGGTTTGCCGTTCTCCGGGATCTTCAGGTATCCCACCGCCGGCAACGGCTTGTCCGCCATCCGTCCTTTTCTCCCCCAAACCGAAGTTCGGAGAATGGCGGTTTGCGGGGGCGCGTGTCAAATCCGAATTTGGGAGCCGACTTTCCACGCGTGGTTATCGCTGGCGCGTTGGCCTATAGTCGGGGGTTGACTGCAATCACCTTCGGGAGGGAACGATGGGTCACGATCTGGTTATTCGAGGCGGAACGCTGGTGGACGGCACGGGCAGTGCGCCCGTGCAGGCGGACGTGGCGATCGATGGCGACACCATCGTCGAAGTAGGGAAGGTTGACGGCAAAGGGCGCGAGGAAATCCGTGCCGATGGCCTCAACGTGGCACCGGGGTTCGTCGATCTGCACACGCACCTGGATGCGCAGATTGGCTGGGATCCGCAGGTTACGTCGGTGTCCTGGCACGGCGTCACGACGGCGCTGCTCGGCAACTGCGGCGTCACGTTCGCGCCCTGCAAGGCGTCGGACCGGGAGTTCCTCGCCGGCATGATGGAAACGGTGGAGGACATTCCCAAGAACGCCATCCTGCACGGCCTGCCGTGGAACTGGGAATCGTATGGTGGCTATCTCGACGCGCTGGAGGCGCTGGGGCCGTCCATCAACATCGCTGGCCTGGTCGGCCACTGCGCGGTGCGCTTCTACGTCATGGGCGAACGCGCCGTGGAAGAGCCCGCCACCGATGACGAAGTGCGGCAGATTGCCGAACTCGCTGGCCAGTCCGTGCGCGAAGGCGCGGTGGGTTTCTCCACCAACCGCCTCCCTGGGCACCGGCTGCCGGACGGTCGCTCCATCCCCGGCACGTTCGCGCACCGCGACGAACTGCGGGCGGTGGCGAAGGAAGTCGGCGCCGCCGGCGGCATCATGCAGACCGTGTCGGACTTCCGCGACTTCGACGCGGAACTCGATCTCATCCGCGACGAAGCGCGAACCGCTCGTGGGGCGCTCTTCAGCACTGCGGCGGAGATCGGCGTTGAGCGCATGGACGAGCGCGTGAAAGCCATGCGGGCGGAAGGGCTGAACGTCACCTCTGTCACCGTGCCCCGCAGCGGCGGCGGCGTCGGCGGGCTCTCCACCAACAATTTCTTCCGCACCGACGGCTGGAACGAGTTGCGCAAGCTCGATCTCGCCGGGCGGCTGAAGGCGATCCGCGATCCGGAAACCCGGCGCCGCCTCGTCGACGAGGTGAAGGCCCAGGGTGACGAAGCCGCCGAGGGCATGAAGCGCTGGTTCTACATGGGCGACCAGGCGCGCCCCTGCTACACGCAGAGCCTGGACCAGAGCCTCTACCATCAGGCCAAGGAGCTCGGCGAGCACCCGGTGGAAACGTGGCTCCGCATCAGCGACCAGACGGACGGCAAGGCGTTGTTCCACCTGCGTGGCTTCAACGTCGATCTCAAGGCGCTCGAAGGACTGATCCGCACCGAGTGGGCCATGCCCGGCCTCGGCGATGCCGGTGCCCACGTGAGCCAGATGATCGATTCGGGGTGGTCCACGTTCATCCTGTCGCACTGGCACCGCGACTCCGGCGTCTATTCCATCGAGGAAGCGGTGCGCCGGATCAGCTCGGTGCCTGCGGGCGTGTTGGGGCTCAAGGACCGCGGAACGGTCGAAGTCGGCAAGCGCGCGGACGTGAACGTGTTCGACATTTCTCGGTTGGAGGAGCGCATGCCGGAAATCGTGCATGACTTCCCCTTCGGGGCACCGCGCTTCATCCAGCGTGCCGCCGGCTACAAGGCGACGGTGTGCAACGGCACCGTGGTGCTGCGGGACGACGAGCTCACGGGAGAGCGAGCAGGACAGGTGCTGCGCAGCAGCGCGTAACGGGAGGAACCGAAGAAACGGGCGGCGCTTGCGTCGCCCGTTTTTTCTTCTCTGCAGGCCTCGCACGTGCCGGCCCGCCTACAACTGCTGCCTACAGGGCCCGTCACGCGGGGTGAGGGCTGGTTGCGGCTTCGGGCCCTTGGTTGCTTCGCCTTCGGCGGGAGGAGCGAGATAGGCCCTGGCTCCGATGCGCCTCTCACGGCGCCATCCGGCCGACACGTTGGTGGTGACTCCTCTTCGAGGCACTTCCTTGGCTTATCAACGTGTTCCATGGAGCGGGTCCGCTCTCTCTCTCCAGAGCAGAGTCGCGGGGGCTATCCGTTGGGGGGTTGGTATCTGGTGGGGTCCGGGAGTCCTGCTTCTGCAAAGCCGGCGCGGCGGAGGCGGCAACTGTCGCAGCGGCCGCAGGCGGCGCCGCGGGCATCGGGTTGGTAGCAGGAGATGGTGTCGGCGTAGTTGACGCCGAGGGCGGTGCCTCGGGTGATGATCTCTGCCTTGGTGAGGTGGATGAGGGGGGCTTCGATGTGGATTCGCTTGCCTTCCACGCCTTCCTTGGTGGCGACGTTGGCGAGGGCCTCGAAGCTCTCGACGAACTCCGGGCGGCAGTCGGGGTAGCCGGAATAGTCCACGGCGTTGACGCCGATGAAGATGCGACGGGCGCGGAGCGTCTCGGCCCAGGCGAGGGCGAGGGCCAGGAGCACGGTGTTGCGGGCCGGGACATAGGTGACGGGGATGCCATCGGAAGGCTCTTCCGGCACGGCGATGTCGGAGTCGGTCAGCGCCGAGCCGCCGAACGCGGCGAGATCGATGGGGACCACCCGATGCGCCACGTCAGGCCAGCGCCCCACCACGCGGCGGGCGGCTTCGAGTTCCACGGCGTGGCGCTGGCCGTAGTCCACCGACAGGGCATGGCAGGCAAAGCCCTGCTCCAAGGCGATGGCGAGCACGGTGGCCGAGTCGAGTCCGCCCGATACCAGCACGACGGCGCGTGGCGCTTCGTCGTCAGCGTCCAGGCTCATCGCCCCAGAGCAGCTTGTGGAGCTGAATCTGGAAGCGCACCTCCAGCCCGTCCTCGAGAATCCACCCCGCCAGCGTAGCGGCGTCCATCTCCTCGGCCGAGGGCGAGAAGAGCACGTCGTCCACCCGCGTCGCCAGCGCGTACTCCTCGCACTTCATGCGCGCCCATTCGTAGTCTTGGCGGTCGCAGATGACGAACTTCACCTGATCGTGTCGCCGCAGGTGAGCCATGTTGCCGTAGTCGTTGCGCGCCGACTCGGCCGAGCCCGGCGTCTTGAGGTCCACCACCCGTGACACCCGCTCGTCCACTTCGGCAATGTCGAGCGCGCCGCTGGTCTCGAGGGAGACGCTGAGCCCAAGGTCGCAAAGCCGCCGCAGAAGCTCCGTGCAGGCTGGCTGCGCGAGCGGCTCGCCGCCCGTGACGGTGACGTATTGCGCCCCCTCGTTCTGCACCCGGTTGACGATGGCGTCCAAGGACATAATCTCGCCGCCGCTGAACGCATACGCGGTGTCGCAGTAGGTGCAGCGCAGGGGACAGCCGGTGAGGCGGACGAAGGTGGTGGGGCGGCCGACGGTGTTGGCTTCTCCCTGCAACGACAGGAAGATCTCGGTGATGCGCAGCGTTGCCGGATCGTCCTGAGCGGTCACCGGATTTCCGCGGCGTAAGCCTCGGCGAGGCTGGCCGCCGCGCTGCTTTGGAACTCCGCAATCAGGCGGTCGAGGTATGTGAGAGCGGCACCGGTGTCGCCGAGCCGGTGGTACACAACGCCCAGCTTGTAGAGCGCATCGGGCACCTTGGCATGCTCCGGATATAGCGTGATCACCTGCACGAAGGCCTGTCGCGCGAGTTCCAGCTCCTCCAGCGCCAATTGCAGTTCGCCCACCCAGTACAGGGCGTTCGGCGTGTAGCGTCCGCCCGGGTAATCGACGACGAGAGCATGGAACCGTTCGATGGCGAGTTGGTAGCCAGCAAGCTGTTCGGTGGCGGGCTGGCCTTGTGCGGTGGTGACGAGCTCGAAGGCGGTGCGGTAGGCAGCCTCTTCGGTCATCGGCTCGTTCGGATCCCTTGGCGGCGTGGCCAGCCCCCCATCATCAGAACCCGCCGAGACCGGCGATGGCGGTGCCCGCAGGTCCGTCAGCCGGGAGTCGATCTCGATGTAGCGCTCGCGCTGCTCCTTGGCGAGGCGGTCCACTCGCCAAGTGAGTTCCTCCACCAGCCCCGTGAGATCACGGATTTCTTCCTCGAGGGTTTGGATGCGGTAATAGAGCGCCGCCATGCCAGCGCGCTCCTCGGCGTCTTCCACCCGCGGTCGGGGCGCCCGAGGATCGATGTCGCGGAACGTAGTGGCAGCGCCTTCGCGAGGCTGCACGGCCTCGCTGCGCTCCTCCACGGGAACGGCGCCATCGGCAGCCGCCGCCGCAACCAACAGGATGCACGAGGCCAGAAACGAAACCGGTGGGGTGTTCATGCAGGACTTTCCACCCGTATGGACGGGACGAGACTGGCAAACCTGGCGCGACAGAGGACGGCGACCCTCTGGCCGCCGTCGCCAAACCGCGCTGGCCGGGTGGACCAGCGACGCTGCGCCGCTCTCCCCGGCGCAGCCCTATAGCGGCGCAGCCCTTTAGCGATAGATCAGTTCGGCCCGCCGGTTGCGTGACCAAGCGCCCTCGTCGTGGCCAGGATCCGCCGGCCGCTCTTCGCCGTAGCTCACCGAGTCCACTTGCGATGCTCGCACGCCGGATGAGGTCAGGAAGCCCTCCACGGCGCCCGAACGTCGTTCGCCGAGCGCGAGGTTGTATTCCCGGGTGCCCCGCTCATCGCAATGTCCCTCGATAACGACGGAACGGTCCGGGAAATCGCGCAGGAACTCGGCGTGCATCTGCAGCACCGCCAGATCCCGCTGCGACAGCGTCGCCTGGTCGAAATCGAAGTAGAACGTCCGCGACAGCGGATTGCCGCTCAGATCCACAGGATTGCCCTCGGCATCCATGCGCTTAGGCGGCTCCTCCACGGGCGGCGGCGGCGTCGTCTCGACCACGGGTGGCGGATCGTCCGGCGGCTCTACCGGGTCCGGGTCGGACTTGCATCCCACCAGGGCGAGCGTCGCTGCGACACCCACCACGCCGAGTAGGCGACCAATCTTGCGCGTCATTTATTCCCTCCGAAGCTGCTCTGATGCAGGCTACTCAAACGCTATTCGCTGCTAGAGACGACTCTCGTCGTGTCCAGAAACGGCGACCATGTGGGCTCGCGAACGTCTCCCGACGCAGAGCGTAATTGGTACGTCGCGCCGCCGTCAATTGATACCACCGCAAGAATGCCGCGCCCGCCGTCTTGCGTGGCGTAAATCAGCATGGCGCCATTGGGCGCAACCGATGGGGATTCATCCAGTGAAGTGGCGGTGAGCACCCGTGGCAGGTCGTCGCGTTCGAGGTCTTTCCAGGCGATGTGATAGATGCCGTCGCGGCGATGCACATAGATGAGGTGGCGCTGGTCCGGCAGCAGCCGGGCGCGGGCGTTGTAGTCGCCGTGGAAGGTGAGGCGCTCGACGAACAGCGTCGCGAGATCGACTTGGTAGATCTGCGGACGGCGGCCGCGGTCGGAAGTGAAGATCAGCGCGTCCCCGGCGGCGTTCCAGGTGGGTTCCGTGTCGATGGCGCCGGGATGCCGCGTGACCCGGCGCAGCGCTCCGGTGGCGATGTCCTGGGTGTAGATTTCCGAGTTGCCGTCACGTGACAGCGACATGGCGAGGGTGTTGCCGTCCGGGGAGAAGGCGGGGGCGCCGTTGATGCCCTCGAAGTTGGCGACGATGCGGCGCTCGTCCGTGCCGAGATCATGCACGACGATACTCGACTTGCCGGTCTCGAACGAAACGTAGGCGATGCGCGCACCGTCTGGCGACCAGCCGGGGGACATCACCGGTTCCGTGGATTCGAACACCGTCCGCGCCCGCTCGCCGTCTGAATCCGCCAATCGAAGCTGGTAGCGGGCATAGCTCGTGCCGGGGTTCTGCACCAGGACGTAGAGAATCCGGGTGGAGAAGGCGCCGCGCACCCCGGTGATGGCGGCATAGGCGTCGTCGGCAATGCGGTGTGCGACGTCGCGCATGTGCACCGGCGAGGCGACCAGCCGCCGCGACAGCAGCTCGCGGCCGGCGGTGACGTCATAGAGGTGCCAAGCGACGCCCAGATCGCCGTTCGGTTCGAGGTCGGCGCGGCCGATGAGCAGGTAGTCCATGTCGACGATGCGCCAGTCGCGGAAAAAGACGTCCTCCGGCGTCGCTGGATACGACAGCATGTTCTCCCGCGCTAGGGTCGAGAACTGACCGCTGCGCAACAGGTCGAAGGCAATGATGTCCGCCATGCCCGAGGCCACCGGCGCCGTGCTCGCATCGAACGGCACCACCGCGATGCGGGCCGGGTTGTCGCGACCTTCGGAAATGACGATTTCGAGGTCTTCGGCTGCCGGGCTGCCGGCGGCGAGCAAAGCGAGTGCGGACAGCGCCGCGAGGCAAGTGCGGCGCCGCGCACGCTTCGAGCCGGCAGCCTGCTGGACTTTGCCGCTCCAGCCGGAAAGTGCGCGGGCCTGCAGCCTTAGCTGCGAGCGAATGCGAGCAATCACCTGAGCAGGTCCTCCGGCTTGAAGAGCAGGGTGAATTTGCGGAACCGGGCCTCGAACAGGGCGCGGTCGGTTGGCACGTCAAAACGCCCCACCTTGCGCACGGCCGCCTCTGCCGAGCGGTCGAACGGTGCATGTCCGCTCGATTCGGTGAGGGTCACCGCTAACAGGTCGCCGGATGGCACCAATTCCACCAGCAAGCGGGCCTGCATGTCGTTGCGGGCGCTCTGCGGGCGCGACCATTGTTCCACCACGGCGCGGTGGATGGCGTAGATGTAGTCCATGGCCGCGTCTTCGATGGCGGAGTCGGCGAGGCCGGCCGCCTCCTCGCTCAATGCCGCGGCCATGGAGCGCTCACTCAGGGTTCGCAATCGTTCCGCCCGTTCCCGTTCTGCCTGGGCCCGCGCGCGCTCGGCCTCGGCCTTGGCGTCGGGCTCGGGCTTCGCTTGAGCCGGCTCTGGGCGCGGACGACGGGTTGGCTCCGGCGCGCGCCTTGGTGGTGCCACCGTCGGTTGGACGGGCTTTGGCCGGGCCTGGGGTTTGGGCGGCGACAGGCTGAGGAGCCGGGCCTCAATCATGCTTGGCTTGATGGTCTCTCGCAGCGCTTGCTCGGGCGACATGCCGCCGGCGAGTGCAAACAGAGCCGCGGCGTGCACGACGAGGGCCAGCACCAAGGGCACGGCATAGTCCCTGGCTGCGTCCACGGTGGCGACGCTCACGCGGCTTCTTCCTCCGGGCCGGCGCGAACCCGGCGCAAGTCGGCCGGATCGGTGACGAGGCCCACGCTCGCGGCGCCAGCTTCTTGCAGGACGGTCATCACGTCGATCACATCGCCATAGGGGAGGCCAGCGTCGGCGCGGACATAGACGGGCACGTCCGGGCGGGCGCGGATGATCTTGCCGGCTTGTTCGGCGAGCGAAAAGATGGTGACGCGGCGGCCGGTGTCGGTTTCTCGCGTCATGCCGATGTTGAGGAAGATCTGGCCGTCGCCGTTCATGCTGATGACGAGGGGGTCGTCGTCTTCCGTGGGCATGGGTTCGGCGTCAGCCTGCGGCAAGTCCACCTCCACCCCTTGCATCAGGATCGGGGCGGTGGCCATGAAGATCACGAGCAACACGAGCATCACGTCGATGTAGGGCACGACGTTGATCTCTGACATGGGACGGCGCCGCGTTGCCATCGAGCGCTAGTCCTGAAGGTCTCGGGTGGCAGGGGGGCCTCGCCGCCGCGGAACCCATGCACCTGACGGGGCAAGTGCAGCGCGTTGGAGTACGCGGGTTTGGGTCGGCCCGCCCGCGAAGGGGGAGTGACAGGAAGGGGCACCAAGCGCTTCCGTGGAGAGCGTCATGTCGAATGTGCGGCTCGGTAGAGGCGCGCTCTAGCGAGCGCGTTGGCAGTTGCAGGGCAACTGCGGCACCTTGGTCGGTGGAATCTGGCCACGTGCGTCATGTCGAATGTGCGGCTCGGTAGAGGCGCGCTCTAGCGAGCGCGTTGGCAGTCGCAGGGCAACTGCGGCACCTTGGTCGGTGGAATCTGGCCACGTGCGTCATGTCGAATGTGCGGCTCGGTAGAGGCGCGCTCTAGCGAGCGCGTTGGCAGTTGCAGGGCAACTGCGGCACCTTGGTCGGTGGAATCTGGCCACGTGCGTCATGTCGAATGTGCGGCTCGGTAGAGGATGGAGGCGAGTTCGTCCGCGAACGCCTCGTAGCGCTTGGTGAGCGTCTCCACGCGGGCGGCGAAGCGGTTGTAGCCGATCACTGCCGGGATGGCGGCGAAGAGGCCCATCGCGGTGGCGACCAGCGCCTCAGAGATGCCGGGGGCCACCGACGCGAGGGTCGCCTGGGTCATGTTGGCGAGGCTGCGGAACGAATTCATGATGCCCCACACCGTGCCGAAGAGTCCCACATAGGGGCTGGTGGAGCCTACCGTGGCAAGGAACGGCAGGTGGCGCTCGAGGCGCGACTCCTCGCGCGCCACGGCGATGCGCATGGAGCGCTGCACACCTTGCATGGTTGCGTCCGGATCGGCGCTCGCCTGTTCGGACAGGCGCTGGAACTCGCGAAACCCGGCCACGAACACCGATTCGATGCCGGTGAGCGGAGTCTCCTCCTCGTCGAGCTCGGTGAAGAGGTTCCTGAGGTCGATGCCGCTCCAGAAGTGGTCCTCGAAGTCGTCCATCTCCCGTTCGACGCGGTTCAGGGCAAACCAGCGCTGGAAGATCATCGCCCAAGAGACCACCGACGCCAGCGCCAGCAGTGCCATGACGAATTGCACCAGCGGGCTCGCGCCCAGCACCAATTCGAGGATGGAGATCGGCTCGGTCATTCGAGTTCCAGCTTGCCCTGCGGAACATCGCGGCCCGGCGCGATGCCAAGCAGGCGATAGGCGGCTTCCGTGGCCACCCGGCCACGCGGCGTGCGCATGATATAGCCTTCCTGCAACAGGTATGGTTCTACGACATCTTCGAGCGTGTCGCGTTCCTCGCCGATGGACGCGGCAAGCGTCTCCACCCCCACTGGACCGCCGTCGAACTTGCCGGCAATGGTGGCGAGGAAGTTGCGGTCTATGGCGTCGAGGCCTTGGTCGTCCACTTGCAGCATGGTGAGGGCAGCGTCGGCAACGCTGGCGGTGACGTTGCCGTCGCCGCGCACTTCAGCATAGTCGCGCACCCGCCGCAGCAGGCGATTGGCGATGCGTGGGGTGCCGCGCGAGCGCCGCGCCACCTCGTGAGCACCCTCGGCGTCCGTGGGCGAACCCATCTTGGCGGCGGAGGCGGCAACGATGCGCGCCAGCTCTTCCACGGTGTAGAACGTGAGCCGCTGGACGATGCCGAAGCGGGCATAGAGCGGTGGAGTGAGGAGCCCGGCCCGGGTCGTTGCGCCAACGAGCGTGAAGTTGGCGAGCGGCAGCTTCACCGAGCGCGCGGCTGGCCCCTCGCCGATCAGGATGTCGATGGTGCGGTCCTCCATGGCGGGATAGAGGATTTCCTCCACCACGGGCGAGAGCCGGTGAATCTCGTCCACGAACAGCACGTCGCCGTCCTGCAAGTGGGTAAGGATGGCAGCGAGGTCCCCAGCGCGCTCCAGCACGGGCCCCGAGGTGGCACGAAGGTTCACCTCCATCTCGTTGGCGACGATGTGGGCTAGCGTGGTCTTGCCGAGGCCTGGAGGGCCGAAGATCAGCGTGTGGTCCAGCGCGTCGCCCCGCCGCCGCGCCGCCTCGATGAAGATCTCCATCTGGTTCTTGACCGCTTCCTGCCCCACATAGTCGGCGAGGCGCGTGGGACGCAGGGCGCGATCGACCTCGCCGTCCTCGCTGCTGGCCGCCCCGGAAGTGATGCGGTCCGGTTCCACGCTCATGCGGCCGAACCCATGCGTCGCAGAGCGTCGCGAACCAGCACTTCGACGGTTGCGCCCTCATGCGCCACGTCGTCGATGGCTTGCGCCGCTTCGGTGCGGCGATAGCCGAGCGCCACCAACGCCAGCACGGCCTCGCTCGCCGGAGAACCGGGCACACTCGGTGCCTCGGCAATCGGCTCGAAGTCGTCGAGGCGATCGCGCAGTTCCAGAATCAACCGCTTGGCGGTGCGCGCCCCGACGCCGGGTGCGCGACTGATCGCCGCGCTGTCGGCGTTCGCCACGGCCTCTGCAAGCTCGGCCGGCGAGAGCACGCCAAGGATGGCGATGCCGAGCTTGGGGCCAACGCCATTCATGCGAATGAGGGTGCGGAACAGGTCCCGCTCGGCGACGGTGGCGAAGCCATAGAGCGTTTGCGCGTCTTCGCGCACCAGGTGGTGGATGAAGACTTGGACCTCACCCGCATGGCCCGCGAGGGCCGCTGCGGCAGCCGCCGTCAACTCGACCTCATAGCCGACACCCTGAACATCGATCACCGCCGACGTGCCCGCCAGCTCAAGCACCCGCCCCCGCAGGCGACCGATCACGGCGGTGTCTCCGCCGCAGGCGGCTTGGCTGCATACCGGGTCTGGCGAGTTTGCATGCGAGACCGCAACCCGAGGCTCAAAGTCGGAAGTCTGTCGGAACAGGCAGTTGCGCGGCAAGTGGCAAGGCACCGGCCGAAGCGAGCGTTTCGCTCCGGTGGTCGTCGGAGCGCGGCATTTCCAGGAATCACCTAGATGCCGCGACTCCAGCAGTGCTGTTGGCGTGGCAGATGGCGACGGCGAGGGCGTCGGCGGCGTCTTCGGTCGGGGGGCCGTCGAGCGCGAGGAGAACCTGCACCATGTGCTGCACCTGCTGCTTGTCGGCAGCGCCGGTGCCGACCACGGCCTGCTTGACGCGCCGGGCCGCGTACTCGGAGACCTCGACGCCAGCAGCCACGGCGGAGGCGATGGCGACACCGCGCGCTTGCCCCAGCTTGATGGCGGATTGCGGGTTGCCGGCGACGAACACCTCTTCGATGGCGAACTCGTCTGGCGCGAACTCGGCGAGCACCCCAGCCATGCCTCGGTAAATGTCGGCGAGGCGTTTCGGGAACGGGCCTTGGGTGGTGCGAATGCGGCCGCTTGTGACGTAGCCGAGGCGGCGGCCCTCTGCATCGATGATGCCGTAGCCGGTGGCGCGGGAACCCGGATCGACGCCGAGGATGCGCCGCTTGCGGCTGCCGTTCACGCGCCCTAACCCAGATTGAGCACGCTGTCCGGGAAATCGCCGTTGGAGTGCACGCTCTGCACGTCGTCGAGATCGTCGAGGGCGTCGATCAGGCGCAGGGCGCTGGCGGCCGTGTCTTCATCACAGGGGCTGGTGACGCTCGGCGACATGACCGTGCCGGCGTGTTCGGGCTCGAGGCCGGCTTCCCGTAGGGCATCGAGAACCGGGCCAAAGTCGGCGGGTTCTGTGATCACCGAAAGGCGACCGTCTTCGTCGCTTTCGATATCCTCTGCACCGGACTCCAGCGCCACCTCCATCACTAGGTCCTCGTCGGTGCCGGGTGCGAGGCCGATGATGCCGCGGCGGCTGAACAGATACGCCACCGAACCGTCGGTGCCGAGATTGCCGCCGTATTTGCTGAAGGTGTGGCGCACCTCCGCCGCAGTGCGCTTGCGGTTGTCGGTCATGGCTTCGACGAGGATGGCGACGCCGCCGGGGCCATAGCCCTCGTACACCAGTTCCTCGACATCGCCGCCATCATGGCCACCGGCGCCGCGGGCGATGGCGCGGTCGATGGTGTCGCGGGGCATATTCACCGACAAAGCGCCGTCCACCGCGGCGCGAAGTCGTGGATTGTCCGCAGGGTCGCCGCCGCCCAGGCGCGCGGCCACGGTCACCTCGCGAATGACCTTGGTCCAGATCTTCGCGCGCTTGGCATCCTGCCGCGCCTTGCGGTGCTTGATGTTGGCCCACTTGGAATGTCCGGCCACCGCTTGAGCTCCTTCTCCTCTTAAGGGAGGGCTTCTCGCCTCCCTATCGCGCCCTGAAGGCGCATCGGCAGTTTGTCAGCAGGAATCTTTCGGAGGGAGGGCGTCCCGCCCTCCGTCGCGCCCGCAAGGGCGCGCATCTTTTGTTCGTCACCGAGTGTTCTGCGCGCCTTGCGGCGCGATGGAGGGCGGGACGCCCTCCCTCCGAAGGCCCGTCCATTGCCAAGTCCGACAGACTGCTAGCAAGGGAGATTACCGAACGCGGATGTGCAAGTCGCGCAGTTGGTGCTCGTCCACCGAGCTCGGTGCGGACGTCATCAGGCACGCCGCCGATTGCGTCTTCGGAAACGCAATCACGTCGCGGATCGCATCCGTGCCCAAGAGCGACATTACGAGCCGGTCGAAGCCGAAGGCGATGCCGCCGTGGGGCGGGCAACCGTGGCGAAGCGCGTCGAGCAGGAAGCCGAACTTGACCTCCGCTTCCTGCCCCATGCTGAGCGCGTCGAACACCGCCTCCTGCATGGCCCTTTCGTGGATGCGCAGGGAGCCGCCGCCGATCTCGACGCCGTTGAGCACGAAATCGTACGCGTGCGCCAAAGCTGCGCCGGGGTTCGCCCGCAGTTCCTCGGGCGTGCCGGCCGGCTGCGTGAAGGGGTGGTGCGCCGGTGTGAGGCCGTCGCGCTCGGTTTCCTCGAACATGGGGAAGTCCACCACCCAGAGCGGCGCCCAGCGGTCTTCCACCAGATCCAGAACACGACCGAGTTCGTCGCGGAAGGCACCCATCGCGTCGTGTACGACCTTGGCGCGGTCGGCGCCGAAGAAGACGATGTCGCCGTCCACGGCACCGACGCGATCGAGGATCGCCTCGGCCACGTCTGCCCCCAGGAACTTGAGAATCGGCGACTGCAGGCCATCGAGCCCCTGGCCGCGGTCGTTGACCTTGATGTAGGCGAGTCCGCCAGCGCCGTAGCGGGCAACGAAGCCGGCGTAGTCGTCGAGTTCCCGCCGAGACAGCCGCGCAGCCGCGCCGGGGCCGCAGAGCGCCACGACGCGTCCGCTCGGGTCCTGCGCTGGGCCCGCGAACACCTTGAACGCCACGTCGGCAACGAGATCGTCGATGCCCACGAGCTCGAGTGGATTGCGCAAGTCTGGAGCGTCGCTCCCAAAGCGACTCATTGCGTCGTGATAGCTCAGCACCGGAAACTCCGGCAGATTCACGTCCAAGAGGTTCTTAAACAGCGTCCTCACCATGCGCTCGCCAATGTCCATCACCTCGCGCTCGCTGACGAAGGACGCTTCGATGTCGATCTGAGTGAACTCAGGCTGACGGTCGGCGCGAAGGTCCTCGTCGCGGTAGCAACGGGCGATCTGGTAGTAGCGGTCCGCACCGGCCATCATCAGGAGCTGCTTGAAGAGCTGCGGCGACTGCGGCAGGGCGAAGAACTGGCCCGGATGGGTGCGGCTCGGCACGAGGTAGTCGCGCGCTCCTTCGGGTGTCGTCTTGGTCAGCGTCGGTGTCTCGATCTCCCAGAAGCCCTCGCCTTCGAGGAAGCGCCGCACCTCGCTGGCGGCGCGGGAGCGAAACGCCAGCCTCGCCAGCATCTCCGGCCTTCTGAGGTCGAGATAGCGAAAGCGCATCCGCACGTCTTCGCCGGCGTCTGAGTATTCGTCGAGCTGGAACGGCGGCGTTGCGGAGGCGTTGAGAATCGTCAGATCGCTGCCAAGGATTTCGATCTCGCCGGTCGCCATGTCAGGGTTCACGGCCCCTTCCGGTCGGGCGCGGACACGGCCGATGGCGTGCAGGACAAACTCGCTGCGCACCCGATCGGCGATCGCGAAGCTCTGCTCGGTGTCGGGGTCGTACACGAGCTGCACGACACCGGTGCGGTCACGCACGTCGAGGAAGATGACGCCGCCGTGATCGCGACGGCGATGCACCCAGCCCGTGATTTCGACTGTGTCGCCAATGTTGGCAGCGGTGATCTCGCCGCAGTAGTGCGAGCGCGAGTGAGGTCGCATGGTGATTCCTTGGGGGCCGCGGGGCGCGGCCTTCGGGTCGGTTATGTCGTTGCCTTGCTCGCGGTCCCGGAAGCGTCGGAGGACTTGCCCCCAGCGTCGCTAGCGGGCTTGTCACCGCCGTTTGCCTTGCTTGCTGCGTCCGCCGCCGGCTTGGCGTCGGAGTCGCTCTTGGCACCGTTCGTTCCAGCCTCAGCGGCGCCTTCGCCAGCGAGATTGCGCTTCTTGTCCCCCGACTTGAAGTCGGTTTCGTACCAGCCGCTGCCCTTGAGGCGGAAGACGGGGGCGCTCAGGAGCTTCTTGAGTTGCGGCGCGCCACACGCCGGGCAAACTGTGAGACGCGGCTCGGACGCCTTCTGCATGGTCTCGAACGCGTGGCCACACGCGCGGCAGGCGTACTCGTAGATAGGCACTGGCGAGAGACTCCTCTTAACGCAACGTGTGGATCACCGCCGCTCGAAACGCGCGGCAGACCGGCTACAAGCGACCTGCAGACGTGCTTCAAAAGCACGAATTTGCGTTTTTTTCAAGGGGCGATCTTGGCTTTGGCAAACCAATCAAGTATAAAGCGTTTCCGATCGGATCGGCTTCATCGGATGGGTGCGGTTCCCGGCATGTTCGGGCCACGTTTCCCGACAGACGCCGGATGCCCGAAGCAGGCACAGCACACGAGGAAGCGCTCATGGCTCGAACCCCCGCCGCGAAATCCGAAACCAAGCCCAAACGCCCGAAGCGTCCTCCCGCCATCAAGGAGAGGATGACCAAGGCGGCGATGGTGCAGGAGATGGCCGAGCGGACGGAACTGTCCAAGGGACAGGTCGAATCCGTCCTCTCGGAACTCGAAAGCGTCATCGAACGGCACGTCCGCTCCCGCGCCGCCGGGGAGTTTGTCTTGCCGGGGCTGTTCAAGATCAGTCGCGCCAAGCGCAAGGCGCAGAAGAAAAAGACCGGCCGCAACCCCGCCACGGGGGAGGAGATCGTGATTGCCGCCAAGCCGGCGCAAACGGTCATCCGCGTCCGTCCGCTCAAGCGCCTGCGCGACATGGCATAGCGACTGCTCCCGAACTCGGGGGCTGCGCAGCAAACAACCACGCCTGCCGGCAGGGCAGGCTCCGGTGCGTTGGGCCTCGCCAAACTTGATGTAGGGGGCGACCCTTTCGGTCGCACGTGGAGGCGCGCCCTCGAAGGCGCGATGGCAGTTCGCTGGGGTGGAATGCCGCGAACCGAGGCCGTTCAAGATGCAAACACGGGCGAGGACATGCCTCGCCCCTACGAGGCCCGCCAATGAGAAGCAGCCAACTCCTCATCCCCACCCTCCGTGAAGCCCCGGCGGATGCGGAGGTGGCGAGTCACATCCTGCTCGTGCGGGGCGGCTTCATTCGCCGCCTCACCACCGGTGCCTACACCTGGCTGCCTCTCGGTTTGCGGGTGTTGACGCGCATCGAGGCCATCGTCCGTGAGGAACTCACGCGCGCCGGGGCACAGGAAGTGCTGATGCCGGTGGTGCAGCCAGCGGAGCTGTGGCGCGAGAGCGGACGCTGGGACACGATGGGGCCGGAGATGCTGCGCTTCACCGACCGCCACGAGCGCGAATACTGCCTGAGCCCTACCCAGGAGGAGGTCGTAACCGACCTTTTTCGTCGCGTTGTGACGAGCTACCGCCACCTGCCCTGCAACCTGTACCACATCCAAACCAAGTTCCGCGACGAAATCCGACCGCGCTTCGGCCTCATGCGGGCGCGCGAGTTCCTGATGAAGGACGGCTACTCGTTCCATCTCGACGACGCGTCGTTCGAGGCCGCCTACGCCGCCATGCACGATTGCTACTCCGCGATCTTGCGCCGCTTGGGGCTCGACTTTCGCGCGGTGGAAGCGGATCCCGGTGCCATGGGAGACGGCGATTCGCACGAGTTCCACGTGCTCGCAGGTTCAGGCGAAGACACCATCGCCTTCAGTCCGACAAGCGATTACGCGGCGAACCTCGAGAAGGCCGAAGCGCCGGGCCTCGCCGATGACCAACCGGTGGAGCCGATGGCAACGGTGCCGACACCGGGCATGAAGACCATCGCCGACGTGAGCGAGCATTTGCGACTGCCGGCGTCGCGATGCGTCAAGACTCTGATCGTCCACGCAGAGACGGACGAGGAAACGCCAGCGCTTGCGGCCCTGATCGTGCGCGGCGACCACGATCTGAACGAGGCCAAGGCTGCGCGCCTGGCCGGCATCCGCCGGCCGCTGACCTTCGCTACCGACGCGGAGATTGAAGCCGCAGTTGGCGCGAGCCCAGGATCATTGGGGCCGGTGGGGCTCGCGCTGCCGATCATCGCCGACCGCACCGCCGCCGCCATGACGAGTTTCGTCTGCGGCGCCAACGAGGACGACAAGCACCACGTCGGCGTCAACTGGGAGCGCGACATCGGCAGCGTGCGCGTTGCAGACATCCGCGAAGTCTTGCCTGGCGACATGGCAGCAGACGGCAGCGGGCCGCTGAGCTTCCGCCGCGGCATCGAGGTGGGCCACATCTTCAAGCTCGGTGACAAGTACACGAAATCGATGGGAGTGGCGGTGCAGGACCAGGATGGCCGTGCCGTCACACCCATCATGGGCTGCTATGGCTTCGGCGTGTCGCGCGCCGTGGCCGCTGTGGTAGAGCAATGCCACGACGAACGGGGCATTGTGTGGCCGACTTCAATCGCTCCGTTCACGACACATATCGTCGCCTTAACCGGGCGCAAATCCACTGCGGTGGATGCTGCGGCATCGCATCTCTACGACGAGCTCTCCGCGGCCGGGGTCGCTGCGCTGCTCGACGACCGCGACGAGCGCCCTGGCGTGAAGTTCGCCGATGCGGACCTCATTGGCATCCCGCACCGCATAACGGTTGGCGAGCGCGGCCTCAAGAAGGGCATCGTCGAGTACGCCCGCCGCGACGGTTCGGAAACACGCGAGCTTTCCCTAGAGGAAGCCGCCGCGTACCTCACTCGAGCCGTGACCCAGCCCGCTCACCCCTGACCCAAGTCCTGCCTATGGCGATTTCGGGGGAGACCCTCGTGGATCGTCCGGACCGTTCCCCATCGCTGCCATGAGCGACTCGCGACTCTGTGGCCCCACCAGCACCGCGTGCAGGCTGCGGTCCGGAGCGACGATCAACGTCGTGGGGAGCACCTCGGGGCGCGCCGCTTCCCAGCGCTCGCGCGGGTCATAGAGTGCCACCGGGAAGCGGATGCCGAGGTCTGTGATGTCGGCGTGCAGTTCCGCTCCGGCCAGACCATCGAAGTTGACCCCAAGGACGGTCGTGCCGGCCTCATGCATCTCGTTCAGTTCCGGCACCTCGACGCGGCACGGGGCGCACCACTTGGCCCAGTAGTTCACCAGCAGCCAATCGCCCTCCAGCGTGCGCCAAGGCTGCTCGGAGCCGTCCGCCAGCACCAGAGTGTCCGTCGGGCTGCACGACGCCAGGGCCGCGAGCGCAAAGGCCGCGCAAAGGAAACGCAGCCGTCGCTTAAGAGCCGTCAATGGATGATCGGTGGTGCTGGCGGGTGGTCGGGAAGGTCATCCGCTTCGTCGTCCGCGATGGCGTCACCACCTGCGATGGTGCCTCGGACAGCGTAGCGGCGGGTGACGATGGCGCCGGCCACGACGTTCGGGAGTTCGCGCAGGAACTCGCGCAGGTGGCGGGTTCGGAAATGCGCCGACAGTGCCTCCATGCTTTCCCATTCCTGGAGCAGGACGAGGGTGTTGGGATCGCTTAAGCCCACGTAGAAATCGTAGGAAATGCACCCGTCCTCGGCTTGCGTCGCCGCCGACATTTCCCGCGCCAGGCTCAGCGCCTGGTCCCGACAGTCGGGCTTGATGGGCATGGTGCCGTGAACGATGATCATGCGGCGATTGTAGCGCCAAGTCGTTGGCTCGGAGGTTGCGTGTTTGCCGGGCTCGCGCCACTCCCGCAAGCCCGTCCGAGCAAGGAGGAGGCCCCTCAATCGACTCCCCCACAAGGGAGGAGTGTCAGACGAAGGGGCGCTCCCCTAGACGCCCTATGCGGCTGCGGCGTCCACTACGCCAGCTTCCACCAGCCTTGCCACTTCGTCGTCGGCAAAGCCGGCGGCTGCGAGCACGGCGTGGGAATCCTCCCCCGGCGAGCGTGCCGCGTGCGAGATTGCGGGTTCGGTGCGGCTGAAGCGAGGGGAAGGGGCCGGCTGGGTTACGCCGTCCACCTCGACGAACGTCTTGCGGTGCTGGTTGTGGGGATGGTCCGGTGCCTCGAACACCGACAGCACCGGCGCGAAGCACACGTCGGAGCCTTCCATGATCTCGCACCATTCGTCGCGGGTGCGGCTGCGGAATATCTCCGACAGCTCACCCTTGAAGTCCGGCCACTGGTCGTTCGCCATCTGGGTGCCGAAGCGGTTCGGATCGACGCCGGACTTCTCCACCAGCAACTGATAGAACTGCGGCTCGATGGAGCCGACGCACACATACTTGCCGTCGGAGGTCTCGTAGGTGTTGTAGAAGTGGGCACCGCCGTCGAGCATGTTGCTGCCGCGCTCGTCGCGAAAGCCCCGCCCCATGGAGAAGAACATCGCCATGAGCGACGCCGCACCGTCCACCATCGCCGCGTCCACCACCTGTCCCTTGCCGGAGCGCGACGCTTCGAGCATCCCGCACACGAGGCCGTAGGCCAGGAGCATGCCGCCGCCGCCGAAGTCGCCGATCAGGTTGAGCGGCGGCACCGGTTTGCCACCGGGCTCGCCGATGGCATGCAGGGCGCCGGCGAGGCCGATGTAGTTGATGTCGTGCCCGGCTGCGTGCGCCAGCGGCCCTTCCTGCCCCCAGCCGGTCATGCGGCCATAGACAAGCCGCTCGTTGCGCGCCATGCAATCGTCGGGACCGAGGCCCAAGCGCTCGGTTACGCCGGGGCGAAACCCCTCGTACAGCGCATCGGCCGACTCGACCAGCCGCAGCACCACTTCCACGCCTTCCGGCTGCTTCAGGTCGATGGCAATCGAACGCCGATTGCGCGCCAGCACATCGTTCGGCCGCCGGCTGGCGCCCCGGCCAACCCGATCCACCCGAATCACCTCGGCGCCCATGTCCGACAGCATCATCCCGCAGAAAGGGCCTGGGCCGATCCCAGCCAGCTCGATGACGCGAAATCCTTGAAGTGGTCCCACGGCGTTCCTCCTCCCGTACTTGAACGCCGGCATTGTAAAGGCTCGCCTGCCTTGTCCGGCTCTGAGCCAACCCTCGATTTGCTGCCGCGGCAGCGCTAATCCGCGAGCGGCATCGATTTCGGCGACTTGAAGTCGAGCAAACGTGCCCGTTCGGGATGCTCCCAGCCTTGCGGCAGCTCGAACAGGGCGGTGCCTAGGGTCGGGTACGGTGTCGGCGCGCCCGCTCGGCCAGACAAGGAATGAAACAAGCTGCCCAATGTGGGGTTGTGGCCGACGAAAGCTGCAGAGCGGATTGCGAGCGGCGTCGCTGCCATCACCGCGAGGAACTCTCCCTCCCACGCGCCGTACAGACTCGGTTCCAAAACCACATCGCCGCCGGCGAGCAGTTCTGCGGTTTCGCGAGCGCGGCGGGCAGGGCTTGAGACCCACAGTTGAGGCAAGTCGTTCGGGTGTTGCGCCAGCATCCATGCCCGCATGGAGGCGGCATCGGCGCGCCCGCGCTTGGCGAGGGGTCGCGTTAGATCGTCGCGCCTCGCACCCACCGCCTTGCCATGGCGAATGAGCCAGCATCGAATGCTGCCTCGCTCCGGCGAGATGGTCACGCGCGCTTCCCTTTCGCCCGCCACCGTCGCCGACACGATGCAAGTTTTTCGCGTCAATCCCAGATGGCGAAGAACTCGTCGAAGGCCTGGAACTGGCCGCCGCTGGCGGAGGAAGGGACGATGATGGGCGTCTTGATGCCGGCGTCGAACCATGCCTCGATGCCTTCGCGCACTTCGCTTGCCGTGCCGAACAGCGTCGTGTCCGCCAGCCAGCGGTCGGAAAGGCAATCGCCGATGCGGTCCGTTTCGCCAGCCGCCATCGCCGCTTCCACCGCCTCCATCTCTTCGACGTAGCCGGCTTCCTTCCAGTAGTTGCGGTAGTTCGGCAGCATCGCGTAGCTCGCGAGCGTGCGTCGGTTGCGCGCCATGGCGGCAGCACGGTCGTCGCTCACCACCGTCGGGATCATGTTGCCGATGAAGAAGCCGTCGCCGCTTAAGCTCGACTCCCCGAGTACGCTCAGCGACTCGGCCATGTGCGAGCGGGCACCGTTGGCGAACACCATGCCGTCGCCAATTTCCTCGGCAAGCGCGATCATCCGGCGCCGCAGGGTGGCGAGGATGATGGGTGGCAGCTCGCCCGCCCTCGGCACGGCCTTGATCTCGTCCACAAACCGCCGGATGTCCGCGAGCGGCTTGCCTCGGGAGACACCGAGACGATCCATCGCCGGCGCATGACTGACGCCGACGCCGAAGTCGAAGCGCCCGCCGGAAACCTCGTGGATGAAGCTCGCGCCCTGGGCGAAATCCTGCACATGCCGCGTGTAGATCGGCGCGATGCTGGTGCCGAAGCGAATCTCGTTCGTGACGAGGGCCAGCGCTTCGCAAAGCGCGAGGCCATCGCTCATGGACGGGCAATAGATCCCCGGAAATCCGCGACGCTCGATTTCGCGAGCGAGGTCTAGGGTGGCGTTGCGGCGTCCCGGTACGGCGGCAAGGCTGGTCGCGGGCATCCGCGAGGCTTCAGTGGGCACGTTTCTCTCCCGAGGCTGGCGTAGATTGTTTACTTTCCGAACTTGTGGCGCAGCGTGTACCAGCTCGGATAGGGGATCTGGCGCGGTTCCTGCTTCGCCGTCCAGAATCGCACGGCGCGGCCGTCGGACAGGCGCAGCGCCTTGGCCACATCCTTGTTCGACAGACCCTTGCGGTCCATCCACTCGCGCAGTTCCTTTGCGGTGGGCGGGTACTTTTTCACGTCGCGCCTTCGGTTCCGTTGCCCTCGCCTGCATCGCCGTTCGCGTTCGTTCCGTGACGTTCCCTGATGTCGCGGAAAGAGTTGCGCCGCAGAGCGGGGTTGGCGATGCTACCAGCTTCGCTATGGCGCGCGAGAGTTCCGCGCCGGTGGCGACGGCCCGTGAGGGAGGAGAACTATGAGTAATTTGCTGAACGAACTGGCGGCGATTGCCGGCCCCGGCGGGCTTCTTACCGGCGACGAAGTGTCCTCCCGCGCCAGCGGCATCTGGCGCAGCGACGGCATCCAGGCACGAGCCATCGTGCGCCCCCGCGACACCGAGCAGGTGAGCCGCATCCTGAAGCTCTGTAACAAGGCGGGGCAAAGCGTCGTCACCCACGGCGGCCTCACGGGGCTGGTGGAAGGTGCCATCAGTGCACCGGATGACATCGCGCTGTCGCTCGAGCGCATGAACCAGATCGAGGACGTGAACGTGGTGGATCGCACCATGACCGTCCAGGCCGGCGTGGTCCTGCAGGCCATTCAGGAACGTGCCGACGACCACGGCCTTATGTATCCGCTCGACATCGGCGGTCGCGGCAGTTGCACCATCGGCGGCAACATCGCGACCAACGCCGGCGGCAATCGCGTCATCCGCTACGGCATGACCCGCGACATGGTGCTTGGCGTGGAGGCCGTGCTGGCCGACGGCACCGTGGTCTCGTCCATGAACCGCATGATCAAGAACAACGCCGGCTACGACGTCAAGCAGGTGTTCATCGGCAGCGAGGGCTCACTCGGCGTCGTCACCCGCGCCGTGCTGCGCCTGCGCGAGAGGCCGCGCAGCCAGGCGACCGTGCTCGCGGCGCTCGACGGCTTCGACAAGGTAGGGCAACTGCTCAAGACCATGGATGCGAAGCTTGGCGGCGCTCTCTCCGCCTACGAAGTGCTGTGGAACGAGTTCTACCGCCTCGTCACCACGCCCCCGGCCAAGCAAAAGCCGCCTTTGTCGCAGGACTATCCCTACTACGCCCTCATCGAGACCATGGGCGGCGATCCCGAAGGCGACCATGCGCGCATGGAGAGCGCGCTGGCGGAGGCCTACGAAGAGGGGCTCGTTGCAGACGCCGCGGTGGCCACCAGCGAAGCCCAGCGGCAGGAAATGTGGGCCATCCGCGACGACGTGGAACAGACCACGCACTTCGACCCGAACTTCATCTTCGACGTGAGCATGAGGCTCTCGAAGATGGAGGGCTACGTGGAAGAAGTGAACCGACGCCTGAAGGCAACGTTCGGCGACTACACCAACTTCACCTTCGGCCACATTGGCGACGGCAACATCCATTTCGCCATCAGCGCTGGCGACAGCGAGGAGTCGGCGCGGGAGGGTGTGGAGCGTGCCGTCTATGAGCCGCTGCACGCCATCGGCGGCTCGGTCTCGGCGGAGCATGGCGTGGGTTTGGAGAAGAAGCCGTACCTGCATCTTTCCCGCACCAGCGAGGAAGTGGCGCTGATGCGAACGCTGAAGCGGGCGCTTGATCCGAAGGGCATCCTGAACCCGGGCAAGATCTTCGAGCTGGCGCCGGGCTGAGCGGGGTCTGGAGGGCTAGGCCCGCTCAAGAGGGAGGCTTTGCTTTCCTGCGCCTATCGCGAGCGAGAGCAGAATCCCTCACTCCTAGGACTCTCGCCTTGCCAAAGGACGATTGACTGCAACCGGGCTTGAATCAGAGGTCCCAAGCGATGACCGACCTGCATTTCCTCTCGCTTTCCGACATCACACGGCGGTCCAAGAGCGGCGAATTGCGCGCCGTGCAGGTGGTGGAGCACATGCTCGGGCGCATTGAGGTGCTGGAGCCGGAGACTCGTGCCTACCAGATGGTACTGGGCGAACGGGCGCTCGAGCGTGCGGAGGAGTTGGACGGGCGGCGGTCCAAGGGCGAGCCGTTGGGCCCGCTGCATGGGGCGCCCATTGCGTTGAAGGACCTTCTCTTCACCAAGGGATTGCCGACATCCAGCGGCACCAAGGTGATGGTCGATTGGTGCCCGGACTACGACGCCACGGTGGTCGAGCGCCTAGAAGCCGCCGGCGCCGTCGTGCTCGGCAAGGTGAAGCTCACGGAGGGTGCCTATGGCGAGCACCATCCTGAAATCGTGCCGCCTCGCAACCCGTGGAATCCCGAGCATTGGACCGGCGTTTCCTCCTCCGGTTCGGGCGTCGCGGTGGCGGCCGGGCTCGCCCACGGCGCGATCGGCACCGACACCGGCGGCAGCATTCGCTTCCCGTCCGCCGCGTGTGGCTTGGTCGGCATCAAGCCCACCTATGGCCGCGTCAGCCGCTATGGCGTGTTCCCGCTAGCAGAGTCCCTCGACCACATCGGCCCGATGACCCGCTCGGTGGAAGACGCGGCGCGCATGTTGCAGGCGATGGCGGGGCACGATCCGAACGATTCCACTTCGCTTGAGGCACCGGTGCCGGCCTATCCCACGCTGCGTCGGCAAGACCTCGCCGGCGTCACCATCGGCGTGGATTGGCGTTATGTCACGGAAGGCGTCGATGAATCGGTGACGGCAGTGATCCAAGCCGCTACGGCGCTTGTGCAAGACCTCGGCGGCGTGGTGAAGGAAGTGACCATTCCGCCGCTCGACGATTTGGCCAGCAACTGGGCCATCACCTGCGGCGTCGAATGCGCCCGCGCGCATGCCGAGTGGTATCCGAGTCGAGCGGATGACTACGGCCCTGCGCTCAAGGGTCTGATCGAACTTGGCCGCCGCTCGACCGCGGACGACTACGAAGCGCTGCAACGGCGGCGCGTGGTCTTCCGCGACGGACTCGATGCGTTGCTCGCGGAAGTGGACGCCTTGATCGCCCCGTGCATGACGACGCCCACGCCCAAAGTGGACGCGGGCGGCCGCATCCCGCGCCCCGACTCCGCCGAAACCGAGAACCGCGCCGAGTTCATCTCCTTCACGGCACCCTTCGACTACTCCGGCCACCCCTCCATCACCCTCCCCTTGCGGCTTTCTTCAGGCGGCCTCCCAGAGTCGTTCCAACTCATCGGCCCCCACTTGGGCGAAGGGCGGCTCATTGAACTCGCAACCGCATTGGAGGCCGCCGCCGGCTTCGTTTGCGAGCCGCCGAGCGTGCGGTAAGCCTCGCAGCCCAGTCATCCTCACCACCGACGCAAGGGAACACGAATGGAAGTCCAGAACAGTCTGACGCCGAACCAAGAGCAGATGGCTGGATTCACCGAGCCAGGCGCCGACGGTCCCATCTACATGCTCAACTTGCTGAAGTTCCGCCCGAAGGCGGAATACGCCGACGGCCGCCCCTCAGACCTGACAGGTAGGGAAGCCTACGGCCTCTACGCCCAAGGCGTGTCCCAACTCATCGCCGAACTCGGCGGCAGCATCGTGTTCAGCGCCCAAATCGAGCGCCTCACCATCGGCGAAGTGGAAGACCTCTGGGACGTGGCAGCCATCGCCATGTACCCAAGCCGAGCCGCCATGCTGAGGATGATGCAGTCTGACGAAATGCGCCGAATCGGCGAGCACCGCCACGCCGGCCTCGCCGGCCAACTCAACATCGAATGCCGCGATGCGGGGGGCCTTGGCCTATCAAGCGCACGCGAATGACTCCGCTACGGCACCGGTGAAGGCCATCCCGCCGCACCTCGATCTCTGGCCCTTGGCCGGGTTTACCTCCCGACGTTGCAGACCGCTCTTTCCCACGTCCGAGTTGAAGCCGTCAGTTTCGCATGTGGTCCTGCCAGACGCCCATCGAGATCAAGCCCGCGTATAGGGTCACCGAAGGAAGTCCCAGGGAGCCTGCAGCAACGTTGAGCGGCACTTGCGGGAAGGACTTGCGTGACTCTTGGGTTACGACGATGGGTTCGCCGCCTCGTGACGCAACTTTCAGTGCCGTGGCGAGCACGTGGGGGTCTGCGTCGTCTTCGCCTCCAGTCTGGTCCGGGTCGGCTGTGAGTTTGGCAACGGCGTGATTCATCACCGCGACCAGCTCGTCGTAGCATCGTCCGAGCCGGCACCCCTGCTGCCTGTTCGCCTTCGCCCACCAAAGTGGCGCGTCGGGCCTGCCTCGCTTGATCCCGTTGTTCAGTTCATCGACAACCTCCGGAGGGAACAGAACATGCCCCGTCTGGCACCGATGCGCCAGCGCGTCCAGGACGTACGCCCGGTACGCAGGCTTGATCAGTTCCTTCACGTTGATTAGCGAGGATGTGTCGAAAACCCAATACGTGGCACCTTCTGAGATGTCCACGTCACTTTAGCTCGTCGGGATACATCCGCAGGTAGGTTCGAATGTCAGCCTCGCTCACCAGGCCGCCATCGTGTGCCGAGCGGACTGTCGAAAGACAACGCCCATACGTCTCTCGCCTTGTGACGTCGCGTGTACGAGGGTTCGCTGGGTCGGCGCGCCCCCCAGCACTCTTGCGCTCGAACCGGGACTCAAGACGCCGGAAGTCCCCCCACTGGGCGGCTCCAAGCTCCACCAACCTCAGCAATGCCGATTTCCGACTGACGGATAGCCTACCGGCCAGCCACGTGGCGGTCGCAATCGGGTCGGTGGAGTTGCGCCGGCCAATGAGTGTGCGGACTTCGTGCCGGGGCATCAGAAAGGATGCCGCGAAACTCTCGCACCAGCGCTCAACAGGGTCCTCGGTCGGGCGCCCGACCGTGTCCTCGGTACAGGACGAGCTGGTTCGGGTGAGGACATGGCCGAACTCATGCAGAAGGGTGTACACCCGAACCGATGCGTGCCATGTGGTGCTGATCCCGATGACCGGGGGCGGGTCGGTCGCGAAGGAGAAGCCCCTCGCCGAGCGCTCGCCAAGCGAGTAAAGGAAGACCAGGATGTCCATCCCTTCGATCAAGGCCCGCCAACGCTTGAAAGCCTCCGTGGGGGAGGCCCAAGACATCTGCTCTTCGATCGGGACGTTCAAAGGTCCGTTTCTGATGGTCGTTGCGACTTCCTCTGGGTCCTCATTCGTAGATGCGGAGGGGATTGCCGGGGAGCCCTGTTTGAGGTCGCGTCTGATGTCGCCGACGAATTTGCGGACCCTGGAAGCGTCGCGGATCGCCTGTCTTTCCTCTGGCGACCTGGAACGACTGGTTGCCCCGAAGGCGAACCGCATGGCTACGGCTGATTCCGCGGTTTCAGGCGGCGTATCCATGAAGAAGACCGATGCTGGGCGCTTGAGCAGTGACTTGAGGCGTTTGAACTGCGTCCTGTTCGGCTGTCCTCGCCCCCCGATCCAGCCGTCAACAGTGCCGGCCGGAACCCGGAGGTGTTGGTCGATATCCGCCACCGAGATGCCCGACTCCTCGACCGCCCAAGAGAGGGCTTGCTGTTGAATCGGTACTAGGGCCACTGCGCCTGCCTGCTTCAGCAAGTTGGCCGCGAATTGTGAAGTCTCGCGGGGCATCGCGCCAGTGGGAGACTGCTGGATACTGCGACGGGGCTGTTAGGATCGGGACGCAATGTGGGTGGCTTGTCGCTGCCTGAAGCAAGCCGGAGCGAGTGATGGAACTGATGAATCCGTGCGGGGCCTTTGAGGTGATTTCGGCGCCCTTGACGCCGCGTGTCACGCTGGGGCCGGATGTCACGGTAGGGCTCTTTGCCAACGACAAGAAGAACGCAGACGTGCTGCTCAAGCATCTTGAGCAGGGGCTCGCCGAATCCTTTGGCGTGCAGAGGTTTCGCTGGTTTCTCAAGGAGGCAACGCAGCCGGCCGCCTTTACGGCGGAGTTCACCGACGGCTGTGATGCCGTGGTGGGTGCCATCTGCGACTGAGGCTCCTGCACGTCGTGGTGTATCCATGACTTGATCGAGCTCGAAAAACGCGACATTCCGTGTGTCGCCATCTGCACCGACGAGTTCTTTGGCCTCGCCAAGACGGAGGCCGTTGGCTGGGGGCTGCCCGGGCTTCCCATGGTCGTGGTGCCGCACCCGCTCGCGAAGCGGAGCTCCGACGAATGCGCGGAGTTTGCGGCGGGGGCCCTTGCCGAGGTGGCCGACGCTCTCTCGGGTGATGCCGAGGCGCTCGAAGTTCACTACCGGGAGAAGACCCTCGCTGCTGGCGGCAAGCGCTATCACTCCCTGGCGGGGAGTGAGTTCAACGCCCCGGACGCTCCGGACCGCATCCGCGCACCGAACAGCATCGAGGCGATCAACCGGGTGTTTTCGAGTCGCGGCTGGACCGACGGCTTGCCGGTGCTGCCTCCCACGCCGGAACGGTGCGAGGCGATGCTCGCCGGGCGCGACCCGGATGAAGTTGCTGCCATCGTCGAGCCGCGCCTTGGCCGCGCAACCTTGGGCAAGATCGCCGCCAATGCCGTGATGGCCGGCTGCGAGCCAAGCCACTTCCCCGTCGTGCTGGCGGCGGTGCGGGCCATGTGCTCGCCGGAGTTCAACCTCAAGGCGGTTCAATCCACGACGCATCCATGCACCGTCGCCTGTCTGGTGGGCGGCCCGATCGCCCGCGAAATCGACATGAACGGTGCCTACAACGCCCTTGGCCAAGGCAATCGAGCCAACGCCGCCATCGGGCGTGCCTTGCGCTTGATCCTGGTGAACATCGGCGGCGCTTCGCCCGGTGTGCTCGATCGTTCAACGATGGGCTCGCCGGCCAAATACGCGTTCTGCTTTGCGGAAAACGCCGAAGCGAGTCCGTGGCCATCGCACCACGAAGAGCTGGGCCTCGACCCCGCCGAGAGTCACGTGACCGTGTTTGGCGTGGAGGGTCCACACAACGTCAACGACCACTACGGCCGCGACGCCGAGGAAATCCTGCTCACGGTGGCCGGTACGCTGGCTTCCCCGGGCGCCAACAACTTCTACCTCGAAGGTCAGCCTGTGGTGGTGCTTGGGCCGGAACATGCGGAAGTGATTGCCGCCGGCGGCTTCACCAAGGCCAAGGTGCGCGAGTTCCTGAGCGAACGCGCTATCGTTCCCCGCGCCGTGGTTTCCGAAGCGATGATCGACGTTCTCGCCGAACGCCTGCCGCACCACCTGCTCGGCGAGCGGGGGCGCGATGGCGTGCGCTTCATCACCGAGCCGAACGACCTGATCGTGCTGGTGGCCGGCGGGGCCGGGAGACACTCGGCAATCCTGCCGACATTCGGCCACTCGACACGGGCGGTGACGCGGCAGGTTGTTTAGTGTGGCGTTCCAAATGGCCCGGTTGCCCCAACCGAGAACAGCGAGGACGCTTTCCAAGCATGTGACATGACGCATGGCTGATACGGTGGATGCGGCCACTCGCTCGCGCATCATGGCGAGCATCCGCGGCAAGGACACGAAGCCGGAGATGGTGCTTCGTAAAAGCCTTCACGCCCGCGGCTTCCGCTATCGGCTGCACGGCAAGGGTCTCCCGGGCAAGCCCGACATGGTGTTCCGTCGCTTCAACGCCGTCTGCTTCGTGCACGGCTGCTTCTGGCACCACCACGAAGGCTGCCGCTTTGCCACCACGCCAGCCACTCGCCCCGATTATTGGCTCAGCAAGTTCCAAGGCAACCAAGCCCGCGACAAGGCTGCCGCCCGCAGCCTGCAAGAATCAGGCTGGCGGGTCGCCGTCGTCTGGGAATGCGATCTCAAGGGAGAGGGCGCAACCACCACCGCCGCACGGGTCGCGCGATGGCTCGAAAGCGACGAGACGACCTTCCACTCGGACGACGGGCCTGGCCCCTGTTGAGGTTCGCCATCGGCGCGAGTGTGCTTGTCAGACCTCTGTTGGGCGCAGCCCCCGAGGCCAGAGCCGGGGCGCACTGCACACATTCGCTACAATTGCGCCATGAAGCTCCTCTCCCGCTGCGCTCCCGTCCGTGGTGCATAGCGTCTTCATTGATGGGCAGGCTGGTACGACCGGCCTTGAGATCGCCGCTCGGCTGGCTCGCCGGGGGGATCTTGCTGTACTCCGGATCGAGGACGAGTGGCGCAAGGATGACTCCCGACGACGGGAGTTGATGCGGCAGGCGGACGTGGTCGTGCTGTGCTTGCCGGATGACGCCGCGCGACAGGCGGTGGAACTCGCGCCCGGGGGCCGGTTCCTGGATGCGAGTACGGCGCATCGAGTGGCCGCGGATTGGGTGTATGGATTGCCGGAGCTCGAGGCGGAACAGCGCCAGCGCATCCGCGATGCCCGGCGCGTCAGCAATCCCGGCTGCTATCCCACGGGGTTCATTCTTGCCGTGCGGCCGCTAATCGAGTCGGGGATGCTGCTGCCGACGACGCCGCTCAAGGTGAATGCGGTGTCTGGCTATTCCGGTGGCGGCAAGAGCCTGATCGCGAAATATCGGGCCTGCGACTCAGAGGCCATGCGCGTGCGTCCCTATGGGCTGGCCTTGGAGCACAAGCACGTGCCGGAAATGCACCAGCATTCGCTGACGGCTTCGCCGCCGTTGTTCGTTCCCACGGTCGGTCACTTCCACCAGGGAATGCTCGTACAGGTGCCGCTCTCCGCTGGGGAGCTTGGCGGTGCTGGAGCCGCCGAGGTGCACGAAGTGCTTCGGGCGAGGTATGCGGGTGAACCCTTCATCCACGTTCACGGATATCCGGTACCGGAGGCGGCGCTGGACGCCGGCTTTCTCTCGGCCACGGAGCGCAACGGCAGCAACGAGCTGGATCTCTTCGTGTTCGGCCATGACGACCAAGTGTTGCTGGTGGCGAGATACGACAACCTCGGCAAGGGGGCATCCGGCGCTGCGGTGCAGAACCTCAACGTGATGCTGGGCTTGCCGGAAGCCGCGGGGGTGCATCTTTCCCGCGAGCCGACTTTGGAAGCCTCGTGATGGCCCTCGAGGAACTCGAGCGCCAATACGCGGCGTTGCAAGGTGCCAATCTCAAGCTCGACCTCACCCGGGGCAAGCCAGCGGCGGAGCAGCTAGACCTTTCCGACCAGCTCGACGGCATCCTAAACGGCGACTTCACCGGCGAAGACGGCACGGATGTGCGCAACTACGGCAACCTGCGCGGCATTCCCGAGGCGCGGCAACTCGGCGCCCAGCTTCTGGACGTGGCACCCGAAGACGTGATCGTCGGCGGCAACGCCAGCCTTACGCTCATGTTCTATGTGCTCGATGCCGCCATGCACTACGGCATCTTGCATAGGCCGTGGCGCGACGCCGGCCCGGCAAAGGCGATCTGCCCGGTGCCAGGCTACGATCGCCATTTCACCCTGACCGACTCGTTCGGTATTGCGCCCGTTGCGGTGCCGATACAGGACGAAGGCCCGGACATGGATGCCGTCGAGCGGTTAGTGCGGGACGATCCCGCCGTCCGCTGCATCTGGTGCGTGCCGAAGCACTCCAACCCCACCGGCAGCACCTATTCGCCCGAAGTGGTGGAGCGCATCGCCCGCCTGCCCAAGCTCGCATCGCCCGGCTTTCTGGTGCTTTGGGACAACGCCTATGCCGTGCATGACTTCGAATCGCCGCCGGTGGAACTGACGCCGATCCTGCCCCTTGCACGGGCCGCTGGAACCGCAGACGCCATTGCCATGTTCGCGTCCACGTCGAAGATCACCCATGCCGGCAGCGGCGTTGCCTTCGTCGGCGGCGGGGCTAGGTTGCTCGACGCCTTGGAGCGTCGCTTCTCGGCCTTCATGATCGGGCCAGACAAAGTGAACCAATTGCGCCACGCCCGCTTGCTCCAAGGTCGCCTGACGGAGCACATGCACAGCCATGCGGCGTCGGTACAGCCCAAGTTCGAGGCCGTGCAGGCAGGGTTGGAGCAAGGCTTGGGAGGCACCGGCCTTGCCACTTGGACCAAGCCTCGGGGCGGCTACTTCGTCTCGCTCAACACGCAGCCTGGTCTCGCCAAGGAGGTCGTCGCACTTGCCGCCGATGCTGGCGTCGTGCTGACGCCGGCCGGGGCGACGTTTCCGGGCGGCAAAGACCCGGACGACCGCAACATTCGTATTGCCCCCACCTTCGCAACCCTTGACGAAGTGGTGGCAGCCATAGATGTGCTCGCCCTATGCATACGGCTTGCATCCGCAAGAAAGTCCACGGAGGCAGCGTGAGCGAACCGAACCCCGAAGCGAGCCCGGAAGCGATCGTCAACTTCCACCATCTGGCGTTGCCCCACGCCGTCATGGATGCGATCGATGACCTCGGCTTCACCGACTGCACGCCCATTCAGAGCGAAGTGCTGCCGTTCAGCCTTGCCGACTACGACGTAACCGGACAAGCCCAGACCGGCACCGGCAAAACCGCAGCCTTTCTGATCACCATCCTCGCGCGTCAGATCGAGCACCCGCTCGCACGCCCCAATCCGCCCGGATTCGCCCGTTCGCTGGTGCTGGCGCCAACGCGGGAACTGGCGCTGCAGATCGAAGCGGATGCCAGAGATCTCGCCCGCTACACGGACGCCGTCATCGGCGTCGCCGTCGGCGGCATCGACTTCGAGAAGCAGCAAACGCAGCTTCGGCGCTGGCCCATCGACATCCTCGTCGCCACACCCGGGCGCCTCTTGGACTTCGTCCGGCGCCGGTCGGTGGACTTAAGCCGTGTGGAGGTGCTGGTGATCGACGAGGCGGACCGGATGCTCGACATGGGCTTCATCCCGGACGTGCGGCGCATCGTCTATCAGACGCCGAAGAAGCGCTCGCGACAGACCCTCTTTTTCAGCGCCACGTTCAATGCCGACGTGATGAATCTGGCGCGGCAGTGGACGCTGGAGCCAGAGCACGTCGCCATCGAACCGGAGTCGGTGGCTGTGGACACCGTGGATCAGCGCTTCTGGCTGATGGACGCAAGCAACAAGCGCGACATCCTGCTGCGCTTCGTGCAGGGCGAGCAACCAGACCACACCCTGGTGTTCGTCAACCGCCGCGATCAGGTTCACAACCTGGTGCGTGACCTCCGGCGCCGCGGCGTCGACTGTGAAGCGCTGGCGGGCGACATTCCGCAGCGCAAGCGCATCGCCACGCTAAACCGCTTCAAGGAAGGGCACACCAACCTCTTGGTGGCGACGGACGTGGCGGGGCGGGGCATCCACGTGGAAGGAATCAGCCACGTGGTGAATTATCAGTTGCCCGAGGAGGCCGAGGACTATGTGCATCGCATCGGCCGCACGGGCCGCGCCGGCGCCTCCGGAGTCGCCATCAGTTTCGTTTCGGAAGACGACGCCTTCAATCTGCCGGCGATTGAAGAGTTCTTGGGGCACCAAGTGGAATGCACACAACCGGAGTTTGGTGCGGAAGCGGAATGAGCAATCAGGCGTGAGGGAGGCCAGCAACCATGAGTGAAACCACCTCCGTTGGCATCGTGCAGATGTGCGCCACATCGGATGTCGAGGCGAATCTCGCGAGCGCCTTGGGGCTCGCGCGGGAAGCTGCCGAGGCTGGTGCGAAGATGGTGTTCATGCCGGAGGCCTTCGCCTACATCGGCAGCGAGCGCGAACGTCGCCAATGGCTTGAACCGCTGCCGCAGGGCGGCCCGATCCTGGCTCGCTGTCAGGCCTTGGCGCGGGACTCGGCGGTGCATCTGGTGTTCGGCGGCTTCCACGAACAAGCCGCCGATGGGCGTGCCCACAATACCTGCGTGCACCTTGGGCCGGACGGCGAGATCGCGGCGCTGTATCGCAAGATCCATCTGTTCGATGCGGACTTGGCCGACGGCACGCGCCTGCTCGAGTCACGCGGCACGGCACCGGGCGATCGCGCGGTAGTCACCCAGACGCCGTTCGGCGCCCTTGGTCTCACGGTTTGCTATGACATCCGCTTCCCCGCGCTGTACCAACGCCTCGCTGACATGGGCGCAATCGCCCTTACCGCACCGAGCGCGTTCACCCGCACCACCGGCCGGGACCATTGGGAAGTGCTCATGCGGGCACGCGCCATCGAAACCCAGTGCTACATGATCGCCCCGGCGCAGCATGGCGACCACGGTCATCGGGGGCGCCAATCTTGGGGCCACGGCCTGATCGTGGACCCTTGGGGCGACGTGATCGCCTCGTGCGAAGGCGGCGACGGCTTTGCGGTGGCGGATGTGGATCCCGCGCGGGTGGCCGAAGTGCGGGGGCAGTTGCCAAGCCTTGCCAACCGCCGTGCCTTCTGCTGAAGGCGCATCCTCGTAGCGGTGTCTGCGTCCCCCGGTCCGATCTCGGCCAGCAATCCCCTGCTGATGCTCGCCGCCTTTGTGGTGGTGGTGGCTGGCATCAAGGCTGCCGAAGAGTTGATGGTGCCGTTTCTGTTGGCGGCGTTCCTTGCCACCATCGCCGCCACCCCGGTGTTCTGGATGGCACGGCACCGGGTTCCTGTGGGCCTCGCCATCGCCGGCGTGGTGGCGGCGTTGATTGCCGTTCTGCTGGGCGTGGGGGCGGTGGTGGCAAGCAGTGTGGACGACTTTCGCGAGCAGATGCCGTTCTATGGGGAACGGCTGAACTCCCTCGTCGCCAGCGGCACGGCACTCGCGCTGCGGCTCGGCATTGACCTGTCCGAGGTCTCGGCCTTGGACGGTCTCGATCCGTCGCAGGCGTTCACGCTGGCGGGCAACATGCTGGCGGGGTTTGGCAACGTGCTCTCGAACGGCTTCCTCATCCTGCTGACGGTGATCTTCATCCTCGGCGAAGCGTCGAGCTTCCCCGCCAAGCTCAAGGCCGTGCTGAAGGTGCCGGAACGCGACCTGCCGCACTTTCGCCGCTTTGCCGAGAACGTGAATCGCTACATGGCCATCAAGACGGCGATCAGTGCCGCCACCGGTGTCGTCGTTTGGCTGGCCATGTGGATCATTGGCGTCGACTTTCCGGCACTCTGGGGGCTCCTCGCGTTTCTGCTGAATTACGTGCCCACCATCGGCAGTCTCATCGCCGCCGCGCCGCCCGTGCTGCTGGCACTGGTGCAGCTCGGGGCGTGGCACGCGGCGGCGGTGGCGGCAGTGTTTGCCGTCACCAATGTCGGCTTCGGCAACGTCGTCGAGCCGCGCTTCATGGGGCGGGGCCTTGGGCTTTCGACGCTGGTGGTGTTCCTGTCGTTGGTGTTCTGGGGCTGGATGCTGGGGCCTGTGGGGATGTTGCTGTCCGTTCCGCTGACGATGACCTTGAAGATCGCGCTGGAAGCCAATCCAGGAACGACGTGGCTCGCGCTCCTGCTCGGGCCTGCCGCGGCGGTGCCGGCGGATGCGCCGTCCGACGAGGCGTCTGCATGAGTTTCGAGCGGGCGAACATCGAGCGCATGACCGGCTACGGCTATGGCGAGCAGCCCACCGATGCCACGGTCATCAAGCTCAACACCAACGAGAATCCGTATCCGCCCTCGCCGGACGTGGCGCGGGCATTGGCGGCGGTGGACGTCGCGGCGCTCCGCCGTTATCCGCCGGCCACGGCATTGGGTTTCCGGCGTCTTGCGGCTCAGCGCTTTGGCTTGCAACCGGAGCAGGTGGTCGCAACCAACGGCGGCGACGAGGCTTTGCGGCTGGCGTTGACGACCTTCGTGGACCCCGGTGCGGCCTTCGGCATGGCGTCGCCAAGCTACTCCCTCTATCCGGTGCTGGCGTCGATTCAAGATTGCCGGGTGGTGGCCGTGGAACTTGGCGACGACTGGCTGCCGCCGGCGGACTTGGCAGCGCGACTCAATGCCGAGGACGTTCGGCTGTCGTGTCTAGTCAACCCGCATGCTCCTTCCGGTGCGCTGCTCGATGCCGATGCCATTGCCTCGTTGGCGGAGGGCCTCAGCGGGGTCTTGCTAGTGGATGAGGCGTACGTGGACTTCGTGGACCCCGCGTTGCGGCACGACCTGACGGGCCTCGTCCATCGCTTCGACAACCTCCTGCTGCTCCGAACGCTGTCGAAGGGGTATTCGCTGGCGGGCGTGCGCTTCGGCTTCCTGCTCGGCAACGCGGGGCTGATCGAGCCGATCCGCGACAAGACCCGCGACAGCTACAACGTCAGCGTGCTCGCGCAGGCGGCGGCGGAAGCAGCGTTCGCCGATGTAGGGCATGCAGAGGCATCGTGGGCGGCGGTGCGGCGAGAACGGCAGCGATTGCGCGAGCGTCTGTTGGCGGCCGGATTCGACACTCCCGCCTCCGAGGCGAACTTCCTTCTGGCAGCCTCGCCAGCCGACGCACCACCGGCTCCGGCCATCTATGCCGCATTGAAGCGCCGCGGCATTCTCGTGCGTCACTTCGACGCGCCGCGCCTGGCGGGTAGGCTGCGCATCACCGTCGGCACACCGGAGGAGAACGACGCCCTGCTCGGAGCCCTTGGCGAAATCCTTCGGCCTGGGAGTGAACGATGTTGATCACCCGAAAGGAAATGATGCAGATGCCGGAGCGACGGCGCGTGCATCCGTTCAACGACAACGGCGTGCGTCATTCGCGCGCCATATCGGACGCCACCGGGATGACCCGCATCGGCATCCACCTAGTGCGGCTGGAGCCGGGGCGCGACAGCACCGCCTTTCACTATCACGATCAGGACGAGGAGTTTCTCTACGTCGTCTCCGGCCGAGGCGTTGCCGAAATTGGCGACGAGACCTTCGAGGTGGGCCCGGGCGACTTTATGGGCTTCACCGCGCCATCGCCGGCACACATGCTGCGCAACCCGTTCGAGGAGGACCTCGTGTACCTGATGGGCGGCGAGCGCAACATCGCCGACGTGGTGCACTACCCCCGCATCGGCCGCACCCTCGTCAAGAGCAACGGCCAACGCGTCTGGCTGCACGACAGCGACGGCCACCGCTGAAGGCGCGCCCGTTAGGGCGCGCAGGTTCGGCAGCGAAGAAGCCACGCACGAGTATCATTCCGGCCATGCGCTATGTGTCCACCCGTGGCGGCACCACGCCGATGGCCTTCTCCGACGCGGTGATGACGGGGCTGGCGGCCGACGGGGGATTGCTCATGCCGGAGTCCTTGCCGGACATCAGTGCCCGGCTCGACGACTGGCGTGGCCGTTCCTTTGTGGAAACCGCCCAGGCCGTGTTCCGGCTTTACGTCGACGACATCCCGCACGAAGAGCTCGACGCGCTAATTGCCGAGGCGTTTGCCACCTTCGACCATCCGGACGTCCTTCCCTTGGTCGAGGTGGGCGACGTTCGGGTGCTGGAGCTGTTCCACGGCCCCACACTCGCCTTCAAGGACGTTGCCTTGCAGGTGCTAGGACGGCTCTTCGAGCACATCCTGGCGCGGCGTGGCGGCGATCTCAACATCGTCGGCGCCACCAGCGGCGACACCGGCAGCGCGGCCATCGCCGCTGTGGCGGGCCGTGCCCACATGGCCATCTTCGTCATGTTTCCGGACGGCCGCACCAGCCCGTTGCAGGAATTGCAGATGACGGCGGTGGCCGATGCCAACGTCCATTGCCTCGCCGTGGATGGCAGCTTCGATGACTGCCAGCGGATGCTGAAGGCGGCGTTCGCCGATCAGGACTTCAAGGCTCGCCGCCGCTTGGGCGCCGTCAACTCGGTCAACTGGGCGCGCGTTCTGGCACAGATCACCTACTACATACACGTCAGCGTCAACGCCGACGGGCCCTGCACCGTGGCCGTGCCCACCGGCAACTTCGGCAACATCCTCGCCGGCATCGTGGCGCGGGAGATGGGCGCACCCATCGAGCAGTTGATCCTCGCCACCAACGAAAACGACATTTTGGCGCGCTTCTTCGACACCGGCGTCTATGCCCGCGGTGCGGTGCATCAGACGCTGAGCCCAAGCATGGACATCCAGGTGGCCAGCAACCTCGAACGCTACCTGTTCCTGCGCTTCGGTCGCGACCCAGAGCGAGTGCGCGCCTTCATGTCGGCCTTCTCGGAGCATGGTCGCGCCAAGATTGGCGGCAGCCGCACCGGCGAGAACCGCGTGGACGAGGCCATCACCGCCGTTCGCGTCGATGCCCAAGTAACCCTCGACACCATCGCCGAGACACACGCCAGCCACGGCTACCCGTTGGACCCGCACACCGCGGTAGGGGTCGCCGCAGCCCGCCGAATCGCCGATGCAAGCATCCGCCCCATTTGTCTCGCCACAGCGCACCCGGCGAAGTTCCCGGAAACCGTCGCGCGCGCCACCGGCCAAGACGCACCCCTCCACCCAAGCCTGTCCAGCCTGCGGCCGGAAGACGCCCGCCGAACCCCAATCCCGGCTAGCGCGTCAGCCCTCAAGGACTACATCGCCAATCAGGACGACCTGAGTCCCCAAAGGAAAGCGCCTAGCGGCGCTTAGGGACGGCAGGGTGCTTTCTCTCCGAAGGCGCGGGAGCGCGTTCCGGGGCCCTACCGTACGAGGCCGGCGATCGCCTCCGGGATGTCCTTCAACCGCGTCACCGTGGCTGTGGCGGCGGCGGGTTCGGTTTGCGCCAAGAGGTTGGCCCAGATGGTGTGCATGCCTACATTGCGGGCGCCTTCCATGTCGTCGACTGGGTGGTCGCCGATGTGGACGGCTTCTGCTGGCGCCACGTCGGCGTGGGCCAGTGCGCGCTGGAACATCTCCGGGTGGGGCTTGCTTGCGCCCACGTCGGCGGCGCTGTAGCCGAAGGAGAAGAGGTGGCTTAAGCCCAAGCGCTCGAAATCCGCGTTGCCGTTTGTTAGGGCCGCGAGCGTATAGCGGCCGTGCAGGGCGGCCAGGGTTTCGAGGGCATCGTCGAAATAGGTGACGCGGTGGCGCCAGTCGAGGAAGGTGTCGAAGGCGCCTTGGGCGAGTTCTCGCGCGGTTTGTGTTGCATAGCCGCAGTGCTCGATCGCGTCCCAAAGGATGCGCACGCGCAGGCGCGAAAGGTCATGGACGATGTCGGGGTCCGCGGCCATGACGCTGCGGCGAATCTCGCCCAGGGTGGATGCGTGCAGGCGCTCGAACTCCGGCACCCGAGGTTGCAGCCATGCGCGCATCTCGGACTCTGCCCGACGGATCACGCCATCGACGCTCCAAAGGGTGTTGTCGAGGTCGAAGGTGACGAGGCGAATGCCGTCCGCTGCGCTCACCTCTTGGCACCACCGGGCGCTGCGGTTTCCGAGGCGGACTTCCGATGCGCCCGAGGGTGGGCGCTGTCGTACACCTTGGCGAGGTGCTGGAAGTCGAGGTGGGTGTACACCTGCGTCGTTGCGATGTTGGCGTGGCCCAGAAGCTCCTGCACTGCCAACAGATCGCCACTCGACTCGAGCATGTGGCTGGCGAAGCTGTGGCGCAGCATGTGCGGATGCAGCGCATCGTTGCCGGTGGTAGCGGCGGCGAGCTTTTTTAATCGAAGCTGCACGCTGCGGGGCGAGATGCGCTGGCCGCCTCGGGCGACGAACAGCGGGGCTTCGCGCGTCACGCCGGTGCGGGTTGCAAGCCAAGCTCTGAGGGCCTTGCGAGCGGCGTTGCCCACCGGCGAGATGCGCGTCTTGTTGCCCTTGCCGACGACGGTGATGACACCCTCATCGAGATCAACGTCCCCAACGTTGGCACCAACGAGTTCCGCCAGCCGCAGCCCGCTGCCGTAGAGCAACTCGGCGATGGCGCGGTCGCGCAGTTCAAGGTCGTCCTTCGGCGCGTTGCCAACGAAGAGCTGTGCGGTTTGGTCGGCATCCATCGTTTTCGGCAGGCGCGCTTGCTGTTTCGGCGCGCGAATCCCCGCTGCCGGATTGCCGCCGATTTCTCCCCGGCGCACAAGCCACGCAAAGAAGCCACGCACCCCGGACAGGGCGCGGGCGATGGAGCGTGGCGCAAGACCGCCAGCGTGCAGACGCGCCACATAGGCGCGAATGTGGTGGCCGCGGACATCCTCGGCGCGCTGAGGTGCGTGTGCGCAGAGGCGATCGAGATCGCGTCGGTAGGCAGCCACCGTGTGCGGCGATGCCTGGCGTTCACCTGCAAGCGCCGTGAGGTAGCGGTCGATGTCGGTCGCCAGCGCGCTGCCTTGATCGTCCGTGGCCGGCTCCCGGCGGCCCTGCATCACCTGTGTGCTCCCTCGCCGGCGATGGCGGTCACGACGCGAAGCTGGGCCAGCACGCGCGCCAACAGATCGCCGAGATAGCCGAGGAACGCGGTGCCGAGGTCCGGCGTGTAGCGCTCGGGATCGTACGACCCCAAGGCCAGCGTCGCCTTGACGCTGGCGAATCGCGCTGGCACCAGGGCCGCAGAGCCGGGAGCGTTGGGCCGGTGCCCAAACAGGGCCTCGTACTCCTCGGGACGGCAGGGGTTGCACAGAGGCAAGCGCACATCGAACAGCGTCGCTACAGGTGGCGCTTCGCCCGCGGCAAGGCAGCGCAGGTGCTTCAAAGGCGCGTCGTTGCCCCCGTCCTCGAAGCAGATGACATGGTCGAGATGGAAGCGCCCGAGCACATGCATCGCCAACGCGTCGTCGAGTTCGGCTCGCGTTTGCACATCCATCAAGGCAAAGGTGAGCGTGCTGGCGGCCGCGAAGATGCGCTCGTTGTCCGCAGCAACGCCTTGCACCTCCTCGAGGCGCCGCCCCACGTCGCGGTTGCGCTCCCGCAACGAAGCCATCTGCCGCTGCACCAACGACGCCGCGCCATCCGGCGTCGGCACAGGGGGGATCAAGTCGGGATGGTCCACGAGGAACCCCGGATGGCGGCGAAGGAAGCCGGCCACTTCGGCTGGATCGAGTTCCGGGGCTTGCGGCTCGGAAAGCGTCATCAAAGCTGCACTCGGCCTTCATAGACGAACGTCGCCGGTCCGGTCATCTTAACGGCGGCGTGTGGACCAGGCCATGCCATTTGCAGCTTGCCGCCGGGAAGGGAGATGCGCGCCGTCTCGTCCAAGTGTCCGGCCAGCCTCGCCGCCGCCATCGCCGCGCAGGCACCGGAGCCGCAAGCGAGGGTTTCGCCGACGCCGCGCTCGAATACGCGCAGTCGAGCGAAGCGGCGATCGACGACTTCGAGAAACCCTACGTTGACGCGTTCAGGAAACATGGGGTGGCGCTGCAATGCCTGACCTACCGTCTCTACGTCCGCCTTGCGCACATCGTCCACGAATATCACCGCATGGGGGTTGCCGGTCGATACTGGCGTCAGTTCCAGCTCTGCCCCGGCCACCGGCGCGCGCACCGGGGCACAGGCGTCGGGCGCCGGCAAATGCACCGCCACATTGCCGTCTTGTCCGAGTTCCGTGCGGATGTCTCCGGCCAGGGTTTGCAGCACGAGGCTGCGCTTCACCGTCAGTTTGCTTGCCGTGACGAATCGCGCAAAGCAACGCGCGCCGTTGCCGCACTGTTCGGCTTCGGAACCGTCGGCGTTGAAGATGCGATAGCGAAAATCGGCCTCGGGTTGGTCCGGCACACACACGGCAAGAAACTGATCGAAGCCAATGCCACGCCGGCGGTCGCCCCACGCGGCGATGCGCCGAGGATCGGGCGAGAGCTCCTGCGTCACGAAGTCCGCCACCATGAAATCGTTGCCGAGCCCATGCATCTTGGCGAAACGAAAGCCGTTTTTTTTGCGGGAACGCAAGGGAGTCAAGCCACCTATGAGCTTGCGCCGTAGAAATGGCGCGACAGCGTCATTCTACGGCGCAAACTCATGGGTAGGTGGGGGCTGGGGCCAGACGCCGAGCGCCAGCGAGGGGTTTGGCGGCGCTATGGTGAAGGTGGCGGGATTATACGAGTGCCGGCGAGGAGGCCGGGGGCCGCCTTCCCGGAGGGACGACTCGTGCAGAACTTCGCTATACGCACTCCAAACGAAGGAGATCGGCGGCGGTTTCACGCCGTCGGGTGAGGATGGTTTGGCCGTCCTCTACGAGGATTTCTGGTGGGCGAGGGCGCGTGTTGTAGTTGGAGCTTTGGCTGAAGCCGTATGCGCCGGCGCTGCGGATGGCCAGGAGGTCGCCTTCTGCGAGTTCGAGGTCGCGTTCGTGGGCGAGGAAATCGCCGCTCTCGCAGACCGGGCCTACGATGTCCCACAGAGCCCTCTCGCCGGCGCCGTCCCCTACCTTCTCCACGCCGTGCCAGGCATCGTAGAGAGCGGGGCGGATCAGGTCGTTCATGGCGGCGTCCACCACGGCGAACTGCCGTTCGCCGGCGGACTTCAGGTATTCGATGCGGGTTAGCAGGATGCCGGCGTCGGCGACGAGGGATCGGCCGGGTTCCACCAGCACCGCCAGGTCCGTGCTGGCGAGCTGGGATGCCAAGGTGGCGGCGAAGCCCTCGAGGTCGAAGGGCTGCTCGTCCCGATAGCAGACGCCAAAGCCGCCGCCGATGTCGATGTGGCGGACGTTGATGCCCTGCGCGGCCAAGTTCGCGGCAAGTTCGAGAAGCCGTTCGAGGGCCATGGCAAAGGGCGCGGCGGCGGTGATCTGGGAGCCAATGTGGCAGTCGATACCGACCACCGACAAGGCGTCTGATTCGGCTGCGCGGGCGTACAGGTCTAGCGCGACGCTTGCCGGCACGCCGAACTTGGAGTGCTTGAGCCCGGTGGCGATGTAGGGATGGGTGCCGGGGTCGACATCCGGATTGACGCGCACGGAAACCGGCGCGCGACGGCCGAGGAGTCGGGCGCGGGCCTCGATGCGGGTGAGTTCCGAGGCACTCTCGACATTGAAGCACTCGATGCCGGCCTTGATGGCGAAGTCGATCTCGACGATGGACTTGCCAACGCCGGAGAACACGACCTTGGCTGGCGACCCGCCAGAGCGCATCACCCGTTCGAGTTCGCCGCCGGAGACGATGTCGAAGCCCGCACCGAGGCGCGCCAGTCGCGACAGGATCGCCAGCGAGCCGTTGGCCTTGACCGCATAGCGGATTTCGCCACGCACGACCGCCAGCGCTGCCTCCATCTCACGGTAGCGGGCTTCGATGGCCGGCCACGAGTAGATGTACGCCGGCGTGCCAAATTCGGCGGCAATGTCGCAAAGGCGCAGGCCGTCTACGGAGAGTACGCCGGCCTCACGGGAAAGCATCGGCTTCTCTAGCGAGGGGAGGCCCCTCGCGCTCCCCCAAGCTGAGGGCTCCTCTAGCGACGGGAGGCCCTTCGCGCTCCCCCAGGCTGAGGGCTCTCTTCACCACGGTCCGGGCCCGTCTCGCGGGGAGGAGGCTGGTTGCAGCCTTCGGCCCTGGGTTGCTTCGCCTTCGGCGCGAGGAGCGTGAAGGGCCCACGCTTCGAAAGCCGTGTGGGACCGCGGCATCCGCGCCGCCAAACCCCTCGCTACCGCTCGGCGTCTGGCCCCAGCCCCCACCTAACCAAGAGCTTGCGTCGCATAACGTCATTCCATGACCTTCTGCGACGCAAGCTCTTGGTCGCCACGTTGGTGTTGGCTCGGCTGCGAGGCACATTCTTGGCTTGTCGACGTGTTGCGCAACTTGCTCCATGGAGGTCAGGTCAGCTTCGAGTTCACCGGCGTGTGCGCCGGGTAGAGTAAGCGGGCCCTTCTGGCCGCAGGTGGCCACTGAAATCCCAAACAACGCTGTGGCGACGGGCAGTGGCAGCCGCCTGATGGCCGACGCGGCCCGCGTCAGGGCGTTACTCCGCCCGGTCAATGCGTTCACGCGCCACCCGAATCGCCGCCCGAACGGCGCTAGGGGCGGTGCCTCCTACATGGTCGCGGGCGCTGATGGAGCCTTCCAAGGTGAGCACTTCGTACACATCCTCGTCGATTTGAGGGCTGAGGCCCCGATAGGTGTCGAGCGCCAGTTGGCTCAAGGTGAGGCCCCGCTCGATGGCATGTGCCACCGCCTGGCCCACGATCTCGTGCGCATCCCGGAACGGGACGCCGCGCACGACGAGATAGTCGGCGAGGTCGGTGGCGGTGCCAAAGCCTTCCTCGGCGGCGGCGCGCATGGCTTCGGCATCCGGTTCCATCGCCCGCACGATCTCGGTGATGACGGCGAGACAGTCGGCCAGGGTGTCGGCGGAGTCGAAGAGCGCTTCCTTGTCCTCCTGATTGTCGCGGTTGTAGGCGAGCGGTTGGCCCTTCATCAACACCAGCAATCCGCTCAGGTGCCCCATCACTCGCGCCGCCTTGCCGCGGACGATTTCCGGCACATCGGGGTTCTTCTTCTGCGGCATGATGCTGGAGCCTGTGCAGTAGGCGTCTGGCAGGTGGATGAAGCCGAATTGCTGCGACATCCACAGCACCATCTCCTCACACCAGCGCGACAGGTGCATCATCGCCATGCTGGCGACGGAGACGAACTCGATGAGGAAGTCGCGGTCGCTCACCGCGTCGAGGGAGTTGTTGGTTGGGCCGTCGAAGCCGAGGCTCGCCGCGGTCATGGCACGGTCGATGGGAAAGGTGGTGCCGGCGAGGGCCGCACTGCCAAGCGGCGAGAGGTTCAAGCGTCGGCGGCAATCGCGCAGGCGGTCGCGGTCGCGACTGGCCATCTCGAACCAGGCCATCAGGTGGTGGCCGAACGTCACCGGCTGGGCGGGCTGCAGGTGGGTGAAGCCCGGCATCACCGTCTCCGTGTGCTGTTCGGCGCGATCTGCCAGCGCCGCCATAAGGTCCGTCAGCAGCGCATCGATCCCATCAATGCGTTCGCGCAGGAAAAGGCGCACGTCAGTCGCCACCTGATCGTTGCGCGAGCGACCGGTGTGCAGCTTCTTGCCGGCTTCTCCGGCGATCTCCGTAAGCCGCGCCTCGATGTTCATGTGGACGTCTTCGAGCGCAGGGTCCCAACGAAACCTGCCCGCCTCCACGTCGCGCTGGATGCGGCTCAAGCCCGATCGAATCTTGCGCAGTTCCCCGCCAGAGAGCACGCCGCCCGCTGCCAGCATTTCGGCATGGGCGATGGAACCCTGGATGTCGTAGAGAGCAAGGCGCTGGTCGAAATCCACCGAGGCGGTGAACCGCTCCACCAACGCGTCGGTGGGTTCCGCGAAGCGGCCGCCCCACATGCGTTTTTCTCCGGCTTTGGCGCTATTGTTCATAGGTTGCAGTGGCTTGGTTGAGGCGGCACGGATGGCATACGCGGCGGGTCGGGCAGTATAGCAATGCGGCATCGGAGCAATGGTTGCGACGGCAGCAAACGGGCGGCAGGGAGCGCAGGAAAGCGGTGCGTTTGAGGATCGCGACACGGCGCAGTGCCCTTGCCTTGTGGCAGGCACACCATGTGGCAGAGGGCCTCTGCGCCCTGCACGCTGGGATCGAGGTGGAGATCGTAGGAGTGGTGACGGAGGGCGACCGCAACCGATCGCCGTCGCTCGCGGCCGCCGGGGGCAAGGGGCTGTTCGTCAATGCCCTGGAGGATGCGCTCGCAGAGGACCGCGCCGACATTGCGGTTCACAGCATGAAGGACGTTCCCGGTACCCTCGCCGAGCGGTTCGCGCTCACGACTTTCGGTGGCCGCGCCGATGCCCGCGATGCCTTGGTGGCGCGGCAAGCACGGGGATTGCTCGATCTGCCGGCGGGCGCGGTGGTGGGTACCTCTAGCGGCCGCCGTCAAGCCGTGCTGCGCCACATGCGTCGCGATCTGGATATGCAGCCACTCCGAGGCAATGTCGATACCCGCCTCGCCAAGCTCGACGCTGGCGAATGCGACGCCATCATCGTCGCTTGCGCCGGTCTCGACCGCCTCGGGCATTCGGAACGCATCACCGAACGCCTTGCCGTGGAACTGATGACTCCAGCACCAGGACAGGGCGTCTTGGCCGTGGAACACCTTGCGGCGCGTGCCGACATCGCCAACCTGCTCGCGCCAGCAACATCGGCACAGGTTGAGGTGTGCGCGACCGCCGAACGCACCGTTGCGCGTGCCCTCGGCGCCGACTGCACACTGCCCCTCGGCGTCCACTGCGCTCAGACGACGAACGGCTTTCTGCTCCACACTTCCCTCTTCGATGCCGAAGGGAAGCGCGAGCTGCGCCTTGAAATGCAGGGCGACGATGCAATGGCCTTGGCCCAAAAAGCCGGTCGGCGACTCGAACGACTGCGCGCGGCCACACCGCCTTCTGCTGCCTGATGCGAGTGTGGGTGACACGCACCGAACCCGGTGCCAACCGCATGGCGGCCGTCTTGGAGCGCGCCGGCATCGCCTGCCTGGTGGCGCCAGTGCTGGACATTGTGCCTACCGGACAACCGTTGCCCGGCGGCCGCTATGACCTTGCGCTGTTCGTGTCGGAACATGCCGCGGCGCTTGCCGCCGCCGAGCCAGCGGATTGGCGCGCCGAGGTCGTCGTCGGGATCGGCGAACCGGCCCTCGCCGCGCTGGCACAGCAGCGCCCACAAGCAACCCATGCGCGCGTCGTTGCGGCGACCGGTGCCGACTGCGTGCTGCGTATGCTCGACGGTTGGCCAGAGCCACCCCGCCGCACGCTCATCGCCAAGGGCCAGGGCGGTCGCGACGATGTGCAGCGGCACCTGCGTCAGGCTGGCGGCGCCGTGGTGGAGTGGGATGCCTACCGCCGGGTGCCCACCGCGCCCGCCGTGGTACCGGCTGCGGTGTCTGCCATCGTATGCTCTAGTGGAGAAGGGGTTCGGGCGGCTGGCGCGCTGTGGTTTGCGGAGCGGGGACGCCCGGATGTGCCCGTGTTCGTGCCGTCTCCTCGCGTGCAGGCTGTGGCTTCCGAGATGGGCTTCCAGACAATACGCGTTACCGCCGGGGCCACACCGAAAGCCGTTGTCGCCGCCATGAATGCCGTGAAGGAGCGAAATGTCTGAGCCGCCCGCCGAAGCCAACGACAACGCCGAAGAGGTGCCGAGCCCACGGCGGAGGTGGGCTCGGAGCGTGCTGCGGGGCGTCATTGGCGTCGTTGCGGTCGCTGGCCTCGCGCTCGGGGGCTACGTCGTGTGGATGCAGGCAGTCGCAAGTCCCTCGCTTGCCGATGCTGTGGAGCAGATCGAGGCGCGGACGCTAGAGCTCACGCGCAGCCAGCAAGGGGCTGCGGTAACACAAGGGGCCCTCGCCGGAAGGCTGGACTCGCTGCAAGCCGACACACAGGCACACGCAGATCTCTTGGACGAGGTGCGCGCGGCATTGGCCCGTGGCCTCGCCCCGACCGCGGACGCGCCGCCGACGCCGGCACGCTGGCGTGTGGCGGAAGTCGCCTATCTCTTGCGCATCGCCAACCATCGCTTGGCGATGGAGCGAGACCTCGACGCGGCCAAAGCGCTGCTCGAAGGCGCGGATGCCGTGCTCGCCGACCTCGATGACTTCGCCTTCTTCGAGGTGCGGGCACAGATCGCCGACGAGTTGCTGGCTCTCGAAGACCACGAGGGCGCCGACATCCAAGGCGCGTATCTGAAGCTGGAGGCGATCAAGGGGAAGCTCAATCAGTTGCCGCTGCGTCTGCCCGAGTATTCGTCCCGGCGGGAATCGGGGGCGACCACCGCCGGGGAGGCTGCGCCGGAGGCGGAGTCTGGCGGTGTCTGGGCATCTCTTGCCGCCATCGGCGATCGACTCGCGGAGCTGGTGCGCTTTCGCCGGCATGAGGGCGAAGCCCTGCGGCCGTTGCTCGCGCCGGAACAGGCGGCATACCTGGAACAGCATCTCCGACTTGCGCTGGAGCGTGCTCAACTCGCGCTGCTGCGGCGGGATGCGGTGATCTTTGCCGCCAACATCGCCGACGCCCAGGCGTGGCTTGGTACATACGTGGATGCGAACCACGACGTCACCAAACAATTGCAGGCTGCGCTTGCGGAGTCGTCACGGCTCAACGTGGCGGCGCCGCTCCCGGATATCAGCGGTTCGCTCCGCGCCTTGCGTGAAGTGGTGCCGCCGTTGGAACCGTCGGCACTCGGCGAGTCGACGAGGAACGTTACGGCCGCCCCGGAAGGGGATGCCTCGTGACCGTCCTCATGCTGGTCCTGTTGGCGCTCGTTCTGGGCGGGCTGCTGGCCGCGCTGATGGCGCGCGATCCGGGCTATGTGCTGCTGGCGTGGGACGGGATGACCGTGGAGACCAGCCTGTGGCTGGCATTGCTCGTCGTGGCCTTGGGCACCTTCGTCGCAAGCCGCATCGTGCGTTTCGTCCGCGCGCTCATCGGCAGCGGCGATGGCCTGCGGCGATGGCTGCACACGCGTCAGCAAGACGCCGCCGGCCGCCGCTTCAACCAAGGGCTCTTGCTGCTCGCCGAAGGGCGCTGGAACGACGCCCGAAGTGCGTTCCTTGGCAGTGCCGGCACGGGCGCAAACGCACTTCCGGGACTCCTGCACGCCGCCCGCACGGCGCACCAACTCGGCAAGGGCGAAGAGCGCGACGCCTTGCTTGATCGTGCCACGGCAGCGGTGCCGGCCGCCGCCGTTGCCGCCGGGCTCGAACGCGCCTCGATGCAGCAGGCGGAGGGCGAGTGGGAACGGAGCCTCGCGACGCTGACCGAGCTTGCTGGCAAGGCGCCGCGTCATCCGCTGGCGCTGACGCTGACCTTCCGGGCTCGCCTTGCGCTCGACGATACCGACGCTGCCGAGGAGTTGCTCAAGGACGTGACTGAGGCGAGGATCGCCTCGGCCGAGGAAATCGCGAAGGCACGCGAGCAGATTTGCCTTGCCCGGCTCGAGCGCATCAGGTCGGCGGAGGCGGCGGCCGAACACGCGCGGGCGCTTTGGAAGCGAACGCTGGCAGCCACGCGGGAGCAGGAGGACGTGCTTCTGGCCTATGTCGATGCGTTGCTGGCCGGCAGCGATGCCGCAGCCGCCGAAGATGCCCTGCGCCGTGGCCTCGAAGGTCGCTTTCTGGATTCATGGGCGCTGCGCTACGGCACCATCCACGCCGACCCGGAGCGCCAGATCAAGACGGCAACCTCGTGGCTTGAAGCCCACCCCGACAATCCGGCGCTGCTGCAGGCGCTAGGCCGACTGCATATCGCCGCCGCGCAAAGAGACGCCGGTGTTGCCTACCTGATTCGAGCCGCCGAAGCGTTGCGTTAGCCGCTCCCGCGCCCAGACGGGCGCGTTGGCAGTTCGCAGCGCGAACTGCTGCCTTGCCTCAACGGTTGCCGCGCATGGCGCCGAAGAATTCAGCGTTGGTGCGGGTTTCCTTGAGCTTGTTGACCATGAACTCAATGGCAGCGATGTCGTCCATGTCGTGCAGGAGCTTGCGCAGGATCCACACGCGCTGCAATTCGCCCTCGCTCATGAGCAGTTCCTCGCGCCGGGTGCCGGAGCGGCGGATGTTGATGGCGGGGTACACGCGCTTCTCGGCGATCTTGCGCTCTAGGTGCAGTTCCTGGTTGCCGGTGCCCTTGAACTCCTCGTAGATCACCTCGTCCATCTTGGAGCCGGTTTCCACCAAGGCCGTAGCGACGATCGTCAGGCTGCCACCTTCCTCGATGTTGCGCGCTGCGGCGAAGAATCGTCGCGGGCGCTCCAAGGCGTTGGCGTCCACGCCGCCGGTGAGCACCTTGCCGGACGACGGCACGATGGTGTTGTAGGCACGCGCCAAGCGGGTGATGGAGTCGAGCAGGATCACCACGTCCTTCTTGTGCTCGACGAGCCGCTTGGCCTTCTCGATCACCATCTCGGCCACCTGCACGTGGCGCGAGGGCGGTTCGTCGAAGGTGCTTGCCACCACCTCGCCCCGTACCAGGCGCTTCATGTCCGTCACTTCCTCCGGGCGCTCGTCGATCAGCAGCACGATGAGCACCACTTCCGGATAGTTAACGGCGATGGAGTCGGCGATGTTCTGCAGCATCAGCGTCTTGCCGGCCTTGGGCGGGGAGACGACGAGCCCCCGCTGCCCCTTGCCGATGGGCGCGATGAGATCGACGATGCGAGAGGAGACATCCTGCGTGGTGCCGTTGCCGCGCTCGAGCACGAGCCGATCGTCGGGGAATTCCGCGGTGAGGTTCTCGAACAGAATCTGGTGCTTGCGGGTGTTGGGCTCCGCAAAGTTGATCTCGTCCACCTTCAGGAGGGCGAAATAGCGCTCGCCATCCTTGGGCGGGCGAATCTTGCCAGCGATGCTGTCGCCGGTGCGCAGGTTAAAGCGCCGAATCTGGCTCGGCGACACGTAGATGTCGTCGGGCCCGGCGAGGTAGGAGCTGTCGGCAGAGCGGAGGAAGCCGAAACCGTCGGAGAGGATCTCCAAGGCGCCGTCGCCGTAGATGTCTTCGCCTTGGCGGGCTTGCTTGCGCAGGATCGCGGCGATGACCTCTTGCTTGCGCGAGCGCGCCAAGTTGTCGAGACCCATGTCGCGGGCCATGTCGATGAGATCCCCAACGGGATTGCGTTTCAGATCGGTGAGATTCATGGATGCCCTTGTATCGCAAAGAGGCGGCCTGCCAAGCGGCGGCCGGGGGTGGGCTTAGGGTTTCTTGCGCCCCGCACTTGGGTTTGGGCGTGCGTTCGGCGCGGCTTGGATCACGGAGCGCCCGGCGTGGACGCTGCCGAACGAGGAACAATGTGCCACCCGTGAGGGGGCATGTCAATGGTCAAAGTTGGTGAGGAATTGGCGTGGCCCCTGGCCTGCCTGACCGGGAAGGTTGACAGAACACGGATGCGCCTCGAAGCCGAGCCAACACCCAACCTGCCGGCCAAGAGCTTGCGTCGCAGAAGGTCACGAAGGGACGTTTCTGCGACGAAGCTCTTGGCTTGGTGGAGTGCGACCAAACCACAGTAGGTCAGGCGCTGCTCCCCAACACGCGCGTCAGATGTTGCTGTCGAGGAACGCGGCGAGTTGGGATTTCGACAGGGCGCCGACCTTGGTGGCTTCCACTTCGCCGTTTTTGAACAGCATCAGCGTCGGAATGCCACGAATGCCGTACTTGGGCGGCGTTTGCATGTTGGAGTCGATGTCGAGCTTGCACACCTGCAGGCGGCCGGAATACTCGTCGGCGATCTCTTCCAGGATCGGGGCGATCATCTTGCACGGGCCGCACCATTCGGCCCAGTAGTCGACGAGCACCGGCTTGTCGGCGCCGAGCACCTTGTCTTCCCAGCTATCGTCGGTGACGTGTTCGATGTTTGCGGACATGAAATCTCCTGCCATGGGCGTCGATGGGCGGGCGCCTAAGCGCAAGCCGCCCCGTGGAAATGAACCCGACGATTGTAGATCAACGCCCGAGCGAAGGCGCGATGCGCTTGGCGAAATAGGTGAGGATGGCGTCGGCACCGGCGCGGCGAATGCAGGTGAGTGCCTCGACGATGGTGCGCTCTTCGAGCCAGCCGCGTTCGATCGCCGCCATGAGCATGGAGTACTCGCCGCTCACCTGATAGACGAAGGTGGGTGCGCCGAAGGCTTCCTTGACGCGGGTGACGATGTCGAGATACGGCATCCCCGGCTTCACCATTACCATGTCCGCGCCCTCGTCGAGGTCAAGGGCAATCTCGCGCAGCGCCTCGTCGGCGTTGGCGGGGTCCATCTGGTAGGTCATCTTGTCACCCTTGCCTAGGGTGGCGGCGGAACCCACGGCGTCGCGGAAGGGGCCGTAGAAGCCGGAGGCGTACTTGGCGGAGTACGCAAGGATCTGCGTGTTGACGAAGCCTGCCTCCTCGAGTGCTTCGCGGATGGCGCCGACGCGGCCGTCCATCATGTCCGAAGGCGCGATCATGTCCGCGCCCGCCTCGGCACACACCAGCGCCTGCTGCACCAGAATCTCGACGGTGCGGTCGTTCAGCACAAAGTGGCTTGCATCGAGTACGCCGTCGTGACCGTGGCTGGTGTAGGGGTCCAGCGCCGCGTCGGTGATCACGCCGAGCTCCGGGCACGCCGCCTTGACCGCCGCCACGGCGCGCGGAACCAAGCCGTCGGCATTCACCGCTTCCATCCCGTCCGGCGTACGCAGAGCGTCATCGACATGCGGAAACACCGCCACCGCCGGGATGCCGAGATCGACGCACTGCCTCGCGTCCTCCACCAGCGCATCGATGCTAAGCCGTTCGATGCCCGGCATCGACTCCACCGGCTGGCGTGCCGATGTGCCTTCCACGACGAACATCGGATAGATGAGATCGTCCACCGTCAAGGTGGTCTCGCGCACTAGCCGGCGGGCGAAATCGCTCTTGCGGTTGCGCCTCATGCGAACGTCGGGGAAGCTCATGGGGCTAGCTTACCCGACGAAGCTCTCACGGGAGGGGCAGGATGCCCCTCCTTCACAGTGCCCGCCTTCACAGTGCCCGCCGGCAAGGGGATGCTTGCGCGCCCTAACGGAGCTTTGCATTGCAACGCACCCGCAAGCTGCCCACAGGCCCCGTCTCGCGGCGTGAGGGCTGGTTGCAGCTTCCGACCCTTGGTTGCATCGCCTTCGGCGTGAGGAGCGTGACGGGCCCTCGCTCCGAGCGTGTGGGACCGCGCCATCCAGCCGGCACGTTGGTGTTGACGCCGCTTCGAGGCACATTCTTCGGTTTATCCATACCTTACGGAAATCCATCCTTGCAGGAACACCTCGCCCGGTGTCCCGTGAGGCTTGTCGCAGGCGCATACGGCTCCTACCGCAGATTTATACTCTGCAGTTGGTTTCGGGAGGGTCTCCCAATTTCCACCTTGGCGTCATTGGCGGCAGCGCTGCGACTGCGCAGGACACCACCCGTGCAGGCTGTGCTGGCGGGAGTGCTGGGCTTTGTCTTGGCTGGCGTCGCGGCCGCGATGGCTTGGCACTTGGGTTCGCTGCGCAGCCAAGAAGAACTGGTGCGCTTCGGTGAAACGATGTCTCGGCAAGTGGCATTGCTCGCGGCTGAGCCGCTTCTGCATCAGGACAGCATTGGTCTTGGCACCCTTGCCAATCGCATGGCCGCCTTCGACGAAGTGCGCAGCATCACGATCCATTCGGTGGACGACCGGCTACTCGCTGCCGCCGGCAACACCGGCGTTGGCGAAGACGGGCGGGCATGGGTCGGCCCCATCACGGTGGGGGATACGGTCGCCGGTCATGTGCAAGTGGTGCTGGAGCCGGCACGGTTCCGGCCTTCGTTCGCGGCCGCGGTGGCCGCCAGTTGGCCGGCGTGGCTCGCCGCCCTTTTTTTCACCGTGCCGATTTGCTACGTGCTCGCGCGGGAAGGCAAGCAGAGACACGCGCCGCCTCCCATCGGTTCGTTCCTGTTGGTCGTGAACCTATTCAACCGCACGGTGCTCTCCTACGAGCGCCGCGCTGCCGTGCTGGACGAGGGATTGAAGATCGCCGAGCGCGTGGTGGGACTCTACGGCGGCCGCGCCTTGGAGCACGCGGAGGCCGGCATCGTGCTGGCGTTTGACGACTCGGGGCAACCGGATCGCGCCTTTGAGGCCGTATGCGGCGCTCTGCTCACCCAAGGCCTGTTCGAGGCCATGCGGCGACGCGCCGGGGGTGGGCGGGAGGCGCCGGTTTTCCGCTACGGGCTGTCGGTGGCGCCGTGGTACGCGGGTGCCGATGAGCTCGCGGAGGCCGCGCAGACGCGCGACGCGATCCTGCTATCGGCGCTTGCGCCATCTGGCGAACTGGCCATCGGCAACGCCGCACATCGCGCCATCGAGCGACCGGAGCGACTGGAGCTGGCGCCGCTTGATACGGTGGCTACGCAAACGCTATCCGTCACACTTGCGCCCTGCCGGATTGTCCGGGGAGCTGCTGGCGCGTATCGCACGGTTCTCGATGAGCAGGTTAAGGCTGCTCAGAGACCGGTGCCGGCCTGAGGGCTTGTCGGGACGCTTCGCCCACTCCTGAATGGTCCGGCCCGGAGCGCTAGCGGCCCTCCTATGCCTGTCAGTCGGACGTGCCCAGCGAGTCCACCCGGCGGAAGCCGCGGGGCAGCAGCTTGCCCATGCGGGCGCGTTCGCCGGCGTAGGCTTCGAGGCTCGATGCCTTCAGCGTCAGATGGCGTTCGCCGGCGAAGACGATCAGGCGACCCCCTGGCGCCAGCGCCGCGACATCCACCACGCGGCCGGCGTTGTCGCCACGGCCGAGTCCGATCAGGCGATTGCCTTTGCCGCGGGCGAGTTCGGGGAGGCTTTCGAGGGAGAACACCAGCAGTCTGCCGGTGGTGGTCACCACGGCGAGGCGGTCGTGGTCGGCCAGCACCAAGGGCGGGAGCGCCGTGCCATCGTTCGGGACATTGAGCATGGCCTTGCCGGCTCGATTGCGCGTCTGGCCGTTGCCGATGCGGGTGATGAAGCCGTAGCCGGCGTCCGTGGCGAGCAGCACCCGCACATCCACATCGCCAAGGGCCAGACCGACGAAGCGCGCGCCGGAGGGCGGATTCAGGCGACCCGTCAGCGGCTCACCCTGGCCGCGTGCGGACGGCAGCGTATGCGGCGGCACCTGATATGCACGGCCCGTCGAGTCGAAGAAGATGCAGGTGTCGTTGCTGCGCCCGCGCTGGAAGGCACCAAGGCTGTCGCCGGTGCGGTGGGAAAGCGTTGCAGGGTCCACCTCGTGACCCTTGGCGGAGCGCACCCAGCCCTTCTCGGAGAGGATGACGGTCACCGGCTCGCTGACGATGAGATCCTCTTCCGTGAATCCCCGCGCTTCGGGCACAACGCCGATGACGGAGCGTCGGTCGTCGCCGAACTTGCTGGCATCTTCCTTGAGTTCGCGCTTGACGAGGGTCTTCAGGCGGCGTTCCGAGCCGAGCGTGGTCTCAAGATCAGTCGCCTCGGCTTCGAGTTCTTCCTTTTCGGCGAGCAGGCGCGATTCTTCCAACCGGGCAAGCTGACGCAGACGCAGGTCGAGGATGGCGGTTGCCTGGGCTTCCGAGAGGTCGAACCGCTGCATCAGCTCGGCGCGAGGGTGTTCCTCTTCCCGCACGATGCGAATCACCTCGTCGAGGTTGGCATGGGCGGTCAGCAGGCCATCCACCAAGTGCAGGCGCTCGCGGATGCGCGCCAAGGCGTGCTCGATGCGGCGGCGCACGGTGCCCAGGCGAAATGCCAGCCACTCGCCGAGAAGCTCCTTGAGGTTCATCACCCGGGGGCGTCGATCGAGGGCGATGACGTTGAAGTTGAACCGATAGCTGCGCTCGAGGTCGGTGGTGGCGAACAGATGGCTCATGAGCCGTTCGACATCCACGCGATTCGAGCGCGGCATCAGCACCAGGCGCATGGGATTCTCGTGGTCGGATTCGTCGCGCAAGTCGGCCAGCATCGGCAGTTTGCGCGCCTGCATCTGCTGGGCGATCTGTTCGAGCACCTTCGACGGCGAGACCTGATAGGGCAGCGCATGGATCACCACGTCGCCGTTCTCGCGCGTGTACTGCGCCCGCGCCCGCACGGAACCGCGGCCGGTGTGATACGCCTCGCGCAACTGTTCCGGGGGAGTGGTGATGGTCGCGCCGGTGGGAAAGTCGGGGCCGTGGACGTGTTCGAGCAGGTCGTCCACCGTGGCCCTCGGATGCTCCAGCAAGTGGATGCATGCCGCCACCACCTCGCGCATGTTGTGGGGCGGGATGTCCGTGGCCATGCCCACCGCAATCCCCGTGCCGCCGTTCAGAAGCACGAGCGGCACCCGCGCCGGCAGCAGCACGGGCTCCTGCATGGCACCATCGAAGTTGGGCGCAAGGTCCACGGTTCCCTGACCCACTTCGGCGAGCAGCAACTCCGCGAACGCGGCGAGCCGCGACTCGGTGTAGCGCATGGCAGCAAACGACTTCGGGTCGTCCGGCGCACCCCAGTTGCCCTGCCCGTCGATGAGCGGATAGCGATACGAGAACGGCTGCGCCATCAGCACCATCGCCTCGTAGCAGGCGGCATCGCCGTGGGGGTGGTATTTGCCGAGGGTCTCGCCCACGGTGCGGGCAGACTTGCTGTATTTGGCAGCCGCGGAAAGGCCGAGCTGCGACATCGCATAGATGATGCGCCGTTGCACCGGCTTCAGACCGTCCCCCACGTGCGGCAGGGCACGGTCGTTGATGACGTACATGGAGTAGTCGAGATAGGCCCGCTCGGTGTAGGCCCTGAGCGGCAGTCGTTCGGTTTCGCCGGCGAGTTCCGTTTCCGCTTCCATGCCGATTCCCCTTTGCGAAACCCTCCTAAGCGAGAGCCAAGTCGCCCTTGGCTTCGAGCCACACCCGGCGGTCGGCGGCGCGCTTGCGCGCAAGCATCATGTCCATGATCTCGAGCGTTTCCGCTTCGGAATCGATGCCTAGCTGCACGAGCCGGCGCGTGTCCGGCGCCATGGTCGTTTCACGCAGTTGCGGCGGGTTCATCTCGCCGAGGCCCTTGAAGCGCTGCACCACCGGTGTGCCGCGCTTCTTCTCCGCTTGAATGCGTTCGAGCACGCCCTCTTTCTCCGCCTCATCCAAGGCGTAGTGCACTTCCTTGCCGAGGTCGATGCGATACAGCGGCGGCATTGCGACGTAGATGTGCCCCGCCTCCACCAGCGGGCGGAAGTGGCGCAGGAACAGCGCACACAGCAAGGTGGCGATGTGGGCGCCGTCGGAATCGGCGTCGGCGAGGATGCAGACCTTGCCGTAACGCAGGCCCGAGAGGTCCGTCGCGCCCGGATCGACGCCGACGGCGAGGGCAATGTCGTGGACTTCCTGCGATGCCAGAACTTCGCCGCCGTCCACTTCCCAAGTGTTGAGGATCTTGCCGCGCAGCGGCATCACCGCCTGGAACTCGCGGTCCCGCGCCCCGCGCGCGGAGCCACCGGCGGATTCCCCTTCCACCAGAAAGAGCTCGGCGCGCTCGGCATCTTGCGAGGCGCAGTCGGCGAGCTTGCCCGGAAGGGCCGGGCCGGTGGTGACCTTGCGGCGGGCCACCTTGCGGCTCGCCTGCGCCCGACGCTGGGCGTTGGCGATGGCGAGTTCGGCGAGGCGTTCGCCGTCCTGAGGGTGCTCATTGAGCCAGATGCTGAAGGCGTCCTTGGCAATGCCGGAGACGAACACCGCGCATTGGCGCGAGGACAGCCGCTCCTTGGTCTGGCCGCTGAACTGCGGTTCGGCGGTTTTGGCGGAAAGGACGTGCGCACACTGCTCCCACAGGTCGTCGCCGACGACACGCACACCGCGCGGCACGAGGTCGCGGAACTCGCAGAACTCCCGCAGCGCCTCGAGCAGGCCGCTGCGCAGGCCGTTGACGTGGGTGCCTCCCAAGGGCGTCGGAATGAGGTTGACATAGCTCTCGCCCACCACCTCGCCGCCGTCGGTGACCCACTGCAGGGCCCAATCGACCGCTTCGTGGTTGCCCTCGGCGCTGCAGGTGAAGGGCTCGGCCGGCACCGCTTCGCATTCGCCAAGGGCTTGGCGCAGGTAGCCGGCGAGGCCGTCGTTGTATTGCCAGGTTTCGGTGCTGGCCTCGCCGTCTGTGCCATCGGTGAGGGTGACGGTGAGGCCCGGGCAGAGCACGGCCTTGGCGCGCAACAGGTGCTTGAGGCGGCCGATTGCCAGCCGACTCGAGTCGAAGTACGAAGCGTCCGGCAGAAAGCGCACCCGCGTACCGGTGTCGCGGCGGTTGACGCTGCGCACCTCTTCGAGCTTCGTCGTGGGCGCGCCGCCCTCGTAGCGTTGCCGATAGCAGGTGCCGCCGCGCTTCACCTCCACTTCCAGCCATGACGACAGCGCGTTCACCACCGACACGCCGACGCCGTGCAGACCGCCGGCGAAGGCGTAGTTCTCGCCGTCGAACTTGCCGCCGGCGTGGAGCCGGGTGAGGATCAGTTCGACGCCGGTGAGGCCGTGCTCTGGATGCACATCCACCGGCATGCCGCGGCCGTCGTCGGCGACATCCACCGTGCCATCGGCGCCGACGATGACATCGATGCGGCGACCGAAGCCGGCAAGCACTTCATCGACGCTGTTGTCTACCACCTCTTGCACGAGATGGTTGGGGCGGGTGGTGTCGGTGTACATGCCCGGGCGGCGGCGCACCGGCTCGAGCCCGGAGAGGACCTGGATCGACTCTGCCGAGTATCTGCCGGCGCTCACCGTTAGCGGCCCTGCTGCGTGGCAGGCGGCAGTTTGTCCCGCAACCAACGCACCTCCGTCGTCAGCGAACCGTCCGCATGCAGAGACAGCCAGCGATACCCCGGCGGCTTGTCGTCGACGCCGAACCCGGCGCTCCTCGGCGTGAACTGGAAGCAAGTGGAAGGCGACGCCAAGAGTCGCAATGATCCGCGCTCCATGTCCACGGCCTGATGCACATGGCCGAAGACATAGGCACGCACGGCATTGCCGCTCGCCCCTTGCGTGCCGAGGCAGGCGAGCAGCTCGTCGCCGTCCTCGATGCGATGCACGTCAAGCCAGTCGGTGCCAATGGGGACCGGCGCGTGGTGCCCAGCCACCAGAACGTGCTCGTCCGCCGCGCTGATGTCCTGCGCCAAGCGAACGCGTACCGCGCTGCCGGTGCGACCGCCGGTCTCGCCCTCGATGTGGGTGTCGATGCCGACGAGACGCCAGCCGCGCGTCGCTTCGTTGCCGAGGCGCGCGCTTTCGTCGCTGGCGAGCGTTAGCGGCTCGCCGGGAAGCGAGGACGAGAGCAGGGGCTCGCTGTCGTGGTTACCCGGCACGCACAACAGCGGCGCGTCGAAATGCGCTCGCACCGTGGCAAGGAACGTCGCATAGGTTGCCGCGTGCGGCTCTTGGGCGATGTCGCCGGTGGCGAGGATGGCGTCCGGCTCGGCCTCGCCCGCGGCCTGGCCCAGCACGGCGCTCAGTGTGTCGAGGGTGCGCATGTCACGCAGTCGGCCTGCCGGTGAGGCGAACAGGTGGCAGTCGGTCACCTGCAACACCTTGAGGCCGCTAGCGCGCCCTGAAGGGCGCGTCGGCAGTTCGCTGGCGCGAACTGCTGGCCTTCGTGCTCGCATTCGCTCGCAGCTACGGCTAGGAGCCAGCGCCGTTTCCACGGCGCAGCCTCCTAGCGGCAGTTGATGGGTGGGCCGTGTCGTTCATGGTGTTCTCGCAACTGGGCGTGAACCTCGGGCACGCGTCAGGACCCCACCACTGCCGGCGCCGGCTGCCGGACGCCATGGCGCAAGCAGATCGACAGAAACTCGCTCAGGAAGCGATTGATCTGGGCCTTCTCGTCGCGCTGCCGCATTCGGCGATTGGGATAGTCGTACACGGCGTGGAACCCGCGCTCGCGGTGGAACTCGATCACCTCTGCGGACTTGGCGTCGTGGTAGACGCGCACCTTGATGCAGGTGTCGTGCGGCGACTCGCTGCCCTCGTCAGACCAGTGCTGGCGCATGGCGATCACGGACGTATGGCGGCTTTGCTCGATCACTTCGATGAATACATCCGGCACACCATCGCCGAGCACCACCCGCACTGCGCCTTCGTCGTCGCCGTCCGGTAGCCAAGGCGCAAGCGCCATCAGGCGTCGGTAGTTCGCGTCGCATTCCGCAAGATGGGAGGCGAGGTCGATGTTGTAGCGCCGTGGCTTCACGCCGGAACCCTTCCGCTGTACGCGACGGATTCTAAACGCACGCTCGTTAGACAAGGAAGCGCCCCAAGGTGGCCCCTGCGCTTCGCATTCGCCGCGCGCCCGATTCGTCCTCGGCCCAGCCTCGCCGGCCTCACATGCGAGGGAACCGAATCAGGCGCGGCCGCGACGTACTTCCATGGCGGAAGCAGGGCCCCTAAAGGCAGACAGCGGGCGCCTGCTATGCTCCGCACGCTTGCGCCGGGGGGTAGCAACGAGAGCGTCGGGAAAACGCCCGGCCAAACTGAAGGAACAGAAGGGAACTTACGAGAGATGAAACCGAGCCGCATGCACATCGCCCCGCTGGTGCTCCTGCTGGCGCTGGTCGCCCGTCCGCTCGTGGCGGCGGACCTCGCCGAGGTCTATGCCGACGCGAAGGCGAACGATCCAGTCGTCGGCGCCGCCCGGGCGAACTACCTAGCGCAGCGCGAGAGCGTGCCGCAAGCACGAGCCGGGCTCTTGCCCAACGTCAACGCCGGTTCCAATGTCAACCGAAGCTCCGGCGAGTCGCAGACGGTGGACTTCACGACCTTCCAGATCGTCACCCGCGAACAGGAGTCGGCATCGGACGGCTATTCGGTGTCGCTGAACCAGACGTTGGTGGATGCTTCGCGCTGGTTCGACTACTTCAGCGCTCGCGCCGGGGCGACCCGCGCCGAGTGGGATTTCGCCAATGCCGAGCAGAACCTCATCACCCGGGTTGCGCAGACCTATCTGGCCGTGCTGCGAGTTCATGCGCTGCTCGTCTCCACCCGCGCCGCCGAGGATGCGGCCAGGCGGCAGCTTGAACAGGTGCAGCAGCGCTTCGATGTGGGTCTGGTGGCCATCACCGACGTGCTCGACTCGCAAGCGGCGCTCGATGCCGCGATCGTCAACCGCATCCAAGCCGAAGGCGATCACGACATCTTTTTCGAGGGACTTCGCACGCTAACCGGCGTTGCCTATGAATCTGTGCTCGACCTCGCCGACGAACTGCCCATCGTCGATCCCGCGCCGGCGAACGAGGAGCAATGGGTGGAGACTGCGCTCGCAACCAACTTCCAGATTCGATCGGCGCAAGCCGGACTCACGTCGGCAGAGCGCAACTTGCGGGCGAGGCTGGCTGGACACCTGCCGACGGTTGACGCCAGCGTGTCCTACAACGCCAGCACCTCCGACCGCACGTTCTTCGGCACGCCGCAGGATCTCGACACCAACAGCACGGCCTATCGACTCAATCTCAGCGTGCCGCTGTTTGCCGGCGGCGCAACCCACTCGCGCTTTCGCCAAGCGCGCCATCAAGTGGCGGCGGCGCGGCAGCAACTCATCCAACAGGAACTCACCGTCACGCGAGACACGCGCAGCTTCTTCCGCGCCGTGCAAACCGACGTGGCACGGGTGGAGGCACGACTGAAGGCCATTCGCTCGGCACAGTCGGCACTCGAAGCCACCGAGACCGGCTACGAGGTCGGCACCCGCAACATCGTCGAAGTGCTACAGGCGCAAAATCGCCTGTTCAGCTCGCAGTTCGACTACGCCGACTCGCGCTACAACTACGTTCTCAACCTGCTGCAGCTCAAGCAAGCCTCCGGCGTGCTCGAAGAAGCGGACTTGAGCGACGTCAACGGCTACGCCGACTCGAACAAGGAAATCGTGCGCCTAAACTAGCGCCGCTCCGCGGCGCTCGGTCCCTCGAATACGGGGCCCGTTCGAGCGTCTGTTGCTGCCAACCACCCACGCAGCGCATCCACCGTGCGCTGGGTCGCGCCGGCGTTGTCCATCACCACCTGCCGTGCCACGGCGCCCTCGCGTTGGCGGCGCCCGGGGTTTGCGATGCACTCGGCCACGGCATCTGCCAGTTCCTCCGCGTTGTGGGCTAGGTGGAGGCAGCCGGCGGCCTCAAACCGCCGGCACACCTCCACGAAGTTGCGGCGTTCCGGCCCCATCACCATCGGGCGGCCGTGAACCGCCGCCTCGATGGGGTTGTGACCACCGGTGTCGTCCAGACTTCCACCCAGGAACGCCACATCGGCTTCGCCGTACAGACCCCCCAGTGTGCCCATCAGGTCGCCCACGACCACGTCCACGGGTTCTTCACTGGCGTTCGATTGCAGACGGGCGGACAGCCCTCGGCGGGTTGCCATGCGCAGAACCTGAGGTGCCCGGGTCGCGTGCCTTGGCACGAGCAGCAGGCGCAGGTGGGGGAATCGGCTCCGCAGGCGCTCGTGCGCGTCGAGGACGATTTCCTCCTCTGGCGGATGGGTGCTGCCGGCGATCCAGACGCCGGAATCCTTGGCGAACACCGGCGGCAGGTCGACGTCGAACTTGACGCTGCCGGTGACATGAGCGCGCGGGGCTGGCAGGCCCAAGTCGCGAAACCGCTCGGCGCTATCTTCGTATTGGCAGAGCACGGCGCTCAGATTGCCGAGGACGCGGCCAATCAGGCGAGGCACGATGGCATAGCGGGCGTGGGAGCGAGCCGACAGCCGGGCGTTGATGAGATACACGGGCGCTTTGGCTGCCGTGCGCACCACCAGATTCGGCCACAGTTCCGTCTCCACCAGCACCAGCGCCCGCGGTCGCAGTTGCTTCAGGCAGCGATCCACGGCCCACGGGAAGTCGTAGGGCGCGCGGCAATGCGCCACCGCATCGCCAAGCAGCGCCCGAGCCCGCGCGGCGCCGGCCGGCGTCATGGTCGTGACCAGAATCGGCACATCCGGCAAACGACCATGCAACTCACGAATCATCGGCGCGGCGCCGATGGTCTCGCCGGCAGACACGCAATGGAACCAAATGGCATTCTTCGGCAAATGGCTTGGCAGAATGCCGAACCGCTCCGGCATCCGAGCGGCGTACTCCGGTTCCGCGCGAGCCTTCCACCACAGCCGTCCCCACATCCAAGGCAGGGCGAGGGTGAGCAGAAGGTTGTAGAGGAACATCAGGCGGGGCCGGGGCCGTCGCGCAACCGCGGGCGCATTGCTGATGCAGCGTGCATCGACGGCAGTGTAGCAGGCGCCGGGCCTGCAACCGCGCGAGGTTGACCGCACGGTGAACGAGTCCGCGATCCATGTCGATGTGGCCTTTGTGGGAGGCGGTGTGGCCTCGATGTGGCTCGCCGGTCTTGCGCAGAGCCGCGGTCTGTCCGTGGTTGTGATCGCACCGGAACCGGTGGGCGGCGAGCAGACGATCGCGTCGCAAGGGATCATCCACGGTGGTGCCAAGTACTCGCTGCACGGCAGCGCGAACAGGGCCGGCCAGCTGACGGCCATGCCGGCGCGCTGGCGGAGGTGCCTTGCCGGGAATGCCGTCGCTGCGAGCGGCGACCTCGACCTCAGCGGCGTCACGGTGCTGGCGGAGCATGTCGAACTGCGCGCCTGCACCCGCCGGGCTCGGTGGCGTCAGCGCGCCGCGGCGCGGCTGCTGACGGGCGAAGCCAGCACCCCAGCGCTAGCCAGCGGGCCAAACCGACTCCCCGACTTCGTGGTCGATGTGGAGAGCCTCATTGCGCGGCTTGTGGGGGGCATCGAAGGTCGCCTGCTGGCCGAGCAAGTCCGCCCGGACCAGGTGCGGTGCGTTGACCAAGGAGTCGCTGGCATCGACCTCACCACCACCACCGTCGTCGCGCAGCGCTACGTCTTCGCCGCCGGAGCTGGCAATGACGAACTCGCGGCCCGGCTCGGCTTCGGTAGCGATGCAACAACGCTGCGGCCCTTGCACCAGGCGTGGGCCGTTGTGCAACGATTCCCGCCCACATTCGCCCATTGCCTCGTGCGTGCCTTCGGCACAGAGCCGGACCTGACAGTCACCACACACGAAGGTGGCAACAAGACGGTCCTTTACCTCGGCGGTCACCTCGCAACCGCTGGCATTGCGCGAAGCGCCGACGACCAAATCGAAGCCGCCAAGCAGGTCCTTGCACGCGCGCTGCCGCACCTCGACCTGACCCACGCCCGGTTCGGAACGGTGCGCGTGGCCCGCGCCGAACCGGCTCGCGCTGCAGCAAGCCGCACCGACGACGCCTTTCTCGCAGCCCGCGGCAACGCCCTGCTTTGCTTCCCCGTCAAGCTCTCCCTCGCCCCGCGCCTAGGCGACCTCTTCCTCGCTGAAGTGGCCGGCCTCAAACCTGTCGCACCGCCGCGGGCCGGTGCATGCGTTCTTCAAGGGGGGCAAGACGCGCCCAGGCAACCCGTTAAGCTGGTTCGGCGACCGTGGGCCTAAAGCTGCCAAAACGCCCACTTGGGCGCACCGGCATCGAGGTATCCATCCTTGGCCTCGGCACGGTCAAGTTCGGTCGCACGGCTGGCGCCCGCTACGCAGCACCGTTCGAGCTGCCGAGCGACGACGACATCGTCGAACTTCTCGCCACCGCCCGGTCCCTCAGCATCAATCTGCTCGACACCGCCCCCGCCTATGGCACCAGCGAGACCCGCCTCGGCGCGGCCCTCGCCGGGCAACGAGACGCCTGGATCGTCGCCACCAAGACCGGCGAGGAGTTCGACGGCGTCAAGTCTCGGTTCGACTTCAGCGCCGGCCACACGCTTCGAAGCGTCGAGCGTTCCCTCACGCGCCTCGCCACCGACCGCCTCGATATCGTGACCATCCACAGCGACGGCCGCGATGTGGGCGACATCGAAGCCGCCGGCGCTATCCGCGCTCTGACCCGCTTGCGCGAGGAAGGCACCATACGCGCCATCGGCTTCTCCGGCAAAACCCCGGCCGACGGCAAAGCCGCCTTTGCCTTCGCCGACGTGCTGATGTGCACAGTCAACCCCGGCTATTCCGACGAGATACCTCTGGTTCGAGCCGCCGCGGAGAAAGACATCGGCGTTCTCGTGAAGAAACCCTTGGGGCGAGGGCTACACCGCCCGGGGGCGCTGCCCGCCATCGCGGCCGTTCCGGGCGTCGCCTCGATACTGGTCGGCACGACAAGCGCCGATCACTTGGCGGAGAACGCGAACTCGCTCCGCGAATCGACGGCTACCACGAGAGCCGCACCGGGTATTGCGCGATCAGATGGTCCGGGGTAACCAACGTCATGCCGTGTTCGATTGCTTGGCATATGAGGATGCGGTCGAACGGGTCGTTGTGGATGGACGGGAGCTTGGGCATCTGCAGCACGGAAGCCTCGTCGATAGGCAGGCTTCGAAAGGCGTGGCGCTCGCGCTGTTCCGGGACGAACTGTTCCGGCGGTTGTGGCAATGGCAGCTTGCCGAGCCCGTGCTTGAGGACGATCTCCCAGACCGACACCGTGCTGAGATAAACCTCGTTGGTCGGATCGGACACCTGTTCCCGGGTCGGCGCGGAGATACGGTCAGATCCTTCGCACCACCACAGGAACGTGCAGGTGTCGAGCAGCAACTTCACTCGTTAAGGATTCGCGCCATCGGCTCCTTCAAAAGACGCAATCACCTCTTCCGGTAGCGGCTCGAAGAAGGCATCCGGAACCTTGAACTGGCCGCGCGCCAGTCCGAAGGGACGACGCTTGCTCGGCCTCGAAGGCAAGGCGCGGATTTCCGCCACAGGCTCGTTGCGTCGGCAAAGGATGATCGTCTCGCCTTCCTTCAGCCGAGCAACATACCTCGACAAGTGCGTCTTGGCCTCGTGCATGTTGAGTCGAATCATGGGCCACAATCTAGTTCACTTACGAACCAAAATGCAAGCAGTGGCTGGGGCTCAGGCGGAGCGGATGCTCTCCACGATGGCGCTGGTGGAGCAGTCTTCGATGAGGCTGAGGACCCGCACGTCGCCGCCGTAGGTGCGCACGAAGTCGCCGCCAACCACCTCTTCTTCGGTGTAGTCACCGCCTTTTGCGAGCACGTCCGGGCGCACCTCGGCGAGCAGGGCCTCCGGGGTGTCTTCATCGAACGCCACCACCCAGTCCACGGACGAAAGGCCCTCAAGGACACGAGTGCGCCGCTCAAGGCGGTTGACCGGCCGACCCGCGCCCTTGAGGCGGCGAACCGAGGCATCGTCGTTGACGGCAACGATCAGGCGGTCGCCTAGCTTGCGTGCTTCGTCGAGATATCCGACGTGGCCGGCATGGAGGATGTCGAAGCAGCCATTGGTGAAGACGATGCGCTGACCGCGACTGCGGGCGCGCGCCACCACGTCGAGAAGCTGCTGTCTCGTGACATAGCCGTGATCCGGGCGTTCTTCGGACGCCAGCGCCGAGTTGAGTTCCGGCAGCGTGACCGCAGCGGTTCCCACCTTCGTGCAGACGATCCCGCCGGCAACGTTGGCGATGCGCGCGCTCTTGCGCCGCGACCAGCCAAGCGCGAGGCCGATGCCGAGCGTGGCCGCCACGGTGTCGCCGGCGCCGGTCTCGTCATAGACGTCCACTGGAACCGCGGGAATGTGCAGGTGCGAACCGTCCGGCTCGAACAGCGTCATGCCTTCGCTGCCTCGGGTAACCACCATGGCGTCGACGCCGGCGAAGTCCACCAGCGCCCGCGCCCGCGCCGGCAGGTCGGATTCGCGGGGCCAGAAGCCCACCGCCTTGCGGAACTCGCGGCGGTTGGGCTTCAGCACCGACACGCCGCGGTATTGGGCGAAGGGCTTGAACTTGGGGTCGGCGATGATCGGGATGCGTCGCCGGCGGGCGGCATCGACGATTGCCTGCGGATCGCGGATGGCACCCTTGTCGTAATCCTCGACGACGATGGCGTCCGCCTTGCGGAAATGCTGCTGGGCGCGTTGCGCCACCTCTCGCGCCGCTTCGGCGGGGGTGGACGCCTCGAAATCGGTGCGCAGGAGCTGCTGGTGCTTGCTCACCACTCGCTGCTTGACCGCGGTGGGCCAGTCGTCGATGACGACAAGGTCTGTCTCGATATTGGCGGCGTTCAGCATCTGCGTGATGGTGCGGCCGGCATCGTCATTGCCCACCGCGCCCACCAAGGTGCAGCGGGCACCGAGCGAAACGACGTTGAGTGCCACATTGGCCGCGCCGCCCGGGCGATCCTCGGTGGAATCGACCCGCACCACGGGAACAGGTGCCTCCTGCGACAGCCGCGTCGTCTCGCCGTACTGGTAGCGATCCAGCATGATGTCGCCCACCACAAGGACATGAACGGCGGAACCGGAAGGCAGTCGATGCGGCATCGGCAAATCGTAACACGCACCACCGACAATCGGCCAACCGAGGCGCGTTGTTCATGTTCCACGAAACGCGAAGGCGCCCGAGTCGAGGCTTCCGCAGAGCGCTACGCCTATGCGCTTGGTTTCGACACCAGCACGTCTTCCATCACCATGTATTGGAGGCCCGAGCGGGCGAACAGGCTCACCGCGTCGGCTGGGGTACAGGCGATGGGTTCGCCGCGCAGGTTAAGGGACGTGTTGAGCACGACGGGCGTACCGGTGAGCGTGCCCAGGCGCTCCAGGAGGGCGTAGTAGCGGGGGTTGGTGTCGCGGTCCACCACCTGGGGGCGCGCCGTGCCGTCTTCGTGCACCACTTCTGGAATCCGCTTGCGCCAGTCCTCGGCGATGTCGAACGTGATCGTCATGTACGGGGCAGGATGCGCTGAGCCAAGCACCTCCGGCGCGATGGCGGCGGATAGGGACGGGCAGAACGGGCGCCAGCGCTCGCGGAACTTCACTTCGGCGTTGATGCGGTCGGCTATGCCTCTGGTGGATGGCGAGGCGAGGATGCTGCGGGCGCCGAGGGCGCGGGGGCCGAACTCCATGCGCCCCTGAAACCAGGCGACGGGATGGCCCTCGGCCACGAGTTCTGCCGCCCGCCAGACGGGGTTTTCGAGACGCTCCACCGTGAGGGAAGTTCCCGCCAAGGCGGCGAGGCAGTCTGCCGTGGTGAATGACGGGCCGAGATAGGCGTGCTGCATGGGGCGCACGCTGTCGCCGGCCGCGATCGCGACGATGACCGCCGCGCCGAGCGACGTGCCGGAGTCTCCCGCCGCCGGCTGCACGAACAGCTCATCGACGTCGGCGCGTGCAAGGATGCGTTGGTTCAGCTTGACGTTGAGTGCGCCGCCGCCGGCGAATGCCAGCCGCCCGGTGCGCGCCAGTGCGTCGGCGAGGTAGTGGTCGATCAAGTGCAGCACGGCCTCTTCGTATGCAGTCTGTATGGCTGCCGCGTAGTGGACGTAAGGTTCGGCGGCGGCGTCCCCCTCCCGCACCGGGCCCAGTTGCCGCACCAGTTCCTTGCCGAAATAGCGTCCCTTGCCGCGATGCCGGTGGCGGCGCCAGCCGACGGTGTTGACGAGGCGCGTATCCACCATCACCTTGCCGTCGCGGCAGCCGAGCATGGGTCGGAAATCCATCCGTGATGCGTCGCCGTATGGCGCCATGCCCATCACGCGAAACTCGCCGTCGAGCATTTCGAAGCCGAGGTACTGCGTGAGTGCGCCGTACGCCCCAGCCAGCGAATCGGGATCGTGGAACTCCTTGATCGTGCGAATGCGCCGGCCTTCCCCGACACCGAGGAAAGTCGTCGCGTACTCGCCCTTGCCATCGACGCTAAGGATGGCCGCGTCGCCGTCGAAGCCGGCAAGGTGATAGGCGCTCGCCGCGTGCGCGAGATGGTGGGTGACGGGGACGAATTGGGTGGACGACCAATCGATGCCGATTTGCTCGCCGGCCGCCATGACACGGCGGCGGTTGCGGCGGAAACGGCGGTTGCCGTTGAAGATGGCGTCGAGGGCTCGATCCGGGGCATACCAATGGCGGCGGGCGTAGTGCCAGCGGCCTCGGTCGAACGCGGACACCGGCGCATAGGGGAAGGCAACGGCCTGCACGGCGCCGGCACCGAGTCCGGCTTCACGCAGGCAATAGCGAGCTGCCTCCACGGCCATGCATCCGTGGGCGTGCTTGTCGCCGACAAAGCGCTCCTCCTCCGCTGCGGCGACGATTTCGCCGTCCACAAGCAGCGCCGCCGACGGGTCGTGCCCGAGAGCTCCGGATAGGCCCAAGACGATCACGCCGGTGCGGCCTGCACCGGTTGCCCACGTGCGGCATCACCCACCCCGCCGCCATCGCCCTGCTTGTAGAGGAAGCCGCTGAACGCCGCGAACAGCAGCGCGGTGGCGTGCACTGCGAGGTACGACTCGGCGAAGCAGATGACGGCATAGAGCAACGGCATGGCCACACCGATGCGCCCCAATGTGGGCGCGTTGCCATCCCCCCGCCGCCACGCCACGCGCAACTGCGCAACGAACAGCCAGCCGAGCGCGGCAAGGCCGAGGACTCCAAACTGCACCATCGCCATCACATACATGCTGTGCGGGTTGCTGCGGCGCCGGACGTCCAGGCCCCGGCTCGTCAGAGCCTCGTCGATTTGCCGTGGGAGATCGCCCGTGCCAACGCCCACCAGCGGGTGTTCGAGGAACACGTCCACGCCCGCTGCGGCATAGGCGACCCGTTCTCCCACCGGCGATGCCGGATCGACATCGAAGCTCTGCACATCCGCCACCGCATCCGTCACGCCTGTCCGGAAGGCGCTGCTGGTCAGGAATGCGACCAAGAGCGCTGCCGCGGCAATTCCCACCGCAGCGCCGGCGGCCGTCATGAACGCGATGGTCTGCGTCGTTTCGCGTCCGCCGCGGAGGTTCGTTACGAGCTGCCAGGCGAGGATTGCCAGAGCGCCGAAGAACATGACGTGGCCGGCCCTGCCGGCGATCATGAACAGGTTCGTCGCCATCGCCGCAAGCAGCACCGCCACGGCTGCCTTGACGGCAGGCCGCAGGTGCCCAAACAACAGTCGCTCGGCCCCCAGATAGACAGCGAACGCGAGCAGGGGGCCATACACCACATGGGTTCCGAACGGCACCGGGTTGTCGATCGTCGCGCGGCCCCATGGTTCGAGCACGCCAAAGCGGATACAGAACGAGGCCGCGATGCAAAGGGCCATGCTTAGGAGCAGCGCCCCAACGTAGCGCCCGGCATGGTGCGTGCGGGCGCTGAACAGGAACACCGGCAAGAGGAGGAACTTCCACTCCTTTTGCGTGGCGGCAAGTCCTTGTGAGAGATCAGCGCTCCACAGCAGGCCAACGACGTGCAGGCCGAAGAACCCAAGCGCCGCCAGCGCCACCGGGTTGCCGCAAAGCTCCTGCCAATCGGTGCGAAACTGGCGGCGCGCAAGCCAGGCCACGAGCAGCAGCGCCGCGAACACGTTGCTGCCGGCCGTGGTGATGGGGATGGTGAAAATGAGCGCGGTCAGCAGGTGGCTTGGGAGGCGCTCCACGAAGGAGCCGCGCTTGAGCTGCGACGAAACCACCTTCATCCCCCGCGGGCCCTCGCAGCGGTGTCCCTCTTGCCCTTTGCCTCGAGGCGCGCTGCCCTCGCGGCAACCGCGTGCCAGAAGCGCGGCCCCGAACGCAGCGCCTGAGCCGGCGAGCCAGAGGTGTAATGGCGCAGGAATCGCAACTGGTCGGTCCTCGTTGCGCCCTCGTATGCAGCGGAGAAGGAAAGCGCCGCCAGATCGCGCAGCAGCCAGCGTCGGGGAACCCGCCGCCGGAGGCCAGCACGATGCAGATCGATGAGCGCCAGTTCCACCCGACCGTCCTGGAGCGCTGTGGCGTCCGCCAGCACATGGTCGAAATACAGATCGCGGTGATTGATGCCGGCGTCATGCAAGGCCCGGACGAGGCGGGCAAGTTCCCGGGTGAGTTGCCAGCGCAGCGAAGGCGGTGGCGGCTCGCGCCGCCAGCGTTCCGCCACCTCGGTGAGGCTCACGAAGCCATCCAACGCGTCGCACACGACGAAGGACTGTCTCGTTGCGGGGTTTGCGCCGCGGACGCCGAACGCCGCCACGCGAGGCGCCCGAATGCCCACTCGGGCAAGTCGACGGCAGGCGGCGCATTCGTTGCCGGCATCCACGACGGGGCGCTTCAGGGTGAGCATATCTTCGAGGATCTGCCGCCAACCGACGCCCTTATGCACCTTCACGAAGTAGGCGCTGTCGCCGCTTTCCATGCGGAATGTGTGGCGGTTGTCCGCGCGGCGCACCGTGTCCTTGGCCATCCCTTCGAGCGCGGCGAACGGGTCGCCAGCCAGCGCACCGGCAAGATCGTCGCGCACCCAAACGGACATCGTGGCCCCTCGGAGCTTCCCTATCGGCTCCGTTCGCGCTGCATCGCCGCCGAGGCGAGGCGCCACACCGCTTCGGGTGCGACCCCGGCGAGGCACGGCGGCAACGGCCGACCTGTCGCCACAGCATCGGGATGGCGGCAACGTCGCGACAGGCAAGGGGCGCATGACAGCTTGGAGTTGAGGTTGACGGCGCGCTCGCCGAGACAACCGGTGCGCGCAGGGTCGGTGGGCCCGAACAGCATCACGGTGGGACGGCCCATCGCCGCGCCCAAGTGCGCAAGGCCCGTATCCACCCCGACCACGAGCCTTGAGGAGCCGAGCAGGTCGATGGCGCCGGTGAGGTCCATGCGCTCGCACACCTCGGCTCTCGGCTCGGCATCGGCAATGCGTTCGGCGCGGGCGCGTTCGAGGGGGTCTTGCCAGAGCAAGGTAGGCGTCAGGCCGTCTGCGGCCGCACGCCTGGCAACGTCGATCCAATGGCGCTCCGGCCATTGCTTCGTGCTCCACGCTGCACCGTGCAGCAGCACCGCGTGGTCGCTGGTCGTGCGGCCGCCCGCGATGCCGAAGTGCGGCGTTCCGGTTGGCACTTCGTAGTCCATCGCTTGGGCGAACAGCGTCCGCAGCCGCGTCGCGGCGTGGGCATGGCGAGGCACTTGTACACGGCGACCATAGGCCAGCGTCGCCGCTCGCTCGCGGATGCTGGTGCGGTCAAAACCGGCGCGCACGGTTCCCCGAGCCAAAAGCCCCACCAAGGCACTCTTGATCAACCCTTGCGCATCCAGCACGAGGTCATAGCGCCCCTTTCGCACCTGCTGGCAGGCGGCACGAATCTCGCTTAAGCAGCGCAACGGCTGGTGCCGCCAGCGGCGGATCGCCACCGGCACAATGGCATCGACGCCCTGCGCCAGCGCAGCCACCGGCTCGTAGGCTTCCTCCACCACCCAGTCGATGTGCGCGCCCTGCCGCACCGCATCGCCCACTGCCGGCAGCGTGTGCACTACATCGCCGAGCGATGACATCTTGACGAGCAGCACTCTCATCGGGACGCCACCGACAGGGAGTTCGCCGAGCCGCCATCGAACGCCCCGAACCGCTCGAGCGCGGCCAGCACGCGACCGGGGCGGATGTGCCGCAGGCAGTTCAAGTGTCCGAGGGGACACTCGCGGGCGAAGCACGGCCGGCACGGCAGTTCCTCGGCGACGATCTCCGTGCGTTCGCCGAGCGGCGGCGTGAACGCGGGTGTGGTAGAGCCATAGATGGCCAACACCGGCACCCCCAATGCGGCGGCCACGTGCATGAGCCCTGAGTCGTTGCTCACCACGGCGTGGGCAGCGGAGAGGAGGTCCACGGCGTCGGTGAGGGAGGTCCGGCCGGCCAGATTGTGCGCCAGCGAGCGACGGGCGATACGTTCCGCCGCCTCGGCGTCGGCCGGGCCGCCCATCAGCCACACGTCCGCGCCGCGATCGCGGCAGGCCCGCGCCACATCCGCGAAGCACGCTTCGGGCCAGCGCTTGGCCGGGCCGTACGCCGCGCCCGGACAGAGCGCGATGATGGTTCGATCGAGCGCAACACCGAGCTCGGCCGCCCGCCGTACCCTCGCCTTGGTGTCGGCAACCAAACGCGGCGGCTCGGCATCGGCGCCCGCCAACGCCGCAAAGCGATCCACCATGCGGGGTAGCTTTCGCGCATCCAGGGTCCGGGCATCGGTGAGCAAAGCGCCCCGTGCCTCCTTGCGATAACCAATCCGATGCGGAATGCGGGCAAGGGCGGGAACCAGCGCAGACTTGAAACTCCCCGGCAGCACGACCGCACGTTCAAAGCGCAAGCGCCTGAGGCGCATGGCGACGCGACTGCGCTCGCCGAGATCGAGCCGACCGTGGCGAGTGCGAATGAGGTGGGAGGCAGTCACGCCCGGCATCCGCCGCGCCAGATCTCGCGTTGCCGGCGGCGCGAGACAATGCACCTCAGCGCCCCGTCGCGCCAATGTTGCCACCACGGTCTGCGACATCACCATGTCTCCAACCCAAGCTGGCGAGACCAACAACACGCGCCCGTTGTTCCGCTGCCGCTCCGCGTCCTCCGGAGGGAGGGCGTCTCGCCCGCCGTCGCGCTGCCAGACGCGTCCGCGCGGAAGCACACCAGGGTTCGACCCTATTTCGACCTGCATCGCATTGGCCCGCCTTGCGCGCCTGTCGGCGCGTTGGAGGGCGAGCGCCGCCAAACCCCTCGCCATCGCTCGGGGTCTGGCCCCAGCCCCCACCTCTCCTCCGTCCAGAGGGAACCGACTCTCAACCCCGCTGCCCTAGACCACACCGTCAGCTTCCGGCACAAGCGCACTGGCGCCAACGAGCGTATGCCATTCCGGGTGGGCATCCCGCTTGCCCCGCACCTGGTCGAAGTAGAGTGACTGCAGCTTCTCGGTCACCGGCCCCCTCTTGCCACTGCCGATCCGCCGCCCGTCGAGTTCCCGAATCGGCAGCACTTCGGCGGCGGTGCCGGTGAAGAACGCCTCGTCAGCGATGTAGAGCTCATCGCGCGTGATGCGCCGCTCGATCACCTCAAGGCCCTGCTCGCGGGCGAACACGAGGATCGTGTCTCGGGTAATGCCGGGCAGACAGGACGTGAGCTCCGGCGTGTGGATCACGCCGTCTGCCACCATGAAGACGTTCTCGCCGCTGCCTTCCGCCACGTAGCCCTCGTTGTCGAGCAGAAGCGCCTCGTCGCAGCCAGCATCCACCGCCTCGCGCAGCGCCAGGATGGAGTTGATGTAGTTGCCGTTCGCCTTGGCCTTGCACATGGTGATGTTGACGTGGTGGCGCGTGTAGGACGAGGTTCGCACCGTAATGCCGCGTTCGCGGGATTCCGGGTCCATGTAGTCGGGCCACGGCCAGCACGCCATGGCGGCATGAACGCTCAAGCCCTCGGCCCGGAGCCCCATCGCCTCGGTGCCAAGCCAGACCACCGGCCGCAGATAGCCTTCGTCCAAGTCGTTGGCGACGAACACCTCGCACTGGGCGCGCTCGAGTTCCTCGCGCGAGAAGGGAATCTCGATGCGCATGATGTGGGCGGAGTCGAACAGACGCTTGGTGTGTGCGCCAAGGCGGAAGATCTGCGTGCCGGCCGGGGTCCGGTATGCCCGCACCCCCTCAAAGACGCCAACGCCGTAGTGCAGCGTGTGCGTGAGCACATGCACCCGCGCATCGCGCCACGGCACGAGCTCGCCGTCCAGCCAAATCCAGCCGTCTCGATCCGCCAGGGTGCCTGTATCCATCTCGTCTCCACGTCAATGAGCGCGGGGCACGCAAGTTTGCCGCCCAGCCGCCCGACCCATGCGCGGAAGCCTACGGGTTTCCGCCGCTCGCCCCAAGTGCCCGGCCCTCGGCCGGGGGCGCACGCCAATGCACTTGGGTGGAGCTTCACTATAGGATTGGGTCTTTCGCAAACCACCTGGGGCGAACTCCCGCACCTATGGCCATTCCCGAACCCATCGACATGCTGCGCGAGCTGGTGGCGTCGCCGTCGGTGAGTTGCACCGATCCGAGCATCGACCAGAGCAATCTTAGGGTCGTGCATCAGCTCGCCGGCTGGCTCGAAGAGCTCGACTTCAAGGTGGATGTGCTGCCGATGCCGGACAAGCCCGGCAAGGCCAACCTCATCGCCACCCGGGGCGACGGGGAGGAGGCGGGGCTTGCGCTCTGCGGCCACACCGATACGGTTCCCTACGACGAGCAACTCTGGCAGTTCGATCCGTTCCAGGTCACCGAACGGGACTCGCGACTCTATGGCCTCGGCACCGCCGACATGAAGGGCTTTTTCCCCCTCGCGCTCGGCGCGGCGCTGCGCCATGCCGACAGCCGGCTCAAGCGTCCTCTCACGATCATCGCCACTGCCGATGAAGAGACTTCCATGGACGGCGCACGATTTCTCGCCGAGCGCGGCATTGGCAGCGTTGGCGCCGCCGTCATCGGCGAGCCCACCGGCATGCGACCTGTGCGCGCGCACAAGGGCGTGGCGATGGTCGCCATCGACGTGGAGGGCTCGGCCGGACATTCCTCCAACCCCGCCCTTGGCATCAACGCCCTCGATGCGATGCACGACGTGATGGCCGAGATCATCGCCTTCCGCCGCGAACTGGCGCAGCGCAACGTGCACGTCGATTTTGAGGTGCCGACACCGACGCTGAACCTCGGCTGCATGCACGCCGGCGACAATCCGAACCGCATCTGCGGCCACGCCCAACTCCTCATTGACCTGCGCGTGCTGCCGGGCATGGATGCCGAGGAGGTGATCGATGCGCTGCGCGCCCGCATCCAGACCCGCGCCGGAGAAGCCGAGGTCACGGTAGAACCGATGTTCCGCCCGTTGGCGCCGTTCGAAACCGCCCCGGATGGACGGCTGGTTCAGGACCTCGAAGGCCTCTCCCGCAGCACCTGCGGCACCGTCGCCTTCGGCACGGAGGCACCGTTCTATTCCCGGCTCGGCGTAGAGACGGTGGTGTTCGGCGCCGGCTCCATCGATCAGGCGCATCAGCCGAACGAATATCTCGAGACCGCGCAGATTCCTCCGATGCTGGACATCCTCACCACGCTGATCGCCCGGCACTGTCTGTAGCGCAAATGCCGCCATGAGCGATCCGACGGACTGGCCCCGCGCCGACTGGTTCCGTGCCTCCGCGCCCTACATCCGCGCCCACCGGGGCCGGTTGTTCGTGGTGATGCTAGGAGCGGATGCGCTCGCGAGTCCTAACCTGCGCGCCATCGTCCACGACCTTGCGCTGCTGCACGTGCTTGGGGTGCGGCTGACGCTGGTACACGGCATCCCCGGCGACGGCGACGGGCCCACCAGCACCGAGAAGCTCTCTGAGTTCGAACGCGAAGCCGGCGTCGCCCGCTCGACACTCGAAGCCCTCTTCTCCACCGGCATTCCGCCGAGCCCGCTGCGCAACAACCACGTCTCCCTCGTGGGAGGCAACCTCGTCACCGCCATGCCGCGCGGGGTGGTGGATGGCGTCGATCACATGGCGAGTGGCGAGCCGCGCAAGATCCACGTCACCGCCGTCCGCTCCTTGCTCGACTCGGGCCACGTGGTGCTGCTCTCGCCCTTGGGCTACAGCGCCTCTGGCGCGGTGTACACCTTGCAGCCCGCCGAGCTTGCCGCGACGGCAGCGGTGGAACTCGGTGCCGACAAGCTCGTGGTGTTCGATGGGATTCCCCGGCTTCCGGGCATGAGCGACGTCACCGTGGAAAGGCTCGGCGAGCTGCTTGCAGAGCAAGGCACGGAGGCGCACTACGGCAAGGCAACCGTGGAACGGCTGCACGCACTCCTCGACGCCTGTCGGCGTGGCGTGCCGCGCGGACACCTCATCGGCCACAACGCCGACGGCGCGCTGCTGCAGGAACTCTTCACCGCCGAGGGCGCCGGCACGCAGGTTGGCAGCGAGGACTATCGCGTCGTTCGTGACGCGACCGACGCGGACATCGGCGGCATCGTCGAGCTCATCACGCCGCTCGAACAGTCCGGCGCACTGGTGGCGCGCCCACGGGATCGGATCGAGCGCGAGATCGGCAACTTTCTGGTGGCGGAACTCGACGGCGCGCTCACTGGCTGCTGCGCCCTCTATCCGCTCGGCGGCGGCAACGCCGAACTCGCTTGCCTGGTTGGCGGCGAGGGCGTCGGCGACCGCCTGCTCAAGGCCGTTGTCGAACGCGCCAAGGCAACTGGCGTCGCGCGCCTGTTCGCCCTCACCACCCGCGCCGGCGACTGGTTTACCGAGCGCGGTTTCGCGCCCGTGGACGTTGCGGCGCTTCCCGGCTCCCGCAAAGCCATGTACAACTACGCCCGCAACTCCAACGTCTTTCGTCTCACGCTCCGCCAATCTGCCAAGGAATCGTCGCCATGACCGATCCCAAACGCCCCTACTCCTCCATCGTCGTCGACGGTGTGGAGCAGGCGCCGAGCCGCGCCATGCTCTATCCCGTGGGCTTCACTCGCGAGGACTTCACCAAGCCGCAAGTGGGCATTGCCTCCACCTGGTCGATGGTGACGCCGTGCAACATGCACATCAACGAACTCGCGGACGCAGCGGCGATGGGTGCCGACGAGGCCGGCGCCAAGAGCGTGCTGTTCAACACCATCACCGTCTCGGACGGCATCTCCATGGGTACGCCGGGGATGCGCTACTCCTTGGTGTCGCGGGAAGTGATCGCCGACTCCATCGAGACCGTGGTGGGCGCCCAAGGGTTCGACGGCTTCGTCACGATCGGCGGCTGCGACAAGAACATGCCAGCCTGCGCGATGGCCATGGCGCGGCTGGACCGGCCATCCGTCTTCGTCTATGGCGGCACCATCCAGACCGGGGAGGAGCGGCGCGACATCGTGTCGGTGTTCGAGGCCGTGGGCGGCCACGCCGCCGGCACCGTCAGCGACGAAGAGCTGCTAGCGGTAGAGCAAACCGCCATTCCCGGCCCAGGCTCCTGCGCCGGCATGTACACGGCCAACACGATGGCTTCCGCCATCGAGGCGCTCGGGCTGTCGCTGCCGAACTCCTCCGCGCAGGAAGCCGTGAGCCAGAGCAAACGCGAGGATGCGTACCGCGCCGGCGCGGCAGTCGCAGAGCTGGTGCGACGCGGCATCAAGCCATCGGACATTCTGTCGATGGAGGCTTTCGAGAACGCCATCACGGTGGTGACGGCACTCGAAGGCTCCACCAACGCAGTGCTGCATCTGCTCGCCATCGCCCATGCCGCCGGCATCGACCTTTCCATCGACGATTTCACCCGCATCGGCGCCAAGACGCCGGTGCTGGCAGACATGCGCCCGGCCGGCAACTACGCCATGTCGGAACTCATCGAGATCGGCGGCATCCAGCCCTTGATGAAGACCCTGCTCGACGCCGGTCTCCTGCACGGCGACTGTCCGACCGTGACCGGCCGCACGCTGGCCGAGAATCTCGCCGACGTTGCGCCCTATCCCGAAAGCCAGAAGATCATCCGCCCCCTGGACAACCCCATCAAGCCCGACGGCCACCTCGTCATTCTGCGCGGCAACATGGCCCCGGAGGGCGCAGTCGCCAAGATCACCGGCAACGAAGGGCTCACCTTCACCGGCACCGCGCGCGTCTTCCACGGCGAGGAAGCCGGCATGAAAGCGATCATGGACGGCACGGTGCAGGAGGGCGACGTGGTGATCATCCGCTACGAAGGCCCCCGAGGCGGCCCCGGAATGCGCGAAATGCTGAGCCCCACCGGCGCCATCATGGGCCGGGGCCTAGCCCGCGACGTGGCCCTCATCACCGACGGCCGCTTCTCCGGCGGCTCCCACGGCTTCGTCATCGGCCACGTCACGCCGGAAGCCTACGACGGCGGTCCCATTGGCCTCGTCGAAGACGGCGACCGCATCACCGTCGATGCAGAAGGGCGCGAGATCAACCTGCACGTGAGCGACGAGGAACTCGCCGCCCGCCGCGCCCGCTGGCAACGCCCCGCCGACTACGCCGAACGCGGAATCCTCGCCAAGTACGCGCGCCTCGTAACGTCGGCCTCGGAAGGTGCCGTGACAGACAAGTTCGCGTAGGTCCCCCAAACGGAACCCGCGCCTGCGGCGCGTAGAGGGCAAGACGTCATACCCAACGGCCCGAATGCTGACCGATTGCTCGTGGTGATTAGAACCAAACGCACCGGTGGTGCGACGTTTGTGTGCGGGATGTCTGCGTTTGTTGTGCGATTTGCGTGGTTCGTGGCGGCCGTTGACTGCCGGCACAGGGTTTTGCCGTATGCTTGCCGCCCTGCCAGTCTGTGGCGGCGGTGACCTTGGCGCACAAGGAACAGGAGACAAGCAACCAAGCATCAAAGCGCCGCCAATCCCTCGGTTCCCGTCCTAAGGCGAAAGACCCGAATTGAACACACAGAACAGCGCACCCGTCATCGTCGCGAGTGGTCTGGGCCACACCTACAAGGGTGGTCACACGGCGCTTGCTGGCGTCGATCTCGAGCTTGGCGCCGGCCTGTTCGGGCTGCTCGGGCCCAATGGTGCCGGCAAGAGCACGCTCATGCGCATCCTCTGCACGCTCCTCGAACCGACCGAGGGTCGGGCCAGCGTCCTTGGGCACGATGTGGTGCAGGAGCGGCAGGCGGTGCGAGGCCGGATCGGCTACTTGCCGCAGGATTTCGGTGCCTGGCGGCTGCATCGAGTGGAAGAGGTGCTCGACACGTTGGCGCGTCTGTCTGGGATGCGCGAGAAGGCCCATCGCAAGAACCGCGTGGCGGAGGTGCTGGAGGCCGTGGGCCTCGCCGACGCGGCCCACCGCAAGGTGAAGAAGCTGTCCGGCGGCATGGTGCGGCGGCTTGGCGTGGCCCAGGCCTTGGTGCATGAACCCTCGGTTCTGGTGGTGGACGAGCCGACGGTTGGTCTCGACCCCGAAGAGCGAATGCGTTTCCGCCAGTTGATGGCTCGGCTTGGGCGCGACCGTACCATCCTCCTTTCCACCCACATCGTCGCCGATCTCGGCGGCGGCTGTCGCGAGCTTGCGTTGCTCGATGGCGGTGAGGTGGTGTTCAAGGGCACGCCGGGTGAACTCGTGCAGCAAGCGCACGGCAAGGTGTTCGAGACGAAGGCGAGCGCGGCCGAAGCCGAGCGGATTGAGACGCAGCACGAAGTGGTTTCGCGTCGGGTTGTGCAAGGTGGTGTGGAACTACGGTTTGTCGCTGCGGAACCACCGGCTGGGGCCACTCCCGTGACATCGCCGACGTTGGAAGAGTCTTACCTCGCCTTCATGGCAGCGCGGGGGCGCTCCGAGGCCGCTCGTCAGGACGAAGAAACGGATGCGGCGGACAGCTCCGGCGAAGCCGCCGAAGGGGCCGACGAATAATGCGTCCTGCCACAGTCCTCGCAGTCGCCGTTGCCGAGATGCGCTCGGCTCGCCGCCTCGCCCGCACCTGGATCTTCGCCGTGCTGTCGCTTCTGGTGGCCAGCATCGCGTTCGGCTACTTCTCCATCATTCACGGCATGGCGTCTGGCTATTCGGCCACGGCCGGCTTCGTCGGGGCCCGCTTCCTCATCAGCGCGATGGGCTTTTATCTCTTGTGGATCATGCTATTGGGGATGATCTTCCTCGCCTTCGACCTGCGCTCTCGCGACACCCGCGAGCGGGTGGCGGAAGTGTTGGATGCCCGTCCCTTGAGCAATCTGGAACTCCTGGTGGGCAGGCTCCTGGGCCTCGTTGTCGTGGGTTGGGCGCCGATGCTGGTGCTGGCGGTGCTGGTGCAGTCGTTCGGGCTCATCGCCGTGGCTACGGATCTTTGGTTTGGCGAGCCGTTGGAACCCGGTTCGCTCATCGCCTATGTGCTGGCGGAGGCGCTGCCCTCGCTCATTCTCTGGTGCGCGACCGTGATGCTGCTGACGGTGCTGCTGCGCAATCGGCTGGTCACGGCACTGGTGGCGCTCGTGCTCATCGCCACACCCATCGTGGCGTTGACGCTGGTACCGGTCTACATGAGCCCGATCGTTTCCTTCGTGGCGACACCGACGCAGTTCCCTTCCGACATCCTCGCAACCACCGCCACAAGCCTCACGCCGCAGACGATGTCGCATCGTCTGGCGATGCTCTTGCTCGCGGTCGGGTTCGTGCTGTGGGCGGCGGCGCTGTATCCGCGTCGGGACGATGCCTCGCGGCCGGTGCAGCTCGGGGCTGGGAGCGTCCTCGTAGTGGCGGCGGTTGGCATTGGCATCGCTCTCGCGGTCCAAGCCGGTGCGGGATTGCGCGACCGGGAAGCTTGGTTGGCGGCACACGAAGTGCATCGAAACACCGCACACGCCGACTTGGCGGCGCTGGCGGGCACCGTGCAAGTGGACCCCGGTTCCAACCTCGCCATCGACGTCGAGCTCACCTTCACCGCGCCGGCAGGTTCGCCGAGCGAACTGGTGTTCAGCCTGAATCCGGGCCTTGAGGTGACGGAGGCGCTGCTTGATGGTCAGCCCGTGGCGCATCGGCACGAGCTTGGTCTGCTCCTTGTTGAACCATCGAGGCCCTTGGTTGCAGCGTCCAAGCACGTTCTTGCGGTGGTGGCTTCGGGCACCCCCAACTCTTGGTTCGGCTATCTGGACGCCGTCGTGGAACCGTGGAAGCAGACGGGTCAAGACAATCAGATTCAAGTGCTCGGCACCGAGTCCATGGTGTTCGAGGACGAATACGCAGCTTTGCTGCCAGGCGCTCGCTGGCTGCCGCATCCAGGCGGCAATGTCACGCCGGCTGTATATGGCGCGCATCGACGCGATACCTTCGATCTCGACCTCACGGTGGAGGTGCCCGATGGCTGGCTGGTCGCTGGGCCTGGGCTGCGGGAGGAACTTGCCGAGGGACGGTTCCGCTTCCGTCCGCCAGCGCCTGTGCCGGAGTTCGCCTTGGCGGTGGGCCGCTTCGAGCGTCGCGCCGTGGAGGTTGCCGGCGTCACCTTCGAACTGTTGCTCGACGAAGCGCACACCCGCAATCTCGCCGTGTTTGACGAAGCCGCCGACGCCGTTGCCGGGCGCTTGACCGAGATATTCGACGAGGCGGCGAGTCTCGGATTGCCCTATCCCTATCGCGGCCTTTCCCTGGTGGAGGTGCCGACGACGCTGCGCAGCTACGGCGGCGGCTGGCGCATGGACACGGCGTTGGCGCAGCCGGGCCTGATGCTGATGCGAGAGACGAGCTGGCCCACGGCGCGGTTCGAGTTCTGGTTCGAGATCGTCTCAAGCCGCGAGGGCATGGAGGCGGAGCACGAGGGCGGCGTGCCGGAAGCCAAGGTGCGCGGCCTCGAACGGTTCTTCGAGAATGATGTCGGCGGCGGCAACATTTTTCTTGGGGTGGCGCGCAACTTTCTGGGCTTTCAGACGGCGGCGGCAGGCCCCGGTGCCCCGGCGCTGGACTTCGTCGCGGAAACGCTGCTGATGCGGCTCCTGAGCGACCGCGACGGGCATTTCTCCGCCCACATCTTCGCCTCCGGCGACAGCTTCGGCGGCGTCATGGCGCAGACGATGACGACGTTGTTCGGGGGGGAAGGCGAAGACTCCATCGTCGATTCGGTGGCGACTGCAGCGAGCGATCAGCCGTCGGTGTGGGACCGCGCATTGGGCGCGCCACTCGGCGAGCTTGATGTCTGGGAGGATCCGGCCAAGGCGTTCAATGTCATCACGCTGAAGGGTCGCGCCATCGCCACCGTGCTGCTCGACGACCTAGGTCGCGAAGGCGCCGCAGCGATGCTCGCGGAACTGCGCCGCCGCCATGCAGGTGGCACTTTCACGGCAGAGGACTTCCACGCCGCAGCGGCGGCGAGCGGTGCGGACATCACCTCGCTCCTCGGCGACTGGCTCGACGACGAAGCCATGCCCGGGTTCATCGCCTCGAACGTATCGGTGGTTCGGCTAAGGGACGACGAGCTTGGCAAGCCTCGCTATCAGATTCGCCTCATCGTCCAGAACGGTGAGCCGGCGCCGGGCCTCGCACGGGTCCGCTTCTCGACGCGGCAGTCGGCGGAAGAGGAGGCCAATTGGATTGCCGGCGATCCGCTCAGGATTCCCGGCAACTCTGCGGTGGAGGTGGGCCTCATCGCCGGTGGTGTGCCACAGGCGGTGGAACTCGAACCTTACCTATCCCTAAACCGCAACGCGGTTGCGCTCAAGCTGCCGGAAGTGGATCAAGAGAACACGGTGGACGATGAGCCATTCGTGGGCGCACGGCCTGTCGAAGGGCCGTTGCCGGTGGGGGATCCTCGCGAGATCATCGTCGACGACCTTGATCCCGGCTTTGCCGTGGCGAGCACGGAGGCCGAAGGGGATGGCGTTCGGGTCGGCGGCGGGCTGCAGTTCAGCATGGGCTTCGGGCCGGAGGCGGACGTTGACCAAGGCTTGCCCACCTACCAGTCGTTCACCGCAGCGCCCACCGGCTTCTCGCGCCAGACGGCATCCTCGGCTTGGGGCCGGTACCGTCACACCATCGCTCGGGCCACGACGGGTCAAGGCAATCACGCCGCCACGTTTGCCGCCGAACTGCCGGAGTCTGGCCGCTGGCGCCTCGCCTACCACTTGCCGGCCATGTCGGGAAGCAGCGGCGCGGTATCCGCTAGGGCGGCTCGAGGTGCGGTGGTCGTGTCCGCATCCACAGGAGGCTCTGGCGCCTACTTTGGCCGCCAGGGAACCTACGACATTGCCTTAGAGTCGGCGGGAGAGTCGCAGGAAGTGGAATTCGATGCCTCGGTGGCAGAGTCTGGCTGGAACGATTTGGGCGAGTTTGACCTCCCGGCCGGCGAGGTTCGAGTGAAGGTTACCAACTCCACGTCGGGCCGCACCGTGGTGGCGGACGCGATCCGCTGGTCGCCGGCGAACGGGTAGCTTGCAGCGTTGCTAGAAGCCAGAACGAGTTGCCGAGCGGTTGGAGGGCGGGCGTCCCTTCAAGGAAAGCCGCGGATAGCCCTCTCCATGCTTGTTGTGGCGACCGTGCTGCTCGGCTGCGGCGGACCGTCCGACACCGGCGAGGTCGAGTTCCGCATTCCCGTGGAAGTGGTTCAGGTCGGCACCGGCAATGTGGAGGACCTGGTGCTCACCACCGGCACCCTGAGGCCGCCGGAAGTGGTCACCTTGAACATCGAGGCACCGGGCTACCTGCAGATCGGCCGCGACGCGTCCGGCGAGCGGCTGGTGGAGGGGGCAGAGGTGTCCCAAGGGCAAACCATCGCCCAAGTGACCGGCGAGGATGCTCGCCTCCACGCCCGCATCGAATCCACGCGACGTACCCTCAGCAATGCCGCCGCGGAACTCGAACGGCGGCGAGAGCTGTTCGAGGGGGGGCTGGTTGCCGAAGAGGAACTGCGCCAGAGCGAGGTCGCCTATGAAAATGCCCTCTACGAATTCGAGCGCAGCAAGCTCAACGCATCCAAGGCGACGCTCGTCACGCCCATCGACGGCGTGCTGCTGACGCTCGCCCGCAACAATGCCGGCCTGCCGCTGGCGGACGGTCAATTGGTGGCTCCCGGCTTTCAGGTGGCGCGCATCGCGGCGCTGGACCCGCTGATCGCAGACGTGGACCTCGTGGGGCCGGAACTGGCCAAGGTGCGGCCCGGTCTCGACGTGCGGGTGCGCCACTACGCCTTCGCCGCCGCTAACCTCACCGGCAAGGTGTTGCGCCTGGCGCCGGAGATGAATGCCACCACCCACACCTTCCGCGCCGAGGTGGCGGTGGACAACGAGGCGCAATTGCTGCGCCCCGGCATGTTCGTGGAGGTCACCATCATCGCCGAACAGCGCCTGGAAGTGCCGGTGGCGCCACGGGAATCCGTCGCGTCCCGCGCCGGCAAGAGCGTGGTTTTCGTGCTCGACGGCCAGCGCGTCAGTCGCCGCGAGGTCGCGTTGGGGCTCGGCGACGACGCCGTGGTGGAGGTGGTGGACGGCCTCGCCGCCGGCGACCGAATCGTGGTGCGCGGGCTGGAGACGCTGACTGACGGAACTCGAGTGCGGGTGGTCGATTCCTGACGCCGCTTAAGGAGTGAGGGCATCTTGCCCTCCGTACGCGCCGGCAGGCGCGTCCAAACGAGGGCCACGCTTCGTACATCAATCGACTTTGCCTTTGCGTCGCCAAAGTCGAACGGCTATGAATGGCGCTTTGCACGCCTCTCGGGCGCGATGGAGGGCAAGATGCCCTCCCTCCTTTAGACACGGAGGAATAGGTTGTTCGAGTCGCTCGCCGCGCTCGCCACGCGCCGCCCGGTAGCCATAAGCGTCTTCGCCTTGGCAGTGGCCTTGGTGGGGGTGCTGTCTTGGCGCGAGTTGCCGGTGGATCTCCTGCCGGACCTCGAAAGCCCCACGGTGGTGGTGTCGGTGCGGTCCGGCAATCGTCCGCCGGTGGAGATGGAGCAGCTCTATGGCCGCCCGGTGGAACAGCTTCTGTTCACCGTGCGCGGCATTCGCGAGATCAGCCAGGTGGCGCGCACCGGTCGGCTCATCGTCACCGTCACCTTCGACTGGGACACCGACCCGGACCTCGGCTTGATCGACGTGCAGAAGGCGGTGGGTCCGCTCGAAGCCGATCCGGAAGTGAACGAAGTGCTGGTGCGTCGGTTCGATCCTCGGCAATCGCCCATCCTCACCCTCGGCTTGGTGGCGCCTTCCGGCGAGCCTGATCTGGCGGAACTCCGCCGCCTCGCGCGGCGGCAGGTTGCGCCGGCCTTGGAGCGGCTCGCCGGCGTTGCCGAAGCGCGCATCACGGGCGGTCGAGTGGAAGAGGTGCGGGTTCTGGCCGACCGCTACCGCATGGACGCGTTCGGCGTTTCCCTCAAGCAACTCGAAGACCGCTTGCAGGCGGAGAACGTGGACATCTCCGCCGGCACGCTGGAGGAGGGCAGCCAAGTCTTCGTCGTCCGTGGCATGTCTCGCTTCCGCACCGCGGGCGACGTGGCGAATGTGGTGGTGCGCTATCTCACCGACGGTTCCGGAGGCCGCCGCAACGCCATTCGCGTTTCCGACATCGCCGAAGTGCAGATGGTGGCGCGGGAGATCGACCACTTGGTGCGGGTGGACGGCACCGAGGGGGTGGGCGTTGCCATTTACAAGGAGGCCGGTAGCAACACCGTGGCCGTCTCCGAGACGGTGCAGGAAGCGCTCGCAGGCATCGCCCAAGACTTGCCCAACGTGGACGTGCGCGAGATCGTTGATGAAGCCGCCTTGGTAGTGGACGCACTGGACGATCTGGAGACCGCCGCCATCGCCGGCATCGTCCTCGCGGTTCTGGTGCTGGCGGTGTTCCTGCGCTCTGCCGGCGCGACCCTCGTGGTGGCAACCGCCGTGCCGGTGTCCATCTTCGCGGCCTTGTTCCTGTTGCGGCTTGGCGACCGCAGCTTGAACATCGTCACCCTGGGCGGCCTGGCACTCGGTGCCGGCATGTTGGTGGACAACGCCATCGTCGTGGTGGAGTCGATCTATCGACGGCTCGCCGAGGTGCGCGAGCAAGGTGGCGAGGCGGGCGAAATGTCGCAGGAGGCCATCGACGCAGCCGTAGCCCAAGGCACCGGACGCGTGGCTGGCGCCATCACCGCAACGACGCTCACCACCTGCGTCGTGTTCCTGCCGGTGCTGTTCGTGGAAGGGCTGGCGGCACGGCTCATCGACGGCATCGCCTTCGCCGTGGTGGTATCGCTCTTGGCTTCGCTGGCGGTGGCGGTGTTCCTGATTCCCGCGCTCGGACGCTGGTTTCTGCGCCCCGAACGGGCGAGCTCGGGAGCCACGGGTGGTTCCGAGGAACCCGAGGGCCTGCTTCAGCGTGCCTATTCCCCGAGCAACTCGGATGTGGCCAGCGCGCGAGTGCGCCTTGAGCAGTTGGTCTCGGCATTGCTGCGACGACCGTTCTTGGTGGTGTTGGTGGCGGCGGCGCTCGCCGCGGTTGCCATCACGGGCCTCGCTCGCCTCGGCACCGAGCTGCTGCCGCCGGCGGACCCGCGCCAGTTCTCCGTTCGGGTGGTGGGGCCGTCGGCACAGCGCGTCGAATCCACTTCACGCGCGGTGGAGGGAGTCGAATCGCTCATCCGCGATGCTGGCGGCGATTCCCTTGCCGCCATGTTGGCGGAAGTAGGCCGCCTGCCGGAGGATGACCGGCTCATTCGCACCGAACTCACCGAGGAAAACACGGCCAGAGTCGTCGTGCGCATGACGGCCGGCGGCCCCACGGGGCGTCAGTTGGCAACCCGCTTGGGGCCGGAACTCGAAGGCATGGAAGACACCGACATCACCTGGGAGGTGGCCGGCTCTGCGCTCGCGGATGCCTTGGGTGGGGGTGGGCCGCCGATCACGGTGGAGGTTTCCGGCAACGCCATCACCGAGCTTCGGCGCGCCGCCAGCCTCGTAAAGGAGCGATTGGACGCAACGCCACAAGTGTGGAATGCCCGGTCGTCGTTCGAGGGCGGCCCGCCGGAGCTTCGGCTCACCCTGGACCGCGCCCTCGCGGACGCCTACGGGATTGATCTCGCCGCTCTGTCGCGGGTAGTCGAGTCAAGCCTCGACGGCCGCATCGTGACTACCTTGACCCAAGGGGACGAGGAGCATGCGGTCACGATCCGCCTGCCAACACCGCGCCGAGATGCACTTGGCGATGTGGTCTTCCGCACCGCCGATGGCCGCCAGATCGCCCTCGGCTCGGTGGCGCAGTTCAACGAAGTGGAAGGTGCGCGGGAGATATTCCGTCGCGACCAACGCCGCACCGCAGAGGTGACCGCCCAGGTGGCGGATGGATTCTCGCAGCCCGACGCCGTGGCGGCGGTGCGCGCCGCGCTCGCCGATGCGCCGTTGCCGCCCGGAATCACCACGAAGCTGCGCGGCGACGAGGAAGAACGCGCCCGCACCTTTGGCGAACTGCAGCTTGCCGGGGTGCTCGCGCTGGTGCTGGTGTTGATGGTGCTCGCGAGCGCGTTCGAGTCTCTCAAGCATCCCATCACCGTGCTGGCGGCGATTCCCCTTGCGCTGATCGGCGTTGCGGTGGTGCTGGTGCCGCTTGCCGCTCCTTTGGGGGTGATGGCCATGCTGGGGCTGATCGTCCTCGCCGGCGTGGCAGTGAACGATGCGGTACTGCTCTTGGCGACCGCCCGGCAACTCATGGCCGACGGCATTGAACGCAAGCTGGCCTTGGCGCTGGCTTCCGGGGTGCGCCTCAGACCCATCGTGATGACCACCCTTACCACCGCGCTGGCGCTGACGCCCCTGGTGTTCGGCACCGGCGAAGGCGCAGAGTTGCGCGCCCCGATGGCGCTCACCATCATCGGCGGCATCATTGCCTCCACCGCGGGCTCGCTGCTGGTGTTGCCTTGCCTGTACCTCCTGCTGGACGACTTGGGTCTGCCGGCGTGGCTACGACGCTCACCGAAACCCGCGCCGGGCGTGGCTCCATGAAAGCCACCACCCACCCCGTAGCCGCCCTTCAGGGAAGGCGGTTGCTCCCGCCTCCTGACGGGCCCCGTCTCGCGGAGAAAAGGCTGGTTGCACCTTCGGGCCCTTGGTTGCTTCGCCTTCGGCGCGAGGAGCGTGATGGGCCCTCGCTCCGAGTTGCGTTGGGACCGCGCGCCATCCCGCCGGCACGTTGGTGTTGGCTCAGCTTCGAGGCACTTCCTTCGAGACACTGTCGTTGGAAATCAATGACTTGGTGAATCTGTTCCATGGGAGGGTGAAGGCATGAGCGACGTCGGCGCCACACGCCCCTCGTGGATCCCATCGGTGCGGCGGATCAACTTTGGCGCCATCCTGGACCTGCCCGTGAGGCGGCCCGTGGCGGTTTCGATGGTGTATCTCGGCATTGTGCTGCTCGGCGTCGTCGGCTGGCAGCGGATGCCGGTGGAGCTCTTTCCCAACCTGAGCGGTGATGCGCTGACGGTAACGTTCAGCCGGCCTGGCAGCGAACCGCATGTGGTGGAGCGCGAGATCCTGCTGCCACTCCATGCCCGCGTGTCCGGGTTGCCCTTGGTCGCCGAGAGCTGGGGCCAGGTGCGCGGTTCCGGCGGCAGCTATCGGGTGCGCTTCGAGCCGAGCGCCGACATCAAGGTGCGCCAGCTCGAACTCGGCCGCATCGCCGCAGCGATTCAGCGCGAGCAGCCGCGCAACACGCGCATCGACGTTTCCGCCAACGACGCCTCCACCTTTGGCACCTTCGTGATGACGATCCACATCGCCGGCGGTGACGGCGACCGCAATGCGCTGCACGATCTGGTGGAGGAACTCATCGCGCCCCGCTTCGCCGCCGTGCCGGGGGTGAGCGAAGCCCTCGTCAGTGGGGGTGCTGGGCGCCAGGTTCTGGTGCGGGTGGATCCAAACCGCACGGCAGCCTTCGGCGTCACCACGGACGACGTAATCGCCGCCGTGCAGCGCAACGTCGGGCGGCTTGCCTATCTCGGCAATCTCGAGGACGAGAACGGCCGCACTGACATCGTTCTCGACGGACGCCCGGCAAGCCTCGACGCACTCGCCGAAGTGCGAGTCGCCGACGGCAAGGAAGTGAAGCTCGGCCATGTCGCGGTGCTGGAACACGGCACGGCACAGGCGCGTTCGCTGTTCCGGGTCAACGCGGAGCCAGCCGTGGGCGTGTTCATCTTTCAGGAAGACACCGCCAATCTCGTGCGCCTCGGCAAGGAGTTGCGCGAGCGGGTAGCGCTGTTGCGCGAAGAGCTTCGGCCCCTGGGGCTCGATCTCGTCATTGGCTCCGACGCGGCGCAGGAGGTGGAAGACCAGCTAGGCCGGCTGGTGCAGCTCGGCGCCACCGGCTACCTCATCGCCTTGGGCGTCCTGTTCCTGTTCCTGCGCCAATGGCGTGCCGTGGCGGTGGTGGGCGTGGCCGTGCCGATCAGCCTGCTCGGCGCGCTGGCGCTGCTCTTCCTGCTGGGCCAGACACTCAATCTCATTAGCCTCTTGGGCCTCACGCTTGCGGTTGGCCTTTTGGTGGACAACAGCGTGGTGGTCTATGAAGCCACGCAGCGGGGGCTCGAACGGGGCGCGGCGCCGGCCGAGGCGGTACGCCGTGGTCTCGGTCGCACCGCCCGCGCCATCGTCGCCGCCAGCCTCACCACTGCGGTGGTGTTCCTCGTGTTGGTGCTGGTGCCCGTCGCGAGCCCCCAGTTTCGAACTCTGTTCGAGATCGTTGCCATCGCCTTCCTGCTGCCGCTCGGTTCCTCCCTGCTGGTGGCACTGGGGTTGGTGCCGCTGCTGGCACACCGGCTGGCGTCGTCTGCCGCCGTCAGGCAAGTGCAGGCGGCACGGGCCCGGCGCGAGGCACAAGGCGGACTGGCTCGGCCCAACCCGGCGCGCTTGTACTTCACCGGGGTCGTCGCCGGCGCGCTGAGGCGACCTGCCGGCTGGGTCGCCGGCGTCATCCTCGCATTCCTGGTGACGCTCTTGATCGCCGTGCCGTGGGTGTTGGTGCGCACCGGTTCGTCGCCGGCGGCGGAAACCGACTCGGTGGAACTGGTAGCGCGCTTTCGCGCCGGCGCGAGTTCGGTGCAGGCGATGAGTGGCGCAGTGGAGCGCATCGAGCGCGCCGTGCTCGCCATCGAGGGCGTCGAAACGGTGGAGGCTCGCATCGAAGAGGACGGCGCCTCCATCACCGTGCATCTGCTGGATGCGGAGGAACGTCCCCCCACCACAAACGCCGCCCGCGTGCGCGACGTTGCGGAGTCGGCGACGCGCGATGGCCTTTATCTACTGCGCCCGGGCGAAGGCGAGTTCGAACAGGACGGCGGTGCTGGCGGCGAGGGCCTGGAAGGGGGCCCGGCACGGGTTGTCTTGTCCGGACCGGACAGCCGCACCCTGGAACGACTGGGGCGAGACGTGCGCTTGCGCCTCGAGAGCGTGCCTTGGGTGGACAAGGCGTGGCCCGGAGTGTCACCGGGCATGGACGAAATCTGGGTGCAGCCTAACCGGCGCGCCTTCGAGGCCTTTGGCCTGACGCTCGACGACGTGCTGCCCGTGCTGCAACTCGCCGGCCGCGAAGGCCAGCGCAATCGCAACGGCTATGTGTTGCCGAACGGACGCGAGGTGCCGGTCGTGGTGGAACGGGCCAGCGCCCGGGACTCTGGCCTCGGCCTCGGCGACGTTGCCTCCATGCGGGTCACCACCGAGAGCGGCGTGTTTCCGGTGATGGCGCTGGCCGAAGTGCAGCGGATGCCGCCTCAGCCGACCATCGCCCACCACAACGGGCGGCGCGAACTCAGCGTTTTCTACACGCTCGACCGGCAAGCGCCGGAGACCGGACCGGCCCGGCTTGCCATCGAAGACGACATCGCCGAGTCGGTGCGCTCGGTGTCGAGACCGGATGGCTACACCGTCGAGGTGGGCTCCGCCGACGAAGACAGTGTTACGGACTGGCTCAAGTCGGTCCTCGTGCCAGCGGTGTTGCTGCTGTTCCTGGTGCTGGCCATGACCTTCGAGTCGCTGACCATGCCCGTGCTAGTGCTGCTGGCGCTGCCGCTGACCTTGCTGGGCGCGGCGTGGATCCTCGTCATTTCCGACACGCCTCTCGGCTTCACTAGCGTCCTCGGTGCGCTGGTGTTGTTCGGCCTCACCGTCAACCCGGCCATCCTGTTGGTGGATCGGATGCAGCGCAAGGCACTCGATGCTGGCTGGTCGGCAGGAGCGGCGGCGTTCTCGGCCGTGCGAGAGCGCACGCGACCGGTGCTGATGACCTCCGCAACCACCATCGCCAGCCTCTGGCCGCTGGCGCTGGTGACGGGGCGCGAGAACGAGATGTGGCCGCCCTTCGCCACCATCGTCATCGGCGGTCTCGTCACCTCCACGTTGCTGACACTGCTCGTGATTCCGGTGGGCTACATCCTGCTGAGGCGGCTCGATGTGCTTTTCGGCCGGGTGGGTCCCTGGCTGATGATCGGATGGCTCGGCGCCACCGCGGCCGTTATGGCGCCGCTCATCCTCACCGAGGTGCTGGCGAGCCTGCTCTGGCAGGTGGTTACCACGCTCCTCGTGGGCGGTGCGCTGCTGGCGGTGGCAGTGATGCTGTTCCGGCGACCCGATCGAATCGAACCCGACTGTTCGGCGGGGCCGCCGGCGTTGGAGGTGCGCTATCTGCACAAGGTCTATGGCTTGCCCGGCCCGTTACGCCACGCCGTTCGCGCCCCGCGTGATTTCGTTAACGCCGTGCGCGCCCGGGGCGGCGAACCCCTCGCCCGGGTGGAAGCCGCCGCTCGCCTGCTGCCCTTGGCGTTGCTGGGGGCGGGAAGTTTCGCGCTCGCCATCCTCGTGGGCGGCGGCGCCTGGAAGCTGGTCTTCGGGCTCATGGCTGCGGGCTTCGTGGCTCAGGGCATTCGCTCCGTCCGGATCTGGCGCGTGGGACATGCCAAGGCTGCCGAAACCTCAGGCATCGAAGGCTTGCTGGCTGCGCTGACGCCGTGGCTGGCGCTCGCAGCCTATGTGCTGACGCTGGTTGTGATGCCGCTGCTTGCGGGGGAAGCGGCTCGCGCCAGTCTCGTCTGGCCGGCGTTCGGCGGCCTCGCGGTGGCCTTGGTGCAGTTCGCTCGACGCAGTGCCGTGCGGCAGCAACGAGGACTGCTGTCACCCCGCGCCCACGACGGCCCCTTGCGCCATCCGCGTACGCTCCTGCGCGGCTGGGCGCGGCAGCTCGCCGGGCTCGACTTGCCGGTAGAGCAAGTCACGGCGCTGTCTTCGGTCGCCTTTCGCATCGAGCGCGGCATGGTGGGCGTCTTGGGACCCAATGGCGCCGGCAAGACCACCCTGCTGCGCCAGCTTGCCGGCATCCTCGACCCCACCCGCGGCACCATTCGCCTCGGCGGTGTGCCCTTGCCGCGCATCCAGCGCCACCTCGCCCGCTGGGTCGGCTACCTGCCGCAGGATTCCGGGCTTCCGGCCGGCATGTCGCCGCGCGAGTACCTGCTCTATTTCGCGGCGCTCTACGACATTCCGGCAAAGGAACGCACGGGCCGCGTCGAGTACCTGCTGCGGGAAGTGGGGCTCGCCGACAAGGTGGACGACCGCATCGGCTCGCTCTCGGGCGGGATGCGCCAGCGCGTCGCCGTGGCGCGCACGCTGCTGCGCCTGCCGCCGGTCATCATGGTGGACGAACCCACCGCTGGCCTCGACCCCCGCGAACGCATCCGCTTTCGCAATCTCTTGGCGAGCCTGGCCCGTGAGCGCATCGTGCTGTTCTCCACCCATGTGGTAGAGGACGTGGCCGTGGCGTGCGAACGGGTGCTGGTGCTGGCTCGGGGCCGCCTCGTGTTCGACGGCGTGCCGGGGGAACTCGCGGAAGTGGCGCGTGGGCGCGCTTGGGAGTTTGCAGCACCGGCGGATGAGGACTTCGCGCTGCCGCCCGGTGCGGTGCTCGCGGAAGAGGCGCCCGGAGAACCGGGCATGGTGAAGCGTCGCGTTCTCGCGGATTCGCCGCCTAGCGCCGGTGCGCGCGCCATCGAAGCTGGGTTGGAGGACGGCTATCTCTGGCTCATCGGCAACACTCGTGCAGCGGAGCCAGCCGCACAAGCGGACGACGCTAGCGACGTTGCGGAAGGCGACGCTGTGCCTTTGCCACCGGGAGCGCCGACATGAAGGGCCAACTGCAACTATGGCGTCTGGCCGCCATCGCCACTGCCGGCCACCGCTTCTGGCTGCTGCCGCTCTTGCCTCTGGTATGGCTGGTGCTGAGCGCTCTCATGGTGCTGGTCGGTTTTGACTCGCCATACGGGCCGGCCTCGGCACAGGTTGAGTTGATCGGCTTCCCGCTGACCATGCTAGCCGTGTTCCTGGGCTTGCGCGTCATCGCCGGCGAAGTCGATGGCCGAACGCTGGAGATCGCCTACACCGTGCCTGGGGGGTGCGAGCGGGTATGGTGGGCCAAGCTGGTGGGCGCCTGGAGCATCCTCTTGGTGGCCCTAGCCCTCTTGGGCATTGCCACGTGGATCTTCTTCACCCGCTATTCGCCATGGGCACTCTACGGTGCCCTGCAAGGCGCCACGTTCTATCTCGTCTTCGCCATGGCCATGGCCGCCCTGCTGCGCAGCGAAGTCGCTGGCGCCATGGCCACCGCCGCCGTCCTCGCCTTCAACATGCTGATCCAAGGCGCCCCCATCTCCCCCATGTGGAATCCGGACGCCCAAAGCCAAGACGCGACGGAACTGTTGGCCAGAACGCTGCAAAACCGCATCGGCGTGGCCCTCGCCATCGCCGCCATCTTGGCCCTGGCCTTCATGCGCGCAGGGCGCCGGGAGAGGATGCTCGAGGGCTAGCGTGAGGGGGGCCAACCGAGAAGGGCGACGCATGCGTCGCCCTGTCCGGCAGCCGGGTGCGTCGCCCTGTCCGGCAGCCGGGTGCATCGCCCTGTCCGGCAGCCGGGTGCATCGCCGCCAAGTCCGACAGACTGCTAGCCCGGAGTCTTCATGAATGCCCTACCGCGGACGATCAGCGGGCGGCGCGGTGGGTGTGTTGGCGGAAGGCTGTCCTTCGGCGGTCGCTTGAGGTTGCGGGGCGGGACCTTCGGGTGCGGTCTTCGCGGGTTCGCTGGCGCACCGCAAAAGCGCATGTCGGCAGCTCGCTACCGCGAACTGCGGGCCTTCGCAGGTAAGGCGGGGTGCTTTCCCTCCAGGCCCGTCTGCCCGAGGAGAGCCTTCAGCGGGAGGAAGGGGTTCCGCGCCGCTGAAGGTCTGTGGCTTGGTCCGATCCCTATCGCAGCGAACGCTTCCTGGGCGGTCGCGTCATCAGTTCCTCGATCCACGCTTGAAACTCTTCGGTGTCCTTGCGTGGACCGACGTATGTCCGATGCGGCGCCCTGAGCTGCCAAACATGGCCATTCGGGAGACTTGCTTCCCCTTCTGCGACATCCTCAAACCAATCGCCAGCGCCAAAGACGCCGTAAAGAGCTGCCACCTGATCCCAGCTTGAGCGGCCGCGGAAGCTCTCGCCGAAGTAGCGGAAGTAGGCCTCGCGCACGGGGTTTTCGAGCGACGCGTGCTGCAATGCAGCGCCCGTGCGCACGCTGCCCCCGAAATCGGTGATGGCGAGAGGAGTGGGCCAGTCGGTGATGACGCGTTGTGTCACGTCCACCAGACTGTGGCGCACCAAGTTGAAGCCGTCGTTGTGGCGTCCGCCCATGACCACCAGCTGGCGCACCTTCGCGGCCACCAGCCGTGGTTCCTCGCGAAGCAGCACATCGAGGTTGTTGAGGAAGCCGACGCTGACGATGGTGACGGCGCCGTCCGGTTGGCTGCCGAGCACGTTTCGGTACAGCTCAAGGGAATCTGGCGTGGCCTCCCGGCCAGGGTCATGCGGAAATGCCGCCACATGGTCGAGATAACGCGACGGGTCCGGTGCCTGCAACTCGCCGCCGAAGATGCCGATGGGAATGTCGCCTCGTCCATACCATGTGTTGATGGCAGCGATCGCCGCCGCACCGCGTCGGTGCGTCTCGTTGAAGCTGACGGCCAAGAGCTCCGCCGCGCCGGCATCCGCCAGCGCGTGCAGCACCGCCAACGCGCCGACGTCGTCAACGTCGTAGGTCATGTCGGTCTCGAAAAAAACCTTGACCGGCGCTGCGTTCATATGCGGCTCCCGTGTTGGTTGGGTCGCTGCGCCGGCCGTTGTCCCGACTGCCGCCACGGCAACCGCCACGGCCGCGAGCAACGGCAGGCGACGCCCTGTCACTCCTCGGCCACGTCCGCTTCCGCCAGACGCAGCACCAGGTCGCGCAGCGTCACCATGCCGACGATGTTGCGGTCGTGGTCGATGGCGACGCCACGGGAGATGTCGAACTGGACGAGCAGCCGCACGGCGTAACGGGCGAGCATGTCCGAGGGCAAGGTGAGAATGGGCTTCGACATGATCTCGTACACGTTGGTGCGATCGAGCGACCGGTTCGCGGCGATCACCTTGCGGGCGATGTCGGCGACGACGACGAGGCCGTACTCATCGCCGTCGTGACGCCGCGCCACCACGAGCGAACTCACGGCATGGCGCCGCATGGCCGCCACGGCCTCGGCCACCGTGGCAAGCCCATCGATGTTGTGAATGTCGGCCACCATCACGTCGGCCACGCGCAGGGTGTTGTCCATGGCCCGCCCCTACAGCCGATACACCCGCGCCGCGGTGCCGTAGAACATCGCGTGCTTTTCGTCCTCGGCGAAGTCGGCGACGATTTTCTTGAGCCCGTTGTAGAGCACCTGATAGGAAATCGACAGGCGATCCACCGGGAAGTTGCTCTCGAACATGCAGCGCTCTGGCCCGAAGCACTCGATGGTGTGCAGGTAGTAGCGCCGCTGCGCGGCGGCGAACTCGTCCGAGGTGGGCGGACGTTCGGCGCGGTCCCAGCCGAAGCCGTTGTCCGGCATGGCGAGACCGCCGATCTTGGCGACCACGTTCGGGCACTCGGCGATTGCGGCGATGTCCTCCTTCCACTGCGCGAAGATCTCCTCCTGACGGCCGGCATAGGCGCCGACGCCGAGGGGCGTGCCGAAATGGTCGAGCACCATCGTAGTCTGGGGGCAGGCGCGGGCGAGCTCGAGGTAGTCGCGGTTCTGGTGATAGAAGTGCCAGGTGTCGTAGGTGTAGCCGAGCCGGCCCAGGGTGCGAACGCCAGTGCGGAAGTCCTCGCGCGGGTAAGGGCAGGGCCAGCCGCGACCGGCGTTGGTCAGGGTGCCGGTGGAGTCGCTCGGCCCCGCATGACGGATGCCGCGAAAGAGGCCATTGCCGGCTTCCTCGTGGGCGGCGAGCACTTCTTCGACCGCTTCGCCCCGGGTGAGATCGGCATGACTGACGATGCCGGCGATGGTGGCGCGGCCCTCCACCTTCGCACTCTCGGCGGCCACACCGGCGACGTATTCGGTCTCGCCCACCGGGCGCAGGTGCTCGGGACCGTCAGTGCGGTAGCCGGAGTGGCAGTCCACGAACACCGTCTTTTCGATGTTGTGACCGGAGCCAGTATCGGCCCAGAGGTCTTCGAGCACGTAGCGGCGCCAGTTGCCGGCCGTTTCCCACATATGGTGGTGCGGATCGACGATTGGCCGATCGGGTTCGATGATTTCCTCGGTGACCGAGGCAAGCCATTCGTCGGAACCGGGCTTTGGCATCGCTGGCATTCCTTGCTTTTGAAGCGGACGGGCATGGTACGACGATTCAAAGCGTAGAATCGCCGGCGATGGACGGCGAGACGACCGCACGCCCCCTGTTGACGGGGAAAACCAGCGACTTCCTCAAGATCGGAGTGGGCGCTGCCGGACGAGGCGACTTGGCGACCCTGCAGGCAGTGCTTGCGGTGCAGCCCGACTGGATCACACGGATCGGCTCGCACGGCCGCACGATGCTGTGGGAAGCCGCATACCGAGGGCGGCTCGAAACCGCTGCCCATCTCGTCGAGCGTGGCGCCGACATCGAGGCGCGAGGCTGCCACTTCACGCCGCTGTTGGTGGAGATCAGCCCCTATTGCGCCGCGCGCCATCGCAAGCACGAGGCGGTGGCGGAGCTGCTTCTCGCTCGCGGCGCGCTGGTCGACATCCTCACCCATGCCTATCTAGGCGCTGGCGAATGCGTGGAAGCGTGCCTGGATGACGAACCAACGCTTGCCACCGCCGAGGTGCCGCAACACGACCCCAACGTCCGCGCCACGGTGCTGCATTACGCGGTTGCCGCAGGGCATCTCGACATCGTTCGGATGCTGCTCGCACGCGGGGCGAAGCCGGCGCCCTATGCGCTTTGGCTCACCCGCTTCGCCATCTGGCGCGAGCGCGCCGACATCCTGCGCGAACTGATCGGCGCCGGGATGCCGGTCGAACCGCAGGCTGTTCCCCGCGCCGGAGTCCTGAGCCGTGGCGTACTCGACGTATTGGCTGCCGCCGGCGTCGCCGACGACCCCGACCGCGCCGAGGGTGGTTGGCCACCCATTGTCTTTCAGTCGCGCGGCGACAGAGGCGGCAGCGTCGAACGCGTGCGCGAACTGATCGAACGCGGGGCGGACGTGAATGTCACCAACCACAAGGGACAGACCGCACTCCATTGCGCCGCCAAGGCCGGCTTCGTGGACATCGTGGAGTTGCTGCTCGCGCACGGCGCCACGGTGGACGCGGCGGACGCCACCGGCGAGACACCCTTGGCGACGGCGCTGCGTTCCACGGCGAAGGACAAGGCTCGTCTCATAGCGGTGGTGCGCAGGCTGTTGGTGGCCGGAGCAGATCGGCATCACGCGGACAAGCAGGGCCGCACGCCCGCCAACATCGCATCCCGCAAACGGGATGGCCGCTGGGCAGCAGCCCTGGAGATTGGGTGACGGGACGCGTAGGGGCGGGGCATGCCCCGCCCGGCCCTCGCGCCGTTACACTCGCGCAAAACGTCGGAGGCATTTGCCCCGCCTCCAAGGGCTCTTGGCAGGGGAAGGACATAGGCCGTGACAAACGAACTCGATGATCTTGCCGTGTATGGCGACACACCGGTGGGCTGGTGCGCGCGAACGCCGGTCAATGAAACGCTGGACGAAGACGGTCACCCTCTAGCGGAGCAGCGAGGCTTCGGCGTTGCGGACCCGCGGGCACCGTCTCGACGCCTCTATGACGATCCCGAAGTGCAGGCCCTGCGCGACCACCTCAAGGCCAACAACGGCATCAAGGGGCTCGACATCTGCGCGCCGAACGAGATCGACCGCGTGGTGCGCCTCTTCTTCCGCGACGGCTTCGTCGTTGTGAAGGACCTGCTCGACGCCGATGCGCTGGCGCGTTGGCGCGGTGGATGCGCCCGCGAGCTGCGCAAGATTCTCGAACCCGACGGCCACGACGGGCGCAAGTACATCACCGAGACGATGCGCTTGCCGCATCGCTACAGCTATGGCACGGCATCGGCGTCGCGGCAGTTGCTGCACGACCCCGTGTGGGCGTCGATGATCGACCTACCGGCCACCACGCCCATCCTGAAGGCGATTTTCGGCACCGACGACTACTTGGTGCTCGGCGCCGGCGGCGACCTCTGCCTGCCTGGAGCCGTGGAGTACCAGCACCTGCACGGCGACGTGCGCGAGCAATACCATCTGCCCGAGGCACGCATCCGTCAGGCAGCAGGGCTCGGCATCGACACGTCCGGTGAACTCGATGGGCGCACCAAGCAGCGGATCGTCGAGCGAACACCACCGGTGGTTACGATCAACTTCGCCATGAGCGACCTCACGTGGGAGAACGGCCCCATCCGCCAGATTCCCGGCACCCACGGCGTGGCGGAAGACCCGCCAAAGCCAGCCGACGAACCCGAATGGATGCGCCTCTCGACGCTGGTCGGCGCTCCCGCCGGCGCTGGCGTGTTCCGCGACAACCGTGCTTGGCACAGCGCCACGCCCAACCTGTCACGCGAAATCCGCGCCCTTCCCAACGTCGAATACGGTGCCCCGTGGCTCGACGGCGACCGTCCCCACGCCCGCACCATGCCGCACGAAATCTGGCAAACGCTCTCCCCCCACGCCCAGCACCTCTGCCGCCGCGTAAAGGCCGATCCGGGGGTCTGGCCTGCCGGCGCCGGCGTCATGCACGCCTTGGCGAACAAGCGCAAGGAAGCCAACGGCACGCTGGCGCGCAAGCCCGGCGAGGGCAGTCAACGCCGCTGACGGCCCCTTCAAGCCGCCCAAGCGAAACCGGTTTTGCCCGCCAAGGTTGCCATCTCAGTCAATCCCATGTCCGGGCGGGACGTGCGGCGGATCGCGGCGCGCGCCAGCAACATGACGATTGAGGCGAAGCGCGACATTGTGGCGCGGATTGCGGCCGGAGCCGATGCCGCGGGGGCGACGGACATCTACATCACCGAAGAGCCGTTCCGCATCGCGTCGCTGGCGCTCGAATGGCTGCCACTGCGGGCGCGGGTGCATGTCCTGAAGACGCCGCTGAACCATGATGCTTCGGACACCGAGGCTGCCATCGCGTCGTTCTTGGAGGCTGGCGCCACCACCTTGGTTTCGCTAGGAGGGGACGGCACCAATCGCGCCATCGCCCGGCATCTGCACAAAACCGCCGACGACGGAATCTCGCTGATCCCGCTTTCCACCGGCACCAACAACGTCTTCCCGACGCTAGTGGAGCCAACCATTGCCGGCACCGTCGCCGGGCTCACCGCTCGGGGCCTCCTTGCCAAGGCGCCGGTGCGCCCACGCTGCAAGATGCTGCATGTGCGATTTGCCGATGGCGCCACCGACGTTGGCCTCATCGATGCGGCGCAGCTAGACGGCGACTTCGTCGGCAACCTGCTGCCCTTCGATTCGGCACGTCTTGCCCGCGTTCTCTTGACGCGGGCGGAACCGGACGCCATCGGCATGTCGCCCATCGGCGGGCTGATCGACGTGGTGGATGCCCAAGACGATTGCGGCCTGCTGCTTGAACTGGGGCCAGGGCAAGTGGTCGATGCGCCCGTCTCGCCAGGACTCTTCCGTTCCGTCTCCGTGACTCGCGCCGTTCGCGTGCCCTTCGACACGCCGGTGATCTTTCGCGGCCACGGCGTGCTCGCGCTCGATGGCGACCGCGACCATCGACTGCGAAACCACCGCATCGCCCACGTCACCGTGCGCCGTGACGGTCCGCATGTGCTCGATGTGGCCGCCGCAATGCGACACGCGGTGCGTCACGGTATGATGGCGCGCCCCGAAGACCGAGCCGCCGATTGATCGTCAAGCCCCGCATTCGCGGCTTCGTCTGCACCACTGCCCATCCCGCCGGCTGCGTGGCAGGGGTCAACGAACAGATCGACCTAGTGCGGGGGCGCGGTGCCATCGAGGCGCCGAATCGACCCCGCAATGCGCTCGTCATCGGCTGCTCCGGCGGCTTTGGCCTTGCTTCACGCATCGCCGCGGCGTTTGGTGCGGGAGCAAACACGCTCGGCATCTCGTTTGAGAAACAGCCGACGGCGAAGCGAACGGCCACGGCTGGCTGGTACAACAATCTCGCCTTCGAGGCGGCTGCCGGCGAGGCGGGGCTTTTGGCCCGAACCCTGGACGGCGATGCGTTCTCCGACGAGATGCGCTCGCGCACGGCCGAGGCGCTGCGCCGCGAGTTCGGCCCGATTGACCTGCTCGTCTATAGCCTCGCGGCGCCGGTGCGCACCCATCCGCGCACGGGCGAGACGCACCGATCCGTCATAAAGCCCCTAGGAGAGTCCTTCACCACCAATACGCTCGACTTCAATACCGGCAAGGTGCACGAGGTGACCCTTGACGGCGCCAGCGAAGAGGAAACCGCTGCCACCGTGCAGGTGATGGGGGGTGAGGACTGGGAATACTGGATTGATGCACTTACCGATGCTGGGCTCCTGAACGAAGGGTTCCAGACCGTTGCCTACACCTACCTCGGCAGCGAACTCACGCACCGCATCTATCGCGGCGGCACCTTGGGACGGGCGAAGGCGGACCTTGACCGGGCAGCAAATGCCATCGACGCTCGGCTCGGCGCCATCGGCGGTCGCGCCCGAGTGGCCGCCCTCACCGCCATCGTCAGCCAAGCGAGCGCAGCCATTCCGGTCGTGCCGCTCTATGTCGCGATCCTGTTCCGGGTGATGCGTGAGCGGGGCGTTCACGAATCCTGCATCGAGCACGTCGACCGGCTCTTTCGCACCGGCCTCTATGGCACCGGTGCCGCCATCGATACACAAGGCCGCCTGCGTCTCGATGACCGCGAGTTGGACGCGGTCGTGCAGGAAGAGGTTGGCCGGCGTTGGCAGCAGGTGAACACCGAAAACCTTGCGGAGCTCGGCGATGCGGCCTGCTTCTCGGGCGGCTTTCTCAAGGTGTTCGGGTTCGGCATGGCTGGCGTCGACTACGACGCGGACGTCGACATCGGCGGAGTCTGACGGCGCTCGCATGACCAATCGCGTCTTGGATGGCGAGGCCCCTGCCTTGACCTCGTCCACAGCTCCATCCCCCTCGGGCACTCCAAGAGAGCACGCCCCGTTCGTCAAGGCCTGCCGGGGCGAGCCAACGCCGTTCACTCCCATTTGGCTGAACCGGCAAGCCGGCCGCTACATGCCCGAATACCACGCCGTGAAGGGCAACACGCCAAGCCTCGATTTCTTCCGTACGCCGGAACTCGCGGCGCGAGTGACCGTGGATGCACAGCGCATTCTGGGCGTCGACGCGGCCATCGTCTTCGCCGACCTCTTGCCCATTCTGGAACCGATGGGGCTCGCGCTCGACTACGTTCCGGGAGTCGGCCCGGTGTTCGCGAACCCCGTGCGCGAGCTCGCAGCCATCGACCGACTGCGCGTACCGTCCGCGTCAGAGGAACTCGGCTACATCGCCGAGACCATCAGCGGCGTTTTGGACGGGTTGCCGCCGGACATCCCGTTGATAGGCTTCGCCGGAGCACCGTTCACGCTCGCTTCCTACGCGATCGAGGGCGCCGGCTCGCGCAACTTCCTGCATACCAAGAAGCTCATGTACGAACACGAGGCATCGTGGAAGGAGCTTCTTTCGAAGCTCACGCGCACAGTGATCGATTACGTTCGCTTGCAGATCGAGGCTGGCGTGCAGGCGGTGCAGATCTTCGACTCATGGGTCGGCGCGCTGTCGAGGCAAGACTACCGGCGCTATGTGGCACCCCATGTGCGGACGTTGATGCAGGGCATTCGCCAGACCCAAGCCACGAGCCATGGCACGGGGGGCAGAGCAAAGGCGCCACCGATCATCTACTTCGGCGTCAACACGGCGCATCTCGTGGCAGACATGCACGCCACCGGTGCCGACCTCCTCGCCCTTGACTGGCGCACGCCCCTCGGCGAGACGTGGCAGCGCTTGGACTCCGCCGCCATTCAAGGCAACCTCGACCCCATAGTCCTCTGTGCCAACACCGAGGCCATCGCCACGAGCGCCGGTCACGTGCTCGAGGAAGCCGGTGGCCGCCCGGGCCACATCTTCAACCTGGGCCACGGCATCGTTCCCGAAACGCCGGTGGACAACGTGAAGTTTCTGGTGGATTTCGTTCACGAGGCGACGGCGCAGTGAACGTCCCGTCCGTTGCTGTGCAGCAGGTGGCGCAGCCCGGACCCTGGCTCAAACTGCTTCAGTGCCTCGCCTTCTGGATTCCCCTCGTCATCAGCATCGCGGTCGCATGGACGCCGAACCCCGCCGGCTTGGTGGCAAGCATGGCCGGCAGCGTCGCCCACATCGCCGCCGCCGGCTACCTCGCCTTCGCTCTCTCGCTGGCGCACTTTCGACAGGGCCCCTGGCCCGCTGTGGCAGCCTGGATGATGGTATGGGGCGTCACCATCGAACTCGTGCAGCTCTTCGTCGATGGGCGCGGCGCTCAACTTGCCGACCTCGCTTCCGACGCCCTCGGCATAGCCATCGGCTGCACCGGCTACGCGTTGTGGCAACGGCTGACGCTCCGCGCGAGGGACCAGGCCGATTAGCCATCGAGTTCACCGGCGTAACCCCGCCTGTGTTATAACGATGTACCAACGCTTGGGGTGGGGCGGCCCCAACAGTCGCTCGGAGGGCGAAACGATGATCAAGACCCTGCAACGCCACGGCAACAGCCACGCGCTGGTTTTGGATAAGCCAATTATGGAGATGCTGGGCGTGCGCGAAGACACGCGCCTGCAGGTTTCGGTCTCTGGCGGCTCGCTGATCGTCACGCCGGTGAACGTCGGCGTTGGGCGGGACGAGATCGACCGTGCCTTCGACGGTCTGCAACCGCGTTACGGTGACATGCTGCGCCGCTTGGCGGAATGATCCGGTTCCTGTCCGTTGACGACGTCAATCGCCTCCACGAACGCACGATCCGCGCCCACGGCGGTGCGCCTGGGACACGGGATGCTGGATTGCTCGACTCGGCGGTCGCCATGCCGATGCAGTCATTCGGCGGCGAATACCTGCATCCAGGCATCCCGGAGATGGCAGCCGCGTACCACTTCCACATCTGCCAGGCGCACGCCTATGTCGACGGCAACAAGCGAACGGCGGCGTTGGCATCGCTGGCATTCTTAAGCATCAACAGGGCCAAAAGCCTGCCGCCACCCGACGAACTGGAAGCGGCAACGCTCGCCGTGGCCGGTGGGCAGATGTCCAAGGCGGAGCTCACCGAGTGGTTCCAAACGCGATGGCCAGGCGCGTAGGCGGAGCACGAAACTGCAATCCGCCGCGGCACGTGAGGGTGCGCCGAATCGCGAGGAGGGCCCAAAAAAAACCACTAGCGACGGGGCACGGTTAGTTACCGACGTTCCCGCGCCCGCCGACCTTGCGCGCCAACCCACGCACGGTCCCGCCACACCTGATTTACCATTCGCGCTCGCGCCAAAATGGCACTCGGATTGGATGAGGGAGTTCATGACCGCACCTACGCGAATCACGGTGACTGGGGCAGCTGGGCAGATCGGCTATGCGCTGGTGTTCAGGATTGCATCCGGGGCAATGTTGGGGGCGGATCGTCCGGTGATCCTGCAATTGCTGGAGATTCCGCCGGCGATGAATGCGTTGAACGGCGTCATCATGGAACTGGAGGATTGCGCCTTCCCGCTGCTGAAAGGCGTGGTGGCGACGGACGATCCCAACGTCGCCTTCAAGGACACCGACCTCGCGCTGCTGGTGGGGTCGCGTCCGCGCACGGCGGGAATGGAGCGAAGTGACCTCCTCGAGGCCAACGCCGCCATCTTTTCGGTGCAGGGCAAGGCGCTGAACGATCATGCCTCGCGGCAGGCGAAGGTGCTGGTGGTGGGCAATCCGGCCAACACCAACTGCTTGATCGCGCAAAGGAACGCGCCGGACCTCGACCCGCGCAACTTCACTGCCATGACCCGGCTCGACCACAACCGGGCGCTGGCGCAGCTCGCCGCCAAGACCGGCGCTTCCGTGAGCGGCATCTACGGTTTCTCGATCTGGGGCAACCATTCGCCCACCATGTATCCGGACCTGCACCACACGGTGATCGCCGGCCAGAGCGTGCTGGACCGCATCGACATGGATTGGTACGAGAACGACTTCATGCCCACAGTGCAAAAACGTGGCGCCGCCATCATCGATGCCCGTGGGGCTTCGAGCGCAGCGTCAGCCGCCAACGCTGCCATCGACCACATGCACGACTGGGTGCTCGGCTCGGACGGCCGCGTGGTAAGCATGGGCGTCGTCGCAGACGGCAGCTACGACATCGCCGAAGGGTTGATCTTCTCCCATCCGGTCACCTGCACCGACGGCGACTGGAAAATCGTCCCCGACCTCGCGGTCAACGATTTCAGCCGCAGCAAGCTCGACATCACGGAGAACGAACTGATCGAAGAACGCGACGAAGTGGCGGCGCTATTGCCGGGCTGACGAGCCTATCGGCGCGAGCGAGGGCAAGAGGCCCTCGCCCCTAAGGGGCCCGCCCTACCCCCCAAGCCAGTCGTTGAAGCGGGCCCTTCGCTTTTCGTGGAAGGCGCGGACGCCTTCGCGGGCGTCGGGGTGGTGGTCGGAGATGGCGGTCTTGGCGGCGATCTCGTCGAGGCTTTGCTCCCAGCTCATTTCGGCGGCGTTGTAGATGGAGCGCTTGAGCAGGCGCATGGAGACTTGCGGCCCTTCGGCGAACTCCGTCGCGAGTTCCATCGTCGCGTCTTCTAGCTGATCGGGCGGCACCACCTCATGCACCAGGCCGAGTTCGAGCGCCTCCTCCGCCTCGATGATGCGCTTGCGCATCATGAAATCCATGGCGCGGGAGACGCCTAAGAGCTGCACCAAGAGGTATTGGCCGCCCTCGTCTGGCAACAGGCCAAAGCGGAGCGTGGCGCTGCCCATGCGCACGCCTTCGGAGGCGATGCGGAAGTCGCAGGCAAGGGCGAGGGAGAAGCCGGTCTGGATGGCGACGCCGTTGATGGCGGCGATGGTGAGCTTGTCGAGCGAACGCACCTGCGTGTTGACGCGTTGGGAAATGGTCCGCAGGCCGTTGTAGGTGCCGAGGTTGTTGTCGTGGCCGTGGGCGATCTTCGGCGTGAGGGACTCGCCCGGGATGCTCGTGCTCTGGTAGCCCTTGAGATCGTCGCCGGCGCAGAACGCGCGGCCGGAACCGGTGAAGACCACCACCCGCACGTCGTTGTCCATCTGCGCTTGGGTGACCGCCTCGACGAGGTCGCGCTTGATCGACGCGGTGAAGCCGTTCAGGCGCTCGGGCGTGGTGAAGCGAAACCAGGCGATGCCGGGCGAGCGCACCGATACGTTGAAGCCCTTGAAGTCTCCGGTGTCCATCAGCCTTGTCCTTCCTCCCTTGGGTGGGTTGCGTCCTCGGTTCAACGAGGCGAGCGTTGCGTCAAAAAAGCTCCGGCACTTCGTGGTGCGGAATGAGTCGTTCGAGGCCTATGGCGACGAGTTGGTCCCGCACGAAGGCGACGATTTCTGTGGTGGATCGCATTCTCAGAACCCGCGCCAAGATGCGTCGGCAGTCGCGCAGCGAGACGCTGCGGATCACCAGCTTCACCCGCGGCAGGTTGGTGGCGTTCATGGAGAGCACGTCGTAGCCCATGCCGACGCAGAGGAGCGCGCCTTCCGGGGTGCCGGCAAGTTCGCCGCAGATGCCGACAGGCTTGCCCTCCGCGTGACAGCTCTTGGCGATCTCGCGCAGGGCAATGAGCACCGACGGGTGCATCTCCTGGAACAGACCCGCGACCCGCGAGTTGTTGCGGTCCACCGCCAGCATGTATTGGGTGAGGTCGTTCGATCCGACGGCCAGGAAGTCGAGCTCGCGGGCGAGGTCGCGCGTGAGATAGACCGCGGCCGGCACTTCGATCATTACGCCGACCAGGGGCGGCTTGACGTCGAATCCTTCCTCCACCACCTCCTGATAGGCGCGATCGATCAGGCCACGTGCCTCGGCCACTTCGTCGAGGCTCGACACCATCGGCAGCATGATGCGCAGGATTCCCTCGAGCCCGGCGTTGGCCTTGATCATGGCGCGCACCTGGCCGAGGAATATCTCCGGGTGGTCCAGCGTCACGCGGATGCCGCGCCAGCCGAGGAACGGGTTTTCCTCGTTGATGGGAAAGTACGACAGCGACTTGTCGCCGCCGATGTCGAGCGTGCGCATGGTCACCGGACGCGGCTCGAACGCCTCCATGTGCTCGCGGTAGATGCTGCGCTGGTCTTCCTCCGTGGGGAAGCGATCCCTCGTGGCGAACGGCACCTCCGTGCGGAACAGGCCAATGCCCTCGGCGCCGCGGTCCAGGGAGCGCGAGATTTCGCTGACGAGGCCCACGTTCACCCACAGGTTCAGGCGATGGCCGTCCCGGGTGACGCTCGGCAGTTCCTTGAGGGAATCGAGTTCGACCGCGAGCCGGCCTTCTTCTTCGGCAAAGCCGTTGTATTGCGCCCGCACCAAAGCCCCTGGCGAGACGAAGACCTCGCCGTAGTGGCCGTCCACCACCATAGGCTGGCCATCGACACGGAAGATTGGCATTTCCACCACGCCCATCACGGTGGGGATGCCGAGCGCCTGAGCGAGAATGGCGCCGTGCGAATAGCTTGAGCCGCGCACCGAGACGATGCCACGCAGCTTCTCGCGCGGCAGTTCCGCCATCATCGAGGCTGTGACCTCGTCCGAGACGAGGATCATGTCGTCGGGCAACACCAGCTCGCCTTGGCTGATGTCTTGCAGGTACGCGAGCACGCGCTGGCCCAAGTCTCGCACGTCGGCAGAACGCTCGCGCAGGTACGAGTCGGGCATCTTCTCGAAGGTGGCCATGTGTTCGAGAATCACTTGCCTGAGCGCCCCTTGCGCCCACTGGCCCATGCGAATGCGCTGGCGTACTTCACCGGCGAGGGCGGCGTCGTCGAGGATGTGCAGATACGCCTCGAAGAGCTCGCGCTCCTCCGGTTGCAGGTTTTTGGAGAGTTCCTCGTTGATGCGTTCGAGGTCCTCGCGCACGCGGCGAATGGCTTGGTCGAAGACTTTGACCTCTGCCTCGATGTCGTCGGCGGCGCGATCGGGCACCGTGTCGAGGTTCACCATGGGCTTCACCACCACGGCGGTGCCGATACCGATGCCGGGGGCGCCGGGGACGCCTTGGTAGTTGGCTTCGTGGGCATGGGTGTCGTCGCCGAACAGGTGTCGTATCTCCCCGGTAGCATCGGCGTGGGCGACGATGCCGGCGAACTGCGCGGCTAGGGTGACGAGGAAGGCCACTTCCTGCTCCGAGTAGCGGCGCGGGGGGTGCCCCTGCACCACCATCACGCCGAGCACGATGCGGTTGTGGATGATGGGGACGCCGAGGAAGGCACGGAAGTCCTCTTCGCCGAGCTCCGGCACTTGCACATAGCGCCGGTGCTCGGTGGCATCCCCGAGGTTGATGGGCTCGGCGCGTTCCACCACCAGCCCCACCAGCCCTTCGCCGGGGGCCAGGGACAAGGTGCCGACCGCCTCGGGATTGAGGCCTTCGCTGGCGACGAAGCTGAAGCGGTCCGACGTTCGATCCAGGAGGTAGATCGAGCACACCTCGGTGTCGAGAATCATCGAAACCCTCGCCACGGTGAGGTCCAGCGCGTGCCGGAAGCTGCTGGCCGCGCCAACGTCCTGAACGATCTGCCGCAAGGCGTCAAGCATGGCCGCAGCTCCCGTCGGCTGCCGGTTCGTCCAGCATGGCCTCCTGTCGCGGCTGGGTCACGCGCAGCATGGGCGCAAGTTCCGTGAGCGCGCGGCGATACACATCGCGCTTGAACGCCACCACTTCCGAAAGCGGATACCAATAGCTGACCCAGCGCCAATGGTCGAATTCGGGCTTTTGCGTGCGGTCGGTGCGCACGGCGTCGTCGCCGGCAAGCAGCCGCAGCAGGAACCATTTTTGCTTCTGCCCCAGAAAGCGCACTGTTGCGCCCTCAGCGGGCCGGGCCACCGCGGCTGCAGACTCGGATTGAGACCGTCCGTCATCGCGCCGCCGGGACGTGGTGCGATGAGAGCCGCGTCGCCGCATGTGGCGTGGCAGCCGATAGCGCAGCCAGCCGGACGTGGAGGCGACGATCTGGACTGCTTCGGGCTCAAGCCCCACTTCCTCAAACAACTCGCGGTACATCGCCTCCTTGACGCTTTCGCCAGCATGAATGCCGCCCTGCGGGAACTGCCAGGCATCGCGCCCGCCCACACGCCGAGCCCACAGCACCTGCCCCGCATCGTTCTGGATGACGGTGCAGACGTTGGGCCGAAACCCATGCCTATCAATGTTCTCGGAACGATCCATCGCGCCCGATTGTTCCACATCGATGGGCGGATTGCTCTGATCGGGTGAGCGCCGCGAAGCGGCGCTAGTACTCCCACTTCACGGTGATGGAGGCGGCTGCGCCCGGCTTTTCGCGGAAGACCGTCACCCCTTGCCGTTGGATCTCGATCGATTGGTTCAGGATGTTGCGGAGCTTCGCCTTCACCGTCAGGAACTCGGTGGGGTACCAGGAGTAGGTGAAGTCCAACGAATGGAACGGCCGCTCGTAACCGTCGGGAGCACCTAGGCGTCCGGCGACGTAGAGGCGTTCGCCGAAGACGTTGTACACGATGGTGGCCGTGCGCCGGCCGTCCGGGCTGTCGAAGCCAAACATCAGGTTGGCGACGTATTCCGACGCACCTGCGAGGGGGCGCACGTCGTTGGTTGGGGCGTCCGCCTGATCTGAAGCCACGAGTTCCGAGTCCTGGATCGTCAGGTTGCCCTGAACGAAGAATGCTTCGCCCATTTGGCCAAGGAAGCCGAGTTCCTTCAACGCTTCGAACTCGATGCCCGACACTCGGGCGGTCTCGGCGTTGACGATCTCCCGCGCCACCGTGGTGTCGCTGGCGGCAGATTCGAAGAACTCGATGGGGCTCGTGATCTCCTTGTGGAAGAGCGATACCGTGAACGTGTCGCTGTTGGCGAAGAACCATTCGGCGCGCACGTCAAAGTTGGACACGTCTGCCGGGATCACGCCGGGGTTGCCGTCCACCAAGTCGTCTGTGATGGGATCGAGATAGGAGGCGTCGGTGATCTCCCTGAGGTCTGGCCGCACCACCGTCTCGCTCCAGCCGAAGCGAAGCTGGAAGAGCTCTGCCAACCAGGTCTCGTTCATGTAGGTAAGGGAAAGTGAGGGGTAGATGCGATCGTCCCTGAAGGTGGCCTCGCGCAGACCGTCTGGATCGGTCGTGACCACCGAATCGCTGATGGAATAGGCGTAGAGATTCCAATCGAGCGCCACCTGCTTGTATTCCTCCCAGCGCGCGCCGGCAGAAACGCGCCAAGTGTCGTAGAGCGTCCAGTCCACCTTGCCGTAGGCCGCGTCGGTCATGTTGGCGGCGATGTAGCTCTGATTGTTGGTGCCGGCGAGGTCAAAGACGAAATTGTTGCCCTCGTCCATGATGTTCGCGTCGGAAAACACGTTGCCGATGGGGCCGGCGAGGATGGACGGATCGCGCACGCTGAGCGCCCCGAGGCTGAATTGCGACTGGCGGTAGGTGCGCAGCTTCTGCGAGTGCTCGAAGCCGCCGCCAAACTCGACGAGCGAGCGAGCGGTGAGGATCGGCACGGTCACACTCCAGCCGTAGTTCAGCGCCTCGTCGTCAAGATGGGTGAAGCGATAGTCCGCCGTGGTCGCGTCCACGCTCACCGCCGAACTCAGCACCGCCCCCGTTGCCGGGTCGGTCACCGTCTGGGCGTCCACGTTCACCCGGTTCGGAATCTGGGTGCTGGCGCGGGCATCGGAGTAAAACCAAGTCACTTCCGTGTCTTCCGGCAAACCCGTGGCATCGAGCAAGCCGGCGAGGGGTAGCTCGCGGGTTTCGACTCCGAGCCGGTGCGTACCGGTGACCTGGTTGACGAGCATCTCGCGCTGCTCGAACTGCAAGCGGTAGTCGCGAAAGCCGATGCCGTCCGACATTTCCCGGTTCTCGTTGAAGAAATCGCGCACGGCGGTTTCGTCGTCGGTGTTGCGCAGGAACAGGGTGGTGGTGGCCACTTCGTGGTCTTCGCCAAAGCGGGCACCGAGGTTCAGGTTGGCGGTCATATCGACGGTATAGGTGGACTCGAGCTCCGTATCCGTGCGCTCGTCGGGGAAGTTGAAGTTGCGGCTAAAGCGCTCGTTCTCGCGCCACTCGGTCTTGTAGGCGCCGCCGACGAAGAAGCCAAGCTCGGAGCGGTCGCCAACGAGGACGTTGTTGCCGATGCTGCCCTTGAAGTTGAGGTCCGGGCCGACCGACTCCTCCGTGATCGAGATGTCGCGGTTGAGATGCAGGGCAAGCTCGCGGTTGATGCGCCGGGCCTCTGCCACCGTGGCGTCGGCGCGGCCTTCGCGGCGAAGCCCCGTGAGGATGCCCTGGACGTCGACATTGGCAAGAAAGCGGTCGATGCCGGCGGCGAGGTCCGCCGACATGGCACGGGTGCCGTCGTCCACGCCGAGCCGGTCGTCACCGCCGCCCTGGTAGCTGAAGACATCGCCGTCGTTCTCGAAGTTGAGCCCCGAACCCACTTCCAGGGCGTAAGTGAAGCCCGTGGGGATGCCCTTGGTGCGGATGTCCACCGCGCCGCCGCCGAAGGCAGCGGGCATGTCCGCGGAGTAAGACTTCTGCACCCGGAGCGACTGCACGATGGCAGTGGGAAAGATGTCGAGCGGGATGACGTTGCGCGTGAGGTCCGGAGACGGAATCGTGGCGCCGTTGAGCGATGCACTCGAGTAGCGCTCCCCGAGGCCCCGCACGTAGATGAACTTCTCGTTCACGAGCGAGAGCCCCGCGATGCGCCGCAGCGCCACCGCCACCGTAGTGTCACCGAGACGCGAGATGCTGTCGTCGCCGAGCACGTCGGACACCACCTCGTCGTCCTTGCGCTCGTTCATGAGTTGGCGCGCGGCGTTGTAGAGCCGACCGATGACGATGACCTCCTCGTCGGCAGTCGGGATTGCGTTGGCATCGGCTTGGTCCACCGGCTCTTGCGCAACGGCGCCGAGCCCCGCAACCGGCATGGCGAGAAAGAGCCACAGCCGGAGCAGTTTTGCGGCTGCGAAGCTAGCGCAGCGCCTGCCTGGTCGCGGCGCCCAAGAAGACGCGCCTGTCGGCGCGCTATGGAGGGCGAGACGCCCTCCCTCCGAAGGTACGTCCATACCGGCGCTTGCTTCGAGAAGCACCCTTGGAGGGAGGGCGTCTCGCCCTCCGTGGCACGCCGACAGGCGTGCTACCGGGGGTATCGTCAATGGGCGAGATTGGCGACGCGCCTGTGGGCGTGTCCGCAAGGCAGAATGCCTTTCCTCGACGGGGCCGTGCATAGCGAGGGTAGTTTTCATGGTGCCTGCCCTACTCAAACCAAAGCGGTTGGGTGCGGTTGCCGTCATGGATGCCGTAGGTCCAGCCAGCGGTCCAGTCGGCGCTGCCGAGGGATAGACCGCCGACGTAGGCGGTGCCACGCTCTGGGCTGCCGGCCGGCGACTGGCCGTTGACCACCATCGTTCGGTAGTCAATGGAATACACCGGCGGCGTGCCCTCGAGCAGTTGCAGGTCGGTGTTGGCGTTGGCCGTGGCGTCCGCCCTGCCGCTAATGTCGGCGAATGTGCTGCCGTTTGCCGCCGCCCAGGCTTCGACGCTCGTGCCGCTCGGCAATGAGCCGCCCCTCGTCTTCTCGGCGCAGGCGAAGATGCCGGTATTGATGGCAAGGTCGCCATCCTCGGCCGCCTGCAACGAGCGGTTGTCAACGCGCAAGCAGTAGTTTGAGTCGCCCGAGTCCGGCCCGAAGGAGCCGATCACCATCGAATCGTTGATGGTCGGGAAGATGCCTTCGCGCAAGCGCCAGCCAGCGCCTGGATCGTGGGTGGCCGTGGCCACGCCGTTCGCGGAAATGATGCAAGTGAGGCCCGTGATGGTGGGGCGGCTGTTGATGCCTTGGCTGATGGTGGCTTCCACCTCATCGGCGGTGAGGCTATCGAAGGAGCCGATGCCGTCCCCCTCGATGCAGTGGTTGCCGTCGGTGGCGGACTGGATCACCAGGGCATTGGTGATGGTGCCGGACCAACCCTCGTCGATGTCGATGGCGTCGTCGCGGACGTAGAGTCCAACGAAGTTCTCGAAGCTCACCGTGCCGCCGAACATCTCGATGCCGTCGTCGAAGGTGGAATAAACCTCAAGGTTCTTGACGATGGTGTTGGAGCCAACGCCACCAAAGGAGATGCCGTTCAGCTCGTCGCCGTTGCCCACCGTGGCGCCGGTGTGCTTGACGACGACGTATTCGAGCCGGCCAGAGCTGTCTTCGTTGTTGTCGCCGCCGTACTGCGACTCGTCGAGCCCTGCCGCGCCTTCGGCATCCACGTGGCAGTCGCTGGTGGCGAGGTTGCCGGCCGATACCGAGCCAGTGTAGTCGCACTTGTTGGTGACGCCGAAGCCATTGATCACCATGCCGCCCCATTGCTGCACATCTTCGGGGCCGGCCGAGCCCTCGATGTCGGAAACTGAGGTGAAGGTGATCGGCGCCTCGCGGGTGCCGACGGCGAAGAGCTGCGAGCCACGGTTGATGATGAGGAAGTCGGCGCTCGACTGGAACGCGAGCGTTGCGCCGGCTTCGACAGTCAGCGTGGGACCGTCGCCGCCGCGGGTGATGCCGGCGTTGGCAAGCCCATCGTCGGTGTCGTGCGTGCGACCGACGAAAAGGCTGCCCTCGAAGATGTGCGCCCCGTCATCGGCGAGGTCTGGAATCCGCAAGTTCACCGTGAGGTTGTTGCCGGCATCCACGAAGGAAGGTGCATAAACGCAGTTCGCCCCGACCTGCTGGCCCTCAAAGGTGGATCCATCCTTCTCATACACCGCGCAAGGATTGTCCTCGCTGGTGGATGTCGTGTTGGTGTTGTTGGAGTTGTTGGTCGAGTTGTCCACGGAGGAGTCCGTGGTGGACGGTTGGATGACGATGTCCCCGCCCTCGCACGCCGCTAGAAGCAAGATCGCAGCTAACGCCGCAAACAGTCGACTCATAGAGCCTTCCTTGACTGGGTGTCCATTTGGGCACCCTAGTGCGCCAATATGACGGTCGGATTACGGCTTATGACGAAATGGTTACTCGGCAGCGAGTAGCGTTTCGAGCTTCGGCGTGGGCGCTCTACGGGTTCGCTATCGCTCTAGGAGGCTGCGCCGTAGGAACGGCGCTGGCTCCTAGCCGTAGCTGCGAGCGAATGCGAGCACGAAGGCCAGCAGTTCGCGCAGCGAACTGCCGACGCGCACGCAAGGGCGCGCTAACGGGCATTCGCGAGCTCGGAGGGGAGGGCGTCCGGCCCTGCATAGCGCCGCACGCAAAACACTCGCAGCACCACAAGGATGCGCGCCCTCGCGGGCGGGGTGGAGGGCGGGACGTCCCACTCCAGAGCCCGGCGACGCTAGAGGCCAACGCATCCGCTCGCTTGTTTTGCGGTTTTTTCCGGCGGTTGGGAGAAAAGAAAACGCCGCCGGCCCCGTGCGGGACCGGCGGCGTTTTGTTGTTGCCTGTGAGCGTTAGTGGATTAGGACTCCTCGGCGGCGGCTTCCGCTTCGGCGGGTGCCTCCGCAGCCTCTTCGCCAGCATCCCCCTCAGCGGGCATCTCTTCGGCGCCCTCTTCGGCCATCGCCTCTTCACCGGCGTCCTCGGCCATCGCCTCTTCGCCCTCGGCGGCTGGCATTTCTTCGCCAGCCTCGCCCTCGGCGGCCTCTTCCATGGTGTCCATCGCGGGCATTGCCTCAGGGGCGGCTTCTTCTGTCGCCGGAGGCGCGGCTTCTTCCGTGGTCGCCGGTCCACCGCCCGACGAGGTGTCGCCGCAAGCGCCAAGCAGGATCAGCGCACAGGCCGCACCGAGCATTTGCAAGTATTTCATGGCCCCTCCAAGTGAACCAGCATCAAACCAAGCCGCGAGCATAACCCATCGCGCGCCAAAGCGGGAAGCGCAAACTTTCCCCCGGCTCGCTGCGACACTTTCCGGTACGAACCGCCGCAAGGTGGCTGATTCCACCAACATCGAATCGTCCCCGAAACCGCCTGACGGCGCGCCACACGGAGGAAAAATATCAATGAAGCAAGCACTTATAGCCGTCATTTCGATGCTGGCACGGAATCTGTAAGGGCACTGCCGTGAACACGCCTCGCCTCATCCGCATCTTCGTTGAGCATCGCCTAGCCTCGAATCTGGCCATGGCACTTATGGTGCTTGCCGGCGCGTGGGCCATCTCGCAGCTTAACGTCCAGCTCAATCCCGACCAGCCGCCCCGCTTCATCAACGTCTCCATCGCATGGCGCGGTGCCGCGGCCGAAGATGTGGAGAAGCTGGTCACCACCCCGGTGGAACAGCAGCTTCGGACGCTAGGCGAGATCAGGACGCTACGCTCCTACACCGGCAATGGCTACACCAACGTCTCGGCTCGGCTCGAAGTCGGTGCCGACGTCGGCCAAACCGTGGAGAAAATCCGCCAGCGTGTGGCCAACATGCAATCGCTGCCGGCGAACATCGAGCCGCCGCAGGTGGCCGTCAGCGAATGGAACGAGCTGGTTGCCTCCGTGCTCATCACCGGGCCCAAGACCACCGAAGAAATCGCCCCGCTCGCCCGCCGCTTCGAGCGCGAACTGCTCGCGAGCGGTGCCGACAAGGTGGAAATCTCTGGGCTGCCGGCCGAGGAGATCGCCATTCAGGTGAACAGCCGCACCCTCTACGAGCTGGGTCTCTCCCTCGATCAACTGGCCGAACGCATCTCGCGGGCCAGTCAAGACGCTCCAGGCGGTCGCATCGGCCGCGGCCAGGAAGCGCAGCAACTGCGGAGCTTAGGCCAGCGCCGCAGCGCCGACGAGTTCGCCGACCTCATCGTCTTCAATGACGTGAGCGGCCGTTCCATGCGTCTTGGCGACATCGCCACCGTAACCAAGCGGCCGCGGGTGGATCAGCCCTACACCATGATGAATGGCCTGCCGGCGGTCTCCCTCGATGTGCGCCGCGACGTGGAAACCGACTCCCTCACCGCCGCCGAACACCTGCGCGGCTGGCTTGAAGAGACCTCCGCCACCCTTACCGAGGGCGTCAGCTTGCAGCTGTTCCAGGAGGCTTGGCGCTACATCGCAGACGAAATCTCGATCATCCTCGGCAACGGCCTCGGCGGCCTCATGCTGGTGATCGTGGTGCTGATGGTGTTCCTGCACGGTCGGGTGGCGTTCTGGGTGATGGTGGGCATCCCGGTCACCTTCCTCGCCGCCCTGCTCGGCTTCTACTACGCCGGCGGCACCATCAACCTCATCAGCATCATCGGCATGGTGATGGCGCTCGGCATCGTCGTGGACGACGCCATCGTGGTCGGCGAGGAGGCGTTGACCCAGCACCAACGGGGTCTCTCCGCCACCGACGCCGCAGCCGCCGGCGCATCGCGCATGTTCGCGCCGGTAGTCGCCTCGTCCATTACCACCCTATGCGCCTTCGCCCCCATCGTGGTGATGGCGGTAGCCGAGGGCGGCGGCAACATCATCGAGATTCCGATCGTGATGCTGTTCATGATTGCCGCTTCGCTGGTGGAGTGCTTTCTCGTTCTTCCGGGCCATCTGCGGGCTTCGTTCGAGGGCATGCGCCAGCGCACCGAGAGCGCCTTTCGACAGCGCTTCGACGCCGCCTTCGCCCGCTTTCGGGAGGAACGCTTCCGCCCGATGGTGCGCCTCGCCATGCACAACCGGCTGGTGGTTGTCGGCGGTGCCGCGTCGCTGTTCGCCGTGACCATGACGCTCTGGGTCTCCGGGTGGATCAAGACCGATCTCAACCTCAACCTGTCGCCAGACATCGTCAGCGCCCAAGTGCAGTTTGCGGCCGGCACCAGCGAGCGGGACAAGCTCGCCTACCTGGGTGAACTCGAAGGCGTCATCGCGGCGGCCGATGCTGCGGTCGGGGGCGACAACGTGGTGGCTCATGTGGTCTCCAACAACACCGCCATCATCGCCAACGACCGCAAGGTGGGCGCCCAGTACGCCAGCATTCAGGTGGAGATGGTGTCCGAGGAGAAGCGCAGCGCCACGGTCACGGAATTCGCCCTTGCGTGGAACGAACGAGCGCCGCGCTCCCACGTCGTGGACAGCTTGCAGGTGCTCGAACGCTTCTCGTGGAACGCAGACTTCAGCCTGCTCCTGAAGGGCGAGGAAGTATCCGACCTCAAGCGTGCCTCGGAAGAGCTGATCGAGCGTCTCGCCACCCTAGACGGCGTGCGCAACCTGCACGACGACCTGCCCTATGGCAACGACCAGCTCGTGTTCGAACTGACGCCTGAAGGGCAAGCGCTCGGGCTCTCCACCGCCGCAGTCGGCAGCCAACTGCGCGCCGCCTACGACGGTCGCCGCGTGCAGATCTTCCAAGACGCCGATGCCGAGACGGAAGTGCGGCTCACCTTGCCGGAGATCGAGCGCGCAGACCCCGCTAGCCTCGCCCGCTTCCCCATCCGCACGAACGGCGGCGAGATGGTGCCGCTCTCCAGCGTCGCCACCTGGGAGCGGCGGCGCGGCATCGAGGAGATTCGCCACCACGACACGCGCAAGACGGTTTCGGTGAGCGGTGACGTGGATCTCGCCACGATCACTGGTGGCGAGGTGGTGGCCTTCGCCACGGAGGAAGTGATTCCGGAACTCGAACGCAAGTACGGCATCAGCTACGGCCTCGATGGCGCTAGCCTCGCCGCACAAGAAGCGCAGACGCAGTTCATGCGCAGCTTCGTCATCACGCTCGGCCTCATCTTCATCGTCCTTGCGTGGGTATTCTCGTCCTATACGTGGCCGCTGGCAGTGATGGCGGCGATCCCCCTCGGCCTCACGGGTGCGCTCGCCGGCCACTTGCTGATGGGCCTGCCGATCAATCCGATGTCGATGATGGGCCTCTTCGCCCTCACTGGCATCATCGTCAACGACTCGATCATCTTGGTGACCACCTTCAAGCACCTGCGTGAGGACGGTGTTCCCGCGCTGCAGGCCATTGAGGATGCCGTTTGCTCCCGCTTGCGCCCCGTGCTGGTCACCTCCATCACCACCATCGCCGGGCTGTCGTTCCTGATGCTGGAACAGGCGCCGGTGGCAGCCATCTACACGCCGTTGGCGGCGGCCATCTGCTTCGGCCTCGCCTACGGCACGGTGCTGGTGCTGCTCGTCATCCCTGCCCTGCTCTCGGCCATCGCCGAGGCGGGCGAGAAAGCGCCTTCGTGGGCAAGGCGGATGCTGCATGGTCGCGAGCGCCGTGTTGAGCCTGGAATCCCCGGCGAGAGCGCCACCTCGGGCCTGTAAATTCGAAAGAGACAAACGCAATGAAGCACGAGAGCGAAAAGAGGAAGTGGCCATCGATCGCCGCGATCTGGCGGCGTGGCGTGGGCATGGTGCGCGAGCGGGCAAGGCTCGGTTGGACCGGTGCCAGAGTGTTTCTACTGCTGCTGGTGGCCACGGTGACGATCGTCGCGTTGCTGGTGGCGATGGCACCGGAACCGGAGTTGGTGGCGCAGGAGGAAACCGCCTGGGACGTAAACACCATGGTGGCGGAGCCCGCCGCCATCGCCCCGGAACTACGCCTCGTCGGACGCGTGGAAACGCCGCGCGTGTCCTCGCTCGCCTCTGCGCTGGCCGCCGAAGTGAGCGAAGTACCGGCAGTCGAAGGCCAGCATGTGGAAGAGGGCGACGTGCTGGTCGTGCTCGACGACCGCGACGCGCGCCTCCTGGCCGAGCAGCGCCGCGCCGACGTGGTGGAAGCCCGTGCCAACCTGGCTTCGCTGCAACTTGCTGGCAAGGACGATCTGGCGATGCTGGAACATCAGCGCAAGCTCGTGGAACTGACGCTCAAGGACCTCAACCGACACAAGGAGCTGCGGCAGCGCTCAGCCGTATCCGAGACGTTGTTCGACACCATCGAGCGGCAGGCGCACCAGCAGGCCATCGCCCTGCGCCAAGCCGAAGGTGCGGTGGAGGATTTCGCCAACCGCCTGGCACAGAGTGAGGCGCGGCTGCGCCGCAGCGAAGCGTTGCTGGCGGAAGCGGAGCTTGCCGTGCAGCGCACGCGGATCCGCTCGCCCTATCACGGACGCGTGGCGAGGGTTGTGGTTGCGCCGGGCGAACGGGTAGGCCCCGGAGAGTTGGTGGTGGAGGTCTATGACACCGCGGCGTTGGAAGTGCGGGCGCAGATTCCAAGTCGGGCGCTGGCCGCCGTGCGCAACGCCCTCGGAGCTCGCGTGGGAACCAGCCTGCCGGCCAAGCTCCTCACCGAGCCAAACCTCGATGCCTCCTTGAATCGCCTGTCAGGACAGGTGGACAGTGGCACGGCCGGAGTCGATGGCCTGTTCCGCGTGCAAGGCGGAGCGACGCTCCTCGAAGTGGGCCGCATAGTAGAGCTCGAATTGCATCTGCCGGTCGTGGATTCGGTGATCGCCGCCCCCGAACAAGCCATCTTCGGCGAAGACCGCGTGTACCTCGTGGAAGAAGGACGCCTACGCGGCGTGACGGTGGAACGCATAGGGCGGGCCAACGGCGAGCAAGGCGAGCGCGTGCTGATCCGCTCCGCCGACATCGACCCCGGCGCCGAAATCCTCACCACCCAACTCGGCAACGCCATGACGGGCCTCAGGGTTGCCACGGAGGACCCACCGGAAGACGCCTCATCGGAGGTGGGAACGGCCGCCGTCGCGGCCCGCTAGCAGGACACTTGCCTTGCAGCACGTGGGGGCGGACTTGTCCCGTCGCCAGTGGGTTCCCTTCCGCCTAAGTCCCCTCCGGCCGCCAGAGACGTTCCTCCCGCGCGAGCCTCCGCGCTATCACGAATAAGAGGTCCGACACCCGATTGAGCCAGCCGCCAATACCCGTCCTGGCGAGTGCTGGCTTGTCCTCGGCCAACAGCCAGAACGTCCGCTCGGCGCGGCGCACCGCCGTTCGTGCCACGTGACAACGCGCTGCCGCTTCGCCACCGCCCGGCAGCACGAACTCGGCAAGGGGCTCGAGCGACTCGTTCAAGCGTTCCGTCAGCTCCTCGATGCGCCCTGTCTCGGCCTCCCAATCGACCGTCGACCCACCGGTCGCCACAGCCGCCCCCGCATCGAACAGACGCGATTGAACAAGCGCCAGCTCCTCTCCGAACTCGGTCGTGCCGGTGGCAAGCAACCCGAGGAAGCTATTGGCTTCGTCGAAGGCGCCCACCGCTTCTATGGCGATGTGGTGCTTGGCATACCGCCGACCGTCCGCCAGCGACGTGGCACCGGCGTCCCCGGAACGAGTTGTCACGCGGTCAATTCGATTGCGAGCGATGGGTCGCCTCCAAGGCCTTGGGCCAACTCCGTGCATGGTAACCAGAGCCGCGGCTTTGGCATCTGCCATACTGCGGCCGGATGGATTGCTGAAGGAAGGTAGCCATGCGTCTTGTTGCATTTGCGCTCGCCTTGGCCGTGGCACCGACAGGTGCCGCCGCGCCAACCGGAGGCGCGACCCCGGACTCGGCCATCCTAAGTGTCAGCATCGAGCGCGACGGAGAGTCCGTGTTCTCCCCTCGGCTGCTCGTGCGCCTTGGCGAGATGACGGAAGCCTCGATGTCCTCGCCCACGGGCGAGTCGCATCGTCTGGTGCTTTCCGTCAACCGCCACGACAAAGGCGCATACCACTTCCGTTCGCTGTACCTCACCAAGGCAACCCCCACCGCCAACTGGATCGTGCGATCAGAGCCTGCGTTTGTCGCCCGGGATGCCAGCCCAGCGTCCATGGCCCTGGCTGACGCCAGCGGCAAAGAACGGCTGCGCTTCGGCATCCACATTCGCGGCGGAACGGCCGAGGAGCTGCGCGAACTGTGGGCTCGCGGACTGCAAACGAGCACAGCCACACCTTTGGAGAGGTAGCGTCCGGTCAACGATCCAGCGCGACCGTTCGGGGCGCGGTTTATGATCGCGCCCGCTTTGTTGCCATCGGAGTCGTCATGCCATCGTTTGATGTGGTGTCTGAGATCGATCTGCAGGAGGTTCGCAACGTCGTCGATCAGGCGGCGCGGGAGCTGCGTGGCCGGTTCGACTTTCGTGGCGTGGATGCCGGTGTTTCCCTCGAAGGAGAGCAGGTGCAGCTTTGGGCGCCGGAGGAGTTTCAGGTGGCGCAGTTGCTGGACATCCTGCACGACAAGATGGCGAAGCGGCGGCTGGATGTCGGTGCGCTCGCACCGGGCGAGGTAGAGGGCGCAGGCAAGGTGAAGCGGCAGATGATCGGCCTCAAACAGGGTGTGGATCGCGACAATGCGCGGCGCATCGTCAAGCTCGTGAAGGACAGCAGGATCAAGGCGCAGACGCAGATTCAGGGGGATCAGGTTCGCGTCACCGGCAAGAAGCGAGACGACCTGCAGAGCATTATCGCCGCCATCAAGGACGCGGACTTCGACCTGCCGCTACAGTTCAGCAACTTTCGCGACTGACATCCCTCGGCCAACCTTGCCGTGTCCATGACGGATCGGGCCGAGACAACCTCCCGCGAGTCCACGTACGCCTTGGTGGCGGCCCTTTTTCGCGACCCTCGGCTGCGGCGTATCTTTCTGCTCGGTGTCGCCAGCGGCTTCCCGTGGCTCCTGATCGGTTCGGCCATGACGGCGTGGCTCGCCGACGAGGGTCTATCGCGCTCCGCCATTGGCCTGTTCAGCTCGGTACTCGTCGCTTACACCGTGAACTTCCTGTGGGCGCCGCTGGTGGATCACCTGCGTCTTCCGGCACTCCATCGGCTCGGACGCCGGCGCTCATGGATGGTGTTGTGCCAGGGCGCGATGGTCGCCTTCACATTGTTGCTCGCGGCGACCGGGCCGGCATCGAGCATTTGGCTCACCGCGGCGCTTGCGCTGGGCATCGCCGTAGCGTCGGCGACTCAGGACCTCGCCATCGACGCCTATCGCATCAACATCATCGGCGAGGACGAGCCGGAACTCATCGGCCATGGAGCGGCCATGGCCACATGCGGCTGGTGGACCGGCCTGAGTCTGCCCGGCACGTTCGCGTTCTGGCTGGCAGATCCCCTCGGCTGGCCCGTCGTTTATCTGCTGCTCGCCGGCGTGATCATCCTCATCAGCGTGCTGGTGCTCGTGCTCTTTCAGGAACCCGCCGCGCCACCGCAGCAAGCGCACGAGCAACCATCGTGGCGCGCGTGGATCACTTTCACCCCCTGGCTCGACGCCGTGGTCGAGTTCTTCCGGCGTAACGGTGTCGCGCTTGCGCTTGGCCTGTTGGCCTTCATCTTCCTGTTCAAGATTGGCGAAGCGTTCTTGGGCCGCATGGTGATCCTGTTCTACAAGGAGGTGGGGTTCAGCGACGCGGCCATCGGCACCTACTCGAAGGGGCTTGGGCTACTGGTCACCTTTGCCTGTTGCATCGCCGCCGGCATCTTCGCCGGCCGCTTCGGCGCGGTGCGAGGACTGCTGTTCGCCGGCTTTGCCATGGCCGCCACCAACCTCCTGTTCTCGTGGATCGCCGTGGTCGGGCCGGACGAGCGGCTGCTGTCGCTGGCGGTGATCGCGGACGGCATCACGTCGACGTTTTCCACGGTGGCGTTCGTGACCTTCATTTCGTACTACACCAGCCGCCTGCACACCGCCGCCCAATACGGCGCCCTCGCTTCCCTCGGCAACTCGGGCCGCACCGTGCTCGCAGCGTCGAGCGGCATGCTGGTGGACGGCATGGGCGGCGATTGGGCGTTGTTCTTCGTGCTGACCGCGGTGATGGTGCTGCCGTCGCTCGGCGTGCTTGCGTGGATTGCAGGGCGCGTGGCGGTCAGGGTTCCCAGCGGTAGCGGCTGAGGCTCAGAGTGTTGTGCTTGAAGCGAACGCCTTCATCACGGAGACGGCGGCGTTGTTCTTCGCCGCCCGCGCCCGGCAAAGAACTGCGACCAGATGCGTTGACGACCCGATGCCACGGCAGGCGGCTTCCGTGCGGCAAGGACCCAAGCACGCGGCCCACGTGGCGGGCGCGCCGGGGTTCGCCGGCTAGTTCGGCGATCTGGCCGTAGGTGGCGACGCAACCCGACGGAATCGACGACACGACCTGCCAGACGCGCTCCTCGAAGGTGGGTTCGGCGGGTTCCACGCGACACACCTCGTCACCTCGCCCCTTAAGGACCATCGCAAGGCCCTTGCATCATCCAGGGGTTGAATAATCGAAACTCGCCTCTATGATACGCGCGGCTTTGGCACTCTCGCCGCGAGAGTGCCAAAGCCAGCCTGATGCAAGGCTTTGGGAATTGGTTGTCAACCATGGGAGAGAGCTAGGTCATGAACATTCGGCCACTACACGATCGCGTTGTCGTTCGCCGGCTGGAGGAGGACACCATGTCCGCCGGCGGCATCGTGTTGCCGGACAGTGCCTCCGAGAAGCCCTCGCAGGGGGAAATCCTTGCGGTGGGCCCAGGCAAGCTGCTCGACACCGGCGAGCGCACCACGCCGGACGTCAGCGTCGGCGACAAGATCATCTTCGGCCAGTATGCCGGGAACACGGTGAAGATCGACGGAGAGGAGCTTCTGGTCCTGTCCGAAACCGAGATCTTCGGCGTCCTCGAAAGCTAGTCGGCGATTCACGAAGGAGAAACCCACATGAGTGCAAAAGACGTACAGTTCGGCGACGACGCCCGCTCCAAGCTGCTGTCCGGCGTCAACATCCTTGCCGACGCCGTCAAGGTCACGCTGGGCCCGAAGGGGCGCAACGTCGTGCTTGACAAGTCCTTCGGCGCACCCACGGTCACCAAGGACGGCGTGTCCGTGGCCAAGGAAGTCGAACTCAAGGACAAGTTCGAGAACATGGGCGCGCAGATGGTGAAGGAAGTCGCAAGCCAAACCTCCGACGAGGCCGGCGACGGCACCACCACCGCGACCGTGCTGGCGCAGTCCATCCTCGCGGAAGGTCTCAAGTCGGTTGCCGCCGGCATGAACCCCATGGACCTCAAGCGCGGCATCGACAAGGCGGTCAGCGCCGCCGTTGCCGAGCTGCAAGGCATGGCAACGCCGTGCGAAGACTCCACCTCCATCGCCCAGGTGGGCACGGTGTCCGCCAACAGCGACTCCGAAATCGGCGACATCATCGCCGACGCCATGGACAAGGTGGGCAAGGAAGGGGTCATCACCGTCGAGCAGGGCTCTGGCCTCGAGAACGAGCTCGAAGTCGTGGAAGGCATGCAGTTCGACCGCGGCTACCTCTCCCCCTACTTCATCAACAACCAAGACTCCATGTCCGCCGACCTCGAAGAGCCTTACGTGCTCCTCTGCGACAAGAAGATCTCCAACATCCGCGACATGCTGCCGGTGCTCGAGAACGTGGCCAAGGCCGGTCGGCCGCTGATGGTCATCGCCGAGGACATCGAAGGCGAGGCGCTTGCAACGCTGGTGGTCAACAACATGCGCGGCATCGTCAAGATCGCCGCCGCCAAGGCGCCCGGCTTCGGCGACCGCCGCAAGGCCATGCTGCAGGACATCGCCATCCTCACCGGCGGCACGGTGATCTCCGAGGAAGTGGGGCTGACGCTCGAGGGCGCCTCCCTCGACGACCTCGGCACCGCCAAGAAGGTGTCGAGCACCAAGGAGAACACCACCATCGTCGACGGCAACGGCGAGAAGATCGACATCGAAGGCCGCATCAAGCAGATTCGCGCCGAGATCGAGGAAACCACCTCGGACTACGACCGCGAGAAGCTGCAAGAGCGCCTCGCCAAGCTCGCCGGTGGCGTTGCCGTCATCAAGGTCGGCGCAGCCACCGAGGTGGAAATGAAGGAGAAGCAGGCCCGCACCGAAGACGCGCTGCACTCCACCCGCGCTGCGGTGGAGGAAGGCATCGTCGCCGGCGGCGGCGTCGCTCTCGTTCGCGCCTTGCAGAAGATCGAAGGCATCACCGGCGACAACGAAGACCAGAACGTCGGCATCGCCATCGCCCTGCGCGCCATGTCCTCGCCGCTGCGCCAGATCGCCGACAACGCCGGCGACGAGGCCGCGGTGGTACTCGACAAGGTCCGGGGCCTCGACGGCAACCAAGGCTACAACGGTGCCACCAGCGAATACGGTGACATGATCGAGATGGGCATCCCCGACCCCGCCAAGGTAACGCGCACCGCGTTGCAGGCAGCGGCATCGGTGGCGGGCCTCATGATCACCACCGAAGCGATGGTCGCCGAAATGCCGGAAGACGCCCCTCCCGCGATGCCTCCGGGCGGCGGCATGGGCGGCATGGACGGCATGATGTAGCGCCCACTGGCCGCTATCGGCCTTATGGCCAGCGCTCGCGACATCCATCGGACCGTCGCGGGCATCAAAGCCCCGTCGAAAGGCGGGGCTTTTTTCTTTTTTGGGGGGCAGGTTCGACGGAGCCCGGCCCTGACGCGGCGAGCGATGCGACGCCGTTGGCTGCCTATAATCTTCGCCCACTAACTCGCGGAGCGCGCCAAGGCAATTGCATGAGCGGTGAGGAACACGCCATCGAGTTGTTGCTGCGCTCGCCGCGGTTCGACATCGAAGAGATCATGGAACTCTTCGATGTTGGGGATCGGGAGTTTCGTGAGCTTGCGCGCGCCAACCCCAAAATCGCTCGGCTGCTCGAGGAGCGGCGTCTCGGCACGCTCAAGCCGCTGGCTGTGCAGCCGCACAAATGCGGCGTCTGTGGCGAGTGGTTCCTGCCCTACGGTGCTGACAAGCAGTGTTCCGATCCTTGCAAGCGCACCGCACAAGCGGACCGCCTCGTTCGCGCGCAGGAACGCAAGCGCACGATTCACGCATCGGCGCAGCGGCTGACGTAGGGGGGCGCGCGTGCGCGAGAGGGGAATGGCCCGCCTCGGGGCGCTGGCGCTTGCTGCGGTGGTTGCGGTTGCCGTGCTGGTCGGCGGCGGCTATTGGTTTCTGGTTCGCACGGCCGCCGGGCAGGACTTCCTTCTCGACCGCATGGCAGGGAGCGCGCTGGCCGGTGGCCTCTCAGCCGAGTTCGACGGCTTGCGCGTGTTCATGTGCGGCACGTCAGGGCCACTTGTGGCACCTGGGCGGGCGCAGACTTGCGTCGCCATCACCGCCGGTGACTCGCTCTATCTCTTTGACGCTGGCGAGGGCTCGGCGGATGTCGCGCAACTGCACGGCCTGCCTACCGAGACGCTACGGGCGGTTTTCGTGACGCACATGCATTCAGACCACATCGCCGGCATCAACAACTTCAACCTCGCCTCTTGGGTGCAAGGACGCAAAGCGCCGCTCAAGGTGATGGGGCCTGCCGGCATCGAGCGCGTTGTGGCCGGCTTCAACGAAGCGTTTGCCATCGACCGCAGCTATCGCGTCGCCCACCACGGCAAGGACTTCCTGCCACCAGCACTCGGCGTGATGCATGCGGAAGTCATAGCACCCGGCGTCGTCCTCCAAGACGACGGCCTCAGCGTAACTGCCTTTGCCGTGGACCACGGACCCGTCAAGCCGGCCTATGGTTTCCGCGTCGACTTTCGTGGCCGCTCGGTGGTCGTCGGCGGCGACACCATCGCGACCGCGAGCCTGACGGCGGCAGCCAAGGATGCAGACCTGTTGCTGCACGACGCCCTGTCGCTGCCGATCATCGCCGGAATGGAAGCTGCGGCGAGGAACGCCGGCCGCATCCGCGCCGCCACCATCCTGCACGACATCCAGGACTACCACGCCCACGCCGCCCACCTCGCGCCGCTGGCGCAGGAAGCCGGCGTGCGCATGCTCGCCCTCTATCACTTCGTGCCCGCGCCACGAAACCACCTGCTCGAACAGATTTTCCGCCGCGACTTGCCGAGTGATGCGGTGCTCACCACCGAAGGCATGGTATTCGAGCTGCCGGCAGGGGGAACGGACATTCACGTTCGCCAACCGTAGCGGCGAGCGACCCCGAGCGCCGTCGCCACGTTGGCGCTTGAAGGTTTTGATTCGAAGCGAAAGCCGCGGAGGGAAGGCATTCTGCCTTCCCTCCGGCCCGTCGCTGGTCAGCGAACCGGCATCCTCGGCGGGTTAGAAAAGCGCTTCGCAGCCCGTCCCCGCCAGGATCTTCTCGGCTGCCGCCCGGTCGTCGCCGGTGAGGCGCGCGTACTCCTGGCGCACCCATTGCAGGCACTTGGCCTGGTACGGGAACGGCGGCTGCACCCAGCGCTGGCCGTCGATTTCCGCTTCCACCTGTTCCGCGCCGGTGTCGATGGCTTGGGCGTTGGCCAAGAGTGCGGGAACGTAGGTACGGCCGGCTTCTTTGAGCAACGCGGTTAGCGAGGCAGGGACGTTGGCGCGGTCGATCCAATCGCCCCCCTGCGGTTCTAGGCCCGAGAGGTCGTCCACCGACTGCACCCAGGCGAGCACTCGGGGCGCGATGGCTTGTGTGAGTCGGGCTGGCGTGGGATCGAAGGCAGCGAGTTGGGTGAGCTGGCCGTACAGGCCAAAATCGGCGCTCGACGGGCGGGCGCCGAAGAGGAATGGCCCGCCGACGATGCAGTTGTCGAGCACCGTGAGGAAGCGGCGGTAGCTGGCCTCGATCACCGGCGCGGTGGTGTCGTTGCTGCCCACCACATAGAGCCGCCCGATCTGCCGCTCGCGGACGAACTGCGACATGGGTGCAATGGCCTCGTCCGAGCCGGCGAGGTTGCGCCAGCGCGGCAGGATTTCACCGGCGAGTCGGATGTCGTCGTCGTAATACCAACGGTAATGGAACATGGGCTTGGTGAGCCACTCGTCGGCATAGTCCTCGATTAGATAGTTGATGAAGGCGAGCGCGGGGTCGGTGGGAATCACCGAGCGGCCAAGCGCCTCCTCCTCCAGCCGCCGGATGATGGGCGTGGAATCCACCACCGCCTCGATGCCCCCCTCTTCCGCCTCGTTCTCGAAGTAGAACGTGGGCAAGAGTTCCACCTTGGGTCTCGGCAGCGTCTCGTCCGCCGGCCCTAAGCCGCCAACGAGGAACCGATAGGGGATGCGCCGGTAGCGCAACACCGCCAGCATCTTGCGCGTATAGGGTGAGCCTGGAGCGCCCCTCAGGGCGATGCGGTCGTGAATTGGCATGCTATGGGAGCTCAAGTTCGAAGCGGGAATCCATTCTGCCACCCATTGCCAGGGCAGCTTAAGCGCCAAGGACGGGCACGCACGGGGTCGCCCGTGCCGACTTCAGGCAACCTCGGAGTCGGTGCCGTCAGCGGCGAGGCCAGAGTGCGTTGGCAATGCCGATGACGGCCAGCAGCACGAGCAGCAGGATGAGGCGCAGGTCGCTGAGATAGATGCTCGGCGCAATCGGCACTGCGATGGTCTTGGCGAGCGCCTCGATCTTGTAGTCGTGCTTGTCCGAGAACACCGGATTCATGGCGATTTCCAGGAGATCGCGCCGACTTCGGTAGCGGACGATCCCGACGGAGCCCCATGTCTCGGCACCCTCGATGCCCGTCAGATCCATCGCCTGATGGACGACATCGCCGGCAAACGTCGGATGGCAGGCCCGCTCAAGCAGCGCCGGAAGCATGTGCTCCATGTAGCGGCTCATGTTCGCTCCCGCTTCCGGGTCGTCGGCGAGGTCAAGCAAATTGACCATGAGGAACTGGCCGCCATCGTCCTGCTCCATAAAGCGTTCGATGCTAGAGAGCCGCTCGTCGCCCCATCCCATCTGTGCCGCCGCCGTGAGGAACGCCTCCCGTTCCGCCTCCGAGATCGGCCCGGACGTGTTCGTGTACCACAGGCAGAACAGCAGCCACACGAGGCCCGGAGCGGCCCATAGCCAAAGGCACGGCGAGCGAAAGAGGTCGGTCCTCACGAGGCATTCCCTTGCGGGCCACATGCGGCGGCACGTGGCAGTGTACGATGCCCGTCCGCACGCCCGATGGGCGACTTCAGGAGGGGAACCAAGGGCAATGGCCGACTACAACACCATCATTCTCGAGCGGCTCGGCACCGACGAGCGACTCGCGCGCATCACGCTCAACCGCCCGGAGAAGATGAACGCGCTCACGGGCGAGCTCTTCACCGAGCTCAGCGAATGCCTGCACGATCTGGAGGCGGATCAGGCCTGTCGCGTCATCATCCTCCGCGGCGCGGGACGCTGCTTCAGCGCCGGCTATGACCTCACCCCCGGCCGCGAGCGGCACCCAGGGGAGCGGGTGTATCAAGGCAGGGATGCCAAGGGGCGGGCGCTGCTCATGAACGTGCGCACCTCCATGCAGCAGATCACCGACGTGCAGATGTATCTGTGGAACATGGCCAAGATCACCATCGCCCAGCTTCATGGCTACGCCTTGGCCGGCGGTTGCGAACTGGCCATGATGACGGACCTGGTGGTGGCCGCCGACGACACCCAGATCGGCCACCCGGGACTCCGGGGCCTCGGCACCGCCCGCAACGGCTGCATCTGGCCGCTGGTGCTCTCCATGCGCAAGGCGAAGGAGTATTACTACACCGGCGACAGCATGACCGGCGCCGAAGCCGCCGACATCGAGATGATCAACTACGCCTGGCCGAAGGAAGACCTGGACGCGAACACCATCGAGTTTGCCGAACGCATCGCCAACGGTTCATCGGACCACCTCGGCATGCTGAAGACGACCATGAACCGTTTCTACGAGAACATGGGCATCTATTCGTCCGTACGCAGCGCCACCGAGCAGGACGCCATGGCGCAGATGACCGAATGGGCGTACGAGTTCGGCGAATCCATCCGCGAAGGGGGCCTCAAGCATGCGTTCCAGACCCGCGACGCGCCTTATCAAGGCACCGAGGGCTTCCGCGGCAAGGACTGACGTCGGCCGGCCGCAGTCGGAGGGAAGGCATCCTGCCTTCCCCACGCGCCGCAAGCGTCCGCGTAACGTCGGACTCGTTCGCGCCCTGTCGCCGGATGGAGGGCGAGACGCCCTCCCTCCGAAGGGACGTCCCCTCGTGGCAGTTGGCTTGCTTGTTGCGATGCTGTTCGCAACTTCGTGCCAAGTAAATCCATCTGCCGAGCCGCTTTCGCCCGTCTCCGACATCGCCACGCGGTTCGAGGAAGTGAAGCGCTCCCCGCCGAAACTGCGTGCATTCCTGCGCGCCATGCCGAAGGGCGCAGACCTTCACAGCCATCTCGGCGGTGCCATCTATGCGGAGAGCTATCTGCGCTGGGCGGCGGAGGATGGCCTTTGCGTGGACGTTGGCCGCTTGGTCCTGGTGACTTGCGAGATGGAGCAACTGCGAATCTGCGGGGAAGACCAACCCCCACCGCCGCTGTGCCACCGCGAACAGGACCTTGTACCGGTGGCTGATGCCGTGGCTGATCGCACGTTTCGTGGTCGCCTCATCGATGCCCTTTCCACCCGCAACTATCACCTTTACGAACGCAGCGGCCACGATCAGTTCTTCACCACTTTCGGCGCGCTCGGGCCCGCCGGCCGAGGCCACGAAGCGGAAGTGCTTGCGGAGGCAGTCCGGAGGGCCGCGGGGCAGAACATCCTCTATCTGGAGCTCATGTCCTCGCCGGGAATGGGCGGCGCGGCTGCGCTCGCCGCCGATATGGAATGGAATGACGACTTGGGCGTCACGCGGGCAGCGCTGCCGGACGCCGAGCTCGACCAAATCGTCGCCGGCGTATCCACCTACCTTGCTGGACTAGAAGCCGAAACGCGCGGCGTCATGGGCTGCGACGGAGATCCTTCCGCCCTAGCGCCACAAGAACCGTTGCCTTCAGACAACGCTTCTTACCCCAGCCCAAGCCGTCCCTGCACAGACGATTTCTCGGGATTCCCCATTGTCCACGATTTAGCGATAACGTAAGTTACTGCCTTGCAAAGTCCGCCTCTGGCCGTCTCGCGCAAAACCGGATAGACTCCGTCCGTTCGTGGTAACCGTCTTGGGGAAACCATTGCCGGCCAATCGCCTCAACCCGGCCTTCGTCAGCGCCGTCCGTCCAGCCGCCAAGACTACCCGATTCGGCGACGGAAACGGCCTCTATCTCGTCGTCACGCCAACTGGCGGGCCCGGCGGCAAGTCCTGGGTCCAGCGGCTCGCCGTCCACGGCGTCCAGCGGGAGCTGGGCCTGGGAAGCGTCCGCGACGTCTCGCTCAGGCAGGCGCGGGCGCAGGCGCTCGAGAACCGCCGCATCGCGCGGCGCGGCGGCGATCCCGTCCCGCGCCGGGACATGCTGACGTTTGCCGAGGCGTTCGACGCCGTCGTCGCCCTGCGGCGGCCCGCGTGGAAGGACCCGGAGACGATGGAGGCACGGTGGCGCACCTCCATGGAACGCCATGCGATGGACCGGCTCGGGAGACTACCGGTCGGGGCCGTCACGAGTGCCGACGTGCTTGCCGTCCTGCAGCCGGTCTGGGGCTCGCTCGACGAGGCCCGGCGCATCCGGCAGCGGATCGGCCTCGTGATGCAGTGGGCGATCGCGCAGGGGCACCGGCGCGACAACCCGGCGGGAGAGGTCCTGACGGCGGCATTGCCGAAGGTGGACCGGCGCGCCGAGTCGCGCCTGGCGCTGCCTTGGGCCGAGGTGCCTGCCGCGCTGGCGAAGGTGCGCGCGTGCGGCCCGGGTCCGTCCATCCGCCTCGCCTTCGAGCTCATGGTGCTGTGCGCGGTGCGTTCGGCCGAGGCGCGGGAGGCGACGTGGGACGAGGTGGACCTCGACGCCGCGACCTGGACCGTGGCCGCCGCGCGGTCGAAGACGAACCGTCCGCACCGCGTGCCGCTGCCGGACCGCGCCGTCGACGTGTTCCGCGAGGCGGCTCCGCTGCGCAGGGGCGATCTCGTCTTCCCTTCGTCCAGGGGAGGCGGGGCGGTCCACCGGCGCACGTTCGGGCGCCTGATGCCGGCGCTCGGGATCGCCGCGCACCCGCACGGGTTCCGCTCCAGCTTCCGCGACTGGGCCGCCGAATGCACCGACGCCCCGCGGGAGGCGATGGAGGCGGCCCTCGGCCACGTCGTCGGGAACGCCACCGAGGCCGCCTATGCGCGTTCGGACCTGTTCGAGCGCCGGCGGACGCTCATGCGGCAATGGGCCGACTTCCTCGCCGGTACGCCGGCGTGAAGCGGCTGACCGCGGCGTTCGTTCGCACCGTCAAGCCCGCCGAGCGCCTGAAGCGCTACGGCGACGGCAACGGCCTGTACCTGCTGGTGAAGCCCGGCCCGCGCGGCGGCGGCAGGTCGTGGGTGCAGCGGCTGGCCATCCACGGCGTGCGCCGGGACCTCGGCCTTGGCAGCGCCGATCTGGTCACCCTGGCGGAGGCACGGCAGATCGCCTGGGACAACCGCCGCATCGCCCGCGCGGGGGGCGATCCCCGCGTCGCCGGGGCCGGCCACTCGCCGACCTTCGCCGAGGCGGCCGAGACGGTGATCGCCATGCACCGTCCCACCTGGAGGGATGCTGCGGGCACCGAAGCCCAGTGGCGCGCGTCGCTGTCGGCATACGTCCATCCCCGCATCGGCCACCGGCCCGTGCACGCCATCGAGACCGCCGACGTCATGGCCGTGCTGCAGCCGATCTGGACGTCGAGGCACACGACCGCCACGCGGGTTCGGCACCGCATCTCGGCGGTGATGAAGTGGGCCGTCGCGCAGGGCCACCGCTCCGACAACCCCGCCGGAGAGGCGCTGGCCGCCGCGCTGCCGAAGGTGGACGCGAAGAGGACGCACTTCCGCGCGCTGCCGCACGGGGAGGTCGGCGCGGCGCTCGCGAGGGTGCGCGGATCCGATGCAGGCCTTTCGGTGCGTCTCGCGCTCGAGTTCCTGGTCCTCACGGCGGTGCGCTCCGGAGAGGCCAGGGGCGCCCGCTGGGACGAGATTGACCTCGAGGCTGCCGTCTGGACGATCCCGGCCAGCCGCATGAAGGCGGGCCGCGAACACCGGGTGCCGCTGTCCGGTCGCGCGCTCGACGTCCTCGACGAGGCCGACGGGATCCGCGAGGGCGAACTGGTCTTCCCGTCGCCGCAGGGCAGGGCGCTCCACCCTGGGAGCCTGAACCGCGTGCTCGGCGACCTCGGCATCGACGCCGTGCCGCACGGCTTCCGCTCCAGCTTCCGGGACTGGGCCGCCGAGTGCACGGACACTCCGCACGCCGTGATGGAGGCGGCGCTCGCGCACGCCGTGCGCAACCCGGTCGAGGCCGCCTACGCGCGCTCGGACCTGTTCGGGCGGCGGCGCGTGCTGATGCAGCGGTGGGCCGACTACACCGACGGGTGCGACGGACGGGCGCCGAGAGACGCGTCCATGCCTTGACCGTCGCCGGCTGTGCGTCGAAGCCGGCTGACGCACATCAAGCCGTCCGCCCCCGCCGACGGTTGGGCGCAATTCGGGTCCGTGCCCCGCGCACCGCGCTCTCTACTTGCGGCCGATCCACAGCAACAGCAAGACGACCGGCGCCGCCGCCACTGCCAGACACGCCGCCGTACGCAGGTTTTCCTCGCGCCTGCGCCGCAAGCGCCGGTCCTCGTACCTCGTGACGACCGCGAACAGCACGCCCACGATGGCAACACCCACCTCAATCACCGGCAACGCTTCCACGAACCGCCCCACTTCTCCTGCGTTCACCGGCCAATCATGTATAGGTTTACAGTCCTTGTCAATTGACTGAACCATGGTCGGTGGCGCATTTCGCCGCCCGCCGGACGACCCGAAGGAATTCGACCTCCCGCCGCTTTCCGAAGAGCTTGCGTCACCCCACAGGCCCATGGTCAACAGGCCCGCAACCAGCGCCTCCGGCGCGGTGGCCGCACCTGCCCCGAAACTCCGCTAACCGCAATAGACTCGCACGATCTCCACGCGTCCGTGACCGAGCTCGCGGGAGATCCGCAGCCGCGCCGCCGCGTCGATGCGACGCTCCCGTTCCGTCAGCTCGCTCTGCGCCGGCCCGCCAGCGGCCGGAGCCTTCCAGCCCGTCAGGCCCTCGTACCGGTCCAGCGCGTACGCGTGGCGCAGTCCGTGGCTGCGGTCCAGCCCCGCCGCCCGGGTCTGGTCCTCGTACACCCTGCGCTGCTCCGCGTAGTTGCGCGCCGGCGGGATCAGCGCGCCGCCGCCCGCCAGCCGCCGCGCCTGGTCGAGCAGCCGGCGCTGGGCAGCCGTCCGCACCGGCACGTGGCGCGGGCGCCCGCCCTTGGCGGTCGACGCCTTCACCAGGATGCGGTCGCCGCGGTCGGCATGGGACGGCGAGAACTTGATCGCCTCCTCCCGGCGCAGGCCGAACGCCGCCTGCAGCCGCAGCGCCATCCGCACATGGGCATCCCTTACCCGCGCGAGCCTCGACGCGTCGAGGTCGCGCCGCCTCGTGCCGTCGGACACGTGCGACCGCCGCTGGATGCCGTAGTCCGCGTTGTTCCCGACCATCCCGGCCTTGCCGACCCGATCGGCCCACCAGCGCACGTGCGCCATCCGGTTCATCATGGTCGCGTGGGACAGGCCGCCGTCCCGCCAGTGGCGCACCAGCGCCTCGACGTGCCTCGGCTTGAGCCCCTCGGTGCGCAGGCCGCGGAAGCCCAACTCGTGGAGGGCGTTCGCCATCTGCGCCAGCGCGTACGAGCGGTCGCGGCGGGTGGCGTGGGAGCCGAGGTGGCTCTCCCGCCTCTGAAGCCGGAGCAGGTCCCAGTTCAGGTCCCGCACGGCGGTCCGATCCCGTAGCTCGCGTTGTCCCTGCGCACGATGCCCGGCTTGCCGATCCTCCGCGCCAGCCAGCGCAGGTGCGCCATGCGGTTGCGGACCGTGCCGTCCGACAGCCCCTGCCGCCGCCACTCCGCCACCAGCGCGTCGACGTGCCGCCCCTTGAACCCGCGCGCCCTCAGGCCCTGGTAGCCGAGGCGGTGCAGCGTCTCCGCAGCCTGCGCAAGGACATAGCGCCGGCCGCGCCGCGTGCCGTGCGAGCCCTGCCGGTCGCCCTCCAGCAGGCGCAGCAGGTCGAAGTGCAGCTGACGCATCGCCCCGTTCCTCGAGTTCGGTTTCGTTCCCAGGCCGCACGCCAGAGGCCGTTCCGATCGGGAAAGCTAGGGAAGGCGGCTCCAGGCGTCAACGACGGCGTTCTTACGGAACCGGTAGGCAACGCAGCCGAGTCCGCCCGCCGGCCTGCTGTCGGCGCGTTCGGCCTGGACACGCGACGGCAGGCGCCTGGAGCCGTGCGGCCCGCGCAGTCCGGCCCCGCCTCCCCGCTTCCGCTCAGTCCGGCGCGGTGCCCGACGCTCGATGCAGGAGGTCGTGCACCTGCGCCGCCGCCCGCTCCCACGACCGACGGGCCCGGGGATCGTTCGCGCCGGGCGGCGATGCCGCCCAGGCGTCGACCAGCCGACTCTCCAGGCCCGACACCTCGCGCACGAGCCGGCGGACCCTCCTCTGCGCCTTGTCGCCCAGCGCGACGACGGGCCGGCCCGAAAGCAGGCGAAGCTGGCGCGCCAGGAACCTTCCCGCGCAGGCGCGTTCGGCCGCCGCCGGCACGCGTCCGCCCTCGACGGGCGCGGAGCACAGGTAGGTTTCGGCGATCCACGCCTTCCGCAGCTGCTCCGCAAGGCCGGTCCCGGGGAACAGCAGGTCCAGGATGCTCCGCATGTTGGCGTGGAACCGCGTCGCGCTGCGCTCGTAGCTGCTCCTGGTGTTGGCCGACGCGTCGCCGATGAAGTCGCGGGCACCCAGGCCGGGCGGGAACGCCTGGCCGTCGAGGGGGTCGCCGGGCTCCGCCAGCAGCAGCACGACCTCGACCTCGCCCAGCGCTCCGCACGCGCCGGTGAAGCCGCGCGGAACGTGGCCCTCTTCAGGCGCCCACCGGGCAACGCCGCCGCAGGCGCCCTCGAACTCGGGACAGGGGCCGTACGCAGGCCGCAGCAGGTCCGCCAGCTCGACCGCCGGCAAGTGAGTCATGGCAGGCCCCCCTCCGTCGCAGACCGCATTGTACCGGGCGAGGTGCCAACGTCGTCGCTGCCCAGCCAGAAGACCACGCAGTCTCCAAACGGTCCCCCCAGGCTCGCGACCGCCCGGCCAGCGCCGCATGGGCGATTGCGCGAGCCGGGCGGCTGCGCCGGTCGTCGAGGCTGGATTGGTGCGGGGTGTCCGCTCGGGCCGCACCCCGCGGCCGCGGAACGCGGCCGGGAGCGGGTCCTCATTCGCTTAGTTCTGATGGACGGCCCGCTGCCCGCCAGGGCATGCAGACCCCGCACCGAAGTGCGGAACTGTCCGTCGACGCGTCTTCCCTTGCCGTCTCGTGCGGCAGCCGCGGCGTGTCTCGCGACATCGGGCCCGCCAGCCTTTTCGGCACCCGAGACTCCGCACGCTGCGCCCTTTCGGCGGCAACGACAGGGATCGCTCCCCGTCCGCGCGAAGCCTCGCGCCGCTACCCGGGTTCCCGCCAAACGCCGGACAAACTCTCCGGCAGCGCGATCGACTCCGCGCCTCCACGGCAGTCCCCAGGTCTCGGTGGCATCGCCCCCATCCGCGCGCTACCGCGGATGTGGCGAGCCGTGCCTTGCGATGCGTCGACCGCCTGCGCTGCAGCGGTTGCAGCTAGGCACTGGGTCGTCACCTCAATTCCGGTGACGCCATCACGCCGGGCCTCTTGCCCAGCCACGTCGCCAAAGGGCGACAGGGTGATGCGAGGCATCATAGCGGCGCTTCACCACGCCATCATCAGCTTTTTTCTTACCGAATCGCTGGCCGCCACTGGCCCGAATGCCGCATTGCGCCCCGTCACTACCGGGAACCCCGTAGTGACGGGGCGCAGGTACGCGGCAGGCGCCTCAAGCGGCCCGCCAGTACGCACGCGAGAAGGTCGCTGTTACGGTAGCTCCTTCGACTGGAATCCCAAGCAGAGTCTACGATGTACCGAGCGACCCTCACCCTTCCTCTTCCTGCTGTGCTTCTCCTTGCCGGCTGCGCCACGGACCCATCTGCCTCCTAGCGTAGGCACGCCGCTATCAACGTTCGCAGACCATTCGGCGCACCTTGGTCTTGAGGAACTTGAAGGTGGCCGCCATGCACGCACAGGAGCGAATGCAACTGCAAGCCATCGCCGCGCGACACGTCTGGAGCAGGAACTGCAAAAGCCAGAATTGCTGTCCGAGCGATCGACCGCCTGCGCCACCACTGCCACCTAGGCAACATCCGCGGCAACAGCTACCGAATGCGCGAGCATCAGGACCTGCTGCGGGCGACCCGGCAAGAAGAGGACCCCTGATGAACCCCGCGCGCGCTTGCAGCCTCTTGAATGCGGCGGCGCGCCCCATGGCGTGGGTTTTGGCGCGCCGCACCGTGCAAGCAAGCGCGCGCTGCACCCTCGCCAAACCCAACGTCCGGATCGAGCCCCCGCCCGACGCTGGCCAGACTCCATGTGCGAAATTTTCAATCGCCACAAATGGGAAATTTCCGGTCGCCATTGACACGCTGCGCCGTTTGACACCTGCGATGCGTGTACCGCAAAACGCCTTGAGGAACTCGGCGGCCCTTCCTTGTTCGCCAAAGATCCTCGGCGACCCCAACTGAGGCCGAGTTTCGGCCCGTCGCTTGCGCCACCGCATCGGCACCACCATGATGGGCAGTCGTGCAGGGCCACCGGGCCGACAGTCCCGCTGATGACGCAATCTCGGTAGCGCTTTCGAACAACGCCAAGAGGCGCCACCAGCGCGCGCTACCGAATGCGGAAGTCGGCGCTGCGCTTCGCCTCGTGCTGGGGCTCGGGCGCGCATCTCGCACGGTGCTTCCCTGACACCGCCACGCCGGTTTAGGATGACCAACTTCACCAGGTCCGTCGAGGCTGACCGCCTGCATTACGGTTTCACCGGCCTTGCGAATCGACGCAGCACAGGCTTTACGTCCCCCACGCCTTTCCCGCTCCAGCGCACCCGTTCCACCGCCCTACAACCCTTCCGAGTGGAAGCTCCCGATCCAATCCGAAAACGGACCGAGGACTAATCCAACCGCCCAGAACGCTGCCATCGGTCGATCCGGCGCGAAGTAAGGGAGGCTGTTCGTGACGATCGCCACCACCCGGTTCCGATAGGGGTCCGGGACTTCTCGGAGGCACACGGGCGACCCGCTTTGTCCGCCGAACGCCGGGAAGCTGAACTCATAGGCTTCGTATCGTTCCTTCCGTTTGTCGGGGTCGTCATGCCAATAAAGTCGTTGTACGTGCCCCACCATGAAACGCTGCGTGAACCCTCCGTCCTTTTCGCCCACGTACCCGTACGAAGCAACCTCCGCTCCCAGCATGCCGTACCCGTGCGACGGCATGATTTTCAGGTAATCCAAGGGAGGTTCCTGGTCTTCCAATACCAAGACGGCCAAGTCGGCCTTGCCGCTTGGCTCCATATGGATTGACTCCGCCAAAGTCACGACCACGCCGCCGCGTGTAGGCATCGTCCCTACCATGCATTCGCGGTAGTTCTCCACAACATGCTTCGCGGTGACGACCACGTCGGGCGCGACACGAAACCCGGTCCCGCAGATGGTGGGATCGCCGTCTGTCGAGATCTCGTGGATCGTGACGACGGCATCGTTGATGTTGAAACCGGCTGTTAGGTCTTGTTCGCTCATCACTCGCTCGAGGGCAGCGAATCTACGTCGAGTTTCCGGGGTCGCTTGGAGGTGCCAGTGCCAGGAGCACGAGATAGTGCGGCGAGCTTCATTTGCATCTTTTAGCACCTACTTCTTGTCAACGCCCGCGAAAGGCGAACGCATCGCAAGGCCTGCGTGATGGGCAACACTGTACCCTTTCGGTCCCTCATCAGCGACCGGCATGCTTGACTACGTCGCTGAGCGGCTAGCGCCACCCTTGGCGACGTGTAGGTACCAGCGACGGCACAGCTATCGAGAGTCCGCAGCTACGCAGAGGCAGTGGCACGCGCGGGAGGCCCCGCGGGGCTTGGCGACCGGGCGGAGCCCGGACGAGCGGATGTTCGATGGATTTCGCCCGTAGCCGACCTCAGGGTGCGTCAGGTGGCCAACCGTATAGTACGGTCCGCAATCAAGCAACGCGTTGGGAGGGGGTACGAAGCTTGCCTGTCAGAACAGCTAGGAACATCTTGGGTCGATTCGAGGAACGATTGAGCACCAGCAGTGCTGTCGACATCGCGGTGGCGTGGGCTACACACTGCCCCGCGATTGAAAAGCTCCGGGCGTTCTGCGCGCGCACCGGGGCCCTTCGGATCGTGGTGGGCGTTGACGGAAGCGCAACCGACCCTACGACATTGAGGGACCTAGCCAGTTTCGCCCACCTTCGAATCGGTCGGGCCCGTTGGCCTGCGAATGGGATATTCCACCCGAAGTACTACTGCTTTCGAGCGTCGTCGCGAAACATCGTCTGGATCGGCAGCGCGAATCTCACTTGCATGGGTTTCGGCGGAAACGAAGAGCTCGTGCTCGAGGCACAGGGCAGCAAGGACTCTTCCCAGTGGTTCGAGTCGCTCTGGAAATCGCTCGACGCGGATCCGAACAAGGGGATCGAGGATTACGCGCGTCATTGGACGCCGCCACGCGAACGAGCGGGGTTTCAATACGGCCGCAGAACGAAAGCGCGACGCACAAGGGGGGCCGCCGCCGAAAGACTGGACCCCAGCTGGTCGTGGGACGACTATGTCGACAATCTGATGGCGAGGGACGAGCAAATGCTCGCGGCCGACACCAACTCGAGTGTCTTCCGGGAAACCAGAAGCTGGATGAACACCATCAGAGTCGGACACCCGATAACGGCGCTTCGAAGGTGGCACAACCTGAAACAGTGGCAGACCGACGTCCTAATTGGGCGTCGGCCCTCGTGGGGGCATTTGGGCACGCTCCGAGGCGCTGGCATGGCTTGTGGCATGCTCACGCGAAACACTGAGGCGGGCCGCAACGGTCGCCGAGACATCCTCCGGCACATCCGATCAACAAGGAAGGCGGGTGAAGACAGCGTCCGCGCAGGTGTTGACGCGCTTGTCGGAATGCGGAAGCTCGGTTGTCGAATCGGGCCAGGCGTCGCGACGCGGCTCCTCGCTCTTGCTCGGCCCGACTGCTACGTGTCGTTGAATGGCGCGTCGCGCGCCGGACTCGCGAGATGTTCGGGTTTGGCGCCCGCGGCGCTTGATAAGCGCTATGGCGACCTGCTCGAGTGGCTACATCACTCGAAGTGGTACGGTGTCGCAAGACCTGCGGACTCGCTTCGGGGGGAGGTGTGGGACTACCGTGCAGCGCTTGTTGATGCGCTCGTATACAACGGGACCGAAGTGTAGGCCGAGGCACTTGCCCGCAGGGGGTGGCGAGAGACGGCACAGATGGAAAGCGTTCGTCAGGTGCCGCGTCAGGCCGTCAGGCCGCGTAACCGTTCCCTCAGGCCGGTACGGAACACCACAGCCAAGGGCCCTTGTGCCAGGAAATGCCGTTCAGACTAGGCTCCTCGCCCGCTCCAAGTCGCGGTTGCGCGCCGGCTACCGGCTTGACGGAACGGTTACCAGGCGCTGCAGGCACAGCGTCCGGGTTTACCGCGCACGGAAGTGCGGCATCGGGAGCGCGTGATTGGCCCGTGGATACTGACGTGGTAATCCACGATTCGCCGGAACCTCAAATCCCCAACCCTGCGCGTTTGATTCTCCAAATCCTGCGCACGGACAAGCCGTCCCAGCATTCCGTCGAACTCCGCCGAAACGGCGAAGTCCGACAGACTGCTAGGCTGCGACGTGACCGTGCGCTATCTCGCCCAGGCGATCCGCACCCGCCCGGCACCGCAAGTGTTCGCGCAGATGGTGTATGGCTTCCGGCTCGCCGCCGCCGACCCACGCGTCGTGGGCGTGAATCTGGTGGCACCGGAAGATGATCCGATCTCACTCGCCGACTACAGCCGCCACATGCGCGCCGTGGCCTTTGCCTCGGGCGAGGCGCCGGATGCAGGAATCGCACTACACGCTGGCGAACTCGCGCTGGGTCTGGTGCCGCCGGAGGAACTCACGTTCCACATTCGCGAGGCGGTGGAGATTGCCGGCGCGAACCGCATCGGCCACGGCACCGACGTGATGCACGAAGACGATCCCTACGAACTGCTTGCCCGTATGCGCGAGGGCAACGTGGCGGTGGAGATCATCCTCACGTCCAGCGACGTGATCCTCGGCATCACCGGCGACGACCACCCCCTGCCCATCTATCTGGAACACGGCGTGCCGGTAGTGCTCGCCACGGACGACGAGGGCGTATCCCGCACCGACCTCACGCACGAGTACCAACGCGCCGTCACGACCTACGATCTCGACTACGCCACGGTGAAAGAGCTCTCCCGCGCCAGCCTCGAACACTCCTTCCTGCCCGAAGGAGAGAAGCAAGCCCTGCTAGAAGAACTCAGCCGCCGCTTCGCCCACTTCGAGTCCAAAGAGGTGGCGCACGCCGCAGAATAGAGGGAGCCCTTTGCCGGGGGTGGGTTCCTGCGAGTACGTCCAGAAGGGGTGCTTGGGGGGGCCGAGCTAGGAGGCTGCGCCGTAGAAAGCGGCGCTGGCTCCTAGCCGTAGCTGGAGCGAATGCGAAGTCCGACAGACTGCTAGTCCTCCTCGCCTTCGTCGTCGTGTGGGAGGGGAGAGGCGATTCTCAGCACGTTGCCGTCGGGGTCGGTCGCCAGGAACTCTCGGCTGCCCCAAGGCTTGTCGTTTGGTGCCTCGACGATGGTGGCGCCAGCTTCGACATAGGCCGCATGCACGTGGTCTGCGCTGTTGACGTCGAAGAACACCCAGGTTGGGTGGATGGTGCCTTCGGTTTCAGCGAGGAACAGCGTCACCGCGCCGTTGGAGACGGCGGCGAAGGTCTTGTCATCGCCGTCGGGCCAGTCCCAACTGGTGGTGAAGCCGAGCTTGCCGGTGTAGTGCTCGATGCTCGCTTCTACGCTCGCCACGTCGAGAATGGGCGTCGCGGCCTGGAAGGAAAGGTCGTTTGGATCGTGCTCGCCTTCGTGCGCCCCGGCCATCGTCGCGACGGCAGCCAGCGCGCCAACACAGGCCTTGGTCATCCATGTCTTCATGTTCATCCTCGTGGAGTCGTCATTCACCAAACCGTGCAATGAACGCGTCGATGCGCCTGGCGTTGGCGCCGAGGTCGGAGCGGCCCACCCGCGACGCGGAGCGAATGTCCACCAGCGAGCCGCTCCCGTCTGGGCGGATGCGCACCACCACATCGTCGATGAAGCCAAACCAGAAGGTGGTGGCAACTGCCTCCACAGTCAGGGCGCCGCCCCGCGGACCACTCGCAACCACATCCCAGCCCGTTTCCCGCGCCACCGCAACCGCGCGCTCCAGCGCCGCCTCGGGGGCAAGTGCCGAACGCACCGTCTCGATGTACGGATAGCCGCGCTGCTGCGTCTCGGACTTCTCGGGGTCGTATTCCAGCGGTTCACCGCCACGCTGTTCCAACGCCGCGAACGCGGGCGGGTCGGCGAGGTCGGTGGTGACATCGTTGAGTACCGGCGCGACGGTGGTGAGTCGGTATTGCCAACCCGTCACGGCAAGGGCAACGATCGCCGCCGCCACACCAATGCAGGAGGGCAACGCCGCGTCCCTGCGCCCCGCCGACAACGCGAACGCCAGCATGGCAATGCCCAGCACCGCCACGGCCGCGCTGACGAACGTGCCGGTGTAGAGCAACTGGAAGCCGCGCCCGAAATGCCAGAGGCCATACTTGGCGCCAAGCGCCCCCACTGGCAGCATGGCAAGACCCACCAGCCCGACGACGAGCACGGCCTTTGACAGGCTGCTGTAGCGATCGAATGCCACCGATACCCCCCTTTGCAGACTTCGTGCGCAGACTTACCGCTAGCATACCGCGCTAGGCTTCGGCGGAGACCGACATGGCGGCAGGCAACGACGGCGACGAGATAGAACGGTTCATGGCCGGGCTTGAACGGCGCAATCCCGGCCAGCCGGAGTTCCATCAGGCGGTGCGGGAGGTGGCGAACACTGTGGTGCCCTTCATCGCCCGCAATCCCCAGTACCAGGGCGCAGAGCTGATGGAGCGGCTCACCGAGCCGGACCGCATCATCGCCTTCCGCGTCACTTGGCAGGACGATGCCGGCCGCATGCGTGTCAACCGCGCCTGGCGGGTGCAGTTCAGCAATGCCATCGGCCCCTACAAGGGTGGCCTCCGGTTCCACCCCAGCGTGACGGTCGGCGTGCTCAAGTTCCTGGGCTTCGAGCAGATATTCAAGAACAGTCTCACGGGCCTGCCCATCGGCGGCGCCAAGGGCGGCGCCAACTTCAATCCCCGAGGCAAGAGCGAGCACGAGGTGATGCGCTTCTGCCAGGCGATGATGCTGGAGTTGCATCACTACATCGGCCCGGACCGGGACGTCCCGGCCGGCGACATCGGCGTCGGCAAGCGCGAAATCGGCTATCTGTTCGGTCAGTACCTGCGCCTGTCCAATCGCTTCAGCGGCGGTGTGATCACCGGCAAGGGCCAGACATTCGGCGGCAGCAACGCCCGCACCGAAGCCACCGGCTACGGCACCGTCTATTTCGTGCAGAACATGCTCGCCACCTGCGGCGAGGACGTTGCTGGTCGGGTTGCTGCCGTGTCGGGGTCGGGCAACGTGGCGCTCTATGCCATCGAAAAACTCGCCGACCTTGGCGCCCGCGTGGTCACGGCGTCGGACTCCGGCGGCTTCGTGCATGATCCCGAAGGCATCGCCGGCGAACGGCTGGCATGGCTGAAGGACCTCAAGGAGAACCGACGCGGCCGCATCCGCGAATACGCCGAGCGGTTCGGCTGCACGTTCCACGAGGGCAAGCGCCCGTGGCAGGTGCCGTGCGACCTCGCGCTGCCGTGCGCGACGCAGAACGAGCTAGGAGGCGACGACGCCAAGGCCCTGCTTGCAAACGGCGTGGTGGCGGTGGCGGAGGGCGCCAACATGCCGTGCTCGCTCGATGCGATTCATGCCTTCCTGGACGCGCGGATTCTCTACGCGCCTGCCAAGGCCGCCAACGCCGGCGGCGTCGCCGTATCAGGCCTGGAACAGAGCCAGAACGCATTGCGCATTTCATGGTCATTCACCGAGGTGGACAACCGACTCAAGGCCATCATGCGCGACATCCACGACAAGTGCCGCGAGGACGGCCGCGAGGACGACGGCTTCGTCAACTATGTGCGCGGCGCCAACATCGCCGGTTTCCGCAAGGTGGCCGATGCCTTGCTCGCCTATGGGGTGGTGTAAGGCAACGACGCTGCAGCGCGGTCACGGCTCACGGGTAACACACTTGGCTTGCGCCCGCTTGGGCGGACATTTGCGGGGGAATCTCTTGAACACGGTGAAGAAGCTCGCCGCCGAGGGGCTCGGAACCATGTTCCTGCTTGCGACGGTAGTCGGCTCCGGGATCATGGGCGAGAACCTAGCGCAAGGTAACGACGCGCTCGCGCTCTTGGGCAACAGCGTGGCCACCGGAGCGATCCTTGCGGTACTCATAACCGTGTTGGGGCCCATTTCCGGTGCCCACTTCAACCCAGCGGTGACGTTTTCCTTTGCGCTCCGGCGGGAGATTGCGCCAGCCCTAGCCACGGCCTTCGTAGGCGTGCAGGTGCTGGCGGCCATCGCCGGAGTCATCCTGGCCCATGCGATGTTCGACATGGAACTCATCCAGCCTTCCGTGAAGGAACGCACCGGTGTCGGACAGTGGCTTGCCGAAGGGGTGGCAACGTTTGGCCTCGTGGCCACCATTCTCGGCACGCTGAAGGTGCGACCGACGGCGGTAGCGGCGATGGTGGGCCTCTACATCACCGCCGGTTACTGGTTCACCGCCTCCACCTCGTTCGCCAATCCCGCGGTCACGCTGGCACGGGGGTTGACCAACACCTTCTCCGGCATTGCACCGGACGATATTGCTGCCTTCGTCGTCGTGCAGTTTCTGGCTGCCGCGGCCGCCACGCTGCTGTTCTGGTGGCTAACCCCAGCGGACGAGGGGCCCTAGCCAAGCTAGGAGGCTGCGCCGTAGGAAACGGCGCTGGCTCCTAGCCGTAGCTGCGAGCGCATGCGAGCACGAAGGCCAGCAGTTCGCTCTAGCGAACTGCCGACGCGCCCTTCAGGGCGCGCCCCTAGCGCCGATAGGCGCTTCCTTTTTGCAAGTAGCGGTCAGCGCGCCAGAGGGCGCGCAGGGAAGCCAGGATGCCTTCCCTCCGAAGGCCCTCGAGCCTGTCGACTCGGCGGCCTCGGCGGCCCCAACGTCCACCAAATGCGGGGGAGCTACTCCAATGCTGCGATGCCCGCCTCGACCCGCGCCGCCTTCTCCTCATCCCACCACCATGCATCGATGTAGGGGATCCGCGACAGGTTCTGGGCCGGCACCTCGCCGTAGCGGTCCCAGAACGCGAGTCTCATGCCCGGTGCCGATGGGCCGGGGATGAAATAGAAGCTCCAGAGCAACACACGGTCCAGCGCGCGCGTTGCCGCGTACAGGTCTTCTGCCGTGCGGGCCCGCACCACCGCCTCGATGAGGGCGTCGATGGCGGGGCTCTGGATGCCGGGCCAGTTCTGGCCGTAGTCCACGTGCGCGGCGGCACTACCGAAGCGGGTGCGAAGCTGCAGACCTGGCATCTGGCTCGGCACGTAGTTGGTGCCGTTGCCGTCGAAGGCCCCCGTGCGGCTGCGATAGAGCCAGTTGGACACTTCCGGTGCCCTCGCCGTGGTGGCGATGCCGAAGCGCTTCAACTGGGCGAGGAAGGGCATGGCCGAACGCACCCCGAAAGGCGAGACGAAGATGAAGTCGATGCGGAACGCTTCGCCGGTTTCCTTGTTCCGCATCACGCCGTCCACCGGTGCCCAGCCAGCGGCGTCGAAGAGCGCGAGTGCGCGACGAATATTGTCGCGATTGACTCCATAGCCGCTGGCCTCCGGCTGTCGGAACGGCGCCGTGAACACCCTCGGCGGCAGTTGGTCGCGCCACGGTTCGAGGAGCGCCAGTTCCTTCTCCGAGGGCAGGCCCTCGTGCGCCATCGCCGAGTTCTGAAAGAAGCTCACGCCGTGGTCGTAGAAGCTGTAGAAGTACGAGCGGTTGATGTAGTTGAAGTCGCGCAGGAGCCAGAGCGCCTCGCGCACGCGAATGTCGCGAAAGCGTGGGCGGTCGAGGTTCCAGAAGGTCGGCCACCAAAGCCCCCAAACCCGCGTCACGTAGCGCAGTTCCGCCCGGAAGAGCCCGTCTCGCACGGCTGGAAAGTCGTACTGCGTGGCCCAGTTCTTGGAAATCGACTCCTCGCGCACGTCCACCACATCGGCCTTGTGCGCTTCGAGCTGTACGTTTTCGTCCCGGAAGTAGTCGAACTTGACGACATCGAAGTTGTAGCGGCCGCGAGTCACCGGCAGGTCGCGGCCCCAATAGTCAGCCACCCGTTCGTAGGTCAGCGTACGCCCGAAATCACTGCGCGCCAGGCGGTATGGGCCACTGCCGGGTGGTGGCACGGTGGTGGTCTTGGTGACGTCGCGGCCTTCGGCGGGCTCTCTCTTCGAGGGGAGGCCCCTCGCGCTCCCCCGCGCTGAGGGCTCCTGCCAGTAGTGCTTGGGCAGGATGGCGATGCGACCGTATTGGAACGGCAGGATCGGATTCGGTTCGGCGTCCGCGCGGGTGACGAAGCAGAGCTCGCGCTCGCCAAACGTCTCGATCCGATCGAGGTCTGCCAATGCAGTTCTGAGCGCCACCGAGCCATGCTCGCGAATGGCGTCGAAGGTGAAGGCGACGTCCTCTGTCGTGATCGGACGGCCATCGTGCCAGCGGGCACCGGCGCGCAGGCGAAACGCCACCCAACGATAGTCTCGCTCCACCGCCACGCCGTCGGCGAGCCGCACATAGGCGCTGGCGGGCTCGTCGATGGTGTCTTCGAGCATCGTGTCATAGACGAGGCTTCCCATGGCGCCATAGCCGGCGGCCATGCGGCCGGCCTCCACGATGGCGTTGAAGTTGTCGAACGTGCCCATCTGCGGCAAGCGAATGCGCCCACCCTTGGGGGCATCGGGATTGGCATAGTCGAAGTGGCGAAACTCGGGGCCGTAGTGCAGCGGTTCGACGTAGGAGATGCCGTGGCGATAATCCGGATCAACGCAAGGAGTTGAAGCTGCGTGCGCGCCGCTTGGATCGACGGCGAGGAAGAAGGCGCAAGCGAGCTGGCATACGCATTGTCTTGTCCTGACGATGGTCCCTCGGAGGGAGGGCGTCTCGCCCTCCCTGGCGCATGAGGAAGGCCACCCGAAGAAGGGCGACGCGTGCGTCGCCCCTACGGCCCGGGACATGACCGACACCTTCCTGTAGGGGCGACGCATGCGTCGCCCTGTCCGGCGGCCCGGTGCGTCGCCGCCAAGTCCGACAGGCTGCTGGTGCGCCGCAAGGCGCACGTTCCATGGTTGCGCGATACCTGTCACCACAAACAGACGCGCGCCTCGCGGCGCGTAGGGAGGGCGAGACGCCCTCCCTCCAAAGGTCCGGGCGCCGCAACGTCGCCGGCAGCCCCCTGCCGCTACCGCTCCGTACCTTCGATGGGGGCCACGGTTTCCTCAGTCTTCAGGTATTCCCGGGCGCCGCGGGAAATCATCGCCGGTGCCGTCGGTGCCTGGAAGAAGCTGAAGTTCTCGCGACTGCGCCATTGCAGCGGCCCGCCGAGCTTGCGGCCGGCGCCCAGCGTCGCGTCCTTGATGCGGTCGATCATGGCCTCGTAGGCAGCGTCGCCTTGGCTGTGGCCGGAGAAGCTGTGCAGGTCCGTTGCGGCGGAGAACACCACGTCCACGCCCGGCACGCCCGCAATCTCGTCCGCGTTCTCGACGCCTCCGGGCGACTCGATCATCGCTACCAGCATGAGGTTGTCGTTGGCCTCGGCGCGGTAGCTGCCGCCGTAGAGGGCACCGTATTGCCCGCCCCCGAGGCTGCGCACGCCGTCGGGCGGATAGCGCATGAACTTCGCCGCCGCCTTGATCTTCTCCACCTCCACCACCATCGGCACGATGATGCCGAGGGCACCGACGTCGGTGGCTTTCTGGATGTCGCCCTCAGTGGCGTCCGGCACGCGGATGAATGGCACCGCGGGAAGGTCGCGACCAGCCCAGATCATGCGCTGCACGTCCTGGAACGTGAGCGGGCTGTGCTGCATCTCGATCCACAGGAAGTCGAAGCCGGCGCGGGCCATGGCGCAATAGGTGTCGGGGTCTGGCGTGTCGATGGTTCCGCCCACCACTTGCTGGCCCGCTGCCAGCTTCTCCTGGACTGGGTTCTGCATCCGATTCCTCCCCACGAAAAGCGCCTAGCATAAGCGCAAAGGACCGAGGCACGAACGCGTCGGCGAGTCAGGAGGTGTTGGCATGGCGGTCTGGACGCGACGCAGGTTCATTCAGGGAAGCGCTCCAGCGGCGGCCTTGGCCGGTCTCGGCGCCGCCCGTCCGGCGCCGGCCGCCGCCAACGTGGACGACGGTTGGCGACAGGGAGACCTCCTGCACCTCGTTCCCGGTGCCAGCCACGAGCGCATCGTCATCAAGTGTTCCTTCCACCAACCGCGCACGCCGCCCGTGCTTCGGGTCGATGAGCGTCGCGTCCGGGCCCAAACAACCGACACGGAAGGTCGCTATTTCGCCTTCGATGTTGCGGACCTCGCGCCGGATCACACCCACATCCTGCAACTGCACGACGAAGGCGGCGAAGCGCTCACCGATCCGTGGCCGCTCACGACCTATCCGGCGCCGGACGCGAGCCCCGAGTCGGTGCGGCTATTGGCCTATACCTGCGCCGGGGGGTATCCGAACTACAACACTGAGCCGGAGCCGTTCCTGTCCCTGGCGCTGCGCCAGCGCCTGCTGGCACGAGCGCTCTCGTTCCGCCCTCATGCCGCCATCGCCATTGGCGACCATGTGTACTGGGATCAGCGCACGCAGCTCGAATCGGACCGGGAAGCCGTGCGCGAACGGGCAGAGGCTTGGTATGCGCAGCGTGGCCGCCTGGACAGAAGCCTGCCAGCCAAGGGAACCGCCAACGAAGCGGTCATCAAGCAGGCCGTGGAGCCGCAGTTCGCCGAGCTCTACGGCGTCATGCTGCGCTCGACGCCGAGCTACTTCGTCTCGGACGATCACGACTACTACGAGAACGACGAGGCCACCGACCGTTTCGTGACCTTGCCACCCCATGCCTACCAGCTTTCTTTCGCTCGCTTCACGCGGGAACTGTTCATGCCGGAATTCCTGCCAGACCCCGCGCGGCCGTTGCTCATGTCGGGTGCCAGTGCAGGGGACCGGGCACCCGGAATCTCGGAGAGCTTCGGCACGTTTCGCTACGGCAATCTGGTGGAGGCGCTCATCTACGACTGCGCCCGGTTCCTGAGCCTCAAGGGCGACGTTGCCGGCCTCGTTCCGCCGGAAGCCGAGGCTTGGCTTGCGGCCCGCACCGCCGACGAGACCGTGCGCCATCTGTTCCACGTGCCTTCACATCCGTTTGGCTGGTCCGCCGGCAAGTGGCGCGAGTGGTACCCGGACGTGGCGGACGTTGGCGAAGGCGACACGGCGGTGGCGCAGATCAACACCGGCGGCGAGGCGTTCGGCCTCACCACGAAGCGTCGCAAGTTCCTCTGGCAGCGCGGCTGGTTCCTGCAGCATCAGCGGCTCCTCGCAGCGCTGGCAGCGCAGAAGCGCCGCGCCGGCGTCGTCATCTCCGGGGACTTGCACGCGACCGGGCATCTCAAAGTCGCCAAGAGTGCGGACCTCAATCTTGGCGCGAATCCTGTTCACGCGATCCTCGCCGGCCCGCTCGGCACGGGCCGGGGCTGGCCTTCCGCAGCGCGTGGCACAGTGCCATTGATTGCCACCGGCCTTGAAGTGCAAGAGGTGGCACAGGTGCAGGAGAAGAACGGCTTTGCGCTGTTCGACATCGATCCGCAGCAGGTCACGGTGCGCCTGTTCGAGTGGCGGCGCGGAGAGCCGGAGGTGGAGATCGACCGGCTGATGCCCTATCACACCCACGTCATCCAGCGCACCTGACGGGCCTAAACCGAAGCCACGTTCAAGAAGTGCGGGACGCGCTCCTCCTGCGAAAAACCCGTCCCTACGAATGCCCCGGATCCAAATAGAACACGTTGCCTTCCGGATCGCGCAGGAGCGCCAGCGTGCCGCCCCAAGGCTGCTTCGTCGGCGGCATGTCGAACTCGACACCGCGCGCCTTGAGTTGCTCGTATGCGGCGTCGATGTCGTCCACCATGAGGCCAATGCCCGTATGACGGCCGACCTGTGATGCATCGTCGGTTTCGGCCAACGCCATCGACACCGGGCCGGCGTCGAACGAGGCATAACCGAACTGATCTTCCCGCATCCGCAAGGGAAGGCCGAGCACGTCGGCATAGAACCGAACCGCCTCGTCGAAACGGGTGACAAAGACGTTCACGTAGCCAACTTTGGGCGCTTGCATGTCGAGTTCCGGCGCTGCGGCGGGGCGACCATCAAAGGACGCGAACCGGCCTTTCGTCAACCCCCGCGCGAAAATCGTCGCCTCCCGACATCCCCGTCTTGACTTGCCAGTTCTTGCCGCTATGGTGCGCGCCCTTGCCAACCCGAACGACCTCGCCATGACCTCACCCAGCACCGCAAGCCAGTACACCCATGTCCGCCAAACGTGGCGGCTGGGCTGTGCCGCCATGGATCCCGGTTCGGGGGGATAGACACGCTACAAGCTGTCACGCACGAGAACCCCGAAGCGCACCCGCCCTTCGGGGTTCGTCGTTTTGGGGCCAACAAAAACCTGCCATCGACCAACACAAGAACGAAGACAACCGCCATGAATACGCCAACACGTCGTCAGTTGCAGCGCAATTTGCCGCGCACCCTGTGCCTGTCGTTCCTGCAGGTGTTCATGCTGCTGATGCCGGTCATCGTCATCTTCTTCGAGTCCCGGGGACTTGCACTGTCGGACGTGCTCCTCCTGCAGGCATGGTTCGCGGTGCTCGTGGGCGTGCTGGAGGTGCCGTCCGGCTACGTCGCCGACCTGCTGGGGCGTCGGGGGACGATGATCGTCGGCGGCCTGTTCCTCGGCATCGGCCATACGTGGCTGGTGTTCGCGCACGGGTTCTGGCCCCTGGCGGCGTTCGAGGCGAGCCTCGCGGTCGCGTTCAGCCTCATATCGGGCGCAGACCTGGCGCTCCTCTACGACACCGAACTTGCCCTTGCGGAAAGAGAGACCGAGCAGAAGCGCCCTGGTGCCAGCACCGAACCGGCCCAGCACGGTCGTCCTTCGACGGGACCTTCGCCTCGTTCGCAGGCGCTCCCGCCGACCGGCGGTCCACCGCAGGCCGTGCGACGGCTGTTCTTCGCCCGCAACCTCTCCGAGGCCCTCGCCGCGGTGCTGTGCAGCGTGCTGCTGTTGGTCGTTTCCATGGACGGCATTGCCATTGCCCAAGCCATCTGCGGCTGGCTTCCGTTCCTGCTCGCATTCGGCCTCGTGGAGCCGCCGCGCAAGCGTCTCGACACGCGCTCGCACGGCCGCAACGCCGTACTGATCCTGCGCGCGCTGGTGCTCGACAACCGCATCCTGCGGCTGACCTTCCTGGCGCTGTCGATCTGGTCGCTCACCACCATGTATGCGGTGTGGTTGTTGCAAGCGCATTGGCGCAGCCAAGGCGTGGAACTCGCCCACTTCGGCTACATCTGGGGTGCCTTGACGCTGCTGTCGGCGATGGCCGGGCGCTACGCCGCAGCGCTCGAGAACCGCCTCGGAACCGTCTCCATGCTGGCATTCATCGGCATTGGTCCGGTGCTGGGCTACATCGCCTTGGGCCTCACCGGCATGGTGGCTGGTATCGGCTTGAGTTCGCTTTTCTTCCTTTGCCGGGGGTTCGGCTTGGTGATCCTGCGCGACGCCCTGAACCGACGGATCGGAAGCGAAATCCGCGCCACGGCGAACTCGCTCGCGAGCTTCGGTTTTCGCACCGCCTTCGCCATCACTGCGCCACTTGTGGGTGGTGCGCTGGATCTGTGGGGGCTCGATACGACGCTGCTGTTGCTGGCGGCCGCGAGCGCCGGCATCTTCCTCTCGCTGATCTTGCCGTTGATCCTCGCCGCAGGTCGTTCCAGGACGGAGCCGGAAGGAGCGGTTGTGGCATCGGTCGCGGCACCTGCCGAACGTTGAGCCCGTAAGGGGCGTGGCTTGCGTTGTGGCGCGGTGTAGGGGCGTTCAGAATGCCGTCGGTGCTCTGGCGGATTGATGGCTTGGTGAGGTCTGGTTTGTTCGCGCCCGTCGCCGCGGCCATGCTCGGCTTGCCGGCGACCGGCGACGATCACGGCGATACATTGCTCACGTCCACGCCGATCGAATACGGCGTGCGGGTCGCCGGCACGATCGACTCGGCCACGGATGTCGATGTGTTCCGTATCGACCTGCATGCGCAAGCAACGCTCGACATGCGCAGCGGCGGCAGGCTCGACACGGTGGGGACGCTCTACGACGGCTCCGGCGCGACCATCGCCACAGACGACGACAGCGGCGCCGGCATGAACTTCCGCCTGCGCGAGACCTTGGGTGGGGGCGTGCATTACCTAGCTGTGCAAAGCAACGTGGACACCGGCGACTATCGTGTGATCGTGCGCATCGAACGGGCGGACGACCACGGCAACACCTCTGCGACCTCCACGCTGCTACCGCCGGACGTCAGCTTGGCCGGCACAATTGGCGCGCTGGACGATGTGGACGTGTTCCGCATCGACGTGAACGCGCCTTCGCGCCTGACGGTTGCCACCGGCGGTCCCGCCGACACCACCGGCGAACTGCGCGACGGTTCGAACAGGATGCTCGCCACCGCGGACGAGGGCGGCAGCCGTGCCAACTTCCGCATCGAGCGCAATGTGCAGGCCGGGCCGCACTATCTGCATGTCACCGCAGAAGAGGCGAGCGCGTATTACATCGAGGCGAACCTGCAAGCCTCGGAGGAAGGGGGGCCAGACGGCACCGACCAAGAGGACCCAGACGCCTCCCACGGTTCCGCCGCAGCCCTCTTCGGCGAGACCATCTCGCTTGAGATCGTCCAAGCCCGCTGCATACGCTGCCATGTTGCCGGAGGCGAGTCCGGCACCACCCGGCTGGTGTTCGTCTCCTCCATCGAGCAAGACCACGAGGCGTCCAATCTAAGCGTATTGCGGGCATTCGTCCTCGAGGCTGGCGACGGTGACGGTGCCGCCAACGCCATGCTCGTGCTCGACAAGATGTCCGCAACAGTCAGCCACGGCGGCGGCGTGCAGGTGGAGGTTGGCTCGGAGGACTACCTCAACATGGAAGCCCTCCTCGCCCGCATCGAGGCGGAGGGCAGCGAGCTGGGGGCGGGCAAGGCCGTCGCCGATCAGACCGTGGAGGCAGGCAAGGAGCTTCGCGTCGCCATCGCCGTCGGCGTGCCGCTGGATGTGCTCTCGAGCGACACCTGCGTTGCGACGGCAACGATCGAAGGCGACGACCTTCTGCTGACGGGCCACCTTGCCGGCACCACTACCGTGTCGGTCACGACCGACTCGAGCACCGACGCCAGCACGTTTGAACTCGATGTGCAGCCGCCAAGCGTGCCGGACTGGGCGCTGCCACGAGCGGTGCCGGCAACCCAGGATGTCACGCCCTGCGCCGTGGCTGGCGTTCTCGACCTCATTTACTCTGACGCCGCCGTGCAGTCCGCGCTCCTCCTCCGCGGCGGCGAAGTCATTGGCGAGCGCTACGCCGACGGCTATGACATCGCCAGCCTCGGCACGAGCTGGTCCGTTGCCAAGAGCCTCTACAGCGCCGCCATCGGCACCGCCATCGACCGCGGCCACATCGCCTCCCTGGAACAGGAGGCTAGCGACTTCCTGAACGAATGGAACGGCTCGGCCCGGGAGCGAATCACCATCCGCAACATCCTGGAGATGCGGGCAGGACTCTCGGACCCGGAGAGCTTCTTCAAGCAGGCCGACCAGACCCGTGCCGCACTCAACGTCCCTCGCGTGCGGCTACCAGGAACGCGGTTCGAATACTCAAACGCCACCTCGCAGCTCTTCGAGCCCCTTCTCCGTCGCGCCACCGGCATGAACGCCCACGACTGGCTTTGGCAGACCATCCTCGAACCCATCGGCGTGGACCGCAGCGCGATCGGCATGTGGCTCGACCCCACCGGCGTCAACCCCATGACATATTGCTGCCTCGACATGCGCCCGGACGACTTCGCCCGCTTCGGCGTCCTCTTCGCTGCCGGCGGCGTGTGGCGTGGTGAACGCCTGATCTCCGCCAGCTACGTCCGCGAGAGCCTGACGGCGCAAAGCCCGTTCTACGGCTTCCAATGGTGGGTGATGAACGCAGCGTACCTGGGGCGCCAGCCGCCCATCGACATCGTGGCGGCGCACGGCCTGGAAGGTCAGCACATCTATGTCTGGCCGGACGCCGACGTGGTGCTGGTCGTCCTCACAAAGATGGAGCACGACCCGGGCCAAGGCTATGTCCTAAGCCTCACCAACTTCCCAAGCACCTGCGCCGCCCGCAACACGTGCACGGGCACCGATGGGAGGTTCGTGCCCACATATGACGACTGGGCGCTGCTGCAGCGTTTGGCGGCGATGCGGTGAAGACCGCCCCAAGTCGCTTCTGCCGGCGTGATGTTGAGCAAGAGGCGCTTGACGGGAGCTCCCGTGGCGTCAGGTAGCGAGCAGTCTTGACGCCGTGGGGCGAAGGTGCGTGAATTTCCGCCAAGCGAGTCGGGAGTGTGTGCGGCGTGTCAGGCGAAGGTAAGGGGCCCAAGGTGGAACGCAGCCATTGGCCCATTCGAAAGTACCGTCTTGGCGAGGAACCCGAGGACGGATTCACGCAGGGTCGGACGATGGAAGAGAACTTTCGCCTCACCATGGAGCTCAGCGAAGCGACCTTCTCGCTCACGCCCGCCGGCCGCAAGCGGTTGCCGCGCGATCAATGGCCGATCCGGGTGCTGCAACTCCCTTAAGTAGGACCGATGAACGAGGACTTCGAGCAACTGCTGACGACCCTCACGCAACATGACGTCCAGTTCCTCTTGGTCGGTGGCGTCGCACTCGGCATCCACGGCCTGCAACGCGCTACCGGCGACATCGACATTTGGTCGAAGCCCGATGCAACCAATGCCCAGCGCATACACGATGCGCTCCGAGAGTTCGGGATGCCCCTCGCGGCATTCGACGTGACACCCAGGGATTTCGCCACGCCAGGCAGGGTCGTGCAGTTCGGCGTGCCCCCACGTCGCGTGGATGTCATCACATCGATCGAGGGAGTGGAGTTCGATGAAGCGTGGAACTCCAGAGCCGACATGACCGTTGCCGGTTGCCGCGTACCGGTGATTTCGCTCACCGACCTGCTGCGGAACAAAGAGGCAGTCGGCCGACCTCAAGACGAAGTCGACGTTCGTACCATCCGCCAGGAACTCCAGAGGCGCGGGCAGGGGCGTTAGGGCAACGTCCTCTAGGCAAGGACTCTTGGGCGCGGGTACTGGGGGTGAGGGCATCTTGCCCTCACACGCACCGAACGGCGCGAATGGGCACAACCCTCGGAGGACGCGCCTTGCGGCGCGTCGGGAGGGCGAGACGCCCTCCCCCCAAGGGTTCGTCCTTACGTTACGCAACAGGTGGCGTCTCCTCCCAGAGCCGTCCTCCTCACGGAGCGTCCGCTCCAGCGAGCGCAGCTACCTTGAGAAGCGGAGGAGGTGGCAGAAGTGGGTGCCCTCAAAGACGAACGGGCGGTCTTCTTCGGTGGTGAAGCCGTGGGATTGGATGCGGCGCTTCATGGCTTCGATGTCGGCGTCGGTTAGGGCGGAAGAGACCAAGTCGCGCATTCGTTGGCGGTAGGCGTCGGTTTCGGCGGTTACGTGTTGGAGCATGGCGAGCTTGTCCGGCAGGGGTTTGCCGGCCGTGACTTGGGGGTTGAACGTAGACATGGAGTTTTCGACGTAGAAGACGAGCTGGTTTGGGTCCGCGTAGCGGCCCCCCTCTTGCTGAAGCTCTGCGAGGATGCGGTTGATGTTGGCGCGAAGGTCAATGGCGCGAGAGTCTTGAGCCGGGTCCTCGCCCCTGGTGGCCAAGCGATCCAAGTGCTTGTGCAGGTCGCGCACAGCGCCAGAGAGACCGGACTTCACGCACGCTGCAATCTGCGCGAGGCCGTCTTTGGCCTGGCGGATGATGGCGGATTCGGCGTGGTGAAGCATGGCGGCGAAGGTGGCGGATGTGGGCTTCAGCACCCGCGCCACTTCCCGCGCCGCGGCCTCCGGCTCTCCGTACTCGAAGCCGAACTGGCTGATGGCGAGGTCGAAGGCGCCCGTGTCGAGTCCCGTGTCCTCGAGCCTCGCGCCGCCGCGGAAGTCGATGGCACGCAGATGGCGGGCGAAGGCCTTGCCGGTGAATTGTCTGGCCGGGTCGATGTCGGCGTAGTCGATGCCGGTGACCTTGTGCGCCAACCCCTCACGCGCCGAATGCTGCTGGGCCAAGAGGGCCAACGCGCCGTTGCCGGTGGCGAGGTCGACGATCGCGGCACCCGCCGGCAAGAGCGAAAACAGCCCATGCCAGTACTCCCGAACCGCCCCGTCGTAGTTGCCGGCGAAGCGCCCGTGGAACGTCGTGATCGTCCCCTTCCGCCAGTACGTCGCCCATTCCTTTGCGCCAAGCCGCTCGCTCATTTCCCTTGCCCAACTTCTGGAGGGAGGGCGTCTCGCCCTCCATCGCGCATCCGAAAGAGCCGAAGCGAAGGATGAACCCTTGATCTAGGGCACTTCTGGCGCAGACCAACGCGCGCCCTACAGGACGCGATGGAGGGCGAGACGCCCTCCCTCCGAGGGTTCGTTGAAAGCACTGGCATCACTCGTGCCTATGCTCGACCGAAAGTAGCAAACCAGAAATTCGCCGCGACGCTCACCCGGGGCCTTCGTCCCGAATACGGCTCCACGGCGTGCAGGATGTATGAAGGAAAGATCAGCAAATCCCCAGCGACCGGCCGCATCCGCACCGCATCGAACGAAAACTCCCGCCGCATCTGTCGGTTCGCCGTGTCGAGGTACATGCTCGCCGTCGCCCGCGGGTCGTTGAACACCAGATGCCCTGCCTCGAAGTCCGCCGCGTCCTCATCGCCAGGATCCGCGCAATAGACCAAGCTCCAAGACGCCAGCGGGTGGTTGTGGCTCGGAAAGTACCCGCCCTGCCGCGTCACATGAAACCAGCAGTGGCTGTGGAAGCGCAGGTTCTTGAGCGCCGCGTCGTCGATCCCGTTAGCCGTCTTCACCACCCCAGCTAAGTGGCTGTGAAAGAGCTGCTTGAGATCGGCGGTGACGTCGCTGCCCCAATCGAGAAAGTCGAAGGAGCTTTCGAACACCCCCGGATGGGCGCGCTGCGGGGAATCGGGCTTGCGCCGACTCTCGGTTTCGTTGGCAAGGATGTATTCGGTCACGCCTGCGGCGCGTGCCGAGTCGGTACGGTGGCGATAAAACGGCGTAGCCCAGAAGTGGAGCAGGTCGTCCATCAGGCGGGGTAGTCAGGCAGGATGCTTTCGAGAGCGAGTGCCCTCGAAAGCGTCACGCCTTCTTTCGGCTTGAGTCAGCTTGCGCTAGAACGTGTGCCGGTAGCTGATGAACGGGGTGCGGCCGGCGACATCGTAGAGGAAGAGCACCACGTTGTCTTGATAGCCGCCAACGGGGTCGATGATCGGGTCCTCGTCCATGATGTTGCGTACACCGGCGCTTATCTCACCGCCCCACGGCAACGTTGCCACCGCGGTGACGTCTTGCCCGTAGTACCGGTCGTACACTCCTCCGGATGGCCCATCGAACTCGTCGATTACCCGCAGGAAGTACGCTGCAGAAATTGCGCCCCGGCTCCAACCCACGCTGAACGTCGCCCTATGCTGCGGGGAGCCTTCCGTGCCTACGATGTCCACGGTTGCTTCCCCCGGTGCTGGAGTCAGCTCCCACGTATCAATCCGTGACAGCTCCAAATCGAACTGCAGGTCGCCCCAGTCCATCTCAAGTTGGTAGTTGGCGCGCAGGTCGTAACCCGACACCTCACGCACCGCGAGGTTTGCGGAGATGAGGTCGATGGATACGAGCCGCCCAGGGTCGCCCGCTTGCGTCGGCGCGCCACGCCGCACTACCACCCCCGAAGGCAAAGCGCTTTCTGCCTCCAAGCGCAGCACGGTCTGGATGCCGAGTTCAGCAACCACATCCTCGATCTTGATGTTGTAGTAGTCGACTGAGAACGAGAGGTCCGGGAGTGGCTCAACGACCGCGCCGACATTGAACGACTCGGCGGTCTCGGCTTCGAGTTCCGGATTCCCGCCACTGAAGTTCTCCACCTGATTGCGCGGACACGGATCGATGCCGATGGCATCGCAACGGTACGTATCAATGGTGTCGTTGAACGACTGGGACAACGATGAATACAACTCCGTCAGGTTAGGGGCCTTAAAGCCTTCGCCGTATGACGCCCGCAGCACCAATATGTCGAACGGGTTGTATCGCACCGCTACCTGCGGGGAGAACGCCTCTCCGAAGTCGTCGTAGGAGTCGAAGCGGCCTGCTACGTTTGCCTCGAGGTTGTCCAAAATCGGAATCGACACTTCTGCGAACGCAGCATAGCGGCTGCGGTCGCCGCTGGAGCTGTTGCCAGCGGAACCGAGTACATTGCCAGCCTCGCGGAAGCTGTCGTAGTCGTCCATATAGTCTTCGGACGCGATCTCGGCACCGGCGGCCCAGCCGATCGGCCCGGCCGGAAGGTCCCAGGCGAAACCGTCCAGCGTGATGCCTGCAGCGGTGTAGTCCGTGATGATGTCGCGGTACAAGGTAGCCGCCATGCGACCCACGGCAGCTTGATTGATTGGATCCCGCGAAAAGGGGTTGGTGAGGTTGTAGGTGCCGTTGGCGACCTCAAGCTCCACCTGACTCTGCAGGATGTACGTCTCGCCTTCTTCCGCTCCTTCATAGCGATAAAAGCGGGCGTAGGCCTCGTAGTTGATGGGCTTGTCGAAATCGAACGAGCCACGAGCACCCGCGACGTTATCGAACTCGAAGCGGACGGTGTCGTCATCACGAGGGCCGTGGGCCACGAATCGATGGAACACCGAGAAGTCCAACGGAACGCCATCAGCATCCTTGGGGTAGGAGTCGAGGGTGGTGTCGAATGGGTTGTGAGGGCTGTCAGCCGGAACGTTGAAGAAGCCAACGGCTGGCGCGTAGCGGCCGAAGCTCTTGATGCGGGAGAACCGGTTCTCCATGAAGAGGCTGTGGCCTGGGGACCATTCGTACTCGCCGGTCAGGAAGGTGCTGATCCGATCCAAGCCACCGGTCTGAGCCGAAATGTCGGCGTAGCCGAACCCGCACGCCGTGCCCGGAACACCAAATGGGTTCTCCACAACCCCGGCGTACACATCCATGGGGCAGTCGCCAAGGGCCTCTGCGGAAAGGAAAAACGGATGGAACGCCGTGTTGCCTCCGCCGGAGACGCCAGTGGTATCAACGCCGAGATCTGGCTTGGTTCCATCGCCAGGGTCGCGCACATCCACCTTACTGTAATCCCGATCCACATCGAAGATCGGGTTTCGGGTGAACCACTCAGCGGTGAACAGCAGATTGCCCTTCGCGCCCGCGCTCCCCCAAAGGAAGCTAAGGTGATCCTCTTCCGCGCCAGCTCTCTGCGGATTCGCCGCGCCGAGCTCCATCTCGACGCCTTCGTAGTCGTCACGCAGGATGACGTTGATCACGCCACCCAAGGCATCGGTACCATAAATGGCCGAAGCGCTGTCGGTGAGGATTTCCACCCGCTCGATGGCCGAAAGCGGAATCGAGTTGAGGTCCACCGAAGCTGCACCGGTGAAGGGATTGCCGGGTACTCGGCGACCATTCACGAGAACTGCCGTGCGGTCTGTGCCGAGGCCCCGCAGGTCGACAAGCGCGATTTGCCCGAAGGAACTACCGGATCGCTCTCTGAAGGACCCGAAACTATTGTAGGTTGTGGTACGCAGAATATCGGCAACGGACTCTAGCCCCGTCATCTCGATTTCCTGCCGCTCGATGACCGTGATGGGGCTGGGGGAATCGTCCACCGCCCTCCGGATCCGCGATCCGGTAACGACCATCTCCTCGATTACACCGGAGGCGGTCGGGGCGTCCTCCTGTGCCTGTACCGGAACCGTGGCAAGCGCCGCTGCGGTGATCGCACCGACGGCACTGGCCAATGGCGTCTTCCTGAACATGGGTGTCTCTCCCCTCACGAATTTAGATTCGCTCTAGGCGCGCAGCACCGTCCAAGACGCACTCCCACGCCCCATTACAAAATGTAACGAGCCTTTGCGCCGGTGGCAAGCGAAATCGGGGCGGTCGTTGCTGATTGGGAAGCCCTGCGTAGCCCCCCGTGCGGGCATCCCTCGCGGCCCTTGCACGCCAGACAATCCGCCTTTCGGGCGCAACACCCTCCCTTCAGAGAGGCGTCGCGCCCTTCAGGGGCACATGGTCGCCTCCCAAGCGTGGAGACGGCGACCTTGCCGAGGCTTCGACCTAGAAATCCACGCCCACGTTCAAGAACACATACCGTCCCAAGGCGTCGAAGAACGCCGGGAAGGTGTTGCCGTTGCCCGGTGCCGTGCCCGCATCCGAGCTCACCTGCGGGTCCGCGTCAAAGAGGTTCGTGATGCCGAGTGTGGCGGAGTAGTTGCCAATCGGGGCCCATTCCAGGGTCAAGTCCCAATACGTCTCGGCATCGAAGTCGATGTTGTTGGAGTTGAGGTCGTCCGTGGCGCCGAGATACCGCAGCCCCAGCGCAACCCTGAGATCGTACTCCGTGAGCAGCGTCGCCTTGTAGTTGCCGCTCCACTCCGGCTGCGGGTTCTTGCCGCACGCCGCGCCCCAGACGCCAGCGCACTCTAGGGCATCCTCACCCGGCAACTCGATGAGGTCCGACGTCATCAGGAACGTCGTCACGCCTTCGAGCGACAAGGGTCCAAACGGCGTGTCGAAGCCGTAATCGAAGATGATGTCCACGCCCTGCACGTCCTCTTGACTGAGGTTCGTCGTCTGCGCCGAGATGTAGCCGCCTGTCAGCCACAGCGAGCCGTTCACCGGATGGCGGTTGATGAGGTTGCAGAAGGCGCCGATGCCCGTCTCCAAGCACTTCGCCAGCGCCGTCGCCGCCGGGATGTTGCCAATGCCTTCCTCCACCTGGATGTCGAAGTAATCGACCGTGAGAACGAGTTCCGGCAGGAAAGAGGGCGTGAACACGGCGCCGATGGTCGTCGACTCGGCTTCTTCGGGCGCGACTTCCGGGTTGCCGCCTTGGAGGATGTTGTATTGGTCGGCCGGGGACTTGAGGTCGGTGCCGTAGAGGTCCGCCGCAAGTCCGGTGTTGGCGCATTGCGCTTGGGTGGCGCTCATGGAAAGGCCGCAGGGGTCGTCGGCGAGGTCCACAAGGTTGAAGCCGGTAGCCCGGAACAGCTCAAAGAGGCTCGCGTGCCGCACAGCGCTCTGGAACGACGCCCGCAACGCGACAGCTTCCGTCGCTTGCCAGAACGCGCCCAGCTTGTAGGTGTTGGTCTCGGCGCCCGTGGCGTAGTCGGCGAAGCGGTAGCCCACATCCGCGCTCAGCGTGTTCAAGAGCGGCACGCCAAGCTCGATGAAGTATTCGCTCACGTCGTAGCCGCCGGAGAGCGGCAGGGTTGCGCCGCCGGAGCCGGAGCGGTCGCCGGTGCGGCTCGGCCGGTCTGGGCGGAAACTGGTGCTCACGTCACGCATCTCAAGGCCGAGTGCGGCCGAGATGGCACTCGGCGCACCCGGAATGACGATGCCCGACTGGCCGGATACCACGGCCTGGAGAATCTCCTGCTCGCCGGTGCCGTTCACGAAGGTGGAGTTGGCGATGTATTGCTGCAGTGCGGCGCCGCCGTCGATCACGCCCTGAATGCCGGCGTCACCCGGCATCCCGCCTTGGAACAGGTTGTAGGGGATGCACGAGCCGTCGGCTCCGTTCAGAACGGAAACGCAGGTCGGCACGCCGCCGACGTTGATCACGTCGATGGCGCGGGTGATGGCAACCACCGAGAGGTCGTTGCGGTATTCGCTCGAATACTCCACCTCCGAGAGCTGATAGGAGATGTCGTAGCTCCACGTTGGCGAGAGATCGCCGCGCAGGCCATACACCTGCACCACGTTGTCGTAGCCGGTGATGTTCTGGCGCGGGCCGCCTTCGACGTTGCGCTTGAGGGAGTAGAGCGGCGCCCGGTAGTCGATGATCTCTTCCGCGCCGACGGCGATGTCGAGCGAGGAGATGTACGCGAGCGCCTCGGCGGCAGAAGCGAAGTTGGGCGCGTGGTCGCCGCCCATGCCTTCCCAGTCGCCGCACACCGTGTCGTATTGCTGCTTCGAGAGCAGCGGGTTGTAGCAGGGGATGGAAGTGATGTTGCCGAAGGTGCCGGAATAGGCGATCTGCGCATTCGACTCGGACGACATCGAGCGGATGTTGGCGTACGCCTCGGCATATTCGTTGATCTCGAACTTGCCGAAGAAACCGACGTTCAGGCGCTCGTCCGGTCGCTGGAAGAAGTTGGTGGGGTTGTAGTTGAAGGTCTGCCCGGCGCGGGGGACGAACTCGTTGCCCTCAACCTTGAGGTCAAGCCGGGTGATGTCTGGGTCCTTGTTGACGAAGCCGGCAGCGCCGTAGCGACCAAAGTCTGCCCAGCGACCCGGCGGGATGGTGGATGAGCCACCGCACGCGCTCTTGCCGCGGGTGAGGGCGCAGGCGGAGATGTCGTAGTCGCCTTGCAGGATGGGGCTGGTGTCGGTTCGCTCCATGAAGGCGGTGATGTGGCCCCTGTCCTCAAACACCGAGCCGCCGAAGGCGACGGAGACCTTGTTCGTCTCGCCCGTCGTCACGTCACCGGGCGCTTGGGCATAGCCGAAGCTCTGCACCAGATCGCGGAACTCGCCGTTGTCGTTGGTGTGCTGGTAGAAGCTGTGGGTGACGCTGGCCTTGAAGCCCTCGAACTCGTCGTCGAGGATGAAGTTGACGACGCCGGCCACGGCATCGGAGCCATACACGGAGGAAGCCCCGCCGGTGAGCACCTCCACCCGCTCGAGCAGCAGCGAAGGGATGGAGTTGAGGTCGGCGCAATTGCCGCCGCCGGTGGTGCCTGGCGCCAACCGCTGCCCGTTCAGCAAGACGAGGGTGCGGGCACAGCCGAGGTTGCGCAGATTCACAGTGGCGGTGCCGCTCGCGCCGTTCGAGGCGGTGATGGCCTGGCCCGGAGAAACCTGGGGCAGGTCGTTCAGATAGTCCTCAACGCGGGTGATGCCGCGATCGGCGATGTCATCGCTATCGACCGTGGTGATTTGGGAAGAGCTGAAGACGTTGCGGTCGCGGATGCGGGTGCCAGTGACGACCACCTCCTCGACCTCCGAAGCGCCCTGGGCCGGTTCTTGCGCAACGGCCGGCAACGACGCCGCGCACATCGCGGCAATGGGCAGGACAAAGGCAAGGCGACAGGTGCGGAAAAACGATGCAAGGCGCATTGGCGAACCCTCGTTGGGAATCGTGTGTGGTGCTCACCCCGAAGGGCGGCGCATCTTATGCGCGGCGTGTAGCAAGCGCAAACGCACGCGGAAGTGCCTCTATCGCGTGAAAGCACGGACCTTGGAGGGGAGGCAGAATGCCTTCCCTACGCGCCGACAGGCGCGCTGATCGCACATTGCCAAGAAAGGCGCCTAGCGGCGCCAGGGAAGGCAGAATGCCTTCCCTACAAGGCCCGCCTCGACCGTAGGAGAGTCGACACCTTCAGGCCGCGGCATCCTCGACGCGACGGGCCTCAGCGACCTCCCAAGCAGCCTGCATCCGCGACCACACCCATGCTGTCTGCGGCCCTCGACCCCAAGCAACTCCGAAGGCTACCTCGCCAAAACCGGCGCCAAAAAGCGGCCCGTGTGCGAAGTTTGATCCTTGGCGATTTCCTCCGGTGTGCCCACCGCCACGATTTCGCCGCCGCCGGCACCGCCTTCTGGGCCGAGGTCGATGATCCAGTCGGCGGTCTTGACCACGTCGAGGTTGTGCTCGATCACCACCACCGTGTTGCCCTGGTCGCGCAGGCGGTGGAGCACGCGCAGGAGCTGCTGGATGTCCTGGAAGTGCAGGCCCGTGGTGGGTTCGTCGAGGATGTAAAGGGTCTTGCCGGTGTCTCGCTTGGAGAGCTCGCGCGAGAGCTTCACCCGCTGCGCCTCGCCGCCCGAGAGCGTGGTGGCGCTCTGGCCCAGGCGAACGTACGAAAGCCCCACGTCCACCAGGGTTTGCAGCTTGCGCTTCAGCATCGGCACGGCGTCGAAGAACTCGTGGGCTTCCTCGATGGTCATGTCGAGTACTTCGTGGATGTTCTTGCCCTTGTAGCGCACCTCCAACGTCTCACGGTTGTAGCGCTTGCCCCGGCAGACATCGCACGGCACGTAGATGTCCGGCAGGAAGTGCATCTCCACCTTGATGACGCCGTCGCCCTGACACGCCTCGCAGCGCCCGCCGCGCACGTTGAAGCTGAAGCGGCCGGGCTTGTAGCCGCGAGCCCGGCTTTCCTGCGTTTGCGCGAACAGTTCGCGGATTGGCGTGAAGAGGCCCGTGTAAGTTGCCGGGTTCGAGCGGGGGGTGCGCCCGATGGGGCTCTGGTCGATGTCCACCACCTTGTCGAGTTGGTCAAGCCCTTCCACATCTTCGTGCGCCTGCGGCGTGAGCGTAATGGCGCCGTTCAGCATCCGCGCTGCCAGCGGATAGAGCGTGTGGTTGATGAGGGTGGACTTGCCGGAACCGGAAACGCCGGTGACGCAGGTCATGAGCCCCAAGGGAATATCGGCAGTGATGCCCTTGAGATTGTTGCCTTGGGCCTTGACGAGGCGCACCACCTTGTCGGGGTTTACGCGGCGGCGGGTTTCCGGGATGCGGATGGCCTTGCGGCCGGCGAGGAAGTCTCCCGTGACCGATGCGTCGTTGGCGACGATTTCCGCAAGGTTGCCGGAGGCGACGATTTCGCCGCCGTGGACCCCAGCGCCGGGGCCGATGTCGAGAATGTGATCGGCCGCACGGATGGCTTCTTCGTCATGCTCCACCACCAGCACGGTGTTGCCGAGGTCCCTCAGGTGCGTGAGCGTCCGCAACAGCCGTTCGTTGTCGCGCTGGTGCAGCCCGATTGAGGGCTCGTCCAGGATGTACATTACGCCGACCAGGCCAGCGCCGATCTGGCTTGCGAGGCGGATGCGCTGCGCTTCGCCGCCCGACAGGGTCTCGGCGCTGCGGTCGAGGGTGAGGTAGTTCAGCCCCACGTCCACGAGGAAACGCAGGCGGGCCTGTATTTCCTTGAGGATTTTCTCGGCGATGGCGCCACGGCGACCGGTTAGGTTCAATCGAATGAAGTAGTCGAGCGCCGCCTCTACGGAGCTGGTATTGATCTCCGGCAACGTGGTTTGGTCGATGTACACATGCCGGGCGTCCTGCTTGAGGCGGGTGCCGCCGCATGATGGACAGGCGCGCACGGTGAGGTATTTCTGCAGGTGTTCGCGCACGCCGTTCGAGCTCGTCTCGCGAAAGCGGCGTTCCATGTTGGGGATGACGCCTTCGAAGTGGTGGCGGCGGGTGATGCGATCGCCGCGGTCGTTGACATAGCTGAAGTCGATGCGTTCGCCCTTGGAGCCGAACAGCACTGCGTCACGCTGCTTCTTGGTGAGCTTGCGGAAGGGCTTTTCGACATCGAAGCCGTAGTGACGGGCGAGGGATGTGAGGAGGTGGAAGTAATACACGTTGCGGCGGTCCCAGCCGCGTACGGCGCCTTCCGCGAGCGTCAATGTGGGGTCGGTCACGACGAGATCGGGGTCGAAGAACTGCTTGACGCCTAGGCCATCGCAGTCGGGGCAGGCGCCAGCGGGGTTGTTGAAGGAGAACATGCGCGGCTCGAGCTCGCTGATGCTGTAGCCGCAGGTGGGACAGGCGAAGCGGGCGCTGAAAACGAGGTCGTCGGCTTCCTCGTTGTCCACCAGGCTCACCACCGCCACGTCTTCGCCGAGCGTCAGCGCGGTCTCGAACGACTCCGCGAGACGCTGCTGGACATCGGGGCGCACGCGCAGGCGGTCCACCACTGCCTCGATGGTGTGCTTCTTGTTCTTGTCGAGGGCAGGAGGATGGTCAAGACCGGTGACGATGCCGTCGATTCGGGCGCGGATGAAGCCGTCCGCCACGAGTTCTGAGAAGACGTGTTGGTGCTCGCCCTTGCGCTCCTGGATCACGGGTGCGAGCACCATGATGCGGGAGCCTTCCGGCAGCGCGAGGGCTTGATCCACCATCTCGCTGACGGTCTGGGCCGCGAGCGGAAGGCCGTGTTCGGGGCAGCGCGGCTCGCCCACTCGGGCGTAGAGCAGGCGCAGGTAGTCGTGGATTTCGGTGATGGTGCCGACGGTGGAACGCGGGTTGTGGGAGGTGGACTTCTGCTCGATGGAGATGGCCGGAGACAGTCCCTCGATGTGATCGACGTCCGGCTTCTCCATCATCGACAGGAACTGCCGGGCGTATGCCGAGAGCGATTCGACGTAGCGCCGCTGGCCTTCGGCATAGAGGGTGTCGAAGGCGAGGGAGGACTTGCCGGAACCGGAAAGACCCGTCACCACCACGAGGCGGTCGCGGGGGATGTCGACGTCGATGTTCTTGAGGTTATGCGTGCGGGCGCCACGCACGGAGATGGCGGCCGTGCCGGGAGCGGTTGCCGATGGCGGGAGCGCACTTCCATTGGCCGTTGCATCGACGGATTCCATCCGCGCTGGCGCCGGGGCGTTGCCCGCGGCGGGTTTGCTGACCTTCTCAACGACCGCCATCGTTTCTCATGTGCCGCGACAAAACGCCTTCCCGAAGGCTTCGCGAACGGTTCGCTCCTCGCCGATTGCCAAACGGTCCAAACTACGCTGATGGCATGGCAACGGCAACTGTGATTTTGGCAAACGGCACGAAAACAGCACAGGATGGCTTGTTGGGTTGGGTGCTCGGCAAGATGGGCCTTTGGGAGCTCCCCTCCGTCGAGGATGCCCGGGTCGCCAGCGCAGCGGGAACCATGTTGGGGCCCGTCTCGCGGGGAGAAGGCTGGTTGCAGCTTCCGGCCCTTGGTTGCTTCGCCTTCGGCGCGAGGAGTGGGACGGGCCCTCGCTCCGAATGGCGTGTGGGACCGCGCCATCCGGCCCACACGTCGGTGTTGGCTCGGCTTCGAACCAGATTTCCGGTTTTTCAACGTGTTGCGCTGTTTTCTGTCCAGGGAAGCGCGGCGCTTGGTTAGAAGCCTGTTGGATTTTCGGTCGCTTTGCGCCGCCCGGAATCCGACAGCCTGCTAGACTGCCGACAGTCGAAAATCATGGAACGAAAGCGATGGCCCGAGGCATCAACAAGGTCATTCTCATTGGCAATCTCGGGCGCGATCCCGAGACGCGCTACACCCAGGCACAGCAGCCGGTCACGACGTTCAGCGTCGCTACCAGCGACAGTTGGACCGACCGCAATACCAACGAACGACAGGAACGCACCGAGTGGCACCGCATCGTGTGCTTTCGACGGCTTGCCGAGATCGCCGGCGAATATCTGCGCAAGGGCTCCAAGGTGTACATCGAAGGGCGCCTGCAGACGAGATCCTGGGAGGGTCAGGACGGGCAGACTCGTTACACGACGGAAGTCGTCGCGAACGACATGCAGATGCTCGATAGCCGCGGCGCGATGGCTGGCGGTGGCGGCATGGAAGACGGCTACCGAGCGCCGCCATCGAGCGCAAGCCGCCCGCCGGCGCGACCGGCTCCCGCGCCCGCGCCGGCGCCAGCGGACGACCTCGATGACCTCGAGGACGACATCCCGTTCTAGGAGTGGTGGGCGGATGCGAACCCGAAGGCCAGCAGTTCGTGCAGCGAACTGCCGACGCGCCCGCTAGGGCGCGCTAGCAGGCTGTCGGACTTCGGACGCGCGACAGCACATGACGGATCGGCAGGAAATCCCGTTGTTTCCGCTCGGCGCCGTGCTGTTCAACGGCGGCCGGCTGCCGCTCAAGATCTTCGAGCCGCGCTATCTCGACCTCGTCAGCCGCTGCATGAAGGACGGCAGCGGGTTCGGCGTCGTGCTCATTCGTCAGGGCAGCGACGTCCACAAGGCCGACCAAGCCGTGCCGACCATCTTCAACATCGGCACGCTGGCGAAGATCGTGGACTTCGATCCCCTCGCTGGCGGACGGCTCGGCATCGTCTGCGCCGGCGAGGGGAAGTTCCGCATCCACCGTTCCTGGATGGCGGACAACCACCTGACCATGGCGGAGGTGGAGTTCCTGCCGGAGGAGACGGCGAGCCCGGTGGGCGAGGAATTCGCCCCGCTCGTGGATGCCTTGAGGGAGATCGCGAAGCATCCGATGGTCGAAAAGCTCGGCATCGTCGTGGACTACGACGACGCTCGGTCGGTCGGCTGGCGCCTTGCCGAACTCCTGCCGGTGTCGCCGGAGATCAAGCAAGGCCTGCTGCAGATGCACATGCCGAGGGAGCGCCTCGCCGAGATTCGCCGCTTGCTCGGCAATCTCGGCAAGTCCGGCTAGGCCGGGCGCACGCGGCAACGCGCCATTCCACGTCGCAATGCAGGCGATTCTCGGCGGCACCTTCGATCCCGTGCATTGCGGCCACCTGCACATCGCCCAGGCAGGGCGCGATCTGCTTGATGCGGAATCGGTCACCCTCGTGCTGTCGGCACGACCTTGGCATCGCGCCACTCCGGAGGCAGCGGCGGAGCACCGCTGGAACATGCTGTGCCTTGCGGCGCAGTCGGCGCCGGGCCTGGTTGCGTCCGACATCGAGGCTGAGCGGCCTGGGCCGTCGTACACGGCTGACACCCTGCGGGAACTGCGTCGTCGCGTCGGCAGCATGGAGCCGTTGGTGTGGCTCATCGGCGAGGACGCAGTGGCGCTGCTGTCGTCATGGCGAGACCACGATGCGCTGCCAGGGCTCTGCCACCTGTTGGTGTTCGCGCGAGAGGGCGGGCCGCACCACGTCCCTGACGGGTTTCGACTTGCGGAGCGCCCGCAGGAACTGTCTGAACTGCCGGCCGGCAGCGTGCATTTTGCCGGCACGCCGCCGATGGCCGTGTCGAGCACCGAAGTGCGCCGCGCTATCGCGACGGAAAACGACGCTAGCGCATTGCTACCCGCCGCGGTGTGGGCATATATTAGGCGGCATGGACTCTACGCAGGCGTCGGCAGAGCTTAGAGAACTGGTGCTGGACGCCGCCCACGACCTCAAGGCGGTGGATGTCGTCGCCTTGGAAGTGGCCGACATGACGGACATCACCGACACGATGATCGTCGCCGGCGGCACGTCCGATCGCCACGTCAAGGCGATCGTCGACAACGTGCTGGCTGTACTCAAGGGTGCCGGCAAGGAAGTGCTTGGTGTCGAAGGCCGCGATGTCGGTGGGTGGGTGCTGCTCGACCTTGGCGATGTCGTACTGCATGTCATGCGCGCCGAAGCGCGCAGCTTCTACGATCTCGAACGGCTCTGGGAGAACGTCGACGCAACGATGGACGCTCCGGGCACAACCGCAAGCAACGATGGACGCGAAACCGCCTAGCCGGACAGGGCGACGCATGCGTCGCCCCTACAGGAAGGTGTCGGTCATTTTCCGGGCCGTAGGGGCGACGCATGCGTCGCCCCTCTCAGTTGGCCATCCTCAGGCTGCTAGCCCGCATTCCTCACCTGGCCGGGCGCCTTGGCGATGAAGGCGCGGCTGGTGGCGGTTGGCAAGGCCCCCGCCTGGGTGGACGAGGGATTCTCGGAGTATGCGTCCCGGCTGCCGAGAGATTGCTCCATGGAACTCAAGGTGGTGGCACCAAGGCGCAATCAGTCGGATGAACAGCGCCTGCTCGCGGAAGTGCGACGAGACGAAACGGCCATCGTCTTCGACGCCCGCGGCAAGAGCCTCACCAGCGCAGAGCTCGCCGAAGCGCTTGCCGACTGGCGCATTGCTGGCCGCAACCTCGCGCTGCTGGTGGGCGGGGCGGAGGGCTTCGGCGCCGAGGCGTGGCGACGCGCGCATCAGGTCATCTCCCTTTCCAACCTGACATTCCCGCACCAGTTGACCCGCGTGATCGTCGCCGAGCAGTTCTACCGCGCTTGGACGATCCTCGCCGGGCATCCCTACCATCGCGCCTCGCGAGCCGGAGGTCATGCAGATGGCCGATAGCTGGCTGCGACGCAAACGGCGGCTCGGCCGAAACAGCGGGCTCCGTGGCGTTTCCGCGGCGCAGGCTCCCGGAAGGGAGTTGCACGACCGCAACAAGGAACAGCACACGTTCAACGCGCGTGCCGCCATCAGCATGGTGCTGGTGGCCGCTGCCTTCTTGGTGCTGTTCGGACGCATGGTGCAGCTTCAGGTGTTCGAGGCCGACGCCTATCGCGCCCGTTCGGACAACAACCGGGTGCAGACAGTGGCTGTGGCGCCTAGGCGCGGCCTCATCTATGACCGCAATGGTCACTTGCTGGCCGGCAACCGCACGATCCACTCGATTGCGGTGGTGACGGAACTCGCCGGCAACATCGATGCCCTGCTCGAGGAGGTGGGCGCGCTGGTGCCGCTCGAGGAGGCAGATGTCGCCGGCTTCCACAAGCGCCTGAAGGCCAAGCGACGGCCGCTCGAACCCATCCCGCTCAAGCTCAACATCAACGAACGAGAGCGCGCTACCGTGCGGGTGAACGAGTTTCGCCTGCCAGGCGTGCAAGTGCGTGCCGATATCGTGCGGCACTACCCGGAACCGCTTCCGATGACCCATGCCATCGGCTCGGTGCGGCGCATCGACGAGACCGATCTTAAGCGGCTCGACGAGGCCCGCTATGCGGCCACCGCCTTCATCGGCCGCCACGGCGTGGAACAGTTCTACGAGGATTCGCTGCACGGCGAGCCGGGCCATCGTCGCGTCGAAACCGACGCCCGAGGGCGGCAGGTGCGGACGCTGTTCGAGCAGCCGGCCCGCGCCGGAGCCGACATCACGCTGCACCTCGACGCCAGCCTGCAACGCGCCGCCGCGGACGCGCTCGGCGACCGCCGAGGCGCGGTGGTGGCCATCGAACCGCGCACGGGCGGCATCCTCGCGCTCCTCAGCCAGCCCGGCTACGACGCCAATCTCTTCGTCACCGGCATCAGCGCGGCGCAGTATCACGAACTCAAGGCATCGCGGGAGACGCCGCTGTTCAACCGCGCCACGCGCGGTCTCTACGCGCCTGGTTCCACCTTCAAGCCGGTCATGGGGCTCGCCGGCATCAGCCACGGGGTCACCACCTGGGAAGACACCGTGAACGATCGCGGCTCGTTCCGCCTCAATGGCCAGGGCCGCGTCTACCGCGACTGGAGCTGGCAACCCGGCAACTCGGGCGGACAGGGCATCGTCAACCTCCACCGTGCCATCTATCGCTCGTCTAACGTCTATTTCTACAGCTTGGGTTCCGAGCTCAACATCGATGACCTGGCAAGCTTCGCAGGCCAGTTCGGCTACGGTCGGAACACGACGGTCGACATCGCCTTTGCCCAGGCCGGCGTGCTGCCGAGCCGGGACTGGAAGCGCGGCGCGTTGAACGAGGCGTGGTATCCCGGAGACACGGTGAATCTAGCCATCGGCCAGGGGTTCCTGCTGGCAACGCCGCTGCAACTGGCCGCTGTCACCGCCACCATCGCCAATCGCGGCCACCCCGTGCGTCCGCGCCTGCTGCTGTCGAGCGACGGCCAGATGCGCGAACACGATCCGCCGCCGCCGCTGCCACCCGTGGCCGGGCCGACGCCAGAAGACTGGGAGCGCATGGTGGATGCCATGGAGGCGGTGGTGCATCGCGGCAACAAGGGTTACCAGCAGAACGGCACCGCGTGGTTCTACATCGGCCAGGACGACATTCCCTATCGCATGGCGGGCAAGTCGGGCACCGCCCAAGTGGTGGAGATTCCGCAAGGCGAGGAGTACGACGAGGAGGCGCTCGACGAGTTCGAGCGCAAGCATGCGTGGTTCATCGCCTTCGCCCCGGCAGACGATCCCCGCATCGCCCTCAGCGTGCTGGTGGAGAACGGCGGCGGTGGCAGTTCCGTAGCGGCGCCGGTGGCGCGTGCTGTGCTCGACTCGTATCTCCTCGACGAGGCTGGCGACCTCAAGGAGATGCCGCCGCATTGGCTCGCGGCCGGTTCCATGGCGGAACCCACCAGCGCGGGAAACCGGCGGCCGAGACGGCCCGCAACACCGCAGCAACTGCCAACGTCCGGAGGCCGACAGTTCGCGCAGCGAGTTGCCGATGCGCCTGTTGCGGCGCACTAGGGCGACACGATGAGCGATTTCAGTCGCACCGCCAACGTCGATGCGACAGCGTCAACCAGGCGCAAACGCCGGCGCATTCGCACTGACGGCTGGCTGCTGGCGGGGCTCGCCCTGGTGTCGTGCTTCGGTTTGGTGGTCATGTACAGCGCCAGCGGTCGCGACATGGGCGCCGTGGTCGATCAGGCGACGAAACTGGGCCTAGGCTTTCTGGCCCTGATTGTGCTTGCGCACCTGCAACCGGATCTGTTCCGACGCTGGACGCCGGCGGTGTATGGCGCGAGCGTCCTTCTGCTGGTCTGGGTGCTGTTCGACGGCGCCACCGTGAAGGGTTCGCAGCGCTGGATCGACTGGCCCGGGCTGCCCCGATTCCAGCCTTCCGAGGCAATGAAGGTGGCGGTGCCGCTTGGGCTCGCCTGGCTCATCGGTCGCCACACGCTGCCACCGCGCTTCCGGGATGTGGCCGTGGCACTGCCGATCATCGGCGTGCCAGCGCTTCTGGTCGCGCTGCAGCCCGATCTCGGCACCGCGGTTGTGGTCGCGGCCGGCGGTCTTGGCGTGATCTTCCTGTCGGGAGTGTGCTGGCGCTGGATCGCGGCGGCCGTCCCTGCGGCGCTAGCTGCGCTGCCGGGGCTGTGGTTCGTAATGACGGACTACCAGCGCGGCCGGGTGCTCACCTTGTTCGATCCGGAGCGCGATCCCCAAGGCGCCGGCTGGAACATCATCCAATCGAAAACCGCCATCGGCTCGGGTGGATTCTTCGGCAAGGGGCTCGGCAACGGCACGCAGAGCCAACTCGACTTCCTGCCGGAACGCGAAACCGACTTCATCATCGCCGTGATCGGCGAGGAACTCGGGCTTTTGGGCGTTATGGTGGTGGGGCTGCTGTACCTGCTTGTGGTGGCACGCTGCCTCTACATGGCGACCGAAGCACGGGACAACTTCGGGCGCCTGTTCATCGGCGGCTTCACTATCGTGTTCGCGCTTTCGGCCTTTGTTAACATCGCGATGGTGTCGGGGCTCCTGCCTGTTGTGGGGCTGCCGCTGCCGCTTGTGAGCATGGGAGGCACCTCCACGCTGGTGGTGTTGGGTGCATTTGGCGTGGTGATGGCAATCCACGGCGCCGGGCAGCAGGAGAGGGTCCGGCCAAGGGGCTGACTGCCGGCGAGCCGGGATGAAGACAGGACCTTCGATGACAAGTCGTAGCCAGATTGCACCCGTGACCGACCCTACGCACCACTCCTCTCAAATGCCCGTTCGACACCTCCCCATTCGCTCGCAGCTAGCGCGCCCTGAAGGGCGCGTCGGCAGTCGCGAAGCAACTGCTGGCCTTCGTGCTCGCGTTCGCTCGCAGCTAGCGCGCTCTACGAGCGCGTCGGCAGTCGCGAAGCAACTGCTGGCCTACGGGTTCGCTTGCGCTCACCCTCCGGCTAGGAGCCAGCGCCGTTTTCTACGGCAGAGCCTCCTAGCGCTAGCAATGCTCGCCGCCGTCTTTGGCGTTGGGCTCTGGCAAAACGCGGCCGCTGCGGAGGCCTATGTCGAACGCGAAGACGTTCGCGCCTACCTCGACTCCATTGCCTCGCGACATGGCTTCGATCGCGACTGGCTCACGTCTGTCATTGCCGACGCATCCCATCAAGAGAGCATCATCGCGGCGATTTCGCGCCCTGCCGAACGAGCGCTGGCGTGGCACGAATACCGCAACATCTTCATCACCGAGCGGCGCATCGCGGGAGGCGTCCAGTTCTGGAATGCCAACCAAGCCGCTCTGGACGCGGCGGCCGAGCGCTACAACGTGCCACCGCACATCGTCGTCGCCATCATCGGCGTCGAGACCAACTACGGCGGCAATACCGGCAGCTATCGGGTGCTCGATGCGCTGACAACGCTCGGCTTCGACTATCCGCGCCGCGCCGAGTTCTTTCGCGGGCAACTGACGGAGTTCCTGCTGCTGGTGCGGGAAGAGGGCATGGACGCCGGCGCCCTCAAGGGTTCCTATGCCGGCGCGATGGGGCTCGGACAGTTCATCCCCTCGAGCTACCGCACCTATGCGGTGGACTTCGACGACGACGGCACTCGCGACATCTGGAACAACCGCAACGATGCCATCGGCAGCGTGGCCAATTACTTCGCCGAGCACCGCTGGAAGGGAGCGCCGGTGATCGCCTTCAAGGTGGATTCGCCACCTGCCAATGCCGCCGAACTGGTCGACTCCGGCCTCAAGCCCAGCCGCACGGCCCGGGACTTGCGCGCCCTTGGCATCGCTGTGCCGGCCAAGGTGAGCGACGACGAGCCGGCGAGCCTGCACCGCTTCGAGGCAGCTGACGGCGTTCAGTACTGGGTGGGCCTTGGCGACTTCTACGTCATCACGCGCTACAACCACAGCCGCATGTATGCGCTCGCCGTGTTCGAGCTGGCCGAGGCCATCCGCGAACGGCGCGAGGGCTCGGGGGCCGGCACATGACGGAGCCCTCAGCGCGGGGGAGCGCGAGGGGCCTCCCCTCGCAAGAGGAGCCCGTCGCCCGCGCGCTTGTGGCGCAATCGAGGGCGGGACACGGCACGGTCACCTTCAGACTGCGGCGTGCGGCTTGGCTCCTACTTCCGCTGCATCTCGCGGCTTGTGTCAGCCAAGCGCCGGTGACGCGGCCCGGTGCAGAGCCGACGATTCCGCCGTCGCAACTGCCGGACGGCCCGCCGCCATCGCCCCCGCCGGGGCTCGAACAGCAGCCGAATCCAACCGTCACCCACGAGACGCCGCTGCCGTCCAAGAGCCGCCCCTACGAGGTGTTCGGCGAACGCTACGAGGTGCTCGAAAGCGCCGACGGCTATGTCGAGGAGGGCTTGGCGTCCTGGTATGGCACCCGCTTCGACGGCCTCGCCACCGCCACGGGCGAGACGTACGATGTCTACGAACTCAGCGCCGCGCATCGTTCGTTGCCGCTGCCCTGCTGGGCCCGGGTGACAAACCTCGCCAACGGCAAGTCCACCATCGTCCGCGTCAACGACCGCGGCCCCTTTCACGAGGACCGCATCATCGACTTGTCGTACGCCGCAGCGGTGAAGCTCGGTTTCGCCGACGCCGGCACAGCCAGGGTTCGGGTCGAGACCGTGACGCCGGCGGATTTCCTGCCGCGTCCATCACCGCGATACTTCGTCGAGGCCGGGCCCTTCGTGGACTTCGCGAGCGCCGCCGGCAGTGCCGACGCGATCGCCGCCATCGCCGAGACGAAGGCGATGGTGGCGCGGGCTCGGGACGCCTTTCTGGTGCGAATAGGGCCGCTGCCGAACCGAACCGAGGCGGAACGGCTCAAAATGGTGGTGGCGTTCGGGCGCGAATGGTCGCCGGTGGTGATCGAGCAGTGAAACCTTAGGAGGTTGTCGTCCATGCCAAAATCGGCACCCAAGCACTCGATCTGGAAGCCTGCCCGGGTCCTTGTTTGCGGCTGTGCTTTGGTTGCAACGCTGGTTCCGACTGGCGCGGGCGCTGCTGCAGCAGCCGCGATCGTGCCGGCGGCGCCATCGGTTGCCGCCCGCAGCTACGTGATGATGGACGCCGAGACGATGCGCGTGCTGGCCGAGGGCGAGAGCCGGTTGCCACTGCCACCGGCGAGTCTGACCAAGATCATGACGAGCTATGTGGCGGCGGTGGAACTCGCCGCGGGCCGCATCGCGCTCGACGACGAAGTGCCGGTGAGCGTCAACGCCTGGCGCACCGGCGGCTCGCGCATGTTCGTGCGCGAAGGCACGAGGGTATCGCTCGCTGACCTCCTGCGCGGCATCATCATTCAGTCCGGCAACGACGCCAGCGTAGCGGTGGCGGAATACATCGGCGGCGCCGAGAGCTCCTTCGCCGACATGATGAACCAGCACGCCGCAGAGATCGGCATGACGGACTCCACCTTCCGCAATTCCACGGGCCTGCCCGACGACGAGCACCTTTCCTCCGCCTACGACCTTGCGCTGCTCTCCCGCGAACTCATCCGCCGCTATCCCGACCACTATGCGATCTACGCCGAGAAATCCTTCACCTACGCCGATATAGAGCAATCCAACCGGAATCAGTTGTTGTGGCTTGACGATTCCGTGGACGGCGTCAAGACCGGCCTCACCGATGCTGCTGGCTTTTGCCTCGTGGCTTCGGCAGAACGCGGCGGGATGCGCCTCATCACCGCCGTGATGGGCACCGACAGCGCCGACATCCGCTCGCGGGAGACGCAGAAACTCCTGTCCTGGGGCTTCCGCTATTTCGAGACGAAGCGCATCTACAGCGCCGAAGATGTGTTGGCGACGCCGGAAGTGTGGTACGGCGAAGAGGAGAGCGTTGCACTGGGAGTCGAGGAACTGCACGCCACCTTCCCGCGCGGGCGCCAGGAGGAGATGGAAACCGTCATCGACCTGCCGCCGGTGCTCGAAGCGCCCATCGAGGTCGGCGCCCAGGTGGGCGAGATGCGGCTGGTGCTCGACGGCGAAACGCTAGCCAGCGCGCCCCTGTTGGCGCGAGCGGCGGTGCCGGAAGCCGGCTTCTTCTCCCGCGCGTGGGACGGCATCTATCTTTTCTTCCGAGACCTCATTGGCTAGGCGCAGCAGCGTGGGCGGGCAATGGTGACGCAAAGACCCGGCCCCCCTTCGCAGAAGGCCATGCCTTCGCTGCACGTCCGTGACCTAGGGCTACGCGACTACAACGAGGTGTTCCGCGCCATGCGCGAGTTCACCGATGCGCGCGGTGCCGACACCGTGGACGAGCTCTGGTTCACCCAACATCCTCCAGTCTTCACCCAAGGCCAAGCGGGCCGAAGCGAGTTCGTCCTTGCCCCCGGGGACATTCCCGTGGTGCAAAGCGACCGCGGCGGCCAGGTGACCTACCACGGACCCGGCCAGATCGTCGGCTACCTGATGCTGGACTTGCGCCGCCTGGGGCTTTCTGTACGCGAGTTGGTGAACGGCATCGAACGAGCGATCGTGACCCTCTTGGCCGAACATGGCATCGACGCGGTCGGTCGCTCCGACGCCCGCGGCGTCTATGTCGGCAACGACAAGATCGCCGCCTTGGGCCTGCGCATCCGCCACGGCTGCAGCTATCACGGCCTCGCCCTCAACGTGGACATGGACCTCGAGCCCTTCTCCCGCATCAACCCCTGCGGCCTGACGGACATCGGCGTGACGATGATGTCCGCCCTTTCCCCCGGCTGCCGAGTGGCCACCGTGCAACCCAAGCTGGCCCGCCACCTGAGAGAGCAATACGGCTTCGAGGTCGGTCCACCTAGGAGGCTGTCGGACTTGTGACGGGCGGGCCTTGGGCGGGAAGGCATTCTGCCTTCCCTGCGCACCGTCAGGTGCGCCGAGTGCGAGGTCTGTGAAGGAAGGGGCGCCTGACGGCGCCAAGGAAGGCAGAATGCCTTCCCTCCGAGAACCGTCCCATCGCCAAGTCCGACAGGCGGAGGTCTATGGGGGCCGTCCCTCGTGAAGGCCGACCTTGGGCGCGCGCGCCCGAATGGAAATGATATGTTGTAACATACTGTTCCTCACATCGGCGGCTTCAATCGGCAAACCATGACGGGCGTGGCACCAACACCAAGGCAGCAGTTGCAGCGGTGGGTTTGCGTTGCCGCGTTGGTGCTGTGCATTGGGCACTCGGTTGCCGACACGCACCTACACGTCGGTGAGGACGAAGAGGAGGTCTGTGCGGTCTGCGCAATCTCCGAACCGGGCCACGTTGGGGAGGTTGCGCTGCTTGATGCACGACCGTCCGCATGGCGCCGGTGCAGCAACCTGCTATTAGCTTCGGCCACCGTTTCTGCCCGTCCCTACGAGGTCCCCCACCCCCGCGCCCCACCGATCTCCTGACCGCGAAGCAATCGAGTGCGCAACCCTCCCCGGCGTTGCGCCTGTTCGTGTTTTTTGGAGATGCACATGAATCGCATGCAAAGACTTTTCCTCGCCGCAGCCTGCCTTGGCGTGGCCGCGTCGGGCGCGGAGACGCCCACGGAACAACCGCCGCAGGTAGAGGAGGTCATCGTCACGGCGCACCCGCTCGGGGAAGAAGGACTCGCGCAAGCGAGCGATGTGCTAACGGCCGATGAACTTGAACGCAAAATGGTGGACACCATCGGTGCTACCGTCGGCAACGAGCCGGGCATCCACAACAGTGCCTACGGCGTAGGCGCGGGCCGGCCCGTCATTCGCGGCCTCGGCGGCGCGCGCGTGCGCATCATGGAAGAACAGATCGACACGCTGGACGTTTCCGTCAGCAGCGGCGACCACGCGGTCACGGTGGACCCCTTCCTCGCCGAGCGGGTGGAGATCCTGAAGGGTTCGGCAACCTTGCTCTACGGCTCCGGCGCCATCGGCGGCGTGGTCGATGTCCACACCGGACGCATTCCGAACGAAGTGCCGGAGCGCATCCACGGAGCCCTCGACGTGCGCGGCTCCGACAATGGCAGCGGCAAGAACGGGAGCTTCCGGCTCGACGGCGGCAGCGGCAACGTTGCATGGCACGTTGACGCCTTCTCCCGTGAGTCCGACGACTACGACATTCCCGGCTACGCCGAATCCGCAGCGCTGCACGCCGCGGAAGGGCACGACGAGGAAGGGCATGGGCACGAGGAAGAAGCCCACGACGAGGACGATGACCACGAACACGAGGAGGATCATCACGACGAGGAAGGGCACGAGGAGGAAGAAGAAGCCTTCGGAACCGTGCCCGGCAGCGCCTCCGAGACCCGCGGCGGTTCCGTCGGCTTTTCCTTCGTCGGCGAGCGCGGCTTCGGTGGAATCTCCATCAGCGGCCTCGACTCGGAGTACGGCATTCCCGGTCACAGCCATGCCCACCACGAGCACGACGACCACCACGAAGAGGGGCACCACGACGAGGAGGAGCACCACGACGACGAGGAACACGCTCACGAAGAGCACGACGACCACGAAGACGAGGATCACCATGGCGAGGAGAGTCCTCCCGTCGTCGTCCTCGAGCAGACACGCATCGACCTGGAGGCGGGTCTTGTGGACCCGTTCGACGGCTTCGAGAGCCTGAGCCTTCGGCTCGGCATCAACGACTACGAGCACGTGGAAAACGAAGCTGGCGAGGTCGGAACGGCGTTCTCGAACAGCGCCTGGGAAGGACGCGCGCAACTGGACCACGAGCCGATGGGCGGCTGGCGTGGCGCCATCGGCATGCAGCTCGGCAACCGCGAGTTCTCCGTGGAAGGCGAAGAAGCCTTCACGCCCCCGGTTGACACCTCGTCGAGCGGTTTTTTCTGGGTCGGCGAGCGCTCCCTCGGCGACCTCGGTCTCGAAGCGGGGGTGCGCTACGACCGCGTCGAACACAGTCCCGCAAACGGCCAGAGCCGCGACTTCGGCGGGTTCAGCGCTTCGATGGGCCTCATCGCGCCGTTCAGCCCGAACTGGCAGGGCAGCCTGCTGGCCGACTACTCGTCCCGTGCGCCGGTGGGCGAGGAACTCTTTTCGGACAGCCCGCACCCCGGCACGGGCGTCTTCGAGGTGGGCGACCCCAACCTCGACACCGAGCAGGCCCGCAATCTGGCGGCCACCCTCACCGGCGGTGACGAAGGCTGGTCCTTGGTCGGGACGACCTACTACACGAGCTTTGCCGGCTTCATCTACCAAGGCGCCACGGGCGAGGAGAGGGAAGGCTTCGACGTGCGCCGCTACTCCCAAGCCGACGCGACGTTCACAGGTTTCGAGGTGGAAGGCCGCCTCACCGTCGCCGAATGGGGCGCCGGAACGCTTGATCTCGGTGCCTTCTACGACCTGGTGTCGCCAGAAATCGACGTTGCCGGCAACGACAACCTGCCCCTCATGCCCCCTTCCCGCGTCGGCGTCTCGCTAGAGTTCACAGGCAACCGCCTGCGCGCTAACGTCGACTACATCCGGGCTTCCGAACAGGACGAAGTGGCGGAGTTCGAACTGCCAACGGACTCCTACGACGACCTCCGCGCCCGCATCGCTTGGCGCTTCCGCCCCGGCGAAAGCACGGTCGACCTGTTCCTCGCCGGCCGCAACCTCACCGACGACGAACAGCGCCTGCACACCTCGGTCGTAAAGGACATGGTGCCCCAACCCGGCCGCACGGTAGAAGCAGGACTGCGCATGCGCTTCTAGGCTCACCTTCGGTAAACGGCACGACCGCCCCTCGTTGGGGGGCGGCCATGCCGAGGGAGCTTTGGGCGAGGGTGCGTCCCTACCCGCGCCCGTGGCCGTCCACCTCTCCTGTCACCCCGCAGCCGAGCAAGTCGGGCAGGTTGGGTCCTTCGGCAGACGGAGCTTGCGCCATTCCATGCGCAGGGCATCCAGGTAGAGGACATAGCCGGCTAGTGTTTCGCCGACGTTGGTGACCAGTTTCATGGCTTCCATGGCTTGGATGCAGCCAATGATGCCGACCACTGGCGCGGCGACGCCGTTTTCGGCGCAGTTGAGGGCTGCATCGGTGCCGTCGCGGTAGAGGCAGCGATAGCAGGGGGCGTTTTCCACACGGGGGTCGAAGACGGCGACCTGCCCTTCCATGCGGATGGCCGCGCCGGAAACCAAGGGTGTTCTTGCGGCGACGCAGGCGTCGTTGATGGCATAGCGGACGAGGAAGTTGTCGGTGGCGTCGAGCACCACGTCCACCTCCCTCGCCAATTGCTGGAGCTCGTCGCCGTCGAGCTTGCGCGGGATGGTGCGAACGTCGGTCTCGGGATTCAGACGGGCGATGCGCTCGGCGGCGGACGCTACCTTGGCGCTGTCGATGGCGTCTTCGGTGTGGACGATCTGACGCTGGAGATTCGATGCGTCCACGACGTCGTGGTCCACGAGAGTCAGGGAACCAAAGCCGCAGGCAGCGAGATAGAACGCAACGGGAGAGCCGAGGCCGCCGAGGCCAACGATGGCTGCGCTGGCGCTCAGCAAGGCCTCCTGACCGGCAACGTCGATCTCCGGCAGCATGATCTGGCGGCTGTAGCGCAGCAGTTCGTCGTCGTTCACGGTGCGTGGCCACAGGTGACCCGGTCGTGCCCGGCGAGGTCCTGAACGCAAGCCACATCCTCGAGCCCAGCGGTCTCGAACAAAGCCCTGACGGCGTTCGCCTGATCGAAGCCGTGTTCGAGGACGAGCCAGCCGCCCCGGTTCAAGTGCGCGGGGGCGGCACGGACGATGCGGGCGATGGTGGCGAGGCCACCCACCAAGGCATGGCGCGGCTCGAAGCGCAGGTCGCCACGCGTCAGGTGGGGGTCGCCCGGCTCGATGTAAGGCGGATTGGTGACCACGGCGTCGAACTTCCCGGGCACGCCGCAGAAGGCGTCTGCGATGCGGGTTTGCAGGTGGAGCCCGAGTGATTCGGCGTTGCGCCTAGCAACCTCGATGCAGTCTGGATCGATGTCGGTGGCGAGCACTTGCGCGTTTGGACGTTCACTCTTGATGGCGAGAGCGATGCAGCCGGAGCCGGTGCCAAGATCGAGCACACTCGCGCCGTCGCCAATGCGCTCTAAAGCGGCTTCCACCAGCGTCTCGGTGTCTGGGCGTGGAATGAGGACGCGCGGGTCCACCGCAACCGCCAAGCTCCAGAACTCCCGCTGGCCGACCATGTATGCCACAGGCTCGCCCCGCAACCGCCGTTCCACCCAATCGGCAAGGCAACTGCTAGCTGCGGTCGGCACCATTCTTTCCGGAAAGGCATGGAGGTGGGCCCGGGTGAGGCCCAAGGCGGCGGCGGTTAGCGCATCGGCATCCACTCGCGACAACCTGGCACGGGCGAATGCCGTACACGCGCCCACGGTTCCGAGCGGACTCGGGCATTCCTGCAACGCCGTCACGCCTCGGCCATCGCCCGCAAGGCGTCCGCCTGGCGTTCTTGCCTCAGCGGCAGAATCAGCTGGTCCAGTTCACCCGACATCACGTCGGTGAGCGAATGCAGCGTCAGGTTGATGCGGTGGTCGGTGACCCGACCTTGGGGGAAGTTGTAGGTGCGGATCTTCTCGGAACGGTCGCCGGAACCCACCTGCGTGCGGCGTTCGGCGGCCTGCTCCGATTTCTGCTTCTCCTGCGCCGCGTCGAGCAGGCGTGCCCGCAGGAGCTGCATGGCACGGGCACGGTTCTTGAGTTGCGAGCGTTCGTCCTGACACTCCACCACGATCCCCGTGGGCAGGTGGGTGAGGCGCACGGCCGAATCAGTCTTGTTGACGTGCTGACCGCCAGCGCCAGAGGCGCGAAACGTGTCCACGCGAAGCTCGTCGCGGGCGATTTCCACCTCGGTGACTTCGGCGATGTCCGGCAGCACCGCCACCGTGCAGGCGGAGGTATGGATGCGCCCCTTTGCCTCGGTTTCTGGGACCCGCTGCACCCGATGAATGCCGGATTCGTAGCGCAGGCTGCCGTACACCGCCTGCCCCTCGACGCCGAGAACCACTTCGCGAAAGCCGCCTTGCTCGCCGGCACTTTCGGAGAGGGGGCGCAGGCGCCAGCCACGGGCATCGGCATAGCGGGCGTACATGCGATAGAGATCACCGGCAAAGAGCGCCGCCTCGTCGCCGCCGGTGCCGGCGCGGATTTCGAGAAATACGTTGCTGTCGTCGCGTTCGTCCTTGGGAATCAGCAGCGTCTTCAGTTCGGCAGTCGTGGCACGCATCCTGTCGCCAATCTCGGCCATGTCCTCGCGCGCGAGTTGGCGCAGTTCCTCGTCGGGTTCGTCGGCCAGGCTCTGCGCCTCGGCAAGGTCCTCCTCTAGGCGACGATAGGCGGCGAAGGCCTGCACGACGGGCGTGCGCTCGGAGAACTCTCGCGACAGCGCCGCAAACCGCTGCCGGTCGTTGACCACCTCGGCCTCGCCCAGAAGATGAGCGAGCTCTTCCTGACGCTCGTCGAGTTCCTCGAGCTTGCGGCGCAGAGAGTCGGCAAGGGCCGGCGTCGTCTCACGCCCTCGCGTGGCGCGTGGCTCCAACGCTTTCGCTGACGTCGCCATGACGCACCTTCAGGAGGAATAGTGCTCGCGCAGCCACGCAAGGACGGCCTCGTCCTCGTGTGCGCTCGCCTGGCGGATTGCCACCGTGGGCCGGTGCAGGAGCTTGTTGGTGAGGTCGGCAGCCAGCCGTTCCATGATCTGGTCGGGTTCCTGGCCGGCATCGAGCCGCCGCCTTGCCGCCGCGAGCGCCGCGTCGCGCAGCTCCTGCGCCTCGGCGCGGTATTGGCGCAGCACTGCTTGGCCGGCGCGCATGCGGCGCTCGCGGGCGTACTCGGCGGTGCCTTGCGCCACCAGCTCTTCCGCGTCGGCGGCGGCGCTTTCGCGACCCGCAAGGTTTTCGCCGATGATCTCGGTCAGGTCGTCGATGGAGTAGAGATAGACATCGGAAAGCTCTCCCACTTCCGGCTCGATGTCTCGGGGCACGGCGATGTCCACCATGAAGACCGGGTTGTGCCGCCGCCGCTTGACGGCGCGCTCCACCGTGCCCTTGCCAATCACCGGCAGAGGGCTCGCTGTGGAACTCACGACGATGTCGAACTCGGCGAGCCGGTCGGCAACGCTGGTGAGGAGCATGGCATCGCCGCCCAATCGGGATGCCAAGGCGGTCGCTCGCTCGAGCGTGCGATTGGCGACGCTGATGGCCGTGATGCCAGCCCGCTGCATGTGCTGCGCCACCAAGTCGATGGTTTCGCCGGCACCGATCAAGAGCGCGTGGGCGGAACCGAGGTCTGCGAAGATGCGCCGCGCCAGGGTGACGGCCGCATAGGCAACCGAGACTGGGTTGCGGCCGATTGCCGTCTCGGTGCGCACGCGCTTGGCGATGCGAAGGCTCGTTTCCACCATGAGACCGAGTTCCGAACCCACGGTGCCCGTCTCGCGGGCACTCTCGTAGGCGACCTTCACCTGGCCCATGATCTGGGGCTCGCCGAGCACTTGCGAATCGAGGCCGGAGGCGACGCGCATCATGTGCCAAGCCGCTTGCTCGTCCCGATGCACATAGGCAACCTCCTGCAGCCGCTCGGGCTCGAGGCCGCTCGCCTCGGCCAGCCACCGCCCCACGAGTGGCAGTGGTGCGTGGGCGTGGCCGTTGGCTGTGGCCGAACCGTTGCTGGCGGCGACGGGAACCTCGGCGGCGGCATCGCTGAGGACGCAGTAGATTTCCGTGCGGTTGCAGGTGGAGAGGATGACCGCTTCAGTGATGCCCGGTGTCTTGCTTGAGAGCGCTTTCAGCGCAGCCGGCAGGTCCGACTCCGCAAACGCCACCCGTTCGCGCAGATCGATTTGAGCGGTGCGATGATTCAGGCCAAACGCCAGAATGGGCATGGCGACGCTAGTGGGAGCCGAACGGCTCGAATCCGACGTGGACAAGCATCATAACATTGTGGGCGCTTTCGCCGTGGACGGACCGCCGTTCCTCCACAGGTCCCCCTTCGCCGGCGCATGGCTGCTGTGCCTCGTCATGGCGGTCTTGGCCGGGTGTGCCGGGCGCGCTCCAACGCCGGATCAGGGGATGGAGGACCTGGTCTTTCGGGTGGAAGGCAAGATCAGCGTGCGGGGTGCTGCCGGCGGGGCTTCGGCGTCGTTTGTCTGGTGGCAGCGAAAGGGCTCCTACGAGGTCGAGTTCTGGGGGCCGCTGGGGAGCCAGCGCACGCGAATCCAAGGTGATGAGGGCTCCTTCGCCATCGTCAACGCGGCTGGCGAGCGCATTGCCGGCACCAACCCCGAAGCGCTGATGCAGCGAGAGCTAGGTTGGTCTGTACCGGTCGCCGTGCTGTCGCACTGGATTCGCGGCGCACCGTCGCCGGCATTGCCGTGGCAGACGGCATCGCACGATAGCGGGGGCCGTTTCGTCGCATTCGAGCAGGCGGGTTGGCAGGTGGAAGTGCCCGTGCGGGGCGACAAGGCATTGCCCACCCGCATCCGCGCAAAGCGCGGCCATGACCGCATCGTGGTAGCTTGCAGAAACTGGAGCTTCGGGGCGTGACGGCAAGCGCGGCGCGAGAACTTCCGGGCCTGGTGTGCTTGACAGCGGCGGCCCTCGTGGCCTCGGCGCTGCTGTCGTCCTGCGCCGAAGTCGGCTACGCCGTGCTGCAAGAACCCGACACGCCCCACGCCCGCTCCCAATGCGACGCGATCCACAACCGCACCCTGCGCGAACGTTGCCACGCACGCATCGTTCCGCCGTATGAGGATTACGTGCGCCAGCGGGAGGACTTAGCCGAGTCCATCCGCAAGGAGCAACGCGAAGAAACTCCGTAGGCGCGGGGCTTGCCCCGCCCACATTGAACCCACCGATCGACTCGGCGCGGGACGGCCTTTGGAGGGAAGGCATCCTGCCTTCCCTGCGCGCCTCCTGGCGCGCCGACCGCGATTTGCAGGGAGAAAGCGCCTATCGGCGCTAGGGAAGGCAGGATGCCTTCCCTCCGGCCCGTCCTTGCTCAAGCGCTAGCAGTCTGTCGGACTTGGCGGCGATGCACTCGACTACCGGACAGGGCGACGCATGCGTCGCCCCTACAGGAAGGTGTCGGTCATGTCCCGGACCGTAGGGGCGACGCATGCGTCGCCCTTCTTCGGGTGGCCTTCCTCATGCGCTTGCGTGCCCTGAAGGGCGCGTCGACGGTTCGCTGGCGCGAACTGCTGGCCTTCGTGCTCGCGTTCGCTCGCAACTACGGCCCCGTATAGGCGGGGCGGTCAATTCAGAGCCGCCACCTCCGGCAGCACCTCCTCGATCAACCGCTGCGTTTGCCCCATCATCTCGTCAGCGCCATTCGCGATGGGCCTCAGGATGAACTTGTGCGCTCCAGCCGAGTGGAAGCCCCTCAAGAGCGCCATGATTTCCTCCACCCCGCCCACTGCCGTGAAGGCGTCCGGCGGCTGTCCCGTGCTGCGAGTGAAGCCATCGATGTAGCGCCGCATGATGGGTTCGTCCGGGCTGCCGAAGCGGAACCCGAAACCGGCGCCGAAATGATCCTCATCGATGCTGCGACCGAGTTCGGCAGCGCGGGCCTTGATCGCCCGCACCACCGGGCCAACATTCCCGGCCGAGGCAATGCCGGCCTGCCAGCCCGTGCCCCAGCGCGCCGTGCGTTCAATGGCTTGCTTGGCGCTTCCGCCAACCCAAAGCGGCAACGGGCTTTGCACCGGACGTGGCGAAATCGACGCCGAGTCGAGCCGAAAATGCTCGCCCTCGAACGTCACCGCCTCTTCCACCCAAAGCCGCGACATGATCTGCATCGCCTCGTCCATGCGCTTGCCGCGCCGACGCGTAGCAACGCCGGTGGCGGTGTAGTCGCGTGAGCGCGTGCTGCCGAGGCCAAACGCCGGCAGCAGGCGACCGTCTGACAGGACGTCGATGGTGGCGCACTGCTTGGCGGTGAGCACCGGATCGCGCAGCCCCAGGCTCGCCACATTCATGCCGAACTTGATGCGCTTGGTGGCGCCGGCGAGCGCGGCCATCACGCTCATGCATTCGAGGTTGGGGTCGCGGCTGATGAGTCGGTCGGACTGCCAGATGGAGTCGATGCCGCCAGCCTCGCACAAGTCCACCCAGCGCCAGAAACCGCGCGCGTCCGCGAACGGAAAGTTGGCGATGCCGATGCCCGCGCTGATGGTCATGGATTGAACCTCGTCCTAGGCCGGCGGCATTATCGCCCTACGGGCCTCAGCCGTAGAAGCGGCGCTGCGTTTGCGGCTCGGCGCCGGTCCAGGCGTCTCGTAGTCGGTCGCCCAGGATGTTGATTGCGAACAGTGCCATTGCCAGCAACGCGGCGGGGAACAGCAGCTGCCACGGCGAGGAGTGCATGTTGCGGGCGCCCTCGGCGATCAGCATGCCCCAGCTCGTGCGCGGCTCCTGCACGCCGAGCCCCAGGAAGCTGATGAAGCTCTCGGCGATGATGACGCCGGGAATCGCAAGAGTGGCATACACCACGGCCGGACCGATGACGTTGGGGATGATGTGGCGGAGGATGACCCGCCAGCGGCCGGCACCGAGCGCTCGGGCGGCATCGACGTAGGCTTCGTGCCTCGCGGCGAGCGTTTGGCCGCGCACGACGCGGGCGATGTCGAGCCACGACACGGCGCCCAGGGCCACGAACAAGAGCAGGATGTTGCGGCCAAACGCCACCACCAAGAGGATCACCAGCAACACGAAGGGCAGGGCATACATGCCGTCCACCACCCGCATCATGGCCTGATCCACCCCGCCGCCGAGATAGCCGGCGGCGGCACCCCAAGGAATGCCGATCAAGGTGCTCACCATGGTCGCGAGCGCAGCAATCGCAAGCGATGTGCGGGCCCCGTCCAACGTACGGGCGAAGAGGTCACGCCCGACGCCATCGGTGCCGAACCAATGCACGGCGTTCGGGGCTTGGTCGATGGCGTCCCAGTCGATTTCGTCCGCCGGCCAGGGCGCGAGCCAAGGGCCCGAAAGAGCCCCGCCAACGATCACCAACAGAAGGGCCACACAGGCGCTCGACAGTTTCGTGCCGAAAAGTGCCCTACGCATGGCGAATGCGCGGGTCCAGCCGCGAATAGCCCACGTCCACGAGAAAGTTGAACGTCAGCACCAGCCCCGCATAGACGATCACCGTGCCCATCACCAGCGTGTAGTCGCGGTTCAGCGCTCCTTGCACGAAATAGCGGCCGAGACCCGGCAGCGAAAACACCTCCTCCACCACCATCGACCCTGCCAACATTGCCGCTGCCGCGGGGCCCAGAAAGGAAAGCACCGGCAGCGCCGCCACCGGCGCCACATGACGCAGGAAGATGCGCGGTTCCGGCAACCCCTTGGCACGAGCCGTCCGCACATGGGGCCTCGCCAATGCCTCGATGACGCCACCGCGCGCCAGCCGGGCGAACGCAGCGGCAAAGGGCAGCCCAAGCGCCACCGCCGGCAACAGGTAGTGCACTGCCGTGTCGTTGCCGCCGGCCGGCAGCCAGCGCAGCGTGACGGCGAAGACCAGCACCAGCACGGGTGCGACGATGATGGGCGGAAAGGCAAGCCCCGCCGTCGCCAGCAGCGCCACCGCCCGGTCGCTGGGCCCATCTCGGTGCCAGCCGGCCCACGCGCCGGCCGCAATGCCCACGCCGAGCGCAAACGCAAGGGCCACCCCACCCACGGCCAGACTCACCGGCAGGCCACGCCCGAGCAGCTCGTTCACGGAGAAGTCGCGCTGCCGAAACGATGGTCCCAAGTCCCCGCGCACAACTGACGCCACATAGCGCACGTACTGACGCGGTAGCGACTCATCCAAGTGGTAGACGGCACGAAGATTCGCCTCCACCGCCGGCGGTAGAGGCCGCTCGCCATCGAACGGCCCGCCCGGTGCCAACCGCAGCAGGAAGAACGTCACCGAAACCACCGCCCACACCGTCACCAAGGCAAACAGCAGCCGACGAAGTACGAAACGGGTCACCACACAACCACCCTAGCGCCGACAAGAAGGGCTTTCGGAGCGACGCCATTCTGCCTGCCACAGTTCAATGCCGAAACGGCGCATGCGTTGCCCCTGCGGAGCGGAGGGTGTTGCTGGTGCATTGGTCCCGTAGGGGGCCACCCTTGTGGTCGCCCGTGCTGGCCTTGCCAGCGCCCTACGCCGGCTCACTGGTGCACGTGCGAGGCACTCCCCTCAACGAAGTAAAGCGTGTAAGCCAAACCAGTCCCCACCAGCAGCGCCAGTAACAGCTTGCCGCGGTCGTGACTGTGGAAGTGCACCTCCGGCAGCAGATCGCTGAGCGCAATGCAAAGAAAGGCCCCGGTTGCGAACGCAAGCCCGTAGCCCAGAGCCGGTCCCTGCGCCGCCGCGTCGAGCATCCCCGCGCCGAAGTAGCTAACCACCGCCGCCAGCGGGCAGATCACGGCATAGCCGAGGTTGGCCACGAACCGCGCCCGACGCCCCTTGCCGCGATGCTTCATCATCGCGGTGATGGAGAATGCGTCGAGCGGCTTGTGCAGCAGGATGGCGAGGCAGACTCCGAGTCCCGGCAGCACCCCCTCTTGCGTCAGGCTGACGCGCACACTCGCCCCCAGCGCGATTCCTTCGGTCACGGCATGGAGGCTGAGCCCCAACGCAATGCCCGCCAGCCCATGCCGGTCCGCGCGGTCGTCTCGGTCGCGGCTGTACGCCTCGGCGCTGAAGTCGTGCTGATGGAACGGAAAGGCCCGCAGCAGCACGATCATCGCCACCATACCGAGCACCGCCCACAACATTGCCATGTCTATGGCGTCCGGCCCCGGTATCCACGCGAGGCTGTGCGGAAGCAGATGGAACAGCGCCACGCCAAGCAAGAACCCGGCCACCAGACTCATCACCAACTGGGTGCGCGTGTGCGTCATCGCACCGTACTCGGACAGCCGCCCACCGACCAGCGAAGCCAGCAAGACGACGCCCGAGTACGCCACGAGCAGCACCGGAGCGGATGCGTTCACCGGGGCGTTCGCTCGTGCCTAGAAGGAGAACGTCAGGCGAACGGTGCTAGCGCAAAGACGACGACGCCCAGCATCACAGACGCCAAAGCGACCGTGCAGTGGCGGGTTGTCGATCCGTACGTCTATCACTATCGCACCAAGGTTCCAGGGCCGGACATCCCCGCGTTTGTCGCCCTCACGTGTTTGGCATCAGATTATCAAAGCCGCTTTTCAAGGCCCCGGCACGGAACGGCCGGACGATCAGCGCGGCGAGGCCAATGGCGCCGGCCAGCTAGACCGTCCTTGATGCATGTGCGTTGCACGCCCAATAGCAACCGTATCCATGACATGACGGTTTAGCCACAAACAATTTGCCTGTCAGCGTAGCAACATAGCAGATGCTCTTCCTCGTAGGGGGGGACATGCCCGTCGCTGCCGGGTCCCTACATGCGCAACACGTTTGATGCCGTGGTGACTCGACTCGGTGTCAGCCCTCAGAAGGATGGCGTCTCGCCCTCCCTCCGAGGCCACGCCAAGGCAACGATGGTGGTATAAAGCCCGCCATGCCAGTGCGCTCATTTCGCCTACGCTCGTTTGCACACGCCGTTGCAGTGTGCGCCGTGCTTGGGTTGGTCTCGGACATCTCCGTTGCCCACATGCATGTCGAGGATGAGTGCCTGCGCTGCATCCTGGTGGAAGTGGACGGTACATTCGAACTGTCCAGCGCCATACGCTTTGCCCTCTTCCAAGACTCGCAGGCCAGCGCACGTGCCTGCGCAGCGTCGAGAGCACCACGTTTCACGCACCATTCCCGAGCGCCCCCAACTCCTGCCTAACCACTGCAACCGGCGCAATCGCGTCGTATGCCGCCGTAGCTAGGCAAGACAAGGGGAGCAAAGCATGAAACTGCTTGGACGCGTGGCCGCCGCGGTGGTCGTGGCGTGGGCACCGGTAGCCTTCGCCCAAGAAACAAGTGGTTCCGCCGCCACAGATGCGGCAGACGACCTCGAAGTCATCGAAGTTCAGGCCCACCCGTTGTCCGGCGAAGGGTTGGCAGACACCACCACAGTAGTCGAAGGCGAAGAGCTGCGCCGCCAGGTCGAGCCGAGCATCGGCGCAACGCTTGCCGACGAGCCGGGCATCCATGCGACCTCCTTCGGCCAGGCAGCCGGTCGCCCCGTGGTGCATGGCTTGGCCGGCGCGAGAGTCCGAGTCATGGAAGACCGCATCGACACGATGGATGCGTCCGTCACCAGCCAAGACCACCCCACCACGGTGGAGCCCTTCATCGCCGACCGCGTCGAAGTGCTGAAGGGTCCGGGCACTCTGCTGTACGGTTCCGGCGCCATCGGCGGTGTGGTGGACGTTCACACCGGGCGTATTCCGCACACGGTGCCAGACGGCATCCAAGGCCGTGCGGAGCTGCGCGCCAGCGACAACGGCGAACGCCAGACCGGCGCCGTGCGCGTAGACGGCGGCGGCGGCGGTTTCGCCTGGCACCTCGATGCCTACACCCGTGACGCCGGCGAATACGACATCCCCGGCTTCGCCGAGTCGGCGCGACTCCGGGCGATGGAGGAGCACGAAGAGCACGAACACGACCATGAGGGCGAAGACCACGACGAGGATGCCGAAGAGCATCACGAAGACGAGGAAGATCACGACGAGCACGAGGAAGAAGAGGAAGCCTACGGCCACGTTCCCGGCAGCCAGCTCGAAATGTCCGGCGGCGCCTTGGGCGCCTCGTTCATCGGCGAGCGCGGCTTCGCCGGCGTTGCCATCAGCACCAACCGCGCCCTGTTCGGCCTTCCCGGCCACAGCCACGCGCACCACGACCACGAGGAAGAGCACCACGACCACGAGGAAGAGCACGCCGAGGACGAAGACGAGCACGAGGGCGAACACGAAGACGAGGACGAGCACCACGAGGAGGAAGAAGGCAACCCCACCCTCGATCTGGAACAGACCCGAATCGACGTGGAAGTGGGCCTGCGCGACCCCTTCGCCGGCTTCTCAGCCCTCAACTTCCGCATGGGCCGCAACGACTACGAACACGTCGAGCTCGAACCCAACGGTGTCGTGGGCACGCGCTTCACGAATGACGCCTACGAAGGGCGCGTTGAACTCGTGGACGATGATCTGGCGGCCGGCACGGTGTTCGGCTTGCAGTTCAGCGGTCGCGACTATTCGGTCGTGGGCGAGGAGGCGTTCGTTCCACCAACCCAATCCGACTCCCTCGCTGTCTTTTGGGTGGGGCAGTTCGCCTTCGACGGCTTCGACATGGACGCGGGCCTTCGACTCGGCCGGGTGACCCACGACGCCGACCACCTCGAGGAAGCCGAGCACGACCATCATGAAGAGGCCGAAGACCACCACCACGAAGAAGACGAGCACGAAGGAGAGGTAGAGCCGCCCCATGGCAGCGAGCACTTCACTCCGTGGTCCGCCTCCGTCGGCATCTTCATCCCCACGGAGTCCGAATGGCAGTGGGGCTTCCGCGCCGACATCTCAAGCCGTGCACCGGTGATCGAGGAGCTGTTCTCCTACGGCCCCCACCTCGCCACGCAGTCGTTCGAGATCGGTGACGCGAGCTTGGGTGCCGAACGTGCCACCAACCTGGCGGCAACGCTGAGCCGTACCACGGAACGGTTCTCGTTCCACGCCACCGCGTACCGCAACGGCTTCGCCAACTTCATCTATCAGCATTGGACCGGCGAGGAGGAGGACGAGCTTCCCGTGGCCGCCTACGCCCAGGACGACGCCTCGTTCGTGGGCCTTGATCTCGCTGTCGAATACAAGTGGCTTGAATTCGACAACGGCGATGTGACCCTCAAGCTGATGTACGACTTCGTGGACGCGGAGCTCGACATCTCCGGCAACGGCAACATGCCCCGCCTGCCGCCATCTCGCATCGGCCTAGGCATCGACAGCAACTGGGGCGACCTCACCGCTTCGCTCAGCTACCGCCGGATGGGTGACAGCGACGACGTGGCTGTGAACGAGTTGCCAACGGATGGCTGGACGGACGTGCGCGCCTACATCGGCTACCGGCTCCCGGCCGCCCAAGGCTTGGAGCTCTTCCTCCAAGGCCGCAACCTCACGGACGAAGAACAGCGCGAACACGTCTCGTCCATCAAGGACTTGGCGCCCCTGCCAGGCCGAACCCTCGAGGCAGGAGTGCGCATCCGCTTCTAGTCGTCGAACAAGCGCGGGCCGCGGAGGGAGGCGCCCGCCCTCCGTTGCGCCCGCATGGGTTTGCTTGCCGGCGCTGGCGCTTTGTTGGCGTTATCTGGAACGCTTGCTCGCGGTGGCCTTGGCCGGCTCCGCTGCGTGCGCGCCTTCGGCACGCTTGGAGGGCGGGCGCCGCCAAACCCCTCGCTAGCGCTCGGCGTCTGGCCCCAGCCCCCACCTCTCCGTCCAGAGGCCCTCGCACGGCAGGGGTGTTTGCTTCGGTGGTTGCCGGCGGACTTTGTACGAGGAGGACTCGCCAATGCCAACTAGCCGAAGCGAATGTCGAAGAGCCTTCTTCCTAGGCCGAGAATTGCTGCGCTGTCCTTGACGCTTCTCACCAGATCGGACGGGATGACCCCGAGGCCGTTGTGGGCGCCGCTGATGGCGCCGGCGATGGCGGCTATGGTGTCCACGTCGCCGCCGATGCGCAGCGTGGTATCGATGGTGGCGATGTAGTCGGTGGGGGACTTGAGGAAGGCGTAGAGCGCTGCGAGCGCCGTGGGTTCGGCGAGGGCCGGGATGCCGAAGCCATCGCGTATCCGGCCACCGCCCGTGCTGGCGATGGCTTGTAGAGCGTCGTCTTCGGGCAGTTCGAGCCACGCGCGGATTCGACGGATGTGCTCGCCAAACTCGGGGCTTCGGGTCTCGATGGCGTGCGCAACGCCGTTGAGGAAACGAGGCGTGTCGACTGCGCTGATGGTGACGGCATCGGCCACCGCCGTCGCGACGGCAATGGCGGCATCGATGGCAAGCGGATGCTTGTGCGTGACGATGCTAGCGACGGTGGCGTCGTCCGGAAGGCTGGCGCGATCATCGCAATCCCAGATTCCAATGGGGGCGATGCGCATGGCTGCGCCGTTGAGCGGCAAGTCATCGGCGAGGGCGGCGTCCTGCCATGGCGTTCCGGCGATGAGTCGGCGGACGGCGCGGTCAGCCACGGGACCGGCACCGACGATCTCGGCGGATTCCCAGAGCGCGGCGAACTCGCGACCGATCGCCGCGCCATCGACCCGCGCTTCGGCCACAAGACTGCGGGCGATGGCGAGGGTGAGCTGGGTGTCGTCGGTGTATTGCCCGAGCGGATAGCGGGCCTGGTTCGGGGCTCGTCCATGCACCAGGGGACGATAGCCAGCGGTCAGGCCATCGAGCGGTGCAATCCGCTCCCGCGACCAGCCTTCGATGGGCGCCCCGAGCGCATCGCCAACCGCGCAACCGATCAGCGCGCCCGTGACCTGATCCTGTCGCGGCTCAGTCATTCTTCTGAGCGGGCGGAGAAATCAGTCCGGATACTGCCGCACGTGCGCCAAGGTCTCGCTCAGAACGGTCTCCTGCGCCTCCTGGATCAGCCAATGACCGGCGTCGAGTTCCGCCAGACGGTACGGGCCTGCCATGAGGGGCGGGGTGGCGGTGACTCCCGGACGACCGATTGCCTGGTCCTGGTTGCCCCAGATTAGGAGGGTCGGGACCGAGATCTCGCCGACGGGCTGGCGATCTTCGCCGAGGCCCCCGCGATACCAGTTGAGGGCACCGGTGAGGGCGCCGGGTTGGCGAAACACGCGCAGATACTCGGCCACCTGCTCCGGCGGCGACGCGCTCCAGACGTTTCGCAGCGACTCGAAATCGTTGGCCGAGAGCCCCGCCTCGGCGGTGCCCACCTGACGGAAGAAGTTCATGTAGCCGCTGCGCTCCCGCTGCTCGGCGTTGTTTGCGATGGCTTCGCCGAACGCATCGACATGCGGCACGGATAGCGCCGTCCAGCTCTTCAGACGTTGCGGATAGAGGCCCGCCACATACCAGCCGAGCGCCGCACCGTGGTCGTGGCCGACGAGATGGAAGCGCTCCTTGCCGAGAGAGTCGGCCATGGCGAGGAGGTCGAGAGCCATGTCGGGATAGGTGTAGTGCTCGGCACCTTCCGGGCGGGCACCCGGGCTGTAGCCACGCAAGTCTGGCGCGATGGCCGTGTAGCCGGCCTCGCCCAAGTGTCGCAGCAGCGGCAACCACATGTGCGACGTTTCCGGGAATCCGTGCAGGAGGATGACGAGGTCGCCACCTTCTCCGGCGCGGCGAACGTCGTAGGTGTATTCGCCCGCCTGCATTTGCGTTTGCTCGATGGTCACTTCCTTCTCCTCCGTCTGCGCGGCGCTGGCCAACGCCAAGGCCAATGCCGCTGCCACTATGCGCATTCCCTTCCAGCCATTCAGCACGGCGTCCGTTCTCCTCTTTCGATGTTTGTTTCCCGCCGCTCGCGCCCATGTACGGACGGAACCACATCCGGCGGCACGGTTTCCCAACTTCCTTCGCAGTTGCGCTGAGGCCGTCCAGCGATCACATGCTGTCGTAGAACGCCTTGCCGAGGCCACCGCCCCGCCTGTCGCCGACGATAGCCGCCTTCATCTGGTTCATCACATAGGAAAGGCACACCCGTGCCGACTGGTCCACGACGATGGTGGAGCCGCCAGCGCCACCCCAGAACATGGCATCGTCGTTGGGCGACATGGGCATCATTTCGTTCGGGAAGGCATAGCCCAAGCCAAACCGGATCGGCAGCATCAGCACGGCATCCGGGCCGTTCGTCTGCTCTTCGAGGATGCGACGGCAGCCGGCCGGGGAGAGCAGCTCCACGCCGAACGCCTTGCCATCGTTTGCAAGCGGTGTCTGTGCCCGCACCACGGCGCGGGCATTGCCGTGGCCACCAGCAGCCGGGATTTCTGCCCTGCGCCATGCCGGCGTGTTGACGGCGGTCGTGTCTGCGTTGGCGCTTGCGAACACGCGCGCGGGGATGGAGGTGGGATCCATCTCGCCGAAGGGGCCGTCCCCCGCCGGCGCGTCGTCCGGAATCATCTCCGCGACGCGAGGGAACACCGAATCGTCCATGCCGATGTGGAAATCCGCGCCGAGCGGCGCTGCAATCTCCTCGCGGAAGAACGCGCCTATGGAGCGGCCAGTGATGCGACGGACCAGTTCGCCAATGAGATAGCCCTGGGTGATGGCGTGATAGCCGCTTTGGGCACCAGGCTTCCACCACGCCTTCTGTGCCGCGAGGTTGTCCGTGCAAAGCTGCCAGTCGTAGAGTTCCTCGGCGGTCTTGAAAGCCGGATCGAAACCCGGCACGCCGGCGGCGTGGCTCATGAAATGGCGAACCTCGGTGTTCTCCTTGCCGTTCGCGCCGTATTCGGGCCAGTAGTCGGTGACCTTGGCGTGAAAGTCGAGCTGACCCCGGTCTGCAAGCACGAGGGCGCAAAGGAAGGACATGGTCTTGGTGGTGGAATAGACGTTGACGATGGTGTCCCGTTCCCACGCCCGTGTGCGCGCCTTGTCGGCATGGCCGGCCCAGAGATCAACCACAAACTCCCCTTCCACCGTGGCTGCAAAGCTCGCGCCGATATCGCCGTACTCGTCGAAGTTGCGCGCAAACGCCTCCCGCACAGCGGCGAACTTCTCGTCACAGAAGCCATGAATCTCCAAACCTGCCATCGTTGTCGTCATTCCTTTGCTTGTGTAAGGCGGCGGCAAGCCTACTACACAGCATCGGGACGGCGGGCCGCGGCCGCGAAGGCAACGGTTGTTGTAGCAGTAGCAGTCTGTCGGACTTTGTGATGGGCGGGCCCTCGGAGGGAAGGCATTCTGCCTTCCCTAGCGCGCGGCAGCGCGCTTGGTTCGATGGGCCTACGCTGTTGCGCGCGCCCTTCGGGCGCGTTGGCAGAATGCCTTCCCTCCGAAGGCCGTCCTTGCTCACGCAAGGTCATGCATCCTCCGGCACGAACTGCTCGTACCACTTGCGCAGACGAAACACCGGGCCGTCGTCGCGGCAGAGTTGGGGCCTTGGCTGGTGGATCTTGTTCTCCCAGATCTCGATGTCCTGTTGCCACTGCGTGATCCAGTTGCCGACCACGTACCACACGAGCAAGCGCGGCAGCCGCCGGTGGGCGAACCACTCGAAGTGGACGTGCTGCTCCATCGCCCCGAGCGGAAGGTGCGTCTGGTACATCTCGATATCGCCCCTGCCGGGCAGGGTGAATCGGAACTTGGCGATGCCGGGGCCGTAGAAGGTGATGTGTGCGCTTGCGCCAGAGGACTCGACGCGACGTCCGAATACGCGCAACACCGCATCGTCGAAGAAATGCATCTTCCAAGGCAGGTCCGGGTCCAGCTCCCAACGCGCAGCGTGATCGATGCCGACGCCGGGGATTCCGAGCCGCGTCCAGGGAATGCGCATCTGCCCATGCAGCGGCTCGAAGTGCGCTCGGTCTACCGCGTTCTCGGCAAACTCCAGCAAGTGCATCCGAACGCGCCCGCCGTCGTGGTGACCGCGATAGACGAACGTGCCATCGTCCACCTCGGCGATGCGCGGCACGGGATACGGCGGCGCTTCGGCGGCACTTCGTTGCCGGCCACCACCGCGGTGGTAGAGGAACAATTGGCCATACACCTCGGCCACTGGCAGCATTTCGATCAACGTGCCCGCCGGCCTTTGGTCGCTGTAGGGGATGTGCGCGACTCGCCCGTCGCCGGTGAACTGCCAGCGGTGGAACGGGCACTCGAGGCAATCCTCGCGCACGCGCCCGAACGCGAGGTTGGCGCCAAGATGCGGACAGAATGCGCTCGACACATGCGCCTCGCCGTCTTCGCCGCGCCATGCGACAAGCTGCCGGCCGAGACATTCGAAATAGCACACCTCGCCCGCGCGCAGCGTCGAAGAACGGGTGATGCGGTACCAACCATCCGGATACGGGTGCGGATAGGTCTGACGACGCACAGCGTCCGCCGTCATCCGCCGCCGCATGCGGGTCTTGCGGCCGAAGGTTATGGTCCTTGGCCTCGCGTCCCTCCGCATGCGATTAGCTCCCAAATCGCGCTCGCCATTGTATGGCGCAGGCGCGGACTGCTGGCGTAGGGACTTACCGATCCACGTCTGCCATGACGAAATCGATGCTGGCGATGATGGCGATCAGGTCGGCGACCATGAAGCCGCGGCTGATGAGGGGAATCTGCTGCAATGCCGGGAAGGACGGGGTGCGGATGCGGGTGCGGTAGGTCATGGTGCCGCCGTCGGAGATGGAGTAGTAGGAGTTCCAGCCCTTGGTGGCTTCGACGTTGGTGACCGATTCGCAAGGCGGGATCACCGGTCCCCAGGAGACGTTCAGGAAGTGGTGGATGAGCGTCTCGATGTCCTGCATCGTCCGCTCCTTGCGCGGCGGGGTGGTGAGGCGGTGGTCGGACTTGTACGGGCCCGAGGGCATGTTTTCCGCACACTGGCGAATGATCCGCAAGGACTGGCGAATCTCCTCCACGCGCACTTCCGCGCGGGCGTATGAGTCGCCGGCTTCGGCCGTGGGGATATCAAACTCGAACTCGTCGTACATGCTGTACGGGCGCTTCTTGCGCAAGTCCCAGTCGTGGCCGGTGGCGCGCAGCGAAGGCCCGGTGATACCCCAGTCGAGCCCTTCCTCGGTGGTGTAGGCGCCGATGCCCTGGGTGCGCTTCTTCAGGATGCGGTTGTCCATCGCCATCTTCTGGTAATGGTCCAGCCGCTTTGGCATGTAGTCGCAGAAGTCGAGCACCATGCGATCCCAGCCGTCGGGCAAGTCCTGCGCGGTGCCGCCGATGCGGAACCAGCTTGGGTGCATGCGGCCGCCGGTGATGGCCTCGATGATGGAGAAGAGCCGCTCGCGGTCGGCAAACATGTAGAAGACCGGCGACATCTGTCCCACGTCCTGGGCAAAGGTGCCATAGAACAGCAGGTGGCTGGCGATGCGGAAGCACTCGGAGAGCATCACCCGGATCACCTGCGCCCGGGGCGGCACCTCGATGCCGGCCATGCGCTCCACGTTCATCACGTAGGGCAGGTTGTTCATCACGCCGCCGAGATAGTCGACGCGATCGGTGTAGGGGATGTAGGTGTGCCACGACTGGCGCTCGGACATCTTCTCCTGCGCCCGGTGGTGATAGCCGATGTCGGGCACAGCCTGGACGATCACCTCGCCGTCAAGCTGCAGGGCGATGCGGAAAACCCCATGCACGCTCGGATGATTGGGGCCGAGATTCAGGAACATGAAGTCCGTATGCCGCGCCTTGCGGCTCATGCCCCACTCTTCCGGCACGAAGCGCAACGCCTCCTGCTGCGCCTCCTGGAACTCCGGGGTCATCTGGAACGGGTCCATTTCCGTTGCCCGTGCCGGATGGTCCTTGCGCAGGGGATGGCCTTCCCACAGCGGCGGGGTGAGGATGCGGCGCAGGTTCGGGTGACCCGCGAAATGCATCCCGAACATGTCGAACGCCTCGCGCTCGTACCAGTTCGCCACCGGATAGATGGACTCGATGGAGTCGATGTTGGCATCGTTCTCCGCCAGCGCCACCTTGACGCGCAAGTCCTCGTCAGCCGAGAGCGACATGAGGTGGTAGAAGACGGTGAAGTCGGAGTCTGGCTGGCCGGCGCGATTCTGGCGGGCGCGCTCGTCGATGCCGGAGAGATCGAACATCAGCTCGAAGCGCTTGGGCGCCTCGTGCTTGAGGTAGCGCATGGTTTCCCAGATGTGCTCGCGCGGCACCCACACGGTGGGAACGTCGTCCACCGTCTCCTGATAGATGCAGTCGGCGCCGATCCGCGCCTTCAGATCGGCTACGGCAGTCGGCAACGCCTGCATCGTCTCGGCCGCTTCCGCCATGCTATCGCTCACTCCTCCGGGGGCGAGGGCATCTTGCCCGCGCGCGCGCCGACAGGCGCGGGAATGGCTGGACCGCCGTGTGCTTGCGTATGGACGCGCCTCGCGGCGCGTGCGAGGGCAAAGATGCCCTCGCCCCAAGGGGCCCTCGCTTCGAAGCGACCTGAAAGCATGAGTTTTTGGCGTTCCCTATGTCCCGCGCTTCTTGCCGAGAAGCGCGTCCGACAGCGGCGCGTCTCCCACTGTGGACGGCTGTGCCATGTCCGTCACCTGCATTCGCTCGGGCGTGCGCAGGTCGCGTTGGCTCGGATCGTATTTCGCCACCGAGCCGTCCTCGCCGATGGCCCAGGAAAGCGGTCGTGGGGTGTTCTTCACGGCCTCCTGCAACAGCGTCAAGCCCTGCATGAACGCCTCGGGGCGAGGCGGGCAGCCGGGCACATAGACATCCACCGGCAGGAACTTGTCCGCCCCCTGCACCACGCTATAGACATCGAACATGCCACCGGAGTTGGCGCAGGAACCCATCGAGATCACCCAGCGCGGCTCCAGGAGCTGCTCATAAAGGTGTTGCAGCACAGGCGCCATCTTGCGGAACACGGTGCCGGAGACGACGATCAGGTCTGCCTGCCGCGGCGTGGCCCGAATCACCTCGGCGCCGAAGCGCGAGATGTCGTGGCGCGAGGTGAAGGACGTCGCCATCTCCACATAGCAGCACGAGAGGCCGAAGTTGAAGGGCCAGATGGAATTGGAGCGCCCCCAGGCGACGAGGTCTTCGAGCCGCGCCGTGAGAAAGCTTTTGCCGGCCTCCTCGTTGTAGGCATCGTCCACCGCCTGCATGGGAGCGTCCGGTTCGGTCTTGACGAGTCGCCACTGCATGGCTAGCTGGCCTCCCGAGCTTCGGTGCGGGCGTAGCGTCCGGGCCTTGGGGCCCGGCGCTTGAGCCCCCAGTCGAGTGCGCCGGTGCGGTACTCGTAGAACAGCACGGCAAGCAACAGGACGATGAAGATGGACGCACCGATGTAGCCGACGAGGCCCACGTCGTGAAACGCCACCGCCCAGGCGATGATGAAGATGGTCTCGAGGTCGAAGATGACGAAGAAGACGGCGATCAGATAGAACTCGATGGAAAGCCGCATGTCCTCGGCATCGCCCACCGGCACGATGCCGGACTCGTACGGGATGTCCTTGGCACCGCGATGCCGCGCTTTGGCACCGATGAACCACGAGGCCACTAGCGTCGCCACCAGCACGGCAGCCACGACGAGGGCGAACAGGACGAACGGCAGGATGTCGCCACCCGCGCTCAAACCCCCTTCAGCCATCGACCCTCCTGCCGCAAAACCTAGCCTCGAACGAAGCGCGACACGATACTAGAGAGGGGGCGCGCCGGGCAAGGTAAAGGACTGGGAGCGAACTCCCTCGAGAGCGTAAGATTGCCGCCCGTATGGTCTCGATGCACGATCCAACGCGGCCCCGGGCCGTTGCCGTGGGCGCCGGGCTGCTGCTGCTGGCGGCGGCGGTGCTGGCACTTGGCTGGGCCACAGGGTTCGATGCCGTGCAGAGCAACGGTGCGCGGGTGTTCTTCGTCGTCCTTTGGGCCTATCTCGGCTACACCGCCTTCAGCGGCCAAGGCTGGGCGCGCCACGCAATTCTGGCGGTGTTCGTGGCCAAGCTCTGGGGCATGTTCAACGCGCCTTCGCTCGCCGCCGGCGTTGCGACCCTGACCGGCACGGAGGCAACCGCGGAAGCACTAGTGCTGGCCGCGCTGGTGGTCCTGTGGCTGCCTGCGGCAAGGCGCTGGTTCACCGAAAGTGCGCTACGAATGCACGCGGAAGTCGCGGAGCGACCGTAGGGGCGGGACAAGCCCCTCCCGCGCGCCCTCACGAGCGCGTTGGCAGTTGCTGGCGCAACTGCTTCAGACGCTGCGATGAACCCTCGGCGCCAACGACGGGACAAGCCCCTCCCCCTACGACGAGAAAGCTATGCCTCGGACAACTGCAAGAGCACGCCGTGGGTGGATTTCGGGTGGACGAACACTTGCGGACCGCCTTCGCCAATGAGTTGGGCGCCGCCGGCTTTCATCGCCTCGCAGGTGGCGGCGAGGTTATCGACCGCGAATGCCACGGTGTGGATACCCTCGCCCCGACGCAGCGCCCTGCCGACGGCGGAATCCGGATCGGTGGGTGCCACCACCTCGATGAAGCCGCCACCGGGCAGGTTGAAGAACGCCTGCTTGATGCCGAGCGCCTCGCTCTCGTCGGTACGGTCGAGTTCCAGCCCCACCTTGTCGCGGTAGGTGGCAATGCCCTCGTCGATGTCTTCCACGCGCACAACCAAATGGTCGAATGCGGTCAACCCCATGTCTTTCCCCTTGTCGGTCCGTTGATGATCTCGTCGGGTTCGAAGCGCTAGGAACACCGAGCGCCGTGCGAATGCCGACTTGCCTGCTATGGTACGGGATGCCGGTCGGCAGCGGTGAAGGCAAATGCCGCCGATGCGATCTAGAGGAGAGGACATGAGCGAAGAAAAGGGTCTCACGAACCACGAGATCACCATCGCGCTTGAAGGCGGTGCCATGCTCGGGCCGTTCCGCGCCACCTGGAGCACCGAAATCCTGAGCGACGTGCGCGAGCTCAGCCGCGACTATGACGCCTTCCTGCAGGGCGGCGGCCAAAAACGCTTCAAGTACCACCTGCACGATCCGGAGAAGCACATCTCCCACTCCCTGATCCTGAACTTCGAGCACGTCACCGCGATCTACGACCGCGTGGCGCTCTCTGACCACTGAGGCCAATCATGTGTCGCAACATCCGTCCACTGTTCAACTTCGATCCACCCGCCAGCGACGACGAGGTGCGTGCCGCCTCGATTCAGTTCGTGCGCAAGGTGTCCGGCTACACAAAGCCCTCGGCCGCGAACGCCGCCGCCTTCGACGAAGCCGTTGACGAGGTGGCGGCGGCATCGCGGCGGTTGCTCGACAGCCTGACCACCAACGCTCCGCCGAAAAACCGGGAAGAGGAAGCGGCCAAGCGCAAGGCCCGTTCCGCCGCGCGTTTCGCCACCGCCTGAGACGTCACACGCGCGGGAGCGGTGTGCGCTGTCTGTAGCCTTGCACCGTGATCGCGCCTCGTTGAAGCAGCAGTGCCTGATGGGCGTTGAAACCGGCCGCGTCCGTCGCTATAACTGCGGCCATCTAACTCGCTGGTAAGGAAACCACGCATGGCCACATTCGAGTCGCGTGCCGCTCGCGGCGTGCCGGCGCTTGAAATCAACAAGGTTCTGCGCAACACCTATGCGCTGCTGGCGATGACGCTGGGGTTCAGTGCCGTCACCGCATCGATTTCCGTCGCCATGGGCGGCCCCTACCTTGGCTTCCTGACGCTGATCGGCTTCCTTGGCCTGATTTACGGCGTACACAAGACGGCCGACAGCGTGTGGGGACTGCCCATGACCTTCTTGCTCACCGGCTTCATGGGATTCTCGCTGGGTCCGATCCTGTCTGCGGTGCTACAGACCGCCAATGGCGGCTTTCTGATCGTGCAGGCGTTTGCGCTCACCGCGGTCGCCTTTCTGGCGCTGTCGGCGTACACGATTTCGACGAAGAAGGACTTCAGCTTCCTCCGCGGCTTTCTGATCGTCGGCTTCGTTGTGATTATCGGTGCGTGGATCGTCTCGCTCTTCTATTGGACACCGCTGCTCATGCAGATCATGTCAGTGGTGGCTGTGATGATCGGTGCGGCGCTGATCCTGTGGGAGACGAGCGCGGTGGTGCGAGGCGAAGAGACCAACTACATCCGTGCCACCGTCGGGGTCTATGTGGGCATCTACAACATGTTCAGCGGCTTGCTGGCAATGCTGGGGATGGGGTTCGGCGACGACTAAAAGGCCCCGATCACCTTTTCCACCAGAGAGGTCGTTGGTAAGGAGGGGGCGAGCTCGTCGCTAGCGCAACATCAGAGGTTCAGGGGATTCCGGGATCGCTCTCTAAGTCCTTTAACCAACTGATAAATATATATTTTTACGCTTGGCGTATCACCCCGGCACACTCCATCTCGAATCTTCAACGTACTGGAACGAGTAATGGAAACCGCCATGAAATCGATCAAAACGACCCACCATGCTGTCCGCCACCTTCGTCAAGACCGTCAACGTCCCCGGGCGCGCTACGGCGACGGTCGCGGCGGACTGGGCCTGAGCGTCCTGGTCAGGCCCGGATCACGCAGCCACCTAGCCAAGCGCTGGACGCAGAGCGTCCGCATCAGCGGCAAACCCACCAGCCTCGGCCTCGGCCGCTATCCCGGAGTGACTCTCGCCCTGGCACGCCAGAGAGCGCTGGAGAACGCCTAGGCAATCGCTGAGGGCCGCGATCCCCCGGCGCCGCTCGGGCCGTGGCGCGCCGACCTTCGCGGATGCCGTCGAAAAGGTCATGGCGATCCACGCGGGGAACTGGAACCCGGCGGCAGGACCGAGGAGAGCTGGCGGGGCACGCTGCGCGACTACGTCCTTCCTCGGCTCGGCGACATGCCGGTCGACGCCATCACCGGCTCCGCGCTCGATCACTAGCTCCACCACCGGTCGATCCTGACGTCACGGCCGTCCTACAGCCGATCTGGACGGCGAAGCGCGAAACGGCCAAGCGCGTGCGTGCGCGAATCGGGGCGGTGATGAAGTGGGCGGTCGCACAGGGCTACCGCGCCGACAACCCCGCAGGCGATGCCCTTGCCGCGGCGCTGCCGAACAACGCCGTGCGCCGCGTGCACCACAAGGCCTTCCCGCTCGCCGAGGTGGGCGCGGCGCTCCGCAAGGTCCGCGGTTCGAACGCCTACCGCGGCGCCGCGCTCGCCTTCGAGCTGCTGGTGCTGACCGGCACCCGCTCGGGCGAGGTCCGCTCCGCCGTCTGGGACGACGTCGACCTCGAGAGCGCCGTCTGGACCATTCCCGCCGAACGCATGAAGGCCGGACTTGCTCACCGCGTGCCGCTGTCCGACCAGGCGCTAGCCTTGCTCGACGAGGCCCGGAGCGAACTACCCCAGGAATCGTGTTTCCGTCCCCGACCGGATGCGTACAGCGCAACCGGGCGCTGGTCACACTTGTCCACCAACTGGGAATCCGCGCCGTCCCGCATGGCTTCCGCTCCAGTTTCCGGGACTGGGCCGCCGAGTGCACCGACACCCCGCGAGAGGTCTGCGCTGGCGCACGTCAACCGGGATCGCGTCGAGGCGGCCTATCGCCGCAGCGACCTGTTCGAGCGCCGCAGGACACTGATGCAGCAGTGGGCCGATTACCTCACCGCGACCGCCTGAGCGTCGGGCTTGGCATCGCCGTTTCAGTGCAGCCTTCGTCGCACGCGACCGCGGGGTCGTGTCCGGCGAGATTCCGGTTGCAGCGGCTCTGGCACACCCCCCACCCGGTTGGTGTAGTACGATGTTGGCTCAGGAGAGGAGCAAGACTCAACTTCACTGATGGCCAAAGAACTCATTAGCTGTGCCGCGCTGTTCCTAGCTGTTTGTACCGTGTGCTCATGTACACCGCCGGTCGACGGTTCCGAATCTACGCAACCACCGCCTAATGACCATCAGGAACCTAGCTCCACCGAATCGACAATCTTTGCGCAGGTGGTTGAGGAAGTAGTTGATGGGCTCGCTGTTGATGATCCGAGCGCGGAACCGTTCAAAGCAGTCGAAGGCGAGCCATTCGTGCCTCGGGGTCTCTTGGACGCGTCAATCATGTATCGCGGTTCGTTGCCCTTCGACATTGAGGGCGTCACCGTTCGAGAGTTTTCTAGAAGGGCGTCGGCGAACAGCTTCAACGAATGCGGATGGTTGGTCTACGAAGACCAAGAAAGCGTCTTCGGACTCGACTGTCATTACGAGCATCGGGACGTTTCCTCGGTGTTTACCTACTACCCGAGCCGCAACATGGCGCGGTTGGACCTCTACGACACGGCGAGCTCCTTGGAGTTCACGGCAGACAATGCCCATCTGTTCATCAACCAATTCGGTGCGTTAGCTTCGCTGGCCGGCAAGAGGCACTTCGATTCGGTCACACTCGACGTATTCCTAACCGAAGCGGAACAGGAGGCGAAAGAGGCAGCGAAGAATCGGGAGCAGGAGGCTCGCCGGCAGTTGGAATTTGAGGCCGCCGAGAAGCAGCAGCGGCAACGGGATGCGCAAAGGAAACGCTATGAAGAGGCCGAGCAAACACTTCGCGACGCGCAAGAGCGATTGCGCGAGGCGCTGAAACGTTGTGATCTCGCGACGGAGTACGAGCAGGGCTGGAGCTACTGGGCAGATGCTCGTGGCATCGGAATGAACTGGAGCGTAGAGAGTTTGATAGAGAAGGCGGAAGAGTTCGAGTCCATAATCGAAAAAACCGCCCTATGCAAAGGCCCTGAAGGACGCGAGTGACTTCGCGGATCCGAAGGCTCAGGGCCCGGGCCCAGCGCTTTGCCATCCAGTCAGGAACCCCGCCCAGCCTCTAAACTGTCCGGTCTACAACGACCACAACCAACTCGGGAGACGACTTCTCGCCTGTCGTCCCGAGTTCGAACCACCAAGCAGTGAACCCTCCTGCAAGGAAAACCGCAACCGCAACCAGAAGGATCCTCCAACGCTTTACCGTGTACTTCTTGCGCCAGTCCTTCCATTCCTGGCGGAAGCCGGTCTTGGAAACATCGTCCATCCCTCCGCGACACCGATTCACACTTAGGGTCCATCGACAGAGGAAAAACCCAGCTTCCAGCTTTGCTCGATCCCAGTCATGTTTCAGCAGGTAGCTGATCTTCTCAGCGAACTTCTTAGCGCGCCTCTCTCGGCACTGCGCACCGCCGCCCGCCGTGATGCAATTCAGTATCTCCTTGTCAGCGGCGTCATAGGGATTGAGCAAGGCCCCGAATTGCTGCTGCAGCCTAAGCGCTCGCGCCTCGTTTCCCGAAACGATCGCGTCGTGCACCTCTAAAGCCCGCGCTCGTACGTTCCTTCTCCACTTTCTGCGCTCGGCTGTGACATGCTCTACTACAATTCGACGTTGCGCAATAGACCAAGTCACGAACGCGGTCAACGCGATGCCTGCCAAAGTGATAATCGTCTGCGTCGTCATGGGACCTCCGAACATCTGTTTGGGCCGCGAATCGTACCGACGCGGAGTTTCCAGCACATCCGTGGGGTCGCGCCCCCGACCAAGACCGAGTCCGCCCAGAGTCGCGCCCCACAGTCCCCTCGCTTCGCATAACACGGGCCAGCCATTGAACGAGGCCCCGCTCCGCGCGCGGCCAAGGCCGCCATCCCGCACATCAGCGCCGGAAGCCGCTTCTGACCTGAACCGCCGCGAGCCGGTCCCCGAAATAGCGTCGGAACACGTCGGGCCAGACGTCGGGCTCCGCCCGGAACGCGCCCAGGCGCCCCACCAGGGCGGCGATCCAGTCGGCGGCCTGCACGGTCTGGTAGCGATGGCTCTCGAGGTGGAACGGCGGCTCGATCAGCCGCCGGCGCGTCTGGCCCCGACCGTACATGTCGCGCGCGACCGCTGTAAGGAAGGCATCCCGGCTCGGATGCTCGTCGAGGGCGAGCAGGAAGCGCGCCGCCGGGTCGCAGTCCTCGCGGCAGAACGCGTCGATCCGCCCGACCGCCTCGCGCAGCATCTCGGCATACAGGGCGTTCGAGTCGTGCCGCCCCGGATCTCCCTTCCGGACCCCGACGTAGAAGACCCGGCCGCCTGTCCGGACGATCCTGCTCAGCAGCCGGTTGGTCGCCGAGCGCAACGCCGGGTAGCGCGACACGCTGGCGGCCCGGTAGAGGTTCGACCCCTTCTTCTCCCACACCGCCGGATGCTTGCCCGACTGCGCCAGCTCGTGCGCCAGCAACTCGCGTTTCCGCTGGAAGAACCAGGTTCCCTTCTGCCACAGAACATTTGGAGGCATCTTGACCACTGACAGAGAGCATCGAGAGGTGCGCGACTTCATCCTCGAAGGCGAGGACAACCTGCTGGCGACGTTCGCGGTTCTTGATGCGTACCCCAAGACGAGGAACGAGGTAATCGGTGGATTTCTCGAACGCTTGCACGAGCGCATAGTTCACGACCTGGAGCCGGAGGGGCTCGAGTCGAGCTACCACTTCGGAGACAGCCTCAACAACGACGGTGTGTGGGTGTACCGCGACAGCTGGGAAGGGAGATCGCCACTCCGTACGTCTGGCTCGGCCACGGTGGCCGCAGTGCGTCGAGATGGTGGTTGGGTCTCGCCTCTTCCCTTTTCGGCAAGAGGGACCGGGACTCCAGGATCGAAAGCCTGTCCAAGCCGTTCGCCAATAGCCTCGGTCCTCCCGAAGGCCCATCCGAGAACTGTCCGTGGTACCGCTATCTCGATCAACACCGCGATTGGGCGCCATTGTTGGTCCGATTCCATGAGGAGCGTCAGCAGCCCGGCGAGTTGATTGACCACTTCGCTTCCGAGTTCGTCCGCTTCGCGAGGAAGGCTGTGAAGATCGTTGACGACGCGAACACCAACGAATAGACCTCCCTGTACTCGGTTAGCCTGGCGTCGACTTGCCCCGATCTCCTGAGCGTAGGGTCAAGAGTCCGCCATTCGCCAAGATTCCAGGGATCGTGTTGCGCTCCGACGACTCTGAGTGCGCTGGCTCTTGAAGTCGCAAATCGCGCCCCGACGGTGCTCCCGTTCGCACTGCCATACGAGTAATCGTGCTGGTACAGATTCTGGACATCCGACTGAAAATTAAGTTAAATCCGTACGTTGATGGAATCGTGTCGAGGACGTCGTTACAGCCGGGTGAGCTGGCGATAGGCCTTTTCGAGGGCGTCGGGGAGTTCGTGGGATTCCTCGATGACCATGTAGCGGTCTTCCGGGCACATGCGGCGTAGGTAATCGTGGCCGGAGCGGTCCACGGTAACGCAGAAGGTCTCGATGCCGGCTGCTTCCGCTTCGCGCAGTGCCTTGGCCGTGTCCTGCACGCCGTACTCGTGCTCGCCTCGCTCCGGGCCGTAGTCGCAGTCTTGCGGAAAGCCGTCGCTGACGATCATCAGCACCTTGAGGCCGGTGCCGGCGGCTTCGAGCTTGCGGATGGAGTGACGGATGGCGGGGCCCATGCGGGTGGAGCGCTTCGGGGTCATGGCCGCCAACGCCTCTAGCACGTTGCGGTCGTAGGCTTGACCGAGCTCCTTGGCGACGAGGAACTCCACGCAATCGCGGCCGTAGCCGGAGAAGCCGTAGATGGCGTATTGATCGCCGATGGCTTCGAGCGCGCCAGACATGGTGAGCACCGCCTCGCGCTGGATGTCGATGATGCGGCGGCGTTCGGCGTCCTCTAGGCGCCTCGCCTCGAAATCCCATTCCTCGTCCTCGTCGAAGTAGGGGTCGCGCAGGTCTTGTGGATCGCTCGGCGCGGGGGGTGGCGGTTCGGGCTCCTCTAGCGAGGGGAGGCCCCTCGCGCTCCCCCGCGCTGAAGGCTCCTCTAGCGAGGGGAGGCCCCTCGCACTCCCCCGCGCTGAAGGCTCTAGCGAGGGAAGCTCCGTCAGCACATCGTCGGTGGAGGCGGAGAGGTCCACCAAGAAGACGGCGCCGACGTCGCGGCGCAGGCGTTCGCGGCGGCTGTACACGCGCTCGTCCGGCGAGACGCCGACGCGGAGGTCCGAGCGGGCGGCGACGACGCTGTCGAGGTCGAGTTCGTCGCCATCGCTCACCTTCGCCTGGCGGCGATAGCCGGACGGACGAATCTGCTCGAAGCGCCGTCGCACCGCATGTGCCAAGGGCCGAACCGCGGCGAGCAGTTCGTCGGGGTCGCGGCCCCCGAGGGCGTTCGGGTCGGTGTGCAGTTGCTCCTCAAACAACCGACACCAGCCGTGCAGGTAGCGCTGGCTGTGGTAGTCCCACTCATCGTAAAGGAAGCTGCGTGCGTCCTCGCGTTGCTCGCCGAGCATTCGGGCGAGGGTAGAACGCTCCATGTCGATGCGGCGCTTCAAGGCGTCGCGCTCTGCTGCGAGGTCGGCGCCTAAGTCGCGCAGGTCGCCAGGCCGATCCACCTCTCCCGCCACGGCCTCGCCTTCCTCCAGGGCTTCGGCCGCCGCCAGCGAGAGCAGCTTGGCATCGAGGTCCGCCAAGTCCTCGTCCCAGTCTTCGAGGCGGGTCTGGCGCTGCAGCCACTCGAGTTGCGGGCCTTCGTTGGGCCCGGCCTCGTCGGATGGCTCCGGGTATAGCGCGAGCGAGTCCATGCATGCGGTCACGGCGGCGGCGGAGTCGTACACGTCCGCGCCCTCGTCGGCAACTGCCCCGGCGTGAAGCGCAAACGCCGACGCCACCGGCAAGCCTTCGAGCGCAGCCTCAAGCCGTTCCACCTCGCCGGCAATGCCGTCCGAATACGCTTGCTTTGATCCGAGTCGAACATCGAGCAGCGCCCGCCGGTAGCGGTCCGCACCCGGATAGCGGCGCACGACGGCAGCCCGCACGCGCGCCATTTCGATAACGTGAAAAAGCCGCCGCGCCAGTTCTGGCAGCTCGAAATGGGCGAAGAAGAGGGCGATGTCGGATTCCCGGTGCGCCGCCGGGGGCTCGCGCAGTCCGAGCGCGGCGATGCGATCCCGCGCCGCAGCAATGTCGAAGCGATAGGTGCCGAACTCGCGGAATCCAAGCTGATAGAGGGCCGTGAGCCGATACGCCGCCTCGTTCAGCGTTTGGCTCGGAAACCAGTCGATGGTCGTCGGCAAGTACAAGGCGCCAGCGTCGTGGCTGGCGCTGTCGTGCGCCGGGTCGGGATCGCCATCTGGCTCAGTGGCCGCCCGGATGTGGTGATAGCGGCCGGCGATGCCTTCGGCGAACAGGGCTAGGCTCTGCTGCACATCCGCCAGATGCGCCGCAGACTCCGGCGGTTCGGTTGGCGCTTGAGAGGGTGAGTTCAAGCGGGTCCATCCTGCGGTCACGGCCAAACCACATCGACGATGCCGGCCACCGCCTCCTGCACGGTGGCGTCATCGGACACGGCTTCCGTGATGGCCACGGCCGCCGCCCGCCTCGGCTCGATGCCGCGGCGCATGAGTTCGCCGGCATAGATGAGCAGCCTCGTGCTCACGCCTTCCTCGAAACCGTGCTCGCGCAGGTTGCGCACCTTTACGCCGATGGTCGCAAGGCGCGCCGCGGTCTCGCAGTCCACACCGCTTTCGTGGGCGATGATGGTCGCCTCCCGCTCCTCGCTCGGATAGTCGAAGGTGAGGCTGGCGAAGCGCTGCCGGGTGCTTGGCTTCAGGTCCTTGAGGATGCTCTGGTAGCCGGGGTTGTAGGAGATCACGAGCACGAAGTCGTCGTGCGCCGGCACCAGTTCGCCGGTCTTGTCGATGGGCAGCAGGCGGCGATGATCGGTGAGGGGGTGGATCAACACCGTGGTGTCCTTGCGCGCCTCGACGATCTCATCGAGGTAGCAAAGCGCGCCCTCGCGCACGGCGTGGGTCAGCGGGCCGTCCTGCCACACCGTCTCGTCGCCCTTGAGGAGATAGCGCCCGACGAGGTCGGCGCCAGAGAGGTCTTCGTGGCAGGCCACCGTGACCAGCCTGTCGGCGAGGCCCCGTTCGCCGCCATAGAGACGCCAGGCCATATGCTCGATGAAGCGGGTCTTGCCACAGCCGGTGGGACCCTTGAGCAGGACCGGCAGGCGGGCACCGAAGGCTGCCTCGAAGATATCGACTTCGTCGGCTAGGGGGAGGTAGTAGGGTTCCTGCAATGTTGTCTCCGTTGGCGATGCCGTGGCGGGGTGGGCCGACGACGCGGCCGGCGGTGTTCACACAAGGCCAAGCCGGCATCGCCCCCCACCGACCCTGGCTACAGGGACCCTTGGTTGGAAGACGCCGCGTCGCCCGTAACGGTTGACGCGAAAGAGGGCTGCCTTGCCCGAATCCGAGGCAGCCCCCGCCCCACCTAAAGTCAGGGCTGAAACGAGTCCCGCCCCTGCGTGTAGTTGAAGAACGACTGCGCCGGATTCCGGTTCACCAAGTTGCGCTTGAACATGGGGTGCTTGAGGCTGCGCACTTCGTGCTCGAGCTCGGTGAGCACGTTGCCGGAGTCGGGATCGACGATGGTCTGGAAGCGATACTGGTGCTGGTCCGACTCCTCCGAAATCAGGTCGTGCTTGGCGAGCGCCGAGTGCGGCCCGGAGAAGTTCGACACGTAGATGGCGATGTGGTGACCGTCGTAGGCGGGCAACTCGTCGTCCGTTTCCCGATAGGTGAGCCATTGGCTGCCGCCCATGGAAATCTCCGCGCAACCCTGCCCTACCCGTGCCGGCGTGTTGAACACCTCGCGATAGAAACGGGCGATGCCGTCGGCCGAGCCGGCCGGGACGCGCACCTCGGCGAAGGGAATGCCGAGGCTGGTGCCGAAACCAGGGCCATAGGCGCGAATGTCGTTGCCCCAAGGACAGGTGACGGCGATGTGCGCCGGGCCGTCATTCACCTCGCGCCAGGCGAACTCCGTGCCCTCCATGATGCGGCCGATGCGGTCCAGGCGGCGACGCAGGTCGCCGAGGTCTGGCACCACGACGGCAATGTGGCCGCGGAACTTCTGCGCCTCCCGCTTCGGCAGGTGGAACTGCTGCTCGCCGGCGTTGATCCACATGTTGGCGGTGCCGAAGTCGATGTATGGGTCTCGCGTGAAGCCTAGCCCCGAAACATAGAACAGCGCCGCGAGCTGTTGATCGGGGACCGTAAGGTTGATGTGTTCCATGTTGAGGATGTTGCCCACATCCTCTTCGGCACGGTCGAACTGCCGCTCGCTCATGTCTGCTCCTCCCAAGTTCGCTTGGCGGCCAACCGTCTCGCTTAAGTGGCTCGCCTCACAAACGAGCCTAATACAAAGCCGCACCGTGGCATAGGATAGGGAAGGCTGCGCTGGCACCGCTGCGCGGTGCCCTGGCAGTTTTCGCTGGCGCGAAAACTGCTACGGTCCGTCGCATTGCAGGCACGCCCGAACAATTGTGCGGTGCAGGCGCCGAGGTTGGGGAGAGCGGGCATGGGTGACGAAGCCAAGCAAGAGGATGCGCTGCTCGATGCCATCTCGGCGGTGCTGCCGCCCGTGATGACGGGGCTGGAAGCACTCGGTCACGTCGGGCGGCATCTGCATCCGCCCAATCTGCCGCAACTGGCGGGGGCCGTGGCGTCGATGGCTGCACCGGTGGCGGATGGCCTTGCGCGCTTCCGCGAAGCGGACTTCCCGGAACACCTGCAAGACTTCTCGCGGCACGTCATCGAAGCAGCCGAGCTCGTGACAGAAGCGTTCGACGGGCTGCAGGAGGCGGCGTCTTCGCCAGATGGCGCCATGCGGGGCTACCGGGCGATGGGCAAGGCAACCCGTGCCACCGAGGCGCTCTACCCCCTTGCCTCGATGCTGCCGCCGGTGAGTCGCTTCTTTGTCGAGCCCGAGCAGCGCGAGGATCGGGCGCTGCTCGAACGCCTGGCGCAAGGTTCCGGTGCTGAGGGCCAACGTCGACCAGAGCAGGTTGTGGGGGTGGTGCGGGCGGGCAACGAACCGGGGGAGCGAGGGGGCTTCTCGCTCTACGTCCCGGAATACTACGACGACAGCCGCTCTTGGCCCGTGATGGTGGCCATGCATGGCGGCTCCGGCAACGGCCACTCGTTCCTCTGGACGTGGCTGCGCACGGCCCGTTCCCGCGGCGTCATCCTGCTCTCGCCAACGGCACGGGGGGACACCTGGTCGCTGATGGGGCCGGATGTGGACAGCGCCAACATCGATGCCATGTTGGCGTACGTGGGCGAACGCTGGAACATCGACCGAAGCCGGATGCTGCTCACCGGAATGAGCGACGGCGGCACGTTCAGCTATGTCTCTGGGCTGCGCGGCGAGTCGCCGTTCACCCATCTCGCGCCGTGCTCTGCGAGCTTTCACCCGTTCCTGCTCGAAGCCGTGCCGGCCGAGCGGCTCAAGGACCTACCCATCTACCTGATCCACGGCGCCCTCGACTGGATGTTCCCCATCGACATCGCCCGCACCGCGTCCGCCGCCCTCACCGCCGCCGGCGCCGACGTCACCTACCGCGAACTAGACGACCTCTCGCACACCTGGCCCCGCGATGAAAACCCCCGCATCCTGGATTGGTTCCTCGCCGCCTAGCGCATGAGGAGGGCCACCCGAGAAGGGCGACGCATGCGTCGCCCTGTCCAGCAGCCTGTCGGACTTGGGCGCGGGCCTCTGGACGGAGGGCGTCCCGCCCTCCAAGCGTGCCGAAGGCGCGCACGCAGCGGAGCCGGCCAAAGCCACCGCAACCTACGCCCAGACGACGCGAACAAGGCGCCGGGCTCAAGCAACACCACCTACGAACCGTCTTGACTCGCTGCCGCCCGCCATGCCTTGACGGCCTTCGGCGCACCAGGATTTCCTCCGAGGGCCGTTGACGTTCTGGCGCTATCAGCCTGTCGGACTTGTGATGGGCTGGCCTTCGCCTCAGGCGCCGGCGGAGATGGAGAAGTTGATCTTCGCCGCGGCTTTGTAGGCTTCGCGCTCGTGGTGGCAAAGCCGGTAGTCGTGCAGCGATTGCGCGAGCTCGAAGCCGTAGGAGTCGGCCCAGTCGAGGCAGCTCGTCATCAGAATGTCGACGCCGCTGAAGGTGTCGCCGACGAGGTATGGGCTCGACTCGATGCGAGGCTGTGCCCAGCGAATCTGCTTCAGGAAGCCCTCGCGCGCCGCCACGATCGCGGCGGGGGCCTCGCCGTAGAGGTGCTTGAGGCCCTCGTGGCGTCGAATGACATAGAGCGTGTGGGCGTCGAGTTCCATGAGGATGAACGACACCCACTCGTTGTAGCGCGCACGGTCCAGACTGCCGTGAGGAGGGGTGAGACCGCCGAAGGTGTCGCCGAGATAGGTGACGATGGCGGCGCTTTCCGTGAGCACGAAATCGTCGTGGACCAGCACCGGAATCTTCTCCTTGGGGTTCAGCGCCTGGAACTCCTCCGTCTGCGTGGCACCGGTGCGAGAGCCAATCAGCTTCTTCTCGTAGTCGAGGCCCAGTTCGTGCAGCGCCCAATGCGCCCGGATCGTGCGGCCGGTCGCGCCGCCCCAGAGAGTCAATGCCATGCGGGATGTCCCTAAAGCCGTTTCGATGCTTCGCCATGTTGCCCGAAGATTGTCCTTCGCACCCGTTTCGCGTTTTCGGCTGAACGATGCTTGCGTTGCTCGCCCAAATACTGTTTATAATTCCAGTTCAGGGGTGCGGAGGCACCGATGGAGGAAGGCAAGACCATCAAGGGCCGGGGTGCGGTTTCGAGCCCCACGCCCCGATTCGACCATACCGTCAGCGTTGCCGTGGACGATGGCTGGGATGCCGGCGACGATCCAGACTTTCCGTCGCCCGACCCAGCCACCACCTTCCTGCCAGACAAGACCAGAAACCTCATCGCCACCAACCGCTCACCCGACATTCCCTTCGATCAGTCGATCAATCCCTACAAGGGCTGCGAGCACGGCTGCATCTATTGCTACGCCCGCCCGACCCACGCCTATCTCGATCTGTCGCCCGGCCTAGATTTCGAGACCCGCATCTTCTACAAAACCGATCCCGCCCTGCGCCTGCGGGAGGCGCTCGATCATCCACGGTATGTCTGCAGAACCCTGGCGATGGGCACCAACACCGATCCCTACCAACCCGGCGAGAAGCGCTTCGGCATCACGAGGGCCGTCCTTGAAACGCTGCTCGAATACCGTCACCCGGTGAGCATCGTCACCAAGGGCGCGCTGATCCTGCGCGACATCGACCTCCTCGGCGAACTTGCGAAGCTTGGCCTCGTGAGTGTCGCCGTCAGCGTTACCACCCTCGACAACCGCCTGAAGACGGCGCTTGAACCGCGCACGGCCGCGCCGGCGGCACGGCTCAAGGTGATCCGGCAGATGCGCGAGGCCGGCGTGCCGGTTCACGCCATGGTGGCACCCGTCATTCCTTTCATCAACGACGAAGAGATCGAGAGCATCGTCGCAAGGGTGGCGGAAGCCGGCGCACGCGACGCCAGCTACGTCATGCTGCGGCTGCCACTGGAAGTGGAGGGTCTCTTTCGCGACTGGCTGGCGGAGCACTTTCCCATGCGCGCCGAGCGCGTGATGGCGTGCGTCCGCGACATGCACGGCGGCCGTGCATACCAGCCAGAATGGGGCGCCCGAATGCGCGGACGTGGCGCGTTCGCAGACCTGATCGCGGCTAGATTCCAAAAGGCCAAGCAACGAGCTGGCCTAGGCGAGGAGGAGTCCACCCCTCTGCGCACGGACCTATTCCGGCGCCCCAACGCCCCGCCAACGTTGTTCTGACGCGGGGCGCCATGTTCCCGGCCTCGTTCAGCAGAAGTGCGCCCCCTTGGAGTTGGTGTACACCGCGTAGAGCGAGTGGCTCGCGGTCATAAACAGGCGGTTGCGCTTTGGGCCGCCGAAGCAAACGTTGGCGCACACTTCCGGCAGGAGAATTTGGCCCACGCGTTCGCCTTCCGGGTTGAAGATGTGGACACCGTCGTAGCCGGGGCCGGCCCAGCCGGCGCTCGACCAGATGTTGCCGTCGGTGTCGCAGCGGATGCCGTCGGCGCCGCCTGTTCGTACTTCGCCATCGACCTCAAGCGCCATCGACGCATAGACGCGGCCGTTTGCCAGGCGCGTCTCGTCCACCACGTCCCACACCTTGATGACGGAAGCCGCATCCGGGTAGTGCGAGCGGCCGGTGTCGGCGGCGTAGAGCTTGGTGTAATCCGGCGAGAAGCAGACGCCGTTGGGCTTCATGATCTCGTCGGTCACCTGATGCAGCTTGCCGCCGGGTTCGAGGCGGTAGATGGCCTCCTTCTGGAACGGCTGCACGGAGCCCGTGTCGGCGCGGTAGCCTTCGTAGTCGCTGAGGGTGCCGTAGCCGGGGTCGCTGAACCAAAGGTCGCCGTTCGGATGAACGATGCCGTCGTTGGGCGCGTTCAGCGGCTTGCCGCCGTAGCTGTCCGCGAGCACCGTGACGGTGCCGTTTGGCTCGTAGCGCACCACGCGGTGGGTGAGGTGCTCGAACGAAATTTGCCGGCCTTCGAGGTCGAAGGTGTTGCCGTTGGAGTTGTTGGCGGGCTTGCGCATCACCGAAACATGGCCGTCTTCGTGCAGCCAGCGGTATTGCAAGTTGTTGGGGATGTCGCTCCAGACGAGGTAGTTGCCCCAGCCGCTCCATGCCGGCCCTTCCGCCCAGTACATGTCGGGGTTGGTGAAGAGCCGGGAGATCGGCGTGTTGCCGATGAAGCCGCGAAACGTTGGATCGAGCCGCACTTGGTCGGCGTTCGGGTATCTCACCGGCTCCCCCGCAAGCAGCGGCCCTGCTGCAGCCAAGGCCACGCCACCGGAAAGCAGCTCGCGACGGTTCATCACTTCCTCCCCAATGTCCGTTCCGGCGTAATACCCTATCGCAATGACGCACCCATTGCCCAAAGTGCATCTGGTGGACGGCACCTTCGAGCTGTTCCGCTCCTTTCACGGGGCGCCGGGGCACGTGAACCGCTACGGCGAGGAAGTGGGAGCCGTGCGGGGCCTTCTGCACACGCTGCTTTCGCTGCTGAAGGCGGATGACGTGAGCCACCTCGCCGTGGCCTTCGACCGCCTGCCGGCGGCTCGGGGTTCCACGGACACCAGCGTCGGCGCGCTGATTCGACGGCAAGCGCCGCTTGCCCTGGAAGCGGTGCGGGCACTCGGCATCCGGCTCTGGCCGATGGTGCGCCATCAAGCCGACGACGCGCTTGCCACCGGTGCGCGGGCGCTTGAGCAAGCCGACGACGCTGGGCAGATCGTCATCTGCACGTCGGACACCGACCTTTTCCAGTGCATTCGCGGCCGGCGGGTGGTGGTGCTGAACCGGATCACAGGCCAGCTTACCGACGAGGACGTCTTCCGCGCGCGGTTCGGCATCGAGCCGCGTCAGTTCCCCGACTACCTTGCTCTCGTCGGCTCCGCGGCCAAGGGCATTCCGGGCGTGCCCGGCTGGGGACCGAAGACCACTGCCACCATCCTCGGGCGCTACGGCGACATCGAATCCACACCGGTCACGCCGGAAGCGCTGCAGGATGTGCGCGGCGGCTTGCGACTGGCGGCGCAGCTAGCGGAGCGCCGCCAGGAAGCGCTCCTCGTCAAGCGCCTCGCCATGCTGCACGATGACCTGCCTCTCGATTGCCGCCTTGAAGCCCTCGCTTGGCAGGGCTTCGACCACCACAAGCTGCACACCCTGATCGACCGAACCGAGGCGCAAGACCTGTGGCCACGAATCGAACGCTGGCAACGCTGATGGTTCCTCGTGCGCCCTTCAAGAGCGCCCCGGGGCAAGCCCGGCACGGCTTCGGTCGCGCCGGCTTGCTCGCGGGACCGCGTGCGACTATGGTCGCCGGCGTTGCTGCTTGAGGCCTTTGCTGCATGGCGGAACTGACGACGATGGAGGCGGTGGCCGGGTTTCTCACCCCCGCCATCCTGTTCGTTCTCATGCTCGCGCTGCATGTCGTGTTTCCCGCGCTGCGGGTTGATGGCTATTCCCACCCCAACACCGCGCCGGCGCAATATCGGCTGAACGGCGGGCTTGTCTTGCTCGTCGCCTTGCTGATCTGGTGGTTCGAGTTCGGCACGCCGATGGATTGGCTGTGGCGGGTCAAGTGGCACGCCATCGCCGGAGCAACCGCATTCAGCGTGGTGGTGTCGCTGTGGCTGGTGTACCGGGAGCCGGCCGATGCGCGCAATGCCCTCGTGCAGTGGCTCGAAGGCCGTGCCCGCAACACGGAGTTCATGCGGGGGATCGACGTCAAGATGTTCCTCTACATCTTCGGCGGCGGCTATCTCGCACTCAACGCGGTGTCGAGCGCCGCCTATCACGAGGGACTCTTTGGCGAAGGCGCCAACCTCGGCCTCTATCTGCACTCTGCCATGTGGGTGTGGTTCGTCGTCGACTACTTCTGCTTCGAGCGCGTGCAGCTCTACACCTTCGACATCATCGAGGAACGGGTCGGCTTCAAGCTGATCGTCGGCTGCATCGTCGTGTACCCATGCCTGTATCCGGTGGCGCTGTGGTTCCTCGCGGATTTGCCTGCACCGGCCATCGACCCTGCCTACAACACCCTCTGGCTCGGCGGCTCCGCGGTGGTGTTCCTCGCCGGATGGGTCATCACGCGAGGGGCGAACTACCAGAAGTACACCTTCAAGCGCTCGCCGGAGAAGGCGTTCCTCGGCTTCATGCAGCCCACCACCATCAGCGACGGCAACAAGACGATCCTCTGCGGCGGCTTCTGGGGCGTGACCCGCCACATGAACTACTTCGGCGAAATTCTGCTAGCGCTTGGCATGGCTCTGGCGCTCGGTCACTTTGACAACTTCTGGAACTGGATCTACTTCGTCTATCTGACGGTGTTCTTCATCGTCCGAGAGCGCATCGACGATCGTCGCTGCGCCGCCAAGTACGGCGCCCTCTGGGATGAGTACCGCGCCACGACCAAGCGCCGTCTGTTTCCAGGGCTTTACTGACCGGCAAGTCGAGCGACTGCGCCGGTCGAACTCACTTTGAACGGGAGGAGCCAGAATGTGCGATGAACACACGTTGAGGGACGCGGAGGAGGCGCTGCATCGGGAAGGAGGAACGCTCACCCGGCGCCGCTTTACCGCCGCAGCAGCAGGTGCTGCAGCCGCGGCGATGCTGCCGCGCAGTGCGGGTGCAAGCGGCGTGACGGGCAGCGACGTGATGGTGCAAACGCCGGACGGCGAGGCCGACTGCTACTTCGTGCATCCAGAGTCCGGCAGTCACGCCGGCGTGCTCGTCTGGCCGGACATTCTCGGCCTGCGCCCCGCGTTTCGCGCCATGGGCGACCGCCTTGCGAGCTCCGGCTACGCCGTGCTGGTGGTGAATCCGTACTACCGGACGGCTCGTTCCCCGGTGGTGCCAGACGGTGCGAGCTTCGCCGACGAGGCCACGCGAAACACGGTCTTCCCCCTCGCCCGTTCGCTCACGCCGGACACCAACGTCACCGACGCGGGCGCGTTCGTCGAGTTCCTTGACGCGCAATCTGCGGTGGATACCGCTCGCAAGATCGGCACCACCGGCTACTGCATGGGCGGCCCGATGGTCATGCGCACGGCCGCGGCGATCCCCGGCCGGATCGGCGCCGGCGCCTCCTTCCACGGCGGGGGTCTCGTGACGGAGGCCGAAAACAGCCCCCACTTGCTCGTGCCCAACATGCAGGCAAGCTTCCTAATCGCCATCGCCGAAAACGACGATGAACGCGACCCGGGAGCAAAGGGGGCGCTCCGAGAGGCGTTCGACGGCGCCGGTCTCGCCGCCGAAATCGAAGTGTACGCAGGCGCCATGCACGGCTGGTGCCCGCCAGACTCGGCCGTGTACCACGAAGCCCAAGCCGAACGCGCCTGGGCACGGCTCTTGGCCCTGTTCGAGACAGCCCTCGCCTAGGGCCGAACCGGCAAACGACCAGCGGCGCAAAACCCCGCGAAGGGCTCGGGCGGCTGCGGGATTCCCTGCTCGGTTGTTCGGCATGAGTGCACATGAAACGGTGTGCCGAAGGCGTGCCTACGGCCCGCTAGCGAGGGCGAGACGCCCTCCCTCCAAAAGGCCCCTCCAACGCCCAAAAGCCCACAGACCCCCAGCGCTGTGGGGTGCCCACGGCACAGCGAACAGCGCCCCTGAAAGACGGGCGAGGGTAGGGTGCCCTCGCCGCTGGCCTCCCGTCAGCTCTTGTGGCGCAGCACCTGGCCGGCGCGGGTTCCGGTGTGCTCGCCGTCGACCACGTTCACCTCGCCGTTGACGATGGTGGTGTGGTAGCCCTTCGAGCGCTGGATGTAGCGCGGGGCGCCGCCGGGGAAGTCGTGCACCAGTTGCGGCTGGCACTCGACCACTGCGCTGGCGTCGAACACGTTCACGTCGGCGCGCATCCCGGGCTTCAACGTGCCGCGGTCGGTGATGCCGATGACGCGGGCGGGGCCGGAGGTGAGGCGCCTAATGCCTTCGCCCATCGTGTAGCGCCCGGCGTCGCGCACCCAGTGCGAAAGCAGGAAGGTGGACCAACCCGCATCCATGATCTGGGATACGTGGGCACCGGCGTCGCCAAGACCCGGGAACACGTGCTCGTGCTCGATCAGGTCGCCCAAGGCGTTCATGTTGCGGGCGAAGGCGCGGTAGTTGAATAGGCCAAGACCCTTGCTTTCGCGCGACACCCGCAGCCACGTCTCGCACCAGTGTTCGCCGGCCGCGTCCGCCATCGCCTGAAGGTTCTGCTCCGGGCCGGCGGTGTAGTCGGGCGTTTCGGCTGTGCCGAGATAGTAGAGGTTGTCCGCCGGCAGACGCATCGCGCCTTCAACCTTCGCTTCCTCCACTAGCTTGGCGACCATGTCGGCGTTGCCGATGGCCTCGAGCCGGCCGGCGAGGTCCATCGCCTGCAACTTGCTCCACGCTTCGCCGGTGATGGGGAAGCGCGACTGCAAGCCATACATGGAACCGGAACTGCGAACGTGGGTGATGGCGGTCACGTCGCCAGCCTCCGTGCGCAACTCCTCGAGCGCATCGCGGCGTTCGATGCCCGAATCCGCCTCGGGCCCAGCGCCATAGCTGAACAGAATGCGGCTTTGGCTCGCACCGGCGATCTGCTTCAACACGTCGAAGCCGGCGCCCACGGCCTGCATGAGGCCACCCCGCGGGCCCACCGCCTTGCCGATCTCAACGAGCTCCGCTGGGTCGGCAAAGGTGCCCGGCACACTGCGCCCGTCCGGCAGCCGGTGCGGCGCGTGGCGGTTGGTGGAGAAGCCCACCGCACCGCGGTCGATGCTGTGGCCGACGATGTCCGCCATCTGCTTGCGCTCGGCGTCCGATGCCTGCTCTTCCACGGCGCGCTCGCCCATGACGTAGAAGCGCACCGCACAATGTCCCACCATGCCGGCGACGTTGATTCCGGGCTTCAGCCGCTCAATGGCATCGAGATAGCCGCCGTAGTCTTCCCAATCCCACGGCAGGCCGGTGAGGATGGCGTTCTTGGGAATGTCCTCCACCGTCTCCATCATGCTCGCGAGGAGCTCCTGGTCGGCCGGCTTGCAGGGCGCGAACGTCACGCCGCAGTTGCCCATGAGCACGGTGGTGACGCCGTGCCAGCTCACCGGCGTCAGCGCCGGGTCCCAGCCGATCTGGGCGTCGAGATGGGTGTGCAGGTCGATGAAGCCGGGCGTGACGGTCATGCCCTGGGCGTCGATCTCCCGCCGCCCCTGGCCCTTGACCTCGCCCACCTCGGCGATGCTGCCGCCGTCAATGGCAAGATCGCCGGGGACCGGCTCGGCGCCGGTGCCGTCGACGAGTTCACCGCCGCGAATCACGATGTCGTGCATTGGATTTCCCCTCCTTCACTGCCGACGCCGGTACTTGGCCCGCGCCTCAAGCAGTTGCTTCGGAACTGCCGGTGAGCATCCCGCCAGCGGTGTGCGGTGTCAAGGCGAGCCTTGCCGATGTCGCCTGGGCAACGGCACCAGCATGGGTGTGCTGGCCTGGTACTGCGCATACGTGGGGTACTTCCCGGCAGAGATGGTCTCCGTCAGCATGATGCTGCCGAACATTTGCCCGGTCAGGAAGACGAAGCCGAGGCCCGTCCAATGCAGCCAATCACCCGAAGCGGACACCGCGAAGAGATAGAACGCGAACCACATGCCGATTTCGCAGAAGTAGCTTGGATGGCGGCTGTATCGAAAAAGGCCGGTGTCGATGAAGGGTTGCTCGATCTCTTCGCCGGCCTCCCCCTTGCGCCTCTTGTCTTGCTGGAAGGTCCACATCTGCTGATCGCCCACCGTCTGCCCGGCTAGAAACGCGAGGAAGACCAGCACGGCGACCGCATCGAGCCAGCCAAGCGGCGCATCCGGCAGCAGCCACGCTTGGTGGATCGGCGAAGTGAATAGCCAAACCAGCAGCAACTGGCTGGGCACGATGAATAGGACGTTGGCAATCCGGAAACGAAGCGTGCCGAAGCGCTCTTCCACCACAACCCAGCGGTAATCTCCGCCTCCCCTGCGATAGCCGCCTCTGCGAGCGAAATTGAAAGTGAGCCGAGCCGCCCAAAGCAGCACGAGCAGCGTCATCAAGCTGATGCGCGGCGAGTCGAACCCATCGCGCACCGCGACCAGCAGGCAATAGATTGGCGGACAAAGCGACCACGACCGATCCACCCATACGTTCTCCCGCAGGACGATCGACGCCACCCCACAGAACACGATGAGAATCAGGCACAGCTCCAGTGCGGAGCCGAACGGTGTCCCTGCAAGAGGGTTGAGCGAGACCAGTTCAGACATCGCAACGCCACCCAACGAGCCAACGATTGGCCAAGATTAGCAGTCGGCAGAACGCACCGACGGGACGGAACAAGCCCGTCCCCTACGAAACGCGTTCCTATGCGAAAGAAGAAAGCGCCTTGCGGCGCTTAGGGAAGGCAGAGTGCCTTCCCTCCAAACGGGCCGTCCCCTACGAACTGAGGAAGCGGGACACCACCGCGTCGAGTTGCGCTCGGCCTTCGGCGGTCAAGGCGATTCGGTCGCCCTGCATGAGGCCCCATGCGATCAGTTCGGAGACGGTCGGTTCGATGGCGGTTCTCGACAGCCCCGTGCGGGCCGTGAATAGGTCCCACTCCACGCCTTCGGTTAGGCGCAAGGCATTGAGCATGAACTCGAACGCGAGTTCCTCGCCTTCGACCGGGGTGGTGGCGGCGGAATGGTCTGCCAGGTACAGCCTCGGCTGCGATGGCTTGGCGGTGCGGAGCACGGCCGCCTTGCCGTCGCCGCCGAACGAAGTGTGCTTACCGTGGGCGCCGGCACCGATGCCGAGATAGTCGCCAAAGCGCCAATAGTTGACGTTGTGGCTGCATTCGTGGCCGGGGCGGGCGAAGGCGGAAACTTCGTAGCGACGGTAACCGTGGCGTTCGAGCAGGGCGACGCCAGCGGCTTCCATGTCGGCAGCGGCGTCGCTGTCCGGGAGGCCTGCTGGTGGCCGCCGCGCGAACTCGGTCTTCGGCTCGATGGTGAGTTGATACCAGGAGATGTGCGGCGGCTCGTGGCGGATCGCTCGCTCAAGATCGGCCAAGGCTTCCGCCTCCGTCTGTCCCGGCAAGCCATGCATCAGATCGATGTTGAAGCTCGTGAACCCCGCCCCGCGCACCTCGGCGAGCGCAGCGTCCGTGTCTTCGGGGGAGTGGATGCGGCCAAGTGTCTGAAGCTGGGCCGGGTCGAACGACTGTGCACCAAGCGAGATGCGGTTGACGCCGCCTTCCCGGTAGGCGCGAAAGCTGCGATGTTCCACGGCCCCGGGGTTCGCTTCCATCGTCACTTCCCCGGCGCCAGCGGCGGCGGGCGCGGTCAGCAGGGCTCTCATCGCCTCCGGCGAGAACAGGCTCGGCGTACCCCCGCCCAAGAAGACGGTCGCAATTGCCCGGTTGCCGTGCCGTTCGGCCTCCTGCGCCAGGTCGTCGAGCAGCACGTCCAGGTATTCGGGCTCCTGCAACGCACCACGCAGGGGATGCGAGTTGAAGTCGCAATACGGGCATTTGCGCACGCACCACGGGAAGTGGACGTATAGCCCGAGCGCCTCGGCCGGCTGCCTTTCGGCCCCAATCACGGCTCACCTCTTTCGGCGAGGAGTTGTGCCAGCGCCCGGCAGGCCTGGCCCCGGTGGCTGAGCGCGTTCTTGGTCGCCGCGTCAAGCTCGGCGGCTGTGCATCCCTGCGACTCCACCAGAAAGTGCGGGTCATAGCCGAAGCCGTTGCTGCCTCGCGGTTGGTCCACCACCGACCCATGCCAGGCGCGCGAGACAATCACCGGGTCCGGGTCTTCTGCAGAACGCAGGAAGACCAACGTGCAATGGAAGTGCGCGGACCGGTCCGGAATCCCACGCAGCGCCGCAATCAACTTGGCGTTGTTCGCCGCATCGCTCTTCGGCTTCCCGGCATAGCGCGCCGACCAAACCCCTGGAGCACCGCCCAAGGCACGGACCACGAGCCCCGAATCGTCCGCAATCGCCGCCAGCCCAGATTTCCGAGCCGCGTGACGGGCCTTGAGGAGGGCGTTCTCGACAAACGTAACGGCCGTCTCGTCGGCGCCCTCAATGTCAAGCTTCCCTTGCGGAATCAACTCCACATCCCCAAGCAGCGCGCGCATTTCCCGAAGCTTCCCCGCATTGTCGGACGCGAGCACGACGCGACGATCGGTGCTCATGGGTCACTCAAGGCAAGGGCCCGTATAGGGCCTGCTGGAACGAAAGCGTTTCCGCCCCGTGATCCGGCAGCGTCAGGCGCAGCTCGAAGCGCAGAGTTTCCGCCTCCTCGAATTCGAATGGTGCGATGTAGTAAATCGCCGCGCCGTCACGCACCTCGCGAAAGCGGAGCGACGTCACCTGGCCGAGCAGGTTGGTGACGCTGCCGGCAATGTCGATGGCACCGGAACGCCCGTCCGCGCCAATGGCGGAAATGTTGACGATGGCCTTGTTGTCGCCCCGCACGATGCCGTGGCGCTCCGCCACCTCAGGCGGCAGGAAGGACGCGCCGACGGCGATGTAATGCACGCGCCAGTCGCCGAACTCGCGGAACTGCTCCGCGTGGAGGTGTGTTGCGAAAAGCAATGCGGCGAGCAAACTGGTGAACAGGAAGCGCGCCCTTCGGGCGCGTGGGAGGGCGAGACGCCCTCCCCCCCATGCAACAGACCTCGCACCAATTCGACACTCGGATAGCTTGGCTCGAAGCGAGGGCCCTGGGGGCGAGGGCATCTTGCCCTCGCGCGCGCCGACAGGTGCGCTCCTCAGACCACAAAGCCGGGATGGTCGGCAGGTGGCACGAACGCGCCTTGCAGCGCGTGGGAGGGCAGGATGCCCTCGTCCCCAGGGCCTTCCCCCAAGCCTTGAGGCGAATGGGGTGCCAGAGGTCCCGTCCGTCATGCCCGCGCTCGTCCCAAGCGATAGAAGGCAATCGTCCCGAACAGGTTCGGAATCCAGCGCACCCGCTTCTCGTAGCTCGCGTCCACCACAAACCGCTCGATGATCGGCAGGCCCTTGCTGGTCACCAGTTCCTCGAAGTCGCGGAACGTACACAGGTGGATGTTCGGGGTGTCAAACCAGGAATGCGGTATGTGCCGTGCCACCGGCATCCGCCCGCGGGAGGCGAGCTGCATCCGGCAACGCCAGTGGCCGAAGTTGGGGAAGGTGACGATGCACTCCTCGCCGATGCGCAGCATCTCGTCGAGCAGGCGATCCGGCGCCGCCACGGCCTGCAGCGTCTCGGTCATCACCACCATGTCGAAGCTCGAATCCGGGAAGCGGGTGAGACCGTCGTCGAGGTCGTGCTCGATCACGTTGACGCCAGCGCGGATGCAGATGGCAATCTCGTCCGCATCCTTCTCGACGCCGTAGCCGTTCACGCCCTTGGCCGTCGCCAGATGCCGCAACAGGTCGCCGTCGCCGCAGCCAAGGTCCAGCACGCGTGCGCCGGGATTCACCAAGTCGGCGATGATTTCGAGGTCGCGCCGCACGGCCCTAGTCTCCCAACCCCTCCGCAACGCGCCCGAGGTAGGCGCCAAGCAAGTCGCAATAGCGATCGATGGGCAGCAGGAACGAGTCGTGGCCTGCCGCCGAATGCACGGTGGCGCTCGTCACATCCCGCCCCGCAGCGATCAGGGCATCGACGATCTCCCCCGATCGTTCCGGCGAGAAGCGCCAGTCGGACGTGAACGCCAACACCAGGAATCTCGCCCGCGCCTGCCCCAGCGCCCGCACCAGATCGGCACCGAAATCCAAGGCAGGGTCGAAGTAGTCGAGCGCCCTCGTCATGAGGATGTAGGTGTTGGCGTCGAAGCGGCGCGAGAACGACGTGCCCTGATAGTGCAGGTAGCTCTCCACCTGAAACTGCACGTCCTGGGCCGAGCCGATGTCGCCGGATTTCAGTTCCCGGCCGAAGCGGTCGCCCATGCCGCCAGCAGACAGATACGTCACATGCCCCAGCATCCGCGCCAGCATCAGTCCCTTGTCGGGGTTCGTCCCCTTGCGGACGTAGGTCCCCTGGTGGAAGTCGGGGTCCGAGACGATGGCCTGGCGAGCAATCTCGTTGAAGGCGATGTTCTGTGCCGAGAGCTTGGGCGCGGCTGCGATCACCACCGCGTTGGCGATGCGCTCCGGCTGGTCGATAGCCCATTGCAGCGCTTGCATGCCGCCGAGGCTCCCCCCCACCACGGCGGCGAAGCGCTCGATGCCGAGGTGATCCGCCAGCATGGCTTGGCTCTGCACCCAGTCCTTCACGGTCACCGTGGGAAAGCTGGCGCCATAGGGCTCGCCGGTGTTCGGGTCGGTGGAACGGGGCCCAGTGCTGCCGTTGCAGCCACCGAGGTTGTTGAGGCTCACCACATGGAAGAGATTGGTGTCGATGGCCTTGCCGGGACCGATGCAGGTGTCCCACCAACCCGGCTTTGCATCGTCGGGCGAGTGCCGGCCGGCGGCATGGTGGTCGCCGGACAGCGCGTGGCAGATGAGCAGCGCGTTGCTGCGACTGGCGTTCAGTTCGCCGTAGGTCTCTACCGCGAGCTCGAAGCCGGGTAGCGTGACGCCACATTGCAGCGCCAGGGGCGTATCGAAGCGCACCGTTTGCGGCGTGACGATGCCGACAGAGCGTGGCTCCTCGTTAGGCTGCATGTTGGCGCTTCGGAATTGGGGTGGGGCCGTGCGTCACACGTATTGCCAAATCTGGTATGGCAGCACAGCCGACAGCACCGGCCCTTGAATCACCAGCAGCACCAGCACCGTCAGCATCGGCGAGAGGTCCAACGTGCCACCGATCGGCGGGATGAGCTTGCGCGCCGGCGCCAAGAGCGGTTCCGCAACGTCGTGAATGAGGCTGGTGGCAGGGGAGCGGGTGCCGGGAGCGATCCAGCTCATCACGATGGTGGCGAAGATGGCCACCAAAAACACGCCGATGGCGAGGCTGACGGTGGCGCGCAGGGTGTCGCCGATGACGACGAGCGCCGAATAAGGCAGGTCGCGATGGCTGGCGATGATGACGAGCAGGAGCGCGTTGATGCCCCACGCCATGCCGAAGGCCGCGAAGTCGAGATTGCGCCATGTGGGGAGGACATAGCGGAGGTACCGCAGCACCGGCCACGACAGCTTGACGATGGCCTCGGTGATGGGGTTGTAGGCATCGGCCCGCACGGCCTGCAGCAGGAAGCGGAGAAGGAAGACGAGCGACGCCGCCTGCAGGACGAACTTGACGATGAATACGAGCGTGTCGGTCATGTTCTTCGTTCCTTCGAGTGTGGCGGGAAAGCGTGGCGGCGCTATCGGCCACTCCCGGTGGGCGCAGCGCCATCGTGGCCATCCGCCTCCACGCCGGAGAGTTCCCGCGAGCGCTGCCAAGCGCCGTGTACTGCCTGGCGCAGAGTATGGGGCACGCCGCCGGATGCCAGCACCGACAGCGCCCGCTCCGTCGTTCCCCCCGGCGAGGTGACGCGAACGCGCAGTTCCCCAGGATCGTCGTGCGGCCCGATCATGGCCGCAGCGCCAACGGCCGTCCCGCTAACCAGTCTATGCGCGACCTCGCGAGACAAGCCCAGCTCCACACCGCCCTCGATCAGCGCCTCGATGACGGCGAAGAAATATGCCGGGCCACTACCGGAGAGGGCAGTGACCGCATCGAGCTCGCCTTCCTCTTTGAACCAAACCGCATCGCCCACCGCCCGCAGCAACGCCTCCGCTTCGCTGCGCTGCGCTGCGGACACGCCCGAATCGGCATAGAGGCCCGTGACGCCCTTGCCCACCAGCGCCGGCGTGTTCGGCATGCAGCGCACGATGGCGCTCGAACCAAGCCACGAGCGCAGCGCGGAAACCGTCACCCCAGCAGCGATGGAGACGACCAGTTGCTGAGGATCGATGGCCTCCGCAAGCTCCCGCGCCACCCCCTCCATAACCTGCGGCTTCACGGCCATTACGACAATCGAGGCCCCCGCCACCGCGTCCAGGTTGTCGAGCGTGGTGCGAACCGGCGCACCCGCAAAGCGGGCAAGTTGCTCCGGCACCGGATCGCTAACGACCACGGATCGGCCCGGATCGGCGCGCAGAATGCCCGACGCGAGCGCGAACGCCATGTTGCCCCCGCCGATGAAGGCGATGCTGCGATCCGGGGCGGGGTTGTGGCTCATCCCAAGTCCTTGCGTGGATTGCCGCTCAAGGCGGCGAACATCATCGGCGCGTTCGTGGCGGTCTGGGGCCGAAGAGCGCCGTGCCGATGCGAACCAAGGTCGAGCCTTCCGCCACTGCCACCTCGAAGTCGCCCGACATGCCCATCGAAAGCGTATCCCATGAAGGCCCGGCGATGGGCGCGAGATCGTCGAAAAGGCAGCGCAAGCGGCGGAAGCTCTCCCGCGTGGCCTCGCCGTCGCCTTCCTTCGGAATGGCCATGAGGCCGCGGGCGCGCAGGTTGTCGAGCTCTGTGACTCGCGCCAGCAGTGCGCCGGTTTCTTCCGGGGCAACGCCCGCCTTCTGCGGCTCGGCGTCCACATTCACTTGCAGGCAAACGTCAAGGGTGCGGTGGGCCGCGGCGTTCAGGCGCTCCGCCACTCGCACCCGATCCAAGGTGTGAACCCAGTTGAAGTGGCGGGCGATGTCGCGGGTCTTGTTCGACTGAATGGCACCGATGAAATGCCAAGTGATGCCTCGATCCGCCAATGCGCGAATCTTCGGCAGTGCCTCCTGCAGATAGTTCTCGCCGAAGTCCTCGACTCCTGCGCCATGCAGGCTCGCGATTTCAGCGGCAGAGCGAGTCTTCGACACCGCGAGCAACCGCACCACCCCCGACGGACGGTCCGCCCCCGCCTCGGCGGCGCGAATGGCAGCCTCCACCCTGCCAACAGATGCAACGCCCAGTGTCAAAGTGGCGATGTCGCACAGAGGATTGCGAGATTGTCCACTTGGCGACCGAAGAAACTAGGGCGAACATTATATGCAGCCGCAAAACAAGCGAGCGGATGCGTTTGGTCTCTAGCGTCGCCGTCCTCTGGAGGGAGGGCGTCCCGCCCTCCATCGCGCCTGCGAGGGCGCGCATCCTCGTGGTGCAGCGAGTGTTCTGCGCGCCTTGCGGCGCGATGGAGGGCGGGACGCCCTCCCTCCGAGGGCTCGCTAGCGCGAAAACTGCTACGGTCCGTCGCATACAGGGGAAAAGTCATGCAAATCAACGAACTCCTGTCCGCCTGCGTGGAAGCTGGCGCTTCCGACCTGCACCTTTCCGCCGGCGAGCGACCCCTCCTTCGCGTCGATGGCGACATCGTGCGTCTCGACCGGCCGCCACTCGGGGAAGCCGCAACCCTCGCTCTCATCCAAGAAGTGATGAACGACGATGTGCGCGCCACCTTCGAGGCCGGCCGCGAGGTGGATTTCTCCCACGAAGCGCAGGACGCAGCACGGTTCCGCGTCAACGCCTTCCGGCACCAACGCGGCGCGGGTGCGGTGTTCCGGGTGATTCCGGCGGTAGTGCCAACGATGGAGTCGCTCAACATGCCGCCCGTTTTTCGCGGCATCGCCGACGCCCCCCGCGGCCTAGTGCTCGTCACCGGTCCCACCGGCTCGGGCAAGAGCACTACCCTTGCGGCCATGATCGACTACATCAACACGAGCCGCCGCGAGCATATTCTCACCATCGAGGACCCCATCGAGTTCATCCACCCGCCAAAGAACTGCCTCGTCACCCAGCGCCAACTGAACCGCGACACGCAGAGCTTTGACGACGCCCTGCGTGCTGCCCTCCGGGAGGACCCGGACGTCGTTCTTGTGGGCGAGATGCGCGACCTCGAGACCATCCGCCTCGCCCTCACCGCCGCCGAAACCGGTCACCTCGTCTTCGCCACGCTGCACACGTCGTCGGCGCCGGCAACGGTGGATCGCATCGTCGATGTGTTCTCCGGCGACGAGAAAGCGCTCATCCGCACGATGCTCTCCGATTCCCTGAACGCGGTGGTTTCGCAAACCCTCGTCAAGCGCACCGGCGGTGGGCGGGTGGCGGCGCACGAGATCATGCTCGCGAGCACTGCCATCCGCCACCTCATCCGCGAGAACAAGGCGGCGCAGATGGTCACCGCCATCCAAACTTCCCGCAGCGCCGGGATGCAAACGCTCGACCAGGCGCTGGCGGAACTGGTGCAAAGCGGCACCATCGCCCCAGAAACCGCCCAGGCGAAAGCCCGTACGCCAAGGCTCGCCACGGCATGAAAGCCGGCAAGATCGTCGCCATGGTCGCCACCCTCCTCGCGGCTTGCGGCAATGCCCGCGAGTTCGTGCCGAGCCCCGACTGCGCCGGCATCGACCGCGCCGCCTTGCCCACGGTGGAGCTCGAAGTCCTGCTGCCACCGCGCCGAGCGACCATCACCGTCGAAGTGGCGCAAACCCCCACCCGACACGCCCAGGGCCTCATGTGTCGCATGGACGACGGCGCCGCCATGCTGTTCGATTTCGACGGCGAGGCGCTGCGCAGCTTCTGGATGTTCAACACGTTCATCGCGCTCGACGTCATCTACCTCGACGCGGACCGGCAGCCGGTCGCCGCCATGACCATGCAGCCCTGCCCCCGGCCACCAGGCGCGTCAGACGCTGACTGGCAAGCGCAATGCCAAGAGGCTTCGAGCAGCTACACCTCGAGTGTCCCGGCGCGGTACGCCATCGAGCTCCCGGCCGGCTGGCTCGCGGAGCGCGGTCTGCCGTTGAGCCGCGTCACCACCATGCGCTTTCGCTGGTGAGGGTGCTTAGGCCAAGCGACATCCACCAATCCCGCAACGTAAGCGAACGTGGCAAACTCCGCCAAGGGATCAGGCTCGTCTTAAGGAGAAACGGGATGAGCGAACACACAGGCCAAGTGACCCGCTGGGTCGGTCTTACCCTCTTCTTCGGCGGCGTCGTAGCCCTCATCGGCTACGGCCTGTACGGGCTGTTGGCGGACGCCGAGGCACCCGCGATCGTCAAGTTCGGCGTGCTCGCCCTCTACGGCGGGCTGGCCGTGCTTGGCCTGCTGGCGCTGCGGCAGCGCCTCATCGTGCGGCGCACTGACCGATACCGAGACGTCGAAATATAAACGGAGGCGGCGATGCTGGTTGTCACCACAGAGACCGTTGCAGGTCAGCAAATCACCGAATCCCTCGGCCTCGTGCGCGGCAACACCATCCGTGCCCGCCACGTCGGCAAGGACATCATGGCGGGCCTGCGCACCTTGGTGGGCGGCGAAATCCACGAGTTCACCAAACTCGTCGCCGAAAGTCGCGAACAGGCCCTCGACCGAATGATCGACGAAGCCGAGTCCCTGGGCGCCGACGCGGTGGTGGGCACCCGCTTCACCACCTCCGTAATCATGGGCGGTGCCGCCGAACTGTTGGCCGTCGGCACCGCGGTGAAGTTGGCGGAGCCGTCGGGGACGGGCTTGTCCCGTCCGCTACGACAATAGGTCAAGCCTGGGCGCTGGGCCGCGCCGCCACCTCCGCATACCAGCGCTGGGCGTTCGGGTGATCGTCGCCAAGCCTCATGCCCGTCCACTTGGCGAAATCCACGACGCAGAAGGCGGTGATGTCGGCGATGGAAAAGGTCTCGCCGGCAACGTAGCGGGAGTCCGCTAGGGTTGCGTCCAAGCTCGCGAAGAAACGTGCCGTGCCGTTGCGCCCGCGTTCCACGAGCGCCTCGATGGCCTGCACCCCGTCGGTGCCTTGCGTCGCCCTGTTGGCGAACACCGGATTCGAGTTGCGGAACGCCTCGGCCACGGAAAGCAGCCCATCGAACTCCATGTGCCGCTCTGCCGACTCGATCAGCGCCATGGACTTGGCATCCGTGCCCATCAGGTTCGGCTCCGGGTGCGTCTGCTCGAAGTAGCGGCTGATGGCCACCGATTCATCGATCACCGTGCCATCGTCCAGCACCAGCGTCGGCAGCAAGCCCCGAGGATTGATGGCCTTGAACTCGTCCGACAGGTTCTCCCCAGACGGAATGTCCACCTGCACCGTCTCGATCTCGATCCCCTTCTCGGCCAGGAACATCCTGAGCCGCCGCGGATTCGGCGCCTGCTTCATGTCATAGAGCTTCACTCGCTTCCCCTCCGTAAGTGACGCGCACGCAACCCCACCGGCCCATGCAGCAGCGGCAAAGCATAGCGCGAGCCAGTCCTCGAAAGACGGTCGGTCCTTGGAGGCAAGGCAATCTGCCTCCCCGTCGAAGTCGTTTAGTCGCGCTCGATGCGCACGCGGTCCCCTAGCCCCAGGTCGTCCAACGTCTGTTGGAGTTCCTTCTCAAGGCTGTCCGCACGCTGAATGTCGAAACGCACGGAGACGTCAAAGCGAACGTCTAGGCCGTCGCCTGCCCTGAGCTTCGTCAGCAAGCGGGTTCCGATTCGATTCCATGCTTCTGGCGGCACATCGCCGACCACACGGAAACGCGCGAACTTCTGTCCCGGTTGCGGCTCGGGAGGAGGGGGCGTCCCACGGGCGTCGATATCGTCCGCAGTGTTCTTGTTCCCTGGGGGCTCCGGGTCGGGCGCGGTGAGCTCTTCCGCCTTCGCCTTGGCAATCAGAAACACATCGGTTTCGAACGCCACGTCCTCCGGATCCACCTGCTGACGGAACCAGAAGCGGACGTAGCCACCGTCTGAACGCCGGCCAGTCGCAAGCCCGAACTCGCCGTTCGCGACGAACTCGAGGATACGGCTGCGGAGCGTCGCATCTGGGTCCACCAGCCTCGTCAGCGCGCCGTCGAGGAAGCTCTGGCGCAACCCTGTGAGGGGCCAGGCGCCATCGTCCTGAAACGCGGGCGGCCAATTGCGCGCGAGGTAGCCAGCTCCCACGCTCTCGTTCAGTAACGCTTCGCCCCTGAGCAAGGTGACGATGCGCCCCCGAAGGCTCTCGCTCGCGCTGGCGTGGCCCGCACCCATGTCCACCAGTCGCAGCTTGCTATCCGCACGAGGGTCGGAAAGCGCGAGGTGCCGGTAGCCCGCCCACACCTCATCTCGCGCCGCCTCCAATGCGTCCCGCACCTCCGCCTGCACGCGGCTGCGTTCGGCGCGGTCGAACTCGGCACCGAGCAACCCCTCAGCGAGTTCGCGGGCAACGGTCTGCCAAGCCAGCCACATCTCCACCTTGTCTGCGAGATCGCCCCCCGGCTTTCGGGCGCACCACACGATGGAGCCTGGGTAGAGTCGCGGGGCCGCACCACGTCGCGCCGTCCATTCGCGCACTCGATCCGCCAACGCGCCGCTCTCCGTCCACTCCGCTTCCGGCTCAACCACCACCAACAGCAGCTTGGGCGAATCGGTAATGGCGGTGCCATCCTCAGGGAAGAAGAGCGTCGAAACGCCCTCCGGCGCGTTGCCTTTGCGGAACTCCTCCTCCACCACCTTGCGGACTGCAGGCTTCACGTCTGTTTGCGGATCGAGAGAGGCACGTCGGTCGCTCACCACCTTCTTCAACGTCGCTTGGTGGTGGATGCGATAGCCGTCTGTGCCCACTTGGCGGACAAAGAAGCCAGCGTCCACCAAAGCATTCGCGGCGTTGTCGATTGTGGTGGTCTCGACATCCGGTTCACCCAAGGCGAAACGCAGCTCAGGCAGGTGCGCCACCCGGTCCACCTGCCCACCCGAGGACTCGAACAGAATCGCAGCACCCACCCGGCGGTGGATGTCGCGCAAGGCGCCCGTGGCGTCGGCATCAAGCGCCCGAGCGTGTGCCAGCCGACCCGCGATGTCAGCGTCAATGGCGGCGTCCAAGCGCGACTCTCCAAGCTGCCCAAGCACAACCGCGCGGAAGTCCTGCACATCGAGCGGCGCGGAGCCCAAAGTGATGAGCGGCTCAGTTCGTGCCTGCTGGAACTGCGAACTCGACGCACACGAGATCCACTGCGCCAGCATGGCGAGCGCCCCTCGCGTCTGCTGGAACTGCGGCAACGCCCGCCATTTGCGCTGGAACACCGAAAGCGTTGCCGGGTGGAACGGATAGCATGCCTCGAATCGCTCGCGCAGGTATTCCTTGGCGTGCCTCTCCTTCGTCGCGGAATCCACTGCCGTCCACTCCGGCGGCAACCGCGCACTGCGCTCAAAGCACCAATCAGAGTAGCGACGTGCCGTGGCTTTCTGTACCCGTTCGCTGCCGAGGTCTTCGATCAATCGCCGCCGCACAACCTCGCTGATCTCCGCTTCGTCGTTCGCGATCAGGTCCCGCGCCACACGGCGAACCACCTTGGTGATGCGGTCTTGCCACTCCTGATCCCACGCCGTCATCTCCACTTGGCTACGGGGCAGGCTGATGACCGCCGCCGCTTGCGTTCGGCCAGTAACGGCAACGGTGAGGTTCTGGATGAAGGCATAGAAGCCATCCGCCATCGCGCGATGACGGTTGACGAAGTTCAGCACCTCGTCGAAAAGCAGCAGAATGGGCGCATCGGCGGCGGCAAACACGCGACCAAGGGCATCGGTTCCCGGCGGCGTTTCCCGTGCCGCAGTGCCCAATGCTTCGACGCCCCGTTCGCCGGCAAGTTGCCGAGCCATGTCGATCCAGGGCGTTTCCGCGCCCGGAGTAGGATCCCACGCATTGCCCACGAACGCGCCAACCCGGGCACTAGGCAGATCGTCGATGCGGGCATTGCTGAGGAGACCCGCAACGCCCGGCAGTTCAGCCGCTTGTGGCCCAGCCTTCGCAAGGTGATAGAGCGCCGTCAGCGTATGCGTCTTGCCGCCCCCGAACTGGGTGACAAGCGCGACCACGGGCGCCGCGTTCTCGGTTCGTCCGGCAAGCCGGCGCAGCACCATGCCAGCGTGGTCGCTGAGGGCGCGGGTGAAGCATGTGCGGGAGAAAAACTGGATAGGGTCGCGGTAGTCTTCCGGCGCCGTCCCAACCAACACTTGCTCGAGGGCAATGGCGAACTCGTCAGGGCTGAAGGACCGGCCTTCGCGGACCTCACGACGGAGAGTGACGTTCTTGTACCAAGGGGTCATAGGAGCTTGTTCACGTCAACGTTGAATCCCGCTGAACGGAGTTCGCGAGCGAGCGGAAGATGCCAATCGCGGTCCTCCCCGAACGGGATGTAGACGACACCTGCGTAGTCAGAGGGAATCTCCATCTCGACGCCGTCGCTCTTGAGGGCACAAACCCGATCGCGGCCCAACTTACCCACGAAGAAGCCCATCTCGAAAACGACGTTCTGACGTGGTCTGGGGTTCGGTTGGACATCCGAGTCTTGCAGTCCACCCACGTCGTCCGGTGTGAGGAGCACTATGGCGAATCCAACGTCCGCCTCGCCCTCGAATTTCTCGATGATCGTGCGGCCGCCGCTTGGCTGCTCCGAGAGGATCACCGCATCGATGTCCAGTTGCTCCATCACCCGGGCAACCGCGTCTTTCGCCGCGTTGTCCCTCCCATGGACGATGAACACCTTGTCCGTTCGAAGCCCCCGCACGGGGTCGTTGCGGTCGGGTTGGTCGGCAACGTCGGTATCGTCCTCCCAATTGTCACGGACCTCGTCGATCATTGACTCTAGGAACGATTGCACGCGCAAGACCATGGCGGAATACCTTCCGGGTGAAGTCATCGCCGACGGGATAGACCATGGGGTCATAGTGGAGCCCAGTGAACTCTTCTACGTGGCGCGAGTCCTCGCCGAACACGTAGCGTATGGCTACCTCGGCGTCCCTTCGCCACTTTACGAACGCCGGATCTGACGTGTTCTCAAAATCGTCGCGTCCACCCTCAAGCGCTCTTCCGAGCCGTTGGATGGCCTTCGCCTTGTCCATCTCTGTCGACATGCTGCGTGTGCCATAGCATCAAACAAGCGCGGTATCCTACCCGACGGTCGCCCGACCATGCCACCGCGCAACGGATGAAGTGTAGCCTCACCTGCACGACACTAGGGGAAGGTCCCCACCTTACCAATGGCGCTACGTGGTGACTCCCAGTCGCGATGGACACGAAGTGCCATGTTCCGAAAGACCGCACCGAGTTGGGGATGCGGGCGCGTGGGTCGGAAGATCTTGTCAGGAAGCGTCGGATTAGCCCACGAATGCCGCTCGCTCATCGAACAACAGCCAATGGAACCGCTCGTGAGGCTTCTTTCGTCCATGAAACGGACTTTTTTCGCAACCTTCTCTGACTTCTAGCTTTTCTCACCATGACTGCGGAAAATCGAGTCGATCAATCTCGATCCACCTGTGGTTAGCCGCGCAAGAACTTTGAGCTGGTCTTGGCAAGCCCGGCTAGACGAGGGCTCCGGGTAATTCACGCTATGGGATACCTCGCTCCAGACCTCATCCATCAGCGACCGAACCTGCAGTTCGCAGATCAAGCCCATACGGTTATTCGCCTGGACATCATAGTGAATGGTCGTATACAAGGATTCCCGCGGCTGAGTCCGAATGCCCATCTCCTGGAAGAGCTCCTCATACTCGACGTCCCAGCAGTACGCCACCGTACTCCGCACTTCGTAGTTTTCATCCGAAAGCAGGTCGACGATCAGCGGGTGAATCGTGCGTACTTGCTCCGTGTGCAGGTGGATAAGTCTCACCCCGGCAAGATCGGTTATCTCATGAAACAGGTTGCTTTCGTCTATGTCACGCCGGATGCGACCAAGTTTCGCCCGCAGGCTATCGGAGTCTTTGACCCGCACTCGCGTCGAATGGATTAGCGATGCCAGCTCCGGGCTCGTATTGAAGCAGAGCACAAGTGACTCGGCGAGCCGCTCGAAGAGGTGCCTTTTGGCCACGAAATGACGAACCGCGCGGTCGATGCGCGCGTTATCCGTGTCTGCCGAGGAAAGCGACCGCGAAGCCATGATCAAAACCAGTAACTACGTATTCTGCGTCAGGAACTGGGCGATCTTCTTGAAGCTCGCCCGAGCCTCTTCACGTTGCTTTGGCGTACCCTTCCGCACGTCCCACATCGACCTCCCCGACTTTTGCGATGACTGTACCAACGCATGGAAGTCCTTGACGTCACCAATGCGGCGGGGGCGGGCTTCGGCGTAGGATTCATCGATATCCCTCAGCACCGAGCTAAGTTCCTTATGCATCCGTTTGTCTATCTCACGAAGGTACCCTTCAGACCCTTTCGTCATTTTTCGGCCATATTCCCTGAACCGCTGAGGAATGTACCCAAGCAGTGATGGCTTCGCGGCTAGCAGGTCCACATTGTCCGGCGCAATGGCCTCAATTGACCTAGCATCTTCGATCCACCTCGAGAGTGTTCTCCCCAGGGTCGAAAGGGCGCGTATTGAGAAGAGATCGCACGCAACGGGCACAATAAAGTAATCGGAATCGAGTAGCAAGACACGGTTCAGCGGCCCAATGTTCGGTCCGGTATCATAGAAGACGAAATCAAACTGTCCACCCTTGCACTTTTGGTCAACAAGCTGGCTCAAGGCATTAATGGCACGATAACCTGAGCTTCGTCGCTTGAAACAGTCGGCCCATGCGTCCGCTAGGTATTCCTCGAACTCTGACAGCCGGAGATCGCCTGCCAGCAGGCAAAGATCGCCCACATACTGGCCTTCGATCGGCTTTCCGATGCCAATACCGTCAACCGCGTAGTGGACAGCCGACCAAATCGTCTGACCCGACTCGGTATTGGACTCTTCAAGGAGATTGTCGACGACGTCCTCTGAGAGAAGATGGGAGGTGAGGTTGCATTGCGGGTCACTGTCGACGAGGAGGACCGATTTACCCATCTCAGAGAGCGCAAACGCAATGTTGACGGTAAGCGTGGTCTTGCCAACTCCGCCCTTGTGATTGAAGATTGTGATTCGTGTTGTCAATTCGCCTCGCCGTCATTTGGCGATTGCGTCGTTCGTGCCTTGCTTGCCTTGCGCTGTCTCTTCGGGCGGCGTCCGGCGGTTGTAGCCTTCGCGGCAGCACGATCCGGCAGAGCATTGACGTACTGTTCGCCATGCGCGGAAACTTGCCGGGTGCCGCTGCCAGCCGGGACGATCAGGCCGGCAGCGATTGCATTGTTGATGGCCGCGGATGGGTTTGAGAACTTGGCCTGCGCAGCCTCGGTGTTCAGCTTGTTGATGTCAATGGTCTTGAAGTGAGGAATCTCTCGGAATTCCTTGAGGTAGTACGCCAAACAGGCCACCCTTTCGATGTCGGTGGTCGGTTGCTTGTCTAGGAGAAACGCCTTCGGATCAGGCGCGACCGTGGACTTGTCCTCCGTGGGCTGCGCCGAAGGGGTTGATGACTTCGGGGCTTCGATGCCAAAGAACGTCCCTACGGTTTGGTGGACGCGCAGGCGGCTCTCGACGTCAAGGTCGAGCATTGCTTGGACGATGGTCTGGACCCGGCGGAAAACCCGTTGCTCTATGTCCTCGTCGAGGCCTTCAGTCGGCATAGGGATATCCTTGAAGTAATGGCTAGCGCAAGTGAAGCATGGTCGGGACGGCCGCGCAAGTACAACCCACAGGGCTGCTATACCGGGCGGCGGCGGGGTTTCTCAAGCAGCTGGCGGCCGGTGACTTTGGCGTGGGCGGAGGTGGTGAGGCAGGCTTAGATGTCTTGTTGGTCGCGTTCGGGGTTGGTCGCCAAGGAGGCTCGTCGGTTGCAACGCCTTGGACGATGATGCGGAGGATGAGTTCTACCGGGACTCACGTGTTGCGCAATGGGTTTGCCGCTCAAAGCGTCGGCGAGTGGTCACTCGCGTGAGGGGGCTTGGTCGGGCATCGGGTTTACCTTGGGACGGCTAGGAGCATGGCGTCCAAGAGGCGTTTTTCTTGGCTTTCTCTTGGGTAGAGGGCGGATAGGGCGTTGGATAGGCGGAGGAAATCGGGGCCGCGGGATTGTTCGGCTTCGATTAGGGTGGCTAGGGCTTGGGTGTTGCCGGTGGATTGGAAGATCATGGCGGCGTGGATTCGGTCTAGCGTCGTGGTGCCCGTTGGCTCGAAGTCTGTGGGCGCGGTGCGGGTGCGGCGCTGGCGCAGGGGGAGTTCGGGTTTCGAGGTGGGGAACAGGGTTGCCTGGGGGTCGGTCGGGGTGGTTAGCCAATTGGTGGCGGTTCCGATGCCTTCGTCGCCAAAGAGGGGCTTGGCGCGCTCGGCGATCGGGAGGAGGCGGACGACGCCCTTCTTCTGGCTAATGATTCTCTCTTGCCAAGTGTCAAGGTCGATGCCCATGGGCTGGGCAAAGCGGCGCACCACGTCGTAGGGGAGGCTGAAGGCTGGTGTGGCTTTACCGTCCTCGGCTTCCTTGCCAGGGCCCGGGTCGATGGGGGATTCCGTGCTCTGCATTGTCCACAGGAAGAGGGCTGTGAGGCGGGCGTCTTCTTCCAAGGCGCCGGCAAGGTCTGCATTGGGCTGGCTTTCGGTGGTGCTAAGGACTTGCTGCAACGCGGCGCGCCCGACCACTTCCCATACGCGTTCGAGGTACTCGGGCAGCCCGATGGTGTCACCCCCAGCGGTCTCGACGGCAGCGTGGCGACTGTAGATTTCGAGGGCCGGGCCGATGCAAGCGAATACGAGGTCTGCGCCGCGGATTCCTTCGCGCTGTAGGCGTTCCATCCAAGTACCCACGCGAATTGGTAGCTCACGAAGCACCTCAGCCCAGTCACCTACCTCCGCCTTCTCCGAGCGTCTCCGACAGACGAGATGAACACTCGTGGCCAGAGATGCGTTATCCCTTGCCCTGATGCGCGACGCCATTTCCGTAGCAATTGGCCAAGATGCGGTTACTATCCAACCGCCAGCAATCAGCCCGGACAAGAACGCTTCCCATCCTTCAGTACTTTGGTGCGCGAACACTACGGATCCCACACCGGCTGGGTCTAGTATTCGGCTTCCCTCTAGGAAGGCTTGGGATATCGATGCCTCGAAGAACCGTGCGTCCTTCGGACGCCCGTCGACTTCGTATGATTGATTCCAGACACACTCTTGTCTCTTGGGCGAAAGACCGTTTTCTGGTTCTAGGAGTTTGCCTAGCGAGGTGTGTGGCAACATTCTCTTCAGCCACACAAAGAAGTAGTCCGCCAAATCGGCATACGGAATCGCGTCATAGTAAGGTGGATCCGTGAACCAAATCCCTGCGGCCTCACTTGGAAGCGGATGATTGGCCGCGTCTGCCTGTTGTGCTTGTCCCGTGTCGGAGCCCGGCCAACCGTCAATGACTTTGGCAACCCAATCGAGAGCACCATCGAAACTTCCTGTGGCATTTCCGATCGGGTTCGCTTCCGCGAAGTCCCACACCATGGGTACAGCTTGTCGAGAGAAGGTGCCTTCAATCTTTTCGCCGACAACGTTCCACCGCGACACATGACTCATTTGGTGGGTACAACGGCTAGTGACTAATGCCATGGCGTCTCGGACCCTATCGACACATTGATGCCGGACCAGATCAGCGAACGTGGCCAATGCCTTGCTTTGCCGTGCGGTGAATAGATCGCCGAAGTCGATCATCCCGTATCGCGTTACAGCGGACAGACCGCGGGCATTTGGCGAGGGCCGAGTCGGATTCATTTTTTCGAGAGGAATGGGGGAGGACTTAGGCTCCCCGCTTCTTTGCCACTGACGCGTGATTGTTCGCAAGTGGCCTTGCGCGACTTGGATTGCCGCATAGTCCCGCCCCGTAGGCGAGCGATAGTGACGTCCGGGTTGGCCTGCCCTGACAGACACCACCGCCATCATCCTGGCACCACCAATCCGTGCTCCACTTTCATCAAAGGTTGCTTCGCCGCCGCCGCGTTGTGCAGTAAGTTGGGACCGAACCCGGCTCGGTGGAAGAGTAGAATGGCAGCAAAGACAGGTCGCCTTCGCTTGCTTTACCGTTCCTGGCCCTACGTCCGTATCCGTTTTGGGCTCGACAATCTCGAACTCCACAGCCCCAGTAGTAGGCGACTTGCTTCCAATCCGCGGTCGCAATGCCACTTTCCTGCGCTTCTTCTTGCACAGCCAAAATGACCGCATGAGTGGAATCTCTGCTCCGCAATTCGGCGACTCGCAACGCACCGTTCGCGCCCACAAGTACGCAATGGGCGTCTCGCCCTCGGCGTTAGGCGGGTAGAAGTCTGCGAGTTCGGCTTCCGCCTTCTCCTTGATCTCGGTGCCCGCGCGGCGGAGTTCGTCCGCAAGGCCGGGGCCGTGACGAGGGATGTCCTCCAACATCACCTTGAGGATCAGGCCGGCGACAGGGTTGAGGTCGCTGGCGAACGTATCGCAGCCAAGGCGCAAGGCTTCGAGTGGAATCGAGCCGCCGCCGGCAAAGGGGTCGACCACGAGCGGAGGCTTGCCACCGTGGGCCGCTCGTACAAGGGCACGACCGGCCTCGAGATAGGCAGGCTTGGCGGCGTGGTCCCAATTGGCGAAGTCGCCGATGAACTTGAGCAAGCCCTCGCGGAGATTCGCGTCCGTTGGGCCCTTGTCACATCCGACATGGGAGAGCAATGGCCTTGCTGCCTCCTTGAAGGCTCGCGGGCAGTGTTCGTCGCAGGGATCTGGCAAGAGCAACGCGAGCAGCACGGCACGGCTCGATGCCAACGGGCGTCGCGCCCACCAAAGGTGCAGAGTGGAAGGGTGGCCGTGGCGGATGGATTTCTCGCGTGCAGCATGGCGGGAGACTTCGGCGATCGGGAAGTCAACCTCCGCAAGGCGCTTGCACTCGCGCAGGATCAAATCCGTTCCTCGGCCCAAGCGACGGTGGCGTCCGCAATGGCGAGGGCATCTTGGTACTCGTGCTCGGCCGTCGGCACATCGAGGGGATAGCGAGCGTTGCCCGCGTAATGCGTCAGTGCGCCAGATCGTCGCACCGCATCGGGAATGTCCTCTCCGTGCTTCTCCAGGATCGCAAGAAGGCGGGTCAGGTCGTGTATGAAGGGGAATTCGATCCCTCTGGCTACGAAGACCGCCTTGATGGCCTTCTCGGCGGCTTGCTGGGCGTCGAAGCACAAATCCTCCAAGTACACGTCGGGGATTCGGTTCTTCGCAATTGCCAAGTTGCTCCTCGCGCGGTTCATCCACTCGCGCGGGTTACTCGCGTGACGAGGCTCATCGCTCATACACTACTCGTCCTTCCTGCAGCGCTGGCCTGACCACAAGCGCATGGCTCGACCGCAGGCGGGCGACCTCGCTTGGCGTCACCATCACCACATCCACAGCCGCTTCGACCCCCCAAAGCTTGGCGTATATGCCCTCGACTTCCTTCGCCCGGCTAGTTGTGTCCTTGACCACTAGCAAGTCGATGTCGCTGTTCGGACCCATCTCTCCCCGGGCGGCGGAACCGAACAGCACGATTTTCTCTGGGGCCGCAGCGTCGACGACACGCCGGACGACATCGGCCAGCACTTCCGGGTCCACTTTGCCGTCAGTGCATCGGGTTGCCCACACGGTCATTGGTCGTCCTCCTTTGCGGCGTGCGGCGCATCGCGCACTTCCATTGGCTGCTTCAGGGCATCGACGCTCAGATAGTAATGCTGCACCTTGCGCACTTCATGCCACGGACGAGCGGCCGGATCGCGGATGGGTTCTTGCAGGACGGGCTCCGTGGCGCAGCTAGTGACGATGTAGAGCCAGAAACAGTCTGGACGATCTTCGGCGACGCGGCGTTCGTTGGGTGTGAGGAGGATCGTGCCGGTTGGGTTGGCGAGGCCCTTCACTTCGATCAAGCGCAGTTCGCCGGTGGTTAGGTCGAGGCTTGTCAGGTCGTAGCCGAGGTTTTGCTTGTGCACGTCTTGCACCTTGCGGCCAAGCGCGGTTTCGTACTCCTCCACCACTCGCATGGCGGTGGCCTCGGTTTCCGGGTGTGGGCGGAAGCGCCTGAGGTCCGGTGCTTCGCGTTCCGGGTGGGGCAAAACGAGGGCGCTTGCCAAGCGCTCCACGCCTTGCAGCGTCACGGCTTGCTGGCGCCGCAGCTCGTCCCGCCGGCGTTCGCGCCGCGCACTCACCTCGTCATGGCGTGCTTCCGCGAGCGCGAGTCGGCCTTCGGCGCCCGCCACGCCGCTTTCCACATCTTCCTGCACGCGACCGATTTCCTGATCCACCCGGTGCAGCACCTCGGTGAGAGAAAGTTCGACATGGCTGGCAATGCTTGCGATGTCATCGGCGGTCTCGTGGCGGGCCTCATCGATGAACGGAGTGAGCGCTTGTTCGTGCAGCCACGGCGTGGGTTCTGGAAGCTCGGCTACTGGTGGCAGTGCTTCGGGAGACTCGCAGGGCGCCATGTTGCCGAGCACGTCGAGGGCGCACAGGCGGGGGTTGCCGTCTTGGCCGGTCTCTACAGCAAACAGGCGCTCGCGGATCACTTGGCCGAGGCCGTTGACTGCTTTGGCTCGGTAGAAATCGACCCTCGCTGGGGCATCGTGCTGCAGGGAGTGGAAGCAGGCGCCGGCCTCGAAAGAGTCGCGACCTGCGTCCAGTGAGTTTCGGCGCAAGGCCTCAAACAGGGGATGGCCGGGGGTTACCCATTCGAGGTTGTTCTGTTCGGCTGTTTCGCGGTTCATGGCAAGTCGCGCATAGCGAGCGGCCACTGCGCCGAAGTGCCAATCGGCATTGCGCTCGTGCCGCTTCAGCCTGAGAGGCGTTCGCCCCGGCTGGAAGGCGTGGGGCAGGCCACGCACAGGACGGACTTGGAAGCCGGCGTCCTCGGCGCTCTCGACGAAGAAGCGGGCGATGGTCTCCGGCACGAGGCGGCGCTCCTGGGCACGGGCGCGTCGTTCGACCAGCATGTCGAGATTGAGTTGTCGAGAGGCGAGGCCCTCAAGCGCCGTCTGGCAGATGGCGCGGAAGCGGGATTCGTCCACGTCCTTGAGCAGGCGGTCTTCGAGATCGGCATCTCCCAGGCGTCCGGCGTAGTAGTCGCGCAGAACGCGATCCATGTGCGCCGATGGAAGCACTTCGCCGATGACGTTGAAGACGGCATCGTCGTCTAGCGCGTTGCGTATCTCTTGCAGCTTGTCGAGCAGGCGTTGCAGGACGCGGCCTTCTACCGTGTTGCCGGCCACGAAGTTGAAGATCAGGCAGTCCTTCCGCTGGCCGTAGCGGTGGATGCGGCCCATGCGCTGTTCAAGGCGGTTTGGGTTCCACGGGATGTCGTAGTTGAACAGCACGTTGCAGCATTGCAGGTTGATACCTTCGCCAGCGGCTTCTGTGGCGACGAGGATCTGGATTGCGCCGTCTCGGAACTGCTGTTCGGCGTGCAGTCGGCTACCGCCCTCATCCCGAGAGCCGACCCTCATGCCGCCGTGGATGGTGCCGACGCGAAACCCCCACTTCGTCAGGTTCTCGACGAGGTAGTCGAGGGTGTCCTTGAACTCGGTGAAGATGAGGAGGCGCTGGTTGGTGTCGGCGAAAAAGCCTTGGTCGTGCATGAGCTGGCGCAGGTGACCGAGCTTGGCTTCGGCGGCGGCGTTCTCGACGACCTTCGCTTCTTGGGCGAGCACTCGCAGTTCAGCGATTTCGTCGTTGATTTCGTCGGCACTGCCCGTAAGGGTGATGGCTTCAAGCGTGCGCTCGATGCGTTCGCGTTCGGCGTCTTCGAGTTCGTCGAGATCTTCGGGGTCCGGGAGACTCGGGGGCGCCGTGCGGGCGAGTTCTTCGGCACGGGCGAGATTCTCGCCAAGGCGTTTGGCGCGGTTCTCCAGCGAGCGGCGCAGGGCCCGGGTGCTGGATGCGAGCCGGCGTTGGTAGAGCGACATTAGGAAACCGACGGCGCGTGCTCTTGGGCTGTCGCCCTGCTCCGCCGCCCGCCGGCTTTGGCTCTTCACGAAACGAGTGACGCGCTGGTAGAGCTGGAACTCCTCGCCGTCGACGTCGAAATCCGCCGTGTGGGGGATGCGCTTGGTGAAAACGGGTTTTGCACTCCACGAGCCGTCCGCGTCGCGTTCCGGGAAATACACCATCGCCTCTTTGGTGCGGCGGAGGTAGAACGGTGCCTGCTGGCGATCCATCGCTTCCTGGATGGAGGTTACGTCGGCGTACGCATCCTTATCGAGCAGTTGCAGGAACAGGCTGAAGTTCTGCGGGTCGCCTTTGTGTGGTGTCGCCGTTAGGAGCAGGAGGTTCGAGGTGCTGTCCCTGAGCATCTCGCCCAAGCGATATCGCTGGCTCTTGTGGCTCTCGTCCGGGGCGGACATGCGGTGCGCCTCGTCCACGATCACCAGGTCCCAGTGCGCCTGGCGCAGACTTGGGAGGATTTCAGTGCGCTTGGCGAGGTCTAGCGAAGTCACCACCTGATTTCGATCGAGCCATTGGTTGACGCCGAACTGGTCGCGGATTTCTCCGTCCTTCAGGACGATGAACTTCTCGTCGAACTTCTCCGAGAGTTCGCGCTGCCATTGGAAGGCAAGGTTGGCCGGACACACGACCAGCACGCGCTCGATGAGGCCGCGCAGCTTGAGTTCTCGGATGAGCAGGCCGGCCATGATGGTCTTGCCGGCGCCGGCATCGTCCGCCAGCAGAAAGCGCACGCTCGGCAGCTTAAGCAGGTGCTCATAGACCGCTTCGAGCTGGTGCGGAAGAGGATCGACGCGGGAGGTGGAAAGGCCGAAGTAGGGATCGAACTCGTACGCAATGCCGAGAACGTAGGCTTGCAGGGCAAGACGGAGCTTGCGACCGTCGCCGTCGTAGCGGAGGGTGGTGTCGGTAACGGTCAGCGCCGCCATGTCATCGGCGGTCATGGTGACGCGATGGAAGCGCTCCGTGCTCTGACCCACGAGGCCGACCTGCCAGCCGCCCGCGCCATTCGCACGGACAGTCTCAACCCGCATGGGCTCGCTGAACTGCGGCCCCGTGAGGATTTGGCCTTCTTGAAGCGTCGCGGTGGTCAATGGTCTTCGATCACGCCCTTTTCGGCATCGTAGCAGGCGCGCGGCCACTTTGACGCCGGGTTGTGCGATTGCGGGCTTTACAATCCGGTTGTGCTCGACCATGTCGGGCGTGGGAATCGGCCGTCGTCAGTGGAAGGAGCGAATGCTATGTCCTATGTGCATCCTGAATACCTCATTTCCGTTGAGGAGCTTGCGGGCGATATCGACAATTCGGGGCGGCGGATTCTTGATGCGACGGTGTTCCTGACGCCAGCGCCGACGGCGGGGTATCGGGCGGAGTCTGGGCAAGGGAAGTTTGACGAGGGGCATATTCCTGGGGCGGTGTTTCTCGACTTGATTCGGGCGGCTTCGGACACCTCGACTGGGCTCGGGTTCAGCTTGCCGCCGGTGGCCCAGCTTGAGGGGCTGTTCGGTTCGCTCGGCATTGGCGCTGACACCGAGGTCGTGCTCTACAGCACGGGGCACGTGATGTGGGCGACCCGGGCCTGGTGGCTGTTGCATTACTGCGGCCATGCCAACGTGCGGGTGCTCGACGGTGGGTTCCGGGCGTGGCGTGATGCGGGGCTGCCGGTTTCCACGGAGACGGTGGTGCCGGCGGCGTGCAGCTTCCGGGCGCAGGCGAACCCGGATCTGTTTGTGGACAAGGACGGCGTGCTGGCCGCCATAGGCGACTCGGCCACGTGTACGGTCAACGCCCTGTCGCCGGATGTGTACGCCGGGGAGGGCGAATTCTCCTACGGACGCCGCGGGCATATCACGGGCAGCGTCAATCTTCATTTCGACGACTTGCTCGACAACGGCCACTTCAAGGATGCCGATGCACTGCGCGCGGCGCTTGATGCCAAGGGGCTACTTGCTGCGCCCAAAGTGATTTCCTACTGCGGCGGCGGCATCTCGGCGACGGTGGATGCCTTGGCGTGCCTGTTGGTGGGACAGAAGAACGTGGCGGTGTATGACGGCTCGATGGCGGAGTGGGTGCGTGACGAGTCCTTGCCAATGGAGACTGGCAGCTAGCGCGCTCTACGAGCGCGTCGGCAGTTGCTTCGCAACTGCTGGCCTACGGGTTCTACGGCCGAGGCGCCTGGCGCTTCAAGCATGACGGGCTTTTGGGAGGGAAGGCATTCTGCCAACGCGCCCGAAGGGCGCGCCCCTAGCGCCGGCAGGCGCTTTTCTTGCCTTGCGCGACTCGCTGTCGGTGCGCCTTCGTCGCAAAGGGAAGGCAGAATGCCTTCCCTCCGAAGGCCCGGCCATCGTCAAGTCCGATGGACTCCCATGACGCTCCCCGCAGCGAAGGCGCAGCAACCAAGGGTCCAAACATGCAACCAGCCCTCTCCCCGGGGAGACGGGTCTCTGGAGGGAGTCGCGAACCGCCGTGGTATGTTGCGGTGCATGACCCTAGGCGCAATCGTGGTTCCGCTGGTGGGGCTCTTCGTGGGTCTTGGTGGAATGTGGCTGGCTTGGAAGCTGGTGGTGCAGTTGCCGCAGGATGAGCATTCAACATCCGACGATGACGGCGAGGCAGAGGCTGGTGAAGAAGGCGAGCGTTGAGCGAGGCGGACCGGGAGCGCTGGAATAGTCGCTATGCCGCCGGGGAGTACGGCGAGCGAAGCTGGCCGAGTGATTTCCTGTCCGAATCGATCGAGCGTCTGCCACGCGGGCGGGCGCTGGATTTGGCTTGTGGCTTGGGCCGCAATGCCCGTTTTCTTGCCGAGAACGGCTGGCAGGTCGACGCGGTGGATGTTTCCGATGTCGCCCTTCGCAAAGCGGAGGCCCTCGCGCCCAACGTCGACATTCGATGGATTGCCTGTGATTTGGAGCGGGGTTACACGCCGCCCGCAGACTACGATCTGGTGGTCAATGTTCGCTATGTGAATCTGCCTCTCTTGACCAACATTCGCTCAGCGCTGCGCCTCGGCGGTGCGCTGTTGGTGGAGCAGCATCTCGCGCTGCCGGATCTGGCTGATGATGTTGTTGGGCCGAGAAACCCGCGATTCCGCGTGGCGCCGGCAGCGCTTCGGAAGGTTGCAGAGGGGTTGCGCATCGAGGTCGATGAAGAGGGGCTGATGCAAGACCCCGCCGGCGAAACGGCGGCATTGGCACGACTGCTGGCGTTTCGGGATTGAGAGCCGCGGTTGCTATCTCCGCCCTCCGTCTAGAGAGGCCCGTCGCAGACCGCTAGCCCCCATCGTGCCCAGGCACGTCAAGGGCATGATGGGGCGGCGACGGGTAGGCGGGTTTGTTGGTGGCGTTGTTCGGGGCTGGCGCTTTGTTGGCTTTGTCTGGAACGCTTGCTTGCGGTGGCCTCGGCCAGCTCCGCTGCGTGCGCGCCTTCGGCACGCTTGGAGGGCGGGACGCCCTCCGTCCAGAGAGGCCCTCGCATGGCACGGGCTGTTGCCTTGGTGTTTGGGGGCGGGCTTTTGTTCGAGGAGGGCTCGCTAGCACCCGGTGTCTCGCACCAGCACCCACCTCCCTATGGCCTAGAGCTACACCACCCGCGAGACGCCGCCGTCCATGTTGATGGCGCAACCGGTTAGGTAGCTCGCGGCGTTCGAGGCCAGGAACAGAGCCACGTTGGCGCATTCCTCGGCTTCGCCCATGCGGCCCATGGGTAGGTTCTTGCCGGCGCGCACCATGTATTCCTCGAACGTCACGTCCTTGGCGGAGGCTTCGTAGCCGCGGCGCACCTGATCGGACTTGATGCTGCCGATCATCAGGGCGTTGACGAGCACGTTGTGCGGGGCGCCTTCGCCGGCCAGCACCTTGGTGAGGGCCATGCCGGCGGCGCGGCTGACGGAGGTGGGTGCGGAACCGGGCGGCGGCGCCTTGGCGGCGGTGTTGAGGATGTTGATGACGCGGCCCCAACCCCGTTCCTTCATGCCGGGGAAGGCGAGGCGGGTGAAGCGGACGGCAGCCATCAGCTTGAGGTCCAAGTCGTACTGCCAGACCTCGTCCGTAATGTCCTCGAAGCGCCCGGTCTGGGATTGGCCGGCGTTGTTGACCAGGATGTCGATGGCACCGAGTTCTGCGGTTGCGCGCTCGACCGTCGCAGTGATGGCCGAGGCATCGGTGACATCGCACGAATACGCACCCACCTTGCCACCGGAGTTGGCTTCGATTTCGGCCTTGGCTTCCGCCAGTACGTCCTCGCGCCGGGCCACCAAGGCGACGTTGGCGCCGGCACCGTGAAAGGCACTGGCCATGGCCCGTCCGAGGCCCAGGCTTCCGCCGGTGACGAGTGCGGTCTTGCCATCGAGATTGAGATCCATGAGTGGGTTCCTGTCGTGTGCGCCGCAAGGGCTTGGGGTTCGTTGAGACGAAGCTATGGGCTCCGGGCGATGTCGAAAGATTCCTCGGTGCGCCCGCCGGCGACGCCATGCGGGCCATAGTGCTGTTCCGCGAACTCCACACGCTCCTCCGTGACGATTACGGCGGTGCTGGCGCGGGTGCCATAGTGATCGCCGACGATGAAGCAGGGCGAGAAGCTGCGTTCCGGCTGCAGGTCGCCATCGTATTCGCGCTCCACCGGCAAGTGGGGCCTCGCCAGCAGGGCAATCAGGTCGCCCGTGGTGGCATGCGGCGCGGCTTGGCTGAGCGCCCTTGCACCATGCACGGCCTTGGGCCATCGGTCGCCCAAGCGCGTGTTGGTGAGGCCATACACCCCGGGCGGCAGGGCTCGCACTTCGCCGGTGCGGTTCGACGAATAGACCATCTCCTCGCCATCGAAGGCGATCAGGTTGAAGCCGTTGTAGAGCTCGCCATCGATGCCTTCGATGTAGTCGCGGGCTGGCTCTTTGCCGGAGAGGAAACCCGTGGCCAGATCGCCGCGGGATGCTGGTGCCGGAGCGTTCGGGTTTTCGGACCAGTTGGTCACCGCGGCAAAACGGCCGTCGCGGCGCAATGCAAGCCAGGCACCGCCGGCCTTGAGGTCCCGGCCACCGAAGATGCAGGGCTCGCCATCCCACCAATGCGCCTCCCGCGCCGGACGGTCGTGGAACTCGTCGCGGTTGGCAGCCACCACGAGCGTCCGCCCCTTGCAGGCGCGATATGCGAACAGGATCAGGCACACGAGGCGAAGGTCCTTGGAGTGGCGGAAGGCGGCGATTCTATGCGAAGTGGTGCGGACTAGGCCGCCTCTCCCCCCAAACAGGCCCTTGCCGTAGGCTTACCGCTTGCGGATGCGTTGCGGGTGAAGGTGGGGCGGAGGAGGCGATGGTTTGCAATACCCTCTGATCGATCCTGTGCTGGTGCAGCTCGGGCCCTTTGCCCTGCGCTGGTATGGGCTGATGTATGTGTTGGCTTTTGGCGTCATGTACCTGCTCGGGCGGCGGCGGGCCGGTGCCGGCACCGGGTGGTCGGTACAGGACGTTTCCGATCTCGTCTTCTACGGCGTCGCCGGCATCGTTCTCGGGGGGCGGGTCGGGTTCGTGCTGTTCTATGGCTTCGATCAGTTCCTGCGCGATCCGCTTTGGCTGCTGCGCATCTGGGAAGGGGGGATGTCGTTTCACGGCGGCTTGCTTGGGGCGTTGGCGGCAATGGCGGTCTTTGCGCGGCGGCGGGCGGGACAGGAGGACGTCGCCAGCGAAGGAACGCAAACTCTTCCACGGCGCCGCAGCTTTCTCGAAGTCACGGATTTCGTGGCGCCGCTGGTTCCGCTCGGCATCGGGCTCGGGCGAGTTGGCAACTTCATCAACGCCGAATTGCCAGGGCGGGTTACCGAATCGGCGCTCGGGGTGCATTTCCCTTGCGCGTCGGTGCAGGGCCTCAGCATTGCCTGCTACGGCGAGTTCGAGACGGCGACGCGGCATGTCTCGAGCCTTTATCAGGGGGCTGGCGAAGGGCTGCTGCTGTTCGCCGTGGTGTGGTGGTTTTCCGCCCGCGCGCGCGCGCTGGCAGCGAGCGGGGCTAGGTCGTGGTGGGTCACTCCAGGCCGCGTTTCGGGGTGCTTTCTCGTCGCGTCGGGTATCATCCGTTTCGCCACCGAGTTCTTCCGCGAACCAGATGCCGGCATCGGCTTCATCGTCGCCGACTGGCTGACGATGGGGCAGTTGCTGTCGCTGCCGACCGCCGCCTTGGGGGCACTCTTGCTGCTGTGGACGTTGCCGGCTAGGGCCGGCAAGTGACGACGAGGGACCGAGCCGGAACGTGAAGCAATACCTCGATCTTCTGCGCCAAGTGCGCGAGGCCGGCAGCTTGCGCGAGGACCGCACCGGCACTGGCACCTACAGCATCTTCGGCCATCAGATGCGCTTCGACCTGGCCGAGGGCTTCCCGCTCGTCACCACGAAGAAGATGTTCTTTCGCGGCATCGCCCACGAGCTCCTGTGGTTCTTGAAGGGTGCCACCAACACCGCCTATCTCACCGCCAACGACGTTCACATCTGGGACGAATGGGCCGACGAGAACGGCGAACTCGGCCCCGTCTATGGCGCCCAGTGGCGAAGTTGGCGCACGGCGGACGGTCGCTCGGTGGACCAGATTGCCAGCGTGATCGAAGCCATCCGCGCCAATCCATCCTCGCGCCGCCACATCGTCTCGGCCTGGAACGTGGGCGAGATCGACGCCATGGCGCTGCCACCCTGCCACCTGCTGTTCCAGTTCCACGTCGCGGACGGGCGGCTCTCCTGCCAGCTCTACCAGCGCAGCGCCGACCTCTTCCTCGGCGTGCCGTTCAACATCGCCTCCTACGCGCTCCTCACCCACATGATGGCGCAGGTGACGGGGCTTGCCGCCGGCGAGTTCATCCACACCTTCGGCGACGCCCACATCTACGCCAACCACCTCAGCCAAGTGGATCGCCAACTCGGCCGCGAACCCCTGCCCCTGCCGAGGCTGGAACTCAACCCTGCGGTGGACGACATCTTCGACTTCGCCTACGACGACATCGCCCTCGTCGGCTACCGCTCGCACAAGGGGATCAAGGCGCCGATCGCCGTGTAGAGGCGTATGACTGGAATAATCGCGATCTCATATCGCGAATTTTCGGTAAAATCGGCATCATGTATCGCAGATTTCTTGATCGACCCCAAAGCTCGATCTTTCTTTTCGGCCCGCGTGGCACCGGCAAGTCCACTTGGCTGCGGGAGCGGTTCCCGGACGCCACGTTCTACGACCTTCTCGACACCAGCGAAGCGCTGCGGCTCGCCGCTGACCCGGGAGCACTCGGGCGCGAGACGGCCATGTTGCCGGCCGAGTCGTGGGTGGTCATCGACGAGGTGCAAAAGGTTCCCGCGTTGCTCGACGAGGTGCACCGGCTCATCGAGAACCGGTCGCTGCATTTTGTTCTTTCCGGATCGAGCGCCCGCAAGCTTCGGCGTGGCGGCGTCAATCTGCTTGCCGGCCGAGCCAAGGTACGTGAGATGTTCCCCCTCGTCTCCCAGGAACTTGGCGATGATTTCGACCTGGAACGCTCGCTGCGCTACGGCACCTTGCCGATGGCCGTCGCCCCGGCACGTTCGGGCGACACCGTAGCTGCCGAGGACTATCTGCGCAGTTATGCCGAAACCTACCTCGTGCAGGAAGTGCAGGCCGAGGCTCTCACGCGCAACATCGGCGCGTTTGCCCGCTTCCTGGAAGTGGCGGCGCGACACAATGCCCTGCCCATAAACGCAACCAACATCGGTCGCGACGTCGGCGTCAATCGTCACACAGTGGAGAACCACTTTGGCGTGCTCGTGGACACGCTGCTTGGCACGTGGCTGCCAGCGTGGAAGCCCAAGGCGTCGACGCGCCAAGTGCAGCAGAGCAGATTCCATTTCTTCGACTGTGGTGTGGCGCGAGCGCTGTCGGGTCGTCTGCCGTACCCGCCGCTCCCGGAAGAGCTCGGCTTTCAAGCCGAGACCTTCCTGCTCACGGAGTTGCGGGCCTTCCTCGCCCATTCCGGGCTCGGCTACAAGCCCCACTTCTGGCGCGACTACAGCGGCGCCGAAGTGGACTTCGTGTGCGAGACGGCGAGCGGCTTTGTCGGCATCGAGGTAAAGGTCTCGCGCCGATGGGACAAGAAGTTCAACCGCGGCCTGCACAAGCTGTGCGGACTCGTGGGCGCCGATCGAATGACCTGCTATGGCGTCTATCTCGGCGAACGACCGGCGCTCTGGGACGACATCCACATCCTGCCCTTCGGCGAGTTCCTGAAGGCACTGTGGGCCGGCGACATCATCGCGTAAGGCGGACGAGGGCACGGCCAAGGAGCGACGATGATCGTATCGGCAATTTGGGCAATGACTCGCAACCGGGTGATCGGCAAGGATGGCGACCTGCCCTGGCGGCTGCCGGATGACCAGCGCTTTTTCCGCCGCACTACGCTCGGCAAGCCGATCATCATGGGGCGCAAGACCTACGACGAGATCGGGCGGCCGCTGCCGAAGCGCCGCAACATCGTGCTGTCGCGGCGAGGGGTTCAGGCCGCAGGTGTGGAGGTCGTCCGCGACCTCGATGCCGCACTGGCCCTTGCTGAGAGCGATGCGCCGCAGGAAGCGTTCATCATCGGCGGGGCGGAAATATACGCCCTCGCGCTGCCTCGAACCGATCGCCTCTACATGACGTTGATCGATGCGGAACTCGAAGGCGACACCTGGTTCCCAGACTTCGAGCTCGCCCACTGGCGCGAGGTGAAACGCACCGAGCATCCGGCCGACGAGCGGCACGCTTGGCCGTTCTCGATCCACGTCATGGAACGCATTTGACGGAGTGCAGCGTCTCGCCACCGCGCCCGTACAATCGCGCCCTTCAGCCGTCCTTCAGCAATCAGCCAAAGGGAGATTCCATGTCGGTACCACTCGGACACGCAACAACGTTGCTCGCAGCGATGGCGGACGGCATTGGCGAGCTCAGCTTCGCGTCGAGGAACTGGGTGACCGAAGCCGGTGATGCCCTGGCCGATGCCGTCGAACGTCACGCGGACGCGCTGCGTGGAGAGACCTTCACCCTGTGCGAGGTGGCTCACAACCCACCGGTATGGCTCCGCGCTGGCGGCAAGGTCGCGTGGCATGCCCGCATCGAGGGCGGGCAGGTGGTTGCCGTTGATGCTGGCGAACTTCCCGCGTCGGAGTGCGACTTCCGCGTCGAAGGCGACCATTCGATCATGAGCAACATGGGGCGCATCGCATTCCACGGCAGGAATCCAGCCGTAGTTGCCGCCGCGCAGGCACGCCTCGGCAAGCTGTCGCATTGGAAATTCGATGGCGCGTTGCCGGACAACCCGGCGCTGCAAGCGGCGCTCCGCCGGCTGCACGACGTCATGGCGCCACGCACCCTGCCACGGTTCACGTTCATGACCCCGGAGTGGGTGAGCTCAACACGCCATGTTCTTTCCACACGCGCGACTTCGGCCAAGTATGCCGGCGGAGTCCGCAACGTCGTCTTCACGTTCTCGGAGGAGTTCACCCATACCCCGGCCTATGCCTTCCCCGACAGTGCGCATGGCGGCTTTTGGGTGCGCTGCGACCACGGCGAAATCACGGTCGGCGCCGGCCCGCTGCCCGAGGCGATGGCGCCGGCGGACGCCCTCACCAAGGGCAAGTACACACCCGTCGTGCCGGTGGGCCGCACCGTCAACGCGCTGATGACGGAGGAGGAGCAAGCTGCCCAAGCGGCCTACAGCAAGGCCGCGTTCCGCCGCGAAGAGGAAACCGGCGAGCACCCAGTGAATCAGACTTCCCCTTCGGGAAGGGGCCCAATGCCGACGGAACTCGCGCGCATCTTCATGCCACTGCACGACGAACTCTCGAAGCGCACGTCCGGCGAACTGCCGTCCGATTTCGACGCCGCCGTGAAGCCGGCGTGGGCCGAAGCACAATCCTTCGACCGCGACGAAGCGTACGACGCCTCGTGGCTGCGCTATGACGAGTTCGACATCTACGGGGCGCCGCGGAAGGGGACGTAGGGGCGCGATTTCCTCGGACCATGCAGCCGCGGAGGGCCCGTGAGCGAGGGCGTCATGCCCTCGACCCAAGCGACGCGTTTGCTCCGCCATCCGGGTGCAGCGGCAGCCGTTGAACCGACGTGACCGCGACGGCACCGTGGCGATGCTACGATGCCGGCTTGGCGCAGGACGGTTGGATCAATGGACATCACTCCCATTCCGGACAAGGGTTTTGGCGCGGTCGTAACGGGCGTGCGGCTTGCTGAACTCAGCGACGATGAGTTCGGCGCCATTCGGGCGGCGTGGCTCGACCGCGGCTTTCTGCTGTTTCCCGGGCAGTTCCTGAGCGACGCCGAAAACGTCGCCTTTGGCGAACGGTTCGGCGAGCTTGAGTTTGGCGCGAATCCCATGTCGAACAGCCGCAAGAAAGACGACGGCAGCTTTGGCGAGGTATTTGGCCTTCGCACCCAGATCATGCGCACCAACGTCGGCAATGAGGCTTGGCACACCGATTCCACCTACAAGCCGATCAGCAGCAAGTGCGCCATGCTTTCCGCAGTAACGGTGCCGGAAGAGGGCGGCAATACCGAGCTCGCAGACATGCGCGCTGGCTATGCCGCGCTCGATCAGGCGACCAAGGATCGCATCGAGGGGCTGTCGGCGTTCCACTCCACGCAGTTTTCGCAGGCCAACGATGTCGGCGATTTTCCGCCGCAGGGCAACAACAGCATCTACCACGGCGAGGCGTATCTCAGGCCCTTGGTGAAGGTGCATCCCGACACCGGCGTCAAGAACCTGTTCGTCGGCCGTCACGCCTTTGGCATTCCGGGCTTGCCGCGGGCCGAGAGTCGGGCGCTGTTGAAGTCGCTGGTGGAGTTCGTGGTTTCGGACCCAAGCCGCGTGTACAGCCATCAATGGAGTCCGGGCGACACCCTGTTCTGGGACAACCGCGCCCTGCTGCATCGCGCCATGCCTTACGACTACGCCAAGCCGCGCGTGCTTATCGGCACCCGCGTTGCCGGCGACCCGGCGACGGAGCTTGCGTACTACCCAAGCGAACCCGCTGCCGAAGCCGGCCGCAAGGCGCTGCAGGAAGAACTCGCGCTGCTGCGGGAGGAAACGGCGGACCGCCTGTACGGCGGCACCACCGCAGACAGCTCCGGCGCCGGCGCGCGCACCGCGTATGACCCGGCAACCCGAATGCCGCCGGCGCGGGCGGAAGCCACGTGAGCGGCGGGAACTACCGAGTCGCACCTTTGCAGCACACGCTTCGCGCCGCCATCCTGGTAGTGGCGGCAGGGGCTATGGCCGAGACAGTGCAAGCGCCCGCAAACATGGAAGTGCGGGGTGCGCCGGAGGCTTCGGCTAGCGTCGTGGAAACGCTGGCGCGCTATCGCAACGCGCGCTCGGCAACGCTGGTGGATTGGGTCGGCGACGGTGTGCTCGTGGCCACGAGGTTTGGCGACAGCACGCAGTTGCATCGGGTCGAGACGCCCCTCGGGATGCGCCGCCAGGTGACGTTCTTTGCCGAGCCGGTGCGCAGCGCGGCGGTGAACCCGCACGCGAGCGAACCGGGCTTCGTGTTCCTGAAGGACATCGGCGGCTCGGAGTTCTACCAGATTTTCTGGCGTCCTTCCGAGGGCGGGGCGGCGGAGCTGCTGTCTGACGGCAGGTCGCGCTACACGGGCGTTTCCTGGTCGCAGAGCGGGCGTTGGCTCGGCTACACGACCACCGAACGCAACGGTCGGGACTGGGATCTACACGCGCGCGCCTTCGATCCTGAGGCGGGCTTCGGTGCGACCAAGGTGATTCAGGAGGGCGCCGGCGTCGGCTGGTCGCTGGAAGACTGGTCCGCCGCCGAAGATCGCGTGCTGGTTTCCAAGTACGTCTCAATCAACGAGGCGGAGCTCTACGAGATTGACCTCGGCACGGGCGCCCGCCGGCAACTGCTGCCGCACCCCGACGCCACGGAGGGCGTTGCCATCGGCGGCGCAGTCTATGGCGTTGGCAATGGCGCGTACTACACCAGCGACGCGGGATCGGAGTTCATGCAACTGCGTCGTCTGGACCTCGTCACCGGCGAATCCACCACGCTGACAGAGGACGTCGAGTGGAATGTCGGCAGCGCCGCGGTTTCCCGAGATCGGGCGCGCATCGCCTGGACCTTCAACGAAGGCGGCTACAGCAGATTGCAGGTGGCATCGACCGCAGATGGGCAACCTTTGGCGCTGCCGGCGATTCCGGACGGCATCGTTGGCCGGCTTAGGTTCTCGCCCGATGGCAAGCAGCTTGCCTTCACGCTGTCGCGGCCCGTGGCGCCTTCGGACGTGTACAGCATCGATCTCGGTAGCGGCGCCCTGACGCGCTGGACCGCGAGCGAGCTTGGCGGCTTGCCGGCCGAGGGCCTCGCCGCGCCGGAACTGGTGAAGTTCGCCTCGTTCGACGGCCTTGAGATTCCCGCTTTCGTGTATCGGCCAGCCGGCCCCGGGCCGCATCCTGTGCTGGTGAACATCCACGGCGGCCCGGAGGGGCAGGCCCGACCCGGGTTTTCGCCGAGTTCGCAGTTCTACATGCGGGAACTTGGCCTTGCCGTGGTGTTCCCGAACGTGCGGGGCTCTGCCGGCTACGGCAAGTCGTGGCTCAAGCTCGACAATGGCCGTCTGAGAGAGGATTCCGTGCGCGACATCGGCGCCTTGCTGGACTGGATCGAAGAACAGCCGGAGCTTGACCAAGACCGCGTGGCGGTCACCGGCGGTTCCTACGGCGGCTACATGGTGCTCGCCTCCATGGTGCACTTCGCGGACCGGATCCGCGCCGGCGTCGAGCGCGTGGGCATCAGCAACTTCGTTTCGTTCCTGGAGAACACGCAGGCGTACCGCCGCGACTTGCGGCGTGCCGAATACGGCGACGAGCGGGACCCCGAGATGCGCACCTTCCTAGAGGGAATCGCGCCATTGCACAGGGCGCACGAAATCGCCGCGCCCTTGTTGATCGCCCAGGGACTGAATGATCCGCGGGTGCCGGCGAGCGAGTCTGAACAAATCGCCGGCGCGCTCGCACAGAGCGAGATTCCGGTGTGGTACGTGCTGGCGAGGGACGAGGGCCACGGCTTCGCCAAAAAGCCCAACGCAGATTACCTTGCGGCGCTGACCGCGATGTTCCTGGAGCGACATCTGCTCAACGATTGACGGCCGTTCGGACCATGCGAGCGGTTCATCAAGCACGGGCGACCACAAGGGTCGCCCCCACGGGGGTTCGTGCTTGGGGTGCCGGACCGCCTCGGTTCAGCAGGGACCGGGGCGTTCGGAGGGCAAGTTACAATTCCGTTCGAGGCTTAAGCGCGGGGGAAGAAGTGAGCGAGCCTTCGACCAACGGGAGCGGTTACTGGCGCGACAACATGCGCCTCGTTGGCATTTGCCTTGCCGTCTGGTTCTTCGTCTCCTTCGGCTGCGGCATTCTGCTGGTGGACTGGCTCAACCAGTTCACCATCGGCGGCTTCTCGCTTGGGTTCTGGTTTGCCCAGCAGGGCAGCATGTATGTCTTTCTCGTCATCATCTTCGTCTATGCGGCGCGGATGACGGTGCTTGACCGCCGCCACGGCGTGCGGGAAGACGACGAAGACGCGCCCCAGGACCCGCCCGGCACCTCTTCCTAATGGAGCTTCAAACCCTCACTTACCTCATCGTCGGGCTTTCTTTCGCGCTCTACATCGGCATCGCCTATTGGTCTCGGGCGTCGAGCACCGGCGACTTCTACGTCGCCGGCAAGCATGTGCATCCAGTGGCGAATGGCATGGCGACAGCAGCGGACTGGATGTCCGCAGCGTCGTTCATTTCCATGGCGGGGATCATTGCCTTCATTGGCTACGACGGCTCGGTCTACCTCATGGGCTGGACCGGCGGCTATGTCCTGCTCGCCCTTCTGCTCGCGCCGTACCTGCGCAAGTTCGGCAGGTTCACGGTGCCGGAATTCATCGGCGAGCGCTATGGCTCGAACGGCGCACGCGTGGTCGCCGTCATCTGCCTCATCGTCATCTCCTTCACCTATGTCGCCGGGCAGATGCGTGGCGTCGGCATCGTCTTCTCCCGCTTTCTTAACGTCGACATCGGCGTTGGCCTCTTGGTGGGAATGAGCGTGGTTTTCACTTACGCCGTGGCCGGCGGCATGAAGGGCATCACCTACACCCAAGTGGCGCAGTATTGCGTGCTGATTTTCGCCTACACCGTGCCGGCGGTGTTCATCTCCTTGCAGGTGACCGGCGTCGCGCTACCGCAGGCGGCGTTCGGCGCCGAAGTGGTGGAAGGCGGCGGGTATCTCCTCACCAAGCTCGACCAGATCGTCACGGACCTCGGCTTTGCCGCCTACACCGACGGCACCAAGAGCACCGTTGACGTCTTCTTCATCACCCTCGCGCTGATGGTGGGCACCGCCGGTTTGCCGCACGTGCTGGTGCGTTTCTTCACCGTGCCCAAGGTGCGCGATGCCCGCATCTCCGCCGGCTATGCGCTGCTCTTCATTGCCATCCTCTATACCACGGCACCAGCAGTCGGGGCGTTGGCCCGGCTCAATCTGACGACGACCATTCAGACCGGGCCCGTGTTTGAGGAAACCGCGAACCTCGCCTACGAGGAGCGTCCAGGCTGGTTCCGCACTTGGGAAGAGACCGGGCTTCTCGCGTTCGAGGACAAGAACAACGATGGGCGAATACAGTATTACAACGACGCCAACCCGGAGTTCGCCGAGCGTGCCAGCGCCCACGGTTGGCAAGGCAACGAACTAACGGTGGACCGCGACATCATCGTGCTCGCGAACCCGGAGATTGCGTCGCTGCCGGATTGGGTGGTGGCGCTGGTGGCCGCCGGCGGCATCGCCGCGGCGCTTTCAACCGCCGCTGGCCTGTTGCTCGTGATTTCCGCCGCAGTCTCGCACGACCTTCTCAAGGGCGTGTTCGTACGCGGCATTTCGGAGCGGCGCGAACTGCTCGCGGGACGGATCAGCGCGGCGGTGGCCATCCTTCTCGCCGGATATCTCGGCTACAACCCGCCCGGCTTTGTGGCGGAAGTGGTGGCGCTGGCCTTTGGTCTCGCCGCCTCGTCGCTGTTCCCGGTGATCCTGCTCGGCATTCTCTCTGTGCGCGTGAACAAGCAAGGCGCCATCGCGGGGATGCTGACGGGGCTTGCCTTCACCCTCGGCTACATTCTCGTCTTCAAGGGAGTGTTCATGCCGCCGCTAGCCGAAAACGTGGCGGAGAACTGGCTCTTCGGCATCTCTCCGGAGGGCATCGGTGCCGTCGGCGCCATACTCAACTTCACCGTCACCATTGTCGTCAGCAAGATGACGCCGGCACCGCCCGACGACATCCGGGAGCTGGTGGAACGCATCCGAGTTCCACGCAGCGCGGGGTAGTCGTGCTTTGGTGGCGAGTCTCGCGCTCCCTCCGACACGACCACCGGCCAAAGGATGGGCAATGGCGTCGATGCGTTTAGAATGCGCGCCCTTCCCAAACGCCGCCGCCAAGGACACTTGATGCTCGCCAATTCCGTCTTCACATCCGAATCTGTGTCCGAGGGCCACCCCGACAAGATGGCCGACCAGATCTCGGATGCGGTGCTCGATGCCATGCTGGCACAGGACGCCGACTCCAGGGTCGCCTGCGAGACTCTCATCAAGACTGGCCTAGTCGTGCTCGCGGGCGAAATCCGCACCGACGCCGTGGTGGATGTCGATCGCCTGGCGCGGCAAGTGATCCGCGAGATCGGCTACGGCGAGGAAGGCAGCGGCCTCAACCTCGATGCCCTCACCGTCGTCAACGCGCTTGGAATGCAGTCGGCGGACATCGCCCAGGGCGTCGATGAAACCGCAGATCACGAACAGGGTGCGGGCGATCAAGGGCTCATGTTCGGCTACGCCACCGACGAGACCGACGTACTCATGCCAGCCCCCATCACCTACGCCCACCGCCTCGTCCGCCGCCAAGCCGAGGTCCGCCGCGCCAACCCCGCTTCCCTCCGCCCCGACGCCAAGAGCCAACTCTCCTTCCGCTACGACGAAGACGGCAAGCCAGTCGGCGTCGATGCGATTGTCCTCTCGACCCAGCACACCCCGGACATCGACACCGACGAGCTGCACGAGCTTGTGCGCGAGGAGATCATCTACCCGGAGATTCCGAACAACTGGATCGGCTCCGACACCAAGGTTCACATCAACCCCACGGGCAGCTTCGTGGTGGGCGGCCCCGAGGGCGACTGCGGCCTCACGGGGCGCAAGATCATCGTCGATACCTACGGCGGCATGGCGCGCCACGGCGGTGGCGCCTTCTCCGGGAAGGACCCTTCCAAGGTGGATCGCTCCGCCGCCTATGCCGGCCGCTACGTCGCCAAGAACGTCGTCGCGGCAGGGCTCGCCCAACGCTGCGAGATTCAGGTGAGCTACGCCATCGGCGTTGCCGAGCCCACCTCCGTCAGCGTCGAGACCTTCGGTACCGGCAAGCTTGCCGACACCCGCATCGAGACGCTCATCCGCGAACACTTCGACCTGCGCCCGCGCGGCCTCATCGAAATGCTCGACCTCAAGCGCCCGATCTTCCGCGCCACCGCCGCCTACGGCCATTTCGGACGCGAAGAGGAGACCTTCACCTGGGAGCGCACGGATCGAGCCGAGGGCCTGAGGGCGGACGCCGGCATCTGACTTAAGCGCAATTCGCCCCGTTGCATGGCCGACATCAGCTTCGAGTTCTTCCCCCCTCGCACAGCCGCCGGTGCCAAGCCACTGTTGCGGACGGCGAAGGCGCTGCTCGAAGGACGGTCAGCATGGTGTTCGGTCACCTACGGCGCCGGGGGCTCCACGCGCGACGGCACTTTCGAGACGGTATCGGCGCTCAGGGCCGCCGGCATCGACGTTGCTCCCCACCTGTCTTGGGGCCGCGACAGCGAGGCCGATATGCTTCGCCTCCTGGGCCGCTACACCGCAATGGGTATAGACCGCATCGTGGCACTACGGGGCGATCGGCCGTCTGGCGTCGGAAGCGGCTGGCAGGGGCACTATGCCGAAGACTTGGTACGCCTCATTCGCCGGCGCGTGCACTCGCCGATGGAGATTTCGGTTGCCGGCTACCCGGAGGTGCATCCAGATGCCCCAAGTTCCGGCGCCGATCTCGAGTTCCTCAAGCGCAAGCTGGACGCCGGCGCCGAAGTCTGCATCACGCAGTACTTCTACAACTCCGACGCTTACTTCGACTTCCGTGACCGCTGTGAGGCGACCGGCATCTCCGCCCCCATCGTCGCCGGCATCATGCCAATCACCAACTACCGCAATCTCGTCCGTTTCTCCGACAAGTGCGGCGCCGAAATCCCCCGCTGGCTGCGCCACCGCCTCGCCGAGCTTGACGGCGACGACGAAGCACTGGCCGACTTCGGTGCAGACGTAGTGACGGGGCTTTGCCAACGCCTCCTCAAAGGAGACGTTCCCGGGATTCACTTCTACACGTTGAACCGTGCGGACCCAACCTTGCGCGTGCTTGGCAACTTGGAGCTGTGACGAGGCGGCCCCTCGGAGTTGCAGTCCAAGACGGGACGGAACAAACCGGTCCCCTACGAAGAAAGCGTTCGAGGATCATCGGGTTGCGTTACATGCGCCAGCCGAGGCGGAGGGTACCGTGAGCAGAAAGCCAAGACTGTACGCGCCGGAACTCCCGCCGCGTAGCCAAGCCGACGGGCAACTCGTGACGTTGGCGCCGGACGCCAGCGCGCACCTCACCCAGGTGCTGCGCGCTCGACCCGGCGATGAAGTGGTGCTGTTCGACGGCCACGGCAGCGAATACCTCGCGCACGTGGAGACGCCAGGTAAGCGATCCTGCAAGCTTCGTCTAGGCTACCTCCTCCGCTCCGGACCGCCACCCAAGGGCCACCTGCTCCTCCTGCAGGCCGCAATCAAGTCCGGTCTCGAAGGCGTCATCCAGCAAGCCACAGAACTCGGCGCAACCGACATCACCATCTTCCGCGCCGAACGCAGCGCGCCGGCCTCACTCCGGCGGGACCGCGCGGTCCGCGTCGCCATCGGCGCCACCGAACAGTCGGGGCGCCTCTTCCTTCCTGCCGTGACGTTGGTTGACAGCTTCGCCGCAGCCATAGAGCGGGCAAACGGCAAACGCCTCATCGCGTTGCCTGGCGCCGCACCTCTTGGAAACGAAACGGACTGCGTCAGCGCGTCAATCGCCATCGGCCCCGAAGGCGGTTTCACCGACTCGGAAGTGGAACATGCCCTCAAGGCCAGCTTCTGCCCCTTTGGCCTCGGCCCACTTACATTGCGCGCCGCCACGGCAGGCCCGGCGGCGCTCGCCAGTTGGCACCAGTTGCGGACCTGGCAGGTGCCCCTGTAGGGGCGGGAGTGACAGGCAACGTCGAGTCGGACAGACTCCCACCCAACGCCTGACTCTGGACGCACATGATCCGCATCGCCTTTGTCATGGATGCCATCGAGACGTTGAACCTCAAGAAGGATTCGACGCTGGCGATGATTCGCGCAGCGCAGATGCGCGGGTGGCAGATGGCATATCTGACGCTTGCCGACATCTCGCTCGAGGGCGGGCAGGTGATGGGGCGCGTGCGGGAGATTGCGCTCACCGAGGCGTTCGCGCGATCGATGTCACCCGAGGACGCCGGGGATGGCTTTTGCACGTTGGGCGATGAAATCGCCGTACCGCTCGGCGAGTTCGATGTCGTGATGATGCGCAAGGACCCGCCGTTCGACATGGAGTACATCTACGCGACGTATCTCTTGGAGCGGGCGCAGGCGCAGGGCACCGTGGTGGTGAACCGCCCGGACTCTCTGCGTGACTGCAACGAGAAATTCTTCGCCACGGAGTTCACCGATTGCACGCCGCCCCTGATCGTCGCGCGGCGGCAGGACCTCTTGATGGACTTCCACGCCGAGCATGGCGATGTGGTGTTCAAGAAGCTCGACGGCATGGGCGGCATGAGCATCTTTCGCGTGCGCGAGGACGACCCGAACCTCACCGTGGTGATCGAGACCCTAACCGAGCGCGGCGCCCAGCAGATCATGGCGCAGAGGTTCGTGCCCGAAATCACCGCTGGCGACAAACGAATCCTGCTCATCGACGGCGAAGCCGTGCCCTATGCGCTGGCGCGGATTCCGATGCAGGGGGAGAGTCGAGGCAATCTCGCCGCCGGGGGCTCGGGGGTGGGCCAGCCGCTTTCGGCGCGGGATCGGTTCATCGCGGAACACGTTGGGCCTGAGCTCCGCCGTCGGGGTTTGACGTTCGTCGGCATCGACGTGATCGGCGACTATCTCACCGAGATCAATGTCACCTGCCCTACCTGCGTTCGGGAGCTTGATGCCGCGTTCGATCTCGACATCGCTGGGGACCTGCTCGACAGCATCGCCGATCGGCTCGGCAACAGGGCGGCGTCACCATGACCGCAGTGATCGCGGCTCGAGCCTTGTCCGCATCCGGGCGGGCTGGAAGCGCGTCTCAAGGCGGGGCATCGGGCATGCGTGTTGCGCTGCTCCTGTCTGCGGCGTTGCATGCGGCACTGCTGCTTGTGGTCGGCGGGTTTGGCATGGACGCACCGAAGCCACTCAGGGCCGCACAGCCGGTCATCGACGTCACCTTACTGCGCTGGCCCATCCCAACTGACGACACGAGCTCATCAGAGCCGCCTGCGACGGATGCCGAACTAGCGGACACCGTGGTGGACGCACGGCCAAGCCCAGACGCCGGCACCACGACTCCTGCGGCACGGGAGCAAGCCGCGCCGTCAACACCACCAAAGACCACCGAGGAAACCGTCCAGCAAGCGGTCCCGGCACCGGCGGTCTTCTCCGCCAACATCCGCCAAATGGCACGGGAAGCCGCGCTCCTGGGCCAGAGCCTGACACTGCCGGCAACCGACAGTCGCGTTCGCCGCATCGACGCCGCCGAACCCGAGACGGTCACCGACGCCTACTACCTCGACGCATGGCGCCGCAAGGTCGAACGAATCGGCCAGATCAACTACCCGCAAGAGGCGCGGGAACAACAGCTTTACGGCACCCTGCGCGTGCTCGTGAGCATCGAACCCGACGGGGCCTTGCGCGACGTGCGCCTGCTGGCATCATCCGGCCACGAAGTGCTCGACGAGGCTGCCATGCGCATCGTCCGTCTCGCCGCACCGTTCGCGCCGTTTCCGCCGGCGATGCAGGAACTCGATCTGCTCGAAATCGACCGGACCTGGCGCTTTCAAAGAACCCGCACCGTTCGATCGGGGGAACCGTCGCGATGATGTCCCGGCAGCACCAGTTCCTCATCAGCATGCCTGACCTGCGCGGCAGCTACTTCGGCGACACCCTCACCTATCTTTGCCGCCACGACGAAAACGGCGCCTTCGGTCTCGTGGTGAACCGGCCCCTGGACCTCACGCTCACGGAGCTCTTGGGCCAACTCGACATGCCCACGGAAGGCGCGCCGGACCGGGTGGCCGTGGAAGGGGGGCCGGTAGAGCCACGGCGAGGCTTCGTCCTGCACACCAGCGACAAGGAATACGACAGCAGCGAACCGGCCGGCGACGGGCTGCTGCTCTCCTATGACCGCGACGTCCTCGCCGCCATCGGCGCCGGCGAAGGCCCCGGCAAGTACCTTGTTGCCCTCGGCTTCGCCGGCTGGGGTGCCGGTCAACTCGAACAGGAACTCTCGGAAAACGTCTGGCTCACCGGCCCGAGCTCAAAGGACCTGATCTTCGACGTCGCCTTCGACTCCCGCCTAAACGATGCCGCCGCCGCCATCGGCGTGGACCTCCGCCTCCTCTCCAACGCCACCGGCCTCGCATGAGCCGCCCTTTCCCTACGGGAAGGCGGGCGAGGGCGGGGCCCTTGGAAGGAAGGCATCCTGCCTTCCCTGTGCGCGTCAGCGCGCTTGCCTCGGCGCGGATACACGGAAGGACGCGCCCCATGGCGCGTAGGGAAGGCAGGATGCCTTCCCTCCAAGGGTCCGTTCTGCTGCCATGACCGTCCTAGCCTTCGACTTCGGCCTCAAGCACATTGGCATCGCCACCGTCGAGCCTCGCGTCGGCACCGCCAACGGACTCACGCGAATCCGCGCCAACGACGGCCAGCCGCAGTGGGACGCCTTGGATCGAGTCTTCTCCGAGTGGCGCCCCGAACGTGCTGTCGTGGGGTTGCCCCTCAACATGGACGGCACCGAAAGCGACATGTCCGCCGCTGCGCGTCGATTCGGCCGCCGCCTTGCCGCCCACTACGCCATCCCAGTCGAATACGCCGACGAGCGCCTGTCCACCTTCGAAGCCGAGACAGAAGGCGCCACCAAGGAAGCCAGCCACGCCGCTGCCGCCCGCATCATCGGCGAGACGTGGCTGGGCTCCGGCAGCTACTCTTTGCCGCCTGACGGCTCCCCGCCAGCTGAAGGCTCCCCGCCAGCTGAAGGCTCCCCGCCAGCTGAAGGCTCCGGCGGAACGTAGCCGGCGGGTCTCTCGTAATCCTCGCCGGCGAGGAACTTGCCCATCTGTTCGCTCAGGAATCTCCTCGCCTCGGGGTCCATAAGCGACAGGTGATGCTCGTTGATGAGCATCGTTTGCAGCGCCTGCCATTCACTCCAGGCCTGGGCTGAGACGTGCTCGAAGATGTCCTGTCCGGCCTTGCCCGGCATGGGCGGGGCGGCGAGGCCCGGCAGTTCTCGACCGTATTTGCTGCAATGGACTGTACGGCTCATGGGTTCGTCTCCAACAGGCTCCTCTGCGATGGTGCGATCAGCTTGACGGCTACGGCCGATAGCCCCAACGCGTCGTCCCGCTTGGCCCAGCGCAGCAAATCATCGTCGCGTACTTCGGCTGGCAGCCGAGTCAAGCGAACATACACCGGCAGCACGTCGAGGTCGTAGTGGCTGAAGCCGTGGCGGAAAGGGACTGCGTGCGTTGTCTCGACAACGCTTGCGATGTCGATGCCAAGCCGCTGCATGCATTCTTGCGCCGACTCGTCCTGGGGCCGCTCCGGTGGTGACCACAAGCCGCCCCAGATGCCATTTGCGGGCCTCTTCTCCAGCAGCACAAGGTCGCCGGCCGTAATCACGAAGAACCGGCGCCTTTCAAGCCGCCGTTCGCTTCGGCGCGGAGCCCGCTCTGGAAACAACGCTTGCTCCCCCGTGGCATGGACCGCGCAGGTGTCTCGCACCGGGCAGCCATTGCACAACGGATTGGCGCTGCGGCACACCGTGGCACCCAAGTCCATGATGGCCTGGGTGTAGTCCGCGACGCGTTGCGTCGGCGTGTGACGTTCCGCCAAGCGCCAAAGCTCCGTCTGGGCGGACGCGGAGGAAGCCGGGCCTTCGACTCGATGGTGGCGTGCCAGCACGCGACGGACGTTGGCGTCCAGGATGCTGGCACGCTCGCCGAAGGCTTGGGCGACGATCGCCCCAGCGGTGGAGCGACCGACGCCCGGAAGCTCCATCCACCCGGGCACCTCCCGAGGGAAGGCATCGGTCGCCGGCCGCGCTGCAAGTCGACGCGCGGCTTCGTGCAGGTTGCGGGCACGAGCGTAGTAGCCAAGGCCGCTCCACAAATGCAGCACACGGTCGGGATCGGCACTGGCAAGATCATGGACCGTGGGGAAGGCGGCCACGAAGCGTTGGAAATAGGGCACCACCGTGCTGGCCCGAGTCTGCTGCAGCATCACCTCCGACACCCAGACGCGATACGGCGTGCGGGGGTGTTGCCACGGCAGGTCCTTGCGGCCATGCACGTCCCACCACGCCAGCACGCGCCTCGCAAAGTCGTCATCCTTCACCATGGCCCGCTACCATCGTCGCATCGACTGCCTGGGCGCAAGTGCGCGGGGCGGTTCCGATTCGAGGCAAAACGCATGACATCCGAGGTCGCCACTTGGCAACCGGCTCCGCAGCAACTCGGCGCGGCACACGTGCAGGTGCTCGACCGCGCCGCCGCGGCCCAAGACGACGCGCTCGACGTGACTGAGGAGGACACGACTCTCCTGCGCGAACTAATGGCCGCCAACCTCGACCAATGGCAAGCATTGATCGACGCCACCAATTCGACCACTTTGGCGAAATGGCTCCGCGTGGTGGTGCTCGCGGAAGCACGCCTGCCGGGATGCGAACGCGGCGCCAAATCGCCAGCAATCCTCATGGCCCGAACCCTCCGCACCCGCAATGCCTATCCGAAGGAGCTCACCCCCTGGATCCGCTCCGTCAGCGACAACCGCTTTCTGCCGTACGGCAGCCTGTTGGACCGGCTGTAGGCCTCGAACAGCAACGCCTTCGCTCCGAAGGCAGGTGCATTGCCTTGCATGCTTGGACGATTGCCTCGAAGTGAGGACCTCGGAGGGAAGGCATTCTGCCTTCCCTGCGCGCGCTTAGCGCGCCCTGAAGGGTGCGTCGGCAGTTCGCTGGCGCGATCCGCTGGCTTGTTTCATTGTGGCTGGTGGGAAAGCGCCTATCGGCGCTTAGGGAAGGCGGGATGCCTTCCCTCCGAGGCCTTCAAGCCTTGTTCCTCTCACGTCAGCGACTCGGCGTCCGCGGCGGGGTAGATACTACGAAGGCGCGTCGATATGAAGCCCGACGGGCTGCTACGATTCAGGAACAAGCTCCTAACCCCGAAGGGAACCGACCCATGAGCGCGCCCAATCGCAAGGCATCGCGCAGCCGCAACACGCTCGAAACACGCGTCCGCGTGGACGTGGACCTCGATGGCACCGGGCAGGCGCAGCTCGAGGTGGGCCTGCCGTTCTTCGAGCACATGCTCGATCAGGTGGCGCGGCACGGGCGCATCGACCTCACCGTTGAGGCCAAGGGCGACCTCGAAGTGGACGCCCACCACACCGTGGAGGATGTGGGCATCACCTTCGGCCAGGCCGTGGCGGAAGCCGTCGGCGACAAGCGCGGAATCTTGCGCTACGGCCACGCCTACGTGCCCCTCGACGAGGCCCTTTCACGGGTGGTGGTGGACTTCTCCGGGCGACCGGGGCTCGATTGGCAGGTGGACTTCACCCGCGCCCGTGTCGGCGACTTCGACGTGGACCTCGTACGCGAGTTCTTCCAGGGCTTCACCAACCACGCGCAGGTAACGCTGCACGTGGACAACCTCAAGGGCGAAAACACGCATCACCAGGCGGAAACCATCTTCAAGGCCTTCGGGCGGGCGCTCAGGACCGCCTTGACGCGGGACCCACGCACCTCCGACGCGCCCTCCACCAAGGGGTCTCTCTAGCTCGTGCTGCTGATTCCGGCCATCGACCTGAAGGACGGTCAATGCGTGCAGCTCAAGCAAGGGGTTGCCGACTCGGCCTCGATCTACTCTGACGACCCGGCAGCGATGGCGCGGCGCTGGATCGACGCCGGGGCCCGACGCATCCACGTGGTGGATCTCGATGGCGCGTTCGCTGGCGAACCGGTGAACGGTTCCCTCGTGGCCGCCATCGTCGAAGCCGCTGGCGACGTGCCGGTACAGTTGGGTGGCGGCATCCGCACTCTCGATGCGGTGCGGGCGTGTCTCGACATGGGCGTCCAGCAAGCAATTCTCGGTACCGCCGCCATTGAGAATCGTGAACTCTTGGTCGAGGCGGCCGAGACGTTCCCAAACAGCATCATTCTCGGCATCGATGCCCGCGACGGCCGCGCCGCAACCCGAGGCTGGGACGCCACCACTGGCGTCGACGCCTACCAACTGGCGCGAGAGGTGGCCGGTCTCCCGCTGCACGCCATCGTCTTTACCGACATCGCCCGCGACGGCATGCTCACCGGAGTCAACGTGCCGGCCACCGGGCGAATGCTGGCCGCCGCATCGGTGCCCGTGGTTGCCTCCGGGGGCGTGCGCAGCTTGGACGATCTAGCCGCCTTGGCGCCGATGAAAGACGGCCTCCTCGGCGCCATTTCCGGTTCCGCCCTCTACGAAGGCACACTGGACTTCGCCGCCGGCCAAGCGTTGCTGGACGAAGCGTAAAACGGGAGGCTGCCTCAAGCCCCCGCCTTCGGCGCTTCGTCTCCATCTTGCAGCGCTTGCAGTGCGGTTTGGATCAGCAGGTCCGCATACTCCGTCCGCCCCATCCCGGCCTCAGGCTTCACCTCGATGTCCGGCACGATGCCCGATGACTGGATGGCGCGCCCACTCGGCGTGTAGTAGTGCGCGGTGGTGAGCTTGATGGCGCGGCGGTTCTTGAGCGAAAGCACCGATTGCACCGAGCCCTTGCCGTAGCTGCGCACCCCAACCACCAAGGCACGCCCGTGGTCCTGCAGCGCCCCGGCCACGATCTCGGCACCGGAGGCGGACTGCCCGTTGATGAGCACTGCCATCGGCGCGCCGTCGAGAAGGTCACCCTCCTCGGCTTCGAGACTGAGTTCGTTGCTCGCGACCCGGCTTTCGGTATAGACGATCAGTCCACTGTCGAGAAAGGCATCCGCCACATCCACCGCGACCCCCAGCACGCCACCAGGGTTGTCACGCAGGTCCACCACGAGACCGCTGAGGCCTTGAGGCCCCGCCGCTAGGCTCGCCAGCGCTTCTGCAAGGTCGTCTTCTGTCGTGTCTTGAAACCTGCTGATGCGTACATAGCCAAAGCCCGGTTCCAGGGGCCGCGCCCGCACGCTGTTGGTGGCGATCACGGCACGCACGAGCTCGAAGTCGATGGGTTCCTCTTCCCCGGGGCGCCGCACCCTGATATGCACTTCGGTTCCCGGTCGGCCGCGCATCGAGGCGACGATGTCGCGCAAGGTGCGGCCCTTGAGACTGGCGTGGTCCAGCTCGATGACACGATCGCCGGCGGCGACGCCAGCGCGTGCCGCCGGAGTGTCAGCGATGGGCCTGACCACCGTGAAGTAGCCATCGGCGAGCGCGATCTCGATGCCGATGCCGCCAAATCGACCGGTGGTGTCCTCATGCAGATCGTCGAAGCGGTCCTCGCGCAAGAACATCGAGTGGCCATCGAGCCCGCGCATCATCCCGGCGATGGCATCGTGCATCAGCTTCTCGCGCGAGACGTCGGTGACGTAGTTGCGATCCACATGATCCACCACGGACAGCAGCAGCCGATGCTCCGAACCAACGCCCAGCCACTCGTCCAACGCCCAGAACGAACTGACCCCGAGCACAACCCCGCCCACCATGCTGAAGACGATGCCGACGAGAGTGGTGGGCTGAAGCCGCATGTCCGCGATCATAGCGCCCCACGAGCGGCGACGGGCCGCCGCGGGAAGGCATCGGCCCCCGCGTTGAGTCCGTGTCGTAGCGTCCCGCTCCGGTTGCGTGATTGGCTTGATTTTGCGAAGGTTTGCGGTTCGCGTGCGCCCGGTGGGTTGCCCTTGCGGTTGAGGAATCAGGCGTCTAGGCATCGCCCAGGAGGCGCATCGTTCTGAGGCCGTTCCAATGGATTGGGCCTTGAGGAACCGAACGCTAGGACACCCGGATGCCGGAACGCACGACAGATCTCGCCGAAGAACTAACTCTCGGACTGCCACGCCCTCGTGGCCTCTACGACCCCGCGCTGGAGAAGGACTCCTGCGGGGTTGGGTTCATTTGCGACATCAAGGGACGGCCGAGTCGGGACATCATCGAGCGTGCCGGCGGCATGAACTGCTGCATGGTGCATCGGGGTGGGCTTGGATACGAGAAGAACACCGGGGACGGGGCGGGGATTCTCACCGGGCTGCCGTACCGGTTCCTCGCGAGAGTGGCCCAGGCGGAGTTCGGCGTCGAACTGCCCGGCGCCGGTGGCTACGGCGCCGGCATCGTCTTCCTGCCCAGGGACGAGCGCGAGCGCGCGCACTGCAAGCGGGTGATTGCCGAGGAAACGGAAGCTGCCGGGCAAACCCTCATCGGCTGGCGACCATTGCCGACGGACCCGGACGGCGCCGACATCGGCAACGCCGCCCGCGCCGCCATGCCGCACATGGAACAGGTCTTCATCGCCGCGGCAGGTGGCGCCCAAGGCGATGCGCTCGAACGCCGCCTTTATCTCATCCGCAAGCATGCCACGCACCGGCTGCGCGGCGACGCTTCGCTGAAGGAGCGTTTGCTCTTCTACATGGTGAGCCTGTCGGCCAAGGTCATCATCTACAAGGGAATGCTGACGCCGCATCAGCTCTTTGACTTCTATCCGGACCTCGCTGAACCGGACTATGAGAGCCACCTCGCGATGGTGCATTCGCGCTTTTCCACCAACACCTTCCCGTCGTGGGACCGCGCCCAGCCGAACCGTTTCATGAGCCACAACGGCGAGATCAACACCCTGCTCGGCAACAAGAACTGGATGAACGCGCGCCAAGGCGTGGCCGGAAGCGACCTCTTCGGCGACGACTTGGGCAAGCTCTTCCCCGTGGTAGAGCCAGACTGCTCCGACTCCGGCACCTTCGACAACGTGCTCGAGTTCCTGCTGATGACCGGGCGCACGCTGCAGGAAGCCGTGCTGATGATGATTCCCGAGGCGTGGCAGCAGGACGAAGCCATGCCGGCAGCGCGGCGCGACTTCTACGAATACCACTCCTGCCTGATGGAGCCGTGGGACGGCCCAGCCTCCATCGCCTTCACCGACGGCACCTACATCGGCGCCGTGCTCGACCGCAACGGCCTGCGCCCGTCGCGCTACTACATCACCAGCGACGACAAATGCATCATGGCCTCCGAGGTCGGTGTGGTGGCGGACATCGACCCCGCCACCGTGGTCGAGAAAGGACGCCTGCGCCCCGGCCGGATCTTCCTCATCGACTTCGACGCCGGGCGCATGATCCCGGACGAGGAGATCAAGACCGAGTGGGCCGCCCGCCGCCCCTACGGCGAGTGGCTGTCAAGGCAGCGGCTGGACCTCGCCGAACTGCCACCGGCACCGAACGCTCCCGGCTTCGACAAGCACTCCCTCATGCCGCGAATGCAGGCGTTCGGCTACACCGCCGAGACCATGCAGTTCATGCTGCTGCCCCTCGCCCGCGAACTCAGGGACCCCTTGGGCTCGATGGGCAACGACAGCGCCCTGGCGGTGATGAGCGAAAAGCCCCGGATGCTCTACGACTACTTCAAGCAGCTCTTCGCCCAAGTGACCAACCCCGCGATCGATTCGATCCGCGAAGAAGTGATCATGGCGCTCGAGTGCTACATCGGCCCCGAAGGCAACCTGCTCGAGGCGACCGAGAGCCACGCCGCCCGGCTGCGCGTGCCTCATCCCATCCTCTCGAACGAGGAAATGGCAGCCATCCGTCAGCTCGATCATCGCGGCTGGAAGTCCCGCACCATCGACATCACCTTCCCGCGCGACGCAGAAGGCGCCGCTGGCTTGATCGATGCCTTGGACCGCATCTGCACCGAAGCCATCGCCGCCATCGAAGACGGCACCGAGATCATCGTCCTCTCCGACCGCGCCATCGGCACCGACCGCGTGCCCATCAGCGCCTTGGCCGCCGTGGGCGCGGTGCACCACCATCTCGTCCGCACCTTCAATCGCACTCGCGTCGGCCTAGTGCTCGAGACCGGCGAGGCGCGGGAGGTGCATCACCACTGCCTCCTCATCGGCTTCGGCGCCGACGCCATCAATCCCTATCTCGCCTTCGAGGCTTTGTGGGATGCGCGCCGAAACGGCTATCTCGACGATGCCGAGCACATCGCCAGCGACGCCGACGTAGTGGAGGCATATCGCAAGGGCGTTGCCAAGGGCATGCTGAAGGTGATGGCCAAGATGGGCATCTCGACGCTGCAGTCCTACAAGGGCGCGCAGATCTTCGAGGCCGTCGGTCTCGCCGCCGACGTGGTGGAGCGCTGCTTTGCCGGCACGGCCAGCCGCGTGCAGGGCGTCGGCTTCGAGGTGCTTGCCGAAGAGATGCAGCGACGTCACGCCTTCGGCTTCCCACCCCGCGACACGGTTTCGCTGCCGGTGCTGCCGAACCCAGGCGATTTCCACTGGCGCCGCCATGGCGACACCCACATGTGGGACCCGGACTCCATCGCCCACCTGCAATCGGCGGCACGCACCGGCGACGAAGAGGCGTACTGGAAGTTCGCCCGCCACGCCAACGAGGAGAGCACCCGCAATGCCACGCTGCGGGGCCTCTTGCGGTTCCGGCCGGGCGTGAACGGCGGCTCGGTGCCGCTCGAGGAAGTGGAGCCGGAAGCCGAGATCGTCAAGCGCTTCGCCACTGGCGCCATGAGCTTTGGCTCGATCTCCAAGGAAGCGCACGAGACCTTGGCCATCGCCATGAACCGCATCGGCGGCAAGTCGAACACCGGCGAGGGCGGCGAAGACCCGGATCGGTTCCTGCCCATGGCGAATGGCGATTCGCGCCGCTCCGCCATCAAGCAGGTGGCGAGCGGTCGCTTCGGCGTCACGGTGAACTACCTCGCCAATGCCGACGAGCTGCAGATCAAGATCGTCCAGGGCGCGAAGCCCGGCGAAGGCGGCGAGCTGCCCGGACGCAAGGTGGACGACTACATCGCCAGCATTCGCCATTCCACGCCAGGCGTCGGCCTCATCAGCCCGCCGCCGCACCACGACATCTATTCCATCGAGGACATCGCCCAGCTCATCCACGACCTCAAGAACGGCAATCCCAACGCCCGCATCAGCGTCAAGCTCGGCGCCGCCATCGGCGTCGGCACGGTCGCCGCCGGCGTCGTCAAGGCGCGCACGGACCACCTCGTGATCGCCGGCGACACCGGTGGCACAGGCGCATCGCCCCTCACCTCCATCAAGCACGCCGGCGTTCCTTGGGAGCTCGGCATCGCCGAAACGCACCAGATCCTGGTGATGAACAACCTTCGCTCCCGCGTCACCTTGCAGACCGACGGCCAGCTCAAGACCGGCCGCGACGTGGCCATCGCCACGCTGCTCGGCGCCGAGGAGTTCGGCTTCTCCACCGCGCCCTTGGTGTCCCTCGGCTGCATCATGATGCGCAAGTGCCACCTCAACACCTGCCCGGTGGGCATCGCCACCCAGGACCCCGAGCTGCGCCGCCAGTTCACCGGCGCGCCGGAGCACGTCATCAACTATTTCTTCATGGTGGCCAAGGAGTTGCGCAGCATCATGGCGGAGCTTGGATTCCGCACGGTAAACGAGATGGTAGGACGTGCCGATGCCCTGCACATGGACGACGCCATCGACCACTGGAAGGCGCGGGGCATCGACCTCGCCGCCATCCTCGCCCCCGCGGAACAGCCCGAAAACTGCCTCGGTACCTATCGCATTCACGACCAGGATCACGGCATCGCGGAGGCGCTCGACAACAAGCTGATCGAGCTCGCGGAACCCGCGCTGACGCGACAAGACAACGTGCATGTCAAACTGCCAATCGAGAACACCAACCGCGTGGTGGGCGGGATGCTCTCGCACCGCATCATCGAGCGAGCCGGCCCCGCCATGCTGGAAGACGGCGCAATCCACTTCAAGTTCACCGGCAGCGCCGGGCAGAGCTTCGGCGCCTGGCTCGCGCGTGGCGTGACGCTGGAAGTCGAAGGCGACGCCAACGACTACGTGGGCAAGGGGCTATCCGGTGGCCGCGTCATCATCTACCCGCCGAAGTCGAGCACCTTCCGGCCGGAGGAGCAGATCCTCATCGGCAATGTCGTGCTCTACGGCGCCACATCCGGCGAGTGCTTCTTCCGCGGCATCGCCGCCGAGCGATTCTGCGTGCGCAACTCCGGCGCCCACACCGTCATCGAGGGCGTCGGCGACCACGGCTGCGAATACATGACCGGCGGCCGGGTGGTCGTGCTCGGCCCCACCGGCCGCAATTTCGCCGCCGGCATGAGCGGCGGCATCGCCTACATCCTCGACGAGGACGACGCCTTCGCGGAGCGCTGCAACATGGGCATGGTGGCGCTCGAACGCGTCGAGTCGGAAGGCGACATCGCGGAGCTCAAGGAGCTGATCGAGAAGCACCAGCGCTACACCGGCTCCACCGTGGCAGAACGGGTGCTGTCGGATTGGCCCCGGGCCCTCGAACGCTTCGTCAAGGTGATGCCCCTCGACTACAAGCGAGTGCTCGAAGAGCGCGCCGCCAAAGAAGCCGACGGCGAACTCCGCGCCGTCGCAGGTTGAGCGAGAGCCAAGCTCGGAGGCGTCTCCTGGGGGCGAGGGCATCTTGCCCTCGCGCGAGCCGTGAGGCGCGTTCATGGCGGTCGCACAACCACTCGAACCGCAGGGCCTTCTAACGCTCCGAGGGTGTCGCGCCTTTGCGCGCCTGTCGGCGCGTGCGAGGGCAGGATGCCCTCGCCCCAAGGGTCCCCAGCGTGGTGAGAGCGTGCAGTTCACGCAAGCTACGGCTTGATCCTTCACCGCTTTTCTGTCACGTTACGCGCCCCTTGCGGGGAGCCGTTGCGAGCAGCGTTCCGGCGAAATTGTGGGGATCGGAGCTTCGTGCCGGAACAGAAAAGGGCGAGCGATAGGTAAGGGTGGGTAAGCCGACCGGATTCAAGGAGTTTGCGCGCGAGGCGGCACCGTACCGCAACGCCGTCACGCGCGTTGACGACTTCGAGGAAATCTACACCGAGCACGATGTGCCGCGGCTGACGACGCAGGCGTCCCGCTGCATGGACTGCGGCGTGCCGTTCTGCCAGTCGCCAGACCTTCCGGGCGGCCCGGCGCAGCGAGCCGGGTGCCCCATTCACAACCTGATCCCGGAGTGGAACGACCTCGTCTATCGCGACCAGTGGCGCGATGCCTTGGATCGCCTGCACAGCACCAACAACTTCCCGGAGTTCACCGGCCGCGTCTGCCCGGCGCCGTGCGAAGGCTCGTGCGTGCTCGGCATCACCGACCCGCCGGTGACCATCAAGAACATCGAGATGGCGATCATCGACCGCGGCTTCGCCGAGGGTTGGGTGGAAGCGAAGCCGCCGCAGACGCGAACCGGCAAGAGCGTCGCCGTGGTCGGCTCCGGACCGGCAGGGCTTGCCGCCGCCGCGCAACTGAACAAGGCCGGGCACCGCGTGACGGTTTACGAGCGCGCCGACCGCATCGGTGGCCTCTTGATGTACGGCATCCCCAACATGAAGCTGAACAAGCCCGACGTGGTGGAACGGCGGGTCGGGTTGCTGCGCGAGGAGGGCATCGAGTTCGTCACCGGCGCCGATGTCGGCGACGGCTCGAACCGTTCGCTGTCCGTGCAGGAGCTCGCCAGTGAAAACGACGCCATGCTGCTCGCCACCGGCGCGACGACGCCGAGAGACCTGCCGATTCCCGGCCGCGAGCTCGAAGGCGTGCATTTCGCGATGGAGTTCCTCACCAAGAACACCCGCAGCCTGCTCGACTCGAACCTCGCCGACGGCAACTACATCAGCGCCAAGGACAAGAACGTGATCGTCATCGGCGGCGGCGACACCGGCACCGACTGCATCGGCACCTCCATGCGCCACGGCTGCCGCACCCTCACCAATTTCGAGCTCTTCCCCATGCCGCCGCAGGAACGCTCACCGGGGAACCCGTGGCCCACTTGGCCCGCCATTTTCCGCGTGGACTATGGCCACGAGGAGGCGGCGGCCAAGTTCAACCGCGACCCTCGCGTGTATTCCATCTCCACCACCGAGTTCGTCGGCGAAAACGGCCGGCTTACGGGGCTCAAGACGGTGGATGTGCAGATGGTGGACGGCCGTTTCGAGAACGTGGAAGGTTCCGAGCGCTTTTGGGACGCGGACCTCGTGTTCCTCTCGATGGGCTTCCTCGGCCCCGAGCACTACGTCAGCGAACCCCTCGGCGTCGATCTCGACGAGCGCTCCAACTACAAGGCCGACAAGGGCGCCTACCGCACCTCCGTCGCCAACGTCTTCGCCGCCGGCGACTGCCGCAGCGGCCAATCGCTGGTCGTTCGAGCCATCAACGAAGGCCGCGAGGCCGCCGAAGAGATCGACCGCTTCCTCACGAGGCCCTGATCGAGCGTTTCGGCGCAGCCACTCCCCCTCCGTCACGCCCAAAGCAGTCTTCCCAGAGGGGACGCCCACGAAGAGCGGTCCGCCAAGCGTAGAATGCGGACCACATTCCTCACCCTGAGCAGCACCATGGCCGAAGCCGTCCAGTTGACACCCGTGGCCGCACAAGCCTCGCCCCACCCCTTGGACCCACTCACTCCCGACGAGGTGGAACGCGCTGCGGTTCTGGTCAAGCCGAAGCTTGGCGAGCACGCGGCTTTCTGTTCCGTTGCCCTCGTCGAGCCGCCCAAGCACGCCCTCAAGGCGTTCGCCACAGGGGACGAACTGCCCCGCCGCCTCCGCTTCATGGGCTTCGACTACCCGGAAGGCGAACCCGACGGTGGCTTCGATGCCATCGTCGATCTTTCCGCCGGCACCGCCGACATCTCCCGCATTGCCAAGGGCCAGGCGCCCATCGGCTTCGCCGACGTGGTGCGGGCCGTGCGCATCACGAAGGAAGACGCCGGCTGGCAAGCCGCCATGCGCGAACGCGGCGTAACCGACTTCGAGCATGTGCAGATCGATCCCTGGCCGGCCGGGGGCTATCAACATCCGAGCATCCCGGCCGGCCATCGCGCCCATCGCGCCATCAGCTTCGTGCGCGAGAACAAGACCGACAACGGTTATGCCCGCCCGGTGCAAGGCTTGATCGCCCACGTGGACCTCACTGCCGGCCGAGTCGCGCATCTCGAAGACCACGGCGTCACGCCCCTGCCGCCGGAACACGGCCGCTACGACGCCGCCAGCCAACCCAAGCTGCGCGCACCGCTCAAGCCGCTCGAAATCAATCAACCCGAAGGCCCTGGTTTCATCGTAGAAGGCGGCGCCATCACCTGGGCCAACTGGCGCTTCCGCGTCACCATGCATCCCATCAACGGGCTGGTCCTGCACCAGGTGGAAGTGCGCGACGGACCCGGCAAGGGCGACGATGCCCCGTGGCGTTCCGTGCTGCACCGTGCCGCGCTCTCCGACATGGTCGTCCCCTACGGCGACCCCGACCCGATGCACGGCTGGAAGCACGTGCTCGACGCCGGCGAAGCCAGCATCGGCAATTGCGCCAACTCCCTCATGCTCGGCTGCGACTGCCTCGGCGAAATCCACTACCTCGACCACGTGGCGGTGAAGCCGGACGGCAGCGCCCGTCCCATCGAGCGCGCCATCTGCATCCACGAGGAGGACTACGGCATCCTCTGGAAGCACCACGACGGCCACGGCCAAACCACCGAGGTGCGCCGCTCCCGGCGGCTCGTGGTCAGTGCCTTCCACACCGTCGGCAACTACGAATACGGCTTCTACTGGTATCTGTATCTCGACGGCACCATCCAAATGGAGGCCAAGCTCACCGGCATCGTCGGCGTTTCGGCGGTGAACGAAGGCGAGGAACGCCCCGAATACTCGCCCTTGATCGCCCCGAACCTGTCGTCACCCATCCATCAGCACCTGTTCTGCTTCCGCCTCGACTTCGATCTCGACGGCGACACCGCCAGCGTGTACGAAGTGAACGTGGAACCATCGCCGAAGGGACCGAACAACCCAGACGGCACCAACTTCCGCGCCACAGACCGCCTGCTCGCAACGGAAGGCGATGCCCGCCGCAACACCGATGCCGCCCGTTCCCGCACCTGGAAGGTGGTCGCCTCAGACAGCACCAACCGCCTCGGCAAGCCCGTCGCCTACCGCCTGAATCCAAGCGCCACCCCAGCACTGCTGGCAGACCCCGACTCCCAAGTCGCTGCCCGCGCCGGATTCGCCCGCCACAACCTCTGGGTAACCCGGCACGAGGAAGGCGAACTGTCCGCCGCCGGCGACTATCCAAACCTCAATCCAGGCGGCGACGGACTCCCGGCCTGGTCGGCCAGGGACCGTGGCATCCAGGACACCGACATCGTCCTCTGGCACACCTTCGGCTCCACGCACCTGCCCCGCCCGGAAGACTGGCCGGTGATGCCGGTGGAATACTGCGGCTTCACGCTCCAGCCCATCGGCTTCTTCGACCGCAATCCCGCGCTAGACTTGCCGCCTTCGCACTGAGGGAGGGGGCTGGTGTCGATCCTGATCGTTGCGGACCGGGAGGGAGAGCGACAGGTTGCCTTGGCGCGTGGCCTCAGCTTGGCAAAGGCCATGGGCTGGGACGCCGAGGTGGTGGGGTTCTGCTACGAGTCGCTCGCGGGCCTAGACAATGTCGCGCACCAGCGCGAGGCCAAGCGAACGCTGATGGACCGGCGGCGGGAGGAGGTGGAGGCGCAGGTGGCGCGCCACCAATCCGACAAGGTCCGCGTCAAGGTCGTGATCGGCTGGGAAAAGCTCGTCCACGAATGGGTGGACGCGCGCTGTGAACGCATGTCGCATCAAGCGGTCATCAAGACGGCGCATCGCAGCGAGAGCTTCCTTTACACACCTACAGACTGGCATCTGCTGCGCGAATGCCGGGCACCGGTGCTGATCGCCGCCGAGGAGATCTGGCGTCCCACCCACTCCATCGTTGCCGCCGTGGATCTCGCCAGCCGCTCCAGGGTCAAGCGTGCCCTCAACCACGCCATCGTCGCCACTGCCCGCGACTACGCCAATGCGCTCGACAATCCCCTGCACTTGGTGCATGTGGTGCACGTCCCCGCCGCCCTCAAGGAACTGCATCTGGTCGATGAGGAAGCCCACACGCTGAAGGTGACAGACGCCATTCGCGCCAACGCCGCAAGGCTGTGCAAGGCGCATGGCATCTCTTCCGCCCAAGTGCTCGTCGAGCACGGCGACGTGGACGAGACCATTGCGACGACGGCAGAGCGCCTTCAAGCCCAACTCGTCGTGATGGGCACCGTGGGCCGCCAGGGCGTCAACGCGAAGCTCGTCGGCAACACCGCCGAGAGGGTGCTGACGCGCGTCCCCACCGACATTCTCGCCCTCAAGCCGGGAACCGGGACCAGGACCTGACCCCGTGACCAACCATGGGCCGGCAATCGCGATGTTCGCCCTGCTGTTTCTTGCTGCGGGATGCGCCGGCGTGGGTGAGACGTACCGACCCATCATCGATGGGGAGCCGACGCCCGACTACGAGAGGGACCTTGCGGATTGCCGGGTGCTTGCGCGCCAGCGACCTGACGTGGACCAAGACGCGGTGCTGGACACGGCCGGCCGCGCCGCGGTTGGCGGCGTTTGGGGCGGCGTGGTTGGCGCCGCTGCCACAAGCGTCAGCAGCGCCATCGGCAACCGCCGTCAGGTTGCACACGACCGTCAACGCATCATCCGCCGCTGCATGATCGAACGCGGTCACAAGGTATTGGATTGACGGCGCAGGCCAATGTGGTCTGGAGCGATGACTGAGGCGCGCACTTTCCGATGAGAAAAAGCGAGCTCGAAAAGGGCCGCTTTCTCGAATGCTGGCCGCTTCCACCGCACACCCAAAAAGACCGTCGCCGTCGTTCAGGCACGGTCTTTCGCCAGATGCTCAGCAGAGGCGCGATCAGGAAAAGCACGGACCGCTTCAGCTACGCGGTTGCACCTGACCCCTGACAACGCTCATACTGGTTGATCCAACTAGCCTATTGGTCGAAAGCCATGATCCGTGTGGGCGCATTTGAAGCCAAGACACACCTTTCGTCCCTGCTCGACAAGGTTGCCGCGGGGGAGGACGTGCTCATTACGCGGCGGGGTCTCCCGGTCGCTAGGCTCGTGTCCGCAAGGCAAGTGGATCGGACGGCGACCGAACGCGTCATCGAGGATCTGCGCACTGGTCGAGTGGGCATGACCTTGGGCAGTCTCGACTGGAAGGAACTGCGCGACACGGAGCGCCGATGACCGGTTTCGTCCTCGACTGTTCCGTCGCGGTGGCTTGGCTTTTCGACGACGAGGCGACCGTCGAAACGGATGCGTTGCTTGATCGACTGAAGGATGACGAGGCGTACGTTCCGGCCCTCTGGCGGCTGGAGCTCGGCAACGTCTTGGTGCAAGCAGAGCGGCGCGGGCGCATCAGTGCCGCCCAGGCTGCCGCACACGTCGACCGCATCGGGCACTTGCCAATCGTGACGGACAACGATACGGAGCGGCGTGCGTTCTCGGAGATTCTGCTGCTGGCCCGAGCGCATTCGCTGACGACGTATGACGCCGCCTATCTGGAACTCGCCATGCGGCGTGACGTGGAACTGGCGACGTTGGACAGCGCACTTGTCCACGCGGCCCGTTCTGTTGACGTAGCAACGCTGCCGGGCTAGCCCGACTGGGAACCGCTCTCAGACCGTCCTACCTTCAGCGCAGACGTTAGCCGCCGGGGCCACGCCGCGCGCTTGCCGTTCCAGCGCCCAGTCGATGTGTTCGCGGGCCATGGGTTCGGCGTCTCGGCGACGTTGGCGCAAGCCAAAAGCGATGGTGGGGTCTATCGGGGCGTTGCCAGCGGCTACCGCGAGGTTGCGCAGCCACTGTTGGTAGTTGATGCGCCGCAACGCCATGCCTTCCGTGCGTTGCTGGAAATCGGCCTCTGTCCATTGCAGCAGATCGGCGATGGCGGCGTGGTCCAGGCCGTGGCGAGGGGCGAAGTCGGCCTCGTTCGACTTTGCGGCGAAGCGGTTCCACGGGCAGACGATCTGGCAGTCGTCGCAGCCGAAGATGCGGTTGCCGATCGCTTCGCGGAACTCGGGCGGGATGGGCCCCTGGCTTTCGATGGTGAGGTAGGAGATGCAGCGGCGGGCATCGAGCACGCCGGGTGCGACGATGGCGTCGGTCGGGCAGACGCTGATGCAGGCGCGACAGTTGCCGCAGCCGGCGTGGTTCTTCGGCGGCGATGGCGGCAATGGCAGGTCGGTGTAGATCTCGCCGAGGAAGAACCAGGACCCTGCCTGCTCGCTCAGCAGGAGGGTGTTCTTGCCGATCCAGCCAAGGCCTGCCCTTTCTCCGAGGGGCTTCTCGAGCACCGGGGCGCTGTCGGTGAAGGCTCGGTAGCGGCCTGGCGCCTCGGCGTCGATCTTCCGTGCCAGCCGCGCGAGTCGGCGCCGCACGGTCTTATGGTAGTCCCGCCCTCGCGCGTACTGAGCGACGTAGGCGCTGCCGTCGTTCGCCGGCAAATCGGTCGCAGCCGGCGGCGGGGAGCCGAGATAGTTCATGCGCGCGGAAATGATGCACACGGTGGCAGGTTCCAACGCAGCAGGAACGAGGCGCTTGTCGAGATTGCGCTCGAGGTACCCCATTTCGCCGTGAAAGCGTTGCGCCAGCCAGCGACGGAATGCCGGCGCATAGGCGGAAAGATCGGCATCGGCAAAACCCACCTCTGCAAAGCCAAGTTCCTTCGCCCAAGTCTCGATTTGCGCGACGAGCCTTTCTGTGTCCATGCCCGATCCCGGCCCCATCCTCACTGCACCATACAGACCGGTGCCCCTCGGTGCCCGTGCGTCGGCTACGCATACGCGGCTGCCTATAATCGCGGCCATGCGTGGCGAAAGTGGCGGCGGGGCCGTTGTACATGCGTCCTCGGGCGTTGCACCGTGGTCGCGGGTCTATAGCGGGAGCGAGACACGGGCCCTGGACCGGCGTGCCATCGACGAGTGCGGGATCGCCGGCTTCGTGCTCATGCATCGGGCGGGGGTTGCGGCGTTTCGGCATCTGCGGCAGCGGTGGCCCGAGGCTCGGCGAGTTACCGTCGTTTGCGGTGCCGGCAACAATGCCGGTGATGGCTACATCGTCGCCGGGGCGGCGGCAGATGCAGGGCTCGGTGTGCAGTTGGTGCAGGTGGGTGACCCGGCGCGGATTGCCGGTGATGCCGGCAAGGCGCTCGAGTTTGCTCGGGAGCGGCTTGCAGACCCCCAACTCGCACGCGCCGCCTGCACCTCCTGGCAGGCGGATGGAGATGTGGTCGTGGACGCTTTGCTCGGCACGGGGACCAAGGGCGAAATCCGGCCGGCATTCCGGCGTGCCATCGAGCAAGTGAATGCAGCCGAGCTGCCGGTGCTTGCTCTGGATCTGCCGAGCGGCATCGACGCCGACACCGGCGCGGCGCTCATGCCGAAACCGGTGCGAGCCGATCTCACCGTCACTTTCGTCGCACCCAAGTTGGGGTTGGTTACCGGCTCTGGGGTCGACTATGTGGGCGAGGTGCGGCTCGAGGCCCTGGACATCCCCAAGGAAGTCCACGCAAATGCCGGAGGCGTGCCGGTGCTCGACGGCGCGGCGCTCCCCCGGCTGCAGCGCAACGCTAGCGCACACAAGGGCCAGTTCGGCCGTCTGCTGATTCTCGGCGGCGATGTGGGCATGGGCGGGGCCGTAATCCTCGCCGGCGGCGCGGCGCTCCGCAGTGGTGCTGGGCTCGTCACGGTCGGGACAGCCGAAGCAAATCGGGCGCCCATCCTCGCGCGCTATCCGGAACTGATGGCGAGGGCCGTGGAACCTGCCGACGTGGCGGGCCTCGTGCAGCAGGCAGATGCTGTCGTTGTCGGCCCCGGTCTCGGCCAGAGCGCCTGGGGAACGGCCCTCTGTCAAGCGGCACTGGCGGCCGCACGCCAGCATTCGACACCGCTCCTGATCGATGCGGATGCACTCAATTACATCGCCCGGCTCGGGCTTGCCGCGCCAGCCCGCAGCATCATCACTCCGCATCCGGGCGAGGCAGGACGCTTGCTCGGCCTCTCAGCCGGGCAAGTGCAGGCGCAGCGGCCCGATGCCGCGCTGCAACTTTCGTCATTGGGCGGGGGCTGCGTTGCCGCGCTCAAGGGAGCTGGCACCTTGATTGCCGAGGCCGGCCAACTGGCTGGCATCTGTCTCGGTGGCAACCCACGCATGGCGACGCCGGGCAGCGGCGACGTGCTTTCGGGCATCGGCGGGGCATTGCTCGCCCAAGGCCTCGCGCCGGTCGATGCGGCCAAGCTCGCGGTGTGGCTGCACGCCCGAGCGGGGGACGAGGCTGCGCTCAAGACCGAATCGGCGCTGCTGGCATCCGACATCATCGACAGCATTCGGCTAACGCCATGAACGAGTATCTGCAAGACGAGGCCGCCACGCTCCGGTTCGGCGCAGGGCTCACAGACCTTGCGCTCACCGACGAGCTTGTAACGCTGCGCGGCGACCTGGGCACGGGCAAGACCACCCTCGTGCGCGGGTTTCTTGCGGCGTTGGGCCATTCCGGCTCCGTGCGCAGCCCCACCTACACGCTCGTCGAACCGTATGACCTTGCTGGACAGCGGATATATCATCTTGACTTCTATCGAATTGCAGACCCGCGCGAATTGACTTACCTCGGCTTCGACGACTTGGTCGCGGAACCGGCCATCAAGCTCGTGGAATGGCCGGAAATGGCCGGTGACAAGATGCCGGCGGCGGCGGTGGAGATCGTCCTCACGAGCGAAGGGGAGGGCCGGCGCGTTGTGTTGCGCGACCTGCGGTAGGGAGGCTCTGATCGTAGGGGACGGGCCTTTTGCGCCTTCGCCGTGGCGAGCCCGTCGCGTAAGAAGAAAGGCGCAACGGGATCATTGGGTTGCACGATCTGTTCCATGTGAGTTCCCACCCCGGCGGGAACGCCGGGCCGCTGGCGCACAAGGAACCGACACCGCCGCGTCTGCACGGGCCCCTTGGGGCGAGGGCATCCTGCCGACGCTCCTAAGGGCGCGCCGCAACGGCGCCGCAAGGCGCATCCATGCAACTGCATTTCCTGCCAACCTGCGCGCCTTCGGCGCGTGCGAGGGCAGGATGCCCTCGCCCCAAGGGGCCTCGCTTCGAATCAAATCCTCAAACCACCAACCTGTTCCATGGAGGGGAGGGCGTTTCGCCCGCCGTCCGGAAACCCTGCGGCCGTTCGCAATGCGCTTCGTCGCGTTGCTGTCGATGTGCTTCGCGGCCGTCTCGGCCTCGGCTGCCAACGAACTCGTGGATGTCCGCAGCCACGACGGCCCCGAGTCCACCCGGGTAGTCCTCGACACCAAGGCCCAGGTCGAATATCGCACCTTCGTTCTCGACAAGCCCGACCGGGTCGTCTTCGATCTCATGGGCGTTCGAGCGGCACAGTCGTTCAGGCCGCCCACGGTCAAGAGCGGTATCGTCCGGCGCATCCGTGCCGGGGTCAACCGACCAGGAGTGCTGCGCGTCGTCATCGATCTCGAGCGCGCGGTTGCCGTCAGTCACTTCCGACTCGAACCGGTCGGACCATACGGCCATCGGCTGGTCATCGACCTCGAACCGGACGAGCCGGTGCGCCGCCCGGTGCGGGCGCCGGTGGTATCGCCGCCGGAAGGACAGCGGGACATCATGGTAGCGATCGACGCGGGTCATGGCGGCGAGGATCCCGGTGCGATCGGCGTCGGCGGCATTTACGAAAAACGCGTCGTTCTCGCCATCGCCCAGAAGATAAAGCAGCGGCTCGACGCCGCGAAGGGCTTCGCCGGCGTCCTTACCCGCGAGGGCGACTACGGCCTGCGGCTGCGCAAACGCACGGAACTCGCCCGCCAGATGCCGGCAGACATCTTCGTCTCCATCCATGCCGACGCCTTCAAGAACAACCGCGCTCGCGGCGCATCGGTGTATGCACTCTCGCAGCGGGGCGCCTCGAGCGAGACGGCGCGGTGGCTGGCGGAGAGCGAAAACCGTTCCGACCTCATCGGCGGCTTCGGCCCGGTGACGCTCGAGGGCCGCTCAAGCGACCTGCAAGAGGTGCTGGTGGACATGTCCATGAACGCCAACCTCGGCCGCAGCCTGGAACTCGGCGAAGCCATCCGCCGCGAGATGGCCGCCGTCGCCCGGATGCACAAGAAGCGCGTGGAGCAAGCGGGGTTCGCCGTTCTCAAGTCGCCAGACGTGCCTTCCGTGCTGGTGGAGACCGGATTCATCTCCAACGCCGGCGAGGCACGACTGCTGGCAAGCCCGGCGCACCAACACAAGCTCGCAGACGCCATCGCCCTCGGTATCCAGAACTGGGCCTACGGCGACCCACCCGCCGGCACTATGGTTGCCACCATCGCCGGAGAAATGCTGCGCCACACGGTGCGCCGCGGCGAGACCATTTCCCGCATCGCCCAGCGCTATGCCGTGACGGTGAGCGACATTCGCGGCGCCAACAACGTCCCCGGCGACCGCATCTACATCGGTCAGCTCCTCCTTATCCCGCGGACGGCCGGCGGTTGAACACCGAAACCGCCGCGGCCACGCCCGCCCGCATTCGGCGACTCCCGGACGCGGTGGCAGATCAAATCGCCGCCGGCGAGGTGGTCGAGCGCCCCGCCTCCATCGTCAAGGAGCTTATCGAGAACAGCATCGATGCCGGCGCGGGCTCGGTTGCCATCGAAATCGAGCGCGGCGGCGTCCAGCGCATCTCGGTGCGCGACGACGGCTGCGGTATCGCCAAGGACGAGTTGCGTCTAGCCGTCACCCGTCACGCTACCAGCAAGATCGAGCGAGCCGGTGACCTCGAAGGGATAGCCACACTCGGATTTCGCGGCGAGGCCCTCGCCAGCGCCGCAGCGGTAGCCATGCTCACCATCGTCTCGCGACGCTTGGGCGAACGCTCCGCTTGGAGCATCGAGATCCATGGCTCCACCGAGCAGCGCCTGGCCCCGGCGGCACATCCACCTGGTACCACGGTGGAAATCCGCGAGCTCTTCTTCAACACCCCGGCGCGGCGCAAGTTCCTGAAGACGGAGCGCACGGAATCGCTGCACATCGCCGAAGCCGTTCGCCGCACGGCGCTCGCCAACCCCGGCATCGGCTTTCGCTTGTCGCAGTCCGGGCGGACAGTGGAGGACTACCCGCTCTCGGAGTCGCTTGCCGAACGCATGGAGCGCGTGCTTGGCGAAGGCTTTGCCGAACGCTCCGTGCCCATCGACGAGGAGGTGCCGGGGCTGCGGCTGTGGGGGCGGGTAAGCCTGCCCACGCATTCCCACAGCCGCACGAACCGCCAGTTCTTCTTCGTCAACGGTCGCCCGGTGCGGGATCGACTGGCCGGGCACGCGGTGCGCCAGGCGTATCGCGATGTGACGTTCCACGGTCGCCACCCCATTTTCGCGCTGCATCTTGACCTTGATCCGGACCTCGTCGATGTCAACGTGCATCCACGCAAGGAGGAGGTGCGCTTCCGCGACGAGCGCCGCGTGCATGACTTCCTCTTCGGCAAGCTGGCGCGGGTGCTGCGCGACCTCCGTCCGGGCGACGCGGCCCCGTCTGCCTCGGCACTGACAGCCGCCGCAGAGATGCCGCAAGGCGCAGAGGATGCGTCACCACTCGCAACGCAGGGCCAAGGATCGCCACGCCGCTCGCTGGGGGAACTAGGTGCGGGACGAGTGGGAGGGCCAGCCGACTACGCCACGCTAGCTAAGCTCTTCGAGCGCTCCGGCGACCCGGCCACCACCTTGCCCAACGAAATGCGGGATGCCGTGCGGCTCCCGCCGGCGCCAGCCGGCGACGTGCCGCCGCTCGGTTTCGCGCTGGCGCAATTGCATGGCGTGTATGTGCTGGCGCAGAACGCCGATGGCCTGGTCATCGTTGACATGCACGCGGCGCACGAACGCATCACCTACGAGAAGATGAAGGCGAGCCTCATCGACACCGACTCGGTGCCGCGCCAGCGCCTGTTGACGCCCGTGGCATTGGACTTGCCGGGCGCGGAAGCGGATTTCGTGGAGGCCAATTCGGCGCGGTTCGAGAAGCTCGGCGTGGCGCTCGAGCGTTCCGGCCCCGGCAGCGTTACGGTGAGGGAAGTGCCGGCGCTGCTGGCCGGCGCCAACGTCGAGGGCCTGGCTCGCGACATGATCGAGGAACTTGCCGACACCGAAACCACCACGGTCGCGCGGGAACGCCAAGAGCGTGCCCTCGCCAGCGCCGCCTGCCACGCTTCGGTGCGCGCTGGCCGCCAGCTCTCGCTCATCGAAATGAATGCCCTGCTGCGCGAAATGGAAGTCACGGATAATGCCGGCCAGTGCAACCACGGTCGTCCCACCTTCGTGACGCTGCCAATGCAGGCCCTCGACGCGATGTTCCAGCGCGGACGTTGAGCGGAGCGTCCCACCGACCGAGGCGTCAGGTCGTATGCCTGATGGGACCCACGGCCGCCGGCAAGACGGCGGCCGCGATCCGTCTCGCCGAGACCTTCGAGCAGCGCGGGGTTGATCTCGTCAGCGTGGACTCGGCAATGGTCTTTCGCGGCATGGACATCGGCACCGCCAAGCCCGAAACCGACATCCTGCGCCGTTTCCCGCATGCCCTGATCGATGTTCGGGACCCAACCGAGACGTTTTCCGTGGCCGAGTTCCTTGACGCTGCCAACACCGTTGTCGCAGGGTCCCTCGAGGCCGGACGCATTCCCCTGCTAGTCGGCGGCACGATGCTCTATTTCCGTGCCTTCAAGGAGGGCCTCGCGCCGATGCCACCGGCCGACCCGGTGGTGCGGGCCGACATCGTCGCGCGGGCATCCGAAATAGGCTGGCCGGCGCTGCATCGCGAACTTGCGGCACGGGACCCGATGGCGGCCGCCGGCATGGATCCCAGCAACGGCCGCCGCATCGAACGCGCCTTCGAGGTGCTGACGCTCACCGGACGCTCGATCACCGAATTCTGGCACCAGCCCACTCCGGGTGCGGGCGACCGACTAGGCTGTGAACTCGTGGAAATTTGCCTGACGCCCGAGCCCCGCACTATCCTTCACCAGCGCATCGCAGCGCGCGTCGAAGCCATGCTTGCAGCCGGGTTCGTGGACGAGTTGCGGGTGTTGCGCCGCACCCCCAATCTCTTGGCATCCGCACAATCCATGCGAGCGGTTGGCTACCGACAGGTGTGGCAATACCTCGACGGCGAGTTCGAGCGCGGAGAACTGGCCGGGCGAATCGCCGCCGCCACGCGCCAACTGGCAAGGCGCCAGCTCACTTGGCTGCGCGGCTGGGGCGACATTGCGGCGACCGTCAACACCCCCGACCAAGCCGTGCGCGCTGCGTCGCAACTGCTCGTGTGGCGCAATCGTGTCGGCACAGTATGATTGCGTGTCACCGGATTTCGAGGCAGCGACAAAGAGCGCCCGTAGCTCAATTGGATAGAGCACCAGGCTTCTAACCTGGGGGTTCGGGGTTCGACTCCCTGCGGGCGCGCCAGATTCGGGGTGAGCGCGAGCGAACCCGTAGACGCGCGCCCGCGAGAACGCTAGCCAATTGGGGATTGCATGGAGGTCAAGGCGGAACGGATCGGGACGACGATCGTACTGGCACCGGTTGGCCACATCGAGACAATCGGTGCCGGCGAGTTCCAGCGCTACATCGACGAGGAAATCGAAAGCACCGACGAGAAGGTCATCCTCGACATGGCCGGCGTGCCGACGGTTTCGAGCGCTGCTCTTCGGGGCGTGCTGCTCGCCGCCAGACGGGCAGAGGACCGTGGCGTGACGCTGACGATCTGCTCCCTGACGCCACCGGTGCGCGAAGTGTTCGAGATGGTTGGCTTCGACCGCCTCTTCACCGTTGCCGACTCCCGACACGCTGCTTTGAACGGCTGAACCCACCAAAAAGGCGGCCCACCATTGCCAGCCAGCCAACCCGCAAGACCCCACCATCGCTTGAAAAACGCAAGCTAGCTCGCCATAGTCGAACCTCGGAGCCACAAAGCCGCTCGCTTGGGGGCGCGCCACGATGTCGAAGCGTCATTCCCTTCAGGAACCCTTCTTGAACGCGTTGCGTCGGGAGCGGGTTCCGGTGTCCATCTATCTTGTTAACGGGATCAAGTTGCAGGGGCAAATCGACGCCTTCGACCAGTTCGTCGTGATGCTGCGCAATTCCGTCAGCCAGATGATCTACAAGCACGCCATCTCCACCGTCGTGCCGGCACGCAACGTGCGCCTGCCGATGGACGACGAAGAAGGCGACGAGCAAGACGATGTGGCCGCATCGGGTGCCGACGAGGCGGAAGACGCCGAATCCTGGTCCTGACGCGGCCGAACGTGCCAATAGGGGGCACGCGAGGACAGCGGTATCTTGGAAAGCCTGTTTGAACGACCGGCCCCCGGCAATCGTGCGCTCTTGGCGCATCTTCGCCTTGGCGGGCCATCGCGAGCGTCCCGTGAAGAGGACGACTTGCGGCTCGCGGAGTTCCGCGAACTCGTCACGTCGGCCTCTCTGGTCTGTGCCGGCACGGTAGTCGGCAGCCGCGAGCGGCCGCATCCGCGCTGGTTCGTCGGTGCCGGCAAGGTGGACGAGCTACAGGAGGCCAGCGCCGCCTCCGAAGCGGATCTCGTCATCTTCAACCACGAACTCACTGCCATCCAGCAGCGCAATCTCGAGACGCAGCTCGAGAAGCGGGTGATGACCCGCACCGAACTCATCCTGCACATCTTCGCGGACCGGGCGCGCACCGGCGAGGGCCAGCTTCAGGTGGAACTCGCGCAGCTAACGCACGCCCAGACGCGACTCATCCGCGGCTGGACCCACCTCGACCGCCAGAAGGGGGGCGTCAACCTACGTGGCGCTGGCGAAACGCAGCTCGAAATGGACCAGCGGATGCTGGCCGGCCGGGTGCGCTACGTGCGCGACCGGCTGGAGCGCGTCCATCGCCAACGGGCCCAAAGCCGGCGGCGCCGCAACCGGGCGCGCATCCCCACGGTGGCGCTGGCGGGCTACACCAACGCCGGCAAGTCCACGCTCTTCAACGCCCTCACGGCCGATGGCGTTCATGCCGCCGACCAGATGTTCGCGACGCTCGATCCCACCATGCGACGTTGGCAGGTGGGCCCGGGCGCGGAGGTGGTCCTTGCCGACACCGTCGGCTTCATCCGCGAACTGCCGGTGACCCTTGTGGACGCCTTCAAGGCAACGCTTGAAGAGATTGCCGAAGCGGACCTAATCCTGCATGTCATCGACGCTTCCTCGCCAGACGCGGGCCTGGCCGAGGAAGTTCGCCGGGTGCTTGCGGAAATCGGCGCGGCTGACACTCCCACCATCGAAGTGTTCAACAAGGTCGATCTGCTCGAAGGCGACGGCCACTGCCTGGGTGGCTTGTCGGTGAGCGCCATCGAAGGCACGGGCGTCGAGGCATTGCGCGACGCGGTTGCGGGTCGACTCGGCCTCGACGCTAAGGAGGTCACCGTGCATCTCGGCCCAGAAGCCGGAAAGTTGCGCTCCTGGCTCTACGACCACGGTGCCGTGGAAGAGGAAACCATCGGCGACGACGGCACCGCAACGCTCCACGTCCGCCTGGACGCCGCCCACGTCGGCGAACTCCGGCAACTGGCGCCGGAGGCCATGGCGCACTAGCGCCGCTTCGCGGCGCTCTGGCACCACCGTTGTTGGGGGTGCCAGGGGCCCCGTCACTCCCCCCTCGCGGGGGAGTCGAGAAAAGCGTCCTCGCTTTTCTCGGAGGGGGGGCCGCCGACCCACGCCTTCGCAGCCCCCAACTCTCGAACAACGCCCCCGTCCGCGTTGTTCGCTCTCGCGTTGCCGAGGCGTTAGCGTGACTGCCATTCGGGCGGCCGCTTCTCAGCAAACGCTCGAGCACCCTCGACGGCATCCTCCGACGACCACACCGACTCAATCAGCATCGCCCCCATGCGACGCCCGTAGTCGAGCGGCACCTCGAGCCCAATGTGCGCCAGTTTGCGGGTGGCCCGCACAGCCAGCGGCGCGTTGGCGGCGATGGTCTCGGCCATCTCGATTGCCGCCGGCATGAGGTCTGGCAACGTAGTCACCCGCGTCACCAGCCCCATGCGGAGCGCTTCCTCGGCATCCACGGGCTCACCCGAAAGCAGCAGCCACATGGCGTTGGAAAGACCCACCAAGCGCGGCAGGTTGAACGACCCGCCCGGCGGGCACAGTCCCACTTTCACTTCCGCAAGCGCCATCCGGGCGTTTTCGGAGCATATGCGGATGTCGCACGTGAGCGCCTTCTCAAGCCCGCCGCCGTAGGCCGCGCCGTTGATGGCGGCGATGGTGGGCTTGCCGTGATCGGCGCCGACGCGCTCGAAGCGCGAAATCGGCGGATTGGTCGCCGGTGCCGCACTTGCGTTGGCATCCGCCTCTTCTTCCGCGGCTTCCTTGAGGTCTCGCCCCGCACAAAAGGCGCGATCGCCGGCACCGGTGTAGATGCCAATCCACACATCGTCGTCCGCCACGAACTCCGCTTCCGCCTCGCGCAGTTCCGCACCCAAGGCCCGCCCCAGGGCATTCATGCGCTCGGGCCGATTGAGCGTGATGATCGCGACATGGCCGCGCTTCTCGTAGGTCACATAGGCCATGCGGGCCCCTCCCGTCGGTTTTTCGTCCGGCGATCATACGCGGGCGACCCGCGAACCCGACAGGCCGACTCTACCGAGGCCCCATGCCCGAACCGCAAAGCCCCGCCCAGTTCCGGCATCATTGGCAGGCGCAACGGGGAAGGGGGATCCACATGCCGGCACCACTCGCGGGGCTTCGAATAGCCGACCTGTCAACCAGGCTTTCCGGAGCCTTCGCGGCGAGACTCTTCGGCGACTTCGGCGCCGACGTGCTGCTAGTGGAGCCACCAGAGGGGCACCCACTGCGTTCCTTGCCGCCGTTCGCTGACGACACGCCAGGCACCGCCCGCAGCGTCGCCCACGCCTACTTCCACTGGAACAAACGCTCGGTGGTATGTGCAGACGAGACCGAGGTGCGGGCGGCCATCACCGGCGCCGACGTGATCGTCACCACCTGCGACGCACCGGCTCCCGAGCGTGCCGCAACCCTGGCTTCACTCCCCGCAGGCGCGGTGCTTCTGTCCATCACGCCGCACGGCCTCACCGACCCTCTAACCGGCACGCCCGGCAACAACCTCACCATGAGCGCCCGCGTCGGTTGGGCCTCCATCAACGGCGTGGCCGGCGAGCCGCCGCTGCAAATGCCCCGCGACCAAGCCGGCGTGGTCGGTGGGGTTGCAGGTTTCATCACCGCCTGCGCGGCATTGCGCCGTCGCCATGCTGGCGACACCGAGCTCGTGGACGTGAGCGAACTCGAAGCCTTCGCCCTCACCGTGCATCCGTGGGGCGTGGCCGCCGTGTATCAGGGCGCCGGAATGAACAGGAACCCTCAGCGCGGGGGAGCGCGAGGGGCTTCCCCTCGGGAAAGGAGCCCAGGTGGCGGGCGCAAGCGTGGCGACCCCGGCCCGTTGTGGGACCTGGCCGACGGCCAGATGAACTTCGGCCTCGCCGACTTCCACAACTGGACCGAAGCCATGGACGCGATGAACCTGCCGGAACTCGGTCGCCGACCGGAACTCATTCCCGACATCGGCCGCCACTCGCAGCCCATGAAGGACGTCGTGGTTGGCATGGCGCACACCTTGCCCAAGATCGAGCGTTGGCCGCTGTTCCATAAACTCGCACGGCTTCGCTGCGTCATCGGTGTGGTGCAGGACATGGACGACATCACCAAGAACGAGCAACTCAGGGCGCGCGAGTTCTTCGTCACCACCGAGCTCGAAGGCAAGCGCGTGCGGGCACCCGGCGCCCCCGCCAAGCTCTCGCCCTCGCCTTGGCGACTCACAAAGCCCGCACCCCATCTTGCACCGCAAGCCAAGCCCGCCTGGGCCAAAGCGTCGCCGCCCGAACTCGTGAAGGCACCCGTCGACGCGGCGAGCCTTGCGGACGGGCCACTAGCTGGCGTGCGCGTGCTGAGTTTCGGCCAAGCGTGGTCCGGCACGTTCGGCACGGAACTCCTGGCCCTCTTGGGCGCAGACGTGGTGCAGATCGCCTCCGTGCACCGACCCGATGCATTTCGTCGCATTCGCAACACCGTGCCCAAGGGGGTCGAACACCCAACCCGGCTGCAACACGCCGCCAACACCCAAGGCCACTACAACTCCGTCAACCTGCACAAGCGCGAAATCACCTTGGATCTGCGCAAGGATCGTGGCCGGGAGATTCTCTGGCAGCTGCTGCCGAAGTTCGACATCGTCGCCGACAACTTCCGCCCCGGCGTGCTGCCCTCGTGGGGCATCACCCTCGACAAGCTGCATCGGCTGCGCCCCGGCATGATCTGGGCTTCGATTTCGGGCTATGGTGAATCCGGCCCTTACCGCGACTATCCCGCCAATGGCGCCACCACGGAACCGATGGCGGGACTGTCCTCGCTGCATGGCTACGAAGGCGATGTGCCCATCGAGGAGTCGCCGGACGGCGTTCCGCGTCAGCGCGGCCCCGCCATGAACACCGGCGGCCTGTTCCCAGACCCGGTGGGCGGCTATTTCCTCGTCGCCACCATCATGGCAGCGCTGGCACACCGAGACCGCACCGGCGAGGCACAGCGGGTGGACCTATCGATGATGGAATCCGTCGCCGCCGTGGTGGGCGATGCCTTGATCGAATACGACGCAACCGGCCGCAAGCCCGGCCCGCGCGGCAACCACCATCCGCGCATCGCCCCGCATGCCGTCTATCCGGCCCAGGACGGCGAATGGCTGGCGCTCGCCGCCGAAACCGAGGCCGCATGGCGTGCGTTCGTCGTCCACACAGGGCAGCCGCGCCTGGGCGCCCCGCAGTTCGCAACCGAGGCGCTGCGCAAAGCCAACGAGTCTGAACTCGACGAGGTCATCGGCGAGTGGAGCCAAGGTCAGGACGCCTTCGCCGCAGAGCATGAACTGGCCCAGCTTGGCCTCTGTGCCGCCAGAGTCACGCCCCTCTACGAAATCTACAGCCGCCCTGACCCCCACTTCGCCGAGTCTGGCTTCGTCAGCCAAATCGACCACCCGGAAGCCGGCCCCACCTGGCTCCCTGGCCGCCCCTGGCGCTTCTCCGCCGCCCCCTCAACGCCCATCCGCGGCGCTCCATGCGTCGGCGAGCACAGCCGCGAAGTCTTGGCGTCCGAACTCGGCATCGACGACACCGCCTACGAAGAGCTCGTGGCGGCCGGCATAACCGGCACCTTGGACGAAGCACCCAGGCACGGCTACTGACCACCGGCGGCGCTTCACCAGCTTCCCGCCAAGCGTGGGGCCCAAACCCTCAACTACCCTCCAGCAATTGCCCAAGAAGAGTCCCGTGGTCTTGCCGTGACGGCGGCCTCTCATGGCGGCAACCTTCGACGATCGCCGCGAGTTCCCGCGTCGCCACCTCGAAGTCGTCGTTCACCACGAGGTGGTCGAAGTCGGCGTGCTGCGCCAGTTCACGGGTGGCCTCCTCCATGCGCCGAGCGATGACCTCCGGCCGATCCTGTCCGCGCCCTTCGATGCGCGCGCGCAAGGCCTGGCGGGACGGGGGCAGGATGAACACCGTCACCGCACCAGGCCAGGCCTCACGTACCTGGGCGGCGCCTTGCCAGTCGATTTCGAGGATCACGTCGCGACCACACCGCACCTGTTCCAGCACCGCCTGTCGCGACGTGCCGTAGGCGTGGCCGAACACACTGGCCGATTCGAGGAACTCCCCGGCATCGCGCATGGCCTGGAAGTCGGGTGACGAGACGAAGTGGTAGTCGCGCCCGTCCACGTCGGTCGGGCGCGGTGGCCGCGTCGTGTGCGACACGGAAACGGCCAAGCGGTCGTCCCCAGCCACGAGGGCCCGCACGAGGCTGGTCTTGCCGGCGCCGGACGGCGCCGAAATCACGAACAGCAGGGGTTGGCGCCCGCTGGCTGGTGCCGCGGTCATTCGACGTTCTGCACCTGTTCCCGCATCTGCTCGATGGCGACCTTGAGATCCACCGCCGCATGCGCCGCCTCCGGCAACACCGCCTTCGCGCCGAGCGTGTTGGCCTCGCGCCCCAACTCCTGCATCAGGAAGTCGAGGCGGCGGCCACAGGGACCATCGCCGTCGAGTGCCGCCCGAGCCTCTGCCAGATGCAGATCCAGTCGATCCAGTTCCTCGGCCACGTCCGCCTTCTGCAGCAGCAGAGCGAGCTCCTGTTCCAAACGCTCCGCGTTCACAGACACCGTAAGCGCCTCGGCCGCTCGCGCCAACCGATCCCGCATCGCCTGCACCTGCTTTGATGCGAGCTCGCGCACCTTGGCGGTCGTCTCTGCGGTGAGGTCGAGCCGCTCTTCGATCAGCGCCTGGATCTGCGCGCCCTCCGCCGTCCGACGGGCCGCCAGTTCCGTCAACGCTTCATCGAACGTCCCGATGGCATCGCGACGCAGTTCCGCCAACCCCGTTTCGCTTTCCTTCAGCACGCCCGGCCAGCGCAACACGTCGAGCAGATTCGGCTCGGCCAGCGCCGGCGCTCGGTCCCGCAGTTGGCGCAACGCATCGAGCACGTCGGTCAATGCGTTCTCGTCAAGCTCCATCGCGCTGCCAGATTCCACAAGACGAAGCGTCGCATCCACCTTCCCCCGCCCAAGCCGCGCCCGAGCCGCCTCGCGCAAGGAAGGCTCCAAACCCCTCAGCGACTCCGGCAGACGGAAAACCAGCTCCAGATAGCGATGATTGACGGAACGGACTTCCCAAACCAGGAAGCCTCGCCCCACCCGCGCAAAGGCGGTCATGCTGGCAATCATCCGGGCATTCTACTTTGGCGAGCGACGCGCACCCCCGGCGAAGGATGCGAGAGCGTTCGTATAATCCGCGCCCCTCATCGATTCCACCATGGAGCAACCGTGTCCGGCAGCCAGCGTCCGAGCGGTCGAGCGGCCGACGAACTGCGCCAAGTGCGCCTCACCCGCGAGTTCACCAAACACCCGGCCGGTTCCGTGCTGGTTGAGTTTGGCGACACCCGCGTCCTCTGCACGGCCAGCGTCGAGGATCAAGTGCCCCGCTTCCTGCGCGGCAACCGTCGCGGCTGGATCACTGCCGAGTACGGCATGTTGCCGGGCGCCACCCACACCCGCACCGATCGCGAGGCCGTGCGCGGCAAGCAGGGCGGACGCACGGTGGAAATCCAGCGCCTGATCGGCCGCTCGCTGCGGCAAGCGGTGGATTTGCGCCGTCTGGGCGAGCGCACGATCAAGCTCGATTGCGATGTCATCCAGGCCGATGGCGGCACCCGCACGGCCTCCATCACCGGCGCTTGCGTGGCGCTCGCGGATGCCGTGGGCAAGGTGGCGCCGAAAGCCTTTCGCGGCTTCGTGGCGTCGGTTTCGGTCGGCGTCTTCAAGGGCGAATGCGTACTCGACCTCGACTATGGGGAAGATTCCACCGCCGACACCGACATGAACGTCGTGATGATGCAAGGGCAGGGCTTCATCGAAGTGCAGGGTACCGCCGAAGGCAGCCCCTTTGCCCGCGAGTCATTGAACCGGCTCCTGGACCTTGCCGAGTCGGGCATCGAGACGCTTTTCGCGAAGCAGCGCGAAGCCTTGGGGATCCTTGAGCCGGTGGGTAGCCTTCCGCCAGCCGCCAGCACGCCGCCGGCAGAGACCGACAGCCGCCCATGAACGACATCATTTCCGAGATGATCGACTCGGGCGTGCTCCGCTTCGGCGATTTCGTCCTCAAGTCTGGCCGCCGGGCGCCGTTCTTCTTCAACCTCGGCAACCTCTCCTCCGGCACGGCCATGCGCCGCCTGGGCAATGCTTACGCCGATTGCCTGATGACGTTCGACCCCTTGCCGGAGGTGATCTTCGGCCCCGCCTACAAGGGCATCGCCCTAGCGGTCGCGGCAGCCACGGCATTGGCCGAACGCGGCATCGACATCCACTACGCCCACGACCGCAAGGAAGCCAAGACGCACGGCGAAGGCGGCACACTGGTGGGCGCACCGATGGCCGGCCGACGCGTGGTGATCGTCGACGACGTCATCTCCGACGGAACCGCGAAGATCGAGTCGGCGCGCCTGATCGAGAGCGTCGGCGGCAAGGTGCAGGGAGTCGTCGTCGCCCTCGACCGCCAAGAACTCGTGGGCGACCATCACACAGCGGTGCAACTCCTCCACCAACGCCTGTCCATGCCCGTGCTAAGCGTCACCAACGTCGACGCCGTGCTGGAACACCTCCAATCCGACCCCAATCACCAAGACGCAGCACGCCGCATAGCCGAACACATGAAGCAGCACCGCCCAAGCCCTGCCAGTCTCACGCAAGACCCGTCCTGACAGTCGCGTGGTTGGTTGCAGGCTCACGCCGAACGACGCTGACGCGCTACGGGCTGTAGCGAACGACCCAAGCCTCCTCGCTGGGCCAGGACTGCGCCCACTCCGGATCAGCCCACGTGTAACGCGTGCTTGCGCCGGGAGGTGCGCCGAGTTCGAGGAGGCGCTCGATGGCGAAGCCGTTGCTTGTCAGGAGGTCGATCCACTTGCCGTGGGGGAGGTAGAACTCCACGGCTTCCTCGTCGGGCCACGTGATGCTGTGCAGGCCAAAGTACGGGCGTTGGAGTTCGGTTTGCATCCCGTCCTCTTCGGCGTCGGGCATGCAGATTACGGAGATGGTGGCGTTGGTCATGAAGACCAGCCCGGCGCCCGGGCGGAGGACGCGGGCGGCTTCGGGAATCCACTGATAGGGGTCGGCCCAGAGGGCGGCGCCGTATTCGGAGATGGCGAAGTCGAAGGTGTTGTCGGGAAAGGGGAGGCGTTCGCCGTAGCCTTCCACCAGCGCAACCGACAGATCGTGTTCGGCGCGCAGACGCTTGGCGGTGGCGAGCTGGTTCGGGGTTGGGTCGATGCCGACCGCGGTGCCGCCGCGGCGCGCCATCCACGCCGATACATAGCCGGCGCCGCAGCCGATTTCGAGGCACTGCTTGCCGGTTAGGTCGTTCGGCAGGAGCCCGAGCTCGCTATCGGGCAGGCGCCAGATGCCCCAATAAGGTTCGTTCGATGCCCAGGAGCGTTCGGCGGGCTCGACATAGTCAGCGGCATTGACCTGCCATGCCGCACGATTGCGGCGGACGTGGTCCGGCAACGTGCGGTTCGAGTCGGAAGACCGGCCGGTGCTCGACTTGGGCGTTGCCACCGGTCACGGAGCCTTCGCGAGTTCGGCGACTTGCCGCATTCGCTCTGCAAGGGCGTCAATCCGTGCCGCGATCGCTTCCACCCCCGCCGGCACGTCTTCATAGCGGCGGTGTTCGATCGCCTCGCGCACCCACGGCAGCGTCTTGGCGCCATAGCCGGTGTCCCTACCGGGCGCATAGATTTGGTGGCGATACCAAGGGCGTCCAGGCAATCCCTCTTCCCGCGTCAGCAGGCGCTCGGCTGTATGCAGGGCCTCGTTGATGCGTTCCAGCGTGGCGTCGTCCATGGACGCCGTGGCGGACTGTTCGGCGACGGCGGCGTCCAACGCGGCGAGCGCGTTGTGGATCGGGGCGAAGTTGAAGTGCGGCACGGGGGCGCGCTTCGGCGGCGGCGCAAGTGCACGGGTGGGGTCGAGCGCCGCCGCGAACTGGCCGCTCGTGATTAGCCGGTTGTTGCGCGCTGTCTGCTGGCGCTTGCGGTGGGCGAGCTGCTCAAGATCGGCCAGATAGTCCTTCACCGCCGTCGCGAACTCGCCGAAGTCGAACGGCAACAGCCGCGCATTGGCCATGCGCAGCGTGGTGCGGCCAGCCACCTGTGCCAGGACTACGCCGTAGGTGTAGCCGGGGTCCACGAAACGCTCGTAGTGCTCGATGGTGTCGTAGCGCGTGTGGTAGCTGCTGCCCCGCCCCTCGCCGCCTATGGAGAGGTTGGCGGAAGCGATGCCGAGGTGCTGCAAGAACGGCGTGTAGTCCGACCCCGAGCCGAGCGCACCCATCGGTAGCCGGCCGGAACTCTCGAGTTCCTTGCGTGCCGCCTCGTCGCCGGTGGCCTGTATGCGAGCGCGCGAGCGGTCTCCCACGGACAACCCCGTTTGCGGGTCCTTCACGTCCCGCTGCACCTCGTTGAAGAAGCCGGCCAGCGAGGGGCTGCCGCCAATGCGCACGAAGCCGCGACTCATGCCATCGGTGTTGCTGTAGAGCACCAGCTTCTCGCGCAGTTCCTCGGCGTTCTCCTCGGCCCATTCGGTGGAGCCCATAAGGCCGTGTTCCTCGGAGTCCCACGCGGCGAACAGCACCGTTCGCGCCGGCCGGCGGTCGAGCTTGGCGATGGCCTGTGCCTCGGCCAAGAGGGCAACTATGCCGGAGAGTGGGTCGGCGGCACCATGGTTCCAGCCGTCGTGGTGATTGCCGCGCATGACCCATTGGTCCGGCCACACGGCACCGTCAAGCCGGGCCACGACATTGCTGGCGGTGACCGTGTTCCAGTCGAACCGCACCGTCAGGCGCACCTTGGCCGGGCCCGGTCCGATGCGGTACGTGATGGGCAGGCCGCCGCGCCATTCCGCGGGCGCGATTTCGCCTTCGATGGCATCGAGCAGGGGCTGGGCATCGGCGTAGGAGATTGGCAACGTGGGAATCGGCGCCATTGCCGGCGCTTCGTCCCGGGCGAGACGCTCTGCGCCAGCGACTGCCGCCCAGCCGGGCGTGAGCAAGTCGCCCGTATGCAAAGCGAGATCCATGACGGAGCCCCGCTGCACGCCGCTGTCGTTCTTGTAGCCGCCGACGGGATAGACCTCGCCCCGCACATAGCCGTCGTCTGCGGGGTCGGAATACATGATGCAGCCGATGGCGCCGTACTCGGCGGCCATCTTCGGCTTCAGGCCCCGAAAAATGCGGCCGTAGCGAACGATGGCGATCTTGCCTTTAAGGCTCACGCCGTGGCGGGCGAGTAGTTCGTGGTCCTCGCGGGTGCCGTAGTTGACGTACACGAGCTCGGCGGTCACGTCGCCGTCCGGCGAGAAGGAGTTGTAGGGCGGCAAGAGATCTGGCGACGCGCTGCTTTCGTCTCCCTCGACGCTGCGCTCGGCGAGACTCGCCACGAACGGATGCGGCTCCTGCATTTCCAGCCGCCGGGTGTTGGGTGTGGGCAGCAGCACATCGTAGCTGGCGACAGCGGTTTCGTAGCCCCATTCGGTGAATAGGCGACGCATGGTCTCGACGTTGCGGCGACCGTGTTCGGAGCCGGCATGGTGCGGTTCGGCCGCCAGCTCATGCATCCAGCCTTGCAGGTCTTCGGCGTGGATGTAGCTGTCGAACTCGGCCTCGAGCAGACGCTGTGCTTCGGCCCCCGCCTCGGTGAATCCCTTGATGGGACTTTCGTCGCCAAGGGTTTGCGGGGTAAAGGCGAGCGCCAGCATCAGCGCAGTTCGTTTCAGCATTGTGGGTTCCTTGCGGGGAGGGGTGCCTAGTCAAGAGTGCGTCAAGGGTGGGCGATGATACGGCAGCGCATGTCGTCCCGCCGGTTTCGCCGGGCTATAGTGAGCCGCAATTCGCCGGCCGGACCAAGGAGGGATGCCATGGCAGCGGAACGAGAGCATGAGACCCCGGGTGCTGGAGGCGAGCTGACGCGTCGCGAGTTCGTCGGCAACTCGATCCGCGGGGCGGCAGCCGTGGCGCTTGCGACACCGCTGGCCGCTGCGGGCAGTTCCACCGCAGGATTGCCCACTCGGCGACTAGGCAAGACGGAAGCACAAGTCTCCGTGCTTTGCCTTGGCGGCTGGCACATCGGCTATGCCGCCTCGCAGGACGAAGCCGAGGCAATTCGCATCATGCACGCGGCCATAGACGAGGGCATGACCTTCTTCGACAACGCCTGGGACTACCACGACGGCGGCAGCGAGATCGTCATGGGCAAAGCGCTCGCCGAGCCGAGCCGGCGCGAGAAGGTCTTCCTCATGACCAAGGGCTGCGACCGCGATTACGAGGGCGCCATGCGCTGCATCGACGAGAGCCTCACCCGGCTCAAGACGGACTACCTCGATCTGTGGCAGTTCCACGAGATCGTCTATGACAACGACCCCGACTGGGTGTTCGACAAGGGCGGCATCCGTGCCGCCATCGAGGCGAAGGAGGCCGGCAAGATTCGCCACATCGGCTTCACCGGCCACCGCGACCCCCGCATCCACCAGACCATGCTCGACAAGCCGTTCGACTGGGAGACGGTGCAGATGCCTATCAACATGATGGACACCCACTTCCGCAGCTTCCGCAAGGAAATCGTGCCGCAGTGCGTAGCCCGCGACGCCGGCGTGATCGGCATGAAGACTCTGGGCGGCGGCGTCATCACCGGACAAGCTGGCATCACTGCCGAGACCTGCATCCACTACGCCCTGAGCCAGCCGGTCTCCTCCATCGTCGTCGGCATCACCGCCATGGACGAACTCGTCGAAAACTGCGCCACGGCGCGCAGCTTCACCGAAATGCCACCCCAGGAACAACAGGCCCTCCTCGCCAGCGTGAAGGACGTGGCCGGAGACGGCCGCTACGAGCTATACAAGACCACCCAGCGCATGGACGGGCCGTATCACGTGAAACAGCACGGGTTCCAGGTGGCCTGAAGAGTGTTTCTGCCAAAGCAGATCTGGCAAATCGGGAGTGGGCACGATGTCGATCTCGAAGCTATTTGAGCAGCTCGACGCTCCCCTCAAAAAACGTGCGGTGGTCTTGGGGAGCAGTTTCCAAGACCGGAGAGGGTTACCTCAGAGTCTGGCAGGACGAGTTCGAGAAGAACTGCGGTAAACTCTGGGCCCGCTTGACGCGCCACTCTGCCTTCGTGGCAAGACCAAGAATTCATCCGGGCTGGCAGGAAAGACTGAGACACGTGGCGCTGGTGGAGAGTGGCGTGAAATCGTACGCCTTGGTGCTACGCGCCAAGGATCCAGCCGCGACGACAAGAAAAATCGCCGGCTTCGACCACAAGGAAATGCGGGTAGGGGGCGAGGTACGCACTGACTGCCAGGGCGACCACTGGCTAGAAATCGTCGGAAGGATGAAGCTGTGAGTGCTGTCAGCGCCTAGCAGAAGGCACTTCCGCTTGTCTCCGGAGGGCCGGCCCGCTACAGCACGTCGGCGGCTCGCTGGCGGCGAACTGCTGGCCTTGGTGGCTCGAAGTAACAGTTGTGGCCCACATGTGGCGACGGAGGATTGTCCGCCGCGTGCACCCTAGAAGTGGCGTACATACAACTTTGTCCGTCGCTTCTGATCGACAAACGAGGTTGTGTGCCACTTTTCGCCGAATGTGGCCCGCAAAAGCTCGTTGTGGCCCACGAGTGGGCCACAAACAGGTTTGTGTACCACTTTTGACCGAATGTGGGCCGCAAAGCCTGTTGTGGCCCATACGCGGCCCTCAATCCGGATGGCCTTCCGCGACCCCGATGAGTTCGGGGAACCAAAGCAACCTCGCTTGGCGTCCGTGTCCTTCCCGAAGCACGCCGAGCACGCCGTGTTCGACTAGCGTTTCAGGATTCGCTGCGCGGAGGTGCGGGGAATGTCCGCAGTCGCAATTAGGTCGGCCGCGCGGAAGATCGGTCGCTCGAAGATCCAGTCCAAGAACCGCATCGCATGGTGCAAGCGCGTGAGCTCGACCATGCGCGACTTCATGCCGTCGTACAGCTCCAAAACGCCCTGCGCCCGCGCAAGATTCTCCTCCGCCTGCGCCTGAACCGCTTGCAGGAAGAGCCGACACCACTGCAGCGGTGGCTGGCCCGATCAATGGCACGAGCTTCCGCCAGTCCAGGCGGTCGTCTGGTGGGAAACGGCCTTGGTGGTAACGCACTGGCATTGCGGTCACTCCTCGCTGCCGGCAAGCCTCGTCACGTTCCACTCGCGCCACATGCCTTCGCCTACCGGGCTGTCGTGGCGGAAGAGTTCCGTGTCCTTGAACCATTCGAACTGGCCGACGGCGCGGTGTTCGTCGGGGGAGAGTGTCTCGCGGTTCTGGGTGAAATCGGCGAAGACGGCCCAGCGGATGCGATCGCCCGTGTGGATGCCGGAGGAATGCACCGTGCGGCCGTGCCAGAAGATCACCGTGCCGGCCGGGCCCGCGAACTCGACCGGGCGAATCTCTTTCGCGACCTTGCGGATCGCGTCTCGGTAGCCCGTGTGCGGCGACCAGTTCGCCTCCGTTTCGTGCGCCTGAAACATGATGCGGTGGCTGCCCGGATACACCGTGAAGCCGCCGCTGCGAGGTGGCACGTCGTCGAGATAGACGCAGACGTTGAGCTGCTGACACACCTGATCCGTGTGCGGGCCGAGCCGGCCGACGGCCGGGCTTTTGCTGGGGAAGATCGCGTACACCCCTCGCGTGCGCGTGCTCGGACGCAGATCGGGCCCGAGTATCGCCTCGGCCACGCTGCGCAGCGCCGGATGATTCGGAACCAGTCGCTTGAGGAAGCTCGCGGCACCGAGTTCGTGCAGCTTCACGGTGGTGCCGGAGTAAACCACTCGCTGCCGCCCCTCGAACGCCCCGGATGTGTCCGCCGGCGGCATCTCACCCCATTCGGGGCTCCGCCAACTGTCTGGCTGCTGCCGATCCACCGCCGGTGCGTCATCGGCCATCGGCACCCGCTCACCGAAATGTGCCCATACGCGATCCATGGCCTCGCCCAGCGCCGCCGCATCGACAAGCTCCCGCTTGACGAGAAACCCGTTGTCGATGAAGAAGCGTGCCTCGGCTGGGGAAACCACGGCCTCGGCTTCGGCGAGCTCGGGCATGTCGAATACATCGCTCGGCAGCGCTGCGTCCTCGACTTCGGCTTCGTCCGCACCGCGTCCCATGTTCCGCTCCGTCGCCATTGCCACCGGCACGGCGATTGTAAGCGGCGTGTGCCTTGCCGGCTTCTGTATGCTCGCGCCCGTCAACTCACCGATAGCAAGGGGCACCAATGGCTCGACGCGAACGACTCTATCGGGCGCTCGCGGGGCCTCGCACCCCGGCGCGTCGCTGGCGTTTTCTGGCAGCGCTGGGAATGGCTTGGCTCGCGCTGGGGGCGTGGCCCGACACGCTCGAGACCATGGAAGGCGAGCTTCGGCGCTCGCTCGAGGTGCTGGCCGAGCAGCCCGATCCCGTCTATTTCCTGAGCTACGAAATCACCGAAGACAAGGTGGTGAGCGTGTACGGCTCGTTCGGTGCCGTGGGGGGCTGGAACGAATCGGAGCAGCGTGGTCTCGACATCGACCTTAGGGTGGGCAGCCCGAAACTCGACAACACCCATGAGCTCCGCCGTGGTGGCGCGATGCCTCGCCAGCGGGTGCGAATGCAAGCGCCTGTGTCGGACACCGAGGCGCTCCGCGCCATGCTCTGGCGCTGGACCGACCACGAATACAAGCAGGCGAGCGAGCGCTTCACCCAAGTCAAGGCGGACGTGCAGGTAACGGTCGCGGCCGAGGACCAAGCCGGCGACTTCTCCGAGCACGGTCCCGAGCGCGCCACAGAAGAGCTGGTGTCGCTCGACGTGGATCGTGCCGCATGGGAAGCGAAAGTGCGCAAGTACACCGCGCCGTTCCGTGCATCCAAGCACATCCTCTCGGCGAATGCGCTGGTTTGGGCCGACGCGGAGACACGCTGGTACGTCAACAGCGAAGGCTCCGCCATCCGCACCGCCAACACCTTCTACCGCATCTCCATATCCGCCACGACCCGGGCCGATGACGGCATGGTGCTGCCGCGCTCGGAGCAGTTCTTCGCCCTCAGTCCAGACGCCCTGCCGCCGGACGAGGAAGTGATGGCGACGGTGCATGGCATGGTGGCGGAACTCGAGGCCCTCAGAACCGCCCCCATTGTGGAGCCCTACGCCGGGCCTGCCATCCTTTCAGGGCCAGCGAGCGGGGTCTTCTTCCACGAAATTCTCGGACATCGGCTGGAGGGACACCGGCAGAAGAGCGTGCGCGACGGGCAGACATTCCGCCGGATGGTGGGTCAGTCGGTGCTGCCAGAGAACTTCTCCGTGTACTTCGACCCCACCGTCACGCAAGTCGCCGGCAACGATCTCGTGGGCTCGTATCGGTTCGACAACGAAGGCGTGAAGGCACGCCGCGTGCCGGTGATCGAAAACGGCATCCTGACGGGTTTCCTCATGGGACGGATCCCCATCGAGGGGTTCCCCAAATCGAACGGCCACGGCCGCAAGAACACGGGCTATCGAACGGTGGCGCGGCAGTCGAACCTGTTCGTGGACGTGGCGGACAGGCACACCCGCAGCGAGCTCAAGGCCATGCTTCTCGAAGCCGTTGCGCGCGAGGACAAGCCTTTTGGCCTCTTCTTCGACCGCATCGAAGGCGGCTACACATTCACGGGTCGGTCGATTCCGAACTCCTTCAACGTCACGCCGACCATGGTGTATCGCATCCATCCCGACGGATCGGAGGAACTGGTGCGGGGCGCGGACTTGATCGGCACGCCACTCACCACCTTCAGTCGCATCGTCGCCGGCGGCGGCGAGCTCGCGGTATTCAACGGCACCTGCGGTGCGGAGTCGGGGCTGGTGCCGGTGGCGGCCATATCCCCGTCGATCCTCGTCGCGCAGATCGAGGTGCAGAAGAAGGCGACCCCGCAAAGTCGGCTGCCGATCCTCTCTCCCCCTGGATTCGCCTTCCACACCGCACACGCCCATGCACGCGCCCATGGAGTTGCACGATGAGCTGGCGCCTCGCCAGCGCGGCGTTCTGCCTTGCCTTCGCCGGATCGCCGACAGCCGAGACGGCCCCGCTCGGTGACGACGATGCCGTGATGCAGGCCCTCCGCGACGAGATGGCCCGGTCGATGCAGTCGCTGAAGCTCGAGGGTGCCCAGGGGCCTTATTTCATCGCCTACCGCGTTTTCGATGTCGCCAGCGAACGCGCCAACGCTAGCCTCGGCAGCCTCCTCAATCGAGGCACCGGCGCAAGTCGTCAACTCGTGGTGGAACTGCGCGTCGGCAGCCACGATTTCGACAACAGCAACTACGTCGGGGCGAGCCCGTCACGCACGGTGCGCGCGGCGCTGCCACTTGGCGAGGACTACGACGCCCTCCGGCGGCAAATCTGGCTTGCCACCGACCGCGCCTACAAGCAGGCCGTAAACGACCTTTCCGGCAAGACCGCCGCATTGCAGAACCGCACCCGGATCGAGGAGGTGGCCGACTTCAGCCGTGAGGAGCCGCACCGATACGACGGCCGGAATCCGGGGAGCATTGCCCCGGGTCGATCCGAGGAGATGGCCCTCGCCGTTTCCGCCGCGTTCCGGGGAATGCCGGAACTCGGCATGTCCGAAGTGCGGGCCAATGCACAACAGTCGCGCACCTACTTCGTCGACAGCGAGGGCTCGGCCTTCATCGCCGATCGCCACTCCGTGCAGGTGGAAGCGCTGGCGGCGGTGCAGGCTGGCGACGGAACGGAACTCCAGGATTTCGTGACCGCATACGGCCGCTCCTGGGCAAGCATTCCCGAGGCGCAAGCACTCAAGGCGCAAGCGCAGCAGATGGCCATTCGACTCGTCAACCGACGCGACGCGCCATATCTTGACCGGTACACGGGCCCGGTGCTGTTCGAGGGGCAGGCGGCGGCGGAACTCGTAAACCAAGTGCTGGCACCGAGATTGGTGGCGCTCAGAATGCCGCTGGTAGAGAACCCCCGCATGCGCACCATGATGACCTCGGTGCTCGGCAACCCGTTCCTGGACAGGCTGAACGCCCGTGTGCTTCCACGCTTCCTTGCCGTCGTCAACGATCCCACCGCAAGTCACGCCGGCGCCGACGAGGCGGCACCGCCGCTCGTCGGCACCTACTCGGTGGACGACGATGGGGTGCCGGCGAAGCGCGTGTCCTTGATCGAGCGAGGCGTGCTCAAGACGTTGCTGGCGACCCGCGTGCCGGTGCCGGGCATTGCCTCGAGCACGGGCAGCCGGCGTGGCGAAACCCCTTCCCCCGGCAATCTCTTCATCGACGCCCGCGGCGGCTTCGGTGAGGCAGAACTGCACGAGGAGCTCATGCTGCTTGCCGCCGAGCGAGACCTCGACCACGCGGTGGTGGTGCGGCGCATAGGCAGTTCGGCGGCGCGCCTTGCCATGGGCGCCATGCAGCCGAGTTCGTTGCCGGGCATGGGCGGCGAAGGCTCCAGCGTCCAGCCCCTGCTCGCGGCCTACCGCGTGTTTCCGGACGGCCGCGAAGAGCTGATTCGCACCGCCGTGCTGTCGGGGGTCACGGAGGCCACGTTCCGCGACATCGTCGCCGCCTCAGACGCGACAACGCGGCACGATCTAGTGTTCTTCCCGCTCCCGGCCCTGGCGGCAATGCCGGGCATGAGCGGCATTGTCGGCACCCCAACCACGTATTCGGTGGTCGTGCCCTCTCTGCTGTTCGAAGACATCACGGTCAAGCGACCAAGTGGCGACCTGCCGCAACGGCCGCTAGTGCCGCATCCGCTGACAGCCACCGCCGGGGAAAGCGCCGGGGACGACTAGAAAATTCTCGCTGCGCCGGGATCGCTTCGGACCAACGCTGACGACTCGGATTACGGTGCGGCCCTTTTCCGGAAAAACGGCACTGTTCCGTCGATCTGCATTTGCTCGATCGTCATTTGGGCGCGAACGGCACGCACCGTAACGCCGGCGTCGATGGCGTGGCGGAGGGCGCGGCCATAGGCCGGATCGACATGGTCGGCCGGAGCGACGGAGCGGATGCCGGCGTGGAGCACGCAGAAGAGGAGCATGGTACGGTGGCCTTCGCGGGCTAGGCTGGCGAGGGCATTGACGTGTCGAGTGGCGCGTTCGCTCACCGCGTCCGGGAACGCGCCGACGCTCGGGGCGAGCTTCAAGGTCACCGACTTGACCTCGATGAAGGTCTGCTCGGCGCGGTTCTGCACCAGAAAGTCGAACCGTCCGGCCTCGTCGCCAGGCACGGCCACCTCGCGACGCACGCTGGCGGCCTTGCCGAAGCCTTCAAGCCGACCCTCTTGCAGAGCTTCCGCCACCAGAGCATTGGCGCGCAGTGTGTTGACGCAGATCAGGTCTCCGTCGCCGTCCTCGACGTATTCGAGCGTGTTGGGGTATTTGCGCCGGCGATCGGCAGAGGTCGTGTACCAGATGCGGCTGCCGGGCTCCGCACATCCGGTCATCGCCCCCGTATTGGCGCAGTGGATCGTACGCAAGGCACCGTCCCGGTCGGTGATGTCGGCCAGAAAGCGTTTGTAGCGGCGGATCAGAATGCCGGCCGCAAGGGGCGGGTCGAACCGCAACGTATTGTCCTGTCGGAATGCCGACGGTTGGGAGGCAGGAAGGGCATGGCGCGTGTGTGTTTGACACAGGCAGTTGGCGTGCAACACGGGTTTTGGTAGTTTACGCGCCTTTTTTCTTGAAACCCGAACGCCTAGGGGCGACATGGGCGGCGCGGAAGGGACGCAATCGACATGGCCGCAAAGAAACCCAAGACCGCTCGCAAGGCAACCGGCGCCGCACGTAGCCGCACGTCTGCCACGACGGCGAGCAGGCGCGTGAAGAAGGCCGAGACGGCAACCACCCGCGCTGTCAAGGCACGCACCCGCTCCAGCTCGTCTTCCACCGCCCCGAGGACCAAGGCGCGCAAGACGGCAGCCGCTACGGCCAAGACCAAGACGGTCAAGGCGCGCAGCAAGACCAAGCCGGCCACCAAGGCCCCCGTGAAATCCGCCGGCGGCCGCGGGCGTATGGCAGCGGCAACCAAGTCCGCTGCTGCCAAGTCTCAGGCGAAGCGCAAAACCGGCGCCAGAAAAGCCTCTGTGAAGAAGGTTGCGGCAACCAAGAAGACCGCCGCCAGGAAGACGACGACGGCGCGCAAGTCTGCCTCCGCAAAATCGGCGGCCAGCAAGAGGACGGCGCCTGTAAAGAAGGCTGCGGCGAAAAAGACCACGTCGGCCAAGACCAAGGCTGCCGCGAGGAAGCCGCCGGCCGCCAAGAAGACGGCAACGAAGGCAAAAGCCGCGGCCAAGAGGACGGCGCCCAAGAAGGCTGCTACCAAGGCCGCGCCGAGGAAAGCCGCAAGCGCCACGAAGGCTGCGCCGGCGAGAGCGAAAGCGCCGGCATCATCCAAGACGGCGGCCAAGAAGACCGCAGCCAAGAAGGCGCCGGCGAAGACCGCCAAGGCGAAGTCGCGCAAGTCCGCAAGGGCCTCCGCCAAGGCCAAGACCGCGCCGCGCAAGCCAGCAAGGCGTCCGCACAAGCGTCGGGTCAGCAAGCTGCCCATGGTGCCCGCGCCCCGCGATCTGCGCGGCGGCGTGCCGATGCCCACCGCGAAATCGGACAGCTCCGCGTTCCGCGACTTCACGCCTTACGAACCTGGCCCCGGCGAGGCTTACATGAACGCCGAGCAGCTCGTCCACTTCCTGAAGATTCTGCAGGACTGGCGCACCAACCTCATGGAGGAAGTGGACCGAACCGTCAACCACCTGCAGGACGAGGCATCCAACTTCCCGGACCCACTGGACCGAGCGGTGCAGGAGGAGGAGTTCGGCATTGAACTGCGCACCCGCGACCGCGAGCGTCGTCTCATCAAGAAGATCAACGAGACCATCGACCGAATCGATCAGGACGACTACGGCTACTGCGACACTTGCGGTGTGGAGATTGGTCTGCGCCGTCTCGAAGCAAGGCCAACCGCCACCCAATGCGTGGACTGCAAGTCGCTCGACGAACTGCGCGAGCGGCAGTTGCGGGGTTAGGAACCTGTCGGACTTGGCGCGGGCCTTTGGAGGGAGAGCGCCAAGAGCTTCCACCTCAGGAGCGGCGGATACGCCGCGTGTGCGGTGCAAGGTCATGGAGAGGTGAGGGCTGGGGCCAGACGCCGAGCGTTAGCGAGGGGTTTGGCGGCGGCCGCCCTCCAAGCGTGCCGAAGGCGCGCACGCAGCGGAGCCGGCCAAGGCCACCGCAAGCAAGCGTCCCAGACAACGCCAGCAAAGCGCCAGTCTCAAAGCGCGGATAGGCTTGTCCGCCTCCGTACCGAAGTCCGTCGGAAATCCAACACGGGACGACTGGGAAGGCAGAATGCCCTTCGTCCAAGCCCATCAGTCCGCCGATGACTAACGCGCCAGCCTACATCGGACGGTTCGCCCCCACGCCCTCCGGACCGCTGCATTTCGGTTCGCTCGTGACCGCGCTCGCGTCTTGGCTTGATGCGCGCGAGGCTCAAGGGCGGTGGTTGCTCCGCATCGACGATGTCGATACGCCTCGGGTCGATCCGGCTGCGGAGGAGGCGATCGTTCGAGCCCTCGACGCACACCAACTGCATTGGGACGGCGCGATCGTCCGCCAAAGCGACCACGAGGAGCGTTACCGAGCTGCCCTCAGGCGATTGCAGCCGCTGTGCTTCGCCTGCCGCTGCTCGCGGCGCGTCCTCCGCGGCGCCCGGATCTATCCCGGAACCTGTCGCCAGTTAGGCTTGGCGAAGAGCGCAACTACCAGCATCCGCATCCGGGTAGACGATGGTCGAATCGAGTTCGAAGACCGAGTCCAAGGCCACAACGGGCAGCGACTCGCGGACGAGTCGGGCGATTTCGTCGTCTGGCGACGGGACGACATGGCGGCCTATCCCCTCGCCGTGGTCGTGGACGACGACGCGATGGCCGTCACTCATGTCCTGCGCGGCGCCGATCTGTTGCCGAACACGCCGCGCCAGCTCTACATCGCCGACGCATTAGAAATGCGCCGCCCGTCCTACGCCCACCTGCCCGTGATCGTCGAGGCGGGCGGCATCAAGCTATCGAAGCACACCGGTGCCACCGCCCTCGACAATCGATTCGCCCGCCACAACCTCACCAACGCCCTGAACCTGCTCGGCTTCGAGCCTCCCCCCGTCGACATTCCCGAACTGCTCGCTTGGGCCATCGCCAACTGGAACATCCGCAGAGTGCCGGCCGCCCGTGCCTTCACCGGCTTCATTGCCTTGAGCTAGAGGAAGTCGGGCTTTGCCGGCCGGACGGGCCTTCGTGGCTGCACAAATCAGGGCGCGTCGCAGTGCGTGAGCAACCCGTAGTGGACGTTACCGGCGCGGGAGGCCCTATACGTTGCGAAGTCGGGATGGGAGAACTCCGCGTCCGTCTCGACGTAGATGAAGCCCCCTGGCGCGAGGTAGGGATGGATGTCCTTCAGCGCCGCGGCTAGCAGGGGCGAGTCGAACGGTGGATCGAGGAACATCAGGTCCCAGCGCGGGAGGTCTTGCGCGTCCCGTTCGGCCTTGGCTCGGTGCTGGCGCAGGAACGCTTGGGCGTCCGCTTGGGCGATTGCGACATTGGCGTCCAGCATCTGCTGGTGCTGGCGCAACATTCGGACCGCCGCTCCGTCTCGCTCCACGAGGGTGGCGTGGGCGGCGCCGCGCGAGAGCGCCTCGAATCCGAGCACACCGGTACCGGCGAAGAGGTCCAGCACCCGCGCCCCCGCAATGTGCGGCGCGAGCCAGTTGAACAGGGTCTCACGGGCACGGTCTGGCGTCGGGCGCAACCCTGGCCTCGGCGCAACGGCAAGCTTCCGCCCTCGCCATTTACCGCCGATAATGCGGATGCGGTTGGCGTTCGCCATCAGCGGCCAATCCAAGGGGCGCCGGAGCGGCCAGCGCCGTCACTCGTCCCGAGCATGCGCTCGACCATCATCCAGCACTCTCAAAACTCGTCCAACAAGGAAGCCATGGTACTTGCGAGATTCAGAAAGGCACGAACCGAGGGCACGCAAGCCGAGGGCGATACGGAGCGTGGGACACAGACCCAGAGAGTGCCGCAACGCCCGCGCCTTGACGAAGAGGAAGTCGCAAGGCCCCGCGGTTCCCTCTGGTCGCGCCTGTCCGGTTCACTCGCTCGCACGCGCCGCCAACTCGCCGATGGCATCGGCCAACTCGTCCTCGGCGAGCGCGTCATCGACGAGGAAGTGCTCGAGGAACTCGAAACCAGTCTCCTCGTGGCCGACGTGGGTGCGCTAGCGACAACGCGGATCATGGAGAACCTGGGGCGTCGAGTATCGCGCCGGGAACTGGCCGATACGCGGGCGCTGCACGGCGCCTTGCGCGCCGAGTTGCTGGACATCCTGCTTCCCGTCGCCGCGCCGTTCCACATCGGTGACGACCGCCCCCATGTAGTGCTGGTGGTCGGCGTGAATGGCGCCGGCAAGACCACATCCATCGGTAAGCTGGCCAAGCGCTTGAAGGCCGACGGCCACTCGGTGTTGCTGGCCGCCGGCGACACCTTCCGCGCCGCAGCGGTGGAACAACTCGGCACGTGGGGCGAGCGCGAGGACATTCCCGTAATCGCGCAAGGACAGGGCGCCGATGCCGCCTCCGTGATCTTCGACGCCGTCACTGCAGCCAAGGCACGAGGGATCGACGTGGTGCTGGCGGACACGGCCGGGCGCTTGCAGGCCAAGGCCGCCTTGATGGAGGAACTCGCCAAGATCAAGCGCGTGACGGCTCGCCTCGGCGACGGCGCGCCACATGAAGTGCTGCTCGTGCTCGATGCCGGCGTCGGCCAGAACGCCCTCTCGCAAGTGGCGGAGTTCGACCGCGCGGTCGGGCTCACGGGCCTGGCGGTGACCAAGCTCGACGGCACCGCCAAGGCCGGCGTGCTGTTCGCCATCGCCGCCAAGCACGCCCTGCCCGTGAAGTTCATCGGCATCGGCGAGGGCGCCGACGACTTGCAGCCGTTTGAGCCGGAAGTGTTCGTCGATGCGCTGCTGGCCGCGGAAGGAACAGCCGAGGCGTCGGGGCACCCCGAAGCAAACAGCCAAGGCCGCTAGCGCCACGCCGGAGGACGTCGTTGGGAAGCATCGAGTTCGAGCACGTCTCAAGGCGCTTCGACAACGGCGCCGAAGGGCTGCACGATGTGTCCGTGTCCTTCGCCGAAGGTTCGATGGCCTTCATCACCGGACATTCCGGCGCCGGCAAGAGCACCTTCCTCAAGCTGCTGCTCGCCGTCGATGCCCCAACGCGAGGCCGCATTCTCGTCGGCGGCGTCGATGTCGCCCGGCTGCCGCGGCGCCGGTTGCCGCTGTATCGACAGCACTTGGGGGCCGTGTTCCAGGACCATCGCCTGCTCGCCCGCCGCAGCGTGTTCGAGAACGTGGCGCTGCCTCTGCGCGTGGTGGGAATGCCCGAGCGCGATATCGCCCGACGGGTTCGCGCGGCATTGTCGAGCGTCGAGCTTCTAGACAAGGTAAGCCTGCCGCCGCGCTACCTCTCGGTGGGCGAACAACAGCGGGTGGGAATCGCTCGCGCAGTGGTGAATCGTCCTCGGGTTCTGCTTGCCGACGAGCCGACCGGCAATCTCGATCCGGAGCTGTCGCGGAGCATCATGGGCCTTTTCCGGCAGTTCCATCAGGTCGGCACGACCGTGCTGGTCGCCACCCACGACCGCGCGCTGATCGATGCCTTCGGCGGCCGTGTCGTTGAGTTGGACCACGGCGCGTTGGTCCGCGACGACCGTGCCGTGGACGGAAGACCCGGGCCGTGAACGACTCGCGCAGCGAGACCAATCCGCCGGCGGTCGAAGAGGCTGCCGGCAACGAACCGGCCGGGGCAAGCGCCGCCGTGCAGGACGAGGTCGCGACGGGCACCCAGCCAGCGCCCACGCCCGAGCAATCTGCGCTTCCCTGGGAGCCCGCGCGGCGGCCGTTCGGCACCTTCCTTCGCAACCACTTCCGCGAAGCGCGGGAGAGCCTCGCCTTTGTTGCCAGCGCAGTGGGCACGACCCTGCTTGTCTGGCTGCTCATGGGCATCGCCTTGGGGTTGCCGGCGGGTCTTTATGTGTTGCAGGCCAACCTCGCGGGGATAGCGGAGGGATGGCGCGGCTCGGCCGGCATCTCGGTGTACTTCCAGCCGGGCGCAGAAGCGAGCGTGACGCAAGGCTTGGCGGAGCGGCTGCGTACACAGGCAGGGGTGAAAGACGTGCGCCTGATCACGGCAGACGAAGCGCTCGCCGAGTTTCGCGATTATGGCGACCTTGCCGGGGCGGTGGAACTGCTCGACGGCAATCCGCTGCCGGCCACCTTGCGCGTCTCCTTCAGCGCGCCCCTCGCCGCACACGCCGCAGAGGCCTTAAGCGCCGGACTCCGACAGGAAGAAGCGGTGCAGGATGTGGTAGTCGAAAGCGCCTGGCTCGAACGGGTGGCCTCGATTTCTGCGTTGGTGCAACGCCTCGGCTGGGTGGTGGCCTTAGTGCTCGGGGTGGGCGCCGTTCTGGTGACCTCGTCTTCGGTTCGGGTGGCGCTGGAGTCGAGGCTCGACGAGTTGCGGGTGCTGAAGCTGGTGGGCGGCACCGATCCCTTCATGCGTCGCGCCTTCCTCTATCTCGGCTGCCTCTACGGTCTTGGCGGGGCGGTGTTCGCCGCGGTGATCGTCTCGCTGACGTTATTCACGGTGGAGCGGCCGCTCGCGCAATTGCTTGCCACCTACGGCGGAGACCTTGAGTTGCGCGGCTTCGGCCCCACATTCGTACTGGTGCTCTTGGGCGCAGGCGCGTTACTTGGGGTGATCGGTTCGGTTGTCGCTTGTCGGCAACGGCTGCGAAACCTCGACATCCTTGCTTGAGGGGACCGACCGGGAATGGCCCCCTGACGTTGGACGCCGAAGTCAGGCACCTTGCCCCGCCCTGAAGTCGAGGAAGCTCTCGACTCCACGGAAGGAAAGGCACCGCGCAGGAGTTTTCGCGCAAGCGAAAACTCCCAACGCGCCCGAAGGGCGCGCGCGCACGGGCGCTGCTGGCACTCAATGGGGTCGAGTGCTAAACTCTGCCGTGAAGTGTTACCGGAGGTAGCAAATGAGCGCACAAGTCCTCTCCCTAGAGAGCCTCTCGCCGGGCCGCGACTTGGATGCCTACATCCAGACCGTCAATGCCTTCCCCGTGCTGACGCCGGAGGAGGAACGGTCGCTGGCAGAGCGCTTCTATCAGAACGGAGACTTGGTCGCGGCTCGGGAACTCGTGCTGCGTCACCTTCGCTTCGTGGTTCACCTCGCGCGCGGCTACCGCGGCTATGGCCTGCCGGAAGCCGATCTGATCCAGGAAGGCAACGTGGGCCTCATGAAGGCGGTCAAGCGCTTCAACCCGGAAGTGGGCGTGCGCCTCGTCTCCTTCGCCGTGCACTGGATCCGCGCCGAGATGCACGAGTTCATCCTCCGCAACTGGCGCATCGTCAAAGTCGCCACCACCAAGGCGCAGCGCAAGCTGTTCTTCAACCTGCGCGGCAGCAAGAAGAAGCTTGGCTGGCTGAACGCCGCCGAGACCCGTGCCATCGCCAGCGACCTCGGAGTCGACCCCGCCGTCGTCACGCAGATGGAGAGCCGTCTCTCCGCCCACGACCTCGCCTTCGACGGCCATGCGGGAGACGACGACGATGACGGTCCCGTCGCCCCGATGCACTATCTGGAAGACGCCTCCAACCCGGCCGATCTCGTGGCGGAGGAAGATGCCGGCAATGCCGCTGCCGCTGGTCTGCACAGCGCCATGAGGCAACTCGACGACCGCAGCCGCGACATCCTGAGCGCCCGCTGGCTCAGCGACGGCAAGGAAACCCTCCAATCCCTCGCCGACCGCTACGGCGTCTCCGCCGAACGCATCCGCCAACTCGAAAAGAACGCCATGAAGAAGATCCGCAAGTTCATGGAAGCGGAGGCGGTCGTCGCCTGAAGGCGAGCTCTGGCCTGATTTGCGGAGCGATTCGTCGCTCCGCATGACTTCGGCGGGCAATGCTCTTGGATTCGCGCAACGAAGGTCGGGTGTACGTGCGTCGGCGCGGGCGAGGCACCGTTGCGCAGGAACGGGCACTGTCGCAACTCGCATCGCACTATCTGGTCGCGCCACCGCCACAAGGCCAGTCTTGGGAAGACGCCTTCGGCCGCGCCGGGCCGCTTCTGGTCGAGATCGGTTTTGGCATGGGTGATGCGCTCGCTGCCTTCGCGAGCGCCCATGCGGATTGGAACTGCGTCGGCATCGAGGTCTATCGCCCCGGCATCGGCGCCCTGATGCTCGCCTGCGAACGCGAGGAACTCGCCAATGTCCGCATCGTCGAAGCGGAGGCGATGACGGTGCTGCGGCGACACGCAGCGGCAAGCATGGACCGCATCCACGCCTTTTTCCCGGACCCTTGGCCCAAGAAGCGCCACCACAAGCGCCGGCTGGTGAACGCCGAGTTCGCGCAGGAGGCCGCGCGCTGCCTTGTGCCCGGCGGAATTCTGGCCCTCGCCACCGACTGGCGCGAGTACGCCGAACAAATGCTGCTCACTTTCGAAGCCTCCCGCACACTCGACGGCGGCGAGACCGGACGCCCACCGGAACGCCCGCAAACCCCATTCGAAGCCAAGGGCGCCGCCGCCGGCCACCACATCACCGACCTCGCCTACCGCCGCATCTGACGCAAGGCCGGTGGCGTCGGGCAGGGCAGTTCGCTATAACCGTCCTTCGACGCTTGCAGGGGGCCGCTGAAATGGAGATGGAAGAGCACCAGCGCGAGGACGATCGTGAATCGTGGGACGCGTATTGCGCCGCGGGGATCGCGCGGGCCGAGGGGCTCGGCAACCGCGGGCCGATGCGGTTCGATGCCAATGGACGCCTCGAACAGGACATCCTGGATGCGTACCGGCGCACCGGTTTCTACGTCTTCACCGGCGTCTTGGAACAGGCGGAGGTCGACGAGCTGAAGCGCGAGTTCGACGAAATCTTGGACAACGCCCCGGTCAGTGTGGATGCCGACGTGGACCAAGAAGGCCGCCCGGTGAAATACCTCGGCTACTACTCGATGTCCACGGACGACGTGTTCCGAGGTCACGGCACCGAACCCACGGACGAGGAGTCGGCTCCCCGCGCTGTGGTGGGCCTCGTCTCCCATCCGCTGATGATGATGGACTCGGCGCTCTGCGTGTATGCCCATCCCAAGATCCTGGCGACCGTCGCAAGCGTCAACGGCGAGGACTTCGTTCCCTTTCACGAGAGCATCTTCCACAAAGGCGCCGGCGAGGGTCCGCCGACGCCGTGGCATCAGGATGGCCGCACCCACTGGACCGAAGACGGCCACGCCCTCGAACAGCCGGACGGCAGCGGCAAGACCCACGGTTTCAACTTCTCCGTCTCCTGGTCGCACTGCACGCCAGAGAACTGCCTGTGGGTTGTTCCAGGCAGCCATCGCAAGTGGCGGCTTGCAAACGACGGCAAGTTCCCGCCCATCACCGAGCGCCTGCCGAACGCCGTGCCGGCCCTGCTTGAACCAGGCGACTGCGTGATGGTCAACCGCAGTTCGCTGCACGGCTCCTACCCGAACCGCTCGCCGGAGCGGCGCATCACGATGGTGCTCGGCTATCACAACCGCGCCTCCGCCATCGGCGCCGAAACCACCAACGTGCACGCCTTCAAGACGCCAGGGCAGAAGAAGAAAATCAAGTACAGCGAAGACTATGTCCTGAAGCGTGCGCGCATGATTCCTCTCGCCATCGATGCCCGTCGGCAGCGTTACCCCCTCGAGACGCCGCACGACTACAAGGGCGCCTACATCGGCGGCGGCGAGTGGAACGAGGCCGCGCGAGCGGACATCAGCCGGGAGGGCGACGAATACTGGCAGCGGGACATCACCCTCTGACGAGGCCCGGGGACCGGCTCGAAGCCGGGCGTCTGTCGCGTGCTGCACTGATGCGTGCAGAGTCGATGGGCGAAACCGGCCGCGCCTGGGTGGCTCGCTTGCCGGCTTTGGTCAGGGAGCTCGAGCAGCTTTGGGGTGTTGAGGCAGGGCGCTCCCTCGCTGGCGGTTCTGAGAGCCTGGTTGCAGAGGCGACGTTGGCCGACGGCACCGACGCGGTGCTCAAGGTCGGATTGCCGGGAAGCGCTGACATCAATGCCGAGGCGACCGTCTATCGCTTGGCGGCCGGCCGAGGCTACGCGAAACTGCTAGCCCACGATCCGGAGCGCAATGCCCTGCTGCTTGAGCGCTTGGGAGTGCCGCTCAGCCGCCACTGCGACTCCACCGAAGGCCGCATTCGCGCCATCTGCCGCACGTTCCAAACCGCTTGGGTCGAGGCGGGGACAGGTCACGGCCTCATGACCGGCGCGGAGAAGGCCCAGTGGCTCGCCGACTTCATCACCGAGCAATGGCGGGCCCTCGGCAAGCCGTGCTCCGCCCAGGCGAAGAACCTGGCACTCGAATACACCGAGGAACGCGCCGCTGCCTTCCGTCCGCAGGAGTCGGTCCTGGTGCATGGCGACGCCCACGCCGAAAACACGCTCACGGCCGAAGGTTCCAGCCAAGACATGCCAATCCGCTGCAAATTCATCGACCCCGATGGCCTCATCGCCGAGAAGGCCTGCGATCTCGCCCCGATCATGCGCGACTGGAGCGAGGAACTCCTCGCTGGCGACACCGCGGCGCTGACCCGCGCCAGATGCGACCTCTTGGCCGAACTCACCGACGTTCCCACTCGCTCCATCTGGCAGTGGGGCTACATGGAACGCGTCTCCACCGGCCTCGTAATGCTCGCCATCGGCCAGCACACGGAGGCCAGCCAAACCCTGGCCGTGGCAGATCGCTTGGTCGGCGTAACCCCCGCCTGACAGACTGCGCCGAACCGCCGGATGTCCTTCCCCAAGGGGCCGCGGCGAAGCAGTGCCGCCTACAGCATCCCCGCTGCTCGCGCCCAGCGGTACTTGGCGCCGAGTACTGCCACCGGCTTTTCCGCCGTGTAGGGGTAAGCGAGGATGTCGCGATCCATGAGGTAGTCGCAGGCTTGTTCGATCTCCACGTCCCCCACCAGCGATGCCACCACCGGCTTGTCGATGCCCTTGGCTCGCGCTTCGGCCACCGCCTCGCCGAGCAGTTCCGCGAACACCATGGGCGGCGTGATGATGGTGTGCCAGTAACCGATCACGAGCGAGTGGATGCGCTCGTCGTTGAGCGATAGGTCGATGGTGGCGCGATAGGTTGTCGGTGGTTCCCCGCCGGTGATGTCCACGGGATTGCCGGCGGCGCCAAACGGCGGGATGTACTCGCGAAAGGCGGCGTCGAGGTCGTCCGGCATGGGCATGAGCGTCAGGTCGTTGTCCGCGCAGGCGTCCGAGAGAAGCACGCCGGAGCCGCCGGCGCCGGTGAGGATCAAGACGTTTTCGCCCTTCGGTGTCGGCAGCACCTGCAGCCCGCGGGCAAACTCCAGCATGTCGTTCAGGCTCTGGGCGCGGATCACGCCGCTCTGGCGCAGCACGGCGTCGTACACCCGGTCGTCGCCCGCCAACGCCCCGGTGTGCGAGTTCGCCGCACGGGCACCCAGCGAAGTGCGACCAGCCTTCAGCACCACCACGGGCTTGCTCTTCGACACGCGCTTCGCCACGTCGGCAAAGGCGCGGCCGTCTTTGAGGTCTTCCACGTGCATGGCGATGACTTCGGTGTTCGAGTCCTGCTCGAAGAACGTCAACAGGTCGTCTTCGTCGATGTCGGCCTTGTTGCCAAGACCGACGATCGCGGATACGCCCATCTTCGCCGAGCGGCTGAAGCCGACGATGGCCATGCCGACGCCGCCGCTTTGCGAGGAGAGCGCTACCTTGCCCTTCTCGCCATAGGGCGTGCAAAAGGTGGCGCAGAGGTTCTTGTGCGTGTAGTAGAAACCGTAGATGTTCGGCCCCATCAGGCGGACGTTGTTCTCCCGCGCCACCTTTACGATCTCGGCTTGCAGCTCGTGCTCGCCCACTTCGGCGAAACCGGACGGGATCAGCACCGCGCCCGGGATGCCCTTCTCGCCGCACTCACTGAGCGCGTTCGCCACCAGCGCCGCCGGGATGCAGAAGATGGCAATGTCGATGTCGCCCGGAACCTCGGTGACGCTGGTGTAGCACTTGCGCCCGAGCACCTCCGTCTCGCGCGGATGGATCGGGTAGATCTCGCCTTGGTAGCCGCCATCGATGAGGTTCTTCATCACCGAATTGCCGATCTTGCCTTCGCCAGCGGAAGCGCCGATCACGGCCACTCCATCCGGCTGCATGATCCGCGTCATGGCGCCCAGGATTTCGTCGTGGCTCGGCCGATAGCGGGACGGTGCGGGATCGAAGTCGAGCAGGATGCGGGTGTCCACGGCGCAAACGCCGTCCGGTGTCGCGAACACCGGGTTCAAGTCCATCTCGCTGATCTCGGGGAAGTCGCTGATGAGCTGCGAGACGTTGGCGATCAGTCCCGCGAGAGCATCTCGATCGACCCCAGGCCCGCCGCGAACGCCGCGCAGCACCTCGGCGCCGGCGATTTCGTCCAGCATGGCGCCGGCGTCGTCCTCGGTGGCCGGGGCAAGGCGGAAGGTCACGTCCTTCAGCACCTCCACCAGAATGCCGCCCAGGCCAAAGGCCACCAGCTTGCCGAAGCTCGGATCGGTGACGCCGCCAACGATCACTTCCTGCGCAGCCTGCATTTGCTGCTGCACCTGCACGCCGAGAACGTCCGCGTCCGCGTCGTAGTCGCGCGCCGCGGCCACGATCCGGTCGTATGCCGCCACCGCCGCGTCGCGGCCTTCAATACCGGTGATCACGCCACCGGCATCGGTCTTGTGAAGAATGTCCGGCGAGACGATCTTCATCACCACCGGATAGCCAATCTCGTCGGCGATGTCCCCGGCCAGCGCGGCTGTAGTGGCCATGCCCTCTTCCGGCACCGGAATGCCATAGGCGTCGCAAACCTGCTTCGCCTCAAGCGCCGTCAACGAAGCCCGGCCCTCAGTTCGGACCTTCGCAAGCACGTCCCGTACGGCATCCCGATTCGGCATGACCCTCTCCCTTCGTTCCCTTTGCGCGAAGCGCGCTAACTTACCACGGCGAGTACACCGGCCGCGCTCTTGGCAGGGCGCTCCCAGGGAGCGCCGACCCCCGGTCCGTCAGTCCATCCACAGACGACGGCTGGCGTCGAGCGGGGCGGCGGCGACTTCGCTGCTGTCGTCGGTGAACAGCATGGTCGCGCGGTGCGTAGTCTCGTAGGTGGGCCAGTCCGGCGCGCCGGTGGTGTTCGGGTTGCCGTCGCGGGCGAAGGCGAGGTAGCGGGACATTACCGAGCGGGAGAGGCTGGCGATGGTGTCGCCCTTGCCCCAGAAGCGCTGCATGGCTTCGATGCCGTAGGTGCCCCAGACGAAGGGGATGTCGAGGGAGTGGCACGACTGCAACGCGGGATCAGCCGGGGATTCGTGGTCGAAGCGGTACATCCACACATTGCGCGAGTGCTTGAGGTGGCATTCCGCCGTGCGCGCGGCGGGGATGCGGAACATCCGGTCCGTGGAGATCGCCGCCAGCACATCGCCAGGGGCGTTGCGCAAGCTCGACTCCGCACGGTCTTGCTCGTAGGTGGCCACCGCCACTTCGGCGTTGTCGCCAAAGGCGTCTCGCGCCGCTTCCAGTAAGCGTGGACGTTCCACGGCGGGCCGGCCGAAAGTGGTGAACAGTGTCGATTCGTCGCGGGTGTGGCCGATCATCAGCGGCATGTCGCGAGTGAACTGGCCTCGCGCCAGCACTTCAGCGGCGTCTTCCGCGATCACGGCGCCATCGAGAGTCGGCCCCCAGCGGGCGCCGGGGATGCGCGACTGGCACTCTAGAATCTGCCCGGCCGTGGCTTCGCGCAGTTTGTCGAAGCCGCCAAACTCCGCCGCCAACGCTGCGGCCGTGCGCTCGGCATCCTCGGCGGGCACGGGCGGAATCAGCGAACCGCTCATGGGCACGGCACGGTCGAAGCAGCCCTCGGCCGCTGGCATCGCCATCAACTGGGCGATGTCGAAGCCGCCGGCCGACTGGCCGAACACGGTGACGTTGCCTGGATCGCCGCCGAAGGCCTCGATCTCGTTACGCACCCAACGCAACGCCGCCGCTTGGTCCAAGAGCGCCTCGTTGCCGCTCGAGCCGAGCTCGGCTGCATGGAGGAATCCCAGCGCACCGAGCCGATAATTGACGGTGACCACCACCACATCGCCGATCCGCGCAAGATGCTCGCCGTTGACGCGGGGCTGGGAACCGGCGCCCACAGTGTTGCCGCCGCCGTGAATCCACACCATCACGGGGCGCTTTGCGTCATCGGGCGCCGGCGTCCAGACGTTGAGGTAGAGGCAATCCTCGCTGGTTTCGTGGGTAGCGATGCCGATGAGCTCTCCCACGGCGCCGGGCAAGGTCGATTGAATGGCGCAGGGGCCGAAGTCCAACGCATCGCGCACGCCAGCCCACGGTTCGGGTGGCGTCGGCGCCTGCCAACGCAGGTCGCCCACCGGGGGACGGGCAAAGGGAATGCCGCGGAAGGTGTGGATGCCAGCCGCAGACTGGCCACGCAAGCGACCGTAGCCGGTTTCAACGATGGTCATGGGATGCCCCTCTGCAATGGGTCATGGTTGGTGTTTACGTTACGCGCCTTGCGGCGCGGGAGGGCGGGCGCAGCCAAACCCACTGGCTACCCCTCCCGATGGGTGCTTAGGCGAGTCGCTGGCCGACGGCCAAGCCGCTTGAGGTAAGAAATTCGGCCACTGGCATCTTGCCGGCTCCTGCGGGGCGCACGCGCAGCACTTCGATGCCGCCGTCGGCAGTGGCTACCGTGAAACTCGCCGGACCCGTCGTGACGATTGCACCCGGGTCGCCGTCGGCATCGCTCGGTCGGCAGTCGAAAAGTTGCAGGCGGTCTTCGCCGAGCGTCGTCCATGCACCGGGCTGAGGATTGGCGCCGCGGATGAGGTTGTACACGTCGCGGGTGGGCTTCTTCCAGTCGATCTCGGCGTCGTCTGCACGGCACCAGCTCTCGTAGCTGCCCGCGTTCGGATCCTGGGCAGTTTTTGCCGCGGTTCCCGCCCTCACCTGATCGACCGCTTCCAGCATCGCGGTGACCCCCAAGGGAAACAGGTGATCGAAGTAGATGCTGCCCACCGTGTCATCGGGCCCGATGGACACTTCCTTCTGCAGCAGGATGGGGCCCGTGTCGAGGCCGTCATCCGGCCAGAAGATGGAAAGCCCGGTAACGGTTTCGCCGAAGATGATTGGCCAGTTGATGGCGCTCGGCCCCTTGTGCATCGGCAACAGGGAAGGGTGGTATTGAATGGTGCCTCGAGTCGGCACGTTGAGGGTGGCTTCCGGCACGAACAGCGTGACGTAGGCCATCACGCACAAGTCCGGGGCGAACTCCCGCATCCCTTCCCGCACCGACTCGCGCCGAAACGAGCGCGGCTGCAGCAGGGGCAGTCCGCGTTCGACCGCGGCGACCTTCAGCGGGTCCGGCGGCCCGTCGCCATCCGGCGCGGTGTACACGGCGACGACGTTCTCGCCTCGTTCGAGCAACGCCTCGAGCACCGCCCGGCCGAACGCCTGCTGCCCGTTGACGATGATGCGCATGTCGCCCGGTTCGCTCATGAGACTCGCGCGCTCCTACGGCGATGGAGGGCGAGACGCCCTCCCTCCAGAAGGTCGTGCATTTACGCAGAGCTTCCCCTACGAGTAGCCGCAAACCCCCTGGTCAATCACCACGTCGCCGTCTTGGTTGGTGGTGCGGAAGAGGGCCTTGCCGCCGTTTGCCCACATGGAGACGGTGAGCTCGTCGCCTGGGATCACCGGGCGGGAAAAGCGCGCGTTCATGGATCGGAAGCGGGATGGGTCGCCATCGCACAAGGCGTGCAGCAGGGCGCGGCCGGTGAAGCCGTAGGTGCACAGCCCATGCAGGATGGGCTTGTCGAACCCTCCCATGGCGGCGAAGGACGGGTCGGAATGCAGCGGATTGCGGTCGCCGGAGAGGCGATAGGTTAGCGCTTGGTCTTCCCTGGTCGCGTAGGTGACCTGGTGGGTGGGTTCGGCGTCCGGAAACTCGATCTTGTCCGAAGGGCCGCGATCGCCACCCCAGCCGCCTTCGCCGCGACAGAAGAGCATGGAGCGGGTCTTGAGCAGTGGCTTGCCGGTGGCCTTGTTGACCGCTTCCGCCTCGAACTCCAGCACCGCCGCGCTGCCCTTGTCGTAGATGCCAACGATCTTGCCAGTGCTTTCGAGCTCGCCGTCCGGTGGAATCTCGTCGAATAGCTCGAAGCCTTGCTCGCCATGCACCATCATCGCGGCGTTGAAACTGCCCACCTTGCCCATGGGTGTGCCGCCACCACCGATGATGACGGCAAAGGTCGGCAGCACGCGCTGCTGCACGTCCTTGGTGTTCTCGGTGGTGAACTGGAGTTCCTCCGTGCCGGCACCCACGCCCACTGCATAGAGCAAGGCATCCTTCGAGTTCCAGCTACGGGAGACAGGGCCGCCGGTCTCGCCAACGGCGTCGGGGTTGATGGGCATGGAAGGGTCCTGTGCAGATTTCGTGAGGTGCGCCATTGAATCACGGACCGATCCCCGATTCATCACCGGCGCGGCCTTCTATAGCGCAAGCTGCTCGAAGGTCTGGATCGGCAGGAAAAGCCGACGGGGAAGGGACGGGAACCGCATGAAGCCGTAGCGCTCGTAGAACGCGACAGCGCGGTCGTTCTTGGCGTCCACGACTATCGCGTGGACGGCGATGGTTGCGCTTGCCCTTACCACGCGCCGGATTGCGTCGAGCAGGAGGGAATCACCGAGTCCTCGGCCCTGGTGCGAACTCGCCACAGCTAAGCGGCCGAGCAAGGCGGTGGGAACCGGATAGTGAGGCAAGCGCCTTGGTCTGGCGGCGGGAAGTTCGGCTTTGGCGAAACTCGCCGCGCTCAGGGTGTAGTACCCCGCGACTTCGGTGGTAGGTTCGCCGAGTGCGACGAAGACCTGGGAGATTTTTCGGCGCACATCCTGTGACGCACGACGTTGCAGGTATCGCTTGCGCGAACGAACTGGCCTTGGTGCAGATCCCTTCGTTCCGGGCACCTTGCTATGCTTCTTGCATTGCGCGAACGCTAGGGAAATGAAGGGGAGATCATGGAACGCAGCTTGCGGGGCACCGTTGCCATTGCCGGTGTGGGCGAGACGGCCTACTACAAGCGCGGGCAGGCACCGGACGCGGAGTTTAAGCTCGCGCTGATGGCGGTGCTGGCGGCTTGCGAGGATGCCGGCATATCGCCGAAGCAGGTGGATGGATTCGCCTCCTTCTCGAACGACCGCAGCGATCCTTCGCGGCTCGCGGCAGCGCTTGGCATTCACGATTTGCGCTTCGCCAACATGCAGTGGGGCGGCGGAGGGGGCGGGGGCTCCGGTGCCCTTGCCAACGCCGCCGCGGCGGTGGCGACGGGAATGGCCGAGTGCGTGGTCGTGTTCCGAGCCCTGGCGCAGGGGCAATTCGGGCGGTTCGGCCAAGGCCCGGTGCGGAACGTCATCTCCGGCGACGGCGCGCACACGGTTCCGTATGGCCTTATGTCGCCGGCGCAGAGCTTCGCCATGAAGGTGAAGCGCTTCATGCACGAGCATGGCGTGGAGCAGAGCGCGCTGCGGGCGCTGTCGCTGGCGTCGTATCACCATGCCCAGAACAACCCGCGGGCCGTGATGTACGGGCGGCCGCTCACGGAGGAGAAGTACGACGATTCGCGCTGGATCGTCGAACCGTTTCATCTGTTCGACTGCTGCCTTGAGAACGACGGTGCCGCAGCGATGATCGTCGTGCCGGCACAGCGCGCCAAGGATTACGCACACAAGCCGACCTACCTCTTGGGCGCGGTGTCCGGCTCGCACTACCGCGCCGGTGCCAGCGTTCACAACGCACCCGATTACGCCACTTCCACCTTCAAGACGTGCGCTCCGCGACTCTACGACATGGCCCAGGTGGGGCCTGGGGACGTGGACGTCCTGCAGTGCTACGAGAACTTCACTGGCGGCGTGCTGATGAGCATCGTCGAGCACGGCTTTTGCGAGCCGGACGAGTGCAACGAGTTTCTGGTGAAAGAGAACCTCGTCGCGCCGGACGGCAGGCTGCCGACTAACACCAGCGGCGGCAATCTGGCGGAGTGCTACATGCACGGCTTGGGACTCAACATCGAGGCGGTGCGGCAGATTCGCGGCCAATCCAGCAATCAGGTGGAGGACGTGGACATCTCGATGGTGGTCTCCGGCCCAATGGTGACACCGGTGAGTTCCTGCATCTTCGGCACGGAGGCGACGTTGTGAGTGGTGTGGGCACGGGATATCTCCACTCTGGGCTGCCGAAGCCGGTGCCCGCGGCCGACGGCTTGGATGCGCCGTTTTGGGAAGGCGTCGCCGAAGGCAAGCTCAAGCTGCAGAGGTGCAGGACGTGCGGACGCTGGCAGTGGGGGCCGGAGTGGATCTGCCACAACTGCCACAGCGATGACCTGGTGTTTGAGGAAGTGCCGCCGGTGGGGCGCATCTACAGCTTCGAGCGGGTGTGGCATCCAGTGCATCCAGCGCTCAAAAACCAAGGTCCCTACATCGTCGTGCTGGTGGAGTTCCCGGAGCACGACCAGGCGCGCATTGTCGGCAATCTCCTGGGCGACCCGCATCAGGATGTGGCGATTGGCGATGAGGTGCACGCGGTCTTCGAGCACCACCAGGATGAGGACCCGGCATTCTCGCTCGTCCAGTGGAAGGTCGCCTGACGGACGGCAACGCCCTCCTCCAGCGAGGGCAGGGTGCCCTCCTGCGTAGGGACTTCGCCCGCAACCGACGCTTGTGCTTCTTTCTCCGGCGGTGGCTCGCGCTCGCCTCAGCAGCGCTCGTCGGGACCGCTTTCGCGAACGGTCTGCGCTTCGTTGATGCAGCCGAGGCCAGCGGGCTCACGTTCACCCACGTCAACGGCATGACCGGAGAGCTGTGGATGGCGGAGATGATGGGGGCCGGCGCCGGCATTCTCGATTTCGATGGCGACGGGCGCATGGATGTTTGGCTGGTTCAGGGGGGACCGCTCGAGGGCGAGGGGGAACTGCCTTGTGATCGGCTGTTTCGGAATGTCAGCGATGCCGATGGGCTTCGCTTTGAAGACGTGACGGAGCGTTCCGGCATCTGCGCGGACCGCTATGGCATGGGCATCGCCACCGGCGACATCGACAACGACGGCGATGACGACGTACTCCTCGCCAACTTCGGCGCCAATCAACTGATCGAGAATCTGGGCGAGGGTCACTTCCGAGACATCACCGCACCCTCCGGCATCGAGGGCGAACGCTGGTCGGTGAGCGCGAGCTTTGCCGACTACGACGGCGATGGACTCTTGGATCTATACGTCGCCAACTATGTGGACTTTCGCCTCGACAACCATCGCACCTGCTACAGCACGGCATCCACACCGGGCTACTGTGCGCCGACTGCATATAGGCCGGTGTCCGACCGGCTGTATCGCAACCTTGGTGGCGGTCGATTCGAGGATGCGACCGTAGCGGCTGGCGTCGAGGGCCCCTATGGCGGCGCCTTGGGCATCGTTGCGGACGACTTCGACCGTGATGGCGACGTGGACTTCTATGTCGCCAACGATCAGATGGAAAACCGCATGTGGCTGAACCAAGGCGAGGGCAGGTTCGAGGATGACGCCCTCTTCGCCGGGGTCGCCGTGAACGCCGACGGCGAAGCGGAGGCGAGCATGGGCGTCGCCGCCGCCGACTTCGATGCCGACTGCGACGTGGATCTCTTCATGACGCACCTCGCGGTGCAAACCAACACGCTTTACGTCAACGACGGCAACGGCTGGTTTCTCGATCGCTCGGCAGTTGCCGGAGTCGCCGCCGACAGCATTCCCTTCACCGGCTTCGGCACGGGTTGGTTCGACGCCGACAACGACGGCGACCTCGACATCTTCAGCGCCAACGGTGCGGTGACGGCCATCGCAGGGCAGCAGCCGGGCCCCTTGGGCCTGCCGCTGCGTCAGCGCAACCAAATCTGGCGCCTCGACTCAGGTCGATATGCGGAAGTGTCCGGCGTCGAGGCATTCGCACTCGAGGAAGTCAGCCGGGGCGCGGCATTCGGCGATCTCGATAACGACGGCGATCTCGACATCGTGGTCACGAACAACCGCGGGCCGGCGCGGCTTTACCGCAACGACACCGCAGGCGGGCACTGGCTGGGCATCGCCCTATCCCGCCAAGGCGGCCCGGCAATCGGCGCGACCATCTCCCTCGATGGCGAGCCCTGCACCGCCCGCCGCATCGCCACCGACGGCAGCTACGCCTCCGCCCGCGATCCACGCATCGTCTTTGGCCTCGGCAAGGACGATTCGCCCCGCTCGGTCCACGTCCACTGGCCGGACGGCTTCGAACAGCGCGTCGGCCCTCTAACGCCAAGCCGCTACCACGCGATACATCGCAACCGGTAACGCTACGGCAAAGCCACCTTCCCCGCGGCGTAGTCGCGGGCCCATTGGAGGTGCCAGTCGTTAGTGTCGTCTGATTCAACCGGCACGAACTGGGCGGCGGCCGCGAGGGGGGCTCGGGTGGCGTGGTGATAGACGATGCGCTCGGTTGTGATGCCTTCGGTCAGTTCCAGAAAGAGCGGGATGTAGTCGGTGCCGCCGGCGAAGACGAGGCGGCCGGTTCCTTCGCTCGGCAGGCGGCACAGGTCGTTGTAGGAATCTCGCGGACGCCGGCGTTTGTAGGTGGCTACGCCGTTGCTAAACGTAATGTCGTAGGTTGGGGTGAGGAAGTCCGACTCGATGAGACCCCATCCGGCCGAGAGGATGAAAAGGTTCTCTGGCTCGACCCCCTCTACCAGCGTGCGATAGGCGTCGTCGTCGTACAGCCGCCAGGCTGGCAACAGACCCAAGGGATTGTCCTCGGGCGTGCCGTTGTAGGCGACAAGTGCGTCCCGAAAGGTCTGGATGCCATCGGCGCGGTCGTCGGGTCGGCGATAGGCCATTCCCGGGTCGCCCGGCGCAACGCCCGGTTCGGCCACGAATACGACAGGGCGACCGTCGGGCAGAACCATGTGGCCGGCACTCGCTACCTTGTCTTCGCCGCCCTGAATCACCACCACGGTTCTGGCCGGGCCCGAGTATCTCGTCCGCATTGCGGCGGTTCCCGGATCGGCCGCGGGTACAGTCGGTGGCGCGGCCGTCCGCGCTTCGGCCACGGCGGGCGGCGCCTCAGATGACGCAGGAGGAGTTGGGACATTCCCCCGCGCTGAGGGCTCTTTCGTCGAGGGGAAGCCCCTCGCGCTCCCCCGCGCTGAAGGCTCCTGCCAAGCCGGCTCCGTCGCTGGTGGCGCAGCAACCGGTGCCGCCTCCTCGCCAGCAGCCACGTCCGAGAGAGCAAAGGTGAATTGGGTGCTGGCGCCGACTCGGGCACCCTCTTGGTGAACAATCGTCACGTCCGCCAAAGCGGCGAACTTGCGTCCGCGCAGGGCATTTACCACGCTGGCGTAGCGGTTTTGCAGCCCCATTTCCTTGTGCAGGTCGCCGGCGCGCACGGTCACCGTTTGCTGGTTCGCGTCTCTCGCCGGCGCGATCACGGTGGCGAAGGTAAACAGCCGAATGCGGTCCGCTTCGGTGCGCGCTTGGTCGCCGCTGGAAAACGGACTGGCAGGAGCGCCCACTTCTGTCGTAGGGGCGGTATCGCTGCCTTCGCTGTCGCCAGCGGCGGCTTCGTCAGCGGCCTTCTGCAACCCGCCGGAACGAAAGAAGGTGAGTGTGGCGGAGTGCAGGTTCACTTCCTGCGTGGACCAGCCGGCCTTGATCCAGGCGTTGGATTGGCTCTTGCCCGTGTTAGCCCACCAAGCGGGGTAGATCAAGGCGGAGCGCGGCAGGGGATTGTCCAGAATGGATCGAATCTCGGCGAAGGTGGTCTTCCAGACATCGCCTTCGACGTCGCACAGGTGATGGTAAAGCGGGGCGTACTTCGGGCCGACACCGGGTGGTCGTTCCCTGGCGGTTGGCGGCACCCGGGCTTTGGGTGCGGGGGAGGGTTTGTCCTCAAGCGCCCCCGCCGCTTCCGGCCTGGCGGTCGTCTCGGCAACGTCGTCGACGGTCCCGGCCGGCTCGGCCGGTTGGCGTGCCCCGGATGCGGAGTGACCAGCGACAAAAAGCCGACGCAGGAAGCCGACCGCACGCGCCAGCAAACCACGCGAAGCGGCTTGCTGTTGCTTCCGTTCGGTCGTGTCTGACGTCGAGGTCACGTCACAAATCTTATCAGGTGTCCATAGCAGCACGGCGCTAACCCAACTCCAAGGCAACTGCCCCGTAGGGGCGGGGCTTGTCCCGTCTCGTGCCGAGTTCATCGCAGCGTCTGGAGCATTTGCGCAGCAAACTGCCAACGCGCCCGTCAGAGCGCGCCGGGACGGGACAAGCCCTTCCCTACGGAGGGAGCGCAACGAGCTGTAGGTACGCAAGCGCACCATGCTACTTTCTGCGCGCAATGAGCCAATCCCGGACGATCCTTCGCCGCCTAGGTCGCCTCTGTTGGCTGCTGGCAAACCTCGGCGCCTGCGTGCATTTCGCTGGCGGCGCCTTCGACTTCCTGAAGCGCGCCACGCGCACCTTGGCAGCGGGACAGTGGCGACATCTCGTGGCTTGGATGGTCATGGCGGTCAGCTACGTCGGCCGCACCGACGGCGAGCGGTATCGACGCTGGCTGGCTCGGGCTGCGACGGCGCATCCCCCCGATGGCCAAGTGAGCGCTGTGCTGGCGTCCGTGGGCGTGCCGGCGGGCCAATTTGCGGCGTTTCTTGCACTGATATCGGCGCAGCGCAAGCCGTGGCTCGACTTGGTCGTGGTCGTTGAGCAGCAGCAGCGGCGGCAGGTCGAGTCGCATTTCGCAACGACCGGTGAGAAGGCGTGCATCGTTGACAGCGAAGGCAACGCGGCCAGGGACTTGCTCTGTGGCCTGCGGCGGACCATTGCGGCAAGCGAACCGGGCGCTCGCTACATCGCCTTGCTGGCGCCAGGCTGCGTCCCGGGTGACATGCCCCTGGCGGCGACGGGCAGCACGTTGCTCTACGGGGACGAGGACGAGATCGACGACCGTGGCGAGCGCAGCCGACCCCTGTTCAAGCCAGCCTTCTCGCCGGACCTGCTGCTGCACAGAGACTACCTTTCGTCCTGTCTGGTGCTGACGGCAGATCTCGCCCGCAGCGTTGCCGACCAGACAGAGCCAACGATTGCTGATCTGCACAGTCTTGCCTTGGTGCTGACGGAAACCGCAGAGCGCGTGGAACACGTCGGCGCCTTCACGGCACACAGATTGGTGGCAGAGCCCTCAGCCCGGGGGAGCACGAGGGGCCTCCCCTCGAAGAAAGAGCCCTCAGCCCGGGGGAGCACGAGGGGCCTCCCCTCGGAGAAAGAGCCCTCAGCCCGGGGGAGCACGAGGGGCTTCCCCTCGAAGAAAGAGCCCTCAGCCCGGGGGAGCACGAGGAGCCTCCCCTCGAAAAAGCGCACCAAAACCGAGATTCCCGGGCATCTAGCCCGCCACTTGCGCGGTTGCTACGGCGAACGGGCTGAAGTGCGCGAGACTCGGGACGGCTGGACCTGCAGCTTCGGCTCTCGCGACTCCGGCGCTGGCAAGGTGTCGATCATCATCCCGACCCGAGACCGCATCGATTTGCTCGCGCCCTGCATCGAGGGAATCCACGCGACGAACCAAGGTTCCTTCGAGTGCATCATCATCGACAACGGCTCGGTCGCCCCGGAAACCAAGCACTGGCTCGCCGACGCGCCGGCGAGGTTTCCGGCGCTCAAGGTGGTGGAGGCCCCGGAACCGTTCAACTGGAGCCGACTCAACAACCAAGGCATGCGGCATGCCGAAGGGGACGTGTACCTGTTCCTCAACAACGACACCGAAGCTGCGTGCGAAGGCTGGGTCGATCGGCTCGCCGACGTGGCACTACGCTCCGATGTCGGTGCCGTGGGCGGCTTGCTGCTCTACCCGGACGGTCTCATCCAGCACGCTGGCGTCGTTACCGGCTTCGGCGGCTGCGCCGATCACATCTATGTCGGCACTCACCCGGATGCCGGCGAGCATATGTTCGTTGCACCCACCGTGCCCCGCAACGTCTCGGCAGTGACCGGCGCCTGCCTCGCCGTGGCGCGCAGCACCGTAGATGCCATCGGCGGCTTCGACGAGGGCTACCGCGTGGTCGGTAGCGACGTCGAGTTCTGCATCCGAGCCATGCGCGCCGGGCGCCGAAATGTCTATCTGCCGGATGTTCGGCTGGTGCATCACGAGTCGCAATCGCGCACGAAGAGGGACCCGGAGGCCGACGTCGAGCGACTGCGGGCAATGATCGCGCAATGCCCTTCGGACCCTTTTTTCAACCCGAAACTGTCAATGATCTCGCTGTACCCCAGCTACCCTGTGTGAGCCAAGCTCACTCGCCGTCAGGGGCTGGGCTTGTCCGCCCCTGACAAAAGACGCGCCGATGGAAGCAGCTGCGCAGCAACTGCCAACGCGCCCGTCAGGGCGCACCGGAACGTGACAAGCCCCCCATCCGCTACGACCTGTGTTCTACAGCGCAGGCTCCTTGCGGGCACGTCGGCGGTCGCCTACGCGCGCTGCCTTGCGTGGTTGGTGCCGAAGAGAGGACTCGAACCTCCACGAGCGAACGCTCACCACCCCCTCAAGATGGCGTGTCTACCAATTTCACCACTTCGGCGTGTCTTCGCACTGCCACGGGGCCATCTAAAGGCCGCGCGGTGTCCGTCAGAAGTCGGGGATGTCGGAATCTACCGAATCGGGTTCGGTAGTCAAGTCTGGCTCCTCCGCCTCGATCGTCGCCTCGAGTTCGGGAAGCCCCAGCGACTGCATGGCGGCGGCTCGTTCCTTGGCGGTCCATGCGAGGCCAAAAGAGATAGCGAAAAAGCCGATGGCGAGCCAGACCGTCATCTTGGTGAGGAACGAGGCCGCGCCGGCGCTGCCGAACATGGTGTTGGCGCCGCCAGCACCGAATGCCGCGCCCACATCAGCGCCCTTGCCCTGTTGCAGGAGCACCAAGACGCCAAGCGCGATCGCGTCGGCGACAAGCAGGATCAGGAGGACGGTTTCGATTGTGCTCACTTGGCAACCCTCATTTCGTTCCCATCGGCCCTAGCATCAAGGGGAGGTTCCTCGCACCGAAGGCTCTCTGTACGAGGGGAAGCCCCTCGCGCTCCCCCCGCGCTGAGGGCTCTTCCTGCGAGGGGAAGCCCCTCGCGCTCCCCCGCGCTGAGGGCTCTCATTGGCCCACCTCGGCCGCTGCGGCACAGATGGCGGCGAATTCGTTCGGATCCAATGAAGCTCCGCCAACTAAGCCACCGTCGATGTCGCCCTGGGCGAACAGAGCCAGCGCATTGGCCGCCTTGACGCTGCCGCCATAGACGATGCGCACGGCGGCGGCCACATCCGAATCCGCTGCCGCCAGGCGCTGCCGGATGGTGGCGTGCATCTCGGCAGCTTGCTCAGGACTCGCCGTCACACCCGTGCCGATGGCCCACACCGGTTCATAGGCCACCGCCGCATCGGCGAACGGCGCTGCGCCGGAGTGGTCCAGCACCGCATCGAGCTGTCGCAGCACGGTCTCCTTGGCGTCGCCTGCACGTCGTTGCGCCAACGTCTCACCCAAGCAAAGCACCGGCGTCAGTCCGGCGCGGAGCGCAGCCCGGAACTTGCCCGCAACCACCCCGTCGTCTTCGCCATGCATCGCCCGCCGCTCCGAGTGGCCGACGATGCAGTATGCCGCGCCCAAATCTGCCGCCATCTCGGCCGAGTGCTCGCCGGTGAACGCGCCATTTGCTTCGGCACCAACGTCTTGCACGCCAATCTGGACTTCACCGGCAAAGGCTGCAACGAGCCGATCCAGATACCCAAAAGGCGGACAGAAAACGACGTCCACGTCACTCGACGGCCGCTGCCATGCGCGCACAAAGGCATCGATGGCGGCCACCGAGGCGTTCATCTTCCAATTCGCCGCCACTAGCGCCCGCCGCATGTCCGGCTTGTTCCCGCCCGCAAGAAAAGGCGCGCAATCCTATCAGCGACACCCAACCGCCGCCACCGCGCACGCGGCGCGCTAGGCCGACATTCCCCATCCAACGCGGCGCGGAGGGGCTTCGTGCGTGCTTTAATCGAAGCTCGTCATTTGAGGGGACATCGAGATGGCGGAACGACCGATCGTGCAACGCATGGCACCAGCGCCGGCTCCGCGCGCGGCTTCCAGGGCGCCGATGCGAGGGATTCTCGTCCTGGGCGCGGTGCTTGCGGCGCCGGCGGCTTGGGCGACCGACGCCGAGACCCAGTTCATCGTCAACACCTTCTCGTTCCTTGTCTGGGGCGCATTGGTGATGTGGATGTGCGCCGGCTTCACGATGCTGGAGGCGGGCTCGGTGCGCACCAAGAACGCCTCGGTGATTTGCCTCAAGAACATTGGGCTCTACTCCATTGCCGGCATCATGTACTACCTCGTCGGCTACAACCTCATGTACACCGATGTGGGCAGCTTCATCGGCTCGTTGCAGCTCTTCCATGCCCCAACTGGGGCGGAACAGGCGCTGGTAGCCGACGAAGGCGGCGCTGCCGAGGTGATTGAGTCCGGATACTCGAGCGGTTCGAACTGGTTCTTCCAGATGGTGTTCGTGGCCACGACCGCGTCGATCATCTCCGGCACGCTGGCAGAGCGGGTGCGGCTGTGGTCGTTCCTGGCCTTCACCGTCTTCCTTACCGGCGTCATCTACCCCGTGGTGGGGGCGTGGACCTGGGGCGAGGGCTGGCTCTACCAACTCGGCTTCCAGGACTTCGCCGGTTCCACCATCGTCCATTCCACCGGCGGCTGGGCTGCCTTGGTGGGCGCCATCCTGGTCGGGCCTCGTCGGCACAAGTACCGGGCAGACGGCAGCATTCGCTCGACTCCCCCTTCCAACGTGCCCATCGTGACCCTGGGCGTGTTCATTCTCTGGCTTGGCTGGTTCGGCTTCAACGGCGGGTCGCAACTGGCTCTTGGCAGCGCCGCGGATGCGGTGGCGATGTCCAATGTGCTGGTGAACACCAACCTCGCCGCCGCCGGCGGTGTGGTGGCCGCGCTATGCGTCTCGCAATGGCTGTTCGGCCGCGTGGACTTGCTGGCGATCTTGAACGGCGCCATTGCTGGTCTCGTTTCCATCACGGCCGGGCCGGACATCGTCGATCACTATTGGGCCATCATCATCGGCGCCGTCGGGGGCGTGCTCTGCTCCGCGGGCATGAAGCTCCTGGAGCAACTGCGGGTGGACGACGTGGTGGGCGCCATCTCCGGTCACCTCGTCGCTGGCATCTGGGGAACCCTCGCCGCCTGCATCGCCGCCGGCGCGAGCTTGGTGCCGCAGCTCATCGGCATCGTCGCCGTCGGCGCCTTCGTCAGCGCGTCGTCCTTCGTCGTCTGGTTCGTGCTCGGCAAGACCATTGGCCTGCGCGTCACCGACAGGGTAGAGGCCATGGGCCAGGACGTGGCGGAACTCAAGATCGAGGCATATCCGGAATTCGTGGTGATGCCCGATCAGGAGGATACGGAGGGAGCATAAGCCCGGCGCTCCTTCCGCAACGATTGGTCTTTTGCGAGGCGGCCCGGCCGCAGAGATGCCGGGCCGCTTCAGGTTTCGAGGAACGGTGCGCTTGCGCAGACAGGCCCGTCTCGCGGGAAGGGGGCTGGTTGCATCTTCGGGGCCTTGTTCGCTTCGCCTTCGGCGGGAGGAGCGTGATGGGCCCTCGCTCCGAGTGGCGTGTGGGACCGCGCCATCCCGCCGACACGTTGGTGTTGGCTCGACTTCGAGTCGATTCGTGGAGAAATCCAACGTGTTGGACGATTGTTCGATGCAAGAGGACGTCTCGCCCTCCATCGCCTTAGCCGGCGGCGGCGCGCACCGCTTCGGCGAGGCGGTTGGCGTGGGCCTTCACCTCGGCTTCGTCTTCACCTTCCACCATCACGCGTACCACGGATTCCGTGCCGCTTGGGCGGATGAGGATGCGGCCGCGGGAGGCGAGGTTGCGTTTGATGTCGTCGGCGACGCGGTGGACGGATGTGCCGGCGCAGGCAGCACCGGGATTGCTGACTTGCACGTTCAGCATGGTTTGCGGGAGTTTGGTAACGCCTTGCCGCAGATCCGCCAGCGATCTGCCCGACTCCACCATCGCCATCAAGACCTGCAAGGCCGCGACGATGCCGTCGCCGGTCGTCGCGAGCTCGAGGCAGATGATGTGGCCGGAGGACTCGCCGCCGAGTTGCCAATCGCGCCGCCGCAACCCGTCTAGCACGTAGCGGTCGCCCACTGCGGCGCGGGCGAATGGAATACCGCGCTCCGCCAAGGCCCGTTCGACGCCCAGATTCGACATCACCGTGCCCACCACACCGCCCGTGAGGCGCGCGCGGGACTGCCAGTTCGCGGCAATGATGTAGAGCAGCTCGTCGCCATCCACCACCTCGCCGTTCGCGTCCGCCATCACCACCCGGTCGCCGTCGCCGTCGAAGGCGATGCCGGCGTCGGCACCCACTTCCTCTACCTTGGCCGCCATCGCCGCTGGATGGGTGGAACCGCAGCCCTCGTTGATGTTCGTTCCGTTGGGAGAAGCGCCGGTGACAGTGATTTCGGCGCCGAGTTCCGAGAAAACCCCTGGCGCAACGGCGTAGGTGGCACCGTGGGCGCAGTCGACCACGAGCTTCAGGCCCTTGAGGTGGGTGCCCCGGTCCGTCGTGCTCTTGCAATACTCGATGTAGCGTCCGCGTGCGTCCTCGACGCGGAAGGCGCGGCCGAGCTCCCTCGATCGCACCGACACCAGCGTGTTGCCGAGGTGCTTCTCGATGGCGAGCTCCACGTCGTCGCCGAGCTTGTTGCCTCCGGCATCGAAGAACTTGATGCCGTTGTCGTCGTAGGGGTTGTGCGAGGCGCTGATGACGATGCCAGCGTCCGCGCCCAGGGTGCGGGTGAGATACGCCACGGCCGGGGTGGGGATGGGGCTCAGGAGCCCCACATCCACACCAGCCGCAGACAACCCAGCTTCCAAGGCAGACTCGAACATGTAGCCGGAGATGCGGGTGTCCTTGCCGATCACCACCATGCGCGAACCGCCCGAGGCAAGCACTTGCCCGACGGCCCAGCCGAGGTGCAGACAGAAGTCCGGCGTGATGGGTGCATCGCCCACCCGACCGCGAATGCCGTCGGTGCCGAAGTAGCGCCGTCCGTTCATCGCCTCCCTCGGCAGGTGCGTGAGACGACGCTCACGCTAGCAGCCTGTCGGACTTCGCCGTTTCGGCGAAGTCCGACAGGGTGATAGGACGGCTTGGGCTGGCGCAAGAAGCGTTGTCCGAAGGCAACGATTCTTGTGGCGCTCGCGCCGCCAAACGCATCGCTGCGCTCGGTGTCTGGCCCCAGCCCCCACCTCCCTATGACCTTGCGTCGCAACAATGGCGCTATCGTGCCGTCGCTACCACGCAAGCTCCTAGAAGTGCGACACGCCGCCATCGACTGCAATGGTGTCGCCGGTGTGATACGAGCTCTCGTCGCTGGCGAAATAGACCGCGATCGCCTTGAAATCCTCCGGCTGCCCCCAGCGTCGCTGCGGGATGCGCTTGATGACCTTGGTCTGGAACGCTTCGGTGGCGAAGGCGCGCTCCGTCATGGCCGTTTCGATCCAGCCCGGAATGATGGCGTTGGCGCGAATGCCGTAGCGCGCCTGTCCCACCGACAGCGATTGGATGAGGGCGATTACGCCAGCCTTGGTGGCGGAGTAGTGCTCGCTGCCAGCCGCGCCGAAGCGCGCCGTGCCGCTGCTGGTGACGACGAGCGAGCCGCCGCGACCGGTGGATTTCATGTGCTTGACGGCCTCGCGGAAGGTGAACATCACGCCGTCCATGTTCACCTTGAAGACGCGATGCCACTCGTCCGGCGTCATGGCGTCGAACTGGGCGCCGCCGCCACCCACGCCGGCGTTGGCGAAGCAGGAATCCACCTGGCCAAAGATGTCTAGGGTTTGCGCGAAGGCGTCCACCACTTCCTGCTCGCGGCTGACGTCGCAGCGGATGGCTGCCACCTCGCCGCCGTAGCTTTCGATGCGCTCTTTGGCGGCGGCGTTCTTGTCCTCGTTCGTGCCCCAGATGCAGACACCGGCGCCGTGTTCGGCAAGTCCCTCCGCAAAGCCAAGGCCGATGCCGCCATTGCCCCCGGTCACCACCGCCACCTTGCCACTCAAATCGAACATTCCCTTCCCCTTTGGAACCTGCGCCTCTTAAGCCGGTGGCGATCATACGCGAATGCCGTCTTGTTCCGCCTGCCCCCATACGGCCGCGTCGGCAGTTCGCTCACGCGAACTGCTGGCCGCAGGCGCACGAACGCGAGGGTGAATGGCCCACGTTACCTGCGGGGAAAAGCCGCAACGACAGGTGCCCCCGCAAGCGCCATCATTGCAGGGGCGAACCACGAGCGGAGTGAACCATGATTGTCAGTTTCGCCGACGACGACACATTGGCCTTCCACCGCGGCGACGCCACCACCGCCTTCGCCGAAGTCGCCCGGCTGGCCGGGAGCAAGCTCGACCAACTCGACGCCGCCACGGACGTGCGCGACGTCAATCGCCCGAGCAACCACCTTCAGATTGTGCGCAAGCACCGACGCCGTGGGCGACGTTGGCTGATCCCCCTCACCGGCGATTGGGGCGTCGGTTTCGAGTGGCCTCCAGGAAGCGGTGGGCCCGTCTTGGTGGGCGTGGTGGGCCCGCCATCAATGCCACCGGAGCCCGGAGCGCGGGGGAGCGCGAGGGGCTTCACCTCGAAGGAAGAGCCCACCAGGGCGGTGGCATAGCGCCATGGCCCGCGGAGCCACTCACCCCGGCCAGGTGCTGGCGGAAGACCTTGCCGCACTCGACATGGCGGCGTGGGAACTTGCGGAAATGCTGCAAATACCGCCGCAGCGACTGCTCGACATCGTGGCCGCCAAGCGGCCCATGGACGCCGACACGGCACTCCGGCTGGGGCACTACTTCGACACCACACCACGGTTCTGGCTGAACCTGCAAGTGCTGCACGACCTGCGCCTTGCCCGAGCGGCAGCTGGGAGGCAAGTTGAGAGATTGCCGGCGTTGGCGGTAACGGACGTTCGGTAGATGGCTGGCGGACATGACGGGCGCCAGCGAACAGAGGGTGGTTTTGCTGGCGTTGTTCGAGGCTGGCGCTTTGTTGGCGTTGTCTGGATCGCGAGTTGCGGTGGCCTTGGCCGGCTCCGCTGCGTGCGCGCCTTTCGGCACGCTCGGAGGGCGGGACGCCCTCCGTCCAGCGAGGCCCTCGCATGGCAGGGCTGTTGCCCTCGGTGTTTGCCGGCGGGCTTGTTCGAGGATGCTCGCTAATGCCCGGTAGTTCCCTAGACTTTCCACCCCTCGATGTCGAGGTCGTCTGGGAGGGGGATGAAGAACATCCGCACCGGGCCTTGGATGACCTCGCTGGTGTGGCCCTTGCCCGCTACCGTGTCCGGCATGAAGACTTCGCCAGGGCCCCAGCGCCGCCGTTCGCCGCCCGTGATGCCGATTTCCCAGATGCCTTGCATCATCACGCAGATTTGGCGGCAGGGGGCGTTGTGCCAGCCCTGGAACATGCCGATCGGCGCCTCGAACACGCGCACCGCGGGCGATGCGAAGGTGTCCGAAAACCTAAGGGCGTTGCCGAAGCCGTCGGTGGAGGCGTTCTCCACCGGGAGGTCCACCTCGTCGAAGGCAGAGTTGCCGTTCGCAAGCGTGTAGAAGCGGGTGATTCGCATGGGCGTCTCCGCTCAGCCCGGCTCGTCGGTGGTGCCGGCATTCGGGCCGGTCGCAGTGCGGGCGTTGATGTAGGCCTGTTCGGAGATGGCGTGATAGGCCTGCACCTCGTCATGGAAGGTGCGGTAGGAATCGAGGATGCGCCGGGAGATCTCGTCGGTGGCGACCCCTTCGAGCACCGCTTCCGAGCCCTCGCGCAGCCTTGCAAGCACGTCGTCGGGCAGGCGCCGCAACTGGACGTTGTGTTCCCGCAGCAAGGTCGTGAGAGCCGCGTTGTTGCGGGCGGTGAACTCGTCGAGCGTGTCCTGGTTCACGGCTCGCGTCGCGGTGACCAGAATGGCGCGCAAGTCCGGTGGCAGCGAGTCGTAGGCTTCCTTGTTGACGATGGCCTCGAGCATGGCGCCGGGCTCGTGCCAGCCCGGATAGTAGTAATAGGTGCCGGCCTCGTGCAGTCCGAAGGCGAGATCGTTGTAGGGCCCCACCCATTCGGTGGCATCGATCACCCCCGTTTGCAGCGAGGTGAAGATCTCGCTGCCGGGCATGGTCACCGCCGCTGCCCCCAGGCCGTCGATGACCGCGCCGCCGAGGCCGGGCATTCGCATCTTCAACCCCTGCATGTCCGACACGTCGTTGATTTCGTGGTTGAACCAGCCCGCCATCTGGACGCCCGAGTTCCCCGCCGCCATGGGCACGAGGTTGAACGGTGCATAGAGTTCCTGCCACAGTTCGAGACCCCCGCCGTAATGCAGCCAGGCGTTCATCTCCTGTGCCGTCATGCCGAAGGGAACGGTGGTGAAGAGCGCCGCCACCGGCAGCTTGCCGCGCCAGTAATACGCCGCGCCATGACCCATCTCGGCATTGCCGGCACTCACCGCATCGAAGACGCCAAAGGCCGGCACCAACTCGCCATCGCCATAGACCTTGATGCTGAGCCGTCCCGCCGACATTTCATCCACCAGCACCGCCAGCTTCTCCGGCGCCGTGCCGAGGGCCGGCAGGTTCTTCGGCCAAGTGGTGACGAGGGTCCATTCGAAGGTCTCCGCCGGTGCGGCAGCCACCTCAGCCGATTCGTCCGCAGGTTGGCTGCAACCGGCGAGCGCGAGGCCAAACCCCGCCAGCCACGCCGTTGCCCACTTGCGCTGCACCATCGTCTCGCGCCCCCTCCGCCCTGGCTTCGCCGCCCGAACCGTCATTGTCCCACGACCTCAAGCTGCGCATAGGACAGCATCAGCCACTTCGCTCCCACATGGCGGGCAAAGTTCACCTGTACCCGGGTGCGGTCGCCGCCGCCCTCGCTTTGCAGCACCACCCCTTCGCCGAACTTGGGATGCCGCACCATTGCGCCGATGCGAATGCCATCTACGTCGGACTCCGCCGCCGGCGCCCGGCCCTGCCGCGCCCCCGGCCGAAAGCGTTGCGCCACTTCGCCGCGCAGCCGCACTTCCTCCACCGTCTCCTGCGGCACTTCCTGCAGAAAGCGGGACGGTCGGTTGTGCGTTTCCATGCCGCGCATCCGCCGCGACTCGGCATGGGTGAGATAGAGCTGCTTCATGGCGCGGGTGATGCCCACATAGGCGAGCCGCCGCTCCTCCTCCATGCGCCCCGGCTCCTCGGCACTGCGCATATTGGGAAAGAGCCCCTCCTCCATTCCGGCCATGAACACCAGCGGGAACTCCAAGCCCTTGGCGGAATGCAGGGTCATCATCTGCACTGCCGGACCGTCTTGCTGGTGATCGCCGCTTTCGAGGGCCGCCTGATCCAGGAACTCCTCCAGCGACGAACGCTGGTCGGCCTCCTCGCCGGACTCGGTGAGCGGAAACACGACGCCGCCCTCGAACTGACGACAAGCGGTCACCAGTTCCTCAAGGTTCTCCCGCCGGGCGATGCCGCGCTCGCCCTGCTCCTTGGCGTGGTATTCGAGCAAGCCCGTAACATCCAGACAGTGCTCGCAGATCTCCCACAGCGGCGCCCCCTCTACCTGCTCCGCCATGCCGTCGATCAGCTCGATGAACGCGCGCAGGGCGTTCGCCGCTCGCCCGCGCAACCCGCCGCCGGCGATGGCTTCCTTGCACGCCTGCCACATGGACCTTTGCGCCTCTCGCGCCACGGCGCGCACGCTCTCGATGGTGCGGTCGCCAATCCCTCGTGGCGGCGTGTTGACGACGCGCTCGAAGGCCACGTCGGAATGGCGGTCATGCAGCAGGCGCATGTAGGCGAGGGCGTTGCGGATTTCCATGCGCTCGAAGAACCGCATCCCGCCATAGATGCGATAGGGAATGTCGCGGCGCAGGAACGCTTCCTCGATCACCCGCGACTGCGCGTTGGAGCGATAGAGCACGGCAACCTCGGTGGGGCTGGCGCCGCCATCGATCCAGCCCTGGGCGCGGTCGGCGATGAAGCGTGCCTCTTCGAGGTCATTGAAGGCGGAATAGACGAGGATGGGGTCGCCTTGGTTGGCAGCCGTCCACAGTTCCTTGCCAAGCCGGCCCATGTTGTTGTCGATGAGGCCGTTGGCCGCCTTCAGGATCGTGCCGGTGGAGCGGTAGTTCTGCTCCAGGCGGATGACGCGCACGTCCGCCAAGTCTTCGGTGTAGGCATGGATGTTCTCGATCTTCGCGCCGCGCCAACCGTAGATGGATTGATCGTCGTCGCCCACCGCCATCACGTGGCCGCCCTGCCCGGCCAGCGCCTTCAGCCAGCGGTACTGGATGGCGTTGGTGTCCTGGAACTCGTCCACCAAGAGGTGGCGGAAACGACGCTGGTAGTGGTCCAGCAGCTCGGCGTTGTCGCGCCAGAGCTCGTAACTGCGCAGCAGGAGCTCGGCGAAGTCCACCAGCCCGCCTTGGTGGCAAAGCTCCTCGTAGGCTTCATACACCTTCTTGTGGGTGACGACGAACAGATCGTCCGACAGCGGCAAGTCGCCAGCGCGCAGCCCTTCGTCCTTCTGCGCGTTGATGAACCAAGCCGCTTGCCTCGGCGGCCAGCGCTTCTCGTCCAGATCCATCGACCGCATCACACGCTTCACCAGCCGGAGCTGATCGTCCGCATCGAGAATCTGAAAGTTGTCCGGCAACCCGGCCTCGCGCGAGTTGATGCGCAGGAGCCGATGGGCGATGCCATGAAACGTGCCCACCCACATGGCGCGGGCGGGTATGTTGAGCAGCCTCTCGGCTCGCCCCCGCATCTCCGCAGCCGCCTTGTTGGTGAAGGTGACCGCCATGACGCCGCCCGGCGACACCCCTTCCGCCTCCACGAGCCATGCGATGCGATGCACCAGCACTCGCGTCTTACCGCTGCCGGCGCCAGCAACCACCAGCAGGTTGCCAATGGGCGCCGTTACCGCCTCGCGCTGAGGGTCGTTGAGACCATCGATGATGTGGGTGACATCCACCCTTGGCGTGCTCCAGCGAGACCGTCAGCGAATCCACCAATTGTGGCACGGATGTCGTCGGCGCCGCCGCAAAAGCGCCTCGAAGGTAGCCGGCCATTGCGGACACCGAGGCCTGGTTTCGGCCCCGTCGGCAGAGCCCTCAGCGCGGGGAGCGCGAGGGGCCGCCCCCTCGCTAGAAGAGCCCTCAGCGCGGGGGAGCGCGAGGGGCCGCCCCTCGCTAGAAGAGCCCTCAGCGCGGGGGAGCGCGAGGGGCCGCCCCTCGCTAGAGGAGCCCTCAGCGCGGGGAGCGCGAGGGGGCCGCCCCTCGCTAGAGGAGCCCCTTGCCCCGCTCCCTCACAAGCGGTAATGCTTGGGCAATTGCTTTAGTCAAGTCGCGCGCCGTGACCAGCTACTTCATCCGCCGCTTCCTGCTCATCGTGCCGACCTTCATCGGCGTGACGATTCTGGTGTTCGCCGTGACGAGGCTCGTGCCAGGGGGCCCGATCGAGCGCATGCTGCAGGAGGCAGCGATGGCCGGCTCGGACGTGGCGGCCTCCACGAGCGGTTTCGCGGGCCACGGCGCAAGCTCGCTGTCCGATGCCCAGATCGACCAGCTGAAGGCCTACTACGGCTTCGACAAGCCGGTGATCGTGGGCTATGCAGAGTGGCTGGGCAAAGTCGTTAGGCTCGATCTCGGCACGTCAACGCGCTACTCGGAACCCGTCTGGGACACGATCAAGGATCGGTTCCCGATCTCGATCTTCTACGGGGTGACCACGCTGATACTCACCTACAGCGTGTGCATCCCGCTCGGCATCGTCAAGGCGATCCGCCACAAGACGACGTTCGACAACCTGACATCGGCGGTGGTGTTCTTTGGCTACGCGATTCCAGGCTACGTCGTCGCGATCGCGCTCTTGACGGTCTTTGCCGGCAACCTCGGGTGGTTCCCCTTGAGCGGTTTCGTCAGCGACGACTTCGACGACCTCGGCACGCTCGGCAAAGTCGCCGATGTCGCCTACCACGCGGTCCTGCCCTTGATCGCCTACCTAGCCGGTAGTTTCGCCGTCACGACCATGCTGATGAAGAACTCGCTCATGGACAACCTGGCGGCGGAGTACGTGCGCACCGCCATCGCCAAGGGCATGGCGTTCCGCCGCGCCGTGTTCGCGCACGCCTTTCGCAACAGCCTGGTGCCGATCGCCACCTCCTTCGGGAACAACATCACGTTGATCGTGACCGGCTCCTTCCTGATCGAGCAGATATTCAACATCGACGGCTTCGGTCTTCTCGGCTGGGAGTCGCTGGTCGAGCGCGACTATCCGGTGGTGATGGGCATCCTCGTGATCTCGTCGCTCCTGTTCATGGTCGGCAACATCCTTTCCGACATCTGCGTGGCGCTGGTCGATCCCCGCGTGAAGTTCGGCAGCGGCGAGGCCTCGCAATGATCGGCACGGCTCTCGCGCTCAACCCACTGACCCTCAAGCAGTGGCAGCGGTTCAAGTCGATCCGACGGGGCTACTGGTCGGCCATCGCGCTGGTCGTCGCGCTTTTGCTGTCCGCAGGGGCGGAGCTTCTGGTGAACAGCCGCGCGCTCGTCGTCTCCTACCAGGGCGAGTGGCACTTCCCGACCTACGGGGGCTTCATCCCAGGGCGGACGTTCGGACTCGACTACGACTACGAGACGAACTACCGGGACCTCAAGCGCACGTTCTCGGCGCAGGGCGCCGGAGACTGGGTGCTGATGCCGCCGGTGCCATACGACGCCTTCGAGAACGACCTCAAGGCCGGCGTCTATCCGCCGTATGCACCATCGATCGCGAGCCGCCACTTCCTCGGCACGGACACGACCGGTCGCGACATCGTCGCGCGCCTCGTATACGGCTTCCGGCTCGCGTTCGCCTTCGCGGCGATCCTCTTGGCCTGCAACTTCGCCATCGGCATCGCCGTTGGCTGCGCCATGGGGTTCTGGGGCGGCGCGTTCGATCTGTTGTTCCAGCGGGTGATCGAGATCCTGAACAACGTGCCCTTCCTGTACGTCATCATGATCGTGGCCAGCGTCATCGTGCCGGGCTTCTGGACGCTGATGGCGGTGATGGTGTTCTTCGGCTGGACGGGCATGACCTGGTACATGCGCACGTCCACCTACAAGGAGAAGTCGCGCGAGTACGTGCTCGCAGTGCGCGCGCTCGGAGCGTCGAGCAAGCGTCAAATCGCAAGTCACATCATCCCGAACACGATCTCGGTGATCGTCACGTTCATACCGTTTTCCATCGCGAGCGGGATCACTGCGCTGACGGCCATTGACTACCTGGGGTTTGGACTCCCGCCGCCGACGCCGAGCTGGGGCGAACTGCTCTCCCAAGGCACGCGCCATCTCGAGTCGCCGTGGATCGGCGGTTCGGTTGTCGTCGCGATGGTGCTGGTATTGTTGATGGTGACCTACGTCGGAGAGGCCGTCCGCGAGGCGTTCGACCCGAAACAGTTCACCTACTACGAGTAGGCACGAGTAAGGCGCACGGGAGCGAAAATGCAGACTGCTTCGTCGGGATACAAAGCAACGCTCGTTGCCGGACTGGTTGCCCTCGCCGCCTGCCAAGGCGAGGTCGAGGAGGAACCTCCTGCGGAAGCGGCTACCGTCGCCACCGAGTTGCCGCCGATCGAGGTTGCCGAAGGCGACGGACTCCCGGCCCAGCTCCCCGCCGGTCTCGTGTGGGAGACCAACGACACGGACCCGACATTCGCCTCGCCAGAGGCCAAGCGCGGCGGGACGTTCCGCACGTCCATGCTGTCGTTCCCGCTCACCATTCGCCGCGTCGGGCCCGACTCCAACGGTTCCTTCGCCGGACCGCTCCGCTACAACCAGTTGAGTCCGGTGACGTTCCATCCGAATACGCGCCGGCCGATCCCGTCGCTGGCGACGCATTGGGCGTACGGACCAGACGGGCGCAGCCTCTACTATCGGTTGAATCCAAAGGCACGCTGGTCCGATGGGGTGCCGGTCACCGCGGACGACTTCGTCTTCGCCGTCAAGTTCATGCGCTCCAAAGAGATCGTCGCGCCCTGGTACAGCAACTACTACACCGAGCGCATTCGCGACGCGAAGCGCTACGACGATCACACCATCGGTATCCAGGGTGCGGATCCGAAACCGCTGCCGGAGATGCATTACGAATACGCATTCGGCCCGGTGCCGAGGCACTTCCACGAGCCCCGCCTGACCGCCGACTGGGTGCAGGCGACAAACTGGGAGATCGAGCCCAACACGGGCCCCTACCAGATCAGCAAGATCGACAAGGGCAAAGCCATCGAGATGAGTCGCAAGGCCGACTGGTGGGCGAACGACGAGCGCTATGCGCGGCACCGTTTCAACCCCGACAAGATCCGCTACCGGGTGATCCGCGAAATGAACGTCGCCTACCAGCACTTCGTCAAGGGCGAGCTCGACACCTTTGGCCTCGTGCTGCCGCTTTACTGGCACGAGAAGGCGAAGGGCGCCGAGTTCGACGCCGGCTACATCGCGAAGTACTGGTTCTACAACGATCTCCCGGTGCCCTCGGCCGGCATGTACCTCAACACCGAGAATCCGATCCTCGCCGATGCCCGCGTCCGTTTCGGCCTTGCCCATGCGATGAACTTCGACCGCGTCATCGAAACTGTCCTCCGCGGTGACTACGACCGGCTGCCGACCTTCCAGCTTGGCTTCGGCGACTACGACAACCGCAGCATCCGCGCCCGCGAGTTCGATATCGACAAGGCCAACGCCTACTTCGATGACGCCGGATTCGCCGAACGCGGCGGCGACGGCATCCGGGTGCGGGACGGACAGCGGCTGTCGCTGCGCGTGACCTACGGCGCACCGCATCACACCGAGCGGCTGGTCATCCTGCGCGAGGAGGCACGCAAGGCCGGCGTCGAATTGGAACTGCAGCTGCTGGACGGCTCGAGCGCCTTCAAGACGATGCAGGAGAAAAAGCACGAGATCGCCTGGATGTCCTGGTCGTCGCAGGGCCTGTCGCCGCGCTACTGGGAACACTTCCACTCGGCAAACGCCGGGAAACCGCAGACCAACAATCTCGCCAACCATGCGAGCCCAGAGATGGACGATCTCATCATGTCGTTCCGAGCGTCGTCCGACCTCGAGGAGCGGATCGCGCTCGCGCATCGATTGGAGCAGATGGTCCACGACGCGGGGGTCGTGATCCCGACCTTCCAGGTGCCGTACACGCGCGAAGGCTCGTGGCGCTGGATCAAATTGCCCGAGTGGCTCGGGACACGCACCACAGGGGCGTTGTTCAACCCGCATCGGCTGTCCGCGGGCATCTTCTCGAGCGGCGGTCTTTTCTGGATCGATGAGGCGGAGAGGGAGCGCACGCTAAAGGCGATGGACGAGGGCGAGGCGTTTGAGCCCATCACGGTCATGAACACCGACTACCGCGCCGAGTAGCGTACCTCGGTGGCAGAATGCGCCGGCAATTCCCATCCCGCTGCCGTACCTGCGGGCGAACGCGAGCACGGGGACCAGCAGTTCCCGCGACGCGCCCTCCAGGGCGCGCCGGCGCGCCTGCTCAGTGTGGAAAATCTCTCCACCGCGTTCGATACCGAGGACGGCCCGGTAACCGTCGTTGACCAGGTCAGCTTCGAGATCGACGCTTCAGAGACGCTTGGGCTGGTCGGCGAATCCGGTTGCGGCAAGAGTGTCACGGCGCTGTCGATCATGGGCCTGCTGCCTAGGCCGGCGGGGCGCACCGTAGGCGGCCGCATCCTCTTCCGCGGCGAAGATCTGGGCGCCATCCCAGCCGAGCGACTGCAACAGGTGCGCGGCAACCGCATCGCCATGATCTTCCAGGAACCGATGACGGCGCTGAATCCCGTGCAGCGTATCGGCCGGCAACTGGCCGAGGCCTATACGCTGCACGCCCCTGGTGCGGGCAGGAACGCAGCCAAGGAGCGGGCGCTTGAGCTACTCGACCAAGTGGGGATCCCGGCGGCGGAGCGGCGCTTGACCGAGTATCCGCATCAGCTGTCGGGTGGCATGCGCCAGCGCGTGATGATCGCCATGGCACTCGCCAGCCGTCCGGACCTCTTGATCGCGGATGAGCCAACGACGGCGCTCGACGTCACGATCCAAGCGCAGATTCTCGAACTCTTGCGCGACCTGCAGCGCGAGACCGGCATGGCGATCCTGTTCATCACGCACGATCTTGGCGTCATCGCCGAACTGTGCTCGCGCGTGGTGGTCATGTATGCCGGACGAATCGCGGAACAGGCATCTGCGGCTGCGCTTTTCGCGAGTCCGCGGCATCCCTATACGCGCGGGTTGCTCGCGTCGGTGCCACGGTTGGAGGACGATCCGAAGACCGTCCTCAGCACCATCCCGGGCACGGTGCCGGACATCCACGAGCTGCCGACGGGGTGTCGTTTCGCGAATCGGTGTCCCCACGCTGAGGACATCTGCCGGCGCCGGGCGCCGGAGCTCGAGGACACACCGGTCCCGGAAGGACAGACGTCGTCCCACCGCGTGGCTTGCCACCGCTGGCGAGCCGTGGAGGCAGTGTGAGCACCGATGACCAGCCGTTGCTCCGGGTCCGCGGGCTGACCAAGCACTTCCCCGTGCGCGGCGGGGTGTTCCTGCGCACGGTCGGCCAGGTGCATGCGGTGGACGGCGTTTCCTTCGACCTGGGCGCCGGCGAGACTCTGGGCCTCGTCGGTGAATCCGGTTGCGGCAAGAGCACCGTCGGCAAAGCCCTGCTCAGGCTCTACCAGCCGACGGCCGGCACGGTGCTATTCGAAGGGCAAGACGTGGTGACCATGAAGCGGTCGGAGCTGCGGCAACTGCGCCGCGACATCCAGATCGTGCTGCAGGATCCGTTCGAGTCGCTGAATGCGCGCCACACGGTCGGCAAAATCCTTGAGGAACCTTTTGTCATCCATCGGCTGGGAACGCCGGCCCTACGTCGCCGCTGGGCCGCCGAGTTGCTGGAACGAGTCGGGCTCGAAGCGGCAGCAGCGGGCCGGTTCCCGCACGAGTTCTCCGGTGGCCAGCGCCAGCGCATCGGCATTGCCCGCGCGATTGCGCTCAGGCCCAAGCTCATCGTCTGCGACGAAGCGGTCTCCGCGCTCGACGTCTCGATCCAGTCCCAGATCCTCAACCTGCTCCTGGACCTGCAGCGCGAGATGCACCTGGCGTTGATCTTCATCGCCCACGATCTGGCCGTGGTCAAGCATGTCTCGGACCTCATCGCGGTCATGTATCTCGGCGAAGTCGTCGAGACCTCGACCGCGGCCGAGATCTACGCCTCGCCGCGACATCCATATACGCGAGCGTTGATCTCGGCGATCCCGGTGCCCGATCCGACAGCGCGGCTAGACCGCATCGTCCTCGAAGGCGACGTGCCATCGCCGATCGATCCACCGCACGGTTGCCGTTTCCATACCCGCTGCCGGCACGCGCGCGACGACTGCCGAAGCGTCAAGCCAGCGCTAGAGTCCGTGCGCGACGGCGCGTCGGTCGCCTGCCACCACTGGCGGGATCTTGAGAGCGGCCAACATGACCGCTTGCCGCTGGGAATCAGATAGCCGAACCGGGTCAACGCCTCGCATTGGCCAACACGCCTGCGAAGGCCGTGGTTATGCGCCTGTCAGGCCTACGAGGGCAGGCTGCCGTCGCCCCAAGGCCGTCGCGCGGTCATTCCTCGGCGTCGCTTTGCGCAACTGGTTTGTTCGCGAAGTCTCCTCCTCGGAAGATAGAAATGCCGTCCAAGGAGAGGTGCCTGCGCATGGCCTCCAAGATGGACTCCGGGGTCAGTCCGGCGATCTTGGCTTCGTGCTCGATGGTGAAATCCATCGTTCGGTTGAAGTAAAGGTTGTTGGCCAGCGTTCCGGCAACGGCGGTGTCGTTGGCGCGTTGGTTGCGGGCTATGTCTAGGTAGCCGCTCTTGGCTGCATCCACTTCTTCTTGGGTGAAGCCTTCCTCGAGCGCCTTGGCGACTTCCTCCTGGAAGGCGGTGACTACCCTGTCCCGGTTTTCTGGGGAGAAGATGGCGTAGGTGAGGAAGGCACCCGACTCGTCGATGGGGTGGGCCTGGAACTGGGAGCCCACGCCGTAGGAGAGGCCCTCTTCTTGGCGGATGCGCTTGGCCAAGCGCGAGTTCAGAAAGCCGCCGCCGAGCATGAAGTTGCCCAAGGTCATGGCGGCGTAGTCGGGGTGGGAGTCCGACATCGGGAAGGTGGCCACGGCAAGCATGAAGGCGTTGGCCTTGTCCGGGGTTTCGATGTCGATGTTGACGGTTTCCACCGCAACGTGGGGGTCGGCGATTCGCTTGAACGGCTCGCCGGCATCCCAGTCGCCGAACAACTCTTCGAGCAGGGGGGCAATCTCGTCCGGGTCGAAGTCGCCGACGAGGGCAAGCGTCGCGGCCTCGGCACCATAGACGGCTTCGTGGAAGGCGCGGGCGTCTTCGATGGTGACGGAGTTCACGCGTTCGATCCGCTCGTCGAAGGTGGGCGTGTAGAGCGGGTGGTCGGTGCTTTCCCGAGGGCCGATGTGGCGCTGCATGGCGACCGAGACGAGCGCCTGCGGTTCGGAGCGTTGCGATTCGATGCCGGCGAGAATCTCCTGCCGCAGCGTGTCGAACTCCCCTTGGTCGAAGGCCGGTTGCTTGAGCACCTCGGCGCCGAGCCGAAGCACGTCCGGCAGGCTCTCGCGCACGGTCACCAGGCTGCCGCCAGCGCCGAAGATGCTGCCCGACAGACTCGACTGGGTCTTGAGCCGATCCATCTCGTCGCTGATCTCTTGCCGAGAGCGATTCTCGGTGCCGCGCATGAGCATGGAGGCGGCGATTTGGGCGGCGGTTGCCTTACCCATCAGCGCCTCCTCGTTGCCACCGCGGAAGGTGAAGCGAACGCTCACGGCATCGCCGCGGTTCTCCTTGGCGAGCATGGCGACTTTCATGCCGCTGGAAAGCGTGATCTTGCGGGTGCGGGCTTCGATGTTCTGCGGTGTCGGGTCGAAGGCTTCGCCCTCGGCGACGGCTTCGCGGCCCGTGTAGCCCGCGACCACTTCCGCGACGACTGGCGGCGGCGGCACTTCGGCGCGCACGGGAGTCTCTTCGGTGGGATGGAAGAAGCCGAGGGTGCGGTTGGACGGCATGAGATAGGTTTGCGCCACACGATGCACGTCTTCGGGTGTAACCTGATCGAGGCGGTCGCGGTCGATGAAGATGAGCCGCCAGTCGCCCATGGCGGCCCATTCGCTGAGGCTCAGGGCAATGTACTGCGGGTTGTTGAAGGCGAGTTCGATATTGGAGCGGTAGTAGGTCTTGGCACGCTCCACCTCTTCCTCGGTGGGCGGCTCGGCGGCGAGCTCGTCGAAGGTCGCGAGCAGGGCTTCGGTGGCGGCGTCGAGGGAGTCTTCGAGGCGCACTTCGGCGTCGCCCATCAAGAGCCCCGGCTCGCGCATTTGCATCGCGTAGGAGGAAACGCGGGCCGCGAGTCCTGGCTCTACCAGATTGGTATAGAGCCGGCCGGCAGGTTCGTTGCCGAGGATGTGGTTCAGCACCTTGGCGGCGGCAAAGTCCTCGTGGCTTCCGGCCGGCACGTGGAACGCGGCCATGGCAATCTGCACATCGCCGACCCGGCTGAGGCTCACCGTGCGCTCGCCGTCCTGGGCTGGCTCGGCCGTGTAGGTGGGGAAGATCTGGTTGGCGCCAGAGCGGTCCGGGCGCGGGGTGGGGCCGAACTCCTGCGCCACCAGCTCGATCGCGCGCTCCGGCTCGAACTTGCCGGCCACCACCAGCACGGCGTTGTCTGGCTGGTAGTACTTGCGATAGAACGCCTGGAGGCGGTCGATCGGCACATTCTCCACGTCGGAACGGGCGCCAATGGTGGAGTTGCCGTAGTTGTGCCAAAGATATGCGGCAGAGGCCACCCGCGCCGAGAGGATCCGCGACGGGTTGTTCTCGCCCGACTCCATCTCGTTACGCACCACCGTCATCTCCGACTCGAGATCCTCGGCGCTGATGAACGAGTTGATCATGCGGTCGGCTTCGAGGTCCAGCGCCCAGGCAAGGTTGTCTTCGGTCGCGGGGAAGGTCTCGAAGTAGTTGGTGCGGTCCAGCCACGTGGTGCCGTTGGGAAAGGCGCCGCGCTCGGTGAGTTCGTCGTCGATGTTCGGATGATCCGGCGTGCCCTTGAAGACGAGGTGCTCAAGCAAGTGCGCCATGCCGGTTTCGCCGTAGGCCTCGTGGCGCGAGCCGACGAGGTAGGTGATGTTCACCGTGATCTGCTGCTTGCTCTGATCGGGGAAGAGCAGGAACCTGAGGCCGTTGTCGAGCTCGTATTCGGTGATGCCCTCAACGGAGGCGACCTTGGTGACGCCATCGGGGAGTTCTGCGGCAACTGCGCCTGGCCCGACCCAAGCGGTGCAGACGAAGGCGATGGCGACGACAAAGGCGAGGGGTTTTCGCATGGGTTCGTTCCTCAAGTGGAGGGGCGCAGGCGGGAAAAAGGGGCGCGAACCTTATCACATGGCTTGTGCCGAAAAACGCCTCCGAAGGCTGAAGAGCACATCGCTCAGCAAACTGTCACGCGGGTCTCGTGAGAAGGCATCCTCGCCGCATGCGGAGGGCGCCATTCCTCTAATGGCTATGCGTCGCTGGCGGTGGGTGCCTGAGCTGTGTGATGCCGGTTCAGTGTTCTCGCGAGGACAGCGACCGCGGCGAAGGTCAGGACGCCGGCGAGGGCGAAGGCGGCACCGGGAAAGTACACGGGCGCGGCGGGGGAGGAGTAGTAGGCGAAGAGTTGCGTCATCACCACCGGGCTGATGACGAAGGTGCTGCTGGCAACGCTGCCGAGGAGCCCCTGCAGTTCGCCTTGGGCGTTGGGCGGGATTTGCTCCGACATGATGCCGTTCACGGCCGGCATCACGAGGCCAGAACCCGCGCCAATGACGATCCAGACATACATCCACCATCCCGTGGGCGAGAGGGCATAGCCGAAGAAGCTCAAGGCGGACACCGAGAGCCCGAAATAGGCGGCTCGGTGCGCGCCCCAGAGCGGGATGATCTTGCGGATGAGGCCGCCCTGCACGATCAACATGCACACGCCCACCACGCCCAGCGAGAAGCCAACCTCGCGCGGGCCCCAGCCGTAGCGCTCCATGGTGTAGAAGGCCCAGGTGGCGGGGAGGGAGTCGTGCGCCAGCATGTATAGGAAGTAGGCGCCGAGCATGCCTGTCACCACCGGAAAGCGACGCATTTGCAAGTAGGCGCCCACGGGATTGGCGCGTTCGACCTTGAAGGGCCGGCGGTTCTCCGGTGCTAGCGTCTCCGGCAGCGCGATGAAGCCGAAGACGACGTTGGCGAAGGCGAGGCCGGCGGTGACGAAGAAGGGCGTGCGGGGCCCAAACTCACCAAGGAAGCCGCCGATGACGGGGCCCAAGACGAAGCCGGAACCGAATGCGGCGCCGATCAAGCCGAAGTTCTGCGCCCGCTTGTCCGGCGGGAAGAGGTCGGCGATGTAGGCGTTGGCGATGCCGAAGCTGCTCGCCGACATGCCAGCGATGATGCGGCCGAGAAACAGCCAGCCAATCGTCGGCGCGAAGCCCATGACGAGATAGTCGATGCTGAAGATCGCGAGCGATGCCAAGAGGATTGGCCGCCGCCCGAAGCGATCCGACAGGTTCCCCACCACCGGCGAGAAGACGAACTGCATCAGGGCATAGGCGAACGCCAACCAACCGCCGTAGCGCGCGGCCTCGTGCAATGGCTCGCCGCTGACATCGACGATCAGCTCCGGCAGCACCGGCAAAATGATGCCGAAGCCGACCGAGTTCAGCAGCACCGTGATGAAGATGAACGCAAGAGCGCGATTGACGCTGGTGACTTTGGGCACGCTTGGCCGGGATGCCGTACGGGAGGCGCAGCATATCAGTGCCCTGCCGGTCGGACTTCGCCTCGACCGCGGGTTACGATGCGCCGATGAACGCACAGGCAGGGCACGCCTCCCGCATCGATCCGGAGGCCATGAAGGCACACTACGAGCGCGAGATTGAGGCGGCGGCGGGCTTCGGTCGGGGAGACGACCGGCATTCGCATCGGACGTTCCGGGCCATGCTCAAGGCGTCGCGCCGGCTGCCGGCGCGGAGCTTGGCGGATGACGAGGGCGTTTGGGTCTGGTCAGACCTGCATCTCGGGCACGGCAACATCATTCGCTACACGGACCGGCCGTTTGCGGATGTCGCGGCGATGAATGCGGCGCTCTATGGCAACTGGGAAGAGACCGTGGGAGAGACGGACACGCTGGTGTTCGTGGGTGATCTCGCCATGCGGGATGCGGTGAGCGAGCCCACCTGGCAACGCATCCGCACCGGCCGAGGAGCGCGCAAGCAGCTCGTGTTCGGCAACCACGACCTCACCGGCGGCGGCGATCTGCGCGTCGATGGCTTCGATGACGTCTGCGCCGTGCTCTGCATCGACGGCGACCCGCCGTTGGTGTGTACCCACTTGCCACTGAAGGAGGTGCCCGCCGGCTGCGTCAACGTCCACGGTCACACCCACAACGAGCCACCCCGCGAGACAGCGCACATCAACGTATCGGTGGAACAGCTCGACTATCGCCCGGCGGCCGCCTCGCGCTTGCGCGCCTTGGCGCGTGAACTTCTGGCAGGCCGGATTCCGCCGGGAAACACGACACTCGAACGCTTGGCAACGGCCGGCCTGTAGAGCTATCTCCGGAGGGAGGGCATCTTGCCCTCCAACGCGCCCGAAGGGCGCGCGGACGGTTTCCGTCCTACTCGACCGTTACAGATTTGGCTAGGTTGCGGGGGCGGTCCGCATCCGTGCCCTTGAGTACGGCGGTGTGGTAGGCAAGGAGTTGTAGCGGGATGGTGTAGACGATTGGGGCCAAGAGCTCGTGAACTCGAGGCACTTCCACCACCGTCACCCCATCTCCTTCCACAATGCCGGAGTCGGCGTCGGCGAAGACGTACAGGCGACCGCTGCGGGAACGCACTTCCTCCAAGTTCGCGCGTACCTTTTCCACGAGTTCATTGCCGGGGGCCACCGCCACGACGGGCATGTCGTCATCCACCAATGCCAGCGGGCCGTGCTTGAGTTCGCCGGCCGGGTAGCCCTCGGCGTGGATGTAGGAGATTTCCTTGAGCTTCAGAGCGCCTTCCAGAGCCACCGGGTATTGCAGCCCGCGGCCCAGGAACAGGGCGTGGTGGCAGTCCATGAACTGCTCCGCCAAGGCACGAATGCGAGGTTCGAGCGCGAGCGCCTGCTCCACCACCTCCGGCAGTTCCCGCAACGCCGCCACGAGTTCCGCTTCCCGCTCGGAAGTGAGACCCGCCCGACGGGCAAGCAGGATGGTGAGCAGCATGAGCGCCACGAACTGCGCCGTAGTCGCCTTGGTGGAAGCCACCGCCACTTCCGTGCCGGCATGCAGCATGAGCGCAAGCTCCGATTCGCGCACCAACGAACTCACGGGCACGTTGCACAGCGTGAGGCTGTGTTCGAAGCCAGCCTCCTGTGCGATGCGCAGGGCAGCCAAGGTGTCGGCGGTTTCGCCGGACTGGGAGATGGTGACGAACAGGCTCCCGTCCGGCACCACGAACTTCCGATAGCGGAACTCGGAGGCGATCTCGACGTTGCAGGGGATGCCGGCGAGTTCCTCGATCCAGTAGCGGGCGACACAGCCGGTGTAGTACGACGTGCCGCAGGCGGCGATGGTGACGGCGCGGGTGCCGTCGAGCACCGCGCTGGCGTTGACGCCGAATGCCGGCTCGAGCACGCGGGCACGGCCCACCCGACCTTCCAGGGCATCGCGCACGGTTTGCGGCTGTTCGTGAATTTCCTTGTGCATGTAGTGGCGGTAGTTGCCGCGGTCGGCATCGCCGGTGTCGGTGGTGATGCGAAGGGTGGTGCGAACGGCGGTTTCGTCCTGGAAATCCCACACCGTGATGCCGGCTGCCGTGAGTTCGACGAGGTCTCCCTCCTCCAGGATGAGGAAACGGTCGGTAACGGGTCGCAGCGCCGGCACGTCCGAGGCGACAAAGTTCTCGCCAATGCCGAGGCCAACCACGAGCGGGCTGCCGACGCGCATGGCGACGATGCGGCTTGGGTCATTGGCACAAATCACGGCTAGCGCGAAAGCGCCTTCAAGTCGGCGAGCCGCCTCGCGCACCGCGTCGCGCAGCTCCATCTCAGGGTTGCGGCGGAGACACTCGTCCACCAGATGGGCGATCACTTCGGAGTCCGTGTCCGACTCGAACCGGCACCCTCCCTGCTTGAGCTCTTCACGCAGGCGCTCGTAGTTTTCGATGATGCCGTTGTGGACGAGCGCAATGCGACCGTCGCCGGCGACGTGCGGGTGGGCATTGCTGACCGCAGGGACGCCGTGGGTGGCCCAGCGCGTGTGCGCGATACCGGTGACGCCGGCAAGCGGCGCGGCCATGAGGGCATCGTCGAGTTCCTGCACGTTGCCAACCGTTCGCCGACGTTCGATGCCGTTTTCGCCGACGATGGCCATGCCGGCCGAGTCGTAGCCGCGATACTCAAGCCGGTGCAGCCCGGCAAGGAGAATCGCTTGCGCTTGGCGACTGGTGACTGCGCCGACTATCCCGCACATGGCAAGTCCAAGGCAGGGACGGGCGAGATGCGTTCCATCACGCCGGCTTCTTCCGTGCCTTGCGCTTGGCTGGCGGGGACCAACCGGAGATGTTGCGCTGGCGAGCCCGGCCGACGGCAAGACCCTCCTTGGGAACGCGGGTGGTGACGGTTGAGCCGGCGGCGATGTATGCCTGGTCTTCAATGGTGAGGGGCGCTACAAGGGTCGAATTGGTGCCGATGAATGCGCCTTCCCCCACTTGCGTCTCGTGCTTGTCGACGCCGTCATAGTTGCAGGTGATGGTGCCGGCGCCAACGTTGCTGTCCTTGCCAATCGCGGCATCGCCGAGATAGGCGAGGTGGCTCGCCTTCACGCCGTCGCCTAGCCGCGCCTTCTTCGTCTCCACAAAGTTGCCGATGCGAACCGCTTCACCGAGCTCCGTGCCTGGGCGCAGCCGGGCGAAGGGACCGATTTCCGAGCGGCGGCCGATCACGGCGCCGTCGATGACGCTGTGGGGCTTGATGTGGGCACCATCGCCGACCGTGGCGTCGCGGATTACGCAGCCTGCCTCCACGACAACGTCGTCGCCGAGCGTGACCTCCCCCTCGAAGACGACGTTGATGTCGATGAAGCAGTCCTGCCCGGCGGTGAGGCGGCCACGGATGTCCAATCGAGCGGGGTCGGCGATGGTGGTGCCGCCGGCCATCAGTCGCTCCGCTTGCGCACGCTGCCACTGCCGTTCCGCTTGCGCCAACTGGCGCCGGTCGTTGACGCCGAGGGCTTCCGTCGCTCCTCCCTCCACCGTGTGGATGGAGATGCCGCGATGCGCCGCAAGGCCAACGACATCGGTGAGGTAATGCTCGCTCTGGGCGTTGTCGGCACCCACTTCGCCGAGCAGTTCGCTGAGCACGGCGGCGGGCGCGGCGAGGATTCCCGTGTTGATCTCGCCGATGGCCTTCTGTTCGGGTGTGGCGTCGCGTTCCTCAACGATTCCGGTGACGCGACCATCCGCCGAGCGCTCGATGCGACCGAAGCCGGCGGGTTGCCCGACATGCGCCGTAACCAGCGCCAAGCCGGAAACGGCACCGGCCACGCACTGCTCAAGCACCTCCGCCCGAACGAGCGGCACGTCGCCAGCAAGCACGAGCACCGTGGCGTCGTCGGCCACATCCGGCAGCGCCTGCATCGCCGCATGACCCGAGCCCTTGCGTTCGCGCTGCAAAGTCCAGTGGACGTCGGTTCGAGCCGAAAACGCTGCCCGTACCGTCTCCGCCCCCTCGCCAACCACCACCCGCAAGGCCGCCGGCTGCAAAACCCCCGCCGCATCTAGCACATGCCCAAGTAAGGGCCGCCCACCAACACAATGCAGCATCTTCGGCAGCCGAGAGCGCATCCGCGTGCCAGCTCCAGCCGCTAGCACAATCACTTCCAGTGAAGATTCCCGCTCCATGCGTCTCCATGCCTTCACGCGAAGGGCAAGCGGCAGATTATAGGAGCCACCCTGCAACCGGATGTTTCCGCAATGCGTCGCCTTTCGGGAAGGTGCGCGCAACAACTTGGCAGGAAGCTTCGAGAAAAACCGTTCGACGCAAGTGCGCAGAAAGCCCAGTCGGGCTGACCGTCAGCGGCCCGCCTGTGTGGTGCGGGCAGCCATGATGAAGTCGTTGCGGTGCAGGCCGCCGATGGTGTGCGTCCACCAGCTTACGGTGGCGGCACCCCATTCGATGGTGATTTCCGGGTGATGGTCCGCGGCATCCGCCAGCTCGCCGACGCGGTTCGCAAACGCAAGGGCTTTGGCGAAGCTCGGGAACGCAAAGCGGCACGTCAAGCGGTCTATGCCAGCGACCGACGCAATCGTCCAGTCCGGCAGCTCGGCCAAGAGATTCGCGGCCTCTTCCGCCGTCATCTTCGGACTGCCCGGGCGACACGCCACGCAGTCTTCGCGCGCGAGTTCCGAGGCCGGTTCATCCATTGGGCGACTTTATCAGGACGCAGCCCTCGGGGGCGAGGGATCCAACTTCCACACCCCGTCCGGCCACTTCAGCGATAGAACTCGACGTGAAAGTTCACCTTCCCCAACGGTTCCACCTCGTGCTCGACCCCTGGCTCGACGATGCCCGGATTGCCGGCAGCCAGCGTGAACTCGCCCGCCCGTGAGCCGAGAACGCGATACAAGAGCCGACCTCGCGAAACGACGATCCGGCCCCAGACGCCAGACTTTGTCCGATGCGCCCTCGTGAGCCCAGCGGGGATGGTCCCTTCGGTGAACTCCGGGGTCTGCCGATAGAAAGCAACGGACGGCGGAAGAGTCTTCACCAAGCATCCGGGCTGTGTTTGGTCGCGAAGCCTCTCGGATTCGACCTGCGGTCGTCAATGCCAACGTAACCAGCGGGACGGCCTGGTCCTGGAGCGCGTCGGAGCGAGGGCCTTGGGAGGCGAGCATCCTGCCCTCGCAATGCGCCCAATGCGCGCGCTATGCCGCCACTCCGCCACGGCGCGAGCAGCAGCTTGCCGATGTGCCATTCAGATGTAAGGCTGCTACCGCCGACGCTTTCGCAGCTCTTCCAGCGTACGTTGTTGCGCCGTGGCTGCCGCAAGTTGGGCGGCTGCTGCCCCGTATTCGATTTCGGCCGCTGCGTTCTCCAAGGCGTTTTCGGCTTGGCGTTGGGCTTCTAGGGCGGCGGCTTCGTCGATGTCTTCCGCGCGCAAGGCCGTGTCGGCCAGGACCGTAACGATGCCGGGCTGGACTTCCAGGTAGCCGCCGGAGGCGTAGAAGACTTCCTCTTCGCCGTCCGGTTGGGTTAGGCGGACTACGCCGGGGAGGATGCCGGTCAGGAGCGGGGTGTGGCCGGGGAGGATGCCGAGTTCGCCCAAGGAGCCCTTGAGGGACACCATCGTCACTTCGCCGGAGAAGATCTCCTGCTCGGCGCTGACGATGTGGCAGTGCATGGTGGTAGCCATTGCTTGCGTCCTCTTTGCGGCCGGCCTAGAGCGTCTTGGCCTTCTCGCGGGCGGCTTCGATGGTGCCGACCATGTAGAACGCCTGTTCCGGCATGTCGTCGCACTCGCCGTCCAAGATCGCCTTGAAGCTGCGCACCGTGTCTTCGCGGGAGACGTAGTCGCCGGGCTGGCCGGTGAACTGCTCAGCGACGAACATGGCCTGGCTGAAGAACTGCTGCATCTTGCGGGCGCGATAGACGAGCGCCTTGTCATCCTCGGAGAGTTCGTCCATGCCGAGGATGGCGATGATGTCCTTCAGTTCCTGATAGCGCTGCAGCACCTGCTGGACGCCGCGGGCGACGTTGTAGTGCTCTGCGCCGACGATGTTCGGGTCTAGCTGGCGGCTCGAGGAGTCCAAGGGGTCCACCGCCGGGTAGATGCCGAGGTCGGTGATGGCGCGGTTCAGCGTGATGGTGGAGTCGAGGTGGGCGAACGTGGTGGCTGGCGACGGGTCGGTGAGGTCGTCCGCCGGCACGTAGATGGCCTGCACCGAGGTGATGGAGCCGGTCTTGGTGGTGGTGATGCGCTCTTGCAGGATGCCCATCTCCTCGGCCAAGTTCGGCTGGTAGCCCACCGCCGAAGGCATGCGTCCGAGCAGCGCCGAGACTTCCGTTCCGGCGAGCGTGTAGCGGTAGATGTTGTCCACGAAGAGCAGCACGTCGCGGCCTTCGTCGCGGAACTTCTCGGCTAGCGTGAGGCCCGTGAGGCCGACGCGCAGGCGGTTGCCGGGGGGTTCGTTCATCTGGCCGAACACCAGCGAGAGCTTGTCGAGGACGCCGGCGTCCTGCATCTCGTAGTAGAAGTCGTTGCCCTCGCGGGTGCGCTCGCCGACTCCGGCGAACACCGAGAGGCCCGAGTGCTCGATGGCGATGTTGCGGATGAGCTCGAGCATGGTCACCGTCTTGCCGACGCCGGCACCGCCGAACAGGCCCACCTTGCCGCCGCGGGCGAACGGGCACATGAGGTCGATCACCTTCACGCCGGTTTCGAGCAGCTCGTTACCGCCCTTCTGGTCTTCGTAGGCTGGCGCCTTGCGGTGGATGGGGAGCTTCTCGCGGGCGTTGATGGGGCCCTTCTCGTCGATGGCGTTGCCAAGCACGTCCATGATGCGGCCGAGGGTTTCTTCGCCCACCGGAATCGAGATCGGCCCTCCGGTGTTGGAGACGGCAAGGCCCCGGGACATGCCCTCGGACGAGCCCATGGCGATGCAGCGCACCACCCCGTCGCCGAGTTGCTGCTGCACTTCCAAGGTGAGCCCGGTCTCGGTGACGCTCAAGGCGTCATAGACCTTCGGCACCTCTTCCCGGTCGAACTCGACGTCGATGACCGCGCCGATAATCTGCACCACCTTGCCGCTTGACATGCTTGACCTCTCGAATGTGTCCGTGGGGGCTTTGTTTCGCGCCGCTTGCCGTCAGACCGCCGCGGCGCCGCCGACGATCTCGGCGATTTCCTGCGTGATGGCCGCCTGACGGGCGTTGTTGTAGAGCAGATTCAGCTCTGTAACGATCTCTTCGGCGTTGTCGGTGGCGTTTTTCATCGCAATCATTCGCGCCGCCTGCTCGCAGGCCGTGTTCTCCACCACCGCCTGATACACCTGCGACTCGACGTAGCGCTGTACCAGCCCCTCGATGAGGGCGCGGGCGTCCGGCTCGTAGAGATAGTCCCAGGCGTGCTTGAACTCATCGCCGTCGGCTGGCGCCAAGGGCAGCAACTGGCGGATGAAGGGGCGCTGGGTCATGGTGTTGACGAACTCGTTGCTGGCGATCTCGAGCCGGTCGATGCGACCCTGCTCAAAGGCATCGAACATCACCTTGACGCCGCCGATGAGGTCGGCCACTTCCGGCGTCTCGCCTACGTCCGCCACCGTGGCCGACACCGTGCCGCCTACCGAGCGGAAAAACTGCAGCGCTTTGTTGCCGACGAGCGCCATTTCCGCCTCGACGCTGCGCTCGCTCCAAGACTGCATTTCCCTCAGCAGCAACCGGAACAGGTTGACGTTGAGGCCGCCGCAGAGACCGCGATCGGTGGACACGACGATGTAGCCGATGCGCTTCACCTCGCGCTCGTCCATGTACGTGTGGCGGTGTTCCGGGCGGGCGTTGGCGAGATGGCCGATCACCTCGGCGATGCGGCGCGAGTACGGGCGACCCTCGCGCATCTTGTCCTGGGTGCGGCGCATCCGGCTCGCCGCCACCATCTGCATGGCGCGGGTGCTCTTCTGCGTCGTCTGGACGCTGCCGATCTTCTTCTTGATTTCCTGGCCTGCCGCCATGATGTCGTTTCCGCTTTTGGTTTCGCCATGCGGGCGGGGACAAGCCCCGCCCTTACGGTTTTGCGCTAGGGCGCTCTATTCGTAGCTGTGGCCTTGCTTGAACGCCTCGATGGCGTTCTTCATGTACTCGACGATCTCGTCCGAATGGTCGCCGGTGGCGGTGATGTTCGCCATCCACTCGCCGTGTTCGGCTTTCATGTAGGCGAGCAAGTCACGCTCGAAGTCGAGCACACCCTCCACCGGCACGTCTTCGAGGTAGCCTTCCGATGCCGCGAACAGCACCAGCCCCATCTCTGCCACCGACATGGGCGAATACTGGTTCTGCTTCATCAGCTCTTCGACGCGGGCACCGTGGTCGAGCTGGCGACGCGTGGCTTCGTCGAGGTCGGAGGCAAACTGCGAGAAGGCCGCGAGCTCGCGGTACTGCGCGAGGGCGAGCTTGATGCCGCCGGAGATCTTCTTGATGAACGGCACCTGCGCCGAGCCGCCCACCCGGGAGACGGAGATGCCGGGGCTCATGGCGGGGCGGATGCCGGAGTTGAATCGGTCGAGCTCGAGGAATATCTGCCCGTCGGTGATGGAGATGACGTTGGTGGGCACGAAGGCCGACATGTCACCGGCTTGCGTCTCAATGATCGGCAGCGCGGTGAGCGAACCGGTCTGGCCCTTCACTTCGCCGTTCGTCTGCTGCTCGACGTACTCCGCGTTCACTCTTGAAGCTCGTTCGAGCAGGCGGGAGTGCAGGTAGAAGACATCGCCCGGATACGCCTCGCGGCCCGGCGGGCGGCGCAGCAGCAGGGAGATTTGCCGGTATGCCCATGCTTGCTTCGTGAGGTCGTCGTAGATGATGAGGCAGTCTTCGCCGTGGTCGCGGAAGAACTCGCCCATGGCGCAGCCGGAATAGGGCGAGATGTATTGCATCGGCGCCGGTTCCGAAGCGGAGGCGGCGACGACGATGGTGTGCTCCATGGCGCCGTTCTCCTCGAACGTGCGCACGATGTTGGCGATGGTGGACATCTTCTGGCCGATGGCGACGTAAACGCACTTGATGCCGGTGCCCTTTTGGTTGATCACAGCGTCGACGGCAATGGCGGTCTTGCCGATCTGCCGGTCGCCGATGATGAGCTCGCGCTGGCCGCGGCCGATGGGCACCATGGAGTCGATGCACTTGATGCCCATCTGCACCGGCTGGTCCACCGATTGCCGGGCGATCACGCCAGGCGCCACCTTCTCGATGGGCGCGGTTTCGGTGGCGGCGATGGGGCCCTTGCCGTCCACCGGTTCGCCCAGGGCGTTGACGACGCGACCAAGCAGTTCGCGCCCCACGGGGACCTCGAGAATGCGCTTGGTGCAACGCGCCGTCATGCCTTCCGAGAGGCCCTCGTAATCGCCGAGCACCACCACGCCCACCGAGTCGCGCTCGAGGTTGAGCGCCATGCCGGTGACGACCCCGCCGCCCTCGGCGCCGGGGAATTCGATCATCTCGCCGTATTGCGCTTCGGCCAGGCCATGCACGCGGACGATGCCGTCGGACACGCTGACGATGGTGCCCTCGTTCTGTGCCTGTGCGGTGACATCCAGATTGTGGATGCGACTCTTGATGATGTCGCTGATTTCCGAAGGATTCAGTTGCTGCATGGTCGTTGTGCCCTGTCCTTGCGCGCCCTACGGGCGCGTCGGCAGTTCGCTAGCGCGAACTGCTGGCAAATGGAGACGAATCGAATCGTCATGTTCGAAGGAGCGCCTCGGTGAGTTTGGCGATGCGGCCGCGCACACTGCCGTCGATCACGGTGTCGCCGGCGCGGATGACGGCGCCGCCGACGACGTCCTCGTCCACTCTCGTCGCCACCTCGATCTCCTGGCCGAAGCGCTGCGAAAGGCCTTCAACAAAGCCGGCGAGTTGGCTATCGGTGAGTTGCACGGCGCTGACGATCTCGACGTCCAAGGTGCGTTCCGCCGCGGCCTTCAACGCTTCGAACTGGCTCGCGATTTCGCCCAGGATGTCGAGCCGCTTGTTGTCTGCCAGCACATGCACGAAGCGGCGGGCATCGGTGCCGAGCTCATCGCCCAAGAGGTCGATGATCCGCTGCGCCTTGACGGGCCCCGGCAGCGATGGCAAGGCGATGAACTCCTGCACCTCGTCCACGTCGGCAGCCGCAGCCAGGCTCGCAAGCTGGCGCGACCACTGGTCGAGTCGATCCGCCTCGCGGGCGATGTCGAACGCCGCCCCGGCGTAGGGGCGGGCAAGGGTTGCGGTCTCCGCCACCTAGAGCTCCGCCGCCAGCTTGTCGAGCAAGGCGTCGTGCCGGGAGCGGTCGAGGTCCGCCGAGACGATGCGCGAGGCGCCGGCGATGGCGAGTTCGGCCACGCGGCCCCTGAGCGCTTCGCGGGCGCGGTTCATTTCCTGCTCGATGTCCGCTTGCGCGGCCTCCAGGATGCGTTCCCGCTCGGCTTGCGCCACCGACTTCGCTTCCTCCACCATTTCGGCGGCTTGGCCGCGAGCCTGCTCGACGATCTGGCGTGCTTCGGCGCGGGCGCCGCTCAAATGCTCTTCGGCGCGGGCCTCGGCGTGCTCAAGGTCACGCTGCGCCTTGTCGGCAGCCTCCAGCCCGTCTGCGATGGTCTTCTGCCGCTCCCGCATGGCGGAAATCAGCACCGGCCAGATGAACTTCCAGCAGGTCCAGACGAACACGGCGAAGGCCAGCGTCTGGCCGATGAGCGTCGCCGTGATGTTCATGTCGTCTCCTCCTTTAGGCGCGGGTGCCGCCGTGGCGGCGGCGAGGGGATAGAGGTCGCCGTGTGTCAGGCGACCACGAACATCACGTAGAGGGCGACGCCGACGCCGATGATCGGCACTGCGTCCACGAGGCCCAGGATGATGAAGAGCTGGGTCCTGAGCGTAGGCAAGAGTTCCGGCTGGCGCGCAACGCCTTCCATGAACTTGCCGCCGAGCAGGCCGACGCCGATGGCGGCGCCGACGGCGCCGAGGCCGATCATCAGGCCCGCGCCAATGTACAAGAGAACTGACATCTCCACGGTTCGCTTAACTCCTTTCGTTGGGGTTGTGGGCTTTTGGGTTCAGTGGTCTTCCTCCACGTCATGGGCCTGAGCGAGGTACACCACCGTGAGGACGGCGAAGATAAACGCCTGCAGGGTGATGATGAGGACGTGGAACATGGCCCAGGCCCATTGCAGCGCGGCGCCGAAGACGCCGATGACAATGCCGCCGTACATGAGGGCGATGAGGATGAAGATCATCTCGCCGGCGTAGAGGTTGCCAAACAGCCTGAGGCCCAGGGAGACGGGTTTGGCGAGCAGCGTGACGCCTTCGAGAATGAGGTTAATCGGCGCGAGGATGACGATCAGCAGCCCCCGCACCGCCGGGTTGCCGCCTTTGGGGGCTTCGAACGGGTGGCAGAGGAGTTCCTTCAGGAAGCCGCCGATGCCCTTCACCTTGATGCTGTAGAAGATGACGAGGATGAATACGGCCAGCGCCATGCCGAGGGTGATGTTGGGGTCGGTGGAGGGCACCACCTTCATGAACTCGACGCCCATGAGCTTGGCGGCTTCGGGAATCCAGTCCACCGGCACCAAGTCCATGAGGTTCATCAGGAACACCCAGACGAAGATGGTGAGTGCCATGGGTGCGATGAGGTCGTTGCGATGCTGGAAGATGCTCGAGACTGTGTCGTCAATGAAATCAACGATCATCTCGACGGCGTTCTGCAAGCCGCCGGGGACGCCGGCGGTGGCTCGACGGGCGGCGATTCCAAAGATGACGCAGAAAAGGACACCCAACGCCACAGCCCACGCCATGGAATCGACGTTGATGGACCAGAAGCCCATCGCTGCCGCCTGTTCGGCATTCTCGGCGAATCCCCACGTTCCGTCCGGATGCTGGCCGTAGGTGAGATTCGTGAGGTGGTGCTTGATGTAGTCGCCGCTCGATTCGGCCATATCGCGTCTTGCGCCCTAAGCTCCTGATCGATGCCCCGGACTGTCCGAAGCCTTGTTCTTGCGAGGGGAACCCCTTCGCTCTGTTGCTCTGCCCCGGCCAATCAGTGCTGGTGCGAGCAATTGCCCCACCAGCGCGGCGACGAATCCGCCAAGAAATGCCGCTGCCTGCACGCCGACCAAGAATCCCGCCACCGCGAGAGCAGAGATCAGCGCCACCTTGGCAAACCAGCGCAACAAGAGGCCATACGCCTCTGCCGTCGCGTTGGCGGCCTTGGTGCGGCCAACCGCCCATGCGTACCAAGCTTGAGGCAGCACCACCGCCGCCCCGCCGAGCATCGCGCTGGCGGCACTGTAACCGACCGTTCCCGCCGAAGCGCCCGCCGCAATTGCGGCAGCAACCCCGGTCAACCCTGCCTGGACGAGCACAACCAGCCAAGGTGCCTGCACTTAACCGGTCCGCCTGCGAATGGACCCGGCACCAACCGACCCCTGCGCGACCTCGCCCCAAAGGAGGGCACGCCAGCAGAGGATCGATGTGGACGAAGTTCGGTAGATCAGGCCGAACCGGTGTGCGAAGCGGCGCGCATTATACGGACGGGTTTTGCGTGCTTCAACGCTTTTGGCGAACAGGCGAAGAGTCGTGGCGGCACGAACTTCGCTGGGGACCTCTTGGGTCAGCCCCCTCTTGCGTGGGCGTCGTCAAGAGCGTCCTGACTTTCTCGGTGGGCGGTGGCGCAGGTGGTTCAGGATCGTTTCCAGTCCGCCGATGCTGGCGCGCCCTTGCGGGCGCGTTGGCAGTTCGCTACGCGAACTCGTGGGCTTCCCCCGTGTCAGTCCCCCCTTGAGTGCGCGTCGCCGCGAGATCGTCCCGGTTTCTTGGGTGGGGGGTGACGCAGGTGGTTCAGGATCGTTTCCAGTCCGTCGATGCTGGTGTAGCGGATCACGACGCGGCCGGCGCCGGTTCGGCGATTGAAGCCGATGGAGACGGGCGCGCCCAGACGTTCGCCGAGTTCGCGCTCTAGCCGTCGGGTGTCGGCGTCCGGCTCAGCGCGCGGTTTCGAGGTGCGTTTGTCGGTCAGCATCGTTCGCACCAAAACCTCGGTTTCGCGTACCGACATTTTTCGCTTGGCTACCTGGGCCGCTGTGCTGGCTTGGCTTGCGAGCGGCAACGGGAGTAGGGCTCGAGCGTGGCCCATCTCTAGATTGCCGGCGAGCAGCAGCTCCCGCACTTCCGGCGCGAGCTTCAGCAGGCGTAGGAGGTTCGCCACGGCGGTGCGGGATTTGCCAACCGCGTCCGCAACCTCCTGCTGCGTAAGGGAATGCTCTTCGATCAAGCGCTTGAGTGCTGCGGCTTCCTCGAGCGCATTCAAGTCCTCGCGCTGGATGTTCTCGATCAGCGCCACCGCCATCGCATCGCGGTCGCTGATGCTGCGCACCACCGCGGGTATGGTCTCGAGGCCCGCGAGCTGGGCAGCGCGCCAGCGACGCTCGCCAGCGACGATCTCGTAGCCGCCGGACGCGCGGGGCCGGACGATGATCGGCTCGATCACGCCTTGCGCACGAATCGATTGCGCCAACTCCTCCAGGGCTTGCGGATCCACCGCCCGGCGCGGTTGGTGCGGACCGGAGTACACCGTGTCGAGCGGCAGGTTCGGGTACAGCCCTCCGCCGACAGCGTGCCCGCCTTCGCCGGCACCTTCAGGCCGGGCGAGCAATGCTTCAAGGCCTCGGTTCAGCCCGCGCCGGCGAACCACGGGCCGTTCCGGCGGCTTCATGACGCCTCCTTCATGCCGCCCTCGCGCCGCCGTCGCAGTTCCGCCGCCAAGGCGAGGTAGGCAACCGCACCGCGGCAGTGGCGGTCGTAGAGGATCGCCGGCAGGCCGTGACTGGGCGCTTCGGCAAGCCGAACATTGCGGGGGATGACCGTTCGGTACACGCTGTCGCCGAAGTACTCGATGAGCTGGCGCGACACATCGCGCGTGAGACTGTTGCGGGGGTCGTACATGGTGCGCAGGATGCCCTCCACCGCCAGCGCGGAATTGCCGCTTTGGCGCACGCCGTCGATGGTATCGAGCAATGCCGAAAGCCCTTCGAGGGCGTAATACTCGCATTGCATTGGGATCAGCACCGCATCGGCTGCCATCAGGGCGTTCAGCGTCAGCAGGCTCAGGGACGGCGGGCAGTCGATCAGCACGTAGTCGAAGGCTTCGCCCGAGGCATCGAGACGTTCGCGCAGCCGGTGGGCCCGCTGGTCCTGGTCGTGCAGGCGAACCTCCGCCGCGGTGAGGTCGCCGTTGGCGGGCACGAGCTGAAAGCCCGTGGCGCACTCTCGGTACACGTCGCGGTCCGCTGCGGCGTCCATCAGCCACTCGTACGCGCCGGCGTCGAGCGTGTTCTTGTCCACCCCAGCACCCATGGTGGCATTGCCCTGGGGGTCCATGTCCACCAGCAATGTGCGGGCACCGGTCAGGGTAAGGGAGGCGGCGAGATTGACGCTCGTGGTGGTCTTGCCGACGCCGCCCTTCTGGTTCGCGACGGCGATGCGGTGCGCGCTGGCCGGTGCCTTGGCGGACGGGGTCGCGCTGCCCGTCACGGGCCGGAGCCTTCAGCGTGGGGGAGCGCGAGGGGCTTCCCCTCGAAGAAAGAGCCCTCAGCGCGGGGGTGCACGAGGGGCTTCCCCTCGAACAAAGAGCCCTCAGCGCGGGGGAGCGCGAGGGGCTTCCCCTCGAAAGAAGAGCTCGGTGCGTCGGCGCGGCAGACTGCAGCAATATGCGATTCGCCGATCTGGATGGCTTTGACAATGCGTCCGTCCGGGAACAGCGAAGGCGGCAGCGCGCGCCCCGTCTGCAGGAGCGCCACGCCATCGGGCCGCAGCAGGCGCCTGAGCAGGGGCCACGCCTTGTGCGGCGGCGCCACGGCCCGAGCCGTGGCAGCGTGGAACGTACCAGGCGCGATGGAATCGGCATCAGCGACGCAGACCGTCGCGTTCGTGAGGCCTAGTTCGATCACTGCCTGGCGCAGGAAACGCCCCTTCACCTCGCTGCGTTCGACCAGCGTGACTTGAAGGTCGGGGCAAGCAATCGCCAGCGGTATGCCCGGAAATCCTGCGCCGGCGCCTACGTCCACGAGCTTCCAGCGACAGCCATTCTGTGGCGGAACGTCTGGCAGTGGCGGCGCTTGAAGAAACCCGAGGAGCGAGAGGCTGTCTTGGATGTGGCGCTTCTCGAGCCTATCGAGGTCGCGAGGGCTGACGAGGTTCCGCACCTTGCTCCAGCGCCGCACCAAGCTCGCGTATTGCGCGAGCGAGGCGTCCACGCCGTCGATGTTGGGGGCCACGACGGCCACTGCCGTTAGGCCCGCTGCGCTTGATCGTCGGTCGTGTTGTCCGCCTCGGCGTGACGGCGCGAATGCACCCGTAGCAGCGAAAGCGCAGCTGGAGTGATGCCCGGAACCCGTGACGCTTGCGCGACCGTGGCCGGCAGCCGCTCCCGCAGCCGTTCGCGCACCTCGTTCGACAGCCCAGCCACCGAGGCGTAGTCGAAGTCCCGCGGCAGTGGCGCGTTGTCGTCTTCCTGACTCTGTTCGATCTCTTCGTCCTGGCGGCGGATGTAGCCGGCGTATTTGGCATCGATTTCCACTTGCGCCAGCGCTGCCTCGTCTGCCGCCACACCCGCCTCAAGCAGCGAAGCGGCGGTGACGCTCGGTCGCTTGAGCAGGTCAAGCAGCGTCGCGTCCTTCGCCAAGGCTGCACCGCTCTCCCGTTCGAGGGCGCGTGCAAGGTTGCTGCCAGGGTGAACGCGCTGACCGTGAAGCTCGCGCCGCAAGCGGTCGATCCGCGCTCGCCGATCGGTGAACACCTGCCAGCGCGCGTCGTCCACGACCCCGAGTTCGCGCCCGAGCGGCGTTAAGCGCAAGTCGGCGTTGTCCTGGCGCAGCCGGAGCCGGTATTCGGCACGACTGGTGAACATCCGGTATGGCTCGCTGGCGCCCAGGTTGATGAGGTCGTCCACCAAGACGCCGATGTAGGCCTCGTGGCGCGCCGGGCACCATGCCGGCTCGCCGGCTGCGGCGCGGGCGGCATTGATGCCGGCGAGCAGCCCTTGCGCAGCGGCTTCTTCGTAGCCCGTGGTGCCGTTGATTTGCCCCGCGAAGTAGAGCCCTTCGATCACCTTGGTTTCGAGGGACGGCGCCAAGTCGCGGGGGTCGAAGAAGTCGTACTCGATGGCGTAGCCCGGGCGAGTGATGCTCGCGTTCTCGAAGCCGCGAATGCTGCGCACGGCGCGAAGCTGCACGTCGAACGGGAGGCTCGTGGAGATGCCGTTGGGATAGAGCTCGGGCGTGTCGAGCCCTTCCGGCTCGACGAACACCTGATGGCTCTGGCGCTCCCGGAAGCGCACCACCTTGTCCTCGATGGAGGGGCAGTAGCGAGGCCCCACGCCTTCGATGGCGCCGCTGAACATGGGCGAGCGATCGAGCGCCCCGCGGATGATCTCGTGTGTCGCGGGATTGGTGTGGGTGATGTGGCACGGCACCTGACGCGGATGGTCGCCTGTGCTTGTCAGGAACGAAAGTGTCGGCCGCGGCTCGGCGCTCGGCTGCACCTCCATGGCCGAGAAGTCGACGCTGCGACCGTCGATGCGCGGCGGCGTGCCGGTCTTCAGCCTGCCGACCCGCAGCGGGAGTTGCCGCAGGCGTTCGGCGAGCCGATTCGACGGGGCATCGCCAGCACGCCCTCCGGGCGCCGTTTCGAGGCCGACGTGAATGCGCCCGCCGAGGAACGTGCCGGTAGCAAGCACGACGCGGTTCGTCGTGAACCGAAGCCCCATCGCCGTATCGACGCCACGCACCGTGTCGTCTTCCACCCAGAGGTCCACCACCGGCTGCTGAAACAGCGACAGGTTCGGCTGCGACTCTACGATGCGACGCACTTCGCCGCGATACAGGCTGCGATCGGCTTGTGCACGGGTGGCGCGCACCGCCGCACCCTTGCTCTCGTTCAGCGTCCGGAACTGGATGCCGGCACGATCGCCAGCCACGGCCATCGCCCCGCCCAAAGCATCGATCTCGCGCACCAGATGCGACTTGCCGATGCCGCCGATGGCTGGATTGCAGGACATTTGACCGATGGTTTCGAGGCTTTGCGTGAGCAGCAACGTCGAGGCGCCTTTGCGCGCACTCGCGAGCGCCGCCTCGACGCCGGCATGGCCGCCGCCGATCACGACGACATCGAACCGTTCCGGGTGGATGATCACGCTCGTTCCGCCAAGCTCGCAAAGCGAACAGGCAACTATACGGCTAGAGGGCACTGTTAGGAACTTGGCTCATGGCCAGTTGGTGTCTCCAGAGTACGACGCGCCAAGCGCTCGGCAAGTCATAGTGAGACACCAACCACAACCAATCGGCGCCTATACCTCGTCTCGTTCAGGTGGCGTGCTACATTGCCGGGCCTTGGCATTTCTTCAGATTCGGCTTGTCGGTCGCGAGGGTGGGGCGGCGCGGGGTTTCCCGACGAACGGCAGTGAAAGCCGTTCCGGCGCTTGTTGGACCATTCCTAGCGCTAGCAGGTCGGCAAGCGCATTCCGAGCTAGACGGGGCCGCGAACATGGCGAACGCGATGGATTCTCCTGCATATCTCTCGACGACGGCGCAGGCGGCGCTGATTCGCTCTGGCGAGCTTGCCAGCCAAGAGTTGGTGGCGCTGTATCTCGATCGGATCAAGCGCTTCAATCCGGCGCTGAATGCGGTGGTGGCGTTGGCCGAGGACGCACGGGAGCGGGCGAAGGATGCCGATCAAGCGGTCGCGGACGGCGGTTCGCTGGGGCCGCTGCATGGCGTGCCGATGACCATCAAGGATTGCTTCGACACGGCTGGCACGGTTTCCACTTGGGGGACGCTTGGGCGCAAGGATTTCGTGCCTGAGGCAGATGCGACGGTCGTGCGGCGGCTGAAGGACGCCGGCGCGATTCTCCTCGGCAAGACCAACACCCCCGAGTTCACGCTCTCGTTCGAGACGCACAACCGGATCCATGGGTTCACGAACAACCCCTTCGACCTCGGACGCTCGCCGGGAGGGAGCAGTGGCGGCGCGGCGGCTGCCATCGCCGCCGCGCTCACGTCGTTCGACATTGGCACCGACTATGGCGGCAGCATCCGCGTGCCGTCGCATGCCTGCGGCACGGTCGGGATCAAGCCGACCAGCGGCAGCGTCCCGCGCACCGGGCTGTGCTTGCCGCCTGGGATGTTGACCGACTTTCTCAGCCACGCTGGGCCGATGGCCAGGAGCGTGGCGGACCTCGAGCTGATCCTGGGGGTGATTTGGGGGCCGGATGGCTTGGACACCCGCATCGCGCCGGTTCCGCTTGCGGATTCGAGTGCCGTGGCGCTGAAGGGGCTTCGCTGCGCCGTGATGATGGACAACGGTGTCGCGAGACCCGATGACGAGACCTTGGCGGTGGTCGAGCGGGCCGAGGGGATCCTTACAGATGCGGGGCTGGAAACGCAGCGCGACCGTCTCGACGGGGTTGAGGAGACCACCTCCGTTGGCGGCGGCTTCTGGGCGGTGGGCGCGCATGCGGGCGTGCGGGCGCTGCTCGACGAGGCGGGCACCGGGGTCGAGGACTATGCGAACAACTGGTTCCAGTCGTTCGCAAAAGCTCCGGAGAGCGGTGTGGTCAGCGGTGGGGCACTCACGCAGCAGCTTGCGCGGTTCGAGGGCTTTCGCCGTCGGATGCAGCAGCACATGGCGCAATACGACGTGCTCATCTCGCCGGTCAACGCGCATCCGGCACCGGTGCATCCGGCACCGGGAGATTCACCGTTCCCCTCCACGGACGCGAGCTACACCGAAGCGTACGACCTGACCGGCTGGCCCGCCGGCGTCGTTCGTGGCGGAACCGCCTCGTCCGGCGTGCCCATCGGCGTGCAAGTTGTCGCTAATCCCTGGCGCGAGGACATCGTGCTGGCGGTGATGCGGCATCTAGAAGGGGCGTTGCCGACGTTCGCGGGACCGGACGAGACACACTGGCAAGGCGCTTGATGGATTGAGCGTAGCCGCTGTCCGCGTAAGGGAACAGCGCGCAAATCGGCCTCACTTCCCGATGCAGAAGGCGCTGAAGATGTCGCCCAAGAGTTCGTCGGTGGTGGTGATGCCGACGATGCTGCCGAGGGCTTCGTGAGCCAGACGCAGTTCCTCCGCGGCGAGCTCGCCGGTGCCTTCCCGGGTGCGCTGCAGGGCGCGCTGCGCACAGGCTCGGGCTGCTTCCAGGGCTTCGACGTGGCGGCGGCGGGCTAGGTATGCGCCTTCCGTGGGGGCGATTCCTCCGAGCTCGGCGATGCGACGTTTTAGGTCGTCAATGCCGGTACCGGTGAGCGCGGATACGTAGATCGTTTTGCCGGTCCGTCCTGGAGCTGCACCGGTTAGGTCGATCTTGTTAACGACGGAAATCGTCGCGCTGCGGCGCGCCTCGCACTCCGCTGGGTCCAAGCTCGGGTCCCCTTCGGGCCGCGCACTGGCGTCGGTTACGGCGAGCACGACGTCTGCATTGGCGATGGCCTGCCGGGCGCGCTCGATGCCGATGGATTCCACTTCATCGCCCGTGTCTCTCAATCCAGCCGTGTCGGTGAGGCGAACCGGAATGCCCTGCACCTCGATCATCGCCTGCACGGCATCGCGCGTTGTGCCCGGGACCGGTGTGACGATGGCCCGATCTTCCGCGGACAAGCGGTTGAGAAGGCTTGATTTTCCTACGTTCGGCGCACCGGCGATGACGACATCGAGGCCGTCGCGCAGAAGCTGGCCGCGGCTCGACTCCGCCAGCAAATCATCCAAGCCGGCAAGCACGGCGTCGATGCGGGTCCGCAGCTCGGCATCTTCGAGGAAGTCGATCTCTTCGTCGGCAAAGTCGATGGCCGCCTCCACATGCACTCGCGCCTCGCGCACGCGACCGTCCAAGGCGAGGACCTGCGCCGAAAACTCCCCGGCGAGGGAGCGCATCGCCGCCTGTGCCGCCCGACGTGAGGCGCTGTTGATCAGATCAAGAGCCGCCTCTGCCTGGGCAAGATCCATGCGCTTGTTGAGAAAGGCACGCTCGGTGAACTCGCCCGGCTTCGCGAGGCGAGCGCCCAGCTCCACCATGCGATCGAGCAGGCGATCCATCACCACCGGCCCGCCGTGTCCCTGGAACTCCACCACATCCTCGCCGGTGAACGAGTTTGGAGCGGCGAAGAACAGGCAAATCCCGGCATCGATCGGGCGCTCGTCAGCGTCGAGAAAGTCTGTGTACACAGCCCGTCGCGGTGGTGTAGGCCGTCGCACCACGGCTTGCACGAGCTCCCTCAAGTCTGCGCCCGACACCCGCACGACGCCGATGCCGCCGCGTCCAGGCGGGGTGGCAATGGCGGCGATGGTGTCGCGTTTCACGGCGCGCAGTTCACGTTTTGGGCACTGTCCGCCGGCGTCCCCTGCCGCCAGGCGGCGCCTCGGCGCCTCGCGATCAGGCTGCGGCTTCGCGGTCTGCTTGGCGGGTTACATACCACTGTTGGAGGAGCGAGAGCAGATTGTTGGCGAGCCAGTAAAGCACGAGGCCAGACGGGAAGAACAGGGAGAAGGCGGTGAAGAGGAACGGCATCATCTTCATCATGCGCGCCTGCATGGGGTCGGGCATCGGCGGGTTCAGCATCTGCATCAGGTACATGGAGCCGCCCATGAGGATCGGCAGGACGAAGAACGGATCCATCACCGACAGATCCTCGATCCAGAGGAAGAACGGCGCTTGCCGCAGCTCCACGCTTTCGTAGAGCACCCAATAGAGCGCGAAGAACACCGGCATCTGCAACAGCATCGGCAGGCAGCCGCCGAAGGGATTGGCGCCCTCGCGCCGGTAGAGCTCCATCATCTCCGCCGACAGCTTGCGGCGGTCGTCCGCGTGGCGCTCCTGCAGGCGCTTGAGCTGCGGTGCCACCCGCCGCATCTTCGCTCCGGAGCGATAGGCGATGGCCGAGAGCGGATACAGCACGAGCTTAATCGCCAGCGTGAGGAGCAGAATGGCAACGCCCCAGTTGATGACCCACGACTGGATGTAGGCCAGCGCCTGGAACAACGGCACCGCCAGCCACCAAAGAATCCCGTAGTCCACGGTCAAGCTCAGGTTGTCGGCGATGGCTTCGAGGCGATCCTGGTGCTTTGGCCCCGCATAGAGCTTGGCGGAGACCACCTGCCTCGCACCCGGTGCGACCCGGAACTCCGGCGCGACGTAGCCGAAGGCATAGAGCGGACGCCCGAGTCCTGCAAGCCGGCGCCCCGTGTAGGCATTGAGTTCCTCAGGATTCGCCACCCAAGCAACGACGAAATAGTGCTGCAGCATGGCCACCCAGCCGCCGGTGACGTCGGCGCGAAACTCCGTCTCGTCCACATCGTCGAAATCGACCTTGTTGTAGCGGTCTTCCGGGGTGGTCAGCGCTGCACCCACGTAGGGCCGAGGCCCAATCTGGAAGCCTTCCTCCTCGGGCGTCGAGTCGTCACGCTTGAGCTGCGCGAAGAGGCGAGCCCGCACATCCGCGTCGCTGCCGTTGTCGATCTCGTGCTCGACATCGAATGCGTAGCTGCCGGCCTCGAAGCGGAAGCGCTTGATGACCTCGATGCCCGTGGCTGTTTGATGGCGAAGCTCCACCGCCAGTTCCTCGTCGTCCTCGCCCATGCGGTACTCGCTGCGCAAGGTGGTGTAGAGCGGTCGCTCCCCAGTGCTGTCCACCCCGTCGGGGCCAATCAACCCGCTTTGGGCGACATACGTGTGCAGGCCGTCCTGCGCCAGGAGCCGAAAAGGCGTTGCGTTTTCCGTGCTGCGGGGGTACTTCGGCAGCGCCAAGGCGATCACATCGCCGCCGAGTCGGTCGATGGTGAGTTGCAGTTCTGGCGTCGTCACCTGCACCTGGCGGGACGCGCTGTCCTCCGGTGTCTGGGGCACGGGTTCTTCCACAGTCTCCGGGACCGCGGCGGCGCCGATGGATGCGTCGGGGAGCTCGTCTGCAGGTGCCGGAACCAACGGTGCGTCACCGCCAGCGACCGGCGGCGGCGCCTCGTTGGGCGCCGGGTCGGAACCGACGCCGTAGTCCTCGTTCCAGGCCAAGAGCAGCAGGTAGCTGATGGCGGCCAGCGCCACCATCAGGGCGATGCGACGAATCTCGGGGGAGAGCATCAGCGCTCGGCTTGCCGCTCTGGGACGGGATCGAGGCCGCCCGGATGCCAAGGGTGGCAGCGACCGAGGCGGCGGGCCGCCATCCACCCGCCGCGGAGCGCGCCAAACCGCCGCACCGCCTCGAGGGCGTAGGCGGAGCAGGTGGGGTGGAAGCGGCAGTGCATTCCAAAGAAGGGGCTCAGGGTGAAGCGATAGATTTGGATTAAGGCGATGAGGCAAAGGGCGGGGAGACTGGCGCGCGGTCGATGGCCGGGTTCACCGGGGGCGTTGGCTCGCGTTTTGGGGAGAGCGCTGGCTTGGGTCGGCGGCCCCCCCTCCGAGAAAAGGCGAGGGACGCCTTTTCTCGACTCCCCCGCGAGGGAGGAGTGACGTTCGGGGGCGCACGGTGTATTGGGGGGGACTCCGTGTGTGCTTTGCTCTGCGCTCGTCAAGGGGTTGCTCCCCATGCGCTCAGGCGTTGCCAGAGGCTGTTCAGGGGTTCATGCGGAGGGTTTTGGCGGATGTCGGGCATCGGCGTTGCCAAGCGGATGACAACATCTACTGCGGGCAGGTCGTTCATTGCCGTGCGGAACGTCTCGCGGATACAGCGCTTGACGCGGTTGCGGTCCACGGAGTGGCGGATGACGCGCTTGGCCACTACGAGGCCAAGCCGGGCGAAGCCAGCGCGGTTCCTGCGCGCCACCAGCCGGAAGGGGCCGCTCGCCATGCGCACGTGGGGGCGCCTCAGCACCACATCGAATTGCTCCCGCGCCAGCAGGCGGCGCTGGCGTCCAAAACGCCTGTCAGTCATGGCAGGAGCCCGAGAGCCGGTCCTTAGCTTCAGACCGCCAGACGCTTGCGTCCCTTGGCCCGCCGCGCATTGAGGACTCGACGTCCTGCCCGCGTAGCCATGCGGCTGCGGAAACCATGCGTGCGCTTGCGCTTGACGACGCTCGGCTGAAAGGTTCGTTTCATGCGCCGCTCCTTGGGGCCCTGATGCGAAAGGCGCGCGATTCTAGCAGGTAAGCCGGGGCTTCGTGGGGTGGTGGCCTTTGGGGGTTCGCTCTTGGTCTCCGCGGGAAGTGGCGTGGTCAGTGTATGTGGTGCAGGGCAGGCTCCGCCGTTAGGAAGTGCGATGGCAATGCGGCAAGTTCCTCAATCCTTCTTTCCTAGAAGGAAAGGATTTGTCGTTGTTGTAGGAGATGTCTCACAGTGGATTGGGCGGATAACTTACGGGTTTCATAGCGGTTTTCTGGCGGCAAAAGTCGGGCGCAACGCGTGGCGAAACCTCTTGGTAGGTGGGGGACAAGCCCGCCGGTGGGGTTCTCTCGCCAAAACAAGCACCGTTGATGCTCCGGTTATGCACGGATTATCCACATTTCTGAGCCTTCCCTCGGCCGCGAAAGGAGGAGTGCAACCCATTGATCGAGCTGCGGAATCCGAAAGATCGCCGGGGAGGATGCGCCGGCGATGGAAATCTGGGCGACGGTGACAGTACGATTTACGGCGAGCACCCGCTAATGCCACGAGGAAGGAATCGCTGCGGCGGTTCTTGGCGAGACAAGGCGCGCGATGAGACGCACCAAATGGCGGGGCTCGAGGGGCCAGCGCTAGGCAGAGAGGGAGGCAAGGTGGAGCCCGCGCATGTTTGGACCGAGTGCAGCGCAAGACTGCAGGAGGAACTTCCGTCGGAGGAGTTCACAACATGGATCGGCCCGCTCCAGGCGGGCCTCCGGGACGAGGTCTTGGTCGTCTTGGCGCCCAACACCTATGTCCGTGACACCGTTCGCAAGAGCTACCGCACCCAGATCGCCAAGATCGTCGAGGGCATGGGGGACGACAGCGGCGTCGATCGGATCGAGTTCGAGGTAGGGGAACTCGATGGCGGGCCGCCGGTGCCGTTGAAGGCAGGGCGTCGGGAAAGCCCCCGGCGCCGCTACAACGGCGCGGATCTCAATCCCGGCTATCACTTCAACTCGTTCGTGGTGGGCAAGAACAACCGCATCGCGGAGGCCGCCGCAAGGCACGTGGCCGAGGCGCCGGGAACGTCGTACAGCCCGCTGCTGCTCTACGGCGACGTGGGCCTCGGCAAGACGCACCTGATGCAGGCGGTGGGCAAGGAAATCCTGCTCAACGATCCGGGCACCCGGGTTCGCTATCTCAACTCGCACCGGTTCGTCAACGACATGGTTGAGGCGCTCAAGGGCGGCTCCATGGGCGAGATGACGAACGGCTATCGCGAGGTGGATGTTCTGCTCCTCGACGACATCCAGTTTTTCGGTGAGAAGGTCCGCTCTCAGGAGGAATTTTTCCATATTTTCAATTTGTTGCAGGAGACCGGAAGTCAGATCGTGCTAACCAGCGATCGCTATCCTTCGGAAATCGAGGGGCTGGAGGAACGGCTGAAGTCGCGCTTCGCCGGGGGGATGACGGCGGAGATGGGACACCCGGACCTCGAGACCCGGGCGGCGATCCTGTGCAAAAAGGCGGAACACGCCGGGGTCGTGTTGACCAACGAGGTGGCGTTCTACGTGGCAGAGCGCATTCGTTCCAACGTCCGCGAGCTCGAGGGTGCCCTGCAGCGCGTGATTGCCGGCGCGAAGTTCAACGGCACTCCGGTTACGCGTGACAGCGTGGACGATGCCTTGGGCGACTTGTTCGCTCGTCGGGCGCGACAGCTTTCGGTGGACGAGATCCAGAAGGTGGTTGCCACGTACTACAACATCAAGCGATCGGACCTGCTTGCCCATCGGCGCACTCGGACGGTGGCTCGCCCGCGCCAGATCGCGATGTTCCTGGCGCGCGAGTTCACTAGCCATTCACTGCTCGAGATCGGCACGCAGTTCAACGGCCGCGACCACTCCACCGTACTGCACGCGTGCCGCCGGGTCGCCGAATTGCGGCAAGAGTTCGCGGACGTGGACGAGGACTGCGCCAACCTCATCCGGCAGTTGTCGAAATAGCGGACAGAGACGATGGGCGAGATCGCCTGGCGGCGCAAGCAACGGAAAGGGATTGGTAGCCAATGAAGTTCACCACGATTCGAGACAACCTGCTGAAGCCCCTGCAGCTCGTGACCGGCGTGGTCGAACGCCGGCAGACACTGCCGGTGCTGCAGAACATCCTCGTCTCAGCGGACGACAACGGTCTGTCGCTACGAGGCACAGACATGGAAGTCGAGATGGTGGCGCAGGCGAACGAGGGCGTGACGGTGGTGCGCCCGGGTGAGACGACCATCTCTGCGCGCAAGCTATCGGACATCTGGCGGGCGCTGCCGGACGGCGCAGAGGTTTCGATCGAGGTTCACGACGACCGAGCGGTGGTGCGTTCCGGGCGCAGCCGTTTCACGTTGTCGACGCTGCCGGCGAGCGATTTTCCTGGGCTTGACAGCACCGCCGCGGACATCGAGTTCAACATCGCGCGTGGCGACATGCAGCGCTTGGTGCGGCAAACCAGCTTCGCCATGGCACAGCAAGACGTGCGCTTCTATCTCAACGGGATGTTGCTTGAGGTGACGGACCAGCACATTCGCAGCGTCGCCACCGATGCCTACCGACTGGCGATGTGCACTTTGAATCAGGGGGTCGCTGGGGTCGAGCGGATCCGTGCGGTGGTGCCACGCAAGGGCGTTCTGGAACTCGCTCGCATGGTGGCGGACAACGACGAGGAGGTGCATTGCGCCATCGGCAAGAATTACCTGCGGGCGCGTCAGGGCCCGTTCTCGCTCGGCACTCGGCTGCTCGACGCGACCTATCCCGACTACGAGAACGTGATCCCGCCTATGCCGGACAACCGCTTTGTGGCCGACCGGGAGACGCTGCGGTCGGTGTTCGGCCGGGTGGGGATCCTGTCAAACGAGAAGTACCCAGGTGTGCGCCTGGGCATGGAGGCGGACGTCCTGACGGTGCAGGCGAACAACCCCGAGCAGGAGGAAGCGGAGGAAGAAGTGGCCGTCGAGTACGGCGGAGAGAAGGTGGAGATCGGCTTCAATGTCGCATATCTGCAAGACATCCTCGGCGTCCTCGACACGGACTCGGTACGCATTGCGGTGTCCGATTCGGAGAGCAGCGCCCTGATCGATGGCCCCGGCGCAGAACATTCCGTTTACGTCTTGATGCCCATGAACCTTTGACTGAGGGCAGGTCGCAAGGCGTTGGCCGTGTCCGGCTCCGAGAAGCGGACCGGACCAGCCGCGCGCCTACGACGCCCTCGGAAACGCAGCCCGACTGTGAACATGGGCCCACTCAAGTAATCCAGGTTCAGTGCTCCGCCTCAGGTCAATCGCGTTCGTGTAGCGAGCTGTGATCGTCGAGCGACTGCGGCTGGCCAACGTTCGCAACATCGAGTCGGCGACGATTGAGCTTGGGCAAGGCGTTAATCTGCTCGTTGGTGCCAATGGTGCCGGCAAGACGGCGGTGCTCGAGGCCGTGCACCTGCTGCTGCGTCGTCGCTCCTTCCGAACCCCGCGCGCCCGCGAGGTGATCCGCCGGGGCGCACCGCACATGGGCGTGTCCTTGGAGGGAACGGGCTCGGCGCGCGGCGAACTCCGCGTCAGCACCATCCATGACGCGAGCGGCAAAGTGGAACTGCGTCGCAATGGCGAGCGCGTGCGCCAGGCGTCGGCGGTGGCGGCGCTGTTGCCCGTGCAGCTTATGTTGCCGGATCTTCCTGACCTTGTTTTCGGTGGGCCGGCCGGACGCCGGCAGTGGCTTGATTGGGGTGCGTTTCACGTGAAACAGTCCTACGCGGATGTCCAGCGGGACTACGGCCGTGCGCTTCGGCAGCGCAACGCGGCCTTGCGGGCGATGGCTGGCCAAGGCCCTTCGGACGCGGCGCTGGAGGCTTGGACAGACCAAGTGGCCGAGCTAGGCGAGGTACTGAGCGAGGGGCGGCGCCAGTACCTAGCGGAGGTGACCACCCCGGTGGCGGAATGCCTTGAGCGCCTTGCCCCGGAGCTCAAGGTCTCGTTCGAGCTGCAACAAGGCTGGAACGGAGAATCTTTGGCATCCGATTTGGCCGCTGGGTTGGCGCGCGATGTAAAATCAGGCGTTACGCGCGTCGGGCCACATCGCGCCGATGTTCGGGTTCACTTTGAGGGGCAGGCCGCGTCGGCGGTGCTTTCCCGAGGCCAAGGCAAGGTGCTTGCCAGTGCTCTGCGGATTGGCCAGGCGCTGGACTTGGGGCGAAGAGACGTTTCGGAGCGTGCGGCAGAAGACACAGTGGCGCAACCGACGCCGGCGGGCCGGCAGACGCTGTTCCTTGTGGACGATATGGGAGCGGAACTCGACGAGGTGCATGGCGAACGGTTCTTCGACCTGCTGAGCGACATCGGCTGCCAGATCCTCGCCACGACGGTGCGGCCGGACTCATGGTTCCCGGGCGTCTCGCGTGGAGCAGCGGTGATGTTCCACGTGGAACAAGGGCGCGTCTCCAAGGCGGAATGAACGACAACGTCGACCTGAATCGGAAAGGCTTCCCCGCGTGTGGGCGATGCACTTCGTCGCCGACACCGAACGAGACGAGGAGATGGTGCGAGTGAGCGACGAGACTGGGGCGGACACCTACGATTCCGGCAGCATCAAGGTGCTCAAGGGCCTGGACGCCGTGCGCAAGCGCCCCGGCATGTACATCGGCGACACCGATGACGGAACCGGCCTGCACCACATGGTGCAGGAGCTGGTGGACAACGCTATCGACGAGGCGCTGGCGGGCTATTGCGACGACATCTCCGTGGTGATCCATCCCGGAGAGTCCGTGACGGTGCGCGACAACGGGCGCGGCATTCCGGTCGACATCCATGAGGAAGAGGGCGTCTCCGCCGCGGAAGTCATCATGACCACGCTGCACGCCGGCGGAAAGTTCGACAGCAACACGTACAAGGTGTCCGGTGGCCTTCATGGCGTTGGCGTTTCGGTGGTAAACGCGCTTTCGGAGACGTTTCGGCTTACGGTGCGCAGAGATGGACGCGTGTTCCGTCAGGTCTATCACCACGGCGTGCCGGAGGAGCCGCTGCGAGAGGTGGGCACCACCGACAGCACCGGCACCGAGTGCTATTTCAAGCCTTCGCCGGGAACGTTCAACAACGTCGAATTCCAGTACGACCTCTTGGTCAAGAAGCTGCGCGAGCTGGCGTTCCTGAACGCCGGAGTGTCCATTGAACTCGTGGACGAGCGCACCGGCCGTCGAGACGCCTTCCACTACGACGGCGGCCTCAACGCATTCGTCGAATACCTGAACCACAACAAAACAACCCTGAACGAGGTCTTCCACTTCCTGAGCGAGCGGGATGACGGTCTCGCCATTGAAGTTTCGATGCAGTGGAACGACGGCTTCCAGGAGCAGGTCTTTCCGTACACCAACAACATTCCGCAGTCGGACGGCGGCACCCACCTCGCCGGCTTTCGCGCCGCGCTCACGCGCACGCTCAACAACTACATTGAGCGCGAGGGCATTGCCAAGAAGGATCAGGTGTCCACCACCGGCGACGACGCCCGCGAAGGGCTCACGGCGGTGGTTTCGGTGAAGGTGCCGGAACCCAAATTCTCGTCCCAAACCAAGGACAAGCTTGTCTCCAGCGAGGTGAAACCGGCGGTGGAGCAGGACCTGGGGCGCTTCTTCATGGAGTACCTCGACGAGCATCCGCAGGATGCGCGGGGCATTGCAACGAAGATGATCGACGCGGCGCGGGCACGGGAAGCGGCGCGCAAAGCGCGGGAGATGACGCGGCGCAAGGGCGCCCTCGACGTCGCCGGCCTGCCGGGCAAGCTTGCGGACTGTCAGGAGAAGGACCCGGCGCTGTCCGAGCTCTTCCTCGTCGAGGGCGAGTCCGCCGGTGGCTCGGCCAAGCAGGGTCGTGACCGACGCACCCAAGCCATCCTTCCGCTGCGCGGCAAGATCCTCAACGTCGAGAAGGCACGCTTCGACAAGATGCTCTCCTCGCGAGAGGTAGGCACGCTGGTGACGGCGCTTGGCTGCGGCATCGGCCGCAGCGAGTTCGACATCTCGCGGCTGCGCTACCACCGGGTCATCATCATGACGGACGCGGATGTGGACGGCTCGCACATTCGCACGTTGCTCTTGACGTTCTTCTTCCGCCACATGGCCGCGCTCATCGAGGCCGGCAACGTGTACATCGCCCAGCCGCCGCTTTACAAGGTGAAGAAGGGGCGCCAAGAGCGCTACATCAAGGACGACGAGGAACTCGATGGCTATTTCCTCCAATCCGCGCTCGACGGGTCAGGCCTGCATATCCATCCCGAGGCGCCGGCCATCGACGGCGAGTCGCTCGAACGCCTGGCGATCGAGTATCGGAGCCTGCTTGCACGTCTCAAGGGCCTTGGGCGGGTTTACCCGTTCACCGTCACCGAGAAGCTCACCGAAATGCCGGTGGTGACCCGAGAGAACCTGGCGGATCGGGGTTTCATGGAGCGATGGACCGAAGAGCTCGCTGGCTTGCTCGCCGGCGAGGGCGATTGCGAGCCGGAGGTCGTGGAGGACGCGGAGAACGGCATCTTCTGTCCCACCGTGACCATCACCTCGCACGGCTCGGTAGAACGCGCGCGGCTGGACTACGACTTCTTCGATTCGCCGGACTACGAAGCCGTTCGCCGCGTCGCCGGCGAAATCCGCGATCTCCTCGACGAAGGTGCCTATGTGCAACGCGGGGAGCGCCAGCAGCCGGTGTCGTCGTTCCCGCAGGCGCTCGACTGGATGCTGGATGAGGCCCGTCGTGGCGTGGACATGCAGCGCTACAAGGGCTTGGGCGAGATGAACCCGGAGCAGCTCTGGGACACCACCATGGACCCAGAAGTCCGCCGCATGGTCGTGGTGACGGTGGACGACGCAATCGCTGCTGACCAAATGTTCAACACGCTGATGGGCGACCAGGTGGAACCCCGACGTGAGTTCATCGAGGCCAATGCACTGTCAGTGGTGAATCTCGACATCTAGTTGAGGCTGGATTCGTCCCTGCGCGCCCCAACGGGCGCGTGGGCAGTCTGCTGCGCAACTGCTTCAGACGCTGCGCTTAACTCGGCACGGGGACACGACAAGCCCTGTTCCTGCGGAGGCACTTGCGCGTCGGCCGCCGGGTTCTATGGCTCCAGCCCAGCCATCATCTCGGCCATTCGAGTAGAGCATATATCCATGATTTCGTTCGTCTTTTTTCCTTTCGTCGGGATCGGTTCGGCGATCTCGACAGCTATCGTGCCTGGTTGTTTGATGAACTTCCGCGGCGGCCACCGATGGCCGGCGTTGTGCGCGATCAGGACGATCGGGGCGCCGGACTTGATGGCGAGGGCCGCGACGCCGCGGTGGAACCTGCCGGTTTGTCCTGGCGGAATGCGGGTTCCTTCGGGGAAGAGCGTCACGTCGGCGCCGTCGGCGAGGCGATCGGTGCCGCCGTCCACCAGTTGGCGGAGGGCTTGGCGTGGATTGCCGCGGTCGATGGCGATGGAGCGCAGCAGGCTGTAGGCCCAGCCCCAGAACGGGATGCGCAGCAGTTCGCGCTTCACCAGCGTCACCTGGGGGCTGCGCAGGGTTTGCACCCACAGGGTTTCCCACGTGCTCTGGTGCTTGACGAAAAAGATGCAGGGCACGTCCGGGATGTTCTCGATGCCTTGGGCATTGACGCGGATGCCGCACGTGAGGCGAAGCCACCAGAGCACGAACCGCGTCCAGAGGCCAACGACGAACCAATGCCGCATGGGCAGGGGCATCATCCAGCACACCAGCATCGCGAGCGTGGCCCAGACCACGGTGGAGGCGGCGTACGCCGCGTAGAACAGCACGGCACGCAGCGCCAGCATCATCGCGCGAGGAGCCAGGACGTGGCGGCGGCGAGGTTGTCGAGCACGACCGCCGGGGCGATGGGAGTGGACGCCAGCACCGCCTCCGCCAGAGCCCCGTGGCCGGTGCGAACGAGCACGCCGGCGCAACCAGCCCGCCAAGCCGCTTCCATGTCGGACTCGGAGTCGCCGACGAAACACGTCGCCTCGGGCGCGACATGGAAGCGGGCCATCGCACTGAGCAGCATTCCGGGCGCGGGCTTCCTGCACGCGCACCGCGAGTGCCGGTGGTGCGGGCAGCAGAGCACCAGATCAATGTGGCCGCCGTGGGATGCGAGCGCGCACTTCATGCGCCTGTGGATGGCATCTAGCGATCTAGGGCAAAGCTCGCGCCGGGCGAGGGCGGACTGGTTGGTGCAGACGGCGACGTGCATGCCGGCTCGGTTGAGCGTCGCGATTGCGTCGAGGCTGCCTGGAATGGGCGTCCAGTCCGCGGGCGAAGCCACGAACGGTTCGGTGTTCACGTTGATCACGCCGTCGCGGTCAAGCAAAACGAGCTTCAAGCGCAGCCTCTTGGGTGTGTACTTGGGCGTGCGAAAGTCGGCACCGACACGATCATAATGCGGCTCGCAACTCGGCGTGGCCGGAACATGGAAGACTCATCGCAAGTGATCCGATGCCCGTGGGCCGAAGGCGACCCGCTGATGCAGGACTATCACGACAACGAGTGGGGCATTGCTGTGTGGGACGCGCACGCGCTGTTCGAGCGGTTGATTCTCGAAGGGATGCAGGCCGGGTTGAGTTGGCGCTTGGTGCTAAAGCGCCGCCCGGCGATGAGGCGGGCCTTCTTTGGCTTCGACGCCGAGCGTCTTGCTCGCGCCACCGAAGACGATCAGCGCCGCTGGTTGAATGACGCGAGCCTCATCCGCAACCGCGCCAAGATCGCGTCCGTGGTCGCCAACGCCAGGGCGTACCTTGCGCTCGACGATCCGGTGGCGTACATCTGGTCGTTCGTCGCTGGCACGCCCATTCTCGGCGAGTGGCGCACGGCCGGCGAGGTGCCGAGCCAAACGGGCGAGTCTCGCGCCATGTCGAAGGCGCTCAAGGCGCGGGGCTTCAAGTTTGTGGGCCCGACCATCTGCTATGCGCTGATGCAAAGCGCAGGGCTCGTCAACGACCACCTGCTCGATTGTCAGTTCCGCCAGTAGGCCGGCGTCAGCAGCACCAGCAAGGTGAAGATCTCCAGCCGCCCGAGCAGCATTGCCACCACCAGCAGCCACTTGCCGGCGTCGGGCACCGAGCGGTAGTTGAGCGCCACTTCGCCAAGTCCCGGGCCCAGATTGTTGAGATTCGCCGCCACCGCCGAGAATCCGGAAACGAAATCGAGTTCCGAAACGGCGAGCAGCACGCACAGCAGGAACAGGAAGGCGACCACGTACACCGCAAAGAACCCCCACACCGCATCGACGATGCGATCCGGCACGAACTGCTGGCCAAGCTTGATGTGGAACACGCCGTTCGGGTGGATCAGTCGCCGCACCTCGCGTAGGCCCTGGCGGCAGATGAGCAGCACGCGGTATTGCTTGAGACCCCCGGCGGTGGAGCCGGCGCAGCCCCCGGCGAAGGCTGCAAACAACAGCAGCACCGGGGCGAGGGCGGGCCAGAGACTGAAATCGGCGGTGGTGAAGCCGGTGGTGGTGGCTACGGACACCACTTGAAAGAGGCCCTCGCGAACTGGGTTGTCGCTGGCGCCCGGGTGCAGAAGCAGCGTGGCGATCACGGCGACGACGACGGTGGCGAGCACTGCCAAGTAGAAGCGCAACTCCTCGTCGCGGGCGTAGAGGCGCAGGCTGCGTTGGGACATGGCCGCAAAATGCAGCGCAAAGTTGACGCCCGAGAGCGTCATGAAGACGATCGCCACACCCTCGATCGCCACGCTGTCGAAATGTCCCATGCTCGCGTCGTGGGTGGAAAAGCCGCCGATGGCGACGGTGGAAAGGGCGTGGCAGACGGCGTCGAAGAGCCCCATCCCGGCCACCGCGTAGCAGGCGGCACAGATCGCTGTGAGGCCGATGTAGATGTACCAGAGCGTCTTGGCCGTCTCGGCAATGCGCGGAGTGAGCTTGGTGTCCTTGGCATAGCTCGGCGCCTCGCTGCGGTATAGCTGCATCCCGCCCACGCCCAGCATCGGCAGCACGGCCACCGCCAGGACGATGATCCCCATGCCCCCCAGCCACTGCAGCAGATGTCTGTACAGCAGGATCGAGCGCGGCATGTCGTCGAGGCCGGTCAGCACCGTTGCGCCGGTGGTGGTGAGGCCGGAAAGCGACTCGAAGGCTGCGTCTGTGAACGACACCGCCGGGCTCGGCGCGAGCCAAAACGGCAAGGCACCCACGAGCCCAAGGCCCAGATAGAACAGCACAGTCACCAGAAAACCGTCTCTGGCGCGCAGTTCACCTCGGCCCCGTCCCACAAGCCAAAGGCTGCCGCCGATGCCAATGCTGGTGAAAAAGGCGACCAGGAAGGCGAACCAGGTCGGCTCCCCGAGCGGCACTGCCAGCGCGACCGGTGCCAGCAACAGCACGCTGAAGAGCATCAGCAGGACCCCGATCACGCGGGCAACGACCGCGGCGCGCCTCATTCAGCCAGCCCGCTGATTGCTGCCGGGCCGCTGGTGTCCAGGGGACAGGCTTGTTTCGCCCTCGCTGTCGTGGGTCGAGGGCCGTAGGCGACGGGACAAGCCCGTCTCCTACGAAGAAAGCGTCTAACGATCATAGGATTGCGTGATTTGCTCTACGTTAGGGATTGGAGGCTTGTCGGGCTGCTGGGGCCAGGTGCATTGGCTCAGAAGTAGCTGAGGCCAACGCCGAAGAGGTTCTCCACCGCGCGGCTCTGGCGGCGGTCTGCGAGAAAGACGATGACGGTGTCGCCGGTGGCTAGGTGGTGCTCGCTGTTGCCGCCGAGCATCACTTCGCCCTCATGCACCACGGCGCCGATGGTCGTGTCGGCCGGCAAGCGGATGCCGTTCACGGGGCGTCCCACCACCCGGCTGTAGCGCGCCTCGCCCGTGACCGTCACCTCCATCGCCTCGGCGATGCCCCGACGCAGTCGCTGCACGCTTTGGACGTGGCCGCGGCGAACGTGCGTGAGGATGGCGCTGGCGGTGGCGAGCTGGGGCGAGATGGCGATGTCCACTTCGGTGGCATGCACGAGGTCGGCATAGGCTGGCTTCGCGATCAGCGACATGGCCTGTTTGGCGCCGAGCCGCTTGGCTAGAAGCGCGGACATGATGTTGACTTCGTTGTCATTGGTGAGCGCGCAGAAGACATCGGTGCGCTCGATGTTCTCGTTCGCTAGAAGCTCGGCGTCGGTGGCGTCTCCGTGGATCACCAAGCCGTTGATCTGGCGGCTGATTTGCTCTGCGCGGTCGTGATCGAACTCGATCACCCGGACGGCGAGCCTAGACTCGATGTTCTGCGCTAGCTGGAAGCCGATGTTGCCGCCGCCGGCGATGGTGATGCGCTTTAGCGGCGGCACCGGCCGCAGTTCGGCAAGCGTGTGGGCAATCTGGTCGCGCTCGCCCAGGAAGCAGATTTCGTCGCCCGGCTCCACCGTCGTCAGGGGGTCTGGCAGGAACGGCTGGCCGCGGCGGAAGATGGCCGCTGGATGCACGCGCACACCGGGCAGCCGTTCGGACAGCGACGCGAGCGGCGCGTCCACCAAGGCGTCGTTGCGGTCGATGGCGACGGCCACGAGCTGCAGGCGGCCGTTGCAGAATTCGAGCACCTGCAACGCACCGGGATGGTCCAGCAGTTGCTCGATTTGCTCGGTCACGAGCTTTTCCGGATTGACGATGACGTCGATGGGCATGTGATCGGAGTCGAAGAACTCGCTGTCCCGCTTGGTTTCGTCGGACCGCTGGGTGTAGGCCATGGCGCGAATGCGGGCGACCTTTTGGTGCGTTTGGAACAGCGAGTAGCACACTTGGCACGCCACCATGTTCACTTCATCGCTGCTGGTAACGGCGATGAGCATGTCGGCGTCTTCGGCGCCGGCTTGGCGCAATACGTCGGGTTGCGAGGCGTGTCCGGTGACGGTTTGGATGTCGAGCCGGCCGCGGAGCTCTGTCAGGCGGCGTTCGTCCCGGTCCACGAGTGTGACATCGAACTCCTCGCTCGCGAGCTGCTCGGCGAGGGTGCCACCGGTGCGGCCAGCGCCGAGAATGAGAATGTTCATGGTGGGGTTTGGGTGGTCATGGACGTCTTGGCCACTGGTGGCCGGAGGAGCTTACGCATCAGCTTTCACCAAGCGGGAGAAGTAGAAGCCGTCGCCCTTGCCGGGCGCAGGAAGTGTCTGGCGACCGTGGCTGGTTGGCAAGCCCCAGGCGGCGTCGATGGCGAGAGCCGTGGCGGTCGATGTGCGGTCCAGGAAGGCGGCGACAACATCGTCGTTTTCCTCGGCGAGGATCGAGCAGGTGCAGTAGATGAGCGTACCGCCGGGGCGAAGCGTTGGCCACACGGCATCGAGCATGGCGCCTTGCTGCGTCGCGTGCGCGCGCACGTCGGCAGCGGTGCGGTGCAGCTTGATGTCCGGTCGGCGGCGCAGGGTTCCGGTGCCGGAGCATGGCGCGTCGACGAGGATGCGGTCGAACGGCACGCCATCCCACCAATCCCGCTTGGTTGCATCCCCTTGCAGGAAGCGAACTCGGTGGCCGAGCCGTTCTGCCTCCGTGCGGGCGAAGGCGAGGCGGGTCTCGTCGGAGTCGATGGCCGTCAGTTGGCACGACGGCGCCTGTTCGGCCAGATGGAACGCCTTGCCGCCGGGAGCCGCGCAAGCGTCAAGGACTCGCTCGGCGGGTTGGGGCGCGACCAAGTGTGCCGCGATTTGTGCGCTCTCGTCCTGAATGGAGACGAGGCCGTCGGCCAAGCCGAGCAGCGTGCTGCGCGGGGTCGGGCGGGCGAGGATGAGCGTTTCGGCGGAGGCGCCGTGGCGGAAGTCCATCCTGGCGGCGCCTAGCCGTGCGGCGTAGTTGGTCGTGGACACCTTGCGTACGTTGATCCTGAGGGCCATCGGTGCTCGACCGATGTTGGCGCTCATGATCTGCTCGGCTCTTTCGCCCCAGTCTTTCTCAATGCGCTCAGCGAGCCAGGTTGGGTGATCGCCAGCGCCGGCAGGCGAGTTGGAGGCACCCGGCGGCGAACGCACGAGTGACCGCAAGACGGCGTTGACCAGTCCACTTGCCGAGGCCTTGCCGAGTTTGCGGACACCCTCGACACAGGCTGATACCGCCGCATAGGGCTTCACCCGGGTGTGCAGAAGCTGATACGCGCCCACGAGCAGCCCCGCCTCCACCTCGACGTCCTTGATCGCGCGGTGCAGGCGCGGCTTCAAGGCATCCGATAGCGACAGATAATGTCGCAAAGAGCCATGCACAAGCTCGAACACGAGGGCTCGGTCCGGATGGGTGCGCACTGTGTCGAGGGCCGTGTCAAGCGAGCGCCCGCGCAGGACGCGTGCCACTGCGAGCATCGCTTCAAGGCGAGCATCGCGGTGCACTCGATCAGAGCGTTCCTTGGTCGACATCGTTTACGACGTCAAAGGTCGCGTCAGGGGTGAAGATCGAGGGATAGCCTCGCGCGGCGTCCGCGACCAATAGCGGCGTGCCCTTGCCTCGATTGAGTTGCACGGTGGTGAGTTCGAGTTCGCCGCTCCCACAGGTGATTCGCCAGGAGCCGTCGTGCTGGACGAGGGTGCCGGGGGCGGCCTTGCCTGTGCACGCGTGTGTACGTGCGGAGAGGACTCTCATGCGGATCCGCCCGCGTGCGTCGGATTGCGTCGCGAATGCCGGCATGCGACCGGTCAATGCCTGCACCTGTCGGGCGATGGACCCGGCATCGCGGCGCCAGTCGATGACGGCGTCGGCGGGGGTGAGCTTTGGTGCCAGGGTGGCTTCGGCGTCGCACTGCGGCTCGGGCGTCGATTCCGGTAGCGCCGCAATGGTGTCGAGGAGTGCCTCGGCGCCGAGTTCAGCGAGTGCCGCAGTCACTTCCTCGCCGCCGGCGTCTTTGATGGCGAGCGAGCGCCGCGTGTAAACGGGGCCGGTGTCGAGCCCGGCGTCCATTTGCATGATGGAGACGCCGGTCACGCGGTCGCCGGCCATGATGGCTCGTTCCACCGGGGCGGCGCCGCGCCAGCGTGGCAGCAAGGAGGCGTGGACGTTGATGCAACCGTGTTTCGGCGCTGCCAGCGTCGCCGGCGACAGCAGCAGGCCGTATGCGGCGACGACGAGGCAGTCGAGCTCGGCGAGGGTGTCGAGTTCGGCGTCGAGGCTGCTCGGAGTGCGCACGGGGATGCCGAGGACTTCGGCTTGGCGGCGTGCCGGGCATGGGGTCATTTTGCGTCCGCGGCCAGCGCGTCGGTCTGGCTGGGTGAAGGCGATCGCGACTTCGTGCGTCGAGGTGGCGAGCGCTCGCAGCACGGTGGCGGCGAAGTCGGGCGAGCCGGCGAAACCGAGCCGCCAGGCTGTTGCGGTAGGGGCAGGTTGCGCCAAGGGCTTTGTTCCGAAAGGTGTCAGCTTGCCTTGGGCAGCTTGGCGAGCTTCTTGCGGATGCGCTGGCGCTTGAGGTTCGAGAGGTAGTCGACGAAGAGCTTGCCTTCAAGGTGGTCGCACTCGTGCTGGATGCAAAGCGCCAACAGCCCGTCGGCCTCCTTCTCGAAGGCTTCGCCGTCGCGGTTCAGCGCCCGCACGCGGATGCGTTCGGCACGCTCTACCGTCTCGTAGAAGCCCGGTACGGAAAGGCAGCCCTCCTCGCGCTCCTGCATCCCCTCGGCGACTTCTATGACGGGGTTCACCAGGGCCAGCGGCTGGTCGTGCTCGGCTGACACATCGACGACGATGATGCGCCGGTGCACGTTCACTTGACTCGCGGCGAGACCGATGCCGGGGGCTGCGTACATCGTCTCGAGCATGTCGTCGATGAGCTGCCGCACCTTGTCGTCCACCCGTGCCACGGGCCGCGCCTTGGTGCGCAGGCGCGGATCCGGGAAGGTGAGAATCGGTAGCTGTGCCATGGGGTTGCATGATACGACTGCGAACCGCCGGGCGCATCCGGCATCTGTCCAAAGGAGCGCTCGTAGGCCCCACCACGCTCTTCGCGCCGAAGGCGAAGGAGATGTACGAGATTGCTTACTCTGGTCCCGGCCTCGCGTTCGTTTAAATGCGCGGCTATGGATGCTGCCAATCAAGTGAGTTTGTCGCCGAGCGACTACCCCGCGTTGCTCAAGGAGATTCCGGACCCTCCCGAGCGCCTTTGGCACGTGGGGGATTTGGCGGCGACGCGCGGTCCCGCGGTGGCGATCGTTGGCAGTCGGCGCTGTTCGCGGTATGGCCGGGACATGGCGTTTGGGCTTGCGGAACAGGTGGCGGGACGGGGCGTCACCGTGGTGAGCGGGCTGGCGTTCGGAGTCGATGCTGCGGCGCACCGAGGGGCTCTTTCCGCGGGAGGTCGCACGGTAGCGGTGATGGCGGGCGGGCTGGACCGCATCTATCCGGCCGCGCATGCCCCCCTCGCGCGGCAGATCGTGGGCTCGCGCGGTGCGCTGGTCACGGAATACCCGCCAGCGGCGACCCCCCGCAAGCACCACTTTCCGGCCCGCAACCGGCTCGTCAGCGGCCTTTGCTTGGGTGTGGTGGTCGTTGAAGCGGCGCCCAGGAGCGGCTCGCTGATCACGGCGCGGATGGCGCTTGAGCAGAATCGCGAAGTCATGGCGGTGCCCGGCATGGCGACGAGCGCGTTGTCGAAGGGTTGCCATCGACTCATTCGCGACGGCGCTGCGCTCATCGAGACGATAGAGGACATCGCCGAAGCCATTGGCCTCGCATGGCCAGAGGAGGCGCCTCACGCGGAACCCGCCGACTTGGACGACCCGGTTCTGGCTGCGGTGGGGGCCCAGACGACGAGCGCAGACGCCATCGTTTCCGCCACGGGTCTTGCCGTGGACGAAGTGCTGGGCCGGCTCGTGGAACTCGAAGTGGCCGGATTTGTGACGGCAGGCGGCGGCGGGTATTCTCGCCGCCCTTCTTAGGCGAGGTGTAAGGCGTTCGCGATGGCGTGGGTAGCCGTTTTGATGGGTTCGGAGTCGGATTGGCCGGTGATGCGCGGGTGTACCGATGTGCTCGGCGATCTTGGGGTGGGTTTCGAGGTGCGGGTTACCAGCGCGCACCGAACGCCGGAAGCGACGGCGGAGTACGTTCACTCTGCCGAGGAGCGGGGCTGTCGGGTGTTTGTGTGCGGCGCCGGGCTTGCGGCGCATCTGGCCGGTGCAGTGGCGGCGCAGACCACGCATCCCGTCATCGGTGTGCCCATCGATGGCGGGCCTTTCACGGGCCAGGATTCGTTGCTCTCCACGGTGATGATGCCGGGTGGCGTACCGGTTGCGACGGTGGCGGTGGGCAAGGCCGGGGCCAAGAATGCAGGCTATCTGGCAGCGCAAATCCTCGGCGTCGCGGATTCAGCGCTTGCCGAGCGTGTTGCAGCGGAACGCAAGGCGGGTGCCGAGCGCGTAGCGACGCAGAACGCTTCCGTGCAGGCGTCGCTTCAAGCCTGAGCCAAGCGCGGCGCGTGTGGTGGACGGTGGCCCGGATCCGGTGGCTGAGGCCGCCGAGCTAATCGTCGCCGGCGGCGTGGTCGCGCACGCGTGCGAAGGCGTTTGGGGCCTCGCGTGCGATCCGATGAACGAAGCGGCTGTGCGACGCGTGCTGCACCTTAAGCGGCGCCCGGTTAGCAAGGGACTGATCGTCATCGGCGCCGCGGCCAGCGACTTCGCGCCGGAGCTAGAACCGCTTTGCGCCGCGGCCGCAGCGCGCATTCGTGATAGCTGGCCGGGTGCCGTCACTTGGCTCGTGCAAAACGTCCGTTTCCCGCCCTGGATCGTTGGCGATTTTCCGACGGTGGCAGTGCGGGTGCCGGATCACGAGCAGGCGCGACAGTTCGCTTCCGCCTGTGGCCACCCGCTGGTCTCGACCTCGGCCAATCGGGCAGCAGACCCTCCGGCAAGGTCGGCCGAGGAAGTGAGGCGCATTTTCGGTGACGAGATCGACGGATTGCTGCCAGGCCTCGTGGGGGACCGAAGCGCGCCGAGCACCATCGTCGATGCGGCAACCGGCCGGGTGTTGCGCGGATGAGCGGCGTACGGAAAGACCGGTACGCGGTAATCGGCAACCCGGTGGAGCACAGCCTTTCGCCGCGGATTCACGCGATGTTCGCTGCCGAAACCGCGCAGGCGATCTCCTACGATACGTTGACCGCCCCACGAAACGGATTCGCTGCGGCTGCCGGCGAGTTCTTTGGCGGCGGTGGCAGGGGCCTCAACGTGACCGTGCCGTTCAAGCAGGAAGCATGGCGCTGGGTGACGAGTCACGACGCGGCCGCAGCGGCTTCGGGCGCCGTGAATACCATTGTCCCAGAGGACGATGCATTTCGCGGCTGCAACACCGATGGCGTTGGATTGGTCACGGATCTCACGGACAATCTCGGTTGGACGCTCGCCGGGGCGAGGGTGCTCCTGCTCGGGGCCGGCGGTGCGGCCCGCGGGGCCTTGCCGGCGCTGCTTGCGGCCGGGCCCGCCCACGTCACCATCGCCAACCGCACCGAGTCCAGAGCCCTTGAAGTTGCCGCCGCGTTCGACGGCCTGTGCGCGAGCCCACTCGCGGAGGTGGGAGAAGGCTGGGACATCGTGCTGAACGCCACATCCGCCAGCATGGGCGGCGGCGCGCTAGCGCTCCCGGACACCTGCGTCGGCGGCGCAGCCTGCTACGACCTCTTCTACAACCTGGCCGCCCCAACGCCGTTTTGCGCCTGGGCCGAACGGCACGGTGCGCGGGTGTGCGCCGACGGCCTCGGCATGTTGATCGAGCAAGCCGCAGAGGCCTTCCACCTTTGGCGGGGCGTTCCGCCGGCCACCGGAGAGGTGCGCGACGCCCTGCGGAAGGCGGATCCATGACGGGCTTCCGGCCCGGCTGGGCGCTCACCTGGCAGGTGGCGGTTGCCCTTGTCACGGTCATCGCGCTGTCGTTCTGGCAGTTCTCCCGGGGCCAGGAGAAGGCGGCGCTGGCGGCGGAGCGCGATCAGCGCCTTGCCGCGCCAGCGCTGGCTGCCGAAGCGTTCGCTTCCAGCACGCCGGACTTCACCCGTCTCGCGCTTACGGGTCGCTACGATGGCGAGCGCACCTTCTTCATCATCGATCGCGCCCAGCCCTGGCGCTATTTGGTGGTTACACCACTCGTCACCAACCACGGCGTGTTTCTCGCCACGCGTGGGCGCGCCGAACGGCCCCGAGCGGGAGCCCTCAGCGCGGGGGAGCGCGAGGGGCTTCCCCTCGCAAGAGGCGCCCTAGGTGCGCCAGAGATCGAAACCCCATCGGGATTGATCGCGGTAGCCGGCGTGCTTTGGCCAGAGGAGGGCGCCGCCGACACTTCCAGATGGCCCGAGGGGTGGCCGAAGGCGGTGAACGGCATGAACGTTCCGGCGATGGCCGAGTTGACCGGTGCCCATCCTCGCGAGGTTCGGCTGGAAGAGCCGTCGCCGGGGCTCGCGCCGGTGTCCCTGACCTACGATTACTCCCCCGGCACGCATTGGAGCTATGCCGTGCAATGGTTGCTGATTGGCGTGGCCATCGTCGCTGGGTACATCTTCTTCGGCCGGCGACGCAGTGGTCACCCAGACTAGGAGCTTGCATCGTAGAAACAGCGCGATAGCGTCATTCCTACGACGTATGGTCATAGGGAGGTGGGGGCCGGGGCCAGACTCCGAGCGTAGCGAGGGGTTTGGCGGCAGGCTGTTGGACTTGTGATGGCGCTGGCAAGGTGAAGGATCGGCTCTTGGCGCTGGTGGTGGCGGGCATCTCCCTCGCCGTCTGCGTCGTCGTGCTCGGGGCCTATACGCGCCTCGTGGATGCCGGGCTTGGCTGCCCCGACTGGCCCGGCTGCTATGGCCTGATCGGCGTGCCCGAGACGCCGGCCGAAATCGCCGCTGCAGAAGCCGCCTTCCCAGACGCGCCGGTGGAGGTGGACAAGGCGTGGCCGGAGATGGTGCATCGCTACTTCGCGACGGCCCTAGGCGCGCTCATCCTCGGCATTCTGGGCCTCGCTGCATGGCGGAAGGACTCCCTTAAGCTGCCGGCCATCCTCACCGTGATGGTGATCGTGCAAGGAGCCTTCGGCGCCTGGACGGTGACGCTCAAGCTCTGGCCGCAGGTGGTTACGGCGCACTTGCTCGGCGGCATGGCGACGCTGGCGACGTCCTGGCTCTATGCATTGCTGCTCGCCCGCCCCCGGCTTCCGGCGTTGGCGGACATGCGCCGGCTTGCCGCCGCGTCCTTGGGCGTGGTGATTCTGCAGATCGCCCTCGGTGGCTGGGTGAGCGCCAACTACGCCGGCCTCGCCTGCCCGGACTTCCCGCTCTGCCACGGCGAAGTGGTGCCGCCTTTGGACGTCGCCCAGGGCTTCGACGTGGCGCAAGATGTCGGGCCGAACTACCTCGGCGGCCAGCTCGACAGCGAGGCGCGCATCGCCATCCAGATCGGCCACCGGCTCGGTGCGTTGCTGGTGCTGGGCGTGGTGGGGCTCTTGTGCGTGCGTCTCTATCGCGCCGGGCACCGAATGCTGGCCGGGTCGGTCGCCGCCGCCCTCGGCCTGCAATGGGCCTTGGGGGTCGCCAACGTGCTGGCCGCGCTGCCGCTGCTGCTCGCCGTGTTGCACAATGCCTTCGCCGGCGCATTGCTGCTCGCCGTGGTTACAGTAAACTTCGCCGCTTTCGGGCGGCCCCCGAGACGGCGTCCGGTGCCTGTCGCCGGCGCAGCGTCCGGCCATTGAAACCAACAGCCACCGGCCGCGTCAGGTTCGTCGGCGGGGCATTCTGTCCATGAAAGAGGGACCTCCTTGAGCGAAGCGTTGCTGACCGAAGCCCGTGGCACTTGGCGCGACTATCTGGAGCTCACCAAGCCGCGGGTCGTGCTGCTCATGCTCATGTGCGCGGCGGTGGGGATGCTGCTCGCCGCGGGCGATGCGCTGCCGTGGCGGGCGCTCGTGTTCGGACTGTCCGGCATCGCCCTGATGGCGGCGTCGGCGGCGGCTGTGAACCACATTGCGGATGCGCAAATCGACGCCCGCATGGCGCGCACGCGCAACCGTCCGGTGGCCACCGGGCGCATCGCTCCCGCGCGCGGAATGGTGTTCGCCGGCGCCCTTGGGCTGGCTGGATTCGTGATCCTCACGACGCTCGTCAATCCGCTCACCGCGTGGCTGAACCTCGCCTCGTGGGTCGGCTATGGCCTCGTGTACACGTTCTACCTGAAGCGCGCGACGCCGCAGAACATCGTCATCGGCGGCCTGTTTGGCGCCGCCCCGCCGCTGTTCGGCTGGACTGCGGTCACCGGCAGCATCGAGCCGGGTGGTTTGGTGCTGCTCGCCATCATCTTCATCTGGACGCCGCCGCACTTCTGGGCCCTGGCGCTGGATCGCATCGAGGACTATCGCGACGCGGACATCCCAATGCTGCCGGTGACGCACGGCGAGGCGCATACGCGGTGGCAGATCCTGTTCTACACGCTGATGTTGGTGGCGGTGAGCGTCGTGCCTTGGGCCATCGGCATGAGCGGTTATGTGTATCTGGCCGGTGCTCTCGCGCTCGGGGCCGTATTCATCGGTTATGCGGTGGCGCTGCTGTGCTCGGTGGGATCTGCGCCGCTCGCGACGTTCCGGTACTCGATCGTCTATCTGCTGCTGCTGTTCGTCGCGTTGCTGGTGGACCACTATCTGCCTGGAGCGGCCCCGCTGTAGCCGGAAGGGAATGCTGTCTAGAAGCCCAAACAGTTCGCGTAGCGGACTGCCCACGCGCCAGCAGGGGCGCGGCTGAACGTGAAGCTCGTGGCCATCGGTGCGCTGGTGGTTGGGGTCGTCGGCCTCGGCGTGACCGTCGCGCAGCTCTCCGGCGAGCCGACACTGTCTGGCGAGGAGCTACGTGCACTCGGCTATCGCGCCTATGACGTGCCGCGGCCGATTGCAGCCTTCGAACTCGTCGATGATGACGGCGGCACCTTCGACCACGGACGTCTTAGCGGCCGGTGGAGCTTGGTGTTCTTCGGCTATGCGAATTGCCCGGACATCTGCCCGGTGACGCTGTCCGTGTTGGCGGAGGCGGAGCGGCTCGTCGGCGAGGGCAGGTTTCAAACGGTGCTTGTGAGCGTCGATCCGGAGCGCGACACGCCGCAACTCCTCGACAGCTATGTCGGCACCTTCTCGCCCCGCTTCGTTGCTGCGACGGGCTCGCCCCATTCGGTTCAGCAGTTCGCTGGAAGCCTAGGTGCGGCGTTTCGCAAAGCACCGAGCGCCGGCTCGGAGCTTGAATATCTGGTCGATCACACCGGCTTCATCGCCGTGGTTGATCGCGAGGGGCGTCTGGCTGGCTACATCCGCTCGCCGTTCGAGGCTGTCAACATCGCCCGGGTGGTTCGGGCATTGGATCGGGCCTGATGGCATTCGCCTCGCCGATGGCAGCGGGTTCCACGCGGGCGGAGGTCTATGGGCGCATTCGTCGGCGCAGCGAGGAGCTGTGCGAACCGCTCGAGATCGAGGACTATGGCGTTCAGCCCATCGTCGATGCCAGCCCGCCGAAGTGGCATCTGGCGCACACGACCTGGTTCTTCGAGACCTTTCTGCTGGTGCCGTTCCGGAAGGAATACCAGCCCTTCCATCCCTCGTTCGAGTATCTGTTCAACTCCTACTACAACGGTGTCGGACGACCGTTTCCGCGGCCCAGTCGCGGCAGCCTGTCGCGGCCAACGGTGGCCGAAGTGCTGGCTTATCGACACCATGTGGACGCGGCGATGGCGCCTTTGCTCGTCGCCGAAGATGCCGAGGTGCAGGGGCGGGTGGAACTGGGCCTGCATCACGAGCAACAGCACCAGGAGCTTCTCGTCACGGATTTCAAGGTCACGCTCGGCAGCAATCCGCTGAAGCCCGCCTATCGGGAGCCCTCAGCGTGGGGGAGCGCGAGGGGCTTCCCCTCGTTAGAGGAGCAGAGCGGCGAGACGCCGCACACCGCGCTGCCACTCGCCTTTCAGCGCTTTGACGGCGGCTTGACGCAGCAGGGCATGGATGCCGGCGGCGCATTCTGCTTCGACAACGAAAGCCCTGAGCATCGCGTGTGGCTGGAGCCCTTTGCGCTGGCGAACCGGGCGGTGACGAACGGCGAGTATCGGGAGTTCATCGAAGACGGCGGTTATGGCAAGCCAGCGCTTTGGCTGTCGGAAGGCTGGGCTTGGGTACGCCGGCACGGAATCGACGCGCCAATGTACTGGCGCGCCACGGAAGACGGTTGGCATGAATATCGACTGGACGGCGAACACGCCGTGGCTCCTCACCTGCCGGTGACGCACGTGAGCTTCTACGAGGCCGAGGCCTACGCCACGTGGGCCAACGCCCGATTGCCTACGGAGGCGGAGTGGGAGCATGTGGCGCGCGGGGCCTCCCCTCGTGAGAGGAGCCCTCAGCGTGGGGGAGCGCGAGGGGCCTCCCCTCGTGAGAGGAGCCCGGACGGTCACGAGCCGTCCGCTGCCGCGTTGGCCGGCAATTTCGCCGACAGCGGCCGGCTGCACCCGGCATCGGTGCTGCGAGACCCGGACGGCGAAGCGGTGCCGGCGCAGCTCTTTGGCGATTGCTGGGAATGGACGTCGAGCGCCTATCGCCCATACCCAGGATTCACCCCGCTTCCCGGCACCCTCGGCGAGTACAACGGCAAGTTCATGTCCGGCCAGCAGGTGCTGCGTGGCGGCTCCTGTGCGACACCCGCGGGCCACGTCCGCCCGACCTACCGCAACTTCTTCTACCCCCCCGACCGCTGGCAGTTCACAGGCATCCGGCTGGCGAAGGACGCCTGAGGCTCTTGGGCAGGTGGAGGTCGTCTCCGAGATTGGAGCGTTGCGCGAGCGGCGGGAGGCCATGCACGGCAGCGTGGGGCTGGTGCCGACCATGGGCAATCTGCACGAGGGCCACCTGGCCTTGGTGCAGGAGGCACGGGAGCAATGTGCCAATGTCGTCGCGACCATCTTCGTCAATCCGACGCAATTCGCTCCGAGCGAGGACTTCGCCAGCTATCCGCGCACGCTAAGGGAGGACTTGGAGCGGCTCGAGGGGGCTCGCGTGGATGTGGTGTTTGCACCGGACACGGACGAGATGTACCCGCGGGGACGGGAGGGCCTGACGATGGTCTCGGCTCCTGCGCTTGCCGACACCCTTTGCGGCGCCGCACGACCGGGGCACTTCGATGGCGTTGCGACGGTGGTGGCGAAGCTCTTGCACCTCGCTCAGCCACATCGGGCGTTCTTCGGCGAGAAGGACTGGCAGCAGCTTGCGATCATCCGGGCGATGGGGCGAGACCTCGACATGGCGACGCACATCGTCGGCGTGCCCACGGTGCGCCACAGCGACGGGCTTGCGCTGTCGAGTCGCAATCAATACCTGACGCCAGAGGAACGCGATCGCGCAGCGCTCATCTACCGCAAGCTGTGCGGTATTCGAGACGCGATCGATGGCGGCGAAGGCGACTTTGCGGAGCTGGAAGCCCACGCTTCGCGAGACCTGGCCACGGCCGGTTTCAAGGTGGACTATGTGGCCGTGCGCGATGCCGAACGCTTGGTTGCACCGGACAGGCATACCGAGTCACTGCGCATCCTTGCCGCTGCTCGGCTCGGTCGCGCCCGCCTGATCGACAACGTTGGCGCGAGCGTTGCCGGCTCCTGAGCAAATGCGATCGTGGCGGCGCCTCGCCAAGCTCGCGGAGCGCGGCACTGGCGGCCGGGGCGCGCCTCGCCCACCCCTTGCGGTGCGTGTGGGACCAGTACTCGCGGAGTTCTCCCGCCAGGGCATCGATGCGCAGATGCTGGCCGCGATGACCGATCTCGCTGCCGAGAGCGCCCTGCCGGAAGCGGTGGAGGCGCAGTTTCGCGGCGACCCCATCAACAACACCGAGCGCCGCCCGGCCCTGCATACGGCCCTCCGAGCGCCGAGCAGCGAGCGACCGCTCGCCGTTCGGGACGCGATAGAGCGCGAGCAGCGCCGGATGCTCGATTTTGCCGAAGCACTGCGGCTTGGCGAGCGCGTCGGCTACACCGGCAGGCCCATTCGCACCTTGGTGCACATCGGCATCGGTGGCTCGCATCTTGGCCCCCACCTCGTCTGCGAGGCGCTAGCGAGCCCGCCGGGGCGGCGACCGCCGGACGTCCGCTTCCTCGCCAACGTCGACGGCCACGCCATCGCGACGGCCCTCGCCGAACTCGATCCCGAAACGACGTTCTTCGCCGTGGTCTCCAAGAGTTTCGGCACCGAGGAGACCCTTGCCAATGCAGTGTCGGCGCGTAGTTGGTTCCTCGAACGCACCTTGCGGCCAACGGCGTTAGGGGGTCATTTCGCCGCCATAACCGCGAATGTCGAGGCGGCGCGCGAGTTCGGCATCGCCCCGGATGCCTGCTTTCCCATGTGGGATTGGGTGGGTGGCCGCTTTTCGGTCTGGTCCGCCGTCGGTTTGCCGGTGGCGGTGCGAATCGGCCGCCAGGGCTTTGTCGACTTTCTTGGCGGCGCACAGCGAATGGACCGCCATTTCCGCAGCGCGCCCGCAACACGCAATGCGCCCATGCTGCTTGCCTTGGCGGGCCTCCTGAACGCGAGCTTCCGTGGCGCATCGAGCCATGCCGTGCTCGCCTACGACGGGCGCCTGCGCCGACTGCCCGACTACGTTCAGCAATTGGAGATGGAAAGCAACGGCAAGTCCGTGCGCACCGATGGCGAGGCCAGCGCCGTTCACACCGCGCCCGTGGTTTGGGGGGGCGAGGAGACGAACGGCCAGCACGCTTTCCATCAACTGCTCCATCAGGGTACGCGCACGGTGAGTGCCGATCTCGTTGCGGTCGTGAACCCGGCCCACCGCCACGCGGAGCAGCACGAGCGTCTGCTCGCGCACTGCCTGGCCCAAGGCGAGGCGCTCGAACGCGGTGACAACGCCGAAGACCCGCACCGCCGCACGCCGGGCAACCGCCCGACCACCACCATCCTGCTCGACGAGCTAACGCCCCACGCCCTCGGCGCTCTGCTCGCGCTCTATGAACACAAGGTCTTCTGTGCCGGCCGGCTGCTGCAAGTCAACTCCTTCGACCAATGGGGAGTTGAACTCGGCAAGCGGCTGGCAGCGCCCGTCAGACAGACCTTGGCTACGGGTGTCGAGCGGCCGGAGACCGACCCCACGACCGCAGCGCTGCTAGACGCCATCCGAGGCCGACGCTTGTATTAGTAGCGTGCGCCGTACCAACGGCGCGGAGGAGGCTAGCGCCCTCTACGACCGCGTCGGCAGTTGCTTTGCAACTGCCGACCTACGCGTTCGCTTGTGCTCACCTCCGGCTAGGAGCCGCCGCCCTCCTACGGCAGCCTCCTAGCCAGGGACGACGCGCAAGGAGGTGTTTGTCCTGACTTGGCCCCGCTTTGGGTGAGTCGCTTCGTGGGACTCAATCGACTGGGTTAAGCTCCCCGCGGTTTTCTTGGCATGAAGGCTCGACATGGCCGGCAGCTATCCCGTCCCACCCGAGTTCGCGCGCGATGCGCACATTGACGACGCTCGCTATCGATCGATGTATCAGGAGTCCGTGACAGACCCGGATGGCTTCTGGGCTGCGCGTGCGCGCGAGTTCATCGACTGGCATTCCGAGTGGTCGGAAGTTTCTTGGAGCGACCTACCAGCGGGGCGGGTCGAGTGGTTTCGGGGTGCAACGCTAAACGCCAGCTACAACTGCATCGACCGGCATCTGCCGGCGCGAGCCTCGCAGATTGCGATCATCTGGGAAGGCGACGATCCGAACGACGACAAGACCATCACCTACCAAGAGCTGCATGACGAGGTTTGTCGTCTCAGCCACGCGTTGACCGCCCGGGGCGTCGCCAAGGGCGACCGGGTGTGCATCTATCTGCCGATGATCCCGGAGGCCGCCTACGCGATGCTGGCCTGTGCCCGGATCGGCGCGATCCATTCGGTGGTGTTCGGCGGCTTCTCGCCGAACTCCCTCAAGGACCGCATCCTCGACTCCGATTGCCGCGTGCTGATCACCGCGGACGAGGGCATGCGCGGCGGTCGCCCGGTGCCGCTCAAGGAGAATGCGGAGGCGGCGCTGGCGGAGTGCCCGAACGTCCACACGGTGCTCACGGTGCGGCGCACCGGCAACCCGGTGACGTGGAACGAGAGCCGCGACGTTTGGTACCACGATTTCGTCGGCGCACAGCCGGCCGAGTTCGAGCCGGCAGTGATGGATTCGGAAGATCCCCTTTTCATCCTCTACACCTCCGGTTCCACCGGCAAGCCCAAGGGCGTGCAGCACAGCACCGGCGGCTACCTCCTTCACGCCGCGATGACCCACCGCTACGTCTTCGACTACCACGAGGGCGACATCTATTGGTGTACCGCTGACGTCGGCTGGGTGACCGGACATTCCTACATCGTCTATGGCCCGCTCGCGAACGGCGCCACCACGCTCATGTTCGAGGGCGTGCCGAACTGGCCGGACGCATCCCGCTGCTGGCAGGTGGTGGACAAGCACCAGGTCAATATCTTCTACACGGCCCCCACCGCGATTCGCCAGCTCATGAGCCAAGGGGATGAGTTCGTCGCGGCGACTTCTCGGCAAAGCCTTGCCTTGCTCGGCACGGTCGGCGAACCCATCAACCCCGAGGCGTGGGAGTGGTACCACGGCGTCGTCGGCGAGCGGCGCTGCCCCATCGTCGACACCTGGTGGCAGACGGAAACCGGCGGCATCATGATCACACCCCTGCCCGGCGCGACCGCCCTCAAGCCAGGCTCCGCCACCCGCCCGTTCTTCGGCGTGCAGCCAGCCTTGATGGACGCCGACGGCAAGCTCATCGACGAGACCGAGGCGACCGGCAACCTCGTCATCACCTCCGCCTGGCCCGGCCAGATTCGCACCGTCTATGGCGACCACCAGCGCGTCATCGACACCTACTACGCGGCCTATCCCGGCTTCTACTTCACGGGCGATGGCGCCCGGCGCGACGCCGATGGCTACTATTGGATCACCGGCCGGGTGGACGACGTGATCAATGTCTCCGGCCACCGCATGGGCACGGCGGAGGTGGAAAGCGCGCTGGTGCTGCACGAGGCGGTGGCCGAAGCCGCCGTGGTGGGCTTCCCGCACGACATCAAGGGCGAGGGCATCTATGCCTTCGTCACGCCGATGGCCGGCATCAACCAGGACATGGACGCGTTGAAGGATGAACTAGTCCGCCTCGTGCGCAGCGAGATCGGCCCCATCGCAAGGCCGGACGCAATCCAGTGGGCCCCTGGCCTGCCAAAGACCCGCTCCGGCAAGATCATGCGCCGCATCCTGCGCAAGATCGCCGCCGGCGACGTGGAAGACTTGGGAGACACCACGACGCTGGCGGACCCAGCGGTGGTGGACGACTTGGTTGCGAATCGCGGCGGCGAGCCCGCATAGGGTGCCCAGCCGGGCAACTCGTTGAAGAAATCCCTCGTGTGGATTACAGGTTCGATATTGGCCCTGTTCGTGCTGCCGGCCGTCCTTGGCCTGGCCCATCGCGCCTACTTGGGCCATCCGCACTGGCGCGAAGCCAGCCACGCTCCCACCGGTCTTTCCCCCGCGCCGCAGGCACATCCGGATGCGGTGGTGCAAGTCTTCGCGGCACGTACCTGGGGCACTCGTGGCGGCGTTGCCGTGCACACTTGGATCGCCACCAAACGCCAGGGTGACGACCATTACCGCCGCCACGAGGTGATCGGCTGGCGTCTCAGGCGCGGCATTCCGGCGCTCGCGAGCGGCCGCGACAATCCGGACGCACAGTGGTTCTCCAACCCGCCGCAGTTGCTGGTGGACCTTCGCGGGGAAGGCGTGGACGCAATCATTGACGCCGTGGAGGCGGCCGTGGCGAGCTATCCCTATGCGAACGAGTACCGCACCTGGCCCGGCCCCAACAGCAACACCTTCACCGCGCACGTGGGCCGGCAAGTGCCTGCTCTGGGCCTGGATTTACCCCCAACTGCGATCGGCAAGGACTTCCTGCCGAACGGCGCGATGGCGGCACGTTCGCCGGGTGGCGGCCTGCAGGTTTCCTTCTTTGGCGCGCTGGGCCTGCTCGCCTCTCCCCGCGAAGGGGTGGAGGTGAACATGGGGAGCTTGGTGGCCGGCGTCCGCTTCTGGCCACCTGCGATCAAGCTGCCTGGCGTTGGCGTCTGGCCATCGACATCGCCGGATGCGGGCGGTGCGGATTGAGTCAATTTAGGCTTAAGGCGCAATTGGCGAGCGCTCTACTAGGCATCATTTGATTAGTAATTTCCACCAGTTGCGCGTTGTATTTCGCGTATTGTGCGAAAAATTGCGTTTCGATTGCGCATTAGGCGGCGCTGTGGCTGTTGTCACTAGACAGCAACCCACCTTGCTGAACGGGTGCGGCCTTTGACCTGAACCTTGTCTTGATCACGCAAGGCACGCAGCAGCACTCGAATCTGATTTCTAGACAGGCCCGGCAGCACCTCCTGCAATTCAGCCATTGGGCAGCCCCGTTGCCCCGCAGCTTCGATGTGCGAGAGCAACAGTGCCTGACTCGCGTGCCGATCAAGACCCCGCCGTTGGGTGTATGCGCCCGGCTTGCCGGCAAAGCGGTAGTACCGCCGCGAAAGAAGATACCGCGTGCCACGCCCCCGGCCCACCGACTCCACCACGCCGGCGTCGATCAATGGACGCAGCGACGGCTTGAGTTGGTCGGGTATGGCCTGCTCTCGATGCACGAGATCGAGTAGCAGAAAATGCTCGGTGGTGAAGGAGGATGTGGTTTCCGCCGTCGCGGCTTCAAGAAACCGGAGGAAGTTCTCGTCTCGAACCTCGCCATCGAGCTTTACGCTGACCTGATAGTCGTCACAGTCTGTGAAGTCTGGCAGCGCCTTCCCCTCGGCGATGCATCGTTCAAACATCCGATTCGCGCCCTGGCCCGCACGCTCCACCAAACCGCATTTGGCAAACGCCTCCGCGAGTCGACGATTCCGCGGCATTTGCCGCCACAGCAGGTTATCGACCGTCACGCCGGGAGGGAGACCGCCTGGGCTCGTGATCTCCAAGCGCCTTGGGAACTGACGGATGAAAACGGAGCCGCCAAGACGGTAGTCGCGGTGGGCGATGGCGTTGAGGATTGCCTCCCGTGCCACCGTCTCGTTGATGCCAGGGACTTCCACCCGAAGCAGTCCCTCCGTGAACTGGTGTATTGGGTTTCGTAGGTTGATGGTGTCCCACAGCTCGTCGAAGTACAGCAAGAACCCCTTCTTGAACTCGAGACGCTGTTCGTACGGCGTCGTGGCGGCTTGCGAGCGGTACTCGAAAATGGTCTCCGCTTGCGCCATGTGACGAGCAACGGCACGTGGTTCGCCCAGCAGAATCAGTGCCGCATAGGTGACGCCTCCCCGATCGTCGATCAACTCCGCGTCGGACAGGAGCTGGCGAACGGGCGTGTTCGTCAGAGCGTCGTTTCCGCTCGTCTGCCGCCACATGGTGCGGAACACCTCGACTGCATCGCCGCTCAGATCCTCAACCGATGTGCCTGGGCACGTCTCTGCGGAGTAGTCGGGCTGTCCCTCGGCAAAAATACCTCGCAGCACTTCCGCCGGCATGGCGACGAGCTCATCGCCTCTGCGCATCCAGTACGCGCCCTGATACTGGATGGGTAAACCCAGCGGCCGCGACGGCACTGTGACGACGACCACCCGACCATTGGCGTGAAGGACCTCATCCGCCTCGACGTTCAGGTGCAGGCGATTGCTTTGGTCCTGTCTCAGGCGATTGAGATTGGCAAATGCAGCGCTGCCGACGACCTCACGACGGTCGTTCACGCCAAGGATCATCCTCCCGCCGCCAGCGTTCGCAATTGCCACGCAATACCGGGTCAAGATGTCGGAGCTGAATTGGGACCGGGCCTCCTTGAACTCGAGCTGTTCGCCTTCCGGCTTAGCCAGCCATTGTTCGAGGTCTGTTGGTGACACGGGCATGTTGCGGTGGCCTCGTTTTGACGGCTTTCGGCGGCGTTTTGCGAGTAAAACGCAATTATGCTCGCGTATTGACGTAATGGAAACCCACAATCTTTCAATGGGATATGCAGACATTGTGGACAATTTGTGGGTTTCATTGCGTGTGGATTGCGTAATTGCAAGCGCCGATCGACGTTGCGACGCTCAATGGCGCCCGGTCCAGATGCCCACGTATGGGGATATGATTGCGGCTATGAAGCCCGAGGACACCTTCAGCGAGCGGGCCGTGCGATTCGCGCGGGCGGACGTTCACTACAGCATGGTCGTCGCGCCGGACGGACGGTTTGTTGGTGCAGACGGCGACGGCGGACTTACGCTAACCGACGAGATTTCCGACGATCTCATGTGGTGCCTTGATGGTGCGTGTTTGCAGCACGCCGTGGCGTTGGTTGCCCTTGACCTCGAAGGTCCCTCGGCTGCTTGCAGCCTTGCGACAGGCGGAGTTGGCGCTGAAGTAGATGGGGTGCGAGGGCCATTCACGGTCATTCACGGCCCGGAGCGCCTGCCGTCGGAGTATCTGGATCACCTCCGCGAGCACGGGTGGGTTGTTCTCGTTTCGGTGCTTGCGCCCGACACCTTGGATGCCTTGCAGCGCATCGCCGGCACGGATGGCTACACGGTACGCTCGCAAGATCGAAAGCGGCGGCAATTGTGCCAGGGCAGTGCGCTCGCGAAGACGGCGGTGGAGCCGATTTCGGTCTGGCTTTCGCGCAGCTACATGCAGACAGACGACATCCGCATGGCGCATTCGCCGGGGGTGGGCGTGCTGACGCCCGACGACGGCAAGCGCACGGTGCAGGGCTGGCACTCCGACTACCCCTACCACTGGGGCATCAACGCCCACGGCAAGGTGCCGACGCCAAGCGGGCAGACGGTCATGGGCGTGCAGCGCATCGTCTGCGTGTCGGAGTTCACCAAGTTCCACGGCGCGACGGCGTTCAAGCTCGGCTCTCATGCGCTCGACCATGGCCCGCCAGAAGATTGGGGGCTCGCCAAGGATGCCTATCGGCCCGACTATCGGGCGGCGAACGGCTTGCCGTACAACGGCCCGGATGCGGACATCATCGAAGCACCCGCCGGCAGCATGATCCTGTTCGACACCCGCACGTGGCATCGCGCCGGGGTCAACCGGAGCGAGAAGGGCCGGGCTGCGATCCTGATGGACATGACGCCGGCCTACATCGTCCCATACGCAGACACCAGCGAGGACTACCGCGCCTTCACCGGGAGCGACGGCTACGACGACCTGAACGACCGCGAGAAGGCGGAGTTCACGCGGCTGATGGTGCATCGGTTCCTCGGCCCCGCCGGCCCGCGCTCGGTGATCGGCACGCATGAAGCGTTGACGGAGCAGTTGCCGCGACCTTGAGCTTCGGGCACGGCCGCCACGTCACCGCGCATGAGCCGGTTATGATCCGATTTCTCTTTGGTTAGTTCGGAGCCCGGACATGGGGAGGGGAGCGACACGAGGCGTCGTCGCCGCGGCAGGTTTGCTCTTCGGAATCGTGCCGGCGACCCACGCCGGCGAACGCGCGATCACCAGCGAGACGATCCAGATCTGGGCATCGGAACTGTCGAATCACGGTCGCTGGGGCGAGGACGACCAGCGCGGCACCATGAACCTCATCACGCCAGCGGTACGCATCGCTGGCGGCAAGGCTGGTGACCGAGGGTGTGTCCATTTCGATGGCGCATCCGCTCTCGACAGAGGCGGCGGCGGACAATACCTCGCCGTTCGAGCATTCGATGCAGGCAATGCCGGAAGCGGCGGGCGGCTGGGCTACAGACGTCTGGCGCATCATGTTCCACGGCTTCGGCCACTCGCACATCGACGCGCTCTGCCACCTCGCCAACGACGGCAAGTACTACAACGGATTCGACATGGCCGGCACCAATGCCGCCGGTTGCACGAATCTCGGCATCGACAACATCGGCGACGGGATCGATCTTCACCCGGGGTGTGCTGATGGACATTCCGCGGCTCAAGGGGCGTGAATGGCTCGAGCCAGGCGAAGCCGTCACCGTCGCCGACCTCGAGGCTTGGGAAGAGGAGGCCGGCATCGAAGTCGGCGCTGGCGATGCCGTGCTGCTCAACACCGGGCGCTGGCTGCGTCGCGCCGCCAAGGGACCGCACGAGGGCGGCTATCCCGGCTTTCACGCCTCCACCGTGCCCTGGCTCAAGGCCCGGGACGTGGCCATTGTCGGCACCGACGGCGGCCTTGATGTCTACCCGTCCGGTGTGGAGGGCGTCGGCGCGCCGGTACACCTGCTGGTGCTCACCGCTCTCGGCATGCCCGTATTGGACGTCATGGACCTCACAGCGGTGTCGGCGGCGGCGGTGGAGCGCAAGCGATGGACCTTCTTGCTGACGGCTGCGCCGCTGCGGGCCCCCACCGGAACCGGCTCGCCCGTCAACGCGATCGCGACGTTTTGACGCAAGGCCTGCCGGCCAATGGCGTCCGGTGATGAAATCGTCACGATCGTCGACGCCACCAACCGGCCCGTGGGGGACCAGCCCCGGCGCTTGATGCGCGAACGGAATCTGCCACACCGTGCGACCTACATCTTCGTCTTCGACCGCCAGGGGCGACTTCTGGTGCAGCGCCGGACGGCGACCAAGGACCTGTATCCGGGCTACTACGATCTGGCCGCCGGCGGCGTGGTGGCGGCGGGCGAGTCGTACGAGACGTGCGCCGAGAGAGAGGTATTCGAGGAGCTCGGCATCCGGGGGTCACCGCTTGTCCGCCGATTCGACTTCTACTTTGGCAACCAGCACGCACGTTGTTTCGGGCGCGCCTACACATGCGTCCACGAGGGGCCCTTCACGCTTCAGGCCGAGGAGGTCGAGAGCGTCCGGTTCCACAGCGCTCGGGAAGTCGCCGACGGGCTTCTCGCGCCCATCACGCCGGACAGCCGGTACGCCTTCGACCGGCTCATGAACGAAGGTGGGTGAGCCGAACGCCTTCCGTCATAGGTCCCGTTGTAAACTCGCGCGCTTTTAGACGGCCACGAGGCGAGCATGACCGAATACGCAAGTTACGAGACCGTCGGCGACGTTGCCGTGGTGACTCTGAACGACGGCAAGGCCAATGCGTTCGGGCCGAACATGATCGAGGCCGTGAACTCCCTGCTCGACCGGGCGCAGGCGGGGAACGCCAAGGCGGTTGTGCTGATGGGTCGCCCGGGGCTTTTCTCCGGTGGGTTCGATCTCAAGGTCATCCGGGGCGATGATCCAGAGGCGGCTCGCGCCATGAGCCTTGGCGGTGCCCGCCTGATGATGCGCCTGTACGGATTCCCGCTGCCTCTCGTGATTGCGGCTACGGGCCATGCCGTCGCGCTCGGTGCCTTCTGCCTTCTCACCGGCGACTATCGCATCGGTACCGCTGGCGACTTCAGCATCGGCCTCAACGAAACCGCCATCGGCATGAGCTTGCCCCCGTTCGGCCTGATGCTGGCGAACGAGCGCCTCTCCAAGCGCCACCTGAGCCGCGCCGCCATTGCGGCCACCATGTTCAACCCGGAAGAGGCCCGCGACGCCGGCTTCCTGGACGAGGTGGTGCCGGCGGATCAGTTGCGCGACGCAGCCCTCGACAAGGCCCGTTCCTTCACCCAACTCGACGGCGCGGCATATGCGTCGGTGAAGCAAGGACTTCGGGGGGAGGCGATTGCCGTAGTCAACGCTGGTCTGGACGCATAGCGGCTGACAGGGGCAGAATCGAACAATCGCGAGTGCAGCCTTGCTGTTCGTCGCAGCCTACGCCGCGTTTGGCGTGCTTATTGTCGCTTGACGGGTTTACAACAAACCCGATTCCCCTGTATATCCGAAGGAAGATAGACGATGAAGCCCTTTCACCTCTCGTTCTCTGAGGATTGGCCGGACTCGCCTATCGTGAATCTCATGGACTCTGTGACAGACATTCCTGATGCACCGGGCGCCTATGTTCTCGGAACGGCAAACGAGACTATGCTGGTTTATCCGTGGGCAACATCGCCGATCTACTACATTGGCATGTCCACGAGCCTTCGCCGTCGTCTCCTGGAACATCGCAAGCACATTCAGGGAGCAACTGACGACTACTGGGGCAAGTGGTGGTGGCCTCGCTATCAGTACGGTGCCGCGTTCGGCGCGTCGTGTACTTGGTTTCTCTCGCCAGAAGGAACCAACCCGAAGGCACTGGAAGCGAAATTGGTCAGCGAGTTCTATCTGCGCTTCGGCTCTATCCCGACTGCAAACCGCGAATGGCCGCAAACGCCACAGCAAGATTGATCGTCCCTTGCATTTCTCCTGGAATTTTGGCTTGATCCATTTTGATGAGCGTAGGGAGGCTTGCAACCTTTGACCAAAGAGAAAGTCGTAACTTCACGCATCGCACTTTTGCGCGCAATCTTGTCGAGAAAGAAGGAAATCGTGATTAAGGGGCCGCTGGCCGCCAAAGTCCACAAGGAAATACAGAAGAAAGAGGGGAAGGACTGATGCCAGCCCCCGTTGTTGCCGCAGTCGCCAGCCTCACGGGGAAAGAGCTTGCCGCCGTGATTGCAGGCATCGTAGGTATCGTAGCCATCGTGAAAATCCTGTGTGATGCCTATGAGCAAATTGAAATCTTGTACGACATAGACGGAAATGTAATCGGCATCAGGTTCCGCCGAAGGCAGACGGCAGACCTTTAGACTGATTGGCTTGCGGCTCAACACCGCCCGCAATTTCCGCGCACACCATCCGACTCTCCTTGTCAACCCCTTGCGCTTTCCCCGGCGTCTGTGCCTCCGTGTTCCGTGCAACCACTGTTTGGTGGACAACCCGATTGCGGGGTTAGCCGCTGAATAGAACAGCCGATGCCTGGCCGGGGTAGCTCCCCGAACCACGGTGAACAGGCGGCACACTTTCCTCTGAGCGGCGTTCAGCCGCCGTTCGCTGAACAGTGGTTGCAACGGCCCGGCACCCGCCGGGTCACGCAATGCCGCTTTGCCGGCAGGAGGGATCGGGTGGCAACGAACACGGTGGCAATCGAGAGCGTCACGTTCAGTGAAGATTGGATTGGAGGCGTAGAGGACGAGCACGTCAAGGAAGTCTTTGAAATCGACTTTGCTCTCAAGTGCGACAACGAGGAGGACGAGTCGCCAGAAATCAGCGGGACAATTTCCTACAAAATGCCGTATCCACACGGCGCGAGCTTGCAGGTACTCAACGCGAAGCTGCCAACCGCATTTGCCGAAGTTGCGAATTGCCTGTCGGAATGGTCGGACGGCGCGCTCGAAGAAGCTAGAATTGGCCGAAAGCGGCGATGATCGCGAAATAGGTTCGTGGTGTTAAAAGACGTCATGGGTTAGGTGTGGCGCGTCCGTAGCTCAGTTGCATAGAGCACCCGAATGCTAATTGGGAGGTCGAGGGTTGGAATCCCTCCGGGCGCGTCAACAAAGGATTCAGAGGATTCAAGATGAATTTGAGAGACGATCAGGTTACTGGCGCAGGCGTGACAGAGTTTCTTCGTCATTTAGCGATAGCAATTCACCAGTCACAGGATAAATCAGCAAGAGCACATCGTCTCCTTCAAACTGAGGGCGTTCAACGCATTGAAGCTGCCTTAGAATCGCATTTAGCTTTTGCTTGCAAGGCGTCCTATCCTGATCCGGGAACAGTGGAATGTATGAAAGTCCTCCAAACGCTGCTTTTGCGTACTCTGCGTGATTCTCGAACCGAGAATCTATCTCGAATAGCTCTCTGGTCACGGCAACTTCCTCCTAATTGAATGCAGTGGCGGGCATAGACAAACACGCCAACTATCTCGACTGGTATCAAGATGCGAGCGTGTCGGATGCAGTAGTTCCGGATTATCCTTCACGAAACGAAGTCATTGGTCTGTTGTCTGAATTGAAGGACGTATATCGGAAGTTGGTCCCTCTGGCCTCACGGTTGGAACAGATCACTGGTGGCAAATTCGAGGTTGACTAGAACGCGGCCTTTCTGTGGTATGCTGCGCGCCGGACTCCACTTTCATCATCAAAGAGAGGAAGCTAAAATGCCTAAGCAACCAAAACAACTCGCCGATGAACTAGAGAATCTGAGGTTTATCATCCACAGGAACACGGTTTCGGACGTGGAGGAGGCGATGTTTCGCTTCTATCGCTTCTGTCAAGTTTCTGGTATACCTGAGAGGGTTCGCCAGGGCATGATCGAAATGCTTTCGGAGAGAGCCCGGAGTCGGCTGGAACTCGAAAAAGAAGAAGCCGACATGCTTCAAGATATATCCGAAGGACATATAAGGTCACGTTACTGATTCAAGAGACCAGGAAAATTAGCGCGTGCCGGGTCTAGATAGATATATAATTCCCAAATCGAACGGCGTTGCGCCGTGCAGCAACCGGTGAGGCTTGTTGAGAAACGCCTCAATCGCCTGCTCGCCCCGAACGCGGGAGCGCCTTTCATGGCCTTCGCCGCACGCTCGGCTCCCCGCTTCACCCGACCCCACCGTGCCGCCCCGTAGTTTGCGCGCATCCTCGGGGGCGGCGGCGGGGTTTTCGGCCGCCTTCGCGTTCAACTTCGGTCCGGCGATGCTTGCCACCCGTATCGAGATCTGGAAGGTGTGGGCGCGGGGCCTGACTATCGCGTGGATCCTCTGGGGTTGCTTCGCCTTGTTGTCGGCCTGTTCTTTCTTCGGCGTTGGCAGTGCCGATGGGTTTGGTGGCCGCCGCGTTCGATTGTCGGTGGTGGCTTTGCCTAAACATGTCCGCAACGCTCGCCGCGGTGTTCGGTACGCGCGTTCGGCAATTGGCTACCCGAATGTTCGGAAGGGCGACATGTTGAGTCGCCTTCCACACTAACGACGCGACAAAATGCGCCGCAAAACTGCGCTGCAAAAGGACGACACAGGCATCGCACGGCGCCGCCAGTCGCCCCTGCCGAGGCATCGCACCGAACTCGCCAAGCGCCGCGATATAGTGCGAGCCGCCCAGTTGCGCCGGGCGGCCGCACGTGCAAGGAGTCATCGAGAAGATGCAAGACGCCATTGCCTGCCCGCAGGTCGACCGATTCCTCGTCGTCACCCATGCCTCCGCTTCGCTGGACTCGGCTGTGCTCGAAGGCCGAGGAGCCGACTGGACCAGCGCGACCGGGCAGGTCTCGGCTTGGCTGTGGCCACCGGAGGCCCCTCCGCAGGCCGACGGTGGCCTGCAGCTCCGCCTGGGCAGCCTAGGCCCTGCGCGGGACACGTTTGTCGATATCGACATCGACGGCGCCGGCACGGGCACGGTCAGACAGGACGAGTTCGGCCTTGCCCCGCTCTATATCGCGACCCGGGATGCCTTCTCCTTCGTCTCCAACAGACCCGACCTGATCGCCCTGGCGCAGCATCGCGTCGTCGGGCAGTGGCCGGAAAGGGACCCTGCATTCGGCGCGCTGCTCGCGTTCAAGGGCTTTCCGATGGGCGACCGGACCGGCTACGCCGGCGTCCGCTGCGTGCCCTTTCTGGCACACGTGCACGTTTCCGGATCTGGCGCGCGTCCCGTCGCCCCGTCCTCGCCGCCTTGGGTGCCTTCGCGCCCAACATCGACATCCGATCTGGCCGACGCAGTCGACAGTCTGGAAGCCTCGGCCACTGCCCATCTGCGGCAGGTCGCCGACCGCGTCCCGCGCGGCGTCGGGCGACCCAGGCTCGAACTTACCGGCGGGCGCGACTCCCGGCTCGTCCTCGCCCTCGCCGTCCGAAGCGGGACGATCGACGGCTTCGACGTCGTCACCTACACCGGGCAGCCGGACGATGTCCGGATCGCCCGACAGGCCGCCGCGTCCACGAACGCGCGACACCTGATCGAGGACCGGCCTCCGGTGGCCGACGACCCGTTCGAACGAGTGCGGACGACCTCGGGGGCCCTGAACCTCAGCGAGGCACATCGACGCAACCCCCGCTCCGCCGCGGCAACCGTCGTCTCGGGACTCCTCGGCGAGACGCTCTCATCGAATTTCCCCTCGACGGCTCCGCTCGGGACCAGGGGCCAGGTCCTGCGGGCGTTCATCGAGCCGCCCAACCTAGACCTGCTCACCGCACCGGCGTGGGAGGAGGCGGTGGCGGAGACGATGCAGTTGCTGCTGACGCCGCTGGCGCAAGGCGCCGGAACGGAGGATCTCCTAGACGCGTTCTACGTACAGCACCGGGTCAGGCGCTGGATCTCCGTGCGTCCCGAGGCCCTCTCGGGGACCGTCTTTCCGCTCTACTATCCGCCTGCGGTGCGCCTCGCCTTCGCCCTGGGGTGGCAGGCACGCGTTGAGCACCGCATCCACAGCGCGATCGTCGAGCGCGCCGGACGCGGCATCGCCGAAATCCCCTACGCCGGCGCCAAGCGCGCGGGCGAGCCGTCGCGAGCGACGATCGCGTACCCGGAGGACGGTCCACCCGTCCTCGACATGGAGCCCCTGAAGCGAATCGCGCGGCGCTGGCGGGACAGGAGACGTCGCTGGCAACTGCCAAGCGTCACCGCCGAACCCGACCCACGGCGGGAAGGAGCCGCGCTCGCAGCTCGCCACGCGTCACCGGCCAGGCTCGCCCTGTACCGCGACATAGTCAACGCAGACGCGTGGAACCCGGCATTCGAGGTCATCGACAGGGAGCGGCTGCTCTCGGCGGTGCAGGCTCTGCCGATGCTTCCCTCGCACCTGGCCAAGCAGGTGCATGCCGCGATGGCATCGGTCATCTGGCTTGGACGCATGGAAGGGGACGCGTTCGGCTGAACGGGCCTAGGCGGCGGTTCCTCTCAGGCCGCCACTTGGTCTCGCGCCCTCGAGGCGCACCGAAACGGGAGTCGCACAGGCAACGTCCTGCCGGTTGGGCACCAACTTCAGACACCGCTTGACCGCTGCCCCGCGAGAACGACGGCAAATGCGACCATTGACATCCTGGCCTGCACCCGTCAGATGCAGGACGGCCAGGTTCACCGCGCAGCGCATCCGGTGGGCGACTCCATAGCCCTCCCTTGCTTTCCCTTGCGGTAAATGGCGGTAGGCTCCCTCTATCGCAATCGCTCAGTCCCACTCCACCCAAGAAGGGTCCGGGCGCTCAGTTGACACGGAAGGAAGCCTGCCACCAGCCTGAGAGTGAGCGGGCGAAAGGCTAGTCCGCACCTCTAGGTGAAGGGTACAGATCGACTGCTCTAGGGTTCTGCCCTGGGTTGATTACTTCCTCGATCTCTGCACGGAGGATTGGTGTGGTCGAGGGATCTTTGACGATTTCCGATAGCAAGTTGATCGTACTCTGGTCTGCCGGCATCTTGAGAATCATGCGTAGGATGATGCGGTGAGCCTGCAGAATTCCAGCGAGCTCGGACTCAGTCATTTTCCTTCCCTCGGGTCCACGCCATCTAGGCCTTCCGATCGCATTTTCTCATTTTAGCCATGCGTTCTGCTCCCCCTGAAGATAGCCCGCCAGCCGAGACCTGGCAGTTCGACGCTGCTTCCAACAGCGGAACATCGCTACGACGAAACCTCGCCGCCACTCGCGGCTCACACGGCCGCGCCCAGTGGCGAACGCGTCCAACGCCGCAGCCCGGAGAACGTCCACCTGCCGGCGGCCCCACCCCGCGTCCCTATCCCGAAGGCCGCTCTCTCAATGAGGCCGCCGCGATTGCGGCGGAAAAGGAAACGCACTGTTGCGATTTCGGGGACATCCGCACGTGGCTTCAATGGGGCAGGTACGCAAGGCACCGGTTTTTCGGGACTCCTGCGACCATAGCACGGCCGACGCGCTTCAGGCAGCCGGCATCGACGCACCCGGACATGGCGGTCGCCGGCCCAGTGCCGCAGCGTCACCCCTGCCTTCTTAGGTTTCGACGGCACGCGCACGCATGGCGCGCGCGGACGAAGCGTACAGGAGGAGGAGGGGTCCGCGACGAGGTGGCGCAGGCCAACCACCCCGCGGATCGCGCGGTTGCCCGGCTAGAACCGGGCCCTGCAGCCCATCAGCACGCGAGTTTCCCCGACTAGGTGTCAATGGCGACCGAAAACTCCCCATTTGTGGCGATCGAAAATTTCCCACATTGAGATAGGCGGCGAGCGTCGGGCAGCTGCTCGCAGCCAGGTTCATTGAGGGCCGAGCGCGAGCTTGCTTGCACGGTGCGGCGCGCGAAAACCCACACAGACTGTGTGAAAAGGCGCGGGCGGTTGGGCCCATCAATACGTCGTAGTCGGCATCCACCACGACCAAGACGCCATGGACCGCCTCCGCTTCCAACCTCACCATGCACCCGATGGCGTTCGGCTTGCCCTCGGCCATCACCGCCTCGCACTCGTTTACCTTGTGAGCGCGCCAAAAGGCCAAGTCGTCCGGGCCTTCGATCACCAGCACGGCGCAGTCGCCTTGCGTCCGCATCATCTTGACTTCGGCAACCAATGTGCCGGGATTCTGGTGTCCTTGCATCGGGCTTGGCGCTCATTGTTGTTTTCGGGCGGACGCCCGGTCTGTCAGGTTGCATCTCCCAATGCGACCATCAGATCGGTTCGCTCGCCCGCAATGTATGGCGAGTGCGTAGCGATCAAGGCGTCAAAGCCGGACAGTTTCGCCATCGCGAGCAGGTCCCCAAGGAATGCCTTCTGCCACGCCACGTGGAGCGATATCTCCGGTTCGTCAATGAGCACGACGGTGTTCGGCTGTACCATGAACAGCAGGTTGTAGTGCAGCACAATCTCGTGCTGTTCACCGGAAGACAGCGAGTCGAGCGCGAGCGGTCCGGCGTCGCCTTCCGCAACCAGCCCTTTTTCGCGATCCAGCCGCAATCGCTTGTGCTTGAACTTCGAGTTCACACCGCCGAGCAGTGTCCTGACCCGATTGGCCAGGTCCCTTAGCACGGCAAGCTTCTGCTCGGCATTCTTGACGTACAGCGTCATCACCTGAGCTACCGCTTCGCCCTCGTAGTCCACGATCCCCTTCTTTGCGAGTTCATGACCGACCGGCCCGTTGAGGATTCCGAGCGAAATCAGCTCCTCCGTCACCTCGTCGACCTCGGCGAGACGGTGCTCCAGTTCCTGGTTTGTCAGTACCGGCTCATTCGCCGCCGAAAGCAACTGGACCGGGAACGCCTGATCAAGCGTCTGCGACTCCCGACCGTATTCCGCCATCGCACCGTTGAGCCGCGCCCGCAGGTCCTTGGCGCATTCGAGAACCCTAGGCTCGCTAGCCTTACCAGGCTCACCAAGGAGGCCAAACGGTGGCGGGGGGAAATAGGCATCCGGCCGTTCACGCCGTTCCAGTCGATGCGTGTCAATCAGGTGAACGCTGCCTTGCGCGAGGAACTCGGCAAGCCAAGCCGGGCATTCCCGCACCGGCGAAGGTTGGATGGCTTGGGAGCCCACCCGAGGGTCAGACTCATAAGCCCACCTGTACCCGAAGGACAGATGCTTTGCGCGCGGTGTAGTGGAAAGACCGACCGTCGCTGACTCCCCAGTTTTCCCGCGACGCGCGAGGCTGACGTCCAGCGAGTCGGAGACCCGACTCGGCTTTACCTCCAGCGACCTTTCGTCCCCAAACCGCAACCGAAACCGAGAAAACGGCTCCGCCTCGAAGTACTCCAGCCGATTGCCCATCAAGGCATCGATCATCTTCAGGACGGTCGTCTTCCCGACCCAGTTCGGCCCGTGCAGGATCGTCACGCGATCGTCGACGCTGAAGTCAATCTGGTGGTTGTAGATGCCGAACAACCCTTCGACATCCACCCCGACGAGCTTCAGGAGTTCCCGCTGAGCCATCACCGCAGCCTCAACCTGCTTTCCCTGCGTCGAAAATCAACCACCGCGCCGCAATGCGGCACGAGCAACAAGATCGTAACGGAGAAAGTCCGCGACGTGGGGCAGGACCACCTCGCGGTCCGCTTGTGGGAATTAGCTCCTGTTCAGGTCAGAACCGGGCCTTCCGCTCATCAGTACTCGGGTTTCCCCGACGGGGTACATCTCGCCATCAACCCTTCGGTCGAGAGCTCTACCTGAGTCCCTCCAAAGGAGGCCCTGCATTAGGCCGTGGCGGCCGCCTCCGCGGATGCGTTGGTCTTGGGCGCCTGTTACGTCCATTGGGCCGAAGCGGGTGACGAGGAATATGCCGACAAATGCCTCGCGGGCATTCCCGCGAATACGGCCGATCAGGAAAACGGTTCGACGATGAGGAAGCTATCCGCGGAAACTACAGTGAAGCAGTCCAACGAGCAACAGATATCCAAGCTCGGAGGGACCGCGACGGCAACGTGAAGATACAGAAGCGCTATGATGGTAGTGGGTATCATTAGACCTGCCCAAATGACTGCTATCACTGGAAGGGGTTCTCCGAGATGATCACGTCCTTGCTCTCGCTCCCATTTCCTTCGCCAGAACGGAAGGAAGCTCGCCTCCCTTTTCGCCCGTTCCCAATCATGCTTTAGCATGCGACTAATCAGGTAGGCGAACTTGTCGGCCCGGGCCTCCCAGTCGTAGCGCGTCCCAACAGTCATGTGTTTCAAGAGATTGTTGTCAAGTTCATCGTCTGGGTTCAATCGAGCGCGAAACTCGCTCCTCAGCCTCGCCATGGCGAATTTATCACCATCCCTGATAGCGTCATGGACCTCCAGGGCCAAGCGCCGCACTTCTTCTCGCCATTTTCTGCGTTCTGCCGTGATGTGGTGGGTCGCGATGCGCCTTAGGGCGACAACCCAAGCGACGAACGCGGCAATGGCCCCACTAATCAAAACATCCATGCCGCGCCACCAACCTTCAACGATGCGTCACTCATGCCCGAAAAAAACGTAGCCCAGGCCAGCATCCTGGCCAAACCCAACCGCCGGCTCCTATAGCAGCAGCGCGCCTTGCGCCGCGTGGGAGGGCGAGACACCCTCCCACCAAGCAGACCCTCGTGGCCCCTTATCGATCAGCGTAGGACGGGCCTTCGGTGGGAGGGCATCCTGTCCTCCCACCGCGCCGCAATGCGGCACGAGCAGCAGATCGTAACGGAGAAAGTCCGTGAGGTGGGGTAGGACCACCTCGCGGACCGCTGTGGGAGCTAGCTCCGGTTCAAATCAGAACCGGGCCCGTCCGCTCATCAGCACGCGGGTCTCCCCGACTCGGTACATCTCGCCGTCCACCCTCTCCGCCGAGAGCTCAACCTGCGTCCCTCCAAGCAGGCCCTGCATCAGGCCGTAGCGGACGCCTACGCGGATGCGTTGGTCTTGGGCGCCGGTTACGTCCATTTGGCCGAAGGGGGTGACGATGCCTGGCATCGAGCGCAGGCCGAAGCCGTAGCCCAACGCGGCATCGACGCCCCAGGTTTGGGCTCGGTCTAGGCCGTAGGCGTATTGGGAGGCATCCCTCACGTTGCCCACTTCATCCCAGAAGAGGTCGGTGGAGTCTGCGGAGCCGCCCCAGCGGGGGGAGAGGCGGAAGGTGATTCCGCGACCCGCGGCGCCGGGTTCGAAGCTGGCTGTGACGCTGATGCCGCTTTCGCTGTAGCCCTCGCCGGTGTGCATCGCGAGGACGCGGCCCTTGGCTTCGAGGCCGAAGCCGGATTCCGCGCTCAGGATGCGCAAGCCGCCGGCGAGCTCAAGGCCGCCGCCGGTTTGGCCGTCGCCGCCGTCGAAGCGGCCGCTCACCTCCACGAACGGGGTGGCGCTTTCGCCTTCCCAGGCGGCTTCGAGACCCAGCCGCAGGCGGGAGACGCTGGCCGAGAGGCCGTCGATCGCCATCATGCCGCTGTCGGTCTCGAGGCTCAGGAAGCCGGCGTCGCCGCGCAGCGAGAGGTCGGCGCCGCCGAACTCCATCGCCAGTGCGCGGCGCAGGCCGCCGACGGCCATCGCCATCGACAGGTCGCTCGACTGCGTGCCCCTCACGTGCGTCCGCGAGAGGTCTGCCTCGCCGCCGCCGAAGCCGCCGATTACCCAGATTTCCGAGTCCGGCCCCACTTCCAGGCGGGCGTACGGGTGGAAGGCCGTCACCGCCGTCTCCAGGGTGCCGCCGCCCATGACGCCGGTGCGTCCCTGGTTGTCGAAGTCGTAGTCCGCCTCGGCGCCGCTGCGCGAGACCGAGACCCCGGCCAGCCAGCCGTCGCCGCGGGCGTCCACGCCGATGTAGCCCGAGGACGAGGAGCCGTCGTACATGCCGTCGTCCGGCTCGCCCTCGAAACTCTGCAGGTCACCCGCGCCCCAGATGGCGAACTGTGCGTCGCCCGTGCCCACCGCGTTCAGCGGCATGCTGAACGCGGTGCCGGTGAACAGCCGGTCGGCCGTGAGGCCATAGCCCCCGCCGTATGCCTGCTGCGCGCCGGAGCCGCTGAACAGCGCCCGCTCGCTCATGCGCTCCTGCATGGCGAACGGATCGTTGCCGGCCAGGAAGCGCTGCATCTCGGGCGAGAGCGTGCCGCCGAAGCGGCTGCCGCCGAGCGCCATCTGCGAACTCGTGGCCGCGAGCTCGAAGCGCGAGCTGATCACGTTGGCCGTGCTCGACAGCATGCTCCGGCCGATGGCCGCCAGCGCGTCGTTCAGCACTGCCTTCTCCACCGGATCGGTGGCAACGATCACGCCGAACGTCGTGCTCGCCGAACCCGCGAGGTTCGTGGCCGTCACCGTCACCGTCGCGGTGCCCTCCATGCCGGAGGCCACCGTGAGCTCAGAGCCGGCAACCGTCGCCACCGCCACGTTCGTGTCCGAGGAGGAAGCCGAGTAGGTCAACTGGAACCCGGTGAAGATGCCACCGAGGTCCAGCGAGTTGGTCGCACCCCCTGCCGCCATGCTCAGGGTGGCGATGGTGCGCACCGCCTCCGGCGCCGCCGCGTACACCTTGTGGTCCGGATCGTCCGCCAGCGCGTCGTGCGTCAGCGTCGCCGGGTTGCCCGGAACGTCGGTGATGGTGCCGGAGAGCGAATCCGCGTTCACGCTCACGCCGTCTGCGTCGAAGTCGTTGGCGGCGACGGTGTAGCTGCACATCAGCTCCGTCCGCCCGCCGCTCTGGGCGCAGGAGGCGTCACGGGTACCCGTGCCGATCATGATCCCGAGCATCGGCGATCCTTCGGTCGTCACGTCTTCGTTGAACGTGACCGTCACCTCGATCGTCTCGTCGATCAGGTAGGCGTCCCCGGAAGCCGGGCTGCTGGTGATGGCCAGGCTCTCGACCATCGGCGCCACCGCGTCCACCTTGTGGCCGCTCTGGTTGGCAACCGCCGGATGCATCACCGTGCCTTCGCTCGACGCCACCGAGAGCCCGTTCCGGTCCTGGATGGTCGCGCCGCTCGTCAGCTTCAGCTCGTTCGCGGCAATGGAGACGCCGTCGTCGTCCATGTCGCCCGCCCGAACCGTGTAGCTGAACCGCAGGTCTGCGCCGGAAGTGCTGGCACCGGTGTAGGCGGCAAACCGGCGCTTCGGGCCCACCGTCAGATAGATCCTCGGCGTCCCGGTCACCACCACAGGCTCGTCGAAGCCCACCTCGACGGTGATCATCTCGCCCGCCACGTAGGTGTCGCCGCTCGCCGGCGAGGACGTGATGGAAGGCGCTCCCACCAGCATCGGTGCAGAAGCATCCACGATGAAAGGCGTCACGGGGATGGCCACGGTGTTTGCAGCCGCGTTGCCGGCGTCGTCCGTCACGTCCCCAACAATGGCGTTGGCCGGAACGGACAGCGGCCCGCTGTCCCCCGCCACCACCTCATAGCTGAACGTGAGCGTCTCGCTGCCATCGCCGGAAACGTAGCTCGCCTCACGCTCCGATCCGGTGCCCGTGCCGATGTTGAACCGCACCTTCACCGCCCCGGAGCCGGTCGTGGTGACGTCCACCTCCTCGTCGAAGGTCACCGTCGCGGTGATGGTGCTGCCCTCCACGAACAGGTTGTTGTCATGGCCAGTGATGACGGGGAGGCCGACAATGCTGGGCCCTTGCGTGTCCACCCTGTGCGACGTGCTGGGCGCCACCGCTGCGTGGGTGATGGTTGCCTCGTTCCCGGCGGCGTCTTCCAGTTCGCCATCGAGTGCGTTCGCAGCAATCGACACGCCGTCGGCGTCGTTGTCCCCGACCGCCACGGTGTAGCGGAACACCCAGGTGTCCCCTCCGGCGGTGGACGAGGGCGACTGCAGCGTGGCCGTCTTCGTCGAGTCGCCCACGAGAATCGGCACCGACGGATCTGCGGTGCCCTGACGCTCCACGTCCTCGGAGAACGTTGCAGTGACCTCAATGCCGTCGCCCGCCACGTAGGTGCCGTCCGGCCCCGCGCTCGACGTGATCACAAGCGATTCGAGCTCGGGCGCGAGCGCGTCCACCCTGATCCCGCTGACGCTGATGGAGCCGAGGGTCACTCGGCGGCCGTCCTCGACGGTGAGCGTGCCACCGCCGCTGAGTGTCCCGGTGAAGCCGTCCACGTCTTGGTCGCCGCTCCGCACCGTGTAGCTGAACGTCAGCCTCGTCGTCGGAGTGCCGGAGGAGGAAATCCTCTCGTTCGCCGTAAGCCGCTGGCTCCCGCCCTCGTCGAAGTTCAGCAGGAGCTGCGGCGCGCTCGTGAACGTCACCGTGGGATTCAGCGGCACTTCGATCGTGATCGTGTCACCCGTCTTGTAGTAACCACCGGACGGGGTTGACGAACGGACGACGGGCGTACCGACGGGATTGACGGATTCACCTGCCGGTATCGTGGGATCCTCGAGCGGCGTGAGCTTTTGATCTCCGCTAAGCCTACCGTCGACACCGTGATTTCCACTCGGGGCACTTGGCCACGTATATCCACAGGTAGCGCTGCCGCACGCGTTGCCTCCTGCATCTTTGATGTTGGCGTGGTTACTTCCAAACCCCGACACCGAGATCCCGTTAAGCGCAATGTGGCACGTCTCGGTGGCGCTAGCGGGCACGGTCGCCGATGTGCAGCCGTCCTTAGCCACCTTGTACTCGAAAACGAGGTTCTTCTTACCCCGCAACTGCCCAAAGGTTGCCTCGCCGTTTATCGAATCGGTAATAGCAACCGTAAGCGTCGGTTCGTCACCCTCAATGACGACATCATCGTCCATGGTGACTTGGATGCGTATCGTCTCTCCGCCGCCATAGTATTTTTGGCGGTCGTTGCCGACTGCACCGGGAGCAGGGTTGGTCAGCAAGGTAACAGATTCTACCTCCGGTGGCGCCGTGTCCACCTTGGCGGTCCCAGCAAGTGACTTGGTGATCTTAGTCGTCTCCGTTCTGCCGGAAATGGTATCATCGGCGCTAGCCGGATCTGTGTCGTTTATCCAACCCCTGCCCATGCACCTAGTATCATCGTTCGGAGTATCGTCCGTCTGGGGGTCCGCAGTCGCTTCACCGTCCAAGTCCTGCCCCGTTGTACAAGCCGGTCCCGTGATGTCTCTGTTGAGGATATCTATGTTACTTGCATCCAGTATCGAATTTTCGTCACTAGGGAGCACGATTCCGTAAACGGTAATCGATCCCGCAGCATGGGGCGGGGTCCCCCCATCGACGTCATGCGTGACCGTGAACCGTCTATTGGTACCGCTAATAGGCGAAGTGAATTCCGTCGTCCCAATCTTGTATGCCAGCTGAGCAGCACCCCCAACGGTCACACTTTCGCTGAAAAGGATCTCAAAGGTAACTTCGTGCGCATTGCCGTAAACTGACCTCACATCCCCTCCAAGGGAGATGCTTTCCAGTTTAGGAATAGTCATATCGGCATACACCGTTGCAGCACGGCTACCAGTGGGTATGTTCTTCCGATTGAACGTCGTGCCCGTCTTGAAGGCAGCTGTATCGGTAACGTCATTACCTGCGGGGTTGTCCGCAAGATCAGTTATATTGGTTGCGGCCAAAGCGCTTACTTTCACCGTGCTAGACGCGTTATCGGCCGTCCGCGCAGCTAGGTCGTCAGCTACCAACGCATACCGGAACTCTACGATCTTGCCTGATACGGACCAGAACGTGGCGGTGCGGTCAGCCGCGCCTCCTTCGATCGTGATCGTAGCCGTCGAGGTTCTATCCGCAGCCTTGACATTCTCAGAGAATGTGACCTTGACGACTACGTTACTAGCGACCTCCGCTTTCGCAACGCTGACGGTTGCGGTACTGACCGTCGGTGGCACCGCATCGACTTCGATTTCCGGAAATCGCTGGGAAGCGAACGCCGGGGTCGCCGGGTTGTTGAGGTCATCCACAAGCGTGGTGTAGTTGAGCGGGTTCGCCGGCGTGGAAAGCCCGTCCGTATCCAGCCACCCCGCATCGACCTCCAAGTTGCAGCGGAGCCATTCACTGTATGGTGCGGTACCCACCGCAAGGCAAGTTGCCGTCGACACCGTCGACTGACCCACCGTCACTCGCAGCGTCGTGTCCCCGGTTACGACTGGCTCATCGAAGAACACGTCGAAGAACACCCAGCCATCCCTGACCGGCGCTGTTGGGACAGATGATGCCGTCGTCCGGTCGGGCGTGGTACCTTCCGCAGTGGTTCCACGGAACAGTATCTGAGTCACCCGAGGGCCCCGCGTGTCGACCCGCCGCTGGTTCGACACCATGTCCGCCACTTCGCGGGGAATAGTTTTCTCCCAACCGGTCGCAAGTCCCCGGTTTCCGTTTGTGTCCACAAGGGCGTCGACTCCAGACAGCTTAAGTCCGAATGCCCCGTTGTCACCCGCAACTACGGTATAGTGGAACGTAACGATGCCCGCGTTCGTGCGGACATAACGGGCGGGTCGTTCCGCGTTTTCAAGAACCAGTGTCGCAGCCATCGCACCGGAGTTGGACATTGCCTCCTCCGCTACGCTGCCACCATCTCCAAACGTCAGCATTAGCGCAATAGTACGGCCCGCGTTGAATCCAACCGGTGTACCCCCAGACTCCAACATCCCGCTTGCTGCGATGCCGTTTAGCTGCAAGCGCACGCCGTCCACCACCCTGTCACTGGGATCTAGCACATCCTCAGCCGCGAGCCCGCGATCCGGAGGTGTGCCACCCAACAGTTGGTCACCGCTTGGGACACGAATACCGTCGTTCGTGCTTCCGTCGCTGGTGTCTCCTTCCTGCACCACATAGCTGCAAAGGAGCCTCTTGTCCTCCTGTGGATCTCGAACGCAGGGCGCTGTCGTCCGAGTCTGATCACCGATATCGAACCTCAGCGTCGGGGATCCAGGAGCCACAAGGTCGTTGGTGAAGTTCACCGCAATCGTTATCGTGTCGCCGATGATGTACACCGTGTTGGGCGTGGCCGTGGGTCCGCCAGTGGGAGTGGAGGTGAGTGCGAAGCCACCGTCGGTGATTTGCGCCATCGCTGGCAAGCTGCCGGCACACAGGAGCCCCCCAAGCAAGACTGGCAACGCCCTTCGGATCGAGGGCGTCCGGAAGGAACCAAGCCCACCAAAAGCCGACCGCGTCAGCTTCAGAACGGAACCAAGCGCGAATTGCACGTGCAGCACTCCCCGAGACGCATTACTCGAAGGCACGGAGCATAGCGAACGCAGGGGCGGCTTGCAAAGCGAAAGTTTGGGCTTTTTTTCAGGCATCAACTCGTGCCTACCACAATATCTTGTGCCTCTACCTCAATCGCACCCCAATATCCGCCATTCCCTCGCTACGCCAACCTATCCCGCAAACCCCACTTCCCGCCCGCTCCACACACGTCCAACCCTCCCAACCACGACATTCTCCGTCGCCTTCCGAACACCGTGCAACGCGAGTCGTACGGCACCACACACCCCACCCGCTCCCCTCGCACGCCAACCTCTCTCCGCGCCAACCCCCCTTGGCGATGAAAGCCAGTGGTCGTCGGCCTCTGGCGCACTTCACCCGCACAGCAGCCGAGCGGCTAGTCGCGGGCGAGTCAGAAGCCGTCAGCGCGGGCATCCCGTATACGGTCGTAGAGGGAGAGAAGTGTGTGTACGATTCGGCTGTTGTCCCCGTCGTGCGACTCCCGCGAAACGCCCGGTATGACCCAGCTCCAACAAGCCATCGTCAACGACGCCGCGATCCGGCGGGTCCAGCGCCTGCAGCCCGCTGGCGGAGCGGGCGACAAGCTCTTTCCTCCCACCTATCCCGGCGATGGGCGCAACCCCTCCCCACGCCATGTGTTCGAGCGCCGCCAGATCGACGGCAAGGCCGTTTGGACCGTTCTCGTCGACAGCGTCCAAAGCCAGGCGAATCGCCTTGAGGAAGCACTGCTCCGCGCCGCGCGGGGAGGACTCCGGCTTCCCTACGTGACGGTGGATTTCGGCAACGCCGGGCTGCATCCGATCACGGAAGTCACGTCGCTCGACGCCCCCCACCGAATCTACGACGCCATCCTGCGCGACAGCCTCCATGGCGAAGAGCCGTTCATGCAGTCGCTGGAAGGCAGGCGCATTGCCGAAGCGAGCCCTGCCGACGCCACCGCTGTCTTCGAAATTTCCCCCACCGCGCTTCTCTTCGGTGCATGGCACAGCCAGGGCGAAGGTGGCGGGTTGGGCGCGAAGTTCGCCCGCGTCCTTGTCTCGGAAGTCATGGGCATCGACGTGCCCGTTGACGAAGCGGAGCAGCGATCGGGCGAGGTGGCAGCCGTCTCGGCGGGGCGACGCACGGGCAGTCGCCTGGACCCCCTCGGCATCCAGCGGGGCGTCGAGGTGTTCAAGAGCGCCAGGGACTGGTCCACGGACAAGGACGGTGCTGGCGAGAAGGCAAGGCGGGCGCGCCCCTCCGAGATCAACCACGGCAACATCGCCCCCACCGTCGAACCGCTCGGCATCACCTGCGCCTATGCGGAGCACCGCGCCGTGCTTTCTCTCGCCGGCCTGCGGCGCCTCCACTTCGGCGGCGAGAAGCGAAGCGCCGTGGCACGCGAAATGCTCGCGCTGCTGGCTCTCGTCGCGCTCGCCGGGCAGGACGCGCAGGGCTACGCCCTTCGCTCCCGGTGCGACCTTGTCCCCGAAGGCGCCGCCCCGATGGAATGCGTCCATGCGGATGGCACCACCGACCCCCTGCCGCTCGCCCCAGAGGCGCTGCGCCAGCGCTACGACGACGCCTACGAACGCGCCACCGCGGCTGGCTTCAACTTCCGTTCGCTCCGACTCACGCCCCAACCCAAGCTGGTCGAGGTGGTGCGCCGCAGTCGGGAGCTTGCGCTCGGATGACGCGGCGCCAACGCGGCAATCTCGTGCTCGAGATCGAGTTCCTCACCGGCACCTACCGTGGATCGGCCGGCCCCGCCGCAGCCGCGGACTGGCCTCCCCAGCCGGATCGCGCGTTCTCCGCCCTGGTGGCGTCGTGGGCCGCCCGCGGCGAGCGGCCCGAGGAAACCGCCGCGCTCGAGTGGCTGGAGCGGCAGCCGGCGCCCACGATCCACGCCAGCGGCTCCGAGGCCCGCTCCGCACCTGACGTGTTCGTCCCGCCCAACGACGCCACCACGTCGCGAATGAAGACCGCGCCGGACGTCTTTCCCCCTCTTCGCCGGCGCCTACCGCGCCGGTTTCCGGTCGCGCGGCCCCACGATCCCGTCATGCACGTCGTCTGGGAATGCTGTTCCCACCACGCGCACCTCGACGCGCTCAACGCCGTCGCGCACGACGTGACGTACCTGGGGCATTCCGCCAGTCTCGTGCGCTGCCGGTTCCACGTGGGCGGAGACGCAGGCCGCCATGCTCCCCAGCGCGCGCGCACCCGCATCCATCGCGGCCGACTGCGGGAGCTGACGGAGGCACACGCCCACAATCCGACCCGCCCGATCATTCAGACCGCGACCTCGAACCCGCCGCGGGCACCGCAGCCGCGATCGCAAGGCACGGGGCCGCTGATTCTCGAAGCGATCGGCACGACGCCCGACATCCGCGCCTCGGCGATCGTCTGCCGCAAGCTCCGCCACGCCCTCATGAGCGGCTACCGCCGCACCCTTGGCGAGGATCGAGTCCCCGAAGAGATATCCGGTCACGCGCCCGGCGGATCGCCGACGCGGGCACCGCACCTCGCCATCCAGCCCATGGCGTTCGTGGACCATCGCCGCGCCGACGCCCGCGTGTTCGGCTACGCGCTGATTCCGCCGTGCGGTTCCTCCCTTTTCCAGAGCGCCGAGTTTCGGGCCGCGTTCGAGGCCGTCACCCACTACGACGAGGGACACGAGCGGCGCCTGCTCACGCTCCGCGGTCGCCCCCTGCCAGCGCCCATCGACCTCTCGCCGGCCGGGTCGAACTCCGTCCGGTCGCTTCGGTTCGACCCCTACGCTGCGCCTTCGCGCGTGTGGGCGAGCGTGACGCCCGTCGTGCTTGACCGGCACCTGAAGCGCGACCCCGACCGCGAGGCGCGGGAAATCGTCGCCCGCGGCTGCGAACGCCACGGACTGCCACGCCCGAGTCCCGAGCGGATCCGGATCGGCAACGACGCCGCCTTCGCAGGGGTTCCACCCGCGCGCGGCCCCGCCAAGCCGCCGTGGTCGCGCTGGCACGTGCCGGCACCCTTCGCCACGCGGTCGGTCGTTCATGTGCACATCGAGTTCGACGCGCCCGTGCGCGGGCCGGTGCTGCTCGGAGCGGGGCGCTTCAGCGGGCTCGGCCTGTTGCGCGGGATCGACCCCCGCACCGAATGGGCGTAAGTGAATGCATCTCAGCGCGGAACACTTCGCGGAATTCCTCGCTACCGTGCACGGACACGCGCCGTTTCCCTGGCAGCTGCGGCTCGTGGACCAACTCGCGGCGGCGGATGCGTGGCCCGACCTGCTGCACCTTCCGTCCGGCGCCGGCAAGACCGCGGCGGTGGACGCCGCCGTCTTTCACCTTGCCCTGCGGCACGACGAACCAGGTCGCGCCGCTCTGCGCATCTGCACCGTCGTGGACCGGCATCTGGCGGTGGACCACACCTTCGCGCATGCCTGCCGACTGGCCGCAACCCTTGCCGACCGAGCCAGTGCCAAGGGCCCCGGCAGGCACGACGTCGTCGCCGAGGTTGCCCGGCGCCTCGCCACGCTCGCCGAGTCGCCGGACCGGCCGCTGGTGGCGCAACACCTGAGCGGGGGCGTGCCGCTGGAACCCGAGTGGGCGCGCACCCCGACGCAACCGGTGGTGCTTTGCTCCACCGTCGACCAGGCGGGCTCGCGCCTCCTCCACCGAGGCTACGGAATCTCGGCGCGGATGCGCTCCGTGCACGCGGGACTCATCGGCACGAACACGCTCGTCCTCATCGACGAGGCGCACGCGGCGGAACCCTTCCGGCAAACGCTTGAGGCGATCCGCACCTACGGTCGCGCCAACGTGCGGAACGTCCTCATGACCGCAACGCCCCCGTCGGCCAAGGACGGACAAAGGCGACAGGAGCTGGGCCTGTCCGACGCGGACCTCCGCAACCCCGTGCTGGCGCGTCGCCTCCGCGCGCGAAAGCCCGCCTCGATGGTCAAGGTAGCCCGCAACCGACCCATCGGCCCGGCCTTCCTCCGGTGCGTGCTCGCCGCAAGGCAAGACCTCGCGCAGCAGGGCATCGCGAACGGCGCCGTGGCCGCGGTGACGAACCGGGCAGACCTTGCGCGGCAGGTGTTCGAGGAATTGCGCGGGCGCGACGACTTCGACGCTGTTCTGCTGATCGGCCGGTGCCGCCGCGTCCAACGCGAGTCACCCGCCGCGGAGCGGCTGGCTCCCTTTCGCACCGGTGCGCCGGAACGCGCCAAGGCAAGGCCGCTCGTGATCGTCGCAACCCAGGCCATCGAGGCGGCCGTCGATATCGACCTCGACGCGCTGGTCACCCAGGCGGCGCCTCTCGACGCATTGCGCCAGCGCGCCGGCCGGCTCAACCGCGGCGGCCGGGACATCCGAGCGCCGGCGTGGATCGTCGCCCTCGGCGAGGATGTCGGCCGGTCGCCCGATCCTCTCTACGGCGACCGCATCCGGCGCACCTGGGAGAAGTGCGAGGAACTCAGCACCGACGCCACAATCGACCTTGGCGGCGCCGGTCCGCTCGCGGACCTGCCTGCGGACGAGGCCGCCGCGCTGGCGACCGAACGCCAGGATGCGCCGGTGCTGATGCCGACGTACCTCGACCTGTGGTCGCAGACGTCGCCGGCGCCGGGCGTCGACCCCGACGTCAGCCTGTTTCTCCACGGCAAGGCCACCGAGGCTGGCGACGTCTCTCTCGTCTGGCGGGCGGACATCGCCCGGGCAGACCTCCGGCCCGCCCACGCCGAGGCGCTCTCCCGCATCGTCGCCCTGATGCCGCCGCAAGCCGCCGAGGCCGTGCAGGTTCCCGTCGCGGCGGCGCGGGCCTTCCTCGCCGGTCGTCGCGCGCAGGCCGGCGCGGTGGCGGACATCCCAGGGCAACACCAAGACGACAATCCGGACCGCAGCGGGCGCTTCGTCGCCTTCCGCTGGGCCGGAACCGACGCCGGCGCCACGGGCCTCGTTGCCGCCACCGAGATTCGTACCGGCGACGTGCTCGTGCTGCCGGCCGAGCTTGGCGGCTGCGACCGACATGGCTGGCATCCCGGAAACCGAACCCCCGTGCCCGACGTGGCCGACCGTGCCGCCGCCGCCGCTCCCCTCGGGCAGCGGCGCATCGCCGTGCGCGTGAGCCGCGACGTCGTGGACAGTACCGAGGACTGGCAGCGGCTCGTCACTCTCCTCGACAGGGGCGACATGCCGATGGAACCGGACTTCGCCTCCCGCGTGCGCGAGGCACTGACGGCCGAGGCCGAGCAACCAGCCGAGGCCCGCCATCTGGCTCGACGGCGCTCCATCCGATCGGCCCTCGCCGCGCTGGCCGAGCGGCCCGACCAGCTCGCCCTGCATGCCTATCCGTCGGGATTCGCGTCCGCCGGCGGCGCTGTGCTCGTTTGGAACGCGACCGCCCGAAGGCCCTCCCGCCACGACGTCTCGTTCCCGTCCACGGAAGACGACGCCCGCAGTCACCAAGCGCTCCGCAGCGTCTCCCTGGACCGGCACAGCGAGGACGTCGCGCAACTCGCCCACCACGCAGCGGCAACGCTCGGGCTGGACGCTGCCACGGTCGAGGATGTCGCTCTCGCGGCCCGCCTGCACGACGCCGGAAAGGCCGACCGGCGGTTCCAGGCCATGCTCGCTGGTGGTGACGACTGGAACGTGCCACCTATCCCCCTTGCGAAAAGCGCGCGTGCGTCCGCCGACGCCTGGCGGCGAGCGGCACTGCCGCCGCGCTGGCGACACGAGGCACATTCCGTGCGCATGTGCGTCGCGCAGCCGGGCTTCCTCCAGGCGAACGACCCGGCCCTTGTGCTGTGGCTCGTCGGCACCCATCACGGCCTCGGTCGCCCGTTCTTCGGGTTTGCCGAGACGGCCGAAAGCCCGGAGGTCCTCCCCTGCCTCGGCGTCTCCTCATGGCCCGCACCCGCCGCGCCCGGTCCCGAGTCACTCGCATTCACCTTTCGCGGCGAGACCTGGCCCGAACTCTTCGACACGCTTCGGCGCCGCTACGGAATCTGGGGGCTCGCCCATTTGGAGGCGATCGTCCGGCTCGCGGATCACCGGGCGTCCGAGGCAACCGCGTGACCGAAAGCCAGCACCGCCTGGAGGGACTGGAACCCGACAACCTGCTCGCCTTCCTCGCGCTGGTCGGCCTGATGCGCGCACTCGACGCCAGTGGCGAACTGGGCGCCGTCCGTGTCGCATGGTCAGTGGACGATCCGCCCGTGCGCCCCGTCCTGCATCTGCCCGACCCCGCCACCAGGGCCGCTGTGCTCGGCGCAACGGCAGACGGCATCCGTCGACTGGCCGCAGCGCACGTGTTCGACCGCCGGGGCCTGACGTTCACTTCAGACGAGGGTCGTGAGCAACTGCTGCGGGCGCGTGACAACTGCCCCGATCTCTGGGCCGCCCTTCTCAGCGATGCCGCAGTCTCCCGCGACGGCGAGACACTCCGAGCCACGCCCCTATGCCTCCAGCTCGGAGCCGGGCACCAGCATTTCCTTACGCGGCTGGCCGAGGTGCCAACGCTGGCCGAGCCGCCCAGCCGCCGTCCGCGCCGCAGAGGGCCGGCGATTCCGGAGGAGCAAAGCCTTGCCGAGGCCCTCTTCCAGCGCTGGCGCCGCCCGGATGCCACGCAATCCTTCCGGTGGGACTATCTTGAGGACCTGCGCTACGCGTTGCGCGCCACCAATCCTTCGGACCCGACGGCCCGGGCAACCACGCAGCACGGCGCCAACCGGCTCGCCGCGGTTGGCCTGCCCGTGTTTGTCCTTGCTCCCGAAAGGGGCCCGAACGGACGTGTGCGACTTGGGTTTCGCGGTGGCGGCGTGGACCCGGAGGGACGCCGCACCGTCACGTGGCCGATCTGGCGCCACCCCTTTCGCCTCGCCACGGTTGCGTCCCTGCTCGACCACCCCGCACTCGACGATGCCGTCGAGCGGCACGCCCTCGATGTGACGGAGTTGCGCCGCGCGACGCGGTTCATCAACGGCCACTATATGAACTTCACGCGAGGTCTGCCGGTCTAGGGCACACGCATTGTGCGCATTGGCCACCCGGATTGCGCGCTCTGCTCCGTTAGGCGTCTACCGAGTCTGGCCTCGGCAAACCGCCGGAAAACGTGCAGTGGTGGCCAGGGGCGCCAGCGAACTGCCGGCGTGCCCGTAAGGGCGCGCTGGTGCAGGAGGCGTTGTCCGTAAGGCAACGGTTGTCGCGCTTGAGGCGGTCGCGTCAGCCGAGTTCCTGATCTGCCAGGAAGGCGTTGATTTCGCGGGCCAGGTCGTCCGGAGTGTCGAGTTCTGGCAAGTGTCCAGCGCCCTCCAGTTCGCCGGTGCGAACCGGACCCGCTAGTGCCGCGCGGAAGCGTTCGTTGGACGACGTCGGCAGCACTCGGTCCTCGCTGCCTCGCAGCAGCAGCGTCGGGTGATCCACGCGGTGGAGGCGGGAGACCACGCCGGTATCGCCGAAAGGAAACAGGTAGCGGGCGGCGGCCTCCATGGCGCGGGTGTGCATCACTTGGTAGTCGATGGCTTCGGCGCCCTCAGGCACTTGCCATGTTTCCTTCCATGCCTCCGGGCGCTCGCACACTAGGTTGGGGATGGAGTCTGGACCCGGCACCTGCGCCCAGATGTCTGCGCCTGGGTCTTCGGTGTCATGCGAGCCGAAGGGGGCGATCAGCACCAGGCGGTTCACCAAGCTGCCGGCAATGGCCGCGACTTCCGCCGCCAAGGCACCCCCCGCGGAGCTGCCGATGAGGTCCACCGGGGCCTCGTCCAGCGCTTCCACGGTTTCCACGCAATGCACCACCCAGTCGAGCAAGGTGTCCAAATGGCGGAAGTCCGCCGCGCCGGGAAAGCCGGGCAAGGAGGGGACGATCACGCGCCGCGACTCGGCGAGCCGGTCCAGGAACGGCACCCAAGTCGGCACCCCGCCGATGCCAGCGAAGAACACCGCCGGCGGTGCGGAAGGGTTGTCGCCGCCCGTGAGCACCCGAACCGGATGCCCACCAACCGAAATCGTCGTCTCCCGCATCAGGCCAGCGCCCTCGCCGTGGCCGGTTGCTCAAGCGGCTGCGGCCACCACGAGTCTTCCCAGCGATCGTCGAACAGGTCCTGGATTTGCGGCAGCACGCGCTCGGCGTAGAGCCGGGTGTTGTACTTCGCAAGTTCGGTGGACATGTTGCCGAACTGGCACAGCAGCATCAGGTGGCCGACGTTGAGGTCGATGCACACCTGACGGATGCGTTCCGCCACTTGGTCGGGGTCGCCGGCGATGACGTAGCCGAGATCGAGAATCTGCTCCCAGTCGCGGGCGGCGCCCATTGGCCCTGGGCGACCGCCGCCGTTCTGGCCATTGCCGGCGCGGCTCTGCGCGGCTGCGAGGGCGACTTGCGACTGCACTTTGGCGCGAATCGTTGCTTCGGACTGGTATCCGGCCGGCGATGCCCACTTCGGATTCACGTGCAGGCAGCGGCCGTAGAAGTACTCGGCCGGCTCGCGATAGAGCTCCAGCGCTTCCTTCTCCGTTTCGCCCACCGCCACGAACTGCAGGAACCCGGCGCGATACGGGTTGCGATCCTTGCCGAGGCGATCCATCTCGTCCCAGAAGCCCTGCATGGTGGCGGCGCCAGCCTTGTAGCCGAAGTACGAGAGGTAGCTGTACACGTAGTCCATTTCTGCGCACCAGCGCCACGTCTCCACCGAACCGCCGCCGGGAATCCATACCGGCGGGTGGGGCTTCTGCACGGGACGAGGCCAGACGTTGACGTAACGAAGCTGGTTGTAGCGACCGTTGAAGGCGAACGTCTCCGGCTCCTGCCATGCCTTCATGACGATGTCGTGCGCCTCGTAGTAGCGGTCGCGCAGCTTCGACGGGTTCTGGCCGTAGGCGAAGATGGTGTCCATCGGCGTACCCACAGGGAACCCGGCGATGAGGCGCCCCCCGGACATGCAGTCGAGCATGGCGAACTCCTCCGCCACCCGAGTCGGAGGGTTGTAGAGCGCGAGCGAGTTGCCCATCACGCAAATGGCCGGCGCAGAGGTGCGGCGGGTGAGCGTGGCGGCGATGAGGTTGGGCGACGGCATCAGGCCATAGCCGTTCTGGTGGTGCTCGTTGCAGCAAACCCCGTCGAAGCCCACCTCACCGGCGAACTCGAGCTCGTCGAGATACTCGTGGTAGTGCTGGTGCACCCGTTCGGCGTCGAGCAGCCCAGAGTCGATGTCGACCCAAACCGACGGGTGCTCCTCGCGGAAATCGTCCGGCAAGTCCTTGTAGGGCATCAAGTGAAACCATAGATTCTTCACGCGGCCATCCTCCCCAAGACCACAACCATTGCCGCCAATGGTACGCGACGTGTCGGTGCAAATGGGGACTTGAAGAGGAACCCAAACAATCCCTAGCTGGCGATTGGTGGGTGGCAGCGGTTGGACTCGAACCAACATCCCCGGACTGGTGCTACCATTCGTGTGCGACCAAGCACATGGCAGTCCGCGACCCGGACTCTTTCCTGATTGAGCTACGCTGCCGTCTCACTCTCCGCCATTTCCCCCCTCAGCGCAGATGCTGCGAACTGAAGCTGGGCGACCAACCCGCTCAGGTCGAAGCGACGCACCGTTAGTCCATCGTCGCTGAACTCGCCATGCAGGCGCATTACTAGGCCCTTGGACTCCAGAGATACAACAGCCCTCTCGACCGTACGCACGGCAACGCCCATCCGGCCCGCGATGGTCGACAGCCTGGGATACGGCCATTGCCCATCGCCTTGCCACCAGTGCATCAGCAGGTTCAAGATCACCATCATCTCGGTGGCCGATAGTCTCAGGGACGCCTGCGAGCGGATCAAAATATCGGGCACAGCCGTGAAACCCGTCACTCCATCGGTGACGGCTCCCTTCCAACGTGTTCGGATCGGTGAGTCCATGTCAAAAATCATAGCACGCTGATTGATCTGATTCAAAGGTATGCGACATGAATGTCGCTTTTTTTGGGGGAGGCGCCGGAGCCACTCTCTATGGCCCGTCCGAGCCTTTGCTTGGCGTGCCCCTTCCTAGCCCGGCCCGACGTTGATTTTCGGCCCAGCCACACAGGCGGACTTCGTGCTTGTTGCGGATGCGTACTGGGGCCCGCTCGGAGCTTCCATAGGGGATCTGAGTTGGCTAGCGACGCCATGGCGCGTCAAGCGTCATGCTGGCCGTGAGTGGTTCCGACGCAAGCAATTACAATCTCTTGGTCGTCCAAGGTGTGCCCTTAGGCGGTTGGCGTGATTAGCAATTGCGCTAGAGACGGTTGGGGCGCACTAGGGGTTGTTTTTTGCGGGCTGCGGTGATGCAGATTTTTGTCCTTGGGATGCATCGTTCTGGCACTTCGGCGGTTGCGCGGGTGCTCAACCTCATGGGGTGCTATTTCGGGGCGGAGCATGAGGGGACCCAGGCGAACGAGGAGAATCCCAAGGGGTTTTGGGAGCGGCAGGACGTTCGGCGGCTGAACGACGTCATGCTGCGCAGCGTCGGCTGCGACTGGGACCGCGTCAGCGGGTTCGACGCAGAGGCGATGCTCCATGAGCAAGCGGTGTATCGCCGGGCGATGGCCGACATCGTGCTCGACATGGATGGGCACCGGCCTTGGTTCATCAAGGAACCCCGCCTTTGCTTGCTGTTTCCGCTCTGGCGGTCCCTGCTTGAGACGCCGGTGTGCATCCATGTCCACCGCGGCCCGATGGAAGTGGCGCGCTCGCTGAACGCGCGGCACGGGTTGCCGATTGAGGCGGGGCTGGCGCTGTGGGAGGTCTACAACATCCGGGCGCTCGCCGCTTCGAAAGAACTGCCACGGCGTGTGGTCTCCTACCGGGAACTGATGCGGGCGCCGCAAGCGGTCGTGGGCGAACTCGGTGCGTCTCTGTCCGACTTTGGCTATGCGCTCCGGATTCCAGGCGAGGCGGAATTGCGCGCGTTCCTGGACGAAAGCCTGCACCGCCAGCGTGACGATGGCGGTGCTTGGGACGCCACGGCGACGCCATCCCAAAGGCAGTTGCTGGACGTCTTGAACCATGCGGAAGCGAATGGGATGGACACGCTGCCCGAGGTGCCGTCCATTTCCGACGAGGCCTTGGCCGTGCTGCGCGAATACGAGGCAGGGGCGGAGACGGTCGAGTCGCGCCGAAGGCGCGCCAATGCCGTGGAGCAGCGCCAACGCGGCAACGCCACCGACATGCAGCTTGCGCTCAAGCAGGCGGAGCTTGAGACCACACTCAAGGACTTGAGCCGCGTTTCCCAGGAACGCAATCGCCACCAGTCGGAAGTGCGGCGGTTGCACGACGACTTGGCCCGCGTGCAGCGGGAGCGTGGCATTGCAGCGGGCGAGGCGCGCCGTCTGGAGGAATTCAACCGTCATCTGTCGCGTGATGTTGCGACGATGCGCGAACACATGCGCCAGACGGAACGCGATGCGCAGGCGCTGCGAGACCGCCTTGATGCGAGGGAACGCTCGAGTCAGCGCGAGATTCGCCGGCTCAGGGAATCCGAAGCTCAGCGCCGCTTGGAACGCCGGCAACTGCTCGGCCGGGTTGATGCGCAGGACAGGTTGCTCGACGGCTTCGCAGCCGGCACCAACCTTCTTCTCTCGTCATGGCGCTGGAGGCTCGGCCACGCGCTACTGTCGCTCCGGTACCGCTTGCTGCTGCGCAAGGTGCCGGAGACGGCGGCGGACCAGATGCGGGAGCAGGCCGACGAATACCGGGAGCTGCGGAATGCGCCGCTGCCGAAGGTGCCTGCCCCAGCAAAGCCGCCGCCCGCGCCCGGCACTGCCATGTCACAGCCCAAGGCGCCCATTCCCCGGCTGCGCCGCGAGGTCACCGTCGCCGTCATCGCCTGGGACGTGGGCCACAATCCACTCGGCCGGGCGTATCTGGTTGCCGAAGCGCTGGCGCGAAGCTACACCGTCGTCCTGCTCGGCTTCCAGTTCCCGCGCTATGGCGATGCGGTGTGGAGGCCCCTGCGCCACGCGCCGTTTCGCACCGTGGCGATCCCCGGCGCGTCTTTTCCAGAGTTCCAGCAAACCCTTGAGCGACTCGCGCCGCGCATCGATGCGGATGTGGTGGTTGCCTGCAAGGCGCGGCTGCCGAGCGTGCAGCTCGGGCTGATGCTGAAGGCATTCCGCAATCGTCCGCTACTGGTGGACGTGGACGACTACGAACTGTCGTTCTTTCGCAATCGCGACCCGCTCTTGGACGTTGCAGGGCTGGACTCGGAGGCGCTCACGCATCCCTTCGAGGAAAAATGGACGCGCTACACCGAGGGTCTGCTGCCCCACGCGGACAGGTTGCTAGTCTCCAACCCCGCGCTTGCCGCCAAGTTTGGCGGAGCAACGGTGCCCCATGCGCGGGACGAGACGAAGTTCGACCCAGACCGGCACGACCGCGCGGAAACGCGCCGCGACCTCGGCCTCGAGCAAACGGACAAAGTGGTGATGTTTGTGGGCACGCCACGCCCGCACAAGGGAGTGGTGGAAGTCCTCGATGCCGTGCGCTCCCTGGGCCGCGACGACTACCGCTTCGTGATCGTCGGTACCCCACCGGAAGACTCGTTTGAGCAGGAACTGGTTGCGCGAGGGGGCGACACCTTGTGCCTCGTCCCCGACCAGCCGTTCGAGAAGCTGCCGGCATTGATGGCGGCGGCGGATCTCGTGTGCCTGCTGCAGGATCCAAACAACGAAATCTCCCGCTTTCAGCTCCCCGCCAAGGTCGTCGATGCCATGGCGATGGGCGTCCCGGTGCTGGCGACCGCCATGGCACCCCTGGCACCGCTGATCGACGACGAGCTGATCGAGCCAGTCACTGCGGAAAACCTAGCCGAGCGAATCGGCCATTGGCTGGAGGCGCCGGCGGAGGAACGCACGCGGAGGACGCGTCGGGCCCGGGAGCGGTTTCTTGCGGAGTTCAGCTACGACGCCATTCACCGAACGCTGTTTGCCGAGGTGGAGGCTTGCCTCGACGAGCCGCGCGCCTTGCCAGCCGAAGCGCGCAATTTCCTCGGCGAGCAGCAACGGCGCTACGCCTTGCCAGCGCCCGCCACCGCCGACGGGCTCGACATCGTCGTGTTCTGGAAGCAGGGCGACATCGGCCTCTATGGCCGACGCGTCGACATGGTCATCGAACACCTAGCGCGCCGGCCGGAAGTTCGCCGCATCGCCGTGTTCGACGCGCCGTTCTCGGTGCGGCAGATGTGGCGGAGGTTGGACGCCGAGGACTTCGACCATCACGAGGAGGTGACGCGGAGCAAGCTGGTGCGGCGCTGGGGGCTTACCGACAGCGCCAAGGTCTCGCACCATGTCTTTCTGTTCGACTCCGGCTCGACGGCGGGAACGATCGGCGGGGTGGCCGGAAGAACCTCAGATGGCGGCTATCCGGGCGAGGCTGCGTTCGCGGACTTCGTGGCGGCCGAACTCGACCTGGCCGGGATCGACCCCCGCGCGGCCATCTTCTGGCACTACCCAGTGCTGGCGCCGATCTCGGAGCTGAACGAGCGGTTCCAGCCTCGACTGTCGGTGGTGGACGTGGTCGATGACCTGCGCACCTGGCCAGACCGCACGGAGGCGGACCGAGAGGAGTACACGCAGCACTACCGCACCGTGCTCGGCGAGGCCGATGTCGCCTTCGCCAACTGCGAAACCGTGCGCGACTCCATGGCGGCCTTCTTCCCGGACATCGCTTTGATCCCGAATGGTTGTGACCTCGATCCGGTGCCGCAGCCGCCGGAGGACGAGCGTTTCCGGCAGCTATGCGCCCTCAAGGGCCCTATTCTGGGGTTGGTGGGCAACCTAGAGGCAAAGACGGACGTAGCCCTGCTCGATCGCCTGGCGCAGGAACGGCCCGACTGCAACCTCGTGCTGATCGGCTCGACCCACGCACACGCGGCGGTGATGGAGCTCGACCGCCGCCCCAATGTGCACTTCTTCGGCGTCGTCACCTACCCGGAAGTGAAGGCATGGATCGCCCGCTTCGACGTGGCCTTGGTGCCCCACCTCGACACAGACCAAACCCGCTCCATGCATCCCCTGAAGATGCTGGTCTATGCCGCCGTGGGAGTCCCCATCGTTTCCACCAAGGTGCAGAACTTGGGCGACTTCGCCCCATTTATCGAAGTAGCCGACAGCCACGAGGCGTTTCTCGAGGCGGTGGACGGCGTGCTGAGTGGCGACGGGCGTCCCGACAAGTCCGCACTCGCCGCTTTGGTCCAAGAGCATTCTTGGGACGGCCGCGTCGCCTCGATGCTGTCGCAGGTGCAGGCCAGACTGCCGTTTTCTGCATAGACGCATTCCGCACGTTGTGCGTCAGTCAGGAGGGCCTTTGGAGGTCGGACGGGTCATACCCAGTGTCTTGTGTAGCAAGCGGCGTACCCGCCTACGATAGCGGGACTCCGGTGCTGGGGCTTGTAAGGGCCAAGGGTGCGCTTGATTGTTGGCGTGGTGGTGGAGGAGGGTTCGATAGTCGGCGCCGAGTTCCTCCGCCGGCAGCGTGAGCACCACGTCCTTGTGGCTGGCTTTTGCCTTCTCGTAGTAATCGAGCATGGCCGTTTCGCGACTCGATCGATCGGTCTCGGATAGGGGCACTCGGTACAGGGAAGTGGTTTTGCGCAGCCGGGCGAATCGGCCGGCCCGGACGGCGAAGCGGAGCCAGAGGTTCCAGTCTTCTTGGCGGTCAAGCTCTAGGTCAAAGCCGCCGCATTCCTTGTAGAGGTTGCGCTCGAACAGTACGCAGCATGTCGGCATGAAGTTGCGCACGGAGAGTTCGATGTAGGTGAACGGGCGATCGAATACGACCTCGCAGTACCCCTCCCGGATGATCTCGTGCCGTTCATTCCACTCCGTCGCCACCTCGAACGCGGTGGAATAGGCGGCCCGGGCGCCGGTACTTGCAAGGGAGGCGACGAGCTGCTCGACGTGATCGGAGAACAGCTCGTCGTCTTCGTCCAGAAAGCCAAGATACGTGCCGGATGCTCTTTCCATGGCGACGTTTCCGGCGAGGCACCGCCCACGCCTATCTCCAAGGGGCACATAGTTGATCGCGAGTTCCGTGAAGGAGGCGACGAGTCTCGCCAGCGTGGCCGGGCCATCCTCCACGAGCACCACTTCGAGATTGTCGTAGGTTTGGTTTGCGATGGTCGTCAGCGCCCGTTGCAGTTGCGCCTGCCGGCCGATGGATCGCACAAGGATCGACACTAGTGGACGTTCGCCCAAGTCCTCTGAGGGCGTCACCTGGTGGAAGGCGCCGAGTCGCATGGGTGCGAAGTCGAGGCCGTCGAAAAAGGCCACGCGTGGCGCTTTGGGCCGTTCCCAGAAGTGCGCGAAGTTGCGCAGATATCGGGCACCGGCGAGCAGAACAGCCTTGCGGTGGCCCTGGAACAGGGCAGGCGAGACGAGCGAGCGCAGGTAAATCTCGTAGCCGTGCAACACGTCCGCGAAGGTGCCGTATCGGCAGCGTAGGTACAGGCTGCCGACCAGCGTCTGAACGGCTTGCAGAGGCTTGGTCTGATCGGGGAACTCGTATGTGTCATGGCGCACGCAGACGGCTGGAACGTAACGTAAGCGCCAACCGTTGCGACGAACCCGCCATGAGAGATCGACGTCCTCGCAATAGAGAAAGAAGCGCGCATCGAATCCGCCCGCCTCTTCGAATGCCGAACGCCGCACTAGCAAGGCCGCAGCGGAACACCAAGGCGTCGTCATCGTCACGGGGTCATACTTCTTGGGATGCTCGTACGGCACTTGCCGAGGCTCCCAGGCGGCGGTGCGCGAGTCATCCGCCACGGCTGTCTGCAACAGCCGCGCAAGGCAGTCGGCAGGTAGCGCGGCGTCCGGATTGAGGATCAGCACGAAGGGCGCATCGCCCTGCCCAATCGCCCGGTTTTGTGCTGCCCCAAAGCCGACGTTGCGTGAGTTCGTGAGCACATCAAAGGCAGTGAAGGCGCTGCCATGGTGCAACTGGGATTCGAGCAGGGCCGCAACCGTGTCGTCCGTGCTCGCGTTGTCCACGAACGTGACGCGAAGGAGCGCGGCGTTCACAGTTTGCTCCACGAGGCTCGCGAGAAGCCTCGTCAGATGCGGCGCAGAGTTGTGGGTAACGATGGAAACATCGACTCGTGGCCACCTCGGTGCCGTGCGTTCCTCCCTTGCTGGTTCGCTTTCCGACACGGCGTCAGGGCGTTCCGTTAGGCCCGCGTCTTCGTGCTCACAAACGTGATGTTCTTGGCACAGAGGGGGCGATCTCGATCGATGAAGGAGATGGCGGTGGAAAAGCCAATCTCGTCGAGTCGGGCGATCATGTCTTCGCCAAAGTCGGTATAGACGAGCGATTTCCCGCCCTCGCCGGCGCTGTGATACACCTCTGGCAGCAGGTGCACGTCCTCGTCGGTGGTAGTGTCCACTCGCGCCACTGTCCTTTTGGGCATTGGGAACTGCAACGGCACCGTGAACACGTGGCTCCCGCCTACTCGCAAGACTCGGTGCATTTCGGCGAATGCCTTGTAGGGGTGGCGGATGTGCTCGAAGATGTCGGACGTGATGGCGAGGTCCACCGAGTCGGAAGGCAAGTCAAGGGCCTGCAGGTCATGGTTCGGCACGCCATCCTTGGTATCGCCGACTGGGACATCTTCCCAGTAATAGCTTTGGCTGTAGTTCGGCAAATCCTTGAAGTAGCGGCGGAACGGCCCCACGAGCCCCGGCTCGTAAATGGCAAGGGCCGAGAACTCACGGGACTGCGCCAGGTCGCGGATGGATCGTTCGCCGCTGCCAAACGCCTCCAGGATTGCCTTTGCCTGCCCTCGATAGCGCAGTGACGAGCGGCAATGCATGCAGCGGTAGGACTCTCGCACGGAACCACCGTTGTGTTCGAACAGCGATGTGCTCCCGCAAACCGTGCAGAGGCCAGAGTGACTGTCGAGCGCCCTCGGCTTGGCAGTGCTGTCGGGTGGTTTCGGAACGAAGGGAACGTTGCTTTCGTAAGAATTGCCGTGAAAGTGGTTGTTGGCAGATGCGTGGATTTCCTGAACGTCCTCGGCGTTGCCTTCAAAGCGCGTGTCGGTCACCACCACAAACTTGCCGCCGTGGCGCCCCTCTAGCAGCAGCCCCGTGTCCCAGTTGTCCGCCACTCGGCAGCCATCGATGAACACGTTGGCGGAGTTCGACACTTGGATGCCGACGTCGTTGCCGACCACATCGCAATCCTTGAGCAGCACGTTGTGCAGCCGATTTTGCAGGTCACCCTGCAGCACGATTCCGTTGCGGCAATCCTTGCACGACGCGCTGACGACCACGTTCTCAAGCGGCGAGAATCGCGAGGCGAGCATTACACCGTTGCCGGTACTGAGCTCGACTGTGCAGGCGACATTGGCGCCCGAACCGCCGCTCAGGTGGATGGCGGGGTGAATGCCGGCCGTACCCGTCAAGCGGAAGCGGGAGTTGGAGACAGATAGACCATTGCTGCCGGTAGAGCCGATTCCGCTCCACGCCATTTCGGCAACGTCGAGCCCGTCGACCCTTACGTTCTTGCAGGTGGTGAGGTGAAGTGCGCTTTGGGCGCCGTTGCGGGCGGCTATGTCGACAAGGTTCGCCCCTCTCACCCGGCGCAGCAGGATGATGCAGCGCGCTAGGTCTTGGTCTCTGTGGCGGCCCTGTCGGCGTCCGTTGCCGTCGAGCAGGAGCCCTTCGATGGCGATGTTGTCGTTGCCTTTGCGCTGGTTGGCATTGACGAGCATGTGGGCGTCCGTGTTCGGCGCGAGAACGAGCCGCGTCTCGGAGGAGCCTGCGCCCTTGAGCGTGATGTTGGATGGCAGCCTGATCGTGCGACTGATCGAGAAATCGCCGGGCGGTAGTTCCACCACGTCGCCCGGTGCCGCATCGGCGAGTCGGGCTTCTAGCTCATCGGTGATGTCCTTTTCTGGGTCCGGTGCTGGCTGTTCGTGGGTCGCGGGGCGGATCGCCAAGGAGGGACTCCTCAGAACCTGCCGCCAACTCCGCCGCACATGCTCGCGTGCGTAGAGACCGGAGTCGAAGAAGAAGCGAAAGCGCGTAAAGAGCGCCTCCTCCACTTCGGGGGTCATGTAGGCGGAATAGTGTTCGTGCGCAGTCGGATTCAGATGCGGCAAGTCCGCGTCGTTGAACCCGAACTCCTCGGCGAATCGGGCGATGTCGCTGGCGATGGACTCGAATCGGATGAAGCGCTGGTTCGGCAACGTCTTTCCGCCGAGCGTGAGCCAGCGCTCCGGTGGCGACGTGAAAACGCCAATGTCGGTGCACCAGAATGTCTCGAAATCCAGAGCCACTGCACGGCGATAGCGCGGTCGCTCCGGGTGGTACCTGGCGCGGTCGCGCAGGTAGAAGTAGGTTGACACCGCGAGGTCATAGGGATTCCTGATGCCGACGAAAACCCCGTCCAAGTCGTGAATGGACTGGCCCCGCGAAGCGAGGATTTCGCTGGCGGTGGCGAGGTTCTCGTGGCCGATGCCTTCCTCGACATGCACCCCATCCGTGATGGCAGGCTCGAGTTCCTTGACCTGTCCTGGGCTCACGAGACCGTGTATGGGCCGATCCCATGCCTCGATGAAGTACCGCGTCAAGGACTTGCCGGCAGTCTTCGGGTAGTGGACGAAGAGGTAACGGTCATTCGCCAGCATGGGGTCCCCCGGCGGGCGCGGGTAGCGAAGGAGGTGTGGAGGAAGCACCGATCATCGGGACATGCTACAGGCTGACTGCCAACAGGTCGTGGAATAGCTCGACGTTGGCCTGCCGATGCACCTGACGCTCCACCTCTGCGCCGATTGGGTAAAGCCCTTGGTGGGAGCGCCAACGCTCGCGGGTCGCACGCAGATACCGCCGTGCCTTCGTGGCGCGGCGCGCCGATCCGCCAAGTTCGTCGAGCAGGTGTCCTAGCACCTGCTCGCCTTGCGTCCCGAAAAGTCGCTCTCGGGAAACGAACAGGATCTGGGCACCGCTTTGCTTGGCGCGATCTACCGTCGCGAGGGCCGTGTTCCAGTCGTGCAGCAGTCGCTCGGTGGATTCGTCGAGCTGGATTTGCCGTGGTTCACCTTGGCGCAAGATGTCCAGAGGACCGGAGAATAGGAAAACCACGGGACTGTCAGGCCATCTGCGTGCCAGTTCCGACACGCATCGATGCAGTCTGGGTACCACCTCGCCAACCACCCGTGCTTGGCGGAAGCGACCGCTTGTGAGAGGCGCTGCGGCTGGGCTGTTGGTCTCGGTTTGTGCTGGACCGGCCAAGAACCGACACGGCGAGAAGAAATCGCTACCCGAATCGAGCTCGCTCTGAAACTGTGCTAGGTCGTACCTTCCCACCCCCACCATAACGTCGGGCTGACAGTTCATGAGATGCCCTAGAGAATGGGCGCGGGCACCGGGAGCGCCGGAGAAGAAGACCGTCCTGCGGCTCGCCTCCGCCCGCTTTTTCGGCGCAGACGGCGCATTGCCGGTAGCCTCTCTGTACGCACGGATGACGTCCTGACTGGCACCGTCGCTGACGATGTGGCCCTGCTCCAGCCAGATTACCCGTTCGCAGAATCGGCGCATCACCCCCGCGTTGTGGGACACCAGCACAACTCCGGTATTGCTCGTTAGCAATCCCTCCATCGCTTGCTGTGACTTGCGACGGAACTCGGCATCGCCCACCGCGAGCACCTCGTCGATCAGCATCAGGTCCGCGCCAAGATTCATGGCCGTCCAGAAGCAAAGCCGCGCTCTCATGCCGTTCGAATAGGTCGAGACCCGCCGGTTGATGGCGTTGCCAAGCCCGGACGCCTCGACGATGGCTGGAATGCGTGCCGCCGCCTCCCGCTTTCCTAGCCCCATCAACATGCCGTGCATGACGATGTTCCGCGTGCCGGAGAGTTCGGGGTCGAATCCTGCCGTGAGCGACAGCAGCGACGTGGACATGCCCTCGTCGTCGCAGCTTCCAGCATTGGGACGGAGCACCCCCGCCATCACCCGCAACAAGGTGGACTTGCCAGCGCCGTTTGCGCCGATGATGCCGAGCTTCTCGCCGCGGCCGAGGCGCAAGGAAATGTCCGTGAGCGCCGAAACACCGGCGCTCCCGACACGCGCGCGTTCGCGGTAGTTCACCGAGACGTTCGTGAGCTGCATCAGGCGATTATCCGCCAGATTCGTGCCTGACCCCAATGGCTGCTGGCCAAACGGTGTGCGCAGATGCTGCAGTGGTCACCTCCTAGCCACACCGAGGCAAACTGAGCAATAATGACGTTGAGCAATGAGTCGGCACCCGGCACCATTCTCCCGCCAGCATCGAACGAGAGATCGTCAGACGGTAGGGCGGCGTGTGGTCGTCGTACACGCGATAGCGCTTCGACCGCATCCGCGATACGGACGTTGAGCACATCGTAGCCCGCAGCGAGGCCATGACAGCGGCCTGCGCGGACGCTCGGCCGATGCCAAGCGCTCCTTTGCCCGGGGCCTCGACAATCTGGCATCGCCGGTCGTGAACCGCAGGCAGAAAGAGGCGCGCTGGACTTGGCTGAGTGGCTCTCGGAGCACAACCATTGCTGTATGCGACGAAATGGGTCGTGGTGACGCGCAAGTGGTAACTGTCCATGGACGCGGCGGAACGGGATGCGCTTCGGCGCGTTCTCCAAGGATGCTAAGGCACACCCCTACCGCCCGATGACTGATTTGCCTTTCGCCTTCCGGCGTATCTGGGTTGCAAAATTGCAAGACAAAAAAGCTGGACAAGGCGTAATGCTACGCTTTAAGGTGCCGGTTACTCGCCATCCGCGCTTGACATTAGGCTGCGGATGTGCTTACACGGACGCAAGGAAGGCAAGCATGGTTGACGAGTACCTTGGTGCTCCGCCTGAAGAGATCGCACAGGAACTGCTCGCATTCTCCAAGTCCACGGAGTTGCTTTCCAACGACCATGACCTTGTAGATGCGTACAGGGAGAAGTGGATTGGAGTGTTCCGGGGCGAAGTGAAGGCCGCCGAGCAAGACTTCGATTCCCTCTTGGCGAGCTTGGACAGCCAGGGAATCCCTCGTTCAGGCGTCGCCGTACGGTTCATCGAAAAGGAACAGCGAACGCTGATCCTGTAAGGACGGCAATGCTTGAAGGAAGGTTCGGGGAATCGTCCGGACGTCCGTACATCTCGGCGCGCTTGTTCTTCCCTCGTCTAGGGCTGGCAGGAGATGTTTCGTTCATCTTTGATACGGGCGCGGACAATACGCTCTTGATGCCGGCGGATGCGCGTACGATAGGGGTTGACTTCGCCGAGTTTGCCAATCACCCCCCATTCAATTCGTTCGGCATCGGTGGGCAAGTCCCGACCTATCCTGAACCTGCGCGAGTGGCGTTCGTCGATTCAAACGGTCTTCGCCTCTACCGCTACGATACGACGGTACTCATCCATCACCCGACAGTCGAAGCAATGCATGTGCCCTCCCTGCTAGGCCGGGACATCATCGATCGTTGGAAGACGACATACGAGAAGCCCCGCCTGAGCGCGGAAGTCATTTCTTCTGATGGCGAGTACCTGCTCCAGCCGCCAACGTAGTTTTTCAAACTGATACGCTACCCGGGGGCCGGACTCCTCTTCTAGGGCGAACAGCACCGCCTCACGGCGACCATCCAGCCATTCCACCGCAGCGGTACGTCCAGCTCCCGCCAGTGTGCCGCCTCGCTGCTGCAGCTACTCCTGCCGCGCCGACGATGTGCACATCGTCGCCCGGTACTGGTGCCTCGTCGGGCGCGCGAAAGTTAAGCGCCTCGAGGGATAGTCGAGGCGCTTGAAGTTCTGGTCGTGGTCCGAATTCGCCATGGCGGCCCACCTGCTTCTTCTTTGGGAACTGGTCACATCGCTAGAGTGGGGTGGTTTCGCCCGTCCGAGGGTGGCTCGGACGGGCGATCCGTCGCTTCCTAGAACAACGTGGTTCCAGGCGTCCAGTGGTCGCTTTCGTGGATGGTGGGCGACGCCATTCCGCCCTCCAGGTTCAGGGCCCGGCCCGGTGTGTCGCCCGGGGCAGGGCCTGCCCTCACGCAGCCTTCTTCGTCCGTGCGCACGGTGACGGTGGGCGACGTGACGTCCCCGTCATCGGTCCGCCGCGTGACGGAGATCTCGTACTCGGTGTTTGGCAGCAGGCCGCTAAACTGGTGCCTCGACAGCGGCGTCACGAAGCCTGGGCTCCACGTCGCGTTTCTCTCCCGGATGCGCACGATGAACAGCTGGTCTACGGGCACGCCGACAACCGTGGTCCCGTTCTTGTAGAGGGACGTGACCTCGAACAGGTGCTTGGATTCGTTCCAGTCAATGCCCATCTCCAGTGGACGGTACTTCGCCAAGTCAGCAGCCATTTTCTTCTCCTTCATCTCCGTCGACCGCCCCAGACTCTCCCTCGAAGGTGACGGTGGTGCCTGATCGTTCAAACGACACGGTACAGTCAGCGCCCTTCGGCATGTTCTTGATCTTCACGACCGTAGTCCCTGGCTGGTCGCGATCTGGCTCATCATTGTGGGAACCGAAGAGAAGCCGCCTGACCCGCTTGGACAGCAAGAACACGGGGGCGATGATCAATACTGCAACGAACCATGTGCTGTCGCCTTCCAGCAGCCTCTCTAGGCCCGCGGCAGCCAGGACCTCCAACGCAATGTCAAGCAGATCGAGCGGACGAGTGCCAGACATGTGCGAGTGCGTACCATTTAGTGTTCCCCTGTATGATACACGGGTCGCAGCTGCACGGGGCATTGCCGGATGAGGGCCACACTGATCCGCATCTACTACTCAGAGGAAGAGGACATAAATCAGACTCGGGTTGCGGGTGTCCAGGTGGATTTCGACCACGGACCCGGCAGCAACGCGGCATCCAGCCGCGGCATCAGCTTCACTCCCTCAGGAAAGCTGTCGGCCATGACAGTTGCGGAGCTTGTGGAAGAAGCGGTCGATCACTTGAACCGGGGTGACAAAGCCTGGGCCATGCAGCTGCTCGAAAAGTGAGGACACCTGGGGCTAGAGGGCTTGTCAGCCGGCTTGGCTCGTAGATTCCGAGAGCTGTTCTTCGGCGCTGTCTTTGCTGCATCATAGGCGTCACACCTCCTCGCCCTCTTCCTTCGGTCGAGCGGCCGACGGAGCCTTCTCCAGAACCTGCGACGACTCGTTGATTCCATCGGCCAACGTGCAGACGTTGTTGTAGCGGAACGCATCGTTGACCGCCTGGGCGACGGGGTACTTTTTGACGCTGCGCTTCCTGCCGTCCCTGGTGGAGAAAGCCAGGCTCCCCGCCGTGCGGGCCGCGTGCGCCGGGGCCGACGTGTGGGAAACGTTCTTCTTCGACGGCGAACGGCTGGAGCCCCAGGAGGCCAGCCCGTTCGACGACTGGCCCGTCATCGACATACACGCCGGAGGTCCTGTCGGACTCCCCTGGAGCGGAGCGTCGCGATCATCGGATCCTGCTGCGCCGCCTCTGCATGCGATGCCGACACCGAGCGGGCCGGGGCGGAGGCATTGCGCCGGCGGTTGCTGGAGGGCGGCGCCGACGAACGGCACGTGCGGGTCCACGGGAGTCCAGAAACGGCTCGGCCAGACTGCCCGGAGCATGCGCTGGCGCGCATCGCGCTCGCCTACGAATGATCCGGCGAGTGCTGCTGGCTGTGGTCCCGCCGCTGGTCCTGGCGGCCGGCGGCTGCGCGTCCCTACCGGTTCCCGTCGCGGTGCAGTACCCGGCCGCGACCGCGGGCCTGGACCAGATCACTGCGGGGCCGGGCGCAGTCGCTCCATCCTTTGCAGCCTTTCATCTGCCGTCTCCTGCAGCATGGCCTTTCATGTCGAGACTGCCGGCAGCTTGCCCCGCCATGGACACTCCGACCCACAACGCCACGGCGCATGTGTAGTCGAGGGTTTCCGCGCTAATGTTCCTAGGGTCGTACCGAGCCAGTATCGCAGCCAGAAGCGCACTTGCTTCCAGCTTCGCTCGTTGCCAATCATGCTTCAGCAATAGCGCAGTTCTCTCGGCGAACTCCTTGTGCCGTATTGGCGAAGTCGCTGGTGTCTGCCATTTGGGGAATCCTTCTGCTTGTCCAAGAAAGCCGTCAAGGCCGCAACATCTTCACGTCAACCCTTACCACGAATCGCCTTCCAATCCGCGCCAGACGGCCGGAAGCGTCCATTGCACGTACACCCGGGCGAGCTGCTGGCCGCGCTTGGCGAGGACTATAGCCGCAAGGGCCGATCCCCGCGAACGACGGTTTGGCCACCAATTTGCTATTGTCATGGCCAGCCGCTTGGCCCGCCAGCTCCGCGAGTGGGATTGGCCGAGCCCGAGCCGGTATGGTTCGGCGCGCCGAACGAGATGCCTGCGCCTAGTTGGGCATATGTGGGCACGCTAGACTGGGCATTTGATGGGGTAGCAATAGGATGCATCAGGCACTCAGCGCGCTGCGGACCCAGCTTTCAGCCGCAGCGGACGCACTGCAACAGTTCGTGCCGGGTAGTCGAGGGCTCAACCTTGAACAAAATTGGCAGTTTCCCGGCATATCCGGTCAGGAACTTGTCGAGGACGTTCGGGGAGTCCTGGAACTGGTCGACGACTGCGACGTGGAGGATTTGGGCCCCTTTGAGGAGCGGGTGAACGACTACATCCACAGGCTGGAAGTCCTGCGCACGCAGACAATCCCCAACATGCTCGGCAGCCACACTGCGATTCCATCCCTTACAATGACGATGGAAGGCGTACGCCAGGTCGTCAACGCCATATCCGGCACCGATGCTGCCAAGTCCGATGAAGCTCGAAAGCAGCTACATGCCCTGCGGACACGACTGCGCGCCCTGGACACTCTGCTCGTAGAGCTGGAGTCGCGCGGAGGGCCGTTGAAAGAGATGGTAACTCGTATCGAAGAAGCTCACGCGGCAGCTGATCAGCTGCCGCTGGACATGCATACCCTGTCCGAAGCGAAAAATCAGGTTAGAGGTGCGCTGGACCAAGTCGAGAGCGATCAAACCCATGTCGCAAACATCTTGGAGAATGTGCAAGGCGAGATGACGGAGATCCAAAAGAACGGGGAGACCGCTGCCAAGGTGCTTGTGGAGGTCGAAAAAGCCTACGCGGCAGCAACCAGTGTTGGACTGGCTCGGGCATTCGCCCAACGCTCCAGGCAGTTGAAGATCTCGATATTGTATTGGACATGCGGCCTCGCAGCTGCTCTGTTGCTGGCTGTCTATCTCGGATCGACTGGGGCCCAACCCTTGCTGAGCTTGTTTGGCTTGGCAACAACCAAGCCGGCCAACGCTCTCGTTCAGGCGCTTTTGTCGGCCCTTTCCGTCAGCGCCCCTGTATGGTTCGCATGGCTGGCAACAAAGCAGATCGGCCAGCGCTTCCGCATCTCGGAAGATTACGGGTACAAGGCCGCCGTTGCCAGTGCGTACGAGGCGTTCAGGCAAGAGGCAGCGCGAGTCAGCCAAGATACAGAGGCGTCCCTGATCAAGTCTGCTCTTGAACACCTCAACGATCATCCTCTGCGGCTCGTTGAGAAGCAGAGCCCTGGCAGTCCTCTGCACGAGCTATCCTCGAAGTTCCTCACAAAACGGAAGGTGGCCGCGGACGACAACGGCGACGACGCGTCGTAAAGACAGCATGGTCATGAAACACACTGGAGACGACCGTGTTTGAGGAAGCAGTTGAGATAACCGAGTCGGGCGTGTACAAGTGGCCGATCAGCGGTCCTGGGTTGATCATCGTGAAGGCCGGCAGTGGTGGTGACGGAGGCCGTGGAAGCAACGTGGACGCCGGCCTGGGTGGCCTCGGCGGCTACACTACACAGGTGACGGTAGGAGACAAGATCGTAACGACCAATGGTGGCGCTGGCGGCGAGGGAGGTCCTGCAGGCCTCAGCTTCAGAGGATGGCCAGGGTTCCCAGGGCAAGTGAAGATTGTCTCGGTTGCATTGTACAAGGACACCGCGATCTACGTACAAATCGGCAATGGCGGCCAAGGTGGCCAAGGCGGAAAGGCGAGGTCGAAAACCCCTGGCCGTGACGACCAGCGCGAGAAAAACTCCCAAGGCAGGAATGGGGACAATGGAGCAGTCTGGCTCGTACCCATCTACGGCACAACCCCGCCGATGGGTGGCTACGACGAGCAATCGTAAACCCGCCCGCAAACGAGGGAGACCTCGATGAACCACGTCATCACCAAACTGGAGCGCGCCCGGTGGCACTTTGCCACCAGCCAGCCCAGTGTCGTGATGACTCACAAGCCGCCCGAGCTGCCCAAGTGGCAGGGTTGGGTACGGAAGGCCATTCTGATAGATGCAGCCATCTCGCGACTGTGGGAGATCGCTCAGCAGGCATGGGAAAAATCGGGCCTTGGCTGGACCGCATTCCCGTAGCCAGCCGCGATAAGCCTCACGGCAGTTCCTAGCGAACTGCTACGCTGACCGCTCCCGTGCTTCGACCGCCTGGCACGGGAGCGTTCCAAGCAACCCACTGGCTGAGCCAATCCGGCCACCGAAACCGTCCACCAAACACGCCACTCTGGCGATGTAACCAGTTCCCTTCTTTTTGGGGCGCCGCCAAGTATCGCTAATGCGTCGGCTCCGACAGGCGCATCTTTCGTCGGGTGGACCGTGGGAGATGTCGCCAGTCGCTCGTCACCTAGGGAACCTCTGACTAGGTTCACCGGGTGCGGGCAGGCCGCACCGGAGGATTTGTGCTGAGACTCCCTACGCTTAGCAAAGCTGGTGGTCAGGCGATAATTCGTCGGGTTAACTCTTGATCCCACCGCTTGTAGGCGATGTCCAACAGCAGGATCCACACCGCGCTGGTCACCGCCACCCACGCGCACCAGACGAAGTCAGGCAGGGCGTGGTCAAGCAGCACGGTGCGGTATTGCTCCAGCATCACCGCCATCGGGTTGAGTCGGAACCAGCCCTGCACGGCCTCGGGGAAAGACTCGATCTCGAAGAAGACCCCGGAGCAGAACATCATCAGTTGCAGCAGGGAGGCCACCACAAACCTGAGGTCCGGCAGCCATACGCAGAGGAACGCGGCGGTGACACCCGCAGCGACAATCAACAAAAGCTGGGTGGCGATCACCGCCGGCAACGCCATCCACACCGGCGAGACGCCGACGATGGTGCCGACGACGAGCAGCAGGATCAGGAACACGAACGCCTGCTTGTAGGTGACGGCAATGACGCTGATGAGCGGGAACATCAGCTTCGGCACCTTGAGCTGCAGGATCAGGTTGCGGGCGCCAGTGAGGGTCTGCGTGGCGTTGCCGACGCCGCCCGAGAACCAGAGCCAAGTGGTGACGCCGACGATCAGGAAGTAGATGAACCCCTCGTCGCGCGGCCGCAGGTACTTGAACACGAAATAGAACACCGCCGTCATGGCCAGCGGCTCCAGCACCCACCAGAGCCAGCCCAGGTAGTAGCGCGAGGCATCGGCCACCAGGTTCAAATAGCCGCGATAGAGCGCATAGCGCCAGTAGCGGGTTTCGATCAGCAGCACGGCGTCGTCAATCGGTGGCGTTTGCGTGGTCAGGCTAGAGGTCGCTCTCGAGCTCCTCGCGGATTGCTGGCAACTGCGTTCCGAGACCTACTACATCGTCGATGGCTATCTCGAAGGCGATGCCGGCGCCGGCCTCGTCGTTAAACTGGCCGGCTGCGCAGATATGCTCGAGAATTTCGCGGGCACGGGTCTCAACCACCAGGAACAGCGCCACGTCGCGCCGGGCGGCCAGGTCCAACCCGAGGAATGTCTTTTGCGGCTTGAGCCCTTCACCGCGCACGCCGGGGATGATGGTGGCGCCGGTGGCGCCGGCATCGCGTGCCGCCTGCACGACGGCGTTGGTCTTTTTGTCCGATACCAGCGCGACAATGAGCTTGAGCTTCATGACGGGTTCAACCCTGTGCCTCTCGTTGGGTCGTTTGAGCCAGCGCCAGCGGCGTTGCCGCCTTTCCCGAGGCGTCCGATCAGGCTCACGACGGCAGCGTAGCCGAGCACGGACATGATGGGGAAAACGCTGGCGAACGCAATCAGCCCGAAGCCATCGATCAGCGGGCTGCGGCCGGGAACATTGGCGGCGAGGCCGAGGCCGAGTGCAGCCACCACAGGAACCGTGACCGTGGAGGTGGTGACGCCGCCGCTGTCGTAGGCGAGCGGGATGATGGTGCGGCCGGCGCGGAACGTCTGCGCGATCACCACCACGTAGGCGGCGACGATGTACCAAGGCAAGGGTGTGCCGGTGACGATGCGGAAGCAGCCGAGGGAGACTCCGACGGCGACTCCGACGGCCACAGCGATGCGCAGCCCCCAGGCGCTGATGGCGCCGCCCGACACCTTCTCCGCCTTCAGTGCCACGGCGATAAGCGGGGGTTCGGCGATGGTGGCGGCGAAGCCGATGGCGGCGGCGAAGGCGTAAACCAAGGTGTAGTCGCGCCAGTCCACGGCCGCGCCGGACGTGGCGGCGGCCTCGGTGAGTTGCCGAGCCATGGTTTCGCCGATGGGGAACAGCGCCCGCTCGAGGCCGATCAGGAACAGGGCGAGGCCCAAGAGAACGCACAGGAAACCGACGATGATGCCGCGCAGGTTCTGCACCCGGCGGCGCAGCACGACCACTTGGAACACCACGAGGATGGCGAGGATCGGCAGCACGTCGAACACGGTGGTCGCCACCGTGCCGAGGAAGTCCACGGCGAATTCGAGCACGGCGTTCACATCACCATCCCGTAGGCGAGGACGAAGATCACGGGCATGCCGCAGGCAAAGGCGATGAGGCCGAAGCCGTCGAGCATGGGGTCGCGCCCCTTGATGGAGGTGGCGAGGCCGACGCCCAAGGCGGTCACCAAGGGCACGGTGATGGTGCTGGTGGTGACGCCGCCGGCGTCATAGGCGACGCCGACGATTTCGTCCGGGGCGAAGACGGTGAGGATGGTGACCAGGACGTAGCCGGTGATGATGAGGCGGTGGATGGGCCAGCCCTTGAGGATGCGCAGCACGCCGAGGACGATGGCGAAGCCGACCGACGTCGCCACCACCATGCGCAAGTTGAAGGCGTAGCTTAAGCGGGCTTCGTCTTCGTCGGCGATGGCACCGGCTTCGGCGGCCACCTCGGCGGCTTCGGCGGCGATGGCGATCAGGGCGGGTTCCGCCACCGTGGCGCCGAGGCCGAGGCAAAAGGCGAAAGCCAGGAGGAGAGTGGCGCTGCCTTTGTGGGCGAACGCTTCGGCGATGGATTCACCGATGGGGAAGAGGCCGCTCTCCAAGCCTTGGATGAAGAGGGCCAGGCCCACGACGACGCACACCAGCCCAACCAGCACGTTGCCGAGATTCGGGAAGGGTTGCTGGAGCACGACGGCCTGGAAGAAGGCGATCACGAGGACGATGGGGGCGAGGTCGCGCAATGCGTCCCGGAGCCGCTTGCCGATGGCGAGGGCGATGGCCATTTGCGAAATTCAGGTGCGAGAGTTTCGTCAGGCGCGGATGCGGAAGTCGTTCTCGCCAGAGAGATCCTGGCCGCGCATGAGGTAGAGCGTTCGTTCGGACATGGCGAGAGGGCCTTTGCGAGAGGAGGCTCCCCCCGCCTGAGGACTGCCGGCAGGGCGGCTGCCGGCGAGGTCGCGGCGATACACGGACGTTGTCGGCATGTAGCGCAAGGTCATGCCGCGTCGAGGGTGCTCCGAATGATTGGGCTCCGAGCCGTGTATGAGGAAGATGTCGTGCAGGGAGACTTGGCCGCGTTCGAGCACGATGTCGCGCGCCTGGGACTCGTCGAATTCGCCTCGGCGCAGCTCAAGCGGAAGACTTAGCCCCTTGGCGCCGTTGAAGTCGTGCTGGCCTAGCTCGCGGCGGCGATGCGAGCCGGGGATGATGCGCAGGCAGCCGTTTTCGGTGGTGGCTGGGTCCACGGCGATCCAGACGGAACAGGTTGCGAGCGGGCGGATGGGCCAATATTCGCCGTCCTGATGCCACGGCGTTCGTGTTCCGACGCGTGGGGGCTTGGCGAAGAAGCTGGAGTTCCAAAGGGCGAAGTGCTCGCCGATCAGTTGCTGCACCATGCCGAGGATTTCGGGGTGGCGCGCAATGCCCAGGAACCACGTGTCGAAGGCCAGCACGGCGGGGCAGTAGTCCGTGAATTCGGGGTGCTTCGCGAGCAGGCGGTCGTGGGCGGAGGCGATCTCGTCGATCTCCTGATCGCGCAATCGGAAGTTCGGAATCACGTAGCCGTCATGCTGGTATTGCTGGATCTGTGCGTCGCTGAGCATTCCCACGCCGTTCCTCTGTGCGGGCCTTGAGTCTGTCAGAAAATGCCTGCCGAATGTCGGGTGGCGAGGGAGGGGGCTGGCAGGTTGGCTTGACATCCGCCGGTTGGGTCGGGACGATTTTGGCAACGACAACATCGCTTCGTTGTGGAGCGCACGCCATGCACGCCGTGGAACTCTGATCAAATCCTTGCGCTCTTTGGGTTGGGGGCCGTTCTTTGCCGAGCAGGTGCCGGCCGCACATTCGGGATCTGAAGAAGGGGACGCGGACCTCGTCCGCCGCGTGGTGGCCGTGCATCGGACGGGACACGCGCTCGGCGATGGCGAAAGCGAGTGCGTGGTGCCGCTTGGACGCTCTTGGCAGCGGTTGCCGGTGGAAGCGCGGCCGTGCGTTGGCGACTGGGTGTTGACGGATGCCGCGGGCACCCGCATTGAACGTGTGCTCGAGCGCCGCACCGTGCTGCGGCGGGTGGCATCCGGAGGCAAGCTCGACTTCCAGCTCATCGGCGCGAACATCGATGTCGCGCTGGTGGTCACATCTTGCACGTCGGAGTTCAATCCGTCGCGCCTGCATCGCTATCTCGCTTTGGCGCAGGACTCGGGGATTGAGGCCATGGTGGTGTTGACGAAGGCGGACCTCGCCGAGGATGTCGCCGCCTATCGCGACCAAGCGTTGGGGCTCGCGCCGAACATCATCGTGGAAACGGTCAATGCGCTGGACGCGGAGTCGGTGCGCGCGGTTGGTCGGCATATGCGCGCCGGCGCCACATTCGCGCTTTTGGGCTCGTCGGGGGTGGGCAAGTCCACCCTGCTCAACACGCTGGCCGGTCGTCACCTGCAGGCGACGGGCGAGGTTCGAGAAGACGACGGCAAGGGTCGCCACACAACCACGGGCCGCTTCCTGCATCGACTGCCGGGAGGGTCGCTGGTGCTGGACGGGCCAGGCGTCCGGGAGCTAGGCGTTGCGGACGTGGAGGAGGGCCTTGATCGGCTGTTTAAGGACATCGAAGCCCTCGCCGAACGCTGCCGCTTCCGCGATTGCGCGCATGACACGGAACCGGGATGCGCGGTGCAAGCAGCCGTCGTGGCCGGGGAAGTGGACGAGTCACGCCTCGCGAGCTACCGCAAGCTGAGCGCGGAGCAGCACCGGCTGGGCACGGAAATCGCCGGCCAGCGGCACCGCGGCCGCAAGCTCAAGCGCCTGAGCCGGAAGGGCAGGAGAGGTGACGGAATGAGCGGGTAGCCCCCCTTCGAGAAAAGCGTCCTCGCCTTTCTCGGAGGGGGGCTTGCTAGGACAAGTGACCGGCGCCCCTTCAGCCTTGAAAAAACACCCGGCGGTAGTGGGCGAGTTCCGCTATGGATTCGCGGATGTCGTCTAAGGCGCGGTGGGTGTTGCGCTTGGTGAAGGCGGTGTAGGCGGCCGGGTGCCAGCGGCGCGCGAGTTCCTTGACGGTGCTTACGTCGATGATGCGGTAGTGCAAATAGCTTTCGAGCGTTGGCATGTGACGGCCGAGGAAGCGGCGGTCTTGCCAGATGGAGTTGCCGCAGAGGGGGGAGGCGTCGCTCGCCACATGCTGCTCGAGGAAGGCGAGGGTGCGGGCTTCGGCTTCGATCAGGGTCACGTCGGACTCGCGCACGCGGGCCAAGAGGCCAGATTCGGCATGGTGCTTGCGATTCCAGTCGTCCATGCCGGCGAGTTGCTCGTCGCTGGCGTGGATTGCCAATGTCGGTCCGGCCGCCACTTCGCGCAATTCGTCATCCGTGACCAGGGTCGCGATCTCGATGATGGTGTCGGTCTCGACATCGAGGCCGGTCATCTCCAGATCCATCCAGACGAGTTTCCCTTCGCCTGGGCTTTCTTCGCTCATGGCACCCCGCACTCACGCCAACGGAATTACTATGCCACGGAGAAAGAACGCGAACTCAAGGCACTTGCATGGCTTCCGATCCGACTGTCATAGCCGCCGAGGAGCTGGCTTCGAGGCTGGCCCAGGGAGAAAACCTGCTCGTGGTGCAGGTGACCTCGCGGCAGGTGTACGACGCGGCGCACATCGAGGGTTCTCATTGCGTGGAACCTGCCGAGTTGGTGAGCGGCACACCGCCGGCGACCGGCCGGCTGCCGGATGCGGAGCGGCTGGCGGGGCTCGCTGGTCGGCTTGGGCTTGGGGCAGACCGGCAGGTGGTGACGCTCGACGACGAGGGCGGCGGCTGGGCCGGACGGCTGGCGTGGACGCTGGACGTGCTGGGGCAACGTGACTGGATCTACTTGGATGGTGGCCTGCACGCCTGGCATCAAAGCGGCTTGCCGCTTGTGTCCGGGCCGCCACCACCGAGCGACTCGGCCCCAGAGGTGAGCATTACGGTAGATCGCGCCCCCATCGCCGAAGCCGAGGACATTCTTGCGAGGCTTGACGATCCGGACCTCACCGTCTGGGACTGCCGTTCGTGGGAGGAGTACACGGGCCAGCGAACGGCGGCGGCGCGGGCCGGGCATATCCCGGGGGCGGTTCATCTCGATTGGCTGGAGCTTATGCAGCGGGACCGGGGGCTCCGCCTCATTGACGACGTTGCGGGCCTGCTTGAACGGCGAGGCATCGGCCCGCAGCAAGAGGTGATCGCCCACTGCCAGACCCACCACCGTTCGGGCCTCGCCTACATGGTCGCCCGCCTCCTCGGCTTCCCCCGCATCCGCGCCTATCACGGATCGTGGGCGGAATGGGGCAACCGACCGGACACCCCGGTCGAGACCTGACGGCTCTGCCGCGTTCATGTCACACCCCGGTGCGAGCCTTGCCGAGGCGCTGCTGACCGCCTTCATGGGCGCGGTCGGCGGCGTGCGCCAGCGTCACTTCAAGCGCTTCGTGATCTGGATCTACACGCGCTTCTACCCCGTGAACCTCGCCGAGGCCATCGGCGAAACCGCCGACGACTTCGAAACCTTCAACCACTTCTTCACGCGCCGCCTGAGGCTGGGCGCGCGGCCCCTGCCGGATGCGGCGGATGTCCTTGTCTGTCCCGCCGACGGCACCGTGAGCCAGGCCGGCCCGATTGCAGAGGGGCAACTTCTGCAGGCGAAAGGCCAGCGCTATTCCGTTGCCGACTTGCTCGGCGACACGGGCCTCGCCGCACGCTACGAAGCCGGCACTTTCGTCACGATCTATCTCTCCCCCCGCGACTACCACCGGGTGCATGTGCCTTGCGCAAGCGAGCTTGCGAGCGCAACCGAGATTCCCGGTCGCCTCTTCTCCGTAAACGCTTCGAGCGAACGGCGCGTGGCGGGACTTTTCGCCCGCAACGAACGCCTTGCCATGCATCTGAGAGCCGCCTTCGGCGACTACGCCCTCGTCATGGTAGGCGCGCTGATCGTCGCCGGCATCGACACGCCTTGGCCAAGACCGCCTGTGCCGAGGGACGAGCGAGCCAAGCCGCGTGCCCTTCACCCCGACGGAGTTCGCTTTGCTCGTGGCGATGAAGTCGGCACGTTCCGCATTGGCTCCACCGTGATCTGCCTTTTCCCACCGGGCATCGCCCTGACCGAACGCTTCGCGCCCGGCGCCACGGTGCGAATGGGGGAGGCGATGGCGTTTGCCCGTTGAGGCCGCCCCGTCCGAGACTTGGGCTGTTTGGCTAGGCGCGGTTCCAGTCGAAGGCGAGAACGGGGGATATGCCGTCGGTTCCGAGTTTGAGCGCCAACAGCCGGTCGAAGCCGAGGGCCACGCCGGCGCAGTTGGGGAGGCCGTGGTGTTGGGCGGCCAGGAGGCGGTCGTCGCGCTCGGGGACCGAGTGGTCAGAAGCGTGGCGTTTCCCGGCGTCGGCGGCCATGCGCCGGGCCAGTTCGTCCGGGTCCGCGAGTTCGTGGTAGCCGTTGGCGATTTCGAGGCCGTCGATTACGAGCTCGAAGCGTTCTGCATGAGGGCGGCCCTCGGATGCACTCAACCGCGCTAGGGCGGCTTGGCACGGTGGGTATTCGGTCACGAAGACTCGGCCTTCGCCGCGGTCATGGAGGGCGGCTGCAAGCATCAGGTCGAGGGCTTCCTCGGCCGGGGGTGCGGGACTGGCCTGGTATCCGAGTTCGGCACAGATGTCGGCCAGGTCGCCCGCGCTTGCTGTGTCGATGTCGATGTCGAACCGATCGGTCAGCAGTTGCCGATACGGCACGCACAGATACGGCGCAGGGCCGAGCAGGCAGTCCACGAGGTCTTCCACCTCCCGCATGAGGCGCGGGGCGTCGAAGTCGAGGCGATACCACTCCAGCATGAGGAACTCGGGGTTGTGCCAGCGCCCCTGTTCGCCTTGGCGGAACACCGGGCCCAGTTGGTAGATGGAAGGTGCCCCGGCGGCCAGCAGACGCTTCATGTGGTATTCGGGCGAGGTTTGCAGATAGCGGCCGCCGACGGCGATGCTCTCGATGGCAGGGTCGAGAACCGTGTGGGATGCCAGCACCGGCGTGTTCACCTCCAGCACGCCCCGCTCGGCAAAGAACGCACGGGTGGCGGCGAGCGCGGCTGCGCGCGCATGCAGCGTTTCGATGGCGCAGCTAGGCGGCCAGTCGTTGGCCTCGGTCACGGAAGCGGAGCCTCAGTCGCGCACCCGACTGACGTATTCGCCGGTGCGCGTGTCGATTCGCAGCACCTCGCCAATCTCGATAAAGAGCGGCACCTTGATGACGGCGCCGGTGCTGAGGGTTGCCGGCTTGTTCCCGCCTTGCGCCGTGTCGCCGCGCATTCCGGGATCGGTTTCGGCCACTTCCAGCTCCACGAAGTTGGGCGGCACGACGGAGATGGGGCTGTCGTTCCACAGGGTGACGGAGCACACGTCCTGCTCCTTCAGCCACTGGCGCGCGTCGCCCACGGCGGCGGCGGCGGCCTCGATTTGCTCGTAGCTGCCGTCGGTTTTCATGAAATGCCAGAACTCGCCGTCGTTGTAGAGGTATTCCATGTCCGTTTCGAGGACATCGGCGCCCTCGATGGTCTCGCCGCTGCGGAAGGTGCGCTCCCACACCCGGCCGGTGTTGAGGTTGCGGAACTTGACGCGGCTGAAGGCTTGGCCCTTGCCCGGCTTGACGAACTCGTTCTCCAAAATCGAGCAGGGTGAACCCTCCAGGAGCACCTTGAGCCCTGGGCGGAATTCGTTGGTCGCGTAGGTCGCCACGGACAGTCGCCTCGTTGCCGCTTGCAGGCGGGGATGATAGCGGTTCGTCTGGCAGCCTGTCGCACGTTGCTAGGCCAGCCCAGTCTCGGACGGCACCCCCTTCCTGTCACTCCCCCGCGAGGGGGGAGTGACAGGTAGGGCGCGGCGAGGGGAGGCGGCGACCCGCGCAGGCGCGCCTGTTAGCGTAGCGGTTCGTCTAACCGCCTTGCAGCATCACGAAGCGCCGGTAGTGGCTGTCGGGGTTCGCCATCAAATCCTCGTGAGTGCCTACATCGCGAACTCGGCCTTCGTCGAGGAAGACGATGCGGTTGGCATGGCGGATGGTGGAGAGGCGGTGGGCGATGACGATGGCGAGGCGGTCCTCTGCGCCGGCCTTGAGGGCCTGGATGAGGTCGTTTTCGGTCTTCGGGTCCAAGGCGGCGGTGGGTTCGTCGAGGATGAGGACGGGGGTTTCGCGGATGAGGCCGCGGGCGATGCACAGGCGTTGCTGCTGGCCGACGGAGAGGGTGTCGCCGGATTGGCCGAGGACGGTGTCGATGCCGTCCGGGAGTTCGTCGATGAAGTCCATGCAGGCGGCGCCTTCGAGGGCGCCGCGGATGTCGGTGTCGCTGGCGTCTGGTCTTGCCAAGAGCAGGTTGTCGCGGATCGAGGCCGAGAGCAGGGAGTGCTCCTGAAAGACGTAGGCGACTTGGCTGCGCAGCGACTCGAGATCGACTTCGGTTACGTCGCGGCCGTCCACCAGCACGCGGCCGGCGGTGGCCTGCAGAAAGGCGGGGATGAGATACGCGAGGCTGGTCTTGCCGGAGCCGGTGGGGCCGACGATGGCTACCAGTTCGCCCATCGGCAGTTCGAGGTTGATGTCGGATAGCGCGCGGCGACCGTCCGGGTAGTCGAAGCTCACGTCGCTGAGCTCGAAGCCTTGGCGGATGGGACCGAGCTTCGGCCCCTGAACGCGATCATCGTCCACCGGATAGTCGAGGAAGAAAAACACCCGCCGCACCGCAGCCACCGGCCCCTGCAGCTCGATCCAGAACGCGCCGATGCCGGTGGCCGTCTCCAAGATGCCCCAAAGCAGGCCAAACAGAACGAAGAAATCACCCGGCGACATCTGCCCGTCGATGATCTGGTCGGTCACCAGGCGAACGATGAAGATCGCCGCCACGATCATCACCGCGAGGATGGCGACCAGCATGGCGATGCCCACCGCCAGCGCGAAGCGTTCGCGCAGGAACGACTCTGAGCTGCGCTCGGCGAAGCGTTCCGCATCCCGGCGCATCCCGCCGAGGCTCTGCACCGCGTACACGTTGTCCATCGTCTCCTCGATGGCGTTGGTGGTGGCCGCACCGGCGGCGCGCTTGGCCTGATTCATGCGGCGCACGAGGGCGGAGGCGGGGAACGTGACGAGGAAGGCCAGCGGAAACGCCGACCATGCGATCCACACGAGTTCCGGGGCGACGTTGCTGTAGGTGTATTGGATGAGATAGAGGTTGATGCCGCCCCAGACCAGCGTGTGCACCGGGTTGAGGGTGAGTTGGTAGCAGATTTCCGGCACCTGCGGCGTGTCGTAGAGCACGCGGTAGATCGAATCGCCGATGCGCTGGTCGTCCAGCGTCGTCATCGGCAGGCGCGTGAGGCGGGCGAAGAGCCGCGTGCGCAGGGTGTTGGCGAGGCGTTGGGTGAGGCGAATGTTGACGAGGTATTCGCCGACACCCCAGATGCCGCCGGCGGCGCTGGTGCCGGCGCTGATCTGGTTTTCGCCTTGCGTCGCGGCATCCGCGCCGCCGAACAGGCCAAACTCCTCGAAGGCGCCGGCGCGGGTGCCGAACACCACCAGCAGGAGCAGCAGCAGGATCGCGAGCACGAGCATGATTTCCATCGGCGCCATGCCATCCACGAAGCTGACAAGGGGTGTCATGAACGGCGGATACGGCACGTCGGTGTCGCCGAACGGGCGTTCGAGGAGCACGTTGTCGGTGAGGATCTTGCCGAGCCAAGGCAGCATCACGGCCGGTGCCATGAAACCGAAGCCGAACAGGAACTTGGCGGCGAAGAGGCCCCGCGCTTGGGCAAGCAGGCGCAGCGAGCGCCCCATCAGCACTGCGGCTTGACGGGAGGAGACGGCGGTGTCGAGATCGATGCGGTCGTCGAAGCGCAGGCGGCGATCGCGTGCTTCGCGTCGGCTTTGGCCAGCGCTTGTCGGATCGAGGGAAATAGCGTCGCTCATCCGGCGGCCTCAAGCCCGACCGTCTCGGCTTGCACAAAGCTGCGGTAGCGACCGTTCGCGCGCGCCATCAGCTCGTCGTGGGTGCCGGTCTCGGCGATCTTTCCGTCTTCAAGGAAGGCGATTTGATCGGCGTCTCGGATGGTGGACAGGCGGTGGGTGATCAGGAACACCACCCTGTCCTTGCCCCATTCGGCGAGATTGCCGAGCAGTTCGCGCTCGGTGAGGGCATCAAGCGAAGCGGTGGGTTCGTCGAGGATCAGGATGGGCGTGTCGCGGACGATGGCGCGAGCGATGGAGAGGCGCTGCCGCTGGCCGGTTGAGAGCTTGCCGCCGCGCTCGCCGAGCTCGGTCTGGTAGCCGCTTTCCATCTCGCCGATGAACTCGTGCGCGCAGGCGACCTTGGCTGCCGCCTCTACGTCCGCCATCGTCTTGCCTTCGGCGGCGTAGCCGATGTTGTCGGCGACGGTGCCGGCGAACAGCACGTTCTTTTGCAAGGCGATTGCGGTAGAAGCGCGGATGTCGTCCACGCGCAGGTTGCGGATGTCAGTGTCGTTGAAGGCGACGGCGCCGCGTTCTGGATCGTAGAGCCGCAGGATCATCGACATGAGGGTGGACTTGCCGGACCCGGTGGCGCCGACGATCGCAGTGACCGCGCCGGCGTGTGCCACGAGATCGACGCCACGAAGCACAGGCAACCGGTCGCCACCATTGGTGGGAGTGGGGTTCGTGGGCGACGGGCCCGTAAGCGCCGGGCTTGTCCCGTCCGGTGCCGAATCCGTCGCATGAGCAGGCAGCTCGTAGGAGAAATGCACCTCGCGACAAGTGACGCTGCGGAGCGGAGTGGGAAAAGGGCGCGGGTCTTCACCGTCAACGATGTCCGGTTCAAGGTCGAGCAGGAAGAAGGCGCGTTCGAGACCGATGAAGAGGTCCTGCGCCATGCACCAGATGCGGATCAGCCAGAAGCTGTTGCCAATCCCCTCTTCCACCTGCTCGCGGGCGTAGCGGAAGGCGCCGAGGTTCCACACCGCGAAGCCGATCATCGCCGCCACCGCCGCGCCACGATAGGTCTCGCGCTCATCGATCACCCAGCCGGCGAGCAGGAACTCCGCGCCGATGGCGACGGCGCCGCCCAAGGTCATCGCTGCGGCGGTTAGCAGCACGATGTCGAGACGCAGATGGAACGCGGCGTCGAGGGCGCGGTGCGAATCGTCGTGGAAGCGGTCCAGGATGCGCGCCTCGGCACGGTTCGCCTTCACCACCTTGATGGCCGCGAACGACTCTTGCAGGCGCGAGGTGAGATCGCTATTGGCGAGCCGGTTTTCGCGGGCGCGGCGGCGTATGCGCGGCGTGAACATCGCCGTCAGCCAAACCATCGGCACGCCGACGAAGATGCAGGCGAGGGCGACTGTGGGGCTAAGGAGATACAGGAGCACCAGCGCGAGCAGCGTCCAGAAGAGGGCCGTGAAGGGGCCGATCAGCGCCTCTTGCAGCAGGTTCACGATCATGGCGCTGTCCTGATAGACACGGAACACGGCATCGCCGACCCTTGCCTGGCTGTGGTACTTAAGCGACAGGTGCTCGGCCCGCTCGACCATCGCCACGCGCAGGCTCTGGTTGATGTTGTGCCGAATCCAGGCTTCGTAGTAAGGCAGCGACGCGAGACCGCCGAGCAGCACGAGGCCGCCGATGCCGAACCAGATGAGCAAACGGTCGCGCACGATCCGGCGCTCCTCGGCGGACAACGGTTCCTCGTCAGTGGCGCCGGTGGTGACGTACTCCTCGCCGACCCCAAGCACCACGGCCTGCAACGGCTGCAGGCGTTCGCCGACGAGCACCTTGTTGGCGAGGAGATCGCCAGCGACGGCCCAGATCGCCACCATGAAGATGGCGGACACCGCGCTGATCGCCATGAAGCCGATTAGATGCCCCAGCATGGGACGGATGAACGGCCATGCCCGAGTGATAAGCTGCCACAAGCGACGGGCGCTCATGGTGGGGTCCGCCTCTGCGCCCCTCTGCGCCTTATCTCGGGTCACAGAGGGCCTCTTGGGGGCGAAGGCATCTTGCCCTCCTACCAAGGCCCGTCCCGACGCCAGCGAACGGCATGTCCACAACCCATCTAACGGGCCCTACAAAACCGCTAAATCGCCCCGCTCGTGCGTAGTTCCAGTATCTCCTCGGCGCTGTAGCCGGCTTCCGCGAGCACCTCGTCGTTGTGCTGGCCCAGTGCGGGCGTCGGCGAGCGGATGTCGGAAGGGGCGCCGGAAAGGCTGACCGCTTGGCCGACGAGCTCGATTTCGCCGAGTTCGGGATGGGTTACGGGGCAGCCATGCCGAGGTGCCTCACTTGCGGGTCTTCGAACACCTCGTCGATGGAGTAGATGTAGCCGGCCGGTACCCCCGCTTCGTTGAACGCCTCGATCCACTCGCGGCTGGTCTTGGTGGTGGTGATGGCTTCGATCTCCCCGTTCATTTCGTCGCGGTTCTTGCTGCGGCGGGGTGGGGTGTCGAAGCGTTCGTCGGTGAGCCAGTCCTCGCGTCCCATCACCTCGCAGAAGCGCTGGTAGATGGCGGTGCCGGTGGCGGCGATGTTGATGTGGCCGTCCTTGGTGCGAAAGACGCCGGTGGGGATGCCGGTGGGGTGGTTGTTGCCGGATTGGGGCGGCACTTCCTTCGACAGCAGCCAGCGCTCGGCCTGGAAATCGAGCATGGCGATCTGCGCTTGCAGGAGGGAGGTTTGCACCCATTGCCCTTCGCCGGTCTCGTTTCTGGCGAGAAGGGCGGTCATCACGCCAATTGCTGCGTAAAGGCCGGCCGAGAGGTCCGCCACCGGAACGCCCGCCCGAACTGGCCCTTGGCCGGGCAGCCCTGTGATGGACATGAGCCCGCCCATCCCCTGCGCCACTTGGTCGAACCCAGGCAGCTTCCCGTAAGGCCCGTCTTGGCCGAAGCCGGAAATGCTGGCGTACACGACACCGGGGTTGATCGTCTTGATGGACTCGTAGTCGATGCCGAGCCGGTGCTTCACGTCCGGTCGATAGTTCTCCACGACCACGTCGGCGTCCTTGGCGAGACGCATGAAGACCTCCTTGCCGGCTGGCGACTTGAGGTTCAGCGTGATGGCGCGCTTGTTCCGATGCAGGTTCTGGAAGTCGGGCCCCAAGCGCGCATCGCCCATCTGCCCATCACCCTGCCCCGGCTGCTCGATCTTGATGACATCCGCCCCCCAGTCCGCCAGTTGCCTGACGCATGTGGGCCCCGCGCGCACCCGCGTGAGGTCAAGCACCCGGATGTGGGCAAGTGGCAGCCGCATGTTCCATTCCCCTAGAGAGTCGCGAAGCGCGATTATGCGGGAACGCCGCTCCGGGGCGGGCCCTAGCGGGCGAGGGCGTCTTGCGGAAAAAACTTGCCCTCGCCCCAGGGCTTTCGCCCGGCGGGTTCTGGCCACCACCGATGGGCGTATCCTAGAGTCCCTCTTGGCTTGGCTTTAGGGCGCAAATGGAGCAGACCGGCGAATACACGGTTCCCGCTTCCCGCGAGCGGGTTTGGGAGGCGCTCAACGATCCCGAGGTGCTCGAGCGTTGCGTCGAAGGGTGCCGTTCGATGACCGTCACCGGGGAAGGGGAGTTCGAGGCCGTGGTTGCCGCCAAGGTTGGGCCGGTGAAGGCAACTTTCACCGCTGCCATCGAACTGCATGATGTAGTTGCGCCCCAGAGCTATCGCCTGCAAGTGGGCGTAAAGGGGGGTGCGGCGGGATTCGCCAAGGGGTCTGCCGCCGTACAGCTCGCCGAGTGCAGTGGCGACGAGACGCGATTGACCTACCACATCGAAGGTTCCATCGGCGGCAAGCTGGCGCAGATTGGCTCGCGATTGGTGCAGGCGGCGGCGCGGAAGATGGCGGCGAGCTTTTTCGAGCGCTTTGCGGTGGACATCGGGCGCTCGCAAGGGGTGTAATCGGGGGGCGAAAACGAGCGCCGTCCAGTTGGGTTGGAAGCGGCGCAGGAGACTTCAAGGGGGAGGCGGCAGCAGTGGAGATTTCGATTACGGTCAACGGCAGGTCAGAGGCTCTCGACGTGCCGGACAACGCGTTGCTCGCAGACGTGCTGCGCGAGCGACTCGGCCTCACTGGCACGCACGTGGGTTGCGACACCAGCCAGTGCGGCGCTTGTGTCGTCCACATGGACGGCGCGGCGGTGAAGTCCTGCACGGTGCTCGCTGGGCAGGCAAACGGCGCCGAAGTCACAACCATCGAAGGCATCGGCAATCCCGACAACCTGCACCCCATGCAGGCCGCGTTTCGCGAGAACCACGCCCTGCAATGCGGATTCTGCACGCCGGGCATGATCATGAGTGCCATCGATCTGGTGCAAAAGGCGGACGGGCAACTCGATGAGGGCGACGTGCGCGACGGGCTTGAGGGCAACCTCTGCCGCTGCACCGGCTACCACAACATCGTCAAGGCGGTGCTTGCCGCGCAAGACGACATGAAGAGCGCTTGAGGAGGAAGGGGGCAATGGCCAACGAAACCGGCATCGGCGCAGCCGTCAAGCGCAAGGAAGACGCCCGCTTCATCACCGGCGCGGGTCGCTACACGGACGACATTGGCGCACACGGGCAGACCTACGCCGTGTTCGCTCGCTCGCCCCACGCACGAGCGAAGCTGAACGGCCTCGACGCCAGCGCCGCCCTCGCGACAGAGGGCGTGGTGGCGGTGTTCACCGGCGCGGACTTGCAGGCCGACGGCATTGGCGACCTGCCCTGCGGCTGGACCGTCCACTCCAAGGATGGCGAACCCATGGTGGTGCCGGCGCATCCGCCCATCGCCGTGGACAAGGTCAACTACGTGGGCGAACCCTACGCGGTGGTCATTGGCGAGAGTCTGGAAGCGGCGAAGAATGGGGCGGAGGCGCTCGAAGCGGACTTCGAGGAACTGCCTGCGGTTGTGGATTTGGCAAGTGCCGCTAGCGCGGATCAGATTCACGAGAACGTGCCGAACAACCAGACCTACGACTGGGAGCTTGGCGACAAGGCCGCCACCGACGCCGCCTTCGCCAAGGCCCACCACGTCAGCACCTTGGAGATCGTCAACAACCGCCTCATTCCCAATGCCATCGAGCCGCGTGCCGCATTGGGCGAGTACGACGCGGCCTCGGGCCTCTACACCCTGCACACCACATCGCAAAACCCGCACCTGGAACGCCTCGTGTTGGCCGCGTTCGTGCAGATCGCGCCGGAAGCGCGCCTCAGGGTGATCTCGCCGGATGTCGGCGGTGGCTTTGGCTCGAAGATCTTCGTCTATGCGGAAGAGACCGCGGTCATCTGGGCGGCGGGCAAGCTTCGCCGTCCGGTGAAGTGGCGGGCAGAGCGCTCCGAGTCCTTCCTCGCCGACGCCCATGGGCGGGACCATGTGACCAAGGCGGAACTGGCCCTCGCCGAAGACGGCACGTTCCTCGGCTTGCGCGTGAAGACGCTGGCCAACATGGGCGCCTACCTTTCCACCTTCGCTTCGAGCGTGCCCACCTATCTCTACGGCACGCTGATGGCCGGGCAATACAAGACGCCGGCCATCTATGTGGAAGTGCAGTCGCTCTTCACCAACACGGCGCCGGTGGACGCCTATCGCGGCGCGGGGCGACCCGAGGCGACGTATGTCGTGGAACGCATCGTCGAGACCGCGGCGCGGGAAATGGGCATCGATCCGGCCGAGCTTCGGCGTCGGAACTTCATCGCTCCGAGCGACTTCCCGTACGAGACGCCGGTAGCGCTCACCTATGACACGGGCGACTACGAGGCGAGCCTGGCCAAGGCGCTCGAACATGCCGACTACGCCGGCTTCGCAGAGCGCAAGGCGGCTTCCGAAGCGGCTGGCAAGAAGCGCGGCATTGGCTTTTCTTGCTACATCGAGGCGTGCGGACTCGCGCCCTCGCAGGTGGCGATATCGCTGGGCGCTGGTGTGGGCCTCTTTGAGGTGGGCGAGGTGCGCGTGGACGTGACAGGTTCCGTCACCGTCGTCACCGGCTCGCACAGTCACGGCCAGAGCCACGAGACCACCTTCGCGCAGATCATCTCCGACCGGCTCGGCGTGCCGTTCGAGAACGTGACCGTGCTGCACGGTGACACGGGTCGGTCCGATTATGCTCTCGGCACCTACGGCTCGCGTTCGCTGGCGGTGGGTGGTTCCGCTCTCATCAAGGCCACCGACAAGATCATCGCCAAGGGCAAGAAGATCGCTGCGCACATGCTGGAGGCGAATGAAGAGCAGGTCGATTTCGCGGACGGCACCTTCACGGTGGCGGACTCGAACCAGTCGCTCACCTTCCCGGAAGTGGCGTTCGCGGCTTACGTTCCCGCCAACTACCCGCTGGAGGAACTCGAGCCGGGGCTTTCCGAGAAGGCGTTCTACGATCCGCCGAACTTCACCTATCCCGCCGGGGCGCACATCTGCGAGGTGGAGATCGATCCGGCCACCGGTGTCGTGGACATCACAAGCTTCGTCGCGGTGGACGACTTCGGCCACGTCGTCAACCCGATGATCGTCGAGGGACAGGTTCACGGTGGGCTGGCGCAGGGCATCGGTCAGGCGCTCTTGGAACACGGCGTGTATGACGAAACCGGACAGCTCGTGAGCGGTTCCTACATGGACTACACCATGCCCCGCGCCGACGACCTGCCGAGCTTCACAGTGGACACGACCGTAACGCCCTGCACCCACAACCCGCTCGGCGTGAAAGGGTGTGGCGAAGCGGGGGCCATCGGCTCCACGGCGGCGGTGATGAACGCGGTGACGGATGCGTTGGGCGTTGCCAGCGTGCCGATGCCGGCGACACCGGAGACGGTGTGGCGGGCAGCGCAGTCGGCCTGAGGCGATCCGAGGCGAAAGAGGGGAGACAAAGCCATGTACCAGTTCAACTACCACAGGCCCGCCTCGCTCGACGAAGCGGCTTCGCTGATGGCCGGTGCCGACGACGGCACCTATCTTTCCGGCGGCATGACGCTGATTCCGACGCTGAAGCAGCGCCTCGCGGCGCCTTCGGATGTGATCGACTTGGGCGGCATCGGCGCCCTCTCGGGCATCACCGACAACGGCAACACCATCAGCGTGGGCGCGATGACGCGCCATGCCGAAGTCGCGGCCAGCAACGCCATTCCGGCCTTGGCAGCCCTCGCGGGGCAAATTGGCGACGCGCATGTGCGCAACCGAGGCACCATCGGCGGTTCGATTGCCAACAGCGACCCGGCAGCCGACTACCCAGCAGCAGTCGTGGCCTTGGACAGCACCATCCACACGACCAAGCGGTCGATCCCTGGTGGAGAGTTCTTCAAGGGCCTTTTCGAGACGGCACTCGACGAGGGCGAGATCATCACCTCGGTGGAGTTCACCAAGCCCACCTCGGCGGTGTACGCCAAGTTCCCGAACCCCGCTTCCCGCTACGCGGTGGTGGGCGTTTTCGTGGCCCGTTGCGGCGACGCAACCTGCGTCGGCGTGACCGGTGCTGGCCCATGCGCCTTCCGCTGGTCCGAACTCGAAGCAGAACTCGCAAGCGGGTTCTCAGCCTCGGCAGTCGCAAATGCGGCGCTCGACCATTCGGAGTTCAATGCCGACATCCATGCCTCCGCTGAGTTTCGCGGGAACCTGGTGCGGGTGATGGCAGAACGGGCGATCGCAAGTCTGATCTGAGGAAGGCATGGCGGGCCCTCCGCCAGGGACGCGCGTGACGGGCGCAACGCTGGGGTTGTGCGTCCGGGGAGCGGTCCCCGCCTGGCGCTGCGACTGGCAAGGAAACCAATGACCCGAATCCGCACCGTTCGCTGCCACGCCATCAGCGAAGACATCGGTTCCGTCACGCTGGACGAGATCGAACTTCCCGATCCTGGCCCCGGTGAGGTGCAGATTCGGGTGAAGGCCTGCGCCGTCAACTTTCCTGACCTCCTGATGATTCAGGGAAAGTATCAGCACAAACCGCCGTTGCCGTTCGCCCCAGGTGGAGAGGCAGCGGGGGACGTGGCCGCGGTTGGCGCTGGCGTCACGAATCTCAAGGAGGGTGACGCCGTGTGCTTCGGCTCCCGTGCCGGCGGGTTTGCCGAGGCGGTGAATGTGCCGGCCGCTGGCGTCAAGCCGATTCCGGGGAAGATGAACTACGAGAAGGCTGCTTCCTACAGCACGGCCTACATGACGGCCTATGTCGCGCTCAGGGTGCGCGGCAACTTGCAGGCCGGCGAGTGGTTGCTGGTGCACGGCGCCACGGGTGGCGTCGGCATGGCAGCCGTCGATCTCGGCAAGCACTATGGAGCGCATGTCATCGGCACCGGGGGGCGCGACGACAAGCTGGCCGTGGTGGCCTCGCGCGGCGCCGATGCGGTCATCAACTACACGCTCCCGGACGGCCGCATGGGCGGCTTTCGCGACCAAGTGAAGGCCCTAACCGGCAGTGGCGGCGCCGACGTGATCTACGATCCGGTGGGCGGCGATGTCTTCGACGAATCCATGCGCTGCATCAACTGGCGCGGGCGCATTCTCACCATCGGCTTCACTAGCGGCCGTTGGCCGACCGCACCGGTGAACCTGATCCTCATCAAGAGCATCTCGGTCATTGGCGTCCGCGCCGGTGAAATCGGTCGCCGCGACCCGGAACTCGGCCGCCAGAACCAGGCCGCCCTATGGGACTTGGCCACCAGCGGCGCCATCGACCCCTACGTCTGCGCCGGATTCCCTTTGGAGCGAGCCGTGGACGCCATGCGGATGCTGGAAAACCGAGACGTAGTGGGCAAATGCGTGGTAACGATGAACGGCTATGAGGTAGCTAGCGGTTGAGTCCACCTGTAAGCCCGTAGCATGGGAGCCAGCACTTACAGAGCGTGTCGTTTTGTGCGTCGGGTGCCGTAGGGGCGACGCATGCGTCGCCCTCGTTTGGCTTCATTCGATTTCGATCTGCACTTCCACCACGTGCTGGTGCATTCCTGACGGGGTGTAGTCGAAATGGTGATAGAGCTCGCGGTATAGCCGTTCCGTGTACGCGTGGCCGGCTTGGCGGGCGCGCTCTTCCCAGCGCAGTTCGTGCCAGCCGGTGCCGGTTTCGTGGGGAAAAGGGCCGACGTATAGCAGGCTCGCGACTTTCAAGGGTGCCACGCGGCGCAGCAGCAGTCCGGGCGGTGCCGCATCGAAGTCGTCCGGAACCACGACGCCTACGTCGAACACCATCGGCCCTTGGGCACCGTTCACCCAGTTGTAGAGGTACACCTCTGCAGGTGAGTGCTGGCGTATCGGGATGTCGTGCTCGCGAATCGCTGCCCAGAGGCCGGCGGTGTCCATCAGCGGCGCCATTTCCGCGCCGAGGTTGATGGGCGTGACGCTCGACTGCACGAGGAGGGTCGCTTGCGGGTATGACTTTACACCCAGGTCGTAGATCGCAAATCTATCTCCTTGCGCGATCGGCCTCAGGGTTGCCGCGTCTGCAAGTTCGACCAGCCGGGTACTCTCGGCGAGGGTCGCTGCGACCGGCTCGCTTGCGGATGCCACAGCTTGTAGGCAGCATGCGAGCGCGATCAAAGGCCGGCGTGAGCGACGGAACTTAGTCATGCATGCTGCGGTGAAGATCTTTGATCCAACCGGAAGAGTCGACTAGGTTGAAGTGGTCGACGCCGCAAGCTCCTAGAACTCACGATCCGGCTCGCGCTCGAGTCGCGGATCCATGTCGGCGAGGAAGCCCCGCAAGTCGCCGATGCGACGCATCGGCACGAGCTCGATGCGGTCACCATAGGGCACAACCTGCAGCCGCTGACCGGGTTCAATTCGGAGGTACTCGCGTATGGCCTTGGGAATGACCACTTGGTACTTCGGGGACACTTTTAATTGCTGCACATCGTCGCCATCCATCCAGAGAGCGTCATAGTACGACGTCATGAACCAACGCTAGGAGGCTGCGCCGTACAGTCGGCTGCAACCGACTAGGCACATGACCGCCAGAATCCATAGGGCGTCAGAAAGTCCGTTAACATTCTGATAAACCGGTTCTTTGTGGTAGTTCAAGCAAGATCAAGGCAGCTCGAATGGACCCGGAAGATGCCGCGGGACTCGCGCTTTTTCGTGGGACTCATTGTGTTCGGTCTGCAATGGCGGTAGGCTTCGCACGTTCAGGCTTCCGGAAATTTATCGATGCCCCGATTGTGCCGCAATGCCCTCTCCGCCGCCAAGGTGCGCACCGCCGGCCCCGGCAGCTACGTCGACGGCAACGGACTCATGCTCCGCGTCAAGCCCTCCGGCACCCGGCAGTGGGTCCAGCGGCTGACCATACACGGCCGCCGCGTGGACCTGGGGCTCGGCAGCGCGGAGCTGGTCTCGCTTGCGGACGCGCGGCGCGTCGCCGCCGACAACCGCGCAGTGGCTCGGACGGGGGGCGATCCCCGCCGGGCCCGGGTGCCGACCTTTGCGCAGGCGGAGCAGGCGTGCTTCGCGGAGAGGCAGGAGGTATGGCGGACGGACAGCCCCGCGCGGAGCTGGCGGACCGCGATGGACCGGCATGTCCTGCCGAAGTTCGGCGGGGTGCCGGTGGACCAAGTGGGCACGGCGGCGGTGTACGAGGCGCTGCGCCCTCTGGCGCTGGCTGGTAAGCACGCGACGGTGAAGACGGCGGGCTCGGCGATCACGGCGGTACTGGACTGGGCGCGCATCCAGGAGCACCGGACCGAGGGCTCGCCGGTGGAGACGGTGCGGCGGAGCCTGCCGAGGCGGGCGACGGGGCCGAGGCACCACGAGGCGCTGCACTGGTCGGAGGTGGGGCCGGCACTGGCGCGCATCGAAGCGACCAGGTGCGCGCCTTCGACGAAGCGGGCGATGCGCTTTACGGCGCTGACAGCGGCGCGGCAAGTGGAGGTTCGGCGCGCGACGTGGGACCAGTTCGACCTGGAGGCAGCGGTGTGGGTCAAACCCGCGGAATCGATGAAGACCGGGCGAGCGCACCGGGTTCCGCTGTCGCGTCAGGCGCTGGAGTTGCTGGCGGGCGCCCGCGAGGTCGTGCGCGGCGGTGGTCTCGTGTTCCCCGGTTCCCGACCGGGATCGATGCTGGGGGAGAAGGTGATGACGCAGGCGCTGCGGCAGGCGGGGGTGGCGGCATCGGGCCACGGCTTCCGTTCGAGCTTCAAGGACTGGGCGCGGCAGCACGGCGTGGAGGAGACGCTGTCCGAGTTCGCGCTGGCGCACGTGGAGGGTTCTGCGACGGTGGCGGCGTACGCCCGTGACGACCTGCTGGAGAGGCGGCGACCTGTGATGAAAGCATGGTGTGAGGCGATCGCGGACCCAAGCGTTGTGAACAAACCCGGCCGCGGCGGTAGTGTATCCGCTTGAAAATTCACGGAGGCGGATCAGATCTGCTCGATTCGGGCGGGGGCTCAATCGACGAGGGGCGATGCAGGGGGCGACACGAGCGCCTTTCCAACAATCAGCGGTGTTGCGGCGCCAACGTGAAAGGCCGCCACCGCATGCGAGATCATGCCGGACACCTCGTAGGTGAAGACCAGGACGCCGGCGACCATGATCATTGCCAACGTTACGCACAGGAAGAACGGGTCCCTGTAATAGGCAGGCGGCCGCTGGTTCCGCTGGCGATATAGGAACAGCACTTCGGCACTTACGGCACCGAGCACCCCATAGATCCAAAGGCTCAAATCCACTGCTCAAAGTGACTTGCTAAGGGCTGCCTGGATTTCCCACACGACATCACGCCAGCGTCGGGGCCTGCTGCTGGACGTATAGAGCACCCGCCCCGCGTGATCTCGAATCGGAGCAGTGCGCACATCGTCCCCGTGCTGATCGAGCAATCGGGAAATACGGTCGCGGTCCAATCCTGTATTGCGGGCAATGCCGTCTATCGTCCGAAAGGACCAATCGGCTGCCATCAATTCGGCACGGACCAAGTCCCACGCTTCAGCATCCCCGACCACCTCCCGTTCATCATAGGTGACCAGCATATCGATGCGATTGGATCTGAAGGTCCGCAGGTGCAACTTCGTCGCAGGACGCGCATAGCACATCCAATCGTCTATTGAGCGCCGAAAGACCGCGACCACCATGTTATCCGACGTTGGCACCCACCCCGCCGTCTGCAATGAGGCGTGGATCAGATAATCAAACGAATCGGTTTTGTGCGCCTCATTCGGCACATTTTGTCGGAAGCTGAGCGCATCGAATACCGTCGTCGCCGTCTTCTGGAGGCTGCGGACTTGGGCTACCACATCGATTTTGCCTTCTAGCTCGAGTTCAGCCAAGGCGCCCATGAAGCGTCTCCACCCAGGATTTAACGTCGGCCAAGCGTTCCACGGCGGCACTAACGCCGCCCGGTTCGATGTCTTGATGCGCATTGACAGCGACGAACAGATTCTGTCCATCCGTCGCCGCTTCCGGCTCGAAGCGCACGTTGTATCGGACGGCGCCCTGCTGCTCCTGCAGCTGAATCGATGTCGGAGCCGCGCCGTCCATGAGACGCTCGATGGATGAGGCGTCAAGAAGCCCTTGGCAGAATTGCCGTCCGCTGACCCCTACGGCAATAGCCCCTTCGCAGTTCAGGCCCAACCCGGTGACCGACACCGCATTCCCAAGGCGGTCAACAGCCGCCGCGATGCCGTTGGCTGCCGAGACAAAAATACGCGGCGATACATCGGGTGCGGCAACGCTTAGGTCAATTCGATTGGGCACGATGCTAAACGCGTAGCGTCCACCACCATAGGTGTACTGAGCGATTGGGCCGACGAGCATACGCCCGCCCGGGTCGGCCCTCAAGCCGAACGCGTCCGACTCGTTGAACATCGATGGGTCGAAGCGATCACCGACCACGACGACGGTGTTTTTAAGCATAGGGGTCGGGAGCTTGCGTGCGGAATACGGCACCATAAAGCTTGATATTGCGTCTTGTCCAGCGCTGTTACGCGGGCGCCGCCCCGCGCTTTAGGCCGAAGAAGGCCGAGAAGCACGCGGCAATGGTCGCGCACCTTCTTCTTGATCGGCAGCAGCGGCGAAGCTCGTCGAGGCGCGCGAACCGAAGCCGGGCAAGCGCGGCCCCTACAAGAAACGCGCCGCCTGAATTTCAAACGGATACGCTACCGACGCGGCGGCTGGGCGAGGGTCAAGGCTGCCGCTGATCTCGGTTGGCTCGGTTTCAGCCGTACTGTCCATACCCAAGACCCCTGACATGGGGTTCGAGGTGCAGCAGGCGCCGCAGTTCGCTAAGCCAGCTCCTGTCCCACCCCAGTGCGTCGGCCACGGCGTCGTCCCAAATGCGCCTCACGTCGCATTCACCGTCACGGTACTGCGGCACTTCTGTCTCCGCCGTGGTGTCCCAGCAACGAGCCAAGCGGTCAACGAGTGCAGCATCGGACAGATCGGGCAGACGGATCTTCTTGAGGCCCGCAGGTTCGTATACGGGAAATGCCAGCTTCCTACCGGGATTGCGTAGCAACTGAAGGCGACCGGCAGTGGCGTTGAGGAAGACCGCGGCAGCCTTTGCCTGCGTCAGCGTAACTTGCGGTACGGGCAAGTACCCCCGACCGACGAATCGTTCCTCTTGCGCGACGGCCGTAAGGCGGCCTGTGCTGGTGTCCTGCCCGGCTGTGACCAGGAGGTGGGCGGTTTGGTTCACGATCCGACGGGCGGTGTCCGGGTGTTGTGGTCCGTCGGCACCAGGTACCTCAATCCACTGACGCTTCGGCACGGACTTCGTTGGTGCTCTGTGTTGGTCGGGTACGCCTCGAATGGCCTGTTGCGCATCGGCGCTTTTGGAGTACAAGACAGGAAAGGCGCCGGATGCAGTCGGGGCAGCGGGCTGGAACGCGATGGATCCCCCGCCATGCAGTACGGCCGAAGGCACCATGTCCTGATCTTCCATGGGGATGAGGGCGGGGGCGGATGATATGGCGAAGGCCGCTTCAGCGAGCGCCGGCGATCGAAAACAACCTGCGGTCCAGTCGCCGGCCTCGACCCGTTCGGCCGGCCACATGGAGACCTCGCCCCAACCGTCGGGTAGGGCGCCGCCGGTTTCGCATCCGAGGAGGCCTTCGTGCAATTCGGCGACCGCCTCATCGTCGGTCGGAAACCGGTCGAGGCTGACAATACGGGTGGGTAGCGTCGCCGCCGTCCCGGACGAATGGCGGCGGGCCACAATCAGGCTTTCGTTGATGGAGGTGTTCTGGCTCAAGTTGATTTCGCCGGGTTGGTGACAGGTGAGCAGAGTGTGGATGTGGAACCTCGATGCGAGTATCTGGCGGACGCGGAGGGATGCGGGTCCGGTGAAGACGATGGTGGGCCATACCATGGCGACAACGCCTTCGTCGGGATCCGCGCACTTATCGGCAAGCGCCTCGAACAGAGGGCCGACCGACCTTCTGCTCACAAAGCCATCGAGTGGCGGATCGTTGCGGACGAGGTTCCTTTCGAGGCCGTCGACCCGCTCGCGGAGGAGGGTGCGGATGCCGTCCGAGAACTTCTCCCCCATTCGCTCCCTGCTTGTGAATGGTGGGTTCATGATGACGATCCGCGCCCGCTCGACGGCGTCCACGGCATCTTCGAGCGTCGGATCTTCATGGGTCATTCGCAGTCGTTCGGAGCCAATGTCCTGCTCATCCAAATGCAGTTCGGTGTTTTGGGTGGTCCCGGCGATGATCCTGGGCTGTGCGAGCAACTCGAGCGAACCGGCACCAATGTTGTCGACGGAGCCGCCTCTGGGTCCGTAGGGCATCCGGTGCAGGCCGATTTTGCGGTAAGCAATGTCCGCGTTGCCCGCCGTGAGTTGGGCCGCGGCCAGTTGCAGGGAGACCGGGTTGAAGTCGAGTCCGGCGATCGTTTCCTCCACCGCGAGTTTTTGCAGCGCCGCGACCTGCGGTTCCGTTGCGCCGGCGTCTGCTGCCCGTCGCTTCATTTCGGTGAGCGATGCGGCCAGCAGCGTTCCCGAGCCACAGGCAAGATCAACCACCGTGTTGCGCTCCCAAGTTGCCCGGTCGGCCCAGTTTGCGCCGGGCGTTGCGGCATCGAGCGCGAGTTTGGCGAGCAGTGACGCGGCCGCCGGGCGGGTGAAGTAGGCGCCGTCGGAAGCCTGATTGCCCATGACGCGGTTGAAGAGCTCTCCCGCGTAGTCGGCGCCGAGTTCCGCGTAGTCTTTCGAAAGGCGCTGCGCCTCGGCAGCGATGTGCCGAACGGCCATGTTCAATCCGGACTCTCGGCCGGTGTCCTGTACTGCCTCGATGACAGCGATCGCAGGCTCGAGTACCGGAAGGAAGTCGTGCCGCGTGATCCTGTTCCAGTGCCGCAGGGCGATTGCGGCCGCGTCCGGTGCCGTCTTGACCTCGTCAAGGCCCACGATCCCCGGCAGCCACGCTCCGGCGGCGATGCGCTGGTGGAGCATGGCGGCGTTCATCAACAGCAGGGACGCGATCGTGCAGCCGTCGGCGCTGTCCTTGCCGGCGCGGGATTGGTGGTCGAGGTCGAAATGCGTGTTGAGCGGACCGGCAAGCTCGTCCTCTTCCAGGCGGAGTCTGGCTTCCGCGATGGTTTCCTCGAGGGTGTTGACGCTGCGCTCGGCCCGGTCGCGGCAGAGCCCGGACCTCTCCAGAAGGTTGACGGAAATCCCCATGTCGTCGGCCTTGGAGGCCGAGAGAAGGCGGAGAGCCCGTTGTTCGCGGAGTTGGGCGAGTTCCTCCGGTGTCTTGGATTTGCGGGGATGGGCGACCTTGCGTCCCGCCTCGCCGTTGAGCATCTTGCGACCGGTGACCTTGGTCTTCTTGACGTTGACGGGACCAGGAGTGCCGTCCGGCTTCGGTTTGTGGCGTTCGACGCTCTGTTCGCGGACTTCGACGCGACCTTCCTGGTCGAGTTTCCCGGACACGATGCGGTGGGGTTCGGTTTTCGGGGGCTGTTCGGGTGGCGGCGGCGAGTCCGGCTTGCCGGTGGGGGGGTCGTCCGGCATCGCCACGGCGAGCGGCCGGAATGCGCGGTCACCATCGGCGACCTTCCCGCGGGCGACGGTGGCTGCGACGTCGGCCTCGACGGTACCCCGGCGACCCTCGTGAAGGAACCACGTGGCGCGGCCGGTGTCTTGCGAACCGAGGCACACGAGTGTGGATTCGGGCGTGTCTTCTGGAGGGTCACCAGGGAGGTAGATGCTCATCAGGTCCGACAGGCGTTCCTCGATGCGGTCGTCGTGGGCGCGCAGGGCCATCAGGATCTGGCCCAGCGCTTGCCAGCCGTCGTCCGGATTGTTGGTGTTGGCGAGCCACGTCTCGGCATCCGCGTTGGGCGGAATGACGATCGGGCAGAGGATGTACCCCATGTCCTTGCCTTCGGAGCGCCGCATGACGCGCCCTACGGCCTGGATCACGTCAACCGGCGATTTCCGCGGCTCCAGAAACCCGACGGCCGAGAGGGCGGGAGCGTCTGTGCCCTCGCCGAAAATGCCGACGTTGAGGATCCCCAGCGGCTCGGTTTCCGTTGCCGCGCCGAGTTCGGCTGTTGCTTGGTCGCGCTCAGCGACGTTGCTCTTGGCATCGAGATGGCGCAGGGCGTAGCTGGCGGGGCTGTCGGCCACGCCATCGGCGGCGAGACGGCCCGCGACCCAGTCGCGCACGGTTTCCGACTCAAGTGCCTCCCGCATCTGTTGCGACTTCTTCACGGTATTCAGGAAGTTGATGGAGGACCGTATGACCTTCCTGTCGTCTTCGCGGCGGGTGGCGCCGCCCATCACGAGGGCAAGTGCAAGGCCGCGGAGGAACTGGACGGTGGACAGCCTGCTGCCTTCCCTGGCGGCCAGCTCGTTGGCGGTGCGGTACGCCTCGGGGTCGTTCACGCCGAGGGCGATGATCCGGTAGTCGGAGAGCCAGCCGTTCTCGACGGCATCGCGGTAGGACTTGCGGTAGAGCTCGACGCCGAACACGTTCTCGTTGTCCATGCTGCGAACGATCCAGTCGCTGTCCTTCAGCCGCTTCGCGGCGGCGTGCTCTCCGGGGCTCCTGTAGATTTTGGGCGTGGCGGTCTGGTAGATCCGGTAGGTCGCGGGAAAGCGTGCCTCGTCGTGGCAGACGGTAAAGTCGCGCAGGCGCTTCTCATCGGCTTTCACGCGCCGGATTCCGGCCGTTCGGTGCGCCTCGTCTGCGACAAGAACGGCCAGCCTCGTGCCGCTGGAGGTGAGCGCCTCGGCGATTCTATGGCTCGACTGATAGGTGCCGAAAATCACGCCGAGGCGGTCTTGGGGCACCGTTTCGATCCAGTCAGCGATTTCGGCGGGATCCGTGGTTACGCGCCCCTTCACGTCGCTGGCGCTGACCTGGCTCAAGTCGGCGGTCTGGTCCTTCGAGAGGTCACTCCCGCGCGCAGCCGTCTGGTCGGAGCACACGGCGAGGGCGGCAAGGGGCGTGGTGCTGTTGTTCAGGAACTCCCGGCGGAGCTGCGCCACGAGGGCGATGGAGGGGCAGAGGATTGCGGAAACCTGCCGAGGGGCGGTCAGTTCCTCGATCAGCCGCAGGGCGATCCGCGATTTGCCGGTGCCGCATGGGAGGATGATGCGCCCTCTGGCCGCCCCTGTGCCGCTACGCGCTATGCGCGTTAACGCTTCGACGGACTTCTGCACGGCTTCGCGTTGCATGCAGTCGCGCGTCTGCCGGCCGCCCGTGTTCGTCTGACGACCTTTCGGCGGCTGGGTGGCAGACGCGGCATCGAGGTGCGTCTGGATGTCGGCGCGGAGGTTGATGTGCCGGACGTTGGTGCCGGCCATGAGGCGTTTGGCGTTGGAGTTGACGGGGACTGCACCGTTGACGACGAGCCAAAGTTCGGCAAAGGGCCTGCCCGCACCGGCCGTCTCGGCGATGAAGCTGTTGATCTCGGTCTTGTTGATGGCGGCGCCGGTACCTTGGCGGTCGAGTTTGCGAGACTTGCACTGGATGGCTATCAGGGCACCGTCCGAGCGTTCCGCCACCACATCGATGCCGGTGTCCGGGTGGCGTTTCCCGGGCCAGTCGTCCCAGACCCAGGCCTTGCGAAGGTCCCAGTCGGCTATGAGGGGGCCGCAATCGGCCGTCAGCCGCTCCAGCCACTTGCCATCGGTGGCCCGGCCGGACGTCTCGCGGATTTCGTCCAGCGAGTCCCTGAGCTTCGTCAGGGCGTCGGTTTCGCTCTGGTGAGTCATACGTCTCCTTTAGCTCGTGGCGAAGGGAACGCGACAAGCCTGGGTTTCGGCACCCCTCCAGAACTGTCGCGGCGAGTCACGTATCCAGACAGATTTGGCAGCCCTTGTCGATGCCGTATGACCCATCGCCAAGGTCCTCCAGGTCGTCGGAACGAACGCGGCGAAAGTCGGGACTGTCAGTGGCGGGGCCGCGCCCAAATAGCGTGTCGGCGCCGGAATTCATGGGAAAGACGTACCAGTCACCACCAACGCCGGTGTCGATTAGGTATATCTCGTCCGGGATGTCGCCTCTACCCTTGACCACTTCATTCAAAGCCTGGCGGATGGATATGTGATCGGACAGGTGGTCGTCTTTCTCCAGTACCAGCGCCGTTTTCACGATCAAGGCCCCTTGCGCGCCTCGCTCTCGGCACCGACTTAGCTTCGGGCACTTTTTCTTGAGAGCCTTGCGAACCTGACTGACGAGCCCCCCTTCCGAGAACTCCGAAGCGTCTCGGAGGGCCCCGAAGTTGCCGGGGGTTGACTCGGAGCGCGGACCCATGGGAGTACAGCGCAATTGCATTGGCAATCCAGCGATCTCTCGGTCGATATGCATCGGTTTGCCGGCGTGCAATGCCAGGTCGTGAAGGGAGGCTGCCCTAGAGCGAATCCAGCCCGCCATGTCCTCTACGGCGGATATCAAGGCGACCGCACCGCCGAAATGAGCGTTCACCGGCGGCTTTACTTCGTAGAGGGCGGGGCCCGGTAGTGCGGCTTTGGGAACCCGCGTGTCTAGGGAGCGCATAAGTTCGCACAGGTGCGCGCCTGTTTTGATCGCTTCCTGGAACGGCTCGATGCGCGTGTGCTCGAGGACGTAATGAACGTTGCCGACCCTGCCGCACGCGTCGACCTGCCCCGTTTCTGAGCCCTGTATCTTGTCCGGGAAGTGAAACCCCTGCCGCACCGAGTTTCGGCGGCTCTCAATGAGGTGTACCACGGCATCGCAGCACTTGCCTTCGTTGTTTCTCATGCCAACTCCGATGGGGTCGAGTGCGGTAGAGGGCGAATCCTACACACTTTGCAGTTTCGTCCTGCCGTTGCACGGGACTCGACCCCGCAACGGACCGAGAGCGTTGGGCGTAGCTTGGAGCCTCTACCGAGGTAGGTCAGAGCGTGGCATCGCGGGAAGTTCGCAGACGCTTTGCCATGGCGTGGGCGTTGCGCAGGCGAAGCCTTGTCCGGGCGTGGTGGTCGCGTTCGGCCTTCAGCGCCTTCAAGGTCCGGTCGCGGCCTGCCTCTGCCTCGCGGCGAGCCTGGCGCTCCCGCACGAGGTCGGTGTGCAGCGACTGCTCGCCGTCGCGCAGCCGGTCGAGCTGCTCCCGCAGCCGTTCGTTGTCCGCACGCAGTTCGATGCCGTGCAGCAGCAGCGGGCCGACGGCGCGGGCACGCTGGCGCGCGGTGCCCGGGGCGAAGTCGCCGCGGCCGGCCATGAGCCGGTCAAGGGCGTCGACCTCCTCCGGGGAGAGCGCAACGAGCAGGCGCGTCATTTCAAGTAGGCGTCGGTCACGCTGGCGCGGAAGTGCCCCAGCTCCTGGCTCACGGTCTCCTTCGCGGCGCCGTGGGACAGCAGGCGACGGGTCTCCCCGAGGCGCTCTTGGGCGTACGAGTGGCGCAGTCCGTGGGCGCCCCGGCTCCAGCCGAGGGACCGCATCGACGCGGCCGAGAAGCTCGCGCCCCAGGCGCGGCCGCCGCCGACGTCGTAGCGGGACCGGTAGCGGATGCCCCGGTCCGTCACCGTCGCAGGCTCCTCCCGCCGGCGTTCCTCGAGGCGATCGGCAAGATGCTCGGGCAGGCGGACGACGCGGACGAGGCCGCCCTTGCCGACGACCGTGTAGTCGACGCCTGGGCGTCCAGCGAACTTGCTGTCGCGCGCCGGGCGTGGATCGGGCGGCTGCTCGGCGGGTCGCCCGAGCGTCAGCAGCTCGTGGGCACGCAGGCCCGCGGCGTGGGCGACGAGGGTGGCGAGGGCGTTGCGCGGCGTCTGCGCCGCCGCGACCCGTCGCACCTGGGCCGGCGTGTAGGCGCGGCTGCGGTAGCGCCCAGGCCCCTCGGAGCGGACGACCTCAAGGCGTTTCCCCGGCGGCAGGCGGCGGGAAACGTGCACGAGCATGGCCTGCAGCGCCTGCCGGTGCATGTCGAGGGCCTTCTGCCCGAGATCGCCGGTACGGCTCTGGAGGTACGCCTCCGCGGTCTCCGGCGTGAGGTCCCGAAGCTCCCTGCCGTTGGCGGCAATCCGGCGGGCCACCTGCAGGAGACAGTCGCGATGGTTCTGGACGGTGCGCAGCGACGCCGGCCGCGCCGGGTTGCGGCGCAGGGCCCCGAGGTTGACCAGGGCGCCCGTCACCTCCTGCGCCTGGCGCTCGGGCGGCTTCGGGGAGCGGAACTTCACCACGGGCTGGTCAGCGGACGCCGTTGCGCCGCAGCCAGCGGAGGACCGTCGTGGGGTGGACCCGCACGCGGCGCTCGCGCAGCCAGCGCGCGAGGTCCGTGGCACTGGCCCCGGCGTCGGCCAGCGCCAGCAGCTCGCGGGCGTGCCGGTCGAGCCGAGACGGGCGGTACGGGCGCTGGCGGCCCTCGCGCGCCTCGCGCTTCAGTCTTGCCACCTCTGCGGCGGCGTCGAAGTCGTCCACCGGCGTTCTCCCTGAAGTGTGCAAGCTGTCGAACCTGTTGTAAGTAACCCTCGCATCGGCCGATGGCTTGCGCATCGGCCGCGCTGAGCGAGGCTCGCGGTTTCCCGCAGCCCCCATTCGCACCCGTTCGTCCTTCGCGGACAACGCCGGCACTGATCACGCGTTCTGTCGGGACACCTTGGGTGTCCGATGCCGCCGGACTTGGATGTCTGGCGGCGATGTCGCGTCCTGCGACACTCCTGGCTTGGGCAGCCGGGTGGGCTGAAGCTGCATCGCGCAGCACTCCCGATTTGGCCGGTGGGGTTCCGGTCCGGGTTGCAGATCCCGGCGTCTGACCAGAGCCTCCGAAGGGAGGGTGGGTTTTGGCTTCGGGGCGGATTCTGCGCCGCCGAAAACGAGCGCCGCAAGCACTTTGTTCTTTGCCGCGCGATAAGTGCCTGGGGCTGTACGAGGCACGCAGGACGGAGGCCCTGCGCGGGTTCGGCTGCGCAGAGTCGCGGCATCTTAAGCCGCACGCTGGGGCCAGCGCCACGGACGTGGCCTTGCCCCAGCGTGCGGCTGCGGAGCGGGCTTCGGCGTCGTCCGGGGCGGCGTCCCGCCGCCGCGGAGGAGGGTGCGGACCGGAGAAGCGACACTGTTTCCGTTGCGTGCGGCATGTCGCTCGGGCGGCGCGTGCAGGGGGCTGGCAGGAGCGAGCGCCAGCGAGCTGGCAGCCACCGGCCTCACGCGCCGCCCGGTCGCGGCGCTGGCGCAGGCGGTGCGGCGTCGGGGGCGTGGAGGGGACTTGGGTGCCGGCGACAGCTAGGCGGGAAGGAGGCGGCGCGGGGGCGGAAGCGAAGCGACCGATGCCTGCGCGGCGGTCGCCGGAGCCGGGCGGCCCCCGTCGCGACGGATGGGCGGAGTCGTGCGGTCCGCCGGCCCGTGGCGGGACCGGCGGACCTCGGCGGGGTCAGCAGCGCCGGAAGCGCCGGTAGGTGTCCCAGTCCGGATCGAGGACGCGGTGGGGATCCGGACTCGGCGACCAGTAGCCGGCGCTGGCCTCGCGGGGCCTGCGGGCGTTCCACGGGCTGACGCCGCAGTCGAGGGCGCTCGCCCTGTGGACGCCTTCGGGGCGGGCGGCGAACTCGTCGATGGCGGCGGCGTCGACGGCGTCCCGGCGCTTGCGGTCGCGTTCGGCGTCGCGCTCCTCGCGGCACCGTTCGCAGAGAAAGTCGCCTTGCGCACGCTTGCGGTAGGCGCAGCGCCGGCAGCCGCCTTCTGCGGCAAGGGCCTTCCTGCGACGCCTGCACGATGCCGCCCGCCGGTCAAGGCAGCGCTGGCAGGCGTGCGCCGGCGTCCCGTCGCGCTTGACGGCCACCTTGCTGCGGCACCGTTTGTGCCTGCAGGTCGGCAGGTCGTCGTCCGGGATGGCGGACGGGACGAAGCCCTCGGGGAGCCTTCCGCTCCAGTGGGCGATGAGAAGGTTGAGGTCCATGTCGTTCTCCGTTCGGGGTCGCGACGCGGGGTGCGTCGGTGCCTGGACGGGCGGCACGCGCGCGCAGGGCGGTCACCTCGCGCCAGCGAGGTCGGAGCGCAGCGGAGAACCGGCCGGTTGATCGCCCGAGCACGCGTGGCAGGCTGGTGGGCAGACGACGGACGTTGGCTTGTGTCGGTGACGCGGATGCGGAGCCTCCCTTGACCGATCGGACCGGCCGGGTGGGACTTGTGGCGAGGCCTGCCGCAGTTGGCCGCAGCGGAACAGGTTGTCGGTGAACGCGGCGCAGGCGGGTGCTAGAAGGCGCACTGTCGCGCGCATAGGGTTCTTTGGCCGAAGACGGGCAGGGACGAGGTCGGGCGGCACGGCGTCCGTCGGGCGGCAATGCCGGCGTCTGGAGCTTGGGGACGAACGGGCCGGCCTGACAGGCCGGCGTCAGTGGCGTACAGTCAGTGCGTCAAGTGACGCAGTGAAAGCCAAGAGGTCGCACGGGCAGCGCGGGGTGTGCGGGCCTGGAGGCGGTTGGTTGGTTGGGCGGTGGCGGCAGCTGGTGCGGCTTCGCGGAGGCGGAAGTTCCTTGCCGGCCAACGAAGCGTGTCGTGACGACCTTCGTAAAGAACTCGATGACAGGGTGCTTGGACTCGTTGGCTTGCGGGAGCGCAGCACCAAGGAGTCTCGACCTGCTAACGGTTGAAGTGGTGCGTCGAGCCTTCAGTCCACGGCGGTAAGGGCACCAGACGGATGCCTAGGTGTCGTCCGAATCCGAGCGGCCCCGTACGAAGGGCAAGATCACATCGCGCAAGGAGTGTTCGACGAATCGGAGGAGGGGTTCGGGATCTGCCACGAAACGCAGATAAGCTTCGCTGATGTGGACCACGGCGTCTCCAAGGTACGCTTGGGAGTAGGTGGAATTCTGGTCAAGACCGACCAGATGGTCGCGAAGTGTCTTCGTGCCCGGTTGCGTTATCGCGCCGGCTTGGATGGTCAGCACTTTGCCGGTCTCCCTGCCGGTGGCCTCGTCGAACAAGGCAAGGGTTCCCGGATTGCCAAAGTCGAAGTAGGCGACTTCGCCCAGTTCCGCAACCGTTGCCTGGAACATCGTCTCCAGGTCGTGCACGAGCCGGCCCAGCCGCGCTTCGGCCTGATCGTAGAGAACCGCAAGCCAATGTACATGACTTGCCTTTGGGAGGTTCCACGCCGCCGACGGTCCGGCTCCCAGCGGAACCTTGAGCATGAGTTCGATGGCCCGGTGCGTGTGGCGGCCTGCCTCGGCAAGGTAGACCCGCTTTTTCCCGTGCGGCTGACGGCGCTCCCGACTCTCAACGTGCCCTTGCTGAGTGAGATGGCGCGCCACGTCGATGGCCGCTTCGATCTGCCATAAATTGAGCTGCACGGGCTTGTCCGGCTTGAAGAGCCGCGTCTTCATGGGAAGCGGCGGCCCTTTGTAGTTCGGGACGGTAAACGGATACACGATGCGCACTATCGCCGCCCGCAAGCTGACGCGCTCTCCGCGACCGTCCACCAGGTACCCGCCATCTTGCTCGATCAAGTGACGGCGGCTCTGCCTGCCGTTCAACGCAACCCGGATTTTCCCTTCGCCATCGCGGACGAGATCGAACGGGACACCGAACACTTCGGTTCTCGAAACGCTGCTGTCACCTGCCACCCGCCCGACTCCTATCGCGCGGTGCGTTCACCGCCGCGGGTCCGAACGTATTCCGGGATGACGGTCAGCGTGCAGCGAAATCGTGTTTCACTCACGCTGACCGGCCCGAAGTGGACGTGCGTCACGGAATGCACGGGGTGGATGGTGAGGTTCATTCGAAACCCATGTAGGCGCCGAACATCACGCCGCCTGCGAAGCGGCTTTTGCGGTGGGGCGGTAGGACTTGAGGGGTCCAGCGGACTTTGGTGCGCGTTCGCAGGTATGTCGGTTTAGGTGACGACGACGCAACGCGTGACGTGGGTAAGGGCCGGTTGGGACGGCGGCGCGTGGCAACCGAGTCTTCGGCGTAGGCACCAAGTCCTTTGACGACGATGTCGGGGGCGGCATCGGTTGATCGGCACCGGGGCGTCGAGGCGCGCGTTGAGGTCGGCCGGCGGGGCCTCGCCTGCGCGACGTTAGTCGGGCTCTTGATGGAACCATCGGTCTAGGTCGCGGGGGACACGTCGGCCGATGTTACTGATTCGCGATCTTGCTGACGAACTGCTTCCAGTTGAGTCGAATGGCGCTTGTGCCGCGGAGCCTGCCGGCGTCGCCTCTTGGGGTCCATTTGATGCCACCGGACGATATCTCGAGTTGCCCGTGAGGATCATCGACCTCGATGAGAACGGAGCCCTTGCTTTTTCCCTTTCCGACCGGAATGGACTCTGGAACCTGAGCGAGCTTTGGCTTGGCCATGTCGGCTCCACTCCTGTAGTTTGGTGGATTGAGCGAGAAACGAGGGCGATGGAGAATACCATGCGAAATCTGGGGTCCCGGGATCGGACAACGGCTGCGACATGGATCGGAGAAGTCGCGCGGTTCGCCGTCTGGAGCGTCTGGCGACCGAGATCGACATGGGCGGCGGGGTGACCGTCTGCTTCAGACGCTCAGTGCGTCACTGCGTCAGGCGGTGTCGCGACGCATCGTCAGGCACCGTGGCAGCACGGCTCTGGAAGGTGATCTATGGTGGGATCGACAAGCCGGTCTGTGATGAAATTATACGTATGGACAGTTACTTATGGAATTCTACGCAGCTGCGCCGTAGGAAAAGCCAAACAAGCGAGCGGATGCGTTGGCCTCTAGTGTCGCCCTCCCTCCGAGGGCTCGCCAATGCCCGCTAGGAGGTAAGCGCCGTAGAAAACGGCGCTGGTGCGAAAGGCGAGTGACAGGAGGGGCTTCGTTCGGAGATTTGTGGCGTAAACGGGCGCTGGGTCGGCGGCCCCCCCTCCGAGAAAAGCGGGGACGCTTTTCTCGACTCCCCCGCGAGGGGGGAGTGACAGGAAAGTGCATGCCACGACCGTTGTTGAGGGTGTGAGGGGCGCCGCGGCGTGCAGAGGCACTAGGGCGTGCTAGCGCATGAGGAAGGCCGCCCGAAGAAGGGCGACGCATGCGTCGCCCTGTCCGACAGCCGCCCATTGCCGGCACCACAAGAACCGCTGCCTTTCGGACAACGCTTCTTGCCCCAGCGCAAGCGTCCTATCACCCCGTCGAACTTCGCCGAGACGACGAAATCCGACGGCCTGCCAGGCCGCTCCACCCGCTCTTCGGCCCGTGAGTTCGTAGGCGATCAGTCGAAGGCCGAGAACACCTCCTCGTCGAGTTCCTGATACACCTCCGGCTTCTGCGGGCGGATTTGCGGCGTGAACTCCGTGATGCCTTCCTTGGCGAAGTCGGCGATGCGGTCGATCACGTATTGCGGCGGGCCGATCATGGCCCAGTCGTTGTCGCCGCGCTGCTCCTTGGCCTTCTTCTCGTCGCGAACGAGGCGAATGGGCACGTGCAAGGTGCGTGAGATCTCCGCCGGGTCGCGGCCCACGGCTTCGCAATGGCGTTCGAGCACACCGTTTAGGTGGCGCACTCGGTCGGGACTCGCGATCACGTTCATGATGTCGCCGTACATGGCGAGGGTCTTGAGAGTGCGGCGCTCGCCGGTGCCGCCCACCATGATCGGGATGGGCGCGTCACCGCCGCCCTTGGGCGCGAACGCGGCTTGCTTCAGCTTGTAGTACTTGCCGTCGTAGTCCACCCGCTCCTTTTCGCCGGAGTGGAAGAGGGCGCGGATGAGGGCGCAGGCTTCCTCGAGCCGATCCGAGCGCTCGCGCATGGACGGGAACTCCCAGCCGTAGGCCTCGTGCTCGCGGACGTTCCAGCCGGCGCCGATGCCGAGCATGACGCGACCATGCGACACGACATCGATGGTGGCGGCCATCTTCGCCATCAACGCTGGGTTGCGGTAGGTGTTGCCGGAGACGAGGATGCCGAGCTTGAGCTTGTTCGTGACCGCGGCGACGGACGCCAGGAGCGACCAGCCTTCCAGCGTGTTCAGGAACTCGTGCTCCTTGATCTCGTCCGTGCGATGCCAGGGCGGGATGAAGTGGTCGTAGGCGAACACGCTCGTCCAGCGTCCCGACTCCATTACCTCCAGCACCGCCGTAATCTCTTCCCACGTCGCCTGTTCATTGACAAGCTGCGAACCGAACATGCGGACCTCCTCCCCGCAAAGCGAGCGCGACACGATACGGCAAAACGAGACGCTGTGCCGGGAAGGGGCGTTGGATGGGGTTCGACGGGTGGCCGGCCCTCGATCAGCCGCCCAAGCGGTACTCCATGCGTGCGTACAGGAACCTGCCGTTTACGTCGAAGGGTGCTCGCGTGCTGTAGAGGTTGCCGATGCGTCGCGGGTTGGGGTTGCGGTCGGCTTCGGTGTCCAAGGCATTGCGGGCGCCGAGGGCGAGGCGGATTCTGGCGCTCGCTTGCAGGATTGCTTCGAGGTCCAAGAGGTGGGCGTTGCCGTAGGCCCAATCGTCCCTCGGGTCCCACCAGCCGTCAAAATAGCGAAGACGGGCAAGGAATCGCATCCGGCCCATCTCGTGGCGAACGCTGGCGTTCCACCGCCGTCCCGGCAAGGCGTCGCGCAGTTCCCGGATTCGACGGGCGTCGAGGGTGGCGGGGTTGTAGTCCATGACCTTGGTGCGGGTCAGGTTTAGCGCAAGGTCCACTGACGTGCGCCCGCCCCAGGCGGTTGGGCGCCACGACGCCACCACATCGATGCCTTGCGTGCGCGTCTCGAAGTCGTTGGCGAAGAAGCGGAAGTTGGCGAGATTGGCGGCGCTGGTGATGCCCTCGGCGAGGAGTGCGTCCACCTCGTCCGGCGCCAAGGCGAACAGGCCCGTCACACCTAGGCGATCCTTGAGGTCGATGCGAAAGATGTCCACGGCGATCAGCAGCGAATCCCGCTCGAGCACCGCACCAGCGGCTAGGTTTCGCGATTTCTCCGCGTCGAGCGCCTCGCCGCCACGCAGCGCCGCCACCCTCGAAGTGGAGGGAATGGTGCCGTTGTTGACGAGTTCGAGCAGGTTTGGATCCCACTGCGTCGATACGTTGAAGGCGTTCTGCTGGCCGGGCGTGGGCGCCCGGAACCCCGTGCTGACGCTGCCGCGGACGGCGAGCCCGGCTGCGACTTCCCTGCGTCCGGCGAGCTTGCCATTCCAAGTCGTGCCGAAATCGTCATAGCGCTCGAGGCGGAGCGCTCCGCCGAATGTGAAGGAGTGATCGCCTGGCCCGTATTCCACCTCGCCATAGGCGGCGGCGTTGGCGCGGCTCCATTCACCGGCGGCTATTGGGCTAAAGCCGGGGAATCCGTTTGAACCCGAACTGAACCCCTGCGCCGCGTAGGGGCCAATGCGCCAGGAGTCCGGCTGGCCGAGACCGATCTCGAAGCTCTCGTCGCGCCATTCCAAGCCGCCGGCAAGATGCAGCCGCTCGCCGATGCTGCGGGCGAGGTCCAGGTTGGCGCTCATCTCACGTTGCAGGTACAGCCCCGGATCGAACTCGGTGGGCGTCGCGGGCCCCAGCGATGCATTCACGCTGTCCACTAGGATGAAGTCCGCCTCGTTCGAGCCGACGCTGACGCTCAAGTCCCAAGCCGTGCCGGCCACGGTTTGCCCACGCAAGCCGGCGAGGAGCCCTGTATCCACCCGCGTACCACCGAACAGGGGTTGGAAGCCACCGGGGAACATCTCTTGGAAGGTGAAGCAGTTCGGGTCTGCAAGCACGCGGGCTAAGGCGGTTTGTTCCGGCAGTCCGTTCGTTACCGTCACGACCGGGCAGTTGCCGCTGCCATCGGCGACGCCGTCGGTGGCGTCCAAGGCGTCGCCGATGAGCAAGCTAGCGCCACCGTCGCCACTGAACACGGCATCACGGGTGTTTGGGTTGCGAAAAAAGAAGCCGCGATTGCCCACGTCGCGGCTAGCGTAGTTGGCGTGGCCGTAGAACTCGCTCTGGCCGCTGCCGATGGCGCGGCGGAAGTTCGCCCACAGCTTGAGGTCGTCGTCGAGCTTCGGTCTGCCCCAGCGCTGTGCCGGACTGGCGACGTGCGTGTTGCCGGCGTTGACCAAGAGTTGCGCGTCCGCTCGCTGGATGTTGCGGTTGGTGGCTTTGGCTTTGCCGTATTCGACGCTGAGATTCACGAAGCCATCTTCGGCCCAAGGCAGGCCGATGTTGCCAGCGACGGTTTGGGACTCGCCGTCGCCCTGGCCATAGCCGCCGGCGTGCACTTGCAGGGAACCGCCGGAGCGGTCCTCCTTGAGCAGGAAGTTCATCACCCCGGCGATGGCGTCGGAGCCGTACTGGGCTGAAGCGCCGTCGCGCAGCACCTCCACCTGCCGCAAGGCGATGGCAGGTATGGCCGAAAGGTCCGGGCCTTGGGCACCGTGCGAGACTCCGATCCGCGACCAATAAATGACGGAGCCACGATGCCGGCGCCGCCCATTGACCAACACCAGCGTGTGGTCCGGCGCCAGCCCCCGGAGATTCGTCGGGCGCACGATCACCGCCGCGTCGCCGGTGGTCGAGCTGATGTTCAGCGACGGCACGACGTTGCGCAGCAGCATGTCTAGATTGGTCTCGCCCTGCTCGGCTACCTGAGCGCCGGCAATCGCGTCGATGGGCGACATCGATTCCGCAATGGAGCGCTCCCGCGTGCGCGTGCCGGTGACCACGACTTCCTCGTAGATGCGCGCTGCGCTGGCGGGGCCGCTGTTCGCGGCCGGCGCCGTCGGGCCGGCGAACAGCGTCAGCGCCACAAGAACCGCTGGTGCCAACGCGTTGGTGCTGGTCACGAAGTCGGACACGCCGCAAGCGCCGCCAAACCCCTCGCTACGCTCGGGTCTGGCCCCAGCCCCCACCTCCCCATGATCTTGCGTCGTAGAAAAGAGGCTATCGCGCCATTTCTACGGCGCAACCTCCGAGGTAGCCGGCGATGGTGTTGGCGTCGCCGCGAAAGACGACGCGGTCCTCTTTGGCGGCGATCTGGTAGTCGTACATGGGGTCGTAGTAATCGGTCAAAAGGCGGCGGATCCAATGGCGGTGAAGCTCGGGGTCGCCTTGGGCCAGGGCGGTTCTGAGTAGCTCGCCGATTTCCTGGTGCCGAGCGCCCCCGAGGCGCTTGCGGATGCGAGCGAAAGATGCTGGCAGGTGTTCGAGCGGATTCGGCGCTTCGAGGACGTACTCCGTGAGGATGTTCTCCACGCGGGTTTCTAGGCTTGCCTCGATGACGACGATGGGTGCGGCCTGCATGGCCTCGTACAGCGTCGCTGGAACGGCGAGGCGGCCGATTTGGCGGCTCTCGTCCTCGAGCGCAACAGTGGTGCCCGGCGCGGCTAGCCGCAGCATTTCCACCGCCAGGGCATTCTCGAACCCGACGGGTGGCGGCTGAGGGGAAGGTTGCTCGCCGAAGGCGGAGCCGCGGTGATTGGCGAGGCGTTCGAGGTCGATGCTTGCCGGGGCGTGGGCAAGCACGGCGGTTTTGCCGGAGCCGGTGCGGCCACCGACGACGATCAGCTTGAGGGAAGCGGCCGCCTCGTCGATGGTGCGAAGGCAAAACTGCCGCAGTGACTTGAAGCCGCCTTCGACCCGGGGCACGGAGGTGCCCGCTTCGGCCAGCCACGCTTGGGCGATGCGCGAGCGCAGGCCGCCGCGGGCGCAGTAGAGCGTGCATTGGGGATCGCTGCGCGCGAAGGCGACCCATGCTTCGATGCGGTCGGCACGGACTTCGCCGCACACCAGTTCCTCGCCGAGGGCCACCGCCGCTTGCTGACCGCGCTGGCGATAGCGTGTGCCTACGGCGGCACGCTCGGAGTCGTTCAGGATGGGTAGGTTGACAGCGCTTGGTAGTGCGCCCTTGGCGAACTCGACCGGTGCTCGAACGTCGATGAAGCCGGCTCCGGAGCGTAGCAAGGCACCGTGGTCGGCTGCGACCGCGTTACGGGATGTTTTCGCTGATGGTTTCACCGGCGCGGAACGCCTCCAAGTGCTGCTGCAACACGGCAAGCACAGTGGTTTCCTCGCGCCGCCGCGCCTGTTCGAGGGCTCGCTCTTGCAGGTCGATGGCGCGGTCGAAGTTGCCGTTGGCGGCGTGGGCTGCGGCCCATGTGTCGAGAAAGGCCGGTGACTCGCGGGCGGCGTCGCTGGCTGACATCACTCGTTCCATGATCCTGAGGGCATAGCGTTCGTCGCGCAGCTTGCCCAAGTGGCTCACCGTCAGCGTCCAAGCCACCTCATTGACGATGTCGGGGTCATCCGGGGCGATGCTCACGGCATTGCGAAACCAGAGCCGAGCGCGCTGGTAGTTGCGCGAGACGTGCACGCCCCGAGCGTAGAGCGCGGCGATGAGCAGCATCGCCTGGGGGTTTTCCTCCTGCGCCACTTCGCGCAACCAGCGCCATGCTTGGCCCGTGAACTCGCGCTCGACGTCCTCGGCCATCAGGAAGCGAGCGTATTGCAGCTTTGCCACCACATCGCCGGTGTCAGCGGCGCGCACCCAGTAGCGTTCCGAAGCGTCGTAGTCGCGGTCCAGCAGTTGGCCGGCGGCGTAGGCGTTGGCGAGGAAGACCATCGCTTCGGTGTTGCCGTTGTCGGCTGCCTTGTCGAGCAGTTCTAGGCCCTCGTCCACCATGCCGCCGCCGTAGAAGCCGCCGACGTAGAGCGCGCCGAGCCCGGCCATCGCCTCGTCGGAGCCGGCCGCGACCGCCATCAGGTAATGGTCCTCGGCCTTCTCCAGTGAAGCGTCGCGCTCTTCGCCGGTGCCCGTGAACGCCTCGGAGCGGTGCATCTGCGCCAGGATCAGGGTGGCGACGAGATTGCCGCCCTTGGAGGCTGGCACGAGCCACGTTGCCGCCTCCTCGAAGCGCTCTTCGCGGGCGAGCGAATAGCCGACGAACACCTGCGCGGCGGAGTCGCCCCGCTGCATGGCGAGGAAGAGATTGACGATGCCGAAACTCACGTTCCCGCCGCCATGACGTGCGGGCGCAGCGCCCCGCTGGACTTCTGCCGGCGTCGCTTCCATTTGGCGGCTGGCATCCGCCTGCACGCGGCGATAGAACCGCTCGAGATCGAAGGCGCGGTAGGCCGGCGGCCGTTCGTCCTTGCGGGCGAGAATCTGCAGCACGAAGGGGTCATCGTCGGTGCTGACGTACATCGAGCCGATGGGCGACTCGTCCCTGGCCAGCAAGAACGCTCTTGCCTCCATGGCGGAGATCACCTGATAGGGATCGGACGGCGTGCCGGCAGCGGAGGATTCGATTGCCTCCTGCACCGCGCTGCCCCAGCGTTCATGCTTCGCCGCGTCGTCCGGCGCCTCGACGCGCTGGTAGAACGTCTCCATGGCGAGGTGACCGGCGAGGCTGCCGAAATAGATGTCGAGGATGGCGGAACCGACAGCGCCCAAGCGCAGCGGCTCGTCCGCGAGCAGGTTCAGCGCTTCGGCTTCGAGTTCCTCGAGCCGAGGCCGCTGCTCCTCCACGTTCGGCTGAGCCAGCCACGCTTCGCGCAGTGCCTCGGGATCGAAATCCGCGCCTTCGGCAACGGCACCCACCATGTCGCCATACGGCACTGGCGCCAAGGACATGCAGCCAGACACCGCAGACAAGGCGATGGCCAGCATCGCGCTCGGCAGAATTGATCGGACGCGTTCCATGCGGCTCCGATGGGCAAGGGGCGGCGAACCGGAAGATTCTAACAGCCCATTGGCCTGCCGGATTTCCGGTTGGCCGCGCCCGGACGGATGCCGACAGAGCTCCAAGACGGCTTGTTCGAGTGGGCAAGTCGGCAAGCCGACTGCCCCACTTGAGCGTGGGCGTTGGTGGCGCTCTGACCGGGGGACGATGGGGCAGCCTAGCAGCGAGAGCCACCACGTCAGGACTGGACTTTCCCCCGCTTCCACCCGACACTTTTTTGAATGCGCTACTTCTGGCTTGTCTGGGCAGGTCTTGCACGAGACCCGTTGCGCGCGGCACTCACGACGGCCAGCGTGGCGGTCGCCTTCGTCCTGCTCTGGCTTCTCAGGGGCGTTGATTCGGGGCTCGCGCATCGCATCGACTCGATCCCGGCGGATCTGCTCCACGTCACCGGAAGGGGGTGGCCGGGCTATCTCCCCCTCGCCAGCTTGCATGCGCTGGAGGATGTTCCCGGCGTCGCTCACGTGGCATCCCTCGCGTACCACAACTCGCGCTACCGCGACTTCAAGGGCGGGGTGCTCCTGGTTGCGGTCGACCTCGGCCGCTTCCTGCCGGTCGCCCACGACGTTCGCGTGGACAGCGAGACCGTCCAGGCGTTTCTGGCCACGCCCGGCGCGGCGATCGTTGGCGCGCGTGCTGCGGAGCGCTTCGGGTGGCAGAAAGGTGACCGGATGCGTCTTCGGCCGATCGGGCCGGGGCCCGAGGAGTGGTCATTCGAAATGGTCGGCACATGGGACTACAAGGTCATGTCCCGGCACGAGTCGGTGGGGCTGTTCGTCGACCATGCGCACATTGACCAAACGCTGCCGGAGGAAGAGGCGGGGCGCGTTGGGGCGTTTGTGGTCAGGGTCCACGACGCAAGTCGAGCGAACGCCGTTAGCGCGGCAATCGACGAACGGTTCCGCAATTCCTCGGCGCCGACGCTCACGTCTACGACGCGGGACGCTTGGATGTCCGGACGGCACCCGGGGCAGGTGCGGCTAGCCGCGAACGCCATCGTCGGCGCCTCGTTCTTCGCCATCCTGTTCTGTACCGGGGGCGTGATGGCGCAGTCCGTGCGCGATCGATACGGCGAGTTCGCGATGATGAAATCCCTTGGTTTCGGAGGCGGCGCACTGGCGTGTGGCATCGCCGGCGAAGGTGTGGCGGTCTGTCTGGCGGGCGCGGTGATAGCACTGGTTCCAGCCGCGCTGGTCGATGCCGGCGAGTTGCTCGGACATTACGGCGCCGTGATCTACCCGCCACGCCCGTCGCTCTACGCCTTCGGCCTCATCGGCGCGCTACTGCTGGCGGTTGTCAGCGTCGCATTGCCGGGCTGGCGTGTCCTGTGCCTCTCACCGGCGGAAGTCGGGCGATGAGCGCCACGGAGCAATTGTGACGATGACGCGGATCGCCGTGCTCACAGCGAGCAACCTGCGCGCGGCGGTTGGCCGTCCGGCCGCCACGGCGACGCTGTTGCTCGGTGCAGCGGTGGTCGTCGGCGTCACCACGTCGATGGCGGCGCTCGGGAGGGGGCTGTATCTGCAGTTTTCGGACGCGGGTTCCGCGGACCGCGCGCTGGTGCTGGAGAGCGGCGCCGAGCACATCGGAGGCGGTGCGCTGACCGAGGCGCATGTCGAGTTCGTCCATCAAGCCGCAGGCGCGGCTGCGGCGGTCGGTGCGGACAGGATCGCCCAGGCGTTCGCTCGGTTGGTGGGAAAGGGCGGTGGTGTGCCGGAACTGGTGAGAGTCCAGGGAATCACGCCAGATGGCCTTCGCATGCGGTCCCACATACGCATGACAGGTGGACGGATGTTCGAGGCCGGCCGGCACGAGGCCATCGCCGGTGCACATGCCACCGAGGTGTTTCGTGGCGCGCAGGTTGGGGACCGGCTCGCCCTGTCGCACGCGACGCTGGATATCGTCGGGACGTTCGAGAGTGGTGACCACCTCGACTCCGTCTTTCTCGTCGACGCCGAGGCGGTGTTCGGCAAGTGGTGCAACGCCATGTTGGTCGACCTGGAGTCGCCGGCGTCCTACGACGACTTTCGCGCGGCTCTCAACGGGCACTCGACGCTGGAGTTCGCCGTCCACCGAGAGGTGGAGTATCTCGACGCGCTTGCGTGGACCCGCACCGAGGTATTCCGGGACGTCGGCCTCGCGCTCGGCCTCCTCATGGCAGTCGGCGGGGTCTTCTGCGCAACGAACGTGATGGTTTCGGCGGTGGTCCGACGCCGCGCGGAAGTCGCGACGCTGCGTGCCCTCGGCTTTGGACGCACGGACCTGGCGGTGGCGATTGTCTTTGAGACGCTGGCGATCGTTGCCGTCGGCGCGGCGGTCGGCGCGATGGCATCGTGGATCCTTCTTGATGGCGTGCTGGTGCGGGAAGGCGGGTCGACATCCACTTCGTTCCGCCCCATGTATGACCGATGGGCGCTCGGTCATGGAATTGCCTGGCCAGTCGCGCTCATGGCATCCGGCAGCCTGTTCGCCGTTCAGAGAGTGCTCGGGCGACCGATTCACCACGATCTCGCGGCGGCCCAGCGATAGGCGGCGCCTGACCTGGGCCGTCGCTGTCGGGTATGCTCTGCAGCCGAACATCTTTCGAGGGTGATCGAGCGATGGGATTGATGCACAAGCTAAGGCTGCCAGGTGCCGGAGAGGCGCTGCCGGGACGCAGCATGGAGATGCCGGTGCCGCCGATGCATTTCGTCAACGGCGCGGGCATGAAGCCGCCGTTTCCGGAGGGCAGCGAGACCATTCTTGTCGGCATGGGCTGCTTTTGGGGCCCGGAACGCAAGTTCTGGCAGACGCCCGGAGTCATCACGACGGCGGTAGGCTATGCCGCTGGCTCGACGCCGAACCCGGCCTACGAAGAGGTTTGTTCCGGCCTCACCGGCCACAACGAGGTTGTCTTGGCCGTGTTCGACCCCGAGGTGGTTCGGTATGAGGAACTGCTGAAGGTGTTCTGGGAAGGGCACGACCCGACCCAAGGGATGCGACAGGGCAACGACCTCGGCACGCAGTACCGCTCCGGCATCTACACCTACGGCGAGAAGCAGCGGGCCCTCGCCCTCGCTTCGCGCACGGCCTATCAGGCTGCGCTTGAGCGGGCCGGCTACGGCGAAATCACCACGGAAATCCAGGACGCGCCGAAGTTCTACTACGCCGAGCACTACCACCAGCAGTATCTCGCCAAGGTTCCGCACGGCTACTGCGGCATGGACGGCACCGGCGTCGCGTGCGACATCGCCCCCTTGGCGGAGTTGGTGGTGGCGTAAAGCACCCTCTCCGCTCAACCTCCCGAGCGGCGCCGCTCGCGGAAATCCGTCCGTCACTCCCCCCCTCGCGGGGGAGTCGAGAGAAAAGCGTCCTCGCATTTTCTCGGAGGGGGGGCTAGCTGCCGCCAGTCCCCCTCGCCCAATAAAGGGCTCGCCTATGTCAGGAGAGTTCCGTCTTCTTGGCGCCGCAGCGGGAGCAGATGAAGATGGTGACGAGGCGGCCCTTGTGCACCGTGAAGGGAGCGGATTGGTCGATTTCCCACTTGTGGCGGCCGATTCGGCACAGCGTTTTGCCGGCCGCGGCGTCGCGGCGGCTCTGGCGACGGCGCTTGGCGAGTGAGATGACTTCCGACATGCGCCGATTGTAGCCGCGAGGCGTCGTTGCACATCCGGTGCGCGTCAACTCACGACGCGTGGGGTTGCATTCCGTACAATCTCGCGCATTACGCCGCCCGTGCGGCAAGTTGAGCCAAGCCGGACCATGGACGAAGCCGACAACCCCACCTCGCACAGCTACTTTTCACAGCGCTTGCGCCTGCACTACCTCGATTGGGGGAACGACGAGGCGCCGCACATGCTGCTCATCCACGGCATCCACGACCATTGCCACACTTGGGACTGGATGGCGCAGGCGCTGCGGGAGCGCTACCACGTCGTGGCGCCGGACCTGCGCGGCCACGGCGATTCCGAGTGGAGCCGAGGTAGTTCGTACTCCTGGCTCGAGTACGTGCAGGACATTGCCCAGCTCGTACGGCAGCAGAAGCTCGCGCCGTTGACGGTGGTTTCCCATTCGATGGGGGGCAGCATCGGGGCGCTCTACGCCGGCACCTTCCCCGATGCCGTGGACAAGCTCGTCATCATCGAGGGCGTTGGCCTCTATCCGAGCCGGTTCGGCAGCGACCCAGCGGCTCGCCTCGCGCAGTGGATTCGTTCCAACCACGCGCTTGCCGGTCGTGTGCCAAGGCGCTATGGACGGCTCGAAGACGCCTACCAGCGAATGCAGGAGATGAATCCGCACCTCAGCCCCGATCAGGCGAGCCACCTCACCATCCACGGCAGCAGCCAGAACGAGGACGGCACCTACACCTGGAAATTCGACAACTACACCCACACGCGCAGCCCCTACGACATCCCCAACGAGGATATCGCCGCGCTGTGGGAGCGCATCGAGTGCCCGGTTCTGATCGTCAACTCCCGCGAGGGCTATCCGCACCGCATCGGCCAGAACGGAACCGTCCGGCATTTCCGCAACGTGGAGCTCGTGGAGGTGGACGACGCCGGGCATTGGACCCACCACGACCAACTCGCCCGCTGCATCGAGGTGGTCGCCGGCTTCCTCGACGTGCCGCTCGCAACCGAAGTCTGAAGCTGGGTAAACGGCCCGTGACAGGCACACAGGAAAAGTCGATGACGCTCGCCGGGCTTCGAGTGCTCGATGTGGGCAATCGGCCTTCCACCGCGTGGTGTTCGCGCCTGCTGGCAGACTACGGCGCCGAGGTGCTTGGGGTGGAGCCGCCGGCAGGACACCCGCTGCGCCAGCATCCACCGTTCGCCGCCGATGGCGACAGCGTGGCGGCGCGTTACTTCCTCGCGAACAAGGGCTCGGCGTTGCCGGCCGAGCGTGAAAAGCTGCTCTCGGAAGCGGACGTGATCGTCACCGACGAGCTCGACGCTGCCGAGCTGTACCAACGGTTCCCCGGTGCCATCGTCTGCGCCATCACGCCGCATGGCTTGACAGGCGAGTTTCGGCAGCGGGCCGGCAACGACTTGACGGCTTACGCGGGGTCGAGCTGGGCGCATGTCAATGGCATCGCCGGGCGGCCGCCGCTGAAGGGCAGCGGTTATCAGGCGTCGTATCAAGCCGGCGCACTCGGCTTTGGCAGCGTTGTGTGTGCCCTCCTGGCGCCAGAAGCGAGGGGCGGCGGTGAGTTGATCGACATTTCCGAGCGCGAGGTGCTCGTCTCCACCTCGGCACCTGCACCGCTGCGCTATCAGTACTCGGGCACCGTGTGGGAGCGGCGCAAGACCGTCACCATGAACGACGGCCCCGTGCCGGTGCGCGACGGCCATTTCGCCTTGCCGCTGTCGCGACCGGCGTTCTGGGAAAAGGCGATGAACCTCCTCGGGTTGCCGGACCTTGCCGTGGATCCGGAATTGCGCGAACCCGGCATTCGGGTGAAGTTCGCGGATCGCTTCGCAAGCCGGGTGCAGGAGGCGATGGCGAAGTGGAATCGAGTGGACCTGTTCGATGCCCTTGGGCGCCTGCGCGTGATCGCGGGACCGGTGCTGCGGATGGACGAACTGGCGGAGAACCCGCAGTTCTTGGCGCGGCGGTTCTTCCGCCGGGTCAAAGCGCGGGCCGGCGAGGACGCGGAAGCCCAGGCAAGCCCCCGCTACCCAGGCCCGTTCGCGCGCATGTCGGCGACGGATTGGGCGCTCAAGCGGGAGGCACCCGCGATCGGCGGGGATTCGGGTGGCTTCACCGAACGTGGCGAGGGCTTCGCTGCCGGGACACGGCCCGGACCACCGGGCGACGACAGCCGGCGCGGTCCGCTCTCGGGCTATCGCGGCCTCGTGCTCACCCAAGCGTGGGCAGGAACCTACGCCACTCAGATGCTCGCCTTGCTCGGCGCGGACGTGATTCAGCTCGAAACCCGCAGCCGTCTCGACAGTTGGCGCGGCACCTACCGCAATCCGATTCCTCGCGCATTGCAGGAGCGCGCCGAAGCCAAGCACGCCTGGAACTGCAATCCCCTCTACAACTCCGTGAACCTGAACAAGCGCTGCATCACGGTGGACCTGACCCGCGACGAGGGCATCGAGATCTTCCGCAGCTTGCTGCCGCAGATGGACTTCGTGGCGGAGAACTTCTCGCCCCGCGTCATGGGCAACTTCGGGCTCGACTACGAGGCGCTCTGTCGCATCAAGCCGGATGTCGTGATGGCAAGCCTCTCTGCCTATGGTGCCACCGGGCCGTGGGCGGGAGTGCCGGGCATCGGCGGCACCATCGAGCCGTCTTCGGGCATGTCGGCCCTACTCGGCTATCCGGGCGAGGCGCCGCTCAATTCGGGGCAGATGTACCCGGACCCCGTGGCCGGCATCTGCGGCTTCGCGGCGATCGCTCTCGCGCTCTTGCATCGCCAGCGCACGGGCGAAGGGCAGTACATCGACCTCTCGATGCAGGAGGCGAACTTCACCTTCATCGGCGATGCCTGGCTCGAATACGAACTCACCGGCAAGGTGCGCGGGCCACTCGGCAACCGCCATCCGCAGCACGCCCCGCACGCTGTGTATCCGACACGGCGGGCAGCCGATGGCGCCGAGCAATGGATCGCAATCGCGACGGAAAGCGATGCCGAATTCACCGCGCTAGCGGATGTTCTCGACATGGGCGAGGCGGGTGAATGGGCCACGGCCCAGGCCCGCAAGGCACGCGAGGATGAACTCGACCAACGAATCGCGTCTCTAACGGCGCTGCGTGACAAGCAAGAACTCGAAGCGGCCTTGGTGCACCGAGGCGTTCCGGCTGCGGCGGTGCTGGACCCCGCCGAGATCGTCCGCGACGAAGTGCTGAAGGAGCGGGGCCACATGGTCCCCGTGCAACACCCCGAAGCCGGAACTGCATGGCAGTCCGGCCTGCCCGTGAAACTGACCCAAGCCCCCGGCGGCGTCACGCGTCATGCACCGCTGCAAGGCCAACACTCGTGGGAGGTCTTCCGCGACCTCCTGGGCATGAGCCGACCTCGCTACGAGGAACTTTGCGCGATGGGCGTCACGGGCAAGGGCGCGGTGGATTAGCGCCGCCAAACCCCTCGCTACGCTCGGCGCCTGGCCCCAGCCCCCACCTAACCTAGGAGCTTGCGCCGTAGAATGACGCTGTCGCGCCACTTCTACGGCGCAAGCTCCTAGCCTGCCGACTCGCCTCAACAAGGACGCCTAAAGCCCCATGCCTCGCACAACCTCCGCTGCCCTGTTTCAACGCGCCCGCGGCTGCACCCCCGGCGGTGTCAATTCGCCCGTTCGGGCATTTCGCGGCGTCGGCGGCGACCCGGTGTTCATCGCCAAGGGCGACGGCGCGCACATCTTCGACGTGGACGGCAACCGCTACATCGACTATGTGGCGTCCTGGGGGCCCATGCTGCAGGGCCACGCCTTCGCGCCGGTCGTGGCCGCCGTGCGCGCCCAAGCGGAAGCTGGGCTCGGCTTCGGCACGCCCACCGAGATAGAGGTGGAGATGGCCGAGACTGTGGTGCAGCGCGTGCCGGGCATCGAGCAGGTGCGGATGGTCAACTCCGGTACCGAGGCCACCATGTCCGCCATCCGACTGGCGCGGGGGTTCACCGGGCGGGACCTGATCCTCAAGTTCGACGGCTGCTACCACGGCCACGCCGACTCACTGCTGGCAAAGGCTGGCTCCGGCGTTCTCACGTTCGGCCTGCCGAATTCGCCCGGCGTCCCGGCCGGCACCGCCCACAACACGCTCACCGCGCCCTTCAACGATCTCGATGCGGTGGGCGCGGCCTTCGAGCGCCACGGGGAAGACATCGCCGCCGTCATTCTCGAACCCATTGCCGGCAACATGGGATGCATCCCGCCCGACGACGGATTCCTCGGGGGCCTCGCTTCCATCACCGAGCAACACGGCGCCTTGCTGATCTTCGACGAGGTGATGACCGGCTTTCGCGTGGCCCCTGGCGGCGCGCAGGAGCTCTACGGCATCACGCCCGACCTCACTACCCTCGGCAAGGTCATCGGCGGCGGCCTGCCGGTCGGTGCTTTCGGCGGAAGGGCGGATGTGATGGCGCACATCGCGCCGGAGGGCGACGTGTACCAAGCCGGCACGCTGTCGGGCAATCCGCTGGCCATGGCCGCCGGGCTTGCGATGCTGCGGTCGTTGCACGAAGGGTTCCACCTCCGACTCGGCAAGGCCACGAAACGTCTTGTAGAGGGAGTGCGCGAATCGGCGGCGCGGCGAGGCATCCCCGTGATGGTGAACGGTGTCTGCGGCATGTTCAGCCTTTTCTTTACCGAGGCGGAAACGGTTCGCAGCTATTCCGATGTCGCCGCCTGCGACACCGAGCGCTACGCCCGCCTATTCCATGCCCTGCTCGACGCCGGCATCTATTGGGCACCAAGTGCCTTCGAGGTGGCGTTCGTCTCCGGAGCGCACGACGACGCCGTGATCGACGCCACGCTGGAGGCGGTGGATGTGGCGTTGGCACACGTCTGAATCCATCACGCTGGGGTCCGGGGGAAGGGGATGAGCACGAACGAAAACCGTGCCTTTGACGTTTACGGCATCGGCAACGCCTTGGTGGACTTCGAATACCGAGTCACCGAAGGATTTCTGAGCGACAACGACATCGCCCGCGGCCACACGACGCTCGTGGACGCGGAACAGATGGCGGACATCCGCGAGCGCCTTGACGGCCGCGACACCCGTCGCACCTCGGGAGGCTCGGCGGCCAACACCGCCTATGCCGTCGCCGCCTTCGGGGGCCGCGCCTTCTATGCCTGCCGCGTCGCCTCGGACGAAGACGGCGGCTTCTTTCTGCGCGAACTCGGCGATGCCGGCGTCGGCTCCAAGCAGGGCGAGCGACCCGAAGGAGTCACCGGCCGCTGCGTGTCGATGGTGACGCCTGACGCGGAACGCTCAATGTTCACGTTCCTCGGCATTTCCGAAGAGCTTTGCCCGGAGGACTTGGATCATCAAGCGCTCGCCCGCTCGCGGTATCTCCACATCGAGGGTTACCTCTGCTCCTCACCCACCGCCCGCGCTGCGGTGGCCGAAGCGCGCGAAGCCGCCAGCGCCGAAGACGTCCGCGCAAGTCTCGTGATTTCCGACCCCGCCATGGTGCTTTTCTATCGCGAAGGGCTCGAGGAGATGCTCGGCAACGGCGTCGATCAGCTCTTCTGCAACGAGGAAGAAGCCCTCACCTGGACCAAAACCGACCGCCTCGACATCGCAACGAGCGAACTGAAGGACATCGCGCCCCACGTCAACATCACTCTCGGCGCCCGCGGCAGCCTCGTCATCTCCCCGAAGGGGACCGCCGAGGTGTCCGGCTTTCCGGCCGAGGCCGTAGACACGACCGGCGCCGGCGACATGTACGCCGGCGCCTGCCTCTACGCGCTAGCGACCGGCGCCTCCCCAACCGAAGCCGCCCGCTTCGCCGGCGCCGCCGCCGCCAAAACCGTCTCCGTGTTCGGCGCCCGCCTGCCTTCCCCGCAGCATTATCGGGCGCTGCTGGCAGAGATCGCCGGCGCCGCGCCAAGGCGAGCAGCAGCCGAGCGGAGCGCGTGATGGTCGGCTTCGTGACGCATGCCGCGTGTCTTGAGCATCTCGCGCTAGCCGGGCATCCCGAGCGGCCGGAGCGGCTGGCGTTCCTGCTTGCGCAACTGAAGGCTGGCGGGCATTTGGACGGGCTCGACCAAGTGCCTTGCGCGGCGGCAAGTCTCGACGACGCGGCGCGGGTTCACGACCCTCGGCTCGTGCAGTGGCTGGAGGCAAGTTCGCCGGACGAAGGGCTGGTTCGCGTGGACCCCGACACCACGATGAGTTCCGGCTCGCTCGGCGCGGCGCTTGCTTGCATCGGCGCGGCTACGGCCGCTGTGGATTGGGTCCTTGCAGGGGAAGAGTCGGCCCGGCGCCGGGCATTCTGCGCCATTCGCCCGCCGGGGCACCATGCGGAGGAGGCGGCGGCAATGGGCTTTTGCCTTTTCAACACCGTCGCCATCGCCGCCGATCTGGCGCTGGCTCGCCCGGATGTGAAGCGCCTCGCGATCCTCGACTTCGATGTCCACCACGGCAACGGCACCGTGGACATCTTTCGCGACCGTCCTGAGGTGCTCGTCTGTTCAACCTTTCAGTTTCCCCACTATCCCGGCCGCGGCCACGACGTGCTGCGGCCGCATCTCGTGCATTCGCCGCTACGGCCCGGCAGCACCGGCAGCGACTTTCGGCGTGCAGTGGAAGGGGACTGGACGCCGGCCCTACGCGCACACCGGCCAGACCTGATTCTGGTGTCCGCCGGCTTCGACGCCCACGAGGCAGACCCCCTCGGCGACCTGCGCCTCAGCGAAGACGACTTCGACTGGGTGACGCGCTTCATCGTCGACGCAGCCGAGCAAAGCGCCCAAGGCCGCGTCGTGTCTGCCTTGGAAGGCGGCTATGACCTGCCCGCGCTCGCCGCCTCCGTGGAAACGCACCTCGCCGCCCTCCGCTAAAGCGGCGTAGCCCCTTCTCGCGCGTGTGGGCGTGTCCCGAGGGAGGACGAGATGCCCTCCGCCCAAGGGTGGCCCTCAGCCTAGCTCCGCCCGTATCCTCTCGGCGTGGCCGGCAAGCACTTCCGGGTCTGCCACGTCGCGGGCGTGAAACCTCAGCCCCTCGCCGTCGTAACGGGGGACGACGTGGAAGTGGATGTGGAAGACGCTCTGGCCAGCGTCGGCACCGTTGAGCTGCATCAGCATGATGCCGCCGGGGCTGAACGCCGCCTTCACGGCCACCGCCACTCGGCGCGTCGCGAGGATGAGGGCGGAGAGTTCGTCGTCTGACAGGTCGAACACGTTCTGGGCCGGCGTGCGTGGAATGATGAGGGTGTGGCCGGGGCTTTGCGGCATCACATCCATGAAGGCGAGGCAATGCTCCTCGTCGAGGACCACATGCGCCGGCAGTTCGCCGCGCAGGATCCGGGCGAAGATGTTGCTGCTGTCGTAGGCCATGGCGCGAATCGTAACAGCCCGTTTGCGCGGGCCGAATGGGCGCTTGCGCGGACTAGCGAGCCCTCGGAGGGAGGGCGTCTCGCCCACCCTCCAGAAGACGGCGACGCTAGAGGCCAACGCATCCGCTCGTTTGTTTTTGCGGCTTTTCCTACGGGCGCGTACCTCCTAGCGGGCCGGCGGTTTGTAGCGCACTCTCGTCGGCTCCGCATCGAGGCCCCTGCGCTTTCGGTCCTCGGTGTAGTCGGTGAAGTTCCCCGTGACGAACTCCACATGGCTGTCGCCCTCAAAGGCCAGAATGTGGGTGGCGACGCGGTCCAGGAACCAGCGATCGTGGGAGATGACCACCACGCTGCCGGGGAACGTGAGCAACGCCTCCTCAAGCGCGCGCATGGTCTCCACATCGAGATCGTTGGTGGGCTCGTCGAGCAGCAGCACGTTCGCGCCCTGGCGCAGCACCCGGGCGAGATGCACGCGGCCCCGCTCGCCGCCGGAGAGCTGGCCGACGAACTTCTGCTGATCCGGGCCGCGAAAGTTGAACCTGCCGACATAGGCGCGGGACGGAAACTCGTAGCTGCCGACGCGCAGGATGTCCTGCCCGTCCGAGATTTCCTGCCACACCGTCTTGGCGTCGTCGAGCACATCGCGGGATTGATCGACGGACGCGGTCTTCACCGTATCGCCAACTTCCACCGTGCCCGAATCCGGCGGTTCCCGGCCATCGAGAATCCGCAGCAGCGTGCTCTTGCCGGCACCGTTGCCACCTACCACGCCGACGATGGCACCGGCGGGAATGGCAAAGTTCACGTCTTCCATCAGCACCCGATCGCCATAGGCCTTGGCGACGCCCTTCACCTCGATCACCTTGTCGCCCAGGCGCGGCCCCGGCGGGATGTAGATTTCCGCCGTTTCGCCCCGCTCCTGCACTTCCTTCGAGTTCAGCTCCTCGAACCGGGCAAGCCGCGCCCGGCCTCGCGCCTGGCGGCCGCGCGGGCTCGAGCGCACCCATTCGAGCTCCGCCCGCACCGCCCGCTGGCGCGCGCGCTCGGTCTGCCGTTCCACCGCCAGCCGCGCGTCCCGTGCTGTGAGCCAAGCGGTGTAGTTGCCCTCGAAGGGAATGCCGCGGCCGCGATCGAGTTCCAGAATCCAGCCGGCCACGTTGTCGAGGAAGTAGCGGTCATGGGTGACCGCCACAACGGTGCCTGGATATTCGCCGAGAAAGCGTTCGAGCCACGCCACGCTGTCGGCATCGAGGTGGTTGGTGGGTTCGTCCAAGAGCAGCATGTCGGGCTTGCCGAGCAGCAGCTCGCATAGCGCGACGCGCCGCCGTTCGCCGCCGGAGAGCGTGGCCACGTCTGCGTCCCACGGCGGCAGGCGGAGGGCGTCGGCGGCGATCTCCATGGCATGGCCCGTGTTCCAGCCGTCCACCGCCTCGATGCGATTGGTGAGCTCCCCCTGCCGTTCGATCAGCCGGTTCATCTCGTCATCGTCCAGGGGCTCGGCAAACTTCTCGGCAATGGCGTCGTACTCCGCCAAGAGCTCCGTGACGCTGGCGAGGGCTCTTGCGACATTGCCGCGCACATCCAGGGACTCGTCGAGGCGCGGTTCTTGCGGCAGAAAGCCCACCCGAATCCCCTTCTGCGCGCGCGCTTCGCCTTCGTGGTCGGAATCCAGCCCCGCCATGATGGCGAGCAAGGTGGATTTGCCGGCCCCGTTCAGCCCCAGCACGCCAATCTTCGCCCCGGGAAAGAACGACAACGAGATGCCCGACAGAATCTCGCGGCCGGGAGGCACGATCTTGCCCACCCCTTGCATGGTGTAAACGAACTGCGGCATGGCGTCTCCAACTCGTGAGCGCGCATTATTCACGAGTCCGACAATCTGCCGGCGCTTGGGGAGGCCAATCTGGAAGAGGCCCGCCAAGGCCGTGGGCTACAATCCCGTGATTGCCTCCACCCCGGCGCCCGCATGCTCTGCCCGTTCTGCCGCCACCATGACACCAAGGTGATCGACTCCCGGCTGGTCGCGGATGGCGAGCAGGTCCGGCGGCGGCGTGAGTGCCAGTCCTGTGGCGAGCGCTACACCACCTTCGAGATGGCGGAACTGGTGATGCCTCGCGTCATCAAGTCGAGCGGCGCAAGGGAGCCGTTCAACGAGGAAAAGCTGCGCGCCGGCATCATGCGGGCGCTGGAGAAGCGACCTGTGGCCAGCGAAGACGTCGAGACCCTCGTCAGCCGCATCAAGCACGACCTGCGCGCCACCGGGGAACGCGATTTGCCCTCCCGCACCGTCGGCGAGCAGGTGATGGCCGGACTCAAGGAGCTCGACGAGGTGGCCTATGTGCGCTTCGCCTCCGTCTATCGAGACTTCCAGGACCTCAGCGAATTCCAAGAGGAAATCAGGAGACTCACCACCGAGCGGGTGGAATGATCGAAGGCTCCGACCTCCTATTTCTGCGTCGCTGCGTGGAACTCGCCAAAAAGGGGCTTTACAGCGTCACCGAGAATCCTCGCGTGGGCTGCCTCCTCGTATCCCGCGACGATGTGCTCGGTCGCGGCTGGCACCGGCGCCGTGGCGAGCTTCATGCCGAAGCCGCAGCCCTCGCCGATGCTCGCAGCAACGGGCGCAACCCCGCCGGCGCAACCGCCTACGTCTCCCTCGAGCCTTGCTGCCACACGGGACGGCAGCCGCCCTGCACAGCCGCATTGATCGACGCCGGCATCAAGCGCGTCGTGGGCGCGATGACGGACCCGGACCCGCGCGTGGCCGGCGAGGGCTATGCGACATTGCGCGCCGCCGGCATCGCGGTAGAGACCGTGGAGTTACAGGAAGCGCTCCAGCTCAATCGCGGCTTCGTGCGTCGCATCACTACGGGCCTGCCGTTCGTGCGGATCAAGATCGGCGCCTCCATCGACGGGCGCACCGCGATGGCGAGCGGCCAAAGCCAATGGATCACCGGGCCCGACGCGCGTGCCGACGTGCAGCGCTACCGGGCGCAAAGCTGCGCCATCGTCACGGGACGAGGCACGGTGGCGTTGGACGATCCCGCGCTTACCGTGCGGGGAGAGCAGTTCGCGGTGGATGGCATCATCCGTCAGCCCTTGCGCGTGGTGGCCGACACCCACGGCACTACGCCGCCTGAGGCACGCCTCTTCGCTACGGATTCGCCGGTGTATCTCGCCACCGGACGCGACGCTCCGGACCATCCGCACGCACAAATGCTGCGTCAGGAAGCGAGCAGCGTCGAGCCCGGCCAACTGCTTCAAGCCCTGGCCGAAATGGGCTGCAACGAGGTGCTGGTGGAGGCTGGCGCGACCCTCGCCGGCACCTTCCTCGAGGCCAAACTCTGGGACGAAGCCGTGCTCTACCTCGCACCGAATTGGCTCGGCGAGACCGCCCGGCCTATGGCTGCCGTGTCGTTCGACCACCTGGCTGATTCCATCGGCGGCAAGCTCGTCGCCGCTGAACCGCTCGGCACCGATGTCAAGGTCGTGCTGGCCAACGACTCCCACACGGGGCACGCCAAAGGAACCCGCGGGTGACGGGGAAAATCAACCAACGCGCCCGGCACCGCGCCCGCCGAGCCCTTCTGCAAGCCATCTACCAATGGCAGATCAGCGGCCATAGCGCGGCGGAGATCGAGCGGCAGTTCGCCACCGGCGAGGCGCTGCGGCGCGCCGACAAGGCGTTCTTCTCCACCTGCCTCGATACCGTGCTCACCGGTGCGGAGAAGCTCGACAAGCTCTACGAGGCCTATCTCGACCGTCGCGTGGACCAACTCGACCACATCGAACGTGCCGTCCTGCGCGCCGGTGTGCTGGAACTGCGCGACCGCATCGAGGTGCCGTTCAAGGTGGTGCTGGACGAATGGGTCACCCTCGCCAGCCAGTTCGGCGCCGAGGACGGTCACCGCTACATCAACGGGGTGCTGGACCGGGTGGCGAAGGACCTCCGCCCTGTGGAGGTCGCGGCGAACGCCGTCCAAGGCTCGACGCCATGACCGGCGAGTTCGACCTCATCGCGACGATTGTGGACGCATTGGGGGATGCCACCGCGGGCGAGAGCGTCGTGCTCGGTCCCGGCGACGACGCGGCCGTGCTACGGCTGCCGCCGGCGCACGAGCTCGTAGTCTCCACGGACACGCTGGTGGAGGGGCGACATTATCCTGCCGGTGCCGCGCCGGAGCTTGTGGGATACCGAGCTCTGGCGGTGTCGGTGTCGGACTTGGCCGCGATGGGAGCAGAGCCCGTGGCCGCCGTGGTGTCGCTCACCGCCGAGCGATTGACGGAGGATTGGGCCCGCGCATTCGCCAGAGGCATGGCCGAAGCCGCGCGCGCATTCCAAACGCCCATCGTCGGCGGCAACCTCGCTCGCGGCGACGCGAACGTCTGCGTCGCGGTTCACGGCAGCGTGTCGCAGGGCGAAAGCCTGACGCGTGCCGGGGCGCGCGCGGGTGACGATCTCTACGTGACGGGCCAGATCGGCGGCGCTGGGCTCGCGTTGCGCTCCGGGCTCCTCAAGGCGCAATCAATCTCGGACGTCGAACCCGACTCCGCGCAAGGGCGGTACTGGCTGCCGCAACCTCGCCTCGCCATCGGCCAGCGCCTACGCGGCGTGGCGAGCGCCACAATCGACGTGTCGGATGGCTTGGCTTCCGATGTGGTGCACATCTGCGAGGCCAGCGGCGTCGGCTGCGACATCGACCTCGGCGACGTGCCGGTCTTCCCCGGCAGCGATCCGGCAGCGGCCGTGTGCGCCGGCGACGACTACGAACTCGCCTTCACCGCCTCACGCACGCACGCGCCCGCCATCCGTGTCATTGCCAGGGAAACGGACACTCCCATTCATCGCATCGGCAGCCTGGACGACGCGCCCGGCGCGCGCTGGCGACAGGGTGGCAAACCCATCTCCCTTGCCCGAGGATTCCGCCATTTCTAGCGACGCAGACCAGCAAGGCGAGGGACAAGCGGCAAAGCTAGGCGTGCGCGACCTTGCCAACCCCTTCGCCCTGCTCGCCACCTGCTTCGGCATTGGCCTGATCCGCGTCGCACCTGGCACTTTTGCCTCGATCGCTGCGGCAATCGTGTGGTGGTTTCTCTTCGCCGACCTCACGTGGCCCCTGCGCCTCGCTGGCGTCGCCATCGCTACTGCCGTCGGCCTTGCCACCATTCACTTTCTGAACCGCCACCGCCGCCAAGGCGACAACCCCGCCATCGTCATCGACGAACTCGCCGGCTGCTGGCTGGCCCTGGCTCTCTGCCCCCGCTCGATCTTCTGGGCGACAATCGGCGTCGCCTTGTTCCGCGCCTTCGACGTGGTCAAACCTTGGCCCGTCTCCTGGGCCGACACCAAGGTCCCCGGCGCACTAGGCGTGATGCTCGACGACCTGCTCGCCGGCGCCTTCACCGCGGCTCTTCTATACGGCGCCTGGGCCGCAATGCTGTTTGCACTGTAGCGACGGCCTACTAGCGCCTAGAACATGAGCGGGGCCTCGGAGGGAGGGCGTCTCGCCCTCCATCGCGCCGCAAGGCGCGCAGAACCCTCGCTGCACGACAAAGATGCGCGCCCTCGCGGGCGCGGTGGAGGGCGAGACGCCCTCCCTCCCAGCAGACCGCGACGCTAGGGCTTGGGCAAGTCACAGTGAGACCACCCAGCTCGGGGAGCTTAGCGCGTGCGCCAGGCCCTTACTCGCCGTCATCAACCACCACGTCCAGCTCGTCGCCATCCTCGGTGAGGGCCTTGATGCGAAGTTCAGCCGACTTCAGGGCGGTGCGGCATTCCCGCGTGAGCTTCACGCCACGCTCGAACGCCGCGAGGGAGTCCTCGAGGCTCATCCGCCCGCTCTCCATCCGCTCCACGAGCGCTTCAAGCTCCGCCAGCGTCGCCTCGAAGTCGATCTGCTGTGACTCTTCCTGATCGGACATACCCTGGATTCCCCTCCATCCGCCGCCACAGGCCACCCGGAACCGTCCACCGCGAGCGGCGCATGACATACTCTATCCCCCATCGCCCGCCCAAGGCAGCCATGATCCGCCGTCCAGACTTGGTCGAGGAACTGGAGAATCGCTACAAGCGCGAGGAGTACTCCAAGCTCACCTACGAAGACAAGCTCGGCATCTTCCTTGAACTCCGCGCCCAGGCTCGGCTCCTAAACCCCACCTATGCAGGCGACAGGCGCCGCCAGATCCACGCATGACCCCAGCCGAAAACCTCGTTGCACACGCCGGCGGGCGCAAGTTTGGTACCGTGCTGGCCGACCCGCCGTGGCGATTTCACAACAAGACCGGCAAGGTTGCGCCGGAACACCGACGCCTAGCTCGCTACCCGACACTCTCCTTCGAGGAGATCGGTGCCATGCCCGTCTCCGAGATCGTCGCCGACACCGCGCACCTCTACCTGTGGATCCCCAACGCATTGCTGCCCTACGGCCTCAAGGTCATGGCGCAATGGGGCTTCGAGTACAAGACCAATCTCGTCTGGTACAAGGTGCGCAAGGACGGCGGCCCGGACCGTCGCGGCGTCGGCTTCTATTTCCGCAACGTCACCGAGGTGATCCTCTTCGGCGTGCGCGGCAAGAATGCGCGCACCCTCGCGCCGGGTCGCAGCCAAGAGAACATCATCCTCTCCCGCAAGCGCGAACACAGCCGCAAGCCAGACGAGCAATACCGCCTGATCGAGTCATGCAGCCCCGGCCCCTATCTCGAAATGTTCGCGCGGGGCACCCGCGATCGTTGGCTAGCTTGGGGAAACCAGGCAACTGACTACGCCCCCAACTGGGCAACCTACGCCAACCACTCCCAATCCACGGCAAAAGGCGAAACGGGGGCACTGTTCGAAAAGGCACAGCGACAGCAAACTGCCTGAGCTACGACCTGCATGGGAATGCATGCCAATCGGCCACACACCAGCAGTTCGCTAGAGATCTAGCAGATCCACGCGGCAAAAAACACGACGGGGCGCAAAGCCGCGTTTCTCGAGTCAAAAACAGCCAGGGCGCCGCGAACCGGGGAGAGACATTTTCCGATTGCGACGCCCTGGCTGGGGCTAACCGAACCACTCCTAGCGACCATTACGCAAGGTCCGTGCCATGCAGATTCGATGAACGATGTCAGCGCGTCGCGCATTTCACGCGCGATCCTCAAGGCATGACGCCCTGTTATGGTGCATTCGTCGCACCCGCAGAGGACCGTTTGCACTAATGCCATGCGCACGGGTTCCTCAACGCGGAACCCCACTACGCCAGCTTGCGAGCCTCCTCGATCGAGAAGCTCGCGCCGTCCACCAGGTGCCAAACGGCGAGTTCCGGATCGACCTCGATCAACTCCATGCGCTCGAGCTTCGTGAACTCCCCCCGAATCTCCCACGCGCCGATGGGATGTTCCGCGTCGCGCAAGTGCGTGGCGATGTCGCCAGGGCGGAATTGCGTCGCGCCCTCGCCCACAAGCGCCACCACAGCTTCAAAAACGGTACGAGTTCGCCGGGCGGCTTCGCCGGATCGGAGGCTCACGGGATATCTAAGCGCCGGGGTTGCAAACGACGGGCGCGTTTTCTATCAGAAACCGACCTCGATTGCAGCAACGACGAGCAAAACGCTACACGGTAAGGGGCGCTTCCCGCCGCCAGACGCACATCGCGCCTCGTCCGAAAGACCGACGCCGTCCAGCTTAGCCTCACGCGAAGGAACGAATCCCCCAGCGCACGCCCTCGAACGGAGGGCATCTCGCCTCCACGCGCCGCAAGGCACGCAAGGACATCACTCAACCCAAGCCCTTCCCCCCTGATACGCCTCCAAATGCGCCAGCAACTCCGCATCCGCCGCCGCCAGGCTCAGCGCAAGCTGCTGCGTGGCCACCGCTCCCTCAAAATCCCCCCGCGCCGCCTGGGCTGCGGCGAGCGTGTCGAGCGTGTTTGCATCCCGCCGCCAAGACACCGCCGATTCCGCCAGCGCCAGCGCCCGATGCGGGTCGCGCAGGGCATCGTGCCGCGTCGTCGCGTAGATCCAGGCGGCAACGTGCGCGGCCTCAACCACCCCGCCATCCGCGGCCGAAGCAAGCCAACCAAGCGCCTCGGCCACCACGCCCTCATCGCCATCGCCGCGCGCGTGCAAGAGCCGCCCCAACCGGTACTGGCTATCCGCATGGCCAGCATCCGCTGCCCGTCGCAGCCAATGCTCCTCCTGCGCCGCGTCCGCCGGCGTTCCCAGCCCATGCCGGTAGAGGAACGCGAGCCCCGCGTAGGCCGACCTCTCCCCGGCCTGTGCCGCCGCCGAATAGAGCGCAAACGCCTGCGCGTGATCCGCCTCAATCCCCACATCCCCCAACAGAATGTGCGCCAAGGCCGATTGCGCCACCGCGTTGCCGGCATCGGCAAGCACCCGAAAGCGCTCCGCCGCCGCCTGTGCGTCCGCTTGGCCAAGCTCGCCGTCCCGCAACATGAAGGCAATGGCCAGCCGAGCGCCTTCATCCCCGGCTGCCGCGGCCTTCTCGTACCAATGCCGCGCCTGCGGCACATCCGGCTCGTCCGCAAACCCCGCCCGAAACGACCTGCCATAGGCCGCGAACGCCTCCACGACCCCGTGCTCCACCGCCGCCTGCCGCAGCCAATAGCGGGCGCGGGCGCGGTCGACCTCCGTCCCCCGCCCGTCCTGATACGCGACACCCACGAACAGACAAGCCGCCGCATGCCCACCTCGCGCCGCCTTCAGCGCCAGCCGAAACGCCCGAAACGGATTGCGCGGAACCCCGAGCCCGCCGTCATGCAGATGCGCGAGCGCCATCAACGACGCCGAATGGTTGGGATGAAACTCCACCGCCCGCCGATAGTCATGCCGAGCCGAAACATGCAGCCCGGCCTCCGCATACCCATGACCGCGCAAGTAGAACGCCCGCGCGCGCTGCCGAGCAGTTATCCATGGGCTGGAGACAAGATCGTCCAAGTACGCCCGAGCCAGATCATGCTCCCCGGCTTTGACCCACCCCGCAGCCGCCTCCAGCTGCTCCTGCGCCCGAGACCCAGGCTCAACCGCTTGCGCGCCATACACTTGGGCCGCCACAAACACCGAGAGCACCAGCGCATGCTGGCGCTCGAACCACCGACGACCCGCTTGGGGGGCACTTTTTTGGGGGGAAGGGCATCCAGCCCTCCCAACGCGCCGAAGGCGCGCCATGGCCACGACACGAGCCATTCGCTCCACCGTCAAGTCAGCGCGTTTGGGCCGGAGAGAGGGGGTGACGCAGTGCCGCCATCCGACGCAGCCAATCTCTCGAGCCAGCGCTCCGCTTCCTCCACGCCTTGTTCCACGCCAACGGCGCCGTAGAGCTCCGCCGCCTTGCGCCAAAGCTCCCGCGCCTCTTCCAACTCCCCAGTGTCCGCCTTGAGAATGGCCATCGGCCTCAGGGCATTCGCGAAATCCAGCACCGGCGGCGCGGCCTCGCTCCGATAGAGACCCAGCGCCTCCTCGTAGCACCGCTCCGCCACGATCGTCTCTCCAGCATGTCGCGCCACATCGCCGAGATGCCGCACGGCATGAGCAAGCTGCATCGGATCCCCACACTCCCGCGCGACCGCAACCGCCTCCTCATAGATCGCCGACCGCGCCGCGGAATCGTGCTCCACATGCCCGAGCTTCCCTAGCGCAACCGAAAGCTCCCGCTTCGCATCGAGCTCGCGACAGATCGCCACCGCTTCCTCAAGCTCCCGCCGCACCCGCATCAAGACCAGCCCGATCTCCTTTTCGCTAGCCGACGCCTGAAACGCCTCATAACGCCGCCGCCAAGCATGCTCAATCAGCGCCAACGCATCCTCAACCGTCTTCCCCGACACCACCAAGCATCCATCTCGAAGGTGTCGAGAGCATCCTCTCCCCCGCCCCACAGCGCAACCGCACCCACAGAGCCTCCGATCAATCCGGCGGCACCTCCTTCCGAAGGACGGCGTCAGGCGAACAACGATGCCCCAGCAAGTCGAGCCGCCCCTCGCAAGCGTCTGTTGTTGGTGGCCAGCGTCCCTCCCAGGCGCAGAGCAAGCTCCAGATACGCCGTGTCGTACGCGGAGAGCCCGAATTGGATGCTCAAGGCGAAGGCCGCCTGCTTCGAGTTCGCGTGACTCGAGATGTCCGTCACGATCGGCAACAAGGCAATCTGCTCGAAATACCTCACTGCGCTCGCTTGGGAAACCTGACCCCTCCGCACCAACGTGGCCGCAACGTTGGCAACCTCGTAGTGCCAGATCGTCGGCACATGGAACACCGTTCCGCCGGTTGCTTGACCAAGAACATCGAGCGCGTATTGGTTGCTGTCGGAATTCTCTGAGTCTGGCCAAAGCAGGCGGGTGTTGATGCTGTTGTCAAGGACGATGATCTCGCCCGCCATCAGTCACGCCCCTCCTCCTGCATCCGGCGCAGTTCCTCGTGGCTGCCGGTTGCGCCGGCCGCGAGTTGACTGGCATGCAGCGCACGCAGCGCTTCCACGGCGCCTGCCACGGTCTCCGTGTCGGCCGGGGCCTTGCGAATCTCCACCTGAGGCACGCCGTTGTTGGTGACGATGATCGTCTCCCCAGCCGCAGCGCGCCGGAACACCTCCGCCTGCTTCGTCTTGCACTCGTACGCCGTGACCTGAACCGCCTTGCTCACCATCGCCCTGCCCTCCGACCAGAATATAAGGCTAGTCGAAATCATAGACCGGAGTGTGGCATCACGCCACCACTCGGGAAACCTGCTGCTTCCTTTAGGCGACTCGCCTTGCAGCCGTACCAGACAAGGTGCCCCCCGCCAAAGGCACGTCCACAGCCAAGAGAGCCAGCTCGCATTCCACCCCTCAACCTGCTACGCTCCTCCACGTTCTACGAAGGGGGCGACTTGGCTTCGACGGCGGTCGCGAACTCCGACGTGCATGCCGAGAGGGTAGTGACTCTCGTTAATCAATCGCTGCAACTTTTATAGTTGCCAACGACGAAAACTACGCGCTAGCGGCGTAAGCCGCTTGTCTCGGGAAGACGGCGCCCGCAACGGCGACCCGAGGGCAAAGGCTTGCGGGATAGCGCCGCCGAGTGCCTCCGGTGGCGGCGCGAAACTCAAGGAGGCTCGCCCAACGGCACCCCGACCGCCGGGTCGCCAACGGGCCAAAGCAATAGGCGGCTCTAAGCATGTAGAGCGAAAGACGGAGCACCGACGGACGCGGGTTCGACTCCCGCCGCCTCCACCAAATCTTGTTATAATTTAATGACTTAAAGAACTCGTACCCCAAAACGTACCACAACTATTCAAGCCTTGAAGTTGGTACTCCTTGCGCATTCAAGCGGTCTGTTGAGACAGGGGGCGTGCCGGAATAGGCGGCCCCGCCGCCGTGCGCGAGGTCTGCTGGCTTGTCTTGGCCCCACGACAAGAACGACCGCATCGACGCCGCATACCGGCAAAGCGACCTCTTCGACCGGCCCCTACAGCCGGATCTGGGTTTCGCCACCTCGTCGGTCGCGCCTTCCGCACCGCGCGACCGGCGCTCCACAACACGCGCGTCCCGCGCAGCGCTCGCATTGCACAGGCTACTCGGCCGCCAACCCTAGACGGCGGCGTTGGCGCGGGACAGGACAAAGCTCAGTTCAAAGCCAGCCTGGTTGGGATACGGCTCGGTTTCCCGCGCAATCCGCGTCCCATGGGTGGTCAGAACGAAATCCTCGTCCGACTGTATCGCCGCTCGGGCGTCTCCGAAATCCCCCGCGATGCTCCGTTCGAGAAGGACCTCAGCAACCTGATTGAACCTCGCCTTGCCCGAAGCAGGGTCGGACGCACCGTAGAAATGGGCTTTGAGCTTCAGGGTAGTCGCTCGATCTTCAAGCCCTTCGACATAGAAGCAAGCCGTATTCGCTAGGACGGCGCTATCGATTTCGACAGGACTCGACTCTGCCCACCATGAATCCCCTCTGACACCCCTGTGATAGTCACTCGTTTCGAACCCCTCCGGCTTGAGGAACTCGCAGGCCAGGTACGGGCTCCAGCCCAGCTTTCCGTCCACTTTGGGCGGGTTCTTCCGGCGCCGCTCATGAACAACAACATCCGCGACGATCTGATCCACGTCATCCCTAGTCTCTGCCAGGTTTTGGAATTGCCTGGCGGCACGGAGGAGGAGCCGGGGTCGCGCCATGAACCTAAGGAAAAACCGTCTTCTTGCGTATCGCTTCAGTTCGTCCGATTGAAAGGTCTTCTGGCCTATCCGAATACGAGCGAGCTCGATGTTGGAGTAGCAGTGCAGGACGTAGAGGAACGGGATCGACCCTGCGGTCAGCAGAATCGGGAGCAGGAAATCGCGTCCCGTCTTCGTTGTGAAGAACGCGTCCGGCCGGTCCCAGATGCCCCAGACGGCTTTCCACAGCACGAACGCCACGACGCCCGCGACGATCCACTCGAAGGGCCTCCTGACCGAGGCCAGTTCATCCTTCGTTCGCGAGACCTCAATCAACAATACGAGCGTTGTCATGACGAACACGAGCAACAACTCGATCGGCAGACTGAAGGAGTAGCCCACGATAAGAAACTCCAGCACGACCGTTATCTTCAGGAAGTCCACCACCAGACGCTTGAAGTAGCCTTGGTCGTTCCCTGCGGACAATGTCCGGCCAGCCAGGGCGAGTCCCGACACGGCTGTCCATAGCACGGTCGCGGTGAGCTGGTCTCGGCCCCAAAGGCCGATCATGGACAGTAGCCAACAAAGAACACCGACATTGAGGATCGCCCATCCGAAGAGCATGACCAACTTCCGTTGCACGAGCGCCTTTAGAAGCCCTCCAATGCTGGAGCGGATGTTCCTGCTCAGGAAGCACAGTACGAACCCAATGAAGAGCCAGATGCCAGTGGCAATCTGCCGGTTTGGAAAGTTCGCCTGCAACCACGGCCACCAATCGTCCACAACCCGTCCCTAATGCCTATCTCTGATCGCGGGAGCTTCCCTGATCGAGGCCAGTGACGCGAACCCGGTTCGCTAGGTGGCCACCGACTCGTCTCCGTTCGCTTCCGCGTCTACTCCTCACGGGCCGCTTGATCCGTCGTCCGTTCCGACCCGCAGCAATTCCTCCCAAGGGATCGACGATTCTCCGCCCTCCAGCGACAGGTGGATCCGCTGCGCCGTGCTCATGTCGCCCGGTCGCCCATCGAACTCGAAGCTCGTGTCGATGTCGATCTCGTAGTTCAGGCCCGCGACCACGCACTCGTCGGCGATCACCCGGGCCGCCTTGCCGAGCCCCCACACGCGATCGCTATCTACGAGCGCCCGGATCGCGTCCTCGCCGATGCCCTGTTCGAAGTAACGCCACCGGCCGAACGTCTCCCGCCTGTGGCCGAGCACGTCCGCGATCTCCGGGAAGTCGCCTTCGATGCGCCCGCGGCTGTCGTCCGGCAGTTCCCTGTAGAGCTTCAGCAGGTCGTGCGTCTTCGCGGCCCCGTCCAGCCGCGTGACGAGGATCGCCTTCATTCCAACCTCGCAGGCGAAGGCTCCTGCCATTCCCGCGACCACCGCCGTTCCCATCCTCGCCATCAGTTCGCGGCCCGAGTGCTTCCGGTGCGCGACGGGTACGCTTCCGGTGACCCGCAGCGTTCCGTCGACCGGCGATTTCTCGACGCCGACCACCTGCGGTTCCCCGTACTCGAAATCCGAAAGGGAGATCGCGGACTTCTCCCGGGAGAGGTTCTCGACGCCGGCAAGGAACGCGCGCGCCTGCGCGTACAGGTAACCTGCCGTCCCTCGCGGGATCTCGTGACGTGTCAGCCGCCGAGGCTTCCGTCCCTCCGCGAGGCTGGCTTCGATGCGCTGATCGACCTTCGCCTTTTCTCGATCCATGTCCGGCAGCAGCTTGAGCACGAAACGCGCGTTCGGCCTGTAGTTGGCTGGCCCGCCGACGCGTGTTGACCCCATGTTGTCGTCGGCCTCCCGCCGCATGGCATCGGTTTCGCGGGCAGCGTCCTTCCCATCGACGACCCTGCCGCAGACAAGGCACTCGATGCGCTGCCACTCTCCTGTCGGATCCTTCGTTCCCGCTATCGGACCCCAGCAGTCGGCGCACCGCCCGCTAACGTCCACCGCGCGAGCCGGCCCCGGCCGGCCGTCCTCGGCAGAACGGTCATCGAACCGCCGCCGCTCGTCGAAGTCCTCTACCCGTTCCGTCTTCTCCATCTGACACCTACGCGTTCGCCGTTCCCAGCCGGAACGGGCCAAAGCGGCCCCGCTCGTTCCCCATAACGACCCTGCGGGGATGCTCCCTTCACCGCTGCGTATTCGGACCCGCCTCGTGGCGTTGCCTTCGGCCCGCGCCCTAGTCGCCTACGGCAACCCGAGCTCGCAAGCGGTCTCGGCCCATGCGGGTGACGGTCGCTAACGCTTGCGCGCTCCGCGCGCGGACGCCGAACTCGGCCCCACCGGGGAGCCCCCGATGCCCACCGAGCCGCTGATCAGCCACGTCTAACAGACCGCTACACCACCCTTGCCATGGTACGCCATGACGCACATCCTCCCCTGAATCGTCGTTCGACCACTCCGCGCGGACAAGGCGCGGATTTCCCGCGTAGGAACAGCCCGCGAAACAACGTCATGGCGCGGGAAAGGGGCGAACTGCTTTCGGTTGACGACCGGACTCGAACCGGCATACCTCAGGGCGGATCACCAAGACATGCTTCAACGTGGGAGTGTCCGCAGAACTTAGCGCCCTCGAACCCTGGGTTCTTTCCCATTGAGTTACGCAACCTCGGTGATTCGCCCCCTTTCCCGCATGTGACTTCCTTCCCCCGACCATCCTCGGCCACGGTCGGGCGGTTCTGCCATTCCCTTCAATCCGCGGCCCTTCAGTGTTAGCGAGGCCGGCGGCGTTGGCCTTGCTCATGCCGAGATCGCGGCTGATCATGTCGGGCTCGAGTCGTTCCAGGTGAAGCTGGGGAACTCGACTCCGGGTGATCGGGTTTGGAGGCTGAACGTCCTGCCAAGCTCCCACTTCGGGACGTCTGCTGCCTCGCCCGTCGTTCGCGAGACGAGTAGCGATGTCCTGCTGCAATCTTGCTTCTCGCTAGCACCCTGCCTTGGGGAGGAAAGTTAGGGGCAGCGGCGACTTGCCTGCACTCACTCCTCGGCAGAACGCCCGCTCTGTGAGTTTCAGCGCGGCTCAAATTTCCGTCGATCATCTGGCAAGCCTCCCGGGATTGGGTGTTCCCGAGTCATGCCTAACGTTCCGTTTTGGGCCGTCCTATTAGTTTGTCGGAATTGGCTAGTACGAACTCATAGAAAGGTCCTCGAAAGGCGGTGTGCGTCCCTTGGTCGAGGTCCTTCGACACCTTTCTCCAGATGCGTTCAACGTTGCCGTAGCCGTGAACGTCGCGGGCAACGCCGACAACGTCGCAAGCCGACCCTCCTTCAGCGCAGCAGTGCTCTGGACTAGCGTTCTTCTTTGCCTTGCTCCTCGTCGGTCGGATGTCGAAGCGCCGAACCAACTCGACGATGGCCTCTCCCATCAACATGTCGCGGTTGTAGAACCTATCGCTGCCTTTGCTTGGACGGTTCCGTTTGCCTTCCAAGACGTCGGCTAGCCATTCGGCAAGTTCAACCGGGAATCGGTAGTAGCGGCTGTTGTCGAGGTGGCTGTCAGTTGGCAGAACCTCGGCAGCGAACGGATCACGCAGGCTCCGTATCGCCAAAGCACTCATCGCGTCCCACTCAGCAATGTGGTCCCTAGAACGACCGATCAGATAGATCAGGGCACCACGCTGGATGTCAGACGGCAGATCCTCGACCACCGCCACTAGGGTCTCAGCGCTCGACTTGTCGCGCAGCGGAGATATGGCCATGCAGACCTTGGCGTACTTCACAGCCGTCTTGAAGGTGACCTCATCCATAAAGCCCCACGGCCTACGCTTGCGCCTCTGTCAGGAAGTTCGCCCACTATTGCCCTTCGCGGCGTAATCGCAGACCCGCTCCAAAGGGCAGTTTCCACAGGCTGGCCCGGTTGCATGGCAGTATTCCTGACCGATCCGCCAAACCGACAGATCGAAGTCGGCAGGCGACTCCAGTTCCAGCGCGGCCAGCTCCCTGGCGACCTTCCGGGGCGTTGTCGATGAAACCAACCCGAGCCTGTGGGTGACCCGGTTAACATGCACGTCCGGCTTCACGCACATCCGGCGCTTGCTGCGCTCCCCTCCTGCTACCCCGTACTCGCGCACAAGCGCGAACTGCCCCATCTTGGCGAGAGCGTCCCCGATACCGCGAAACTCCTTTAGCCGGTCGTAGATCGCGTCTACATCCTCCTCGTCGACGTTCCACACCTTGCGTACGTCGCCGTCGTAGCGTTCGATGATGATCTCGGCGGCTCGCTTCAGGTTCATGGCCAACTCGCTGGGAAAGCGGAAGTACGCCCGGCCATCAAAGCCCGTGCGTGCGATGCGCCGAAGGGCATCGATACGGGTCCGACGCACAACTTGCCAGAATGGCCCATTCTGAAAGTGCACCCGGGCCATGTGCCAACCGCCGTCCCATGCTCGCGCAAACGGCATCTGCCGGTCCAGAAGCACACCGATGAAAAACGCGTTGGCCGAAGGCTCCGTGAAGCGCTTGCGCGTCGTCGCCCATTGCGTCCCGGGCTCGCCGCTTCTCGCCATGCGCTTGTAGTTCGCCATGACACTCCGCACTCGCCGATCAATCGCCACCTCGTCTTTCTCCGACACTTACAGGTTCCTGGTTGCGTTCGATCGTCTACACGCCATGGGCGGGTGTCAACTCAGGCTAGGTGAAAGCCGGCCCCTTTTGCGGGAGTTTCCTTCGGGCCGCGTCCTATTCGCGTTCGGCGAACCGAGCCCGCAGGCGGTCTCGCCCATTCGGATAACGGCCGCTAACGCTTGCGCCCTCCGGTGCCTATGCCGCCACAAACCGCGGTAATCATCAGCCGCAAATACCGACACCCCGTCATCGCCGTTTTGTCCCGGTGACGGCTGTCTATCGTTCGGGACGGCGGGTCCCACCGCCACAACGATGTCCTTTACGTCCGTCGTTACCGCCAGCGTCGCACGCGTGCTCGCGCGGTCAACCGGCCGGTTCTCCGCTGACGCTCCGACCTCGCTGGCGCGAGGTGACCGCCCTGCGCGCGCGTGCCGCCCGTTCGGGACCGACGCACACCGCGTCGCAACCCTGAAACGGAGAACGACATGGAGCTTCCAACCCTCATCGCCCAGCGGAGCGGCAAGCTCCCGCCGGGTTTCGTGCCTCAGGCCGTCCTGCGCGACGAGCCGCCCCGGTGTGCGCAGCCGAGATGCACCAAGCCGGCCTCGCGCAAGCCCGACGGGGCGTACTGGAAGAGCTGCGATTCCTGCAGAACGCGGAGAGCGGCGTCATGCAAGCGTCGCCGGGCCGCGCTGGTGGCCGAAGGCGGCTGCCGCAGATGCGCGTACCGCAAGAGAGCGGAGGGCGACTTCCTTTGCGAACGGTGCCGCGAGGACCGCGACATCGAGCGGGCGCAGAAGCATCAGGACGCCCTCGACGCGGCGGTGATCGACGACTTCGCCGCCAAGCCCGACAAGGCGCACGACCCCTCCAACCTCGACTGCGGGATCTCGCCGTGGAACGCCAGGCCGAAGCCTGAGCCAAGCGCCGCGTACTGGTCGCCGCTGCCCGATCCCGAGCCGAAGTCCGAGCAGTTGTGGCGACACTCGCTGGACGACACGGGATGGCGCCTGAGCCGCCATTGACCGTTCCTCTCCACGGTCGAGGCGCGTCGGCTCAGTTCGGCACGCCTCGGCCTCCCAGACGCTCTCAGAAGCCGCCGTCACCCTGGCAGGCGGGATGGTGTCCGCGCCGCTTTCCCGTGCGATTGCGCGTCGCATGGACCGCGATGCTCCGCGGCATCGTCTCCCGGACACCATCCTTCCCTGCGCGGCGAGCGCCACGCCACCCGCGCCACGAGTCGGCAGAACGCGCCGAAAGGCGCCAGAGAGACCCGCAAGGTTCTCCTATCCTATTGATAAAAAACCTTTTTTTATTTGATTTTACGCCTGCGCATGGCTTACGATCCATCCATGCGCCTTCCCTCGATCCCCACCGCAGCCGGCAGTCCGCTCACGCGGCCCGGCCGATGACGAACCGCTTTGTCCCGCCCGCACCACAGGCTGTCCTTCGACGCCGCCGCCGAGGTGGCGCACCTGAAGGCCGACACCCGGGCGCGGCGTCGCCGCCGCCGCGCTCCCTCCCGCCTCGACCGCCACACGCACGAACTGCTCGCCCTGTACGACGCGGGCGCCAGCGTCGCCGAGTTGCAGCGCTGGCTCGCGGCTCGGCGCGTGCGTGTCCACCAGACCACCGTCGGCCGCTGGCTGCGCCGCCGCGGCCGGGGCTGACCGTCCTCCGTGCCGAAGTTCCGCAAGCTTCCATCCCCTGAGCAGCAGGCCAGGGACGCCGTTGGCCGTCTGGTCAACCTCAAGGTCCTGAGCCGCACGCCCGGCAAGAAGCCGTCCAGGGGCACCGTGCGGGGCGTCCGCCAGTACCTGGCCCAGATCGCCCGCCACATCGCCCCGGACGGTATGGAACTGCTCGACCTCAACCCGGAAAGGGCCGACGCCTACCTCCGCTCGCGCGCCGCCGACCTCGGCCAGAAGGCCCTCGATGGCCACCGCCTCGCGCTCCAGAAGTACCTGGTCCACGTCCGCCGGCTGCTGCCCGTTGCCGGCAGACTACACATCGTCAAATCGCACAAGCCGCCCCATCGGGAGGGGCGGGCCTACGCCCGGCACCAGGTCCCGATGGTCGCCGCCCGGCAGAACGCGCGGAACGCGCTCGCCACCCAAGTCGCCTACGCGGCCGGACTGCGCGCGCACGAGCTGCTGACGCTGGCCCGCCCCGACGAGCGCCCCCCGGACGTCCGGCCCGCACGCCCGGAGAAGTTCGACGGCCGCCCCGGAAACGACTACACCGTCGTCGGCAAGGGCGGCCTGGTGCGTCTCGTCCGCGTTTCCGACGATCTGGCCGCGCGCCTCGAGGAGCGCCGCCTCGACGAGCCGACCCGCATCACCGATCGCGAGATCCGCTACCTGTCCCACTACGACATCGGCGGCGGCGAGGCGTGGAGCCGCAGCTTCTCCCGCGCCTCGACGAGCGCGCTCGGCTGGAGCCGTGGCGCCCACGGCCTGCGGCATTCGTTCGCCCAGGAGCGCATGGCCGAACTGCAGCGCGGTCTCCGCTACGACGACGCGCTGGAAGTCGTCAGCCAGGAGCTTGGTCATTTCCGCCCCGGGATCACGCGGGAGTATCTGAGGTGAGCCGCCCGCCGCGGGAACCGGTCAGCCCGCGGTCCAACAGCACCGTCCGGCTGATCGAACGCATCAAGGACTCCCGCGACTACTACCGGGATCTCGCCGCGCGCATCGAGGCCGCCCTTCTGGACGCGCCGGTGCGCGACGACTACGGCGACATCGAGCAACGCCTCGAACGGGCGCTCCGGAAGAGGGGTTTCGAGATGCCCTCGGCATCCGATCCGCAGCGATCCGCCGGTGTGCCGCGCGCCGGCCGTCGCCGCAGGGGAGGCCGGTAGCCGTGTTCATCCTGTTCCTGGTCATCGCCCTGATCGCGGGCGCCGTCCTGCTGGCCCTGAACGCCCGCGAGCGCGTCGAGGGCCTCGTGCTCGTCGACCGGGCTACCGACGCCGTCGTCCTCGAAGGCTGGAACATCCTGCTCCAGCACTCGGTGATCGTCGGCATCCTCGCCACCGTGGTGTTCCTGGTGGCGCTCGCCATCGGCTTCTCCGCTTCCGAACTACACATCCAACTCGCGCTGCGCATCCGCCGCGAGTGGCTCGACCGCAAGTACCGCGACGACCAGCTCGGCGTCGCCCGCGACGACTGCCGGCGCCTCCAGAGGCAGCTCGAGGACACCCAGCGGCAACTGGTCGCCGTCAAGGGCCAGCGCGCCGAGTTCCGGCGCAACCTGCGCCAGATCACGCGGGAGCGCGACCGCGCGCTGAAGGCCGGGGCGAAGGCTTCCACGTCGCCCGACCCACCCGGTTCCGCGCTACCGGACCGCCACTAGCCGCAAACTGCCGCAGAAAACGCGGCATGTCGCCCCGACCACCGGGCCGAAACACCGTCGCGAAACGCGCCTCGCGCCCCGACGCTGTGGGACGGACTTGAAAGTCGCGTCCCACAGCGTCGGGGCTGGGCTTCCGCCGAACCGCGCAACATCTCGCGCGCAGCCCTTCCGCGCACCTGTTTGCCATGGGTCCGAGAGGTCTGTAGAGTCCGCGCCGAACCTCAAAACCGTGCCTCCTAGAGGCACGTCAGCGCCGGGATCTGCGACCCGGACATGGTCTCCTCCACCAGGCAGAACAACGGAGAGATGTTCCGAAAGGAACGTGCGATTCAAGTGCGTGCTGCGGGTGATCCAGCAGCGCGCGTCGAGTCAACCCAGCCACCCCGGCTGACCACAACGGGAGACGGCCCCAAAAGGGCCGGAGATCGCGGCGGAACGCGGGAATTCCAGCAGTTTCGCTTCGATCCACAGCACCCGGCTGACCAAAACGGGAGGCGCCCACAAGGCGTTGCAGACGTTCCACTGACCCAAAGGGAACCGCCGCCCGCGACATGGGCGAAACGCGTGAACAGTGCCGGCGTAGTCCGAAAGGACGGAACGGGTGCGAATAGGATGACCGGAGTAGTGACCCGTGATTCCGCTCAGCGTCAACCGATCGCAAGCATCGGTCGAACGCGAGGCCTTACTTACAGCACAACTCGACCGCTTGCCCCCGCTAACCTCGCCGAGGCCCGCCGTCTCCAGCGTTGCTTGGTTGGCGATCAGGACTCACGAGCTTGCTCTTGGCGCCGCCGAATGCCCACCCAGGCGCCCGGTTACGCCAACGCCGTCCCTCGGAACTGACTGCCTCTCGCGGGCAGGTTCCTACGGGCGGTTGCTCAGCTCTTGCCGCACCGCGTCCATGAATTCATCGTCCATGTCTATGCGCTCGTCCGCCAATGATCGCAGGTCACTTGCGTACGTCGACCTTGGCCCGTGGACCAGACAAACCACCACGCCCTCGCGTTGCGCCGCCTCGAAGGCGGGCAGCAAGTCGCTATCACCGCTCACGACGGCCGCATGCGTGATCCGGTGCTTTGCGGCCAGCAGCGCGAAATCCAGGCCAATCATCAAGTCGACCCGTTTCTGCTGAAAGATGGGTTTGCCGTCGGAGCCCTGGCCCCGATACATCAGCCTCCCCTCGCGCACTGTGCATCGCGGAAGATTCTGTAGCGCAGCGAAAAACCGCCTCTTCTGGCTGAACCGGCTAGCCTCCTCCGGCGTGGGAGGATTGCTCTGATATGGCAGGCAGTCGTAGTAATACGTGCGGACAAGATCCAATGGTTCGAAGGTTGACTCGGCGAGTCTCTCGCGGATCTCCGCGGCGAGCTTGCCAACGTCCACTCTGGTACCGGCGGCTGCACTCACCTTGACCAGGTAGCCGCCATCAACGAACACCGCCACCCTAGCCATGTGCCCACCCCCTCATGTCTGGAACCGCATCCACCGGTCCATAAAGGGAATGGGCTGGACAGCGAGGCTGCCCAGCCCATCTACAGAGTATTCCCCTAACGTGCGACAGCGCCTCGAATCGGGCCCGCAGGACGCTAGGGAGCATGGTCCCCGCTTTATACCCACCGACGGCCCTCAAGTCAATCCCAAGCGTCCCACTTTCCGTCTCGCGCGACATGTCGTATCGCTCCTGACCACGTCATTGCAATCATGCTAGCGCAAACGAAGTGGCGTTTGCAAATATGCATCTTGTAAGGATATGATTGGCGAATCTATGGTGCGCCATGCGTCCGTCTTTCCGTGGAGGTAACGCCAAATGTCAGAGACGCCCGTCATCCTGCCCAGTTTTGGACAGACCGTAATGCGCCTGCGTACCGCCCTCCAACTCAGTCAGCGAGACGTCGCCGCCGAGGCCGGGATCGACCAGAGTCGCCTTTCGCGGATCGAACAAAGCGGTGCCGCCAGTGAACAGGAGTGTCGCGCCGTTCTCGAGGCCCTCAAGCAACTCGGGTCGAAGGATGCACCGCGCTACGTCACGTTTCTACGGGCGGACTGGCATCACCTCGAGCGTCCGGACTTTTGGAATCCCGACGCCGGCACCATTCGCCTTGCAGAGGAGACGCTATCGATCGCCGCCGACTTCTCCCTCACAGCCGACGCTCCTTGGCCCCTCCGCCGCCAGTTGGAACGTCAGACTGACCTCCTCACCGCAGCCGCCCGCTACCTCGGGGATGTCGCCCAGAACATCGCCTTTGTCGGCGAGATCGGAGTTGGCAAGTCCACAGCGCTTAGCTTCCTCTACGACCTGCTGCTACCTGTCAATGAGAGCGCCAAGCTCACTGACCGCGTCTTGCTCGAGGCTGGCGGAGGGGGTACTACCGTCTGCGAAGTCTGCATTCGTCGCGGACCCGCATTCGGCATCGTCGTTCAACCGATGCCGGATGCAGAGTTCCGCCAGTTGGTCGCGGATCTGTGCACATCCAAATGGACACAATCTGGCGACAATTCCCCGCCCCAGGCCGAATCCGTCGGGGTCGGACGAGAGTACGAGCGCGCTATCCGCAACATGGCGGGACTGACCACTCGCCGAGACACTACGCCGGACGGCAAGCGAAGCCGTCGAGACCTGCTCGCTGAACTCGTTGACGGTTGCGAGTCCGAAGAGGAGCTGCGCACTAAGGTCCTGGACGCCATGCAGCTTCCAAACCGGAGCCAGCGTGAGATCTGGTTTGAACCCGCTCGGGCAGCTTCTCCCCAAACCTGGCTCGCCGACTGCTTCAAGTCCATCAACAATGGCCGCCATCCCGACTTTCTGCTTCCTCGCTCCATCGACCTGATCGTCCCCGATTTCACCGCCGCCGAGATCGGCCTGGATGTGACCATCATCGACACCAAAGGCGTCGACGACCTGGTCGTTCGTGAGGACATTGATGCCCGCCTCCGAGACCCTCGTACGGCCATCGTGCTTTGCACCCGCTTCAACGACGCCCCAAGTCAAGCCGTCCGCGCCCTCTTGCAGCACATGCGCCGGACGTTCCCCGATCAGCGTGCAGCCCGCAAGCTCTCAGTGCTAGCGCTTCCTCGCTCAGGCGAGGCGACGTCGATGAAGGACGATGCCGGCGACTTCGCGATCGACGATGAGGATGGCTACGAGCTAAAGCGCGAACAGATCGCTCGCACGATCACCGGTCCTGAGGATGATTTGCACGCCATCCCGTTCCACTTCCTGAACGTCGAAGTTGACAACGCCGCCAGCGTCCGGCACTCCATACTGGACCAAGTCGCCCGAATGCGACGGACCCAGTCCGATCGCGTCCGGGACCTCTGCACGGCCATCGACGGTCTCATCGAGAACCATGAAGTTGAAGCGGTGAACGCCGCCATGGAGGAGGTCGCCACGCAATTGCGAGCATTTCTCGATTCCAACTCCGAACTTGCTCCCAAACGACGTGACGCCTATCGCGCGGCGCTTGCCGCTGTCAATCAAGTCCGACACGCGGCCACTCTTTGGGCGTCAGCAAGGCGAAACGGACAGTACTCAGGGCTTAGCATCGGACACCAAACCGGGATCGGCGCCGCCCGTGACGGATTCCTCCGCACTGATGCCTGGTTCACAGGTGTACAGATGCGCCTTGAGGAGATGAAGGCCAACCCTGGACTGCACCCCGCCCGGAACGTCATCTCTCAGATCGAACACAGCGTCGCCGCGTCCAAGACCGATTTCGCCGATGCTCTCCAGACTGCCGGCGTTGAGGTGTACCGGGAACCTTTGCTTCAGGCCAACCGTCTTTGGACGGAGTGCGCTGACCAATGGGGGCGCGGAGCCGGATTCAAGCGTCGCGTCCACGACCTGATAGAAAAATGGTTCGAAAAGCAGGTGGAACTGCGAGACGCGCTTGAGTCCGTGGCTCAGGTGCTATGGGACGAAAAGGTCATCCAACCGATGCTCCGACTGGTCGACGAGCACGTCACCGATTCCTCCGACGGGTGAGCTTGCGCACGAATCCCCTGCCTACGCCAAATATCGCCCACCGAGATGATCCGGGGCCGGCCCCAAGCAAGGAGCCGGCCTCACCATTGTCTTCCGAAGACGTGTGCACCATTGGAGCGTGCGTCTGGCCCATCAAAGAAACGCCGCACCCGCATGATCGACGAACGATTCCTCGTCGCGAATGTACTTCAGCACCGTTTCGGCGCTCCTGTGTCGGGTCACCTCCATGATCTTGTCTATCCTCGCCCGGTGCACCGCCGCACTTGTCACGAACCCTGCTCGCAGGGAGTGCCCAGAGTACTCCCGCGGCTCAAGGCCGATCCTTCGTGCGTGCCGTTTCACGATCCGAGCAACGTCGCCAGGATCGAGTGGTCGACCCGATGCAATGCCACCGCGTCTTAGTGTCTGAAAGACGAACCCGTTCCTGATCCCAGACTCCCGAAGCCAACGGTCCACATGGGCGACGGGCATTACAGCCTTCCCTTCAATCACCGCCACCCTCTGCCCGGACCCTCCCGCATCCGTTTTCGACCTTCGCAGATGGACCACCATCCCGTCATCCTCTTTGCGTTCGAGGTCGTCCATCCGCAGGCAGCACAACTCCGATCGGCGGAGCGCCGCCGCGAATCCCAGTGACAAGATCGCAGCGTCCCGAAGCCCATGCAGCCCCCCTCCACATGACTCCAACATCGCCAGTATCTGATGCTCCCGCAGAGCCTTCACTCGGCGCGGCGTGTCCCCCCGAAGCCTAGCCAGGCCTTTTAGCACCTCATCGACGACCCTTGCCGCCGCTGGCGACTTCGAGCCCATCCGACGCCATCGATCGTTCAGCCCACTGCGATAGAGCCTGAGGGTGTTCAGTGCAAGAGGCTTGCCGCCAGATCGGCCCATGGTCGCCATCGCGACGAGGAACCTGACGATGTCTTGTGAACTCGCCTCTCGCGGAGTCACGTTCACCTCCTCGCACCAGGCCACAAAGCAGCGCCAGCCCTTCTCATACGCTACTCGCGTGTTTTCCGCCCGAGCCGCTTCACGCAACACGTCCTCACAAAAATGCGACCCCAAGACCGCCGAATTGTCTGCTGCTGAATCAATCATGGATAAGTCCCCGTTAAGAAATTGCCGACTGAGTACAACCGGTCCTTCCGGGTACATCCATTTACTATGGAATAAAAACCGGTTACAACGAGGCCTTCGTCGTCGATACGGCGCTACGAGATCGCCTGATTGCTGAGGATCCACGCTCGAAAGAAATAATCAAACCGGTGCTTACGGGGTCGCGATATAGCGCGTTACCGCGCAAATTGGGCAGGTCTTTGGCTGATCGACACGCACAACGGCCACGATGGCGCGCCACCGATAAACGTCGAGGACTATCCTGCGATAAAGGCTCATCTGGACGGCTTCACTGACCACCTGGCCCGGCGCCAGGACCAAGGAATCACACCGTACAATCTCCGTAACTGCGCTTACCATGAACGATTCGGGGAGGAAAAGCTCTTCTGGATGGACCTCACGCCAGAAGGCAGGTTTTCGTATGCGCCTGCCGGGACGGAAACCTTCTGTACGAACACTGTCTACTTCATGCACGGTCCGATGATGAAGCTGTTGGCGGCGTTTCTCAACTCGTCGTTGATTACATGGTACGTTAACAAGAACACCGTGACGTCCGGCATGGGGACGGCTAGATGGTTCGCTGTCACAGTAGAGGCGATCCCAATCCCTGTCGCAATCAACAATACCCCAACGGTTGAGCGGATGGTCGATGACCTTTTGGCCGCTATGGACGTGGGGACGCCGGCAAAGGTAGGGGCGCTTGAGTCCGACCTCGAGGACTTCGTGTACGAGTCCTACGGCATTTCCATGCGGGAGCGGCAAGCGATTGAAAAGTCAACCGTCACCTAACTTCCGCTGCGTCTTGGCAAGCAGATTGAGCTCTTCTGCGGTCAGCCCGTATAGGTCGCACACCATCGCGTGGATAGAACTCTCCAGGCGATTGACTGCCTCTTCGTCGCCAGCGTCCAACAAGGCGAGCAGATCAGTCACGGCACGGCTGACGTCGGCGATTGCGGAATCATCCGGGAGAGGCACGGGAATCTCCTCGACTACGAACTTTTTCCACTGTGTTAGCCCCATACCAGTCGTTAGCCCCGACTTCGAGACTAGCCAAGACACGGGAGGACTATTCAGCACGGCACAAAGGAAGTGCAGGCTACTGCCGGTCATCATGAACGCTTTGTCGTTGGTAAAAATGGCGTATCGCTATAGGCAAAGGTACCCGTTGCAGCCATATCGCGCCATAGCAACTTGGGGCCCGAGAAATGGCCATGGTAAGCGCAGTTACGGAGATTGTACGGTGTGATTCCTTGGTCCTGGCGCCGGGCCAGGTGGTCAGTGAAGCCGTCCAGATGAGCCTTTATCGCAGGATAGTCCTCGACGTTTATCGGTGGCGCGCCATCGTGGCCGTTGTGCGTGTCGATCAGCCAAAGACCTGCCCAATTTGCGCGGTAACGCGCTATATCGCGACCCCGTAAGCACCGGTTTGATTATTTCTTTCGAGCGTGGATCCTCAGCAATCAGGCGATCTCGTAGCGCCGTATCGACGACGAAGGCCTCGTTGTAACCGGTTTTTATTCCATAGTAAATGGATATATCCCATAGCCGTAGAGGCGTTCCAACCGCTTCCATCTTCTCCATTACGGATCTCTCGACGGACGAGAGTGCCATCCAGGGTCGCTCGCCGTCTGGCCTTAACGTCCCCCAGGCTTTCTTCGGCGGAGGGAACCGCCCTTCCTTGGTTTCCTCCACATCCACCGCGGGACAAGCCACGCGCCGACGACCTTTGCCGTTTCGCACGATCAGAAGCGCCGTATCAACGACAGCGTTCTCGAAGACATCCTTGCCCATTTCTACGAGCGTCAAAGGCGTGTGCCGTGACGCAAAGTACTGGCGAAGGAGCCGGCCGTACTCTGCTTTCAACCAGCTGTTGGATGTTATGTACGCCAGTACGCCCTCCCCCTCTCTAGCGACGCTCATGCCACGCTCATAGAACAGTTGATACACGTCTCCAGCACTAGCAAACACATCGTAGCCGGCGTTCTGGTACTTTTTGCGCATTTCGCCGCGGTTTTTCTGGAGCTGTATGTACGGCGGGTTCCCGATGACTACATCGAACCGCGCCACGCCGAACATGTACTCGGCATCGAACCATTCCGCAAATCCGTTCTGGTCGTAGGGGTCCCAATTGGAGACCCTCTCCACGTGACTGCTGCCAATCCCTCCAGCAGCAAGAGCATCTGCGAGGTCTAATCTGAGTTCCTCGTCCTTGTCCCTGCACTCGTGCTTCGCTTCAGGTGTCTTTGCGTTGAAGTGCCTTTCGCGGTTCAGCTTTAGTTCCTCCTTGATCCTTTCGACATCGCCTTGCTCACCCAGTGTTCTCTGCCCACCGGCACTTAGCAACGAGTCGGCCGCGATGAATCTAGTTTCTAGATTCGGCAGCGGTCTGATACCGTAGTTGTCACCACCGTCCCCGGTCGCTCTTTGTTCGATCGCTAACGAAATGAAAAAGCGCAATTTCGCGATCTGACAGGCGATCGGTTGTATGTCTACACCAAACAGGCTGTTCTGGATCAGGTAAAGCTTGCGTCCAAAGTCAGAGTCCCGATAGCGCCGGAAGGTCGCCTCGACCTCCTCCAAGGTTTGCTCCCGCAAGCGATCGTCACTTGCCTGGTACGCCTGCGCGGCCCTGTCCGCTGCCCGCTTAAGTTGTACTTGCTCCCAGTGCTCATTTTTTGGGTCTAGGCGACGTAGCACCAGTGTCAATACATGTAATGCCGTCATAGGGAAAGCCCCGGACCCGACGGCCGGATCCAGCACCGTAATGTCAGCAACCGCGCTCACCAATCTACGCGCGTCGATCTCGTCGAACAGCGGGCTCTCCTCCTCCACATTCTTCGACTCATCCACCAGTGTCCGGATTCGACTCATCCAGCTTTTCGCCGATCCCACCCTTGCTCTCGCCTTCGCACCCAACGCGAAGGCAATGCTCTCTCGAACCATGTAGTCAACGACTGGCCGCGGCGTATAGTAGGAGCCGGTGTGCTTTCGGGCCGTTTCTCGTGTCTCGGGGTTGTACGCAGCCAGGAGATTCTCAAATACGCTTCCCAACAACTCGGGATCTAACGCCACTTCGCGCTCGATCGGCGTGTTTTCCTCGACGGTAAAGCGGTAATTCTCGAATATTCGGATCAGGCCCCTTTCGCCGAAGAACAACCGATTCGGCACGCTCAGCCTCTGAAGCGCTGATGTGTCATCCGAAAAGCTGTCTATTGCCACGCCTTCAGGACCTTCCAGGCACTCGAACAGCCCACCATTGATAAACGGCGTTTTCTCTAACAACTCGACGAGTTCTTTCGGGCGAGATATGAGATCGCGGTAGCGATACCGGGAGTTGGAGGAGCTCCGCCCGCGCCCGAAACCGCGGCTTCCGATCTCCGTATTGAGTGTAGCGAAGAACAGGTTTTGTAGTACCGCCCGATAGTAGGAGTCGCCCGTCTCTGCGTCATAGTCTTTCAACAGGCCACGTACCCTAGACTCGATAAACAGGTCCTCGGCAATCAGGTCCTTCTCCTTCATGAACCACACGAACATAAGGCGTGTAATGAGTCTGATCACATGCTCTTCGGGCTGCGCGCCCTCCTCAGGAAAGGTTGCCTCGTCCACCGCGGACTCGAACCAACCAAACAGCTCGCGATAGAAACGTCTGTTAAGTTCCTCGGTATCGAGCTTGGCGAGCCAAGCCCTACGAAGCCCTTCGAAGTCCTGGGTCAATCGCCGCCTCTCGATCCACTCCAGCATTCGTGGGACGGACAACTCTGCTAGGGTGTCGAGGTGCGCTCGGTGTGGCGCGCGCAGGTTGATGTCCTTGATAAGACTGGCACGCTCAAGAACGTCGCGCGACGGGTCGCGCTTGTGCCGGCGGCGCCCGACGAATCCAACCGTGAGGAGTCCGTCCACGCGGAATAGCACGACGGCGGGCACGCCCGCGAATGCTCGATTGACTTCTCGGGTCATTTGCGCATAGTCGCCTCGAGAATATCCGTTTGAACGCTTTCCGGATCGGCGTTTACGCGTGCGCAGCTCAACCGCCGCGAATAGAAATCCGTCCTGGTGTTCTCCGTCGAATCCAGATGCGCCGAGTATGCCAAGCTGCGCCTGGCCCCCTGCCGCGCGTACCTCTTCGTCCGTGTACTGGAAGAGGATATGTATCTGCTTCGCGTCCTCCAGAATGCGGGCCCTCGAACGAGTGGTGCGCGGAGCGCTGCTGAAGAAGTCTGTTGGATGACCGGATGTCTTCATGGTTCGTTCACTCGCGTAGCCCAATGTGCGTAAAACCTCCGTCGCGCCTTCAAGGAGGTGTCCCCGTTCGAACTCGCCCAGGGCTGTCCGGATCGTTGATCTGTCTACTTCCATACTTCTGCGCTTCCTTGTTGAAAATGTCTGAATGCCCCCAACGCCCGCTTGGCGCCTCCGCGGGGACCGGACCCTGCTAGTTCCTTTCCTCCGCCTCAGTTCCTTTCCCGTCGCTCTTGCGGCGCACGACGAGCCAAGTTACCAGCTCGAAGTCCTCTGCCCCGTCCGGTTGTTCGCGACGCTTGGGTATTCTGAAGTTCCTCGCACCTACCCGATCTGCCAGCGCTGCTCTGAACTGGTCCGAGATACTTACGACGGCCGAATCAAGCAATGCCGAGTACCGTGACATGTCGCGACCTTGCCGGGTTTCCGCATCGAACTCATCGCACAACGCCTGAAGAGGCGCGGTCTCACCAGCTGCGAGACGCTCGAACTCATCCAGCGTTCGTTTCGGCTGCATGTGACCGGCGGCTACAGTTTTGTCTCCGCGCACGTACACCAGGAAGAACGGTGAGGTCGGACTCATACGCCTAGCGCCTGACTCCGACGTGCCGACCCGATGCCTAAGTAAGAAAACGATCCCTTCGGTCCCTCCCTCTACGACGGCGTAGGCACCATAAGCCGTCTGCTCAAGCTCCTTCCGAAAACGCTCGAGGTAGCGCATCAACTGAGCAAGGTAGTAGTCTAGGGTGAAGTCACTCATCACGACTCCATCAGCGAAGTCATCCAGATCACCAATCTCGTCTCGAAGTTGCAATAGCTGCTGGTCGCGAAAGTTCAATTCGGTACGGGCCTGCTCCTCGGCGTCTTCCAGACGGTTCTCGTCACCCGTTGCAGCGGCGTCCGCAAGTACCATGCGCGCCTCTACACGGTGCTGCAGATTCAGATACAGCTCCATGTCGTCGGTGGGCCAGAAGTTGATCATCCTAACCCGCTCCGCTTGGCTGCCGATCCGGTCAATGCGGCCAAACCGTTGGATGAGTCTCACTGGATTCCAGTGAATATCGTAGTTGACCACCGTATCGCAGTCTTGCAGGTTCTGCCCTTCTGAAATGCAGTCCGTCCCAATCAGCAGGTCTATCTCTCCCTGATGATGCGTCTTGTGGGCTCGCGGAGCGAATCGTGACAGCACCGACTGAAGATCCCCACCCCCCGGCACATGGACCACATCTCCGGCTACCATAGCCATCCTGATACCCAATGCCTCCGCAACGGATTGAAGCTCGGAGTATAGATACTCGCCCGTGTCCTTGAACGAAGTGAACACCAGTAGCTTTCTGTTCTGCCGACCATCCTTGTCCCGCGTTGGATTCGCCACACGATCTCGCACCGTTTCCTTGAGTGCTGCCAACTTGCCGTCGCGCTCTGGCGTGACTTGTTGAACGCTCTTCAATGCTCGTTCAAGCGTGCGCCGGTCCCGCACAAGATCTTCTCGCCATCTCTCCGTGTCGAGTTCCCCGAGGTGGAAGGGGCGTCGTCCGCGGTTTACCAGAAACTCTTCGTCATCGTCCTCGTCATCCGGTATTGCATCGGCGTCAACGACATCCCCTGCGGCGCCTGTCTCGAACCGGTCGATCTTGTCCAGCATCTCATCCATCTTCCCGATGGTTCGGTCGAGGGTGAGTGACAACGCTCGTGCCGAACTCTCCAATCTCTTGAGGAAGTTCGTTCGGATCATTCCGATCAGGAACCTCTCACGGTCTGCCTGATTGAAACGGTAGCGTTCCTTCTCCTGCCTGAGTTCCTCAAGGGCGTCCTCCGACGTCACGTACTCAGTCGGGTTATAGATCGCAAGCGAGAAGGCGGAGATACGCTCGTTGAGTTCGCGATAGGAAAGCTCCCCCTCCAAATCCGTGGTCGGATAGTGGTTGTCTGGCGGCGCGTGCTGCGGAAAACTCCCGATCTCTAGCATCGCATCCGCATAGAACTTCTTGATTTGTCTCCTGGATCGCGCGATCGACACCGCGCCCAAGAGATTGAAGAAGTCCGCACCCAGGTCCTCCACAAGTGCCGCCTTCTTGCGTCTCCTTCCGCGAGCCTCCCACGCTCTGAACTTCCTCTGTGCCGAATCGAGGAGGTTTTTGAAACTGTCGATGCCCAAGCGCTCCCGAAATGCGTCGTCTCGCTTGGCGGCCAGAAGATGGATCTGATTTCGGAGATCCGTAAGGGACGTGTTAACCGGCGTCGCGGACAGCATCAGCACCTTTGTGTCCCCGCCGCCTGCGATCACTTCCTCCAGGAGCCGCTCATATCGACTCAAGCGAACGATTTGCCCATTCTCGTCCCGTCGACTGCTCGTCGCGTTGCGAAAGTTATGCGACTCGTCGATGACGACCAAGTGGAACCCGCTCCAATCGAACCGAGAAAGATCGATGCTTCCCACGTTCCCTCTATCCCGCGAAAGGTCCGTATGCGAGAGCACCGTAAATCCGAACCTGTCCTCGATGAACGGGTTGCCGAGCCGCGCATTCGCGGCCGGATACAGCACCCAATTCTCGTTTAGCTTCTTGGGGCAAAGGACCAGCACGCGCGCGTTGTAGCGGATCTCGTAGTGCTTTATCACTGCGAGCGCCGTGTACGTCTTGCCGAGACCGACGCTGTCCGCGAGAATGCAGCCGCCCTGCCGCTCGAGACGCGCGATCACCATCTTTGCGGCATCCCGTTGGAAGTCGTACAGCCCATTCCAGATCTTCGTCTCCTCGAGACGAGTTATGAATTGTGCGTCGGCTCCTGGGAGTTTGTCGATCTCCTCTCTAAACAGCTCGAAGAGGGTCTTGTAATAGATGAACTCTGGAGCGTGGTCCTTGCCAACACGAGCAAGCGCTTGCAGCACCTCCGCCTTAACGTCCTGCGTTCGATCGTCGTCTCTCCAAACATCATCGAACCACCCCTTGAGATCCAACCACGCCTCATCCGATTGATCGCCGAGCGCCAAGTTGATCTCCAGGTTGGGATCCTGTCCCCCGCCCAATCCACGCCTAGTAAAGTTCGAGCTACCTACGACTGCCGTTCCTCCTCCTGTTCTTTCGGTGTGGTACATCTTCCCGTGCAAGAACCCCTGGCGCTTTATCGATCGCACGTCCACGCCGGCTTTCCGCACCCAGTCGGCGCACCGTTGGGCCAGGTACTTCTGCTCCAAGCGGTGGCGGGGCGATAGACCTTCCTCAGTGATCTCGAACGCCTTTGTCTCTTGAGAGCCGGGATCCAACTCGGCGACCGAGTCTGGATCGCCGAATAGAAACCGTACCGAGTCGATATCTCCTAGCTCGCGTTCGAGCAGTTCGAAGCCGTAGATCGAAAAGTACGCGGATACCATTCTCAGCATATCCGCCGAATCGAACTTCGGACGCAGGTACTCCACAAGCGTCTTGCGGTGATTGTCGATCACGTGGTGGTTTTGCACCGGTCGCGTCTCCTCCGTGGTCATGTGAGTGCCCTTCTTCTGTCCCGGGGATCCCTACGCCTCATGTCGAAGGCGTGCCGGTTCGAACAAGCGGGCACCCCGTGAGAACTGTATCTGCGCGGCCGAGATTAGCCGCCTTCCGTCCAAGCCGCCGAGTCTGGCCCCGGCCATACGGCAGCGACTTGGGCGGCCATCCGCCTGCTACGATCGAGGATGACCTCCTCATCCCAAACCACGTCCTTCGATTCTGCCAGCAGTACTCTGTTCAACATAAGCACACTGTGCTCTTCGAGGGCTTCTCGCTTTCGCCGCCATGGTCCGTTGGATGCTGCCGCGTTGAGCCGACCGGTAACCAACGTCAAATTACCGATGGTGTGAACTAACGTGTTTCGTCTTTGACGCTCGTCCTCTACGTCGTCGACACTGTTCGCCAGCGGCCAGTGCGTCTCCCAGCTCTGTGGGAGTACGTGTTCTATAGTGAGGTTCTTCGGGACGTCTGTCTGTTCCGACAATGCCGTTTCTCGATACTGCGCTTCAATGCCCTCAAGAATCAGCCTTAGTCTGCCCCTAGTCAGCAATCGATAGAGGGGCAAAGAGCTCAGAGCTTCCGCCAGATTTCTATCCGTCGGCCATCGTCTGGAGTCAGCCGTTTGACCACGCAGAAACTCGATTACAATCGAATCCGCATCGTCCCGCCCACTGTTGTTCAGTTCGCGAACAAGCTCGAGCGCCAGCCGGTTGTAGTCCTTGGTAGTGTTCCGACACGCCATTCGCCGGACAAGGAAACTCTCCAACGCCCTGAAGGCACCAAGCCGGGCTTTTTCCGACTTGGACAAGATCGCGAGAAGCGCGGGGGTAAACGCCCCCATCTGCATAACACCAGCGCGATAGTGGAACATGTCCTCAGCAGCATGCCGTTGTCCTTCCTCATAACGACGATAGTTCGACAAATCACCTCGCAGTTGCGACATGATGTCGACGATGTGCTGGCCGGCTGCGACTCCTCGGAACGCGTTGAACACTCTACCGGCGGATACCTCGTCTGATGTCCGCATCTCTAACCAATAGTCAAGTAAGGCATCGATGCGCGGCCGGAGCAGGCGCCCTTGCCTGAAGTCCTGTCGCCACCAATCGTCGTCGAGATTGCCCCACACATCGTCCTTGCCGCTTTGAAGGGCTTCCGATGTCACGAAGTTCTTGACGAGGTCCGACTCCAGCAACGGAGTCCCGCGCGCATTCAGGGTCTCGAAGATGAGATGCGGGTTGTCTTGGACATCAAGGTCAATCACGACCATCTGGAGCATCCCGGTCACCGCAGCCTCTAGCGCTTCCGCACGGGTCGAAACCGGATGCCCATCTAGCTCCAGCCATTGGCGCACCTGAAGCTGAAAGTACTCGTGAGCCTGGACAATGCTGGACGACTCGTAGCTGTCCGTCGCCAACCCGTTGTGCATGGCGTGCCTGAACGCTTCCCGGTCACCCCTTGTCGGCCAGAGCTTGAAGACGTGGTCTTTGTCCGCAACCAAATCCTCCTCGTTGGCGACGAGCCTGGAGAGCCGCCTCGCCACGGACTTCAGGCAGTGTGTTTCGAAGACGTACTGAACCGCATCCAGCAGGAGCTGCAATGTCGTCAGTCTCTGCTGACCGTCTATGACTTCCCGTTGCTCCAGGTCTTTCGTCGCCGTACTGACCTGCTGGATCACGACCGCGCCCAAAAAGTGCCGTGCGGTGTTCTGTTCCGCCTTCACCTCGTCGCCGTGCGATGCTTCGAGCTGCTCTAGGTAGTCTTCCGCGATGTTCCGCACATCCTCCCAAAGCGGTTCCCACTGTTCGTCCTGCGTCCACACGTACCGCCGCTGGAACGCGGGAACTGTATACCGCACATCTTTCTGGAATAGATCCTTGGGCCCTAGAATCCCAGTTTCCATCGTTTGCCTCCTTGTGACGACACCTTTCCCGTCGCCAACGACCCTTACGGACCGTTGAGCAGGCGTCGTTGCCTGATCGGGTGCGACTTCGCATAGCCGCGCTCCGGTCGAGCCGTCCTTGTACACGAGCCGCACGTCGATCGCCAACGCGGACCATGATACGCTCGGACGTCCACCGCGCGGGTCGCCGCCCGGATCGGGCGGCATCCTTGATCGCGGCTCATAGCGAACTCCGGTGGCCGGTCACTGGAGCCCGGCTAACGCATTGCTTCCCCCCACTGCGAGCGGCACGAAACTGTACACAAACAAGAGGACTTCGGTCCAACGCCCGCAGCACGGCATGGCCGGTGAGTGCACAAGCCGTCGCCGTTCCTATTCGTTCACCGCGCTGCTGCGGCCAAATACTGCGCCCAGGCCTCCATCAGCTTCCTCCGCTTTTCGAATAGGTCGCTGCGTGCGTAGGCGGCCTCCACTTTGTTTCTTATGGTGTGAGCCAGCGCTGCCTCCATCACAGCGTGCGGCGCGTTCGTCTGCTCTGCCGCCCAGTCCCGGAAGCTCGACCGAAACCCGTGCGTGACGGTGGCGAAACCGAGTTCACGGAGCAGCTTCGAATGCGTGTTCTCGCTCAGCGGTCGGCCGGGCCGCATGCCCGGAAACACCAGCCCTCCGCCATCGGCCAACTCGGCGGCTTCCTCAAGTACTGCCACCGCGCGCGACGAGAGCGGCACCCGGTGCTCGCGATTGGCCTTCATGCGTTCAGCAGGCAGAGTCCACACAGCGCCGCTGACATCGATCTCGTCCCAGTTGGCCTTGCGGACCTCCCCCGACCGCGCCGCCGTGAGAATCAGGAACTCCAGCGCCAGCTTGCAGGATGCGCTTGCACCCCGGCTTGCCTTGACCGTCGCCAGGCACTCCGCCACTTCACCGTACGGAAGCGCGGCGAGGTGCTGAACCTTGACCTCTCCCCGCGGCAGGGCTGCGTCGATCAAGATGCCGGCCGGATCGTCGATTCGATGGCCCTGGGCGATCGCCCAACGGCAGATTGCGGAGATACGCTGCTTCACGCGACGTGCCGTCTCCCGCTTGTCGCTCCAGATTGGGAGAAGCACCGACATTACATGACCGGGCGTTACATCGGCGACCGGCGTATCGCCGATCAGCGGATGGACGTACGTATCGAGGCTCGACGTCCAAACCTGCAAGGACTTCGGGCCACGCCAGGTAGGCTCGTGCATCGCGATCACCGCTTCGGCTGCCTCGCGAAACGTCGGCCCCGCCGGATTGCCGCCTACTACTCGCGGATCCCCGCCTCCGAGCGCGACCTTCCAGCGTTCAAAGGCGACTGATCGTGCCTCCGCCAGTGTCATTGCCGGATATCGACCAATGCTGTTGTCCGTGCGGCTGCCCTGGATGTTGAGGCGCTGAATCCAAGATTTTGCGCCCCTTGGAGACACTCTCAGGTACAGTCCGTGCTCGTCGGTGAGCTTGGCCGGCCCTTTGGCAGTCTCCACTCGTCGCACCGTAAGTCTCGCCAATTCATACCCCAACTCGTACCCGAATTGGAGCAATTTTCCGAGATGTTGGGAGATCTGTCAAGGCTTTCCGTGACACGACTATTGTATTATTTATCATGGTGTTAATCCGCTTTCTGGGTACGTGGAGATCAGAGGGGAACCTGTGGTATGGTGGACGCCGCCTCCACCACTATTCACATACTTAGCTGAGACTGCAACGCATCGATCGCGCGACGGACGAGGGCAGTGGCGAGGCCTCGGCGCCGGTGCTGCGGCAAGACCGCCACCTTGTGCAGCCAACCACGGTGGCCGTCGTAACCCGCCATCGTGGTGCCGACCACGACATCCGCGTCGACTGCCACGAGCAGCATGTTGTCCTGCACGGCTAGCTTCGCATCGAAGACCTTCTGCGGGGCGTTGTGAGGCGGATCGTCTGGGAAGACGGTCTCCCACAATGCGATGACGCCGGCACGGTCCACGGTGGCGGGTCGTATCTTCACTCTTGCTCGGCCACCCGCAGGTCTTGAGTGACAATGGTCGATCTGCAGGCGCGCCACTGTCAAGGCCAGAAACCCGCGTTTCGACCATTGCGACCAGGCTCGAGCGTGCTAAAGCGCTCCGGCAGTGATCAAGGTTTCGGCAGGTGCTTCCGGATACGCTCGGCGACAGCGTAACGTTCCTCGATGGGCGTCTTCCCGAAGTACGCCTCGCCGAAGATTGCGAAACCTTCGTCGCCGGCCGGCCTCGGCACGACATGGACATGCACGTGAGAGACCGTCTGCCCTGCGCTCTTGCCGTTGTTCTGGAAGACGTTGACACCCTCGGCACCAAACGCCGCGCATGCCGCTACCGCCACCTGCTGGGCATGCACCCAGACGGCGGCCCATTCCTCCGCTGTCATGTCGAAAACCGTTGCGACATGCCGATTTGGAATCACCAGTGTGGCGCCTGGTCGGTACTGCCGGGGATTGACGAACGAGCTCACGCCATCAAGTCGACTCACAGACGCACATTGCCGAGTGCCGGCCAGGTTCTGGCAGAACGGGCATGTTGGGTCGGAGCCGGTCAACAAGGTTGCCATGGTCCTTTCGTACGGTCGCGGTCCCCGACTCTACCCTTTGACCCCCACAAGACGACCGCACTCAAGAGGAATGGGATGTCGCTCGCCTATCGACATGGTCCAACGCGTTGGCGTGGCGTTCTATGTAGCGGATGAGTCGGCGCAGGCCTTCTTCCAACCGCTCGTGGGACTGGGCGTAGCAGAGGCGGATGTGGGCGTCGTTGTTGGGGCCGAAGGCATAGCCGGGGGCCAAGCCCACGTCTTCTTCGGCGAGGACGCCCTGGACGAAGGCTAGGCTGTCCTGCACGCCTTTCACTTTCGGGAAGGCGTAGAAGGCACCTTCTGGCATGCGCAGGTCAATCAACGGGTGGTCGGTTAGATGTTGCTCGACGATGCTGCGGCCTTTGCGGTATTGCTCTCGCAGGGTTGCCACGGTTTCTTCGCCGCCTTCGAGAGCGGCTATGCCGCCGGCTTGGGCAAAGACGGTGGCGCCGGTGTTGAAGCATTCCGATAGCGCTGTCCAGGCGATGGCGAGGTGGGGTGGGGTAACGACCCAGCCTAGGCGCCAGCCGGTCATGGCCCAGGCCTTGGAGAAGCCGTTCACGACGACCAACGGGTCGTCTTCGCGTGCCACTTGCAGGAAGGATGGGGCGTGTTCGCCGTCGAAGAAGGTGCGGTGATACACCTCGTCGGCGATGAGGAGGATGTCTCGTTCGCGGCAGAAGGCGAGGAGCTCTCTTTGGTCGTCCCGGTGCATCACCCATCCCGTGGGGTTGCAGGGGGTGTTGACGAAGATGGAGCGGGTCTCGGGGCGGACCGCGGCGATGATTTCGGACACGTCGAGACGCCAGCCGGACTCGGTTTCGCGTTGGCGCACGGTGTCGATTTCGGCGCCGGCCACTCGGTAGGTGATCTCGATGTTGGGCCAGTGTGGGCTGACGATGAGGGCGCGGTCGCCGCTCGTCACCGCGGTCTGGGCGGCGATGGTTACGCCCATCATGGCGGAGCCCGGCACGGTGATGCGGTCGGGGTTGATGTCGAGGCCGTAGAGATTGTCGAGATAGCGCTTGATGGCGTCGCGCAGGGATTGCAGGCCGCGGGTGTGGGTGTAGAAGGTCTGGCCGTCGTCGAGGGCCGCCTTGGCTGCTTCGCGGATGAAGGACGGGGTGACGGTGTCGCCTTCGCCGAACCACAGGGCGATGACCGCAGGGTCGCCCAAGCGCGAGAACGCCACCTTGGTGATGCCGTTCTGCTCGAGGGTTTCGATTACGTGCCTCACCATGGGGGTAGCTTTTCGCTGGTCTTGTAGGGGGCTTTGGGGTCGGGCGGCAGCATAGCAGGCTGGACCGGAACGCCCATGGGGATGGCAGTCGGTCGGACTTTGCGCCCTGGCCTCTGGGAGGGAGGAATTGAAGCCTTCCTATGTCCCGATAGGCGCTTCCTTTTGGCAACTCTATCGGTGCGCCCTTCGGCGCACAGGGAACGCAGGATGCCTTCCCTCAAAGGCCCGCTCCGAGGGACGCCATCCGCCAAGGGAGGCGCTTCCGAGGAGACGGCGTCCCAAGGACAGGCTCCGGCGTCAGTCGTTGACTGACTGCTTCAGCACCCGCTCCTGCTCTCGGCGCCACTCCCGGTCCTTCACCGTGGCGCGCTTGTCGCGCTGCTCCTTGCCCTTGCCGAGCGCCACCTCGCACTTCACGCGCTGGCCCTTCCAATACATGGCGGTGGCGACGCATGTGAAGCCCTTGGCCTGGGTGGCGTTGAAGATGCGGGAGATTTCGCGTTCGTGCAGGAGCAGCTTGCGGGTGCGGATGGGGTCGGGCTCCACGTGGGTGGAGGCGCTCGTGAGCGGGGCGATATGAGCCCCCAAGAGCCACGCTTCGCCCTCGCGCACCAGTACATAGCTGTCGGTGAGCTGGGCTCCGCCGGCGCGGATGCTCCGCACCTCCCAGCCTTCGAGCACGAGGCCGGCCTCGAAGCGTTCTTCGAGTTGGTAGTCGAACCGCGCGCGCCGGTTGAGCGCGATGGTGCCGTTGCCCGTGTTCGCCTTCTTGGCCATTTTCTGCATGCTCGCCACCAAGGGCAGGACGCCAATCGTAGCGGCGCCAAGCGAAACGCGCACCTCGTCGCAAAGCCTGGCCCTTTGAAATGCGCCTTGCGGCGCGTGGGAGGGCAAGATGCCCTCCCCCAAGGCCCAGAATCCAGAAGCGCGCTTACAATGACGCCACGAAGGCCAGCAGTTCGCGCTAGCGAACTGCCAACGCGCCCGTTTAGCGCGCCTGCTCGAAGGGAGGAACGATGGCTGACAACGACGCTTCGCAGCCGAACCTTTGGTCGAGTCGGCTCATGTTCATCCTGGCCGCGGCCGGGTCGGCGGTGGGCCTTGGCAACATCTGGAAGTTCCCTTACATCGCTGGCGAGAACGGCGGCGGTGCGTTCGTCGTGGTGTATCTGCTTTGCATCGCCGCCATCGGCGTGCCGATCATGGCCGCGGAAGTGTTGCTCGGCCGCGCAGGACGGCAAAGCCCCATCAACACCTTGCGGGCGCTGGTGCGGCGAAGCGATGCGTCGCAGGGCTGGATTCTAATAGGCTGGTTGGGCGTGCTCGGCGGCTTCCTCATCCTCTCGTTCTATGCCGTGATCGCCGGATGGGCGCTGCACTACATCTTCCAGGCCGGTTCCGGCACCTTCACCGGAGCGAGCAGCGCCGACGTGTCCGGCGTCTTCGACGATTTCCTCGCGAGCCCATGGACGATGCTGTTCTGGCACACGGTGTTCATGGCCGGCACGGTCGCCATCGTCGCCCGGGGCGTCAACCGAGGCTTGGAGTTCGCCATTCGCTGGTTCATGCCCGTGCTGTTCGTGCTGATCCTGTTGCTGGTGGGCTACGCCATGGTGGTGGGCGACTTCGCCGCCGGCTTCGGATTCCTGTTCGGCTTCGATTTCGGAGCGCTCACCGTCGCCGGCGTGCAGGAGGCGATGGGGCATGCCTTCTTCACCCTCAGCGTCGGCATGGGGGCGATCATGGCCTACGGTGCCTATGTGCCGGGCAATGTTTCGATCCCCGGCACGGTGCTCACCATCGCCAGCGTCGATACCGTGGTAGCGCTGGCCGCTGGGCTTGCGATCTTCCCCATCGTATTCGCCAATCCCGGCCTCGAAGCCGGAGCGGGACCGGGCCTCCTCTTCGTCACCTTGCCCATCGCCTTCGGCAACCTGCCCCTCGGTGCCTTCATCGGCACGCTGTTCTTTGTTCTCATCAGCTTCGCCGCCATCACCTCCGCCATCTCCATCATCGAGCCGGCGCTGGCGTGGATGGTCGAGCAGTTCCACGTCACGCGCGCGCGGGTGGCAACAGCCCTCGGTGCCATCTGCTGGTTTCTGGGCATCGGCAGCGTGCTCTCGTTCAACCTGTGGTCGGACGTTCACATCGTCGGCGAGCGCACCTTCTTCGACTTCGTGGACTATGTGACGCAGGTGTGGATGCTGCCGATCGGCGGCTTCCTCATTGTCGTCTTCGCGGCCTGGGTGCTGCCGAAGGAAATTGTCACCGAGCAGCTTGGCTTCTCCTCGGGCTTCAAGTGGAGGCTGTGGCTGGTGCTGGGGCGGGTGGTTGCGCCGATTGGCGTCCTGACGGTGTTCGTTTACACGACGTTCCTGGCGTGACCGAGCCTAGGAGCTTGCGCCGTGGAAATGGCGCGATAGCGTCGTTTCTACGACGTAAGGTCATTGGGAGGTGGGGGCTGGGGCCAGACCCCGAGCGTAGCGAGGGGTTTGGCGGCGCTCGCCTAGCCTCGTTCGCCGGCATGGATGTTGCAGGACGGTGAGGAGAGTACGAAGGTCTGCCCTGCTGCCCCATCCGACGCGGCAGGTGTTCGCCCTTGTGGACGATGTCGACCGCTACTCGGAGTTCCTGCCGTGGTGCGTCGCTTCCGAGGTGCTGCACCGCGACCGAGAGGAAGTCACCGGTCGCATCGAGATCGACGCCCACGGTCACCGCGAGGTGATCGTCACCCGCAACGAACTGGTAGGCGAGCGGGAGATCCGCCTGACCTTGATGGAAGGCCCCTTCAACGCCTTCGACGGCTGCTGGCTGTTCACGCCCCTAGGCAAGGACGGCGCCAGCGGGTGCAAGGTGGAACTCGACATTGCGTTTGAGTTCACGAGCCGTTTGATGTCGCTGGCCGCAGGGCCCTTCATCGACCGCATCGCCGACCGCATCGTCGATGCCTTCGCCCAGCGCGCCGCCACGGCCCTTTGAAATGCAAGTGGAGGTCGCAAACGCGACGGGCGCCGACATCGAAGTGCGCGCCGTCGAACTGCCATCCGGCGCCACGGTTGGCGATGCCGTGGACGCGGCCGGGTTCGACCCCACCTGGGAGGCACTCGGCGTATTCGGCGAGGTCGTCGATCGAGCGCACGTGCTCAAGGACCGCGATCGAGTCGATCTTCTGCGGCCGCCGTTGATCGACCCGATGGAGGCCAGACGGCAACGGGCTCGCACGCTCTAGCCTGTCGGACTTGTGATGGGCGGGGACCTTCAGAGGGAAGGCATTCTGCTTTCTTGTTGCAGGTCGGTCAGCGCGCCAGAGGGCGCGCAGGGAAGGCAGAATGCCTTCCCTCCGAAGGCCTGCCTTGTTCACATGCTAACGAGCGCAGGGGCAACGCTGCGCATCTCGGGACCGCGAAGGCTCCGGGGTTCGTCGGCGAGGCGAGTTTGCTACGCTGTCCTTTTCGTTGAGTCGATCGAATGCCCATGGTCAAGCTGAACGTCAACGGCAAGGAACGGGAGGTGGATGTCCGGCCCGACATGCCGCTTCTTTGGGTGCTGCGCGACAAATTGAAACTCACCGGGACGAAGTACGGTTGCGGCATCGCGCAGTGCGGCGCCTGCACGGTACACGTCGACGGCGTGCCAATGCGTTCCTGCGTGATGCCGGTGAGCGCGGTCGCCGGCGCGGTTACGACCATCGAGGGGCTCGCCGCCGAGGGCGACCTGCACCCCATGCAGGCGGCCTGGCTCGAGCATGACGTGCCACAGTGCGGGTACTGCCAATCGGGGCAGATCATGAGCGCCGCCGCCTTGCTCGAGAACAACCCGGAGCCAAGCGATGCGGACATCGACCAGGCGCTCGCCGGCAACTATTGCCGCTGCGGCACCTATGTGCGCATTCGCAGGGCGGTGCACAGCGCCGCCAAGGCCTACAACGCCGCCAAGGGAGCTTGAGCATGCCGCTTTCGAATGGACTCAGCCGGCGCGACCTGCTCAAGGTCTCGGCGCTCGCGGGCGGTGGCGTGATGCTGCAGATGACTCTGCCGACGGCCGCCGAAGCGCCACCCGAGGACGTGCTGGTCGGCTCGAAAGAGCTCAACGTTTACGTGCAGATCGACTCGGACGGTCAGATCACGATCTACTCCAGCATGCCGGAGATGGGCCAGGGGATCAGAACCACCCTGCCGATGATCATCGCGGAGGAGATGGGCGCGCGGTGGGACGACGTGAGGGTTCTGGACGCGCCGCTCGATGAGAAGTTCGGCTTCCAGATGTCCGGGGGTTCCACCTCGGTGCCCCGGAACATCGGCACGATGCGGCGCATGGGGGCATCGGCGCGCGAGATGCTCGTCGGCGCCGCCGCGCTGATGATGGAGGTTGACCGGGAGGACCTCACGGCTCGCGACAGCGAGGTGGTACACCCTTCGGGCATGCGCCGCTCCTTCGGCGAGCTCGCGAGTCTCGCGGCAGAGCAGCCGGTGCCCGACCCGGACACGCTGACCTACAAGGACCCGAGTGCGTACAGGATCATCGGCACGTCGGTCAGCGGCGTGGACAACTTCGTCATTGCCACGGGCCTGTCCAAGTTCGGCATCGACGTGGATGTTCCCGGCATGAAACACGCCACCTATGTGCGTTGTCCACGCATCGGCGGCTCCGCCGTCAGCTTCAACGAAAGCGAAATCAAGGCCCTGCCCGGAATCACGGACGCCTTCATCCTTGCGCCCAATGACGCGGCCGGCTCCTCCGAGATCTGGTTCCTGGACGGCGCGGCCGCCTTGCGCGGCGGTGTTGCAATCGTCGGCGACGACACCTGGTCGGTGTTCGATGCCCGCCGCAAGCTCGAGGTCGAGTGGGACGAATCATCGGCGTCCACCGACGATTGGGCCGCAATGGTCGACTGGGCCAAGCGTGTCGCCAGGGACGGTGGCGGCGAGGTGATTGCCGACAACGAGGGTGTCGATGCGGCGCTGGCGGATGCGGCCAACCGGGCGACCGATGCCTTCTATCAGTTCCCTTACGTCGCCCATGTGTGCATGGAGCCGATGAACTGTACGGCCGACTACCGCAAGGGCTCAGGCGGCGAGCCGGATTCCCTCGAGGTCTGGCTCGGCAGCCAGTGGCCCGCGGCCGTGCAGCAGATCGCCGGCAACCTTTTCGGCATGAAACCCGACCAGGTGCACGTGAATCCGCTGCGCATGGGCGGGGGCTTCGGCCGGCGGGCCGTCAACGACTTTGCGACCGAAGCGATGGCCATCTCCGAACGTGCCGGCGTTCCCGTGAAGCTCACCTGGACGCGTACGGACGACATTCACAACGACCATTTCCGCGTCGGCGGATTCGAGCAAATGAAGGGGGCCGTCGGGCCGGATGGCAAGCTCGCGGCCTGGGAGCAGCACTACATCGGGTTCGGCAAGAACGGCCGGCCCGTCATGGGCTCTGGCCTGCAAGGCAACGAGCTGCCAGCCGTGGCTTTCCCGACTGCCCGCATCAAACTCAGCATGCGGGACGTCGCCACACCTTGCGGCGCCTGGCGGGCGCCTGGATCAAACACCAACGCCTTTGTGGAGCAGTGTTTCATCCATGAGTTGGCGGAACTGGCGGGCAGGGACCACCTCGAGTTTCTGCTCGAACTGATGGGCGAGCCACGCTGGATCAGCGAAGGCAACATCAACGCACTGAATACCGGCCGCGCCATCGACGTGATCAAGCTCGCGGCACAGAAGGCGCAGTGGGGCAGGCCCATGGCGAATGGAAGCGGGCTTGGCCTGTCCTTTTACTTCTGCCACGCCGCCCACGTGGCGGAGGTTGCCGAGGTGCGCGTCACGGGCAAGAACGTCAGCGTCGAAAAAGTGTGGGTCGCGGTCGATGTCGGTCCGATCATCAACATGAGCGGAGCGTTGAGCCAAGTCGAGGGTTCGGTCGTTGACGGCCTGAGCACCATGGCGCTGCAGCAGATCACCATGCGGGAAGGCGTCATACAGCAGGACAACTTCGATGCGTATCGAGTGATGCGAATCGGGCCGACACCCGAGATTGACGTGCACTTCATCGAAAGCGACAACCCGTCCACCGGGCTCGGCGAACCGGCGCTTCCCCCACTTGCGCCGGCCGTCGCCAACGCCATCTTTGCGGCGACGGGGGAGCGCGTGCGGTCGATGCCCTTGAGCGAAGCGGGCTACACGCTGGTCTAGGGGCGGCCCTTTGGTGGCTGCCCGCGCTTGGTCTCGCGCGGCGGTCGAGAAGATCGTTGATTGCCGTCGGCTGGGGCTCCCCGCCGTCGCGGCCCATCGTGAGCGTGTCGCCGGGCGACATTGGCACAGCGGCCAGGGCCCGTTACCGGGCGGGGCCAACGCCAGCGCGCCGGCCCCTGTTCCGGGGAAGAAGAGTGTCCCCTGTCAGAACAGGTTGATCTTCACGGTGATGCCGGCCATTCGCGGCGGGTTCACGAACGTGTGCCAACTGCCGCCCTGGAATACCGAGTCGAACACCAGGAAGTTGGTCGTCTTGTCTGTGAGGTTCCTGCCCCAGAGGATCGCTTCATAGCGTCCGTCGCCCCTGCGCACCCCGAACTGCGCATTCACCAGGTTGAACGCCCCGCGCACCTTCTCGGGATCGAGGTCGGAACCGGTGTTCGCCTGACCGATGTGCGACCAGTTCACGTTCACGAGGAAGCGCCAGTCGTCCGTGAGGTCGCGCTCGACGAAGGCCGACACGCTGCTCTGCCACAGCGGCGACTGCGTCACCCGCTTGCCTTCGAGGTGCGAATTGGCCGGCACCAGACCTTCTCCGTAGCGCGCGTCCGCGTAGGTCAGTCCGGCCGTCAGGTAGGCGCCGCCGCCGAGAGCCATCATGGATTCCACCTCGACGCCCTTCGAGGTCACTTCCTTGACGTTGCCGACGGTGAAGCCGAGGCCGGTGAAGGTATTGAGCTGGAAGTCGTCGAAGGTCGTGTGGAACAGGGCGCTGTTCACCGTGAGGCGCCCGTCGAGCCCGCGTACCTTCGCCCCGACCTCGAGCGAGTCGGACGTCTCCGGATCGAAGCGGCTCTCGTCGACAGGGGCGCCGTTCGCGTCGCGGAAGCCGACTGCCTCCTGGTCGAGGTTGAAGCCGCCGGCCTTGTAGCCGCGGCTGTAGCTCGCGTACAGGTTGACCTCGTCGGTGACGGCCAGGGCCCCCTTCAGCGTGCCGGTGATCTCGCTCTCGTCCTCCGTGTTGTTGTAGCTCAGGTTGTCGCAGAGCGAGGCGATCGGAATGGCGCTGCAGAAGGGATCGTCGATCGACTGCCCGAACGGCGCGCCGTTGATGATCGCTCCGGCGTCCTTCTCCTCCGTGGAATAGCGCAGTCCGACGGTCACGTCGAACCGGTCGGTCGCGCGCCACGTGTTGTGCGAGAAGGCGGACCAGCCTGTCGTGTCGGAGAAGTAGAGCGCATCATAGCCTTGGCCGGGCACGCCCCGTCCGGCCGGGTCGCCCGCAAATATGGGCGCCACCGCCGGGTTGCCGACCAAGAGGCCGAAGAACCTGCCGCCGTCGTTGGAGAAGACGATGTACTCGTCGGACTCGAGATCCTCGGTATAGAGGTAGGCGCCGACCAGCCAGGAGAAGTCGTCGGTCTCGCCGTAGAGCTGCACCTCCTGGGAGAAGTTGCCGAAGGACTCGTCGGTGTCCTGGGGATGGAGGATGTCGGCGCTGGTGAAGTCGATGTCCTGGCCGCGGGAGACCTCGTAGTCGCGCTGGGCGGTGATGGAGCGGAACGAGACGCCGTTGCCCATATCCCACAGCACGTCCACGGAAAGCCCCTGGTCGCTGACGGTCTCGTAGGGCTCGTAGTTCACGCCCACCCGGACGCTGTCGCCGACCGCGAACGGTTCGATGTTGCCGCCGAGGGACGCCACCGCCGGGCTGGTTGGCCCGGGAATCCAGAACGCCGCCGGGCAGCACGACTCGTCCCGTTCGGTGCGGTCGCCGATGATGCGCACCTCGACGTCCTCGTTCGGCGTCCACAGCAGTTGCATGCGCAGGTTGTGCCGGTCGCGGTCGTCGTACCCCTCGCCCGTGTCGATGTTCTCGTAGTAGCCGTCGCGCTGACGGTAGGCGTAGGTGACGCGTCCGGCGAGCACGTCCTCGGAGAGGATGCCGTTGCCGACCACGGCCATCTCGCGCGAACTGAAGTTGCCGGCGCCCAGCGTGACGTCGAGCGTGTTCTCGAACGCCGGCTTGCGCGTGACGATGTTCACGGCGCCGGCAACGGTGTTCTTGCCGAACAGCGTGCCCTGGGGGCCGCGGAGGATCTCGACGCGGTCGATGTCGGTGAGGTCGTTGAAGGCGAGGCCGGCGCGGGAGCGGTAGATGCCGTCGATGAACGTCCCGACTGCGGCTTCGAGGCCGGGGTTGTTGCCCGTGGTGCCGACGCCGCGTATGCGCAGCGTGCCGCCGTTCGACGTGCTGTTTGAACTGTAGACCGCAATCGAGGGCGCCACCTCCGCGAGGCCGTAGAGGTCCTCCACGCCACGGGCGAGGAGGTCCTCGCCGAGAAACGCGGACACGGCGATCGGCACCTCCTGGATGGACTCCTCGCGTTTGGTTGCGGTGACGATGACCTCTTCGATGGTGTCCGCACCGGCGTCCTGGCCGAGCGCCACCTGGGGTAGGGCGAAGGCCAAAACCAACGCCAACGCAAGTCCTGCGTTTGTGTACCTCATGCGTCTTCTCCAAACGGCAATGCCGATGGGGTTCGACGGTTGTGTCGACCCCAGTCGGCCTGAGCGGATCATAGGCTTACTCGGCGCCAAGCGCCAGCGAACACCTGCGGGATCCCGCCTGGTTTCCCCGGCACGTCGCCAAGGAGACCGCGCCGTTGAACGGCGGCACGGAACCTCCGGTCAAGTGTCCCTCGAAGCCGTGTTGCGACCGCCCGACCGGCCGGATGGCGCGCCCCAAAGCCCATCGAACCGTGGCCCTCCCACGCTGGCCCCCCCCCCCCCCGCAGGGGTAGCAAACACTACGACCAGAGTCTCCCGAGGTGCGCGCCGATGCGCCGGGCTGTCTCAAGCACCCTGTCGGACACGCTCTCGAAGTCGTCCACGCCGCACATCTCCTCGATGAGGCCCCGCTGCACGGCGGTCGCCGATGCGGGATCGAAGCGGCCGGCGCAGGTCATCCGGAAGAAGCCATCGAGGTTCTGCCAGAGCACGGCGGCGTCGGCGAGATCGCGGGCGGCTTCGGGGTCGAGCAGGCCGCGCTCTCCCGCGGCGGCAAAGGTCTCGACCAGCGTCGCGACTCCGGCCGCCGGAGCGGCTCCCGCGAGCTGCAGAAACTGCGCTGCGAGTTCGATGTCCTCGAGTCCGCCCGCGAGCTCCGGGATGCGCCACGGGTCGTCTCGACCGCGCGTCCCGCGGCGCACTTCGGCGATGTCGGCGGCGAGGAGGCGGGTGTCGTGGGCGCGTGCGAGCACCGACTGCCTGATGGCGCGGAAGTCGTCCTCGAGTCCGCCCCGCGAGACGACGATGCGGGCGTCGGTGAGCATTCTGAGGTCCGACGCCGTACTTCCGTCGTCGAGGTACCGGCGGAGGTACGACAGTGAACACGCGCGCGGGCCCTCACCGCCGCCGAGCGCGTACGCTGGCGCGGTTTCATACAGGATGTCCTCCGGGGACAGGTTGTGGATGAGCAGCATGATTCGCCGCAGGAGCTGCTCGTGCCAATCCTCGGGGGGCAGGCTCGTCGCGCCGGGCGCAACCGGGTCGTGGTCGTACACGAACAGCAGCTTCAGCGGCGCGCCGGCGGCGAGTTCTCGCCGCCCCGCGGCGCCGAGCGCCACCAGCGCCGCGCGCCCGCCCGGCATGTCCCCGTGCTCCGCCGCGAACTCCCGCATTGCCGCGGCCGCGAGCGCGTCGATGCACGTGACGACGATGTCGGTGAGCGGACGCGACGCATCAACGGCGAGCATGGCACCGCGCGCCATGTGCGCACCGAGCTGAAACGTACGCTGCTCGGCCCAGGTCCTCGCCTCGCCGACGAGGTCGTCGCTGGTGGGCGCCCGGGCGGCGACGGCCCCGAACTGCGCGCCCATCTCCGCGGCATCGAATTCGCGCTGGTAGTAGACGCGCACGAGGCCGCGCCGGGCGGCCCGTTCCTGCTCCGGGTCGAGGCCAAGGCCTTCGGGCAGTTGCAGGTCCGTGAACTCCTGTGCCCGCAGGCTCTCCTGCACATAGGGATAGCGCGTCATCCACGTGGACAGCCGCGCCGCACCTCCGAGCATGTCGCCGACGAGATCGGTCACGCGGCGGGCGCGGCCCGCGATGTCGTGAAGCACCAGCCAGAATGCCGGCACGACGAGCAGCGCGGCGACCGACGAGACCAGGATGCCGAAGGCCAGGGCGATGGCCATCGGCACCAGTATCTGCGCCCCGGGGCTGTCGTTGAGCATCAGCGGCGTGAGGCCGGCGAAGGTGGTCACCGTCGTGATCAGAATGGGGCGAAAGCGCGAGACCGCCGAGTTGACCAGCGCGTCGAACATCGCGTCGCCGTCGGCGCGAAAGCGGTTGACCCCGTGAATCAGCACGAGAGTCGCGTTGACGACGACGCCCGCGGCGGCGACGAATCCGAACAGGGAAGCGGCGGAAAGGCCCTGCACCATGCCGAAGGGCTTGAGCAGCGCGTGGCCCCACAGGGCGCCTACGAAGGCGAATGGCAGCACGGACATGATGATCAGCGGTTGTGTATACGAACGCAGCGGCGTCGCCAGCAGCGCATACATGGCGAGCAGCACGAACAGGAACTGCGGTCCGAGCGTCGCGGCGAGTTCGCTCTGCTCCTGCGCGCTCTGGAACCGGTAGGAAACGTCGGGATAGGGCGCGACGGCGTCCTGCAGGAACCCGGCGTCCATTCGCGCGAGCACGGCCGCGGCGGAGGTCGTCGTGCGATCGACCTCCGCGGTCACCCACGCGTAGCGGGCACCGTTGTTGCGTTCGATGGAGGAGATACCGCGCGCGGCCTCCACCGCGGCCACCGTCGCGAAGGGCACCTCGCCACCGGACGGCGTACGTACCCGCAGCGCGTACAGGGACGCGAGCGAGCGCCGCTCCCGCTCCGTGTAGCGCACCATGATGCGGACGTCTTCCGGCCCCCGCTGCACGCGTTGCGCCTCTTCGCCGTAGAACGCCTGCCGTACCTGCCGGCCGAGGTCCGACAGCGAGATGCCGAGCGCCTCACCGGCAGGCGTTACCGTCAGCTTCAGTTCCGTCTTGCCCGTGTTGAGTGAGTCGGCGACGTCGTAAACGCCCGGGAACTCGCCGAGTTCCGCGCGAATCGCGGCCGCCACCGCTCGCAGTTCGTCCCAGTCGCGGCCCGAGATGCGGATATCGATGTCCGGCTGGCTCGCGACCCGCGCCGTCACGAAGCTGAGCTCCACGGCATCCGCGATGGCGCCGGCGGTTTCCCGCCAGCGCGCCGCGACGGCGCCCGTCGTCACGGGTCGACGTTCGCCCGGCGTGAGCTGCACGGTCACCTCGCCGAGGTGGGTGCCGGTGGCGTCGACCACGAACCCGACCCGCGAGCCGGCGGCAAAGTGACCGCCGATGCCCTCGAGGATGTGCAGCACGACCGGCTCGCCGTGGTCCTGTTCAAGCGACCGCCGCAGCTCGCGCGCGGAGTCCGCAAGGACGCCCACTGCATCCTCCATGGCCGCCGCACTGGTGCCCATCGGCATCGTCAGCCGCGCCGTGACGCTGTCCCCGACCTGGGGCGTGCGCAGCGAGAACGGGAGATGCCCGGCCATCACCAGGCTTGCCGCCGAGGCGATCGCGCCGGCCGCGATGAGCAGCGTCACCACCCTGCGGCGGAAGGCGAGGTGGGCGAGGCTGCGGAACGGGTTCTCGACCACCCACGTGAGGCCCGCCTCGAACAGCACCTGCACGCGGGCGAAGGCAGAGCCGAGCCAGCCAAGCGCCCCCGCATAGTGTGCGGCCAGCACCGCGCCGGCGCCCGCCGCCGCCAGCGCGACGCCGGTGCGCACTTCGGGTGCGAGGGCGAGGGCCGCGACCGCAACGACCGCGAGGAACGTCAGGCCGAAGTCGCCGAGCGGCAACCGGCCGCTGCCATGGCCGAGGTGGGACGGCAGCACGGTCTGGCACTCGATGATCGAAAAGACCAGACAGCAGATGACCGTCGCCGCCATGACGCCGTACGCCTGTCCGACCGTGCCGGTGCCGAACAGCAGCGGCAGGAAGGCGACGGCCGTCGTGATGACGCCGAAGGTCACGGGAACGAGGACCTGCTGGGCGCCGGCGATGGCGCCGGCGAGCTGTCCCGTGCCGCGCCGCTGCTCCACATAAGCCGCCTCGCCGACCACCACGGCGTCGTCGACGAGCATGCCGAGCGCGAGGATGAATCCCATGACCGACAGGGAGTTGATGGACAGGCCGAAGGCGTAAAGCAGGAAGATCGCGCCCAGGAACGCGATCGGGATGCCGCCGGCCACCCAGATCGCCAGGTGCGGCCGGAGGAACAGGGCCAAGAGGATCAGCACCAGTAACAGACCCTGCATGCCGCTGTCGAGGAGTGCCCGCAGGCGGAACGTCAGTACCACGGACTCGTCGCGCCAGACGGTCAGCTCGACGCCTTCGCCGTAGCTCGCGGCGGCCCGGGCCACGTAGCCGCGCACCGCCTCGCTGACCTCCCGCACGTCCTGGTCGCCTACCCGCGACACCTGCACGAGGGCGGCGGGTCGGCCGTCGAACCGCAGCGCCTGTCCGGTGTCCTCGAAGCCGTCGACCACCCGCGCCACGTCGCGCAGGAACACCCGCGTCCCGTCGGCGCGTGTCGTCACGATGAGGTTCTCGAGTTCGTGCCCCCAGTACGCCTGCCCCGCCGTGCGCAGCACGATCTCGCCCTCGTCGGTCTTCACCGACCCCCCGGGGAGGTCGAGGGACCGTTCCCGCACGGCGCGCGCGACGTCGTCGAACGTGAGGTTGTTGCGCGAGAGGGAGAGTTCGGAAACCTCGACCGAGATTTCGTAAGGACGCACGTTGATCAGGTCGGCGTGCGTGACCGCCGGCAGGGCGAGGATGTCGTCGCGCACACGGCGGCCGAGTTCCTTAAGCGCCCGCTCGTCGGTCGGGCCCGTGATCGCGACCTCGACCACGACGTTGTTGCTCTCGGCGAGCGCGATGATGGGCCGCTCGGTCTCTTCCGGGAACGTGTCGATGGCGTTGATCTGGTTCTCGACTTCTCCGAGCGTCTGAACCCGGTCGGCGTCGAGGAACATCTCGACGTGGACCGTGCAACGCCCCTCGGCAGAGACGGAGCGGACTTCCTTTATGCCGGTGATGCCGGCCAGCCGCTCCTCGATGCGCGCGCAGACGCCGGTCTCGACTTCCTCGGGGGCCGCGCCGAGGTAGGGCACGGTGACGACGATCAGGGGGACGTCGAAGTCCGGATAGGGCTTGATCGGCACGCGCCCGAGCGATGCCAGTCCCGCGATGACCGCAAACGCCATCACCAGGTTGGCCGCCACGTGGTTCGTGGCAAACCAGGCGATCATGCGTCGCATGGGTCAGACTCCATGCGACGCCGGCCGCGGGGCGGTTTCATGCGGGCGGAATCGCTCGGCACCTTCGCCGCGACACTCTCATCCCGCGCCCGCCGGGGCCAGATCGAGAGGCCGGACGCGCTGCCCTTCCGTTGCGTTGTCGAGCGCCGAAAGACAAATCGTCTCTCCGGCCTCGACGGCGCCCCGCAGGTAGTACAGGTCGCCGGTCGAGCGGAGGATCTCCGCGTCGCGGAAGGACAGCCGCCCGTCCGGCAGCACCACGTAGATGCGATTGTCGCGCTGCAGCGCCGACCGCGGCAGCACCAGGACCTCGTCGAAGGTCTCGCCGTGGATCTCCGCCTCCACGAACAGCCCGACCGTCAGCGGCGGCAGGTCGCCGACCGGCTCGTAGGGCCGCGGCACCTGCGCAACCAGGTTGACCATGCGCGTGTCCGGGTCCAGTTCGCCCTCGGTGCGGACGATGCGCGCTTCCCACGCGTGCTCCGCTCCGGCGAAACGAGCCCGCAGGACCACCCCGGGGTGCTCGGGCGTGCCGCCGCCGGGACGCGCCAGCGAAAGCGGCAGGTAGGCCATGTCTTCGTCCCGAACCGGAAGCCGGACCTCGGCGAAGTCGACCGAATAGAGCGTCGCGATGGACTCGCCGCGGTTGACGAACTGCCCGGCGTCCACACGCTCGGAGCGAACGCGACCGTCGTAGGGAGCCGTCATGCGAGTGCGTTCCAGATCCCGCTCCGCACGCGCCAGCCGCGCGCGGGCCTCGCGCAGCGCGGCGCGGGCGATCGTGAGCCGGTTCAGGGCATCGTCGTGGCGGGACTCGCTGATCGACTGGGCCTCGCGCAACTCCTCGGCGCGCTCGTACGTCTTCTCGGCGTTTGCCAGTTCGCTCTCCGCGGACACCAGCCGCGCCCGGGACGACTCCAGGGCGACCTCGTAGTCCACGCGCTCAATCTCGACCAGCACGTCGCCGCGGTCGAAAAACCCGCCTGACACCATCGACTCGGCCACGGACACGACGCGGCCCGCGACCTCCGGGACGAGGTGGCTCTCCGCTTTCGGCACGACCTCGCCGTGCGCGGTCACGGTCATTTGCACGGGTCCCGGGCGTGCCTCCATGGTGCGCACGACCGGCACCTTGGGGGACGGGGGCTGGACGTCGAGTTGCGGCGCCGTCGCGAAGATGACCATTGCGAGGCCCAAGCCCACGGCCGCAGCGAGCACTGCGCCAAGGTAGCGACGCATCATGTGGAATCCGCTCCGGGCCGTCGCCAGCCCACGCCCGCGCATGCTGGCCCCATCACCGGACGTCGGGCAAGACCGCCGCGTGCGGCGTCATCCGCCCCCGCCGCCCCGCGCGGCGGGGACCGCGGCGTCCTGCTCCGCGGCCATGGAGCCTGCGCGCTCGACGGGCGGGCCGGCCAGCCCTGGCAGCACCGATCGCAGCCGCTCGGCCAGCACCAGGATCGCGGGCAGCAGGAACAGGATGCCGAAACTCGCGAAGACCAGCCCCCCGGCAAGGCTGACGACCAGCGGGATGAGGAACCGCAGAATCTCCGACTTGTCGTAGAGCAGCGGCATCAGGCCGACGACCGTGGTCACGGTGGTCAGCACGATCGGCAGGGCGCGAAGCCGCGTTGCCGCAATGACGGCATCCGTGACGGACATCCCCGGATCGTCTCGGCGAAAGCGGTTGTAACGGTCGAGCAGCACCAGCGAGTCGTTGATCACCACGCCCGTCACCGCGATCAGCCCGAACACCGAAGAGAGCGTCAGGTCGTAGCCGAGCACCAGGTGCAGGTAAATGGCCCCGGCGAACGCCATCGGCAGGCCGAGAAGCACGTAGAACGGCTGCAGTACGCTGCGAAGCTGGATGGCGACGAGCACAAAGATCAGCAGCACGGCCGCGGGGAAGTAGATGCCGAGGCTCCTGGCGACCTTGGCGGTGTCGCGTCGGGAGCCGTCGGGGAGTACGCGCAGCCCCGGGTATCGCTCCCTGATCTCGGGCAGCCAGGTCCCCTCGATGAGACCACCGAGTTCCCTGGAACTGGTCATCGCCACGTTGTAAAACCCGTCCACGGAAGCAGCCGGCAAGCCGTCGATGCGCTGGCGCTGCTTCAGCTCCTGGGTCTGGACGATCTCGGCGATGCTGGAGAAGGGCGCCACATCGCCGTTCGGCAGGCCGATCAGTTCGTCGTGCAGGTCGCTGGTATTGGCCCGCCTCTCCAGCGGATAGCGGGCCATCACCTCAATTTCTTCCTTGTGCCTCACCACGTGGTCCACTTCCGCACCGTAGAAGCGGTCCCGCAACTGCCTCGCGAGGCGGATCGGGGTCAGGCCCGATGCGCGCCCGGCGTCGTTCAGGTGAATTTCGTAACGGACGTTGCCGAGCTCCAGCGTGTCGTCGATCTGGTAGACGAACGGATGGTTCCTGAACCGTTCTTTCAGTTCGCCGGCGGCGGCTACCACCGCGTCCGCGTCTGGGTGCAGCAGCGCGTAGCCGAGGCTCGAGGCGGTGGCGGTCCGGGTCGTGGGGAACGCGAGCCTGTCCGCGCCGCGCACGGCGCCGATGGCGTCGACCCAGAGCTGCTTCATCTCGTCGGCGGTGACGGCGCGCTCAGGCGGCAGATTGAGACGCAGCTGCACCGAAGCTAGGTGCGGCGCCGGCTCCGGCACATCGGCCCCGAGCATGGTCTCGACCGCCTTGTGCTCGCCGACCATCACGTTGATGGCATTGACCATCGCCCCTCCGGCCTGGCGATTGGCCTCCCAGGCAGCGGCGACGATCTGCTCGGCGGCGCGGACCGTGTCGGCGAACGTGGAACCCGCGGTCATGGTCAGGTCGGCCTGCAGCTTCTGCTCGTCGAGCCGGTTGTCGGCAGCGTTGAAGCGCACGACGTTTTCGGAGTAGAGGGTCCACGCGACACCGACGAGCAGGGCTATGCCGGCGATCGCCACCATCGGCTGGCGCACGGCGAAGCCGATGGCCGGCAGCAGCCGCCGCTCGATGAACCCCCGGAACGCGCCGCCGGCCCGGGCCTGAATCGCGGTCAGGGGCCAGCGGCTGAGCTCGCGGTTGGACGACAGGTGCGCCGGCAACAGCAGGAAGCAGTCGATCAGGGACAACGTGAGGACCGCGAGCACGCCGATGCCCGTGTAGGCGAACATCTGGCCGAGGTTGCCGTCGAGCGGCAGCAGGACGGAAAACGCGACCATCGTCGTCAGCACGCCGACGAACACGGGCGCGATCACCTCCTTCGCACCGCGGATGGATGCTTCCTGCGCCGGCATGCCGAGCGCGCGCAGGCGCGCGATGTTCTCCCCCACGACGATGGCGTCGTCGACCACGATGCCGATGATCATGGCGACGCCCCAGACGATGAACCAGCTAATCGATATGCCAAGCAGGTACAGCAGGATGAACGAACCGATGATGGCGGTGGGGATGCCGATGCCGATCCAGAGCCCGACGCGCAGGTCGAACAGGACGATCAGGAGGATGAAGACCAGGGCCACGCTGATCATCGCGTTGTTGGCGACGGACTCCAGCGGCTTCTTGATCTTGTAGGTTTCGTCCAGCCAGAGGTCGACCGACGTTCCCGGCGGCGCCCGGAACCCCGGCAGGAAGCGCTCGACCTCGGCGATGACATCGTCCGGGTCGGCGCGCGGCGGCGCCTGGACATGCACGAACACCGCGGGCACCTGATTGACGGTGTTGATCAGCGGGTCGTCGACGAAGCCGTCCCGCACCGTTCCAATGTCGCCCAGCCGGACGATCGCGCCATCGGGCCGGCTGAGTATGACGATGTCGCGGAACTCCTCCCCCCGAACCCGCTTGTCCATCGTGCTCATGAGGATGGTGCCGGAGTCCGTGCGTATGCTGCCGCCGGTCAGATTCACCGACGCCAGCCGAATCCGCGCCACGACCTCGGTGATGGTCAGGTGATGGCTGCGCAGTTTCGACTCGTCGAGGTCGATCTGGATTTCCCGTTCCCGGGCGCCGATCAGTTCGACGATGGCCACGTTCGGCAGCAGCAGAAGCTGTTCGCGCAGGTCCTCCGCCGTGCGGCGCAGCGCGTCCTCGCCGGCCGTCTGTGAGGTAACGGCCAGGGACACAACCTCCCTGACGATTTCCTTGTGCACCACTTCGGGCGGGTCCGCGTTCGGAGGAGGGAAGTCCTCGATGCGATCGACCGCAGTTCGCACCATCTCCAGCCTCGAGACGGCGTCGACCCACTGATCGAGTTCGATGATCACCTCGGCGCGGCCTTCCCAGGCGTTCGAGGTGATCCTGTCCACCCCGTCGAGTCCGGCGATGCTCTCCTCGATGCGGCGAATGATGTCCTCTTCGACTTCCCGAGGCGTCGCGCCGTCGTAGGGCACGTTCACCGCGATGGTTCGAAGGTCCAGCTCCGGGTACCGTTCGATGGTGCTGCTCATGATCGCGACGACGCCGAGCACCAGCAGCAGGAACGTGATCACGTACACGGCGGTGTGGTTGCGCGCGAAGTACTCGATCAGCGAAGCGGGCCCCTTCGCTGCGGCGCCCGGATGGTGGGTTTCGCTCATCTCGCTCGGAACGTCGCCAGGGCAGCCGGCGCGGTCAGCCCGCGAACCGGCGACGGCTGAGCCGCCCCTTGGCCAGTTCCACCATCATGATGACCGATGGCAGGAAGAACAGCAGGCCGATCCCCGCGAACACGAGGCCGAAGGCGACGCTCACCACCAGCGGAATCAGGAACCGAATACTCTCGTCGCCGCTGAACAGGATCGGCAGTAGGCCCAGGAGAGTCGTTACGCTCGTCAGCAGGATGGCCCTCGCGCGCTGTCGCGTGGCCGCGGAAACGGCTGCGATCTCAGGGACTCCGGGACCGGGGACCATCTGGTTGTACCGATACAACAGCAGAATCGTGTCGTTGACGACGACGCCGGAGACCGCGAGCAGCCCGAACACCGATGTGGCGCTGAAGTCGTAGCCCAGCAGCAGGTGCCCCGCCACCGCGCCCACGAATGCCATTGGAATGCCCGCCAGGGCCAGGAGCGGCTGCACGAAACTGCGCAGGAACGAGGCGATCAGGCAGTACATGACCAGCAGCACGATGGGGATCGCGAGGGCCAATGTGCCTGCGAGGCGCTCGAGGTCCCGGTTCGCTCCATGCGAGCGAATGGTGATTTCGGGGTAGCGGTTCTGGAGCCGCGGGAGAATCCGCTCGTCCACCGCTTCGGCGAGGTCGCCCTCGAGCAGGCGCGCCCCATCGTATCCGGCGGTGACCACCACCGCGCTGCGCCCGTCTATTCGCAGCCGGTTGGCGACGCTGCGCGTCTCGGTAATCTCGGCCACCGTGTAGAGCGGCACCTGCTCCCGGCTGGCCGGCAGGTTGATGCGCTCGTTCAAGAGCTCCGCAAAGCTGGTGCGCCGGTCCTGGGGGTACCTCACCATGACCAGGACCTCTTCCCGGCCCCGTTGGATGCGCTGCGCTTCGGCGCCGTAGAAGCCGTTGCGCAACTGGGTGGCCACCGATGCCGCGGTGAGGCCGGCCGCGTCTCCGGCGGGCGTCAGGCGTACATCGAAGCGGCGTTTGCCGCGCTCGATCGAGTCGCTGATGTGGCCGACCCCGTCCAGCCGGGCGAGATCCTCGCCCAGTTCCCGGGCGGCCTCGGCGAGCACCTCGGGATCCGGATGAATCAGCGCGTACGAAAGCGCGTTCGTCGTCTGCGCCTGGCGGGTGGGGAAGCCGAGCGACTCGACGCCCGGCATGCCGGCCAGGCGCAGGCGCCACCGGTGTTGCAGCTCCTCGATGGTCACGCCGCGCACATCAGGCGGATAAAGCCGCAATTGCACCGACGCCAGATTGCCGCGGTACCGGTGCGCGTCCGCGCCGCGGTAGGACTCCAGCGGGAAGTGGTGGCCGATTGCCGTGGCGGTGGCATCGATCGCCCGGCCGCCGAGCTCGTCGTTCACGCGTTCCGCCGCCGCCACTGCGTAGTCTGTGGCGGCCTGGAGGTCTTCCGGCCGCGCGTCCTGCGGCAGCGTCAGGTCGACCTGGACGTTTTTCTCGTCCACTATCCTGAGGCCCGGGTCGAAGCGGACGATGCCGAATACGAGCAGCGCGCCGGCGACGAGAACGCTGCCCGCGACGATGACCGGCGGCCACTGCGGGCGCCTTACCGACCACGAGATCAGGGGCACGATGCGAGCCTCGATCATCGCCTGCACGGCGGCGTGGCAGCGCTGCTGCACCGCAGACAGGGGCCAGACGCTCCAGCTCCCGGGTCTTGCCAGATGGCCGGGCAGCACCAGGGCGGCTTCGAACAGCGACAGCAGCAACACGACGATCACGACGATGGGGATCACCGCGAACATCTGGCCGATCACGCCGTCGAGGGGCAGGAGCGCCGCAAACGCCGCCATGGTCGTGAAGGCGCCCACCGCGATCGGGGCCAGGACCTCGCGCGTGCCGGCTATGGCCGCCTCCGCGCCGGTTTCTCCGCGCGACCGGTGGGTGGCGATGCTCTCGCCCACCACGATCGCGTCGTCGACGACGATGCCGATCAGCATGAAGAACGCGAACAGTGTGATGACGTTGAGCGTGAGCCCGAGGAACGGAAAGACGATCAGCGAGGCCACGAACACCACCGGGACCCCGAGCGCCACCCAGGTTGCGATGCGCAGGTCGAACAGGAGCATGAGGACGGTGAACGCGAGGATGAGGCCAAACATCCCGTTCTTGAAGATCAGGTACATGCGGTCCTCGACCGCCCACGTCTCGTCTTCCCAGACCGCGACCGCTACGGTTTCGGGCGCCTCGAAGCCCGCCAGATACTCCCGCACCTCGCTGCTCGCCTGCTGCGGCGAGGTATCGGACGAGACCTTCACCTGAAGGAAGATGGTGGGAACGCCGTTGACGGTCGTGACGGTGTCGTGCTCCAGCAGGCTGTCATGCAGCCGAGCGATGTCGCCGAGGCGCACCAGCGAACCGTCCGCCCGCGCAATGACCACCACGTCGGCGAACTGCTCGGCGTAGTCGCGCTTGGCCAGGGTGCTCATGATGATGTCGCCGGACCCGGTGCGCAGTTCGCCGCCGGTGACGTTCACCGAGGTGCCGCGGATGGCGGTCACCACATGGTCCAGGGTGATGCCGTACTGGCGCAGCGTCTCTTCGCTGAGTTCCACCTGGATTTCCTGGTCCTTCGTGCCGAACAGATCCACGATCGATATGCTCGGCAGCAGCAGCAGGCGGTCCCGCAGTCCTTCCGCGGCGGCGCGCAGCGCGTAGGGGTCCAAGGCGCCGGAACTGACGGCGACGGTCAGCACGCTGCGGCTGGTCTCGACCTTTGTGACCTCCGGCTCGTCGGCATTGAGCGGCGGGAAGTCCTCTATCCGCTCGATGGCGGTGCGCACGAAGTTCAGCGTATCGATGTCGTCGGCGAACGGTTCCATCTCCACGTCGACGACGGCGAGTTCCTCCCTGGAACTTGCGATGGTGCGCGCGACGCCAATGGTGCCCACCAGGCTTTCCTCGATGCGCTTGACGATGTCTTCCTCGACCTCCGAGGGCGTCGCGGCCGGATACGGCACTTCCACGCGGACGATGCGCGGGTCGTAGGCGGGAAAGGTCTCGAGGGTGGTCAGGTCCGAGGCGATCAGGCCGCCGACGAAGAGGAGGAACAGGAGGACGTTGGCGGCGACGGGGTTTCGTGCGAAGTAGGCGAGCACCCCTTGGCGGACGTTCGCGTCCGGAGCGCCGATGGTCTCGGACTCAGCCATGGGTGGAATCCCTGCCTGCTCGCCGCGGCGGCTGGTTACTGCGCCTCTTCGGCGGCAACGGCATTGACGGCCAGCCCTTCGCGGGCTGCTGGGACGCGGCCTACGACGATTCCGTCACGGGCATCGAACGCCTGCACTATCCAGCCCGCGTCGTTGTAGCCCACCGAAGCCGGCGTGAAGGCGGTGAGTTCGCCGCCATCGACGAGCCAGACGCTGCCGTTGATCTGCAGCGCCGATTCCGGCAGCACGAACACGCGGTCCTGCATCGGCCCTTCCACCGTCACGTCCGCGAACGTGCCGGGCGGGGGCAGCATCGGGGCGTTCTCCTGGTCGAGCACCTCGAGGTAGAGGCTGGCCAGGCGCGTCTCGATGTCGACCTCTTTCGAGACCCGTTCGACTACGGTTTCGTATGCGCGGCCATCGGCGACCGCGATGGCGCGGCGGCCGATCACCGGCTGCAGCGAGTTCAGGTCGAAGGCCGAAATGCGGGCACGCACCCGCAACTGGTGCTTCGCGTAGACATCGCCCATGTTGGTGACGACGCGCTCGACCACCTGCCCGGCGGACAGTACGGTGCCCCGAACATAGCCGTCGAAGGGCATCCGGATCCTTGTCTCGTCCAACGCGATCTCGGCCAGCGCGATGTCCTTGCGCGCCACCTCGATGAGCGCTTCCGCCTTCTCGATCGTCCCCTCGGTGCCGAGGAATCCCTCCACCCCGAAGAAAGGCTGCGCGGCCGGGTTCGGGAATCCCCCTCGGAGCTCGGCCATCCGCGCCATCTCGTCCCGCCTCTGCCGGAGGTTCTGCTGGGCCACAACAAGCCCGATCCTCGCCTTCTCCAGGTTGATCTCGAATTCGCGCGCGTCGACCCTGGCCAGGGTCTCGTCGGCGCGGAAAGACGTGCCGCTGCGGAAGTTCTCCGACACCCAGACCACCTCGCCGGACACCTCGGGTATCACCGCCACGTTGCCGAGCGTGGTCACTGTGCCGGTCAGCACCACCTTGTGGAATGCCTCCGTGGAGACCGGGTCGATTACCGCGGCGGTGGCCTCGACGCGGGCCGCCGCCAGTTCGGGGTCGATTTCGAGGAACTCGCGGCTCGGGGCCCGGGCGAAGAAGATCGCGGCCAGGATCACCGCAACGATGACGCCGAGCTGAGCAATGCCCCGCCAGCGCGGCGTCGCGGAGTCGCGGAGTCGCGGTCTTCCGCATCAGAATCAGACATTGGCGCTAAACCCCCCCGGATCGACGCACTCGGCTTGACGCCGGAGACGGCAGCCCCGACACGCCGGCGAGTATAGTCGATGTGGACCTACGGTGTCACACAAACGTCGGGAACAGGCCCCCTCCGGTCCGCTTGCCACGGACGAAACCTGCGTCTATGCGGCCTTCGATCCCGAGTCGAGCAGGTATCGGTATAGTTGCAAAGCAAGTTCGCGGTCGCTCTCTTCGAGCAGGCGCACGGCCGCGACCGACAGCGCCGCCGTAGTACATGCCGCTTCCGCGACGACCGCGGCCGAAGCTCTCTCGGCATTGGACGGCAGCCGCGCCACTACCGCCTCGCCGGGCCCGACCGTGCGCACGCGTGCGCCGGCTTCGTCACGGACCGACGCCGAGCCGGCCGTGACGAGTTCCAGCACACCGATGGCTTCCCCGGCGGCGAGGAGCGTTGCGCCGGCCGCGTATTCACGGCGCTCGAACCAACCCTCCAGCCGGTCGACAAGGTCCTCGAAGTGCACCTGGCGATCGAGGTGCTCCTCCAGCTCGGTGCTGGCCGCAGCGAGCAGATCCGAACGAGACCCCGGCGCGTCGTCGCCGGGCCCATGCTCGGCGATGACGCGGTCTTCGCAATGCTCCAGCGCCCGGTCGCAGTCGGCGGCGAACACCAGTGCCGCGTAGGCCGGCGGCGACAGGTTGCGGCGCAGTTCTTCGGCGAGCCCGTCGGGAGCGGCGGCAATGACCACTTCCGTGCCTGCGCCTTTAGCCGCCAGAATGAACCGGCACATGGCGTTGACGCTCGAGAAGTCGAGGCCGGTGACCGCCGTGAAGTCCAGCAACATGCACAGCGGCCGCGGTTCGTCGTCGAGCGCCGCCTTCAGCCGGTCGGCGAGCGGCTGACCGCCGCCGAAAAACAGGTAACCCTTTAGCCGATAGCCTGTGACCCTGATACCGTCGCGGCGAAGGATCACGCGGTCCGGCACCGGCCGCGCACGATTGCTGTGCACCTCCTGCGCCGTAAACGTGGCGTCGATGACGCCGGCCCGGCTCATGCGCACCACGAAGGCGATCACGACGATGCTCATGCCGAGCGCCACCGCCTCGAAGAAGCCAAAGACCAGGATGGCGACGAACATCGCGACTATGACGGCATAGTCGACGGGTGGCACGCGCTTGCGGACCTTCAGCAGCCATTGGTCGAGCAGCGCGAGGCCCGTGAATAGCAGCACGCCGCCCATGAGCGGCACCGGGACGAGCCTGAACACGGCGTCGCCGAACAGCAGGGGCGAAGCCATCACCAGCCCCGCGATGACTCCGGTGCTGCGCAGGTCGACCCGGAACATCAGGCTGCGCAACGAGGTGGGTACCACCGGGCAGCTCGGGGGGCCGCCGCCTACGCCGGCGAGGGCGCTGCCGAGGCCGATGGCGCGGAACTCCTGGTTCCAGTCCAGTTCCCGGTTTGATGCGACTTCGAGGCCCCCGGTGTAAATCACGACGCAGAGCAGGGTCACCAGCACCAGCGTCAGGATGTTGGGAATCTGGGCGGCGACGGCGGTCCAGTCGACCCTGGCCGCATCGTCGAGGGTGACCGGGGGCCAAAGGTTGGCGTCCGACAGGCCCGCGAACAGGAAGCCGGCCGCCCCGGCATCGGCGCTGCTGGTGCCTGTTGCCATCAGGCCGAGGTGACAGAGGGCGGCGACCGCGATGAAGCTGACCGGCATCAGCAGGAAGCTGTTCCAGCGTTGGGTGGCGAAATAGAGGCCGAAACCATAGGCGATACCGATACCCCAGTTCGCCGCCACGAGCGGCTCGAAAAGCACCGCCAGGGCCTCCGCCTCCGGCCTCACACCCATGAGCGAAAGCGCCAGCCAGCACGCGATTCCGCCGGTGCCCGCCACAAATCCCGAGGACACCGGGTAGGGAATGAAGCGCACCAGGTTGGCGAGCCGGAAACGGGAGATGAGCAGGGCGAAAGCTGCCGTCGCCAGCGAACACACGGCGATGATCGCAACCATGGTGGGAAACAGCGCGTCTCCCGTGGCCGTCAGCGAGGCGCCGATCACGCCGAGCATGAGCATGGTCGGCACCGCCGGCGCCGAGACCGCGCCGAGAAAGCCGCTGCCGAGGGCAATGACGACGCATCCGGCGAGAATGCCGAACAGCAGAAGGCCAATGCCCTGGGAAAGGTACGGCGCCAGATCTCCGGAGAAGACCAAGGCTGCGAGCGCGATCTCACCAATCAGAAGGCTCACGCCGGAGACAAGCCCGACGGCCACCACCGTGATCGCTTTCTTGACCCGGGCCGCCGATAGGACGCCGCCGGAGGCCCCGCTTCCCGCGGAATGTTCGCTCATGCTGCGCTCGGCGTACTCGTGCGACCGGAAGCCGGAAGGCACTGCCCGGCTGCTCGCTCAACTTGGCGCAAGCTCCGCACGTGACGATCCGACCGTGACGCAACCATATCGGCGAGGGAGAGGGCTGTCAAATGGGGACAGCGTCTCGTGCCCCACCCCAGGCCGGCCGGCTAGCATTTCCAACCGTCGCGGTGGGGACAAGCCCGCCCCTACTGGGTGCCGGCAAAGTCGGGAGTCTCCGACCCTTCTGCCTCTGTCTCTTCCTCGCCGGCTTGCGAGCCGTCCTCATCCCAAGCGGACTTCGGCGCGAAGTCACCCGTGAGGTGCGAAAGCTCGTCGCCGCTGAAGAACAGCGACATGCGCACGATCGCCGTCGGGGTGCCGGGGATGTGCATCGAATACACGTAGTCCCAACGGTCTGCATTGAACGGATTGCGGATCACCGGTTCGCCCATGACGAACGCCACCTGCTCGCGGGTCATGCCGGGGCTCAACTGATCCACCATTTCCTGCGTGATGACGTTGCCCTGCTGCACCGTCACCCGGTGCATGCGTGGAAACGAACACGCCGCCAGTGTCAGCGCGGCGATGATCGCGAGCAGGGCCGGCCGCCAAGGGCGCCAAGTAGAGTGGGTCACAGGGTGTCAGGTTCCTTGCGGTCAAGTTGAATGGTAGCAGTGCCGGCCGATACGCCGAGCGAGGCTGAGCGCTTCATTCGCTCGCTCCGCGCCCTTCCCGCAACAGCGTCGCCGCGTAGCTGCGCGATTCTTCGGTCACCGTTCGACCGCCGAGCATTCGCGCGAGTTCCCCGACGCGGCCGTCTTCGTCCAAGGGCACGATGGCCACATCCTGATCGTCGTTGCGCACCACTTTCATGTGCGCGTCGGCGAGGGCGGCGATCTGCGGCGCGTGGGTGATGGCGATCACCTGGCCACTGCGAGAAAGGCGGCGCAGCACGCGTCCGAGCACGTCCGCCGAGGTGCCACCGACGCCCACGTCGGCCTCGTCCAAGATCATGCAGGGGAGCGCCGAGTGCTCCGCCGCCACGAGCTGAATCGCGAGGCTAATACGGGAAATCTCGCCCCCCGACGCGATGTCGCCCAGGCGGCCGGCAGGATATTTGGGGTTGGTGGCGACGATGTAGTCCACGCTCTCCAAGCCAGCGGCGGATTCCGCGGGCGAGAACCGCACTTCCAGCGATGCCTCGCTGAGACCCAGTTCGCGGATGGCCTCGGTGACCTTGGCCGCGAAAGGCGCCGCCGCCGCACGGCGTTGGCCAGACAGCTGTTCCGCCAACTGCCCGAATTCCGTCGCCGCGTCGCGCGCCTCGGCCTCGAGCGCCTCCACGCGGGTGTCTTCGTCTGCGAGTTCCTTTAGCTCCTCGTTCAACGCCGCAAGATGTTCCGCCAACGCCGCCGGCCCAACCCGATGCCGTCGCGCAACGTCGTGCAGTGCCGCGAGCCGTGCATCCACGTCCGCAAGCGTCTCGTCGGCAGCGTCGAAGCTGTCGAGATAGCGCCGCAGTTCGTCGCCTGCTTCCTCCAAAAACACTTGCACGGAGTTCATCAGCTCATTGGCGCGGGAGAGGTTTTCGTGCGGGTCACGCGCATCCTCAATGGCGCGCAGAATGTGCGAGGCGCGGCTGCCGAGGTCGTCCTGAATCTCCGTCGCCGCAGCGCCGACTGCGGCGACGATCTCCTGCGCGCGGGAGAGGCGCCGATGGGTCGCGGCAATCTCGTCGAAGCGGCCAAGGTCTTCCCCGAGCGCGCCAAGTTCCTCGGTTTGGTAGGCAAGCAGCGCCCGGCGCTCTTGCCGGCGTTGCACATTGGCGCGCGCCGCCGCGAGTTCTGTCGCAGCCTGCGTTCTCTGCCGATGTGCGTCCGCCACCGCAGCGACCAGCGTCGCATCGGCACCGAAGTCGTCGAGCAGGCGGCGCTGCTGGTCTGGCCGCATGACGAGCCGGTGCTGGTCCTGGCCGTGAATGTCGATGAGCGGTTCCGCCAGCCGTGCAAGCACCGCCGCCGTCACGGCGGCACCGTTGACGAAGGCCCGCGAGCGCCCTTCCGCACTTGCCGCCCGTCGCACGAGGCAATTGCCTTCCGATTCCGTGTCAAATGCCTCCTGCTCGCCGAGCACCGCCAGCGCCTGCGGTTGCGCGGAAACATCGAACTCGGCACTGACGTCGCAGCCAGCTGTGCCGGGACGAATCTTCGACCTCTGCACCCGCGCGCCGAGCACCAGCGAGAGCGCATCGAGCAAGATCGACTTGCCAGCACCGGATTCGCCGGTGATCACCGTGAGGCCAGCGCCGAACTCGATGTCGAGCCGATCCACCAGCACGAAGTTGCGAACGGTTAGGGCCTTGAGCACGAGAAAACGGCGTGGCGCGGTTGCCTGATGGGGAAGCGGCAGCCTACGGCAAAGGCGCGCTTGGGGGGAAGGCATTCTGTCTTGCCTCGACGCCGCGCGCGGACCGCAGACTGACGAAAGGCGCCTGTCGGTGCCTAGAACGTGCCTTCCCCCCCCCCCCCAAGGCCCTCTTTCTTCCAGTAGCCGTGGCCGAGTCCAACAGACGGCAAACCAACCGGGCCGAGGCTGCGACAATGGGCATGTTGCGAGGATGCCGGGGAGGGCGCGTCGACATGAACAGGGCCTTGCTGCCATGCTGCATTGGGTTGCTCGTCGCCGCGCCTGTGGCAGCACAGACGGTGGCGTTCGACCAACGCGCCATCGAAGCGCCGTTCCGCGTACAGGAAACGCTGTCCGGCAGCTTTGCGAATGCACCGAGCCTCCTGTTCGTTGGTGGCGATGGCGATGCCACCGAATGCGCCGTCCAGGCCTTGGGCGACGAGGGCTGGAGCCAGGTGCATCGCGGTCCATTGCCGGTGGGCACCGTTCTGGCCGATAGCATGTCCATCGCCGGCCGCGACCGTTTCGTCATCTTCAACGGCACGCACTTTTTCTGGCTCGATCCAGCCGACTGGACCTTCAAGCCCCTCGACATTGCCGTCGCAACCACCCTCTACCGCGGCCAACCGCGCGGTGTCGCCGTCGGAGACGTGGGTCGTGACGTCAACGGCGATGAGGCGGACGACATTGTCCTGCTCGACTTCGATGGCATCTGGATCACCCTCCAAGGCGCCGGCGGCACCTTCGATCCCCCCATCAAGCTGCCCATGGCACCATCGATTCAGGTAGGCAACAGCATTTCCTTCACGGCGCCATCCATGTACGCGCTCGACTACGACGGAGACGGTCGTGGTGACTTGGCAGTTGAACAAGACGGCCAACTCCTTGTCTTCAAGGATGCGACCACCGAAGCCGAGCCCGAGTCGATCACCGTCCCCGGTGAGTTGACCGACCCCAGCGCCGACCGGCCTCTTAACGATGACACTCCCACCCGCACATTGCGGGACATCGCCGACCACAACGGCGACGGCATCGCCGACATCACCGTCTCCACCGCCTTGGGCCAAGGCCCGATGGAGGCCGAAACCGCAACGCTCTTTCATTTCGGCCGCCGCGACGGCGGGGTGACGGTGTTTGACGAAGACCCCAACTCCACCATCGCCACCGGCTCCATCGGCGAAATCCAAATGGTGGACATCGACGGCGACGGCCGCGAGGACGTGGTGGCCCTCTCCGGCGAGTTCAGCGTCGGCAAGATCGCGATGGCGATCATGACCGGTTCCATTTCCCTCGACGCAGGGATTTACCTCATGGGCGAGGAAGGGTTCGACGACGAACCTGCCGCAACCCGGAAGATGAAGGTCGGAGAGAACAGTCCCGGCCCGGCGTTTGCGGATGTGAACGGCGACGGCCGCCAAGACATGGTGCAGGTGGTGGAGGACGGCTTGGAGATCGCGCTCGGCGAGCCAAGCAAACGCTTGTTCCCGAAGCGTCCGCAAGAGGTGGAGCTGGACGAACCCTTCGGCGACGCCACACCCGCCCGCACCGACGCGGAGGACCTGAACCAGGACGGCAAGGACGACCTCCTGCTTCACTACGGCCCAACCACCGGCATATTGGTGTTGCTGAGCCGCTGAAGCGCCGCTGCGCGCGGTGTCGAAGGACGCACCACGGGTGACGCATGCGTCATCGGCCATTGTTTGGAGGAACTCTGCGCTGCTGCAATACTATCGGCTCATCGGGAGTAGGTTGACAGCGGCCGTGAAGCAGCAAACTTCCGTCGCGTCGCCTTGAGGAGCCAAGCCATGCGCCAGCCGAGGCAGTTGCCGGAAAACGTCGATGAGCGGGCGCAGCATCTTTTCAAGATGCTGGTGGAGCACTACCTGAAGGACGGCAATCCCGTCGGTTCGAAGACCCTCGCGGCCTCGCGGGAGATCACCGTCAGTTCCGCCACCATCCGCAACATCATGGTGGACTTGGAGTCGCGCGGCCTCGTCACCTCGCCGCACACCTCCGCCGGGCGCGTGCCGACGCATCAAGGCTTGCGATTCTTTGTCGAGAGCCTGATCTCGGTGAGCCCCATGGAAGCCGATGCGGTTCGGCACCTGCACCGCGAGCTGAGCCCCGACCTCGGTCCCACCGAACTCGTCGAGTCCGCCTCGCAACTGCTCTCGCACCTCACCCACATGGCTGGCGTCGTTACCGTGCGCAGGCCCGAGCAGGTGTCGCTGAGGCAAGTGGAGTTCCTGCATCTCTCGGGCGGACGGGTGCTGGTGATCCTCGTCGTCAACGACCACGAAGTGCAAAACCGCGTCATCCATCCGGACCGCGAGTACACCGAAGCCGAGCTCACCCGCGCCGCCAATTACATCAATGCCGAGTTCTTCGGCCAGTCCCTAAGCGGCATCCGCGCCGGCATCCTGGACAGCATGCGCGGCGACAAGGATCGCCTCAATGCCCTGATGGAAACGGCTCTCGATGTCGCGAGCAAAGCATTCCCGAGCGAAGGCGAGGAGGATGAAGACGGCTGCGTCGTCAGCGGCGAGACGAATCTGCTCGACTCGCTGCCGAGCATCGAGGCAGTGCGCGAGCTGTACGACGCCTTCGCCCACAAGAGCGCGATCGTCCACCTGCTCGACCGCTGCCTCGACAGCGACGGCATCCAGCTGTTCATCGGCGAAGAGTCTGGCTACCGTGCGCTTGACGAATACAGCCTCGTCACGGCGCGCTATCAGGCAAACGGCCAGGTGGCCGGCGTGCTCGGTGTCGTCGGCCCCACCCGAATGGCCTATGAAAAGGTCATCCCCGTGGTGGACGTGACTGCCCGCCTGCTCGGCGCGGCGATGGATCACCGACCCCCGGAGGGTTGAATTCCGGCGCCATCGTCGCCATCTACCCGCCTTCCACCACCGCACGAATCACCGCTTCCTATGCAAACCGACAAACCCTGCCCGGATGACGCGCCGGCACAAGGCGCTGATGCGACGAATCGTGCCGCGGAAGACCGCGAAGTTGCTGGCGACGAAGCCGCCACGACGCCGCCCGATCCGGAGCAGGCCACCGAGACGGATGCGTCCGATGCCGATGCCGCCGCGCCGGCGGAAGAACAGCCTGAAGATCCGGCAACCACCATCGTCGCCCTGAACGTCGCCCTCGAGGCTGCCCAGGAAGAGATCGAGAGCCTGAACGACCGCGCCCTGCGCGCCACGGCCGAGGTGGAGAACGTGCGCAAGCGCGCCGACCGCAGCGTGGCCAATGCCCACAAGTTCGCCCTCGAGAGGTTCACCGGCGACCTTTTGCCCGTCATCGACAGCTTCGAGCGAGCACTCGAAGCCGCCTCGGCCCTCGCGAGCGAGCACGACGCCGCTGCCAGCACCGTGGAAGGCATCGAACTGTCGCTGCGCCTGATGAGCGAAACGCTCGGTCGCCACGGCGTCGAAGCCATCGACCCCGTGGGAGAACCGTTCAACCCCTCCTATCACGAGGCCATGAGCATGGTGCCGAACCCAGACGCGGAACCCGGCTCGGTGCTGCAAGTAGTACAAAAGGGCTACACCCTGAACGAGCGCCTCGTGCGTCCAGCCCGCGTGCTGGTGGCCAAGGCGCCCGAGTAGCACCGCAAACCGCTTGATTAATGGCCCGCTCGACCCAACTTCCTAACGAACCACTGAAAGAACTGCACGCAGGACAACGGAGACCAACATGGGCAAGATCATCGGCATCGACCTCGGCACCACCAACTCGTGCGTTGCCGTGCTCGATGGCCGCGAAGCGCGCGTCATCGAGAACTCCGAGGGCGACCGCACCACGCCCTCCATCATCGCCTACACCGATGACGAGATCCTCGTCGGCCAGAGCGCCAAGCGTCAGGCGGTGACCAATCCGGCCAACACCTTGTTCGCCGTCAAGCGGCTCATCGGCCGTCGCTACAAAGACAACGTGGTGCAGCGCGACATCGACATGGTGCCCTACAAGATCGTCGAAGCCGCCAACGGCGACGCCTGGGTCGAAGGCAATGACGAGCAACTCGCGCCGCCGCAAGTCTCCGCCGAAGTCTTGAAGAAGATGAAGAAGACCGCGGAGGAATTCCTGGGCGAGGACGTGACCGAAGCCGTCATCACCGTGCCGGCCTACTTCGACGACTCCCAGCGCCAGGCCACCAAGGACGCTGGCCGCATCGCTGGCCTCGACGTCAAGCGCATCATCAACGAACCCACCGCCGCCTCCCTCGCCTACGGCATGGACAAGCAGCGCGGCGACTCCAAGATTGCCGTGTTCGACTTGGGCGGCGGCACCTTCGACATCTCGATCATCGAGATCGCCGAAATCGACGGCGAGCACCAGTTCGAGGTGCTCTCCACCAACGGCGACACCTTCCTCGGCGGCGAGGACTTCGACCTCGCCATCATCGACTACCTGGCCCAAGAGTTCATGGCCGAGAACAAGGTGGACCTGACGGGCGACCCCATCGCCAAGCAGCGCCTCAAGGAAGCGGCGGAGAAGGCCAAGATCGAGCTCTCCTCCAGCCAGCAGACGGAGGTGAACCTGCCGTACATCACCGCCGACCAGACCGGGCCCAAGCACCTCGTCATCAAGCTCACCCGCGCCAAGCTCGAATCCCTGGTCGAGGGCTTTGTGGAGCGCACCATGGCCCCCTGCCGCACGGCGCTCGACGACGCCGGCCTCAAGGTGGGCGACATCGACGAGGTGATCCTCGTCGGCGGCCAGACCCGGATGCCGCTGGTGCAGGAGAAGGTGCGCGAGTTCTTTGGCAAGGAACCACGCCGCGACGTGAACCCAGACGAAGCTGTCGCCATGGGCGCAGCCATCCAGGCGGCGGTGCTGTCGGGTGACGTTAAAGACGTGCTCCTGCTCGACGTGACGCCCCTCTCCCTCGGCATCGAGACGCTCGGTGGCGTCATGAACACGCTGATCGAGAAGAACACCACCATCCCGGCGCAGAAGCAGCAGGTGTATTCCACCGCCGACGACAACCAGACCGCGGTGACCATTCACGTGCTGCAAGGCGAGCGCAAGCAGGCAGCGCAAAACAAGTCCCTCGGCCGCTTCGACCTCTCCGACATTCCACCGGCGCCGCGCGGCATGCCGCAGATCGAGGTGAGCTTCGACATCGACGCCAACGGCATTCTCAACGTTTCCGCCAAGGACAAGGCCACCGGCAAGGAACAGTCCATCGTCATCAAGGCGTCGAGCGGGCTCGCCGACGACGAGATCGACAAGATGGTGCGCGACGCCGAGGCCCATGCCGAGGACGACGCCAAATTCGAGGAAATGGTGACCCTGCGCAACCAAGCCGACAGCGTCGTCCATTCGGCCCGCAAGATGGTGAGCGAGGCCAGCGACAAGATCACCGACGAAGAAAAGCAAAAGGTGGAAGCTGCGGCCGCCGACCTCGAAGCTGCCATTCAGGGTGAAGACCAGGAGGACATCTCGGCCAAGCTCAACGCCCTCACCGAAGCGACCGGTGCCGTGGCACAGAAGATGTATGCTGACGAGGCGCAGGCCGCTGGCGGAGACGGCGCGGGCGCCGACCCCAACGCGGGTGCGGCGCCGAACGCGAATACCGGCGGCGGCCAAGAGGATGTCGTGGACGCCGACTTCGAGGAAGTACACGCCGACAGGAAATCGGACGACAAGTCCGGCAAGGACAAGTAGCACAGAGTCTGGCAGCAAGCAGCCATGGCGGCAAAGCGCGATTACTACGACGTTCTAGGCGTCGAACGGGGCGCGTCCGAAGGCGACGTGAAGAAGGCCTATCGCCGTCTCGCCATGAAGTACCACCCGGACCGCAACCCCGACGACGAGGACGCCGAGGAGCGCTTCAAGGAGGCGAGCGAAGCCTACGAAGTGCTCTCAGACGAGGAGAAGCGCGAGGCCTACGACCGCTTCGGCCACGCCGGGGTGGACGGCCGAGGCTTCGAAACCGGCGGCTTCAGCACCGGCAACTTCGCCGACATCTTCAGCGACGTTTTCGGCGACATCGGCGACATCTTTGGCGGCGGTGGCGGCGGCCGCAGCCGCAGTTCCGTGCGCCGCGGCGCCGACTTGCGCTATCCGCTGAACCTCACTCTAGAGCAAGCCGTCGGCGGCGACAGCGTCGAAATCCGCGTACCGAAACTCGACACCTGCCCCGACTGCGACGGCAGCGGTGCCGCCCCGGGAACCTCGCCGACGACATGCCCCGACTGCAACGGCGCCGGCCAGATTCGCGTTGCACAAGGGTTCTTCTCCCTGCAGCAAACCTGCCCGCGCTGCCGCGGCACCGGCAAGGTCATCCTCAATCCCTGCCGAACCTGCGGTGGCGGCGGCCGTGTCGAACGGCGCAAGACCCTGTCGGTGGACATCCCCGCCGGCGTCGACGAAGGCAATCGCATCCGCCTGACGGGAGAGGGCGAGGCCGGCATCAACGGCGGTCCACCCGGCGACCTCTACGTCCAGATCAGCATCGCCGAACACGACATCTTCAAGCGCGAAGGCCGGCACCTTTTCTGTGACGTGCCCATCTCCTTCGTGGATGCGGCCTTAGGCGCCGAGATCGAAGTGCCCACGCTGAACGGCCGCGTCAGCGTGCGCGTCCCCGCCGAAACCCAAACCGGCAAACTCTTTCGCCTGCGCGGCCGCGGCGTGCCAGCCCTGCGCGGAGGTGCGAGCGGCGACCTCTTGTGCCGCATGGTGGTGGAAACGCCTGTGCGCCTTTCCGAACAGCAAAAGGACCTCTTGCGCGAGTTCAAGGAAAGCCTCGACAACGGCGGCGGCAAACACGCCCCGCGCGAAAGCTCCTGGTTCGACTCGGTGCGCAAGTTCGTCGGTGGACTCGGCAGTTGAGCAACCGAGCATGGATGCTCTGATGGATGATGCAATCAGCGTCGCGGTCGCCGGTGCCGCCGGGCGCATGGGTCGCACCCTTGTAACCGGCATCACCGCCCACGAACGGCTGAACCTCACCGCCGCCGCCGACCGCCCCGGCGCCCCAGAAGCGGGTGAAGACGCCGGTCGCCTCGCCGGCGTCGGCGACCTAGGCGTGACCATCAGCGAGGACATTGGGCCCGCCCTCGACGCCTTCGACGTATTGATCGACTTCACCATCCCTTCCGCCGCCTTACGGCACGTTGGCCTCTGCGCACAAGCCAGCAAGGCAATGGTCATCGGCACCACCGGCTTCGACGCCGACGCCCTCGCCACGATCCGCAAGGCCGCCGAGCGCATCCCCATCCTGCTCTCCCCCAACATGAGCGTCGGCGTCAACGTCACCTTCATGCTCGTCGAGCAAGCAGCGCGCATCTTGGGCGACGATGTGGACGTGGAGGTCTTCGAAGCCCACCACCGCCACAAGATCGACGCACCTTCCGGAACTGCCGTCCGCATGGGCGAGATCCTCGCCAAGGCGTTGGGCCGGGACCTCACCACCGACGCCGTGTACGGCCGCGAGGGCGAAACCGGCGAGCGCGACCGCCGCAGCATCGGCTTTCACAGCCTGCGCGGCGGCGACATCGTCGGCGACCACACCGTCACCTTCGCCGGCACCGGCGAACGGCTCGAAATCACCCATCGTGCCGGCAGCCGCGAGAACTTTGCCGCCGGGGCCCTCCGCGCCGTGCAGTTCGTGCATGGTCGGGAACCGGGTTTCTACGGCATGGAAGACGTGCTCGGACTTGCCTAGTATCCTCACCGGAAGGAGGGCGTCTCGCCCTCCATCGCGCCGATCGCACACGTCCTGACAGGCTTAACCGATGGAACGACTGCTCGAATTCATCATGAACCACCCGTTCCTGGTGAGCGCATTCCTCATTGTCCTGGGCCTCTTCGTGCGCAACGAAGTCTCTCGTGGCGGCCGCGGCGTGACCGCGCAGGAGCTCGTCAACCTCGTCAACCGCGACGGCGCACTCATCGTCGATGTGCGCGACCAGAAGGAGTTCTCCGAGGGGCACATCGTCGATGCGGTGAACATCCCCCACGCCGCACTCCCAGCCCGGCTCGCGGAGATCGAACGGCACAAGGCCAAGCCCATCGTCGTGACGTGCAAGATGGGGCAACACGCCGGCACCGCCGGCACCGTGCTGCGCAAGGCCGGCTTCGAGAACGTCTCCCGACTCAAGGGCGGCATCATGGAATGGCGCAACCAGAACCTGCCGGTGGTCAAAGGCGCCGGCGGCAAGGGTGGCAGGAAAAGGGCACGCTGATGGCCGAAGACGCACCAGGACCCGGCCTCGCCATCGAGCGCATCTACCTCAAGGATGCGTCGTTCGAGTCCCCCCGCGCGCCGGCGGTGTTCCGCTCCGAATGGCAGCCGCAGATCCACATCGACATCAACACCAAGAACAACGCTCTCGGCGAAGATCGCCACGAGGTAGTCCTGGCCCTCACCCTCACCGCCAAGGTGGACGGCGAGTCCCTCCTCATCATCGAACTCCAGCAAGCCGGCATCTTCCGCATCACAGGCCTCACCGATGACCCCCTACGCCAGGCCCTCGCCGTCGCCTGCCCCAACATCCTCTTCCCCTACGCCCGCGAAGCCATCGACTCCCTGGCCTCCCGCGGCACCTTCCCCGCCTTCAACCTGGCCCCCATCAACTTCGACGCCCTGTACGCCGAAGCCAAGCGCCGCCACGAAGCCGAGATCAGTGGCGGCGACCCCTCAGGCTCTGGTGAACGGTTCGTGAACTAGGACCGGCCACGCGCAATCGGCCGACGAATTACATGCAAATCCAAAACTGGCTTTTGGATTTGCATGCTCTCCCGACACGACATTTCGTCCTACAAAAAGTAGGCTGCCTCCCACCTCCGACCTCCTCCCGTCTGAGGGTTTCATGCCGACGCGGCATCCGAACGGGAAAGGCCCTGAGCCCACGCCGCGACGATGGCGCGGGATGGCCGTACTTCGTGGGACGAGGATGTTTGTGTGTCTTCAGGGGTTTGCGTCAGCTTCGTCAGGCCGGTCGTGCGCCACCGCGAGGATTCTGTACGATCCCGTGTCGTCGTCGCCAGCTATGCGAATGTAGTGAACTCCCCGGTCCAACACCGTCTCAATCTGGAAGTTCCACATGCGGCCGCTATCGTCGTCCTGTTCAAGGAGGGTCAAGCCGGAGTCGTCGGCGGAGTACAGCTCGCCCACCGTGTCTGTGTTGCCCGCACTGCGGATCGTCACCGGTGTGCTGTCGTGAAGCACGTCTATGCGGAACATGTCCGTGTCGTCCGCAGCGAGTCTTCCGGCGGTGGAGAGCAGGGTCTCCGGGCGGACTCCCTCCAACTCCTGTGCAGTGATGAGCCTGAGCAGCGTTGCCGCCTGATGGGTCTCGGCGTGGTCACCTGAAGCGGCGAGCTGCACCGCCACCGCGTAGTTCCCGTCGGGCGTTCCGAAGTAATCCTCTACCTCAAGGAAGTACACGCCTGGGTCAAGGTCGGCAGTGATGCGGAAGTTGAGGCCGGGCCCGGTGTCGTCGTCTGTTGCAATGAGTCTTCCGGAACTGTCCTTTAGGGTGCCAACCGTGTCCGTTGGACCGCTCGACCGAAGCTCGACCGCAGCCTGTCCGACCATGTCAACCCGAAACGTGTCCACGTCGCCACGCCCGTCAGTCACGCCAGTCTTCCACTGTCCAATGGGGAGCAGCGTGGCGGCGTTGTTGGTGTCCCCGTGGTCGTCGTTCACACCGAAAGCGTCTACGGCACCCAAGGCGGTGGCCGCCACAGCGGCGAGGATAGTCTGGATGTTGATGTGGCTTCTCCAATTGCGAATGTTGACGACGCGGGCACAGGCCCGCACAAACTTGCACAGGTAGTTTCCTAAGGGCACAGGTTCCGACTGGATCCCCGGCACGCAACCGTGTCTAGTCGGGCACGGCACCCGACCATATCAAAGCTCGCGCGTTTTCCCGACACAGCAAACATCTCGTCTTACACAGCGCAGGCTGCCTCCCACGTCCGACTTCCCCACCTGCGGGTTCCATGCGGACGCAGGGTCAGAACGGGAAGGGTCCCGAGCCCGCGCCGCGACCATGGCGTGCGAGATGGCCCACATTTGCGTGGGACGTAATGCTTGTGTGCCGGGAAAGGGTGTCGCCACGCACGACTTTACAAGCCGATCGTGTCAGTTCCACAATTCCGCAAAGAACCTCGAAACGGGGTGACGGCATGCGGAAGGCCATCACAGTACTGGCAATAGTCGGGCTCGTCCCACGATTGGCTTTGGCCACAGACGGACCGACAACCGCGGTGGCAGACCCGGATGACGTGGAGGAAATGGTCGTCAGCGCCGAGCGGCTTCCGGTGCCCTCGCTCGTCGAGATGCGGGACACCTATCAGGCCCAAGGACAGGGCGTGAAGCACTTTCGCCGCCGCGACTACGCTCGCGCGTACCCGCACCTGCTCGCCGCGGCCAAGCGCGGGTTCAAGACGGCCCAGGCTCGGCTCGGCTACATCTACCTGCACGGCCTTGGGGGCATTCCATACGACCCGGTGCGCGGCATCGGCTGGCTGTCGGTGGCCGCGTCGCCCGAGACTCTGCCGTGGATCCGACGTTACTCGAAGAAGATCTGGAAAATCGTGCCGGAGCGCTATGTCGCGGAGCTAGAGGTCGTGGCCGGCAGATATCGCTCGAAGTATGGCCGAGGGGCCACCGGCGTGAGCTGCAACCGAAACAAGGCCGCGGGGACGCACCTGACCTCGCTCACATGCTTGTTTGACGAGGAAGGGGTGCACGAAACCTCCATGGATCGCGATGCACAGATCCGCGTTTGGTGCGGCGACGAAACAGCCAGGGGCTGTGGGGGCACCGGCATCATGACCGACGGAATCGAACCACCACGCTACTAGCCCTTGTCCGAACGCGCCTCGCGTGGCTTGGAGGTGGATTTCATCCTCGGCAACATGGCGCTGGCGGTGGAGGCCAAGGCAAGCACTAACTTGTCGAATCGCCACCTGCGTGGACTGCGCAAGCTGGCCGAGGACCATCCGAACACCCGCCGAGTTGCAGTCTGCCTAGAACAACGCACGCGCCGGACTTCCGACGGCATCGACATCCTGCCAGCCACCGAGTTCGCGACGCCTCCGAGACGGCACCCTTACCGGCTGATTGCCCGATCCCTCCGCGAAAAGGCCCAGCGAGAGCACGCACAGGAAATCGCGTGGGAGATGGCCCACGTTGTGTAGGACGAAATGTTTGTGTGGCGGATGTTCTTCTGTTCTGAAGTAGCGCCGGTCTGGGCTTGGCACTCTACGACGCGAGGCACCGCACAAGCCTCGTCGGTCAGAGCGAGCGGACTACGCGGAATCCTGTGTTGAAGTAGCGCCGGTCTGGGTTGTAGGTGTAGCGGGTGGCGGAGCGCAGGCTGCGGGGGCGGCTGTACCAAGAGCCGCCCCGGAGGACGCGGGCATGGCAAGTGGTTCCGCTTCGTGCTTCTCGCGCGCTGCCATCGGCGGGAGCCCTCTGGTAGCTGTCGTGCCAGCAGTCTTGGGTCCATTCCCAGACGTTGCCGTGCATGTCAAAAAGGCCCCACTCATTGGCAGGAAAGGAGCGTGTTGGGGCCGGGGATCGTGTGTCCCATTCGCTGCCACAGTCGAGGCAGTTGGCGCGGTTTGTGCCGATGTCGTCGCCCCAGGCGTAGGCTCCTTCGGAGCCGGCACGGGCCGCGTATTCCCACTCGGCCTCGCTCGGCAGGCGATAGCTGCGCCCGGTTCGGGACGACAGCCAACGCGCATAGCCGCGCGCGTCAGCCCAGTTGACGTTGATGGCGGGGCGCGCACCGCGTCCCCAGCCGTTGTCGGGCGGACTGTACGAAGCGCAGCCGCCGGCAGCGACGCAAGCGTCCCACTCGGCGAAGGTCACTTCCGCAACGCCCATCGCGAACGACCTCCTGAGGCGCACTCGATGCACCGGTCGCTCGTAGCCGAAGCTGCGGGTGTCCTCCGGTGGCGTGCCCATCTGGAAAGAGCCGGCCGGGACGATCACCATCTCCGGGCAGCTAGCGCAGTCGCGGAACTTCTCGCCGGCCTTGTTCGCCGCGCTGGCCATACCGACGGCGAGCGCAAGCGCCGCCAATGCTGCAATTGCCTGAACCATAGGTTTGCTTCTCTGCGCCTTGGGTCTGCTTGAAGGCGCGCCTGTCGGCGCGAGCGAGGGCAGGATGCCCTCGCCCCCCAAGGGCATCAGGCCGCCGCACACACCGCTGCGCGACTGGAAATACCGACGCCCCGCCCACCCATGCGAATCGGATTGCGGTCGTGGCCGTTGGTGCAATAGCCGATGGAGATGCCGGTGGCGGGGTCGGCCCAGGCGATCTGGCCGCCGGCACCGCCGTGGCCGAACGCCAAGGGCGAGTTGTCGTGGCCGAAGCCGCGGAAGTTGCGATCCTTGTCGCCCGCAACGACGATGCCGAGGCCGCGATTCACGCGCTTCTTCGACAGGGGATCGAAGAGGTCGCCGCTGCGCACGGTGCGTGCCATTTCGAGGGTCGAGTCTTCCCAGACGCGCCTCCGCCCGACGCTGCCTCCGTGCAGCAAGCCTTGGTAGAAGAGGGCGACCTCAGCGGCGGTCATGATGCCGCCGCCGCCCGGCACGCCGACGGCCTGCACTTCCGGGTAGTTGAACGAGAGGATCACCTCCTCCGTCACTTCCGTCACCGGAGGCTCCGGCAGGCCGAGGCGAGCGTAGTCTTCGCTGGTCAAGGGGTCGCCGCAGTGCGTGAGTTCCGCCACGTCCTTGGCGCGTGCCGCCGGCAAGCCCACGAACATGTCCGGCAGGCCCAAGGGTTCGGCGATTTCTGCACGCACGAACTCGGTGAAATCGCGGCCGCTCCGGCGCTCGATGATCTCGGCGATCACCCACATGCTGGACGTGGGGTGGTATTCGAACTTCGAGCCGGCTTCCCAGTTGAGCCGCCACGTGGAGAAGCGCTGCAGGCGGCGCTCGTGGTCCAGCCAGTCGGTTGGGCGGAACGGCGCGGACGGGAAACCGGCGCTGTGCAGGAAGAGCTGCTCCACCGTCACGACTTCCTTGCCGTTGGTGGCGAACTCCGGAACGATGTCGCCGGCGAGTTCGTCCACCGAGAGGTCGCCGGACTCGATCAGGAGCCACGCCGCCGCCGAAGTGATGGCCTTGGTGGAGGAGAAGATGCAATAGAGCGAGTCGTTCGTCTCGTTGCCGAACGTCTCGAAGAGGCCAAGGCGCCCCTCGCGGGCAACCGCAATCTGCGCCGACGGCAAGAGGCCCTCGTCCACCTCCTTGCGCACCCGCTCACGCAGGTTGTCGAGCGCCTCCGGATCAAGGCCGATGCTTGCCGGATCCGCCAGCCAATCACTTCTCGATGCTTCGCTCACCGCCACCCTCCAACCGTCGCCGACAAAGGACGCGATTGTACGTTCAATGGAACGCCGCAAGCCCCGCTCGTGGGTGAAGCCGAAGACCCTGCTAAAGTCCCCGGTGCAATCCAATCGAAGGTGAGCGCCGTGGAGTTCGTCTCTCGTCCTCTTCCCGGAAACTTCGGCACCGAGATCCTCGATCTCGACACGGTCGAGGTGAGCGATGCTGGCGTGCGCGAACTCCTGCTCACGCTCTACCGCAGCCGCTTCGTCGTCCTACGCACCGAGGGGCTCACCGACGATGCCTACGTCGCTTTCGCCAAGCGCCTGGGCGAGCCCATCCACCTGACCAAGAACCCCGGCGATCCCGAGCATCCAGAAATCGTCCGCATCACCAACATCGGCATCGACACCAAGCGCGAGCCGAAGGGCGCGGCGCATTGGCACACGGATCAATCCTTTCGCGATCAGGTGTCGTCGGTGACGATGCTGTACTCCGTGCAGGCGCCCGACACTGGTGGCGCAACCCGCTTCTGCAACATGGCCGCCGCCTACGACGCCCTGCCGAAGGCGATGCAGCGCCGCATCGAAGGCCTGACAGTTCTGCACCTTCACGGCCGTTCCGTAGTGGCGCGCCCTGGCGACCACGTTCCGCTCCCGCTGAAGTGGCTGGACCCCCAGGAAACCGTCCAGCATCCGCTGGTACGGCGCCACCCCATCACCGGCCAGAAGACCCTCTACGCCATCACCGGCACCAGCCAGGGCATTGTCGGCATGGAGCAACAAGCGGCAGAGGAACTACTCGAGGAGCTCTGCCAGCACGCTCTGCAAGAACGCTTCCTCGCCGCCCACACCCACCGCCGCCATGACCTCCTCATGTGGGACAACCCCACCACCATGCACAGCGCCACGCCCATAGCAGCTGCCACCGGCGACCACGACACCCGGCTGATCCACCGCATCAGCCTGCACGGCCGTCCGCCGGTGTTCCAAGACCAAGGCGACGAGCCCGCCGAACACGCACGGTCGGCAGCAGCATCCAGCGCATAGGCCCGCCGACCTCAACCCCGGTGCAGCTAAGCGACGCGGAGTCTGCGACCGACGACGGCACCCCACAGCGGCTTTTCAACCGCCATTTCCTGCTGCTTTGGCAAGGCCAGACCGTCAGTGGCGTCGGCATTTCGCTGTCGCAGATCGCCACGGTGTACTGGCTGCTGCAAGAGACTGGCTCCGCCACCACCATGGGACTGGTGTCCATGGCCGCCGCGCTTCCGGGAGTCATCCTCGGGCCTGTGGGCGGCGCCATCGCCGATCGCTACTCCCGCAAGCGGCTGATCGTCATCGGCGACTGCCTGCTCGGCGTCGCCGCACTCTGCCTCGGCTTCGCCTTTCTGGCGGTCGATGGCGCAGTGGGCGCGAAGGTGGCGGCGCTCGTCGTATCCGGCGTGCTCACCGGCATCGTCAGCTCGTTCTTTCGCCCGGCGGTGATGGCATCGATCCCGAACCTCGTCCCGACCACGCGGCTGTCCACGGCAAATGCCATGAACAGCTTCTCCATGACCGCCAGCATGGGCATCGGCACCGCCATCGGCGGGGTGCTGTTTCGCCTGCTCGGCGCACCGGCGCTGTTCCTTGCCAACGGCGTCACCTATCTCGTCTCGGCCCTCTCGGAGACATTCATTCGCGTGCCGCAAACCCTTCCCAATGCGCCGCCGTCGATGCGGGCGCTGTTCTCCGCCTTCGTCTCGGACGTCGCCACCGGCCTCGGCCACGTCTGGAATCGACCGGGCCTGCGCAACATGGTGCTCGCGTTTGCCGTGCTCAACCTCGTTTCGGCACCGACCGGCGTTTTGCTGCCGATCCTGCTGGACCAGCATCGCGGACTCGCGCCAGACTGGTTCGGCTACCTGATGGCGGCGATGGCGGCCGGCAATGTCGCCGGCATGGCATTCGCTGGCCTGGTTCGCATCGATGGGCCGGCACGCCTGGTCTGCGGCCTCAGCGCGCTCTTCACCATGGCCGGCGCAACCTTCCTCATGGGCGTTGCTGAATCGCCCTACATCCTGCTCGCGGCCAACGCGGTCAACGGCGTCTTCATGGGCATCATGACGGTGGCCTTCACGACGCTGATGCAGGCGACCACCCCCGACGAACTGCGCGGTCGGGTGATGAGCGTGATGATGACCGTCATCGGCGGCACCGTACCGCTGGCCATGGGCCTCGCCGGCGTCCTCGCCGACGCCGTGGACCAGAACGTGCCATTGCTGTTCATGGCCGCCGGCGCACTGACCGCCGGCGTCGCTACCGCTGTCGGCTGCAACCGCCCCTTCCGGGAGTTCATCGGCACGCGGCTATTGGGGGTGTGACGGCGCCGCCGCTGGCGAGTAGAGGCTGGTTTGTCGGTGGGGTTGTTCGGGGCTGGCGCTTTGTTGGCGCTGTCTGGAACGCGAGTGGCGGTGGCCTTGGCCGGCTCCGCTGCGTGCGCGCCTTCGGCACGCTTTGGAGGGCGGGACGCCCTCCGTCCAGCGAGGCCCTCGCATGGCAGGGGCTGTTGCCTTGGTGTTTGCCGGCGGGCTTCATGGGCGGAGGGTCGCTAATGCCTCCTTAGGCAAAGTCGAGTTGGCGCCACGCCTCGTATAGGGCAATGGAGACCGAGTTGGCGAGGTTGATGCTGCGCGAGTTGGGGCGCATGGGGATGTGGACGCGCTCGGTTGCCGGGAAGGAGGCGAGGATTGCCTCCGGGAGGCCGCTGGACTCGGGACCGAATAGGAGCACGTCGTCCGTTCTGTAGTCGATGGTGTCGTAGCGCGTCTCGCCGCGGCTGCTGAACGCCAGCGTCCGACGCCCGGTAACGGAGCCCTGGAACGCCGGGTAGTTCGGATGCACGGTCGTGATGGCGAGGTCGCGATAGTCGAGCCCGGCACGCCTTAGCCGCGTGTCGGTCAACTCGAACCCCAAAGGCTCGATGAGTGCAAGCTCCGCCCCGGTGTTTGCGGCCAGCCGCATCAGCGCCCCGGTGTTGGGCGGAATCTCGGGTTCGTACAGGGCAATGGTCAGCACCGGTTCAGCCTAGCCCGAATCATCCATGAATGCGCGCAGAGAGGGCGACGAAACGCCGCTGTGGCTGGGCGCATGGTCGTCGCGTGGCGGAACCCAAACGCCAGAGTCACCTCTCCCGCAGCACCGATGGGCCGTCTACGCGAAGGCCCTATTTGTTCGTGTGGCCAGTTGCCTTGATTAACTCTGCAATTCAGAGTACGATGCAGGTGAGAGCATTTGGTCTGAGTCCATTTCAGGAGGAGAAAGCACGTGACTGACGCAGCTTCAATCAAGGACGACCTCGCCTATGTTCGGGCGGCGGCGGAGGGCGCTCAACCCACGCATGTGCCGGCAATCTACTTGCTCTGGGCCGCAATTTGCCTAGTCGGGTTTCCCCTCGTTGACGTCGTCGGGCCCGGTTCCGCTTGGGTCGGCATCTATTGGACCGTCGCAGGTCCACTCGGGGGCCTTCTGACCTGGCGGCTCGCCGTGCAGGCAGGCCGTCGTACTGGGCAGGCAGATCGCCGGGCGGGGAAGCGTTGGATCGGCCACTTCCTGGCGTTCTTCAGTGCGGGGGTGCTCGGCATGGGTCTCATCGCATCGGGTCAACTGACATGGGCGGGCGTAAGCTCACTGTGGATTTTGCTACTCGCATTGACCTACTTCCTGGCCGGACTGCACTTGGAGCGGCGACTGATGCCCGTCGGCGTCGTTCTGGCAGCGGGTTACCTGTTCACACTCTATCTGCCCGAGTACGGAGCCACCACGGCAGGTGTAACGGTCGCCACCACCCTGGCGGCACAGGCATGGCTCGGCGCACAGGCGGCTAAGCGTGCAGCGGACTGACCCGGACATCGACGGCATGGACGAGCTGGCGGCACTGCGGGGACTGCTCGAACACCGCGTTCGGCTCGCGATTTGCGTGTTGCTCTCCGCGCACGATTCGATGTCCTACAGTCGCCTCAAGAAGGTCTTGGGAGAAACCGACGGCAGTCTGGGCACTCACCTTCGCAAGCTGGAGGACAGCGGGCATCTCGTGGCAGAGAAGAGCTTCCGCGGCCGACGACCCGTGACGTGGTACGAGCTGAGCGACAGGGGCCGATCCAGTCTCAACCAGCACGTCGCAAGTCTGGCGAAACTGATCAATCGAGTGGGGTAGGTAAACCTCGGCGCGGTCCCCCGCCTGGTCCCACCGCCGCTGAAGGCAGTGACCGCGAAATGCCGGGCTCGGAAGCCATTCGAGGCGATCCGTCGCCTGTTCTGTCGTTGGGAACAGCCACCATGCCGGCGGCCCTCGGCGCTGGTTCGTCAATCCTTCATTTCGACCTTCCTGCAGGCATGACCCGTGCGTAGATGCCCGTCGCCAAGGCAATGATTGCAAGGACGAGGTGGAAGGTGGCCGGTATCGGAGAGGCGAACCATTTGACGTGGGCCATCGCAGTGAGACCAAGGACCAGCCGGGTCGACATTACGCTGAAGTAGATTACTGCGAGCACGACCACCGGGCCCGCCATTCGCGGGGGCAGTACCGGGCGTCCTGCAGCCATCCGCGCGGACAGGAACGCGATCAGGACGACAATCGCCATTTGGACGGCGAACAGCAGGGGATAGGGCAGATTGCTGCCCTGCCACGCGTCCAGCGGCGGAAGAAACTCCACCGGCGCAATGACTTGGATGAGCTGGCCAGCGACACGGCCCAGGAATCCAAACCCAAGAAGCAAGACGGCAAGAGCGAACCAGCGGTTCACACGTGCTCCAGGAGCGTCAGTTCATCGGGGAAGACGACGAGCCCGAGGCCTGGCTCGCGCGACAGGTCATGGACCTCGAGCTCACCAGCGTCGCCGAAAGTTAGTGAAGGCGACGTCAGATCGCGTTGCAGCAACCAAGTCCCGTATGCGCCTTCGGCCGCGACCAAGTTCGCGCCGACAGAGCGCATGACCGGCAAGGCAGCCCGGGCAAGAATGCTGGTTTCCCCGACCTGGCAGCCAACGACCACGGCGATACCGAGCCTGGCCGCACGTTTCGCCAAATCGATGGATCGCAGGATTCCGCCCATCTTTGACACTCGCAAGTTGACGATCCAGCGCTCCGGGTCCGGCAGCGATTCGAGTTGCTCAACGCGCAGCAGGCTCTCGTCGAGTATGACCCGCATGGACAATGCCTCGCCCACGGCGCGGAAGCCTTCGAGGTCGCCAACGTCGAGTGGCTCTTCGATCGCGAATTGCTGTCCCGGCAGTCCGGCTAGGTGGCGGATGCAGTCGTCCGCCGAGGTCCATAGATTGTTGGCGTCCAGCCGAACGGAATAGGACGGCCCGGCCAAGGCGCGTACCTTTCGCCGGTCCCGGGCCGCCTGCCCAGACAACTTCACCTTGAACTCGGAAAAGCCGCGCCTGCGGTAGCGGTGGAGCTGCCAGCGATACACCGGGTACGGCGCGTCTCCGAGTACGCCCGTGTACCGGAAGGACCCCTGCAGCCGCGGCAGTCCAATCAGCTCTTCCAAGGATTGGCCGCTAGCGTGTCCGAACAGGTCGAGCGCGGCGGTTTCCATACCGCAAAAGGCGGCGGGGTTGCGGTCGATGGCATCGCGGTGCGCATGGATCCAGGCGCGCAGGCTGTCCAGATCGCGCACGTCCGAAACGAACGAGTCCGCATGGGCGCGAATGAACGCCAATCCACCCGGCACCGTCTCGCCCGTAACGTACTGTCTCGGGCATCCCTCGCCGTAGCCCACGTCGCCGTTCTCGCCGTGCAACGCGACGATCAGGTTCTCGGCCCGGTCGCGACTCGCTGAAGCGTGCCGGAAGACGACCTTGAAAGGCACCGGGAAAGCGTAAACGGACGGTCGGGTGATCTTCATCGTCGTTCATGCCGGCCGCGCACATGCATCGAGGTCGAATGGGCACTCGCCCGCGTACTGAAGGTGCAGGTACTTGAACTGGGCATCGCGTTGCCCAACGGCCACACGCTGCGCCCGATACGCTTCGCCGGTGCCGCGCACCAGCCATACGACGCGCATCGGTCTCAGGCGGGCACTGTCGCGCTTGCCTTGGTACTCGATGTTCACCCGCCCCAGATGAGCCTCGACCGACGCGGCGAGACCCGGGTCCGGCGGGGCTTCCCCGCGCGTCTCCAGGTAGAGCGTGTACGCGGCCGCATCGGGGTCCGCCAAGGCGACGAAGAAGCTTGGCTCGATGTCCCGATCCTGCAGTGCCGTGCATACGGCGTCCAACACTTGCGACTCGGACACCTTTTCTCCGGTGATGCTGGTGACGCCCTTCCCCTTCTGCACAAAGGCGAATGTCGGCGTGTCATTGATCCTGCCCGTGACGCGCACGATGTCGTTCATGTCGTATCGGTAGAGGCCGTCGGCGGTCGTTACGATCACGTAGTAGTCCTCGTCCTCCTCGAGTTCGGCAAGGCCGATCGTTTCCGTCGAAGCGCCGGCCTCCCACTGCTCTCGCGGCACGAACTCGAAGATGGTCTGATCGAACGTGGGAAGGCAAGCGTCGCGTTGCGGATCGACGTTGACCGTGCCGTGGACTTCGCTCGCAACGTAGCCCAGTTCAATGACTCCGCAGTCGGCGGGAAGCATGGGCTTGAGCGCCCGGATAGCCACCCCGCAACTGCCTCCCGTCCACGTCACGACGCCGGCAAGATGCGGCCACATGTCCGCGTAGGTCAGCCTGCCGCGGGCCTCCAGTGTCGCGCGAAGCTGGGCCGCCCGACCTGGACGGCGCCCGGGTGTTGCTGCCGAGCGAACCCGTCGGGGCAAGCGACCGTCCGCCACCATGCGCAGAACATCGTCCGGGCGTTGGTTGATGATGTCGAGCAGGCGCACCAGCGTCGAGGAGTTCGGCATTGCCACACACGTGACGCGGGATTCGGCGACGCCGAACACTGCCATCGCGAGATACCGCTGCTCATAGTCTTCGACAGCGGACAGCTCCGCCGGCAACACGTAACGTGCACGGAGGATTTTCGGCTGCCTTTCGTACAGCAAGCCTGACGCGGAGCCGAAGGGCGTCCCACCCGGCATGTGGCCCTCCACCGCGGCCCCGGATATAGCGAACACCTTGCCGCCGAACAGACCTGGCCATCGCGAGAACGCATGGGCAGCGAGCTGCTGGTTCCGCTGGATCCGCGTGAGGCCCGCTGCCGTCACCGGGATGTTCTTCGGCTCTGCGACAGTGCCGCTCGTGCGATTGTAATACACGGGACGGTCGGCGGTAAGCCTCGGCTCACCGGTGGACTCCTGCGCGTCGATGTCTTGCCGCAGATCCTCGTAGGTCTGCACCGGAACCGCGTGGCGAAAGTCGGCAAGGGTCTGCACCGCGGCAAGCCCGTGACGCTTGCCGAACGCGGTGTCCGCACCATTGGCCACTATGCGCTCGAGCACCCGCTGCTGCGTTTCCCCTGGCGATTTGGTGGCGGCCATCCGTCGCGCGAAGCGGCGGCCGTGGCGTGCAGCCAAGCCCGCCTTGGCGAGCAGGTGGCCCATCCGCCGGGACATCAGCGCTTGTCCAGACCCGGCACGAACGGGGTCTTCATCTGCCGAATGAACCCGGTTGGGTAGCTGCGATTGACAAGCCCTAGCCGACCCACCCTACGGTCGGAAGGCAGGAATCGCGTGCCGAACATGAGGTCCCAGATGATCAGGTTGTTGCCGAAGTTGGTGTCGGACTCCCGAGCAAACTCGGAGTGATGCCAGCGGTGCAGTTCCGGTCCGCTGACGATGTAGTTGAGGGGTCCCAAGCGCAGGTCGCAGTTCGAGTGCTGGAAGAACCCGTTGATCGCGTAGAAGACGAAATAGGCGGCAAGCACATCCGCCGATACCCCCAAGAGGGCGAAGGGGAGTGTGTCCACGGCGAACTGGATGGCTTTCTCGACGGGATGGAAGCGGCCCACGTTGAACCAGTAGAGCCGGTGCGGCGAATGATGTACTGCGTGAAAACGCCACATGATCTCGTATTTGTGGAAGGCACGGTGCAGCCAGTAACGAAAAAAGTCGGCGGCGGCCACCATCAACACTGCCTGGGCAAACACCGGCCACTCGTGAGGCCACAACTGCGACACCGTGAAACCGCCGTCACGCATCTGTTCTGCCAGGAAGATCACCAAGGTGATGGACAGGAGATAGGGCAACGCCACCTGAACGACGAGCATAAAGAGCAGGTCGGTTCTGACCTCGCGCAAGTCTGGCCGCCACCTCGTCCGGTACGGCCACCGCAACTCGTGCAGGGTCACGAGTGCGGCGCCGGCGAGCACCGCTACGTACGCGGCAGCGGTGACATGCACCGCTTGGGTAGCCAGAGCGACATACACACCGAAGCCGCAGGCAACCACCGCCGGGTATGACCCGACGACGATGGCTCTGGCGACGAGGGTGGAACTGCCCATGTACATCCCTCACATACCGGCGAACTCGCAAGGGGACGGCGTTGCGTTGGAGGTTGCGGAGAAGAATAGCGCGACGGCTATGCCGCCGTGTAGTCCGCGCAACACTTCGTTTCGGCCTTTGCTTGGGCAGCCTGCACCTCCGTGAAAGGGCCCCGCCTCTCGGTGGGCCACGTTGGACGCGCACCTTGACAGCATCCAGGCGATCCATGATCTTGTGGCCTCACTGACAGGGAGGTGATCCATGCTGCAGGTGCGAGGCTCGACACTGGCCGGGTTCGTCCTGGTGGCGCTCGCGTTCCGGCTCGCACCGTATGTCCTGCATGCGGTCGGCATCCCGATTGACCCCGCGAGCACCGCCTATCCCTGGAACTTCTCCCCGGTGCTGCCGCTGTGTGTGTTTGGCGCTGCTTGCTACGCGACAGGGCGTGCCGCCTATCTTGTGCCGTTCGCGATCTACCTTGCCGGCGACCTCGGCATCTGGCTGCTGACCGGTCGCGCCGACTGGGCCTTCTACGCCGGACAACCGGTGCTGTATCTCTCGGTCGCGCTGGTCGTGACATGCGGTTTCCTGCTGCGTCGCCACCGGACTTGGCCGCGCATCGCCGCCACTGGACTCGCCTCGGCGGTCACCTTCTTCGTGGTTTCCAACTTTGGCGTGTGGGCATTCGGCGACGGCATCCGCTACCCGCACAACCCGGCGGGACTGGTGGACTGCTACGTGCAGGCCATTCCGTTCTTCCGTAACACGCTGATCAGCATGGCACTGTTCCTGCCGCTGCTCTTCAGCCGGGTAACGCTTCGTCGGTCGGTGCGCATGGAGCCGGCGCCGTCGCAGTGACGCGGGCCGGAAGCGCTTAGGGAGCGGCGGGTCGGCTCGATGGCGGACACGCGCATCGTGTCGCTCATCGCGAGTGCGACCGAAATCGTCGCCGCGCTCGGTTTTGAAAAACAGCTCGTCGGCCGCTCCCACGAGTGCGACTTCCCGACGGGCGTAGAGCGTCTCCCGGCCTGTTCGTCCTCCAAGGTGGATGCTGGCGCAACGAGTCGACGAATCGACGTGCAAGTCCGGAGCCTAGTCGCCGAGGCGCTTTCCGTCTATCAGGTCGACCCGGTGCTGCTCGACCGCCTGGCTCCGACCCACATCATCACGCAGACGCAGTGCGAGGTCTGCGCCGTCAGCCTGTCGGACGTGGAGGGAGCGGTTCGGGAGTTGGTGCATTCGCGTCCCCTCGTGGTCTCCCTGGAGCCGATGGACCTTGGCGATGTCTGGCGGGACATCCGCAAGGTCGCGACTACTCTCGGCGCCCCCGAGCGCGGCCAAAGGCTGGTGGACAACCTAACCGCAAGGCTCGACGCGGTCCGCGCGTGTACGGAGGCGCTCGGGAACCACCCCACGATTGCCTGCGTCGAGTGGATCGATCCGCTCATGCACGCCGAGAACTGGGTGCCCGAACTGGTGCGGATTGCCGGCGGGACCATCATGATCGGCGAGCCCGGCCGCCACTCCGGGTATTTCTCCATGGACGAACTGGTGCGCCGCGACCCGGACGTGATCGCCATCATGCCCTGCGGGTTCGACATCGAGCGGTCCCGCAAGGAGATGCATCCCCTCGCGACGCACCCCGACTGGGCAGGGCTGTCTGCGGTGCGCGCCGGACGCGTCCATGTGACCGACGGCAATCAGTACTTCAACCGGCCCGGTCCACGCGTCGTGGAGTCAGCGGAGATCCTGGCCGAACTGCTCCATCCGGGAGCGGTGGACTTCGGTCATCGAGGTACCGGCTGGCAGCCTTGGAGCGACGCGCCCCGCTGACCCACCCGGGCGTCGGGCCCTTGCTTCGGCTCAACGGGGTTCCATGCGGAACACGGCGGTGGGGCTGGCGGGATCGCGGCCGATGGCGGTGAGGATTCGGGCTCGTTCCGGGGCGTCGGTGATGCGAACTGCGTGGCGGCGGTAGATTTCGCCGTCGATCTTGAGGCGGACACGGTTGTCGCGGGCGACGTTGGCTGGCCAGCGCTTGCCGTCGCAGCGGGCGCAGGGAACGTAGAGGTTGCCGTCGGCGACCCAGGATGTGGTCGTGACGGAGTGGCGGATACCATACGCCGTGCGCGTCTCCACGGCGATTTGGCGGCGGCCGTAGTCAGTCCAGGTGGGGTCTTGGTCCGCTGCCGGTGGGCCGCCGAGGCGGGTTCCGGCAATTCGTCCCATCGGATCGATGGGCGCCGAAAGGAACACCAGCACGGCGACGACGAGGACACCGGCAATCCATGCGGCAAGTCTTGGGATCACGGAACCCTCCTCGACTTTCGAGCCTCAATAGCGGTCGATGATTTCGCGGCGAAACCGCGTGAGGTTATCGCGGGCGATGGCCATCGGCGGCAGCAAAACCACCTCCTTGAGGCCGTTCGCTTCCTTCTCGCGCAGCATGTCGAGAATCTGCTCCGGGGTGCCGACGAGGGCACCGCTGGCGCGGATCATCGCCGGCGTCACGAAGCGCCGCTCCTCGGCCGGCAGATAGGTGCAATGGCCGCGGTGGACGAGTTGGCCGGCTGCCTCGCGCGGCACGTTGAAGCCCGCCACGTAGTCGCGATATTGCTCCCACACATCGCGGATGTCGTCGCCGATGAAGTCCTCGTTGCCGCGTAGCTGCACCGCCTCCCACAGCCCGTGCAGGCGCTCGACACCATCGAGCCGCACTCGCCCTTGACCCGATCCGAATCGAGTCCCTCGCCCGGCTCGAGAATGCAGGCGAAGGTGAGTTCGGCGGTGTGCATGGCGCTCGCATCGCGCCCCGCCTCCTCCGCGCCCCGCCGCACCCTTGCCATGCTGGCGCGGAATGCGTCCGCCGATTCCGCGCCGCCGGAGATGCGCCCGTCGCCGTAGGTTCCGGCCGCCTTGAGCGCTAGCGGGCCATTCGCCGCGACATACATCGGGATGCGGTGCTCGGTGTCGATGAAGCCGAGTTCCTTGTGGATGATCTCGATGGTGCGGGTTTCGCCGTTCAGGGTGAACTCCACCTCCTCGCCGTTGAGCAGGGCGCGCACCACGCGCAGGTATTCGCGGAACGGCGGCGCCTTCATGGGATTGAAGTTCATCACCCGCATGGCGGTGTGGCCGGTGCCGATGCCGAGGAAGACGCGCCCCGGCGCGATGCGGTTGATGGAGGCGATGGAGTGTGCGGTAACCGGCGCGATGCGGGTGCCGGCGATGGCGACGCCGGTGCCGAGACGGATGGTGGAGGTGTGGTGCGCCGCCAGCGCGAGCGTGGCGTAGCAGTCGGACCAGATCATCTGCGAGTCCGGCACCCAGCCGTGGTCGAAGCCCTCGTTCTCGGCGTGAACCAAGAGTTGCCAGTCGTTGATGTTGGTGGCGACACAGACCCCGAACTTCATGCTTCCTCCCCTTGCCGCATTCCGTCACGGCGGTCGTCCGCGAGTGTAACGAACGGGGCAGCCAACGCGACCTGCCGCCCGGTGCGGCTCAAGGTTTACCGGGTGGTGGTCGATGCCAGAAGAGGCCTGCCGAGGACCATGTCGGCGGCGCGTTCGGCGACCATGATGGTGGGAGCGTTGAGATTGCCGTTGGTGATTGTGGGGAAAACGGACGAATCGACCACACGCAACCCGGCCAGACCGCGCACCCGGCATTGCGGGTCCACCACCGCGTCGTCGTCCTCGGCCGCACCCATCCGGCAGGCGCCGCAGGGGTGGTAGGCGCTTTCGGCGTTGGCGCGGACCCAGCGGTCGACCTCGGCATCGCTCGTGACCGCCGCGCCCGGCTGCAGTTCCTCGTCCCGGTAGGCCGCGAGCGCCGGCTGCGCCATGATCCCGCGCGTCAGACGCATGCAATCGCGCCACACGCACACATCCCGCTCGTCGGTGAGGTATTGGAAGCGAATGCGAGGGGCGTCCTCCGCCCGCGCCGACACGATCGCCACGCTGCCTCGGCTGAAGGGCTTGTTCGCCCCCAAATGCACCTGAAATCCATGACCACGCAACGCCTGGCGGCCGTCGTAGCGCACCGCGGCGGGCAAAAAGTGCATCTGCACATCCGGCCAGTCGACGTCTCCGGACGAACGCACGAACGCGCCGGCCTCAAAGTGATTGGTGCTGCCGAGTCCGCCGGTGCCGAGCGCCCAGCGCAGGCCGATCCACGCCTTGCCGAGGGCGTTCAGCCGGCCGTTCAACGTGATGGGCTGGCGGCAGCGGTACTGGCAATAGACCTCGAGGTGATCCTGCAGGTTCTCGCCGACGCCAGGCAGTTCGTGGCGCAACGCAACGCCGGCATCTTCAAGGACATCGGCAGGACCGATGCCCGAGCGTTGCAGGAGCGCTGGCGACCCGATGGCGCCAGCCGCCAGAATGATCTCCCGCTTCGCCAGCACCTTGATGGAGCGACGGCCTCGCCGAAAGGTGACGCCTACGGCAGTCTTGCCGTCGAACAGCAACCGGTCCGCAAGCGCGTTCGTGACCACATCAAGGTTCGTCCGCCGCGCTGCCGGTTTCAGATAGGCGCGCGCCGCCGAAGCGCGCACGCTGCCGTCCACGGTCATCTGGAACGCGCCAAAGCCTTCCTGGGAGCGGCCGTTGCAGTCCTCGGTGTGCCGATAGCCGGCCTGCAAGCCAGCCTCGACAAAGGCGCCGTAGAGGGGATTGCGGTCGTATTGGCTGCCGAGCGTCGTGCGCAGCGGGCCGTCGCCACCACGAAAATCATCGGCACCGCCCTGCCATGTCTCGGCACGGCGGAAATAGGGCAGGCAGTTGCCGTAGTTCCAGCCGGCGGCGCCGAGCGCTTCCCACTGGTCGAAGTCGCGCCGGTGCCCGCGCACATACACCATGCCGTTGATGGACGACGATCCGCCCAGCACCTTGCCGCGCGGGCAATCGAGCCGCCGGCCGTCGAGCCCCGGTTCCGGTTGCGTGACGTAGCCCCAGTTGCTGCGCCGCCGCTTCATCGCTTCGGCGAACGCGGCGGGCATTCGCAAAGCCGCGCTGCGGTCGTGACCACCGGCTTCGATGAGCAGCACGCGCAGCGAACCAGACGCCGAGAGTCGATTCGCCAGCACGCAGCCCGCAGAGCCGGCGCCGACGATGATGTAGTCATAGCGGCTTGTTGCCACTCGTGCGCCTTGCGTTTGTCCTTGGCGGGAGGCGTGGACAGCGCCTCAGGAACGGCGACGGGGATTGTAGGCGCGCATGGGATCAAATGCGCCGGCCCAACCTCCCAGCAATTTCGCGCAGCGAACTGCCAACGCGCCCGCAAGAGCGCGCTAGGGGGCTGGTAGGCTAGCGTCTCTCGCACCTCGCCAAAGGGAAGCCGTCCATGTCCGAGCAGCTTGCGTTCCAACCTGCCACCGAACTTGCCGAACTACTGCGCCGCAAGGAGTTGAGTTCGGTGGAACTCACGCGCCACTACATCGACCGCATCGAGCGCCATGACGGTGCCCTCAATGCCGTCGTGGTGCGAAGGTTCGAGCAGGCGCTCGAAGAGGCTCAAGTCGCGGACGCCGCCTTGGCTCGGGGCGAACACCTCGGCCCCCTGCACGGCGTTCCCCTCACCATCAAGGAATCCTATGTCATGGCTGGGACGCCAGCGACATGGGGCATCGAGGCGCAGCGCGACAACGTTGCCGACGCCGACGGTCTCGCGGTGAGCCGCTTTCGCGCCGCTGGCGCCCACTTCCTCGGCAAGACCAACGTGCCTGTGGACCTTGCCGATGTACAGAGCTACAACCCCATCTATGGCACCACCAACAACCCGTGGAACACCGAGCGAACGCCCGGCGGTTCGTCCGGCGGTAGTGCCGCTGCGGTGGCAGCGGGATTCAGCGGCTTGGAGGCCGGTTCCGACATCGGCGGTTCCATCCGCACCCCGGCGCACTTCTGCGGCGTCTTCGGTCACAAGCCGACGTGGGGCATCATTCCGATGTCCGGGCACGAGATCGTGCCGCACGTGCCGGACCCCGACCTCTCCGTCTGCGGCCCCCTCGCCCGCTCCGCCGAGGATCTGGCCGTTGCCCTCGACATCATGGCTGGCCCCACCGAGCGCGAGGCCACCGGCTGGCAGCTCGCCTTGCCGGAGCCCGGCTTTAGGTCGCTGGCCGATCTTCGCGTCGCGGTTTGGCCCACAGACGACATTGCGCCGGTGAGCGCGGAGACCGAGGGGCGAGTGCGCATGGTGGCGGACACGCTGGCGCGACTCGGCGCGACCGTATCGGACACCGCTCGCCCCGACTTCGACGTGCGCAAGGCGCACGTGGTGTATCAGAATCTGCTCACCGCGGTGATGTCGAGCGGTCAACCGGCGGCGCAGATCGAGAAGATCCGCCAGCGCGTGGAGAAGCTAGACCCGGAGGACCAATCGGCCGACGCAGTCGCCGCGCGAGCCTCCGTGATGAGCCACCGCGACTGGATTCGCCACGACTTCCGCCGCGAACGACTGCGCCGCGCCTGGGACGCCTTCTTCCGCGACTGGGACGTGCTCATCTGCCCGCAGTTCGCCGTGCCCGCCATCCCGCACGACCACGCCCCCTTCGCAGAACGCAGCACCATTGTCGATGGCGAAGCGCGGCCCTACATGGAGTCGATCTTCTGGTCGGGAGTGGTAATCGCCTCGTACCTGCCAAGCACCGCGCTGCCAACGGGTCCGTCGAGCGAAGGTCTCCCGATCGGCGTGCAGGTGGTCGGCGCGCCGTACCGCGACCGCAAAACCATCGAATGCGCGCGCCAGATCGCTCAGGAAATCGGCGGCTTCATCCCGCCGCCGGCATTGGTGGGGTAAGGGCCGCCCGACATAGCGTATCCCTTGGAGGCGAGGGCGAGACGCCCTCGTCCTGAGGCTCCGCCCACACCGCCGACCTTGCGCGAGCGACGGATGGGGAGTGGTCCGCCCCACACCCACATAGCCGCTCTCGCGGGCTTCACGTCTTGAGGCCCAACTCCGCCAGCTTTCTTGTCAGGGTGTTGCGGCCCCAGCCCAGAAGGACGGCGGCGTCGCGTTTGCGGCCGCCGGTGTGTTCGAGGGCGGTTTGGATCAGGGTGGTTTCGAAGGCGGGCATGGCTTCGCCGAGGATATTGGACTCGCCGCGGGCGAGGCGTTCCTGCAGCCAGGTTCGGAGGAGGGCCTCCCAGTCGCCTTGGCCGCCGGTTGGGTCGTGCTCTGCAGCGAGTTCAGGAGGGAGGTCGGTGATATGGATTTCCCGGCCCGGCGCCATCACCGTGAGCCAGTTGCAGGTGTTTTCCAGTTGGCGGACGTTGCCGGGCCACGGCAGTGATTGCAGGAATTCCATTGTTTCCGGGAGGATGACCTTGGCCTCGCCGCCCAGGTTGCGGGCGGCACGGGCGAGGAAGTCTGACGCCAGCATCGGAATGTCGGTGGCGCGCTTGGCGAGGGTCGGCACGTGCACGCGGATGACGTTGAGGCGGTGATAGAGGTCTTCGCGAAAGCGCCCTTCCGCCACGAGACTCGCAAGATCACGGTGCGTCGCGGTGATGATGCGCACGTTGGTCCGCACGCTGGTTCGCCCGCCGACGCGATAGAACTCCCCCTCAGCCAATACCCGCAAGAGGCGCGTCTGGGCATCCGCTGGCATGTCGCCGATCTCGTCGAGAAACAGCGTGCCGCCATCGGCCTGCTCGAAGCGGCCGATGCGCTGGTCACGCGCGCCGGTGAAGGCGCCGCGCTCATGGCCGAAGAGCTCGGACTCGATCAAGTCGTGCGGGATGGCGGCCATGTTGAGCGCCACGAAGGCACGCCGGGCGCGGGGGCTGTGATTGTGGAGGGCCCGCGCCACCAATTCCTTGCCGGTGCCGGACGCGCCCTCGATCATCACCGTGATGTTGGATTGCGAAAGCCGGCCGATGGCGCGGAACACCTCCTGCATCGCCGGCGCCTTGCCAATGATCTCCTGCTCGCCGTCCGCCGGGGTCGCCTCCTCAGCCGACTGTGCCCGTTCCTTGCCGAGCGCAATCGCCCGCGCCACCGTGCCGATCACGTCGTCCACATCGAAGGGCTTGGGCAGATATTCGAAGGCGCCGGCCTGGTAGGAACTGACCGCACTGTCGAGATCGGAGTGCGCCGTCATGACGATCACGGGAATGTCCGGCCGGCGTTCGGCCAGCACGGAAAGGAGCGCAAGGCCACCGGTCTGCGGCATCCGCAAATCCGTCAACACCACTGCGGGAGCGTCGATGTCAAGGCGCTCGATCACTTCGTCCGCTGCGGCGAACACGCGGCATTGGTAGCCGGCCTGCGTCAGCGCGCGGTCCAGCACCCAGCGGATGGAACTGTCGTCATCCACCACCCACACTTCATTGTTCGACATCGGGATGCCTCCGTTCACGCGCGGCAGTTCGGTCCGCGAACTGCTTGTCCTTTCCGTTCGGGGCCTGCACCTGTTTCACAGGCAAGTAAAAGGAGAACGCCGTTCGCCCGGGTTCGCTCTCGTGCTCGATCACGCCGTTGTGCTGGCCGACGATGGTTTGCGTGATGGCGAGGCCAAGCCCCGATCCATCCGGACGCCCGCTGATCATGGGATAGAAGAGCCGATCGGCGATGTCGGCAGGAATGCCCGGCCCGTTGTCGATGAAGCTCATGTTGGCCACCAGCCGATGGCGCACCGAACCGATGGTGAACTGCCGCACCGACCGGGTCTGCAGCACGATGGTTGGGTCCGGCACTTCCACCACCGCCGCGAAGGCGTTCTTGAGCACGTTCAGGGTGGCTTGCACCAGCTTGCCCAAGTCTCCTTCCACCTCCGGCACGCTCGGATCGTAGTCGCGCTTGAACGTCACCTCGGCCGGCCGTTCCGCTTCGAGCAGCCGCACCACCCGTTCGATCACGTCGTGGATGTTTACCGCATCGAACTGCGGCTCGTCGCTCGGGCCAAGAATGCGATCCACCAGCGAGCGCAGCCGATCCGTCTCCTCGATGATGACGCTGGTGTACTCGCGCTGGTCTTCGTCGCGCAGTTGGCGGGCGAGAAGCTGCGCCGCACCGCGAATGCCGCCGAGCGGGTTTTTCACCTCATGGGCGAGCCCTCGCGCCAGCTTGCGGGTGGTCTCCTGCAACGACACCTGGCGTTCGTCGTGGTCGATGCGCAGGAACCGGTCCTGGGGCCGGAGTTCCACCAGAAGCTCGGTATCCGAAAGCGGCTCAATGGAGTAGTCGAGCCGTACCGTGCCGCCGTCGAGCGCGAGATTGGCGGCGCGCTTGGTGAAGGCCTGGCCGGTCTCCAGCACCCGCGCGAGTTCCCGCGGCGTGGCGTTGGAGTCGCTCAGAACCTCCTCGATGCGTCGCCCCACCAGCGCCCCGTCGCTGTGCCCGAAAAGAGACTGCGCCGCCTGGTTCAGATAGGTGATGCAGAACGCTTCCGCGGGAGATGCGTCCTCGCTCGCTAAGGCCCCACTCGGCTTCATACCGCGCGGCAGTTTCGCGCCAGCGAAACTGCCAACGCGCCCGCCAGGGCGCGCAACGACGACTACCGCGGTGGCGAGCTGTTCCAAGATGTCCCGATAGGTTGCGATGGGCTTGACCCCCGGTTGCGCCGGAGCCTTTCCATGCGCGAGGGCAACCCCCGCAATCCGGCCACGCACGGCCAAGGATGCAAGTTGCATTCCACGACCGGGCTTCGCGACGGACGGCCTTCGTAAGGGAAGGCAGGATCCCTACCGCCGAAGGCGACTCCTTGTCTAGGTGTCGGCGCGCTCGCTGGAACGCGCATGCCTCATTTTAGTGCAGCCCGGCGAGAAGCGCGCAGCAGGTGGATGATCTTGGGGCGACTCTCCGCCAGCACCATGCCGTTGGCAGCGACGATGCGCACCGCCAGTTCGTGCCGGCCGCGATCCAATTGCGCCAGTTCAAAGGTGAGGCCCTCGCTTCGCTGTGCGGCCCGACCATTGAGCAGCACGACTGCGCGGTGTGCGGACTGCAGGCTTGGCTCAGTGGCAGCGACGATGCGTATGCGCCCGTCGTTGGCGCGGATGGCCTCATCTTGGGGCCACTCGATGTTGACGCTGTGATAGCCAGCGAAGGCGTCGGACAGCGCCGCGACCGGCTCGGGAGCGCGCGGTCGCAACGGACGGGCGCGATAGGTGTTAGCGGCGCGCGGCAGCACGCGCTCGGCTGTGGCATCCGGCACGTCGGTGAAGGTGACTCGTCCATCGTCGTCGACAAGCCGGTACATAGGCGCAGCGCTCGCGCAGGCGACCAAGGCCGTCGCCGCCACTGCCAGGGAACGCAACACCCACCGACCACTTTGCTTCATCGCGCTTCCTCGCCTGCCCCGGATTGGTGCATCTTGCGAACCACTACTCGCACCACGTCATTATCTTGTTCGCTGCTCACGACCTCGTGCCCATGCACCCGGCACCAAGCCGGAATGTCCTCGAGCACACCGGGATCGGTGGCAAGGACTTCGAGCGTCGTGCCGGCCGCCAAATCGCGCATCCGATCTTGCGTGCGAATGACCGGCAACGGACAGAGCAGGCCGCGTGCGTCGAGGGTTTCCATCATGCCTGCCTCGTGCTGCACAAATCGCGCGCCTTGCGGCGCGGTGGAGGACAAGCGCCTCCCTCCAGAAAGGCCTCAAGCGAGCCTTGCCCCCACGGTCCATTCGCGCGGCAGTTCCGTCGGGGACAGCGGCCGCACCGCGTATTCGTCCGCGCTGCCGTCTCGGTGGGTCACCTGCACGGTCACGCGGTCTGAATCCCGCCCCTGCGAGTAGCGAGCGACGATGCGCGCGGCCAAGTGCAGGTCCGCGTCGTCCGCTTCGCCGTCGATGAGCGTGAGGGGGCCTTCGTGGCTCGTGGTGCGCAAGGACGCAAACCGCTTGGCATAGCCGCGCAGGAAGCGGTTCTCCCCCTCCTCGCGGCCGATGATGAGCTTGAAGTGGGGACGCGGCCGCAGGTGGCGACCCACCTTGAGCAGCACGATGTCGTCGAGTTCGTAGTCGCGCTCGCCTCGCGCCTGCCACAAGTCCGCGAGCTTGGCGGAATAGACCTCGTTGGTGAGGAAGCAACAGCCGCCGGCCGGCTGGGCATAGTCGGTGAGCCCAAACCGCGCCGCGAGCTCCATCTGTGGTTTGCGATTGCGGCCGTGGAAGCCGTAGAGACGGTCGCGGTCCACCCAGCCTTCCCGCTCTGGCAGCGTCGGCGACAGGTGGTGTGCGCTAAGCGGTCGCAGCAGACGATCGTCGGCGCCGGATTCGGTGGCGATGACGGGCATGGCGTCGGCGCGCTGCGACTTCGGCCGTTGCCCCACCACTTCGCCCGTGACGATGAAATCAAACCGGCCATCGTCCACCAGCCCCCAGACCCGCGTGCGGTCCACCATGAATATCTTGCAGTCGAGGCAGGGGTTGAGGTGCTGGCCATAGCCGTGCTTGGGATTCAGCACGATGTCCTTGTATTCGCTCGAGACGTCGATGATGTGGAGCGGAATGCCGAGCTGCTCCGCTACCCAAAGGGCGTTGTTGCGCTTTGGCGTCGCCCGTTCCCGCTTGCGGATGGCATGGGTGTGCCCTTCCACGCAAAACCCGGTGTAGAAGTTGACGCCCTCCACTTCGATGCCCTGCTCCTGCATCACGCGCGCCGCCAGCATCGAGTCGAGGCCGCCGGAAATCAGTGCGGCGGCACGGCGCGGGCGCGCCGGTGCCGGCGCCGGTGCGCGAGATTGCGCGATGCTGTGTTCTGCACTGGCCATGGCCTTTTGCGTTCCTCTCCGGAGGGAGGGCGTCCCGCCCTCCATACGCGCCGCAAGGCGCGTCCGCAGCACTGATCGAGGATTTCGCGCCTCGTCGCGGAAAGCCTCAAGCGCATGTCGGCGTCGTAGAGAGCAAGCCGCCCTGGCTCCAGCGAGTATCTTACGCCCCATGAAGGCCCTGTTGCAGCGCGTTTCCCAAGCGTCCGTTCAGGTTGGCGACGAAACCATCGCCGCGATCGGCCCGGGCCTCGTGGTGCTGCTCGGCATCGCCCGAGACGACACCGAACGCCAAGCGGCGCGCCTTGCCGAGCGCACTCTTGCTGCCCGCATCTTCCCGAGCGACCGCCATCCCATGGACCGTTCCGTGCTCGACGTCGGCGGCGAAGTGCTCGCGGTGTCGCAGTTCACCCTCGCCGCCGACACCAAGAAGGGCAACCGGCCGGGGTTCGGCACGGCCGCGCGCGCAGAGGTCGCCGAACCCCTCTACGACCTCTACTGCGCGGCACTCGCCGGCGGCGGGGGCCGCGTGCAAACCGGGCGGTTCGGCACCGACATGCAAGTAACCCTTGTCAACGACGGCCCGGTCACCATCATTCTCGACGCTTGATCATCCTCGACAGGCCAATGCCCACCTCGAACAGCACCCATGCCGGAATCGCCAGCAGCACTTGGCTGATGATGTCCGGCGGCGTCAGCAACATGCCGACGAAAAAGCAGCCGACGATGACGTAGGGCCGCTTCGAGGCAATGCCCTGCGGCGTTGCCAGCCCCGAGAGCACCAGCAGCACCGTCGCCACCGGGATCTCGAAGGCGAGGCCAAAGGCGAGGAACATCTTCAGCACGAAGTCGAGGTAGTGGTTGATGTCGGTCATCATCGCCACGCCCTCCGGCGTAACGCTGGCGAAGAACTCGAACACCAGCGGGAAGACGAGGAAGTAGGCGAATGCCATGCCGAGATAGAACAGCACGATGCTGGAGAAAAGCAGCGGCGCAGCAAAGCGTTTCTCGCGCAGGTACAGCCCTGGCGAGACGAAGCCCCACATCTGGTGCAAGAGCACCGGCACTGCGGCAAAGATCGCGGCGTAGATGGCGAGCTTGAAAGGGGTGAGAAAGGGCGAAGCGACCTGCGTCGCGATCATGTCGCCCGGCAACTTCTCCTGCAGCGGGCCCGAGATGAAGGCGAAGATCTCGTCGATGAAGTAATACATCGGCACAAACAGCACCGCCACCGACGAAAGCGAACGCAGGATGCGCCGCCGCAACTCAATGATGTGGGAGAGGAAGGGCTGTTCGTCGGAATCGACCTGCCGGTCGTGTTCCTGCTCTTCGGGCGAAGGGGGCACCTGCGTGCTAGCCGGGGCAACCGGTTCGCCCGTCGCAGCGAGTTCCTTGCCCGATGACCGCGTGCCGGAGTCGTCGTCAGCCACGTCTCTTCGAACGCCTCTGTGGTGCCTTGCTTGGGATCAGGGCTTGGCGGCGGCGGTAGGACTTCCTTGCCCCGAGGTAGCTTCGGAGGAAGGCGCCGGTGTCGCTTCCGGCTTCGGAATCGTCGGATCGATGCGCGCCTCCTCGCCGATGGCCTTCACCTCCTGCTGCACGCGCTTGACGTCTTCCATGATCTGCTCGTTGTGAAGCTGGCGGCGCACCTCGTCCATGCCGATTTCCCGCTCCACCTCGGTCTTGACGTTGTAGTAGGCCCGCCGCATGCGCCCGAGCGTCAGCCCGAGGCTACGCAACGCTCCCGGCAGCCGCTCCGGCCCCAACACCAAGAGCGCCACCACCGCCGCCAGCATCAGCTCCGGAAAGCCGATGTCAAACATTCGACTCGCGTTCTGCCTTGGCAGCGCGGTTCGCGGTGCCATCGTCGCCAGGATGCGCGGCATCGCCTTCGATGGTCTTCTGCTCCGCTTCCTCGCGCTCGTTCACGGCCTTCCGAAAGCCCTTGATGGCGGTGCCGAGATCCGAGCCAAGCGTCTTCAGCCGTCGCGGCCCAAAGATGAGCAGCACGATGGCAAGGATGATCAGGAGTTCCCAAGGGCCCATGCCAAACACGACGCACCTCAAGGAGAAACAAGGGCGAGCATTATACGGCGCTAGGAGGTAAGCGCCGTAGCTGCGAGCGAATGCGAGCACGACGGCCAGCAGTTCGCGCAGCGAACTGCCAACGCGCCGGTTAGGGCGCTAGCGCACGTGCAGGGCAGGCCTTCGGAGGGAAGGCATTCTGCCTTCCCTGCGCACCGTCAGGTGCGCCGAGTGCGAGGCTCGCGAAGGAAGGGCGCCTAACGGCGCCAGGGAAGGCAGAATGCCTTCCCTCCGAGAACCGTCCGATTGCAAGTCCGACAGACTGCTAGCGCGAACTGCTGGCCTTCGTGCTCGCGTTCGCTCGCAGCTACGACTGGCAGCCTTCGCACGTTGCCGCTACGCGGCAAAGTCCGACAGCCTGCTAACGCAACAGCAACAACAGCGCGACCGCGCCGGCAACGATTGCCGCCGCAGCCTCAGGCGACGCCTCTCGCCAGAGCACAACCCCCAGAGCACCCAGGAGCACGGCGCCGGCGAGGCGGCGGCGCCGGGTGCGCTTGCGCGAGGTCGCCTCCGACTCCGCCAGTCGCTGGAGGGAGCGTCGCTGGGCATCGAGGCGTCGGTCGAACTCCGCCAGCCGCGTCGGCGCCTCCGCCAAGGCCGCCGGCAGCCGTGGGAGCTCCGCCACGATGGCGGGGGCGTGGTCGGCGATGGCCTTCAGGATCGCCTTGGGTCCGTGCCGTTCTGCCACCCAGCGTTCCATGAACGGCTTGGCCGTGCTCCACAGGTCAAGGTCGGGGTAGAGCTCCCGCCCCATGCCCTCGATATTGAGCAGGGTCTTCTGCAGCAGCACGAGCTGCGGCTGCACCTCCATGTCGAAGCGTCGTGCGGTGCTGAAGAGCGCGACCAGAAAGTGGCCGAAGGAGATGTCCTTCAGCGGGCGCATGAACAGCGGCTCGCCGAGCTGGCGGATGACTGCGGCGAACTCCAGGGTGTCGGTGTCGTCGGGAACCCAGCCCGAGCGAACGTGCAGCCGGGCGATCTCCATGTAGTCCCGGTTCAGGAAGGCAAGCACATTGCGGGCGATGTACCACTGATCCTCGTCGGTGAGCCGGCCGATGATGGCGCAGTCCACGGCGATGTAGCTTGGGCTCGCCGGCTCCTCTGCATTGACGAAGATGTTGCCCGGGTGCATGTCGGCGTGGAAGAAATTGTGCCGGAACACCTGCGTGAAGAAGGTCTCGACGCCACGCTCGGCCAGCTTCTTCATGTCGGTGCCGGCCGCCTGCAAGGCGGCCACGTCGGCGATTGGAATGCCGTGGATGCGCTCGAGCACCAGCACCGACTCGGTACATCGCTCCCAATACACCTCGGGCGCGTAGAGGAGCGGCGAGCCGGCGAAGTTTCGCCGCAGGGTGGCTGTGTTGTCCGCCTCCTTGAGCAGGTTCAGCTCACCGAAGATGGTCTCCTCGTAGTCCCTCACCACGGCCTTGAGATGCAGCCGGCGCGCGTCGCGGGAGAGCCTCTCGAGCAAGTCTGCGATGGTGTGGATGAGCCGGATGTCGCTCTCGATAACCCGTTCGATGTCGGGTCGAATCACCTTCACCACCACCGCATCGCCTTCCGGGAGCGTGGCGGTGTGAACCTGCGCCAGCGACGCGGATGCCAACGGCTGCGGGTCGAAGTGCGCGAAGAGTTCGTCGATGGGGGCGCCCAGCGCGCGTTCCACGGTGCCGACGGCAACCGCACCATCGAATGGCGGCACGCGATCCTGCAGCTTGGCGAGTTCGTCGGCGTAGTCGGTAGGCAATAGGTCCCGGCGTGTGGAGAGAATCTGCCCGAGCTTGACGAAAACCGGGCCCAGGTCTTCCAAAGCCCGACGAAAGCGCACCGCATCCGCCGTGCGCGGCCGCGGCAACAACCCGAGCGGCGACAGTTTCAGCCACCACCGCCGGCCTGCGAATCGAGCGATGCTGGCGTCGAGACGGTAGCGCACCACCGTCCAGGCGATCCGCAGCATTCTGAGCAGTCGGCTCATCGAGGCGGCGCCGCAGTTGTGTCTTGGCCGTCAGGCGTCGTCGGCTTCCGGCGCCGGGGTGTCAACGCGGCGCTCCAGGTCCTCGACCCGCCGCCTGAGCTCTGCAAGCTCTGCCTCCACGTCGCGCGAGTCGCCCGGCGTTGCGCCAAGCGCCGCCTCGAACACCGATTGCGCCGCGCGGGCACCAAGACGCAACGCATCGCCCACGTCCTCGCCGATGGCGCTGAGGTCGGGGCTCGGCAGCCCGTCCGGCAGCGGCAGGCGAGGACGCAAGAGCGCCAGGAAGTCGGCCATCACATCGGCATCCCCATGCGTCGATGCGGCTTCGTCGTCGGCAAAGCGCGACAGCAGGCCCGCCACGGAAATGCGAAGCGTCGCGTCGCAATCCGTCACCGAGTCCGCCATCACGGACAGAGCCGCCTCGTCGTCCTCGCCAGCCTCGAACTCCACCACGAAACGCTCGTTCGGCATTCCGATGCCGAACGGCACCTCGATGCCAACCCGCTTGCCCGCAAGGTCCGCGGCCCGTTCTGGATTGGCCCGCGCCGCCATCTGCAACGCGGCCCGCACGATCTCCACTTGCAGCCTCATGTTTCTCCCCGGACTCCTCGATGAATCGCGACAATGCCGCCGAAAATGTCGTGGCATTCCACTTCCGCGAAACCGGCATCTTCCATCATGCCGCTGATCATGTCCTGATCCGGATGGCTGTCGATGGAGTCCACCAGATAGCGATACGGTGCCGCATCGCCCACCACCAAGCGACCAAGGATCGGCCAGGCAGCGCGATAGGCATCCCACAGGCCCGCCAGGAGCTTCGGCGGACCGGCCCGGGGCTTGGCGAATTCCAGCACCACTGCCACACCGCCACGGCGGAGCACGCGGTGCATTTCGCGCAAGCCCGCCTCCTTGTCGGCGAAGTTGCGCAGGCCAAAGGCGACCGTGACGGCATCGAAGGCGCCGCCCTGAAAGGCGAGTCGGGTGCCGTCGGCTTGCACGCAATCGACGTTGGCGCAGCCCTCGTCGAGCATCCGGTCGCGCCCCACGGCAAGCATCGAGGCATTGATGTCGGCCAGTACGACACTGCCCGAGCCGCCCACCGCGAGAGCCAAGAGCGCTGCCACATCGCCGCTGCCGCCGGCCAGGTCCAGGGCGCGCTGGCCGCGCCGCAACCGCGTCAGCTCCACCAACGCACGCTTGAGCAGGCGATGGGTGCCGAGCGACATGAGATCGTTCATCACGTCGTAGCGCTCCGCCACGGCGTCGAACACCTCGGCGCTGCGACGCTTCTGCTCCGCGCCGGCCGCAGACTCGCTCGAGGCCCTGTCACTCACTGCGGCGTCCACTGGCCGACGGGGATTGCCGGCAGCCTCGATCCGTTCATGGCGCGTAGTTCCGTCTCGTATTGCGTCCAATAGCGCGCCTGGTTGTCGCCGAGATCCTTGAGGTAGGCCCACGAGTAGATGCCCGTGTCGTGGCCGTCGTCGAAGACGATGCGGATGGCGTAGTTGCCGATGGCCTCGAGCTTCTCGATGCCAACATGCTTCTTGCCCGTCTGCACCACGCGCTCGCTCTCGCTGTGGCCGCGCACCTCGGCGGATGGTGAGTACACCCGCAGCAGTTCCGCCGGCAGCGTCACCGGGTCGCCGCTCGCATAGCCAAGCTCCAGCGTCTTGCTAGCCGAGTGATAGACGATGTTCGTCGGGTTCATGAGTTACAGGATGTAGCGCGACAAATCCCGGTTCGTCGCGATCTCTTTGAGGTGCTCATCCACATACGCAGCATCGATGAGCGCCTGCTTGGCGCCCTCGCCGGCATCGAACGAGATGTCGTCGAGCAGCCGTTCCATCACCGTGTGCAGACGCCGGGCGCCGATGTTCTCCGTGTGCTCGTTCACTTGCCAGGCGATCTCGGCTACCCGCTGCAGGGCATCGTCGGTGAACTCCACCGCGACATCTTCCGTCGCCATCAGCGCCTTGTACTGCTCGGTGAGGGAGGCGTCCGGCTCCGACAGGATGCGGCGGAAATCCGCCGGCGTCAGCGCAGCGAGCTCCACTCGGATGGGCAGACGCCCCTGCAGCTCCGGGATCAAATCCGAGGGCTTGGCGAGATGAAACGCCCCGGAGGCGATGAACAGCACGTGATCGGTTCGCACCATGCCGTAGCGGGTCGAAACCGTGCAGCCTTCGATGAGCGGCAAGAGGTCGCGCTGCACGCCCTCGCGGGACACGTCCGCGCCGTGGCCCTCCGCGCGACGCGCCACCTTGTCGAGTTCGTCGAGAAAGACGATGCCCGTCTCCTCCACGGCGTCCACGGCCTGGGCCTTGAGCTCGTCTTCGTTGATGAGCTTGGCTGCCTCCTCTTCGGTCAGCCGCTTCAGCGCGTCCTTGACCTTGAGCCGCATCTTGCGCGAGCGCCCGGTGGGCAGGTTGGAGAAGAGATTCTGCAACTGGTTGGTGATCTCCTCCATGCCCGGCGGCGCCGCCATGATCTCCACGCCGACGTGGCCGAGGTCCACCTCCAGTTCCACGTCGCGCTCGTCGAGATCGCCTTCGCGCAGCTTCTTGCGGAACACCTGCCGCGTGCCGCTCGCCGAACCGAGTTGGTCGCCGTCCTCGCCGGCAGTGGGCGCCGGCAAGAGGGCGTCGAGCACCCGATCCTCCGCGATGTCCTCTGCCCGCGACTGCACCTGCTGCATGGCCTGCTCGCGCAACATTTTCACTGCCACGTCCACCAAATCGCGGACGATTGACTCCACGTCGCGCCCGACGTAGCCGACCTCGGTGAATTTGGTCGCCTCCACCTTGATGAAGGGGGCGCTCGCCAGGCGAGCGAGGCGGCGGGCGATTTCCGTCTTGCCGACGCCAGTCGGGCCGATCATGAGGATGTTCTTCGGCGTCACTTCCTCGCGCAGTTCCGGTTCGAGCTGGATGCGCCGCCAGCGGTTGCGCAGCGCCACCGCCACGGCGCGTTTGGCCTGGGTCTGGCCGATGATGTGCTTGTCGAGCTCATGCACGATCTCGCGCGGGGTCATGGTGCTGCTCATAGCGACTCGATGCTGACGTTATGGTTGGTGTAGATGCAGATGTCGGCGGCGATGGCGAGGCTGCGTTCGACCACCGCGCGTGCGTCCATGTCGGTTGCGTCGAGCAGCGCCCGCGCCGCCGCCTGGGCGTAGGGCCCGCCGGAGCCGATGGCGATGAGGCCGTCTTCCGGCTCGATCACGTCGCCGTTGCCGGAAATCACCAGCGACGAATCCGCATCCGCCACCGCCAGCAGCGCCTCGAGGCGCCGCAGGACACGATCCGAGCGCCAATCTTTGGCCAGCTCGACCGCTGCCCGCACGAGGTTGCCCGAGTATTTGTCGAGCGCCCCTTCAAAGCGCTCGAACAAGGTGAAGGCGTCTGCCGTGCCGCCGGCAAAGCCGGCCAGCACGCGGTCGTCACGCAGCCGCCGCACCTTGCGGGCATTGGCCTTGAGCACGGTGTTGCCGACCGTGACCTGGCCGTCGCCGCCAAGCACCACGCTACCCGCCCTCCGCACGGACAGGATGGTCGTCCCATCGAATTGATCCAAGTGGCGCCCAACGCCTCGCATCGCCTTGCCCAAGAGGGATAGTAGCGCGCCAGCATCGGATAGTTTCTTCCATGGCACCGACTTCAGCGACAGCGCAGCCAGCGACGGGCGACCTTGGGGCGCTTGGTGCGGCCTACAATTCGCGCCAAGTCCCATGGCCTACGGAGATCGAGCATGAAACCCGCTTTGGCAGGGGTGGTGGTCCTTGCTGTGCTGGCGATGGGCGCTGGCGCCGACGAGGTGCATCTCACCAACGGCGATCGCATGAGCGGGACCGTCGTCAGCGCAACAGCGGGCCACGTTGCCATCGACATGCCGGGCATCGGCGTTGTCACCGTGCCGGAGGAGTTGGTGGCATCCGTGGTGCGCGCTGAACCGTCCGAGCCGAGCGCCACCTGGGTGACCTCAGCAGATGTGGGCGTGTTGCTCTCCTCCGGCAACTCACGCGCCCGGGACGCCACCGTGGTGCTCTCCGGCAAGCGCGCCGCCGGCCGCTTCGAGCAGCTCTTCGGTATCTCGCTGGCGCGCTCCGAGGGCAGCGGCTCGACGGACAACACCTGCGCCATGGGGTGCCCGCGCGTCCGCACCCGCGATCAGCTCGACATCGACTACGAGGCGCGCTGGAAGACCGGGCCGGCGTGGTATCTCTTAGGCAACTTCGAGCTTTTCCGAGACCCCATCAAGGAGATCGACGGCCGCATTACCCTCGGCGCCGGCGGCGGCCGCACGCTCTGGGAACGCGACGCCGGCTCCCTCACCACCGACATAGGCATCAGCCAGGTGCGCGAAAGCCTCATCGGCGGCAACCAGAACAACCCCGCCCTGCGCTGGGGCGTCACTTTCAACCACTGGCTGCAACCTCGCCGACTTGAACTCTTCCACCACAACCAACTGCTGAAAATCCTGGACGCCGCCCGCGGCGCCGTCTGGGACTCCGGCAGCGGCATCCGCTTCCACCTAAGCGACACCTGGCAGGCTAGCCTCCGCCTGGACTTGCAGCACGAAACCGAGCCAGCCCCCGGCCGCGAGAAAACCGACGCCACGTACTCAGCCACTCTTGGCATCAAGTTCTAGAGCCTGCGCCGCCCACGTGCGGGGACTGGCAGGCAGTGGCGCACCAAAGGTGCCAAGGCCCGTCCTGTGGACGGGAGCGTTCACTTGGGGAGGTGCCCTAGCCGCGTGGTCGTTCCAGCAACAAGGTTGCGACGTCGCGTTGGCGCAGGTGTGCCATCGCTTGGTCCACCGCATCGCGGTCCTCGAAGGGGCCGATGAGCACGCGGTGCCATGTACCCTGCTCTTGAAGCTCCACTGCCGACGCGGTGACGGAGAGGCCCTGCACCCCTGGCAGGCCGCTGTAGAGCATGAGCCAGCCGCGCATCCGGTCGGCATCGTCGCGCAGGCGAAAGGAGCCGGCCTGCAGCAAGTACTCGGTCGCGCCCGGCGTTTCCTCCTGTTCTGCCGGCACCAGTGGTGCCGTGTCATGCACCACCACAGGTTCTGACTGACCGCGCACGAGCACCTCGAAGAAGTCAAATGCAAACGGCTCCGGGGTTGTGCGTTCGGATGCCGGTGCCAGGTCCGGGGCTGCGTCCGGTGCCAGTCCCAATACGACGAAAATCGTCGCCGCGACGCCGCAGGCGGCGCCGCCAAGGAAGGTCGGCAGGAACCGGCGCCCGCCCCCGGATCGGGCATTGCCTCGGTGGGCGGGGCTCCTTCTGCGCAAGGCGGCCCCGCGCGCGATTTGGGCGTGTTGTCTGAGCATCGAATCGGGTCTCGCTAACTCCGCGGATGATACGCGGATCGGTTCAAAAGACGCCCAGCGGGTCGACGTCGATGCTCCAGCGCGCACGGCCCGCATCCGGTGGCGACTGCGTCAGCGCGGTCAACGCCCGGTGCAGCTCTGCCCGGCGTTCCGACAGCGCCAGCAACTGGTAACGATAGCGGTCGGCTCGACGCGTCGGAAACGCCGGCAAAGGCCCCGCCAACTGCACCGCAAAGGGCGACATTCTCATCGAGGCATCCTCAAGCACGCGCACGGCCCCGGCCTCGTCGCGACTCTCCGCCCGGACGATGGCCAGCGCACCGAACGGAGGCATCCCCACCGCCCGACGGATGTCGCGTTCCGTGCTCACGAATCCCTCGTAGCCCGAGTCGATGAGGGCCTTAAGGTTGCCGTTGTCCGGGTCCAGCGTCTGAATCCAAACCTCGCCGGGGCGCCCCGCGCGACCGGCACGCCCTGCCACCTGCACGATCAATTGCGCCGTGCGTTCGGGCGCCCGGAAGTCCGCCGACAGGAAACCCGCATCAGCATCCACAACCGCCACCAGCGTCACGTCCGGCAGGTGGTGCCCCTTGGCAAGCATCTGCGTGCCGACCAGGATGGCCGCACCGCCGGCGCGGATCGCGTCGAGATCTGCGGCGAGGCGATCGGTGCGACGCGTCGTGTCGCGATCGATACGATAAAGCGGAACCTCCGGATACCGCTCCGCCAACGCATCCTCCACCCTCTGCGTGCCGACGCCCACGAGCCGCAGCCGCTCCCCGCCGCAGTCGGGGCAGGCGGCTGGCAGGCGATAGCGTTCCTCGCAGTGATGGCAAACCATCAACGCCTGCACGGAACCAGTCGCTCCCTGCCAGCGATGCGTCGTAAGCCGTGCATCGCAGTGCGCGCACAGCGCCTGCCAGCCGCAGTCGCCGCAAACCAACACCGGCGCATAGCCTCGACGGTTGACGAATACCAGCACCTGCCCGTCCGCCGCCAAGTGGCGGTCCATCCTTCCGAGCAACGCTTCCGCCAGCCCCTCGCGCAGCGCAAGACCCCGGACGTCTAGCACCGAGAAGCGGGGCAGGCGCGCCGCTCCCGGTCGTTCGCGCAGGCGCAGGACGCCATAGCGGCGGCGACGGACGTTTTCCAGCGTCTCAAGGCACGGCGTGGCGCTGCCAAGCACCACCGGGATACCCAGCAACTGCCCCCGCTTCACCGCCACATCCCGCGCCGAGTACGTGAGTCCTTCGGTCTGCTTGTAGGACGGGTCGTGCTCTTCGTCCACCACGATGATGCCGAGGTTGCACAATGGCGCCAGCACTGCCGATCTCGTGCCGATCAGGATGCGATGACGGCCACTCAAGCAGTCGATCCAGGCATCGAAGCGCTGCCGGTCGGTGGCGCCGGAATGCAACGTTGCCGCGGCGCCAAACCGCGCCCGAAAGCGCCGAGTGGTCTGCGGCGTGAGGGCGATTTCCGGTACCAGGACAAGCGCCTGCTGCCCTGCCTCGAGCACACGCTCGATGGCGCGCATGTACACCTCGGTCTTGCCGCTGCCCGTGACGCCTTGGAGAAGATGCACCGCTGCCGTGCCGCGCGAGGCGTCGATCGCGGCCACGGCCGAGCGCTGCTCGTCGGTAAGCTCGATGCTACCGGGCGCGACGCAATACGCCGGGTCGAGCGGCACACCCCGTACCAGGCCCCGTCCGTCCAACGCGTTCAACACGCGCCGCGGCACCCCGAGCGCCGCAACGTCGGCATCGTCTACACCGCCGTGTTCGATCAACATGGCAAGCGCCCTTCGCTGCGCCGGCGCACGAGCCAAGGCAGCCGGCGGCGCTTCCACCGTTGGCTGCCACGTCAACGCCGGCGTTGACCGCGCTGAAGCGCCCCGTCGCGCCAGCTTCGGCAGCAAGGTGGCATATGCGCTGCCGATGGGATGGTGGTAGTAGCGCGCCAGCCAGTTGGCGAGTTCGATGAGGTCCGGGGTCAAGAGCGGCGCTTCGTCGAGCACCTCGCGAATCGGCTTGAGGTCGTGCTCCGAGGCTTCCGCATGGCCCACCACCACGCCCACCACCTCGGCACCGCCGAACGGAACGCGCACACGGCACCCAGGTGCCGGCGGGACGCCGTCATCCCCCACCGTATAGTCAAACAAGCGGCGCAGCGGTCGCGGCACCGCTACCGTAACGACTTGCATATGGGAGTCCCGCGCCGCCGCCTAGCTTGAGGCAAAAAGTTGCTTTGCCACGCTACCACGAATAGACTCCGCGCCCCTTTCAACCGGATTGGCGGGCAGCGGAAAGTGAAGCCAGACATCCACCCCGAGTATCGTCCGATCACGGCTCGCTGTAGCTGTGGCAACGAGATCTCGACTTGGTCGACGCTCGGCAAGGACATCCACTTGGAGGTCTGCTCGGCGTGCCATCCGTTCTACACCGGCAAGCAGAAGATCGTCGACAGCGGCGGTCGCGTCGAGCGCTTCCGTCGCCGCTTCGGCAACCGCAGCGCGGCTGCTGCCGGGAACTAGACAGGCAAGCCAGCACTCCAATCCGAGTGTAGGGAGACGAAACGCAGCGCCATTTTCCTTCAGCGACAGCACGAGGAGCGGCACAGGTGAGACCTTCCCGGATCGCACGATGGCTAGCCCTTGCCGGCGCGGCGTGCGCCGGCCTGTCCGCCTTCGGCTGGCCGGCCGGGCCAGGCGAGAAGATGCACCGCGAACTCGTCGAGCGGCACGCCCTTTACGCCGATGGCAAGTGGCAGGAGTATGTCCGCGCCATCGGCGCACGCCTATTGGCCGAAACGCCGGACGCTGGCAAGGAGTACCACTTCTTCGTCGTCGACGACGATGGCATCAACGCCTTCGCCACCGAGGACGCCTACATCTTCGTCAACCGGGGGCTGCTCGCCTTCCTCAAGTCCGAAGACGAGCTCGCGGCGGTGATCGGCCACGAGATCGCCCACGTCGTAGCGAAGCACTCCAAAAAGCAAAAGCGCCGCGACCTCGCCGGCAAGGCGGCTGGCTTTATTGCCGCTGCAGCCACCTATCGACCGGAACTGATGCGCATGTCGCAGGCACTGACTGCCGAGCAACAAGCCGGCTACGGCCGCGAGATGGAACTCGAAGCCGATCGCCTGGGCGCCCAGTACATGGCCACCGCCGGCTACAACCCGCTGTCGGTAATCGACGTGGTGCAGGTGCTGAAGGATCAGGAGCTCTTCTCCAAGCAGGTGCAGAACCGGCGCGCCAACTATCACGGCCTTTTCTCCAGCCACCCCAAGAACGACAAGCGCCTGCACGACGCGGTCTCCTATGCCCAGAACATGCTCCCGGAACAGCTGGTCATGCCGGTGGGAGATTTCTGGGGCCTGCTGGAGGGCCTCGTGTACGGCGACAAGGCCGCCACCGGCGCCATTCGCGGCAGCGAGTTTTTCCACAGCGGCCTGCGCGTGGTGGTGCAGTTCCCCACCGGCTGGAGCATCACCAGCAGCCCAACCGAAGTCGTCGGAAAGGCCCCCGGCAGCGGCATCGAAGGCACCATTCGCATGGCCCGCCACGAAGTGCCGAAGCGCGAAAGCCCCGGCGAATACCCCACCAAGGTCCTGCAGCGCGACGACATCCTGAGCGGTGAGGAGCAGGTGATCAACGGCTGGGAGGCATGGGTGGGGGAAGTGGATGCCTCCGGTTCCACCACACCGCTCAAGCTCATGGGCATCATCTACAAGGGCAGGGATCTGTTCCTCTTCAACGGCGAGTGCGGCGCCGGGGGCGACCCCGAGAAGTTCCGCGAAGCGTTCGTCGCCACGCTGCAGGGGCTGCGTCCCATGTCTGCGGAGGACGTCAACCGCGGCCAGAACAACCGCATTCATGTCATCGCCGCTCGTCCCGGCGACACCTACGCGGCACTCGCCGAACGCACCGCCATCTCCCGCCATGCTGAAGAGACCCTGCGCCTCCTGAACGGCGGCCACCCCCACGGCGAGCCTCGGGCCGGGGATTACGTCAAGGTCGTGCGCTAGCAGGCTGCGCCGTAGGAAACGGCGCTGGCTCCTAGCCGGGGGATGAGCGCAAGCGAACCCGTAGGCCAGCAGTTGCTTCGCGACTGCCGACGCGCTCGTAGAGCGCGCTAGCAGCCGAACAGGGCGACGCATGCGTCGCCCCTACAGCAGCTGCGAGCGGGCCTTTGGAGGGAAGGCATACTGCCTTCCCTAGCGCCGATAGGCGCTTTTCCTATGCAGGTCGCGGTCAGCGCGCCCGAGGGCGCGCAGGGAAGGCAGGATACCTTCCCTCCAAAGGCGCGCCTTCTTCACGCACTTGACCTAGCTAGGGAGTCAGTCGAGCTCTTCGGCGGGTTCCTCCACCGCAAGGCGCAGGCCACCCACGTCGAGCACCTTGAATCTTCGCGGCGGCGGCTCGACCACGGTTAGCGGAGCCAGCCGCAACGGCTCGGTTTGAACTGGTGCCGATCCATCGAAGGCGCGCGGATTGACGATGTCGGCACGCTTCCAACCGTCTGCTTCTCGATAGAAGCACACACCGTAGAAGTGACGCGGTGGCCTCGCGTTCGCGTCCAGCAGCAGATACTCCGGGTGGTCGCCTTCGCTGAGCTGCACCCGTACCAGCACCGCATGGTGGGCGCGGATGGAAAGCTCCCGCGCACTCTGCTCGATCATGGGCGCAAGGGCTGTCGGCACGGCAACCCCCTCGGGGCGCACCGTCACCGCAGCCCAGAATCCCTCGCCTTCGGCATCGCCCCGAGACCAGTAGGCCCGCATCCTCGCCGCCAGCGCCGGGTCATCCGTCTCGACGGAACTAGCCAAGGCCTGCATCGCACGGTGCCCCGGCCGCGCCAAATGCTCGGCGACGTACTCAAAGTCCACGTCATCGGCGGTCAGTTCGCCCGCTGCCAGCCGTCCAAACTGGCTCTCCGTGGCGATGCGCCGGAAGTCCAACAGGGGAGAGTTCACCAGCAGCATGAGCGCAAGCAACCCAAGCAGGAACGCCACGTTCGTCTGCTTTAGGGTCTGGGGCCAATCCACCCGCCGCCACAGCACGCCGCCGCTGTAGCCGAGCGACACCAGCAGCAGCACCGTCGCCACCAGCGCCGCCCAGCAGCGCTCAACCGACCAGCCGTACTGTGCAACGCGCAGATACAGGCCGTACATGCCGAGCAGGGAGATGATCGGCAGCAACGCCACCCCAGGCGTCAGCGCGAGATGCACGAAGCGAGGGTAGGGGTCGGTGGTTCCGGTCTGGTACACGCCGTTCACGAACACGAGCGCCAAGGCGTTGAGCCACAGCAACAGCGCCGTGCCGTTGCCGGTCTCCCACAACGGCGCGAGCCCGGTAAAGGGCAACGTGGCAAGGAAAACCACCACCACCGCCAAGCCAAGCGGCAAGAGCAGCCGCATGAGCCCCTCCACCAGCGCGACGATGCTGCCAAGCACCGAATCCAGCGAACGGAAGATGTACACGCCGAGGCCGAACGCCACCGAGAGCACCGGGAACAGGAACCAGTCCTTGGCGAAGAGCTCGGCGAAGAAGTCGATGCCGACGACACGAAACAGCGCCCCCCACAACGTCAACAGCAGGGCCACGCCCCCGGCCACGATCGCCGAGAGCAAACCCACCAAGACATTGCGCCATGCGGCGGCGAAGAGCGCCTCGTAATCCTCCGTCAGTGCATTCAGCACCCGCAGCCAGCGCCGCCCTTGCGCCTCCCCACGCGTGACCCGAGCCGACGCCTGCAACAGCAGCAGGGCGCAAAAGCTCGCCACCACCAGCGTTGCCACCGACGTGCCGATCAACGACTCCACCATGAACGCCCCGTGCGGCGAAGCCAGCCAGCCAACATATACGGCGAGGATCGCAAATACGCCGACGATGCCAGCCACCTTGGCGGCGAGCCGCTTGACGCCGTGCGCCTGCAACGCAAACAGCAGGAAGGTCGGCAACGTCAGGGCGATGGTCCAGAGCGGGAATTTCGCCATCGGCGTCGCATAGGGCCAGAACTCATCGTTGATGGCCCGCCACAGCAGCAGCAGGAACAGCCCCTGGACCAGCGAGATGAGGATCATGGCGTTGCGCGGAATGCGCGCATCGCTGTCGTTCATGTCGCACCTCTTCACCTTGCGGCGCTGCCCACAGACTAGCGCAACGCCCGGCTTCCGCCATGCCCTTGGCGCCGAAAATGCGGGACAATTGCAGCGCATCGGCACGAAAGCCGAGCAAACTCGTTGACTCGGATCAAGATCATGGCAGTCGAAATCGGCGGCATCGCGATTCCCGAGCGCGCCATCCGCTGGAAGTTCGTGCGCGCCTCGGGTCCCGGCGGCCAGAACGTGAACAAGGTGGCAACCGCCGTGGAATGCCGCCTCGACCTCAACGAGGCAGGTCTCGAGCCCGACGTGCGCAGGCGCCTCGAACGCCTCGCTGGCGGCCGCCTCACCGGCAGCGGCGAGGTGGTCATCTTCGCCGAGACCCACCGCACCCAAGCGCGCAACCGCGAGGCCGCCCTCGCTCGCCTGGGCGCACTCATCGAGCGGGCCAAGCACACCCCCAAGCGTCGCATCCCGACGCGCCCGTCCGCTTCCGCGCGCGCCGGCCGGCTGCGCGACAAGCGCCACCGCGCCGAGTTGAAGAAAGCTCGCCGGCGGGTGGACACCGAAGGATCATGACCCGGGAGACCCCGTGAACGAATCCAGCGACTTGCACGAACGCCTCATCGACATCGTGCGGCGGGCCGGCGATGCCATCCTCGAAATCTACGCCACCGACTTCGAGGTCACCGACAAGGCCGACGACTCACCCCTCACGCAGGCCGACCTAGCCGCGCATCGGCTGATCACCGACGGCCTCGCCGAACTCGACCCCACGACGCCCATCATCTCGGAGGAGTCAGACCCGCCACCGTATGCCGAACGACGCCACTGGCAGCGCTATTGGCTGGTGGACCCCTTAGACGGCACCCGCGAATTCGTCAACCGAAACGGCGAGTTCACCGTCAACATCGCCTTGGTGGAGGATGGCTCACCTAGCTTCGGCATCGTCGGCGTGCCGGTACACCGGCGCATATTCGTCGGCGACTGCAACCCCGGGCACCGCACCGCCTACGTCGTCGAGGCGGGCGGGCGTCAGGAGCTCAGCACGCGCCCCTACTCGCCACCCGGCATCACCGTGGTCGCGAGCCGCAGCCACGGCGGCGCCCGACTCGAAGCTTGGCTCAAGACGCTTGCCGAAACCTTCGGCGACGTGCAGCGCACGCCGGTCGGCAGCTCGCTGAAATTCTGCCTGCTGGCGGAAGGCCGGGCGGACTTCTACCCCCGCCTCGGCCCCACCTCGGAATGGGACATCGCCGCCGCCTCTGCCGTCCTCACCGCCGCCGGCGGCATCGTCCGCCAGTTCGACGGTACCCCGGTCACCTACAACGCCAAGGAGTCGTTCCTCAACCCCGAGTTCTACGCCGCCGCCGACGCCACCCACCCCTGGCAACAACGCTTGCCGCCGCTCGAGGACCTCTGATCGATGAAGCGTCGCTGGAAGGCTGCACCGTAGGGGCAGGCTTGTCCCGTCCGCATCCACGCACCGATGGACTCGCCACGCAAAGCGCCCCTTCCTTCCCACCGAAGCCACCTATAATCCCGCCCCTTTGCTTGCCATACACCAAGGGAGGGAACCCATGGCCGATGCAGAGAAGCGGCCCAGGCCGCTGCCACGCCCGACGCCGGAGACTCAGCATTTCTGGGACGGGACCCGTGAGGGCGAACTGCGCCTGCAGCGCTGTCTGGATTGCGGCACGGTGTACTTCCCGCCGCGTCCGTTCTGCCCGGGCACGGGTTCCCGCAACGTGGAGGTGTTCCGCGCGAGCGGCAAGGCAACGCTCTTGAGCTACGTCATCAACCACCGTCAGCACCCCTCGTTCGACTCCCCCTACAGCATTGCGCTGGTGCAACTCGAAGAGGGCCCGACGATGATGACCAACATCGTCGGCTGCGAGCAGACCCCGGAGGCGCTCGTGCTCGACATGCCGCTCGAGGTCACCTTCGAGGACCACGGCGACATCGTCATCCCGCTGTTCCGTCCCGCTTGAGCCACCGGGCATCGAACGGCCGCTGCGCCCGATGGGGCGCACGGCAAGCTGACCAGAGAGGAGATCATCCATGACCGTAGCCATCGTCGGCGCCGCCGAAACCACCCAACTCGGCAAAATCCCAGACACCAGCCAGATCGAATTGCATGCGGATGCCGCCCTCAACGCCATGGCCGATGCCGGCCTCACGCCAGCGGACATCGACGGCGTTGCCACCGCCGGCGAGTCCCCGGTCGGCATCGCCCACTATCTCGGCATCGCGCCACGCTACGCCGACGGCACGTCCGTTGGCGGCTGCTCCTTCATGTTGCACGTGCGCCATGCCGTGGCTGCCATCGAGGCCGGCATGGCCGACACCGTGCTCGTAACCCACGGCGAGAGCGGCCGTTCCGGCATCGGCCGGGGTGGCCGCGGCGGCGGTGGCGGCGCCGGATTGCCGGATCAGTTCGAAGGCCCCTACGGCGGCATGGGCCCCACCACCATGTTCACCATTGGCGTGCTGCGCTACATGAAGCAATACGGCATGACGCACGAGCAGCTCGCCACCGTGGCGGTGGTGCAGCGCGAATGGGCCAGCATGAGCCCCCGCGCCTCCTACCGCGACCCCATCACCGTGGAGGACGTGATGGCTTCGCGCATGATCGCCTATCCCTTCCACCTGCTCGAATGCTGCCTCGTCACCGACGGCGGCGGCGCACTGATCCTCACGAAGGCCGAACGCGCCAAGGACTTCCCGCAAAAGCCCGTGTACATCATGGGCACGGGCGAGAGCGTCGAGACGCCGATGGTGTCGCAGATGAAGGATCTCACCAGTTCCCAGGCGTTCCGCATCGCCGGCGCCGATGCCTTCAAGTCCTCCGGCATCAGCCACAGCGACGTCGATCACCTGATGGTGTACGACGCCTTCGCCCACCTGCCGATCTGGGGGCTCGAAGATCTCGGCTTCTGCGAACGCGGCGAGGCAGCCGGCTTCATCGAGGACGGCAACACCCGCCCCGGCGGCAAGCTGCCCCTCAACACCAACGGCGGCGGCCTTTCCTATATGCATTCCGGCATGTACGGCATGTACGCTCTGCAGGAGAGCGTGCGACAGATGCGCGGCACGGCACCGGCGCAAGTGCCGGGCGCGGAAGTGTCGGTGTGTCTGGGTGTCGGCGGCATGTTCGCCGCCAGCGGCTGCATCGTCATGACCAACAGCGAGTCGGCTTGACGCTGCTGCCGCCCCCGCCGTGACAGGTGCAACGCCGTAGGGACGGTAAGCGAGGTGGCTGGTGTTGGCCTCAACTAGCCGGGCTGTCGAAGCGCGCCCTGTTGGGTGCGCCAGCAACACGCATTGCGCATCGCCCGTGCCGTTTCGCCCTGCCGAGGTGGAACGCCACTTTGGTTCCCGACAGACCCGGCTAATTGAGGACGCCAAATATACACAGCGCCGCATCCGTGGCAATGCGCGAACCGGCTGGCGCACGTGTCTCCCATGAGAACCTTCAAACAGTTCAGTCGCTTGCAGCGCCTGAATCCATAGTATTTCCATTATTGGCATCGCCGAGGCGAACCGCAGGAGGACGCCATGATCCCGGTCATTCTCGACACCGACATCGGCACCGACATCGACGACACCTGGGCGCTCGCCATGCTGCTGCGCTCGCCTGAACTGGACCTCAAGGCGGTCGTTACCAGCCATGGCGACACCGGCTACCGAGCGCGGCTCGTCGCCAAAATGCTGACCATTGCCGGACGCACCGACGTTCCCGTCGGCGAAGGCAGCGGCGACGGCCACCTCGCACCCAACCGCCGCGGCCAAGATGGCTGGCTGGGCGACTACCGGGCGTCGGATTACCGCGGCACATATCGTCGCGACGGCGTGGCGCTGATGGTCGAGACCATCATGGCGTCGCCGGAACCGGTGACGGTGCTCGCCATCGGTCCGGCGAGCACGGTCGCCGATGCCTTGGCGGCGGAACCGGCCATTGCGACCAAGGCGCGGTTCGTCGGCATGCACGGCGCCGTGCGGCGCGGCTACCGCAACAGCGAAACGCCGGTGCCGGAATACAACGTCTTCCTCGATGTCGCCGCCTTCCGCTCCGTACTTGCCGCAGACTGGGAAATCGTCCTCACACCCCTCGACACCTGCGGCATCGTCCTCCTGGAGGGCGACGAATATCGCCGCGTTCGCGACTCGGACGATCCGCTCATGCAAGCGGTGATGGCCAACTACCGCACCTGGGCCAAGGCGGCCGATATCGAGGAGATGGCCGAACGCCGAAGCTCAACCCTGTTCGACACGGTAGCCGTCTATCTCGCCTTTGCCACGGACCTCTTGGAGATGGAATCAATCCGCCTCGCCGTCCGCGACGACGGCCTCACCTACGAGTCCCCGGAAGGTAGCTCAGTTGAGGCCGCCCTCGCCTGGCGCGACCTCGACGCCTTCCGCGACCTGTTGGTTCGACGTCTGCTGGACCTCGGTTCGTAGCGCCTTCTTTCACAAGTCGGGTAGGCCCATGTCCTGCATTGCCTCGATGAGCACGTCGCGCACCCTCACTCCGAAGTCGCGAACAAGCTCCGGCGCTACGGTGCGACCGGCGAGGAAGGCGTCGGTGGCGACCAGATAGGTCGCATCCATCGACAGTCCCTCCGGGATGGGGTCTTCCTCGCGCTTGAGCAGCTCTCTGAGCTGCGCACCGGTGAGCTGCATCGTCACGAGGTTGCGACCGAAAGGCTCCACTTCCCACAGATGCCGCACGGTGACCTCGCCGGCCGGAATGTCCGCGCGGATGCCGCCGCGGTTGTAGAAGGCGAGCGGTACGCCGGCCCGGCGTGCCAGCGTCGACTTCACCCAGCGCCGGAGTTGCTCGCGCCCATAGTGGCGCTCCGCAACGCCGAGCACGCGCTCCATCGATTTGCCGAGGCGTGCTTGGTGTCGTTCCACCAACGCCTGCACTTCGGCGTCCGGCGGCGGCTGCTCCGACGCCGGGCTGAAACCACCGTCGATGAAGAACATCCGATCTGATTCGGTGTCCACGCGCAGATAGAGCCAGCCGAGCTGTTTCAGGCTGTGGTGGGCTTGGGTGACGATGGTCGTGCCGGACCACGCCGGCTCCTCAAGCAAGGTGTGCGAGTGCCCACCGATGATGACGTCGATACCCTCGATCTCTTCGGCGAGCGCGAGTTCCTCCTCGTGGCCGATGTGCGACAGCACCACGACGATGTCCGCCTGGGCCCGCACTTCGGGCACCAAACGCCGCAGTGCCTCCCGTGCCGGTTCGAAGGACACTCCTTCGTTACCCTCCCGAATGATCATCCGCGCAGTTTCTTCCGTAAGCACGCCGATCAGGCCCACATCAATGCCGTTGACACGGCGTACCGTCCACGCGGCGTCCGCGATCAGCTCGCCGTCAGGCCCTCGCACGTTGGCCGCGAGCAACGGATAGCTCGCCGCCTCGCGAAACGCCGCGATGCGGCGCCAGCCGTGGTCGAACTCGTGGTTGCCGAGCACGGCGACGTCGTAGCCCATGGCCGAGGTGATCTCGAAGATGGGCAGGCCCTCGAACATCGACGACAGCGGCGTGCCGGTGATGGCGTCGCCAGCGTCCACGATCAACACGTCGTCCCGCGTCGCCTTGCGCTCGCGGAAGTGGGCCGCGAAACGGGCCGCATTCTCGACGTGGCCGTGAATGTCGTTGGTGTGCAGGATCAACAGCGTGCGCGGGCGGGAGTCGCCCCCCGCGGCAAACGCGACCGCCAGCAAGCCCGCAACCACCCACCGCTGCGCCTTGAACGGACCCTTGGAGATAGGACGCGTCCGTGCGCGGACATTCGCTCGCATAAGGCTATTTCATCGTCAGGCGGCTATCGCTCTAACGCTATGATAGGCCGCATATGGATTCTGCCCCCGACTTTGGCCGCGACGGCTACTGCATCCTGCCGGCGGCGTTCAACGCCGACGAAGTGGCGCTCATGCGCGAGGATGCGGACTTCATCCTGCACCTGATCCTCAACTCCTCCATCGCCAACGAGCGTCAAAGCCGCCGGCTCGACATTCGTCGACGCGGCAACGGCGGCATCGTCGTACGCAAGATTCAGCCCGTCCTGGACCTCGCGCCGGCCTTTGCCGAATTCGCAACCGACGATCGCCTGCTGGGCCCGTTGGCAGAGCTCATGGCCGACGATCCAGTGCTGTTCGAGGAGAAGCTCAACTACAAGCAGCCCCTCCCGGACGCCCTCACCAACGCCCCGGTAATGAGCCTGTTCACGACCCCGGCCGACGACGACCGCTTTCCCGTCCACAACGACTACGCTTACTACAAATACAACGACTATCCGCCGGAGGTGATTTCCACCGCACTTGCCATAGACGACTGCCGAGCAGACAACGGCCCGATGCTGGTGTTCCCCGGCACCCACGCTCGCCACGTCGAACACCTGCGCGTGCGCAACGGTCTCGAAGTGCCCGAAGGCAGCGTCAATTTCGCCCATGCGGTGCCTGTGGTGGCACCGGCCGGATCTATCCTCTTCTTTCACAGCCGACTGATCCACACCTCCGGCCCCAACCCCACCAGCGAACCCCGACGCCTGCTCATCTTCAGCCACTTCCCCAAGGCCGCCGCCATACCCTTCGACATCCGCAACGGACCCAACCGACTGCGCGAATCCCCTTGGGAGTGGCGCTACCAACGCATGAAGAACGCCGGCTACGAAGATGCGATTTACCTGAATGGGGGCGCCGCGCGAGGCGACGCCGCCGTCCGACTAGCGAGGGAGCCATGACCGTCAAGATCGCCATCGTTGGCGCCGGCAGCATCGGGTTTACCCGACGCCTGGTGCGGGACATCCTCAGTGTGCCGGAGTTGGCCGACACGCGGTTCGCCTTTCAGGACATCAGCGAGCGCAATCTCGACATGGTTGCGCGCCTCAGCCGGCGCGAGATCGAGGCGAATGGGGTTGGCGCGACCATCGACGCCACCGTGGAGCGGGAACCGGCGCTCGAAGGCGCGGACTACGTGATCAACACCGCGCGGGTCGGCGGCCTTGCCGGGTTTCGCACCGATGTTGAGATTCCGCTCAAGTACGGCGTCGATCAATGCGTCGGCGACACCATCTGCGCCGGTGGGCTGATGTATGGCCAGCGCACCGTGCCAATGATCGTTGAGCTCGTGGACCAGATCGAGCGCTACGCCGGCGCGACGACGACACTCCTCAACTACGCCAACCCCATGGCCATGAACACCTGGGCTGCGCTCGATGCGTCTGCCGTGCAGACGATTGGCCTCTGCCACGGCGTGCAGGGCGGCCACCACCTGCTCGCGCGGCTGTTCGAGCGGCATGTGAACGGCGGCAAGTCCCCGGACGATGCCGGCTACCGCCGCGTCACCAAGGCGGACGTGGACATCGTCGCCGCCGGCATCAACCACCAGACGTGGTATTTCAAGGTGCTGTTCGAGGGTCGAGACTGGGCGAAGGACCTCCTGGGGCTGTTCGAGGCGCACGAGGAAATAGCCGAGCGCGAGAAGGTGCGCATCGACATCATCCGCCGCTTTGGCTACTTCAGCACCGAGTCCAACGGGCACCTATCCGAATACCTGCCGTGGTACCGCAAGCGGCCCGACGAGATCCCGCAGTGGATCTCCACCGATGCCTGGATCCTCGGCGAAACCGGTGGCTACTTGCGCGTCTGCACCGAGAATCGCAACTGGTTCGAGACGGACTTCCCCAAGTGGCTCGAAGCGGAGCCCGCCAAATTCGATCCCGCGGGGCGCAGCGACGAACACGGTTCGTGGATCATCGAGGCGATGGAGACCGGGCGCACGTATCGCGGCCACTTCAACGTCCGCAACGATGGCGTCATTCCCAACCTTCCAGCGGATGCGATCGTCGAAGTGCCGGGCTATGTGGACCGCAACGGGCTCTCCATCCCGCGCGTGGGCGACCTGCCGCTGGGCCTTGCGGCCATCTGCAGCAACTCCATTCAGGTGCAGCGCATGGCCACCCAAGCGGCCATGACCGCCGACGTGGAGTTGCTCAAGCAAGCCATCCTGCTCGACCCCCTCGTGGGCGCAGTGTGCAACCCGCCAGAGGTGTGGCAGATGGTGGACGAGATGCTGGTGGCGCAGGCCGAATGGCTGCCGCAATACGCCGGCGAAATCAACGCGGCGAGACAGCGCCTGGCAGCGTCACCGAGCCTGGCACGCAGCCAAGGCAACGGCGCCGTGCGGCTGAAAACCCGAACCGTGGAAGAGATGCGTGCCGCGGCGGCAAGCTGAAAATCGTGAAGGAAGGCGATCCATGCGGTTTGTAATCTACGGTGCCGGCGGCATCGGCGGCACCATCGGCGCCCGGCTGCATCAGGCCGGCTTCGATGTCACCCTTATCGCCCGTGGCGCGCATTTCGCCGCCATCGCCAACAACGGCTTGCGCTTCGTCTCCCCGAGCCAGGATGTGCGCCTAACGATCGACTGCGTGGAACACCCGGCGGAGGCGAACATCGCGCCGGACGACGCCGTGATCCTGTGCATGAAATCGCAGCACACTGAGCAAGCGCTCAGGGATCTGCAAGGTGCCGTCGGCGATGCCGCGCGGGTGATCTGCTGCCAAAACGGCGTCGACAACGAACGCATGGCGCTGCGCCGCTTCCCCCACACCTACGGCATGGTGGTCTTCCTGCCGGCGGAACACCTCGAACCCGGCGTTGTGGTCAACTTCGCGGAAGGCAGTGCCGGGGGGCTCGACACCGGCGTCTACCCTACTGGCGTCGACGACTTCATCGCCGCAGTGGCGGCAGCGCTGACCACCGCCGGCTTCACCTGTGCCGCAGACCCGCGCGTGATGCGACAGAAATACTCCAAGCTGCTCGCCAACCTCAACAACGCCGTACAGGCGGTCACCGGCGGCGGCTTCCGCGATCTGGCCGCCGCGCTGCGCACCGAAGCGCTAGCCTGCTACAAGGCCGCCGGCATCGACTGTTCCACCGCCGAGGAAGATCGTGCCCGCCGGTCTGGCATCGGCGGTGCGTCCGTGCCAGGACACGAACGCCACGGCGGCTCTTCCTTGCAGAGCATGATGCGCGGCACCGGCAACCTCGAAGTGGATTACTTAAACGGCGAGATCGTCACCCTGGGTCGCCTGCACGGTGTTCCCACTCCGGCCAACGCCGTCGTCCAGCGTCTTGCCAACCGCGTCCTCCGAAAAGGATTCGCCACCGGGCACTACACCTTGGACAACCTCCGGGAGATGATCGAGCGCGAGCAGACTCACTGACGCGATCGAACTCCCCCCACGGGTGCCATCGCCCTACAATGCGCTCCTTCTCCCATTGGCCGAGCGGTAAAGGACCCATGATCGAACGTCTGCGACAGGTTTTCGTCCACGCCCACAATCTCCACGAGCAATGCCGGTTCTACGAGACCCTCGGCTTTAAGCTCCGGTTCCGAGATGGCGACCGCTGGGCACAGTTCGACACCGGCGATGCGTCGTTCGCTCTCGCGGGAGATGAAGAAGCCCTCGGTGCAGCCCCCGGCGAATGGCTGCCGGTCTTCCAAGTGCCTTCGCTCGAGGTGAGCATGACTGAAGCGCGGGCTGCCGGTGGCACGGTGGGCGACGTGCGCGACATGGGCGACCACGGCCGCACGGTACGCGTCACGGACAACGCCGGCGCCTCCTTCGCCCTCTTTCAATCCGCCAAGTAGGCTCCGAGCATCTTGGGGAGCGCTCGGTCGGCCCGCCCTTCGACCGCCATCCAGCGGTGGGCAGCGCTGCTCGCTAACCCTCCACCAAGTTCAGTCGCATCCCACCGATGGTCACTTGCGCGTCGCCGGTCCGAACCCCACGGCGTTCCCCAGCAGCCAGCACCTCATCCATCCGTTCCGTCCGAATGTCGAGCTCCGCCAACCCCTCCGGTCGGCCATCGTTGCATTCCACGAATCGCAACTCCGCGTTCTCCAAGGCGATCACATTGCCAGCCGCGGAAATCTCGGCGATGGCGGACCAGCGTTCGGCCACCGCGTCGGGATCGTCGCATTGCATCGTGGCGGCGCTGATCGCGCTCACCCGCGACGTGCGCCCCGCCTGCCAGTTGGGCCCGGCCGGATGCCAAGGCCCCTCAGGGTCGTCCGCCCCGTCGCCGAGCATCTGATCGATCTCGAAGAACGATCCGCCTGTGTCCTTGGGGTGTAGCTGCATGTTGACGAAGGAGGTGCCGGCATGGTCGCTCACCAAGCGGATGCCGAGCTCGGCGAACTTGGTCCGCCGCGGCGCTTGGTCGTTGCACTGCGTGATGACCATGTAGCCACCATCGCCGCCGCGCCGGTCTAGATAGCGACGCCCGGCCGTGTTTTCTGCGCGGTCGATCGGTGCCACCACCTCGATGAACTGGCTCCCCACCGGATACAGGGCGTTGTGCAAGCCAAACGTGCCGACGCCAGGATCGTTGAAGCACACCTTGACGCCTAGCACATCGACGAGCAGCGACTCCACCGGCGCCAACTCCTCCGCCACAAACGCGATCTGCCGCAATCTCAGGTACATGCCCCGCCCTTCCTGTGGTCGTGAGCGCATACGGTAACATCGGCTACAGGCGAGCAACGGCGGTGGCGAGACATGGCAGCGAGCGGATCGGTTTGGGCCGAGGTGCGCTACCTGAACGACGAGTGGAAGGAGCGAGAGGACCGCCCCTTCATCTACGACCGCGACACACGCCGTCGCAACACCACGCGCCACGAAGTGGAGATCATCGACGCGCGCGACCTGACGGCAACGGGAGCGGTCAACGTCGAAGCCAACGGCTTGACCTTCGCCCGCCACGAAACCTCTGTGCGCGACTTCCACGACGCCGAGTCGGTGCGCGCCAGCTACGAGACTGAAATCGCGCCCATGCTGCAAGCGGCCACCGGCGCCCGCGAGGTCTTCGTGCAGAGCCATCAAGTCCGCACCGAAGACCCAGAGACGTTCCTCGGCGCCTACTCCCGCTACATCCACTGCGACTACCCGCTGCATCCGATGCAAGACCGCGAACGCAATCTGCTGCGCCAGCACGGCAGCGCGCTCGCGAACGAAGTGGAGAGCCTCGACTTCGCCTGGTTCAACATCTGGGAACCCATCGAACACCCGGCCGTGCAGAACCAGCTAACCATCCTGGACGCCGCTTCCACAGCACCGGAAGACTTCCAGGAATACCACTTCACCCAAACCGCCACCGGCGGCTACGCAGCCATCCCCACCCGCAACTCAAGCCACCGCTTCTTCTACTTCTCCCGGATGCAGCCCGGCGAAGCCGCCATCTTCAAGCAATACGACTCCCGCCCGAACCAACCCATGGTGTGCCCCCACACAGCCTTCTACGACCCCTCCGTAGGCGAGGACCACCCCGGCCGCCGCAGCGTCGAGTTCCGCGCTCTGGTGGTGTATTGACGACGGTTTCGGTCTTGACGTGGAGAAGCGCGCTTCTTAGACGTCGAGTCGCCAAGAGTCTCCGTCCTTGCGCAAATGGCCGGCGGTGGGGCCGGCGAAATGGGTGCCGATGATGAGCACCGGACGGTCCGCGTAACGCTCGATGAATGCCTGTCTGGTCGAGGCGGCGGCGTCTTGGTCCGTGTCGGCGGTGGTGGACCAATCCGGGTGGGCGATCTGGCAGGGGTGGTGGATCATGTCGCCGGTGATGACCGCCTCTTCGCCGCGCGATGTGATGTGAACGCTGACGTGGCCGGGGGTGTGACCCGGCGTTGGCTCCAGGCGCACTTCCTCGTTCACCAAGGCATCGTCGGCCACGAGATCCGCTAGGCCAGCTTCGAAGATCGGCTGCACCGAATCCTCGATCACCGGGCCGTATTCCTCTTGGGACTCCTGCCGCCAGTGCTCCCACTCGCGTTCCGCATAGAGATAGCGGGCGTTGCCAAAGGTCGGTGCCCAGCGGCCGTCCACCAGTCGCGTGTTCCAGCCGACGTGATCGACGTGCATGTGCGTGCAGAGCACCGTGTCCACGCCTTCGGTATCGAAGCCGGCCTCGGCGAAGTCGGCGAGGAAGCTCGTTTGCATCCGGTTCCAGCGCGGGTAGTTGCGCTCCTTGCCGTTGCCGATGCAGGTGTCGACGACGATCGTCTGCCCGCCGGACTCGATCACCAAGCTGTGAAAGGAGAGCACCAGGCGCTTGTCCTCTTCGACGAAAGGCCCGATCCAGTCGATGGCGCCGATGTTCTCGGCATTGGCCTGGGGAAGGATGTAGTTGCCAACGCTCGCGGAAGTGAGTTCCACGACGCGGGTGACCGTGACGTCGCCAATCTTCCAACGCAGCATTCGCGGGTGCCAGTCAGGTTCGCATGACCGTAGGGACGATAGCAGACCGCGCCCCTTGCAGTGGCGGCTACGAGTACCGTTGCGATGGGTCGAGAGCGACGCGCCCTCGGCAGGGTCAGGCCTAGGCTGGGACGAGGTAGGTTTCGGCCAAGTGGCCGAGTTCGGCGAAGAACTCCGCGCGCACTTCCGCGATGATTTCCGCGACGGGGCGCACGGCGTCTATGCGGCCGCACACCTGGCCCGTGAGGGCGATGCTCGCCTCCATGTCGCCGCCGAAGTAGAGCGCCATGGCGGTTCCGAACTCCGCCATGGCGTTGGTTTCGGTGTCGTACTCGAGGTCGCTCGTCTTCGCCGTGCGCAGTGCCCGAAGGGCTGGGGAGGCGTGGCGGTTCAGAAACACCGTGTCCGTCTCCCGGGCGTCGACGATAGCCTGCTTCCAGTTGGCGTGGACGGGGGACTCGGCAGCGGAGACCATGCGAGTGCCCATTTGCACTCCTTCTGCGCCGAGGGCGAAGGCGGCGGCCATCGAACGGCCGTCCACGAAACCGCCGGCGGCAACGATCGGCACGTCCACTTGCGAACGCACCAGCGGCAGCAGCACCATGCTCGCGACTTCGCGCGGATTCTTGAAGCCCCCGCCCTCACCGCCTTCGACCACCAAGCCATCCACGCCGCAGGCAACCGCCTTCTTCGCCGCGGCCAGGCTCGGCACCACGTGGAAGACGGTAAGCCCCGCCGACTTCAGCTGCTCGGTGTAGCGCTCGGGATTGCCGGCGGACGTGGTGACGAACTGCACGCCTTGGTCGATCACGAAGTCGACGATGTTCGGGTCGCGCACGAAGGCCTGGGCGATGTTGACGCCGAAGGGCTTGTCTGTGAGTTCCCGCATCCGCAGGATTTCGCGGCGCACCGCATCGAGTTCGCCCGAGGAGGTTTCGATGATGCCCAGCGCCCCGGCGTTGGAAACCGCCGAGGCTAGCGCAGAACGCGCAATCCACCCCATCGGCGCCTGCACGATGGGCGTCTGAACGCCGAGCATGCGGGTGACGCGGTTGTCGAAGGTGCCGGATGCAGTTTCAGGCATGGCGCGATCCTTGTTTGGAGCGGGGGCGTGGCGGGCCCTCTCTGAGCGCCGCAAGGCGCGTGTCCTCTTCGGTCGTGCTTTTCCGCGCCCGCGTTTAGTGGAGGCGTCGGTTCAGTCGCCACGGGCGACCACGAGGGTCGCCCGTACGGAAGTACGCGTCCTCGCCGTCAGTGCGAGGTCGCGGGAGGCGTCAGGCCCGGTGGCGGTTCGCATCCCTCAGGCAGGCCGTGGGTTACCGGTGGGCAGGGGTCCGGATACGGTTCCGCGCCGAAGAAGACGATGCGGGTGAGCCAGGTGTAGTCCGATTCCCAAGCCATCATGGCCACGAGCACCAACAGCGCCAGTGGAGGCAGCAGCAGGGCGTAGATGAGGGCGTAGCGCTCCCACATCAGGTGCATGAAGATGGCGACGATGAAGCCGGCCTTCAGCATCATGAACAGGAGGATGAGGAACCAGCGCAGGTAGCCGGAGTCCATGAAGTCGGTTGCGTAGGAGAATCCGCTGAACACGAACAGCAAGACCCAGATCAAGACATAGAGCTTGATCGGGTGCTGTTGGCCTTCTTCTGCTGCCATGATCGGTCAACCCCTCCTCACCAAAGATAGAAGAACGCGAAGATGAACACCCACACGAGGTCCACGAAGTGCCAGTACAGGCCCAGGATCTCGACGATCTCGAAGTTGGTGTTGTCGTACCTGCCCTTGTGGATGAGAATGGCAATGATGATCAGATAGACCACGCCAGCGCTCACGTGCAGGCCGTGGAAGCCCGTCACCATGAAGAAGACGGCGCCGAACTGCGGCGCGCCCATGGAGTTGTACCAGGGCCGGATGCCCTCCTCGAGGATCAGCTTCGACCACTCGAACACCTGCATCCCGACGAACGACGCCCCGAATAGCGCCGTCACCAAGATGAGCCAGATCGCTGCCTTCTTGCGCCTCTGATAGCCCATGTTCACGGCCATGGCCATCGTGCCGGAGGAGGTGATGAGGATCATCGTCATGATGGCGATGAGGAGCAGCGGCACGGGATAGCCAAACGCTTCGAGCGCAAAGACCTCGCTCGGGCTCGGCCACGGCTCGGCCGAGGTCATCCGCACCGTCATGTAGCCGGTGAGGAAGCAGGTGAAGATGAAGGTGTCCGAGAGGAGGAAGATCCACATCATGGCCTTCCCCCACGGCACGCCCTTGAACACCGTGATGTCCGAGGACCAGTCCTGAATGATCGCGGCGTGTCCGCCCGTCGCTGATGCCATGGAAATCCCTGTCCCTTCTTTTCGGCCTACCGGAGTTGGATGTGGTTCTAGCGGACGCGCACCCTAGGTGCGATGCGCGCCGTGTTCGTCGTCGTGCGGCACGTCTTGGGGAATGAAGTCCTCCTTCGCGCCGGGAACGCTGAAGTCGTATGCCCAGCGATGCACGGTGGGCAGCTTGTCGCCCCAGTTGCCGTGGATGGGCGGCGTTTGCGGCGTGCGCCATTCGAGACTCGTCGCGCCCCACGGGTTGTCGCCGGCCGGCTTGCCGCGGAAGTAGCTCACCACCATGTTGTAGATGAACACGAACTGGAACGCCCCAACGATCAATGCGGCGATAGTGATGCTCTGGTTCAGGAACGCAGCGCTCTCGGGATAGAACGCCGACGCCGATGCCAGTTCGTTCTCGTAGTAGCGCCGCGGCACGCCGACGAAGCCGAGATAGTGCATCGGGTAGTAGATCACGTACGTGCCGATGAAAGTCACCCAGAAATGCCACTGGCCAAGCGTGTCGTTCAGCATCCGCCCGGTGATCTTCGGATACCAGTGGTAGATGGCGCCGAAGATGACGAGAATCGGCGCTACGCCCATCACCATGTGGAAGTGCGCCACCACGAAGTAGGTATCAGAAAGCGGAACATCGACGATCACGTTGCCGAGGAAGAGCCCCGTCAGCCCGCCAACGACGAAGGTGAGCACGAAGGCGATGGCGAACAGCATCGGCACCGTGAGGCGGATGTTCGCCCGCCAGAGGGTGATGGTCCAGTTGTAGACCTTGATGGCCGTCGGCACCGCGATCACCAGCGTCGTGGTGGCGAAGAAGAAGCCGAAGTAGGGATGCATGCCCGAGACGTACATGTGGTGCGCCCAGACGACGAAGCTCAGAACGCCGATGGCGACGATGGCCCACACCATCATCCGATAGCCGAAGATGTTCTTGCGCGAATGCACGCTCAGGAGGTCCGAGACGACGCCGAAGGCCGGCAACGCGACGATGTACACCTCCGGGTGGCCGAAGAACCAGAACAGGTGCTGGAACAGGAGCGGGCTGCCGCCCGAGTAGTCGAGCTGCTGCCCCATCGAGACCACCGACGGCATGAAGAAGCTGGTGCCGATGAGCTGGTCGAGAATCATCATCACGGCGCTCACGAAGAGTGCCGGGAAGGCCAGAAGGCCCAGCACCGTCGCCATCAGGATGCCCCAGATGGAAAGCGGCATACGCATCAGCGTCATGCCCCGAGTGCGCGCCTGCAGGATGGTGGTGATGTAGTTGAGGCCGCCCATGGTGAAGGCGACGATAAAGACGGCGAGCGATAACAGCATCGTCAGGATGCCCCAATCCGCTCCCGGCGTGCCGGTGAGGATGGCCTGGGGTGGGTAGAGTGTCCATCCGGCGCCGGTTGGTCCGCCCGGCACGAAATAGCTTGCCATCAGGATGATCACGCTCAAGAGATACACGTGATAGCTGATCATGTTGACGAACGGGAACACCATGTCCCGGGCGCCGAGCATGAGCGGCACCAGGTAATTGCCGAACGAGCCGAGCAGGAACGCCGTCAAGAGGTAGATCACCATGATCATGCCGTGCATGGTGATGGACTGGTAGTAGAGCTCCGGCGTGATCCAGTCGAACGTGCCCGGGAAGCCGATTTGCAGTCGCATGATCCACGACAGCACCAGCGCCACGAGGCCCACGCTCATTGCCGTGATACCGTACTGCACGGCGATCACCTTGTGGTCTTGGCTGAACCAGTACTTCGTCACCCAACTGTGCGGGTGGTGAAGCGCCATGTCCTCCTGATAGGGGATTTCGGCCTGCGCCATGTCGTCAGCCTCCTTGTGCGTTCAGGACCGCAAGGCCCTGGTTCGATGCCGCCGCTTCGTTGAGGGCGACCGCATCGGCGGGCACGGCGTCCTCGCCGCGATCCGCGCTCATGGGTTCTTCGGCCCCGGTCTCTTCCCGGAGGTACTCGATCAGGGCCTGCATGTCCTCTTCGGACAGATCATAGGGGATCATCACCGGCGCGAAGCCCTCCACCACCTTGACGGCGGGGTTGCGCACCGACTCGTCGATGTAGGCACCGTCCACCACCACTTCCGAGCCATCCGTCATGGTGCGCGTCGATCCCCACAGGCCCTGCCAAGTTGGGCCGACCACGACGCTGCCGTCTAGGGTGTGGCAGGCGAAGCAGCCGTTCGTCTCGGCCACGTCGCGGCCTCGCATGGCCATGGCGCTATAGCTCTTGGGCGTGATGCCGGCCTGCATCTCGGCCCAGGTGGGCTGGGCGTCGAGCCAGGCGTCGAAGTCCTCCTGGGTGTCGATTTGCACCCGCCCGCGCATGCTGAAGTGGCCGACCCCGCACAGCTCCGCGCACAGAATCTCGTATTCGCCCACCTTGGTCGGCTCGAACCAGAAGTAGGTAACCATGCCCGGCACGGCATCCATCTTGGCGCGGAACTCCGGCACGAAGAAGTCGTGCAGCACATCGATGGAGCGCAGCCACACCTTCACCGGCTGATCCTTCGGCAGGTGCACCTTCGACGCCGGCACCAGCACGTCGTCGGCACCGTTGGGGTCGTCCATGTTCATGCCGAAGGGGTTGTCCATGCCGATGTTGGTGGTGTCGACGGTGCCGAGCTTGCCGTCCTCGCCGGGGAAGCGGAACGCCCATGTCCACTGCTTGGCCAGCACCTCGAACTCCTGGGCGTCCGGAGGCACGTTGACGTAATCGTCCCAGACCACGAGGCCAGGCGCCAACATGGCGACGACGCCGATGGTCGTTACCACCGTCAGCCACCACTCGAGGCGGGGGTTCTCCGGCTCGTAGTCGGCACGGCTTCCTTCCTTGTGGCGGAACTTCCACACGCAATAGGTCATGAAGAGGCAAACGGCCACGAAGACGATGCCGCACACCCAGAACGTGATGAAGACGGTGGTGTCGATGTTGCCCCAGTTGGAGGCGATGTCCGTGAACCACCACGGGCTCAGCCAGTTGAAGGCAACGGAGCCGATGATCACGATCAGCAGAACGATGGCGAGCGCCATGTCAGAAAGGCCTCTTGTTGGTTGTGGAAGACGACGCCGTCGGCGCGCCCTTGCGGGGATGCTTTTGCGGATGACCGATCAACTCGGCGACGCGAGCGTCGAATCGTGCCGTGTCGAGTTCGCCGCGGTGGATGTCGCGGATGACACCGGCACGGTCCAAGAGAAATCCGGTGGGCAGCACATTCACGCCAAAGCGGCGGCCGGTCACGAGCGAGGCATCGCTGACGACGGGGAAGCTCACGGGCGTGTCTTCGAGGAACTCGCGCGCATCGTCGGCAAAGCTGTCCATGTTGACGGCGATCACTTCAAAGTCCTCCCTCGGCAGCCGCTGCCGCAGGGCATCGAGCTTGGGGAAGGAGGCGCGACAAGGGGCGCAGAACGAATTCCAGAACTCGAGGTACACCACCGCGCCGCGATGGTCCGCGAGCGCAAGCATTTGCCCGGCCGAGAGCGCGGGCAGCTCGAACGCGGGTGCCACGGAGCCGACCGCCGGCGGCGCGTCCTGCGCCCATGCCAGTGCAGCCGGAACCATGGCCAAGCAGGCGACCAATCTGCAAGCTCTTCCCCGATCCACTCTCAACAGGAGACTCAAAACCGGACCCTGGCCCGACAAAAGCCGGACATTCAGCCGGACGATGCTCAAGCGTCTCTCGCCGATCGCAAAACCGGGACCAGGAAAGACAAGGCGCGAATTGTGTGCGAACCGGGCGCGATCTTCAAGGCGCTGTGGGGCTTTCGTCTTCCCGCTCCGCAAAGACTCGCAAGGCGGTGTCGTATTGGCGCGAGAAGAATTCGCCGTCGTCGCCACCGGCCAGCGCCCGCTTGGTGGCATCGAGCTTCGGTACGGCGTCCTCGCCGGCCAGGATTGCCGCAACGTGGATCCAACCTTGCGCCATGCGCGCGGCCTGATCGAGTCCGGCTTCGGACGCGAGGTCTCGGCTCACGGCAAACTCCTCGGCCGCCGCATCGAAGTCGCCGGCGGCGATGAGGTGCGCGCCGAGAATCCAGTGCCCGTTGCGACGGCGTTCCGGGCCGAGGCCTGCCTCGTTGGCCAAGGCGATGTTCAGGCGAGCCGCTTCGAGGCCCAAGCGTCGATGCGGTTCCTCCACCGCACCCACGCCTTCGCCCCAGCCGATCCACGTGTTGGTGGCGACGTTGTAGGCCATGGGAATGGCGACGCGGCGGTAGGCGTCGGCGTCGCCCGTGTCGCGTTCGGCCAAGTGGAGCGTCTGTTGCAGCAACAGCTTGGCGAAGTAGGTGTAGCGACCAATGTCGCGAACGCCCCGGTCGAAGGAGTCCTCGAGCAGGTAGCGCGCCGCGGCAAGGCTCGCGGGCGACGTCTCGAGCAGCGACTCCCCCGCCATGCGGGCAAGCGTTTGCTCGAAGCGCTCGGCCGGCGTCGCCGGCTCGCCTGAACTCGCCATCGCCAGTGTCGCCAGCGCAACTGCGGCCCACCGAGGCCGCCACCGGAACTCGATCCGATTGCCCCTCAGATCTTCGCCGCCACGCCGCCGTCGATGTTGATGATCTCCCCGGAAATGAAGCGCGACTCGTTGCAGGACAGGAACAGCACGAGATTCGCCACGTCTTCCGGGTAGCCAGGGCCCTGCACGATCTGCGCGAAGTCGAACATCCTCTTGAACACGTGGCGGGCGCCGTCCGGGTCGTTCATGGTGCCGCCGGTGGCGCCGGGGGTGATGATCTGGCCCGGGCGGACGCAGTTGACGCGGATGTTGTCGCGGCCGCCGACGCCGGCCATGTAGCGCGTGAGCGCGTCCACGCCGGCCTTGGCGGCGTAGTACGACGCTGACGTGGTGCCGAACTCCTCCTGCATGCGCGGGCTGAAGCCGCGCTGCGCCGCCAGCGACGACATGTTCACCACCGCACCGCCGCCGGACGCGACCAGATGCGGCCACACCGCCTGGCTCACAAAGAAGGTGCCGGTGAGATTGGTGTGGATGACGCGCAGCCACTCCTCGTTGGGCTCGTCCGGGAAACGGCTGCCGGCACCGCCGCCGGCGTTGTTGAAGAGCACGTGGATGGCGCCATAGGTGTCGGCCGCCTGCGCCACCGCCTTCTGCACGGAGTCGTCGTCGCCGACGTCGCAGGAGATGAACGTCGCCTCGCCGCCGGCATCGCGCAGCGACTGCTCGATTGCCCTGCCTTGTTCCTCGCGCCGTGCCATGAGGATGACCTTGGCGCCCTCTTGCACGAAAAGCTCCGCCGTGCCAGCACCGATGCCGCTGTTGCCGCCCGTGATGACGGCCACCTTGCCCTTGAGCCGATCGCCCATATGCCCCTTCCCTTAAGGATTGATCGGCAGAAAGTCTGTGCGAAGCCGACTCCTGTTGCAAACGTGCCCTCTCTAACGGCCCGTGCGAGCCCGGTAGAGGTCCGGAAACTCGATCCTCGAACCCTTGGCCTTCTCCGCCAGCGCCGCCTGGAACTCGAGGTCGTATTCGTCGAAATCCCGGTGCGGGCGCAGTCGGATGCTGCCGGCCGCGGGTTGGTCGTCCATGAGGCTGAGGTAGCCGTCCGGTCGCGCCGCTCCCTTGCGCTTCTCGGGCCGCGGCGGCGACTTGCCGAACGGGAACGCGCCTTGCACATCCATCAGCCGGCCGAAGCGCTGCGGATTGCGGTCCAGCGCCTCCTGGGTAACCGTCTGCCGGAATGGCTCCTGGGTCTGCATGTGCGGGCGGCAGTAGGTGCCGAGCATCATCAGGCGCAGGCCGTCATTCTTGCGTGGAAAGGAGCCGTGCCAGGTGTGGTCGCCCCAGATGATCATCGAGCCCATCGGCGCTTCCACCGGATGGCAGCGGTCGCCCCAGTATTCGGCCTCTTCCGGCGACGGCCAGCGGCGCCAGCGGTGGCTGCCGGGGACGAAGCCCAGCGCGCCGTCGTCCTTGCTGTAGTCCGACAGGAGATAGTTGAAGTTGGCCGTGTAGGGCTCCGGCGGAAACGTCGGCATCTCGAACTGCGCCCAGTCGCAGTGGATGCCGGTGCGCGCCTCGCCCTGCCCCTTCAGCCAGCCGTCGCAGAGGCTGAGGATGCAGCCCGTGCCAAGCAGATACTGAACCAGGCCGAGCGCCGCCGGGTGGGTCATCACCGGCTCGAACACGGGATCGTCCCAGAGCATGAAGCGCATCAGTTCCTGGCCGTCGCGGAAGACTTCCGCAAGGCCGTCCTCGCCGCACTGCTTGCGCTCGCAGGCGACGCCGACGAGGGCGTCGCGGATGGCGCGATGCTGTTCCGGCGGGCCTACGGTATCCGGCGGCAGCACCGTGAAGCCGAAGGCTTCGAGTTCGGCGACGTGCTCGAGCAAGTCGAGCTGCTTCAGCTCGCGATAGAGCGGCGCCAGCGTCTTGGCGGAAGCCCAGTCCTCAATTTGCATGGCCCATTCCTCTACCGCGGCAAATGCGAGCGACAATACACCGGCAGCGAATGGCGCGGGATAGGGGACAACGAATGGAGACTCGTTCGGGCTTGCGACGGTATCGGGCCCTTGCGCTTTGCTTGGCGCTGCCGGTCCTGGCTGGCAACGTCGGCGCGCAGGAACGCCGCATCGAAACCGCCGCCGGCGAGCGCACGTTGCGCTACGACTTTCCGGCAGTTCGCGTCGGCACCGCCGAGTATCCGGACGGCCCCACCGGCGTCACCGTGCTGCGCTTTCCGAACGGGGCGTCGATGGCGGCAGACATCCGGGGCGGGTCGCCTGGATTCGTCGGCGACTACGGCTTCGTCCATGCCGTGACCCTCGCCGGTGGCTCCCTCCTAGGGCTCGAAGCGGCGGCTGGCGTCGCTGCGGAGCTCTTCGCCCAAGGCGGCTCCCAAGGTCGCTGGGATGCGATTCCGCTGGTCAGCGGCGGCATCGTCTATGACTTCGGCGGCCGCGACAACGGCATCTATCCCGACAAGCGCCTGGGTCGCGCCGCACTCAACGCCGTGCGGGAGGGCATCGTGCCGCTAGGTCAGCGCGGTGCCGGCATCTCGGTCACCGTGGGCAACGGCTTCGCCTTCGACCGCGGCGAGGCGGCAGGGCAAGGGGCGGCGTTCCGCGAAGTAGGCGGCGTCAAGTTCCTCGCCGTCGTGGTGCTCAACGCGCTGGGCGCGGTGTTCGACCGCAGCGGCGAGATCCTGCTCGGGCATCTGAACCGCGAAACCGGGCAACGCAGCGGGTACCCAGAGGAGATTGAACGCCTCGCCGGCGGAGCACAGCCGGCCCCAGGCAATACCACGCTAACCGTGATCGTCACCAACCAGACCATGCAGCGCCAAGACCTCATCCAGTTCGGCCGCCAGGTCCACGCCTCGATGGCAAGGGGCATCCAACCATTCCACAGCCGAGACGACGGCGACATCCTCTGGGCCATCTCCACGAACGAGGTGGAAGAGTCGGCATGGAGCAACATGGCCTTGGGCGTGGTCGCCTCCGAGACCGTCTGGGACGCAGTGCTCGAAGCTCGCCCCTAAGGGCCCGCAAACTTGCGCCTTACAATTGCGCTACCGTGCCATTTCTACGGCGCAAGCGCCTCGGGGAGAACCACATGGAACACCGCAACTTCGGCAACACCGACCTCTCCTGTTCCGCCGTCGGCTTTGGCACGTGGGAGATGGGCACCACCCAATATGGGGAGATCGACATCCAGGAAGCCGTGCGGGCGGTGGAGATGGCGGTGGACCACGGCATCACGCTGTTCGACACCGCCGAGGTCTATGGGCCGTTCACGTCGGAGGAACTGTTGGCCCGCGGCCTAGGCGCAAGGCGCAAGGACGTGGTGCTCGTCACCAAGGTCGGCTTCGCCTACCGCGACGATCCCGACGCTTCAGGCCCGGCTGCGGTGGCCGGCCGCGACGCCTCGCCGGCGCACATCACCGAGCACGCCGAAGGCTGCCTCGAGCGCTTGGGCACCGACTACCTCGACCTCTTGCTGATCCATTGGCCCGACCACAAGACCCCACACGAAGACACCATCGCCGCCCTCGAAGCCATGAAGGAGGCCGGCAAGATCCGCCATTACGGCGTCTCGAACTACGACGTGCCGATGATGGCCGAGTGCGAACGCCACGGTCACCTGACGGCAAACCAAGTGGGCTATCACATGTTCGACCGGCGCATGGAAGCAGCGGTGCTGCCCTACTGCCAAGACCAGGGCATCGGCTACATGGCCTACGGCAGTCTCGGTTTTGGGCTCTTGACCGGCGCCTTCACCCCAGACACCACCTTCGTCGACTGGGACTGGCGCAGCAGCGGCAAGGCCTTCGGCCTGCCCCTGTTCGAGCGCGAGCACTTCGCCAAGGAACTCAAGGTGGTGGAACGCCTGCGCGAGTTCGCCGCCGACAGCGGCCATTCCGTCGCACAGCTCGCCATCGCGTGGCTCCTCGGCAATCCCGCCGTCACGGTGGGGCTCGTGGGAATGAGAAACGAGACGGAGCTCGAGGAAAACGTCGCCGCCGCCGATTGGCGATTGAGCGACGCCGACCGCGCCACCATCGACGGCTTCTTCGCCGAGGAAGGGGTGCCAACCTACGTGGACGCCAAACAGGCGGCCTAAGCTCGCCGAACCTGCTCTCGACAGACCGTTCGAGAAAGCGGCACTGTCTGGGTCCGCACCAAATCCGAAAGGCAGTGCACCTGCCCGTCGTGCCAGGTCGAAAAGCGCCTGTCGGCGCTAGGGAAGGCAGGATGCCTTCCCTCCAAGGCCCGTCAAGCCTTCCTCGCACGTCAGCGGCTCGGTATCCTCGGCGGGAAGGCAATCTGCCTTCCCTGCGCGCAAGCGCCAGAACATCCAGGGGACCGGGGACCCGGAGGGCTCAGGACACCTCTCGGCGCCAGTTCGTCGGGTTCGCGAGCACTGGGTCCAGCAGCGACAGGTCTCCCGGCTCCACGGTGTTTCCCCTTGGGAACGGCGGCCCGGCACCCACGCCGATGCCTTCGAGCACACGTGCATCTTGGTAGTAGCAGCCATAGACCTCGGCAAGCAATCGGCCGAACGACTCCGGCTCGGCTTCGCTGAACGCCTGCATCCGCTCGCAGCGCGCATCTAGCGGTTCGGACACGAATCCGTCGTCGAAGCGAGCGAGGATTTCGGCGAGTTCCGCCAGGAAGTCGCTTGCGTTCCGCGCCAGATAGCCGGCCAGGTCCAGTTCCTTCGCGCTCGGCATGGCACCGTCGTCGCTCGCCGGCACGAGCGTGTCCGCGAGTGCCCCCAGGACGTCGCGTTGCGCGTCGCTAAGCGGCGCATCCGAAGCAATCAGTTCGTCGTTCATGTCGCCTCGTCAGTCGCCGTCAGTCAAAAAGATTCGCCAGGTTCTTCTTCATCGTGTCGGCGATGTAGAGCGCCAGCGCCTGAATGGTGCTGGTGGGGTTCACGCCCCCGGAAGTCACGAAGATGCTGCCATCGACGATGAAGAGGTTCTTCACGTCGTGGCTGCGCCCCCACGAGTTCACCACCGACGTCTCCGGATCGTCCCCCATCCGCGCCGTGCCGAGGAGGTGCCATCCGGCTTGGCGGGCAGGGCCGCCGCCTGTCACCTCGATTGCGCCAGCCGCCAGCATCGCTTCCTTGGCGCGGGCGACGCCGTGGTCGAGCATGGCGCGGCTGTTTTCGCTCAGGGTGTAGGTGATCTTCGGCGCGGGAATGCCGTCCGAATCCACCAGTTCCGGGTCGAGGGTGACGGTGTTGTGTTCCTCGGGCAGGTCCTCGCAGAGGATGCCGATGTTGGCCGTGTGGTCGAAGCGGCGCGCGAACGCCTCGTGGTGCCCTGGTCCCCACGGAATCGTGCCCGACTTCGCTCCCAGCATAGCGGTGCTCCACGGCCAAACGCCGCCGCGGACAATCTGCATCATGTAGCCGCGCACGAAATCTCGCTCCGGGTCGGTCTCGTAGAACTCGTTGCTCAAACTGCAGCAGCCTTGCGGCCCCATGTGGCTGTCGAGGCGCTCCTCGAACAACCCCTGGACGAATCCGACCGGGTGGAACATGAGGTTCTTGCCGACGAGGCCGCTCGAGTTGGCGAGGCCGTCCGGGAAGGCGGGCGAGGAGGAGTTCAACAGAATGCGAGGTGTGCCGACGCCGTTGCAGGCGAGCACCACCACTTCCGCGCGCTGATGGTGCTCCTCGCCGTCTTCGTCGTAGTACCAGACGCCGTCCGCCATGCCCTCTGCGTTCACGGTGATTTCACGCACGCGGCAACGGGTCCTAAGTTCAACGCCGCTACGCAACGCGACGGGCCAATAGGTGATGTCCGTGCTCGACTTCGCGCCTTGTGCGCAGCCTGACGTGCAAGGCCCGAGGTTCTTGCACTGGTCGCGACCCTCGTAGGGGCGCGAGATGATGGCGCTGTCCGCTGGCCACCAGTGCCAGCCGAGTTCGTTGAAGCCTCGCGCCACAGTCTCGCCTACCCGGCCGAGCGGCAGCGGCGGCAGGGGCGGCTGCTTGGGCGGATAGGACGGATCTCCCGCGAGCCCGGAAACGCCCATCATGCGGTCGTTTTCGGCGAAGTACGGCTCCAGGGCGTCGTAGTCAACGGGCCAGTCGTCGGCCACGCCATCAAGGCTTTTCACGCGGAAATCAGAAGGATGCAGGCGCGGAAAGTGTGCGGCATAGAGGATTGTGCCGCCGCCGACGCCGTTGAAGTTCACCACCGAAATCGGCGAAGCGTCGTTGTTGATGGGATAGTCGGTAGGGCGGGCGCGCACGTTGGGATCGATGTGGTCGCGCTCGGTCAGGCGCTGTTCCCAATCCGGGAAGTTGGTCGGGTACTCCGACGGATTCGTCCAGTCGCCCTGCTCCATGCAGACGATGCGCATCCGCGTCTCGGCGAGACTCCACGCCACCGCCGCCCCCGACGCCCCGGCGCCGATGATCAGGACATCGACCGGATCCCTGTCTCGACTGGACATACACCCCTTCCAACCACAGCACAAATCCATGTGTCCGCCGCAGCATAGCGCCTCCGGTCTCGCTTGACATCCAAGCGACGGGCTGGTTAGGTGCGATGTGGGAAAAATGGGTTACGAAGTGGCGATTTGTGGTGGCCAAGGGCGATCTGTCGGACGAAGACTTTGGCTCCTCGCAAGACCTCTCCCAGGAATTGCGGGGGATCGTCGATGTAAGCCTCGACGAGCGGGGTCGAATGGCGATTCCGGGGCGCTATCGGCAGGCGTTTGCGGCCGGTGACGGCGGCCGGGCGGTGGTCACGATCGACCGGCACGAACGCTGTTTGCTCGTGTACCCGCCAGCCGAATGGGCGGTGGTGCAGGAGGGGTTGAAGGGGCTGCACAACGCCTCCAACCGCGTGCGCAAGGTGCAGCGAATGCTCATCGGCTTCGCCTTCGACATCGAGATCGACCGTCAGGGGCGGCTTCTCATTCCGCCGAAGCTACGCGAATACTCCGGCATCGACCGCAAGGCGGTCCTCCTCGGCCAACTCAACAAGCTCGAACTGTGGAGCGCCGAAGGCTGGCAGCAGAACATGGACGGCTGGCCCGACAGCGGTGGCGACGCCGAGGATGAGCTGCGTGAACTCAGAATCTGACCGCAGCGCGGCGCACGCAAGCCGCGCCAGCGAGGCAAGGCGCGAAGAGTGATGGAGCATGTCCCTGTCCTGCTTGCTGAGACGGTGCGGGCGCTCGTGGGCGACCCGTCTGGCCTTTATGTGGACGGCACCTTCGGTCGCGGTGGCCACTCGCGCCGCATCCTTGCCAAGCTCGACGTCGATGCCCGCCTCATCGCGCTCGATGCCGACGAAGAGGCTTTCCGCGCCGCGTCCGAACTGGCCCAGCAAGACGCCCGCGTTCAAGCGGTGCGCGCCCGCTTCAGCGAACTAGGCCAGCACATGCCGCCGGGCGAAGGCGCGGCCGGCGTGGTGCTCGATGTCGGCGTCTCCTCGCCGCAGCTCGACGACGCGGAGCGGGGTTTCAGCTTCAACCACGACGGTCCCCTCGACATGCGCATGGACCAGCGCCGCGACATGACCGCGGCCGATTGGCTCGGCAGCGCCAGCGAAGGCGAAATCGCCGACGTGCTGCGTCGCTTTGGCGAAGAGCGCCACGCCCGTCGCATCGCCCACCGCATCGCCTTGAAACGGCCGCTTCGCACCACCGGTGAACTGCGCGATGTCGTGATGGCTGCGAGCCCGACGCGCGCCCGTGACGCCAGGCGACAGGCGGCCACCCGGGTCTTCCAGGCGATCCGCATTCACATCAACGACGAACTCGTGGAGCTCGACCGCGGCCTCGATGCCGCACTCGACGCACTTCACCCCGGTGGCCGGCTCGCCGTCATCACTTTTCATAGCCTGGAACACCGCACGGTGCGACAGCGCTTGCGCGCCTGGCAGCAAGGCCCGCCAACGCCACGCCGCATGCCGGTGGCGACGGCGTTCTCGCCGCTGGCGAAGGCGGTCGGCAAGGGCATCCGCCCCAATGCGACCGAAATCGCCGCCAACCCTCGCTCCCGCAGCGCCCTCATGCACGTGGCAGAGAAGCTCAGCCAAGCCGGGACGAACTCTGCGGGCCCTGCTCGCGCTTCCAGCCGTGGCGGTTCGGGGGCCTTAGGGGAAGAAATGCGTTTGCTCGCAGCCTTGGAGGCGAGCGCGTGAACCTGCGTCGAAGGCGCCCGCTGTGGCTCGGCGTAACCGTGGCGGTATATGCGCTGGTGTGTCTGACCGGCATCGGCGCGGCGCTGAAGGCGGCCGAGATGCGGGCGCTGTTCACCCACCTCGAAGATGTCCGCAGAACCCGCGACGGCCACCTTGAGGAGTACAAGTACCTCCTCCTCGAACGCGCCACCCTCAAGTCCTATCAGGACGTCGAACGCATCGCCGTGGCCGAGCTCGACATGCGCTTCCCCGACGAAGTGCACCTCGCAGGCTGTCGCACTTTGCCGGACAGCGGCAAGCTGCTGGCCGTAGCTGCAAGCGAACGCGAGCAGTTTGCGCAGCAAACTGCCAACGTGCCCGTCAGGGCACGCGAGCACGAAGGTCTGCAGTTCGCGTCAGCGAACTGCAGACGCGCCCTTCAGGGTGCGCTGGCGCGATGAGAGCCACGCATCCCGATCCGGCCCGCGCCGTGGCGCCGCGCTGGCGCCATCACGCGGTGGCTTGGACGTTTCTGCTTGGCGTCGGCGCCTTGGTGTTGCGGGCGGGCTATCTCGTCGTCACGGATCGGGAGTTCCTTGTCGATCAAGGCGAGGCACGGTCGATCCGCAATCTCGAAATCCCGGCGCACCGAGGCATGATCTACGACCGCAAGGGCACGCCACTGGCGGTGAGCGCGCCCATGGCCGCCGCCTGGGTGGACCCGACCGAAACCGTGCTCGCGCCCGCCGATGCCGAGGCGCTGGCCGCCATTCTGGAGTTCGATGCCGAGCGCATCCGCGCGCGTGTCGACGCCGCCCGAGAGCGGCAGCGCCGCTTTGCCTACATCGCTCGCCGGGTGGAACCCGATGCAGAACGTCGCGTTCGAGCGCTTGGCATTGCCGGCGTGTACTTGCAGCCGGAGTATCACCGCTTCTACCCCGCCGGTGAGGTGGCCGCGCACCTAGTCGGACGCACCGATATCGACGACCGAGGCCAAGAGGGCATCGAGCGGGCCTTCAACTCCGTCCTTAGCGGCGAGCCCGGCACCAAGCGCGTGCTGCGGGATCTGCCCGGCAATACCGTCAAGGAGCTTCTGCTCGAGAGTCCCGAGGACGGCGACGACCTGTTCCTGGGTTTGGACCTCCGGCTGCAGTTCTATGCCCATCGCGCGCTGGGCCAAGCGATCAAGCGGCACAAGGCGCGTTCCGGTTCGGTGGTGATGGTGGATGTGGCCAGCGGCGACATCCTCGCGCTCGCCAACCAGCCGTCGTTCAACCCCAACGACTGGGGCGCTCGCGGCGTCGTGGTTCGCAACCATGCGCTGACGGACCAGTTCGAGCCGGGCTCGACGGTGAAGCCCGTCACCGTGCTGGCCGCCCTCGAGACCGGCGAATACCGCGGCGACACCACGATCGACACTTCCCCAGGCTGGTTCCGCGTCGGCCGCAAGCTCATTGAGGACCCGCTCAACCGCGGCGTGCTCACCCTGGCCGGGGTCGTCGCCAAGTCGAGCCAGGTCGGCATAACCAAGGTTGCCCTTGCGCTTGAAGAGCGAGCCGTGTTCGACGCATTGCGTCGCGCCGGCTTCGGATCGTCCTCCATTACCGGCTTGCCGGAGGAGACCGCCGGATTCCTCACCGACCGCGACCTCGGCCATCCCATCGGCCGCGCCACCATCGCCTACGGCTACGGCCTCACGGTGTCCGCCGCACAACTGGCAAAGGTGTACCTGACCCTCGCCAGCGGCGGCGTGCGTCGCGAACTGAATCTCTTGCGCGATGCAAGGCCTTTGCCGCCAGAGCGCGTGTTCGACGCGGACCTGGTCACCGAAGTCGTGGACATGATGCGCGGCGTAGTGGCGGTCGGCGGCACGGCACCCAAGGCCAGGGTTCCCGGCTACAGCGTTGCCGGCAAAACCGGCACCGTGCGCAAAGTCGGCAGCGCTGGCTATGACGACTCCAGCCACGTCGCGTTCTTTGCCGGCTTCGCGCCGGCAGAACGGCCCCGGGTGGTGGCGGTGGTCGTCATCAACGAACCTTCCGGCGACCTCATCGGCGGCGGCACCGTCGCGGCGCCGGTGTTTTCCAGGGTCGTGGCGCGCACCTTGCGGCTCTTGGGCGTGGCCCCGGACGAAATCGCCCCGAGCGCCGAAGCCGTGGCCTCGCGTTCTCCCGAGAGAAGCGACCACCATATCGAAGACGCCGAGTCGCTGGCGCTCGGGGTCTGGCCCCAGCCTGCACCGGGCCAAGACACGTCGGTGATTCGGCTTTGAGACGCGGTTGGTGGACAATCAACGTGTTGTGCAACGAGTTCCACGCGAGCGCCACAAGAACCGCTGCCTTCGGCAACGCTTCTTGCCCCAGCCCAAGCCGTCCTCGAACCCTGTCGGCATTCGGACGGCTTGCGCCGTCCGAAGTCCGACAGGCTGCGAGCGCGACATGACGCTGCGCGAGCTCGTCGGTCGTACTGACCTGCCGGATGTGCCCGTCTCTGGACTCAGCGGCGACTCCCGGCAGCTACAGCCCGGCGACGCGTTCGTCGCCTGCGCCGGCCAAGCCTTCGACGGCCACGCCTTCGTGGCCGAAGCGGAGCGGCGCGGGGCAATTGCGGTGCTGGCGGAACGAGCGGTGAAGGCGACCATTCCCGTCGCGGTTTTGCCGGACCTGGCGCACCGTCGCGGCCAGTTGGCGGCGCGCTTCCACGGCTGCCCGTCGGAGCGACTGACGGTGGTGGGCGTCACCGGTACCAACGGCAAGACCACCGTCGCCCACAGCATCGCTGCAGCCATGCCCCACGCCGCCTTTGCCGGCACCGTGGGCTGGGGGTTCCCGAAGGCACTCCGTCCAGCAGCGCTCACCACCGAAGACCCGATCACCGTGCAGGCGCGGCTCAGAACATTGCTGGACGCCGGTGCCAACTGCGTCGCCATGGAAGTGAGTTCCCACGCACTGGAGCAAGGTCGGGTGCAGGAAGTGGCCTTCGACGTCGCCGTCTTCACGAACCTCAGCCGCGACCACCTCGACTACCACGGCAGCATGGAGCGCTACGCGGACGCCAAGAAGAATCTGTTCCGGCGCGACTTGCGCGCCGCCGTCGCCAACGTCGACGACGCCACGGGCCGGTCCATCCTCGCCGAGACGAGAGCGGCCGGCATCGACTCCTTCGGCTTCGGTCGAGCCCCCGCCGCCGATGTCTCCTGGAGCAACGTCCGTTACGACGCCCAAGGTCTTGCCGGCACCTGGCACACGCCGTGGGGCAAGGCGTCGTTTGAGGCTCCCGGTTTTTTTGGCGAGTTCTCGCTCCGGAACCTCGCGGCGGCGCTGACGGCCCAATGCGCGCTCGGCATGGCGCTCGACGACGCCGCCTCGGCCATGCTGCATCTGTCGCCGCCACCGGGGCGGATGCAAGTAGCACAGGAGGGGACCGAACCCCTTACCCTCATCGACTATGCCCACACCCCCGATGCGCTCGAGGCGGCGCTTGCCGCGGTGCGCCAGCACCTTCCGGCCGCATCGAGCCGACGCCTGCTGGTGGTGTTCGGCTGCGGCGGAGACCGCGACCGAGGCAAGCGGGCGCCCATGGCGCAGGCGGCGGAAGCCGGCGCCGACGCCGTCTTTCTCACCTCCGACAACCCCCGCGGCGAAGACCCGGAACGCATCCTCGACGACGCCATGCAGGGGTTTCGCGAGCCCGATCGAGTCTGTCGCATCGCGGACCGCGCCCGTGCCATCGAGTCGGCCATCGGCACGGCGCGAACCATCGACATCGTGCTGATCGCTGGAAAGGGTCACGAGACCTACCAGGAAATCGACGGCGCGCGACGACCGTTCTCGGATCTCGACCAGGCCCGCGCGGCGCTAACGCGCTCGCGCACCAGAGGCGGGAGCGCCTGATGCTGCTTGCGTTCACCAACTTCCTGTCCGAGTACGTGAGCCTGTTCTCCGTGTTCCAGTACCTAACCTTTCGGACCATGGTGAGCACTGTGACCGCACTCGGGCTGTCGCTCGTCATCGGCCCGCACATCATCCGCAAGCTGCAGCAGCATCAGGTGGGCCAAGTGGTGCGCGATGACGGCCCCGAGACGCATCTCACCAAGGCCGGCACCCCAACGATGGGCGGCGGTCTGATCCTCGCCGCACTCGTCGCCACTACGCTGCTTTGGTGTGACCTCAGCAATCGCTACATCTGGATCGTCCTCGGCGTCACCCTGGCGTTCGGTGCCGTGGGCTGGGTCGACGACTACCTGAAAATCTCCCGCGGCCATCCGGGCGGCCTGCCGGCGCGATGGAAGTATCTCTGGCAGTCCGTGTTCGGCTTCATCGCCGCTGTGCTCCTCTTCACCGGCGCGACCACGCCGCAGGAGACCGCGCTCATCGTGCCCATCTTCAAGCAGGTGGCGATTCCTCTTGGCCTCGGCTTCGTCCTGGTGGCGTACTTCGTCATCGTCTTCATGAGCAACGCCGTCAACCTCACCGACGGGCTAGACGGTCTCGCCATCCTGCCCACGGCCATGGTGGGCGGGGGCCTCGGCCTCATCGCCTATGTCGCCGGTCACGCCGAGTTCGCCGAGTACCTGCAGATCCCCTACATCGCCGGTGCCGGCGAACTGGCCGTGTTCTGTGGCGCGCTGATCGGCGCCGGGCTCGGCTTTCTCTGGTTCAACACCTATCCCGCCCAAGTGTTCATGGGCGACGTGGGCGCACTTGCCCTCGGCGCCGCACTCGGCGTCGTCGCGGTCATCGTCCGGCACGAGATCGTCTTGCTGGTCATGGGGGGCCTCTTCGTGCTGGAGGCCGCCTCGGTGATCGTCCAGGTGACTTCGTTCAAGCTCACCGGCAAGCGCGTCTTCCGCATGGCGCCCATCCACCACCATTTCGAACTCTTGGGCTGGCCCGAGCCGCGCGTGATCGTGCGACTGTGGATCGTCACCCTGCTGCTCGTGCTGGTGGGGCTGGCAACACTCAAGCTGCGCTGAAGGAAGTCATGGCTAGCCCGCATTTCTCACCAGCACTCGTAGCGAGGGCGACGAGGCGCCGCTGTGGCTGCGGGTGCACGCGTGCCAGGAGGCACGGCGGAAGACGGCACGCCTTGAAGTTTCGCGCAAGCGAAACTTCCAACGCGCCCGTAGGGCGCGCGAACGGGCCTGAAAGGCCCGCAGGCATAGCTGCGCACTATGTTGAGCCGGCTGGAGTGAACCTGTCCGAAGGACAGGCGAATGCGTCCGCAGGACGCACGAACGCGTCCGCAGGACGCGCGAGCACCTTGCGCAGCCACAGCGAGTGCATCGTCGTCCGCAAACGAGGTCTGGTGAGAAATGCGGGCTGACCGCAGCGGAACCATCGTCCTTGGCCTCGGCGAGACCGGGCGTTCCTGCGTCGCCTTCCTGCACGGTCGCGAGCCGCTGGCAGCCTTTGATACGCGACCGAGTCCGCCGGGGCTGGCGGAGCTCCGTCGCGCGCACCCGGATTTGCGCCTCATCGACGCCGCAAACTGGGACCTCGAAGTCTCGCAAGCAACCCGGGTGTTGGTGAGCCCCAGCATCGATCCCGAACACTGCCTTGTGCGCCGAGCCCGCGCCGGTGGCGCTGCCATCGCGAGCGACATCGAGCTTTTCCTCGCCGCGGCCCGGGCGCCCGTAATCGGCATCACCGGCACCAACGGCAAGAGCACCGTTACGGCTCTGGTCGGAGAGCTCTTGGCGGCAACCGGTCGCAACGTCGGCGTCGGCGGCAACCTCGGCCCCCCGGCGCTCGATCTGGTGCACCCTGACCGCGATGCCTACGTGCTGGAACTGTCGAGCTTCCAGTTGCAGCGACTGCGGCGACCGGCGCTCGCCGTCGCCTGCGTGCTCAACATCAGCCCCGACCACCTCGACCGTCACCACAACATCACCCGCTACGCCGCCTGCAAGCGACGTATCTACGGCGGCTCCAAGGTGGCCGTCTTCAATGCCGACGATACGCGCACGTGGCCGCAGACGGGCGGCGGCATCGCGGTAGGCGGCGCCGACTGGCGCATCGACGGCGACACGCTCCTCTTCGGCGGCGAAACCATGACGACGCAGGAGGTTGCGCTCAAGGGTCGCCACAACCACTTCAACGTGCTCGCGGCGGCTGCCGTCGCTGCGGCGGCGGGAATGCCCGTGACCGACATGAAGCCCATCTTCAGGCGCTTCGCCGGCCTGCCGCATCGCTGCACGGAGGTGGCGCGGATGGCCGGCGTGAGGTTCGTCGACGACTCCAAGGCCACCAACGTCGGCGCCTGCCGGGCCGCGCTCGAAGGACTCGGCAACGACTCTCGGAACCTCGTCTGGATCGCCGGCGGCGACGCCAAGGGCGCGACGTTCGAGGAACTTGCTCTGCCGGCTCGCCGCCACGTCGCGCACGCGCTGCTGATCGGTCGCGACGCCGCGCGGCTCGCCGAGGGTCTTGGCGATGCGGTGCCGGTGACGCGCGTGGCCGACATGCAGACTGCGGTGCGGGAAGCATGGCGACTGGCGCAGCCGACGCGCACCGTGCTGCTCTCGCCGGCCTGCGCGAGCTTCGACATGTACGACAACTACGAGGCGCGCGGCCGGGACTTCGCCGCCGCCGCGCTCGCGCTAGGGGCCGCGGCCGCTGACGGCGGCGTCGGCTCTTAGCGGCAGGAGCGAGCGAATGCGAGCAACAAAGGCCAGCAGGTCACCAAGCCGCGCCATGGCCGCTGGTGCGGCCAACGCCGCAGGCCCCCCGGTGCCGGGCCGAGCGGCCATCTGGATGCTGAGCATCGACACCACGCTGCTCGCCGCATGGCTGGCGCTCGTGGTGGTGGGACTGGTGATGGTGACCTCGTCAGCGTCCATGCTCTCCGGCGGCGTCGATCATTACCTGCTGCGGCACGGCATCTACGCTGTCGGTGCGCTGGTGGTGGGTGGCACCATCCTGCTGCTGCCGCTCAGGTTGTGGGAACTGGCACATCGCTTGGTGCTGGTGGCGGCGGTGGCGCTTTGCTGTCTCGTGTTCGTGCCGGGATTCGCGGAGGTGATCAATGGCTCGCGACGCTGGATCTCGCTTGGCCCCATCGGCCTGCAACCCGGAGAATTCGCCAAGCTTGGCATCGCCATCTACCTTGCCGGCTATCTGGCGCGAGAGGGCGGGCGTCTGAACGAGGGCTGGCTGGGCCTCGTCAAGCCGCTGTTCTGGACTGCAATGCTCGTGGGTCTCATCTTCCTGCAACCCGACTACGGCACGGTGGTCATCATTGTGGCGGTGGCGGGAGGGGTCCTGTTCCTGGCCGGCGCACGCCTTTCGACGTTTTTCCTTGGCGCCGTGGCCGTGCTGTCGTTGGTCGCGGCCGCAGCCCTCGTCGAACCGTATCGGATCGCCAGGCTCACCTCGTTTACCGACCCGTGGGCCGTCGCAACGGACGATGGCTATCAGCTCAGCCAAGCCTTGATCGCCTTTGGTCGCGGTGGTCTCACCGGTCAAGGACTCGGCGACGGCGTGCAGAAGCTGCTCTACCTGCCCGAGGCCCACAACGACTTCATCTTCGCCGTGATCGCTGAGGAACTCGGGCTCGTCGGCGGCCTGCTGGTGCTCGCCCTACTCGGCTTCGTGACCTTGCGCATTTTCCGCATCGCCCGCGACGCCGCGGTGCGGGAGCGCCCGTTTGCCGCCTACATTGCCTATGCGGCGGCGCTTTTTATCGGCCTGCAAACCGTGGTGAACATCGGCGTCAACACCGGCATGCTGCCGACCAAGGGGCTGACGCTGCCGTTCGTGAGCTACGGCGGCAACAGCCTCTTGGTGTCAAGCGCCTTGGTCGCCTTCGCGCTGCGCGTGCGCATGGAACTCGAGGCACCGCACCGCGAACGCGTCTCCGCAGCAAGCGTGCGGGCGTGACAGACGTGACGGCAGCAACGGCAACCTACTTGCGCGGCGTGCGACGCATCCACTTCGTCGGCATCGGCGGCGCCGGCATGTCGGGCATCGCCGAGGTGCTGCTGCGAGAGGGCCTTGAGGTGACGGGTTCCGATCTGGTGGCTTCCACCGCCATGCGGCATTTGACGTCGCTCGGCGCCACCACCCGTGTCGGCCACTCGGCCGCCGCCTTCGCCGCAGGCGCGACGCCTGATGTCGTCGTGACATCGAGCGCCATCGCCGCCGACAACGCGGAAGTCGAACATGCCCGCGAGCGTGGCATCCCGGTGATCCCCCGAGCGCAGATGCTCGGCGAGCTGATGCGGCACCGAATCGGCATCGCCGTCGCCGGCGCCCACGGCAAGACCACCACCGCAAGCATGATCGCGGCGATCTTTGCCAAAGCAGGTCTCGACCCCACCTACGTCATCGGCGGCAGGTTGCTCCGCACTGCCGCCGACGAAGCCGGCGAAGGCAGCGTGAGCGGCGCCGCACTCGGCAGCGGAGCGCACATGATCGCCGAGGCAGACGAGAGCGATGCTTCGTTCCTGCACCTGCATCCGACCGTGGCGGTGGTCACCAACATCGACCGCGACCATCTTGAGGCCTATGGCCAGGACTTTGCCCACCTGCGTCGTGCCTTCGTCGATTTTCTCCACCGCCTGCCTTTCTATGGTCTCGCCGTCGTCGGCGTCGACGAGTTGCCGGGCCGCGCCCTCGCTACCGAGGTGGATCGCCCACTCAGCACGTTCGGCTTCTCCGCGGGCGCCGACTGGCGCGCCACTGACATGAAGACCGTTGCTGGCCGCTCGCGGTTTGTGGCAGTGTGCCAGGACCGCCCCGACCTCGAACTGCACTTGCGGGCGCCAGGTCGCCACAATGTGCTGAACGCCCTCGCCGCAGTTGCCGTGGCAAGCGAAGAGGGCATCGACGACGACGCCATCGTTCGGGGCCTCGCAAACTTCGGCGGGGTGGCGCGTCGCTTCGAACGCAGCGAGCGGACGATTGCGGGGCATTCGGTAACGCTGGTGGACGACTATGGCCACCACCCCACCGAAGTGGCGCAGGTGATTGCCACCGCTCGGGGGCTGTGGCCGGCTCGCCGTCTGGTGATGGTGTATCAACCCCACCGCTACACGCGCACGCGGGATCTCTTCGACGATTTCGTGGATGTGCTCGGCCAGACGGACGAACTGGTGCTGCTCGATGTCTACGCCGCCGGCGAACCCGTGTTACCCGAAGTGGGCGGCCCTTTGCTGGCCCGCGCCGTATGTCGCGGCGGCAGGATTGCACCTGCCTTTGCGGACAGCCTCGAACAGGCGGCACAGTTGCTTCGGGAGCGGCTCCAAGACGAGGACGTCTTGCTGGTGCAAGGTGCCGGCGACATCGAACATCTACCGCGAATACTCGAGCGGCTCCATCCACACGAGGGCTTAAGCGGTGCATGACGTTGCGTCCCGAGTCAACATCAAGCGGCCGCTTCGACTCGGCACCGCGACGCTTCGCGCCGCATTCGCGGCCTTGGTGTTCGCCAGCCTTGGCTGGAGTCTTTACGACCTCGCGACGCAGGAGATCAAGGAGGTGCGCATCCACGGCGCACTCAGCGAAGCCGAGCGCAACGAAGTGGGCGCGGCGGCATCCGCCGCCATTGTCGCTGGGCGGCGCACCGCCGCCGACATCGTCGAAGCAGTTGAGGACCTCGGCTGGTCCCACAGCGTGCGCGCCTGGCGCCGTTGGCCGGATCGGATGCACGTTGCGGTGACGCGCGAGCCGCTGGCGGCACGCTGGGGCGACGGCGCCTACCTCACCACGAGTGGCGAGGTGGTCCACTTGCCGGACGACATCGCTGGCGAGGCCATCCCGACGCTGCGCACGCACCAGGCAAGTGGCGTCGAAGCCATGCGCCTGTATGGTCTCCTGCGCGGCGCGGCCGCAGGCGCCGACCTCGCCATCCTGGAACTCGCTGAGAACCCTCTCGGTGAGTGGTCGGTGCGGCTCGACAACGAGGTGAGCGTGATGCTCGGCGCGAACGAACTCAGCAGCAGGTTCGCCCGCTTCCTCACGGTGTGGGCGGGCGAGCTTGCCGCCAGTGAAGAGCCGGTCCTAACCGTCGATGCACGCTACCCTGCCGGCGTCGCGGTGGCGTGGGCCGTAGAGGACGGGCCTGTACCGTCCCTTGCCGCGTCCGTCGAGCCCGTACGGGACGGGCTTGTCCCATCTCGTGCCGCATCCGCCGAGGCCGCAAGGCACGAAGGATGTGACGAAGACCATTGCCCCGCCGAGTCCATCGACAACATCGAAGCCGAAACCTTGGCGTTCGCAGAACTCGCGCCGAGCGCGATACAACGGGCGCCGTCAGGGCCGCCGCCAAGGGACGAATGACCATGTCAGGCGAAGAGCAACAGGCGAGAGTCGTAGGTCTCGACATCGGCACCAGCAAGGTGGCGGCGGTAGTGGGCGAAGTGCAACCGGACGGTCGCCTCGAGGTCATCGGCATCGGCACCCACAGCTCCCACGGCCTCAAGGAAGGCGTTGTGGTGGATATCGAATCCACGGTGCAGTCCATTCAGCGCGCCGTCGAGCAGGCCGAGCTCATCGCCGACTGTGCCATCGACTCGGTGTACGCCGGCATCGCCGGCAGCCACATCCGCAGCCTCAACTCCCACGGCATCGTCGCGATTCGGGACCGCGAGGTCACCGCGCACGACGTCGACCGGGTGATCGATGCGGCTCGAGCGCTGGCCATTCCCGCCGACCAGAAGGTGCTGCATGTGCTGCCGCAGGAATACGTCATCGACAACCAAGAAGGGGTCAAGCAGCCGATCGGCATGTCCGGCGTGCGCCTCGAGGCGCGCGTCCATGTCATTACCTGCGCGCTCAACGCCGCCGAGAACATCGAGAAGTGCATCGTCCGCTGCGGCCTGAAAGTGCATGACCTGATCCTGGAACAGCTCGCATCGGCGAGTGCCTGCCTCACCGACGACGAGCGGGAACTAGGCGTCTGCCTCATCGACATCGGCGGCGGCACCACGGACGTGGCGGTGTTCTGTCACGGCGCCATTCGCCACACCGCCGTGGTGCCGATCGCCGGCGACCGCATCACCAGAGACATCGCCGTGGTGTTGCGCACACCCAGCAAGGACGCCGAGGAAATCAAGATCCGCTATGCCTGCGCCGTGCCGGCGCTGGTGGCCGGCACCGAGGACATCAAGGTGCCGGCCGTGGGCAACCGCGCCGCCCGCGATCTGTCGCGGCAGACTCTGGCCGAAGTGGTGCGCGCACGCTACGAGGAGATTTTCCAGTTCGTGCAGTCAGAACTGCGTCGCAGCGGCTTTGAGCCGCTGGTCGCTTCAGGTATCGTATTGACCGGTGGATCGGCGAAGATGGAGGGTGTAGGCGAGTTGGCGGAGGAAGTCTTCAACATGCCGGTGCGCATCGGCGTGCCAAGCGCAGCACATGGACTGCGCGACCTGTTGGAGAACCCGGTGTATTCGACCGGCGTCGGACTCATGATGTACGGCAACAATGAAAGAGAGGTGCGAACGACCACACGTCGTTTCGCAGGGGAAGGACTTCTGGCTCGAATCAGGCAACGCCTCGGCGACCTCTTCTGACAAAAGAAGGGCGCCACCCAAGAGGCACAGGCTCTGCTTGGCAGAGGCGGTTTGACAACGGAGAAGTCCGCATGAAGTTTGAAATGGTGGATGGCCTGAGACAGGGGCCAACGCTTAAGGTGATCGGAGTCGGTGGCGGCGGCGGCAACGCCGTCGAGTACATGGTCGCCAAGGAAATCGAAGGCGTCGAGTTCATCGCCGCAAACACCGACAACCAGGCCCTCGAAAGCCTCACCGCCGTGCCCACGCGGGTGATCTTGGGCAAGGAGGTGACGCGCGGCTATGGCGCAGGGGGCGATCCGGACCTCGGTCGCGCCGCCGCGGAAGAGAACCGCAACGACATCCGCGATGCCATTCAGGGCACCGACATGCTGTTCGTCGCCGCCGGCATGGGCGGCGGCACCGGCACCGGCGCAGCCCCGGTGGTGGCTGAAGTCGCGAGGGAACTCGGTGTGCTCACGGTGGCCGTGGTCACGCGACCCTTTGGCCGCGAACGCCGCACCGAAACCGCCGACGCCGGCATCATTGAGCTGTCGCGCCACGTCGACACGATGATCACCATCCCCAACGACAAGCTGAGCCAGCTCACCGGCGAATCCACAGGCTTTATGGACGTGTTCGAGAAGCCGAACCAAGTGCTGCTCGGCGCCGTGCAGGGCATCGCCGATGTCATCACCCGCGTCGGCCGCATCAATGTGGATTTCGCCGACGTGAAGACGGTAATGTCGAAGCGGGGCGCGGCACTCATGGGCACCGGGACGGCCAGCGGCGAAGGCCGCGCCGCGGAGGCGGTGGATCAGGCGGTGCGCAGCCCCTTGCTTGAAGATGTGGATCTCAAGGGCGCCAAGGCCGTGCTGGTCAATCTCACCGGCGGGCCCGACCTCCAGTACGACGAGTTCGAAGACGTCCAGGAAGCGGTGACCGGCCACACCGACCCCGACGTGCGTGTGTTCGCCGGCGTTGTCATCGATCCTGACCTGCAGGACGAAATCCGCGTCACGGTGGTTGCCACGGGCATCCCCAACCGCGCCATGCAGCCCGGAATCGTGGTCAACAACGCGCCGGTCACCGCCGCCGTCGAGCCCCACAACTTCGAGCGCCCTGCCTACGAGCGCGAACGCCAGAGCGAGCCGAGACCACCCTTGGTGGCGCAGCGCGAAGGCACCACGGGAGGCGGCGAACGACTCCTCTCCCTGCACGAGTTCTTCACCCGACAGGCAGACTGAGGCCAGCCATCGGCGCGGCCGTGCGAGAACGCCTCTTCGGGGCCTCTCAATCGCCGCGCGAGTCGCGGTCCAGCCGTTCGATGCTTGCGCGCAGCGCCTCGTCCGAAATGCCTTCGGCGAGGCGCCGCAACAGCCCGGAAGGTGGCCGGCGGCGCAGCACTACTTGCGGCAAGCGGCGCGGTTCCCGCAATGGCTGGTTGCCGGCGCGCACGCGGATGTCGGTGATCTCGGCGAAATCCGCAAGCTTTTGCAACCGCACGCGCAGCTTCGGCGTCTCGAATTGCAGGCGGGTGGCGAAGGAGGCGTTGTCGGCGTGCAGCGTGAGGCGATCCCCGGCGAGGTCTGCAACCATGCAATGGGGCGCAAGCCGAGGCGGCAGCAACGCCCGCACCTGCTGCGTCAGCGAATCCATCCGCTGGCCCTTGTGCAGGAGTCGAACCAGGGGCTCCGCACCCGAGCGGTAACCGCGCCCGCCATCGCGCAGCAAGCCGTCGATCCTGCGTCGCGCCAAAGTGGTCTTCGCTCTCACGCATCCCCCGGCCTGCATTATTCCTGATTTCCCTCCGGATGCGCCGAAGCAACAGCCCCTGCCCTGCAAGGGCCTCTGGACGGAGAGCGCCAAGAGCTTGAACCGCAGGAGCGGCGGACACGCCGCGCATGCGGTGCAAGGTGATGGAGAGGCGGGGGTTGGGGCCAGACGCGGTGCGTTAGCGAGGGGTTTGGCGGCGCCCGCCCTCCAAGCGTGTCGCAGGCGCGCACGCAGCGGAGCCGGCCAAGGCCACCGCAACCGCATGCCAGACAGCGCCAAACAAAGCGCCAGCCTCGATCGACGCTACCAACGAACCAGCCTCTGCTCGCTGACGCCCGTCATGCTTGACCTGCTTGCGGCGCGTCAGAGCTTCCCTCCCGAGGGCCGTTGACTACGCTCACCCTCCGGCTAGGAGCCCGCGCCATTTCTGCGGCCGAGCCTCCTACCACGGGAGTAGAATCCGCCCACGCCGCCACCCGCACAAAGCCGGGCACAGCAAGGTAGAGGCCGCCATGCTTCAGAAAATCTTCGGCACCAAGAACAGTCGCGAACTGAAGCGCCTCGGCAAGTTGGTGACTCGCATCAACGCCCTCGAGGCGGACCTGTCGGGCCTCTCGGACGGAGCCCTCGCGGCCCGCACCGACGACTTTCGTGCCCGGCACAAGGCCGGCGAGTCCCTGGGGGCACTGCTGCCTGAAGCCTTCGCCACGGTGCGCGAGTCGGCCCGCCGCAACCGCGAGATGCGCCATTTCGACGTGCAGTTGATCGGCGGCATGGCGCTGCACGAGGGCCGCATTGCCGAGATGCGCACCGGCGAGGGCAAGACCGTGATGGCCACGCTCGCCGCCTATCTGAACGCACTCTCCGGCGGCGCGGTTCACATCGTCACCGTCAACGACTATCTGGCGCGGCGCGACGCCCGCTGGATGGGCCCCATCTACGAGGCGCTCGGCATGACCGTCGGCGTGGTGCAATCCGGCCAGGACCGGGAAGCCAAGCGCGTCGCTTACGAGGCCGACATCACCTACGGCACCAACAACGAGTTCGGCTTCGACTACCTGCGCGACAACATGGCCTTCACCGCCGCCGACAAGGTGCAGCGCAGCCTCGACTTCGCCATCGTCGATGAAGTGGATTCGATCCTCATCGACGAGGCGCGCACGCCGCTCATCATCTCCGGCCCGGCCGAGGCGAGCACCGACCTCTACCAAAAGATCAACCGCCTCGCGCCCCGTCTCACCCAGCAAGAGAAGGTCGAGGCGGCGCTGCCGAGGGTAATTGCCGGCGAGGACGCCGAGCGCGAGGACACCGGCGATTTCTTCGTCGACGAGAAGAACCGTCAGGTGGAACTCACCGAACGCGGTCACGAGTTCGTCGAGCGCGAACTCAAGCGGCTGAAGCTCTTGGGCGAAGACGACAGCCTCTACGCGGCTTCGAACCTGGGCCTCTTGCACCATGTCCAGGCCGCTCTCAAGGCGCATTTCCTGTTCCGGCGCGACGTCGACTACATGGTGCAGGAAGGCGAGATCGTCATAGTCGATGAACACACGGGCCGCGCCATGCCGGGGCGGCGCTGGTCGGAGGGCATCCATCAGGCGGTGGAGGCCAAGGAAGGCGTCGCCATCCGCAGCGAAACCCAAACCCTCGCCTCCACCACCTTCCAGAACTACTTCCGCCTCTACGGCAAGCTCTCCGGCATGACTGGCACCGCCGACACCGAGGCCTTCGAGTTCCGCCAGATCTACGGCCTCCAGGTGCTGGTGATTCCCACGCACATGCCGATGGTGCGGGAGGACTTCAACGACCACATCTACCTCACCATCGACGAGAAGTACGACGCCATCGTCGAGGACATCAACGAAGCCACCGAAGCTGGCCGCCCGGTGCTGGTGGGCACGGCCTCCATCGAATCCTCCGAGCGCCTGTCGAAGGAACTCGACGGCCGCAAGTTGCGCCACAGCGTGCTGAACGCCAAGCAGCACGAACGCGAGGCGGAAATCGTCGCGCAGGCCGGCCGTCCCGGCGTCGTCACCATCGCCACCAACATGGCCGGTCGCGGCACCGACATCGTGCTCGGCGGCAACTGGGAAGCCGAGGTGGAGGCACTGGGGGAGGAACCGGACGAGGGCAAGGTGGCCGCGATCAAGGCCGCTTGGCAGGAGCGCCACGACCAGGTCATCAAGGCCGGGGGCCTGCACATCATCGGCACCGAACGGCACGAGTCCCGACGCATCGACAACCAGCTTCGGGGCCGTTCCGGCCGCCAAGGCGACCCCGGCTCGTCGCGCTTCTACCTTTCGCTCGAAGACGACCTCATGCGCATCTTCGCCTCCGAGCGGATGCGGGGGCTCATGAGCAACCTCGGGCTCGAGAAGGGAGAGGCCATCGAGGCCGGCATGGTCAACCGCTCCATCGAGAAGGCGCAGCGCCGGGTGGAGGGGCGCAACTTTGACCTGCGCAAGAACCTGCTCGAATACGACGACGTGGCCAACGACCAGCGCCAAGTCATCTATCAACAGCGCAACGAACTCATGGCCGCCGACGAAATCGGCGACATGATCGAGGAGATTCGCGGCGAGGTGATCGACGATGTCATCGGCGAGTACATCCCGCCGGAGAGCATCATCGAGCAATGGGACATCGAAGGCTTGGAGCAGGCCCTCGCCACAGACTTCAACTCCGCGCAGCCGGTGGCGCGCTGGCTCGACGAGGACGAGGAACTCGCCGAGGACGACCTGCGCGAGCGGATTGCTGCCAGCGTCACGGCGGAGTACGAGGCCAAGGAAGAGGAGTGGACCGCGCGCGGCATCGATATGCGGCAGGTGGAGAAGCAGCTCATGCTGCAAGTGCTCGACCAGCGCTGGAAGGAGCATCTGGCGACGATGGACCACCTGCGCCAGGGCATCCATCTGCGCGCCTACGCGCAGAAGCAGCCCAAGCAGGAATACAAGCGCGAGTCCTTCGAGCTCTTTCAGGAACTGCTCTACAACATCAAGCGCGACGTGACCCGCCTGCTCGCCCGCGTGCAATTGCAGAGCGAGGCGGAAATGCTGGCCGCCGAACGCCGACGCCGGGAGGCCGAGGCCCTGCGCATGAGAGCCATGCTGGCCGGCGGCGAGGAGGGCGGAGCGGCGGCAGAGGGCGAACCCAACGGCGGCGCCAGCCAAGGCCGACGCGCAGCGGCCAAGGCCAGCACTTTCGTCCGCGGCGACCGCAAAGTGGGCCGCAACGAAGCCTGCCCCTGCGGCTCCGGCAAGAAATACAAGCACTGCTGCGGCCGGGTTGCGTGACGTCCACCACGCAACCGGGCCCTGCCCCGGCCCTCGACTCCTGACACCGCCGCTTAGAAAGCAGGACCTGCAACGACCATGGCCGTGAACCTCCCCCCGCTGGGCGACTTGCACCCCATCGACGGCATCAAGCTAGGCACCGCCGCAGCCGGCATTCGCTATCAGGATCGTGACGACCTCGCCGCCATCGTTTTGGGCGCTGGTGCCGTGGTCGGAGGCGTATTCACCACCAGCGCCTACCGCGCCGCGCCCGTCATGGTCGCTTCCGAACGGCTAGGCAACGCCCGTGCCCTGGTGATCAACAGCGGCAACGCCAACGCCGCCACCGGCGAGCGCGGCCTCGCCGATGCCCGCGCCAGCGCCGCGCACCTCGCCGCCAAGCTTGGGGTGGCGGAAGACGAAGTGCTGCCGTTCTCCACCGGCGTCATCGGCGAGTTCCTCAACATGGCTGCCATGCGCGAGGGCATCGACACAGCGCTCGCAGCTCGCTCCGCCAATGGCTGGGAAGCTGCCGCCCGCGCCATCATGACCACCGACACCGCACCCAAGGCCGTGTCCGTCAAGGGCCGCGTGCAGGGCGCCGAGGTCTCCGCCACCGGCATGGTCAAAGGCTCCGGCATGATCCGTCCGGACATGGCAACCATGCTCGCCTTCCTAGGCACCGATGCGACGCTCTCCCCAGCCGCCGCCACGAACCTTGCCCGAGACCTCGCCGAGCGCAGCTTCAATCGCCTCACCATCGACGGCGACACCTCCACCAACGACTCCTTCGTCGTCATGGCAAGCGGACGCGCAGGGCCCACCATCGATGTCCCGCAAAGCGCCGCCTATGCAGAACTGCGAGAACTGCTCACGCCCTTGGTGGTGGAACTCGCCGAGCGCACCGTCCGCGACGGCGAGGGTGCAACGAAGTTCGTCACCATCGTCGTCGATGGCGGCAGGACCGGCGCCGAATGCCTCGAAGTCGCCTATACCATCGCCCACTCCCCGTTGGTGAAGACCGCCATCTTCGCCGGCGACCCCAACTGGGGCCGCTTCTGCATGGCCATCGGTCGCGCCAACATCGAAGGCTTGGACCCAGACCGCGTCAACCTCGAACTCGACGATGTGCCGGTGGCAAGGAACGGACTGGTGGCCGACGACTACGTCGAAGACCAAGCCGCCGCCGTGATGGCGAAGGACGAGTTCAGCGTGCGCGTCCAGCTGGGCCGAGGTCAAGCCAGCGAGACCATCTGGACCTCCGACCTCTCCTATGAATACGTCCGCATCAACGCGGAGTACCGTAGCTAGGGAGCTGCGCCTTAGAAGCGCAGTTCGTAACGGACGGGCTTGCCCCACGCCGAATCTGTCGGTGCGTCCAACGCGGGCAGGGACAAGCCCCGTCCCTGCGGGGCATCTGCGGAAAGGGCCCTCCCTACAACCAAACTTCCAGGTTGTTCTTGCGGCCGATGGCGCGGGTCAGCTTCAGTTCGAGTACCTCCGCCATGTTGCAGGCGGTCAACAGGGCATGTACTTCGCTGCGGTCTGGTTCTGCGAGCGCCTCAAACTCCTTCTGCACGCGGCTGAGGACGTGGAACCGGAAGGGTTGTGCGAGCACGTCGATGGGTGTGCCGGCGAGATCAAAGCTCGCGGTGCCGACGCCGCGTTCGGCGGTGGTGCCAGGCGGCATGTCCCGATTTTCCGCTAGCCATTCGTTGATGAACTCTGCTGCGGCTCGAGTTTCCGGAACGTAGTCGATGGCAAGATGGCGCAGCACCTCGATCAGCGTGTCCGGGATGCGGTCGTCCGGCAGGTAGTCCGTGCTCTGGTCCTCGAACTCGCCGATGTCCGGCTCCGGGCGATTCATCCGTTCCACCCACCGAAACGTGTGCCAAGCGCGAGTTTGCATGAGCGTGCGGGGGTGGGGGTCGCGGCCCAAGTGACCGTACAGCGGCGCCATCATCCCGAAATCGCCAATGCAGGGCCGTCCACCCAAGAGATAGGGGAACTGCCCGAAGTGCTCATGGAGCCGGTCGAGCAGCCCCTCGTAGAGCTCCTCGATGGTGCCAATCACCTCCGGCACCACGCCCCAGCTCGGGTTCACGATCTCCCGGATCATGCGCATCCGCTTCTCGGCCGAAGGCGTGCCGCCCGGCGGAAAGATGGTCTCGAAATGGAAGTGCAGGAAATCCCGTTGCTCCAGGAAGTTCCAGCGATAGTGCATGGCCGGGCGCAGCAACCCCTCGGCGCCGATGGCGTCGAACAGGCGGCTGACGATCCGCTGCTTCGGCGATGCCGGCGAGAAGGCGTGTCCACTCTCGGCCTCGAAGTGGTCGACAATCGCCACGCCGTCGCGGATGACCGTGCCGTCCGGCAACTCCACCGTCGGCAAGCTCCGCCGCCCGCCAGCCTTCGGCAAAACCGTCTGCCGAAAATGCGCGGAAGTCGTCGGCACTTCGCGGTACGCGAGACCAGCCTTGATTAGATAGCTGCGCGCCCGGCCCGTGTAGAGGGACATAGGCGAGCCGTAGAGGGTGATGGGTGTCAAGGCTGCACATCTCGGATTGGTTGAGCCTGACATCGTAGCCGCCTTTCGGACTTGGCGACGATGCACCCGGCTGCCGGACAGGGCGACGCATGCGTCGCCCCTTCTTCGGGTGGCCTTCCTCAATACGCGAGCACCCCGATCGGGCGCGCTAGTCCGGCAAGGCGAACGCGATGTACTCGGAACCTGACGGCGGGCCCAAGCGTCCACCCCCGGCGGCGATGGCGATGAACTGACGCCCGCCGGCGGCGTACACGGCAGGTGTGCCGAATCCCCCGGCGGAGAGTTCCGATTCCCACAGCAGCGCGCCGTCGGACGCGTCGAAGGCACGCATCTTCATGTCCGGCGTCGCGGCGATGAACACAAGGCCCGCGGCGGTGACGACGGCGCCGCCGGTGTTCTCGGCACCGAAGCTTAAGCCCGGGCGCGACGGATACTCGCCAAGCGGCACCTGCCAAGCCGGCTTGCTCGCGCCGAGGTCGAAGGCCACGAGCGATCCCCAGGGCGGCGCGTTGCCGGGCAGGCGCTCGGCGTCGCGCAGCGTCACGGGCTCCGCAACCAGGAAGCCTCGCTCGGAGGTGCGGTCATCGCGGCTGAAGTCGTCTGGAGGCTGACGCAGGTAGTCCACCAAGGCGATGCGCTCGAGTTCCGGCAGTTGGTCGAACCCCGGCATGGAGCCGCGACCCCGGGCGATGACGGTGTGGAGGTTCCGTTCCGACATGCGCGCCCCGACGCCGATGAGGCTCGGGCCTCCGGCGCCGTAGCGATCCGCGCGCCCCTGATAGAGGCCCTTGCGGTCGGCACCGTGACAACGGGCGCAGTGGGCAAAGTACGCCTCCCGCTCGCTGAATCCCGCCGGTACCTCGATTAGGCGCAAGACGCTGGCGCTTTCCTCCACGTTCAGGATCAGGCGCTGCGAGGTGGGGTCGAAGGCGGCACCACCCCAGCCGGCACCGGCCTGAACGCCGGGAAACAGGAGCGTGCCGGCGGCGGCAGGCAGCGTCCAGGGGGCAGTTTGCAGCGACGCCACTCGCTCCGCCAGCGCCGTGGCCGCGGCTCGTTCGCTTGGAACAAAGGCTTGGCGCACGAGCGTCAGTGCCGAGACCGCTTCACCGTGCTGCTCCACCGTCGGATGCAGCGGCGCGCCACTGCCGGTGTCAAACAGGAAGAGGTGGCCCCGGCGGGTGGCGAGTGCGACGGCATCAACGTCCTGTTCACCATGCGGGACCCGAACCAGCACCGGTGGTGACGCAAGTCGTCCCGGCCACGACTCCCGGCGGTAAATGGACTGCCGCCAGCGCACCTCCCCCGTCGCCGCGTCCAGCGCCAGCAGCGAGCCGGACACGGGCGCCGCCGGCGTTGCCGGTGTGACGCCTCCCGCTTCCGCCGGCACGAACGCGAGGCCGTGGGTTGCGTCGAATGCCATCGCCGCAGAGGGGTTCCCGGCCGCCAGTTCGCAGAGGTCCGCGCGCCACGCGAGGCCCCCATCGCTGGCGTTGACGGCAATCACCGCGCCGCAGCCGCTGGCCTTTGTTCCCTTCAGGGCGAGGAGGATGCCCTCGTCCACGACCAGCCCTGGACCCGCGACCTCCGCGACGCCGCCGGGAGCAACAGTTGCTAGATCAAGCTCGCCCTCGACGCCGAACCCCGTGCGCGCCTTGCCGGTGCGAGGATCGAGGGCGACGAGACGGGTACCGGCAACGTAGTAAAGCCCCGCTCCCGTGTTGTCAGCGTCGGTCGCGCCAGGCCACCACAGCATCCCTCTCTGGTTGTGTTCAATGGCGGCGTCCGCCGCGACCGGGGCTGCCGAACGCCACAACTCCACTCCGGTCGCCGCATCGAGCGCGAAGGCATCCAGGGTGGGTGACAAGCCGAACAGCACGCCGCCGACCACGAGCGGGTTCGTGTCCATGACCGAGACCCCCGGCTGCAGCTCGCCGGCGTCATAGCGCCATGCCACCGAGAGCCGGGCGACGTTGGTGGGGTCGATCTCGGTCAGTTCGCTGTAATGACCTCGCCCCGCGTCGCCGAGATAGGCCGGCCAGTCCGTGTCGGGCGTCTTCGGCGCGCAGGCGACCAAGGCAAGGGCGACCATCGCGAGCCACGCCTTGGTCGGTCCGCGCCGTGGCCGACGGCGCAACATGCCGTTAGTGGAGCTCCACGGGAAGGGAGTTGGTAGCCATCACCGGGCTTGCGGCAACGCAAAGGCGACCAGCTCCGACTTTTCAGCGCCGCCGCCGCCCGCCACGGCGATGTATTGCCGGCCGTCATGCCAATAGGTCATCGGCGCGCCGTGCAGACTGCGATCCACGGTAACCTCGGCGAGCACCGCTCCAGTGCCCTTGTCGAGGGCCCTCAGGTGGCCGCCGTTCGGCACGCGGTCGCCGAGTTCGTCCATCGTCGGCAGGAAGTCGATGAGCACGGTCTTGGTCACCAGAATCCCGCCTTCTGCCACGGCACCGGCGGAGTGCCCGGAGCCGAGTGCGCCGAGATTCAGGTGGGCGATGGCGGGATGGTTGCGCGGGCCGGGTCCCTGTGCCACCTGAAAGACGTGCTCGCCGGTGTTGAGGTCGATGGCGGTTAGGCGCCGGTAGGGAGGCTTGACCAGCGGCAGGCCCTCGGGACCGATGGCTGGCTGATACTTGATCTCGTAGCGGAAATCGGAAGTTCCCGGCTCCGGCTGGCTCTGCGTGACGTTGGTGGCGGTTTCCACCAGGGCCATCCCAGTGGGCAGGGTGAACGAATCGACGTAGAGAATGCCCGTATCCGGGTCCACCGAGGCGCCCGGGAAGCTGGCTCCGCCGCCAGCGCCGGGAACCACCAGCGTGCCCAGCTTGCCGCCCGCGCCCTCGACGATGATCGGCTCGAACAGCGGCCCCAAGCGGAAGCTCGCCGCGATGCGTCTCGCCTGCTCAGCCAGTTCTGGCGTGAAGTCGATGAGATCGTCCTCATCCACCCCCTGCCGGTCGAAGGCTGGCGGCTTGGTGGGGAACGGCTGTGTCGGCGACAGGCGCTCGCCGGGCACGGTGCTCGGCGGCACGGGGCGTTCCTCGATGGGCCATACCGGCTCGCCGGTCGCCCGGTCGAAGACGTAGGTGAAGGCGGTCTTCGACACCTGTGCCACCGCCTTGATGGGTCGGCCGTCGACGACGATGTCCACCAGGTTCGGCGCCGAAGCGATGTCGTAGTCCCAGATGCCGTGATGCACCGTCTGGAAGTGCCACACCCGCTTGCCGGTCTCGACATCGACGCACACCAGGCTCTCGGCAAAGAGGTTGTCACCGAGACGTTCGCCGCCGTAGTAGTCGTTGGTGGGGGTGGAGAGCGGCAGATAGACGTAGCCGAGTTCCTCGTCCGCGGCCAGCATGGTCCAGGCATTGGTGTTGCCCTGCACACGCCACGAGTCGTTCTCCCAGGTTTCGGTGAACGCCTCTCCTTCCTGCGGGATGGTGTGAAAGCGCCACTTGAGCGCGCCGGTGCGGACGTCGTAGGCGCGGATGTGGCCGGGTGGGTTCCGGTTTTCGGACACGTAATCGTGAATCTTCGAGCCGACGACCACGGTGTCGCGTACCACGATGGGCGGCGCGCTGTGCGAGATGTGCGCCATCACGCGGTCATCCACACCCAAGTCGCCGGTCAAGTCCACCACGCCGCCAGTGCCGAAGGCGGGGTCTGGCCGGCCGGTGTCGACATCGATGGAGACGAGCTGCTTGCCCATCGTCGCGAGCAGGATGCGCGCCGCCTCGCCGTCGCTCCAGTACTCGATGCCGCGGGTGCGACGCGGAAGCTGCGTCGGCAGTTCCCGCTCCCAACTCCTCGGGTCGTAGAGCCAGAGCTGCTCGCCGGTGCCGGCATCGAGCGCCGCCACTTGCCCATGCGATGTGACGGCATAGACGCGGCCATCCACCATCAGCGGCGTCGCCGTGTAGTTGCCGGTGTCATAGACGTCGCCAAGGCGCCGGTCTGCGGACTCCCAGCGCCAGGCGACTTCCAGATCGCCGAAATTCTCCGCGTTGATCTGGTCGAGGGGCGAGTATTTAGAGGAGGCAAGGTCGCTGCCGTGGTGGGGCCAGTCGCCGACCCGATCCTCAGGCGGAGCGCAGGCCGTGAGGAGCGACGCCCCGGCAAGCGCAATGCCGGCAAGTGCGACGCGGCTGGGGGAATGGGGGCGGGCCGTCGGAGGGAAGGCATTCTGCCTTCCCATGCGCCGAGAGGCGCATCTATGGTGAGCTGCCGTCAGCGCGCCTAACGGCGCGCCAGGAAAGGCAGAATGCCTTCCCTCCGAAGGCCTCCGCGAGTTCAACGTCGTTCCGTCGGGTCGGCACCGTCGGCCGGCGCCCCGGTGCCGCTCGAACCCATGAACAGCGTCGAACCGTCCGTGAGCGTCATGCGCCGACCGTTCGCCCGTTCGGTGCCGTCCTTGGCCTGAAAGCCGTCGATGATGACCTCGGTGCCGACCGGCACGCTCGTGCGCGTGATGCCACGCCGGAACAGCGTATTGGGGGTGCCGGCCTCCACCATCCACACCGTCTTGGTGCCATCGGCATTGGTGTGCTCGACGTGGAACCAGGCGTGCGGATTTACCCACTCGATGCGAACGATGGGCCCCCGCAGTTGCAGCGGCAGGTTCGGATCGAACTCGGCGCCGAAGGCGTGATGGGCGCTCGCACTCGGCGCGAAGGCAGTGAAGGCGGCAACCAGTGTGGCAACGGTGAATCTCATGGGAGCGCTCCTCCGCGGGCGGCCCGCGAGCCGCGTTGGTTGGTTCGGGCTACCGTGGCAACGGGTGTCGCCTGAGCTCGCCGTACAGCAGTTCCTCCACGAACTCGACGCACTTGAAGTCGAGCAGCATCGCGTTCGGTTCCATGCGGCGGTAGAGCGGCATCGCCATCGTCCACGGCCGCGTGAAGGTTTCCGCATCGTCGATGGTGGCTTCGTAGTGCAGGTGGTTCGGGCCCATCGGCGTGAAGCGCTCCACCACCGTCATGGCGGCGCTGTGGTGGTTGCCGGCACGGTCGAACCAGGTGTCTGCATTCTGCGCCGTCACGACAATCACCAGCGTATCGCCCTGCCAAGACGCCACCGACTGGCCCATCCAGGAGTCGGCCGGCGCCGGCCCCGGGTCGTGCATGAGGATGTTGCGGTTGGCGCCGGCGAACTGATAGACGAACTCGATGTTGCTCGCGCCCTGGAAGATCTGAAACGGCTGCGGCAGGTAGTTGGCGCGCGGAATGCCCGGCAGATAGCACTTCACTTCCGGGTCCAGCTCGCTCCAGCGGGCGCGGTTGGCGTCGCGTTTCGCGAGCGCCTCCGGGCGGTACGGCAGCTTGCCGCCAGCCACGACACCGAGGCTCGGCGGCACCGCCAGGGTCGCGCCCATGCGCAGGGTCGCGATGGCCGGCACCGGCCCCATCGGCCCCTCGCGAAGCTGCACCGACGCCCTTGCCACATGCCGCTCGATGTCCCAATGCGCCTCGTTCACGGCTTGCCAAACGCCGTTCAGGTCCGGATGCACGCCGCCAGGGCCCCGCGGCGCCGTCCAACCTTCATCGGCCACGGCCGCAACGGCAAAAAGAAGCCCCGAGATGGCGGCTAGGAGGCTGCGCCGTAGAAAACGGCTCATTCCGTGCCCTCCGCAGCGCTTTGCTGCTCCATCCACTTGCGCTCCAGCACCCGGGCGCCGCGCAGCGTGTTCGCCATCGAATAGTTGCCCTCGTGGCAGGCGTACTCATACATGAGCTTGTCCGTGCGGGTCCACGGGTATTCACCGGTGTAGGGCATCGTGTAGTCCGGGTCGTGGACGGTGAAGTTGTAGAGCAAGCCGCCATCGGCGTTGGGGCTGAACCGCTCGATGATGCGCAGGTCCGGGCGCGCTGGATGTGGCGACATGTAGTCCTTGAAATTGGTGGTCTCGACCACCAGCGTGTCGCCCTCCCACCAGCCGATGGAATCGCCGCCATACGAGGTCATCTCCTCCGGCAGGTGTTCGGAGCCGAGCCGAATCACCCGCGGCCAGTGCATCCACTCCACCATGATGAGCACATGGTCGTCGGTCTGGACGACGGTCTTGATGTTGTTGTACACCACCGGCCGCATCGGCACGGTGATCGACATGTAGATGCAGCGGTCGCCGATCGACTGCCCTTCGGGGTTGTCGTAAGGGTCGCTGCCGTCGGCGAGCCACCACGCCTCGCCCGGGTATTTCGGCTTGTAGTAGGGCCGGAGCGTCGCCTGACGCGCCTTGCCGGCTTCCGACTGCGGCGGCATCCGGCCATTGGGTGGGTCGATGAGGATCGACGTGCGGTACTCGCCGTCCACCTGATAGAAGTCGCAGTAGATGCCGCCGCAGTCGAACCAGTGAAAGTCGTAGCTGCCCGGCGTGAAGTCGCCCGAGACGTCTACGCCCCGGTCCCGCGCCTGCCCTTCGGGCGCCGCAAGCACCTCGCGATCCGGGTCGAGCGGTGCCGCGGCCTGTTCCAACTGCGAATGCGCGCGCTGGCGCCGCTCTGCGACTTCCTCGGCGGTGAACGTCCTGCGTTCGCCGAGTTCCGGTGCCCGACTGAAGGGTGTCAGCGTCGTGATGTCGTAGGTGCCGGAGAAGTCCGGCTTGCCGTCCTCCGTACGTGGGATGTCGGCGGCCAGCGCGCCGCCGACCGTGAGCAGCGCAGCCAATGCGCCAAGTGACCGAAGCTCCATAACCACCTCCCCCGAAAGCGGTTGCCCGGCAGGCGCGCCCCGCGGGCACGTCGGCAGTTCGCTAGCGCGAACTGCTGCCCCAAACCCTACACCCGCGCCACATCCGCCATCAAGCAGCGCGCCGGTCAAGGCCGAGGCGGAATGGTCTCTCCGTCGGGCCTTGGATGGTTGGCCCAATGTCCGCTTGGATCGCTGCCTTGGCAGATGACCGAATGGGCGTTCCAGCCGTTGAAGGCGCGCACGTCGGCACTGAGGTAGCGCAATGCCAGTCCACAGCGTCGCTCGGCGGAGCGGTTCGGCTCCGAGGAATGCAAGAGCCAGTCGCTGTGCAGCGAAATCTGTCCCGCCCTCATCGCCAGCGACACCGGGGCGTCGCCGTGGCGCGCCGGGTCCCGCACGGTCTGCCCGAGTACGTTGTTCTCGTTTGCCTCCGAATCGAAGAACGGCACCTGCGCATCGACGTGCGAACGGGGGATCACCTGCATGGCGCCGTTCGCTTCGGTGGCGTCGTCGATGGCGAGCCAGATGCTGACGACTCGGCTCGGCGACAGCGGCCAATAGGAGGCGTCCTGATGCCAGCTCACCCGCTTGCCGTCCCCCGGCAGCTTGCAGAAAAAGTGGCTGTGGCGGCAGATCACCGTCTCGCCGAGCATGTCGGCAGCGAAGGCCACCAGCTTCGGATGGGTGACGATGTCCCACACTCCGCGGCAGGTCTTGTGCCAGTTGGTGATCTCGTAGCTGCCCCAGCCGCTGGCGAGGGCATCCGCCAGGAGGCCGTCGAAATAGCCGCGGATTTCGCCGATCTCGGCCTCGTCGAAGACATCGAACGGGAACAGGTAGCCCCGTTTGTTGTAGGTGTCGATCTCCGCCCGCGTCAGAACCTTCGGTTCCTCCACGCCGAGCGGGAAGAAGCGAAGGTCCCGACCGAGGTCCGGATAGGCATCCTGCCGAGCCGTGTTCAAGCCTGCAGTTCAGCCAGCTTGGCGAGCGCGACTTCAGGGTCTGGCAGGGTCGAGGTGTGCGCCTCGCTGTGCCGGATCACGCCGTCCGGGTCGATGATGATGAGCGTTCGCTGCACCATCCCCGGCCCGTCCGCAAAGATGCCGAAAGCCTCGGCCACCGCGCCGTGGGGCCAGAAGTCCGACAACAGCGGATGACGAATGCCGCCCATCCCCGTGGACCAGGCATTGAGGGAGAAGGTGGTGTCAACGCTCATGCCGAGGAGCGTGGCACCGGCTTCCTGAAACTGCTTCAACGCACGGTTGAAAGTGGAGGTTTGGTTGCTTCACCCACCGGTGAACGCAAACGGAAACGTGTGCAGCACCACCCAACTGCCCTTGAGATCGTCCGAGGAAATGGTCTCCCCCGCATGACTTCTGAGCTTGAAGGAGGGCGCGGCGTCGCCGGGTCCCAACATCATCTACCGCCTTGTGCGAGTTGCTGACGGCTCGGAAGCGTACCAGAAGCTCCCTCGGGGGTTGGCCGCCCCAAGGCGCATCCTTCCTGCAAACCGTTACCATGCCGCGCCGATACAGCCAAGGGAGAGGGACATGGCAGGAGCAAATCGAGAACTGGCGGGCCGAGTCGCGCTCGTGACAGGCGCCGGACGTCTGCGCGGCATCGGCCGCGCGGCGGCGGTGGCGCTCGCGCGCTTGGGCGCGGACGTCGCCGTGAGCGGAACCGGCCGCGACCCAGCCACCTTCCCGGAAGACGAAAAGGCCGTTGGCTGGCGCGACGTGGACAGCGTCGCCGAGGCAGTCGAAGCCGAGGGGGCGAAGGCACTGGCGCTGCGTTTCGACGTGTCGAACCAAGAGGAAACCGAGGCCGCCGTTGCGCGCATCGTTAGCGAACTCGGCCGCATCGACATCCTCATCAACAACGCCGCCATCGCCCGCGGCGAGGACCGCACGCCGGTGCAGGAACTCGATCCCGGCCTTTTCCAGCGTGTGGTGGACGTGAAGGTGCGCGGGACATTCCTCTGCACCCAGGCCGTCATCCGCCACATCTATGGCCAAGGTGAGGGCGGCAAGATCGTCAACATCGCCTCGGTGGCCGGCAAGCGCGGCAGCCCCAACACCCTCGCCTACAACGCCGCCAACTTCGCCATGATCGGCATGACCCAATCCATGGCGCGGGAGTTCGGCCCCAAGGGCGTCAACGTCAACTGCGTTTGCCCCGGCGCCGTCGCCACCTCTCGCATGGACGACGTCAGCCCCGACAACCGCCCCGAACGCACCCATCCTGGCGACCCCGTCAGTCGCTGGGGCAGCGACGACGAAGTGGGCGACTTCATCGCCTACCTATGCACCGAAGCCGCCTCCTGGATCCACGGTCAATCCATCAATCAAGACGGCGGCGCGGTGATGGAGCACTGAGCGGCTGCGCGCGTCGGCCTAGTGCGGGCGAGGCTTCCTCGCCCGTGTTCGTGCCTCGAACGAACCCGGTTGCCCTGACACGGGCGACCATGAGGGACGCCCCTACGGAATCGCTCCCTACACCTGCAAAGCCGTCGAGAAGTCCGGAATCCCCGCCCAGCGGCCTGGGTCCGTGTGCCGCATGATGGCTACCGTCTTTATCACCTCCGGGTTCGCGAGCCCGTGCGGTTTCTCGCCGGTGAGGATGCGGATGATGTTCTCCGCCTGCATCACCGCGGTCTCGGTCCGGAACACCGCCGAGATGGCGGCGATGTGCGGCGTGATGTAGCAGTTGGGGATGCTGAGCAGGCGGTTGTCGGACGGCAGCGGCTCCACTTCCGTCACGTCGAGCGCCGCGGCTTCGATCTCGCCGGATTCGAGGGCATCGGCCAAAGCCTCGCCGTCGACGATCGGCCCCCGCGCCGTGTTCACCAAGAGCGCCGTCGGCTTCATGCGACGAAACGTGTCGGCATTGAAGAGGTACTTCGACTCGTCCGTGGCCGAGCAGTGGACGCTGATGCAATCTGCCTCGGCTGCCAAGGTGTCGAAGTCCACCAACGTCACGCCGTAGAGATCCGCTGCAAGCTGGTTGACGTAGGGATCATAGGCAAGGATGCGGCTGACGCCGAAGCCCCGCACGCGAGTGGCGAACGCCCGGCCGATGTTGCCGAAGCCGACGATGCCGACGGTGTGCCCCGCCAGGCGTCGGATGGTGCCGGCGTACTCGCCGATGGCACCGGGTCTGTCCGCCCAGGCACCCTCGCGGGTGGTGCGAATGGCGTCATAGATGCGCCGGGTGAGGGACAGCATCAGCGACATGGCATGGTCGGCCACCTCGGTCGTGTTGGAGCCTGGGACGTTGCACACCATCACACCGAGTTCAGTGGCGGCGTCGATGTCGATGGAATCCACCCCCACGCCGAACCTGCTCACCACCTTCAGGTTCGCGCAAGACTCCATCACGCGCCGCGAGGTCAGCGGCATGATGCCCACCTGCGCCCCGTCGGCATCGCCGATGAGCTCGATCATCTCGTCCTCGGTTCGGCAGCCGCCCTCGACGATGTCGATCCCGGCCTTCTCGTACAGTTCCTTTTGCGTCCCCTGGGCTCGACCCTGCAACGCTACTTTCACGTGGTTCTCCTTGACTGGCAGCCATTGGCCTGAATGAAGCGTGCGATTTTGCCTTGATTTGGACGAAGCGGAATGTCGCGTTTCGCTGATAACGTGCCCCCTGAAGTGAAAACTCGGTGGATTGCGGTGCCTGCCTGTGAGGAACCGCGGCGCATCAAGCTCCGGCGAAGAGGAACACATGGTTGCCAGAACCGCTGCCCAAGCCCTTGTGGACGCACTCGAAAAGCAAGGCGTGGATCGCGTCTTCTGCGTGCCGGGGGAGAGCTATCTCGCGGTGCTCGACGCCTTGCGCGACTCCGCCATCGACACGGTGGTGGCGCGCCAAGAGGGCGGCGCTGCCATGATGGCGGAGGCAGACGCCAAGCTCACGGGCCGTCCCGGCGTTGTCTTCGTCACCCGCGGCCCCGGCGCCACCAACGCCAGCTCCGGCGTCCACGTCGCGCAGCAGGATTCCACGCCGCTCGTGCTCTTTGCCGGCCAGGTGGAACGCGCGGCGCGTGGACGGGATGCGTTCCAGGAGCTCGACTTCCCCGCCTTCTACGACGGCATGGCGAAGTTCGTCGCCGAAGTATCGGACGGTGGTCGCATTCCAGCGGTGGTTGCCGACGCGTTCCATGCCGCCCTCACCGACCGACCTGGCCCCACGGTAGTCGCCCTCCCGGAAGACATGCTGGCAGACCCCTGCGACATGCCGGCACCACCACGCATCGAGCCCGCGGATGAAACGCCTGACGTGGCTGCCATGCGTGAGTGCGACCGTCTCCTGAACGCCGCTCAGAGACCCTTGGTCATCGTCGGCGGTTCGACCTGGAATGCCACCGCCACGGCGAGCCTCGCGACCTTCGCCGAAACCGCGGGCGTGCCGGTAGCCTGCGCCTTCCGGCGCCAGCAACTGTTTGACCACGACCATCCCCACTACGCTGGCGATGTGGGCATTGGCATGAATCCGGCCCTGCGCCATGCCATCGAGGAGACGGACCTCTTGCTCCTGTTCGGTACCCGTTTCTCCGAAATTCCGAGCCAGTCCTATCAGTTGCCGAAGGCCGGAACCCCGGTGGTCCATGTCCATGCCGACACAGGCGAGCTCGGCCGCGTGCATCCGAACGTGCTCGGCATCCACGCCCGGCCGCTGCGGTTCCTTGCCGCGTCGAAGGCGCACGGCAAGCGTCGCGCGTACATCCGGGACTTGCACAACGCCTATCTCGAATGGTCCAGGCTGCCCCATCCAGCACCCGGCGCTCTGACCATGTCCCACGTCATGCAAGTGCTGCGCGAGGCGCTCGAACCCGACGCCATCCTCACCAACGGCGCCGGCAACTACTCCGGCTGGGTGCATCGCTTCCACCGCTTCCGCGGTTTCGGCACCCAGGTGGCACCCACTTCCGGCTCGATGGGCTACGGCCTGCCAGCGGCCATCGCCGCCAAGCTGCGTCATCCCACAAGCACCGTCGTCTGCTTCGCCGGCGACGGCTGCTTCCAGATGACCGGGCAGGAACTCGCCACCGCCATGCAGGCCGAAGCCGCCGTGGTGATCCTCGTGGTGGACAACGGCATGTACGGCACGATCCGCATGCATCAGGAGAGAAACTTTCCGGGCCGCGTCCACGCCACCGACATCGCCAACCCAGACTTCGCCGCCCTCGCCGAGGCCCACAGTGCCCATGGCGAACGCGTGCAAACCAACGCCGAGTTCGCCCCCGCATTCGCCCGCGCCCTAGCCGCCAACAAGCCAGCCCTGCTACACCTGAAGGTAGACCCCGAAGCCATAACCCCCACCGCCACCCTCTCGGGCCTCCGTGCAGGACATGGCTGAGCGTGTGTCCGCCTCCACGTCAACCGATCGCGTTGCATGACCGCGCGCCAAAATGTTATACACATAGTCACGCACAAGAGATGGTGCAAGAAAATGCGAACCAACATCGAACTCGACCCCGAGCTTGTCCGTGAGGCCCAGCAACTCGGTGGAGTCAAGACGAAGCGGGCCGTGGTCCATGAGGCCCTTCTCGAATACGTCGCACATCGCAAGCGGCTGGACCTACGCGAACTCGAGGGCACCGACCTACTCGATCCCGACTACGACCACAAGGCGCTACGTTAGGCAACGAACTGACCGACGTGTATCTCGTCGACACATCGGTTTGGGTGGACTTCGTGCGTGGCCGCGACGCGCCTCACGTAGGTCTGCTACGTGAGCTGCTTTCCAACCCGCTCAGCGTGAGCGTCACGCATCTTGTGTACATGGAAGTTTTGCAGGGCGCTCGCGATCCGGCGGCCCAGGCACGGCTCAAGGACTACTTCGACGGACAGCACTTTGTCACCTTCAAGGAGCCCATGGCGAGCCATGCCGCGGCCGCTCGGATATACCTCGACTGTCGGCAACGAGGCGTAACCGTCCGCTCAGCTATAGACTGCGTGCTGGCGCAGTACGCAATGGAGTTCAACCTGACACTGTTGCATCACGACCGAGATTTCTTGCGCATCGCCGGGGTTATCCCGCGATTCAGGCAGCAGAGTTTCCTCCAGTGAACTGAACCCCTCGTCCGTTGCCTACGGCCCTAGCCCGGATTATTCATGAATGCGCGTAGCGAGGGCGACGAGACGCCGCTGTGGCTGGACGCGCACGCGTGCCAGGAGGCACGGAGTGGAGGCACCCGAAGGCATAGCTGCGCACTATGTCGAGGGGGCCGGAGCGAGTACGCACAGCCACAGCGAGTGGATCGTCGTCCGCAGTAGGGCATTCATGAATAATCCGGGCTGGGTCTGGCAGCACCCAAGCCCAGCACCGTTAGCCCGCTTTTTTGGAGAGTACGTCATGCTGCGTAGCTTGCTCATCGCCAATCGTGGCGAAATTGCCATTCGCATCGCCCGGTCGGCCGCCGACCTTGGCGTCGAGACCGTCGCCGTCCATTCCGAAGACGACAGCCTGTCTCTGCACACGCGTCATGCGGACCGGGTGGTGGATCTGGCCGCGGTAGGCGTGGCCGCATACCTGGGCGGCGAGCGCATCGTCACGCTTGCGCAGGAAGCCGGCGCGGAGGCGATCCATCCCGGCTACGGGTTCCTCAGCGAGAGCGCGGAGTTCGCCCAGGCTTGCGAGGATGCTGGGCTCGCTTTCGTGGGTCCCGCACCAGCGACGTTGCAGCAGTTCGGGGACAAGGCGCAGGCCCGGGCCTTGGCGGAGAGCTCGAAGGTGCCCGTGTTGCCGGGAATCAGCCGTGCGGTGACGCTGGCCGAAGCGAAGGGTTTCTTCGAGACACTCGGAGCCGACGGGGCCGTGATGCTGAAGGCGATTGCCGGTGGTGGCGGCCGCGGGATGCGCCCCGTCACCGACATCGGCGGGCTTGAAGAGGCATTCGCCCGCGCCAGCTCCGAAGCCGCGCAAGCATTTGGCTCCGGCGACCTCTACGTGGAGGAGCTGCTCCCCCACGCCCGTCACGTGGAAGTGCAGATCGTCGGCGACGGCACCGGTGCCGTGTGTCACCTTTGGGACCGCGAATGCAGCCTGCAGCGCCAGCGGCAGAAGCTGATCGAAATCGCTCCGACGTTTGCTCTTGCCGAAGACATGCGCGGCGCCATGCTCGAAGCCGCGACCCGCATCGCCTCGGCAGCTTCGTACCGCGGCGTCGGCACCATCGAGTTTCTGGTCGATGGCCGCAGCGACGGACGGTTCGTGTTCATGGAGGCAAACGCCCGCCTGCAAGTGGAGCACACCGTCACGGAGGAGGTGACGGGACTCGATCTCGTAGCCATCCAGTTGCAGATCGCCTCAGGAGCAACCTTGCGCGACCTTGGCCTCGAGCAATCCGCCATCCCTGCCCCCAGGGGCGTGGCCGTACAGGCCCGCGTCAATCTCGAAACCATGACCGAAGACGGCCAGTCGCGCCCCGGCGGCGGCGTGCTTACCGCCTACGAACCGCCGGCCGGCCCCGGCATCCGCGTCGATGGCTTCGGCTACACCGGCTACGCCACCAGCCCGTATTACGATTCGCTCCTCGCCAAAGTCATCGGCCACGCCCACGACCTGCCTTCGGCCCTGCGCAAGACGGTGCGCGCACTTTCCGAGTTCAAGATCGAAGGCGCTCGCAGCAACACCGGCTTTCTGGCCGCCCTTCTCGACACCGCACCGTTCGCCGACGGCGGCATCCACACCCGATACGTCGAGGAGCATGCGGCGGACTTGCTCACTATCGAAGGCGCACGAGCGCGATACTTCCAACCCGAGTCCACCGTCCAAAAGGCCGGAACCGACGTTGATCCCGATGACCCCCTCGCAGTCCTGGCGCTGAAGGGCCCCGCCGCGACCCCGCAAGCCCCGCCGCAAGCGCCACCCCACGCCATCGGCCCGGCCGGCACCACAGCCGTATCCGCGCCCCTCCAAGGCATGATCATCGAATTCAAGGTTGCCGTCGGCGATGCCGTGCAAAAGCGCCAGCCAGTGGCTGTGCTCGAAGCGCTCAAGATGGAGCACGTCATTGCCGCCGAAAGCCCCGGCATCGTCCGCGAAATCGCCCTCGAAGTCGGCGACACCATCTTCGAAGACACGCCGATCCTCTTCATCGAGCCGCAAGACATCGAGGGCGAGTTCGACACCTTTGATCCCATCGACCTCGACGCCATCCGCCCCGACGTGGCCGAGGTGCAGCACTTCCACGAACTCACCACCGACGAAGCGCGCAGCGAAGCCACCGCCAAGCGCCACGACGCCGGCAAGCGCACCGCGCGCGAGAACATCCACGACCTCTGCGACGAAGGCTCGTTCTTCGAGTTCAGCCCCCTCGTCACCGCCACCCGCTACCGCACCGACACCTTCGAGGAGCTCGAAGAGCGCGTCATCAAGACCGCGGCGGACGCGATGGTGATGGGCGTCGGCCGCGTCAACGGCGACCTCGTGGGCGAGGAAAACGCCCGCTGCGTGGCCATGTCCTACGACTACACCGTGCTCGCCGGTACCCAGGGCGGCAAGAACCACCAGAAGCAAGACCGCATGTTCGGCATCGCCCGCAAGTACAAGCTGCCGGTGGTGCTCTACACCGAAGGCGGCGGCGGCAGAACCCACGGCGGACCGCGCAGCGGCGGCGGCCCGCAGGCGGGCTCCGTCGGCGGCCTTCAGGTTCGCACTTGGCGGGAACTCGGCAAGCTCTCGGGTCTAGTGCCCATCGTCGGCGTCAACTCCGGCTACTGCTTCGCCGGCAACGTCGTGCTCCTCGGCGCTTGCGATGTCATCATCGCCACCAAGGACTCCAGCCTCGGCATCGGTGGCCCGGCAGTGATCGAAGGCGGCGGCCTCGGCGCCTACGCTCCGAGGGAAGTCGGTCCCATCGAAATCCAGCAGCCGAACGGCGTCATCGACATTCTCGTGGAAGACGAGGAGGAGGCAACGGCAGTCGCCAGGCACTACCTCTCGTTCTTCCAAGGCCGCGTGCAGGCCTGGAGCGCCCACGACCAGCGCGCCCTGCGCCATGTGGTGCCGGAAAACCGCCGCGCCGTTTACAACATCCGCAGCATCATCGAGACCTTGGGCGATGTCGGCTCCATGCTCGAACTGCGCCCCAAGTTCGGCCTCTCGATGGTCACAGCGTTCATCCGCATCGAAGGCCGCCCGGTGGGCGTGATCGCCAACAACTCCAACTCCCCCACCGGCGGCGCTGTGGACTCGGAAGGCGCCGACAAGGCCGCCCGCTTCATGCAGCTTTGCGACGCCTTCGACATCCCCATCCTGTCGCTCATCGACACGCCCGGCAACATGGTGGGTCCAGAGGCGGAGAAGACCGCCCTCATCCGCCACTGCGGCCGCATGTACGTCGCCGGCGCCAACATCACCGTGCCCTACTTCGTCGTCGTGCTGCGCAAGTCGTACGGCTTGGGCGCGCTCGCCATGTCCACCGGCAGCTTCGACGAGACCTTCTTCACCATCTCCTGGCCCACCGGCGAGTTCGCCGGCATGGGCCTTGAAGGCTCGGTGAAGCTCGGCCGCCGCCGCGAGCTAGAAGCCATCACCGACCTGGCCGAACGCAAGGCCCGCTACGAAAAGTACGTCGCCGACGCCTACGCCTGGTCCCGCGCCCTGAACGCCGCCACCGTCTCGGAGGTGGACGACGTGATCGATCCCGCCGACACCCGCAAGTGGATGGTGATGGGCCTCAACTCCCTTCCACCAGTCGCGCCTCGAGACGGCAAGAAACGAGGGTGGGTGGACACTTGGTGAGGGTTCAGGCGGCCACTACCGACAGCATGCGCGCCGATGAAGATGGGGTGCTGCCGGCAGTCAGTCCCCAGAGATCGTAATCCGCTGGTTGGTAATGTAGCGGCCGTCTTCCGAGCACAAATGCGTGGCGGTGGCGGCGATGTCGTCGGCGGTGCAGACGAAGCCGAAGGGCATGTTTGCGGCGACCTTGTCGATGTCATCCGGACCGCCCGTTGCGCGGACGATGCGGCGCCCCATGTCGGTGTCCACCAGCCCCGGCGCGATCATGTTCACCCGCATCCCGTGCGCCTTCTCCTCCCGCGCCAGGGTGTGTGCCATGGCTTCTAGTGCCGCTTTGCTCACCGAATAGACGCCGAAGCCCGGGTTCAGTGCCTGCGCCGCAATCGAGGAGATCATCACGATGTCGCTCCGCTCGGCGTTCCGCAGGTGCGGCACCAACGCCCGGCAAAGGTAGATCGGCCCCCAGAGGTTCACGTTCAGAAGCCGGTTCCACTGCTCGTCCGTGGCATCGGCGATGTGCGGGCGGTTGATGGCGGCGGAGCCAAGCCCCGCGTTGTTGACGAGGATGTCAATCTGGCCAAAGGCGGCGACCGCACCCTCGCACATGCTCTCGCAGGCGGCACGATCCCCCACATCGGCACGGAACACCTCGGCGTGCTGGCCGGCCTCCGCCACCGCCTGCGCGACCTCCTGCGCCGCCGCCTCATTGCTGGTGTAGTTGATCCCGACATCCGCCCCTTCGGCGGCGAAGCGCAGCGCAATGGCGCGCCCAATGCCCCGGCTCGCACCCGTCACCAAGGCCGTCCTGCCCGTCAACTTGCCCATATGTCCTCCTCCTCAAGTGTGTGTTTCGGCCTGGCGCCGATGTCCCGGGCATCAGAAGTAGGCAGCAGCTGCCGCCTCGAACCCACGGTCGAACGTCTTGATGTCGTTGACGTTTCGTCGCCGGCAACTCGCCAAGTGACACAGGTCGCGTGCGCCGAGCGTGGGGAATCGTCGATACAGCCGCCGCGCCAGGAGGACGTCCTCCGATTCGAGGGGCCAAACTTCGGCACCGAGCGAGTCCACCAACGCAAGCGCGGCATCAAGGGTCGCCATCCTCTTCGGCGGCACATACGCGTGCAACAGCTCCTGCAACACCTCCACCGATGTACACAGTTGCCGCCGTTCCCTTATGGCTTCCTCGAAGAACTCCCGCGCCGTGGATTGCAGTCGATGGGGCCTGCCTACCGCATACATGAATACGTTGGTGTCAACGAAAACCACGCGCGATCACACACGCCGAGATTCACGCATGGTCGCAAGGTGATCTTCCCACTCCGGCTCCGGCGTTGGACCTTCGATACGCTCGCATTCTGCAAAGAAAGACCGCACATCGGCCTCGGTCTCAAATTGCACGGTGCGACGCATCCTCTGGAGGCGCTCTTGCGCCGCCGCCCTCAGCCAAGCGCTAAGCGTCAGCTCTTCGCGCTGCGCCTGCCGAACAAAGTTGAGGTGATCATCGTCCGGGATGATCAATTGCACTCGTGTCACCGGCGTACAACCTGACTGCGTTTCTGATGTGTACGAATCATACACATATCGGCGCCTAGCTACGCACCTTTCGCGCAACACCGCACATCCGGCAGTGCTTGAAACACCGGCACACTCATTTCGCCCCGTTCAGCTCTCGGCTAGGCGCCGGCGCCGTTCCCGGCAGTCTCCAGCGAAAGTGAATCGTCGGGCGTTCATCGGGCGGCGCTTGCGGCGCTAAACACCATCCGCCCGGCCCTGCAACCGTTCAACGTAGTCGAGAATCGTCGCACTCGGCGGCCCGTAGATGTCGATGAAGACCACCTCCTCATCCCCAACGATCTCCCCACCATGCGGCACGTTTGCCGGCGCGTGCCACATATCCCCCGGCCCGATCTCGCGCACTTCGTCCCCCACCGTGAGCAGCATCCGACCTTGCAGCAGCACGCTGAACTGCTCATGCCCATGTGTGTGCAGCGTGTACTCCGCACCAGGCTCATACCTCGCCAAAATGAGCTGCATGTGCTCTCCGGTCGCAAGCACATTGGTGTGGATGTGGCGTTTGGCGTCGAGCATCGCCGCCCTCGCCGCCTCCTCGCCAGAGAAGATCCTCTTCGCCGCCATGCTGCTGCCCACCTCCCGAGCATTGGGTACACTCACGTCGATCTTTGCCTTTGGGGCCGCCGCATGTCCACGCCACTTCGCCCGGAACCGGCCGAACACCGGCAAACGGGCTACGTTCCTTCCCCCACCATCGATCCGCCGGACGCCCTCGGTCTGCCACCCCTGACGAGGGATTTCGAAGCGGCCAAGCGCCACCTGTCCGAATATGGCCTCTGCTTCGTGCCGGACGTGCTCTCCCAAAGCGACATCGAACGGCTGCGCGATGCGCTCGACGGCCAAGCCGCCGCCGAACGCAAGCTCGGCGATCTGGCCCCACTCGGCGCCCACGGCAACAAGCAATCCATATCCAACATGGTGAACAAGGGCAAGGTGTTCCTCGACCTCGTCGAGCGCACGGAAACCGACGAACTCGCCGGCTTCATGCTGGGCCGCACCTTTCTCGTCTCCAGCATCACCGGCGGCATGTTCCACGCCCCCACCACGGAACCCCAGCCCCTGCACCGAGACCAAGGCTACGTTCCCGCCACGGTGAACTTCCCCGCCGCCTGCAACCTCTTCTGGCTGCTCGACGACTTCACCCCCGACAACGGCAGCACCCACGTCGTCCCCGGCAGCCACCGCTGGCGCCCGGAATACCAGATCAAGCCTCCGCCCCGCGAGATGTCCGTGCAGGTGGAAGTGCCGGCCGGCAGCGTCTTCGCCTGGGAAGGCCGCATCTGGCATGGCCTCGGCGTCAACACCAACGGCGCACCCCGCCGCAGCATCACCACGTTCTTCTGCCTGCCGTGGATGCGCCAGCAGGAGAACTGGGGCGTCTCCTGCCTGCAGGAAGTGCTTGACGAAGCCAGCCCCAAACTGCGCGCAAGGCTGGGCCTTCGCACCTACGGCACCCTCGGCGGCGTCAACGGCACCCGCACCGACGCCGCTCCGGGCGGCCTCGGCAACGCCGATGTGGAGTTCCCGGACTACATCATCGGCGAAGGCGCATCGCTGCACCCGCTCCAACGGGTGGCCCGGCGAGCTACCTTGGACGCATGAGTGGTTAGCAGCACGCCTAGGGCCAGCGATGGCCCCCTGACGGCGGACGGGCCTTCGGGGGCGAGGGCATCCTGCCCCTCGCACGCGCCTAAAGGCGCGTCCACGCACGACTTCCGTTGACAGTAGAGCGGCTCGCAGTACGCTGACCCGCTGACCCAACTCTTAAGGGGGACAGCATGGTGCGCGGAATGTCCAGAAGGCGGTTTGTTGCCGCAGCCGGGCTGCTCGCCGGCACCGCCAGCGCAATGGAAATAGAGAACTACCGCCGCCTTGGCCTCCACAAACGCTTCGACCTGCCGTTCGACGCCACCATCAACGGGCGCAGCAACATGGAGATCATGGACGCGCTCAATCCCCCGGAAGACAAGCAATACAACCCCTGCCCGGAAGCCTATCCCGCGCCAGACGTCCCCCGCGGCGACATGCGCAAGTTCCCCGGCTGGAGCCAGAGCGACATCTACGCCGGCACCGTGCGCGACGTCCTAATCCACGTTCCCAAGCAACTCGCCGCAAGCACCGACGATCCCGCCGTGATGGTGTTCAACGACGGCGCCGCCTACGCCGACGAAACCGGCCCCGTGCGCGCCCCCGCCGTCCTCGACTCCCTCATCCACGCCGGCGACATTCCCCCGACCGTGGGCATATTCGTCAACCCGGGCGCACCGCCAGACGGCGACGCCATCGTCACCGGCCAGCGCAGCTTCGAATACGACAGCCTCACCGACACCTACGTCCGCTTCCTCACCAGCGAACTCCTCCCCTTCGCTGAACAGGAAATCGGCCGAGCGTTCTCGAAAGACCCAACCCACCGCACCATCGTCGGCATCTCCAGCGGCGGCATCTGCGCCTTCAACGCCGCCTGGCACGACCCCACCGCCTTCGCCCGCGTCCTCAGCCACTGCGGCTCCTTCGTCAACCTCCGCGGCGGCCACAACTACCCCTATCTCGTCAAAACCACCCCCCGCAAACCCATCCGCGTCTTCCTGACCAGCGGCAAACGCGACGCCAACATCCTCGTCGGCAACTGGCCATTGGCGAACAAGATGATGGCTGTGGCTCTGAAGTACGCCGGCTACGACTACAGGTTCGAATTCGGAGAAGGGGGCCACAGCGCGGCGCATGGGGGGGCGATCTTTGCGGAGTCGTTGCGGTGGTTGAGTCGGTCGCCCGCACCATAGTCGAAGGCGTTCCTCTAACCAGGCAAGTCGGACCAAAGGAACGCGAGCGACCCATCTTCCTCCACGGAAGACTCCTGGTGGAGGTCCTGCATGTAGATGACCAAGTTCCGACCGTCGTGCCGTGCCGACGGCACGATCACACCGTCGCACCCAAGGTAGTTCAGGCTGTCTGAAATCTCCTGCGTACGCGCATATTGCCGACTGACGTAGGCCGCACGCTGGACTCCTAGTTCGGCAAGCGGGTCGAAGTCCAGCTCGACGATCCGCCGCAGCTGCACTCGTAGCCTCCAGATTAGCGCCGCCTTGTCGGGGCGCTGCTCAAACAGCGACCAGAACGCCTCAAACTCCGCACCAGCCCCTTCGGCATCCAAGGACGTATTGAGGACTTCGAACCTACCGTCCGGGCTGTTCCAGCGCCCGCGGGCCAAGCTGCTGCCCTGCAAGGGGCTACCATCGGCCCAGACTATCCGGTGGACGACTCCATTGAATGGCCGCTGGGCGCATGCCTCAAGGCGTTCCAGCAGATGCGGGTCACGTTCCAGCATCTTCTTGGGCCAAGACGACGGTTAGGTAGGAGGTGGCGTTCGTAGCAATCAGTTTCGAGACCGTCTCAAGACCTGCTGGTGCTTACGTATAGCTAGGGTTCGCCAAGGCTTGGATGGCCTCCAGCACCTCCTCGACACGGCCTTCTTGGATGAGGTCGGCCGGACGCAGGCCATCGAAGTACTTGTGCCGCGAGTACAGCCACGCTCGCGCCGTTCTCGGGTCCGAATAGAACTCCGAAAGCCGCTCCACGATGTACTCAAGCTCAACGAGCTGTTTTTCCTTGTTCGGCCTCGGATAGGCTCGGCCATGGTTCCATCGCGAAACCGTCTCCGGAGTCGTTCCGAGCATGTTGGCGACGTCAACCGAGCGTATCGCCGCTCGGGTCTTCATCATCTCCAGCTTCTCCGCCATGGCGTTCCTCGCCACCGCAGCATCTGCCATCCTTTGCCTCCAATCCGTTTCGCCATGCGGCGGGCGCAGTTCAACCACGCTCCAGCCTGCGACGAGGTGTTGCCGAGTACGACACGATAGAGCCGTGTTCCACGAAGTCACCCAATTCGACTCGAAGACGCTCGAACCCTCGGCATAGTCCGCGAATCTCGCCGGCCTTGAGTTGACGTTAATGTACGCGTTTACCTTGACGTTTGTCAAAAGACGTGGCGCAGGCCGCCTCCGCCCTTCAGCCCTATAGCTCGTTCGTCAACACCCGTGGCGGCCACTACAGGTTCGAATTCGGAGAGGGCGGAACACAATGCGGGGCATGGGCAAGCGATCTTCGGCGGCGGCGATTTGGCTGTCTGCGGTTCGGTGATGCGGGGAGTTCTTGCGGTGCAAGGTGTTTGGCTTTCGTCGGTTTCCTTTACACACTCGACGCCGGCGTTCAGATTCGGCACCCAACCAGCCATCCAGTGCTACGCTTTGTACTTCCTCCCGATGAAGCTTCGCATGATGTTCGACGACAAGAGTAGCGATGTCGCCACGGAGTCCGCAGACGCGCTGGCCTTAGACTTCGACGTTGCCAGCGAGCTTGAGTCCATGTCGAGCCCGTCGAAGAGCGACGGACTCACAATGCCGTTGAGTTCTGTAATCCATCGAGCTGTCGATCTCGTGAAGCGCGGGTGGGCGCATTCAGCTATGGCGCGAGACCTAAACGGCAACAGTGTAGATGCCCTCGGTATGCGCGCCAGCCATTATTGTGCCGTTGGGGCGCTAAGGCGAGCGCTGGCAGAAGCGGGAAGTGAGGACCCGGAAGGAGACGCTCGGAACATCGGGGAATCGCTTGCGGGAGTGGAGTCCGACCTGATGGCCTTCAACGACTACCCCATCCGCCAGCACCAATGTCTTGGAATCAAGCCAAGGCCGCAGGACATGCGCGGCGAGCATGTGGTGGCGCTGTTCGAAGAGCACGCCAACTGTACGCGAATACGCGAGAGATTCGACGGACGGTCGCGATGAGACCCCACGCCTACCCCGCCAGTCGGCTGCGGATTGGTGGATCAAGGCAAGGTTCGTCCCGCTGCCAAACGAACCAAAGGTGACGTTTCACGTGTGGCGCTTCACTCGTGAACGGTGACCCTGACTGGTCTATCCGTGCCCAAGCCTTTGCGGCTTTGGAGCGGATGACGGTAATGCACGGTAGCCAACTGCCTTGGTCCGCCATCCAAGCGGGATTCCAACACCAAGGCGAAACGGTGTTCTTCGCGGGCAAAGCTCCCGGAATCTTCAAGCCAAGGCGCATGACGGCTGCGCTGAGCGTGAAAACCACAGTGCCGCGAGGCAGGCGCCCGACAACGTACCGCGATCAAGAAAGCCAGACGGACCGCCCAACGGGCCTCTTTCCCTATGACTTGCAAGAGAGGCGCGCCAATCCCGCCAACGAGTTCCTGAAGCGTGCGAAGGACAGGCGCGCGCCCATCATCTATTTCCGTGGCGTGAAGCCCGCAGTTTACGAACCCATTTGGCCCGTCTGGGTCGATCAGTATCAGGAGACCGAAGGTCGCGTGCTGCTAGCGGCGGCCGACACAGCGCAGCCAGACATCAGTTCAGCCGAAGCCGCCTTGCCGTCTGCCAATGAGGTACGTGATGCTTCCTATTCGCTCGCTCTGGTGCGCAGACGCAACCATCAGGCTTGGTTCAGCAGTCGCACCAAGGCGGCATACGACTATCGCTGTGCCTTGAGTCGGCTCCCCCTAAGATCCCTTTTGGTAGGTGCCCACATCGTCCCTGACGCAGAGGACGGACCCCCATCCGTCAACAACGGCATCTGCATGTCCACACTGCACCACGCCGCGTTCGATGCGCATTTGATCGGTGTGGACCCAGATCTTCGGGTCCACGTAGCTGATCATGTGATCGCTGAACGCGACGGCCCGCTTCTCGCCGCATTGCAGGGGTTGAACGGCACGCAATTGATCGTTCCAACGGATCCGACCGCGCACCCGAACCGAGACTACCTCGACAAGCGTTACAGCGCTTTCCTTGCCGCAGGCCGTTAACGCAGTTCGCGCTTGACGTGGGGTGCAGCGATGTAGCGACGCGACTACGGCCAAGGGGGATGCTTGTCTCGTCTTGCTGGCGTCAGCGGGCCGCCAGGCGGCGCTTGAGTTCCTCGATTTCGCGGGCTTGCTGCGCGAGAAGGTTGTCCTTCTCCGCAAGAAGGCCGTCTTTCTCCTCGTTCGTGGCGAGCAACTCGTTCCTGGCCGGGTCGAAAAGGCGCAGGCGGGCTTCCTCGAGGCAGAGGTGGAGAGAGAGGACCTTGGACTCGCCGTGGAGCATCCCGTCGGGCTTGGCGATGAGAGGAATGGCCTCGTAGGTGCGGGCTGCGTTCAGTCGCTGGCCCTTCAGAATCGCCGGCATGTATTCGCCCGTCGGGTCGTGCTGCCAGTACTCGACCACGCCAAGGCGTTGGAAGAGTCGGCGCTTCTCCTCGTCCTTGCGGCGGGTGCCCTTCGAGGTCACCTCCAGGACGAAGTCGGCGAGCTTGCCTTCCTCCCAGGTTTTCCAGACGCGACGGGACGGCTCGCTGGGCGGGCCAAAGGCCACGAATATGTCCGGCGAGACCGAGAGGTTTGGGGCGCCCTCCTCGTAGTACATCATCAGGTCGCCGCCCACGAACATGTCCTCGCGGCCACGGTAGCGGGTGGAAAGCATGGTCGCGACGTCGATGATGACGCGCCGGTGGATGTCGGTCTCGGCCATCGGCTTACCGTCCGACTCCGGATACTCGACCGGCGCCGGACGCGGCGGCGCGGCGTGCCAGCGGAGCTTGCTGGCGGCATCGGGGGGTGGGACGGTTGGCATGGCCTTCTCCTTGGGCGCGGGGCCGACCGGATGCTCGGACGGTAGCATAGGCTGGCGCTCGCGGGCGCGGTGGCGGTTCGATGGGCGAACTGCTGGCCCTCGCGAGTCGCCGGCGAGTGTCGGTGGCGCGCTTGGACGCAGGTGGCACGGCGTGGGCTCTGGTGCGTTCGGGTGCCGCACCGTGCCACGATGTTCGAGCGGCGTATGTAGGAAAGCGCCGTCAAGGCTTGTGCGAAGTCGACGCTTTGTGCGTGCCACCGGTCGGTGGGCGTTGCGCTTAGCGCATGAGGAAGGCCACCCGAAGAAGGGCGACGCATGCGTCGCCCCTACGGCCCGGGACATGACCGACACCTTCCTGTAGGGGCGATGCATGCGTCGCCCTGTCCGGCAGCCGGGTGCATCGCCGCCAAGTCCGACAGACTGCAAGCGCGTGAACAAGGCGGGCCTTTGGTGGGAAGGCATCCTGCCTTCCCTGCGCCCTCTGGCGCGCTGACCGCGACTTGCAAGGAGAAGGCGCCTATCGGCGCCAGGGAGGGCAGGATGCCTTCCCTCCAAAGGCCCGCCCATCACAAGTCCGACTTGCCTGCTATCGTTCGCGCGTTTCCGAACTGCGGAGGATGGTTGGTGCCGTTGACCGAACAGCAGAAGCGCAGCTTCGTGCGGGACGGATTTCTTCATGTTCCCGGTGTGGTGCCGTCGCGGCTCGTCGATCGGGCGCGGCGGGCGATCAATCATTCCGTTGGGTTGGGGATGGATCGGGACGACATGGTTCGGTTCAGTGCGCAGTCCTTTTGCATGGAGTTGCGGGAGGACCCTCGGCTGGTGCGGTTGGCGACGGCGCCGGAGGTTTGGGCGCATGTTCGTGCCCTGGTGGGTGAGCGGCGGGTGGTGAAGCCGGCTCGGTGCCAGATTGCGCTCAGGTTTCCGCGCCCGGAAGGAACGCCACGCAAGCTCGACGGACCGCACATCGATGGCTACCACACGCCGGAGAACGGCGTGCCGAACGATGGGGTGGTGCGGAACTTCACCTTGCTGCTTGGCGTGATGCTGAGTGACGTTCCGGCGCCGTTTGGCGGCAACTTCACCGTCTGGCCAGGGACGCATCGACGGATGGAACGCTACTTTCGTGACCATGGCGTGAACTCGCTGCAGGGCGGTTCGGTGGGAGAGATTGGGGTGCGGCTGCCGAAGCCCACGCCCGTGATTGGCAAGGCTGGCGACATCGTGCTGGCGCACTATCAGGTGGCGCATACGGCATCGCCGAACCTGTCCGGGGATGTTCGCTACATGTGCTTCTTTCGGCTGGCAGTGCGCGGTTTGGACGAGCATCGGGTGGAGTCGATGCTGGATATCTGGCGGGACTGGCCGGCGCTACGGGAAGTGGTCTGAGGATCGAGCCCAGAGTACGAAGACGGGCCTCGGTCGTAGAACGCAGTTCGTGAGGGACGGGGTCCCGTCCCCTACCGAGTTCATCGGTGCATTCAATACGGGCGGGGACATGCCCCGCGCGTACGGACACTTCCTGCCGTTGGGTTCCCGGCGGCTATGCCGGGAGAAGACCCAGAGCGTAGTAGGAATCTACCGTGGCGCGCAACGTGTCGTCGATGGAGTAGGTCTCAAGGCCAAGTTCCTCCTTGGCGAGCAGGCAGTAGGAGCGGGGGGATTCGTAGGTGTGCTCGGCGGGGGCGTCGCCGTCCATCTCTTCGCCGCCGATTTCCGCCACGTGGGGAAAGAGCTCCTTGAGGCGGGCCTGCATTTGCCATGTGTAGAGTTCGCCGGTGCGGTCGGTGGCGGAAAGGATGTAGCGCGAGCCGTTCTTGGCCACCGTGCTTTCGGCGCAGAGGCGGTGGGCGCGGGCGGTGTCGCGCACGTCCACGTTGTTCCACAGCATCCGGCCGCCGCGGGATTTCTTGTAGGGCTTGCCGGCCATCATGTAGCGGATGCAGTTCTGCCAGCTCCAGCCCTGGTCGTGGTTGGCGCACATGAGCGGGCCGATGACGTGCAGCGGCAGGATGGCCATGGCGTCGAAGGAGCCGTCCTCTTCCGCCACGGCATACATCATGCGTTCCGCGTTGGCCTTGGCCATGGCGTAGGCGATGTCGCGATTCTTCGGGATTTGCTCTTCCGTCCAGCGACCGCGATAGCCCTCGATGTTGTCCCCGCACCAGTCCTTCTCGGTGAAGACATAGCCTTCCGGGCGCGGATGCCCCACGGCGGCGAAGGAACTCGTGAAGACGAAGCGCTTCATGCCGCCCTTGCGGGCGGATTCGAGCACGTGCTCCACCTCGGTGAAACAGCCGTCATAGACCTCCTGCGGCGTCTCGCGGTTGTAGCCCACCGCGGCGCCGGCGTGGATCACGGCGCTGCAGCCGTCGAAGGCAGCGTCGTAGCTGCCGCGCTCGAAGAGGTCGCCGGCGTGCAGTTCGACATGGCCACGCAAGCCCTCGCTGTTGAGGGCGAGGAGGTGATCCACCTTGGCGGCGTTGGCGGGGTCGCGCACGCAGGCGCGCACGGTATAGCCCTGCTCGGCACAGTCCCGGACGATCCAGGAGCCGATGTAGCCGCTCGCACCGGTGACGGCGATGGGGCCCTCGGCGGGGGAGACGGCGTGGTTGGAGGTGGGGTTGGTCATTCGGCTGTCCTCATTGTCAGGGCGTTGGCTGTGCCTTTTTAGTATGCGCTTGTGGGGGTTGGGCTGACGGTGACCCTTAGGCCAAGGCGGGCGACCACAAGGGTCGCGCCTACGGGGTACGTTGGGCGGTTGGTTACGCCGCCACTAGCCCATGATCTGACGCCAGGTGGGCAGGTCTTTCACGGCGAGATAGGCATTGTGTTCCTTGGCCTGGCCCATGGTGGCGTTCGGGACGGCGCTGTAGTTGTGGCCCGGCAGGAGCAGGGTGTCGTCCGGCAGCGCCTTGAGCTTCTGCAGGCTGTGATACATCTGTTCGGAATCGGAGCCGGGCAGGTCCACGCGGCCGCAGCCGTCGATGAACAGCGTGTCGCCGGAGACGAGGGTTTTGCGGATACGGAAACACTGCGAGCCAGGGGTGTGGCCGGGGGTGTGCAGGAACTCCACTTCCACCGAACCGATGGCGAGGCGGTCGCCGGAGTCGACGCGGGCGAGGTCGGTTTCGGAAACGCCGGTGACCTTCTTCACGCCATCGGCTTCGCTGCGGTGCGTATAAACCTTCACGGGGCGTTTTTCGAGCAGTTCGACGATGCCGGCGATGCTGCGCCCGCCCATGCCGCCGCCGATGTGGTCCGGGTGGTAGTGCGTGGCGAGGGCTGCCGTAAGGGTGTAATCCTGCTCGTCTATGTGGGCGAGGAGGCCGTCGATGTCCCAGGCCGGGTCCACCACCGCCACCTCGCGCGTCGAACGCGAGCCGATGATGTAGGTGAAGTTGGCCATCGGGCCGATCTGGATCTGCTCGACGATGAGTTCGCTCTCGGCCATCCGGCTGCCGTCGCTCGCGCAAAGCTCGTCACCTTATCACGCGTGCTTTCGAGGCCCGCGTCGTTCAACTGCGCCTCGGGCGCTTTAGTCTTTAAGGTGTTCCGACTTCCTCGGCGACTAGGACTTCGGTGTTGCGGGCCGCAATGATCGTCGTCGCGTGGGGCGTGAGGAAGGCGGATCGTGACGCGAAGGTCGTTTCGGGCGTGCGCAGCCCGCCGTGGACGATCCAGCCAACGCACCACGCCGGCAATCGCAGGGTTGCGCCTTTGGCGAGGAGATGGCGCGTTACGTTGAAGGTTGGGGTTGTTGCCAAGGCTTGGATGGACTCTGCATTGGCAGGGCAAGGCGGTGGTTGGAGGGTTAGATGCATGGCTTCGGCGGCGGCGGCGGAGTCCCAGTGGTTCTGGGTTTGCACGGGTTGGCTTGCGGCGAGGATGAGGCGTTCGTACACGGGGGTTTGGAACTCGATCACCTCTACGCCTCGGCGGAGGGAATGGGGTACGCACGGTTTCACTTCGATGCAGTCGCCGGCGGCTAGGCGGTGACGGCGCATGAGGGCGTCGAGGGTGGTCGCCCGTGCTTCGCCGCGTTCCGCCGCCTGTGCCGCATGGAGAATCGCGCGGCGGAGGCCCTCGTCTCCTAACTCGGAACGCGCCGTTGGGTTCACGCCGCAGAGCAGTTCGCCGCGGCCGTCCGGCCACGCCGCCGGGTCCACGCGATCCGCCACATAGACCTCGTGCTTGGTGCGATGCACTTCGAGATACAGATGACCGGTGCTCGGAACGAGTCGCTTCAGCAGAACGGGCGACCTCGTGCGCCCGTGCCGAGCGAGGAACGCGGACAACGGCTCTGTTTTGGCACCAAGGCACACGCGACTCTCGCCACGTCGCTCGATGCCGCTGTACCATGTTTCCGAGCCCCATGGCTTCGCCACCGTCACCGGTTCGAGGGCGACCGGGCCATGCGCCAATCCGGGCGCTGGTGCGCTGGCGGGGTCTTGTGGCGATGCATCTGTCATGGCGCGTGGCGGTCCATCCGGCTCGTGCATTGCGAGGAGCGAATCGATGTTTTACACCATGCTAGCGAGTCCGGTGGGCGAACTGCTGCTCGCCGGCGATGAAGACGCGCTGCACGTGGTCGGGTTTCCGTCCGGACGCGGTGCGGCCCGACCGGAAGAGGACTGGACAGAGAACCCGGCGCCTTTCGCCGAGGTGGCGCGGCAACTTGGCGACTATTTCGCGGGCAAGCGGCACTCCTTCGATCTCCCCCTGGCGCCTTCGGGAACGCCGTTCCAACGCGATGTGCTGACGGCGCTGCAGCAGATTCCGTATGGCGAAACGCGAAGCTATGGCGAGCTCGCAAAGGCAGTCGGGCGGCCGCAGGCGAGCCGTGCCGTGGGTGCCGCCAACGGCCGCAATCCCCTGCCCATCGTCATCCCCTGCCACCGCGCCATCGGCAGCGACGGGTCGCTAACGGGCTTCGGGGGCGGGCTTGCGACCAAGCGGTTCTTGCTGGACCTGGAACGACGCCACGCGGGGGCGGCGTTGCTTTGATTCGGCCCTTGCGGCGCTAGCGCGCCCTGACGGGCGCGTTGGCAGTTCGCTGCGCGAACTGCTGGCCTTCGTGCTCGCATTCGCTCGCAGCTACGGCTAGGAGCCAGCGCCGTTTTCTACGGCGCAGCCTCCTAGCAGTCTGTCGGACTTGGCGGCGATGCACCCGGCTGCCGGACAGGGCGACGCATGCGTCGCCCCTACAGGAAGGTGTCGGTCACGTCTCGGGCCGTAGGGGCGACGCATGCGTCGCCCTTCTGGGACGCCACGCTAGCTTACGTTGGGAAGACCGTGAACCTAGGCTCTCCTCAAGAAATCTAGAGCTTGCTGTAGTGCTCCACCACCGCCGGGTGGACGAATTCGGAAATGTCGCCGCCGAGCCCCGCGATTTCCCGCACGCGGGACGATGACAGGAACGACCACTGCCGCGAGGTGGGCAGCAGCACGTATTCCATGTCGCTGTCGAGGGTCTGGTTCATCTCGATCATCTGGAATTCGTAGTCGAAATCCGACATGGTGCGCAGCCCCCGCACAACGAAGCGCGTCCCCTTCGAGCGCACATAGTCCACCAAGAGGTTGTTGAAGCCCTCCACCTCCACCCGGTCGCCGAACTCCTCAAGCGCCTGCTGGCACAGCGAAATGCGGCCCGAAAGGAAGGAAGCGGGGTCTTTGTCGGCGGACGTGCCGATGGCGACGACCACGCGATCGAACAGGCGCAAGGCGCGCTCGACGATGTCGCGGTGGCCGTTGGTGATGGGATTGAAGCTCCCCGGATAGACGACAATGGTCATCCCAAGCCCTTTGTTGCATGTGGTGGTGCGGCAACGGCACGTGCCGCAAGGGCGCCGCCGCTGAAATCGTCGCAATCATAGGACAAAAGCGGCACGAGCGCGTTGGCGCGGCTTGAACCATCGCAACGCTCACAAGAAACCGAGACGCCATCAATCCCGAGAACAAGCGCCTCGCCTGCTACCGCCACGAGAACCGTCGCCTTCCGACAACGCTTCTTGACCCACGCCAAGCCGTCCCATGACCCCGTCGCATTCGCCGAGACGGCGACGCCCGACGGGCTGCTATGATGCGCCGATGAACCGGATCCTGGTGGTCGAGGGCGACGCCGAGCATCGCCGTCAGTTGTGCCGGTTCCTGATCGACGGCGGGTTTGGCGTCGTGGAGGCAACCTCCTTCGACGCCGTGGCACCAGCGAGCTTGTCCGAAGCAGATGCTGTGGTTGCCGGCACCGCGACGTCCTTGGGACCCGAGCCCGAAGCAATCGGTCGTGCCGCCGATGTGCCCGTGGTGGTCGTGGCCGGCGATGCCACCATCGCCGGCGCCGTCGCCAGCATTCGTGCCGGCGCGACTGACTACATTCCGCGGCCCTACGCCGCCGACGCCCTCCTGGCCGCAGTGTACGCGGCGCTGAAGGCGCACCCCCGCACCCGTCCGAAGCCCGCTCGCACCATCGCCAAGTCTGTCGCCGGCGCCACGACGCCTGAGATGATCGGCACCAGCGAAGCCATGCGCGAGGTATTCGATCGCATCGGCAAAGTGGCACCCACCGACTCCACTGTCCTTATCCACGGCGAATCAGGCACCGGCAAGGAACTGGTTGCGCGGGCGCTGCATTCGCTCAGCACGCGCCGCGAAGCTGCCATGGTGTCGCTCAACTGTGCCGCCATTCCGGATGCGCTCATTGAGCCGGAACTCTTCGGCCATGCGCCAGGGGCACTCGCAAACGCCGGCGCGGGGCGAGGCGGACTCATCGAGGCAGCCGACGGCGGCACCCTGTTCCTCGACGAGATCGGCGAGTTGCCCCGGGACGCCCAGGCAAGACTGCTGCGGGTGCTGCAAGACGGGGAGCTGCGGCGCCTCGGCGGCACCAGCACGCGCCTGGTGGACGTGCGCCTCATCGCCGCCACCCACCGCGACCTCGAAGCGCTCACCCGCGAGGGCGGCTTTCGCGAGGATCTCTACTACCGGCTCGATGTGGTTTCGCTCAAGCTGCCACCCCTCCGGGACCGCGGCGACGACGTGATCCTGCTGGCGCAAGCTGCGCTGGCCTCGGCCAGCCGACGCATGAACAAGCCGGAACTCGTGCTTTCCGACGCCGCCGACCATGCCATCCGCCACTATCGCTGGCCCGGCAACGTGCGTGAACTTGAAAACGCCATCGAGCGCGCCGTGATCCTGTGCGACGGCAGCGTCATCGAAGCGCAACAGCTCGCCATCGACACCGCCGAGGACTTCGGTGCCGGTGCCGAAGCCGTCAACGGCGCCGATTCGCTCACTGACTATTTCATGCGCTTCGTGCTGGAGAACCAAGATCACTTCACGGAAACCGAACTTGCACACCGCCTCGGCATCAGCCGCAAGAGCCTGTGGGAGCGCCGCCAGCGGCTGAACATCCCGCGGCGACGGACTAGGAAGCGTGGGCCGAGGCCCCGGTAGGCATTCTCTGTCGATCCCTTCCCCGGACGCCTAGTCTGACAGCAGGGAACAGGGCCTCCCGCCACCGACAAGGCCCATCTCGCGGGGAGACGGCTGGTTGCTTCTTCGGGCCCTGGGTCGCTTCGCTTCGGCGGGAGGAGCGTGATGGCCGTCTCCGATTCGCTTCTCACTGCGCCATCCGGCCGGTATGTTGGTGTTGGCTCGACTTCGAGCGGAATGCTCGGCTCGGATGGCGCGGTTTTGAGCCGCTTTCCCTTTTTCGTCGCTACGCCTTAAGATGCGCGCTCTGCCGACTTCTCGCACCAACTCCTTGCCCAATCGCATCACCGAACACGACATAGATCGTTCGCACATCTCCGCCAGCGCCGTGACGGTCGTGGAGCAGTTGCGGGACGCCGGGTTTGAGGCGTATCTGGTCGGTGGCTGTGTTCGCGACCTCCTCATCGGCTTGACCCCGAAGGACTTCGACGTTGCCACCAGCGCGACGCCAGACGAAGTGCGCGGCGTGTTTCGCCGCGTGCGGCTGGTGGGACGCCGGTTCCGCATCGCCCACGTGCGCCTCGGCCGAGAGGTGATCGAGGTGTCCACCTTCCGCCGCGCGCACGACACCGACGAGGACGAGTTCCCGGTGGACCTCGCCGACAACAGCCTCGGCGAGGAAGACGACTCCGGCTACGCGGAAGTGGACGAGCCCGCTGCACCGCCTCGCGCCGGCGAGGAACAGGAACTGTCGGACCAAGGCGTGCTGCTCCGGGACAACCTCTATGGCACGATTGACGACGACGCCTTTCGTCGTGATTTCACCGTCAACGCGCTCTACTACGACCCCGTCGACGACACCCTGCTCGACTACTGCGACGGCATGGCGGACATACGGGCACGCAAGCTGCGCCTCATTGGCGATGCCGAGACGCGCTTCCGCGAAGATCCAGTGCGCATCCTCCGCGCCGTGCGATTCGAGGCCAAGCTTGGCTTCGCGCTCGACGCCGACACCGAGGCCGCCATCGCACCGATGAGCGAACTCCTCACCGCCATCGCCCCGGCGCGACTATTCGACGAGTTCGGCAAGCTCTTCCTGAGCGGACACGCCCTCGCCGCCTTCGAGCGCATGCGCGAGCGCGACCTCATCGAAATCCTCTTGCCGCTGCCGCCCCATGCAGAACCCATCGCCGAGGCGGCGCTCAAGAGCACGGATTCGCGCCTGGCGGAAGACAAGCCGGTAACCGCCGGCTTCCTGCTTGCCGCCTTCCTCTGGCACGAATACCTCGACCGCTGCGACCACACGGGCCCGGTCGGCAACGGCCAAGACAACGCCCGCGTCGCCAATGCGGTGATCGCCGAGCAGCAGTTCACCATCTCCATTCCCAAGCGCCACGCCCTGTTCGTGCGCGACGTGTGGAACCTACAACCGAAGCTCGAGAAGCGCTCGCCCAAGCAGGTGCAATCGCTGCTCGAACATCCCCGCTTCCGCGCCGCCTACGACTTCCTGATGTTGCGCGTGGACACCCACGACGCGCCGGCAGAACTCGGCGAGTGGTGGACGGAACGGCAAAAACAGGTGGGCGAGCCGGCCGAGGCCGGCGCGGAGCAGCAAAACGGCGAGGCAACGCCGGCGTCGCCGAACGGTTCCCGCCGCCGTCGCCGGCGACGGCGGCGGCGCCCAGGCCGCGGCCCTGCGTCTCTCGCTCGACGCCACGAAGGCACCGCTCCGTGACCCCTGCCGCATAAAACGCTCGTGGCCGATGCCTCGACTCTTGACCGACGCCCTCCAGGTCACATCGCTGTGGAAGGGCCCATTGGCGTTGGCAAGACGACGCTGGCGCGGCGGCTGGCGGCGCACCTCGATCGCCCGACATTGCTCGAACCGGACGACAATCCGTTCCTCGCGCGCTATTACAGGAACCCCCGGCGCTACGCCTTGCCGACCCAGCTATTTTTCCTGCTGCACCGCGCCGGTCGGGTGGGGGAACTGGCCGGGCCCTTGCTCGGCGCGGATGTCGTGAGCGACTTCCTGATGGAGAAGGACCGGCTTTTCGCCCGCATGACGCTCGACGACAACGAGATGGGGCTGTACGACCGCATCAGCGCGAGCCTTGACATCGAGCCGCCGACGCCGGACCTCGTGATTTACCTGCAGGCACCCGTTTCCGTGCTGCTCGAACGCATCTCGCGCCGCGGCGACCCACGCGAGACGCGCATCGATAGTGGCTATCTCGGCCGCTTGAGTGAGGCCTACACGCGGTTCTTTCACGACTACGACGCGGCACCGCTCTTGATCGTGAACGCCGCCGAGATCGACTTCGCCGGCAACGCCGCGCACTTCCACGCGCTCGCAAACGAGGCTATGGAAGTGTCGGGCGCACGCACATACTTCAACCCCAACCCGACCCTGCTGTGACCCACCATGAGTTCGCAAGCCCGCAAGAACCCCGTCTCCATCAACACGTTGAACCGCATGAAGACGCGCGGGCGCAAGTTCGCCGCGCTCACAGCTTACGATGCGCTCTTCGCCGAGCTGATCTCCAGCGCCGGCGTGGACGTGCTGTTGGTGGGCGACTCGCTCGGCATGGTGCTGCAAGGCCACGACAGCACGTTGCCGGTGACCCTCGACGACATGGTGTATCACATGCGCTGCGTACGGCGCGGCAATCAGGGTGCGCTCATCATGGCCGACCTGCCGTTCATGAGCTACGCCTCCGAGAGCCAGTCGCTCGAGAGCGCGGCGGAACTCATGCGTGCCGGCGCCCACATGGTGAAGCTCGAGGGCGGCGCCTGGCTCGGCGAGTCCACCCGCCTGCTCGCCGAGCGCGGCATTCCCGTGTGCGCGCACATGGGACTGACGCCGCAGTCCATCAATCGCATCGGCGGCTATCGCGTGCAGGGGCGAGACCCGAGCCAGGCACATACGATGGTGGAGGAAGCGACCATCCTGCAAGACTCGGGTGCATCGGTGATCCTGCTTGAATGCGTGCCGGTGGAACTCGGTCAGGAGATCACCGAGCGGCTTGAAGTGCCGGTCATCGGCATTGGCGCCGGCCCCCACACCGACGGCCAGATCATGGTGATGCACGACATGCTCGGCGTCACGCCAACCGGCATCCGGGTGCCGAAGTTCGTCAAGAACTTCCTGCCGGAAAGCACGAACGGCCTCAAGGGCGCGTTCGAGGCCTATGCCGAGGCGGTCAAATCCGGGGCGTTTCCGGCCCCCGAACACTGCTTTTCCTGATTCGTCCAACTGCCGCGGGAGCCACTCATCGACACCCCAAGATTCCCCGCCGGCAGCCAGTTCCGCATCTTCGATCGCAAGCCACCCTTGCCGGACATGGCGCGGGACGTGCTGCGAGGGTTGCGTCTGCCGGCCAAGTCGATTCCCCCGAAGTATTTCTATGATGAATGCGGCTCGCTCCTGTTCGAGCGCATCACCGCGCTGCCCGAGTACTACCTAACGCGCACGGAGGTGGGCATCCTGCGCGCCAACCGAGCAGCGCTCGCCGAAGCCGTGGGCGACGGCGGCTGCCTGATCGAGTACGGCAGCGGCGCCAGCGTCAAGGTGCGCCTTCTGCTCGACGCCTGTCGGCCGGCCGCCTACGTTCCCGTGGACATCTCTCGGGAACATCTCATGCAGGCAGCTCGCACCATCCACGACGACTACGAGCTGCCGGTCTATCCCACCTGTGCGGACTACTCGGCTCCGTTCGAACTGCCGGAGCCGGTGCGCGAACTGCGCCGAGTGGCGTTCTTCCCCGGCTCAAGCATCGGCAACTTCGATCCGGCCGAGGCCGATGCCTTCCTGCGCGGCGTTGCCAAGGTGGTTGGCAGCGGTGGCGCTCTCGCCATCGGCGTGGACACGAAGAAGGACCCAGCCGTGCTCCACCGCGCCTACAACGACTCCGCCGGTGTCACGGCCGACTTCAACCGCAACGTCCTTAGCCATATCAACGCCACCGTGGGCGCAGACTTCGAACCCGACGCGTTCACCCACGAGGCCATCTACAACGAGATTGCCGGCCGCATAGAGATGTATCTGATCGCCAGCCGAGCGCACACGGTAACCGTGGCCGGAACTTCCATCCCGTTCACCAAGGGCGAACGCCTGCACACGGAGAACTCCTACAAATACGACCCGGATGAGTTCGTCGCCAAGGCGGAACGCGCCGGCTTCGACTGCGTCCACCTCTGGCAAGACCCCGCACATCACTTCATGGTTCTGGCCCTCAAGGTCAGATAGGCCCGCCCCAACGACAAAGATGCGATGGACCGCCTCGGAGGGAAGGCATGTTCAACGCTGTCAAAACCGCAGGATCACCCACCTTGGCACCACCGCCTCCGCCCGCTCGAGGTCATCCCAGCCCTTGGTGGGGTCTCTGGGGGCGAGGTAATACGGCTTGCCGTTCTTGGGGGTGATCTTCACGAACACCAGCACGCCGTTTTGGCGGAACTCCTGAATGGTGCGTTCCTCCGTTTCGATCAGCGTCACGTCGGGGCCGCGGAACGCCGGCGGCTCTTCGGCGGGGCGCGCTGTGGCGGTGGTGGCGGCCAGGGTGCCGACGCACAAAGCGCCTGCCGCCAGCAACATACGGGCGACGGTGGGGGCGTGTGGTAGTGTCAGGTGAAGCGCCATCGAAGCTGGCCGACTGGGCGAATCCGGGCCTTGAGGGGAACATAGCATGACCGACGACACGCGGCCTCTCGGCGGCGGCGAGGGTGCGCCGCCGCTCGTGTTGGTTGACGGCTCCTCGTATCTGTTCCGCGCCTTCCACGCCCTGCCGGACCTGCGCACTCTCGACGGCTTTCCCACAGGCGCCGTGCGCGGCGTCATTGCGATGCTGCGCAAGCTCATGGACGACTACGCCGGCTCGCCGGTGGCCGTGGCGTTCGATGCTGGCGGGCGCACCTTCCGCGATGACATCTACGCCGAGTACAAGGCCAACCGGCCACCCATGAGCGACGATCTGCGCGTCCAGATCGAACCCATCCACGACATCATCCGCGCCATGGGGCTGCCGCTCCTGCATGTGGCCGGTGTCGAGGCGGACGACGTGATCGGCACCCTCGCCGCCGAAGCCACGGCAAGCGCCCGCAAGACGGTCATCTCCACCGGCGACAAGGACATGGCGCAGCTCGTGTCAAGCCACGTGACGCTGGTAAACACCATGACCGACACGGCCCTTGACGCGGTTGGCGTGGAGGAGAAATACGGCGTTCCGCCCGCTCGCATCGTCGACTACCTCGCGCTCATGGGCGACTCGGTAGACAACATCCCGGGCGTGCCCAAGGTCGGGCCCAAAACCGCCGCCAAGTGGCTGACCGAGTTCGGCACGCTCGACGACGTGATCGCCCGCGCCGACGAGGTGAAGGGCAAGGTGGGCGAGAACCTGCGTGGCGCATTGGACACGCTGCCCATGTCCCGGGATCTGGCGACGATTCGCTGCGACCTTGAGCTCGAGTTCACCATCGCCGATCTCGAGTCTGGCGAGCCGGACACGGAGCGGTTGGTCGAGCTATTCGAGCAGTTCGACTTTCAGGCGTGGGCCGAAGAGCTCGGCGGCGGGCGCACCGTAGAGCTCGCCCGCGAGTACCCGGTGCTCGAGAGCTTGGATGCTCTAAACGAGCTCCTCGCCAAGGCACAGTCCGCCGGCCACCTAGCGTTGGGGGTGGAGACCGGGCCTGGACGGTTCATGGACGCCCGGCCGGTGGGATTCGCCTTGGGCGTCGCCGGCGACGACGTGGCCTATGTTCCCGTGGGGCATGACCTTGTGGTGGCGCAAGGCCAGCTCTCGCTCGGCGACGTCGTCGCCGCGGCAAAGCCCGTGCTCGAAGACCCGAACGTCGCCAAGACCGGCCAAGACCTCAAGCATGCCCGCAACATCCTCGAAGGGCTTGGCGTTGTCCTTGCCGGCATCGCCAACGACACGATGCTGGAGTCCTACGTCTTGGACAGCGTCGGCGCCCGGCGGCATCAGTTGCAGGACTTGGCGCAGAAGTACCTGGGCGCGCAGCCCGTTTCCTTCGAGGATGTGGCCGGCAAGGGTGCCAAGCAGTTGGGGCTGCATCAGGTTGGCGTTGCGGAAGCGGCCGGCTATGCCGCCGGCGGCGTCGATGCGGCCTGTCGTCTGCACGAGATATTGCGGCCAAAGCTGGAGCAGGAGGGGCGGCTGGCTGAGGTGTACGAGGCCATCGAACTGCCGCTGGTGGATGTGCTGTCCAGGATGGAACGCGCCGGCGCGCTGGTGGACGCCGGGCTGCTCAGGGATCAAAGCCATGCTCTCAGCGAGCGCATGGAGGAGCTGTCGCAAAAGGCGTTCAGCGAGGCAGGGCACGAGTTCAACCTCGGCTCGCCGAAGCAGTTGCAGGAGATCCTCTACGACGAGATGGAGTTGCCAGCGCTCGGCAAGACCCGCAAGGGGCAGCGCTCGACTGCAGAGGACGTGCTAGTGCAGCTTGCGTCCTACGGCCATGCACTGCCGCAACTCATCCTCGATCACCGCGCCGCCAGCAAGCTCAAGTCCACCTACACCGACTCGCTGCCGCACGAGATCAACCAGCGCACGGGCCGGATCCATACGTCCTACAACCAAGCGGTCGCCGCCACCGGCAGACTCTCCTCCGCCGACCCAAACCTGCAGAACATTCCCATCCGCACCGCCGACGGCCGCCAGATCCGTCAGGCGTTCGTGGCGCCGCCCGGACGCCGCCTGATCGCCGCCGACTATTCGCAGATCGAGCTTCGCATCATGGCGCACCTCTCCGGCGACGAGGGCTTGCTGCACGCCTTCGAGACCGAGCAAGACATCCACCGCGCCACCGCCGCCGAGGTGTTCCGGCTGCCGCTCGAGGAGGTATCGGACGACCAGCGCCGCAGCGCCAAGGCGATCAACTTCGGCCTGATCTACGGCATGTCGTCGTTTGGCCTCGCCAAGCAACTCGACGTGACCCGGCGCGTGGCGCAGGAGTACATCGACCGCTACTTCCTTCGCTATCCGGGCGTGGCTGGCTACATGGACGAAGTGCGCGGGCAAGCCCGAGAGGCGGGCTTCGTCGAAACGGTGTTCGGTCGCCGCCTGTACCTGCCAGACATCCGCGCCCGTCAGGCGCCCCGGCGCCAAGCCGCCGAACGCACCGCCATCAACGCCCCCATGCAAGGTACCGCAGCCGACATCATCAAGCGCGCGATGATCGAAGTGGACGGTTATCTGGCGGAGCTGCGTGACGGCGGCGTCGAGGCGCGCATGATCATGCAGGTGCACGACGAGCTGGTGATTGAAGTCGACGAAGGGCAGGTGGAGGCGGTGAAAGCTGGCGTAATGTCCCGCATGGAGGCAGCCGCCGACCTTTCGGTGCCCCTGTTGGTGGAGGCCGGCGTCGGCCATAACTGGGACGAGGCGCATTAGGCCGCTTCGCGCTCTGGCAGTTTTCGCTGGCGAACTGCCGACGCGCCCGTCAGGGCGCGCTGGCGCGAAAACTGCTGAGGTCCGTCGCATTCAGGGCACCTCCGCGCGCCTTCGGGAGTCGTCTCCCCACGGTGCAACGAGCGCGCCGACGGGTAGGATGCAAACGTCGTCGGTATCTGCAAAGCTCCCCTGCTTTGCGCACACTCTTGAGGGCCGAGCATGACCGACCCCTTTGCCGTCTGGCGCTTCCGGTTTCGCGGCAAGACCCGCGTGCTCATGGCAATGGTGCAGTGTTTTCTCGACGAGCCAGCGAAGGGGCTGCATCCATCGCAAATCGCGAGGGGCGCTGGCATTCCGATCTACGACGTCGCGCGGCGCCTCAACAGCACGCCGGAACTCTTCGTGCGGCTGCCGGGGCTGCGGGATGGGATCGTTCGCTACCGCCTCGCCTCCTCCGTCGCTGCTCGCGGGACGGACGAGATCGAGGCGCTGATCGCTCGCCACGCTCGCAGGGAAACCTGGCTCCTCTATGCCTTGGTCGCCATCATCTTCCTGATCCTCCTCGTGCCGGTGATGGTCATGGTGCCGACGTTCCTGTAGTAATCGCGTTCGCGCCGGCAAAAGCCACTTCCACGACAAGGAATCCCCATGCCCGAGTCCCTATCTGCGGAACTTATCGCCCTGCGTGATCGTGTCGATGCCCTGGCGCGGGATACGCTCGTTCCCCTCGTCCAAGACGAGACGCTGCAAGCGCCCGAGCGCCGGAAGCTAGTGCGGGAGGCTTCGCAGGCGGCGGGCATCTTTCGCATGACGCAGCCGATGGAGTTCGGCGGCTCGGCGGCGGGACCGCTGGCGATGACGGTGGTGCGGGACACCTTGGGTTCGCACAACCTAAGCCACCTCGGCGGCGTGTTCGGGCCCGGGCCTGGCGTCCTCGGTGGCGCACAAGGGCCGGCGCGGGAGCGTTATCTCGAACCCATGCTCGCCGGCGAGAAACGCGGCGCCTTTGGCTTCACCGAGCCGGACAAGGCGGAGCGCGCCACTTGGGGACGGCTCGAAGGCGACACCCTCGTCGTGAACGGGCAGAAATCCTACGTCACCGGCGGCGCGGGGGCGGACTTCATCAATACGCTGGTAGAAGTCGAGGGCCGCGGCCCCGCCATGGTCATCATCGACCGGGAAGCGCCCGGAGTGGAAATCAGCGCCACGTTCGGTTCCATGGACGGCACCCACCACGCCTACATCGAGTTCCACGACGTGGCCGTGCCGGCGAGCAACATCATCGGCCAGCCAGGTGAGGGACTCCCGCGCGCGATGCGACAGATCGGCGACACGCGCCTGGCCTTCGCCGCCGAGAGCGTGGGGCTCGCCCGCTGGGTGATCGACTTCGTCACCGACCACCTCGAAGCGCCGCACCGCAGCGGCAGCCCGCTCGGCTCCCGCGAGGGGGTTCGGCTGCGCTACTCAGACATGAGGATTCGCGCCTTCGCGGCACGCAGCATGGTGTATCGCACGGCGCGTCTCGCCGAGGCTGGCGAGAACGTCATCAACGAAGGCATCGCCTGTAAGGTGTTCGCGACGGAAGCCATTGGCGAGTTGGTGGACACCGCCATCCAACTCGTCGGCGGCACGGCACTGCGGGTGGGGCATCCGCTCGAGAGCCTGTATCTGCGGGTGCGCGCCATGCGTCTGGCCGAAGGCGCGAGCGACATCCTGCGACTCAATCTGGCCCGCGGTCGGCTCGACCTGAACAAGGGCCGGATCTAGGTGATGCCCGGGCCCGACCAGACGCGAGGCGTCCGCACCACCGCCGTACATGGCGGCGAGGTGCCAGACCCGAACACCGGCGCCTCCGCCCCCGACATCACCATGTCGAGCACCTTCGTGCAGGACGAACCCACCGGCTTCTCCTTCGCCACCGCCGGGGACGCACCACAGTTCATCTACACCCGCTGGGGCAACCCCACCGTGCGGATGCTGGAGCAGAAGCTCGCCGCCCTCGAGGGCGGCGAAGCGTGCGCCACATTTGCATCGGGCATGGCGGCAACCACTGGCCTCATGCTCTCCGTGCTCAAGGCCGGCGACCACCTCGTCATCAGCGAAGTGAATTACCCCGGCACGGCGGAACTCGCGCGCAGCACATTGCCGGGTTTGGGCATCGAGGTGACGCCGGTGAACACCGCCGAACCCGAGCGCGTGCGCGATGCCATGCGGCCAACGACGCGCCTGGTTTGGGTGGAAACCCCCGCCAACCCGGTGCTGCGCCTGACAGACATAGGTGCGGTGGCGGACATCGCGCACGAGGCCGGCGCCGCGCTCGCCGTGGACTCCACCTTCGCGACGCCCATCGCCACCCGGCCCTTAGAACTCGGGGCGGATTTCGTCGTGCATTCCCTCACCAAGTACATCGGCGGCCACGGCGACGCCATCGGCGGCGCGGTGATTGGCTCGGCGGACCGCATCGGGAGCCTGGCCGGGGATGCGCTTGTGCATCACGGCGGCATCCTGAGTCCGTTCAACGCCTGGCTTATCGCCCGCGGCGCCGCCACCCTGCCGCTCAGGATGGCCGCCCACGAGGCGGCGGCAAAGGAAGTGGCTACATTCCTCGAGGCGCATCCGCGAGTCCTGCGCACGCTGTATCCGGGGCTCGCCTCCCACCCCCAGCACGAACTGGCGCGGCGTCAGATGGACAGCTTCTCCGGCATGATCTCCTTGCGCATCGCCGGCGGCGCTCAAGCGGCACGGGAGTTGGTGGCGAAGCTGAAGCTCATCCACCACGCGGTCTCCCTCGGCCACCACCGCAGCCTGATCTACTGGATCGACACCGAGGAACTGGCACTTGGCACCTATCGCTTGGCGGGAGAGGCCCTCGCCCGCTACCGGGACGAGGCCGGCGAAGGCGTGCTAAGGCTCTCTGTTGGGCTCGAGGATGCAGCCGACATCTGCGCTGATCTCGATCAGGCTCTGTAGGCCGGGCGGCGCTTTGCGGCATCCCATCTACGCTGAGCCATCATGCGGCGTCGCCTTGCCGCCGTAGCGCTCGCGGTTCTCGTCCTTCGCCGCCGCAGACTTGCGCAGCATCACCAGCACGGCACCGGTGCCGCCTTGGTAGCGTGGGGCGCTACGGTAGCCAATCACCTGCGGCATCTGACCGAGCCAGAAGGCGACGTGGCTCTTGATGCGCGCCGGGGGATCGCTGCGCTCGCCGCGCCCATGGGCGATGAGGATGCAGCGGCGGCCTCGCTCGTGTGCCACCGTGAGAAAGCGATACAGCGCCACCCGCGCCTGTTCGACGGTGTGGCGATGCAGGTCGAGGCTGGCAGCGACGGTGTAGCGCCCGGTGCCGAGGCGCCGAAACACGTCCGGCTGCACGCCATCCTTCTTCCACTCGAGCACCGCGTGCGGTTGCACCGGCGGCACTTCGCCAGCGTGGAGATGGTTCGGGTCCTTGGTCTCCTCTGCTTCGGCGGCCTCGCGCCGGCGTAGCTGGCCGGCCGTCGGACGCAGGCGCGCTTCTGCGGAAGGACGGGGCGCAGTCGCCCGGCTTGTGAGCGGCACGACATCGTCCATGGCGTCGAGAAAGCTCTCGTCACCGGGCGCTGGGGTGGAGCCCTTGGAGCCCACGACGCCTACAGCTCGACGGACGGGTAGCGGGCGGAACGGCTGCCGGGCAGTGGCAGGTTGTCGGCGGCGTGGTAGGTGGTCACCACCGAGAGTTTCACCTCGTCGGTCTCGTTGCGCCCGGCGGCGTGGAAAAGCCGTCCGGAGAAGAACAGGGCATCGCCGGGCTGTAGCAGCACCGGGCGCGCCGTGGCGATCAGGCGTTGGTTGGCGGGGAGCTCCGGGCGCAGGAAGAGTTCCTCGTCGAGCCGCGAGGGATCGAGCTCGAGCCGGTGACTCCCGGCAAGCACGTTGAGCGCTCCGTTAGCCGGGGTTTCCGCACCGAGGGCAAGCCACACGGACACCAGCTCCGGCCGGTCGAACGACCAGTAGCGTACGTCTTGATGCCATAACGTCGCCGAGGAGAAACCGGGGTGCTTGGTCATGATGCAGTTGTGGTGGCACTGCGAGAGCAGGACGCGGCGGTGGCCCAGCAGGTGGCACACCACTCCGGCGACACCGCCGCTGGTGCTCCAATCGCGGAACGACGAATGCCGGGCATAGGCGTGCAGCAGGCGCCGAGGCGTGGCGTCGCCAGCCTGGCCCGGCAGCGGTGCGCCCGGATAGCCGACATCGGCCTCGAACTCCGCCGGTCCCGCAAGCGGGTCCAGTGCGTCCAACGCGGCGCCGCGCATCGCCGTCACGGAGTCCGCCGCAGCCAGCGCCGGCACGACCAGAAACCCATCGCGTGCGAACGACGCGGTGTCGAGTTCCGTCCCTAAGCTCGGTTGCATAAGCGCCATAGTCGCGTTTTACTCCGAATTCGCCCCGATTTCGATGCCGACGGCGCAATCTGTGTTACTTTTGGTAGCAACGCGCATTCTCGCCGCGATTTCGATCCGTCGCGCCACCAGCCACCACACCGACCAAACGGACTCCACAGACACACATGCGTATCGTCCTGCGCTTTGCGCTGCCCATTCTGGTCTTGATCGCGGCAATCGCAGCGGCGTGGACCCTTGCGGTGTCGCGGCCGCAGGTGGCGCAGGTGCCGGTGGCGCCGCCGGCGCTGCTGGTGGAAGTGGGAACTGCGGAACGGGTTCCGGTCACCTACACCGTGCGCTCGCAAGGCACGGTCACGCCGCGCACCAGCACCACGCTCATCTCGGAGGTGTCGGGCAACATCGTCGATGTGGCGCCGGCGTTCGTCAGCGGCGGCTTCTTCCGCAAGGGCGACGTGCTCGTGCGCATCGATCCGCGCAACTACCGCACCAACGTCAAGCGCGCCTCCGCCGCCGTGGCGCGAGCCAAAACCCAGGTCGCCACCGAGAACGCGCTCGCCGGCTACGCCTTTCAGGACTGGCAACGTCTGCGCAGCCTGGACGCCGCCACCGGGCCGGCATCCGACCTCACCTTGCGCAAGCCGCAACTCGCCGAGGCCATCGCTGGCCTCGAATCCGCCGAAGCCGACATGGAGATGGCGGTGGAAGACTTGCGCCGCACCATCATCCGCGCCCCCTACGACGGCATGGTACGCAGCAAGCGTGCCGACGTCGGCCAGTTCGTCAACACCGGCACGGCACTCGCCGACACCTTTGCCACCGACTACGCGGAAGTGCGCCTGCCGCTGAACCAGAATGACTTGCAGTTTCTCGACCTGCCGGAGTGGAACACGAGCGACATCGAACTGCCCGCGACGCTGAGCGCCGAGTTTGGCGGCGCCATGCACGAGTGGCAGGCGATGGTGGTGCGCTCCGAAGGCGTCTTCGACGAGAGCCGGCGGGTGCTGCACGTGGTGGCGCAGGTGCCCGATCCCTACGACATGGAAGACAGGGCGCGCGAGCCGCTGCGCATCGGCGCCTTCGTCAGCGCCGAGATCGCCGGCCGCAGCGGCGGCGAGCTAGTGGTCATTCCCCGCCACGCACTGCGCCGTGGCGAGACCCTGTGGGTCGTGGGCGAAGACCTCACCATCCACCCCCGGCAGGTGGAAATCGCCCGTTCCGACGAGGAGTTCGCCTACATCTCCCGAGGGGTCGAACATGGCGAACGCTACTGCCTGACCCCACCCGACCAACCCCTCCCCGGCATGAAGGTGCGCTTGAGTGGCTGATCCATATCCCGAAGTGAAAGGCCTCATCGGCTGGTTCGCCAAGAATCACGTCGCCGCCAACCTCATGATGCTCGCCATCGTCGGCGGCGGCATCTACTCCATCTTCATCGTCCAGAAGGAGATGATGCCGGAGGCCAACTTCAACCAGATCCAGGTGCAGGTGCCGTTCCGCGGCGGTGCGCCGGAAGAGGTGGAGCGCGGCGTCGTCGTCAAGATCGAGGAAGCCATCGAAGACCTCGAAGGCATCCGCGAAGTCACCTCCACCGCCAGCGAAGGCGCTGGCATGGTAACGGTGGAGATCCTGGACGAATACGACCTTGCCGAGATGATGGACGAGGTGAAGCTGGCGGTGGACAGCATCTCCACCTTCCCGGCGCAGACCGAACGCCCCATCATCTCCCGCCGCTACTGGCGCAACTCGGCAGTGAACCTGCAGGTGTCTGGCGATCTCGACGAAGCCACCATGAAGGAGCTGGCCGAAACCATCCGCGACGAGCTCTTGGCGGAGCCAGACATCTCCCACGTGGAGGTACAGGGCTCGCGACCGTTCGAGATTTCCGTGGAGGTGTCCGAGGAGACCCTGCGCCAGTACGGCCTGACGCTGGAGGAAGTGTCGCGCACCATCGGCCGCTGGTCGCTGGATTTGCCGGGGGGCTCCATTCGCTCGGATGCCGGCGACATTCGTCTGCGCGCCACGGGACAAGCCTACACCGGCGAGGAGTTCGCCGACATCGTGCTCCTGACCCGCCCGGACGGCACCCGACTCACGTTAGGCGACGTGGCCACCATCCGCGACGGCTTCTCCGAGGTCGAGTTCTATTCCTTCTTCAATGGCAAGCGCTCCATCGGCATCAGCGTGATGGCGAACGAGGACCAGAACCCCATCCACGTCAGCGACTCGGCCCGGGCCTTCGTCGAGAAACGCAAGGCGACGCTGCCGGACGGGGTGGAACTCACGGCATGGGCGGCCTCATCTGACTTTTTGGAAGACCGCCTCGATCTGATGGTCAAGAACATGGCGCTCGGCGCCGTGCTCGTGCTCGTCGTGCTGGGCCTCTTCCTGCACCTGAAGGTGGCGGCATGGGTGCTGGTGGGCCTCCCCGTCGCCTTCTTGGGCGCGTTCATGTTCCTGCCGGTGCCGTTCGTGGACGTCTCCATCAACATGATGAGCCTGTTCGCGTTCATTCTGGTGCTCGGCATCGTCGTGGACGACGCCATCATCATCGGCGAGAGCGCCTATACCGAGACCGAAGAGAAGGGCTACACCCTGCCCAACATCGTCGCCGGCGCCCGCAAGGTGGCGGTTCCGGCCACGTTCGGCGTGCTCACCACCATTGGCGTCTTCCTGCCGTTCCTGTTCATGAGCGGGCGCACGGCCTCCTTCACCGCCGCCATCGGCTGGGTGGTGATCCTGTGCCTCGCCTTCTCGCTGGTGGAAAGCAAGCTGATCCTGCCGTCGCACCTGTCCATCATGCGTTCTTCCCACGGCACCAAGCAGGGCGTGGCGGACTGGGTGGACAAGCGGCTGAAGTGGTTCGTGGCGCATGTCTATGTGCCGCTCTTGCGTCGCGCCATCAGCTATCGGCTGCTCACGCTCTCCATCTTCGTGGGGCTGATGATCCTGATGGTGGGCTTCATCTTCGGCGGTCAGGTGCGGATGGTGTGGTTCCCGGAGTTCGAGGCCGATTTCCTGATGGCGCAGGTGGAGCTGCGGGAAGGCGCACCGGAAAGCCTGATCATCAGCGTCGTCGAGCAGATGGACTCCAAGCTGCGGGAAGTGAGCGACGAGATTCGCGAGGAGCACGGATTGCCCGTGGATGTGGTGGACCACGTCTATGCCTGGACCCAAGGCGGCAATTCGGCCAGCTTCCAGGTGCAGCTCAAGGATCGCGACATTCGCGGCGACATCACGCCGAAGGAAATCGAGGAGCGCTGGCGGGCAAAGGTGGGCGACATCGCTGGAACCCGCGGCCTCGAGTTCCGCTCCATGAATCGCATGGGCGGCGGCAAGCCCGTCGCCTTCCGCATGCAGGCATCCGACTTCGACCAGCTCGAAGGGGCGTCGGAGGAACTCGCAGATCACCTCAAATCCTTCCAGGGTCTCTACGAGGTGGAAAGCTCCGCCACCGCCGGCCCCGAAGAAATCAAGCTCGCCATCAAGCCGGAAGCGCAAGCGCTCGGCATCACGCTGGCCGATCTCGCGGGGCAAGTGCGCCAAGCCTTCTATGGTGCAGAAGCCCAACGCATCCAGCGCGGCGATTCCGAAGTGCGAGTGATGGTGCGCTACCCCCGTGCCGAGCGGAAGTCCATCGGCAATCTGGAGAACATGTGGATTCGCACGCCAGACGGCCGGGAAGTGCCCTTCCATGCCGTGGCGAACTACGAAATCGAGCGCGGCTACAACCGCATCCGGCGCGTGGACGGCGAACGAACCGTGTCGGTGACCGCCAGCGCCGACCTTACCGCGGTGGAACCCATGCGCCTCATGGGCCAGGTGCAGCGGGACTTCATCCCCGACCTGCAGCAGCGCTATCCGAACGTCAGCTTCGGCCGCGAGGGTTCCGCCCGGGACGCCGTCAGCGAGATGATCGACATGGTGACACGCCTGTCGGCGGGGCTCCTGCTCATGTACGCCCTCATGGCGATCCCGCTCAAGAGCTACATCCAGCCCCTGTTCATCATGGTGGCGATCCCCTTCGGCTTCATCGGCGCCTTGATCGGCCACATGATCGTCGGCATCGCCTTCAGCTCGATCTCCTTCATCGGCATCATCGCCTTGGCCGGCGTGGTGGTGAACGACAGCCTCATCCTTGTGGACTTCATCAACAAGCGCGTAGAAGCCGGCGCAAGCATCGTCGAAGCCGCCCTCCAATCGGGCGCGGCCCGCTTCCGCGCCATCCTCCTAACCTCGCTAACTACCTTCTTCGGCCTCGTGCCAATGGTGCTCGAAACCTCCATGGGCGCCCAAATCGTGATCCCTGCCGCGGTGTCGCTAGCCTTCGGCATCGTCTTCTCAACGGCGATCACGCTGATCCTGGTGCCAACCTTCTACAGCTTCTTCCCAGCGATGGCGCGGGTGCGCCAATTGCGCCGCGGGGTACCCGCGCCGGCAACTCCCGCACCGGCCACCGCGAGCGGCGGCTAGCAATCTGGCGGACTTTCGCCACGTAGCGACCAGTTTGGTCGCTGCACCCTCCTGTCACTCCTCCCGCAGGAAAAGTCTGATGGTGGCGCGCGCCGCGTGACACTCCGCCACGAAGCTTGGTGGTGGCGCTCTCCTTTCACCCCCTGGCGGGGGAGTGACAGGGGAGCCGGAAAGCCTGTCTGAAGGGAAGGCAGGATGCCCCCCTCCAGACGGCAAGGTTGTTCCTGTGCCGCTACTTTGGACTCGCGCAGTTGAAGCTCCCAGCGTCGTCGACGTCGCCGTTGCCGTCGTGCTGGGCAACCTGTGGGTGCGGGCACATGGGACGAGTGAAGCGGCGGGATTGCTCTACGCGGTCGTCGGGCCGGATGTGCGCCATGGCCACGGGGCCGGGCTGTGTTGCGAGGATGCGTTCCGGGGCGATGCCTTCCTCGCGCCAGCGGACGATGGGTTCGACGTAGTCGGCTTGCCAGGCACCGGGGCCGCCGGCGCAGTGCACCATTCCGGGCGCCATGAACAGGCGAAAGAAATCGGCGGCTTCGTCAGCGCCGCCGGCGTGGCGCTCTACATCCGCGAGGTAGCTTAGGGCGCGTTGGGGACGCAGCGGAACGTCGTTCCAGCCTTGGTACATCAGGAGCTTGCCGCCGTTGGCACGGAATTCGCCGAGGTCGCCGGAGGGGACGTCCAAGGGTGACACGACGGCCGCGATTCGAGCTTGATCGGTGGGATCGAACTCCGCGAGGTCGAAGGTTGGATCTTCGCGCATGAGGAGCGAGAGCATCTCGCCCACCATGCCGACGATGGAGTTGCCGCCCGCGACTTCGTTCGGCAAGAGCCATGCGTGCCAGTCGCCGGCGGCTTCGGCGCCGGGTGGGACGCCGGGGGAAACCACGTTGCCATCGGCATCGACGAGGTCGGCATAGACGGTACGGGCGGTGTCGATCTGCCCGGCCGTGAGACAGCCCTCGGACTCGCCTTCGGCGCAGGCGAGGCCTGGGAGGAACCTCTCGGGGTCGCACTGCATCGGGTCGCCGATGACACCATCCTCGATGCCGTCGAGAAGGTCGCACGCTTGCCGCGAGGCGTTGTCGAGCAGCACTAGCGACTCGTCGGTCAGGGGAGCCGCACGTTGTGCACGATCCATCGTCACCGCCCACGGCATGAATTCGAGGAAACGAAAGGCCGGTGCACCGGCGATGATGCCGTCGTAGTCGGTTGGGAAGTGGAACGCTTCCAGCATGGCGGCGCGGCCACCGTTGGAGCAGCCTTGCAGATAGGCGTAGTCGATGTCGCGGCCGTAGTAATGGCTGACGATGGCCTTGGCCGCTTGGGTCGAAAGGTGGACGCCGCGGTAGGCGTAGTCGAGCAAGGCTTCGGGCTGCGTGAGATAGGCGTTGCCGTCCACCGCTTCGTGGCCGGTGTCGGTCGACGCCATCGCGAAGCCCTCGGGCAGCAGACTCGTGACATCGCCGATGACGCCGGCGGCACCGCCAACTGCGCTGAACATGAAGCGCCCGTTCCAGTCTTCGGGCAGCGTGACCTCGAAGCGAATCGCCCGGTTGATGACGCCCCTGACGCGGCAGTGGGCGGGGAGTTCGTCGGTGGCCTCGACGTAGATACCAGGCTCGACAGCCTGCGAGATGTCCGTCAGGCGCACCAGCGACGCACATTGTCGCGGTCCGTCCATCGACGCGAATATTGGCGCAGCCAGAACCAGCGCCAGCGCGCCACATGCCAAGTGCTTCATTCCCTTCCCTCTTTGGTGCCGCTGCACCTTCCGATTGCGTCAACCATAGCAATGGCGCGACCAGTCGGCCATCCTCCGCGTTGCGAAAACGTCTGCACTATTGGCGGCGGGGGGTGTGGAATGGAAGCGAGACGCGAGAGTGCAGAGGATGCTTTTCTCAGGCGATTGCCGAAGGCCGAACTGCACGTTCACATCGAGGGCACGTTCGAGCCGGAACTGGTGTTCGAGATGGCCGGGCGCAACGGTGTTGAGCTCCCGTATCGGTCGGCAGAGGAACTGCGTGAGGCGTATCGGTTCGCCGACTTGCAGGCGTTCCTTAACGTGTACTACCAAGGCATGGCCGCTTTGCTTGAGCGGCGCGACTTCTGCGAGCTGACGGTTGCCTATCTCGAACGGGCGCACGCGGATGGCGTGGTGCACGCAGAGGTTTTCTTCGACCCGCAAGCGCACACGGCGCGGGGCGTTGGCTTCGATGTGGTTCTGGACGGCATCTGCGACGGGCTCGAAGAAGGCGAGCGACGATTCGGAATCACCTCGCGCCTCATCCTGTGCTTCCTCCGACACCAGGGCGAGGAGGACGCCTTCCGGACGCTGGAGGCCGCGCTGCCGCACCGCGATCGCATCTTCGGCGTCGGTCTCGACTCGTCCGAACTCGGACATCCGCCAGCCAAGTTCGAGCGCGTGTTCCGCGAGGCCAGGGATGCGGGGTTCGTCCCGTTCGCACATGCCGGCGAGGAAGGCCCGCCAGAGTATGTCCGCGAAGCCTTGGACCTGCTTGCCGTGGCTCGCATCGACCACGGCAACCGCGCCTTGGAGGACCCGGAGTTGGTGCGGCGTTTGGCGACCGAGCGCATTCCTCTCACGGTGTGCCCGCTGTCGAATCTCCGGCTCGGCGGGGTGGAGCGTCTGGAGGACCATCCCTTGCGCCAGATGCTGGACGCCGGCCTCCTCGCCACCGTCAACTCCGACGATCCTGCCTACTTCGGCGGCTATCTAGTTGACAACTACCGCGCGGTGCGCGAGGCACTCGGGCTGACTCTCGCCCAAATCGTCGAGCTCGCACGCAACTCCATCATTGCTTCATTTGCGCCACCCGCTGCCAAGGCGCGTTGGATCACCCAAATCGAAGCGACGGAGGCAAGCTGAAGCCGCTACAACGTTGTTCCACGAATGCGTCCGTGCGCCTAGCGGTGCACAGGGAAGGCAGAATGCCTTCCCTCCGAGGGCCCGCGGCCCCGCTCCAACGGTCCACAATCCTTACCCGTCGCGGATCCAGTCGGCGTCGAAGCGTGCGAGGCGGAGGTAGCGGTCGTCGTACATGCCGGTGACGTGGCCGCATTCGTAGAGGCTGAGGAGCGTGCCATCCGGCAGGACGGCGAGGTCGGAGTAGCCGGCGGGGCCATGTTCGAGCACGCGTGACGCCGTCCAAGTCGCGCAGTCGTCTGCGCTCAGGCGTACCGTCAGGCGCTTGCGGTCAAAGGGCTTGCCGGTTTCAGCTGCGCCGACGCCGCGCTCGCCTGGGCCGCCGGGCATGGTGCGTTCCAAGACCCCTGGATGGGAGAACGCGAAGGTACGGCCATCCGCGGTGTCGAAGCCGACGAAACCGGCGCAGCAGATCGCCTCCACGAGGCCGTCGTCGAAGCGGGGCTCGGACCACCCGGTCGCGCCATCGTTGCTGACCGAGACCAAGCGCCGGTGAGTGTGCGATTCCGAGCGGATGTTGCAGAGCACGCGACCGTCCGACAGTTGCGCCATGCAGGTCTCGTTCGGATGCCGGAACCGATCCTCGTTGTGCACGACAAACTCCCCGCATTGCCAGGTGTGGCCGTGGTCGTCGCTGTACACGACGGCCACCTCGGAGGGCCGGTGTCCGAGTCGTCCGGGGCCGAATTCCGTTCCCGTGCCATCGGACATCCACGTTGCCACCACGAGCCGGCCGTTGCCTAGCTGTATCCCGTGGCCCGGGCCGACGGCAATGACGCGCCACGGATAGTGCTGTCGAAACTCGTTGAAGACGGGAGTGACCTCGCCCGGTTCCGTGAACGTCAAACCGTCGTCGTGGCTGCGCATCGAATAGACGCGGGCGTAGTTGTGGCAGAACAACACTTCCACATTGCCCGTGATCCCATCTGCGAAGCAGACGAAGTTGTTGATCGGCCCGCCGCCCGGGAAGCGGCGATGGTCCACGGCCACAAACGGCGCCTGCCAGGTAGCGCCGCCGTCGAGGCTGCGCCGCATGACGATGTCGATGGGGTCCCAATCCCCGCCCCGGCCCTTGCGTGCCTCGCAGTGCGCCAGCACCACGCCCCGACTCGTGACGACAATGCCCGGAATGCGATAGACGCGATAGCCGCCCGTGCGAGCCTCGAACAGGTCCCGCTTGTCGCAATCACTCATCGCTGCGGCGAAGGCCGAGGGATTTCCGCGCCGTCAGGTCCCCGGCGGCCGATAGGCAACGCTCTTCGCTATCGCTTGGTCCACGGACTCAGGCGTCACCAGCACGGTGACCTTGATGTTGAGCGCTCCCGCAGCGCCAATGGCGATGGACAACGCCGTGGCCGCGGTTTCGTCCGGCAGGTCGACGATGAGATACACGTCCCACTCGCCGAAGGCGTAGTACAGCGCCTCCACGGTGCCACCCACGCTCTCAACCGTCGCCGTCAACGCGGCGCGCCGCGACGTTCCACCTTCCCGCTGCAGCCCGGCGAGCCCGGCCTGCGTGTAGTTGGCCTGGAACAGATACTTGCCCATGACCTCCTCCGTAAATTGAAGATTCACCACGCGCCCGCAAGGGCGCGCCAAGTTGGATCATCAGCCGAAGACAACGCCGGTGCAACTCGCGAGCGCAGCCAGGAACCAGAGGACCACAGGGGCCATCTATAATCGTGCGCGATTCGGTGTAAGGGGCTTTCCATGAGGCGGGTGTTGCCGGCCGTCTTGGCCGGTGCGGCGATGTGGCTCTGCAACGAGGCGTTCGCTGCCGCGGCAGTGTTTGGAAGCTTCCAGGCACGCGGCAATGCAGAGCGGTTTTGCACCGAGCTGGCGCGGCACCCGGAACTCGGCGTTCGGGTGGTTGCGGTTGAATCCGATCGGGGGCGCCTGTATCGCGTCATCTCGCAATCTGGTGACGAAGGCGAAACCCGTGCCTTGATGGCGCGGGCGCGGGCGCTGGGGATCACTGCGGTCTGGTACTGGGCGGACGCTCCGGACCCCGAGCCAACGATGGAGCAGGTCGCTGAACGGATGCCGGCGGCTCCACAGGCGCCAGCACCGAGCGAGGACCCGGCCGACATTCCCACTGTGCCCCAACCCGCACCCACCGTGGCGGCGCAGCCCGAGGAGGAAGGCACCCCGCCTGCTCCCGGTCGCGATCTGAGGTTGCAGGCCGCCGGCGAAGCCATCGTCGTACCGCGCATCGAGGGCGCCGCAATCACCATGGACGGCCGCCTCGACGAGGCGATTTGGAACGACATCCCCGGCCACGACGACATGGTGGTCGTCGAGCCCGACACGCTCACGCCGCCCCGCTTCCGCACCGTCAACCGCTTCTTCTACACCGACCGCGGCCTCTATGTGGGGGTGTGGAACGAGCAGCCGCCAGATACGCTAATCGCCCGTCTGTCCTCGCGCGACGATTACATCAACCGCGACAGTTGGACTCTCACCCTGGACACCTCCGGGGAAGGACTCTACGGCTACTGGTTCAGCGTCAACCTTGGCGGTACGGTGGGCGACGGCAAGGTGGCGCCGGAGCGCAACTACTCCCGCGAGTGGGACGGCCCTTGGGACAGTGCCACGGCTGAACTGGACGACGGTTGGAGCACTGAACTCTTCCTGCCGTGGTCGATGATGTCCATGCCCCGCACGGCCGGCGACCGCGTAATGGGCATCTTCGCATCGCGCAAGGTGGCGCATCTCGACGAACGCTGGGGCTGGCCGGCGCTGCCGCGCACCGTGGCGCGGTTCATGTCGGCGCTGCAGCCGATGTCGCTACCGGGCGTTGTGCCGAAGGAGCAACTCGAAGCGTACCCCTACATCGGGGCCGCGGTCGATGCAGCCGACGGCGACGAGACATTCAACGCCGGCGTCGATGTCTTCTGGCGCCCATCCTCGAACTTTCAGGTCACTGCAGCGGCCTTGCCAGACTTCGGTGCGGTGGAAACCGACGATGTGGTCATCAACCTCACGGCGCGCGAGACCTACTTCCCGGAGAAACGCCTGTTCTTCCTAGAAGGCAGCGAGATTTTCGCGACTTCCGGTCGTTCCGCAACGCCACGCCCCGGCGGCGCGAGCAGCGGCTCCGGCATGAGGGCCGACGACTCCGGCTCGAGACGCACCATGTCCTCGTTCCAGCGCACCCCGTCGAGCGTGCTCAACACCCGCCGCATCGGCGGCGCCCCGGTCATCGAATACGCCGACGACTTGGATGTGGCGCCGCATCGGCTGTCGCAGCCAACGGACCTGCTTGGCGCCGCCAAGATCACCGGCCAGACCGGCGGCGTCCGCTACGGCGTGCTCACCGCATTCGAGGACGAACCGGTGCTGAAGGCCACCATGACCGACAGCCTCGGCATGGACCAAGACGTACACGTGCGCGGCGATGGCCGCAACTTCGGCGTGGTTCGGGCACTGTACGAAAACGTCGGCGACGGCAGGCAGGCGTACGGCTACATCGGCACCCACGTCGATCATCCTTTGCGCTCCGCCACGGTGCATGGGCTGGACGCGCAGTACTTGAGCCCGGGCGGCAAGATTCTCGCCGAGTTGCAAGCCTTGACGAGCGATGTGCGCTGCACGGCCTCGCTCGAGGGCATGGCGCGAACCCGCAAGTGCGACGAGGGCATGGACGACAGCCAGCAGGGCTACGGCGGCTGGGCGGACTTCTACTACACCCAAGCGCGCGGCATGCAGCACGGCGTCCGCCTCGACTTCGTCGACGAGAACCTCGACATCAACGACGTTGGCTTCCTTGAACGCAACAGCAACTTCGGCGGCTTCTATTCCTTCACCATGATTCGCCCCGACGTTCTTGGCCTAAGGCGGATGACGACGATGTTCTCCATCGCCAACTGGGACAACGCCGAGGGCCAGAACACGCGCACCGGCTCGTTCTTCCTCAACACTTTCACCTTCAAGAACCGCAACGAACTGCGCACGGCGCTCCGGTACTTCCCGAGGCGTTGGGAAGACCTTGAGAGCCGTGGCAACGGCGTGTTCCGGATCGACAAACGCTACAACGTCGAGCTCGCGTTCGGCACCGACACCAGCCGGCCGATTGCCTGGAGCGCACAGGCGGTGGCCTTGAGCGAAGACCTCGGCGGCATGAGCTACACGGCGGCCCTAGGCGTGACCGTGAAGCCGCTGGACCGCTTCTCACTCGACGTCGACCTGCAATACATGGACCGCGACGGCTGGCTGCGCTATGTGTGGAACGACGCCGACTTCGCCACCTTTGAAGCTTCTGACCTGCAACCCCGGGTGGCCGTGGACTACTTCCTCTCCGCCCGTCAGCAACTGCGCCTGACGATGCAATGGGCCGGAATCCGCGCCGAAGAGCAGGAACTCTGGCAAATCATCGAAGGCGAGGACGAACTGCAACCCCGCACCCGCCTGGAAGGCGAAGCGAACGACGACTTCACCATCAGCCAACTCACCATGCAGCTTCGCTACCGCTGGCAAATTGCGCCTTTGTCGGACCTTTTCGTGGTGTACAACCGAGGCAGCAACCTCGCCAACGCCTATGATTTGGACGACCCGTTCGCACGCCCCCGCGACGGCTTTGGCGAGCTTTACCGAGACGCCTTTACCGACCCCTTGGTGGACATGCTGGTGATCAAACTCCGTTATCGCCTCGGCGGCTAGGACCCTTGGAGGGAAGGCATTCTGCCTTCCCTGGCGTACCGTCAGGTGCGCTGATCAAAGGCTGCGGAAACAAGAAGGCGCCTGTCGGCGCCAGGGAAGGCAGAATGCCTTCCCTCCGAAGGCCCGTCGCACAAAGCGCCAGCACCCTGCGCGCCTTGGTGGTGCACTTCGAGGGCGAGACGCCCTCGCTCTAGAGGACACGACCAGCCGCCCGCATGTCTGATCATCCCACACCCATCTACTACGGCTATTGGCTGATCGGCGTCGCCTTCGTGACGCAGCTCGTTGCCGTGGGCGTCACCAACTACGTCGCGGGGCCTTTCATGGCACCGATGGTGGAGGAACTCGGCTGGAGCCGTGCCGAGTACACCATCCCCCGCTCCCTCGGCATGTTCGTGATGGCTGGCGTCGGCTTCCTCATCGGCGCATGGGTGGATCGGCACGGCGGCCGTCGCTTTATGCTCTTCGGCACCCTTGCTTGCTCGTCATCGCTGTGGCTTCTCGGCAGCACGGAGACGCTGGCCGGCTGGATCGTCGTGAACGGCGTGCTGCTCACCGCCGGCGCCGGCCTCATGGGCAATCTGGTGGTCAACGTGACCCTCGCCAAGTGGTTCGTGGAACGACGGGGCTTTGCGGTGGCGATGGCGGCGATGGGGGTCTCCTTCGCCGGCATAGCTGTGACGCCAGCCGTGACCTGGGCCATCGAAGCCTGGGGTTGGCGCAGCGCGTGGGAGGCACTGGCCGTGGCTTCGTTCTTGGTCGCTGCGCCCGCATCCCTGTTCGTGCGGCGCGCGCCGGAGGATCATGGCCTGCTACCAGACGGCAAGACCGCCGCAGATGCCGCGGCCGGCCGCACGGCCCTCGCCGAAGCAGATTTCGCCCGTTCCATGACCAGGCGGCAGGCGCTTGGCAGCTTTGCCTTCTATGCCCTGATCGTCGCTTTTGGCCTCTTCACCATCAACATCGTGGTGGTGCTGCTGCACGCCATGCCGTGGCTCAACGACGAGGGATTCACGCCCACGCTGGCGGCGCAGATGATCGTCGTCACCTCCATTCCGGCGATGCTGGCAAAGCCCATCTGGGGGTTCTTCATCGACCGCCTGCAGGCGAGGCCCCTCGGCGCACTCGGCAGTGCCGTCACCGGAAGCTCGCTGCTCCTCATCGTTGCGGCGCTGGCCTTCGACTCGCTGGCGTGGGCAATCGTCGGCTTCTTTCTCCTGGGCGTCGGCTGGGGCGGCATGATCCCGATTCAGGAAGTGATCTGGGCCGGCTTCTTCGGCCGCCGCCACCTGGGCGCAGTCCGCAGCGCCGCCATGCCGTTCTCGCTCGTTTTCGGCGCCGCCGCCCCGCTGCTCGTGGCGTTCTATCGCGACAGCGTCGGTGATTACACCGGCGCCATGGTCGCTGTGGCGCTCGCCAACTTAACGGCAGCCATTCTGATGCTGGCCGTAAAGCCGCCGAAACCCACCCCAACGTAAGGATCGGACGGGATTCTGGCGATGCCTCGGAGTGAAGGCAGACCGTCTTCCCTCCAATGGCCCGTCGTGTCCAAGCGTTAGGCATTGCCGTCTGGCGTCGCCGCCGAAGCGCGAAGGACTAGGATGACTTGCGGACCCGGGTGGTATTCGCCCCTTTTTCCATTGCTGGTTTGGTGAGACCCTGGTGCACGAGCACTGCCGAGCACGATTGTCTGACCGGCCCGGATGTTGACGGTAGAGCGCAGCAACACGGTTTTGCTGGTGGAACTGGCGTTGGGACTTATCCACTCCGTTGCTTTGGTAGAGAAGGTCAGGGAAAGCTCCCGGTTGGAGTCGACGATATTGATGTTGGCCCCGGTTCGCATCAAGCCCTCACCAAACACGCCTTCAATCCTGTACTGCCCGCCGTCGGGCGTCCGGATCGGCTGGTCAATCGGACCCGCTTGCGTGGTGACGAACGCCTCGCCAAGCAGTCGATATCCTTCGAATCGAAGTACCTTCCTGAGCTGCGCCTCCACATCTGCGATCCTAGGATCGGTTTCGCTCGCGCCGTCGGCCTCCACGAGCTGAAAATGGAGCGTTGTTTCCGGTGCCGTTCCTGCGCCGGCATTGAGCTCGTCGATCACGCGACCTATGCGGTCCAGGTTGTCCGCTGTTTCCCGCACGCTCAGCATGTTGCGGTCCGCCGAGATCATGCCGGGATTGTGCGGGCGATCCCGATAGACATAAGCGTCGATGATGTTCGCGGCTTCCATGGGGCTGACGCCCTCAAGGGTGAAAGTCCGTGTTTCCAGCTCCACCGCCTGTTGAACGATCGCGTCGAAGAAGGCAGCCCTCGTCGCGTCGCGATTCTCGGCCTCACCGGCTTCATGCGGCGACGAGACAGCCTCCTCTCTCGACTCGACGGTACGCTGCTCGCAAGCCCAAAGTGTGCACAGCAGTGCGGCAACGGTCAGGATGTGGGTCGTTTTGCCGTTCATTCGGGCTTCTCCTCTACCAGCCAGACAATCGTGATGTCTGGGTCTTCAGTCGGAATCACGAACGCGTCGTGACCGGGGGCGGCGGCTAGAAGCGGCCGGGGTGGGGGATCGGTCGGAAACCACGGCTCGCCCATGAGCACCGGCTCCGGGGCGGGCGGAGCGAAAACCAGCGCAACGGCCGCCACAACGGCCGCCAAGGCACCGGCGGCAGGCCAAATGCCCCATCGACGCCAAGCCCACGAAACCCGCCGCCAAACATGTTCCAGCGATTCGACCTCGCCTTGCTGCGCCAATAGGGCCTTGGCATCGACCGAGGGCGTGTGACCCATCACGCCGCCAAGCGCATCGGTAGCGGCAAGGATTCTCGTTGCAGCCTCGCGAGATTCGGCACTGGTTGCGAGGTCGCCGGCCGAGTCGCGCAGTTCCGCGATGTCGGCGCTGAGCAGTCGCGCACTGTGCCGACACGTCTTCATCGCTCGTCCCCCGCACCCGGCCAAACCGCGATCATCCGTTGCCGAAGCCGCCGACGCGCCTTGAACAGGCTGCCGCGCACGCTCGAAGGTCGGATGCGAAGCTCGCTTGCCACATCGCTGATCGCGATGCCCTGCAGTTCCACAAGATCAAAGACCTCACGCTGCCGCCGCGGCAACTCGCCAAGGAAATCGAGAAGCAGATCAACCAGTTCTTGCCTTCCCGCTCGATCGGCCGGTTCCGTTTCCGCCGGCGCGGCCAGCTCCGCGAGAACCTCCGCGTCCGCACGCTGAAGCGGCGGCTGCTTGCGAAACCGATCGATGGCGGTATTGCGAGTCACCCGATGCAGCCAGCCGGCGATCCTCTTGCCTTCCTGCGGCAAAGAGTCGATTCGACGAAGCATCTTGAGCATCACTTCCTGAACGACCTCTTCGGCGTCGTGGGGCCGGCCGACTTGCACCAGTGCCCGCCGATAGACGAACCGCGCCGCAAAGGCGACAAGCTCCTCGACAGCAGCAGCGTCGCCATTGCGTGCGGCAGCCAGCCGCTTGGCAAGTCCCATGTGCAAGCCGTCACCGTCCGTCCCACCGTGCACACTCACGCCACACCCGTAGCCCCCACCCTCGTAAAGACGTATCGCTCGGCAGCGTTGTTTACGCTGATTGAGTCAATTCAACGCCGCTTTTTGGCACCAGCAGAAACGACGGACCTTCGGAGGGAAGGCATTCTGCCTTCCCTAAGCGCCTTAGGCGCTTTCCTTTGGCCAACTCGATGTCGGTGCGCCTTGCGGCGCACAGGGAAGGCAGGATGCCTTCCCTCCGAGGCCACCGGCTTGGCGCCGTTGACGCGCATGTACGAGAGCATCCTCGCCCGACTTAGCGGCCTCGGAACGCGGGAGGCTCCTTGCGAACGAAAGCGGCGGCGGAGCGGTGGTGGTCGTCGGAGTCGAAGCTCAGGGTCATGTGCGTGGCTTCGAGATCCAGGACTTCGGCAAGGGAGCCGCGTTCGGCGGCGTTGAGGTTCTTCTTCATGTGGCCGATGGCTGCGGTTGGCAGTTCCGCCAGACGTCTTGCGTAGGTGGCGACGCCGGCTTCGTATTCATCGGTGGTGAAAACCTCGTTGACAAGGCCCAGGCGCAACGCCTCGCGGGCGGGGATTCGGTCTGAGAGGAAGTAGAGCTCGCGCGCCTTGGCCGCGCCCACCAGATGCGGCAGGAAGAAGGTGCCGCCGTAGTCGCCGGAGAGACCGATCTTGGCGAAGGCGGTGGTGAGGAAGGCGGTTTCCACGGCGATGCGGAGGTCGCAGGCGAGGGCGAAGGAGAGCCCGCCGCCGGCGGCGGGTCCCGGAATCGCTGCCAGTGTCGGCTTCGGCATTTCGTGCAGCCAGCGAATCATCTCGGTGCTTGCGCGCAGGCCCAGAACCCGCTGCTGAAAGGAGGGTCGTTCGCGCGGGCCTTGCGAACCGGACGAAGTGCGGGCGAATCCCTTCACGTCACCGCCGGCACAGAATGCGTCCCCTGCCCCGGTCAGCACCAGCGCACGCACCTTGGGGTCCTGCCCCAAACGGGGAATGGCCTCCTGAAGCCCCGCCATCATCTCTGCCGACAGCGCGTTGCGCGCCTCCGGCCGGTTCATGGTGAGGGTGGCGACGCCATCGGCAAAGGTTTCGATCAAGTCCGGCACTTGTGCCTCTCAAGCTGCTTGGGCGACTGCATTATGGGGTCATGCCGTTGCATGGCGCCCTTCGGAGTGGTGACGTTTCCGAACGCGGGTATTCCTTGCTGGCTGCAACCGCCGGACATGACGATGTTTCAATCTCTTTCCGTTGGTTGCCGGAAGCTCGCGTCTTGGGCGGCGAAGTGCTATGGTGCGGTGCTGTTTCGTTCTTCAGGAGCTTGGGGCAAGAGCATGGCTCGCGTGACCGTTGAAGACTGTCTGGAGCAGGTGGACAACCGCTTTGAACTGGTGATGGTGGCCAGCCGCAGGGCACGGCAACTGCATCGCTATGGCGTTGAGCCCCTGGTAGACGAAGAGGACGACAAGCCCACGGTGCTCGCGCTGCGGGAGATCGCGGCCGGCCTCATCGACGACGAGGTGCTGGAAGCGGGCGATGTTCACTTCGAGGAACCGCCGCCGCTCGAAACGCCTTTCGGTTACGGAGATGACCGCGCCGACGACTTCTGAAGCCGCGCTTGACAGGCCGGTAACCACTCCCGCACCAACCGTCCCGGAAACATCCCGGGCGGAAGGCTCCTTACACGCTACGCCGGAAGCGACCGGGGAGAACGCAGCGCAGTCCACCGCATCGAAAGCTTTGGATGCTTCCCCGGCTGAAGGCTCCCTACAGGCCACGCATCCAGCGCCCGGGGAGAACGTAGCGCAGTCCACCGCATCGAAAGCTTTGGATGCTTCCCCGGCTGAAGGCTCCCTACAGGCCACGCATCCAGCGCCCGGGGAGAACGTAGCGCAGTCCACCGCATCGAAAGCTTTGGATGCTTCCCCGGCTGAAGGCTCCTATTTCGTAAACCAAATGCGCCAGCAAGCGCGGCGCGACGCGGCGCCGGCGGACATCCACGTTTTGCTCGACACGCTCGCCGATTACCTGCCCCCGCACGAAGTGGAGGAAATCGAGCGCGCCTACCAGTTCGCCGAGGGCTACCACGGCGGGCAGTTTCGCCGCACCGGGCACGCCTACATCACCCACCCGCTTGCGGTGGCGCACATCCTCGCCGAGATGCGGATGGATCACCAATCGGTGATGGCGGCGATCATGCACGACGTGCTCGAAGACACGGACGCATCGAAGTCTGCCCTGGCCGAGGAGTTCGGCGAAGAGGTGGCCGACATCGTCGACGGAGTGTCCAAGCTCGGTTCCATCTTCCAGTCCCGTGCCGAAGCCCAGGCCGAGAATTTCCAGAAGATGGCGATGGCGACGGCGCGGGACTTGCGCGTCATTCTCGTCAAGCTCGCGGACCGGCTGCACAACATGCGCACGATCGGCGTGATGCCACCCGAATCACGCCGCCGCATCGCCCGCGAGACGCTCGACTACTACGCCCCCATCGCCAACCGGCTGGGCATGAATCTGGTGCGGGTGGAGTTCGAGGACCTGGGCTTCCAGGCGCTCTACCCGCTGCGGGCAGACCGCATCCGCCGGGCGGTCGAGTCGAAGAAGGGCGGCGGCAACCGCAAGGCACTGATGTCGCACATCCGCGACACCTTGCAGGGGGCGCTCCGCAGGGAAGGGATCGAAGCGGAGGTGGTGAGCAGAGAAAAGCACCTCTATTCCATCTATCGAAAGATGAAGACGCAGCGCAAGTCGTTCCACAACATCATGGACATGTTCGGCTTTCGCATCCTCGTGGCGCAGGCCGACACCTGCTACCGCGCCCTTGGCGTGGTTCACAACACCTTCAAGCCGGTGGCTGGCCGCTTCAAGGACTACATCGCCATTCCCAAGGCCAACGGCTACCAATCGCTGCACACGACGCTCTTCGGCATGAACGCGGTGCCAATCGAGGTGCAGATTCGCACCCGCGCCATGGACATCGTGGCGGAAAACGGCATCGCGGGGCACTGGCTCTACAAGGACGACGGCAGCGGCGGCAGCCAGGTGCGCGCTCGACAATGGGTGGCGGGCCTCCTGGACTTGCAGCAGCGCGCCGGCAACTCGCTGGAGTTCATTGAAAGCCTGAAGATCGACCTGTTCCCGGACGAGGTGTATGTGTTTACCCCGGCCGGCGACATTCTGGAACTACCGCGCGGCGCCTGCCCCATCGACTTTGCCTACACCGTGCATACCGACATCGGCAACCACTGCGTCGGCGCCCGAGTGGATCGGGTGCAGGTGCCGCTGTCGCAGCAGCTTGAATCGGGACAGACGGTGGAGATCGTCACCGCGCCGAGCGCCCGGCCAAACCCAGACTGGCTCACCTTCACGGTGTCCATCCGCGCCCGGTCGGCCATTCGCCAGGCGCTCAAGGTGCAGCGACGGTCGGAATCGATCCGCCTCGGACGCACGCTGCTCGACCGCTCTCTCACCAATGCCGGCACTTCCATCAAGCAGCTCGATTTCCGTCGCCTGCGCAAGGTGTTCCGCGAGTTCGACACGCGCAAGCTCGACGACCTGCTGGAGAAGATCGGCATGGGCGACCTGCTTGCCTACATGGTGGCGCAAAAGCTCCTGGAAGCCGACAACCCGGACTACGAGGCCGTGGACATCGATCAGGGCGGCCCGGTGGCCATCCGAGGCGGCGAGGGTTTGGTCATCACCTACGCACGCTGCTGCGGTCCGGTGCCCGGAGAACCGGTGGCCGGGCATGTCACGCCAGGCAAGGGGCTGGTCGTGCACGTAGAGACTTGCCCAAACGTGGCAGACCTGCGTCGACGCTCACCCCGGGAGCTGATCCCGGTGCGCTGGAGCGACACCACACACGGGGAATTCGACACGGTGCTTCTGCTCACCGTGCGCCGCCGCAAGGGAGTCATCGCGGAACTGGCTTCGACGGCCAATCAGGTGGACGCCGGCATCAGCAACCTGACCGTGGATGAGCACTCCTCCGAACTTTCCAGCGTGCGTCTGGCGCTCTCGGTATCGGACAAGGACCACCTGCAGCGCGTCGAGCGCCGCCTGATGGCGATCCCCGCCGTGCAAAACGTGCTGCGCCCGATCCACCGCCGCCACAGCGGCGCCCGCGAAGGGCAAGACCAGCACTAAGGAGCAGGGTCACGAACCCTCGGACCGGCGGGATGCGTCCTGCATTGCGTATGGAATGGCTGGCTTGAGTTTCCACCCCGGCGTGCGCGCCGGACCGTGGAGGGTGGGAACAGGGCCCTCCCTCCTCCCAACAGGCCCGTCTCGCGGAGAGAGGGCTGGTTGCAGCTTCCGGCCCTTGGTTGCTTCGCCTTCGGCGCGAGGAGCGTGATGGGCCCTCGCTCCGAGACACTTCCCACTGCGCCATCCGGCCAATTGCGTTGGTATCTCCTCGACTTCGAAGGCCTCTTCGCTGAACGTCAACGAGTTAGGGAATCTGTTCTATAGAAGCCCTGTGGCGCTTGGGCAGACGTCCCTCAATCGAACCCCACCAGCCGCCGGCCGAGTGGAGTGAGTTCCGCAGTCGGACCCGGCTCCGGGTCCTGCTGACCGGGCACCCGCTGACGCACCGCCCATTCCGGTGGCCGCTTCTCCCGGAAGAGCCGGATGCGCTCCCTGCGAGTGGCTTCGTCGCCGGCGGGGTCCATGGCCACATACTGCACCCAGCGCGGCGCCGAACCGTGGTTCAGGGCCGAGGAATGCGGCATGTGGCGATGCCAGATCACCATTGCGCCAGCGCCGCCGCCGACCGCTTCCACGCGGTGTTCGCCGGTATTCAGCGCCTCTATCGCCTCCTTCACCTGCCGACCGTCGAGCCAGTCATCGAGGCGCGCGTACACATCCGGCAGGCAGCAGAAGGCGCCTTGTTCCGGGGCCGTGTCGCGCAGGTACACGAGCCCCTGGAACCCCGCCCCGGACCTCGGCTGGCGCGGGTCGGCGTCCCAATGGAATGCGCTCATCCGGGGCGCTTGCGCGCCCTGACGGGCGCGTCGGCAGTTTGCTTCGCAAACGTGCTGGTCTGCCGGTGCCTTGAACGACACGCGATCCATGGTCACCCAGAGCCGGTCCGTGCCGTAGAGCTGCCGAAACAGCCGGTGGATGTCCGGCCACTGGCGCAGCGCCCACAGCGCCGGATGGTGGTGCAGCGGCACGATGCCATGCCCGTGAGTGGCGTGCGTCCGCCAACTGTCGGGCTCGTCGGCAACGATCCCCAAGAAGTCCGCCGTCGCGCCAAGGACGTCTTCGCAGAGTTCCCTCGGCACGACGTTCTCGACCACGAGGTAGCCCCGGGCGTCGAGCTCCCGCCGCCGCTCCGCTGCCGTCTCCCATACACTCGCCGCCATGGCCACATTCCTCACCGTCGACCTCGGCACCTCCCGCCTCAAGGTGGCGGCATTCGCACCGAACGGGCAACTGTTACAGCAAGCTGCCGTTCGGCACAAGCCGGGCGTTGATGGACAGAATGCCGACCATTGGTGGCGAGACACCACCAAGCTGATCGGCGAGCTGCTGTCGGGCCGCGTGACCGCGAAGGACGTGGTCGGCGTGTCGCTGTGCGGTCGGGCGGGGGCGGGCGTGTTCCTGGACCCCGCTGGCGAAGTGCTTGTACATCCTTGGGACGATCAGCGACACGCCACGGAACTCGCGAGCTTGCGCACGTGGCGATCCGATGGTCGACACTTGGCCAACTACGGCGCGGCGCTCGTCGCGAAGTTCCTTTGGCTGCGCCGGCAGGCACCCGAGGTTGCGAGGCGCTGCCGCTACGCCCTCTACGCCAAGGATTTCGTGCTCTTTCGACTCACCGGCGCGCACATGACGGACTGGTCCTCCGGGCCGGACGCGCCCGAGTGGGATCCGCAACTGCACGAGCACTTCGACCTGCCGCCAGATTTGCTGCCCACACCCGCGCTGCCGTGGCAGGTTGCCGGCCGGCTCACCGCCGCCGCCGCCCGCGAGACCGGCCTCACCGAGGGCATTCCGGTAGCGGTTGGCGCCCACGACGGGATTTGCGCCAACGTAGGCGCCGGCGCCACGCGCCCGGGCGAGTACGCCATCACGCTCGGCACGCACGCGGTCGTGCGTACGCCAAGCATCGATCCGCCGGCGAACGCTTACCGCTTCTACTCGCTGCCGCCGGACCGCCACATCATCGGCGGCAACGCCATCCAAGGCGGCCGTTCGGTGGACTGGCTGCTCGACATCACCGGCGCCGGCGACCGACCGGACGCCTACGCGAGCGCTGCCGAAAGCGCCGCTGCCATCGACCCGGGTGCGGACGGCGTTCGCTTTCTGCCGTTCCTGTCCGGGCAGGTTGCGCCCGAGCTGCGTCCCGCTGCCAGCGGTGCGTTTCTGGGCCTCGCTTTGCGTCACCGCAACGCCGCATTGCATCGCGCCGTTCTGGAAGGCGTGAGCTTTGCCGTCGCCGACATCGCGGACCAGGTCGTCGGCTGGTGCGGGCCGCCAACGCGCGTTCGCCTCACCGGCGGCGGCGCCACCAGCACGCTGTGGCCGCACATCCTGGCGGCCGTTTTGGGCACACCTCTCGAATGCTCGGACGAGGCGGTCGAGGGCCGCGGCGCGGCAATCTTCCTGGCGGTGGCGCTCGGCCTTCAACCCGATACCGACGCGGCCGCGGATGCGATGGTGCCAGTGCCGTGCCGCATCGTAGCGGACGCGAACACTGTCCTCAGCTATCGCGACGTACGTCGGCACTGGCAGCAAGTGCGCGACGCCACCAGAGTGCTGGACGACCTCTGAGGCGCGCGCCAAATCCGACCGGCGCCTCGCGCCAACTGCGGGCCTTTGTGCCGGGCTATAGTCGCGAGGGGAGACGAGGCGAAAGAGAGGGGCGATGACGACGCTTACCATCACCGGCGGCAAGCGGTTTGACGTGGCAGCCGGCACGACTTGCGAAGGCGATCTGCACATCGCCGACGACGTGGTCGTGGAAGCGCTTGACCGACCGGCGGACCGGGTCGTGAACGTCCGCGGCGCCTTCGTCGCGCCCGGCTTCATCGACTTGCACACGCACGTCTTCAGCCACCCGCTCTTCACCACCGCTCGCCTGGAAGCAGACCGCATCGGCACGCGGCAGGGGGTGGCTTGTGTGGTCGATGCCGGGTCGTCGGGCACGACCACCATCGACGCGTTCCCACGTTTCGTCCATGAGACGCAGCAAACGCGGGTGTTCGCATTCATCAACATCGGCAGCCCGGGCCTGCCGAACCTGGGTGGTGGCCATGCCTCGCGCCCGGACCTTTGCGACTTGCCCGGTGTCGTGCGCGCGCTCGAGCGCCACGACTGGCTGGTGGGCGTGAAGGTGCTGGCCAGCGCCTCGCACACCGGCAGCTTTGGTATAGAGGCAGTGAAGCTCGCGCGCAAGGCGGCGGAACTGGCGGGCAAGCCGATGATGCTCCACATCGGCAACGCGCCGCCGCTGATCGACGACGTGCTCGAGCTGCTGCGCCCGGGCGACATCGTCACCCACACCTACCACGGCAAGGTAGGCGGCGTTCTCGGCTATCGCGACCGGGTGATACCGGCCTTTCGCGATGCGGTGGAACGGGGTGTGATCGTTGATGTCGGGCATGGCCGTTCGTCATTCAGCTTCCGGGTTTGCGAGACGGCGCTGGCGCAGGGCCTGCCGGTACACACGATCAGCTCGGATCTGCACCGCGGCAACCTCGATCGCCATGCGGTGTCGCTGCCACGCACGATGAGCAAGCTGCGCGCCCTTGGCATGTCGCTGGCGGACACGGTGCGGGCGGTCACCTTGGCCCCTGCGGAGGCCGTTGGCCTCGACCAGTTCGGCTTCGGAAGCTTCACCATCGGCAAGCCGGCATACGCCACCGTGTTCGAGGAGACCGCCGAACCGTGGCAGGTAGAGGACGCCGAGGGCGAGCTGCGCACCGTGCCGGGCCGCATCGAGACGCGTGGCGTGGCCATCGGCAGCACTTACCACGAACGGGACGCACCCTTGTGAATCCGTTTCGCCGCATCGGCGTCGAGACCGTCATCAACGCGGCCGGCAAAATGACCGCTCTCGGCGGATCGGCACAACACGAGACCGTGGCCCAGGCGCAGGCCGAGGCGGCCCAGGCGCATGTGGATCTGGCCGAGCTCCGCCATGCCGCTAGCCAACGCATCGCGACCCGCACCGGCGCCGAGGCGGCCTGCATCACCACCGGGGCAGCCGCTGGCATCGCCATCGGCGTCGCCGCCATCCTCACCGGGCGTGACCTCGAGAAGATTCGTCGCGTGCCCGATGTTCCTGCACCGAGGGACATCCTGATCCAACGCGGCCACGACGTCGATTTCGGTGCAGAAGTGACGCAGATGATCCGCTTGGGCGGCGGCCGGCCGGTGGTGTTCGGCAGCCTCGATGCCGTGACGGAGGACGATCTCGCGGCAAAGCTGTCGGCGGATGCCAAGGCCATCGTGTACGTCAAGTCGCACCACGCAGTGCAGCAGAATCGACTGGCGCTCTCTGCTTGCCTCGGCCGTGGCGTTCCGGTGTTGGTAGATGCGGCCGCCGAACGCGACGTCCGCGCCTACATCGCCGCCGGCGCCGATCTCGTGACGTACTCCGGTGGCAAGGCCATCGGTGGCCCCACCTGCGGCTTCATCGCCGGTCGCCACGCCTTCGTCGAGGCGTGCGAGCTGCAAGGTCGCGGCATCGCCCGCGCCATGAAAGTCGGCAAGGAACAGATCATGGGCCTCATGGCGGCGCTGGACCGGTTCGAACCATCCGCGCAGGAGGACGAGGCCAATCTCGCCGCGCTCCACGCGGGGTTCGCGTCTTTCGCGAACGCGCACATCGTCCCGGACCGCGCCGGTCGCCCCATCCGCCGGGTGGGACTCAGAGAGCCGCCCGAGGTGCTGCATGCCTTGGTGCAGCATCTTGCCGCGGGCGCACCCAGCATCCGCACCCGCAACCATCAAGTGCCCGAAGGCCTGCTCCTGTTCGACGTGCGCGAACTGCGTCGGCACGACGTACCCACCATCGTCGACCGCGTGCGGACCTTCTATGCCGAAATAGCGTCCTCGCGGACAGACCCTGAACAAAGAAGGGCTTCGTAGTTCCACCCTGCCCAGGACCTCGGGGCGCTGCCGCACCCCGAGGTCGGCACCGGGCGCGCGTGCGCGGCCCGGGGCCCCACCGGGGTCTTGTGCTCGCCTTCGAGTTCCTCGTGCCAACCGCTGGGGCGCCGTCTGGACAGTCCCGGCCGCGCGGATGAAGGCCGGCCGCGAACACCGCGTGCCGCTGTCCGGCCAGGCGCTCGTCCTGCTCGACCGGGCGCGCGAGCTCGCCCTGGCGCACGTCACCGGCGATCGCGTCGAGGCCGCCTACCGCCGCAGCGACCTGTTCGAGCGCCGGCGTGACTGATACAGCGGCGGACCGACTACCTGATCGAGGCGGAGCCGCGGTCAAGGGCGGCCAGGACGTTCCCGGACGCGGCTCCGCCGCCAACACGGTTCCAGCCGACGCGCGCCGTCCTCTACCCGCGCCGAGCATCCCGCCGGCGCAGCAGCCCTTGACGGCCGCGCAGAGCTGCCGGTCCCGTTCCCGGCCACCCTCCCTGCACCGACAGCGAGCGTGTCCGGGTCCACAGGCGTTCGGCATGGGCGAAGTTGCGAGCATAGGATGCGACGGTGAGGTGGAGCGTAGACCGCACAAGGTCCACGCTCCGCGATACATTCGGAGAAGCTCGGAGAAGCACCAAATGATCAACGTTGAAATACGACCCGGTGTCTCAATGGCACGCCGGCTTGGGGCCGCGCCCGCTGAACGCACTTTGGCGGACGAACGACCGCAATTGGCGAACGAGGTGGACAAACTCCGCAACGTTTTGCAGCCTAAGCAAACGACATCCAAGGCGGCCTACCATCGCCAGACTTCCTCAAGCAATGTTTGGACAAGTGGCTACAGCACCAAATCAAAGAACTCAAAGTTGTCTCGATATGGCCTTACGCGTATGGTCGGGTTTGGTTTGCAGATCCTTGGGAGATTGCTACCTTAGGCTCTGCTTACAAGTAAGATCAGAAGTCTACCACGACCGTCTGGCTTACGTTCCCTGGAGCCAAAATAGAAAGGCACAGTCCATCAGAATCCGTCACCACCCACGGGTGGAACTGTGCAGTGTGCGCTGTCCTGGCACCGCCTGCTGGCAAGGGAAAGGCAACCGAGTCGTGACGGTTTGCTGCGTAGTCCAGCCAATAAACGTGGCGATCTTCGGCGGTCTGGTTTTCGAGCAGCAACGTGACTTGACCCCCGCCTGTCTTCGACTTGATCGTGCCTTCCTGATCGCACTCCACCCACGAAGCCTCAACAGGGTCTGCTATCACGGTGGGGTTCCCGCCATCCGCGCGCCATAGCTCGGCAATGGTCCGGTAAGTATCGTAATCATATCGCTTGAACTCCGCCTTAACGAACGGGTAGTACCCACTAGCGGCTAGCATGGTCACGGAAAGCTCAGCGAAGAACTCCAACTCATTCACCCGCGCATAGTGCTGCGTCATGTAATCCGGTTCAGCGGTACGCAGCACCCAATCGTACTTGCCGGTTCCGACGGCTGCGTTGAAGGCATCTAAGATTTGAGCGTTTTGGAACCCGTTTGGCAAGAGCTGGTCGTGGTAGGCGTGTGCCAGTTCGTGAATCATTGTCGCCGGCACGTGCTTCCACCGTTGGACAAATTTCGGGACGTTGTAAATCTCGATGGACTTGGCGAAGTCGGGATTGCGGCCTATGTGCTCCAAGACCTCGGCCGGGGCGGGTATATAGTGAGCCGCGCTTGGGCCGGTTGTGCCGACCGTCAACCACACCTTAGTAGTGCGTCGGAGCTTGCGTACCTGGACAGGGGCTACCATAGAGAAACGGGTTAACTGAGCACGGACTATCCGCTGGGCTATTTTGGCCGTTTTGGGGTCGTCCTCGATCAACCGACCACTGACCATGACCGTGAACCCTTCCATGCGGGTTCGTGTGTAATTTGCGGTGGGTTCGTACTCCGGTGCGTCGTGTGCCAACACGTGATCGAAGCTTACCACGTCGCCATAGGCTTGCCACACTAATGACACCAAAACGACACTAAGAAAACGTCTCGCGATTGCAGGCTGTCGTAGAACCATCAGACTAGATTTGCCATCTTGCGAGCCTAGGGGAGCAGCCGCAAAGATCTACCACGAGATACGTCTCGCCGCAACCCTGATCTTGTGCTAGGGTGGATGTCCCGAGGTGTCGGATCGGAATTGACACTGGCTTACAGGCAGCTTCGCTACCTTCACTGTTTGCCAGAACGGAGCCAGTAGCTGGCGCGGGTCAGCGGGTGTCCCACTCAACCAGGCCTCGGGCAACCTGCGTCTACAACCTTGGGAGACTTCCACGATGACCATACTAACTCGCGACGATTTCCGTCGTGAACTTACTTCCCGACTCAAACATGCGGCCGTCGACGGCAAGAGGTTCCTTGATGTTACGTCACGCGACCTACACCGCGAGCTAGGCGGCTACCCCGGCCCCGACCACCGGATGCCCGTGTGTTGCAGGGTCATGCGAGAGGAAATGCGGGATGGAGATGAGGTCGTCGGCGAGCCACCCAGCGGGCAAGGCGCAAGCCTGACGATTCGTTACGTTCTCGACCACCGCGAGTTTCGACAGGCAACGGTGTCGCAAGCAGCACCGTCTTCCGACTAGGCTAGAAGCACGGGCATGTTGGCGATCATCGGCTACGTTGCGTTCCTAGCCGTGGGATTGGCGCTGATGGTTGTCGGCGTCCTTGGGATCGAGCATCATTTGGGCTTGCTTGCGGCAATGGCAGCAATTTGCGTGGCGGTCTATTTTAGGTTTGTGCTACCAATCACCATTGGCACTTACTTTGGAGCCGTGGATGTGCTCGGGTGGCCTTGGTGGGCAGGGGTGCTTATGGCGTTCCCGCAACTGGCGGTGTTGCTTCCCGCAGTGCTCTCTGGCGCGTTTGCAGCTATGGGAGAACGTGCAAGCTCCTTGCTTCGCAAGGATTGAGTCTACAGCGCCAAAGCTGGCAAACGTGATTTACCTTTGTAACCTCCATAGGTAGGGGCGGCGACCCGAACCAGGACGCGCTCGTGCACGCCGCGACGCGGCGCGCCATGCCAGCGAGGTCCCGACAGCGAAATCGGGAAGGGAACGCGACAGGGAGGAACGGCCGCGCCCCGGACCGCGAGGCGGCCCCGGGGCTGGGCGTGGGAGCTAAGTTGTGATGGGCGATCCGTCCAACCGGCCATCGCCTGGCTCCCGCGAAAATGTGGACCGTCGAGCTCGTCGTAGGAGTGCAGCCGGGCAACTTCGGCGGAGCTGACGTCTGTCGCTGCCTTGCGCGGCATGGGCGGCTTGGTGCCGACATTCGCCGCCGACACGGCGGCCATATGCCACGGCGCGGTAATCGTGCCGTTTCGGGGCGGAGGCACGGCGGGCCACCGCGCATCGCGGCGGGGGCTCGATCCAAACGACACGGCCAGGCGGCCGCTCCGCGGACTCGGACGAGGCCGCGGGCCGGACATCCTCTTTCGCGACCGCCGCTCGCGCGCTTGGCGGCATCTGACGTGAAGACCTTCACTGTAACTCTCTGCCGGCCAGAGTGCGCATGCAACCAGTCGTAACGGAATGGGTCTCGCGCGGCCTTGTCCCGGACCCTCGGCGGCTTCATCAGCGTCCGTCCGTGGTGACCGATATGGGCCAGAGCGGCCTAGACGCCGTCCGCCTCCGGTAATCCCAGCATGCCCCAGTTCTCCGAATAGCGGTTGAGCCATCCCGTTGCGTACTGACCGATGGTGTTCCTTCCCTCCTCCGTGCGCGGCTTGATGTGCGAGTAGTCAGGCAACAGCCGACGCACGTTGCTATCCTTGTGTGGCCGACCTCCCCTGCCGGGCGTGTCGAGCCAAAACACGGTGCGAGTCCCGAATGCAGCCGGCCACCACGCCAGACGGCAGGATGTACGAGACGGTCGGACCAGACGGCTGCCTGCCAACGTCGACGAACACGTAGACAGATCTTCGGCCACCATGTCTTCGTGCGTGGGCTTCATGTGCCAGCCCTTGTCGCGTCCGATGTCACGGCGGGTCTTGACCTGGATGGCGCACAGCTTCTCGTTGTTCTCGTCGGTGGCCAGGATGTCCATGTTTGGCGCGCCATCCGGCGCCAGCGCCGCGACCCAGCCACGCCGGAGCAGCTGACTGAGCACGTGATACTCGCCAGCAGCGCCGACGATGGTCGAACTGATCCTGTTCATTTGGGTCGAAGTCGCCTCCCAAAAAACATGCGGCTCCCTGCAGGCTAACCGTTTCCGCTCACCGAACATGGCCGACAACGCGGTCTAGGCGAAGCTCGCCGCCTCCCAGTGCGAAGGCATCGCCGCTGCCCCTGGTTCGCGTTTGATTCTCCACGGCTCGTGCGTTGCCGCGTGGCGGGCCGCAGGAACGTGGAATCGGCCGCAACCCGCCTGCAAAAAAGAACGGCCGACCGGTGGCTTGGTCACCACCATCAGCGGGGATGCTTCGATGGCGTTGGCGGGTACCCCAACGGACCAACCGCCCGACGACTGGCCGGCGGGAGGAGCGTGACGTGTCCTCACTCCGAGTGGCGTGTGGGACCGCACCATTCGCCAGCACGTTGGTGTTGACTCAGCTTCGAGGTACATTATTTGATTATCAATGCGTTATGAAATCTGCTGCATGTGAGGGGCAGGGATCTCGCGCTGCCTCGCCAGCATCCCTCGTCGGGGCTTGGGTTTGGCGGCTAGCCGTGGTGGAATCTCTTACATGGGCGGACTGAAGCTTCGCGACTCCGTGACGGCGCTGCGGGGTGTGGGCCCGGGCTCCGCCAAGCGGCTTGCTCGCCTTGGCATCGCCGAAATCCGGGACCTATTGCTGCATCTGCCGCTCCGATACCAAGATCGCACGCGAACGATGCCACTCGGCGAACTCGCGGCCGGCACCGAATGCCTCGTGGCCGGGGAGGTCTTGGGGGCCGACGTGAACTACGGCCGCCGCCGCTCGCTGCTGGTCCGCCTGCAGGATGACAGTGGCCGGCTGGCCATGCGCCTGTTCCATTACTCCCGGGGACAGCGGGAGTCGTTTGCGCCCGGTACGTGGGTGCGGTGCTTCGGGGCCGTGCGGATGGGTCCTATGGGTCTCGAGATGGTGCATCCCGAGTACCGCGTGTTCCCGTCCGAACCGCCGCCGCCGGCACCGGAACTGACGCCCGTGTACCGGCAAACCGAAGGCATCGCCACCGCCCGGCTCGCGGGATGGATCCAAGCGGCGCTAACGGACGTGGACGAGGAGTTCGGCATCCCCCTGCCGGACCAGGACTTTCCGTTGTTGCTCGATGCCCTGCGCTGCGTCCACGGCCAGGCCGTCGACGACAGCGATGTCGAGGACGCCGAGGCGCGCACGGCACGGCTTGGCGCTGCGCGCCGTCGCATCGTCTTGGACGAGCTGCTCGCGCACTATCTGGTTATGAAGCGCCGTCGGGCGGCAAGAGGTGGCCTCACCACCACTCCCCTGCCACCAACTAGACAGCTAGGACGCGAGCTGCTTCGCAATCTGGGCTTCCGCCTCACTGGCGCCCAGGCGCGCGTGGCGCGGGATGTGCTGAACGACCTCGCCTCAAGCGTGCCCATGATGCGACTGCTGCAGGGGGATGTGGGTTCCGGCAAAACGGTCATCGCCGCATTCGCCGCAATCCGCGCTGCCGAACACGGCTGCCAGACGGCGCTCATGGCACCCACCGAAATCCTCGCCGAGCAGCATTTCGAGACGCTCAGCGCTTGGCTCGGGCCCCTCGGCATTGGCGTCGGCCTCTTGACCGGACGGCTTGCCGCCGCAGAACGACGAGCCCGGCTTGCGGCGGTGACAGATGGCGAGGACCTTGTGGTGGTGGGCACTCATGCCCTGTTTCAGTCTGGAGTGGAGTTCCAAAGGCTCGCTCTCGCCATCGTCGACGAACAGCACCGCTTTGGCGTTGAGCAGCGCATGATGCTGCGGCACAAGGGGGAAGTGCCCCACCACTTGGTGATGACCGCCACTCCGATCCCCCGCACCCTGACGATGGCGCTCTACGCAGATATGGATGTTTCCGTCATCGACGAACTGCCACCCGGCAGGGAGGCCGTTAGGACCCGGGTAGTGGCCATGTCGCGGCGCCCCGAGGTGATCGCCCACGTCGACCAAGCCGTGGCGGCTGGGGCGCAGGTGTATTGGGTCTGCACGGTAATCGACAGCCAGGAAGGCGAGGAGGTTTCGGGCGGGCACGCACCGGCAGCCGAGACCTCGACAACCGGTGGAGCACCGGCAGGCATCGCACTGCGAACTGCGCCCAGAGATCCAGAACGTGCCGCCACCACGACCTTCGACGAATTGCAGGAAATGCTCCCGAGCGTGCGCACGGCCTTGGTGCACAGTCGTTTGCCGGCGCCCGAGAAGGCAGCCGCCATGGCCGCCTTCAAGGCCGGAGAGATTGACCTGCTGGTCGCCACGACCGTCATCGAAGTAGGCGTGGATGTGCCCAACGCCTCCCTCATGGTGATCGACAACGCCGAACGCTTGGGCCTCGCCCAACTCCACCAGCTGCGCGGTCGCGTCGGTCGCGGCAGTGCCCGCAGCGACTGCGTGCTCCTCTACCAGCCACCGCTGTCAGAGGTGGCAACGCAGCGCCTCGCAGTGCTGCGCAAGACGAACGACGGTTTCGTCATCGCCGAGAAGGACCTCGAACTGCGCGGCCCCGGCGACATCCTCGGCACCCGCCAAACCGGCGAGCAGGCCTTCCGCATCGCCGATCTGGCCGAGGACGCCGCGTTGGTCCCACTCGCCACGCGCATCGGCGACAGCCTCCCAGATTCTCCCGAACTCGCGGGCCAAATCACCTCCACCTGGGCCTTTGGCGCCGACGCGGACTACGCCGGAATGTGACGCGAGGGCGAATGGTGCCTCCCGGCGTGCCAACTGGGTTGATGCCATGACTATGGGCTGGATAAAATTACTGTTAACGAGAAGAGAGGTGTAAGTGGTGGAGCTAGCGGTGGGTGCGAAGATGTGGCTACCTTGTCAGGTAAAGCCCGGACCTTTCTCCAATGAGCGAATGGTCTTCGTAGATGACGACGTCGGGCGGTGGTTCGGGTTCGTCGACGTTCGCTGGCTGAAGAGCGGAGAGGACGAAGGCAGGGACCAAGTGCTCGCCAGGATCGTGGATGTCGATGGGCCGCAGTTCAAGGCGAGCATTCCAGGTTACGCCCCCCGGAGACGTCTTTTCCGAGGTCGCGTGGAATGCGTGGCTGAAGCGAGTTGATCCTTTCCAAGCCGGACATCCTGCGGCGCCTTCGACCGGGGGGCGTGGAGATAGAACCTGCCCCCGGCGAGAACCGCGTTGGGCCCGTGTCCATTAACCTTCGGTTGGGACGGAAGTTCACGACTTTCGCACCCGATTTCCCGCGCCACATTGCGTCGATTCAAGTGGAACCTTCCGTTTACCAATCCGTGGACCTTTGGCGCCACGCCGAGGACCAAGATCATTTCGACCTCGCGCCGGGGGGCTTCGTCCTCGCGCAAACATTGGAGGTCGTGACGATTCCACCTGACCTAATGGGACTGCTTGAGGGCCGAAGCAGTTGGGCGCGAATTGGATTGGGCGTGCATCTAACCGCGCCGAAGATCGATCCTGGATTCACGGGCACGATAGTGCTTGAGATATCAAACGTCGGTCCCGCCACGGTCCGCCTTCGGGCCGAAGTCGACGAACCAGCACAGTTGATGCTGATGCCGCTCAGTACGCCACTCGACCCCTCCGACGTTTACGGGGCCGACGAAAGCGACGTATTCCAGTTCCAGTCGGACCCCATTCCCCGGCAACGACAGTAGTCTTCAGCTCCATGTGCTCAGCTCGGCAAAGCAAGCGGTGCCAACCACAACGCAAGACGTAACGCCCACCACCCTCCTAGTCGTACTCGACGGTTGGGGCCATGCCCAGGCGCCGGCGGAGCCGGGGCAGCGCGAGAACGCAATCGCGGCCGCGCACACGCCGGTGTGGGATCGGCTGTGGGCGCACGCGCCGACCACGCTGCTGTCGGCATCGTCGGAGGATGTGGGGTTGCCGGCGGGGCAGATGGGGAACTCCGAAGTTGGGCACATGAACCTGGGTGCGGGGCGTGTGATGCGTCAGGACCTCACGCGCATCGATCACGCCATCGCCACGGGCGACTTCTTTGCGAATCCGGCGCTGGAAGCGGCCATCAATGCCTCGCTGGCAAGCGGCGGTGCCCTGCATGTGCTCGGGCTGTTGTCCCCGGGGGGCGTTCACAGTCACGAAGACCAGATCGCGGCCTTCGTCAGCCATGCGATCAAACGGGGAATCAAGGTCCGTCTGCACGCGTTTCTCGACGGGCGGGACACGCCGCCCAAAAGCGCCGCGGCGTCCCTAAAGCGCTTCGAGCAAGACTTCCCCGGTACCATCGCTTCGATTGCGGGGCGCTACTACCCGATGGATCGCGACCGGCATTGGGACCGCGTGGAACGCGCGTACGACGCACTGGTGCGCGGCGAAGCGGCATTCGCGTTCTCGGGTCCCATGGCCGCGCTGGAAGCCGCCTACCAGCGTGGCGAAACCGACGAGTTCGTGCAGCCGACACTGGTGAGGGCGGATGGCCAGCAGGGCATCGCCGACGGCGATGCCGTCGTCTTCATGAACTTCCGCGCCGACCGTGCCCGTCAGCTCAGCCAAGCCTTCCTCGCCGAGGACTTCGACGGCTTCCGCCGCGAGCGTGTCCGCTTGAGCGCCTTCGTCACCCTCACCCGCTATGCGGACGACATCAAGGCACCCTGCGCGTTCGACAACGAAGTGCCGAGTTACACGTTCGGCGAAGTGCTCGCCAGCCTCGGCAAGACTCAGCTTCGCATCGCCGAGACGGAGAAGTACGCTCACGTCACATTCTTCTTCTCGGGGGGCAGGGAAGAGCCGTTCGCCGGCGAAAGGCGCGTGCTGGTGCCCTCGCCCTCGGTGCCCACCTACGATCTCGCCCCAGCCATGTCTGCGCGCGAGGTAACCGACCGCCTAGTCGCGGCGATCGAGGCGGGCGAGTTCGACGCCATCGTCTGCAACTTCGCCGGTGGCGACATGGTGGGGCACACCGGCGTCTTCGACGCCGCCGTGCAGGCGGTGGAAACCATCGACGAGTGCTTGGGCCGCATCGAAGCTGCGGTGAAGCGAACCGACTCCACCTGCCTCATCACCGCCGACCACGGCAACGTCGAACGCATGGTCGATCACCTGAGTGAGCAGCCGCACACGGCGCACACCTCGTCGCCAGTGCCGCTCGTGTACCTCGGCCCAGACGAGGTGAGGTTCTCCCAAGGCGGCACTCTCGCCGACGTTGCCCCGACCCTGCTCAGCCTCATGGGGATCCCGATGCCGAAGGAGATGACCGGGCGGCCCTTGTCCCACTGCGTTGCAGCGTGGCGTCAGAGTGCCGGTTGAAAGCGGGGCCCTGCTGCTCGCGGGGCTGATCATTCTCGTCGCGACCAACGCGACCGCAGCGCAAGGAGAGGACGCAGTAGCCCGGCGCCAGCTTGGCGATGTCGTGGAGCAACTCAACGCCCTCGATACCTGGCTCACCGACGCCGACCGGCGCATGGCCGAGCAGCAGCAGGAACTCGCGATTGCGGACCGGCGCATCGACGAGTTCACGCGACAGATGCGCGAACTCACCCGCAAGCAAGCGCAGGCTTCGGTGCGCGTGCAGTCGGTGCAGGACGAGCGCGCCGCGTTGGAGGCTGCACGAATGGAGCAGGCGCAGCGCATCGCCCAGCACATCCGCGATGCCTGGCGGCACCCTCGCCGTGATTTCCTCAAGGCCCTGCTAAGTCATGAGGACCCCGACGAGTTTGACCGCGCCGTGCGGATGCATGGCCATTTCGCGCGGGCACGGGCCGAGTCGCTGGCTTCGTTTCGCGCCACCCTCGAAGCGCTCGCCGGCAACGCCGACCGAGCCGCCGGCGAGCGGCTCGTTCTCACCCAGGCGCGCACTTCCTTGCAGGAACGCCGCAAGGCGTTGGTGCAAACTCGCTCCGAGCGCCAGCATGCCATCGACCTCCTGCAAGCCGAACGGAGCGACCGCGCCGCCTTGCGCGAACGCCTCCGGCGAGATCGGGAACGGCTCGAATCTCTGCTGACGGCCCTGGCACAGCGTCCCGCGGCGGACCCGACATCCCGCGATGTGCCGCCGGCTCTGTCCGGGCTTGATTTGGTGGAATCGCGCGGCCGTTTGCCTTGGCCCGTGCAGGGCGAGATCGTCAACCGTTTCGGCCAGAACCGCGCCGGTGGCCGCATGACGTGGGAAGGCGTACAGTTCAGCGCCTCCCCCGGCGAAGACGTGATTGCCGTGGCCAATGGTCGTGTCGTGTTCGCGGAATGGCTGCGCGGCTTTGGCCTGCTCACCATCGTCGACCACGGCAACGGCCACATGTCCCTCTACGGCCACAGCGACGCCATCTACAAGAAGGAAGGCGACTGGGTGTCCGGCGGCGAAGCCATCGCCTCCGCCGGACAGAGCGGCGGCCGAGCCGATGTGGGCGTCTACTTCGAGGTGCGTGCCGACGGTGAACCGACGGACCCGATGGACTGGCTCGGCAGCAACCCCTAGCTCCGCCTACTCCACCGCCGCGTACACCATGTTCTGCAACGTCTGTTGAATCCAAGGTGGCGTGCCGATGCGTTGGGGCATGAACACGGCCACCAGCTCCAACTGTGGGTCGATCCAGAAAAACGTGCCGGCGGCACCGCCCCAGTAGTAGCTGCCTGGAGTGAGCGCGCCCCGCGCCGCGCCGCCCGGGGCAATGGCAAAGCCGAGGCCAAAGCCGTCGCCGTTCGCGGAATCGGCATCGGCGAGCAGGTTGGTGGTCATCAGCGCGACCGTGGCGGGGCTCAGGATTCTCACGCCATCGAACGACCCGCCATTGACGAGCATCAGGCAAAAGCGCAGGTAATCATCGGCGGTCATCACGAGGCCCCCGCCGCCGGAGAGAAACGTGACGTCCCGGAACTCCGGGTCCTCGCGCGGCGAGTCCTGCACGATCACCTCGCCATCAACTACGTAGTGATCCGTCCCGAAGCGTGCCAGCACCGCCTCCGGCACGTCGAAGTAGGCGTCGGTCATGCCAAGCGGCGAAAAGAGCCGCTCCCGAAAAAAGGTGTCCAGCGGCTGCCCGCTGACCCTCTCGACAAGGTGTCCCAGCACGTCGCTAGAGAAGCCGTAGTGCCAGCGCGAACCCGGTTGAAACAGCAGGGGGATGTCAGCGAGTTTCTGCACCAACTCATGCGTGTCGTGGGTGAGATAGTCCCAATCGTCGATCAGCTTGGCCTCGCGATACATGCGGTCCACCGGCGTGTCGCCGTAATAGCCATACGTCAGGCCCGAGGTGTGCATCAAGAGGTGTCGGGCAGTCATGGCCGTGCCCGCCGGCACTTCCTCCCCGTCCTCCAACACCTGCAGTTCCTTCCACTCCGGAAAGTGCATGGAGACCGGCGCATCCAGCAACAGCTTGCCGTCCTCCACCAGAGCCATCGCCGCAACGCTGGTGATGGGCTTGGTCATGGAGTAGATGCGCATGAGCGAATCCATCTCGAGTGGAGCGCCGGTTTCGACATCGAGGGTGCCGACGGCATGCTCGAACACGACGCTGCCGCGGCGGGCGATCATGGCCAGCATTCCGGGGAACTCCCCTTGCGCCACCAGGCTGTCCATCCGTTCCGCCACCCGCGCCAGCCGAGCCGCCGACATGCCGACTTCGGCGGGCGCCCCACGCGGCAGTTCGCTCGCGCACAATGCGCCGGCAAACACGACAAGCGCCGCGGTGGCGGCCAAGCGGCCAGCAATCCGGTAGCCCATCAGATTCTCCTCACGCCAACCTGCTTACCAGTGCGCCAAGTGTGACGCAAAGACCGCCTCGCACCATAATGCGAGCCGTGGACGTAACGGCAGAACTCGACCGCGCCGCCGCATCGCTGCGGGCGGGAGACGCCGCCAGCGCAAAGCGGACGGTGCAGGATGTGCTCGCCGTGGAGCCCCGCAGCGCCAAGGCCCGTCACCTGCTCGGCGCCGCATTCGCCCGCGAGGGCCATTTGCCAAGCGCCATCGAACACCTGCAAGCCGCTGCGCGAGCGATGCCGCGGCAGCGTGCCGTGGCGGCGGACCTCGCCGCAGCTTGGCAACGTCACGCGGATGGCCTGTTTGGCGAAGGCCGGGACGACGACGCCCGCGCAGCGCAGCGTGAAGCGATTTCCTGCGACCCGTTCTTCCCCAACATCCGGGCGGCGATTCAGGCCGGAGCGGAAGGCCGCCTGCGCGACGCCGAAACCGGCTACCGAGACGTGCTCAAGGCGGACCCGAACCACATCCACGCCCTCGTGGGCCTCGCCAACATCGCCACCGACCGCAACGCACCGGACGACGCCGAGCGCTTGCTCGGGCGGGCCGTGTCGGTCTCCGCCAACGTCAGCCACGTGCATCGTGCTCTAGCCCGCCTAGCCATGAGCCGGTCGCAATTCCCGGAGGCCGAGGCTGCGGCACAGCGCGCGGTGGAGCTTAACCCCGAGCTCGCGGAGAGCTGGACGACGCTAGGCACCGTGCTGGCATGGGGCCTGAAGCAAACGGAAGCGGCAACGGCGTTTGAACGGGCTCTCGCCATCAACCCGAAACAGCCCCGCGTGCATCTCTCCCTCGGCCACGTCCACAAGGCACTCGGCAACTCGGATGCGAGCGTTCGCGCCTATCGAGACGCGGCTCGTGCCGACGCTGGTCTCGGCGAGGCGTGGTGGAGCCTTGCGGACCTCAAGACCTATCGCTTCACCGATGCAGAACGGAGCGCCATGTTGGCGGCGCAGCAACGCAAGGACCTGTTCGGACGCGACCGCGCTGCGCTGCACTTCGCCCTTGGCAAGGCGCTCGAGGACGGCGGCGAGGCGGACGCAGCGTTCGATCACTACCGTCGCGGCAACGATCTGCGCGCGAGCCACGAATCGTTCAACGTGGAACGGTTCGAGGCGCAGTGCCATCGTCTTCGGCAGGCGTTTACGGCAACGACGCTTGCCGAGAAGCGGGGAACGCGGGAGACGCGGCGGCGCACCGGGGTCGCTCCGTCCCCTACGCCCATCTTCGTCATCGGCCTGCCGCGTTCCGGCTCCACACTCGTGGATCAAATCCTCTCGTCGCACAGCCGCGTGCAAGGGACGATGGAACTGCCGCATGTGCTGGGCTACGTGCGCGAACTCGAACGCGGCGCGGGCTATCCGGATGCCGCGGTGCAAATGACGCCCGAGGGCTTGCACGCCTTGGGCGAGCGCTACCTCGCGGAAACCGCCTCCCACCGCGGCGATGCCCCGTACTTTGTGGACAAGATGCCCAACAACTTCCTCCACGTCGGCCTCATCGCCTGCATGTTGCCGCAGGCACTGTTCGTGGACACCCGCCGACATCCATTGGGTTGTGCCTTGAGCATCTACAAGCAGAACTTCGCCCGGGGCCAATCCTTCAGCTATCGCCTGGACACCCTCGCCGCCTACTACAAGGGGTATCTCGAAATGATGCGTCACTGGCAGAGCGTGCTGCCGGGCCGCATCCACCGCGTCATCTACGAACGCATGGTGGACCACACCGAAGCCGAAACCCGCCGCCTCCTCGGCCACTGCGACCTGCCCTTCGAGGAGTCTTGCCTGCGCTTTTTCGAAACCGACCGCGTGGTCCGCACTGCCAGCGCCGAGCAAGTGCGCCAGCCCATCTACACCGACGCCAAGGAACACTGGCAAGCCTTCCGATCGCAACTCGCGCCTCTCGAATCGGCCCTCGGCAATGCACTAGAAACGTGGGATACGTTCTGAGGCAAGCCTCTGTCGACGTCGCGGGAGTGAGCGCCCTTCTCTCAAACGGAACAAGCCCCTCAACTCCTTGATTTTACGAAAATAGTGCTTCTAAGCCGTGCCAACACCACCGTGCCGGCTGGACGGCGCCGTGTGAAGCGCCTCGAAGCGAGGGCCTTGCACGCTCCTCCCGCCGAAGGCGAAGCAACCAAGGGCCTGAAGCTGCAACCAGCCTCTCCCCCGCGAGACGAGCCCTGTCAGGGGACGAGGAACCGGGGGTGTTGCTTCCCAACCGTGGTGGTGTACATTGCTGCAGTCCCGCTGTCGGCTGGAGGAACCATGCGGAAGTCGCGAAGGTCGCAGGGCCGAGAGATCAGCGCCCCCAACGATCCAAAGTTCGGGCAGTTCCCGCTCTCCAAGCTGGCGGTCGCCGTTGCCGCCGCCTCCGGGCTTGGTGCCGCGCCGTATCTTCACGCCCAGGAAGCCTCGGCGACGGCGCCAGCGCTCGAAGAAGTGATCGTCACGGCGCGCAAGCGGGAGTCCAACATTCAGGACACGCCGGTGAGCATTCAGGCGTTCACTTCGGACGATCTCGAACGGATGGACCTCGACCGGTTCGAGGATTTCGCCGATCAGTCGCCTTCGCTTTCCTACATCAGCGCTGGCCCCGGCACGCAGCTAATGCACATTCGCGGCGTGTCCGACGGCGGCATCCCGCATGTCTTCCGCACCAACGATGCAACCACGAGCTACTACTTGGACGAGCAGCCGGTGAACGGGCGCGCCGGCGGGGCGCCGGACCTGCACCTCTACGACATCGAACGCATCGAGGTGCTGCGCGGGCCCGAGGGCACCTACTACGGTGCAAGCTCGGTCTCGGGCACGGTGCGGATCATCACCAACAAGCCCGACACGGAAGAGACCGCCTACGGCTTCGATCTTGCCGGCGGCAGCATCGCCCACGGCGACACCACCTACACGGCAGAGGGCTTCGGCAACCTGCCGCTGTCGGATCGGGCGGCGGTTCGCGCCGTGTTCTGGCACGACAAATCCAACGGCTTCGTGGACAACATCGAGCAGGACTTCACCTACAGCAACGGCGTGACGGTGAACAACCGGCAGTGGGCCGGCGAGGACTACAACCAAGAGGAGACCACCGGCGGTCGCATCGCCCTCAGCTTCGACTTGAGCGAAAATTGGCAGGCACTTGGCACGGCCATGACCCAGGCCACCAAGACTGTGGGCGCATGGGATCACGACCCCACCCGGCACGGCGACCTCGAAGTGACTCGTCGCGGCCCGGAGTACACGAACCTGAACCACGCCCAGTACGCTTTCACCCTCACCGGCGAGACCGGCATTGGCGATCTCGTGTACGCAACGAGCTACTACGACCGCGACGACCTCGCCGTGAACGATTACTCCGACTACGTCGAATACGCCTCGTTCGGGAGCTGGGTGCAGCAGCACGCCTGCGAGAACTTCTACTGGTATGGCTTCACCGGCTGTGCGGACCCGAGCATCTTCTTCGAAAGCGAAGCCAACGCCAGCCGCTGGTCACACGAACTCAGGATGGCATCCACCGGCGAAGGCCGGCTGAACTGGATCGGAGGCATTTACTCGGAAACCGGGCGCTACGACGGCTATCTGTTCTGGGAAATGCCAGGCATCAACTTCACCAGCGGCCCGGCCGAGTACTACGTCAGCCGCGATGGTGGCACGCCGCTGCCGCTCGAATGGTGGAGCTGCCCCGGCTGGAAGGGCACGAACAGCTACGCGGCGGCGTTTGGCGACGTGTCCTGGGACTTCACCGACCAACTCACCCTCGCCGCCGGGATGCGCGTGTTCCGCGCCGACGACGGCGAGGGCAGTGGCTGGAGTTGCGGCTATCCGTGGGAGCCCAAGGAATACGACGGCGACCAGCCGGGGGAATCGGACACCGACCAGACCCTCAAGTTCAGCGCCCAGTACGATTTATCCGAGGATGTCCTGCTTTACGCCGCCTACGGCGAAGGCTTCCGTCGCGGCAGCCGCAACCCCAACGTCACCCATCCCGAGGTGCCGGAGTTCTACGAATCCGACTTCAGCCGTTCGTGGGAGGTGGGTTGGAAATCGACGATGGCCGAGGGCCGGGTGGTGCTGAACGGTGCCGCCTACTTCATCGATTGGGACAACTTCCAGACGGTCCTCTACGACCTGCTCACCGTGCCCTTCAACTTCCGCCGCAACGTCGAAGGCGCCACCATCCGGGGCGTCGAGGCCGACCTCACGGCGGTGCTGAGCGAGAACTGGACCCTCACCGGGGGCCTCGCCTTCAACCGCGCGGAACTCGTGGGCGACTTCGCCACCATCGCCCGGGAACCACGGTTCGTCTATGCCGCCGAAGGGCGCCGCCTCGCGCACACACCGGAGTGGAGCGCGTCGGTGGGCCTCAGCTACGACCGCCCCTTGAGCGGCAACCGCGCCATCTATGGCCTCTTCAACTGGTCCTTCACCGACGAGCGCTGGAACCTGCTCGCGCGCCAGAGCGAACAGCCACCGGTACTCATGGACGCCTATTCCCTCGTCAACGTCCGCGCCGGCATGGACTTCAACGGCGGCGCCTGGGGAGCGGAGCTCTTCATCACGAATCTGACGGACGAGCGAGCGCAGATCTTCCAGAACTCGGGCTACTACGACTCGCGCATCACCACCAACCGGCCGAGAACCATCGGCATCCGGCTGAAGGTGCGTTCGTAGAGGCTTACCGTCTCGCGGTAAGGCCAAGCGAAGGAACGGCGTGGGCGTTCACGGCACCGTCATCGACTGCGACTCCCATGTGATGGAGCCGGCCGACCTGTGGCAGCGCTATCTCGAACCTGCCTATCGGGACCGCGCGATTCGGATCGAGGAAACCGACGGCGTCGAGCAACTCGTCATCGGCGAGAAGGTCGTGCTCGAACGGGTGCTCGCTGGCTTGGGCGGCGCCAACATCGACCGTCGCAAGCTCTTCACCGAACCACATCGCTACATCGACGGCTGCCCACCGGCGAGCTACGACCCCCACGAACGGGCCAAGCTGCTCGATGGTTGGGGCGTGGACCGAGGCGTGCTGTTCCCCACCATCGGCATCCTGCCGTTCCCGGAGGACGACGTCGATCTCGCCTCCGCCTACTGCCGCGCCTACAACACCTGGCAAGCGGAGTTCTTCCAAACCATCCCCGACCGCGTTGTGCCCATCGCCACCGTCAATTGGCACGACGTGGACGAAGCGGCCAAGGAACTCGACCGCTGCCTCGCTCTCGGCTTCCGGGGCCTGTTCGTGCCGCCGGAAACCATCGCCGGCAAGAGCCCTGGCGATGCCCACTTCGATCCCCTGTGGTCGCGCTGCGAGGAAGCGGGAATCCCCGGCTGTCTGCACGTCATCGTCCGCTTCGACGGCGCCGCAGCCCCCTTCGCCGGCTGGCGCACCGCCGCCTTAGGCCCCACGTTCGGCTTTTCGCTCGGCGCAACCGGACAACTCATCCCGGCCCTCGCCGCACTGGTCCTGGGCGGCCTCTTCGACCGCTTCGAGAATCTCAAGGTCGCAAGCGTAGAGGCCGGCTGCGGCTTCGCGGCCTACCTCATGGACCGCCTAGACGAAAAACACCATTTCTTCCGTCCCCTCTCCATGACCCCGCTCGCCGAACGCCCGAGCGACTACATCCGCCGCAACTGCTACTTCGTCGCCGAACCGGAAGAACGCACCGTCAGCGCCATGATGGACCTGGTCGGCGAAGACCACATCCTATGGGGCAGCGACTACCCCCACGTGGACTCGCGCTTAGACGCCGCAGACCTCATGCGCGAGTCCGTTAGGCACGAGTCCGGCAAGCGCCTCGCTGGCTTCCTCGGCGGCAACGCGATGCGCGTGTTTGGCCTGTAAGAGCCACCGCATAGGCCTCAGGTCTACCGCACCCCTCAGTGAAAAGGCCGATCTCCCTTCACCGTCACCCGGATGCCGCTGCGGGTTTCCGGGTAGTAGTCCCAGATGGCGACGTGTTGGACGCAGCGGTTGTCCCACATGGCGATGGAGTGAGGCTGCCACTGGAAGCGGCACTGGAACGCCGGGTTCTTGATGTGCTCGAACAGGAAGTCGAGCAAGGCGCGGCTCTCGCGGCGTGACAGGCCCTCGATGCGGCGGGTGAAGCCGGCGTTGACGAACAGTGCCTTGCGCCCGGTGACCGGGTGGGTGCGGATCACCGGATGCGATGCCTTGGGGAACTCGCGCTGGGGCTTGTGGTCGCCGTACTGGCCGGTGTAGTCGGATTCGTGCCGGGCGGTGAGGCCGTCCAATAGCGCTCGCATGGGTTCGCTCAAGGTGTCGTAGGCCTCGTACATGCTGGCGAACAGCGTGTCGCCGCCGTGCTTCGGCACCGTCTCGAGATGCAGGATGCTGCCGAGGGGCGGCTCTTCGTCGGCGGAGACATCCGAGTGCCAGCCGGCGCCGTTCTGCCGGAAGGACTCCTTGTCCGTGTGGATCACCATCAGTTCCGGATTGCCGTGCGCATAGGGTGCGGCCGGGTGGATGTGCAGTTCCCCAAAGCGACGCCCGAAGGCGAGGTGCTGCTCTGGCGAGATGTGCTGATCGCGCAGGAAGATCACCTGATGCGCCATCCAAGCGGCGTGAATTTCTTCGAAGGCGTCGTCGCTCAATGGGCGAGCGAGGTCGACGCCGTGCAACGTGGCGCCGATGGTGGGCGTGAGCGGCTCCACCTCGATGTGGCGAAAGACGGGCCCGGCGTTCATGTGGCTTCTCCTCCTTTAACGAATCGCAATGGGGTTGATGATCATCTGCACCGCACCGCGCACCTTGGCCTGGCCGAGCACGAACAGGAACTCGAAGGCGCCGTCGCGCACCAAGGGGCCGGTGTTCATCGTCTCCAAGATGTAGATGCCGTTTTCCTTCAGCAGGATGACGTGGCCCTGGAAGGGACGGGCTGGATCCGGTGGTGGCACCACGTCGAGTCCCCACGTGTCGGCGCCCACTGCGACCACGTTCTTGTCCGCCATGTATTGCGCCACTTCCTCGGTCTGGCCTGGCTCCGCAGCCACCCAAACCTCCGGCTCGGCGGTCAACTTCGCGTCCGTCCAGCCGGTATGGAACAGCACCACATCGCCTTCCCGAACCGGCGTGCCCTGCTTCTCCTGCACCGCTTCGACATCCTCTACGGTGAAGTACTGCCCCGCCTCCATGCTCTCGACGCCGAAGTGGCCGGCCATGTCCAGCACGATGCCGCGGGCGACGATGGGCGGCACCTTCTCGATGCCGAGCTTGGTGAGGCCCGTGATGCCGGCGAAGTCGCTGGCGTGGTTGCAGTTGTAGTAGGTGCCGTCCGGACCTCCGAGGTGGCCTAGGCCGTCGATCTGCGGCCCGATGCCGAACCACCCTTGGAAGACGTCGTCGTTGTAGGTGGCGTTCGGGAACGGCCGGTTGCCTTCCTGCTGGTTCGGCTGCACCACCTGCAGCATCAGGCCGCGCGGCGCAAAGGCCGGGGTGGTGGAGTCGATGACGATGCCGAGGCTATAGGTCTTGCCCGTCTTGATGAGCTTGGATGCCGCCAGCACCGACTCTGCCGTGATGAGGTTGGCGCTGCCGATCTCGTCGTCCGCGCCCCAGTGCGAATGCTGGCACTCGTCCGCCCATGCCGTGCCGCTGAATGCTGCGGCCAGCAATGCCGACGCGGCCACGCGCGTCCCATGTTGCCTGTTCATACCCCCTCCTTGTCGCTTTGCCCGCGCCAAGAGGCCATCGCTACCCGACGGCCTTCGGCCCTGGGCTCCGGTGTTAGCGCGCCCTCGGGCACCTCGGCTAACAGCCTTCGGACTCGCCGCTACGACGCAGTCCGAAGGCTGTTAGCATCGTCGCAAGCGTGCTGGAGGGCAAGGGCAGCGAAACATGACCGAAACCGACGAGATTCTTTGCGAACGCAAGGGTGAACAGGATGGCATCCTTTGGCTGACGCTGAACCGGCCGGAGCGCCTGAACGCATTGACGTTCCCGCTCCTCGGCAAGATGCGGGAGATCCTCGTGGATGCCCGCTTCGACCGCACCGTGCGCTGCGTCGTCATCACCGGTGCCGGTCGCGGCTTCTGCGCCGGCATGGACATGGCCGGCGGCAGTGGCGGCGGGTCGCAGCCTTCGGACGGCTCCGTGGATGTGGAAGGCTATCGTCTCAACTTCCGCCACGAGGTGGAGACCTACGTTGCGCTCCGGCGCCTCGAGGTGCCGGTGGTTGCGGCCGTCAATGGTCCATGTGTCGGCGCCGGCTTCGACCTCGCCAGTCACTGCGACCTCGCCATCGGCTCCACCGCCGCCCGCTATCAGGTGGCCTACGTGCGCCGGGGTCTCTACGCCGACCTAGGCGGCTTCTGGTCGCTGCCGAAGATCCTCGGCTGGCGCAAGGCGATGGAGATGATGATGACCGGGCGCTTCATGAGCGCCGAAGAGGCGCACGAGTGCGGCTTCACCAACTATCTGGTCGAACCGGACGAGTTCGACCAGCGCGCCATGGAGTTCGCGCTTGAGATCGAGGCCGGCCCCCCCATCGGCCAGAAGGTGGGCAAGATGCTGGCCTATCGCACCGCGCATCTCGACTACGACACTGCCATGCAGTGGTCTGAAACCGCCATCCCGCTGGTGGGGCTGTCGCAAGACTTCGGCGAGGGCGTCTCGGCCTTCCGCGAGAAGCGCGACGCATCGTTCACGGGGCGGTAGAGCGTTGCCATGGACGGGCCCTCGGAGGGAAGGCATCCTGCCTTCCCTGGCGCGCGTCAAGCGCGCTGGCCTATTCGCGAATCTGTAGAAGACGCGCCTGGCGGCGCGTAGGGAGGGCAGGATGCCTTCCCTCCAAAGACTCAGTGCCAGGGGAACAAGATGACTTTCCACGACATCACCATGAACGCCATCACCGGCGAGCCGTTGACCTTCTCCAAGTACAAGGGTCAAGCGTGCCTGGTGGTGAATCTCGCCAGCCAATGAGGCATGACCCGGCAGTACGCAGGTCTGCGTACACTCCAGGAGAGCGGCGCGGTGACGGTGCTTGGCTTTCCCTGCAACCAGTTCGGGCGCCAGGAACCCGGCAGCAACGAGGAAATCCTTGAGTTCGCTCGCTCCCGCTACGACTGCAACTTCCAGCTCTTCGAGAAGATCGAGGTGAACGGCGACGGTGCCTGCGAGCTCTATCGGTTGCTGAAGGCCGCACAGCCGGGTGCCGATGGCGGCGAGGACATCCCCTGGAACTTCACCAAGTTCCTCGTCGGGCCAGACGGCGACGTGTTGGCGCGCTACGAGCCGGGCATGACCCCCGCCAAGATCGGCGAAGACCTTTCATCACGACTGTAAAGCCACCACATGAGTTAGGGGATACCCATGCCGGCACTCGATGGCCTGCGCATTCTCGACATGACCCAATACGAGGCGGGCACCTCCTGCACCCAGGCGTTGGCGTGGCTCGGCGCCGACGTGGTGAAGGTGGAGGCGCCGGGACGCGGTGACCCCGGCCGTGGCCCGAGCGGCAACGGCGAGTACTTCGTGGTCTGGAACTCCAACAAGCGCAGCGTCGCCATCGACCTCAAGAACCCCCGTGGTCGCGCCCTCCTGCTCGACATGCTGCCGAACTACGACGTATTCGTGGAGAACTATGGCCCCGGCGTGATGGAGAAGCTCAATCTCACCTACGACGTGATGAAGGCCGTCAAGCCCGACATCATCTATGCCCGGCTCAAGGGCTTCGGCCTCAGCGGCCCCTGGGCCGACTACAAGTGCTACGACATGGTGGCGCAGTCCGCCGCCGGCGCCTTCTCCATCACCGGCGAAGCGGACGGACCACCCCTTCGCCCCGGCCCCACCACTGGCGATGCCGGCACCGGAGTGCAGATGGCCCTCGCCATCTCCGCCGCCTACATCCAGAAACTCAACACCGGCAAGGGACAGATGATCGAGGTGTCGATGCAGGAGGCCATGACCTATTACCTGCGCACCGCCACCTCCGGCGGCAACTACGGCGAACGCGCCGCCCGCCGCTCCGGCAACGGCGGTCTGCCCACCATGACCCTCTACCGCTGCCAGGGCGACGGCGCCAACGACTACGTGTACATCATGGCCGTCACGCCGCGCATGTGGGAGTCGTTGGCGCACGCCATCGGCCGCGCGGACCTGCTCGAAGACCCGCGCTTCAAGGAACCAAGGGACCGCTACGCCAACGCCGCAGCACTCACGGCCGAAATCGAGACATGGACCCTCGCCCGCGACAAATACCAAGCCATGCGCGAACTCGCCGAAGGCGGCGTGCCCGCCAGCGCCGTGCTCGACACCGCCGACCTCTACCGCAACCCCCACCTCGTCGAACGCGGCTTCGTCCACGAGGTGGAACACGACGCCCTCGGCAAGGTGACCCTGCTCGGCTGGGCCGCCCGCATGTCCGAAAGCCACGTCCCCATCAAGGCCGCCCCCCTGCTCGGCAGCCACACGCGAGAAGTGCTCGGCGCCGACCTCGGCGTAGGTGGCCCGGAGCTGGAGGAACTCATAGCCACGGGAATCGTCGGCGAACCGGGCTAAAGAGGCTGCGCCATATCGGAAGCTGCGCTTACCTCTTAGCCTTCGTCGTGAGCGCAAGCGAACCCGAAGGCCAGCAGTTCGCGTAGCGAACTGCCGACATGCCCGAACGAAAGCGCGCCTTGCGGCGCGATGGAGGGCGAGACGCCCTCCCTCCGGGTCCCCGTTGATGTTCAAGCGCTGGCAGTCTGTCGGACTTGGCAATGGGACGGTTGTCGGAGGGAAGGCATTCTGCCTTCCCTGGCGCCGTTAGGCGCCCTCCCTTCGCGCTCGGCGCCCCTGACGGTGCGCAGGGAAGGCAGAATGCCTTCCCTCCGAAGGCCCGCACATGCGCTAGCGCGCTTTGCGGCGCGTCCTCAGTTGCGTCGCACCTCCGCGCACGCCCTCGCTGCAGGCTGGGAGCAACACCCGCCATGCGGGACGACGGGCCTCCGGTCGTCATGACCTCGGTTTCGGAATCCTCACTTTGCGGGTTGCGGGCCTGCTGGCCCCAAAGGCGCTGGCAGTCCGCACCTGAACCCGGTAAGCCTCGCCGCGATGGACGTCGATCACTGCGGAGCCCGCAGCCTCGATCGGACCGACCTCGTTCCACGGACCCCAGTCCTCCCTGCCCGCTTTCACTCGCATTTGGTAGGAGGACTGATACCCGTGCAGCAGGCGCAAGGGCTGCCGCCACTCCACAACGACGCGGTCGGTGCTGTCGTCAAAGGTGAGTCGGAGTCCGCGAGGGCTCATTCGCCGGGGCAGCGGCTCGAGGTCGGTCGCACGGATGTGGCCCTCCGTCGGTTGCAACCCGGGAGCCGGCCGGCTATTCAGAACGTCGCGGTAGTCGCCGTCACCGAAAATGCGCGGGTCGGTGGCCACCTGAGCGCCCGCCGCGGCACTCGCAACCGCCGTTAGCGCGATCAGGACACGGACACGGGCGCAGTGCGTCATGTTGGCAGTCAGTGTGCGTGCTGCGGAAGGCCTGCGAACAGTGGGTAGCTGTCCACGGCAGCGCGAGTCGGAGAGCTGCGTTCCTGTATGCCCGTACCGACGACCGCCTCAAGATGCGCAAGTGCCGACACATGGGCCATCGCGTCGGCATGGTCGCCGCCACGGAAGCCCGCCGCGATCAGCCGATTGAAGGCGAGTACCGTCCGCTCTGATGCGACGTCCGCGAACATGCCGACGGCCGTACGGTAGCTTCGAACGGCCCTGTCATGGGCACCGCGTTCGAGCTCCATGTCCCCAAGTTCGAGCAGCACCTCGTGGGTGGTGATGGCCTCGATCTCGGTATGCCGGTGGCTTTTCGACGCCAGTCGTGCCACCCGCTTGTATGCGTCGTCGAGATCGCCCCGCGCGACGGCGCCCCAGACGCGGCGCATGCTCGGGACGTAATGACTCGTGGGCTTGGTGCGTCGTTTCCCCGCCGAGCGCTCTCGCCACTTCGCCTGCGATAGACCGCGAACCGTGTCGCGGGGCCATCCGAGGTCGTGCGCCGTAATGGGGGCGAGACTCCATGCCAGCACGCGCCTAGACTGGGGATAGCCGCCACCGAACTGGGCGTCAGTCAGAGCCGTGATGTGCGCGGCGAGCGCCTGCGCGCTGTGCCCGGCGTAGCGCGCGCCGCGTGCGTCCCAGCCGTACTGCGCATGAACTCCGACCGCCAGCACCGTCGCGCCGAGTAAGGCAGCAATCTGGAGGTTTGACATCACCACTCGCTTGCGCAAGGCCCGAGGCCGTCCACTGTACACCGTCCCGACGATACTGTCGATCTTGGCATGCCCCGCGGTTCCCACTGGACGCAGAGTTCGAGCAGCACAGCCGCACCGGCGCCATTTCTCCGCTGGTGGAAGGGGCTTGGTCAGATGCTCACCTAGTGGTTCCACCAAGGCTGGTCCGACCAGGAGCGCAGGTCCAGCTCGTGCGTCCAAACCGATCGATGCTGGTTCGCGAGGTAGTGGTAGGCGTCGGCGATTCGCTCCGGCAGCATCAGCCCGTCTTCGGCGCCGCGGGTGGCACGCAACTGTTGATACCGCTCGGGGCCCAGCATCTTCCCGAGCGTGTCCGGCGCATCTACGGAACCGTCGACGACGACGTGCGCGACATGAATCCCCTTCGGTGACAGCTCCGCATTCAGCGTCTGGCACAGCATGCGTCGCCCGCCCATCGCCGCCGCGTGGGAGTGCTGCCCGGCATTGCCACGCACCGCGGCGGTGGCCGAGGTGACGATGATGGTGCCGCTGCCACGCTCCACCATCGCTGGCGCCACCGCCTGCGCCAGCCGAAAGAGCCCGAACGTTGCCAGCCGCCAACCCACCTCAAACGCCTTGAGGCTGGTGTTCTCAAGGCTGCGATTGCCGATCTGGGCGCCGAGATTGAACACCGCAATCTCGATGGGCCCGATCTCCGCCTCCGTCGCCGCCACCCGCTCCTCGATCGTGCCTTCCGCGACTGCGTTCATCAGATAGCCTGAAGCCGTGCCGCCTGCGTCCTCGATGTCGCCGACGAGCTTGGCAAGCCCTGCCTCGTCGCTGCGCCGACACAACACCGCGTGATACCCCTCGCGGGCAAACCGCTTGCCCACCGTGCCGCCAATCCCGGCACCGGCACCAATTACCAAACAGACAGGCTTCATTGCCGCTCCCTTGCCATGACTTGGACAGGCCGAAAATGTCCTACGGCCGCGTGCGGCGCATCTTACAGACGAACGGTATGCTGCCGGCATCAGATCTACCGACCAAGCCATGTTCCGGTCCGCCGCGCCCGTGTTCCCCGTTGCCGATGTCAATGCCGCCGTGCGGTGGTACGCCGACGTGCTCGGTTTCGAGGCGCTGCACGTGAATGCCGACGCGGACGGTGCGGCGAACTACGCCATCGTCCGATTGGGCGAGGTGCAGGTCCACCTGCTGCAGAACGGCTTCGAGGACGAGCCGATGCGCTCCCCCGCCGAGGCGATGTTGACGATGACGGGCGACATCGACGCCCTTCGGGCCCGGCTCAAGCAACGAGGTCTCGTCTTCCACCGCGAGATTGAGGATCAGCCTTGGGGCGCAAGGGACTTCACCGTGCTGGACCCCGACGGCAACAGCATATGGATCGCCTCCTTCGGCTAGGAGCCCGACGCGCCGGTACTGTGGCGCCTTGTCTGCATCTGGCGCATGAGCCCCCCTGGGGGCGAGGGCATCTTGCCCTCGCAATGCGCCGCAGGCGCATCATGCCGGAACCGCGCAAATCGACCATGCCGCGTGGCTTCCCCTTCGCTCGGGCAGAGTCGCGGTTGACTCTCCGCGCCTATGGCGCGTGCGAGGGCAAGATGCCCTCGCCCCCAAGGGGTGCCGCAAGAGAGTCAAAACGACCACAACGCCGTCGCGCCATGTCACCGACAGCGCGGCTCGATTCGGCCATAATGCGCGGTTCACCTAAAGCCAAGACGAGGGAGGCGGCAGGCAAGGCATGAGCATCGCGAGGGTTCTCGAACGCGCCCTGGACGGCAAGCTGCCCACCGACGACGAGGCGCTGCTCCTTGCCGACTATGCCGACACCGCTGCCCTCGCGGGCGTCGCCGCGACGCTCAGAGACCGCGGCTTCCTGAATCTCGTCACCTACTCACGCAAGGTATTCATCCCGCTCACGCACCTTTGTCGCGACGTCTGCCACTACTGCACCTTTGCGCAAACTCCCTCGAAGCTCGACGTCCCCTACATGGACCTGGACGCCGTGCTGGAGGTCGCGCGCAATGGCGCCCGGCTCGGCTGCAAGGAAGCGCTGTTCACCTTGGGCGAAAAGCCGGAACTGCGCTACCGCGCCGCCCGCGAATGGCTGGCCGAGCACGGCTACGCCACCACCTTGGAATACCTGCGCGATGCCGCCGAGGCCGTGTTCAAGGAAACGGGCCTCTTGCCCCATCTCAACCCCGGCAACATGACGCCGGAAGAGATCGAGATGCTGCGCCCGGTGTCGCCTTCGATGGGCATCATGCTCGAATCCGCCTCCGAGCGACTCACCGAGAAAGGCATGCCGCACTACGGCTCGCCCGACAAAATCCCGGCCGTGCGGCTGCAGACGCTCGACGATGCCGGCGCTGCCAACATCCCCTTCACCACCGGCATCTTGATCGGCATCGGCGAGACCCGTCGAGAACGCATCGAATCGCTCCTGGCCATCCGCAAAGTGCAGGAACGGCGCGGCCACATTCAGGAAATCATCATCCAGAACTTCCGCGCCAAGCCCGGCACCAAGATGCGCGCGGCACCGGAGCCCGACCTCGAGGAACTGCTGTGGACCATCGCCGTGGCGCGCATCCTCTTCGGCGAATCCATGAGCGTGCAGGCGCCGCCGAACCTGAGCCCCGGCGTGCTGCCGCAGATCGTCGCCGCCGGCATCAACGACTGGGGCGGCGTCTCGCCCCTCACGCCGGACTTCGTCAATCCCGAAGCGCCGTGGCCGCATCTCGACGAGCTCGCCCGCGAAACCAAGGCCGCCGGCAAGACCCTGCACGAACGCCTCACCATCTATCCCGAATACGCGCAGAACGTTGAGCGCTGGGTCGATCCCGGCCTCGCGAGCGCCGTGCTCGACGCCATCGACGGCGAGGGCCTACCGCGCACAGACGCCTGGTCGCCCGGCGAGGACGAACCGCCGCCCGCTGAAATCCTGGGCCAGATCGGCCAGCAGCCGAAGCACGTTTCCAGCGACGTGGCTCCCATCCTCGAGAGCGTGCGCCGAGGCGAGGACCTCACCGAGGCCGACATCGTCCGCCTCATCCGTGCCCGCGGCGACGATTTCGGCGCCGTGGTGCAAGCGGCCGACGCCCTGCGCCAAGAGACCGCCGGCGACACCGTCTCCTTCGTCGTCAACCGCAACATCAACTACACCAACATCTGCTACTTCAAGTGCCAGTTCTGCGCCTTCTCCAAGGGCAAGCTGGCCGAAAACCTGCGCGGCCGCCCCTATGACCTGAGTCCCGAAGAGATCGCCCGCCGAGTGCGCGAGGCGTGGGACCGGGGCGGCACGGAAGTGTGCATGCAGGGCGGCATCCACCCGGAATACACGGGCGCCACCTATCTCGACATCCTGCGCACCGTGCGCGAGGCCGTGCCGGAAATGCACATCCACGCCTTCTCGCCTCTGGAAGTGTGGCAAGGCGCAGCAACCTCCAACCTGCCCTTGCCGGATTACCTAAAGCAGCTCAAGGACGCCGGCCTCGGCACGCTGCCCGGCACCGCCGCCGAGATTCTCGACGACGAGGTGCGCGCCGTCATCTGCCCCGACAAGATCAACACGTCCCAGTGGCTCGAAGTGATGGAAGCCGCGCACGGGGTGGGCTTCCGCACCACCGCGACCATCATGTACGGCCACGTCGATCAACCCAAGCACTGGGCCCGTCACCTGATCCGCGTGCGCGACCTGCAAAAGCGCACCGGCGGCTTCACCGAATTCGTGCCGCTGCCGTTCGTGCACATGGAGGCCCCGCTCTACCTCAAGGGCAAGGCCCGGCGCGGCCCCACCTTCCGCGAAGCCATCCTCGTCCACTCCGTGGCACGCTTGGCCTTGCACCCGCACATCACCAACATTCAGGCAAGCTGGGTGAAGCTCGGCCACGAAGGCGTGCGCGCCGCCTTGAACGCCGGCTGCAACGACCTGGGCGGCACCTTGATGAACGAGAGCATCACCCGCGCCGCCGGCACCGTCCACGGCCAGGAAACCTCGCCCCAGCGCATGATCGAGATCATCGAATCCGCCGGCCGCACGCCCCGCCAGCGCACCACCACCTACCACGACGCATCGCCAGAGCTGATCGCCAAGGGCCTGGCCGCCGGCGAACTCGACGAAATCGTCAACACCCCCGCCCGCAAATACGAACGCAAGCGCAGCAAGGATGATTTGGTACGCAACGCGATTCCGGCGGTGGAGGTGTAGAGCGCGCTTCTCCGCTCTACTCGAAGCGAGTTTCTTGGGGGCGAGGGCACCTTGGCCTCGCACCGCCGACAGGTGCGCAGGTAGCTCATTGGCCCAAGCGTGAACCGCAGGAAACCCATGTGATCCGTCATGGACGGTAACGATGTGCCCTGCCCTCGCCCCGAAGGCCCTCCAAAGCTGTGAGAGGCCAACGCTTCCGTGCCCTTGCTCGATTTCTACGGCCAGGCTCCTAGCCGTAGCTGCGAGCGTATGCGAGCACGAAGGCCAGCAGTTCGCGCAGCGAACAGCCAACGCGCCCGTTAGGGCGCGCTAGCACTTCGCAAAACCCATCGGTGCGAACCGCGACGCATCAAGATTCTTCCTTCAGACGGCTCGACTCTCGGGCTATGTCGGCAACCACGGCCTATACTTCCATCTCATGCCCATGCACCCCATCCATCGACGCTATCACGCCGAGGACTTGGTGCGTCTGCGCCGGGCAGGGGAGCGGCGGCGGCACATCGCGTCGCAGCGGCGGGGACGGGTGGATCCGAATCCGCACCAGATCGATGCGGTGATGTTCGCGCTGCAGCGGATTCCCCAAGGTGGCTGCATCCTTGCGGACGAGGTGGGGCTCGGCAAGACCATCGAGGCGGGGCTGGTCATCGCTCAGGTGATGGCGGAGAGCGCCACCCGCATCCTCATCGTGGTGCCGCGACCGCTGCTTGGGCAATGGCAGGACGAACTCTCGCTCCTGTTCGGCATCGAAGCCGTGGAAGCGGCGGAGCCCAAAGCCGATCTTGCCGCCGATGGGGTCTTTCTGGTCGGCAGGGAGTATGCCGGCGGCACGGCTGGTCACGGCCGCCTGCGCGAAGCCCCGCCGTTTGACCTCTGCCTCATCGACGAGGCGCACGAGGTGTTCGCCGGCATCCACCGCCGCTACGACCGCGATGGGCAGTATCGCGAAGACAGTCCCTACGCCCGCACTGCCCACCGGGTGCGCGAGATCATCGGCGCAGCACCGGTTTTGCTCCTCTCTGCAACGCCGATCCAGAACTCGCTGAGCGAACTTTGGGGACTCGTGCAATACGTGGATCCCACCGGCACGCTGCTCGGCGACAAGCCCGTTTTCGAAAAGGTCTTCTGCGCCGACGACGGGCGCGGCGTGGCGGTGGAGCAATCGGACGAACTCAAGCGGCGCCTAGGCACCGTGGTGCAGCGCACGCTCCGGCGGCAGGCGCAGGAGTTCATGGAGCAGCCCTTCGTCAGCCGCCACGCGCGGCTTTTTGAATACCGCATGAACGACGCCGAACGATCGCTGTACGACGACGTCACCGCCTATCTGCTGTCACCGCGCCTTCACGCCTTCAGCGGCAGCGCCCGGCAACTGCTACTGCTCGGCTTCCACCGCCGCATGGCTTCCTCCACGGCCGCTCTCGCAGCAAGCCTCGAACGCGTGGCGGAACGCTTGCGCGGAATGCTGGAGGGCGATGGTGCCGACATGACCGCCGCCTTCGCCGATGACCTGGAGGATGAGGCCGAAGAAGAGCAAGAGGCCCTAGCCCCAGAGGGCGAAGCGATGGAGCTGCCAGTCGAAGCTCCCCCGGACCAACAGGGCGTTCGAGACGAGCTCGTGCTGGTGGAGAGCTTCGTCGAACGCGCCCGGAACCTTCCGCACGACAGCAAGGCCGCGAGCCTGGTCAAGGCGGTGCGCATGGTGCAGGGCCGTTCGGCAGACCGTCGCAAGATGGTGGTGTTCACCGAGTCGCTAACCACCCAGGACTACCTGCGTGACCTGCTGACCCGGCAGACCGAGCTTCGCGACGAAGACATCACCGTTTTCCGCGGCGTTAACGACTCTCCCCGCGCCCAGGCCGCCTTGCGCGCTTGGCGCGAGAACCGTCAAGGCGAGTTGCGGCTCGGCCCGTCGGCGGCCATGCGCTTGGCCCTCGTCGATGAGTTCCGCCGTCGCTCCACGGTGATGATCTGCTCCGAGGCCGGCGCCAAGGGCCTTAACCTGCAGTTTTGCGACACCGTGGTGAACTACGACCTGCCCTGGAACCCGCAGCGCATCGAACAGCGCATCGGCCGCTGCCACCGCTATCGCCAGAAGCGCGATGTCACCGTCATCAACTTCCTCGCCGCCGACAACGAAGCCCAGCGCCTCACTTTCGACATCCTCGCGAGCAAGCTCGACCTCTTTGGCGACGTGCTCGACATGTCCGACGTGGTGCTGCAAACGCCCCGCTCCAGCGCTTCCGAAGAACTCGCTTCCGCTCTAGGCCCCGACTTCGAGGGCGAACTGCGCCGCATCTGGGATCGCGCGCGATCGGTGGAAGAGGTGGAGGAGGAACTGCGCCGCCTCAGCGAGACGATGGAGGAGCGCCGGCAGGAACTGCAACGCATCCGCTCCCGCACCGCTGGCCTCATCGAATCCGGCCTCGACGGTTCCGTGCGCGATGTGTTCCGGGACATTCAGGACGAGTTGCCGGAGGCTCTCGCCACCTTCGATGCCGAGCTAGAGCGCGTGCTCACAGCCTATCTCGACGCCGCCGGCCTCGCCTGGCGGGTGGACGAACGCGGCAATCGGCGCCTGCACGTCGGCGCATCGCGGCGACTCCCGGGGCGCTTTGCCGAGGGCGCCTCCGTGGCCTTGGGCGGCTCGTCCGCCAACGGCGAGGAAACGCTGCATCTCGCCCACGACCTCATCAAGGCCGCCGTGGCCGAAGCACGGCAGTCCGGCAGCGGCGCCTTTCGCGTGCGCTTTGCGCTCGGCACCGACGCTCCCGCCCCGCTCCGCAATCGGCGCGGCCAACGAGGCCGCCTCGCACTCACCAAGGTTGCCCACCTCGGCTTCGAACGGGAAGAGCGGCTCTGCGTCACTGCGGTGTTCGAGGATTCGGAAGTGCTGAAACCCGCCGAAGCCGCACTTGAGCTCGTGCGGCAGCCTTGCACCGACGCACCGCCGTTCGATCCACCGCTGGCGGTTAGCGCAGACGAACTCGACGAGGTGGTGGGCGAGGAGATGTTCCTGGATCAGTCGGAAGCCGCCGAAGCGGACCAGAAGGGCTTCGAGGACGCGATGGAACAGCTCGATCAATATCTCGCCGACCGCACGTTGGTGCTACGGCGAACCCTCGAACTGCAGCGCAAGCGGCTGACGAGCGCCGAAAGCGCCCGCGACTCGGCCATCGGCGCGGACAACCGGGCCAAAGCCAGCGAGCGCGTGGTCGCCGCAGAACGCGAACTCGCCCGGATCGAGCACGCCATCGAGGCGCTCGCAGCGCGCAACGACCCGGCTTACGCCCGCGCCAAAGAGCGTGCGCACAGTCGCCGCTATGCCTTGCCCACCGTGGAGAGGCTGCTGACCGCGGAGTTCGAGATCGCGTGACCAAGGACGCTCAACGCAGTGACCCAGAGGGGCAACGGCGAGAGGAGGACGATGTGGCTCTGACCTTGCTGCACACCGCAGACTGGCACTTGGGCCGGCGCTTTCCGGCATTCGGCCGCGAGCAGGAGCTGCGACTCACCCGCGCCCGGCTCGAAGTGGTGGGGCGCATCCTGGACCTTGCCGAAAGCCGCAACGTCGATGCGGTGCTCTGTGCTGGCGATCTGTTCGACAGCCCGAACCCGGACGAGGAGTGGTGGGACGGTGTCCTGAAGGAGTTCACTCGCCGCAACTGGCAGCGTCCCGTCGTGCTCCTGCCCGGCAACCACGATCCGCTGACGCCGAATTCGCTCTATCACCCGTCGCATCGGTTCCGCTCGAACCTGCCCGACTATGTGCATGTGGTGGATACCAAGGGCTGGCAACTGCCGCTCAGCGAGGATGCCGAGGTGGTGGCTTCGCCATGTCTCTCCCACGCCGGCCAAACCGATCTCGCCGCCTCGTTGCCGCACCGGGCCGAAGACGACAACCGCATCCGCATTGGCCTCGTGCATGGCCAGACCTTCGACATCGAAGGTCACCAGACCAACTTCCCCATCGCCGCAGGCACGGCTGACGAACGCGGCTTCGACTATCTCGCCATCGGCGACACCCACGCCTTTCGCGAGGTCGAGCCAGATGCCGCCGCGCCCACCGTCTATCCCGGCGCCCCCGAAGCCACCAACTTCGGTGAGCGTGACACCGGCAACGTAGCCGTCGTGTTCTTCCCTCTCGATCGCCGCCGCCGCGCCATCGTCCGAAAGGAAGCGGTGGGCACCTGGAACTGGCGCGAGGAAACCTGCACCTCGCTTACCGCTTTGCGGGCGCTCAGGGCAGACCCCAAACTGCGCCGCACGGTGCTGCGCTTGACGCTCGACATGGACCTGCCCATGGCCGAATACGACGAGGCCGAACGCATCCTCTCGGAGCTCGCAGGGTCGATGGCGGCTACCCCACGCGTGGGCGTGCTTGACGTGCAGCGCGAAGACCTACGCCTAGCCGCGGACGCCCCCATCGAGTTCGACGGCAATCTTCCGGATGTGCTGAAGGAGGCCGCCGAGCGCCTCCGGGCAAGGGCAGAAGCCGAACCGGAAGTGGCTGGACGCGCCTTGCACCATCTCTATCGACTCATCAAGGAACCGCCTTCGCCGCACGAGGAGCGCCCCAGTGCCGTCTGACGCCATGTGGATTCGCCGCCTGGAAGTGACCCATTGCGCCGGCATCGCCGCCGCGGGCATCGACTTCGAGCCGGGCCTAAACGTCCTGCACGGCCCCAACGAACTCGGCAAGTCGAGCCTAGTCGCCGCCATCCGCGCGGCTCTGCTGCTGCAATCCTCCGCAACTGCCGCCGAACCGCTCGCAGACTGGAACAGCATCGAGCCCCCGGCCGCCACCCTCGTGCTCGAACAGGAGCCGGGACGCATCTGGAAGGTTCGCAAGGAGTTCGGGCGCCGCGGCCACGCCTATCTCGATTTCTCCCGCGACGGCCGGCAGTTTCAGGCGGAGCATCGAGGCCGCGAGGTGGAAGGCAGCCTGCAAGCGATTCTGCGCTGGGGCATCGAAGCCCCCGGTGGTCGTGGCGGCCGGCGCGGAATGCCCTCTTCCTTAATCACCACGGCCCTGCTTGGCGAGCAAAGCGATGTGGTCGCCATCCTCGACCAGAGCCTTGCGGGCGACCCCAACGCCACCGGCCGAGAACGCCTCACCGAAGCATTGCAGGCTTTGGCTGAAGACCCACGCTTCAAGCAGGTGGTGACTGCCGTGCAAGCCAAGGTGGACGAAGCGTTCACCGCCACCGGCAGAAAGCGCACCGGGCGAGGCTCGCCATGGGCAGACCTCAAGGAACGGCGCGAGAACGCGGCAGTGCGGGAACGCGAGATCCGCCAGCAGGTGGACGAAAGCCACGGCGCAAAGGAACGCGTGGCGCAACTGAACGAGCAGTTGCTCGACGCGAGAGCCGAGCAAGAGCGCCTGGCCGAGGCCTTGGGGCTCCGCCGCCAGCGCGAAGCCGCCGAAGAGGCCAAGAGTGCCGCGCAAGCCACGTTCGAGCATGCTCGGCGCGTCGTCAAGCAACTTGCGGACAACGAGAAGGCCGTGGAGGAAGCCACAGCCACAGCCGAGCAGCTCATTGCAGCGCGCGCCGGACTCGACAAGACAAGGAACGAGCTTGCGCCCCAGGCCGAGGCCGCCAGAGAGCGCGTGCGCGAGCTCGAATCCGGCGCCGAGGAACAACAGCGGCGATTGCGCGAGCAAGAGGCGGAGAACCGCCGTTTGGCGATCCAAGGGAGACTGAAAGAACACGACGATCGGGTCGCCGAGGCTGAAGCCCTTGCGGCTGTCGCAACGGCAGTCGCGGCAGGTGCGCAAGCCATCGACGCCATCGAAGCGAAACTCACCGAACACGTCGAGTTGGTGGAGCGGGCACGCGACGCAAACGACGAGGACACAGCCGACATCCAGGAGCTCGAACTCAAGCGCGACGTGGTGCGCTGCATCGCCGCCAGCGCTGACCTTGAAGCGGCCACCCGTGACCGGGACGCAGCCCGCTCGCTCGTGGACGAGGCTGCGGAACGGGAACGCAACGCACTCGCCTTGCGCGAGCATGCCGCCGAACTCAACGCGCCCGACGAAGGGGAAATCGAGCGTCTCCGTGAAGCGGAGACCGAGTGGCAAGTCGCGAGGGCCAAGCTGTCCGTGGGCTTGGTCGCGGAACTGACCCTCACGGGCGCAGGCAATGCTGTGGCGCAGGTGGACGGCGAGCCGCAAACGTTGACCTTCGATGCCGGCAAGGCCGCCATTGAGGCCGAGCGGGAACTCACGCTGACGATTCCGGAAGTGGCCAGCATCCGCGTTCGTGGCGGCGGCTCAAGCCTTCAATCCGAGGCGGAGGCGGCAGAACACCGCTGGCAAGAGGCATCGAGTGCGATCTTCAGCCGCACCGGCTGCGACTCGCTCGCCGCTCTGGTGGAGCTAAAGGACAGGGCGGAAGCCACGCTCGCGCAAGCCCACGATCTCACGAGCGAGGCGCAGACCGCCCGCCTGCGCGCGGAGGGGCTGGATCGCCTCGAACAACGCGTGGCCACCGCGCACGCGGCCGCGCAACGCCAGCGCGACGCCATCGAGGAGTGTCTGGACGGCGAAGAGACCATCGACGAGTTCGCCGAAGAGATCGAGGCAGACGATGAGCGCGCGAGTTGGGACGATGACGCCTGGAACACCGAGATCGCCCAGCGCACCGAAGCGCTTCGCAAGCGCGAAAGGCTCTGCGATCAACTCGACAACGAGATCAAGACGGACGAGCGCGAAAACACCCGCCTGCGCCAGGAACTCTCGGATAACGAAGCTCGGCTGCGCGAGGGCGAGGTGCGAGCGGGGGATTGGCAGGCCACCCTCGATGGCGCAGCAGCGGAACGAGACCGCCTGAACCGCGAGCTGACAGCCGTCGAAACCGAACTCGAAGCCATCCGCACCGAGGCCACCACCGAAGCGGACGCCGCCCGCCAAGCCCACGAGGAACTCGAACAACGCCTCACCTCGGCCACGCAAGCATGGCAGGAAAACACCGATGCTCTCGCCGCAGCGCAAACGCACCTCGCCCGCCTGCAAGGCGAAACCGGGCCCTTGCGAGCCAACGCCGAAGGCGAGGACCTCGACGGCGCAAAGGACGCGCTCGAAGCCGCAACGCAAGCCTTGGCGCAACTGCCTGCCATCGAAGACGCGACCGACGTCACCGAAGCCGAAACCCAAGCCGAACGTGCAGGGCAGCTAGTCACCGAGCTCGAACTGGAACTGCGCAAGGCCGAGGGCGCTCTCGAACAGATGGGCGGCCAGGTGCTCGACGAAAAGCGCGAGCAGGTGGAGGAGACCGTCAAGGCCCTCGACAGCCGCGAACACGAACTAGAACTCGACTACGAAGCCTGGCGACTGCTCGGCGACACCCTGGCCGAAGCCAACCAAGCCAGCGCCGCCCACCTAGGCAACGCCCTCGTGGAACCCGTGAGCCGCCGCATGGGCGCCCTAACCGGCGGCCGCTACGGCGACATCGCCATCGGCCCCCAGCTCAACGCCACCGGCATCGCCCTCGCCGGCGGCGACCGCCCGTTCAAAAGCCTCTCCATCGGCACGCAGGAACAGATCGCCCTCCTCCTCCGCCTCGCCATCGCCGAAGCCTTGGGCACCTTCGTCATCCTAGACGACCAACTCACCCAATCCGACACCACCCGCATGAACGCCATGCAGGGCGTCCTCACCGAAGCTGCGCAACGCGTCCAAGTGGTCATATTCACCTGCCACCCAAGCAGCTATCCCCTCGACGCCGCCAACGTGGTGGACCTAACCCAACACGTGACCCGCAGCGACCGGGCACCCGCAAGCCCGTCCATCCAACCGGCCAGCAACAATCCGACAGGCTTTGAGGCGTCTGAGGAACCACCACACCGAACAAACCGCCGACGCCGACGAAACCCACCCGACACCAACGAAGCCGTGGACACGGCCACCGCCCTCAAGAACTCGATGGAAAGCCGCTAGGAGGCTGCGCCGTAGAAAACGGCGCGGGCTCCTAGCCGGAGTGGTGAGCGGATGCAAACCCGAAGGCCAGCAGTTCGCGCAGCGAACTGCCGACGCGCCCGTCAGGGGCGCGCTAGCCCGGACTAGTCGTGTGTGGATGGAGTGCAGGCCCTTGGTGTGGAAAAATGGTTTTGACAAACAGCCAGTTGCCGACAGAAGGTGCTTGCGCATGTCGCACCGTGCCAGCAAACAGGGTGTGCTGTTCGCGAACCTCCCGAAGCAGGCTGTGGTTGCGCGGTTCGACCAGAGGCGGAGCAGTTCCGACGGCGGCGCGATTCTGCTCAAGGCCGGCGACGAGAGGCTGGGGCTGAGCACCCTGCTGGCGTCGTGCCTTTCGGACCGCCGCCAGCGGTCGAACGTGACGCACACGCTGGAGAGATCTATGAGGAACCCGTGATCTCGCTCGATCTGCTGCCGGGTCGGTGCGCCGTCCGCACGTTCGCGGTCTGCGGCGTTCTGTCGCTGGCCGCCTGTTCGCACCGCGAGGCGGACGCGCCGGCCCTCCCGGTGGCCGACGCCGGCCAGACGGTACGCTTCGGCACCCCGAGCCCGATGGTCACGTTCGACCCGCACGTCGCCGACACGGGACCGCAGTTCTCGACCTACCTGACGCTGGTCTACGACGGCCTGACGAGCATCAACCCCGACAGCTTGAGCGAGGCCCTTCCGGGACTCGCGACTTCGTGGACCTGGCCCGACGAGCACACCATCGACCTGACCCTGCGCCGGGGCGTGCGCTTCATTGACGGCGAGCGGTTCGACGCGCACGTCGCCAAGGCCAACCTCGATCGGCTGATGGAACTGAAGGGGCCGCGGATCAACACCGTCGCGTCGATGTACGCGGCCGAGGTGCTGGACCGCTTCACCCTGAGGCTCCACCTGCACTTCCCGGATCCGAGGCTGCTCCCCAACCTCGGCGGATCGCCGGGGCTGATGGTGAGTCCCGCCGCTTTCGACAACGAGGATCTCGACCTCAATCCCGTGGGCACCGGGCCGTGGCGCTACGACCGGGCGCGCTCGGTACTCGGCGAAGTGCTGCACTTCGTGCCAAACCCGGACTACTTCGATCCGGCCTTTCGCGACGCGCCGGCCGTCGACGTCCATGAACTCACGAACAACCGCGCGCGCCTGAACGCCCTCATTTCGGGCCAGATCGACATTGCCGTGGTGGGCCCGACCGAGGCCGCACCCGCACGCGACCGGGGCTTTGCCGTCAGCCAGCGCGCCAACCGCTGGTTCGGGCTGACGATTCTGGACCGCTCCGGAGACCTGGTGCCGGAGATGGGCGACCCCCGGGTACGCCAGGCGCTCGGCTTCGCGGTGGACCGTCAGGCGATCGCGGATGCGGTGTACTTCGGCTATGCGCGGCCCACCTCGCAGCCGATGCGCCCCGGCCACATCGGCCACGACCCGGAGCTCGAGGGTTTCTTCTCATACGATCCGGAACGCGCCCGGGCCCTGCTCGACGAAGCCGGCATCGACACGTTCGCCTTCACCGTACCCGTCACGGCGAGCAGCGTCCCGCAGTACGAGGCCGTCCAGGCCTACCTGCGTCGGGTCGGTATCGACATGCGCATCGAAGTCATCGAGAACGGCAGCATCGCGGCGCTGGCCCGCAGCCGCGACTACCCGGTCAACACCATCGGCTACCCGAACTTCGACCCCGACAGCCGCCACCCCGCGATCTGGTCCGTCACCGCCGGCTTCAACCCCTTCGGCTACGAGGACGAGCGGCTCGAACGGCTCGCCGCGGAAGCGATCGAGAGCCTCGATGCGGACCTGCGGCACCGCAACTACCGCGAGTACTTCAACATCGTGGTCAAGGACGTGCTGACCCTCGTGTACCTACAGATCGACGACCTCGTGGTCTATGACGCGAACAAGCTCACTGGCGTGCGGGTCGGACGCTTCATCGACCCGTTGATGCGAGACATCCGGTTGCGCTCCCTCCCGGTTGCGGCGGCAGCCCGATGAGCCGTCCGACCGGCACCCCGGCGGCGTCGACGCACACATGCTGAAGCTGCTCGCGGCGCGCATCGTGGGGCTCGTCCCCCTGCTCCTGATCGTCTCGTTCCTGACCTTCCTGATGCTGCACCTCGTGCCCGGCGACATCCGCGACATCGTTCTAGGGGTCGATGCGACCCCGGAGCAGTACGAGGAACTCGGCGACAAACTCGGTCTCGACGATCCGTTCGTCATCCAGTACGGACGCTGGCTCTTCAAGGCCGTGCAGGGAGACCTCGGCACCTCCGCCTACAACAGCCAGACCGTGGTCGATGCCGTCCTCGACACCTTGCCGGTGACGCTGTCGCTGACGTTCGGGGGAATGCTGGTCGGGGTGCTGATCGGCGTTCCCGCCGGGGTCTGGGCGGGCCTGCACCGCGGCTCGCTGGTAGACCGCGCGGCGGTCCTCGGCGCGACCGTCGGCCAGGCGCTGCCGAACTTCTGGATCGCCATCATCCTGGTGATTCCGTTCGCCTTGTGGTGGCAGCTACTGCCGGCGACGGGCTTCACGCCGCCGACCGAGAGCGTCGTCGAGTGGCTGCGCAGCGTGGCGCTCGCGTCCGTTGCGCTCGGCACGTCGGCAAGCGCGGCGCTGGCGCGGCAAACCCGCGGCGCGGTCATCGATGTGCTCGCCACCGACTACATCCGCACGGCGCGGGCCAAGGGCCTGCCGGAACGCACCGTGACCTTCCGTCATGCGCTGAAGAACGCTGCGGTGCCGATCGTCACGACCATCGGCTTTCAGGTCAACGGATTGCTCGGCGGCGCGCTGATCGTCGAGCAGGTGTTTGGTCTGAACGGCTTCGGCTCCCTCGCCATCGAGGCCGTGCGCACCCAGAACATCCCGATCATGCAGGGCGTGGTGATGATGGGCACGCTGGTGATCGTCGCCGTCAACATCGCCGTGGACGTCGCCTACAGCTACGTCAATCCTAGGATGAGGCCGGCGTGAGCGCACCTCGCGCCGCCGCGGCGCCGCTCGAGGACGACGCGATGGGAAGTGCCGCGCCGCTAACAGGCAGCGAACGCTTCCTGCGCGCCTTCCTGCAGCACCGGCCGGCGGTCGTTTCGGCCGGCTATCTCACGGCGCTCGTGCTGATCGCACTCGCCGGACTGCACGTGGTGCCCCAGGACCCGTTGACCATCGACCTCGCCCGCACCTTCGAGGGCCCCTCGGCCGAGCACTGGCTCGGTACGGACCATCTCGGGCGCAGCACGCTCGCCCGCATCGTCGCCGCGACCGCCGTGGCGCTGAAGGCCGCGGCCCTCGGCGTCGGCATCGCGCTCGGGCTCGGCGCGCCGCTCGGATTGCTCTCGGGGTACTTCGGCGGCTGGTGGGACCGCATCGCCATGCGCGTGGTCGAAGCCATCATCGCGCTCCCCGCCCTGTTGGTCGCGATCGCCATCCTCGCGATCCTGGGGCCGAGCCTTACCAACGCCATGATCGCCCTCGGCGTCGCCAACGCGACGGCCTTCTTCCGTCTCATGCGTGCAACCGCGCTCGAGGTGCGCGAGGCGGTTTACGTCGACGCCGCGAGAGTCAGCGGCGCGGCGACCGCGCGCATTCTCATACGCCATGTGCTGCCGAACGTGACGGGTCCGCTCACCGTGCAGACGACGCTCACCTTCGCCTACGTGCTGCTCGCCGAGGCCGGACTGTCCTTCATCGGGCTCGGCGTGCAGCCGCCCGAGGCGAGCTGGGGCGTCATGCTCGCGACCGCACAGAACTATCTGCACCACCATCCGTTCATGGTGGCACCGCCTGGCTTGATGATCGTCTTCAGCGTGCTCGCCTTCAATCTGGTCGGCGACGGCCTGCGCGACGCGCTCGCCAGGGTCGAGGTGCATCCGGCCGCGGCGCACAAACCGGCGGGCGGGGTCGGCGCGCCCGGTCGCTTGGCGGGAATCCCCGCCGCCGAAGACACGCCGCTCCTCGTGGTGCGCGATCTCGAAGTGAGCTTCCCGGCGCCGCGCGGCGGCGAACTGACGGTGGTGAGCGGCGTCGACTTCGAGGTACGCGCCGGACGCACCGTGGGCCTCGTCGGCGAGTCCGGCTGCGGCAAGTCGGTGACCGCGATGGCTATCATGGGTCTCCTCGGCGAGGCGGGACGCATCGGCCGCGGCTCCATCCGCTTCGCGGGGCGGGAACTCGTCGGCATGCCGAGGAGCGAACTGAACCGCATCCGCGGCGACGAGATCGCCATGATCTTCCAGGAGCCTTCGGCCAGCCTGAATCCCGCCTTCACCGTCCGCCACCAGATCACCGAGACCTTGCGCGTCCACGAGAGGCTGACGCGGCGCCAGGCCGCGGCGCGAGCGGTCGAGCTGCTCGACCATGTCGGCATACCCGGCGCGGCGCAGCGTGCCGACGACTATCCGCACCAGTTCTCCGGCGGCATGGCGCAGCGGGCAATGATCGCCATGGCGCTCGCCTGCAATCCGAAGCTCCTCATCGCCGACGAGCCCACCACCGCGCTCGACGTCACCATCCAGGCGCAGGTACTCGACCTCCTGACGGCACTGCAGGAAGAGCACGGCATGGCGATCCTGCTCATCACGCACGATCTCGGCGTCATCGCCGACATGTGCGACGAGGCACTGGTCATGTATGCCGGCATGATCGTCGAGCGCGGGCCGGCCGAGCCTCTGCTCGCCGAGCCCGCGCATCCGTACACCAATGGGCTGCTGGCCTCGATGCCCCAGGGCGGCGTCCGGCAGGAAGCGCTGCCCCAGATTGGAGGAACGGTGCCGCCAGCCTGGGCCTGGCCGCAAGGGTGTCGTTTCCATCCACGCTGTCCGCACGCAAGTGCCGAGTGCACAAACGGCGACATCGCCCTCGGCGAGGTGGCAACGGAGCGTGCCGCCCGCTGCGTGCGCCTGGCCGAAATCGACCCCGCCCAGGGTTGGTAGTGGCCCACGCCGCGCCCGGGGCCAACACCCCGTTGCTCGAAGTCGAGGACCTGCACGTCGACTTCCGCGTTCGGCGCGGGCTGTTCGGTGCGGCGTCCTATACCGTGCATGCCGTCGCCGGCGTGAGCTTCGGCATCGAGCGCGGCGAGACGCTCGGCATCGTCGGCGAGTCGGGCTCGGGCAAGTCCACCCTCGGGCGCGCCCTGCTGCGGCTCGTCGACGCGAAGCGGGGGGCGATTCGCCTCGACGGCCGGGAGGTGCGGAACCTCACGGGCCGCATGCTCGATTTCCGGCGCGACCTGCAGGTCGTGTTCCAGGACCCGCAAGCCTCCCTGAATCCATCCATGGTGGTCGCGGACATCGTCGGCGAGCCACTCACCATTCACTTTGGCCTGCGTGGAGCCGAACGGGATTCGCGGGTCGCCGAGCTGCTCGGACGCGTCGGTCTCGCCCACTATCACCTCGAGCGCTATCCGTCCGAGTTCTCGGGCGGCCAGCGCCAACGCATCGCCGTCGCCCGGGCGCTGGCGCTCGAGCCCCGCCTGATCGTCTGCGACGAACCGGTAAGCGCCCTGGACGTCTCGACACAGAGTCAGGCCATCAACCTGCTCGAAGAGCTGCAGGCGTCCTTCGGCATCGCTTACCTCTTCATCGCCCACGACCTCGCCGTAGTGCGGCATATCAGCCACCGGGTCGGCGTCATGTACCTCGGCCGGCTGGTCGAACTCGGGCCGGTGGACCGGGTGCACGAACTGCCCGCGCATCCCTACACCGAGATGCTGCTGGCCGCGGCTCCCGTCGCCGACGTCGCCGCCCAGCGCCTGCGCAAGGCCGCGCGCCGGCAGATGCCGGCGACCGAACTCCCGAGCCCCATCGCCCCGCCGCCGGGCTGTCCGTTCCATACCCGCTGCACGCATGCCATGGACGTCTGTCGCCGCGAGATGCCGTCGCCCTCGCCCGTCGACGGTGGCGGCTGGGTCGCCTGCCACCTGCAATCGGCGGGGCCGCGGCTGGCGGGCAGGCCGCTTTCGGTCGAGCCGAAGCGGCAGCGACCACCCGTCTCCGGGCGGACCTGACGGTTTGCGAACGACGGTGCGCCTGCGCGGTCAGGGGACACGCCTCGACCTGCCCCACAGGCTGTCTGTCGCGAGGTCCGCCTTGCCAGGCACGTTCTTGCGCTTGCAGACCGCGTCACCGGCTGCACGACCACACCTTTCTCGTCCGTGCCTTCGCGCCCGTCAGCGCGCGCTAGTGTTTCCACCGGAAGTCCAGTGGAGCCCCCAGCCGCATCACCGGTTTGTGCAGAGTCGTCCCCCGCTGCTCTCCATACGCTGGGTTACGATTCGTCCACCGTAACGCGACGAACTGGAGCAAACATGCTCGGTCACCCAGCGGATCAGAAACGCGTGAAGGGCCGGATTGCCTATGGCCTGCTTTGCATCTGTGCCCTTGCTTGTGGCGGGCCGGCGATTGCCGAAGATGCTGCCGGGGGCGACCCGCTCGCTGGCTTACCGCCGCTCATCGATCGCAACGTCTTCTTCGGCGATCCCGAGATTTCCGGGGCGCAGCTTTCGCCGGACGGAAAGTGGATTTCGTTCCGCAAGCCCTATCAGGGGGTGGTGAACGTTTGGGTGAAGGGGATTGACGAGCCGTTCGATGCGGCGCGCCCCCTTACCGCTGACACCAAGCGCCCGCTCGGTGGTCATTTCTGGACCGAGGACAGTCGCTATGTGCTGTTCGTGCAGGACGAAGGGGGCACGGAGGACTACCACGTCTACGCTGTCGATCCTGGGGCTGAAGCCGATGAGGAGTCCGGGGTTCCGCCGGCGCGTGACCTCACACCCATCGAGGGCATACGCGCCCTGATCTACGCGGTGCCGGAGGGAACGCCGGGGCAGATCATCATCGGGCTGAACGACCGCGATGCATCGCTGCACGATGTCTATCGGCTCGACATCGACACCGGTGAGCGCGAGCTGCTGATCGAGAACAACGTCAACGTCAGCGCATGGATCACGGATCTCGCTGGCGAAGTGCGCCTCGCCATGCGCGAGCGACCCGATGGCGGCACAGACATCATCGTCGTCGAGGACGGTGCGCTCGGGCGTGTGCTCTATGGCTGCAACTGGGAGGAGACGTGTGCGGCCAGTCGATTCCACAAGGACGGCGAGCGCGTGTATGTGGCGAGCAACAAGGGCGAGGACCTGATTCGCCTGCTGCTGGTGGATGTTGCTACGGGCGACGCGGAACTCGTCGATGTTGACCCGCACGCCGAGGTGGACCTTGGCGGCGCGGTTTTTTCCGATGCCACCGACGAGCTCGTCGCCACGGTGTACGTCGGCGACCGGCAGCGCATCTATCCCCGCACCGAGGCATTCGCGAACGAACTCGCGTGGGTCAGGGAACGGTTGCCGGAGGGCGAGCTCGGGTATCCGTCATCCACCGAGGACGAAACGCTGTCCATCGTTGCCGTCACCAGCGACGTCAACCCCGGTGCCGTGTATCTGTTCAGCCGCGCCGAGAAGACTCTGGACAAGCTCTACGACTCGCGGCCCGAGTTGCCGAGCGATCAGCTCGCCAACATGCAGCCCATCCGCTACGAGGCGCGGGACGGCCGCGAGATTCCCGGGTATCTGGTAGTTCCGAAAGGTGTCGCGCCGCAGAAGCTGCCCACTGTGATCATGCCGCATGGCGGGCCATGGGGCCGCGACACCTGGGGATATGGCCCATTGACGCAGTTCCTCGCCAACCGGGGCTACGCGGTAATGAGCCCGAATTTCCGCGGCTCGGCCGGCTTTGGCAAGCGCTTTCTCAACGAAGGCAACGGCGAGTGGGGCACCGGCGTCATGCAGCACGACATCACCGATGGCGTGCAATACCTCATCGACCAAGGCATCGCCGATCCAGACCGGGTGGGCATCATGGGCGGCTCCTACGGGGGCTATGCGACGCTCGCCGGCGTGACGTTCACGCCAGAGCTCTACGCCGCTGGTGTGTCGATCGTCGGCCCGTCAAACATCATCACCCTGATGAACTCGATCCCGCCGTACTGGCTCCCTGTCAAGCAGATGTTCATGCGCCGAGTCGGTGACCCGGACGACCCGGAGGATCGCGCTCGACTGGAGTCACAATCCCCCTTCTTCCACGCCGAGAACATCGAAGCGCCGCTCCTCATCATCCAGGGCGCGAACGACCCGCGGGTGAAGAAGGCGGAGTCCGAGCAGATCGTGGTGCGCCTGCGCGAACTCGAACGCCCGGTGGAATACATGCTGGCGCCGGACGAAGGCCACGGCTTCATCGGTCGCGAAAACCGCCTCGCCATGTTCGCGCGCGTCGAGAGCTTCTTCGCCGAGCATTTGGGTGGACGGGCGCAGGAAGGCATGGCAGCGGATGTGGCCGAGCGGCTGGCGGCTCTGAACGTCGACATCAACGACGTTCAGATGCCCGATGTCGTGGTCGCATCCGATGACGCGCCAAAGGTCGAACTCGACGCCAGTTCGTTCGAACCGGAGACGCTGACCTACGAGCTGCAGATGCAGGCGGGCGGGCAATCCCTCGCCATGTCCAGCAAGGTCGCGAGAACCCGCGCCACGCACGAAGGTGAGGAAGTCTGGCAGGTTGCCACGACCATCGAGTCACCCATGGGGCAGGCCGTGGACACCGTCATGCTCGGCGCTCGCGATCTGCGTCCTGTCCACCGCATCCTTGAACAGGGCCCCGCTCGCATCACCCTCGACTATACCGACGAGGCCATCACTGGCGAGATGGGGATGTCCGGCACGACGCAGCCCATCGACATCAAGCTCGACGGGCCCACCGTCGGCCACATCGAGTCGGCCCTTGCCGCCATGCCCCTCGCGGTGGGTTTCGAGACCCAACTGCGCTCGTTCCAGCCGGCGATGGCCACCGTGCAAGTCGTGCGGGTGACGGTGACGGCGGAGGAAACGGTCGAGACTCCCGCCGGCACGTTCGATGCGTTTGTCGTCGAGTTCCGAGGCGACGACGGCACGGCCGGCAATGTATGGGCAACCCGCGCCAAGCCGCACCGGACGGTGAAGACCGATCTGACGCAGCCGACAATGGGCGCGAAGGTGGTGTCGGAGCTCACGGTGATCGAGTAGGCACGCCCGCTGGCAATGCGGCGAATGCGCCGGCCTGTTCCCAGTGCATCGGCGACCCGGCGTCCTCGGCGGGTTGGAACCACGAAGGAGCGCCCGTTGGTGCTCCCTAGGAGGCTGCGCCTTTTGAAACGGCGCTGGTACTAGCCGTAGCTGCGGGCGAATTCGAGCAACGAAGGCCAGCAGTTCGCGTAGCGAACTGCCAACGCGCCCGTCAGGGCGCGCGAGCGGCCTCGATGCGCTTCTTCATCCGATAGATCGTTAGCTGGTCGCGGAGTTCGGTTGCACGGGCGAGTCCATCGCGCGGATGCGGCGGTATTCGCCCTTCTCCATCGCCAAACGCATCCCAACGGTAGTCTTGGGGCCAGAGTAGGAGGCGATTTCGAGCAGGCCCGAGGAGTGGTATCCCATGCGGGCAAGGAGCTTGTCGGATGCGTTCGCCAGCACCTCCGGATCGACCGATAGCTGCCAGTTTTCCTGCTGGCGCAGCCACGGCTTCACGTTCGAGTTGGTCATGATGTAGCGCCATTCGTCGGTGTGGTTGACGCCGGTGCCGTGCAACAGGCGACCGTCCATCAACATCACCGTTCCGCCCTTGGCTTCCACGTTCACCGCCGGCGGCAGGGGCCCCACTTCACCGCCGGCGGGCACTTGAGAGACCAGGCGGTGGCTGGTGGGAATCACCAGCGTGCCGCCGTTCACCTCGTTCACGTCCTGCATGATGTACACGGTGTTGACGAGGATCGGCGCGTGCGGCGTCTGGATCGGGTGAATGGCGCCCGAATCCTGATGCAGGTTCTGCGGATAGCTGCCTGGGCGGGCGATGTTGGAGGCGAAGGAATAGGCGTAGTTGCCGGGGCCGAGAAGCTCCTCATTGAGCTGCTCGAGCATCGGCCCGCCCTGCACCCACTCCGGGTCGAACTCGATGCACTTGGCGAAGCAGTCGCCCTTGTTGACGAGCGTCCACATGATGTGGAAGTGCGGCGTCATGTCGGCGAGGCCGCACTCCCGTTCCGCTTCCGCCTGGCGCTTCAGGCGGTCCAGCATGTGGGCGCACTGAAACTCGCTCATGGCGTCTTCGATGAGGCAGAAGCCGTACTTGTCGAGGTCGCGGCGCGCCTTGTGGATGTCCTTGGTCTCTCGCGGCAGGTCGTCGAAGCGCTTCCAGTAGTCGTGCTTGCGGGGAACGGTGGTGTCGTAGTACGGCGTGCCGTTCAGGCCCCCGCCTTCGCCACTGCGACCGGCCTCGAAGAGTGGGCAATGGAAGCGTTTCGTGAGCGAGCCCTCGGGCCTCTTGGCGCGAAGGCCATTGCCGCCGACCGGCGGCTTCAGCCACGGGTTGTTGCGGTGCATGGAGCGGAACGGCTCGCCGGAACGAAACCAGCGTGCATCTTGAAGCTGGGACGCCTCATCCGACAGCGCTGCGACATTCTGCGGCAGGAATTCGACGGGGATCTCCGGAACGCCGTTCTCGTTGCGCCTTGGTCTCTCGCTCATGAGTCGTCGCCGCGCCTTTGAGGGAGAACGAGTATAGCCACCGGCCTCGGTGCGATCGTGTTCGACTGGCTGTGCCAGCGCCGCTCTGGAGGGAGGGCGTCCCGCCCTCCATCGCGCCGTCAGGCGCGCAGAACACTCGCTACACCAGGAAGATGCGCGCCCTTGCGGGCGCGGGAGGACGGGACGCCCTCCGTCCAAAACGGCGCACGTGCTGCAAGTCAAAGTGAGACACCACCAGCGACGCACGGACTCACGAAAAACTGCCAAGTGATAGGCTTTCTCCATTTGCCAGCAAGAGGGGTCAAGAGAAGTGGCCGAGTACATCCCTACGCCCATCAAGTGGGTGCGCGATCAGGTGGAGCTATACGAAGGCAGCAACGGCGCCGAGGGCGTGGAGCTCATGCAGACGGGCCTCCCCTGCATCATCGTCACCCACACCGGCAACAAGACCGGCGCCGTCCGCAAGACCCCGTTGATGCGGGTTGAGGACGACGGCAGCTACGTCTTGGTAGGTTCCCAAGGCGGTGCGCCGAAGAACCCCGTGTGGGTCTATAACCTCCGCGCCAACGCCTCGGTGCAGATTCGCGACCGCGCGAATGTATCCGAGATGCGCGTGCGGGAAATCACGGACGATGCCGAACGGGCTCGGCTCTGGGCCCTGGCCGTCGCCGCCTATCCCCCCTACGAGGACTACCAGAACAAGACCAGCCGCAAGATCCCCGTGTTCCTCGCCGAACCGGCTTAGGAATCCTCTGCCAACCTCGGCGCGCAAGAGCCCGCGGCCGTAGGGAGGGGCTTGTCCCGTCCCTCGTATGGACAAACGCGTAACGCGCTGATGTTTGGACGATTTGACTCGAAATGAAGGCTTCGGAGGGAAGGCATTCTGCCTTCTCTGCGCCAGCGCACCTGCTTCATTGTGCTGGGAGAAAAGCGCCTACCGGCGCTTAAGGAAGGCAGAATGCCTTCCCTCCGAGGTCCTTCAAGCCTGTTGCTCGCACGTCAGCAGCTCGGCGTCCTCGGCGGGGTGGAAGCTACGACCTGCGTTCTGCGGCGCAGCTTCCTAGCCGCTGCTGCGGATCACCTTTCCGGGGCGTTCGCCCGTGTGCTCGTCGTCGCGAAGGATCACCTGGCCGTTAACGGCGGTGGCCTTGTAGCCGACTGCGCGTTGGATGAGACGGCTCTTGCCGTGGGGGAAGTCGCGGACCACTTCGGGTCGGCGTTCTTCCACCCGCTCCGGGTCGAGCACGTTGATGTCGGCCTTCATTCCAGGAGCCAACGTGCCGCGGTCCTTGAGGTCCAGCACGCGGGCAGCGGAGCTGGTCATGCGGCGAACCGCTTCCGCCAGCGAGAGCTTGCCTTGGTCGCGCACCCAATGGCTGAGAAGGAACGAGGCCCAGCCGGAATCCATGATCTGGGAGACGTGGGCGCCAGCGTCGCCTAGGCCCGGCACTACCCAGTCGCGCTCCATCAGCGCTTCCACCGCGTCGAAGTTCATGTTGAAGAAGGGGCGATGGAAGATTGCGCTGCCGTCGCTTTCGAGCACCAGCCGCAGCCAAGTTTCGGCCGGGTGCTCGCCAGCCGCGGCTGCCAGCGCCGCGAGGTTGTCCTCGGCCGGCTTGGTGTAGATGGGGCGGTCGCCGTCGCCAACCCAGCGAAGGCCCGCGGCGAAGGCATCGCTCGCTGGGTCTGCCTTTGCGGCAGTCACGAGTTCGGCGCGGAATGCCGGATCGCGAATGGCGTCCAAGCGACGATCCACGTCTAGTTCGCGCAGCTTCGACCAGGCGGGGAAGAAGATGTTGGTCTTGAGCGCTGAGACGAAGCCGCCGGGGCGCGGCACGGTGACGCCGTAGATCTCAAGTCCCTCGGCGCGCAGGTCTTCGACGATCTGGTGCGGGTCGTCGAAGCGGAAGCTCTCGGTTTCGACGACGCTGAACAGCACCCGGCCGTTGCCGGCGCGGGCCTGGCGGCCAAGGAACTCGAGGTCGCGGCCGATGGCGTTCTTGTCGTACCACGGCACGTTCTGCATCAGGCCGTTGTGCGCGCCCACTTGCCGGGCGATGGCTTCGAGTTCACCCGCTTCCGCAAACGTGCCGGGGATGGAGCGGCCATCGGGCAGCCGGTGGGCGGGAAGGCGGTTGGTGGAGAAGCCGATGGCGCCGTCACGCACAGACTGTCCGGCCACTTCGGCGATGCGAGCGGTTTCCTCCGGCGTCGGGTTCTCGTCGATGCCGCGCTCCCCCATCACATAGAAGCGCACCGCGCCGTGGCCAACCATGCCGGTGACGTTGATGGCCGGGTTCATGCCTTCCAAGGCGTTGAGGTATTCGCCGTAGCTCTCCCAGTTCCACGGCAGGCCCGAGAGGATGGCCTCGCGGGGAATGTCCTCGACCGTCTCCATCATCTCGGCGAGGAACTGCCGGTCTTGTGGCTTGCAGGGCGCGAAGGTGACCCCGCAGTTGCCGAGCAGTGCCGTCGTGACGCCATGCCAGGAGACCGGCGTCAGCATTGGGTCCCAGCCGATCTGGGCGTCGAGGTGCGTGTGCAGGTCGATGAAGCCCGGCGTCACGGTAAGGCCATCGGCACGAATCTCCTCGCGCCCGCGCTCCTGCACCCGACCGATGGCCGTGATGGTGTCCCCATCCACCGCGAGATCAGCAGCGAACGGTTCGCCACCCGAGCCATCGACCACCAGACCGTCCCGAATCACAAGATCGTGGCTCATTCACTTCACTCCGTTTGTGGCACGCAATCGCACATGAACCGAAGACTACGCTAAATCCGCACCGCACAATCTGCCCGGCACTGCTATTGCCCGTCGTCACAGCGGGCCAGTGGGGTTTCGTCTCCGGGCCAAGGCATGATGGGGACGGTGGAGATGGCGTTCTTGGGTGAGCCGTCCACCAGTTTCTCGCTGTACACGAGATAGACGAGGGTGTTGCGGGTCTCGTCGCAGAAGCGGACCACGCTGAGGCGCTTGAAGAGGGCCGAGCGGCGTTCGCTGAAGACAGCATCACCGGCGTCCAGCTTGCCGCTGATGCGGATGGGGCCCACCTGGCGGCAAGCGATGGAGGCGTCGGAGGTGTCCTCCGCGAGCCCCACCACACTGGTGAGGCCCCCAGCCACGGCGCGGCTGACATGGCAGGCGACGCCTTGCACTTGCTCGTCGTCGAATGCATCGACGGCCACCTTGTGGTCGGGCCCGAGCAGCTGGAATGCGGTATCGACTGTGCCGATCTCCTCCGCAACGGCCGTGAAGGCAAGCGCCCCAATGAACGCCACGGCCACTTTCACCGGCATCGTCCCGAACTGAGTTCGCGAGCCCTCTAGGCGATGCCTTGGCCCACGACAACGTCCACCCGAACGGAATCCTCTCGGTGCCATTGCCCAACTCCTACCCGCAAGCTACGTTCGCCTCGAAACATACTCCGAACCACCGGCGGTTGCAGATGGCAAGGGGGAGGGCTAGGCCCTGACGGGCGCGCTGGCAGTTCGCTGGCGCGAACAGCTGGCCTTCGTGCTCGCGTCCGCTCGCACCTACGGCAAGGCGGGCCTTCGGAGGGAAGGCATTCTGCCTTCCCTGCGCGCCCTCTGGCGCGCTGAGCGCGACTTGCAACGAGATGGCGCCTGTCGGCGCTAGGGGCGCGCCCTTCGGGCGCGTTAGCAGAATGCCTTCCCTCCGGAGGCCCCTTCGTCGCTGGCGGACCTTGCGTTCCTCTATACGAGGCTCGACAGGAACTCCAACGTGCGGGTGCGGGCACCGTCTTCCACATTCATGATGGCGGCGTTGAGGTCGGTGACGCCGGCATTGCGGTAGCGGTCGATTTCACCGCGCAGGGCGTTTTCGTCGCCGACGATGGCGATGTCGGCCGGGCCTTCGGCACCTTCCCGGTCCAGCATGGAGCGATAGGAGGGGAGCTGGCCGTACATCGTCAGCCCTTCGGCGATGCGTTCGCGGGCATCGTCCGGCTTCCTGGTGAGGATGATCGGGACGCCGGCGACCACGGTTGGCGCCGGGCGGCCTGCGTCCTCCGCCGCCTTGCTGATATTGGCAACGATGTGTTGTTCCATCGTCTTCGGCCCCACCATCCAGGTGTTGGTGCCGTCGGCAAGTTGGCCGGCGACGCGCAGCATGAGGGGCCCCAAGGCCGCCACCACAGTTGGCGTGGGTTCGGCGCCAGGCACTGTCAGCCCCAGCGCAACTCGATACTGCTCGCCCTGATGGTTCACGGTTTCGCCCCGCAGGAGCGGCATCAGCACTTCGAGGTACTCCCGCATGTGGGCCGCGGGGCGGTCGTAGGAGAGCCCAAGCATGTTCTCGATCACGATCTTGTGGGAGAGGCCAATGCCGAGCGTGAAGCGGTTGCCGGTGGCCGCGGAGGCGGTGAGCGCCTGTTGCGCGAGTGCCGTCGGATGGCGCGGATAGGTTGGCGTGACGGCGGTGCCGAGACCGATGCGCGGCACCTCGCGACCGACGATGGAGAGGGTGGAGATGGCATCGAAGGAGAAGATGTTGGCCATCCACAGCGTGTGCAGCCCGGCCGCCTCCACCTCGCGGGCGCTCTCGACGATGCCGTCGATCGACGCACCGAATCCGTCGGCACCCACCATCACTCCGATACGCATTGCGCCCGCTCCAATCGTGAAATGAAACGAAAACCGTACCACACCATCGGTCGCCGCCGACGCTAGCGCCGTTTCCACGCCACTTACCTCCTAGCCCTAGCTGCCAGCGAACGCGAGCACGCGCGCCCTTCAGGGGCGCGCCAGCTAAGCTAGGAGGCTGCGCCCGAGTTGAGACCCCCTTGCGAGAAGCCCCCCCTCCGAAAAGCGAGGCGCTTTTCGACTCCCCCGCAAGGGGGGAGTGACAGGAAGGCCCTCGCATCCCCAACGACCGCGGTGGCGCGCACTTTCCTGTCACTCCCCCCTTGCGGGGGAGTCGAGAAACGGCGTTCCTCGCCGTTTCTCGGAGGGGGGCCGCCTGCGGGCTGTGCGGAGGCGGTAGTCCGCGCTAGCGCGAAAGGACCGAGATGCGCTCCTCATTGCGGCTCGTGGAGAGCAGCCGCAACCCCATCGCTACCGCGACGGCAGCAAGGCCCACAGAAAGGCCGATCCAGAAGCCATAGACGCCGAGCTCCGGGATTTCTCTCCAGCCATAGCCGAGTGCAAGGCCCACCGGGAACGCCAGTAGCCAGTAGCCGGCCACCGAGTAGAGCATCGGCACGCGAGTGTCCTTGTAGCCTCTGAGCGACCCCGCCATCGTGGCTTGGGCGTCGTCGAAGATCTGATAGACGGCGATGAAGAGGATGAGCGTTGCCGCGACGCCAATCACGGCGGCGTCGTTGCTGTACACCAGCACCACCACATTGCGCGCCAGCACCAGCGCCACGCTGATGGTGACGGCATAGCCAATCGACAGCAGGAATGCCGTTCGCGCCACCCGGGCGGCACCGGCCAGGTCTCCGCCACCGACATGGAAGCCGATGCGGATGCCGGCGGCGGAGCCGAGTGCCATCGGCGCCACGAAGGTGGCCCAGTTGATGTGGCCGGCGATGTTGTGCGCGGCCACCGGCACCACCCCCAGGCCGCCTATGAGGATGCCCACGGCGGCATACAGCCCCATGCTGACGAACGATGACAAGCCAATGGGAACGCCGATCTTGAGGATGCGGCCGATGTAGACCTCCTGCGCTCGCCCATGCTCTCGGCGTTGCCAAAGGCCGGTCGCGCGGAATGGTCGACGCCGCCACAACAAGACGATGGCACCAAGCTCGAACCACATGACGATGGCGGTGGCCCAGCCACAGCCCTCGCCGCCGAGTTCCGGGGCACCGAAGCGGCCATAGATGAACGCATAGTTGAGAACCGCGTTCAGCGTCAGCGCCAGCGCGGCAATGACCATCGGCCCCACCGTGCGACCAAGTCCTTCCGCCCCGTGCCGAAGCACCATGTAGATCATCACCGGCGGGAGGCCGAACGCGGCGGCCTTGAGATAGCGCTCGCCGACGTCGGCGGTCACCGCGTCCACCCCTGCCGCGGCGAAGAGAACCCCACCGTTGACCACCGCAACCACAGCGACGACGCTGCCCACGCCACCCACGATCAGCCCTTGGCGCACCACGCGGCCCGTCTCGGAGCCGCGCCCGGCTCCCATCATCTGGGCGACCATCGGCGTCACCGACATGGTGCATCCGGCGAGCAGCATGAAGGTGGGCCAGAGCACATAGCCGCCCAGACCAACGCCGGCCTGATGCACCGCCGCATAGTGCCCGGCCATGGCGGTGTCTAGAAAGCCCATCGCCATGATGAAGAACTGCGTCAGGGCGATCGGCGCCCCCAAACGGAGCAAGGCTCGCGCCTCGGCGATGTGCGCAGTACGGGATGAACTCACTGGTCGTAGGCGTCTCAAGAAGCAAGTTCGAAAGGGCGACATTCTGCCTATGCGGGGCCGATCGGGCACGCGCTGCGCCCCTCGTATGGAACAAAACGCGTAACACGTTGATGCTTAGACGATTTGATTCGAAGTGAGGGTCGGAGGGAAGGCATCCTGCCTTCCGGTGCGCGCCTAGCGCACCTGCTTCATTGCGGCAGCTGGAAAGCGCCTGTCGGCGCTAGGGAAGGCAGGATGCCTTCCCTCCGAAGCCCTTCAAGCCGTTGCTCGCGCGTCAGCGACCCGGCGTCCTCGGCGGGGTGGAAACTACGAGACTGCGTGCTACGCCGCAAGCTCCCAGTATCGGCGATAATGCGCCGCCGCCAGCCTTGGGCGGCCCGTTGCGCCGGCAGGGCCTGGCGCAGCAAGCATCACCAGCCCCTCGGGAGGACCCTCGTGGCGACAAGCGAATCCATTGCCATTCTCGGCGGCACCGGCGATCTGGGAACGGGCCTTGCCATCCGCTGGTCCCGCGCCGGTCACCGCATCATCATCGGCTCACGGACGCTGCCCAAGGCGCAAGCGGCAGTGGCCAACCTGCACGAGATCAGCCCCGAGACCCCCGCCGATGCCCTGGAAAACGCCGATGCCGCCGCGGCTGGCGACATTGTGGTGCTGACCGTGCCGGCGGAGCACCAGATTTCCACACTCGAAACGGTGCGTGCGGGCCTCGCCGGCAAGATCCTCATCGACGTGACCGTACCGCTGGTTCCGCCTCGCGTTGGGACGGTGCAGTTGCCACCGGAGGGCAGCGCCGGCAAGCGGGCGCAGGCCTATCTGGGCGACGATGTGATGGTGGTTTCTGCCTTCCAGAACGTGGCCGCGCATCTGCTCAAGGAAGACGTGAAGATCGAGTGTGACGTGCTGGTGGCGGGCAACAAGCGCGCCGCCCGGGAGAAGGTGATCACCCTTGCCACCGAGGCCGGAATGCGGGCTTGGCACGCTGGCCCAATCGACAACGCCGCCGCCGCCGAGGCGCTGACGAGCATCCTCATCCAGATCAACCGACGCCACGAGATTTCCCATTCCGGAATTCAGATCGTCGGTCAGGCCGACCACTAGGGACCGCCTGCATCCCGAAGAGACAGTCGCCATGACGTCCATCTCCATCGTGCCGGTGCGGGGGCTGCCGATGGTGCAGGCGGGGGACGACCTCGCCGCGCTGCTGCAGGGTGCTATCGCCGCCAGCGGCCTCGCGCTCCAGGATGGCGACATCCTTGCCGTGGCGCAGAAGATCGTCTCCAAGGCGGAAGGCCGCCTCATTCGGCTGGCGGATGTCACCCCCACAGAAGCGGCAACGGAACTGGCCGAGAAGGTCGAGAAAGACCCGCGCCTCGTGCAGCTCATCCTCGACGAATCCACGGAAGTCGTCCGCCACAAGCCCGGCGTGCTCATCGTCCGGCACCGGCTCGGGCTCGTCGGGGCACACGCCGGCATCGATCAATCCAACATCGACCACGGCGAAGGCGAGGATGAAGGTGCAGCGCTGTTGCTGCCGGAAGACCCCGACGCCTCCGCCACGCGCCTGCGCGATGCCATCCGCGCCGCCACCGGCATCGACATTGGCGTGCTCATTACCGACAGCGCGAACCGACCCTGGCGACTCGGCACCATCGGCGTCGCCATCGGCGCGGCGGGATTCAACGTGCTCGACGACCGCCGCGGCGGCAGCGACATCTTTGGTCGAGAACTGAAGGTCACGCTGATCAACCGCGCCGACAGCATCGCCACCGCGGCGACCCTGGCGATGGGTGAAACGGACGAGCGCACCCCCGCCGCCATCGTCCGAGGATTCCCCATCGAGCGCGATGCCGGGCAGGTGGCTGCCGACATCAACCGACCCTTGGAAGAGGACCTGTTTCGGTGAGCCGCGTTCGGCCCGGCAAGGCGCTAGGAGGCTCTGCCGCAAACGCGGCGCTGGCTTCGAGCCGTAGCTGCGAGCGAATGCGAGCACGAAGGCCAGCAGTTCGCGCAGCGAACTGCCAGCGCGCCCGTAAGGGCGCGCCAACGCCGCCATGACCATTCTCGCCCTCACCGGCGGCGTCGGCGGTGCCAAGCTCTGTCTTGGCCTTGCCCGGGTGCTCGCGCCGGAAGAAGTGGTTTTCGTGGTCAACACCGGCGATGACTTCGAGCACCTTGGCTTTCACATCTCACCGGACGTGGACACCCTCACCTACACGCTGGCCGGTTCCGCCAACCCCGTTGCCGGCTGGGGCCGGCAGGGCGAGACCTGGCACTTCATGGAAGCACTCGAAGAGCTCGGCAGCGAGACCTGGTTCCGGCTCGGGGACAAGGACCTCGCCTTGCACGTGCGCCGTCGGGAACTCCTCGCTGCCGGGCAATCCCTCACGGCGGCCACCGCGCACATCGCCCAAGGTCTTGGCGTTAGGCATCGAATCCTGCCCATGTCCGACGATCCGGTGCGGACGCTAGTACACACTGCGGATGGACCTCTCGCCTTCCAGCACTACTTCGTCCGCGACCGCTGCGCCCCGGAGGTCACGGGCTTCGACTTCCACGGTGCCGCAAGCGCCAGCGTGAATCCGGCGATCCCGTTCGATCAGGTGACGGGTGTCGTCATCTGCCCGTCGAATCCCTTCGTGTCGGTGGACCCGGTGCTGGCCGTGCCCGGCATGCGCGAAGGAATCAGGCGTTCGGGGGCACCGGTGGTGGCTGTTTCGCCCATCGTTGGCGGCGCGGCCATCAAGGGGCCCACGGCGAAGATGATGCAAGAGCTTGGCGTCCCGGCCACCACCGTGGAAGTGGCGAAGCACTATGCTCAGCCCACCGTGGGCGGTGCGCTGGTCACCGGCTTCGTCATCGATGCCGTGGATGCGGATGCAGAGGGCGAAGTGCAGGAGCTTGGCCTCGCGACAACCGTGGCACAAACGGTGATGCGCTCCCTCGACGACCGCATCGAACTATCTCGCGCGGTGCTGGCATTCCTTGATGGCGGCGCACAAGCGGGACTTAAGTCCTAAGCCGACGTGACGAGCGAAGCCGATAGCCCGCGCAGCTCGCAAAGCGAACGGCGTGCGGGCATATGGGCGCTGCTGCCGTTCAAGGGCGCCGCCGGTGCCAAGAAGCGCCTCGCGCTGGCACTCGATCCGAGCGAGCGGGAAGGACTCGTGCTGGCGATGGTTCGGGACGTGCTCGACGCTCTCGTCGGCAGTCGCCTGCTGGCCGGCATCGTCATCGTTTCGCGGGCGCCGGTGGCCGCGCAGCTCGCCACCGAATTTGGCGTTGAGGTATTCGCCGACAGCGCGGCAGATCTTTCCGGTGCGGTCGTCGAGGCCGGCGAATACGTGGCGCGAAGCCGAGGCGCCACGGGAACCCTGTTCGTCCCCGGCGACGTGCCGCTCGTGACGCCAGCCGAGATCGATACGGTGCTGCATGGCCACAGCACCGTGACGCTGGTCCCGGACGCAAACGACATCGGCACCAACGCCGCCGCCTGTTCGCCGCCGAACGCCTTCGAGTACCTCTTCGACGGCAAGAGCTTCAAGCCCCACATCGCCTCCGCCCGCCGAGCGAGTTTGGAACCTCGCATCGTCCGACTGCCCGGCTTCGGCCTCGACGTGGACACCATCGACGAACTGCGCACCCTGGCCGCCAACGCCCAAGGCACGCGCACCGACGATTTCCTCAGGCGTAGCGGAATCGCCGAACGCGTCAAGCAAGCCCGCTTGCACTCGGCATAGCGCGCCCTGAAGGGCGCGTTGGCAGTTCGCTTGCGCGAAACTGCTGGCCTTCGCGCTCGCGTTCGCTCGCAGCTACGGCTAGCCCCGAAGCGACGGCATCGGGGAGAATGCACCCCTCGTATTGCAGAGCCGGCGGGGCAAGAATGCGCCGCGCCGCGAGAGGCAGGGTTTCATGGCAGCCAAACCGAAACGCCACCGAGTGTTGCTGCGCCTGCCGGCGGATCTGCATGCGCAAGTGGTGGAGGCGGCTCGCCGCTACGGGCGCAGCGCCAACTCGGAGATGGTTGCCCGGCTCGAGCACTCGCTGCGCGGTGTGTCGCAGCAAGAGTCTGCCGTCGAGCCGCCGCTGTTGCCATACGTCGAGACGACCTTCCGTCGTGACCTCAGCCGGCAGGAAACCCAACTCCTGCTCTGCTTCCGACGGCTCTCCAGTAGTCAGCGACAGGGGCTGATGGACCTGCTGATGCAGTGAACGTTGGCCCGGGCCCTCCTTGGGGAGGGTGTCTCGCCCTACGGCGACTTCGTCGCCTCGCCCGACTCGGCAATCTCCGCTGCCCGCCGCTTCACCCATGCCTCACGCAGGTACACATAGGGATCGCCGGTGATCTCGGCGTCGAGGTGCAGGTTCTCCGAGCGTTGCCGGATCACCCACATCGCCGTCAGACCGGCTCGCGGCCGAAAGTCGATGTAGGTCTGCGGCATGGCACCGAAGCCCACCACCGTGCCGATGGCGTCGCGGACGTTGCTCGAACCCACGAACGGGATCATTAGGTACGGGCCCGATTCGATGCCCCACACCGCAAAGGTCTGGCCAAAGTCCTCCCGATGGTGCGCGAGACCCATCTGCGCCGCCGGATCGAACAGACCGCCAATGCCAAGCGTGCTGTTGACGAGGAAGCGGGCGGTATCGGCCACCGCGAGATCTGGCCGGCCTTGCAGCAACTGATTGATGGCCGTGCGCGGCTCGCGCAGGTTGTCGAGGAAGTTGCCGATGCCGGCGCGGATCGGCGCCGGCACGATGCGCGCATAGCCGCTGGCCACCGGTCGCACCACCGCTCGGTCGAAGGCACCGTTGACGAACAGGATGTTGCGGTTCAGCGGCTCCAGCGGATCGTCTGCGCTCGTCGCCGGCGCCGCGGGTGCCCCGAACGCCGCCAGCGCTGCCAGAACGATCCCGAGCGCCTTGCCCGACGAAGGCATGCTCAACTCCAAGCGTTCCAATGCGTGATGCCAGCCACCGGCGGTCGGCTGGCGCGGCGGAAGTCGGTGCCGAGAGTCCACGCCACCGGCAACAGCGCGGTCTGCACCACGTCGTCTGGAATGCCAAGCAGTTCCGCCGCTTCCTTCTCGTAGCCGAGGTGCAATGTGGTGAGGCAAGAACCGAGACCACGCGCACGCAGCGCGAGCTGGAAACTCCACACCGCCGGGTAGATGGACGCGAAATAGCCTCCGAGCTGAGTGACGCTGGCGCCGTCGCCTGGGCGTCCTTGCAGGCAGGGAATCACATGCACCGGCACCTCATGCAGGTGCTCCATCAGGTACAGCGCCGAGTCGAACACGCGCCCTGTCTGGCCGGCGGCGGTCTTGCTCGCCGTCGTGAGATAGGGCTCCGCCTGGCGGCGATATAGGTCGGCAAGGCCCTTGCGCTTGTCGGCATCGTCCACCACCACCCAGCGCCAGGTCTGGCTGTTGGAGCCGGTGGGAGCCTGCACGGCGAGTTCGAGGCATTCATTGATGACCTCGCGCGGAACGGAACGGCTGAGATCGAGGCGCTTGCGGACGGCGCGGGTGGTGGCGAGCAGTTCGTCGCAGACGGCGAGGTCGAGGCTCATCTTGGATTCTCCTTTGCTATGGTTGGGTTCGCCCACAAGCGGGAAGCCCGACAGGCGCGAGCAGGTGCGAATGTTTGAGGCGCGCAACAGTATGCATGGATGGCGCAGCGTCGTGGCAGTGACGGCGGTGATCTCCGGCTCGATGGCGCTGGCCGCGCAAGAAGAAGACGCCGCCAGTGGGGCGTCTACACATCCAGTTGAACAGACGGCGACCGTGCGAGCCAACCCCGATGACGTGGAACGCGTCGAGGTCACGGCACCGCAAACCGAAGCGCTCACCATCCTCGATATGGAGGCGATCTACGACTCCCAAGAGCTTGGCAACAAGCATTTCCGTCGGCGCAACTACGAGGAGGCGTTCCCGCATCTGCTCGCTACCGCCAAGCGGGGCTTCAAGACCTCCCAGGCGCGGCTCGGCTACATGTATCTGCACGCGCTCGGCGGCGTCGACTACGACCCCATCCAAGGCATCGGCTGGCTCGCGGTGGCGGCCGACCCAGAAACCGTGCCGTGGATCCGCCGCTACTTCAACAAGATCTGGAAAATCGTGCCGGAACGCTTCACCCAAGACCTCACCGCGGTCACCGAGGCCTACAAGAAACGCTACGGCCGCGGCGCCACCGGCGTCAGCTGCAACCGCAACCGCCGCGCGGGAACACACCAAGTGCAGCTAACGTGCCTCTTCAACGACGAGGCATTCCTGGAGAACGGCCTGGACCGCGAAGCCATGCGCGACCTGTGGCACGTCACGCCGGGACCGAACTCGCACCCGGGCGTCGTCGGCCTCCAGTAAGGGAAGACCATGGTGCACCACTGGCTGGACCGGTGCTGCGAATGCGGCCGGCACTTGCGTCTCCCGCAGCGCACCCTCCTCGCGCTCGCGTTGGTTGGCAGCCCGGCCCTGTGCGCGGGCGCCACAGACGACTTCGAAGCCATGACGGCGCGCATCGAGGCGCAGATGCAGGTCACCGATCGGCATCGGTTCGACGCTGCGCGTGACAACGCACGCAAACCTGCCCTGACCTTTCGCTTTCTCGGCGTCAGCGAAGGCATGACCGCACTCGACGTCGGTGCCTATGCCGGCTACACGACGGAGATGCTTTCCGCGGCGGTGGGGCCGACGGGCAAGGTCTATTCCCACAACCGCGAACGCGTTCTGACCCACTTCGCCGACGGCTACTACCAGCGCACCATGGACGAGCGTCTGGCGAACGGCCGCCTGCCGAACGTCGTGATGCACTTGCGCGAGTACGACGCCTTGGGCCTAGAGGGTACGGTGGACGTCGCCTTTCTCGGCAACCTGCTGCACGACTTCTACCACCGCGACGGACGCGAGCTTGCCTTGGCTTTCCTGAGGAGCATCCATGCGGCGCTGAAGCCCGGCGGCGTGCTTGGCGTCGCCGATCATGTGGGGGTGCCCGGAGCGAACAACAAGCGACTCCATCGCCTGGACCCCCGCATCGCACGTGGGCTCATTGAGGAAGCAGGCTTCGTCATCGAAGCCGAGAGCGATCTGTATGCGAACCCCCAAGACGACCACACCCTGCTGGTTTACAACGACGCCATTTACCTGCGTACGGACCGGTTCCTGTTCCGCGCGAGGAAGCCTCCTGATTGAGCCCGCATTGCGCGGCGCCAGCGCGTGACAAGGCGGGCCCTTGGAGGGAAGGCATCCTGCCTTCCCTGCGACGCGCTGACGGCAACCTGCAACATGAAAGCGCCTATCGGCGCTTTGGGAAGGCAGGATGCCTTCCCTCCAAAGGCCCGCCTATGTCGCAAGTCCGACAGGTTGCTAGCGCGAAGGCCCTCAAAACAAGACCATCTGGCGGTCGTCGCCGACGGTGCGTTCGAAGTCGAGGCCCAATGCGGCGAGCACCGGTTCGGCGACGGGGCGGAGTTGCTTCTGCAGGTAGTGTTCGCGATCTGGCTCGTGTTCTAGCGCATCCAAGGGTTCCGGGCCGGCGGTGGTGATGACGTAGGCGACGACGCGGCTCGACTCCTTCGACTTGCGCGCGGCCACCACGTGGGGCGGCGTGTTGGCGGTGTAGTCGGTGACGCGCTTGCGCAGGCCCTTGCGATAGGTGAGGGCGTGGTCGAGTTCACCGCGGCGCAGGCGGGCGGCGGTTTCCGCGAGATACGCGTCCACCGGCTGTTCGGCGAAGAGGCGGGCGAACAGGCCCCGCTGCACATCCTTCGCAAGCTCCGTCCAATCCCGGCGCACCACCTCCATGCCGACGAACTCCACCTCCGCCTTCTCGTCCACGAGTCCGGCATAGCGCTTGCGGGCACCGCTCGAGCCGCCGCGCATGGTGGGCAGGAAAAGCTTCACGTAGAGCTTCTCGAACTCCATCGTCAGGCGGCTTTGCACACGCCACTCGGCGCACACATGCTCGGCCAGGGACTCGTTCAGTTCAGCCGCCAGCCTAGGACCGAGTTCCCGCGCCTCATCTGTGCCAAGACCGGAGCGGACGAATACGCTGTCGGTATCGCCATAGAGCACCTCGTAGCCGCGCTCTTCAAACCACGCCTGCGACCACAGCAGGAAGCGTCGCCCGGTGCCGGTGATGGCATTGGCGATGGCGACGTTGTGGAAGCGACAGCCGGAGGTGCCGAGCACCCCGTAGAAGGAGTTCATCAGGATCTTTATGGCCTGCGAGGCCACCGCATCGCCGGTCGCCTTGGCCGCCTCGCGCTGCGGAAACAGGCCATCGAGCATCGTCGGCAAGATGGCTTTCTCGCGCCGGAACGCGGCATCGCCAGCGAGACGAATGACGTCGCCTCCGGCGGCGTCGGCGACATAGCCGAGTGGATCGATGTTGAAGGTGCGGATCACGCTCGGGTAGAGGCTTTTGAAGTCGAACACCCAGACGTTTTCGTGCAGGCCCGTGATCGGCTCTAGGACGTGACCGCCGGCCTGTGCCCGGGCCGATGCCGCACCGTCCACGGAATGCACGCTCGGCGCAACGATGCCTTTCTTGTAGAGCGCCGAAAGATAGAGAAAGTCGAACGAGGCGATGCTGGCGGACACGCGATCTGGCGTCATGCCCGTGAGCCGGCTGCGGGCGATGGCAAGATTTACTAGATCGAGCTTGGCGACGATGTCGAACGCGAGCCGAGCGTCGGTGCGGGCGTAGCGGGCGAAAGTGGGCAGGTCTTTCCGATAGCGCGCCTCGATGTCACCGGCGCGGTCCGACATGGCTTCCCGGCGGGCCTCGTCGTCGTCCGGCAAGCCTGCAGCCAAGGTCACCTTGCCTTCACCGAGCACTTCGCTCGCCACCGAGTCGAGGGAGTAGTCGTCGAAGCGCAGGAACGCGCCGCGCACGAGGTCCATGCCGTCGAGCACCAGGCGCCCCGGCACGCTGGCCTGACCACTGCCGAAATAGCCTTCGGCGGCGCGCAGGCGCAAGCGACCGGCATCGCGGCCAAACTCGAACGGGTGGCGCACCCGGGCGGCGATGCGTGCCAAGACGCCGAGATCGAAGTCGATGACGTTCCAGCCGGTGAGGATGTCGGGGTCCACCTCCAGCACGCGGGCGCAGAAGGCGTCGATGGCGGCGCGTTCGCTGGCGACGCCGATCGCGTTTTCCGGCATGGAGCGCCCGGCGGCATCGACGATCCACACCTCGTCGACGCCGGCGCCATACATGGCGATGGCGTAGAGGCGCTTTGCCGTGGGGTCGGTCTCGATGTCGAAGGAGAGCACGGAAGGCGTGATGGTCACGTCTGCCGGCGTGAGTTCCGGGTCGTCGAAGATGTGGCTGAGGCAGCCACCGGCAATCGCCCGCCCTCGAATCTCGCAGCCGCCGCGGATGTCGCGATCGATCAGGTAGCGCACCGCGAAGCGCACGTCCGCCTCGAACGTGCCGATGCCCGCATCGTGCAACCGGTCTCGCAGCGGCGGCGCATCCTGCGGGATTCGGACATCCACCCGCACCACTTCTTCGCCACGGAAGGTTCGTCGGCCCTCGCCCAACGCGGTTCTCGCGCCGAGCGCCTCGGCATTCGCGGCATCGGCGGCGCGGATGTGGAAGTGTGGGGTCTGGCGGCTGTCCCGCACCAGAAACGTGCCGCCCGCCTCAAGCACGCCGTACAGATGCACGACAGGCACGCCGCCGCGAATGCGGTAGCTCGCCTGCAGGATGAAGCCACGCTCTACCGTTTCACTACCCATGTCCCCACAGCCCTATCTTGCGGCATGGAGTCTCCTCGTGGGGGCGAGGCTCGTCCTCGCCCGTGCCTTGGGCATCGAGAGGCTTCGGTTTGGCCGACACCTTCCTGTAGGGGCGACGCATGCGTCGCCCTGTCCGGCAGCCGGGTGCATCGCCGCCAAGTCCGACAGGCTGTTAGCGCCACATGTTCGTGCCGCCACAAACCGTCAACGCCTGCCCGGTCATGAATGCGCTCGCATCCGAGGCCAGATACACGGCGATGCCCTTGAAATCGTCCGACTCCCCGAGCCGCCTAAGCGGCGTGTTGGTCTCCGCGTTCGCCTTGGCCTCCGGGTTGTCCCACAGGGCGCGGGCAAAGTCGGTCTTGATGAGGCCAGGGCAGATGGCGTTGACGCGCACCCCTTGCGGACCGTACTCCAGCGCCAGGTTGCGCACGAGAGCGATGTCGGCGAGCTTGGAGATGCTGTAGGTGCCGAGGGTGAGCGAGCCAGCGAAGGCGCCGGTGCTCGACGTGATCATCATCGAGCCTCGCCCCTTGGCCACCATGTCCGGCGCCACCATTTGGCAGAGCCAGTGATTTGACTTGACGTTGGAGCTCATGATCTTGTCGAAGGCGGAGTCCGGGATTTCAGACATCGGGCCATAGAACGGATTGACGCCGGCATTGGCGATCAAGATGTCGATCGGGCCGGCCTTCTCCCGGGTCCGGGCAACGAGCGCTTCGAGCTGCTCCTTGTAGCCGATGTTGCAGGCGATGGGGATGGCGGTGCCGCCGCCCTTGGCGTTGATCTGCTCGCATGCCGCCTCGCACTGATCGAGCTTGCGGCTCGAAACGATGACGGTGGCGCCATGCTCGGCAAGTCCTTCGGCCATGGACAGTCCCATGCCCTTGGACGCACCGGTGAGAAGGGCAACACGCCCGGTGAGGTCGAAAAGGTCGGTGGCTACGGTCACGCTGGCTCCGCTTGCTGATGGGTTGCGACGCAAGCCTAGGAGCTTGCGCCGTAGAAAGCCACTTAAGTGGCTTTCTGCGGCGCGAGGTCATAGGGAGGTGGGTCCGTCGGCACGACGTGGAAAATCGGCTGCGTCTGTATGCGGATACGCGGTTTTGGCCAGTCGTCGGTTACCACGTCAGTGTCCACGGGCGGTCGGCGCGCTTCGCTGGGTAGCTGGGCGCGCTTGGGCTTTTGGGTCTGGGTCCAGCGTCTGGCAGCAGGGCAGCAGACGTAGGAGGATTGAAGAAGCCTATGCCGTTTGTACAAGATTTCCCTCGAGGCCACTAAAGCAACCCACATTTGACGCACCGGCAACGCTAGGACTAGGTGAAGCGACCTAGGACTTGGCACGGCTTGCTGAGGCTTCGTGGAAGGCGGTGTGCCAGCGGAACTTCGAAGGCAAGCCGTACCCCGCGTGGAAGTAGCGGGCCACCTTGCAGGGCTCGCTTTGAGTGAGCCGTCGGCTCTGGAATGCGATTGGTGGAGGAAGTAGGGGTTCAACCTGGCAACGGTCGGCTCGCTCTAGTAATGTCGCCGGTCGCGCCTCGGACAGCGAGCCCTTGCAAAGGTCCCGAGAGGGAGAGACGCCGATGCGGTGCGCAAGTTGCGCGAGGGGTCGAACCGGAGTATGGAGCGGTGGATGGATGGAGTAGCCGAGGGGGTTGTGGGGTTCGGCAGGGGCAAGTGGGTGCCGAGATGGAAAGCGTCGGGGGCGCGAGACGCGTTCGGCGTTTGCGCCGTATCCCAGCACGGGTGGGCTACCGCAGATCGCATCTGCATCAGTCAACGGGTTAAGGACGGGCCGGTCTCGTCCGTGGCACTGATGATGCTTCCCGGTGGGGATGAGAAACGCGTACCTCTAGACGTCCGGGAAGTCCGGTTTGCCTTCACCGGCGCCAACTGGGACAAGGAGGACGACGGCTGCTTCGGCGACTTTGCGGCTATGCCTTCGGGGGACGGGGCCATCCTCGTATGCCACGACGTGAGCGAGTTCGAGGCAGTCCTGCGAGGGTCGCTGGATGAAACACAGGGGCGCGAGTGGCACATGCGGATTTCGGTGTTCGGGGTGGAGAGCTGGAGCAGGCAGTCCAATCACTTCTCGTTCTTCCACCTGAACGGCTTCATCCAGGCGTGGCGAGCGCTGGGCGCATACAGGGACGACGGCTTCATGCTGCTTGACGGATGGGGTGAGGGGTAGCGGTGGAGCGCCTTGGTCCTAGTGGGAAGGTGCCGGAAGAAGGCGAGGAGCGGGTCGTATCGGTGTTCGTGTGCTACTCGCATGCGGACGAGGGGCACCGCATTGAGCTGCTGAAGCACTTCAGCGGGCTGTTGCGGCAGGGCGTGATCAAGGCATGGCATGACCGGCTGATCCCGGCGGGTGATGACATAGACGCACAGATCGAGGAGCGGCTGGACTCGGCGGAGGTGGTGCTCCTGCTGGTCAGCCCGGACTTCCTGGCGTCTGACTATTGCTATGAAGTCGAAATGACGCGCGCCATGCAGCGGGATAGCGCGGGGACGGCTCGGGTCATCCCCGTGATCGTAAGGTATTGCGCTTGGAAACAGATGCCGTTCGGAAGGCTGAACGCCGTGCCCCGGGACGGGAGGCCAATCACAAGCTTCGACGATCGAGACGAGGGGTATCTCGAAGTGGTCGAGGCTGTGGGTGACGCGATACGGGTAATGGGCCAGCCACCCGTTGTACGGGAGTCCCTCAGGGAGGGTGGCAAAAGCGCACGGCAGATGACGACTGCGTCTCGGTCCAGTGACCTTCGGATTGGCGGCATGGTCACTGACGCCATGCGGGAGGGGTTCCTGTCGGCGGCGTTCGAGTTCGTCGCGAGCTATTTCCGGAACTCGCTTCGGGCGTTGCAGGCACGGTACCCGGAAACCGTGGAATACACCTTCAAGCCCATCGATTTGGTCAGCTTCGAGGTGACGGTCTTCGTGGGGGGTGGGAGGCGCAGCCATTGCGGAATCTGGCTGTCGACCGGTGGCCAGCTTGGAATGGGGTCGGGGTTGTACTTTTCGTTGTCGGGCGTCGGCAGCAAGAGTGGCTTCAACGAAGCGTTGCGGGCCGACTGCGAGGGGGACGAGTTATTCCTGTCTCCGTTGGTGGGTGGTGCGTGGGACGGCGCACGCGGGCGTCTGACGAAGCAGGCTGCGGCCGAGCACCTTTGGAAGCATTTCAAAAGGCCGCTTGAACATGTGTGAGGACCGCGCAACGCAGGAAGTAATGGGCTACGGCGGCAATCACGGGCTCGGCGAATGGCATGTGCGTGGGACGGTGGTCGATGGGTGCAGGTTCTACGGCGTGTGTGCGAGAGGCGTGGTCGGACGGGAGACGGTGGGAGCCATCTGCGTGTCGCCGAAGCGCGACTCGGACGAGATGAACTCGGTGGAATTCATGGTCCTAAGGCCCGGAGTCGGGCCTCGGAGCGGTGCCGGGCAGCCTAGGATGACGTACTGCTTCAGCGACGGGCGCGGCGCGGATGTCAGCAAGTGTGCGGAGTTCGACGACGTCAACATTGCCAGCGGCGAGAGGGGCAGAGACGTGTTTTCGTCTGGGGGCGACTTGGATCGGTTCCAGGTTGAGTGGGAGGCAGCGGTCGCGAGGTACGGGTCGGGGGCGACGTTGCGCTTGGAGGTTTGGCGGTTACGCGGGCGTCATTGCTTCTTCATGCTCGATGGCTTTCGGGAGGCATGGCAGTCGATGTGCGTTCGGCGCCGGGGCGGTTTTCGGCTGCTGGTCGAACAGGTCGGGACCGATCCGTAGGGACGACTCCGAGCAAGAGGATCCGGCGGGTGGACGCGGGTTCGCCTCGGGACGAAATCGATGGGCGCCCGCGATAGGGAGCGAAGCCCGGGATGAAGGCTAGATGGCCCGGGGATCAAGTCGTCGTGACACGCAGGGGTTGACAAGCCAGAGATGGCCCCCAAACATGTCGGCCTAGAACCCTGTCGTCTCCCGGGCGGCTGAACAAGAACAAGGATCCGAGCATGTCCCGCCAGCACGTCGATCACCGCGACATCGTTCGCTTTGCCCAGGATCGGGTCAACCTGCCGCGGGATAAGGCGCAGACCTACCGCAAGCAGGCACGCGGACTCCGGGAGCGCTTGGAAGGCTACCTGTCCGAGAACCCGGACTTCACGCTGCGAAAGATGCTGCTGTCCGGGAGTCTGGCGAAGGGGACGGCGCTCCGGTCGCTCAACGACATTGACGTGGCCTGCTACATCTCGGGCGCCGACGTGCCGTCCGAGGTGGCGAAGTTGATCGAATACCTGGCGGAGAGGCTCCGCGCCGCGTACCCGAACTTCAAGCCGGACCAGGTGCGGCCACAGACGTACAGCGTGACGGTGTCGTTCCGCGGCACCGGGCTGGATGTCGACGTGGTTCCCATCCTCTACGACGGCGATCCTGACTGGTACGGCAACCTCGTCAGCCAGGAGGACGGCTCGTTCCTCAAGACCTGCATCCCCCGCCATCTGGAATTCATAAAGGGGCGCAAGGACGCACAGCCGCAGGACTTCGCCCAGGTGGTACGGCTGATCAAGTTCTGGATCGGACAACTGAAGCAGGAGAAGCCCGGTTTCCGCTTCAAGTCGTTCATGGCGGAGATGATCCTCTCGCGGCTGTGCGACGAGGGCCACGACTTCTCCGACTACCCGGAAGCGCTGCAGCACTGCTTCACCTACATCGCGCGTAGCGACCTGCGCGAGAGGATTGTCTTCACCGACTACTACCCGGCGCGCAGGGTCGGAGAGTTCACCGAGCCGGTTCAGATCATCGATCCGGTCAACGAGGAGAACAACGTCTCCCGGCTGTACACGGATAGCCAGGCGGACGCCATCGTCGAAGCCGCGCTGGATGCAGGCGACGCCGTCGACGCGGCGCTCGCCGCGCCGACGAAGCAGGACACCCTCCACTACTGGCGGCGCGTATTCGGCCCGTCGTTTCACGTTTGAGATCACAAAGATGAGCAGCACATACACACAGACGGGAAGCCAGACGTTCACGGGGGCCCATGCGAAGAGGATCTCGTACCGGGTGGCCACCGATCTGAAACGTCTACAGAGATTGTACGGCTACCCGACGGACGCGGAGATCGAGGAGTACGACGGGGAGCTGGTCGAGTTGCTTGTGGCCGGGTACCTGAAGAAGGTCGCCTACGGTTTCAGGCGCAACGACCGGTGGATAGAACCAACGCTGTGGTACACGGCGCTCGAGTTGGCGAATCCTGGATTCGGCGATGACCCGGGTCGCGTGCCGGCAGGAGCGGACGTAAGCGATGCCTCGTTCTACAGCTATCTGACTTACTCGAACAAGTGGGACGCACTTTCCGCAGTGGAGCAAGCCGCCTTCAAGGACACGCTCCCTGTCAAACGAGTAGGGGCGCCGGAACCGGGCGTCGACGGCTATGTGCAGCGTGACCTCGCGTATTCGGCCGGCGGGCGAGGAGTGCAACGGGAGTTGGTGAGGAGCTGGGGATGACGGAGCCGGTGGAAACGGCGGACCTGTTCGATCCCGCGCTCATCTACCCGGACGCGGTGGCTGCCGAACGGCTCGCAGGCCTAGTCGGGCTGGACGAGCACAAGGAGCGCCTGCGCAAAATGCTGACGCTCTTGGTGGTGCCCGAAGCCCTGCGGGACTGGGCACAGAAGTTTCACGACGGGGCGTCAACTCTGGTCAACACCGTGCTGTCGAGACCGCCGCTCCTGGTTCTCGCCGGAGACGTGGGCTGCGGGAAAACAGCGCTGGCAGAGTCGATCGCCGACGCCGTGGCGCGCGAGCAGAAGGTCGCCATCACCCTGTTTCCGATGAGCCTTGCGGCGCGGGGGAAGGGCGCGGTCGGGGAAATGACGCAGCTGTTGTCGGCAGCATTCGAGCACACGTACACGGAGGCGTCCAGGCTGGCGGGCATCGACGGCGGTGCGTCCCGCGGCGCTGTGATCCTGCTCATCGACGAGGCGGACGCGTTGGCGCAGTCGCGAGAAGCTGCGCAAATGCACCACGAGGATCGGGCCGGGGTCAACGCGCTCATTCGAGGTGTGGACCGGCTGGCGAACGCGCGGCTGCCGGTGGCGGTCATCATGTGTACCAACAGACCCCAAGCGCTCGACCCGGCGGTCCGGCGCCGCGCGGCGGACATCCTCGAGTTCTGCCGGCCTGACGCGGGACAACGTGAAGCGGTGCTGGAGGGACCGCTGCGGCAACTCGGTCTTGGCGACGCCGACATCAAGGCGATTGTCGATGCTACAGGTTCGACGGAGATCGGAGAAGGTCCCGATCACGAGGGCTTCACCTACTCGGACCTCACACAGCGGTTGCTGCCGACGATCGTGTTGGACGCCTTCCCGTCGAGCGCGGTGGAAGCCAAGGCAGCCGTGAGGGTCGCCGCCGACATGCGCCCCACGCGGTCCTTCGCCGGCGCGGGCGAAGGGGCGGAAACGGTCGGGCAACGATCGGTCGGCCGAGCGTAGTGTCAGGGGGTCTGGCGTACCGGGGAGGTGGCCCATGACGGAACCGACCGGGAGCGTCTTCATCTCGTACCGGCGCTCCCCAGCGCGGCCGGCCGGGGATCGCGAAGCCTCGTTGGTCAGGGACGCGCTGCGGCACGTCGGCATGCCGACTTGGCGGGATCTTGACGACCTTGAGCACGAGCCTACGGAGGAGGCTCTCGTCGCCGCGATCAACGATCCGTCTCTCGCGGGCGCCGTCCTGCTGATCTCGCCGGAGGTGGAGGCGTCCTCGACGGTGCGCGAGGTTGAGGCGCTGCGGATCTTCCGCCGGCATGCCCGGCACGACGGATTCTGGGTGGTGCCGGTGCTGATCGGTGTCGACTACGCCCAAGCCGATGCGGTTCTGGGATCCCCGGCGGGGTTTCAGGAACTGGACCGGTGGAACATGCACAAGGTGGGGGATGCGACTCTCGATGCGTCCGACGCCCGGGCGATCGGGCGGCGGGCGGTGGAGGCGCGCCTGAAGGCGATCCGAAATGGCGACGGCGGGAGCGCGTTGTCGATGGGCGTGTTCGCGCGCCGGCCGCCGGGGGGCACGCTGGGCCTGACGCATGACTTCTCGTCCCGTTTCAATGGGCGGGACGTCGCGGACGGCGCATACGCCGAGTTCGAGAACGGCCTCTTGGACGCAGCGGGTCGCGTGATGGCCGTGATGCCAGGCCAGCGCTTGGTCGGAAAGGGCATGGCTCCGCTGCCACTTGGGGTGTTGGTAGGCGCCGTGTACTCGCCGAGGGCGGATTTCGCGCTGGAGTGGATGCAGCCCGTCGAGGGACGGGAACCTCAGTCCTGGTCCTTCGACGTGCCGAGCCTCGGTTTGACAGTGGACACGCGGATGACGCGAGGCGATCCCGCATCGGAGGAGCTGGTGCTGGCCATTGGCGTGTCGGCAGACATCGAACGGGCCGTTGCGGAATACCTGGACGATCAGGGGTTGGAGCCCAGGGCCTGCATGCACTGCGCGCCGGGAACGGGCTCGTACACGCCAGGGCGGGTGATGGCGCCGGAAGAAGGCGTCGGCTTCGTGTTGTCGGCGATCCAGGCGGTGCGCGAGCTGCGGGAGGATCTGGGGATGCGGCGGGCCAGCCTGCACCTGTTCCTGGCGTGTCCGTTGGCGATGGCGGTTCTGTTGGGCCAGAAGCTGAACACGTTCTCGGCCTGCCACCTCTACGAGCACGTTCCGGAACGGCGACCGTCGTACACGCGGGTGCACACGTTTCAGCCGTCTAGCTTGCGGTACCCGTAGGCTCGGTACGCGCGGATCGGCGGCTCCATCCTCTGGGGTGAGGGCGATTCGGAGGTGGCAAAGGGAGTTGCTGGGAAAACGTCGTAGGACGTGGCCGGGAGTGCCGCCGAGCGGACCGAGGAGAACGCGGCAGCATGCGATGAATGGAGGAGGTTTGATGCGGAATCACGGAACCTTGGACTTCGCTGGGGCGGCGACGTGAAGATGGCCAGCCGGACTCTACGGGCTGCACGCGGAGCCCTACAGACCAAGGAAGGGCGCGAGATCGAGTCGCTTGGCGTCCGGCGGCTGTACAGACAGGCGGAACGACGTTGTGGATCGCGCGATGGGCTGACGGTGAGTTGCTGTGATTTGATCGCGACGTGGAAGGTAGAAGGAGTCGCCCTCGTCGAGCGTTTGCCATCGGTTGAGCCGAAGCGCGGCTGCGATGGTCCGGTCCTATTCGCACCTGTTCCATCGTTGCGGACGCTGATCTCTTCACATCGCCTTGTAGACCGAGCGCGCCGCCTGTCACTACCCGTGTGGCGATCTTGGGTGGGCGGCGGTGCGGAACTGGCAAAGAGGGGTAGTGACAGGCGGCGGAAGCGGCATCGAGGCCAGCGCCGGTGAGGGACCGGGTAAGAAAATCGGTAGTGCGGCCGTCGTGACGGCGTGCTAGGGTCTCTCTCGTTCCCTGCCGCGCATGGCGCGGCGTGGTCGGCAAGGCCGACGTAAGGCGCCACCAGGCGACCCAGTGCCGCAGCGCTGTAATGGCGCTGCCCGGGCAGACGCACCGACAAGGCACGGCGGGCCACATCGCACGCGATGGGGGCTCGATCAAAACACACGGCAGGCGGCTGCCGCGCGGACTCTTCCTGGACCGCGCGGAGTCGGGCGAAGCCCGGCATGGAGCGGCCTGAACCGTGGCGCGACGAAACGCGCGGCGCCGGGATGCATTCCTGGCGTGCTCCGAGAGGGGGCAGCCGCGCGGGTTCGTCGGGCCGAAACCGGGCTCGCGGCCAACGTCGGCGACGACGCGCCGCAGCCGCCGCCTCTGGGACGGCAGCGCAAATGGCGTCGAGGGCTTCACGCAGCAAGTCTGCGGCTCCGCAGGTCTCGATTCGAGGCAGGTGGATCGCCCATCAAAACTGAGCTGACCACGCCCGCCCCGCCGGCCGATGCGGCTGCGGGGCGCGGCCGCATTTCCCGCCTGCCGCGATCCGATTCGGAGACCCGGCGCCGTCTGGCGTTGCGGCACACGCTGTGCGACCTGACGCAACCGCCCCAAGCCCCACTCGCGATCCTCTGGTTCGGCGACTGACTGCAGCCGGCGAGCGCGGCCTTGACGACGTTGCGGTGGTCCGGCGGCAGGCGCGCGGCATGGGCATCGTCAGGTGGGACAGATAGTCGACCCAAGCTCGCATCAGGCTTCGTCGCCGCTCGACTGGAGGCAGGCCAACGCGTTTCCGCGCTGGGGTCCCCGCTAGCCGTCGCCTGTTACGCAGCGGTTGTAGTCGCGCTGTCGACTCAACAGATCGAGCGACTGCTGCACGGCTTCATCGCTCGCATCGCTCAAGTCGATCCACGAATCAATGACCTCCGGCACGGTCGGCACCGCGCCGTCGTCGAATATGGTCGCCAGCGCCCGTTGACGCACGGCTGTCACGGCCTCGACGGACGCGGCATAGGCGTGCGTGGCCGTCGTCACATCGACGAGCTCGCGATTGCACTGGCCGACCTCATGGCCAGCCGGTGCCACCGTCATCAGTGCAGCGCCGAAGGCCGCGCCCAAAACCATCCCTGCCTTTCTCATCCTGTCCCTCGCACATTGATTTGCGCAGCGGCAAAACCGAGGCGTTGCGCGCCTAAGCGAAAACCTGGTGCAATCGCCACATGGGTCATGCACCGATCACCATGCATCAGCATTTCGCCTGTGGCGATCTCGGCTCCCGCGCCGAGCAAGGCGCTCGGCATCCTCAGCGAGACTACAGCAGTTTGGGAGCGCCGCGCTTCACGACGCCTCCAGGCCAGCAAGAGACGAGGCCGGTCCCTTGCCGACGCATGGAGATTTTTGGTGAGAGCAGCGCCGGGCATCCCCAGCCGAACAAGCATGCTGGCCCTTGCGCGGGCTTTGCCCGGTCCATGACCTCGGAGCGGCAAAGCAGGTGACTCTGGTGCGCGTTTCCGGTCGCCGCACGGCCCTTCAGGGCATCAGGTAGCGTGTTTCGGGCCGGGCGTCGACTGGCGTCCTCCGATGTAGTCGGCCCACGCCTGCATGAGGACGCGCCGCCGCTCGAAGAGGTCCGAGCGGGCGTAGGCGGCCTCAACCGGATTGCGCACCGCGTGCGCCAGCGCCGCCTCCATGACGGCATGCGGCGCGTCCGTCGTCTCCGCCGCCCAGTCGCGGAAGCTGGAGCGGAACCCGTGCGGCACTGCGTCGACGCCCAGATCCTTCAGAAGCCGGCCCAGCGTGCCTGGGGCCAGCTGCCGGTCGCTGCGCGGAGAAGGGAACATCAGAGCGCCGGCGCGGATCGCGGCGGCCTCGTCGAGCACCGCAAGCGCGCGATCCGACAGCGGCACCCGGTGCTCGCGGCCCGCCTTCATGCGCCGCGCCGGAATGGTCCAGGTGGCGGCCCTGCGGTCCATCTCGTCCCAGCGCGCGCCCCGCGCCTCGCCGGAGCGAACGGCGCACAGCACCAGGAACTCGAGCGCGAGGCGGACCGAAAGGCCGTCCGACGCCCGGACCCTTGCCAGCGCCGCACCGACCTCGGCATGCGGCAACGCCCGAAAGTGCGTCCTGGCGGCCTCGACCCTCGGCAGCGCGGCGGCCAGCGCCTCGCCGGCCGGATTGTCGGGCCGGTGCCCCTGCGCGATCGCCCACTTCATCACCGCCGCGATGCGGTGCCGCACCCGTGTAGCGGTCGTGTGCCGATCGGTCCAGATCGGCGTGAGCACGTCCATCACGTCGGCGGTCTCGACGGCATGCACCGGCATGTGGCCGATCTTGGGAAGGACATAGGCCGTCAGCGAGGCCCTCCACTGCGCCTCCGTGCCGGCGGCGTCCCTCCAGGTGCCGCGGTGAAGGGCGACGACCGTCTCGACGGCTTCCGCGAACGTGGGCGAGGCGCGCCCGCCGCAGGTGCGGGGATCGCCGCCGGCGCGGGCGACGCGGCGGTTCTCCCACGCCTTCTGGCGGGCCTCCGCCAGGGTGACGAGGTCGGCGCCGCCGAGGCCGATGTCGCGGCGCACGCCGTGGACGGCGAGCCGCTGCACCCACGACTTGCCGCCGCCCCGGGGGCCGGGCTTCACCAGCAGGTACAGGCCGTTGCCGTCGCCGTAGCGCTTCAGGCGGTCCGTGGGCTTCACGGTGCGCACGAAGGCGGCCGTCAGGCGTTTCATGTCTGCGGAGCTCCGGTGCGTCTCTGGTGCCTTCGACCGGCGTTCATGATCCGTCCTCCGTCAGGTAGTCGGACCACCTCTGCATGAGCGGGCGGCGGCGCTCGAGCAGGTCCGTGCGCGCGTAGGCGGCCTCGGTGGCGCTGCCGGTCACGTGTCCCAGCGCCGCCTCCATGACCTCGCGCGGCGCGTCCGTGGTCTCGGCGGCCCAGTCGCGGAACGAGGAGCGGAAGCCGTGGGGGTGGGCGTCGATGCCGAGGCGCGGCATGAGCCGGGCGAAGGTGCGCCGGTGGATCGGCGCGCCGGCCCTGCGCGAGGGAAAGAGCAACTCCCCGTGGCCGGCCGACCCGGCCTCGCGGAACACCTCGACCGCGCGGTCCGACAGCGGAACGCGGTGCGGCCTTGCCGTCTTGGCGCGCGCCGCCGGAACCGTCCACGTGGCGGACCCGAGGTCCACCTCCTCCAATGTCGCGCCCCGAGCCTCCCCGGAGCGAACGGCGCACAGGACCATGGCCTCGAAGGCAAGGCGGACCGGCAGCGGCGCGTCCGAGGACCGCACCGTCGCCAGGGCGGCGGCGACCTCGGAGTGGTGCAGCGCGCGTCGCGGCGTCGCGGCGCGCTTCGTCCGCGGCAGCGCCGCCGCCAGCGCCTCGCCGGCGGGGTTGTCGGTGCGGTGGCCCTGGGCCACGGCCCACTGCATGGCGAGGCCGATGCGCTGCCGCAGGCGCGGCGCCTCGTGCAGCGTCGCCCAGACGGGTTGCAGAACGGCCAGCACGTCGGCGGTCGCGACGGCCCCGACCGGCATCCTCCCGAGCCGGACCATCGCGTGGCGTTCCATGGAGCGCCGCCAGCGCGTCTCCATGGCGTCCGGGTCCTTCCACGTCGGCCGCCTGAGCGCGACAACGGCGTCGAACGCCTCGGCGAAGGTCGGCATGCCGGGCCTCCGGCGGGTGGGGTCGCCGCCCCGGCGGGCGACGCGGCGGTTCTCCAGCGCGATTGCCCGCGCTTCCTTCAGCGAAACGTCCCGCAGGCTGCCGAGGCCGATGTCGCGGGGGCGGCCGTCGACGGTCAGCCGCTGCATCCAGGACTTCGCGCCGGTGGGGCGGACGACGAGGAAGAGGCCGTTGCCGTCGCCGTGGCGTCTGGTATGGTCGGCGGGCCTGACGCCGGCGACGAAGGCCGGGTTTAGGCGGTTGCGCGCCCTGGAGTTCCCAAGATGGTTACCACGTTCCATCGGAGTCTGCACGGTTCGTCCCGAAGGGTTCGGGGACGAATGATACCTGACAATGGCTTACTTTTCTGCTAAATCGGGGATGCGAGGGAATTGCGTGAAATCGACGTTGCAGGGAAGGTGGGGGCTGGGGCCAGACGCCGAGCGTAGCGAGGGGTTTGGCGGCGCGTCGCAGAGACCGGCCTTCAGCGAACGCAGAGCTCCGTGCTCCGAAGGGGCGTCATTGTTCCTTCAGGAACACCTCCACCAGTTTCAGCGCTGCGATGGCGCGGGATTCGGTGAACTCTGGCGACATCACTAAGGCGTCGATTTCGGCCAGGGGCCAAGTGACCACTTCGAACGGCTCGGGTTCGTCGGCCGGCAGCCGTTCCGGATAGAGGTCCCGCGCCAGCACGACATGGATGGTGAAGCCCATGTGCGCTGGAGCAAGGCTGATGCGCCGCAGTATGCAGAGGTCGCGGGCACCGAACCCCGCCTCTTCCTTGAGCTCCCGGTTCGCGGCCTGCTCCAGCGACTCGCCCGGATCCACCCGGCCCTTCGGCAGCGAAAGCTCGAAGTCGTGAAAGCCCGCCATGTATTCGCGGATCAACACCAATCGGTCGTGCTCGTCGATGGCGGCGACGATCACCGCCTCCCGCCCGCCACCGCGTAAACGTTCGTATACACGCTCCACGCCGTTGGAGAAACGCAGGTGCATGGCTTCAATGCCGAACAGCGCACTGCGCGCCACGGTTTCGAGCTTGGTGATGACGGGCAGGGGCAAGGCGGTTTCTCCAGCAGATGGTTCGCCCTGTCGGCTGCAACCGGCTTTGCCGACGCGCAAGGGGTTCTCTACCATTATCCCATGCGCTCCAGCCCAACGATTGCCGAGGCCAATGAGGACGCCGCACAGCCAGCCGAGAAGGTGCGAGTGGATCGGTGGCTGTGGGCGGCCCGTTTCTTCAAGACCCGCTCACTCGCCAAGGCGGCCGTGGAAGGCGGCAAGGCGCATGTGAATGGAGCTCGCGTCAAGGCGGCACGCAGCATCCAAGCGGGCGACACCCTCACCATCAGCCGCGGCCACGAGGAACGCGAGGTCATCGTCACTGCGGTCGCCACTCGTCGCGGCAGCGCCACCGAGGCGGCCAAGCTCTATCGGGAAACGGCCGAGTCGGTAGAGCGCCGCACCGAAAACGATGCTCGCCGGCGCATGGAACGCGCTGGCCTCAAGGTCCCCCGCACCCGCCCTACGACGCGCCAACGCCGACAGCTCGCCGAGCTGAAGCAGCGCTAGCGCGCCCTGACGGGCGCGCGTGCTCGCATTCGCTCGCAGCTACGGCTAGGAGCCAGCGCCGTTTTCTACGGCGCAGCCTCCTAGGTAAGCGCCGTAGAAAGCGGCACCGGCGCGAAGGGAGTGACGGGAAGGCTTCGTTCGGAGATTGTGCCGTGCGGGCGTTGCGTCGGCGGCCCCCCTCCGAGAAAGGCGGGGACTTTTCTCGACTCCCCCTCAAGGGGGGAAGTGACAGGAAAAGTGCACGCCACGACCCGCTCAAAAAAAGGACCCGCGGGACTCGCCAAACCTAGCGATTTGGGCAGCCGAACCGCACGATGCGCGGGCGGCTCGTGTAGAATCGCCGCCTTCACCGGCCAGGCGAGCCCGACGGTTCATGGCGCTGAGTTACGAAAGCGGCAACGCGACCACTTACTACGATCTCTCGGCCGCTGCGCTGGCCGAAATCGCCGTATACCGCGGCGAAGGGCAGTTCTCCGCCACCGGCGCTTTGGCGGTAGAAACCGGTCGCCGCACTGGGCGTTCGCCGAAGGATCGGTTCATCGTGCGCGATGCCACGACCGAGAGCGAAGTGGACTGGGGCGATGTCAACCAGCCGGTAACGCCGGGTGCGTTTCAGGCGCTGTGGAACCGCGTGCAGGTGCATCTGTCGGAACGCGAGACCTTCGTAGCGGACCTGCATGTCGGCGCCGATCCCATGCGCTACCTGCCGATTCGCGTTACCACCGAGTACGCCTGGCATGCCCTCTTCGCCCGCGCCCTCTTCATCGTGCCAGAGGTGTTCGACCCGCAAGACAAGGCGATCTGGGAGGTGGTCAACGCGCCAGAATTCACCTGCGATCCAGGGCGCGACGGCACGCCCTCCGATGCCACGGTGATGATCGACTTCACCGGTCGCCGCGTTCTGCTGGCGGGCCTGCGCTACGCCGGAGAGATGAAGAAGGCCCTCTTCGGTGTGCAGAACTTCCTCTTGCCGGCAGAGGACGTGCTGCCGATGCACTGCTCCGCCAACATGGGTGCCGATGGCGACGTGACGCTCTTCTTTGGCCTCTCCGGCACCGGCAAGACCACGCTTTCGGCGCATCCGGGGCGGCTCCTGATCGGCGACGACGAGCACGGCTGGGGACCGGGCGCCGTGTTCAATCTCGAAGGCGGCTGCTATGCCAAGTGCATCGGCCTTTCGAGAGAGACGGAGCCCGTGATCCACGATGCCATCCGCTTCGGTGCCATCGTCGAGAACGTGGTGCTGAACCCAGACACCCGCGAACCCGACTACGCCGATTCCACCCTCACCGAGAACACCCGTGCCTGCTATCCGCTCGACAACATCGCCGCCAGGGTGACGGCGAACCGGGGCGGCGAACCGGCGGCCATCGTCTTCCTCACCTGTGACCTTTCCGGCGTGCTGCCACCGGTGTCGATCCTCTCGAGGGAGGCGGCGGCCTATCACTTCCTCTCCGGCTACACGGCAACGGTCGGCTCGACGGTGGTGGACGCCACCGAGCCCTATTCCGCCACCTTCTCCACCTGTTTCGGCGCCGCTTTCTTTCCCCGCCCGGCCAAGGTCTATGCCTCCCTGCTGATGAAGCGCATCGACGCCTTCGGCGCCGAGGTCTATCTTGTCAACACCGGCTGGAGCGGAGGCGGTTACGGCGAGGGCAAGCGCTTCGGCATCCCCGTCACCCGCGCCATCATCGATGCCATCCACTCCGGTGCCGTGCGCGAGGCACCGACCAAGCGACTGCCCGAACTGGGCCTCACCATCCCCACGGCCTTGCCCGGCGTCGATCCAAGCCTGCTCGACCCTCGCGCAGCGTGGCGCGACGGCGCGGCCTACGACCGTGCCCGGGATGCCCTGGCGGGCCGTTTCGCCGCCAACTTCGCAAAGTTCGACATCGATGCCAGGATCGCTGCCGCCGGTCCGCGTTCCACCTGAGGTTCTCGGCAAGCTCGACGGCCGCAGGGAATTCGGGCGCCTGCGTCGAGGCATCGAGAAGGAGAGCCTCCGGGTGTCGCCGGCCGGCAGGCTGGCGCGAACCCCGCACCCTGCGGCGCTCGGCTCGGCACTGACGCATCCGCACGTCACCACCGACTTCAGCGAGGCGCAACTCGAACTCATCACCGGAGTGCACGAGTCGGCGAGCGACTGCCTCAAGGAACTGACGGACATCCACGCCTTCGTCCACGCCGGGATCGGCGACGAGTTGCTGTGGGCCACCAGCATGCCTTGCATCGCCGACCCCGAGCACACGATTCCGGTGGGCCGCTATGGCGACTCGAATGTGGGTCGCTCCAAGACCGTGTATCGGTTGGGGCTTGGTCATCGCTATGGCCGCCTGATGCAAACCATCAGCGGCATCCACTACAACTTCTCCTTGCCGCAAGCTCTTTGGGATGTCATCGCCCATGCCCACGGGATCAGCCCGGACCGGGATTTCGTTACCGCCGCCTACTTCGCCCTCATTCGCAATTTTCGGCGTCATTCTTGGCTGCTCATCTATCTCTTCGGATCATCTCCGGCGGTGTGCCGGTCGTTCTCACGGGGCGAGAGTGGACTGGCGCAATGGGATTCGGGAACCCTGTATCTGCCCTACGCAACATCGTTGCGCATGGGTCGGCTGGGCTACCAGAGCGAAGCCCAGTCATCGCTGCACATCTCCTACAACACGCTCGCGCAATACGCCGAAACCATGCACTCGGCACTGACGCGACCGTATCCCCGCTATGAAGCCATCGGTGTGCAGGATGCGGATGGTCAATATCGTCAGCTATCGACGGCGCTGTTGCAGATCGAGAACGAGTTTTACGGCACCATAAGGCCGAAGCGGCGCACGATGCCGAGCGAGCGTCCGCTGGCAGCATTGGCGGATCGTGGGGTGGAATATGTCGAAGTGCGCTGTCTCGATCTCGACCCCTTTGCCGAAGTGGGAATCGACAGCAAGACCATGCACTTCCTTGATGTGTTCCTGCTGCTGTGCCTCTTGGCGGAGAGCCCGCCGGACAGTCCCGAGGAGTCCGAGTCCATGTGGCGCAATCAGCTTCGGGTGGTGGAAGAGGGGCGTCGCCCGGAGTTGGCCCTCGCCATGGGCGGAGAGGCGCACGGGTGGGCGCGGGAACTCATCGATGGTTGCGCGGAACTCGCCGCAGCCATGGATGCTGGCATTGGCGGCGATGCACACATGCAAGCGGTCGCGGCACAGCGGCACAAGGTGGAAGATGTTGCAGCCACGCCGTCGGCCCGGGTGTTGGCTGCCATGACCGCGCAACGGGAGGGTTTTTTCGATTTCGCCATGGGGCAATCGCTGGCCCATCGCGGCGGCTTTCGCGATGGTCGGCTGGCACCAGGGCGCCAAGGCGAGTTCGCTGCCATGAGCGAACGCTCGCTGGCGGAGCAGGTGGCGATCGAGGCTGCGGACACCGAGTCATTCGACGAGTACCTTGAGCGCTTTCTTGCGTTCGGACCTCGCCCGGGGAAGCCGTTGCCTTGAACTTCCTAGCACATTGTCTGCTCGCGGCACCTGAAGAGGGGCTGATGGCCGGCGGTGTGCTGGGCGACTTCATCAAGGGACCGGTGCCCGATAGCCTGCCGCCTGAACTCCGTGCCGGCATTCGCCTGCACCGTCGCATCGATTCGTTTTCCAATCGCCTGCCCGACATGAAGGTGAGCGTGCGGCGGTTTGGTCCGGAGTTGCGCCGGGCGGCCCCCGTGCTGCTCGACATCGTCGCCGATCGCATACTGGCCGAGACATGGCAGTGCTACAGCGATCGCCACATAAGCGACTTCACCGGCGATGTTTATGCCGCATTGGCCATTCATGACGACCACGTGCCAGTCGCCGGGCGCCGATTCGTCGACTACATGGTGGCGACGGATCTGCTGGCCCGGTACGACGAGCCGGAACCGCTCGGGCGCGCTGCACGACATGTGCTGGAGCGCCTGCGAATGGACCATTTGGTGGAACCTTTTGCGGCGGCAATGGACGAACAATGGGCGGCCTTGACCCGCGACTTTCACGTCTACTTCCCGCGTCTTCAGGAGTTTGCAGCCGAGGAGAAACATGCCATCGCTAGTTCGTCTCGATGATCCCGATGTGCGTTGTGTGGGTGTCGTCCTGCTGGTGGCGATGTTGCTCATCGGTGCCTTGGTTCTCGAACACGGCTTCGTCTTGCTTCCTTGTGCACTGTGCCTCATGCAGCGCATCTGGGTGATGGTGGCGGGCATCGTGGTCGCCGTCTCTCTGGCACACGACACTCGCCGGCGGGTCTATCCGGTATTGGCGTCGCTGGCGGCGGTGGTTGGCGCCGGGTTCTCCCTGCGGCAACTATGGATCATGGCCTTTCCCGATTCCGCACCCGCGTGCGGTGCGGATATCAACTATTTGATCGAAGTCTTCCCAGCCGCCGAGGTGTTGCAGGCCATGACTTTCGGCACGGGCAACTGCGCGGATCACTCCGCCGCGATACCCCTTTCGGCGCTGGCGGGATTCGTCGCGATCATCGCGTGGGCCGTGTGGCACCTGCGCCTACTCGCTCGGGCTTAGCGGCCAGGTACCGCTTCGCCCCGTGTATGACATAGCCATCTATTCTTTGTATTTATATACAGTGAAAAGGGGCCGGTTCGCGCAAATACCTAAGAAATCGTGGAAAAACCGTGAAAGTACGGCACATTAGCTAGACATTTCCGGTGCCGATGGGGTACTGTCGCGCCGTTTTGCTCGGGAGTGTGCGCAAAGCCATGCGCAGCAGGGTTCTGGTGGTGAACGGCAAGGGTGGCTGTGGCAAGACCACCGTCGCGACCAATCTGGCGTCAACCATCGCGAACCGGGGGCAAAGGGTGGCCCTCATGGACTACGAACGCGAAGCCTGCGCTTCGGCTTGGCTGGGCTGGCGCGGGCACTACGTCCCATCCATCACCCGCACCCAAGGCGCATCGATGTATGAGACGACGGCGTTTAGCCTGCGTATCCCGCCCGGCCACGACTGCATGGTGATCGACGGCTCCTCGGGCCTTACTGGGTCGGATCTGGATCTGCCACTGCAACAGGCCGATCTGGTGCTGGTGCCGCTCATGCCTTCCCCTTTCGACCTCGAAGCGACGGCGCGTTTCCTGGCCGAGTTGCGCGCGAGCCGGTCGGTGCGCCGGCGGCGCGTTGCCGTCGCCGTCATCGTCATGCGCCTGCCCGAGTGCGAGGATAGGGTGGCGCGATTTGCAGAATCCGTACGCAAGCTCTCTGTTCCCTGCGCGGCGGTGTTCCGCGACCATCCGGTGTACAACACCGCCGCAGCGAAGGGTCTCGGCATCTCCGAGGTCGCTGGCAACGAAGACGAGCGCGTGGAAGCGGCAGCTTGGGAACGCTTGGTGGACGATTGGGTAATGGTGACCAGCGAACCGGCCGTGAAGGCGTCAACCAACGGAACCGCCAACGGCCACGCCCACGAGCGGCCCCAAGCGCGCAAACTCGAACTTGAGCCGATGTCGGGCCTCGCCCGACTGTCTTAACCGAGACGCCTCTCCGGAGGGAGCCACCCTCGGCGACCGACCGCCGCTTCGGAGTGAGGGTGTCCCGCCCTCCCTCCAGAGTACGACGCACCAGGCGGCGCTCGGCAAGTCAAAGTGAGACACCACCGAAGCTGCGCTTCCGTTGGCAAAATAGCACCATGCTTCAACTCAATCGGGTGGTCCTCAAGCGTGGGGATCGCGCCCTTTTCGACGAACTTGACGTCACGGTCCATCCAGGCCACAAGGCGGGTGTCGTGGGGCGCAATGGTGTCGGCAAGAGCACCATGTTCGACCTCATCCGGGGCCGCCTGCTGCCGGAGGAGGGCGATGTCCTCTTCCCCCAGGGCTGGCGCATCGCCTGGCTCGAGCAGGCGGCGGCTCCTTCGCCTCGCACTGCGCTCGACTATGTGCTCGATGGCGACCGCGTGCTGCGCAAGGCGGAGAAGGCCATCGCCACGGCCGAAAAGCGGGACGACCACGACGCGATCGCCCACGCCTGGAGCGACTACGGCGATGCCGGTGGACACGATGCCGAGGCCCGCGCAGGCAAGATCCTGCATGGCCTCGGTTTCACAAGCGCTGACTTCGGGCGTCGCCACGAAGAGTTCTCCGGCGGCTGGCGCATTCGCCTGCAACTGGCGCGCGCCTTGATGACACCGTCGGATCTGCTGCTTCTCGACGAACCCACCAATCACCTGGACCTCGAAGCCACGCTCTGGCTCGAGGCTTGGCTACGGCGCTATCAAGGAACCCTGCTCACCATCGCCCACGACCGCGAATTCCTTGATCGCACCGTCTCCGAGATCGTCCACATCGACGCCGGCAAGGCGGCAACCTACGTCGGCAACTACGCCTCCTTCGAACGCCAGCGTGCCGAGGCACTGGCGCGACAGCAGGCGCTGCACGAACGGCAGCAACAGGAGATCGAGCGCATCCACCGCTTCGTGCGCCGCTTCCGCGCCAAGGAAAGCAAGGCGCGGCAGGTGCAAAGTCGCCTCAAGGCGCTCGACCGCATGGATCAGGTGGCTGCAGTGCATGCCGAGTCCGGCTATCGGTTCTCGTTCACGAGCCCCCGTAAAACCTCTTACCCCACCATCTCGCTCGACCACGTGGCACTCGGCTACGACGACGTGCCGGTGCTCGAGGACGTCACCTTGCGGGTGTCGCCGGATGACCGCATTGGCGTGCTTGGCGAAAACGGCGCCGGCAAGACCACACTGCTGCGTTGCCTGGCGCGGGAGATGGCACCGATGGACGGCACGGTGACGCGAGGACGCCACGATTCGGTGGCGTACTTCGCCCAGCATCAGCTCGAATCGCTGGACCTCGCCAAGAGCCCGCTCGATCACTTGCTTGAGGAGCCTTCAGCGCCGGCGACCAGAAGTTCCGCGCCAGCGGAACTTCCAACGCGCGCGCAAGGGCGCGCGAGCGCGAGGGGCCTCCCCTCGCAAGCAAGAATGCCGCAGCAGGCGGCACGGGATTACCTCGGCGGCTGGGGCTTCGTCGGCGACGACGTGGCGCGCCCGGCACGGACATTCTCCGGTGGCGAAAAAGCGCGCCTCGTGTTGGCTCTGATCGCGCGCACCGAACCTGCCGTGCTGGTGCTCGACGAGCCCACCAACCACCTCGATCTCGACATGCGCCAGGCCCTCGCGGTGGCGCTGCAGGAATACGCAGGGGCATTGCTCTTGGTGTCCCACGATCGCCACATGCTGCGTCAGTGCGTGGACCAGTTCTGGCTGGTGCGCGATGGCAGGGTAACGAGGTTCGGCAACGACCTTGCCGCCTACGAGGCGCTGAGTCAGCGCAAGCGTGCCGGCAACGCCGACGAGGACGCGGGCAAGGGCGAGCAGCGTGCCCGCAAGGGCCGGCCTCAGCGCGGCCACCTCAAGTCGCTTGAACGCCGGGAACGGCAACTCAGCGGCGAGATCGAGCGTGCCGCCCGCCAGTTGGCGGAAGTCGAGCGAAAGCTGGCGGACCCGGCGATCTACCGCCGCGATCCTTCCCTGATCGAGGAACTGGCGCGGGAGCGGGGACGCACCCGTCGGAGCCTAGAACGGGCGGAGGAGTCGTGGCTGGCGGTGCAGGAAGAACTGGAAGCCATCGGCCCGGCATGACCCGGGACATGGGGCACATTGCAGTGCCCCGTGTCAGACCAGCAGGATGAACGGCTCGATGAACCGCGCTACGGCCATGACGGTCTGGAACACCGGCAGGCCAACGAACTGCAGCAGGATGAGGCCCAGCAGGGCGAAGGCGCCGTAGCGGGCGTTGAAGTACACATAGCGCCGCGCCAGTTGCTTCGGCAGGAAGTAGGGCAGGATGTAATGCCCGTCCAAGGGGCCGAGGGGAATCAGGTTGAACACCATCAGCACCAGATTGATGCCCACCAGGTAGGCGACGAACACCTGCACGCCGTCGCTGCCGACCGAGCCAAAGCCCAGCTTGGCGAGCAGGACAAAGACGTTCAGTACCACCGCCGCCACGACGAGGTTCATGAAGGGCCCGGCCGCGGCCACCCACAGGTCCGCAAAGCGTGACGTGAAGTTGCGCGGGTCCGTCGGCACCGGCTTGGCATAGCCGATGCCAATGGCTACCACCATGAACAGCCCAACCGGATCGATGTGCGCGATCGGGTTTACCGTCAGCCGCCCGGCCCGCTCCGCCGTGTCGTCGCCAAAGCGCTTGGCCACGAAGGCATGGCCAAATTCGTGAAACGACAGCGAGATCACGAGCGCAATCACGATTAGCGCAAACAGCGCAAACTCACCTTGGAAGAGAAGCGGGAGCATGTATTTGCGAGGTCCTCGGAACAACGAACCGATTGTAAGGCGCAAACGGAGGTCCCCTAAACGACGTCTGCACAACGCTCCTTACGTGGAACAGATTGCGTGACACGTTGATAAGCGCGAACATCCCTCGAAGCCGAGTCGACACCAACGGGTCGGCCGGATGGCGCAGTGGGAAGTGCTTCGAAGCGAGGGCGCGTCACGCTCCTCGCGCCGAAGGCGAAGAAACCAAGGGCCGGAATGTGCCACCAGCCGTCTCCCCGCGAGACGGGCCCGGTCGGTGGCAGAAGCTGCCCTGTTTCCCGCCGTCCGCGCCCGGCGTCCCACCGGGGCGGGACCTCGCATCGAGGCATCCGCCATATACTTCGCAAACTGCCCGACGCCGTGCCCCAACCATGTCCGTTACCGAAGCCCTGACAGAGATTCTCCCCGCCGACCGTGTGCGGACAGGGGCGGACGACCTCGCCACCTGGGGCACCGACTGGACGCGCAGCTATCAAGTGGCGCCGTCCGCGGTGGTGTTTCCAGAGTCCGTGGAGGAGGTGGCGGCCCTCACGAGCCTCGCCAACGAACGCGGCCTGGCGCTAGTGCCGTCGGGCGGACGTACGGGGCTCTCGGGCGGCGCGGTGGCAACCGCCGGAGAGGTGGTCGTCTCGTTCGACCGCATGAACCGCATCCTCGGCTTCAACGAGGCGGACCGCATCGTCCGCTGCCAAGCTGGCGTCGTGACCGGGGCGTTGCAGGAGTTCGCGCAGGCCAAGGGCCTCTTCTATCCGGTGGATTTCGCCTCCTCCGGCTCCAGCCAGATCGGCGGCAACATCGCCACCAACGCTGGTGGCATCAAGGTGATCCGCCACGGTCTGACCCGCGACTGGGTGGCCGGCCTCACCGTGGTGACCGGCACCGGCCAGGTGCTCGAACTCAATCGAGGGCTGGTCAAGAATGCCACCGGCTACGACCTACGACACTTGTTCATCGGTTCGGAAGGCACCCTCGGCTTCATCGTCGAGGCAGACCTCAAGCTCGCCGAACCCCCAGCACCGCAACGAGTGATGGTGCTGGGGCTAGACCGATTCGCCGACGCCCTTCGCGTGCTGCCTTGCTTCCAGGCCCGCCTCACCTTGTCAGCGTTCGAGTTTTTCTCAGAACTCGCGCTTTCGAAAGTGCTCGCCCATCGCGACCTGCAGCGCCCGCTGGCAACGCCGGCGGCGTTCTACGCCTTGCTGGAGTTCGACGCGGATGTCGAAGACGCGGCGCTGGCGGCGTTCGAGGACGTGCTGGCGGCGGGCTGGGCCAGCGATGGCGTGATGAGCCAGTCCGACGCCCAGGCGGCCGCGCTGTGGGCGCTCAGAGAGGGCATCACGGAGGGCATCGCGCCGCAAGTGCCCTACAAGAACGACATCTCCGTGCGCATATCCGAGGTGCCGGGTTTTTTGGACGACGTGAACGACATCGTCAGCGCCCACTATCCCGACCTCGAGGTGTGCTGGTTCGGCCACATCGGCGACGGCAACCTGCACCTCAACATCCTCAAGCCCGAGGGTTTGCCCATCGAGGATTTCTACGAACGCTGCCACACCATCAGCCCAAAGCTCTTCGCCTTGATCGGTGCGCGAGGCGGCAGCATTTCGGCCGAACACGGTGTGGGCCTCTTGAAGCGCGACTTTCTGCACTTCTCGCGCAGCGAAGAGGAGCTTGCGCTCATGCGCTCGCTGAAGCGGACATTCGACCCCAACGGCGTGATGAATCCGGGCAAGTTGCTCGCGACGCCATAGCGAACTCTGCCCACCGCCACGGGGCACTTGCGCCTAAGTGACGATTTCAATGCCGCTTGGCGAAGCCACGATCACCGTTTCCGGCCGCCGGATGGCGAAGATGCCGTTGGTGACGACACCAGGAATGTCGTTGATTGCGGCCTCGAGCCCGGCCGCATCGTCGATGGCGAGACCATGGATGTCGAGGATCGGGTTGCCGTTGTCGGTGACGAACCCCTCGCGCACGCGGGGCGTGCCGCCAAGCCCAATCAAGCGCTCCGCAACGAGGCGGCTTGCCATTGGCACCACCTCAATCGGCAGCGGAAACGTGCCCAAGCGCTCCACCATCTTGGAGTCGTCGACGATGCACAGGAATCGCTCCGCCTTGGCAGCGACGATCTTCTCCCGCGTCAGCGCACCACCGCCGCCCTTGATGAGCGACCGATCCGGCGCCACCTCATCGGCGCCATCCACATAGACGGCAACACGCTCGACATCGCCGAGGTCCAGCACGCGAATGCCGTGCCCTCGGAGCCTGGAGGCGGTGTCCTCGCTGCTCGCCACCGTGGCACCAAAGGAACGCTTTACCTCCGCAAGAGCGTCGATGAAATGATTGGCGGTGCTGCCCGTACCCACGCCGACGATGGTTTGCGGGCCGAACGCCGGAAGGACCCGCTCCAAGGCGGCACGCGCACAGTTGCGTTTGAGGCGCTCGCGGGGAGGGAGTTGCAACGCCCGCTAGCCTCCGGCTTCGGCCGGCTGCAAGTAGCGAGCGTACTCCTCCTCGAAGGCGAGCTTGGTGGGATCGCTAATGCGGTCGATGTAGAGCTTGCCGTCGAGATGGTCGAACTCGTGCTGGAAGACCGTGGCGAGGAGGCCGCGTGCATCCACGCACTCGGTCTCGCCCCGGGGGTTCGTGAACGTCACGCGAATGTGCTGCGGCCGCTCCACGAAGCCGCGCAGTCCCGGCACGGACAGGCAGCCTTCCCAAAAACCTGCGGTTTCGTCGCCGAGCACCTCGATCGTGGGGTTGAAGCACACCGTCGGCGTTGCACTGTTCGCGGTACCACCGGCTTCCTCGGGCAGATGGACGATTGCGAGCCGCATGTTCTCGCCCACCTGTGGCGCGGCAAGACCGATGCCGCCGTAGTCGTGCAGCGTGTCGATCATGTCTGCGAGCAGGCGGTGCATGGCCTCCGAGCCGATGTCCTCAGCCGGCACCTCCTTGGCCCGGCGGCGCAGAACCGGGTGCCCCATGCGGATGATCTTGCGAATCGCCATGGCCGCTTTCGGCGTCGCGACGGGCGATCAGAAGAACTGCGGCTGGGCGGCAATGGCGAGGGACGACTCGATGTCCCACACGGCCCGGGTCACGGCCTGACCGATTAGGTCCATCTTCCGCACCTGCTCGATGCGCTTGGCCGCGAGCTCCACCTCGCGCGGAGTGAGGAGTTCCTTGAAGATGCCGCACGCATCGGCGAGACAAAGGATGACGATGTCGCGGGGGTCCGGAATGTCGTCGCTGAACAACACACCCATGATGCGCAGCTTCACCTCGCGCTCCGCCTGGCCATCCACGATGGGATAGCGCCGGGCACGGAACACCCACAGGAACCGATCGTCGCGTTGCTCCAAGATGCCGCCGTTGATGAGGCGTTCGAGGGCGCGTTCACGAATCTGGTCGGCACGTGCCGCGGCTCTTTCCACCCAGTATCGGGCGTCTCGGGTCTCCTGCGCGGAGGCGATGTCGGCTAGCATGGGATCGAGCAAGTCGTCGCCCACAGGCGTCTTGTCGAGCAGGATCAGCGTGCTTGGGTCGGTGTCGATGCGGTCCTCGAGCGCAAGGTCCATGAGCACGCCGCCGCCCAAGGCATAGCGCACACTCCAGTCGGGCACGCGCGCGAACCGACCGTCCTCGTCGTGCAGCAGAAGAAGCATGATCTCTTCGGAGAACCTGAGCATGGTCGCGGCCTTGTGCTTGTCCAAGAACGTCGCGGGGCAGGCACTTAAGCGCACCCTCGCAAGGAGTGGTCGGCAGTATAGCGCAGGGGGTACGGCCAACCCTCTGCGGGAAGGCTCGCTTCCCTCCAGCGGAATGCCCGTTCTAACTGCCGAAGTCCTTCCAGCCGGCCTCCGTGACCACCGCCGTCAGCGCCACATCGTGGGGCTTGGCCGGCAGCGAGAGAACGCGTTGGCACTCAAACGCAACCCCAACCAGCGGTGGCGCATCCGGTGCGGCGAAGCAGCGGTCGTAAAAGCCGCCGCCACGACCGAGCCTGTTGCCAGCGTCGTCGAACGCAACGACCGGCGCGAGCACGAACGAGAGCATCGCCAAGGGCCAATCGGGCACGGTGGCCTCCGGCTCGTCGATGCCGAAGCGGTTCTGGATGGTTGGCGCTTCGGCTGCCAGAGGCGCAAACGTCATGTCGCGTCCGACCACGCGAGGCACCGTCAAGGTCACCTCGCGCTGCCGGCAAACTGCGATGACGCCGAGCAAATCCACTTCCCAGTCCGTCGCAAGGTAGGCACCGATGGCGGCGGCGCCGTGCAGATTGCGGGCAATGGCCGCGGTAATCGCAAGCTCCGCATCGCGACGCTCCACGTCGTGGAGGTCGCGCCGACGACGACGGCAGTCGGCGCGCAACGCGCGAGTGGGATCTACGGAACTCACGAAACCTTACGGCCCGATCGGGGGCGGGCCCTCCCAAGCGTTCGGGTGAAGGCCTCCCGGAGATGCCGCTGCCTGGTTAGCCCTGAACCGTTGCGGTTCAAGGCGGCGGTCCCTCGCGGCGTCTAAGGCTTCCCGCCTCCCGAACGCTCCATCCCTCGCGGGAAAGTCGTTCGGGCGTTGGTGCTGCACACCGTCGCACGAGAGGAACCTCCTGTAGGTTCTCTAACGGCTCAAGGACGACACCGGCTGGCGAACATCCCAGGAGACGACGCGGAGTATAGCGAAGGTCATCCGTCCAAAAGCGGGTGCCTGGGGGGGTTGCTCAGGAATCGGCGGCGGGGTGGTGCTCGGCCACGCTCGCGGCGACGCGCCTAGCCAATGCGTCGAGCGTCTCGTCGAGGCCATCGGCAGTCCCCACGCGCTGCTCAAGTGCACGGGATTCGTGCAGGGCGTTCAGCGCGACCATGACGGCTACGCGCTCGTTGTCGAGCACGCGACTGCCGTCGCGCACTTCGTGCATGCGCCGGTCAAGTTCCTCGGCCGTGGCCTTGAGCGCCTCCACCTCGTCTGCGGGGCTCGTGACGTGGTACGCCTTGCCGAGAATGTGCAACGTAACCGTCTCGGAACTCAACGCTCATCCTCCAGCGCTTTCAGGCGAACGATCATGGTCTCGATCCGATCCCGCGCGAGGTCGTTGCGTTCGACGAGCCGCTTGCGCTCGCCCTGCCAATCCTCGCGTTCGCGGCGTAAGGCCGCGTTCTCATCTGCCAGATTCCGGCACAGATCGATCAGGCGGTCGATTTCGGCGCTGAGCAGGTCGAGCGATGAGGCCATTTGGGACCAGCGAATGGCAGCAAGCGGAACGGGTAGTTTGGCGCGGTTGGCCGCTTATGTGAAGCGTGCCAACCCATCGATGCCAGTCGCACTTCGCCGCACAGTGGCGAAGTGCGATGGCTGGTAGCGTAGCTGAGAGCGAATGCAGCCCGTTAGGGCGCGCCCGCACCGAAGTAAGATCGCCCACAAAGGGCCCTACGCTTAAGGCAGCACATTGACCGAGCAAGCACCGTCCACAGCAAAGACGCACGATGTCGCGGTGGTCGGCGCCGGCATCGTGGGCCTCGCGGCTGCTCTGGCGCTCGCACAACGCGGCTTGCGGGTGGCATTGCTGGAGCGCGCGGTGCCAGAACGCGTTCGCACTGCGCTCGGCTTCGACCCCCGCACCGTTGCCCTCGCGCCGCCGGCGGTAACGCTCCTGAAGCATTTGGGCGTATGGGACGACGCTGGGGCCGCAGCCATCGACCGCATGGAAGTGTGGGAGGAAGAGGGCACGGCGACTTTGCACTTCGGCGAAGACGAGACGCTGGCGCATGTAGTGGAAAACAGTGCGCTTACGGAGAGGATGTGGAGCGCCGCGGAGGAATGCGTCGAGGTCCGCTGTCCGTTTCATGTCGCCGGCTACAACGAACACGAGGCAAGTGCCGCCTTGTCGGGCGACGACGCCCCCGGTGTTGAGGCTCGCCTGGTGCTGGCGGCGGACGGCGCGTCTGGCGGCGTCGGCGAACTGGCCGGCGCCCACTTGCGACGCTCACGACCCGTGCAGCACGCGATCGTCAGCGTGGTGCGCTGTCAGCGCGAGCACGAAGGCGTGGCACTGCAGCGATTTGGCGTCCACGGCTCGGTGCTTGCTCTGTTGCCCCTCGCCCACCCGCGCCACAGGGCGCTCATCTGGAGCGTCCCCACACGCAGGCAAGAAGCCGCAATGGCATGGGATGACGACGCATTCTGTCGGGCTTTGAATGACGAGACAGAGGCCGCGGCGGAGGTCTGTGGCGTGGGGCCACGCTTCACCTTTCCGCTCAGGCAAGGCCTCGCCGCAGACGTCAATCCATCACAGCGCCTCGTCATGCTCGGCGATGCCGCACGCACGCTGCACCCAATGGCGGGACAAGGGGTGAACGTAGGTCTGGAAGACGTGCGCGCCTTGCTCGCCCGTCTCCCCGACGGCGACTTGGCGCCTCCCGGAGCGTGGCGACGCTTTGCCGCGGACCGTCGGGCACGCTCCAAGCTCATGCTGGGGCTGCATGCGGCGTTGCTTACCGCCTATGGCGCGAAGGGACCGCTCGTGCGCGCGCTGCGCAACATGGCTGTGCGTTATTTGGATGGCAACACCCCAATCAAGGCGCAACTCGTGCGCGAGGCGATGGGCGTTGGGGCGCTGGCAACCGTCGGCATCGGCGGATCCGGTGGTCTGCCATGACGGAACCGCGCCGCACGCCGCTTTACGACGAGCACCTTGCGTGCGGGGCGCGCATCGTGCCGTTCGCCGGCTGGTCCATGCCCTTGCACTACGGCTCGCAGATCGCCGAACACCACGCTGTGCGACAGGGCGTTGGCATGTTCGATGTATCGCACATGCGGGTGATCGACGTCGCCGGCACTGGCGCAACGGACTTCCTGCGCGCCGTGTTTGCCGGTGATGTGGCGCCCCTCGCAGCGGGCCGCGCGCTCTACGGCGTGCTGCTCAACGAAAGCGCCGGCATCATCGACGATGCCATCGTCTATCGCATGGATGGCGGCTACCGCGTGGTGGCCAACGCAGGGACGAGCGAGCGAGTGCGTTCCTGGCTGGTTCGCCATGCGAGCACCGAAACCCATCTGCATCCGCGCCAAGACGTCGCCATGTTGGCCGTGCAAGGCCCCAAGGCCATCGCCTGCTTTCACGAAGCGACCGGATTCGATGCCAGCGGACTCCCCCGCTTCGCTTTCGCGTGGCACGAGGAACGCATGGTGGCCCGCACTGGCTACACCGGCGAGGACGGTGTGGAGGCGATCGTGCCAGCGGCAGAAGCGGCGAGCCTCTGGCGTCGCCTGACCGAAGCGGGCGCGACGCCAGCCGGGCTTGGCGCCCGCGACACGCTGCGTCTCGAAGCCGGACTCAACCTGCATGGCCACGACATGGACGAGTCCACACCACCCACCGCCGTGGGCCTTGGCTGGACCGTCGCGTGGGGCGAAGACGGCGCACCGGTGCGCCGCTTCATTGGCCGCGACGCCCTCGAACGCCAACGTCGCCCCGAACAGGTGCTGCGCGGAGTCGTGCTCGAAGGGCGTGGCGTCATGCGCGAAGGCTTTAAGGTGACGACCGAACGTGGCGAGGGCACCGTCACCAGCGGCATCTTCTCGCCAACGCTGGGGTACAGTATTGCGCTGGCCCGCCTCCCACGCGGCTCCAAAGGGGCCTGCAGTGTGCAGATCCGCTCACGTGAGGTGCCTGGGCAGATCGTCCGACCACCCTTCCTGCGAAGCAACAATTAGGTAAAGCACGTCCCCATGAGCGAAACACCCGAGGAACTCCATTACGCATCGAGCCACGAGTGGGCCAGGCTCGAGGAGGATGGCACAGTGACCGTAGGCATCACCGACCACGCCCAAGACGCCCTTGGCGACATCGTCTATGTCGAGTTGCCGGACGAGGAGCAACAGGTGGAGGCTGGCGCGGAAGCTGGCGTCGTGGAGTCGGTCAAGGCGGCGTCCGACATCTACGCCCCCGTCACCGGCGTCGTGATTGCCGCCAACGAGGTGCTCGAAGACGCCCCGGAACGGGTCAACGAAGACCCCTACGGCGACGGCTGGTTCTTCCGCATCCAGCCGGACGACCCCGGCGAACTCGAAGACCTCCTCGACGCCGCAGCCTACGACGAGATGTGCAGCGAGGAGGAATGACGGGATCGTCCGATGCCGTTCATCCCACATACCGATCAAGACGTGGCGACGATGCTCGACGCCATTGGTGCGCGCGCGATCGACGACCTCTTCGATGAGATCCCCGCCTCCTTGCGCTGCGGGACGCTCGACGTGCCGCCGGGCGAGAATGAGATGGAGGTCACGGCGGCGCTGACGCAGCGTGCGCGCCGGGATGAACCGGGGCCTTGCTTCCTGGGCGCTGGCGCCTACGACCACCACATCCCTGCCGCGGTCTGGGACATTTGCTCGCGTGGGGAGTACATGACTGCCTACACGCCGTACCAGGCGGAGGCGAGTCAAGGCACCCTGCAGCTCATCCACGAGTTCCAGACCATGATGGCGGCGCTCACCGGCATGGAAGTGTCAAATGCCTCCGTCTATGACGGCGCTTCGGCATTGGCCGAAGCGGTACTCATGGCAGTGCGCGCGAACCGCCGTACGCGGCGGCGTGGCAGCGCGAGGGCCAGGCGCGAAACTGCGGCCACTCGCGTCGTGGTCGCCGGCGCTGTTCACCCCCACTACGCAGAAACCGCTCGCAACATCGTAGAGGGCCAAGGCATTCGTCTGGAGGTGACAGGCTTCGACGCAAGCGGCACCGTTGACCTCGCACGCTTCGAGACGTCGCTTGCCGAGCCGCCGGCGGCGGTCATCGTCCAGCAGCCGAATTGCCTGGGCTTGCTCGAACCGGTGGATGAGGTTGTGGCCGCCGCTCACGCTGCCGGGGCCCTGGTGATTGCAGTGGCGAATCCCATCTCCATGGCCCTGCTCGCCCCGCCCGGCGACTGGCACGAACGCGGCGCCGACATCGTCTGCGGTGACGGCCAACCCCTCGGCATCCCGCTGTCTTCGGGTGGCCCCTACTTTGGCTACATCTGCACGCGGCGAGAGTTCGTGCGGCAACTGCCAGGGCGCATCGTCGGCCTCACCGAAGACTCGGGCGGCCAGCCCGGCTATGCGCTGACCTTGCAGGCGCGGGAGCAACACATCCGCCGCGGCAAGGCCACTTCCAACATCTGCACGAATCAAGGGCTGCTGGTTACGGCCGCCACCGTGTACATGAGCTTGCTCGGAGCCGCGGGCCTCAACGCCATCGCGAGCCGCTGCCATGCGGCAACGCGCAAGCTCGTGGAGGAACTCACCAGCATTGACGGCGTACAACAGCGTTTCACCGGCCCCTTCTTCCACGAGTGCGTGCTCGATGTGGGCCGTGACGCGGAAGACGTGGCGGAACAAACTGCGACCGCGGGCGTCACCGGCGGCCTTCCCCTCGGTCGCTGGTATCCCGAGCTCGCGAACTGCCTGCTCGTGTGTGCGACCGAGAAGCGCAGCGAAGCGGACATCGTTGCCTACCGCGACATCCTGTGTCGGATCCTCATCCACCCGGAACGGCCGGCCATTGGCTCGGCATCCGAGGGCAGGAGATGAGCACGTCCATCTTCGACATCGGCGCTCCGGGGCGAGGTGCGGCTGCGCAGCGACCTGCACCGGGTGACGTCAGCGACCTGCCGCCGGAAGCGCTGCGCCGGAAGCCGCCGCGCCTACCGGAGGTGTCGGAACTGCAAGCGGTGCGCCACTACACCAACCTGTCGCGGCGCAACTTCTCCATCGACAACCAGTTCTATCCCTTGGGCTCCTGCACCATGAAGTACAACCCGCGCGGCGCGCATCGCATCGCCTCGCTGCCGGGCTTCACGGGCCGTCATCCCCTCGCGGAACTGGCTGCGAGTCAGGGCTTTCTCGCCTGCCTGCACGAACTCCAAGAAGTGCTCAAGGCGGCGACCGGCATGGCTGCCGTGTCGGCCGCCCCCATGGCCGGTGCCCAAGGGGAGTTCGCGGGCATTGCCATGATCCGCGCCTATCACGATGCCCGAGGCGACACGGAGCGTCGCGAAATCATCGTCCCGGACGCGGCCCACGGCACCAATCCCGCGAGCGCCGTGATGTGCGGCTACGTGGCGCGGGAGGTTCCCGTGGGCGCCGACGGCGACGTGGATTTCGAGGCTCTCAAGGCCGCCGTCGGTGAACAAACCGCCGGCATCATGCTCACCAACCCCTCCACCTGCGGCGTGTTCGAGCGCCGCATCGCCGACATCGCCGACGTGGTGCACGACGCCGGCGGCCTGCTCTACTACGACGGCGCCAACCTCAACGCCATCCTCGGCACGGCCCGCCCCGGCGACATGGGCTTCGACGTATTGCACGTCAACCTGCACAAGACGTTCGCCACGCCACACGGCGGCGGCGGACCCGGCGCGGGCCCCGTCGGCGCCAACGAGCGCCTGGCACCCTATCTGCCCACACCCATGGCGGCGAAGGAAGGCGACACCTATCGCTGGGTGGAACCAGCCGACGCTCCCGACTCCATCGGACGCCTGTCCGCCTTCGCCGGCAACGCCGGCATCCTGCTACGCGCGCTCGCCTACGCCCGAATGCTGGGCCGCGACGGAATGCGTCGCGTCGGCGAGTTCGCCACCCTGAATGCCAACTACCTCATGGAGCGCCTGCGCCAGGCGGGCTTCGAACTCGCCTACCCCGAACGCCGCGCCAGCCACGAGTTCGTCATCACCTTCCGCCAGGAGGCCAAGGAGTTCGGCATCAGCGCCATGGACATCGCCAAGCGCCTGCTCGACCACGGCATCCACGCCCCCACCACCTACTTCCCCCTCCTGGTGCCGGAATGCTTCCTAATCGAACCCACCGAAACCGAAACCAAGGAAGAACTCGACGCCTTCGTGGCAGCGCTCACCCTAGTGCGCGACGAGGCCCGCACCGACCCAGAACGCGTCAAGACCGCCCCACACACACTCCCTTCCGCCCGCCTAGACGACGTAAAGGCCGCCCGCGACCTGCGCTTGGTGCACGAGACCGACTGAAGAGGCAGGCATACGATGTCCGGGATGAACTCGACACGGGACGGGGCAGGCGCGTCCCCTCGCATGGAACAAAAACGCGCAACACGTTGATGCTTGAAGGACTTGACTCGAAGCGAAAGCCCCGGAGGGAAGGCATCCTGCCTTCCCTGCGCGCCAGCGCACGCACTTGCTTCATTGTGGCAGACGGAAAAGCGCCTATCGGCGCTTAGGGAAGGCAGGATGCCTTCCCTCCGAGGCCCTTCAAGCCTGTTCCTCGCACATCAACGACTCGGCGTCTTGGGCGGGATGGAACTTTCCATGGTACAAATCGCACAACATGTTGAAGACCATGTCCTGACGTCGCTCGTGAGTCCCCGCGCCGAGCGAGGGAACCGACCACACACTCGCCTAAGTCGGGTCGCTACCAGTCGTTGTGCTGACGCAACACCGCAGCCGGTTCGAGTAGGCTCCGTGCGCGAATGAAAGCGTCCAGCAGGATAGAAGCCGTACTCTTCGATCTCGACGAGACGCTCCACGCGCGCGAGCGGTCGGTGGCGCGCTTCGCCCGGCGGCTCCATGCCGAGGCATCGCTCGACGCGTCCGAGGCTGACTTCGTAGCGACGGTGCTGGACCGCGACCAACGTGGGCGGCGCCCGACCGAAGGGCTCTACACCTGGCTCGCCACCCATTTCGATCTCGGTAAGACTGCCGATGAAGTCGTGCACGCCTATCGCACGACGGCGTGGGATTGTCCCGTCCTGTTCCCGGACGCAAGGGAGACGCTCCGGCGGCTGCGGCCCCTCAAGCTGGCGTTGGTCACCAACGGTTCGGAGCTCAGCCAAGCCGCCAAGATTGCGAACAGCGGTCTTGACACGCTGACCGACTACGTCGCGATATCGGGCGTTCTCGGCCTGCGGAAGCCAGACCCTGCGATCTTCCATGCGACCTGCGCGCAGCTCGACGTCGCCCCGTCGCGCTGCGTGATGGTCGGGGACAGCCCCGAACACGATGTCGCCGGCGGCCGCGCTGCGGGAATGCGCACAATCTGGATCGCGCGGGCGCCATGGCCTGACGGGCGACCGCGGGACTACGACGCGGCGGTGTCCTGCGTAGCCGACGTTGCGCCATTGGTACGGCGGTGGGCCACCAACTAGACGTTCGGCGGGAACGCCGTGCCGTAGCGCCAGGAATACGCACAGCTAACGCGCAATTCCGGCGTGGCTTAGGGCCCCAAGCCCTTGTCCGGCTGGCTAGGAGCTTGCGCCGTAGAAAGGCCACTTGAGTGGCATTCTGCGGCGCGAGGTCGTAGGGAGGTGGGTCCGTGTGCAAGGCTCTAGAAAGGGGCTGTCCAAGTCTGTACATTCGCACGCTACGCCGACTCCCGATTACCACTATAGTGCCCACAGACGAGGCGTGCGTTAAGAACCACGTGACCGCGGTCAGGGGGTAGTCTTCGGTTACGGGGACACGCGCCGGGTAACCGTTCCGTTAAGCCGGTACTTGGCAGCTCGGTGGCGGCTTGGAGCGGGCGCGGAGCCCAGTCTGCACCGCGTTTCCTCGAGCGTGGGCTCTCGGCAGCTGCGCTCCATACCGGCCCTGACGGAGCGGTTACCGCCGGTATCGAGGCCGCGCGTCGCGAAGGTCGGCATCAACTGCGACGAGTTTGTCGTTGCTCTCGTCCGCCGGAGGAATCCCATGATTTCTGGTGTTCCGTCGGAGTCCACGATTTGTCCAACGGTTCAGTCGCCACGCTTCGCGACGTGTGTTGTCTCAGATGGCGGACGCAATACCACGTCGACCGAAGGAATACGTCAGGGGAGTCAGCGTGTTGTTCGCGGCAAGTACGGGGGTGTGTCCTTTCGTCGCACGCTCGCACTAGCACCAGGCCCTTGCGAACGACCTGCTCCGGCTCGCGGACATGGGTGCTGCACGGTTGATCCACACACTCCAGTGACGGCAAGTTGCCGTCGAACTGCGGCAAGGGGCTAGGCGCGCCGCAGAGCCGCAAAAGCTGCATGCTCGTGCGCTCATTGCGGACGCGTTGAACCTACGGATTCCGACCGTATAAGAGGGAACTTCAACCATTCCTTGTCGTTGAGGCCGCCGGCAGGCACCGTGCGTGTTGCGACGGCAGCTGCTTCCGCCTTGAAGCGGCTGGGGAGCCAATTGGCGTGCAGGGCGACCGACGAGGTGGGAGCCCAACAGTGTCCGGGTGCGCGCATAACGCAACCTACCGGGTCATGGGGTATGTTTGGCGAATGAGCGAATGTCGACGTGAGCGGAATAGCGGAGCCGTTGGATTGTGAACACCGCCCGGACGGGAAGCGCGTACGCTTCGAGGTGGGTTCTCGCTGAATGCGGGCAGCTGCGACCGGCGACTGGGCGTATGTCGCGCGGCAATCCCCTTATGTCGAGGATTCGGGATCGGAAAAGTCAACACGAAGGCTTGGTCGGGATCGGCAGGGGTTGTATCGATGGGAGCAAAACGTGAAGCCAGAAGCAGTTACATGACTGTTTTGAGCCTTGACCCGGTGGCGTCGGGGGCATGACATCAGTGAGGATCGTCCAGGACTGGGGAGCCGTACAAAGGGCGGGGCCTTACGAGGTGTTCATCCTGACCATGGGCGTTTCTACCGGCTGTATCTTGGCCGCATGCCTGTGCAGACCACCTGAACTGGAGGGCCTTTGTACGGCAAGGCCTGTGACCCGGTTGCCTAATCAGGGGGCTAAGCGGAAAGCGGATTTCGGTGAGCCGTGGCGCTGACGTACGTACACGTATCGGATATCCACTTCGGACAGGAACGAGGGTCGGAGGTGTACGTTCACGATGACGTGAAGAACTGTTTGATCGACGATATCGCCGAGGTTCGGGCGAGTGCAGGGATTCGACAGATGGAAGGGGTGATCGTCACGGGGGACGTGGCGTTTTCGGGCAAGGCGGAGGAGTACGAGAAGGCCGGTGCGTGGCTGGATCGATTGACAGGTGCGATCGGATGCAAATCGCCGGACGTGATGGTCGTTCCGGGCAATCACGACATCGACAGGGATCGGCTCTCGGCTTTGGGAAAGGTGCAGCTGACGGAGGTCGTGAGAGGGGGCGGCGTTGCCTTGGACCGCTTCCTAGATGACGAAAAAGACCGAGAGGTGCTCTATGCGAAGTTCGCTGATTACCGCAAGTTCGCCGAGGCGTATGACTGTGGTCTGGAGTCCGACGGCGGCGTGGCAATAGATCGGAAGGTGCAGGTTGCGCCGGACCGGTTGCTGCGCTTCGTCGGGTTGAACTCGGCGCTGCTTTGCGGAACGAAGGACGGGGACCGAAGCTTGCTGATCGGCGGTAAGCAGGCAGTGCTGCCGAGGCGTAAGGGCGAAGAGCTTGTGGTGCTGTGCCATCACCCGCTTGAAAGCCTCCTAGATGGCGAAGTCGCCGGACGGTACATTCAGACAAGGGCGCGCATGCACATTTTTGGGCACGTGCACAAACCATCGCTGTCGGTGAAGTCGCCGCCAGGCAACGGTGATCTGCTCACGTTGTCCGCTGGTGCCGTTGTCCCGCCTGAGACAGAGGACGGGTATTCGTATACATACAACGTCATCTCGTTTGAGTGGGACGCCGGCACGTGTGGTCTAAAGGTGTCGGTCTTGCCACGAGGTTGGAACGAGGAGCAGATGAGGTTTGGACCGGATGGCGTACATCTCGGCAGTGAGCGGCAAGAGTTTAAGCTGCGGTGTCCGAACTTCGAGGCGGTCGAGGGTGCTTCTAGGGCCGAGCCGACGTGCGGCGACGGTGCACCGGAGCGAACGACGACGGCACCGCAGGACCACAGGGGCTCGTCGAGAGGGAAGGACATGGGCGCTGGGGCAGATGTTCTGAGATTGCACTTCTTCCGAGATTTGACGGCCAAAGAGCGAGTGAAGGTGCTGATTGCTGTGGGGGTCTTGCCGGCGTCGTGGACGGACGATCTGACGCACGTCGTCGAGACGACGTTGTGGGAGCGGGCCCTGGAGACCGGGCGCCAGCTGGAGCTCGGGGACGCGATAGCGAGGTTCCGCGCTGAGAGAACGGGTAGCAAGGTGGGACGCGAAGAGTGAGCGATGCAGATAGGCAGCTTCTTATGTGCAATCCGGTACCGCCCGGAGACGGTGAGCTTGTCGGTTGGCGGAATGCGGTACGCGGAGTGGAGAATCTGATCCGGAATGGGGGCGATTCGCCCTGGCAGATAGCGGAGGTGCTCGCACGGGTCGCCGCGACCGGGCGGCTGGGATCCGATGCGTTCGGGACACGCGCGGCTGCCATCGTAGTGGAGGAGGGGCCGGAGGATTGGCAGGACGGGCGCGGTCTGATCGGCGCTGTGTGCGCGATGTGTGGCATGAGTCAGCTGTTGAAGAGTCAGCGATTGACGGCAAAGGCGGGACGGCGCAACGCGATCGCGGGGACGTTGTGGTCGGCGCTTTCTTTTCAACCGCCGCTGGCGGAGCCGATGTTGGAACGACTCCGCCAAGAGTTGTTGGATTGCGCTCGTCGCGCATCGTTAAAGATGGCTTTGGAAGATCGAAAGCGGGTGGCGGTGAAGCCCCGTGGACGTGCCGGCGAGATGGCGCAGGAGAACCGCGCATTACGTAGGAACGCGGATCTGGATCGGGAGGAGATCGATCTACTGCGCTGGATTCTGGCCGATCGGAGTACGTTACTGGAGCGGGACTACTGCGAGGTGGATGGTGCCGAGAGCGGGGTTTTGGCGAGGGGACTTGAAGTGGGTCTCATGGTGAGGAGGTTCCCTAGCATCGAGCTTTATGAGTTCGCGTCGCAGGACCTGCCGCAGGGCGAGGACCTGAGCCTCTCCGTACTGGTTGAGCGGCTGGGAGAGGATCGGAAGCTGCTCGCGGAGCCGTTTAGGGGCAACCCGCAGGTTGAACAATGTCCCTCGGGCTTCCCGTTGCTGACGGCGTTGGAAGGCAGCCCGATGGGAGGTGCGGCATGCGACGTGAAACGGTCGCGGGCGGACTGGTGCGGGCGGGCCCTTTTGGAAGGCGCAGTGGCGATGTTGCCGGAGAGCGCCGGGGGGGCGGGCAAATGACGTCGGGGTGCGCACAACCGAACTGTACCGTTGCCGAGACGGGGGCGTGTCTACTGAACGACGAGCCGTCGAAGTGTCCGCAGCGTATTGCCGCACAGGACGCGGAAGCGGCGATCGGTGCCGAGAAGACCCGACAGGCGCGATTTCCGACGAGCCGCGCGTACATGCTGGACGACGCCAAAGCGCTGATGGCAGAGCGGTACGTGCATGTCGTGGGTGTCCTAGGTGAAGCGGATGCGGGAAAGACTGCATGCCTGGTGAGCTTGTACCTGACGGTGGCGCACCGTCGGCTCGGCGGGTTCGAGTTCGCCGACAGCCGGACGCTTATGGGGTTCGAGGAGGTGAGCGAGGGGGCTCGTCGTTGGAACGAAGGAAACATGCCCGAACAACTGACGGACCACACGGTGCTGGAGGAAGAACGGACGGCAGGTTTCTTGCACATGCGGCTTCGGCGTTGCGACGACAGTGGCGCGGTGGACCTGCTGTGCTCGGACTTGCCGGGAGAGTGGACGACGGAACTGATTGAGGCTAATCGCACGGCCCGGCTCGCATTTCTCGAGCGGGCGGACGTGGTCTGGCTGGTGGTCGACGGGAGAGAGACGGTGGACCGAATGAGGCGTCAGGTGTGCTGGCAGCGCGTGAGAACGTTGATCCGCCGTCTCGGGAAACTCCTGAACGAGCCTCGGCGGTTGATTCTCGTTTTGACACGGCGAGATGAGACGGAACCTGACACCACATTGGTGGCTCGTATGTGTGCGGAGGGGAACCAACATGGTTTTGAGACTGAGTCCGTCGAGGTGGCATCGTTCGCCGACGAAGGATCTGAGGTGCAGGCTGGGCACGGGATTCAGCGGTTGATCGAGCGGACGACGGTGTCAACGGCAGGTAGTGGCATCTTGTGGAAGGGAACAGGTGAGGCGACGGACTTCGAGGTACCAAAGATCGGGCTGGTAAGGAGGGGCACTGATGGAGGCTAGCAACTCGATCGTCATGATTGGCGCACCAGAGTCGGGCAAAACGAACTATCTGGCGCGAGTGTGGGCAGCGTTGCACGGCGAGGAGGGTCCACTGCGTGCGATGCAGACTGACGAGGAGATCGGGTACGTGATGGATGCGTTGGAGCACCTGCTGCAGGGCGAGTTCGCGCCGCGCACCGAGACGGGTGTGGAAATGGTCCGAGGATGCTCGGTGCAGGTCGCCTGGTACAAGGACGGTAGGACGGAGCAGGCGGAGCTTGTGGTGCCCGACGTGAACGGCGAGCTGTGGGAGCGTGCCGTGGAGACGAACGAACTCCCGGAAGAGTGGCTAAGGAAGGTGCGGGAGTCGGTGGGCGCGTTGGTGTTTGTGCGGGTGGCATCGTCGGTGAACCAGCCCGCGCTAAACTGGGTAACGGCGGCCGATTTGCTTAGGCTCGATCGGGAGTTGGAGAGTGGACGCGAGGACAAAGTGCGGCTGCCAACCGATGTCCAGTTGTGCGAGTTCCTGCGTTTTCTGGAGTTCGCGCTGGGCGAGGACACGCGCGTCGGGATGCCGCGGGTGGCGGTAATGGTCACGGCTTGGGACATGGTCGACGAGAGCCGGGCGCGCCAGGGCCCCGCGCGTTATCTGAGCGAGGAGTTTCCCCTGTTCGCGGGGCGGCTGGGAGATGTGTCTAAGGTGGAGGGCGGTGTGTTCGGCGTAAGCGTAGTCGATGGCGATTTCAACGATCCGGAGTTCCGGGACCGTTTCCTAGCCGGCGACATCCGAGATTTCGGTTCCATAGTAGGCACGGGGGCGGAGCGGGACATTGCGACGCCGTTGCGCTGGATCTTGGACGGCACAGTGGAGCAATGAAGGCCGAGTCGGTCCATCAGCAGCTACATGGGTACCGCAAGGGACACCAGCTCCTTTCGACGAGCTTAGCCCTCGATGTCCGGGATCAAGATGTGGTGGACCGACTTTCCGACCTGACCGGACGACTGAGTCCCGGCGAGGTGTTTGAGCCCTACCTGACCACCTATCCGTTGCCCAGCCGGACCCACTATGTCGTTGCTAGGACCTTTCAGGACCTCGATGCGCCTCGCTCGGGATGTGTGTTGACAAGAAGCGTGCTGATTCCGATGCGCGCATGGGTCGAACTCAAGACGTTGGACTGGGTGCTGGCAGCGCTGGTTGCGGTGGAACGAGGAGAGGAGGCCGGGGCTCTGGACGTGCCTGATTCCACAGGTGTTGCGGCGGTGCCGGAAGTAGACGACGCGCGGGTTGAGGACATCGTCCAGGCGTTGTTCCTAGAGGATGCGCGGCCGGTCGTTGTCTTCGACGCGCCGGACGCGGAACTGATCGCCCACCGGCTGTTGCTGGCCTTGTGGCCAGCTCTGCGTCAGCGGTTTTCAATCTGCACGCTCGCTTTGGGTCGGAGGCGCGTGTACGAGCGTGATTTCGATCTTGCCTTTGCGCCGATAGGCGCACGGTCGCGATTCCCCCCAGACGCGTTCCGTCGAGTCGGTGCGCGGGCATCGGAGTCCGCGGGCGAATTGCATCGGTGGGCTGGACCCACGGCATCGTACATCTTCCGTGCGAAGCAACCGAGTCTGGGAACCAAGGACCCGTTGGGTCTGTTGGAGGCAGACGACGGGGGAGACCGCACGGCGGTTCGGGTGGTGCTGTTGTGGCACGAGCTTGCGTCGCGGGCGGCGACGTCGCCAAGTGCGGTGCTTGGAATGCTCGACATATTGAACGGCAGTGACGGGCAAGTGGCAAAGGCGTGGCCAGGGCTGTTGGACACTGTGGTTGGAGCAACCGAGCTTGCGGGAACCTTGTCGCCGCAGGACTCCTGGGTGTTCCTGTTGGCGCTCGACGGCAAGCTCACGTGGGAGACTGCGCCGGTCAGGTTGGCGGAGAAAGTGGAGGTGACAGCGCAGACTGTCGCTCACGCGGATGTGGAAGAGGCCATTCGCGTGCTAACGACGCGGTGGGCCGCGGCGGACCGTTCGGAAGCCTTGGAACGGGGCCTCGCGAACGGCCTCGCGATGTCGGCGGGGTTCGGTGGGCTTTTCAGACGTTTGGATGCTCTTGAACCGCACAGGCTCTTGCGCCTGACGGACCTCAGCGACCGCCTCAAGAAGGCGATGGCGAAAGCGCTAGGTCACAACCCGGAAGCGTGGTGCGGGACTATCGAGCGTGTACTTCGCGGGAATGACCCCGACGCTCGGCGCCGAGTGCGCGAGAGTATCGTGTGTGCCGTCGACGTGGGGATTGGAAGCCGTTGGATTTCGCGGCTGCTGGCGGGCGCGGAGGGCAGCGAGTTGGCCGTCCTGGCCGTGGGGGCAGGGCACGCGGGTCGGCTGGGAGCGAATGGCCTGACAGACGCGCTTGTCGAGGCCGCACGGGGTAAGGGAGGCGTGAAGACGGTGCGACAGGCCGTCGTTGACCGGGTTCCGGAGGAGGCCGCCGACGGGTTCCTAGTGCGATTGCTGCGGTTCTTGAAGGGGGACGTCACTTGGCTGTTGGGGGCCGTCGAACGCGGGCGGGCGGGGCGCATTTTGAAGGCGTTGCTGGGCGAAGCCGATGACGCGGCTATCCGGTCGGTGATGTCGGACGAGCGGTTGGCGGATAGTGTGCTGACCGCTCTCTATGCGGGACTGCCTTCGTCGGCGCAGGAGTTGGCGAGAGTCCTAGTTCTGGACATCATCGGGGTAGACGCGGCATTGGATTGGGCTTTCGAGGTCGCAGAGCGCTTGGACAGGGAAGAGAGGAGAGCCATCGAGAGATGGATCGTCGAAAAGGCGCTATCGGAGGCAGGACCCGGCGATGTGCGGGTAGGTCGTGCCGTGGAAGCGTACGGGACGGCGTTGTCGGCAGAGGAGCTGGTGGCGGCGGCGACGGCTGCTGGAGTTTCGTGGCGTCGAGTGGGGGCGAACTTGGTCGTGCTCAACGCCGCGTCGGCGAAGATACGTGACGGTGTGGTCGGGGTGACGGACCTGCTAAGCCGGCAGTTGGTGCAACGGCCCCCTGAGAACCTGGGGGCCAGCGCCTATGACGCGTGGGCGAGGCTGATAAGCGATGTTGACGACGAGCGGGCGGAGGTGCGGGTGAGCGCTGCCGGGACGGCACTGGGTTTCGCGTTGGGAAAGGTGTGGTACCCGGTCAGCGAGTTGGTAGTGGCGAGTTTCCCTGCAGTATATGCGGAAGTCGCACAGTTGAAGGCGCTGAGTAAAGCGGAGAGCGACCTGCGGGCTCTCTCGTCGTTCTTCCGGTTGAGCTGGAAGAAACCTAAGGAAGGTCGCCAGGAAATGATTGACGCTTTGGTCGGAGCGTACATGCGTTCGTCATGGCCGCCGGCGGACCTGATGCTTGCCGCACTGAGGGCGGGCATCGAAGACCGGGTGGTTAAGCGGGTACGGGAACGCCTGTCCGGTGGGGCATACCTTGAAAAAGTCAATCGGGACGCGCGGCGGCTGGACCAAGATCTGAGCCATCGGGTCCGCAACTGCGTGGCGGGCAGGATGTAGTTGCTGGGCATGTCCCACCGCCTGTCACTACACCGCGTCGCAAGACGTCGCATGGACGAAACGGCATATCGCTGGTGGCGCGGCGAAGGGGGTAGTGACAGGCGGCGAAGGCGGCATCGAGGCCAGCGGCGGTGAGGGATCGGGTAAGAAAATCGGTAGTGCGGCTGTCGTGACGGCGTGCTAGGGTCTGCCCCGTTCCCTGCCGCGCATGGCGCGGCGTGGTCGGCAAGGCCGACGTAAGGCGCCACCAGGCGACCCAGTGCCGCAACGCCGTAATGGCGCTGCCCGGGCAGACGCACCGACAAGGCACGGCGGGCCACATCGCATCCGATGGGGGCTCGATCAAACTCACGGCAGGCGGCTGCCGCGCGGACTCTTCCGGGGCCGCGCGGGGTCGGGCGAAGCCCGGCGGAAGGAGCGGCCTGAACCGTGGCGCGACGAACGCGCGGCGCCGGGAGGTCTCCCGGCGTGCTCCGAGGACGGAGCGGCTGCGGCGGTTCGTCGGGCCGAAACCGGGCTTGCGGCCAACGTCGGCGACGACGCGCCGCAGCCGCCGCATTTGGACGGCAGCGCAAATGGCGTCGAGGGCTTCACGCAGCAAGTCTGCGGCTCCGCAGGTCTCGATTCGAGGCAGGTGGATCGCCCATCAAAACTGAGCTGACCACGCCCGCCCCGCCGGCCGATGCGGCTGCGGGGCGCGGCCGCATTTCCCGTCTGCCGCAATCCAACCTGGAGACCCGGCGCCGTCTGGCGTCGCGGCGCAGGCGGCCCGCTGACGCTTTTCCGGGCCAGGCGTCGAAACCGCGCCCTTTCGTGCCATGATGGTCGTGTACAGCCGGTCCGGCGGCGCAGGCCCACAGTCCCACTGGGATCGACCGAGGAGCACAGACGCAGACATGCCAGCCAACACGTGCACCTGGGGTCGGCACGACTTCACGATCTGTGACTCGACTGCCAAGACAGACTGGAACAGGGTGGGAGGCGTCTACATCTTCGCGCAGCGGGACCCCGATGACCAGACAAGGTGGTTCGCCAGGTACGTGGGCGAGACGGAATCGTTCAAGAAGCGCCTGTCAGGGCACGAGAAATGGAACGAGGCAGCCCACCTCGGTGCAACCACGTCCATGCCCTGACCGAGCAACACGAGACCACCACGGCAATAGATCGAGGCTTCGCTGATCCAGCAGTTCCAGCCTTCGCTGAACCAGCGGCACAGGTAGCAGAGAAGTTCTAGGGGTCCCCGAAGACGAAATCAGGCGGGCTTTCGGGGCTGTGTCGGGTGTGTATGTCACGCGGACCGGCCCCGAGCGGAAATCACGGGCCATGCGTTGGAGCGGCTAGGTCGGTCTCGATTTTGCATGCTGGACACTGAACCCAAGTGCGCACTGGCACGACGCCGGGGTCAGTCTCGCAAGGGGAACGATGTAGCGACTCACGCCCGCCTCTGTGGATAAGTCTGTTGACGGCGGTCCAAAAAATGGGTACGCTGCCGGGTGCTGGTCAGAACTGGCGGATGGCGGGTTGAACCCGCCTCCTAGAGGTCGGGCAAGGTGTGGGAAGCCTTAGTGGAATCCGCCTAACCCGTTGCTCCTGGCTGGAAGGGGCGGGGGTCGCAACCCCGCCCCGCTTTACATAAACTGGCGAAGTACTATACCGACCTAGTATGGGGTCGTCAACAACTGTGCGACCGTCCAATTACAACGGCATAAAAATATTGCAGCATCAAGGGGTTATGCGAGATGAAGGTTTCACGTCTATCACGTCTGTGACCACGACCAACCCCTTTCCGTCCTCGAACTCCACGACATGTTCCCCGATGAGGACGCGGCGATCAACTGGTTTGAGGAGACGCTGTGGCCGGACGGCGAACGTTGTTGCGGCCAAAGTGCCCGGCTGCTTGCCCCCTCAATTTGCCGTAGGTGATCGGCATGGTCAAACGGGCGGGCATGCGGGCGCGTTGCGGCCGTGACGCGCCTTGCCGGCGGCGAGGCGCGGGCAGGCGGGGCCGGTGGCCTGTCAACCGAGTTTTCCACAGCGGCGGGCCGCCGCGCGCAGCCATTGCCCTCTGCGTGGGCAGTTGCGGCTGGCGCGGCCTGACGCGCCGCGGGCCTGACTGGGACAGGAGAGACAGGAACGTCCTGCGGGACCGAGTGCGGGATACGCGGCACCGCCACCGCGCCGTTCGGCGCGTGGCGACATGGAAGCGAGGTCGCATGGAACGCGACCCGAGAAGCGAACGTTACGCCGCCCGTCCGGCGTCGCCGGCGCGCAGGTAGTCGGCCCACGACTGCATCAGCTCCTGCCGCCGCGCGAAGAGGTCCGAGCGGGCGTAGGCGGCCTCGACCGGATTGCGCACCGCGTGCGCCAGCGCCGCCTCCATGACGGCATGCGGCGCGTCCGTCGTCTCCGCCGCCCAGTCGCGGAAGCTGGACCGGAACCCGTGCGGCACCGCGTCGACGCCCAGATCCTTCAGAAGCCGGCCCAGCGTGTCTGGAGCCAGCGGCCGGTCGCCGCGCGGAGAAGGGAACACCAGAGCGCCAGCGCGGATGGCGGCGGCCTCGTCGAGCACGGCGAGCGCGCGGTCCGACAGCGGCACCCGGTGCTCGCGGCCCGCCTTCATGCGCCGCGCCGGAATGGTCCAGGTGGCGGCGTCGCGGTCCATCTCGTCCCAACGCGCGCCGCGCGCCTCGCCGGAGCGGACGGCGCACAGCACCAGGAACTCGAGGGCGAGACGGACCGAGAGCTTGTCCGATGCCCTGACCCTTGCCAGCGCCGCGCCGACCTCGGCATGCGGCAGCGCCCGGAAGTGCGTCCTGGCGGCCTCGACCCTCGGCAGCGCGGCGGCCAGCGCCTCGCCGGCGGGATTGTCCGGTCGGTGCCCCTGCGCGATCGCCCACTTCATCACCGCCGCGATGCGGTGACGCACCCGCGTCGCCGTGGTGTGCCGGTCGGTCCAGATCGGCGTCAGCACGTCCATCACGTCGGCGGTCTCGATGGCGTGCACCGGCATGTGGCCGATCCTGGGAAGGACATGCGTCGTCAGCGAAGCTCTCCATTGCGCCTCCGTGCCGGCGGCGTCCCTCCAGGTGCGCCGGTGCAGGGCGACGACCGTCTCCGCGGCCTCGGCGAACGTGGGCGAGGCTCGTCCGCAGCGGGTGCGGGGATCGCCGCCGGAGCGGGCGATTCGGCGGTTCTCCCACGCCGTCTGGCGGGCCTCCGCGAGGGTGACGAGATCGGCGCCGCCGAGGCCGATGTCGCGGCGCACGCCGTGGACGGCGAGCCGCTGGACCCACGACTTGCCGCCGCCGCGGGGGCCCGGCTTCACCAGCAGGTACAGGCCGTTGCCGTCGCCGTAGCGCTTCAGGCGCTCCGTCGGCTTCACGGTTCGAACAAAGGCCGCCGTAAGCCGTTTCATGTCTGCGGAGCTCCCGTGCGGCCATCGCGGCTCTGACCGGCATTCATGACTCGTCCTCCGTCAGGTAGTCGGCCCAGCGCTGCATGAGCGGGCGGCGACGCTCCAGCAGATCCGTGCGCGCGTAGGCAGTCTCGGTTGCGCTGCCGGTCGCGTGTCCCAGCGCCGCCTCCAAGACCTCGCGCGGCGCGTCGGTCGTCTCGGCGGCCCAGTCGCGGAACGAGGAGCGGAAGCCGTGGGGGTGGGCGTCGATGCCGAGCCACGGCATGAGCCGGGCGAAGGTGCGCCGATGGATCGGCGCGCCGGCCTTTCGCGAGGGAAAGAGCAGCTCCCCGCGCCCGATCGACCCGGCCTTGCGAAACACCTCGACCGCGCGGTCGGAAAGCGGCACCCGGTGCGGCCTCGCGGTCTTGGCGCGCGCCGCACCGATCGTCCACGTGGCGGACCCGAGGTCCACCTCGTCCCGCGTCGCGCCCCGCGCCTCGCCGGAGCGAACCGCGCACAGGACCATGGCCTCGAGGGCAAGGCGCACCGGCAGCGGCGCGTCCGAGGACCGCACCGTGGCAAGGGCGGCGGCAACCTCGGAGTGGTGCAGCGCACGTCGCGGGGTCGAGGAGCGGTCCGGTCGCGGCAGCGCCGCCATCAGCGACTCGCCGGCGGGGTTGTCGGCGCGGTGGCCCTGGGCGACGGCCCACTGCATCGCGAGGCCGATCCGCTGGCGCAGGCGCGGCGCCTCCTGAAGTGTTGTCCAGACGGGTTCCAGGACGGCCAGCACGTCCGCGCCGGTCACGGCCCCGACCGGCATCCTCCCGAGCCGGTCCATCGCGTGGCGCTCCATGGAGCGCCGCCAGCGGGCCTCCATGGCGTCCGGGTCCTTCCACGTCGGCCGCCTGAGCGCCACCACGGCGTCGAACGCCTGGGCGAAGGTCGGCGTGCCGGGCCTGCGGCGCGTGGGGTCGCCGCCCCGGCGGGCGACGCGGCGGTTCTCCAGCGCGATCGCCCTCGCCTCCTTCAGCGAGACGACCCGAAGGCTTCCAAGCCCGATGTCGCGCGGGCGGCCGTCGACGGTGAGGCGCTGCATCCAGGACTTCGCGCCGGTGGGGCGGACGACGAGGAACAGGCCGTTGCCGTCGCCGTGGCGTCTGGTATGGTCGGCGGGCCGGACGCCGGCGACGAAGGCCGGGTTGAGGCGGTTTCGCGCCCGAGAGTTCCCAAGATGGTTACCACGTTCCATCGGAGTCTGCACGATTCGTCCCGAAGGTTTCGGGGACGAAGGATACCATGCAAGAGCTTACTTTTTCGCTAAGTCGGGGATGCGAAGGAATTGCGTGAAGAAGACCGTACAGGGAAGGTGGGGGCTGGGGCCAGACGCCGAGCGCAGCGAGGGGTTTGGCGGCTTCAGTAGTGGCCGAGCCACGCGGGCGCGAACCTTACCATTTGGCCCTGCGCGTCACGGCGGTCGTCAGGGCTTCACCACGACGAGGATCACGATGGGAACGAGCAGCAGGATCGGAGCCTCGTTGAACCATCTGTAGAAGCGGTGCGAACGGGTGTTGTTCTCCTCCGCGAAGGCGCGCAGCATTCGGCCGCAGATGCCGTGGTAGGCGTAGAGGACGAGTACCAGCGCCATCTTGGCCCAGAACCAGACGCTGGTGGCGACCACTTCCCACACGCCCCAGGCGGCGGCTATGCCAAACACGGCGGTGGCGATGGCCGAGGGGGTGGTGATGCCGCGATAGAGCTTGCGCTCCATGGTGCGGAAGGTCGCCTTGGTGGCTTCGTCTTCGGCCATCGCGTGATAGACGAACAGGCGCGGCAGGTAGAACAGCCCCGCCATCCAGCACACCATGGCGATGACGTGAAAGGCGGTGATCCATGCCATTTGCGTAGCTCTCCCTCAAGGGGCCCGCCCTTTCCGATCGTCGAGGCGGTCCTTCAGCCCTCGTTCTGGCCCATCCGCGTGAAGTCCTCGATGTCGTCGCGGGTGATCACGCCCACCACGCTGCCCGCTGCGCCACCACCTTCGACGCACACCGCCTCCACGTTGGCCGATTCGAGGCGTTCCAGGGCTTCGTGCAGGGTGTCGCGCTCGTTCACCACCACCACATCCATGCGCAGCCCCGGAGGCGTCATCAAGTCGATGGTGGGGCCTTCGGCGGAGAAAAGGTTGTCGCCGCGCACCGTGCGCTGGGCGAGCCAGGTGCGCAAATCAGCGGCATTCAGCACCGATTGCGGGTTGCCGTCGGGGCCATCCACCACGATCCAAAGCGGATCGCTCTCGAGCCCTTGCCACGCTGCCGCGCTGTCCGTGCGTCTTGGCAGCCGGGCGAAGTCCTGGCGCATCAGGCTGCCGACGCCGGATGCCAACAGGTGCCGGGAGCGCGGGTCGGGCGGATATTGCAGGCCGAGATCGGCCAGCGTGCCGAGAAAGATCGAGCGCTGGCGGAACGCCACGCTCACCGTCAGGCTCGCGATCACCACGATCAGCATGGCCGGCAGGATGATGTTGGGATTTGCGGTGAGTTCCAGCACCGCCACCAGCGCCGCCAACGGCGCCTGCAGCACCGCTGCCATCATCGCCGCCATGCCGAGCATGACGTAGAGCGCTGGCGAGGAGGCGGCGTCTGGTGCCAGGGCGTTGCCGAGGGTGCCCAAGAGTCCGCCAAGCACCGCCCCCATCACCAGCGTCGGGGTGATGACGCCCACCGGCAGCCCGGCTCCGACGCAAGCGGCCGAGGCAACCATCTTGCCGATCAGGATGATGATGAGGGTCGTCCACGCCACGTCACCAAGGAGGGCCGCATCGACGGTGTCATAGCCGATGCCAAGCACCTCCGGTGCCACCAGGCCAACGGCGGCGGTGATGATGCCGGCGGCCGTGGCGCGGGCCCAGAAGGGCCAAGGCTCCAACCGATTGAAGCGTCTTGTGAGGAAGATGAACGCCGCCGCCGTGATGCCCACCAGCACCCCCGCCAAGGCGATGTAGGGCAGTTCGAGCAGGGAGCCGAGTTCTACGGCCGGCACGGCGAAGGCCGGCGCATCGCCGAAGACGTAGCGCGAAATCACCGTGGCGGTAACCGCCGCGAGAATCACCGGCACGAAGCTGGCGATGGCGTATTCCATCATCACCACTTCCATGGCGAAGATCACCCCGGCCATGGGCGTATTGAAGGACGCGGCCACAGCCCCGGCCGTGCCGCAGGCGACCAGTGTGCGGACGCTGTTGTTCGGCAGCCGGAACAGCTCGCCAAGGAAGCTCGAGGTGGCGGCGCCGAGATGCACCGCCGGCCCCTCCCGACCGCCGGATATGCCGGCGCTCAAGGCGACCACGCCACCGAAGAACTGGATGGCGGCGTTGCTGAGCGGCATGTGTCCCTGATGCCGAGACAGGCGTTCCATCACATGGGTCACGCCCACGCGGCGATCGGTGGTGGAAAGGCGCGTGAGTGCGAGGCCGATCAAGAGGGCAGCGCCTATGGGCGCGATGATGCGGCCAGCGATGTGCAGTTCCTCGAAGGCTTCGGCGTGGCTGGCGAGCATGGCCAGGGCGCCGCCCTCGATGGCCATGCGGAAAGCGACGCTGACCACGCCAGTCAGGGCGCCGGCGAGGATCGCGAGGAGTGCAAGCTGCGGTAGGGCATTGGCGGTGGCAAGCCGGGCCCGAAACGGTTCGAGCGGGCGCTTGAGGGTCCGGGCGATGCGGCCGGAGGGCGCGTCTTGACCACCGAAGGGGGGCTGCTGCTTGGAAGGCATGGGCGCATAGTACCTGTGCCGCAGGCTCCTAGCCCTGGCTGCCAGCGAATGCGAGCACCAAGGCCAGCAGTTGCGACGCAACTGCCGACGCGGCCGTCGGTGCGCCAGCGCCGCCAACCCCTCGCTACGCTCGGCGTCCGGCCCCAGCCCCACCTCCCTATGACCTCGCGCCGCAGAACGCCAGTAAAGTGCTTTCTGCGGCGCAAGCTCCTAGGTGCGAAAACCACTTCGCGCCGGCGGAAAAATTGCACTATAGTCGGCCACATGGCCAGAAAGGAAACCATCGTAAGGGAGCAGAGGGCCGGCACCGGCACGCTGATCGCCGAGAACACGGCGGTCCAGGGCAACATTCGCTTCGCTGGCGGGTTGGTTGTGGACGGACGGGTGGAAGGCGATGTGTATGGCGAGGGCGACCAAGCCACGCTGACCATCAGCGAGTCGGGAACCGTGGTCGGGCAGATCGAGGCCTCCACGGTAGTCGTCAATGGTCGCGTGGAAGGCGACGTGCGCTGCCTCGGCAAGCTCGAACTTGCCGAGCGGGCACACCTCACCGGCAACGTCACCTACCGGGTCATCGAGATGCGCCTCGGCGCCGTGCTCGAAGGCCAGTTGGTGCGTGGCGAAACCGGCGCGCGCAACCAGGCCGAGCGCCCGGCGAGCACGCCGGAAGCCGACGACGCCGAGGAAGACGAGAGGAAAGGGGGGCGCTCCGTGCGCCTCCGTCGAGTCCCGTAAAGCCCAAAGCTGCTGCCCTGACACCCAAGTACGCGCCGTCCCGCACGGCGTAGGCGGGCTTATACTGCGTGCCAATGGAAACACCGATCGACACCTCCTACCCCGCTGAAGGCGCCTTCCACGCCGCCGAAGGCGCTGCCCTTGCCGAGCTTGGCTTTTCCTCCCGAGCCGCCACCAAGGTGCGCGAACTGATCGAGGACGAAGGCAACCCTGCCCTTAAGCTGCGCGTGTTCATCACCGGCGGCGGCTGCAGCGGCTTCTCCTACGGCTTCACCTTCGACGAAGACATCGCCGACGACGACTCGGTGGTGCTGCGCGACGGCGTGACAGCGGTGGTGGATCCGATGAGCTTCCAGTATCTCGCCGGCGCCGAGATCGACTACCGCGAAGACCTGCAAGGCTCGCAGTTCGTCGTCACCAACCCCAACGCCTCCTCCACCTGCGGCTGCGGCAACTCCTTCGCAATCTGACCAGTTCTGGGGTAACTCCGCTCTAGGGCCTACGCCCGCGAGCCGGCAAGACCTCGATCAGCGCCGCCTGGATGGATAGTGCCCAGAACGCGCGGTGCGTTGGCGCCGGTCACTTCGGGTGCGTTGCCGGGCAGCCCTGCCAAGGTGCGGTGCGCGAGCCAGGCGAAGGCAGCGGCCTCCAGGTGGTCGCCGTGGATGCCGTGGTCGTCGGACTTCGTGACGTGGAAAGTCTCGGCGTGATGGGCGATGCGAGACATCAGGTGGTGGTTGAGGCGGCCGCCACCGGCGGTGATCAGGTCGCCGCCGGCCGGACCCCAGTTGGTGAGCGCACCGGCGATGCTGGTGGCGGTGAACTCGGCCAGCGTCGCGAGCACATCGACTGCGGCTCGACCGGCGTCAACGCCCGCTGCCCGGCACATGCGCTCGACATAAGCGAGGTTGTAGGTCTCTTTGCCCGTGCTCTTGGGCGGTTCGCGGTGGAGATAGGGATCCGCCAGCAAGGCTTCTAGCAGGGCTGGGATGCATGCGCCGCCGGCGGCCCGCGCACCGCCTTGGTCGAAGGGTTCCCGGTAGGCGTGCTGAACCCAGGCGTCCATGAGGGCGTTGGCGGGGCCGGTGTCGAAGCCGAGAATGCCCTCGGATGCGGCTGGCAGCACGGTGACGTTGGCGATGCCACCGAGATTGAGCGCCACGCGGTCGCGTTCTTCATGCCGGAACAGCGCGTCGTGAAAGAGGGGCGTCAACGGTGCCCCTTCGCCTCCTGCCGCCATGTCGCGGCGGCGGAAGTCAGCGACCGTGTCGATCCCCGTGATCTCCGCGATGCGGCTGGCGTCGCCGATCTGCACCGTGAACGGCGGCTCGGCTTCGGGATGGTGGCGGATGGTCTGGCCGTGGGAACCGATGGCGCGCACAGTCTCGGGCGCTATGTCGAGCTCGGCGAGGAACGCAAGCACCGCCTGACCGACGAACTCGCCCAGGGTCGCGTCGGCCACGCCAACGCGAAAGACCTCGTTCGGCCCAGGTGCCGCCAGCGCCCGCAGGTTGTCGGCGAGAGACTCGGGAAACGTCGTCACCGTCCCGGCGGGGATCGTGACCGAATCGGCCGTCACCTGCACCAACGCGAGGTCCAGGCCGTCGACGCTGGTGCCGGAAATGGCGCCTACATATTCGGTCAATCTTCGCCGAAGGCCGATGCCAGTTGCGGGCTGGTCTCGTTGGGGCTGCGAAGGTGCGTCAAGAGCGGCGCGGTAGCCAGCAGGAAGTCGTGCTTGTCCACTTCAGGAATAGGTTCGGACTCAGGCAGTTCGACGGTCACCGGGTCGCGGTGGACGCCATCGACCACGAACTCGTAGTGCAGGTGCGGGCCGGTGGACCAGCCGGTGGATCCCACCCGCCCGATCATGTCCCCTTGCTTCACGCTCGTGCCGCGCTTGATGCGCGACTCAATGCGGCTGAGGTGGAGGTATTTGGTCTCGATGCCGCCGCTGTGGCGGATGACGACGTAGTTGCCGTTCGGGGCGGTGTGGCCGGCCCTTGTCACTCGGCCAGCGCCCGTGGCGAAAACGGGAGTGCCGGTGGGCGCGGCATAGTCCGTGCCTCGGTGCGGGCGGCGCGTGCCCCACAGCGGATGCACGCGGCTGGGGTTGAACGGGGAACTGACGCGGGTGAACTCGAGCGGCGCCTTAAGGAACGACTTGCGCAGCGGGCGGCCGTCCGGATTGAAGAAGATGCCGCCGCTTGGGCTGTTCTCATAGCGCACGGCGACGTGCTTTAGGCCCCGGTTGGTGAACTCGGCCGCGAGAATGGGGCCGAATTCCCGAAGCTCGCCCTCCAGCCAATGCTCCTCGATGAGCACGCGAAAGGCATCGCCGGGGCGCACCTGGGTGATGAAGTCCACGTCCCAGCGGAACACGTCCGCGAGCCTCATCGCCACTTCGTCCTCTAGCCCCGCGCGGGTGGCGGCAACAAAGAGGTTGTTCGTGATCGTTGCGTTGTAGATGCCGCGCTTCGAAATGGGCGGCCGCGTCACCTCGCGGCCTTCATAGCCGTCGTCGACGCGGGCGAACTCCACCGTCTCCCAAACATCCACCTGCCAAGCGAGCCGGGTGACGTCGTTTTCGTCACTCACGTCGATCGTGATTTCCTCGCCCGGCCTGATGCTGCGCAGGCGCTTGGCGATCGGCCCGCTCCTGACGATGCCATCGAGATCGGCTGCGCTCAGCCGCTCGCGCTGGAAGAGGAGCGAGAGGCTCTCGCCGGCGCGTAACGATGCTTCGATGCGCCGGCCATTGGGAGGGGGAAGGCTGGGCACCGCTTCAACGACCAGGGCCACTTCGGCCACAGGGGCGGGCTCGACCATCGCAACGAGCTCGGCCGGCGGCGCTTCACTCGTCATCGATACAGCGGGAGAGCCAGCAAACGCAAGAACAACCACGAGCGCGAAGGCAAGCCCGACCGTGGCGGGCACTACCGGCACAACAATGCGCCACTCCGGATTCCCGTCCCGATCCAAAATTTCGAGCGCCAGTGCCAAAAGGTGCCCCACCCCTTGCGCGAACGCTTGACTCTACCAGAATCCGTGACCGCAACGCTCGGCCCTCGGAGGCAAGTAAAAGGCGTACCATTCGCGCCCTTCTGTTTGCCGTTGGCGGGACGATGAGCTCGTTGATTGGTGCGCTCGAGGCGCGGGGCCTTGTTGCGCAGGTTTCGGATCGTGATGGGCTTGACCGCCACCTCGAGGAGGGCAGGCGGACGCTGTATTGCGGCTTTGATCCGACCGCTCCGAGTTTGCAGGTGGGGAACCTGGTGCCGCTCATGGTGCTCAGACGCTACCAGCTTGCGGGGCACCGGCCCATCGCCTTGGTGGGCGGCGCCACGGGGCTGATTGGCGATCCTTCCGGGCGCGACGAGGAACGCTCGCTGAACGACGACGACACGGTCGCGGGGTGGACGGAGAACATCCGCCGCCAGGTGTCGCGCTTCATCGACCTCGATGGCGACGCCGGCCTCGTCGTGAACAACCTCGACTGGATGCGCGAGCAGGATGCCATCGGCTTTCTGCGCGACGTGGGCAAGCACTTCTCCGTTAACGCGATGCTCGCGCGGGATGCGGTGCGGGCCCGCATCGACCGCGAAGGTGCCGGCATTTCCTTCACGGAATTCAGCTACATGCTGCTGCAGGCATTCGACTTTGCCGAACTCGCCCGGCGCCACGACTGCACCTTGCAGGTGGCCGGCAACGACCAATGGGGCAACATTGCCAGCGGTATCGATCTCGGCCGCCGCCTGCATGGGCGACGCCTCTACGGCATGACCTCACCGCTCGTCACCCGCGTCGATGGCGTCAAGTTCGGCAAGAGCGCAGGCGGCGCGGTGTGGCTCGATGCGGAACACACTTCGCCCTACGCCTTCCATCAGTTCTGGCTCAACTGTGCGGACGCGGATGTGGTGCCGTTCCTCGGCTACTTCACCGTGCTGCCGACGAGCGAGATCGACGAGGTTCGGGCCGAAGTCCGGGCACATCCGGAACGCCGCCAAGGGCAGCGGGTGCTGGCCGCCGAGGTCACCCGGCTGGTGCACGGAGAGGCGGCCCTCCAGTCTGCCGAGCGAATCGCCAAGGCATTGTTCGGCGGCGACGTTCGAACGCTGACGAAGGACGACCTCGGCCAGCTCGAACTAGACGGCATGGAGCGCACCTCGGTGCCGGACGGCACCGGGCTCCTCGACGCGCTCACCTCCGCCGGGCTCACCCGCTCGAACGGGGAGGCGCGGCGCATGGTTGCGGCCGGCGCCGTTCACCTGAACGGCTCGCCGGTGGCGAACGCAGCCCTGCGGCTGACCGCGAAGGACGCCCTGCACGGTCGCCAGCACCTCCTGCGCCGTGGAAAAAAACGCTGGCATCTCATGGTGTTACAGCAGCATTGACGATGCCGGCGGAAGCCCGTTGCGAGGCCCGAAAAAAAGTGAAATTTCTCGTTGACAGAAAGATCGCCGGGCGTATGATGCGTAGCCCTTGGCTCGGCGAAACGTCGAGCCCCGTTGTTTGTCAGTTGTAAGAACAAGCCATTCGTGTGGGCGCTCGTTAACACCGAGCCTTGAGCAAACACTTTGGCCACGCATCGCCGACCTTGCCGGGTCGGGGGAGCGCGGCCGGCACTTTGTGAACTGAAGAGTTTGATCATGGCTCAGATTGAACGTTGGCGGCAGGCCTCATACATGCAAGTCGAACGAGAAAGGCCCTTCGGGGCCGAGTAAAGTGGCGGACGGGTGAGTAAGGCGTAGGAATCTACCCGGTAGTGGGGGACAACTCGAGGAAACTCGAGCTAATACCGCATACGATCCTCGGATGAAAGCGGGGGACTCTTCGGAGCCTCGCGCTATCGGAGGAGCCTACGTTGGATTAGCTAGTTGGTGGGGTAATGGCCTACCAAGGCGACGATCCATAGCTGGTCTGAGAGGACGATCAGCCACACTGGGACTGAGACACGGCCCAGACTTCTACGGGAGGCAGCAGTAGGGAATCTTGCACAATGGGCGAAAGCCTGATGCAGCCATGCCGCGTGTGTGAAGAAGGCCTTAGGGTTGTAAAGCACTTTCAGTGGTGAAGAAATCCCGCGCATTAATACTGCGCGGTCTTGACGTTAACCACAGAAGAAGCACCGGCTAACTCCGTGCCAGCAGCCGCGGTAATACGGAGGGTGCGAACGTTAATCGGAATTACTGGGCGTAAAGCGCGCGTAGGCGGTTTGTTAAGTGAGGTGTGAAATCCCTGGGCTCAACCCAGGAATCGCATTTCAAACTGGCGAACTCGAGTTCAGTAGAGGGAGGTGGAATTTTCCGTGTAGCGGTGAAATGCGTAGATATGGGAAGGAACACCAGTGGCGAAGGCGGCCTCCTGGACTGAAACTGACGCTGAGGTGCGAAAGCGTGGGGAGCAAACAGGATTAGATACCCTGGTAGTCCACGCCGTAAACGATGAGAACTAGCCGTTTGGCCCCTTGAGGGTTTAGTGGCGCAGCTAACGCGATAAGTTCTCCGCCTGGGGAGTACGGCCGCAAGGTTAAAACTCAAGTGAATTGACGGGTGCCCGCACAAGCGGTGGAGCATGTTGTTTAATTCGTCGCAACGCGAAGAACCTTACCACCCCTTGACATCCACGGAACTTTCCAGAGATGGATTGGTGCCTTCGGGAACCGTGTGACAGGTGCTGCATGGCTGTCGTCAGCTCGTGTCGTGAGATGTTGGGTTAAGTCCCGTAACGAGCGCAACCCTTATCCTTATTTGCCAGCGGGTCATGCCGGGAACTCTAAGGAGACTGCCGGTGACAAACCGGAGGAAGGCGGGGACGAGGTCAAGTCATCATGGCCCTTACGGGGTGGGCTACAAACGTGCTACAATGGGGGGCACAAAGGGCAGCAAACCTGCGAAGGTGAGCGAATCCCAAAAAACCTCTCGTAGTCCGGATAGGAGTCTGCAACTCGACTCCTTGAAGTCGGAATCGCTAGTAATCGCGAATCAGAACGTCGCGGTGAATACGTTCCCGGGCGTTGTACACACCGCCCGTCACATCATGGGAGTGGGTTGCACCAGAAGTAGCTAGTCTAACCTTCGGGAGGACGGTTACCACGGTGTGGTTCATGACTGGGATGAAGTCGTAACAAGGTAGCCGTAGGGGAACCTGCGGCTGGATCACCTCCTTAACCTTGAAGATCGAACGCGGTGGCTGCGTGAATTCGTGGGAGGAGTCCCTTCGGGGACGAGGGCCCGAATCCGAATCATGCAGCCTGCCGCGACTCGATCCAGCTCGAAGCTCGATGGAGCCGGAAGAAACGGGGCAATCCGTAGCCTTCCGAACCCTTCTCTTGAGGTCTTTGGCAAGACTTCACAAAAGAGAGGGGTTGCCCACACGAATGGTTTGTCTTGCACCTTTTTCAAGCGCTCACGGTCCGCCTCGGACCGCATCTGGGTCTGTAGCTCAGTTGGTTAGAGCACACCCCTGATAAGGGTGAGGCCGGTGGTTCAAGTCCACCCAGACCCACCAAGTTTCACCCACGAAGCACCCCACGCACTATGGCGGGAAGGTTGTTTTGCCTTCCCTGCGCGCCGTTAGGCGCATGCTGTGGCGACGCTTGTCGACGGGTTAGCCTGGGGCCGTAGCTCAGCTGGGAGAGCACCTGCCTTGCACGCAGGGGGTCAGGAGTTCGATCCTCCTCGGCTCCACCATCCGATTTGGCGGATTCCCCCGGTACGATTGGGCCTGCCCCGTAGGGGCGACCGTTGTGGTCACCCGTCTCGGTCTAGGGTGCAAAGGTCCCGCGAGAGGAGCGCTGACAAGAACAACGAACGGAATGGATGTCCATGCGCGGGAGACGCGGATGGGCGAAGCGGGGGCAGCCCAAAGAACGCGGGTCAGCCCTCCTCGCTGTTTCAAAATTTCGCAATTGATGAAGCCGTGTGTCGGCCAGTCCGAGTGCCCCTTTCGGGGCGGTCTGGACAGGTGCGACACACACCCAACCGACGCTTCGGCGGGGGATCGCGAGATCCTTCCGGCAAGCCACTCTCGGCCTGCTGAAGACAGCCGTTGACGTCGGTGAAACTGTGCGTCTTTGCGACGAAACGCTTTGCCTCCGGCCGCGGTGGCAAGGGCATCGTCGCGAGTGGCGCCGACCGCATCTGCCTTGCCGATCCCCGTTGGGGGCAGGCCTGGCAAACGCGGACGGCGACCACGGGTAAGAAGTACCGGCGAAAAACGTTCCATGTGGCCCACCCGACGGGCTGGGTTATATGGTCAAGTGAACAAGCGCATCTGGTGAATGCCTTGGCAGCTGAAGGCGATGAAGGACGTCGTAGCCTGCGATAAGCCTCGGGGAGTCGGCAAACAGACTTTGATCCGGGGATGTCCGAATGGGGAAACCCAGCCAACTTGTTGGCTATCGTGCACTGAATTCATAGGTGTACGAGGCGAACCCGGGGAACTGAAATATCTAAGTACCCGGAGGAAAAGAAATCAACCGAGATTCCCCTAGTAGCGATGAGCGAAACGGGAACAGCCCAAAAGCGACGCGAATGGCTAGCAGAAGCCTCTGGAAAGTGGCGCCATAGCGGGTGATAGCCCCGTACGCGAAAGCCGTCGCGACGTGAAATTGAGTAGGGCGGGACACGTGTAACCCTGTCTGAACATGGGGGGACCATCCTCCAAGGCTAAATACTCTCAGCTGACCGATAGTGAACCAGTACCGTGAGGGAAAGGCGAAAAGAACCCCTGTGAGGGGAGTGAAATAGATCCTGAAACCGGATGCGTACAAGCAGTGGGAGCCTCACCGATCGAGCATGTCCGCTTGCGGACAACGCTTTGTCGAGGGGTGACTGCGTACCTTTTGTATAATGGGTCAGCGACTTACTCACACCGGCAAGGTTAACCGTTTAGGGGAGCCGTAGGGAAACCGAGTCTTAACAGGGCGATGAGTCTGTGTGAGTAGACCCGAAACCGGGCGATCTAGCCATGGGCAGGGTGAAGGTCAGGTAACACTGACTGGAGGCCCGAACCCACCTATGTTGAAAAATGGGGGGATGACCTGTGGCTCGGAGTGAAAGGCTAATCAAGCCCGGAGATAGCTGGTTCTCCTCGAAAGCTATTTAGGTAGCGCCTCTCGTGTCACCGTTGGGGGTAGAGCACTGTTTGGGCTAGGGGGTCACCTCGACTTACCAACCCCATGCAAACTCCGAATACCAACGAGTGCTAGCGAGGGAGACAGACGGCGGGTGCTAACGTCCGTCGTCGAAAGGGAAACAACCCGGACCGCCAGCTAAGGTCCCTAAATCATGGTTAAGTGGGAAACGATGTGGGAAGGCACAGACAACCAGGAGGTTGGCTTAGAAGCAGCCACCCTTTAAAGAAAGCGTAATAGCTCACTGGTCGAGTCGGCCTGCGCGGAAGATGTAACGGGGCTCAAACCATGTACCGAAGCTGCGGGCCCGGCGCAAGCCGGGCGGTAGAGGAGCGTTCTGTAAGCCGGCGAAGGCGGACCCGCGAGGGCCGCTGGAGGTATCAGAAGTGCGAATGCTGACATGAGTAACGATAAAGGGGGTGAAAATCCCCCTCGCCGAAAGACCAAGGGTTCCTGCGCAACGTTCATCGGCGCAGGGTAAGTCGGCCCCTAAGGCGAGGCCGAAAGGCGTAGTCGATGGGAAGCTGGTTAACATTCCAGCACCAATGTCTGCTGCGATGGGGTGACGGAGAAGGCTAGATCGGCCTGGCGATGGTCGTCCAGGTGAAAGCGCGTAGGCCGCGGTTCCAGGCAAATCCGGAACCGCAAGGCTGAGACGTGACGACGAACGGGTCCTTTGTGACCCGGAAGCGGTCGATGCCACGCTTCCAAGAAAAACCTCTAAGCTTCAGGCAGACAATTGACCGTACCCCAAACCGACACAGGTGGTCGGGTAGAGAATACCAAGGCGCTTGAGAGAACTCGGGTGAAGGAACTAGGCAAAATGGCACCGTAACTTCGGAAGAAGGTGCGCCGCTGGCGGTGAAGGGACTTGCTCCCGGAGCGGCCGGCGGTCGAAGATGCCAGGTGGCTGCGACTGTTTACTAAAAACACAGCACTCTGCAAACTCGCAAGAGGACGTATAGGGTGTGACGCCTGCCCAGTACTGGAAGGTTAATTGATCAGGTTAGGCCCTCGGGCCGAAGCTTGTGATCGAAGCCCTGGTAAACGGCGGCCGTAACTATAACGGTCCTAAGGTAGCGAAATTCCTTGTCGGGTAAGTTCCGACCTGCACGAATGGCGTAACGATGGCCACACTGTCTCCACCCGGGACTCAGTGAAATTGAAATCGCGGTGAAGATGCCGTGTACCCGCGGCTAGACGGAAAGACCCCGTGAACCTTTACTACAGCTTCACACTGGACTTTGACTTGGTTTGTGTAGGATAGGTGGGAGACTTCGAAGCGGAAGCGCTAGCTTTCGTGGAGTCGTCCTTGAAATACCACCCTGGCCATGTTGGGGTTCTAACTTGGGCCCATTAGCTGGGTCGAGGACAGTGTGTGGTGGGTAGTTTGACTGGGGCGGTCTCCTCCCAAAGAGTAACGGAGGAGCACGAAGGTGCACTCAGCATGGTCGGAAATCATGCGTTGCGTGCAAAGGCAGAAGTGCGCTTGACTGCGAGACCGACGGGTCGAGCAGGGTCGAAAGACGGTCTTAGTGATCCTGTGGTTCTGAATGGAAGGGCCATGGCTCAACGGACAAAAGGTACTCCGGGGATAACAGGCTGATACCGCCCAAGAGTTCACATCGACGGCGGTGTTTGGCACCTCGATGTCGGCTCATCACATCCTGGGGCCGGAGCCGGTCCCAAGGGTATGGCTGTTCGCCATTTAAAGTGGTACGCGAGCTGGGTTTAGAACGTCGTGAGACAGTTCGGTCCCTATCTGCCGTGGGCGTTTGAGATTTGAAAGGAGCTGCTCCCAGTACGAGAGGACCGGAGTGGACGAACCTCTGGTGTTCCGGTTGTCACGCCAGTGGCACCGCCGGGTAGCTATGTTCGGAAGGGATAACCGCTGAAAGCATCTAAGCGGGAAGCCCCCCTTGAGATGAGATCTCACTAAATCTTCGAGATTTCTGAAGGGCCCTCGTAGACTACGAGGTTGATAGGCGGGATGTGTAAGCGTTGTGAGGCGTTGAGCTAACCCGTACTAATTGCCCGTGCGGCTTGACCATATAACCGAGTCCGAACGAGTTCGGCCACGGTTGGTCGCGTTCTCACCGGTACAATCCGGCGCACAGTTTCGCTTCATCAACTTGCGAGCCGTTCGGCGCACCAGCGCGGGACGGTCACAGTTTGCCTGACGATCATAGCGAGTCGGTACCACCTGATCCCATCCCGAACTCAGTAGTGAAACGGCTCTGCGCCGATGGTAGTGTGGGGTTTCCCCATGTGAGAGTAGGTCGTTGTCAGGCTTCACCCTTAAGGCCCGACGCGTGAAACCGCGCGTCGGGCCTTTTTCTTTTCACGAGCTCCAATGCCAAAGGCCGCTGTGGGAAATGCTTCGGAGCGAGAGCCGGCCTTTGGGGGAGCGCGAGGGCTCGCTAGAGAAGCCCGTCACGCTCCTTGTGCCGAAGGCTTCGAGTCCAAAGGCCCGAAGGCGCAACCAGGCCTTCTCCCCGTGAAGACGGGCCTCGTAGATGGCGAGGAAGCTGCCCAGCCCCCTGTGCGTCAGCCGCCCGGCGTTGCCGCGACGCCGGAAACTCGCATGGAACAGATCGCGTTCGCTCCTCTTCGTCCCTCGTTGGCAAACGGCCTTGCGGCACTGTGCAGGCATGCTGCTACGATCCTCCCTGCCCCCATCGAAGTTCGCGCGTCCATAGAAAATGTCGAGTCCGCAATCTTTGACCGCCGCCTTTGAGCTGCTTCGCCTTCAAAGGCGGGCGAACATCGGCCGCCTTGCGGTCGACGACCGCACATCCCTTGAGCAAGCCGCCATATCCATCGTAGGCGACAACGCCCAGGTCCCAGACGACGTGGAGTTTCTGGACGCCACCACGATCGAAGACGCACTCGCTCCGGCCACCCAAGATTGGCTGGCAGCACTCGAGGTGGTCACCACCATCCCCAGCACCAACGCCGAGCTCGTGCGCCGCGCCGAAACACGGTCCGTGGATGGCGCCGTGCTGACAGCGGAAGTGCAAACCGCAGGAAGGGGCCGTCGCGGTCGCGAATGGCGGAGCCCCTTCGGCCGTAACCTTGCGGTGTCGCTAGGCGTTGCAATCGATCGCCCGCCGGCGCAGGTGGGCGCGTTGGGGCTGGCGGTGGGTCTTGGCGTTCACGATGCCTTGGCCGACGTCGGCACCCCCGGTGTGCAACTGAAGTGGCCGAACGACGTGCTGCTCGACGGCCGCAAGGTCGCCGGCATCCTCGTCGAGCTGGTGCGACTTTCGCCCGTCGTCGAGGTGGTCATCGGCATTGGCATCAATGTCGGCTGTGCGAGCGCCATCGCTTCCCAAGTCGAACAACCCATTGCCGACGTGGCCGAAGCCGTCCCCGGAATCTCCCGCAATCAACTCCTGGCGCGAGTTATCGACCGCGTGCTGGCCGAGTCCCACGCCTTCGCGGCATTGAGTTTCCCGGCCATGCACGCCCGCTGGCGCAATGCCCACCGCCATGAGGGCGAGACCGTCACCGTTACCACGCCAACCGAGCGCGTCAGCGGCATCGCCAGCGTGCTTCCGTCCGGCGCGCTCGCGCTCGACACCGCGAGCGGCTGGCGCGAATTCACCGGCGGCGAGGTGTCGGTGCGTCCGCCGGATCGCCGCGAGATACCATGACCGCCCGCTGCCTCGACCTCGACATCGGCAACTCCCGCACGAAGTGGCGCCTGGCCGACGCATCCGGCAGCCTGCACTCGCCCCGCATTCCCACGCTTGACGATGCAGAAGAGCCTCCGGATCGAGTGCGGATATCCGCAGTTGCTGGCGTGCGAGGTCGCATACGCGCCGCGGTCGAGGCCCGCTTCGGCATGGCCCCTGAGTTCGCTGAGGTCAGCCGAGAGCTGGCCGGCGTCGTCTGCTGCTACGAAGACCCGAAACGCCTAGGCATCGACCGCTGGCTTGCCTTGGTCGCCGGTTGGCATTGCGTGCAGGGTGCCGTCGCCGTCGTGGACGCCGGCACGGCAATCACCGTGGACCAGGTGGATGACCGAGGCCAACACCAAGGCGGCTACATAGTCCCTGGCATCGGCCTGATGCGCCGTTCGCTGGCGGGGGAGACACGCGACCTCGCGTTGCCTCAGTTGCTTGCGGATCAGGAGGACGACGAGTTTCCCCCACCAGGAAGGTCCACCGACACCGCAATCGCCGGTGGCACCCTCGCCATGCCCGTCGGCTTCCTGGACGCGGTGCTCGCGCGGTTCAGGGCCGCATCCCCATCCGGCATCACCACCTTCCTCTGCGGCGGCGACGCCCACCTGCTCCACTCCCGCCTCGCCGCCCCAACGTGCATCAAGCCCAACCTCGTGCTCGACGGTCTCGCCATCGCCCTGCCATGAGCGCCTTGGGGCGAATCGATGCACGCCGCCCCTGTTTTGCCTATCATCCTTCCCGCACCTACCCAAAGTTGCCGCCATAGCTCAGCCGGTAGAGCAGCTCATTTGTAATGAGACGGTCCAGGGTTCGATTCCTTGTGGCGGCACCAACCCTAGGGCGATGCGGTTGACAGCCTGCGCCTGGGGTTCGCGTGGACCCGTCCCCACCGCGACGACGGACCTAGCCTCGGCGGCTTGAGGGGACTCAGGGCGGTCATGGCTGGTGACGGTGTCGGCGGCGTCCCCGAGGACACCGCTGCAGGAAATTCCCCTTTGACATCGTTGGCCGGTGGGGGCATGATTCCGCGTCTTTTGTTCGTGGAAAGGCCGGAGGGGTTCCCGAGTGGCCAAAGGGACCAGACTGTAAATCTGATGGCTCAGCCTTCGTAGGTTCGAATCCTACCCCCTCCACCACCCCTCAACATACGGAATTCGCAAGGAAAAAAAGGCGGTTTGGGTTCGAAAGGAATTGGTTAGGCGAGGCTCGACGCGGGCGGGTATGGTTCAGTGGTAGAACCTCAGCCTTCCAAGCTGATGGCGCGGGTTCGATTCCCGCTACCCGCTCCAATTCGCCCGTTTTCGTTGGGGGCGAGGCGGGTGACCAGGGTGCTGCGGGCCGCGCATGAAAGGGCGCCCGCGAGAGCTGGTGGCGACAGGCAGGGCAAGGAGAATCGGCGCGCACTTGGACGATTCGCTCACATAGCTCAGTCGGTAGAGCACTTCCTTGGTAAGGAAGAGGTCATCGGTTCGAATCCGATTGTGAGCACCAGACACGGCGTGAACGGAAGACGCTGACGGCGGGGTATCACCCGTCGGCGGTGTTTCTTGCATCGCAGTTTCGGTACCCACAGGAGTCCGGTTGGGGGAGGGGGCGGCGATGGCGACGGGTCTGTCTGGCGAGCGCGCGAATGCGGGAGAGCAAGGAACGAAGCAGACAGAGGCAGCGGATGGTCCGAGTGACGGGCGACCGGCTGCGGTAAGGCTTGCGCGTCGTTGCGATTGCAGCGCGCGGAACACTTCTCAAACCAAGACAAACGGGAAAGGCGAGCGAGACGATGGCGAAGGAACGATTCGAGCGGACGAAGCCGCACGTGAACGTTGGGACGATTGGTCACGTGGATCACGGCAAGACGACGCTGACGGCGGCGCTGACGAAGGTTTGCGCGTCGCGGCAGGGCGGCGGCGAGGTGAAGGAGTTCGACCAGATCGACAACGCGCCGGAGGAGCGAGAGCGGGGGATCACGATTGCGACGTCGCACGTGGAGTACGAGAGCGACGCGCGTCACTACGCGCACGTGGACTGTCCTGGGCACGCGGACTACGTGAAGAACATGATCACGGGCGCGGCGCAGATGGACGGTGCGATTCTGGTGGTGAGCGCGGTGGACGGCCCGATGCCGCAGACTCGGGAGCACATTCTGCTTGCGCGTCAGGTGGGGGTTCCTCGGATTGTGGTGTACATGAACAAGGTGGACCAGCTCGACGAGGAGGAGCGGGAGGAGTTCGTGGAGCTGGTGACGCTGGACATCCAGGAGATCCTTGCGCAGTACGAGTTTCCGGAGGACACGCCGATCGTGGTTGGGAGCGCGCTGCAGGCTCTTGAGGGGGACGCGGGCGAGCACGGCGAGGAGAGCGTTCTGAAGCTGGTTCAGACGCTGGACGAGTACATTCCGGAGCCGGAGCGTCCTGTGGATCAGCCGTTTCTGATGCCGATCGAGGACGTGTTCTCGATTTCGGGTCGCGGGACGGTGGTGACGGGTCGCGTGGACCGTGGCGTGGTGAACGTGGGCGACGAGATCGAGATTGTGGGGATCAAGGAGACGCAGCGGACGACGTGCACGGGTGTGGAGATGTTCCGCAAGCTTCTCGACGAGGGTCGGGCGGGGGAGAACATCGGGGTTCTGCTTCGTGGGACGAAGCGCGAGGAGGTGGAGCGGGGTCAGGTTCTTGCGGTTCCGGGGAGCATCAACCCGCACACGCAGTTCGAGGCGGAGGTGTACGTTCTGTCGAAGGACGAGGGGGGCCGTCACACGCCGTTCTTCCAGGGCTACCGGCCGCAGTTCTACTTCCGGACGACGGACGTGACGGGGACGGTGGAGCTTCCGGCGGAGGTGGAGATGGTGATGCCGGGGGACAACGTGAACATGTCGGTGGGCCTGATCAGTCCGATTGCGATGGACGAGGGTCTCAGGTTTGCGATCCGGGAGGGCGGTCGGACGGTGGGCGCGGGGGTCGTGACGAGCATCACCCAGTAGCGCTCCCGGCGGGACGACGTCTCGCTGGGCCTTGCGCGCCGAGCGGTGCGTCTTGAGGCTTGGAGTTGGTTAACGACGGCAACGGTTGATTGAGGTTCGCGGAAGGCCAGTAGCTCAATAGGCAGAGCGGCGGTCTCCAAAACCGCAGGTTGGGGGTTCGATTCCCTCCTGGCCTGCCAACTGCGGACTTCGAGGGATTTGGATCGGTGGCGGCGTGCTTGGGCGCGCTGGACGTGCGGCGGAACGGAACGAAGCGGGCGGTTTTGTGGCTAAGGCGGCGACGAAAACGACGGAAGGTGAGGTCAATCCTGCGCTTGACTGGATCAAGTGGGGGGTCGTGGCCGTGCTGGTTGTCGGCGGGGTGGTCGGCAACTGGTATTTCCAGGACCAATCCGTGCTCGCGCGGGCCATCGCCTTGGTGGCGCTGGCGGCGGTGGCCGGCTTTGTCGGCCTGCAGACCGATCGGGGCCGGGCGCTGCTGGAAGTGGCGCGGGAGGCTCGGCAGGAAATCCGGCGGGTGGTTTGGCCAACCCGGCAGGAAACCACGCAGACCACGTTCGTGGTGCTGGCGCTCATCGTGCTCTTCGCCCTCATCCTCTGGGGGCTTGATTCGCTGCTTAGCTGGCTGGTGCAGGGAGTGATCGGTTAGTCATGTCGCATCGCTGGTATGTCGTTCACGCCTATTCCGGCTTCGAGAAGGCGATCATGCGCTCGTTGCAAGAGCGCATCAACCTCTCGAATCTCAAGGAGCACTTTGGCCAGGTGCTGGTTCCCACCGAGGAAGTGGTGGAGATGCGCGCCGGCCAGAAGCGCCGCAGCGAGCGCAAGTTCTTTCCCGGCTATGTGCTGGTGCAGATGGAACTCAACGACGACACCTGGCACCTCGTGAAGGAAACGCCGCGGGTAATGGGCTTCATCGGCGGCAAGGCGGATGCGCCGGCGCCGCTCAGCGAGAGCGAGGCCCGGACGATCCTCGACCGGGTGGAGGCCAGCAGCGAGAAGGCCACACCCAAGACGGTGTTCGAGCCCGGCGAGCTGGTGCGAGTGGTGGACGGACCGTTCAACGATTTCAACGGCGTGGTCGAAGAGGCCAACTACGAGAAGAGCCGGCTTGTGGTGGGAGTGACGATCTTCGGTCGCTCGACCCGAGTGGAGCTCGATTTCTCGCAGGTCGAGAAGGGCTAAGGGCGCGAGGCTGCCGCCTGTCAGCGCCGAAGGGGCGCTTGCGGTGGGGCCAAGGGAGACAAGCGAAGCAAGATGGCAAAGAAAGTCCAGGCATACGTCAAGCTGCAGGTGCCTGCGGGGCAAGCCAATCCAAGCCCGCCGGTGGGCCCGGCGCTGGGGCAGCACGGCGTCAACATCATGGATTTCTGCAAGGCGTTCAACGCCCAGACCCAGCGCGAGGAGCCGGGACTGCCGGTGCCTGTGGTCATCACGGTGTACACGGACCGCACCTTCACCTTCATTACCAAGACGCCGCCGGCGTCGGTGCTGCTGCGCAAGGCCGCCGGCATCGACAAGGGCAGCCCCACGCCCAACACCCACAAGGTGGGCACGGTGACGCGGGAGCAGCTTGAGGAGATCGCGCGGGCGAAGATGCCGGACCTCACGGCTGCCGACATGGATGCGGCGGTGCGGACGATTGCCGGCAGCGCGGTGAGCGCGGGCCTTGAAGTGGAAGGAGTGTAGGAAACGTGGCTCAGCAGTCCAAGCGAATGCGTGCCATCGCGGAGAAGATCGACGCGGCGCGGGTGTATGGCATCGAGGAGGCAGTGACGCTTCTGAACGAGGTTTCGGGGCTGTCGCGGCTTGCCGAATCGTTTGATGTGGCGGTGAACCTGGGGGTGGATCCGCGCAAGTCGGACCAGGTCGTGCGGGGGGCTACGACGCTGCCCCATGGGTCGGGCAAGGACGTGCGCGTGGCGGTGTTTGCCCAAGGCGACAAGGCGGAGGAGGCCGAAGGCGCCGGCGCCGACGTGGTTGGGCTCGACGATCTGGCGGAACGGGTCAAGGGCGGCGAGATCGAGTTTGATGTAGCCATTGCCGCGCCGGATGCGATGCGGGTCGTGGGGCAGCTCGGACGGATTTTGGGGCCGCGCGGCCTCATGCCAAATCCTCGCACGGGCACGGTGACGGCAGACGTGGCCGGGGCGGTGAAGAACGCCAAGGCGGGGCAGGTGCAGTTTCGCACCGACCGGGGCGGGATCGTCCACGGTAGTGTCGGCAAGGTTGGATTCGAGCCAGTGCAGGTGCGGGAGAACGTGGAGGCGTTGATTGCCGACTTGAAGAAGGCGAAGCCGCCGGCGGCCAAGGGACAGTTTGTGCGCAAGATCACGCTGTCGACGACGATGGGGCCGGGCGTGCGAATTGACGAGGCTTCGCTCGAGGTTTGACGGTGCAGCACAAGCGTGTGATGGAGATTTTTCGATGGCGTTAGGGCTCGCCGAGAAGCAGGCGATTGTTGAAGAGGTGCATGGCGCCGCCAGTGGGGCACTTGCAGCGGCGCTGGCCGACTACCGTGGCCTCACGGTGGAGGAGATGACCGACCTTCGCCGCGATGCGCGGGAATCGGGCGTGTACCTCAAGGTGGTGCGGAACACGCTGCTCAAGCGCGCCGTGGTGGGCACGCAGTTCGAGTGCCTGAGCGAGGAAGCGGCTGGGCCCTCGATGCTGGCGTTCGCCAACGACGATCCTGGGGCGGCGGCGCGATTGTTCCAGCGCACGGCCGAGAAGCTCGACGAGTTTGAGGTGAAGGTGCTCGCGATTGGCGGGCAGTTGCTGCCGCCGGAGGACATCGAGCGGGTTGCGACATTGCCGACCCGGGAAGAGGCGCTGGCGATGCTGATGAGTGTGATGCAGGCGCCGGCGGTGAAGCTGGTGCGGACGTTGAACGGGATTCCGTCGAAGTTGGTGCGAACCATGGCGGCGGTGGGAGAGCAGCGACGGCAAGAGGCTGAGTGATGCGCGCCCTCACGGGCGCGTTGGCAGTTGCATCGCAACTGCGAATGGACGAAGGCAGTGCGCGAGTGGCTGCCAAATGCGACCGGCGACGGGCGCGGGCTTTGAAGGAGATGAACCCAAATGGCGTTGTCCAAGGATGACATCGTGAACGCAGTTGCCGACATGACCGTGATGGAGGTCGTGGAACTCGTTCAGGCGATGGAGGAGAAGTTCGGCGTGAGTGCGGCGGCGGCGGTTGCCGCGGCGCCGGCGGCGGCCCCGGCAGAGGCTGGTGAGGCCGCGGAAGAGCAGACCGAATTCACCGTTTCGCTGAACGATGTGGGTGACAAGAAGGTCAATGTCATCAAGGCGGTGCGCGCGATCACCGGTCTTGGTCTGAAGGAGGCCAAGGCGATGGTGGACGGTGCTCCGTCAACGGTGAAGGAAGGCGTGACCAAGGAGGAATCGGAGGAAATCAAGAAACAGTTGGAAGAAGCCGGCGCTGGCGTCGAGATCAAGTAGATCTTGACGCTCCTTATGCGCCACGCGCGGAGAGTTCGCGCAGCAAATCGCTTGCCACAGCGCCGCCCGACCGGGGGCGGAACAGGCGGCCGACGGCGACGCATGGGTCGATGCGCCGCCGCCGGCCTGTTTGTGTCTTTGCCGAGTGAAAAGGGAGTCCTTCCTTGGACGGAGGGCGTCTCGCCCTCCGTCCCTCGCCGGCCCTCGCTTGGCAGGGGTTCTTGTGCTTGGTGCGTGCCGGCGGGCACGGGCTAGCTAACGGGGATCGAATCAGAATGGTTGGAGAGTCGCATGGGCTATAGCTTCACGGAGAAGAAACGCATCCGCAAGGACTTCGGCAAGTTGTCCGAGGTCATGGAGATCCCCTACCTGCTGTCGATTCAGGTGGACTCCTACGACAGGTTCCTGCAGCGCGGGCGCAAGAGGCTAAGGGATGTGGGGTTGCATGCGGCGTTTCGCAGCGTGTTCCCGATCGCCAGCTATTCGGGCAATGCGGTGCTCGAGTATGTGGATTACCGGCTCGGCGAGCCGCCGTTTGACGTGCGCGAGTGCACGCTCAGGGGCTTTACCTATGCCGCTCCGCTCCGCGTGCGGGTGCGGCTGATCATCTACGACAAGGAATCGTCCAACAAGGCGGTCAAGGAGGTGAAGGAGCAGGAGGTCTATATGGGCGAAATCCCGCTCATGACCGAGAACGGCACCTTCATCGTCAACGGTACCGAGCGGGTGGTGGTGTCGCAACTGCATCGCTCGCCTGGCGTCGTGTTCGACCACGACAAGGGCAAGACCCACTCCTCCGGCAAGCTGCTCTACAACGCGCGCGTGATCCCCTATCGCGGCTCTTGGCTCGACTTCGAATTCGACCCCAAGGATCACGTCTTCGTCCGCATCGACCGGCGCCGCAAGCTGCCGGCCACGATCATGCTGCGGGCGCTCGAGTACACATCCGAAGACATCCTCGACATGTTCTTCGAGAAGAACGTCTTCCACGTGAAGAAGCGCGGCTTCTCCGTCGATCTCGTGGCCGAGCGGATGCGCGGCGACGTGGCCACCTTCGACATCACGGGCGCTGAAGGCGACGTGGTCGTGGAGCGCGGTCGGCGCATCACGGCGCGCCATGTGCGGCAGCTTGAGAACTCGGGGCTGAGACGCCTCGACGTGCCGCGCGAGTACCTGCTCGAACGCATCCTCGCCCGCGACATCGTCGATCCGGAAACCGGCGAAGTGCTTGCGATGTGCAACAGCGCCATCACCGAGGAAGTGCTCGACAAGCTGGTGGACGCCGGCATCACCACCATCGAGACCATCTACACCAACGAGCTCGACTGCGGCTCTTACATCTCCGACACGCTGGCGATCGATCCCACCCGCACCAAGCTTGAAGCGCTGGTGGAGATCTACCGCATGATGCGGCCCGGCGAGCCGCCCACCAAGGAGGCGGCGGAGAACCTGTTCGGCAACCTCTTCTTCGCGCCGGAACGCTACGACCTTTCCGCCGTGGGACGCATGAAGTTCAACCGCCGGCTCGGTCGCGACAGCATCACCGGCGAGGGCATCCTGACCCCCGACGACATCGTCGATGTGCTGGCGGCGCTGATCGAAATCCGCAACGGCAAGGGCTCGGTGGACGACATCGACCACCTTGGCAACCGGCGCGTGAAGTCGGTCGGCGAGATGGCGGAGAACCAGTTCCGCGTCGGCCTCATCCGGGTCGAGCGCGCCGTGAAGGAGCGGCTGTCGATGGCGGAGGCAGACCAGTTGCAGCCGCAGGACATGATCAACGCCAAGCCGGTGGCGGCGGCGGTGAAGGAGTTCTTCGGCTCCAGCCAGCTTTCCACCTTCATGGACCAGAACAATCCGCTCTCGGAAGTGACCAACAAGCGGCGGGTTTCCGCGCTCGGCCCGGGCGGCATGACGCGGGAACGGGCCGGCTTCGAGGTGCGCGACGTGCATCCGACGCACTACGGCCGGGTGTGTCCCATCGAGACCCCGGAAGGGCCGAACATCGGCCTCATCAACACCCTCGCAACCTATGCACGCACCAACGAGTACGGCTTCCTGGAGACGCCGTACCGGAAGGTGGTGGACGGTCGCGCCACGAACGAGATCGAGTATCTGTCGGCCATCGACGAGGCGGAATACGTCATCGCCCAGGCCGATTCGGCACTCGACGAGAAGGGCAACCTCACCGACGAACTCGTGGAGGTACGCCACCAGAATGAGTTCACGCGCTCGGCGCCGGTGAACGTCAACTTCATGGACGTCTCGCCCAAGCAGGTGGTGTCCGTGGCGGCGGCGCTGATCCCGTTCCTCGAGCACGACGACACCAGCCGGGCGCTCATGGGCTCCAACATGCAGCGTCAGGCGGTGCCGACGATCCGTACGGAAAAGCCCTTGGTGGGCACCGGTATCGAGCGCCACGTGGCGCGGGATTCCGGTGTGTGCGTGATCGCCGGTCGCGGCGGCGTGGTGGATTCGGTGGACGCGGCGAGGGTGGTGATCCGGGTGGACGATGCCGAGACCACGGCTGGCGAGGCTGGGGTCGACATCTACAACCTCACCAAGTTCAAGCGCTCGAACCAGAACACCTGCATCAACCAGCGCCCGCTAGTCAAGCGCGGCGATGTGATCGCCTCTGGCGACATCCTCGCCGACGGGCCTTCCATCGACAACGGCGAACTGGCGCTCGGGCAGAACATGCGCATCGCCTTCATGCCGTGGAACGGCTACAACTTCGAGGACTCGATCCTCGTCTCCGAGCGTGTGGTGCAGGAGGATCGCTTTACCAGCATCCACATTCAGGAACTCACCTGCATCGCCAGGGACACGCGGCTGGGGCCCGAGGAGATCACCCCGGACATCCCCAACGTCGGCGAGGGGGCGCTGTCCAAGCTCGACGAGTCCGGCATCGTCTATGTCGGCGCCGAGGTGGTGGCCGGCGACATTCTCGTCGGCAAGGTGACGCCCAAGGGCGAGACTCAACTGACGCCGGAGGAAAAGCTCCTGCGCGCCATCTTCGGCGAGAAGGCGTCGGACGTGAAGGACACGTCGCAGCGGGTTCCCACCGGAGTCAAGGGCACGGTCATCGACGTGCGCGTCTTCACCCGCGACGGCATCGAGAAGGACCAGCGGGCGCTTGCCATCGAACGCCAGGAGCTCGACGAGGTGCGCAAGGACCTCGACGACGAGTACCGCATCGTCGAGGGCGCCACCTTCGGCCGCCTGCGCCAGGCGCTGCGCGGCAAGGAGGTCGCTAGCGCGCCGGGGCTCGACAAGGGCGATGCGGTGAGCGAGGAGTGGCTCGACGGGCTGCCGGGCGACGACTGGTTCCGCATCCGCATGGCGGACGATGCCTTGAACAACCAGCTCGAAAAGGCGGAGAAGCAGCTCAAGGATCGCCGCGCCGCGCTCGATGCCGTGTTCGAGGACAAGAAATCCAAGCTCGAAGGCGGCGACGATCTCGCGCCGGGCGTGCTCAAGTACGTCAAGGTCTATCTCGCCATCAAGCGCCGCATTCAGCCGGGCGACAAGATGGCCGGGCGGCACGGCAACAAGGGCGTCATCTCGGTGATCATGCCGGTGGAGGACATGCCCTTCGACGACAACGGCGAGCCGGTGGACATCGTGCTCAATCCGCTTGGCGTGCCCTCGCGGATGAACGTCGGGCAGGTGCTCGAGACGCACCTTGGCTGGGCCGCCAAGGGCATCGGCGAGCGCATCGACACCATGCTGCGCGAAGAGCGCAAGGCTGCGGAAATGCGGGAGTACCTTGCCGGCATTTACAACGGCCTTGACGGCCGCAAGGAGGCCCTCGACGAGTTCGCCGACGACGAAGTGCTGGAGCTGGCCGACAACCTGCGCGATGGCCTTCCCATCGCGACGCCGGTGTTCGACGGCGCCCGCGAGGACGACATCAAGGAGGTGCTGCGGCTGGCGGGGCTGCCGACCAATGGGCAAGCAACGCTCTACGACGGTCGCACCGGCCGAGCGTTCGACCGGCCGGTGACCGTCGGCTACATGTACATGCTGAAGCTGAACCATCTGGTGGATGACAAGATGCACGCCCGCTCGACCGGTTCGTACAGCCTAGTCACGCAGCAGCCGCTCGGCGGCAAGGCGCAGTTCGGCGGCCAGCGCTTCGGCGAGATGGAGGTGTGGGCGCTCGAAGCCTACGGCTCGGCCTACACGCTGCAGGAAATGCTAACGGTGAAGTCCGACGATGTCACCGGGCGCACGAAGATGTACAAGAACATCGTCGATGGCGACTTCCGCATGGAGCCGGGAATGCCGGAGTCGTTCAACGTCTTGGTGAAGGAGATCAGGTCTCTCGGCATCGACATCGAACTCGAAAGCGAATAAGCGAAGGAGAAACGGAAAATGAGAGACCTGCTGAATCTGCTTCGGACGCAAAACGTCGCCCCGGAGTTCGACAACCTTCGCATTGGCCTCGCTTCGCCGGAGATGGTGCGGTCTTGGTCGTTCGGCGAGGTGAAAAAGCCCGAAACCATCAACTACCGCACCTTCAAGCCGGAGCGCGATGGGCTGTTCTGCGCCCGCATCTTCGGCCCGGTGAAGGACTACGAGTGCCTGTGCGGCAAGTACAAGCGGCTCAAGCACCGAGGCGTGATCTGCGAGAAGTGCGGCGTGGAGGTAACGCTGACGCGCGTGCGGCGGGAGCGGATGGGGCACATCGAGCTTGCAAGCCCAGTGGCGCACATCTGGTTCTTGAAGTCGCTGCCTTCCCGCATTGGCCTCTTGCTCGACATGACCCTGCGCGACATCGAGCGGGTGCTCTACTTCGAGTCCTATGTGGTGACGGATCCCGGCCTCACGGACCTCGAACTCGGCCAGCTTCTGACGGACGAGGAGTACTACCTCGCGCTCGAAGAGCATGGCGACGAGTTCACCGCCAAGATGGGCGCGGAAGCGGTGATGGATCTGCTGCGGGGGATCGACCTCGAGAGCGAAATCGCCCGCATTCGCAGCGAAATCCCGGAAACGAACTCCGAGACCAAGATCAAGAAGCTCTCCAAGCGGCTCAAGCTCATGGAGGCGTTCGAGAACTCCGGCAACAAGCCAGAGTGGATGATCCTGACGGTGCTGCCGGTGCTGCCACCGGACTTGCGCCCCCTAGTGCCGCTCGACGGCGGGCGGTTTGCTACCTCCGACCTCAACGATCTCTATCGCCGAGTCATCAACCGCAACAACCGGCTGAAGCGCCTGCTGGACCTCTCGGCGCCGGACATCATCGTCCGCAACGAGAAGCGGATGCTGCAGGAGTCGGTGGACGCGCTGCTCGACAACGGCCGCCGTGGGCGTGCCATCACCGGCGCCAACCGCAGGCCCCTGAAATCACTGGCGGACATGATCAAGGGCAAGCAGGGGCGGTTCCGCCAGAACCTCTTGGGCAAGCGGGTGGACTACTCCGGGCGCTCGGTGATCGTGGTGGGGCCGACGCTGCGCCTGCATCAGTGCGGGCTGCCGAAGAAGATGGCGCTCGAGCTCTTCAAGCCCTTCATCTTCAGCAAGCTCGAAGGGCGCGGGCTCGCCACGACCATCAAGGCGGCGAAGAAGATGGTGGAGCGGGAGACCGCGGAGGTTTGGGACATCCTCGCGGAGGTGATCCGCGAGCATCCCGTGCTCCTCAACCGCGCCCCGACGCTGCATCGGCTCGGCATCCAGGCCTTCGAGCCGGTGCTGATCGAGGGCAAGGCCATTCAGCTTCACCCGCTCGTGTGCGCCGCCTACAACGCCGACTTCGACGGCGACCAGATGGCCGTGCACGTGCCGCTGACGCTGGAGGCGCAGCTTGAGTCGCGGGCACTGATGATGTCCACCAACAACATCCTCTCGCCCGCCAGCGGCGAGCCCATCATCGTGCCGTCGCAGGACATCGTGCTCGGGCTCTACTACATGACCCGCGAGAAGGTGAACGCGCGTGGCGAAGGCATGGTGTTCGCGGACCCGGACGAAGTCTCGCGCGCCTTCCACAGCGGCCAGGTGGAGCTGCATGCCCGCATCAAGGTGCGTATGGCGGAAGGGGACAACCCCATCGCCACGACGGTGGGGCGGGCGTTGCTCTACGAGGTCGTGCCGAAGGAACTGCCGTTCGACCTGGTCAACCAGCCCATGGGTCGGCGCGCGATCTCGTCGCTCATCAATGCGTGCTACCGCAACGTGGGGCTGAAGGAAACGGTGGTGTTCGCGGACCAGCTCATGTATGCGGGGTTTGCGTACTCCACCTCGTCCGGTGCCTCCATTGGCGTCGAGGACTTCGTGATTCCGGCCGACAAGGGGCAGATCATCGACGAGGCGCAGGCGGAGGTGGGCGAGATCGAGACGCAGTATGCGTCTGGCCTCGTCACCCAGGGCGAGAAATACAACAAGGTGGTGGACATCTGGTCCCGCGCCACCGACATCGTCGCGCGCTCCATGATGGACGGCATTTCCCACGAGCAGGTGGAGAACCGCGAGGGGGAGATGGAGGACCAGGCGTCGTTCAACTCGGTCTATATGTACTCCGACTCCGGCGCCCGGGGCTCCCCGACGCAGATTCGCCAGCTTGCGGGGCTCCGGGGCCTGATGGCGCGACCGGACGGCAGCATCATCGAAACGCCCATCATCGCCAACTTCCGCGAGGGGCTGTCGGTGAGCGAGTACTTCATCTCCACTCACGGCGCCCGCAAGGGGCTCGCGGACACGGCCTTGAAGACGGCCAGTTCCGGCTACCTCACCCGGCGGCTGGTGGACGTGGCACAGGATCTTGTCGTCACCGAAGTCGACTGCGGCACCGACGATGGCCTCGCCATCAGCGCGCTCATCGAGCGGGCGGAAGTTGTGGAGCCGCTCGCGGCTCGGGTGCTTGGTCGGGTGGTGGCGAGGGACGTCACCAATCCGAGTGGCGAGGTGGTCATCGAAGCCGGCACCATGCTCGACGAAAGTTGGGTGGAGCGGCTCGAAACGCTGGGCGTCGATGAAGTGATGGTGCGTTCGCCCATCACCTGCAAGACTCGCTATGGCGTCTGCAGCACCTGCTACGGGCGTGACCTCGCCCGCGGCCACGAGGTGAACGTAGGCGAGGCGGTGGGCGTCATCGCCGCGCAGTCCATCGGCGAGCCGGGCACGCAGCTCACCATGCGCACCTTCCACATCGGCGGTGCAGCCTCTCGCGCCACGGCGGTGGACAGCATTCAGGTGGCGCACGAAGGCTCCGTGCGGATGCACAACCTCAAGACCATCGACCGCGAGTCCGGCGAGATCGTGGCGGTTTCCCGCTCCGGCGAGATTGCCATCGCCGACACTCACGGGCGCGAGCGGGAACGTTACAAGGTGCCCTACGGCGCGGTGATTTCCGTCGGCGAGGGCGGCCGCGTGGAAGCGGGGCAAGTGATTGCCCGCTGGGATCCGCACACGCACCCCATCATCACGGAAACCGCGGGCCAAGTGGCGTTCGTGGACATGGAAGAGGGGCTTTCCGTGAACCGCCAGACGGACGACATCACGGGGCTGCCGAGCATCACCGTGATCGACTCCAACGAGCGCGTCAGCGCCGGCCGCGAACTGCACCCGGAAGTGAAGCTCGTTGGCGACGACGGCGAGGTGGTGAACATCGCCGGCTCCGACATCCCGGCGCGCTACATGCTGCCGGACAAGGCCATGCTGAACCTCGAGGACGGCGACCATCTCGGCGTCGGCGACGTGATCGCCAAGATTCCGCAGGCAAGCTCCACCACGCGGGACATCACCGGCGGTCTGCCGCGGGTGGCGGACCTGTTCGAGGCACGCAAGCCCAAGGAACCGGCGATCCTCGCAGAGACCACGGGCACGGTGAGCTTCGGCAAGGAAACCAAGGGCAAGCGGCGCCTCGTCGTCACCGAGCCGGAAGGTGAGGCGGTGGAGACGCTGATTCCCAAGTGGCGGCAGATTTCGGTGTTCGAGGGCGAGCACGTCGAGCGCGGCGAAGTGGTGTCCGAGGGCCCGGAAAGCCCGCACGACATCCTGCGCCTCAAGGGCGTGACGGAACTCGCCAAGTTCATCGTCAACGAGATCCAGGAGGTCTATCGCCTGCAGGGCGTCACCATCAACGACAAGCACATCGAGGTGATCGGTCGCCAGATGCTGCGCAAGGCGGAGGTGGTGGACCCCGGCGACTCGACCTACATCCGCGGCGAACAGGTGGAATACGTCCAGGTGCTCGAAGACAACGAGCGTCTCGAGGAGGAGGGCAAGGAGCCCATCACCTTCGAACGCCTGCTGCTCGGCATCACCAAGGCATCGCTGGCCACGGAATCCTTCATTTCGGCCGCCTCGTTCCAGGAGACCACCCGCGTCCTCACGGAAGCGGCGGTCACCGGCAAGCGAGACTTCCTGCGCGGCCTGAAGGAGAACGTGGTAGTTGGCCGCCTGATCCCCGCAGGAACCGGCCTCACCTACCACCGCGACCGCCGCCAGCGCCGGCTAGAGGAAACCCAGGCCCGCTCGGCAAGGGACATGGGCGCCACGGCAGACGAAGTCGAACAGGCTCTGTCGGAGATGCTGAGCGGCACGGGCTCGTAGTCGCAAATGGCCACGGTTGGCGGTTCGGGTCGGAACCGCCAACCGGGACGAGCTGGAGCGGGGCCCCTTTGGGGTCGAGGGCAGGGCGTTCTCGACTCCAAGGGAGCGTTGCGGTGCCGAGCACTGCGAATGTGGGCGTATGCTCCGGTTCACGGATCAACGACTGGGGCTTGCCGATGAACCGCCGCAAGTTGGTACGAACCGCAGTGGCGGCGGGTGTGCTGGCGGGCGCGGCGCCGTTCGCCGTCGCCGAGCTGCCGCGGACGCCGCACGACTACACCGGCCCCTTCTATCCCCGCGGCCCACGCAACCGCACCAATGACCTGATCGCGGGCAAACCTCGTACCGACGTCCTGAACCTCGCTGGCCGAGTGTTGACGCCCAGAGGATCGCCGCACGCCGGCGTCGTGGTGGACATTTGGCACGCCGACCCCAACGGCCGCTACAAACACCCGCGAGACCGCGGCCAGGGCGAGCTGCTCGAAGAGTTCCTCTACTGGGGCGAGTCAACCACCACCGCCAACGGCGCGTTCACCTTCCGCACCTATGTCCCTGGCCGTTACGCGGCGCGCCCGGCCCAACACATCCACTACAAGGTTTGGACAGAAGACCGCGAGCCACTCCTAACAAGCCAAATCTACTTCGCCCAACTTGGCGGTGCCGGCCGCTACGCAAGGTCAGACGAAACCACCGAACTGCAAACGGCCGACCTGCTGCGCGAGACCGACACCCAGCTGCGGGCAACCATCAACATCGTCATCTGATCCCTGCGACTCGGGGCGTTCTTGCATCGCGCGACGCTCGCCGATCCCGGTCCATCAAGGAAGGCGTTTTCTTGTTGCCATTGGCCTTGAGCGCGCCTACAATGCCGCGCCCCCGAAAACGAGGCCGGTTCGGGGTGGTGTTTGAGTAAGTGGGCCGCTATCGGAGAGTGCATGGCAACCATTAGTCAGTTGGTGCGCAAGCAGCGCAAGCGGCGCGTGGCGAAGAACATGGTGCCGGCGTTGCAGAAGTCGCCGCAGAAGCGGGGGGTTTGCACGCGGGTCTATACGACCACGCCCAAGAAGCCGAATTCGGCGCTGCGCAAGGTCTGCCGGGTGCGGCTCACCAACGGGTACGAGGTGAACTCGTACATCGGCGGCGAGGGGCACAACCTGCAGGAGCACTCGGTGGTGTTGATTCGCGGCGGGCGGGTGAAGGACTTGCCTGGGGTGCGCTACCACACCATTCGCGGCACCCTCGACACCTCGGGGGTGGCGGATCGTCGGCAGCGACGGTCGAAGTATGGGGCCAAGAAGCCGAAATAGGTCCATCTAGGGCAAAGGCCCAGCAAGAGTAAGGCCGCCCGCGGCACCGCCTGCATTAGAGGGAGCGGTGCCCGTCGCCCCAGTGGGGCGATTCGTCGTCCGGTGAGGCGATGCGAACGCAAGGCGTTCGGCTGTGGCGGGGGAACCTGAAGAACCAAGGAGCAGTCCATGCCGAGACGCAGAGTCGTCGCCAAGCGGGAAATCCTGCCGGATCCCAAATACGCCAACCAGACGGTGGCGAAGTTCATCAACCATGTGATGGTCAGCGGCAAGAAGTCCGTGGCGGAGCGCATCGTCTATGGCGCGCTGACGCAGATCGAGTCGCGTGAGCGTAAGGACCCCGTTGGGGTGTTCGAGAAGGCGCTCGAGTCGGTGGCGCCGTTCGTCGAGGTGAAGTCGAGGCGAGTCGGTGGCGCTACCTACCAGGTGCCGGTGGAGGTGCGACCTTCGCGGCGCGAAGCGCTGGCCATGCGCTGGCTGGTGGACAGCGCCCGCAGCCGGGGCGAGAAGTCCATGGCGGCGCGGCTGGCTGGTGAGTTGGCGGATGCGGCCGAGGGGCGCGGCGCGGCGGTGCGCAAGCGCGAAGACACCCACCGCATGGCGGAAGCGAACCGGGCGTTCTCGCACTACCGCTACTGAGCGCTGGCTGCGGATTGCCGCGGCGCGGCGCCCGCCAGCTTCGGTTTCAACGACGTTTCATCGGACATTCCCTTCAGTGCCGGAAGGAGTTTTCCGGCGCATCCAAGCGAGGAGTTACGGACATGGCGCGCAGCACTCCCATCGGTCGGTATCGCAACATCGGCATCGTTGCCCATGTGGACGCCGGCAAGACGACCACCACCGAGCGCGTCCTGTTCTACACCGGGCTGTCGCACAAGATCGGCGAGGTGCACGACGGTGCGGCGGTGATGGACTGGATGGAGCAGGAACAGGAGCGCGGCATCACCATCACGTCCGCCGCCACCACCTGCTTCTGGGCTGGCATGAACCAGCAATACGAGCAGCATCGCGTCAACATCATCGACACCCCCGGCCACGTCGACTTCACCATCGAGGTGGAGCGCTCGCTGCGGGTGCTCGACGGCGCGGTGGTGGTGTTCTGCGGCACCGCCGGCGTCGAGCCGCAGTCGGAGACGGTGTGGCGCCAGGCGAATCGCTACGAGGTGCCGCGCATCGTCTTCGTCAACAAGATGGACCGTGCCGGGGCGGACTTCCTGCGCGTGGTGGAACAGATCAAGGACCGGCTCGGCTCGACGCCGGTGCCGGTGCAACTGGCCGTTGGCGCGGAGGAGAACTTCCGCGGCGTCGTGGACCTGGTGCGGCGCAAGGCCATCATCTGGAGCGAGGACGACCAGGGCCTCACCTACGATCTCGAAGACATCCCGGCAGACATGGAAGCCGAGGTCGACCAGTGGCGCGAGCAGATGGTGGAGTGTGCCGCCGAGGCCACCGAGGAGCTGATGGACAAATACCTCGAAGAGGGCGAACTCAGCGAGGACGAAATCCGCGAAGGGCTCCGGGTGCGCACGCTGGCCAACGAGATCGTGCCGGCGCTGTGCGGCAGCGCCTTCAAGAACAAGGGCGTGCAGGCGATGCTGGACGCCGTCATCGACTACATGCCGGCGCCCACCGAGGTGAAGGCCATCGAGGGGGTGCTGGACGACGGCGAGACCCCCGCCAAGCGCGCATCCGATGACGAAGAGCCGTTTGCGGCGCTCGCCTTCAAGATCGCTACCGACCCGTTCGTGGGCACGCTCACTTTCTTCCGGGTGTATTCGGGGGTGCTCACTTCCGGCGATCAGGTGTTCAACTCGGTGAAGACCCGCCGCGAACGGATCGGCCGGATGGTGCAGATGCACTCCAACAGCCGCAACGAGATCAAGGAGGTGCGGGCCGGCGACATCGCTGCCGCCATTGGCCTGAAGGACACTGCCACGGGCGACACGCTCTGCGACCGCGACGACGCCATCGTGCTCGAACGCATGGAGTTCCCGGAACCGGTGATCTCGGTGGCGGTGGAGCCCCGATCGGTGGCGGACCAGGAAAAGATGTCCACGGCGCTCGGCAAGCTGGCGCAGGAGGACCCGTCGTTCCGTGTGGAGACGGATGAAGAATCCGGTCAGACCATCATCTCCGGCATGGGCGAACTTCACCTCGACATCATCGTCGACCGCATGAAGCGGGAGTTCTCCGTAGAGGCGAATATCGGCAAGCCCCAGGTGGCGTATCGGGAGACCATCCGCAAGAGCGTCGAGGCGGAAGGCAAGTATGTGCGTCAGACCGGCGGCCGGGGGCAATACGGCCATGTCTGGGTGCGGCTCGAGCCGAACGCTGCGGAGGAGGAAACTTCCACCTTCGAGTTCGTCGACGAGATCGTTGGCGGCGTGGTGCCGCGCGAGTACATCCCAGCGGTGAGCAAGGGCCTGCAGGAGCAGATGGAGAACGGCGTGATCGCCGGCTATCCGCTCATCAACGTGCGCGCCACCCTCTATGACGGCTCCTTCCACGAGGTGGACTCGAGCGAGATGGCGTTCAAGATCGCCGGCTCCATGGCCATGCGCGACGGTGCGCTGCAGGCCAACCCAGTGCTGCTCGAACCAATCATGTCGGTGGAGGTGGTGACACCGGAGGACTACATGGGCGACGTGGTCGGCGACCTTAACCGCCGCCGCGGCATGATCGAGGGGCTCGACGAGAACCCGGCCGGGAAGATCGTCCGCGCCGCGGTGCCGCTTGCGGAGATGTTCGGCTATTCGACGGATTTGCGCTCGGCGACGCAGGGGCGCGCAACGTACACGATGGAGTTCGCCCGCTACGCGGAGGTGCCGGACAACATCGCGGAAGGCGTGGCTCGGCGCGCCTGACTCACAATCCACCGCCGTCTCGGCTGCTCCGAACGGCGGCAATTCTTTAGGACCGCCAAAGCGCGCCCCGCTAAGGGGCGTTCGCACTTTGAGGAGAGAAGGACGATGGCGAAGGAACGATTCGAGCGGACGAAGCCGCACGTGAACGTTGGGACGATTGGTCACGTGGATCACGGCAAGACGACGCTGACGGCGGCGCTGACGAAGGTTTGCGCGTCGCGGCAGGGCGGCGGCGAGGTGAAGGAGTTCGACCAGATCGACAACGCGCCGGAGGAGCGAGAGCGGGGGATCACGATTGCGACGTCGCACGTGGAGTACGAGAGCGACGCGCGTCACTACGCGCACGTGGACTGTCCTGGGCACGCGGACTACGTGAAGAACATGATCACGGGCGCGGCGCAGATGGACGGTGCGATTCTGGTGGTGAGCGCGGTGGACGGCCCGATGCCGCAGACTCGGGAGCACATTCTGCTTGCGCGTCAGGTGGGGGTTCCTCGGATTGTGGTGTACATGAACAAGGTGGACCAGCTCGACGAGGAGGAGCGGGAGGAGTTCGTGGAGCTGGTGACGCTGGACATCCAGGAGATCCTTGCGCAGTACGAGTTTCCGGAGGACACGCCGATCGTGGTTGGGAGCGCGCTGCAGGCTCTTGAGGGGGACGCGGGCGAGCACGGCGAGGAGAGCGTTCTGAAGCTGGTTCAGACGCTGGACGAGTACATTCCGGAGCCGGAGCGTCCTGTGGATCAGCCGTTTCTGATGCCGATCGAGGACGTGTTCTCGATTTCGGGTCGCGGGACGGTGGTGACGGGTCGCGTGGACCGTGGCGTGGTGAACGTGGGCGACGAGATCGAGATTGTGGGGATCAAGGAGACGCAGCGGACGACGTGCACGGGTGTGGAGATGTTCCGCAAGCTTCTCGACGAGGGTCGGGCGGGGGAGAACATCGGGGTTCTGCTTCGTGGGACGAAGCGCGAGGAGGTGGAGCGGGGTCAGGTTCTTGCGGTTCCGGGGAGCATCAACCCGCACACGCAGTTCGAGGCGGAGGTGTACGTTCTGTCGAAGGACGAGGGGGGCCGTCACACGCCGTTCTTCCAGGGCTACCGGCCGCAGTTCTACTTCCGGACGACGGACGTGACGGGGACGGTGGAGCTTCCGGCGGAGGTGGAGATGGTGATGCCGGGGGACAACGTGAACATGTCGGTGGGCCTGATCAGTCCGATTGCGATGGACGAGGGTCTCAGGTTTGCGATCCGGGAGGGCGGTCGGACGGTGGGCGCGGGGGTCGTGACGAGCATCACCCAGTAGGAAGGAAAGAGGCTCTAGCTAGGGTTTCGGAGGCTTGTTGGGGGCTGGCGCTTTGTTGGCGTTGTCTGGGACGTGGCGTGTGGTGGCCCTGGCCAGCTCCGCCGCGTGCGCGCATGCGGCACGCTTGGAGGGCGAGACGCCCTCCTTCCATGCAAGCCCTCGCATCGCAGGGCATTTCCCTTTTTGGTCTGCAGCTCAAGGCGGATGAAAAAAGTTGGGGATGGGGCATTGCCTCGTGGGATGGCGGCGCGTATAGTTCGCCGTCCGCTTTTTTGGGGCGGGGGCTAGTGTGCCTCCGTTCTGCCTGCGCCCGCCGGGTTTCCGGCGTTCGGGGGCAGGGAATCGCTTGGGTCTGACAGGCCTTGGGCGGCGTTCTTTGAGGGAAGGCCGCCCCGGCGCTGCCACCCGCAGCGAAACTGGCGGCAAGGAACGGGAACCGGCATTGGGCACGGCAAGGATTGGAAAGGCAGAACGTGGCTGAGAACCAACGCATCCGCATTCGCTTGAAGGCGTTCGATCATCGGCTGATCGATGTCTCGGCTGAGGAGATCGTCGAGACCGTCAAGCGCACCGGCGCCCAGGTGCAGGGGCCCATTCCCCTGCCCACGCGCAAGGAGCGCTTTACCGTGCTGATTTCGCCGCACGTGGACAAGGATGCCCGTGACCAATACGAGATCCGCACCCACAAGCGCCTGCTCGACATCATCGAGCCGTCCGAAAAGACCGTGGATGCGCTGATGAAGCTTGATCTCGCAACCGGTGTCGAGGTGCGCATCAGCCTGAACTAGCACCAAACCCCGAAACGCCGCCTTCTTCAAGGCGGCGTTTTCTTTTTGGGCTGGTAGGGCGGCAAGCGAAGCAAGTAGCCAACAACAAGATCAAGGACGAAACGAGAGACAAGATGGCCATCGGGGTCGTAGGCAGAAAGAGCGGCATGACGCGCGTGTTCACGGAGGAAGGCGAGTCCATCCCCGTGACCGTCATCCATGTCGAGCCCAACCGCGTGACGCAAGTGAAGACGGCGGCGAACGACGGCTATGACGCCGTGCAGGTCACCTGCGGCGAGGCGAAGGCGAGCCGGGTGAGCAGGCCCTTGGCGGGCCATTTCGCCAAGGCCGGCACCGAGGCCGGGCGCGGGCTTTGGGAGTTTCGCACCGCCGAACCGCCCGGCGACGCACTGGCCCCCGGCGCGGAACTCGGCGTCGATCAGTTCGACACGGGCGCGAAGGTGGACGTGTTCGGCACCTCCCGCGGCAAGGGCTATGCCGGCGTCATCAAGCGCTGGAAGTTCCACAGCCAAGACAGCACCCACGGCAACTCGCTTTCCCACCGGGCGCCGGGTTCGATCGGCCAATGCCAAACCCCGGGGCGAGTGTTCAAGGGCAAGAAGATGTCCGGGCACATGGGCAATGCCCGGGTCACCGTGCAGAACCTCACGGTGGTGCGGGTGGATGCCGAGCGCGGCCTGTTGCTCGTCAAGGGCGCGGTGCCGGGGCCGGCAGGAGCGGACGTCTGCGTGCGACCGGCCGTCAAGGCTGCCAGGGAGCAGCAATCGTGACGGTATCGGTGGCCACGACCGAAGGCGGGGTCGTCGAAGTGTCCGATGCCTTCGGCCGCGAATTCAACGAGCCTTTGGTGCATCAGGTGGTGGTTGCGTGGCTCGCGGGCGCCCGTGCCGGCACCCGCGCCCAGAAGAACCGCGCCGCCGTACGCGGTGGCGGGCGCAAGCCTTGGCGGCAGAAGGGCACCAACCGGGCGCGCGCCGGCAGCATCCGCAGCCCGCTTTGGCGCGGCGGCGGTCGGGCCTTTGCGGCATCGCCGCAGGATCATTCCGTGAAGGTCAACCGCAAGATGTACCGAGGCGCCATCGCCTGCATCGTGTCCGAACTCATCCGCCAGAATCGCCTCCTCGTCTCCCCGCCCCTCGACCTCGAAGCTCCCCGCACCAAGTCTCTCCTCTCCCGTCTCGACGAAATGCTGCCCGCGGGCACCAATGGAAACGACGCTGGCGACGGCGAAGACGGTGCTGCGGCGAAGCCACGTGGAATGCCCGAACGCATCCTGATCGTTGCCGATGAGGTGGGGACGAACCTGCACCTTTCTGCACGCAACCTGCCGCATGTGGATGTGGTGGATGCGAGCGCGGCAGACCCGGTGAGCCTCGTCAGCCACGACCGCGTGCTGATCGACGAAGGGGCGCTCAAGAAGATGGAGGCGCGGCTGGCATGACCCCGGATCGGCTCTACACCGTGCTGCTCGAGCCGCACATTTCCGAGAAGGCGTCCATCATGGGCGAGGCGAGCAATCGCTATGCCTTCAAGGTGCGTACCGACGCCACCAAGGCGCAGATCCGTCGCGCCGTGGAGACGATCTTCGAGGTGCGGGTCACGAACGTCACCACCCTCAACGTCAAGGGCAAGGTGAAGCGCAACTTCCGCGGCGGCGTGTCGCGGTTCAAGTCCTGGAAGAAGGCGTACGTGCGCCTCGAAGAAGGCCAGGAAATCGACTTTACGGCGGTGGAGGGCTAGCGATGCCGGTCATCAAGGCAAAGCCAACCTCGCCGGGGCGACGCTTCGTCGTCGGCGTGGTGCACCCAGACCTGCACAAGGGTTCGCCGTACAAGCCGCTCGTCGAGAAGCAGGGCAGGACCGGCGGACGCAACAACAACGGCCGCATCACCACGCGCCATCGCGGCGGCGGCCACAAGCAGCACTACCGCAAGATCGACTTCAAGCGCAACAAGGACAGCATCAACGCGGTGGTTGAGCGTCTCGAATACGATCCCAACCGCACCGCCAACATTGCCCTCTTGAAGTACACCGACGGCGAGCGCCGCTACATCATCGCGCCGCGGGGGGTGTCGGCGGGCGATCAGCTCGTCTCGGGCACCAGCGCGCCGATTCGTCCCGGCAATGCCATGCCGCTGCGCAACATGCCGGTGGGTAGCGTCATCCACTGCGTCGAGCTCAAGCCCGGCAAGGGCGCGCAGCTCGCGCGCAGCGCCGGGGCTTCCTGCCAACTGGTGGCCCGCGAGGGCGCCTATGCGACGCTGCGGCTGCGCTCGGGCGAGATGCGGCGGGTGTTCGCGGAGTGTCGGGCCACGCTTGGCGAGGTGGGCAACAGCGAACACAACCTGCGTTCGCTCGGCAAGGCTGGCGCGAGTCGCTGGCGCGGCATTCGGCCGACGGTGCGCGGCGTTGCCATGAACCCGGTGGACCATCCGCACGGCGGCGGCGAGGGCAAATCGTCCGGCGGCCGGCATCCGGTGTCACCCACGGGCGTGCCCACCAAGGGCTTCAAGACGCGCAAGAACAAGCGCACGGACAAACTCATCGTTCGCCGCCGCGGCGGCGGGCGTCGCTAGGGACGGGACAGGGACGATGCCGAGGTCGTTGCGCAAGGGGCCCTTCGTGGACCTTCACTTGATGAAGAAGGTGGGCGAGGCGGTGCAGAACAAGGACAGGCGGCCGATTCGCACCTGGTCCCGGCGGTCGATGATCGTGCCGGACATGGTGGGCCTGACCATTTCCGTCCACAACGGGCGCCAGCACGTGCCTCTGTACATCTCCGAGGACATGGTGGGGCACAAGCTCGGCGAGTTTGCCCCCACGCGCACCTATCGTGGCCATGCCGCCGACCGCAAGGCGCGGCGGTAGGCGCGGGCGAAGGAGGCGGAGAAGGACGATGCAGGTTAGTGCCACGGCAAAGCGCCTCAGGGTGTCGCCGCGCAAGCTCCGGCTGGTCGTGGACCAGATCCGCGGCAAGCCGGTGGAGGATGCGCTCAACATTCTGGTCTTCGACACCCAGAAGGGGGCGCCGCTGGTGCGCAAGGTGCTCGAATCCGCCATCGCCAATGCGGAAAACAACGAAGGCGCCGACGTGGACGAGCTTTCCGTGTCGGAAATCTACGTCGGCGAGGGCATGACGATGAAGCGGCTGCGGCCCCGGGCGCGGGGACGGGCAGACCGCATCTTCAAGCGCACCGCCCACGTCACGGTCACCGTGTCGGACGGCTTCGACGGTTAACGGGGGATTACGGCGAGCACTCACCTTGAATCCGGTTGAACCTGGGTGTTTTAGGCAAGAGCGCACGCGAAGGCGGAAATATGGGACAGAAAGTCAATCCAAACGGAATGCGGCTCGGCATCGTCAAGGAGCACAACTCCGTCTGGTATGCCGACAAGCAGGACTACTCGCGCTACCTCCTGAACGACCTTGAGGTGCGCGACTTCCTGCGCGAACGCCTCTCGCAGGCGTCGGTGAGCAAGGTGGAGATCGAGCGTCCGGCGCAGACGGCCCGCATCACCGTTCACACCGCCCGTCCGGGCATCGTCATCGGCAAGAAGGGCGAAGACGTGGAACGGCTGCGGGTGCAGCTCACGGCCATGATGGGCGTGCCGGTCCACATCAACGTCGAGGAAATCCGCAAGCCCGAGACGGATGCCCTGCTGGTGGCGCAAAACGTGGCCCAGCAACTCGAACGGCGAGTGCAGTTTCGCCGCGCCATGCGGCGGGTGATCCAGAACGCCATGCGGCTCGGCGCCGAGGGCATCAAGGTGCGGGTCGCGGGTCGCCTGGGCGGCGCCGAGATTGCCCGTTCGGAAACCTATGCCGAAGGCAGGGTGCCGCTGCACACGCTGCGCGCCAACATCGATTACGCCACCGCCGAGGCGAAGACCACCTACGGCATCCTCGGCATCAAGGTGTGGATCTTCAAGGGCGAGGTGATCGGCGGCGGCGAGGAGGTGCGGCAGGCCTCCTGACGAGGGAATAGCCCAAGCCGCAAGCGAGACAGAACGCGAGAGAGACGATGCTTCAGCCAAAAAGAACCCGCTACAGAAAGCAGCAGAAAGGCCGCAATCGAGGGCTTGCCAATCGCGGCAGCCGTGTCGCTTTCGGCGAATTTGGCCTCAAGTCCCTCGGCCGTGGCCGCATGACGGCGCGGCAGATCGAGGCCGGCCGCCGCGCCATGACCCGGCGCATCCGCCGCGGCGGCAAGATCTGGATTCGCGTCTTCCCCGACAAGCCCATCACCAAAAAGCCGCTCGAAGTGCGGCAAGGCAAGGGCAAGGGCGCCGTCGAATACTGGGTGGCGCAAATCCAGCCGGGACGCGTGCTCTACGAGATGGAAGGCGTCAGCGAAGAGGACGCCCGCGAGGCGCTGGCGCTGGCAGCGGCGAAGCTGCCGTTCCGCACCGCCTTCGTCCGACGCATGACGATGTGAGGCGGATGAAAGAAGCGAGAAACCAGCCATGACCGCCTCGGAACTGAGAGAAAAGACGTTGCTAGAGCTCCAGGAGGAGCTCCTGCGCCTGCGCCGCGAACAGTTCAATCTGCGGATGCAGCGTGCCAGCGAGCAACTGCCGCAAACGCACCTGCTGCGCGAGGCCAGGCGTGACATCGCCCGGGTCAACACCGTCATGCAGGAGAAGGCGCTGGTGGCCGAGGCGCTGGCCGAGGCTGCCCAAGAGCAGGCTGAGGCTGCGACAGAACAAGTGGAAGAGACCGTGACACCAGAGCCGGAAGACAACATCGAGGAGAAGGCCGATGCCTGAAGCCGAAGGCCAACTCCAAGAAGGGGCGGTTGCTTCGCCGCCGGCAGCGGCGTTCAGGCGCTCGCTGGTGGGCGTCGTCACCTCGAACAAGGCCGACAAGACCATCACCGTGCGCATCGAGCGGCGCGTCAAGCACCCCATCTATGGCAAGTTCATCCGCCGTTCCACGCGCCTGCACGCCCACGACGAGGCGAACTCGGCGAACGAGGGCGACGTGGTGAGCATCGTTCAGAGCCGTCCCATTTCCAAGACCAAGAGCTGGGCGCTCGACAGCATTGTGGAGCGGGCCGCACCGGAGGCGCCTTCTGCTGCTGTGGAGGAGCCTTCGGCCGCTCCCGAAACAGAGCCTTCAGCCGCTCCTGAGAAGGAACCTTCAGCCGCTCCTGAGAAGGAGCCTTCGGCCGCTCCTGAGGAAGAGCCTTCAGCCGCTCCTGAGGAAGAGCTGGCGCCATGATCCAGACCGAAACGATGCTCGACATCGCCGACAACAGCGGTGCCCGCAGGGTGCAGTGCATCAAGGTGCTCGGCGGCTCGCACCGGCGCTATGCCGGCATTGGCGACGTCATCAAGGTGTCCGTGAAGGAAGCGGCGCCGCGCGGGCGGGTACGCAAGGGCCAGGTGATGAACGCGGTGGTGGTGCGCACGCGCAAGGGCGTGCGGCGCACGGACGGCTCGCTGATCCGCTTCGACCAGAACGCGGCGGTGCTCCTGACGCAGCAGCTGCAGCCGGTGGGCACCCGCATCTTCGGTCCGGTGACGCGGGAACTGCGCACGGAGAACTTCATGCGCATCGTTTCGCTGGCGCCGGAAGTCTTGTAGGCAGCGTAGGGCAGGGAAGATGCGCAAAATCCGCCGAGAGGACGAAGTGGTGGTGATCGCCGGACGCGACCGGGGCGCGCGCGGCGAGGTTACCCGCGTGCTGCCGAACGGCAAGCTCATCGTCGCGGGCGTCAACATGGTGTACAAGCACGTGCGCGCCAATCCGCAGCAGAACGAGGAAGGCGGCATCCAGACCAAGGAGGCACCCATCGATCCCTCCAACGTCGCCATCTTCAACCCGGACACGGAACGCGCCGATCGGGTGGGCATTCGGATGGAGGATGGCGAGCGGGTGCGCTACTTCAAGTCGAACGGCGAGCGGGTGGACGAGTGAACGACGTGGCGAACGAAGGCGCGGCAGCCGAACGCAACCGGCTGCTGCAGCAATACGAGGCAGAAATCCGCCCGGAACTCATGCGCGAGTTCGGCTACGACAGCCCCATGCAGGCGCCGAGGCTCGACAAGGTGACGCTGAACATGGGCGTGGGCGACGCCGTGGGTGACCGCAAGGTGATGGACAGCGCCGCCCGGGACCTCGCCCTAATCGCCGGCCAGCGACCGATCGTCACTCGCGCTCGACGTTCGGAGGCCGGCTTCAAGATTCGCGAGGGCTGGCCCATCGGCTGCAAGGTCACCCTGCGCCGGGCGCGCATGTACCAGTTCGTCGAGCGCCTGATCGGCATCGCCATCCCGAGGATGCGCGACTTCCGCGGCCTCAACCCCCGCGCCTTCGACGGACGCGGCAACTTCTCGATGGGCATTGCGGAGCAGATTGTCTTTCCAGAGATCGACTACGACAGCATCGATCGCATCCGCGGCCTCGACATCACCGTCACCACGACGGCGCAAACAGACCAAGAGGGGCTCGCGCTCTTGCGCGGCTTCCGCTTCCCGTTCCGCACCTAAGGATGGATTTGTGACACCGACGGCAACGATCGCTGCGCACCGCCAAACCAAAGCCTCCGTAGGGGCGACCCTTGTGGTCGCCCGTGCCGAGTCAATCTAGGAACCTAAGGCAATGGCAAAGACCTGCATTCTTGAGCGCGAAAAAAAGCGCGAGAAGACCGTCGCGAAATACGAGGCCAAGCGGGCGGCGCTCAAGAAGATCATCGGCGACCGCAATGCCACAGACGACGAGCGCTGGGACGCCCAGCTCGCCTTGCAGAAGCTGCCGCGCAACGCGAGCCCGGTGCGGCTGCAGCGTCGCTGCGGCGTCACCGGCCGGCCGCGGGGCGTGTATCGCAAGTTTGGCCTCGGCCGCACGAAGCTGCGCGAGGCCGCCATGCGCGGCGACGTGCCGGGCCTCGTCAAGGCGAGTTGGTAGCCGCGCGCCCTGCGGCTTGGTTTAAAGCTGATTGAGAAACGAGACAAGATGAGCCTGCAAGACCCCATCGCCGACATGCTGACGCGCATCCGCAACGCGCAGTCGGCCCGTCATGGGCGGGTTTCGATGCCGACGTCGCGCCAGAAGGTGGCGATATCCGAAGTGCTGCACGATCAGGGCTACATTGCCTCGTTCCAGTCTGAGAAGGGCGTCGGGGCGAAGCTCATCATCGAGCTCAAGTATCACGAGGGCGAGCCGGTGATCGTCGAGCTCAACCGCGTCAGCCGGCCGGGTTTGCGCATCTACAGCAAGTGCGACGAACTGCCGAGCGTTCGGGGCGGATTCGGCATCGCCGTCGTGAGCACCAATCTCGGCGTGATGACGGATGCGGCCGCGCGCCGTGCCGGCGTTGGCGGCGAAGTCCTCTGCACGGTGTTCTAGCCATGTCTCGCGTTGCCAACAGTCCCGTGTCCGTGCCGAACGGCGTCGATGTGCAACTCGGCACCGACAGCATCACCGTCAAGGGTTCCAAGGGAACTCTGTCCATGCCGCTGCCGGGGCGCGTCAACGTCGCGCGGCAGGGCGAAGAGATCAGCTTTGCCGCGGCCGGCGGCGATCGGCAGTCGCGCGCCTTGGCTGGCACGGTACGCTCGCTCGTCAGCAACATGGTCACCGGCGTCACCGAGGGCTTCGAGAAGCGGCTCGAACTGCAGGGGGTTGGCTATCGCGCGCAGGCCCAGGGCAAGCGGCTCAACCTGCAGCTCGGCTTCTCGCATCCCATCGACTTTTCATCGCCAGATGGAATTTCCATCACGACGCCGAGCCAAACCGAAGTGGTGGTTTCGGGCGTGGACAAGCAGCTTGTGGGTCAGGTGGCGGCGGAAATCCGCGCCTTTCGCCCGCCGGAGCCGTACAAGGGCAAGGGCGTGCGCTATGCCGGCGAGCGGGTGCGCCGCAAGGAAGGCAAGAAGAAGTAAGGGCCCGTGGCCCGAGGAATGGGCCGCGAGTCAATGGGAGAAAGCAGGACGAATCGATGAGCGCGAGAACGAACAGTCGATTGCGCAGGGCACGCCGGACGCGGATGAAGATCCGCGAACTCGGCGCGCTGCGGCTGACGGTGCATCGCACGCCGCGGCACATGTATGCCCAGATCATCCGTGGCGGCGGCGGTCAGGGCGGCGACGAGCGCACGCCAGACCGTTCCGACCGCGTGGTGGCGTCGGCATCCACGCTCGACAAGTCGCTGCGCGAAGCAGCCACCGGGAACGTCGAGGCGGCGGCCAACGTGGGTCGCCTGATCGCCGAGCGGGCGCTCGCCGCGGGCGTCGAGGCGGTGGCCTTCGACCGCGCCGGCTACAAGTATCACGGTCGCGTGCGCGCTCTTGCAGAGGCCGCGCGAGAAGGGGGACTGAGGTTCTGATGGCCTACTCCGAGGAAATCAAGGAAGAGGGCCTCGTCGAAAAACTCGTCGAGGTCAATCGCGTCTCCAAGGTGGTCAAGGGCGGGCGGCAGTTCGGCTTTACGGCACTGACAGTGGTTGGCGACGCCAACGGCCGGGTCGGCTTCGGCCGCGGCCGCGCCAAGGAAGTGCCGGTCGCCATCGAAAAAGCCATGGAGGCGGCGCGGCGCAACATGGTGGACGTGGAGCTCAACGGCGATACGCTGTGGTATCCCATTACCCGACGCCACGGCGCTTCCACCATCTTCATGCGGCCGGCTTCGGAAGGCACCGGCGTCATTGCCGGGGACAGCATGAGAGCCGTGCTCGAGGCGGCTGGCGTCCGCAACGTGCTGGCGAAGTGCTACGGTTCCACCACCGCCGTCAACGTGGTGCGTGCAACCTTCAACGCGCTCACCACCATGCAGTCGCCGGACGCAATCGCGGCGCGGCGCGGCAAGACGGTGGCGGAACTCCTGGCCGCGCTGCCGAACGGCGGTGGACGGGACGAGGCGGACGAGGACGTCGGCGAGGAGCTAGTGGCGGAAACCGCCAACGAGGCGGATGCCTTGGCGGCGGCGCTGGCACCGGCCGAGAGCGATGCCGTGGCCGAGGCCTCATCTGTTGATGAAGCCGTTGCGGAACCTTCGTCTGGCGATGAAGCTCAAGCGGAACCCTTGTCCGGCGATGAAGCGGGCGCCGCCGACGCGCCGGACGCTCCGAACGCGCCGGATGCGCAGTAAAGAGGGCACGAGAAACCGATCATGTCCGAAACAGCCACATCGAACGCGGCCACCGTCAAGGTGCGCCTGGTGAAGTCGCCGCACGGCCGGCTGCGCAAGCACCGTGCCTGCATTCAGGGCTTGGGGCTGCGCCGCATCGGTTCGTCCCGCGTGCTTGAAGACACCCCTGCGGTGCGAGGCATGATCCGCAAGATCGACTATTTGCTCGAAGTGGAGCCTTCAGCCGGGGCGGCTAACTCTGCTGCTGATGCGGACGAGCTCGATCAGGCCGGCGACGAGGGCCAAAGCGTGGTCCGTCAAGAGCAAATTGGGGAAGCGAACCCATGAGACTCAACGAACTGAAGCCCGCCGCCGGCAGCAAGCGGCCGAAAAAGCGCGTCGGGCGGGGCATCAGCGCGGGCCAAGGCAAGACGGCGGGGCGCGGCCACAAGGGGCAGAAATCCCGCTCTGGCGGCAACGTGCGGCCCGGCTTCGAGGGCGGCCAGTTGCCCTTGCAGCAGCGGCTGCCGAAGTTCGGCTTCAACTCCCGCATCGGCGCCCGCACCGCCGAAGTGCGTCTCGGTGAACTGGCGCGAGTGGAGGGCGAGACCATCGACCTCAAGGCACTCAAGGACGCTGGCCTTGTGGCCAAGCGCTGCACCCGGGCGCGCATCTTCCTCTCCGGCGAAGTCTCCCGCGCCGTGACCGTCTATGGGCTCGGTGTCAGCCGTGGCGCCAAGGCGGCCATCGAGGCGGCGGGAGGGAGCCTGCAGCCGGGCAAGCGTCCGCCGGCCGCAGACACCGAAGAGGCCATGGGCAACGCGCCGCCGGCGGAGCCTGCCGCTGAGGAGAGCGTTGGCTGATGCGAGCTCCGGGACCATCGCTGGCAGGCACGCAGGCCGGGCTCTCGGAGCTCCGTGGGCGTCTCCTGTTCGTGCTGTTTGCCCTCCTCGTGTACCGGGTCGGCACGCACATTCCCGTGCCCGGCATCAATCCCGAGCAACTGCGCAACCTCTTCGACGCGCAGCAGGGCGGCATTTTGGATCTCTTCAACATGTTCTCGGGCGGTGCTCTCGAGCGCATGAGCATCCTCGCGCTCGGCGTGATGCCCTACATCACGTCCAGCATCATCATGAACCTGTTGACGGCGATGTATCCGTCGCTCAACCAACTGCGCAAGGAAGGCGAGGCGGGGCGGCGCAAGATCACCCAGTACACGCGCTACGGCACGCTCTTGATCGCGCTCATCCAGGGCACCGCGCTCACCGGCACGCTAGCGGCGCAGGGGCTTGCGTTCTCGCCCGGCATCTCGTTCTACGTGGTGGCCATCGTTACGCTGGTGACCGGCGCGCTGTTCATGATGTGGCTCGGCGAGCAGATCACCGAGCGCGGCGTCGGCAACGGCATTTCGCTGCTCATCTTCTCCGGCATCGTGTCGGGCTTCCCCGGCGCGGTGGGGCAGTCGTTCGAGGCTGCGCGCCAGGGCGACATCAACATCATTGCCCTGCTCGCGGTGGCGCTGGTGGGCATCCTCATCGTCGCCTTCGTGGTGTTCATCGAGCGCGGCGAGCGGCGCATTCCGGTCAACTACGCCAAGCGCCAGCAGGGGCGCCGGGTTTTCCAGGGGCAGAGCAGCCATCTGCCGCTGAAGATCAACATGGCCGGTGTGATTCCCGCGATCTTCGCCTCCAGCCTGCTGCTCGCTCCCGCGTCCATCGCGCAGTGGTTCGGGCAGGCGCCGGGCATGACCTGGCTGCAGGACGTGGCGCTGGAACTTTCGCCGGGACGACCGCTCTACATATTGCTGTTCGCGGCCGGCATCGTCTTTTTCAGCTTCTTCTACACGGCGCTGCAATTCGACTCGCGGGACATGGCGGACAACCTCAAGCGGCAGGGGGCGTATGTGCCGGGCATCCGGCCGGGACGCAACACCGCCAACCACTTCGACAACGTCATCACGCGGCTGACCCTGTTCGGCTCGCTCTACGTCACCGCCGTGTGCCTGCTGCCGGAGCTGATGATCGTGTTCTTCAACGTCACCTTCCAGCTCGGCGGCACGGCGCTCTTGATCGTGGTGGTGGTGTCGATGGACTTCATGCGCCAGGTGCAGGCGCATCTGATGTCGAGCCAGTACGCCAAGTTGATGGAAAAGTCGAACCTCAAGAACTACAGCCGCGGCGGTGGCCGCCTGGCGCCGCGCCGAGGCGGTCGCTAGAGACGCGAACCGCACGGACGCAAGGCAGGAGGAGCGCAAATGAAAGTCAGGGCATCGGTGAGAAAGATGTGCCGCAACTGCAAGATCGTGCGGCGGCGCGGCGTCGTGCGCGTGATCTGCAGCGCGGAACCACGGCACAAGCAACGCCAAGGCTAAAGGATCAGGAGAATGGCTCGGATCGCAGGAATCAAGCGCGCCCTGGCGGGCGCGAGAGCTTCTGCAGGAATTGGTGGGGGTTAAACATGGCACGGATCGCAGGCATCAATGTTCCAGACAACAAGCACGCCGGCGTTGCGCTGACGTACATTTTCGGCATCGGTCGTTCTTCGGCGCAGCGCATCTGCAGTGCCGCAGGTGTGGACGCGAACGTCAAGATCATGGACTTGGGCGAGGACCGCCTCGATGCCATCCGCGCGGAAGTGGCGCGGAGCACCGTGGAAGGCGACTTGCGGCGCGAGGTTTCCATGAACGTCAAGCGGCTGATGGACCTCGGCTGCTATCGCGGCATGAGGCATCGGCGGGGGCTCCCGGTTCACGGCCAGCGCACACGCACCAATGCGCGCACCCGCAAGGGCGTGAAGCGACCGATCCGCAAGTAGTGCGCGGTTGTCCCCGTCCGTGCGGGGCAACCGGCAGGCACAAGGGCTCAAGGCAAGGACAGCAAAGGACAGCAAAGAGATGGCGGACGCACCGGCGCGCAGGCGCGGCAGGCGGGTAGTCACCGACGGGGTGGCGCACGTGCATGCCTCGTTCAACAACACGATCATCACCATCACGGACCGGCAAGGCAACACGCTCGGCTGGGCCACGGCCGGCGGCTCCGGCTATCGCGGCTCGCGCAAGAGCACGCCCTTCGCCGCGCAAGTGGCGGCGGAACGCGCCGCCACCAACGTCATCGACCTGCACGGCATGAAGAGCGTGGACGTGCTGGTGAAGGGTCCGGGGCCGGGGCGCGAGTCGGCGGTGCGGGCGATGAATGCGGCGGGCCTGAAGATCAACAGCATTTCGGACGTGACGCCGATCCCGCACAACGGGTGTCGGCCGCCGAAACGACGGAGGGTATAGGCAGTGGGACGATATCTCGGGCCGAAACTCAAGCTCTCCCGGCGGGAGGGCACGGACCTGCTCCTCAAGAGCGGCGTCACGCCGATCGACGCGAAGTGCCGCGCCGACGCCATTCCCGGGCAGCACGGCGCCCGGCGGCAGCGGCTTTCGGACTACGCGGTGCAGCTTCGCGAGAAGCAGAAGGTGCGGCGCTTCTACGGCGTGCTCGAACGGCAGTTCCGCAACTACTACCGCAAGGCCGATCGGCAGAAGGGCGCCACCGGTGCCAACCTTTTGCGGATGCTCGAGCGGCGTCTCGACAACGTGGTGTATCGCATGGGCTTCGGCTGCACCCGCGCCGAGGCGCGGCAGCTTGTGTCGCACAAGGCCATCGAGGTGAACGGCGCAGCGGTCAACGTGGCGTCGTATCTCGTCAGCCCCGAGGACGTGGTGGCGGTACGGGAGGCCAAGCGCGGACAGATGCGCATCAAGCAGGCGCTGGAGCTGGCCGGACAGCGTCCGGCGGTGGAGTGGGTGCAGGTGGACGCCGATGCCATGACGGGCACCTATCAGCGCCATCCGGATCGCAGCGAACTGCCGCCGGAGATCAACGAGAACCTCATCGTCGAGTTCTACTCGAAATAGCCGTAGCGGCAGCCGCCGGACAGGGCGGCTGACCAAAGGGTGTGGCGACACCTGCCGGGCGGGGCTTAAGCAACGCAAGCAACCTGTTCGCGTCAGTCAACGGAGAAAACCTGTGTCACAGTCGGCAAGCGAATTCCTCACACCAAGGCGCATCGACGTACAGGAGATGAGCCCCACGAGGGCCCGGGTTACGCTCGAGCCGCTAGAGCGGGGCTTCGGCCACACGCTCGGCAACACCCTGCGGCGCATCCTGCTCTCCTCCATGCCGGGCTGCGCCATCACCGAGGTGCAGATCGATGGCGTCGAGCACGAATACACCGCCATCGAGGGCGTTCAGGAGGATGTCGTGGACATCCTCCTCAACCTCAAGGGCATCGCCGTGCGGCTGCACCAGGGCGAGGAGACGCGCATCACGCTGAATCGGGATGGCGCGGGCGTGGTTACCGCCGGCGACTTCCAGCTTACGGCGGATGTGGAGATCGCCAATCCCGACCACCCCATCTGCACGCTGAACGAGAACGGCAAGATCCGCATGGAGGCGAAGGTCACGCGCGGGCGTGGCTATCAGCCGGTGGAATACACGGGACCGTCGGACGACGAAATGGCGGTGGAGGAAACCACCAGCATTGGCGTGTTGCGCCTCGACGCCAGCTACAGCCCCATGCGGCGAGTGGCCTACGACGTGGAAAGCGCCCGGGTGGAGCAGCGCACCGACCTCGACAAGCTGGTGCTCGACATCGAGTCGAACGGCACCATCGATCCCGAGGAGGCGATCCGTCGTGCTGCCACCATCCTGCAGCAGCAGCTTGCGGTGTTCGTGGATCTCGAGAGCCACGGCGAGTCGGCTTCGGAGTCGCAGGAAGATCAGGTCGATCCCATCCTGCTGCGGCCCGTGGACGACCTCGAACTCACGGTGCGCTCTGCCAACTGCCTGAAGGCGGAGCACATCTACTACATCGGCGACCTCATCCAGCGCACCGAACACGACCTCTTGAAGACACCGAACCTCGGCAAGAAGTCGCTCACGGAGATCAAGGATGTGCTCGCCTCCAGGGGCCTCGCCCTCGGCATGCGGCTGGAGAAGTGGCCGCCGCCGGGATTGCGGACGGCTTGAGACGCCCTCAGGCACAGCTCTTTACGGTTAGCGACGGCAGCGACGACAAGCGGAAGCAGGCACCATGAGACACAAGAAGAGCGGCAAGCACTTGGGCCGCACCAGTTCCCACCGCAAGGCCATGTTCTCGAACATGACCGCGTCGCTGATCGAGCACGAGATCATCAAGACCACCCTGCCGAAGGCCAAGGAACTGCGCCGCGTGGCGGAACCCCTCATCACCCTCGCCAAGACCGACAGCGTGGCAAACCGGCGTCTGGCTTTCGATCGCCTGCGCAACAAGGCGGCAGTGGGCAAGCTCTTCACCGAACTCGGCCCTCGCTTTGAGGAGCGCCCCGGCGGCTACACCCGCATCCTCAAGGCCGGCCACCGCCACGGCGACGCCGCCCCCATCGCCTACATCGAACTCGTCGGCCGCGAACTCCCAGAAGACGACTTCGACGACGAGGACGAGGACGGCGACGAAGAAGAAGAGTAGCGTCTGAACCAGACTCGCTCGTCGAAGGCACCCCACCTTCCCGATGCGCTAGCGCGCCCTGAAGGGCGCGTCGGCAGTTCGCTGGCGCGAACTGCTGGCCTTCGTGCTCGCGTCGCTCGCAACTACGGCTAGCAGCCTGTCGCACTTCGCCGCAGGGCGCGGCAAAGTCCGACAGGCTGCTAGCGCATAAGGGGCGACGCATGCGTCGCCCTGTCCGGCTAGCCTCGACTCGCTGACGACGGAGGCTTGGCGGCTGCTGGCGTTGTCGTTAGGCTGCTTGCGTGGCAACGGTGCCTTGCATTGGGGGCGTTGGTGGATTTCGACGAAGCGGCGTTTGCGTTTGCGTTCGATAAGGCGGTGGGGCGGTGTTCCGAGCTCTCGCGGGCGGATGCGGCGCATTTTGTCGAGCGAGGCTATGTGGTGGTTCGGGGGGCCTTCTCCAAGGACATCGCTGCCGCTGTGCGTGAGCAGGCTTGGTCGGAGATCGAGGGGCAGCACGGCGTGGATCGGCACGATCCTTCGACCTGGAATCGCAGCTTCGGCTTTGGTGGGCACGTGGGCTATGTCCGCACGCAGGGAAGCGAGCGGCGCTTCACCTTGCGCACCGACGCTCCGCGCGCGTTCGCGGCGCAAGCGGATGTAGTGGGCGGTACCGAGCGGCTGCCGGGGCGGGGCGAGAGCCTGGCCTGGCGCGACTCCGCCATCGGCAATCTGGCCGGGCCGGAAGGGCCGGCCTGGCAGCCGCCGTCGCCGCAACAGCGCGGTTGGCACAAGGACGGGTGGCACTTCCGCCACTTTCTGAACTCGCCGGAGCAGGGGCTGCTGACGGTGCCGATCTTCTCGGACATCCTGCCCAAAAGCGGCGGCACCTTCGTCGCCCGCGACTCCATTGCGCCGGTGGCGCGACTGTTGGCTTCGTTGCCGGAGGGGCTGCACCCGGACAGCGTGCAGGGAGCCGGGTTCCTGATTCCGGGGCTGATCGAGCAGTGCTCGGACTTCGTCGAACTCACGGGCGAAGCCGGCGACATGGTGCTGCTGCACCCCTACATGATGCATCGGGTGAGCGCGAACCCCACCCGGCGGCCACGCTTCATCGCCAACGCGGCGCTGGTTCTCGCCGAACCCATGCAATTCGACCGGCCGGGAGGAGACTATTCGCTGGCGGAGCTCGTGGTGCTGCGGGCGCTGGGGCGCAATCGACTGGACTACCAGCCCACCCGACGGCGCCTGGCTGTGAAGCCGGGGCCGTTTCGCGACGCGGATGAGGCAGCGCGCGAGCGGCGGGCGTTGCGAGCACAAATGCGCTCGCTGGCGGAACGGGGGATCGTCACGCCGGTGTGGGCGCCAGAGCAGGGGTACGACTCAAACCGCGTCCAAGCCGCTGCGCCCTAACGAACTGCCTTCTACGGCTGAGGCTCCTTGCGCACGAACATGACGGGCCTTCGGAGGGAAGGCATCCTGCCTTCCCTGGCGTGCCGATAAGCGCGCCGACCGCTCACTTGCCCAGCAATGCGCTTGTCGGCGCATACGGAAGGCAGAATGCCTTCCCTCCGAGGCCCCACGGCCCAAGTCGGACAGGTTCCTGGCTAGCTAAAGCTAAGCGGCAGGACAGTCTCCGGTGACGATCCAAAGCGGATCCGCGTTCTCGGGGGAACGATCGAGCGCGTTGACCTCCACAAAACCGGTGCGGTGCAGATAGCTTCCCACGAGGCGAATGCGGTCGCTCGGTGGTAAGGCGCGGAAGGCGAGGATCGCCTTGGTGGGGAAGCAGCGGTGCGACATCGCCACCGCAACGCGGCCGCCGGGGGCGAGGACGCGACCGAGATCAGTGAAGACCTCGATCGGCTGCACTAGATACTGCACCGAAACGGCGACCACGGCGCGGTCGAAGGAGGCGTCCTCATATGGCAGCGTCGGCTGCTCGTTCAAGTCGTGAATGACGTAGTCCGTGAGCCGTGGATTCGCGGCGAGTTCTTCCGCATTCATGCCGAGTCCAGCGATCCGCGCGTACTCCAAATCCGGCAGGTGCGACACCCAAGACGACATCAGGTCGAGCACGCGTGACGTCGGTGGCAGGAACTCTGCATAGAAGTCCGTGAGCGCGGCAATGGTGGCGTCGTCGATGTGCGTCACCAGCCGAGCCTGGCGGTAGAACCCGGCATCGGCCGACTCATCCTCGCGCGCAAAGAACCGCTCCGGGAACCCCTCCATCGCCATAGAATCCTGTGCCGCCCCCACCGATGCATGATTCTCGCACGCACTAGTCCGCCGCTGCGGGCGTGCCATGCGCTGACACCTCCCGCGCGCGCGTCGCGCACCGCGGTGGCGACGGACGATTTGCCGGTGCTACATTGCGCGCTGATGCGAAATCGCAAGGGGTAGACGGCAGGTGAGCAAAGGTTCGGGCTTTTCGCAGGCGACGATCGACTATCTCATCGATCTCGAAGCAAACAACAATCGTGAGTGGTTTCAGGACAATCGGTCGCGCTACGACGAGTGCGTTCTCGCCCCGGCGTTCGGGTTCATTTCCGAGGTGGGCGAGCGTCTTCCCGGCATCTCAAAGCACCTGACGGCGATTCCGAAGCGAAGCGGCGGTTCCCTCATGCGGGTGTATCGCGACACCCGATTCTCCCGCGACAAGACGCCCTACAAGACCAACATCGGCATTCAGTTCCGGCACGAACAAGGCAAGGATGTGCATGCGCCTGGGCTCTACTTCCACCTCGATCGCAACGAGTGCTTCCTCGGCGTCGGGATGTGGCATCCGGAACGCGAGGCACTCGCGGCGATTCGGCAGGCCATCGTGGACGATCCCGAGGCTTGGCGCCGGGTGCGCGATGGGCGGGCGTTTCGGGCGGTTTTCGATTTCGGCGGCAGCGCCCTGAAACGGGCGCCACGCGGCTTCCCGGCGGAGCATCCGTGCATCGAGGACCTCAAGCGCAAGGACTTCATCGGCGTTGCCAGCATGGCGCCGACGGTAGCGACGAATGCCAACCTTGCCGAGGAGATGGCGCGGATGTTTCGCGCGGGGAAGGGGCTGATGGGGTTTCTTTGCAACGCCTTGAGGTTGCCTTTCTAAGGGCTCGTGCCTACTCCTTGAACTGCGCCACCACACCCATGATGGATGCCTTGGCGTCGCCGAAGAGCATTCGCGTGTTGTCGCCGAAGAACAGGGGGTTGTCGACGCCAGCGAATCCCGACGCCATCGAGCGCTTGAGCACGAACACGGTGCGGGCGTGGTCCACGTTGATGATGGGCATGCCATAGATGGGGCTGCCTTCGTCCTGCCGGGCGGCTGGATTCACCACGTCGTTCGCGCCGATCACCACCGCCACGTCCACGGTTTCCATGCGGCGGTTGATGTCCTCCATCTCGACGAGCTGATCGTAGGGCACGCTCGCCTCGGCCAAGAGCACGTTCATGTGGCCCGGCATCCTTCCCGCCACCGGATGGATGGCGAAGGTCACCTCGCAGCCGTTGCCCTCGAGCAGTTCCCCGAGTTCGTGCACGGCGTGCTGCGCCTGCGCCACGGCCATGCCGTAGCCCGGCACGAAGGTCACCGAGGAGGCGGCTTCGAGAATGAGATAGGCATCCTCGGCGTTGATGGGCTTCACGTCGCCCTCCACCTTGGACCCCGTGGCCACCGCGCCGAAGCCGCTGAACAGCACGTTGGCGAGGGAGCGGTTCATGGCCTTGCACATGATGTTGGTGAGGATGATGCCAGCCGCGCCCACCAGCGATCCCGAAACGATGAGGATGTTGTTGTTGATGGCGAAGCCGGCGGCGCAAGCGGCGAGCCCCGAATAGCTGTTGAGCAGCGATATCACCACTGGCATGTCGGCACCGCCGATGGGAAGCACCGCCATCACGCCAAGCAAGAGCGCCAGCCCCAGGATGGCGAAGAACACCGGCGAGTCTGGTGCTGGCTGCATCACGAACAGCACCCCGGCTGCCAAGAGCCCAACAAGGATCAAGCCGTTGACGAACCGCTGCGCGCCGAACACCACGGCGCGACTGCCGAACGCTTCGGAGAGCTTGCCCCAGGCGAGGATGCTGCCGGAAAGGGTCACCCCGCCGATCAGTACCGACAGCGTCACGGTGATGGCGGTGAAGGTGGAGCCGTCGCCATACAGCGCTGCCCAGCCCACGAGCAGGCTGGCCGCGCCGCCGGTGCCGTTAAAGAGCGCGACCATCTCCGGCATCGAGGTCATCGCCACCAGCCGCGCGGCCAGGGCGCCGATCACGGCGCCCACGAGCATCGCGACGGCAATCCAGTGCCACTCGAGAATGCCTTTGGAGAGCAGCGTCACCACCACTGCGATCAACATGCCGGCGGCGGAGAGTGCGTTGCCGCGTCGCGCGGTGGCTGGCGAGCCCAGCATCTTCAGGCCAAAGACGAAAAGCGCTGCGGCGACGATGTAGGCGAGATTGACCGCTACGTTGTCCATCATGGCCGTCGTCGCCAGCACGGGGCCGCGGGATGTCCTGCCCCCATCTGCCTTAGTCGCCCTTCTTCTTGAACATCCCGAGCATCCGGTCCGTCACCAGGTAGCCACCGACCACGTTGATGGTGGCGAAGGTCACTGCCACGGCACCCAGGATGGGGGCGAGGCCCGGCATCTTCGAGCCAGCGGCCAAGAGGGCGCCGACGATGGCGATGCCGGAAATGGCATTGGCGCCGGACATCAGCGGCGTGTGCAGGGTTGCCGGCACCTTGGAGATCAGCTCGAAGCCGAGAAAGATGGCCAGCATCAGGATGAAGGCGAGATAGACCGGTGCGAGTTCCATGGCGAGATCAGCTGAGGTTCAAGACGGTTTCGTTGACGACCTTGCCGGCGCGGGTGAGCACGCAGCCGCGCACGATGTCGTCGTCGGGGTCCAAGTCGAGGTTGCCGGCGTCGGCGTCCCAGAACTCGTCCAGGAAGTGCGCGAGATTGGCGGAATACATTTCGCTCGCGTTGCGGGCCACCTCGGATGGCAGATTGCCGCGCCCGATGACCCTCACGCCGCCGATGTCCACGGTCTCGTTCAGCACCGAGCCTTCGACGTTGCCGCCGGATTCAACCGCCATATCCACCACCACGCTGCCCGGGTGCATCGCCTCCACCATGTCACGGCTGACGATGCGCGGCGCCGGGCGGCCGAACACCTGCGCGGTGGTGATGACCACATCGGACTGGGCGATGATTTTCTTCATGCCCTCGCGCTGCATGGCGAGTTGCTCTTCGGTCAGTTCCTGGGCGTAGCCGGCTTCGGTTTCGCCCACATCGCCAATGTCGATGTTGACGAAGCGGGCGCCAAGGGACTGCACCTGTTCGGCGACCGCCGGACGGGTGTCGAAGGCTTCCACCCGGGCGCCGAGACGCTTGGCCGTGGCGATGGCCTGGAGGCCCGCGACTCCGGCGCCGATGACGAACACCCGCGCCGGGGCGATGGTGCCGGCCGGCGTCATCATCATCGGGAAGATTTTCGGGCAGTGGGAGGCGGCTTCGATCACCGTGACATACCCGGCGAGGTTCGCCTGCGAGGAGAGGGCGTCCATCTTCTGCGCCCTCGTCGTGCGGGGAACCATCTCCACGGCGACGGTGGTGACGCCCCGCTCGGCCAGTGACTGCACCAGACGGCGCTCGTTGAAGGGATCGAGAAAGCTCACGTGAACCGTGCCGTCCGACAACAGGCCCACGTCGTCGTCGGTGGGCTTGCGCACGCGCAGCACGATTTCGGAAGAGACGATGGCGGAGGCGATGTCGTGCACCACGTCGGCGCCGGCGGCTTCGTACTCGGCGTCCGGCAGTCCGGAGGCGATGCCGAGGCCAGCCTCGACCATGATGTCGAAGCCGAGTTCTGCCAGCTTTTTCACGCCTTGCGGCACCAGCGCCGCGCGCAACTCACCGGGCCAGGTTTCTTTGGGCACCGCGATGCGCATGGCGAAATGAACCCGATAAAGCTGATGTGGTACGGAACTGTTGGACGGTCAAGCAGCACGCCGGACAGCCGCGTAGCTTAATCGAAAGCGCCCTCTGATAACAGGCAAAGTGGCGGAAAGTGGCGGAAAAGCGGCGAAACGAGACGGACTCGGGGGAGGGCATTCTGCATTCCCGCCGCTAGGCGCTTGGGGTATGTTCCGCCGCGTACGAGTCCGGTGGCGGGCGAGGGTGAGCATCGAGACGGCCGAGGTTCGAGCAGAGCGGATTGCCGAGGGGCTGTATCCGCACCAGGTCGAGGGTGTGGCGTTCCTCTTGGGACGGCGACGCTCCATCCTTGCCGACGACATGGGTCTCGGCAAGACGCGCCAGTCGGTGCTGGCGATGGTGGAGGCGGCGCCGGCGGGGCCGTATCTGGTGGTCTGTCCGGCGTCGGTGAAGCACAACTGGGCGCGGGAGATTGGGCTTGCGCTGGGCGAGGTTCCGACGCACGTGATCGGTGCCGAACGCTGCCCTGGGCCGGATTGGCGCGGCTGGGTGATTGTCAACTACGACCTCTTGAAACGCGAGATCGAGGCGCTCAAGCAGGTGCCCTTCGCCGGGTTTGTCTTCGACGAGGCGCATTACCTGAAGAATCACCGCGCCCGGCGCAGCGTCCTGGCGCGCCAGTTGCTGCCGGACGAGGGCCGCGCCGGGGACGAGGGCGGGCGTCCAACGTCGGAGGAGGGCAAGGAAAGCGACCCGACGGTGCATGTGCTCACCGGCACGCCCCTCACCAACCGGCCGAGGGACCTGTTCCCGCTGCTGCAACTGGTGCGCCACTCCCTAGGGCGCAGCTTCCTCGCCTTCGCCAAGCGCTATTGCGACGCAGTGCGCAACGACTATGGCCATTGGCTCACGGCCGGCGCGAGCAATGTTGAGGAGCTTTCCCTGCAATTGCAGGGAATCATGTTGCGGCGGCGCAAGGAGGAGGTGCTGGACCTGCCGCCGAAGCTGCGCACCTGGATCGATGTGGAGGTTCCGGACGAGGTGCGGGATCGGCTCAATGCTGTGCTTGCGGATTTCCTCGACGACAGCCGTCGCACGGCGCGAGGCGGTCGCGCCGGCATCGCCATGTTCGCTGGCGCGCGGCGGCGGCTGGCGGAGGCGAAGGTGGCGCAAACCCTCGACTTCGTCCGGGGGGCGGTGGAACAGGGCGAGAAGGTGGTGCTGTTCTCCTGCTTCACCCATGCGACCCGCCGCTTCGAGCGGGCGCTTGGCGAGATGGCGGTGGTGGTGACGGGCGAAGTGCCCACGGCCAAGCGCCCGGCGTTGATCGACCGGTTCGAGAACGACGACTCGGTGCGGGTGTTCATCGGCCAGATTCACGCTGCCGGCGTCGGCATCAATCTCACGTCGGCGCGAGTGGTGGTGTTCAACGATCTCGACTGGGTGCCGGCCAATCATTGGCAGGCGGAGGATCGGGCGCACCGCATCGGCCAGGACCGCACGGTGCACGTGACCTACATGGTGGGTGCCGGCACGCTCGAGGAGTTCGTGCGCTCGGTGCTGGAAGCGAAGTCGGCGCTCATCGACGACATCGTCGAGGCGGGAGCGCTGGCCGAGAAGGTGGGCGCGGAAGCGCCGGACGACATGCTGGCGGAACTCAAGCGCATGGTGGGGCACTTGGGCGCGCAGGCGCAGGCGGCTCACGGGTTGGCGGGAGAGGGTATGGAGACGTTGCTGCGGCAGGCGAGCCGCGAGTACCTCGAGCGGCACGGGACGCGGCTGGGGGATGCGCGGCGGCGCGCGTTGAAGCCGGTGTCGGAGGACGCCATCCGGGCGCTGGCCGCGGTGTTGGCGGGGCCGGGGCGGGAGGTGTACACGGTGGCAAGCTCCTCCGGCGGCCGACGCTATCGGCTGGAGGTGGAAGGCGCGGACGTGGTCTGCGACTGCAACGGCTTCCACTACCGCGGCATGTGCCGCCACGCTCGCGCGCTAAAGGAAGCGCTGGCCGGCGGGAAGGACGTACCGGAGGGATACGAACGGGCATAGGGGCGTTCGCAGGGGCGGGGCTTGTCCCAGGGCTTGTCCCCGCCCGTTCTGAACTGCCCGTAGAATGCCGCGGCGACGGACGAGGAGGGTGATCGTTGAGCGAACTGAACGAGAGCGAGAACTGGCAAGAGGATGGCGCGAGCGAGTATCGCAGCGTGGCGCGCAACTTCTCCGCCGAGAGCGAAAACCGCATCCACGATTTGGACGTGGCGATGAAGTTCGGCTTCGAGGGCGGCCTGGTGCCGGGCGCGGCGGTCTTCGGTCACATGACGCGTCCCCTCATCGAGGCGATGGGGATTGGCTGGGCAAAGGGGCATCGCGGCGAAGTGCGTTTCCTGAAACCGGCCTACGACGGCGACGAACTCGTCATCCGGCACATGGTCGCTGGCGACGACCACCTCGTGCGCTGCTTCGCCCGCGGCGAGACGCTGCTAGCGGAACTCAAGACCGGCCCATGGCACGAACCCCCCGACGCGGCACCGGATGCAGGCGAAGGCGAAGGCGGGGAACGGCCGGAAATCTGTTGGGACAACATCCACGTGGGCGAACCGTTCCCGGCCTTCGAATGGCAGCCAAGCGTGGTCGAAAACGCGGAGTTCGCTGCCCAAGTGGCCGACGAACTCGAGATCTACGCCGTAGGGCAAAGTGCATCCGTCGCGGAAGGTGCTCGGACCGGTCAGGGTAGCGACGACCGGTTGCAGTTTTCGCGGAGCGAAAAGCTGCCAAAGCGCCGCGAAGCGGCGCTCGTTCATCCGCATGGCTGGCTCAACATCGCCAACCGCGCCCTCACCCGCCGCTATCTGCTTCCGGCATGGATGCACGTCGGCTCGGACTTCCGCCTGCACCAACCCATCCGCGTCGGCGACAGCGTGGATGTGCGCGCCGTTCCCACCAACAAATGGCGTCGCAAGGGCCACGAGTTCCTCGACCTGACCTTGGCATTCGTCGTGGGCGGCACCGTCGCCATGGAAATCCGCCACACCGCCATCTTCAAGATCGCCACCAGAGGCTGACGGCGCCGCATCCCGCCACGCAACAGCAGCCTTCTTCCGCCAAGGAAGTGGCAGAAGTGAGTTGCAGAACTCGACGCGAAGGCCCTTGGGGCGAGGGCGTCTCGCCCTCGCACGCGCCGACAGGCGCGCAGGTTGGCAGGATACGCACCGCGCACGGGTGCGCGCCCTGCGCGCTAGCAGAGCGCGCTGGCGAAGGGCGAGACGCCCTCGCTCCGACGCGGTCTCAGGCGGCGCTCGACTGTTCGTTGCCGATGGCACCTCGGTCGCGCAGCGAGGCGATTTCCTCCGCCGTGAGGCCGAGGTCCTCCTCCAGGACGTTGTCCGTGTGCTGCCCCAACAGCGGCGCCGGTTCGATTTCCACGCTGCTTGCCGACATGCGCGCGGGCCAGCCCAGCAGACGAATGTCGCCGTGTTCGGGGTGGGCGAGGTCGTGGATGAAGTCGCGCTCGTTGAGGTGTGGGTCGTCGAACAGGTCGCTGGTTTCATAGATCTGGCTTGCGCACACCCCCTCTTCCGCGAGTTCGGTCATGGCCTCCTTCTTGGTTTTGGTGCGGGTCCAGGCAGCGATCTCAGCCGTCAGTTCGGCGCTGTTCTGCTGCCTCGCGGCGGCACTCGCGAAGCGTTCGTCTTCGAGCAGGTCCGGCTTGCCGATGGTGCGGCAGACCGCGGCCCACATGCGCGGATTCACCGCCATGACGAATACATAGTCGTTCGCGCCGCCGGGTGCGCAGGGATAGAGCGAGACGAACGGGTTGCTGCCGTTGCCCATGCGCGGTGTGGGTCGCTTGCCATAGCCGGTGTGCGAGATGGCGGTGCGCATGTAGTACGTCATCGCCTCCTGCATGGCGAGTTCGATGAACTGGCCCTTGCCGGTGCGCTGCTTCTGCGCCCAGGCGGCGGTGACGGCGAGGGCGGCCTGCATGCCCGTGCCGGCGTCGCCCATGGTGGGGCCGGGACGCATGGGCGGACCGTCGGGGTTGCCGGTGATGGAGAAGGCGCCGGCCGCGGCCTGCGCCACCATGTCCATGCACTTGTAGTGCGAGTAGGGGCCGCTGGTGCCAAAGCCCTTGATGCGCAGATAGATGATCTCCGGGTTGCGCTCGCGCATCACGTCGTAGCCGATGTCGAGCTTCTCGACGACACCGGGGCCGTAGTTCTCGATGAAGACATCGTACTTCGGCGCCATCGACAGCAGCAGCTCCCGGCCCTCGGGCGTGCCGAGGTTGAGCGTGACGCTGCGCTTGTTCGAGTTCCAGACGATGAAGTACTCCCGGTCGATGTTGTTGCCGGCGGCGCGGCCCCGCCCTGGGTCGCCGATGCCGGGCTGCTCCACCTTCACCACGTCGGCGCCGAGCCAGGCGAGGCTCTGCGTGCAGGATGTGCCCGCCTCGTATTGCGTCATGTCGAGAATCCGCATTCCGTCAAGCGCCGCCATCGATCCCCGCCTTCAAGGTTGATGCGCGAACGCTACCACGGAAGCGCAGCTTGACAGCAGCGGCGCTTGCATCCGAAGCGTCGCATCGGACAGACTGCCGGGCTTGGGCCGATGCAACCACGGAGGAAGGCGTGTTCTACGAACTCAGACGATACAAAGTGCTCGAAGGCAAGATGGATGAGTGGGTGGCGTACATGGAGGACGTCATCATCCCCTTCCAAGTCGGGAAGGGAATGGTCATCACCGGCAGCTTTCGTGGCGAAGAAGACGACACCACCTATGTCTGGATGCGCCGCTTCGCCTCGGAGGCAGAGCGCGAGGAGCTGTACGAGAAGGTGTACCAGAGCGAGACCTGGGAGAAGGACATCGCCCCTCGCGTGGGCGAGCTCTTGGATCGCTCCGGCATCGACGTGACCCGCATCGTGCCGACGCCGCGCTCCGTGGCGCATTAGCGCGGCAGGCGACACCTTCCGTAGGGGCGACGCATGCGTCGCCTTTTTCGGGCAGCCTTCCCGTCAGGCTAAAGCCCACTAAGTGCCGGTGTAAATGGGCTTGCGCCGCTCGCGGAAGGCGGCGATGGATTCGTTGCGGTCGTTCACCGCCTTGTTGCCGAAGGTGAGGCTGGTGTACTCGAAGCGCAGGGCGTCTTCGAGGTCGCATTCGATGTTGTGCTGCAGCACACGCTTGGACATGCGCAGTGCCAGCGGCGGCCAGGCGGCCATCTGTTCGGCCACCTCCACGGCGGTGTCCAGCAATGCATCGGCGGCCACCAAGCGATCGAGCAAGCCGATCCGGTACGCCTCCTCGGCGTCCACCATGCGGCTCGTGTAGATGAGGTCGGCGGCGCGGGAGTAGCCGACGATGCGCGGCAGGAAGAAGCTCATGCCGGAGTCCGGCGACAGGTTCCGCTCGATGAAGACGGTCTTGAAGCGGCTGAGTTCGCTGCCGACGCGCACGTCGCAAGCGAGCGCCAAGCTCATGCCAGCGCCAGCCGCGACGCCGTTCACCGCTGCGATCACGGGTTTGTTCAACCGATAAACGGAAATCGCCTGCCGCCCCACCCAGCCGAGATCGTCGAGATGGGCGTCTTGGGTCGGAGGCGGCGGCTTGGGCGCCGGCGTCGTGAGATCGGCGCCGGAGCAAAACCCCCGCCCGGCACCAGTAACAACCACGGCGCGAACGGCATCGTCGGACTGGACGCTGGCGAAGGTTTCGAGCATTGCCTCACGCAAATCGGCCGATAGGGCATTCAGCTTCTCTGGCCGGCAGAGCGTCACGATGGCTGTGCTGCCGGTCTTTTCGAGTTCGATCACGGATTGCGTCATGTGGGGTTCCTCTCAAGCTGGCCGCGTAGGTCGGGATGCAATGGACGGCAAAGGGTATGCTGTTGGCGCGCGTCGAAACAAGCGCGAAGGAGGAAGCCGCGTGAAGATCGTGCCGATGCAAGGAGGCTGTGGCGCCGAGGTACAGGGTGCCGACCTCAACACGCTCACGGAAGCCGACGTGGCGGCCATCCGCGCCGCGCAAGGCCAACACGGCGTGGTCTTCTTCCACGACCAGGACATGACCCCGGCGCAGCAGCTCAAGGTGGCGCGGCGCTTTGGCGACGTGAACGTCAATCGCTTCTTCACGCCGGTGCCGGAGCAGCCGGAGGTGGCGCTTGTGCTGAAGGAGCCACGCCACGAAACCAACATCGGCGGCGGCTGGCACACCGATCATTCCTACGACGCCATTCCGGCCTTGGGCTCCATGCTGCACGCCAAGGAAGTGCCCACGAACGGCGGCGACACGCTCTTCGCCAGCATGTATCTCGCCGCCGAGGCACTGTCGGAGGGGCTGCGCAAGACCCTCATGGGCATGTCGGCGGTGCATTCGAGCCGCCACGTGTTCGGCTCCGAGGGGTTCTATTCGCGCATGGAGGACGACCGCTACCACAACCCGGAACTCGCAACCCAAGATGCCGTGCATCCGGTGATCGTGCGCCACCCGGTATCGGGCCGCGCCGCGCTCTACGTCAATCCCGGCTTCACGATCCGCTTCGACGGCTGGACGGCGGAGGAGTCGCGGCCTCTGCTCGCGTATCTGTACGAGCTAGGCGCACGCGAGGAGCACGTTTGCCGCTTCCATTGGCGCGAGGGCAGCGTCGCCTTCTGGGACAACCGCGCCACCTGGCACCACGCCCTCAACGACTACCCGGGCGAACGCCGCCTGATGCACCGGGTGACGATCGAAGGGGAGCCGCTGCCCGCGTTCGCGGCTTGACTCGGCCACCATCCATACAGCGCCCGTCTCGCGGGAGGAGGCTGGTTGCACCAGCCCATGTGGTCAGGCGCCGCTGTTGCCGGCCAGTTCGTGCACCACCATCCAGTTGATGCCGAAGCGGTCGCTGCACATGCCGAAGTAGGCGCCCCAGAAGGTCACGTCCATGGGCATGGTCACGGCGCCGCCCACGGACAGCCGCGCCAGCAACTGGTCCGCATGGTCGCGGCTCTCGGCCTCGACGGAAAGCGAGAAGTTGTTGCCCACGGCCAGTGGCGGCGCTTCCGGTGCGTTGTCGCTGCCCATGAGCACACCGTTGCCGATGGGCAGCGAGACGTGCATCACGGCCTCCTTGAGCTCCTCCGGCACGCTCATCTCGTCCGGGCTCTCGCCGAACGTGGAAAGCATCTCGAACTCGCCGCCGAACACGTCGCGGTAGAACTCAAACGCTTCCCGGCAGTTGCCGTCAAAGGTGAGATAGGTGCTGACGGTCATGGTTGTCTCTCGGCATTTGCTTTTGGGTAGGCGTATTCTACGGGCGGGCAATGTATGGGATGAGGCCACATGGAAGAACGCAAAGGATTCGGAGGGCAGCCAGCGAAGCGGGAGTCGCTCGACATGCTGCATGTGGGCGGGCTTGGCTTCGCCGTGGAGTACCGCCATGTCGGTGAGGAACAGGGCCCGTCGGTGCATGTGTTCGGCGAAGTGGACGGCGCGGAGGAAGAAATCCTGCGCTTCGACTGCTTCGACCGCACGCCGCACTACCACTACGGTTTCTCGTACATCTCGGAGCCGCAAACCCTGATCGACACCGCGGCCGTCGGCGACCCGCTCGAATGGGCCTGCGAACGCATCGGCACGCGCCTGCCGGCGCTGCTTGAACGCGCCAAGGCGGGGCATCTTGCGGCCGCTTGCGATCCGGACGCACTGCAGTCCGTGGCGGCGGAGCTGCTGGCACGGGGGAAGGCTCTCGCCGCCTGATTCGAAGGCGGCACTTTTGACCAGCGCGGCGGCACCGATGCCGTGACTGGACCGGACGCTCAGGCCGCTGCAGCGCGGGCCGCGATCTTTGCGAGCATCGAACGCGTCGCGGACCTCCTCGACCGCACCGCAGCCCGCTCGGAACGCGAGCGCACGCTTTGCCGCGAAGCGCTCGATGCCCTGCACGACGCGGGCCTTTTCGGCATGTGGGTGCCACGGGAAGCCGGGGGCCTCGCCGCCGACCTCGCAACCCAAGTGGATGCACTCATCGAGCTTGCCCATGCCGACATGTCCGCTGCTTGGACGCTGATGATCGGCAACACCGTGACCGGAACGATGGCCGCTTGCCTGCCCGATGCCGGGTTCGCGGAAGTCTTCACCGGGCCACGAATGCCCGTCGCTGCCGGCGCCCTGCGCGCCACCGGCAAGGCGGTCCCGACCGCGACCGGCGGCTATCGAGTCACCGGCACCTGGGGATTCGGCAGCGGCATCCACCACGCCGAATGGATCGTCGCCAACTGCCGAGTCGATGGGGGCGAGTCCGGCACGCATGAGCGCGTCTCCCTCGTCATCCGCATCGCCGACGTTTCAATTGCCGACGACTGGCACGCATCCGGCATGCGCGGCAGCGGCAGCAGCAGCTACTCGGTGCGCGACGTGGACGTGCCGCCCCGGCGCATCCTCGGCGAACGCCAGCGCGGCAGTCCCTTCGCCGCCGCCCCAGGCGCGAGACTGCCGCTCGAACATGCAGCGGTCTCGCTAGGTGGCGCAAGGCGAGCCCTCGACGAGGTGGCGAAACTGGCCGCCACCAAGCGCCGCATGGGCGCGAGCTCCCCACTGGCAAACGACCCGACCTTCCGCCGCGACCTAGGCCGCCTCGAAGCCGAATGGTCGTCCCTAGCCGCTGGCGTCCGCGCCGCCGTCCTGGAGCTCGAAGCAGAGCCGCCCCCGCAACCCGCAACCAGCACAGCCAATGCCATCCATCTCCACGCGGTCTGCGCCTTCGCCACCGAACAAAGCCTCGCCATCGCCAGCCGAGCCATCCGCCACGCCGGCGCCGGGGCCGGCATGGAAGGCCAACCGCTGGAGCGAATCCACCGCGACCTCACCATCGCCACCCAACACGTGATGGTCTCCGACACGGCCTACGAAGCTCTCGGCGAAGAACGCCTGCGCGCCACAGCGGTGACGCAATAGCGAGGGCGCCTTGGCGCGTCAGGGGCCGGTGAGACCCGTCACGAAGTCGATGATCGGTGTCGGGTAGATGCCGAAGGCCAGGATGGCGAGGCCCAGGACAATCGTCACTGCGGCGGTTAGGCGAGGGATGGTCGCTTCTGGGCCGCCGGCGGGCGGAGCCGGTTCTTCGAGGTCTTCGCCTGTGGGTTCTTCGTCGGGATTGCGGATCATCGTGAAGACGATGCGCAGGTAGTAGTAGATGCCGATGGCGCTGCCGATGACGAGGGCCCAGACCAAGACCCACAGAGTGCCTTCTGCGCCGGCGGCGAAGACGTAGAACTTGGCAATGAATCCGACGGTGAGGGGTATCCCTGCCAAGGAGAGCGCGGCCGCGGTCAGCACGGCGGCCAGCACCGGGCGGCGCCAGAACAGCCCTTCGTAGGCCATGAGGTCGTCGGCCTCCTGGCCATCCGAGGAGAGGGCCGTCATCACGCCAAAGGCGGCCAAGGTCATCACGAAGTAGCCGGTGAGATAGACGAGCGTTGTCTCGACGCCAAGCGCCGCGTTGCCGCCGATGCCGGCTGCGGCGATCAGGGCGATCAACAGGTAGCCGACGTGGGCGATGGAGGAGTAGGCGAGGATGCGCTTGACGCTCTCCTGCAAGAGCGCCAGCACGTTGCCGGCCACCATCGACAGCACCGCCACGGCGGCGATGCCGAGGGCGATGGCGTCGCTCGCGAGGATGCCGGCGTCGGTGGCGTAGCGCAGGAACGCCGCGAACACCGCCCCCTTCGACACCGTGGCGAGGAAGGCCGTCACCGGCGCCGGGGCGCCCTGATAGACATCCGGCGTCCACATGTGGAACGGTGCCAGCGAGAGCTTGAAGAGGATGCCGACGAGCAGCATGGCGATGCCGATGTCGGCGATGAGGCTGTCGTTGGCGGAGAGCCCCGTCATCGGCTCGAAGGCGAGCGAGCCCGAGGCCATGTAGATGAGTGCCATGCCGAACAGCATGGTGCTGCTCGCGGCGCCCGACAGCACGAGATACTTGGCCGCCGCCTCCAGCGGTTTTCGCCCCTCGCGGGGATAGGCGATCATGGCGTAGAGCGAGATCGACAGCACCTCGATGCCGAGCAGGAAGGAGACGAAGTGGTTGGCCGCCGCCGTCACGACGGCACCCAAGACGGCGGTGGTGAGCAGGATGTAGTACTCGTCCGGCCACGGGTTCAGCCGCGTGACATAGGGCCCTGAGAGCAACGTCGTGACGATTCCCGCGCCGGCAAAGAGCGCCATGAAGAAGATCGCGTAGCCGTCCACGCGCATGAGGTCGCCAACGTCGGAGGAGCCGGTGCCAAGCACGGCGGGAACGTTCACCACCAACAGGAAGCCGAGCGCGAGGAGCGTGACCCCGAAGGCGATGTTGCGCTCCCGCACGGCCCCCACCGCCACCAGCATCACGACGATGAACAGCGCCAGCGTGGCGTAAGGTGCCAGGGGGTGTGCGAGCAGCGCCAACATCACACGCCCCCCTTTGTTGCCACCGGTGCCGCAGCGGCAACGTCAGGCGCGGTGGTCATGTTGCCTAGCATGGTGTCGATGAAGGGCGCGGCCATGTCGAGCACCGGTTGCGGATAGACGCCGACCCAAACGAGGCCAAGCATCATCAGCACCATCACGCTCATCTCGCGGGCGCCGAAATCGCGCATGGTGGCGACGTCGGGATTTGGCTCGCCCTGAAACGAGCGCTGCATCAGCGACAGCCCATAGACGGCCGCCACGACGATGCCCACCGCCGCCGCCACCGTCAGCGGCACGTTCTTCTGAAACGCGCCGAGCAGCGCCAAGAACTCGCCGATGAAGTTGCCGAGCCCCGGCATCCCCACGGAAGCCACCACGAAGAACAGCGTCATCACGCCCATGCGCGGCGCCCGCACCCAAAGCCCGCCCATCTTCGACATCTCGCGGGTGTGCAGCCGATGCTGCAGGGCACCCGCCATCATGAAAAGGGCTGCGGTGGAGAAGCCGTGGGCGATCATGGTGACGATGGCGCCCTGCAGGCCCCACTCGTTGAAGGCATAGACGCCGAGCAGGATGAAGCCCATGTGGGCGATGGAGCTGTAGGCGACAAGCCGCTTGAAGTCCGACTGGCTGTAGGCCATCAGCCCGCCGTAGAGCACGCTGGCGGCGCCAAGCACCATCGCCGGCGTCGCGAACGCTTCGGAGGCTTCCGGGAAGAGCGGCACGGCGAAGCGGATGAGGCCATAGGCGCCGGTCTTCAGGAGGATGCCGGCGAGAATGACACTGCCGGCCGTGGGTGCCTGGGTGTGGGCGTCCGGCAGCCAGGTGTGCACCGGCACCGCCGGCAGCTTGGTGGCGAAGGCGGCGAAGAAGCCGAGCATGAGCCAGAAGCCGATGCGCGGGTCGAGTTCGGCATCGAGCAGGCGATAGTAGGAGAAGGTGACCTCGCCGCTGCCGGCATGGTGCGCCCAGACGAGGGCGAGAATGGCGAACAGCATCAACAGGCCACTCACCTGGGTGAACAGGAAGAACTTCATCGCCGCGTAGGCGCGCGCCTCGTGCCCCCAGATGGCGATCAGGAAGTACATGGGAATCAGCATCACTTCCCAGAAGAAGAAGAAGAGGAACAGGTCCATCGCCGTGAAGACGCCTACGACGCCGGCCATCACCCAAAGGATGTTGAACTGGAAGAAGCCGGTGCGCTCCTCGATCTCGTCCCAGGAGGAAACCACCGCGATGATGCCGAGGAACATCGTCAGCGCCACCAGCATGGTGGATAGGCCGTCCATCGACAGCGTCACGTTGATGCCGAAGCGCGGAATCCACTCGATGAACTGACTGGCGTAGAGGCCGTGCGGATCGGCGCCCATGAGCCACTCGGCGGCGGCCCAGACGAGGCCGACGATGAACGTGACGAGACTCACATAGCGCGGCGCGTTGGCATGGACGCGCTCGGACGCCCACGCCGCGACGCCGGCGGCGAGCATGAGCAGGATGACGGCCAAGAGGCTCATCCGATCACCCCGAGCACGATCAGGAAGAAGACGGCGAGGCCGAAGGCCATGTTGGCGGCATACCAGCGCAGTCGCCCGCTTTGGGTGAGCGAGCCGACGTGGTGGGCACCCCGGGTGACGGCGACGGTGATGCGGTAGATCCAGTCGACGATGTCGCCCTTGTTGATGCGGGCGACCCACATCACCGGCCTCACGACGGCGTTGTCATAGAGCCAGTCGAAGCCCCAGCCGCCGAAGAAGAAGCGCTTTAGGGCGTTGCCGGCCTTGGATGCGGCGAGGGCTTCGGGGTCGATGATGTTGCGTCCGAAGACGAGGTAGCCGACGAGGATGCCGAGGAACGGCATCGCCATAGTCACGAGAGCCACCGCCGAGAAGTGCGAGAACTCGCCTAAGCCCCCGTCCGGCAGCACCCCCGCGACGACGCCAAAGCCGAACCAGCCGCCGAGCAGCGACAGCGCGCAGAGCACCAGCAGCGGCCCCCACATGTTGAGGCGCGATTCGTCGTGCGCCTCTGAGCGCTCTTCGCCGAAGAAGACGATGATCATCATCCGCGTCGTGTACAGCGCCGTCATGAAGGCGGCAATCGCGGCGCCGCCCCAGAACACGAGGCCGTGGCTCGCGTGCTCGAACGCCGTCAGCATGATCACGTCCTTGCTGAAGAAGCCGGACGTAAACGGCAGCGCGGCGAGGCAAATCGAGCCGATCAACATGCTCGCGAACGGAATCGGCAGCTTCCGCCACAACCCCCCCATCTTGAAGATGTCCTGCTCGTGGTGCAGCGCCAGGATCACCGAGCCAGCGGAGAGGAAGAGCAGCGCCTTGAAGAAGGCGTGGGTCATCAGGTGGAAGATCGCCGCCGACCAGGCGCCGACGCCCAAGGCGAAAAACATGTAGCCGATCTGGCTCATGGTGGAGAAGGCCAGCACGCGCTTGATGTCGGTCTGCACCAGCGCCGTGAACGAGGCGATGAAGAGCGTCACGAGGCCGACGACGGCGACCGCCAGTTGCGCTTCCGGCGAGATGAGGAAGATGTCGTGCATCCGGGCGATGAGATAGACCCCGGCGGTGACCATGGTCGCGGCATGGATGAGGGCGGAGACGGGGGTGGGGCCGGCCATGGCGTCCGGCAGCCAGGTTTGCAGCGGCACCTGCGCCGACTTGCCCACCGCGCCGCCGAGGAGCAACAGGCCGATGACGAGGGCCATGGTCGTGTCGCCGCCGCTCCACTGTTCGCTGGCGAGGGTGAGCGACTCTTGAATCTCGATCGTGCCGAGTTCCCGGAACATCAGGAACAGCCCCAGCGCCATGAAGGTGTCGCCGACCCGGGTCACGACGAACGCCTTGCGGGCGGCATAGCCGTTGGCCGGGTCGCGATGGTAGAAGCCGATCAACAGATAGCTGCAAAGCCCGACGCCCTCCCAGCCGAGGAACAGCACCAGCAGGTTGTCGCCGAGCACCAGCATCAGCATGGCGAAAACAAAGAGGTTCATGTACGCGAAGAAGCGGGCGAAGCCTTCCGGTTCTTCGTGGTCGTTCCACATGTAGCCGGTGGCATAGACGTGGATCAGGAAGCCGACGCCGGTGATGACGCCGGTCATGGCGAGGCTGAGGCCATCGAGATAAAGCCGAATGGCAGGGTCGAAGCCGGCGACGCTCATCCACGTCCAAAGCAGTTGCCAAGTGGGCTCTGCCCCGGCTTCGTAGTAGTCCATCCCCACCAGCAGCGCGGCCAGCGCCGAGACGCCCACGGAACCGGCCCCCACCACAGCGGCCACTACCTTCGGCAGGTAGTCGTGCAGCACGAAGAGGATGAGGAAGCCGACCAGCGGCGCCGCAGGAACCAGCCAGAGCAAGTCCATCAGCCGTACATCTCGTCGGCGTTGTCGACGTCTAGGGATTCGAAGCGGCGTGCGAGCTGCACGACGATGCCGAGTGCGACCGCCACCTCAGCGGCGGCGAGGGCCAGGATGAACATGAACATGATCTGGCCGTCGGGCGCGGCCCAGCGGGCGCCGGCGGCAACGAAGGCGAGGCCGGCGGCGTTCATCATCACTTCCAGCGACATCAGCAGGAACATGACGTTGCGTCGAACCAACACGCCAATGAGGCCGAGCAGGAACAACAGTCCCGCCAGCGCCAGCACATGCTCGATGGGAACGGCGACGGGCATCAGGCATTGCCCTCTGCAGAGGCTTCGGGTGCGGCCTCCTCGGAGCCAGCGCCCTCCTCCTCCGGGAAGTCGTCCGCGCCCCGGCGTTCCTCCAGATAGCGGCGGCCGAGATGCCATGCGCCCACCAAGGCGGCGAGCAGCAGGAAACCGGCCAGTTCCACGGCGATGATGTAGGGGCCAAAGAGCGCAATGCCCACGGCGCGCGGCCCCACCATCTCGCCGGAGGTCTTGGCGTCCGCGCCCCAGAAGACGAACACGAACGACACGAGCAGCACCGAAGCCAGCACGGCCGGGCCAATCCACATGCCGGGGCGCAGCCAGCCTCGCTCCCGTTCCACGGAGGTGCGGCCGAGATTCAGCATCATCACGACGAACAGGAACAGCACGACGATGGCGCCGGCATAGACCACCACTTCGAGCGCGGCGGCGAAAGGCGCCCCGAGCAGGAAGAAGATGACGGCCACGGCCAGCAGCGAGACCACGAGATAGATGAGCGCGTGGGAGGCATTGACGTGCGTGACGACCCGCAAGGTGGCGAGCGCCGCAACCAGCGCTGCGATGTAGAAGATCGCGGTTTCCATCACCACCCGTTACTCCCAGCGAGTCTCAGCGACTGCCAACCCACGCGCCGCTGCACTACGGCAGCAGGCTCCGAACGTCCGTGGGCGGCGCCTCGCGCTCTGCCTCGCCCTTGTCCTTGCCGGCGATGGCCTTGCCGGCGACGTTCCAGAAGCTGTAGTCGGGATACTTGCCGGGGCCGGAGATCAAGAGGTGTTCCTTCTCGTAGACCATGTTGTCGCGGTCGTATTCGCACAGCTCAAAGTCTGGCGTGAGCTGGATGGCGTAGGTGGGGCAGGCTTCCTCGCACATGCCGCACATGATGCAGCGGGAGAAGTTGATGCGGAAGAACTCCGGGTACCAGCGCCCGTCTTCCTCGCGTTCGGTCTTCTGCAAGGCGATGCAGTCGACGGGGCAAGCCACCGCGCACAAGTTGCAGGCGACGCAGCGCTCCTCGCCGTCCGGGTCGCGGGTGAGGACGATGCGGCCCCGGTAGCGCGGTGCCTGGTACGGCATCTCTTCGGGATACTGCACCGTCTCGTTGCGCATGAAGGTGTGCTGGACAATGGTCCAGAGGGTGCGAATCTGGCTCAGCATGGCCTTGCCCTCCGCCTACAGCGACAGCGCGCCGGTGACCAGGAGATTCACGAGCGACAGCGGCAGCAGCAGCTTCCAGCCGTAGCCCATGAGCTGGTCGTAGCGCGGACGCGGAATGGCCGCCCGCAGCAGGATGAAGAAGTTGATGAAGACGAACACCTTGGCACCGAACCAGACGACCGGCGGCAGGAAGTCGAGAAAGCCGAGCAACGCCGGCACCTTCCAGCCGCCGAAGAAGAGCAGCGCAATCATGCAGGAGGTGACGATCAGCGCGACGTACTCGGCCGCCATGATGAGAGCGAACTTCATGCCGGAGTATTCGGTGTGAAAGCCGGCGGTGAGTTCGTGTTCGGCTTCCGGTAGGTCGAACGGCAGGCGGTGCGACTCGGCGAGCCCCGCGATCATGAAGATGAGAAAGCCGACGAACTGCGGCACGACGAACCAAAGATCGTCCTGCGCCTCGACGATGTCCACGAGGCTGAACGACCCGGCGTGGATCACCACGCCCATGATCGACAGTCCCATGAACACCTCGTAGGTCACCATTTGCGCCGCTGCCCGGAGCGAGCCCAACAAGGCGTACTTGTTGTTGCTCGCAAACCCAGCCAAGAGCACGCCATAGACCGCCAGCGACGACATGGCGAGGAACCACAGGAGCGCGATGTTGACGTCGACGATCCACCAGTCCGGCGCGAGCGGAATCACCGCCAGTGCCATCGGCATGGCCCCGGCCACTACCGCCGGCGCCAACACGAAGAAGGCGCGGTCGCCGAACGGCGGCACCCAGTCGTCCTTGGTGAGGAGCTTGATGGCGTCTGCCACCGCCTGCAGCACGCCGAACCAGCCGACGCGGTTCGGGCCGAGCCGATCCTGCCACCAGCCGAGCAGGCGTCGCTCCCACCAAACGAGGAAGAGCGCAGCCACCAACGCCCCTATCGCCACCGGCAGGATGAGCAGGTAACTCCAACTGATGTCGAACCCAAAGATGCTGATTGTGGCTTCTCTCGTTCGTCGATTTCTAGCGCAGGTTCAGCTTAGGTCTTGCCGCCGAAAAGACGGGGCCCGAAAGGAGGGCGTCTGGCCCTCCCTGGCGTGCGAAGGCACGCGTTACTGGGTGCGGCAAGCAGACCGAACGCGCCCTGCGGCGCGTAGGCGAGACGCCCTCACAAAGGTCTCCCTGCATCGCCAAATCCAACAAGCCGCTAACCCCTGGCGATCACGTCGGTTTCGGGCCTTCGCGGCGGCTCGTAGTCTGGGTCGCGCTCAAGCGTTGCCGTGGCCGCCATCAGTGGCGGCGTGTCCGGCAGCCCTTGCGCCAGCGCAACGACGCCTTGTGGAACCCCGGCATCGATGCGAACCGCCACGCTCGCATCCCAACCGCTCACTTTCGCGCCATCCCCAGCGGAGATTCCGAGCTGGCGGGCGTCCCCAGGGTTTAACACGGCATGGGCCGCGGGCGTCCGTTCCTGAATCGGCGGCGACGCTGCGGAAAGCTCATCGCCCCCGAACGTGTGCGTGATGCGGGCAGCGACGAGTGCGCCATTGGTGGCGGCCTGTGCCGGGGGCGCGCGGAAGCGCTCCGCGAGCGCATCGACGGAGTCCTTCGAAGACAACAGCCGCACGCCGGGGTCGCCACCGGCCAGCGCGCCGTTCACTTCCTGCTGGAACTTGAACACCGACTGGTTCGAGTTCCAGCCCGGGGTCCACACATACGGTACGGTGGCGCCGTCTTGTTGGCCGAGGTTTTGGCCTTCCATGGACCACGAGAACGGCGTCTCGTCGTCCACCGTCGTCTTCGGCTCGTGGATGTTGACGTTGGCGCGCATGGCGGTGCGGCCGCTGTAGCGATGCGGCTGGCGCGGAATCTTGCTCGCGCCTTCAACGCGATAGTCCGGCGGCGGTGCCACCTTGGTCAAGCCAGCGAAGGCGCCGTTCGCGCACGCGGCAGCAAGTTCATTGAAGTCATCCCAAGCGGCTCCCTCGCGGCCGAGGGCCCGGGCCAGGCGGCTGAGCCAGCGCCAGCTCGGCGCGATGTCGTCCTCGGGCCGGAACACCTGGTAGAAGCGCTGGCCGCGACCCTCGTAGTTGACGAACGTGCCGGTCTGTTCGGCATAGGAAGCGGCCGGCAGCACGGCGCTGGCGCCTTCTGCGGTGGGGGTTTCGAGCACGTCGAGTACAAGGGCACGGCTTGCGTCGATGGCATCGGGCGCGGCGCGGCGATAAAGGTCGTTCTCCAGCACGATGGCGGCGTTGCCGTCCTTCATGCCGGCGAGGGCGGCGCTTAACGAAAGCCCGCCGCCAAGCATTGCGGCGCCGTAGCTGTTTGCCTCCGGGGCGATCAGCGCGAGCTTGGCATCGGCGCCCTGGCCCTTGAGCGCCCAAGCGATGTTGGCTGCGGCCTGCACCATTGCTGGGTCACGCGCTTCGGTGCCGGAGATGACGACGGGGCGTTTCGCCGCGGCCAGCGCCTTTGCCGCCGCGCGGACAAACTCGGAATCCTCGCCGTCCGCGTACGCGCTGTCGATGGCGTGGGCGATGGCGAAGCCGGCGCGGGCGATGTCCTGCGGCGCGGCGCGGCTGGTGGCGGTGGCGATGTCGTCGATGCGCGTGGGCGCGACTGTGGCAACGAAGAACGGGCTGCGTGCGTGCTGGCCGTGGCCGCGCACGCCGGCGTCTTGCCAGTCTGGGATGCCGGCGTCCTCAGCCATGTCGAAGGTGATGGCGCGTCCGGCTTGACGCACCGCCAGGGCCATGCGCGCGGCGGTGTTGGAGATGTCCTCGCCCAGCACCAGCACGGCGTCGGCGGCCTCGATTTCCTTTAGGGTGGGGGCGTCGACGTTGCCGTCGCGATAAACCTCAAGAGCGGTGGCAAGCGCCGCGGCCTCGTCATCGGCAAGGCCTGGGCAGAAGTTCGCCTCGCCCACCAGTTGCTTCAAGGCGAAGTTGGCTTCGAGCGACGCCCGCGGCGAGCCGATGCCGATGAGGTCGCCGCCGGCATCGCCGAGCCGCTTGGCAAGCTCGGCCACGGCGTTGTCGGCGTCCACCGCATCGAAGACGTCGGCCTCGGCATCGTGCAGTCCGGGCCGGCGGATGCGGCGGTCGCTGTTGACGAAGTGCGAGCCGTAGCGTCCGCGGTCGCATAGGAAGTAGCCGTTCAGCTCGCCGTGGTAGCGGTTGTGGACGCGCTTGAGCAAGCCGTAGCGCTCGGCGGGAAAGGTGTTGCAGCCGACCGCGCAGCCGGCGCACACGGAGGGTGCCGATTGCAGGTCCCACTTGCGGGTGTAGTGCTTGGAGAAGGGCTTGTCGGTGAACACGCCCGTCGGGCACACCTCCACCAGATTGCCGGCGAATTCGCTCTCGAGCACGCCGTCCTCTTCGCGCCCGAAGAACATGCGCGCACGGGAGCCGAAGGCATCGAGATCCGTGCCGCCGGCGTAGTCGCGGTAGTAGCGCACGCAGCGGTAGCAGGTGATGCAACGGTTCATCTCGTGGCCGATGAAGGGGCCGAGATACTGGTTGCGCCAGGTGCGTTTGGCACCCCGGTAGCGGCGCATGGAATGACCGGTCATCACGGTCATGTCCTGCAAATGGCATTCGCCGCCTTCCTCACAGACCGGGCAATCGTGGGGATGGTTCTCCATCAGCCACTCGATCACCTGCTTGCGGAACTCGGACGCGAATGGTGCCTGGACGGACACCCGCATGCCGTCGCGCACCGGCATCATGCAGGCCATCTGCAGACGACCGCGCTCGTCGTTCTCGTCGGCGTATTCGATGACCGCGCACAGGCGGCACGAGCCCACCGAACCCATCGCTGGATGCCAGCAGAAATAAGGAAGGTCCAAGCGCTCGGACAGCACCGCCTGCAGGAGGTTGTCACCGTCCTTCAGCTCGTACTGCGCACCATCGATGTTGACTGACGCCATCCGCCCGCTTGCCCCTGACAGTCCCTCAAGCTCGCCCGCGCCCAGAGCGGAAAACGCCACAAAAACGCGGCGCGAACCATACCGCCATAGCGCCACATGGCGCAAGGAACGGGGCCGCTTTTCTTGCGGCATTGCGTTTGAGCCGGCTTCGAGATCGGTGGGTCCGGGGAGTGACCGCACCTCCTAGCGTTGCATGCGGGTTTTCGAGTACGCTTGCGCGCTCAATGCTCTCCCGCCTTGTCAGAAGTGTCGCGTTTCGCGGCTTGGTTGCCTGTGCGCTTGCGGTTTCGGCGCAGGGTGCGGCGGGGGCCGAGCGTGGCGCGGTTGTGTTTGGCAGTTGGCTGACACCGCACTTTGCCGACACGGCCAAGGCGCGGGTTTCGGCCGCGCTGGGAGTCGACTGCCGGATCGTTCAGGTTCGGCTGGATGGGCAGGTGTTCCACCGGCTGATGTCGCCGGCCTTGGACGAGGCGGCGGCACGGGCGCTCGTCACCCGTGCCCAGGGCGCCGGGTTTGGGGCTTGGTATCTTGCAGGGGCCTCGGCGCCGGTCATTGCCGAAGAATGTCGCTGCGAGGACGAGACGCCACGGGTCGCGGCGGCAGAACCGGAACCGGCACCCGCGGCGCCCGTTGAGATGCCGGCGGCCGACCCGGCGCCCGCGGCTTTGCCCGATGCCGAGACCGCTGCCGTCGCTGAGTCCGACTGGCGCCTCAGGCTCAACGTCCGGGGCGACGAGGAAGGCGCCGTCAACGTCGCCTACATCAACGACGCCGACATTCGCCTCGACGGCAACGTGGACGAGATCGAGTGGCAAGGCGTCGCGAGCTACGACAACATGCTCGTGAGCGAGCCCGACACCCTGGCCGAGACTTCCTACGCCACCGTCAGCCGCTTCTTCTACACCGACAGGGGGCTCTACGTCTCGGCGGTGATGGAGCAGCCGCCAGACACCCTCATTACCCGGCTGTCCGCGCGTGACCAGTACATCAACCGCGACCAGTTCGGTGTTGCCCTCGACACCAGCGGCGACGGCCTCTACGGCTACTGGTTCATGGTGAATCTCGGCGGCTCGCTGCAGGACGGCAAGGTGCTGCCGGAATACACCATGACCGAGCAATGGGATGGCCCTTGGGAAGCGGCCACCGCACTGACGGACACCGGCTGGAGCGCCGAGATGTTCCTGCCCTGGTCCATGATGGCGATGCCGCATGGCGAAGGCGAGCGCGAAATGGGCTTCTGGCTCAAGCGCCAAGTGGCGCATCTCGACGAGACGTGGAGCTGGCCGGCGCTGCCGCGCACTGGCGGCCGCTTCATCTCCGGTCTGCAGCCGGTCACCCTTCCGGGCGTGCAGCCCACCCGACAGATCGCGGCGTTCCCGTACATGTCCGGCACCGTGGATCAGCTCGCCGAGGATCAGCGCGCACGGGTCGGCGTGGACTTCGCCTACCGCCCGTCGCCAAACCTCCAGCTCACGGCCACCCTGAACCCCGACTTCGGCGCGGTCGAGTCCGACGACGTGGTGGTGAATCTCACGGCCTACGAGACCTTCTTCCCGGAGAAACGCCAGTTCTTCCTGGAAGGCAATGAGGTCTTCTTCACCTCACCGCGGGCAGACGTGAACCGCTACCGCGGCCCGCAAGGCAGCGGCGCCCGTGCCACGCCCTCCACCTTCACGCCTGAGCCCACCACCCTGATCAACACCCGCCGCATCGGCGGTGCACCACGGCAGCTCGTCAACGACGTTCCAGACGGGATCGAGGTGAGCGGGGTCGAGCGCAGCCGGCCGACTGACCTTCTCGGTGCCGCGAAGCTCGTGGGCCAAGCCGCCGGCCTTCGCTTCGGCGTGCTCGGCGCGATGGAAGACGACGTCGTCCTGCGCGGAACGGACGAATCGGGCGCCGAAGTCGAGTGGGAAGGCGAGGGCCGTGACTTCGGCGTCGTCCGGGCGCTCTACGAGCAGACGGGTTCCGGCCGCCGCTCGATCGGCTACATGGGCACGATGGTGAACCTACCCGGCGAGCGCGACCCCGCCATCGTTCACGGCATCGACGCCCACGCGCTGTCGCCACGCGGGCGACTGAGCTGGGATGGCCAGTACGTGTACAGCTACGCCCCGCCGAACGATCGCGACGACGCCGCCGTCACCGGTCACGGCATCTACAACGACTTCCAGTTCTTCCAGCGCCGGGGCCTCATCCACAGCGGCGCCCTCGACTACATCGACCGCGACCTTTCCATGCGCGCCTTGGGGTTCATCGGCCGCAACGACGCCATCGTCGCCCGCTACGGCATCATCCGCTACGCCAACCTCAAGCGCTTCCGGCAGATTCGCAATTCGCTGTTCTTCAGCGGCCAAACCAATGTCGACGGCTTCGCCAACCGCCTCGGCATCTTCTCCAGCCATTCGCTGATGTTCAACAACAGCTCGGAAGTGAAGGGATATCTCAACTACTTCCCCTCCCGCTGGGACGACCTCAACAGTCGCGGCAACGGCATGTTCAAGGTGAAGGGGCGCCTCTTCACCCAGATCGGCTTCGGCACCGACACCGCCAAGCCGTTCTCCTGGAGCGGCACCATCACCGCCGATCAGGAGGAGCTCGGGGGGCGGTCGTACGGTTCCGACTTCGGCATCACCTACAAGCCCATCGACCGACTCTCCCTCGACTTCGACGTGCGCTACATGCGCCGCGACGGCTGGCTGCTGCACAGCGGTGGCCGCAAGTTCACCACCTACTCCACTTCGGACGTGCAGCCCATCGTCAAGGCCGATTTCTTCTTCACCGCCCGCCACCAAATCCGCCTTACGCTGCAATGGGCCGGCATCGACGCCGAAGACCTCGATTACCTCGAAGTGCCCCAAAGCGAAGACTGGCTGGTGCCGCGCGCCGAGATGCCGGTGGACGGCGACGAGGACTTCACCATCTCGCGCCTCACGGGCCAGTTCCGCTATCGCTGGGAGATTGGTCCTCTGTCGGATCTGTTCGTGGTCTATACCCGAGGCTCGAACCTAGTCCGCGAAGCCGGCTACGACTTCGGCGAACTCTTCACCGACGCCCTGCGCGAGCCCATCGTCGACTACATGGTGGTGAAGCTGCGCTATCGCTTCGGCTCGTAGGGGCGACCCTGGTGGTCGCCCGTGGTCGTGTCACGTACGGCGTTGGCTTGGCCGACACTGGCGACCACAAGGGTCGCCCCTACGGGTACCTCTGAGAAGCCACAATGCCCTCCCTCTAAAGCCCGTCTCCGAGCGAGGTCCACCCCATGCCTACACCTGACGCCGAGACCGTCCGCCGTCGCCAACACTGGCACTACCGCGGCCAACAGCGCCCACCCTTCGCCCTAGAACCGGGGCCAGGCGAAGAGTCCGTCTGGGACTATCCCCGCCCGCCACGCATCGAGCCGGACGCGCGCCGGGTGACGGTACGAGCAGGCGAGGCGCTACTGGCGGCCACCGAGTCCGCTTGCCGCGTGTTGGAGACCGCCGGCCCGCCGACGTTCTACATTCCGCCCGAAGACGTGGCGACGGACTTCCTGCAAGAACGCGAAGGCGGCAGCCACTGCGAATGGAAGGGCGATGCGGTTTTCTACGACATCGTCGGCGGACCGAAGCAGGCGGCGTGGGCCTATCCCGATCCCTACGCCGAGTTCGCTGCCCTCGCCGGCTGGATCGCCTTCTATCCGGCACGGCTCACCTGCCATGTGGGCAACGAGCGCGTCCAGCCCCAGCCGGGCGAGTACTACGGCGGCTGGATCACCTCCGAGATCATCGGCCCGTTCAAGGGCGATCCGAACGTGCCGGATGGCGTTTGAGGACGCGATGACCGGTCGCCGCCCCACCTACCGGGACCTTTTGATCGCGCCCCCGGGAGAGGACGACATTCCCGTGTGCCTGGTAGGACCTGGCGCTGCGGTTGCCGATGTTCGCGAGGCCCGGCTTGACGGGCAGTTGGTGGGCGCCTATCGCATCGAGCGGCTGGGCGCCACGCATTTCCGCGTGGTGGCGGTCGTGGTGGCGCCGGCGTGGCGGCGGCGCGGCTTCGGCACTTGGCTGCTGCGGCACGCGATCGGTCTTGCGGAGTCGCGCGGTGCGCGAGTCATCGACGCACCGCCGGCGGATGCGGATGCGCTTTTTCGCGCTTCCGGTTTCGTGCCCTGTGGCGCTGGGATGCGGCTGGCACTCGCGCCGGAGTAAACTCGCGCCATGCAACAAGCTCTTGATGTTTCCGCGCTGCCGCGTGTGGAGGGGGCGCGGGTGGCCATCCTGCGGTCGAAGTGGTATGCGGACATGATCGACCGGATGCATGCTCGCTGCGTGGCCGTGCTCGAGGGCGCCGGCGTTCTGCGAGTGGACACGCATGTGCTGCCCGGCTGTCTGGAGATGCCCTTCGCCGCGTCCGAACTCGTGCGGCGCTCCGGGCATGGCATCGACGCCATCATCTGTCTCGGCATCGTGCTCAAGGGCGACACCATGCACTTCGAGATGATCGTCGACGAGTGCTCGCGAGGCCTCGGGGAGGTGTCTCGGCAAAGCGGCGTGCCCGTCCTCAACGAGGTGATTCCCGTCACCGACATCGCCCAGGCCGAATCCCGCACCGCGGACGATGAGTTCAACAAGGGCATTGAAGCGGCGGCAGCGGCGGTGGAGATGATTGACTGGAACCGTCGCCAGCCTAGCCCGGATTATCCATGAATGCGCTACTGCGGACGACGATCCACTCTCTGTGGCTGGGCAGTACTCGCGCGTCCTGCGGACGCGTTCGCTGCGGCCCCCTCGACATAGTGCACAGCTATGCCTGCGCGCCCTCCGGGCGCGTTGGAAGTTTCGCTTGCGCGAAACTTCAAGGCGGTGCCGTCCCGTCTTCCGCCGTGCCTCCTGGCAGGCGTGCGCGCCCAGCCACAGCGGCGTCTCGCCGCCCTCGCTACGCGCATTCATGAATAATCCGGGCTAGCGGGTGAGCACCGAGCCACTCCTCCTGCCACCGCCACGCCGCGTGGAAATGGGACCCGCCAGAACACACTCTGAGGCCCCAAACACTCTCCTCGGCGATGCATCGCCGCGCCTCGGTCGCGCATTCGAGCGGCTGCCGCCGATGGGCATCGAAGTTCGCTTCGAGGTGGCGCCGACGCCCGCCTCGACACCGGACTTGCATCCAGACGCATCCAGCGAGATCGAGTTCGCCGATGCCGTGACGGTGCGCGCCGCCAGCGAGTGGGGCGCCATCCATAGCCTCGCCACCATTGCCCAACTCGCTGGCAAGTTCCACGCGATCACGCGCATCCACGACCATCCCGCCTACCCTTGGCGCGGGCTGATGATCGACGTGGCGCGCCACTTCATCCCGCTGCCGGCGCTCAAGAGAACCCTCGACGCCATGAGCCTCGCCAAGCTCAACGTGCTGCACCTGCACCTCACCGACGACCAAGCCTTCCGCTTCCGCAGCGAGGCGCATCCGGAACTCGCGAGCGGCCGGGCGTGGGACGCGGCCGAACTCACCGAACTCGTGGCCTACGCCGCCGACCGAGCCATTCGCATCGTCCCGGAACTCGACATGCCGGGGCATGTGACGAGTTGGCTGGTGGCGCGGCCCGAGTGGGGCGCCGGGGCTGCCCCGCAACCGAGCCGCCGCTTCGGCGTCCACGAAGCCTGCCTAGATCCCACCAATCCCGCCGTGCTGCGGGCGGTCGAAACGCTCTTGGGCGAACTCGCCGACATCTTCCCCGACCCCTTCCTGCACTTCGGCGGCGATGAGGTGAACGGGGACTGGTGGAACGCGCACGAGGGCGTGCAGACGCTGATGCGCAGCCAAGGCTTTAGGGCCGCCGACGTGCAAGCCGATTTCAACCGCAAGCTGACGAGCATCATCCGGCAACTCGGCAGGCGCCCGTTGGCTTGGGACGAAGCACTCCATCCAGCCCTCGCGCGCGACACGTTGATTCAGGCCTGGCGTGGCAACCATGCGCGCGACGCCGCCCTCGCCGCCGGATTCGATTGCGTGCTGTCCGCGCCCTACTATCTCGACCTTTGCTACCCCGCGTCCCTGCACCACTGCTTCGACCCCGGCGGCGACCTCGCCGCAGCCGAGGACCGCCTGCTCGCCGACGACCGCACGAGGCATGTGCGGGAAGGCCTGCAATGGATGGCGGGGTTCGCGCGCCTGCCGGCAATGCCCGTCGCACCGGCCGGTGAGCAAGGGCAGGTGCTCGGCGGCGAGGCTTGCCTGTGGTCGGAACTGGTGGACGAGGGTTGCCTCGACAGTCGACTCTGGGGCCGGCTTCCGGCCATCGCCGAACGCTTCTGGTGTAGTGCTGGCGCCCGGGAGTCGGGGCTGCTCGAACGCACGGCGGCCTTTCGGCGGAGCCTAGCGCGACAGGGGATCGTGCCTGAGGATTCCGAGACCCTTCGGCGCGCATTTCCCGAACTCGCGGCCATCGAGCCGCTGGTGGAAATGCTGGAACCGGTGAAATGGTATCGCCGCCTGCTCGGCGCCGCGTTCGAACGCCGCGTCAGTGGCCTTGGCGAAAGTGACGTGGCGCGGCCATACGACGCGGACACGCCCCTGAACCGGCCGGTGGATCATCTGCCCCCGGAAAGCCTGGCTTCACGCCGGGCGGAGGCCGACCTCGCTGCCGGGAGCGACATGCAACGCTGGATCGAGGGCTGGCGGCGCCAGCGTCAGGCAATCTCCCGGTTGGCCGAGGTGGATGCCGGACTTCGAGAGGCATCTCGCGCGCTCGGCGAGCTTGCAGACATCCTTGACGACGGCGATTGCAGCATGTCAGGGGAGAAGATCGACGCCTTGGCCGGCCCCTTCGGCGAATACCTGCTTCCGGTGGCTCATGCCGTCGCCAGCAACCGTCGCTGAAGCCATGCTGGCTCGCTGGCCTGGCGCGGCCGGCCCCGTCACGCGCCTCGCCACTGGACACATCAACGAGACCTGGACCACCGACGCCCACATCCTGCAACGCATCAACGACCACGTGTTCGCGGCGCCGACCGCGCTCATGCGCAATCTGGGCCGAGCCGTTGCACACGAGTCCACGCTGCCGGGCCACGGGCTGCTCGTGTCGCCGCTTGCCAATGCCGAAGGCGATGCTTGGTCGGTGGATGCCGACGGCGGCATCTGGCGCCTGTTCCCGCGACGGCCGTCGCGCTCCTTTGACGTCTTGCCGGAGCATCTGCTTGGTGCCGCCGGCCGGGCCTTCGGCACCTTCCTCGCCCGCTTCGCCACCTTCGACGCCGCATCACTCGAAACCGCCATCGACGGCTTCCACGATCTCCCCCGCTACCTTGTGCGCTTCGATGCACTGCCGAAGGGCGAGGCGCAGGCGGAGGCCGTCGCGATCGACCGCCTTCGCGAAGGCATGACTGGCACAGGGACCGCCGCGCCGCGGCGCACCATCCACGGCGACTGCAAGGTGAACAACCTGCTGTTCCACCCCCAACGCGACGACGTGACGGCCATCATCGACCTCGACACACTCATGCCCGGCGATCCGGCGTGGGACTTCGGGGACCTCGTGCGTTCGACCAGCGCCGGCAACGAGCGACCGTCGGATCTCAGCTTCTCCCTCCCCCGCTTCGAGCGCCTGGCACGGGGCTTCCGAGCGACCTATGGCCCCTTCGACAACCCGCGCCGCTTCGCGGCCGCCCCCGCCCACATGAGCCTGATGCTCGCCGTCCGCTTCCTCACCGACCACCTTGAGGGCGACCACTACTTCCGCGTCGCCCAGCGTGGCGAAAACCTCACCCGAGCCCATTCCCAACTGGCCCTCGCTACCCTCTTTGCCGAACACCAAGACGCCATGACCCGCATCCTGGAGGCTCCCCTGAGCTAGTGTGCCGCCCCACAGTTCGTGGTACTTCGGGATGCCAAATGCAGGCACTCAACGACCTCTCGGAGGCGAGTCCCAGGCGGCACATCCTCGCGTTCTCCGACATTTGTTTCACCAGCCAACGTCCAGCTCGAAGGGCTACGTGTTTCTGGGACGCCACACTAGGAGATGAGCGCCGTGTCTTACGACGCTTACCTCCTAGTTGCCGCTAAGCGCGCTAACGCTGTAGGGTTCGCCCGTTCGCATTGGGGCTGCGAGGAGAGTTGCGGATGGACGTGCAGGCGGCGGTGGCGCGGGCGGCGGGGGAGCCGCTTGAGGTGGAAACCGTGCAGCTCGAAGGGCCCAGGGCCGGCGAGGTGATGGTGGAGGTGAAGGCGACCGGGGTTTGTCACACCGATGCCTACACTTTGTCCGGTGCGGATCCGGAGGGCCTCTTCCCCGCCATCCTTGGCCACGAAGGCGCTGGTGTCGTGGTGGAACTCGGCGCGGGCGTCGCCGACCTTGCGGTGGGCGATCACGTCATCCCGCTCTACACGCCCGAGTGTCGCCAGTGCAAGTTCTGCACCTCGGGCAAAACGAACCTCTGCGGCGCCATTCGCGAGACCCAAGGCCAGGGGCTGATGCCCGACGGCACCTCGCGGTTCTCGCAGGGCGGCGAATCCATCCTGCACTACATGGGCACATCCACTTTTGCCAACTACACCGTGCTGCCGGAAATCGCCGTGGCGAAGATTCGCGAGGATGCCCCGTTCGACAAGGTCTGCTACATCGGCTGTGGCGTCACCACTGGCCTTGGCGCGGTGATGAACACGGCGAAGGTGGAGCCCGGCGCAAACGTCGCGGTGTTCGGCCTCGGCGGCATTGGCCTGAACGTGATCCAGGGCGCCCGGCTGGTGGGTGCGGACCGGATCATTGGCGTCGACACCAACCCAGCCAAGGAGCCGCTGGCACGCAAGTTCGGCATGACGGATTTCCTCAACCCCACCGAGGTGGAGGACGTGGTTGGCGCCATCGTCGATCTCACCGACGGCGGCGTCGAGTATTCCTTCGAGTGCATCGGCAACGTGGAGGTGATGCGCCAGGCGCTCGAGTGCTGCCACAAGGGCTGGGGCGAGAGCATCATCATCGGTGTCGCCGGGGCAGGGCAGGAGATCGCCACCCGCCCGTTCCAACTCGTGACGGGGCGAGTCTGGCGCGGCACCGCCTTCGGCGGCGCCAAGGGTCGCACGGACGTGCCGAAGATCGTCGACTGGTACATGGACGGCAAGATCAACATCGACGACCTCATCACCCACACCATGCCCTTGGGCGAGATCAACACCGCCTTCGACCTGATGCACGCGGGGGAATCGATCCGCTCGGTGGTGGTGTACTGACGCGGAGGCGCGACATTTCGGGCAGGACCCGTTCGCTGGACCGAACGGGCGTCTGGCGGCTACTGTGCAGTCGACGCAGGTTCCGGTGGGAAGTTCGACGCGGTAAATCTGGGCCGGCATGCCGCGTCATCTCGAGTGCTTGCTCGTTGAAGGCGTCGCACCAGACCGGGCCCTTCGAAGATCAAACCCGTACAAAGTTGTACAAGGTCCGCACCGGCGTCAAACATCCTTTGGGCACTCTCGGCGTCGTTGATGCCCCCTACGCCGATGATTGGGAACGTCGGCCCAAGGGCCTTACGAAGCACTTGGACGGCGGCAACGGCCAGTGGTGCCAAGGGGCGTCCGCTCAATCCCCCGACTTCCGATCGCCGTTCCTGGTCCTTCAGGTTGGGCCTGGTCGTGGTGGTGTTCGTGGCAATGACTCCGCTGATGCCGGAGCCCTTTATCGCTCTGCCTAGTTCGGCCAAAGCGGTCTCGTGCAGGTCGGGAGACAGCTTGACCAAGAGTGGCACTTGCCTGCCAGCTTCGCGGTCCAGTTGTTGACCGACTTCAACAAGCGTAGAGCAGAGTTCCTCGACCCGATCGCTCCCTTGAAGTTCGCGCAGCCGAGGCGTATTGGGCGAAGAGATGTTGACGGTGAGGTAATCCGCCAACGGATGCATGGCCTTGACTCCGAGAATGTAGTCGTTCAGGGCGGCATCGATGGGGGTTGACGCGTTCTTGCCGATGTTTACGCCTATCGGAAATGCCAAGGACGCCCCGCCCCTCAGCCGGACAAGGCGCTCTCGAACTTTACTGCTCCCGACGCTGTTGAACCCCATGCGGTTGACCAACGCTTGGTCCGACGGAAGCCGAAAGAGACGCGGCTTAGCATTGCCAGGCTGTCGTTCTGGGGTCACTGTGCCGACCTCAATGAACCCGAACCCGAGGTTGGCGAATCCACGAACGGCGGCCGCGTCTTTGTCAAGCCCTGCGGCGAGCCCGAACCGATTTGGGAAACGCAGGCCCATCAGTTGCTGGGGTGCCAACTCAGGCGTCTTACGCGAGATCAAGCCGTACGGGCGCAAGGCACAGATAGCGATCCATTGGGCAAGTTCGGGATTGACGCGAAAGAGAACTGGCCGGGCAGCTGCAGACCACAGCGACATCCGCGTCCCCCCCATGTGCTGCATGGGGCAGGCAGATTACCACAACATTGAGAGTGCGGTTTCGTGCGCTCTCGCGCAAAGCGACACGGGCCCGACCAATCGACCGCCATTTTGCCGGGCGGGTACGGACGTTCGGGGCTATCATCCGCGCCATACAACGAAGGGTGAAGTCGTGGCGGTGGATTCCATCCTTGGAAGGCGCGTTCAACTCGGCGAAGACTCGTCGCTGGAGTTGAAGATGCCGGAAATCGTGGGCGGTCGCGTACGTGCGCCGGATCGCGCCGGCATGGCAGACGAACTCGCAGCCATGGCCAACGGCCGAGGCGGTACCTTGGTGCTGGGCGCTAGGGATCGCAGCCGCGAGGTCGTTGGGATCGAGTTTGGCCAGTTGGACCTTGTGGAAGGATGGGTCCGCGAGATCTGCAATGACCTAATCAAGCCAGCTCTCGACGCCGACATCCTGAAGCGGGAACTCAGGGACCCCGAGGGTGGCTCGGCATTAGTGATTCGAGTGGACGTCCCACGCAGCCTCACGGTGCACGAAAGCCCAGGGGGCTACTACCGTCGGGTGGGGAGCTCCAAGCGCAAGCTGTCGCCTGACATGCTGGCGCGGCTGTTTCAGGAGCGGGCCAACACGCGGCTCATTCGGTTTGACGAAACTCTGGTGCCACGCACGTCTCCGGGTGACGTGGAACACGCGCTGGTGCGCAAGTTCCTGATCGACGAACCTACAGTGGGGAACCTCCGCAAGCTCTGCATTCTCGGCGAGGACTCCGATTGCGAAACGCAGCTAACGGTTGCCGGCGTGCTGCTCTGCACCCGGTCCCCAGAGCGCTGGCTACCGCATGCCTACATTCAAGCGGTAAGCTACGCGGGCGAGCGCACTGACGTGGATTACCAGACTGATGCCCGGGACATATGCGGACCCTTGAACGAGCAGGTGGCCGAGGCCCTCCATTTTGTGGCCCGCAACATGCTGGTCCGCGCAACCAAGGCGAGCGCGCGCGTCGAGCATCTGCAATTCAGCGAGCGGGCAGTCTTCGAGGCATTGGTGAACGCGGTCGCACATCGAGACTATTCGATGCTTGGCAGTCGAATCCGCCTGCACATGTTCGCCAACCGCATCGAGTTGTTCGTGCCGGGCGAACTCACCAACACGCTGACTCCCGATAGCCTGCACCTTCGCCAATCGAACCGGAACGAACTCGTCGTTTCGCTCCTGGCCCGATGTGCAGCACCGACTGGGATCGGAAGAACGCGCCTCATGGATGTCCGCGGCGACGGCGTGCCGATCATTCGGGAGCAATGCTTGGAGTTCTCGGGCCGTTTGCCGGAGTACACGCTCGTTGACGACAGTGAGCTACGGTTGGTTATGTGGGCAGACGGCCATGGCTAGCAGGAAACTCGTCAAGCGGATTGTCTGTCTCGCAAACTCGCGGAAGCTTGCGGGAAGGTGTATTGCGGGACGCGAATGGCGCGACCAGTGCGCTGGGGTTTGGCTGCGCCCAATCAGCGACCGAGCGCATGGGGAAGTATCTGAGTACGAGCGACAGTATGAGGATGGCAGCGACCCTCGGGTGCTCGACATCGTGGAGGTTCCCCTCCTACGCCATCGGCCGGCAGGATTTCAGGCAGAGAACTGGCTGCTTGATCCTGAGTGGTACTGGGTGAAGAAGGGGCAGTTCCCGCAGGAGGAGTTAGCCCGCCTCACGGATCCCGTCGAGCCGCTTTGGTTCGATGGCGACAGCACCTACCATGGACACAATGACCGAGTTCGTGAAGCGCAGCTCGAATCCATCGGCAATTCCTTGCGACTCATCGCTGTGGAGCGCCTTGGCCTCGAGGTTTTCGCTCCCGGGGAGGCATTTGGCAATAGCAAGCGGCGGGTCCAGGGGAGATTCCGACACGCCGGTCGGGATTACCGGCTTTGGGTAACCGATCCTCTATACGAGCGGCAGTACCTCGGCAAATTGGACGGAAGCTATGAGGTCGGACCCTGCCATCTAACGATAAGTTTGGGCGAGGAATTCGAGGGGGCAGCCTACAAGCTCATAGCGGCGATCATCGAGACGGAATCCGGCGGATGACCGATGCTGCCGGGCCGTTGTACACGGTGGGGCATTCCAATCACCCCATCGACGCATTCGTTGGGCTGCTCGTGCGCCACCGGATAGGCGCATTGGCGGATGTACGATCGGTCCCTTTTAGTCGCCGCCACCCGCACTTCAGTCGTGACTCGCTCCGTGCTTCGCTGGAAGCTCAGCAGATCGGATACGTTCATCTCGGCCGGGAGCTCGGGGGGCAATCCGATGACCCGCGTTGTTGCGAGGATGGGCAGGTACAGTACGATCGGTTAGCTCGCACCGAGTCCTTCCTGCGTGGGATGGACCGGCTTGAACAGGGGATTGTGAAGTATCGAGTGGCCGTGATGTGCGCGGAAGCGGAGCCGCTCGACTGTCACCGGACACTGCTTGTGGCACCTGCAATCCGGCAGCGCGGCTATCAGGTGGTGCATATCCTGCGGGACGGCGCGTTGGAGGCCCATGAAGCCACGATGGATCGGCTGCTCCTCGAACTCGGCATGAAATCTACTGGGACGCTTGCGCTTCGATCGAGGACCGAGTTGGTCGCCGAAGCTTTGGCGCTTCGGGCGAGGCGCGTGGCCTACCGGACCAAGGACGTTGCGGCGGAGGGAAGTAGCCAATGAACGTGTGGACGATCGGCTTCACGAAAAAGACTGCCGCACGTTTCTTCGACCTCATAGGTCGCTCCGGTGCCAAGCGGATTGTGGACGTGCGCCTCAACAACACATCGCAGCTTTCCGGCTTCGCCAAGCGTGACGACCTCGCCTTCTTCCTCTCCGCCATCTGCGGCATGGACTATGTGCATGTGCCGGAACTTGCACCCACCCCCGAGATCCTTGCGGATTACCGCAACGGTCGCATCGACTGGCCGACCTACGAAAGTCGGTTCCTGGCGCTGATGGCGGAACGGAGGGTCGAGCAAACGACAGCGCAGGATGTCATCGCCGATGGCTGTCTTCTTTGCAGCGAGGACAAACCACACCACTGCCACCGGCGCCTAGTCGCGGATTATCTGAGCGACCGCTGGGGCGGTGTCGAAGTTCACCACCTAGGCGGGGACTGACGCGTAAACCCCGAGTCAGCCTCACCGCGCGGCGCCTGCCGCTAGCCCCCCGCGCCTCTCGCGGCCACCTCCCGCCCGCGGCCGATGTGGTCGTCGAAGAAGGCAAGCATCCGTTCGTACATCTGCTTGCGGTTGTCGGGGTTGCCGAAGCCGTGACCTTCCTTGCGTTCGATGTGCCAGACCTCCACCGGGTTGCCGGCCGCCTTCAGTGCCCGGCGCAGGCTAGTGGCGTGGGCGATGGGGACGCGCTGGTCCAGGGCGCCGTGTACCAGCATCACCGCGGCACGGATGCGTTCGGCGTTGTGCACCGGCGAGCGGGCGCGCAGTTCGGCGGTGTCCTCGCCGATGGCTTCCTTCAGGTAGTTGACGCCGGCGCGGCGGTCCGGGATGTCCCCCTTGCGGTACATCATCTCGAGGTCATAGACGCCAACATAGCCCACCGCGCAGCGGTATAGCTCCGGCTCGCGGAAGGCACCGGTGAGAGCCGCGTAGCCGCCGTAGCTGCCGCCATAGATGCACAGGCGCTCCGGGTCCGCAAAGCCGGCCGCCACGGCCCAGCGCGTGGCGTCGGTGACGTCGTCCTGCATCTCGCGGCCCCAGCGGCCGAAGCCGGCGTAGAGGAAGTCCTTGCCGTAGCCCCCCGAGCCCCGGAAGTTCACCTGCAGCACGGCGAAGCCTCGGGACGCGAAGAGCTGCGCTTCCGTGTCGAAGCCCCAATGGTCGCGAATGCCGTGCGGGCCGCCATGCACCAGCACGATGAGGGGCAGGCGGTCGCCTTCGCTCCAGCCTCTTGGCGTCGTCAGGTAGCCGTGCACGATGGTGCCGTCGCGGGCCTTGAGCTGCACCGACTCCATCGGGCTGAGGTCCTCCCGCGCCAGCCAAGGCCGCGACTGGAACAGCTCCTCGATCTCGTCGGTGCGGAAGTCCACCAGATAGAAGGTGCTGGGGAATCGGTCGCCGTACACCACGGCGACTCCCTTGGCGCCGTCGGTGGTGATGCTGGTGAAGGCGACATCTTCGGTGGGGAAGGCGGCGCGGATGCGGCGGTGGGTCTTGGCGAATGGAGCGTCCGGCTGCACGTAGTGGTAATCGGGGTAGTGCTCGGTGATGCGCGCGGCGATGAGCCGTCCGTCGGGATCGAACAGTCCCTCGCCGATGTCCACGGCGTCGTTGTGGAACAGCACCTGCTTCACGTCTCGCGTCGGCTGCCAGTGGACGAGCTGCGTAGTGGATGTTTCGGTGTTGTCAACGGCATACCAGCCGTCGCCGGCGTCCGCGAGGGGCGTCGTCACGCCCTCGTTGATGCGGCCCCGGGAAACCAGGGTCGGCTCGCCGGCGTCCGGCAGGTAGTACACCTCGGTGACGTTCTCCACATTCGAGCCGTACTCGAAGCGCACCCGGCCGTCGCGGTCTGCCAGGAAGCGGGAAGTGGAATAGCGGCCGACGACCACCGGCTCGGTTTGCCCGGTGTGGATGTTGATCCGCCGGGCGCGGCCCACCTTGTTGACGCCGAAGGGGATGGTGCCGATGAGCACGTGTTCCGGCTCGTCCGGCAGAAGGTGCAGGATTTCCGCCGCCTCCAGCCGTGCCTCGTTGCGCCCGGCGCGCGCCGACAGCTTGCCGAATCCGGCGTTCATCCCGAACAGCACGCTGGCGTCGGTGCCGTCGGCGTTGAGGGCATAGAGTTCGCCGGTGGGGAAGCTGAAGTCCGTGCGCCCGACGATCCGCCGCGCCGGTTGCACGAGAATGCGCTCGGCAGTGGCCCAGTGGAAGTTCTGCACATTCCAGCCCTTGCCGAAGTGGGTGCGGTACACCACCTCCCGGTCCGCGAGCCCAATCACCACCAGATACTCGTAGTCCTCCTGCCGCGTGGTGACGGCGAGGTACTTGGCCGTGGGCGATATGCGCGCCTGCTCGTATCTCGCGTGTCCGGTGAAGTGCTCGACAGGTGGCGTTGCATCGACAGTGCCCGCAACCACCATCAGGCTCAGGGCGAGCAATCGCATGGCCGTTCTCCGAAGTGCCCAAGACATCCATCCTAAGGGGCAACGACTTCCATAGGGAACCCTTTGCTCAAGCGAGGCTCTGGGTCGGCGCTGGGGCGCTTCCCGAAGAGCGGGCGAACGTCGCAACTGCGTTTGGCGGTCCCCGTCGCAAAGGCGTTTGCCCGTCGCAAAAGCGTTTGCCTGTCCCCAATGCCGCGTTCGCCTGTCCCGTCGCAAAGCAATGCCGCGTTCGCCTGTCCCGTCGCAAAGCGTTTGCCTGTCCCCGATGCCGCATTCGTAATGCCGCGTTCGCCTGTCCAGCTCCGTTTGCCTGCCCTGCCGCGTTCGCCTGTCCTGTCCCGGCGTTTGCCTGTCCCGGTGTTTTGCCTGTCCGATTGCGGTAGCCCGTTCGCCTGCGGTAGCCCGTTGAGCCCGTTCGCCCGTTGAGCCCGTTCCCTGTCCAACTGCCTGTCCAGCTCCGTTTGCCTGTCCTGTCCCGGCGTTTGCCTGTCCCGGCGTTTTGCCTGTCCCGGTGTTTTGCCTGTCCGATTGCGGTAGCCCGTTCGCCTGCGGTAGCCCGTTGAGCCCGTTCGCCCGTTGAGCCCGTTCCCTGTCCAACTGCCCGTCCAGCTCCGTTTGCCTGTCCAGCTCCGTTTGAGGGTGTTCGAGGGTGTTTGCCTGTCCAGCAATGCCGGACGGTCTTCCTCCTGCCGGGCCGTGCCAAAACACCGTGCAGCGGCTCCCTCCCACCGGGTAGTGGGCTAGTTTGAAAACCTGCCTAGACCGAGAGGCTGGCCGCCACCTCCACCGCCTCGCCGCTTCCCTCCTCGATCACCGTGCAGCCGTAGGTGGCCCTGCGGGTGCGCCGGTCGTAGCTGTAGGTCACGTCGCGCACGCCCGCAACGCCGTCCACGCCGAGCACCTGCTGCGTCAGGATGGCGCGGGGCACGTGATCCACGTTCTGCCGGTTGATGATGTTGGCGAGGTAGGGCACGCCGTCGGACTCGTCGAGGAACCACGTCTCGGCCCAGAACCGCAGCCGCTCCATGACGCGCATGCGCAGGCTGTCGGTGCCGGTCGCCAGCGGCGCGCCGAGCACTAGGTCGCGGTAGTTCTCGTCGATGGTGAGCGTGCGCATGCGACTTCACTCCCTGTCGATCAGGCCGAGCCTGCGCAGGCGTCGGCGCATGGGCGGGTAGTCCCAGCTCTCGCCGGGCGGCCTGTCGTCTCCCACCACGACCCAGCGGAACACAAGCCGGCGCTTCACCCGCGTCTGCCAGCGACACCACCCAGCCCACCGCAGGAGCGTGTCGCGCCCGACGATGGCCACGAGCACGCCAACGACGCCCGCAGCGGTGGCGACCAGTTCCATCACTCTCGCGGCTCCGGCGCCTCGGGATAGCGGTGCTGAACCCAACGCAGCGGAATCAGGAACGCGCCCCAAACGAGGCTGACGACGGCGAACCCGATTGCCAACCCAACGCTGCCGTTGTGGCCGAACCACACCGCAACGATGAAGCAGAGCGCAGCCATGACTTTCATGTACGGCCTGTCCTCCCGGCGCGCCATCTGATCCGCGTACCCCATGACGGCGTCAGCCAGCTTTCGCAGCTTCTCAAGCATCGTTAACCTACCATCAGAGCACGCCGAAGGCGAACGCGACGTAGGCCACGGTGCCGAGGGCGCCGGCGACGCACGCCGCGAGAAGCACGGCACCGAAGAACCGCAGCACGTGATGGTTCCCGTTGCCGTTGATGGGTAGCCCCAGAATGTCCGACTCGGTGGGCGGATCGGCAAACACCCGCTCGAAGCGGCGGTCGCGGTCGCTCACGGCTTGCGCGGCCTGTAGCGCGCTGGCCGGTTGGGCTTGGGCGCGTCGGCCTCGATCAAGTCCACGATGTCCTCCACCGACCACACCCTGTCCGTCACCCCCGCCTCCATCGCCGGCGTCACCCGCAGGCTCTGGTGGATGCGGCAGAAGTTGTAGTGCATGTAGTGCAGCGCCACCGAGTGCCCGAGGTTCTCCAGCTTCTTGCTGAAGGCGTTCGTGAGGCGCGTGAACCGGCGCATCGACATGCGCATGGTGAGGTTCTGGCGCTCCACGTGCGAGGTGCTGATGTGGCGGCGATCCGGGTTGCCCTCGATCACCCGCCGCTGGAACCCGATGCACTCCGCCGGGCTGTACCGCGTGTCCGGGTTCCGGTTCGATCCGGGGTTGCCGTACATCTTGACCAGCATGGCGTAGTCCACGTCGCCGCCGAACGCGCCCTCCACCGCCTCAAGGTACGCCCTGTGGCCGTCCGTGGTGAGCTGCACGCGCCGCGCCAGCCGCGAGCGCAGGTCGTCCATCAGGTCGATGCCGGTGGCCGCCGTGCGGTCGCCTATGCGCCACGTGACCGCCAGCTTCGACTCGGGATCCATCGCCACCCACGTCCACACGTCGCCCGCCTCGCGGGGCGCGCTCTTCGCCCGGCGCACGTTCTTCTGCTTGGCGTAGACGAACGACCAGATCTCGTCCACCTGCACGCGGCGGCACCGGAGGCCGCGCAGGGCGCCGTCCTGATGCTTCGCGCACGCCTTGCCGGCATCGACCAGCAGCTTCGCCACGGTGGTCTTCGACACGTCCGCAATCCGTGCCGTCGCCCTCATGCTGTTGCCCTCGGTGAGCAGCCGCAGGATGAGGACGCGTTTTTCGCGGGGCAGTACGTTCATGCCCCGGATACTAATTCAAAATGGCCATAAATGCAACGTTCAAATGTTGCACGCGCAACATTTGGCGCGGGGTCAGGCGCCGTTCTTCCACCTCGCGGCGGCGGCGCGCTTGGCCCGCTCGTGCCGCTGTTCGGGCGTCATGTTCGCGGCGGCCTTGCGCGCCGCGAGCTGCCGGGGCGTCGGCTCCCCGTCCTCGGCGATCTCGCCCACGGACAGGTCCACGATCATCTTGCCGAGCTGGTTCATGTCGGTTGGTCGCTTCATCGCTTGCCTACTCCCTGACGCGCGCCCATCGCGCGTGACAATGGCATGGAGGGCATGTACCACGCCACTCCGGGTGCGTCAACAGTTTACCGGAAAAATGGGCTATGCTGCCGCACGGAATCTCACGCGGGTCTGCCCGATGCCGGGCCGCCCGCTGAATGCAACAGCCGCAATGCCCGGCGAGGGGTAGCTCCCCAAGCCCCGGCGAATAGGCGGGACACCACGCTCGCGTGAGGTTCCAACGACCCGGCGCCTCAATGCGTCGGGCAATAGGTGCCGAGGGGCGTACGTCCCTGAAGGCTTGGCAACGCAAACAAGAACGTAGCCCCCCGGCGGCAACCCAGCGAGGCTGGGCGCGGCGGGTAGTGTGACTTGGCGGTTGCGACAGTCAAGCCCGGCCCGGCACCGCCGCACCTGCCTCCTGACAGGGAGGCGTCAACATGGTCGCCCGTATTGCATGCGCACTTGCCCTCTTCCTAGCCGCCAGCGCCGACGCCAACCTCGGCGTGTCGCAGGATCGGATCGCCTTCATCTTGGACGGCCTCGGCTACGCCCTCACCTTCCAGAGCGCCGGGGGGAGCCACGTGGCCGTCCACGGCGGCGTCGTGCTGGAGCTATCCGGCTCGGCGGACAACCCCCGCAAGATCGGCCTGTACGGCGAGATGTCGGATACCGACATGCAGGCGAACCACGACTTGGGCGCCTTCATGACGGTGGTGCTGGCGACCACTGCGCCGGGCATCTCCGAGGGCTGGCTGCAGCGCGCCCTGACCGCGTTCATGGGCGGCAGCGAGCTGCCCGCCGTGGTGACGCTGCCCGACCGCACCGTGACGCTCCGCCACAACAACGGGGCGCTGATCCTCACCGTGGAGAGCCTGCGGTAGCCGTGGAACACCAGCCGCGTGACCAGCGTGTCGACCACGGTGGGCGGGCAGGATGGTCTCGGCCTTGAGCATCACGTTGAGGAAGGCGGGACAAACTGGCGCGACTGGACGGCGCCTACGAGGACAACAACGAGCACGTGCGCCAGACCGAGGGGACTGGACGAGGTGCTGGACTACAACGAGCTGCTGGCCATCGACGCCGAGAACGAGCGCCGGGCGCACAAGGCCGCCCGTTTACGCCGCAAACGAACACACACAGAGGAGGGGAATCCCAAATGGCCAAAGTCACACACGTCGCAAGCGCGGACGTTCACGTGGTGAAAGCAGGAATCCGAAACGTCACGGAGGGGGCGACGCCGCTCCGGTTGATTCTTGTGCAAGCCGTTGCCGGTACCGTAGAAGACTGGCCGCAATTGGCGACTCGGCGTCAAGGTGAACTGTTAGTCTTTGTCCCGGACGAGGCGGAAGCACTTGCACATGCTCTCCTCGCTGCAGTTCGGAAGGCCGAGGCCGAGCTGCGGGAGGACGACACTCCAATCGATCCGGTGCACTGACCGCCATTCCGTCCCTCCTAAAATCAGCCGCCGGGGGGCACCATGCTATAGGATCCGGCCCCACGATGCCCGTCTACCACGTAAACCCCGCGCGTCAGCGACCATGAGCAGCAGGTTCCTCCCCGGCGTTCCGGCGGACGACGTGACGCACGCCTACAACAAGGCTCGCGGCAACGAGATCGCAAGCGGCAAGTTCGACAGACCGGAGTCGTCCGCTGCGCTCGTTGCCAACGCGCTCGGCTGGTTCCTCCGCCGCCCCCGCGACCTGCCGCCCCTGCCGGGTTGCGGGCTGCGGTGGTGGCCTGCGGAGTCGCTGGCGCTCGAACAGAGCCTGCGGCTGCCGTGGCGAGGCGGCATGCATCCGTGGCTGGATGCCGTCGTCACCACGCCCACGGCGCTCGTAGGCATCGAGTCGAAACGCTACGAGCCGTTCCGCAAGACGCGGGCCAGCCGCGCCTATTGGCGCCCGGTGTGGGGCAACCGCATGAGGGGCTACCAGAGCATCCGGGACTCGCTGGACGGCACCTACGTCCATTTGGACGCCGCGCAGCTGTTCAAGCACGCCTTGGCGCTGCGCACGCAGGCCAAGGGCCTGACGCCGATCCTGTTCTACCTGTACGCGGAACCGGCGGCTTGGCCGGACGGCAAGCCGGTCGATGAAGAGGCGAAGGTGCGCCACCGCATGGAGATCGCCAGCTTCGCCAGCATGGTCGAGGGCGACGAGGTTGCCTTCGTCGCCTGCGACTACGCGACGTTGCTCGGCCAGTGGGCAGGGGGCGACAACGCCGACGTTCGCGCCCACGCGGCGCAGGTCTCTGCAAGGTACGGGCTGTGAGCGACGACGGGCGGCGCTTTCAAACTAGCCCACTACCTCCCACCGTCACCGGTGGCAGTGCCGCACGCAATGCGGTAGTGTCCCGCGCTTCGCTAGGGCACGCAGGCGACGGCGCTCGCACGGGGGGACCATGGAAGGGAATCGAGGCGGTTTTTTGGGCGGGGAACGCCCCCGAACGGGACTGGCGCTGGCAATGGGGGTGTTTGCGCTGCTGGTGGGTGCCCCCGCCGTGGCGGAGGGGCTGGATACGGGCGACACGGCCTGGATCTTGAGTTCCACCGCCCTCGTGCTGTTCATGACGATTCCGGGTCTGTCGCTCTTCTATGCCGGCCTCGTTCGTTCCCGCAACGTGCTGAGCGTGTTGATGCAGTGCTTCAGCATCACTTGCCTGGTCACCATTCTCTGGCTGGTCGTCGGCTACAGCCTCGCCTTCGCCGACGGCAATCTCTTCATCGGGGGCCTGTCGAAGGCGTTCTTCGCCGGCGTCGGCGAAGATGCCATGAGTGGCACGATCCCCGAATCCGCCTTCGCCACCTTCCAGCTCACCTTCGCCATCATCACCCCGGCGCTGGTGGTAGGCGGCTTCGCCGAGCGGATGCGATTTTCGTCGGTGCTGATCTTCACGACACTCTGGCTGCTACTCGTGTATGCGCCGGTTTGCCACTGGGTATGGGGCGGCGGCTGGCTGGGCGAACTGGGCCTCTTGGACTTCGCCGGCGGCACGGTGGTGCACATCACCGCCGGAACCGCGGCGGTGGTGGCCGCATTGGTGCTCGGCTCACGCCGAGGCTTCCCCGACCAGATGATGGCGCCCCACAACATGACGCTCACCGTGGCCGGTGCCGGCATGCTTTGGGTCGGCTGGTTCGGCTTCAACGGCGGCAGCGCCCTCGCCGCCAACGGCGACGCCGCCATGGCCATCACGGTGACGCACATTTCGGCGGCGGCCGGTGCCTTCACCTGGATGGTCGCGGAGTGGATTCGCTACGGCAAGCCGAGTGCGCTTGGTGCCGTTACCGGCATGGTGGCGGGGCTCGGCACGATCACGCCGGCTTCTGGCTTTGTCGGCCCGGCCGGCGCACTCGTCATCGGCATCGCCGCCGGCGTGGTTTGCTTCCTCGCGACCAACTTCATGAAGCGCACGTTGCGCATCGACGACTCGCTGGACGTGTTCCCGGTGCACGGCGTCGGCGGACTCCTCGGCACGATCCTGACAGGCGTTTTCGCCTCGCAGGCACTCGGCATCTTCAGCGGCCAGGAGGACATCAGCATCGGCAGCCAGCTCGGCGTGCAGGCCATCGGCGGCTTCGCGGTTCTGGGCTATACGGCGATCATCACGTTCGTCATCCTCAAGGTGGTTGATGTCGTCGTCGGCAACCGGGTCACGGAGGAACAGGAGACGGAAGGCCTCGACCTCGTGATGCACAACGAGCGGGGCTACGACCTGTAAGGACTGAGTGGGCGCAGAGGCGAGACTGAGCCGCGGCGGTGGCTGACGGGCTTGCCGTCATCGGCGCCGGCTTCGGCCGCACCGGCACGTTGTCGCTCAAGCAGGCGCTCGAACGGCTCGGCTTCGATGCGTGCTACCACATGGCCGAAGTGGCGACACATCCGGAGCACGCCGACCTTTGGCTGCGCGCCTGGCGCGGCGAGGATGTTTGGGACACGCTCTTCGCCGGCTACCGGGCCGCTGTGGACTGGCCCGCAGCCGCATTCTGGCCCCGCCTGGTGGAACGCTATCCCGACGCCAAGGTGTTGCTGTCGCTCCGAGACTCAGAAAGCTGGTTCAAGAGCGCGAGCAGCACCATCTTCCAGAGCATGGAGCACGCCCGTCGGTCACCGGATGAGCGCTTGCGCACGCGGCTCAAGATGGCGAACGAAATCATCCGCGAGGGCACCTTTGGTGGCCGCCTGATGGACCGCGACCACGCAATCGCCATATACGAGGCGAACGTGGCGAAGGTGCGCGCCGAAGTCCCTGCGGATCGCCTGATCGAGTTCCGCGCAAGCGATGGCTGGACAGGCCTGTGCGAACCGCTGGGCCTGCCGGCGCCAGACGAACCCTACCCATGGGTAAACACCAGCGAAGAGTTCCTGGACCGCTGGCGCAATCGCCCAGACCCGAGCAAGTAAAACCAGCGATCGCCCTATAAAAATCTCTGCCCGCAAAGAAGGCCGCGCTGCTTGCTACACGTTGAAGCGGAAGTGCGCCACGTCGCCATCCCGCATCGCGTAGTCCTTGCCTTCGAGGCGCCAGCGCCCGGCGTCGCGGGCGCCGGCCTCGCCGCCGAAAGCGATGTAGTCGTCGTAGGCGACGATCTCGGCACGGATGAAGCCGCGTTCGAAGTCGGTGTGGATGACGCCAGCCGCGCCGGGGGCTGTCGTGCCTCTGGCGATGGTCCAGGCGCGGGCCTCCTTGGGGCCGGCGGTGAAGAAGCTCATGAGGCCAAGCAGGTTGTAGCCGGTGCGGATGACGCGGTTGAGGCCCGGTTCGTTGAGGCCCAGGTCTTCGAGGAACTCCTGTATGTCGTCGGCATCGAGCTCGGCAATCTCGGCCTCGATCTTGTTGCAGACCGGTGCCACGGCGGCGCCTTCCGCTGCAGCGATGGCGCGCACTTCGTCGAGCATGGGATTGCCCTCGAAGCCATCCTCCGCCACGTTGGCGATGAACATCACCGGCTTGGCGGTGAGGAAGTGGCATTCGGCGATGGCTGCCTGCTCGTGCGGTGCGAGGCCGAGGGCGCGCACGGGCCGGCCGGCGTCGAGCCCAGCGCGAACTTTGTCGAGGATCGCCACCGTGGCGCGCGCCTCCTTGTCGCCGACGTTGGCGATGCGGCGGATCCGGTCGTGAACGCGATCGGCGGTGGCGAGGTCGGCCAGCGCAAGCTCGGTGTCGATGATCTCGATGTCGTCCCGTGGCGAGATGCGGCCCGAGACATGCACGACGTTGTCGTCTTCGAAGCAACGCACCACATGGGCGATGGCGTGGCATTCGCGCACATGGGCGAGGAACTGATTGCCGAGACCCTCCCCCTTCGAGGCTCCGGCAACGAGGCCGGCGATGTCGACGAATTCCATCAGGCTCGGCACGACCCGGGCTGGATTCGTGATCTCGGCGATGCGGTGCAGGCGGGGATCGGGCACCGGCACTACGCCGGTGTTGGGTTCGATGGTGCAGAAGGGGAAGTTCTCGGCGTCGATGCCGGCCTGCGTGAGCGCGTTGAAGAGCGTCGACTTGCCGACATTCGGCAGCCCGACGATGCCGCAGTGAAATCCCATTAGCGCTGGCCCCGATTTGCGGGCGTCAGGCACTCGGAGGCGTCGGTCACTCGTCTGCGGGCGTTGATGGCATTCATGGCGGCATCGAAGTCGCCGTCGAGAAGGCGACCCAATGTGTCGTCGTCGATGTCGGTGGCTTGCTCAATGCGGTGCTGCTCCTCGCCCGTCATGCGGGTGCCCGTGAGGTAGGCGATCATCTCGGCGGAGTTGCCCGGATGGCCAACGCCGATGCGCAGGCGAGCGAAGCCGGCCTGGTTGCCGAGCGCGGCGATCACGCTGCGGATGCCGTTGTGGCCGTTGTGGCCGCCGCCCACACGCAGCCGACAGGCACCGGGCTCGAACGCCACTTCGTCGTAGGCGATGAGGATTTCCTCCGGGGCCAGCTTGTAGAAACGCGCCAACGGCCCGACGGCGTCGCCGGAGAGGTTCATGTAGGTGTCTGGCGCGAGCAGCCAGACATCGCGACCGAGTATGTCGCCTCGGGCCACGCTGCCGCGGAACTTGCGTTCCGGAGACAGCGGCAGACGAAAGCGGCTGGCGAGTCGGCGCAGCCACGCCATGCCGACGTTGTGGCGGGTGCGTTCATAGCGTGTGCCTGGGTTGCCGAGGCCGGCGATGAGGCGGATGGTCACGTTGGCGATCCGTCGGTTGGTGGGCGGCTTCGTCGAGCGATCTCCCGCACGAGGGGCCGGCGCGCCCGTCAGCGGGTCTGTCTCCTGGGAGTTTGCATCCTGCCCTCCGTTGCGCAGCTAGGGCGCCCTACTAGCGCGTTGAAAGTCGCGATGCGACTGCAGGCTACCGGTTCGCTTGCGCTCGACCCTCCGGCCCGGAGCCGGTGCTACGGCGCGGCCTCGTAGCGGGCGATCGGGCATGCGCCCGGCGTCAATCCTCCTCGGAATCCTCTTCGTCTGAAGGTTCCTCTGCCACCTCCTCCATCTCTTCGTCGTCGTCGCCGCTGCCACCGCGAGGGGGAATGACGCTGACGACAGGCAAGTCGTGGTCTTGCCCCTGCGTGAGCGCCACCAGGGTCACTCCGGACGGCGGAGTGATGTCCGAGAGGTGAAGGGAGCCACCAACGTCGAGGTCCGTGACGTCCACGTCGATGTACTCCGGCAGATCGGCCGGAAGGCTCGAGATCTCCACCTCAATGAGGTTGTGCGACAGGCTGCCGCCGCCTTGGCGCACACCGACGCAGTGGTCCTCGCCCAGGAAATGCAGCGGCACCCGCATGCTGAGGAGCGCGTCGTCGCGCACACGCATGAAGTCCACGTGGATGACCTTGTCGTTTGCCGGGTGGCGTTGCAGGTCGCGCAGCACCGCCTGCTGGCCGACATCACCCACCTTGAGCTCGAGCACCTGGGAGAAGAACGCCTCGTCCTGCATGACGCGTGCAAGGTCTCGCTGTTCGAGCGACAGGGGCTGGGGATCGCGATCGCCGCCGTAGAGGATGCCCGGCACCTTGCCGGTGAAGCGGCGCATGCGGCGCGTCGCGGCCTTGCCGAGATCAGCCCGAAATTCGGCGCGAACGGTGATGGTGTTGGCCATGTGCAGTGGCTCCGTCGTTGGCTGAGATGAGAACTCGCGTGGCTTGGCGGTGATCGCTGCATGCGGCTCGGCGTCGCGCAGCGCCAGTTTGCGACGGATTGCGTCGCAAAACGGACAGCGTCTTGCGCGCGTTCCTAAAAGCGCATTTGCGCCTGTCCGTTGTGGCGGAACATGGCGCTGATCGACTCCTCATTGCTCACTCGGCGAATGGCTTCCGCGAGCACGCCGGCGAGGCTCAATTGTCGGATCTTGCCACAGCCGCGGGCGTCATCCAACAGCGGTACGGTATCGGTGACCACGACCTCGTCGAGTTCGGAGCCGTCGATGCGGCTTGGCGCGTCGTCGGAAAGCACGGGATGGGTGATGTAGGCGCTGACGCCGGTGGCACCGCGCTCGCGCAGGGCGGCGGCGGCATTGCACAGGGTGCCGGCGGTGTCGACGATGTCGTCCACCAGGATGGCGGTGCGACCTTCCACCTCGCCGATGACGTTCATCACCTCGGAGGCATTGGGTCGCGGGCGGCGCTTGTCGATGATGGCGAGATCAAGATCGTCCACTTGCTTGGCGATGGCACGCGCCCGCGCCACGCCCCCCACGTCGGGGGAGACGAAGACCGGCTCGCCCCGATGTCGGGCGAGGATGTCGTCCACGAGCACGGGCGATGCATAGACGTTGTCCACCGGGACGTTGAAGAAGCCCTGAATCTGGTCGGCATGGAGGTCGACGGTGAGGATGCGGTCGATGCCGACGCCGGCGATCATGTCGGCGACCACCTTGGCGCTGATGGGCACCCGCGCCGAGCGGGGGCGCCGATCCTGACGCGCGTAGCCGAAGTAGGGCATGACGGCGGTGATGCGCTGCGCAGAGGCGCGCTTGACCGCATCGGCCATCATCATCAGCTCCATGATGTTGTCGTTCGTCGGCGCGCAGGTGGACTGGACCAGAAAGACGTCCTTGCCGCGAACGTTTTCGTCGATCTCGACCCGCACCTCGCCGTCGCGAAAGCGGCCGATGTCAGACGTGCCGAGAGAAATGTCGAGCTCTTCAGCAATCCGTCCGGACAGACCGCCCACGGAACCGCCCGCAAAAACCATGAGATCTTTCAACGCCCCGCCCCCTTAAGGCCCCGCAAAGCCACAGGAAACTCCGCCCTCGGTGCACCCGACGCCGTGGCTGGGGTGGCAGGACTCGAACCTGCGCATGCTGGGATCAAAACCCAGTGCCTTACCGACTTGGCGACACCCCAATTCAGCTCCGGCGCCAGCCAAAACTCTCCAAAGGGCCAGCACGCACATTTTGGGGCAGCCATGCCCACGTTTGCAAACGCTACCGTCGCGGAACGCGGCTCCTCAGTCACCCAGACAGTCACCCCAGACAGGCAAACGCCTGCCCTCCAACTAAGACAGGCAAACGCCAGGTGCCCTCGAACCCAAGACAGGCAAACGCCTGAAACGGGCAAACGCCCCTGAAACGCCACTTCAGACAAGTGAAAAAACGGCCTTGTTGGTGAAGCGCCCGGTGCAAACACCTGTCCGGACAGCAGCGGACCTCAGCGCAAGCCAGACTGGAGCTCGATGGGGATGACGCCGAGAAACTCCGCCTCCTGCTGGATGTCGAGGGCGGTAAGCGGGTGTTGGATCATCCAACGTTCGGGAAGCGTGAGCTTGATGGAGTTGTGCCGCACTGATAGGGAGATCGAAGGCAGCGGAACGGTGGCGCGACTCCTGTGGAAGACCACCGCCAAGCGCATCAGCACACAAAGTCGCATCAGTTCGGGTGCGTCGCGCAGCAGCTCGATCGGGAACTTGCGTCGGTGGGCGCGGACGATCATCGCGAGGTGATGCTGGTCTTGGCGCGAGAAGCCAGGCATGTCCAAGTGTTCCAGCAGATAGCCTCCATGCTTGTGGTACTGGCTGTGCGCTATGTCCATGCCGATCTCGTGCAGCATGGCGCCCCAACCGAGAATGCGGGGCGCATCCACCTGTCGAAACTGCCAGCCTGTGCTTGCCTGTTCCAGCAGCCGGGTTGCGGTGCGGGCAACCCGGTCGGCTTGCGCAGTGTCGACATGGTAGCGAGACGCGAGGTTGGCCACCGTGTTCTCTCGTATGTCTTCGGCGTGCACACGGCCGAGCAGGTCGTGCAGAAGGCCTTCGCGCAACGCTCCGTCCGAAACGGTCATGCGGTCGATCCCCAACGCGGCGAAAACCGCGGCCAGAATCGCGACGCCACCGGGAAACACCGGTCGTCGTTCGTCGTTCAGCGACTCCAAGTCCACGGCATCCACATGCCCTGCGTCGAGAAGTCGTCGTTGCACTGAGGCGATGCCGTCTACGGTGATGCCGCGTTCGCCGGACAGTTCCTGAATTGCGTCCTGAATCGCAATGATCGTGCCGGAAGCGCCGATCACCGTGTCCCAGCCATGTGCGCGGTACACCTGCTCGATCACCTCGAGTTCTTGGCGCGCGGCGTTCTCCGCGTCCACCATGCCGCCATTCCTGATGCGGCCGCTCGGGAAGTGCTCGGCCGACATCGCAACGCAGCCCATGTGGAGGCTTTCCAGCAGCCGGGGCTGGAACTGGCGACCGAGAATCAGTTCTGTACTGCCACCACCTATGTCCACTACCAGGCGAGTGTCGTGATTGTCCTCGTGGGAGTGGGACACACCGAGGTAGATGAGCCTCGCTTCCTCCCGCCCACTGATGACTTCGATGCGATGGCCTAGTGCCTCTTCGGCTCGTTCGATGAAGTCTTGACTGTCTCGCGCCTTGCGCAAGGTGTTGGTGCCAACGATTCGGATGTTCTCGTGGGGCAGGTGGCGGATCCGCTGCGCGAATCGTTCCAGGCAGGCTATGGCCCGTGTGGCGGCGTCTGTGGAAAGCGTGCCGGAGGGTGAGAGGCCCTCGGCCAAGCGCACCATCTCCTTGTGGCGATCGACAACCTGGAGCCGACCGTCGTGGTCGAACGCGACGATGAGATGGAAACTGTTGGAGCCCAAGTCAACCGCGGCGAGGGGCGCGGCGCTGTCGCTCTGGAAGATTGGGAACGACCTGACCACGACCAAGCATTTTAGCCGACCGCAGGGGCAGAATCGTCAACCGGACCCCAGAATCAAAAAGGTAGCGCCGAGAATCAAAGACACGGCGCGCAAAAGACAGACACGGCGAGCAAAGACAGGCGAGAGCCGAAGACTGGCGAGAGCCAAAGACTGGTGAGAGTCAAAGACATGGGAGAGTCAAAGACATGGGAGAGTCAAAGACATGGGAGAGTCAAAGACATGGGAGAGTCAAAGACATGGGAGAGTCAAAGACATGGGAGAGTCAAAGACATGGGAGAGTCAAAGACATGGGAGAGTCAAAGACATGGGAGAGTCAAAGACATGGGAGAGTCAAAGACATGGGAGAGTCAAAGACAGGCAAAGCGGTTCGAAGACAGGCAAAGCGGTTCGTGAGACCGACGACGCGGTTCGCGGACAGAGCAGATTGCGGGTGAGCGGACCGGGTCGCGGGAGGGACAGTGGGGTCGGGTGACCGGCCGGGTCCGGGAGACGTGGCGAGCTTGGTGTGTGGGACGCCGGCTCGCACATGAGGGCTTGAGGAACCGGCGACGGCCGGCTCCATCGGCGTGCTGGGATCGCTTTGCCTACGTGCTATGTCGCCAGCGCTATCCCGCGACAGGGTATTCCGCGGACCATGGCCCACCGCTTCAGGTGCTCCAAGGGTCCAAAGGCCCGCTGCCGCCGCCGGATTGTCGCGACCTTGACAGACCACGCGGAGACCTTGTCCGGGGGAAGGTCCAGGCGGTAACCAGCAGCCAACGCACGCAGCACGGCGACGTATTCGCCAAGGGTTCTTTGTGGCCCTGGGTAGTCCGTGCGCGTCGGTTCAGGGCGTTCGGTGGACTTGATCTTCGTACCGAATGCGCGCTTGCCATGGCTGCCGGGTGTCGTTGCGGGCGCAGCGGGCTCCTCGTTCGAGCCTTCCACAGCGCAGCCGTCACGGCTCTTGATGCCGGAGGCCACCGGTCGAAGAAACTCTTCGAGCGACTCCGCGGTGCACTCGCGTAGACGCTCGCCGATGGAGGAGTCGGCACACTCCTCAATGTCCCGCGCGATTTTGGCGCGGACGGGGTTCAGATCGACATACGCCATGGCGGCGACGACCGCTTCTTCGCTCAGCAGTGCCCCGGAATAGAAGCGCTCTTCGAAGAAGTGCCCCTTGCGCTCGTCCTCTTTGTTGGCGCGCCTGGCGATCGGTTGGTTCAGGTGTTGCATGAAGCCTGAAAGGGAGCCAAGCGCCTTTCGGGCTCCTGAAAGGCGGCCCGGGTTGCCGAGCAGCCTCTTGCGGGCGGCGGCCTTGCGTTCCTCCAGGGCCTGCCCCTTCCCTCTCGGCGGATACACCTCCACCCACCGCTCCGCCACCTCCTCATCAGTCCACATTTCGTACGCCTTGGGGTCATGCCGGAGGACCAAGTGGTAGTGATTGCTCATTATGGAGTAGGCGTAGAGCTCGATGGCGAAACAGGTCGCCAACACCTTCAGTCGTTCCGCAAGCCAAGCTTTTCGGTACGAGTAGTCCTTGCGTGTGAGCTCGTCAAAGCCAAACAGCCATGACTGTCGGACGCACCGTGACGAGACGTGATAGGTGCAGGCGACTTCGCTGTCGACGAGGTGCTTTCGGGGAGTGGCCATGCGGGCTATGGTGCCGCAAAGCCAAATGCAAAAAACCCAGAGTTAAGCTCGATGAAGCCGCCGACATCGCCGATGGCGCCGTGCGCGAAGGCGCACACGCGTGGGACACTCTGACATTGGCTCGGATTGGTGGGAGCGTGCCCGGACTGGGAGCGTGCCCGGACAAGCGTGGGAGCGTGCCCGGACGGGCGAACGACTCCGTTCGACACCGTTTGCCTGTCCGCAATCCACCAGTCCGGCGTGGGAGCGTGCCCGGACGGGCGAACGACTCCGTTCGACACGTTTGCCTGTCCGCAATCCACCAGTCCGCAATCAACCAGCGGCCATAGCCTCCGCTTACGAAAGCTGACGCTCCCCGAATGAACTTAGACCCATTGCCGCCTGCGTTCGTCCAAAACGTGGTCGGGTACTTCCCGAACGGCCGGCGCTGGCTTGCAGACTTGCCGCGGCGCCTAGCAGCGCTGGCAAAGCGGTGGCAGCTTCGGGAGTTGCGCCCGGTCGCTTCGCTCTCGCTCAATTTCGTCGCATTCGCGACCGAGAGCCGGCATGGGCGCGAGGTCGTCCTCAAGGTCAGTCCGGACCCGAGCGTCACAGCCGCCGAGTCGGTGTGGCTCCTCCACCACGCCGGGAACGCCGTCGTAGGCGTTCTAGCCACCAGTCCCGATGCCTACCTGATGGAGTGTCTGTCGCCGGGATTGTCCCTGGATCCCCAGACGCAGCGCGAGGACAGGCAAACAGCACGAGAAATCGCATCGCTCATCAATCGCTTGAGTCGGAGTCCATCTCCCACCGATCATGCGGGGCTGTTCCGGGCCGTGGCACAGGATTCGAGCGGTTTGGCCGACTACAGCCGCGCCTTCGGCGATCGTGGCGCTGTCGATGCGAAGCTGGTCGATGCCGCGAAGTCGGTTTGGTCCACACTTGTGGCGTCCCCCTCGCCCCCGTGCCTTGTTCACGGCGACTTGCACCACGGCAACGTGCTCGTGTCCGCGCGCGGCGACGGGACATCGCGGCCGATTGTCATCGACCCGCACGGGTTGATCGCCGAGACCGAGTACGAGTGCGCCGCGATGCTTCGAAACCGCCTCGCTTGGTGCCCGAACGAGGCCACTCTTGCCCGCACGATATCCGATCGAGTGTCGATCCTGGCCGAGGTTCTCGCGCTCGATCCCGAACGCATCGCCGCGTGGGGATTCGCGCAAACGGTGCTGTCTGCATGTTGGGAAGCGTTGGCGACGAAGGGGGTGCGCGACGCCACGGTCCTCGCGGCCGCCCGCGCACTTCGGCGGCGGCTCGAAGGGTTGGGCGGCTGAGTGTAGGACCGGTTTCGCTGATTGGCTGCGTCGCGTTCGTGCGCGGCCTGCAGAAGTGACGGTTGGCAGTTCGTGCAACGAACTGCCGAAGGTGCGTTAGGGCTCTGGCGACGAGGCCTAGCTACCCCTGCAGCCCTAGGATACTGCTCGTCGAATGACGCTGCCGTGCCGTTTTCTGTGGCGCGCTCCCAATGGCCAGGCGAGGCTCCTGGTGAGGCTGCTGGAAAGGCCGGTACTTGCGTCGGCTATAGTTCCCACTCCGCACCGGCCGAACGTACCGGGCGCGCCACGACGGAAAGCGATGGGAACATTCGACAGCCGGGCATTTCGCGACACGATGGGGCAGTTCGCCACCGGCGTCGTCATCGTTGCCGGCACCGAAGACGGCGCGCTCGTGGGCTTTGCGGCCCAGTCGCTCGTCTCCCTGTCGCTCGATCCGCCCCTTGTGGCCGTTTGTCCGGCGCGGACGAGCACTAGCTGGCCCCGCATTCGCGCGCGCCGCTCCTTTTGCATCAACGTTCTCGCCCAAGACCAACAAGCCGTCAGCGATGCGTTCGCGCAAGCGGGTAGGTCGGCGGACATGCCGTGGCACACCAACGGCCATGGCGCACCGATCCTGGATGGCGCAATTGCTTGGGTGGATTGCGAACTGGTCGCCGAACATGACGCGGGGGACCACACCATCGCCGTCGGCAGCCCGCGCGAGTTCCACATCCTGCGCCCGGATGCAACTCCGCTCATCTACCTTCGTGGCGAGTACGGACTCGGCCAGGAGGCTGCGCCGTAGAAAACACGTGCAGGCCGAGCCAGCGGTGAGCGCAAGCGAACCCGCCGGCGCGCACCCCTCAGCGCGCGCCGGCGGCGCCGTCATCCGTCAGGAGAGCCCCTCGACCGGTATGGAAGCGCCGTGGATGGAGCGGGCGGCGTTGGAGGCCAGGAAAGCCACCACGTTGGCAATGTCCGCTGGAGGAACCCAGTGATCGAACCGCGCCTTGGGCATGTCGCGGCGGTTCTGCGGCGTGTCGATGATGCTGGGCAGGATGCAGTTGACGTTGATCCCGTCGGCCTTGAGTTCGTCGGCAAGGGTTTCCGTTAGTCGCTGGACAACTGCCTTGGACGCCGCGTAGGCACCCATCGCCGCGGCACCGCGCAGGCCGCCACGAGCGGAGATGTTGATGATCTTGCCTCGGCGGGCCGCCTTCATGCCGGGCACGACGGCGCGGACGGCGTTGAACACCGTGCGCGCATTCAGGTCCATCATGAAATCCCAGGTTGCGTCGGACGTGTCCGCCACGGCGTCGCCCATCGTGAAACCACCGGCGATGTTGGCGAGCACGTCGATGGCACCAAGCTCTGCGAAGGCCCGAGTGGCGGTCCCCGGGTCGATCAGGTCCGCGGTTGTCGTTCGCCAGGGCGCATCCGATTCGACGATGTCGATGCCCGTTACGCGAGCGCCGGCGTCGTGGAAAACAGCCGCCACGGCAGTGCCGAGCGTTCCGGCCGCGCCTGTAACGACGACGTTCTTGTCCTTGAACTCGCTCATGGCGCCAATGCCTCCAACGCGTTCCAGTCCGGCGTGCCGACGGTGCCGCCAGGCTGCACGGGTTGGATGCAGACATGGCTTGCGCCGGCGTCGAAATGCTCGGCGATGCGATCGCGCACGGCCGACGCGTCACCCCAGGCAAAGGTTGCATCGATGAAGGCGTCCGAGCCGTCGCCGGTGATGTCGTCCTCGGTCAGCCCCATTCGCAGCCAGTTGTTGCGGTAGTTCGGCAGTGCCTGGTAGGTCTTTGCAACCGTGCGGGCGACCTTGCGTGCCGTGTCGGCATCAGGTGTCATGACCACTTTCTGCTCCACACAAAGCCAGCTGTCGGGGCCAAGGATTTCTCGCGCCATGCGCGTGTGTGCCGGCGAGCTGAAGTAGGGATGAGCGCCGTCGCTAGCGTCGCGGGCCAGGGCGAGCATGTGCGGGCCGAGGGCGGCCAGCACAGTTCGGGGGGTGGTGTCGGGGCGTGGGCCGGCGTAACGCGCCTCGGCCATTCGTTCGAGGTAAGTGCGCATCGTTGCGACGGGCTTGCCGTATGTGAGACCGCGCACGCCTTCCACCAAGGGCTTGTGCGAGACGCCGAGCCCGAGCAGGAAACGGTCGCCGGACTGCTCGGCCAGGGTCATCTGCGCCTGCAGCGTGACTCCCGGCTCGCGGTGGTAGATGTTGGCGATGCCGGTGGCGAGCACGAGCCGCGTGGTGTTGGCGAGCAGCCATGCGGCGTGGGCAAAGGGGTCGCGCCCGACCGTTTCGGGAATCCAAAGCGCGGCATAGCCGAGATCCTCGATCCGCTTCGCCGCTGTGGCCGCGTGCTGTGCGGACATGGCATCTGTGAAGTACCAAACGCCAAGGCGCCCTAGCTGCATTCGTCTGTCCGTTTCAGTGAGTTCAGCGCGGATTGTAGGGCAAGTACCTGACGGAGCGGCGGCTCGGAAAGGACGGTTTGCCGGTTTCGGGAACGGTTTGCCCGGGAACGGTTTGCCTGCCCGGGAACGGTTTGCCTGTCTGGGCGTGGGGGTTTGTCTGGGCGTAGGGGCTCACCGGTGGACAGGCAAACGTCCTTCCCGCCGGCAACGTCCCGTTCCGCGGGGTCTCCTTGGGTGCTGGACAGGCAAATCCCCTCAGGAGGTCGAGTCGCCGGTAGGTAAGCGTTGCCCGGTAGGTAGGCGTTGCCCGGTAGGTAAGTGTTGCCTGTCCTAGGGAAGCGTTAGGGAAGCGTTCGCCTGTCCGAGTCGTAGGGGCCAGTCGTAGGGGCCTGTCCGAGTCGTAGGGCCGTCCGAGTCGTAGAGGCCCTTTTGCCTGTCCACGTAGGCGCCCTTTGGCCTGTCCAAGGCATGGGGGCCTCCTGTCCAAGGCATAGGTGTCTTGTCGAAGGCATGGGAGCCTCTTCGCACAGGGCCGACGGGTTCATCGGCACGCGGGGAGACGCGGTTCGTCGGACTCGCAGCGAGGCGAGTGCGCAGTGCCCTATCCCTCGAGTTCCTCGATCCGGCGCGGGTAGGTGTCCTTCAGCAGTCGAGATAGCGAACGGTCGGCCAGCAGCCGGCCGCCTGTTTGGCACTTGGCGCAGTAGTTCGACTCGTTTTCCGCCCGCAGGATGCGCTGGACGGGGGCTCCACAAATGGGGCAGGGCTGACGATACTTGCCGTGGACCGCCATCTCCGGCTGAAAAGCCGTTACCTTGCCCGGGAAGGCGTCGCCTGTCCGCTCGCCGAGACGCTCGGCCCACTCCGCCAGAACCTCCCGGCAGGCGGCGAAGAGGCGCGCCATCTCTTCGTTCGACAGGTTGCGCCCCAAGCGAAACGGCGACATGCGAGCGCGGAAGAGGATCTCGTCGGAGTAGGCGTTGCCGATTCCGGCGAACACTCGCTGGTCCGTCAGAGCTCGCTTTACGGTGTGGGGCGTGGCACGCAGCCGTTCGGCGAAGGCCGTCAGATCGATGTCGAACACTTCGAGTCCGCCGGGATTCAGCTCCTCCAGTTCCGAGCGTCCAGCCACCAGCCGCAGAGAAGCGCGTTTCTTTCGGCTCGCCTCGGTGAAGATCAACGTGCCCGCGTCGAAGTCGAATGCCGCAAGGCCGTTGCGCTTGGGCAGCGCCCGGCCTGCTTCATGCCAGCGCAGGCGGCCCGCGATCATCAGATGCAGTACGACGAAGGTTTCGCCGGCGAGCTCCATGACGAGTTGCTTGGCGATCCTTGTCACCCCCTCTACCCGCCTCTGCCGCACCTCCTCCACGGTCGGTGTCACCGAGCGCAGCACGAACGGACTGCCGATACGAATGCCCTGCAGCGCGGTGCCGACGATCCGTCGGCGCAGATGATCGATGTACACGGTAAGGTCGGGTAGTTCCGGCATGGACATGGAACTCCTTTGCGCGTGTGTCGCGGGCGCCCGTCAGCGTGCCGCGCTTGGAATCGGGGCAATGGTCTTCCAGCGACCGGAGCGGAAGCGCGCCAACAGCATGGCGGCCTTGACGATGTACTCGCCAGCCATCGCCGCGTACACCCAAACCACCGGCCATCCGAGCAACGTGAACAGGATTGCCAAGCCGCAGCGGGCGCCGATCAAGCCAATCAAGGTCGCCATTAGCGGGAAGCGCGTGTCGCCGGCACCGCGCAGGGCGCCGCCGATGGCGAACTCCACCGCGAACAGTGGCGTGATGGCGGCCATGATCCAGGCCATGTGAATGGTGTGGGCGATCGTCACCGGCTCATCGCCAAGGAAGAACTCCGCGAGTGCTGGGGCGTGCCACGCCACGACCGCGCCAAGCGAACCCATCGACAGCACGGCGTACCAAAGCGAGCGCCAGCCGCTGCGCACGGCACCCTCGTGGTCGTCTGCACCAAGATGCTGCCCCACGAGCGTGGAGCCGGCGATGGAAAAGCCAAACCCAACCACGAAGCACACCATCATCAGGTTGCCGCCTACGCTCATGGCCGCGAATGCTTCCGTGCCGTAGTAGTTGCCGATGAGCATGAGGAAGATGAAGAAGCCGGCCTGAAACACCAGCATCTCCAAGCCGGCCGGATAGCCGATCTGCAGCAGCCGGGCGAAGCGCTCCCGTCGATACCAGCCATTGCTCACATAGCGCAGGCGAAACGCTTGCTTGATCCACATTACGAGCATCACGAGACCACCGAGCGTGAATGACACGCCCCCGGCGATGGCGGCGCCAGCCACGCCCATCGCCGGGAAGCCGTAGTGGCCGAACACGAGGACGTACAGCAACGGTATGTTGACGACGTTTACGCCGGCACCGACCCAAAGCGGCGACCACGCATCGCCGGCGGCGCGCAGTGCCGAGCCAAGCACCATGTTGATGGCGAAGGCGACGTTGAAGATCGACATCCAACGAACGTTGGACGCGGCGAGTTCAATGGTTGCCGCGTCGAGGCCGAAAATGGAGGCCACGGGCCGAGCCGCCAAGAAGCCGGGCAGCGTCAGCGCGATGGCGAAGGCGCCCCCCACGGCGAGGCTGGCCATCGTCACCCGACTGGCCTCGGTGCGGTCGTCGGCGCCCCAGGCCCTCGCCACGAGTGCCGTGGTTCCGGCGCTGATCGCCATCAACACTGCCTGCAGGGCGAAGAAGACGCGCTGCCCGACTCCCACCGCGGCGACCGCCTCGGCGCCGAGTTCGCCCACGAACTTCGTTTGCACCATCGCCACGACCGCATAAAGGAGGTTGGCAAGGATCGATGGGAACGCGAGGTGGAAAATGCCGGGCCTCACGATCGGTGGCACGGAGCCCACCTCGGCTCGCTCGCCTTGTTCCGCTCCTGCGCCCGCCGTGGCCTCGGCATTTCCGGCTGAATCCTCAGCCGAACCGCTACCGTCGCCGCGTTGATTGGCTGCGTTCAAGTCCTTCTCCCAGGTGCGTCGCGACTCCGACGCAAAGCCACCGCTTCCCACAAAGCAATCGGCAAGTGTGAATTCGGGAGTTTACGCATCACCCGCACTCGGGGCATGGGAGGAGCCGGACAGAACATGTGGGACTGGGCACATGGGGAGCTGGACAGGCAACGCCCTTTCCGGACAGGCAACGCCCTTTCCGTTCCAACGTGCGTTTGCCTGTCCGGGTCGAGAGTGCGTCCGAGTGACGGGTGAGAGGGCGTTTGCCTGTCCGAGGCGGGCGTGAGGGGGCCGTAGGCGTTTGCCCGCCTGAAGGCGTTTGCCTGCCCGAGGCGTGCGGGAGAGTGTGAAGGCGTTTGCCTGTCCGATGCGTGCGGGAGAGTGCGAGGGAGGGAGAGGCGTTTTGCCCGTCCGGGCCTTTTGGGGAGTGTTCCGGGCGTCCGGCGGTGCTCTAGTCCGGCGAACGTTGGCCCTCGGTGCGAAGTTCCGATGAGGAGACGTCCATGCGGAAGTCCTCCTCGCGTACGCCAGTGCAGAGCTCGCGCAGGACGAGGGGAAGGGGCACGTCTTGGAGGGCCGTGAACCCCTCGGGCATGATGCGTCCATAGACCAGGAAGCGGCAGCCAACGGTGGCGAGTTCCGCCACCGCGGCGTCGCGGGCCGCAGTGCTGCCGGCCTCGTAGTAGCGCGGCTTTGCGATGCGAGCGATGGTGTCGGTGCCGACCACGAACGTAACGGGCCCCAAGGCGCGCGCCTTGGCGAGGAACGTGGGCGTGCTCGTGAGCACCACTTCGTCTGGATCGAACTGCTGCAACCGGGATGCGATGTCGTGGTGGTTGAGGGGTGGCTTGTCCACATTCGCGATGCACAACTCATAGGCGACGCGTTGCCCAAGCCGCCGCTCGGCATCCGCTCGCATGGCGCGGTGCCCGTCGTGCAAAGGGTTGAAGGCGCCAGGGAGAATGGCGGGTGCCGACGTGCCGACGTGCGTCAGCGTGCCAAGAATCAGGCGCGTCTGTTCAGCGGTGCCGATGACCTCCTGGTAGCCGTCCGCTGGAGCCTCGCCAATGCCGAGCGATGCCGCGAGGGCTCGTAGCGCGAGTTCGGACAGTGCCTCCTCTTCCAGCGCCCGCACCGCCCCGTTCTTGATGAACTCCATGCTCCAAGTGCGCGTCCTGCCGGCATCCTGGAATGCCACATGGGCGCGGTGTGCGCCGCGCTTTGGCACGGTGGTTGCGAGGCTCGCGGTAATCGCGAAGCCGAATCCGCCGCCAAGCTGCCGTGCCCTGAGAAAGGCGCGCATGGCGAGGTCGCGGGCGGTGGCTGCACTGCAGGATTGTTCGGGGCGCGCACCGAGCAGTTCCTTGAGCGCCTGTTCCGCGTAGGGAACGCCCGCTTCCAATACCGTGGCGGACGCGCCGGGTTCGCTGAGCAACGCCGCCAGCATCCCCGCGCCGCCGCCCGTGACGTAAAGCACGCCCCGGCCGGATGCAGCATGGATGGCGCGGGCGACTCGCGGGAGCTCGCCCGGCGGCTCAGGCACGCGCATCGCCGGCGCTGTGCGGCAAGCCTGGGAGTGCTTTGCTCAAATGCGTTTGGCGCGACCGCCCTGTCGATGCGGCCCAACGGCTTCTTCGGCTCGCTGCCAAGAGGGGGTTTGCTGAGGGTGCTGTCTGGCGACCGGAATGCATGAGTCCATCCGTCCGCATCAAGCGCCGGAGGAAACTCCGCCGTCTGAGGGCTCCGCAAGAAACCCCGTCAGGATTTCGAGGAAACGCTCGAGCTGGTCGTGGTGCACCCAATGGCCGGCGTTCTCGATGCCGATGGAGCGGGCGTCCTGAAAGTGGTCCAGGCGTCCGTCCTCCTTCGGGTCCGAGGCCCAGGACTCGACCCCGTGCAGCAGCAGCACCGGGCACGTGATGCGCCGATACAGGCCCACCGTCTGCCGCGGCGAGATGCCGATGGGCGACCATGCCCGCATGTAGTTGTCGAACTTCCAACTATAGGTGCCGTCTTCGTTCTGGTTGCTGCCGTGAATGGTCAGGTGTCGCGCCTGCTCCTCCGAAAGGTGCGGGTTGGCGCGCTGCATGCGGTGGAACGCCTCTTCCAGGCTCGGATAGCGGCGCGGCGTGCGACCGGAAAGATCGCGCAGACTGTTGACCCATTCATGCAGGCGCTCGTGGCCCGGAGTTGAGTCGTCTCCGAGCGGGGAGGAGCCCATGCCCTCGATGCTCACCAGCTTGCGCACGCTGTGGGGATAGAGGCCCGTGTACGCCAGCGAAACGGAGCCGCCCATGGAGTGGCCGACCACCGTTACCTCGTCGAGCCCTGTCTGGCGCAGAAGTTGGGCGATGTCGTACACGTAGTCGAGCGTCGTGTACGCGCCGCCCACCAGCCATTGCGAGTCGCCGTGTCCGCGCAGGTCCGGGGCGATGATGTGGTAGTCCGACTTGAGGGCATTGGCCACCCAGTCCCAGTTGCGGCAATGGTCGCGACCGCCGTGGACGAGCAGCAGCGACGGCGCGTCGTGATTCCCCCAATCCACATAGTGCAAGCGCAGTCGCTGGGAGAAATAGATGTGCGATGTGGGGCCACCCTTGAGCATGGAGAAAGTATAGCGGCGCACCCGGCGGGCGCGTCGGCAGTTGGCTATGCAAACTCCGGCCCGATGCGGGCGCTCATGCCGCACCGATTCTGCCGCGCAGTCTCCTGGCGGTATTCGCGACGACGACCGTCTCCGCCACGAAGCCGAGCAGCAGCACATAGGTGGCGGCGATGTGGTCCAGCACGTCCAGCAGGAACAGCGCCTGCGCCGCCGCGACGATCGCGCCCACGCGCAACACGCCGCCGAGGGCCATGCCACCGGTCCTGCGCCGCACCATCAGCACGCCGTGGAAGTAGTTGCGCACGATGATCACAGTTGGCATCAGGCAGAGCACCAACAAGACGTCCAGTGCGCGCTCCAGAGTGATGCCGTCGATGCCGAGTGCGGTGCCGAGCAGCCAGCCGGAAACCGGGGTGAGCGCGATCAACAGCATCACGGCGGTGATGCCGACGCTCACCAGCGCCATGAAGCGGCGCTTGGCCGGAAGGTCGGACAGGCCAAAGGTGACGAAGAAATGACGGAACTGGTTGGCGGCCTGTTGGAAGATCGACGAAAGGTCGAAAGCGATGCGCATGGCCGCGATGCTGGCTAGCCCCTCCGGCGCCCGGCTGACGAAGGCGTAGAGCACCGGGCGGCTGATCGCAAACATAAACCCCGTGGCAGTCACCGGCAGGAAGAAGCGCGCCAGTTCCAGCCAGGTGACGTCTTCGTGTTCCAGCCTTTCAGGATTCCGATAGCGCTTTGACACGGCGATGTGGACAAGACCCCAATGCAGCAGTGCTGCGGCGGTCTGGGCGCCGACCAGCGTGTACACGGCGTCGAGCCCGGCGCTGAAGCCGGCCAGGAGCGTGACGATGGTTACGACGAGGAAGACCACATTGAGCGATGTGACCCAGCCGGTGAGGTGCGCCTGCACCAGCATTCCAACCAGAAACATGCGCTGGCCGGTGACCAGAAGCAGCGGCAGCATCAGCGCCAGATAGCGCAAGACTCGGTCGGTGAGAGCCTCGTCGATGCCATAGATGGTACTCACCAAGAGCGCCCCCGGCGGTGTCAGCGCAACCGCCGCGAGAGGCACCGTGAGCATCAGGCTCCAGGCGGCCACGAAACGCTGGCTGGCGCGTCGCCCGCCGGGACTGCGAGCGAAAACGTTGGAGAGCTGCGCCGTGAAGTTCATGCCGGCGTTGAAGAAGCCGAACGTGCTAGCCGCGAGCGCAAAGACGGCGATCTCCTGCACCGCATTCGGATAGCGCGCCAACGCCCCGTTCTGGAACTGCACCGCCAACACCATGGCCACCCCGGTGAGCGCAAGCGGCCAATAGAAACTCCAGTACTTCCGCAACCGCCCGCGACGCCCCGTGGTGAATGCGCCATTTTGCCGCAGAGGCACAGACAGGCGAATTTGGGGAGGACAATGGCTCAGACAGGCGAAACAAGTACGGTTCAGCTTTACGTGCCATGGAGGCGATCACCCGTGGGAGGCGTTCGCCCGTGGGAGGCGTTCGCCTGTCCAAGACTTGGGAGATGCGTTTGCCTGTCCAGGACTTCGGAGATGCGTTTGCCTGTCCAGGACTTGGGAGATGCGTTTGCCTGTCCAGGACTTCCGGGATGCGTTTGCCTGTCCAGGACTTGGGTGTCCAGGACTTGGGGGATGTCCACCGGCGAGATTCTTGAGGCGAGGGTCTTGCCGGAGTGCGGCAGCCGCCGTGCGTGTCTTGACCTTGTTCTGCGGTTCCCTATGGTGCGGGTGGTGGCTTGAGCCAGGGGTGCTGGGGGATAGACGAGTGGTGGAACCGCTGCCGAGCGAGATGCGTTCGCCTGTCCAGGACTTGGGAGATGCGTTTGCCTGTCCAGGACTTCCGGGATGCGTTTGCCTGTCCAGGACTTGGGGGATGTCCACCGGCGAGATTCTTGAGGCGAGGGTCTTGCCCGGAGTGCGGCAGCCGCCGTGCGTGTCTTGACCTTGTTCTGCGGTTCCCTATGGTGCGGGTGGTGGCTTGAGCCAGGGGTGCTGGGGGATAGACGAGTGGTGGAACCGCTGCCGAGCGAGGTGCTGCCGGATGGGGTGCGGTCGCGCTTCGTTGAGGGCGTCAACGGCTTGCGGGTGCATGTTCTCGAAGCCGGCTTCGATCCGCCGGGGCGGCCCGGCGTCCTTCTTCTGCATGGCTTCCCGGAGCTTGCCTATAGCTGGAGGGGGATCCTCGGGCCGTTGGCCAAGGCGGGCTTCCACGCGTTTGCGCCAGACCTCCGTGGCTATGGGCGCACGACGGGTTGGCAGGCCGACTACGATGATGACCTCGGCCCCTTTCGTCGCCTCAACGTGGTGCGGGATGCGTTGGGATTGGTCGCTGCCATGGGCCACCGCTCTGTGGCGGTAGTCGGTCACGATTTCGGTTCCGCCATCGCCGGCTGGTGCGCGCTCGTGCGGCCCGACGTTTTCACCCGAGCCGCAATGATGAGCGCGCCCTTCGCCGCACCTGCCCCGCTGCCGCTCGGCGCCACCCCGCCAGCGGCATCCACGGATTCCCTAGCCCGCGATCTCGCCGCCCTGCCGCGCCCGCGCAAGCACTACCAGCTCTACTACCAAACTCGCGACGCGAACCCCAACCTCACCAACGCCCCGCAAGGCATCCACGCCTTCCTGCGTGCGTACTACCACCACAAGAGCGCCGACTGGCCGGGCAACCAGCCGCACCGGCTCGCCGCCCGCACGGCGCAAGAGATGGCCAAGATGCCCACCTACTACGTCATGGACGCGGCCGACGGCATGGCCGAAACCGTGGCCAAGCACATGCCAAGTGCGGAGGAGATTGCTACCAATCGTTGGTTGCCGGAAGCCGAACTGGCGGTCTATGCCGCCGAGTACGAGCGCACCGGCTTTCAGGGCGGGCTCAACCACTACCGCTCCGGCGCCGTGGGGCGCCAGGAACAGGAACTGTTCGCAGGCCGCACGCTGGATCAGCCGACGCTCTTCGTCTCGGGCGCCAGCGACTGGGGCACATGGCAGAGTCCCGGCGCGCTCGAACGAATGCGCGACGAAACCTGCACGGACATGCGCGGCGTCCATCTGGTGCTCGGCGCGGGGCACTGGGTGCAGCAAGAGCGTGCTGAGGAAACGGCAAGGCTGTTGGTGGGGTTTCTGAAGGGCTGAGCGCGTAGACGGAAGGCGGTGGGGCCCGTAGCGCGATCGCTTGGGGCCCGGCCAACGAAAGTGAAGGAAGCGAAGATGGCAGCACTCTGGGAAGCGAACGCAACAACCCTCCGGGGCCTGATCGACCGCGGCGAGGCGAGCTGCGCCGAAGTGCTCGACGCGCACATCGAACGCATCGAGGCGGTGGACCCGGCGGTCAATGCCATCGTCACCACCACCTTCGAGCAGGCAAGAGAGACGGCCCGTTCCCTAGACAACGACCGAACCGGCCGCGGTGCCCTCAAGGGCCTCCCCATCGCTCACAAGGATCTTGTGCCCACCAAGGGCATCCGCACCACCTACGGCTCGCCCCTCTATGCCAACCATGTGCCGGAGCAGGACGCCCTGATGGTGCAGCGGATGCGGGCCGCAGGGGCGGTCACCGTGGGCAAGACCAATACGCCGGAATTCGGCGCCGGATCACAGACGTTCAACCGTGTCTTCGGCGCCACCGCCAACCCGTGGAACACGGCCAAGACGTGCGGCGGCAGCAGCGGCGGCGCCGCGGTGGCGCTGGCCGCCCGCATGATCCCGGTGGCGGACGGCAGCGACACCGGCGGTTCGCTGCGCAATCCCGCCGCGTTCTGCAACGTCATCGGCTTTCGGCCATCGCCGGGCAGGGTGCCCGGCTCGCCGGGCGTGCCTTGGACAGACCTCTCCACCGCCGGGCCCATGGCGCGCACCATTGACGATGTGGCCTTGCTGTTCTCCGTCCTTGCCGGCCCGGACGCCGGCATCCCGCACATGCAGCCTGAGCCCGGCGCCTCGTTCGCGCCGGTGGCCGAACTCCCCATCAGCGACTTGCGCATCGCCGTGACCGAGGATTTCGGCCTGCCCGTGGAAGCCGCGGTGCGCGAACGCATCCGCGCCCTAGCAGATGCCTTGACGGGTGCCGGCGCCGTCGTCGAGGAGGCGAAGCCCGACCTCACGGACGCCCGTCGCATCTTCCACATCCTGCGCGCCACCGGCTTTCGGCGCCGATTCGGCGCAATGACCGCGGCCGAGCAATCCGAACTCAAGGACACCATCCGCTGGAACCTCGCTGCCGGCGAGGAACTCACGGTTGCCGACTACGACTGGGTGGACCCCGCCCGCGCCGCACTGATCGGCCGCATCGGCGAGTTCTTCTCGCGCTTCGACCTCTTGATCGGCCCCACCACGCAAGTCCTCCCGTTCGACCTAGACACGGACTGGCTGCGGGAAGTGGACGGCGTGGCGATGGAAACCTACATCCAGTGGATGGAAAGCTGCAGCCTGATCACGGTGACCGGCTGCCCGGCACTGTCCCTGCCCGCCGGCTTCGCCGGCGACCTCCCGGTAGGTGCCCAACTGATCGCCCCGCTGCGCGGCGACGCCTTCCTTCTTTCCGCAGCGAAAGCGGTGGAGTCCATAACCGGATTTGCGGACCGACAACCGGAGCTTGGTTAGCGAGCCCTCCTCGAACAAAGCCCGCCGGCAAACACCAAAGCAAACAGCCCCTGCCACGCGAGGGCCTCGCTGGACGGAGGGCGTCCCGCCCTCCAAGCGTGCCGAAGGCGCGCACGCAGCGGAGCCGGCCAAGCCCACCCGCAAGCAAGCGTTCCAGACGACGCCAACAAAGCGCCAGCCTCGAACAGCGCCACCACCAAACCAGCCCCCTGCCATGCGAGGGCCTCGCTGGACGGAGGGCGTCCCGCCCTCCAGGCGTGCCGAAGGCGCGCACGCAGCGGAGCCGGCCAGGCCCACCGCAGGCAAGCGTCCAGACAACGCCAACGAAGCGCCAACCCGAACTACGCCACCAACAAACCAACCTCTGCCAGGAGGCTCCGCCTCCCACCGACGAGGCGTACAAAAAGGGGTAGGCCACGGGCGACGCCTGGGTCGCCCGCGGCCCTAGGCGCTACGAGCCGTCGTCGTCCTCGCCGCCGTCCCCGGCGCAGTCGCACTCCACCTGCGACTCGCCCCAGGCGAGCACGCGGTAGCGTCCGGTCTCGTGGCCGCCGACCGCGACGTAGTAGACGCCGGCGTCCAGCGTCGCCTCGATGCGGAAGGCGCCGTCGGAGTCGTCCATCGCCAGCTCCATGCCGTCCGCGTCGCGCAGGTAGGCGTAGGTGTCGAGGGCGCCGGCGCTGCGGATCGTCACGTCCGTCATGTCCATCGGAACGTCGAGACGGAACACGTCCATGTCCGTCTCCGCGGCGTCGATCTCCGCAGCCGTCGACAAGAGCGCCTGCGGCCTGATGTTGTCGACGTCGTCCTGGCTGTACAGCGTCAGCAGCGTCGACAGGCCCGCCGTGTCGCCGTGGTCCGAGTCGTCGCCGCCGAGCTGCGCGCTCACCGCGTAGCTGCCGGCGCCGCCGGACACCGCAAGGTAGTACACGCCGGCGGCCAGCTCCTCGGTGATGGAGAAGTTCATCGCCGGGCCGCTGGCGTCGTCCGACGCCAGCTCCTCGCCGGCGCCGTTGCGCAGCACGGCCATGGTGTCGGTCTGACCCGCCGCCGCCAGCGTCAGCGTGGCGTCGCCGGCGAGGTCGATGCGGAACACGTCCGCGTCGTCGCCGTCGGCGATCTCGCCGGTCAGCGGCGGGCCGATCGGCATCAGCGTCGAGGTCTCGTCGGTGCCGCCGTGATCCATCGCCGCCATCGCCTCCCCGGCGCAGGCGCAGTCGGGGTCCGAGCCGGAGGCGAGCACGCGGTAGCGGCCCGTCTCGCCCATCACCTCGACGTAGTAGGTGCCGGCGTCGAGCGTCTGGTCGATCTGGAAGTTGCCGTCGCCGCCGTCCTCGGCCGCGACCTCCATGAGCGCGCTGTCGAGCAGGCGCCCGGCGGTGTCGGTGCTTCCCGCGCTGCGCACCGTCACGTCGGTGCCGTCGCGCGGCACGTCGATGCGGAAGTAGTCGAGGTCCGCCATGGCCTCGTCGATGCTGCCGACGGTGGAGAGCAGGGCGCTCGAGCCGATGGCGGAGACGCTCTCGACCTCGGCCGCGCCGTAGAGGGTGAGCAGGGTCGAGCTCGCCGCGGTGCCGCCCTGGTCGCCGGCGTCGGCGAGCAGCGCCGTGAGGGCGTAGCCGCCCTCGGAACCCGAGACGGCGACGTAGTAGACGCCGGCCTCGAGCGCCTCGGTCAGCTGGAAGTTGTTGCCGCCGGGGCCGGAGTCGCCGTCGGAGGCGATCAGCGCGCCGTTGCCGGCGAGCAGCTCGCCGCGGGTGTCGGTGGGGCCGGCCGTGGCGACGGTCACGGTGGCGCTGCCGGCGAGGTCGATGCGGTAGTAGTCGACGTCGTCCGCGCCGTCGATGGTGCCGATCTCCGGCGGGCCGATCCCGAGCAGCGACGAGGCGGTGCGGCCGGTGTGCTCGTCGGCGCTGCCCTGGTCCGGATCCTCCGGCTCTTCGGGCTCCTCCGTCTCCTCCGTCTCCGCCGGGCCGCCGTCAACCTTGTGGGCGGGATTGTCTGGCATGCCCTGCCACGCGCATTCCTGGGAAGTGTTGGTGGTGGTGCAGGTCGCCTGGTTGATGTTCGAGTCGTTGCGGGTGATGCTGCCCCGGAACGGATGCTGGACCGACGCTGGCGGTATAGAGACGCCGTCTTCGTCCAGATCCCCTGGCTGCACCACGTATGTGCATTCGATTTGGAGCACCGGGCAGGTGCCGCAGTCTTCCGTCTGCGGGCAGAAAGCCTCGCGTTCCTCGTCGCCGAGGGTGAAGATGAGATCCGCGCCGCGCACGCTGACCAGTGCCGCCCAGGTGGCGCGGAAGATGATCGTGTTGTCTTCGCCGTCCGACGAGTAGGTTTGGTCGTCGCCGGGGTTCGACACGATTTCGATGGTTTCGAGTTCGCCCGCCATGCCGCCGAGGCTGGCCAGAACGGCCGCGAAAAACGCCGCGGTGGCCGAGCGAGCTAGGCTGCCCCGGCGAAACAGAAGTCGGAGGGCCCGCCTGCCGTTGCCTCGAAAACTGCAGGTAGACGCAAGAACCAAACGAAGCGCGCACTGCATGTCGCATCCCTCCCGAAAGATATTCGTGCCCGATGGCTGAGCGTAGCACGCCGAAGGCCGGCGGTTGCGAAGCAACTGGCAGTTCGCCCGCCAACAAACACCGAAGCAACAGCCCCTGCCATGCGAGGGCCTCGCTGGGCGGAGGGCGTCCCGCCCTCCAGGCGTGCCGAAGGCGCGCACGCAGCGGAGCCGGCCAAGCCCACCGCAGGCAAGCGTTCCCGACAACGCCAACGAAGCGCCAACCCCGAACAACGCCACCAACAAGCCAGCCTCTGCCAGGAGGCTCCGCGTCCCACCGACGAGGCGTACAAAAGGGTAGGCCACGGGCGACGCCTGGGTCGCCCCGCGGCCCTAGGCGCTACGAACCGTCGTCGTCCTCGCCGCCGTCCCCGGCGCAGTCGCACTCGACCTGCGAGTCGCCCCAGGCGAGCACGCGGTAGCGTCCGGTCTCGTGGCCGCCGACCGCGACGTAGTAGACGCCGGCGTCGAGGGTCGCCTCGATGCGGAAGGCGCCGTCGGAGTCGTCCATCGCCAGCTCCATGCCGTCCGCGTCGCGCAGGTAGGCGTAGGTGTCGAGGCTGCCGGCGCTGCGGATCGTCACGTCCGTCATGTCCATCGGAACGTCGAGACGGAACACGTCCATGTCCGTCTCCGCGGCGTCGATCTGGGCAGCCGTCGACAAGAGCGCCTGCGGCCTGATGTTGTCGACGTCGTCCTGGCTGTAGAGCGTCAGCAGCGTCGACAGGCCCGCCGTGTCGCCGTGGTCCGCGTCGCCGCCGCCGAGCTGCGCGTTCACCGCGTAGCTGCCGGCGCCGCCGGACACCTCCAGGTAGTACACGCCGGCGGCCAGCTCCTCGGCGATGCTGAAGTTCATCGCCGGGCCGCCGCCGTCCGCCGACGCCAGCTCCTCGCCGGCGCCGCTGCGCAGGACGCCCATCGTGTCGGTCGGGCCGGCGGTCTCGAACACCACCGTGGCGTCGCCGGCGAGGTCGATGCGGAACACGTCCGCGTCGTCGCCGTCGGCGATCGTCCCGGTCAGCGGCGGGCCGATCGGCATCAGCGTCGAGGTCTCGTCGGTGCCGCCGTGGTCCCCCATCGCCATCGCCTCCTCGGCGCAGGCGCAGTCGGGGTCCGAGCCGGAGGCGAGCACGCGGTAGCGGCCCGTCTCGCCCATCACCTCGACGTAGTAGGTGCCGGCGTCGAGCGTCGCCTCGATCTGGAAGTTGCCGTCGCCGCCGTCCTCGGCCGCGACCTCCATGAGCGCGCTGTCGAGCAGGCGCCCGGCGGTGTCGGTGCTTCCGGCGCTGCGCACCGTCACGTCGGTGCCGTCGCGCGGCACGTCGATGCGGAAGTAGTCGAGGTCCGCCATGGCCTCGTCGATGCTGCCGACGGTGGAGAGCAGGGCGCTCGAGCCGATGGCGGAGACGCTCTCGACCTCGGCCGCGCCGTAGAGGGTGAGCAGGGTCGAGCTCGCCGCGGTGCCGCCCTGGTCGCCGGCGTCGGCGAGCAGCGCCGTGAGGGCGTAGCCGCCCTCGGAACCCGAGACGGCGACGTAGTAGACGCCGGCCTCGAGCGCCTCGGTGAGCTGGAAGTTGTTGCCGCCGGGGCCGGAGTCGCTGTCGGAGGCGATCAGCGCGCCGTTGCCGGCGAGCAGCTCGCCGCGGGTGTCGGTGGGGCCGGCGGTGGCGACGGTCACGGTGGCGCTGCCGGCGAGGTCGATGCGGTAGTAGTCGACGTCGTCCGCGCCGTCGATGGTGCCGATCTCGGGCGGGCCGATCCCGAGCAGCGCCGACGCGGTGCGCCCCGTGTGCCCGTCGCTGCCCTGGTCCGGATCCGCAGGCTCGTCCGGCTCCTCCGGGTCGTCGGGCTCCGACGCCTCGGCGGGACCACCGTCAACCTTGTGACCGGCTTGGTCTGGCAGGCCTGGGTATGTGCATTCCCCGACTTCGGCGGAAGTGCAGGTCGCTTGGTTGATGTTCGAGTTGTTGCGGGTGATGCTGCCCGCGAACGGCGGCCTCACCGATGCGGGCTGGATGGAAATGCCGTCTTCGTCCAGATCTCCTGGCTGCACCTCGTACGTGCACTCAAAGTTGAACACGGGGCATGTGTCGCAGTCACCCGTCTGTGGACAGAACGCCTCGCGTTCCTCGTCGCCCATCACGAAAACGAGGTTGGCGCCACGGACGCTGACCTTCTCGACCCAAGTGGCGCGGAAGATGATCGTGCTGTCCTCGCCGTCCGACGAGTAGGTGCCGTCGCCGCCGGGGTTCGACACGATGCTGATTGTGTCGAGTACGCCGGCGAGCGAGCCGACACTCGCGAGAGCCGCTGCCAATGCCGCCACGGTAGCCGCGCGACCGAAGCGGCCGTGCCGGAAACGGTCGGCAAGCGCAAGAACCAAACCAAACGCGCATCGCATGTCGCATCCCTCCCCAAGGATTTGGTGCCTGAGCCTAACCGTAGCACGCAATTCACGATTTTGGTTGAGGGAGCGGAGCCATCACCGCGGGAAGCGGCGGTCGGCTGGAGCCGAACGTGGGCAAGGCTGGCGGGGACCCCACCGAGCCAATGTCTGCAAGTCTTGTAGGAAAATCGCCCGACAGGCTGGAACCCCCTTGCGCTGCGCCACGGTGGCGGTTCCACAAATTGCGGAGGAGCCCATGACCAAAGACGCTTCAGCTCGGAACCCTTCCCTCTCAGCCTCTTTTCGTACCGCTGTCTCGAACCGCGTCCATCAATGGCTGGCCGGCATCATGATGGCGTGCCTGTCGGCGCCGCTCGCGCTCAGCGCAGACGAGGTGCCGGACGGTGTTCTGGCATCGCCCCCAGCGGACAGCATGCGGGCTGCGTTGCCGGAAGCGGACGAGGAGGTTGTCGTAACGGCCGACGCGGACGATGGCACGGCCGAGACCATCGCGATGATGATGCTCGACACGCATCTGTCGAACGAGCGCGGCCGCCAGCTCTATCTGCAGCACCGCTACGACGAAGCCGCGCCGCATCTCCTTGCGGCGGCGAAGCGTGGCTTCAAGATGGCGCAGGCTCGGTTGGGCGAAATCCTCGTGCTCGGCCTCGGCGACATCGAGCAGGACGTTGCCGCGGGCATGGGCTGGATGGGCGTGGCGGCGTCCGGCACCACCATGCCCTCCGTGCGCAACCGTCTGAACGAACTGCGCTCGCATGTGCCGGCTGAACTGCATCCGCGCCTCGAGGGCATCATCGCCGCCTACACGACCCAGTACGGCAGCGAGGCCACGGGGGTCAATTGCCTGCGCGGCAAGCAGGCGGGAACGCACCTGACGAAGATCCGCTGCAACTTTGCGGAGGAGTGGAAGTACGTCACCTACATGGGCGTGGACGCGGTGGAGGAGCTCGAAGCACTCGGTGCCTATCGGCAGTGAAGCTTGGCGGCGCCCGTCGCTATGCGTGCCGGGGTGAGCGCCTATGCTCTTGCGGCGATGAAGACTTGGCCGACAGCGATGCCGCGTCGGGTGTGGCGAGTGCGGTTTGCCTTGGCGATCGCGTGTGGCATCGCCGTGCATGCGGCGCCTCGGGACCCCGCGCTGTCGCTGCCACCCCATTTGGCTGATCCGGTGGCGGCGGCTTGGGCGGATGAACGCGAGCAGCTTGCGAGCGGCGACGCGGCCGTTCGGGCGGCGGCGAACGGTCGGCTGGCGATGTTTCACCATGCCCAGCAGTTGTTGGTGGAAGCCGAGCACCTCTACAGCGAAGCGATTGCCGACGCCCGGTTGGCCGCAGGTGGCGAGGCGGCGGCCGTTGCGGAAGCGTTTCGCTGGCACTACCTTCGCGGCGTTGTGCGTCGCGATCGTGGGCAGCTCGATGGCGCGGTCCAGGACTTCCGTGCTGCACTCGAAATTCACCCGGAACATGCGTCGTCGCATTACCGGCTCGGCACGCTACTGCTGGACCGCGGTGACGCAGATGGCGCAACCACCCACTTGCAGCGAGCCCTTGCCGCCGATGCCCGGTCCGCGGCGGCCCTTGAAGCGCTGGCGGACGTCGCGATCGCAACGCAAGAGTGGTGGGAGGCGCGCGGTCTTCTCGAACGGGCGTGGCAGGCCGAGCCTGCGGGCCGGCTTGCCTACAAGCTCGCCATCGTCGAACGGCGTCTCGGCAATAGCCAAACTGCCGAGCGCTGGCTTGCCCGACGGGGGCGGGATGCGCCAACGGTGCACGACCCGCTCCTGCTCGAAGTCGCTGCCCTCAGCCTGAACCCCCGCTTTTATATAGAGGCGGCGGCGAACGCCGAAGCGCGGGGCGAGGTGGAGGCAGCCCTTGCGGCATACACCCAGGCCACATCCCTTGCCCCGAACGATGCAAGCGTTGGGCTCGCTCTTGCTCGTGCCCTCGTGCGGCACGGTCGGCCCGCGGCGGCGCTTGAGGAAAGCCGACGCATCTTGTCGCTTGACGGGACGCCGGCGATGGCGTTGCACGCCGGCCTGGCCATGCAGCAAGGGGAACATGCGGAGGCGGAGCGCAGCTATGCCGAACTCGCGAGCGCAGAACCGGAGCAGGCAAGCCACCTTTATTGGCTAGCGATGTCGCGGCTGGCGCAGGGGGCGTGCGCGAAGGCCCGCGCCCCGCTCGCTCGCGCGCTGCGCCTCGCGCCGGCTTCCGGCGAGACCCACTTGGTGGCGGCGCGCACCGAGGCCCTCTGCGGCAACGCCGACGCCGCCCTGGTCCGCGCCCGCGCATTGCTGCGTGTGCGCGACGATGCCGACACGCGCCTGACGCTGGCGCTCGCGCTGCTCGCGGTGGATCCCTTGGCAGCAAGGCGTATCGCCACCGACCATTCGGGCCACGAGGACGCACGCCTGATCCTCGCTGCACTGGCGTCGGAGACAACCCCTGCGCGACCGTTCGCCGCGGCTTCCCTGTGGTGGCAGCCGCCGCTTCCATAGCGCCAGCAGCAGGTCCCCGGGGCGAGGGCGCCCTCGCCCCGGGGACCTCGGCCGATGCCGCCGCCCGAGGGTGTCCTAACGCCTCAGAATGAAAATGTTGCAGATTTGTCACAAATTGTCGTAGAGCGCCTTGACAAGTGGCAAATGGACGCGTAAAAGCGCCTGTGTCGGGGAAGGACCGACCGCACCGGCGCATGCCGTGGCCGACTTTTTTGCAGTTCCGGTTGCTTGCCGGATTTGCGCAAGAGTCGGCACCGGCGCGAGCGGCGCGAGAAGCTAACCCAAGGAAATCGAGGGGAAACGGTTTCATGAAATGGCTTAAGCACTCACTGCGGCTGTCCACCGCACTCATGCTCGCGTTTAGCGTCGTGAATGCGCAGGCGGCCGAAGAGGACGAAAGCGACGAGGAGGAGGACGAGGACGTCGAGGAGATGGTCGTAACCGGGTCTTACATCCGGCGCGACAACTTCGACTTGCCATCGCCTCGCGACATCGTCGACGCGGTCGACCTCTCTCTGTCGGGAACGTCCGACCTCGGGGACATCGTCTTCGACCAGACGTTCCAGATCGGTGTGAACGCCCAGACGGCAACCACCGAGTTCCACGGTGCCGACGACCAGCAATTCCAGCAGGGCGCGGAAACGTGGGCCAACCTTCGCGGTCTCGGCACGCGAGCGACGATGACGATGATGGACGGGCACCGGGTGCCTGCCAGCGTCACCGGCATAGGCTCGTCCACGCGACGCGCAGGTTCGGACCTCAACAACATGTATCCCGGCATCGCCATTGGCCGTATCGAGACGATTCTCGACGGCGCCTCGGCGCTGTACGGCGCATCGGCAGTGTCCGGCGTCATCAACCTGGTGCCGCGCAAGGACTTCGACGGCCTGATGGTGAACTACGAGTATTCGCAGCCCATCGAAAACGGCACGCCGGCCAAGCGCATGGGGCTCCTTGCGGGTGCACAGGGCGACCGCACCAGCATCATCTTCGCCTTGGAGATTCGTGACCAGGCACGGATGAAGCAGACGGACCGCCCGGACTACGTCATCAGCTCGGCGAACTGGACGGGGCAGTATCTGCACCCGTATCAGGAACGTCCCTGGGCGCATCCCGGCGAGTACCTGATCCCGCACCGTGGCTCGAGCGGCGAGCTGTCGCCGAACGCCTCGGTGGACGCGATCTGGTATCGCCTGCCTGACGCACAGCGTTGGGGCTGGGGCAACACCGGCGGCTGGCTGGCAGAACGCTACTCGCCGACTCGCAGCGACCAATCGAACTCGATTCCCGCAGCGGGCCCGGCTGGCGGCGTCTTCTCGCCGGTCTACGACATCAACGACCCCGGCGTCGTGCCGATCCACTTCATGGGTTCGCGCAAGGGCGGTCGGGGCGCATGGCGCGGCCCGCAGCTCAGCGACAACATGCTGCCCTACGGCGGCTACAACGACGCCGACCAGTCGGGCGGCATCTGGACGGCCTTCCGGCAAGACCCAGGTTGTGGCTACGCCTTCGGTGGCGGCAACGACTACACGCCGTTCCGTCCGCCGCTGCCACCGGATGACCCGCGCCGCGACGACATTCGTAGCGGCAAGGGCGGCGTGCTGCCATATCCGGAACTGGCCGACCATCCGTTCACCACGATCAGTGGCTGGGACAACTCCGAGCAGAACCTCGGCTACACCGACAACCAGTTGCCGAGCAACTACCTGAACGGCTTCATGGTGGGTGAGCTCGATGGCTGGTCCGCATGGAACGGCCAGGAAGGCTACCCGGCTGGTGAGCCGCAGGACTGCCGCGCATCGATCGGCGACCAGGCCGACATCCGCGAGGAGCGCAACCAAGAATCCGCGATGACCTACTTCGAGCACGAGTTCAACGACTACGTGAAAGTGCGTGGTGAGTTGGTGACTTCGCGGCTCGACTTCAACACGCGCAACTACTCGGTTCGTCTCGACGACTGGAACTCCCGCGCTTCCAATGGCCCGACGGCGGCCATGGTGGTCGGCTCCAACCCCGGCAACCCCTTCCGCGCCTACGCGGACGGATCGAGCGCGTGCGACTACCTCGCGCTTGACGGTTGCGACGAGTGGAACGATCGCTGGGCGCAGCGTGAGGAGTGGGTTCGGACGATGTTCTCCGCCGATGCTGGCGGCGCGGCCGACACCTTCCTCGAGCGCGGCATCCATGCCGACTCGTACCTGAACTACGACGACCGCAACGGCAACGGCCGCTACGACTACCTGGAAGAGCCGGGCGAGATGATGCTGTTTGCGCAGGACGCCAACGGTGACGGCATTCCCGACCGGACCACCGGTGTTGACGCGGACGGCGACGGCATTCCCGATGCCGACTTCGGCCTGACGCGGAACCCCGAGTACCGAGTCGTGCTGCTCTCCGACACCATGGACATGGACGGCGACGGCATTCCCGACCGCTTCGACCCGGATACCCTGGGCAACGGCGGTGTTCGCCTGTTCGAGGACGTGCGCGCCTGGCATGACAACAACATCACGCCGAAGCAGCCCTACAACAACAACATCCCCTGGCTGAACGACGACATGACCTGGAAGGATCGCACCACGATCGACAACTTCCGGCTCCGTCTCGGCATGGAAGTTGACATTCCGGACACCGACTGGATCGTGGATGCAGACTGGATCTGGCAGATCAGCCGCAAGACGGACGATCGCATGGAAGCCGCATGGCCCATGACGATTGCCGCACTTCGCTGTCAGGCAGGTCCGTTCGGCGATCAGTGCTGGAACCCCTTCAGCACGGCGTGGCTCGCGACCACCGAAGACGGCGAACTCCAGCCGGCATGGCGGGATCCGAACGCCGCTGAGGTGAACACGGAGGAGGAAAACCGCTTTGCCGGCATCCACCTCTCGCAGATGCAGCGCACGATCGGCATGCACATCATCGACTTGGTGGCCAACAACAGCTCGATCTACGACCTGCCTTGGAACGACCAGCCGGTCGGCATCGCGGCAGGCATCCACTGGCGGCAGGAGTCGGAAGAGTTCCGTCCTGACGCAATGGGTGCAGTTGGTCTCGGCATCGGCACGGCGGACTTCGACCCCTGGTCGGGTAACACCTCCATCAACTATCAGTTGACGGAAGAGGAAACCCGCGCGGTCTTCGTCGAATTCTCGCTGCCGCTGGTGGACCACGACTTCTGGGGTCAGATGGAAGCCCAGGTCGCGGCTCGCTACGCGGAGTTCGAGGCTCGCGGCGGCTACAGCACTGCTGGCAGCAAGGTGAACTTCGACACCGTGATTCCGAAGCTGGCGATTCGCTACCAGCCGCTTGACTTCCTCGCGCTGCGCGCAAGCCTCACGCAAGGCTACGTGCTGCCGGGGATGTTCCAGCTCTTCAACCCCTCGATCGCACAGTCAGGCAGCTACTCAAGCTCCGTGCGGAGCCTGTCCGACTACATCTGCGACAACATGCCCGAGCTAGCCGCTTGCGCGGATGCCGGGGATGGGGGCGTTGTTCCGAACGTGCTGACGCCGGACTCGGAGGCACCGGAGCTCGATGCAGAGGTTTCCGACCTCTACAACTTCGGCCTCTCGCTGCAGTTCCTGGACGGCGACCTGAACTTCGACGTGGATTACACCACGGTGGACTTCAACGGTCGGGTTGACCGCTTTGCGGCCAGTTCCAACATCAGCGCGGCGGGCATCGGCTTCACGCAGCACGCTCGCGAGATGTGCCCGGGCACGGAGCTCGACTACGACAACGAACAGCGCACCGACCGCTCGAACGTGGGTGAGTACCTCGCCAACACGTCGGCGTCTGAGCTGGAGTGTCGTCGTCAGGCGGCCATCTCGTGGGTACAAGACCACGAGACGGGCGTAGCCGGCAGCGCGATCATTCGCGGCGGCATCGATGGCCTGCAACTTGAGCAGGTTGACTCCCCGTGGACGAACCAAGGCGAGCAGACCACCACCAGCATCATCTGGGGTGCGCGGTATCGCTTCGAGGCGGAGTCCATCCCCTACATCGGCGGCGACTACGGCAGCTTCGCGCTGTCCATGAGCGCCACGCAGATGGTGGAGATGAGCATCGTCCGGTTCACCGCCGACAGCGGCCACGCCTACGGCGGCATCCGCGTCGATGGCGTTGGCAACCGCAACAACGGTGTCCACTACATCCGCAGCCTGAACGAACTGTTCTGGAGCCTGCCGGCAACGCCGGAGTGGCGCGTCAATGCGAACGTGCGCTGGTTCTACGGCGATCACATCGCCCAGTTCGGCGTCCGCTGGCACTCTAGCCTGCGCGACGTGATGGCCTCGTGGGATGAGGTGTTGAACGACGAGCGCGGCTTCGACCTCTCCGGCACTTGGGTCAACGGTCAGCCCCGCGCGGGTGAAGGCACCGACGGTGCCGAGGTTGTGACGCTTGCTGAAGACAAGGTTTGCGCCGACCAAGACCGCAACCCGTACTGCCGCATCGACTCGCGTCACTATTGGGACGCCAGCTACACGTACACCCGGCCGGACATCTTCGGCTTCGGTTACGCGTCGCTGAACCTCTCGATGCGCAACATCTTCAACGCCAACCCCGACCCGATGCCTTCGGGCGTCGGCTACGACACCTACGTCGACAACATCATGGGCCGCATCGCATTCATGCGTCTCACGGTGGGCTTCTAATCGAAGCTTAGGACGTAGCGGAGGGTTAAAGGTCAGGTCGGATTCGATGCCGCAAAGCAGCGCATCCGACCGCTTTCCCTCCCGTCGTTTTCTTTCCCAGGCTCGGCGAAGGCAGCCCCTTCGCCGAGCTTTTTTCTTTTCTGGCCTGTGCTTCGTCCTTTCGCTGACGAGTGCATGGGGTGACGAGTGCGCCTCCGTGCCCGAAGCGGAGCGAGGCGTGTGCCAGCTTCAGGCGCGATGCGTTGGAATCGAGGACGCCGAGAGACGGCAAGAGTGCTTGGCTGCCGCCGAGACCCTGCGCCGGACGCTCAGAGCTCCCGAGGCTGCGGCACCCGATGCGGCCCGAGCGGTCGAAGTGCCGGAAGCCGTATCTGATGCCGAAGCTGAACCCCGCCGCAGCATATGGGGCCGGGTGACGGGCCTGCTGAAGCGAGACCGAACTCAGCCGACCACCGCCCCCGAACCGCTTCCGGCACAGACTGCCGACCAGGCGGCCGAGCCCATGAGCGAAACCACGATCGATCCCGAGCCCACACTCAGCGAAGTGGCGATCACCCGAACCACAGTGGATCGCACGGTGCTCGAAATCCCCTCGCACTTCACCGGCGAGGTGACGGCCCAGCGCAAGCTAGTGCGTGACCGCCAGTTAATCGCCGTGGACGACCGAGTCCTCTTTGAGGGCGACGTCTGGCGCGAGAGCAAGATCCGCAAGGGCGACCGAGTCGAGGTGCAAAAGGTCTCGAGCCTCTTCGGCGAACGCTACCGCATCATCGGCCCCTCCAAACGCGCCGTAACCGCCAACCGCATCCGCTGCGAACGCGTCGAACTCAACACCGACGACCGCCGCAAGTGCTCCCTCCTGCCGGACGGCTGAACGGTCCTAGATTGACGGACCATTGGCGGGAGGCGTCTCCGCTGGGGGCGAGGGCATCTTGCCCTCGCTCGCGCCGACAGGCGCGTTCCTTAAGAAACACAAAGCCATGACCGTTTGCAGGCGTCGGCACAGACGCGCCTTGCGGCGCGTGGGAGGGCAAGATGCCCTCCCCCCCAAGGTACGCCCCGACGGCCTTCAGGGCACGCGAGGTGTAGCCCGGCGTCGCTCCGTACGCAGGTTGTTGACGCTGTGGGGAGTGGCTATCGCATTGGCCGCTTGCGAACAAGACCCGTTCCCGAACGCCGCCCTGCCGCCGCCACCCAACCTCGAAGTGCTGCTCGTGGACTACAACGAGAGCGACATCGCGCTTGGGGAAATGCTCACCAAGGTGATCGCTAAGGCCGAAGCCGCCCCGGATTCCGGCCAAGCTCGCGGCGAGCTCGGCATGACCTACGAGATGAACGACTTCCAGGAAGCCGCCATCGCCACCTACGCCCAGGCGTGGGCGCTGGAGCCGGGCGAGTTCCTGTGGCCCTACTTCCAGTCCCAACTCATGCACAAGCTCGGCGACACGGACGAGGCAGTGCGCGTCCTCGACGCGGCCTTGAAGCTCGACGATCAATATGTGCCGGCTTGGCTCTGGCGGGGAAGCTGGCTGCGTGCCTTAGGGCGCTTCGACGAAGCCATCGATGCCTTCGAACGTGCCGAGGACCTCGGCGCCGGCGCTCCGGCCACTGCGGGAATCGCCCAGGCGCTGATGGGGAAACAGCAGCACGAGGCGGCGCTCACGCTGCTGCAGGGGCTCTCGCACATCAACCACCCGCACATCCAGCGCCTGCTCGGCCGGGCCTATCAGGCGGTGGGTATGACGGACGAGGCCCGCATCGCCCTCGCCCGCGGCAGGGACGCAACGCCCATGCAATGGCGCGACGAACGGCACCAGCCGAAGTGGCAGTTCCTCGCCAGCCACGGCGGGCGGCTGGTGCATGCCGAGGGGCTGTTGAACTCCGGCCAGTTCGAGGAGGCGGTGGCAGTGCTCGAACCGATGTTCGAGGCGACGCCGGAGGACCCGGCGGTGGTGTCCAACCTCGCCATGGCGCAGGGCCGGGTCGGCAACACCGAGCGCGCCTTCGAGTTGATCGAACACGGCCTCAACGTGGACCCCGAGTACTACCGCTACTACAACGTGCTCGCGAGCATCTACTACCACCGCGACGAACTCGAAACTGCGCTCGAGCATCTAGACGCCGCCATCGCCGCCTATCCGGCGCAGGCTTGGGCGCACCAGCAAGCGGCGCGGATCTACATGCAGCAACGCCGCTACGACGAAGCCATCGCGGCCTTCGACCGAGCCCTTCAGTACGGCCCGGAAACCCCGGAACAGCTCCTCCATCAGGCCGGCATCATCGAAGGTGCCCGCGAGCGCTGGCCCGAAGCCATCGAACGCTTCGAGCGCGCCGCTGCCATCGACGAGTCCTTCACGCTCGCCTACATCTACCTAGGCCGCTCCTTGGCGGAAGCCGGCCGCTTCGAGGAGGCAACCTCGGCCCTCGACTGGGCCGAACGCCTGGCCACCCACCCCCAAGAACTCGCCGGCGCCAGAGCCCGCGCCAACGCACTGGAGAAAGCCGCCAACTGGACCTACGAAGGCTAGGTCCATCGGCGTCGGAGCTTTGGAGGCCGAGCTAGGCGGCTGCACAACGCGCGCTGGCCGACTCTGGGGCGTTCGGAGGGAAGGCATTCTGCCTTCCCTGCGCCGACAGGCGCGCTGACCCGCGTTTGCCAGAAAGCGCCTAACGGCGCTTAGGGAAGGCAGAATGCCTTCCCTACGAGGGTCCGTCCGACGCCAGTCGCTCCAGTAAAATCCCGCGCCATGCATTCCAAGGCCAAGTTTCGCGTCTGCGCCACATGCGCTTTCGTCGCCATGTCCGTGTTCCTCGTTGCGTGTTCTTCCGAGCAAGCGAGCGAGCCTGAAGCGCCGTGGTTCGCGAACGAAGCGGCTGCTCGCGGCATCACCTATTTCCACCAGTCGGGTTTTGCTGGCCGCCCCTTGCTGCCAGAGATCACCGGCAGCGGCGCCGCATTTGCCGACGTCGACGGCGATGGCGACCTCGATGCTTACATCGTCCAATCCGGCAGCCTGTACCCGCAGGAACCTGGTGCGAAACTGCCCGGCAACGAGCTGTATCTGAACCGAGGCGATGGCGTATTCGACAAGGCCGCGGATGGCGGCGGCGCTGCAGACACGGGCTACGGCATGGGCGTGGCCGCCGGCGACTACGACAACGACGGCGACGTGGACCTCTACGTCACCAACGTCGGCGCCAACGCGCTGCTCAAGAACGACGGCACGGGCCGCTTCGAAGATGTCACGGAAGCGGCCGCTGTTGGCGATCCGGGCTGGAGCACGGGTGCGGGTTTCCTCGACCTCGACGCCGACGGCGACCTCGACCTCTACGTCGTCAACTACATCAACTGGAGCATTGAGAGCGAAATCCGCTGCTATGTCGGCAACCTGCTCACCTACTGCCCGCCGGCGAACTACAACGCCCCGGCGGTGGACACGCTCTACCGCAACAACGGCGACGGCACCTTCACGGACATCAGCGCCGAGTCCGGCATCGGCAGTGGCTTCGGCAACGGCTTTGGCCTGGTCGGCGCCGACTTCACCGGCGATGGCGCGACGGACCTCTTCGTCGCCAACGACATGATGCTCGATCAGTTCTGGGTCAACGAGGGCAGCCTGCGCTTCACCGATCAGGCGACGCTTTGGGGCAGCGCGGTGGACGAGCACGGCGTCGCCAAGGCCGGCATGGGCGTTGCCGCGGCCGACATCGACAACGACGGCGACATGGACATGATGGTGGTGAACCTCGAAGGCCAGACCGACTCGTTCTTCCGCAACGAGAGCGGCTACTTTCGCGATGTCACGGCCGAGTTGGGCCTCGGCATCACAGGCCGCTTCACCCGCTTCGGCGTGACCCTCGCGGACTTCGACAACGACGGCCGGTTGGACCTCTACGAGGCCAACGGCAAGGTCAGCGCTCCGTCCGCGTCCGTCACCCAGGACGAGCAGTCCGAGGGGACGATTTTCGACGAACCGAACGTGTTGCTGCGAGGAATGCCGGGCGGCCGTTTCGAGGAGCGCGCCCCGAGGGGCGGAGTGGCCGAATCACTTGAACACACAAGCCGCGGCCTCGCCGTCGGCGACGTGAACGACGACGGCGGCCTGGATCTCCTCATCATCAACCGCGACGCCCCGCCGTACCTCTTGATGAACCGCGCTCCGGAACGCGGCAACTGGATTCGCTTCCGCCCGGTCCTCGGCGACCCGCCCCGGGATGCCTACGGTGCCACTGTCTCCGCCGTCGTCGATGGGATGCGAGTCTGGCGCAACGTCCAGCCGGACGGCAGCTACCTCGCTTACAGCGACCCCCGCCCGCACTTCGGCCTCGGCGAGGAAACCGAGGTGGAAGAGGTGACCGTGCGCTGGCCCGGCGAAACGGAAGTCGAACACTTCGGCGACTTCGAGGCCGGCCAAACGGTGGAGCTCAAGCGGGGTACCGGCGCGCTTCGTTAGGGAACCTCTGCCCGTTGACTTGGATCATGCGCTCCCTGTCGGAAATGTCGGGTCCTCTGAGGGAAGGCATTCTGCCTTCCCTAACGCCACAAGAACCGTTGCCTTCGGGCAACGCTTCTTGCCCAGCCCAAGCCGACCTATCACTCCGTCGAACTTCGCCGAAACGGCGAAGTCCGACAGACTGCTAGGCGCCGATAGGCGCTTTCCTTCGTCAGGCGCACGGGCGCACGCGCGGGACGTGTCGTGCATACTCCGCTTGAGTTTCGCTCGGGAGGGGAGCCGTGGCCGAACAGCCTGTGGATGTGCTCATCATCGGTGCCGGTGCGTCCGGGGCGGCGGTGGCGTGGAGCCTGGCCGATACGCGGATGCACATCGTTTGCCTCGAGCAGGGGGACTGGATGAACCCTGCCGAGTACCCGAGCTCTGGACGCGATTGGGAGTCGCGGGCCTTTGGCGACATGGCCATCAGTCCGAATCGTCGCGGACGGCCGACTGACTACCCGGTGAACGACTCGAACTCGCCCATCGCCGTTGCCAACTTCAACGCGGTGGGTGGCAGCACCATCCTTTACGCCGGCCATTTCCCGCGCTTTCACCCCTCGGACTTTCGCGTCGCGAGCCTCGACGGCGTGGGCGACGACTGGCCCGTGGACTACGAAACCCTGGAACCCTTCTACGCTGAAGACGACCGCATGACCGGAGTGTCCGGGCTTTCCGGCGACCCCGCCTACCCCGCCAAGCAGTCCGTGCTGCCGCCGGTACCGCTCGGCAAGTCCGGCGACAAGCTGGCGCGAGGGTTCAACGACCTCGGCTGGCATTGGTGGCCATCCGACACCGCCGTTGCCACTGCGCTACACGACGGTCGCGACCAGTGCATCAACTTGGGTGCCTGCACCAGCGGCTGCGCTCAGGGCGCCAAGGCCAGCACCGACATCACCTATTGGCCCCATGCGATGCGCGCCGGGGTCGAGGTGCGCACACGCTGCCGGGTACGCGAGATTGCCGTCAATGACGAAGGCATGGCTTCGGGCGTGTGGTACTACGACGGCGACGGCGAGGAGCGCTTTCAAGCGGCGGAAGTGGTGGTGATGGCCTGCAACGGCGTCGGCACGCCCCGCATCCTGCTCAACTCCACCTCCGAACGATTCCCGGACGGACTCGCCAATTCGAGCGGCCTCGTCGGCAAGAACCTGATGTTCCACCCCTACGCCTCGATCCAAGGCATCTTCGAGGAAGAACTCGATGGCTTTCGCGGCCCGGGCGTGTGCATCTGGAGCAAGGAGTTCTACGAGACGGACGAGTCGCGCGGTTTCGTGCGCGGCTTCACCTACGAGATCAACCGGGGCCGCGGCCCGGTTGCCACGGCCATGACCGGCATGATGTCGGGCCGCATCCCTTGGGGCGCCGAGCACCATCGTGCCTATCGCGATCTCTTCTGTCGCATCACCGGCATGGTGGCGATCTGCGAAGACTTGCCGGAGGAACACAACCGGGTGACGCTCGATCCCGAACTCACCGACATCCACGGCATCCCGGCGCCGAAGATCGATTACACGCTGAGCGAGAACAGCCGCCGCATGCTGGATTTCGCCGTGGAACGGGCATCCGAAGTGCTGCGCGCCGCCGGTGCCACCGACATCATCTCGGAATCGCCCATCGCCGCCGGCGGCTGGCACCTGATGGGCACGGCACGCATGGGGAAGGACCCGGCGAAGTCCGTCGTCAACGAGTGGGGCCGCAGCCACGACGTGAAGAACCTCTTCATCGTCGATGGCAGCATCTTCGTCACCTCCGCCGGCGTGAACCCCACCCGCACCATCCAGGCGCTAGCGCTCTACATCGCCGATCAGATCAAGAAACGCCTCGCCAACCTCTTCGACTGAGTGGTTGCACCGAAGGCCAGAAGGAGACATAGCCATGAGCGACAACACGATCGCCACCGACAACCCGCTCAACGCCGATCAGGAAACCGCCCTTGCCGAAATCGTCGGCGCGATGATCCCGGCGAGTGAGGAGTACGCTGTGCCCAGCGCCGCCGACCCCATCATCTTCGCCGACATCCTGACGCTCGTGAAACGCCACCCGGAGCCGGTGGTCGAGGGCCTGGCAGCTCTGGACGACATCGCCGAGTCCCGCCACGGCGGCCCGTTCACCACCTTGGGCGACGAAGACAAGGCAGCGGCCATCGCCACCTTCAGTCAATCCGGCAACCAGCACCTGCGCGCCATCGTCAGCATGACCGCCCAGTGCTACTACCGCGACGACCGCGTTATGGCCTCTCTAGGCATGGAACCCCGCCCCCCATTCCCCAAGGGCTTCGAGGTGGAGCAAGGCGACCTATCCCTGCTCGACCCCGTCCGAGCAAGAGGAAGAATCTGGCGCGAAGCCTGAGTGGAAACGGCGTCGGAACTTCGTTGGGCCTTTCGATAGGCGCTTTCTCATTGCCGGTCGCGGTCAGCGCGCCAGAGGGCGCGCAGGGAAGGCAGGATGCCTTCCCTCCAAGGAGCCCGCCTTGTTCAGCACCGGAACATCAAGGGGACCGTCGGCCCCCGGAGGGAGGGCGTCCCGCCCTCCAAGCGTGCCGAAGGCGCTCTGACATGTTGGCCAAGTGCAGCGCCTGTCGGCGTTTGGGAAGGCAGAATGCCTACCCTCCCGACACCCGCATCACGCTGGCGGTCACTCGTGCGAAATCGCCTCCAGCACCCTCGGTGGCGATAGCGGCAGTTCCGTCATTCGCTTGCCGATGGCGCGGCTGACCGCATTCCCCACCGCAGCCAAGGGCGCCACGATGGGCGTCTCGCCGCAGCCGCGCACCCCGAATGGGTGGTTGGGGTTGGGGACTTCAACGATCTCGGTGTCGATCATCGGCAGGTCCGATGCCACCGGCACGCGGTAGTCGAGGAAACCAGGGTTCTCCAGCACCCCGTCGGCGTCGTAGATGTACTCCTCGTTCAGCGCCCAGCCGATGCCTTGGGCAGCGCCGCCCTGCATCTGGCCTTCCACGTAGTCGGGGTGGATGGCCTTGCCGGCGTCTTGGATCGCGGTGAAGCCAAGCACCGTCACGCGACCGGTTTCCTCGTCCACTTCCACGTCGGTCATGTTCACGGAGAAGGCTGGCCCCGGGCCTTGGGCGTTCAACGTCGCGAGGCCAGAAATCGGACCGCCAGTTCGAGCCGCGTTCTTGGCGAGATCGCCGATGGAGAGAGGGTCCACTTCCACATTCACACCGGGCTTCGGCCTTGCCTCGCCTTCCGCCCAATCCACCTGATCCTCGTCGATGCCCCAGGTGAGCGCGGCGCGCTTCTTGAGTTCGACGATGGCGTCTTCGCAGGCACGCATCACCGCGAGACCCGTCGCGAACGTGGTGCGGCTGCCGCCGGTGGTGGCGCAGTAGCCGGTGCTGTCGGTGTCGGAAATGTTGACGCGGATGCGCTCGTAGGGAATGCCGAGCGTCTCCGCTGCCATCAGCGCCATGGAGGCGCGGCTGCCGCCGATGTCGGGGCTGCCCTCCACCACCTTCACCATGCCGCTGTCGCTGACGTGCACTTCGGCGGCGGACTGATTGCCGCCGTTGAACCAGAAGCCGACGGCAATGCCGCGGCCCTGGCCTTCGGCCAGCTCGCGGGCGTAGTTGGGATGCGACTTGGCGGCTTCGAGGCATTCCACCAGCCCGACGGCCTGGAAGGTGGGGCCATAGGCCGCGTGGGTGCCTTCCGTGGCGGCGTTCTTGAGGCGGAAGTCGATGGGGTCCATGCCGATGCGCTGCGCGAGTTCGTCGAGCACGGATTCGCCGGCATACATGGACTGCGGTGCTCCCGGCGCGCGGTAGGCGGCCACCCGAGGCCGGTTGACCACCACTTCCTGCCCTTCGATCAGCACGTGCTCCACGTCGTACGGCGCGAAGATGCACATGCTGCCGGCGCCGAGGGGGCTGCCGGGATACGCCCCGGCCTCGTAGATGAGCTGCGCCTGCATGGCGGTGATGGTGCCGTCGCGCTTGCAGCCGATCTTCACGGTGTTGATGGTGCCGGAGGCGGGGCCCGTGGCGCGGAAGACCTCCTCGCGGGTCATGGCCATCTTCACCGGACGCCCGCTCTTCTGCGACAGCTTGAGCGCCAAGGGTTCGAGGTAGATCGTCGTCTTGCCGCCGAAGCCGCCGCCGATTTCCTGCGGCACTACGCGCAAGTCCCCTAGGTCCATGCCCAGGGTGCGGGCGGTGGCGTTGCGGATATCGAAGTGGCCTTGGGAACTGCACCAGAGCGTCGCCTGGCCGTCCTCTTTCCACACCGCGACGCAAGCGTGGGGCTCGATGTACCCCTGATGCACCATGGGCGTCACGAAGGTGCGCTCGACGATCTCGTCGGCTTCGGCGAAACCGGCCTCGATGTCGCCCTTGGCGATGCGATTCTGCGTCGAGATGTTGGTGGGGCCGTCGTTCGGCTGCTCTGCGCCTTGCGTGATCATCGCCTCGTGCAGGATGGGCGCGTCCGGCTGCATCGCCTCGAGCGCATCGGTGACGGCCGGCAGCGCTTCATATTCCACCTCGATGGCGTCGGCAGCGAGTTCCGCGGCGCGGATCGAGGTGGCCGCAACGGCGGCCACGGGATGTCCCTGAAAGAGCACCTTGTCGCTCGCCATCAGGTTGTCGCTGAAGCCGCGCAGGCGAAAGCCGAAGCCGGAGCGGTCCGGAAAATCTGCGGCAGTGATCACCGCAAGCACGCCCGGCATCGTCTCTGCCTTGGCGGTGTCGATGGAGAGGATGCGGGCGTGGGCGTGGGGGCTGCGCGTGACCTTGCCGTAGATCATCCCCGGCAAGGCCTCGTCGGCGCCGAAATTGGCCCGCCCGGTGACCTTCTCCACCCCATCCGGCCGAATCGGTCGTGAGCCGATGTACCGGTAATCCACTGCCTCGCTCATGGCTGCTCCTCAAGCTTGCGTCAATTTGCCTTGGCCGCAGACGATGATAGCGCGCCCTGACGGCCAGCAGTTCGCGCAGCGAACTGCCAACGCGCCCGTCAGGGCGCGCTAGCGCATGTGCAGGGCGGGCCTTCGGAGGGAAGGCATTCTGCCTTCCCTCCGAGAACCGTCCCATTGCCAAGTCCGACAGACTGCTAGTATTCGCCGACTTTGCAGGGGGCGGGCATATGGCAAGCGAGATCAAGGAACTGCCGAAGGGGTACACGGACACGCCGGTGATTCCGGGGCAGACGTGGCGGGTGCACGACATCGACCGGCCGTCGCCGCCGGTGGTGACGCCGGCGACGGGCTCCACCCAGGTGGCGGCGGGACGGCCGCCGTCCGATGCGGTGATCCTGTTCGACGGCAGCAATCTCGACGCTTGGGAGGGTGTTCGGGAGGGCGGCGCGGCGCCGTGGACGCTCGTTGCGGGAGGTGCGGTGGAAATCGCGCCGCGCACCGGCAACATCCGCACCAAGCAGCACTTCGGCACCTGCCAGCTCCATGTCGAGTGGCGCGCTCCCACCGAGATCCATGCCGACAGCCAGGGCCGGGGCAACTCCGGGGTCTTCCTGATGGGGCACTACGAGGTGCAGGTGCTCGACGGCTACGACAACCCCACCTACGCCGACGGTCTTACCGCGTCCATCTATGGCCAGTATCCGCCGCTAGCCAATGCCAGCGTTCCACCCGGCCACTGGCACACCTTCGACATCGTCTTCGAGGCGCCGGTGTACGAGGGCGGCGCCATTGCCTCGCCGGCGACCCTGACCGTCTTCCACAACGGCGTCCTTGCTCACCTGCGTCAACCAATCCAAGGCCCCACCAAGCACCGGGCCCTCGCCAGCTACGACGAGGAACACGGCCCGGAGGGGCCGCTGGTGCTGCAAGACCACGGCGACCCCGTGCAGTTCCGCAACATCTGGATTCGCCGCCTGGAGCGCCTGCAAGCGGTGTAGGTGCTTCCTCGGGTAGTGATCCCGGCCGTGGGTCAAGGATCCACCAGCACCCCCGGATTCATGATCCCGTTCGGATCGACGCTGCGCTTGGTGGCTCGCCAGAGGTCGCCGAAGAGGGCAGGGCGTTGCTTCTCCCAGCCGGGGCGATGCATGCGGCCGACCGCGTGGTGGTGGGTTACCGTGCCGCCGGCCGCCACGACCGCGGCCGTCGCTGCGTCCTTCACGGCACGCCAGCGTTCCTCTTCCGCCCCCACCGGCACCACGCCGCTGAAGGAGTAGTAGGGCGCCGGGCCGTCGGGATAGACGTGGGTGAAGCGGCACGACAGCCGCCCGCCGGCCACGGCATCGTCAAGCGCGGCTCCAACCCGTTGCCGCACCTCGGTATCGAAGGCGGGCCAGCGGTCCCAGGTGATCGCCGTTTCGAACGTGTCGGAGAGCAGGCCAATGCCGGCCGTAAGACCGGCGTTGACGCCGATGAAGGCATTGCGCCAGGCTCCCACCGCCCCGGCGCGGCCTGTAGGCTTGCCGTCGCCATCGTCCACGACGATGGCGTCGTCGTCGATGCTGCCGCCGCAGTCCCGCGCGATTGCCACCGCTGCCCGCACATTCTCCCCCTGCGGCACGTCGGCGGACTCGAAACCGATGATGAGCAAGGCGCGGTTGCCGTCTAGCCCGGCGCTGGCCGCCGCTTCCACCGGGTCCAGGATGCGCAGGTTCGCCGGCCATAGCTTCGCTTGGGCGACTTGCCGCACGGCTTCGCAGCCGCTTGCCCAGTCGGCAAACGTGACGCCGGCGGTGGCGCGAAAGACGGGCCGCTTCTGCAACCGCAGCCAGCACTCGCTGATGACGCCCAGCGTCCCTTCGGAACCGAGCACCAGTCGATCCGGGCTCGGCCCCGCGCCGCTGCCGGGAAGGCGGCGCGACTCCATCCAGCCCCGCGGCGTGAGCATTCGGGTCGATTCCACGAAGTCGTCGATGTGCGTGTGATTGGTGGCGTAGTGCCCACCGGAACGCGTGGCCACCCAGCCGCCCACGGTGGACCACGGGAAGCTCTGCGGATAGTGGCGCAGGGTCAGCCCCTTGGCTTTCAGTGCTGCTTCGAGGTCCGGCCCGAGGATGCCGGCCTGAAAACGCCCGGCACGGGAGACGTCATCCACTTCCAGCACCGAGTTCATTTCGTCGAGATCGATGGTGACGGCGCCGTCGGCATCGGTTGGCGCGTTCACTCCCCAAACCACCGAAGTGCCGCCGCCATAGGGCATCGCTGCGTGGCCGGAGCGATCGCACCACGCGAGCGTGGCCTCGAGCTCCGCCTCGTTGCGCGGATGCGCCACCGCATCCGGCGGATCGACAAACTCGCCCCGCATGGCGCGCAAGAGCTCGAGCGAATGGCCGCCGTAGGTGTGCGTCACGCGCTCGGCGTGGTCGGTGGAGACCCAGCCGGCGAGCGCGGTGGGCACTTCGAGCCTGGGCTTGCCGAGCTCAATGTCCGCAATCTGTGCGATGGCCGGCGGCGTCACCTCCGCACCGATCCGCTCGGACAGCCCCCGCGCCGCTTCGGCGCGTTCGGCATCGCTCGGCTCGTCCGAGACATAGCCCCAAGTCCAGAAACTCCGTCTTTCCGCCCGCGCTGCCATCCGGCTAGTCCATCACCTGAAGCAGCGACGCCTCGATCTTGTTGCCGTCCAGGTCACGAACAAAACAGCCGTAGTAGTCGTCGCCATACTGGGGGCGAGGCCCCGGCGCACCTTCGTCCTTGCCGCCGGCCGCGAGCGCTGCCGCGTGGAACGCGTGCACCTGGTCCCGAGTCATGGCGATGAAGGCGAAGTGAACGCCGTTGCCGACGCTCGCCGTCTTCTCGTCGAACGGCGTTTGCACCCAAAACTCCGGGAACAGCTTGCCGTAGGCCACGGCGAACCCTGGAACCTCGTGCTTGCGCTCCGCGCCCACCGTCGCGAGCACGGCATCGTAGAATGCGAGCGCCCGTTCGAGGTCGTTGCTGCCCACCGACACGTGGCTCAAGATGCTCGGAATGTCCAAAGGCTCTGCCACAGTTTTGCCCTCCTTGAGACTGGCGTTGCCGCACGGAATCGGACCAAGGTGCATTATTCACGATGATGCGAAGAGGAGACACAAGCGCAGGAGTTTTCGCGCCAGCGAAGGCTCCCGGACCGCCGCTGAGGGAACAACCACAAACGATGAACACGCAAAGCCGCGCCCACGCCATTGCCACCGAGAACTTCGCGGCCCTGCTCGGTACCGAACTCGTTGCGCAGGAAACGGACCGAGTGGTGGTGCACCTGCCCTGGCGGCCCGACCTCGGCATCGGCCGCATCCACGGCGGCGCCATCAGCGCCCTAATCGACATCGCCGCAACCGCCGCGTTCTGGTCGTCACCCGACGTGACCCCCCAATCTCGGGGCGCCACCGTGGGCTTCACCGTCAACTTTCTGAACCTGGCAGTGGCCACGGACCTCACGGCCACCGCCACCGTGCGTCGTCGCGGCGGCACGCTTTGCACGGGCGACGTATCGGTGACGAACGCCGGCGGTGAAGAGGTGGCAATGGCTGTGGTCACTTACAAGCTCACCGGCTACCGCAAGGCCCATACCGGCTGAAGACTCTTGAGCGAGTCAAAGCCAGCAACGCAGCAAGACCGAGGCCCCGAGCGCCAGCCCGGCGCTTTGGCACGCGCGCTCTGGCTCGCAGGGGGCTGGCTCGCCTTGGGTGCCGGCATGGTTGGGGTGGTGGTGCCGCTGATGCCCACCACGGTGTTCTTGATCCTTGCGGCGTTCTGCTTTTCCCGCGGCTCCGATCGCCTGCACGACTGGCTGGTGAACCATCGCACCTTCGGCCCCATGCTGTCGGACTGGCGCAACCACCACGCCATATCTCGTCGCGGCAAGATGGCGGCGGGGATCGCCATGGTCGCAGTTCTGGCCATCTCTATGGCGCTGGGGGTGCCGCTCTGGGTGCTCGCGTTGCAGGTGGCCATCCTCGCCGCGGTGGCGGCGTTTCTGTTCACCCGCCCCCTCCCGCCGCGCGACCTGGTGAAGCAAGGCAAGACCGGTAAGTGAACGCACGTTGGCGCGGCCGAAGCCGCTCCTTTGGGGGGAGGGCGTCTCGCCCTCCCACGCGCCAGCAGGCGCGGCGGCCAATCACAATCAGCGATACGCCGACGAGGATCGCCTTGCTCACGGCGATCCTCGCGGTCCTCTCGTGTGCGGCCAAGGCGCAGGATGCCGCAGGGGGCGCGACGCAGGACGGCCCGTATTGGGCCATCGCCGGCAGCTTCCTCAACCAATCCGCCGCGCAGTCCGCAGCCGCAGAAGTGGCGGGCAAAACCTCGATGTCCCCCACCGTCCTCGTCGCGGCCACACCAACCGGCCCGATGCATCGAGTCGCCCTAGGCCCGTGGTCAGCAAATGCCGAGGCCGTCGAGGCTGTTCGAGTTCTCCACCAGGCCGGCTATGCCGACGCATGGAAACTTGCTGGGGAGGGCGCCAAAGACGCATCGAAGCCTGGTGGTGAGGGGACCAATGCCGCGCTTGACGGGGACGACGCGGGCAACTCGCTTGCGGGGGAGGGCGTTTCGCCCTCCCGCGCGCCGCAAGGCGCGACTACCCCCACGCCCACCCGACAGCAGCGCACTGGCGCGCGTGTTGTCGCTCCCCGCGCCGCTGCCAATCCGACGCCCAGTTCGCTCTCATTTGAAGCCGACATCCGCGCCACCACAGTCTTGGGCACTACGAGCGCCGCCCCCTCCAAGCAAAAGGAGGAACTCTCCCTAATCGCCGGCATGGGCGCCAGCTTCGGTACCCCCAAGGCCTTGGGGCTAAGCGCCTTCCACTTCACCACCCGAATCCGCCGTGAATGGTCGGATGCCTTGATTCCTGGCAGGCCCTCGTCGCCATCTGCCGTGCGCCACCATCTCGATGCCTACGCGGAAGCAGAATTGCGTCAGGCCTGGGCGGACATCCGCCGCGACGACTGGCGTTTCCGCATCGGCCGTCAGACCGTCGTTTGGGGCAAGACCCGGGGGCTCAAGGTGCTCGACATCGTCAACCCCGAGAGCTATCGCGAGTTCCTGCTCTCGAGCTTCGAGCTCGCTCGCACGCCGCTGTGGATGCTGAATGCCGAGCGGCAGGTGGGGCAGGGCACGCTGCAGGCACTCGTGGTGCTGGAGCGGGAAGGCCACCGCCTGCCGCGCACGGGAGGTGTCTTTGCGCAGGCGTTCTACGCCGACCGCCCAAAGGCGCCTGGCCGGTCCCGCTATCGCGACCTTGAACCGGGATTGCGCTATTCCTTCGCCAAAGATGGCTGGGCGCTAACCCTCAACGCCCTGCGCCACCGCGACGATTGGCCCGTGTGGCGTCGCGACGAGACCGGCAGACGAGCATTCGAGCCGCGCATGACCACCCTCGGCGCCAGCGCCGCCAAGACCTATGGCGACTACGCCTTGCACGTGGAAGCCACCCTAAGCGACCGCCGCTACTTCCACGGCGCGGACGACATTCACCCGAGCCCCGAGTTCGCCTCGGTGGTCGGCGTCGGTTGGACGGCCTTCGCCGACACGCGAATCGACGTGCAGTTCTTCCAGACCTCCGCGCTGGACCACGTCCCTGGCATGGCGCGCGACGAAACCGAGATGACCGCGGTTCTCCACGCCGAGCGCGCCTTCCAAAGCGCCGACCTCGCCGTCAGCCTCGCCACGCACCACGGCCTCTCCGGCCAAGGTGCCCTGATTCGCCCGCGCTTGACGTGGCAGGCCGGCAAGACCCTTTCGCTAACCGCCTTCGCCGACTTCTTCGAAGGCCGTCAAGACGCCTTCTACGGTCAGTTCGCCCACCGCGACCGAATCGGCTTGACCGTCCACCTGGCCCACTGAAGGCGGCCTCGGCGCTCAAGCCCGCCAACAATGCTATGTTCCCCGCGATGAACCCCACGCCATCAGACCAGCAACCGTTCCACGGCATTCGCGTCATCGAGTTCGGCCAGTTTGTCGCCGTGCCGTTCTGCGCCCAGTTGCTCGCGGAGGGTGGCGCCGACGTCATCAAGATCGAGTCGCTCGATGGCGACCCCACCCGCATCCTGCGCCCGCTCGCGCCCATGGAGACGCGCACGTTCATTTCCCGCAACCGGGGCAAGCGTTCGCTGCCGCTAAACCTTCGGCATCCCGACGCGGCCACGGTCACGGGCGCCCTGCTGCAGGACGCTGACGTCGCGCTCATGAACTTCCGCCCCGGTCTCGCGGAGCGGATTGGGCTTGGAGCCGAGGAGCTCGTGAATCGGCATCCGCGCCTGATCGTCGGCTCCGTCACCGCCTTCGGCAAGCGTGGCCCGGATGCCGGCTTCGCCGGCATGGACATCGTGGTGCAGGCGCGCAGCGGCCTGATGGCGGCGAACGGCCGCATGGCGGGGGACCTGCCGGCTCCGGGCGACCCCGTGAGCGCCGACTACATGTGCGCCATGTCGCTGGCCTTCGGTATCTCCTCGGCCTTGCTCCGCCGCGAACGCACCGGCCGCGGCGGTATCGTCGACACCTCCCTCATGCAGGCGGCGATGACGCTCGCCAACAACCAACTCATCCGCTCGGAAGCCGTGGACGGTCCGGTGCATGAGGGAACCCTGGAACACCTCGCGAACCAGCGCCGCGAAGGTGCGAGCTTCGCCGAGCAGGCTTCCGGCATGTCGGCCGGCCGGGCGATGCCGCTGATGAAGGTGTATTTCCGCACCTACGCCACCGCCGACGCGCCGATCGCCATCGCTTGCGGCAGCCGCTCCCTGCGCGTTCGTTTCCTCGAAGCGCTCGGCCTCGAAGACCCGGAAATGGACGCCCCGGACAACGAAGGCAAAACGGAGCACTATTTCGCGCTCATGCAGCGGGCGGAGGTCATCTTCCAGAGCCGTCCGAGCGCCGAATGGCTCGCCGTCCTGCAAGAGGCCGGCGTGCCGGTCTCGACGGTGAAGTTCCCGGTGGAACTGTTCGACGACGAACACGCCCGCGCCAACGAGATGTTCCACACCCTGGAGCATCCCACCGCCGGCGACATGACGGTGCTCTCGCCCCCGGTGCGCATGGACGGCGGCGGCTTCCGCTCCCGCGAACCCGCGCCGGCGTTCGCCTCGGCCACCCGCGAAATCCTCGCGGAAGTCGGTTTCGACGAAGCGGCCGTGGAAGCGCTCTTGGCCGCCGGCGCCACTCGGGCAGCGCTGGCCGACGCCTGACCCGCCCGGAACGGCTTGCGGAACCCATCAATGCCCAAAATCAAACCAATCGACCCCACCCGCTTCGCCTTCCATTTCCCACCCGACCGCTCGATCCAGCCAGCGGAGCAGAGGCCCGGCCCACCGGAACGCATCGACGGTCTCACCGCCGGAATCGTCCACATGACCCACGCGCCGCCCCACGGCGGCGAAATGCACCCAGACGGCGACGAACTCCTCTACGTCATCTCCGGCCGCGTCCAAGTGATCAGCGACTCCGACCCTGAACCGCTTCCCCTCGCCACCGGCGAAGCCTGCATCGTCCCCAAGGGCGAATGGCACCGCCTAGAGATGCTGGAACCCACAACCCTCCTGCACATAACCCCCGGCCCCGGCCACGAACACCGCCCGGTCGGTGCCAACTCCGACAAGTGATAGCCCTGAGCGCCCGGCAGCAATCAGACCCACAGAATAAAGCGCGCCCGGCGGCGCATGATGGAGGGCGAGACGCCCTCCCTCCGAGGGCCCTCCCAACGAAGGTCCTCCGGTCGCCGAGGCCCTGCCATTGGAGGGAGGGCGTCTCGCCCTTCGCGCGCCGCCAGGCGCGTGACATGCAATGAGGCCCCCTCGCACCGAAGGTCCTCCGGTCACGCCGAGGCCCTGCCATTGGAGGGAGGGCGTCCCGCCCTCCGCGCGCCGCCAGGCGCGTTCCATGCAATGACCAGCACCACCGATACCCCATGTCATTCCCCCGCCTGACCGTCGATCTCGGTGCCCTAGCGACCAACTGGCGCACCCTCCAAACCGCCGCCGCCCACGCCGGTTGCGCGGAATCCGGGGCCGTCGTAAAGGCCAACGCCTACGGTCTAGGCGTGGAACCCGTCGCGCACGCTCTGGCCTCCCTCGGCTGCCGCCGCTTCTTTGTCGCCACGCTGCCGGAAGGCGAGGCGCTTCGCGACATTCTTCCTCGCGCGACCTCCTGCGAAATCCATGTCCTGTCTGGCCCCACCGACGCCGCCACCGCCGCCAAAATGGCAAGCGCCGGTCTCACGCCCACGCTAAACGACCCGCACCAACTCGAGCTCTGGAAGCGCCACCGCCACCGCCCCGCCGCCATCCACATCGACACCGGCATGAACCGCCTCGGCTTTCCGTTCGAATCCGTCGACGGAGCGACATTCCAAGGCTTCGAAATCGCCGTGGTCATGTCGCACCTCGCCTGCGCCGACACTCCGGACCATCCCCTCAACGCCGTCCAGCGGGCGCGCTGCGAACGCATCGCCGAGATGTTCCAAGGCATCCCCACAAGCTTCGCCAACTCCGCCGCCGCCTGCACCGGCAACCTCGCCGGCGCCAGCCAAGGCCGCGACATCGCCCGCCTCGGCATCGGCCTCTACGGCGGCAACCCGCTGACAGATCAGCCAAGCCCGGTAACCCCGGTGGCGACCCTAAACGCCCCAATCCTCTCCATACGCCACGCCACAGGGGGCGAAACCATCGGCTACGGCGCCACCCACACCCTCACGCGAGCCTCGACGCTGGCCGTCATCGCCGCGGGCTACGCCGACGGCATTCCCCGCACCCTCGGCGGCCGCGGTACCGTCGCCTGCCGCGGCCACCGCCTCCCCATCTTGGGCCGCATCTCCATGGACACCCTCACCATCGACGCCACGTCCATCGCCGAGACCCTCCGCGCTGGCGAGCGCGCCGAACTCTTCGGCCGCAACGTCTCCCTGGACGAAGCCGCCTCCCTCGCGGGCACAATCCCCTACGAACTGCTGGTGCGAATCGGCCCCCGCGTCGAGCGCCGCTATCTCCGGTCGCCTCAGAATGGAAAGGGTGCCAAGCTCGCCCCCTAGGCGTCCCTTTCCGGCAAAATACGCGGTTTCGTCGGCGAAACCGGCAACGGCGCGCCCGCTAGGGCGCGCGCGCACCCCCACCAAAGGAAGCACCGTGAGCCAAGCACTGCACAACGAATTCGCGCCGGACTCCATCGAGGCCCGCGATCTCGCGCATCTTCTGCACCCCGCCACGAATCTCGGGCAACTGCACCGCGAGGGGCCGCTGGTGCAGACCCACGCCAAGGGCGTGTACGTGTGGGACAACAAGGGCAAGCAATACCTCGAAGGCATGGCGGGCCTGTGGTGCACGGCGCTTGGCTACGGCGAGGAGGAGCTCGCTCGCGTCGCCGAGGAACAGATGAAGAAACTCGCCTATTCGCAGCTCTTCGCCGCCCGCACGAACGAGCCGAGCGTGCTGCTGGCCGAGAAGATCAAATCGATGGTGCCGATCGAGTCGGGGCGGGTGTTCTTTGGCCTCTCGGGCTCCGACGCCAACGACACCCAGGTGAAGCTGATGTGGTACTACCACAACCTCATCGGCAAGCCGGAACGCAAGAAGATCATTGCCCGGCGCGGCGGCTACCACGGCGTCACCGTGGCGAGCGGCAGCCTCACGGGCCTGCCGCCGTTCCACGCCCAGTTCGACCTGCCGCTGCCGAACGTGCTGCACACCGACTTCCCGCACTACTACCGCGAGCGGCAAGAGGGGGAGTCCGAGGGAGAGTTCACCACCCGCATGGCGGATTCCCTCGAAGCGCTGATCGAGAGCGAGGGCCCCGACACCGTCGCCGCCTTCATCGCCGAGCCGGTGATGGGCGTCGGCGGAGTGATCGTGCCGCCGGCCGACTACTACCCGAAGATCCAGGCCGTGCTGGACCGGCACGGCATCTTCTTCATCGACGACGAGGTCATCTGCGGCTTCGGCCGCACCGGCAAGGCGTTCGGGGCAGAGGCCCTGGACATCCGTCCGACCACCATGACCATCGCCAAGGCGGTCTCGTCGGCCTACCTGCCCTTGAGCGGCGTCATCATTCCGGAGTTCATCTACGAAGCCATGGTGGACGCGAGCCCGGAAGTCGGCAACTTCGCCCACGGCTTCACCTATTCCGGCCACCCGGTGTGTGCCGCCGTGGCCTTGCGCAACCTCGAAATCATGGAGGAACGTGAGATCTTCGCCCACGCCGCCAAAGTGGGCGAATCCTTCCAGGCCCGGCTCAGCGCCTTGGCCGATCACCCCTTGGTAGGCGATACCCGAGGCGTCGGGCTCATCGGCGCCGTGGAACTGGTGGCCGACAAGGTCACCGCCAAGCCCTTCGAAGCCTCTGCCGGCGTCGGTGCCCACTGCATGACCCGTGCGCTGGAACACGGCCTGGTCACCCGCGCCTTGGGCGACGTGCTGGCGCTCTGCCCACCCCTCGTCATCAGCGAGAACGAGGTGGACGAACTCTTCACCAGCCTTGAGCGCGCCTTGGACGACACGCTTCGCTATGTGCGGGCGATGTAAGATGCTCTAGGCGCAGGGCCTCGGCAAAGTCTGATGCATCCGAACCCGCAGAAAGCCAACGTGACACCCGAACAGCCGGCATGGTCTGTTTCCGAGCGGCGTCTCGGCGAGATGCTGGCCCAGGCCGGCCATGTCACCGAGCAGGACGTCGCGCGGGCGCTTGAGATCCAACGCACCGTCGGCGGTCGACTGGGCCCCCTCCTCGTGCGCACCGGCGCGCTGTCGGAAGATGCCCTGCTCGGTGTCGTCGCCGACCAGCTTGGCGCAACCTGGGTGCGCGATGCCGAAGACCTGCCAGAACCCTTAAGCCTCTATCGCTTCATGGACGCATCCCCCATCAAGCTCGACTGGTTCCTGGACCACGCCGTGCTGATGTGGCGAAGCGGCGATGACGAGGCCACCGAAATCGAGGCCGAAGACGGCGACGGCGAACCCACCGGCCCCCTCTGCTGCCTGGCCCGTGATGCCAGCGACCGTGCCCTGATGGAAGTGCTCACCCACTTCTACCCGACCGAGACGTTGGCCTTTCACGTCGCCGCCAACCACCACATCGACCGCCTCGTCGAAGCCGTGCGCAAGGAACGGGCGATGGAGGGGCTCTTCAGCGGCGACGTGGCGCGCCAGCTTCGGGAGATGGCCGAAGAGGCGCCCATCATCGAGCTCGTCAACAACCTGCTCGCGCAGGCTGTGGACATTGACGCCTCCGACATCCACGTCGAACCCGCCGAAGAGAGCTTCGTCGTGCGCATGCGGGTGGACGGCGTGCTCCACACCCGCCTCACCCAACCGCTCGACCGCTTCCCGGCGGTAGCCTCCCGCATCAAGCTCATCGCCGGCATCGACATCGCCGAGCGGCGCCTGCCCCAGGACGGCCGCATCAGCCGCCGCATCTCCGGCCGCGAGATGGACATCCGCGTCTCCACCGTGCCCTGTGCCCTGGGCGAATCCATCGTGCTCAGGATGCTCGCCAAGGAACGCGAGGAACTCATTCTCGGCAACCTCGGCATGGAAGCGGACCACCTCGCCATGTTCCGAAGCTGGTTCCAGGCCACCAACGGCATTGTCCTGGTCACCGGCCCCACCGGCTCCGGCAAGTCCACCACCCTTGCCGCCGCCTTGCAGGAGGCGGACGACGGCGTGAAGAAGATCATCACCGTCGAAGACCCGGTGGAATACCAGATGCCGGGCATCATCCAGATCCAGACCCACGCCGAGATTGGCTACACGTTCGCAAGGGCCCTGCGCGCCATCCTGCGCCACGACCCGGACGTCATCATGATTGGCGAGATTCGCGACCTCGAAACCGCCGAAATCGCCATCCGCTCCGCCCTCACCGGCCACGTCGTGCTCTCCACCGTCCACACCAACGACGCCATCGCCAGCTTCACGCGCCTGATCGACATGGGCGTGGAGCCGTTCCTGGTCGCCGCCCCGGTGCGCGGCGTGCAGGCACAGCGCCTGGTGCGGCGGGTGTGCAAGCATTGCGCGGAACCCGTGCCGGCGCCGTCGCATCTCGACGACCAGCTCGCCGCGCTCCCGGCCGATCTTGTCGGCAACGAATGGGTGCACGCGCCAGGCTGCGACCACTGTCAGCACACAGGCTTCCGGGGCCGCACCGGCATCTACGAACTCGCCCCCATGTCGGCGGAACTGCGCGACATGATCGTCGCCGGTGCCACCCTGAACGACCTCAAGCGCCACGCCCGTGCCAACGGCTGTCGCACCCTGGCCCAAGACGGCCTGATCAAGGCCTCCCGCGGCGTCACGACGGCAGAGGAGGTCACCCGACTCTCCCTCGTGGATGAGTGACGGACGGGCCTTTGGAGGGAAGGCATTCTGCCTTCCCTGCACGCCGTTAGGCGTGCTGGCGGCGTTCTAATTGCCAAGGATGCGCCTTCGGCGCCAGGGAAGGCAGAATGCCTTCCCTCCGAGGGCCTGTCACCAAGTCCGAGGTCGCGTCAATGGAGCGAGGCGTCTCGCCCTCGAACGCGCCCGCAGGGCGCGGGCTCCGGCTATGACGCGGCTCGAGCGATCCAGCGATCCCGCCACACACCCAATTCGTCCCACGCACCTAGCAGGCAATGTCGCACAGTCGTGCGCATGGACGGGCCTATAGGGCGCGTGCCCCGGCTTGATGGATAATCCACCGAGACAAGTCGAGCGATCCCGCCACACACCCAATTCGTCCCACGCACCCTAGCAGGCAATGTCGCACAGTCGTGCGCGTGGACGGGGCTATAGGGCGCGGGCTCCGGCTTGATGGATAATCCACCGAGACATGCCAACGCTCACCTACAAGTCCATCGCCCCCGACGGCCAAACCGTAAACGGCGAGGCCGACGCCGCCTCGCCTGAGGAACTTGCCCGAACGCTGGTCGCCGACGGCCACACCGTCATGGAAGTCGCCGAGGCCAAGTCCACCGCCGGCAGCTTCGCCATCCGTCGCCGCCTGCGCGCCCGCGACCTGGTCGTCGCCTTCGGCGAACTCGCAACGCTGCTCGAATCCGGCGTGGCTCTCAGCGATGCCGTGACGGCCCAGAGCCGCGGCAGCTACCACCCGCAGCTCGTCGCCGGTTTCGAGGCCATCGGTCGCGAACTCCTGCGCGGCCAGAACTTCCTCGGCGCCTTGCGCGCGAGCGACCTGAACCTGCCGGACTACGTCTTCCACCTCGTCGAGGCCGGGGAACTCAGCGGCACACTGGCCGAATCTCTGCGCGAGGCAGTGCAGCAGATGGACTACGACGAACGCGTCGCCTCCGACATGCGCGGCGCGCTCACCTATCCCGCGATTCTGGTCGCCGGCGGCACCGCCGCCATCTTGGTCGTGTTCATGTTCGTGGTGCCGCAGTTTGCAGACATCCTGACCGACCACCCCGATCTTCCGCTCTTGGCCGATGTCGTGCTCTCAACGGGCCTGTGGATGAACGACAACGGCGCCTGGCTCGGCCTCGCGCTCGTGGCCGGCCTTGTTGCGGCCGCGATCGTCCTGCAGCGCCCAGCCGCCCGTCAGCGGGTCGTGGACATCCTCGCAAGTGCTCCCGTGCTCGGCCAGTGGTACACGGAACTCGACACCGCCAAGTGGGCTGCCGTGATGGGCGCCATGCTCGGCAGCCGCGTGGAACTCATGGACGCCCTCGACCTCGCCGGTCGCGGCGTCCGCATCAGCCGCCGTCGCACCATGCTGACCCAAGTGGCCGGCGACGTGCGCGGCGGCGTCGCCCTCTCCGAGGCGCTCGAGAGTCGCGCCGCCCTAACCCCCACCGGCTACAACCTCCTCCGCGTCGGTGAACAATCCGGCCAACTCGCGGAGATGGCCAGAGCCCTGGCGCGCCTTTACGAAGAAAACAGCGCCCGCCGAATGAAGCGCGTGCTGGCCCTGATCGAACCGCTCGCCATCATCTTCATCGGCGGCTTCCTGGGCCTCGTGATGATCGGCATCATGCTGGCCATCACCAGCGTCAACGAAGTGGCGCTCTAACACCACTCCGGGCCCGCCGGCAAGCACCGAACCAACAGCCCCTGCGATGCAGGGCCTCTCTGGACGGAGGGCGTCCCGCCCTCCAAGCGTGCCGAAGGCACGCACGCAGCGGCGCCGGCCGAGGCCACCGCAACCCTCGCTCCAGACCAACGCCAACAAAGCGCCAGCCTCGAACAACGCCACCAACAAGCCGGCCTACGCCTGCCACAACGGCGCTAAACTACCGCCAGCAATGCCACCCACGGTGCGGGCTGAACATGCAGACGTTTCACCAACCCTCCGCCGCTCTGCCAGTGACATTTCGATCCGGCCGAAGCCGCTCCCCGTCCGCCGGGTTCACCTTGATCGAGGTCATGGTCGTGCTGGTCATCCTCGTGCTCATCGCCGGCCTCGTCGCCCCGCGGATCATGGGCCAAGTGGATCAAGCCAATGTCCGCGCCGCCGAGGTGCAGGTGAAGAGCCTCCGTTCCGGGCTGCAAGCATTCCGCCTCGACGTAGGTCGCTACCCCACCACCACCGAGGGCCTGGCCGCGCTCATGTCACCTCCCCCGGAAGTCGCCGACTACTGGCGTGGCCCGTACCTAGACGACGAACTCCCCGCCGACCCCTGGCGCACTCCCTACCGCTACGAGAGCCCGGTCGAGAACCTGCAAGGCTTCGTCCTGTACTCCCTAGGCGCCGACCAAGCCGAAGGCGGCGAGGGCGACAACGCCGACATTGGCTATGTCCCGGAACAAGGCGGTGGAGCGGCCTCGTAACACGCATCCCATCCAACATGCGACAGTTCGTCCATGAGCACCTGCAAACCACCCAAGACGAGGCCGACGGCCTACTGCTTGACATTCGCCCCCCGCAAGGATGCTGGAACGTGGGCGGTTATCTTTGGCTCACGGACCATTGCTCTCGGTTGGTGGAGTTCGCGGATGGACGTATTGAAGAACTATCGACGCCCACCCACGAACAACAGATGGTGCTGTTGCGCCTGTTCCGCTTGCTCGATGCGTTCTTGGCGCCACGCCACGGTGTGATATCGGTTGCTCCACACCGAGTCCGCGTGGGGGCAGCAAGGTTCCGCGAGCCGGACGTACTCCTTCTTCTGCACGAAGCTGACGAACGTCGCGACAACCGCTACTGGTCCGGCGCCGACCTAGTAGTCGAAGTAGTCGGCCCCGACGACCCCGACCGCGACTACATCACCAAACGCGCCGACTACGCCGAAGCCGGCATCCCGGAGTACTGGATCGTCGACCCCCAGGCCGCCGCAATCACCGTCCTGACCCTCACCCGCGATGCCTACGCCGAACACGGCGAGTTCCACCCCGGCGACATCGCGACCTCCGCCCTCCTTCCCGACTTCACCACCGACGTCACCAAGGTCCTCGAAGGCTCATAGCCTCACCTCGGAACCCGGCACGGCCGTATCTGCGCGACGTATGGTGTTGGCTTGGCTAACGCGGGCGACCACAAGGGTCGCCCCTACGGGGGGAGGGCGTCTCGCTCTCCCACGCGCCGCAACGCGCGTATCCTTCTACGCCCCGTCCCCACCAAACCCCGTGAAGTAGGCCGAAACGATCACGTCAATCCGGCGCGGATTCGTCGTAATCACAAACCGCTCCACCGCTAACCGGCGCGGATACGTCGCCACCGCGTGCAAGGCCGCGAGTTCCGCCCCTGTTCGATACTCCGCGCTCACCTGTGCCTGCACCTGCCACACTCCTGGCAAGTCCGGCGCCGGCTGGCTCACTCCCATCCGAATGCGCCGCCTGCCCAAGTCGAGCGGCTCGAAGATGCTCGTCAGTGCCTCCTCCAGTTCCGCCTGGGCATGTCCCTCGAAGTCTGCCTGCCACAGCATTCCCTCGAGCTCGGCACCCACAGCCCGCTCCCGTTCCAGCCGCGACGCCCAATCGCCGCCGTCCAAGGCGCCGGTAGCCGCGTTGAGACGCCGAGCCTCCGACACGTAGTCCGCATGCGCGAGCGCCACCGCATCCCCGCGCGTCAAGGCGAACCACAGCAGCAGAACCCCGGCAATGCCCCAGGCGCCCAATCGCACCACGGTGCTCTTCTCAAGCTCTTCCCGAAGGCGCGCCAAAAGCGCCTCGAAACGCTCCTTCATCGCGCCGCGACCTCCATGCGAAAGCGCACCTCGCCCTGCCGTCGGCCCTGCTCTGCCCGCACGCCGCTGAGCCAGGGATGCGCCTCCAGCGCCCGCACGAAGGCCACCCGATCCACTGCCTCCTCGGCCTCCTCCACCAGCACCACCGCCAGTTCCCCCTCGGCGAAGCGCCACTCTCGGAACACCGCTGTGTCGCTCGGCAGAATCTCGTCCACCACCCCCATCAGCCGCGCCTGCGACGGCTGGCCGAAGAGCTCCGCGAGCCTCTCGTTGCGCCGCCTGAGGTTGACGAAATCCCCCCGTGCCGAGAGCTGCGGCAGCACGTCGGTCTCCACCACGGTCAAGTCCGCCGCTGCGCCGCCGGTGGCGAGGCGCATCTTCCAGTAGCGCGCCTCCTGCCAAACGCCGGCCAGCGCCAGCACGGCAAGGCAGGTAACGCCGATGGCCGTCTCCCGCGCCCGCAGCCATTCCACCGGTGACTCGCTGCGCGACCAAGGCTCGGGCGCCATCTCGGCCTCGACCAGGAGCGCCTCGTCTGCCGTCTCGCCAATCCGTTCCAGGAACCACGCGATGCGGCTTTCATCGGGTTCCTGCCGCGTCCAAAGCGAGTCGAGCAGCACGCCGCCGCGCCAGAATTGCAGGTCGTAGCCGTCATGGCATTTCACGAGTCGCGCGCCGTCCTGCCCGCGCGGTAGAAAGAGCGGCTCCGGCACTTGGCTCACTGTGGCCGGCCGTTCGAGCGCCGCCTTGTCGAGAAGCTCTCCCTGCACCTCCACGTCGGCCGCGTCCCAGAACCACACCATGGCCTTGCCGCCGGCCCACACGCAGCGCCAGCCGGTGTCGGCAAACGGGCTCCATACGCCAACCTGCAACGCCACCGCCGCCTGCCTCCTCGTGCGCGGCACGCGGCTGAAGTCCTGGCAGCGATACATGGTGAGGCCGCGGCCGACGATCCAATGCGGCTGGAAGGAGCGCATGGGCAGCGCTTCGGCGCCGGCCTCAGTCTGAATCGCTGAAGGTCGCGCCGAAAAGCGGCGTAGCAGGCGTCGGAACCTCAGTTGCAAGTCTTGCAGCGTCATCTGCGGTGGTGTCGATCTCGCCCAGGTCGGGCGCTTCCGTCTCCCTTTCCGTTTGCCTCGATTGCGCCTGCGTCAGCGTCTCGGTGTAGAAATAGCCGGTGCGCCAAGGCACCACATCTCCCTGCAGGGTGAGCTGGATGCCAGCCACCGAGCGCGCCCCGCCTGCCTTCGGCCACACCGCCACGCGCAGGAAGCTCGACGGCGCGGTGAGGATGTCCTCGTCGCTGATGTCGAGGTGCCGGCCCGTGAGCGACGCCACCTGATCGGCGCGGTTGATCGGGCCTCTTGCCCTTGCCTTCAGCACCGCGTCCACTTGCTCCGGCGGCAAGCGTAGCAGCCCCGCGAGCACATCGGGGTGCATGGTGTTGAAGTTGTATCCCGCCGAGCGGGTGGAAACCAGCTCCCGCAAGGGCTCCCACTGCTCGGGCGCGATGGCTTCGGCGGCACCGAACACGCGCTTGATTTCGAGCGGCGCCAGCATGATCCAGTTCGGCGGCGGCGGCAGGTCGCGACGGCGATACGCCAGGCTCTCCGCCCCGCTGACGCTGAGGTCGGCATCGAGGTCGATGTAGTCGCGCACCCGTGCCGCCAACCGCCGGACGCCCATCGGCGACACCCCCAGGTGCTCGAGCGCGGCACCGAACATCGGCGCGTGGGGCAGGTTCAGGGCGCCGAGCCCGGTCTCGTCCTGCACCGAGAAGTGCATGTCCCCAAGGCCAGCGTAGGTCTTTCCCGTAAGCAAGAGCTCGCCGTCTCCCGCCGGCAGGAACTCGTTCTCGGCAATGTCGTCCGTGAACCGTTGCCGCCGCTCGAGCACCAGTGCCCGGTGGTTCGTCCTCCCCGCCACGGCGAGATAGACCACGGTGCTGTGCGTGCCAATCCGATCCAACTTGTGAGCGATGCCTTCCCGGGCAGCCATCGCCCGATCCACCCGCGATGCAACCAAGCCATCCACATAGACCGCCACCAGCCCCAGCGCGGCCAGAACCCAAAGCACCCCAACCAAGGCAAACCCCTGCCGGAAAGTACGATGCAAAAAAGCCCGTGCAAGCGATGGTCGCGAAGGGACGGATGGCAAGCTGCCCTCCGAAGCGCCCACACCTGTCGGCCGTTCGGACTGAACGCGGGCCTCTGGAGGGAGGGCGTCCCGCCCTCCAAGCGTGCCGAAGGCGCGCACGCACCGGAGCCAAGGCAAAGCGCCCACACCTGGCGCCCCTTCGGACTGAACGCGGGCCTCTGGAGGGAGGGCGTCTCGCCCTCCAAGCGTGCCGAAGGCGCGCACGCACCGGAGCCAAATCAAAGCCATCGCAACCTGCGTTCCAGACAACGCCAGCCAAGCGCCGGCCCCGAACAAAATCCTCCTCCTCACGAGAAGTCCTCCGGGTGCGGAATCGCTTCCGGATACGCCTTGAGTCGCCCCAGCCACAGCGTCTCGCCGTCAATCGTCACCAGCCGCACAAGCGTCGGAACATGCTCGAACGGCAGCTCTTCCACCGGCCACGCGTTGCGCCAGACGAGCGCCGCGTCGGCATACTGAAACGCCGCCGGGGCATCGACCACGAGCACCTGCCAGGCGAGTCCCCCCTCCTCGTGATACGACACCACCGAACGTTCGCCATTGCGCTCGATGCGCCAGTTCGCTGCCACCGGCAGGCCGGGCTCGCTGCCGAGCGACTCGGTGGTGAAGCCCCGGAACCCACGCCCATCGCCGACGAAGCGCCGCGCATCGATCCGATAGGGCAGGAAACCCCGCACGGTGGTGGCAAACCAGTTGCGCGGCAGCACCTGCTGCGTGGTCTCGGTCTCCAGCCGCCTGAGCGACTCGTAGCGCGCCCCAAAGAGCCCCAATGCCTGCGCCACCAGCGCGGCCAAGAGGGCGGTGATCGTCAGCACCACCATCACTTCGAGGAGCGAGAAGCCGCCCTCGCGCGCACGGCTTGCGAGGGAGCTGGTCATGACGCCGCCGCACCCGGGTGCCCGGCCTTGGCGCCACCCGCCGCGAAGTCCCCTCCGAGCCCCCGCACCTTCTCAAACCCGACCAGGCGCATTCGATACACGCCAAGCGAAGTGGCCCTGGCAGCTAGCCCTCCGTCGCCGAGGCCCTGCACCCGAACCTCGAATGCCACCTCATAGAGCCCTACCTCGAAGTTCCCCATGAAGCCGTTGCCGTTCTGGCTTTGCCGCACCGGCTCCACCAGCGTTGCCGTCCAGGTCACGTCGAAGCCGCCGAGGTCCACCTGCCCCTCGGGACGCAAGCGGGGGTTCACGGCCGCGAGATAGTCGATGGCGTAATCCACATACGGCGCCTGGTCCATCGTCTCGTACGCCCGCGACAGCGAGATTAGATTGGTGTTGAACAGTCCATACAGCGCCATCGCGCCAGCAGAAAAGATCGCCAGCGCCACCACCGCCTCGAGCAGCGTGAACCCGCCTGCCGAGCGCCCTTTTGCGGGACTCGTTTGCGATCCCTTGGGGCGCCCCCACAAGGTGCCGCTCACCGCCCCGCCATCCGACAGTGCGGCGCCCGCAACTCCACGACCTCTCCGGCGGCCACGTGCCGTTCGCCTTCGCCCAACTCCACCACCGCGCCAAGACAAACCCCGTTGGCATGAACCACCAGCGGTGGAGCAACTACAACCCACCAGCCTTCCGCCACATCCGGGCGCAGCTTGCGGTAATGCGAAAACCTCCCCGGCAGCTCGCCATCGTCGGTCGGATCACTCCCAAGCAGCACGAGCCCAGCGCCCTCGAGCATTGCCCGCTCACCGAGCCCCGCCACCTGATCCAGAATCCGCCCGCGCTCGGTCGCCCGCTCAAACCCCTCGTAGAGCCGCAACAGATTCGGCGCCGCCAACCCCGCCAGCAACGCGAGCAGCGCCAGCACTACCATCACCTCAATCAGCGTGAACCCGCCCCGCAGCAGGTCTCGGCGCGCGTTCCCCGACGCAGCTCTCACCAAGAAGAAGGTCACGCCCCAACTCGAAGCGAGGGTCTGTCTAGCCCCGCACTGGCGGCAGCCCGTCGACCCTCGCGAGCAGTTCCGAGGCGTCGTCGCATTCCCATATCCACCTGTTGACTTCCACGAAGGCACTGGCGTCTGCAACGCGCTTAAGCCGCTCGGCAAGAGCCGTCGCCGTCGCGGCACCGAACTTCTGTGCGGCGTGGGCCTGCAGAAGCTCTACCTGCCCATCCCTGCGGCCCTCTTCCCGGCCCTCTTCCCGCCAGATCCGCGGCCACTCCCTCGCCGTTCGTGCCAAAGCCATCATGTCGTCGCTTCCTCCTAGAGCCAGCGTTCCACGCACACGCTCCACCTGTTCCGCCGCCACCGCGTGCCTCGAGCAAACCGCCCACCAGTCCACCAGCTCGTGGATCACTAGCGCGGCCCGCTCCAGCGGCAACGCCCGTCGGAGCCAGCGTGCCATGGCGGCGAGCACCTCTACCGTGGCATCGAGCTCGGTGAGCACGTTCATCCGCAGGAGCGCAGCCACGAGGTTGCCCCGCCTTTCGAAATCGTCGCCCCCGCACGAGTCTGCGTCAAGCAAAACGCACGATGTCCGCGCCTCGAGCCAGGGCTCGCCCGTGGCCGTTACGTTGGCGCGAGGCTGTGCCCAACCGGGATAGGAAGCCGCCCACTTCGGCCCGCCCGAGTAGATCACCACCGGCACTAGCCGCACCGACCCATCCCGGTCGGGCTGCCAGCGCTTCGCCGCCTGATAGCCAAGCAGCCCGTACTCGCGGCTCCGCAAATCCATGTCGGCGTCGGTGTCGGATTGAAACTCGGTCGGCATCAGCGCCGAGCGCCCAGAGTCGTCGCCATAGCCCACCCGCCACGCCCGGTCCCCCGTACGTGGCGTATACCCCCCGACCGTGTATAGCCGGGGGGCATCGTCCGCCTTGGCCATTGCCCACCGCGTCGACACCTCCTCCAAGGTGGAGAAATCCAGCCAACGCACCAATCCGGGCATCGCCAGCCGAAACAAATCGCGGGAGAAAACGGGTTGGCCGAACAGCCTCGTCCATGCAGCGTCCTGATCCATGCCACAAAAGATGGCGGAGAGAGAAGGAGGCAACGCGGCGCCGAGCCGAATTCGCACAGGACTTTCCGAAATCTCGCACAGAACCCGGCCACTCGAGGCCGGTTGACACACCAACGTTGTCCGAACGCTTGGGGTCCCAATCCGCACGCCGTCCGAAATCCGACAGGCTGGTAGAATCGCCCCATGCCGCAACTCGCCGTCCCCGCCGCATTCTCGGCCGCGCTTCGTCGTGGGGTGCCCGGTCGCGAACGCCCTCTTGCCACCTTTATATGGGCTGTTGCGGTGGTGGCGCTCGTCGCTCTGGTCTGGCCCATCGACACCACCTCCGCGAGTCGAGCCGCGGCCACGGGCCCGGTGGACCCGGATGCCCTCCCCACCATCCCGGGCAGCGAAGACCTCACGGCCTTTCGGGAAAGCGAGCGCTGGGGGGGCGCCTCCTTCAACCAGGTCGCTGCCGAGGCCGCCGGCAGAGCGGCGGGTAGCGAAGACCCGAACCGCGACAACGTGGGCCTCGTGGGCCTCGTCGCCAGCCCCAACAGCCGCGTGGCGTTGTTGGTGGAGGGCGAGGGCACCGTCACTCGCCGCACCCCCGGCGACGCCCTTCCGGACGGCCGAGTCCTCACCGAGGTCGCTGCCAACACCGCCACCCTCGCCGCCACCGGTGCCGATGCCGCCAGCGAAGCACCCAGCGAGGAACCCTCTGAGGCCAAGGATGTCCTAGTGCTATTCCCGCCAGTCAACCCAGCACCGCTAGAACCAGCTTCGTCTGCCGAGCCAGCCCCAGCCACCAACGCCAGTCGCTAACGCCGGCCACCTAAGCGATCCGCAACAAAAGGCAACGCCGCCATGTCCACACAACCCGGCGCCCAAGCGCGAGCCTTCCGCCCTACGCCCATGCGCGCCCTGACGGGCGCGTCGGCAGTTGCTCCGCAACTGCTGTTTATCCGCCTGCTCGCACTGGCCCTCGCCAGCGTCCTGACCGCCTGCGCCACGCTCGTGGTGCCGCCGCTGCCGGAACCCATCCGCCCGGCCAAGGCCGACACGGGCGACGAGGCCCAAGCCCCCGAAGTCGCCGAGGAAGCGGCTGCTGAGTTCCGCGTCTCCCGGCCACCCGGCGTGGTCGTCCAGGAAGCCGTCGCCGAAGGCATCGCCGACCGCTTGGGCCAGGGCCTCACCGGCGACCCCATCGCCTTGAGCTTCCACGACATCCCCTTGGTCGCCTTCATCAACGAGGTCTTCGGCCACCAGCTCGGCATGTCCTTCGCCGTCGATCCAGACCTCCAAGGCAAGACCGACCTCGTCACCTTGCGGCTGATGGAACCGATCCCGCCGTCGCAGCTCTTCTCCACCGCCCGCCGCGTGCTGCAAAGCTACGGCGTCGACATCCAGGAAGAGGACGGCATCCTCAACTTCGTCGCTCGCGACGACATCGCCAGCCGCGAAATCCCCCTGCTCGTCAGCGGCGCCACGCTGCCCGAAGTGCCGGCCAGCCACCGCACCATCTTCCAGCTCGTGCCCTTGCGCGTCGCCGGAGGCAACTTCATCCAAGACTGGCTGCGCCAGACCTTCGACTCCGACGACCTCGAAGCCCGCGTCGAAACCCGCCAGAACGCCATCATCCTGCAGGGCCGCCGCGAGATGCTCGAACGCGCCCTCGCGCTCATCGAAGTCTTCGACCAGCCGTACCTGCGCGGTCGCCACGGCGCCATCTTCGAGCCCGTCTTCACCCCGGTGGGCGAACTCGCCTCGTCCCTGCGCGACGTGCTCGCCGCCGAAGGCTATGCCGCGAGCGTCGGCGGCACCGGCGGCTCGATCACCCTCGTTCCCCTCGAGGGCGTCAACAAGATTCTCGTCTTCGCGGCCGACGACGAGGCCCTCGCGCACGTCGAGGAATGGGCGCGCACTCTGGACGCCCGCCGCCAGGAAGCCATTGAAGAGGCCACCTTTACATACCAGGTGCGCAACACCGACGCCGCAAGCCTCACCGAAACCCTGAACGCCGTGCTCGCCCTGCAAGCCGGCGACGCTGCCGGTTTCACGCAAACCGCGAACGAATCCATCAGCGATGCCTTCGACGCCCAAGACGGCAGCCGCCGCAATCCCGGCGGCCGCATCGTCTCCGACCCCAACCGCAACATCCTTCTCTTCCATGGCTCCGGCAAGGAATGGGCCGCCATCCTCGATGTCATCAAGGAACTCGACAAGCCCGTCCCCTCCGTCCTCATCGAGGTGCTGATCGCCGAGATCACCCTCACCAACGACGAAGGCGCCGGCCTCGAGTTCTCCTTCCAGGGCATGCTCGACAAATATGGCATCTCCGGCGGCACCGTGGGCGCCCTCGGCCTCAAGGCCAAGGGGCTGTCCCTGCGGGCCTACAACAACCTCGGCCAAACCCGCGCCGCGCTCAACTTCTTCTTCGAGGAAAGCCGAGTCGCCATCCGCTCGCGCCCGAACCTGATGGTGAAGAGCGGCGAATCCGCCAACATCGACGTCGGCAACGAAATCCCCGTCATCAGCGCCATCGCCGACACCGGCGTCCAGGTGGGCGGCAGCAGCAACGTCCTGCAGCAGGTCACCTACCGCAAGACCGGCGTGCAACTCGAGATCACCCCCGTCGTCCAGGCCAACGGCCTCGTCGATCTCGAGATATCCCAGCAGTTCAGCGAAGCGCGCCCCAACGCCGGCACCAGCATCGACGGCAGCCCCACCATCTTGAACCGCCAGCTCAGCACTTCCCTAACCCTGAAGGACGGCGGCTCCGTCCTGATGGGCGGCCTGATCTCCAACAACCAAAGCGATGGCCGCGGCGGCATCCCGGTGATTGGCCGCCTCCCCTGGGTCGGCCGCCTGTTCAGCTCGCAAAACCTCCTCACCGACCGCACCGAACTCGCCATTCTGGTAATCCCCTACGTAGTAGCCGACCACCAGGAAGGCCAAGACCTAACCGAAGCCATCCGCAACGACCTAGAACTCCACCAGCAGTTCAGCGAAACCAACCGCTAGCGCGCCCTAACGGCGCGTTGGCAGTTCGCTGCGCGAACTGCCGGCCTTCGTGCTCGCATGCGCTCGCAGCTACGCCTAGGAGCCTGCGCCGTTTTCTACGGCGCAGGCTCCTAGCGCGGACTAGCGCCTCTGCACAGCCCGCAGGCGGGGAGCACCGACCCAAGGCCGCGTCCTCGCCAAACTCAGAACAAGGCCCCTGCCCAAACGCCCCTCCACCCCACGAAGCGTCAATCTCTCACCCGCTTTGGCGGTTCCATCCTACAGACCACGCTTGATTTCCGTGCCACGGTGGCGCCACCCAAACGCACCCGAACCGCCCCGTGCTGCAAGCACCACACCGCCTGCGCCTGCTTCCAGCCACGCGCCCTGCCTGTGGCGCTGTGCTAACGTCCCTGCATCCGGCCGGCCCAACGCCCAAGGAGAAACGCCATGCCCTCCGCTCCCGAGCCGCTCCCGGCGGGCAAGCCCCGCCCCGCCGATGCGATGTCCGGTGCGCAGCAGTTCGCGCAGCGACCTGCCAACGCGCCTGCAAGGGCGGTCGTGTACCCGGAATCGGACGGTGAGCCGATGGCCCAGACGGACATCCACTATCGGGCCATCGTCGACGCGTGGTCGGCCCTTCGCACCCGCTACGCTGACCGGGACGACGTATACGTCGGCGGCGACATGTTCGTGTACTACGTGAAGGGGAACAAGGACGTCAGGTTCTCCCCCGACGTGTTCGTCGCCTTCGGCCCGTCGCGCGAGCCGCCGCGCCGGGTGTGGAAGACCTGGGAGGAAGGCAAGTTCGCCGACTTCGTGCTGGAGGTGGCCTCGAAGAGCACGCACGGGGAGGACGAAGTGCCGAAGCGCCGCCTCTTCCAGCGCCTCGGCGTCGCGGAGTACTGGCAGCACGACCCCACCGGCGACTACATCGACCCCCTCAAGGGCCACCGCCTGAACGCGAGCGGCCGCTACGAGCGCGTCCGCCTGACGACCACCCCTGACGGAATGCCCTGCGGCGAGTCGAAAGTGCTGGGCCTGCTCCTCTGCCTCGACGAAGGCCGCCTCCGCCTATTCGACCCCACCACCGGCGAGCTCCTCTTCAACCACCAAGAGGAGCACCGAGGCCGCCTAGAGGAACGCCGAGGCCGCCTGGAGGAACGCCAAGCCCGCTTGGCCGCTGAGGCCGAAGTCGAGCGCCTGAAGCGCCAACTCGCCCATCGCTGAGCACACGCGCAGCATCTCCCCAAGGAGCACCCCATCCACACCATCTACACGAGGCGCGCTTCCTCGTAGGGCGACCCTTGTGGTCGCCCGTCCAGAACTCGCCCCCCACGAAGCGTCAATCTCTCACCCGCTTTGCCGGTTCTGTCCTACAGACCACGCATGATTTCCGTGCCACGGTGGCGCCACCCAAACGCACCCGAGCCGCCCCGTGCCGCAAGCGCCCCGCAGACCGCACGCTGTTCCAGCCCAGCGCTTCCCGGTGTGCGAAGCGGCCGGAGGGCGCGCGTGTGCTAACGTCCCGTCGTCCGGCCGGCGTCGCGCCAGAAGGAGAACGCCATGCCTCCCGCCCAACTCCAGCCTGCCCGCAAGCCTCAGTGGCCGCCGCGGTCCGTGGCAAAGCTCCAACAGCCGCCGAAGTCGCCTGCCGACCCGTCTACGGGGGACGACGAGGACAGGTATCCGGACTTGGGCGTTCCGCCGATGATCACCGTCCACTGGAAGGCCCTGACGGACAGCGCGCCCCTGCTGGAGACCCGCTACGCCGACCGCGACGACGTGTTCGTGAGTTCGGGCCTGACCATCTACTACGTCGATGGCAGCGAGGAGAAGGCGATCCAGCCGGACGTGTTCGTGTCGTTCGGGTCGCCGAACCGGTCGCGCCGTGTTTGGCTTGCGTGGGAGGAGGGCAAGTTTCCCGACTTCGTGCTGGAGGTGGCCTCGAAGAGCACGTACCGGCGCGACGAACGGGAGAAGCGCGCCATCTACGAGCGCATGGGCGTCGCCGAGTACTGGCAGTTCGACCCCACCGGCGAGTACCTGACCCCGGTCCTGCAGGGCCGCCGCCTGAACGCGACAGGTGCCTACGAACTCCTGCCGCTCGCGACCACGCCCGAAGGCGGCCTCCGTGGCGTGTGCCAACTGCTCGGCCTGCACGTCTGCGCAGACGGCAGCCGCCTGCGCCTGTTCGACCCAGCCACCGGCGAGTTCCTCCTCAATCACTCGGAGGAGCGCCGCGCCCGCCAAGCCGCCGAGGCCGAGCTCGCCGAGCTGAAGCGACAGCTCGCCCGCCGCTCCTAACTGCCAATCCTCCTCCACGCACTGGCCTCTTCCGGGAAGGCGTCCTGCCTTTCCCAACGCCGCCACCCCTAACGCTGCCACGCGCTTTCCCTTCGGGCGCGAGGGCCCTGGGGGCGAGGGCGTTCCGCCCTCGCACGCGCCGCAAGGCGCGCTGCCTTTACAAGGTCGAGGTGTTGGGGCCGACGTATTGCGGGCGAGCGCCATTCCCCGGAAGCAACCGCCAAGGACCCCGCGCCTTCCTCCCCAAGATCGAACCGCCGAAGCGCCGCAGCCCCTCACCCATAAGCGCGCTGCCCGGTCGCGCGCGAATCCCACCTGCAGTTCACCGCCCAGCGGTTCCAACCCCTCCGCACCACTGCCCCTCACGGAGGCGTCGAGAACGGCAACTCCCGTTCTGGCTGCGAGGCGCGCCGAAATGCGCCAAAACAAAAAGCCCCCAAACCCCTTGACGAATCCCCCCGAACTTGCTCTGCTTACCGAACCCAAGCCAAGCGCAGGCCATCGGAACGGCAAGGGGCTTGACAAAGCCCGCCGAACGTGATCTAGCAAATGGCTTGGGAATGGAGCGGAGGGCGTCTGGCCAGTCCGCCACCGCATCCCGCAGCGCGGGCGCGAAGGCGGCAAAGGCAAGGCGGAAAGCCGGAAGAAGCCGGGAAACGCGAGAAATTCAGCGGAAAAGGCGAAAATCGGTGTTGGAATCCACGCGGACATGCTGTACGATGCGCCGCCATCGGCGCAGTGGCCGATGTTCGGGTGGGGGTTCCTCTCGCTTCGCGTTGCGCGCATTTCGCACGCAACGTAAGATCGGAAGGGCGCTCCCTTGAGTGCAGAACCTCGGGTGGTGTACGGAGGACAGGGTTGCATCATTCAAGAACAACGGTAGGATCCCGCGCGCCTCTTGGGGGTGCATCCCCGCAATGGGACGGGAATGGAATCAACGAACGGAGATCATCAATGATCAAATTCATGAGAAGCGCGGTCGTGGTGGTCGCGTGCCTCTTTGCGGGGGCCGGCGCTTGGGGGGCGGCGGTAGTCGTCGACAATAGCGGCCACGTCTACGCATCGGAGCTGTTCGGGGCCGGCCACGCTGCCGTCAACTACCCCGATGGCAAGACGCCGATGGTGCAGATGACCATTCCCGGAAACCTAGCTACAAGTGGTGCGGACAATCCGCTCACGGATGCAGTAGACGACACGCGTACTACTGCAACCACGGATGGCACGACGCACATGGGCGAGGCGGAAGTTACGTTCACGCTGATCGGCGGGACGTTCGACGCCAACATCTCGGGGCTCCTGTGGGACAGCGATTTGGCGACGGACACGGCTGACCTCGACAATGATGAGGACGACAACCCGGACACGCCGCCTACCGCTACTATCATCACCACCATTGGCGCGGCTACGAGGAACGACTATGTCGCCGCACCCGGCACCGTCGTGTCCATCGTGTCCGGCGGCCGCAAAGGTGACAACTCGATCACAATCAAGGTCGAGGCTGCGATTGCCGCCGACGGAACGGAAGATCCCTCCATGAGATTCGCTGGTAAGTTCCAGCGGATTGGCTTCTACCTGCCGCCGCTGACGGATGTTGCTCTGGCAGGCGCGAACTCCCAAAACGAAAAAACGAGCGACGACTTCAAGTACGTCTGGCTCAACGCGACGTCCCGAATCGTGAGCGGTGCGTTCACGGACGGCCCGTTGGTTCCTGCGGTAGTGCCGAACTTCTACGCTACCCTGGTCATGCGGTCTCGTGACGCCGTGACGCTTGAGGTCACCGACCCCAACACGAGAACCATCGCCATCGACGACGACGCCGCCAAGGGTCTCACGGCCTTCATGAGCGTCAAAGAGAAGAACAAGGGCGGCTACGTTGAGTTGGCTACCGTCACGGTCATGACGATCCACGAGATGACCGCGAAGAAGGATGGGGCCGACGCCAAGCACATGTACAACACCTTTGGGCCAGCCGCGACGGACACTGCGGTGACGAGCAGGATCTTCTCTCTTGAGGAAGCGGGAGCCGACGCCGTGCCGTGGACCCTCTATGGTTTGGACGGCCAGGTAGTCGACGCGGGCCTGCGCGGCACGCTGACGATGATGGCGGAGGGAACGCGGGGCCTGTTCAACGAGGACGACATGCTGTTCATCGACTACGACAAGAACGGCAAGATGGGCGCTGGCGAGGGGATCGCGATCGACGGCATGATGGCGATGGGCGAGGCCCTCTCCATTGACGCCGACAAGTCGGAGTCGTTCAGCGGTGGGACCGGCGCGTTCAAGGTGTTCTACATGCCGGGCGGCAAGGGAGCCATCAACCACGGTTCGATGATCAAGCTGACCGCCATGGTGAACTACAGCGACCCGACGGCGATCGACGAAACGCCGAGGGGTTCCGCGACGACGCTGAACTTCGACGGTGTTGGCAACCCTGTGATGGCCTACGCGATCCCGCACTCGACCAACGGCACCGGCGACAAGGCCAATGTGCGCGTCCGGTGTGAGCAGCCTGCACCCGGTGCGGACGCCTGCCGGGTGTTTGCGGAGTGCTGGGACGACATGGGCAACCGCGGCTTCGGCGAAGGCCCCATGGTCGCCGAGAACAACGTGATGGTCGCGAACAGCGCCGCTGTGGAGATGATCACGGGGCTGGAACCAATGTCGCGCGTCTCCTGCCGCGTGCTCTCAAGGGGTATGGTGACCGTTCAGCAACTGACCCGCGACGGCAACTCCGGCACGCTGGTGAACAACACCTACGTCGGCGGAGGCATGTGATCGCAACTCTCCGGGCCTGACCGTCCACCCCGGTCAACCCGGTCCTCCGACAAGCCCGGCTCCGCAAGGAGCCGGGCTTTTTTTCGTCCCCGACACACAGACATTCGTCCCACATTCACTGGGGCGATTTCGTAACGCCTCCCTTCCCGCCACACACTTTTTCCGTCTTACACACCTGTAGGCAATCTCCCACGCCCTCCTCTCCGACGGTCGCAAGCCCGACCGCACCCTTGGGTCTGCGGCAAGCTCCCGTGTGTCGGATCGGGCTAGGCAACCCAGGGCGCGGAATGGAAGATCGAGAAACCGCGCCACATGCGATGGCGGATCTACCCTCCGTCCAAGGCTCCGATCCCGCCACACACTTTTCCCGTCCTACACAACGTAGGCAATCTCCCACGTAGCTACGACCGCGCCGTGCGGTCTGCGGAACGCCCCTTCCTGGAACGCCCCTTCCCGCCACACACTTTTTCCGACCTATCTCCCACGCCCCTCCTCTCCGACGCTCGCAAGCCCCGACCGCACCCTTCGGGTCTCCGGAAAGCTCCCGTGTGTCGGATCGGGCTAGGTGACCCAGGACGCGGAATAGAACGTCGAGAAACCGCGCCACTTACGATGGCGGATCTACCCTTCGTCCAGTATCTCCAGAGCCCCAAGGAGGGGTAGAAGCGTCAGCAAGGTCGTCTCGAAAACATGCGGGGTGGCGGTCACGATCTTCTTCGCCTTGCGCTCTCTCCAAGCCAGTGTCTGGATGAGGTTTGCGGCTACGACCGACGGCTGTTCGAGGGATTCTATTGGCACCTCGCTTGGGCCGCCGCGGATGCTGGTGCTGATCGGACAGCAAATGAGGAGTCCGGAGCGACGGTTGTAGTCGCGACTGCTCAAGACCAGCGCCGGGCGGTATTTGCCAATCTCCTTGCCCTTGGTCGGCTCGAAGTCGAGCAGGACCACATCCCTGCGGTCGGGGATGTACTCCGTACGCGCCACTTAAGGCTCGACCTCGGGACCGCTTGGATCGGCCAGCAGGTCGGCGTGGGCGCTCTCCGGCGTCATCCCCGCCAAGAGGGCCTGTTCGCTGTGGGGGAAACGAAAGGTGCCGAGTCGCCCGGTGGCGCGCCTGACCACAAAACCCTCGCTGTTGATGTCAACTGTCACCCGCGTGCCTGGCTCGAATCGCGGCAGTTGCGCCATCGCACCAGTGACGCGCAGCGCCAAACTGTTGCCCCACCTTCTGATTTCCGTCTCCACACGCACGAACTTGCTTCCGATCGGGAACACGGCATCGAGTGTATCCAGTGTAGATACGGCGAGTCAACGCATTCGAGGAGGGGCCGCGGCGGGTTGCTTCAGCTAGCGAATGGCTTCCATGAGCTGAAGGACGAAGGTGCCCACGACGGCGGCCGTGGCGAGGGCGGCGACGACGAAGGTGCGCCAGTTGTTCCTGAAGAGGCGGTTGGCCGCGATGTAGTCGCGCAGGTCATCGATGCGCTGGTTCACGGCCTTGGTGCTTTCATCGATGCGCTGGTCCACGGCATCGATGCGCTGGTTCACGGCCTTGGCGCTTTCGTCGATGCGCTGGTTCACGGCGTCGATGCGCTGGTTCACGGCCTTGGCACCTTCGTCGATGCGCTGGTTCACAGCGTCGATACGCTGGTTCACGGCCTTTGTGCCTTCGTCGATACGCCGGTCCACGGCCTGGATGCGCTGATCGACGTGCGCCATGACACGCTTCTCCGTCGCGGCAATCTCCTGCTTGACTTCCTCAAATCGCTGGTCGGTGCGTCTTTCTGCGGCGCTCATGTCGGCGCGCAGGATTCGGAGCAGTTCTTGGTTGTCCATTTCTTCCGTCTCCCTGTCTTCCGCGAGGGCTGGGGCTGTTGTGCTTGCTTCGGCCATGATCCGTCTGTGCCTCTTGTCTTGTCAATGACCGCCAACGTCCATTGTCAACGAATCGGCGGGATAGAAAAGCCAGACTTTTGCCACACTTGTGTAGGAGATTGACGCTTTCTTGCTTGCATGGGACAAATCGCGCAATCCTATGACCCTTGGTCGCCTTCTTCGTAAGGGACGGGCTTGTCCCCGCCCGTGTTGAATGCGCCGACCGCCGCCGGATTACGCGCCTGCCGGCGCGTTGGAGGGCGAGACGCCCTCCCTCCGAAGGCCCGTGCGTCCGGCGCCGCCGCGTCGAAACGCACCGATGGGTTCGGGATGGGCCTCGTAGGGGCTCGAAACGGGACGGGACATGCCCGTCCCTACGGCCATCCAGACCGCTCATCATCCCAGCCGATCCCGGATCCCCTCGCCCTTCCGATACAGCAACTTTCTTCCACGTGTGGACGCCTGCAGCAGCCCTCTCTTCGCCAGGTCGTCGAGGTCTTTGCGCGCTGTGTGGTAGCTGATCTGGTGGGAGTTTCTGTGGCCTTCGATGGTGTAGACCGTGTCCGAATGTCTGTTCAAATGGGCGAGGAGAGCTGCTTGACGGGGGTTGAGCGGGGGCGCATCGCCTTCGGTTAGGAGCGCTTCCAAGCGTCTTCGCTCTTGGGCTTGGCGGGCCAGATGTTCGCGCAGCGCTTCCACGCACTGGCGGATGATGTGGAGGTTGTAATGGAGAAAATACGTCACGTCGTTGTCGTCGTTTTCCGAGTAGATATAGGAACGAGCATAGGCAGGCATTGATTTTTGGATGAACTCCGAAATCGAGAGGTACTGCACTAGGCCGTAGTTGGAGCGCGCCATGTACCAATAAAAGAGGGCGCGAGCCGTGCGGCCGTTGCCGTCGACGAATGGATGGTCATAGCCAATCATGAAGTGCAGCAGAATCGCGCGGACGGTTGGGTGCAGGGTCGTGTCCGTGGGCGGCGAGTTCGCGAAGTCGATCAGTTTTGACAGGCGTTGTGGGAGCTCGTGGGCGGGCGGTGGCGTGTGGAGAATCTGGTTGTCGGAATCGATCACGTGGACGTCGTCCGTTTCATTGCGGAAGCGGCCGACGGCAGTGGCATCAAGGGTGTCCGTGGTGAGGATGCGCTGGATTTCGAGCAGCATGCCTGTGGAAAGCGGGTCTTGGGCGTGGTTGCGGATGAAGTCCATCGCTTGGTAGTTGTTGGCGATCATTCGCTCGCTGGTGTCGTTAGGCGGGCGACCGGTGCGCAACATCTCCTTGGCGACCCTGCGCGTGGTGGCGGCGCCCTCGAGCTGGCTGGAATGGATGGCTTCCTCCACCAGCGAACGCACGAGGTGGCCTGGACGGGCGGCGGCGCTGCCCAGGTCCGGCAGTGAGAAGGAGGGGTGCGCGCCGATGCGTTGATCGAGGGCGTGCAGGGCACGGTAGAGATGGCCGTGTTCCGTGAACGAGAACTCGCGACCGGCGTCGTCTTCAAACGGCAGTGGGCGGCGTGCGCTGGCGCGGACAAGTTTGGTGGCCACCCACCATTCCTCGACGGACAGGTCACCTGGGGGCGTGCGGAAGCGCAGTTCGTCCCAGTGCAGATAGCGATCCTCTGCGGCAACCGCGGTCGCGATTTCCAGAAGCCGTTCGGAGGGGATGGAACGAATGAGACGGCGGTAGGAAGGCGGCGTGCTCGGAATCCTCATGGCGACATCCCTTAGAGGCTGCTCACGTGCATCGGCGCAACCGGAGCCGCGTTCGGTTGGCCCAGGCTGCCTCAAGTCGCGTGAGCAGAATCCTCCTGGCAATGCATTGGACAGTTTGAACACGATTGTACAATGCAATGCAAAATGACGCGCCGTGGACGCGTGCGTGCGGGGGCAGAGGGTGCCTTCTCTCGGACGGAGACGGCGTTGGCAGGCGGCGGGCGGAGAGGGGTTCAGTCGTTGGCGATCGTGCTTGCGATTTCCAACATGGCATTGGTCATGCGGTTCGCGGCCTCAAGGTCGATGGTGTCGGGCCAGCGATCGGTTGGGTGGTGGAACCAGCGGTTGGAGCCGAGCCAGGATAGGTAGCGGCCGCCGGTGTCGTAGATGTTGCGCGCCTCACCGAAGGGACGCAGGCCCGGCGCGCGGATCGACTGGGGCAGCACGTTGTGCGCCGCCATCGATTGCTCGGCCAAGGCCTGCAACCCCGCGTCTGAGGTTTGCAGGCGGCGTTCGGAGTCCTTCGCCACGAAGTTGGCGCCTAGGTGGATCCACACGTGGGCCGCTTTGCCGAGTGCGGGGTTTTCCTGCAGGAAGTGATCCAGCCCCGTGTGGCCCAGCTCATGCCCCGTGTTGGCGGTGAAGACCACGGAGCGCCTCGGCGGATTGGCCGCAAAGTGGCGGAGCAAGGCGAGCCAAATGACGATGCCGCCGCCGCGCTCGGCCGTGCACGTCCACCACGCGCTTTTCGGCGTCATCACCACCATCGGCGCGAGCGATGGGTCTCGCCCGGCGATACTCACCACAACGTTGCTGGCAGTGGCGGGTTCCAGTGCCACATCGACGACAACGCTTGCGGACACCCCTCGTGCCGCCGCGTCCAGAAGCCAGTTGCCCTCTTGGCTTGCGACCTGCAGCACAGGCGGCCCAAATGGGTCGACGAAACGGTCTGCATTCTGCAAGGCCAGGCCCGGAACCTCCGCATCCATGGCCGCAACGGCCACCAGGGCAGCGCAATTGCCCGCCGCTCGAGCACGGGCGAAGCGCTCGTTCGCCCCCGGGGGAGCGGCGTTGCCGACTTGGCCGATGCCGATGCCGGCGTCGCCGTCCGCCAGAGACGCGAGGGTGCCTTCGACGCCGGCAGGGCCCGTGATGCCGCCGTCGAAGAGCGGCACGCCGTCTGCGCCTCGGCCATTGACCGCCACCGCGCAGTTGCCGAGCACCCAGCGGTTGAAGGGAAACGCTTGCACCTGCGGCGTCCCGCCGGCGTCGCGGGCCAGGCCCGCCAACCACTCGGAGGTGGCGGCATCGCCCTCGGTGCCGGTGCGGTGGTCTTCGATCGCGTCCCAGCCGCGGATGTCCGCGACGAGCTGGTCTTGCAGTTCAGTCATGCGGGCAGAATAGCAGGCCGATGGACTTTGCTGTGAACGGCTCTTTGGGCACTTCCGTTTGATCTCAACCATCGTCCCCGCACGAGCAGCCTTGGCGTGCGAAGGCGGCAGGTCGAGAGCCGGTCTGAGCCGCAACGTGGCCACTAACATTCATTAAATTTCAATATCTTATGGTACGACATGGATTTCCCAAATCATCGTGTAAGCTCGCTCGCGTTTTTTTCTGCCAGGCAGACAGATGCGCTGCACACGCCTCACAGCGGCGTTCGTGAAGACCGTGCAAGCGACCGAGAAGCCGCGCCGCTACGGCGATGGAAACGGCCTGTATCTGCTCGTGAAACCGGGGATTCGAGGGGGCAAGTCGTGGGTCCAGCGAGTCGTCATCCACGGTGTGAGACGCGATCTGGGCCTGGGTAGCGCGAGGATTGTCACGCTCAAGGAGGCTCGCGAGGTTGCTCTCGACAACCTCCGCCTCATCCGCGCTGGCGGCGATCCGATGGTGCTGCGAAAGCGCGGCGCACCGACCTTCGAGGAGGCGCTCGAAACGGTGATCGCGATGCACGAACCGATGTGGAAGGAGGGTGGCCGCACCGCCGACCAGTGGCGCGCGTCGATGCGCGAATATGCCCTCCCGCGCATCGGCCACAAGACGGTCCATACGGTGTCCATGTCGGACGTGATGTCTGTTCTGCTCCCCATTTGGATTGACAAGCACGAAACGGCGCGCCGTGTTCGGCGGCGCATCGCAACGGTGATGAAGTGGGCAATCGCCCAGGGGTTGCGTGAAGACAATCCCGCCGGCGAATCGATCGGCCAGGCGTTGCCGCGGGTTGAGCGACGACGCGCCCACCAGCGGGCGCTGCCGTACCGGCAAGTGGGCGCCGCACTCCAGCGGATCCGCAATGCAGAAAGCAGCCCCGGCGTTCGGCTGGCGCTCGAGTTCATGGTGTTGTGTGCCGTGCGTTCGGGAGAGGCGCGGCTGGCCACCTGGTACGAAGTGGATTTCGCGTCATCCACCTGGGTGATTCCGCCCGAGCGGATGAAGAACAAACGCGAGCACCGGGTGCCGCTTTCCGACCGCGCCCTCATGGTGCTCGACGAGGCGCGGCACATCCGGCGAGGTTCTTTGTTGTTCCCGTCTCGAGTGCGTGGGAGAGCGGTGGACAGCGGGACGCCGGTGAAACTGATGCAGGACTTGCGCATCGACGCGGTTCCGCACGGGTTCCGGTCCTCGTTCCGGGACTGGGCATCGGAACAGACGGACACGCCTCACGCGGTGATGGAAGCGGCGCTGGCGCACGCCATTCAGAACCAGGTGGAAGCGGCCTACGCACGGTCTGACCTCCTCGATCGACGGCGGACCCTGATGCAGGAATGGGCAGACTATCTGATGAGCACAGCGAACGGCAACTGAAGCTGGGAGCGGCGTAGAGAGGGGAAAATCGGCGAAAAAACGGGAATTGTTCCCCCATTTGTTACCACACGAAATTGCCGCTCCGGCATTGCCTTCAAGCAACGAGACGTTGCCAGGATTGGCTTTTTTTCAATAGGTTATGTACGGCTTCGAGCATGAGTGGCACGCTCATTTTGTTCCCACACGAGTACCAACATGAGCCCGGCGTTTGGCGACTTTGCATGCTATATGTAGTGCTGAGTGGAGCTACCAACTACAATATATAGACAAAAGGCATGTAACCGCGGACGTGGTGGTCGCGTGCCTCTTTGCGGGGGTTGGGGCTTGGGGGGCGGGGGTGAGCGTGTCCAACGGCGGCACCATCTACGCCTCGGAGCTCTTTGGGGAAGGCCATTCCTCGCCTGTGTACCCCGGTGGGAACGCCCCGATGGTCGTTCTGAGCATTCCGAACGACCTCACTGACCGGGACGCGGCGGGTGCAGATACTGTCGACGCTGCCGACGATCGTGACGCATGCAGCGCCGGACCTGAAAACCACAACGGCGAGGCGGAAATCACCTTCATGCTGAGCGGCGGTGCCATGTTCGACGGCAACGTCTCGGGGCTGATGTGGGATCCGGATGGTGCAGCGACGGATACGATCGCTTCACGTCCGGCACCGGGAACCGTCGCATCGATCACGGACGGTGGCCGCAAGGGCGACAGCTCCATTACGATCACGGTCGAACCCACCACCGGAACCGCCGCGCCCGCCGACGGGGATACGACACGTACGACCAATGTCCGGGACGCAGCCTCCTCTTGGATGGACGAGAAGGAATGTAAGGTCGCGGCCGGCCGTACGTTCCAGACGATCTCGTTCGCGCTGCCTCGTCTCGCCAATCTTGGCGCACTGGCAGGGGCCAACGCGCTGGACATGAACCCCAAGAACGATCAGCCGAAGATCACGGTATCCGCAAGTTCGCGGATCGTGAGCGGTTCGTTCACCGATGGCTCGCTGACGGGTGTGAGCCCGCCCACGGTCATCAGCAGCCGTGATGCGGTCACGCTCGAGATCAGCGACAAGAACGAGAAGACCATCGCAATCGACGGCGACGGTGCGTTCATGTCGGTCAAGGGCGCCAACAAGGATGGATACGTCGAACTCGCGACCATTACCATCGAGACGAAGCCGATCATGACCGCCGCCAAGGCCGCGAAGGCCAGGGCGCTGGTGGGCTATCTGCAAGCGTCCGGCAGCCCGCCGGTCGATGCGGCAGACCAAGCTGCCCTAGATAACCTCCAGGAGATCTACCTCCCAGGTGCGGGGGCAACAAAAGCGGTGCCTTGGGCGATCTACGATCTGGACGGAGACTCGATCGACGAAGGCCTCCGTGGTGTCCTCATGGTCCATGCGATGGGTACTCGCGACCTCTTCAACGATGGCGACATGCTGTTTGTCGACTACGACAAGAACGGCAAGATGGGCAGCGGCGAAGGAATCGCCATTGACGGCGACATGGCCATGAGCAACGCGCTGTCGGTCGATCCCGACAAGTCCGAGTCGTTCAACGACGCCGGGACGGGTTCCTTCAAGGTGTACTACATGGCGGGGGGCAAGGGTCACATCAACCACGAGGCGATGATCAACCTCACCGCGATGGTTCACTACAGTGACCCGAGCGCTAACAACGAGGCAGATGCGAAGACCTCAACGACGCTGAAGTTCGACGGCGTAGGCGGTGCGGTCATGGCGTACGCCATCCCGCACTCGACCAACGGCACGGGTGACAAGGGCAACGTCCGCGTTCGGTGCGAAGCGTCCGCTGGCTGCCGGGTGTTCCTGGAATGCTGGGACGACATGGGCATGCGTGGCTTCGGCGAAGCGCCAATGATCGCTGGCAACAACGTCATGGTGTGGAGCGGAGAGGCCATCGAGGGCGTGACGGGCATGGAACCGACCAGCCGCCACTCCTGCCGAGTCCTTTCGAAAGGCGCTGTAACGGTCCAGCAACTGACGCGCGACGGCAACTCCGGCACGCTGGTGAACAACACCTACGTCGGCGGAAGCTAACGATCGCAACCCTCCGGGCCTGACCGTCCACCCCGGTCAACCCGGTCCTCCGACAAGCCCGGCTCCGCAAGGAGCCGGGCTTTTTTTCGCCCAGAAGTCTTGAGGTTCAGGTTAGGTCACACGGATCCCGTGGTTTCACCTCGGTGCCACTATAACTGAGACACCATGATGGGGTCTGCGACTGCCAAGTGGGGCGCAAGGGGTTCGGTAGGGGTCGCTTGAGGTCGTCCAACCTGCGGAAGCGCGCCGACGGCCATGCTCGAAAAGCCGCCGTGTGACGCATTCAGAAGATGGCGTCCAGCAGTTGGAGCACGAAGGTGCCGACCACGGCGATGCCGACCACGGCGGCGATCGCGAGGCCGAGGCGGTTGTATTTGAAGATACGCACGCCTTGGATTTCCTTGCGCATGTCTTGGAGTTCGGTACGTACGCCTTGGAATCCCGTGTGGACCTCCGTACGCAGGTCCTGGACTTCGGCACGCACGCCTTGGAGTCCCGCGTGGACTTCCTTCCGTACCTCCTGGACTTCGGCTCGCAGAGCTTGAAACTGTTCGCTCGTGCGCTCGTCTCTGCTCGCCATTTCGGTGCGCATGGCCTCAAGCGTTTCCTTCATTTCCATTCTATCTCCGTGGGTTCGTCCATCAGGACGGCCGCGACGCTTGACTGTTGGGGCATGATGATCCTCTTCCGCCTTTGTGGTTGTCAATTTGACGGCGGGGGAAATTGTGCCTGACGCCAGCGGAGAAAAAAGTCAGGCGTTTGCCATGGTTGTGTAGGAAATCGGCCATTCGTCGAGGTTACGACGGCACTGACCTAGGCGTTTTATGTTTGTTCAGGCCAAAAAAAGCCCGGCTCCTTGCGGAGCCGGGCTTGTAGTCGGAGGACCGAGCTGGCCGGGATGGGTCAGGCTCGGCGGGTTGCCCTCACTCGCCTACGTAGGTGTTGTTCACCAGCGTCCCGGACGAGCCGTCGCGGGTCAGCTGCTGCACCGTCACCATGCCAGCCGACAGGATGCGGCAGGAGTGGCGGGATGTGGCTTCCTCGAGGCCGATCACGCCCTCGACATCCATCGAGCTCCACGTTGTCAGCGCGTTGCCACCAATCATGCCTGCCTCGCCGAAGCTGCGCATGCCCATGTCGTCCCAGCACTCCAGGAACACCCGGCAGCCAGCGGCGGACTCGCAGCGAACGCGCACGTTTGCCTTGTCACCCTTGCCGTTGCCGTCGAACGGAATCGCGTAAGCCATCACTTCCGAGCTCACGCCGTCGAAGTTCAGCGTGGTCGATGACTTTGCCGGTGCCTCGTCGATGGCGGTCGGGTCGCTGTAGTCCACCATGGCGGTGAGGTTGATCATCGCACCGTGGTTGATGTCGCCCTTGCCACCAGGCATGAAGTACACCTTGAAGACGCCCGTGCCGCCTTTGTCGAACGAGTCGGACTTATCCGGGTCCACGGAGAGCGCGTCACCCATGCCCATGTTGCCGTCGATAGCGATGGCTTCGCCACTGCCCATCTTGCCGTTCTTGTCGTAGTCGATGAACAGCATGTCGTCCTCGTTGAAGAGGTCGCGGGTGCCCATGGCATTCACCGTCAGCGTCCCGCGCAGGCCCTCGTCGATGGACTCGCCGTCCAGGTCGTAGAGTTCGTGGAACGTTGCTGGCTTCGCTGCCTTCGCGATCGTACTGATCGTTCGGTCAGCGGTCCCGTCGTTGAACATGTAGGTCGGATCCGCCTTGGTTGCGCCCATGGCAGCAGCCGCCATCTGCTTGGTCGTGACCGTCACGGTGGCCAATTCGACGTAGCCTGCCTTATTCTTCTCCTTGACGCTCTTGAAAGCCATCAGACCCTTGTCGGCATCGTCCTTGAGGGCGATGGTCTTCATGGATGCCTTTGGCGTGATCGAGAGCGTGACCGAGTCGCGCGCCTTGACGACCGGCGCAACGTAGTGCGGTGGCGCGCCGGTGAGGAAGCCGTCCGTGAATGCACCGCTGATGATTCGGGACTCCGCCCGCATATACACCGTCTTCTCGTCGTTGTCCTTCTTGTCGTCAGCGATGTTGGCGCCGGCCAGCGCCTGAAGGCCGGTGAGCTTCGGCAGACTGAACGAGATCGTCTGCGGCGGATTGGTGGCGTCTGCGGCCATACAAGCCTTCACGTCCGCGGGCGCCGCACTGCTCGACTGCCGCGCCGTGTCGGTGTCGGATATGGCATCGTCGGACGCCTCTTCGATCTTGATGGTGATCGAGTTATCGCCCTTGCGACCGCCGCTCTCGATCGAGGCAACCGTGGCGGGCGCAGCAAATGGGTCCACGTCATTTGCTTCGCTGGCGTTCGGATCCCACATCAAGCCCGTGACATTCGCGTCGAACGTCCCGGCGAGCAACGCAAACGTAACTTCGACTGAGCCGTTGTGGTTGAACGCGGTGCAAGCGTTGCGGTCATCATCCGCGTTGTCGGGGGTGTCGGCACCGGCCGCGTCCCGCGCGTCGTAGTTCCCCGGAATCGTCAGTGTGACGACCGGGTTCATGCCTTCAGGGTACGAGATGGCGGCATGGCCTGCGCCGAACAGCTCGGATGCATAGACCGGATTGGGTCCGACCGCCACCTTCGCCCCCCAGGCGCCAACCCCCGCAAAGAGGCACGCGACCACGACGTCCGCAGGGTACGGCTTTCAGTCAACATGTGCCGGATCAAACACCAGCGAAGCACTACATGCCGTGTCGCTGACGTGGCGGTTAGCTCAGTATGTGGGTTCCAGTGTGGTAACGACGCCATCGCCTCCGGCTCTTCCAAGCCATTGATCTGTGGCTACTCGGATCACAACGAAAGTCGAAGCCGCGCCCGCTTTGCGATCCGCCATGTGGGGACCCTCGTGGGAACAAGGCCGTTTTGTCAATGGCGACCGAAAATATCCCATTTGTGGCGATGAAGATTTCCCACATGGAGTCCGGCCGGCGTCGGGCCCCGCCGAAGGCCGCGAACGCGCGCTCGAGCCCCTCCGTCAGCACCGCCATCGTCTGGCTCGCGTAGAAGCGCACCCACAGCAGCCGCGAGTGCCCCGGCACCACCACCAGCGCGTGCCGCCGACCCCAGGGGAAGCGGAACGAGCCGAAGTCCACCTGACCCTGGCGACCCGGCGGCGTCTCGAACCGAACCGGCTCCTCCTTCGGCGCCCGCGGGCGAACCGAGCGCACGTGGTCCCGAACCTGGCTGTAGCCGCCGTCGTAGCCGGCCTTCCGGATCTCGTCGAACAGCCGCTGCGCCGACAGCTTCGGATGCGCCTCGAGCCGAGACTCGATGATCCCCCTGTACGGATCGAGCTTGCGCGCCACGGGCGGCCGCGGCCGGTAGCGCACCTCCCCGGCCGCCAAATCCCGATCCAGCTGGCCCGACCGGACCCAGTTGTGGATCGTCCGCCGGTCCACCCCGAAGCGGCGCGACAGCTCCGCCTTCGTGAAACCCTGATCCAGACAGTGCTTCAGAAGCATGCGTGTCTCCCACTTGTGCATGTCGCCGCTCCGACCGTTGGCCTGGCCAACGGTCGCGCAGCGGACCTCGCCCGAAAGTGGAAAATCTTTGTCCGCCAAAAGTGGGTATTTTCAGTCGCCGGTAACAGGGAGTCGCTGGGTCGGTGGGCCGATGTAGCGGGTCAGGAAAGCAAGTCCGGCAGTCAGTGTATGCCTCGGTGTGCTTTTCGGTTCATGGCCAAGGCAGCGACTTCGTAGGAGGTGCCGTCTGTCACTACCCGGCGCCTGTCGCAGAACGCTGCAAGCTTGGGGCGACCCATCGCCGGCGGTGCGGCCAATTGGGGTAGTGACAGGCGGCGAAAGCGGCATCGAGGCCAGCGGCGGTGAGGGATCGGGTAAGAAAATCGGTAGTGCGGCTGTCGTGACGGCGTTGCTAGGGTTCGCCCCGTTCCCTGCCGCGCAAGACGCGGCGTGGTCGGCAAGGCCGACGTAAGGCGCCACCAGGCGACCCAGTGCCGCAGCGCTGTAATGGCGCTGCCCGGGCAGACGCACCGACAAGGCACGGCGGGCCACATCGCACGCGATGGGGGCTCGATCCAACACACGGCAGGCGGCTGCCGCGCGGACTCTTCCGGGACCGCGTGGAGTCGGGCGAAAGCCCGGCGCAGGAAGCGGCCTGAACCGTGGCGCGACGAAACGCGCGGGGCCGGCGGAAGTCTCCCGGCGTGCTCCGAGAGGGGGCAACTGCGGCGGTTCGTCGGGCCGAAACCGGGCTCGCGGCCAACTTCGGCGACGACGCGCCGCAGCCGCCGCATTTGGACGGCAGCGCAAATGGCGTCGAGGGCTTCACGCAGCGTGTCTAGCGGCTCCGCAGGTATCGATTCGAGGCAGGTGGATCGCCCATCAAAACTGAGCTGACCACGCCCGCCCCGCCGGCCGATGCGGCTGCGGGGCGCGGCCGAATTCTTCCCCGCATGCCGCGACTCGATCCGGAGACCCGGCGCCGTCTGGCGTTGCGCGCGCGCCGTGCGGTTTGGCGCAATGGCCCCTGCCCCCGGCGCCGGCCCAACTGGCAAGTCCCGGCAGCTTCGCGGTGGCGCGGGGGCCGGCGCGCCGCCGGACCAGGCCCCGAAGCCGCGCATCGTGCAGTGACGGCCGGCGATGCGGGCTGCACAGTGCCGAGGCAGCGCATATGAACGCGCTCCGATATAACGAACCGTTCTTGGCGATCCATGGTCAACGGGCGTACAACGAGACCTGAGACGCAAGTCTCGGGCGCGGCGAAAGCCGCAAGTCCACCGAATGGAGACGGAAAATGAAGGCACAACTTGGAATCGTTGTCCTTGCCTTCCTGGCAGCGACGACGGCGAATGCGGCGTTTGACTGGATGACGCCGTACCAGGAGATGTCGGACGAGGAAAAGGCCGACTTCCACGACGACTACGACGCCGACGGCGTCTGGATCGGATCTCGCTACCGGTGGATCCAGATGGCCGAGGAGTTCCGTCCCGTGCTCCAGAAGGACGAGGACCTCTGGCGCCAGGCGGTCATGGAATGCGAGCTCTGCGAGAACTTCGACGAGGCGCGCAAGCGCGAGTACTTCGATCTTCTGCGTCGCTACCGCGACGAAGACAACGCCCAAGTCGATGCGCAGATTGCCAGCCTGCTCGTCGACGAGTCCGGCAGCTTCCGGCGAGCCCTCTCGCAGGCGAATGACGAGAGCCTCGAGAAGGCGAAGGTCGAGCTCCACTTCATTCAGCAGCGCCAGATCATGGCCGCGGCGAAGAAGCGGAACCAGGAGTGATGCGCCATGAACAAGAAGAAACTGGCGCTGCTGTCGGGCGGCGCCGCAACCGCGTTGGTGGTTGCGACTGGCGTCCTGTCCCTTTCCGCAACCCGCAGTGCGGAGGCGCAAAGCTGCGACCCGTGCTCGGACCTCCGCCAAGCCTGCGAGTCCGCGTACCAGACGGCGTTGTCGACCTGTGAGCGGAAAGCGTCTTCACGCTGGACGTCGGTCCATGACGCCTGCATCACCAAGGCAGCTGCGGCAGGCGTGTCCAACTCGCACTGTGCCGCCGAAGCAGACGCCGCGGCCAGCGCGTACATGTCCTCCTGCATGGCAGGACCATCGAGGACATACGACCGCTGCCTGGCGAACGCTCGGCGGCAGGGCTGCTGAACGCGACGGCTGCGATCTCGAAGCTCAAGTGCAGGCTCTCGGTTGCGGCGCTCTGGCTGAGTGCCGTCCTGACCAGCGTCCTGCTGTCGGCGGGCATGGTGGAAGCCATGTGGGCCGGTCACTGGATCTGGTGATTCTCCCTTTCTCGATCATCGGGGCGGCGTGATGCCGCCCCGCCTTCCTCGGATACGGCACGGTCGGCTCGCGGTCTCTCGCCACTCCGGGGGTGCTCGCCGACGCCTGGGCCTCGGCGCGTGGCGACGCGACATGGAAGTGGGGCGGCATGGAACGCGACCCGGAGGAAGCAACCGCTAGGCCGCCCGCCCCGTGTCGACGGGACGCAGGTAGTCGGCCCACCGCTGCATGAGTTCCCGCCGCCGCTCGAACAGGTCCGAGCGGGCGTAGGCGGCCTCGACCGGATTGCGCACCGCGTGCGCCAGTGCCGCCTCCATCACCGCGTGCGGCGCGTCCGTGGTCTCCGCCGCCCAGTCGCGGAAGCTGGAGCGGAACCCGTGCGGCACGGCGTCGATGTCCAGATCCTTCAGGAGCCGGCCCAGCGTGTCTGGGGCCAGCTGCCGGTCGCTGCGCGGCGGAGAAGGAAACACCAGAGCGCCAGCGCGGATGGCGGCGGCCTCGTCGAGCACCGCGAGCGCGCGGTCCGACAGCGGCACGCGGTGCTCGCGGCCCGCCTTCATGCGCCGCGCCGGAATGGTCCAGGTGGCGGCGTTGCGGTCCATCTCGTCCCAGCGCGCCCCCCGGGCCTCGCCGGAGCGGACGGCGCACAGCACCAGGAACTCGAGGGCGAGACGGACCGAGAGCTTGTCCGATGCCCGGACCCTTGCCAGCGCCGCGCCGATCTCGGCATGCGGCAGCGCCCGGAAGTGCGTCCTGGCGGCCTCGACCCTCGGCAGCGCGGCGGCCAGCGCCTCGCCGGCGGGATTGTCCGGTCGGTGCCCCTGCGCGATCGCCCACTTCATCACCGCCGCGATGCGGTGACGCACACGCGTTGCGGTCACGTGCCGGTCGGTCCAGATCGGTGTGAGCACTCCCATGACGTCGGCGGTCTCGACGGCATGCACCGGCATGTGGCCGATTCGGGGAAGGACGTGGGTTCGCAGCGACGCCCGCCACTGCGCCTCCGTGCCCGTGGGGTCCCTCCAGGTGCGCCGGTGCAGGGCGACGACCGCCTCGGCGGCCTTGGCGAACGTGGGCGAGGCGTGCCCGCCGCTGGTCCGTGGATCGCCGCCGGCGCGGGCGATGCGCGGTTCTCCCACGCCGCCTGACGGGCCTCCGCGAGAGTGACGAGGTCGGCCCCGCCGAGGCCGATGTCGCGGCGCACGCCGTGGACGGCGAGCCGCTGCACCCACGACTTGCCGCCGCCCCGGGGCCCGTGCTTCACCAGAAGGTACAGGCCGTTGCCGTCGCCGTAGCGCTTCAGCTCCGTCGGCTTCACGGTGCGCACGAAGGCCGCCGTCAGCCGTTTCATGTCTGCGGACCTCCGGTGCGCTTCTGGGGCCTTCGACCGGCGTTCATGATCCGTCCGTCAGGTAGTCGGCCCACCGCTGCATGAGCGGGCGGCGGCGCTCGAGCAGGTCCGTGCGCGCGTAGGCGGCCTCGGTGGCGCTGCCGGTCGCGTGTCCCAGCGCCGCCTCCATGACCTCTTCGGGTGCGTCGGTCGTCTCGGCGGCCCAGTCCCGGAAGGTGGGTCCGTGTGCAGGGACAAGGGAAAGCGCTTCCGACGCCTGAACATTCGCAATCTATGTGGGCTGGCAATTGCCACTTCAGTGCCCACATGCAGTTTGCGTGCTCGGTGAGCGGCGCGGACCATGACGACGTTTGCCTCGCGCGCGGGAGCCGAGCGGTGGAGCGGTGAGCGGTAGGGCCTACCGAGCGGTAGTGCGGTAGTAAGCGTTCCGCTAGCCCGGTATTACGCGAGACCTGCACGACGCGGCCACCGCGGCGCGACCGGGGTCAACCCGGACGCAACTCGTCGTGCCCGTTGACGCCAACCTCGGCGTAGCGTTTGCGCCGCTGGACGACTGTGTTCCTGTTCACGTCCAGGCGCCGGCGACGGCCGCGCCGACTGGCCGTCCGCGTAGGCGCGCACGATCGTCGCGCCAGGCGGGGAATCTCTTCGCGAGCCGTAGGTCAGCGACAGGCGAGTCGATTCTAGTAGCGTTCGACTGATGATGGCAATGGCCACACCTCCCGACGCTTGGCAGTCAAACACCAGATTCCTTGGACACACCGCATGGCGCAACGCGCGGTCGCACTCCCACGTCGCTCTGACTTGCGGCACCGATCGACGACCAGCTGCCCCCCGCCCGCCCCTTCCTCAACGACGCTTACTTGATCTGTCTTCGGTGTCGTCCTCTTCCCAGAGCCCCTTGAGGTATTCGCGCGAGGGGCCGGCGACAAACCTAGCTGCCGTCTCAAGCGTCTGCCTGTTCATCATGTCAATGGTGTCCGCGCCGAGCGTAAGCACATCGCCCTGGGACTCCTCGCGCCTTGACAGTTGGAGCATTACGGTCTTGGCGAGCGCCATGACGACCTTCCCCTCTGGACGCGCCACCGGAGAAATCAGACAGGGCCGGTCGCTGGTGATGAAGGAAGTCCCTGCGCCCGATGGGGCTCTGGCGAGATCGACACTCATCGTGGTCATGAAGTTGGCTGCCCGCCGTACGGTGTCAGTCGTGGTGACGACCTTCTTGGCGGCCTCCGTGAGGAAATCGTCCTCACGGCCCATCAGCGAATCGATGCGATCGGCTTCTAGCTCAAACAATCGATTGGCCTTCTCGACTGCCTCACGGAAGACCCGCCGGCTGTACTCGCTCGCCATCATGTGGTGCCGGAGCCATGCAGCGCGAAGGTGCTGCGCCCAGAGGAATCGGGAAAGTTGCGCTCGACGTTTGCCGCTGAGTTCGGGATAAAGCCCCGCCTCCGCGTACCGCACCAAGTCGTCGACGATTGACGCTGCTTCGCGCTCTATCTTCGCAAGGTGGTGCTCAACCCCAAGGTCCGAATTGCCGTCTGAGTCCGTGATGGTGTTGTAGTGGTTCTCCGCGAAGGCGTCATAGCGCTCATCTTTCCCACCGTCCTTCGCCCAACATCCCCCCGTCGCCTTGTCGAGCACCCACAGACGACGTTCGGCCGTCGCGAACCGATTGAGGATGAAGTTCGGTGTGTAGTGGTGCTTCTTCGGCACGTCCATGCTGGCACCCTACCGCGTCATGGTTGAGCGGTCAGCGCTAGGCGACATTGGGAGCGTCGCTGACCTCGCTCGGTGCTATAGCAGTCAACGTCGAGCAACGGTCCCTCGGATCATCAAATCATACGCCAACGGGGTACGGGTGCCACTGCCGTCTTCCTCGACGCTAGGACAGCCCGCCGAGGCACTACGTCGGTATTCGGCGGGCGTGGCTGGTGAGGTTCGGGTCAACCTGGTACTCGGCGTGAAGTGCACTGACTCTTGTATGGCGCCTGCTGGTCCCGACGTATCGCGCATTTCCCTGGCGGTGAACGGGCGACGTACATCCGGCAACCGATTAAGCCCCCGGACGCTCTGTCGGTCATGTCGCTTTGGCTACCCACTTCCCCCAGTCCGTCAGCATAATCGAGCCGGTACGTTATTTGCGTCTGTCGCGTTGCGAGTAGGCGAGGTGATGAAGGCCTCCGCTCGCACCGGCAGAGCGTCGAGACGGGCCTTGGCGACGAGGTCTGGCTTCGCGTGTCACGCCGAGTGGATCCGCACTGCTATGCTGCGGTTGAGTCGGGTTGGGGCAACCGGTGTACCGAACGGTCTGGGCGGCGGCCGATGCCATTTGGAAGCACGCCCTGCCGTGGAAGCGTGTCGTGTGGTTGGGGCTGCGCACGATAGTCGTAGTTACCGACTACGTTTTGCTGATCTCGAGGCGCGCTCTGTTGCTGCTCTTGGTTGGGCTTGTCGCCATGTCCGTGCCTGACATGATCAAGGCTCGCGAACGCATTGCCGCGCAAGTGCTCGCTTGGTTCCCCGAAGACTCCGACGCCTAGTGCTGGGGCACTGGCGTCACGCGACAGGAGTGGCGTCGAGACGCAGCAGCCTCGGTCGTTCCTTGACTCGCGGCCTGATCGGCTGTGGGCCTGCGTTTCGGCAAAGCCCGCCGCCGCGCATAGCGCGTTCGCGCGCTTCTGCGGGGGTGCCGGCGGATTTGCTGTTCGAACAGATGCGCGCGCGTGGTGTCGGACGGCCGCGCGGGGCGGCGGCAAACTGTTGCTGAAGCCGGAGTTCCTGCGCTTCTCGGTGCACTGGAGGTTCGTTGGCGTAGCGCCCACTTGGGCGCGAAGGCACGGGACGGACACACGTGGAACGATGATCGAGTCCCTTCGCAAGATGCCTGACGATCCGGCCGGATCATGTCGCTCGCAGCCTGCGCGGGGCGAGACGGCGACGTGCAAGGGACGGCCCTATCACTGTACTGTTGCGCGCCTTGGAGAGTGGGCGGTGCAGATGGCGAAAATAGATTTCAAAGGGGCGGACTTTGCGACGGTGGACGGTCTGAACGTCGCGCTGGACGTGGAGAGAGAGAAGTACGCCAAAGTACCCATCAAGCGGGACATGCCGGACTACGAGGTACCAGGCGTGGGCCTATGTGGTGGCCGGTTACTTTCTCTTGGAGGAGTCGCTCAAGCTCCTGGCGCATTTGCGCGGGGCAAACCCCGCGAGGATCCACACGCTGTTCGAGCTCTACATGCTCCTGCCGAGTCACGACAGGGACCTGCTTCGGGAGTACTACCGCGACTACAGGGACGAATCCGCAGTCGCACGGCAGGCGCTTCCAGATCTCCATGCTGGGGGACTTCCTGATGGAACTCGACGGTCCGAAGCACCGCGGCAGGCGCGTGGGGTCGTTCGACTGGCGCTACTACCTCATCGAGAACCCGCGCAGCGAGACCCTGCCCTACGTGAGCATCGAGTTCCTGCACGAGGTCGTGTTCGGCGTGCTCTGCGTCGCAGAGGACGCGGTGGGAGGCGGCGACGACGCGCGCGCCACCAAACGTACAGCTGGCGGAAGCGGCGCGCCAGGGAGCGCAACCAGATGCGATGGCTTGCGGCGAGGATGAACGGCGACGAGGGAGACTGGAAGGGCCTCCCCGACCGAGTCGAGATCGCGTGGGGGCCTGACCATAGGAACCGCTGCGACCTCTACCTATTCGAGGGCGGAGGGCGCGGGGACTACTTCTCGGAGATTCCGAGAGGGTTCAGGTTGCCCATCGAGGACAAGCGCGACGAGGTGGCGGCATTCGTGGACGCTGAACCAGGCAACGATCAAGTCGTGACGGCAGGCGGATACTGATGCGCAACTCGCGGGGGAGCGGCGTGCATGGGTCCGTTGAGCCGCGTCCTGTGTGGCGCGGGTGAGAAGACACGCGCGAGCCGCAAGCCACGCAGCCGCCTGTCACTACCCGAGTGGCGGTCCGGGCCGTTGGCGAAAGAGGTAGTGACAGGCGGCGAATGCGGCATCGAGGCCAGTCGCGGTGTGGAGATGTGCTAAAGACGCGACTAGTGCGACGCTCGTGACGCGGTGCTATGGTGCCGCCCGTTCAGTTGCTGCCTTGCGCAGCATGGTCGGCGTGGTGCCGACATTCGCCGCCGAAATGGCGGCCATGTGCCGCAGCGCGGTAATCGCGCTGTACGGGCAGACGCCCCGCGAAGGCACGGCGGGCCACGTCGCATCGCGACGGGGGCTTGATCCAGTTCACACGGCCAGGCGGCCGCCGCGCGGCCCCTTTCGAGGTCGCGGGCAGCCGGACGGTGGTCCGGCGGATGGAGCCGGCCTGGACCGTGGCGCGACGCGAAGAGGCGGAGGCTCGGGCCGAACACCCTGCCATGCCGGGAGCAGAACCGGCACCCGCGGAAGGCGCGTCGCGCCGCAAACCGGGCTCGCGGCCGCTGCCGGCAACGGCACGCCGCAGCCGCCGCGTAGGACGGCAAGCGCAAAGTGCGTCGAAGGGCAACTCGCAGCCTTGCTGCGGATTCGCAGAGCCTTGCATTGGCAAGGCGAACGGATCGCCCATCACAACTTAGCTACCCCACGCCCGCCCCGCGCTTGCGGGGCGCGGCGGCGCCCAGGACGCCGCCTCACCTCCGGTTCCGAGCAGCGACTGACGTCCCGAGTTTGGCAGCGACCCCTTGTGGTGGCGCCGCCTGGCTCATGGGTCGGAATCCGCGATTTCGGCGACGCCGTGCTTGGCGAACAGGTCGTTGAGCGCCTCGGCGAGGAGCGCCTGGACGGTGGTGTCGGAGTCGGCGGCGAGCCGCTTGAGCTGGCGCCGCACCGGGGGCGCGAAATAGCCGGTGACGCTGACCTTGCCGGCTCGGCCGGGCTGCGAGGCGCGCCGGTTCGGGCCGGGCTCGGCTTCCTCGGCTGGCGCGGCGCGGGTGCGCTTGCCGGCGGAGCCCCGACCTGCCTGGTCGAGGATCGCCCGACGCAGGTCAGCGGGCCTGGCCGGCATCGGACTCGGTTGCCGCGGAGGCGGACTTGCCGGCAGTCGGGGAAGTGGACCGGTCGACTTGCCGTGTCCTGGAGGGGTAGTCCTTGGGACCGGTTGACAGGTTCGCTTCCGGGCTTTCCGGCAAGCCCTCGTTCCGACTGGCGGACGTGCCGTCTTCCCGGCCAGCCGACAAGCCGGCTTGTCGGGTGGTGGGCAAGGGGCGTTCCGGACTGGCCCGCAAGTCGTCGCTGCCGCTTGTCGGCAAGTGGTCTGTGGCGGCAGTGGACAGGTCGCCCCTTCCGGCAGTGGGGAAGTGGTCCTGGCGGCTGGCGGGCAGGTCGACGAGCCGGCGGACGGCGTCGTAGACGGCGGCGATCTCGGCTGCCGCCTTGCCGCGGGGATCGTACTCCTGGGCGCTGGCGCCGGCGGCCGCCGCATAGTCGACGGCCGCGCGCAGGCCGAGGCTCGCGGTGCAGACCGGGACGCCCATGTCGGCGAGGAGGCGGCGCGCCTGCGGCTGCCTCGGTCCCCGCGGCGGAACGCCGTTGAGGACGCAGAGGAAGCGCGTTGCGGGAGAGACGGCGCGGATGACGTCGACGGTGGCGGCGACCGTCTCGAGGTCGTAGACGGCGGGCCGACACGGGACGACGACCAGGTCGGCGGCGCGGGCGGCCGCGACGGCGCTCTGCTCTACGCGGGGCGCCGTGTCGACGACGGCGAGATCGACGCCCTGTCCGGACGCCGCATCGAGCACGCGCGCGAGGCGCGGCGGCTGGGCGGAGACGACGACCGGGAGACCGGACCCGCGGCGGTCGCCCCAGCTGGCCGCGGTGGCCTGCGGATCGAGGTCGACGACGGCGGCCGTGAGGCCGTCGCGGACGGCCGCGCAGGCGATGGCGAGGCAGAGCGTGGTCTTGCCGGTTCCGCCTTTCTGCGCGACGACCGAGACGGTTTTCATGCGGTTGGACTGGTCCGCCCGTGGGAGGGTGGCGGGCAGTGTACGGGTCGGCCGGTACGGCTGGCAAAGGAAAAGGTGTTAGCGGGGCGCTAGGGGAGAACGGGTGCCCGGTGCGACTCAAATAGCGGATGGATAAGAGTTTTTTCTTTGACGGTAGGTGACCGAGATCGGTATTGCTGTGCGCCGAAGAGGCGTCGCCACGCCGGTGGGCGTTGCGGGCATTGGGGCTGATCCCTCTTGGGACGGCAGCGAGAGGTACGACATGCGCCGAACGGATTTGCCATCGGACGGGCGCGTGCACGCGCGGAGCGTGGCATGCGACAGCTGAACTTCGACCTGAAACTCCTGCAGGAGCGGCACCGGGAGGGCGGTTTCGTGACCCGGCGGGACCGCTCCTACGTGCTGGCCCAGGCGGCCAACGCGCTCCACGGGCTTGGGTTTCGGCGGCTGCGGGCGGCGGGACTCCGGCGCAAGCACGTCGATGCGCTGGTGCGCGAGTGGCGGCGCCAGGGACTGTCCACGGGGACGATCAAGAACCGCATGGCGCACCTGCGCTGGTGGGCGCGCCACGTCGGCCGGCCGGGCGTCGTGGGCAGCAACGGCGCCCACGGCATCGGCGAGCGGCGCTACGTCACCAACGAGGACAAGGGTCGCGACCTGGACGCGGACCGGCTGGCGCTGGTGACGGACGTCCACGTGCGGATGTCGCTGAGGCTCCAGGCCGAGTTCGGCCTGCGCCGCGAGGAGGCGATCAAGTTCGCGCCGTCGTACGCGGACCGGGGCGGATCGGTCGTGCTGAAGGCGGCCTGGACGAAGGGCGGGCGGCCGCGGGAGATCCCGATCTGGAACGGTGCCCAGCGCGCCGCGCTTGACGCGGCGCTGCGGTTGGCGGGCGGCGGCGCGCTGATTCCTGGCGCGCGCAACTACGTCGCGCAGCGCAAGGTCTACGAGAGGCAGACGGCGGCGGCCGGCCTCGGGCGCATGCACGGCCTGCGCCACCGCTATGCCCAGTTGCGCTACGAGAACCTGACCGGATGGAAGGCGCCGGCGGCCGGAGGGCCGCGGCGGCGGTCGCTGTCGCCGGCGAGGCGGCGCGCCGACACCGCGGCGCGTCTGGCGGTCTCGCGGGAACTCGGCCACGGGCGCATCGACGCGGCGAGCGTCTATCTGGGTACGTAGACACCCTGTGGCGAGGACCTGCGCCGACTTGCGGATGGCGGACCCCCAAAACCGCACGGCGAGCGGACCGAGACGGTCGGCGCCGCCTGTGCGCTTGCGGGCAGCGCGGCGCCCGTAGCGGATGCTAAGCACGCGGCCTTTGACACGCGCCTTCCCGGCCGCCTACGGTACGCCGTGATTGGAAGGGAGGCGCACCCCCCGCGTTCCAGTCCCGCCGGTCGCGGAACCCGTCGCCGGCGGCGAGACGAAAACCGTGTTGCGATGCGGGGGGCCAGGACACGCTTGACCCATGAGGGAGGCGTACCCATGCGCAACCAACCCCCGATCTCGATCTACCGCCTGCCGGCGGTGCTCGAAGTCACGGGCCTGTCGAAGGCCACCATCTACCGGCTGCTCGAGCGCGGCGAGTTTCCGCCGCGCGTGCAGCTGTCGCCGCGCTGCGTCGGCTGGCGGGTCGCGGACGTCGACGCCTGGCTCGCCCAGCGCGCTGCGGCGTCGGGCCTCGAGGCTGAGCCGACGCAGGAGACCGGCTGAGGCGAACCGCCCGCGTGGCGCGCCGCCGCGCAGGGCGGCGCGCTATGCCGGGCGTCCGCGGAACACGACGACGCCGCAGACCGCGGCGCCGGGCTCCACCTCGACGATGGGCTCCGGCCAGTTCGGATTGGCGGCCTTGAGATAGCGCCTGCCGTCCTCGACCACGAGCTGCTTGAAGGTGGCGGCGCCGTCGTTCGCGCGGCGCACCACGACGAAGCTGCCGTTGCTCGCCGGGACGTCGGGATCGACGAAGATGTACTCGCCGTCGGGAAAGCGCGGCGCCATGCTCTCGCCGGCGACCTTGAGCACGAACGTGTGCGGGCCGCACGGCAGCGGGCAGTGCAGGCGCTCCGCGTCGGGCGGGAGGTCGCGCGCCTCGGTCCACTTCCCGGCCTGCACCCACGAGATGACCGGGTGCCCCGCGCCCGGGGGGAAGGCGGCCTCGTCGCGGGACCGCGCCTCGTTCATCCAGCCGGGCGGCTTGCCGGTGGCGCGCTCGAGCTTGGCGGCCAGGCGGTCGCCCATGCGGCGCGGATTGCCGCTCGCGTAGGGGGTGCCGCCGAGGATCTGGCTGAGGTAGGGGCCGCTGACGGCGGCGCGGCGCGCAAGCTCGGATGCGGAGCCCGCCTCGGCGATGAGCCGCCGGAGGTTCGCGAGGCGGAAGCGGTCGATCTCGTCTGTCATGGGCGGCATCCGTTAGCGCAGAAGTAAACATAAAGTAGGCGAAAGGGTATTGCAAGTCCCGTCGCATGGCTGTTACGTTTTTATTCGTACACATAAAAACGCAGACGGAGGGTATCTGTGAATATGCGCGAATACCTGCGCGCGGCGAGCAAGAGAGAGCGACACGACGTCGCCGTCGTGTGCAACGGCTCGGTTCCCTACCTCTACCAGCTCGCGGGCGGCCACCGCCACGCGAGCGCGATCATGGCGAAGCGCCTTGAGGAGTCCACGCGGCGCGTGGCCGAAGGCACGGACGGGCGCCTCGAGGCGGTGCCGCGCCGGTCCCTGGTGCGCCACCCGGAGGCGTTCGATTGAACGCCGCGGCTGAGCGCGCGAAGGCCGGATTGGCCACCTTCGCCCTTGCGTTCTCCGTCGGCGCCCTGGCGGCCGAGACGACCGACACGGCCGCGCGCGCCTCGCAGGCGCGCGACAGCGAGCGCCGTGCCGCCGTCTGGAACCTGACGCCGGCGGACTGGACCCGCTTCGAGGAACTGATGGCGGGCCGTCGCGGCGCCTGGTCGCCGGACGCCGATCCCCTGCTGGTGCTGGGGGCGCATGCGCGCACCGCTGCGGAGCGGCGCCGCTTCGCCGAGGCGTTCGTGCTGGCCGAGCACAGGCGGGTGGAGGGCGAGCTCGCCTTCGAGCGGGCGGTGCAGGCGGCCTGGAAGCGCCTGTTTCACGGGCAGCCGCGGATCGCGGCCGCAGGGCTCCTCCCCGGCGTCGCGGTGGAACGCTACGCCCTGGTGCTGGACCGGCGCTGCGCGGACTGCGGACGGAGGGTGCACGAAACCCTGGCGGCCGGCGCGCCGGTGGACGTGTACGTGCGCGGCGCGGCAAACGACGACGACGTGCGCACCTGGGCCAGGGAGCAGGGCATAGACCCCACAGCGGTTCGCGGTGGAAGGCTGACCCTGAACCGCGGCGACGGCGGCCCCGCCGGACCGGCGCCCGCCGCGTGGGCACGCATCGCGGGCCGCGGATGGTCTCCCGTCGAATGAATTCCCTTTTCCCACTTGTGGCTCGGGCGGCCATGTTCCTGTCGCTGGCGACAGTCGCCGCACGGGCCGAGGGAGACGGCCTTGTGGTCGTCCACGACGCCGGCGGCACCGTGCCCGCGGCGCCGCATCTGGAACGGCCCGCGCTCGGGGCGGAGACGAGGGAGCGCGCCCTGGAGCGCGCGCGGATGCGGCTTGCCGAGCCGGCGTCGTCGCGGGCCGAATCGTCGTTTGTCCCCGTGAAGGCTGCGCCGCTGCGCGCCGGCGTGGCATCGAGGACTCGGATCCGCGGGCTCTCGCGGCCGGTGTTCGCAGTCGGGTCCGACCCCGCGTCGCTCGCCTGGCTGGCGTGGAACGCGGCGTGGCTCCGGAACAGCCGCGCGCAGGGCTTTCTGGTGAGCGCACCGTCGGCGGCCTCCGTCGCACGCGCGCGCACCGTGGCGCGGCACCTCGGGCTGTCGCTGGACCCGATGCCGGGAGCCGCGTTGGCAGACGCCTACGGCGCCCGCTCGTATCCCTTCGTGGCGGAGCCGTCGCCGTGATCGGCGGACATCCCGTAGAGGCGCTGCTGCGTCCGCCCGCAGAACTGAACGCCGGGGCGGTGTCGGTGCTCGTGGGCGCCGCGGTCGGCCTTGGTCCGGAGCACTTCATGATGACGCCCGGGGTGGGCTACGGGTGCGCGGCCCTTCTGGGCGTGCACGGCGCCTGGTGGCTCGGCCGGGGCTTGGCGATCGTGCGCTACCAGCGCAACCTGCGCCGGCGTCGGCGCTGGACCCTGCCGGCGGAGCGCATCCCGGTGAGCGGCGACGCGCTGTTCCTGGGGCGCGGCTTCCGCTGGGTCGAGCGTCACACCCAGCGGCTGCACGACTGCCGCAGAACGCGGTTCCGCAGGTTCGTCGAACCCGGCCGGCTCACCCGCTGGGCGCACGCCTCCGCGGCGGAGACCGGCGCCGGCGGCCTGGCGCGGGTGGGGCGCCTGCTGGCCGCGGACGTCCCCCTCAATCCCCTTCGCGCACCGCCGCCGGTGGGCGGCTCGACGTGGCTGCACGGCGTGGAGCTGGCCGAGGAGCCGGTGCGGCTGCCGCTTCGGGACCGCACCGGGCACACGCTGGTGCTCGGCACGACCCAGGTCGGCAAGACGCGCCTGCTGGAGCTCTCGGTCGCGCAGGACATCCGCCGCGGCGAGACGGTGGTGGTGTTCGACCCGAAGGGCGACGCCGACCTCCTGCGGGCGATGCACGACGCGTGCGGCGCCGCGGGGCGCGGCGACGATTTCATGCTGTTCCACCTCGGCTATCCCGAGATCTCCAGCCGCTACAACGGCGTCGGCCAGTTCCACCGCATCACCGAGGTCGCGACCAGGATCGCCGGCCAGGTGTCCGGCGAGGGCCAGTCGGCGGTTTTCCGCGAGTTCGTGTGGCGGTTCGTTAACATCGTGGCGCGCGCGGTGGTGGCGCTCGGCCAGCGTCCGGACTACCGCACCATCCTCAGGCACGTCACCAACATCGACGGGCTGTGCCTGTCCTACGCCGAGGCGCATTTCGCCGGCCGGCCGGAGGTGCTGGCGAAGGTGGCGGAGGTGGAGCGGCTGCGCGAGGAGCCGCCGCGGCACATGGAGGGGCGCCCGCCGCGCCTGGTGGCGTTCGAGCGGGTAGTGCAGGACGGCGGACTCGGCGACGAGGTGCTGGACGGGCTGCGCAGCGCCATGCGCTACGAGAGGAGCTATTTCGACAAGCTCGTGGCGAGCCTGCTTCCGCTGCTCGAGAAGCTCACCACCGGGAAGGCTGCGAAGCTCCTGAGTCCGGAGTACCTGGACCTTTCCGACCCCCGGCCCGTGTGGGACTGGCGCGGCGTGGTGAACCGGCGGCTGGTGGTCTACGTGGGGCTCGACGCGCTGTCGGACGCTGCGGTGGCGGGGGCGGTCGGCAACTCGATGTTCGCCGACCTCGTGAGCTACGCCGGCGAGCGCTACAAGCACGGGGACAGCCGCGGCCTGCGCCCGCAGGGCGAGGCGCCCGCGCATCCAATCGTGGTGCACATGGACGAGTTCAACGAGCTGATGGGCGACGAGTTCATTCCGCTGCTGAACAAGGGCGGCGCCGCCGGGCTGCAGGTGACCGCCTACACCCAGACCTTCTCCGACATCCAGGCGCGCACGCGCGACGTCGCCAAGGCGCGCCAGGTGTCGGGCAACTTCAACTCTCTGGTGATGCTGCGCGTCAAGGACGTCGACACGGCGGCGCTGCTGACCGACCAGCTGCCGGAGGTGAACGTGGTGGAGCTCACGCAGATCGCCGGCTACACCGACTCGTCCGACCCGGACTCGGCGGTGGACTTCAGCTCCCGGCACGAGGACCGGATCACGAGCTCGCGGTCGACCATGCTCGAGCCGCACGACGTCACGAAGCTGCCCAAGGGCGAGGCCTTTGCGCTGCTCGAGGGCGGCGTGCTGTGGAAGGTGCGCCTGCCGCTGCCGGCTGGAGGCAGGCGTTCGCCCGCAGCGGCGTTCGACGAGCTGACCGCCGACATGGCGCGGCGCTACCGTTCCGCCGGCACCTGGTGGGCGGGGGCGGCCGGGACGGTCCCGGAGGCGTCCGATGGCTGAGTCGCCGGCCAGACGCACGGACGAGGCGGAGCCGCGGCGCGGGCGGCGCGCGCGTGCCCGCGGGGTGCTGCACTGCCTGTGGCTGTCGCTGCTGACCTCCGTGGCGGTCGAGTGGATCGGCATGACCTGGTGGTGGCCCGAACAAGGGTCGGGGCGCGCAGCGGAGGTGCTGCGGCGCGAGGCCGGCTACCTCCACGAGGACTTTCGTCAGGCCGCCGCGCGCATCGTGCGCGGCGCCGAGCGCGCCTGGTTCTACGCCTTCGAGTGGACCGGGCTTGCCGCCGCCCTGCGGTGGCTCGGCGGCGCGGCGCGGGTCGAGGAGTACGTGAACGCGGCGTTCTGGACCGTGCAGGTGCTGATCATCCGCGTGCTCCTGCTCGCCTTCTCGGCGCCCGCGTTCGCGGCGCTGGGCGTGGTCGGCCTGGCGGGCGGCCTCACCCTGCGCGACGTACGCCGCTGGTCGGCGGGGCGCGAGTTCGGCGCCGTCTACCACGCCGCCAAGCGCGGCGTGCCCAAGGTGCTGTTCGCGGCGGCGTTCGTCTATCTCGCGATCCCGTTCGCCGTGCATCCGACGGCGGTGATCGTCCCGGGCGCGGCGCTGTTCGGCACCTCGGCGCTGGTCGTGGCCGCGTCCTTCAAGAAGTACCTGTAGGCGGGGACGAGGCGATGGACCCCGACCAGCAGGCGGCGTTCCGCGGCGCAAACCCCGGGTCTCCGGTGACGGAGGCGGACCTGCTCGCGCTTTGCGCGGGGCTCGTGTGCGCGCTGGCGATCGTCTGGTGCGCGTGGGTCGTGTTCCACGCCTACAAGAACTGGAGCGGCGGCGGGTCGCCGCTCGGCGAGGCGGGCGGCCACGTGCTGCGCGCGGTGTTCCTGACGGCCGTCCTGTTGGCGGTCGTTACCTGGTGAGACGACGGAGACGGAAAATGACGCGAGCGAAGGGAATGGACGGAACGAACGGGCGCGAGGGAAGCGGCAGAGGGCCGCGGGTCGGGCTCGCCGCCCTGGCGGCGGCGGCGCTGGCGGCCACGCCTGCGAGGGCGGGCCTGCCGGACGTGGCGGACCCCTCGACCGGCCCGGTCGACGACGGCGACTTCATCGGCATGCTGCAGGCGTACGGGCTCGACATCGTCGTGCTCGGGGGCCTCGGCCTGTCGGCGATTGCGCTCCTGGTGGTGGCGAAGAACGTCGTCGGCAAGTACAGCCAGGTGGCCGACGGACGCGCCACCTGGGGCGAGGTCGGCATGCACGGCGCTGTCGGCGTCGTGCTGCTGGTGATCGTGATCTTCCTCGCCACGCAGTCGGCGACGGTGCTGGCCTGATGGACGACGAGATCGCGTTCCTGCCGGACCGGCTGAACCGGGCACCGGCGGTGTTCCTCGGGCTCTCGGACGGCGAGCTGCGGATGGCGGGGCTCGTCAACCTCGCCGTGTGGGTGCCGGCCTGCTCCCTGCTTGGGTCGGCGTTCGGCCAGGCCGTGCTCGGCCTCGGTGCCGGGGCGCTTGCCGCCTGCGGCGGCATCTGGCTCACCGCACGGGCGCTCCGGCGGCTCAAGCGGGGCCGGCCCGAGGGCTACCACGCCGATGCGGTGGCCGCCTGGCTCGAGGACCGCGGGCTCAAGCCCAGGAGCATGCTGCGCGAGAGCGCCGTGTGGGACATCCGCGCGCGGCTGCCTCGGGGGCGGGACCGATGAGCCGGTACCGCAACGTGCTCGCGGGGCAACGCGAGGCCATCCGAGCGCTGTGGGGCGCGGTCGGGGTGGCGCTGGCGTGCGCGCTGATCCTCGGCGTCGGCTGGATGACCGCACCGAGTTCGCTGCGCATCCACATCCCGCCCGACCTGACGGCGGGCGCGACGGTCCTGCCGGACGCCCCGGCTCCGCCGCACATCTACACGTTCGCTCTCTACATCTGGCAGCAGCTCTACCGCTGGCCGAACGACGGCTCGCGCGAGTACCGCGCCAAGCTCGACGCGCTGGTCAGCTTCCTCACTCCGGCCTGCCGCCAGGACCGCCTCGACGACTTCGGCGAGCGCAGCGGCCGGCGCGAGCTCGCCGGGCGGCAGCGCGCGGTCTGGGAGATCCCGGGCCGCGGCTACTCGGCGGCGCGCGTGTTCGCCGAGGGCGGCGGCAGCTGGGTCGTCTCGCTCGACCTCATGATCGAGGAGACCGTCCTCGGAGAGCGCGTCAAGAGCCGCGCGGTCGCCTATCCCGTGCGGGTCGTGCGCTACGACGTCGACCGCGAGCTCAATCCCTGGGGACTGGCGATCGACTGCCTTGCGGGCGTGCCGCGTGTCATCGAACTCGAAGGTGCCGGGACATGAGCCGGAACCACGGAATCGCGCGCGGAGCGGCGGCGTCGCTGTGCATGGCCTGGGCCTGCCAGGCGGGGGCCGAGGCGGCGGAGTGGGAGCGCACGCCCATTGCCGTGACGCTGGCGGTCGGCGTCGAGCGTCAGGTGCGCTTCGAGGGCCCGGCGACGGTGGGGGTTCCGGGCGACCTCCTAGAGATGGGCGCGCTGCGCGCTCAGTTCGCCAACGACACCGCCTACTGGCTGGCCACGGAACCCTTCGGCGTGCGCCGGTTCAAGGTGCGGCTCGAGCGCACCGGCGAGTTTGTGCTCTTCGACGTGGACGCCGTCGCTGGCGGCGGCGGCACGGCGGAGCCGCTCGAAGTGCGCGTCGCCAGGCCCGAACGTGACGGAACCGCCCGAGTCGAAGGCGCCGCCGAGGATCCGCGCGGCGGCGCGGCGGCGCTGATCCGCCAGGCCGCCCGGCTCCACCTGGCCCCTCGGCGGCTCGCCGGGCTGCCGGCCGGGACGGTCGTCGTGGAGACGACCGCCCGGGACGCCACGGCGCTCTACCGGCACGCGGACGGGAAGCGGCTGCGGATCGACGTCTTGCGGCAGATGTCGCGGGGCGGGTTGTTCGTGACCACGGTCGAGGCGTCGAATCTCAGCCCCGAGCCGTTGGAGGTGGACGTGCGGCGGTTCGCCGTCCGGGCGGAGCCCAGGAACGGTGCCTCCGAGGGCTTCGTCGCCCTCGGCTGGACGCGCTCGGCACTCGCGCCGGCCGGGGAGCCGGGGTTCACGGCGCGGTTCCACCTGGTGTCGCGGGAGCCGTTCGACCGGGTGGCGGAGGCGTCGCCGTGAACGCCAACCTGCTGGTCAGGGGTGGCGTTGCGGTGGCGCTCGCGGCGGTGGCGATGATGGTGGCGGTGCGCTGCTCGCGGGACGAGTCGGCCTCGGTCGGGGTCGCGCCAACGGTCGGGGGCGAGCCGCTTGCGCCCGAGACGGCGGCGGCGCTCGGCATCGAGGGCGACACCCCGGACGACATCGTGCGTACGCTGATCGCGAACGTGCGGCAGACCAACTTGCGCCTCACCGCGCTGGACGACGCGAACCGGACGCTGCGGGAGGAGAACGCGCGCCTGCGCGACATGCGCGCGAGCGTGGTCGCCGAGGTGACCCGGGACCTCGGCGACGAGGCGGCCAGGCTGCGCGAGGAGAACCGCGGCGTGGTCGCGGATGCGCGCGGCGAGGTTTCGGGGCTGAAGGCCGAGATCGACCGCTTGCTGCGCGACGCCACGCTGGGAGGTGCGAGCGCCGGCAGGAAGCCAGGATCGGCACGACCGGCGACCGGAACGGTGTGGCTGCGGCCGATGGCCGCCGAGGCGCAGGAGTCCGGTCTCCTGCCCTGGGGCGAGGGGCCGGTGGGGGCCATTCCCCTGAAGAAGGAGGACGAGCGCGAGGACGCCCCGCCCGTGCGTCTGGTCTACACGATCCCGAAGAACGCCACCCTGGTCGGCGCGCGGGCGTTCACCGCGCTGATCGGCCGCGTGCCGGTGGGCGAGGAGGCGCGCGTCACCGACCCCTACTTCTTCAAGCTGCTCCTTGGCCGCGACAACCTGGCGGCGAACGGCCACGAGATCCCGGAGGTCGCCTACGCGGTGGCGAGCGGCGAGGCGGTCGGCGACTGGACGCTCGGCTGCGTGTCCGGGGACGTCACCTCGATGACGTTCGCGTTCGCCGACGGGCGCATCGTCACGCTGCCGGAACCGCGGGACGTCTCCACGGGGAGCGGCGGCACCCGGGCGGTGCGCCTTGGCGGTCTGTCGGACGACTTCGGCAACCCGTGCGTCGCCGGCGAACGCATCACGAACGCGGGCTCGTATCTCGGCCAGAGCGCCGTGGCACTGACGCTCGGGGCGGCGGCCGAGGGGCTGGCGGCGGCGCAGACGCGGTCGGTCGCGAACGGCCACGGCGGCGCGACGACGGTGGTGGACGGCGACCTGGGTCGCTTCGCGGCCGGACGGGGTCTGGCCGGCGCCGCCGAGGAGGTAGCCCGCTGGTTGCGGGCGCGCCAGGCGCAGGAATTCGACGCGGTCTACGTGGCGCCCGGCGCGCGCGTGGCGGTGCATGTCGACGAGGAGCTGCGCATCGACTACGACCCGGCAGGCCGGCTGGTTCGCCACGAGGACGCGAGACACGCGGGAGGACACCGTGCGCTGGACTAGGACGCTGACCCTGACGCTCGTGGCGGCGGCTGCGGTCGGCTGCGCGGCGAAGCGCCCGGCCTCGTCGCTCGGCGAAGGCCCGCGGATGATCGACCTGTACCGGGGCGCGCCCACGGCGGCGCCGGGGCCGTTGTCCAACGCTGCGGCGGCCCGGGAGGTCCGCTGCCGGTGGTGGCTGTTCACGTGGCCGTGCGGGGCCGAGGGCGCCGCGCCAGACGCGAAACCGGCGTCGGGGCCTTCCTACACGCGCACGGCGGCGAACGAGCTGGAGCTGCTGTTTCCGCGGCTGCCGAACCCGGACATCTACATTCATGTGCCGCCGCACCTGGCGACGGAGGCGCGGATTCCGGTGCCCGGCTACACCACCGCCGTGCCGCTCTACGAGCGCGTCGAGTACGCGCTGCCTGGCGAGAGCCAGATTGATGGCAGCGTCGATGCCGGCGCGGGGGCGTCGCCGTGAGCGTGAAGTCGATACTCGCCGGGCTGGCCCGCGGCCCCCGCAGGGACGGGAAGGCTGTGGAGGGCGGATCCGGGCCCACGGCGCGCGACGATGCGCGGGAGGCGCAACCTGGCGATGTGCGGCCTGAACCGGCCGAGGACGGGCTGCGCCCGACGCTTCCGCGCAGGGGGGTGCCACGGGCCGCCGAGGCGGCCATGTACCGCTTGCAGCGCTCGTTCGTCGACCACCTGCCCTGGGCCGAGGCGCTCGCCGACGGCACCATCCTGCTGGAGGACGGCCGGAGCGTCGGCGCCGCGTGGGAGATTAGGCCACGCGGCACGGAAGGCCGCGGCGGGGCGTGGCTCGCAGGCTTGCGCGACGGCCTGCACGACGTGCTGCAGGACACGTTCGAGGAACTCGATGGCTCTCCGTGGGTGGTGCAGACGTTCACCTGGCGCGAGCCGGACCTCTCGGCTGCGGCGGCGGCGTTCGCGAAGTATGCGGCGGAGCACGCCGGCGGGGACGGGTTCGCGGCGGACTACGGGGAGATCCTCGCCGCCCACTACCGCGGCGTCGCAAGGCCAGGGGGGCTCTTCGCCGACCGGCTCTCGCAGACCCGCTGGGCAGGCGCGCGGCAGCGCACGGTCGTCACGGTCCACCGCTGGTGCCGAGACGCGACGCCAGCCGACGACGGGAAGCTGGTGCTGGAGGCGGGCGGCAAGCTGATGGGCGCGCTCGAGGGCCTCGGCGTGAGGCACCGGCGGCTGTCGGCGGCGGACGTGCACGCCTGGCTGACGCGCTGGTTCAACGCCTGGACGGATCTCACGCCCGACGACCCCGCCGCGTTCGCGCGCGGGTTCCTCGACGACGAACTGCCCTACGGGGACGCGTTCGCGGACTCGCTCTTCTATGCGCATCCCCGCTCGGACGCCGAGCGCGGCGCGTGGGTGTTCGACCGCACGGCTATGCGCGTGCTGACGGTGGAGGGATTCCGGCGGCCGCCGGCGATCGGCCACGTGACCGGCGAAAGACGGCACGGCGACGCCGTCAACGCGGTGCTCGACCAGATGCCCGAGGGCGCCGTCTACGTCACGACGCTGGTGCCGGTGCCGCAGGACACGGTCGGCGTCCACGTCGAGCGCATCGCCGCGTCGGCGACCGGCGAGTCGGCCGACGCGCTGCGCACGCGCGCCGACTGCGACGCCGCCAAGGAGATCATGGGCGAGCGCCACAAGCTGTACCGGCTCGGCGTCGCATTCCACCTGAGCGCCCCGTCCCTGGAGGACCTGGAGGAGCGGAGCGCCCAAGCGCGCACTGTGCTGCTCCGCCACGGCTTCCGGGCGGTCGCGCCGAAGGACGACGTGCGTGCGCTCGACAGCTTCCTTCTGCACCTGCCGATGGCCTACGACCCGGACGTCGACAGGAAGGCAGGGTGGCGGCAGACGCGCCTGGCGTGGGTGCAGCACGCCGCGAACCTGTGGCCGGTGTTCGGCCGTTCGGCCGGCACCGGCCACCCAGGCCTGTCCTTTTTCAATCGCGGCGGCGAACCCCTGAGCTTCGATCCGCTCAATAAGCTCGACCGGCTCAAGAACGCGCACGGCCTGCTGGTCGGGCCTACCGGCGCGGGCAAGAGCGCGACGCTCGGCGGCATGCTGGCACAGCTGATGGCCGTGCACAGGCCGCGCCTGTTCGTGATCGAGGCGGGCAACTCGTTCGGACTGCTGGCCGACTGGTTCGAGTCGCGGGGCCTATCCGTGAACAGGGTGGACCTCAAGCCAGGCAGCGGCGTGTCGCTGGCTGCCTTCGCGGACGCGGCGCTCCTGCCGGAGGCGGCCGAGGCCGGGCTCGACACCGAGACGCTGGAGGACGCGGATCTGCCCGAACTCGGCGACGTGGAGGACGACGACGAGGACGAGCCGCGCGACATCCTGGGCGAGCTGGAGACGGTGGCGACGCTGATGGTGACCGGCGGCGAGGCGAAGGAGGTCGAGCGCCTCCGGCGCGCCGACCGGCGGGTGATCCGCGATGCCGTGATCGAGGCCGCGAAGAACGCCCGCGCCGAGGGGGCGGCGCCGCGCACGGAGCACGTCCGCCGCGCCTTCCACCTGCTCGCCGAGACCCGCGAGGGGCTCCTGGACGAGGCGCGCCAGCGCCTGCACGACATGGGCGACGCCATCGGCCTCTTCTGCGACGGATTCGCCGGCGAGGTGTTCAACCGCGACGGCGACATCTGGCCGGAGACCGACGTCACGCTTGTGGACCTTGCCCACTTCGCGCGCGAGGGCTACGAGGCGCACCTCGCCATCGCGCTCATCAGTCTCCTGAACGTGGTGAACAACATCGCCGAGCGCGATCAGCGCACCGGGCGCGAGATCGTGGTGGCCATCGACGAGGCGCACATCGTCACCACGCACCCTCTGGTGAGCCCGTACCTGGTCAAGATCGTCAAGATGTGGCGCAAGCTCGGCGCCTGGCTGTGGCTCGCCACGCAGAACCTCGAGGACTTCCCCGGCGCCGCGCGCAAGCTCCTCAACATGATCGAGTGGTGGATCTGCCTCGTCATGCCGAAGGAGGAGGTGGAGGAGATGCGCCGCTTCCGCGACCTTTCCGAGGCCCAGCGCGACCTGCTGCTCTCCGCGACGAAGGCCCACCTCCAGTACACCGAGGGCGTGGTGCTGGCCGGCAGCGTAGAGACGCTGTTCCGCTGCGTGCCGCCGTCGCTGGTGCTGGCGCTGGTGCAGACGGAGCGTCACGAGAAGGCGCGGCGCGCGGAGATCATGGCCGAGCGGGGCGTCGCGGAGGTCGATGCGGCCATCCTGGTCGCCGCCGAGATCGATTCCGCGCGGGGGATCGCGCCGTGAGGTGCGCAAGGCTCCTGCAGGCGGCGTTGGCCTGCTGCTGTGCCTCTGTGTCGACGGCCGGCGAAGCGCCTGACGTCGCGGTGTTCACGCTTTCGACCATCCCGGTGCAGGCCGGCGGGGCGGCGGTGTACCAACTCGACCGCCCCGAGAGGCTCGGGGCGGCGTTCGGGGCAGCTCTGCCGGCCGATCCGGACCGGGCGCTCGCCGCTGCGCAGCGGCGCCTGGACACGGCCGCCGGGCGCGCGCTGCGCAGGGAGCTGGCCGAGGTGGTGGCAGGGAAGGCACTGGCGGTTCGGCTCGGCATCGACAGGCTGCCTGCCATCGTCGTCGACGGCCGCTACGTCGTGTACGGGGTGCGCGAGGTTCGGCGCGCCCTGGTGCTGGCGGCCGAGTGGCGCGCGGCAAACGAAACACCGGTTGTGAGCGGGCCGGGGAACACGCGTTCCACCCCCCACCCCCTGCCTGGGACGCCCCCGGCCCGCTCCGCTCGCCGAGAACGGGGACGATGAGGGCGCTGGCGGCTGCCTGGCTCGCGCTGGCCGGACTGGCGCACGCGGCGGAGACGGTCACCTCGCCGGAGATCCTGGCGGCGTCGGCGGATTTCGGGTGTCTGGACTACCGGATCGTCGGCGGCTGCGCGTGGCTGCGCTGCTCCGGGGTGCCGCCGTCGTGCACGCTGACGACCAGCGTCAAGTATCGGCACTACGTGCCCGACGCGGTCGTGACGGCCTACCCGGCGGCGGGCAGGAGCCCGTGGACGGAGATCCGGGCGCTCGACGGCGCCGCGGATGGCGGCACCTACGCCAGGGGCACGTCAGCGCGCGCGGCGACCGGGCTGCGCTTCAAGCTCGCCCAGGTGGTGGGCTCGCCCGGCATCGCCTGGATCGAGGCGCTGGACCTCGGCACCACCGTCTGCGAGCCGGCGGCGACGCCGCTCGAACCCTACTACGTGGCGAACCAGGACCCGATGTGGCGCGCACCGGAGCTACAGGCCGTGCTCACCACCCGCCACCTAGCGCGGGCGGTTCGCGAGCTGGGACCGCTCGGCTCGCTCTGGGGAACGCTGTACCCCCGCACGGGATTCGTGCAGCAGGCGCACGACTACAAGGCCGGGGCCGTCGCCGCGCAGCGCGCGGCGGACATCGTCACGCGGCCGAGCCAGGCGCACGTCTACCGGCAATTGACCGGAGGCGGCGGACGCGGGGAATGGCCGCCCGGGGCGGTCGTGGAGGGCGACCCGGGCACGCATCACTGGCAGCCGCTCAGCCCGCGGACGGGTTCGTGCGCCGTGTTCGCCGAATCCGCCGCCCCGCCGGTCGGGACGGCGGATCCGCTCGGGGACAACGTCTCCGCGAGCGGCGCCTACGCCTGGAATCTCTGGCGCCCGTACCGGTGCTGCGCGCGTCGCGGGCAGTGGCTTCTATTCGACTGGGGACAGTGATGGAACGAACAACAGCGCGCGCGGTCCTGTGGCTGTGCCTCTGCACGGCGGCCGCAATGCCGGCCGGGGCCGACGACGAACTGCTCTACCGCCTCGGTGGCGGCGAGCCGATCAGCCTCGGGCCGTCGGCGCGGGCGACCACGCTCCGGCTCGGCGTCGGCGCCGAGTGGAACGCGAACCTGACCTGCGGGAACTTCGACGTCGCGCACTCGATCCGCAACCAGCTGAACGGCGTCACGGGGGCGTTCCAGGAGGTGATGGGCAACGTCGTACAGTCCGCCCAGGGCGTGGTGGCGTCGCTCCCGGCGCTGGCGATACAGCGCCTCAATCCCGGCCTCTACGACCTCTTGCAGAACGGCGTTCTGGAGGCGGGCCAGGAGTTCCGGGTGGCGCGGCTCCGCTGCGACGAGATCGCCGCCGACATGGGGGACCGGCTGTCCCACGAAGGCTGGTCGGCGGTGGCGAAGGCTGACTACTGGCGCCGCCAGATCGACGTCGGCGGCCGCGACGTGGTGGAGGTCGCCGAGGAGGCGGACGCCTCAGGCGCCGACGGCGGCGTGCCGTGGGTCGGCGGCACCGCGAAGGGCGGCGCCGGCCAGGAGCCGATCGAGGCGGTCGGAGACGTCTCGAAGGCCGGCTACAACCTTCTCCTTGGCCGCGCCGCCGGGGACGACTCCGCGGTGGGTCCGGCCGCCTGCGGGGATTCCGACATCTGCAGGGTCTGGGACGACCCGGACCGGATGGCTGCGTGGATGCGCCGCGCGGTGGGCGAGATCGAGGTGCGCACGTGCGACGGCTGCCGCAAGGTGGCGAGCGAGGCGGGCCTCGGCCTGCCGTCGATTTACCGGCGCGAGAAGAGCGAGCTCGTGAACCTGCTCGGACCGCTCGTGCAGACCGACGCGGTTCCCGGCGAGGCGCTCCTCGCCGGACTGACGGGCGGGGGCGGGTTCCGGGTCACGCGGGAGCTGATCGAGGCGATCCGCGAGGAGCCGCGACCGGTGGACATGGCCAACCGCCTCGCCGGGGAGCTGGCGGTCGGTCGGGTGCTGGAGCAGGCGGCGATGGCGCGCCGGGCCATGCTCGCCGGCATGCGCGAGCCGCACGTGGCCGGCAATGCGGCGGCGCTCGAGCAGGCGGAACGGGCGCTTGGGGAGCTCGACCGCGAGATCCGCCAGATGGAGGTGGAGCTTCGGGTCAAGGCGATCGTCGCCTCGAACAGCTCGGTCGCCGTGCTGCGCCGTGCGTCTCTGCGCCGGAGCGTGCCTGTCTACGAGGCGTCTCCCGGGGGTGCGCTGCGCGAGGGTGCCCGCGAATGAGGTGTGCCAACTGGGTAGTGCTGGGTGGGTCGGCGGCGTGCGTCGTGGCCTTGCTCGTCGTGCTGCCGCCGGGATGGATCGCGGACGCCGAGGGTGCGCTCGCCGCATCGCGGGGCTGGCTCGGCGCCGCGCGCGTTGGTGCAATCGTTGCGGCCTGGGTTTGGTGGGATGCGCTCGTCGAGCGACTTCCGGGGGTTGGACCGGTCGCGACGGCCTACCTGCGCCGCCGGCGGCACTTCTGGGTCGGGGCGCTGGTGGCCGTCGAAACGGTGCTCGTTCGCAACCTGTTCGGCGCGCTGTGGAGCGTCGGGGCGTGAGCCTCGATTCCTTGTGGCGGGCCCCGAGCGCGGGCACCTCCCGTCGGCGCGTTCCGGGGTCCGCCACTCCTCCTTCCGGCACGGGAGGCGGCTGATGGGCGTCTCCAGCTACTTCGAGTTCGTCACGGTGCTGTTCGGCTGGGTCGTGTACGACCGGCTCTGGGCAGTCCTGAACGACACCGGCGTCGTCTACGTGCCGTTCTTTGTCATCCTGCTGAAGAACCTGCTGGAGTCGCGGCGAGGCGGCGACGACGAGGGTTCGGCGGCGGTGCAGTCGCTCAAGAAGAGCGAGACCGACGTGGCGGTAGCCATCGTCGTGATGTTCCTTGCAGCGGTGCCCTTCACGGAGGTGCGCCTCGGGGAGATGAGCTACGTGCGGCCGAGGCTGGACTGCGCGGTGGCGGAGCGCATCGACCGAGGCGCGGAGCCCGCCGAGGTCAACGGCCTCTCGACCGGCACGGCCTACGACGCGCCGCTCGCGACGCTGTCCGGCGAGACGGGGCGAATCCCGATCTGGTGGGGGTTCGTGCACGTCGTCTCGAAGGCCGTGGTCGCCGCCGGCACGGCGGCGATTCCCTGCACGGGCGACGTGGTGCGCCTGTCGATGTCGCTGGGCGGCGACACGGTGGAGGATCCCCTGCTGCTGCGCGAGCTGGCCGAGTTCACGGCGGACTGCCACCGTCCCGCGGTCTCGCGGATGCACCGCGGCGGGCCCGGCGGTGCCACACGCGAGGCGCGGCGCCACATGGACTATCCCGGCTCGCCGTTCTTCCTCGACACGCCCGGCTACTACAACGTCCTGTACTCGCGCCGCGACCGTCCCGCGTTCCCGCGCGTCGATGCGCGCGACTCGGGACTCGAGGGTTCCCACCCGACCTGCCGCGAGTGGTGGCGCGACGGCGCCAACGGCCTGCGGCCCCGCCTGATCGCCGAGATCGACCCGGCGACGCGCGACGAGCTCGTCTACGAGCCGAACGCGCTGTTCCGGGAGAGGAACCCCGGGGCGAGCACGGCGGAGCTCGAGGACATGCTGCTGCGCAAGTACCTGGCGCATCGCGCCGGCGACCGCATCGGCGTCTCGTCGGTCAGCTACGAGCCGGGGGTCGCGGAGAGCTACCGCATGGGCGCGGCGGCTCGCCAAGGGGCGATGGACGGCGTCGCCCTCGCCACGGCCGACATTGTCGACGACGTGCTCTCCATGGGCGCGGCCGGCCTCGGCATGGTGCTGCAGGGCCCCGGCAACATCGCCGCCGGCGTCGCGATCCGCGAGGGCATGCCGATCTTCCTGGCGCTGCTGGTGATGGTGTTCGTTGCCGTGCTGCCGCTGCTGATGGTCTTTTCCCGGTACGACTTGTCGGTGCTCGCCACGCTTACGCTGGTGTTCTTCGGTCTGCAGTTCTTCCACGTCCTGTGGGGCATGGCGTTCTGGGCCGACAACCACCTGCACGAGGCGCTTACCGGGCCCGCGTCGGCGCCGAAGGCGAACCCGATCCAGGGGCTGGTGGCGCTGTGGGTGCAGCGCTTCCTCTACATCGTCTTCCCGATGCTCTGGCTGGCGGCGATCGGCTGGGTCGGGGTCAAGGCCGACGCCGCGATGGCCGGCATGTCGAAGATGGCCGACTCCGCGGCGCGCGCCGCGCAGTCCGGCGGCGACACGGCAGTCTCCGCCGCGAAGGTCGCGGCGACGAAGGGCGGGAAGCGATGACCGCCGGGGCGTCAGGGCTCCTGGTGGGCGCGCGTCATGCGGCTGTGCGCCGGCGAGACCCGGCAGAGGTCGTCCTCGGCGGCCCGTTCGTCACCCTCCTCGCGCCTCGACTCGCGGAGCGCCTCGTCGGCGTTGGCGAGAAGCGCGGCCAGAAACCTTCGGCCGAGGCCCGGCGTCCTGCGGGGCGCGGATCGGTCGCAATCCTTTTCGGAGTGCATATGTTCGAGTCCTTTTTCGGTGGCGTCGGGTGAGTTCCCGCGCCGGTCGCCCAGACCCGGCGCCGCGGGAACTTGCCCGGCAGATCCGCGCCCTGCCGGCGCCGCTCTACGAGTTTTCCGTGTTCGACGGTCGCACTGTGCGACGCGTCTGGCGCGCGAGGCAGGCGTTGGGGGCGGTCGGCTGGCTAAGGCACCGGAACGCGCGCGGCGGCCACGTCCATGTTCGCCCCGCGACGACGGCGTGCGTGCTCGCCGACGCCCTGTGCGCGGAAGCCCTGGCGGCCATGCGCGCAGACGGGCTCGTGCCGGCGACGGTGCTGGAGACCGCCCCGGCCAGCTTTCAGGCGTGGTTGCGGCTCGGCCGCGAAGTCGAGCCGAAGCTCGCCGCGTGCGTGGCGCGGATCCTGGCGGAGCGCTACGGGGGCGACCCCGCCCGAGCCGACGGGCGCCGCGCAGGCCGTGCCGCTGGGTTCACCAACCGCACGGCGGAGCTTCGGGGCGCGGACGGACGGTATCCACGGGTGTCGCTGGTCGAGGCGCGGGGACGCGTGGCGCGAAAGGCGGACGACCTGGTGGCGGCCGCGGCCGAGCGGCTCGCCCGGCGCGACACCGAACGTGTCGCACGCAGGGGCAACGGTGGCGGCGGGCGGGCGAAGGATCCCCGCGCGTTCCTGGCGCGGGAGGCGGCCCGCATGGGGAAGCGCCACGGCGCCAGCACGGACTGGAGCCGCGCCTTCGCGGCAGCGGCGCGCCGCATGGCGCTCGCGGGCTACGTGCGGTCGGAGGTGGCGGCGGCGCTGGCCGCGAGTCCCGAGCTGCGGCGGTGCAGGCCCGGCGGCGTCGAGGAGTACGCGGAACGCACGGCGGCCTGGGCGTTTGGCGCGGTGCGCCGGCGACCGCGGTAGATCGGCCGTGGACAAGGTGCTGCGCAGGCGTCGGCGTTCGCCTGCGGACCCAGAGGCGGAACCCGGCGGCGCTGGCCGAGCGGTCCCGGATACGGCAAGGCGGATGGCGCTGGAGGGGCTGGCCAGGGCCTTCGAGGAGGCGGAACGCGGCCGCGACTGGTTCGCGATGAAGGCGGAGCTCGGGCGCGTCGAGGACGCCGTGCAGGCCGTGTGGTACGCCGCCAGGGTGCGCGACGATGGCCGCTGAGCGACGCATCGGCCCGCGCATGGCGACGGTGCTGCTGCTGGTCGAGGGATATTGTTCGCTTGCCGTGGAGATGATCGCCCTGCGCGTGCTCGTGCCGGTTGCGGGGCAGTCGGTGGGGGTGACGAGCGTGGTAGTGACCGCGTTCCTAGCGGCGCTGGCGCTCGGCTACAACTCGGGGGGACGGTTCGCGGGCGAGGTCCGCGCGAGGCTTGGTCGGAACCTGGCCGTGGTAGGCGTCTGGTCGGCGTTCTGGCTGTCCCGCTTCGGCGTGGCGCTGGCTTTCGAAGCGACGGGGTTCCTGCCGCCGGTCGGGCAGGTGGCGGCGTACGCGGCGGTCGCGGTGGCGCCGGCCGCCTACCTGCTGGCGGAAACGGTGGTGTTGCTGGTGGGCTCCCGGCCGGAGGCGGACGCGGGAGGCAAGGCAGGGGGTGCGTTCGCCGTTAGCACCGTCGGCAACGTTGCCGGCGGCCTGCTGACGGCGCTGGTCGTCTTGCAGCACCTCGGCGTGGCGGCGGCGGTGGCCCTGGTCTCCGGAATGCTGGCATTTGCGGGGCTGGCGGTACGGGACCGGCTGGACTCGCGCCTGTGGTTCGCCGCCGCCGCGAGCGCGCTGATCGGCGGCGCCAACCTGGCCGCCGAGCGCGACGCCTACGTGCTGTCGACGGCGCATGCCGACTACGCCGTCGAGGACGTCGGTCGCGCCCGCCACCTGCGGGTCAACGGCCAGGACGCGAGCCGAGAGGACGGCGACGGCGTCGGGCACCCTTACGTCGAACGCATCGAGGACGCCGTGTACGGTCGTCTCCCGCACGGCCGGCCCGGCCGCGTGCTGGTGGTCGGCGCCGGCGGATTCACGTTCGGACGCGGGCGCCCGGCGGGGGTTGTGAAGATTGTCTTTGTCGATGTCGACGGCAGGCTCCCGGAGGCGGCGGGCGCGTTCCTTCCCGGTCGGCCCCCGAGCGGGAGCTACGTTGCGATGGACGGAAGGGCGTACCTACTGCGGCACGAACGGACGTTCGACGCGATCGTGCTGGATGCGTTTGCGGACCGGACAACGATCCCGGCGCATCTGCACACCTTGGAGTTCTTCTCGCTGGCGCGGGAGCGGCTTGCCGAAGGGGGCACGCTGTACATGAACCTGATTGTTCCGCCCGGCACCGACAGGCTGTCGACCCGGATCGAGCGGACGCTGCGGGCGGTGTTCGCGCAATGCGGTGCGGAACGTGTCGGGGACCTCGCCCGGTGGCACAACCTCGTGGTGTTCTGCGGGCGCAGTGACCTGGACGGCGACGCGGCGGTCTACCGGGACGGGCAGTCGCGCGGCGAGGTGGACGGTCGGCACCAGTGATGGCACGGGGTCGTCACCTCGGGTGACGCCGCCAGTCCGGGCTCGACAGCATCAAGCGGTCGTGGCCCAAGGCGCCTTTGCTCGCTGACGTCCCCCAAACGTTACGACGTTCCGCTCGCATCGGGCTTCGGACACATGACCTGCCAGCCCGGAGGCGAGAACGCACATGGCCGCCCGGGGGTTTCGCAGTTGACCCTCGATGGTGCAGTGCGTCGCGAGTGTTTGCTCTTGGCGGGCTCGGTCCGGACACGTCATGGCGGGTGCCTCGAACCCTGCAACTGGCGCAGTCCGGCCGCGCCTCTCGGCTTCGCTCAGTCCGGCGTGGTGCCCGACGCGCGACGCAGGAGGTCGTGCACCTGCGCCGCCGCCCGCTCCCACGATCGACGGGCCTTCGGATTGTTCGCGCCGGGCGGAGATGCCGCCCAGGCGTAGACCAGACGGCTCTCCAGGCCCGGCACTTCGGGGACCAGGCGACGGACCCGCCTTCGCCTTGCCGCCCAGCGTGACGACAGGCCGGCCCGAAAGCAGGCGAAGCTGACGCGCCAGGAACCTCCCTGCGCAGGCGCGTTCCGCGGCCGCCGGCACGCTCCCGGCCTCGACCGGCGCGGAGCACAGGTAGGTTTCGCCGATCTACACCTTCCGGAGTTGCTCCGTGAGGCCGACTCTAGGGAACAGCAGGTCCAGGATGCTCCGCATGTTGGCGTGGAACTGCGTCGCACAGCCCTCGTAGTTGCTCCTCGTGTTGGCCGAGGCGTCGCCGACGAAGTCGCAGGCGTCAAGGCCAGGCGGGAACGCATCGCCGTCGAGGTGGTCGCCGGGCTCCGCCAGAAGCAGGACGACCTCGACGTCGCCTAGCGTCTCGCACGCACCCGTGTAGCCACGCGCAACATGGCCCTCTTCAGGCGCCCAGCGGGCAACGCCGTCGCACGCACCTTCGAACTCGGGACTGGGGCCGTACGCAGTCCGCAGCAGGTCGACCAGCTCGACCGCCGGCAAGTGAGTCATGGCGGGCCCCTCTGTCGCAGTCCGCATTGTAACGAGCGAGGTGTCGGCGTCGTCGCCCGGCGGCGCCGCCTGACGCATTCGCGGCGAATGCCATCTCTCGCCGAAGCCGCGCCAAGAGCGACAGGGCGCGCGGCTTTCGCCGGGCGCGCGCCCTTGGCGCCGCGGAGGCGACCATATGCCGGTCCCGAGGAGCGGACGGGCCTGGCCCATCGCAATCGCGCGCGACGGCCGGCCGTCGTGCGGCTTCCTGGCGACCTCCGCGCTCCTTGCCCACCGACGAGCGCCCCCCGGCCTCGGGCCTTCGCGGGTCTGGCTGTGCGGTCGGACAATCCGGTGGGCCAGGAGTCTTGCCGCGTCGAGTTCGTCGACCGCTGAGTTGCGCGCTTGCCGTTCGGGCCACCAGAGGGCCCACGAGGTCCTAGTGGGTCTGCGGGTGGCGCGTCGCTACTGCAGAGTGCGGAACGTTGTGGGCGCGCTCGTGCGTCAGCGCGTCATGCATGTAGTCTCAGACGCCCGCGGCCACGTTCTGGGGCAGGGCGGGGGGAATGCGCCTGCTCGCCTCCTGCACGCACCACCCCATGCGCCAGACACGTCGCTCAGACCGTCAGGGACGCGGGCCGAACCGATGCTGTCGGGGTCCTCACCGTGCCCGTGCCTTGGCAGGAGCTAGAGCGCGGCCTCCGAGGGCCGTACCCATCGGCATGGAACGACCAACGAGATTTCCCGTATATCAATGATCAAAGAAAGTTCTATTCCTCGGCTCGCCGTCGTGGATCCCACATCCCACCACTCAAGGCGCCTGTCTTTAGGCGATTGCTGGTGACGGGTCAAGGCTGGCCGCTTTGCAGCCGCTGGTCGCGGGCTTCCCCTTCTCGCGGCAACGCGAATCCGAGTACGGTCGCGGCCGCCGCGGCAGAGGCGAGGGACCCCAGCAGGATGCCGAGCTTGTCCGCCGCCCAGTAGGCGCCGTCGCCATGCTCGAAGGCGAGGCTCGCGATGAAGAGGCTCATCGTGAACCCGATGCCGCAGGCGAATGCGGTCCCGATCAGCTGCGTCCAGGTTACGCCGGCGGGGAGCGCCACCCATCGCAGCGACACCGCAAGGCCGACCAGCCCGACGATGCCGAGCGGGTTGCCCAGAAAGAGCCCCAGCGCGATGCCGAGGGTGACGGGATCCAGGAAATCGCGAAGGCCGACGCCGGCGAAGGAGATGCCCGCGTTGGCGAACGCGAAGACCGGCAGCACCACGAAGGCGACGGGGGCATGCAGGTCCCGCTCGAGTTCCTTCAGCGGAGAGCCGCCCGCCTCGCCGCGCAGCGGGATGCACAGCGCGATCAGCACCCCTGCCAGGGTCGCATGCACGCCGGACTTGAGCATCGCCACCCAGAGGACCAGGCCCAGGAGCACGTAGGCCGTGACGTTGACCACGCCCCGGCGGTTGAGCGTTGCCGCAACAAGCAGCGCCCCGCCCGCAACCGCCAGCATCCCGGGCGACAGGTCGGCCGTGTAGAACAGTGCGATGACCGCGATTGCGGCAAGGTCGTCGAAGATCGCCAGCGCGAGTAGGAACGCCTTCAGCGACACCGGCACGCGGTCGCCGAATGCTCGCAGCAGAGCCAGAGCAAAGGCGATGTCCGTCGCCGCCGGGATGGCCCATCCGTCCATCGCCCCCGGAGCCCCCCAGTTCAGGATCGTGTAGATCCCCGCCGGAGCCAGAATGCCGCCCGCTGCGCCGATCGCGGGCAGCGCGACGAGCTCGGCCGAGGACAGTTCGCCTTCGCACACCTCGCGCTTGACCTCGAGGCCGATGAGGAAGAAGAACACGGCCATCAGCCCGTCGTTGATCCACAACAGCAGCGGCTTGTCGATTCCCGCTTCGCCGACCTGGATGGCCACGCGTGTGTTCAGCAGCAGCTCGTAGGCCACCGCAAGTGGCGTGTTCGCCGCGATCATCGCCAGCCCGGTCGCACCGATCAGCAGCATGCCGCCGACCGACTCAAGCCGTATGAAGCTCAGCATCGCCGAGGAAAGCCTCGGCCAAGGGTCCTGTTCGAAGGCCACGGGTGCGCTCCGCAATCGCGCCGGCCATGCTGTCGGCATGGCAATGGGGAATCGGCAGTCCGTCCGCGTCCCGGCCGCTGGCGCCGTCAGAAGCGACGCCATTGCGGGCACCGTAGACCATGTCGCCAGCGCCAGTCAATCCGCCGTGCAGTCCTTCCGGCGCCTTGCGCAAGACCCTGCACGGCATCGTGATGCGACGTGGCTCGCCGTGCCTCCGCGGGGGGCCTCCGCTCGTGACGGCGCGACTACTGCACCGTGGCACATGGTCCGCCGTACCGGCGGCGAATGTCCAGAACGGGCGGCACCATGACACCCCGTCACGAGCGCCGCATTGGCCGCGTGCTTGGCAGGTCTCCATGCCCCACTGGCCTCGAACGCCGCCTCGGCCGTCTGACTACTCCGGCGGTCGCGCCGTCGACGACAGGTGTCCCCGTGGCGGTCCACCGCCGAGCGCCAGTCGCCGAATAGGCGGCCCGCCATGCTGTCATGCCGCTCGCGCGGCGTTGCGAGAAAAAAAGGAAGGGGGGACATTTGCTGTCCCCCCTTCGGCCGTCGTGGCATCGACGCGCTGGGCTCAGCTGGCCTGGCTCTCCTCGCGCGGACGCGGGGGGAGCGCAACGAGCTGTCCGCCGACCGAGATACCTTCGGTGATCTCGATGTTGAAGCCGCATCCCTTCCGATGGGGGAATGCCGCTCCGACGCGGGTGTAGCTCGTCCTCTCCTCGCCGTCGTTGCCCTGGTAGTTCTCGGTGACGAAAACGCCCAGGTACTTCGGCATGGCCGGAGCCTGTTCGGACTTCGCGGTCCTTCGAGCTGCCATGGTCCTTCTCCTCAAACAGGTTGATGAAAGACCCGTCGTAGCCAACCTCCCCTTCGGGACGGTCTGCCCCTCCGGGTCGGTCTGACGTGCTCACATGCTGCGGTCTCCCGCGGCCAGGTCGGCTAGGCCGACAAGTAAGCGGAGACGTTGTAACGCGGCCGGAAAGAGGCGGTCAAGCGCCGCATGCTTCGCACGCGCTAAGCGGCAGGGCGCGGGAGGACGCGCCGCGCCGCAGGCGGTTTCAGGGGGTCTCGGAGCTTTTTTCGAGCTCGGCCGCGGCCCACCGCGCGGCGCGAGCGAGAACCTCGGCGTGGCACGGCAAGGGCGCACAGTGGCAAGCCATGCGCAGATCGGCGATTGCTGCGAGTTTCGCGAGCGGAAGGTCGCCGGAGCATATGCGGCGCCACAGGTCGCGGCGGTAGCGCTCGATGACCTCGGCCCGGGAGCCGAATCGCTTCCCTATCGGGTACGGGTTGCCCCACTCGGTTGCGCGATCGACGCGCAGGATGCCGCGGGCCATCAGCGCCTCGGCGGACACGTCGCCGGGGATGTGGCGCAGATTCAGGATGTTCGCGCCGCCGGCCTGGAGATGGAACAGCGCCTCGGCGTCGTGCCGGTAGCGGTGCGGGGGCTGGGTGCGGGCGGTTCTGGACATGGCGTTCTCCTCGCCGTCGATTTCGACAGCGGGAGGCCGCGCCAGGGAGCGGCCGGTCAAGGCCGCCGCCATATGCAACTCGGGAGGCGGGGTGAACGGGAGGCGGTGCGGCGGCGCCCGCAGGGTCGCCTTGACGGGCCGCGCGGGCGCGGGCCAGGCTCGCCGGAATCGACGGCGGCAGAGGCTTTGCCGGAGCGCTCAGCCCGGCTTGCGCAGTTCCTCGCGCACCACGCGGCGCAGCGTGTCCTCGAGTTCGTCGGCCGCGAGATGCTCGCGCAGCGCCTGGTTGATGGCGGTCTGGTAGCCGCGTCCGGTGTCGGCGGCGAGCGCGCGGAACGCCGCGAGGACGTCGCGGTCCAGCATGATCGTGATGCGCGTCTTGCCGGGCTGCTTCAGGGCCGCGCCTCGTTTGGCGTCGGCGAGGTCATATTCCTTGCGCATAGGCTTCCTTCTCCTTGCGGGTTGCGCGGCGTGCGGAAATCAGCCGGACATCGTCGGCTCGTTGGCTGTGGACCACCGCCACGATCCTGCCGATCGCGTCGGCGCCGACGGTGACGAATCGGGCTTCGCCCTCGGCGTCTGGATCCTCGCGGGTGAGACCGGCGGGATCGTACAGCGCGACTTCGGCGTCTTCGAAGGCGACGCCGTGCCGGGTCAGGTTGGCGCGCGCCTTGGCGGGGTCCCAGTATGTTTCCACGGGTGAATTATATGTATCTATGTATGTATTCCGTCAACAGCGGGTGGGCGGAGCTCAGGGAACCCGGATCGCAGGGACCGGTCGGCGGGGATGCCGCTTGAGGCGCCAGAGTACGACGGACCAGCGCGAGGGATCGGCCCGGAGGACGCGGTGCTGGTGCTTGCAGTCGAAGTCGAGGACCTCGCCGCCCGAAAAGCTCCAGCGAGACCGGATCGGCCGGGCGGCCGTTCGCGGAGTCGCGCGTGCGGTCCAGCTCGAACGTGCAGGGGCCGAGGTTGACGAGGGCCGCTCGGGCGTGCGCGTAGGACGCGTCCCGGTGCCAGCTGATCCCGGTGTCTCCGTGGATTGCGAGGCCGACCTGCGGCTCGGTGTGGGGGTCGATGCGGCGCCAGACGGCCTCGAGCCAGGGCCAGAGCCGGTGCGAGGCCAGTCCCGGGCGCCACGGCTGGGTGGGTCCGAGCGGGGCCTCGACCTCCAGCCAGGCGCGCTGCCGGCCCTTGGCGTAGTTCGAGACGTCCGGCGCGAGACGGGGTGCGACGTGGCGTTCGAGATGGTCGACGACGGTACGGACGGTGTCGGGGTCGATGTGCAGGGCGCGGCGGATGCAGGGCATGGCGTGTTTTCCTCCCGGGAAGCGGCGTTCCCGCCTTCTCCGACGGCGCGGTCCGGTCGGCGCGCAAGGCCGCCGCAGGCGCCGGCCGCAAGGCCGGTTGCCTTGCGCGGCGCCGGACGGGCCGTCAGGGTGGCCGGGGAACGCCCGCCCCGAGCGCCGGCATCCGTCGGGCGTTTCGGGGTTCGAGCTGTCGAGGGAAGCGGGTGGGCGTCGCCTCTCAGGCAGGCAGGAGATCGTCGACGGTCACGGCCAGGGCGTCAGCGAGGGCACGCAGGGTCCGGGCAGAGCCGGCGGTGCGCCCGGCCTCGATGTCGGCGATGTGGACGCGATTGACGCGGGCCGCGCGCGCGAGGGCGGACTGCGACAGCGCACGATGCTCGCGCCAGACCTTCAGCGGGCTCTCGCCGTCGATCAGGCGGTCGGCGACGGCGGCCGGCAGGAGTTCCTCGGTGCCGGCCTCGATGCTGGCGCGGACGGCGAGGGCGGCCTGGAGGTCGGCGAAGTCCTGCTCGGCGGCGCACAGACGGTCGTACTCGGCGCGGGTGATGGTGACGGTTTCGCTCATGGTTCAGTCTCGATAGGCGTGGCCGCGGGTGGCGACATGGAGCACCTCCAGCGTGTCGGCGTCGCGCATGACGACGCGCCAGTCGCCGACGCGGAGCCGCAGCCGGCGGACGTTGTCGGCCTGGGACGCCGGGTCGGCGGCGCAGGCTCGGATCCTGTCGCGAATGCAATCCCAGACGGGCTGGGGGCATGCGGGCGAGGGCTCTCGTGGCGGCGCGGCTGCAGGCAGTCTCCTTCACGGTGGAAATGTAGTTGCGCGGTACAGCGGCGTCAAAGGGCGGTGGTCGAACCAGGGGACGCGGCGAGCACGTCGGCCCAGTCGGTGCGATGGCGGCACGGCAGGTCGATGCGGACCTCGATGCCGGCGTCGCGGGCACGGCGCTCGAGCTGCTCGGCGGCCAGCAGGCCCGGACCGTCGAAGTCGGCGGCCACCGCGAGCCAGCGCAGGCCGTCGGGAAGCTCGAGGTGCTTCATTCCGGCGCTGGAGAGCGCGGCCCAGGTCGGCGTGCCCGTCAGCGCCGCGTAGGCGAGCGCGGTCTCGATTCCCTCGGCCACGCCGAGGATGCCGTCTTCTACCGCGGCGAGGCGTACGGCCGCGCCCCGCACGGGACCGTAGGCGCGCCGGTCGCGGCCGGGCAGGAACGTGGCGTGCAGGCCGCGCAGTTCGGCCCCGAGAGACACGCGCGCGAGCATGCGCCGTCGGTCTCGGTCCCAGCGCAGGTCCGGAGGCCATGGAGGCGCCATGCCCCGGGAGCGAAGGTAGTCGTCGGCAGGGGTGTCCGCGAGGACGGTGGCGCGGCTCCAGGCGCCGGCGATCCAGAGCGGCGGCGAACGGGTGTCGGTCGATCGGTTCGGGACGGGCGAGAGGCGGTCGTGGCGCACGAGGATTCCGGCCGCAAGCAGGCCGTCGCGCACGGCGATGGGGTCGCAGCCGGCGTGGCAGTGCCAGAGCGGCGCGCGGTCGCCCTGGCGGATCGCCAGGGTCTCGGAGGAGCTGTCGTGGACCGGGCACGGCAGGCGCAGTTCGGCGCCCCGGACCACGGCACCGGCCGCGCGGGCGGCGCGCTCGTCGAGGATGTAGGGAGAGTCGTGCACAGCGGCCTACCTCGGCAGTCCGGGGACGCGCCCGAGGACGGCCTCGCGGACGGGTTCGGGCACTGCCGCGAGCGCTGCGGCGTTGCGCTCGGGCGGCGTGCGCGGGGACAGGTTGACGCATGGAATGTCGAGATAGGCGGCCGTCCTGAGGGTGTGGCCCGTGCCGCCGGCCTCGCGCCCGACGGGGAGGCCGTTCGGGGTGTAGGCGATCACCGCGCGCACCGGCAGCGTCCCACCGTCGTCGCCCTGCGCCCCGGCGAGGATCGAGACGTTGCGCACGAACAGCGCGCGGGCGCCGCGGTGGCAGCGGTCCCAGTGCGGGTGGTGCTCGCGCGCGAGTTCGGCGTAGGCGTGGCCGCGGACGATGTCGGTGGCGCTCGGGTGGACCACGTCGATGTCGGTCTCGGGCTGGCGGCCGGGTCGGTAGCCGTTGTAGCCGGGCCAGGGGGTGTGGACGGTGATCGGCGCGTCGGTCCTGAGGGCGCCGGTCTCGAACGCCTTGTCCGCGCCGTCCGCGCCGCCGGTGGACAGGGCGGTGCCGGCGTCCCCGAGGGTCTGGGCGATGTCGCTCATGGCGTCGAGGATGTCGGGCGGCGTGCGGCGCGACCCGACGCCGGCGTAGGCGAACGTGCGGGGCTCCGCGTCCGTGGGGGCGATCAGCTGGCGCAGTTCCGCAACGACATCGGGATCGAAGTCGTCGAGACGGAGCCTTCCGGCGGCCAGGTCGCGGCAAAGGTCGTGCAGCGTGCGGTTGGCGTTCTCCGCTGCTGCGCGTCGTTCGATGGAAAGTGGCTGGTTCATGGATTCCTCCTGTGGGGTGGCGCTTTCCCGGCCGGACGTCCGCGCCGGAAGCCGCCGGTCAAGGCTGCCGCCGGTGGCGACCCCCTGCGGAGGCGCGCGGGCAGCACGGTCGGCGGCACCCGCAGGGCCCGCCTTGACGGGCGCCGGGCGTGGACGAGGGTCGGGGGAAGGCGGCCGCCCCCGGGGCCCAGGGGATTGCGTCAGGGCGCGCCTTCGGGGCGGCAGGCGATGGTCTGGCGCACCCTCACGCGACGGTGCGGCGCGGTGGCGACGGGCTGCGGTCGGCGGTCGTACATCCAGCCGCTGTCGGCGATCTCGCCGTTCCCGATCGCCACGAAATGGCGCCGGACGACCAGCACGAACGACGCCGCGGAAGTGTCGTGCGCGCCGAGCCAGGCCGCGAGCGTCGGACGTGCGGCGCCGGGATGCATCGTGCGCTCGCAGCGCCACCCGGCGAGCGTCATGGCGGCCATGAGCTCGTAGCCGTGGACGCCGTGGATCTGGGTGCGCCCCGTGACCTCCCGCAGGAGCGCCGCGCAGTCGTGGGTGGGCAGGCCGGTGACGGCGGCCATGGCGCTCGGGCCGCACTTGCCGGCGCGGCCGACGATGCGGTGCAGCTTCATGGCGCGCCCTCCGTCCCGGCACAGGCCGCGAGGGCGTTTAGCGCGGCGTCGAGGGGTGCGTCGAGGGCGTGGCCGAGCCGAACGCTTTCGGTCACCGCGTCGGCGACGTCGCGGTCGACCCGGAACAGGTAGCGGATCGTGTCGGCGAAGAGGGCCGGATGACGGTCGGCGAAGCGGTGCAGGGCGGCCGTCGCGGCCGGCAGCGCGCCGTCCTCGCGCAGCCGCTCGCAGGCGGACTCCATGCCGTGGTCGTAGCCGTACCCGTAGCCCTCCTCCTGCGCCGCGTCGAGCTGCGAGGCCATGAGGGCGTGCGGGAATTCGACGACGTCGTAGTCGATGCGCGCAACGTGGCGTGGACGCGGGATTGGAGAGGCGGCGGCGAGACGGTCGCGGTCCGTCTCGGCGGCGCCGCGCACCGGATGCAGCGACAGCACGACCGGCGGGCGGTCCGTCGGCGGCCAGGCCGAGGCGACGACGCCGAACGAGCGCTGGTCCTCCAGCACGGGCGGCACGACGTGCCCGGACGGGCGGTGCGGGCACTGCCGCCACGGGCAGGCGTCGGCGTCGGCGCGTTCGGCGGGCCGGCCGAGGTCGGCGCGGTCGAGGCGGCGCGTGACCTGGCCCCGGCGGCTCGAGACGCAGGTCTGGCCGCACAGGTGGCAGGGGGCGGGAAGCTGGATGCGGGTCATGGGCGGTCTCCTTCGGGGTTGGCGGTCGAGGTGTCGGCGGGGTCCAGGCGCCGCAGGATCTCGAGGGGGATGCAGGACGGGGTGCCGCCGGCGTCGTGGCGCCAGCCGCCCCGCCGGCGACAGACGTCGCGGTCGCAGCGCCCGATGCGCGCGAAGTCGCACCGTTCGCGTAGCCAGTCGGCGTGCTCCCCGTCCAGGCAGCGCCGGCGGAGGGCCGGATGTCGTCCCGGATGCGCATGAGGGTGCGCCCGAGCTGGTTGCGGCCGCGGCCGCCGCAGACGCCCCAGTAGACGTCGCCCCAGGTGTTGCCCTCGACGAGTTCGGCGTCGCCGGTGGCGAGCAGGGCGTCGCGGAGTTCCGGCACGGCGAACTTGGCCTCGAGGACGGAGTGCATGACGTCGTCCTTAACCCGTTCCCAATCGCAACGCAGGTGGGCGCGGCGGCCGAGGCGCTTGGCCTCCGCCGGGGAGGAAGCCAGACGGATGCGCTCGCGCATGCGTTCGTCGCGGGTCTTCGACGCCTGGAACGGCGCCTCGGCGGTGCTCCAGGTCCTGCCCTCCCACTGGAACGTGTGCCGGTGGAAGTTGGACAGGAAGGCAAACCGGCCGCGGAAGCGGTCGATGCGCTCGGGCGCCGGGTCGGGGGCTTTGGTTGGGTTCACTTCGGAACCTCCTAGGTGGTTGGGCCGAAGCCCGTTGCCTTCGCCGGGGCCGCGTTCCCGGACGGCCCGTCAAGGCCGACGCCCGGGCGCGCAGCGGCCGCGCGTCGCCCGCAGGGGTTCGCCTTGACGGGACGGCCGGACGCGGCAGGCTGGTGGACGGGATTCGGGCAGCACTGGCGCGGCAGTGGCCTGCAGCTGGTGGTGAAAGTGCGTTGGCAGCCTGCCGGGCGCGCGTCGGCGGTGCCGGCGGCGAGGATCCAGGCGAGGGGAGCGGGGAGAACGATGCGGCGCAGCCGGGAGCGCGGTCCGACTAAACGACGGGCCGGGGTTGCGGACTCAGGGATTGCGGTTGGCGAGCGTCGCGGTCCCGCTTGGGGCGCACGCGGGTGGAGCCTGTCACGGCGGCCAGCGGGCCGCCGGCCGCAAGGAAGTTTCTCGAACCCCTGAACGGCACCCCGACCGATGGTGCGGTGGCTGGCGAGGTGTCCCGGGGGCCGCGCGAGGCGCCGGTCAGGGGTCGGGAGCCGTTCAGGTGGCTGGGCGTGGGACGGTGTGGTGGGTGTTGTCGAGATTGGGCGATGTGAGGAGCTGGATCAGCTCGGGAACGTGCGGCTCGATGTGCTTGATCCCGTTGTGGATGGTCGCGATGAGGACGACGGGCAGGGGGAGGAGGTCCAGGTTCTGCTGGTGGGCGATGTTGCGGTCGAAGGTGATTAGGGCGTGGTAGCCGTGTCGGGCGGCGCGGGCGATGAGGGTGCCGTTGCGGATGCCGGTCCAGCCGACGCCGGGGACAGTGTGGACGGCGAAGGTGGGAGGACGGAGGTGCCGTGCGAGGCGGCGGGGCACGTTCTCGTCAAGCAGCAGCTTCATTGGGGACGAGGGATGCGGCGTGCTTGAGGAGGTCGATGACCTGTTGCCTTGAGACCGAGGGGAAGTCGTCGAGGAACTGCTCGAGACTCTCGTTGTCGACGACGTACTGGAACAGGATCGCGACGGGGACGCGGGTGCGGGGAAAGACGGGGGTGCCGCCGAGGACGTCGGGGTCGCGGCTGACGAGGGTGTGGTCGGGTTCGTTGCTGTCGGTGGGGTGCATGGCTGGAGCCTCCGTTTAGGGTGGCGAGTTCGTGCTTCCGGGCGGTGTCGGCTGGAATGGATTGTACGTTGCGGGGGAATGGCCGGGGGTCCGCGGGCGTGTGAGTGGGGAGGTCATGTTTTCCGTGTTCCTCGTGGAGGCGGGGGATGTTTCGGGCCGGGGAGGCGTGCGGGCTCTCAGGCCGTGCGGATGGGACAGGTGCGGCACTGGGGCGCTGGCGGAGGCGCCAGAGCACGACGGACCGGCGGGTGGGGGCGCAGTGGGCCACGGCGGCGGTGCTTGCAGTCGAAGTCGGCGAGGTCGCCCGGGCGCGGGTGGAGGGTGACGCGGCTGGCGTCGTCGTCGGGTCCACTGCGGCGGATGCGTTGGACGGAGAGCGTGGCGTCGCCGAGGTTGACGACGATTGCGTTGGGTCGGGCAAGGGCGGCGTCGCGGTGCGGCGCGATCCCGTGGTCGCCGTGGGCGGCCAGGCCGATGGCAGGGTCGGTGTTGGGGTGGATGCGGCGCCAGATGGACGTGAGGAGGGGCCAAAGGCTCGTGGAGGCGACTCCCGGACGCCAGGGCTGGGTGCGTCCGAGGGGGTCCTCGAGTTGCAGCCAGGCGCGGGTGCGACCGCGGGCATGGTTGGAGACGTCCGGCGCAAGGTGCGGTCGTATGGAGTTGCAGATGGTGCCGGGCGCGTCAAGGAAACGTGGCTCATCGGGGCGCGTCGCCGCGCCGGGGGCGGCCCTCGGCCGGCAGCATCAGGCCGATCGCGTCTGGGCCGAACGCCAGCACGAACTCGGGTGAACGCGCGGCGAGCGCTGCGTTCACCCATTCGAGGGGCACGGCCTCGGCGAAGTCGTCGCCGCCGACCGCCAGGCGGGCCCGGTCCCAGACTGCCATGCGTTCGTCGCGTGTGGGGTCGAAGCCGCTGGCGTAGGCGACGGGCACCCGGGCGGGTCGCTCGCCGGGCCCGGCAGCGGGATGGATGCCGGGGGACATCAGGTAAATGCCCTCGTCCTTGACGAGCCACAGGCACGGTGGTGCGAGGCGCTCCTCGCCGGGCTGCTGCACGGCACAGCGGTCCTCGCCGTAGATCTCGGCGCGCTGCGACATGGTCATGCGGCGTTCGGGCGCCTCGCGCGCGTGCCGGGCGAGGCCGGCGACCTGCTCCATGTCGAAGAGGAGTCGGGTCATCGTCGCGTTTTCCGTCGGGTTGCGGGTCATGCGGACGCGCCGCAGTCCCAGCCGTCGCGCCAGGCGTCGGCGAGGCACTCGTCGCGCGTGGCGGTTCTGTCCGGGTCGAACGGGTGGGCGCGCGGCGAAGGTCGGTGCTCGTCGACGATGTCGAAGGCGCGCCGCCGACGCGCGAGGCCGTGGCACCACAGTCGCGCGAACGCGGGACCCAGGGAGTCGGCGTCGGCGGGACAGGCGCAGGCGTGACGGAGGATGGCGAGCGCCTCGCGGCGAATGCGGCGGGACTCGGCGAGTTCGGACCTTGCCCGCAGGGCCGCGCAGCGGACGTGGTCGCACTCGCGCTCGAACTCGGCGATCAGCTCGGCCATGCGGTCGGCGGCGTGTGCGGCGGTCACGGGATCGTCGTAGGCGTCCGGGTCGAGGTAGTGGCAGTCGGTGTCGCTGGACTCGACCACGGCGTAGTAGGTCTCTGGCGGGTCGTCGTCCTCGTCGTCGGCGTCCTCCGCGAAGGCGAACACGTAGCCGGTGAGAATGTCGAACTGGCAGTGGTCGGCGTACCAGCCGGCGTGACGCGCCCGGGTGATGCGGTCGTGCCGGTCCAGGCGCGTGGCCCGGGCCGGCTGGACGTGCGACGGATCGACGAGGTGCGCGGTGACGCCGCAGGCCAGCGGGCGCGCCTCGGGCAGCTGGTGGAACGCCTCGGCGGCGGGCGTGAGGGTGGCTTGCATGGGATGTCTCCTGTGTTGCGGGGATGTCGGATCGGGTGTCAGGCGGCCTTGGGGACGCGCGTGGGGCGCTTGAAGAACCCGAACGCGGGGTCCTCGCGGGACGGCTCGACGTCGGCGCGGAACGCGACCGGGTCGCCCTCCCTGGCGTCGTAGAGGAACCGGGGCTGCGTGCCCCAGAACTTCCTGCCGTGGCGGTCCTGGACGGTGATGACCTCGCGGACGAAGTTGCGGTAGTCGCGAACGTCCAGCTTGAGGATTCGCCCCTCGACGACCTGGCGGCCGGGCTCGATCGGCGGCGCGGACGCGGCGGTCTCGCGCTCGCGCTGCCTCGCGCGATGGCGGATGTCGATCGTGATGGCGCTGCACCAGAGCGCCCGGTCGCGGACGTGGATTGCGGGGGCTTCGGCGAGGGCCTTGAGCTTGACGAGGTACTCGCTGTCCGCAGGGGCGGCGCGCACCAGTTCGACGGTGCGGCGGGCGGTCGCGCGGTGTTCGTCGTCCGGCTCGCAGGCGGCGCGCTCGGCGTGCCACACGGGCGCGAGCTTCGGGTGCGGCGGGTTCATGAGAAAGGCGAGGCGCAACGCCGTGGCGGTGTGAGTGGCGTCTGACTTGGCGACGGAGCGCCAGCCGTAACGCGCCACGATGGCGGCGGTCCATGCGAGTTCCTCCGCGGCGTCGAGGTAGCCGCCGCCGTAGTCCGGCGAGCCGGGATCGCGGAACAGGTGGCGGCCCACGATCTCGTCCGGGTCGAGGGCGTCGAACAGCGCGGCGATCCGCTCCGGATCGGGATGGTCGAGAAAGGCCTTGAGGCACGAGCGGCCGACCAGCATGTGCCGGCCGTCGGCGTGCGCGAGCAGGAACACCGCGCGGCGGTCCCGGACGGTGCCGCAGTGCTCGCAGACGGGATCGTCGAGGGTCCAGTAGCGGCGCGGCAGCTCGACGCCCGGCACCGAGCGGGGGATCGTCGCGGCCATGCCCCAGGGGTCGATGTCGTAGCGGGCGGCGAGGGACCAGGCCGCGGTTCTGTGCGGCCGCACGAGGATCGTCACCCACTGCAGGAGGTCGCCGTCGCGCAGCACCTGGGGGCGCGGCTCGATGTGCCATTCGAGGGCGCAGTCGACGCTGGCCCTGCGGGCGCGTTCCAGCAGCCTTCCGGCGTGGCGGACGAGCTCGGGGACGTTGTCGACGGGGATGAGATAGCTGACGCCGGAGATGGGCGCATCGTCGGGTTGCATGAATCTGTCTCTCTTCAGTGGGGCGGAGCGGTCACCGCCAAAATGGGCGCGGCCGCCGCGAAGCGGTCACGGCCGGCGCGTCAGCGCCGCCCGCAGGGCTCGGCCTTGACCGCGCGCGGCGCCGCGCCAGCGTGACGGGGGACGCCGGTCCGCCGCCGCCGTTCCCGGCGCTCGGGGGCGACCCGGCGCGGCTCCCCGCGCCGGATGTCGAGCGGGGCAAGCGCGTGGCCCGCGAGCCGCCGCGCGCGGACGTGGCGCATGACCGGACGGAACGCGTCGCGGGCCTGGCGGCGCAGCACCCGCAGGTCGCGTCCGGCGGCAAACCGCGCGAGCTGGGCGTGCAGTTCGTCCGCGAGTCGCGCCGGGCTCAGGTCCACGGGCAGCTGGATGGGGGCGTCCGGATCGGCGCACGGCGCGAACGCCGGTGGCCGGTAGGGCGGCTTGCGGATGTGCGGATGCATGGGGATCCTCCTGCGGCGGCCTAGAGGCCACCGGCTTCGTCGTCGGGACGGAGCGGATGCCGTGCCAGGACGCGTTCCAGGACGCGGGGTTCGTCGGCGAACAGGACGGTCTGCCAGGAGACGATTTCGGTCTCGCAGCCGAGGCGCTTGAGGCTCTCGAGGTCGCGGGGCCCGGGACCGCGGATCTCGAGTCGGGCGCGGCCCAGCACCAGGCGGCGAACGAGGTCCCAGCCGTTGGCGAGCGCAAAGCGGGCGCGGCGCTCGAGCACGGCGCGGACGATGTCCTCGGCGGAGAGGTCGAAGCCGACCGAGGCGTCGGCCATGCGGCGCAGGCGCAGCGCCTCCTCCGGCTCCAGCACGCGGCCGATGAGCCGCTCGCCGGCGTCCGTCGCGAGCCGCCGGATGCGCAGGCTGTCGTCCGGCAGAAGGTGCCAGGCGCGCAGGAGCATGCCGGTGGCGAGGTGGAAGTGCCTTTCGCGGTGCGTCGGCAGGTCGGCGACCTCGGCGTCCCACAGCGCCCGCCAGCGGCCTTCGCTCGCCGGGCGCCAGCGCGAGGCCGCGAACTGGGACTCGGTGGCGATGGACGCGTCGTTCGGGCGGCGCAGGCGGATGCGGCGCTCCAGCGAGCCGTCGTCGCGCACCGCGGACGGCGCCGGCAGCGCCACGGCGGGACGCCCGGAGGAGCCGTTGACGAGGAGCTGCGCGTCGGCGCCGCGGTCGAGGGCGTTCCGCACAGCTTCGAGGGCCGCATCGGCGGTGAACGGCCGCAGGGCGTCGCGGCGCGCGATCTCGACGATCTCGGTGCCCTCGGGACCCGGATGGCGGGCCCGGACGGCGAGCGAGTCTGCGGCGATGGCCTCGACGCCCTGGTTGTAGACGCCGGCGTCCTTGGCGGCCTGGATGACGGCGTCGAGGCGCGCCTGGAAGTGGCCGAACAGGTCGTTCTGCTCGTCGATGGGCAGCGCGAGCAGCCGGTTGAGGAACCGGGGCATCGGCGGCAGGGAGTCCCTGAGGCCGCCTTCGGGGTCGGACAGGACCAGTCCGGTGGCCTCGGCGAACCGCTTCTCGGGCCAGCCAGGGACATGGCCGTGGTGGATGGAGAGGTACGTCAGGCGCAGCGCCGAAAGCGCGTGCGGACTCTCGAGGTTGTCCTCGGCGCGGAAGAGGGATGCATCGCCCATCGACGCCTGGCCGTCGCGCTGGCCGCGGGTGATGGCGCCGAGGCTGTCGAGGCGGCGCGCGATGGTGGCGATGAAGCGCCGCTCGCCCTTGACGTCGGTGGTGACGGGGCGGAAGAGGGGCGCGCTCGCCTGCCGCGTGCGGTGCGTTCGGCCGAGGCCCTGAATGGCGACGTCGGCGCGCCAGCCGGGCTCGAGCAGGTAGTGGACGCGCCGCGCCTGGTTGCCGCATTGGGTGTCGGCGTGGTAGCTGCGTCCGGTGCCCCCTGCGGCGGAGAAGACCAGGATGCGCTTCGTGCCGTCCATGAACGCGGCGGCCTCGGACAGGTTCGCGGTCGGCGGCCGGGCGGAGACGGAGTGGCGCACCCCGCCGCCCGGGGCGGGCAGGGCGAGCACTCGCCGCGAGCGCCCGGTGACCTCGGCGATCGCCTCGTGGCCGAACCGGTGCGTGAGGATGTCGATGGCGGACGGCATGACCGGCAGCGCGCCGAGCTCGGCGATCAGGGCGTCGCGGGCCTCCACCGCCTCCTGCGACTCCACGGGGCGCCCGTCCTCGTCGTGCACGGGCACCGCGACGACGTTGCCCTCGTCGTCGACGGCCTCCTCGTGCAGCGTGGTGGGGAACGAGCGCACGAGGTACTCCATGACGTACTCGCGCGGGGTGAGGTCGACGGAGAGGTCGGCGTGCTCGGCGGGGGGCAGCTCCGCGAGGCGCCGGTCCAGGAGTGCCTCCCCGGTGGAGATGAGCTGCACCACCGGCGCCCGGCCGGCGTCGAGGTCCGCCTCGATGGCGCGGATCAGGGTCGGACACTTCACGGCGGCGAGGAGGTGGCCGAAGAAGCGCTGCTTGGCGGACTCGAACGCGGACATGGCGGCCGACTTGGCGCCGGGGCTGAGGGTGTCGCCGTTGTGCGTGACGCCGGTGGCCTCCAGCGCCTCGTGGATGTGCTGGTGGATGATCCGGAACGCGCCGGCGTAGGCGTCCCATATCTCGCGCTGCGGCTCCGTCAAGGCGTGCTCGAGGATGTCGATCTCGACGCCGTGGTAGGCGAGGGCGCGCGCCTGGTAGAGGCCCATGGCCTTCAGGTCGCGGGCGACGATCTCCATGGCGGCGACCCCGCCGCGCTCCATCGCGGAGACGAAGTCGGTGCGGTCGGCGAATGCGGTGGCGTCGCCGCCCCACAGGCCCAGGCGGGACGCGTAGGCGAGGCCGTGGACGGTGGTGGCGCCGGTGGCCGAGGCGTACAGAACCCGCGCGTTGGGAAGGGCGTGCTGCAGGCGCAGGCCGGCGAGTCCCTGCTGGGAGGGCTTGCCCTCGCCCCGGGTCTTGTTGGCGGGTCCGGCGGCGGCAACCATGGCGTGCGCCTCGTCGAAGAGGATCACGCCGTCGAAGGCGTGGCGCGACGCTTCGTCCATGCCGCCGGCGAGCCAGCTCACGATCTGGTCGAGCCGGGCGGGCGCCTCGCCGCGGGCCGGCGAGCGAAGGGTGGCGTAGGTGGTGAACAGGATGCCCGCAGTGCGCGGAATCGGCTGCGCCGGCCGGTAGTCGGCGAGCGGAAACACGTCGCGCTCGTCGCGGCCGATCTCCCGCCAGTCGCGCCGGGCGTCTTCCAGCAGCCGCGCGGACTGGGAGATCCAAAGCGCGCGCCTCGCGCCCCGGAGCCAGCGGTCGAGGACGATGGCGGCGGCCTGGCGCCCCTTGCCGCAGCCGGTGCCGTCGCCGAGCATCCAGCCCTGCCGGAAGCGCACCGGCGCGGACAGTGCCGTCTCGGTCTCGATGCCGGAGTCCACCGCGTTGCCGTCGGCGTCGAGGGGAAAGGCGCGCAGGAAGTCGGCGGCGATGCGGCAGAGCGCCGGCAAGAGCCTCGAGTGCGCCTCGCCGGCCAGCGCAACGCTCTCGAGCTGCGCCTCGGAGAGCAGGCCGTCGGCGACCAGGGCGGGCGGCAGCATGGGCCGATAGTCGGGCACGGGCGGCGCGATGTCGGCCATGGCGGCGGACTCCACCAGCGGCGTCGGGTGCTCGGCCGCCCTCGGCACGCGGAACGAGGCCGGCGACCACGGCGTCCAGGTGGACGAGCCGTTGACCGCGTTGGGGTCGCGTTCGACGGCCTCGATTGCGAGCTCGCGAGGCTCCGGGTCGGCAGCCAGGCGCTCGGGCAGCGCGGCGACGCGACGGACCAGGTCGGCGGCGTCCTCCGCGACGGCGAAGGGATCGAGCGGCGGGTAGCGGTCGGCCGGGGCCGCCGGGGCGTGCTCCAGAACGACCAGGCGCGTCTCGACGCCCGTGCCGCGGCGTCGGTACAGCGCCGCGGGGATGCGGATGGCGAAAAGGATGCGCGGGGCGGAGGGGCCGCTGCCGAGGGCCTCGCGCCAGGCGGTGGAGTCCGGCACGCAGTTCGCGCCTGTCACGGCCACGAGCCGTCCGCACGGGGCCAGGGCGGCGAAGGCGGACCTGACGTGCTGCAGGTCGACGTGGCGACGGCGCTTGCCGACGGTGGGGCGGGCCGCGAACGGCGGATTCATGAGCACGACGTCCGGGCGCACGTCCGGCAGGCGGTCGCGGATGCGCTCCGCGTTGTGCCGGGTGACGCGGGCGTCGGGGAACGTCTCGCGGAGCAGGTCGTGGCGCACCTGCGACAGCTCGTTCAGGTGCAGGCGGGAAAGATCGTCGAGGACGGTGGCCGGCAGCGCCGCGAGGACGCCGGTGCCGGCGGAGGGTTCGAGCACCGTGTCCGCGGCCTGCACGTCCGCCGCGAGGAAGGCGGCGCAGGAAATGGCGAGCGGGGACGAGAACTGGTCGAACTCGACCTGGTGCTCGCTCCGGTGGGAGTGGGTCGGCTCGAGCGCCGAGACGCGCTCGATCATGGCGAGGAAGGCGTCGGGGGAGTCGGCGGCGTCGCGCATGGCGCGGCCCCAGCGGCGCAGGAACAGCGCCGTCGCGGCCTCCGACGCGTCGTAGCAGAGCTTCGAGTTCCACGAGCGGCCGGCGGGGTCGCACCGGCGCCAGGCGTCCCGCATCGCGTCGAGGACGACCGGCGCGGCGAGACGTCGACCGGACTCGAGGACGGGCACGAGGGCGCGGGCGGCCTCGGCCACGGCGCGTCCGGGATTGGCCGGCGCAATGGGGGCGTGCTGGGGATCGGGCACGGATCCGTCGGCGACGGGGTCGAACAGAGAGGCAGTTAGGGAGGGGGTCATGTGGTGCTCCTTCCAGCGAGCGGTGGCGATGCGCCGGCCGAAGCGCCCGGGATCGACGTCCTGCAAGGCCGCGCGGAGCGCGCCCGGCACGGGTTGCCTGGCGGGACGGCGGAGCGGGCGCAGGGTCTCGGCGCTTCCGCCGCCGTCCGGTGGGTCCCTGGGAATGCCGCAAGGCTGGGTCGGCGTGCGGCGCGGGGTGCGAGCGGGAGAGGGGCAGGAAAGGAGAGGGAGCGGCCCGGCGCGCCTTTCGTGGCTGCCGGGCCGCGAGTCCCGCGCTGTCCGTGGCGCGGGTGGCGGAGCCTCAGGAACCGAGGAACGCGGGGAGCGCGCCGTCGTCGCCTGCCGGTCCGGCGGCGCCGTTGCCGGCGCCTTCGGTCGGCAATGCGTCACCCGCATCGTCCACGGATCCGGCGGGCTCGACCGGATGGCCGTTGCCTTCGGTCGCTTCGGGCGCCTCGGAGCCGGTTGCCGCGTCAGGCATGTCGGGTTCGGCGGCCTTCGGCGCGAACCCCGGCGGCAGCCAGCGGGTCGCGGCGGCGTCCACGTCGGCGTCCCGCGCCGGATCGGGGCGGAACGCGGCGCTGGTCGCAGTCACGAGGTCGGCCTTCTTCAGGCCGCCGCGCTTCGCCGCCCAGTCGTCTCCGAGTGCGTCGCCGGCGGCGCCGAGGATCAGCGCCTTGCTCATGCGGCCCCAGACAAGGTCCGGATCGAACGGCATGGCGCCGATCGCGGCGAGTTCGGCCGGGAAGTCGACGTCGAGGCCCCGCACGGCCTCCTCCTGCGCCGCCGAGACGTCGCGGTCGTCGGCGAGGCGCGGCACGGTCAGCGTCGCCACGGCGTGGGCGAGCACGCTGGCGCGGTCCTCGTCGGGCAGCGCGCGGTAGGCGCGGAACGCGAGCGCGGGGTCCGGCTCCGCGAGCCAGCCGAGATCGACCGCGGGCACCGGGTCGAGGTGCTTCATGGGCTCGCTGGCCTTCATGGCGTCGGACGCGTAGACGCCCTGGTGGTCCTTGCGGATGGAGAGGATGGGCGGCTCGTAGGGCGTGTGCGGGCGGCCGAAGCCGACGATGCGCGCCAGCACGAATCCGATCAGGTCGGTGGCCACGACGGGATTCCGCGCCAGGACCCGGCGGACGGCGGCCGTGCGCATGACGCGCAGGTCGTTGCGCAGCGCGTCGGTCCAGCCGCCGTTGCGCTTTCCGGGTGCCGGGTGGTCCGGCACGTGCGGCGCGTCCGGTGCGCGTGGCGTGTCCGCTGCGTTCGGGTCGCCCGTGGCCGTTCCGTCGACGCCGCCGGCGTCACTGGCGCGCTCTGCGGCGCGGGCGCTGCGGTATGCCGCGGCGTCCTCGGCGCGGATGAGCCCGCGGTGGATCTCGAGGTCGCCGTCGCGGTCGAGCGCCACGACCACACCCGCGTGGGCGCGCGCCGTCTCGGAGTAGGCGTCGCGGTCGGCGCGGGCGCGCTCGATCTGCACGCAGCGGGCGTGCTCGTGCGCCAGGACGTCCCGGTATGCCTGGCATTCCGCGGAGTCGAAGTCCCTTTCGCGCGCGTCGAGCCAGGCGTGGGCCTGCTCGATGCGGCCGTCGGCTTCCGTGAGCGCGGCGGTCTCCTCGTCGGTGAACTCGGCGCGCGTGCCGATGTCGGCAATGAGGTGGTTCTGCCGGTCGAGCCAGGTGAACTCGGTCTGCGCCGCGGTCCACTTCCAGTCGTCCGCGTACTTCGCGGCCTCCGCGTTCAGCTTCTGCAGCGCGAGCTCCTCCATGAGGTCCGGATCGAGGATCGCGACGTGGTCGTCCTCGAACAGGGGATCCTCGGTGCGGCCGCCGGCGGCGCGGTAGGCGTCGAGGCCGACGTAGAGGGCGATCGGCGCGTCGGAGCGGGCGCGGCGCTGGCCGATGGCCTGGCGCACGGCGTGGCCGTGCAGCTGGCCGGATTCGGCGAGGCCGTTGAAGACGCTGCGCACGAACTCGGCGTCGGCGGTGACCGCGAACGCCTCGGCGGTGTCCGCGTTGATGCGGCCCTCGCGGTAGGCGTCGATGACCTCCTCCGGCAGGCCGCCCAGGCGCACGCGCTTCTGCACGGTGCGCTCGGCGACGCCGAACCGGGCGGCGATCTGCTCGGTCGTAGCGCCCTCGCGGGCGAGCCGGCTGAACGCGACCACCTGGTCGGCGGGGTGCATGGCGACGCGGACGACGTTCTCGGCCAGCGACGACTCCGCGGCGGCGTCGGGTTCGACGACCAGGCACGGCACCGGGTGGTTCTTCGGGATGTGCTCCTCCGCCGCGAGGGCATGGAGCGCGCGCAGGCGCCGGGCGCCCGCCGCGACCCCGAACAGGGTCTTCGTGCGCGGCGCGACGACGAGGTTCTCCAGGAGGCCGTGCGCCCTGATCGAGGCCACGAGCTCGGCGTCGGCCTGGACCCGTGCCGGGTCGTCGGACGCGGAACGCGCGTTGCGGTCGTCGAAGCGCAGCTTGTTGAGGGGGATGAGCCGCGTCTCGGGGGAGGCGGCGCTCGGGATTGCCATGTGCATGGAATGTCTCCTTGTTGCAAAGCGGAATGGCCGAGCCCCGCCTGGCGCGTCCGGTCGCGACGGCGTCACATGCCGACGCGCGCCAGCGCGTCGCCCGGAACGGGCCATGGCATTGACGCCGTCCGCGCGCCGGGCGCGAGGGTGGACGGCGAGCCGTCCGCTTGCGGATTGGTCAGGGTCGATTGGGCGGCGCGGTGGTGCCCGCGAAGCACGCGGGCTGGCGGTCCCCGGCGCGGCCGGGGTTGGCCATGGGAGGGTGTGGGCTGTGTTCCGGTGACCTCGTCCAGGTCGCGGCGGGCAGGGGCGAATCGTAGCTGGATGCGCAGCCAGTGGCCGGCGTCGGTTCGCATTGCATGGCTCGCTGTCGCCTTGCGTCGGCTGTGGGTGAGTGTTCGGGCAGGGTTCGCGCGGAAGTCGTCCGCGATCCTCACCCGGCGTACGCGGCGCGCGGCATGGTTCGCGCCTTCCACGGGAACTGGGCGACGAGCCAGCCGTTGGCGAAGCGCGCCGCCTCGGCGCGGGCGTGGCCGCCGGACGCGCACCACCCGCAGCCCTTGTCGACGCGGTAGAGGCCCAGGCACTCGGGGCAGCGCCGGTGGGTGACCGGCAGCTCTTCCGGGCGCCACAGTTCCATCTGGGGGGAGCGCTTGGGCATGGGACGGTCTCGCGGTTGGTCTTGGTGGACGGGAACCGCGCGGCGGCCTGGGGAGACCGCCGCGCGGCGTGGCGCGCTAGGCGATGGCGCGGACGAACTCGCCGCGGTTGATCCGCGCTGACCAGTGGTCCCAGTCCTGCGCGAGCGCGATCGGCTCGACGTGGGCGTCGAAGTCCTCGCGCGGCGTGTCGGCCAGGGGGATGTCGCCGAACTCGCGCGGGTGCTGCTCCGGGGAGATGGTGCAGCGGCCGGTGATGCCGGAGTCGCACGCGGTGGTGCCGCAGACGGGGCAGGACTCGGTGACCCCGTGCGACGCCTCGAAATGCGGCTCCGGGTTGCGGCCGCTGTCGCGCTCGACGATCTCGCCGATCGCCTGGCGGTCGCCGTGGTCGTTCTCGACGATGTCGGTGACTCGCGCCTTGACGTGCGCGATCCGGCCCGACTTCGCGGTGACCGCGACCTCGACCGTGTCGCCGATGCGCGCCCGCCGCGACGCCGCGGCGTGGAGCCGGACGCCCCAGTCGCCGCCGGGAAGCATCGCGAACGTGTTGCGCCCGTCGTGGGCGCGCCCGGCGCGGTACTCCTCGATGCGGCAGAGCGCCCTCGGGGTGCCGTCCGGCATGACCTGGGTGCGGACTACGGTGCCCGTGCGCGTGTGCCGCTTGCCGGCCTTGGTCTCGACGTCGCAGGTGACCGCGGTGCCGACGTCGACGATGGCCGCCATCTGCGGCGCGAGCGACATGTGCCACTCGCCGCGAAGCTTGACGAAGCGCGCGTACGACCCGTCGGAGACGAAACTCTCCGGGAGCGGGGTGTTGGACGGACGGGATGTGTAGGGCATGTTGACCTCCTGTGATGGTCTGCTGTCGATTCCCGACGGGCCGGAGTCCGCGCCACGGCCGCCGGTCAAGGCTCGCGCCAGCGACCGCGCCAGCGGCGCCGACCGCCTGCGGTCGGCGGCCTTGACGGGCGGCGGCGCGGACTAGGCTGGGAGGGATCGACGGCAGGCGCGCGGGCGGCGCGAGGCAGGTTGCCGGGACGGGCTCCGCGTCCGGGTCGCCATGCCGCTGCGAAGGTCGTCGAGACGACGGGTCGGTCCGGGTGGTCGGACGAAGCCGTCGGGTGCTGTGTCGGGGGGCTAGGCGGTGGCGGAAGCCCGGCGACGCGCCTGGGCAAGGTCGTAGGCCGCCTGCAGGCGCATCCAGAAGTCCGCGTTGCTCCAGCCCTGGCGCTCGAGGGCAAGCGCCATCTCGGGCGAGATCCCGGCGCGTCCGTTGAGCAGGCGCGACAGGGCGGGGCGCGAGCAGCCGAGCAGGCGCGCGGCCTCCGTGACGCTGAGGTCGCTGGCCTCGATGCAGTCGTGGCGTACGGTCTCGCCGGGATGGAGGGGATTGAGCATGGCGGTCATGTCGGTCTCCTGGTGGTAGTCGACGAGATCCACGTCGAGGCATGAGGTTCTGCGCCAGGCCGGGCGCGGGGTCCGTGTCGTGTTGCCGGCGCAGCGCCCTGTGCACGAATCTCCTGGGAGACCGTAACCTGTACCGGCACGGTTTACTGGCCGGGGTTACGCGGCGACGGACTCAGACGCGTTGGCGTCGTGCAGCGCGTGCAGGAACTCGACCGCCTTCTGCGCCTGCGTCGCGGCGTCGAACACGGCGCGCGGCTCGTCGGTCAGGAGTTCCGACCAGGACGCGATGTAGCTCGCGTGGTCGGCGCGGGGCGACGAGGCGATGCCGAGGTCCGCGCACAGGAAGGCGGAGCCGAGTTCCGCGACCAGTTCCTCGCGCGCCCGCGCCTTGTCGTCGATGCGGCCCCGCAACCGGTCGAGGCGGTCCCTGTGGCCGCTGGCGTGGGTCATCTCGTGCGCGAGCGTGCTCAGGAAGTGCGCCGTGGACTCGAAGGTCTCGAACGGCGGCATCTGGACGCGGTCGGGTCCGGGCGCGTAGTAGGCGCGCTGGCTGCCGTAGCGGATCTCGATCCCGAGGGAGTCGAACCAGGCCTCGCAGGCGGCGTCGCGCGCGTCGGGATTGACGTCGGGCGTCTCGGGCACGTACCTGTCGGGGAGCCCGTCGATCTGGTCGCAGTTGAAGACGGCGTAGACGCGGCGCACCGGGATGACCGTCTCGACCTCCTCGCCGGACGCCTCGTCGGGCTCGCGCCTCTTCGCGGTCTTGGCGAAGACGATGTGGGTGGCGCGTTCGCCGCGGCGCACCTGCGCGCCGAGGGACTTCGCCTGCCGGTAGGTCATCCAGAAGGGCGAGGCGTAGCCGGCGTCGAGGGCGGCGCCCCAGAGGATCAGCACGTTGATGCCCTGGTAGGGCACGGCGTTCTCGCGCAGGGGCCTGGAGACGCGGGCGTTCGGGTCGACCGCCCACGGCCGGTGCCAGGGCAGCACGCCCTCCGCCATCTGCGCGACGATCTGGCTGGCGATGCGTTCGTAGAGTTCGTTGATGCGGGCCATTGCCGGTTCTCCTTCGATTCGAGCAACGGCGCCGCGACGGGCCGCCGGGACCGGCCGGGGCAAGGCCGGGCGCCGAACCGCCAGGGACGGCGCCCGCCCGGAAGGGCTTGGCCTTGCGGCGGACGGCCCCGGCGGCCAAGGCTGCGCTGCGCCGGTCGACTCGACGGAGAACGGCTCCTTTTCTGGGTGTTTCGGGCTGCAAACCGGCGTGCCGGAACGTGTTGGGTCGGAGGTGGTGGCGCAAAGGGCGTCACCGGGTCGCAGACCGTTGTTTGCCCAATCTATTGAAAAAACGTAGGATTCATGTGATCTGACGCCCGCATGTCCGGCAGGGTCCGAGCCCCGCGGGCAGGCTCCGGATCTGCCCTTGGAACGGCATTGGACACTGGGCCGACGGCCCATCGACTCGCCCGCTGGGACGATCCACCGGTGGGGTGGTTCGTCCCGCGGGACTGGTCACGGAGGTGGCCCGATGATCGATCCGAGAGAACGATCGACGTGCGCGGGCCGGATCTGCCGTCCGAGTTCGTGTGCTCGGAGACCGTCGGCAGCGACGTGCCTGCGGCGAAGTCGTCCCCGGCGGGGCGCTTACATTCGGGGACGCCGGTTGTTCTGGGACGGTGGCGTCGTGGCCTGAGACGGGGCGAATCATGGGGATGTTCAAGCGGAAGGACGCGGCTCCGGCCACGGAACCGGTCTTCAACGACGACGAGCGCGAGCGCCTGACGGCCGTGTGGCGGCTGACGGCGCTGCCGCGCGAGGAGTTCGAGGCCACCTACCAGGACCTGTTCCGGCGCTGCTGGCGGGCCACCGCCGGCGCGGGCGCCGAGTGGCGGGTGCTGCGGGACGATTCGCTCGCGCACGTCACGGCCGCGCTCAAGGTGCGCCGGGCCTACGTCCTGCCCCGCTTCGCGGCGGCGGAGGACGCGGCGCGTCTCGCCGAGGTCATGGGCTTCGCGCTCGCCGCGTGCGTGCTCGCCGAGCGCTTCGCCGGGGTGCTCGGCCGCGCGGTCGCGCCGGGCTGGTCGCCGCTGCACGCCGAGGTCCCGACGAAGGTCGCGCTGGCGGACCTGCCGGTTCCCCGGTCGTTCGGCGCCCTGCTCCTGCCCCGGCTGGTCGGCGATGCCGGCCACGAATGGCTCGCCCAGGAGCGCGAGGCGCTGTGGGCGGCCGCCGCCTACTTCGGCGAGGGGCCGAGCGAGCTCCGCGAGATCGCGCGCGACGCGGCGGTCCGGATCGGCCTGCCGGTCGCCGAGGGAAACGGGGACCCGCCCGTGGGCCAAGGCGCCGGCGGGGACCCGGCGTCGGCGGCACCCCAGCCGGCGGCTCCCTCGGCGAGGCCGCAGCTGGAGGACTGTCGGACCCTCGAACCCCCTGTGTCGAAGGCTGCCGCGGAGATGGCGGGCGGCGCAGGAGCCCCCGAAGGATCGGGCGTCCCGCCGCCGGTGGGCGGCACCGGCAAGGGTTGGCTGTGGGTCAACTGGGTTCGTGCCGGCGTGCACGGCGGCGACATTCGGGTGAACGCAAGGGACGGCTGGCTGCACAACGTCGGCGGCGCGGCGTTCGTGGTCGTGCCGGACGGCTACGCGGCGTTCGAGGCGCCCGACTCGGCTAATGCGAATACGGTCCGCAACCAGGTCGCGCGCCTGGGTCGGCAGCGCCGCCGGAAGTGGCGTGGGCGCGCGGTGGACGAGTTCCGCGCCGAGCTGCCCGGCGGGCGCCGCGTGTTGGGCATGGTGTTCCCGGGGAAGCTGATCTGGGACGACCGCCCGCCTCCGGCGTCGGAAGCGTGGGTGGAGGGACGCAACTGGTGACGGCCCGACACCGCCCGCGCCTGAGCGGAGACGGCGGCGGGCGGACTGACGCTTGGAGCGAGCGTTGATCGCAATGGGTCGGCTGGACCTGGGTTGCACCGAGGCGCATCCCGGGCGGTCGGTCGCTGCAGCCGGACGGGAGGCGGGGGCGGCCAAGCCGGAGAGAGTCGGACGGAAACCCGCCCTCGGTGGGGATTGATGCCCATATGGCCGAAGCGGAGCCTTGCCGGTGCTGGCCGCGGGAGCCGGTGCCGCCGAGGCGCTTGACACGCATGGTCCTTGCCTGGGAGGTGATTCCGACATCCGTGACGAGCAGCGCCGCTCGCGTGATGCACCGAGACAGACGACGAGCCGGGCGTGCCGGGCGCATCCCGTGCGGTGATCGCACCGGTTGCGGGAGGAGGAAGAAATGACGGAGCCGAGGCTGCCGACCACGCTGCCGAGCCCGGTGGACTGGGCGGCGTTCGGCTTCGTGGCGGTCGACGCCGGTCACTCGGTGACGCTGCACTGAGCGAGCGGCCGGCGGCATGCGGCCGCCAGGCGCGCCCGCGATAGGGATCGAAGCCCGCCAGGGCCGAGACCCGGCTTTGCCGGGGCTCGGTGCCGTGCACGAGAGCCCGACCCGAAGGGATCGCCCCCATCCCCCGGTAGCGTGCGTGGAAGGGAACAGCAGGGTTTAGGTGAGAAAGGACGTGAAACGGGACAGCTTCGATCACGGCTGTCCAGAGGCAGGGTGGGAGGCGCAAAGGCGGAGGTGCGAGCCGCGATGATCGCCGTGGCGGCCTGCCGCCGGCTGATCCCCTACGCGGACCTGGTCGCCGAAGATCCGAGCCTGGATCTCGAGCCGCTGTTAGCGGCAACTGTAAATTGCCCATTCCTGGCAATCGAAAATTGCACACATCGACGTTTGCCGGGCGCCGGACTGGGTCGCACCCTGTTGCCGATTGGAACAGGGAAGGAGCGGCGCAGGGATGCACGGATGGGGGACGCGGATGCTGCTGAAGCACTATCTGGACGCGGGCGTTTCGAAGGCGGAGATGTCGAGGCGGTTCGGGGTGAACGAGCGGACGATCCGCCGCTGGATTGCCGCGGGGCAGCTGGAACGGGGATCTTGCGGCCGGGCAAGTGGCGTACTCGGCCAGGTCGCCGGCGCTGCACAAGCTGGACGCCTACAAGGGGATCATCGAGGCGCGTCTGGCGGAGTTCCCCCGGCTGTCCGCACAACGGCTGTTCGACGAGGTGCGGGAAGCCGGCTACGACGATGGATACAGCCGCGTGCGGGACTACGTGCGCGACGTGCGCCCGCGCGAGCCGGCCGAGGCGGCGGTCCGCTGCGAGACGCCGCCGGGGCATCAGGCGCAAGGTGGACTTCGGGACGTTCTCGCTGCCCTGGGGGCGGCGGCACGCGCTTCTGGTGGTGCTGGGCCACTCGCGGCTGCTGTGGCTGCGATTCTACCCGCGGCAGACGATGGCGGTGCTGGTCGAAGGCCCGGAGAGCGCGTTCGCGCGGTTCGGCGGGGTGCCGGCGGAACTGCTGTTCGACCAGATGCGCGCGGTGGTGGTGTCGGACGACCGAACGTCGGGCGGCGAGCTCGTGCTGAACGCCGAGTTCCTGCGCTTCGCCGCGCACTGGGGCTTCCTGCCGCTCTCCTGTCGTCCGTACCGGGCTCAGAGGAAGGGCAAGGTGGAGTGGCCGATCCGCCTGCGCGACAGCTTCTTCCACGACCGTGCGGGCGGCGGTGGCGCGCTTCTTGCTCTCACGAACGACGGGCCTGAAACGTTGCGGCACCGAAGGCTATCCCCGGCCAGGCCACGCGCTCATGCTCGTCATCGCCAACGATGGAGCACGACATTGCGAATTCCAGCGTTTCGGGAAGGTTCTCAATCGCCTGAACCAGATTCCGGTGAGTGAGCGCATAGTGGAGGAACTCGCCGGGCTGCAACGTGAGCAACTGGTTCGCCTGCAAGACCCCGAAGAATATTCCGGGCGGCGTCTTTGACCTGTCGTGCTCCTCGCGGACCTCCTGGTCGGTGACAACATGGATATGCGCCCACCGAAGAACGATGGGAGCATCTCCCAAGTTGACCCACCAGAACAGCGTTGCGTGCGGATCGCGGCCGCCAAGCAGCGCACTGGTGTTCTTGTTGACGAGGAACCCTATCGGGCCATCTTGTTCACGGTTCTTCCCTTGCGTCATGCCTGCTCCATCGTCGCCTGTTCGGAGATGCGTCCGCCGCCACCATCCGACCGCCAGCGGTGGTCGCGTTCCGCGAATCTCCCCTCGATGCGCCCAAGGCGTTCGCGAATGTCCGCAACGTCTCTCGACAAGGGGCGGACAGTTGCCAGAATCAGTCCCGCCAAGGCGATGCTTACCCCGATGATCGTAAGCAGTTCCACCATACCTCCTCTTGCATGTAACAGGCGTTGCACACAGGCAACACCCCTGCCATCCGTCCAATTGGCCGTCAACCCTCGTTTCTTGTAGGTCTTGGGCCGGTTCGGCGGCGGCGCCGCGGCCTCGTTAGTACCCGAAGACCTGTCCCGCCGGAGGCACTTGGCATTTACAACGGCCCTACTCAGGGGATAAAGTGAGGAAGTCTCGGACAGGGCAGCTTTATGGGCTTTAGGCATTGCCCTACTCCGGCCGCCCTGTTCGGGACACCTCGAAATCACCGATGCTGTAAACGACTAGGGGTTAAACCAGAACAGGCTTAACCCGAAATGCCAAGGGACGACGAGGACAAATTCGGTGGTGTTGACAAGATCGACGCTGAACCTGAGTCCATTGCGCGGGCAATCATGTCCCGCGTCAGTCCATTGCCGAGAACGAAGGTCGGTAAGCCCGTGATCGACAAGGGCAACAAGGCGATAGCGAAGCAGGTGCTTAAGGAACAAGAGGAAGAAACGAAGGCGCTGAAACGCGAGAAGGAGAAGGCCAATGCACAAGCAAGGCAGCGACGTCTTCGTGGTGGATTGTAAATCAAGCAATGAAGGAGTTGTGCGGCCCCGCCGATCTGAGGATCGGACTCGAACGACGGGGCCCAGGCTAAGTGCTCACAGGGCGCAACTTTCGGATTGACCTATCATCTGTGCGTTTCATGTAGCGTCACCTCCTTCACGAACCGGGCTTCTCGTCGCGACTGCACCCAATCAGCTACGGCGGGCCGGGTTCACCCATTTTAGCACTTCGGCAAAGGAGAAGATCGATGGAAGTCATGCGAATCAAGGATATGCAAACCAATGTGCTCTGCACGGTCGTTGCCTTGGAAGTGGAACAGGAGCAAGAGATCGAGTACCGGGCGATACAACTATGTGGCCGACTTGAAGTTGGCAGCCCGATATACGCCGCTACCGTGTTGACCGAGGGAGACCTTGTCTTGGTATGCGAGGTTCCGCACTTCCTACACAGCCCGTCAGGCGAGAATGCCGAGGACTCTGTCAGCCACATCATTGTCGGGCTGGTCCCTCCGTCAGTTGTAGTCCCTATCGCACCTGGACTGACATCTTCAAGCCGGTAAGGAGATTCGGCATTGGCGAGTCTAGATAGATATATAATTCCCTAAAATTTGGGAATTGTGTAGCAAAGTGCACAGTTGCCCTATTCCCCATCTGACCGCTGCGCAAGCCACGCCTCAACTGCCACGGCGGCGATGATCACGACGGCTGCCGCAACGACGCCGCCAAACCACAGCGCCAGCAACATGGCCGGCATCGGCAAAAGCAGCGAGGCAAGGCGCAGGGGTCGCATTTGAATTCCCAATTCACCGCCGCCTTAGCTTCCAGCGCCGCCCAAGCTCCTTCCTTGTAGGTTCGCGGTTCTCGCTACGCACGTCGCCACGCGGTGCCGTTAGCACCTGCTTAAGCGCGTCCTCAAGGTCCTTGCGCGCAACCGGGTCGCGCTCCACCTTGTCAATCTCGTCGCGGTTCATGGCGCGAGAAACACCCATGCGATGGGCGCAAGCAGGGCGGCAATCGCCACCAGCACAACTAGCTGCGCCACCGCAATGCGGTGCGAACGCCGCCCCTGATCGTCTTGGTCAGTCATGGTGCCTTGTCCAGTGTGTGTGGCTCCGAGCACCATACCCGCTGTGCCTGCGCCGTGCAAATCGGCGCTTGACATTCCCGGCTTACCGGTTCTAGATGAACGACGCTAACGCCCTCTTGGTGCCACTCGGCCAGCAATGGCCGGGTCACCCGTCAGATACAAGAGCCGCCGCAAGGTGGTGAAGGGGCGGGAACCCCGTGGCATCCACTGGGCGTTAGTAACGGCCCGGTCACCCGGCTGGGTCGTTAGGAGCCCGGGGCGGGTGCCTCGCTAGTTTGGCAACTTCGCGGCACCGCTCCCCGGCGTTTACGCCGCAAGCGGCGCGGGGCAAAAGCTACCAAAGGTGTGGCCGAAAATGCAACGCGCCGCCCCAGCCAAGGGGAGCGCCCCGTGAGCCAAGAACAAAAAGCCCTGCTGTTGTGGGGACTGCTGATCTGCGCGGCCAAGGATCGCCGCACCTACCGATACAGCGACATTGCCGAAATCATGGGCGGCCACTGGCGGCACGTGGGCAGATGGCTTGACCCCATCTACAGGCTGTGCCAGCAGCGCGACTGGCCTGCGCTGACCATCCTCGTGGTCAACAAGGCAACCGGGGCACCCGGCCACGGGCTGGGGCTTGACGGCTCCGTGCCGCAGGAGCGCGAACGCGTGTTTGGCTTCAACTGGTTCGAACAGGAGCCGCCCAACATCGGCGACTTCCTTGCGGCGATGGGCAAGCCGCAGGCACCCGGCACAGCGCCGCCCAAGCCCCCAAACGGCGACGTTCCAGGCAGCGCCCCGAGAGCACACAAGGGCCGCCTGTTTGGCGAGCAGGAGGGCGCGTGCGCAGGGTGCGGCATGTCGTACCACTTCCGCATTCTGGAGGTGGATCACATCATGCCCAGGGCGCGGGGCGGCACCGATGACGTGGCCAACCTGCAACTGCTGTGCCCTCCCTGCAACCGCGAGAAAGGCACCAAAACCATGGAGGAGTGGCAGGACGGCACCCGCCGTGCAAGCCAGGCAAGCTAACCCTGTCGAGGTACTCCCCCCCATGCGAGGGCGCAACGCCGTGGTGCAGGAAAAGCCCTTGACCCTCCCCCGGCATCCTGTAGTTTCCGTCGCCCCTTTCACATGGATGGATACAAGGAGGCACCCATGCCAAGTCATGCGCATGGCCGGGGCCTGAGAGTGGCAACGAAGCTCTTGGCGCACGCCGCGGCCATCTTCGGGCTGTGGGTTCTGTTCAGGATCACCATGTTCCTGGGGCTGCAGGTCAACCCCACCTATGGGGACATCGGCGTTGCCGCAACCGGCATTGCCGCGGTGCTCTACATCTACTTCGGCTTCTTCCATCGGCGGAGGTAGGAAACCGGGGCGATTTAGCTTGCCAATTGCCGTTTTGCTATGCTAGGCAAATGCGGTGGCCAGCGCAGCGAAAAGGGGTATCGAGCGGGGAGGGGAAATCCCCCTTGGAAGGCATTGCTCTTGACCAGGCCCAACCGCAGGCGCTAGAACTGCTTCATGGCCAGTACCTTGAGCGCGCGCGCGGTGCTGACGTTCACTTTGATCGCATTGAGGCCAAGGCACAGCGGTGCCTAACGGTAGCTGTGCCCTTGGCGAGCGCGGGCTTTGTGTTTACTGCCACAGCGTCGGAGCTATGCGCTAGCCTGCAAGTGTCCCTGTGGGGTGCCGTCGCCACGCTGTTTGGCAGCGCGATCTTGGCGCTGTCTGCCATGTGGACCCGCACCTACAGGAACGCGCTGGCGATCACGCCAAAGAGCAAAGACCAAGTGGAGGAATGGCTGGGCATGGGGGCCAAGGACCAGTTGTCCCACCTCCGCGCCATGCATATCAGGCGCCTGGAGAAATCGGCAGGCCACAACGAGGTGCAAAACGGGCGCAAGGCCCGTTTTGCTTTCCTGTCGCTGGTTCTGCTTGCGCTAGCCCCCCTGTGGACGCTGTGGTGGATACTTGATCGGGGCCTCCCGCTTCTCGGTGGTTTCCTCCCAATCGGGGGTTGACGGCTGCTGTGGCTCTTGGCTGCCGCCATCGCCACCGCCGCTTTCTCCTTCGTCTTGGCCCTCGCCGCCACCAGGATGATGTTGCTGCATGGGGGGGGTTGCTCCTTGTGTGTGGTTATCGTGCCTGCACCGGCTTGGCTGACTTGCCGTTGGGAGCGATCAGGTCCTTGTAGCGTAGCCGCCTGCCGTGGATGCCCTGCGCAAAGTCGCGCATCCGGTCAACCGTGTCAACCTCGCAGTTGCCCTCGTTGAGCCTAAAGGTGGCCTCGTCCACGTAGCGGGGCAGGTGCTTGGGGCTGACGTGGTGCCAAGTGCCGTGAATCGAACGCTTGAGCACCGCCCACACCGCCTCGATGCCGTTGGTGTGCACGCTGCCACGCACGTACTCGCCCCTGCCATGCGCCACGGTCTCGTGGCGGTACCCGTTAAGGGTGTGGGCAGCGCCCCGTAGGCAGCCGCCTCGTCCGTGTAACCCGTGGTTCCCGCCTTCACGCGGCTTTCGATGAAGTGGTTTAGGTTGGCCCTGTCGGTGCGATCCACCGGCTGCGCCCTGACCTTGCCCCCGCGCTCGCGCACGCCTGCCACCGCCTGCTTGCCCACCGCGCCGCGGCCGGCGTTCAGCTTCTTGCTGGCGTGCTTGTTGGCCTCCTTGCCGCCGATGTAGGTCTCGTCAACCTCCACCACGTTGCCCAGCAGGAAGTCCCCTTGCCGCACGCCTCCCTGATGCGGCGCAGCATGTGCCACGCGGTGCGGTACTGCACCCCCAGCTCCTTGGAAAGCTGCATGGCGCTTACGCCCTTGCGCGACGTGACCACGGTGTAGATCGCGTAAATCCAGTCTTGCAGGGGGCGCTTGGTGGCGTGCATGCAGGTGCCGGTGGTGGCGGCGAGCCGCTTGCGGCAGCTCTTGTCCTTGTGCCGCCAGTGGCGCGGGCGCTTGTCCTTGACGATGTTGTCCATGCCGCCGCAGTGCGGGCAAACCGGCGTGCCCTGCCAGCGCACATTCTCAAGCCACTGGTAGCAGGCGTCCTCATCGGGGAACATGCGAAAAAGCTCGGTAACGCTGATGGTTTCGGCGATGCGCTTGCCGCTGGCGTTGTGCGGCTTGCCTTCGCTGTCGTACTCGATAACGGCCATGTGCTAGTGTCCCGTTGTTTGGCAAAAAGGAATCGCGCCATGATCCCGCCCCAAGCACTGGCAGCAATAGCCGAGGCCAACCTGCGCGCAGCCATCCTTGCCGCCATGGCCAACGCTGGCGGCACCAGCACAACTCCAAGGATTCGCCGGGCGCTGTTTGGCGATCAAGACGGGGCGGAGCGTGACAGCCACAACGTTACGGTGCGACTGGCCTTGCAGCGGATGGAGGGCACGCTGGTGCGCCGCGTGGGAGGCGACAACAGCCAGGACTGGGAGCTTGTCGGCAACTGATAGCGAGTTGCCTGAACACGGCCCGATGGGGTACAGTGCTTCCGCACACACAGGCCGGTGTGGAGGTACGGGGAATCGAACCCGCGTGCCCATGCCGTTTCAAGACTGGACCGCAAACCTGCTACCCCCGCCGGCCCGTGTGCATTCTAGTCGGTTCAAACCCAAGAGCAACCAGCCCTATGAACTTGCGCGATCAAAGTGACTGGGGGCGCCTCATCGAGGAAACGGCGGATGCCGTCCGGCAGGCAATCAAGGACGGCGAGGCCAGTGCCAGACACGAAAGCAACGTGGCAAACGCAGCGCAGGAATTGCACCGGTGGATCACAAACCAGGCGGCGATGAGGGTCAGTCGGCCCATCGACGACAGGTACCTTATCGCCGGGGTAAAGGCCAAGCTGGATGCCACCGACGATCAAAGCGTGCTGGCAAAGGTTCTGGGGTGGCTGCAAGGCACCGAGGAGATGCCCGCGGAATACCGGCGCAGCTAACCTGCCGCGCAAGAGCTAGCCGGGGCAGGATTGCGCCAGCCCGTGCACTTTGCTACACAATTCCCTAAAATTTCCCCTGGGCGCGCAGTCCCAACAGCGACCGTCGTCTCACTCGAACAACGGGTCGAAGTCGGCCTCCTCCGGTACTCGCCTCGCAACGAACAACCCGAACACTGAAATCCCGGGAAACCGCTCTACGAGCACGGACTGCGCCGCCTTGAAATGGGCGCCCGTCGTCAGGACGTCGTCCACGATCACCACTGCCTTCGGGGTGGGCGCCGCTGCAGCCTCATCAATCCGGTAGATATCGGCGAGTTGCTCTGGTCGGAGTCTCTGCGCGCTCCCATGAAAGGCCTCCGTGCTCACGGTCTGAACGATCAGTTCGCGCATGTCCACCGGATATCCCGGCCGAATCTCACGGATCACCTGCACCATCCGATCGTCGTACTCCGGATCGTCGCGGGCCTTGGATGGCGGCACCGGCACGAACGCGTACTCGTCCAACGTCCGCTCATTCAGAACCCCCGCAAATGCCCGGCCCGCCTGCTGGATCGCGAGCTCCTTGTATCGCCAGTCCGACTTCCCGCGCCGGTCCGTACGTTTCTTCAGATTGAAGATGAGCTGATTGGTCTCGCTGTGCCTGAAGCCCGCCCGCGCCGTGTACTCGCCGATGAACGCGCATCGGTCCATTTCGTCTAGGTAGTAGTGGTCCCGGCGGGTAAGCTCGTCAACCGTTGTCGCGCGGCGGGGGAAGTTCCCCCTGGATGTCGCCATACTCCTTCACCCTGACTGCCCCCTGCGCCTCTAGCTTTTCGGGCCAGTCGAGTCCGCGACGGAAGCAACTGTCTAGGATGAACAGCTTGCGCCCCTGTCCTAGTGCCTGGCGCGCCTGAATCAGCGCCCCGGACGTCTCGCCCGCCTCAACAATCACGGTCGCCACGCTCAGCGCCGACATCGTCGCGTTCCGCTCCGGAAAAAACGCCCGGTTCCACCGGAAGTCCCGGTTCTCGTACCGCTTCACGGGGACCTGGCTGACAAGCAGGTGTTCTTGCGCGATCTTGCGCTGTAGCTCGACGTTCTCCTTCGGATACGCTGCGGACAACGGCGTACCTATCACCGCCACGGTTTGTCCGCCAGCGTCGATCGCCGTCTCGTGCGCCACGGTATCCACACCTGCCGCAAGACCCGATGCCACCGTGTACCCATCCGCCACCAGCGCCTTGACTAGTTTGCGCGTCCGTGCCAACCCGTCGCCGGTAGCGTTTCTCGTCCCGACGACGGCCACGGACGCTTCCCAAACCAAGTCCCAGCAACCAGCGAAATAGAGCAGCTCCACAGGGTGAGCCGCGTCCCGCAGCCGCGCGGGGTACTCCGCCTCCCCGAACACCCGCACGCCGAATCGCCCCACACCCGCCTGCTCGAACCGCTGCCACACCATAGCGGCATATTCGGCAGCAAGTTCAGCAGGCACGAAATCGGACGGCAGTTGGCCCGGCGTTTCCGCGAAGCGGTTCGCCAATCTTCTGAACGTCGCCCCGTCTTGGTCCCACAGTGCTTCGTACGCCCCCATCTCGAGATAGGGCGACATGGTTCTCGCAAACCTCCAGTCGGCCACGTCATCGGAAAGCAAGTCGGTCATCCCGCGCTCCGGCGCCCGATGGCCATCAGAACAGGCGGTGTTCGACGACGTTCCGAATCCGCAACGTGAGCGCCTGTAGACTTGCGCCATATCGGTCCGCAAGCTCCCGCAACTCTTCCTCGTCTTCGATGTCGGGCTGGTACGCCATCAGATCCTCCTTGATCATGTCGTAGGCATGAGCAGTTCTGCGGCGAACCGGTTGGCCTCGATCTCCTCGGCATCCGTTGCCTGGGAGGACACCTCGTCGCGCCGATTGATCCGGAAGGACTGACCCACGTACGTTCGCCCGCCTGTGTGCAATCGCAGGTGACCGCACTCGTGCGCGATCGTAAAGCGCTGACGATTCGAGTGATGGACCGAGTTGACCCCGATCACGGCACCCGCGTCCGCATCGTTGCGGATCAGCATGCCGGCGAGTTCGCCCTGGAACGGTGCGTAGCGGACGGTCGCCCCCAGCGCGTTTGCGATTGCTGCTACCGGAACGGGCGGCCCTGTCACATCCGCGGCCTTCAGCAGGTTCGCGGCGATCGGTCCGAGCGTCGTGATGCTACGCGCACGGCGTCTTGCCACTACTCACCCGTCATCCGCTAGAGCCGTTTTGCCCATTCGACCAGTTCCGTCGGCAGGTCCTCTGGGAGGCGGTCCGCCACGATAGAGGCCCCCCGAATCTCGCGCCGACGACGGCAATAGCGCTTCGGGCGAACCTCAAGCACTCTCGCAATCCGCACGAACTGCGCGAGCGAAACGTGATGCCGGCCCTGTTCGATGTTTGTCACGGACGTCCGAGATGAGGCCGATCCGCCGGCCGAGTTCGGCCTGCGTCATCCCCGTCAAGCGCTGCCGGTGTGCCACCACCAGCTGGCCAAACGCCACGTACAGCCTGTCACTGCTAGCCTGCATTCACGGGGAGCGTACAGCCCGAACTCTGCCGATGTCAACGTCCCGAACGTCAGCAAGGCCGTTGCTCGATGTTTACCAAACCAACGCGGCTCGGCAGGACCCTCGCCGCCTTCGCCGGGCGCGAGCTCGACGGGCCGAAGCCCTACCTCATCCTCGACGCCCGCTACGAGAAGGTGCGCGAGGACGGCGTCACCCACTCGCAGGCGGTGCTGGTCGCCATCGGCGTCGGCTGGGACGGCCGCCGCCACATCCTCGGCGTCGAACTCGCGGGCCGCGAAAGCCGCAGCAGCTGGAAGGCGTTCCTCGCCGGACTCCGCGAGCGCGGCCTGCACGGCGTCGAGTTCGTCGTCAGCGGCGACCACGGCGGCCTCGTCAAGGCGATCCGCGAGGTGCTCAGCGAGGCCGCCTGGCAGCGCTGCATGCGCCACCCGAGGGTGGCGCGTGCACTTCCCTCAGGAACGCCCTCGACCACATCCCGCGCAAGGCCGAAGACGACTGCCAGCAGGAACCGCGCTGGCTCTACGACCGCCACCACGTCGACGAGGCGCGCGCCGACCTCGCTGCCTGGCTCCGCCGATGGCAGGCCAAGTACCCCAGGCTCACCGACTGGGTCGCGGACCGCATCGAGACGACCTGGACCTCCTGCCGCCTGCCGCGCCAGCACCACAGGCACCTCAAAGAGCACCAACATGCTCGAACGCCTCAACGAGGAGATCCGGCGCCGCACCCGCGTCGTGCGCATCTTCCCCAACCGCGACAGCTGCCTCCGCCTGGTCCGCGCCCTTGCCGTCGAGACCCACGAGGACTGGCTCGAGGCCAGCCGCTACCTGAACATGGACTTCCTCGGGGAACTCAGGAAGGAGGAGCTCTGGAAAGCTGCATGGGCACACGCACGCCAGACCAAACCATTTGCACAACTTGACGCGCACAACCTGCCATTGACAGATCCCCTCGGGCTGGGGCTCTCCGTACTTCGTACCGAGCCTCGGCAAGCCGAGGCTCGGCCCTTGCGGGCTTCGATCCCTGTCGCGGGCGCGGCAGCCGGTCCCGAATCGCCGCCCTCCCCCGCTCAATGCACTGTCACCGGGCGGTCGTCGTCGGGTTGAGGTACAGGGTCGCCGAGGCTGGCGGCCTTGGAGCTGGCGAGAACGTGAATGTTGCTCGGGCCGCATCTATCGCGGCTTGCTGCAAGCGGGTTCGGGTCGCCGAAGGCGGCTAGAGTGCGGCTCGAAGGCGCCGCCGACTACACATCCCTTCAGACATATTGTAAATTTAGACAGTATTGCACGACAGGCGTGGAGGACTAGCGGCATGATCCAGGTTTGGCGTGTCGTCACGGACATCGCGCATTTGCCCGCGCCGCCGCGTTTTCCGCAGGGACGGGAAGTGGTTCATCGCCGGACGCACCGATGCGAACGACGCGAGTGACGGGGTTCGGCCCAGAGACATTCATCGTTCGCGTCGGCGACGACTGCATGGAGCCGCGCTTTCGAGACGGCGATTTCGTCTGGATTGACCCGGATGCACCAGCCGTCGACGGCTGTTTCGTCGGCGTCTGGGACGGGGTTGAAGGCGAGACAACGGCGATCCGGCGCTTCCAGAAACGAAACGGTCAACGTACCCTCTGCACGTTGAATCCGTGCCGGGTCGAGTGCGTGATAGACGCGAAGAATGAGACGGTCATACGCGGCGTCGTGGTGTTCGTCGGCAGCGGGGTTTAGCCGTTTGTCCGTCCCGGGCGCAGATAGGGACCGGGAGACCGGCTCACCGCAGCATCCTGCATGTTCTCGGTGCGTTGCGCCATGGCGATGATGTCCTCAATCTCGGCGCCGGCTATCGAAAGCGATGGCAGAAGCAGCCGCCACCCTGTCTCGCGCAACGCAGCCGGACGGGGGTGACTGACGATGGCATCGGGCACGCCGCCTATGCCGGTGACGTGCGGGCAGTTCTTCGGGATCGTAGCCTCGTTTCTCTGTTTCACGGCGGCTGGAACCGTCCAGACCGAAGCGACTCCGCAAGTGCGACACGTTACTCGCTCCGGCCATGGTGACGCCAGGATGAAGACGACGAGCGCAAGAGTCCCTACGGCCAGGGCAATCGTGCTGGCCGCGTGACGCAAGCGGGTCATTTCTCGGCCGCTGCTTTATGTTGCGCCCTCTCGCGTTGGTTGAGCGGGATGTCGGCCAGCGCTCCTGAGCATCCTTGAGGTACTGCATTCGCCACTCGCCGGTCTCGTCCGCGAGGACGGCGAAGATCAGTTCGTTGATCTCCGGATGGATCTCCTGCGGGTCGGTCTTGTGCCCCAGCCGCAGTCTTTTGCAATCCATCTCGGACTTGCGCCAGAGTTCGTCATCGGTGTAGACCGGGCCGCGAAGCTTCTCGAAGTCATTGGCCCACTCCATGCGTGAGTCCATGTCTTCCCCGTTCGGGGCGGTATCTTCGCGGTAGAGTTCGAGCTGCTCCGTCTCGTTGAGCGACTCGTAGTACGCTTGCCAGACATCTCATGGATGGTCGGCCGCCGCGTAGCCCGTTGCCAGGGCAAGGGCAAGAGCCAGGGCCAGAATCGTCGTCTTCATGTGAACTTCCCTCTTGTCGGTGGATTGATGTAAACGACATGGCCAACTCTACCGCTGAGGCTGAGAGGGGAAGGACCGATTCGGAACAAGAAGGTCGGAGCATATCCCCCAAGTTGTAGCGCGCTTCCTCGGCGCTGGCGACACCGTTATCAAATAGGAAAGTGAGCCTGAAGGCGGGCTTCTCTCGCGGAGGCTGACTGCCGGTTTTCGGACGGTTTGAAGGGAGAGATCGTAGGATTGGCCGGCGGGGGAGGCAAGGTCTGGCAACTTGCGGCACGCCGGGGCGCGCCCGGGCTTCCGACGGGATGGGCTGGGACTTGCGCGAGGGGATGGTGCGAGCGCGCGCTTGCTTGCACAGGTGCGGCGCGCCAAAGCCCACGCCATAGGGCACGCCACCGCAGTTCGAGGCTGCAAGCGCGCGCGGGGCGGGCGGGACGGAACCTGCCTGCGGGCGCTCCCCCGGGCAGGCCGCATGGGCCGTTCATGCAGCCGCCGGAGCCACCTGTCCGATGGGTCGGAACAGTTCGTCGCGGGCGTCGTTGGCCTGCCGGTTCGCCTCGAGATCGGATACCGCGCAGGCAATCCGGTCAAGGTCGGCGAAGTCACTCCGGGCTTGAGGAACCGCTCGGCGTCCGTCAGCGACTTCAGCCTGTCGTAGGGCGTCGCCACGTCCTGCCTGCGGTAGCGGCGGCGCACCTTCCCCCTGCAGTCGCGGACCTCGGTGGCGAACAGGCAGGGGTGGTGGTGGTTGAGGTACGGCGAGAGCACGCTCCGGGAGAAGTCGTTGACCTCGGCCGCGAAGCGCTGCGGAATGTGGTCGCGGCCGAACCACTTCCGCACGACGCTGGCGTTCTTGCCCTCGACGAGGGCGTTGTCGTTGGAGCGTCGCGCCCGCGACTTCGTGAAGTTCGGGACGTGCAGCTTGTTGAGCATGGCCGCGACCTGGTGGTTGACGTACTCGGAGCCGTTGTCGGCGTGGAAGCCGAGCACGGCGAACGGCAGCGCGAGCAGCATCTCCTCCAGCACCGGCACCAGGAACGCCTCGGAGATGGCCGCCACCGCGCCGACGTGCTCGAACTGCGTGACCTCGTCGACGAGGTTGACGTGGCTGACGCCCTTGGCGCCGTTGCGGTCGCCCTGATGCACCGTGTCCACCCGCATGTGGCCGGGCCTGCCGTCTGGCGTCGGACGCCGGCGCTCGCCGATCCGCGCCGCGGTCGGCCTCGTGTGCTCGAAGGTCGTCCGCTGCGTCCAGGTCTTCGACCGCCGCAGGTTGTACAGGTGCGACACGGAAAGCCTCGACAGGCGCCTGAAGCGGGCGTCGCCGGACACCTCGCACTGGCGCCGCAGCACCTCGCACGCCGCCGGCCCGCAGAGCTGGCCGCCGATCTCGTCGGCCTGTGCCAGCAGGCGGATGTCCGGCCGTCGTGTACACCCGCTCGAACGGCCGACCGCTGTTCGCCCCGCGCCGATCCTCGATGCGTCCCGTCTCCCGGTGCTGGGCGACGAGCCGCGTCACCTGGGCGCGACAGCCCCGTTGCCTTCATCAGGAACTCCCGCACCGTCCCCTTGCCCGCCCGGCCGAGCGTTCCGTGGTCCAGCGGCACCAGCGTTCGCCGAACGAACCCGTACGCCTCCTCGCGGTCGGCTGGCTGGAACCCCACTTCCCCGCTGCCGTCGAGGAACCCCTTGATCTGCTCCACCGTGCGGAGCCGGTCGGTCTGCAATGCCACGATCATCCTCCGATGATCGTCCGAAACCGAACCGTTCAGGCTCATGTGGCGTTGGAAACCCGTGCCCCCCTCAGGCTCACATAGCGTTGGACAACTCTGCGACTTGTCCAGTAACCGCCGGTCGTGGTAGCCAGAAAAAGTGAACCCCGGGGAGACGAACGAGATCCGGGCGAAGGTCATCAACAACACCCGCGCCGGTACGCTCCTGAACTTCGTCGATGCTCATTCGTCTCCTCATTACAGTGAACCTCGATGACTTCCTGAAGGCGCGGGATTGAGCGAATGCAGCCCAGGACTGCCGATGCGACCGGCGATGGGATCGTGAGCGGGGACGCTGCGTCGGCCATCGGCTCGGCCTTGGGCAAGCAGCGCTTCGACTCGGCCTTCGGCAGGCGGGGCGCGCTCCACGTTGGTTCCTGTGCCTTGGCGTTCGCGGCAATGGCGACGAGCGGTGCCTCCCTGCTGGACCTCCGATCGCCACTCGAACTGACCGAACTGGCGCTTCTCGCCTCGCCACGGTGGGAGCCGGCGTCTGCCTTGCGATGCGGTATGGCCGCTGCCTTGTCGCAGGCGACACGCTCGTTCTTTGGCGCCAGTGGCAGACGCGTCGAATCCCGCTCGCTTCGATTGTGGATGTTCGTCGAGCGAAGGGTGCCTGCGCTTGCGTCGACTTCGAGGACGACTTCGCGCTCGGCATGGAGGTGCTCGAGATCCGCTATGGCGAGGAGGGCGAAGGCGGTTTGCCACGGCAGTTGGCGGTCAGTCCGCAGGGAGGCCGGGCGCTTGTGGCGCCTCGCGACGAGACAGCCTTCCTCGCGGCGATCCGCCGGCCGGTGACGGACTGATGCGAATGCGCCATCACACGGCCATCGGCATCGAGGCTTTCTTCGTGTCCATGGGTCCGGTCATCGCCTCGCTGGTGGCCCTTTCGGTTGGCAATTGGGTGCTGACGGGGCGCGGGAGCGTGCTTTCTGGCGTGCATTGGATTGATGGCGTTGGCGAAACGCTACACCATCGATGGCGTGCATCTCGATGTGCGCATGGGTCCGCTTCGACGGCGCATTCGCCTGCGCGACATCACGACTGTGCAGTGCGGCCCATTGCAGGAAGGGACGGTTTCTGGGACTCGGCTCGGACCTCATCAGCATCCGGTACGACGAGAAGGTGATCAACGTGTTTCCACGCGACTGTCAACGGGTTCGTCGCGGCACTCCGCGACGGGATGGGCGTCGCGCCCGGCAACGCAGGCTCGGGAACCGTTGGCGGCGCAGCCTGGCCCACGCGAGGCACCGCTGTGCCGCGCGGCGAGTTTGTGTCGGCGGAGCACCAAGCCCCTGTTTCCCCAGCAAGGTCACCATTCCTTGTGCGGCGCAAAGAGGAGGCGACCATGGGACGAAGGTCCTCCTCGGGCCGGGTATGTGCTTTGCGATGGAAGAGGCCGGTTGGGTTTAGGCACCGGTCGCATCGCGCCGGGTGGTGGTACATTTTCACTTCCGGAGAGGACACCAGCGCTCGATTCGGGAACCGGCGCTAGGGAGCGCCGACGGGAATTCTACTTCAAGATTCATCGGCAAAACTCGACGTAGAACCGGACCCGGCCCACCGGCTCCACGCTGTGCTCGACCTGCGGCCCCACTACGCCGGGGCTGCCGGCCGTGACCGTCACGTCTCCCTCCGCCGAACGAAACCGAATCGAACCCTCGGAAACCACGAGGCGGGCCCAGACGCCCGGCTTCGTCCGGTGCGATTTGCGAAGGCCCGACGGAATCGTCCGCTCGTTGAACTCAGGCGTTCGGCGGTAGGGCTCGACGGACGGAGGAAGCATCATCAGGTGGTGTGTGCTCTTCTCGGTTTCAGCGGGCACATTCGCCAAGTTGGCGATTTCGGGGGACGAATCGTGGGATACAATTTACCGCATGGAAGCTAGGACTGGCTCAATCAATCTCTTTCACCCGGAGGAACAAGGAAGGCCCCGGGAGAAGCTGGCAACGATCCACGCGGTCATCTGCTGGGAGGACGACGCGTGGTGTGCCGTTGCGTTAGAACTGAACGTGCGCAGTTACGGCGAGACGATCAACGAAGCGTTCGAGAACCCAATGGACGCCGTGCAATCCCAGGCTCACTTTAGCGTAGAGCAAGGGAACTTGGACCAGATGTTCGTGCGGGTAGAAGAAAATACATCGACCTCCATTTCGAGGCTTCCGCTTGAAGAAGCTACGACGGCTTGATGGATTTTTCAGAAGTCGTGAAGCGTGGGGATCCGGACAGCGTGGAAGGAGTCCGCGAGTGGAGCGAAGGAACCGCTCTGGCCGAACTGCTTTCCCGCAAGCGGCAGATCGAGGACGACTTCAAGGCTCGGGAAGCGGAAGCGAAGCGAGCCAGGACACGTGCGCTGGTGCCTACATCCGAATCGCTCCAGGCATGGACGGCGTCGCCATGAACCGACTCATTCTCGTCGTCCTCGCTTCTCTCGCTGCCTCGATCTCCTCTGCATCCGAGGTCGTGATGGGAGGATCCTCCCTCGCGGCATTCGACGATCGCCCGGTCCCGGACTGCCCAGGCGGGCCGATCAACGTCAGGACGAATGCAAGGGACTGTCCCGGAGTGACTGTCGCGGATGGCTTCACGATTCGTACAAGCGCCTACATGCCATCCGACATCGTCCCCTACGCGTTGCGCTGGATGGACGTGTTCGAGGCCGTGATGACCGAACTCGAAAACAGCCAGTCGTACCGACGATACTTTGTGGAACGGCTCAGGGCTTCCGGCGTTTCGTTCTACCTGCTGCCGACGGTTGGGCCCGGAGGGGAAACCGAGCCTGATCCCTACTTCGGGCGCATCGGCTTCGCCTACCACGCAGCGCCGCGGGTGATCGCAGTGTCCCTGCCCATCAGCCCGTCGGCCTGGTACGGCACGGGCAACGCGGACGGCAGCCGCGCATACGACAACCGGCACGGGGTCGGGTGGTCGCACGAGGAGATACGCACGATGCTGCTGCACGAGATGGCGCACGCCTATCACGACCTTGCCCTCAGGGACGGATTCGGCAACCGTTGTGTGCTCGAAGCCTATGCCGTTTCCATCGGCAAGGGCCTCCACGCCGGCTACTACGCCTCCAGCAACGAACGGGAGTTCTTCGCAGAGCTCGTGATGGGCATCGGAGGAGGAGACGACAGGGTCGTGCAAGAGCCGGAAGACGCGGGTTACTGGGGCGAGGTCAATTCGTACTACAACTTAATGAAGTACGACCCGAATGCGGGACGGTTGCTGCTTCGGCTGGTTCATCCAAGGGGATATGCGAGCGTCTGGCAATCTCCCATGACCTACACGCCGTCCACGATGCAGGACCCGCTCGTGTGGCCGTCGATCGCGGAGGAAGGCTCCGTGGACTGCGACGTAGGAGACTGGTGGCCGTCAGGCTGATTGACGCTTGGTCCGCTTCGTGTCGAGGTTCAGAGACATTCCGGACTTTCGGGACGTGGGACCGTGAGGTTCGTCGAAGTGTCAGTTGCCGCTTGCGGCGAAGGCCGAAAGCCCTGCTTTCGGCCGTAGCCAACCATGTAGCCGGGGTTCGCGCTGTGTCACCCGAAGGGGCGCAGCGAAGCGGAGCAGGCGCGAAGCGGCTTGACGCGGCGCGAACCCCGGCGATGCGGCGAGACCGTCCGGCCTGCGTTGCCTTGGAGGCGCCGCGCCCGACCTTTCGGTCGGGCGCGGCCGGTCGGGTAGCCTTGTGTTTGCATACATGAGGAGACCCGACCCATGCAGATCAAGCCTGCACCCGCCGCATGCTACCGCAGGCCGCGGGTGGACGAGACCGACCATCCGGTGGCCCTCGAACGGAAGCGCAAGCTCGACAAGGTGGAGGAACTCCGCGGCGAGGGCCTGACCGTGGCGCTGGCGCTGAAGGCGGTGGACCTGCCGAAGAGCACCTTCTACGAGTGGAGGAAGTCGCTGGATCGCGGCGGCGTGCGCGCTCTGGTGCCGAAGAGCCGCCGTCCGCACCGCTGCCGCGGCCCCGAGTGGACGGCGCGGGACGAACGCCTCGTGCTGGACGAGCGCCGGCGGCGACCGTACTGCGGCAAGCGCCGCATCTGCCACGTACTGCGGGAGGGCGGCCTCTCGCTCAGCGTCTCCAGCGTCAGCCGCATCCTGTCGCGGGCCATGCGGCGGGCAGCCATCCGCCCCTGTGCCCTCTGCGAGGGGCGCGTCAAGGTCACGCGCCGGCGCAGCTTCGACGGCGGCCACGCCCGGCGGCTGCGTCCCGGCGAGCGTGCCGGCGCCCCCGGCGAACTGGTGCAGGTCGATCACATGACCGTCAGCCGAGACGGCCAGACCCTCAAGGAGTTCCGCGCCGTCTGCCCCGTCACCCGCCGCATGCTCTCGCGCGTCTGCTCCGCCGCCACCGCCTTCAACGCCCGCCGCTTCCTCCACGCCCTGCTCGACTTCATGCAGGTGGTCTCCATCCAGGTCGACGGCGGCAGCGAGTTCATGGCCGAGTTCGAGGACGAGTGCGCCCGATCCGACATCCCCCTCGCCGTCCTGCCGCCGCGAAGGCCCCAGCTCAACGGCCACGTCGAGCGCGCCAACCGCACCGCCCGAATCGAGTTCTGGAACCAGTACGCCGGCGACATGACCGTCGCCGACGCCAACGCCCCACTCCACGCCTACCTCGATTACTACAACAACCAGCGTCCCCATTCCGCCATCGGAATGATGACTCCCAGCCACCGCTTCGCTACGCTGCAGCAGGCTGCCTGATGTCCGAGATGTCCTGAACCCGTACACTTCGAGGCACGTGCTAGAGTATGCCCCTAGAACCTAGAAAGCCGGAAAAGCGCGAACTTTCCGGCCCACCTAGGAAACCCGGCGCAAAGGTTGAGCCCGCGGCGCAGGGGAAGCAACACTACACGTCGTCCTCCCTTCGTACGCAAGCCCTTGCGCCCAAACCGGACGCAAGGAGATTGCGCATGGCTGCACAGTGGCGGAAATCCAATCCGAAGCTCGACGGCGGCGAAAGCGCAGGCTCGAACGAGCGAAGCGGGAAGCCGCAGCGATCCAGAGTCGAATTTCGAATCAATGGAAGGAATCCCACTATGCCTCGCCACAAGGCCCGCAATGAACGATACGGGCGTTGGCTAAAGGAACGAACCGACAACCCCGCAAAACACGAGATCGCGCATTCATCGAGTTTCATGAGTCGCTTTCTGCGCTCGATAGAATGCTGGATGCCTTCGCGTATCCGGACTTTCACCAAGAGATTGCCGATGCGTTGATCGGAAGTGAAGGAGAAGTCACTCTCACCGTACAGGTCAAGGCCAAGCAGCTTGAAGATGGAAGAAGCTTGAATCTAAAGTGGCGGTGGGACGCAGAAACGAATATGGTCCCGACGCGGAACTCTTGGATATCGCCCGCATTCGGCGGAAATTCGGCAACGACGCCACTGTTCGCATTGTCGGGGATTCGCCGGCGAGCATCGCCCGTCGCGTTGCGGGGGGAAACCCGAAGGAGGCTTGGACGATGAAGCCCGCGTACATGGTCGAAGTTGGCATGGAGCTCCTGGAAGGCGCCGTGCTCTCGCATCTGGCGACCGTCGAGCGGGCCACGATCCCGGAGATTCGCGCCCACCTGTTTCCCGACCTTCCCGCCGTCGCCAACATCGACGGCGACCGTCCGTACGGCGTGCTCTACCACGTCCTGCACCGGGCGGTAGAGCGCGGCAAGGTCGCCCATGCTCGAAACTCGTCGGCGTGGTCGCTAGCGGAGAAGGGGAGGCTGACATGAACCGATACTTCACCTTCGCCGGCCGCACATGGACGCTGGCAGTCACCTTTCTGGCGACGCTGGCGTTTCTGTTCGCGGTGTTTCCCGCGCTGGCCATCGGCGGCACGATGCTTGACGTGATGCCGGGGTACTCGCACACCCAGGCGATGGCGGCGATGGAGGGCTACGGCGCGTCGGGGCGCAGCGTGTACGCAACCGCCAGCCTTACCCTCGACACCCTGTTTCCGCTGGTTTACGTCACCCTGTTCTCGGGACTGATCCACCGCTTCCGGTGGAGCGACCGCACCGCCTTCCTTGCGTGGATACCGGTGGTGGCGGGCATCGTGGACCTTGGCGAGAACGTGCAGATCGTCGCCATGCTGGTCAGCTATCCGAACGTGGGCGAGGCGCAGGTCGCGGTGGCTTCCGCCTTCACCACCGTCAAGGGATGGCTGGGGCCGGTGTACCAGTTGCTGGCGGTCGCCCTGCTTGCGGTTGCGGGCATCCGTACCTTGCGGAAGCGGCTGCGGCTTGCCAAGACCGGGTAGAATCCCGCTCGGCGCAGCGGTCGTGTCCCTAACTCCGACCAGTCCGCTTGCGCTGGCACCGGCGCGGGTTCTTCTTTGAGGCCACCCGCGTCGGTGTGTCTTTTCAAGCGGATACACTACCGACCTACAAGAAGCGGAACGCGCAGTGGAAGGCGGCGGTGCTCGAACAGCTCGAGAGGCTTCCCGACACGGCGTGGACGGACATCGGCATCGGCGAGGAGGCGATCCTGGCGACGCACCGGCCGCGCGGCTACGACGAACGGCGCTACGTGGTGGTGCGTCGGCACGCGCGCCGCCGCCCGCCGCGACCTGCCCCCGTTTCCCGCACACCTCGCCCACACGCGGGGGGAGACCCGTCTCCGCGCCGCTCGTCGGGGGCGCACTCCGCGGGCCCCCATCCCCGCCGCGGCACGCCGCCAAACCGACCGACCCACGCACCCACCCACCAACAAGCCTTCCGGCCGCACGCAAAATCCGCCCAAGCCGCCACCAAGGCACTCCCGCCAAGACTTATCGGGGAATCAGGGGGTGTTTGTGGCTTCCGCCATGCGGGAGTATGGTTCTCGTTTGGCTATGTTGGAGCATAAGTGATGGAAGACCAGCGCTTGCATCGAGTCGCCGTAGCTCAGCTTGTCGTATTGGTGGCGATTGCCGTCATGGTCGGCATGATGACGTGGGTGTTCTTCAGTTGACGCCGCGTGGGTGTATGTCCTGTAGAGCAGCCCTTTTGTTCCTTTACTACAGGCGCGCGAAACTTCAACCGCAAGGCCCTGCGAAAGATGCCGCGCGGCCGTGTTAACACTGACAAACAGCCGTTTGATTGTTGGAGTTCTCCCGGTCAGGATGTGTCGGGCGCGTTGCGTCAGTTTCGCGCCTACCAATCAAGCATAAGGACACCAAAACATGTTCAACATCGTTCACTCGTTTTGTGGCGGACTCTCGCTGGCTGCCGGGATGTAGGCACGTTCGTAGGCATCGCGGCCTCTGCGGTGGGCGCCACGGGCGTCGGCGCACCGGGTTGGAGTCGCCCTCGGGATCACGGCTGGCATCGCCGGAGTGGTTTCGGTTGCCTCTGGGATTGCCGCAGCGGCGGGGGCTTGCTGACATGCGAACGAAAGAGGAGCGGTACGAGCTGTACCGCGAGATCGCAATCATTTCTGGGACCTTCGGGATTGCCATGGGGGTCTTCGGGATGTTCATTTCGGTGCTGTTCACCTAGCCTGCTGGGCGACATGCGGAACCGACGCCGGTGATCGCACTCATTGCGGTGCTGGACCGCAGGGTCGGCGCCAGATACGGCGGCCTCGGCGGAACGATCGGCGCGTCAGCCGTCACGCAGCTCTGCTGACGCCATCATGGATCGCCAACAGAAGATCGAGCCCTTCGAGCGCACGGCCCTGCTCGGCATTGCCGTCGATGCCGTCGTTCTCGTTACCCTCGCCGTCCTTGCGGGCGAAGGCGCGGGCCTCGTGACGGCAACGGCGGCCCTGTGCTTCGCGGGTGGGGCCGTCGCGACCGAACTGTCGGATCGCTACGACGGCGTGCCCAGCATCAGCGGCAAGGCGGTCCTCGGGGAATTGGTGGACGTGTCCAATCCCTGGGTCGCCGCCTTCCCGTGGCTGACCATTCCCGGTGCCGGACTGCTCGTGTTGATCACGGGCGTATATGCAGTCGGGGTTGCGCTGCCGTCGATCTTCCTGGGCTCGCAACTCGTCCCGCTGATGCGGCGATAGTGTTTCTGAGGGGGATTATAATCTTGCCTTGACGCCACGCATCAATCCTCTTCGGCATCGACTTCAAGGGCGACCTGGTAATGCGTTGATTCCGACCTGTTCTCGAAGACGGCCAGCGCCTTGTGCAAGGCGTCGGGCGGATTCTCCGAGCCTTCGCTCCAGACCTGCTCGCAGTGCGGGCAGTTGTTCGGCACCGTAGGTGCGACCTGCGCTTCGTTTCCCCTTGGCTTCGCCTTGGGCGGAATCGTCCAGACGGAAGCAACGCCGCAGGCGCGGCTCGTCACACGAAGGCGTACCACGTCCTTCGGCGTGAAGACCAGCTTGCGTTCCATTCGGGGAGTCTCGCGCATGGCGAGACTCAATTATCTTCGGCTAGAGGCTCCTGTCCAGCGCGGTAGCGCCCTAGATTTAAACGAGGGCTATTGGACTCCCCTAAAGATGCACCGTTGAAAGGCCACGTGCGCCTCGGCTTCGACGCCCAATCGTTCTTGCCGTTCCGCCCACGGCACGACAGCCAGCATCTCCGCCCGACAGGATTGCTCGATGTTTTGCGCACACGCCCGTGGCACGCCATCAGCGTTTGTCATCGCCAGTACTGCCGCGTAGAAGCCCGCCGCCCCGGCAAACACCGCAACCGCGACCGCCGCAAGCATCCGCTTCCCTGTCGCCAACCCCTTGCTGTCACCACTGCGTGGCCGCGCCACTAGCCACAGCGGCGGCAGCAGTACCAGCACGCCCACAGTCAGCGCGAGCCATGAACTAGCGTCCATGAGGAGGCCCCCCCGAGTTTTCGTGCTTTATGGCGAGGTTCAATTATCTTCGGCTGGCGGTTCCTGTCCAGCACCCGGCTGTTGACACCTGTCGGCATTGTGGGTATGTAAGGCGGGCGAGTCCCTTGAGAACCACTCGACCTTCGTGGTCGGGTCACCGGTTACCATGCAACAGCCTTTCGTGGGGCAAAAGCGCCGGAAGCCTCTGTGGTTCTCCACTGGGACACCGCCGCCGTGGTGCTGTCCAAGGCAGCGGACATCGGCTCGGCCATCGACATGCCCGACCGTCCCACGAAGGCGGTCGCGACCGAGCGAAGGGCCGGAGAGATTTGGCTGGTCTCAGCCTATTGCCGATCCATCGTCCGCAGCATGGCAGCCGAGGACTACGACAGTGCATTGCACTACGTCGCCCTCATGGGACAGATCACCGACAACAGATAGCTCGGGGGCAAGTCATGCACAAATTATCCGCCGTCTTCGTCCTTTTCCTCGCCTTCCAGGCATCTGCTCAGGACCGACTCCTGATCGAGGTGCTGCCGTTCTACGTTGAAGTGGAAGTCTACGATCACTCGTCCGACGCAGGCCAGGCCGACTGGGACTATGCCGTTCCCGGGCCCGACGCCCTTGCGAAGGCGATGGCCGCGGTCCACGAAGCCATGGCGCTGCTCGGCGTCGATGCCTCGAAGTACGACCTTCGGGTATCGAACCTCGGCGCAGAAACCCTACATTGCACACTGTCTCCTGCCAGCAATCCGGCCCTTCGCTGCGCTGATCGAACCGGCTTTGAAGTCCGCAGCCAGATGATGGTCGACCTCGGATACAGCAGGAAGTCTTCTGGGAATCAGGGCTCGGTGATCCTGGGGGTTCTCCTGTTCCCGGACCACCCGTCATTCGAGTGGGTCGGCTACATCCTGCACGGCACGAACAAGTGGTGGAGCTGGAGCGGGTTCCATCCCGGGAGCCTGCACTGGTCGACGACGAGCTGCGCGGTCTGGTCGGTTCCGTGGGTTCACACCATCGCGCACGAGCTAGGTCACTGCTTTGGCCTCCACCATCCCAACACGAACACGGACGAGAAGAACCGAAGTCACTTCGGCGACTACGACAACCGGCTGGACCTCATGGTGGACACCGAGCAGGGAGGGAACCTGTCCGTCGACTGGCTCAAGCCCTACAACGCAGCGAGGATCCGAGACCATTTTTCGGACGAGATTCTGCTCTCGGCACCTCTTGAAAGCAGTGAAGGGCAGCCGGGTCTGGAAGCCGTCACGCCCGATTAACGCTTGGCCCGCTCCGAGACTCGTGCAAGAGTCTAGCCCCACATAGGCGAAGGGCGGCAGAGACCCCAAGTCTCACACCGCCCTTCTCGTTCAGCGCAAGAGGTTGACAGCCGAGGCGCGAACGTCGGACAAGCCTATCCGACGCTCCCACCGCACGCAAGCCTCCTGCGCCCAACCGGACGCAAGGAGATCGTGCATGGCTGCACAGTCGCGGAAGTCCGACCCCGAAGCTCGACGGCGGCGGAAGCGCAGGCTTGCCCGAGCCAAGCAAGAGTCAGAAGTAATTCGGAATCGGATCCAGAACGGGCGGGCTAGCTATGTCTGATCGAAGTGTCAACGTTACCGGGACCGTACGCACGTTACAGAGCGGGGATTTATTCGAGCTCTCGGTCAGCGTCGACGATAGTGTCGATGCGGGAGTTACGTTCGACATCGGGCTCAATTTCCCGGTCAGGCCCGGGCCGGTTGACCCTCGTGAACTCAAGCGCGAAGCGCTCGAAAGGCTTGCGGCTTACATAGAGTCACAAGTCTGCCCTCTGATCCAGCAACAGGTAGACGAACACTCCGTGAACTACCAACGGAATTAGCCGCGACGACGACAGGTGGTAGCGCGATGAAAGCTGAGAAGGGTATCGTCGTTACGGAATCTAGGAGCTTTACCTGGCCTTGGGATGCTGCCCAGGGGCTGGCGATTCTTGTAGGGGGATCAGGGTCGGCCGGAGGCGACGGTCAAGGTTCCTTAAGGGGAGAAGGCTCGAATGCCCTAGGAGGCTCCGGAGGCATGAGCGGCCGAAGCACTCGGATCATCGTTGACGGGGAGATTGTTCTGGCGCAAGGAGGAGCCGGAGGCGATGGTGGACATGGCCTTATCCATCAAGCTGTTGGGACAAGAGGCAAGCCCGGAAATCGAGGCGAGGTTGTTCCTGTAACGCTCCACGGCATGAGGCCCGGCGACAAGATCGACGTGGCTATCGGAGCAGGAGGACTCGGCCCCGATGGCGGCAAAGACGGCGCCGACGGATACGTGCACTTCCTACCGATTTAGGCTGCCGGCGCGGTCCCACGACCCCGATGTCTTGGTGTAGACATGGCCGGTAGCCGTATCGAGATAGCTATCGCCGTTGGCTGCCAGTCGGCTTCACCGTGCTCGGATTCGGAAGCCGATCCGTTTCAGACGATTGCTAGCATAGCACTTTTGGGCTAGTTTCGGCCCATGGACAACAGATTTCTCCCGGGCGTCCCCGCCGACGACGTAACGCGGGCATACGAAGCAGCACCCGGCGACGAGATCGGAAGCGGCAAGTTCGACAATCCCCAGTCGTCTGCCGCGCTCGCCGCAAATGCGCTTGGCTGGTTCATGCGCCGCCTGCAAGACCTTCCTCCCCTTCCTGGCTGCGAAGCGCAAGAGTGGCCGGCCCGGTCCTTGATGCTCGAAAAGAACCTCCGGCTGCCGTGGCGCGGCGGCATGCACCCTTGGCTCGATGCCGTCGTCACGACCCCGACCGCGTTCATCGGGATCGAGTCCAAGCGCTACGAGCCGTTCCGCAAGACGCAGATCAGCCGAGCCTACTGGCGTCAGGTTTGGGGTGACCGCATGAGGGGCTACCAGAGCGTCAGGGACGCGCTGGACGACGCGTACCTCTACCTGGATGCCACACAACTGTTCAAGCACGCACTGGCGCTGCGCACGCAGGCCAACGGCCTGACGCCGATCCTGTTCTACCTGTACGCGGAGCCCGATGAATGGGCATCCGGCAGGCCGGTAGACGAAAGGGCGAAGGCGCGCCATAGAATGGAGATCGCCAGCTTCGCCAGCGTGGTCGAGGGAGACGAGGTCGAGTTCGTCTCCTGTGACTACGCGACGCTGCTCGACCAGTGGGCTCAGTGCGACAATGCCAACGTTCGCGATCATGCCGCACGGGTGGCCGAAAGGTACGGACTAAGGAATCTCGGGGAGGAGGACAGGATGAGCGACAACGGCCGCTTGGGACGGGTCTTTGCCGACCCTCCTACAGAGTCGGACATTCTCGGACTTCCCATCAACGGGAACGGGAACCATCAGGTCTTGAAGTTCATCGGCGCAGTGCTTCTCTCGGCTTGTGCTGCCGGCGCCATCGGAACGCTGGCTTTTGTGGCGTTCGCATTAGGCCTGATCTGATTCGGACTCCGAATTCGCCAACTTGGCGAATTTCGGGGCGGCCGAAGCCGCCCCAGAGGGGGGGAAATATCTACCACTCCAGCTCGAACACGGCTTCGGCGAACCAGATGATGAACACCAGCCACGGATAGGACATCATCACCGCAGAGAGCCAGAGCGCGGCGACGATCAGGTAGCACTTACGCTTCGTCATTCGTTGATCCTCCATTTGCAGACCTGGGCCTATGGCTTCCCGTCCGGCGGGTCGCCGCACGCGTCCGATGCGTCCTCGAAGTTGGACTCGCATTTTGCGACGTCCTTCTGGTTGTCCTTCGAGCACTTCCGCACGCAGGCGTTCTTCAGGGGAAGGGATCGGCCCGTGCAGGTCTCGATGCAGCTGGAGTAGGCTGTCTGGGCGTTGGCCAGGCAGCCCGCGTACTCGGAGAGGGCACTGATCATGCAGGTTGTGTGAGGGCAGGAGAATGCAACGCTCGAGGCCCGCAGCAGCAGGGAGGCCGTGCGGTAGGCCGACGCCTTCGCGCCGGGCAGGAACGTGTTGGCAGAGGTCGTCGTGCATACGACAACGGCCAGAGCCATCGCGAGAAACTTGGTGATCTTCATGACCTGCTTCCTTCGATGGATCAAGCGGCTTTCGCCACGCCTGAGACTTGCGTCTCGGGGCCGACTGTAGCGCCGGGAACCAGACGCCGGAAGGAACGATTCGGACTAAAGGACGGCGGGCATATAGCTATGGGCCGTAGTCGAGGTGTTGACAACAATCCGACTCGGACCGGTATAGGCTAGGGAAGGGACTTACATACCTAGCTTGAACCGGCCATGAACAAACCGAGGAGGCATCCTTCAAGCTAGGTATATAATTCGCGCGCCCAGCAGGGCGGTAGGGGCGCAGCGGGCGATCAAACTTCGTCTCCCGCTGCGCGGTTTTCGGCGACAGAAAACGTGCTCTGGTTCACTCGCCACGCTCGGCCGCAAGTTGCTGATGGAGGCTGTCTGCCAGGCACTCACCGACGATTGGCAGGACACACGAACCATCCAAATCAAGCTCTTCGGGCCTCGGCCTACACAAGCACTTGGACGATGACTACCGACGGCTTGCGCTTATTTCGCTCACGCAGAGGACTGCGGGCGCTTGGAGTCCAAGGCACCGAAGCACGACCGCGGCCCCAATGCGTGGCGTCTCTTGACCTAGAGGGCTTAAGCCTCACGGGGGAGACATGAGTGACCGACACTTCGAGCAAGTCTTTGCCGATCTACCATCCGAGTCGGATATCGTCGGGCACCCTATCGACAGCAGCGGGCTTCACCCTGCGTGGAGGGTAGTTGGTTACTCGGTCATTGCGGCCTGTGGGGCAGCCGCGTTCGGCACTGTGGTCTACGTCGTGGTCGCCTTGGGCACCTTGTGACGCTGGAGGCACGTCGTATGATCGGATAGGGCCACCAAATCTAGAGCTTCGAGTCATCGATCGCAAGTTACCGACGAATCGCATGCCGCAATGCCGAGACGAAGACTAGGCACTGGACTCAAACTGATGAAGAGACAGCGCTGCATCTTGCCCGCGCTGTAATCGAGGCCGACTCCGGCTCGGTCGATGCTCTCATCGTGTTCGCTAACCAGAACGAAGCGCCTGCCTTCGTCACGTTTCTCAACGACGACTTGAGCAAGCAGTGAGCCGATCGGCTCATTGGTCGGTCCAACGTTATGCCAACATAGTCTAACGGTTGGTCGGATTTCCGCCGGGCGAACTGTAAAGGTCACGTATGACGAACGAGTCTAGGTCGCTGCCACCGTCCCCCTAGGTAGGTAGATCAGGTCAACGCTGGCCCTGTTCAGCCCGCGCATGATGTCGAGGTTGTCGCCCGTCCAAATGGTCTGGTGTGCGAAGTTCGGGGGGGGGGGGGGGGGCATCAGTACACGTTGCCGTCTTTGTGGCGCTCGCGCAACACGCGGTCAAGCGGTGCTTGGCTTCGCTGCTCGATGCACTCCCGGAGCACCGGAAAGTCGTCGTCCGTCACGTCGAAGCCGTAGGGCATGCGTGCGCGGAAGGTCGCCCACCAGTCGCGCTCTAGGCGCTCGCGTTCGTCATCCATCAGCCGACGAGTCCGAGCACGAACCAAGCGAAGCCCGCGCCTCCGCCTGCCATTGCGAAGATCGCCGCCACGAACACGACGGCGGCAAGTGTTCGAAGCGGGTGGTGCCCACTGCCGTTGATCGGCAGGCCGAGAATGTCGGACTCGGTTGGCGGGTCGGCAAAGACGCGCCCCAAGCCATTGTCCGCCATGTCAGCGACGGGCGGCGTTGGCCTTCTTGGCGATCTCGCGCCGCCGCTCCGGGCTGAGTGCCATGGCGCGGGCGATGCCGCCCAGCGCCTTGCCGGAGGGCTTGTCGTGCGAGTCGTTGGGAATCTGGCCGGTGGTCATGTCCACGATTATCTTCGCCAGTTGGTTGGCGTCAGCCGGACGCTTGGGCATTGGGTGTTCCCCTTCTGTGCTTGCGCGTTGACGTAGCATCGTAAACGTGTACACCATGCGTGGAAGTGGAAGATCGTACAGGCGAATTTTTCAAACCGAGCCTGGCCCGACCGGACCCAGTTGTGGATCGTCCGCCGGTCCACCCCGAAGCGGCGCGACAGCTCCGCCTTCGTGAACCCCTGACCAGATAGTGCTTCAGAAGCACGCGTGTCTCCCACTTGTGCATGTCGCCGCTCCGACCGTTGGCCAGGCCAACGGTCGCGCAGCGGACCTCGCCCGAAAGTGGGAGATCTTCGTCCGCCAAAAGTGGGTATTTTCCAGTCGCCGGTAACACCGTTTGTCTTGGGTCTGCGGCGAGCAACTCAGGAATGAAGAGGCCGCCACCGCACACGCAGAGTCTGGGAGTCGTGCGCGAGGCGGCGAACACGCGCGTATCCGCAGCCGTCGCATACGGCGCGACATAGGTACGGCAGGGCATGTAGATCGATCGCCTTGCCGACATGCCGACGTAGCTGGGACCTCGTTGAGGGACGCTCCCGTGTGGCCTCGCCCTTGCCGGGTTCGGCGTTTGGAGTTGTGGGCTCGCGGTCTTGCCCACGACAACCGCTGGGCCCGGGCTTGTCGACTCTGACGAAAAGCGGGCGCGCGTGGGCGAGTGTGGCCCTGTGTGTTCATCACTCCTTGCCGCTGACGTAGTCGGCCCAGCGCTGCATGAGTTCGCGTCGTCGCTCGAACAGGTCGGAGCGGGCATAGGCTGCCTCGACCTGGTTGCGGACCGCGTGCGCCAGGGCGGCCTCCATCACGGCATGCGGCGTGTCGGTGAGTTCGGCGGCCCAGTCCCGGAACGTGGAACGGAACCCATGCGGCACCGCGTCGATACCAACCTGACTCAAAACGTTGACGAGTGTTCCGCTGACGACGGGACGACGGCTCACCGGTGACGGAAACACGTGCTCGCCTTGGGCGAGCGCCTTGGCGTCCTGCAAGACCGCGACTGCTCGATCAGACAAGGGGACGCGGTGCTGGCGCTTGGACTTCATACGGCTCGCGGGGACCGTCCACACTCCCCCGGAGAGGTCCACCTCCTCCCAGGTTGCCATGCGCGCTTCGCCTGACCGAACGGCGGTGAGGATGATGAACTCGAGAACGAGCCTGTTGACCGGGCTCGTGGCGGCGGTCCGGATCTTTGCCAGCGCCTGGGCGACCCGTGCGTGTGGCAGCGCCCGCTGGTGGGCACGCTGTCGGTCGATCTTCGGCAATGCGGACATCAGTTCGTCGCCGGCGGGGTTGTCGGTACGCAAGCCTTGGGCGATGGCCCATTTCATGACGGCGGACACGCGGCGCCGGACCCGTTGCGCGGTCTCGTGCTTGGTGGTCCAGATGGGCAGGAGAATGGCCATCACGTCTGCGGTCGTGACCGAACACACGGGCGTCTGGCCGATTCGGGGAAAGGCGTACTCTTGGAGGGACGCACGCCATTGCCGTGCCGTCCGTCCGCCATCGGTCCCCTTCCACGTGGGCTTGTGGATGTCGATCACCTTGTCGACGGCGTCGCAGAATGCAGGCGACGTGGCGTCTGGGTCGACCCCGCGCAGGGTCGTCGGGTCACCCCCGGCCCGCGCAAGCTGGAGGTTGTCGAGTGCCAGGATGCGTGCTTGCTTGAGGCTCACGAGCCTGGTGGGGCCAAGGCCGATCTCGCGCCGCACGCCCTTGATCACGAGACGCTGTACCCAATACTTCCCGCTCCAGATGCCGGGTTTGACGAGCAGGTATAGCCCGTTGCCGTCGGCATAGCGCTTGGGCCTTTCCTCGCACTTGACGTGCTTGACGAAGGCGGCTGTCAGGCGTTGGAATTTCAAAATTTTGTCCCCTCATTTGTCCCACATTTTCCGAGGGCATACCGCAAGAATCGGCGGTTCTTCGTGGCGTTTCGAGGGCGTATTGTGCCATATAAGTACATTTTTATCAATATGTTATATGCGTCGTCATGGAACCGCGTGAAGAACTGCAAAACGCTGGAAGCGCGGTCGTGGTGGTCGCGTGCGTTGCGGGGTTGGGGGCTTGGGGACAGGCGTCAGTGGCGGTCGCCCCCGTCCACACCTACGCGTCTGAGCTGTTCGGGCCTGATCATGCCGCCATCAAGTACCCAAACGGAATGACGCCCAAGGTCGTGCTGACTATTCCCGCGAACAATGCTGCAGTTGGCGAAAGGGCAGCTAGTGGAACGGACCCGGCTTGCGCGGCAGTGGCAGCCGTCGAATACACGGGTGAGGCGGAAGTGACGTTCGAGCTCCTTGGCGGCGCAATGTTCGACGCCAACGTCGCGGGACTGATGTACGACGCTGACGGCGCGGGCACCACCTCCACCGAGGGCACAGCAACGGGCGCTGTGGCGTCGATCGTCTCGGGCGGTCGCAAGAATGACACGTCCATCACGATCAAGATTGAAGCGGCGCCCGACGGGGGCGACGGAGCTGCCGCACGACCCGACAGGGACAGGGCGGGAACGCGGGCTACTGCACCCTCGTGTGCCGTAACCTATGCTGACGCCGACTCCCACACAATTTCATTCTACCTGCCAGTCCTCAAGAACCTCAGCGATAGCCTGAAGTACGCGTCCAAGCATAAGGACATGGTGAAGCAGGTTTCGCTCCAGGCGGAGTCGAGGGTAATCAGTGGCGCCTTTGCCAACACCTTTCTGACGGGCGGCGAGGCAGACGGGTACACAACTCCCGCCGTCAAGAGTCGCGATGCGGTCACCGTTACCATCTCCGAAAAGAACACGAGGAACATCGTCATCAAGGGCGACAACGCGTTCAAGGCGGTGAAGGAGGCCGATGCCAAGAACAAGGGCAACGTCATGCTCGCAACGGTGACCGTGACTACGCGGACAAAGCACGTGACGCAAGAGAAGATGAAAATGGACGCCACGTCGGCCTATCGGTCCGGTGGCGGCACCGGCGATAAGCCGGTCCCAGACGCTAACGACACGCACATATACACGCCGGCTGTGGACAAACCTGAGAAGGCCGACATGCTCTACGGTTTGGATGGCAAGGAGATCGACGCCGGCCTCCGAGGCGTGCTCACCGTGGACGCGATGGGGACGCGGTCCCTGTTCAATGAGGACGACATGCTGTTCATCGACTACGACGGCGACAAGGACATCGGCGGGAGCGAGACGATCGCCATCGACCCCGACATGAACAACATGGCCGAGGGCACCGCCCTTTCCATCGATCCCGACGTCTTCAAGGGCGGTGTAGGCAGCTTTACGGTGTACTACAGGGCCGGCGGCAAGATGGACATTCACCACGGCGCGATGATCAACCTCACCGCCAGCGTGGACTACAGCGACCCCTCCGCGACCGACGAGGCCGCGAAGAAGACGTCTACGACGTTCAACCTTGAGGGAGTAGTGGGCAATCCCGTGATGGCGTATGCGATTCCGCATTCGACGAACGGGACGGGCGACAAGGCTAACGTTCGCGTTCGCTGCGAGGCGTCGGCTGGTTGCCGGGTCTTCTTGGAGTGCTGGGACGACGACGGCATGAGGATGTTCGACGAGGCGGGCATGATTGAAGGCAATGCACTAATGAAGTGGGACGCCGCGGCAATCGAGGGCGTGCTAGGGATTGCCGAACCCACGTCACGGCACTCCTGCCGCATTCTCTCCGTCGGCAAGGTGACTGTTCAGCAGCTGACCCGCGACGGCAACTCCAAGACGCTGGTGAACAACACCTTCGTCGGCGGAGGCATGTGATCGCAACCCTCCGGGCCTGACCGTCCACCCCGGTCAATCCGGTCCTCCGACAAGCCCGGCTCCGCAAGGAGCCGGGCTTTTTTTTCGTCCTTCGTCCCCAGGGCCACCGATCCCGCCAAAGGCCACCGATCCCGCGCCACCGATCCCGCCACACACTTTTTCCGTCCTACACAACGTAGGCAATCTCCCACGTAAGGGCTCCGATCCCGCCACACACTCTTTCCGTCCTACACATCGTAGGTAATGGCCCACAACTTCCTTTCCCGACACAGCAAAACATCTTGGTCGTACACGCCGTGGGTTTGGTCCCCGTCGGACCGCTGCCTTCAGATCTCGACGCTTGCCATGTGCACTCACGAAACGTCGATTTCCTACGCAAGCATGGCAATTGCCTGACTTTTTTCTGTGCCGGAACTGGGCACAATCCCCTCGCCGTCAATTGACAAACACGAACGCGGAAGAGGATCATGCCCCACCAGCCAAGCGCCGCCGCGGTCTTCAACGACCTAGGTCCGGAGAAGGAAGAAATGGAAATCAGAGAGATGTTTGAGGCCCTGCGTGCCGACATGGCGGCTTCGGAGGAACGCACGAACGAGCGCTTCCAGGAGGTTCGGAACGACATCGCCGCCTCGGAGGAACGCACGAACGAGCGCTTCCAGGAGGTTCGGAACGACATCGCCGCCTCGGAGGAGCGCACGAACGAGCGCTTCCAGGAGGTTCGGAACGACATCGCCGCCTCGGAGGAGCGCACGAACGAGCGCTTCCAGGAGGTTCGGAATGACATCGTCGCCTCGGAGCAGCGCACGAACGAGCGCTTCCAGGAGGTTCGGAATGACATCGTCGCCTCGGAGCAGCGCACCGGTGCCTCGCTCGCTGCCGGGGAGAAGCGCACAAACGAGCACTTTCAGGAGGTCCGGAACGAGATCGTCGCCTCGGAGCAGCGCACCGGTGGCTCGCTCGCTGCCGGGGAGAAGCGCACAAACGAGCACTTTCAGGAGGTCCGGGATGACATCGTCGCCTCGGAGCAGCGCACCGGCGCCACGATTGCAGCCGTGGAGCAGCGCACCGGCGCCACGATCGAAGCCGTGGAACAGCGCACAAATGAGCGCTTTCGGGAAGTGCGAGAGGACATCAAGGACGTCCGCACGCACGTTGACACGAGTGCCGCAGACCTGCGTGAGGAAATCCGTGCCAACCGCCTTTTCAAGAACAGCCGGCTCGGCCTCGCCGTGGCGATCGTCGTCGGCACTGCGGTGGTCGGCACTTTCGTCCTACAGCTCTTGGACGCGATCTTCTGAACCTGCCATGCATTGGCGAAGCTGAAACCTCACGACGGCATCCACCTAGTCCATCCAAGGCCGCATCGCCCTTCCGATAGAACGACTCCCTGCGCGTGGCCGCCCGCAGCAGCCCCCCTTTGCCCGGTTCGATCTCGCACGCAGCCCGACTGTGTCGGGAAGGGAACGTGGGAACACCGCATGGCTGCTGGAGTTCGTCCAAGAAGCTCCATCTGGCGATAGGCTATGCGGGTCTCGCCTGCGTCAAGTGCATTGGGTCGTCGCGGACGCCGAGGCAGGGAACATCAGCGGAGGATAGCGGTTATGACCGAGATTGCGATTCATGTGGAGACGGCCTATATCGAGCGGGAGTCCGATCCGGCGAACGGGCGCCATCTGTTCGCCTACACCATCACCATCGCGCACCGCGGGGGCGAGCCGGCGCAGTTGATGAATCGCTACTGGCTCATCACGGACGGCAACGGCAAGCGCGAGGAGGTTCGTGGTCCTGGGGTGGTGGGCAAGCAGCCGCGGCTGGAGGCGGGGCAGGCGTTTCGCTACACCAGCGGCTGCATTCTGGAGACGCCGGTGGGGGTCATGGAGGGGCACTACGAGTTCCACACCGACGAAGGGGAGGTGTTCGAGGCGCCCATCGCGGCCTTCACGCTGGCCGTGCCGAACGTGGTGCAGTAGGGCGTGGCGACCTATGTAGTCGGCGACATCCAGGGGTGCTTTCAGAGCCTCAAGCGCTTGCTCCATCTGGTGCGGTTCAACCGGCAGAGCGATCGGCTCTGGTGCGTGGGCGATCTCGTCAATCGCGGCAGCGGCAACCTCACCACGCTGCGTTTCGTGCGCGACTTGGGCGAACGCGCCACCTGCGTGCTCGGCAATCACGACCTGCACCTCCTGGCCATCGTCTTCGGTGGCCACGAACCTCGCCGGAGCGACACGCTGGACGATGTGCTGAACGCGCCGGATTGCGTGGAGCTCTGCCATTGGTTGCGCTCCTTGCCATTGCTGGTGCGAGCGGAGGACGTGACGATGGTTCATGCGGGGGTTCCGCACGTTTGGAGCCTCGAGGTGGCTTGTGCGCTGGCCGGGGAAGTCGAGGCCGCAATCCGCGGCCCCAACTACGAGGGCTTTTTCGAGCGCATGTACGGAGACATCCCGGACACTTGGGACGATGCGCTCGCGGACATGGAACGCCTGCGTGCCATCACCAACTACCTGACCCGGATGCGATTCGTGGACCCCGCCGGACGGATGGACTTCGACTTCAAGGGGGTTCCCGCCGAGGCACCCCCGGGCGGGACCTTCGCGCCATGGTTTCGCTACCCCACCCAGGTGCAGGGGCGGCTGTTGTTTGGGCACTGGGCGGCGCTGGACGGCGATGCGGGCGGCGGCAACTTCATCGGCCTAGACACTGGGTGCGTTTGGGGAAGGACCATGACGGCCTATCGGCTGGAGGACGGCAGGCGGTTCTCGGTCGAGTGCGGCAACGCGGCTTGACTCGTCGGGGGGGTGCGTTCTTCTGGAAACGAAAGGTCGGGTGCCACAGGGCCGGTTTGGCGTGGCATTCTTCGGCGTTCCCGCAATCCGATGCCGTGAGCCCCCATGAAGAACGTGATCCTGCTCATCACCGATACGTTTCGCTATGACAACCTTGCCGATCATGCGACGCGCCCCGTGCGCACGCCGTGTCTCGATGCGTTTGCCGAGTCTCGCGCCACGTCCATCGAGGGGTTCTACACCGCCAGCTTTCCTACCATTCCGCACCGCACGGACGTCGCCACAGGGGTGCTCGGTTGGCCGCACTATCCGTGGCAGCCCATCTCGCGGAGCGGACCGAACCACATTGCCGGAAGCCTAGGTTCGCAGGGCTATGCCACGCAGCTCATCTGCGACTGTCCGCACCTGTTCAACAGCCGCTTCCAGCACGCCTTCGATGCCGCCTTTCAGCATCGGGGGCAGGAGGGCGACAAGCACCTGCTGCAACTCAATCGCCCCATTCGGGAAACCGTGCCGCCGACCAAGGTGCGCACGAGGCCGGCATGGCGCGGCGCGAATCTCACAGACCTGCATCGCTGGATGAACCGCTACTTTGAGTCGGAGGAGGACACCTTCGCGGCTCGCACCGCCGCCACCGCCACCCGCTGGCTGGAGGAGAATCACGTCGGCACGCCGTTCTTCCTGTGGGTGGATTTCTTCGATCCGCACGAGCCTTGGGACCCGCCCGAGTACATGGTGCGGCGCTACCAGCCGGACTACGACGGCGAACCCATGCTGCACTGCAACTACGGCCCCGCCACGGACTACACGCCCGACGAACTGACGAACCTCTGGGCGCACTATGCGGCCGAGTCAGAGATGGTGGACCGCCACTTGGGGCGCGTGCTGCAGAAGATCGACGACCTGATGCTGTGGGACGACACCATTGTCGTAGTCACCAGCGACCACGGCACCAGCCTCGGCGAGCACAACCGCACCGGCAAGAGCAACATCAGCGACCACGACGACCGCTACTGGCCCATCTATCCCGAAGTGGGCCACGTCCCGTTCCTGATCGGCGGGGGCGACGTGCCGGCGGGCGCGAGCCTCAATCTCCTCGCGCAGCCTCAGGACATCCTGCCGACCATCGCCGAGTTCGCCGGCTTCGACAGCACCATGCCCAAGCCCGTGGAAGGCAAAAGCTTCGCGGGCGCGGTGCGAGGCGGCGGCGGAGGGCACCGTGGGATGGCGGTGAGCGCTGGCTTCGTGCGCCCGGGCGACGACGGCCGCTGCCCACCCACATCCGTCACTCCCTTCGCCGCAACCGAGAACTGGGGCTACGCGCCGTGTGGGGCAGAAGGGAAGCCAGAGCTCTACAACCTGGCCCAAGACCCGAACGCCGCCACGAATGTCGCGGGCGAGCATCCCTCGGAACTCGCCGAAATGGCGGAACGCTTCGACGCCTTCATGGCGGATGCGGGCGTGCCGGAGTCGGTCCGCCAGTGCTGGGCGGCGGAAACCTCGTAGGAGAAGACGACATGGCACGACGCCCTGCGAGAAAGCGGAAGCTGCGTTATGGCTTCATCGGTGCCGGTGGCATTGCAAGCGCGCACCTGCGCGAGCTTGCCAAGCGCGACGATGTGGAGGTGGTGGCAATGGCCGACATCTCTGAGGAGGCCATTGCCGGGCATAGGGAGCGCTTTGGCATCGCGTCCGGGTATGAGGACTACAGCGAGATGCTGGCGGCCGAGGAACTCGACGCCGTGTCGGTTTGCACGCCGAACAAGCTACACGAGCAGCCCACCATCGATGCCTTGAACGCCGGCTGCGACGTGCTGTGCGAGAAGCCGCTGGCGGACAGTGCCGAGGCGGGCGAGCGAATGGTGGCGGCGGCCAGGGAAGCCGGGCGCAAGCTGGTGATCGGCTTTCAGTATCGCTACAACGCGCGCACCCAGTTCCTGCGCAAGGCCGCGGACGGCCGGCAGTTCGGCAACATCCTCTATGCCAGCGTGAAGGCACTCCGGCGGCGCGGGATTCCGAACTGGGGCGTGTTTGGGCGCAAGGAGTTGCAGGGCGGCGGACCGCTCATCGACATCGGCGTACACGTGCTGGAGATGACCCACTACACGATGGGCTCGCCCGTGCCGGTTAGTGCCTGCGCGGACATGTTCACCTATATCGGCAACAAGCCCTCGAACCGCATCGAGTCGGCATGGAAGGGCTGGGACCATCGCACCTACAACGTCGAGGATCTTGCCGTGGGCCGCATCCGGTTCGAGAACGGGGCGGTGGCGCACATCGAAGCCGCATTCGCTGCCCATATTGCGAGCGACGAGTGGAACTTCACCCTGATGGGCGACAAAGGCGGCGCGACGTGGGACCCGCCGCAGATCTTCCGCGACGAACACGGCCATATGGTGAACAAGACCCCGGCCTGGCTTGCCGAAAGACAACAGCCGATGTTCCAGAGCAAGATGTTCAACTTCGTGGAGCACTGCCTCTACGACCGCCCGACATTGGCACCGGGGGAGGATGGCCTCGCGGTGCAACGGATGTTGGATGCGTTGTATCGGTCGGCTGAGAAGGGTGGCGGGGAGGTCGCGATCTAGTCCGACGTTTTCGAGCTGCCTTTGGAGGGAGGGCCCCAATCGCCCCCGCGCCGACAGGCGCAACCTTACCCTCGAGCGCCGCAGCGGCTGGATTCGAGAAAGGCGAAAGGAGGGGTTCTGGGGCGAGGGCATCTTGCCCTCGCACGCGCCGGTAGGCGCGAAGGGGCGACCACGGGCCGTTCGTGCAGCGCAAGAACTCAATGTGAATCTGTCACCGTTGCCCCGGAACGATGCGCCTTGCGGCGCATTGCGAGGGCAAGATGCCCTCGCCCCCAAGGCCCGGATAGCCCGAACGGCGCGGCAGGACTAAAGGGCCGACTTGATCGGAGAGGGGCGGACTAGAGGTTGATGTCGGGGCTGGCGGGTTGCGGGGAAGGGCTGCGACGACCGGATTCGAGGTTCAGGATTCTCGAGTTGGTGCTTGCACGCCAGCGATCTATGGCAGCCACGGCTTCCTCGTTCTTGGCCACGCGCTGTTCGACGCGGGTAGCGAGACCCGCGGCGACGTTGGCCTTGTCCACCAGATCGCGGTTGTTTGCCACCAGGCGGTTCATTTGCAGGTCGATGGCCGTGAGGCGGTCGGCGATGTCCTGCTGACGGGAAATGGCGGTCTCGTGGCGCGAGACGGCGCTCTTGACTGTGTCCATGTCCGCCAAGGCTGCAGCGAGGCTCTTGTCGAGGCTCGCGAGGGCGGCTTGGTTGTCCTCGATCCAGCGCTTGTTGCGCTTGTTGGACACGTCCCACAGCTTGCGGATTTCGGATTCCCAGAAGCTGATCTGCTCGTTGGTTCCTTCCTCCGAGGCGGACAGGGATTCGTCGGTGAGCCGCAGGCGCTCCTCCAAGGCGGCGATGCGTCGGGATGCCTGCTCGAGGGTGGATTTGGTCGCGCGCAGCTCCTCGTGCTGCGTGACGAGAAAGTAGCCACCGCCGGCAACGGCCACGAGTGCCGCCACCAGCGCCACCGAAACCAGCACCGATGAGCCTCGCCCACCGCCACCGCCACCGCGTCGCGAACCACGTTGATACGGCCGCCCCTCGCTGGGATTGGCCGCGATCAGCCCTGCCTCCGAGTCGCCCTCCGCCACGCGCTCTCCTTGTCGCTTCCTGCCTGCCCTGCCTACCGAACGTCAAAAGACATCCCCGGCGCCGGCGAGTCCGCCGGCGCCGGGGCCGATCCGATGGTCGCCTCTCGCTAAAGCCCTGCGATGACTCCCATGACCACCGTCAGGATGACGCTGGAAGTGATCACGCCACGCACCGTGGTGATCGGGCCCATCTTGCCGAACAGTGCGTTCGCCTCGATGGCGGCAACGATGAGGATGCCGATCCACATGCCCATGCTGGTGAGGTCGCTGGCGCCCAAGGTCCAATGGCCGTGGGACACCATGAAGAATGCCATCGGCAAGGAAAACAGCGTGTTGGTGCGCGACGCTAGCAGTGCCTTCGCCGCCGCAGCCGCCTGGTTGGGATCCGCCTCGCCACCATCCCGCACCGACTCGTTCGAGGCGATGACGATCTTCTGGTTTGGCCATATCACCAGCCAAACGTTCAGGAACATTACAGTGCCGAGCAATGCCCCAAGCAGAATGCCAACCGACAGCCCTGCCATGATGTAGATCAGCAGGATGACACCGGTGAGGAACGTCATCATCGCGGCCCAACGGAACCACCAAAGCGCGCTCGGAACGAGCTTGGTGAACGCGTCCACCTTGGCCTCGTCCGAAGCCGCCGCCATGTAGCCGCCCTGGACAAAATTGAAGTAGTAAAGCAAGCCGATCCAGGCGATGCCGAACACGACATGGCCCCAACGGAACAGAAACGGAATGATCTCCGCGATTTCCATTATGTGTCTCCCCTTTGTTTGCGCTCCTGCCGGCCCCTTGAGTCAGCGGCCCATCGAACGGCGCAGGGGACAAGCCCCGCACCCACAAACCACAGTGTCCCGGGGCCCGGACAACCCCGGAAAACCGCTTCGATCATAGCGCGTTTCGCGGGGGGTTGGACGAGGTTCGGCGCTTGGGCAGCAGAAAGTGCACGGAAACGTCATTCGGCACCAAGGACTTCACATCATCTGCCAGCGCGAGGCGACTCTAGCTGGGGGGCGTCACCTCGATCATTTCGATGGCGGCGTGGCGGGCGAGCGCCGCCTTCGCTTCGGCGCCGCAAGCGGTGGTTGCGTAGATGCGGCGGACGCTGGTTAGGTCGTAGGGAGAACCGAGGCGTTCCGCTTCATCCAAGGCTTCGATTGCCGCGGTCCAGCCCGGCTGTCGCCCCAGCACGATGTCGGTGGCAGCGCGGTCTTCCGCTTCCGCCCACAGCCTGTGCGGTTCCACCATGGGTTGGCGAATGGTGGCTACGCTGTCGCCCTGTGCCAGCGGGGCGAATATACCCAAGGCCAGTTGTGCGGGGTCGGACAGTGGGCCCACGACCAGTGTGAGGCGATCCTCGGCACTGTCGCCGGCACCGGTTGCGTAGGCTTCGTGGCCCCATTCCAGCAGGCCCGACGCTTCTCCTCGAGGCTCCCCGCGCGGCGCCGGGTCGTGGCCCGTGATGCATTGCTCGAAATCGATGGAGAAGTCGAGCAACGCCTCGGTGCCATCGTCCACCTGCACCCAAAGGCGCACGGCCGGAAGGCGGTCCTTAACCTCCCAAAGCCGCGCTGCGTAGCTGCCGTGAAAGACGACCGCTTCCGCCCGCGCCTCGATGAGACGGCTGACCAACTCGTCGGAACGAAATCGCGAGGCGACAGTCAAAGGCGTGGCGCCGGCCTTGAAGGCGGCGAACAATGCCTCCACATACTCCACAGAGTCTTGCAGGTAGAACGCAATGCTGGTGCCGGGACCAAGACCGTGCGCGTGCAGCAGGCTGGCGATGCAGGCCGCACGGCGCTCGAAGTCGCGCCAGAGGCGCTCGGTGTCGCCGCAGGCGATTGCAGTGCGGCGGCGCAAGCGGTCGGCGTGCCCCTCCCAGCGGCTGGCGATGTCGCCGGCGAAAGAGCTGTCGGCAGGACTCATTTGGGTCTCGTCGGCACGGAAGCGCGGATGATGCCACGACGGGTGGCGGCGTTGCCCGCCGGCGTTGGTCAAATCCGCCATGTAGTGAATCGGCATGGCGCCAATCGAGGCTTGGAAACGGAGTTTTTTTAGCTTATAGAAACAGCGACTTGCATCGAAGTCCGGCAGGCGCACGCGATGCATGGCACGAGAATTGGAACCAACGCGTCAGAAAGCACGACTTACCGTTCAGCACCATTGGGAAACATCAGGATCGGATCATGTTCAGGCTGTCTCGCTTGCGCTCCCCAAGGGCAACCTTCGTGGCCTTCGCGATGCTCGCCGCCGCCATGCTCGGCTTCGGCACGCTCGCCGAACTGTCCCTCGCCCACGCGCCCACCTTCGTGGCCGCGGAGGCAGAGGATGCCGAGGGCGATTCTGAAGATGCGTCGCGCGTACTCGTGGTCTGCCCGGACAATGAGTCTTGGCCGGTTCGTTCCGTCCCGGACTTGAGCCCGGCGCGGCCCAGCGGCGGGTTCCGCCCCATCGCGGCCAAATCACCGGTGCCGAAGCGCACGCAAACCCGGGCTTAACGCCACGGCAAACACGTGGATACCACGGGAGGAGAATCGAACATGCGAGATCAGCTAGAGCGCCTGCGCGGCAACTTGGTGCGCGACCGTCGGGGTTGGATCGGCGGTGTTTGCGCGGGCCTCGCCAACTTCATCAACGTCGACCCCACCTTCGTCCGCATCGGCGTGCTGGTGGCCGCCATCTTCTTCCCCAAGATCACCATCGCCTCTTACGTCATCGCATGGCTGTTGCTCGACAAGCGCTGAAAGCGACCTCGCACGACATGTACTGTGCAATCATTTGATTGTAAATCTTTTTCTTCGTAGGGACGGGCCTATCCCGGTGCCTACGGCCCCTCGAACCCGCAACCGCGAGGGCGGGAGATCATCTCCCGCCCGGCCGCGGCCCGGCGTCCGGTCTCCCCCAAGAGAGGGCATACTCCCTGCACTTGCAAGCCGAGGGGATCGGGCATGAAGCGCGTCATTTCCATACTGCTCGCAGCCGCCGGGCTCGTGCCGTCTGCCGTGGGCGCGGAGCTTGCCGGGCTTGGCGCCATCAGCTTCCCCACCTCCGCCACCGGGGCGGCGCAGGAGCGCTTTCTGCGCGGAGTGACCATCCTGCACAGCTTCGGCTGGAAGCAGGCGCGACTGGAGTTCCAGGCGGCGCAGGAACTGGACCCGGACTTCGCGATGGCCTATTGGGGCGAATCGCTTTGCTACAACCATCCGCTCATCAGCGAGCAGGATCGGGACACGCCGCGGGAAATCCTGGGGCGACTTGGGGAAACGCCGGAAGCCCGACTCGCAAGGGCGCCGACTGAGCGCGAGAAGGGCTTTCTGAGTGCAGTCGAGGTGCTCTTCTTCGGTGAGGGCGACACTCGCGCCCGGCGTCAGGCGCACATGGAACAGATGCATCGCTTGCATGAGGCCTTTCCCGAGGATGACGAGGTGGCCGCCTTCTATGCGCTGTCGCTCCTGATGTCGGCCGGGCCGGCGGGCGAAGCCGAGCGCAGCAATGTGCTGGCCGGTGCCATCGCCCTCGAACTGCTGGCGCGAAACCCGGGCCATCCCGGCGCCGCGCACTACGCCATCCATGCCTTCGACGACCCGGTTCACGCTCCGCTTGCGCTGCCGGCTGCCCGCGTCTTCGCCGGCATTGCCGAGAAGGTCTCGCACGCACGCCACATGCCCTCGCACATCTTCATCCAGCGTGGCATGTGGGACCTCGTCTCCTCCTCCAATCAGTCTGCCTATGAGGCCGCCGTCGACCTCTGGGAGCCCGGCGACAGCCTCGGCGACATGGTGCATTCACTCGACTGGGGCCAGTACGGCGACCTCCAGCGCGGCGACTACGAGCGGGCGGCGCTCTGGATCGAGCGGATGGAGGGAATCCAAGAGCGGGTCGGCGATCATCCCTTCGCCAGTGTCATCCTGCCGCAGGTGCGGGCACGCATGGCGATCGAGCGCGAAGCATGGGACCCGCAGCCGGTCACGGAGGACTCCCATGCGACCGAGCTATTGGCCACGGGTCTTGGCGCCACGCAGACGGGAGACTTGGCGCTCGCCGAAGAGGCCGCGGGGATACTGGCCCAGAGAGCAGAGAAGGCGCGGGCCGACGACACGGACCGCTCCTACTATGCGCAGAGCGGCAAGCCGCTCGACATCATGGCCAAGGAAGTGGCCGGTATGCTGGCCATCGCCCGGGGCGAGACCGATGCGGGGCTCGCGCTGCTGGCCGAAGGCGTCGCCATCGCCGAGTCCATGCGCCCGCCCAACGGCGCACCGAACCCCCTAAAGCCCGTCCACGAACTCCACGGCGAAGCGCTGCTGGCAGCCGGCAAGCCGGCGAAGGCGCTCAAGGCCTTCGAAGCCTCCCTGCTGCGCACGCCGAACCGCCCCTTGTCCCTGCGCGGCCTTGCGCGCGCCCACGCCGCCTTGGGCGAGGACGCGCAGGCGAGCGCGATTTACGAGCACCTCCGGGAAGGCTGGAACGGCCGGCAAGTCGCTTGGCGAACGGAAGCGGAAAGCTACACACCTTGACGCGCCGCACAACACCCCCCTATGGACTAGATGATTTCGAAGTAGCGCGCCAGTTGCCAGTCGTCCACGAAGCGTTCGTGGCGTTCGCTTTCCCATCTGCGGGTGGCGGCGAAGTGGTCGACGAAGGTGTTGCCGAACAGGTCCCTCGCGGCCGCCGAAGCGGCGAAGCGCTCGGCTGATTCCCGCAGCGTCGGCGAGAAGCGCAACTCGGCGGGCAGTTCGTCGGCAGCGTCGTAGGCGTTGCCTTGCACCGAGGCGCCGGGTTCCAAGCGCTGTTCAATGCCGAGCAGAGCCGCACCCAGAGTTGCCGCGGCCACGAGATAGGGATTGCCGTCCGCACCTCCGACGCGACACTCAATGTGCTGGCGCGACGCCGAACCCGGAATGAAGCGAAACGCAGCCGTGCGGTTCTCGACGCCCCACGTCGATGCCGTGGGTGCCCAGGCACCCTTCACCAGCCGGGTGAAGCTGTTCACCGTGGGCGCCAGCATGGGCAGCAGTTCCGGCGTGTGGCGCATGAGGCCGCCGAGGGCCCAGCGAGCGGTGTCGGGGATGTCGTCGCCGGCGAAGGCGTTGGTGGGCGACGCCGACGTATCTCGATGATGCAGCGAGAAATGAAAGTGCCCGCTCTGCCCCGGATAGTCCATCGACCACTTCGCCATGAACGTCGCCATCATCTCGCGCTGGGCAAAGAACGACTTCGCGAAAGTCTTGAACAGCACGGCTCGATCGGCGGCCTCCAAGGCATCGGCAACCGCCAGCGCCGCCTCCCAGACGCCGGGGCCGGTTTCGCAGTGCAGCCCTTCAAGCGGCATCCGGAAGTCGACGCAATGGGCCAGGAGTTCCTGAAACAAATCGGCTTGCGACGCCGCCCGGAGCACCGAATAGCCGAAGTTGCCCGGCGTCACCGGCGCAAGCCCCCGATAGCCCTTGGCGCGCACGCTGTCCGGCGTTTCCTTGAAGACGAAAAACTCGTACTCGAAGCCGCATTGCGCCACGAGGCCCAGTGACTCCGACCGCGCCAGAACCCGCCGCAGCAGCGAACGCGGGCAGGCCGGGTGGTCGCCAGCCTCGCCGGCAAACTCGCCCAGGAAGAACGGCGCTTCGCGGTCCGGCAGCCGTCGCTCGGTGCTTGTCAGCAGGCGATAGTCGGTGTCGGGGAAGCCGGTGTCCCAGCCGGTGACGCCCTGCCACGCCGCGCCCGCCGGGTGTTCGTAGAGTTCGTCGGCAACGTCCCAGCCAAACACGCAGTCGCAGAAGCCGCCGCCGTGGCGCATGAGGCTCTTGAGCTTGTCCAAGCTGACGAACTTGCCCCGGAGGACGCCGTCGAGGTCTGCCAACCCGAGCATGGCGGCACGAGCGCCCCGTTCGGAATAGTCTTGGAACGCCTCGTCCAGTGATCGATCCTCGCCCTCGGCCATGCGCCTCGTCCCTCGCATCAGTCCCATGCCCAGTATGCAGGTTCTTTGCGGGTACACGTCCCTTACTGGCTGAGACTGCACCGGCAATGACCACCTGCGAGCCCGGGTAAAAGCGGCCCCGCCCCCGCAGCGAGTTCCTTACGGTTCACGCCCCACCGTCCGAGGGCTGAGCGGCGAATCGCTTCTCACGCGCCAGCGACCTTGGACGCTTCCCCAGCTGAAGGCTTTTTACGGTCCACGCCCCCACCGTTCGAGGCTGAGCGCCGAATCGCCCTCACGCGCCAGCAACCTTGGATGCTTCCCCGGCTGAAGGCTCTTTACGGTCCACGCCCCACCGTTCGAGGCTGAGCGCCGAATCGCTTCTCACGCGCCAGCGACCTTGGACGCTTCCCCGGCTGAAGGCTCCCTGTGGATAAATCGTGGGATAACAGTGTGTTGACGTTTCGGAAAACCTGCTAACGACTTCCTATCCGCGATCGCCACACATTGGCAATGAAATGCAGATTCACCCCGATATCAATAGGTTACGATTGGTCGATACAGGATTTCTCGACAAGTCAAAGGCTTGCGTGCCAATGGTGGAGAGCGTTCGCATTTGTGCATAAGAGTGCCCCCGCTTGGGGTGCCTTTGCCCCCGCGCAACCATCTGTTCTGCAAGCACAATCGCGGCGGACCGGCCATGCCTCAATGCATGAAGTTAAACATGCGCCGGCGGTAACGAGTGGCGATTTCCGAACCTTTGCCGAGCAGGGCCATGATACGGATCATGGTGACGCGGCCGGCATCCTCGCGGAAGTCACGATCGGTGGCGAGGATGGCCATGGCCTGTTCGAGCGCCTCTTCGTAGCGGCGCGCGTCGGCAAGCAGGATGGCGGCGCGATAGCGCGCTTCGAGGTCGGACTCGTCCGCCGTCACTTTGGCAAGCGCAGCATTAAGGTCGCCCATACCCGCGGCTTCCTCGGCGACCTCAAGCCGGGCGGCTGGCCGTTCGCGTTCGGCCGCGTCTTCGGGGATGGTCGCGAGCACCGTGCGGGCACCTTCCAGGTCGCCTTGGATGGCGAGGATGTCCGCCCATTCCACCTTGAATGCGGGGTTGTTGGGTTCTTCGTCGATGGCCTGCTGCAACGCCCGTAGGGCTGCGTCCCAGTCTTCGCGTTCCAAGTGTCGGGCGAGGCTTTCCTTGAGCACTTCGCCGCTCGACATGGTGAGGCGGTCGATGAGCTCGCGCAGCACGCTCTCGCCCTGCGGCCCCTCCATCTGCTCGGCAAGCTGCCCGTCCTTGATTACGCGAATGGCCGGGATGCCCTGCACCCGCAGTTGCTGGGCGAGGGCTTGATCCTGGGCGATGTCGGAAAGGCCCAGCGCAAACTTGCCCTGGTATTGCCCGGCCAGGCGTTCGAGTGCCTGGCGTGTATCCACCGAGGGCGGCACCTGGTCGGTCCAGAACAGCACCACCACGGGTACCTGCTTGGAGCGCTCCACCACATCCTGCGCGAAACTGCGCAGGTCAATATCGAAGACCGCAGGGCTCGCTTCCATGCTTCACGCGGGGGTCGGGGGTAAGGGACGATTGTAGCACCGGGGCGCAAGGGGCCTCTCAGTCGAGAGGGGCTTGGGGCCGGAGGGCCTCTACCGCAGCCGCGTGACCGCCGGCACGCTTTCCTCCGCGCCGGGTACATCCGGCAGCGCATCGAAGGCTTGCCGGAGATGCTCCGCCCACATCCGCCGCACCGTGAGCAGATACTCGTGGTGTTCGTCGAACAAGAGGTGGCGACCTTCGCTCAGGCTTCCTGCGCGGTAGATGAAGCACTCTACCGGCGGTCCCACCGTCGCGTTGCTGCGCATGGTGGAATCCATCGACACCAGCGCGGCCTTGAGGGCGTCACGAATGGACGTGTCGGGCTGGATGATGCGGTCGAGGATTGGCTTGCCATACTTCACCTCGCCGATTTGCAGGAAAGGCATGCTTGCGCTCGCGTGGACGAAGTTGCCCTCCGGGTAGATGTGGGCGATGTCGGCGCGTCCGCCGCGAATCTCGCCACCGAGGATGAACGACGCTTCCGGCACGAAGTCGCCGCTGCCCCGCTGCACGCGGTCCCGCGCCTGTTCCGCCTTGCGTACGCACACCCGACCGACGTAGTCCGCGGCATCGTCCAGCGTTTCCGCCACCATCAGGCTTTCGCTGGCGCGGCTTTCGATGTCCTGCTCGATTTGCGCCACCACGCTTTGGGTCGTGGCGAGATTCCCCGCCGCCAGCAACGCAAACGACCGCTCCCCTTCGACGCAAAAGCGATGCATCTTGCTGTAAGTGCCGATCTGGTCGGCACCGGCGTTGGTGCGGGAGTCCGAGACAAACACGAGCCCCCGTTCCACCGCTATCCCAAGGCAATAGGTCATGCCCCGATTCTTGACGCGGCACTGGGCCGCTGTCAACGAAGACCTCTTGGAGGTGCCCTGCGAGGACGTATTGGAACGAGGACGTCTCGCAGACGTGTCGTACGGCGCGCCGCTACGCGCCGCAAAGCGCGTCCCTTCGCCAGCGCTTGACGTGTCCACGCAGCATGGCGAACAGCGCTTGAACAAGGACGGAGCTTCGGAGGGAGGGCATTCTGCCTTCCCTGGCGCGCGGGAGCGCGCCGTCTGCGGCTTCCAAGAAAAGCGCCTGTCGGCGCCAGGCAAGGCATTCTGCCTTCCCTCCGAGGGCCGTTCACGGCGGCGCAAGCCCCTACCCCGGATTATCCTTGCGCTGCTTCTCAGGGTGGCTGCACGCCTTTGCAAGACCTCGCGCAACAGATCACGAGCCTCGACGCGGCCGGCGATTGCACGCTGCTGTCGAGCGCGGGCTGTCGTGTTGCCGTGGGGCGCGTGCAGAATCACACCCACGCGCTCTCGTCCCGAGAGCGCGAGCAGGTGGAAGGCGCCGTGGCGTCGCGCCGGGCCGAATACTCCACCGGACGCTATCTGGCAAAGCGAGCGTTGGGTCGGCTCGGCTTCGACACCTCTGCCATCCTCGCCGAAGGTCGCCGCCCGATTTGGCCGGCAGGGGTGGTCGGCAGCATCACCCATTCACGGCATTACGCGCTGGCCGCCGTCTGCCCGCGCTCACAATTGGCAGGCATAGGCATCGACATAGAACGGGCAAACCGCGTCACCGAGCGGATCGCGCCCAAGACCATGACCGAGCGCGAACTGGCCGGCACCGCTGCCGGTTGGCCTCCTCACTCGCGCACGGCCAACTTCGCTGCCAAGGAGGCGGTGTTCAAGGCGGTCAACCCCATCGTCGGCCTGATGATCGGGTTCAAGGAAGTGGAGATCGTCTGGCGACCGGAGGAAGCGGGGTTCAGCGCCCGCTACATCGGTCCCAATCCAGAAAACGCCATCATGGAGCGGGGGGGAGGGATCGTCTTTACCTTCGCAGACCACGTCGGTGCCTTGTTCTGGCTCGAACCTTGAGTTGCGAGGAGGGCGCGCCTAGCGGCGCACCAAGCGCTTGCGTCACGACTTGGTAGGCTTGCAGGAACTCCAACCAAAATCAGAAGGGCCGCGAATGCACGACTTGAAAGACAAGATCGCCGTAGTCACCGGCGCCACGCGCGGCATCGGCGAAGCCAGCGCCCGTGCCCTTGATGCTGCGGGCGCGCGGGTCGTGCTGACCGGCCGCACCGTCTCCGACCTGCACCGCGTGGCGGGCGAACTCGCCAACGATCCAATCGTGCTGGAATCCGACCTGTCGCCGCCCAAGTCCGGAACGGAACTCGCCGAGCGCGTGCTCGAAGCCGTCGGCGGCGTGGACATTCTGGTCAACAACGCCGGCATCCCCATGCGCCGCACTCCGGATCAGCTCACCGAGGATGACTTCGACCTGGTCTTCTCCATCAACGTTCGTTCGCTCCTGATGCTGACGCTCGGGCTCGGCCCATCGATGGTCGAGCGCGGCGGCGGCTCGATCATCAACATCTCCTCCATCGCCAGCCTTCGGGGCCCGCTCGGCCGCGTCGCCTATGCCGGCACCAAGGGCGCCGTCGACGCCATCACCCGCGCCCTCGCCGCCGACTGGGGCGCCCACGGCATCCGCGTCAACGCCATCTGCCCCGGCCTCATAGCCACCGCCATCTGGGAAGGAGACCGCCAGAACATCCCCGGCCTCATCGAACGCCTCGAAGACGGCATCGCCCTCAAGCGCTGGGGCTACGGCGACGATGTGGCCGACGTGGTGCTGTTCTTCGCCACCGAAGCCTCCCGCTACGTCACCGGCGAAGTCGTAGCCGTGGACGGCGGCATGGCCCGCGTAGGCGCTGCGCCTCGACCGCGCACGTAAGCTCCGGCCCTTCGGAGGGAAGGCAGGAAACCTTCACTCCGAAGGCCTGTGGAGAAGCCCGACGGCGACCACCACTGCCCAAACCACGCAACTTGCGGCACACTTGCGAGTCCATCCGCGAACCGAGAGCAAGCCGTGGCAGAAGCCGAGACCATCCCCGCCGAGTCCGAAGCCCTAAGGCGCACCTTGGCCACCGTCGCCGAACTCGGCCTCGGCGAAAACCTGATCGAGCTCGAAACCCAAGGCTTCACCACCGTCAAGGGCGTGCTCTCCGAATCCCAGATCGAGCGGGCCAAGGCCGCCATCCTCGCCCGCGCCGAGCGCGACGCGGGCCACCGCATCGACCCCGACACGGCCACCGCCGAAGACTGCGAGGGCATGACCTACATCCCCTACATGCTCTACGAGGATGAAGTCTTCGAGGAAATCCTCATGGCGCGAGAGCCCCTCGCCCTCATCACCTACCTCTTGGGCGAAAGCTGCCTGCTCTCCAGCATGGGCTGCCACTTCCGCGGCCCCGGCGGCATGCACCTGCCGCTCCACTCCGACAACGGCAACGGCATCCCGGCGCCGTTCACATCCTTCTCCCAAGTCGCCAACGTCAACTACGCCCTGACGCCCTACACCCGCGAGGCCGGTGCTCTAGCCATGGTGCCAGGCAGCCACAAGCTCGCCCGCCAGCCCAAGCCGGACGAATCCGACCTCGGCGACAAGGCCAACCCGAACGCCGTATCCATGAACATCGACCCGGGCGACGCCGTGATCTGGCACGGCAATAGTTGGCACGGCTCCTTCGTCCGCAAACTCCCGGGCGTGCGCATGAATCTCGCCGTCTACTTCAATCGCCAATACATCCAAACCCAGGAACGCCACGGCGCCACCGTCCCGGAGGAGATCCTCGCCCGCCACGCCAACAACCCCCGCTTCCTCCACTTGTTAGCGGGCAAACAGCCCTACGGTTGGCAAAAGGAAGGCCCGGACTACAGCAAGTTTGCGCTGATGCCGAGGGGGCTCTACGACTGAGACCCCGTGTTCCGTTGGCGGTTGGGAGCGGCGTCTCGCGAGCACCGACGTTCACGCCGGTGGACACCAGCGGCATACGTGACCGTCAGTAGTGGTAACGAGCAGCCAAGAAGCAAACGCGCTCCCGTCGCCGGTCTCAGGCCCGGAACTCGTCGTTCGTGAGCACCGGGACCACGTCGTTGCAGTCGAGCTCCGCGGCGAGTTCCACATCCGCAGCGAAACCGCGATCGATGATTTCCCGTCCGGATGCACATGACTTCACGAGCTCCGTCAGGTCGCTACCGGCAGCGCTGAACGAGCGCTCCGCCGCAATTGCCTCCGGCGACTTGGACCCCTTTAGCGCTGTGATCACTGCGCCGGCGCCCAGCCAGTCTTCAAGCGCAGGACGCAGGCTCCCGTCGGGCCACCTCTCGCCGCAGGGAATGACGGCAATGCGTGCCCCAGAATCCACCGCAGCGCGCGCAACGGCAGTCGCGTTGCGCAGAGACCCGGCAACTACCCGCGCTCCTTGAGCCGCGAGTGAAATCGTGGCGCCGTTCGGTGAAGGCAATACGAGGCGCGTCCCGGCGGGAATCTCGAGCAGCGAGGCCGGCGAGAGCGAATAGCCGTGGCCACCACGTGAGGAAGCTAGGAGCGCGCCAGACCGGGCCGCGAAATCCGACGCGGTTTCGTCGCGGAACCTGTATGGCAGCACCGCCGCACCGTTGGCGACTGCGATCGCGACGCAAGTGGTGAAGGAGAGCACGTCCACGACGACCACCACATCGCTTGTTGGTGCCAATGCCTCCATGCCCGCCAATCCCCATTCGCACCGCACGGCGAAGCCCGCCTGGAGGTGGGCCGGCACGACGCCCGTAGCGCGATGGTGTTCCTGGTCCTCACCCATCGAACAACCCCCAGCTCCCGTCAGAACGGTTCCCAGCAGCATCCTCGCTATACGTTCAATGTCGTAAAGCGTTGCATTTGGTATCCGGCCGCTCTTTGGCCTTGAAGGCGGGGGGCGACGTAGGTTGCGTCGGCTTCCCAGTTCGCTGGGCCCATCGCTTCGCGGGCCTTGGTTAGTTCGCCACCAAGCCCAAGAATCGAGTCCGCCAATGCCAAGATGCGGCGGTTTGGCCATGCGTAGGGAGATGCCTTGCGCAGAGCCTTGGCAGATTTCCTCGGGTCGCCGGTCTTTAGTGTGTGCGCGATCAAGCCGACGGCAGTGGACCGGCTGACGCCCGCTAGGCAATGCACCAGCAACGGCACCTCGCTTTCCCAGGTGTCGAGGAACTTGATCAAGGCCTCGATGTGCCCGGTCTGCGGGGAGATTTCGCCTAGCTTAGGCTCGACGATGTCATGTACCGCACACCGGTGGTGTCGCACCGGGTCGATTTCCGACGGCGTCGGGGGCTGCGCTTCGGGGTGGATCACCGAGACGAGGTCGCGTACGCCGAACTCCCGGACAAGATCGGGCATGTCCGCGAGGCTAGAAATGATGATGGGCAAAGGACGTGCTCCGGGAGCTGTTCGGCTAGAGAAGCGTACGCCTGCACGAAAGCCCCAACAACATCGAACTCGCGCCCGTCTCGTCCTGTTCCTCGCGACCGCTCGCAGCCAAACTCGTCGATTTGTCGAGCCGACAACCGTTCGGTGTGCCACGAGAACCACGGCCCGCGCCGGGTCGCCGCCTCCGCAGCGGCGACTCTCCGTAGACTCGTCCCAATCCTCCGGGCGATGTCGCTCCGGTGGCGCCTTACGGCCTGCCAGACTCGCTCGGTTCCCTAGTCTCGATCAGTAGCCGAGGTACCCGGTCGCTGTCGCCCCAGCTCACCGCGCCCCCGCGTGACGCTGTGCGGTCGAGCGCGAGCCAGCGCAGCGCCGTCAGCCGCCCGAGTGGGGTCAAGTCAGCGATTGGATTCCCGGCCAGACGCAGCCACACGAGCTTCGGCAGGTCACTGAGTACCGAGACGTCGCGCAGGTGGTTTCCGGCGAGGTCCAGTCGCCGCAACGACCGCACGTCGCGCAGCAGGGCCGCGTCCGCCACGCGATTGTCTGCGAGGCCCAAATGGACGAGGTGCTGTAGGCCCCACAGGGGGACCAGGTCCGCGACCTCATTGCGGTCCAGCCGCAGGACCTCGAGGCGGCGCAGCTCCGACAGCGGCCGGAGGTCGGTAACGCGGTTGCCCGACAGGTCGAGGCGGCGCAGGGTCGTCAGTCCGGCCAATGGCGACAGGTCTGAGACCGCGTTCCCCGAGAGGTCGAGCACGCGCAGGTGCGGGAGGCCGGCGAGCGCGGAGAGGTCGTCGACCGCGTTGTCGCCGAGGTCGAGCACTTCGAGGCCGGTCATGCCGGCGAGCGGCCACAGATCGTCGACGCGGTTGTCGCCGAGGTCGAGAGCTTCGAGGCCGGCCATGCCGGCGAGCGGCCACAGATCGTCGACGCGGTTGTCGCCGAGGTCGAGAGCTTCCACGTCCGCAAGGCCCGCAAGCCCGGACAGGTCGGACAGGCCGCTCGCCGAGAGGTCGAGAACCTCCACCTTCGCCGCGTCCCACGATTCCTTCTCTGGCGGACCGATCGGCGCGACGTCCCGGTCCACTGACCGGGCATGCCGGACCGGCCGGGCGGTAAGCGTCGGCACCGGGTTGTACGAGCCGTCCTGCAACGGGTGCATGGCCCCGGGCAGGTAGCTCACGGTCACGGGCTCGGCAGCGTCGACCGTCCGGGACAGCGTCAGCGCCGCCGCTCCGCCGGCCACCGCCACCCACTCGACCCGCACCGCCGCCGGCGGGCTGCCCGCCGCTACCACGAAGTCGCCCGGCGAAGGCACCGAGCCGCCGTCCAGCGGCCGCTCAAAACGCAGCGTCAGCCGCGATCCCGACAGCGCCGCGTCCGCAAGCGAGTTGCCCGACGCCGCCCCGCACGACACCCCGGCGTCCTCCGAGTGCCGGCAGTTGTGCAGGCCCCAGCCGCCGAACGGGCAGTCCGCCAGCCGCGACTCGCTGCCCGTGCACTGCACGTCGTCCATCCAGATCGTCCCCGTGCCGGCGCCGAAGTGCGCCCGGACGTGCGCCTGACCGCCCGCGAGTCCAAGCTGCCGGCAGACCACCGCCGCGTCGTCCGAGACGAACCGGTCGTCGCACACCGTGCCCCACTCGCCGTTGTGGTGGATCTCCAAGCGGCCCTCCTGGTCCGTGCTGCCGCCCACCAGGCGCACGTCCCCCTCGGCGGCGCCGTCCGCCTCTGACGCCGCGTCCGTGCGCGCGGACGCCGACGCCGACCAGTCGCCGGCGCCCTCGCCGTTCGACGCACGCACACGCACCTCGTAGGCCGTGTCGGCGGCGAGCCCAGTGATGCGCCTTGTCGTGCCCGTGCCGGTGTGGCTCGCGTCGGTCCAGTTCCCGCCCGTCTCGCGGTAGTGGACGTCGTAGCCTGCGATCGCCGAGCCGTGGTCCGCCGGCGCCGTCCACGACGCCTCCAGCCACGTCTCCCCGGCCGTCAGCGTCGGCGCCGAAGGCGCGTCCGGCACCGACGCCGCCGCGTCCGTACGCGCGGACGCCGACGCCGACCAGTCGCCCTCACCCTCGGCGTTCGACGCCCGCACCCGCACCTCGTAGGCCGTGTCCGCCGTGAGCCCGGTGATGCGCTTCGTCGTGCCCGTGCCGGAGTGGCTTGCGTCGGTCCAGTTCCCGCCCGTCTCGCGGTACTCGACGTCGTAACCCGCGATCGCCGCCCCGTTGTCCGCCGGCGCCGCCCACGACGCCTCGACCCACGTCTCCCCGACTGTCAGCGTCGGCGCCGATGGCGCGTCCGGAACCCCCGCCGCGGCGTCCGTGCGTGCCGACGCCGACGCCGACCAGTCGCCGGCGCCCTCGGCGTTCGTCGCCCGTACGCGGACTTCGTAGGCGGTGTCGGCGGTCAGGCTCTCGATCCGCTTCGTGGTGCCGGTGCCGGTGTGGCTTGCGTCCGTCCAGTTCCCGCCCGTCTCGCGGTACTCGACGTCGTAGCCCGCGATCGCCGCCCCGTTGTCCGCCGGCGCCGTCCACGAAGCCTCCAGCCACGTCTCCCCGGCCGTCAGCGTCGGCGCCGATGGCGCGTCCGGAGCCTCCGCCGACGGACCGGGGATCGTCGCCATGGCGGGGGTCGACAGCGGCCGGCCGTCCAGCGTGCAGATCGCTGCTGCGGAACCGCAGCCGCCTGTCGTCGCCGGAAGCCTCACCGTCACGTCGCCGTCGCCGGAAGGCCGGATCCACAGCAGCCACCGGTCGTACACATGGGGGGCGACCCGGCGCCTGCCCGCGACCGTGCCCCCCGTCACCTCAAGGGCGTCCTGGACCGCCTGGTTCTTGTCGAAATCCTCGCTGCCGTCGAACACCGCCTCGGAGAAGACGAGCTCCAGCGTGAACACGCTCGACCCGTCGTGCTCGTCCGGCCCGTTCTCGAACCTGGCGGTGAGCGTCGCCTGCGCCGCCGTGTTGTTGGTCACAGTCCGGTCGGTGAAGGACGCCACCTGGTTGCCGGCGGCATCCTGGAGCGTGTTCGCCGTGCCCGATGTCGGCGGGGTGTAGCTCACCGTCACCGCGTCGGTCGAGACCACCGCCGCGGCGAGCGTCAGTGTCACAGTCACACCGCCGATCGAGGGAGAGCCGGTGAGCGCCACGGTCGTCTCCGATCCCCCCGACGGGGTCTTCTTCAGCGTGAACGCACTGTTCGCGAGGCTCGCGGCGGCGGCGAGGGCCTCGTCGAAGGCGATCGCGAGGGTCGCGCCGTTCACCGTCGCCCCGGTGACGGCCGGTGCCGTGGTGTCGCCGGCTGCCCGGGTCACCACCACCGTGTACGTCTGCGTGGTCTCGCCGTCGCTGGCCGCCACCTTCGCCTTGATCGTGTTCGCGCCGACGGCGAGGTTGACCTGGAAGCCGGTCGCGTTGCCGTCGGCGTCGGACAGCGCCGAGTCCGCGCCGTCGAAGTAGTCCACGCGCGCGCCGACGTCGCCCTTCGTCGCCTTGACCGTGACCTGATCCACGCCGCTGGCGACGGCCGCAGTGTAGGAAATCGTCGCCGCATCGAAGACGGGGTTGAGCGCGATGTCGGTCTCGGTGCCGCCGTCGTCCCAGGTCAGGTCGAGAGCGTTCAGCGTCGCGTCGCTCGAGGGCACCACGGCATGGCCGGCAACGTCCACGAACGGAACCTCGTCAGCCGTTGTCCAGACACCCGAGTCGCGGATCCCCGTATGCCGATAGTTGTTCAAAGTCCAGCCGTCCGCGACCTTGCTGATAAAGTCCGACTTCGTCCCCCAGACCTTGTAGAACCTGTAGAGTTGCGAGGCTCTTGAATCAAGCACCACGAAGTACCGGGTGTTGCTCTCGAGAGTAGCGTTCGCCGGCGCCTCGAACATACTGGCGGGGGAGTCGTCCTCCGGCGGCTGGTCGGTGGTGGGGAGGACGACCGAGCCGCTCAGCGTGTAAAGGCTGCTGTCCGGATCGCCTTGTGCCGTGCTGCTGAAGATCCTCACCCTCGTGCCGGCCGAGTGCGTGATCTCCCAAATGAGAATCTTGACCGAGGTCAGTACGTACCCGGCTTCGTTGCCACCGGTTTCGAATCCCAGAGCCTGGGCGCGCAAGGTCTTGCCGGGCTCAAGATTGCCGACGTAGAGCCTCTTGCTGAAGTGCTCGTCGAGGTTGCTGGCCAGTGCATTCGTCGACACCCTCGACGCCTCCCGCGTCACCACCATCGTGTAGGTCCGCGTGGTGGTGCCATCCTCGGCCGTCACCCGCACCCCGATCGTGTTCGCGCCGACTTCCAGATCGACCTGGAAACCCTCCGTGTCGGCGTCGGCGTCGGTCAGCAGCTGGTCGTCGCCGTCGAGGTAGGCCACCTCTGCGCCGTCCGCGTTGGCGGGAGTTGCGTCGATGGTGATCTGGTCGATCTGAGTGGCTGCCGTTGACGTGTAGGAGGTCATTGACGGATCGAAGCGCGGGGAGTAGCCGGTGCGGAACCTGCTGTTCCCGTCCTCGATCGAAAGGGCGCTCAGGTTCGCATCGTTGGCCCGCACCAAGGCATCGCCGCTGATCTCGACCAGCGGAACCTCGTCGTGCGTTTGCCAGAACAACGATCCCGGCTTCTTCCCGACGTGCCGGTCCGTGTTCAGGCTCCAGCCAACCGCCTGGCTGTTGAGGGATTCCGACTCCGTCCCGCGGATCTCGTAGTCGTTGCCGGCGCCCGAGGCGGTCGAGTCGAACATCACGAAGTACCGGGTACCGTTCTGGAGGGTAGCGCTGGCCGGCGCGGTGAACGTCAGGGTGCCGTCGGAGATAGCCGGGTTGGCCAGCGTGTACAGGCTGTAGTACGGATTACCGTTGCTCCTGGCGTTGAAGATCCTGACGCGGACGCCGTCAGAAGCCGAGGCGCTGGCGAGAACGACCTTGACCGACGTGAGGTTGTAGCCCCGCCCGCCGCTGCCGGTCTGGAATCCAATCGCTGGGACCGGCCCGGCCGTCGAGGAGTCGACAGGGGTGCCCACGACGATGCCTGAGTCGTTGCCTTCGTCCAGATTACTAAGCAGGGCATCGGCGGATGCCGCCGGCACCGCCCGCGTCACCACCACCGTGTAGGTCGTGGTGTTGACGGTGTCCTCGGCGGTCACCTTCACCTTGATCGTGTTCGCGCCCGCTTCGAGGTCCACTTGGAAGTGGTCCGCCACGGCGTCGGCGTCGGTCAGCGTTTGGTCGTCGCCGTCAAGGTGAACCACCTCGGCGCCGGCGTCGCTCTTGGTCGCCTCGACGGTGATCTGCGCCACCCGGGCCGGTGCGTCCGCCGTGTAGTAGGTGATCGCGGCATCGAAGGCTGGGGAAACCGCCACGGCGGCGCCGTCCCTGTCCTTCAGCGACAGGGCGCTCAGGGTCGCGTCGGTGGAGTCGGCGTTCGCGCCGACGGTGGCCGAGCAGAGGAAGGCACCGAGCGGCAAGGTCAGCGCGACCCGCCACAAGGGCCGGTTCCGCCAGGAACGGACACCGGACTTCCCACGCACCCTCGCCCGTCCGGCCACAGCGCCGTGTCCGCGCAATCCGGCTCGCACGTCCCACCCCATGGGCGGCACCCTAGGGAACGCCGCGCGTATCCGCGTCCCCAACATTGGGGTCTATCGCGGTTGTCGCCGAACCCGCCACCCAGCCCGTCGTCAACACCCTGCCGCCTAACGCGCGTCCGACGCGGTTCCGCCCGCCGTCTCGATCAACACCAGCGGCCCTCCCTCGCCCGGCGACCGCCGTGACCGCTCCGGGCGGTCCGTCCTCCCGTCGAGCGCCAGCCAGCGCAGTGCCGGCAGCCGTCCGAGGGTCCCGGCGTCGGCGATCGGGTTGTCGGCGATGCCGAGCCATACGAGCCGCGGCAGGTCGCCGACCACCGCTACATCGCGCAACCGGTTGCCGGCAAGGTCTAGCCGGCGCAGCGACCGCAGGTCCCGGAGCAGATCGCCGTTCTCCACTTGGTTGTTGCCGAGGCCTAGGTGGGCAAGCTCCGACAGGCCCCACAGCGGCACCATGTCCGCGACCTCATTGCCGTCCAGCAGCAGCACTTCGAGCCGGCGCAGTTCCGACAGCGGCCGCAGGTCCACCACCCGGTTGCCCGAGAGGTCCAAGCGACGCAGGGCCCTCAGCCCGGCAAGCGGCGCGACGTCCGAAACGGCGTTGTCCGAGAGGTCAAGCACGCGCAGATGCACGAGGCTCCCCAGCGCCGCGATGTCCCCCACGGCGTTGCCGCCGAGATCCAGCACCTCCAGGCCGCCGATGGCCGCCAACGGCCACAGGTCATCGACCCCGTTACCGCTGAGGTCGAGTGCCTCGATGTCGGCAAGGCCCGCCAGTACCGAGAGGTCCGAAAGGCCGCGCGAAGACAGGTCCAGCACCTCGATCTTGCTGCCGCTCGGCATTGTCGGCGGGGCCTCGTCCCGGAGCATCGGCTTCGCGACCGCCGCCGCGAGTACATGCCGCACGGTGCGCTCGGTGAACGCGGGCGCAGAATTGCGCGAAGCGTCCTGCAGCGGGTGCATCGGCGCCGGCAGGTAACTCACGGTCACGGGTTCCGACGGCTCCACCGCCCACGACAGGGTCAGCACGGCCTCGCCGCCGAGCACGGCAACCGAAGCGACGGGGATCGCCGTGCGCGGGGTCGAGCCCGCCGCCACCACGAAGTCGTCCGGCGACGGCACCGAACTGCCGTCCAGTGGCCGGTCGAAGCGCAGCGTCATCACGGACCCCGACAGCGCCGCGTTCGAGAGCGAGTTGCCCGACCCCGCACCGCACGACACCCCGGCGTCCTCCGAGTGCCGGCAGTTGTGCAGGCCCCAGCCGCCGAACGGGCAATCCGCCAGCCGCGACTCGCCGCCCCCGCAGCTCACGTCGTCCATCCAGATGGTGCCCGTGCCCGCGCCGAAGTGCGCCCGCGTGTGCGCCTGTCCGCCCGCGAGCCCGAGCTGCCGGCACACCACCGCCGCGTCGTCCGACGTGAACCGGTCGTCACACACGGTGCCCCATTCGCCGTCGTGGTAGATCTCCACGCGGCCTTCCCGCTCCGTGCTGCCGCCGACCAGACGCACGTCGCCCTCGGCAGCTTCGTTCGCGTCAGCCACGGCGTCCGTGCGGCCGGACGCCGCCGGCGACCAGTCGCCGGCGCCCTCGGCGTTCGACGCCCGCACCCGCACCTCGTAGGCCGTGTCGGCGGTGAGGCCGTTGATGCGCTTCGTGGCCGTGTTGCCTGTGTGGTTCGCGTCCGTCCAGTTACCGCCCGTTTCGCGGTAGTGCACGTCGTAGCCCGTGATCGCCGACCCGTTGTCCGCCGGCGCCGTCCAGGTCGCCTCGATCCACGTCTGCCCGGCAGTCAGCGTCGGCGCAACAGGGGCGTCCGGCACATCGGCCGCCGCGTCCGTGCGCCCAGACGCCGCCGGCGACCAGTCGCCGGCGCCTTCGGCGTTCGACGCCCGCACCCGCACCTCGTAGGCCGTGTCGGCGGTGAGGCCGTCGATTCGCTTCGTGGCGGCGGTGCCTGTGTGGTTCGCGCCCGTCCAGTTCCCGCCCGTTTCCCGGTAGTGCACGTCGTAGCCCGTGATCGCCGAGCCGTTGTCCGCCGGCGCCGCCCACGATGCCTCGAGCCATGTCTGCCCTGCCGTCAGCGTCGGCGCCGACGGCGCGTCGGGCGCCTCCGCCGATGGGCCGGGGATCGTCGCCGTAGCCGGGGCCGACAGCGGCTGGCCGCCCAGCGTGCAGATCGCGCCCGCCGGACTGCAACCACCGGTCGTCGCCGGGAGCCGCACCGTCACGTCGCCGTCGCCGGCAGGACGGATCCGCAGCAGCCACCGGTCGTAAGCGCTTGCTGCGACCCGGCGCCTGCCGACGACCGTGCCGCCGGTCAACTGCAGTGCTTCCTTGATGGCTTCGTTCTTGTCGAACGACTCGGTGCCGTCGAACACCGCCTCGGAGAACACAAGCTCCAGAGTGAACACGCTCGACCCGTCGTGGGACGTCGGCACGTTCTCGAACCCGGCGGTGAGGAGCGTCGTCACCGCCTCCGTGTTGTTGGTCGCCGTTTGGCCCGCGAAGGACGCCACTTCGTTGCTAGCGGCATCCTCGAGCTTGTTCGCTGTGCCCGAAGTCGGCCTCGTGTAGCTCACCGTCACCGCGTCGGTCGACACCGCTGCCGCGGCGAGCGTCAGCGTCACCGCAGCGCCGCTGATCGAGGGCGACCCGCTCAGCGCGACCGTCTCCTCCGAGCTGCCGGACGGGATCTTCTTCACCACGAACGCGCCGTTCGCGAGGTTCGCGGCGGCAGCAAGATCCTCGTCGAAGGTGATCACGAGCGTCATGCCGTCCACCGTGGCACCGGTGACCGTCGGCGCGGTCGTGTCGCCCGCCGCTCGGGTCACCACCACCGTGTAGGTGCCTGTGGTCTCGCCGTCGCTGGCGGCCACCTTCGCCTTGATCGTGTTGGCGCCGACGGCGAGGCCGACCTGGAAGCCGGCAGCGTTGGCGTCGGCGTCGGTCAGTTCCACGTCGGTGCCGTCGAGGTAGACCACCGTGGCGCCGGCGTCGCCCTTGGTCTCCTTGATCGTGATCCGGTCGACACCGCTGGCCACGCTCGCGGTGTAGGCCGTTGTTCCCGTGTCGAACGGCGGGTCGAGCGTGATGTCGGTCTCGGTGCCGCCGTCGTCCCAAGTCAGGGCGAGCGCGCTCAGCGTCGCGTCGCTCGAGAGGCCGACATCCACTTGTACCGACGCCGAGCAGTTGTCTGTGGTGTCAGATTCGTCGGCTACGGAATCCACACATGCGCCATAGTGGTACGTCCCGCCCTCGGTGGGCACCGTCAGTTCGACCGACTCCGCGCTCGTCGCGCCAGGTGCCAGCGCCGCGACCGCGTCGGTTCCCACGGCGGTGTCACCCGTCGCTACCGTGTCGTCCGCGGACCGGTAGTACCGCAGCGTCGTCGACGCCGATGCGCCCGCACCGGCGTTTCTCACGGTCGCGGACAGCGTCAAGGCCGCACCCGGTCCGGGACTGGCGTCCGTCACCGCCACGGCCCTGACCTCCAGATCCGGCATACCGGACGAAGGCACGGTATCGACCGCACGAGCCACACGCAGACCGATCACGTCGGTGGTCAGCGAGATGTCCGCCGAACCGCGGTAGCGCGAGCGGATGAAATCCGAGTGGTTGTCCCAGCCGCCACTGCGTACGACTCGCACGCTGCAGCGGCCGGCAGTCCACGCGCTGCCGTCCGAAGGCGCGCCCACGTAGTTCGCGTTGTCGCAGTCCGCCGTCCACTCCCAGACGTTCCCGTGCATGTCGAACAATCCCCACGGGTTCGGGGCGAAGCTGCCCACGGGCGCTGTCTGCACGCCGTCCCATTGGCTGCCGCAGCCCTTGCAGTTCGCCCTGTTGACGCCGATCGCGTTGCCCCAGTCGTACTCCGTCTCCGTGCCCGCGCGTGCGGCGTACTCCCACTCCGACTCGCTCGGCAGGCGGTAGTCTTCGCCCGTCTGTTGCGACAGCCACGACACGTACGACTGCGCGTGGGCGAGGTTCAGCCGGATGACCGGACGATCGCCACGACCCCAGCCGCGGTCGTGAGCGCGGTAGCTGCATCCTCCCGCGTCCACGCAGGCGTCCCACTGCTCAAACGTCAGCTCGTACTTGGCCAACGCGAACCGCGGGACATTCACCGTGTGCACCGGGAACTCGCCCGTGTAACACCCGCCGTCGTCGTTCAGGCAGCCCATCCGGAACGACCCGGCGGGAATCACCAGCATCACCGGGCCCAGGCCGCCGGACGCCAGTGCGTCGGTGAACGTCACCGGCGAAGCGACGTCGCCGTCCGAAGCACCCGCCACCGCGTTCGCCGCGCCGACTCTGCCCCCCGGCGTTCGACGCTTGCTCGCGACAGCGGGCCCGATCGGCACCGGCAGGACGCGGGCCTCCGATTCGACCATTGCGCCTTCGACGTCCACACGGAGCGCCGCCGCAGTCGGCTCGCCGGGTCCGGCACCTTCCTCAAACCGCCCGACCGCATCGCCGCGCTGGTCGACCGCTGCAGCCATTGCAGCGACCAGCGCCACGACCAGGCCAGCGGCTGCCCTGGCAAGCAGCGACACGGCGACGCCGCGCAGGCCTCCCCACAGCACAAGCGGTTCCTGACGCCATGCCGCGCCCGCGAGCCCGCTACAACTCAGCACCGTCCGGCGGTCCTCGCGTTCGTCGAGACCCCAGGCCGAATCGGCCCGGCCACGTGTCCCTGGCATCGGGGACCCTGGGGCCCCGCACAGGCCACGCCCGTGACATCCCGCCGCCCTTCGGGCGTCGCCGGGGATCGCTCCCCTCGGGTGACGCGCGTCCCCGCGGACGCCCCCAAAACCGTCCCTCGCGCCACGGTCGACGTGGCGCGGCTCCTAGACATCGGGTCTGCGCGCATCGACACTCCCTGTCCGTCCAACCCGACAGCGCGCCCGGAAGGCGCGCACCCCCGTGGCGCAAAGCCGCGCACCCTAGCGACGGACGGGTCCTCCTCGCGCCCCCAAAGTTGGTGAAATCCCAAGGGCCGCTTCCCAGCTCCCACCCCGTGTGAGTGCCCCGCTCCGCGGATTTCCCCCCAATGTTGGGGACGCGGGGCGCGCCGACCGTCACCTATGCTCGCCCGCATGGGTGACTCTGGAAGCCAACCCGTCCGTCGCGAGACCCGTGCCGCCAGCCAGGCGCGGCGCCGGCCAGACCGCGCGTGTCGGACCCGCGGCGTGGCCAACGGAACGGACCTGGCGCGAATGGCCTTCGAGACCGGCTCGCAGCGTGCCGCCGTGGCGTGTACGTCGCGCCGGCCGGCGGGCGCCTCGGCATAGGCGGCGGGTGAAAGACGAAGCGACCTTCGGCCGCATCCTCGCGTCACTCCACGAGGCGGCGCTCGACCCCAACCGCTGGCCCGACTTCTCGGCCGTGGTGGAGGAAGCCCTCGGGCTGCATGGCACCAGCCTGATGTTTGGCGACGGGGAGCTGGCGTCCGGCGAGGACGCCCGGATCGCTTTCTATTGGACCTGCATCCACGGCGAACGGCGGCTCGACCTGGAGCGTCTCTACATCGGTACCTACTACCCCTTGGACGAGCGCACCCCGCGCCTGCGGCATGCGCCTGACGGGCGGCTCTTGCACAACTCCGAGGTCCTAACCCCCCGGGAGATGAAGACTTCGCCGGCTTACCATGCGCTCCAGGAGTATGGCGACGCGGGGGACGCGGTGACGGTGCGCCTGGACGGCCCACGCGGATCGCGCATCCTGTGGACCCTGCACGATCCCATCGACCGTGACGGCTGGACGTCCGCACGGACCGACCTGATCCGCCGTCTCCTGCCGCACCTCCGCCAGGCCGTGCGGATCCAAGTGGCGCTGGGCGGGGCCGGCGCCTTGGGCATGACGCTGGCGCATCTGCTCGAGACCGTCGGCATGGGCGTCATCGAGCTCGACCGGCGGGCGCGCATCGTCGCGGCGAACGGCCCGGCCCTGGGCCAACTGCGCAGCGGTGACGCACTGTTCGACGCGGACGGCTCCCTATTCGCCCGCGCGCCGGTGGCCAATGCGGAACTGCAGGAACTGCTGGCCCGCGCCCTGCCGCCGTTCGGCACCCCGGCCGCCGGCGGCTCCATGGTCGTGCGGCGCCCTGCGGGCGCGCCTCTCGTGCTGCACGTAGTTCCGGTGGGCGGCCCGGAGACGCACCCGGGACCCTGGCCCGTCGCCGCCCTCGTCCTGGTGCCAGACGCCGTCGCCGCCCACGTAGACGCCGGCGCGGTCGCCGAGACGCTCGGCTTCACCCGCGCCGAAAGCCAGGTGGCGGTACTGCTGGCCCGCGGCATGACCGTGCGCGAGCTAGCCGCGGCGACAAGCCGCAGCGAGAGCACGGTGCGCTCCCACGTCAAGCGCATGTTTGCCAAGCAGGGGCTTACCCGACAACGGGAGCTCGTGCGTCTAGTCCGGTCTGTCGCGGGCGCACCGACCCGCGGCGCGGACGGCTCCGGCGCGTCCGGCGCCTAGCCCTTGCGGAACGCGCTGGTCGATTCCCGGCAGGCCTGTGCCTTCGCGACCGGCGCGTCGTGCTGTTGCGGCGCAGGGCGCGAGGGCAGCGCATCCAATCGTTCCAGTGGACGGTCGCATGCAATCTCCAATTGAATCGTGCCCATGCCCGCACCCATCCGATCGCTACTGTGATACCTGAAGCGATGCCGAGATTGTCCGAATTCGGCTCTGGATACTCTTTCAATCACTCATCGGAAAAGGGTGGCGGAGAGGCAGTCCGTCACTGGCGGTTTTCGGGGACTATCCGCAAGCTCCCCGAAGTACAGTTAACACATTGATAATAGGCCGACTTTCAGTCTCACGAGCATTCTTGACGCCTCGCCGAAAACCGTCCAGACTGGTGCTATTTCGGGTACGAATTGGGGTACGAACATGCCGAGGCTCACCGCCAGAAGGGTCGAGACGGCCAAGGGGCCCGCGAAGCTCATGGACGAGCATGGTCTGTATCTCCGGGTGTCTCCGCGCGGCGCGAAGTCGTGGATCCAGAGGCTGACTATACAGGGCCAGCGGACGGACAACGCGGTGGGACACTATCCCTCCATGAGCCTGGCGGAGGCGCGCGCAGCCGCGTTCGAGCGCTGGAAGGTGGCCAAGGCGGGCGGCGACCCCCGCACGGCGGAGGGCAGGCCGGCCTCGCCGACCTTCGCGGAGGCGGCCGAGGCGGTCATCGCCCTGCACGAGCCGACGTGGAGGAGTCCCAAGTCCGGCCCGCAGTGGCGGGCCAGTCTTCGGACCTACGCGCACCCGGTGATCGGAGACCTGCCGGTGGGCGAGATCACGCCCGGGCACGTCATGGCGGTTCTGCAGCCGATCTGGGGCGAGAGGCGGGAGACGGCGCGGCGGGTGAAGCAGCGCATCTCGGCGATCTGCCGCTGGGCGGTGGCGCAGGGGCACCGGACGGACGACCCCGCTGGAGCCGTGGTGGACGCGGCGCTGCCGCGGAACGGGGTGGAGCGGCGGCACATGCCTGCGCTTCCCTACGCGGAGGTGGCGGACTGCATCGCCAGGGTCAGGGCGAGCGCGCGGGCGAGCGCGTCGTCGAAGCTGGCGCTGGAGTTCCTGGTGCTGACGGCGGCGCGTTCGGCGGAGGTACGCAAGGCGACCTGGGACGAGATGGATGTCGAGGGCGCGACGTGGACGGTGCCGGCGGAACGCATGAAGGCGAACCGGGAGCATCGCGTTCCCTTGTCGAGCCGGGCGCTCGAGCTGCTGGAGGAGGCTGGGGAGCTGTCGGACGGCTCGGGCCTGGTGTTTCCGGGCGTGCGCCCGGGGCGGCCGCTGAGCGAGAACACGCACGCGAAGCTCCTGCGGGAGCTCGGCTTCGACGCCGTGACACACGGCTTCCGGTCGAGCTTCCGCGACTACGCGGCGGAGCAGACGCACACGCCCCATGCGGTCATGGAGGCGGCGCTGGCGCACACCGTCAGGAACAAGGCGGAAGCCGCCTACGCGCGCAGCGACCTGTTCGAGAAGCGCCGCGAGCTGATGGAGTCCTGGGCGCGGTATCTGGCAGGCTGAGGGCGCTCGGTCGAGGCCGCGACAGGTGTGGGCTGGCCCTGTCGCGGGTACGGCGGCCGCGGCGGCGAACGCCGCCCGCGCCGAACGGCCAATGGAGCATCGCCACATCCTCGTCCGTCAAGCTGACTTCCTCGCTCATCGTTCTCTTGTCGTTGCTGGCGTTGCAACGGGGATCCGTGGCGGCCTATCCGAGGACGGACTTGATGGCACTGAGCAAGGGAGTCACGTCACCATCTTCCGCTATTTGCGTCGCATGCCACCCGGCATCAGACTCGCTTCTCAAGCCCTCCTTGAGCTTGAATGGCGGAATGTCGCGGTCGCCCCTGTAGCGCAACTGGACTTGAAGCTGTCCATCGGTTGCCCGGTTGTGCTTCCCCGGTGTGGCGGTCAGGTCGGCGAACTGCCAACGGTCATCGACGAAGCCCAAGTCGTAAGTGCGTCGCGCGCGGCCGTGTCGCAGGCACTTCGCGTGGCTAAGAAACTCAAGGCCCAAGCGTTCGATGTGGTGTGCAAGATGCGGATGTTCCCGCGCCAGCCCATGTATTGCGTCGACGGCGGCATGTCCATCGACAACTCGCGATCGCTTCATCGTTGCCCCCTCTGCGTCCGGCAATCCATCATCCGACGCCTGCACCCAACACTGCACCAATCAGCGCGAGCGGAGTCGTTCCCGCGCGCCTTATCCGGAATGTGGCGACCGGGAATCGGCGGCGACGAACACCAACGCCCGCCGCGCGCGCTTGCAGCGAAAGGATGCGGCGGCGCGCCCTATGGTGTGGGTTTTGGCGCGCCGCACTCGTGCAAGCAAGCGCGCGCTCAGGCCCGATCACGCACTCCGCTGCCGGGCAAAACCCGGACATTTTCAATTGCCGAAACCCGGACATTTTCGGTTGCCATTGACACGGCGCGCTCACACACGCGCCGTACTCCCTTCCGCTCATTGTCGCACGATCTGCTTGACGATTCGCCCATCCGTGTGATGGACTTCCCGTCAGACCGAACCGACGGCTGCCCGCTTGCCGGGTTAGCCGCCGAATACAAGAGCCTGACACGACGCCGGGAGTAGCTACCCGGCGTGGCGAATAGGCGGCACGTTCCTTCTAGTCGTTGGTTCGGTCTAACGGCCCGGCACCCTTCGTGGAAGCCGGAACCTAGACTGGGCAGAGGGCTTGCATGAAGGATTTCCACCTCCGGTTCCACTTCGAGGAGTGGCCATCCGGCTCACTTGATCTGCTGACGGCAGACGAAGGCGACCTGCCTGACGAAAGCGGCGCGTACGTCCTAGGAGCGTCTGTCGATACGGCTATGGTCTACCCGTGGGGAACGTCGCCAGTCTACTACATCGGTAAGGCTGACAACCTACGTGACCGATTGATTCAGCATCGTCGTCACATTGAAGGAGCCGCTGCCAACTACTGGGAACGTTGGTGGTGGCCTCGATACCAGTATGGTGCGGCGTTCGGGGCATCTTGTGCGTGGTTCCTTGCCGGCGACAGAGAACCGGGCGCACTCGAAGCCCACCTCATCACTGAGTTTTACCAACATTACGGCTCGATCCCTGTTATCAACAGGGTGTGGCCACGCGTACCAGATCAGGACTGACCATGACAATATCGAGGGATGAACGGCGCACGCTCCAAGAGATGCAATATTTCATTGAACAAATGCAGGGCAAGATCCACGTATTACTGCAAATCGCTGGGAATCAGCTAACGAAGGAGCAGCTTTCCCGATACGAAGAGGCAGTGGAGCTTAATCACCAGGATGAGCAGGCGCGCGACTCGTCCGAACGACATCGTAGATTCAGCAACGCCCATCTAGATGGTCAGGCTATGGCTCTGATCCAACTAGGCACCATATTGGAGAAACGGTAAGCAGGCGTTGGTGTTCTGGACGTGGTTGCTGTAAGGTGCAGGTTGGCCGGCGGTCGGGAACTTTGAGGTGACCAATTGAGGCTAGAAGCCCAACTCCTCATCGTTGTGCCGAGCCGCCGGTCAACCTCCTTTTGCAGTCTCGCCTCAACTCACCAGATATCGGTACGTCAATGACCGCCCAATCATGCGGGTCACCACGTCGCGCATCCGTGCTAACGTGTCCTTGTCTCTGACGTTGTGACGACCAGCAAACTCGGCCGCGTATCGGTGCATGTGCTTCGGACTCATGCTGTGGTAGGTGCCCTTGTGCGCTCGCTTCACGATTGCCCAGAACGACTCGATCCCGTTCGTATGCACGTCGCCCCGGACGTACTCGCCCAGGTCGTGCCGGACAACTTCGCGGTTCTGCGGCACTTGTTTGTAGATCGTTGATCCGTCCGTGTACACGGTAGCGTATGGAGACACATTCTCGCGGATCAATCGACGTGCTGCCTGACCAGTGCCGCCGGCGCACAGCGACCACCCGCACTTTGTTGGTCGGTCGATCCTTGATGCCCACGATTGGCGTGGTGTTCGGGTTTGCCGTTGGCCCAGTGCCCCAATAGCCTAGCTGGCGTCGTTTGGCCTTAGACATGTTCCGCCGCAGACCACCTACGTAGGTCTCGTCCACTTCGACCACGCCGTCGAATGGTTCCTCGAGGACCCCGACCTCCCACCATCCCGGAGCCGGTGCAACAGGTGCCAGGCGGAGGGCTGGTAAACGCCTACGTCCTTGGCGAGCTGCTTGCTGCTGATGCCCTTGGGTCGCGACACGAACAGGTAGATCGACAGCACCCACTTACGGAGTTTGAGGTTTGAGTGCCATCGTCGTGCCTGTGCGCACACTGAAGTGACGGCGGCAACTTGGACACCAATAGGGTTGAGGCCGCCCTGACGGAGTCTCCTTTGTGTCCATCGAGCCGCAATGGCCGCATGTTCGGCCGACTGGCCAGAGTACAGATTCAAACCACATGTCGGCGGCGGCTTCATGACGGAAATCGCGAACGAGGCTTGGTCGGGATCCCGCACGATTGTGCCTCCACTTTTCATAACTAATTGATTTTAATACTTTTTATGCAAGATCGCAACCTTGCGCGGGCGTGAAACCGATCACGCCGGGGCTAGAACAAGGCCCTTTACAGTTTGGGGTTTCGGCCGGACGGCCTGAAAACGGCGGGAAACCGCCAGAACAGCCCGAAATCCGGTCATACAACCCTCACAGAGGCATCTAGAGGGTGACTCTGGGCAAAATCGCGGGGATGCCACCTGGGGAACCGTAATTCCGTGGCGCTCCCGTAGCTTAATGAATAGAGCCCGCTTTGCCGAAGACGGAGATGACGGTTTGAATCCGTCCGGGAGCGCCACGTAAACCCAATTAGACGGGGCGGGGCTGTAATTACGGCGCTGGAGTCTCCGTGGCCGAGTGGATATGCACGGGGAGAGGCATTCCCCGGTACGTCGGTTCGAGTCCGACCGGGGACTCCAGCAGTGACAATTAGCCTGCAAGCATAAGCTTATACCAAAACGATCTAACGGATGACCGGTTTTGCGCCGACCGAACTGTAAAGGTCCGTCATAGCACGCAGGCTTAACGTCCTTGATACTTCCCCTGTGGAGCTTCAGAGATCGTATGGAACGAAGCGTGAGCGCCAACGCTCCCGCGGCTAGGCCATCGGGCGGGTCGTTGCAAGATTGTGGCACGCAATTGGGCGCGAAGGCGCGGGATGGAACCTCGACGTGAGAGACCCCGAACAGATGATCGAGCTCCTTCGCAAGATGTCCGACGACCCGGCGGGCGGGATCATGTCGGTCGAAGTGTTCGACATGAGCTCTGAAGATATGGCGGAGCGCCACAATCTGGAGTTGCTCGTCGATATTGGACACGCGATTTGGATCGGGCCCGAACGGCATCGGGCGAGAATCACAAACGATGGCTACGATTTTCTCCACGCCGTTGATGTCGACCAGGATATCCATGACCGATTCATCGAACTGTTCAACCGTGGCGTGCCGTACCTCAGGGCTGCGCTAGATGTGCTCAAGTTGGTCGGCAACGGATCGCAGGGCTAGAATACCGGTACGAGATCGCCCTTGGGGCTAAAGCCCAGCCATCCGCTGTGGCTGGTCTGTCCCCATGGGATCGACCTCGTAGATTGCTCCTTCGTAGTCCTCCTCTCGAGACTTCTCGCGATGACCGACTTGCCGCTTGGTGCTGATGTACTGCAAGAAGGACGGCACGCTTGCCGGTTCTCATTGGTTGTCCGCGCAGCTGGGAACCTGGTCCTGGCGCGCGGTTGGCGCGAGGTCGTTTCGATCGATGCCGGCGAGAGTTCGTCGAGGTGACTGACGTTGGCGCGGCTGAGCCGCCTGTCACTACACGGAGGGCGTCGCAGGACGTCGCACGCACGGAGCGAGGAATCGCCGGCGGTGCGGCGAAGGTGTAGTGACAGGCGGCGGAAGCGGCATCGAGGCCAGCGGCGGTGAGGGACCGGGTAAGAAAATCGGTAGTGCGGCCGTCGTGACGGCGTGCTAGGGTCTCCCCCGTTCCCTGCCGCGCATGACGCGGCGTGGTCGGCAAGGCCGACGTAAGGCGCCACCAGGCGACCCAGTGCCGCAGCGCTGTAATGGCGCTGCCCGGGCAGACGCACCGACAAGGCACGGCGGGCCACATCGCACGCGATGGGGGCTCGATCCAACTCACGGCAGGCGGCTGCCGCGCGGACTCTTCCGGGGCCACGCGGGTTCGGGCGAAGCCCGGCGATGAAGCCGCCTGAACCGTGGCGCGACGAACCGCGCAGCGCCGGAATGGCTTTCTGGCGTGCTCCGAGAGGGAGCAGCTGCGACGGGGCGTCGGGCCGAAACCGGGCTCGCGGCCAACGTCGGCGACGACGCGCCGCAGCCGCCGCCTCTGGGACGGCAGCGCAAATGGCGTCGAGGGCTTTACGCAGCAAGTCTGCGGCTCCGCAGGTCTCGATTCGAGGCCGGTGGATCGCCCATCAAAACTGAGCTGACCACGCCCGCCCCGCCGGCCCGTGCGGCTGCGGGGCGCGGCCGCATTCCCGCCTGCCGCAATCCGATCCGGAGAGACGCCGCGTCGTTGACGTCGCAGCCCATGCCGTGCGTCTTGGGCGCAGGGGTGCCGGGCGCGGCAACGGCTGCCGGAGTCGGGGCCGGCATGGGGCTACGGTTCGTGGGGACCGGGAACGGCAATGACGGCACGGACCGGCCGATGGTCGGAGCCGCCGGCTGCCTCCCTGTCGCAGTACGCGGCGTCGTCCCGAAACAGGATCTCGGCGCTGGCGGGCCAGTCGGCGGCTCCGCCGGCGAGGAAGTGGAAGTCGAGGATGCTCGTGTAGCGGGGGTTGCAGCCCGTGCCGGTGGCCGGGCACGTGCCCTCGTCGACGCACGCGGGCCTGATCCAGCGGAAGGCGTCGCCGGCGCGGAAGAGGTCGTAGGTGCGGTTGCCCGCCCTGGTCTGGGGGTCGACGTCGAAGTTGAAGTCGCCGAGAAGCAGGATCGGGGGCGGCTCTGCGGCGGCGGCGAGGTCGGCCGCCCACCGGTTGAGCCAGCGCGCCTGGGCCTGTCGCGTCTCGGCGTTGCCGCGCTGGAGGTGGTTGGCGACGACAAACATCTCGTGGCGGGTGCCGGCGATGCGGAACCGCGCCAGGAGCGGATGGCGGGAGCCGCCGGCGGCGAAGAGTTCGACGGGCTGCCCGACGGGCGAGAGGACGCGCGGGTCGTAGACGATCGCGAGGCGGTCCGAGCGGCCGGTGGTGCCCTGCACGATGGCGCGGTCGCGGCCGATGGCGGCCCGGTACGCCTCGAAGTCGCGAGGGCTGACTTCCGAGAGGCCCCAGAGGTGGGAGGGGGGGATGCGGGCAATGTCGCGGGCGACCTGCTCGACGGCGGTGTCGGCATCGGACTCGACGTTGTAGGAGACCACGGCGAGTTCGAGGACGGCAGCGGAGGAGACGAGCGCGCCGCAGAGACAGGCAATCGCCAGGGCTCCTGTGCTGGGGAGGGCGGTGGGCGGCGCCGCGGTCGACTGGGGACGTTTGGCCGGGCGGGACATGGGCGGTTCCTCGGGTCGGGATGTTGGAGTTGATGGCTGGAGGATGGGCGAAGGAGCTGGGCTAGGATCCCACTCCCACTCAAGCGCGAGTTGTGGAGAAGGACGATGGCGGACAGCACGTGGAGGTGGCTCGGGCGGGTCGGGGCGTTCGTCGCGATCCCCTGCTTGGTTGCAGCGCCCTTCCTTGTGTGGGAGTGGTTCTGGACCCTGCTGATTGCGGGCGTTGTCGGACTGGCGGCCAACATGGCGGCGACCACGGCGCGGCTGAGCCGGCTCGAAAGCCGGATGGACCAACTCGTGCCCTGAGTCGCCCTCGACGAGGGACCGCGACCTGACGGTTCGAAGGGCGGACAGCGTCTGGCTTCTCCATGCCCGGGCCGCACAGACCGACCGCTGGCAGGGTCGCGGTGCGGAAACACCGCCAGGCACCGGCCCGGCGTTCACTCGGCGGTGCGGGCCGTCCCCGATCGGAAGGGTCGTCGGAGGCACAAGGGGCTTCTCGCCGGACTCGGCGAAGACTGTGTGCCCATAAGGCGGCGCATTTGGGGCACCCGCTCCGCGACGGGTGCCGTGACGCAATCGTCGAGGCCGCTGCCGCGGTCTTTGGGATGGCTCCACCGTCATGTCTCGGGGAGGTTGCCGCGCGAACCGAGGAACCGCGTTCCACTGCGCGTGCGTGATGCGGCGGCGAGGTGCCATCGCCGTCGAGGCCGACGAGACGAAGGTCCGGGCGACCCGGGAAGTTGCACCGGATTTCGCGCGGTTTCGGGGAGCCAAGCCGCTCAAGTTTGTGGTACGTATTGGGGTACGCGTCCTATAAGCTATTGTTTTAATTTATTCATTGGCGGAGAGGCAGGGATTCGAACCCTGGGTGCCCGTAAGGACACACCTGATTTCGAGTCAGGCCCATTCGACCAGCTCTGGCACCTCTCCGGGGCAGGATTTTAGCCGATGTACCCCGCGCTTTTCGGGACGGAAATGGTCGGAAGCGTGCCTGCTGGGAGTTCCGGCCCGCCGAGGACGCTGGGTCGCCGACGGGCGCGGAACTTAGACTCGGTCCACCTCCAAACGGCCCTTTGGGGGCGCGGGCGTCTCGCCCTCGAAACGCGCCGCAGGGCGTTCATGCGCAAGTGCATTCCTCAAGACCTGCGCGCCTATCGGCGCGTGCGAGGCGGGACGCGCTCGCTCCAAGGGCCTTCGCTTCGAGTCAAGTCCTGCAGCCTCGCGTTCGCGCGAGGAGCGGTCAGCCTTGCTCGGCGCAGGTGCCGCAGACGCCCGTGACTTCGACGACGGTGTTGTTTGGGCGGAAGCCGCGCTCGTTTGCGATCTGGGCCAGCAGCGTTTCTAGGCCGGTCGATTCCACTTCGTCCACGTGGCCGCAGGATGAGCAGAGGAGGAACTGGCTTTCGTGGGTGTGATCCGGGTGGTCGCAGGGCATGTAGGTGTGGGCGGATCGAAGGCGGTGGACGAGGCCCACGCGCATGAGGAAGTCGAGGTGGCGGTACACGGTGAGGGGGGCGATCTTGCGCTTCTGGCGCTCCTCCAAGAGGCCAATGAGTTCGTAGGCGGAAAGGGGTCGGTCGTGGGCCAGCATTTCGGCATAAACGGCGAGGCGAGCCGGCGTTAGTCGCTCGCCTCGCTCTGCGCAACGGCCTTCGGCGAGCTTTTGCCACTTCGCAGCGAGGGGCGCGCTTGGCGGCCGCCTAGCCAACTCGAACCATCCTCCGAAGTCCGCAATGCACTTCCGGTTACTCCGGACACCGACAGTCGAGGCACTCGCTCGATTCCATCGGCGCGCTGGGAACGCTGCCACCGCCACACTTTCGCAGCCAGTGCCAGATGTGCGCCGAGATCAGGAGCGCACCGCCGAAGACCGTGACCGGTTCCTCGTATGCGGAGACGGGTTCTGCGAATGCGGCTAGCAACAAGAGTGCAAGGCCAGCCAAAACTACGCCGAAGAACAATCGGTTGCCGGTCACCGACCGGGCTTGCCAAACCACGCGGAGGCTCACGGGAACGGCGGCAAGGACCAGGAGCTTGTGCACGAGTTCACTTTCGGCGGCCTGCGCGACCATGGGCATGAACGCCACCAGCACAGGCAAGGCAACGCAGTGCAGCACGCAGAGCATCGACAGCCCCGCTGCGTACAGGTCCGGACGCGCTGCCGCACTCCAGCGGACGCTCCTGGCACCAAGCAGGTCCATGGCAATCGTCCCGGAACCATCGTGCGGTGCGCCACGATGATCGACCAGTGTTCCAGCTTGCCCTTCCGCCAAGATCGGCGATTGGATGACCGGCTTTGATTCCAGCGCCACGTAGCGCTCCCTCGGGTGAAAACGTTACGTTATAACCTTCAGCGCAAGCCCGCAACAGACTTGGACTTGCGCAGCCACAGCGAGTGCATCGTCGTCCGCAAGCGAGATCTGGTGAGATTCGGGCTAGCCGTCAGGCGGCGTATTCCCGCAGCACGGCGAGGACGCGTTCGCTGAGTTCCACCGCCACGGGTGCGCCTTCGAGGCTGAGCACGTTGACCACGTAGCCGTCGTCTTCGGGGGTGATGCGGATGCGCACCGGGCGTGCGCGTTGCGACCTGCCGCGCAAGAGGCGAGCGACACCGGCGCCTTCGGGCTCCACCATGGCCTCGATCAGGGCAGCGTCGCGGTCTTCGCGGAGCACGTCGACGGCGGCGCGGCCCAAGGCCTGGCTCACGGTGGCCCAGGCGCGGTCAAAATCGACGTTCAGGCGCAGGACAGGATGACCGGCCTCATCGCGTTCCACTCGCGCCTTGCTCTCGGTTGCCACGTCGCGGCCCACCATGGAGACGGTTTCGCTGGCGACGCCAGCAGCGTAGTAGCTGCCGAATTCGCCAAGAATCGACTCTTCCGCGCCCGGAATGGCCGAGGTCTCCGCGAGCACGTCCTGCGGCTGCATCAGGGCGTCGTTCTCGTGGCGCAAATGGATCTCGGTGGAACCCCGGCGGATGCCCTGCTCGACGCGGAAGCGTACGCGGTCGCGGCCAGTGGTGACGTCCGCCTCCTCCCTCGCCGTGCGCAGGGTCGAGCGGATGATGTCCTCGGAATCGCCGCTGGCAATGTCGAGCCAGCCGCCGTCGATCACGCCTTGCGGCGGGTCTTCGCCGGCGATGGCGACGCTGGCGTCGGTGAGGAACTGCTTGACCACCGGCCAGACCAGCTCCGGCGGGTCCGCCACGACCACCCAACGGCGTTCGCCCAAGCGCTGAATCTTGACGGCGTCCCGATCTTCGCGGCCGACGAAGATCTCTGGCCGCGGGGCTTGGCCGGGATAGACCCGGGCCAAGGGGTGGTCGTCGATGTCGGGAATCGGCCAAGTGTCTTCGATGGTGACGCCGACGAGGTCCGTCGGCACCTCAAGCGTGCCACCGGGCTCGGCGTTGAGGTAGGGGTAGGGCGAGCGTTCCTCGCTGGTCCACCAGCCACATCCCGCTACTAGTGCAGTTGCGGCGCAGGCGCCTAGGACCCGCCCTAGGAGCCTGCCGCGCAGAAAACGGCGCTGGCTCCTAGCCGGAGGGTGAGCGAACACGCCATCGCATCGGAGTTCTGTCACAGTGCGCCAATTGCAGAAAGTCGCCGCCCAACTTCGACCTGTGACGCCTCAGTCAGTTCCACCAGCGGCAAGCGGATGCCGGCGTCGATCCGTCCCATTGCCGCAAGCGCCCACTTCGTGGGGATGGGGCTGGTCTCGATGAACAGCACATCGTGGATGGGTTGCAGTTCGGCGTCGATCTTCGCGGCACCTGCTGCATCGCCGTCGAGATGCGCCTGGCAGAACCGTGCCATGTGTTCCGGCAGGACGTTGGCGGTCACCGTGATGGTTCCAGCGGCGCCGTGGCCCATCATGGTGAGGGTTTGGGCATCCTCGCCCGACAGGAGGATGAATTCGTCACCGGCCAGCGCGCGGATTTCGGCCACCCGGTCGGCATCGCCGCAGGCTTCCTTGATGGCGACGATGTTGGGGTGCGGCGCCAGGCGAGCCACGGTTTCGGCCTGCATGTCGATGGAGGTGCGCGGCGGCACGTTGTAGAGCACGAGAGGCAACTCCACGGCGTCGGCAATGGCCATGAAGTGGCGGTAGAGGCCCTCTTGCGGCGGCTTGTTGTAGTAGGGCGTTACGGAGAGGCCGTAGTCCGCGCCGGCTTCCTTGGCGGCGCTCGTGAGTTCGATGGCTTCGGCGGTGGCGTTGGCACCGACGCCGGCGATCACCGGCACGCGGCCATCCACGCGCCTGATGGTCGCTTCGATGACCCGGTGGTGTTCCGGGATCGTCAAGGTGGCGGATTCGCCCGTGGTGCCCACCGGCACGATGCCGTGGGTGCCGGACTCGATGTGCCAGTCGATCAGACGATCCAACGCCCCGAAATCCACATCGCCCGAGCGCGTCATGGGCGTGATGAGCGCCACGAGGCTGCCGCAGAGGCCCTTCGTCATCGTCATGGTCGTTCCAATGCCTGTTGCAGCCGCATCTTACGGGCACGGCAGCCGATGACAAGCGCGCCGCGGCGTTCGATGGCTAGGCTTGGAGGCGGAGGGCGCGCTATTGCCTTGCGAGGGCGGCGGACGCTTGCCTCGCGTTTCGGCATCCCGCCAAAGAAGGCACGACCTTGGCGGCGTTTTGCGGCAAACTTCGCGCCTTTCACGATCCGGCATGCTTTGGATCGACCGTGAACCAGCAGGACTTCGACAGCCTTGCGGCGCAAGGGCACACGCACATCCCCGTCGTCCACGAGGCGCTGGCAGATCTCGATACGCCGCTTTCCACCTACGTGAAGCTGGCGACGGGGCCGTTCTCGTATCTGCTCGAATCCGCCGCGCAAGGGGGTGAGAAGTGGGGGCGGTATTCGATCATCGGGCTGCCCTCCGACACCATCTTGCGGGTCCATGGCAATCGGCTCACGGTCACGCACCGCGGCACCGTCACGGAAGCGGCCGAAACCGGCGATCCGCTCACCTGGATCGAGAACTACCGCCGTCGCTTCCGCGTGCCAGACCTGCCGGGCCTGCCGCGCTTTTTCGGGGGTCTGGTTGGCTATTTCGGCTACGACACCATCCGCTACGTAGAAAAGCGCCTCGCCGGTGGCGCACCGCCGGACGACCTGCACACTCCGGACATCCTGCTCATGCTCTCGACGGACGTGATCATCTTCGACAACGTCTCCGGGCGCATGAAGCTGGTGGCGCTGGCGGAAGCCGGAGAGCCGGGTGCCCTCGCCGCCGCCCGCGAGCAGCTCGAAGCACGCGCCGCCCGGCTGCTGTCGCACAAGCCCGACATCCACACCGCCACGGCCAACCAGCCGGTGGAAGAGAGCGACTTTGCCTCCGGCTTCGGGCGCGAGGGGTTCATGCAGGGCGTCGAGCGAATCCGCGAGTACACGCGTGCTGGCGATGTGATGCAGGTGGTGCTGGCGCAGCGCATGTCCATCCCCTTTCTGGCGCAGCCCATCAACCTCTATCGCGCCCTGCGCAGCCTCAACCCGTCGCCCTACATGTACTTCATGGATCTCGACGATTTCCACATCGTCAGTTCCTCGCCCGAAATCCTCGCCCGGGTCGAAAACGGAACCGTCGTCAACCGCCCGCTGGCCGGGACGCGCCGTCGCGGCCACACCGAGGAGGAGGATCTGGCGATGGAGCAAGAGCTCCTGTCCGATCCCAAGGAACTCGCCGAACACCTCATGCTCATCGACCTCGGCCGCAACGACGTCGGGCGCGTCGCCGAAATCGGCAGCGTGCAGGTGACGGAGGAATTCGTGGTGGAACGCTACTCCCACGTCATGCACATCTCCTCCAACGTCATCGGCAAGCTGGCCGAAGGCAAGTGCGCGATGGACGTGCTGCGTGCCACCTTGCCCGTTGGCACGCTCTCCGGGGCACCAAAGATTCGTGCCATGGAGATCATCGACGAACTCGAGCCGGTCAAGCGCGGCATCTATGGCGGCGCCGTGGGCTATCTCTCGTGGAACGGCAACATGGACACCGCCATCGCCATCCGCACCGCCATCCTCAAGGACGGCAAGCTCTACATCCACGCCGGCGGCGGCGTGGTCGCGGACTCCATTGCGCGGCTCGAGTGGAAGGAGAGCATGAACAAGGGCCGCGCCATCTTCCGCGCCGCTCGCATGGCCGAGAGCGGCTTCCGCGAACTCGAATGAGGCGCTGCGCCCTCCCATGACTGCCGGCAGCATCACCAAACGGGCACAGCGCATCGTCGGCGCGCCCTGGTTCAATCACGGCATCACCGGCATCATCCTGCTGAACGCGGCGGTCATTGGCCTCGACACGTGGGACGTCGCCAGGGATCGCTTCGGCGAGGGCCTAGGCACCGCCAATCAGGTCTTCCTCGGCATCTTCGTGATCGAGGCGCTCATCAAGATGGCAGCGCACTATCCGCGCATCGAGCGCTACTTCAAGGATGGCTGGAACGTCTTCGACTTCACCATCATCGTCGTCAGCCTGCTGCCAAGCACGGGGGAACTGGCGACCGTGGCGCGCCTCGCGCGGCTGCTGCGGGTGCTGCGGTTGGTGTCCGCCTTGCCGGAACTGCGCCTGATCGTGACCACGTTGATCCGATCCATTCCCAGCATGTTCAACGTGATAGCGCTCCTGTCCATCATCTTCTACGTCTATGCGGTAGCGGGCTATCACCTCTTCCACGAGGTGGACCCCACCCACTGGCGCAACCTCGGCATCGCATTGCTGTCGCTGTTCCGCATCGTCACGCTGGAGGACTGGACCGACATCATGTATGCGGCGATGCAGGCGCACTGGTGGGCCTGGGCCTACTTCGTCAGCTTCGTGGTGATGGGCACCTTCGTGGTCGTGAATCTCTTCATCGCGGTGGTGCTCAACAACCTCGACGAAGCCAAGCAGGAGCGCCTGGCGGAACTGCGGTCGGAACCCTCCTACAAGGAAATCGTGACAGAACTGGAGAGGACGCGAACGACCCTGGCGCGACTCGAACAGCGACTGCAGGACGGCGCCAGCGACGAGCAAGCAACGGAAGGGCAGCCGGATGCCCGCGGATGAAAGGAGGCCAGGGGAGGGAGGGAAAGCCCTTTGGAGGGAGGGCGTCTCGCCCTCCACCGCGCCGCAAGGCGCGCAAGCGGCTTGCCGCCGATGAAGAGAGGGTGAAAGGCGGGACATGAACGCCGCAGCCACTGCCAGGATGACGCGCCTGTCGGCGCGTGTGGAGGGCGGGACGCCCTCCCTCCGGGGGGTGCACGCTTTGGAGGGCGGGACGCCCTCCCTCCGGGTTGCTGTGAGATGGTTGGCCATTGGCCGTGGCAAACGCATTCGTGCGCTTGCACTTGCGTGTTTCGTCGCTTTGAGCGCCGTGGCATCCGCCACGGAGCTCCCCCTCGTCAAAGAGGCACCGGAAAGCGCCCGCACCGTCTCGTTCGAGACCGACTCCGTCACCTGGATGTCGCTCGACGTCTCCCCCGACGGCCAAACCATCGTCTTCGAAGCCTTGGGCGATCTCTACACCGTGCCCATGGAAGGGGGACGTGCCGAGGCCCTCACCCGCGGCATGGCCTTCGACAGCCAGCCGGCCTTCTCGCCGGACGGCAACCGCATCGCCTTCCTTTCCGACCGGGACGGCACCGAGAACCTATGGATCATGGCCGCCGACGGCAGCGATCCATCGAAGCTCTCCGCCGGTGGCGATCGCATCGAATACGCTTCCCCTTCCTGGTCGCCAGACGGCCGCCACGTGATCGTCTCGCGCACATCGTGGGGACTGCGCACGTTCGAACTCTGGGCGCACCACGTGGAAGGCGGCAAAGGCGTGCGCGTCACCCGCGCCAAGCCCGCGAGCGACACGCCGGCGCGGCGGCGATCCAACGCCTTGGGCGCCGTCTACTCGCCTGACGCCCGCTTCCTGTACTACGCCAGCAAACGCGGCGGCTTCGGCTACGACCTCAGGCTGCCGCTGTGGCAGATCGTGCGCCGCGACATCGAGTCCGGTATCGAGGACACCCTCACCAACGCCCGCGGCAGCGCCTTTCGCCCACGTCTGTCCAGTGACGGCAAGCTCTTGGTGTATGGCACCCGCATTCCGGCACCCGCCGCCGGCGCCACCGCCTTACGCCTGCGCAACCTCGAAACCGGCGAGGACCGCCTGCTCACGGCCCCGGTGGAGCGCGACGATCAGGAGTCCCGCTACACGCGCGACCTCCTGCCGGGCTATGCCTTCACCCCAGACGACGAGCACCTGATCCTGGCCCGCAATGGACGCCTGACGCGGCTTCGCATCGGCGATGGCACGGCCACCGACATCCCGTTCATCGTGCAAGTGGAGCAAACACTCGGACCGAGCCTCTACGCTCCTTACCGGACCGGCGTCGGGCCCGTGAAGGCGCGGCTGGCAAGCGATGCCGTGCTCTCCCCGAACGGCAAGCGAGTGGCCTTCTCCGCGCTGACCACGCTGCACGTGCACGACCTCGAGAGCGGCCAGACACGGGCGCTGACGAAGCCGGGCGAGACCGCCTATCAACCGGCGTGGTCCCCGAACGGACGCGAGATCGTCTACGTCTCGTGGGACACCACCGGCGCCGAAGCCGCACGCGGCGGGCATGTCTGGCGCATTCGTGCCGACGGTCGCGGCAAACCGCGGCGCATCACAGAGCACCCCGCCTACTACACCGACCCGGCATTCACGCCCGCTGGCGATCAGATCGCCGTCCTGCGCGCCACCACCCACGAGCGCCTCACCCGCGAGTACGACTTCGGCGCACCGGTGGGTTCGGACGTGATGCTGCTCCCGCGCCGCCAAGGCGAGGCGCTCGTCATCACGCCGGCACGGGGCCTGATCGAACCGCACTTCGGCCCGGAACCAAACCGCATCTACCTCTACGACAGCGGCGGCGGCAGCCTCGTCTCCATGCGTCTCGACGGCAGCGACCGCCGCAAGGTCCTCTCCGCGAAGGGCTACGGCATCTACGGCGCCGAAGACAAGGTGCGCGTCGCCGACATCCGCCTCGCACCGGGAGGCAGTCGCGCCCTCGTGCTGCACGCGCATCAGCTCTACCTGGTGGAACTTCTGAACACGCCTCTGCAGAACGCCGAGGTGGACCTCACGTCAGCCGCGCTGCCGCTGGCGCGACTCACGGATATCGGTGCGGACTCGTTCGGCTGGAGCGTGGATGGCGAAACGGTGTTTTGGACCGCCGGGGCCACGCTCCATCAACGGCCCCTCGCCAGCATCGAGTTTGGTGCGGCGAACAACAGCCGCGCCAAATCAGACAAGGATGACGACGAACCCCTGCGGGAGGATCACGAAGCGGTAGTCGCCACGCCCCTCGACGTCTGGCTGCCACGGCACAAGCCAGAAGGCACCCTGGCGATTGTCGGCGCCACCATCCTCACCATGGCCCCAGACGCCGCGCCGATCGAGAACGGCGTGATCGTCATTGAAGGCGACCGCATCGTCGCCGTGGGGGATGCCGAAACGCCGGTTCCCGAGGAGGCCACGCGGCTCGACGCCAGCGGCCACACCATTCTCCCCGGCTTCGTGGACGCCCACGCGCACTTTCGCCCGCTCCGGCGCGTGCCGGACCTCGTCAACTGGTCGTTCCTCGCCAACCTCGCCTATGGCGTCACCACCGGCATCGACGTGCAGCCATCTACCGTGGACATCCTCGCCTACCAAGACCTCGTGGACGCCGGCCTGATGCTGGGCCCGCGCGCGTTCTCCACCGGCCCAGGCATCTTCAACGACAACGAGTTCACCTCCCGCAAACACGCCCGCGCCGTGCTGGCGCGGTACAAGACCCACTACCGCGTGCGCAACCTCAAGTCCTACATCGCCGGCAGCCGCCGCCAAAGACAGTGGATCGCCCAAGCCGCCCGGGACCTCGGCCTAATGCCCACCACCGAAGGCGCGCTCGACATGAAGCTCGACCTCACCCACGCCATCGACGGCTTCACCGGCAACGAGCACAACTTTCCGTTGTTGTCGCTGCAATCGGACGTAGTGCAGCTCGTCGCCCGTTCCGGCATGGCCTCCACGCCAACCCTCTTGGTCGCCTTCGGCGGCCCCTCCGCCGAGAACTGGTTCTACACCCGCGAATCCCCGTGGACCGACGCGAAACTCGCCCGCTTCATCCCGCAAGAAGCCCTTGCCGCCCGCGCCCTACGTCGCCCCTGGGTGCACGAACACGAGCACGTATTCCGCACCTTGGCGGAGCAAGCCCACAAGATCTCCCAGGCCGGCGGCCGCATCGGCATCGGCTCGCATGGCCAACTCCAAGGCTTGTCCTTCCACTGGGAACTGTGGGCGGTAGCGAGCGGCGGCTTCAACAACATAGAGGCCCTAACCGCCGCCACCCGCCACGGCGCGGAAATCATCGGCATAGCCCAGGACCTAGGCACCCTCGAACCGGGCAAGCTGGCCGACATGGTGGTCCTGTCCCGGGACCCGATGGAGGACTTGCGGGCAACAAAGGATTTGGTTTGGGTGGTGAAGAACGGAGAGGTTTTCGAAGCGGATACCCTGAATCAGATCTGGCCACAGGAGAAGCCGCTTCCAAAGCCTTGGTGGCAAAGCGCCGCAGCACATACGGCACCCGAAGCCCAACCCGCGGACTGACCCTCGGAGCGACTTGGAGCGCCCTTCTCTAAGCTGGGGTGTCCCTAGCGCCTGCCCTCCCAAGCCTCGCGTTCCTCCGCGTCTGGGTCCACCACCACCCCGGACGCCTCGTCGAACACCATCGTCTCGCGGCTGCCCAAGGCGTAGCGCGGGAAGCCGGGATCGCCTCCCTTGATGAAGCGCGTCCATGCGCCGTGGACGGCGTCTGCCACGTGCTGTGGTGACGGGCCGTCGCCGATGAACACGTCCACGCCCGGTTGGTGCAGGTTGTCGAACGCGAACGGGATTTCCAGCGCATGCGTGGCGCCCAAGCGTTCATTGCGCGACCGCCAGTTGAATTGATAGAGCCATGTCTTGCCGCCCTCTGCACGCGCCTCCGCGAGGCGGATGGCGGGGATGCGGAACATGTGGTCGGTCGTCAGCGCGATCATCAGTTGTTCCACCGAGGCTTCCGGGCGCGTGCGGCGATAGGTGTCGATGAGATCAAGCCCGCCAAAGCCTTCCGCAGTGCGGGCAAGCCGCGCCTCGTCCACCTCCCCATAGCCCCACAGCGTGGTTTCGTCGCGGTTCGAGCCGGCGAGCAACGCGACATCGGCATGGAGGGCGCCCGAGATCGCATCGAGTGGCGGCTGCGGCAGCACCTCGTTGCCCACCACCGGATAGAACGCCGACACCGGCACGCCGAGCTCCCCAGCCAGCCCAGGCCCGCCCTCCAAGGCGCTGGCAACCTCCGTTTGCGCATCGAGGACGGCATCGACGCCGGCGGCTTCCACGCCAATGACGTCATCCGTGCCCAACGCCTCCAGGAACCGATCCGCAACCACCCCGCCCGCCTCCGCCGGCAAGACATGGTGCGCCGCGCCGCTTTGCGCGACCACCCCACGAAAGAGGCCGGAGGCCCGTGGCGAACCAAGCAGCGTCGCGACGCTAAACCCGCCCGCCGACTCTCCGGCGATGGTCACCTTGGTCGGGTCCCCGCCGAATCCCGCGATGTTGTCTCGCACCCACTCCAAGGCCGTGATCTGGTCGAGCAGCCCATTCACGCCTGAGGCCCTGAACTCCTCGCCAAAGCGCGACAGATCAGTGAACCCCAAGGCGCCGAGCCGATAGTTGATCGTCACCGCCACGATATCGCCATTGGCAGCGAAACGGGCGCCGTTGTACCAGGGCACCGCCCCCTGCCCGTTCCGATAGCCGCCGCCATGGATCCACACCAACACCGGCCTCGCGCCATCGTCGAGCGCCGGCGTCTGGATGTTCAGCGTCAGGCAATCTTCATCCCACCGAACCGGCGCCGGATCAGTCATCCCCCCACTCGAAATTTGCGGCGCCGCCGGCCCAAACTTCCGCGCATCGCGAACGTCGCTCCAGCCCTCATGCGGCTGGGCTGCCCGAAACCGCCGCGCCCCAGTCGGCGGCGCCGCATACGGCACCCCGGCAAAGAGAAGCACGCCATCGCGCTCCCTGCCCATCACCCGTCCTGAACTCGTTGGTGCAACTGCCACTTGCCTCTCCTTGCGTCGTTCCGGTTGCAGCAATTGTCGCAAGATGCTCGCCCAGGACGGCTCGCGCCAAGTCTCCGCCGCTACGGCAACGTGGCTGCTATGGTGGGAAATCGCGCAATAAGGAAACGTCCGCATGAAGATCACCACCCTCAAGACTTGGGTTGTCGGGACGCCGCCGCCGTATCGGGGCGGGCGGAACTGGGTGTTCTTGAAGCTCATAACCGACAACGGCATCGAGGGCGTTGGCGAGGTGTACAAGGCGCCGTTTCATCCGCGAACGGTGGTGCGGCTGATCGAGGATGTGTTCGAGACGTATGTTGAGGGGAGCGACCCGTTTGGCATCGAGCGGCTTTGGCGGGCGGTGTACTACGGCGAGGGGTATGAGGGGCATGACCATCATCAGCACCCTGACCACACCGTCGCCGGCATCCTGAGCGCGGTGGAGATGGCCTGCTGGGACATCGTCGGCAAGGCGCTCGATCAGCCGGTGTACAACCTGCTTGGGGGCAAGTACCACGAGCGGCTGCGTTCCTATACGTACCTATACCCCGCCGCTGGCGAGCGAACCTCGCCGCACACCGATCCGGACGCCGCTGGCGAGCGCGCTGCCGCCTATGTCGAGCAGGGCTTCACCGCAGTGAAGTTCGATCCGCTCATCGACGTGATGGGCTTTGAAGACCCCCGCGAGCCGCCGCTGGACCGGCTCGACAACGCCGAGGCGGTGGTGAAGAGCGTGCGCGAAGCGGTGGGCGGGCGCTGCGACATCCTGATCGGCACGCATGGGCAATCCACCACATCGGGCACCATTCGCTTCGCCAAGCGCATCGAGCGCTACGATCCACTCTGGTTCGAGGAACCGGTGCCACCGGAGAACCGCGACGAGATGGCGCGCGTGGCTAGGGCCACGAGCATTCCGGTAGCGACCGGCGAGCGGCTCGCGACCAAGCATGAGTTCCGGGAACTGCTCGAGAAACAGGCGGCGGCGATCCTGCAGATGGCCTTGGGTCGCGTGGGCGGCATTCTGGAGGCGAAGAAGATCGCTGGCATGGCGGAGGCGTACTACGCGCAGATTGCGCCGCACCTCTACTGCGGTCCCATCGAGGCCGCCGCCAACATTCAGGTGGACACGTGCAGTCCGAACTTCCTCGTGCAGGAGAGCATCGAGCGCTTCGACGGCTTCCACGCCGAGATCCTGAAGAAACCCATTCAGTGGGAAGACGGCTACATCATCCCTCCCACCGAGCCGGGGCTTGGCGTGGAACTCGACGAAGAAGTGGCTGACGCGCACCCGTTCCGGGAGAGCCGGCGGCGATAGCGCCGAGGAAACAAGCGCCATGCCCAAGCTTGAAGCCCTGCCGGAGCCGAACATTCGGCAGGCCTACGGCATCTTCCTGCTGACCTCAAAGCATCGGTTCATTCGCCGCCTGCGGCGCGTGTACAAGCCCTCGGTGCACGGCAACAAGGCGTGGCGGGCCAGCTATTTGCTGATGGACTACCTGTTGCATCACCCGCCCGAACGAGGTTCCAGAGTGATGGAACTCGGCTGCGGCTGGGGGCCCGCCGCGGTGTTCTGCGCCCAACGTTTTGGCGCCGAAGTGACGGGCGTGGACATCGACGAGGATGTGTTCCCGTTCCTGGAGATCACGGCGTCCTTGAACGGCGTGGAGGTGGCGCCCCTCAAGGCGGATTTCAACAAGCTCCCCGCCGAACGGCTGGGCGAGGAACGGATGCTCATCGGCGCCGACATCTGCTTCTGGGACCGCATGGTGAAGCCGATGGCGGCTTTGGTGTCGCGGGCGATGGAGGGCGGCACGGAAAGAGTCGTGATCGCTGATCCCGGACGCCCCACCTTCTATGAACTGTCTCAGCGCTGCGCCCGCGCCGGCAAGCACCTTGGCTGGAGCGTAAACCTCACAAGCTGGTACGCCACCGAACCCGCCCACGGCACGGGTGAGGTTCTCGACGTTCGCCAAGGCGATTGAACCGCATGGAAGTCTCCGGCGCGGCGCGGACGCCGGGTCGCGGACGGCAGGGATTTGACAATGGTCCCGTCGGCAAGGCTGCGGGGGAGCGTCTTGGGGGGAGGCATCTTGCCCTCCCACGCGCCGCAAGGCGCGTCCTTGCCAACGCTTGCAGACGACCACGCACTGTGTCTCTGGAGCGCGCCTTGCGGCGCGTGCGAGGGCGAGACGCCCTCGCCCCCAGGGCCCCGGAGCCCACCTAGTGCTCGGCTGCGGTCACGCCCTCCTCGCGCACGAATCCGAGCAGAACGAGGCCGATCACAAGGACGATCACCACCGACAGCATCCCGAGCCGCGAGCTGCCGGTGAGGACGCCCGTGATCGCCACCAGCGCCGGCCCGATGATGGCGGCGAAGCGGCCCAGCATGTTGAAGAAGCCAAAGAACTCGCCAGCCTGGGCTGGCGGCACGAAGCGGGCGAAGAGGGACCGCGACACCGCCTGCACGCCGCCCTGCACCAAGCCAACCGTCGCCGCGAGCACGTAGAACTCCGTCACCGAGGTCATGAAATACGCATAGATGGTGACGGCCACATAGATCGCCACGCCGAAATAGAGGGTCGGCTTGGGCCCGAACCTCCTTGCGGCGATGCCGAAAGCCAGTGCCGCCGGGAAGCCCACGAACTGGGTGATGAGGAGCGCCACGATGAGGCTTTCGGAAGGAAAGCCCAGCGACAGCCCGTAATCCACCGCCATGCGGATGATGGTGTGGACGCCGTCGATGTAGAAGAAATACGCCAGCAGAAACAGTGCCACCATGCGGTGTGCCCGATACTCGCGGAACGTCTTCGCAAGTGCTTGGAATCCGGCGGCAACCGCACCCACCGCCACCTCCACTCGAGGCGGCTCGGCGACGTTCCGAAACAGCGGAATGCAGAACACGAGCCACCACAGCGCCACGGTGAGGAATGACAGCCGCACAGCCTCCGCCGCGCCGGCAAGGCCAAACGTCTCTGGCGACAGCGTCATGGCCACATTGAGCGCAAACAGGAGCCCGCCACCGATGTAGCCGAGCGAGTAGCCAAGCGCCGAGACCTCGTCGTAGCGATCCGGCGTGCTCACCCCCACGAGAAGCGCATCATAGAAAACGATCGCGCCAGAAAACCCAATGCTGGCAAGCACATACACCAGTGCCGCCGTGCTCCACTGGCCCTCCCCAACGAAGAACAGCCCCGCCGACATGGCAATGCCGAGGCCGGTGAAGACGCCGAGAAACCGCTTGCGCGCCCCGCCGCCGTCGGCAATCGCGCCCAAGATCGGCGCCGCAATCAGAATGAACGCACTGCCGATGGAGTTGGCAAAGCCAAGCTGCGCCGTGCTGGTGACGGCATCGGACCCGGCGCTCCAATACTCCTTGAAGAACACGGGAAAGAACCCGGCGATCACTGTCGTAGCGAAAACCGAGTTGGCCCAGTCGTAGAGAGCCCACGAAACCACGCTCCGATCCCGAAACAGCTCCCGAACTTTCGCCAAGGTTCGTCCCCTTGTCCTACGACGGCGAGTCTAACCCCGGCACGGGCGAGGCATCAGTCGCGCGTCCTGCTCACGTTGCATCCCGCAAAGCGCGACCTCGGGGTGTCAGTCGATACCTCTGGTTCGGTGCTCTCGGCGCATCCGGTCGCGTCGGTTCCACGTAGCCTCCCGCGATCGCCGGCGCAAGGTACCGTGCCCGGAACGACCTGCGGTCGCTGAGCCCCAAGGCGAGCAGAATCTGCCGGGTCGGCATGGCTTCGGTCAACACGCGGAGCAACCGCATTACTTGGGGGCTTTCTTGGGGGGTGGCTTGGGGGGTGGCCAACGCCGCAAGGATGACTTCGAGCATGAACTCGATGAACTTGGAACTCGCGCCTTCCGCCGTGCTTTCGCGTATCGCCCGGTAGTACTCGTTCTGTCGGGCGTGGACCAAGCTCTCAACGGGGATGTGGGCGAAGAGCGGGTTCCAGCGCGTGAGGATCAACGTCTGCCAGAGGCGCCCCAAGCGACCGTTGCCGTCCTCGAACGGATGGATGAACTCGAACTCGTAGTGGAAGACTGAGCTCGCAACGAGCGGGTGGGCATCCGTGGCCGCAACCCAAAGCAGGAGGTCCTTCACCAACTGAGGCACGCGAGCGGCTGGCGGCCCCACATGCTGTACCTCGCCGCCCCCAACAACGGCGACCTGTCCCTCGCGGTATTGCCCCGGCTCCTCGAGCAGCGCGGCCATCAGCAGCTCGTGCGCCCGAAGCAGATGGGATTCGTCGCCCGGGTCCCACCGTTCAAACTCGTCGTACGCCTTGATCGCGTTGCGCGCTTCCTGGATGTCGCGCAACGGACCCACCACCGGCTTGCCGTCAAGAATCGTCGTGATCTGCTCTTCGCTGAGCGCATTCCCTTCGATGGCCAGCGAACCGCGAAGGGTGCGGACGCGATTGCGACGCCGCAGGCGCAAGTCCTGCCAGAGCGCCTCGGACTCCGCCCGGCCAATGGCCTCACCAATCTCCTCGACCAAGCCAAGGATGCGGGGCGTGATCCGATACGGAGGTTCATGGCTCATGGCCGCTCGAAACTACCACGGTTGGCCATAGACGGGACGTGCAGGGAAGAGCTTCGGCCGGCCATTCCTGTGCGCCGGCGGTTGCTTTCGCAACTGCGGGCCTTCGGGTTAACGTTAGTGCGTCAAGGAGAGGGGGTGCGCGTGAGCGAGACGAACCATTACGGATTCAGCCTGCCCGACGAGTTGGTGCTGCTGCGCGATCAGGTGCGGCGGTTCATGCGGGAGGAGGTGAAGCCCATCGAGGACAAGCTGCCGCACGATGCCACCGGGTGCAGCGCCGAGGACCGGCAGCATCTGCGCGACATCGCCGAAGGCATGGGGCTCACCCGGCTCACGGTGCCGGAGGAATACGGCGGCAATCCCGTCTCCGCCCTCGCCCGGGTCATCATTGCCGAGGAATCCGCCAAGTGCCGCCTCGGTGGCTACGCCCCGGCCCTAGGCGCGTTCGGGGGCGGCGCGCCGAACATCATCTGGGGCGGCACGCAGGCGCAGATCGAGCAATACGGCATCCCCTGCGTCGAAGGGAAGAAGCGAGCCTTCGTCGCCATCACCGAGCCGACGGGCGGTTCCGATCCGCGCAACAACATCAGCACCCGCGCCGTGAAGCGGGGCGACACATGGGTTCTGAACGGCCGCAAGATGTGGATCACCGCGGCCAAGGGCGCCGACTACGGCATCATCTTCGCCCGCTCCAAGGACGGCACCGAGAGTGCGCCGCCGGAGATCACGGCGTTCATCGTCGAGCCGACCTTCCCCGGCATCTCCTTCAACGAAATCAAGGTGATCCGGGCCCTCTCGCCCTACGAAATCGTGCTCGACAACTGCGAAGTGCCGGCCGACAACGTGCTCGGGCCGGTGGGCCAGGGCTTCGGCGTCGCCCAGCGCTGGCTGGTGGACGCTCGCATTCCCTACGCCGCCGGATGCATCGGCATGGCGCAGGAAGCGTTGGACATGGCTTGCGGCTGGGTCAAGCAGCGTGCCGCGCGCGGCGGCTTCCTGGCCGACAAGCAGGCCATTCAATGGATGATCGCCGACTCGGAAGTGGAGCTTCGCGCCGCGCGTCTGCTGGTCTATGACGCTGCCACCAAGGTGGACGAAGGCCTGCCGGGCAAGGTGGACGCTTCGGTGTGCAAGCTCTATGGCACGGAAACCGCCGGCCGGGTGGTTGACCGCGCCATGCAGATGTTCGGCGGCATGGGCATGGCCAAGGAGATGCCGCTTGAGCGGTGGTATCGTGAATTGCGGGTGAAGCGCATCGGCGAGGGGCCTTCGGAGGTTCACCGCATGGTCATCGCTCGCGACAAGCTCCGCAATACGGACGGTGGCATGTACTTCGGCTGAGGCTCTCCGCGAGGCCGAATGGAACCTGAGCGACAACACAATCTTCCTAAGGGGAACATCCATGAAGGACTTCAGCGGCAAGCTCGCCGTCATCACCGGCGGCGGCACCGGCATGGGGCGGGCCTTGGCCCGGCAACTCGTGGCCGAAGGTTGCGACGTGGCCATGTGCGACATCCTCGAGGACAACCTCGTCGAAACCCGGCGCCTGTGCGAGACGGAGGCAAGCCAGGGTCGCGTCATCAGCACCTTCATTTGCGATGTTTCCGACGAAGAGGCCGTGAACGACTTCCGCGACGCCGTGAAGCGCGAGCACGACACCGACCACATTGATCTGCTCTTCAACAACGCCGGCGTCGGTGCCGGCGCGAGCTTCGTGGACGGCGACCGCGACACCTGGGAGCGCACCTTCAACATCTGCTGGTTCGGCGTCTATTTCTGCGCCCGCGCCTTCATGCCGATGCTGCTCGCGAGCAAGGACGCGCACATGGTGAACACTTCAAGCGTCAACGGCTTCTGGGCGACCTTGGGGCCCACCAGCGCGCACAGTTCCTACAGCGCCGCCAAGTTCGCCGTGAAGGGCTTCACCGAAGCGCTCATCAACGACTTCGGCACCAACGCTCCGCACGTGAAGGTGTCCGTGGTGATGCCCGGCCACATCGGCACGTCCATCGCCCTCAACTCCAACCGCATCATCACCGGCCGCGACGAGAGGCAGATGACCGCCGCGGAGCTCGAAGTGGCGCGCGAGCGCTGGTCTTCCCTCGGCATGCTCGAAGACGACGCCTCCGACGAGCAAGTGCTAGCCATGATGGAACAGATGGGCCGCAACTTCCGCGACAACGCCCGCACCACGGCGGAGCAAGCCGCGTCGATCATCCTGGACGGCGTGCGCGAGGAACGCTGGCGCATCCTGGTAGGCGACGACGCCCACGTCCTCGACGGGATGGTGCGCTCCGACCCGGAAAGCGCCTATTCGGAGGAGTTCATCGAAAAGCTCCGCGCAACGGACGAATGGACTGTGGGCTAGCAGTCTGTCGGACTTGGCGATGGGACGGTTCTCGGAGGGAAGGCATTCTGCCTTCCCTGGCGCCGTCAGGCGCCCTGCCTTCGCAACCTCGCGCTCGCGCACCTGACGGTGCGCAGGGAAGGCAGAATGCCTTCCCTCCGAAGACCCGCCCTGCAAATGCGCTAGCGAGCAAAGTTGCGCTGATCGGGGGTGAGCGGCACCACGTCGGTGGTTTCCATGTACCACGTGAGCATTCGGTCGCGCAGGCGCGCGAGTTCTGGGGCGTATTCCGCCGCGTGGATGAGGTTCTGGGTCTCGCCGGGGTCGTTTGCGAGGTCGTATAGCTCGTCGGTCTCGTAGGCTCGGCGGACGTACTTGAAGCGGGCGTCGCGGCACATCGTCGCCTTCGTGTGCAGGAGGGGGCGGTCTTCACGCACCTGCAGGTTCACCCTCGGTGAGTAGAGGCCGAGGGACGAGGCGGTCGAGGCGCTTTCGCGTTCGCTGGCCTGCGCCTCGTCTTCGAGCCGCCCGCCTTCGCAGAAGACGGCGTCGCGGTGGCCTGCGCCCGGATCCGCCAGCACGTTCGTGAGCGAACGACCGAAGTGCCAGTAGCCGCAGTCGATGTCGGCCACGTCGTACACGGTGGCCGGGAAGTCCACCAGTTCCACCATCTGCTCGCGTATGCCCTGTGGTGACGCGCCATTCGGAGGCTTCACCACAAAGGGCACGCGGCTCAAGGCATCCTGGAAGGTGTTTTGGGTCTTCTCGACGAGGCCGTAGTCGCCGGTGAAGTCGCCGTGGTCGGAGAACACGAACAGGGCCGTGTCGTCATAGAGGCCCGCTTCCCGAAGCGCATCGACCAGGAGCCCTAGCTGGTGATCCACGCGGGCGCACATGCCGTAGTAAGTGGCGCGAAGTTCCCGCCAGCGCTCCTCCGTCCAACCGGTCAGCCCCTGGCCATCGCGAATGCCGGCCAGCAAGGCGGGCTTGTCGTCCCATGTTTCGTACACGTGGCGGGTCGGCACCGACGACCGGTCCGTGAGGGAGTACCACGGCTCCTCCACGCAGTAGGGCGGATGCGGGTAGCCGAGCGGCAGAAACAGGCACAGCGGCTCCTCTGAATCCTGGCGCTCGCGCAGGAAGTCGATGGCGCCATACACCATCGACCAGTCGCCGTCGCAGTACACGTCTTCGCCCGCGGCATCGAGGCGACCCTTGAAGAAGCTGAAGTGATTGTCGCCATCCGCTGGCCCGCGCCAGGCGAGGTCGCCGCCGTGGTTCCCCTCGCGGCGCGTCACGCCCCAACGTGCGTAATCGAGCGCCGTCGGCCGAAAATGAACGTCGCAGTGTCGCTCGAAGCCGAGCTGTCCCGGCACGAGGTCGTTTTTGCCGCCCCACCAGACGAAATAGCCGTTGTCCTTCAGCACCTTGAGGAGGTTCGTCTCGCCTAGGTCCGGGTTCAGCATGTGGTGCATCGTGCGATGGCCGCGCACATGTGGATACCAGCCGGTCATGAACGAGCAGCGGCTCGGCGTGCAAACCGTCGCCTGCACGAAGGCGTTGCGGAAGGAAACGGCTTCCGTCGCCACGAGCCCGTCGAGCACCGGGGTCGAGACCGCCGGGTGGCCCAGGTGGCCAAGGGCATCGCCACGCCACTGGTCGGGGTTGAAGATGACGATGTGGGGGCGCTTGGGCATTCGGGACTCCTTCGAGGAACGACGGGCCTTTGCAGGGAGGGCATTCTGCCTTCCCAACCTACCGATAGGAGCGTTGCCTTCCCCTCGAGAGGGTTCGTGTGCAAGCTGTCGGATTGCTAGCCCCGGATTGGCGCCTCTGCACACCGCCCGACATCCCCCCTCCGAGAAACGGCGAGGAACGCCGTTTCTCGACTCCCCCGCAAGGGGGAGTGACAGGAAAGTGCGCGCCACCGCCGTCGTTGGGGATGCGAGGGATGACAGGAAAGTGCGCGCCACCACCGTTGTTGGGGATGCGAGGGCCTTCCTGTCACTCCCCCCTTGCGGGGGAGTCGAAAAGCGCCTCGCTTTTCGGAGGGGGGGCTTCTCCCAGGTGGGAGTGTTCTCAACTACGGCGCAACGTCCTAGTCGCCGTCGAGGCGTGCCTTGACCACGCGGCGCAGGAGCTTGCCGGTTTCGTTGTAGGGTAGCTCCTGCCAGAACTCGATGCGTTCGGGCACTCGTGAGGAGCGCAGGTGCTGCTTGACCCAGTCTTGCAGTTCCGCTTGCGTGGCGGCGGACTTCAGCACCACCGCGCCCACCACCGCCTCGCCCCATTCGATGCTCGGCACGCCCACCACGGCGGCGTCTTCCACCGCGCCGTGCTCGAGCAGCACGTCCTCGATCTCGCCCGGGGACATGTTCTCGCCGCCGCGCACAATCACGTCGTCGGCGCGGCCTTCGAGGAAGAGATAGCCCTCTTCGTCGAGATAGCCGGCGTCGCGGGTGGGGAACCAGCCGTCGGCGCCCACGGTGCTGCCGCGGCCCTCGTACTCGCCGGAAACCTGGTCGCCGCGCACGTAGATCTCGCCCCGCTCGCCCGTGGGAAGCGCCTGGCCCTCGTCGTCGCGCACCTCGATCTCGATTCCGGGCAGCGGTACGCCAGCGGATTGCAGGCGGCGACGCACCGCTTCGTCTTTGCTGCCGGCGGCGGCGCGGTGTTCGTCTGGCCCCAAAACCGTGATGGTGGAACTGGTCTCGGTGAGGCCGTATGCATTGGTGAAGTCGGTTTCGGGAAAGAGCTGCATGGCCCGCTCGATCACCGCCAGCGGCATCTTGCCGCCGCCGTAGGAGAGCGACTGAAGATGCGGCATGTGGGCGCTTTCCTGCCCTTCGAGCGCGTGGACGATGCGGGCGAGCATGGTCGGCACTACGAAAGCCGTCGTGATCTTCTCCGTGCGCGCGATCTCGATCCACGCCTCCGGGCTGAAGTTGGCGAGTTGCACCACGCGCCGCCCGGAATAGACCGAACTCAACACCGCGCCGATGCCGGCGACATGGTAGGGCGGAACGCAGACAAGCGCAGCGTCGTCCTCGTCGGCGGCGCCGAATTCCACGGAGTTGAAGATGTAGGAAACGAGGTGCTTGTGGCGCAGCACGGCGGCCTTGGGCGCACCGGTTGTGCCGCTGGTGAAGAGGAGAACCCCCACCGAGTCTGGGTCCATGGACCGGTAGTCCTCACCGCCGCCACCGCCCCGCGCCATGCCGAGGAAGTCGCCTCGACTGGTGAGGGCGACGCCTTGCCGTTCGCCGAAGGCCGTCAAGTGGGTGATGTCGGTGACGAGATACGCCGGCGTGATCCGCTCAAGGAGGGCGTCGATCTCGGCTTCCGTGAGCCGATAGTTGAGTGGCACGTAGGGCACGTCCGCCCAGCCGGCGGCAAAGAGGCCCACCGGAATCGCGAGATTCGATACATCGAGCATGGCAAGGCGCTCGGCGCCCGAGTCATGCACCGCCTGCGCCGCGGTGCGGGCGGCGGCGAGCAGTTCGGCATAGGTGATGGACGAATCCGCCACCGGGTCGACGAAGGCCACCCGATCGCCAAAGGCATCGGCCGCCATCTCCAGAAGCATGGTGGTATTCACTTCTCGCTTGGCGCCCTCCCCAAAGCGCGGTTCGCGAACGGCGCCGGGGAGCCCGGCGGCGAGCTTTTCTAGTCCGTTTTGGGCAGTTTCTTGGCGTCTTTGACCGCCAGTGCGTCGCCGTCTGCCGCCAGCGAGCCTTCCCCCGCCTTGACGCAGAGCACTTCCAAGCTGCCATCGGCGTTGACGTAGCGCTTGCCGATGGCGGTTCCTTCCGCGTGACCCGGATCCACGGCACCGCCATTGGTTGCGCCGTCGCCCATGGGGCTGCCGCCGCAGGTGATTTCCACGTCGCCGTCCGGCGCCGCTATGACCATGATTTCGGTGGAACAGACAGCGCTCTTGAGGCGCTTGCCTGCGGACAAGGTTGTCATCGCCCCCCCTTGTGTTGACGAAAGGGCGCGGATTGTACCCAATCCGTCAGCGATGGGGCGCTCTCGTGGGCCTCGATTGCCAGCGATGGAGCACTGCCTGCCCTTCCGGGGAGCGAGCACAGTCGAAGATGCCTGGCGAAGGTGCCCTGTTCCCTGTCGTCCGGCCCGCCGGACTGAAAACTCGTACGGAGCAGATTTCCTAACACGTTGAACAGCCACGGAAGTGCCGCAAAGCCGAGTCCACACCAACGTGCCGGCCGGATGGCGCAGTGCGAAGTGCTTCGAAGCAAGGGCCCATCACGCTCCTCGCGCCGAAGGCGAAGCAACCAAGGCCCGGAAGATGCAACCAGCCTCCTCCCCGCGAGACGGGCCCCGCGTGGGTGACGGGGAACGCTGCCATGTTCCTCGTGCGTCAGCGATCCGGCGTCCTCGGCGGGCAGGGAACTACGAACGTTACGAGGCCAGCTGCTAGAAGTCGTTCATGCAAGTCGGGCGGTGGCGGGTGGCGAAGAGGGCGTCGAGTTGCGGCAGCCTCCTGCTGTCGGCCACTTCCATGCGGCCATAGCGCGTCAGTTCCGAGGCGCTCGTGTGGCCGGAGACGAGCGACGCGAGTCCACGCGGGTCGGTGCGGATGTCGGCCACTTGTCCGCTTGCGGAACGCGCCTCGCTTTCCTGGCCATCGGATTCGACGCGCCATACCCCTTCGTTCCAAGGGCATTCGGGATCGCCCGTGATCTCGATGGTGGCTACGCCGGCGGTGTCGTAACCCCGCTGTTCCAAGAGCGCCCGAACGTCCACCACCCGTAGCCAGATGCCGTCGTAGGTGGTGCGTTCGAGCAGCCGGGGTTCGAGCAGCAGTTCCGGCGCAGGATCGTCCTCCGAAGCCCGCCACCAGAGGATGCGGCCGACGAGATCGTGTCCCACGAGAAACTCCCACAACCCGCGATAGCCGGTCATGTCCAGCCAAACGAAGTCCTGCACCGCAAGCTCCTGGGAGGGGCCAAACGGGGACAGTTCGCCGCCTGTGCTGTAGGTCACGTAGCCCACCGGCTCGTCGTCGGCGTTGAAGTGCACGGCGCACCAAGGCGCCTTCTTCTTCGGCAGCACGATGTCCCACATCACGTCGGTGCGGTGCAGCATGAGATTGCGCTCCTCGATGAAGCGGCGGTACAGGTCGGTGACGATGGGGCGTGCTGCGTCAAGGTCGAGAAGTCGCGTATAGCCCTCGGCGCGCTCCCCGAACTGGAAGTCGAAGTGGCGAGGATCGAAGCGATAGCGGGCTTGCGTGCTGCCGCGTCCGTAGCCGAAGCGCTGGTAGATGGCACCCATGGACGCCCACAGGATGGCCGCCGGCTGGCCGTTGTCGTGGGCGCGATGCAGGAGGTCGGTGATGAGGCGGCGCACAAGCCCGCGGCGACGGAAGCCGGGGTAGGTGCCAACGGCGGTCACGCCATCGGCGGCGACGCCCCGGCCGTTCATCCTCATGCGAAACGGATAGCCGCCGGAACTGGCGACGATCTTGCCCTTGTGGAACGCGGCGTGGGTCCACTCCGGCTTGAGCGCCGCGTCGAGCTCTTCCGGTGCTTCCTCAGCAGGCTCGTTGTCGCCAGGACGTCGCTCCTCCGCCGGCTCCGGCGTTTCGGCAAAGACGTAATGCAGGACCCGACGGAACTCCTTCAGCTCGTCTTCGGTGACGGGCCGAAACTCGAAATCGTCCATGCGCTCTCCGCTGGAGTGGGGCTTGAGGGGCGCGCATTGTCGCACCTAACAGCCTGTCGGATTCGCCGCTAGCGGTCTGTCGGACCTGGCGGCAATGCACGCGGCTGCCGGACAGGGCGACGCATGCGTCGCCCCTACAGGAAGTGCCGGTCACGTCCCGGGCCGTAGGGGCGACGCACGCGTCGCCCTTCTTCGGGTGGCCTTCCTCATGCGCTTAGCCGTAGCGAGCGAACTGCCGACGCGCCCGTCAGGGCGCGCAACCGGCTTGGGAGATTGCAGTACGATGCAACGCGAAACCGAATGGAGGGGACATCGGATGGTGCGCAGCAAGCTGGCGGCGGCAGTCGCCATGGGGGCATTGTGGCTGACGCTTGGTTGTGGCCAGGAGCAGGCCGCTCAGGAACCCGCGCCCGCAGAGCCTCCGCCGGTAGTCATCGGCGCAGAGGTGGCCGTCACCGGTGGCGTCGTGCGCGGAACGATCGGCGAAGACGGCCTCAAGCAATACCACGGCATTCCCTTCGCCGCGCCACCGGTCGGTGACCTGCGCTGGGCACCCACGGCACCCCTTGCACCTTGGGAAGGCGTGCGGGATGCCACAGCGGCCGGGCCCTCGTGCGTGCAGCCGCAGGGACAGGGCGGCGAGTTCTATGGCGAAACGGGCTTCGAGATGGACGAGGACTGCCTCACGGTGAACGTCTGGAGCCGCGCCGAGCACGAGGGCGACGCGCTGCCGGTGATGGTGTGGATTCACGGCGGCGCGCTGGTTACCGGGTCCGGCGACAGGTACCCGGGCGAACTGCTCACGTCGAAGGGCGTGGTGCTGGTGACGGCCAACTACCGGCTCGGTCCATTCGGCTTCGTCGCGCATCCCGAACTCAGTGCCGAGAATGCTGCCGGCGTGTCGGGCAACCAGGGGCTCCGCGACCAGATCGCCGCACTCGAATGGGTGCGGGACAACGTCGCGCGCTTCGGCGGTGATCCCGGCAGGGTGACGATCTTCGGCGAATCTGCCGGGTCGCTCAGCATGTCGCTGTTGCAGGCAAGTCCGCGGGCTCAGGGCCTGTTCCATGGGGTGATTGGCCAGAGCGGCGGCGCGTTCCAGCCCATGGCGTTCCGTGCCGAAGCCACGAGCTATGCCGGCTCCGGCGAGGCGCTTGGCGAGCGGTTCGCGGCGGCCATCGCCGGTGAAGGCGGCGACGCGACGCTGGCGGCACTTCGGCAGGCACCAGCGGAACGCGTGCTGGAGGTGTTTCAGTCGGACCCCGCATTCTCGAACTACGACACGCTGGCGATCGTCGATGGCGAGGTCATTCCCGACGAAGTGGCAACCATCTTTGCCGAGGGACGGCAGGCGGATGTTCCTGTGATGATCGGTTCCAACGCGGACGAGGGCACGCCATTCCTCGAGTTCTTCACGCCGCAGTTCGGCGAAGGCGTTGTAGGTCTCGCGGCATACGCCGAGGCGACCCTGGGCGGCGTCGAGGGGATCGACGCGCACTACCCCGGCGCTGACGACGCCGAGGCGGAGCGATCGTGGATTGATCTGTTTGGCGACGTGCTGTTCGCCTATCCGTCCCGCATCTGGGTGCGCAGCATGGAGAACGTCACTAGCGATGCGTACCTCTATTGGTTCACCTGGCAGCCGCCCATCGAGCGCCAGGAGGAGTATCGCGCCTTCCACGCCGCCGAAATTGGCTACGTGTTCGGCAACTTGGAGCTCTTCGGCGCCGTGCCGACAGAGGCAGACCACACGTTCTCGGACCTCATGGCCACCATCTGGACCCAGTTCGCCAAGACCGGCAACCCGAACGGCGAGGGCCTGCCCGAGTGGCCTGCCTACACCCGCGAGAACGAGGCCTACATGGAACTGGGCGTCGACACCGGCGCCAAGTCCAACCTGCGGCTCGAACAGATGGCCCTGATCGAGCAAGCCTGGGCAGAGCGCCGCGCTGCGCCAGCAGCGGACTCGAGCGGCTAAGGCGTAGCCCGGTCGCGACGGCATCGCACCTCCGGAAGCATGGATGCTTGCCGGAGGCGTGTCTGCGCGCCCTGCGGGCGCGTTGGAAGTTTCGCTTGCGGCGAAACTTCAAGGCCGCCTCAGCCGCTACGTTGCGGGGTCTTCGGTTTCGTCCAAACGGAACGCCAGCACGTAATCCCCTCGGCCCCCGCCTCCCGTCAGCCACCCGCCGGCCGTCACAACCACATAGTCCGTGCCGGCGTGGCGATACCCCATTGGGGTGGCGTGCGCACCGGCGGGTAGAACGGTGGACCACAGCACCTCGCCCGTCGCCCCATCATGCGCGCGCAGGGTGTGGTCGTAGGGCGTCGCGAGGAACACCACCCCGCCCTCCGTAACCATCGGCCCGCCGCGAATGAAGTGTCCCCAGTTGCCTGCCACCGGACCGAGGTCTCGCCACCCGATCTTCCCCACCGGGCGCTCCCAGAGCACTTCGCCGCGGTCGAGATCCAGTGCCGCCAGCGTGGACCACGGGCCTTCAAGGCAAGGGAAGTCGTCAAACAGCAGCTCGGTGCGTGCCATGCCGTAGGGCGTGCCACCTTGCTCCGCGAACTCCGCAGGATTGCCGTTCAGGGTGCGGCCTCGCCTCGCAGAGCGGAACTCCTTGCGCGGGATGAGCCTGACGATGGTGGGGATGCGGTTGACGGCTACATAGCCGATGCGCGCGCCAGGGTCGTAGGCCATCGAGCCCCAGTTGGCACCGCCGTCGTTGCCCGGAAAGAGCAGGCTGCCCCGGAAGCTCGGCGGCGTGAAGATGCCTTCGTAGCGCACGCCCGCAAGCAATGCATCGCAGCCGGCGCGATGTTGGTCCGAGACACTCCAGCGCGGTAGCGGACGCGCATCGGTGGCGATCAGCCTCAGCTTGGCAAACGGCTGGGAGGGTGCGGCACGTTCGCCGGGAATGTCGCTGGCCGGAACCGCGCGTTCCTCCACCGGATGCAGCGACTCGCCCGTCTCGCGGTCGAGCACGAACACGAAGCCCATCTTGGTCGCTTGGGCCACGGCGGGGCGCACCGTGCCGTCTGCAGCTCTGTGATCGAACAGGAGTGGCTGGGAAGCGATATCCAGGTCCCACAGGTCGTGTCGGACGGTTTGGTAGCCCCAGAGAAACTCGCCCGTGCTCGCTCTGAGCGCCACCACCGAGTTGGCGAAGGCGTTGTCGCCCAAACGCTCGCCACCATAGAAGTCGGGCGAGGGCGAGGTGGTGGGCAGGAACACCATATCGCGCTCGGCATCGGCGGAGATGACGCTCCAGACGTTGGCGGCGCCGGTGCGCGTATCAGCGCCCTTGGGCCAATTGTCCACGCCCGGGTGATCCGCGGCGCGCGGAATGGGGTCGAAGGACCAAACTTCGGCACCGGTGCGAACGTCGTAGGCGCGCACGACGCCGGGCTGCAGCTCCGCTCTGCCGTTGTCGCCGATGGACGAACCGACGACGACCAGGTCGCCAACGACGGTGGTTGGCGAGGTGAGCGAGTAGTCCCACTTGTAGTAGAGGCGGATGCCGGCCGATAGATCGACCGTGCCCTGCTTGCCGAAATTCGCGCACGGCAGACCGGTCTCGGCATCAAGCGCGATGAGACGGGCATCGAGCGTTCCAAGGAACACCCGTTTGCGACATGGCCCGTCGCCCGGCGGCCCGCGCCAGGCTGCAACGCCGCGGGAGGTGAACATCTCCGAATACGGCCGCGAGAAATCGACACCGGGGTCAAACGTCCACAGCTCGTTCCCGTTTGCGGGATCAAGTGCGACGACCCTGTTGAATGGCGTCGAAACGACCAGACGGTCGCCGACCAGGATGGGCGTCGCGACGAACCGCGACGGATTGCCGTCGAAGTCGCGGCCATCGGTGGCATCACCAGTCCGATACGTCCACGCCGGCACCAGTCCCCGCACGGAATCCGCCGCAACCCCCGACGGCGTGCTGTAGCGGTCCCCCGCCAGCGAAGCGCCGTAGTGCGCCCACCCATCCGCCGCAAAGGCCCCGCCGGTGCAGAACCCAAGTGCCACGAGCCCACCTAGGACCCTCGTGCGTGTCGAACTCACCCGAACGCCCAACATGCAGCTAACCGACTCTTCGAACTCATCCCGCCAAGACTTGCACCCTATCACCACGGACGACAGGCTGATCGGTGCGGGACGGGCCTTGGAGGGAAGGCAAAAAAAAGACGCCCCCTGCGGCGGAAAGACCCCCGTCTCGGATGCACGTGCCTTCGAAGGGCCGTAAGGCGCGCCATTCCGCGTTGCCTGCCGTGCCACTGGCAAAGCGGGTAACATCCGCGCTTCGTTTGTGGAGGGATCACCGGATGAATCGCGTCAAGGACATGCTCAAGGCGGGCCAGACCGCTGTGGGAACCACGGCAGGCATCGCCAGCGAGGCGCGCTTCCTCGCCGGCTCAGGTTTTGACTTCCTGCTGTTCGACACCCAGCACTCGACCGACGACATCAAGGGATTGGCGCGGCCAGTGGCATCCATGCGCGGCGCCAACGCGATCCCCATCATCCGCGTGGGCGACCTGCGCCCCGACCAGATCTGCTATGCCCTGGACGTGGGCGCCAAGGGCATCGTGGTGCCGATGGTGAACACCGCCGCCCAAGCCGCCGACATGGTGAAGTGGTGCAAGTATCCCTTCGAAGGCGAGCGCAGTTCCGCCGGGATGCGCGGCGAATGGGGGGAATTCTCTAGCTATCGGGAATACATGGACGCGGTGAACGAGCAACTGCTCATCATCCCGATGATCGAGACCCAGGAGGCCTTGGGCGGCATCGAGGACATCCTCGCCGTGCCAGGCATCGACGTGCTGCTGGTGGGGCCCTCGGACCTCTCCATCAACATCGACGTTCCTCTCGACTACGAGAACCCCAAGTACCACGCCGCCTTGGACCGCATCGGCAGCGCCTGCCAAGCGGCCGGCGTCGCCGCCGGCATGTTCTTCGTGCCCCCGGGCATCTCGCCGGCACAGTTGCAGGAGAAAGGCTTCCGCTTCTTCACCCTGCCCTGGCAGGGATGGGCAACGGAAGGCATCGGCAAGGGCCTCGCCGGAGTCCGGTAAGTTGCCTCGGTAGGAGGGCGGGTGTCTCGCCCCCTCCGATGATCGGGCCTCTGGGGGGAAGGCGGGACGCCCTTCCCCCAAAGTTCCTCAGGCCACGGGGGCGTAGTACGGTGCCCGCCGCCCCTCGTCCCAATCCAGAATCGTCAGCCGTTCCATCAGCCGCCGGTGGGGCCAGAAGTCCCCGCTGGCGCTGTGCAGCACCGCTCGGTTGTCCCACATGGCGATGGTGCCGGGTTCCCAGCGCAGGCGGCAGGTGTACTCCGGGCGGCCTTCCTGCAGCTTCAGCACGCGCAGCAGTTCGCGTTCCTCTTCTTCGGGGATGCCGTGCTCCGGGGCGAAGCGGCGCACGAAGCCTTGCTGCACGTAGAGCGTGGTGTGCCCGGTTTCAGGATGTGTTCGTGCCACCGGATGCACCGCCACGGGGGTCACACCGTCCATCTGGTGCCCCACCGTGCCGATGTGAACGGCGGTTAGGTGCTCGATGCGCTGCTTGATTTCGAGGGGCAGACCCTCCCACATCCCGTAGCAGTCGCAGAAGCAGGTGTCGCCACCCACCGGCGGCGCCTCACGGCACATCAACACCGAGGCCATCGGCGGCCGCGGCTGCCAGGTGGCATCGCAGTGCCAGCCGGATGCTGCGTTCGGCACCGTCTCGTCGGAGGGAAGCACCAGCATGTCCGGAATGCCGGGGGCCTTGATCTGCTGGTTTAAGTCATGCGGCGAGTTCGGCATGTGCTCGCGTTCGCCGAAGGGAGCACCCACCTCGCCGAAGCACTCGGCGAAGGCCACCATCTGCTCGCGAGTGAGATGGTTTTGGCCCCTGAACGCCACCACGCGTCGTTCGAGCCAGAGGGCGCGCAGGAATTCCACCATGTCTGGCTGGTTGATTGCGGTGGCGAGATCGATGCCATGCACCGCCGTGCCGATGCTCGGCTGCAACGGTTCGAGCTTCAGCTCCACACCGCACACCGTGACGGGCTTGTAATGCACGGTGCCGAAATGGCCGGCCACGAGGTCGCGGTCCTGGGCCAGGATTCCATCCATCATCTCCTGCCGGCTGGAGATCCCGGGAACGCGAACGCTCGCCACGGCACCAAGGGCGGTGGCGCGGGAGGGCGGCTTGTCGGCATCCGCCCTTTCCCGGCGCTGAAGGTAAAGCGGATTGTTGGCGAGTTGGGGGTCTTGGGGAGCGGCTTCGGTCTGGGGCACGGGAACATCTCCAACCGGGGTGCGGCTTGCTGCAAGAGACACCGCGAGCGTATCAGCCTGTCGGACTTGGCGATGGGACGGTTCTCGGAGGGAAGGCATTCTGCCTTCCCTGGCGCCGTCAGGCGCCCTTCCTTCGCGAACCTCGCGCTCGGCGCACCTGACGGTGCGCAGGGAAGGCAGAATGCCTTCCCTCCGAAGACCGGCCTTGCACATGCGCTGGCACCGCGCCCGCAGGGCTTGAACGTGCGACAGCCGTTCGGCAGGGTTACGGAGACTTTCGGCATTTGGCAAGCAAGGAGGCGCACGCATGGGGCCAGCGGCACGACAGTTCGACCGGGCACGACGAAGACAACCGACATCGCCACGCATGGCGTTGGCGCTCGTCGCCGGCATGCTCCTCGGCGCTGCCAGCGTGCAGGCGGATGCCTTGGCCGATGCCCACGCCGCATTCGATGCTGGTCGATTCCTTGAAGCCGCGGAACTGTCAGCGAGCGTAGGCTCGGCAGATGGGCTGGTGCTGGCGGCGGGGGCGCTCCGCATTCACGGCTCCTACCTGGCCCCGGCGGAGGAGCAAAAGGAATACTTCCAGCAGGCCATGCAGCACGCCCAGGCAGCGATCGAGCTAGCCCCCAACGATCCGTGGACACACGTCGAGTCCTCCAGCGCCATCGGTCGCTACGCCCAGACCATCGGCATCGGCGAAGCGCTCACGGGCGGCTACGGCGGCAAGATGCGCGACGCCCTGCACAAGGCGTTGGAGCTAGACCCCGACAACGCCATCGCCCAACTGGCGCTCGGCAGTTGGCACGCCAACGTCGTCGACCGCACCGGCGCGCTGGTGGGGCGGATGACCTTCGGCGCAACCCGCAAGAAGGCAATGGAGCACCTGGAACGGGCGCTGGCCCTCGCCCCCAACGACAAGACCGTGCTGCTGGAGACGGGAACGGCTTTGCTGGTCCTCGATGCAGACAAGCACAGGGAACGCGCGCTAGAACTCCTCGAAGCGGCCGCGGCCATCCCGCCGACAAACGCCTTTGAGACCCTCCTGCACGGTCAGGCACTAGAGCGTTTGGAAGCGGTCAAGACCGAACGCTGACCCCTACTGCGCCGCCCTTCCCGCCGAAACGTCCTCCGCGTCCCCCGCATCCGGGTACGCTGGCGCATATTGCCCGTAGAGGTACGCGCCAATCTTCTCGATGCGTTCCCGTTCCTCCGCTTCGAGCGGCCCGCGCTCGAGTGCCGCGATGGCCTCATCCATCTGCTCGGCGTTTGCCGGTCCGCACAGCACCATGTCCACCGCATCGGGCGACAGCGAGTAGCGATAGCAGTCCCGTGCGCTCACCGGCGCCTCGCCCGGCGGCATCTTGGCAGGGTCCAAGAGGTGCCCCCAGCGCGTGGCCGTGTACGTGCAGATGGTGGGACCGCCCTCGGCCGGAACGTGCGGGAACACGTCCTTCTCCGCCCCCCGATGCACGCCGTTGTAGCGCAGCATGAACAGGTCAAACGGGCTCTCCCCGCGCTCGTAGTCGGCGATGAGTTCCGGCAACAGCGGCCGGTTGTGGCTGCTGAGCGACATGAAGCGCACCTTGCCCCGCTCCCGAAGCCGTTCGAACACCTCCCGGTAGCCATCGCTGGGGCGTTCGTTGCGATTGCCGAGCAGCAGGAAGTCGAACGTCTCGAGCCCCGCCGTGCGCAGGCATTCCTCCACCTCCGCCTCGATGGTGCCGGGGTCGTCCGAATAGGACTGAATCGTGAGCACCAGTTCGTCCCGGTGGCTCTTGGCAAGGTTCACCATCGCCTCGGCAAAGCCGGGCTGTCGCACCGTGCCCCAATACAGGTAGTTGATGCCGCGTTCAAAGGCCGACTCGATCACCTCGGCTGGCGCATTGAAGGTGGAACCAATGCCAAGCCGACTCGTCACCATGCCGGTGCGACCGATTTCGCGACGCTCAAGAAACGGATTCATCGGCTAGCCTCGCACCTTAAGGAAAAGAGGACGCCATTGTTTCGCCCCGCAAGGCCGTTGGCAAATGCGGCGTGCCTTCGATCCAGCAACGAACCAATCCACACGGCCCGACGAGCGCGTCAGTCGGAAGGTCCGCCAGCCGCCCCCTTCGCGAGCGGCGGATGGAAGATCATCTGCACCGGCGTCCCCTCGGGGTCCGCGCAGTACAGGCTCCGTGCCCCGTCCCGATGCGTCTTCGGCACCGCCAAGATCGGCACGCCGCACCCGAGCAGGAACTCGTGCCAATGGTCCACGTCCTCTGGCCGGTCCAGCACGAAGCCGATGTGGTCCAGCCGCTGCCCTTCCTCCGCCGCATCCACCGTCGCCCGATGAATGGCTAGGTTGTCCACGCCGCTCGTGAGGTAGGCGTTGTCCGCATCCGGGCGCCACTCCACCTTCATTCCCACCACGTCCACATAGAACGCCACCGTCTCCTCGAATCGCCGCGCGAACAGCGCCACATGGCGGAGCCCCGCCAGAGGCGGACGTTCCCCTGCGCCGGTGCCCGAGCTCATGGCCTTGCTGGAACGTCCGCTCCGGGGCGCTCCTGCACCTCGAAGTCGTGGCTGATGGCCACCCCGCCCCGCTCCAACATGATGGAAGCGGAACAGTACTTCCTCGCGGTCAGGTCGATCGCCCGTTGCACTTTGCGTTCGTCCACGCCCTCGCCCACCACCACGAAATGCACATGGACGCTCGTGAACACCTTCGGCTCGTCCTCTGCCCGCTCCGCTAAAATCTCCGCCCGGCAATCCACCACCCGCTGGCGCCCCTTGCGCAGGATTTCCACGACGTCGAATGCGGTACATCCGCCAAGCCCAAGCAGCATCAACTCCATCGGCCGAACGCCGGCATTCTCGCCGCCCATCTCAGGCGGCCCGTCGATGGCCACCGCATGACCACTGCCGGACACCCCGGTGAACCGAACCTTGCCGTTCCAGTGAATCGTCGCTTGCATGGCCGGCATTGTCGCGGATGAAGCCCCTCCGTTCCAAGCGGCCCCGGTGCGCGCTTTGCACCGTTCGTGCCCGCGTAATCACTGATAGGCTCTAGGCGCTGGCTCGAACATTCCAGGAAGGGGAGTAAGTGGACCATGGCCGATTACGAGACCATCACCTACGAGATCGAGGACAACCTCGCTACCGTTACGTTGAATCGACCCGAGAGCCTGAACGGCATCACCAACACGATGATGCGGGAGCTTTACGAGTGCCTGGGCGAGGCGTCGGGGGACGATCGCATCCGGGTGCTGCTGTTCACCGGCGCGGGGCGCGGATTCTGTCCGGGTGTGGACCTCAAGGCGTCCACCAGCGGTGAGAAGCAAGAGCCGAATCGGAAGGAGTACTTCCACATCACGTCGCTCTTGCACGAGATGCCGAAGGTGACCATCGCCGCCGTGAACGGCGCCTGTGCCGGGGCAGGGTTCGGTTGGGCGTGCGCGTGTGACCTGTGCTATGCAAGCTCGCGGGCCGTATTCAACTCCGCATTCCTCGGTGTCGCGATTTCCGGCGACATGGCGGGGCCTTGGCTCCTGCCGCGCATCGTCGGCGCCACCAAGGCGCGTGAGCTGTTCTTCAGTTCGCAGAAGTTCGGTGCCGACGAGGCCGAACGCATTGGCCTCGTGCTGAACACCTTTCCTGAGGAGACCTTCCGCGAGGAAGTGCAAGCGATTGCCGAACGACTCTCACGCTCAGCGCCGCTGGCCATCGGCGAGATGAAGAAGAACTTCATCAACGCCGAGAACATGCCGTTGCGCGAATACATCGAGCTCGAGACGGAGCGACACACCCGCACCGGCGGCAGTGAAGACTCTCGGGAAGCGTTCCATGCGTTCGTAGAGAAGCGGGACCCCGTGTTCAAGGGGCGCTGACAGCGAGGCCTTGTTGGGAGGGGCCGTCCCGCCCTCCCGACAAGGGGCAAGGTTGCCTTAGGGGCTCCCTACCGCGAAGCTGCCCTACGGTTCGATGGTCAATCCCACACGGCTTGCGGCAGAGGCAGATCGGCGAGTAGATGCGGCGGAATCGGCTTGCTTGGTGCGACACCTGTGCGGGCGAGCATCATCTCGAGCTGACGTGCGTGCTGCATGGTGTGCCAGGCGCATCGTTCGAGCACAAGGTGGAGCGTTTGGGGGCCGAAGAAGGTCTCCACCGTGCGAGAGCCTTGCACCTGGACCTCCTCGAGTTGCAGAGCCACGGCTTTCGCGCGCTTGCGCAGATCAGCGACTCCGAGTTCTGTTTGCGGGATCGCCGCCGACGCCTCCACGTCGAACGGCGCACCGCCCGAAACGCGCAGGAGCACGGCGGCGATCTCGACGAGGTGGTTCGCGAGCGCAAGGCAGGTGCGGTCTCGGCGCGGGAGCTTGTCCCGCAGCCGGTCCGGCGGGAACTCGCTCACGAGTCGCATTGCGTTTTCCAGGGCAGCCTTGAGCCGGTGCTTCAGTTCCGCCACCGCCAGCGCGGGGCGGGCCCGAAACCGAATGCCCACGAGTTCCGCGACGCCTTCGAGGTCCACGCCAAAGGCGAAACCAGCCACGCCACCGTCCGAGTTGGCCACCGCCACCACGGGTACCGAACGTAGGCCCAGCGCCCGCAGGCGAGCCGCGGCGTCAACATCGTTCGCAACGTCGCAAGACTCAAACGCGACTCCCCGCACGGAGAGAAACTCCTTCACGCGAAGGCAACTGGTTCACCCCGGCTGCCAGTACACCTGCACGCCGCGGCGCACCGTTGCACGCACGTCTGTCACTCGAACTGGCTCCCCGAACGCGCGCTCAAGGCCAACGTCGGCGGCGGCCCGTCCTGCAGCCACGGGTAGGCGGAGTAGAGCCCCATCAACGCGCAGAACCGCGTCGGATTGCGCTCCACCATCTCCGGCGTCGTGGTGGCCCAATACAGTTCCTGCGCCTGCACGTCGTCGCGCACATGCGGCAGCACCAGCGTCACGCGCTGGCCGCCGGTCGTGCGCGGAACCGCGCCGTGCCACAGGCTGCCGTGCCAGACGATCACCGAGCCCTTCGGAATCTCGAGCACATCCACTTCATCGCGATCGTGCGCCATGACGAGATCGGCCGGCACCGGACGGCAGAACCGATGGCTGCCCGGCCAAACGCAAACCGCGCCGTTCTCGCGGGTGTAGTCGGTGGTCACCCAGGTGACGTTGCAATACTGCGCCACGGACGGCCACGGTGCAGGGATCTTGCCGCTGTGGTCGGCGTGCAGCGCCAGCGGCTTCGCGCTTGCATCCTTGATGAGCCCGGTGGATTGCGAGAGCTTGGCGCGGTAGCCGAGCAGGTACGTGACGAGCGCGAGCGGCGCCGGAGCCAGCAACGCCTCCTCGATGATCCGCGCCCGCGGCAGCAGGTGAAAGAGCGTATTGCCAAGACCAGACTCGGCGCCAAGATTGCGCGAGGAGTCGTCATTGGCAAGCCGCAACAGCGTCTGCCGCAAATCGTCGAAGAACGCGACCGGCTTGGCCTTGCCCGGTGGCAGCACGGCATAGCCCTTGGTCTCAAGGTCCGCGACCGCAGCCTTGAGGCCCTGCGCTTCGATCTCGTGGTCGAGCGCCTTCCGCGCAGCTTCGCCGGTGGGCAGCGGGTTCGCCTCGTATTTGGCGAGCGCGAGCTCGCGAAGTTCGGTCAGGTGCTCGATGAGCGGTTGCGTGTTCATGCGGTTGCGTGTCGCTGCGTCCCGGGCCGCAGAGCGTACGCCTTCTCCAACACGCTTTCATGCCAGAGGAAAAGCGCCCGTCGACGCTTAGGGAAGGCAAAATGCCTTCGCTCCAAAGGCCCGGGAAGGCAAATTCGGGAAGGAGGCGGACCTCGCCCCGAAAGAACCAACGCCGGTCAAAAGGACTTACGCAGAGGCTCCTTAAGGTAGTCTGCCGCGTTGAAAAAAAAGGAGGGGCGCACCGATGCAGGAGCCTATCGAAGCGGCCATTGGCTCGCCGGTCGACGAGATCGACACGCCGGCGCTGCTGGTGGACCTCGATCGCCTGGCGGCCAATCTTCGCGCGCTGCGATCGCCGGTGCGGGCGGCGGCGTGGGTGCATTGCACGCCGGCGATCGCGCACTTGCAGCTTCAGGGCCGGCACGTGGAGGGGATCGCCGTGCGAGGGGTGGCCGAGGCGGAAGTGTTTGCGGCGGCGGGGTGCGAGGACATCCGCATCCTGCGCCCGTTGGTAACTGCATCCACACGCCGCCGAGCGCAAGCGCTGTCCGGTGCGGCGCGGATCGTCACGGACGACGATGGCTTGGCACTGTGGGAGCAAGATGCACTGGCCGGCGCAGTCACGGTGTCCGCAACGGTCGCCAGCACGCCCGAGCCGGACCGCGCCATTCACGACTGCGGCCAGAAGGCGATTGGTCGCGACACCGCATCGCCAAGGGTCAAGGGACGCGAAGAGCTGATTGCCAATGCCGGCAGCGCCGAGCACGGCATCGTTGCGGTTCGATCCGGCGCTCAGCCGTTCTCCATCGGCGACTGGCTGGAGCTCACTCCCGGCGACGTCGCTACCGCGTTCGCGCTGCACGACTTTGCCTATGGCGTGCGTGACGGACGGCTCGAAGCCGCGTGGCCGGTGAGCGCACGGGGGGCGTGGCAATGATCGGCACGTTGGTTGCGGAACTCGACACTCCGGTGCTGCTGCTCGACATGTCGGCGCTTGGGCACAACATCGGCGTCATCGCCGAACACTACCAGGGCCGCACCATTCGCCTGCGCCCGCACGGCAAGAATCACAAGTGCCCGCGCATCCTGGCCATGCAAATCGAGGCCGGCGGCACAGTGGGTGGGGTGTGCGCGGCCAAGGTCTCGGAAGCGGAGGCGTTCGTTCATGCCGGTGCGGCGCGCAACGTGCTGGTGGCGAATCAGGTGGTTGCACCGCGCAAGATTCGGCGCCTGGCGGCGCTGGCGCATGCTGCCGACGTGATGGTGGCGATTGACCACGAAGCCCAGATCGAGCGGCTTGAAGCAGGTGCGCGGGAAGAGGACGCGACGATCGGCGTCGTGATCGAGATCGACACGACCATGGGGCGTGGCGGCGTGCGCAGCATCGATCACGCCGTGCGGCTCGCTCGAATGGTGGACGATGCGACGCACCTCGCCTTCCGCGGCGTGATGAGCCACCAGACACCAAGCGTGGCGGAGCCGACACGGGACGAGCGCTTTGTCGAGGGAGGGCGCGCCATCGACAAGGTGCTTGCGACCAAGCAGGCCATTGAGGCGGTGGCCATTGCTGTGGAGGTCGTTTCCACGGGGGAGTCGTGGACCTATGACGTGGCTGCCACCTATCCGGAGGTGACCGAAATCGAGGGCGGCACCTATGTCGTGATGGAGATGGCATACGGGTACATGGCGGAGTTCCGGCAGGCGGTGCGGATCATGGGGCGGGTGGTGGAACGGCCCGATGCTCACACCGCCATCGGCGACATACCCATCGACGCAATCGCTGCCCCTCGGGGCCTGCCGTCCTTGGCCGACCTTGCCGGCGTTGAGGTGACGGCCCTCGATCATCATGGCGTGACCCTCGAGAGTGACGGCGAGATGCCACTCGGCCTCGGCGAGCCCTTCTTTCTCCGCACCCACCAGCAGGACATGACCATGAACCGCTGGGACCGCTTCTTGGGGGTGCGCGATGGTCGGGTGTGTACGGTGTTTCACGCGGATGCTCGGGGACGCGTCCATTAGCTTTCACAAATGCCCCATTCACCTCACCTGGGCTTCTCCGCGCCGCTCGAAGGGGCCATCTCGCCGGGTGCAGGCTGGTTGCATCTCGGGCCGTTGGTTGCTTCGCCTTCGGGGGGGGGCGTGCATGGCATTGTCTAGCTTGGAAGCCCCTCGCGCTCCCCCAAGCTGAAGGCTCTCGCTTCGAGTGACGTGCGCTACCGTGCCATCGCCCCGGCACGTTGGTGTTGGCTCGGCTTCGAGACACATCCTTTGGTGATCAAAGCGTTACGGCTTTCCCCACGGAAGGCTCGTAGGGCCTCGATGGACCGCCGAAGAGATCAGTGGTGGTAGATGGAGGCTCGGCTGAGGAGCTCCTGGGCGGCGATGGATTCGCGGCGGCAGGCCACCAAGTCTTCCTTGTCGAAGACGTAGAAGGCACTTTCGCGGCCCCGGCGCAAGCGGAATGTCAGGTGTTCGTCATCGGGCAAGGACTTGAGGGTGCCGCCGTAGTCGCAGGCCACGGCGCCGACGGCGTCGGTGAGGTCGTGGGTGGCCGGCTCCTCGGTGGGGGCATCGCTTTGGCGCAGGGCGCGGAGTCGGTCGTATTGCTCGTCGATATCGCGCTCTAGCACTTGGTACTCGCCATCAAGGGCCCGGAGTTCCTCCTCGCGCTCGCCGATGGTCTCCGCGACATGGTCTGGATTGCGTGCGTGTTCCGCCCGCAAGCGCCGCAGTTCCCGGCGCAGTTCGCGTTGCTGGTTGCGCACCTCCCGCTGCTCCTCGCGCAGTTCCCTGAGTTCCGCTAGGTCCTCCGGCTCGTAGGGCGCGATGGCGAGTTGCACGTTAGCGACGATCTCCTGCACCACATGGGGAATCTGGTCGATGGCAGTTACCTCGAAATCGCCAACGCGGCTTGCCGGCCGGCGCGCCATGTCCATGTCGATCAACACACCCTGCCCAGCGAGATAAACCGCCTCCGCGTCGACGACACGAACGCGCTGGGCGGTGTTTGCGAGCGCCGTCGGAATCACCTCCCGCGCCACGCTCATCTCGTGCCGTAGCGCCTCCAACGCCGGCGGCTGGTTCGACGCGGCGGCAACCGTCAGCGTCAACGACATCGTGCCGGCCACAGCGAGCAACTTCATGGCGAAGCTCCTTCAGGTGTAGTGCCCTCGGGGCTGAGCGAGAGCCCCGGCGGCGGTTCCCAGCCGATCTGCTGCAACTGCACGGCAAGCTGGTCCACGCGCTCCTGCTCCTTAAGCTGGTGCGCCACCACATAGCGCAGGCTCTGGTCGGTTTCCAGCGCCTGGCGGTCCATCTCGGCCTTGAGCAAGCGTGCAAGCGCATCGAGTTCCCTCTGGCGCCGGTCCTCGTTCGCCGCCATGACAGCCTGCACGATCAGCGATTGGTCCACCTCGAGCCGGTGCTGGAAGTCCTGCTGCCACTCGTCGAACGTGGCGTTCAGCACCTGAGCGTTCGCCGGCACCGGCGTTGCCGCCGTCGTTGGCAGAGCTTCGCTGTCAGGCGAACCGGCGCGGACGAGGGCAACGAAGGCCAGCGCAAGCGCACCTAGGCTCGCGGCGGTGGGAAGCAATTGCCACCAGCGCAGGTCCCGAGGCCACGATGGCAGACGCCAGCCCTGCCGCCGGGACGGCATGTGCGGCAACAGAATCATGGGCGCGGGCAGGTCTTCCCACGCCTGCGGTTGTCGTCGCCATACGCCGAGCGTGGCAGCGAGGGAGAAGCAGTCGTCGCAACCCTCGATGTGGGACTGCACGCGCTGGGCGGAGGCCGAGTCGAGCGTGCCGTCCGCGAGCTCGGCGAGCAGGGGGCCAGCCTCATCACAGTTCACCTTTGAGCTCCTCGTGGTGCTTCAGTTTCTTCAGTGCGCCATAAAGGCGCGTCTTGGCCGTGTTGGGCGAGATGCCAAGCTGCATCCCGATGTCCTCGAACGTGAACTGCTGGAAGAACTTCAGCTCGACGACGTGGCGCTGCGCGGCCGGCAGCGCCTCGAGGGCGGCGAGAATCCGCCGGTTGGTGCGGCTCATGGCCGCCACCTCCTGAGGCCCGGGGTCATCCGTCGGGGGCGCGCTCGCCTCAATGAACTCGCCCATCGGCCGACGGCGCCGCAGGTAATCCGTGCAGCGAAAGGCGGCAATGCGAAACAGCCACGCCGCAAACACGCCGTCGCCGCGGAACCCGCCGAGGTTGCGGAAGACGCCGAGAAACACTTCCTGAGCGAGGTCACGCGCGTCCTCTGGGTTGCCCGACATCCTGAACGCATAGTTGTAAACCCTCCGGTCGTAGCGGCGCACCAGCGCCGTCCATGCGCGGTCCGATCCTGCCAAGGCACGCTTGACCAGCGTCTCGTCGGAAACGTCCCTCAGCATCCGTTTGGGGCCAGCGCACCCCCAACAAGGGTCGCGCTCGCCGGAAACCTCCGGTGGCGTCCCGCTTTCGCCGGCGCTGCGGGACGGTCAGTTCATTGGCGCGCCGAATGCCTGAAGTTTGTCGCAAGCAGCGGGGTTTTGGTTTGGCGCACAACTAAACGTACATCGACGGGCGCATGTAAGGAAGCAACCAACGATTCACCATCGCCACTCTCGCAACCACGCCAAAGTTGCTGGCAAGAGCGTTTTCATTATCGTTCTCATTCTTCAATTCAATAGATATATCAACAATTTAGGTTGACTCTTGGCGTTCGGTGCTCGACAATCCGTCACCGAACCAACTGGAGACGCCGATGAAGCCCCAAGACCCCGCCATCATCGAGCACCTCAACCGGGTGTTGAAGAACGAGCTGACGGCCATCAACCAGTACTTCCTGCATTCACGGATGCTGAAGGACTGGGGGCTCAAGGAACTTGGCGAGTACGAATACGGCGAATCCATCGACGAGATGAAGCACGCCGACCGGTTGATCGAGCGCACGCTTTTTCTTGATGGCCTGCCGAATCTGCAGGACCTCGGCCGTCTTCGCATCGGCGAGAACGTGGAGGAGATCCTGCGCTGCGACCTCGCCTTGGAGATGGACGCCATGCCGCCCCTGCGGGAGTCCGTGGCCTTCGCCGAGTCGATCGGCGACTATGTGAGCCGCGAGCTTTTCGAGTCGATCCTGGAGTCCGAGGAAGAGCATGTTGACTGGCTCGAGACACAGATCGAGCTGATCGAGAAGGTGGGCATCCAGAACTACCTCCAATCTGGGATGGATTGAGGCCCCGTTTCGCTGCAACATCCCCTGCCGGGCTTTCGGGGATGCGGCCATGCCAGCGAACAGGGGCTACAAGCGGCTTTGCGAGTCGGTTGGTCGGGGTGACCTCGACCAGCTCAGGGAACGCGCGGCTGAAGACCCCCAGAGCGTCCGCCACTGGAAGCCGGTGGTGGATGCCGCGTTCGCCGGCCGGGCGGACATGCTCGCTGCCTTGCTCGACGCTGGCGCAGACGCCAACGTGGTCTCTGGCGTCAGCGCCCGGCACACGCCGCTGACCCGCATCGCCCAGCATCACAGCACCATTCCGAAACACGCCGGCCACATCGGCGCCATGCGCCTGTTGCTTGCGCGCGGGGCCGATCCCAATCTGGCCGCGGGGCCGCATGGCCTCGTGCCACTCGCGTACTCGGCGATGGCGGCAGATCAGGAGCAGATGGCGGCGCTCATGGAGGCTGGCACGGCCATCGACCTGCACCTTGCGGCCATCCTGCTCGACACGGGTCGCCTGCGCAGCTTTCTCGACGAGGAGGCAAACCCCAACGCCGTGGACGCACGCGGACGGTCGCCGCTGCAGTACGTGGCGCTCTCCGGCCTTTGGCAAGGGCACCCCAACGCGGCCATCGAATGTGCTGAGTTGCTTCTTTCGCGCGGGGCGGACGTGAACTCGGCGGAGGAGATGGCCGAGGGCGACGAGGTGTTCCCCGCCACGGCGTTATGGCGCACACTGAGTTGGCAGCGCAACTTAGCGCTGGCGGAGTTCTTGCTCGAGCGCGGCGCCGACCCCAATCCCGCCGCGTTCACCGCCACCTTCGACGGCGGCGATGACGTCTGCGACCTCTTGGACCGCTACGGCACAGACTGGGAGCAACGCTTCCACGGCCGCACGCCGCTGATGGACCTCATGCACTTTCGCCGTCCCGCCGGGGCCGCGTGGCTCATTCGCAGGGGCGTGGACGTGAACGCGAAGGCCCCGGACGGCCGCACGGCGCTGCACTACGCCGCCTGGCAAGGCGTGCGGGCCGACTACGTCGAAGCGCTGCTCGCGGCCGGCGCGGACCGCAGGGCTCGAGACGCCGACGGCAAGACGCCGCTCGATCTAGCGGTGGAGAAAAAGCGCACCAAGCTGCTGCAGGTGCTGGGCTAGGAGCCGGCGCCGGAGAACGCAGTTCGTTGGGACCGGCTTGTCCGTGCCGAGTCCATCGGTGCGCTCAATACGGGCGGGGACGAGCCCCGCCCCTACGCGTCCCGTCTCGCATCCATCCGGTGCGTTTCAGTACGGGTTCTGTCGGCGCGTTCAATGCGGGCGGGGGCCTAGCCCTGCGGTGACGGCAGCGGGTCAGGACAGCTTGCGAACATAGAGCACCAGTTCGTGGTCCACCAGTTCGTAGCCGTGCTTCTTGACGATGGCGCGCTGCAACTGTTCGATTTCTTCGTCCACAAACTCCATCACGGCGCCGGTCTGCACGTCCACCATGTGGTCATGGTGGGCGTCGCTTTTGAGCTCGTAAACGGCATGGCCCTCGTTGAAGTTGTGGCGTTCGACGATGCCGGCGCTTTCGAACTGCGTGAGCACGCGGTAGATGGTGGTGATGCCAACCGAGTCGTCTTCGTCCAGAAGCTTGCGATACACATCCTCGGCGGAGAGGTGGTGCGGGTCCGCGGCTTCCAGCACCTCAAGCACCTTGAGGCGCGGCAGCGTCACCTTTAGCGACGCTCGGCGGAGCGTCTTCTGTGGCTCCGGTCCGTTCTGCTGTGCCATCGTACCGCGCCTGCAAGTCAGGAAGCACGACATTAGCCGTGGGCTACCTCCATTTGCAAGGGTTGAACTCCGGCGCCCTTCCGGGGCGGGAGTTGCCGCGGAGCGGGCGGCGCGGGTAGCCTTTCGGACAGGACATGGAGGGAACAGCGGACATGATCGAACGGCACATTGACATCCAGACCACCGACGGTGAGATGAACTCCTTCCTGGTGCATCCCGACGAGGGCGGCCCGCACCCCGTGGTGCTGTTCTACATGGACGCGCCCGGCAAGCGCGAGGAATTGCACGACATGGCGCGTCGCATCGCCAGCGTTGGCTACTACGTGCTGCTTCCCAACCTCTACTACCGCGACGTGCGCGAGTTCAACCTCACCATGCCCGGCGCCACGCGCGAGCGGATGCAGGAGCTGATGGGGCATCTGACCAACGCCATGGTCTGCGAGGACACCCAGGCGATGTTCGACTTCCTCGCCGGCGAGGAGGCCGCCGGCAGCGGCCCGGTGGGGGCCATTGGCTATTGCATGAGCGGCCCGTTCGTGTTCGCCGCTGCGGCAGAATTCGCCGACCGCATCCGCGCCAGCGCCTCGCTGCACGGCGTGCGCCTGCACACCGATGCGCCGGACTCCCCGCACCTGACGGCAGATCGGATCCGAGGCGAAATCTACTTCGGCTGTGCGGAAACCGACAGCTGGGCGCCGCCGGAACTGATCGAGCGCCTCGACGCGCACCTCGCCACCACGGGCATCGACTATCGCATCGAGTGGTATCCCGGCACGGCGCACGGCTTCGTCTTTCCCGAGCGCGAGGGCATTTACGTCAAGGACGCGGCGGAGAGGCACTGGCAGCGGCTGTTCGCGATGTTTCGGCGCCAATTGGACGTGGCCTAGACCGGCTCAAGGACGGCGGCAGATAGCGCCAAAGCCCTGCCAAGACCGGGTTAAGCTTGGGTGGGGTTGAAGGCACGTCCATAGGACGGCGTGCGTCAAGGAACTGAGGGGACATGCCGTTGGCGGAACACCTGCTCGAAGTGCGCGACCTGCACGTCAACTTTGGCGACACGCCGGCCGTGCGCGGCGTGTCGTTTCACATCGACGCCGGCGAGACGGTTGCCCTGGTCGGGGAATCGGGTTCCGGCAAGTCGGTCACCGCGCTGTCGGTATTGCAGCTCCTGCCCTATCCGCTCGCCAACCATCCGGACGGCAGCGTGCTGGTGAACGGCGAGGAAATGATGCGGGCGGAGCAAGAGCGCCTGCTCGACGTTCGTGGCGGCACCATCAGCATGGTCTTTCAGGAGCCCATGACCTCCCTCAATCCCCTGCACACCATCGCCCGTCAGGTGGGCGAGGCGCTGGTGGTGCACAAGAAGCTGTCGAACAAGATGGCACGGGAACGCACGCTGGAACTGCTCCGGCATGTGGGCTTGCAGGAAGCCGAAAGCCGCCTCGGCGCCTATCCGCACGAGCTTTCCGGTGGCCAGCGGCAGCGGGTGATGATCGCGATGGCGCTCGCGAACGAGCCGAAGCTGCTCATCGCCGACGAACCCACCACCGCACTCGACGTGACGATTCAGGCGCAGATCCTGAAGCTCTTGAAGGATCTGCAAGCGGAACTCGGCATGGCGATGCTGCTCATCACGCACGACCTCGGCATCGTGCGCAACATGGCAGATCGCGTGTGTGTGATGACGAACGGCGAGATCGTTGAGCGCGGCCCCACCCGCACCATCTTCACCACGCCCAAGCATCGCTACACCCAACACCTGCTCGCGGCGGAGCCGAAGGGCGATCCGCAGCCCACCAACGCGCGGGCACCGGTGGTGGCGTCGGCCGAGTCCCTGACCGTGAAGTACCCGGTGGGCAAGGGCTGGTTCGGCGGCAAGTCGTACTTCACCGCGGTCGACACCGTCGATGTGGTGGTACGCGCGGGGCAGACGGTGGGCGTGGTGGGCGAGTCCGGCTCCGGCAAGACCACGCTGGGCCTCGCCATGCTGCGCCTCTTGACCAGCGAAGGCGGCGTGCGCTTCGACGACAACGACATCCAGGATCTCAAGCGCAAGGCACTCATTCCGCTCCGGCGGGACATGCAGGTGGTTTTCCAGGACCCGTTCGGCAGCCTTTCACCCCGCCTTTCGGTGTTGCAGATCATCGAGGAGGGGCTGCGCATCCACTATCCGCAGGTGTCCAAGGAAGAACGCCGCCAGCGGGTTGCCGAAGTGCTCGAGGAAGTCGGGCTCGAACCGGAACACATGGACCGCTATCCGCACGAGTTCTCCGGCGGCCAGCGCCAGCGCATTTCCATCGCCCGGGCCATGGTGCTGCGCCCCCGCTTCGTGGTGCTCGACGAACCTACCTCTGCGCTCGACATGTCGGTGCAGGCGCAGATCGTCGACTTGCTGCGCGACCTGCAGGCAAACCACGACCTCGGCTATCTCTTCGTCAGCCACGACCTGAAAGTGGTGCGGGCTCTGGCGAACTGGCTGATCGTCATGCGCGACGGCGTGATCGTCGAGCAGGGACCGGCACGGGACGTGTTCCTGAACCCACAGACCGACTACGCCAAGGCGCTGTTTGCGGCAGCACTCGATCTCGAAGCCGACGAGCAGGTGTTGCAACAATAGGTGCAGGCGTGCCCTGGCCGGGGCGTTGGCAGTTCGCCTACTCGAACTGCTCGCTTCCCGGTTCGCTGGGATGCGACCAACAGTTAGGAGACCGACATGGAGCCGCTTGCGCAAGGCTATGGGCTGATCGAGGCACCGGTCTGGGTGCCGGGACGTGGACTGCTGTTCAGCGACGTTCACCACGGCGGTGTCTTCTGCTTGGACGCCGACGGCGAAGTGAGCACGGTCTTCGAACACCGCCGCGGCATCGGCGGCATGGCGTTGCACGAAGCCGGCGGCATGGTGGTGGGTGGGCGCAACATCGCCTACAAGCCCTTTGCCGGCGGCGAGACGGTGACGTTGCTCGACCGTAATTCCGAGCATGGCAATGTCGGCTACAACGACCTGACCACAGACGAGGCGGGGCGCATTTACGCCGGCTCTCTCGGGAGCCCGGTGTTCGAAGAGGGCGAGCAGCAGCCGGGCAATCTTTATCTCATCGACTTGGACGGGAGCAGCCGCATCGTCGGGCGGGACATCCTGCTCACCAACGGCCTCGGCTTTTCGCCGGACGGCAGCACGCTGTATCACTCCGACTCGCGCCGCCAGGCGGTGTATTGCTACGCCGTCGCCAAGGGTGGCGAACTCGGCGAGAAGCGGCTGTTCGCACGTTCCGACGCCGGTGCGCCGGATGGCCTTGCCGTCTCCCAAGACGGCGCGGTGTGGGTGGCGATGGCAGGCGGCAACGGCGTCAATGTCTACGAACCGGACGGCAGCCGGCGCGAACACATCGGGATTCCCCAACCCATGTGCACTAGCGTCTGTTTTGGCGGCGATGGGCTCGAATATCTCTATATCGTCACCGGTTCGCCCGGCGGAGCCGGGCACCGCGAAGGCTCGGTGTATCGCATCCAAGCCTCCGTCCCGGGCCTGCCGGTTCCTGTTGCCCGCGTGCCGGTCGGCTGAGAAACCTCACTTAAGGGTTCCTTCCGCGAACGATCCCCCTGAAGGGACGGCGTGCATTACACTCACCGCTCATGGGCCTATAGCTCAGTTGGTTAGAGCAGTGGACTCATCTGGCTTTGGTCCCGGCAGGCATTCGCCTGGCGGGGGCCAGGAACAAGGTGCGCTTCCGTCGTAAGGCGGAAGATGAACGGGATGAATTCAGGGAACCCGTCAGCGCGCTTGGCGCGACCCGGCAACCCTGAGCCAAGCCGGCGGTACACCGCCGGAAGGTGCAGAGACTACCTGAGGACTGAGGTGGGATGGCCTCCCCTCGCCGGAGGAGCCGCCCGAAGCGTCCTTGATAACAGGCTAGAGCGTCCCGCACCCCACCGCATGTTCGTCTCGGCCTCCCAAGACGGGCGTGCGAGGGTGATGAGATAGTCCGCTCCCGGCAGAAACGCCGGGAACAAGCGAATCCATTGGTCCCAGGTTCGAGTCCTGGTGGGCCCACCAACTTTTCCTTCGGGATAGGGACCCCGTCGGATGAGGCGACGCCGTGCCGACGCCCATCGAAAAGGTCGGCTTTTCGAGTCCTCACAAGGGCGTGATTTGACGACGGTCCGCCCTTGCGGGCGCGACCGTCGAGTTTTCGTGATGGGCCGAAGGCCCTTGCGACCTTACCCGTGTCGTCCGCCGCCCTGTTCGGTCCACTCGTCGAGGAAGCTGCGCAGGTATTCGCTGCGGCTCGGGTGCCGCAGCTTGCGCAGCGCCTTGGCCTCGATCTGGCGGATGCGCTCGCGCGTGACGTCGAACTGCTTGCCGACCTCCTCGAGCGTATGGTCGGTGTTCATGCCGATGCCGAAGCGCATTCGCAGCACTTTCGCTTCCCGCGCAGTCAGGCCGCCGAGCACGTTGTGGGTGGCTTCCTTGAGGCCCTCGCCGGTGGCGAGTTCCACCGGCGAGCCGATGGTGATGTCCTCGATGAAGTCGCCGAGGTGCGAGTCCTCGTCGTCGCCGATGGGCGTCTCCATGGAGATGGGGTCGCGGCCGATCTTCAGCACGCGCCGCACCTTCTCCTCCGGCATCTCCATGCGCTCGCCAAGCTCTTCCGGCGTCGGCTCGCGCCCTTTCTCCTGCAACATCTGCCGCGAGATGCGGTTCAGCTTGTTGATGGTCTCGATCATGTGCACCGGGATGCGGATCGTGCGCGCCTGGTCCGCGATGGAGCGGGTGATGGCCTGGCGAATCCACCAAGTGGCGTAGGTGGAGAACTTGTAGCCGCGTCGATACTCGAACTTGTCCACCGCCTTCATCAGGCCAATGTTGCCCTCCTGAATCAGGTCCAGGAACTGCAGGCCCCGGTTGGTGTACTTCTTGGCAATCGAGATGACGAGGCGGAGGTTGGCCTCCACCATGTCCTTCTTGGCGCGACGCATCTTCGCCTCGCCAAGGGACATGCGACGGTTGATGTCCTTGAGCTCGGCGACGGTGAGGCCCGTCTCCTTCTTCAGCGCCTTGAGCCTCTTCTGCGCCCGGGCGATGTCCTCGCGGGCGTTTTCGAGCCCGCGGCTGTAGGACTTGCCGGCCTTGATGTGCCGGTTGAGCCACGCGACCGAGGTTTCCTTGCCCGGGAACGCGGCGAGAAACTCGCGCCTCGGCATGCCAGCCTGCTCGATGCAAAGGCGCATGATCTCGCGTTCCGCGCGGCGCACTTCCGTCAGCATCCGCCGCGGCATGGCGACGATGTGGTCGTAGTGCTTGGGCACGAGCTTGAAGTAGCAGAATTTGTTGCCGACCTTGGCGAGCTCTTCCCGGGCCGTCTTGCCGGAGCGGGATTCGGCCTCGAGGGTGCGAAGGGACTTGTTGTAGGCGCGCCGCAAGGCGACGAAACGGCGCTTCGCCTCGACGGGGTCCGGCCCTTTGGGCTGTTCGGTTTCCTCCACTTCCTCGCCGCGCGCCTGCGCCTCCTGCCGCGCCTGCGCCTCCTCGCGGCGCTGCTGGGCGTCAATCTGTGCCGCTGGAGGTACGTGCTCGGCAGGATTCAGATAGCCGATGAGGAGGTCGGTGAGGCGCTCATCCTTCACCGTCGTGTAGGCGTCGAGGATGTACTCCACCGTGCCGGGATACCACGCGACGGCAGAGAGAACGTCGCGGATGCCTTCCTCGATGCGCTTGGCGATGGCGATCTCGCCTTCGCGCGTCAAGAGCTCCACCGTTCCCATCTCGCGCATGTACATGCGCACCGGATCAGTGGTGCGGCCGGCTTCCGTCTCCACCGCTGCCAGTGCCGCCGCGGCTTCCTCCGCGGCGAGTTCGTCGGCGGTGTTGTCGCTGGCATTCAGCAGTTCGTCCGAATCGGGCGCCGTCTCGTACACGGTGATGCCCATGTCATTGATCATGCGGATGATGTCTTCGATCTGGTCCGGGTCGCTGATGTCGTCCGGAACGTGATCGTTGACCTCCGCATAGGTGAGGAACCCTTGCTCCTTGCCTTTCGCGATCAGGTCCTTGAGTCGGGATTGCTTGCCGGTGTTGGTCGCCATTTCGCCCCTTTTTGGTTGTGCCCACGAGCCATCGCCCGCAGGGATAGTCTTCGCTGCCGCTTGCTTGCCGCCCGGCGCCATGGAGCTTTTGCGCGACGTCTCATGCGTCCGCGCCTATTGCGCGCCGAAAAAACGCGCCACTATAGCATGTCTGTCCTGTAGGGGACGGGCTTGTCCCGTCCCGGCGCCCTGACGGGCGTGGTTGGCTGTTCGCTTGCGCGAACTGCTGCGCTTCGACCGATTCCTCGTTGGGCTCCGGTTGTCCCGCGCCGGGTCTTGTCGTAGCGCCGGACACGGGCGGGGACAAGCCCCTGCCCTTACGCAGCCATTGCAATGCGGGGAAGTCGGTGAACTTCAGCTCCGCTCAAGGTACCCAGTTTCCTCATTCGCTACCGCAGATATGGCGGCGGCGCGGCGCGAATCAAGACGCCGCCTTTGCGACATCGCCCCGCGAGAGCCTTCTCGACCTAGCATCGAGCGCCGCAGCTCGCTCAAGCAGGCTTTCGGTGGACTCGCTGTCGCCGCCCCGACTGCCTCGCTCTGCACGCTGCCGCTCCTGAAGGAGTCGTGCCACGCCGTCCCGGAACTCGGCCACGATGCCTTCGTCTGGCACCGCCAGCGGCTGTGCCGCCAGCGTCGCCAGCTCTTCGTAGCCGGGATCGCTTAGGAAACGCGCCAACACCGTTGCCGTGTCGGAGTCGGGTTCCCGAATCAGATAGTCGAGCAGTCGCCGCAGCAGCGTGTCTTGCGCAGCGGCCAGCACCTCCGGTCGCAAACGCTCGTCGAGCTCGTGCGTGCAGGCAGGTTGCCGCAGGAGCATGTGCAGGAGCTTGCGCATCAACTGCGACATGGCGGCAGCGTCCGCCGGTGGCTCGGTGGCGGATCGGCGCGCCGCTGCCCTAGGCTGTCCCGCTTGTCCCAGCCGCACTTCGAGCTGCCTCGGATCGACTTGCGCCGTCTGTGCCAGCCGCTCGACCATCATGCGACGGAACATACCGTCGGGCAGGGTGGCGAGGTCTGGCAGGGCGAGGTCGCAAAGCCGGGCGCGGTCGCCGATGCGCTCTAGGTGCAGGCCCCGTTCGAGCTCGCCGAAGTAATACTCGGCCACGGGCACGGCCTCGCGCACGCGCTGGTCGAAGCGCTCGGAGCCTTCGCGCGCGACGATGCTGTCCGGGTCCTCGCCGTCGGGTAGCAAGATGAAGCGTAACTGGCGGCGTTCGGAGAGGGCGGGGAACGCGGCCAGCACCGCCTTCCAGGCGGCTTGGCGACCCGCTGCGTCGCCATCGAAGCAGCACACCACGTCGTTGGTGTGCCGATACAGCTTGCGGAAGTGCGTCTCGCCGATGGCGGTTCCGAGCGTGGCGACGGCGCCACCAACGCCATGCTGCGCCAGCCCCACCACATCCATGTAGCCCTCGACGACGATTGCGGAGTCGAGATTGCGGCGGGCGCGACGCGCCTCGAACAGGCCATAGAGCTCCTGCCCCTTGTGGAAGACATCGGTCTCCGGGGAGTTGAGGTACTTCGGCTGTTCGTCGCCGAGCACACGGCCGCCAAAGCCCACAACGCGACCTCGAGTGTCGTGGATGGGGAACATGATGCGGTCGCGGAAGCGGTCGTAGGTGCGACCGTTGTCGTTGCGGATGACGAGACCCGCGTCGATGAGACGTTCCACGCCGATGTTCGAAAGCGCCGTCTTGATGCCGTCCCACCCTTGGGGCGCGAAACCGATGCCGAAGTCTCGCGCCACGGGGCCGCGGAGGCCCCGTCGCTTCAGATAGTCCGTGGCGCGATGCGCCGTGGGGTGGCGCCGTAGCCAGCCTCGATAGGTGCGGTCTGCGTCGGCGAGGACGTCGTAAAGGCCGGTGTCCCGAGGCGGCTCCCGTCCGCGTTCCCGAGGCACTTCCACGCCCATGATGCCAGCGAGCGTCTCCACCGCCTCGACGAAGTCAAGCCGCTCGTATTCGCGCAGAAACGTGAGTGCCGTGCCGCCAGCGCCGCAGCCGAAGCAGTAATAGAGCTGCTTGTCCGGGTTGACGTTGAACGAGGGAGTTTTCTCGTCGTGAAACGGGCACAAGCCCTTGAGACTCTTGCCGGCGCGCTTGAGCTCGACCCTCGTGCCGATCACCGACACGATGTCCGCCCGCTCGATCAGGGAATTGATGAACTCCTGAGGAATGCGGCCAGCCATGAGGAGATTCTACTCAAGATGCAAGCCGACGGCCTCTGGAAAGGGCATCCTGCCTTTCCCTCCGAGGCCGTCTGCCGTGGCGGGCTCAGTTGGCGAGTCGCTCCTTCACCAGACCACTGACACGGCCCATGTCCGCGCGGCCCTGCAGGGCGCCGCGCAACGCCCCCATAACCTTGCCCATGTCGCGCATGGACGTCGCACCGAGCCTTGCCACCGCTTCATCTATGGCTTGGGTAATGTCTGCATCCGACAGGGCCTCGGGCATGAACTCGTCGATCAGATCGATCTCGAACTGTTCTTGACCCGCGAGGTCGTCGCGCCCGGCATCACGATACTGGCGCAGCGAGTCGCGGCGCTGCTTGATCATTCTGGTGAGCACTTGCAGTACGTCCGCGTCCGCGAGCTCGCGACGCTCGTCCACCTCGACGCGCTTGATCTCGGCATTCACGAGCCGCAACGCGCCAAGGCGCCGGCGGTCCCGTGCGCGCATGGCGGCCCTGGTGGCAGCACCGATGGTCGTCTTGAGTTCGGACATGGTCGAACCTTCGCGAGCGCCTTAAGCACCCGCCGGCGCTTTCCTAGTGGGTGCGCTCGAATCGCCGGGCTTCGCGCTGAAGCTTTTTGAGGTTGCGCTTAACGGCCGCCGCAGCCTTGCGCTTGCGCACGGCGGTGGGCTTTTCGTAGTACTCGCGCTTGCGAACCTCAGCAAGGATTCCCGCCTTCTCGCAGGAACGCTTGAATCGCCGCAAGGCGACATCGAACGGCTCGTTCTCCCGGACCTTGACGCTGGGCATGGACATCTCGCCAGAAAGGGGCGCGGATTGTACTCGCGTGGAGACAGTTAAGGAACCGTTGGCTGTTTGCGTCGGCGCGCCGGGAATTCGCGTCGTGAACTGCCGCCGTGCCCGTCAGGGCACGCGAACGTGCCCGTCTGACGCCTCAACCATGAACCGCGCCGAAGCCTCCGCGACCACCGAATCGTCGTCCTGACGGATGATCTTCCCGGACAGCGTCGCGAGTCGCCCCCTTCGCTTCTCCTGGCGCCCCTCGAGCCGCACTGGCGTGCCGATCGGCAGCGGCCTGCGATAGCGCACCTCCGCACGAGCCGTGTAGCAGCGCTCGCCGCGCAGGAACACCCAATTCGCCATCACGTCGTCAAGCAGGCTGAAGAGAATGCCGCCGTGCGTGACGCCGTCGTAACCCACGTGCTCGTCCTGAGGCGTGAACTCGGCGCGGCAAACGTCCTCGTCGAGGCGAAACCGCACCTTGAGGCCGATGGGATTGCTCGGTCCGCAGACGAAGCACCTGTTGGCAGTGGATTCGAGGCTCAATGGCTTGCGTCCCGTTGCTGCATGTATGGAGGCTTACAGCCCGCAAGTTATCATGCGGCAATGCTTGATTTGGCCACGATTCGCCGCCGCCTGAACGCAACCCGTCCCGCTGCCTTCACCACCACCAAACGCACGCGCCAAGCGGCAGTGGCGGTGGTTTTGCGAGAACCACTCGATGGCAGCAAGGAAGACGCTGAAGTGCTCTTCATCCAGCGTGCCAAGCGCCCTGGCGATCCGTGGTCCGGTCACATGGCCTTTCCCGGCGGCCATCTCGATCCCACCGATGCCGACCTCTGTGCCGCCGCCGTGCGGGAGACGCAGGAGGAGATCGGCCTCGACATCAGCACCGCACCGGTGCTCGGACAACTCGAGCCCCAGCGACCCCAGGCAGTGCGCCGCGACATGGTTGTAGCGCCTTTCGTGTTCGCCATCGAGGGCGATCCCTCGTTCTCCCTGAACTACGAGGTGGCAGAGGCGGTATGGACACCCCTCGCGCCGATGCATCGCGGTGACAACCACACAATCGAACGTCGGCCCGTTGCCACAGGCGCGATGGGTTTCAACGGTTTCCGACTCGCCGGTGGCCACTTCGTCTGGGGCATGACCTACCGCATGGTGCAGACCTTCTTCGCCACCATCGACCGCGACTACCAGCCCGTGCCGGAGTGACGTCGCTCCGGCACCCTGTCGGACGTTGGGGGTTTACGGTGCGAGGGCGTCTCGCCCTCTCTCGCGCCGGTGCGCTGCTGGAGGCGCTTTGTTGGCGTTGTCTGGGGCGCTTGTGGGGGCTTGTCCGGCTCCGCTGCATGCGCGCCTTCGGCACGCTTGGAGGGCGGGACGCCGTCCCTCCAGGTCCGCCAAGCCGAAGCTGACGGGTAGCATCCCTCAAACGCCTTCCCGCTCCCGCAACGCGGCCGCTCGCCGTCCGAGGCCCTTCGCGATCCGTTCGGCGGGGAAGCGGAGCTGGGCCATCGCCACGCCCGTCTCGAACACCTCGCGATAGCGACGGATCAGTTCGCCTTCGAAGGTGAACTGGCTCATGCCTTCGAACACCACCGTCTCGCCGACGACGCCCGGCAGCTTGGAGCGATAGCTGAAAACATAGCGCGCGTACCCGTGTTGGCCGTCGCAGACCGGCTCCAACATGCGCCAGCGGAAGTCTTCGGCGTGGCCCCAGAACTTCGTCTCCAGCATGTCGGCGATCTCTGTCCTGCCGGACGATGCGCCATAGAAGCCGTCCTCGTACACGCCGTCCTCAGTGAACAGGCTCGCGAGCGCAGCGCCATCTCCCGCCTCTACCGCTGCAGTAAACCGGTCCAGCACCCGCGCGAAGCCTTCGCCCGTCGTCATGCTCTCCCCCCGTTCCTCATCTCGTGGAAGTCTGCCACCGCCAGCCCCGCCGCAACGCTCGTGAACGGGTCGTGGTTCACCACCCGTCCGGGAAAGCGCTCATCGAGGATGCGGTGCACGGCAGGGATCAGCGACGAGCCCCCGGTGCGGAGCACGATGTCGATGGCATCGAACGGTAACGCAGCGCGACGCATGGTTTCCTCCACAGCCTCCTCCACCTGGCGCAACAGATCGCCGATCAGGCATTCGAACTCGCGCCGCGACAGGCGCACCTCCACGTCTATCTCGCCGATGTCGAGCACCGCTTCGTCCCGGCTCGAGAGCTCCGCCTTGAAGTCCTTGATGGCCTGAAAGACGACATAGCCGTAGTTCTGCTGGATCAGCTCGCGCAGGCGGCGGAACTTCAGCCGCGCAGCACCGCCTTGCTCGATGCAGTCCTGCACGGCCGTGGTGTAGCGGTTCTGGTTCAGCAGATACGTCACCGGCCAGTTCACCAGCAGCTCTTCATAGCGATCGAACGGGAACAGCGTGTCGATCTCCCCGGCCTGGCCCCGCCGGCGCCAGCGCTCGCCCTTGCCGAGCAGCGGGAAGAGCAGTTCGCGAAAAAGGCGCTGATCGATGTGGTCGCCGCCGAGGCCCACGCCGTGCGTCGCGATCACGTCGAAGCGATGCGCGGCCCGCCGTTGCAGCACGCAGAAGTCGAGCGTTCCGCCACCGAAATCCACCGTGAGCAAGCGTTCGCCGGATGCCCCGCGGCGCTCATGCAGATAGCTCACGGCAGCGCCGATGGGCTCCGGGCAGAAATGGGCCTTGCCCACACCAGCGTACCGATAGGCCTCGCCGAGGCGTGCGAGGCCCAACTGGTTGCGGAAGCGGTCGCGCCCCTCGAAGTTCACCGGGTGGCCGACGGTGGCCGCCCGCAACTTCCCGCCCACGTCGGGCACGCCCGCGTCCATCAAGGTCTTGCGGATGTGCAGCAGGATCGGCGTCACGAGCGCCACGGGGCTGAACGGGTGGTCGAACACCACCAAGCGACGCACATCCTTGCGCCCAAGCAAGCGCTTCACGCCGCGAAACAGGCGGCCTTCGAGACCCACGTCGGTGGTGGCGTCGCCGTACACGTTCTGCGTCAGCGTCGCGCCCGGATCGCGGGATTCCTCGCCGCCGTAGCCGACGGCAAGCATCGCCTTGCCAATCACTTCCGCGGTCAGCTCCACCTTGCGCCCGGTGTTGTCGGCGATGTAGCGGTCGATGGCCTCACGACCGGTGAGGGTGTGCAGGTCACGGTCAATGTAGGTGGCCGACGGCATAATGGGTTCCGGGCCGGCCAGCGTCTCAAGGCTCGCTAGGCGAACGCGCTCGCCATCGAAGGTGGCAGCCACCGAGTTGGTCGTGCCGAAGTCGATGCCGACGCCGACGCGCGGAGCGCTGTGGGAAGGTCCAATGGCCATTGGCTCAGCCCGCGCCCGGTGCGGCAGCCTCGGCGAGTAGCGCGCCACTCGCCAGCGCCCGTGCCACGGCCGCGTCATCGAGTTTCAGCCAGTCGCGCAACACCTCGGCGTTGTGCTCGCCACGATGCGGCGCGACGCCGCGCACACCGGACTCGGCGGCGGAGAAGCGGTACGGAGACTGGGTGAGGGGACGGGTTCCGCCGGCACGGTCGTCGGCATCGATGATGGCACCACGGTGGCGCACGGTGGAGGATTCGCGTGCGTCCTTGGCGTCGCGCACTAGCCCCCATGCGAGATTCATGCGACGCATTGCGTCGTGAACTGCGTCCATGCTCGCAAGTGAGGCGAAGAACTCGGTCGCAGCCTGGCGGCGGAATCGAATCTTGTCGGCCAAAGGTGCCCCCAGAGGAGTTGGATCCTCGACTCCCATGCGCCGGTTCAGTTGCCGCCAGATGTGTCGGAAATCGCCAGCGGTCAGGATCGAGCCCACGCCCGTACGCCAGATGTCAGACACGGCCGGCCCCGTGTCGTGGGAATCTTCGAGGTAGTACTGAAGCTGGTCGTCCGTCGCCAGCATTGCGTCCACCATGGCGATGTCGATGTGCTGGCCGAGCCTCGTGCGCGCCCGCATGAGGAGCGCCGACAACACCGCCACGAGTCCGTGCAGAGAGGCGTTCGTGTCCGCCACGGACATCTTGATGTCCGCTGGCTCGCGACCATTGCGCCCCTGCCGATGCACCAGGCCCGTCTCGGCATGTATGGCGGCGGCGTAGGCGGCCCGGCCCGACTCCGGGCCGTCCTGGCCAAAGCCAGATATGGAAAGCAGGATGATGTCTTCCTTCAGCTCCTTGAGCGTCTCGTAGCCGAGCCCAAGCCGCGCCAGCACGCCGGGGCGGAAGTTCTCGATCACCACATCCGCTACCTGCGCGAGATCGCGGGCGATGGCAACACCCTCGTCGCGGCCAAGATCAATGCACATCCCCCGCTTGCCAGCATTCTGCTGATGGAAGTAGCCCGGAACGCCACCGATCACGGCGCCCCAAAGCCGCGTCATGTCGCCATCCGGGGGCTCCACCTTCACCACGTCCGCGCCGAGATCGCTGAGCATCCGGCCGGCAAAGGGCCCCGCCAGTACACGCGACAGATCAAGAACGCGGATTCCTTCGAGCGGACGGGCCATAGGAGCGCACGGCTGCGGCGAAAGGCGCGCAGTTTGGCCGTGGGATGAGGGGCGCGCAAGCCCTGTGGTGCGCGGGCGACGCGACGTCGCCTTGGCTGGACACCGGGTTCGCGTTCGCCCAACACTTCCGTTTAGGAGGCAAGCGCCGTTCTACAGCGCTTGCCTAGTTCGGTTCGAGGTCCCCCCGCAGCCGATGCGCGTTGGCGCTGAACGTATCGGCCAAGAAGCTCGTGAATTCGTGGACGCGGGAGACGCTGCGCAGGTCGCGGTGAGTGAGGACCCATATCTGCGGGCCTGGGGTTGGGTCGAGGCCAGGCACTCGCACTAAGTCGTCGTCCGGGTCCCCGAGCACGCAGGGAAGCACCGCGAGGCCAAGTCCGGCGCGGACTGCGGCGAGTTGCAGGATGGCGGTGCGGCAGCGTGCGCGGATGGGCACGTTGGGAAAGAACGTCGGGCGAACGTGACCGCTGGTGCTTTGGCGGGTCTCCCACTCGATCCAGCCGCAGTCCTCGGGGGCACCGAACGGATCGTGTCGGGCCAAATACTCGCGTCCGGCATATACGGCCAAGGCATAGCGTCCGAGCGGCCTGCCAACGAGATGCTCGGCTGGGCGTTCGGTGAACTCGATGGCCACATCCACCTCGCGACGGCCAGGATCGAGCCGTTCCGCGGCCGGCGCGAACTCGATCTCGATATCGGGAAAGCGCTCGCTGAATCCACCGATCTCCGGCATAAGAAAGGTGTGGCCGATGGGTTCGGGGATTGACACCAAGAGCCTGCCGGCCAGGCGCCGGTCGCGCCCGCGCACGAGACGCTCGATGTCGTCGATGTCGCGGCCAACCTGCTCCACTCGCTCGAGCACGTCCGCCCCCGCCTCGGTGATGCGCAAGCCACCCGGCGTGCGATTGAACAGCCGCGCATCCAGCCGCCGCTCGAAATGCTCCAGCCGCCGCGTGACCGTCGAAGCATGAATCCCAAGCTGCTCCCCGGCCCGCCGCACCGACCCCGCACGCGCGAGCACAGCAAAGAGCCGCAGATCGTCCCAATCAAGCTCGTCCATGGGCGGAGTATGCGCTTGTATGAAGTACGGGAGCCAAGGATCGTACTTCACGCAAAATTGCAACAGCGTGTTGCGTTGTTACTCTTGACCACGGCGTTACCGAAAGTAACATACGCAGCCAAGCAGTGAATGCCGCTGCCCATCGGAGCGCTACGGCGCTTGAGGGAACAGGGCAGGAAACGGTGCCGGAAGCCTCGAAGGGAGCCAACGGCATCGGCGAAGGAACCCCTCCCCTCGTAGGCTGCGTTGGGATCACCCCCGGTCCCACCAGCCTACACCTAATTCTCGCCCACGGTGCCGGTGTCACGGCGCGATCAGTCCCGAAGAAGCCGGGGACGGAGTTCCTCGACCCCCCTGGGGATGGACCGCCTCCCGTCGGTCGGAGCGTCCCAAGGTCACCCATCCATCCAATCCGCTAACATCCACAGCCACTTCAAGCGGCGCCAAGGATTCCGCATTGGCCGAATACGAGCACCTCCGCGTCGCACGGGACGGCGCCGTTGCCACCGTCACCTTCAATCGACCGCACAAGGCAAACGCCCTGCACCACGCTCACTTAGCTGAGATTGAGGCGGCGGCGCTTTCCTTCCGGGACGACGGCGACACGCGCGTCGTCATCTTCACCGGTGCTGGCAAGCACTTCTCCTCCGGCGCGGACCTCACCGACAGCGGCACTGGCGGCAAGGCTGATCCGCGGCTGGTGATGCGTCGCCGCTCCGCAAGGATTGGCGAACGCGCCACGCTGGCCGTTCACGACATGGATCAGATCACCATCGCCGCCTGGAACGGCGCCGCAATGGGCGGCGGCGCGGTGCTCGCCACTGCAATGGATTTCCGCATCGGTGCCGACGACTGCTTCATGCAATACCCCGAGATCGACATCGGCGTGAACCTCATGTGGAAGGGGCTGCCGCTCCTCATGCATCTGGCCGGGCCTTCCCGCAGCAAGCGCCTCGTCGCCGGGGGCGAGCGCATCCATGCATCGACGCTGCTCGAGTGGGGCGTGATCGACGAACTCGTGCCGCGAGCCGAGCTGATCGACACGGCCCGCGAATGGGCGGCGCGCTACGCCGCCAAGTCGCCCATCGCCGCGCAGATGATCAAGCAGAGCGTCAACGCGCTCGCCGGCAGCATGGATCGCGCCGTGATGCACATGGATGTGGACCAGAACATCCTCTCCGCCGCCACCGAAGACCGCGCCGAAGCCATTCGCGCCTATCTCGCCAAGACAGACCCCTCGTTCAACGGCAACTGATCCGCCGCACCCAAGACTACAAGGAACCCAAGTGACCGCTATCGACACCGGAACCACCGAACTCCTCTGCGACCTCGACGACGGCGTCGCCACCGTCACCCTGAACAAGCCGCACAAGCGCAATGCCTTGGGCGACATCCTGACTCCGGCGTTGCGCGAAATCCTGCTCACGCTCGAAGGCGACCCCCGCTGCGGCGCCATCGTCCTCACCGGCGCCGGCCGCGCCTTCTGCGCTGGCGGCGACGTGTCCGGCATGGGCGGATCGAGCAAGCCGGCCTCGGATGCACCGAAGCCTGGCCCCGAGGACGCCGTGCGCACGCTCATCCGCAAGCAGGAAACCCTCACCCTGCGGATGCACGAACTCGCCAAGCCGATCGTTGCGGCGCTGCCGGGCCCAGCCGCCGGCGCCGGCCTTTCCATCGCCCTCGCCGCCGACATGCGCGTCATGGCCGAGGACACCTTCATCACCACCGCCTTCCGCAACATTGGCCTCTCTGGCGACTACGGCGGCAGTTGGCTGCTGACGCAGTTGGTGGGGCCGGCCATCGCGAAGGACCTCTACCTCACCGCGCGTCGCGTCCCCGCCGCCGAATGCCTTGCCCTCGGCATCGTCAATCGCCTCGCCCCCTACGAGGCCGTGCGCGAAGAGGCGCAAGAGATTGCCCGGCAGATCGCCAATGGCCCCCGCACGGCGCTGCGCTACATGAAGGAGAACCTGAACCGCGCACTCACCTCGGATTTCCGCACTTGCCTAGCCGCAGAAGCCGACCGCATGGTGCGCGCATCAGCCCAAGCCGACCATCGGGAAGCCGTGCGCGCCTTCATGGAGAAGCGCGAGCCGGTGTTTGATTACCCTAGGTGAGTTTGCCGCACGTTTGTTTGGCAACCTGCCCCGGCGCAACCCGCTCGCCGGCCCAACACATCATCGGCTGCATCCACTTAACGCGCAGACGGCGGTGCCAATCGACACCCTCTCGGGCAACGAGACGGAAGCCTTGACGTCCATGTCCCCGATAGGGTACACGATCATGTACACAAAGGCGCGGGTACGAACGCATGGACTTCATCAGCGTCAGAGAGCTACGAAGTCGATCGGCTGCGGTTTGGGAGGCGTTGGACGCTCAGCGGCACATGGTCGTCACCTCTAATGGCCGCCCCATCGCGTTTCTGGTGGGCACCTCACCCGAGACGTTTGACAGCACGCTTGAGGCGCTCCAACAGGCGGAGGCGCTGCAAGCCCTGGAGTCGATCCGACAAAGTGCGCGGGAAACCGGCGCGGCCAAGCTGTCCTTGGACGAGATCAACGCGGAAATCGCTGCCGCTCGAGCCGCACGACGTTCGTGAGGATCGTCATGGACACGAACGTCCTCGTATCGGGGCTTCTGTCGCCGCATGGCCGGCCTGGAACCGTGGTCGATCTCGTCAGCTCAGGTGCGCATCACATCTGCTTCGACGGGCGTATCCTCGATGAGTACCGCGATGTCCTTAGTCGGCCTCGACTCGCCCTGCCGCAACAGAGCGTAGAGGCGGTGCTTGCACGGTTGGTGCACAATGGCTTTCGATTGGTGGCAAGCCCTTTGCGGAATCAGCTACCAGATCCGGACGACCAGCCGTTCCTCGAGGTGGGAGTGGCCGCAAGCGCCGACTATTTGGTCACAGGCAACCAGAAGCACTTTCCGATAGAACTCTGCCGAGGCATTGCCGTCGTAAGTCCACGCGAATTCTTGGACGCTATCGGAGACTGAAACACGGTCGGCGCTTGGTGCCATGCACCTGACCGAAAGCCGACGATCGGCCGACACCGAGCGACCGTGCAAAAGGACGGCCGCCTCCTCGTCGAAGCCACGGTCTCGAACAACGCGGACCCTGCGCTGGTGGCTCCTCGGCTTCGGGCCGGGCGTTGAAGTGATGGGTCCACCGTCGCTGCGCAAGGTTTTGCAGAAATGGCCGAGCAAAGCGCCGTGATGTATCGGAAAAACGTCCATCGGTTAGCCAGTAGCACAGAACTGCCGCACAGTTCCGAGCATCGCTTGACGGCATGCATATGAACGTACATATTCCGAGCGTGAGCACAAGTTGGAGTCCATCGAAGGCGCGAACGAACCTCGCCAAGCACGGCATCGCATTTGAGGATGCGGAAGCGGCGCTCAGCGATCCGGCTGGCTTGACGCGAGAAGACCCGGACGCGCGCCGAGAAAGCCGTTTCGTCACTGTCGGTATGGATGCCCTTGGCCGCATCGTAACCGTCGTCTACCCCACCGCGGCGACCAAGTCAGACTGATTTCGGCTCGTCGCGCCACCCGCAAGGAGACAGCCATCTATGCGCAAGGAGTATGACCTCAGCGACGCTACCCGGGGACCGGTCGACCAGCCCGGCAAGACGCGCATCACCATCATGCTGGACAACGACGTCGTCGCCGCGTTCCGAGCGCGCGCCAGCGATACCGGACGCGGCTACCAAACCGCGATCAATCGCGCGCTGCGCGAGCATCTAGCCAGCGAAGGACTGGAGACGACCCTGCGGCGCGTAGTGCGGGAGGAACTCCGCAACGCCGGCTGACTGCGTCCGCGAACAAACCATCCACCCCCACGCACCATCGGGAACAGCCGGAGCTGCGAGCGAACGCGAAGGCAATCAGTGCCGGCCGGGCCAACGCCTTGACCTCGCGTTCCGACGTGGCCAGCCGTCGCGTCCACACCGGCGGGTTACGCACAGGCAGGCCATCCGCGTATATTTGCGCGCTTCGCGTTTAGCACGGACTTGAGAGCCCCATGCCCGACTACAAGGTCGCCGACATGTCCCTGGCCGATTTCGGCCGTCGGGAGATCACTCTTGCCGAGGCGGAAATGCCCGCTCTCATGGCGCTAAGGCGCAAGTACGCCGAGGCGCAGCCGCTTGCCGGTGCCCGCATCATTGGCTGCATTCACATGACGGTGCAGACCGCCGTGCTCATCGACACGTTGCGCGCGCTGGGTGCCGAGGTGCGTTGGTCGTCGTGCAACATCTTCTCCACCCAGGATCATGCAGCCGCGGCCATGGCCGCTTCCGGCGTGCCAGTGTTCGCGTGGAAAGGGGAGACGGAAGCGGAATACGAGTGGTGCATTGAGCAGACGATCCTCGCCGGCGGGGAGCCGTGGAACGCGAACCTCCTGCTCGACGACGGCGGCGACCTCACCGAAATGATCCACGAACGCTACCCCGAGATGCTCGATGCCATCCACGGCATCAGCGAAGAGACCACCACCGGCGTTCACCGCCTGCGCGACATGATCGGCGCGGGCACGCTCAAGACCCCCGCCATCGACGTCAACGCCTCCATCACCAAATCGAAGAACGACAACCGCTACGGCACGCGTCACAGCTTGAACGACGGCATCAAGCGCGCCACCGACATGCTGCTCGCCGGACGCCGCGCCCTCGTCATCGGCTACGGCGATGTGGGCAAGGGCTCTGCCGCGAGCCTGCGCCAGGAGGGGATGATCGTCCGCATCGTCGAGATCGACCCGATCTGCGCCATGCAGGCGTGCATGGACGGCTACGAAGTGGTCTCGCCGTATCGGGACGGCAACAATACGGGCGCAGCGGAGAACATCGACCGCCGCATCATGGGCGACACCGACCTCCTCGTCACCTGCACCGGCAACAGCAACGTCTGCGACGCCGCCATGCTGCAAACCATCAAGGCCGGTGCCGTGGTCTGCAACATCGGCCACTTCGACAACGAGATCGACACCGCCTACATGCGCGAACACTGGCGCTGGCAGGCGGTGAAGGACCAGGTGCATCAGGTGTTCCGCTCCGACGACCCGAGCGACTACCTGATCTTGCTGTCGGAAGGCCGGCTCGTGAATCTGGGCAACGCCATGGGCCACCCGTCTCGCGTGATGGACGGATCGTTCGCAAACCAAGTGCTGGCACAGATGCACCTATACGAGGAGGCTTGGGCCGACCAGCCAGCGAACCAGCGCTCGCCAGTGACGGTGGAAGTGCTGCCGAAAAAGCTCGACGAGGAGGTGGCGCAGCTCATGGTGGAGGGGTTCGGCGGCACCCTCACCCGCCTCACTCACCACCAGGCCAACTACATCAAGGTGCCGGTGGAAGGTCCGTTTAAGCCGGAGTCCTACAAGTACTGAGGGGACGGACCCGCGAACCGCCCTCGCCTTGGCGTGTTGCCGCACGAGCGCACGCCGGTGGCCTCCCGCAGAGAGCCGCCCTTTGGCGCTGGCATCCTGCCGACCGTGGCGCCGGCGGGCGCATCCTCGGCAGGAACGCTGGTCAGCGCCTGTCGGTATGTAGGGAAGGCAGCATGCCTTCCCTACAGGAGCCGTCGGGATCAAGGGCGCCGTAGATCAAGCCACCGCCACGGCTGGCGTGGCGTCGTGCGAGCGCCGCGCCGCGACCGCAGCATGGGCCATGCGGTCGGCGATCACATGGGTGGGCTCGCCGGTGGCTTTTGACTCGGCGAAGATAGCCGTGAGGCGCGGGCCAATGCCGTCGATCTGGGCCATCGCACCGGACCAGCCGAGGTACTCGTAGCCGGCGTGAATGATGCCGCCAGCGTTGACGGCATAGTCCGGGGCGTAGCGGATGCCGCGCTGATGCAGGATGTGGCCCGCCAAGGGTTCGGAAAGCTGGTTGTTGGCGGAGCCGGCCACCACCTTGGCACGCAAGTGGCGGGCGGTTTCGGGGGTGATGACCGCACCGAGCGCGCACGGTGCAAGCACGTCGACGTCGCTCAGCAGCACTTCCTCCGTTCCAGCGCGCTCCGCGCCAAGCGCTGTCGCACGCTGCACCTTGGCCTCGTCGAGATCTGCCACGACCAGTTGCGCTCCTGCGGCGTGAAGCAGTTCCACGAGAGCCATGCCAACCGCACCGAGCCCCTGCACGGCGATGCGCGTTCCGGTCACATTGTCTTCGAGCGCTGCCTCGATGCCGACAAAGACGCCGTGCGCCGTCTTCGGCCCGGGATGGGCGCCGATGCCGGTGACGAAAGCCGTCTCCCGACGCACTTCCTTCATGTGCTCGACGGTCATGCCCACATCCTCCGCGGCGACGTATTCGCCACCGAGTTGGTCTAGCCAGCGGCCGAACGCTCGGAGTTGCGCTCGGGTAACCGGCTTGCCGTCGCTCAAGATGACGGACTTGCCGCCTCCGAAGGGCAGGCCCGCCAAGGCGTTCTTGCAGGTCATTCCTTCGGCCAATCGCATGGCATCGGCCACTGCGTCGTCTTCGTTGTCGTAATGCCAGCGGCGCACGCCGCCGGCGGCGGGGCCCAGAGTGAGGTCGTGCAGGGCGAACACGGCCTTGAGGCCCGTGGCCCGGTCGGTTCGCACCTCGACGCGGTGGAAGTCTTGCATTCGGGGACCGCTCATCGGTTCTCTCCTTTGTCGTCGCCTTGAGGGCAAACGCTGCAAACGATGGCGGCAGCCTGCGCGCCGTAACGGGCGTGTCGGCAGTTCGCTACGCGAACTGCTGCCTTGGTACCGCATTCGCTTGCAGTCCGCCGCAGGCTAACCCTCGATGCGGGCAAAAGGGTTGCAAACTGCACGCTATTGGCGTTGAGAGGGAATACAATTGTCCAATTGGGGTTGCGGGAAAGATAGATTATGTCGCTCGACGCGATGGACACGCGGATTCTCGATCTGCTGCAGCAAGATGCCTCGCTTACCGCCGCCCAGATTGGCGATCGAGTGGGGCTGTCGCAGTCGCCTTGCTGGCGGCGCATCAATCGGCTGCAGCAGGATGGCTACATCCAGCGCAAGGTGGCGATCCTGGACCGCCACAAGCTGGGCCTCGACGTGCTGGTGTTCGCGATGGTGAAGCTCACGGCCAACGGGCGCAGGTCCTTGCCGGAGTTCGCAGACGCGATCCGCCAGTACCCGGAGGTGCAGTCGTGCCACACGCTGATGGGCGAGATGGACTTCATGGTGAAGATCGTTACCGAAGACGTGGCCGCCTACGAACGCTTCTTCTTTAGCCACCTGTCGCAGTTGCCGGGCGTGCAGGAGGTGCACTCGAACATCGCCATGTCCGAGATCAAGGCCACCACCGCCTACGGCATTCCGGGCAGGCGACAATAGGGCAGGCCTTGAGGGTGGACGCATTTCCAACACGGGACGCTAGGATTCGCGGCTGGACTGCAGAAGGGATGGCACCGATGCGAAGTGGTCGAGTGGTGCTCTTGGCGTGGATGTTGGGCGCTGGGGCGGCCAACGCAGACGACTGTCGGGCGATAGAGGACGATGCTGATCGACTCGCTTGCTATGACCGGCTGGCGACGCCGGACGAGGAGTCGACGACGCCGCAAGCTGCCCTGGTGTCGGCAGACGCGGGAGGCGAGGCGCGCACCCAACCCGGCAACGAAGAGGCAGGGGTGGCCCGTCCCGGTCCCCTTAGGCGCGTGCTCGGCGCCATCAAGCTGCCGAAGCCAAAGCCCGTGAATGTGGTGGCAAGCGGGAAGATCGTCCGCGTGCGCGAACTGGCGCGGGGCAACTTCGAGCTCGAGTTGGACAGCGGCGAGGTTTGGCGCGAGAACGAACGCGAAATGCGCACCAACTATCGCATCGGCGACATGGTGGTGATCTCGAGCGGGATGCTCGGCACCTTCAACCTCGACAACGAGCGCTCAGGGCAGCGGACGAAAGCTCGGAAAGTCCGGTAGCCTCGCCGTTCCTGTGGGGAGGGCGGGCGCCACCGTCCAGAGAGGCCCTCGCATGGCAGGGGTTGCTTCGACGAGCCGGACGGGGCGACGCATGCGTCGCCCTGTCCGACAGACCTGCTAGCCAGCGTGTCGGAGCAGCCAGGCCGCGCCGTGGGGTGAATTCAGCACCGCGTTTTCGCCGTAGAGGCGCTCCTTCATCGTGCGGACCGCGTCGCGGTTGCCGGCAAGCGGTGCGAGTTGCCGCGCTCGTTCGAGGGCGCGGTTGCCGAGGTCGTCGAAGCTGGCCGTGCCCTGAACCACGCCGGCAGCAAGGGCATCGGCACCGCCCCAGCGTCGTGCCAACAGCACGGATTGGTGGAAGGCTGCGGCTGGGAGCTTGTGGCGGAAGAGGGCCAACTCGGCGTCGGGAATGGTCATGCCGATTTCGATTTCGTTGGCGCAGAGGTAGCCTCGGTCCGCCCGCATGAGGCGTTCGTCGTGGCAGAGGGCAATCATGAAGCCAGCGCCGAAGCCGTGTCCGTTCACGGCGCACACTGTGGGCACTTCCAGCGTGATGAGGCGGCCGGCGAGGGCCATGAATTCGGCGCCGAACACGTTGCGGTCGCCGGGTGGCTGTTCGCCGTAGCCGGCCCAGGCGAGGTCCAGCCCGTTGGAGAAGAACTTGGCATCGGCGGAACGTGTCAGCAGCGCCGCCGGGCCGGTGGAAGCTGCCACTTGGTCGAGCGCGGCATCGAACTCGCGCACGAAGGTGGTGTTCCAGCGGTTCTCGCCCGCCGCCATGGTCAGGACGAAAACCTCGCCGTCCTGCTCAAGTTCAATCATCGATTGGCCTCGCTCGATTCGATAGGAATGGCATTTTCGCATGGACTAGTGCGGTGACGGGGCACCGCTTCGCCGGCGACGTCGCTTAGAGGCTGCGGAGTTCCCTTACGGGACCCAAGGGTGGTCCGGGTAGTCGCCGGGCTCCTTGGTGCAATCCATCGCCATGAAGTGGGATTGCGGGCGGTTGGCGCGCTTGCAGGTGATGCCTTGGGTCGCCATGCCGTAGCGTTCGATGTAGAACTGCACCTGTTGCTCCACTACGTCGCGGTATTCGTCGGGCACGGCGCCGAGTGCCTTGCGGTATTGGCGGCGCACCGAGCGGTCGCCGGATTCGGCGGCGAGGCCCAAGAGGGCCACGCCCTTGGCGGGGTGCTTCTGCACGCCCTCGCCGCGCATGTACATGAACGCCATGAGTTGCTGCGCGATCTTCAGGCCATTCGCCGCCGGCGCTTCGAGCTCCTTGTGGGCGCCTTCAAAATCACCAACGCGGTAGAGGTCCATCCCGCGTTCCTGGGCCAGGAACAGCAGCCGGACTTCCTCGTATCGCGGATCCATGCTCTGCGCCGTGATGCTGTTGCCGGCGAGTTCGGGCATCGCCTCCTGCCCCGAATCCGCCGCCAGCGCACCCGCTCCCGCGAGCGCCAGCGCCACAAGAACCGCCGCCTTTGGCGCTGCCAGCCATCGTCCTGCCATGCGTTGCCTCCGCTCCACCATGTGCCCGGCGCGAGTCTGTCCCATCCACAGGGGGGCGGGCAATCGGGCGAAAAAAAGGGCCCGCCGAAGCGGGCCCCGCCTAAAGGTCTGCGCTTGAGTTCGCGCGTGCCCCGTAGGAGCGGGGCTTCTAGCGAACCCGGGCGCGATGCGCGTCAGAGCATGATGTTCAGGCGCGCGTACAGTTGCCGCATGTACGGGTTGTGGACGGTGGGCTCCCAGCCGTCGAACCGCGCAAACGGCGTTTCCTTGTCGAAGAGGTTGATTGCGCCCACGGAAGCCGTGTAGCGGTCGCCCTCGCCGAACGTGTAGGAATACTGCACGTCGATCTCGGTGTGTGCCGCAACCTTGGTCATGCCGCCCCACCAGTCGTCGTCCATGCCGTCGATGTAGCGGAAGGTCAGGTTGCCGGCCTGCGCTCCATTCTGCCAGTTCAGGAAGAGGTTAGAACGGATCTGCGGCACCGCGCTCGCGGGGTTGCGCTTGTTGCGCGCTCCGGCGCCATCGACGATCGCGCCACCGTCCGAGACCTGAATCTCGAACAGATGGATGTAGCTGGTTTCGCTGCGAATCGCGAACGCATTGTCACCCATCGTGAAGGAATACTGCGCGCCGATGTCGGCCCCTGCGACCTCCGTCTGTCCGGAGTTGAAGAAGCCCGTCTCGACGATCAGCACGTTGCCGACGTTGTTCGGGCAGGCCGTGGCGCCCACGTTGCCGAGCAGCGGGTTCTGGATCGCGTTGGTCGGGTCACGCTGCACCTGCGGGCCGCAAGGGTCTTCGCGCACCACCTGGTTCGCGTTCTCAGCCCGTACCTGATTCTCGAAGGTGATCGAGAACCAGTCCACGTCCACCTGGAAGGCGTGGTCGCCGTTGCCCCAAGGCACTTCCGGCGTCAGCGAGAAGCCGAGGTTGTAGTTGGTGGATTCCTCCGGCTCGAGGTCCGGGTTCTTCGACACCAGAATCGTGCGGAAGGTGCCGGTGCCGGTGTTGAACTCCGCCGGGTCCAAGGGGTCCGCGATCTCCGTCACGTAGGCGTCGGTGTCGTTGCCCACCACCTGTCCGAGCGAGGGCGCCCGGAACGAAGTGCCGTAGGAGGCTCTGAGCGACAGCCAGTCGGACAGCGCATAGCGCACGCCCACCTTCGGGTCGGTGTTGGACAGGCCAGGCGTGTACGCCTCGCGGCGAACCGCCACCTGCACTTCCACCTGATCGAGCACCGGCAGCCACAACTCGCCGAACATCGCTTCCACCTGACGGCTGCCGCGACCGCCGATGGACGGATCGAGGAAGCCCTGCCAGAAGCCCTGGCGGAAGTTGGTGATGAAGACGCCCCGCGAGTGGCGACGGTTCTGCAGGCCGAGAGCGAGGCCTGCGGCTCCGCCCGGAAGGTCGAACAGGTCACCGGTGATGACGCCTTCGAGGATCATCAGGCCGCGGTTCGAGTACGACTTCGACTCGGTCTGGATGCTGTAGTTCAGCACGTCCATCGTCTCTTGCTCGGTCGCCAGCACCAGATTGCCGTTCGCATCCACGGAGCCGACCGCGCCGTAGCCGGAGTTCGGATCGAACGTGCTGCGATAGATGTTGGCGCCGAATGGGCTGAAGTAGAAGCAGTTGCCAACGCCGGCCTGCTCGCTCGGGTGCGGGCCGTCGAAGCGGACGTTGCAGGCCGGACCACCGAAGCCGTCAAGTGCGTACTGCACCATCCGGAGGTCACTGTCCGGCGCTTCGCCGTCGGTGTGGTGGTGCGAGTACTGCGCCGAAAGGCTGTAGCTCCAGGTCTCGACCCAGCTACCGCTCAGGAATTCGGCGAAGTCGCCGGTCAAGGTCACCGAGTAGCGCTCGGCAATGCCTTCGCCGCTGACGCGCACCGGCGGATAGGCGTTGCCCATGGGGCGGCCTGTCCAGATCGCGTCCACGTTGAACGGATTGAAGGGGCTTTCCGCCGGCACGACGGGCTTGCCTTGGGTCATCGGGAAGGTAGCGATGAATTCGGTCCAGGAGTTGCGCCGCTGACCGCTGTATTCGAACGTCAGGTCCGCGGTTTCGGAAAGGGTGATCTCCCACAGCGAGTACATGAGCGCAGTGTTCTCCTGCGGCGCGATGGAGTTGCTTGGCTGATAGGTGAAGCGGCAAGTACCGAGCGGGAACTCGGCACCCGTGAACTGGCCACCGCCGGGGATCGTCACATTGGCCTCGCCGTTCGGGCCGCGACCGCCCGGGAAGTCCGGCACGATGCCGGGTCGGCAATACGGGTCTGCGACTCGGAAGCTGGCCGGCGGGGATTCCATCGCGGCGAAGTCGTCCCAGATGGACGAGTAGTTCACCGGGCCGTGGTAGCCGTTGTCGATGATGAGGTCGCCACCGTCGTCGGCGTGGGGACGCCAGGCCGGGTTCACCGCACCGAGGTCGGCGTCGAACACGCGCAGGTTGTAGCTGCCGGGCGTGCCGTTGCCGGAGGTGTTGTTGATGAGCGTGAACGGGCGTTCGCGCTGCAACAGGTGGTCGGTGTGCTCGAAGCTGATCGCGAACATGCCGCGGATGAAGTCGTTGCCGGTGCCGACGATGAACTGCGACTCCCACTGGCCGGAGCCGTCGATGGCCTTGCTGCCGATGCGCGCCTCAAAGCCCTCGAAGTTGCGGCGCGGAATGATGTTGACCACACCAGCCACCGCGTCGGAGCCGTAGAGCGCAGCGCCGCCGTCGAGCAGGGTCTCGATGCGGTCGATGGCGATCACCGGCATCAGCGCCTTGATGTTGGTCATGTCGGCGCCGTGACGGCCGGTACGAGTCGAGGCGACACGCTTGCCGTTCTGCAACACGAGGGTCGAGGACGAGCCGAGGGCGCGAATCTCGATGCCTCTCGCGGTGCCGCAGCAGCCGCTGTTGAGGGCCGGGCGGCCCCAGGAACTGGTGTTGAAGGTGAAGGTCTCGGCGACGTCTTCGAGGTCGGTCCAGCCGGTTGCCTCGATGTCTTCGAGGCCCACGGTGTCGAGCGGCGACGAGAGGTCGGCCTGGTTCTTGCGCTTGATGTAACTGCCGGTGACGACGACCTCTTCGACGTCTTCGCCGGCGGCCACCTCGTTGCTCACGTCCTGTGCATGCGCCCAGCCCTGGGCCAGCAAAAAACACGCACCGACGAGGAAGCGCGGCAATAGCGATCCCTGGGCTTTACGCCCTTTCGTTGGTCTTTGCAAAGGTCTCTCCTGATTCCGAACGGTTGGCCGAGCGCTTCTTCTGAAGGTAGGCCGCACATCGGTGCGGCGGCTCGGTGCCTCAAAGGCGCGACGCCGAAACAAGGCCGGGAGGCCCATGCCGGGCGTCAGCGGGCGGCTATCTTACGCAGCAGCCTTGGCAAGTCAAAGGCAATTGGCCCCCGTAGGGGGGCGGGGCTTGTCCCTGGGCTGTTCCCCGCTCGTTTTGAATTCAACAAGGATGTTCCACGAAGTCGAGTCAACATCAACGTGCCGGCCGGATGGCGCGGTCCCGCCCGCCATTCGGAGCGAGGGCCCATCACGCTCCTCGCGCCGAAGGCGAAGCAACCAAGGGCCCGAACATGCCACCAGCACTGTCCCCGCGAGACGGGCCCGTCCCCTTGCGAGGAGTTGTCGAAGAACAGCAGTTCGCGCAAGCGAACTGCCGACGCGCCCGTTAGGACGTGCGGCCACCGTCGCCAAGTTTGCGCTCTTTCTTGCGCCGTCGCGCATTGCCGAACGTGCCTCGGTTGATCTTGCCGCGTCGCGTGCGAACGTCGCCCTTGCCCATGTGTGGTGCGCCCATGTGGATGGAGAACCGGAAACTATCGCGCAGCGCCTTGGCGCACGCAAACAGCACCGCCCAGGTGCCGTGCACACCTAGGAGGCTGCGCCGCAGAAAACGGCGCTGGCTCCTAGCCGTAGCTGCGAGCGAACGCAGCACGAAGGCCAGCAGTTCGCGCCAGCGAACTGCCAACGCGCCCGCACGGGCGCGCTAGGGCAGTTCGTCCTCCTTGTCCGGCAGCCCCCAGCATTCGAGTTCATTGGCAAAAACCAGCGGCCCCGTGAAGTGCTGCTCAATCGCCTCCCGACTCTGGCTCTCCCGCCCCAGCGTGCGGCTCGTGCGGTTGCCGAGCACGAGGATGCGTGCCTCGGCGCGTGCGGCGACCCGGCCCAGCTGCGAGGGGATGGCGTGGTATTCGCGCAGTTCGCCTCGCGCCGCTTCCGGTGCCGCGTGCGACACCACCAAGGCATCGGCGCCCTTGGCGAAGTTCGCGACGCGGTCCCTCTGGTTGCTGAAGCTGCCGGCGAAGACGATCACGTAGTCGCCGATCTCCACCCGCCACGCGAGGGCCGGAATACCGCCGTGATGCACCGGAATGGCCGAGAGCTTGAGGACGTCGCTGCTGAAGCGGGACCAGCGTCGTTGCCCGGTGGCGGACACTTCGCGCACCGACAGCTTGTAGCCGGCAGCGTTGCGGAAGGTCAGGAAGCTCGCGAGTTCGGAATAGGCGCCGTTCGCGCCGATGAGCCGCTCCACGAAGTCGCCGATGGCAGGGCGCAGGTCATTGCCGGATGGCCCGAACACCGGCAAGAGCCCCTTGCGTCCGGCATCGATGGAGCCTTCGAGCAGAGCCGGCAAATCCGCAGTGGTGGCTGCGCCAAGATGGGTGAAGACGATGGCGTCGAGCCCGGCCATATCGGCGCCGGTTTCGTCGAAGCGCAGCGCCGCACCGGAACCGGCATCCACCATCAGACGCGCCGTGTCGTCGATCCAGACCAGATAGCTCGCTGCACTGCGCTGATCGGTGAGTTCACTGCCGCCGGAGCCGAGGATCTGCAGCCACACACCCTCGTCGCCGCAATAGCCCTGGTCCTGGGCCGCGGCTGGAAACGCCATCGCGAGCGAAGCGACCAAACCGCCGACCCAGCGAAGCTGGCGGTTGGCGCGGCGCGGGGCCCTTACGTCGAAAGTCACGTACTCACGTCTCCTTGTTACCGGAGCCTTCGGAGGGAAGGCACCTCATTGTTTGTCCTCGGCGTTCAGGAATGCCGCCACCGAGGCTTCATCCGGCATCCGCCAGTCGCCGCGCGGCGACAGGCTGACGGTGCCCACTTTGGGCCCCGGCGGCAGGGTCGTGCGCTTGAACTGGGCTGCGAAGAAGCGGCGGAAGAAGACAGCGAGCCAATGCCGGATTTCCTTCTCGTCGCGTTCGCCCTGAAATGCGTGCGTCGCGAGGGCCAGTATCTTCGCGGCGCCAGCGCCGTGGCGCATGAAGTGGTACAGGAAAAAGTCGTGCAGTTCGTATGGGCCGATGATCGCTTCGGTGGGTTGCGCCACGGCGTCGCCAGGCGCCGCTGGCACGAGTTCCGGCGTGATGGGCGTGTCGAGCACGCGCCTCAGCACGCTGCCGAGTGGCTTGCTGGCCATGTGGCGCGCATACCAGCGCACCAGATAGGCTACGAGCGTCTTCGGCACGCCCGCATTGACGTTGTAGCCGGCCATGTGGTCGGCATTGAACGTGCACCAGCCAAGGGCGAGTTCAGAAAGATCGCCGGTGCCAACGACGATGCCGTTCACTTGATTCGCCTTGTTGAACAGGATCTGGGTGCGTTCCCGCGCCTGGGCGTTCTCGAAGGTCACGTCCGCCTCGCCGCCGTGGCCCAAGTCGGCAAGGTGGCTGCGCACCGCGTCGTAAATGGGCACTTCCTTGAGTGCGACGCCGACGGCGGCGGCAAGGGACTTGGCCGACTCCAGCGTGTGCGGCGTGGTGCCGGGGCCGGGCATCGTCAACGCCACGAGGCGCTCGGTGTCCAGCCGCTGTGCTGCCAAGGCGTCGAGGCAGACGAGGAAGGCGAGTGTGGAGTCGAGCCCGCCGGATAGCCCGATGACCAGCCGTTCGGCCCGCGCCGCCATCATGCGACGGGCAAGGCCGGTGGACTGGATCGCGAGGATGTCCTGCGCACGGGCATCGAACTCCGCTTCGTCGCTCGGAACGAAGGGTTGCTTCGGATAGTCGCGCTCGATTGCGGCAAGCGCGGGCAAGGCGCCGGTCGGCACGATCCGCACGGCTGCAGCGTCGCGCGGCGCTTGCGCGAAGGTGGCATTGCGCTGCCGCGCATGACGCAGCCGCAAACAGTCGATGTCCGCCGTCAGTTGCGCGCCTTCGAGCCGGAAGCGCTCCGTTTGCCCGAGCAGATGGCCGTCCTCCGCAGCCAACAGATGGCCGCCGAACACGACGTCCTTGGTAGATTCCGTGGGCCCTGCACCGGCATAGACATAGCCCGAGAGCGTCCGGGCGCTCTGCATCCGCACGAGATCGCGGCGATAGTCCGCCTTCGCCACCAACTCGGTGCTCGCGGACGGGTTCAGCACAATCTCGGCGCCGCCCAGGGCAAGGTCCGCACTCGGCGGCTTCGGCGCCCAAAGGTCTTCGCAGATCTCGATGCCGAAGCGAAACGCCCCGGGGTTTGGCTCGCCTGCCTCCCCCACTTCAAACAGCAGCCGAGCATCGAGCGGAAACACCCATTGCCCAAGCCTCGCCTCCTCGGCAACCCCCGAGCCGGAAGCAAACCACCGCTTCTCGTAGAACTCCTCGTAGTTCGGCCGCGACACTTTCGGCACAGCACCTAGCACCGCACCGTCGCGGCAGACGAACGCACAGTTCAGCAGCCGCCCGTCCGGCAACCACCAAGGCGCGCCCACCACGAGGCAACGATGGTCCGACCGCTCGGCCACTTCCATCAACGCCGTGAGCGTCGCCTGCCTCAGGTCGTCGCCAAGAAACAGGTCCTCACAGGTGTAGCCCGTGATCGCCAGCTCCGGGAACAACACGACGGAGGCATCCGCCGGCGCCTCTCCATAGGCACGCAGAATCGCCGCAGCATTGGCGGCAGGGTCGGCCACCACCACCGGCGGCGCCACCGCCGTCACCCGAACGAAGCCAAACTCACTGAAGTCCATGCGAGGAGAGCCTAGGAGCTTGCGCCGTAGAAAATGGCGCGACAGCGTCATTCTACGGCGCAAGCTCATAGGTAGGTGGGGGCTGGGGCCAGGTGCCGAGCGCCAGCGAGGGGCTTGGCGGCGCTAGCAGGGATGCCCATCCGATCACCGCCTTGGACGCCTGCACTGCCTCGGAACACCGTGGATGCCCTTCCCCTCCCAGAAAGGCGTCCTCGCGTTTTTCGCGGAGGGAGTGGTGGCGCAAGACGGCGGGTTACAATTCCGGCAGGCCACCGAAAGGCAACAATCCGTGAACTTTGAATTCTCCGATGAACAGAACCTCTTGCGCGATCAGGCGCAGGCTTTTCTGCGTGACAACTGCCCGCCGAGCGCCGTTCGCGCCATTCTCGACGGCGATGAGTCCTATGACGCCGAGCTTTGGCAGAAGGTGGCCGAGATGGGCTGGACGGCCACGGTCATCCCGGAACGGTTTGGCGGCTTGGGGCTCTCCTATCTTGAGCTGTGCGTGATTGCCGAGGAACTCGGCAGGGCCGTGGCGCCGATTCCATTTTCGTCTTCGGTGTATCTCGCCACCGAAGCGCTTCTTGCCGCTGGCAGCGATGCCCAGAAGGAACGCTGGCTGCCGAAGCTGGCCACCGGCGACGCCATCGGCACCTTCGCCTTGGGCGAGCGTGCTGGGCAGCCTCGTCCGGGCACCCTTGAAACCCGCGCCGCGAACGGTCGCCTCAGCGGCGCGAAGATGCCGGTGGCGGATGGCGACGTGGCCGACTTCGCCGTGGTCGTGGCGGCTTGCGACGAAGGCGACGGCGCGGCATTGCATCTCGTGGAACTCGATGGCGTCGAACGACAGCCGCTGTCGACCCTCGACCCCACCCGCTCCCACGCCCGGCTTGAACTCGCGGACACCGAAGCAGAGCCCTTGGGTCCCGCCGGCGAAGGCTGGCAACAGACCCAGCGCCTGTTCGACCGCGCGGCCGTGCTGTTCGCCTGGGAACAGGTGGGCGGTGCCCAGGCTGCGCTCGAAATGGCGCGCGAATACGCCATGGGCCGCTACGCCTTCGGTCGCCCCATCGCCGGCTATCAGGCCATCAAGCACAAGCTCGCCAACGTCTATGTGAAGAACACGCTGGCGCGTTCGAACTGCTACTACGGTGCATGGGCCCTTTCCACCGACGCCGCCGAGCTACCGTTGGCAGCGGCCACGGCGAGAGTGAGCGCCTGCCAGGCGTATTACTTCGCCTCCAAGGAGAACATCCAAACCCACGGCGGCATGGGCTTCACCTGGGAGTTCGACTGCCAGTTCCACTATCGCCGCGCCAAGCTCCTGAGCGTCAACATCGGCAGCGAGGCGACATGGCAAGACCGCTTGATCGCCGCGGTGGAAGCCGCTGAACCCGCGGTCGCCTGACGAAAAGCGAAGCGCCAAGAAAGAGGACACACGAACATGGATTTCAACGACACCCCCGAAGAGGCCGCGTTCCGCGAGGAGGCACGCACCTGGCTCGCAGCCAACGTGCCGAGCCGCGAGGAGCTTTCCGGCCTCGACGAGATCGCCGCTTCCAAGCTCTGGCAGAAGCGCAAGTACGACGCCGGCTGGGCCTGCATCCGCTGGCCTGAGGAATACGGCGGGCGCGGGGCATCCGCCATCGAGCAGGTGATCTGGAATCAGGAGGAGGCGAAGTTCTCCGTTCCGGGTGGCGTCTTCGGCATCGGCCAGGGCATGGCCGCGCCGACCATGATGGCGTGGGCGCGGGAGGAGCACAAACGCAAGCACCTGCCGCCACTCGCTTCCGGCGAGCACATCTGGTGCCAGCTCTTCAGCGAGCCGGCCGGAGGCTCCGACCTCGCGGCCCTGCGTACGCGCGCCGAGAAGGATGGCGATGAGTGGGTCATCAACGGCCAGAAGATCTGGACGTCCGGTGCCCACTACAGCGATTACGGCATCCTCGTGGTGCGAACCGACCCCACCGTGCCGAAGCACAAGGGCCTTTCCTACTTTTTCCTCGACATGAAGTCGCCCGGCGTCGACATCCGCCCGATCAAGCAGATTTCCGGCGGTGCCAACTTCAACGAGGTCTACTTCAACGACGTGCGCATCCCGGACGATCAGCGCTTGGGCGAAGTGGGCCAGGGCTGGCAGGTGGCCATTACCACGCTGATGAACGAGCGCTTCGCCATCGGCGGCGGCGGTGGAGTCGGCTTCCGGCAGGTGTTCGATCTTGCCAAACGCCTCGAAGTGGACGGCGAGCCCGCCATCCGCGACCGCAACGTGCGCTCGAAGCTCGCGACTTGGTATGCCCAGGAGGCGGGCCTGCGCTTCACCGGCTACCGCTCCATGTCCGCACTCTCCCGCGGCGATATTCCGGGTCCGGAGAACTCCATCGGCAAGCTGGTGGGGGCATCGAAGACCCAAGACATGACCTCGTTCGCCATGGACCTCATGGAGCTTTCCGGCGCAGTCACCGATCCGGAGTACGCCGAACGCCACGGCCTCTTCCAAAACGCCTACATGGGCTCCCCCGGCGGCCGAATAGCCGGCGGCAGCGACGAAATCATGCTCAACATCTTGGCCGAACGCGTCCTCGGCATGCCTCAGGACGTGCGCTTGGACAAGGGCATCCCGTTCAACGAGGTGCCGACCGGGGCGAACTGAAGCGGGGAAACTGCCGCGGCGTGCGGCGCGTAGGGGGTCCAGATGGCGGATCAGTTCAATGGCGGCTGCCGGTGCGGGAAGGTGCGCTACGAGTGCTCGGCGGAGCCGATGTTCGTCGGGCACTGCCATTGCCGCGATTGCCAATACGCATCTGGCGGCGCGTATTCCACCATCGTCGGCGTGCCCACGGACGCACTGAGCCTCTCGGGTGAACTCAATGGCTTCACCGTCGACACCGACAGTGGCAATCAGGTAACCCGCAAGTTCTGCCCCACCTGCGGCTCGCCCATCCTCTCCGAACTCTCCGCCAACGCCGCCATGACCGTTCTCAAGGCGGCGACGCTGGATGATCCCGCCTGGTTGAAACCGGCGGTCCACATTTGGACGGCGAGCGGCCAGCCTTGGGCCGAAACCTCCTCCGAAGTGCCGAAGTTCGACCGCAATCCTGGCTGAGGAAGACCTCGTCCGACCTTACATTGTGGTAGTTTGCAGCGGCGTGTTTGTCGCAACCGCCTTGGAGAAGAAACGATGACGCCACGTTCCGAATTGATGCGCGTTACGGGCTTCGTCGGGGCCATGCTCGTCACCTGTGCGACGCCCGTGGCCTTCGCCGATGCCGCACAGGGTGAGGCTGCAACCGGCGTTGAGATGGAACTTCGCCACCTGACCCTTTCGCACCTCGCACAGACGCAAGATCGCCTTGGCGCCTTGCCGCCTGCGGACGAGACGGTGACCGTGTTCGAGGAACCGCGCATTGAGACGGAAGAGGACCAGGCGAGGATCATCGAAGACACGCACCGTGCCAACGAACGCGGCCGGCAGCTCTATCTCCAGCATCGTTACGGCGAGGCCGTGCCGTACCTGCGCGCCGCGGCGAAGCGGGGCTTCAAGATGGCGCAGGCACGCCTCGGCGAGATTCTCGTGCTGGGCCTTGACGACATCGACCAGAACGTCGGCGACGGCATGGGATGGCTGGGCGTGGCGGCGTCCGGGACGACCATGCCGTCCATCCGCAACCGCTTCAACGAACTGCACTCCCATGTGCCGGCGCAGCTACATCCGAAACTGGCGTCCATCGTCGATGGGTACGTCCGGGCATACGGTGCCGATGCCACGGGTGTCGACTGTCGGCGTGGCAAGATGGCCGGGACCCACATCAGCAAGATTCGATGCGGCTTCGAAGACGAGCGAAGGTATGCCGTGTACTGGCACCCCGGCTACTTTGGCGAGATGACGTTTGCGCAGCCGATGATCACGAACCTGTACTACGACGGACCGATGGACGGTTCGAACTGACCATGCCGTAGGGCAACCCTCCTAGGGGCGAAGGCATGGTGCCCTCGCCCACGGACTGCCAACCCTCGAAGCTCCGAACCCGATTGGTGGTATGTTTCGTCACTTGCATTCAAGCAAGCGGGGAAGGGGCATGGCTTTCGATCTGTTGGTACGCAACGGCACCGTCATCGATGGTTCCGGAACGCCGCGCTATCGCGCCGATGTGGGCGTGCGGGACGGCAAGATCGCCTTCGTCGGTCGTGCCGCCGAGGGCGCCAAGGAAACCATCGACGCCGAAGGGCACATCATCTCGCCCGGATTCGTGGACGGCCACACCCACATGGACGCGCAGGTGTTCTGGGACCCCATCGGCTCTTGCTCCTGCTACCACGGCGTCACCAGCGTGGTGATGGGGAACTGCGGCTTCACGCTGGCACCCTGCCGCGAGTCCGAAGCGGATCTCGTGTTCCGCAACCTCGAACGCGCCGAGGACATCTCTCGCGAGGCCATGCTCGCCGGCATCAACTGGCGCTGGGAGACCTATCCCGAGTATCTCGACGTGCTCGATGCGCTGCCGAAGGGCATCAACTACGCCGGCTACATGGGCCACTCGGCCCTACGCACCTACGTCATGGGGCAGCGCGCCTTCGAGGAGGAGGCGACCGAGGACGAAATCCGCACCATGGCGAATCTCGCGCAGGATGCGGTTCGTGCCGGGGCGATGGGCTTCACCACCTCCCGCTCGCCCAATCACGAGACTTCCGACCGCCGCCCGGTGGCCAGCCGCCAGGCGTCTTGGCAGGAAGTGCGCGCCATCGTCAATGCCGTGGGGGAGACCGGCGCTGGCATGTTCGAGATCGCCGGTGAAGCCGTGGGCCGCGATCCGGAACGCATCCGCGAGTATCACGACCGCCTCAAGGCGCTGGCCGTGGAGTCCGGCGTGCCCATCACCTGGGGCATGTTTGCCAGCCGCAAGGCACCCGAAGTGTGGCGCCGCTACTTCGCGCTTCTCGACGAGGTGGCCGAAGCCGGCGGGCGCATGTTCGCGCAGGTGCATTCCCGCTCGCTGAATGTGCTGTTCTCGTTCGAGGCGCACCTGCCGTTCGACAGTTGGGAGGTGTGGCGGGAACTCAGAAAGCTGCCTATTGAGGAACAGCGAGCGCAGCTCAAAGACCCTGACATGCGCGCAAGGCTCGTTGACATCATCAGCCGCCCGAGCGAGCGCCACAAGGCACGCGGAGCGACGGCGAACCCGCCGGACTGGGATTGGTTCTTCCACATGGATCGCCCGGACGGCAAGGATCGCAGCATCGCCGCCATCGCCGCCGAGCGCGGCGTCTCCCCAGCGCAGGCATTTGTGGACCTTGCGGTCGAAGGCGATCTCAAGACCCTCTTCCGAATGCCCATCAACAACGAGAACGACGCCGACGTGATCGAGATGATGAAGCACCCCCGCTCGGTGGTGACCTTCTCCGACTCCGGCGCCCACGTCTCGCAGATCATGGACAGTTCGCTGCAGACCAACATCTTCAGCCAGTGGGTGCGCGAGCGCGAGGCGCTTTCCCTTGAGGAAGCGGTGCGCATGGTCACCTTCGACACGGCGAGCCACTGGGGCCTCAACGATCGCGGCCTCCTGCGCCCTGGCTTCGCCGCCGACGTCACCATCTTCGATCCAGACACCATCGCTCCGAACATGCCGGAGGTGGTGCATGACCTGCCGGCTGGTGCGACGCGCCTCAAGCAGACGGCGGACGGCATCCTCGCCACCGTCGTGAACGGCGAAGTCATGCTCAAGCGGAACGAGCACACCGGCGCCGCGCCGGGACGCTTGCTGCGGGGCCGCGCCTACGCCGGTGCCAGCTAGAAGCAGATCGAACTTTGTCGTCGAACGGTCTGGAGGGAGGGCAGAGTACCTTCCCTCCAAGGGCCCGTGACCTAAACCAGAATCCAACCGGAGGAACACCGTGACCTACAACAACGTCATCTACGAGACCGACGACCGCCTCGCCTACATCACGCTCAACCGACCGGAGAAGCTCAATCCCTTGAGCCATGCCCTGCGGGGCGAGGTCTATGACTGTATGCGTCAGGCCGAGTCCGATCCCGCCATCGGCGTCATCATCTTGAAGGGTGCCGGCCGCGCCTTCTCCGCCGGCTACGACCTCGCCCCGAACCCAGACGAGACCAGCGATTACGTGAGCGATCGCTCCGGGATGCCGGACACCGGCTCCACCCATCCACAGCACTACGACTGGTCGCGCCACGCCCTGATGGGGCATTGGCTGATCTGGGAACTGGCCAAGCCCGTCATTTGCCAAATCCACGGCTATTGCCTGGCCGGCGGCACCGAACTCGCTTCCATGTGCGATCTGCGCATCGTCGCCGACGACGCTCGCATCGGCTATCCGCCGGTGCGTGCGATGGGCACCATGGACATGATGTGGGCGCCGTGGTTCCTGCCGCCGGTGAAGGCGCGCGAGTTCGCTTACACGGGCGACTGGTTCAGCGGCGAGGAGATGGCGCAATACGGCTGGGCCAACTACGCCCTGCCGAAGGAAGACTTGGATGAGTTCGTCGAGAAGTTCGCCCGCCGCATGGGCCACATCGACAACGACCAGCTCAACTACAACAAGCGCGCCGTCAATCGCCAGTACGAGATCATGGGCATGCGCACGGGCCTCATGTCCGGCACCGACGTGGAGGCGATGTCCAAGCACCGCCCCGCCGCCGGCGAGTTCGGCCGCCGGGTGCGCGAGGAGGGCCTAAAGGCCGCCTTGGAATGGCGCGACGGCCCCTTCGGCGACTTTCGCGCGGAGTACGTCACCAAGCACAAGAACCGAGCCTTGGCCGGTTCCGAAGGCAAGGAGGCCAAGCCCGGAGACAGCGACTACAGCCGCTGACATTCGACTGCGACCGTTTACGTGACTCCGGTGGAGGGCGTCCGCCCTCCTTCGGGCCCGTGCGCGAAGTTGAGGGTAAGCTCGCCGCTTCGCTTCCCAACAAGGACCGCTATGCCCAACCGTCGCATCCTCATCGAGTCGCTGCCACAAGATCGGCTCGCGCCCGAGAACTTCGCTATGGACACGACCGACGTACCCGAAGCCGGCGCTGGCGAGGTCCTGTGCCGCACCTTGGCGCTCACCGTGGGTGCCGGTCAACGTGCCGGCCTGCAGGGCAGCGCGAGCTACGCGGCAGCACCGGAAAGCGGGCGGGTGATGAACGGCACGGCGGTGGCGCGGGTCGAGGTGTCTCGTGCCGACGGCATTGCGGTGGGTGATCTCGTGACCTGTCCTTCCGGTTGGCAGGACTACGCGGTGCATGCCGCCAAGGCGGTAAACCGGGTAGAAGGTGGTGGCGATCCCGCCCACCACCTCGGCGTGTACGGAACGAACGGGCTCACCGCCTACTATGGCCTCTTCGACCTTGGCGAGCCGAAGGCGGGGCAGACTCTGGTGGTGTCTGCCGCGGCGGGTTCCGTCGGCCACATCGTCGGCCAAATGGCGAAGATCGTTGGCTGCCGCGTCGTGGGCGTGGCCGGAAGCGACGACAAATGTCGCCTTCTCACGGAGGACCTCGGCTTCGATGCCGCCGTCAACTATCGCGACGCCAACTTTCGCGGTTCCTTCCGCGAGGCTTGTGGCGACGGCATCGACATCTACTTCGACAACACCGGCGGCGAGATCCTGGGCGGCGCCCTGCGTCGCATGAAGCCCCACGGCCGCATCGTCTGCTGCGGCGTGGTGTCGCAATACGACACGGGTAACCCAGCACCCGGCCCACGCGGCATCCCGGGCCTGCTCGTCAACAACCGCGTGCGCATGGAGGGCTTTCTCGTCTTCGACTACGCGGGCCGCTATGACGAAGGCAGGGCGCAAATGCGCGAGTGGGTGGAGTCCGGCCAGCTGAGGCCCCTGCAGGACGAGTTCTACGGGCTCGAAGAGGCTCCCAACGCCTTCATTGACCTCTTGGCCGGCGGCAACACCGGCACTCGAATCATCCGCGTTGCCGACTAGCCGATGCCCAATCCTCTCGACAGTTTCGTGGACCCCGTGGCCGGGGTGCCTTGGGGCGAACTCGGCGCGGTGCGGCGGGCCGCGAGACTCGACGGGCGTTGGCACGTGGACGCGGTGCTTGGCTATCCCGTGGACGACCTCGCCGACGGTTACAGCAAGGCGCTTGGCAGTTGGTTGGACGACGAGGTGGTGCTGGAACTCGCGTTCTCGCCGCCCCGCACCAGCAAGACGCAGGGGGTTGCCAACCTCATCGCCGTGGCATCCGGCAAGGGCGGGGTAGGCAAGTCCACCACGGCGGTGAATCTTGCGCTCGCTCTCGATCGTGCCGGGGCCAAGGCGGGCATTCTTGACGCCGACATCTATGGCCCGAGTCAAGGTCTGATGCTCGGCGTTGCCGACGGACGACGGCCGGAGGTGAAGGACGGCAAGTTCTTCCTGCCCATCCGCGCCCACGGCATCGAGGCCATCTCCATGAGCATGATGGTGACCGACCGCACACCCATGGTATGGCGGGGGCCGATGGCGTCCGGTGCCTTGCAGCAGCTCATGGGGCAGACGTCCTGGGGCGACCTCGACTACCTGATCGTGGACATGCCCCCCGGCACCGGCGACATCCAGCTCACCCTTTCCCAAGCCGCCGCCGTGGGCGGTGCCGTGATCGTCACCACGCCACAGGAAGTGGCCTTGCTCGACGCACGCAAGGGCATCGAGATGTTCCGCAAGGTGGACATCCCTATCCTCGGCATCGTCGAGAACATGGCCTGGTTCGAATGTGACGGCTGCGGCAAGGCGCACCACCTGTTTGGCGCCGGCGGCGGTGAGAGCGTGGCGCGGGAGTACGACGTGAGCCTGCTCGGCTCGTTCCCACTCGATCCCGCCATCCGCGAACAGACCGACGGCGGCACGCCGCCGGTGGCTGCGGATCGGGAAGGCAGCGTGACCGCGCTCTACATCGATTGCGCTCGCCGTGCCGCCAGCGCGCTTTGGCGCGCCAGTGCCCAGGCAGCCCCCGCACCGAGCATTTCCATCGACAGCCAATGACCATCAAGTCCGACCGCTGGATCCGCGACATGGCGCGTCGCGAACGCATGATCGAGCCGTTCGAGCCGCAGCAGGTTCGGCGCATCGCTGGCGACCGCGTGATCTCCTATGGCGTGTCGAGCTACGGCTACGACGTGCGCTGCGCGGCGGAGTTCAAGGTGTTCACCAACATTCACTCCGCCATCGTCGATCCGAAGAACTTCGACGAGCGCAGCTTCGTGGACGTCACGGGCGACACCTGCATCGTCCCGCCCAACTCCTTCGCGCTCGCGAGCACGGTGGAGTATTTCCGCATCCCGCGCGACGTGCTGACGCTGTGCGTCGGCAAGTCCACCTACGCCCGCTGCGGCATCATCGTCAACGTCACGCCGCTCGAACCGGAATGGGAAGGCCACGTGACCCTGGAGTTCTCCAACACCACCAACCTGCCGGCCAAGATCTACGCCAACGAGGGCGTCGCCCAGCTAGTGTTCTTCCAGAGCGACGAGGTGTGCGAGACGACCTACCTGGACCGGGGCGGCAAGTATCAGGGGCAGAAGGGAGTCACCCCTCCGAAGGTGTGAGCAGATGCCCCGGCGCTACGGCCGCGCCGGCCGGCACCACCGTGCCGATACGCCAGGCGCTCTCGCCCGCGCTCCCGAGCTCCGCGACAACTTGTGTCGCATCCTCCGCCGCCACGCAGAGGATGAAGCCGATGCCGAGGTTGAACGTGCGCAGCATCTCCGCCTCGGCAACGTTGCCGGCCTGCTGGAGGAAGTGGAACACATCCGGGCGCTGCCAGGCATCGAGATCGATGTCGGCCGCCAAGTCCGAGCGCTCGCCAAACATGCGCGGCACGTTTTCGACAAAGCCACCGCCGGTGATGTGACACATGCCGTGGATGCGTTGGGTCACCGCATGCACCGCCCGCACATAGATGCGCGTGGGTGCGAGCAAGTCTTCGACCAGCCCCGCATCGCTTGCGCCAAGATCGTCAAGGATGCGGCGAATGAGCGAGTAACCGTTGGAGTGCGGGCCGCTGGACGCAAGCCCGACCAGCACGTCGCCGACCTCAATGGCCGCGCCGGTGACCAGTTGCTCCTTCTCCACCACGCCGACGCAGAAGCCGGCAAGGTCGTATTCGCCGTCGACATAGAACCCCGGCATCTCCGCCGTCTCGCCTCCGGCAAGCGAGCAGCCCGCCATCTCGCAACCTCGGGCGACGCCGCGAATCACGCGCTCGGCGACATCCACATCGAGCGCCCCGGTGGCGTAGTAGTCGAGGAACAGGAACGGCTCCGCGCCGCTCACGAGGACATCGTTGGCACACATGGCGACGAGGTCTTGCCCCACCGTGTCATGCCGGTCGTGTTCGATGGCGAGCTTGAGCTTGGTGCCCACCCCATCCGTGCCCGACACCAGGAGCGGCTCTCGGTAGCCCGCCGGCAAGGCTGTGACCGCGGCAAACCCGCCAAAGCCGCCCTGCATCTCCGGTCGATGCGTCGCCCGAACCGTGCCGGCTATGCGACGCACAAGGTCGTTGCCCGCGTCCACATCCACACCAGCATCGCGATATGTGAGCGCCATAGCCCCCCGCCAAAGAAAGTGACCGAAAAATTGTGTGCGCTTCGCGAGACTGCGGCAACCCCGCCAAGGCAAGCGGGGCCATCGGAGGGAAGGCATTCTGCCTTCCCTAACGCCGATAGCGTTTTTTCCGGCGAGCGCGACCCGCGCGCCTGACGGCGCGAGGGAAGGCAGAATGCCTTCCCTCCGATGGCCCGTCCACCGCCGGTGTCCGACACGCCCGAAAACGACATACAAGGAAATCGCTTGCCTCATCGAGGCGTCAGCGGGTTATAGTTGTCCGCTAGGCGGAAAAGGACCTACCCGAATGAGCGAGGCGGTGGACACCAGCGGCGAGCACGAGCTCGATCTCGGCTGGATGGATGAGAAAGGCCCCTGGGACACGAAGGCGGAGGAGAGCCGCTACGGCCTCACCTTGGCCGACATCCAGATCGGCGAGTACGGCGAAACGCCGGACGTGAGCGACAACCTCACCGGTCGCCCGCGAGGCTCTGCACCCCGCCCCGGCAGCTATCGCATCGGCAACTACGCCGTGCGTACCAAGAACGAAATCTGGCTCGACAACGCCTCGTTCCTCTACGAGGAAGCGCTGCAGCGGCAGTGGAGTTCGGCCACCGACGTCCCCTGGCACACCATCGAGCCGCTGCCCGACGACATCGAGCAGGCCGAATGCCAGCTCGCCACCTTCTTCACCGAGGTGGAGTTCGTCGCTGGCGACGTTCCTGCCCGTTGGGTATCGGAGACGACGCCCGATTTCTTCGAAGCGCGTCAGGTGCTCCTCGCGCAGGTGATGGACGAGTCCCGCCACATGGACGTCTTCCGCAAGCGTGCCATGGCCAACGGCGGTGGCCTGATGCAGGCCACCGGCGCAACTTCCGGCTTCGTCGGCAGCATCGACCTCTCCCGGGACTTCACCGAGATGTCCTCCCGCCTGCACCTCTCCGGTGAAGGCGCGGTGCTCACCATGTTCCGCATGGGCGAACTGATGGCGCAGAACGAGGCCGAGAAGGCCATGTACCGCCTCTGCGCCCAGGACGAAGCTCGACACGTGGCGTTCGGCGTGATGCACATGCGCTATATGTCCGCCGCAGCCCCAGAACGCCGGGAGGAGATCCACTGCTATCTCGACGAGGCAGAAGGGCAGATCGTCTCCGGCGTCGGCAATCCGGCCGCCCGCGGCGGTCCCGTGGGGGAATCCCTCGCCATCCTGCTCGGCGGCGGCAAGGACAAGTTCGACGAGGGCATGAACATGCTCACGGCCATTCGCCGGCGCCAGTTCCGCGAATACAAGAAGCGCATCGTTTCCGCCGGATTTGGCGAGCGCTTCGAGAACGGCCGTTCGCGCCTGATGGAGATGTTCGAGGAGGCCGCCTGACCGAAGGCGGCCCTCACCACCCCCAACTTCCAGCCCTGTCAGCACAAGACGGAGCCGTAATCCCTATGGCCAAGAGTTCCAAGGCGAGCAAAGCCCGCAAGGCAAGGAAGGCCCCTGCCGCGTCGGCAAAGCCTTCCGCTGCGAGCGACCCCGCCATCGCTGCCACCCCGACGCTGGTGTCTTCGCAAGCCCAAGGCAAGGGGGATTCGGGCCAGCCGGAAAAGCTTGAGCCCGTGCTCGACTGGATGAACAAGACCCGCCAATGGGGTATGCGCGTCAAGCCCGGCAAGGCGGGCCTGCGCCTGGGCGACCTGAACGTCGGCATCTACGGCGAGATCCCGATGCAGTGGAGCGATCAGAGCCGCAACCCCCGTGGCGCCGTGCCGCGCAAGGGCATGCCTCCTGTGGGCTACGCGGTACGCGAGAAGGTGGGCATGTGGGCCGACTCCGCCGCCGACCTCTACGAAGAAGCCATCCAGCGCCGCTGGGCACCGGCAACCGACGTGCCGTGGAACACCATCGACAAGCTTCCGGACGACATCGAGCGCGCCATCTGCCAGGTCTGCACCGAGCTTTCGCAGTTCGCCAACGTCGAGATCGAGACCATCGCCGGCTGGCAGCACCAGATGGTCTATGGCTACCACGAGGTGAAGCAGTACCTTGCCACCGCCAGCTTCGACGCCGCCAAGCACTACGAGTGCTTCCGCAAGCGCGCATTGGTGAACGGCGGCGGTCTCGGCGTCGAAGGGCCAGGGCAGGTGAACCGCATGATCCTGGAGAGCAGCGGCGGCTGGTCCGCTACCGTCGCCTATCTCGTCCTGGTGCGCGCCGTCTTCACCATGACCATCCTCAAGTACCTCGCCCGCCACGCCTACAACGACGCCGAACGCTTCATCTACGAGCACGTGCTGCAAGACAAGGCGCGGTTGCTCACCTATGGCCTCGACCACCTCCACTTCGCCGTCGCCCACGACGACGAGCAGCCAGCAGTGCTGGCCACTGTGCTGGCTATCGGCGACCGCGTGCTCACCCGCGACCTGCGCGACCCGGCCTTGCGGGAAGCCCTCGCCATCATCTTCGGCCGCGGCATTCGCGGTGCCCGGAGGCAAGGCATGGAGACGTATGAAGAAATGATGGCGGACTTCATGCAGACGCATCTCGGCTACTGCCGCTGGCTCGGCATCGCCAGGGCCCCGGCGGAAGCGATGCCGCCGCCGCTCAACCGTCACGCCGGCGCGAGCGTCGCCGCCTGACGACTAGGCCAGTCGCCCGCACCGATCAACAAACGTAAGGCACCGTCCGCAATGGCGAAATTCCCCTCCGTGCGCTGGTTCGACGCCGTGCGCGAAGTGTTCAACGGCGACGAGTCCGTGCAGGGCGGCGGTGGCGGCTACTGCAACTGCGTTGCCGGCATGAAGGTGGGCAAGGACGTCTTTGTTCTCACGTTCGAGGGCGTCGAGTGCACTGAAGCGGTCAAGGCAGACGACGCGGCGCTCGACGACGTGGACTTCTACCTCGACATGGCCCCCGCCGACTGGCGCGAGATGATCGCCAACATCCACAGCAACAACGGCGCCGACCGACACCACACCCTCAACACGCTTGACCTCGAACGCGAAGACGGCCTCGCCACCTCCCACCACGGCGACCAATACCGCGAAGACCTATTCTTCCGCTACAACCAGACGTTCCAGTATTTCTTCAACGCCTCGGCCCGCATCCGAACCGACTTCTGACGGGCCGGGCCAGACCCCCTCTTTCTCCCACTCCCGACCACCCGAAGCGGAGGCGACGAACGAACATGGCGCACCTCGACTGGCTGGACCGGGCCGCAAAGGCCGTCAACTCCGACCCGGCCTTCCGCAAGCTCGGCTCCACCGACATGCGAATCGCCTTCAAGGCCGGCGCGGTGGCCCGCGGCGTTACCTTCGAAGCCTTTGAGGTGACGAAGGTGCAGGACGTGGACGAAAACGACCTGCGCGACTGGGAACTCGTCATCGACATGCCCGCCCGCAACTGGACCAACTACCTCCGCCAACGCGCCGACGGCCGTGGGCCCTCCTTGGTCAGCCTCGACATCGACCGCAACATCGTCCAGGCCCCAGACCCCCTCGCCCGCCTCAAGTTCGAACGCTTTCACCTCTCCCTGCAAGCGTTGGTGGACAAAGGCGCCAAGGCAGCCACAAGGGCAGCCCGGCGCTAACGGCTCCTGCAGGCTCTGCACGTAGCCGCCCCGGAGAAACGCCAACGTGCCAATCTACGAATACCGCTGCGAGTCCTGCGGCAAGGTAAGCACCCACCTCGCCAGCATCAACGCCATCCCCACCGAGGTGCTGTGCGAGCACTGCGCCAAACCCGCCCCCCGAATCCTCTCCCGCCCCTCCGTCCACCTCTCCGCCCGCTCCAAAACCGCCCGCCTCGACCCCAAGTACGACAAGCGAGTGGACCAAGCCATGCGCAATACCCCCATGGCCGACCCCGATCGCCTGATCAACCGGCGGGGGGACAGCACGAAGGGCCGCCCGGACGACTAGGCCCAGGCTGCCTAAGCAGTCCGCCTCACGGCACTTGGATGTTCCATGCGGGATTGAGCTGTCGAATCAGGATTTGCTCCGCGCGCTCGGCATCCGGCTCCGCTCGGAACCAGATTTCGACCGTTGATCCAGCTCGTGTGGCAAGCAGGATTTCGTGATTCACGCGGCAGTTGGTGGATTGGCCGCCGACAAAGCAATTCGCCGGAGAGATCGAGCCGTAGCCCTGAGAGCCCCAACGAGTCGCGAGATCGGTCGCCTTGCCGGCGTATACCACATTGTTGTCCACCGCCAAGGCATACACGCCGCGAATGTGGGGTAGTCCCCGCGTCTCGAACCGGCAGAATGGGCCGTGGCCGTGGCGGTTTAGGCGTTTCGTGCTCCTCTTTGCATAATTCAATTGTGGCATGAACTCCCAAGGTCTCCCGCCCTGGGTGCGTTTGGTTCCACGAGTACAGGCCCGGTGAATCGGATGCCGCTGATGGTCCTTTCGCTCATGGCTTGCTCCTCCGTTTGAGTTGACAGGTCAAAGCGCCGCCGTATTCAGTGATTGGATGAAATGGATGCCAGGCACGACCTTGCGGCTGAGGCGCTGATCGTTCGTGATGAAAAGGTCCACGCCGGCGACCGCGGCACAGGCAAGTTGAATGGCATCCGGCGGACGGATGGTTCGGTCGCGACGGATGCTTGCGAACTCGCGCGCTGCGAGGCCATCGAAAGGCAGAATGGTGGCTGCAGCGGCCAACACATGCTCGTACTGTTCGGCAAGTTGCTCATCGCCGGCTTCAAGGGGACGGACGAGGATTTCGCCAACGGTGAGCGTTGATGTGAGGAGTTCGTCGCTGCGCTCTTTCATGCGTTCGCGCAGCGCTACGACGCGTTCGGTAAGTTCCTCCTTGTCCTCGAGTAGGTAGATGAAGAGGTTGGTGTCCCAGAAGATGCGACTCATCACCAACCCTGCCGCTGGCGCCGCACGTAGGCATCCGCATCTTCGTTCGCCCAGAGCGCCTTGCCGAGACCACGCATGGCAAGGATCGGGTCCTGGGTCCCGCCATCAGTTCCTTTCGTGAAGGTGTCGCGGTACCACGCAACCAGGTCGCGATAGGAACTAGGAATCTCGCTTGCCTCAGGAACGTCCTTGCCCGTGCTCCGCTTCGGATGGCACGGGTCGCCAGGGAGATACAACCTCCGTCGGCGCGGCCCGGTTTCGACGAGCATCCGATACCTGCCCGGATTCGGCGCCCGATTGGCCACGCAGTGCTGATTGACATGCACCTTGACGCCGGGTCGAAGGGGTTTGCCGGTGACATTGGCCGCTTCTGCCTGGGCGATGATCTCGGAGACGGTAAAGTCCGTGCGATCCGGTTGCGCTCGATGCAGCGACGCTGCCGCAAGCCAAACCTCATCGGCCACGCGGATGTTCTGTTCCATGGTCGGATTTCCTGCGTTGAGAGGTCAGAACAATAGACCTAGGACGAATTATTTGTCAAGGTTCGACTTCGACAGAGGATGACGGTCATCATGTTCCGGTAAACAGGAACACGCGGACCCACGGGTGGCATTGGCCGCAACCGCTCCGACCAAGGTCAGCCCGACTCGCTCAGGTTCGCAAGTACCCGGTCGTAGAACCTGCACAACCGCGGATAGTCGATTTCGGGCGGCTGTTGCCCGGTGAGGTGTTGTTCGAGCGCGTCGAGGATTTGGTGCCAACCTGCGGTGACGCCTGGGTTCCACGCCTTGGTTGCGCCGCCGGGGAACTGTTCGACGGACTCGCGGGTCATGCGGTCCTCGACGGTGATGCACATGCAGGGGGTGCCGTCTCCGTCCGAAGGCTCGATGGCAAAACGCCAGAACGCGCCGTCGGCGCTGTCGAAGCGGATGGCGTGTTCGGGATGGCATTCGCCCAAGGTGCCGGTCATCGGCGGCTCAGAGCGGAAGGCGTAGGGTGCCCCGACGGTCGGCTCGAAGCTGACCGGGAGAAGCCATGCGCCAACTTCATCGGGATCGGCAATTGCCCGCCAAAGACGCTCGCGGGAGACGCCGAATTCGCGGGCGATGCGGAATGTGGCGATGTCGTCGAAGTGCCCCATGCGGGGGACGAACTCGAGGAGCGCGGTCCAGCTACGAAAGCCGTACTCGCGCGCCAGCACGAACTGCGCGGACTGAAGACCTGGGCGGCGGGCATCCGCGAAGGACGCAGCCACGCGTTCGTGTGCACGTGAGTCGCCTTGTTGCCAGCCCCGCAACAGTGCCTTGGCCTGCTTGCGCAGGTGTTCCATGTTGGGACCGTGGGGTGAAGCCATGGCAAACCTCCCTGGCGGGCGGCATCCGCGAACCGACCGCGACAAGAAGGTTGCTGCTCAAAATGGCGGAGGGGCTTGGCCCTTCCCGCGGATTGGACACGTTCCGCCAGACGCGCTAGACCAGCCTATCAGATCGCCAAGTGACTCGCCTTGCTGCGATGGGCTGAGAGAGGAGACACCTGCTTTCAGGGCAACTCGGCGCTCCGCTCTCACACCTCCGACATGGGCAAAGTCGCGGCGTCGGCGTTATGCTGACCCAATGCGTTTCGTGCTTCAGTTCGTGCTCCCGGCGCTGGTCTTCGGCCTTGTCCTCGGCTGGGCGCTGCATGGCCGGCGCAAGTCGATGCCGGACAAGGCAGAGGACCAGGACCCCGCGGACGAGATCATGACGACCCGCGCGTTCGTCGGCGTGATGGTGGCCGCCGGGTTGGTCACGCTCGGGGCGATGGTGGGGGTCGGGTACTTGCTGGAGTAACCGCGAGCTATTCCGACCGCGGCCAACAGGCGTCGTTCCTCCGCCGCCAGTCGCGAGCACTCACCCTCACATGCGAGTCCGGGGACGTCGAGCGGCAACGCCCACCAGTCAACAGAGCAGTGTCGCGAGTTAGGTTCGGGTAACCGCCTCAGGCGGTACGTAACCCTCGATCGGCCCACTCCACCAATTGCAGGGTCGGCCATCGGCGTAGGTCGTTGGGATTTGCGCCTTGAACCGGGCCATCCGTGCCTGCTTGTCGGTTTCGAGGCCGTGAATGGGTTGCATACGGACTTCAATGGTCGAACGCATGGGGGCATCGGGGGCGGTGTTGGGGTCGGCCACCGCGGTGTGGAAGACGGTGCGCAGGTTCAGGGCTTCCTTGCGGGTGTCGTATTGGCGCAAGAGCAGCACTTCGTCTGCGGTCATGTCCGGGAAGTAGTACCAGCGCTGATGCGGGCCGTGGATCAGGCGTTGGTCTACCACCTTCATGTATTGGCGGATGTTGCCGGTGTTCTGGCCGTCGCCGAAGACGATGTCGTCGGGCTCCACGGACGGGCTGGCGCATACCGCGAGCGGCATCATGCGGATGGTCTCGCCGTTGGCGCTGCGCCAGATGTTGATGCTCTCGAAGTGGCGCTCGTCCGGAATGAGCCCCGCGAAGCGGTCTTCCACGGCCGCGCTCATGTCGCTGTGGATGCCTTGGGCGTAGGCGCCGCCGCTGCCGTTGGGGGTGGGCTTGACGCCGCGAGGGCCCTTCTCGCCGCCGAAGCCGGTGCGGTACTCGTGGGCGCCGCCACGCACTTCGCCGGCGCCGGTAACGCGACGCAGAAGGTCGCGGCACTCGTCGTAGAACGCGCTCTGGACGGCCTCGGTGTCCATCAGATCGACACTCGTCGGTGCCTGCACCAACTCGAAGCCGTGCGTGGCGAGGGTCGGGGCTGGGTTCAGCAGGCGTGCGTTGTGGACGGTGATGCGCTGACGGGTTCCAAGCGTGGCGAGGTCGCCCCGCGTTGCCGCGGAGTATTGATTCGGCACGCGAAAGCCCCGATGGCGGGGATGGGCGAAGTTGGCCGTGGTTTCGATTGCCGTGGGCGTTCGCATCGCCGCAATCTCCTCAAGGGCAGGGCGAGAGGGTGGCGTAGTAGGCGGCGATGTCTTCCACGTCTTGGTCGGTGAGGTTGACAACGAAGGGCTGCATCGTGGGTTCGACGCGTTCGCCGTCGCGGAAGGCGCGGATTTGCTTGGCGAGATAGATGGGTTGTTGGCCGGCGAGGCTTGGCCAGAGGGGATTGATGGAGATGCCGTTGGGGCCGTGGCAGGCGGCGCAGAGGGCCGCCTTGGCCTTGCCGGCTTCGGCGTTACCGGTCTCTTGGGCGGCGGCGTGCGTGGCAAAGAGACCCGCGGCCAGTGCTGCGGCGGCCAGGTGGATCGTTGATTTCAAGCTGGCTTCCTTCGTCGGTTTTTCCGTGCGGGCAGCTTGCCCCTCGTGCAAAGCTACATCGTGCAAGCCGCTGATTGTAAGTGCGCCTGTCGCAGGGCGGCTCCGCCCGTCTTGAACGCGCCGAGGAGTTCGTCGAAGCACAGCAGTTCGCGCACCGAACTGCCAACGCGCCCGCAAGGGCGCGCTAGCTGCCGGCGGCGGCTTCGGCCAGCTCTTCCGGTTGTCCCTCGGGCTCTGCGATCGCTTCGGACGGCACCGCTCGGATTGGGCGGTCGTCGCCGGCGCCGATCTTGACGAAGTCCACGAGCAGCAACACGAGGCCCGCGGTCATGATGACGCCAAAGACCATGCGCCACCACATTGCCTGGATGAACCACGGCTGGGTTTGGCCCTCGAAGTATGCCTGCCAGGTGGAGCCGCCCATGGCCCGTTCTATAAACGACTGTTCGTAGCCGGCGATCAGGAGCGCCATCGACATGCCCACCATTCCCACGTGCAGGAGCGCGAGCGACCACTTCCAGCGCCAGCCGCCCTGCAGATCGCCGGACATCCACACGTCGCCACGCAGCCGCTGGATGGTGAGGTAGATGAAGGCGACGATAATCGTCGTGTAGGCGCCGAAGAATGCGAGGTGGCCGTGCGAGGAGGACCACTGCGTGCCGTGGGTGAACATGTTGATCTGCGGCAACGTCTGCATGAAGCCGAACACCCCCGCGCCGATGAAGTTGCCGAAGGCGTGGGCGATGAGCCAGGCGAGCGCCGGGTGGTTGCTCGAGCGGAAGCTGTGGCGGCCGGCGTCGTACACCGCATGCACCACCATCGCCACCAGCGGCACCGGTTCGAGGGCCGAGAAGAAGCCGCCGATGCCAAGCCAGTACTCGGGCGTGCCGATCCAGAAGTAGTGGTGGCCGAGGCCCAGGATGCCGGAGCCGAACATCAGCGCCACCTCGACGTAGAGCCATGTCGTGACGATGCGCCGCCGTGCGCCCAAGGTCTTTATGAGGCCCCAGGCCATGATGCAGCCCACCAGCACTTCCCAAGTGGCTTCCACCCAGAGGTGGATCACCCACCACCACCAGTACTGGTCCATAGGCAGGTTGGTGGTGTAGAACATGCCGGCGAGATAGAGGCCAGCGAGGGCCACGAGGTCCAGCACGAGCACGCCGGAGATGCCGCTCCAGCGACCGGCCACGAAAGTGCCGGCGACGTTGTAGAAGAACGCCACCATGCAAATCACGATGCCGATGTCGGCCCAGCGCGGCGCCTCGATGTATTCGCGGCCCTCGTTGATGAGCCAGAGCGTCCAGGCGTCGCCGGGGCCGCTTTGCACGAAGAGGTACACCAGCACCACGATGGTCACCGCCACCGTCAGCACATAGAAGGTGGCGTTGGCGAGCCACGCGCCCACGAGCGGCACGCCGGATTCGTCCTCCACCAGCCAGAAGATGGCGCCGATGAAGCCGTAGAGCATCCACACCACCATCGCGTTGATGTGAACCATGCGGTTGACGTTGAAGTCGAGGATTCCGAACAGGAAATCCGGCGCGAGGAACTGCCAGGCCGCGACGAGGCCAAAGACGAGCTGGGCGAGGAAGAGCACCATCGCCACTGTGAAGTACTTCACCGACAGCTTCTGCGCGATGGAGAGCTCCGAGTAGTTGATCTTGCCAATCTTCATGTCGCACCTCGCATGGAAAGTCCGGCGGCGGGAGCGGAACCGAGCGGCGGCGGACGTTTTGTTGAGGGACGGCGGGGCTGGGCCAGAGGCGGGCTGGTTCCGAGCGCATGCGAGGCACCGGACTGGCTTTGGGGCGCTTCGGTTAGCGGGCCTTGAGGCAGCGGCTTGAAGCCGGAGGGGAAGCCGTTGGTGTCGATGGCGGACATCCACTTGAGGTATGCGATCACGGCGCGCACCTCGGCGTCGGTGAGATCTTGATTCGGCATTCGACGGCCGGTGCCGAACGTGCGGGCGTTGGTGGGCGGATCCTTGAGGAACATGGTCATCAGGAGTTCGCGCGCCTGCTCGTTGCCCCAGCCCGGGTCGAGCCATGCCTTGGTGAGGTCTGGTGCGTAGTAGGCGCCGTTGCCGAGAATGGTATGGCAGTTCATGCAGTTGCGGGCTTGGACGGTGAGCTTGCCGTGATCGACCAGAGCCATCGCCTCGGCCTCGGTCAGTTCCTCGCCGAAGAGCGGGGCCTTGGGGCCGGTGACGGGCATCATGCGACGCTTTTCGTCGTCCATGACATAACCGATGCGGTGGTTGATGACGGAATAGGCTGGCACGCGGCCGGCTTCGCTGCCGGCCTCGATCACGGTGAGGGTGTGGAAGGTAAGCAGCACCAGCACCAGCGCCATGAAGCCGGTGACGAAGATGGCGCACTTGCGCCAGAAGTTCTCGCTGGCCCACCACTCCGTGGGGATGCCGGGTTCACTCATGGCGGCTTGCCTCCATGTCCGTGGCAGTTGCCTGGCGCGGCGCTTCGCTGTTGATGTGGGAGCTCTCTCCGTGAACCGCAAGGGACAGCTTCCAGATGAAGCGCGGCGCGACGAAGTAGCCGATCAAGAGCAAGCCCATGAGGGCAAGCCACCAGTCGGCGAGTTGCAGGAGCGCGGCGAAGCCAACCGCGCAGCAGCACAGCAGGCCGTAACTGAGGATCGACGCTGCTGCCATGCGGCGCGAACCGGTGAGTCCCGCCAAGGCGTGAAAGATGGCATAGCCGGCGCCAAACAGCACCATGACGCCCCCGAGCAGGGCAGCCCCCGCGACTCGATGGATGACTTCCGGCTCAACCACGAACGCCTCGCGCAAGCGTCATGTGCGGGAGCAGTGTAACGCCGTAGCGCACGGTTGCGGGAGCGCTTGCGTCACATGCGCGGTTGCGCGACTCAACTCGAATGTCCTTCGCTGTCGCTGTGTTGGCGGGCGATTCCGCGCTCGAGCATTTGGTCTCGTTCCTCTGCCGAGAAGCCGATTTCGGCGAGGATTTCTTGGGTGTGTTGGCCGATGTTGGGGGCCAGGCGCGGCTGGCGCTTCTCGCTGTCGGCGACCCAAATGGGGCTGTTCACCGTGTAGGCATAGAAGTGACTGCCTGGCTCGACTTCCGTGAGGATGTCGTTGGCGTGCACCTGTTCGTCGGCGATTACTTCCGACATGCGTTGGGCCAGGGAGTAGGTGATGCCGGCTCGGTCGAGTTTCTTGCACCATACGTCGGAGTCGTTGGCCAAGAAGGCGGTGGCGATCAGGGCGTGGAGTTCCTCGCGGTGTTCGAAGCGGGCCACCTGGTCCAGGAACCGTTCGTCTTCCGCCCATTCAGAATGGCCGAGCGCGGCTGCGAACTTCGGCCATTCCTTGGCATGGTTGAGGATGCTGAGGAGGATCGTGCGACCGTCGCGAGTCTCGTACACAGTGGCGAGGGGCGTGGCCCGGGTTTCGCCGGTGTCGCGCCGGTCGGAATAGTCGAAGCCGACGATTGCGCCCTGCATCATCATGCTGTGCGCCCATGCGCCGTTGGCCAACAGGGACGTATGCACATGCGCGCCCTCGCCGGTGCGTTCGCGCCGGTAGAGCGCCGCCATGATGCCGCCGAACAGCGCCATGCTGGTAGGGTGGTCGCCCATGCCGGGTGCGGAGATGGCGTGCGGCGACAGCGGGCGGCGCACATGATCCATCAGGCCACTGCGCGCCCACCACGCCGTGGCGTCGAAGCCGGTGCGGTTGGCATCGGGACCCTTTAGCCCATAGGAGTTCACCTGGCCGTAGATGACCTTCTCGTTCAGTTCACGCACGTCGGCATAGGTGAACTTCAGCCGCTCCAACAGCTCCGGCCGATAGTTGGTGATGACCACATCGGCGCGGCGGATGAGTCGCTCGATGGCGTCCCGCCCTTCGGGCGTCGTGAAGTCGATGGCAAGGCTGCGCTTGTTGCGGCCGTCCTGATCCCAGAAAAAGTTGGGGTATTCCGCCAGCACGCCGCCGAGCAAGGTTCGGTAGGGTCCCCCGTCAGCGGCTCAACTTTCACGACGTCAGCGCCGAAGTCGGAAAGCACGGTGGCGGTGGCCGGGCCAGCGACGTAGGAGCCCAGATCCAGCACTCGCAGATGACTCAGGAACATTCCGGGCTACTCCGGTCGAACACCATGGACGGGGGCGGGAAACGTCATGCGGGGGAGTTTGCTGGTTTCAGACGCCGCCGTCGACTTCCCACCGGCGGAACGCTGGCGCCATGTTCCCGCAATGGTTGCGGCACCAAAGCGGGAAGTGCAACGGCTCCTCCACACGACGACGCCTAGCGCCCCGCGCGGCAGGCAGCGCCAACTCACAGAAAGATCAGGACAACTTCCGTGATCCTTCGCGCCGTTACCGGTTCGTCAGGAGGCTCGCCGCCGGCTCCCGGGCCTCAGATGCGTTCGGTTCGCGCGCCCGCGCCCTCGACGGAATCAACTCCTCGTTGGGGTTGTTGGGCGTGCGCAAACGAAGCAGGAAGCCGATCAATTGCGCCCGGTCATCGTCAGAAAGCCGCATGAAGGCGTCGCGTGCCTCTTCGGCGGCGCCGCCATGCGCCGTTATGGCCTGCGAGAGCACGCTGGCTCGACCGTCGTGCAGATACGGTGCCGTGTCGGCAACACCCCACAATCGGGCCGTGGTGAATTCCGAGTTCGATATCTCCCCGCGCGAAAAGGTCTCCGCGAGTTCCTCACCCATATCGTGACGCTTCAGGTCCGCGAACAATTGCACAAACACGCCGTCCTCCCCGGGAATGGGCTCGAAGCCCACCTCCACCAAGTCGATCTGCGCGTACACGTTCTGCCACGGATCATGCGGAACCTCCGGAAAGCTCAGCGGCAGAAATCGGGATTCCGTCTTCAGCACCGGAACGTGGCAGGCATCGCACCCGGCATCCAGGAAGTGCCTGAACCCCTCCAATCCAGCAGGGCCCAGCCGCTCGACGAACGGCACGGGGTTGGTCACGTCGAACACGTGCAGGGCGCTCATGTCTGCCACGGATACCTCGTCGTACACCCCATCGCCGTCCGCGTCCTCGTGTTCCCCAACCACTTCCACCGGCTGCAACCCGAAATGGAACTGCATGGCGACCCGGTCGAAGTCTCGCATCGAGAAGTTCTCGCCCTTGCGCCCGAATGGCCGCACCACCAAGACATCCTCCGGCCGTCTTCCGGTGTTGTCCTCGAACCCGATTCCCTCGGTGTGGAGTTGCACCGCAGCGTCCTCGAGCGTCAAGATGTGGCCGAAGTCGACTCCATGTGTGGTCAGGGGAGTGACTGTGCCGGCCTCGGCGGCGCGTGCGGCGGCCAGCGCTTGCTGGAGGTTGCGCGTCATTTCCTTTGCGAGCAGTTCAACACCGCCGCCGCCGAACAGGAAGGGCGGATTGGCATAGCGACCGTCGAAGTCCGCCACACCGTCGGGCAACAGCGGCAGATCCGGCTCGTGGCCCGACACGTAGTTCACCCGCAGGTCCGAGGAGTCGGCGACATCGATCAGGCTCGGCATGATGATCGCGTTCTGCACGACTCCGCCCACGCCACCGATGCCGAGCACCGGAGGCCGCGCAGAACGTTTGACGAACGAGTGGCATTCGTTGCAGGACTGGGCGTCGAGGCCGTTGATCCGCAACGTCATTCCATTGCCCTGGAGTGTCGGGCGTTGACCCAATGCGATGGCGTCCGTCGCCTCTGCGAATGGTCCGTCCCCGAATCCGTCGAACGTGTTGAAAGATGTAGTGAACATATCCAATCCCCGGCGCCTGACGCTTTGAAGCGTCACGCTGCCGTCGGAAAGGCCTTCCACCAGCTGCTCCATGGTTAGCGGACTCTTCGGCAGCGCGGGACCCTCTTCCTGCGCCAGAACCACTTGCGAAAATACGACCAGTAATACTCCCAATACCCACGTTCTTATGTTACCAAGCATCCTAACCCTATCACCCCGTTGAACCCTCGCATGAACCTCGCGACATCGAAATGGTAGTCGACGGCCGCGCCTTCGCGCTTCCCCAAGATTGGGGGAATCGAGAAACCCGCGGGCGAGCATTGGGTGTTGCAGAGAAAAAAAACCTTCCGGCTCGTTCTAGTGACGAGTCAGGGTTTATGCTATAGCAGTGGTAGTGTTTTCAGCCTCGTAGAGCCATCGCCGGTCAACGGTGATGTCGATTCGGGCGCCCATATCCGAGTCACCGGAAACTGTCAAGTCGTTCTTTGCGTTGCTTCGGCCGTGGTCGTTAGCGTGACTCCCCGCGCTTTCCAAGCGGCGAGCAGTTCGTCGCGGCGCTGTTCGTCGATGGCGCGCACGGCGTCGGTCACGACGGTGACGGCAATGTTGGAGTGGTGTGCAAGCAAGCCTTCCACGGCATAGCGATTGCACACGTCCAGGGCCACACCGTAGAGGGTTACTTGGGTCAGGCCCAACGCCCCGACAAAGGGTGTGACGCATGGGTTGGTGAAGACGTCGAAGTAGCGTTTGTGGAAGAGGATGTCGCCGGCGTGCCCCTCGAGCAGGGCGAGGGCCTCGGTGAGATCCGTGTCGGGCTCGACGACGAGGACATCGCGAAGTTGCGTTTCCGGAATGCGCGCTTGCCCCGGCGAGCCCTTCATGCAGTGGGGCGGGAAGGTGTCCGCGAAGTTGGGATCGTTCGAGAGTTCCTCGTCCGCGAGCTCATGGCAGTCGGAACTCGCGACTATGCGCATGCCACGGTCGTGGGCGAACGTTGTGAGGCGAGCGAGGTTGGCTCGAATCGTCTCGGATCCGGCCACATAGAGCTTGCCGCCCGGATCGATGAAATCCACTTGGGTATCCACATCCCAAAACACATGGGTCATCGCACAAGCTCCAGGCGGGGGTTGGATCGCTCTACCCGTCCGACCTTGGCACTGGGCCTGCCGTCGGTTCGCACGATGTCGGCGGTGAAGTCGAAATCGCCCCGGTTGGCGACCAGAGACGAGCCGACGCCGTAGGCGTCCACCGGCACCCGCTCCCGCTCGAAGCGGCGGATGCGTTCCTCGTTGAAGCCGCCGGAGGCGACGATCCGCACCTCCGAGAAACCCGCCTCGTCGAGCGCCGAGCGCACGTTGTGAACCAAGGGCGCGTTCACGCCACGCGGGTCGAACTGCCCCATCTGCGGGATGACGCTCTTGTCCACCATGCTGCCAGAGGTGTCGAGGCGGACGCCGTAGAGCCGGGGTCCTAATGCCCTCGCCACGGCCAGAGCGGTGCCGACGCTGTCGTTGTCGAAATCCACCAGTGCCACAATCGGAATGTCCGGCGCCAGGTGTTCGGCAAACTTGCGCGCGGCGAGTGCCGTGTTGCCGCCGTAGGCGGCGATGGCTGCGTGCGGCAGCGTGCCGATGCCCCGTCCGCCCCACCACTTTGCCTGCATGTCCGTGGATACCGAGCTCGCGCCGCCGACGTGCGCCGCATAGCCATCCCGCGTCTGCAACTGCCAATGATCGTGTCGTGCAGGAAAGAACAGCACTTCCTTTGGCGCCGCCGCCTCTACCACGCGCTTGGTCTGGGTGGCGATGCGCGTGCCCCGGGCCATGGCGCCTAGACAGAGCGTTTCCAGGTGGGCGAAGGCGTCGTAGGGACCCTCGATGGTCATAACCGTTTCCAAGGCTGCGATGGCATCGCCATCATGCAGCGCTCGAACCGTTAGGGCGTCCCGGTCTTCGCTCGCCAACTCGACGATGGCAATTGCCTCGTCCATGCCACAGAGCCATCCCTCGCTGCGGCAGAACACCTGCATCAGCACATCGGGGCTGTGCCCGTCGGCCTTCAGCACGTCGCGGGTGTTAACGAAGTAGCGGTCCGAATACTCCCCCGCGCTCATCGCGTCGACCGGCAGGTCGAATACCGCCGGATGGAGGCGTCCACGGCCGACGGGCCTACCAGCTTTCATTTTCTTGCTCCTTCGGCTGGACGTGCATGATCGGGCCAGTGGCGAGTCTGCCCCTTGCGGAAAACCGCCAGAAGGCGACGCCATAGGCACGGCGCTGGCACTTAGCGTCTCAACGCGACGGCCCCGCGGCGAGGGAAGGCATTGTGCCTTTCCTGCCTGTCGCTTCCCTCAAGCCACGGATTGCGCCTCCGGCCGTCCGGTGACGCCGGAGATCATGTTGCGCGCTTCCTTGCTGGACTTGAGAGTGGGCTTGCCACGCGCCGCGAAATTGAAGGGATCGGTGTCGATGTCCTCAAGCTCGATCTCGCCGGCCAGCACGGCGGCCTTCCAGGCTTCCTGCTCGCCGTGGCGGGCGTGGAACTCCGGCATGACCTCGTGTGCGAAGAGTTCCAGGCTCGAACAGATGTCCTCGTGCGTGTTCTTGCCGGCTTGGTTGAGCAGGATCACTTGGTCCACGTTGGAGCGCTCAAGCTCCTTGAGACGCTCGCGGATGGTGTCCGGCGAGCCGATCAACTCACTGCCGGAGCGTTTCTGCCCGGCCGGCGTCTGCTTCCATTCCTGATAGCGATCCCAGAAATTCATGGTGCCGGGCTCGAACGGGCCTTCCTTGTTGTATAGCTGCAAGGCGAACTGGAAGAAGGTCCACCCGTCCGCCTTCTCCCACGCCTCGTCGTCGGTTTCGGCGCACATGAAGCCGGACACGACGGCGATGTTGGGATTGGTCTGGTAGTCCGCCAGCTTTTCCAGATTGTGGACGTAGTTGTTGTAGTAGGCGTTCACCCACGCACGGGCAGCGTCCAGGCTCACAAACTTGAAGCACAAAGACCCCATGCCCCGATGCGCCGCGTACTTGATGGTGTCGAGCTGCGAGCAGGCCACCCACAGCGGCGGATGGGGCTTTTGCAGCGGCTTCGGCACCACGGCGCGGAGCGGGAACTTGAAGAACTCGCCTTCGTACTCCCAGCCGTGGTTCCAGAACATCGGCAGCGTGCAGCGCACCGCGTCCTCCCAGACGTCGCGCTTATCGCGGAAGCGCAGGTTGAACGGATGCAGTTCGGTGACGGAAGCGCCTTCGCCGAGGCCGAGTTCTACCCGACCGTCAGACACGAGGTCCAGCGTCGCAACCTTTTCCGCCACCCGCGCCGGATGGTTGGTGGTCATCTGCACGATGCCATGCCCCAGGCGGATGTTCTTGGTGCGCTGACTGGCAGCGGCGAGGAACACTTCCGGGGCGGAGGAATGCGAATACTCCTCGAGGAAATGGTGCTCCACCTCCCACGCATAGTCGAAACCCAGCGAATCGGCGAGTTCAATCTGCTCGAGAGAGTTCTTGATGAGCCGATGCTCGCTGTCGGGTGCCCAGTCGCGCGGCAACTGGTGCTCATAGAAGATGCCGAATTTCACCGTGGTAAGCCCCTCGTTTGGTTGCTCACTAATGGTCGCCGTGCCACGCGCAAACCGCAAGGGGCGGCGCGCGCCTCGATCAGAGCGCCCAGCCGTCCCATCCCAAGGCCCGCCGTTTCAGGCCGGCGGTGACTGGTAGGGCTCGTCCATTGGCACGAACTCCGTTTCTTGCCGGGCCGCCGCGGACCACTTCCTCATTCCATCGGTGGCGAGCAGCGCCTGCTGGTAGGCAAGGGCCTCTGCCCCGAGTGGCACGGCATAGGTCGCGAAGCGGGAAGCAACGGGGGCGAAAAAGGCGTCTGCGGCGGTGAAGTCGCCAAACAGGAAAGGGCCCCGTGCGGCGAAGGCGTGCCTGGTCTCCCGCCAGCGCGAGCAGAGCCGATCGATGTCTGCCGTCACCTCTGCCGAAGCGCCCTTGCCGGGCAGGGAGCTGCGAATGTTCATGGGCATGGCGTTGCGCAAGGCCGCGTAGCCGGAATGGAACTCCGCCACCAGCGAGCGAGCGCGGGAGCGGGCGTGAGCGTCCTTGGGCCAGATGCCCGCAACCGGAGACAGCTCATGCAACCGCTCGAGAATGGCGATGCTGTCGAAGGTGGCGAATCCCGTTCCCGGCTCGCCTTCCCAAAGCACCGGGACGAGCCGCGTGGGCGACAAGCGCTCGATGTTGCGCTCCCAATCGTCGGAGTCGAACTTCACCATGCGCTCGGCGAAGGGAATGCCGAGCTCGCTCATGGCGAGCCAAGGCCGCAGCGACCACGACGAATAGTTCCTGTTCGCAATGACGAGGGTGAGGTCAGTCATTGTGCCCCGCCTTCTCAGCGTTCTCGCCGCGCCTTGCGCATTCGCCGGAACAAGGCTGTCGCGCCGAAGCCAACCACAAGAAGGAAGCTCGCGTTGATGGCCAGCCACTTGAGCTGTGTGAAGGTGGCGGCGGCGGCGACTTGGGTCGTTGCGATGTCCGGATAACCCACGAGCATGGCCATGATCAGGATGTTCTCGCCGAAGTCGAAAAGGGCCCCGGCGATGGGCACGAATGCGAGGGTGCCGAGGCGCTCGTTCGGGCGCAGCCGGAAGATGAATCCAGCAAGGAGACTGCATGCGGCGATGGGAAACAGCGTGTCGAGGCTGGCGCTGGCCCAGACATAGACGCGGCGCCCTTCTTCGCCGTATTGCTCCATCGCAGTCACGACCTCGCCGTGGTCATAGCCTTGCCGCACGTCGAGCATCTCGCCGCCGATGGGAAGCGCCGGGAAGGTGGCGCCGAGCAGCACCGCGAGCACGAGCGAGACGATGAGAACCGGCGTCCTCGAGACGAATTCAAGGTAGCGGTGCATGACACTCACGGGCGGTTCTCCACGAAAGGGGGAACACTGTACTCCTCGTGCGGGTGCGCCCACGCCCCTCGCGCCGAAGGCGAAGTAGCCAGGGCCCCGAAAGTGCAACCAGCCCTCTCGCTCCGAGACGGGCCGCGTCAATGACGGAAGCCGCCCTGCCCCCTGCCGTCGGCAGAGAGTGGAGCGCGTGACGCCTTCCCTCAGGCGACCGCTTCGAAGAGCTCCAGGTTGGGGTGGCCGAGGTAGGTGCCTTTCGGTGCCTTGGCCTGGGCATGTGCCTTGCGGAAATGATCCGACTCCGTCCAGGCCTCGAAGGCAGCACGGGACTCCCAGATAGTGTGGGAGGCGTAGAGCACGTGGTCGTCGTGCGCTTGGCCACGCAGCAAGGCAAAGGACCGAAAGCCCGGCACCTCGGCAAGGAATGAATCCCGTTCGCGCCAGAGTTTCTCGAAGGCGGCCTCGAAGGCGGGGTTGATCTTGAAGCGGTTCATGGCGATGAACATGGCGTTTCTCCGGTCTGTTCGTTCATTACACGGCACACACGACCAGGCGATCGAGTCGGTCGATCCACTCCACTTCCACCGGCGTGCCGTAGGCGCGGCTCAGGGCACCCGGTGTCAGCACGTCGCGCGCAGGCCCTTGCGCCCACACCGTCCCGTCCACCAGGAGCGTCAATTGGTCGGCGTAGCGTGCCGCGAGGTCCAGATCATGCAACACCACGAGCACCCCGACGCCGTTGTCCGCCGCTCGCCGCGCGAGCCGCAGCACCAGCCCTTCGTGGCCGAGGTCCAGGCTGGAGGTGGGTTCGTCGAGCAGCATGTAGCGACTCTCGCCGGCTTCGTCTTGCTTGAGCGGCTTGGGCCGCCAGATCTGCAAGAGCGCCCGGGCGAAATGCACGCGCTGGCGCTCGCCGCCAGAGAGCGTGCGAAACTTGCGGCCGAGCAGATGGTTGACGCGGCAGGCATGCGCCACGGCCTTGGACGCAACCACCTGTTCCGAAGCGGTCCGCGCCGCCCCGCCGAGCCACCCCATCGCCAGCACCTCCTCGACGAAGAAGTCGAAGGCGATGGCGGCGGACTGCACCATCACGCTGCGGCGGAGGGCAAGGTCCCTTGCGTGAAAGCGGTCCAGCGGCTGGCCATCGATGCCAACTTCGCCGTGCTCCGGCTTGTCCTCGCCACCCATCACGCGCAAGAGCGTGGACTTGCCGGCACCATTGGGCCCCACCAGCGCATGCACCTCGCCGGCCGAAACCGTTGCCGATACGCGGTCCAGCACCAGTCGCCCGCCAAGACGCAGCGAAATCGCCTCGGCGCTGAGGCTCATCTCGGTCGCTCCCGGGCGATCAGCCAGAGGAAGAAGGGAGCGCCGAGCGCGCTCGTGACGAGGCTCACGGGAATCTCCGCCGGCGATGCGGCGGTTCGCGCCACGGTGTCTGCCAGAATGGTGAGCGTGGCACCGAGCAGGGCCGCGCCCGGCAGCAAATGCCTGTGGCTTGCGCCTATCGCGAGGCGAACCAGATGCGGCACCACGAGCCCGACGAAGCCGACGATGCCAGCTACCGCCACCCCTGCGCCGACGGCAGCGGCCGATCCGAGCACAACGCTGCGCTTCAGTCGCCGCACATCAACCCCGAGGTGATACGCCTCCGCCTCTCCGAGTTGCAGAAGGTCGAGGCCGCGCGCCACCACAAGCAGGGACGCTGCCGCAACCGCCATTGCCAGCGCGGCGGGAAGGAGAGTCGGCCAAGTGGCACGGCCAAAGCTCCCCATGAGCCAGAACGTGAGCGTGCGCAGTGCCGCATCGTCGCTGAGGTATTGCAGCACGCCGATGCCGACGCCGGCGAGGGCGTTGGCGGCGATGCCCACCAGCACGATGGTGACGATGCTGAAGTGGCCAAAGCGCGAGGAGAACCAATAGAGAAAGCCGGTGACCAGCATGGCACCAACGATGGCGGCGCCGGGCAGCGCGACCAGCGCCAGCGCGCCGCCGATGGCGAGCGACGATCCAAGCACGATCATCAAACTCGCGCCCAGCGCAGCGCCGCTCGACACGCCGATCAGCCCTGGATCCGCGAGCGGGTTTCGGAACAGCCCCTGCAGCGATGCGCCGGAAACCGCCAACGCGGCGCCGACACAGCCAGCGAGCAACACGCGTGGAGCGCGGATCTCCAGCAGCACTGAGCGATGCAGGGACGCATCTTCGCGAAACAGAGCTTCGACGAGGGAAATCGGGATGGCGCCGCTCGTGAGACCCGCAACGCAAGCGAGCGCGAGCGCCGTGGAAAGAACAGCCAGCGCCGGGGCCCGCAGCCGGATCTGGCGCGGCGGAATGGTCGCCGGCAGTCTGCAGTGCCCTTTGGGCGTTGGCGCGAATGCGGCGCGGACGGTCATTGGCCCGAGACGGTACCCATGCGCCCAGCGAGTTCGAGCGCGGCGCCGAGCGTGCGCGGACCGAAGCCGAGCATGGTCATGCCGTCCATGACGATCAGGCGTTCCGATGGATCGTCTGTCCACGCGGCTGCCACCAGTTGCACGGCGGGATGCGCGAGCACTTGTGCCGAACCGCCGGCGGCATTCACGCCACGCTCGGTGATGATGATGTAGTCGGGGCGCGCCAGCGACATCGCTTCCATGGACACCGGCTTCCAGCCTTCGAACTCGGCAAGGGCATTGGCTGCGCCAGCCATCTGCAAGAGGCCAGCACCGGAGGTGTCGCGGCCGGCGCCGATGGGCGAGCCGTCCCGGAACTGAAGAAGGAGAGCCACTCGGGGCGCGGCCGTGGCGGCGCCAGGTGAGCCGCGGGTCAAGGCCGCATCCGTGGCCAATAGGTCTTGCACGAGGGGTGCCGCAGCGGCCGAGATTCCGAGCACCGCCGCGACACAGCGCACCTTGTCGACTATGCCGGCCGCGGTGTGGGCCTCCGCGACGCGCACCACGGGAACCCCGGCGTTTGCCACCATTTCCAGCACTTCCGGCGGGCCCATGTCGTCCTCGCCAAGCACAAGGGTTGGATCGAGCGAGAGCAGCCCTTCCGCCGACAGTGCCCGCACATACCCCACAGACGGATACTCCGTCGCCTCCGGGGGATAGTTGGACGTGGAGTCCACGGCGACGATGCGCTCCTCCTCGCCCAAGTAATGGAGGATTTCCGTGAGCGAGCCTCCGGCGACGGCGATGCGCGAGCTGTCGGCAACCTCTTCGCAGCCGGCCTCGGAGCCGACAGCGGCACCACTAACAAGCGCCAAGGTCGCCAACATCGCCGCCTGCATCCGCATTGCTTGTCCTGCCCTCCCCCTCATGTTGTGCATGGCTACAGGTCCATCCGGAAGGTTGCGGCGGCGTTGAAGCCCGGTTGGGTGAAGCGAGCCGGTGCGTCGCGCCCGATCGCGGCGGTGTCGTTCCAGCGGATGTAGGGTTTGTCGCCGACATTGAAAAGGCCCAGGTACAGGCGCGATCTCGTGCCGACATCCACATGAGCGAGCAGGTCAACGACCCCATAGCCGCCCGGAATCAGGCGCATGGAGGTGGAGTCGACGTCGTCCGGGTCCTTGCCTTGCGCCAGCGTCCAGATGAGCTCCGTGCCCCAGCGGCCGCTGGCGGCGGCATAGGCGAGGCCGACGACCCCGGTGAGCGGTTCCACGCTGTCGAGCGGCTCGTCGCGCTGCTTGTCGTTGCCATCGGCATAGGCGAGAGCCGCGCGGGCCGCGAAGCCACTGCCGATTTCCACGCTGCCGCGGAATTCAAGGCCTTGGATGACCACCTCCTCGCGGTTCACGGACTGGAAGGTGCGCATGCCATCGGTGGGGTCGATGCCGCCACTGGCGAGGAAGGCCGGCGCCAAGGCGAACGATTCGATGAAGTTCTCGTAGTCGTTGCGGAACATGGCGATCTCGGCGCTGGCACGGCCCATGCCGAGCCGCAACCCGGCCTCGATGCCACCGCTGCGCTCGGACTCGAGGTTCGGATTGGCGATGGTCTTGTAACCGCCGAGGAAGTTGGTGAAGCCGACGTTCACGTCGTCGTAGGGTGGTGCCCGGAAGCCTTGGCTATAGCGCCCCCATGCCGTGACCGCGCCTGTGAAGGCATAGACGGCACCGATCTTGGCGGTGACCTGGGCATCGGCGTAGTCCTCGGGGTTGGGGGAACCAGGATTGCCGGCAAGGTAAACGGCGTCTGCGTACGCGTCGGCATCGAAGCTGTCGAAGCGCAGTCCCGGCGACAGCGTCAGGCGTCCGCCGGCGAGAGCGATCTCGTCTTGGGCGAACAGCGCGAACTGCGTCGTGTCGGTGAGCGGAAAGTCGCGCGTGGGCAGGGGTGAGAATTCCCGCTGGGGGGCACCGCTGGCGTCGAAGGTGCCGCCGTCACGCACCGAGGCGTTTTCGGTGAGGGTGTAGTCGGCGCCGTAGGTTACGAGGTGATCGGTGCCGGCAAGACGGAAGGCACGACCTAGCTGCAACCAGCCGCCACTTACCTTCTGATCGAAGGTGGACAGCCGCACGCGGGTCTTAGCCATGCGCGCCCGGCTGGTGCGGCGCTCATCGGTGCGTTGCTCGGTTTCGGAGCGCTGGCTATAGACGGTTGCGACCACCCGATCGGCGACGACCAGATCGCCGCCAAAGCGGTAGTTCAACGACCACTGTTCGCGGCTCTTGGTGTCGTCGGCATCGCGGGCGTTGACCGTGGTGCCGAAGACGACGCTGCCGTAGTCCGAGAGGATGCGGGAGCGGGCATCGCTGGTGTAGCGATCGAAGCCGAGGGTGAACTGGTGCGCCTCGAAGGGTGTGAAGGCAACCTTTGCGTTCACGTTGTCCGTCTCGGCCTGCTGCGGATCGGGCCGCTCGCGCGCGGCGCCGGTGCCGCCCAGGGACGCCGCATTGGCCGTCTCGGTGCCGGAGCGGTTGGTGTAGAGGACGGATGCTGCGATGTTGTCCGCTTGCCCTGCCGCCATGACGGTCGCCGCCAAGCTGTCGTCAGCACTCGAATAGCCGCCCTTGAAGCTTGCACCCACCGGGCGTTCGCCGAGCCGGTCTCCTGGGGTGCGCGAGGTGAGCGCGACAACGCCGCCGAGGGCGTCGCTGCCGTAAAGGGAAGATATGAGGCCGCGGGCGATCTCCGCCCTCGCGAGGCTGTCGATGTCCACAAAGTCGCGCCTGGCGCCGAGGAACGGGCCGAAGGAGAACTCGTCCGGCACGCGGATGCCGTCGATAAGCGTAAGCACTCGGTTGCCGCCGATGCCGCGGATGTTGAATCCGGTGAGGCCGAACCTGCTGCCGGTGCCACCGACGGTCACTCCCGGTTCGAAGCGGACGAGATCGGCAATGTCCCGCGCCATCTCGCGCTCTATGTCTTCGGCGGTCTTGATGGAAACGGTGGCCGCCACTTCATCGAGGGAGCGCTCGGTGCGCGTCGCCACCACGGTGATGACTTCATCGGCCTCGGTGTCTTCGGTCGCTTCTTCGGCACCGAGGACGGTGGCGGCGGCCAAAAGCAGTGCAAGGGCGAGGAACGCTGCCAATGGCAAGGTCTCGGCCTTGGCTACTGCGACCTTGCACCGACGCTGGGCTTGGGGGGAAACGAGATTGGGCTTTTCTTTCACGAAGAGATCGCTTTCGGTTGGAGCAGGCCATATTAACGCAAATGCAAATCGGTTGCATTCGCGTTTTAGCGGCGCTTGGGAAGGCAGGCTACGGCTGGTCCGCTGTAAAGAAGGACCCGTCGCGGGTGAGAGTGCTTGTGTTGGCGGTCGCTTACGGCACCCGTCGGCAGCGGGTGCGGCGTTCGTGGGCCTTAACGATGGCGTCGGCGAGCGGGATCAGGGTTTCGTTGTCGCAGGATTCGACTGATGGGGAGTCGGCGAGTTGCCACCTGGCGGTGGTGCTGCAGGGAGGGGCCGAGACAGGCATGTCTTGCAGTGCGGCGTGCAACTCGGCCTTCTCTTCACGGCTGGCCTTGCCGGTACAGTGCCAGTTGCCGGGGCGGGTTGCGTTGAACTCAAGGCTCGTCGCGTTGAAGGCGAACCGCGACAACGGCTCGCGCGTTGGATCGACGTGGTGAAGCTCGAGCTCGAAGTGCGGCAAGGTGGCGTAGTGGGCGTCGAAGGCGTTGGCGGCGCGGATGCGTTCGGCGATGTAGTCCTCCACCATGAAGGCGAGCAGGGCGAAGGAGGAGGCGCCGACGACTAGGGCAGCGATGAGCAGACGCCGGCCGGACAGCATTCGCGCCATCGCATAGGCCGCGAGCGCGAGGAGGGCCGCACCACCGATACCCCAGCCAAGCAAGGCGACGCCTTCGGTCGTGGACGCAAGGCGTGCGCCGGCAAAGGCGCCCACGACGAAGCCAAGGGGGGTGGCCGCGACAGCTGCCAACGCGCGGGTTATGCGTTCCCGATCGGCCATCGGCCGCGCCTTGGCGTCGGGGTTTGGGCGCCGGCCTACAACTCGCCCGAAAGCACGAAATCGTCCGGGTTGGGCGCCTGGGACTGTTGCCAGAACTCAAGCATCGTGCCGGGCCAGTTCTGCGTCACCCGACCGTGCTCGTTCTTGTACCAACTCTTGACGTTAGGCGAGCCCCAAGCCATCGCCAGATTGCCCTCGTCGATCTTTTCGTTGTATGCGTCGTGGACGTCCGTGCGGCAGTTCATGGCCGCCTTCCCTTCGGTGAGCAGGAGCTTGAGACAGCCCATGATGTAGCGCACCTCGCATTCGGAGAAGAAGATGATGCTGCCGTTGACGACAATGTTGGTGTTGGGGCCATAGCAGAAGAAGAGGTTCGGAAAACCCGGCGCGACCATGCCGAGATAGGCGCGAGGGTCGGCACCCCAATGCTCGCGCAGCTCGACGCCGCCCTCGCCGTAGATCTTCATGGGGAAGAGGATGCGGGAGGCATAGAAGCCCGTGCCGTAGAGGATCACGTCTGCCTCCACCCGGCGCCCGGATTCCGTCTCGATGCCGCCGGGGACGATGCGGGCGATGGGGTCGGTGACGAGTTCCACGTTGTCGCGCTTGAGCGCCCGGAACCAGTGGCCGTTGTCCACCAGCATGCGCTTGCCGGCCGGGGGATAGTCCGGCACGCACTTGGCGAGGAGTTCCGGATCGTCCCCCACCATCGCCTGGACGTTGGCGGTGAGCAGCTCGCGCAGCTGGTCGTTGGCGGGGCTGATGGAACGGTCGGTCTGGTTCCAGGCCGGGTCTCGCCGCACCGACGAAAGCAACCCTTCCGAGGTGGTCCAGAACATCCAGAAGCGGAACCACTTGCCGTAGAACGGCACATGGTTCAAGAGCCAGTGCTTCCCGTCTGGAATGTAGTCGTGGTATTCCGCACGCGGCGCAACCCAAGGCGGCGTGCGCTGGAAGATGGTGACGCTCTCGGCCCCCGGCGCAATCTCCGGCACGGTCTGGAAAGCGCTTGCGCCGGTGCCGATGACGGCGATGCGCTTGCCCTTGAGATCGTGCTCCGCCTCCCACTGGCCGGTGTGGAAGGCGATGCCCTCGAAGTCATCTCGACCCGGAATGTCGGGAAGCTTGGGACGGTTGAGCTGGCCCACGGCGGTAACGATGGCATTCGCGGTGACGATGCGCTCGCCGTCCGGGCCGCGCACGGTCACGCGCCAGAGGCCGTCGTCGCCGTAGCGGGCGGAGACGACTTCGGTGTCGAGACAGATGTTGTCGCGCAATTCGTACTCGCTGGCGATGCGGTCGAAGTAGTCGAGCAGCACGCTTTGCTGGGAGAAGTGCTGCGGCCAGTCGTTGGGGGCAAAGGAATAGGAGTAGGTGTGGTTCGGGCTGTCCACGCGACAGCCGGGATAGCGGTTCTCGAACCAGGTGCCACCGACGCCGGCGTTCTTGTCGAAGATGGTCCAGGAAATGCCGGCTTGCTTCAGCCGAATGGCGTTGACGAGGCCCGACATGCCGGCGCCGACGACGACGACGTGGAAGTCCTTGCGGGCCGCCTCAGGGATGTCCTCAAAGCCGTCCACCCGGTACGGGTCTTCGTTGACGAGCTTGAGCTCGGAGGTGAGGAACTCGACGTAGTCGGGCGAGAGCTCCGCGCCGATGATGAAGTGCAGCATCTCCTGCATGACTTCCGTTGCAGGTGCGGCGAGATCGGGGCAACCTGCGTCGCGATGCGCCTTCAGGGCTTCGAGAGCCCGGGCGCGCATGGCAGCCTGATCTTCCGGCGAGACGCCACCCTGGGGGTCGCCGAAGAGCTGACTAACGGGCCGAATGTCGCCTCGGATCAGCGAAATGTCACCCGTGAGATGCACCAGCGCATTGATCAGCGAAGGCACGTGGGCGTGCTCAAGCGCCGCCTCGATCTCGGCATCGCTGGCCGCTGCAAGGCCGCCCGAACTTCCTTGTGTCATAGCCCCTCCCGGGCGCACGAAACCCAGCGATCCTAACCCACCATCCCTACCGCACGCAGGCCCTGCAATGACGCCTTGCGGCATATTAGGGAGGGCCAGCGCATGAGGAGGGCCACCCGAAGAAGGGCGACGCATGCGTCGCCCCTACGGCCCGCGGCTTGACCGACACCCTTCTGTAGGGGCGACGCATGCGTCGCCCTGTCCGGCAGACCGGTGGGCCGCCGCCAAGTCCGACAGACTGCCAGCGCAGGCAATCTCTCGCTAACGCTGGGAGCTGGCCCCAGCCCCTACCCTCACCAGCGCACGTTGTGCTGTCGTGTTTCGCCACGGCGGTGCTGCCCTGCAGGGAGGCGTCTCGTCCTCTCTGCTGTGCCGCGGAGCGCGCATGACACAGGAGTCGGGTAGGCACCAAGGCTGCGTCGTCAAGGTTGCGGCGCGGCGCTTGGATGGTTTGAATACGCACTTTGCCGCTTGGGGCTCCGTCAGCGGGACTTCTGACACGCGCTCTCGCATCGAGTGGCGGCGTGGTGGTGCGGTTTTGTGTTCACAACGGGAAGAGACAATCCGATGAGTGATTTCGAGAACAAGGTCGTGATCGTCACCGGCGCCGGCAACGGGCTTGGCCGGTCGCACGCGCTGGCGTTTGCCGAGCGCGGCGCCAAGGTGGTGGTGAACGATCTCGGCGGCTCCGTGCACGGCGCCGGACAAAGCGACGCCGCCGACGAGGTGGTGGCCGAGATCAAGGCCGCTGGCGGCGAGGCCATCGCCAACAAGGCGTCCGTGTCGGATCGCGACGGCGCCAAGAGCATCGTCGACGACGCCGTGGCAGCCTTCGGCACCGTCGACATCGTCGTCAACAACGCCGGCATCCTGCGCGACAAGTCGTTCAAGAACATGACCCTCGACGAGTTCGACCTCGTCATCGACGTGCACCTGCGCGGCACCGCCTACGTCACTCGCTTCGCCTGGCCCATCATGTACGAGAAGAACTGGGGCCGCGTCGTGCTCACCAGTTCCACCTCCGGTATCTTCGGCAACTTCGGCCAGGCCAACTACGGCGCCGCCAAGATGGCGATGCTCGGGCTGATGAATGTGCTCGCCATCGAAGGCGCGGCGCACAACGTGCGGGTCAATTGCCTCGCGCCCGGAGCGGCCACGCGCATGACCGCGAGCGTCCCCGGCTCCACCATCGACATGAGCAATCCGCCTCCGGAAATGAGCCCGGCCCTCGTCACGCCGGCCGTGCTCTACATGTGCGGCGAGGACGCTCCCTCTGCACACACGATCCACGCCGCCGGCGGCCGCTACTCGCGCTCGCAGACCTTCACCAACGAGGGCGTTTCCCTCGGCCTCGAGGCTAACGTCGAGGACCTGACCGATCAGGTGGCAGCGGTGGTGGACATGGATGCAGCGACCGCGTTCGATCCCCTCGCACGCCGCCGCCGTGGCTAAGGCCGCCAGCCAGCCACCGCTGCCGGCCGTGTGCGAGCAGTTGCGCAGCAAACTGCCGACGCGCCCGCCAGGGCGCGCCGCTGCCGTGGCTGAGTCGTGCCTCGTCTGACGGCCCGAGAGCGCGACGCGTTCCTGTCGGAGCGCGGCGTGCTCATGCGCATCGCTACCGTGCGCGAGGACGGCAGTCCACTGGTGACGCCCATCTGGTTCATCTACGAAGAGGGTGCCATCTGGTTCACGCCCCGGGCGGCCTCCGAATGGTTCGCCTGCCTCAGAAAGGACCCCCGTGTTGCGCTCTGCATCGACGAAGAGGCGAGCCCGTACCGCAAGGTGGTGATCGAGGGCTCAGCGGAACTCCGTCACGACCTCGGAGCCGACGACCTTTGGCGCGACCGCTACCGTCGCATCGCCAAACGCTACGTCAACGACGAGGGCGCGGAGGCGTACATCCAGAACACCATCGACCAAGAACGCGGTCTCTACCTGGTGCCGCTCGCGGGATCGAAGGTGCGAACGTGGCGAATGCCGGTGCAAGGCGAATCCCCCACCGGCATCTGGGCACGCCGCTACTACGCCCCCGGCACGCGCTACGCCCGCGAGTCCTAAACCCGCGGCAAGAGCTGCCGACCTGCCCTTTCGGGCGCTCTACAAGCGATCGACGCTTGATCGCTTCGGAGGCGAGGGCCCCATTCGCCCGTCCCAGCGTCATCTCATGTTTTACATGCGAGGGCCGAAATCGTGCTACGTTTGGTTGGGTGAGCCTGGTCGGAGGGAGGGGACATGGCTGAGCCGGTAGAGGAAGCGCGTAGCTGGCTTGGCTGGCTGCAGGTTGGGGTCGTGGTCCTTGTTGTGCTCGTGGGCATTTACTTTGCTCGCGCGCCGCAGGTGCCGGAGTACGACGACACACCCGTGCGGGGGGCCGAGGCGCCGACCGTCACTGTCATGCAGCCGACCGCAGGATCGCAGTCCCTGACGGTGTCGCTCACCGGCGGCGTTGATGCTGGCGAGAGGGTGCGCGTGCAGCCCGGATCGAGCGGACAGGTGGTGGAGGTGTCGCCCTCGTTGCGCTCCGGCGGCACCTTCCGTGCCGGCGAGACGCTGCTGCGCATCGATCCAACCGATTTCGAGATACGTCTCGACCGGGCCCGCGCTAATCTGAGCGCGGCGCAAGGGCGCCTGCGCAAACAGCGGGACAAGGGTGCGTACGACTCGGCGCAATTCCGACGCGCCAACCCAGGGCAAGACGTGCCCCCAAGCGTTGCCAGGCTCGGGCCGATTCAACGTTTCGAGGGCAGGGTTCGAGCCATGGAAGCGGACGTGAAGCTGGCCGAGAATCGGCTCGCGGACACCCGCGTGTCGATGCCCTTCGACAGCACGGTAATCATCGCCTCCGTTGCCGTGGGCGAACGCGTCGGCCCCGGCCCGGTAGCCACGGTGTTCCGCACCGGAGACGTCGAGGTGCGCGCCCCGATTGCCACCGGCGATCTCGCCTATCTCGACGATCCCCGCTGGCCGCGCCGCCACCGTATGGGCCGGGGGGCGACGGTTCGATGCCGTGGTCACGCAGCAATCGCCGGTGCTGGCACCGAAGACGCGGCTCGCGGCACTGTTCCTCGACTTTGCCGAGGGCGCGGACGAGTTGCCCATGCCGGGAACCTTCGCTCGGATCACGATCCGCGGGCCGGCTTTCGACAACGCCTTCCTGCTGCCGGACACGGCGCACAGAACCGATGACAGTGTCTGGATAGTGCGCGACGGCAAGCTCGAGCGCGTCGTGCCGCGCACCCTCGGACGCACCGACGAAGGCTGGGTGGTGGCCGCCTTCGACGCCGCCGAAGGCGTCGTGATCGGTGCGGTTCCCGACGAACAGCCGGGGTTGGCCGTCGCCGCCGTCGCCGCCGGTGATCGATGATGAGCGACGCAAGCGGCGCCGAACCCGCCCCGGGGGCGGGCGCGGCTGAAGCCGATGCGCGAGGCGGCGCGACTCGGTTGATTGCCAGCGTCGTCAACAACCGCGTGGCCGCCATCCTGCTCATGGTGCTGGTGCTCGGCGGCGGCGTGTTTGCAACCACCGGACTCGACCGGCAACTGCTGCCGAACGTGGACCTCAAGCAAGTCGTCGTCACCGTGCCCTACCCCGGTGCCAACCTCGACGAGGTGGACGCCAGCATCACCCGGCGGGTCGAGGAGCGTCTGCAGGGGATCGAGGGGGCGAGCCGCGTCACGGCACGCTCCGTGGCCGGCACCTCCACGGTGGTTGTGGACGTGGAGCCGCTGGCCGAGACCGCACAGGTGCTTGAAGACGTTCGCGCCGCCGTCGATCGCATAGAGGCCTTTCCACCGCCCGATGCCGAGCAGCCACAGGTTGTGGCCGGCGCTCTGAAGGTGCCGGCGCTGACGCTCGCGGTTGCCTCCGAGTCCCTGGCCGCCGAGGGCCTCAGGCTCGCCGCCGAAGACTTGCGGGATGCCCTGCTGATGCTGCCGAGCGTCGCTTCCGCAGAAATCGAATGGGCGGCCGAACGCCAGATCACCATCGAACTCTCCGAGGAGGCGCTGCGCGAGCATGGCCTCACCATCGCCGGGGTGGTTTCCACCGTGCGCAATGCGTCGGCAGACCTCACGTCCGGTGAACTGCAAACCGAAGCTGGCAGTCTGATGCTGCGGGTGGACGAGCGTCGTCACCGTGGCGAGGAGTTCGAGGACATCGTGCTGATGGCGCGACCGAACGGCGCGATGGTGCGGCTCCGGGACATTGCCACCGTGCGCGATGCCTTCGGCGACATCCGCCCGGTGTCCGAGCTCGACGGCGCGGCTGCGCTGTTCCTCTCCGCACGCGCCAGGGGCGACGCCTCCGAGATCGACCTCGCCGCCGAGACCCGCACCTTCCTTGCCTCCTACGATGCGCCTGCCGGCACCACGGTGTCGATCTGGGACGACGGATCGGCAGACTTGAGCGCGCGCATCAACGCCTTGGTGAACACCGGGCTCTTGAGCCTCGCGCTGGTGTTCATCGTGCTGGCGCTTGCTTTCGACTTCCGCCTCGCCTTCTGGATCGCGCTCGCCCTGCCGACGGCCTTCCTCGGCGCCATGCTGCTGTTCCCCGCCTTTGGCCTCACCATCAATCTCGCCACGCTGTTCGCGCTCATCCTCGCCATCGGCATCGTCGTCGGTGACGCCGTGGTGGTGGGCGAGAACATCGCCCGGCAGCGCGAAGCGGGCCTTGCCGGCGCCACAGCGGCAATCGAGGGCGCCCGGCGCGTGTTTTGGCCGCTCGTGGTGGCCGTGGGCACGACCATGCTGGGCGTTCTGCCGCTCCTGTTTCTGGATGGACTGGCCGGGCAGTTGCTGAACGTTGCGCCAGCGCTGTTGCTGGTGCTGGCGGTGTCCTTGGTGCATGCATTCCTGATCCTGCCGTCGCATTTGGCGCACGGGCGGGACTGGAGCCGCTGGCCCATGTCGGCGATCCAGCGGCGGCTTCGCGTCGGCATCGACGAGTTCCGCGACCGCACCGCCGTTCCGGCCATCGGCACGGCGGTGCGGCATCCGGTTTGGTCCCTCGGCATTGGCGTAGCCATCGTCGCCCTTTCTGCGCTGGCGGTTGGCACCGGTGTCGTGCGGCTTGGCGGTCTCGGCGAGTTTGAGGTGAACACGGTCGAGGCAGACATCACCTTCCCGATTGGAACGCCTCCTGCCGTCACCGAGGCTGGTGCCCGGCAGCTCGTGCGTGCCGCTGAAGCGACCAACCGTGCGCTGCCCGGCACGCCGATCGAGGCTGTGGCGCTGGTGGTGGGACATCGATTCCCGCCCTTGATGGATTTCACGAGCGACCGAGACACCTATCGCAGCAACGTCGCGGCGGTGCGGTTGCGGCTGACCGAAGAGTCGTCTCGCTCGGTGTCGGCTGCATCTGTGGAGGCGCAATGGCGCAATCGCATCGGCGATGTCGCCGGTGCCGAGCGACTGGCCTTCGGCACCAAGCTCCGGGGCGCCGGCGACGACTTCCGCATCGCGCTCTCGCACCCCGACGCCGATACGTTGCGCCGAGCGGTTGACGACTTGCGTGCGCTGGTGCGGGAAGTTCCGGGAACGCTGGCCGTGCGCGACTCGCTGTCGAACGGCAAGCGCCATTTCGACATCGAAATCACGGAAGTCGGCGAAGCGGCTGGACTGACGCCGCGCCTGTTGGCGGGGGCGCTCAGGAACCGCTTCTTCGGCGCCGAGGCACAGCGCATCGTGCGCGGCCGCGACGAGGTCAGGGTCATGGTGCGCTATCCGGCGGAGCGGCGGGCGGACTTGGCGGAACTCGTCAACGAGCGCATCAGCCTGCCAGGCGGTGCGGCGATACCCCTCGCCGTCGCGGCCAACGTGGTCGAGACACGGGAGTTCGATGCGGTGGTGCGCATCGACGGCGTTCAGTCTGCCGAGGTGGGCGGACAGGTGAATGCGGACGAGACGACGGCTACCGGTGTGATGGCTGAGCTCGAGGAGGGCGGGATCGCGCAAGTCCTCGCCCGCTATCCGGGCCTCTCCTACGCCGCCACCGGGCCCACCGCCGACATCGCCGGCAACTTCGAGTCGCTCAGCTTCACGGTGCCGCTGGCGTTGCTGGCGATGTACATGGTGCTGGCCGTGCTTTTGCGCAGCTATGGCCAGCCACTCATCGTGCTCACGGCGATGCCGCTCGCCGCCGCCGGCGCCGTGCTCGCACACCTGGTGCTCGGCTACGCCATGAATCTGGCGTCGCTGCTGGGCATCGTCGCTGTGCTGGGCCTCGCCATCAACGACACCGTGCTGCTCATGGACCGCTATTCGTCGATCCGCACCAGCGCCGACATTCCGGCGGTGGCGGCGGTCAGCGGCGCGGTGCGGCAACGCTTCCGCCCGATCCTCATGACCACCATCACCACGGTGGTTGCACTGTTGCCGGTGCTGTACATCGAGTCAGAGGCGATGCAGGGGACGCTGGTGCCGTTCGCGGTGAGCGTGCTCGGCGGGCTGGTCGCTTCCTGCGCCGCGGTGCTCTTCCTCGTGCCCGCCGTCATGCTGGTGGCGGAGGAGATCGCGGAACGGCGGGGAGTGGACGCGGCCATCGCCAGCGAAGGTGCCGCATGAGCGACGTTCCGGGCGATCCATCGGCGCCCACGCCGGCCACCGACTTGGCTGGTGGGAGCGGCTGGATCGCCCGTTTCGTTCGCAATCGGGTGGCCGGCAATGTGCTGATGGTTCTGCTCGTCGTTGGCGGCTTGCTGGCGGTGACCAAGCTTGACGTGCTCTACCTCCCGGAGATCGACTGGAAGCAGATTCACGTGACGGTGCCGTATCCCGGCGCGAGCCCAGCCGAAGTGGAAGAGCGCATCACCAAGCGGCTCGAACAGGGGCTTCGCGGCGTCGAGGATGTTGACTGGATCGCATCTCGCGCCACGGCCAACTTTGGCGAGGTGACTTTGCACGTGGCGCCTGGCGGCAGCAGCGAGCGCGTTCTTGAAGACGCGCGGGCGGCAGTGAGCCAGATCGAGGCGTTTCCACCACGCAACGCAGAGCGCCCCGAGTTCGTCAGGAGAATCGCCGACGCGAGCACCAAGATGATGTTTGCCGTGTCGTCGAGGTCGGCCTCGCCGCTTTACTTGCGGCGCGCTGCGGAAGATTTGCGCGAGCATCTGCTGGCGCTGCCCGACGTGACGGAGGTGGAGCTCAACTTCGCGCCGGACCGGGAGGTGCGGGTCGAGGTGAACGAAGAGGCGCTGGACGAGTTTGGCCTGGACATATCCGAGATCGGCCGCAAGCTGGCCGCAACTTCCCTCGACCGCACGACCGGCGAACTATCGACCAACGTCGGCGGCGTGGTGCCTCGCGTGCGCGAGCGGCGTCGAACGGCAGGAGAACTCGAAAAGGTCGTGCTGCTTGCCCGCCCCGGCGGCGGCACCGTCCAACTCGGCGACGTCGCCACCGTGCGCGACGAGCTTCAGGACACCGGCGTGGTGACCGAGGTGGATGGCATCCCGACGGTTTTCGTCGCCGTGAAGCATCGATCGGAAGCGGTTACCGACATCGAGGTCGTCGAGTCCGTGCGGACCATGCTCGAGTCCTACGAGCCGCCGGCCGGCGTGCAAGTGTCCGTCTGGCACGACATCCTGCTGAACACTCTGGATGGCGTCAATTCGGTGCTCTACGCCGGCATCATCGCCACGGCTCTCGTGGCGGTTGCGCTCGCGCTAGTGCTCGGATCTGCGGCTGGCCATGTGGGTGGCTCTGGGCGTGCCCACCTCGTTCCTGGGGGCGCTGATGCTGTTTCCGGCGTTCGACCTCGTCATCAGCGCCGCAACGCTGTTCGCGCTCGTGGTCGTGGTCGGCATCGTCGTGGACGATGCGGTGGTGGTCGGCGAGAGCATCGCTCGGCAGCGCGAGCTTGGCCTTCAAGGTGCGGACGCGGCGGTGTCCGGTGCCCGGCGCGTCTTCCGACCCGTGGCGCTCGGGATCGCCACCACCATGATCGCTACGGTGCCGGCGTTCTTTACGGAGGGCGGCATCGGCCAGGTGCTCAATGTGCTGCCCATTGTCGTCATTCTGACCTTGGCGATGTCGATGGCAGAGGCCTTTCTCATCCTGCCGACCCATCTGGCGCACGGCGGCGAGTGGAGCCGGTGGCCGCTGTCGGCCGTGCAGGCGAGATTGCGTCGGGGACTGGACCGCTTTCGTGACGAGCGCGCCTTGCCGGCGATTGATCTCGCGGTTCGCAATCCACGCTCGACGGTGCTCGCCGCCGCTGGCGTCGCCGTTGCCGCGTTGGCGCTTGTGGCGGCTGGGGTGGTGTCGATCGGCTATCAGCCCAATCGCGCGTCAGACCGGGTGCTGGCGAGGTTGACCTATCCCGCCGGCACGCCGCTGGAGGTGACCGAGGCAGGTGCTCGCGAGCTCATCGCGGCGGCGGAGCGCGCCAACGACGCAATCGAGGAACGGCCCATTGCCCAGACCGGCATGGTGGTGGGCCACTACTTCACCCGGCCCAGCAGAACGAGCCTCCTTGGAGGGCAGTTCGAAACCAACGTCGCCGGCGTCACGTTGCGACTCACGCCCGATGCAGAGCGCAGCATGACGCCGGAGCAGGTGGCAGGACACTGGCGCAACAACATCGGCGCGTTGGGGCATGGCGGCTCCCTAATCATCTCGTCGAGCGGGGCGGCCGAGTCCTATGACTTGACGCTTGCTCTGCTGCATTCCGACGAGGTAGTGCTGGCGCAGGCCGTCCGTGAACTCGCGGCGACCTTGGACCAAATCCCGGGCCTCTTCCAGGTGGATCACACCCTGGATCGGGGCAAGCGCCACTACGAACTCAAGCTGACGGCCGCAGGCGAAGCGGCGGGGCTCGACGCTCGCGCGCTCGGTGGACAGCTTCGGGCACGCTTTTTCGGCACGGAAGTGCAACGCAACCAACGCGGTCGCGACGAGGTCAAGGTGACAGTGGGATACCCAGGTGCCCGCCGTAGCAGCGTTGCGGACTTGCTCGACGAGCGTCTCGACCTGCCGGCGGGGGGCCAGATTCCGATGACCGAGGCGGTGGAAGTCATCGAGGCACAGCAGCCGGAGCTGCTGATGCGTGTTGACGGCCTGCGCGCCGCAGAGGTTCGTGCGCGGGTGGACAGTGCCGTGGTCACAGCCACCGTCGTGACGCGGCAGCTGAGCGCCGGGGCGTTGCCGGAACTCCGAGCGCGTTACCCTGGCCTCGCGCATCGATTCACCGGCGACGCTGGCGCATTCATCCAGGGCCTCGCCACCCTCGCCTACACGGCACCGCTGGCCCTGTTGGTGATGTACATCCTGATCGCATTTCAGTTCAAGAGCTTCGGGCGGCCGCTGGTGATCCTCGCCACGGTGCCGATGGCCCTTGCCGGTGCCGTGTTCCTGCACTTGATCCTCGGCTATCACCTCTACTTTGCCGCCTTCATCGGCGTCATTGCGGCGACGGGCGTTGCGGTGAACGACACTCTGCTGCTCATGGACCGCTACTACGCCATCCGCGCCGAATCCGGCCAATCGGCGGCACAAGCCGTACGCTCTGCCGTGCGCGAGCGCTTCCGTCCCATCGTCCTGACCACGGCAACGACCTTCATCGGCCTGCTGCCGATTCTCTACGTTCCGTCGGAGGCGACTTCGAGAGTCTTGCTGCCCATCGTCATCAGTCTCATCGGGGGCCTCGTTGCCGCGAGCGTCGCCATCCTGTTCCTGGTGCCGGCCATCCTGACGATGGCCGAGGGCGTCAGCCGACGCCGGCCGGGTCGGCTCGCCGCTTCAGACGCGTTGGCCTGACATGGGCCGCGTGGCGCGTTTCCTCGCGGCGTTTCGGCGCCATCTCGGCCCGGTCGCGGTGGCGCTTGGGGCCATCTTCCTTGCCGCCTTGATCATGGCTACCCGGCCAAGGCTGGAACCCGAAATCGCTGCCGAGACGCTGCCGAGCGTGCCGGTGGTGGAAGTGTCCTCGGGCCCCATGCGCATGATGGTCAGCGCGTTCGGCACGGTGGTGCCGAAAACCGAAAGCCGGCTGGTGGCGGAGGTGGCCGGGCGCGTGGTCGCCGTGGCCGACACCATGGTGTCCGGCGGCTTCTTCGAGAAGGGCGACGTGCTCGTCGAGATCGAACGGGTGGACTACGCCGTGGCGGTGGCGCAATCGCAGGCGCGGCTGAAGTCGGCGCTGAGCGAGCTCGCCAGTGCCGAACGCGCCTATGCCCGCCAAGAGGAACTCGCCGCGACCCAGGCTGGCAGCGAGTCGAAGAAGGACGACGCCCGCAACCGGTTGCTCGTGGGCCGCGCTTCCGTGGACGAGGCCCGGGTGCTGCTCCGCCGCGCCGAACGGGACCTGGAACGCACGCACCTTGTTGCGCCTTACGACGGCCGCGTACGCAGCGAGAGCGTCGATCCGGGGCAGTTTGTCAGCCGAGGGGAGACCGTGGCCAGCATGTATTCGGTGGATTTCGCGGAAGTCCGCTTGCCGGTGCATGACGACGACCTCGCCTTCCTGCCACTCGACTTGGGCCAGGACGCCGGCAACCTCGCCCTCGACGTCACCCTCGTTGCGCGCTTCGCCGGCCGCAAGCACTCTTGGCCGGCCAGCATCCGGCGCAGCGAAGGAGAGCTCGACCCCAAGACCAAGATGGTCAACCTCGTGGCAGAGGTTCAGGCGCCGTATGCCCAGCCGCAGGGTACGCCGCCGCTCATCATTGGCCTCTTTGTCGAAGCCGAAATCGCCGGCCACGAGATGGACGACATCGCCATGCTGCCCCGGGCGGCTTTACAGGCGGACGACGTGGTGTATCTCGTGGACGCCGAGCAACGTCTGGTTCGACAGGAGGTGGAGGTCGTGCGCATCGTCGGCGAGGATGCATACGTCGGCGGCCTGGCGTCCGGCGATGTGATCTGCACCGACGCGGTTGCACGCGTTCTCGAAGGCCGTCGCGTGCGCGCGGTCAACGCTGCCAAACCGCTCGCCAACGCGCGCGGTCTGGCCCCAGCCCCCACCTACCTATGACCTTACGCCGACGAACGACGCTACAGCGCCGTCTCTTCGGCGCGGGCTCCTAGGGCAGAAACGCTCGGCGCATGAGGCGCATCATCACGTGGTTTGTCACCAACTCGGTGGCGACCAACCTGCTCGTCGGCTTCGCCGTGGTGGCCGGGGTGGCCGCCTTCTCGCAGATCCCGGTGCGCACCTATCCGGACATCGACCTGCCCGTCGTTTCCATCACGGTGCCGTATCTCGGCGCGGCTCCGGAGGAGGTGGAGCGCGGCGTCTGCACCCGCATCGAAGACCATGTGGACGGCGTGGTGGGGATTCGGGAAGTCCTCGCCACGGCCGACGAGGGCATCTGCACGGTGCGCGTGGAACTGCTGCAGGATGCGGACCGAACCCAGGCGCTGAACGACATCCGCAACCGCATCGGCGCCATCGAGACGTTCCCCGCCGAGGCGGAAGCGCCGCTAGTGCGCCTGCTCGAGATACCTTCGGTGGTGATCGAGGTTGCCGTCACGGGACCCACCGACGAGCGCCGGCTCAAGCAATTGGCGCGACAGGTGCGTGCGGACATTCTCGCCTTGCCCGGCATCACCCAGGCGACCGTCGCCAATGTCCGTCCCTTCGAACTCGCCATCGAGGTGTCGGAGGAGTCCCTGCTGCGCAACGAGCTGACCTTCGATCAGGTGGCGGCGGCGGTGAGCAGAAACTCGGTGGACCTGCCGGGGGGCACCATCAAGGCGGATCAGGGGCAGGTGCTGCTTCGCACCAGGGGAAAGGCCTACAACGCTGACGAGCTGAACAAGCTCGTGGTCAAGGCGCGGCCCGACGGCAGCAGGGTGCTGCTCGAGGATGTCGCGAATGTCATCGACGGCTTTGAGGACACCAGCGAGCGCTTCGTCTTCGACGGCGCGCCGGCGGCGCTGGTGCAGGTCTCAAGGGTCGGCGACCAGGACATCCGCCAGATCGCCGATGCCGTCAAGGACTACGTCGAGGCGTTCGAGACCAGCCATCACGAGAACGGCGACAGCGTGCGGCTCACGGTGTGGAACGACCAGTCGTCCATGCTGCGGGACCGTCTCGGCGCCCTGATGGGCTCGGGCGTTCAGGGGCTGCTGCTGGTTCTGGTCATCCTCGCCCTGTTTCTCCGTCCGAGCGTTGCCCTTTGGGTGGCCGTCGGCATTCCCATTGCACTGCTCGGCGCAACCTTCCTCCTCTTGGTGTTTGGCATCACCATCAATCTGAACTCGATCATCGGCTTCATCCTGGTGCTCGGCATGTTGGTGGACGACGCGGTGGTGGTGGGTGAGGCGGCGTATGTGTCGCAGCGCACCGGCACCGGGCAACTCGCCGGGGCGATCGACGGCACCGAGCGAGTGCTGGTGCCGGTGACCTTCGGCGTCTTGACCACCGTGGCTGCGTTCCTGCCCATGCTGTACATGACTGGCACCGCGGGCACGGTGCTCGCGAACGTCGGCGCCGTCGTTGTCTGTTGCCTCGCGCTGTCGCTGGTGGAATGCCTGTTTGTGTTGCCGGCGCACCTCGGGCACCGCTCCGACTCGCTGCCCTTCGGCGAGTTTGGCATGGTGTTTCTCGCCATCCTCGTGCTCGGCGCGGTTGCGCTTGCGCCGACCCTGCGGTTCGGCATTGCGCTCGGCATCGTCGCGCTCGGACTCGTGTGGGCGGCGCAGCTTTGGGGCGGCTTGCAGCGCTTGGGGGCCGCCTTCACGCGCATGCAGGTGCGCTTCGAGCAGGGCTTCGACGAGTTCGTCGGACAGGGCTTCCGCCGCGTCGTGCGGGCAACGCTGGAACGGCCGACGCTCGCGATCACGGCGGGCCTGGCGACGGTGTTGATTGCCCTCGCCGTGGTGGCGAGTGGACGGCTCCCGTTCTCGCTGCTGACCCCGGTGTACGGAGACCGGATCACGGCGGCACTGACCATGCCGTTCGGCGTGGACGAAGCGGTCACGGCAGAGGCCATGACGAAGCTGCGGACCGCGGCGGCGGAGGTGGCGTCGCGGCTTGCGGCAGAGCACGGCGAGCCGCTGGTGGTTCACATCGCCGAAATCTACGGCAGCACCGGCGGCGGACCAGCCGCCCGCAACGCGTCGAGTCAGGCATCGAGCCATCTCGGCGCGGTGATGATGCAGTTGACCCCGGCCGAAGAGCGACCGGCAACGGCGCTCGACATCGCCACCGAGTGGCGCAAGGCCGTGGGCACCATAGACGGTGCGGAGTCGCTGGCCTTCGATGCCGACGTCGGCGCCACCCAAGGCCACGACATTGAGCTGCGCCTGTCCGGCGACAACGTGGCGCACCTGCGCGCCATGGCGGCGGACCTCGTGGCCGAAATGAAGCAGTACCCGGGCGTGGTGGACGTGGGCGACACTTATCTCGCCGGCAAGCGCGAATTGCTGATTGCCTTGACGCCTGCCGGACATGCCTTGGGCCTCACACTGACGGACCTCGGCCGCCAGGTTCGGCAGGCGTTCTACGGCGAAGAGGCGCAGCGCGTGCAGCGGGGCGAGGACGACGTTCGCATCATGGTGCGCTATCCGGAGCCGGCGAGACGCTCGCTGGCGTCGCTGCTGTCGCTCCGCATCCGCACTGCAGACGGTGCCGAAGTGCCGTTTCGGACGGTGGCAACGGTGGAGTGGGGTCAGGGGCCGTCCATCATCACGCGTGCGTCGGGCGAGCGCACCGTCACGGTGCAGGCAAAGTTGAACCTCGAGCAAACCAGCGCCGACCGGGTTCGTACCGCCTTGCAGGCACCCATCGACAATGCCCTACAGACGTATCCCGGCATCAGCTATTCCTTCGAGAGCTCACAAGAGGCGCGGGAGTCGCTGGCGAGTGCCGGGCCGCTGTTTCTGCTGGCCCTGTTTGCCATGTTCACGCTGCTCGCCATTCCGCTGCGCTCCTACGGGCAGCCGCTGATCATCCTGTCGGTGCTGCCGTTCTGCTTTGTCGGCGCCGTGGTGGGCCATCTCCTTCTGGGTCTGGTGCCGGGCGCCGTCGTCAGCTTGTCGATGCCTTCGCTCATGGGGATGGTCGCGGCCGTCGGCGTGGCAGTGAACGCGACGCTGGTGCTATTGCACAGCGTCAATCGCTTCCGTGCCGGGGGCGACTCGATGATCGACGCGCTCGAGAACGGAGCGGTGGTGCGTTGCCGCCCGATCCTGATCACCACTGCCACCACCCTGGCGGGGTTGACGCCGCTCATCCTCAACACCAGCGCCAGCATCGCGCCGATGCGGCCGATCGTGGTGTCGCTGGCGTTTGGGGTGGCGACGGCAGCGGCCGCAGCGCTGCTGTTCGTGCCGGCGTTTTGGCTGGTGCTGAGTAGAGGCGGCAGCAGGGCGAAGGAAACGGTGACCGCCGGGCTCGGTAATCTGGTCGGTCGGTCGCCCCGGCTTCAGCGCTGGATGGAGCGCTACCCCTACGTCGAAGAGAGCCTTGCGAGCCAGGAGTTCACCGATTTGGTGGTGGACGACGAGGGTCTCGATCCAGAAACGGCGCGCATCGCTCGCGCCGGCCTTGTGCGGCTCTACTACCGGCGCGAGTTCAACCGTTCGGCCATGGACGAACAACTCGCGGCCATGGCAGAACGCGCTCCGACCACTGACGACGAGGTGGAGGAAGTGCGCGGTTGGGCGCAGCAGCGCGTATTCCAGCTTGCCGCCCACATGTTGCGCTCGGCCATCACGCCGCGGGAGGCCGCCGAGCCCCTCGCCGACATTCTCGACGCCGCCACCCGAGCACTGCTCGGTGCAGCCCGACGCGACACGGCACGTGAATACGGCGAATTGCCGAATGGGACAGTGGCGCTGGTGGCTCTCGATGCGGCCGGGCGGAGGGAACTGGCCGTGGGTGCGCCGCTTCGCTTCCTGTTCCTGTATGCGTGTGATTCGGTGCCGGCAGACGTGACTATTACCGCGCAGCAGTGGCATGAGCGCCTGCTGCAGCGCTTCATGCGCTTGGTTCGGGAGCTGTCGCCGAGCGGTATGTTGTTTGACGCGGCCGAGCCCTGTCGGCTCGAGGCCACGACTGCCGACGAGCCGACCGCCGCCCATGCCATGGCGGACTTCGAGCAACTCTGCGCCGGAACGCCAACTTGGCAGGACTTGCGTACGCTGGTGCATGCCAGAGTCGTCGTTGCGGACGGTGACCTTGCGGAGCGCTTCGACGCCGCCCGCCGCAGGGCACTGGGACAACCCCGGGACGCTGCACTGGTGATGCGGCAACTGGCAACGCACCGAATGCTGCAAGCTGGCGACAGTTGGGACGTGGACCAGCTTCCCGGCGGCCTCGGCGACATGGCGCTGGCCGCGGAAGCGATCCAGTTGGCAAACGCGTCCTCCGCGCCGGAGGTTGTTGTGACCGGACTAATGCCGACCTTCGAAGCGGCCCACCGACACGGCGTGATCGACCAAGACACCTCCCGCGACCTAACCGAAGCCACCGTTCTGTGGCAGAACCTCCAAGGCTTCGCTCGCATGGTGAGCCCAGACCAATCGGGCCCCGGCAACGCGACCCCCGAGCACCAACAGGCCTTGGCGGAAATCTGCGGTGCCGCCAGCTTCGACGATCTGGCCGACATGGTGCATGCCCATTCCCACCGCGCCGCCACCCGCCTCGACGACCTGTTCGCTGCGCGCTAGGCCTTCGGGCATCGTCCTGGCCACCTGACGGGGCCGTCTCGCGGGAAGTGGGCTGGTTGCAGCTTCCGGGCCTTAGTTGCTTCGCCTTCGGCGGGAGGAGCGTGATGGGCCTTCGCTTCGAGTGGCGTGTGGGACCGCGCCATCCGGCCGGTTCGTGGGTGTTGGCGGGCTTAGATGTGAATCTGCGATGCATCAATGTGTTAGACGCTCTTGTTTCGTGAAGGGTCGGCAGGATAGGGGCGATGTCGCGTCCAGAGGATCGCCCTAGACTCTCGCGTTAGCTAGGCACCGTCAGGTGGTGCGTGGGTATAATCGCGCCCTTCCCACTCGATGCCGGGGTGCCATTGGCACGGAGTCAAGCCATACGCGCCCGCTTTCCATCCTGGCCACATCCAAACCGTGTTTGGCGGTGTGGTGTGGGCTGCGTAGGCGCCGCCTGAGTGCTGCTTACGCCGGGCGATTGGCAGGGGCGCGGCTCTTGGCGCCCCGTTGGCGAAACCGCGCCCGTGTCCTTCACGGCTCTCATCCATGTTCGCGAGGATGAACAAGGGTTCTTGGTGGAAGGAGCCTTGGAAAGTCCGGGAAGCGCCGACATCGCGGTGAACGCCTGGCTTGCGCCGGATGAGTTCGGCACCTGGGCCGTCACCGTGCAGGCGGCCGGCATCAACGTCGACGGGGTCGCCAAGCTCGAGAGCGTTCCGCACCTGGGCCTGTTGTGGTCCGACGATGGCCTCATCCACGTCACCTTCGCCATCTTCACCCTGCGCGACACCCACGGCATTCGTGGCTTTGCCAAGTCGCGCCGCGGCGCCATCACCTGGGAACTCGCCTTGGAGCCGCGCCAGCGCGTCGTGGCCGGCGGCAACGTGGTATCCATCGACGCCCGCCGCCGGCGGGGAGGCTGAGAGGTCAGCTCCTTCGCCATGCGAGTTCCAGCCGCCACAGTGGCGACAGTTTTCGTCGCATTTCTCACTATGCCGGCGGCGGCTCTCGAGCTTCTCCCCTGCAAGCTCAAGGCCGTAGGCGGCCGCTACGAGGTTGCGGCGCGCTGTGGCGAGTTCCCGGTGCCGCTCAATCCGATTCAGCCCGATGGCAAGCAAATCGGCCTGCATGTGGCCGTGGTGCCGGCCTTGGCGGAAGACAGCCGGCCGGATCCCCTCGTCGTCATCGCCGGGGGGCCTGGGGACGCAGCTACGAGGTTCTATGCGGCGATGGCAGGGGCCTTCACGAGCGTGGCGCGGCGGCGGGACATCGTCCTCGTGGATCAGCGCGGCACCGGCCAGTCTGCACCCCTGCATTGCCCGGGGTTCGATGCGGAAGGACTCGACTGGGGCGTCGGTGACAGCGTGGACGAAACCGTGGCGCTGACCTTGGCGTGTCTTGACGATCTCGACCACGACCCTCGCTTCTTCACCACCAGCGTCGCTGTGCAGGACCTCGAACTCGTGCGAGCGGCGCTTGGCTACGCGGAGCTCAATCTCTATGGCGTGTCCTACGGCACGCGCGTCGCCCAGCACTACCTGCGTCGGCACCCGGAACGCGCCCGCAGCTTGGTGCTTGATGGCCTGGTTCCGGCGAGCATTGCCCTCGGCCCCGACACTGCCCTCGAAAGCCAGGCCGCGCTAGATGCCACCTGGGCGCGATGCGAGGCGGATGCACCCTGCGCTGCCGCGTTCCCCAACATCCGCGCCCGCTTCGATGCCGTGATGCAGCGCCTCGGACAGGCACCGGCTCATGTCACCGTGCCGCACCCCGCAAGCGGCCAACCGACGCCTCTCGTGCTTTCGCGCACCATCGCCGCCGGCGTCGTGCGGCTGTTGGTGTACTCGCCCCATAGCGCCGCCATGCTGCCGGTGCTTTTCAACGACGCCTTCGAACGCCGCTACGAACGGCTGGCGGCGCAGGCGCTCATGCTGACGGAGGGGATTGGCGAGCTGGCCTACGGCCTCAACTTCGCCGTCGTCTGCACCGAGGACGTGCCCTTCTGGGGCGAGGTGGACCTCGAAGCCCAGCGCAACACCTACATGGGCACGATGTTCGTCGAGGCTTTGGCCCGGGTTTGCGAACGCTGGCCCGCCGGGCTGATGGACGACCGTTTCAAGGACCCGGTGGGGAGCGACGTGCCGGTGCTCATCCTTTCCGGCGAGAAGGACCCCATCACGCCAGCCCGGTATGTTTCGCTGGCGACGCCGTTCCTTGCCCGGCATGTCGAGGTAGTTGCGCCAGGGCAGGGACACGGCATGTTGGGGGTCGGTTGCGTGCCACATCTCGTGGCGGAGTTCGTGGATTCGCCGGAACCTGCCGCACTCGACGCCTCCTGCGTCGAACGCATCGTCCCGTTCCCGCCCTTCATCTCGCCGCTGGGGCCAGCGCCATGATCGACGTGACGGGCCTCGGCAAGCGCTTTGGCGATGTGCAAGCGATCGAGGGCGTCAGCTTTGTGGCGCCGAAGGGGCGCATCACGGGCCTGCTCGGCCCCAACGGCGCCGGCAAGTCCACCACCCTGCGGATCCTGGCCACCGTGCTGCAAGCGGACCACGGCGAGGTGCAGATCGACGGCGTGGACGCACTCAAGGATCCACTCGAAGCACGCCGTCGCATCGGCGTGCTGCCGCATGGTTCGAGCGTCTACGGGAACATGACGGCGCGGGAAAACATCGCCTACTACGCCGCGCTGCAAGGTCTCACGGGTGCCGCCGCCGAGGCGCGAGTCGACCGTGTGATCGGAGAGCTCTACCTTGAACAGATCGCCGACCGCCGCGCCCGCGGCTTCTCCCAAGGCCAGCACATTCGTGTGTCGCTGGCACGCTGCATGGTGCACGACCCCAGCATCCTGATTCTTGACGAACCCACCAACGGCCTCGATGTGCTCACCACTCGGGCGCTCAGGCACGTCATTCTTGAGCGTCGCGACGCCGGTTGCTGCGTGTTGTTCTCCAGCCACGTGATGCAGGAGGTGGCGGCGCTGTGCGACCAGATCGTCGTCATCAGCCGGGGTCACGTGGCGGTCACCGGCACGGTGCACGACATTCGCATCGCCACCGGCAAGGACGACCTTGAGGATGCCTTTCTGGCCGCCGTGGACTTGGAGGACTCCGATTGAACGGCTTCCTCGTAGTGCTGCGCAAGGAGTTGCTCGAGGGCACTCGCGAATGGCGGGCACTGGCAACGACGCTGCTCGTCGCGCCGCTCGTCGGCCCGTTCCTGTTCGTCGGCATCACCGCCTTCACCATGCATCAGGCGATTGACGATGTGGCCGCAGCGATCGAGATTCCCGCCATCGGCGCGGAGCGTGTGCCGAATCTGGCGGCGCACCTGCGCCAGAACCTGATCGATGTCGACGCAGAGGCGTTCGCGGACCAGGGCGACCAAACGGCGCGGCACGAGGCGCTGCGGGAAGCGGTGCGCAGGGGCGAGGTCGAGGTGGGTATCGTGCTGGCGGAGGACTTCGCCGAGGCTCTGGCGGCGGGACAGGCGGCGCGGGTGTGGGTTGTCGCCGACAGTTCGAGTAACCGGGCCCGGCCCGAAACGAACCGCGTGCGGACTGCGCTCGGATCATGGAGCGCGACGGTGGGGGGCATCCGCCTGCAGCTGCGCGGCATTCATCCAACCGTGGGGGCGCCGCTGGCGGTGCTCCGGGACGACGTTTCCACGCCGTCTCGCCGCGCCTATCTGTTACTTGGCATCGTCGGCTACTTCGTGCTTTTCGCCGTGCTCATCGGCGGTTCGCAGATTGCGGTGGACATCACCGCCGGCGAGCGCGAACGCGGCTCGCTGGAGCCGCTGTTGACCATGCCGATCATGCGCGAAACGCTGGTGCTGGCGAAGGTGCTGGCGACGCTCGTGGTGATGACGACGTCGCTGGCGATCACCGTCACCTCGTTTGCCGTCGCGGTGCAGTTCCTGCCGCTCGGCGAACTGGGCATGACCGCCAACTTCGGCGTCGTGGAGGCGGCGCAGATGTTCCTGTTGGTGTTCCCGTTTGCGGCGCTGGCCGCCGCCTTGATGGTGGCGGCCGCCTCCCTCACGCGCTCCTTCCGCGAAGCGCAGACCTACACCAGCATCGCCATGATCGCGCCTACCCTGCCCGTGGTGTTCGCGGCGCTGCGACCGATGCAGGATTCCGTGCCCTTGATGCTGGTGCCGGCGCTGTCGCAGCACCTGCTGCTGAGCGATGTCCTGCGCGCGGAGGCCCTCGACCCCCTGCACATCGTCACATCCGTTGTCAGCACCGCCGCCGTGGCCGCAGTGCTGGTGTGGCTCACGGTGCGCCGCTTCCGCAGCGAAAAGCTGATCCTTTGAACTCGCGCCCCCAGCTACTGTGGCTGCGGAACAATCCGGATGTAAGGCTTCGGCGACTGCCATCCGTCTGGGTAGCGCTCCTTCGCCTCCTCGTCCGAAACCGCCGGCACGATGATCACGTCATCCCCATGCTTCCAGTTCACCGGCGTTGCCACCTGGTGCGATGCGGTGAGCTGGCAACTGTCGAGCAGGCGCAGCACCTCGTCGAAGTTGCGCCCCGTGCTCATGGGATAGGTGAGCATGGCCTTGATGCGCTTGTCGGGACCGATGACGAACACCGAGCGCACCGTGGCGTTGTCCACTGGCGTACGGCCTTCGGAGGACTCGCCAGCATCGGCAGGGAGCATGTTGAACGACTTGGCGATGCTGAGGTCGGGGTCGCCGATCAGCGGATAGGTGACGGCGTTGCCCTGCGTCTCCTCGATGTCCTTCAGCCACTCGCTGTGGCTCGCCACCGGGTCCACGGAAAGGCCGATGATCTTGCAGCCGCGTTCGGCAAAGTCGTCCGCAAGGCCCGCCATGTAGCCGAGTTCGGTGGTGCAGACCGGCGTGAAGTCCTTCGGATGCGAGAACAGGATGGCCCAGCCCTCGCCAATCCAGTCATGGAACTGGATTTCGCCCTGGGTGGTTTGGGCCGTGAAATTGGGTACTTCGCTGTTGATGCTGAGCATGGCTTCCTCCGAGTAAACGGCTCGTGGGTCTTCGGTGCCGGCCATTTTAGTACGTTGGCACGCTCCGTTTGTTGAGCGAGACTGTGCTGTGGCGCACAATGCCGCCACGCCCCGATGGCACAGCTGGATAGCGCGGCCCCCTCCTAAGGGGCAGGTCGAAGGTTCGAATCCTTCTCGGGGCGCCAGACCAGTTTGGGGGAATCAATGGAATTGTGGACTGCAACGGTCGCCGCACCGGGGCGGAGTGCCGCGTTTGCGCGCGAAGCCGAGGCTCGGGGTTGGGACGGGATGCTGGTGGTGGATTCGCAGAATCTGTCTGGCGACCCTTATGTTTGCCTGGCGCTGGCCGCGACTGCCACCGAGCGCCTGGGGCTAGAAACGTCTGTGACCAATCCGGTCACGCGTCATGCGGCGGTCACGGCGTCGTCCGCTCTCTCCGTGCAACGGCTGTCGAGGGGGCGGATGGTGCTTGGCATCGGTCGCGGCGACAGTGCGCTGGCGCACTTGGGACGGGCGCCGGCAAGGCTTGGCTGGTTCGAGCGCTACCTAGCGAACCTGCAGGCGTATCTGCGCGGCGAGCAGATCGGCTTCGAGCGAATGGAGATTCCGGACGAGGCCGCACCGCCGGCGGAGCGTCTGGGCCTTGCCCACGCACCGGAAGGAAGTGCCATTGGCTGGGTGGGCGACGGCCCCAAGGTGCCGGTTGAGGCGGCGGTGACGGGGCCCCGTGCCATTGGCATCGCCGCCCGCCACGCAGATCGCGTGATGCTGGCCGTGGGTGCGGACCCCAAGCGCATCGCGTGGGGCATCAGCACGGCACGCGAGGCGGCCGAGAAGGCTGGGCGCGACCCGAACTCCGTTGGATTCGGCGCCTATGTCAACGTCGTGTGTCATCCCGATGCAGCCAAGGGGCGCGAACTTGGGCGCGCCACCACGGGGCTGTTCGCCCGCTTCTCGGTGATGTACGGCGAGGTGTCTGGGCCGGCGGACGAAAGGCAGGCCGATGTCTTGCACAACATCCACGACCGCTACGACATGAACGCCCACGGTCGCCAGGGCGGCCAACAGACGACGGCGCTGACGGACGAGTTCATCGACGGCTACGCCATCGTCGGAGAGGGTGGCTACTGCGCGGATCGACTGGCGGCGCTGGTGGCACTGGGCATCGAGAAGTTCGCGGTGATGGGCCCAAATTTCGCGGCTCCCGGCGCGGAAGCTCAGGAGGCAGCCCTGCGGTTCACCGAGGACGTGCTGGCACCGCTCAAGGCGTAACCAACGCTTCACTCGGCAAACGCGCCTGGTCGGCGTACTCTGGAGGGAGGCCGTCCCTCCCTCCAGAGTGCAGCGCCGGCCCCAGTCGAACACGATCGCCGGTGTCCGCGCACATCCGCTATAGCCGGAAGGTCGCGGTGAGGCACCACCCCTTGGCGCGACAAGGTGCTGGCGAGTGTTGGGTGTGGCAGTATCGGGCACTTGGGTTGTGACTACCTTGGAGCGTTCGCAATGAGTCTTGACGTGGCTGTGGAGGCGCAACTAGAAGGCGAAGCGGGCGGCGCGGAGCCGCTTGTGGGTGAAGGGTCGGCGCTCAAGGCCGAGCTGATGACGGGCTACACCGGCGTTGAGATCACGGGCGTGCGGCTGCAGGACATGTCTGACGATGATGTCGAGACGGTGCGGCGGCTCGTTGGCGACTACTGCGTCGGGGCGTTTCCGGGCCAGTCGTTGACGCCCGAGGAGCAGCTCGCGTTCGTCAGCCGCTTCGGCACCATCACCAAAACCCCCGGGGTGGATATGCGTTCGGGCGTGGACTACGTGCATGTGGTGGCAGACCGGGGCGACGCCGACAATCCGGTTTCCGGCGGCTTCCACACCGACACCTGCTTCGTGGAGCGGCCGCCTTCGTTCTCGACGCTGTATGCGGTGGACGTGCCCAAGCATGGCGGCGACACCATGTTCTGCAATCAATACATGGCCTATGACAGCCTCTCCGAGGTGATGAAGAAGTGGCTCGTGGGAATGCGCTTCAAGCACGTCGTGAGCGGCACGGATCGACCGGAGGAAGTGCCGGACCCGGTGTGGCATCCAGCGGTGCGCACCCACCCCGTGACCGGCCGCAAGGCGCTTTATGTGACCTTTGCGGCGCGTTGCGTGGCGGCAGAGGGAATGACGGAGGCGGAGGGGCGCAACCTGATCGACTTCCTCTATCGCCACTCGATGCGCGACCACGCGATGTACCGGCACCGGTGGCATCCTGGCGACTTCGTGATGTGGGACAACCGGTGTTCCATGCACGCGGCTGTGTATGACCACGGCGACCAGCCGCGGCGGCTGCACCGGGTGATGTGCGAGGGGGAGCGGCCGTTCGAGTAGCCCGCGCCGCATGAACCCCTACCGGGTTGGCGACTAGGCACTTCCCCCTTCGAGCGGGCAGCAGGCCGTGCCCACAAACCGCCTACTCGCCCACATTCGCCTCGAACAGGGGCTCGCCGTTCACCGTCACATTGAGCTCGCCGGCACTGCTGAAATAGCGGGCTTCTATGTAGTGGTGCTCTTCCCAGTCCAGCTCCACATTGGTCCAGACGTAGAGGGGATCGGGCGGTCCAGGTTCCCGGCGCTTGCGCAGGCAACCATCGAGGTAGAGCTCCAAGGCGTCGTCTTCGGCGATGACGACTTCCACGGCCCTGTGCCAATGCGGGATGCGATAGCGGCGCGGCTGGTTGTGGTTTGGCAAGTCCTTCCCTGACAATCGACCCATCGATTGGCGGCGGATTTTAGACAAACCACATGGATGCGGGGCAAGGCGGCGGGCGAGAGGGGCGTTTCGAGCGCGTGTTGAAGGGGCGCGAGGTGCTCGCGCTCTCGTTCGGGGCCATGATCGGCTGGAGCTGGGTGCTGCTCACCGGGGTGTGGGTGGAGAATGCCGGCAGCCTCGGCACGGTGATCGCCTTCGCCGCCGGCGGTGTCGTCATCGGCTTCATTGGCCTCACCTATGCCGAACTCGCCGCCGCCATGCCCCAGGCCGGTGGCGAGCATGTATACACCAAGGTTGCGTTGGGGCCCCACTGGTCGTTCGCCTGCACGTGGGCGCTGCTCATGGCCTACGCGACGGTGTGCGTGTTCGAGTCCGTGGCATTGCCGACGGCAGTGGAGTACCTCCTGCCAGGCATCCGCTTCGGCGCGCTGTGGGAGGTGTTCGGGGCGCCGGTGGACGTGGGCTTCGTGGCGGTCGGTGTGGGTGGCGCCGTGCTGATGACGTGGATCAACTACATCGGCATCCGCGCCGCCGCGTTCGTGCAGACCGTGGTCACGGCAGCCATCTTCCTGAGTGGCCTCTTGCTGTTCGTGGGGGCTGGCGCCTTCGGCAGCATCGACACCGCAAAGCCGCTCATCGCCATGCCTGCAGTGGGCATCCTGACGGTGCTCATCATGGTGCCGAGCCTGATGGTGGGCTTCGACGTGCTGCCGCAATCGGCGGAGGAAATCGCCGTGCCGCGCCGCCGCATCGGCGTGCTGCTGGTGCTGTCTCTGGCGATGGCAGTGCTTTGGTATGGCGCGATTTCCTTTGCCGTAGGTGCGGCGCTGCCGCGGCAAGCCTTGGGGGGAACGATGGCGACGGCGGAAGCGGCAAGCCAGCTTTGGAGCAGCGAATGGGCCGGCGCCGCCCTCATCATCGGCGGCGTCGGCGGCATCCTGACGAGCTGGAACGCGTTCATCATCGGCGGCAGCAGGCTGATGTTCGCGCTGGCGCAGTCGGGTGCCTTGCCAGCGGCGTTCGCCCGACTGCATCCACGCTACAACACGCCTTGGGTCGGCATTCTCGCCCTCGGCGTCGCCTCGTGCATCTCGCCGCTGTTCGGACGCACGATTCTGGTGTGGCTGGTGAACGCCGGCAGCTTCGCGGTGGTGGTGGCGTGGCTGTTCGTGCCGGTGGCGTTTCTGGCGCTTCGCCGCAACGCGCCGGACATGGAAAGACCGTATCGGGTGCGCCATGGCACGTTTGTGGGCTATACCGCGATTGTCCTTGGGGTGCTTTTGCTCTGCCTCTACATGCCGTTCAGTCCATCTTCGCTGGCTTGGCCCCAGGAGTGGGGAATGGTGGTCGCCTGGGGGGCGATGGGGGTTGTACTGTGGGCCTTCCGCGTGCGGGGAGCGAGCGGTTAGGACCCCTGACCTTCAGGGAACCACGGGCAGTACTGCCGACAGGCCCGTCTCGCGGAGGGAGGGCTGGTTGCATCTTCGGCCCCTTTGTTTCTTCGCCTTCGGCGGGAGGCGTGATGGGCCCTCTCTTCGAGGCACTTCACACGGCGCCATCCGGGTGGCACGTTGGTGTTAGCTCGGCCTCGAGGCACATTCTTGGTTACCCAACGTGTTGCATAGTTTGTTCCATGCGAGCCGGAACCCCGGCCGTTTTCGGGTAACCTTCGCGGCACGCGGGCGTCGTATAACGGCATTACCCCAGCTTCCCAAGCTGGTGACGTGGGTTCGACTCCCATCGCCCGCTCCATTCTTTATTCGCCTCGCGGCTGGCGGCAGCGTGCTGAAACCTCACTTCGATCCAACTTGCGGACCGCGCCATCCGGCCGCCCCGGCGCGCTCAACGCGGCAGGCCCAGCGCATGGGTCGCCTCGCGGCTGGCGGCAGCGTGCCGAAACCTCACTTCGATCCAACTTGCGGACCGCGCCATCCGGCCGCCCCGGCGCGCTCAACGCAGCAGGCCCAGCGCATGCGTCGCCTCGCCGCTGGCGGCAGCGTGCCGAAACCTCACTTCGATCCAACTTGCGGACCCTGCCATCCGGCCGCCCCGGCGCGCTCAACGCGGCAGGCCCAGCGCATGCGTCGCCTCGCCGCTGGCGGCAGCGTGCTCAAACCTCACTTCGATCCAACTTGCGGACCGCGCCATCCGGCCGCCCCGGCGCGCTCAACGCGGCAGGCCCAGCGCATGGGTCGCCTCGCGGCTGGCGGCAGCGTGCCGAAACCTCACTTCGATCCAACTTGCGGACCGCGCCATCCGGCCGCCCCGGCGCGCTCAACGCGGCAGGCCCAGCGCATGCGTCGCCTCGCCGCTGGCGGCAGCGTGCCGAAACCTCACTTCGATCCACCTTGCGGACCGCGCCATCCGGCCGCCCCGGCGCGCTCAACGCGGCAGGCCCAGCGCATGCGTCGCCTCGCGACTGGCGGCAGCGTGCTGGAATCTCACTTCGATCCACCCCGGGGACCGCGGCATCCGGCCGCCCCATCCGGCTCAACACGGCACATGCGTCGCTGTGCATTGCTCTTGCAGCCCTGTTGGACTGGCGAGACATGCGCTTGAGCGAACGGTCGCCGTGGTGGGTGGTGGCGGGGGTGTTCCTCGTGCTGATGGTCTCCTCGGGCTTCGGCTTCTACAACCTCTCCGTGTACATGAACGCGCTGGCGGACGAGCGTTCCTTCGCCGTCGGGGAGCTCTCCGGCGCCATCGCGTTGATGTTCGTGGTGAGCGGCGTCTCCGGCATGGTCGTGGCGCGGCTCATGGAGCGGGTAGATGTTCGCTGGGTGATGGTCGCCGGATCGGCCATTGCCGGCGCTTCTCTAGCGACGGTGGGCGCGGCACAGGAGATCTGGCACGTTTGGCTGCTCTACGCCCTTTTCGGCGTCGGCAACAGCGGCATATCGCTCATCCCAGGAACGACGCTGGTAACGCGGTGGTTTCCAGGCGCGAACCGATCCGTGGCGCTTTCGGTGGCGAGCACCGGGCTTTCCACGGGCGGTATCGTGCTGACGCCGGCGTGCGCAAGCGTCATCCACCACCTTGGCATCGAGGCGGCGATGCCCTGGTTCGGGGCATTCCAGTTCGTGGTGATCGTGCCGATTGCCTTGTGGCTCGTGCGTTCGTGGCCCGACGAGGCTCGGGCTTCAGCGCCGCCTCCAGTTAGCGAGCCTATCCGCTCTGCCCTCGGCTCCCGCTTCTTCCTCGCCACTACCGCAGCCTATGTGCTCATCCTCGGCACCCAGGTGGGTGCCGTGGCGCACCTCTTCAACCATGTGCAGCGCATGACCGATCATGTGGTGGCGTCGCTCGCGGTTTCCGTGATGGCCGGGGTGAGCATCGTCGGGCGATTGCTGGGCGGCGTGGTGGTGACGACCTTTCCTATCCTTGCATTCACCCTGCTCAACGTGGCGGGCCAATCTCTCGGCATGGCCGCCATCGCCTATGCAGACTCCGAGGTGACGGCATTGGCGGGGGCAGCGGTGTTCGGCCTCACCGTGGGCAACCTCTTGATGCTGCAACCGCTCATCGTCGTGCAGGCGTTTGGGGTGGGGCGCTACCCGCGCTTGTATGCGGTGGCCCACGCGGCGACGACACTTGGCGTGGCGGGCGGGCCGCTGGCGATGGGCTTGCTACACGATGCGTTCGACTACCGGGTGGCGTTTCTCGCCGCTGCATTGACGAGCGGCGTGGCATTCTTCGTCTTCTTGACCGGAGGGCGGCTGCCGCCTGCGTCGGCGCTACGCGACGAATCCCGTCGCTGATGCATCTGTTGACAGGAGAATGCAGGACCCGCGAAATGCGTGATGTTGTGCTCGTATGTGAGCAAGGGGTTGGCCTTCGGAGGGAAGGCATTCTGCCTTCCCTAGAGCGCCGTCAGGCGCCTTCCCTTTTCGGCGCAGCTCGATGTCAGTGCGCCGCTTGGCGCACAGGGAAGGCCGGGTGCTTTCCCTCCGGGAACCTCGTGACCGCGACGGCGCTTGTCCTGGTCGTTGTTGCCCTTGCGGCGTCGACCTTCGCGCAAGCGGCTTTGCCGTCCGAAGTGGATGGCCAGCCGCTGCCGACGCTGGCGCCGATGCTGGAACGCACGTCCCCCGGCGTCGTCAACATCGCCACCTATGCCCGCACACGCAGCAACAACCCCCTCTTGAACGATCCGTTCTTCCGACAGTTCTTCCAGGTGCCGGAGCGGCGCACGCGCAGCGCCGGTTCCGGCGTGATCGTCGATGCCGCAGCGGGGCATGTAGTGACGAACCACCATGTCGTCAACGACGCCGACGAGATTCGGGTGACGCTGTCGGACGGCAGAGAGTTCGCGGCAGAACTGGTTGGCGTGGATCCGCAGGTGGATCTGGCCGTGCTCCGCATCGCCGCCGACGAACTGGTGGAGATCGACTTCGCCGACAGCCGCTCCCTGCGCGTTGGCGATTTCGTGGTGGCGATCGGCAATCCCTTCGGCCTCGATCAAACCGTCACCTCCGGCATCGTCAGTGCGCTGGGCCGCAGCGGCCTCGGCATTGAAGGCTACGAGGACTTCATCCAGACGGATGCCTCCATCAATCCCGGCAACTCCGGCGGCGCACTGGTGGACTTGAACGGCGCCTTGGTGGGCATCAACACCGCCATCGTCGCGCCGAGCGGCGGCAACGTCGGCATCGGCTTCGCCATTCCATCCAACTTGGTGGAAGCGATCATGGCGCACCTCATCGAATACGGCGAGGTGCGTCGCGGCGACATCGGCATTGCGGTGGAAGCGCTGGACCCGCAATTGGCGGAGGCGCTTGGAGCGTCGTCCGCGCAAGGCGTCGTGGTCGTGGAAGTTGCGCCCGGCAGCATCGCGGAAGATGCTGGGCTGCGGCCGGGAGACGTGGTCACCGCCGTGGATGGCCGCGTGGTGCGGCGCATCGCCGACTACACCAGCGAGTCGGCCTTGGCGATGGTCGGCGACCGCCTGGCGGTGGAGGTGGTGCGCGACGGGGAGCGGCTGGACCTCGCGCTCGTCATAGACGACAACCGTTCCGTCGCCGGAGACCGCATCGACACCCGCCTCACCGGCGCCACGCTGATGAACTTCCGAGAAGACGGCGACCCCGCCAGCAGCGTCGGCGTGGTGGTGAGCGGCCTCGCCGCCGACACCCGCGCCGCCGGCCAAGGGCTGCGTGAAGGCGACATCATCATCGGCGTAAACAACCACGGCATCGTGGACATCGCCGAACTCGCGAGGCAACTGCGCGACGCCAGCCGCGCCCGCCTGCGCGTGTATCGAGCTGGCCGGTACGGATATCTGACGCTGCGCTAAAGCGCACCCGAACCGAACGGGCAACACATGCGTCGTCCCGTGGTGAGGCATCGCGGCGCTTGAGCCAACGGACTACGGGATCGAGGTTCCTGCGGCGTTGTGGGACACGGGATTTTGTGGCACGCCGGGGAAGATTTCGCGGAACAGACCCAGCATGGCCATTGTCGAGCGGCGGTCGGTGGCTTCGTGCAGGCGGCCCGGTGGGCCCAAGGTTGGGGCCAAGGCGAAGCCGTGTGGGGTCTTGGCATGGTGGTGGAACACCCACGGCACGCCGGCAGCGTCCATCTCGTCAAAGAAGCGTTGCTTGCTTTCGTCCGGAACCAATCCGTCTTCGGCACCGTTCTCGATGAGGATGACGGCGTTCGTGTTGTAACGGTTCTCGCAAGGCTTCAGCGGCGGGCGTTCGACGCCGTGTCGGGCCGGGTTTGGGTCTTCGCCGGTTTGAAGCAGGCCGTGGAAGGAGACGACCCCGCCCACGTTCAGCCCGCCGCGCACGCACTCGATCACCGCCATGCCGCCGAAGCAGTAACCGATGGCGGCTGCAGGAACGGACTCGTCCACGGTGGGGTGTTCGAAGCCGCGCCGCAGCCACTCGCCCAACAGCGAGCGGAAGAGCTCGTGGTCGTGATCCATCGCCACCAAGCCCTCGAAGCACTTTTTCTGAAAGGCATGGATGCCGGCCTCGTCCGCGCCCTCCGGCCAGACTCGCTCCGCCGGCGGCACGATGTTGCCGTACACGTCGATGGCAAGGCCCACATAGCCCACCCGCGCCAGATACTCGGCCACATCCACATCGAAGAACTTCAGCCCTTGGTAGTTGTGAATCACCATCACCAACGGCCGCGGACCGGCATCCTCCGGCGGTGCCACAAGGTGCCCAAGGTAGTCGTTGCCCCGAAACGAAAATGCGATGTCGTCCCGGCGCAGGTCAGGCGCGGGTGGCCAGAAATCGGAAGCGGTCACGGACCCTCCTTCACTCGGTGAGTTACGGGCCCATGATGGCACGCCAAGGCGGCCATCGTTCAATCGCGACTGCGTTCCTCCACCGGCGGATGCGAGGAAAGCCACGACGCTTGGTCGCAGTGTTCGCCACAAGAGGCGGTGATGCGCCTCAGGAGGTCCTGCAAGCGCGTGGGCCGAATCCCGTTGCGCGTCAAGTAGTCGAATGCGATCTCGTCGGCCTCCCGCTCGAATTCGCGTGAGTAGGACAGTTCCAGCAGTTGCGAGGGCGCGACGGCGGCTAGCGTCGCGAGCGTCGGATCGGTCACCGCCGTCCAAATCACGACTATCGCCGCAGACTGCGCCACCATGCGCAGCCAGTGCCGCTCACGAACGTGACCGAGTTCGTGTGCAAGCACGGCGATGAGCTCCTCGTCATGCGAGGCGATCTCGACGATGGCATCGGTCAGGATGACGGTGCCGCCGGCAAACGCGAACGCATTGGCACCGAGCAGCTTGGACTGGCGGAACTCGAGCTGCGCCTCGACACCGAGGTCCTCTCGGATGCCTTCGAAGGCCCGATGCAGGGCAGCCTGGCGTTCCGGAGTCAGGGACGTGGGCTGCAGCACGCGAATCTGGTCCAGGGCGTCCAACATCTGTTGGCCGATGGCAGCATCAGCCTCTGGCGGAGTTGCCGACACGATGCCGGCCCCCAGAGCTGGCGCACCCCAGCGGCTGGCAGCGAACAGGATTCCGACGGCGACGGTGAGGGCGATGGCCATACCGAGTGCGTTCCGGTCGAGCAATCGGGCGAGGCGGTCCACACCGCGACGAAACCTGCGTCCACGCGTCTGTGCCGGTGCCGCACGAGCGAGGGCTGCGTCCAAGGCATCGACAGCGTCATTGTCCGTCGCAATGCACCCGCTTCCGTCCGCTAGCGTGACTCGCCGCGGCGCATCGGCGATTCGGGAGGCAATGCGCACTTCTGCGTAGGCGTGCTCGCGGATGGTGCCTCCGTCTTCGATCCGCAGCCGTCCGCCGGGTGCCGCAGACAGCACCACGGGACGACCGCGGGTGACGGATCCATCGTAGAGCTCGGCATGGATCTTCATGCGCCGACGTCGATCTCGAACCCGTCGCTGATCGCTGCACCCAACGCGCTAGGCGAGGCGGCTGGGTCGGCTTTGAAGGTTGCCATGTCCTGGGCGAGGAAGACCTCGAACCGGGAAAGCCGATAGCGGAACACGCGCAGTCGGGCGAACGGGATGAAGAGCCCGGCCGTGGCAGCAATCAGCACCATGTTGGACATGTAGAGCCAGAACATCTGCGTCACGCTGAGCCGAAGCCGGAACCGCGTTCCGCCCAGCGTCGTGTTGCTCCAACGGTAGTTGGCGATCCGTACGCTGACATAGACCGAGGCGAGGAATATCGGCGCGAATGTGATGAGAGCGGTGCCGAACGTGCCGACAGACGGCAAGGCTCTACCGGCAATGTATGCAAACGGGAGCATCAACCCGATCACGATCCCAACGGAGCCGGCATGGGCGCCATAGTAGCCGCCGGAGTCCCCCACCAAGCGGCACTGCGTCAAGCCGAAGCTCGAGTTGCAGGTGAGGTACTGGTCGCGGCGCCAGCGCAGCCACGGCCATGCTAGGCCGAGGCTGGCAAAGCCGGCGATGATCGCGAGCGGATACCAAAGCGCCGCGTCGCGATAGCTCCCGTGAAAGGCAAACGCCACGTTGCGCCAGCGCGTGTGGCGCAGGTTAAACGACCGCGCTCGCACCACCACCCACGGCAAGATCGGCGCGAACGCCAAGAGGCCCGCGAAGTAGTAAAGCGAAAAGCCATAGACAAGCGGCGAAAACAGGTCAGCAACCCAGAGCGTTGCGATCAGCGCGACGGCAATCAGCCGCCCCGGCAGCATGGAGACGGGATCAGCGGTGAAATCGAACGACTCGTTCCCGAAGTACGTGTTGCCATAGAGGTAGCGGCGGGTGCGTACTTTGGCCCAGGGGGAGTACAGTCCCAGGGTGGCGAGCGTCAGGGCCACGTTGGCGATCCAGACGCGAAAGTACTCCCAGCCCGCGCCGTAGAAGACCAACTGGCTCGGCCCTTCCTTTGCTGGCGCCGACCGTGGCGGTGGAGGCGAGTCTGTAACGGACCTTTGGACCGAGGACGCCTCGTCGATGCGCCCGAAGGGCGCGCCCCTGTGCGCCGTAGGCACGTTCCGTCCTTGCGATGTGTAATGAGGCATCCGGTGTACACCAACGCCTTCGACAACTCGGAAACGGGCCGCGACGCCCCTGTGCGCCTGACGGCACTACGGAGGGCGAGACGCCCTGCCTCCGAGGGTCGCGACTTAGTCGAAGACGATCACGTTGCGCGCGACTTCTCCCGTCTCTAGCTGCGCCAAGGCATCGTTCACGTCTTCGAGTTTGATGCGGCTCGCGATCATGTCGTCGAGGTGGAGCTTGCCGGCGAGGTAGAAGTCCACGAATCGGGGCATGTCCACGCGGAAGCGGTTGGAGCCCATCGAAGAGCCTTGCAGCTTCTTCTCGCGCAGGAACTCGGGGCCGTGAATCTCCACCATCGTTCCCACCGGGATCATGCCGATGACCGTTGCGGCACCGCCGGGGCGGACCATCTTGAAGGCTTGTTCGGCGGTCACCTTGAGGCCGATGGCCTCGAACGAGTAGTGGACGCCGCCGCCGGTCATTTCCCGCACCGCTTCGATGGGGTCCACCTCGGCGGCGTTGACAACGTCAGTGGCGCCGAACTTGCGCGCGAGTTCCAGCTTGGAGGCCACCCGGTCGATGGCGATGACCCTGCTCGCGCCGGCGATGTCGGCACCGTTGATGCAGGAAAGCCCGACGCCGCCGCAGCCGATCACCGCCACGGTGGCACCAGGCTCAACGCCTGCCGTGTGGATGACGGCGCCGACGCCGGTGGTGACGCCGCAGCCGATGAGGGCCGCCCGGTCGAGCGGAATGTCCTTGCGAATCTTGGCGATGGCATGTTCGTGCACCAGCATCTGCTCGGCGAACGAGGAGAGGTTGAGAAACTGCGAGATGGGGCCGCCCTCGCCGGAGAGGCGTGGCGGCTCGTCCGCGCCTCGTGACAACTCCGGCTCCTGACACAGCGACATGTGGCCGGTGAGGCAGAACTCGCAGTGGCCACAGAAGGCCGACAGGCAAGTGATGACGTGGTCGCCGGGCTGAACGTAGGTGACGTCAGTCCCCACGGCCTCCACCACGCCGGCGGATTCGTGGCCGAGGACGGCTGGGCGCGGGTAGGGATAGGAGCCGTTCTGGAAGTGCAGGTCGGAGTGACACACCCCCGCCGCGGCGGTGCGAATGAGCACTTCGCGGGGGCCCGGTTTGGCGGTGCGAACATCCTCAATCGATAGCGGCTCGTTGATCTCGCGCAGAACGGCGGCTTTCATGGTTTGCCTCTCCTTACCAAGTCGGGTTGGTCTCGCAACGGAGTTTGTCGAATTTGCGCAGCGCTTGCCAGCGAGGGTCCAGCCTGCCGAGTACGCCGAGTCGCTGAACGTGTGAGGAACGGGCATGAAGCGCCTCGGAGGGAAGGCATCCTGCCTTCCTTAAGCGCCGGTATGCGCTTTCTCCTTCCCTGCCACAATGAAGCATGTGCGCCAGCGCATGTGCAAGGCGGGTCTTCGGAGGGAAGGCATTCTGCCTTCCCTGCGCGCCCTCTGGCGCGCGGACCGCGACTTGCAGTGAGAAGGGCGCCTGTCGGCGCCAGGGAAGGCAGAATGCCTTCCCTCCAGGCGTTGGTCGTTCTTCGGAGCGCAGCTCTCGGACGCCTCCGCCCACACGCCGCATGTTTCGCGCTTGCAACATAAGCGTACAAATGCAATGGTTCGCACCATGAACGTTGCTGCTAGTGTCTGACGGGTGATGCAAGCCGCCGCCAAGCGTGGGCTCGTTGCGTTGGCGCTTTTCGCCGCCGCTCATGTCAGCGGCTACGAAGGCGATACCCACCAGCAAATCACCTTCCTTGCGGCGCAGCAGTTCAACGCCTGTGTTGGGGTGGAAACACCGCGCCTGACGCCGCTCGAAGTGCGCTACATCGCCCGTGCCAATGCCGATCAGGCCGACAAGGGCTTCTGGCGCAAGCTGTTCCGCTGGAATTACTACGACCGCGCGGGCGAAGCCGGGCGCTTCCTGTGGATGGTCGAGACGCGCATGAACCGCCACTATGCGGAGCTCACGCAGCGCCTTGCCAGCGAGCAGGAGTTGGCGGAGCGGTTCTCCGACCTTGGCCGGGTGGTGAGCTACCTGCAAGATGCAACCAGCCCGGCGCATGTGGTGCCGATCTACACCGGGCGTTGGTGGCGGTTCAGCATCACCGACCGCTTCAACAACTATCCGGTGGACGTGGATGCACTCACGGCGGCGCTGGCCGATGATTGCACGGCGGTGCGCGGCGCCGACATCACCTGGGAGCAGCTTCTCGCCGGTGTCGCCGACAGCACCATCGGCGCGGTGCAGGAAGTGATTCCGGGGCTGCCCGTGGGTTGGGAAGCGTATTGGGAGTTCGACGAGGGCGACGATGCGTTTGGCCAGTATGGCGTCGCCGGCAACAGTTTCGGGCGGCGCACGGAGTTTCCTTGCGGGGGAACTGCCGAGGGAACCGAACGAACCTGCATCCTGCTCGACAACGATCCGTTGTATCGGCAGTTCGCCCTGGCCCGGCATCGGGAGGCCGTGCAGGCGACCGTGGCCGCCATGACCTTGCTGCGCTCGCCGCAGACGGCGGTGGCCGTAACGGACCTGTCTCCCGACGTTCTCAAGCTCGCGATGGCCGCGCCGCGCCGACGTTAGGTCTTTCGCGGCTTTAAATCGTCGCCATGCATCTCGGCCTCACTCCGTGGCACCTTTCGGGACATGCCGAAGGGCGGGAACTGGTGCGCCAGGCAGCGTTGGCCGAAGGCTGGGGCTACGAGTCCTTCTGGCTGCCGGAGAATCACTTTCGCGGCGCCCAGCAACCCCCCGGCGCTGCCGCCATCCCCGAACCGCTGATGCTGCTCGCCGCGGTGGCTGGCGGCACCAGCCGCATCCGGCTTGGCACCACCTCGTATCTGCTGCCGCTCAGGCATCCATTGCAAGCCGCCGAACAGGTGGCAGTGCTCGACCAGCTATCCGGTGGACGGGTGACGCTGGGCGTCGGGCGCGGCTATCAGGGCGCCATGTTCGATGCGTTTTCCATCGAACGAAAGGACAAGCGGCGCATCTTCGCCTGGTGCCTGAACGCCATGATCCGCGCCTGGCAAGGCGAACCGGTGGTGACGAGCGAAGGTGCCGAGCCGGTGCTGCTCTCGCCACTGCCGGTGCAAAAGCCGCATCCGCCGATTTGGGTGGCGGCGTTCGGCCCCAAGGCTTTGGCGCAGGCGGCCGCCTTCGGCTCGCCGTATCTGGCTTCGCCCATGGAGACGGTGGAACGGCTCAGAACGAACTACGCCCGCCATGCCGAGGCGTGTGCAGAGCAGGACGTCGCCACCCCGCCAGAAGTGCCGATCATGCGTTCCGTGTTCGTTTCCGAAGACGCCGCCCTCGTGCGGCGGATGCGGGAGAAACTGGAAATGCAGCCGGATCCCCGCCGCGGCGACATGCCCACCGACGAGTGGGCCATCATCGGCGAGCCGAGCGCTGTGCAGGAGCGGGTGGCGCAGTATGCGGAGGAGCTTGGCATGACGCACCTCATCGTCACGCGCCTCAGGATCGGCGGGGTGGAAAGCCGCGTGCTTGAGGAGTCGGTGGCCCGGACCGCATCGCTCTTGCTGTAGCTCACGAAGGAAGCGCATCCCGCCCCCAGCGCACCGGCAAGTCCCCTTACCGGTTGTCCAGAAACGCCACCGGTTCGTCGTCGCTGCCGATTTCCTCGTCCTTCGTCATGCCGAGCCAGGGGCGCAGAACCGCCACCAAGCCGTAGATGGGGCCGGTGTCCACGAGCGCCACCACCATCTTGAAGACATAGCCCGAAATGATGAAGGTCAGGAGTTGGCCGACGATGGGGGAGTTCTCGTCGATCGGCAGCGCCTTTGCCCAGAAATGGGTGACCAGAATCACCGCCGTGGTGTCCACCAGTTGGCTCACTAGCGTCGAGCCGTTGTTGCGCAGCCACAGATGGCGGCCTTTCGTGATCCATTTCCAGAAGTGGAACAGCTGCACGTCGCACCACTGGGCAACGAGATACGCCACCATCGACGCGAACACCGCGCCGAACGCCAGGGCTCGAATCTCGAAGAAGGGCGGCGGGCGGCCGGCTTCGTCCAACATCGGCGCCCCGGTGGCAGGGTCGATGGTCTCGAAGCCCGGCAAGGCACCGCCCAGCCAGAGCAGGAACACCACCCAAATGTTGAGCAAGAGGCCCACCAGAACGACATCCCGGGCTCGCCTCACCCCGTAAAGCTCGCTGATGAGGTCGGTGCAGATGAAGGTGACCGGATACGGCAGCACGCCCACCGCCAGCACCATCGGAATGTCAAAGAGGCCAAAGAAGCTGAAGGAAAGATCGACGAAGCGGCTGATGCCGAGGATGTTGAGCAGACTCAGGGTGCCGAGGAAGATCCCCGCCAGCACGAGGAAGACGCGCTGGCGGCGCTGCTTGTAGTTCGGCAGGGTGGCTGCGTTAAGGGCAGCTTCCGTCATCGTTCCACTTGACCCAGGTTCGCGTGAATGACCGCGCCGTTGATCACCGGCGAGGCCGCTGCCCACAGCAGCGCATCCGCAATCTCGCGAGGCTCGATCAACCGGTTGAACGCAGACATCCCGCGCACCGATTCCATCGCATCCGTAGGCACATGGTCGCGCAGCATCTCGGTGTCGGTGAAGCCGGGGCAAACGCAGGCGGTGTGGATGCCGGTTCCGGCAAGGTCCTGGCAGGTGGCACGCATCATGCCCACCTGGGCATGCTTGCTCACCACGTAGCTGAAGCTGCCCGGCACCGCCTTCTCGGACAGCGTGGAGCCGACGAAGAGGATGCAGGAACCGGCACCCATGCGCGGAATCAACCAGCGGTTCAGGCTGTTGATGGCCAGCACGTTGATCTGCATTACGTCCCGGAACGGCTGGTCCGCGGTTTCGGTGGCGCTGTCGTTCTCGAGGCGGGAGGCGTTGTGAATCATGGCGACCTCGTCGGCTCCACCCAAAGCCGTTCCGAGCTGCCTTTGCACGGTGTGCAGGAAGAGCGGGTCGGATAGATCGCACGGAATGTGCTGAACGCTTGGCAGTGGACATGGGCGCCGGGAGAGGTTGACGACCGCAAAGCCGGCGTCGACGAAGCGCTCCGCGGTGGCGAGGCCAATGCCGGCACTGGCGCCGGTAACGATGGCGGCTTTCATTCAAGACTCTCCTTGGGGAACCTCTGATGGAGTCGGTCCCGCCGGCTAGATCCTGCCTCCGTATCGGCGACCCTTGTGGTCGCCCGCATCGGCAGCATCAGGCGATCACGGGCGACCACAAGGGTCGCCCCTACGAGAGTTCCACCCGGCGCTGGCCCATTGCCCTGGCCCAGACGAGGCGCGCAGCGTGATTTCGTCGATGGGCAGGCCCTTGAACCCCTCGTCGGCACGAAGCTGTCGCAGGAACCAGTGCGCGAGCTCTTCCACCGTCACGTTGCGCACGTCGAGCAAGGTGACGTCACGGGGCAGGAACTCGAGGCGTTCATCGCCGAACCGGACGACGACGCCCGCTTCGCCTTGCTCAATGTCGAGGTGCGGCGAGCGCGCCGGCAGAAGGGTGGTTTCGTCCAACTGGTCACACAGCTCTTTCAGCAGTTGTTTCAAGGCGTTGTAGTCGAAGCACAGGCCATCGTCGCCAATCTTGCCGATAGCCTCTGCCTCCACGAAGAAGTTGTGCCCGTGCAGGTTCTCCCGCTCGGTGGCCGAGAAGATCGTGAAATGCGCCGCCGAGAAATGCAGGTAGTCCTTGCTGATGGATATGGTCGTCCGCCGCGCGGGCGCCACCTTGCCTTCCTGCCCTTCCGGCACGCTCCAAACACCTCAGGCGAGGCGACTGTCGAGGTAGTCGATGATGTCGGCGGATTCATACATCCAGCGCGTGCCAGCGGCGGACTCGATGCGCAGGCAAGGCACGGTGCTGCGACCCCCGCCGGCCAGGAGTTCGCGGAACGCGGCGGGGTCTCGCAGGATGTCTCGTTCCGGCAGCTCCGCCCCACGCCCGTTCAAGTAGCGACGCACTCGGGCGCAGAACGGGCAGGCGCGGTATTGGTAGAGCACGTAGCTCTCGTCGTTCGCGTCTTTGCCGCCATCCATGGCCAAGCTCCACCTTCGCTTCGCGGGGAGCGCGAGTATAAACTTCGGCCATGGCCAAGCGGCGCAGGCAATCGAGTGCGAAGCAGGTGGCGCGGGCGCGCATCACCATCGGCGCCGGCATCGGTGCGGTGGTGGCCTTGGTCGCCGTCGTCGGCATCGGCTACAGCCTCGGATTCGGTGGTGCCGACGAGCCATATCAGGTGCTCGAGGATCGACCGGACGGCGACGGCGATGTGGAGGTGGTGGAGTATTTCTCCTGGGCCTGCATCCATTGCCGCAATCTCGACGAACTCATCGAGGGCTGGAAACAGAACCTGCCCGCTGGCGTGACATTCCGGCGGGTGCATGCGTCGTACTCCGGACCCCTGCGGGTGCTGGCGAGAACCCACGTGGCGCTCGAACGTCACGACGCCCTGGACGCCAACCATGCCCGCATCTTCCGCGCCATCCACGACCGCAACCGCCAGTTCCTCACCGCCGAGGCCATGGCGGATTTCGTCGGCGGCTACGGCATCGACCGCGACACGTTTCTGGCGGCGGTGGGTTCCGCCGCTACCGCTTCTGCGGTGGATCGCGACGCCGCCCAGGCCGCCGCCATCGGCGTCTTCGCCGTGCCAATGGTGGTGGTGGACGGCAAGTACATCATCAACATGGGCGTCGGCAGAAAGCAGGCGCTGGCGAATCTGGACGAACTGATCGAGGAACTGCTGGCACAACGCGGCGCCTAAAGGACTGGTATCCGCTTCGACCGGAAGCAGGATGCCTTCGCTACGAGGGCCGCTGTTCCAAGCTGGCAGCCAACGCGGTAGAAAGGCGCTGGCTCCAGGCCGAAGTGGTGACCCGAAGGCCAGCAGGTGCTTCGCGACTGCCGAGGCGCGTGAGGGCGACGCATGGCGCAGGGCAAACGACAGCCAGCACGACGCAAACGTCCCGCGAGCGGCAAGGGCAAGCGCCCGAGCACGCGGCGCAAGCAGCCCTTGCGGCTGTGGCGGGCCTTTCTCTTTTGCCTGCGGTGGGGTTTCGCCGCCGGGTTCGCTGGCATCGTCGCCATTGCCGGCTACCTGTTCTTTCTCGACCGCCAGATCACGAGCACGTTCGAGGGCCGGCGTTGGTCCTTGCCAGCGCGCATTTACGCCGCGCCAGTTGAGCTCTACCCGGGCGCGGCGCTGTCGCAACGCGATGCCGTGGCGGAGCTCACGCGGCTCGGCTACCGGGAGGTGGAGTTCGCGAACGCGCCCGGCAGTTGGTCGGCACGAGGCAACACCCTGCGCACCGTGCTGCGACCCTTCCGCTTCGGCGACGGCGAGCGGGGCGAACTTCCCCTTGCCATCGAGTTCGACGAACACCGCGTAGTGCGCATCGACGATGGCACCGGCGGCGAGCTGCCCGTCGCTCGGCTGGAACCGCCGCAGGTTGGCAGCTTCTTCCCCAGCCACGGCGAAGACCGGCTGATCCTCTCGCCGGAACAGACGCCGCCGCTATTGCCGGCGACGTTGAAGGCGGTGGAGGACCGCACCTTCGACTCCCACCCAGGTTTCGACCTCAAGGGCATTGTGCGCGCTGCGTGGGTGAACCTTTCCACGGGCGAACTGAGCCAAGGTGCGAGCACCCTCACGCAGCAGCTTGTGCGCTCCTACTACCTCACGAACGAGCGCAGCTTTGCCCGCAAGCTCAAGGAGCTGGCCTTTGCGGTGTTGCTGGAAGCGCGGTTCACAAAGGCCGACCTGATGAACTCCTATGTCAACGAGATCCACTTGGGTCAGGACGGTGCCCGCGCCATCCACGGCTTCGGCCTCGGCAGCCAGTTCTACTTCAACAAGCCCATCGCCGAACTCGGCGCCCACGAGATTGCGCTGTTGGTGGCAGTGATCCGCGGGCCTTCCTACTACGATCCGTTCCGCCACCCCGAACGCGCCAAGAGACGCCGCGACCGCATCCTCGGCACCATGCATGACTTCGACTTGATCGGCGAACGGGAACACCAAGCGGCGCTGGCGCGGGACATTGGCCTCGCCGCCACGCGCCGCGCCGGACGCTACTACCCGGCTTTCTTGCGCATGGTTCGACAGGAACTCGCCGACGATTACGACGCCGACACGCTCGGCGGCGAGGGGCTCGCGATCTACACCACGCTTGCGCCCCGCGTGCAGGATGCGGCACAAGCCGCGGTCACGGAAACGCTGGCCCAGATCGAGCGCGACCGCGGCATGGACGAGGGCACTTTGGAAGCCGGCATGGTGGTGCGCGGCAGCCAGACCGGTGACATTCAAGCCATCGTCGCCGGACGCGTGGCCGGGCGTTACGGCATGAACCGCGCCGTCAGCGCCCGGCGTCAGGTGGGTTCCGCCATCAAGCCCTTGGTGTATCTCATGGCGCTCGAGTCCAGTGAATACGATCTCGCCTCGCTCATCGAGGATCGTCCCGTGACGCTGGAGGTGCCGGGCCACGGCAACTGGTCGCCGCGCAACTTCGACCGCGAGTATCGCGGTCCGGTGCCGCTGGTGCGCTCGCTCGCAGACTCCCTCAACGTGCCCACCGTGCGGCTCGGCATGAGCCTTGGCATCGAGCGGGTTGCGCATCGGGTGGAAGCGCTAAGCGGCGTCGCAGCCGAGGCATTTCCGTCGCTGCTGCTCGGCGCCGTGCAGCTGTCGCCCATGCAGCTCTCGGAGCTGTATGCCGTGTTCGCAAGCGGCGGCTTCACCACCCCGGCGAAGACCGTACTGGCCGTGGTGGGCGGGAGCGGCGAGCCGTTGTCGCGCTATCCGATCCGGATCGAGAGCGCGGTTGAGCTCGAACACGCGGCCACCCTCACCCGTGCCCTGCAAATCGCGATGACCCACGGCACGGGCAAGCGCTCACCCCACGCCGACCGCGGCGTTGCCGGCAAGACCGGCACCTCCAACGATTACCGCGACAGTTGGTTTGTCGCCTATGGCGCAAGGCACCTGAGCGTCATCTGGGTAGGCCGCGACGACGGCGGCAGCCACCAACTGACCGGCTCCGCCGGCGCCCTGCGCGTATGGAACGCCTTCGCCTCGAACATCGACCTAGAACCCGCCCTAGCCGCCCCCGACAACGCCACCATCGAATACGAGACGGGCCTCTCGGCCAACTACGGCTGCGGCAACATCGTCTCCATCCCGGTAACCGACCCCCAGCGGCTGCGAGCGAAACCCGGCTGCCGCTAGGGAGGGTTCCATTGCCGGCCCAGCCCACGCCGTCGGTGGATAGGCGCTGTATTCTTGACAACGTTGTCTTTTTGTCCTATACAAGGCTCTGACAACGTTGTCACCCGCGGCGACGTGCGCCAAACAGGGGCGTTTTCGGCGCGCTCACCGGTTGCGTTTTTCGCGTGGCTGGCTGCGGGATGCGAAGGAGAGGCGGATGCCAAGCGACGTGTTCCGGAAAACCCCGATTGCCTCGGCTGTCTCGCTCGTGATCGCGAGTGCCCTTGCCTCGGCGCAGCAAGCTCAGGCACAGCAACCGGAGCCGTCGGCCCGCACCGACGACGCCACGGTGCCGGGGCCGGTCGAAGAGGTGATCGTGGTGGGCTTCCGGCAGAGCCTAAAGGAGTCGATGGACCTCAAGCGGGCGCGAGACGGCGTGGTGGATGCCATCACCGCCGAGGACATCGGCGATTTCCCGGATAGCAACCTCGCCGAGTCGCTGCAGCGGATCACCGGCGTTTCCATCGACCGCGAGCGCGGCGAAGGGGCACGGGTGACCGTGCGGGGCTTTGGGCCGGACTTCAACCTCGTGCTCCTGAACGGGCGCCAGATGCCGACTTCCAGTGGCCTCGGCCGTTCCTTTGACTTCGGTAACCTCGCCTCGGAAGGCATCAGCGCCGTAGAGGTGTACAAGAGTGGCCAGGCAGATGTCCCCACCGGCGGCATCGGTGCGACCATGAATGTGCGCACCACCCGCCCCCTCGATGCGCCGGGCATGAACTTCACTGCCGCCGCCAGTGGCTTGCACGACACCTCCACGGAGGACGGCAGTGGCTTCACACCGGAGATATCGGCGCTTTTCTCCAACACCTTCGCCGACGACCGGGTGGGCATCGCCCTCTCCGCCGTGCGCCAGGATCGCAACAACGGCGCCAACACGGCCAGCGTTGGCGGCTGGCGCACGTTCCCGGGCGAAGTGGACAACTGCTGGTGCGGCGCCGGGCCGTCGGAGTGGGGCGGCATTCCTCCCCAAGGAGATCCGAACCAGATCAACCGACCCGGTCCCGGTGACCTTTACTCCGTGCCGCAGAACATCGGCTACGAGCTAGCCGAGTATTCGCGCCTGCGCACCAATGGCCAGCTCACGGCGCAGTGGCAAGCCACCGACACCCTCGTCGCGACCCTCGACTACACCTTCTCGGAGGTGGAACTCGATCGCACCTACAGCAATCTCTCTGCGTGGTTCAACTTTGGCGCCCAGGAGACCTTGTGGACCGACGGCCCGCAAGCGTCGCCTCGGGTCTATACCGAAAACCTGGCCGGCAGCGACTACTCGATGGGCGGTGGCCAGGATGCGTGGAAGGCGCGCAACGGCGCCACCGGTATCAACCTGCTTTGGGATGCCACGGACCGACTCACTTTCGAGTTCGACTACCACGACTCCACCGCCGAACGGTCGCCCAACAGCCCCTTCGGCGACTCCGCCCTGCTCTCCACGGCGGCGTTCACCCGCGACCGCACCACCGGCTACTTCGGCCACGAACTGCCGGTGCTGGAGCTGACGCTGCGGAACCCGCTGTCGCCCCAGGACATGATCGTCACAGGCAGCGTGTTCCAGAACAACTTCTCCAAGATGGGCATCGACCAGACGCGTCTCGACGGCCACTACGATTTTGACGTCGGCGTGATCGAAAGCATCGACTTCGGCATCCAGCTCACCGAGGTCAACAACCGCTCCGCAGGATCGGTGGTGCAGCGGGATGCATGGGGCGGGGTGACGCAACCCGGCGCGATAGCCGATCTGTTGACGCCCGACTCCGCCGCGGATGCCTTCGACCAGATTCCCGGCGGCGACGATTCTCGCCGCCAGACCGAGTTCTACCGCTTCGACATGGCAGAGCTCGTGGCCCGAACCGAGGCGCTCATGGCGTCGGGCGACGCGACCGTCTTCCAACTCACGGACATGGGGGATTGCGGCACGGGGCTCTGTACCTCGAGCCGGTTCACATCCGACCGCCGCACGGTGGAGGAGTCGGCGGCGCTGCACGCCCAGGCGAACCTCGGCTGGACCTGGGGCACGATGCCGGCAGGGCTGCGCCTGGGCTTGCGTTACGAGGACACCGATGTCTCGTCGGAGGCGCTCTCGCCCGCCTACACGGCAATCAACTGGGTGGCCGGCAACGAACTAAACGCCATTCAGGCAGACCCGGAGTTCACGCAGCTCTCGGGCAGCTACGACCTGCTGCTGCCGAGCATCGACTTCCGCCTGGATCTCACCTCAGCCGTGTTGTTCCGGTTCTCCACCAGCGAGACCATGACGCGGCCCAACTACGGCGATATCCAGGGCGGCCAGACCATCAATTCGCTGGTGCGGATCGACGGCGGCACCGGCAACCGGGGCAATCCGGGGCTGTTGCCGTTCGAGTCGAGCAACTACGACCTGTCGTTCGAGTGGTATTACGCCGATGACAGCTATGCGGCGCTCGGTTACTTCGTCAAGGACGTGGACAACTTCATCGGCACCGCGTCGGTGGTGGAGAACACGTTCGACTTGCCGCACCCAGGCCTCGGCCCCCTCGCCGACGAAGCCCGCGCCGCCACCGGCAGCTCGGATTCGGGCCTGCTCTACACCTGGATTCTGGAGAACCGTGCCGACTCCGCCGGGGTGGACGCCGAGAACGGCGTCATTTCGGGCGTGGCCGGCCGTGACCCTTCGGCGCCGTTCAACCTGACCGTGCCGGTGAACATCGAGAAGGCGACCATGAAGGGCTGGGAGGTCGTCGTCCAGCACAACTTCGGCGACACCGGCTTCGGCGTCATCGCCAACGCCACCATCGTCGATGCGGATGTGGGCTACGACAACTTCAGCCTGGCGCAGCAGTTCGTGCTGACAGGCTTAAGCGACTCGGCCAACCTCATCGCCTTCTACGACAAGGAGGGGCTGAGCGTTCGGCTGGCCTACAACTGGCGCGACAACTTCCTCGCCGGCACCGGGCAGAACAACGTCGGCTCGGGCCCGCCCACCTATGTGGGCGCGTATCAGCAGCTCGACCTGAGCGCGAGCTACTGGGTCACGGAGAACATGCAGCTCTACGTCGATGCGCTCAATCTCAACGACCAGACGACCCACGTCTTCGGCCGCGCCTGGATGCAAACGCTGTTCGCAGGGCAGGCAGGGCCTCGCTACAACTTCGGGTTCCGCTACAAGCTGTAGTGCGGCGGGTTTTCGGCCCTCCGACTGCTCCGGAGTGAGGGCGGGCCCACACATGGTGTCGGTCAAGCCACGGGCCGTAGGGGCGACGCATGCGTCGCCCTTCGCTTGGCATGCCGGGCCGGCAATGGGGCACAAGCCTCCTGAGAGTTCGACTGCCTTGTATGATCGCCGAGGTGCCTTGAAGGGGCGTTCTCAAGAGCGCGTGGGGTCGGAATGGATCGGGCGACTCGGAAGGTCGTGATCGTTGGCGGCGGCACGGCCGGTTGGATTGCCGCCAATTGCATCGCCGCCGAATGCCGCCACTGGCGCGAGCCGTTGCAGGTGGTGCTGGTCGAGGCTCCGGACATCCCCACGATCGGCGTTGGCGAAGGCACTTGGCCGTCGATGCGCCGAACCCTGCAGCGCATCGGCATCGACGAGGGCGAGATGCTTCATGCCTGCGGCGCGAGCTTCAAGCAGGGCACGCGTTTCCTCGGCTGGTCGGGACAAGGTGAGACGGACGAGTACATCCATCCGTTCAGCCTGCCGGTGGAATACGTGCGCCTAAACCCTGCGAAGTATTGGCTCGGCGAGCGCCCGAATGTGCCGTTTGCGCGCTTTGCGACACCCCAAGTGGCCGCCATCGAACAGGGACTAGCCCCGAAGGAGGCGTCCGCGCCCCCGTATGCATTTGCCTTCAACTACGCCTACCACCTCGACGCCGGCAAGTTTGCCGAACTGCTGCAGCGCCATGCCGTCCAGCGTCTGGGCGTAGCACACGTGTCCGGCAAGGTCGAGCGGATCGAGTCGCTAGAGGACGGTGACATTGCCGCCATCTCTCTCGACACCGGCGTTCGCGTGCCTGGAGACCTCTTCGTCGATTGCACCGGGCAACGCGCCCTGCTGATCGGCGGACACTTCCGCCGCCGCTTCGTCTCGGCTCGCGACGTGCTCTTCAACGACCGCGCCATCGCCGTGCAAGTACCCTACCACCACCCCGACGCGCCCATCGCCTCGGCAACGCTGGCAACCGCCGAGCCGTGCGGCTGGATCTGGGACATCGGCCTGCAAACCCGGCGCGGCCTCGGTACCGTGTATGCCAGCGGCCACATGGACGAGAGCACGGCGAGCGCGGCGCTGGCGGCTTACATCGAGCGCACCTCGGCACAAATCGATGCCGAAGCGCTCACCTATCGCACCATCGCCTTCGAGCCGGGCCATCGGGACACGTTCTGGCATCGCAATTGCGTCGCCATCGGGCTGTCTCAGGGATTCGTCGAGCCGCTCGAAGCGTCGGCCCTCGCGCTGGTCGAACAGTCCGCCGCAATCGTTGCCGAGCAAATGCCCCGCAACAGGCAGGTGATGGACGCGGTGGCAAGGCGGTTCAACGACCGCTTGCGCTATCACTGGGGCCGCATCGTCGAGTTCCTCAAGCTGCATTACGCCACCAGCGCCCGAGAGGGGCCGTACTGGCGTGCACATCGCGACCCGGCCACTTGGCCGGAGGGCCTCGCCGACAAGCTGCTCCTGTGGCAACAGCAACCACCGTGGCACGACGACGCCCCCCGCGTCGATGAGCTCTTCCCCTCGGCCAGCTATCAATACGTCCTCTACGGCATGGGCTTCCGCCCGCGCCACGCGGGCGACGAATCGCCGTCCTATGTGGCAATGCGCTCCGAGGCGGATCAGGTGTTCCACGCCAGCCGCGCCAAGGCGGGGCAGGCGCAGCAAAGGCTGCCGACGAATCGCGAGGTGCTGCGCGCCATAGCCGAGCAGACGGGGGGACCAGCCAACGGTGCCTGACTACGCCCTGCTCAATAACGTCGACCATCAGGACGTGAAGATCATCACCGAGCGTTCCGCCCGCTACGGCGACGACATCATGCTGGCGATGGCCTTCACGTTCGAGTTCCGCAACGTGCAGGCGCACTATCCGATTCTGTTCCAGCAAAACTCGGCCGGCGACTACTACCCGGTGGCGCTGTTCGGCTTTCAGGAAGGCGAGAATCTCTTTCTCGCCGAAGGCGGCTGGCAAGCGTCCTACATTCCGGCGATGGTGCAGCGCGAGCCGTTCCTCATCGGCTTCGGCGAGGCCACCGGGCCAGGCGCCACGGAGCGTGCCCGCGTGCTGTCGCTCGACATGGAACACCCCCGCGTCAACACCGAAGTGGGCGAAGCGCTGTTCGCCCCCTTGGGCGGCCGCACGCCGTACCTCGAAGGCGCCGCCAACCTCCTCGAAACCATCTATGCCGGCATCGACCACAGCAAGGGCTTCTGTGCCGCGCTCGCCGAGCATGGACTGCTTGAAAGCATCACCTTCGAGATCGAACTGAACGATGGCTCGCGCAATCAGTTGCTCGGCTTTCACTGCGTTGCCGAAGAGAAGGTGCAAGCACTCGGCGGCGATGTGTTAGGTGCGTTCAACCAGAGCGGCTACCTGATGCCGATGTTCATGGCGCTTGCCTCCCTCGCCCGCGTGCAGAGCCTGATTGAACGGAAGAACCGGGCTAGGGAGGCTGCAGCGTGAACTGGCTGGACGATGTGGCGCCGGTGCCGACGCTGGACGCCAGCGGCGGCGGCTGGGCCATCCCGCCCCATGTCTTCGACGCCGATGAACCGGTGCATCTTCCGGGCCTGGTAGCGGATTGGCCGGCCGTGGCCGCGTGCAGCGCCTCCGCGGATTCGGCGGCGCGCTATCTGTCGAGGTTCTGGAACGACGGACCGGTGACGGTCTATGCCGGCGACTCCGGCATGGACGGCAGGTTCTTTTACAACGACGACTTCACCGGCTTCAACTTCGCGAGCGGCAAGGCTACCGTGCCCCAGGTGGTCGCAAGGCTGGCGGATGCGGGGCGCGAGGACCGGCTCTCGACAATCTATGTCGGATCCACCCCGGTGGACGCCTTGCTGCCCGGCTTCCGGGCCGAAAACGACGTGGCGCTGCCGCAGGACGATGCGCTGGCGAGCTTCTGGCTTGGCAGTCGCACGCGCATCTCGGCGCACTACGACTTTCCCGACAATCTAGCTTGCGTGGTGGCTGGCGAACGCCGCTTCACGCTGTTGCCGCCGGATCAGATCGACAATCTCTATGTGGGGCCCGTGGAGCGCACCCCGTCCGGGCAGGCCATCAGCCTGGTGGACTTCGCGGCCCCAGACCTTGCCCGCCACCCTCGCTTCGCCGAGGCGATGCGACATGCGCGCACAGCCTTGCTGAAGCCAGGCGACGCCATCTTCGTTCCCAGCATGTGGTGGCATCACATCGAGTCGCTTGCCGCATTCAATCTGCTCGTCAACTATTGGTGGTGCAGTTCGCCCGCTGCTCTCGGCGCCCCGTCGGACGCCCTGCTGCATGCGATGCTCGCATTGCGAGACTTGCCGCAACGCCAGCGCGAGGCGTGGCGGGGCCTCTTCAACCACTACGTATTCGATGCCGACGAGTCCGTGCATGAGCACATACCCGCCGCCGGCAAGGGCTTTCTCGCAACGTTCGACGATGCATCCGCCAAGCGGCTTCGCGCCACTCTGCTCAACCGGCTGAACCAGTGATGACTATGGGACCAGCCTTTGTCGAGCATTCCTAACGGAGAAGCACCGTGCAGCACAGGAAGATCCACAAGGTCGTGATTGCCGGTGGCGGCACCGCCGGCTGGATGGCCGCGGCGTCGCTTGCGAAGCTCCTCGGCAAGACCCTCGACATCACGCTGGTGGAGTCCGAAGAGATCGGCACCGTTGGCGTTGGCGAGGCCACCATCCCAACACTGCTGACGCTGCACGAACTGCTGAAGGTGAAGGAGCAGGACTTCGTGCGCGCGGTCCAGGGCACCTTCAAGCTAGGCATCTCGTTCGAGAACTGGCGCGACCTCGGCAAGAACTACATCCACTCCTTCGGCTGGACCGGACGGGATAGCTGGGCCGCCGGATTCCAGCACTTCTGGCTCAAGGGACAGCGCATGGGGATCGCCCGGGAGTTCGGCGAGTATTGCAAGGAATGGCTGGCGGCCAAGCAAGGCCGATTTGCCGTGCTGCCGAGCCAGGGCCTCAACTACGCCTATCACTTCGACGCCTCGCGCTATGCCGCGTTCCTGCGCGCCATGGCCGAGGAGCACGGCGCGGTGCGGCAGGAAGGGCGCATCCAGGCAGTGGAGAAGGACGCCGAGACCGGCTTCATCACCGCCCTGCAACTGCAGTCGGGACAGCGCATCGAGGGCGATCTCTTCATCGATTGCACGGGCTTTCGCGGCCTCTTGATCGAAGGCGCGCTGGAGGTGGGCTACGAGGACTGGCGCCACTGGCTGCCCTGCGACCGCGCGGTGGCCGTGCAGACCGAAGCACTGTCACAACCGTTGCCATACACGCGCGCCATTGCCCGCGGCGCCGGCTGGCAGTGGCGCATTCCGCTGCAACATCGCGTCGGCAACGGCGTAGTGTTCTCCTCCGAACACTGGTCCGACGACGAAGCGGTGGCGCACCTGAAGGAAAACGTGACCGGCGACATGCTGACGGAGCCGCGGGTGATCCGCTTTCGAACCGGGCAACGGCACCAACACTGGCACCGCAACTGCATCGCCATGGGTCTCGCCTCCGGCTTCATCGAGCCGCTCGAATCCACCAGCATCCATCTGATCCAACGCAGCATCATCCGCCTGATGCAGATGTTCCCCTATGACGGCATCCGCCAGCCGGACATCGACGAGTTCAACAGCCAGATGAAGTTCGAGATCGACAACGTGCGCGACTTCATCATCCTGCACTACCACGTGACGGAGCGGCGCGACACGGACTTCTGGCGGCATTGCGCCAGCATGGATGTGCCCGACTCGCTCCGCCACCGCATTGAACTCTTCCGCCAGGCCGGCCGCGTGTTCAAGGTGCCGACCGAGCTCTTCGGCGAAAACTCGTGGATTCAGGTGATGCTGGGACAAGGCCTGCTGCCAGAGCAGTACCACCCCATCGTCAACATGATGAGCGACGAGGAACTCGCGCGCTTCCTCAGTGGCATCCACGGCAACGTGGAGGGAATGGTGCGCCAGCTCCCGAAACACCAACGCTTCATCGATCACTACTGCCGGGCCTGACCTCGGCGACTCTTCGTTGGGCAGGCAGAATCCCCTCGATAGGATAAACTGACACCGTTGTCATCGATCCTCAACGCGGATGCAAGAAACCACAACGAGCGGGCGCACACCCGTCCGCGCCACGATCCGAGACGTTGCCCGTCGCGCGGGAGTTTCCATCAAGACCGTTTCGCGGGTCATCAACCACGAAGCCAACGTGCGCTCCGAGACGCGGGAACGGGTGATGGAGGCGGTGCGCGAACTGCAATACGAGCCCAATCCCGCCGCCAGGGGGCTTGCCGGAAGACGCACCTTTTCGATCGGCCTGCTTTATGAAAACCCACACGAATTCAGCTACATCCAACAGATCCTCGATGGCGTTTTCGGCGTTTGCCAAGCGCACGGCTATGCGCTGTTGCTGCGGCCTTCGAGCGAGAACCCAGCGACGGAGGACATCGTGCGATTTCTGACCCAGACCCGCGTGGACGGAATGGTGCTCACCGCGCCCATCGGGGATCGTCCGGACCTCACCAATGCCCTCACCGAGCGGGACGTGCCGTTCGTGCAGATTTCCCCCGGCATCACGGACACGCGCTGGACGTCGGTGGGGCCTGACGATTTCGCCGGCAGCCGCACTCTCACCGAGCACCTGCTCGACTTGGGGCACGCTCGCATCGGCTTCATTCAAGGCGACCCGCGCCACGGTGCCGCCAGCGCCCGACTCGACGGTCACCTGCGAGCCTTGCGCGATCGCGGCATGACCGTGGACGAGAGCCTGATCGTGCCGGGGCTGTTCGATTTCGAGTCCGGCAAGGCGGCGGCGCATGGGCTTTTCGGGCTGGCAAACCGCCCCACCGCGATCGTAGCCAGCAACGACGACATGGCGGCTGGCGTGATCGTCGCGGCACAGGAAGCGGGCATCGCCTTGCCGGCAGAGCTGTCGGTGGCTGGCTTCGACGACTCTCCGACGGCGTTGCACACCTGGCCGCCGCTCACCACGGTACGGCAGCCCATCGTCGAGATCGCGTCGCAAGCGGCGGAACTGCTGCTCGAGTGGATTCGAGGCGAGCGGGCCACCCACGTTCGCAAGACCTTCGATTGCCGATTGGTGGTGCGGCGCTCGACGTCCGCACCGGGCGTGGCGTGAGCAAAAGGATGGCCCACTGGGGCCCGGGCGCCACGAAGACCCTGCGCCTGACCGAAGCCGACGCAAGGACCATTGCCGGTCACGTCAAGCTCCTCTCGTTGGAGCAGAAGGTGGGGCAGATGGTGCAGGCGGAGATTGCGAGCGTCACTCCCGCCGAGGCTGGCAGCTACGGCTTGGGTTCCATCCTCAACGGCGGCGGCAGCTTTCCGGGTGGCAATAAGCACGCGAGCGTGGCGGATTGGGTCGAGCTTGCCGATGCCTTCCACGAGACTTCCACGAAAGCGAACGGCGGCGATGGCGTGCCGATCCTATGGGGTACGGACGCCGTGCATGGACACTCGAACGTTTACAACGCCACCGTGTTCCCCCACAACATCGGCCTTGGTGCCGCTCGTGATCCGGACCTCGTTGCCGCCATCGGCACCGCCACCGCCCGCGAGGTAGCGGCAACGGGCATCGACTGGACCTTCGCGCCTACGCTCGCGGTACCGCGCGACGATCGCTGGGGCAGAACCTACGAAGGCTACGCCGAGCATCCCGACATCGTGGCGAAGTACGCATCGCGCATGGTCGCCGCGCTACAGGGAACGCGCAGCGCGGAGGGCTTTCTCGGCCCTGAACGGGTGATTGCCACGGCAAAGCACTTCATCGGCGAAGGCGCGACGGTGGGCGGCCGTGACCAAGGCGATGCGGACTGTTCGGAAGAGACACTCCTTGCCCTCCATTCCCCAGGCCACCGCGCTGCACTGGCCGCCGGGGCGCAGACCGTGATGGCTGCCTACAACAGTTGGCGCGGCGAAAAGGTGCATGGCCATCACTACCTGCTTACGGAAGTGCTAAAGGGTGCCCTCGGCTTCGATGGCTTCGTGGTCAGTGACTGGAACGGCTACCAGCAAGTCGCCGAAGACCACGGCGAGGCTTGCGCCCGCACGGTCAACGCTGGCGTGGACATGCTGATGGTTGGCGAGGACTGGCGGCGTACCTATCGAGACCTGTTGCAGCAGGTTCGAAGCGGCGTGGTTGCCGAGGCGCGGATCGATGACGCTGTTTCCCGCATCCTGCTCGTGAAAGCGAGGGCTGGGCTGTTCCACAGGGGACGCCCGGCGACCCGGCCCGACGCCGGCGACTTCAGCGTGGTCGGGCAAAGCGAACATCGAGCACTGGCGCGACACGCTGTGCGCGAGTCGCTGGTGCTGCTCAAGAACGACGGCGTGCTTCCGCTCCGGCGCGACATGCGTGTGCTGGTGGCAGGAGACGGCGCGCACAATATCGGCAAGCAGTGCGGCGGCTGGACGCTTACATGGCAGGGCAGGGACAACGACAATTCCGACTTCCCGAACGCGACATCGGTCTTCGACGGCATCCAATCGGCGGTCGCAAATGGCGGCTCGGCAGTGCTTGCACCAGACGGGCAGTTCGGCGACGCCAAACCCGACGCTGCCATCGTCGTCTTCGGCGAAGACCCATATGCAGAGGGCGACGGCGACCGCACCCACCTCAGCCACTCGCGCGTGAACGCCAAGCCACTCGCTATCCTGCGACGCTTGCAGGCACTCGGCGTCCCTACCGTCTCGGTGTTCCTCACCGGCCGACCGATGTGGATCAATCCGGAACTCAACGCGTCGGATGCCTTCGTGGTCGCGTGGTTGCCGGGTAGCGAAGGCGCTGGCGTCGCAGATGTGCTGTTTCAGGCCCGGACCGGCGAGCAGGGGCCCGACTTCCACGGTCGCCTAAGCTTCTCGTGGCCGGGCCATGCGCTGCAAACCCCGCTCAATGTGGGCGACACAAACTACGACCCGCTGTTCCCCTACGGCTTTGGTCTCCGCTACGGCGAGAAAGCACCACCCCTCGAACAACTCGAAGAGTCCGACACCGCGGCCGACATGCCCGAAGACGCCGCCCGCCCACGCACCAACCCAACCTACCCCCGATGAAGCGCCATGGGGGCAAGATGCCCTCGCCCCAAGCGCGGGAGCTTCGCCACAAGGCCCGTGTGCTTCGGACAACGTTGCTGTTTTGCACGCTGGCGGCCTCGCTGCTCCACGCGCAACCCATCGAAGTCAAAGTCGTCGCGCACGGTGACGGCTTCCAGCTCCTCCGGGGCGGCCAGCCCTATGTCGTCAAGGGCGCAGGAGTAGTCGGCGTGGACTACCGCACCCTCGCGGAACGCGGCGGCAACTCCGTGCGCACCTGGGGCATCGAAACTGCCGGTCGCGACCTCGACGAAGCCGCCAAGAACGGCCTGACCGTGGCACTCGGCCTGCCGGTAGCCGCAGAACGCTGGGGCATGGACTACGGCGACGAGGATCAGGTGGCAGCGCAGCGGCAACGAGTGCGAGAAGCAGTCGAACGCTACCGCGACCACCCTGCCCTCCTCGCCTGGATCATCGGCAACGAACTCAACCACGGCATGAAGGACGGGCGCGTGTACGACGAGGTGAATGCGCTGTCGAAGATGATCCACGAGTTGGACCCCAACCACCCAACCACCACCACCATCACGGCTGGCGAGGAGCCCATCGAAGTCGTGAAGGAGCGCGCCCCAGACCTCGACTTCATCAGCATCCAGCTCTACGGCGCGCTGGCGTTGATGCCGCGCTACGCAGACGAGTGGTTTGCCGGCCGGCCCTTCATGGTCACCGAATGGGGCCCCATAGGCCATTGGGAAGCAAGCCAAACCGCATGGGGCGCCCCCGTGGAAATGGACAGCACCACCAAGGCCCTCCACTACCTAAACGGCTACCGCCAACTCATCGAACCCCATCTCGCAAGCGCGCCAGGGGGCGGCCTGTGCCTCGGCAGCTACGTGTTCCTGTGGGGCCAAAAACAGGAACGCACGCCCACGTGGTACAGCCTTTTCACCCCATCCGGCCAACCCACCGCAGCCGTGGACGCCATGCAACTCGCATGGTCCGGCCAACATCCCCCCAACCAAGCCCCCGTGATCCAAGCAATGCGCCTCAACAACCACACTGCCAGCAACAAAGTGACTCTCGTAACCGGCAGGCACTACCATGCCGAACTCACCACCCGCGACCCAAACGGCGACCGCCTAACCTACCGCTGGCACCTAAAGCCCGAAAGCACGGCCACTACCGACGGTGGCGACTACGAACCCGCGATCCCCGACATCCCCGGCCTGATGGACGATCCCACTCGCCCCACCATCACTTTGCAGGCACCTGAGCCCGGCGCATACCGCCTGTTCGCCTACGCCTCCGACCCCCAAGGCCACACAGCCCACGCCAACATCCCCTTCCGCACAACCAGCCCCTGATGCACCTACGGCAACGATGCCCCCAAGAGTTCGCGCAGGGTGACATCATCCGATGGATCGAGCCGTTGACGACCGCGGCGAAGCTCGAGCGCGGCGTTGCACATTGCCGCCAAGCCCTCAGCCTGGGGCTGCCGCCTCTTCACGTGGCTACGCCGGGAGGGGCATGGGGTCGCCTCCGCTATGGGTTGGCTAGACTGTCCAGTGCCTCCCGCAGTCCTGAGATCGCCGACCTGATGTCCTCTTCGGAGAGAGAGGCGTAGCCAACGAGAAGCTCCACGTGTGCCGGCGGCTGTGCATAGTTCGGCGCCGCGGAGTAGATGCGGATGCCGCGGGCCAAGCACGCCTGCCGCAATGGCACGAAGGCGGCTTGGGGAAGCTCACGCAAGCGTAGGAGCACATGGATTCCCGCACTCGCGCCCGTCACTTCCGCACGCTCGGGTAGCTCCCGGTCGAGGGCCTCCAAGAGTGCCGAGCGCCGGCTGGCGAGACGCTTGCGGGCTCGCCGCACGTGCCGTTCCAGGAGCCCCTCACGGATGAAATCTGCGAAGGCAAGCTGCTCAAGACTCGGTGTGTCTCGGTCGGTCGTCGCCTTGAGTTGCTCGAACGTGCGCGAGAGTGTTGCCGGGACGACGGCCCAACCGATGCGGAGCGCAGGAAACAGCATCCTTGAGGCCGAGCCGAGATAGACGACCCTCCCATGGTCGTCAAGGCTGTGCAGACACTCGATGGGACGGCCCTCGTAGCGGAATTCGCTGTCGTAGTCGTCCTCGAGTATCGCCGCCCGATGCCTTTGCGCCCAGTCAAGGAGATGCAGGCGACGCGTGAGTGGCATAACGCCACCCGTCGGGAACTGGTGCGATGGCGTCACGCAGACGACTTTCGCGTCAACATGGTTTTCAAGTTGCTCCACTTGCATGCCCCGCTCGTCCGCCGGGATGCAAACGACGCGGGCACCGCAGGCCGCCAAGCAATGCGAGTACCCGGTCCAGTGTGGCTCCTCAATGGCCACGGAATCGCCCGGATCGACAAAGAGGCGAAGGCAGATGTCGATCCCTTGCTGGGAGCCTTGCGTGACGATGACCTGTTCCGGTACGCAGTCGAGGCCACGAGCACGCGCCAGGTACTCGGCCAACGCCTCACGCAACCCCGGGAAGCCGCCGGGGGGCTGGTAACCCGGCAACGCACGCGGCAAGTTGCGTGCATGGCGGGCGAGCAGGCGTGCCCAAGCGTTGAGTGTCCGGCGGTCGTAACCCGATCCCGCAGAGCGCAGGTCGTAGGGAACGGGTTTGCGGGCCTTGCCTGCGCTACGTGTCGCTTCCGACTGTGCTGCAGCGAGGCGAGCGCCGAGTCCAGATAAGCGATGTCGCGCGCCGGGTCTGGTTTCAATCTGGTGCCTTGCCTGGCTTCGGGTTCCGACCGCAGGAACCACGAATGTGCCGGCCCCACGACGAGTCTCGACATAGCCTTCCGCAGCCAGTTGCTCGTATGCGAAGAGCACCGTGTTGCGCGAGACGCACAACTCTTCGGCGAGGACGCGGGATGAAGGGAGCCGTCCGGACGAGATGCTCCCTTCCAAAATCCTCTCGCGCAACGCTGCGTAAACGGCCCTGTTCAAGGGCTGGCCGGGCTTGAGTGCAAGGGCAAGCTGGGACATCGGGCCATATTGGTACCAACGAATCTACCTATTTTGGAGCTTTTTGTGCATCCAAAGATAGGGGAGGCTGCGCGTTGGTGTTGCAAGAGGAAAATGGAGCATGGCGTGGGAAGGGCAAGTGTGTTCGGTCCACCTGGCAGAAGACGGGGGTGCGGCAATGACCTCGCCTGCCCGGATCGAAGCGATCGCGGGACAAGGCGTGCGGGGAGACCGCTATTGTCTGGGCAAGGAGTCAGGTCATTTCTCCGATCACAAGGGGGCGCGACGTCAGATCACGCTGTTTGAGACGGAGGTGCTCGAAACCGTGCTTCGAGACCACAATCTGGTGCTGGCACCGCATGAGTGCCGGATGAACGTCATCACGCGTGGCGTGCCGCTGACCCATTTGGTGGGGCGTCGCTTCCGCGTCGGTGGTGCGACCCTGCGAGGGTTGAAGCTGAACGAGCCCTGCGCGCGGCTTGAAGCGATCGTCCGCAAGCGCGTCGCCAAAGCACTCGTACACCGCTCGGGCCTCTTTGCCGAAATCGTGGCCAGTGGCGAGATCGGGCCCGGCGACCGAGTGACGTCTATCGACTCGTAGCGATCGGCTTGGTGTAAAGCGAGGAACTGCCGATCTCTCGGAGGAAGGGCACGCCTTGCGCTCGCTCCGGGATAGGATGCGCCGGCTACAGGCGGGGGTTGCAGCGGCGTGACCTGGCTGATCGAACATTGGTTTGCGGCGGCGTTGCTGCTGGCGTATGCGGCAATGCTCGTGCTGCACGCGCGTTCCGGGCTGCAGGGCACTCGCGGCACGGCGGATTACTTTGTCGGCGGCCGGCGCTTTGGCGGGGTGGCCATCGGCATCTCGTTCTATGCCACGTTTGCCAGCACGAACAGCTACTTGGGACACTCCGGCAAGGGCTATGAATACGGTGCGCCGTGGCTGACGATGGCGGTGCTGCTAGTGCTTTTCACGTGGGTCTCGTGGAAGCTGGTGGCGCCGCGCATCCGTCGCTTTGCGGCGGATTGGAACTCCGTGACGGTGCCGGACCTCTTGGCCGTTCGCTTCGGCAGCGACCGGGTGCGGCGGGCGGCGGGAGCGATCATCGTCTTCTCCAGCCTTCTCTACATGATCGCCATCTTCAAAGGCGTGGGGCATCTGTTCGAGGCGTTCCTCGGCATCCCCTACGAGGCGGCGGTGGGCGTGAATCTGGTGATCGTCGTGGCCTACACCGCGGTCGGCGGGTTCCTTTCGGTGGTACGCACGGATGTTCTGCAGGGCGCACTGATGCTGGTGGGGTCTGTATTGCTGTTCGGCTTCATAACCCACGCGGCCGGCGGCATCGGCACCGTAACGCAGGTGACGGAATTAGCCGGAGCGGAACGCCTGTTCGATCTCGACGCCGCCATTCCCTTCCCGGTGCTGCTCGGCATTGCCCTCGCCGGCTCGCTCAAGCTCCTGATCGATCCCCGACAGGTATCGCGCTTCTACGGCCTGCGTGACGAACGGAGTCTCCGCACCGGCATCTGGGTGGCCGTCGGCGGCATCCTGGTGATTCAGTTCTGTCTGTTCCCGCTGGGGCTGTACGCTCGGTTTCTGCTCGACGGCGTGACCGACACGGATGTCATCATCCCGATGCTGGTAACCGACGCTTCCGTGTTCCCCCGCCTCGTGAGCGACTTCCTCGTGGTGGCTATCCTCGGTGCCGCCATGTCGTCTCTCGACAGCGTGCTGCTGGTGGCCGCCTCGGTGACGTCGCGCGACCTCGTGCGACCGAATTCGGAAGCGACGGAAGTGCGCCTGACCCGCATCGGCGTCATCGCCTTCGCCGCCGTGGCCGCCCTGATCGCCCTGCGCCCACCCGGCGGCATCGTCGAACTCACCATTTTCTCCGGCAGCCTCTACGCCGTCTGCTTCCTGCCCACCGTGCTCTTGGGATTGCATTGGCGGCGCGGCAATGAAGCTGCGGCCCTCGCGGCATTCGGCGTCGGCATCGCCGTTCTGGTGGCTTGGCTCGCGCTCGGCCTCACGTCGTTCCTGCACGAAGTGTTCCCGGCGCTAGCGGCATCGATGGCGGTTTACGTCGTCGTTTCCGCGCGGGGGAAACTCGTGGCCGACGCCCAGGTGCAACGGCTGTTCGAGATGCGGGGATCGGGTCCGTAGGAGACGGGCTTGTCCCGTCCTGTGCCGAAGTCCGTCGCAGCGTCTGAAGCAGTTGCGCAGCAAACTGCCAACGCGCCCGTCAGGGCGCGGGACGGGACAAGCCCACCGCCGAAGGGCGGTTTTCGGGGGTTGCAGGACTTCGCCGGAAGTCCTTTAACCTGCCGATAAACATAAACTTTTTGGCGTATCGGGCACCGCCGGGGCACACTGCTTCTCAACATCCCCTTGTAACCGAACAGGGAACGGGAAGTGAACAATCGACCCCTCATGCTGTCCGCAACCTTCGTCCGCAACGCCAACACGCCCGGCCGCTACGGCGACGGCCGCGGCGGGCTCGGCCTCGGCCTGCTCGTCCGCCCCGCGCTGCGCGGCGGCCTCAACAAGTCCTGGACGCAGAGCGTCCGCATCGACGGCCGGCCCACCAGCCTCGGCCTCGGGCGCTACCCCGTCGTCACCCTCGCCATGGCCCGCGAGCGGGCGCTGGAGAACGCCCGCGCCATCGCCCAGGACCGCGATCCAAGGCGCTCGGGCAAGGCCGTGCCGACCTTCGCCGAGGCGCTGGAGACCGTCATCGGCATCCACGCCCCGAACTGGAAGGACCGCGCCGGCTCCGAACGCCAGTGGCGCGCGAGCCTCGCCGCCTACGCGCTGCCGCGGCTCGGCGCCAAGACCGTCGACGCCGTGACGAGCGCCGACGTCATGGCGGTGCTGCTGCCGATCTGGTCCTCCAAGAGGGTGACCGCCGGCCGCGTGCGCCAGCGCATCGGCGCGGTGATGAAGTGGGCGGTCGCGCAGGGCCTGCGCGCCGACAACCCCGCCGGCGACGCGATCTCCGCGGCGCTGCCGAGGACCGCCGCGGTCCAGCGGCACCAGCGGGCGCTGCCGCACGCCGAGGTCCGCGCCGCGCTCGCGCGGGTGCGGGACTGCGACGCCAGCCCCGGCATTCGGCTGGCGTTCGAGTTCCTGGTGCTGACCGCCACCCGCTCGGGCGAGGTGCGCAACGCGCGCTGGGAGGAGATCGACCGCGACGGCGCGGTGTGGACGATTCCCGCCGAGCGCATGAAGAACGGCCGCGAGCACCGCGTGCCGCTGTCGGACCGCGCCCTCGAGGTGCTCGACGAAGCCAGCCAGCTGGCCGTGGTGGAGGGCTGGGTGTTCCCGTCGCCGCGCGGCCGCGCGATGCCCCAGAAGTGCCTCTCGGAGCTCATGCGCACGCTGGGCGTCGACGCCGTCCCGCACGGCTTCCGCTCGAGCTTCCGCGACTGGGCCGCCGAGTGCACGGACGCCCCGCGCGAGGTCTGCGAGCTCGCCCTTGCGCACGTCAACGGCGACCGCGTGGAGGCGGCCTACCGGCGCAGCGACCTGTTCGACAGGCGGCGCGCGCTGATGGCGGACTGGGCGGCGTACGTCGCCTGAAGGGAACGGCGCAACCGTGACTCGGCTGCGTCGGCGCCGTGGTTGCGCCGGATACAGGCGATTTCGCGGCCGGATTCGACAGCGACGACAAGTGCGCCGGAACAGATTCGCGAAAGCGACGGTCGGGCCCTCCCTTCTCGGGGAGAGCCGACCACGTCCACGAGAGCGTTGTGTGGACCACGTAGGCGGCCGCTAGGCAGTCACGATGACCTGGTGTAGTCACCCGCTCCCGGTCGGCCTTGCGCCCCCTACGCAGAACCACATGTCGTTCCAGCACGTCTTCCTCCTATAGCCAGCCTGCTTTGTCGGCGAACTGCAGCGCAGCCAGACCTGCCGCAAGGACAGCCCAGTCCGATCATCCAACGTCCTTGACGACGCTTGCAAAAAGAAGACGACGAGCCCCCCCGGGTTTCCCCAACCGCTGCCTGATTCGCCCGCGAGGGCACGGCACGATCCGTGTTCGAGTTTCTCGGCCGCCACCATCGTGTTTGGCAAGGACCCCACCTTGTCGGGAGGGCACCGAACTCGATCTGCAAATGCGCCAGAGCATTCCGATCGGGTACCCCCGCTGGTATAGTTTGCTCGACGCGGCACGCTTACCTTTCGATAGGAGAGGGTGTGAACGACACTGCGGCCAATCGCCCACATCGCCATAAAAGCGTGCAATCGCACGGATGGTGCGACCACTTCGAATCGGAGCCAGACAGAAGTTCCAAGAACGGAACGGCGAAAAGGGAACACCGGAAACCAGCTCTCGGCTTTACGCTCGTTGAGGTCATGGTCGTGGTGGTCATCCTCGCCCTTCTTGCCGGTCTGGTCGCACCCCGGATTTTCGCCAACGTAGAAAAGGCGAACGTCCAGACGGCGCAGACACAAATTCGGTTGCTTCGAAGTGCGCTGGAAACCTACCGTTTGGAAGTGGGCAGCTTTCCCACCGCTCGGCAAGGCCTGGCGGCTCTCATTCAGGCACCCGCTGACGCTGAACGCCATTGGCAGGGTCCGTACCTCGGCGATGAAGTTCCGCTCGATCCATGGCACCAAGCGTACGTCTATGAGGGGCCCGCCGATACCCTCCAAGGATTCGTCCTCTACTCCTTGGGAGCCGATGGCGCCAAGGGCGGAGACGGGTACGATGCAGACATCGGCTACTTCAATGAGAGCAAGGGGTGAGCTCTTAGAGATGAAAACCAGACTGCTGATATTCTCGCTGGCGGCATCGGTTGCAACGTTCGGCTGCGTTACGTTCGCAAGCGAGTGCGATGATGTCCCAGCTCCGCGGGTTGCCCAGTGGTGGACGGAGCGCGCCAATGGCCCCTACATCCGTGGTGCGCAGGACCACATGGGCGAGAATTGGCTTGCGCGAACCACGCGGAGGATATGGAGTTCCGTATCGACGTTTTTCGGTGGACCGGGCTGGTACGCGGGCAACGAACTCAACATGTCTGACTCCGAAATCCAGATGCCAGCAGAGGTGATCTTCCGTATCGAGCACGAGTCGTTAGGCTGTTACGGGCCGGGTTAGAGTCCGGCAATGACCGCGTGTGCGAGCAGCGCGTGTGCGCCAAGCGGTTCATCATTGCGGCGTCAGACAGGCCGCCGTCCTTCCAGTCGCGCACCAGAGCCTCGACGTGCCTCGGCTTCAGCCCCTCGGCGCGCAGGCGGCGGTGGCCAAGCTCGTGCAGGGCGTTCGCCATCTGCGCCAGCGCCCGGGAGCGGTCGCGGCTGGGTACCGTGCGAGCCGTCCTCCCGGGCCCGACGCTGGAGCTGGAGCAGATCCCAGTTCAGGTCGCGCACCGCTCCCCGACCCCGTAGCTCGCGTTGTCCCTGCGCACGATGCCCGGCTTGCCGATCCTGCGCGCCAGCCAGCGCAGGTGCGCCAGGCGGTTCTTCACCGTGCCGTCCGACAGCCCCTGCCGGCGCCACTCCGCCACCAGCGCGTCGACGTGCCGGCCCTTGAACCCGCGCGCCCTCAGCCCTCTGTACCCAAGGCCGTGCAGCGTCTCCGCCGCCTGCGCCAGCGCGAAGCGCCGGGCGCGCCGCGTGGCGTGCGAGCCGCTCCGGTCGTCCTCCAGCAGCCGCAGCAGGTCGAAGTGCAGCTGGCGCATCGTTGCCGGTCTCCTCCCGATGGGGGCGGTGTTCGACTCGAAGCTAGAGAGGGCGTCCGCCAGCGTCAACGACGGCGTTCTCACCGGACCGGTAAGCGCCGCCTGCTAGAAAGGCCGGCACGGCAGCCATCGCCGAAGGACAGCTCAAGGGGGCCTCGAATGACCGCGGCGTCGCCGCGTCGGACGCGCCCCGCGGCCGCGGTCGCGGCCGGGAGCGAGTGTGGTTCGTTCAGTTCTAATGGGCGACCCGGCACCCGCCAGGGTGTCCGGACCCCGCACCTTCGTGCGGCAATGCCCGTCGACGCGTCTTCCCTCGCCGTCTCCTGCGGCGGCCGCGGCGTGTCTTCCGACAACGGACCCGCCAGCCCTTCGGCACGCGCCGCGCCGCGCGGAGCCCTTCGGCATGACGGACTCTTCCGTCCCGCGCGATGCGTCGCACCACGTCCAGGTTCGCCGCACCGGTTTCCCGGCGGTGCGCGTCTCCGCGCCATGCGGCCTCTCCTGCCGTCGGTGGTTCGCCCCTGTCCGCGCGCTGCCGCGAACATGGCGACCGTGCCTTGCGATGCGTCGACCGCCATGCTGCGCCCGCAGCTCGGCACATTGCGCCGCCGTTCGGCGACGCCGTCATGCAGGGCTCTCCGGCCCGGCCATGTCGCGCGATGGCGACAGATTGACGCCGGGCACTCTAGCACCGCGTCACCACGCCGGCACCAGCTTTCTTCTTATCGAAGCGCTTGCCGCCGCTGGCACGAATGCCGCATCTGCGCCCCGTCACTACCGGGACTCCGCCGCCGCCCAAGGGCGCCGGCGGAGGTAGTGACGGAGCGCTGGACCCGAGCGAGACGCTGCATCCGCAAGCTGGCGGCCGCCGGAAGCGCGTCGTCTCGATTTCGTCGCCGGAACGACGGCGGCCGGTGGCGTCACCGACGGACCGGCCAACGTCGCACGGTTGCCCCGACCGCGAGGCCCCGTCAAAGCACCTCCATCAGCCAGTAGAGCAGGCCGACGTCAACGCCGCACGCGCGCACGCGTGAACGCGCGGCTGCCCGCAATCCGTCAGTGACCGCAGACCGCCAGACCGCCCACGTCCGACGACCGCTCGAAAGCGCTCGAAGTGATTTGCGCGTGGGGCAATCTCTCCGACGACCTTACCCCAAGCGAATCACATCATGGCTCTCGTACGCGACTACGTTGAAGCGGAGCACCTCCTCTGCTTCGGCGTGACGAGGGCCGACCAGCCATTCCACCCTCGGCGAGTACACTCCCTCGGTGGCCAACTCCAAGGTCTTCCTTTAGAAACGAAAATGCTTCGACGGTTAACGCTCTGGGCGCGATGACCGATTTAACCAACAGTCCAACCGGACAGTTACTGATTCCACGGCCACAGTGCCCTAGGGTATCTGCGGTGAGTGTAGTTCTCCTTCCAGTGTTTCGCGTTGTCCGCCATCGCCCGCAGTAGCTTCTGCTTCTGCTTGCCTACGAACCGGCGTTGCACGGCTGCCAAGGGGCTGCTCGAGTTTTCCCAATCCAGTACGTCCGCCATCCAGGCCCATGCCCGTCGATCAACGCAGACAAGGAACAGCCGCCATGCTGCATGTGCCGCTTCGGGGGTTTCCGCCGACGCGAAGGCGCTGAGCCAATGACGGGCGAACGCTTCTCGCTGGCCCAGCTTCCAGGAAGCGCTCGCCACGCCTCTCGACTGCCACCCCGCTGGCCACGCAGTTGCATCCGCAATCGGTGGGATGGCAAGTAACGGTGCAAGAAACGCCGCCCGCCGGCGATGTAGCGGGGAAGGCGACTGCTCGTCCTGCGCCACTTTGCTCCTAAGCCATTCCTCGCGACCGAATTTGCGAGCGGCGACAATCAGATCAATGAGATCAATGTCATTTCGTGCCGCGTCGATCGCGTAGACCTCATCCAGCGCTTTTCCGACCTCGGGATCGTCGCCCGCCGCGAACAATGCATGCAGGAGTCGATCCATGTCCCCATGGACGGTGAACCTCACGTGCGTCAAGCACTCCTTGAGCGTCCGCCACACACCGACGCCACGCGAAGGGTCGTTTACCAGCAATGCCTCGCACAGCGACACGTAAAACCCATCCGCCAACTGAACCCGCTGAACAATGGCGGGCGTCGCTTCCTCTAGGCCGCAGAGCCAACCATCGACGCCATCGGGGCATTGCCTGAACACGACGTCAAAGTGCCTAGCGTGGATGAGTTCCAAGTGCAGGTGCGCGCCAGCCCGTCGCGCCGCCACGACCTTGTCGAAGTAGGTCTTGGCCAGCGCCGACCGACGCTCGTGATACTCGTCGCCAGTCTTCAACAAATTCTCGGCGAAAGATGTCCCATCGCCGGGTTCGCGGATGTCGCCGAAGCTGTGCAGATAGTCAACCATTTCTTCAGCGGCGGTCAGGTCGTGGGAGATCTCAAGAGGGCTACCGGGAGGCGCAACCGACGATTCCAGAACTACGTTGATGAGTTCCACTGCTATCGCTACATCCTCCGATGTGCACTCCCTCTCGGACAAGGCGGGAAGAAGCCGCGCCGGCGCAAGCCGGTGCGCGATGCGACGGAAAGGGGTGTCGCGATTTGCAGCTGCTACGGCGTCAGATCCGATGGCGCTTTCAAGGTAGGGTTTGTGCGCGGACCAAGACCAGTTCCTTTGCTCGAGTGCCGCGCCGAGGACTGGCAGGGCGTTGGTGCCAACCACGACCCACACTGCGTCCAGCCGAACGTCGTCGGAATCCGCGAACAAGAGCTCGATGAAGCGGTCAACAACGTAACGGTCGAGCGGCGTGCGCTTCTCGCCGAGAGCTTCCGCGATGCGCACGAGCTTATGGGGACTCGACCTGTGGCGTTCAACCAGCTTGTGGATCGACTCCCGCGAGGGTGGGGCAGTGCCGAGCGAGACCGAGCGATCGACACCGTCTAACGGCGCTCCGACGATCCGAACAAAATGCTCATCTGCGTCTTCACCTTGGGCTTCCGCGACGAGTAGATCAGATCTCACCATCCACTCTCGCTGCCACCACCCTCGCCGGGGACTCGCTCGCGCAGTTTCCTTAGTTCCGCGCTTTCCGTGGGGCCTACCAGCAGCATCGCGTCTGGTGCGGCCAGCGCCGCACCGTACCGTCGCTCGCCTTCGCGCTCAGCGAACTCGCGCAGCCTCTTGCGCTCGATCCGAGCCAACTCCTCCGGCGCGCATCGAGCGAGAGCTAGAGAAAGACCACGCCAAGCCCAATCCTCTCTGGACCAAGAGTTACCAGCAGCCATTTTTGCGTAATCCACCTGTCGAGCCGCCGCTACGACGTCACGAGTTAGCGTCTCTGGGATCGGAAGCTGCGGATCTACCAGGAATTCCGCAGCTCGTTCTAAACGCCGGCCTAGCGGCACATCTTGGCGGCGAAGGGTAGCGTCAACATGCCGTCTCTCAAGCGTATAGAACGAAGTTGCAGGATCGGCAAGATAATCCTCCTCATAGGAGGGTTGACGGTCCATTCCCGGATCGATTGCCGATGCACGCTGGGCATCTTCTACGTACCCTGTTCGCCACAGGAGAATCGCCGCGACACGACGCCCCAGCCCAGAGTGCACACCGACTTCCGGCTCGCGGTTTTCCATCGACGCCGCTCGCTCACGCAACGCACTGGCGGTGGCCTCAGGATCCACCGCATTGAGGATGTTGAGCCATGCGTGCTCTTCCCCCACGTCCGCAGTGATCGCGAGGTGTACTGCGCCGGCCTCGAACAAGTCGATGGCCTCGACCAGCGGTCGGCCTTGCAGTAGTTGCGCGGCGGCGACCCCCAGTCCCTCGTCATCCTCGGGGACTATCTCAACTTCTCGCCCAAGCACCGGGTGCCTGCCGTACTCAGCCGTTCCAATTCGCGACTCTAGCCGTCGATGGTGGTATGTCTGCGCCGAGTCGTCATCATGGCCGTGGTTAGATACCGGCGCCGCGGCTATCCGCCCAAGCCACTCTGCACCTCGCGCAGCAATAGCTCGAGCAGTTGCGCGGTCAGTCGCGTCCACGGTATGCAACGCGTTGATGGCCCGATAACGGGGTGATGACGCCGCGTGGCCTTCCGTTCGTTCGATTGCTTCTAGTAGCGGCTCCACGATTTCTGAAGCGAGCGCGGCAAGTTCAAGCAGGTGGCTGTCCGGCAAGTTCTGACATTGCACCCACCAAGTGCACAGGGCGGCCAACGGGGCAGGGTAGTCCGCTTGCCCCATTGCCAAGGCGATCGAGACCGCGGCCCTCGCGATCTCGGCTTCATTGTCGTGGTGGTTCGTGGGTTCGAAGAAGCCCTCGAGCGCCTCCCAGGAATCCTGCCATTCACTCCCGCGAAGCTTGTGGACCAGCGCGAGCCCCAAGGCATGGCATACAAAGTCGAGCTCGAACTCGATCTCGTCGAAGTCCGTTAGCTGCGAGAAGACGCTGTCGATCACGGATGACACGCGACGGTAGACTGCGTCCGGTGTCGTCGCCGCGCCGCCGGTCAACGCCTCGACCTTGTTTCTAGGTGCCACTGGTGCTCGGTCCCGAAACTCCCGCGCCAGTTCAAGCACGAATCCTCGCCAGTCCGAGGACGAAAACCCGGTCCGCGCGAACGAGCTATCGCCGTACTCCCAGAAGAGACGATGGACGGTAACGCGCTCTACGCCGCCGAGTCGATCCCGGAGCGCAACTACCATGTCAAACAGTCGCGGTACGCGTGCCAGGTCGACGACCCCGTCGGGCAAGTCTCCATGGGTTAGTCCGCCAGCCCTCAGCTTCTGATCGAACTCCCCGCCCGGTTCATCACCGTAAGCCCCTACTTCAACCCGCATTGCCTCCCAAGCCTGCCCCCGGAGGCTGTCCATCCGACCGTCGACAAAGGAGTCGCGGGCAGAAGCGATTACGCGCACCCGTGAATGAAACGGCTCGTCCTGCAGCAGATCGAACAGTGCACCCCAACGATCCGACGGTCTCTCATTCAAGCCGTCGAAGAACAACACCAACGCAGGCCCTTGGTCCGAAGATTGTTCGAGCACCCGCGTGACGCGCCGTTCCCAAAAACGTTGGTCCCGGACAGAGTCGTCCGCCAGATCCCTCAAGCATCGAGCGATGAACTCGATCGTCCCTGTCCGACCGGAAATCTCCTTCGGAATCGAAGACGACGGCGCCGCGATCACAATTGGGAGCTGGCCGACTCTGGATTGCAGCCAGTCCAGGACTGCCCAGGTTTTCCCCGTCCCTTCCCGCCCTGTCACGAAGACGGGCTGGCTCGACGTTCTGCTGCCAGCCAACCACCGATCGAGCGCTAAGCTCGGCTCACGACGTCTGACGTGGGAGACGTCGCGGTGACCACCAGCCACGTTCTGATGGAACTGTCCTTGCGCCCTATCGGGGTCTGTCCAGATCTCGTGTATGCGACGGTGGCTCGCTCGTTCCAGCTGCGCATGTCCTGTCGCGTGCAAGGAGGACCGTATCGACGAGAGTACGCTGGGGTAGTCAGGCGCTGAAGCGATCTCCTTTAGCGAGCCGTTGAAACCCCCACCAACAGCCGCCGAGAAGGCGCCCGGCGCGGAAGCGCACAGCACCGCAAGACGCGGTAGCCGAGCGGGCAACCAATCGATCGCCAGTGCGTCGATACCGTGCTGGCGAGCGGCACCGGCCATCGCGTCGACCGTCTGCTCCGGAACGTCCCTTGTAGAAACAAGCAACCACAACTCAAGGTCTGGATCTCGATCCACTGCCTCGCTGATTTCACCCCGGACATCGCGGTCCCTGAATCGCGTGCCGTCGCCGTACCGCCGTGCCTCATAGACCAAGTGCGCACCGCTTTCGCCGTGTACGCCGCCATCCCCGCCATGCTGACTACCGGCGCGCGCCGGAATCAAGGTCACATTTAGCATGCTTCCAAGCAGTTCCGCAGCGAGCTTTTCGAGGTTCCTGGCGCGGCGCCCACGCAGCACTTCCTGAATGCTGGCGGTCGCCTCACTGACTGAATCCACTTTCGTCTCCTTC